>NZ_JBWKWA010000001.1:0-4584905 GCF_059422005.1 Paraburkholderia sp. GW821-FHT02A12 | reverse complement strand
GGCGCCCACCGCTGCGTCCACCGCGGCAACGGCCATGTTGCCGCCCATCGGCGCGGACAAAACCGGACGCGCCGGTGCCGCTGCCGCCGGGGCGCGCATGCCTGCTTTGGGGTCCAACACGAATTGCACGTCCACCGGTGCGTGCCAGAAATCGCGGGCCATATCCGCGATGCGGCCGGAGAACTGGCTCTTGACCCAGTCGAGCTTGAAGCGGTTCGGCGCAGCGATGCTGAGCGTGTTCGCAGCGGCGTCGAAGGCGACCGGGGCCAACGGTTTGATCCACGTCACGTACTGCTGGGGCGTAAGCTCACGCTCCAGCAATGCGGAACAGTGTTGCCAGAAATCGTTCATCGAGTTGCTGTCGTTATGGTGTGCACGGCGGTTCGCCGCTGCCACTGTCGCGCGCACGCAACAAGGCCCTGAGCAGCCAGGCGTAACGGCTCCAGGCGCTTGTTCCACAAGGGTTTGCGGGGCAAGCGAGCCGGAGCGGCGTGCAGGATTCTTGGAAAGTAAGGCGAGATTCTAACGCCAAATCGGACCCGAAAGGGAGTTATCCACAGGGACTGATCACTTGACAAAGCGCGCCGGGCCCGCGGCCGAACCAGGCTAAACTATTGACGCCCAACAGAAAACCGGTTTAAATAGCGGGTTCCGCGAAAACCAATTCAGTGAACCTCCGGCCATTGCGCTTTCAGCGATGATCGCGCGGTTATTTTTCGATCAAGTGAGAGCAACATGAAACGTACTTACCAACCTTCAGTTACCCGTCGCAAGCGCACCCACGGCTTCCGCGTTCGCATGAAGACCGCAGGTGGCCGCAAGGTCATCAACGCACGTCGCGCGAAGGGCCGCAAGCGCCTCGCCATCTAAGGCAGGCGAGCGGATTGCGCGCTGTGACCGAAGCCCGCGGTGAAGCGGGAACGGCTGGGGCGCAGCAACAGGGCTCGGTTCCGTTGCGAGCGCAAGCCGACTTCCCCAAAGCCGCGAGGCTGCTAAAAACGGATGAATTTTCATCCGTTTTTCGTTTGCGACCGTGGCGCCGCACCGCGCACTTCGTGGTGTACGGCCGGCCCACCGGCAAAGACGCTCGCCTGGGTCTCGTGATCGGCAAGAAGTATGCGCCGCGCGCGGCCACGCGTAATCTGGTACGTCGAATCGCGCGTGAAGCCTTCCGGCTGCGGCGCGCCGAATTCGGCGGTTGGGATGTGCTGCTGCGTTTGCACACGCGCTTCGACAAGAAGGCTTTGCCGAGCGCCTCGTCGCCGCCGTTGAAGGCGCTGTGCCGCAGTGAAATCGAGGCGCTGCTCGACAAGGCAGCGCGCGAAATTGTCCGTCGCGAGGCGCCGCCCGCGGAAGCGCCCAAGACGGAATGACGCTCAAGTGACCGCCCATACCGCAGCGTTGGCAGCGCTGCTGCGTGGGCGTCGCCCGGTACTCCACGTTGCGCGGCGCTGTCAGGCCGCACCAGCCATGCAAACGGTACTCATCGCTTTACTGCGTTTCTACAAGATTGCCGTGAGCCCCATGCTCGGCAACCGGTGCCGTTTTTACCCTTCCTGCTCTGATTACGCGCGCGAAGCAATCCAGTATCATGGCGCCGCGCGCGGGACTTATCTCGCCGCCAGGCGTATTTGCCGCTGCCACCCGTTTTCCGCGGGCGGCATCGATCTCGTCCCGCCTCCCACTTCTGAAAAGCGCTGACGCGCCGTTCCATCGACACTGAGACAACGCATGGATATCAAACGCACCGTCCTATGGGTCATCTTCTTCATGTCAGCGGTCATGCTGTTCGACAACTGGCAACGCGATCACGGACGCCCGTCGATGTTCTTCCCGAGCGCCACGCCGACCAAGGCCGTCGGTAGCGCCGAACCGGGAACCACGACGCCGGGAACCCAGCCCGCCGATCTGCCGGCCACCAATGCAGCAGCGCCGGGCAACGCGCCGGCGGCAACGCAGTCGCAACTGATCAAGTTCAGCACCGACGTCTATAACGGCGAGATCGACACCCGCGGCGGCACGCTGTCGAAGCTGTCGCTCGTCAAGCAAGGCGACGGCAAGCAGTCGGAGCTGGTGATCACGCTGTTCGACCGCACTGCGAACCACACGTATCTGGCGCGCACGGGTCTGCTCGGCGGCGACTTCCCGAACCATAACGACGTCTACACGCCGGTGCCGAACCAGCCGCACGAACTGACGGGCGACGCCAAGTCGTTCCAGATCAGCTTCGAGTCGCCGGTCAAGGGTGGCGTGAAGGTCATCAAGACCTACACGTTCACGCGCGGCAGCTACGTGATCGGCGTCGATACGAAGATCGAGAACGTCGGCACGGCGCCGGTGAGCCCGTCGGTCTATATGGAACTGGTGCGCGACAGTCAGCCGGTGGAAACGCCGCGCTTCTCGCACACGTTCATCGGACCGGCTGTCTACACCGATCAGCATCACTTCCAGAAGATCGACTTCAGCGACATCGACAAGAACAAGGCAACCTACGCGAACACGGCCGACAACGGCTGGATCGCGATGGTGCAGCATTACTTCGCGTCGGCGTGGGTTCCGCAGCAGGGCGCGAAGCGCGATATTTACGTCGAGAAGATCGATCCGGCGCTGTATCGCGTCGGTGTGAAGCAGCCGGTGGCGACGATCGCCCCGGGCCAGTCGGTCGACGTCGCGGCACGCCTGTTCGCCGGTCCTGAAGAAGAGCGCATGCTGGAAGGCGTCGCACCGGGCCTCGAACTCGTGAAGGACTACGGCTATGTGACGATCATCGCGAAGCCGCTCTTCTGGCTGCTCGAGAAGATCCACAGCTATGTCGGCAACTGGGGCTGGGCGATCGTGCTGCTCACGCTGTTGATCAAGGCGGTGTTCTTCCCGCTGTCGGCGGCGAGCTACAAGTCGATGGCGCGCATGAAGGCGATCACGCCGCGCATGCAGGCGCTGCGTGAACGCTTCAAGGGCGATCCGCAGAAAATGAACGCCGCGCTGATGGAGCTGTACAAGACCGAAAAGGTCAATCCGTTCGGCGGCTGTCTGCCGGTCGTGATCCAGATTCCGGTGTTCATCTCGCTGTACTGGGTGCTGCTGTCGTCGGTGGAAATGCGCGGCGCGCCGTGGATTCTGTGGATTCACGATCTGTCGCAACAGGATCCGTTCTTCATCCTGCCGGTGCTGATGGCCGTCTCGATGTTCCTGCAGACCAAGCTGAACCCGACGCCGCCGGACCCGGTTCAAGCCAAGATGATGATGTTCATGCCGATCGCGTTCTCGGTCATGTTCTTCTTCTTCCCGGCGGGTCTCGTGCTGTACTACGTCGTGAACAACGTGCTGTCGATCGCCCAGCAGTACTACATCACGCGGATGATGGGCCAGTCGAAGACGAAAGCGGCCTGACGATGTCAGTGGCGGGCGGCAGTAGCGCCCGCCGGTTGTCGGAAACTGAAGAAGCCAGCTGAAAAGCCGGCCGCAAAAAAGCCGCCCGGTTTGCGCCGGGCGGCTTTTTTATTGGGCTTCAGGGTTCGCCGTCTATTTGATCGTCAGCACCGCCATACAATTCCGTGATCATTTCTTCGACCAGATTTCGCTGACGCGGCGGCAATCCCGCAAGCCTCGAAGCAAGCTCAATCATTTCAGGCGACAGCGGATATTTCTCGCCGCGCGCGAGCGGTTTGACCTTGCCCACAGGCGGTGGCCCGTAATGCAGCCAATGGACATCCTTTTGCAACCAGGTGGCCAAAACCTGCAACTTATCGGGCTTCGGAATCGTCGTACCTGCGAGCCATTTGTGGGCGGTTTGCGGCGAGACAGCGGGGCCGCTGCTATAGAGCAGATTGAATTTCCTGGCTAAATCTGTCCCACCCTTAATATCTTTAGGGAGTGAGTCTTTCAGCCGTTTGGCGAAAGCTACTTTTTCTTTGGAGGTCGGCATGGCCCGATTGTGCAATTCAGCGCATAATCAGTGGACAACCGCTCACGCTAGTTTTTAGCGTAAATAGGCTATTTTTAGCCTGAAATGGCCATCAAATAACGCTTTTCGCGATTTCGTCGAATATCGCTTTTTCCTTCTGCAGCGTGGACTTCAGAGGTTTATGCGCGTCAAGGAGTCGCCAGCGCGTCTTAATCCATCTTAGCTTATTTGAGATAAATCCTTATTTGTCTGATGAGCTGCGCAGAGCCTTAGGAGTCCCTTGCCCTTGAAGGTGCGCGCGAGTGCCCGCGTTACAATGCCCGGCGCCCGCTGGCGGGCGTTTCAATCTCTTCTGACAGCTTCCTTCCCATGCTCACCACCGATTCCGATCCGATCGTCGCCATTGCCACCGCGCCCGGCCGAGGAGGTATCGGAGTCGTGCGGATTTCGTTTGGCCGCGCAGCCGAAACGGCGGCCCAGCCGCTGATGCAAGCGCTCACCGGCCAGACGCTCGCACCGCGCCACGCCAGCTACGTGCCGTTCCTCGATGACAGCGGCAACGCGCTCGATCGCGGCATCGCGCTGTACTTTCCCGCGCCGCACTCCTACACCGGCGAGCATGTGCTCGAACTGCAAGGTCACGGCGGCCCGGTCGTGCTGCAACTGGTCTTGCAGCGTTGCATCGACGCCGGCCGCGCGTTCGGTCTGCGTCTGGCCGAGCCGGGCGAGTTCACGCGCCGCGCGTTTCTCAACGACAAGCTGGATCTGGCGCAGGCCGAAGCCGTTGCCGATCTGATCGAGGCCAGCACCGAGGCCGCCGCGCGCTCGGCGGGGCGCTCGCTCGACGGCGCGTTTTCGCGCGACATTCACGCGTTGGTCGAAGAGGTGATCACGCTGCGGATGCTGGTCGAAGCGACGCTCGACTTCCCGGAAGAAGAAATCGACTTCCTCGAAGCCGCGGATGCCCGCGGCAAGCTCGCGCGGATTCGCGAGCGGCTCGCGCACGTGCTGAGCGAAGCGCGGCAAGGTGCATTGCTGCGTGAGGGCTTGTCGGTGGTGCTCGCGGGGCAGCCGAACGTCGGCAAATCGTCGCTGCTGAACGCGCTGGCCGGCGCGGAACTGGCCATCGTCACTCCGATCGCCGGCACGACACGCGACAAGGTTGCGCAGACCATCCAGATCGAAGGCATTCCGCTGCACGTGATCGACACCGCCGGCCTGCGCGATACCGAGGACGAAGTGGAGAAGATCGGCATCGCACGCACGTGGAGCGAGATCGAACGCGCGGACGTGGTGCTGCATCTGCTCGACGCAAGAACCGGCATGACCGCCGAAGACGAGACGATCGGCGGCCGCTTTCCGGGCGGCGTGCCGGTGGTGCGGGTGCTGAACAAAACCGATCTGACTGATTTGGCGCCGGAGGTGAAATTGCTCAGCACGGCGGCAGACGTCGATCTGAGCGAGGTGCGGCTGTCGGCGAAACAAGGCGACGGCGTCACGCTGCTGCGCCAGGAACTCTTGCGGATCGCCGGCTGGCAAGCCGGCGCGGAGAGCGTGTATCTCGCGCGCGAGCGGCATCTGATCGCGCTGCGCGCGGCAGAGGAGCATCTGGCGACGGCCGCCGCACACGCCGATCAGAACTCGCAGGCGCTGGATCTCTTCGCTGAAGAGCTGCGTCTCGCACAGGACCAGTTGAACTCGATCACCGGTGAATTCAGTTCGGACGACTTGCTCGGCGTGATTTTCAGCAGGTTCTGTATCGGCAAGTAGAGAGTTTCCGAATTTTGCGGGGAAAAGCCCGCTATGACTGGTATAGCAGCCTCGTCATGCATTACTTCCGAAAACATTCGACCAGGCTTCGTTGACCCAAAACAGCCCAAATCTTTGGTACACAGCGGGTACACGGTTTAGAATCGCGTCTGTCCGTGAGTCAACGATTCGAGAATGCCAAAACTAGCCGCGCCCCTAACCGAAACTCAGATACGTGCGCTAGAACCGCGCGCGACCCGATATTCAGTAGCCGACGGCAACGGCCTGGTCATCGAAGTCATGACGACCGGCACAAAAGTCTGGCGTTTCCGTTATTCGCTCAACGGCAAGCGGCAGCCGCTCGTCACGATCGGCGACTACAGAATGATCTCGCTGCGGGTCGCCCGCGCGAAGGCGCAAAAGTACGCCGAAATGGTCGCAAGCGGCGTCTCGCCGGTGGCCACGGCGCGCAGAGACCGTGGCGCGGAAAGCAAGGCGGACGTTCTGCGAGAGGGCGCGGAGCTCTATCTCGCGACGGAGATGGCCGGCAAGTCGGAAGAATATCAACGCACCACGCGGCGGGCACTGGAAAAGGACGTGTTGCCCTCGATTGGCGGCAAGCCGATAAAAGCCGTGACTGCCGACGACATCCTCGCGATATCCGACACGATCAAAAGCCGTGGCTCCCCAAAAATGGCGCTGCATACGCGCAATGTGGTGAAGCGGCTCTATGAGTATCTGATCGCCCGCCAACTCGCGACGACAAACCCCGCGCAGGTCATTGCGGCCCGCTCCATAGCTACATCGGACAGCCGCACCCGCGTCCTCTCCCCAGGCGAAATCGGCACGATGCTCCGTTCGATTTACGCATCGAGTATCCGGAGACCGCTGAAGCTAGCCTTGCACCTTCTGGTGCTGACGATGGTTCGAAAGTCCGAACTCGTCGAGTCGACGTGGTCCGAATTCGACCTGGACGCAGCGCTCTGGACGATTCCGGCCGCGCGAATGAAGAAAGACCGGGGCCACGACGTGTATCTCTCGTACCAGGCGGTTGCGATGCTTCGGGAGTTGCGCGGCGGCACGGCTAGTCGAAATTTCGTATTCCCGACCGTCAGGGGCGACGACCGGCCCATCGCGAAGAGCACCCTCAATCAAGCCGTCAAGGCACTCGGACTCGACGTGGAACATTTCGTTTTGCATGACTTTCGGCGCACCGCGTCGACGCATTTGCGCGAGTTGGGACAGCCATCAGGCGCGATCGAAAAGACCTTGGCGCATACGATCAAGGACACCGCAAGCGCCAATGGCGTGGAAGATGCCGCCGAGCGGCGCGGGATCTTGCAGCGCTGGGCAGACTTCGTCGATACCCAGATCCAGGGCGGCCGAAATGTAGGGACGGGCCCGTTCTGATGGCATCCGGCAGATAGGGCGTTGCCCACCTTACCGAAGACAGTTCCCATTCGATGGTTGGTACACAGAGCCACGTAGACCATATGCAAGGTGCTGTAGAAAAACGAAAATTTATCTCCCCACCAGGTTCCTCTCGCGTCGATAACAACGCGTTCGCGCTCTCATCACTTTCAACGCACAGCGCCCTTTTCTCTCGCCATTCATCGCCTAAACTGAAGCATGCGCGCAACCCGATACGGAGGCTCCCATGTCTGAATCGTTGATGGCTTATTTGCTGGGACCCCTGGTGATGCTGGTGGTCGGCGTTGCGATCTGGGCTGCGTCGCACTATAGCCACAAGACAAGGCCGGAACGCCTGGAGCGCTGGCTCGATACGCACTATGCGGAATGGTTGCATCACAAACACTGAGCACCGCACAAATGAAAAGGCCGTCGCATGCCGCGACGGCCTTTTTGTGTAGCGCGCGATTATCATCAGCTGCGCGCGCCGGCTCGCCCCACCTATCCGCCTGTTTACCACCCCGGCGGAGGCTCCTGCGGATAACCGTAGTACTGTCCGGGCGGCGGCGCACCGCACGCGACGTACGCACGCTGGTACTGGTCAAAGCAGTATCCCGGCGGCGGCCCCGCATAGACAGGAGCCGGTTGATACACCGGTTGCGCGTAGACAGGCTGCTGGTAAGCCACCACCGGCGCCGGATTCAAAGCGGACGTCACCACGGCGCCGAGCAACGCACCGCCGATCAGCGCGCCGACCACATCGCCGCCATTGCCATGAGCCGACGCTTGTCCGGTCACACTCAGACTTCCGACCATCAACAACGCCACTGCAATCTTTTTCATGTCTGACTCCCCGCCGTTTAGGCATGAAACAGATTGTGTATGGCGCGCGCGGAAATAGATGCTGCAAGTGGTAACGGGGAATTACCGGTGTAACGCTGAAACCGCTCTTCAAAGCCGTTGCTGTCGCCTTTGCAAGACCATCGCAACCCACCTCCATTCCCCCGATCAATCTAGAATTCGCCGCACGGTCGAGTCCTGTCTCGGACGCTCGTCGGATCTCGCGGCGCGATTCGGCGGCGAGGAGTTTGCGGTCGTGGTGCCGGGCGCGTTTTCATTTGCCGCGGCGTTGCGTCAGCATTGCCATGAAGCTGCGCCTGCGGGAGCGTCGCCGCGATACTTCCGGCGCGCCTCGGCGAGCGCGCCGGCTTCGAGCGCGCCTTCGTCCACCAGTGCTTTCAACGCCGCGATCACGATCGCCGTGCGGTCCACTTCGAAGAACTCGCGCAATGCCTGGCGCGTGTCGCTGCGGCCGAAGCCGTCAGTGCCGAGCGTCACGTAGCGGCGCGGTACATAGGCGCGGATCAGTTCGGGCACCGCGCGGACATAATCGGTTGCGGCGATTACCGGACCTTGGGACGCTCCGAGCGCTTTCGTCACATACGGCGCCTCCGTCGTCTCGCCATGACGCGCGAGGCGCTCAGACTCCATACCGTCGCGCTGCAACTCGGTGAAGCTGGTCACGCTCCACACCGCGGCTTCGATCTGCCAGTCGTCCTTCAGCGCCCGTTGTGCGGCGATGACTTCGCCGAGGATCGCGCCCGCGCCCAGCAACTGGACCTGCGCCGCTTGCACCGCTTGCGTCTGCGTCTGCGTCTGCACCTGAGTACTCAGCGAATAGATCCCCTTCAGGATGCCCTCGCGCAGCGCCTGCGGATCGCCACCGGGCACCGAAGGTTGCGCGTAGTTCTCGTTCATCACCGTCACGTAATAGAACACGTCGCGCTGCTGTTCGACCATCTCGCGCATGCCCTCGTCGACGATCGCCGCGACTTCATACGCGAACGCCGGATCGTAGGCGCGGCAGTTCGGAATCGTCGATGCCGCCAGATGGCTCGTGCCGTCCTGATGCTGCAAACCCTCGCCGCCGAGCGTCGTCTTGCCCGAGGTCGCGCCGATCAGGAAACCGCGTGCGCGCTGATCCGCCGCGGCCCAGATCAGGTCGCCGATGCGCTGGAAGCCGAACATCGAGTAGTAGATGTAGAACGGCAGCATCGGCAGGTCGTGCACGCTGTACGACGTGGCCGCTGCAATCCACGACGACACCGCGCCTGCTTCGGAAATTCCCTCTTCGAGAATCTGCCCTTTGGTGTCTTCACGGTAATAGAGCATCGAGCCGAGGTCCTCCGGCTCGTACAGCTGCCCGAGCGGCGAATAGATGCCGACCTGACGGAACATGTTCGCCATGCCGAAGGTACGCGCCTCATCGGCGACGATCGGCACCACTCGCGGCCCCACTTCGTCGTCCTTGAGCAGCGCGGTCAGCATGCGCACGAGCGCCATCGTCGTGGACATCTCGCGACCGTTCGAGTCCAGCGCGAATTGTCCCCAGGAGGACATCGGCGGGACGATCAGCCCCTTCGATGCAACTCTCCGCCTTCTGGGCAGATAGCCTCCCAAGGCAGCCCGGCGAGCATGCAGGTATTGCATCTCTGGGCTGTCGTCCGCTGGCTTGTAAAACTTCACCTGTTCGACGTCCTCATCCGTGAGCGGCAGGCGGAAGCGGTCGCGAAACGCCTTGAGGTCGTCGAAGCCGAGTTTCTTTTGCTGGTGCGTGGTCATGCGGCCCTGGCCTGCCGCGCCCATGCCGAAGCCCTTCATCGTCTTCGCGAGGATCACCGTCGGCTGGCCGCGATGCGCCAGCGCCTTCGCATACGCCGCGTGCAGCTTGCGCACGTCGTGACCGCCACGGCGCAAGCGGTCGATGTCGTCGTCGCTCAACTGCGCGGCGAGCGCCGCAAGCTCCGGATTCTGGCCGAAGAAGCGTTCGCGGTTGTACGCACCGTCGTTCGCCGAAAAGGTCTGGAACTGCCCGTCGACGGTGTGCGCGAACGCTCGCAGCAACGCGCCGGTGCGGTCGCGTGAAAACAGCGGGTCCCAGTCCGAGCCCCAGATCACCTTGATCACATTCCAGCCGGCGCCGATGAAATGCGCCTCGAGTTCGTCGATGATGCGGCCGTTGCTGCGCACCGGACCATCCAGGCGCTGCAAGTTGCAGTTGATCACGAACACGAGGTTATCGAGCCCCTCGCGGGCGGCCAGCGACAGCGCGCCGGTCGATTCCGGCTCGTCCATTTCGCCGTCGCCGAAGAAGCCCCACACCTTGCGGCCGTGCGTTTGCGCAAGGCCGCGGTTGGCGAGGTAGCGCATGAAGCGCGCCTGGTAAATCGCGTTGATCGGGCCAATGCCCATCGAGCCGGTCGGGAACTGCCAGAAGTCCGGCATCAGCCACGGATGCGGATACGAGCACAGCCCCGGTCCGGCAATCTCGCGACGATAGTGTTGCAGGTGCTGCTCGCTCAAAAAGCCTTCGAGATAGGCCCGCGCGTACACGCCCGGCGACGAATGCGGCTGAAAGTACACGAGGTCGCCTGTGCCCTCCTCTCCGCCCGGCGCCGCGGCCCGGAAAAAATGGTTGAAACCGACCTCGAACAGATCCGCCGCCGACGCATAGCTCGCGATATGCCCGCCGAGTTCGCCATACGCCTGATTCGCGCGCACCACCATCGCCAGTGCATTCCAGCGCAGCGCGGCGGCGAGACGCTCTTCGAGTTCGAGATTGCCCGGATAACGCGGTTGCTGCCCGAACGGGATCGTGTTCTGGTACGGCGTGACGTTGATCCGCGCCGATTCCACGCCCAGCGACAGCGCATACTCCGCGAGCTTGTCGAACAGAAACTGCGCGCGCTCGCGGCCCACGTGCGCGACTACCGCGTCCAGCGCCTCCAGCCATTCGGCGGTTTCCTGCGGATCGGCGTCCTCACGCTCCACGCGCTCCCCACCCTGAACATTCAGAGACCGCAACTGCTCGCTACCGCTGGACAAATCCGTCATGGCGCCACTCCCGCATGGAGGCATTCGGTTCGAAATCGAGTGAAATAATGGTACCCATCCATGCGCAAAATGAGCGTCTCAATTGCTTGCGATCCCGCGCTGATATAGGCTATTTATTCCGAATTTCGCGTCTCTCACGGAATATTTCATCTATGACCACCACGCCACCCAGACGTCTCGATCGAATCGACATCGGCATCCTCAGCCAGTTGCAGCAGAACGCGCGCATCACCAACGCGGATCTGGCCCGCTCGGTGAATCTGTCGCCGACGCCCTGCTTCAACCGCGTGCGTGCGCTCGAAAAGCTTGGGCTGTTCAAGCAGCAGGTCACACTGCTGAATCCGGAGCCGCTTGGGCTGCGCATCAACGTGTTCATTCAGGTGAGTCTGGAAAAGCAGGTGGAAGACGCGCTGCAGCGTTTCGAGCAGGCGATTTCGGAGCGCCCCGAGGTGATGGAGTGCTATCTGATGACGGGCGACGCCGACTATCTGCTGCGCGTCGTCATGCCGGATATGCAGACGCTGGAGCGCTTCATCGTCGATCATCTGACGAAGATTCCGGGCATCTCGAACATCCGCTCCAGTTTTGCCTTGAAACAGGTGCGCTATAAAACGGCGCTGCCGCTGCCGTCGTCGGGACTGACGCTGCTCGATCCCGACGACGTCGCGACCGACTGGCGTTAAGCCGCTGAGGCACCGCGTGTGTAGCGCGCGGCCGGCGACTTGTGCGACAGGTTCGGTTGCAGTTGCTGGCGGGCGCTGTTGAAACGCTCCCAATCGGCCGCGTCCGGCAGCGACGGAATCGTCACCAGTTCGTGCTGGTCGAGGCCCACGAGTGCGGCGTCCACCATATCCTCGGCGGTCATCACGATCTGCGCGGGCAGATGCTCGACCGCGAGGCCGGCGCGGTCCCAGAACGCGGTGCTGGTGGCGCCGGGCAACACGGCTTGCAACTGCACGCCCTTGTCGCCCACTTCATGATGCAGCGACTGCGTCAGATTCAACACATACGCCTTGGTGCCGCTGTAGGTGCCGTTCAGCGTCTCCGGCGACAGTGCGACGATCGACGAGATATTGATCACGATACCGTTCGCCCGCCCGACGAAACCCGGCACCGCCGCTGCGGTTAAACGCGTGAGCGCCGTTACGTTCAACTCGATCATCTTGTCGAGTTCGTCGACGTCGGAGTCGATTAGCGACGCGGTCGCGCCGACGCCGGCGTTGTTGACCAGCATTGTGATGCTGCTGTCCGTGCGCAGGCGCTCTTCGATGCGGCGCGTGTCGGCCTTGACGGTCAGATCGGCGGCGACGATATCGACATGACGGCCGGTCTCGCTGGTAAGACGCTCGGCCACGGCGGTCAGGCCCTTGACGTTGCGCGCCACCAGAATCAGGTCATAGCCGCGCCGCGCGAGGCGGTCCGCGTAAACGGCGCCGATGCCCGACGATGCGCCCGTAATCAATGCCGTGCCCTTGTTCGCTTGCGTTGACATTTGAATCTCTCCTTGCGGGCCATGCGCATCGCGCCCTCGCCCTATTGATGAATGGGAAAACCTGGGACCTCCG
Source organism: Paraburkholderia sp. GW821-FHT02A12 (assembly GCF_059422005.1). Lineage (NCBI taxonomy): Bacteria > Pseudomonadati > Pseudomonadota > Betaproteobacteria > Burkholderiales > Burkholderiaceae > Paraburkholderia > Paraburkholderia sp. GW821-FHT02A12. The sequence goes on along the minus strand of NZ_JBWKWA010000001.1, from coordinate 4,572,383 downwards.
CCGCCGCGCCGTTTTTTTGGGCGGTGCGGCGTTGACGAGGCAAGTCTAGGCGCGTAGCCTATTGTCTCAAATGTCGTATTTACCTCGTTTTAGGACATCGCGATGAAACGTATCGGCGTGGTGGTTTTCCCCGGCTTCCAGATCCTCGACCTGGTGGCGAACTCCGTGTTCGAGTTGGCCAACATGGAAGCGCCGCAGCCGGAGTACGCGGTGGAAGTCATCTCCGAGCACGGCGGGATGGTGCGCAGTTCGTCCGGCGTGCAGATCGCCACGCAGCCGTTCGGCGATCCGTCGTATGACACGGTGGTCGTCACGGGTGCACTGCGGATCGAGCCGTCGTCGCCGGGTTTGCTGGCCTTTCTGAACGAAGCGCTCGCCGCTTCGCGCCGCACCACCAGCATCTGCACCGGCGCGTTTGTGCTGGCCGAGGCAGGCATCCTCGACGGCCGGCATGTCACGACACATTGGCGCTATGCCCGCGAATTGCAGCAGCGTTATCCCGAGGTGAGGATCGATGAAGACCGCATCTTTATCGTCGACGGAACGGTGTGGACGTCGGCCGGCATGACGGCGTGCATCGATCTGTGTCTGGCGCTGGTCGAAAACGATCTGGGCGTCGACGTCTCGCGCGCGGTCGCGAGGAAGATGGTGGTCTATCACCGGCGTGCCGGCGGCCAGTCGCAGTTCTCGGCCATGCTGGATCTGGAACCGAAGTCCGATCGCATCCAGGACGCGCTGTCGTATGCAAAAACGCATCTGCGCGAGCCGCTCACGGTCGAACAGCTCGCCGAGCTCGCGCATCTGAGCCCGCGCCAGTTCAGCCGGGCCTTTCGCGACGAGACGCGGCAGTCGCCGGCAAAGGCCATCGAGGCGCTGCGCGTCGAAGCCGCGCGCTCGATGCTCGAAGCCGGCCGTCATTCGATGGAGGCGGTTGCCGCAGAGACAGGCTTTGTCGACACCGAGCGGATGCGGCGCGCGTTTCTGCGTGCGTTCAGCCAGCCGCCGCAGGCGATCAAACGCGCGGCGCGTGCGCTGTAACAGATCTGGTGGACAATATCGGCGACAGCGGCACAACCCCGATTTGAACGGCAACCAGAGAGGACGCGTGATGAAGACCTACGACGACAGCAATCCCTTCGCAAGGATTCTGCGTGGCGAACTACCCTGCATCAAGGTCGCGGAAACCGACGCGGCGCTCGCCTTCATGGACCTGATGCCGCAAGCCGACGGTCACGTGCTGGTCGTGCCGAAGGAAGCGGCGGTGGAAATTTTCGAGTTGTCGGATGCGTCGGTGGTCGCTTGCATGCGGATGTCGCAGAAACTGGCCATCGCGCTACGCAAGGCCTTGCGCCCGGACGGCATGTTCATCGGGCAGTTCAACGGCAGCGCCGCGGGACAAACCGTGCCGCACGTGCACTTTCATGTGATTCCGCGCTGGGAGGGACAGCCGCTGCGCATGCACGCGCGCGACGTCGCCGACGCCGCCACGCTCGAAGCGCTTGCCAGGCGCATTCGCGAGCATTGGCGCGCGGACTGAGCGACGGCTCAAGGACGATGCCGCGTGCGGCGCAACGGATGCCGCCAGTCGATACGGCGAGGCCGTAGATGCGTGGGCCGCAACTCCTGCTGATGTCGATGCTCTTGCCACAATTCGTCAGAGAAAAGGAACGCGACAATCACGAGCGGCACAACCAGAAATGCGCCCAGAATCAGTTGCTCGATCACGGTAGCCTCCTGACCGCAAAAGCATGATTTCATTGTAGAGCAGCATGCGTGCCCACACCGTGCCGCACCGCTCATAAATTTGCGGTAACCCGCCTGCGACAATGCGACGCCCTGCTCTTGCCGAATCCGCGCGCCGTCTCGCGCTTTGCAAAAAACGCGCAGCGCCGCCTGCGCGCGTTGCAAGAACTCCGTGCGCTGCGCCCGGACTAACAGAAACGCGTGCCTCCAGGCCGCCTGTTCAAAGCAAATATTCTCAAGGGGAATCCAATGACTATCGAACGCAGCAGCGAACGCAGCAGCGAACTCACGTTACGCCCGCTCGAGCGAGCCGATCTGCGTTTTGTCCACGAAGTGAACAACAACGCGAAAATCATGCGTTACTGGTTCGAGGAGCCGTACGAAACGTTCTCCGAGCTGACCCAACTGTACGACCAGCACGTGCACGATCAACGCGAACGGCGCTTCGTCGCGATCGACAACGCCGGCGAAACCATCGGCGTCGTGGAGCTGATCGAACTGGACTACATCCACCGGCGCGGCGAGTTCCAGATCATCATCGCTCCGCATGCGCAGGGCCGCGGTTATGCGACCCTCGCCACGCGGCTCGCGATCGACTATGCGTTTTCAGTGCTGAATCTGCGCAAGATCTATCTGATCGTCGACAAGTCGAATACGGCCGCCATTCACGTTTACGAGAAGTGCGGTTTCAAGCACGAGGCCGAGCTGATCGAAGAGTTTTTCGGCAATGGCCGGTATCACAACGCCTTGCGCATGTGCATGTTTCAGTCCGAGTTCTTCGAGACCAATCAACGCGGCGATTGACCCGCTGCTTGGCAAGGGCGCGCGCCGGCGCGCCGGCCGATAGAGCTGGCACCGTTTATCTTCTGCACATACACCGTTATTTCGCGTTTTTCATTTAGTCGGTCGAATGACTTTGTGTGCAATGCACCAACCGCACTTCCTGATTGTATTAAGTCGCTTAATTGTCGCTGCGCGTTTACGCGAATACGAACCGCAAAGCTTTACCGGTTAAAGCGGCGCGCCCCGCCCGTCTTTTAGTTATCCGTTTCAATCCTGCGTATTCAAGCCTTCGCCCGACGGCTAACGGGCTGCGGCAGCAGGTGCGACAATTCGCCGCTGTTGCGACCGCACACAAGATGTGCTTGTCGTTCGCTCGCGTTCTCCTAAAGTGCAAGATGCGGGTTCGACGTTAAAGTTAAATACATAGCTAACCTGAGTAATCAACCCGCACCGGAGGAAATATGAAATTACGAATCGCCCTTCTTTTCGCCATTGCGGGTTTGGCTGCCGCATCCGTTCAAGCGCAAGACGTTGTCGTCAAGCCGCAGCAAACCATCCAGTTCAAGGCCAATGCGTATGGCTGTCTGTCGAAGGATAAACTCGACGCCGCCGATCAGCATGCGCAAGCCGGTGAACAGCAAAAGATGCAGGAATTCTTCTCCGGATACCAGTGCATTTCAACGCCGGAAAATTCGAGTTTCCGCGTGGTGCGCGTAGTCGGCCATGACGTCGAATTCGTGAATTCCGCTAATAGCGATACGCAAGGCCTCTGGGCTAACGACCGGTTCATCAAGCAATAAGCTTACGCACTCCGGTGAAACGCCGGACCCAGTGTGTACTGAAAATCCTCTGACTGTAAAAGCCGGAGGTGGTGAATCTGCGAGTTAAAAAACGGCTGGGTAAATCGCCCGGCCGTTTTTATTTGCGGCTCTAATTTGCGGCTCGATCGAGATTGCCCGGATTGCTGAAGCGAATTAAAAAAACCGATGCGGATTTTCGGTCCGCATCGGCAGCACGCCTTCTCGCAAAGCGCAGGAACAACACAAACGTCGATCAATGTGAATCGCGCGGTACCGGCGCACCACTCGATCCCACCAGGAAGTCGAGATCCGCGCCTTGATCCGCTTGCAGCACGTGCTCGACGTAGAGCTTGTAGTAGCCGCGCGTGGGCGCTTCCGGCGCCTGCCACGCGGCGCGCCGGCGCGCCAGTTCGGCTTCCGGGACATCCAGATGCAGGCGGCGCGCTTCGACATCGAGCTCGATCATGTCGCCGGTCTGCACGAACGCGAGCGGCCCGCCTGCCGCCGCTTCCGGCGACACGTGCAGCACCACCGCGCCGTATGCCGTGCCGCTCATGCGCCCGTCGGAAATGCGCACCATGTCCGTGATGCCTTTTTGCAGCACCTTCTTCGGCAGCGGCATATTGCCGACTTCCGCAAAACCCGGATAGCCCTTTGGCCCCGCGCCCTTGAGCACCATGATGCAGTGCTCATCGATCTCGAGCGCTTCGTCGTCGATCTTCGCGTGCAATTCCTCGATGTTCTCGAACACCACCGCGCGTCCGCGATGCTTCAGCAGATGCTGGGTGGCCGCCGACGGTTTGATCACCGCGCCGTTCGGCGCGAGGTTGCCCCTCAGCACTGCAATGCCCGCCTTCGGCTTGAATGGCTCGGCGAACGTCGTGATGACCTTCTCGTCGTGGTTCGGTGCGTGGCGCACGTTGTCCCAGATCGTCTTGCCGTTGACGGTCAGCGCCTCGCGATGCAGCAGCCCTTGCTCGCCGAGTTGCTTGAGCACCGCGGGCAAACCGCCCGCGTAGTAAAAGTCCTCCATCAGGTACTCGCCCGACGGTTGCAGATTGACCAGACACGGCACGTTCGATCCCAACTCCCAATCTTCCAGCGCCAGCTCGACGCCAATGCGCTTCGCCAATGCGATCAGATGCACGACCGCGTTGGTCGAGCCGCCGATCGCCGCGTTCGTTCGGATCGCGTTTTCGAACGCCTGGCGCGTGAGGATCTTGTCCATCGTCAGATCTTCGCGAACCATCTCGACGATGCGCCGGCCCGCGAGATGCGCGAGCACTTGCCGGCGTGCGTCGACTGCGGGGATCGCCGCGTTGTGCGGCAAACCCATGCCGAGCGATTCGACCATCGAGGCCATCGTCGACGCCGTGCCCATGGTCATGCAGTGGCCGCGCGAGCGGTTCATGCATGACTCGGCTTCGGTGAATTCCTCCTGCGTCATCGAACCGGCGCGCACTTCCTCCGACATTTGCCAGACGCCCGTGCCCGAGCCGATATGCTTGCCGCGGAACCGGCCGTTGAGCATCGGCCCGCCCGACACCGCGAGCGACGGCAAATTGCACGACGCCGCGCCCATCAGCAGTGCCGGCGTGGTCTTGTCGCAGCCCACCAGCAGAATCACGCCGTCCATCGGGTTGCCGCGAATCGACTCCTCGACGTCCATCGAAGCGAGGTTGCGAAACAGCATCGCGGTAGGCCGCAAATTGGTTTCGCCGAGCGACATCACCGGAAACTCCAGCGGCAAACCGCCGGCTTCGTGCACGCCTTTTTTCACGTACTCGGCGAGTTCGCGAAAGTGCGCGTTGCACGGCGTTAGTTCGGACCACGTATTACAGATGCCGATCACCGGACGTCCGTCGAATTCGTCGTGCGGAATGCCCTGGTTTTTCATCCACGAGCGATGCAGAAAGCCGTCGCGGTCCTTGAGGCCGAACCACGCCTGGCTGCGCAGCGGCTTTTTAGTCTGGTTCGAATCAGCCATGAAATCTCCTGTTGGCAAGCATGTAGAGGGGGGCGCCTAGCCCGGGGCGCGCGTCAGTGCACGCGCTTGCTGCGGCGGAACTGATCGAACAGCACCGCGAGCAGCAGAATCCCGCCGCGAATAAGGTATTGATAGAAGGTCGGCACGTTCAGCAGGCTCATGGCGTCCTGCACGGAGCCCATGATCAGTACGCCGACCAGCACACCGGAAATCGTCGCGACACCGCCCGTCAGCGAGACGCCGCCGAGCACGCACGCGGAAATCACGCCGAGTTCAAGCCCGACGGAAGTCTTCGGGTCGCCCAGACTCATGCGCGACGCAAGCATCACGCCGGCGAAGCCCGTGACGAGCCCTTGCAATACGAACACGGTGATCTTGATGCGCGTGACCGGCAGGCCCGCGAGCAGCGCCGCCTCGCTATTGCCGCCGACGGCGAGCACGTTCTTGCCGAACACGGTCTTTTTCAGCAGAAAACCGAACAGCACGAAGCCGACGATGTTGCTCCAGATCGGATACGAAATGCCGAGGAACGAGCCGCCGCCGAGGTCGAAGAAACGCTCTTCGGAAATCATCACCGCGTCGCCGTTCGACGTGATGAACGCGAGGCCGCGCACGACTTCCATCATCGCGAGCGTGACGATCAGCGAGTTGATCCTGTAGCGCGCGACCAGCACGCCGTTCACGAGTCCGACCGCGCCGCCTGCCAGCACGCCGGCTGCCACGCCGAGCAGCACGCTATGCGTCGCGGTGATCAGGGTGGATGCGACCACGCCCGCAAACGCGACGATCGACGCGACCGACAGATCCACTTCGCCCAACGCGAGCACGAACATCATCGTCACGGAGATCGAACCGATCAGCGTGACGGACAGCAGCAGGCCCTGGATATTTCGCGAGCTCAGGAAATCGGGTACGGCGAATGACAAGACCGCGAACAGGATGATGAACACCATCACGATGCCGGACTTGTTGATCAGATCCCATGTACGCGCCGCGCGTGCGCTTAGGCCCGCATGAGCGACGGCTGGAGTAGAGGAGTCGGTGGAGGGTGTGTGCATGATATCTATTCCGTTTTCAATGGCGCGGTGTCTCTGTGTATCCCGGTGCCCGCATCAACGCGGCAGCGCGAGCTTGATCAATGCGTCGGGCGTGGCCTGCGCCTTCGGCAGATCGCCGACAATGCGGCCTTCCTTCATCACGATCACGCGATCCGCTACGCCGATCACTTCAGCCAGATCGCTCGACACGACGATCACCGTGCGGCCCGCTTCGGCAAGTCCATACAGCAGGCCGTAAATCTCGCTGCGCGCGCCGACGTCGATACCGCGCGTGGGTTCGTCCATCAGGAACACGTCGATGTCTTCGGCGAGCCAGCGCGACAGAATCACCTTCTGCTGATTGCCGCCGGAGAGCGTGCCGATCGGCGTCTCGCCGTTGCGCGTCTTGATCGCGAGCTTGCCGATGAACTCTTTGGCGGTCTGCGCTTCCTTGCGGCCGTTGAGCACGTTGAAGCGGCTGAAGTGGCGGCGGCAACTGATGTTGAGGTTGTCCGAAACGGAGGCGATCGACACGATGCCTTCCTGCTTGCGGTCCTCAGGACATAACGCGACGCCCGCGCGCACCGCGTCGCGCGGTGTGGTGAAGCGCATGCGCTTGCCTTTGAGCGTGATCTCGCCGGCGGTCGGTTTCACAGCGCCGTAGATCAGCTTCATCAACTCCGAACGGCCCGCGCCGACCAGTCCGAAGAAGCCGAGGATTTCACCTTTATGCGCCGCAAACGAAGCCGGTTCGCGCAGGCCGCGCCCCATCACGCCTTTGACGTCGAGTTGCACGTCGCCGATATCGCGCGAGCGGTAGCCGTACACGTCGGCGATCGAGCGGCCCACCATGCAGCTGATCAATCGGTCGCGATCGAGTCCGGCACCCGCGTCGAACGTATCGATGCGGCGGCCGTCGCGAAACACCGTCACGCGGTCGCACAGTTCGTAGACTTCATCCATCCGATGCGTCACGTAGATGATCGCGCGGCCCTCGGCCTTCAGCGCGCGAATGATCCGGAACAACTGCGCGGTCTCACGCGACGACAACGAGCTGGTCGGTTCGTCGAACGCAATCACGCGTGCGTCGCGCATCAGCGCCTTGCCGATTTCGATCATCTGCCGCTGACCGATCGACAGATTTTTCACCTGCTGCGCCGGATCGATTTTTTCACCGAGCCGCTCCAGCTCGCGCACTGCGCGAGCAATCAGCGCCTTCTCGTCCAGCACGCCGAAACGATTGGGCAGGGCGCCGAGCATCAGGTTTTCCGCGACCGTCAGCTCCGGCACCAGATGCAGTTCCTGATAGATGATCGCGACACCCGCCGCGATGGCCGCTTTGGTGGTGACGAACTGCTGCTCGACGCCATCGAGCGACAACGTACCCGCCGCCGGCTGGTTCACGCCGGAGAGCACCTTGAGCAGCGTCGATTTGCCGGCGCCGTTTTCGCCCATCAAGCCGTGCACTTCGCCGCGGCGCACTTCGAGCGATACCTGGTCGAGCGCGAGTACGCCGGGAAAGCGCACGGTGATGCCGTCGAGCCGCAGGTACGGATCGGCGGACGCAGAAGCGAACGCGGGCGAGGGCGCTTGCGCGGAAAGCGCCGCTTCGTCAGTGTGGGAAACCGTCATCGAAAGCCTCTAGCTGGTGGACAAGCCGTGCGGGCCGATCTCGCGTGAGCGCGCTTCGGCCCGCAACGTGCGGACGCGAAGCCCGCTTAAATCCCGAGCTCTTTACGCACGTCCTGCCAGTTGCCGCGCACCATCAGCTTGCCGGTGGTCTGCGTATCGGCCGGCGGCTGCTTGCCGCCCTTGATCCACTCGACGAGGTTCTCCGTGCTCTCCTTGCCGTGCATCGTCGAGCTCACGGCGATCGTGCCGTAGAAGCCCGTCGGTTCCTTCTTCTGGAACTCGGCGAATGCTTCGCCAGCGCCGTTGATGCCGACGCCGATCACGTCCGCTGCCGGAATGTGCAGTTGCTCGGTCGCGCGCACGCCGCCCAGCACGCTCTCCTCGTTGAGCGCGAAGATCACCCACTTCTTGATGTTCGGGTGCTGCGCGAGCACCGGCGACGACGCGTTGAAACCGCCTTCGTCATCGGTGGTCTTTTGCGGCGCGTCGAAGATGTTTTCCTTCTTGAAGCCGCCGGCGAGCAGCGTTTGCGTCGCGCCGTCGGTGCGCAATTTCGCGGTCGGCAGTTCGTAGTTCGTGATGCGCAGCGCGCCGACTTCTTCCGGTTTCCAGCCGCGACGCTTCATTTCATCGGAAATCGCCGTGCCGACCTGGTTGCCGATCTTGAACGCGGACATGCCGAGATGCGGCACGTTGGGCAGCGGCTTGCCAGTCGAGTCGACCAGTTGATCGTCGACGGTGACGAACTTCATGTTGTAGCGCTTCGCGCGCGCCTGAATCGCCGGTCCGAGGCGCACGTCCGGCGCGCAGATCACGAAGCCTTTGGCGCCTTGCGCGCCGAGGTTGTCGATGGCAGCCAGCACTTTTTCGCCGTCCGGCGTGCCGATGTTGACCACCGAGAAGCCATCCTGCTGGCCGAGCGCGGTGGCGGCCTTCTGTTCGTTGATGAACCACGCCTGTTCCGGCATCTTCACGAGAAAGCCGACTTTGAGCGGCTGATCCGCGTGCGCGGAAAGTTGCGCGGCAAAGGGCGCGGCGAGGGCGGCGGCGGCCATCGCGGATAGGGTCAAACGGCGAAGCTTGCTGGTCATGTCTGTCTCCTGACGTTGAAAAGCTGCATTGATTTCGTTTAGTTGCAGCGGGGCGATGCACGGCCGGCGTCAGCCGGAACGTGGATAGGCGGGTGGATGCGCGGATGCCATGGCGATCAGTCCGCGACGTAGGCCGTTTTCACGGCCGTCCAGAATGCGGAGTCGGTGGTGCCGTAGGCCGACGCTTTGCGGCCGCCGGCGGGCGCGTGATGTTCGACGGCGGTGGTCGCCAGGTTGATCGTCACGAGGCCGCTCTGCACGTGACGCCGGAAATGCCGCGCGCGGGCGAGCGAGCGCGTGCAGATGCCGGCGCATAGTCCGTAGGCGGTGTCGTTCGCGAGATGCAGCGCGTGGTCGTAATCGTCGGCGCGCAGCACGACGGCGAGCGGTCCGAAAATCTCTTCACGCGCGATACGGTGTTCGGGTTCGCCGATGAATAGCGCCGGCTCGAAAAAATAGCCGCGCGTCGCGCGTTCCAGTCGCCGGCCGCCATGCAGCAATTGCGCGCCTTCCTGTTGACCGATACGCACGTAATCGAGATTGCGCTCCAGCTGCGCGGCGTTCGCGACCGGGCCGATATCCGTGCCGTGTTTCAACGCATGATCGACAGTGAGTCTGGCGAGCTTGGACTGCAACGCATCGACAAACGGCTCGAACACCGCGCGTTCGACAATCAGGCGCGACGCCGCAGTGCTGCGTTGACCGCTCGAGCCATATGCGCCGCTCAAGGCCGCATCGACGGCGCCGTCGAGATCGGCATCGGCCAGCACCACGAACGGATTCTTGCCGCCCATTTCCAGCTGCACGCGCGCCTGCCGCGCGGCCGCGGCTTGCAGAACCCGCGTGCCGGTTTCCGCCGAACCGGTGAAGCTGATTGCCGCTACCAGCGGATGCGCCGCGATCCGCGCGCCGACCTGGCGGCCGCTGCCCATCACGAGATTGAAGACGCCCGCAGGCATGCCGACGCGGCTCACGATCGTCGTCAGCGCCGCCGCGCAAGCCGGCGCCGATTCGGCCGGCTTGAAGACGACGCAATTGCCGTGGGCGAGGGCGGCGCCGAGCTTCGCCGCGGCGATCGCCAGCGGCGCGCTCCACGGCGCGATGATGCCGACCACGCCGAGCGGCTCACGCGTCACGTCGATCTCGACGCCGGCGCGCGCCGAAGCCGCCGGCTCGGCGGACGCGCGCACTGCCTCGGCGGCGAAAAACTTGAAGATCTGGCCGGCGCACGTCGCTTCGGCCAGGGCTTCCGGCAAGGTCTTGCCGACTTCGCGCGCCAGCAGCCGGCCCAGCTCGTCGCGGCGCGCCAGCATCTCGCTGCCGATCGCGTCGAGCGCATCCGCGCGGCGCTGCGCCGAACCCAGCGACCATTCGCGGAACGCCGCGCTCGCCGCTTCGATCGCGGTATCGGTCTGCCGCGCATCGGCGCGCACATAATCGCCGACCGGTTCGTCGAGGTCCGATGGATTGAGCGACACGCCGGTGGTCGCACCCGTCTCCCAACCGCCGTTGATGTAATGGCGGAACGGACTTGCAACGAGGGGGACGAGCGGATCGCGATTCATCGAAATCGAAGGGTAGACGCCACGTGAGGAAGCTCGGAAAGTCCACGAATGGTATGAGCCGTCCCAATAACTTTCCAATCCCTTTTTGGGCTCTCGCGATATCAATTCTGGTATGGCATGATGAAGCCTTCGCCCCAGCAGACGGCCTTGAGCCGCTTTATGGAGACAGGCCATGACCCGCAGCTACTCGAACTGGTTCGTGCGCGCGCGGCTGAAGACGCGACAGTTGCTGTTACTCGCGGCGATGGAAGAGGAGGGCAACGTCCGGCGCGCCGCCGACGTGCTCGGCATGACGCAACCCGCCGCCTCGCGTCTTCTGAAAGAGCTGGAAGACGTGCTGGAGGTGAGTCTGTTCGACCGCACGCCACATGGCATGCACGCCACGCTGTACGGCGAAGTGATGATCCGCCACGCGCGCATGGTGCTGTCGAACCTGAGCCACGCGCACGACGAAATCTCGGCTCTGCGCGCCGGTCTGGCAGGCCAGGTCCGCATCGGCGTGATCGCCGCCGCCGCCGCGACGATGGTGCCGCGCGCGATCGCCAGCGTGAAGGAACGCTATCCGCAATTGCAGATCTGGGCGGAAGTGGAAACCTCCGACGTGATGCTGCCGAGAATCGCAGAAGGCGAACTGGACATCATGGTCGGCCGCGTGTTGGAACGGCAGAACCAGTTCAAAACCGAAGTTCGCTATGAACCGCTCGCCGACGAACCGCTGTGCGTGGTCGCGCGTCCCGGTCATCCTCTCGAAAATGAAACAGGTTTGACACTGCGGGGAATCGTCAACGCGAGTTGGGTTTTGCATCCGCCGGGCAGCGTTTTGCGCCATCGCTTCGATCTGATGTTTTCGCAAATCGGGCTGAATCCGCCGCAAAACGTGGTCAATACCAACAATTTTCTGGCGATTTCGAGCCTGCTGCTGCAAAGCGACATGCTCGCGGTTTTACCCGACGAAGTGGCGCGTCAATACCAACAGTATGGTGTTCTGAAGCGGGTGCCGATCGATTTACCGTGCAGGATGGATACATTCGGTATCATCACGCGCCAGTCGCACCTGCTTTCGCCGGCGGCCTCCGTTGTGCTCGAAGCCTTGCGGGAAGCCGCTGTCGAGGTCTACGGCGCCCCCTTCGAGCCGGCAGTGGCGCGATAAATGCTTCTCCTGTTGCAGAAAGCAGCCGGTCGCGCCGTCTAACTGACGGCATTCAGACAGCGCACCGCGGCCCCTGGGCCGCACGTTTCGCTGCGATCCGAACCGCAGCGGAACGCCGGCCTTCGGCACGGGAGGGGCAAGCGATGTACAAACAACACGGTAAACGGCAACGAGCCGTCGACGATTCTTTTTCTGTTCGCTCCGGTGGAGCGAACACCTGGTATAGCAACGGCATGGCTCTCAAATCGACGATTTACAAGGCGGAACTCCAGATCGCCGACATGGACCGGCACTATTACGCCGACCATTCGCTGACAATCGCCCGCCATCCCTCGGAAACCGACGAGCGGATGATGGTGCGCGTCGCCGCGTTCGCGCTGTTCGCCCAGGAACGGCTCGAATTCTGCAAAGGCTTGTCGGATGTCGACGAACCAGACCTGTGGCAGAAGGACCTGACCGGCGCGATCGAAACCTGGATCGAAGTCGGCCAGCCGGACGAACGGCGCATCGCCAAGGCGAGCGGCCGCGCGAACGAAGTGATCGTGATCGCTTACGGCGGCCGCGCCTCGGGCATCTGGTGGCTAGGCGTGAAGAACAAGGTCGAGCGGATGCGCAATGTGACGGTATGGACGCTCGACGAAGACGTCGCCCCCGCACTCGGCTCGCTCGCCGAACGCACGATGCGTCTGCAATGCACCGTGCAGGACGGCGAAGCGTGGCTCGGCAGCGCCGAGGCGGACGCGGTGCCGATCAAGTGGACGGTGTTGAAGGCCCCGGCTGACGCCTGATCGCATTGCGTGGGTACAGCTTGCGCGCCTGCGTCTACGTTGTTTTCCGCTGCCCGGCCCGCAGCAGCGGCGGGGGTAACTACAGGGCGTAACTACAGCGACGTCATACGCGCCGCTTCCGGCGGCCCTTTCAGCTCGACCATATTGCCCTCCGGATCGAACAGATACAGCGACGGCCCGAAGCCGTCCGCGCCATAGCGCAGCGCCGTTTCGCCAAGCCGCGCGCCGTGTTCGCTCAGATGCACCTTGAGCGCGTCGGCATCGAACGGTTCGATCCGCAAACACACGTGATCCATGTTGCGTCCCGCGCCGGGCGTGCCGTTTTCGGCGTGGTCGAGCTTTGCGCCGACCTGCAGCAGGTCGATCAACGAGCGCCCGGCTCGCAACTGCGTCAAGCCCAGATCGCGCTGCTCCTTCTCTACGCTGCAACCGAGCACGTCGCAATAGAAACGCGACATCTGCGCGACGTCCGCCGCTCGAATGACGATGTGATCGATCTCGCGAATGTGGATTTTCATGTCGAACGCCCCTTGGATGGTTCGCTGAACGGATGAGTAACCAGTGTAGGAGGAAAGGGTGGCGCCGTGATGGCAGCATGCAATCCGTCATCGATCACCCGCAAAGGGGCGGATCAGGAAACGACAGATGAAAAGTACGGACGAAAAAAAGCCCGCTCTATGTGGAGCGGGCTGAATCCATATCAGGAGGAGACATGGAGGAGACAAGTACTAATATACACATGGGGTTGGTGCGACGCAATAACTTTTTAAGGGAAAACCCGATATCGTGCCAAATTGTCGCACTTTGTGGCGAAACGACCGCTTGGCGCGGCTTCCAGCCTACGAGGAAGCGCAATGACAGAGCAAGAACCGGAGCGTAGTGTGTCGGCATGCGGCTTACATTGGTGAGCATCGACACCGCCTTTCCGGAAGCATCATGAACCGCGCCGACCACACCGCTGTCCCCCAGTGGACCTCCGACGCCGACCGCTGGGACGCCGTCACCCGCCGCGACCCGCAGGCCGACGGCGCGTTCTTCTACGGCGTCAAAACCACCGGCGTGTTCTGCCGTCCGTCGTGCGCGTCGCGTCAGCCGCGCCGTGAAAACGTCGATTTCTTCGCCGACGCGGACGCCGCGCGCGCCGCGGGCTATCGCGAATGCAAGCGCTGCCAGCCCGGCGGCCTGCCGCGCGAGCTCGAGGTCGTCAATCGCGCCTGTGCCGCGCTCGACGCCGATCCGCAACAGCGCCTTACGCTCGCGCAGTTGAGCGACGCCGTGCACGTCAGCCCGTTTCACTTGCAACGCCTCTTCAAACGCGTGGTGGGCGTCTCGCCGCGTCAGTATCAGGCCGCAAAGCGCGGCGCCGCCTTGCGCGACGCGCTCCGGAGCGGCTCGGACGTCACCCGCGCCACGCTCGATGCCGGCTTCGGTTCGCCGTCGCGAATGTACGACAGCGCATCGGCCGAATTGGGCATGGCGCCGTCCGCGTTTCGCCGCAAGGGCGCCGGCCTGGTTGTACGCTACGCCAGCGCGCCGACTTCGCTCGGCTTCGTGCTGGTGGCCGCCACCGACAAGGGCATCTGCAAGATCGGTTTCGGCGACGACGCCGCGGCGCTCGCCGACGAACTGCGCAGCGAGTTTGCCAATGCCGAACTGGTCGAGGATCCGGCGCGGCTTGCTCCGTTCATCACGCAAGTGGACGCCTACTTGCACGGCACGCGCGAGCGCTTCGATCTGCCGCTCGATATCGCCGCAACCGCCTTCCGGCAACGCGTGTGGGACGCGCTGCGGCGCATTCCGTATGGCGAGACGCGCAGCTATTCGGAAATCGCCGAAGCGGTCGGTTCCCCCCGCGCCGTGCGCGCGGTGGCGAGCGCGTGCGCGACGAATCCGGTCGCGCTGGCGATTCCTTGCCATCGTGTGGTGCAGAAGAGCGGGGCGCTGGCGGGTTATCGCTGGGGACTGCCGCGCAAGGCTGCGCTGCTCGACAACGAAGCACAACACGCCCACGACGCGCACGACGATCACGACACCGCCGGGAAACGCAAGACCGACGCCATTGCCGACGCTGCCACCAACCTGGACCATGCCGCGTGAGCACGCCTGACGACGTCGCAACACTCGAACTGCCGTTCAAACCTCCCTTCGACTGGCCGCGGCTGCTGCGCTTTTTCGGCGGACGCGCGACGCCGGGCGTCGAAGCGGTCGAAGACGGTGCCTATCGCCGCGCCATCGATTGGGCCGGCGACAGCGGCACCCTGACGGTGCGTCTGCATCCGCGCAAGCGCTGCATCGTCGCGAGCATCGAGGGTTCCGCGAGCCGTCACGCGGACGCGCTCGCCGCGCCGATCGCGAAGATGTTCGATCTGCACGCCGATCCGAAAAAGATCGGCGCGGAACTCGCCGCCGACCCGTGGCTCGCGCCTTTGATCGAATCGGTGCCGGGCCTGCGCGTGCCGGGTGCGTGGTCGGGCTTCGAACTGGTGGTGCGCGCGATCGTCGGCCAGCAGGTCAGCGTGAAGGCCGCGACCACCATCATCGGGCGGCTGGTGCAGCGCGCCGGCGAACGCATCGACGGGCATCCGCACGAGAACACCGCGTGGCGCTTTCCGACGCCCGCCGCGCTGGCGGCGGTGGATCTGGAAAAGATCGGCATGCCGGGTAAACGCGTAGCCGCGTTGCAAGGCTTCGCGCACGCGGTCGCTTCGGGCGACGTGCCGCTCGACAGCAGCGTGGCCGACGCCACCAGCCTGCGCGCCGCGTTGCTCGCACTGCCTGGCATCGGCCCCTGGACGGTCGAGTACGTCGCGATGCGCGCATGGCGCGACGCCGACGCGTGGCCCGCCTGGGACCTCGTGCTGATGCAGGCGATCTGCGCGCGCGATCCGTCGCTCGTGCGGCCCACCCAGCAGCGTGCCCGCACCGACACGTGGCGGCCGTGGCGCGCGTATGCGGCGATGCATCTATGGAACGAGGTGGCGGACCGGGCCGGCGCCGCGCGCGGCGGCTAACACGCGGCTAACCCGGTATCGGCCGTGTAAGCCCCGCCCGCCGAGGCGGGTCGGGGAGAACCGCGGATCGCGCGCCGGACGCGTGAAAGCCGGACGCGTGAAAGGTAGAGTGAGCGGGTCGCCGCCAGGCTGATTCGGCCGGAAAACAGACGGGCTCGAGTGCCGCGAAGCGGCCTCAAGCAGCCGCCGTGGCGAGATGTTAAAGTGCCCGCTACCTGAAAATTCCGCCGAACGTTGTCAACCGCCAGCGCTGCATCGAATGCAGACACGCGGCACATGGCGGCCGACAACGCCCGACTTGCATCAATGCCAAACAACACACCTTCCCGCACGACCGACGCGTTCTTGCACCGCCTGTCCGTGCTGAGCTCCGGCCCCCAGCGCGACGCGCTGATCCGCGGCCTGCGCGGCATCGAAAGGGAAAGCCTGCGCGTGATGCACGACGGCCAGCTCGCACTGACCCCGCATCCGCGCGCACTCGGTTCGGCGCTCACGCACCCATCGCTCACTACCGACTATTCCGAGGCGCTACTCGAACTGATTACGCCGGCGGAGCACGACGCCGCCATCACGCTCGAGAAACTCGACACGTTGCATCGTTTCGTCTATGCCGAACTCGGCGACGAAATTCTGTGGAACAACTCGATGCCGGGCCTGTTGCCCGAAAAGGACGAGGACATTCCGATCGCGCAATACGGCATTTCGAATATCGGCAAGCTGAAGTACGTGTACCGCGTCGGCCTCGCGCTCCGTTACGGCCGCACGATGCAGTGCATTGCGGGCATCCACTACAACTATTCGCTGAACGAAGAAGTGTGGCGGCTGTTGCATGCCGACCAGCAATCCACGGCCAACGCCGTCGATTTCCAGTCCGAACGTTATCTCGCGCTGATCCGCAATTTCCGCCGCACCAACTGGCTGCTGATGTATCTGTTCGGCGCGTCGCCGGCGCTGGATCGCCGCTTCCTGCGCGGCCGGAAACACACGCTCGAGACGTTCGACGCCGATACGCTGTACCGCCCGTACGCAACCAGCTTGCGCATGAGCGATCTCGGTTATTCGAACACCACCGCGCAAGCCGCGCTGCATGCGGACTACGACACGCTGCCGGGCTATCTCGACGCCCTCGCGAAGGCCGTGAGCCAGCCGTATCCCGCGTATGAAGCGATCGGCACGCAGCGCGACGGCGAGTGGGTACAGATCAACACGAATGTGTTGCAGATCGAAAACGAGTTCTACTCGACGATCCGGCCCAAGCGCGTCACCTATCCCGGCGAGCGTCCGCTGCATGCGCTGGCCGCGCGTGGCGTGCAATACGTCGAAGTGCGCTGCATGGATATCGACCCGTTCGAGCCGATCGGTATTTCGCTGGAAACCGCGCGGTTTCTCGATGCCTACCTGCTGGTCTGCGCCCTCGACGAGAGCGCGCTGTTGCCACCCGACGCCTACGCCGAAGCGAATCAGAACTTCGGCCGCGTGACGATGGAAGGGCGCAAGCCGGGGCTCGAACTGACGCGCAACGGCCAAACGGTTGCGATGACGGATTGGGCGGACGAACTGCTCGTCAAGATCGACGCGGCCGCAGCGACGCTCGATGCCTTGCAGGGCGGCGACGCGCACGCGCGCGCCGTGGCGGTTCAACGCGCGAGGCTGGCGGACCCGTCGCTGACGCCGTCGGCGCGCGTGCTGCAAACCATGCGCGACAAGCAGCAGAGCTTCCTGGCATTCGGCCTCGAACAAAGCGAGGCGCACGCCGCGCATTTTCGCGCGCGTGCGTTGAATGCCGCGCAAATGAAGGAGTTCGCCGAACTCGCCGCGCAGTCGCTGGCGGAGCAGACCAAACTCGAACAGCAGGAAGTGGGTTCGTTCGACGCATTCGTCGCGGCTTACCGGGCGTATACGTTGAACCGGTTTAGCGTCTGAACGGCGAGTAGCCGGATGCAAAAAAAGCGGCCTTCGAGGCTAATGCCGTTCAGCGGCTAACTGAACGGCATTAGGCCTTCGAGGCCGCTTTTTTTATTCTTCACAAGTAACGTCTACGCGAGCGGCCCGCCGCGCGGCCGGCTTAACTCGGCAAAAATTCCGTACGTGCTGACGATTCGCCGGCGCGGGTGAAACACGGTGCCGGCGTTGCGGTCCAACCTGCATGGCGTGCTTCAGAGGGGAGGAATCACCGTGATGAAAAAAGGTCTGTTGGCCGTGTTGTGCGTAGTGGCGGCGGGGTGCTCGACACAGGGGCAGGTCGATCCGGACGTCATGCAGATCGCGACGGCGCCGCTGACGTGTTCGAGCAAAGCCGAGTGCGACGCTTGGTGGCAACGCGCGCAGACGTGGGTGACGACCCATTCGAAATACAAGGTCGAAGCCGCGACGGACACGTTGATCCAGACCGCCGGCCCAGACGGCGGCAAGCGGGCGTTGGCGTACCAGATTACGCTTGCCCCGAATCCTGACGGCACATCGACGATTGGCTTTGCGGCGCATTGCGACAGCTCGCTCGGCTGCACGCCGAACCCGTGGGTGGCAGGAGCCGCCTTCAAGCAGTATGTACGAGGCACTGCAACCGGCGCGCCGCCGAGCGGCGCGAAACCATCGCAACCCACCTCATCGGCGATGCACCCGGATACGTTACAGGGACAATCGATCCCGGGAACGAATGGCGAATCGATAACGCAGTGAAACGGGAAGGCAACGCCGTGGGCAAAAAAGCATCAATGCCCCATCGAAGGCCCAACCCCCTTGCGCGGTTTAGTAATCCAAACCAGCGCCGCCAGCACAACAAACGCCGCACAGGAAATCCGGAAGAAATCATTCGTGGCCATCATATAAGCCTGAGCCGTGACGATCTGATTCAACTGTGCGGTGATCCCGTCGCCGGAGAGCCCGAGACCAGCCAGCGCATTCGTATAAGAATTGGTATTGGCCGCATAGACATTCACCGAATCGGTCAACCTCGCATGATGGTAAATCGTGTCGTTCTCCCAATACGTGGTGCTGATAGCCGTCCCAATCGCCCCCGACAAAGTCCGAAAGAAGTTAGATAGACCAGAGGCACTGGCGAGCCGCTCATCCGATACGCTGGACAGCGTAATGGTGGTCATCGGCACAAAGAAACAGGCGACCCCAATGCCTTGCACCAGCCGCGGCCAGATCACATGATTGAACGGCACGTCGAGCGTAAAAGTCGAATTCCAGAACGACACAAGAGCAAACACGATAAACGCAAAACTCGCCACGATCCGCAGATTGAGCCGATGCATATTTCGCCCGATCAAGGGCGACAGGAACAGTGCGAGCAAGCCGACCGGCGCGGTTGCAAGTCCGGCAAGCCCGGCGGTATAGCCCATCACCGTCTGCAACCAGAGCGGGAAAATCACCACCGACCCAAAGAACGCCATAAAGCCGAACGAGATAATCAACACGCCGAGCGCGAAGTTGCGATCCTTGAAGAGCGAGAGATCGACGACAGGCTCTTTCTCGGTCATCTCCCACACCAGCATGAACGCGATCGACACCACCGCGATAATCGCCAGCACAACGATGAACGTGGAGTTGAACCAGTCGCGATCCTTACCCAGGTCGAGCATCATCTGCAGGCACGACACGCCGATCACGAGTAACGAGAGGCCGACTGCATCGATGCGCTGTCTGGTGATTTTCGTCTCGCGGCCGCGCAGCAGCAGGAACGCGCACACCGCCGAGAACACCCCGATCGGCACGTTGATGTAGAAGATCCACGGCCACGTGTAGTTATCGGTGATATAGCCGCCCATCACGGGCCCGAAGATCGGCGCGCAGATCACGGTCATGGCCCAGAGACCCAGTGCGAGCCCGCGCTTTTCCGGCGGATAGGAGCGCATCAGAATCGTCTGCGAGAGCGGGACCATCGGCCCGGAGACGAGCCCTTGCACGAGCCGGAACGCGATCAGCGACTCGAAGTTGTGCGCGAAGCCGCACAGCGCCGACGCGATCGTGAAGAGCAGCACCGACAAGGTAAAGAGCCGCACTTCGCCGACCCGCCGTGCGAGCCAGCCGGTCAGCGGCACCGCGATCGCCGAGGCCACCGAATACGACGAGATGACCCAGGTGCCCTGGCTGGTCGCCACGCCGAGGCTGCCGGAAATGGTCGGCACGGCGACGTTCGCAATCGATGTATCGAGCACTTCCATGAAAGTGCCGAGCGCAAGACCGACCGTAAGCAAAGCCAGCGCGCCGCCTTTGAGCGGAGCGGGCTCGGCGGCGGGTAGGGCAGCGGCGGGAGCCGTGGCAGCCATGTGTTTCTCCTCAGCCTGGAAAGCTTGTCGCGGCAGCTTTATCGCGCATGCCGAATGGTGCGCTTACATGCCGGATCACCCTCTGCCCAGACAGATATTTGCAAATAATGGCGCCTTCAAAAGCGCCGACTGGTTACTGCCCGCCGTGTTCCGGCGGCGTCGCTTCAGGTGATTCCTCAGCTGATTCTTCCGACGATTCTGACGAGGGTCCGAGCCCGCACGCAGCGCTCGCGCCCCCGCCGATGCCGTTGGCGATGAAACGGCCCAGCAGGTCGAGCAACGCGGCATGGTCCGCCGCGGAAAACCCGCGCAACTGCTCGTTCAACACCGCCGCGCCCAACCCAGGCAATTGACGCGCGGCTTCGTGGCCTTGCGGCGTCAACTCCAGCTTGACCATCCTGCGATCGGCGTCGCTACGCATGCGGACCACAAAGCCTTTCTTTTCAAGGCGATCCAGCAGCCGGGTCATCGATCCGCTGTCATATGACATGACCCGCGACAACTCGAACGGCGTGTTCGCGCGCCGCGCTGAGAGCAGCAGGATCACACCGATCTGCTGGGCAGTCAGCCCCAGCGGTTTGACCGCGCGATCCATCCGCTCGACGAGCACGTTTCGCGCTTTCGTCAGGTAATAGCCGAGACTCGATTCGAGGTGAATCTCATCCGCGTTGTAGGGACCATCGGTCATCGTGTATCCAGGGACATCGGCAAGCAGAACGGATTTTAGCTGCCTAAGCAGACAAGTCAAATTTGATTTTGTGCCGAGCGGAAGGCGGAAAAACAACACCGCCGTTTGTTGCGAGGCAAAGTATCTTGAAATTTAATTGCATAGTCAATATTATTATAGGCAACGAGTTACGCGCGATCCGCGCCACCCGAGACCATGTTCTGACCGATTGTCTGCACGCAGCGTGTTTGGTGTGCAAAAAGGATTCCCCGATGCCGTACCTGAAAAACACCCTTGGCGGCTTGAGCCGCTCTTTGACCGATTCCGCGCTGAACAGCTTTCAAGGCCCGCATCGCTGGTGGAAACTGGCGCTGTTTGCCGCGTTGTTTGTGCTTCCCGGCGGGTCGGTGGGGATGATGGTGTTTGCCTGGGTTGGGCATCGGCGGGGGCAGAAGGGAGCGTCTTCCATGACTGCGCCAGTGGAGTTAGCAGGTTCCGCCGTGGCGGCGGAGAAGGTCGCTGGGGCGGTGAGTTCAGTTGGCACCTGCCGGACACGCGGCGATGCGCCGTGTCGCGCGGCTGCCGGTAAGCAGGCTCGGCAAGCGAGCACCGATTCGCGCGGTTGATCTTTGCGCGGTTAATTTCTGCGCGGTTAATTTCTGTTTTCTGGCGTGGAGTTACCGCCCAAGCAAAGAACCCGTAACACCACGTAACCATCCCGACACCCTAAGTAACACACCACCCACCTCCCGGGCATTACCCTTTCAGTTTCCCGCGCCCAAGCGGGCCCATACGCTAACATTCCAGCAGAGCCATGATCTCGTCCAGCTGGCGGTGCCGCCAATGGCCGCACCGTGGCGTCCAGAAGGAATTCATTGAACATGCAGTTTGATCGAAACGCGCGCGCGCGGACCATTGCGCCTCGTGCCCTGACCCTCGCGGTGGCAGCGGCGCTCGCCACCGTACTGGCCGGCTGCGCGGTCGGCCCCGACTATCAGCGGCCGGCTGCCCAGATTCCCGCCTCGTACAAGGAAGCCGCGCCCGGCTGGAAAGTCGCTCAACCGGCCGATCAGCAAGACCGCGGCGACTGGTGGACCCTCTACGAAGACCCGCAACTCAACGCGCTCGAAGACAAGCTGAACGCATCGAACCAGACCATCGCCCAGTTCGCCGCTGCCTACCGGCAAGCGCGTGCGCTGGTCGGCGAGGCGCGGGCGGCATATTTCCCGACCGTGGGCGCATCCGCGGGCGCGACACGTTCCGGCAATGGCTCGTCGTCCACCAGCTCGAGCAGCTCCCGCGTCAGCAACAGCTTCAACGTCCAGCTCGACGCAAGCTGGGAGCCGGATCTGTGGGGCTCGGTGAGCCGCGCGGTCAACGCCCAGAAAGCCGGTCAGCAGAGCGCCGCCGCCGATCTCGCGAACGCCCGGCTATCCGCTCAGGCCACGCTCGCGCAGACCTACTTCTCACTGCGCTCGCTCGATGCCACCCAAAAACTCCTCGACGAAACCGTCGCGGCCTATCAGCGCTCGCTGCAACTCACGAAAAACCAGTACGCGGCAGGCGTGGCCGCGCGCTCGGACGTGATTCAGGCGCAAACACAGCTGCAATCGGCACAAGCTGCCGCGATCGACAACGGCGTCCAGCGCGCCCAGGACGAACACGCCATTGCCGTGCTGGTCGGCGAACCGGCCTCGACCTTCTCGATTCCGCCGATGCCGCTCACCGCCACGCCGCCCAATGTTCCCGCGCAAATGCCGTCGGCGCTGCTCGAGCGGCGCCCGGATATCGCATCGGCTGAGCGCAAAGCGGCAGCGGCGAACGAACAGATTGGCGTCGCGATTGCCGCGTTCTTCCCGACGCTGACGCTGTCGGCCACGGGCGGCTTCCAAAGCTCGGTGTTCTCGCAATTGCTGACGGCGCCGTCGCGGTTCTGGACGCTCGGCCCGCAACTCGCCGCAACGATCTTCGACGCCGGCTTGCGCCAGGCAAAGACCGAAGCCGCGCGCGCCACCTACGATCAGGACGTCGCGAGTTATCGTCAATCGGTGCTGGCCGCATTCCAGGATGTCGAGGACAACCTGGCCTCGCAGCGCATCCTTGCACAGGAAATCGTCGTGCAGCAGCAAGCGGTGGAGTCGGCCCGCCAGGCGCTGGCCATCGTCACGAACGAGTACAAGGCGGGCACGGTCGGCTACCTCAGCGTGCTGACCGCGCAGACCACTGCCTTCACGACCGAGCAAAAGCTGCAAAGCATCGCCGGGCAGCGGATGGTGTCGTCGGTCGGTTTGGTGAAGGCGCTGGGCGGCGGCTGGGATGTCTCGCAGATGAATCGCGAAACCGGCGGCGTCGCGGCACCCGCGCCGCTGCCCGCGTCGTCGGCCACGCCGGTAGCGCAAAGCGGGACCGCCGCGCCGCAACAAGCGCCGAGCAACTAGGCCCGCTCTTCACACCTGCAACGGCGCAAGCGCACGCTTCAGTGCGCGAACGTCAACGTGACCGTACCCGGCCCGCTCGGCCGCCCCAGCAGATTCAGCAGTCCCGCGAGGTTGTCGCGCGCTTCTGGCACGGCGCTGGCCGTGCCGCGGAACGACGTCGAGACGGCCGACACGGTGCCGTTGCCGGTCAGCATCAGCGGGCCCTTGAGCGTTGTCAGATCGATCGTGGACGACACGCCTTGCGCCTGGAACAGCAGCCGATATGACCCGAGCGGCTTGACCAGCGACACGCGCGAGCTGACGTCGTTCAGCGTCACCGTCAGCTGGCCGAACGCTTCCTTGTTGAAGCTGCGCCAGTCCGACCATGACAGCCGCACGTCGCCTTGCAGATCGAGCGTATTGAACGGTGCGCCCAAGCCGGTCAGCAGCGAAGCCGGCACGCCGATCGTGCCTTGCGTGACGGTCGCGCTACGCGGGCTGGCGTCGACGGTGATCGGATCGGGCATCGCATCGCTTTGCCGCATGGTCATGCGCACGCGGCCGGTGAAGAGCGGCCAGAACGCCGTGCGCCATTCGATCCGTCCGGGCAGCAGCGTCGCCGCGCTCAGGTCGGAACCGGCGGCGAGCATCAGCGTCGCCGAGCCGTGCCACAGCGAGCCGGCCGGATCGACAAGATTGACATGGCCGCGGGTCTGTTTGGCGAATTGCGGGGTGATCCAGGCGGCCGGCAACAACACGAGCATGACAGCGGCGCTCGACAGTACGGCGACCACCAGCCAGGGTAGCGCGACGCGCAGGCGCCCCATCCGGAAGGTCATGCGAGATCCTGTGACTGCGCGGTCATTTGACGGTCGACGGCTGCAACGACGCCGTCAGATCCACCTGGCCGTCCTCCTTGAGCGCAGTCACATGCGCCTCCGCGACCTGCACCTTGAACTGCTTGCGCACATCGTCGACCCAGCTCGTCCACGCCGGAAACGACGCGTTTTTCATCTGGATCTGCACCGCGTTGCCGATCACCTGGACCTGGGTCGCGGCAAGGCCATGATCGCTGAGCGATGCGCTCAGCGCGTCCTTCAGCGCACCGCCGGTCGGCGCGACGCCTTGAGCCGCCGCGGACAGTTGCCGCGCTTCGTTCGCCTGCGCGGTCATCTGCGCCAACTGGCGCTGCAGTGTGGGCAGCGATTCGCGCAGATGCGCACGGCCGTCCTGCGCCGGCGCCCACAGCACCGACCACGCGATCACCACGCCCAACGCCGCGCTGCCCCACGTCAGCAGCATTTTTTCGCGCTCGGTGCGCTGCTCCCAGAATCCAGCCCACGATTGGGCGAGTTCAGCTTTCATTGTCCGTTCCTGATGGTCCACTTGCCGGTATTGCTGTCGATCGCGCCGTTCAGGCCGTTGCGCGCAAGGCGTTTCGCGAAATCGGGATCGACCTTGATCTCAGGCTTGAAGGCGACATCGAGCCGCCGGTCGTGATAATCGAGCGCGGCGATGCCGTTGACCGGCACGGCTCCCAACGACCGCGCGAGACGATCCGCCAGCGACAGGAAATCGTCCGGCGACAGCTCGCCTGCCGCCACGCGCAGCTGCTGCAGCTGGCGCGACATCTGATCGGGCGCATCGAGCACGACGGTCGTTTTCGGGAAGGCGTTGAGCAGCAGTTCGGTCATCTGCGTGTTGATCGCGTCGCGCTGACGCGCAAGCATCAGCCACTGCACGTTCGCACCGACGATCGCGACCACGAGCGCGCCGACCGCCAGCAGCACCGGCAGGCGCAGACGCCGCAGCGTCGCGCGATCGAGGCGCCACGGCTGCGAAGCGAATTCGAACTGGCAGAGGTCGAAACGGCAATCCAGCGCACGCCGCGCGAGTTGCTCGAATGGCAGCGGACTTGCCCCGTGCACATGGGCCGCAAGTCTCGCGGGGCCGGTTTCGGCGAGACTCGGCTCATTGCCGGACACCTCGGTCAGCATGTACAGCGTGACCGGGGCAGCGCCCGCCAGCGCGGCGAGGGTCGCGTTCACCGCGGTGGCTGGCACCGCCAGCCCTTCGCCCTGCACGCCACGCGCGATCGCCAGTTCGACGCGCGGTGCGCCGGTTTCGAACGCACCTTCGAGCAGCAGCGCCGGCGCGGTCTGAACCACGGCGCCCAGTACGGCCGCCACCATCGGCACCGCCGGCGCGACGCCGGGCGCGGCCGCAGCTGCGGCGCCAGGCGCCGCTGTCGCCACGCGGGCCGGGCCCGCCGATACCGGCTCGCCTGCGTTGACCATTTCGGCGACTTCAACGGGCATATCGAGCGCGACCGCTTGCGGCAGGCAGCGGGTCACCGGCACGGCGCGCAAGCTGCGGTGTCCGGCGGCGGCGAAGCCTTCGCAGATGAAGCGGAACCAGCCGCGGTCGACGATCGCGAGCAATTGCCGGCCGCCCGCGAGCGGTTGCGGATCGACGGCGATGTGACAGGTTTGCGGATCCTGGATCAGTTGATCCTCGACGACGTTCGGCAGCGCCTGACGCAACCGTGGTCCGCGCAGCGGCGGCAGCGTGGCGGGCATCATCAGCAGGTCGCGCGCGGCGACCATCAGCACCGTCGACGAAGCGCGCGGCAGCAGCGCGAGCGCCGAGCGGCCTGCGCGTTGGGTGCGGCCCGACTTGTCGAGCAGCAGGAACGGCAGCTCCGGCAGTTGCCATTCCTGCGATGGCACCGCCGGGTCACGCGGCGGCAGTAGGACGATCAGCGTGCTCAAAGGCCACTCTCTCTGGGAAAAGCGTTACTCATAGTTGGTCTTGTACCCGCACGATACGCGTAGCGTGAGTCAATGCGTCGCGATAGACGAGGGTCGTGCGGTCCACTTGCGCACGCTCGTGCTGCACGCGGCCGTGGATCAGAAAGTAGTTCGTGTTGACGTCGAGTTCGCTCGTATCGATCGACACCGACTGCACGCCGGCGCCGCGCAACGCGAGCTGCACATCGGCGACGTTATGGAAAAACACCGTTTGCCGCCGCGCGACGAAGGCCTGCGCGCTCGACAGGTTCATGCCGGGCACGACCGCCGCGATGACTTCGGCTGAGGCCGTATTCATGTTGACCGCCGACGCCGTCGGCAGCACGGTGACGAACGGACGCAAGCGCGCGACCATCTCCAGCGTGTAGCCGGGAATGTCGAGCAGCGAATCGACGCTGGTCATTTGCAGCGGCGCGAGCGCTGCGTTCTCGTTGCTGTCTTCGAGACCGGGGTTGTCGGTGTAATTGCCGCCGCCGGTCGCACCGCCCTGGATGGGCGGGGTCGCCGACGTGCCGGTGAGGGACGTGACGGTTTGAAAACGTGTCGCCGATTGAGCGAGGCTCGCGCGCATCTGGACGGCGGTGCTTTTCGCCAGTTGGCTATTCACACCGAGGGAGACGAGCAGACGCTGGTAGGCGCCAATCTGTTCCATGTTCAGTTGCAATACGCCTGGGGCCGGGCTTGCTACCAGATTGCGGAGGTTGAATTTCGCCTGGGCGTCTTCGATCGAACCTGACAGGTAGGTTGCCGCGCCTTGCTCGGCTCTGACTTCGCCGATCTGGCCGAGGAAATCCGACAGCCGTGTTTTGGCGATGGGGACGCCCCATAGGCCACCTAAGTAGGTGATTCCTGCGGAGGTGTCGCCTTCCGAACGGAGGATCAGGCGCGTCCAGTCCAGCGCGCCTCTTGCCACCCATTGGGCTTGCGACAGGAGGCGCTGGTTTTCTATCCTTCGGATCTGGACCTGCTGGCGCCAGAGCATGCCGGAGACCAATATCGCCGATAGCGCGACAACTAGCAGCGCGCTGATGATTGCTGCGCCTTGCTGTTTTGCCCGCGGCGCAGGCAAAGACAACAGCGAGGAAGAAGCAGACCGTCGCGGAGACAACAAAGAGAACTTCATATCATTCTCCGACGAGAAAAACCCGCGTAACCGGCCGCGCCAACGACGTAGCCCCAATGCCAACTTCGAGCCCAGTCACGGACCGCGGCAACGGCGCATTGCCGAGCTGCGGCACTTTCAGATTATTGTCGTTCTCCGTAATAGCGGCCTGCACATCCTTCATCTGCGTGGTCCAGCCGACCTTCGGCACATAAACGCGAGTAGAAATGGTCCCCACGCCACCCATCAAAGGCACCGCGGTCCAACCGTCGCCTTCGCCACCTCGCAGCGCCCGCCGCAATTCGCCGACATTGCCCAACGGCGGCGACGCATACCGAATCACGCGTCCCTCGGAAACCCGGTACCGCACCACCTGCAAACGCGGCGCAGCCTCCGGCACCACCATCTGCCGCACGATCTGCAGCACGCTGCCGTCAATCGAAACGGCCGCCTGCCCAGACTCGTCATCCGAAGCGGCCTGGCGCGCATCGATCCGCATCTGGTCGAACAGCTGCGCAAAGACGCGCTCGTCTTCCATTGCGCTCGTAATGGTCTGCCGACCGCGGATGATCTGATCGAGCCCGCGCCATGACAACACCGCGATCACCGCCATGATCGCAATCGCGACCAGCAGCTCGATCAGCGTAAAACCTCCCGCGACCGGCCGGCGGCGACGCTCAGAGCGAACGGTTGTTTTCATTCGCGACCACCGTAACCATCTGAGCGAGATTGCCGGAACCCCCAGGCATCGTCACCATCACTTCCACTCGACGAAACACCGGATTCGGCGTCGCCGTCACATGCTCCGTACAGGTCAACTGCAAGTTGCCCTGCGAACAGTCAAAGCTGGTTTCGCCGACGTTCGGCCAGCCATGCGTGAGACGCAATTGCGCAAGCGTATTGTCCGCGCTCCAACCAGCCAGCAGGCGCCGATGCAGATCGGCTTCGCCGCTCGCCAGACTGCCCACCGCGCGCAGCGACGCGGCCAACGCCACCGCGATGATCGTCAGCGCCACCAGCACTTCGATCATCGTAAAACCGCGCTGCCGTGCGCGACGGTCCAAGCTCCTGCAACGACGCATCTCAGTGCACCTCATAGCGGCCATTGCCGGTGCCGACGATCGTCGCGCGCCCCGCCGCCGAAAACAGCGTGATCTGCACCGGCACGTCGATCGCCTCGGTGCCGAACATGACACGGCTCGGCTGTGCGTCCGAGCCGGGATAGTTGATCGTCACGCCGGTCACGCCACCTTCCCACCGGCGTGGGCCGAGCAGATCGTCATGCAGCGGACGCCAGCCGTCTTCGGTGCGCAGGTCGAAACGGAAACCGCCTTCGAGCGGCTGCCACGCGATCGGCCGCGCGCGCACCTGGGCTTCGTCGCCTGCCGATTCGAACAGCAGCGCGAGACGCTGGGCTTCTTCGTTCAGATCGGTGCGCGGATTGCGCGTCATCGTCAGCGCCGTCAACGACACCAGCAAGCCCGCGATCACCAGCACCACCATCATTTCCAGCAGCGTGAAGCCCGCTGCACGCTTCGATCCGCATCCACGCGCGCCGCGCACGCGCGCACCGGCGCACGCCGCGTGCGGCATCGGCGCCGTACACGGTGTGTCCACACGGGACTTGCAAGCGGACATACGCATAGTGCCGGCCACGAACGATCAAAAACGATGAGTCGATAAAGTGCGCGGTGGATCGCCTGGGAGCAGGGCGATCCGGCGCGCCTGAAAAATCAGCGAACTACTGCCACGAGCCTATGTCGGCGTCATTGCCTTCGCCGCCTGCCTTGCCGTCGGCGCCGTAGCTGAACACGTCGATTTCGCCGTGCACGCCCGGATTCAGATACTGATAGCCATTGCCCCAAGGATCGTTCGGCAGACGCTCGAGATAGCCGCCGTCCTTCCAGTTGTTCGGCACCGGGTCCGTGCCCGGTTTTTCGATCAGCGCGCGCAGGCCCTGCTCCTGGGTCGGATAACGGCCGTTGTCGAGACGGTAGAGTTTCAATGCCTGCATCATCGTGCCGATGTCCTGCTTGGCCGCTACGCGCCGTGCTTCATCGGGACGGCTCATGATCTTCGGTACGATCAACGCGGCCAGAATGCCGAGAATCGCGATCACGACCATGATTTCGATCAGCGTAAAACCGCGTTGAAGGCGGCTGCGCGAACCCGCGAATTCCATACGGCGAGTGGTCGACAGTTGCATAGCTTGCTACCTCTTTTCAGGTGAAATTTTCGATCGGGCGGGATTCGCGCATTGGCAGGCGCACTCGCAATCAGCGTGCCATTGAACACGCCCGGCCGGTCATTTTAATGTCATGCAGTTGAAGGGCTTCAACCCAACGCAATTTTCACAATAGTCCGTACAATGATGCGCATGAACGCCATCCAAATTCGCCTTCTTTCGCTCGCGCTGTTCGCCGTGTTCTGCGCGACGCTCACTTACTGGGTCATCACGCTGTCCACGATGTCGGGCGCTCCGTTGCCCGCCGCCGCAGCGCATGCCCCGATCTCGACCGAACAGGCGGCTACGCTGTTCGGCGGTCAGCTCACGCGCAACGCCAACCAGGACGTGCATCTGTTCGGCATCCTCGCTTTACATGAGGGCTCCGCGGCGATCGTCAGCGTCGGCGGCGAGCCGCCGCATGCAGTGTCGCTCGGCAGCGCGCTCATGCAAGGCGCCAAACTCTCCGAGGTCCGCGCCCGCTCGATCATCATCGATCGCAATGGCGCGCATTCCGAAGTGTTCCTCCCGGCCAATGCGGCAGGTCCTACGATCTACGTGCGCTAAACCAGCCTGCTCCGATCGGGCAGATTGCGCCGCGGGCAATAATCCGCGGCAACCCGCAATAACCTGCGGCAACCGCGCAATCAGCAAACCTCACTGCTTCACTGCACCAGGTTGTTCAACTCGATGATCGGCAGCATCACCGCCAACACGATCACCAGCACCACGCCCCCCATCGCCAGAATCAGCAACGGCTCGAGCAGGCTCGTCAGGAACATCGTGCGGCGCTCCAGTTCGCGTGCTTCGCCGTCGGCCGCGCGGTCGAGCATCGTCGTCACGTCGCCGGTCGCTTCGCCCGAACGGATCAGGTGAACCAGCACCGGCGGAAACGTCTTCGTATTGCCGAGCGCGCGCGACAAGGACGTGCCTTCACGCACGCGCACGATCGCGTCGTCGATGTTCGCGCGCATCGCGTTGTTGCTGAGCGTTTCGGCCGCGGCCTGCAGCGCGCGCAGAATCGGCACGCCAGCGGCGGTCAGAATGCCTAGCGTGCTGGCAAAACGCACGGTGTTGTAGCCGCGCACGAGCTTGCCGAGCAGCGGTGCGGTCAGCAGCCAGCGGTCGAATGCGAGGCGCGGGCCGGGTTGCTTCAATATCGAGCGCACCAGATACGCCAGCCCGGCGACGCCGATCAGCACCGCCCACCACCAGTGCCGCACGAAACCGGACAGCGCCATCATCATGATGGTGAGGAAGGGTAGTTGCTGTTTGGTGCTGGCGAACACGTTCACCACTTGCGGCACCACATAGCTCAACAGAAACGTGACGATGCCGAAGGCGATGATCGTGACGATGGTCGGATACGTGAACGCGAGCACGATCTTCTGCTTCAGCGCGTTGCGCTGCTCGATGTAGTCGGCCAGACGCGACAGCACGAGACCGAGCTTGCCGGTGTGTTCGCCGGCGGCCACCAGCGCGCGATAGATTTCGGGGAAGTCCCGCGGATGCTGCGTCAACGCATTCGCGAGCGAATGGCCGCCGAGCACTTCGGCGCGAATCGACGCCATCAGTTCGCGGATGTAGTCGCGCTCCGATTGCTCGGTCAGCACCGCGAGCGCTTCGTCGAGCGGCAGGCCGGCGATCAGCAGGCTCGCCAGCTGGCGCGTCAGGATCGCCTGCTCGCGCTGCGACAGGCGCCGCCCCAGCGACAAACGCTGACTGCGCTCGCCTCGCGTGCGCGTCGCGGCCGGTTCGACCACCAGCGGCGTCAGGCCTTGCGAACGCAGATTGGTCCGCGCGCCGCGCGCGCTGTCCGCGTCGAGCACGCCTTTTTGCGCTTTGCCCGCCGCGTCGATCGCTTCGAAACGAAATGCCGGCATGCGCTTATGCTCCGCCCGTCACGCGAATCACTTCTTCCAGCGACGTCAGTCCGGACGCGAGCCAGCGGTCCGCATCCTCGCGCAGCGTGCGCATGCCTTGCGCGCGGCCGACTGCGAGAATCTCCGCGTCGGCGGCGTTGCGGTGAACCAGCGTGCGGATTTCGTCGTCGATCAGCAGCAGTTCGTACACGCCGCGCCGTCCCGCATATCCCGACTGCCCGCACTTGTCGCAGCCCACCGGATGCCAGTGCACGCGGCCGTCTTCCTCGACGCGCTCTTCGCGGCACACCGGGCACAGCCGCCGCACCAGCCGCTGCGCCAGCACGCCGAGCAGCGACGACGCCAGCAGATACGGCTCGACGCCCATGTCGGTCAGACGCGTCACGGCGGAGGCGGCATCGTTCGTGTGCAGCGTCGCCAGCACAAGATGACCCGTCAGCGACGCCTGCACCGCGATCTGCGCGGTTTCCAGATCGCGGATTTCGCCGATCATGATGACGTCCGGGTCCTGCCGCAGGATCGAGCGCAGCGCCCGCGCGAAGGTCATGCCGATCCGCTCGTTGACCTGCGTCTGGCCGATGCCGGACAGGTCGTATTCGATCGGGTCTTCGACCGTCATGATGTTGGTCGTCGCGGTCTCGAGCCGCGACATCGATGCGTACAGCGTGGTCGTCTTGCCCGAGCCGGTCGGGCCGGTCACCAGCACGATGCCGTGCGGCCTGCCGATCAGCTTGTCGAATTTGACGAGCGTGTCGGACGCCATGCCGAGCGCTTCGAGATTCAGGCGCGACGCATCCTTTTCCAAGAGACGCAGCACCGCGCGTTCGCCGTGGCCGGTGGGCAGTGTCGAGACCCGCACGTCGACCGGACGGCCGCCGACGCGCAGCGTGATGCGGCCATCCTGCGGCAGACGCTTCTCGGCAATGTCGAGCTGCGCCATGATCTTGATCCGCGAGATCAGCGCGCCGTGCAGTGCTTTCTTCGGCCGCACCACATCGCGCAGCGTGCCGTCGACCCGGAAACGCACCACCGATGACGTCTCGAACGGCTCGATATGAATGTCCGATGCCTGTTCGCGTGCGGCCTGCGTGAGCAGCGCGTTGATCATGCGGATGATCGGCGCGTCGTCTTCCGATTCGAGCAGATCCTCGACTTCGGGAATGTCCTGCATCAGACGCGAGAGATCGACTTCGCCTTCCACTTCGCCGACCACCTGCGCGGCGCTGCCGTCTTGGCGCGCATAGGCCTGGTTGATCGCCTGCGCGAGTTCGTCGGCGGGCAGACGCACGACCGACAGCGCGCCGAAATTGCGCGCGACTTCGGCGAGCGCCGCGTCGCTGGTGCGTTCGCTGATCCAGACTTCGAGACTGTCTGCATGCTGATGCGCGACCAGAATCTGGCCGCTGCGGGCAAAGCCGTACGGCACGAGTCGTGCGGCGACGGCCGACGGCGCGATGCGCTCGGCATGCTCCGCCACGACCGCGGGCGGAATCGCCGCTGCATGGGTCGACGCACCGGCTCGCGCCGCTGCTGACGACGCAGAAGCTGACGGCGGCGTGGACGGCGTGCTCACGGCTGCACTCCGGGCGACGCGGTGGAAGGCGCGGCGGGCACAGGGTTGGCCTGGACAGCACCACTCGTCGCCGGTGCGGGAGCGCTAGCCGGAGGCGGCGGCGCCATCTGCTGGCGCCGCATCTGGTCAAGATTAAACAGGTTCATGGCGGCCGAGCCGCCCTCGGCCGGGCCGATCGGCTTGGGCGGCAACACCGGATCGTCCTTGTCCTTGATCAGGTTGTTGTCCGACCTGTACGCGCCCTGCACGCCCTGGATGTAGTCGTAGCGGTTCGACGTCACGGCCTGAGCAGTATCGCGATCGTTGATGATCACGGGGCGCAGGAACACCATCAGGTTGGTCTTCTGGCGGGTCTTCTGTTCCGAGCGGAACAACTGGCCAAGCCACGGGATATCGCCCAGCAGCGGCACCTTGCTGTTGCTGACCTGGTAGTTGTCCTGCATCAGGCCGCCCAGCACGATGATCTCGCCGTTATCGGCGAGCACCGTCGACTGGATCGAACGCTTGGTGAACTCCGGGCCGGCCGGGTTGGTCGCCACGTTGGTCGTGCCGTTCACAATCGCCGAGTCTTCCGTGTAGAGCTGCAGCTTGAGAATCCCGCCATCGGTGATCTGCGGCTTGATGTGGAGCGTCAGACCGACGTCGACGCGGTCGAACGTATTGAACGCGTTGCCCGTGGTGCCGCTCGTGAGGTTCGAATACGAACCCGTCTGGATCGGCACGTTCGTGCCGACGACGATCTTGGCTTCCTCGTTGTCGAGCGTGATGAGGTTAGGCGTCGACAGCACGTTCGCGTCGGCGGTCTGCGACA
This sequence comes from Paraburkholderia sp. GW821-FHT02A12, assembly GCF_059422005.1. Lineage (NCBI taxonomy): Bacteria > Pseudomonadati > Pseudomonadota > Betaproteobacteria > Burkholderiales > Burkholderiaceae > Paraburkholderia > Paraburkholderia sp. GW821-FHT02A12. Next base: position 4,539,035 of record NZ_JBWKWA010000001.1, on the reverse strand, counting down.
GCGCCTGCAGCAGCGCGCCGAGTCCCCGCACCCCGAAAATGTTGTGCACCCACCCGACGTTGAGCCCCTGCTGGAGATTCTGGGTTGCGAGCGCCCCCGCGAGACCGCCGGTGGTCGCGGTCGCCGCGGCCGCCGTCAGATTGACGATGCTGTTGCCGGAGCCGGTCGCCAGGTTGGTGCCGGCAAGGACCGAACCGTTCGCGACCTGCCACTGAATGCCGAGATTGGCATTCGTGTTCGAGTTCAGCTCGACGATCAGCGCCTCGATATAGACCTGTGCGCGCCGCGCGTCGAGCTGGTCGATCACCGCCCGCAGGTTGCGGTACACCGGGTCCGACGCCGTGATGATCAGCGAGTTGGTGGCAGAGTCCGCCTGGATCATGCCGCCCGGCTGATTGTCCTCGCTCTTTTCCTTGTCGCCGCCGAGCAGGCCGCCGGAACTGGAGCCGCCGCTCGAGCCGTATGCTCCTCCCGCACCGCCGCCCATCGGCGACGCCATCGAGCTGCTTCCGAGTCCGCCGGACGGCAGCGGGGGCGTACCCGCTGTACCCGTCGAACTGCTGCCAAACGAGCCGCCGCCGCTCTGGTTGAACGAAGTCGCTTCGTTCGAGCCTGTCGACGAGCCGGTCTCGCCGCCTTTGCCGAGCATCCCGCGCAAGGTCTTCGCGAGCTTCGTCGCGTCCGCGTTGCGCAACGCCACGACGTGCATGTTGCCGGGCTGTCCGGTCGGTCCGTCAAGCTGTTTCGCGAGAGACTTCGCCGCGTTCAGCCGCCCGGCGTTCGACGCGCGCAGCAGCAGCGAGTTGGTGCGGGGGTCGGCCGTGACCGATACCTTCAGCGTCGTGTCGGTGCTGCCGATCGTGCCCGGATCGAGCATCTTCGTGAGCTGCTGCGCGGCATCGAGCGCGTTCGCGTTTTTCAGCGGCACGACCTGGACCTGCTGGCCCGCCGCCGTATCCACGCCCGCGATGATCTGCGCGATACGCCGCACGTTGTCAGCGTAATCGGTCACGACAATCGTGTTGTTGGCGGGATAAGCCGCCACGGTATTGTTCGGCGAGATCAGCGGACGCAAAACGGGCAGCAGATTATTGGCCGACTCGTTCCTCAGCTGGAACACCTGCGTGACCACCTGGTCGCCGCGCGCAACCGGCGCGTTGCCGACATAGGTCGGCACGCCTTGCAGCTTGGCGTCGGCTTCGGGCACGACTTTCAGCACGCCGTGGTCCTGCACCAGCGCGAAACCCTGCATCCGCAAAGCAGATTGCAGAGTCTTCAGCGCCTGGTCTTCAGGCACCGCATTTTCGGACACGAGATTCAACTGACCTTTCACGCGCGGGTCGACGATGATCGTTTTGCCGGTTGCCGCGCCGATCGCCTTGGCCACCTGATCGATGTCGGCGTTCACGAAATTGAGTGTCACCTGTGCCTGTGCTGTCTGCGCGGTGATCAATCCAGCCACCAGCAGCGCCGTTGCGACGCGACGCAAAGCCATACGATTTCTTCTCATGGAATGTGGTATCGATGCCGACAGCCTGAGCCGCCGGCGGTCACGCAATGCGGACATATGAGCAAGCCGCAGCCCCTTCGGTCTGCCGGCGGGCTTCACGGGCAATCGCCGCCCTGGATGCCGGCCACCCAATGTCCGAAAAAAATGAACAGTAACAGTTTTTCATGTCGAATTTGTCACAAAACAAACAGCCCCGTACGATTACTCAAAGGAGCTTCCCGGATCGTCAAGTATTTGAAAGCTTTCGCGCTTCCGTACGCGGTGCCGCATAGTGCTGCGTTTTTGGCTGGATTATGTCGGTTAGCCAACTTGACGCTCGATTGCCTGCCGGTATGATACGAGCCGTTGGGGGTGCTGGTTGTAGCTGGACTACGCGGGTTTTCCCCCATGCCCGGCTCACGCCCGGCCAAGGCGGCTCTCCGGCCTTGAGCGACTGAAGTTTGGCCGATTGATTACCTTACCAAACCTTACTCTTGCAATTTGTTGAGTCATCTTGACCGATGAAACAAACCCTCGTCACCGTCGCCGCAGGACTTGCCGTGCTGATCGCAGCAGGGTCCGCGCGCGCCGACTGCTTTGACGCGGCAGCGGGGTATCAGAAGGTCAACCCGTTGATTCTGCGGGCGATTGCGTGGCAGGAGTCGCACAACCGGCCGGACGCGCAGCATAAGAACGCAAACGGCTCGACCGACTACGGGGTCATGCAGATCAATTCGATCCATCTGCCCACGCTCGCACAGTACGGCATCTCGCAAGGCACACTGATGGAGCCTTGCAAGAACGTCTATATCGCCGCATGGCATCTGCGCCGCCAGATGAACAAGTACGGCAATACGTGGCAAGCAGTCGGAGCCTACCACTCCGAAACACCGGCGCTGCGCGATAAATACGCTCAGGAGATCGCCGCGATCCTGCGCAAGTGGCATCTGATGCCGACGGCTGCTGCGCGCTGACCGGCAGTTGCGCGGGCAAGCACGGCGTTCCTGCCCTTCCTGTTTACGCGTGCGCCCGAGCTTGCGCAAGTCGCCACTCGGAGCCCGTCACGCGGCCACTGTCCGTTTGATGCACAATGCGGCTTCGTGTTGCCGTCGGTGCATGGCCATCAGTCTGGTCATGGTGTCATCAGACCCCGCGCCCGGCACGCCTTCCAATCCTCTTGCATTTCCGTACTGCGATGAACCAGCCGCTATTGCCCGTCACCGTGCTCTCCGGTTTTCTGGGCGCCGGCAAGACCACGCTCCTGAACCACATCCTCGCGAATCGGGCCGGTTTGCGCGTGGCCGTGATCGTCAACGATCTGGCCGCCGTCAATATCGATGCAACCCTCGTGCGCGATGCCGCCGCGCTCTCACACGTCGAAGAGCAGCTCGTCGAACTGTCGAACGGCTGCATCTGCTGCACGCTGCGCGACGACTTGCTGGTCGAGGTCAAGCGCCTTGCCGGCGAAAAGCGCTTCGACGCGATTCTGATCGAATCGACCGGCGTGGCGGAACCGATGCCAATCGCCGAAACTTTTACCTTCGTCGACGCTGACGGCGTGTCGCTGTCCGACGTCGCCCGGCTCGACACGATGGTGACGGTGGTCGATGCGTTCAATTTCCTGCGCGACTATGGTTCGGCCGATGCGCTTGCCGAGCGCGGCATCGCCGCGACTGAAGCAGACGATCGTACACTGGTCGAATTGCTGATCGAGCAGATCGAATTCTGCGACGTGCTGGTGGTGAACAAAGCCGATCTGGTCAGCGCCGACGACCTCACGCGTTTGCAACGCATCCTCGCGCGCATCAATCCGCGCGCCACGCAGGTGGTGAGCCGCTTCGGCGCGGTGCCGCTCGCCGAGGTGCTGAACACCGGCCGCTTCGACTTCGACGAAGCGTCGAGCGCGCCGGGCTGGCTGGCGTCACTGAATCACGATCGTGAGCACGGCCACGCACATCACGGCGAAGCCGACGAATTCGGCATCGGCGACTTCATTTACCGAGCGCGGCGGCCGTTTCATCCGGAACGCCTGTGGGCGCTGCTGCATCAGGAGTGGCAGGGCGTGTTGCGCAGCAAAGGCTTTTTCTGGCTCGCGACGCGTAACGACATCGCCGGTTCGCTGTCGCAGGCGGGCGGCGCTTGCCGGCATGGTCCGGCGGGAATGTGGTGGGCCGCTCAGGATCGCTGCGAATGGCCGGACGGCGACGATGAGCTGGCAGCCGAAATTGCCGGCGACTGGTACGGCGATCCGGACGATATGAGCATCGGCGACCGGCGCCAGGAACTGGTGTTGATCGGGATCAGCATCGACCCGGCCGTCTGGCAAGCGAAGTTCAATGCGTGCCTGCTGACCGACGCGGAATATGCAGCGGGGCCGCAAGCGTGGCAACAGTTCGCCGACCCGTTCCCGGCCTGGGACTTCGACGAAGACGATCACGACCATGGCGACCACGACCACGACCATCATGACCACGACGGTCATGGTCACGGCGAAATCCTGCATCGCCACGACTGAGCCGGTTTTCCCGACCAGAATGTTTAGCCGCGGCACCCGTCGCCGCTAAACCGAAAACAAATCGCAGACGAAAAAAACCCGCCGTGGGCGGGTGTCAACTGCCAGGCAGTAATCTGCTTAGCGCTTGTTGACTGCGTCCTTGAACGCTTTGCCAGCCGTGAACTTGACGGTCTTGGCGGCCGGGATCTTGATAGTTTCGCCGGTCTTGGGATTGCGACCCGTACGTGCTGCGCGCTTGCCCGAACCGAAGCTGCCGAAGCCGATCAACTGTACCGCGTCACCCTTCGACACAGACTTCTTGATCACTTCAAGCAACGTGTCCAGCGTTTCACCGGTTTGAGCCTTGCTGGCGCCCGTCTGACCTGCGACGGCGTCGATCAGTTCCTGTTTGTTCATTAAGGTTCCTTTCTGAGTTTAGGTTGACACGAACAGCGCGAACGCGCCGATTATACGTGCGCGGGCCGCGCCGTCGAGCAGCTGCGGCTCCGGATCCCCTCCGGACATAGCGCCGGACGGATGACTGTCTGGCGGCCGTGCCGCCGCTCCCTTCGCGGCGCTTGCTATGATAGCGCAGCGCAAACCCAATCAGGACAAGGGTTTCGAAGATTTAACGGTTGCGGGGCCGATACAGCAGGGAAATCGCTGTTTTTGCTGTTCGCGGGCTCGAACCGAGGGCTGAAACCCAGTATGGACGGGGCTTGGCGTTGGTTTTTGCCAACGTTCGGCGCGTCTTTTTCGCCGCTCGGCGACCTGCGCGCCCTGGCGATAATGCATGACCTGCTCTTTCGAGCGTCTTTTTCCGCCGCGCATGACCGATCCGCTGATCCCCGCCACCCTCGCGTTTCGCGACAACGGCACACCTTTTTCCCCGCTTTACGACGACATCTATCACAGCGCCGTCGGTGGGCTCGAACAGTCCCAATACGTTTTCCTGCGCGGCAACGCGCTGCCGGACCGGTGGCAGGGTCGCCGCATTTTCACGGTGCTCGAAACGGGCTTCGGCATGGGCATCAACTTCCTGACGACGTGGGCCGCCTGGCGCGCCGATCCGGCACGTTGCGAGCGACTGCACTTCGTCTCGACCGAGAAACACCCGTTCACGCCTGCCGACTTGCGCAGCGTGTACGCGAAAACGATTTCCGATCCGTCGATTGCCGCGCTCGCACTCAAGCTGACCGGCGCATGGCCGATGCTCGTGCCCGGCACCCATCGGCTCGAATTCGAAGAAGGCCAGGTCACGCTGACGCTGGTGTTCGGCGACGCCACGGAGAGCTTGCCGACCTTGAGGCTACGCGCCGATGCGTTCTACCTCGACGGCTTCGCGCCGGCCAGGAACCCGGAATTGTGGACGCCGGCGATCTTTAAGGCGCTCGCGCGTCTGGCGGGCGAGGGCGCGACGTTCTCCACTTACAGCAGCGCCGGCGACATCAAGCGCGCCCTGACGCAATGCGGCTTCGAATATCGGAAGGTGGAAGGCTTCGGCTGGAAACGGGCGATGCTGGTCGGTCACTTCGCGCCGCGCTGGCGCGTGCGCCGTTATGAGCCGCCGGCGCCGCTCGCGGTCGACGAGCGGCATGCCATCGTGATCGGCACCGGGCTTGCCGGCTGCGCGGTGATCGAGCGTCTGGCCGCACGCGGCTGGCGCATCACATCGCTGGAGCGGCATGCATCGGTGGCGCAAGACGCGTCGGGCAATCCCGCCGGCGTATTCCATCCGATGATCTCGCGCGACGACAGCGTCGCTTCGCGCATCACGCGCGCGGGTTTTCTCTACGCGCTCGGACGCTGGGCCGCGCTCGAACGGCTGGGTCATAAGCCTTTGCGCGGTGGTGCGGGCCTGTTGCAGATCGCCGCGAACGACGAAGAAACACGTTTGATGACCGAGGCGCTCGCGACATTCGGCTATCCATCCGAATATGTGACACCGGTGTCGCAAACCGAAGCGCAGCGCCTCGCCGGCATGCCGCTCGCGCACAACGGCTGGCTCTTTCCGCACGGCGGCTGGATCGACCCGGCGTCGCTGTGCGCCGCGCAGTGCGCAGCGGCGGGTGCGCAACTCGAACGGCGCTTCGGCGTGGACGTCGCGCGAATCGAGCGAGCGGAAAATCAATGGACCGTATTCGATGCCGCAGGACATGCGGTCGCTCGCGCGCCGGTGGTGATCGTTGCAAGCGCGCACGGCGCCGCGCGCATCGCCGGTTTGCAGCACGCGCCGACTCGCAGCATTCGCGGCCAGCTAACCTTGCTGCCGCGAGGCAGCGTGCCGCCGCTGCGGATGCCGGTGATCGGCGAAGGCTACGCAGTCCCGCTCTCTGACGGGCTCACGCTGACCGGCGCCACCTACGACCTCGACGATCCCGACACCTCCCTGCGCGCCGACGGTCATCTGGAAAACCTGGAGCGCGTCGCGCAGATGCTACCGGTCTTCAGCGGCATGGTGGATCCGGCACGGGCGGCTTCGCTGGCCGGACGCGTCGCGTTTCGCTGCGTCACGAGCGACCGGCTGCCGATGATCGGCAACCTCGCCGACGAAGCCGCGGCGACACGCGATGCCCAGCGTCTACGTGGCGCATGGCCGCTCGACCTGCCGCGTACCGATGGCTTGTACGGCGCGTTCGCTTACGGTTCGCGCGGCCTGGTGTGGGCGGCGCTCGGCGCGGAGCTGATCGCCTCGCAGATTGAAGGTGAACCGTGGCCGCTCGAGCGCGATCTGGCCGAAGACATCGATCCGGCGCGCTTCCTGTTGCGCGCATTACGGCAAGGCGCCCTGGGTTAACGGTCTGGGTTAATGGTATTAACCGCAGGTACTAACGGTATGCAGGCACGTGCGGTAGGCGGGAAAAGTTATCCACCGGAACATGTGGATAACTGCTCGGTTTACCTGCGCAACTCGTGTGGAACCGTTGTGGACGTAAACGGGGTAACTTTGCCGCCGTCAAAAATCCAAAAAAGTTACCCCGGTATACCCGCAGCTGCCGCACACACTGTGCATCCGGTTATGCCGCTGGCAAGCTGATGATTCGTTTCGGTAAACCAAGGTTATCCACAGAAACCGAGTCAGCTTGTTAACTGTTACTACGTATACATACGACAAACCAGTAAACAAGAAAGGCCGTCGCCAGATCGGCGGGCATCGTCTTCGCAGGACCCAAAAAATTGGTGCTAAAAACGTCTGCGCCGTTGCCGTGAAAAGCACGTCGGTCTTATTCAACCTGTACCCTGTGGCGGCCCAATTCATCCGTTAAACGGTCGCTTTTTCCACCCAGCGCGAAGATGGCGTACGTTTTTACCGTTTTGCCGGCATGTTCGTGTGTTTTCGGTCGAGGCTGAAAAAGCTGTGGCACAATCGCCGTTCTTCCCGCGTCGTGCCTCGCCTCAAAACGGTACACGCACCTAACGGAACGGTGCCGGTCAATCAGAATCTGATTCAGAGTCGACGGCGTTCTTTTCACCGTGCCGGGCCGCTTGCTACGGCCGCACCCCAGAATGCGCCGCGCTTCCTGCGGCTGCGGCGCATTCAGATCATCCGATCGTTAGAAACGCGCAACGCTGGTCACTAGAAGCGATCGCGACAGTGAGCGGCTCATGCGCTCACCCGCTCGCCGGTGTTTGCGCCGGTTCGTATCGCCGGCCGTTGCAGCTAAGGAGAACCCACCACGATGAAGTCGGCGTTTTCGTTTTTTCCAGCCTGGCCACTCACGCCCGACGCCATTTTTTGGGCTGGCCTTGCTTTGCTCGCCGCGGGTCTATGCGGTGAACTCTGCTATCGGGCATGGCGTCTGCCGCGTATTTCCGGCTATGCGGTCATCGGTCTCGTGGCCGGTGCAGCCGGTTTCGGCGTGATCGACACGGATTCCGCCAGCGAGGCACGGCCGCTTCTCGATGTCGCGCTCGGGCTGTTGCTGTTCGAACTAGGGAGCCGGCTCGATCTGCGCTGGATTCGCCGCAATCCCTGGCTGATCCTGTCGAGCATCGCCGAAGCCACGCTCACCTTCGCGCTCGTCCTGCCGGTTTTGCTGTTCCTGAACGTGCCGCTGATGGTGGCGACAGTACTCGCCGCAATCGCAATGGCGACTTCTCCCGCGATGGTGATCCAGCTCAAAACCGAACTGCGCGCCGAAGGTCAGGTCACCCAACGTTTGCTGACCTTGACCGCGCTGAACAGCATGTATGCGGTGGTGATCGAAAAACTCGTGTCGAGCTGGTTGCATCAGGAGGTTTACGGCAACGTATTCGCCACCATTCTGCAGCCGTTGTATCTGCTGATCGGCTCGCTCGTGCTGGCCTATCTGCTCGCGCGCACCTGCACCTTTTTTTATCGCCGCCTGAACATGCAGGACGAGCATTCGTTCGTCGCGCTAATCGGCCTCGTACTGCTGGCGATCGCGATTGCCCATCTGTTCAAGCTGTCGACCATTCTTGCGCTGCTGGCCGCCGGCATCATCGTGAAGAATCTTGAAGCGCGTCCGCAGTTGTGGCCGCAACACTTCGGCACGGCCGGCTGGCTGTTGACGGTGATTCTGTTCGTGCTGACGCTGACTTCGTTCGAATGGAAAGATATCGCGCTCGGCGGCGTCGCGGCGCTGGGTCTGATTGTTGCGCGGCTAGTCGCCAAACTGGTGGGCGTATTGGCATTCGCCAAACCGAGCGGCTTGAACTGGAAGCAGGGGATGGCGCTCGGATTGTCGCTGTCGCCGATGTCGGCGCTTGCCTATCTGCTCGTCGACGATACCTATAACCTCTATCCGAACTTCGATCCGCAATTACGGGCTATCGTGATGTGTTCGATTTTCGTGCTGCAGATTCTCGGGCCGTGGCTCGTGTATCGCAGCCTCGCGCTGGTGGCCGAACGGCGCGAAGAGTAAGCCGGCGCCGCGCTTCTGGACGCCCGCATTTTAAACACCGTAATACGCTTTATCCAAACTCATTCGATTCAAAACGGCCGGGCATCTGACACACGCCCGGCCGACCAGACTCAGGGGACGCCATGTCACTCGAACCCTTCATCGATTCGAAACCGTTCACTTTCGGTGTCGAACTCGAGATGCAGATCGTCAATACGCACGACTATGATCTGACCAAAGCCGGCTCGGATCTGCTGCGTCTCATCAAGGACGAAAAAATCCCCGGCAACATCACGCCGGAAATCACCGAAAGCATGATCGAGCTGTCGACCGGTATCTGCACGACGCATGAACAGGCCGTCGCCGATTTGCGCAAGATTCGCGACACCCTGGTCTCCGCGGCCGATCATCTGAACGTCGGCTTGTGCGGCGGCGGCACGCACGCGTTCCAGCAGTGGAGCGAACGGCAGATCGTCGATACGCCGCGTTTTCAGTACCTCTCCGAGTTGTACGGCTACCTCGCCAAACAGTTCACGGTGTTCGGCCAGCACGTGCACATCGGCTGCCCGGATCCGAATAGCGCGCTGTACCTGTTGCATTCGATGTCGCGCTTCATTCCGCATTTCATCGCGTTGTCCGCTTCATCGCCGTTCGTGCAAGGCGTCGATACCGGTTTTCATTCGGCACGCCTGAATTCGGTGTTCGCGTTTCCGTTGTCGGGCCGCGCACCGTTCGTGCTGACGTGGGACAGCTTCGAGGAATATTTCTCGAAGATGGTCCAGACGGGCGTGGTCAACAGCATGAAAGACTTTTACTGGGACATCCGGCCGAAGCCGGGTTTCGGCACGATCGAAGTGCGCGTGATGGATACGCCGTTGTCGGTGGATCGCGCCGCGGCGATCGCCTGCTACATCCAGACGCTCGCACGGCATCTGCTGCTCGACAAACCGCTGACGCCGAAGGAAGACGATTACCTCGTCTACACGTTCAACCGTTTCGAAGCGTGCCGCTTCGGTCTGGCCGGCACCTGCATCAATCCGCAAACGGGCGAACGCAAAACGATTTCCGAGGACATCCTCGAAACACTCGACCTGATCGCGCCGCATGCCGAGGCATTGGGCTCAGGTAACGCCCTCGCCGAGATCGGCGCAATCGCGCGCGGCCAGGTCAACGACGCGACATGGTTGCGCGGCGTTTTCGAACACGAAAAATCGTTGCACGAGGCCGTGCGGCAACAGTGTTTGCAGTGGCGGGCCTAGCCGGAAGCCGCACTGCGTACGTTAAAACGTAAGGAAGACCCGCCTCGAGCGGGTTTTTTTAAAAATTTTATTTCCCAGCTCGGGGGGCCTTAGGTTTTTCCAAAGTTTACGTATACAAACGTAGTAGTAGTTAACAAGCATTGCATTGGCCTGTGGACAACTGAATAATTCCCTGCAAAGTCAAAGCACTGCGTAAACCATAACCGGTCTGATCAGACGTGCATCGGCGCCGGTAAGCGAGGACAACTTCGGCAGGGGCAGGTGAGGCGAGGGGGCTTATCAAGAATCGGCACACATGCAGTCCCCGGCGTTTTCCCATGGTTATCCACAGCTTGTGTTGGATAACTTAGCTGTACGATTCGCCGCTCTCGCATAGAATGTCGTTTTCGCCGCTTTGGCTTGCAAGGCGGTAATTTTTTGAGATAGTAGATTCCGTCTCGTCTGCAGTTGGGCGAGGCTACCCCACACAGGCTACGGGTGAGCTCGGCAGGCAATCTGCCGGCATCGCACGCATGCTGTAAATAAACCAATTGAAGATTATGAGCGAAGGCGTATACGGAGAACAGGCAACCGGGCGAGTGACCCACAGCCTATTGCGACTGAGCACGGCGATGCGAAGCCAGGCTTGGGAATGGGCGGAAGGCGCGGGTCTCACGCCGACTCAGGGCGAAATCCTGGTCTTGTTGATGCAGCGCAAGGGTCCGATGCGTCTCGGCGAAATCGCCCGTGAAACGGCCCTGACCGCCGCGACCACCAGCGATGCAGTGAGCACGCTGGAAACCAAGGGCCTGGTTGAGAAGCGCCGCGCTCTCGACGACGGCCGCGCCCTTGCGGTCCGTCTGACGGCGCGTGGCCGCACGGCCGCCAAGCGGGCAGCGCAATGGCCGGACTTCCTGGCCAAGGCAGTCGGCACGCTGCGCGACGAAGAGCAGGCGTTGTTCTATCGCACGCTGCTCAAGACCGTCCACCAGCTGGAAGCGCAAGGCAACATTCCGCCGCACCGCATGTGCCTGAGCTGCACGCACTTCGAGCCCAGCAAGAATCCGAAGAAGACGCCGCATCACTGCGCGCTGCTCGATCTGAACATGGCGGATACGGATCTGCGTCTCGATTGCTCGGTGCACGAAACCGCCGACGTCGCCACCCAGAAGAAGACCTGGAAGATCTTCGCCCAGTAAGGCGGCTTCTTCCGGCACAATCCGCTACACTGCGAAACCGTGCTCCGGCGGGCGGCAGATGCCGCCCGCCGGAGCGGTTCGCGCTGCGCGGCGGCAAGTCTTTGGTCAACCTGAAGGTGACAGGCTGATGAATCGCGAAGTTCTGGCCATTCGCCACGTGCACTTCGAGGATCTGGGCAGTCTTGAGCGGGTGCTCGGCGAGCGTGGCCGCCCGGTGCGTTATCTCGATGTCGGCTTTGCCCGTATCGAGGCGCCGAATCCGGTTGCGGCTTCGTTGATGGTGGTGCTGGGCGGCCCGATCAGCGCAACGGACGACGCGCTTTACCCGACGCTCGTGCCGCTCCTGTCGATGATCGAAAAGCGCATTGCCGCCGGTTTGCCGACGCTGGGCATCTGCCTCGGCGCTCAATTGATCGCGCGTGCGCTCGGTGCGCGCGTGTATCCCGCGGGCCATACTGAACTCGGCTGGACTCCGCTCACGCTCACCGATGCCGGCCGTGCTTCGCCGCTGCGTCATCTGGACGGCGCGCACACCTCCATGCTGCATTGGCACGGCGATACTTTCGATCTGCCCGAACACGCCACGCGTCTCGCGTCGACGCCCGCCTGCGAAAATCAGGCGTTCGCCTGGGGCGATCATGTGCTGGGCCTGCAATGTCATCCGGAGATTCGCGCCGATCGTTTCGAGCCATGGCTGATCGGCAATGCCGGCGAGCTTGCGGGCCACGGAATCGACGCGCGTCAATTGCGGGCCGAAACCGCGCAGTTCGGTCCGGGGCTGGAAGCCGCCGCGCGCCAGATGTTCAGCGAGTGGCTCGATCAGGTCGAGTCGAAGCCTTGAGTTGCGCGCGCCTGCAGTAAATCACCCGCGGTGCTATGCTCGACCGCTGTCGGGCTTTCACTGGGCGTAATCCATGAGCGCGCTTTTTTCTCCGCTCACGCTGCGTAGCGTGACGCTTCCCAATCGTATCGTCGTGTCCCCGATGTGCCAGTATTCCGCCGACCGTGGCGAGGCGACCGCGTGGCACATGATCCATCTCGGCAGTCTTGCTTTATCCGGTGCCGGCATGTTGTGCATCGAGGCGACCTCGGTCGAACCGGATGGCCGTATCACGCCGGGCGATCTCGGCTTGTGGGACGACGCCACCGAAGCCGCCCTGGTGCCGGTGCTGGCTGCGATTCGCAAGCATTCGCACATTCAGGTGGCAATGCAGCTGGCGCACGCAGGGCGCAAAGCGTCGAGTCACACGCCGTGGGAAGGCGGTCAGCTGATTCCGGTATCGCAAGGCGGCTGGCTGCCGCATGCGCCGTCGTCGTTGCCGCACAAGGCGGGTGAAGAGCCGCCGCTGGCGCTCGACATAGCGGGATTGAACCGGATCCGCGAAGCGTTCGCGGCCTCCGCGCGCCGCGCCGCGCGCCTCGGCGTCGATGCGTTGGAAGTGCATGCGGCGCACGGCTATCTGCTGCATCAGTTCCTGTCGCCGATCGCCAATCAGCGCGGCGACGACTTCGGCGGTTCGCTCGAAAACCGCATGCGCTTTCCGCTCGAGATCTTCGACATCGTGCGTGCCGCGTTTCCCGCCGACAAACCGGTTGGCGTGCGCGTGTCCGCAACCGACTGGGTCGAGGGCGGCTGGACGCTGGAAGACACGATCGTGTTCGCGCATGAGTTGGAAAAGCGCGGCTGCGACTGGATCGACGTGTCGTCCGGAGGCGTGTCGCCGTTGCAGAAGATTCCGCTCGAGCCGGGTTATCAGATACCGTTCGCGAAAGCCGTCAGACACGCAACCGGTCTCACCACCATCGGCGTGGGCTTGATCACCGATCCGCTGCACGCCGAGCAACTGATCGATGCGGGCGACGCCGATCTGATCGCGCTTGCCCGCGGGCTGCTCTACAACCCGCGCTGGCCGTGGCACGCAGCGGCGCAGCTCGGCGCAACGGTCGAAGCGCCGCCGCAGTACTGGCGCTCGCAACCGCGTGACCAGAAGGCGCTGTTCGGCGACATTTCATTCGGACAACGGTGAAGCTGCCGGCGCGCCTCATGCGAGCACGTCTTTTTGACGGTTGAAGGAAGCCGTCTTGAGCGTGTAGGATGCCGGTTGTGGCGCATGAGCGTCGCAGGTCGACGCGGCGCTCGCAAGGCGCCGCGTTTGCTATCCGCGTCAGAAAAAGCAGCGCGCTAGATGCGGGCATTTCTGGCAGCAGTCGGAACTTCACTCCCAGTTCTTCACAAGGATTCATTCAATGAGTTCACGCAGGATCGCCGTGCGCCGTTCGGGTGTGCACGGCAAAGGCGTGTTTGCCCTCGAACCGATCAAGGCCGGCGAGCGGCTGATCGAATACAAAGGCGAGCGGATCTCTTGGAAAGAAGCGTTGCGTCGCCATCCGCACAATCCGGATGAACCGAATCACACGTTCTATTTCGCGCTCGACGGCGGCAAGGTGATCGACGGCAAGGTGAACGGCAACAGTGCACGCTGGATCAATCACTCATGTGCGCCGAACTGCGAGGCCGAGGAGATCGACGGCCACGTGTACGTGCATGCGTTGCGCGATATTGCCGAGGGCGAGGAAGTCTTTTACGACTACGGCCTCGTGATCGATGCGCGTCAGACCAAAAAGCTCAAGAAGGAATACGAGTGTCGTTGCGGCGCGCGCAAGTGCCGCGGCACGATGCTGGCGCCGCCGGAGAAAGAGAAGGGCGCGGCCAAATCCGGGAAGTCCGCCAAGGCGGTGAAAAAGGCGAAGACGCCGGCGAAGAAAGAGAAGAAGAAATGAAACACGGGCTGCCTGCGGTGAACGAAGGCAACCCGCTGATCCCCATCCGTCACATATCGATCGGCGCCGAGTGCGCCGATTTTTTTGCCGGCAGACGCTTTTCGGTTTCGCGGGCGGCGTCCTGTTGAACGTTGGCCGGCACGAGGGGAATGCGCACGATAAAGCGAGCACCGCCGTCCGGCGCGTCTTCGTAATGCACGCTGCCGTGATGCAGCACCATGATGTCGTGGACGATCGCAAGGCCGAGACCGGCGCCGCCGTCCACGCCGTTGTCGCTCTGGCCGTCGCCGCGGAAGAACCGTTTGAACAGATCGGCTTGCTGCGTGAGCGGCACACCTGGGCCGTTGTCTTCGACAACGATCTCGGCCATGCGCAGTTCGTCGATCACCGTTTGCGAAACCGTCACGGTAACGCGGCCACCGTCGAAACGCGATGGCGGCACGTATTTCAGCGCGTTATCCAGCAGATTGGCGATCACTTCATGCAGCAACACCGGATTGCCGCGCGCCATCAGCGGATGGTCGTTGGCCGGGTCGTCGAGACGTTGAAAGCCCAGGTCGACGTGGGATGCCAACGCGCGCGGCACCCATTCCGCGCCGGTGTCGAACGCGAGCGCGGCCATATCCACGGTGACGAAGCGGGCCGCCTGTTCGCTCGGCTCGGCGCGCGCGAGCGACAGCAACTGGTTCGACAGCCGCACCGCGCGGTCGGCCGCCGCACGCAGTTCGCGCACCGCGGCGAGCGTCTGCTGCGGGTCGCGTGCCACCGCTGCCTGTTCCGCATGCAGCTTGACGGCGGTAAGCGGCGTGCGCAGTTGATGCGCGGCGTCGGCGATAAATTTGCGCTGGCCGTCGAGTGCGGTGTTCAGACGACCGAGCAGCGCGTTCACCGCGCCGGTAAGCGGGCGGATTTCGACCGGCACAAAAGTCTCGTCGACGGGTTCGAGCGACGTGTGCGTTTGCCGGTTCAACGAATCCGCGAGATCGGTCAGCGGATTGAGCTGTTGATTGACGACGCGCCACACGATCACCCAGCCGGCGAGCAGCAGCAACATCAGCGGCATCATGATCGCGACCAGAAACTCGGCGGCGATGCGAAAACGATGATGCACCGGTTGACCGACTTCGACGATGATCGGATTGCCGGTCGGCTGATCGACACGCACCTGGGCCACCCGCACCGTGACGCCTTCGTGCTGCGTTTCGAATACGTACGCGTAATGCATGCGCCGCACGCTGGTGCCTTGCAGCGGAAGGTTGTGGTCGCCGGCGATTTCGGTTTCGCCATTGCTGATCCGATAGACGAGGTGTTCGACCGGATCCGAGAACATGGCCTGCGCGAGCGGCGGTACCGTAATCGGCGCGTCGGGGCCGGCGATCTGGATCTGTTTGGAGATTGCGGTGGCAAGGTCGGCGAGCGAGCGGTCGACCACATGCTGCGTGTACTGCCACGCCAGCCAGTAAGCGATGAGGCCGCTCATCAGCGCGAGCAGCGAAAGGGGAGCGGCGAGGCGCCGCAGCAGCGTGCGGCGCAGACTATTGGCGGCCGGCTGGGGCATGATCGAACGCGCGGGAAAGAGGCAACGGCGAGAGCGCCGTGAAATGCCGCCGGATGCCGGCGAGTCGCGCACCTGGTGCGCGGCGCCGGCCCGGCGCCGTCAGGCCGCAACGAAGTGGGCGGCCTTCACGACGATTATGCGGCCTGGCGGATTTCCTGCAACAGGTAACCAAAGCCGCGCACCGTGACGATTTCGACACGGCAGTTCTCGAGCTTCTTGCGCACCCGGTGCACGTAGACTTCGATCGCGGTATCGCCGAGATCGCCGCCGAAGTGCGTCAGATGGTCTTGCAGCTGGGCTTTGCTGACCACGCGGCCGTGGCGCAGCAGCAGCATTTCGAGCACCGCGAATTCGCGCGGCGACAGCTCGAGCGGCTTGTCGTCGTTGAAGATGCGACGATCGACGCCCGACAGGCGCACACCGCCCAGCGACACTTCCGGACGCGGCATGTCGCCGTGCGGACCGCTGCGGCGCATCACCGCGCGGATGCGCGCTTCGAGTTCGGCGGGTTCGAACGGCTTCAGCATGTAGTCGTCCGCGCCGGAATTCAGGCCTTGCACGCGGTCGTTCAACTCGTCGCGCGCGGTCAGGATGATCACCGGCGTGTGGCGATTGCTCTGACGGAAGCGCGACAGCAGCGTCATGCCGTCGATGCCGGGCAGACCCAGATCGAGGATCACGAGCTCGTGGCGGTTTTGTGTGAGGGCCTGTTCGGCAAAAATGCCGTCATGGACCATGTCGACCGTGAAGCCGGCTTGTTCGAGACTGCTTTGGATGCCGCGTGCGATGGGGCGGTCATCTTCGATCAGAAGGAGTCGCATGGATTTCGCTCAAGTACAATGGGTTAGGCGTTTGGGCAAGCGGTTCGCCGGGGCGCCTGCTACACAGCGGCGTGCGGCGTGACCGTGCCGGACCGGCATGAAACGGCCATCAAGCAGCCATTAAGCGGCCATAAAGCGGCCGTAGAGTGATCACGAAAGTCATGTCCGAGATAACGATTCACGAACTGGAAGCCGCGATCAACTTCTGGCGCGCCCGCTCACCTTCGAGCGGCGACGAACTCGTTTTGTGCAAGGAGGCAAGCGCGCTCTCCAAGCCGTACGCGCTGATGATTGTACAGCGTCAGCACGCGCTATCGCCGGATCGTTTGGACGGGATTGCGAGGCAGGCGTGGGATTCTTACGTGCGCCTTAAGAATGGCCTGTAGAACTGAAGGTTTTGGGGCCACATTGCCTGCAAAGCCCTTTCATTGCTGCTGAAGGCTTTTATGCGCAATGCGTGACTGCGCGTGAGCGCTCGTATCAGACAGAAATGCTGTCGATAAATCGGGCCAGTTTGATGTCGCGTTCGGTCAAGCCGTTTGCATCGTGCGTGGACAGCGTGATCTCCACCTTGTTGTAGACGTTGAACCATTCCGGGTGGTGATCCATTTCCTGCGCCTTGATCGCTACGCGCGTCATGAAGCCGAACGCTTCGTTGAAGTCGGCGAACCTGAACTGGCGCTGGATCGCGTCGCGGCCTGCTACGGCCTGCCAGCCATGCAATTGCGCGACCAGGGTCGCGCGCTCTTCGGAAGTCAGTTTGTGAATCATGGTGCTACCTCGTTGATCTGGACAGGCGCGCCGGTGGACGCGCGCATCCGTTATTTTTTCACGGATGCGGCAAGCCCGCAGTCAGCCGGTTCAGCTTGCGCCGTCAGATATCGCCGTCGGCTTGCCAGCCTTCCTGCGAGCCGCGCGTGATGACCTGATCACGCTCGAACACGTCGCCTGCCGCGAACGCCGGTTCGGCAGCCAGCCTTGCCAGTAGTGGGGCGAAATCGGTTTGCGCGACACCGAACAATTGCGCGAAGTCGTCGATCACGAAATAGGTCTTCTGGAACGTATCGATGCGGTAACGGGTGCGCATCACACGTTCGAGGTCGAA
Organism: Paraburkholderia sp. GW821-FHT02A12; assembly: GCF_059422005.1. NCBI lineage: Bacteria > Pseudomonadati > Pseudomonadota > Betaproteobacteria > Burkholderiales > Burkholderiaceae > Paraburkholderia > Paraburkholderia sp. GW821-FHT02A12. Next base: position 4,521,485 of record NZ_JBWKWA010000001.1, on the reverse strand, counting down.
GCCGAGCCGGTTCGGCGCCGCGCTACGCTGGCTGTAGAGCGTTTCGCCCTTGCTCGACACGATGCCCGCGCCATAGATCTTCACGCCGTTTGGACTCGCCGCGTCGCGGAGCAGGCCGAATTCGACCGTGTACCAGTAGAGCCGGGCGAGCAGCGGCAACGCGCCGGCGTCATGGGCGGCGAGCGCGGCGCGGCCGTAGGCGTGCATGTAATCGGCGAACACCGGATTGGTCAGCAGCGGCACGTGGCCGAACAGATCGTGGAAGCAGTCCGGCTCTTGCAGGTAATCGAGCTGGTCCGGGCGGCGCATCCACCATGTCACGGGAAATCGGCGGTTGGCGAGGTGCTGGAAGAACACCTGATCTGGCACGAGCCCGGGCACGGCGACGATTTGCCAGCCGGTCGCGGGTGTGAGCTTCGCGTTGATTTCGTCGAACGAGGGCACGCGGTCGGCCGGCATACCGATGCGCTCGACGCCCGCCAGAAACTCGTCGCACACCCGGCCTTTGAGCAGCGCGGTCTGGCGCGCGTAAAGCTGTTGCCACACCGCGTGATCGACCGCGCCGTAACGATCGGCCGGCTGGTCGATGGTGAAATCGGCGTGGGTTTCGAGGCCGGCGTCGAATTGTTCTTTCAGTTTGGCGGTGTTCGCTGTGGACATGATGCTGCGCTCTACGTGACTGCGAGGTTGAATCGATGATGCAAGTGTAGAGCGGAGCGTGCGCGGAAAGGGCGCAATGATGGCGTTTATCTGGCTTTATATGCAATAATCGTGCATGTAATCACGATTTAATGCGGATACCGATCATGTTGGAACTGGATCACTTCGATCTCGCGCTGCTGAATGTACTGCAGCGCTTTGGGCGCGCCACGCATCAGCAACTGGCCGAGCAGGTGCCGCTGTCGCCGTCACAGATCGGGCGGCGCTTGCAGCGGCTGGAGCAGGTGGGCGTGGTGGATGGATATCGCGTCGTGCTGCGACCGGAGAAGCTCGGGCTCGGCGTGACGGCTTTTACGAGTCTGAAGTTGAAGCATCACGGCGATTCGATCATCGAGCAATTCCAGCAGCAGATCGACGTGCTGCCCGAAGTGCTCGAATGTCATGCGGTGGTCGGCGACGCCGATTATCTGCTGCGCATTGTCGCGCCGGATCTCAATGCGCTGTCCACATTCGTGATGAAGAAGCTGATGCGTGTACCGGGCGTCGATAGCGTGCGCTCGAATATCGTGCTGACCACCTTCAAGCGCAACGGACCCCTGCCGCTGGGTCATCTATCGCCGGGCGCGAGCGCCGCGTGATCGGCGGGTTTCACTGCGGGTTTGACTGCGGATTTCACTGCGGATTTCACTGCGGCCGGCGGCGGTGAAGATTTATGCCGCCTGTTTCGGCTCGCCGCCCGCGTTGAGCAAATCGACGTAGGCTACCGCCACCAGATCCGATTCCGGCACGCCGAGGCTCGCGAACATCGCATGCGCTTCGGCGTGGCCGCCTTCTTCGTCGTCATCCTGGGCGAGCACGACTTCGAGTTCGACGAAGTCGCCGAGGCCGTCCACGCGGTCCAGATGAATCCGCGTACGTCCGGTCAGATACACGTGGCGTTCCTTCGTGACGATGCCGCGCGTGGTCAACGCGGTGGCGAGCAATGCGTGCATCGCTTCGGCATTGGTCACGGGGCTGCGCGTGTAGTACGACGCCTTCGGGCCGTCGCGGTCGTCGCGCTGATAGAAGATCAGTTCGGCCGGCGTACCGTCGTCGAATTGGCGCAGCTTCAGACGGCCGCGCGGCACATCGTAGAAGAAGTCCTGCTGGCGGAAGATCAGCGGCGCCTCCGGCGCAAGCTGCGCGGCGCGTTCGCGCAGTTGCTCGAAATGCTGGGCGCGGGCTTTGATTTCAATGTTGCGTGCCATGTCAGGCTCCTGTCGAAGGATGGAGTGATCGGCGGCTTCCAGTGTCGCCGGGGTGAAGCCGCCGGGAAGGACGAAGTCAAACGGAACGGAAAACGCTGCGAGGCCGGCGCGTGGGCGCAAACCCTCAATCTAACAAAAAGCGCGTGACGGTGTGGTTTCAGCTGAAGGCGCCTGCTCGGGGGGCGACTCAGGGGGCTATTGTCCGCGCGGTGCGAGGCTGTCATGAGAGCGGCTCATATCGCGCTCACGCTGCTTCTACGTTGCCCATTGCCGCTCGATCAGCTTCAACGCGGCCGCTATCGCCGGCTCGTCTTTGCGTGCGGCGAGCGTGATGAAGCTGAGCTGGGTCGGCACGGTGACGCCCTCGACGATCGTCAACGCGTGCGCATGAGCTTCGGCGATCGCGGTGGCGTCCCGCGCGAGCGTGAGACCGACGCCTGATTTGACCAGATCGAGCATCGACGGCTCCTGATCCACTTCCGCCACCTTAACCGGTTTTACGCCTGCTTCGGCGAAGAGCCGCGACAACAATCTATTGTGCGCGGAGGCCGGCGGCGTCCAGATCCACGGCAGCGCGGCGAGCGAGCGCCAGTCGCGCGCGCCTTTCACGCGATCTTTCCAGCCGGCCGGCGCCAGCACGCGGTACTGGAAGTGCGTGAGCGTGACGGCGTGGAAGGCGGCGCCATCGCGCGTATCGTCGTCGGAGGGCTGACCGATGTAGTAGCCGACGTCCAGCTCGCCCGCGCGAACCTGCTCCAGCACCCAACCCGACATGCCGTGGCGCAAGGCCGTTTCGATGTGCGGCCAGGTTTCCACCAGCTGCTTGAGAAAACCGCCCAGGCGCAGAAAGGCCGGATCGAGAATCGTGCCGATCCGCAATCGTCCGCGCACTTCTTGACGCAGCGACGCCGCGGCGCGCTGCACATCGCTGGCTGCACCGAGCGCGCGTTCGGCGTGCGGCAGCAGCGCCTGGCCGTCGCGTGTCAGCGAGAGTCCGTGCGAGGAGCGTGTGAACAGCGTCACGCCGAGGGTCTCCTGCAAGTGCTTGATTTGCAGGCTGACGGCCGGTTGGGTCAAATGAAGCTGCACCGCAGCACGCGTGAGGTTCCCCTCGCGCGCGACGGTGACGAATGCCCGGAGCAGAATCAGATCCATATCCTGATATTAGCGCGGCTTATAGCGCAGTTGAGCATTACTCATTGGATTTGTGGCCTCGAAGCGCCGTAATCTTTGGCTCATCGCACTGTTTGCGGCAGGCGAACGACTTCACTGGACGAGGGAAAAAATGAGCGAGACATATCAGGACGAGACGCTTCGGAGCGAGGCGAGTGCACGCGCGCTGACTCATTTCATCAACGGCAAGACGATCGAGGGCACGAGCGGGCGTTTCGGCGACGTCTTCAATCCGGCGGTTGGCAATGTGAGCGCGCGCATACCGCTGGCGAGCGTCGCCGAAGTGGATGCCGCCGTCGCCGCCGCCAAGGCTGCCTTTCCCGGCTGGAGCGAAACGGCGCCCATCAAGCGGGCGCGCGTGTTATTCAAATTCAAGGAATTGCTCGATCGTCATCACGACGAACTCGCCGAACTGATTACGCGCGAGCACGGCAAGGTGTTTTCGGACGCGAAGGGCGAAGTGATGCGCGGCATCGAAATCGTCGAGTTCGCGTGCGGTATTCCGAATCTGCTGAAGACCGACTTTACCGACCAGATTGGCGGCGGCATCGACAACTGGAATCTGCGCCAGCCGCTGGGTGTCGTCGCCGGCATTACGCCGTTCAATTTCCCGATGATGGTGCCGTGCTGGATGTTCCCGGTGGCGATCGCATGCGGCAACACGTTCGTGCTGAAGCCGTCCGAGCGCGATCCGTCGGCATCGAACCGGCTGGCTGAGTTGTTAAGAGAAGCCGGTTTGCCGGATGGCGTGTTCAACGTCGTGCATGGCGACAAGGTTGCGGTCGATGCGCTGCTTGCGCACCCGGACGTGAGCGCGTTGTCGTTTGTCGGCTCGACGCCGATTGCCGAGTACATCTACACCGAAGGCACGAAACGCGGCAAGCGCGTACAGGCTTTGGGCGGTGCGAAGAATCATCTGGTGGTGATGCCGGATGCGGATCTCGACCAGGCCGTCGATGCGTTGATCGGCGCTGCGTATGGTTCCGCTGGCGAGCGCTGCATGGCGATTTCGGTGGCCGTTGCGGTCGGGCATATCGCCGATGAGTTGATCGAGCGCCTGACGCCGCGGGTGAAGAGCCTGAAGATTCTCAACGGCATGGAATCGGAAGCCGAGATGGGGCCGTTGGTGACGGCGGCGCATCGGGAGAAGGTGACTGGATATATCGAGGCCGGGGTGGCTGCTGGCGCGAAGCTGGTGGTCGATGGACGTGGGCATCAGGTAGCCGGTCATGAGAAGGGTTTCTTTCTCGGCGGCACCTTGTTCGACGATGTTTCCACGGACATGAAGATCTACCGCGAAGAGATATTCGGACCCGTGTTGTGCGTGGTGCGGGTGCCCGACTTTGCTTCCGCGGTGGAACTCATTAACGCGAATGAGTTCGCTAATGGGGTTGCGTTGTTTACCTCCGATGGCGGTGTTGCCCGGGCGTTTTCGCGGCAGATCCAGATCGGTATGGTCGGGATTAATGTGCCTATTCCCGTGCCGATGGCCTGGCATTCTTTTGGTGGATGGAAGAGGTCTCTCTTTGGTGATCACCATGCCTATGGGGAAGAGGGGGTTCGGTTTTATACGAGGTATAAGAGCATCATGCAGAGGTGGCCCGATAGTATCGGGAAGGGGGCCGAGTTCACTATGCCTGTAGCCAAGTAATTTTTTGCCTCCGCGGCGCTATGGTGTGTTCGCCTATGGCGTTGACCTTTACTTGCTTTGTTGTTGGTTCATGAGTGTCGCCCGCAAGAGGTAACGCCGATGAACCAAAAAGAAAGGAAAGGCCAACGCCATAGGCACAGAGACAACCAGGCAGCCAGGCCGCCGGGCGGCAAAAAAGCTTAGGAGACAAAATGATGACCACAACAAAAACCACCCGTCGCGTGGAAGGCGAATTCGACTACATCATAGTCGGCGCCGGCACGGCAGGTTGCGTGTTAGCCAACCGCCTGACCGAGGACCCGGAAATACAGGTTCTCCTATTGGAAGCCGGCGGCAAAGACGACTACCACTGGATCCACGTGCCGGTAGGCTACCTCTACTGCATAGGCAACCCTCGCACAGACTGGCTCTACAAAACCCAACCGGAACCTGGCCTGAACGGCCGCTCCCTGTCATATCCGAGAGGCAGGGTATTAGGCGGCAGCTCATCGATAAACGGCATGATCTACATGCGCGGTCAGCGTGAGGACTACGATGAATGGGCTCGGGTCACCAACGACGCCTCCTGGTCCTGGACCTCGGTGCTCCCCATCTTCAAACGCAGCGAAGACCACTACGCCGGCGCGTCCGAATCGCATGGAACAGGCGGCCCATGGCGCGTCGAAAAACAACGCCTCAAATGGAAAATTCTCGAAGAGTTCTCGAAAGCCGCGCAGCAAACCGGCATCCCCGCCACCGATGACTTCAACCGCGGCGACAACACCGGCGTCGGCTACTTCGACGTCAATCAGAAACGCGGCATCCGTTGGAACGCATCGAAAGCATTCCTGCGTCCGGCGCTCAAGCGTCCGAATCTCACCATCATCACCGGTGCACACACGCAACGCGTCGTGTTCGAAGGACGCCGCTGCACCGGCGTCGAATATCGCGGCGATAACACGGACTATCTGGCCAAGGCCCGCTGTGAGGTGATCCTCAGCTCAGGCGCAGTCAACTCGCCGCAATTGCTGGAATTGTCCGGCATCGGAAACGGCGCACGTCTGCAGAATCTGGGCATCGACGTCGTCAAGGATCTGCGTGGTGTCGGCGAAAATCTGCAGGACCATTTGCAGTTGCGCATGGCCTACAAGGTCGACGGCGTGCGTACGCTCAACACCGCGTCCGCGCATTGGTGGGGCAAGCTCATGATCGGAATGCAGTACGCACTCTTTCAAAGCGGTCCCATGTCGATGTCGCCGTCGCAACTCGGCGCGTTCGCCAAATCCGATCCGGACGATCGCTCGCTCACGCGCCCCGACCTCGAATACCACGTGCAGCCGCTTTCGCTCGATCGCTTCGGCGAACCGCTGCATCGCTTCAACGCGTTCACCGCGTCGGTGTGCCAGTTGCGACCGACTTCGCGCGGCAGCATTCACATCGAGTCGGCCGATCCTTCGGCGCCGCCGTTGATCGCGCCGAATTATTTGTCGACCGATTACGACCGGCACGTCGCCGCCAACGCGCTGCGTCTCACGCGCCGCATCGCCGCGGCGCCTGCTCTCGCGCGCTATCGGCCGCAAGAGATCTTGCCCGGGGTCCAGTTTCAGACCGAAGAGGAGCTTCAGCAGGCCGCGGGCGCGGTCGGGACGACTATCTTTCATCCGGTCGGTACCTGCCGCATGGGTTTGAGCGACGATCCGGACGCCGTGGTCGATAACCGGTTACGAGTAATCGGTGTTGACGGTCTGCGCGTTGTCGATGCATCAGTCATGCCCGCTATCACGTCGGGCAACACCAACTCGCCGACCCTGATGATCGCCGAGCGCGCCAGCGACATGATCCGCGAGGATCGTCGCAGCCGCGTGGCCGGCAATGCTGTATCGCAAACGAACGCTTCGCCTTCGATGTCCGCGGTGTGACAATCAATAAGAGCCCAATAAAAGAACCCGCAAGACAACCAGGGGCGACAGCGAGCATGGCGGCGAGGCGCCGCGAAGCCGCTGCGGGCCTCCGCGGCCCCTCGCGCGTGCATAAAACGGGCGCCGCCCACTAAGTGCAAATCCCAATGAATGCGCTGCATCATTGGCGCGACAATGGCACCCATGCTGCGTGTAGCGCCATGGATTACCGTCCGGATTGGTGCAGCACGCCAACGAGCGGCACGGGGTTGCCGCCGTCATCAAACGTCGCGCAGCGGTTCGCGCGGAAGATCGTAGTGCTTCGCCTTACTCCGTATGGAAGGGAACATGATTCTCGGCGATACGATTCTCGAAACGCGCGGCCTCACCCGCGAGTTCAAAGGCTTCATTGCCGTGAACGGGGTGAATCTGCGCGTGCGCCGTGGCTCGATCCATGCGCTGATCGGCCCCAATGGAGCGGGCAAGACCACCTGCTTCAATCTGCTCACCAAATTCCTCGAACCGACGGCGGGTCAGATCGTCTTTAACGGCATCGATATCACCAACGAACGGCCGGCGCAGATCGCGCGGCGCGGCATCATCCGGTCGTTCCAGATTTCCGCCGTATTTCCACATCTGACAGCATTGCAGAACGTGCGTATCGGTCTGCAACGCGTGCTCGGCACCGCATTTCATTTCTGGAAAAGCGAGCGTACGCTGCGCCAACTCGACGACCGCGCCATGGACCTGCTCACGCAGGTCGGATTGACCGATTTCGCCGACGTGCTGACAGTAGAACTGTCCTATGGCCGCAAGCGGGCGCTGGAGATCGCCACTACGCTCGCGATGGAACCGGAATTGATGCTGCTCGACGAGCCTACGCAAGGCATGGGCCATGAAGACGTCGATCGCGTCACGGCGTTGATCAAAAAAGTATCGAGCGGCCGCACCATTCTGATGGTCGAGCACAACATGAACGTGATCGCCGGCATTTCCGACACGATCACCGTGCTGCAACGTGGTGAAGTGCTCGCCGAAGGCAGCTACGCCGAAGTCTCGAAGAATCCGCTCGTGATGCAAGCCTACATGGGCAGCGCCGACGCGGCGCTCGCCGGAGCCCACGCATGAATACGATTGCCGAGCGCGAAAGCCTCGAAGTGAGCGACACAGCCGGCGGCGCGCCTGCGCTGGAAATTGCGGGTCTGCAAGCGTGGTACGGGGAATCCCACATCCTGCACGGCGTCGACCTGACGGTGAACCGCGGGGAAGTCGTCACGCTGCTCGGCCGCAACGGCGCGGGCCGCACTACGACGCTGCGCGCGATCATGGGGCTCACTGGCCGCCGCACCGGCTCCATCCGCATCGGCGGGCGCGAAACCATCCATCTGCCCACGCATCGCATTGCGCATTGCGGCATCGGTTATTGCCCGGAAGAGCGCGGGATTTTTTCGAGCCTGTCGTGTGAGGAAAACCTGCTGCTGCCGCCGCCCGTCGGCGACAAGGCGCACATGATGTCGCTCGAAGAAATCTATTCGATGTTTCCGAACCTGTACGAACGCCGCATGAGCCAGGGCACGCGTCTGTCGGGCGGCGAGCAGCAGATGCTGGCGGTCGCACGCATTCTGCGCACCGGCGCGAGCCTCCTTTTGCTCGACGAAATCTCGGAAGGCCTTGCGCCCGTCATCGTGCAAGCACTCGCGCGCATGATCGTCACGCTCAAGGGGCGCGGCTACACGGTCGTGATGGTCGAACAGAATTTCCGCTTTGCCGCGCCGCTCGCCGATCGTTTCTACGTGATGGAGCATGGCGGCATCGTCGAACACTTCGAGGCCAGCGAACTCGAAAGCAAGATGCCGATACTGCACGATCTACTGGGCGTATAAAAAAGCGTCCGATTGCCTCTGATAACCACAAGCCAGGAAACCAGGAGACAGGAATGAAGAAGAACCCAATCGCGCGCCTAGGCACACTTTGTTTCGCGGTTGCCGCCGGCGCCGCTTTGTCGATGGGCAGCGCGCAGGCCGCTGACGATGCCGTGAAGATCGGCTTCATCACCGACATGTCGGGTCTGTACGGGGATATCGACGGCCAGGGCGGCCTCGAAGCGATCCGCATGGCGGTCGCGGACTTCGGCGGCAAGGTCAACGGCAAGCCGGTCACGGTGGTCTATGCCGATCACCAGAACAAGGCGGACATTGCGGCATCGCGCGCGCGTGAGTGGTTCGATCGCGACGGCGTCGACCTGCTGATCGGCGGCACGAACTCGGCAACCGCCTTGTCGATGAACACGGTTGCCGCTGAAAAGAAGAAGGTTTACATCAGCATCGGCGCGGGCGCCGACACCCTGACCAACGAGCAATGCACGCCGTACACGATCCACTATGCGTACGACACGACGGCGCTCGCCAAGGGCACGGGCTCGGCGGTGACGAAGCAGGGCGGCAAGACGTGGTACTTCCTGACCGCCGACTACGCGTTCGGCAAGGCGCTCGAAAAGAATACCGCCGATGTGGTGAAAGCGAGCGGCGGCCAGGTGCTGGGCGAGGTGCGTCATCCGCTGTCGGCGTCGGACTTCTCGTCGTTCCTGTTGCAGGCGCAGGCATCGAAGGCGCAGATTCTGGGCCTTGCCAACGCCGGCGGCGACACGATCAACGCGATCAAGGCGGCGAAGGAATTCGGCATCACGAAGTCGATGAAGCTCGCCGCATTGCTGGTGTTCATCAACGATATCCACAGCCTGGGTCTGGAAACAACGCAAGGCCTCGTGCTGACCGACAGCTGGTACTGGAACAGGGACGCCAACACGCGCAAGTGGTCGCAGCGTTACTTCGACAAGATGCGCAAGATGCCGTCGAGCCTGCAGGCCGCCGACTACTCGGCGACCATGACCTACCTGAAGGCAGTGCAGGCAGTCGGCTCGACCGATTCCGACAAGGTGATGGCGCAACTGAAGAAGACGAAGGTCGACGACTTCTTTGCGAAGGGCTACATCCGTCAGGACGGCAGCATGATCCACGACATGTACCTGATGCAGGTGAAGACGCCGGCGGAATCCAAAGAACCGTGGGACTACTACAAGATCACCGCGACGATCCCCGGCGAGCAGGCGTTCACCACCAAGACGGAAACGCGCTGCGCGCTGTGGAAATAAGCGCGGACTGAAGGCCGTCTGCCGGCCCGCGCAACGACATGCATTGCGCTTTGCACGTGGCATGTCGTTGCGTAGGCAGCCGGGCGGCAAACCGTTTCACATGCCGGCCGCGAGCGGCGCAGTTTCTGTCGATCGCGCGCCGGCCGGATCGTGCGTAACCGATCTCACCTTGGCGATGGGTTAAGGCTTCAATGGAAATCTTTGGCGTTCCGCTACCGGCAATGCTGAGCCAGCTGCTGCTGGGGCTCGTGAACGGCTCGTTCTACGCGATTCTGAGCCTCGGCCTTGCGGTGATCTTCGGCTTGCTCAACGTGATCAACTTCGCGCACGGCGCGTTGTTCATGCTCGGCGCGATGCTCGCGTGGATGGGCTTCTCGTACTTCGGTCTGCCGTATTGGGCGATGCTGGTGCTCGCGCCGCTGGCCGTCGGCCTGTTCGGCGTCTTGATCGAACGCTCGATGCTGCGCTGGCTGTACAAGCTCGATCATCTGTACGGGCTCTTGCTCACATTCGGACTCACGCTCGTCGTGGAAGGCGTGTTCCGCTCGATCTACGGATCTTCCGGCCAGCCGTACGACGTGCCGTCGGCGCTCTCCGGCGCGACCAATCTCGGCTTCATGTTCCTGCCGAACTATCGCGCGTGGGTCGTGGTGGCCTCGCTGGCGGTCTGCTTCGCGACGTGGTTCGTGATCGAGAAGACGCGCCTTGGCGCCTATCTGCGCGCGGGCACCGAGAACCCGAAACTGGTCGAGGCGTTCGGCATCAACGTGCCGCTGATGATCACGCTCACCTATGGCTTCGGCGTCGCGCTCGCGGCGTTCGCCGGGGTACTCGCCGCACCGGTGATCCAGGTCTCGCCGCTGATGGGCCAGCCGATGATCATCACCGTGTTCGCGGTGGTCGTGATAGGCGGGATGGGTTCGATCATGGGCTCGATTCTTACCGGCCTGTTGCTCGGCGTGATCGAAGGGCTGACGCGCGTGTTTTACCCGGAAGCGTCGGCCACCGTCGTCTTCGTCATCATGGCGCTCGTGTTGCTGGTGCGCCCGGCGGGTCTCTTCGGCAAGGAAAAATGATGCAGAGAAAAGCGCTCTACGGTCTGCTGCTGCTCGTGCTCCTCGCGGTGCCCGTGCTCGGCATCTATCCGCTGTTCGTGATGAAGGTGATGTGCTTCGCGCTGTTCGCGGCCGCGTTCAATCTGTTGATCGGCTATACCGGTTTGCTGTCGTTCGGTCACGCGATGTTTCTCGCCTCGGCCGGCTACACCACCGGCTACGCGATGCAGACGCTCGGTCTCTCGCCGGAACTCGGCGTGCTGGCCGGCACGGCGTCGGCAACGTTGCTCGGCCTGATCGTCGGCTTCTTCGCGATCCGCCGGCAGGGCATCTACTTCGCGATGGTGACGCTGGCGCTCGCCCAGATGGTCTACTTTGTGTTCCTGCAAGCGCCGTTCACGCACGGCGAGGACGGTCTTCAAGGCGTGCCGCGCGGTAAGCTGTTCGGCGTGCTGGATCTGTCGTCCGACGTGACGCTGTACTTTGTCGTGCTCGCCGTGATGGTGGCGGCGTTCCTGCTGATCGTGCGGATCGTGCATTCGCCGTTTGGTCAGGTGCTGGTGGCGATCAAGGAAAACGAGCCGCGCGCGGTGTCGCTCGGCTACGATACCGATCGCTTCAAGCTGCTGGCGTTCATTCTGTCGGCGGGGCTCGCTGGCCTTGCGGGTTCGCTGAAGGTGCTGGTGCAGGGTTTCGAGACCTTGAGCGATGCGTACTGGACCATGTCCGGGCTGGTGGTCCTGATGACGCTGGTCGGCGGCATGGGCACGCTGTTCGGACCGCTGCTCGGCGCCGCGCTGATCGTCGCGCTCGAAGACCGGCTGGGCGACATCGGCGGGGCGCTGGCGTCGTCGACGGGCATCGAATGGTTTCGGTCGTTGGGCGAATCCGTGACCATTGTGACGGGCGTGATTTTCATCGCCTGCGTGCTGGCGTTCCGGCGCGGCATTGTCGGCGAGATCATCGCGCGTGTGCGGCCATTGAGGGCCTGAAACACGCGACGTTCGAAATTGATTCGGGATCCGACATAAATTGCCTAAGATTGCGAGCGCCGCCGGCGGATGGCTGCCGCGCCCGGTTGGCGCGAAGCGCGCCCCAAATCGGTGCCGCAGTGCACCACTAGGGTAATTGCTAGTTGTAGAGGGCCAGGTGCTCGTTTAACCTTCATGCAGTTCTGAAGCACCACGAATTTTGCAGGTGGAGAACGAGGAGACAATGAGGCACTCAGTGCCCAGACGAAAGCGCTGTCGGATTGATATCCGACAGCGCTTTTTATTTGGCTTTTCATCAAGCGCTATTCAAATCTTCCGCTAATTCGGTGGCTCTTTTTTATTCACTGGACAACTCCCCGTTTCAAACGCCGATACCCTGCAAAACGCTTGCAGCGCGCGGATCTGCTCCGCTAAACTCGCTATTCACCGACCGCTGGGTCGGATTTAAATCCGCGGATTTAAATTCAATTGAGTAACGGGGTAAATCGAGGAGCGGAATGAAGTCGGCATTGCGTTGGATGAGCGCGGCATTGGTCGTTACCGGAGTATCCGTGGCATGGAGCGGCCATGCATTCGCGGACGTGAAAATCGGCGTCACCGTATCGGCAACAGGCCCTGCCGCGTCGCTCGGTATTCCGGAAAAGAACACGATTGCGCTGCTGCCCAAAGAAGTGGCAGGCCAGAAAATCGACTACGTCGTGCTCGACGACGCCACCGATTCGACCCAGGCGGTCAAGAACGCGCGCAAGCTCACCAGCGAAGATCACGTGGACGCGCTGATCGGCTCGACCGTCGTGCCGAATTCGCTCGCCATGATCGATGTCGCCGCGGAAAGCACCACGCCGATGATCTCGATGGCTGCGGCCGCAACCATCGTCGAGCCGATGGACGCGAAGCGCGCCTGGGTCTTCAAGACGCCCCAGAACGACATTCTGATGGCCACCGCGATCGCGCAGCACATGGCGAATCATGGCGTGAAGACAGTCGCATTCATCGGGTTTGCCGACGCTTACGGCGAAAGCTGGTTCAAGGAATTCGGCAAGGCTGCCGATCTTGCCAGGATCAAGGTCGTCGCAAACGAGCGCTTCGCGCGTAACGATGCGTCGGTCACCGGCCAGGTGCTGAAGATCATGTCGCAGAATCCGGATGCGGTGCTGATCGCCGGCGCGGGCACGCCGGCCGCGTTGCCGCAGAAAACCCTCAAGGAGCGCGGCTACAAGGGCAAGTACTATCAGACGCATGGCGTCGCCAATAACGACTTCCTGCGCGTGTGCGGCAAGGATTGCGAAGGCACTTATCTGCCGGCTGGCCCGTTGCTGGTTGCCGACCAGCTGTCTGACTCGAATCAGGTGAAGAAAACCGCGCTTGCCTACAAGCGCGCATACGAAGGCGCATACGGCAGCGGCTCGGTTTCGACCTTCGGCGGTCACGCGTGGGACGCGGGCTTGCTGCTGCAACGCGCGATTCCGCTGGCGTTGAAGAAGGGGCAGCCTGGCACGCCTGCGTTCCGCGAAGCGCTGCGTGCAGCGCTTGAAAGCACCAAAGACATGCCCGCGTCGCACGGCATCTTCAATATGAGCGCGAACGACCACGCCGGCCTCGACCAGCGGGCGCGCGTGATGGTGGAGATTGTCGGCGGCAAGTGGAAGCTGTCCGGCGACTGAGGGAAGGCGAAGCGATACGGAACCCAATAAAAAAGACGCGTGCAGTTGACGCGTCTTTTTTATTGCCCGCGCGCGGCGTGGCGGTGCAGGGCGTGGCGCACGGCGGAGCAACTGTGGATAAGCGGCGAATTCGCTATGGAAGCAGCGAGCTTCAGGACAAACCCGCATTCGGGCGAGAGTCTATTGACCGTGGATGATGCAGAACGCAATACTACTAACATGTTAGTGTTTTGTGCGCACATGCACATCACGCATGTCGCGCACGTACGCATATGAAATCGCAGTAGCGGTACGCAGCAGGGGAGTAGCACGAAAGCGGCGAGGGTGTTCGCGCTGAGCAGGGAAAACCATGCTTGGCATGCCTGAACCCTATAACTAGATTCAGACACCCGGTTCGTGAGCCGGATTACAGATTCGCGCTTCAGAGCGTTTGGAGACTTGCAATGAAAAAGACAAAGCAATGGGTGCGCACCGGCATCGCAATGGCGCTGATGTGCGGCGCGGGCGCTGCCTTCGCGCAGGTGAAAATCGGCGTCACGCTGTCCACCACGGGGCCGGCCGCATCGCTCGGGATTCCTGAGAAGAATACGATCGCGCTGCTGCCGAAAGAGATCGGCGGCAAGACCGTGCAATACATCGTGCTCGACGATGCATCCGACACGGGCAAGGCCGTGCAGAACACGCGCAAGCTGATCGACGAAGACCACGTCGACGTGATCATCGGCTCGACCGTCACGCCGAACTCGCTGGCGATGCTCGACGCGGCTTCTGAAGGCAAGACGCCGATGATTTCGCTGGCGGCGTCGGCGGCGATCATTTCGCCGATGGACGCGAAACGCGCATGGGCCTTCAAGCCGCCGCAAAACGACAGCCTGATGGCCGACGCGATCGCCGACTACATGGAGCATCACGGCGTGAAAACGGTCGGTTTCATCGGCTTCGCGGATGCATACGGCGACAGTTGGAACAACGTCTTCACTGCGGCGGCGGCGGCGCACCATCTGAAGATCGTGTCCGGCGAGCGCTTTAACCGCACCGATGCGTCGGTGACCGGCCAGGTGCTGAAGACGATCGGTGCCAACCCGGACGCGGTGCTGATCGCCGGCTCGGGCACGCCGGCGGCGCTGCCTGCCAAGACGCTCAAGGAGCGTGGTTACAAGGGCAAGGTCTATCAGACGCACGGCGTTGCCAATAACGACTTCCTGCGCGTGTGTGCGAAGGATTGCGAAGGCGAATTGCTGCCCGCCGGCCCGATCCTCGTAGCGGACCAATTGCCGGAATCCAATCCTGTGAAGAAGTCGTCGGAAGCGTACAAGGCGGCCTATGAAAAGGCGTATGGCGCGGGTTCGGTGGCGACCTTCGGCGGGCACGCGTGGGACGCGGGCCAGATGCTGCAACGTGCGATTCCGGAAGCGCTGAAGACCGCGCAACCGGGTACCGAAGCATTTCGCGCCGCATTGCGTGCAGCGCTCGAGAACATCAAGGAATTGCCGGTTGCGCACGGCATCATGAACACCACCACAACCGACCACAACGGCCTCGACAAGCGTGCACGCGTGATCGTGCAGATCGTCGACGGCAAGTGGAAGCTGCAGAACGACTAAAGCCAACAACGGTACGCGCCTCTCGCGCAACGTGCGGCAGCTGACGCCGCACTGCCATTCTGTTCGATGACAATGGCAACGACCGCCGCGCCGCGTTCCGGCGCGGCGGTCGCCTTTTCGGGCACTGCAGGTCGATGGCCGGCCGCCGGCTGTGCCGCCACGACGGCTTCCCAGTTTCGATTTCGACGCTTCAGGACGAGGAAGTATGGATCTATCAATTGCGGCGATCCTCGCGCAGGACGGCATCACCACCGGCGCGATCTACGCGCTGCTCGCGCTCGCGCTGGTGCTGGTGTTCTCCGTGACGCGGGTGATTTTTATCCCGCAGGGGGAGTTTGTTTCATACGGTGCGCTGACGCTCGCCGCATTGCAGACACAAAAGTTTCCGGCCACGTGCTGGTTGCTGATGGCGATGGGCGCAGCCTGTTTCGTCGTCGAGACGGCGGGGCTGGTGTGGCATCCCGAACGGCGCCGGCATGCCGCGCGCACGCTGGTGATGCTGGTCGGCAAATATCTGCTGTTTCCGATCGCCGTGTATGCGCTCACGCGCGGTGTTTTCCTTCAGCCGCTGCCGATGCTCGTGCAGATCGCGCTGACGCTGCTGATCGTGATTCCGATGGGACCGTTCGTCTACCGGCTCGCCTATGAGCCGATCGCGGAGGCGACCACGCTGCTGCTGTTGATTGTGGCGGTGGCGGTGCACTTCGCGATGGTCGGCCTCGGGCTCGTGATGTTCGGCGCGGAAGGCGCGCGCACGACGGCGTTCTCCGATGCGACCTTCAATCTCGGCAGCCTGTCGATCTCCGGGCAGAGTCTGTGGGTGGCCGGCACGGCCGTGGTGCTGATCGGCGCGCTGTATCTGTATTTCGACCGCTCGATCTCCGGCAAGGCGTTGCGCGCGACGTCGGTGAATCGCCTCGGCGCGCGCCTGGTCGGTATCGGCACCACGCAAGCGGGGCGTCTCGCGTTCACGCTGGCTGCGGCCCTCGGTGCACTGTGCGGCATCCTCGTCGCACCCTTGACCACCATCTACTACGACTCGGGCTTCCTGATCGGTTTGAAGGGCTTCGTGGGCGCCATTATCGGCGGCCTGGTCAGCTATCCGCTGGCGGCTGCCGGCTCGATTCTGGTCGGCTTGCTGGAGTCGTATTCGTCGTTCTGGGCGAGCGCTTATAAGGAGGTGATCGTGTTCACGCTGATCATCCCGGTGCTGCTGTGGCGAAGCATTGCCAGCCCGCATGCCGAAGAGGACGAGGAGTGACACGATGAAACGGATCATGCAAAACAAGTTCTTCTGGCTGTTCCTCGTGGTGCTGTTCGCGCTGCCGGTGATGCCGCAGCCGATCCATGTGCCTGAATACTGGGTGACGTTGCTCAACTACATCGGCTTGTATTCGATCGTCGCGATCGGTCTCGTGCTGTTGACGGGCATTGGCGGGATGACGAGCTTCGGGCAAGCGGCGTTCGTTGGCATCGGCGCGTACGCGACCGCCTATCTGACGACACGCTACGGCGTGTCGCCGTGGTTCGCGCTGATCGCGGGCGTGGTGGTAACGGCGTTGATAGCACTGATGCTGGGACTTGTGACGATGCGCCTGTCGGGCCACTTCCTGCCGCTCGGCACAATTGCCTGGGGACTCGCGCTGTTCTATCTGTTCGGCAACCTGGAGCTGCTCGGTAAGTACGACGGCATCAACGGGATTCCGGTGCTGAATGTTTTTGGCATCAATCTGGAATCCGGCCGCCATATCTATTACCTGATCTGGCTGGTCGTGCTCGGCGCGGTCGTGTCTGTTCAAAATCTGCTTGATAGCCGGCCGGGACGGGCGATTCGCGCCCTGCGAGGCGGCGGCTTGATGGCCGAGGCGATGGGCGTGAACACGGCGTGGATGCGGGTGGTGATCTTCGTCTATGCGGCGGTGCTGGCGTCGATCTCGGGCTTTCTGTATGCGCACCTGCAACGCGCGGTGAATCCGACGCCGTTTGGCCTGAACCACGGCATCGAGTTTCTGTTCATGGCGGTGGTGGGAGGCGTGGCGCATGTCTGGGGAGCCGTGCTCGGCGCGGCGATCCTGACCGTGCTGCAAGACTATCTGCAAACGCTGCTGCCAAAGCTGCTCGGCGAAAACGGCAACTTCGAAGTGATCGTGTTCGGCATCCTGATGGTGCTGTTGTTGCAATACGCTCGCCGAGGTGTGTGGCCGTTCGTTGCGCGCTTTTTCCCGCGCGGGCCGCACGCACATCTGCCGGATCATGCGGATCCGCTGCCGCAGCGCAGCAAACCGACCGCCGGCGAAGAGCTGCTGACCGTCAATAAAGCACGCAAGCAGTTCGGCGGACTGGTGGCGGTGAACGACGTCAGCTTCGACGTGAAAGCAGGGCAGATCATCGGTCTGATCGGCCCGAACGGCGCCGGCAAATCCACGACCTTCAACCTGGTCACCGGTGTGTTGCAGGCGACCAGCGGTGAGATCACATTCCGCGGCGAGCGGATCGATGCACTGAGTTCACGTGAAATCGTCAAGCGGGGGATCGGCCGGACCTTCCAGCACGTCAAGCTGTTGCCGGGGATGACGGTGCTGGAGAACGTTGCAATCGGCGCGCATCTACGCGGCCAGGCCGGCGTTTGGCGCAGCGTGGCGCGGCTGAACGGCGCAGAAGAGGCACGCCTGATGGCGGAAGCGGCCCGGCAGATTCGCCGCGTCGGGCTCGAGCAGCATATGTACGACGAAGCCGGCAGCCTGGCGTTGGGGCAGCAGCGGATTCTCGAAATCGCTCGTGCACTGTGCTGTGACCCGACGCTGCTGCTGCTGGATGAACCGGCCGCAGGTTTGCGTTATCAGGAAAAGCTGCAACTGGCCGATTTGCTGCGCAGGCTCAAAGTCGAAGGGATGAGTGTGCTGCTGGTCGAGCACGATATGGATTTCGTGATGAATCTGACCGATCGCCTGGTGGTCATGGAATTCGGCACTCGGATCGCGGAAGGCTTGCCGCAGGACGTGCAGCAGGATCCGGCCGTGCTCGAAGCGTATCTGGGCGGGGTGGAATGATGGAGACAACAAGGAACGGTGCCGCACCCATTCTCGACGTCGATGGATTGTCGGTTCGCTATGGCAAGGTCGAGGCGCTGCATGGCGCAGGGATCAAGGTGCGGCCGGGGCAAATCGTCTCGGTGATCGGTCCGAACGGCGCGGGAAAGTCCACGTTGCTCAACGCGATCATGGGCGCCCTGCCACTGACCGGACATGCCAAAGGCGTAATTCGCTATCAGGGTGAAGACGTCAGCGCGATGCCGGTTGAAAAACGGGTGGCGCGCGGCATGTGCCTGGTGCCGGAAAAGCGCGAGTTGTTCTCGACGATGACAGTTGAAGACAATCTCGTCCTCGGCGCGTATCGGCGCAAGCGGGCAGGGGAGCGCAACTTTCTCGACCAGCTCGAACCGGTTTTTGCGCTGTTTCCGCGGCTGAAGGAACGCCGCAAGCAGGCGGCAGGGACGTTGTCCGGTGGTGAGCGGCAGATGCTGGCGGTTGGGCGCGCACTGATGGGCAAACCCGATTTGCTGATGCTCGACGAACCGAGCTTGGGTTTGGCGCCGCTGATCGTCAAAGAGATTTTTCACATCATTAGTGCGCTGCGGCAGACAGGCGTGGCGACGTTGCTGATCGAACAGAATGCGCGTGCTGCACTGCAAATTTCCGACTATGGCTATGTTTTGGAAACCGGGGAACTGGCGCTAGAAGGGCCGGCGGCGGACCTGGCGCAGAATCCACGAGTTATCGAGACCTATCTGGGGTTGGCCAAGAAAGTGGCTTAATCGCCGGTGCGCGTTTCCCTCGCTGTCATTCGAAGCGGTGTGTTTCACGTGAAACACACCGCTTTTTTCATGATTAGCCATTCGGTTGAAATTCGGGCCTAAACCGAACCCGCTATAATTCGCCCATACATTTTCCTTTAAAAGGCTCACGCGACGATCTGGCGTGAGATCCCGCGATGCTTTTTCCCACAGAATTTGACGTAATCGTCGTCGGCGGTGGCCATGCCGGCACCGAAGCCGCCTTGGCCTCGGCGCGCATGGGCAATACAACCCTCCTGCTAACGCATAACATCGAAACCCTCGGTCAGATGAGCTGTAACCCGTCCATTGGCGGCATTGGCAAGGGCCATCTGGTGAAAGAAGTCGACGCGCTTGGCGGTGCGATGGCGGCCGCGACGGATGAGGGCGGAATCCAGTTTCGTATCCTCAATTCGTCGAAGGGTCCGGCTGTTCGCGCGACGCGCGCGCAGGCCGACCGTCTTCTGTACAAGCAGGCGATCCGGCATCGTCTGGAGAATCAGCCGAACTTGTGGCTGTTCCAGCAAGCCGTCGACGATCTGATGGTGGAGGGCGACCGTGTGGTCGGGGCTGTCACGCAGGTGGGCATTCGTTTCCGCTCGCGCGCAGTCGTGCTGACGGCTGGTACGTTCCTCGACGGCAAGATTCATGTGGGTTTGAACAACTACACCGGCGGTCGCGCTGGCGACCCGGCTTCGGTGTCGTTGTCGGCTCGGCTGAAGGAATTGAAGCTGCCCCAAGGCCGCCTGAAGACAGGGACGCCGCCGCGGATCGACGGCCGCACGATCGATTTCTCGAAGCTCGAAGAGCAGCCGGGCGATCTCGATCCGGTGCCGGTGTTCTCGTTTCTCGGTCGCGTCGAGCAGCATCCGCGGCAAGTACCGTGCTGGGTCACGCATACGAACGAGCGTACGCACGACATCATCCGTGGCGGGCTCGACCGGTCGCCGATGTACACGGGCGTCATCGAAGGGGTGGGGCCGCGCTACTGTCCTTCGATTGAGGACAAAATCCATCGCTTCGCATCGAAGGAATCGCATCAGATCTTCCTTGAACCGGAAGGCCTGACGACCAACGAGTTCTATCCCAACGGGATTTCGACAAGCCTGCCGTTCGATGTGCAGCTGGGACTCGTGCGTTCGATGCGGGGGTTGGAGCACGCACACATCCTGCGTCCCGGCTATGCGATCGAATACGATTACTTCGATCCGCGCGGGTTGAAGGCATCACTGGAAACCAAGGTTATCAACGGGCTGTTCTTTGCCGGCCAGATCAACGGTACGACCGGGTATGAAGAGGCGGCAGCGCAGGGTCTGCTGGCCGGGATCAATGCCGGCTTGCACGTGCAGGGCAAGGAAGCTTGGTGTCCGCGTCGCGACCAGGCGTACCTTGGTGTTTTGGTCGACGATTTGGTGACGCGCGGCGTGTCGGAACCGTACCGGATGTTCACGAGCCGAGCTGAGTACCGTCTGAGCTTGCGTGAAGACAATGCGGATATGCGTCTGACAGAAATAGGTCGTGAACTCGGGGTTGTCGATGACGTCCGCTGGGATGCATTCAGCCGCAAGCGCGATGCTGTTTCACGTGAAACAGAACGTCTGCGCACGACGTGGGTTAATCCTAAGACGTTATCGGCCGACGAAGCGACAGCGCTGCTGGGCAAGCCGATCGACCATGAATACAGTCTCGCTGATCTGCTGCGCCGTCCGGGCGTGACCTACGACGGCGTCTGCGGTTTGCGGGACGGCACGTGTGCCGCGCCCGAAACGCTGGCCGAGGACGACGTGCTGCTCGCCCAGATCAAGGAGCAGATCGAGATCGGCATCAAGTATCAGGGCTATATCGACCGCCAGGCCGGTGAGATCGAGCGAAATGAGGCGCATGAAAGCACGCGTCTGCCGGAGGGATTGGACTACGCGGAAGTCAGGGGGCTGTCGTTCGAAGCCCGTCAGAAGCTGACGCAATTCCGCCCGGAAACCATCGGCCAGGCGTCGCGCATCTCGGGTATTACGCCGGCGGCGATCTCGCTATTGATGGTTCACTTGAAGCGTGGCTTGGGGCGTCGTTCGACGAAGCCGGCCGAACCTGGCACCGACAGCACGCCGGTGACGCAATGACGGTGCGTCAGAAGGGAAGCGGAGCAGAGGCGTTGGTACCCTTGCTGGAGGACGGCGTCCGCGAACTCGGCCTCGATTTAAGCGACGCCCAACTTGGCAAGCTGCTCGACTACGTCG
The DNA here is from genome assembly GCF_059422005.1 of Paraburkholderia sp. GW821-FHT02A12. Classification (NCBI taxonomy): domain Bacteria; kingdom Pseudomonadati; phylum Pseudomonadota; class Betaproteobacteria; order Burkholderiales; family Burkholderiaceae; genus Paraburkholderia; species Paraburkholderia sp. GW821-FHT02A12. The sequence goes on along the minus strand of NZ_JBWKWA010000001.1, from coordinate 4,500,345 downwards.
CCCTACTAGCGAAGTGGAATGCAGTCTACAACCTGACGGCGATCCGCGATCCGCGGCAAATGCTGATTCAGCACATTCTCGATTCGCTGTCGATCGTGCCGCATCTTGCGACGCGTGGACCTTCCTCTGTCCTCGACGTGGGTTCCGGCGGCGGCTTGCCGGGAATCGTGCTGGCCATCGTCCTGCCCGACTGGACTGTCACCGTGAACGACATCGTTCATAAGAAGACGGCTTTTCAGGCTCAGGCCAAGGCCGAGCTCGGCCTGGCGAATCTGTCGGTTGTTACCGGCCGGGTCGAAACGTTGCAGCCAGGCGCCGAAGTACCGGCAAAGTTCGACGTAATCGTCTCGCGCGCATTCGCAGAACTCGCGGATTTCGTTACACTGGCCCGTCACCTGGTCGCGGAGCAGGGCGCGATCTGGGCGATGAAGGGCGTGCGTCCGGACGGCGAGATTGAGCGCTTGCCGGCAGGCTCCCACGTGGAAGAGATCATCCACCTGCACGTGCCGTCACTCGACGCCGAACGGCATTTAATCAAGGTACGGGTGGATGCCGAGGACTGACAACGGCCGGTAACCCGGTACGCACCGAATAGCAAGAGCGCTTTTCAATTTACTCAAGCAGCAAAAGGGACACACCAACAATGGCAAAAATCTTTTGCGTTGCGAATCAGAAGGGCGGCGTCGGCAAGACGACGACAACGGTCAATCTGGCCGCGAGCTTGGCAGCGCAGGGACAGCGTGTCCTTCTCATCGATCTGGACCCGCAGGGCAACGCCACGATGGGCAGCGGCATCGACAAGGCCGCCTGCGCGAACACCGTCTACGAAGTGCTCGTGGACGGCGTATCGGTAGCGGATGCGCGGACGCGGACGGACGCAGTCAACTACGACGTGTTGCCCGCCAACCGTGAGCTGGCTGGCGCCGAGGTCGAGTTGGTCAGCGTGCAGAACCGCGAGCGTCAATTGAAGGCCGCGCTGGCGGTTGTCGAGGGCGAATACGATTTCGTGCTGATCGACTGCCCGCCGGCGTTGTCATTGCTTACGCTCAACGGCCTATGCGCCGCGCACGGCGTGGTGATTCCGATGCAGTGTGAGTACTTCGCGCTTGAGGGCCTGTCGGACCTCGTCAACACGATCAAGCAGGTGCACGCCAACCTGAATCGGGACCTGAAGGTGATCGGCCTGCTGCGCGTGATGTTCGATCCGCGTATCACGCTGCAACAGCAAGTCTCCGATCAGCTGAAAGAGCATTTCGGCGACAAGGTGTTCGACGCGGTGATCCCGCGCAACGTGCGTCTTGCCGAAGCACCCAGCTATGGTTTGCCGGGCGTGGTGTTCGACCGGGCGTCGCGCGGCGCGCAAGCCTATGTGCAGTTTGGCGCAGAAATGATTGAGCGGGTGCGCGCACTGAGCGACGCGCACCAGGCATCCTAAGCGGATCGAGGAAGCACGATGAATGCAGTAGCAAGAAAGAAGGGATTGGGCCGGGGTCTGGAAGCACTGCTCGGCGGCAGTCCGGATATCACCGAGGCAGTGGTGATTGAGGGCGCGCCCAACGTGCTGCCGCTCAGCAAACTGCAGGCCGGCAAGTACCAGCCGCGAACGCGCATGGACGAAGGTGCGCTGCAGGAGTTGGCCGCGAGCATCCGCGCGCAGGGGCTGATGCAGCCGATCCTTGTTCGGCCGGTTTCGGCGGACAAGTACGAGATCATTGCCGGTGAGCGGCGTTTCCGTGCGGCGCGTCTCGCCGGCCTTGACGAGGTGCCGGTGCTGGTGAGGGACGTGCCGGACCAGGCCGCTGCGGCGATGGCGCTGATCGAGAATATTCAGCGTGAAGATCTGAACCCGCTCGAAGAAGCGCAGGGCATTCAGCGCTTGCTCGATGAATTCAACTTTACGCATGAACAGGCGGCTGAATCGGTCGGCCGCTCGCGCAGCGCCGTCTCGAACCTGCTGCGTTTGCTGAACCTGGCGTCGCCCGTGCAAACAATGCTCCTGGCCGGCGACCTCGACATGGGGCACGCACGCGCGTTGCTGGCCGTCGACGCTGCGACGCAGATCACGCTGGCCAACCAGGTCGTCAATAAACGCATGTCGGTGCGTGAAACCGAAAAGCTGGTAACCGCGACCACCAAAGCGGCGCCGGCGGTGAGGGCGCGCGCGAATCAGGACGGCGGCCGCGACACGCGACGCCTCGAAGAAGAATTGTCCGATCTGCTTGCCGCGACGGTGAAGATCAAGCTCGGCCGGCGCGGCCGCGGCCAGGTGCTGGTGGATTTCGGCGACCTGGATGCACTGGAAGGCATTCTTGTCCGGCTGCGCGGCAACGCCACGGTCTGATCGCGATGGCGAGTCGAATGTGAAGCGTGCTGAACGTGCTTGCGAATCGTCTGGATGGAGATCGGGTTCGCAAGCGGTTCGGCGGCGGAAGGTGCATCGCAGCGGCCGCAATCGCAACCTTGAGCATTCGCCGCGCTCGCTAATTAATTTGCAAGCCATATTGATATCTGATGGATTCCTGAATTTAAAACTGGCGGGTAGATAGTCAGGATTCCTGATGCGGGAGGGTTGGTTGCGCCATTTCGCCTTGCCGCTACGTAAGCGCTGGTGCCTCCCTGCATGGTGTGGTGGCGAGCGCTGGATGCTGGGACCACTCGGCAATCGCGCGAATGCTTCTTCACCCGCCCGCGTCGGATCCATACCGACGTCGAATCCCTCGTTGACCGCTTTCCGATCCGGCGCCGGCGAGTTGTTCGCGATGCCGCGGATGATTTAAGCGCAGCAGGGCAGGCGGGCAGAGCCCTGCCGCAGAAAGTCCTGCAACCGCGCGGCGTCATCGTGCGGCATCAAAAACGTGTTCGCAGTAACCGCGTGCTGTGTAGAGAGAGCCGGCATTCGCCCACCGCATTGCGCTACCCGTAACTGTCGCGCAAGTCCACCGCGCCACGCCAAAATCATCTTCTGTTGCATTTTTGAGACGTACGTCATAGCGTCGAAACGACGCATCTGCGGGATCGAACCCGCTTAAGTCATCACGCATATTTGGCCATCCCCCGACCGCCTTACATTTGCCGTGAATCACTGCGGGAAGATGCCGCTTCCGTATGGTGAAGGCCGGTTTCACGCGGTTTATTGGACGGCCTAAAGTCTTGAATTGCCTGCAACTATCGCTTACAATCGCCCGGATTTAATTGCACGGCAACCCCGTAAGCGCAGCGTAAGCTCGCGGGCTGGAACAAGACTTTCGGAACACTGCGATGGCGGTCAAAGCGTCGAATCAAGCGCCGAAGAATGGGCACGACGAGCACCCCGCTGAACGCACCGCTTCCGTTGCGTCCACCGGTCAGCACGCTTCACGTGGTGATGCGTGGGATGTCGAGCAGCAAGATAACAATATCGTTCCGCTTACGCGGGCCGAGGCTGAAAAGCTGTTTGGTCCCAATGTGAGTCGTCCATCGCGCGTCACACCTGCCAAGGTCGTGGCAGCGCAAATGGTTTTGTCCCTGGGTGCTACGCTGGTGTGGTGGCTGTTCTACAAGCCGCCGGGCGCTGCTGCGCTGTCCGCGTTCCTGGGGGGAGCGATTTGCTGGGTGCCGGGCGCGTTGTTCGCGGCACGCCTTAGAACGCTGAGCGGCGCCGAGACGGTGATGAGCTGGATGATCGGCGAAGCGCTCAAGATGGGGACAACGATCGCGATGTTTGTAGCCATCGCCTTCTGGTATCACGACGTACGCTGGGTGCCGCTGCTCGTGACCTACCTCATCGCGCTCAAGACGTACTGGATCGCCCTGGCGTGGCGCTAAGGTAGCAGCAACAAAGTAGTAGCAAAAATTCAGGCTGGCGCGCAGCGCCGCCAACAGGAGTGCGGATATGACACGATCCGCACCCGGCGCGTTCCCGCAATACAGTATTGCGGCGGGAGCGGCCTAAAACGATTTTCGACAATTTGGGTGGCTTTAACGATATGGCAGCTAGCGAAGGCACGCGCGCAATGGATCCGTCCGAGTACATCGCGCACCACTTGCAGAACTTTTCCACCGCGCACCAGACGTCGATTTTCGACATTCACGTGTGGAATCTGGACACCCTTTTCTGGTCGATCTTTTGCGGTCTGGCCACCATCTTCATTCTGCATCTCGCTGCCCGCAAGGCGACGTCCGGCGTGCCGGGCCGTTTCCAATGCGCGATCGAAATGCTGGTCGAAATGGTCGAGGATCAATCGAAGTCGATGATCCACGGCACGCGCACCTTCATCGCACCGCTGGCACTGACCGTGTTCGTCTGGGTCGCGCTGATGAACGCGCTCGACTTTATCCCTGTCGACCTGCCGGGCCACGTAATTGGCTGGCTGGGTCTGTCCGAAGCCATCCCGCACCACCGCATCGTCCCGACCGCCGATCTGAACGGCACGCTCGGCATCGCCCTCGGTGTGTTCGCGTTAATGATTTACTACAACCTCAAGATCAAGGGCGCCGGCGGCTTCGTGCATGAACTGCTGTCCGCCCCGTTCGGCGCGCATCCGCTGCTGTGGATCCCGAACCTTGCACTGAACATCATCGAGTTCGTCGCGAAGACGGTCTCGCTCGGCATGCGGCTGTTCGGCAACATGTACGCGGGCGAACTGTTGTTCCTGCTGATTGCCCTGCTCGGCAGCATCTGGAGCTTCGGCGCGGACACGACGGTGCTTGGCTTCATCGGCCACGTGATCGCCGGCAGCGTGTGGGCAATCTTCCACATCCTGATCGTTTTGCTGCAGGCGTTCATTTTCATGATGCTGACGCTGGTGTACATCGGCCAGGCACACGACACGCACTAACCTGCGCCGTCGGACAAAAGAATCGTAGTTTTTTAAATCCCAGTTCCAACCAGTTCTAAAAGACTTTTCACAAAGGAGTGATCATGCAAGCTTTCATCGCCAACATCCAGGGTCTGACCGCCATCGGTATCGGCATCATCATCGGCCTGGGTGCAATCGGCGCCTGTATCGGTATCGGCCTGATGGGCGGCAAGTACATCGAAGCATGTGCTCGTCAGCCGGAACTGATGAACCCGCTGCAAACCAAGATGTTCCTGCTGGCTGGTCTGATCGATGCGGCGTTCCTGATTGGCGTTGGTGTGGCAATGCTGTTTGCGTTCGCGAACCCGCTGCTGTCGAAGCTGGCAGGCTGAGGTTCCTCGGAAGTTTGCGCCTGAGCTATAACTAGTTAAGGCGCAGGGCGGAACGGGCACTTGGGCGCTGATCGAATACAGAATCGATGAGCGCCTTGCCGTTTCACTTTCCGAACTAGCAACGTTTAAGGAAACACCGTGAATCTCAACGCAACCCTGTTTGCGCAAATGGTCGTGTTCCTGATCCTCGCGTGGTTCACGATGAAGTTCGTGTGGCCGCCGCTGATCAACGCCCTCGACGAGCGCTCAAAGAAGATTGCTGACGGTTTGTCTGCCGCTGAAAAGGGCAAGGCTGAACTCGAAGCCGCCCACAAGCGCGTCGACCAGGAACTGGCTCAGGCACGCAACGACGGTCAGCAACGTATTGCTGACGCCGAAAAGCGCGCTGTGGCAGTCGCCGACGAAATCAAGGCTCAAGCACAAGCTGAAGCCGCTCGCATCATCGCGCAAGCGAAGGCCGATGCGGAACAGCAAGTCGTGAAGGCGCGCGAAACGCTGCGCGGCGAAGTCGCTGAACTCGCCGTGAAGGGCGCTGAACAGATCCTGAAGCGCGAAGTCGACCAGGCAGCTCACGCTGACCTGCTGAATCAACTGAAAGCCGAGCTCTGATCATGGCCGAACTTGCAACCATCGCCCGTCCGTACGCAGAAGCGCTGTTTGGCGTGGCCGAAGCTGGTGACATCGCCGCCTGGTCCACGCTCGTGCAGGAGCTGGCACAGGTTGCGCGTCTGCCCGAAGTGCTGTCGATCGCCTCGAGCCCGAAAGTAAGCCGCGCCCAGGTCAGCGAACTACTGCTGGCCGCGATCAAGTCGCCGCTCAAGGACAACGCGCAAGCGAAAAACTTCGTGCAAATGCTGGTCGATAACCATCGACTGCAATTGCTGCCGGAAATCGCCGCGCAGTTCGAAGAGTTGAAGAACGCCCGCGAAGGGGCGGCCGATGTGCTGATCGTTAGCGCATTCCCGCTCGAAGGCGCGCAGTTGAACGACCTCGTCGCAAGTCTCGAACGCAAGTTCAAACGCAAGCTGAAGCCGGCGGTCGAAGTCGACCCGTCGCTGATCGGCGGCGTGCGCGTGACGGTCGGCGACGAAGTGCTCGATACCTCGGTCCGCGCGCGGCTTGCCAGCATGCAGACGGCTCTGACGGCCTGAAGCGCCCAAAGCGCTGAAGCGGCTGGCACGCAACAGAATTGACTATCAGGAGCGAATAATGCAACTCAATCCCTCTGAGATCAGCGAGCTGATCAAGAGCCGGATCCAGGGCCTTGAAGCGAGCGCAGACGTTCGCAACCAGGGTACTGTGATCTCCGTGACCGACGGTATCGTGCGTATCCACGGCCTGTCGGAAGTGATGCAGGGCGAAATGCTCGAATTCCCGGGCAACACCTTCGGTCTCGCACTGAACCTCGAGCGCGACTCGGTCGGCGCCGTGATTCTGGGTGAGTACGAACACATTTCGGAAGGCGACATCGTCAAGACGACGGGCCGCATTCTCGAAGTGCCGGTGGGTCCGGAACTGCTCGGCCGCGTGGTCGACGCACTGGGCAACCCGATCGACGGCAAGGGCCCGATCAACGCGAAGAAAACCGACGCAATCGAAAAGATTGCTCCGGGCGTGATCTGGCGTAAGTCGGTTTCGGAACCGGTCCAGACCGGTCTGAAGTCGATCGACGCGATGGTGCCGGTTGGCCGTGGCCAGCGTGAGCTGATCATCGGCGACCGCCAGTGCGGCAAGACCGCAGTCGCAGTCGACGCGATCATCAACCAGAAGGGCAAGAACCTCTTCTGTATCTACGTCGCGATCGGCCAGAAGGCTTCGTCGATCATGAACGTGGTGCGCAAGCTGGAAGAAACCGGCGCGCTGGAATACACGATCGTCGTGGCCGCCTCGGCTTCGGAATCGGCTGCAATGCAGTACCTCGCACCGTACGCCGGCTGCACGATGGGCGAATACTTCCGCGACCGCGGTCAAGACGCGCTGATCGTTTATGACGACTTGACCAAGCAGGCTTGGGCATACCGTCAGATCTCGCTGCTGCTGCGCCGCCCGCCGGGCCGTGAAGCTTACCCGGGTGACGTGTTCTATCTGCACTCGCGTCTGCTGGAACGTGCTGCTCGCGTCTCGGAAGAGTACGTCGAGAAGTTCACGAACGGCGAAGTGAAGGGCAAGAGCGGTTCGCTGACGGCACTGCCGGTCATCGAAACGCAAGCAGGCGACGTGACCGCATTCGTTCCGACGAACGTGATCTCGATTACCGACGGCCAGATCTTCCTGGAAACCGACCTCTTCAACGCAGGTATCCGCCCGGCAATTAACGCTGGCGTGTCGGTGTCGCGCGTCGGTGGTGCGGCTCAGACCAAGGTCGTGAAGAAGTTGTCGGGCGGTATCCGTACCGACCTCGCACAGTACCGTGAACTGGCTGCGTTCGCGCAGTTCGCGTCGGACCTCGACGAAGCCACCCGCAAGCAGCTGGAGCGCGGCCGCCGCGTGACGGAACTGCTGAAGCAGCCGCAGTATCAGCCGCTGCAGGTGTGGGAACTGGCGATCGCGCTGTTCGCCGCGAACAACGGCTACCTCGACGATCTGGAAGTTGCGCAAGTGCTGCCGTTCGAAAAGGGCCTGCGCGACTACCTGAAGTCGAAGCACGCTGACCTGGTCAAGCGCGTTGAAGACACCAAGGAACTCTCGAAGGACGACGAAGGCCTGTTGCACACGGCTCTCAAAGACTTCAAGAAGTCCGGCGCTTATTGATCCGCGAGTGATCCGCAAGGCATAAACGGACCTCGAAGCGGCGCGGGCCGCATGCGAATGCCCCCGCGCTGCTTCGATCGCTTTGCATGGGACCCGAGTAAGCGCTAAAGCGCTAACTCGGGCCGACAAGGAGCAAGCAATGGCTGGAATGAAGGAAATTCGCGGCAAGATCAAGAGCGTGCAAAACACGCGCAAGATCACGAAAGCGATGGAGATGGTGGCCGCATCGAAGATGCGCCGCGCTCAGGAGCGCATGCGCGCTGCTCGCCCGTATGCCGACAAGGTCCGCGATATCGCTGCACACATGAGCCGTGCGAACCCGGAGTATCGTCACCCGTTCATGGTGTCGAACGAAGGCGCGAAAACGGCCGGCATCATCCTCGTCACGACCGATAAAGGTCTGTGCGGCGGCATGAATACCAACGTGCTGCGTGCGTCGCTGCAGAAGTTCAAGGAACTGGAAGGCCAGGGCAAGGCGATCGAAGCAACCGCGATCGGCACCAAGGGTCTGGGTTTCCTGAACCGTCTGCGCGCCAAGGTAGTGTCGAATGTCGTGCATCTGGGCGACACGCCGCATCTGGAAAAGCTGATCGGCGCGGTGAAGGTGCAGCTCGACCTGTACTCGGAAGGCAAGGTTTCGGCGGTGTACCTGGCGTACACGCGCTTCGTCAACACGATGAAGCAGGAGCCGGTGATCGAGCAACTGCTGCCGCTGTCGGCAGATCAGTTCGAGCGCAAGGAAGGAGACGGCACGACGCCGAGCACGCAGTGGGACTACATCTACGAGCCGGATGCGCAGGCAGTGGTGGACGAACTGCTGGTGCGTTATGTCGAAGCGCTGGTCTATCAGGCCGTCGCGGAAAACATGGCATCGGAGCAGTCGGCACGGATGGTCGCGATGAAGGCCGCTTCGGACAATGCGAAGACGGTCATCAACGAACTGCAGCTCGTGTACAACAAGAGCCGTCAGGCCGCGATCACGAAAGAACTGTCGGAAATCGTCGGTGGCGCGGCGGCAGTCTGACCTTGACGGTCGGCCATGCCGCTTCGTGTGCGCCCTTGCGGCGCACCCGTCCAGGTGACCCCATCGAAATTGCGCCTTTGCGCGAGTGAAGAATTGAGTATCTAAAGGAAAAGCGATGAGTACTACTGCTTTGGTAGAAGGCAAGATCGTACAGTGCATCGGCGCGGTGATCGACGTGGAATTTCCGCGTGAATCCATGCCGAAGATTTACGACGCGCTCATTCTCGAAGGTTCGGAACTGACCCTCGAAGTCCAGCAACAGCTGGGCGACGGCGTCGTCCGTACCATCTGTCTGGGTGCATCGGACGGCCTGCGTCGCGGTACGGCGGTGAAGAACACCGGCAAGCCGATCAGCGTGCCGGTCGGCAAGCCGACTCTGGGCCGGATCATGGACGTGCTGGGTCGCCCGATCGACGAAGCCGGCCCGATCAACTCGGACGTGGTTCGCGGTATTCACCAGAAGGCTCCGGCGTTCGACGAACTGTCGCCGTCGACCGAACTGCTCGAAACCGGCATCAAGGTGATCGACCTGATCTGCCCGTTTGCCAAGGGCGGTAAGGTGGGTCTGTTCGGTGGCGCCGGCGTGGGCAAGACCGTCAACATGATGGAACTGATCAACAACATCGCTAAGGAACACGGCGGTTACTCCGTGTTCGCCGGTGTTGGCGAGCGTACCCGCGAAGGGAACGACTTCTATCACGAAATGAAGGACTCGAACGTTCTCGACAAGGTCGCGCTGGTGTACGGCCAGATGAACGAGCCGCCGGGCAACCGTCTGCGCGTCGCGCTGACTGGTCTGACGATGGCTGAGCACTTCCGTGACGAAGGCCTCGACGTGCTGTTCTTCGTCGACAACATCTACCGTTTCACGCTGGCCGGTACCGAAGTGTCGGCACTGCTCGGCCGGATGCCGTCGGCAGTGGGCTATCAGCCTACGCTGGCTGAAGAAATGGGTAAGCTGCAAGAGCGTATTACGTCGACCAAGACCGGCTCGATCACGTCGGTTCAGGCCGTGTACGTCCCTGCGGACGACTTGACCGACCCGTCGCCGGCTACGACCTTCGGCCACCTGGACGCAACCGTCGTGTTGTCGCGTGACATCGCTTCGCTGGGTATCTACCCGGCAGTCGACCCGCTCGATTCGACCTCGCGTCAGATCGACCCGAACGTGATCGGCGAAGAGCACTACTCGATCACGCGCGGCGTGCAGCAAACGCTGCAGCGCTACAAGGAACTGCGCGACATTATCGCGATTCTGGGTATGGACGAACTGGCGCCGGAAGACAAGCTCGCCGTCGCGCGCGCTCGTAAGATCCAGCGTTTCCTGTCGCAGCCGTTCCACGTCGCTGAAGTGTTCACGGGCTCGCCGGGCAAGTACGTGCCGCTGAAGGAAACGATCCGTGGCTTCAAGATGATCGTTGAAGGTGAGTGCGACCACCTGCCGGAACAGGCGTTCTACATGGTCGGCACGATCGACGAAGCCTTCGAAAAGGCCAAGAAGATCCAGTAAAGGTCGGGTGTAACGAAGCGGGCGCCGGCCTCGCGCGTATCGATACCTGTCGTGTATCGGAACGCAAAGCCGGCGCCTCTTACTACGCTCAATCCAGCCTTGCATGGGACGAGAGCGCGCAGCGTGGGACCGGAGTAAGTGCTAAAGCACTCACTCCGGTCGACATAAGCGCTAAAGCGCTAACACTCGTCGAGCTTTGCATGGGACCAGAGTAAGCGCTAAAGCGCCAACTCTGGTCGCCACAGGAGTCGATATGGCAACCATTAAAGTAGACGTCGTCAGCGCGGAAGAGCAGATCTTCTCGGGCCAGGCGAAGTTTGTCGCGCTGCCGGGCGAAGCGGGTGAACTCGGCATTCTGCCGGGCCACACGCCGCTCATCACCCGGATTCGTCCGGGTGCGGTGCGCATCGAAGCTGAAAACGGCGAAGAAGAGTTTGTGTTCGTCGCCGGCGGCATTCTCGAAGTCCAGCCGGGCGCCGTGACGGTTCTCGCCGACACCGCAATCCGCGGCAAGGATCTCGACGAAGCCAAGGCCGAAGATGCACGCAAGCGTGCAGAAGAAGCGCTGCAAAACACGGGTTCGAACCTCGAATACGCAACCGCGCAAGCGGAACTGGCGTATGCGACGGCTCAACTCGCTGCGATCCAGCGTCTGCGCAAGCTGCGCAGTCAGAAGTAAGCAACATGTTTCAGAAAGAAAGCAGCCTTCGTGGCTGCTTTTTTTGACCGCTACTTGACGTTTACGGAAAGGTCAGCAAAATCATGTGGTCGGACGGGGTGACGCACGGTCGGAATCAGCCGCAGATGCGCTGCGGGTAAGACTTGATGCCGTCCCGGCACACGCCGGTGGCACAATCGGTTTCAAATTCATTTCAATAGGGCGAGCTTCCGCTCACGGAGACAACACCATGGCAACGCAAGTGTCAGGCGAAGGCGCACTCATCGCACCCAAAGACGGCCTCTCGTATGTCCGCGGATCGACCGATATTCCGTTGAGTGAAGCGACGATCGGTCAGTTCTTGCACGATACGGCGGAACGGTTCCCTGGCCGTCCAGCCGTGGTGTTTCGCGAGCAGCGCATTCGCTGGACGTGGAAACAGTTCGCGGAAGAGGTCGACGTGCTGGCGTCCGGGCTCCTCGCGGTCGGTATCGAAAAGGGCGACCGTGTGGGCATCTGGTCGCCGAACCGGGTGGAGTGGCTGCTCACGCAATTCGCGACTGCGCGTATCGGCGCCGTGCTGGTCAACATCAATCCGGCGTACAGGCTGGCCGAACTCGACTACGCGTTGAACAAGGTCGGCTGCAAGGCGATCGTCGCGGCGGAGCGCTTCAAAACGTCGATGTATCTCGACATGCTGCAGGAACTCGCGCCGGAGCTGGCCACGCATGCGCCAGGCGAACTGCATGCCGCGCGTTTGCCCGATCTGCGCTGCGTGATCCGCATGTGCGACACGCAAACGCCCGGCATGTTGAGCTTTTCCGAAGTCATCGAGCAGGGCCGCGCGACGCTCGATGCCGCGAGGCTCGACGCCATCGGTGCAACGCTGTCGTGCCACGAACCGATCAACATTCAGTTCACCAGCGGCACAACTGGCAATCCGAAGGGCGCGACGCTGACGCACAGCAATGTCGTCAACAACGCGCGCTATATCGCGATGGCGATGCGCCTGTCCGAGCAGGACGCCTTGTGCATCCCCGTGCCGCTCTATCATTGCTTCGGCATGGTGCTGTCGGTGCTGGCGTGCGTATCGGTCGGCGCGAATATGGTGTTTCCGGGCGAGGGCTTCGACCCGGCCGCTACCTTGGCTGCCGTCGCCGAAGAGCAGTGCACCGCGCTACACGGCGTGCCGACCATGTTCATCGCCGAACTCGATCATCCCAACTTCGCCACCTACGACTTTTCGCGTCTGCGCACGGGCATCATGGCCGGTTCGCCGTGCCCAATCGAGACGATGAAGAAAGTCGTCTCGAAGATGCATCTGAACGAGATCACGATTGCCTACGGCATGACGGAAACGAGCCCGGTGTCGTTCCAGAGTTCGACCACCGATCCGCTCGACAAGCGAACCACGACGGTCGGCCGCATCCAGCCTCATCTTGAAGTGAAGATCGTCGATCCGCTTGGCAATCTCGTGCCGGTGGGCGAGACGGGCGAGTTGTGCACCAAAGGCTATTCGGTGATGCAAGGCTACTGGGGCGACGAGGCGAAGACGCGTGAAAGCATCGTCGATGGCTGGATGCACACCGGAGATCTCGCCACGCTCGATGCCGAAGGCTACTGCAATATCGTCGGTCGCCTGAAGGACATGCTGATTCGCGGCGGCGAGAACATCTATCCGAGGGAAATCGAAGAATTTCTGTTCCGCCACCCGAAGATCCAGAGCGTTCAGGTGTTCGGCGTGCCGGATTCGAAGTACGGCGAGGAAGTGTGCGCGTGGATCGTGCTGCGCTCAGGCGAGCAGGCAACGGCCGAAGAGATCCAGCAATTCTGCCAGGGCCAGATCGCGCACTATAAGGTGCCGAAGTACATTCGCTTTGTTGACGAACTGCCGATGACGGTTACCGGCAAGGTGCAGAAATTCATCATGCGCGAACGGATGATCAGCGAACTGAAGGTGAAAGAAGACAAGACAGCGTGACGTGCTTGCGGGCTCAGCGCGGCGCGAACGCCCGCGCTGAGCCGGCCTGCATTTTGAGGGACACGTTGGCCGAGGCGGCGCGCGAAAACGACCCTGAAAAAAGCGCGCAAACGTTTGACCAGACGAAAAAAAAGCGGGCCTGGAGCCCGCTAAAAACCACACGCTACGGGGTTAGCGCGAGGAGACCAAAGGAGGAACCGACTGAGACGACGACCCTGCGCCGACTACGGCCCCAGCAGGGATGCCCCTTCACAGGGCTTCGGCAAACGCCGACCGGCAAGTGCATCGTATCCGCTCACACTACGCACCCAGCCACATCCGTGTTGAAACCGTTGAGGGCATTGTGGGCGAATTAATCTACGAGCGCGGTAACAAAGTGTTTCAGGTTGTAACGCCCGCCAGATAAGGCGTTGCGGGATTTATTGCCAAATTGAAACGTTTTAAACGTAATTTTTACCGATGACTGGCCCGCAATTTAATACGCCTGATTGATGCCATTCGCGACGCATATTGCAAGGTAATCCGTTCAGTCGATTCCGCATGAAATGGTTGCACGCTCATCTTTTTTGCGGATGATCGCCTGTGTTACAGGCTCTTGCCTGACCCGTGCACCTTAGCTCTCCCGGCGTAAGTGGGCACGCTGCGTCGCAGCACGTGCGAAGTAGGGGAAGAGTAAAAATGCCAGACGGGGAACACGCAACTGCAACCAGCAACCAGCAAGCGCGGCCCGCAACCAGCAAGCCTTACTTCAGCCACTTATCCGAAATCGCCTGATATTCACCGGTTGCACGCGCCAGATGCAGCCACTGGTCGACATACTGCTGGAACGCAACGTCGCCACGCGGCAGAAGCCACGCCTTCTCGCCGTACTGGAACGGCTTGTCCGGATGCACGGAGCAAAGACCCGGATTCAGCTTTTGCTGCAATAACGTTTCCGATGCGTCCGTCACCATTACGTCGGCCTTGCCGGCGAGGATCTGCTTGAAGATCGTCACGTTGTCCGGATAGACGGTGACGTTGGCGTGCGAAAAGTACTGCTTCGCGAAACGCTCGTTGGTGCCGCCCGGATTGACGATTACGCGGGTAGCCGGCTGATCGATCTGCGCGACAGTTTGATATTTGTTGACGTCGTCGCACCGCACGATCGGCGTCTTGCCGTCAATCATGTACGCCTGTGTGAAGAACGCGCGCTTTTGCCGTTCGAGCGTAGGCGAAACGCCGCCCACGCCGACATCGCACTTCGCCACGAAGTCGTTCATCAGGTTCGGCCACGACGTTTTGACGAATTCCGCCTTCACGCCGAGCGATTTGGCGAGCGACTCAGCCATGTCGATATCGATGCCTTCGAACTGGCCGTCGGCTTTATGGAACGAGTACGGTCTGTAATCGCCGGTCGTGCAGGCGCGCAGCGTGCCGCGCGCAAGAATTTCGTCGAGCCGCGAAGGCGCCGCGGCGGTCGGGCTGGTCTGCGCGTGGACCACGCCGCCTTGCATCAAAACACCGGCCAAAACGCCGAGCAGTGCGAGTGCTGCCTTGTTCATCGAGTTTCCTTGATTACGTGTAATTGTCTGGTAGAGCTGTCGGATGATAGCCCGGCCAATCGCGGTTGAATATTGGCCGTTCGTCCGAGTCATAACGCCGCGCGGGGCGGCTCAAAGACAGCCGAAAGCATGTGCGATGCAGTTATTGCCTGCATCAAGCGAGATGTGGCGAGCCGGGTCCGGTAAAATGCTCCTTTGCCCTTAGTCGCACGCAACGTGGCCCATAAACTCCTGAACGACACTTTCCTGCGCGCGCTGCTGCGCCAGCCGACCGACTACACGCCGATCTGGCTGATGCGACAGGCGGGCCGCTACCTGCCGGAATACAACGCCACGCGCGGTCGCGCGGGCAGTTTCCTCGGTCTGGCGAAGAATCCGGCCTATGCAACGGAAGTCACGCTGCAGCCGCTCGAGCGCTATCCGCTCGACGCGGCGATCCTGTTCTCCGACATCCTGACGGTGCCCGACGCAATGGGCCTCGGCCTCGAGTTCGTCGCCGGCGAGGGCCCGCAATTCGCGCGGCCGGTGCGTACGGAAGACGATGTGGCGCGCCTCGCGGTGCCCGACATCGACGCCACGCTGCGCTACGTCACCGACGCCGTGCGCGAAATCCGCACGGCGCTGACCGACGCGCAAGGCCGCCAGCGCGTGCCGCTAATCGGCTTTTCGGGCAGTCCATGGACTTTGGCGTGCTATATGGTCGAAGGCAGTGGCTCGGATGACTTCCGCACCGTCAAGTCGATGCTTTACGCGCGCCCTGACCTGATGCACCGTATTCTCGATGTCAACGCGCAGTCCGTCGCGGCTTATCTGAACGCGCAGATCGAAGCTGGCGCGCAAGCCGTGATGATTTTCGACACGTGGGGCGGGGCGCTGGCGGACGGTGTCTATCAACGCTTCTCGCTGCACTACATTCAGCAGGTCGTGAGCCAGCTGAAGCGCGATCACGACGGCGAAAAAGTGCCGGTGATCACTTTCACGAAGGGCGGCGGCCTGTGGCTCGACGAGATCGCCGATACCGGTGTCGACGCGGTCGGGCTCGACTGGACGGTGAATCTGGGCAAGGCGCGCGAACGCGTGGGCGGCAAGGTGGCGCTACAAGGCAATATCGATCCTTCGGTCCTGTTCGCTCCGCCGTCTGCGATTCGCATGGAAGCGCGCGCCGTGCTCGACAGCTTCGGCAACCATCCGGGCCACGTTTTCAATCTCGGCCATGGCATCTCGCAATTCACGCCGCCGGAGCACGTCGCCGAACTGGTCGATGAAGTTCATCGTCATAGCCGCGCAATTCGCAGCGGCGCTCATGCACCAACGTGACGCTGTAACCGTTACGACTTCTGCTGCAATGCAGCGAGCTGGGCTCTCGGTCTAAGGGCAAAACCCTAGGCTTCGGGCCGTCAGATGGCGATTCCGTACTTGTCAAGACTTGACTTATACACATTCATCACGCTGCGGCGCGGCAGAAGCTTTCATCGTGCCCTGGCCCTTGCACATTGCAGGCGCATTTGATCCAAGCCTTGTCTGGCAAGGCTTTCACGGCTTCGAGACGAAATGTGCGGAATCCCACAGAACGCTGCTGCGGCGCGGTTCCCGGGCCTTCCGGGCGAAGTTCTCAACAAAGTTATCCACAGGCACGCGGACCGATTGCAATTGTTCAGCCGAATCCAAAACTTAGCGCGGAAATTGAAGTTTTACTTTAACTTCGACGGATTCGCCTCCTGCCCAATGTGGACCGTGACGCGGCGTTGTGCCGCATCAACGCATCTGACCCAGACTGCCGCGTGAGTGCCGTATTCGTCCGCGTCGCGCTGGATCATCCGCTGCCGACCTTGTTCGACTACCGTTGCGGCACGCCCGAGCGCGTCGCTCCGGGCACGCTGGTGAGCGTGCCGTTCGGCAAGCGTCACGTGGTGGGCCTTGTCTGCGAAGTGACCGCTCACAGTGACGTCCCCGCCGAACGCCTGCGCGCGGTCGACCATGTTTGCAGCGCGTGCCCGCCGGTGTCGGCGGAATGGCTGGCTCTAGCAGCCTTTGCGGCCGACTACTATCAACGCGGGCTTGGGGAAGTGGCGCTGCCCGCTTTGCCGCAAGCCTTGCGCGACGCGTCGCGCTGGACGCGTCTGTTCGCACCGGAAGAGCGTTACCGGCTCACTGCCGCGGGCCGCGATGCATTGCCGGAGGCATTGCCTGTCCGCGCCAGCGCGCTGAGAAAGCTTGCGCAGGCGCTCGCCGAGGCCGACTTCTTATTGGCCGCCGATGCCCGCGCGCTCCACCCCAAAGCGATCCTGACCCTCGACGCGTGGCTGGCCGAAGGCTGGGTCGCGCTGGACATCGTCGAAGCCGCCGCGGTGCTTGCCGCGCCGACGTCGCCGGATGCGCCGCCGCCCTCGCTGCCCACGCTGACCGACGAGCAGGCGGCCGCCGTCGAAGCGATTCGCGACGCGAACGGTTTCGCGCCGTTCCTGCTGCACGGCGTGACCGGCAGCGGCAAGACCGAGGTTTATCTGCGCGCGCTCGCCAAAATCCTCGCGGCGAAGCCCGACGCGCAGGCGCTGGTGCTCGTTCCTGAAATCAATCTGACGCCGCAGTTCGAAGCGGCCTTCCGGGCGCGCTTTGCCGCGTTGGACGGCACGTCGATCGTCACGCTGCACAGCGGTCTCGCGGAAGGCGAGCGGGCCCGCAACTGGTTCGCCGCGCACACCGGGCGCGCCCGCATCGTGCTCGGCACGCGCCTCGCGGTGCTCGCTTCGCTGCCGAAGCTCGCGATCATCGTGGTCGATGAGGAACACGATCCGGCCTACAAGCAGCAGGAAGGGCTGCGCTATTCGGCGCGCGATCTGGCGATCTACCGCGCCAAGCAACTCGGCGTGCCGGTGGTGCTCGGCTCGGCCACGCCGTCGCTGGAAAGCTGGTGGCAGGCCGACCAGGGGCGCTATACGCGTCTTACGCTGTCGCGCCGTGCGGTCGCCGCGGCCGTGCTGCCGACCGTCAAGCTGATCGATCTGGAAGAAGAACGGCGGCGGGGACGGGCATCGGTGGAAGGTTTGTCGGGACCGCTGATCGCCGCGCTGAAAAGCCGGCTCGAGCGCGGCGAGCAAAGCCTCGTGTTTCTCAACCGCCGCGGCTACGCGCCGCAGCTCGCCTGCGACGCCTGCGGCTGGGTCGCCGGTTGTCCACGTTGCAGCGCGTATGTCGTCTTGCACAAACCCGAGCGCGCGCTGCGCTGCCACCACTGCGGCTGGGAATCGCGCATTCCGCGCTCGTGCCCGGACTGCGGCAACGTCGACATCGCGCCGATGGGGCGCGGCACGCAACGCGTCGAAGAAACGCTGGCAAGCGCGGTGCCCGGCGCCCGCGTGCTGCGTATCGACGCCGACAGCACGCGCCGCAAGGGCAGCGCGCAGGCGCTGTTCTCCGATGTGCACGCGGGCGAAGTGGATATCCTCGTCGGCACGCAGATGATCGCGAAAGGGCACGACTTCCAGCGAGTGTCGCTGGTCGGCGTGCTCAACGCCGACACCGCCTTGTTCTCGCACGACTTCCGCGCGAGCGAGCGCCTCTTCGCGCAACTGATGCAGGTGAGTGGCCGGGCCGGCCGCGCCGGCTTGCCGGGTGACGTGCTGGTGCAGACCCGCTATCCGCGCCATGCGCTGTATCACGCACTGGCCCGGCACGACTACGTCGGCTTTGCCAATTCGACACTGGCCGAGCGCCGCGACGCGCACTTGCCGCCGTTCGTCTATCAGGCGCTGCTGCGCGCCGAAGGGCGCACGCTCGAAGCCGCGCTCGCCTTCTTGCAGCAGGCGGCGGCTGCGTTGACGGAGATTCCGGCGGCCGAACGCGTGACCGCCTACGACGCCGTTCCGCTCACCATCGTCAAGGTGATGCACGTGCATCGCGCGCAGTTGCTGATCGAAAGCGCCTCGCGCGCAGCCTTGCAGGCGACGCTGCGCGCATGGCAACCGATGCTGCGCAACCTCAAGGGCGTGCTGCGCTGGAATCTCGAAGTCGACCCGCTCGACATCTGACGCTGACCCGCGCCCCGCTTCGGCGTTACTCCTGTTACTCCTTTAAGTCATATCCATAGAGCGATTGGTCGTTTCGTTTTGCTATCTCGCTCGCCTATATTTCGCAAAATCGGCGCAAGTTTCACAACAATCCCAGAATCCGCGCGTCGCGTCGATGCATCTCAACTTCCCCGGGCGCATTGGGATGAGCGATACCAACCACACTCTTCCGACCGGCGCCGCGCCCAGCGGGCAGCAAAGCACGCGTGGCGGGGGTCTCTTTTCCACTGAAGACTGGTGGGCCGTGTGGATCGGCCTGTTAGTCATCGTCGTAGCCTGGTCGCTGTTCGCGTCGGGCAGCAGCATCAAGTGGCTGGCGGTGGCGCCGGCCAAATGGTCGAGCGTCGGCCAGACTGCGCAGGACGTCGGCAAGCATCTGCCGAACTACGTTGCGTTGTTCATCGTGTTCGCGCTGCTGTTCGGCGTGAGCCTCGCCGCGCTGAAACAGCGTATCGGATCTTTTCTCGGCTCGTTCCTGATCCTGTTCATCGCGTCGGCATTGATCTTTACGCTCGGCGCCTGGATCAACGCGTCGAAGTACAACCTCGAGCCGCCGCTGGTGGCGCTGGCGCTCGGCTTGCTGATTTCGAACGTGTTCACGCTGCCCGAGTGGTTTTCGGCGGGCTTGCGCGTCGAGTTTTATATCAAGGTCGGCATCGTGCTGCTCGGCGCGACGCTGCCGTTCACGCTGCTGGTGTGGGCCGGTCCGGTCGCGGTCGCGCAGGCGAGCATCGTGTCGCTCGTCACCTTCTTCGTGATTTTCTTTGCCAGCAAGGCATTCGGCCTCGACCGGCGCTTCGCCGCCGTGCTCGGCGTGGGCGGCGCGGTGTGCGGCGTGTCGGCGGCGATAGCGATTGCCGGGGCGGTGCGGGCCAAGCGCGAGCAGGCGTCGGTGGCGATTACGCTGGTGGTGCTGTGGGCGATCGTGATGATCTTCGTGCTGCCGTTCGCGTCGCGTTCGCTGGGACTATCGACGGCGGTCGCCGGCGCGTGGATCGGCACCTCCGAATTCGCCGACGCCGCCGGCATTGCCGCCGCGCAAGCCTACGGCGACTTCGGGAAGCACGCTGGCGGCGCGATTGCCGGCGCGCCGGAAGCGTCGTTGCAGGCGTTCACGCTGATGAAGGTGGTCGGCCGCGATATCTGGATCGGCATCTGGGCGTTCGTGCTGGCGATCGTCGCGACCACACGTTGGGAGTCGCAGGACAGCGGCGTTAAGACTGGGGCCAACGCCGGTGAAATCTGGGCGCGCTTTCCGAAGTTCGTGATCGGCTTCGTGATCGCGTCGGCGCTCGTGACGTGGATCGCCAGCCACTATTCGCTCGCCGACTACCGCAAAGTCGTCACGCCGGAATTCGTTGCGCCGATTACCGCGCTGCGCACGTGGGCGTTCACGTTCTGTTTCCTGAGCATCGGACTGACCACGCGCCTGCGCTCGCTGACCGCCACCGGGCTGAAGCCGTTTCTCGCCTTCACAGCGGGCGTGGCGGTCAATATCGCCATCGGCTACGTGCTGTCCGCGCACGTGTTCGCACCGTACTGGAGTAGCCTGGGGCAGGGCTCGTGATGAGCGTGACGGTGCGCATCGCCAGCACCGCGGACGCACGCGATGAAGCGTGCGGGCCGTGCTGCGCAAGCTGCCGGTACCGCGCCGACGATCGGCATTCACTGGAGCAGCGCATTCCGGGCCTCGTCGTGTTCAGTTCTGGTTTTGGCGCGAGCGTGGCGGACAGCCGGCTATGCCGTCTGCACGACCAGTTCGTTTCCCCCGGCGACGCGTGCGCGCGGTTCGAGCCGATCGCACGGCACTGACGCGCGCGCCTGCCTGGCCGCCTGGCTAAATCGGGCGGCGCATTTCCCATCGGAAACTGGCGCTTCTACTTCTTCGACCGGAAGTCGCCGGATCCGGCAGTTCAGTCCCGCACAGCCGCCCGCGTATCGCCAGCCGACGCTCGCAATGCCTGCCGGCGGGTGCGTTCTTCCTCGGACGCGAGTTTGTCCGGGCCGCCCGTCGCACCGCGGATGAACAGCACCGCGCAAGTTGCGCACATGGCCCAGATGCCCAATATCACTACCCACTTTTCCATTTCGCCTGTCCTCTAAAACCCCGTAGCGTTTTTATGTGCGTGCCCTGCGGCCGCGACCATCCATGTTCTGTATAACGGCGCGCCGCGCGATTGGATGAGGGTAAAGACGAAAAAGAATCACGCCAGGGAAAGTACTGAGCGCAACCGGTGTCGCCCGGCCCGGCGCGATCTGACGCAAACCCCCGCTATACAAGGCCTTCACGGAGGTGCAACCATGCGCTGCGCATGGTTGCACCTTTTTATTGGGAGGCGTACGATTCGGCGAACTTTTAGTCTTTCGCCAGCTTACGTTGACTGGTATCCGAAGAAGGAAACATGGCTAGCACCACCCTTGGCGTCAAGGTCGATGACCTCCTGCGTTCCCGGCTGAAAGATGCCGCCACTCGCCTCGAACGCACTCCGCACTGGCTGATCAAGCAGGCGATCTTCGCGTACCTCGAAAAGATCGAGCACGGCCAATTGCCGCCTGAACTGTCGGGCGCGACGGGCTCGGCCGATCTGGCCGATGGCGCCGCCGTCGAAAGCGAGGAATACGGTGCGGCGCACCCGTTCCTCGAATTCGCGCAGAACGTGCAACCGCAATCGGTGCTGCGCGCGGCGATCACCGCCGCGTATCGCCGGCCCGAGCCGGAATGCGTGCCGTTCCTGCTGGGCCAGGCGCGTTTGCCGGCGAACCTTGCGGGCGACGTCCAGACGATGGCCGGCAAGCTGGTCGAAACCCTGCGCACCAAGAGCAAGGGTGGCGGCGTCGAAGGGCTGATCCACGAGTTTTCGCTGTCGAGCCAGGAAGGCGTTGCGCTGATGTGCCTCGCCGAAGCGCTGCTGCGCATTCCCGACCGCGCCACGCGTGATGCGCTGATCCGCGACAAGATCAGCAAGGGCGACTGGAAGTCGCACGTCGGCCAGGCGCCGTCGCTGTTCGTCAATGCCGCGACCTGGGGCTTGATGATCACCGGCAAGCTGGTGACGACCAATAGCGAAACCAGCCTGTCGTCGGCATTGACGCGCCTGATCGGCAAGGGCGGCGAGCCGCTGATCCGTAAGGGCGTCGACATGGCGATGCGTCTGATGGGCGAGCAGTTCGTCACCGGCGAGAACATCTCCGAGGCGCTGGCCAACAGCCGCAAGTACGAAGCGCGCGGCTTCCGCTATTCGTACGACATGCTCGGCGAAGCGGCCACCACCGAAGCCGACGCACAGCGCTACTACGCGTCGTACGAACAGGCGATCCACGCGATCGGCAAGGCTGCCGGCGGCCGCGGCATCTACGAAGGCCCGGGCATCTCGATCAAGCTGTCCGCGCTGCACGCGCGCTATTCGCGCTCGCAGCAGGAACGCGCGATGAGCGAACTGCTGCCGCGCGTGCGATCGCTGGCGATCCTCGCGCGCCGCTACGACATCGGCCTGAACATCGACGCCGAAGAAGCCGACCGCCTCGAAATCTCGCTCGATCTGCTCGAAGCGCTGTGCTTCGATCCGGAGCTGGCCGGCTGGAACGGCATTGGCTTCGTGGTGCAGGCGTATCAGAAGCGCTGCCCGTTCGTGATCGATTACATCGTCGACCTCGCGCGCCGCAGCCGTCACCGGATCATGGTGCGCCTCGTGAAGGGCGCGTACTGGGACACCGAAATCAAGCGCGCGCAAGTGGACGGCCTCGAAGGCTATCCGGTCTACACGCGCAAGATCTACACGGACGTGTCGTACCTCGCCTGCGCGAAGAAACTGCTCGGCGCGCCCGATGCGGTCTATCCGCAGTTCGCGACGCACAACGCACACACGCTGTCGGCGATCTATCACCTCGCGGGCAACAATTATTACCCCGGCCAGTACGAGTTTCAGTGCCTGCACGGCATGGGTGAGCCGCTGTACGAAGAAGTCACCGGCCGCGACAAGCTGAACCGTCCGTGCCGCGTGTATGCGCCGGTCGGCACGCATGAAACGCTGCTCGCCTACCTCGTGCGCCGTCTGCTGGAAAACGGCGCGAACACGTCGTTTGTGAACCGCATCGCCGATGAAAGCGTCGCGATCAAGGACCTGATCGCCGACCCGGTCGACGAAGCGTCGAAGATCGTGCCGCTCGGCGCGCCGCACGCGAAGATTCCGCTGCCGCGCAATCTGTACGGCGCCGAGCGCCTCAATTCGATGGGCCTCGATCTGTCGAACGAACATCGTCTGGCGTCGCTGTCGTCGGCGCTGCTGGCGAGCGCGCATCATCCGTGGCGCGCTGCGCCGATGCTCGAAGACAACGAAATTGCCATCGGCGCCGCCCGCGACGTGCGCAATCCGGCCGACCACCGCGATCTGGTCGGCACGGTGGTCGAGGCCACGGCGGAACACGTGAGCGCTGCCCTGGCGCATGCCGTGGCCGCCGCGCCGATCTGGCAGGCCACGCCGGTCGATGCGCGCGCCGATTGTCTCGCGCGTGCCGCCGACCTGCTCGAAGCGCAGATGCACACGCTGATGGGTCTGGTGGTGCGTGAAGCCGGCAAGTCGCTGCCGAACGCGGTGTCGGAAATCCGCGAGGCGATCGACTTCCTGCGCTATTACTCGACGCAGATCCGCAACGAGTTCTCCAACGACACGCACCGCCCGCTCGGTCCGGTCGTGTGTATCAGCCCGTGGAATTTCCCGCTGGCGATTTTCATGGGCCAGGTGGCGGCCGCACTCGCAGCAGGTAACACCGTGCTCGCGAAGCCGGCCGAACAAACGCCGCTGATCGCCGCGCAAGCCGTGCGCATCCTGCGCGAAGCTGGCGTGCCGGCCGGCGCGGTGCAACTGCTGCCGGGCGACGGCGAAACCGTCGGCGCGGCGCTGGTGGCCGATCCGCGCACCCGCGCGGTGATGTTCACCGGTTCGACCGAAGTCGCGCGTCTGATCAACAAGACCTTGTCGGGCCGCCTCGATCCGGACGGCAAGCCGATTCCGCTGATCGCCGAAACCGGTGGCCAGAACGCGATGATCGTCGACTCGTCGGCGCTAGCTGAACAGGTGGTCGCGGACGTGCTGCAATCGTCGTTCGATTCGGCCGGTCAGCGGTGTTCCGCGCTGCGCGTTCTCTGTCTGCAAGACGATGTCGCGGACCGCACGCTGGAAATGCTGACCGGCGCGATGCGCGAGCTGGCAGTGGGCAATCCGGATCGTTTGTCGATCGACGTCGGTCCGGTGATCGATCTCGACGCGAAGCGCGGCATCGACGCGCATATCGCGGCGATGCGCGAGAAGGGCCGCAAGGTCGAGCAACTGCCGGTGCCGGAAGGCTGCACACCAGGCACCTTCGTGCCGCCGACGCTGATCGAACTCGACAGCATCGACGAGTTGAAGCGCGAAGTGTTCGGCCCGGTGCTGCACGTGGTGCGTTACCGCCGCAGCCAGCTGGACAAGCTGCTCGAACAGATCCGTGCGACCGGCTACGGCCTCACGCTCGGCATCCACACGCGGATCGATGAAACGATCGCTCACGTGATCAGCCGCGCGCATGTCGGCAACATCTACGTGAACCGCAACGTGATCGGCGCGGTGGTGGGTGTTCAGCCGTTCGGCGGCGAGGGGCTGTCGGGCACGGGTCCGAAGGCGGGCGGCGCGCTGTATCTGCAACGTCTGCTGGCTACGCGCCCGGCGGGTTTGCCGAAATCGTTGGCGCAGGCGCTGGTCGTGGATGTACCGCAAGCTGCTGAAAACAGCGACAATCCGTCCGCCGCGCTGACCGCGTTGCGCGACTGGCTGATCGCCGAACAGCAGCCCGTGCTGGCCGCACGCTGCGACGGTTATCTGTCGCATGTGCCGGCAGGCGCAACTGCGGTATTGTCGGGGCCCACTGGCGAGCGCAACACTTACACGCTGGGTGCGCGCGGCACGGTGCTCTGTATCGCGTCGACCGCGAGCGGCGCGCGCGCGCAGCTCGCGGCAGCGCTGGCTACGGGAAATCGAGCGTTGTTCGAAGGCGCGGCCGGGGAACAATTGGTGTCTCAACTGCCCGCCGCGCTGAAGTCTCACGCAAGCGTGAAGAAGAGCGCCGATACGCCTTTCGATGCGGTGCTGTTCGAAGGCGATAGCGACGAACTGCTGGCGCTGGTGAAGGAGGTCGCGAAGCGTCCGGGGCCGATCGTCTCGGTGCAAGGCGTCGCGGCGCGCGCGCTGGAAAGCGGCGACGAGGATTACGCGCTCGAGCGTCTGTTGACGGAACGCTCGGTCAGCGTGAATACGGCAGCAGCAGGCGGTAATGCGAATTTGATGACGATCGGTTGAGCGAACCTCACCGGTCCCTTCAAGAAAATGCAGGGCCGCTCCCAAATTTTCCGCTCCGCAGGAAGTCCCCCGCCCCGAAGGAAGTCCCCTTGGGGGATTGGGGGATTGCCCCCTCGGGGGGCCTGGCGCGAAGCGACAGGTTTGGGGGCGCTCAGTATTAAAACGGAAGCGGTACGGCGACCCCGAAACCGCTCCATCCACACCTGGTACCAAGGAGAAGCTATGCAACACAAGATGAAACAGCTGGCAGGCGCAGCGCTGGTTGCAGCGATGTCGCTGGCGGGGACGGCCAACGCTCAATCGACGGAAGACGTGAAGATCGGTTTTGCCGGTCCGATGACGGGCGCGCAGGCGCATTACGGCAAGGACTTCCAGAACGGCATCACGCTGGCGGTGGAAGACATGAACGCCACCAAGCCGGTGATCGGCGGCAAGCAGGTTCGCTTCGTGCTGGATTCGGCCGACGACCAGGCTGACCCGCGCACCGGCACGACCGTTGCACAAAAGCTGGTGGATGACGGCATCAAGGGCATGCTCGGCCACTTCAACTCGGGCACCACGATTCCGGCTTCGCGCATCTACGCAAACGCGGGCATTCCCGAAATCGCGATGGCGACGGCGCCGGAATACACGCAACAAGGCTTCAAGACCACGTTCCGCATGATGACGTCCGACACGCAGCAAGGTTCGGTCGCCGGCACGTTCGCGGTGAAGACCCTGGGCATGAAGAAGATCGTGATCGTCGACGACCGCACGGCTTACGGCCAGGGTCTGGCTGATCAGTTCGAGAAGGCGGCGAAGGCAGCAGGCGGCACGATCATCGATCGCGAATACACGAACGACAAGGCCGTCGACTTCAAGTCGATCCTGACCAAGCTGAAGTCGGTCAACCCGGATCTGGTGTACTACGGCGGCGCGGATTCGCAAGCGGCACCGATGGTCAAGCAAATGAAGACGCTCGGTATCAAGGCGCCGCTGATGGGTGGCGAAATGGTCCACACGCCGACCTTCCTGAAGATCGCCGGCGACGCCGCGAACGGCACGGTGGCGTCGCTCGCCGGCCTGCCGCTGGAAGAAATGCCGGGCGGCAAGGACTACGTCGCGAAGTACAAGACGCGTTTCAACGAGGACGTGCAAACGTACTCGCCGTACGCGTACGACGGCGCAATGGCGATGTTCGCCGCGATGAAGAAGGCGAACTCGACCGATCCGGCCAAGTACCTGCCGATGCTCGCGAAGACTTCGATGCCGGCAGTGACGTCGGCCAACCTCGCATATGACGCGAAGGGCGACCTGAAGAACGGCGGCATCACGCTGTACAAGGTTGTCGACGGCAAGTGGACGACGCTGCAAAGCGTGGGCGGGAAGTAAGCTGTTTTTAGCTGTTTGCCTGAACGTAGAAAACCCCGCTTCGGCGGGGTTTTTTATGGGCTCGTGTTTGGGGTTCGCCTGTGGACACCCATGTAGTTAGCCTTCTCCCGAAAAAAAATTCATCGACAATTCCTTCGGGCGGCGCGAGATCACGATCGCGTGTTTTATACGAGACCTATCGTATAATAGGGGGTGCGGTTGTCGATACCGAGCAAGTACAGGCAAGTGAAGCGGGCGGTTATTGCCGCGCTCAGATCTGGGAGGTTCCAGCATGAGGCGCGCTCCGGCATTAACGTCAAAAACCTTCTGTCGACGGGGCAAGTTACCGCCGAATTCGTGGAGGTTCTCATTGCCAGAAGCGATGGCACGCAATACAGCGCGTCGCCTCACCATAGTGTCGCGTCGATCGATGTTCATATCATCGAGTCAGGCGGTTGGTACGTGAAGTTTTACTTCGTGGGCGATCCCGACACCATGTTTATCAGCGTGCACCAGTGAGCGAAGCCATGAAGATGAAACTGTATGAGGACGGTGAGAAAAGCAAGGCGATCTGTCACCGCTGCAAGCAGCTTGTGAGCACAAGCTTTGCGCGGCGCGATGTGCCTTTCAGCGACGGTAAAGGTGAGGTCAAGAACGTCCTCGCGGCAGTGTGCGATGTGTGCGGCGAAGTGGCCGCGGTTCCGGCGCAATCCACGCCAGCCATCAGGGAAGCACGGCGGAAGGAAGTCAGACCGATCGAGGCGCAACTGCCGGCCATTTATCTGGATATTCTCGACCTGGCCGCTTATATCGTCGATAGCGCAAGTTCGACTGAATTCCGCAAGGTTCTGATGATCCTTTACCTGCATCGGTTTGCTTCCGGCGAATTTCCACGGGCCAGGCTGATCAAGGCACATCGCTCGGCGTCGGAGCGCTTCAAGGAGCGCCGCGGTACGGCGCGCCGGCGGCTTTCCATGAAAGTGACGCCACGCATCGCTGAAGATCTGAAGACATTGATGCATGACACGACATTGAGCCAGACGGAAGTCATCAAGTCGGTGATCTATCAAATCCATGCCGACGTCGTTGAGTCCCGCAAACCTGAACTGATGAGAGAACTCGGGGCGTTGTCCGTCGTTTACGCCTAACTACCGCGCGTTCGTCACGCAAAAAAAGCCCCGCGCTTTCGGTTGCGGGGCATTTTCTTTGATGCACGGCGCGGGCGGTTACGCCGACTCTCCCCGCAGCTTGCGCCCCTGCTCCCGAATCTGCTCCAGCGTCGCGCCTGGCGTGCTCGCCTCTTGCAGCATGCGAATCTCGATCACCGCCGCACGCTTCGCCTCAATCGCGCGCTGCAACGCCGGCAGAAAATCTTCGGTGCGCTCCACCGTTTCGCCGTGCGCGCCGAACGACCGCGCGAACGCCGCGAAGTCCGGATTCGTGAGGCCGGTACCGTGCACGCGATTCGGATAGTGCCGTTCCTGATGCATCCGGATCGTGCCGAAGTGGCTGTTGTTCACGACGATAAAAATCACATGCAGGTCGTATTGCATCGCTGTCGCCAGTTCCTGCGCGGACATCATGAAGCAGCCGTCGCCGGCTAACGCGACCACTGCGCGTTGCGGATAGAGCGACTTCGCCGCAATCGCCGCCGGCACGCCGTAGCCCATCGCGCCGCTGGTCGGCGCGAGTTGCGAGCGGAAACGCCGATACGAGAAGTGCCGATGCAGCCATGTCGCGTAATTGCCGGCACCGTTGGTGACGATCGCGTCTTCGGGCAGATGCGCGCGCAATTGCTGGATGACTTCGCCCATTTGCACGTCGCCTGGAATCTGACGCGGCTTGCGCCAGTCGAGATACGCGCTATGGGCCTCTTGCGCCGTGCCGGACCATGCGGGCGTGCCGGAAGACGGCTTTAACCCGGCAAGCAGCGCGGTCAGCTCCGGCATGCCGGAGACGATCGGCAGATCCGCCGCGTACACACGCCCGAGTTCCTCCGCGCCCTGATGCACGTGAACCAGCGTTTGTCTGGTCTTCGGGATATCGAGCAGCGTGTAGCCGTTCGTGGTTGCTTCGCCCAAGCGAGGACCCAGTGTGAGCAACAGATCCGCATCGCGGATGCGTTGCGCAAGCGCCGGATTGATGCCGAGGCCGACGTCGCCGGCGTAGTTCGGATGTTCGTTGTCGAGCGTGTCCTGGAAGCGGAACGCGAGGCCGATCGGCAGTTGCCAGTTCTCGACGAAGCGTTGCAGGTCCGCGCACGCTGCCGGCGTCCAACCGCTGCCACCGGCGATCACCATTGGCCTTTGCGCACCTTCCAGCAGTTGCCGCAACTGTTCGATCTGCGCCGCGGACGGCGATGCCGCGACACGCTTGTAGGCTGGTGCGCCGGCAACGACAGCGCATGCATCGCTCAACACGTCTTCCGGCAACGACAATACGACCGGTCCCGGACGTCCCGAGGTCGCCGTGTGAAACGCATGACTCAGATATTCGGGAATGCGTCTGGGGTCGTCGATTTGCGCGACCCACTTGGCCATTTGACCGAACATGCGCCGGTAGTCGATTTCCTGAAAGGCTTCGCGATCCAGATGCTCGCGCGCGCATTGACCGATCAGCAGAATCATCGGCGTCGAATCCTGGAATGCGGTGTGCACGCCGATCGACGCATGCGTCGCGCCCGGTCCGCGCGTGACGAGCGCAACGCCCGGACGGCCGGTCAGTTTTCCGACTGCTTCAGCCATGTTTGCAGCCGCTGCTTCGTGCCGGCAGACGATGGTCTGGATACGATCGGTTTCGTCGTGCAGCGAATCGAGGACGGCGAGAAAGCTTTCGCCGGGCACACAAAAGACACGTTCGACACCGTGCGTCAGCAAGGCGTCGACGACGAGACGCGCACCGGTGGTTTGGGCGGTGGGAGAACCGGAAACGGGCGTATTCGGCAGCGACATTGCGATGAAGCCTCCAGACATTGCGTGAGTGCGGTCGGATGGTGCCGCATCGGCCGGAACCCAGCCGATGAGCGCTCGCACAGCTTACGCCGACAGCGCGTCGGGTGTCACGGCGCAGCGCAACTGTCATCCGTATGCATCACATGAGATGCACCAACAAAAACGCGGGCTGAAGCCCGCGTCGTCTGTCACTTGCGATCACGCACAACCACGCACAACCGCTCTCAACACTCGACGATATTCACCGCCAAGCCGCCGCGCGACGTTTCCTTGTACTTCGTCTTCATATCCGCGCCGGTCTCGCGCATCGTCTTGATCACCGAATCGAGCGACACGTAGTGGCTGCCGTCGCCGCGCAACGCCATCCGCGCCGCATTGACTGCCTTCACCGACGCCATCGCATTGCGCTCGATGCACGGAATCTGCACCATCCCGCCGACCGGATCGCACGTCAGCCCGAGGTTGTGTTCCATACCGATTTCAGCCGCGTTCTCGACCTGCTGCGGCGTGCCGCCCATTACCGCGGCGAGCGCGCCGGCAGCCATCGAACAGGCGACGCCCACTTCGCCCTGGCAGCCCACTTCCGCGCCCGAAATCGACGCGTTCAGCTTGTACAGAATGCCGATCGCCGCCGCCGTCATGAGAAAGTCGATCACGCCTTGCTCGTTCGAGCCCGGCATGAAGCGCGTGTAGTAATGCAGCACGGCCGGAATGATGCCGGCCGCGCCGTTGGTCGGCGCGGTGACCACGCGCCCGCCCGCAGCGTTTTCTTCGTTGACGGCGATTGCGTACAGGTTGATCCAGTCGACCATCGACAGCGGATCGCGCAGCGCCAGTTCCGGATTGCCCGACAGCGCGCGATACAGCTGCGGCGCGCGGCGTTTCACCTGGAACGGGCCGGGCAAATTGCCGTCAGCATCGGGATTGTTGATGCCGCAACCGCGCGCCACGCACGACTGCATCACGTCCCAGATCTTCAGCAAGCCTGCGCGCGTCTCTTCTTCGGTGTGCCACACGCGCTCGTTTTCCCACATCAGCTGCGCGATGCTCTTGCCGGTCGATTGGCACAGCGCGAGCAACTCGTTGCCGCTGCGGAACGAGTGCGGCAATTGATCGACGGCGCTCAGCACCTTCGTGTTCGGCGCGCCGGCCGTCACCACAAAGCCGCCGCCCACCGACAGATAGGTGGACTCGCGCAACGTCTCCCCTTGCGCGTCGAACGCGCGCAGCTTCAGGCCGTTCGGGTGCTCGGGCAGTGCCTGCCGATAAAACGAAATGTGATCTTTTTGCACGAACGGCACGTCGTGCGTGCCGAGCAAAGCCAGCTTGCGCGATACCCGTACCGCTTCGAGCCGCTGCACGATCGTGTCGGGGTCGACGGTGTCAGGCGCATCGCCCATCAGCCCGAGCATCACGCCGCGATCCGTGCCGTGGCCCTTGCCCGTTGCGCCGAGCGAACCATACAGATCCACCTTCACCGATGCCGTCGCGTCCAGCAGCCCGTCGCGTTCGAGCCCTTGAGCGAACATCAGCGCCGCGCGCATCGGCCCCACCGTATGCGAACTGGACGGACCAATGCCGATTTTGAAGAGGTCGAATACGCTGACCGCCATGACTGCTCCCTGCTGATAAAAGTGAGTTTAGCGCGCCGGCAGCGGTAAGCACACGGCGAGCCACGCGGGCGGCGTCGGCGCGAGCTGCAGCGCGATCGGCGTATAGCGTCCATCGAGACGCGCCGCCAGGTGAAACAGTTCCGTCGCGTTCTTCGGGTCCCATTGACCCGAATAGCCGGGCAAGCCGGCCTCGCGACGTTTGGCATCGAACGCGACGTTCGAATGCACGAATTCTTCATGCGTCTTGCTGCCATCCGCATACGGCGCAAGCCAGTTGAGCGCGCCCTCCAGCGATGCGCCGTTCGTGCCCTTCTCCGGCAACCAGTTGCGGTTGTGGCGGCGCGCGGCGAGCGCGGCGGTCACGAGCGGTTGCAGGTCATAGGTGACGTAATGCAGTGCGTCGCGTTCGCCGAAATCCACGGTCGAGCCGTCCGGCGCGATGTTGTCGCCGATATGCTCGTCAAACAGGCGCTGTGCCGCATTGATCATCTTGCGGTTATCGAGCGTGAACGCGGCCATCGCAACCAGCTTGATTCGATGACTCTGCCAGTTGTTGCGATACGTGCCCTTGAGCGGGCGCGGCTGCGCGTCGATCTGCGCGATGTAGCCGCTGGCGAGCTTCGTCAGAAACGCCATCGACGCGTTGCGGGTTTTCACTGGCAACGCGCTCGCGGTCATGTCGTACGCGAGGATCAGGCCCTCAAAATGGGTTTCGTCGATGGGATTGAAGTTCGGCTGGTAAGTCGTGACCCACGCAAACAGCAAACGGTCGACCAGCTTCAGATAACGATCGTCGCTGGTCGCGCGCCATGCCAACGCGGCGTCGCGCAGCAGGGGGAGATCTTTCTCCGCCTCGACACTCTGATCGTAGATGCCCTCGTGCGGCAGCGTGCCTTCGGTATGCAGTGTCGCGAGCGCTCGCGACGGGTCGTTCAGATGCGCCTGCACATTGCTCACCAGGGCTTTGACGCCGGGATCGGCGTTGGTCCGCTCGCTGGTTTGCAGCGCGGGCGCCGCACAAAAATTCATCGCGGCTTGCGCCTGCCGCAGCGGCAGCAGCACGGCCGCGCCAGCCAACAATAGCGCGCACGTCTGCTGCCACGTCTGGGCTCGCCTTATTTCGGTCCGGCTTTGCATCAATCGCACCTTTCGCGCCATGCGAAACTCCTCGTTGGGCTGATTCGGTGTGTGATGTTAGCCGTTTGCGGGCACGAACGACAGAACCGCGCAGCGCCCGCTTACAACCTGCGGGCAATGCGCGGTCATGGCGGCGATTACTCGTAGTCGGCGACCGGCACGCAGGAACAGAACAGATTGCGGTCGCCGTACACGTTGTCCGCACGGCCGACGGGCGGCCAGTACTTCTTCGCGATCAGAGTGGGCAGCGGATAGGCTGCGGTTTCGCGCGCATACGCATGCTTCCATTCATTCGCGATGACTACCGCTGCCGTATGCGGCGCATGCTTGAGCGGATTGTCTTCGCGGTCCGAGCGGCCTTCTTCGACCGCGCGGATTTCCTCGCGGATCGCGATCATCGCTTCGATGAAACGGTCGAGTTCTTCCTTCGATTCCGATTCGGTCGGCTCGACCATCAGCGTGCCCGGCACCGGAAAGCTCATGGTCGGCGCGTGGAAGCCGTAGTCGGCGAGGCGCTTGGCGACGTCGTCGACGGTAATGCCGCTCGTCTCCTTGAGCGGGCGCAGATCGAGAATGCACTCGTGCGCGACTAGTCCGCCCGGGCCCGAATACAGCACCGGATAATGCGGCGCGAGTTTGTTCGCGACATAGTTCGCGTTGAGGATCGCGGTTTCGGTGGCAGCGGTGAGGTTCTTCGCGCCCATCATCGCGATGTACATCCACGAAATCGGCAGGATCGAAGCGGAGCCGTACGGTGCGCCCGATACCGCGCCAATGCCGTTCGGCGTGCGTTCGTAGCCCGACGAAATCTGGTTCGGCAGGAATTGTGCGAGATGCGCGCCGACTGCGACCGGACCGACACCCGGTCCGCCGCCGCCGTGCGGAATGCAGAACGTCTTGTGCAGGTTCAGATGCGACACGTCGCCGCCGAACTGGCCCGGCGCGCACAGGCCGACCATTGCGTTCATGTTCGCGCCGTCCACATAGACCTGCCCGCCGTGCGCATGCACGATCTCGCAGATTTCGCGGACGTTCTGCTCGAACACGCCGTGCGTCGACGGATACGTGATCATGATCGCCGCGAGCTTCCCGGCGTGTTGCGCGGCTTTCTTCCGCAGGTCTTCGATATCGACGTTGCCTTGCGCGTCGCACGCGACCACGACCACCTGCATGCCGGCCATTTGCGCCGACGCCGGGTTCGTGCCGTGCGCCGAAGCGGGGATCAGGCAGACGTTGCGGTGCCTTTCGCCGCGCGACGCGTGGTACGCGTGAATGATCAGAAGGCCCGCATATTCGCCTTGCGAGCCGGCGTTCGGTTGCAGCGACACGGCCGCGTAGCCGGTAGCCGCGACCAGCATCTGTTCGAGCTGATCGATCATTTCGCGGTAGCCGACCGTTTGCTCAGCCGGAGCAAACGGGTGAATCTGACCGAATTCGGGCCACGTGACCGGCAGCATTTCCGAGGTCGCGTTCAGCTTCATCGTGCACGAGCCGAGCGGGATCATCGAGCGATCGAGCGCGAGGTCCTTGTCCGACAGGCTGCGCAGATAACGCAGCATTTCCGTTTCCGAATGGTGGCGGTTGAACACGTGGTGCGTGAGATAGGCGCTGGTGCGCTCGAGCGCTGCCGGCACCGTGCTCTGTGCGGGGAGTTCTGCGTCGAGGGCATCGATTTGCGGGACTTCGTCGACAAAGGCTGCTTGCGCGAACGCGGCGAGCAGGTCGGCTAGATCGCTGCGCTTGGTGGTTTCGTCGATCGAGATACCCACGCGCGTGTCGCTCACGCGGCGCAGATTGATGCGCCTGGCCGTCGCCGCGTCATGCAGCGCCTGGGTGCGCGCGCCGGTTTCGAACGTGAGCGTGTCGAAGAACGTCTCATTGACGAGCGTGTAGCCGAGCTTTTTCGCGCCGGCTGCGAGCAGCGCCGCGATGCGATTCACGCGCAGCGCGATCGTCTTGAGGCCTTGCGGGCCGTGATAGACCGCGTACATGCTCGCCATGATCGCGAGCAGCGCCTGCGCGGTGCAGACGTTCGAGGTCGCTTTCTCGCGGCGGATATGCTGTTCGCGCGTTTGCAGCGCGAGACGCAGCGCCGGATTGCCTTGCGCGTCGACGGTCACGCCGACGAGACGCCCCGGCATCTGACGCTTGAATTCGTCGCGCACGGCGAGGTACGCCGCATGCGGGCCGCCGAAACCGACCGGCACGCCGAAACGCTGCGTATTGCCGACGGCCACGTCCGCGCCCCATTCGCCCGGCGGCGTAAGCACGGTGAGCGCGAGCAGATCGGCGGCGACCACCACATGGCCGCCCGCGGCGTGGATCGCTTCGGTCAGCGCGCGGTAGTCGCGCACGTCGCCGTTCACGCCCGGGTATTGCAGCAGCACGCCGAACGCGTTGGCGTTCGCGGCGTCCGCGGCCGGGCCCACTTTCACTTCGATGCCGGCCGGCGTCGCGCGGGTCTTCACCACTTCGATGGTTTGCGGCAGCACGTCGTCGGCCACAAAGAACACGTTCGACTTCGGCTTGCCGATGCGTTGCAGCAGCGTCATCGCTTCGGCGGCGGCGGTGGCTTCGTCGAGCAGCGATGCGTTCGAGATCGCCAGACCCGTCAGGTCGACGATCATCTGCTGGAAGTTCAGCAGCGCTTCCAGACGGCCCTGCGAGATTTCCGGCTGGTACGGCGTGTACGCGGTGTACCACGCCGGATTTTCCAGCACGTTACGCAAGATCACCGTCGGCGTGTGCGCGTTGTAATAGCCCTGCCCGATGTACGAGCGGAACACCTGGTTCTTGTCCGCCAGTTCACGCAACGCGGCGAGTGCTTCGGCCTCGCTCTTCGGCTGCGCGAAGGGGCCGAGCGGCAGCGTTTCGCTGCGGCGGATCGTCTTCGGGATCACGGCGTCGATCAGCGCGGCGCGCGATGCGAAGCCCAAGGCTTCGAGCATCGCATGCTGGTCGGCCGAATCCGGGCCGATGTGCCGTTCGGCGAAGGCGTCATGCACTTCGAGCGCGGCGAGCGAGAGAGGAGTGCGGTTCATCAGACGATCCGGGTGTTCGAGCTTCATGGGTGTCCCTGGCGGTGCGGCGCGCCATGCTGACGGAGGCCGCACCTGACGGTTTAAACGAGTAGGTGGATCAGGCGCCGATCGACTTCGAGTACGCGTCGGCGTCGAGCAAACCATCTTGCGTGGCGCCGTCGGCCGGCTTGATCTTGAAGAGCCAGCTTTCGTACGGCGCACTGTTGACCGAATCAGGCGTGTCGGCCACGGTCGTGTTCGCTTCGATGATTTCGCCCGAGACCGGGGCGTAGATATCGGAAGCGGCTTTCACCGATTCGATCACGGCGACGGTGTCGCCTGCCGTAACGGTCTTGCCCAATTCCTGGACTTCGAAGAAGACGATGTCGCCGAGCGCTTCCTGCGCGTGGTCGGTAATGCCGACCGTCAGCGTGCCGTCCGCCTCGGTGCGGACCCATTCGTGCGATTCGGTGTATTTCAGATCGGCCGGGATGCTCATCGGATGCTCCTATGCGGTGTAATTCGGTAGGTATTTAATAAAAGGGCTCCCAAACCTGTCGCTTCACGCCAGGCCCCGAGGGGGCAATCCCCCAATCCCCCAAGGGGACTTCCTTCGGGGCGGGGGACTTCCTGCGGAGCGGAAAACTTGGGGCGGCCCGGGGTTTTCTTGAGGGAGACGCACGCGCGGCCGCTTAAACCGCAAGCACTTTGCCGTTGCGCACGAACGGCAGTTTTACCACGCCTGCGGGAAGGGCTTTGTCACGAATCTGAACGTGAACGGTGTCGCCCGGCTGCACGCCTTTCGGCACGCGTGCGAAGGCGATCGATTCCTGCATGGTCGGCGAAAAGGTGCCGCTGGTGATTTCGCCGTCGCCGTGCGGCGTGACGACTTTCTGATGCGCACGCAGCACGCCTGCCGCCTTGCCGTTTTCCTTCAGCAGAATCAGGCCGACGAACGCAGCCTTCGAGCCTTCTGCTTCGAGCTTGCCCTTGCCGACGAAGTCGCGCGGCGACGTCAGATCGACGGTCCATGCGAGGCCGGCGTCGAGCGGCGAGACGTTGTCGTCCATATCCTGGCCGTACAGGTTCATGCCGGCTTCGAGGCGCAGCGTGTCGCGCGCGCCGAGGCCCGCCGGACGCACGCCTTGTGCTCGCAGCGCGTTCCACAGCGCGACGACGTGATCTGCCGGGACGATGATTTCGAAGCCGTCTTCACCGGTATAGCCGGTGCGCGCGACGGTCAATTCGCCGAACGGCGTGCCTTCGACGCGCGCGGCGTTGAAGGGCTTCAGAGCTTCGGTGGCGTTGCGTACGGCCGGTACGGTTTGCCAGACTTTTTCGCGCGCATTCGGGCCTTGCACGGCGACGATCGCGTAATCGCGGCGCGGCGTGATGGTCAGGCCGAAGCCGCTTTCGGCGTTGAGCTGGCCGAACCAGGCGATGTCTTTATCGGCGGTGCCGGCGTTGACGACCACGCGGAAGTGATCTTCGCCGAAGTAATAGACGATCAGATCATCGATCACGCCGCCGTTCGGGTTCAGCAGGCAGGAGTAGAGCGCGCGGCCCGGCGTTTGCAGCTTGGCGACGTTGTTCGCCAGTGCGTATTCGAAGAAGGCGCGCACGCGCTCGCCGGTGAAATCGACGACGCACATGTGCGAGACGTCGAACATGCCGGCGTCGGTGCGCACGGCGCGGTGTTCGTCGATCTGCGAGCCGTAGTTGACGGGCATGTCCCAACCGCCGAAATCGACCATGCGGGCGTTGAGCGCACGATGGGTGGCGTTGAGCGGAGTGTGTTTGAGTTCGGTCATGGGGCCTCGGGCATCTCGCGAAACAAAAAAGGCCATGCGGCGCGACGCCTCGCGGCCTGATGCCTGCGAGCGATGCGTTGCATGACCCCTCTGTCCTCGATACCTGAGAGATTGCGCTGCCGGGCGACGTGATTCGAATCGCTACGGTGAAACGCGCGCCCCTTCGGTGGGCAGCCTGCCTAAGTCTGAGTCATATGCACGACGCAGACGGCTACTGCCGCTCTCCAGAGTGCGAAAAACCTTGGCCGTGAGGCGGGTTCTTCGACGCGGTCGGTCCTTTTGCCTGAGAGTTTGCGGGTGTGCCCCTTCGGCGGCGCGGCCTGCTGAAAAATGCGGCCAGCGCGCTCTCCCGACGCGTGCGGCGAATGTACGCGAGGGCCGGGGGCTTGTCAAATAAAGGCCTGCAAGCGGCATGCCGATTGGCGCGGCGGGATCGCGTACCTCAAAAAAAAAGCGCGGGACGTGATGCCCGCGCGATTGCTGCCGTTGTTTCGATGCCCGACTTGGTGCGCGATTATTCGCCGATGGCGTGGGCTGCGTTGTCCAGTTCCTGATTCAGCACGCGTTGTTCGTCGCCGGAGATGCCGCCGCCGTGCTGTGCGGCCATGTCGTGGGCTTCCTGACGGATCACGTCCAGCCGATGATGCAGCGCGGCGCCTTGCGGGGGCGGGTAGTAGCCCTCGTTCACGCGGGCGTCGATACGGCGGCCGAGATTATCGATGCGGCCGTCGACCTGATGGAGACGTTGGTCCGCGATTTGCTGCGGATTGGGGCGCGGCGCGGGCGCGGGTTGGGGGGCCACCACGCAGGCGGCCAGCGAGGTGAGCAATGCGCATGCGGTGAGTGCGCGGATGGAACGATGCATGGATTCTCCCGAGTTTGTTTTGTTGCCTGGAATAGGAACGGTTTCACCTTGCCGGGCGCTGACTGCTCGGGTGGGTTTTTTGTAACGGGATATTCCTTTCCGGATTGTCAGTTTTGGTTTTTTGGGCGGCGGCATTTGTCTGTTTGCCCCCGCGCCGCTGGTTTTTTCTTTCTTATCGAATACGCTCAAATCCCAGCCGAACCCCTTCATCCGAGCTCCGGGCTGCAAGCTCGACAACCGTCATGACATCGACAGCATCCTGCGCGCTGACAGGAAACTTCACGCCGTTCTGAATGGCATCAGCGAGCGCAATATAAAACC
The DNA here is from genome assembly GCF_059422005.1 of Paraburkholderia sp. GW821-FHT02A12. Lineage (NCBI taxonomy): Bacteria > Pseudomonadati > Pseudomonadota > Betaproteobacteria > Burkholderiales > Burkholderiaceae > Paraburkholderia > Paraburkholderia sp. GW821-FHT02A12. The sequence continues at coordinate 4,462,243 of NZ_JBWKWA010000001.1, read as the reverse complement.
CGGCATAGTTCCCGTTGCGAGTGGGAACCTCGCGTTCAACCTCTTGCGAGCCTTCAAGCACACGCAATACGCCCGCCGTATTGCCGGCGCCAAACCCCTCATCCCCCGGCCGCAAGCCGGCCTTCAACTGATCTTCCTGCGTATCGAGCCCGTATTTCACATAGCTGCCGCGCGTGCCGTGAATCGCAAACCTGGGCGCGACCAGCGCCGTCAGCGCGCTTGCATGCAACACGACCTCGAACGCGCCATAGCCCAGCTGGATATGCACATAATCCGGCGCGCTAGCCTGATCGCGATGCGCCCGGACCGTCGCCGAAACCGTCGCCGGCGTGCCGAACAACGCCAGCGCCTGGTCGATCAGATGCGGTCCGAGATCGAACAGCAAACCGCCGCCTCGCGAAGCCTCCTCGCGCCAGCGCTGCCGAATCTCCGGCCGGAACCGGTCGAAATGCGATTCATATTGCGTGATGCGCCCCAACTCGCCGCTGGCGAGCAGATCGCGAACGGTCAGAAAATCGCCATCCCAGCGACGGTTGTGAAAAGGCACGAATAGCCGGCTGCGGACGAGCGCGATGTTGGCGAGCGTGTGCGCGTCGGCGGCGGTGAGCGTGACCGGCTTGTCGACCACCACGTGCTTGCCCGCTTCGAGCGTTCGGCGAGCGAGGTCGAAGTGCGTGTCGTTGGGCGTCGCGATCACGACGCAGTCGATTTCGTCGAGCGCGAGCAGCGCGTCCAGATCGGCGACCACCTTCGCGTGCGGATAGTCGGCCAGTGCGTGCTCGGGTTGGCTGGTCGCGATCGCGGCGACGCTCGCCCGCCCGCAGTGCTCGATCACCGGCGCGTGGAAGGTCGCGCCGGCAAAACCGTAACCCATCAATCCAATCTTCAACGATGCGGACATGCGTGTCTTCCTGCAAAAACGGCGCGCCGCTTTGCCACCGCGGCGACGGCGCGCAACAACGTAATTGTGGCATGTCCCGAAGACGGACTGTCAGCGTCGTCGCGGGTGTCTGTCGGAGCTATCTGTCGTCGCGGCTGTTAAGGCAGCCACGGCGGGCCTCCGTGTGCTTCCGTGTTAACATCGCTCCTCTCGCGCGGATCGCGGCGAGCCGGAACGCCCTTCGCACCACGAGAGGCGCCCGTTCCAGCCGTCCGCTCTGCGCAGCATGCCCCCGGGGCCTTCGGTCTGGCGACCCGCACCCAAGCGCCCTCAACCGCATTACCCATCCACAGACGATGTCCGCAGGCCTGAACCCCGCTCAAAATGAAGCGGTCCGTTATCTCGACGGTCCGTGTCTCGTGCTCGCCGGCGCAGGCAGCGGCAAGACGCGCGTGATCACGCAGAAAATCGCGCACCTGATCGAAGCCAAAGGCTTCGAGCCGCGCCACATCGCCGCCGTCACGTTCACGAACAAGGCCGCGGCGGAAATGCGCGAGCGCGTCGGCAAGCTGCTCGAAGGCAAGACGCTCACCACGCCCGGCAAGGAAGGCCGCAAAGTGCCCGTCAATCAGTTGACGGTCTGCACCTTCCACTCGCTCGGCGTGCAGATCCTGCGTCAGGAAGCCGAACACGTCGGCCTGAAGCCGCAGTTCTCGATCATGGATTCGGACGACTGCTTCGGCATGATTCAGGAACAGGTCGGTTCGACGGACAAGGGCTTCATCCGCAAGATCCAGTCGATCATCTCGCTGTGGAAAAACGGCCTGATCATGCCCGAAGAGGCGATCGCGATCGCCGCGAACGAGGACGAGCACCAGGCCGCGATCGTCTATCGCAACTACGTGGCGACGCTGCACGCGTATCAGGCGGTCGATTTCGACGACCTGATCCGCCTGCCCGCCGAACTCTTCGCGAAGAACGAGCAGGTGCGCGACCGCTGGCAGAACAAGCTGCGCTATCTGCTGATCGACGAATATCAGGACACCAACGCCTGCCAGTACGAGTTGCTGAAGCAGCTGGCCGGCCCGCGCGCGGCGTTCACGGCAGTGGGCGACGACGACCAGGCGATCTACGGCTGGCGCGGCGCGACGCTCGAAAACCTTGCGCAGCTCGGCAAGGATTTCCCGAAGCTGCATCTGGTGAAGCTGGAGCAGAACTACCGTTCGACGGTGCGCATTCTGACCGCCGCCAACAATGTGATCGCGAACAACCCGAAGTTGTTCGAGAAGAAGTTGTGGTCCGAGCACGGCATGGGCGACACGATCACTGTCACGCCGTGCAACGACGAAGAGCACGAAGCGGAATCCGTGGTGTTCCGCCTGTCCGCGCACAAGTTCGAACGGCGCGCGAATTTCCGCGACTACGCGATCCTGTATCGCGGCAATTTCCAGGCGCGCATCTTCGAGCAGGTGCTGCGGCGCGAACGGATTCCGTATGTGCTGTCCGGCGGGCAGTCGTTCTTCGACAAAGCCGAGATCAAGGATATCTGCGCCTATCTGCGCCTGATCGCCAACGCGAACGACGACCCCGCGTTCATCCGCGCGATCACCACGCCGCGCCGCGGCGTCGGCAATACGACGCTCGAGGCGCTCGGCTCGTTCGCCGGCCAGGCCAAGGTGTCGCTGTTCGAGGCGGTGTACATGGGCGGCATCGAGGCGCGGCTCTCGCCGCGTCAGATCGAGCCGATGCGCGTGTTCTGCGATTTCATGCAGCGTCTCACCGACCGCGCCGAGAAGGATGCCGCAGGCACCTTGCTCGACGAACTGATGGACGCGATCCACTATGAAGCCTATCTGTACGATGCGTTCGACGAACGTCAGGCGCAGGCCAAGTGGCAAAATGTGCTGGAGTTCATGGAATGGCTCAAGCGTAAGGGCACCAAGGCTGAGCCCGATCTCGGCAACGGCGGCGAAGCAACCGGCTACGACAATGCCGACGGCCTCGCCGACACCGGCAAGAATCTGCTCGGCCTGATCCAGACGGTCGCGCTGATGTCGATGCTCGAAGGCAAGGAAGAAGATCCGGACGCGGTGCGGCTCTCGACGGTGCACGCATCGAAGGGGCTGGAGTATCCGCACGTGTTTCTGGTGGGCGTGGAGGAAGGCATCATGCCGCACCGCGGCGGCGCCGACGACGAACCGGTCGACGACGCGCGCATCGAGGAAGAGCGCCGCCTGATGTACGTCGCGATCACGCGGGCGCAGCGCAGCCTGCATCTGAACTGGTGCAAGAAGCGTAAGCGGGCGCGCGAAACGGTGGTGTGCGAGCCGTCGCGCTTCATCCCCGAAATGCTGCTCGACGATGCGCCGCCGCCGACGCCCGAGGAAGCGCCGATGTCGCCGAAAGACCGGCTCGCAAGTTTGAAGGCGCTGTTGCAGAAACCCTGAATGTGAACGCGAGCGCGCGTTGGCAAAACCCCGCGCGCGGCAGGTGCATCGGCGGTTTTGAAGGGCGCGGGCGCTACAGTGGCACGGCTCGATAACTGGACGTTACACGGAGACCGTTGCATGACCACGCCGCCCCTCGCGCACTATCGCCGCGCGCTCGAAACCTACATCGACGCGAAGGACAACACGCGTGCCGAACGCATCGCCGAGGCCTTTGCGCCGGACGCGGTGCTGACCATTTCGTTGGCGACGTCGAATATCGCGTTTCCGGCGCGCACCGTCGGAACCGATGCGATCGCGAAAACGCTCGTGAGCGATTTCGGCGCTCAGTATGCGCAGTGCCGGACCTATTACGTGTGCGACTCGCTGACGGTCAATGACCGCACGATCGACGCTTTACCGTGGCTGGTGGTGATGCGCGAACTCGCGACCGGGGCCTTGCGCGTCGGCCATGGCGTGTATCGCTGGAGATTCGATGACGCGGCGAACGTCACGGGTTTTCATATCCACATCGCGCGCATGGATGTCGTGCCCGATGCGGACGGTGCCTTGCTCGCAGCGTTGCAAAAGGGCTTGAGCTATCCGTGGCTCGCGCCGGCCGACCTGCGCGAGCATTTCACGTCGCTCGCGCGAAGTACGCCGGCGCTGGCGTTCGTCGAGGCGTTTAGCCGGCCGGCGATTGTTGTTGCACCAGACGATAACCATACCGGCGCATAAAACGAATCACGCGTAAAAAATCCCTGCTCGTGTAGCCACGGCGCAGGGATTTTTCGTGTTGCCGGACACGCCACAAAGGCGATTTATTTCGCCGCGCTGACCATGTAATCGACAGCGGCTTTCACGTCCGTATCGGAGGCAGTGGAGCCGCCCTTCGGCGGCATCGCGCCCTTGCCGTGCAGCGCGTAGTTGTAGACGGTGTCCATCGGTTCTTTCAGACGCGCCGCCCAAGCGTCCTTGTCGCCGAATTTCGGTGCGTTCAACACGCCTGCCGCGTGACATGCCTGGCAAACCTGCTGATACAGCGCCTTGCCGGCTTGCGATGCGTCCGCGCTTTGCGTGGCGCCTGCTGCTGGCGCGACTGCTTGCGGCACGCTTGCCATCGCCGCCAGGGCAGCTGTGGCTTGGGCGGCCGCTGCGTCCGAGGCGCCGGCCGGCGCCGCGGCGGCTGCGCCCGACGCTGCTGCCGCACCCGAAGCCGCCGCTGCGGGTTGAGCCGGTTCAGGGAAGCTCGCGCCGGAGTTGTTCGCCATGTACGCCACCGCGCGGGCGACTTCGAAGTCGCTGTAGTCGTCAGGGCTGGTGCCGCCGCGCGCGGGCATCGCGCCCTTGCCGGTCAGCGCCGTATGCAGGAGCGTGTCGAAGCCTTGCGTGATGCGCGGCGCCCAGTCGGCGGTATTGGTGAATTTCGGCGCGCCTGCCGTGCCCGACGCGTGACACGCGGAGCAAACGGCCTTGTAGACTTCTTCGCCGGATTTGTAGACGCGTGGCGCGTTGGCGTCACGAATGTCGACCTGCGCCAACGGCTTGATGCGGGCGCTGACCTCGGCTTCGGAGAGACTGTCTGTGCCGGCGCCGGTGCGAGTCGAGTTATCGACGTAGACCGCCAGCAGAACGATGATAACGATCGGTACAGCAAACCCCGCAATGATCGCAGCGACGAGCTGCTTGGGGGTTTTGATCGGGGCTCCGTGTGGTGCTTCGCTCATGCTTGTCTCGTCTCCGTGGGTATGTGAGCGGTACAGCGTGACGGCAACTTCTTGTTCTTGAATCAGCCACGGACGATTATAGACGCAACGTTTCGGCGGCGGCGAGCAGCGCGGCGAGGTGTTCAGCAGGCGTTTACCCGCATCGTCGGGCGCTCCTTGCGTCGCTCGGGCGGCGGTTCTGAAGCGCCAAATATCGCCATGCAGGCCGTCCGGTGGACGGTTCGGACGAAACCGGGTATCCTTGCGGTCTCGCTTTGGCGTCGCTCCCGCTCAGGTTGCCGCGCTTTCGTGTTGAAGCGCCCGTAGCTCAATGGATAGAGTACTGCCCTCCGAAGGCAGGGGTTGCTGGTTCGATCCCAGCCGGGCGCACCAATAGCCGTAAGGCTTTCAGCGGTTTCTCTGCTGCTTCATCGTTTACTCCCAGTACAGTGAAAATACAGTTAGCTCATCGCCAGCTTTGGGCTGTCGGCGGTGGTGTGCGGCTGTACCGAGTGCGCCAGGTGATCGGCCGACAGGTGCGCGTAGCGTTGCACCATTTCCAGCGTTTCCCATCCGCCTAACTCCTTTAACACCTGTAGCGGCGTGCCACGCTGTACGTGCCAGCGCGCCCACGTGTTGCGCAGATCGTGCCAGCGGAAATCACGGATACCGGCCCGCTTAAGCGCTTTTTCCACGCCGCAGTAACGGTCTGGTAGACCGGTCTGCCACGGTACACGAACACGCTTTCGACGTGCTCGGGCTGCAGGGGCGACAGCCGCTTCCGATTGACGCAATATCGCGTGTGGAAAGTTGTGCCAAACTGGCGTGAGGAGGGTGACGTGAGATTATCAAGGCAAAATGGCGGCGGCGTCGCAGGCTCTCGTGTGTGTCCCCAGACTGGCGAGGGCCGCGTCCCGGGCGTCGTCGGAGTCCACGATGCGTAGGGTCCTTGCACGCGTTATGCTGTTTGCCGCCTTGGCCGGAGCGTTGCCGAGCGCGTATGCCGTCAGGCTCGGCGTCGTACTGGGCGGATCGTCGCTTGTTTTCTGGCAGGCGATGACAAAGGGGATCAAACAGGCCGCCGAAGACGAGCATGTCGAACTGGTGATGCGCAACCCTTCAGACGGTGCCTCGCTTGGCACGCAACCCAATATCCAGCTACGGATAATCGACTACGAGGTGCGCAGTGGGGTGGCCGGTATCCTGTTGGCGCCCGAGCCGTTGGAGCATGTGACAACGCCGGTTTCGATCGCGGTTCCCACAGTGCTGGTAGACCGGAGCAGCAGCGATTACAACGCTATATCTACCGTCAGCACCGACAATTTGAGCGCGGGAAAAAAGGCGGCGCTCAGTCTTGTGCCGGTCCTGCGGAGGGGGGCAAAGGTAGCAGTGCTGCGACTCGCACCGAACATCAGTTCCACAACAGAGCGCGAAAACGGATTTCTGAGCGTGGCGCGGGAGGCGGGATGGGATGTGGTTGTCGATACCTATGTAGGATACCGCCCCCGTGAGGCGGAGGGATTGATCGCCAAGGCCTTGAACGCCTATGAGGGGCACCTCGATGCTGTTTTCGCACCGGCTGAGCCGATTGCCTATGCCGCCCTGCGAGTTATTGAAGCCAAGGCCGTCGGCGATCGCCCGCGCCTGGTCGTGTTCGACTGGCGCCCGGAATTCCTGGATGGGCTCAAGCATGGCGTCGTTTATGCCGATGTGGTGCAGGACCCTTACCGCATGGGTTATCTGGCGATTGAAACATTGGTTGGGGCCTTGCAGGGCCATCCGCCCCGCTCGAAAGTATTGGTCGACGTGGTGACGGTGACGCCGAACAACATGAATGATCCGGCTATCCGTGCGGTGTTGGCAAACTACATCCAGTAGACGCTCCAGAGCAGTTTCTCGCACGACCGCTCCGGATCGCCCGGCCTGTTACGCCTCGCCGATTCCAACGGCGCGGTCAGGAACGACGTTGCCGGTAGCAATAACGAACTTGGATTTTCGCCAGCACGTTCGTGATCGACCCGCACGTCCGGCACCGGAACGAGCGGCCGGGAAGGATGGGCGGGTACAGGCAGGAGCGCGCTGCCACCGATTCCGTCTATCGATACCGATGCGGTACCCGCAGCGACCAGCACCACGGCAGACAGCATCTCGTCAGACACTCGCACGGCTCTCATATGCCGCATCTCCTACCCGTGTCATTCGACATCGCATACGCGCTATCTGCTTCCGGATACCGATCACGCCGGTGACCCGTACCTTCCGAATCGAAGTTAAAGTCACGATGACAGTCTCACCTGGAGTTGACCTTGCTAGCTGCCCGTACCGGCTCGTTGCCTAACCCTTTCAGCGCGCCACGAGGGGGAATCGCTGTCGCCCTGCTCGGCCGTGTATTGCTGTTCAGTACGATGGTGACGCTGGTGGTGACCGTCGTTCAGCTCTTGCTAAGTTACCAGGCGGAGGTCTCAGGTTTGCAGAACCGCTTTAACGAAATTGAGGAAGGCTATGCGCGTGGTCTGGGCAACGCGCTGTGGGCTCTCGATAGCAAACGGCTGGAGGATCAGCTCGACGGAATGCTGCATCTGCCCCTGATCCGTTATGCCGAAGTCCGCGAAACGCAGGTCGCGCACCCACTGACGGTTTCCCGAGGTTCTGTACAGGTCGAAAACGTGGTCGTCAGGGAGTTTCCCGTTTATTGCTGTGACAACGACCGGCGCCAGATCGGGATCCTGCATCTTGAGGGGAGTTTGACTGACATCTATCGCGATCTGCTGCGCCAGGCGTTGGTGATCCTCGTGAGCAACGCGGCGAAAACGTTTCTGGTCGCGCTGTTCATCCTGTTTATGGTTCACAGGCTCGCGACGCGCCATCTCGTCGATATTGCTGCGACGCTGCGAGGACTCACACCGGGCATCGCCATGGCGCCATTGCGGTTGCGCCGGACACGGCGGAAACCCGACGAACTGGATCAGTTGGTCGATGCCCTCAACGTAATGTTCGAGGGACTCGATCAGCATGCTGCCGAACTCCGCAGTGCGAACGCGCAGATGGCGGCGATCCTCGACAACATTCCGGACCTCGCCTGGGTAAAAGACACTCACGGCCGATATGTGGCGGTCAACCGGGCGTTGGTGCGCGCCTTAGGCTACGCTGAACCGGCTGACATGGTCGGCAAGACCGACTTCGACTTGCACTCGCTTGAAAACGCAATGGCATACCGCACCGCCGATGTCGAGGTGATGGCCTCGGGGTGCCGCAAACGGATCGAAGAAAACCATGTCGAGGCGGACGGTCGCCGGAGGTGGGTGGAGACGATCAAGACACCTTTCGCCGACGGACATGGACAACTGGCGGGCACCGCCGGCATTGCCCGCGACGTCACCGAACGTAAGAAGGTGGAAGAGGAACTCGCGCGAGCGAATGCGAGCCTACGGTCCGAGGTCGAGGAGCGTAGGCGGATCGAAGCGCGACTGCAGTCGAGCGAGGCGCGCTTTCGCGCCATTGTCGAGACGAGCCCGGTGCCGCTGTGCATTGTCTCGATGCCATACGGCAAAATTTTTTACGCGAATGAGCCGTTGCGCGCGCTGTTCGGACTCGATCCTCGTAACCACGGAATCAGCAACATCGTTGACCTCTATGTGGATGCCACGGAGCGCGACAGGCTGGTAGAGCATTTGCGCCACGAAGGGAGTTTTCGCAACACTGAGGTCCATTTCCGCAGACCGGACGGCACTACGTTCTGGGCCATGGCGATGGCGCGAGTCGCCACGTATGACGATGCACCGGCAATCTACGTCGGCCTGAACGACATCACAGGACGCAAGCTCATCGAGCAGGAGCTATTCGAGTCGCGCGAACAGTTGCGCGAGGTGTCCGCCTACATGGAGGCGATTCGGGAAGACGAAAGAAAGCGCATCGCCATGGAAATTCATGATGAGCTGGGCCAGTTACTGACTGCGCTGAAGATGGATGTATCGTTGCTCAAGATGCGGCTTTCCGGCGATCCGGACGCTTTGAAAAAGACCGACGACATGCGTGAGCTCGTTGAAAAGACGATCTGGATGGTGCGCAATGTGGCGAACCATCTGCGGCCCGCAGCGCTGAACTTCGGGATCGTGTCGGCGCTCGAGTGGCTAGTCGAAGACTTCGGTCGACGCAACGGCATTCCCTGTCAGTTGCGGATTAATGGTGATGAACCCGTTTTGCCGGATGCGCACGCGACGGCCGTATTCCGTATCGTGCAGGCGTCGCTGACGAATGTCGCGCGTCACGCCAGGGCGTCGCGGGCAGACGTGACGTTGACGGGCGGCCACACGGCGCTTGACCTCCACGTCAGCGACGACGGTTGCGGCTTTGACGCGGCCGCTGCGGCGAAGGGATACTCCTATGGATTGCTCGGGATGAGGGAGCGCGCCCGGCTGATCGGGGCAACGCTGCAGATCGAAAGCGCGCCCGACACGGGCACGGTGATTTCGATTCACGTCCCGCTTTGCAACGAACCACAAAGATGCTCAGGATTCTGATTGCAGACGACCACGCGATCGTGCGGGACGGCCTGAAGCAGACCGTCGCGACGACAACGGATGTCGTCAGGCCTCCGGTGCAAGAGTCGCCGCCATTTCCGCACGCCTCATGGCAAGCATGAAGTCGAAAATGGCATCGCTTTCGGCCGATGCGCCGATGAAGCTTGATCTGGTGAACCGTGAACTCGTCTAGTTCACCGGCGCAGCCGCCGCCGTTGCAGCATCCGGTTTGAACACCGCACGCCAGTCGTCCTTCATATCGATCACGAGCCAGCCTTTCGCATTGGCTTCGTCCAGACCCTTGTCGAGCTTGCCGCTTTTCGACGCGCGGTCGTACGCATATTCCCGTTCCCCGTCCGTGTGATGCAGCAGCGCGGCCAGGCGTGGGCCGTCGCCCGCCGCGGTCCATTCGAGCATCGGCACGTCGCCGTCCGCGTTGCCGAACGCGATCACCGGACGCCGTCCGATCACGCGGTCGATAGCGAGCGGCTTGGCCGCGCCGTCGACCAGGTTGTCGACCTGCGCGAGGCGAGTCAGCGACGCCGCGCCGTTGGTCTGGCTGTACTTGTACTTGACGGTGCTGCCGATCACCTGCTCGGGCGGAATGTCATACGCACGCTTCGCCATGTCGCGGGCGAACTCGACGTCGTCGCTGGTGACCAGATAGGTCTTGAAGCCGTTGGCGCGCAGATAGCCGAGCAACTCGAGCATCGGCTGATACGCAAGGCCGGTGTACGGGCGGTTAAAGCGCGGATCGCTCGCGGTGTCGAACCATTCGTGCACGAGCGCGGCGAATTGATCGCTGGTCATGCCGGCGTGCGCGGCTGCCAGCAATTTCATCGAGCCCGTGTCGCCGCTCGCCGCGATGCTTTTCAGATTGCCTTTCAGAATCGAGCGGAACGGCTCCTGCCGTTTCCACTCCGGATGCCGCCCGGCGACGGTCTTCACGCGTTGCAGCGCGAACACCATTTGTATCGACGCGGGCTGCTCGGGCCACAACGTGCCGTCGTTATCGAATACGGCGATCCGGTCGGTGCGCGCGATGAAGTCTTTCGATTCGGGCGTCGTTACCAGCGTGACGAAATCGACGATCGAGCGCCTGGTTGCGGTGTCGTTCCATGAAGCGAGCGCGGCGGCCGTCGTCGCATTTGCCGACGATTCGCCCGCGTCCTGGCGCGGCAGACTGGTGCAAGCTGAAAGAACCACAATGGTCAAAGCAACGCAGTACCGGTGCATCGTGCGAATCATGAAAGCCTCATCAATAGCGGTAGATCGGACTGAAAACGAGCGCCAGTCTAATCGGGTAGAGCCGTTGTTTGCAGCCCCTTGATTTATTTTTTTCGACGGCGTGTTTGAAGTCTACCTGCGGCAATTGCATGCAGATCGTCTGATGCTTTTATTGAGCTATATAAATTTCTTCAGAACGTGAGCAGAAAAATGCCAATTGAATTTCTGTAAAGAAGACAGCCAGCTTGTGATCAGTCGTGGCTTTCGATCGTGTTGCAAATTTATCTCTGTAACGGCAGGGGCATGAGCTGGGGAACGCCCGGGCGAGCGGGCAGTTTCCGGGGCTGCGGCACTTCGGCGGCGGGGGCGGGCGGTTCAGGCGGTGAGTGCGCCGATTCATGCCGTTACGGCTGATTGGCATGCCCCGCGCCGTGCGCACCGGCGGTCTTAAGATCAGGCATACTTTGCCGGGTGACGATTTCGAAGTGGACGGCGGGATGTTGAATCGAGAGGCAATTGGCGGATATCTCGAGCTTGAACTGCCGCGCGGCGGCGGAGAGCTTTATCCGGGCGCATTGCGTTTCCAGTCGGGCCGCGCTGCGTTTCTGGCGCTTTTGGAAACAGGCCGGCCACGACGCATCTGGATGCCGTGGTACACCTGCGAAACGATGCTTGAGCCGCCTTCCATGGCGGGCATTCCGATCGAGCGCTACCGGCTCGACGACAATCTGGAAATCGTTGACGACGACATCGCGCTCGCCGCCGACGATTGGCTCCTCGCCGTCAATTATTTTGGTGTGTGTGACGCGCAGGTGAGCCGGTTGCTCGAGCGTTTTCCGCGCCGGCAGATCGTGATCGACAATTCGCAGGCGCTGTTCGCGCCGCCATCCGATTGCCTCGCGACCATTTACTCGCCGCGCAAGTTCTTCGGCATACCTGATGGCGGCTACCTGATGACCGAACTGCCGGTCGCAACGCCGGCTGAACAGGACGACGGGTCGATCGAACGATGCGCGCCGCTGCTGGTTCGGATCGACCAAGGTCCTGAAGCGGGCTACGAGGGAATCCGTGCGGCGCGAGCGACGCTGCGCGAGCAACGGCCCAAACGAATGTCCGCGCTGACTCAGCACCTGCTCGCGCACATCGACTATCCGGCGGCAATCGAACAGCGCAATCGCAATTACGCGCGGTATCACGAGCGGCTCGCCAGCGAGAACGCATTTCCCTTGCCCGCCACGTCGCCTCATGCGCCGTTGTGCTATCCGTTCTGGAACCACCGGGCCGATTTGCAGGCGCCGCTGAGCGTGCGCCGCGTCTACGCGCCGAAGTACTGGCCCCATGTGCGCGGCGCCACCGGTACATCGGATGACCTCGAATATCGTCTGTCGACCGAGTGTCTCGCGCTGCCCTGTGATCAACGCTACGGCGACGAGGAAATCGACTTCGTCGTGTCCGCGTTGCGCGATGCGATCGCCGGCCGTTGACGCTACAGTGTCGAACCCGACGGCAGTTGTGCCGGCGACTGTAGCGTCGATCCCGAGCGCAAAGCCTGCACAGTCCGCTCCGGTGCGTTCCACATCAATACGTCGAGAATCGACAAGCCGGGTTCGAACCGGTAAGGGCCGGTGTCATAGCTGAAGCCGTCGAATGACAGAAATGCAAGTTCGATATTGCGCGCAGCAAAATCCGCCGGGTCGAACAGGTCGCGGCCGCCGACCGGATTCACATAGCTGCTCGCGCCCAGTTGCGAACAGATGGTGGGCGCCCAACCGCCCGGTGGCAGTTTGTCCGGCAGATCGAGTTCGAGTTCGGAGCAGATTCGATAGTTGAAGGCGAGGCCCAGGTAGCGACATACGGCTTGCAAGCCGCGCACGTTCAGCTGCACGAGCGATGCGTCGGCACTGTCGGCCATGGCGTCTTGCACCAGGGCTTCAACAGCACGGTAATACGGCGCTTTATTCCTGTAGTGGCTCAGCTTGCCGAGCACGCTACGGCGAGTGTCGGCGCAATTCAATACCTGGGCTTCGCACGTCTTGATAGAAATGGAGGAGTTGGCGAGCGGCACGCTCAGGTAGTTCCAACCCTCTTTGGGGTGCAGAATCCGATTGCGGTTCATCCACGTCTTCGGCGTGTATTGCGTGACGTCGAACACCACCCACGCATCCGTGTGGGCGATCAGCGCAAAGTGGCCGAGGTACGGAAAAAAATACGGCTGCATGATTCCCAGCTTCACGTCACACTCCAAGCTTCCCGGCGATTTGCGAGGCGTGCCGTTGTGCAGCGCAGATCACCGCTGCGATGCGCTCGATGAGCGCGGTGTCTACCTGCGCACCGATGGGCAATTGCAGAATGGATTCGCACCAGTACGCGGTGTTCGGCAAGTCGGCACGGCGGCATTGCAAGCCAAATCCGCGGGCGCCTTCGGCCGCGATGTTTTCAGCATCGAGTACGGCGAGCAGCGCATCGCGCGAGAGGCCGAAGCCGCGCGCATCGATCTGGCAGACGACATTCTGATAATTGCTGACGCTCACACCCTGCGGCGCGCACAGACGCAGCCCTGGCACGTCGTCCAGCAGGTTCGAATAGGTGTCGTACAGACGCCGGTTGCGTTCGACGAGCGCCGGAAAGTCGTCCAGATTCATGAGCGCAATGGCTGCCTGCGCCTCCGACAGCCGGCCATTGCCTGTCTTGCCCACGGGAACCGGGCGGCCCATCCCGTAGTTGCTGCGGATGTTGCGCACGTGCGCGGCCAGATCGTCGTCGTTGGTGCAGATGACGGCACCTTCGGTCGCGCTGAGAATGTTGGCGCTATGAAACGAAATGACTTCGAGACGGCCGAAACCGCCGATTGGCCGGTTGCGTGCTTCGTGGCCCGCTTCACGGCTTACTTCGAGGCTTACTTCGCTGCTGACTTCGCAGCCGAACGCATGGGCGGAGTCGAAATACAGCGCGACCTGACGTTGCGCCGCCAATCGTGACAGCCCATCGAGATCCGCCGCGCCGCCCCAGAGATTGACACCCAGAATGCCGCTTACGCCATCGCGCAGGTGTGGCTCAACGGCTTCGGCCGTCAGGTGCCCGGTTACGGGGGACACGTCGCAAAACTCGACCTCGGCATCAGCCCAGGCGAGCGATTGAGCGGTACCGACAAAGCTGAAACCCGGCACGAGCACTTTGCCTTTCAGCCCCAACGCCTGCGCCGACAACGCGAGCGCGATACTCGCGGTCGTGACGCACATCGCGTGCCTGACTTGCAGCTTTTCCGCGAGACGCGCTTCGAGCGCCTGCGCGAGCGGGCCATGATTGGTGTAGTACTGGCGCGCGAAGATATCGCGAAAACGCGCTTCGTAGCGCTCCCAGCTCGGAAAGTTGTGCTGGCCGAGCGGCAGGCGGCGCGCTGATAGGGGGGGCGCGCCAAAGATCGCGAGGTCGGCGGAGTTCAGTGTGCGCGTGTTCATGACGAGAACCGTTGGTTGATTTCGGCGGCGTGCGCGTGGATGAAGCCGAGCAGCGCGATGATCGTCTCGATGTCGGATTCGTCGACGAAGTGGCCGCACGGCAGCATCAGGAAGCGTTCGGCCAACACCTCGGTGGCGCTCAGATCGCCGGCGACGGTCGGATAGTCGACGCGTTTCTGGTGCAGCGCCGGCGAATAATACGGGCGCGATAGCATATGCTCGGCATGCAGAATCGACAGCACATGCGCACGCTTCACCGGCCAGCCGTCGAGCAATTCGACGACGATATTCTTGTAGCCGCAGCGTTCAGTTTCGTCGAACGTCAAGAGGCGCATGTCGGGCACGGTCGGGACCAGACGCTGGTAGGCGCGGTAACGGTCGCGATTGCGCAGCACCTGGTCTTCGACGTCGGCGATCGCGGCGAGCGCCATCGCCGCGTGCATCTCGTTCTGCTTCGCGTCGATACCGATCGGGTCCAGCGTGCCGTCGTCGCGCAGACCGAAGTTGCGCATGTCACGCAGGCGAGCGGCAAGCGCGGCGTCGTGGGTGGTGACGTAGCCGCCTTCAAATGCATTGAACAGCTTGCTCGATTGCATCGAGAAACATTCGGCTTTGCCGGCCGATCCGACCTTGCGCCCACGATACGTTTCATAGACCGATTCGACTGCGTCGAACAACAGCGGAATGCCGGTCTGCGCAGACAGCGCTTCGAGCCCTTCCACGTCGCAGCAATTGACGATCGGATGCACGCCGAGGATCAGCGCGGTGTTTTCGTTGATGCACGGTGCGGCGGTTTCGGCGGTGATCGCCAACGTGAGCGGATCGACTTCGCAGAAATGCGGCACGAGACCGGCCCAGGCGACGATGTCGGCCAGCCGCCGGTACGTCAGCGAAGGCATCACGACTTCGGTCTTGCCTGGTAGCGCGAGGCATTTCATCGCAAGCACCAGACCCCAGAAGCCGCCCGCGAACGACACGCAATGCTCGACGTGGTGAAATTCGGCCAGCCGTTTTTCGAGTTGCTGTTCGACTGGACCGTAATCGGTGTACTGGCGCGCGTCGAAGAATGTCCTGGAATACGACAGGAACTGTTCGACATCCGGCTGAACCAGATTCGAGATCGACCGTATCGTGTCGAACAACGGTGCGCCGCCGAATACGGTGAGATCGGTGGGCTGAGTTTTGCTAAACATGAATTCTTCGCTCCCGAATCGATTAACGTGCGCGTTCGAGCACGGCGTTGTAGCGGTAGTGCGCCTGATAGAAATTGTCGGGCATGCGTTCGATGCGGGTGCGCCAACCGGCTTGCGCAGCCAGCGCCTCGAGTTGTCCCGGCGAGCGCCACAGGCCGATCTGCGAAGCGGGGTCGTCGAGTTCGGCGCTGAAATCCTTGCCTTCCGGAAAGAAGCGGTGCGCGCGCTCACGGTCGGGCAGATTGCCGAGAAAGAGGGTTGCGATTCCGGTGAAGCGCGTGGCGAGTTCGCTCAACACGGCGCCCGCCTGCGAATCGCTCAGATAGGACAGCATCGCGTAGCACAGCGCCTTGCTGAAACGCTCCGCATGGGTTTCGCTGCGCAAGAAGTGAATCGCGTCGTCGGCGACAAAGCGGCGGCCAGGCGCCTCGAAATTGCGCTGCGCCACCGAGATCAGATAATCGGAAAAATCCACGCCGACGAATTCGACGCAGCCGTCGAACAGATAGCGGGACAGCGCGCCGTTGCCACAACCCAGTTCCAGCAGCCGGTCACCGCCGCTTAGCAGCAGGCCGTCGCGCATCGAGTCGACGATCATCTGGATTTGCTCGTCCGGCACGGGTTTGCCGTATATCGTGCGCCGGACCTGGCCCCAGAGGTCGTCCGGGGGCAGCGTCTTCGGATACTCTTTGTAATCGGATTTAGGATATTCCATGCGATCGTTCATCGTTGAGCCCACGTCGGATCAACTGGCGCAGCGGTTGCGCCAGGCGCACGACAGGACGATCTCGATGATCTGCTGCTGGGCGCTTTCTTCGAGGTCAGGGAAAATCGGCAGACACAGTACTTGTCGTGACAGCGCGCTTGCGACCGGCAGATTGTGTTCGCCGGAAGACGGCAAGCCGCGATACATCGGAAATTCACTGATCAGCGGATAGAAATAGCGGCGCGCCGCGATCTGTTGCGCGCGTAGTTCCGCATACAGATCGTCGCGGCTCACCGGAAACTCCGGCGTGACGAGAAGCGGAAAGTACGCGTAGTTGCGCGTGCAGTGCTCCGGCACCTCGTGCAATGCGAGGCCGCGCACGTTGCGGAAGGCCTTGCGGTAGCGCTCGTCGATGCGGGCCCGCTCGGTGTTCACGTGATCCATGTACTTCAACTGCAGCAGTCCGAATGCCGCCTGCACTTCGTTCATCTTGCCGTTGATGCCGGGCGCGACGACGGTGGTTTCATCGACGAAACCGAAGTTCTTCAGGTTGTCGATGCGGCGCTTGGTCTTGGCGTCGCGGCAGATGATCGCGCCACCTTCGAAGGTATTGAAGACCTTGGTGCCGTGAAAACTCAGCACCGACATGTCGCCGTATTCGAGAATCGATCGGTCGCGAATGCGCACGCCGAACGCGTGGGCGGCGTCGTAGATCACCCGCAGTCCGTAGGTGTCGGCAATCGTCTCGATGCGGTCGACGTCGCACGGATTGGCGTAGACGTGCACCGGCAGGATCGCGGTGGTTTGCGGCGTGATCGCCGCTTCGATCTTCTCCGGGTCGAGATTCATGCTGACCCGATCGATGTCGGCAAACACCGGCTTGATGCCGTTCCAGTGCAGCGCATGTGTGGTGGCGACGAAGCTGAACGGCGTCGTAATGACTTCGCCGGTGATCTTCATGGCCTGCAGCGCCGTGATCAGCGCCAAGGTGCCGTTCGCGAATAGCGACAGATGCTCCACACCGAGATAATCACAGAGCTGCTCTTCGAGCTGTCGATGGAATATGCCGTTGTTGGTCACCCACTTGCGTCTCCAGATTTCCTCGAGGTACGGGCGAAATTCGTCCAGCGGCGGCAGGAACGGCTGCGTGACTGGGGTGAAGGTTGGCTTGGAGTCGATCATTGGGAGAGCCTGCAATCGATCAGGTCGAATGAACTGCCATTAACGTGCTGCGCCGGCTCGCTTTCGGCGGCAGTGACGGTGACGCGCTTGTACCAAGTGTGTCACTGGATACGGAGCCCTGATCTGTCAAACAAGCGGGCGAATGCGTGCCAATTCCACTGAAAGCGTGCGTGACCGTGAACGCGCCGCATGCGTCATCGAGCGCCTTCTGTTTCGCAGGTTTGAACGGCATCGCGGCCAACCTCAAAGGACGCCGCAGGTTGCCCGGCGCACCACTGCTCCCACATGATGCGCAGCGCACGACTCGCGGCTGCCGCAATGATCTCGGGGCGGAACATCGGCGATTGCCTGCAGCGCTCGCGCATCCCGGCACGGAGTTCGGCGAGCGCGGGCAGGTTGCGAGCCCAGGACAAACCTTTCTCGACGAAATCCGCTTCGCTTTGTGCGATGAACCCGTCGATTCCAACGTGGGTGAGCGCTGAGGCGCCGGCTCGGCTCGGCATTTTGTCGCCGGGCAGCGTAAGCGTCGGTACACCCATCCACAACGCGTGGCGGGTGGTGGTCCCCCCGGCATAAGGGAAGGTGTCGAGACAGATGTCCACATGATGATGCTGCTGCATATACACGGAGACGCCGGCTCGCGGACGGAGGTCGAGTCGCTCCCGGCCAATGCCCTCCGCGGCAAACCAGTCGATCACCGTTTGGGCGCTTTCGTCGTCGTCGGGCATCGCCCCGACCAGCATCCGCGCATCAGGCAAGGCTCGCAGCAGCTCTGACCACAGCCCGATAACGCCGGGGTCGATCTTGTTCAGCCGGTTAAAACTGCCGAAGGTCACATATCCGTTATGGAGGGCGGGCAGCGAGTTGACCGGCGGCGCCGCATGGGTCGGCAAAAACGGAGCCGAAGCGGGCAAACGGACGATTTTTTCGACGAACTGGCTGTCGAATTCGGGCGGCAGTATGCACCGGTCTGTCATGTAATAGTCGACAGCGCTCAATCCCGTCGTACCCGGGTAGCCGATCCAGCTCGCCTGCACCGGTGCGGGCTTGCGGGCAAACGTCAGGAGGCGGTTGCGTGCGGTGTGTCCCGACAGGTCGATCAGAATATCGATGCCATCCGCACGAATTTTTTCCGCCAGCGCATCGTCGCTCATCCCCCATACGGTATGCCAATGCGGCACATATCCGCGTAGCCGTTGCGTGACGAGATCTTCCGTCGTGAAGTTGTAATACACATGGAGCGACAGATTTTCATCGTGGGCGAGATGGGCCAGCACGGGTTCGAAAAGCGTCGCCACCGCGTGATGGAACAAGTCGGCGGAGACAAAACCGACCTGCAAACGCCGTTGCGGATCGCGCGAGTTGCTGTGTCGAGGCCAGCGCGGGCGCAGCGGCGCTTCGCACTGCTGCCCGAAGCGGCAATGCTGTGCAAACAGCGTTTGCCCGTCGATCTCGGGGTTGTGGGTGAGGCAAAACAACATGTTGTGATGCGCGAACGCATTGTCCGGCTGGATTTCCAGCGCGCGCCGATAACAGGCCTCCGCATCCAGCGTCCGTCCCCGTTCGAGATACACGACCCCCAAGGTGTTGTGCATCTCGCCGATGTTCGGCATCAGCTCCACAGCACGGCGGCAACTGGCTTCGGCTTCCGCGAGGCGGGCGCTGACGAGCAGGGTCATGCCGAGCACGCGATGCGCTTCAGCGTAGTTCGGATTGGTTTCGAGCACTCGCTTGCATTTTGCTTCGGCTTCCTGAAGTAACCCTTTCATTCTCAGGATGTCGGCGAGCATTGCTCCGACGATGATGTCGTCGGGGCCAAGTTCCACCGCTCTTCGCAGCGGCTCGACGGCGTCGTCATAGCGCCCCTGCGAGTGCATTGCGATACCCAACGACCGCCAACCCATCGGATGGTCAGGGAAACGTTTCGTGAGCGATTGCGCGATGGGGACCGCCTCAGCAACTCGTCCGCTGTTATACAGGTCCACCAGCTCTTTCATCTGCTTTGGACTGGGGGCGCCATGTCCCGCCCTGATGGCGGCTTTCTGTTTTGCCGATCGTTTCGACGAACCCGATTCCGCTTCAGCCTGGAGCCCGCGATGGGCGTTTTTCGTTTGCGCGTGGGCCGTGACAGAAGCGGAAGCCGGCGAAGCTGGCGCTTCTGCCGCAGTCTGCGCCATGAGGTAGATCAGCGCATCCACTGCCGGTCCCTTCAATCCGCGCTGTTGGGCCATCTCCAGCATCAACCATGCGGCACTTGTTTGTCCTGCTCGCCGCAACGCGTCGATATAGCTTGCCCAGTATTGCCCTTGATCCGGATTCACGCCCACGGCCGCTTCCAGATGCGGTATCGCGGCCTCGAATTGCCCCCGTTGCATCCAGAGCAACCCGAGGTTGTAGTTGGCGTCGCCATGGTGCGGGCGAGCCTCGAGAATGGTTCGATAGAGCGTTTCCGCACTCTCGAGCGCGCCATATTGATGCTCCGCGATCGCGGCCTGCATGACCGTCTGCAGGTCGTGCTCGAACTGGAGCTCATCGGGCGAAGCGGTGTCTACGGGCATTACTGTCGGAGGCGTCATGGGCGTCGAATCAGGATTGGCGATCTGAGCCGAATTATGCGGGGCGTCAAGCGCGCCTGAACCGGCGAGATAAGCCGTAAAGCCATGCCAGTTTGCAAGATCGGCGCGCCGCAGGGCGCCGCGGCTTAGCGCGGGCGAGCACGCCAGCCAGTCTTTGCGGCAGGCCGCGGAAGGTGTATCGGCCGTAGCGGGGGCCGGTTCGGTGCACCAAAAAAAAAGCCCGCGCGAGGCGGGCCTGAGGTGAACGAGTGCGCCCTGACTTCAGCGCGTTGTTCTGGTTATTCGTTCTGACAGGGGCATCGTGCAGGCCCCTGCCGGATTCAGAATTGCGCGACCTGCTGATACTGCCCGGCCGCGTCCGCGCGTGTCATCGCCGCGCGGTACTCGGCTTGCAGTTCGACCTGGGTTGTTTGCGCATCGGCGAGAACGGCAGCGTCGATCGCCTGAATCAGGCGGATCATTTCGAGCGCGGCCGGATCCTGATCCGCGCTCAACAATGCGAGCAGCGGCGAGCGCTCCTCGGTCAGGCGCGCGGCCTCGGGCCAGTCGGCCAGCGCCGCCGCGTCTTCGATGGCGTGCGTGAGCGACAGCAGGCGTTCAATCAGTGTGGTCTGGTTCACGTCTGGTCATTCCTCGTCGATCAGGCCTTGTTGGCGGACAGCGAGCCCTGGCTGTTCGTGCCGCCGAACAACTGCGTCAGATACTGGGAGTTGTTGTTCATCGTCGCCATCAGCGTGTTCAAGGCGGTGAACTGAGCCTGATACTGGTTCGTCAACTGCGTGGTGTAGTTGGTCAGCGTGGTCTGCTGGGTGGCGATGCTCTTCAGGTCGTCGTTGAGCGCAGTCGTGCGCGTATCGATGACACCGCCCGTCTGGACGAACGACGTGATGCTGTTGTTCAGCTGCGCCGCGATGCCATTCGTGGAATTGAACAGTGAGGCGACCGTCGAGGCATTGTTCTGCAGGGCGCTGTTCAGCGTGGTCGAGTCCGTTTGCAGCGTGCCGTCCGCTTGCAGCGTGATGCCGATCGAGGCGAGGTTGGTGCTCGACGTTCCGGTGCCGACGCCGCCGCTGACGATCGTGCTGAGGGTGTTTCTGATCGTGTTCAACGTTGGGTCGCCCAGCAGCGGCCCTTGCGCGCTCGACGACTGCGTGCTGTCAAACGAAGTCAGCGTGCCCATCGTCGTCACGAGCGTGTTGTAGAGGCTGACGAAGTTCGTGATCGCGGTCGCTTGCGAGCTGGTGTCCTGCGCCACGGTCACCGTCTGCGAGGCGCCGACTGCCGCGGACGACAGGTTGAGCGTCACGCCGGCGATCGCGCTCGTGACCGTATTGCTCGCGCTGGTCGCGGCGACGCTGCCGATCGTGAACGCCGCATCCTGGGCGGCCGTGCTTTGCGTCCAGGCGATGCTGCCGGAGGACGTGATGGTCGAGGCGGCGCTGCCCGTGCCGGCGGTCGACGTCACGCCGAGGCTGGACAGTCCGTTGTCGTTGCTCAGGTTGCTGACCGCCACGCTGATTGTGTTCGCGGCGCCCGTCGTCGCCGAGTTCAATACAAGGTGCGCGCCGCCGGTGCCGGTGACGATCGTGGCAGTCACGCCCGGGTTGCCGCTCGCGGAATTGATCGCTGCGGCGATGCCGCTCAGCGTGTTGTTGGTCGAGTTGACAGCGACGCTCATCGACTTGCCGCCGACCGACACCGTCAGCGTGCCGGTGCCGAGCGTCTGCGTTGCGCTAAACGCGCCGGACGTCAGCGATTGCGCCGTCGCGATTTGTGTCACGTTGACCGAATAGCTGCCCGCCACCGCGCCCGTGCCGGCCGTTGCGGTGATTCCGGTGCCGCTTGCCGTCGCACTGAACTTGGAGAGCGTCGTGCCGTCCGACAACGACGTCAGACCGGCTTGCAACGCGGTCAGCGCCGCTTTCAGCGTGCCGATTGCCGACAGTTGCGTGTTGTCCGAGGCTTTCTGCGTGGTGAGGGCCGCAGACTGGCCGGCCGTCTTCGCATTGACGAGCGCCGTCACGAGCGACGACACATCCATCGTCGAATTACCGGTCGAGCCGCTGATGATGGACTGTGCGGCTTGCTGAAGCGCGGTGTTAGCGCTCGCGGTCGTACTCGCGGTAGACGAGGTGGCGGTCGAGATCGTTGACATGCGGTTGCTCCGTGCGTCGGTGAATCTGTTGGGCTTGCGTCGTTTTCAAATGCACTGCGGGAGGCAAGCCTCCCGTTGAATCGAAACTTCCGCGTACGCGCCGCGCATGGCGCGCAGTGCGTACGCGATTACAGCGTGAAGCCCTTATTGCAGGAGCTTCAGGACTTGCTGCGGCAGCGAGTTTGCCTGCGCCAGAACCGAAATGCCAGCTTGTTGCAGCACTTGCGCCTTGCTCAGGTTAGCCGTTTCTTGCGCGAAGTTGGCGTCCTGGATTTGCGATTGTGCTTGCGACAGGTCGGTCGACTGAGCTTGCTGGCCCGTGGCGATTGCCGTGAAGCGGTTCTGCACAGCACCCAGTTGAGCCTGGATGTTGTTCACAGTGCTCAGCGCGTTGTCGATCGATTCGATCGCCTGGTTCGCGCTGGTGACCGAGCTGACATTGACGTTAGCAACCGTGGAGAGCTGGTTGTTGTTGTCGACGTTGGCGAACTGGCTGGTCGGCGCTGCCGCCCACGTGAGCGTCTGGCCGTTCGTACCCGCGCCTGCACCGGTCGTGAACAGCGCCGCTTGAGCTGCAGCGGCCAATGCGTTGCCGTTCTGGTCGGAGAACGTGTAACCGCCGCTGCCGTTCGACTTGACGGTGATCGACGTGATCGAACCGGCGGTGCCCGGGGCGACGCTGGCGCCGTTCGTGGCGGCGACGTTGATGCCCTGAATTGTGCCGAGGACGACGCCCGAAGCCGCCGGTGCATTGGTGTTGGCGGTCGAAATTGCCGCGATTTGCGTTGCCGGGTCGAGCGCGCTGGCTGCGACTGCGGACAGCGTCAATGCGCCACCAGCGCCTGCGGCGGTCGAGAACAGCGCGGCTGCAGCAGTCGTCGAGATGACCTGATTGTTCTGATCGGTGTACGTGAAGCCGCCCGTGCCGTTGGCCAGGACGTTGATCTGCGTGATCGCCGGCGTGGCGCCGGCTGCAGTTGCCGCACCGCTCGAGGTCAGGCTCAGGCCGGTGAACGTGCCGAGCACGTTGCCCGATTGCGCGAAGCCGCCGCCAAGCGATGCTGCCGACAGGCTTGTCGACAGATTCAGGCTCATCGACTGGCCGACGTTCGCGCCGACCTGGAAGTTCACCACGCCGGCCGAGCCGTCGAGGATGTTCTTGCCGTTGTACGTCGTCTGCGATGCGATACGGTTCACTTCAGCGATTTGCTGCGAAACTTCCTGTTGCAGAGCAGCCTGGTTGCTCGATGTCAGCGAGCCGCTCGATGCCTGCACAGCCAGTTGGCGGATACGTTGCAGGCTCGACGTGATCTGTGCAAGACCGCTCGATGCCGTTTGCACCATCGAAACGCCGTCGTTCGCGTTCGACACGCCCTGGTTCAGGCCGTTGATCTGCGTTTGCATGCCGGTCGCGATGGCCAGACCTGCTGCATCGTCAGCCGCGCTGTTGATGCGCTTGCCCGACGACAGGCGGGTGATGGCTTGCGAAAGGGCGCTTTGCGAGCCACTAAGATTTTGCTGTGCAACCAGCGAGTTGATGTTGCTATTGATTCCGAGCATGGAAAATCTCCTAAATAAGCCTTGAGCCCATACGCCACATTGGCATCGGCGGAAAGCACTCGTTCATTGCTGGCCGCCTCAGTGAAGGTTGACGGCCCGGCTTAAAAAAACTTGAGGGACTTTGTTCAATCGCAACCCAATTGTTTTCCAGGCCGGCTGGGGCAAAGCGCCTCTGGAAGCCGTGTGCAGCCTTGTCCGGCAGATGTGCTGCAGGTATTGAAAAGACGGCGTATTCTCTTTTTCTCTCGCGACAAACCCAGGAGAAATCATGCAAAAGCGCAGGATTGGACGTTCCGAATTGGAGGTCGCGCCGCTTATGTTCGGCGGCAATGTATTCGGCTGGACCGCCGATGAAGCCACCTCGTTTTCGATTCTGGATGCCTTTGTCGATGCCGGTCTCGACTTTATCGATACCGCCGATGTCTATTCCGCATGGGTGCCGGGCAACCAGGGCGGCGAGTCGGAAACCATCATCGGCAAATGGTTTCGGCGAAGCGGCAAGCGCGACAAGATCGTGCTCGCCACCAAGGTCTCCAAACATCCGCAGCGCAAGGGCTTGTCGGCCGCCAACATCCAGGCGGCTGTCGAAGATTCGCTGCGGCGCCTGCAAACCGATTACCTCGACGTCTATTTCTCCCACGACGACGACACTGAAACGCCGCTGACCGAGACGCTCGGCGCTTATCAAAAGCTGATCGAGGCGGGCAAGGTGCGGGTGATCGGTGCGTCGAACTACAGCGGCGCACGGGTGGAGGAAGCGCTCGCCGTGTCCCGCCAGCACGGCCTGCCCGAATATCAACTGCTGCAGCCGGAATACAACCTGTACGACCGCGCGGAATATGAAAGCGAAATCGAGCCGGTAGCGCTCGCCAATCGGCTCGGTGTGGTGGTGTACTACAGTCTTGCGAGCGGCTTTCTGTCGGGCAAGTACCGCTCGCCGGCGGATCTGGCTGGCAAGGCGCGCGGCAGCCGGGTCGAGAAGTACCTGAACGAACGCGGCTTGCGGATTCTGGGCGCGCTCGACCGGGTCGCCGAGCGGCACGGCAGCACGCCGGCCACGGTCGCATTGGCCTGGCTGATCGCGCGGCCGAGCGTTACAGCCCCAATTGCCAGCGCCACCTCGGTCGAGCAGCTCGACAGCCTCGCCGCGGCAGTCCATCTGATGCTGACCGGCGCCGATATCCGCGAACTGAATGAGGCGAGCGCCTGATCCTGCAACCGACCTGGCGCAATCGCTAAACCCCTGGTAGGATGGAGAGTTTCCTGATATCATCGGGAGTGAATTGAGATCTTTGCCTGTTTCGTCAATGTTTTTTATTGATGAAAGGTTGGCGAAACGGCAGCAGACGCGGCATTTGCATTACGTCTGTCCGCGTTCCGCGGTGAACTCTCCACCTCTCTTTTCCGGCCTCCGTGGCCGCTTTGCCTCTCGTTTCATTCGTGGTTTGGCCGGGTTCTTCCCGCGTTTGCCTGTTACTGGCCATGAATCGAAACGACCGGAGGGCCGGCGCGTGAGCGGTTTCCCGCCACGCAATTAACCCGTATCAAGTGATTGAGTTAGGAATTACATGACGACGATTCTTCTGAAGGAAAACGAGCCGTTCGAAGTGGCGATTCGCCGCTTTCGTCGCGCAATCGAAAAGAACGGCCTGATCGCTGAACTGCGTGAGCGCCAATCGTACGAAAAGCCGACCACGGCACGTAAGCGCAAGAAGGCTGCTGCTGTGAAGCGCCTGCACAAGCGCCTGCGCAGCCAGATGCTGCCGAAAAAGCTGCACTAAGCACGCTTTTCCGCACGGCCAAACGGCGGTGTGAGCTTCGAAAGAAGCCACATCGCCGTTTGGCTTTTGGGGCGCGGATTGGATGCGCGGCGGGGCGCACGGCCCGTTATGGTGTGACGGGTTTGCTCGGTGCGTTGCCGCCTCAGCCGGCTTTGCGATTGCGTCCCTTCTTGCCGAGCACCGCGCATCGCGCGCGGCACATGCAACTCGTTTCGTGATCGTTGACCATGCCGACCGCCTGCATGAACGCGTAGCAGATCGTCGTGCCGACGAATTTGCAGCCGTAGCGCTTCAGCGCCTTGCTGAGCGCGTCCGAGACCTCCGTCGATGCCGGCGCCTGCTTGTACGACGCCCAATCGTTCTGGATTGGCGTCTGATCGACGAACGACCACACGAAGTTGGCAAGCGAGCCGTACTCGGCCTGAATCCGCTGCACGGCGCGTGCGTTATTGATCGCAGCTTCGATCTTGCCGCGGTGACGCACGATACTTTCGTCCAGCACAAGCGCATCGACATGCGTGGGCGTGAAGCGCGCTACTTTGTCGATGTCGAAGTCGGCGAATGCGCGGCGGTAGCCGGCCCGCTTGTTGAGAATCGTCGACCACGACAGGCCGGCCTGGGCGCCTTCCAGCACCAGCATCTCGAACAGATGCTGGTCGTCGCGCGAGGGCACGCCCCATTCGGTGTCGTGGTAGTGTGCGAGCGCTTCGCTCGATACCCAGTTGCATCGCGGTGTCACGGTCGCGCTCCTGCGTTGTCATGTCGCCTGCCAGCATAGCGGAACGCGTGCGCGCCGCAAGCTGGCCATTCGGCCGATTGCCGAATTGAAACCGACCTGCCACGCTATGCGTTATTCCCCACCTGAACTCACTTGATTCAATGACTACAGATTTCTTTCTGCTCGGCATTGACGGCGGCGGCAGCGGCACGCGCGTCGTGCTCGGCGACGCGCAAGGCCGCGAACTGGCACAAGCGGGGAGTGGGCCGTCAGGCTTGGGCCTTGGCGTCGAACGCGCATGGCAGGCCATTCAGGCGGGCTGCGGCGAAGCGTTTGCACGCGCTGGGCTGACGCTGGACTGGTCGCGTTGTGTGCTCGGTTGCGGGCTCGCAGGCGTGAATAATCGCGACTGGTTGGCGGCATTTCGCGCGTTGGCGCCTGGGGTGGCCGGACTCGCCGTTGAAAGCGATGCCTACACTACGCTGCTCGGCGCGCACGGTGGTGCGCACGGCGTGATCGTCGCGCTCGGCACCGGCAGCGTGGCCGCCGCGCTCGACGGCGACGGCGTATGCCGCATCGCCAGCGGCTACGGTTATCCGTCGGGCGACGAGGCGAGCGGCGCCTGGCTCGGCCTGCGGGTCATTGTGTACGCGCAGCAGGCGCTCGATGGACGGGCGCCCTACGACGATCTGGCGCAGGCGCTTCTAACACACACCGGCGCGCACGACCGCGACGCTCTCGTCGTGTGGCTTTGCGAGGCGAACCAGACCGCCTATGCGCGGCTCGCGCCGATTGTCATCGCGCATCGCGCGCATCCGTTTGCGGCGCGTTTGCTCGGTGAGGCCGGCGTGGAAGTGGGCAAGATGATTGCGGCGCTCGATCCCTCGGCGAGCCTGCCGGTCGCGCTGTGCGGCGGCCTCGGCGCGGCGTTGCGCGAGTATGTGCCGCAGGTCTATCAGGCCCGCTTGCGTGAGCCGCTGGCCGATTCGGCGCACGGCGGATTGCAGCTGGCGCAACGCGAAGCCGCGCGCATCGCCGGCACGGAATAGCGGGCCGGCCGGCATGCGCCCAGCGGATGCGGCGGGCAACGGTAAAATGCGTTCTTTGACGCTGCCCGGCTGTTCACACCATGTATAAAGTCATCGCCACGGACCTCGACGGCACGCTGCTCAACGCCGATCACCAGGTGGACCCGTTCACGATCGCCACCGTGCGCAAACTGGAACGCGATGGGTTGCACTTCGTGATCGCCACTGGCCGCCATTACCGCGACGTGGCGGGCATTCGCGACTTGCTGGGCATCAGCCCCTATCTGATTACGTCGAACGGCGCACGTATCCACGCGCCGGACAACACGGTGATCCATGCGGACGATCTGCCTCCGGCCATCGTGCAGCGTCTGGTGCAGCCGGACATCGCCGGCGAGCATGGCCGCGTGATCGTCAACCTGTTCGCCGACCAGGCGTGGCTGATCGACCGCGATGCGCCGGACCTGCTGAAGTTTCATCAGGATTCCGGCTTCACCTACGAGGTGACCGATCTGCCCGGGCACGACGGCACGGACATTGCCAAAGCCCTGTATATCGGTGAGCCCGCCGATCTCGCGCAGGTCGCGGCAAACCTGGCGCGCGAATTCGGCGACGCACTCTATGTCACCTATTCGCTGCCGGATTGCCTGGAAGTGATGACGTCGAACGTCTCGAAAGGACGCGCCTTGCAGGTCGTGCTCGAACGCCTGGGCGTCAGCGCGTCGCGCTGCGTGGCGTTTGGCGACAACATGAACGATATCGACCTGCTGGAAACAGCCGGCCATCCGTTCATGATGAACAACGCCAATCCCGACCTCATCACGCGCTTGCCGAACGTGCCGCGAATCGGCAATAACTTCGAAGCAGGCGTCGCGCGTCATCTGCGCAAACTCTTCTCGCTCGACGACGAACTGATGTCCTGAAACGGGACCGGCCCGAATCCGAGTTCGCGGACGCGGGCCAGTTCGGTTGAGCCTTTGGTTGAAGACCGTGTTGCGGGCTGCCCGAGGCTAGTCAATCGCTACATCAGCGCGACCTGCGCGCTACCCAGCGCCGTGCATTGCGGCTAGCCGGATTAGCCGTGCCATCCGCCGCGACGATCGCCATGGTCGCCATGGTCGTCGTGGCTCCCGTAGCCCCCCAGCGGCGGTCGTTGCGGTCGCCGCCACGGTCATGTCGATAGTCGCCGCGGTAATAGTCGCGGTCCCGACCCGCCGCGAGGCGTGGCGCAAACCAGCCTCCGGCGCTCGTAATCGCGCCTTACATCTGTATTGCCCGATTAATCTGCCGTGCCGGCGGACGGGCCGGCGGACGGGCCGGCGGACGGGCCGGCGGACGTGCCCGCGGCGGCAGCCGACGGCGCGCCCGGCAGCGCCGCACAAGGACAATCGGCGGCGCGGCCGTCCAGTCCCTCGCGGTCATGTTTGAAGCTGGCGCGCGGCGTGCCGTTTTGCCAGTCGAGGCGGACGACATAAATACTGTCGAAGTCGTTGCTTTGCCAATCGGGGACGTCGGCGGCATTCCCGCCGTGCGCGCTCAGCATCTGGCGCAGCAACTTCACGATCAGCTTGTGTTCCCACGCCACGACAATCAGCTTGTCGCGATTGGCGGGATTGACGAGCGCCGCGCCGAGCTGGTCGATCTGAGCGAAGCCGTACGGCGTTTGCACCGGCATCTGGAACTGGATGGCGGTCGGCTCGATGGTCGCCAGGGGGCGAACATAATAATAAGGATGACCGCCGTCGTCCTTTTGCTGGCTGGGATCGGGGGCGTAGATCGCGTCGGGCTTGCCGAACTTGGCCGCGATCACCGCCGGCAGCGCAAGCGCACGATTGAGCCCCTGGCAATCGAGTTGGCCGAAGCCCTGCGCGGGTTTCTCGCCGTGGCGTACGAACACGAGTGTTTCCCTATTGCCGTCGGCTGCGTGCGCGGCGGGCGGCGCCAATGCGCTGATACACATGCCGCCGACGGAAAGTACGACGCCATGCAGGAATCCGCGGAAACGGTTCATCGGTAGCACCTGTGCGAGCCTGGGGGAAAGTCGCACGATTCTAGCAGCGGCGGTTCGCGGCCACTGAGCGGCTCGCTTCATTCGCACCAGAACAGAACGGGCGCCGTAGCGCCCGCGTCATTGCAATGATCAGCGCACGCGCCTGTCAATCGAGAGCCAATTCCTTCGAATCGGCGCGAGGGCTTTCGGCGAGCAGCGGATACAGTACGCCTGCGATCACTGCGCCAATGATCGGCGCGACCCAGAACATCCACAACTGATCCAGCGCCGCGCCGCCGACGAGCAGAGCCGGGCCGGTCGAGCGCGCCGGGTTGACCGACGTGTTCGTGACCGGAATCGAGATCAGGTGAATCAGCGTGAGGCAAAGGCCGATGGCGATCGGCGCGAAACCGGCCGGCGCGCGCTTATCGGTTGCACCGAGGATGACGAACAGGAAGAAGCCGGTCATCACCGCTTCGCAAATGAACGCGGCGGCGAGCGAGTAATGACCCGGCGAGCGTTCGCCATAGCCGTTGCTGGCGAAACCGCTCGCGACGAGGTCGAAGCCCGGCTTGCCGGATGCGATCAAGGAGAGCACCAGCGCTCCCAGCACCGCGCCGATTACCTGCGCGACGATGTAAGGCATCAGATCGCGCGCCGGAAAGCGGCCGGCAACGGTCAGGCCGACGCTCACCGCCGGATTCAGGTGGCAGCCGGAGATGTGGCCGATCGCGTAAGCCATCGTCAGGACGGTCAGGCCAAATGCGAGCGAGACGCCCACGAAGCCGATGCCGAGTCCGTGGACCGGGCCGGCGAAATTGGCGGCGAGGACGGCGCTGCCGCAACCCCCGAGCACGAGCCAGAAGGTGCCGAACAGCTCGGCAGCGAGGCGCTTTGACAGCTTCATGATTGGTAATCCTAATAAGATTGACGCTCTGGGCAGCATGCATGACTACGCACAGATGCATACCTTCGAGCGCGCAATTCTAGACAAAGGCTGGCAAATCGAATGTCAGGGATTGTCAATGTGTGTCAGCTTTACCTTTTATTTCAAGATAAAGACGTCATTTAACAATTCATCGACGCTTAATAATTATCAGAGGATATCTGCCTAAATCGGTATTATTGGCCATTGCGAATTTTTATAATTGCAGTTAGTCTGCGAGCGAATGAGTTCTAGAAAAAGGGAGAACCGAAATGTCTCAATATGCAGACCTCAAGGCGCAGATCGCCAAATTGCAGGCACAAGCAGAAGAAGCCCGGCGTACTGAAATCGACAACGTGGTCGCCGACATCCGCCAAAAGATCGCCGAATATGGTCTAACGGCGCAAGACCTCGGCTTCGCGGTCGCCGCCAAACGCGGACGCCCGCCCAAGAAGGCGCCGTTGCCGGCCAAGTATCAGGACCCGAAGTCGGGCAATACGTGGAGCGGACGCGGCAAGCCGCCGAAGTGGATCGCCGGCAAGAATCGCGAACGCTTTTTGATCGGCGCGGCTTGAACGAGGAACGGGTGGTCTCGAAAGCCAGTTGAAGGTCGATTGGCGCTTCACTTGGCCGTTTATTGGCTTCGCGGTAATTCCTGTGTGGAAGCGCATCCACGCAGCCATTAAAAAAGCCGCCTTCGAGGGCGGCTTTTTCCGTAGAAGAAGCGGGTTAACTCTGACGTATCCGCTCGCGCAAACGATTCACATGGCAATCTTACTCATCAAAGACATGGGAGTCTTGCAATCGGAACGCGATGGAAGCGGGCCTAAGCGGCGGAGCGCAAAAAGAGTCTCAGCCGCTTAGCGCGTCTATCGCGCGTCAATCAGCCCACTGCGACCTGGCGCAGCACCGGCCGGCGAGTGGCTTCGATCAGTGCCGAATAGCCGTCGACATAATTCTGCGCCATCGTTTTCGAGCTGAAGCGGCGCTCGAACTGCGCCCGGATCTCGGTGCGCGACAGCTCGTCCAGACGTTGGAGCGCGGCTACCGCGCCTTGCACGTCTTCGACGATATAGCCGGTCACGCCGTGGTCGATCACTTCCGGCACCGAGCCGCGGTTGAACGCGATCACCGGCGTGCCGCAGGCCATCGATTCGATCATCACGAGGCCGAACGGCTCCGACCAGTCGATCGGGAACAACAGCGCCTTGGCGCCCGAAAGAAACTCGGGTTTCTGCGCCTCGTTGATTTCGCCGACGAATTCCACGTGCGCCTGCGACAGCAGCGGCTCGATTTCCGTCTTGAAGTATTCCTGGTCGACCTTGTCCACCTTGGCGGCGATCTTCAGCGGCAGACCGCTTTGCGCAGCGATCCTGATAGCTGTATCGACGCGTTTCTCAGGACAGATCCGGCCGAGGAACGCCAGATATTCCGGCTTCTTGTGCGTTTGCGGCGTGAGCAACGGGTCCGGCAGGCCGTGATAGATCGTGTTCAGCCAGTTCGCCTGCGGCAGCGGCACGCGCTGCGAGTCGGAAATCGACACCACCGGCACGTGGGAGAAGGCGTCGAACACCGGCTGAAGCTCCGGCAGGTCCAGGCGGCCGTGCAGCGTGGTCACGAACGGCGTGTCCATCGTCGTGAACAGCGGGAACGGCATGTAGTCGAGATGGAAATGCAGCACGTCGAACTCATGCGCGACCTTGCGCACTTTTTCCATCATCAGGACATGCGGCGCCAGCGCGTCGCGAATCGTGGGGTCGAGGCGCAGCGCTCGCGGCCAGCAGGCGTCGAGGTTGGCGGACGTGACCGAATCGCCGCTCGCGAACAGCGTCACGTCGTGGCCGAGGTCGACCAGCGCTTCGGTCAGGTAAGACACGACACGTTCGGTGCCGCCGTAAAGTTTCGGCGGGACGGCTTCGTACAACGGCGCAATTTGTGCGATTCGCATGCGTTTTCTCCTATTCAGAACGGCTTCGCACGACGGCGCTCGAATGGAGCGAGGAGCGAATGCCTGGCGGACGGTTGGGCGCGGTAAGCCGCCGCCCGGGGGACTCCGAACCTGCATCGGGTAATCCCTGAGGCACATTATCGGGATTGACCGCGTCAATTCGAGTTATTTTTCAAACGCTTAATGTTGTTACCGCGGTTGTTACAGCGCGAAACATGATGCGTTACAGGTCGGCGGGATGGCTGTCCCGATAGCCGGGAAGCGAGACGGGCCGGGTAAGCAAACGCTTCACAAACGCTTCAGGGAGCGGCGGAAGTGGGTCCGGCGGGCTGGAAAGCGGCGCCTGCACGAGGCGCGTTGCACAGAAGTGAAAACGTCTTATAATTCTTTCTCACCGTTGCACGGTGCGAGCCATGCATCCTTGCTGACTCACCATTCGGTTCACACCGGGCGAAAAAGCATCCAAAGCGCATCAAAATTTGCCAGGTACGCGCTTCTTCGTCATCTCCTTTTCCTGTCGGACCGGCCTCTTGTAGGAAAAATTCCTACATCAATCACGGATTAATCCGTCAAACAGACAGGGTGTCTGTCCGATTTTCGTCCGCTCCCCCTTTCGACACAATGCTCGCAAGACCAGAAACGAGCCGATTCGTGCGGTTTAAGTGCGCGCGTTCGAGCAAACGTTTCCGCAACGGCCTGACCAGCCAGATACACCCCGGGGGAATCATGAGCGCGACAAGCGAAATGCTCAATGAGATCAGAGAAGTAAACCTGTCTTATCTCCTGCTCGCGCAGCGCCTTTTGCGCGAAGACAAGCCGATGGGCATGTTCCGCATGGGGATTTCGGACCAGTTAGCCGATGTGCTCGCCAGTCTGTCGTTGGCGCAGACCGTCAAGCTGGCGGCGTCCAATCAGGTGTTGTGCCGTTTCCGTTTCGATGACCATGCGGTTCTGTCCGCTCTCGCCGACAAAGGCAAATCCAGCGCCGTGGCTCAGGCGCATTCCGCGATCCTGATGGCCAGCCAGCCAGTCGAGCAACTCGGCTGATGGCAGGTTGTAGCTCAAATAAAACAATCAGGACATGGGACAAGCAAACGGATGGCATATAAAAGCGTGGTGCTCGAAGTCAGGGAAATCACCCTGGCGATCGAGCTGATCGAACTCGGCGCGCGCCTGCAACTGCTGGAAGCAGAAACCAGTCTGTCGCGCGACCGGCTCATCAAGCTGTACAAGGAACTGAAAGGGGTGTCGCCGCCCAAGGGCATGCTGCCGTTTTCGACCGACTGGTTCATGACCTGGCAGCCGAACTTTCACTCCTCGCTGTTCTACAACATCTACCGTTTCATGGCCGGCCACGGCGGCTGCCTGACGATCCAGTCGATCGTGAAGAGCTACCGGCTCTACCTGGAACATGTCCAGTTGCACGACGATGAGCCCGTGCTCAGTCTCACGCGCGCCTGGACGCTGGTGCGCTTTTTCGACTCCAGGATGCTGCAAATGACCCCCTGCTGCCGTTGCGGCGGCCATTTCGTCGCGCATGCGCACGATCCGCAGCACGCGTTCGTCTGTGGGCTGTGCCAGCCGCCCTCGCGCGCCGGTAAGACAAAGAAATTCGCCGACGCCCGGGCCCGCGAGAGCCTGGCCGCCCTCGCGATTTAAGCGGCGCGCCGGCCGTCAACCTGGCGCCAACCCGGCGCCGACCCGCGCCCAGCAAGCGTAGCGCCGCCCGGCGCGTTTCGCAGCCCGCTCGCGCGGCGCCGCTCCGGTTTGACGCGCCTCTGGTTTACACCGCCGCGACACGCCGCTTTTCCGTCAAAGTTTTCTGCTCCGTTGCCGTAAACCAGATTAACGACGGTCACCGTCGCTTCTTTGTGAGGGCTCGGCAGTGCTGATTTTCGTGGGAACACTCGTGACGCTGTTGTCTGTCTTCGGCGGTTATGCGCTGGAAGGCGGCCATCTCGGCGCGCTGTTGCAGCCCGTCGAAGTGCTGATGATCGTCGGCGCCGGTCTCGGTGCGTTCATTCTCGGCAACGGGATGAAGACCATCAAGGCGACGGTGCGCGTCATTCCGACCCTGTTCAAGGGCGCGAAGTACAACAAGGACGTCTACATGGAGCTGATGGCGCTCCTCTACGTCCTGCTGGCCAAGGCGCGCAAGGAAGGCACGCTGACGCTGGAAGCCGATATCGACGATCCGTCGAAGAGCCCGATCTTCACCCAATATCCGAAGATCCTCGCCGACAAGCACATCATCGAGTTTCTGACCGACTACCTGCGTTTGATGGTGGGCGGCAACATGAACGCGTTCGAGATCGAAAGCCTGATGGACGAGGAGATCGAGACGCATCACCAGGAAGGCGAAGCGCCGGCGCACGCCCTGACCAAGGTCGGCGACGCGATGCCGGCGTTCGGGATCGTCGCCGCGGTGATGGGCGTGGTGCACACCATGGCCTCGGCTGACAAGCCGCCCGCGGTTCTCGGCGAGATGATCGCCCAGGCGCTGGTCGGCACCTTCCTCGGGATTCTGCTTTCGTACGGGCTGATCGGGCCGCTCGCGAGCGTCGCCGAACAGCGCGTGACCGAGTCGACCAAGATGTTCCAGTGCATCAAGGTGACGATTCTCGCGAGCCTGAACGGCTACGCGCCGGCAATCGCCGTCGAATTCGGCCGCAAGGTGCTCTTCTCGACCGAACGCCCGTCGTTCGCCGAACTGGAAGAGCACGTGCGCCGCGTGAAAGCCAAGTAACGGGCGCCGGGAACCGATTCGATGAGCAAGGACAAAGACCGCGCCATTATCGTCAAGCGCTCCGCACCGGCCAAGAAGGGCCACCATGGCGGCGCGTGGAAGCTCGCGTATGCGGACTTCATGACCGCGATGATGGCGTTCTTCCTGCTGATGTGGCTGCTGAGTTCGGCGTCCACCGTGCAGTTGAAGGGCATCGCCGATTACTTCAACCAGCCGCTGAAGATCACGCTGTGGGGCGGCGATCGCAGCGCCGAGGATTCGAGCATTCTGAAGGGCGGCGGTCGCGACATCTCGACCGACGCGCAAGGCGTGACGCGCTCGACGGACGGCACCAGCAGCCGCGCCGAGCGCACCGTCTCGCATAACAACGAAGACTCGATGAAGCAGTTGAAGGGCGAGCTGGAGCGGCGCGAGCAGGTCCGCTTGCACGACTTGCAGGTCAAGCTGATGGCCGCGATCGAGGCGAATCCGGTGCTGCGCCAGTTCAAGCAGCAGATCCGCATCGATTCGACGCTGACCGGCTTGCGCATCGAAATCGTCGACTCGCAGAAGCGGCCGATGTTCGCGACCGCGAAAGACCAGGTGGAACCGTACATGCGCGACATCCTGCGCGAAATCGGCCACACGCTGAACGACGTGCCGAACCGCATCATCGTGCAGGGCCACACGGACGCCGCGCAGTACGCCGGCGGCGAGAAGGGATACAGCAACTGGGAACTGTCCGCGGACCGCGCCAATGCGTCGCGCCGCGAGCTGATCGCCGGCGGCATGGACGAACAGAAGGTGATGCGCGTGCTGGGCCTCGCGTCGACGCAGAACCTGAACAAGGCGGACCCGATGGATCCGGAGAACCGCCGCATCAGCATCATCGTGCTGAACAGGAAGTCGGAGGAGGCGCTTGACCATGACGACTCCACCACGACCACCTTGTCGGACGACGCAGCCGGCTCCAGGCCGCTGCTGCAAAAGCTTGCGCAACCGGTGACGGTTGCACCGAAGGCGCCGGCAACGGCGGCCCCGTAACAGACAGCGATCGCCTGGCCGGTTCACGCGCCCGAGCGGCGCGGACGGCCCGGCGATCCATAGCGTAAGTGCAGCGAGGTTTTCATGATCAGGCACATTCTGGCAATCGACGATTCGGCATCGATGCGGCAAATTCTCGCCGCCACGCTGACGTCGGCGGGCTATGAAGTGACGCTCGCGGCGGACGGCGACGAAGGGCTCGAAAACGCGCTCGCCATGCCGTTCGACCTCGTGCTGACCGACCAGCACATGCCGGGCAAGACCGGCCTCGATCTGATCGCCGAACTGCGCGGCAACCCGGCCTACCAGGCCACGCCGATCCTCGTCCTGACGACGGAATCGGGCGAGCCGTTCAAGGCGGCGGCACGGGCTGCGGGGGCGACCGGCTGGATCGAAAAGCCGCTCGACCCCGACATGTTGACCGAACTGGTGGCGGTGCTGGCCGAGCCGGACCAGGCATGAACGGCAAATGAGCGCCACCTTTACACAAGTTATAGAAGCTCTCGACGCGGCGGCACGGCAGCCCAAGCCAAGACAGGAACTCTCGCGGTGAACCAGGCATGACACTCGACATCACTCAGTTCTATCAGACGTTCTTCGACGAAGCGGACGAACTGCTCGCGCAGATGGAGCAGTTGCTGCTCAATCTGGATATCGCACACCCGGACCCCGAAGACCTCGCGGCGATTTTCCGCGCGGCGCACTCGATCAAGGGCGGCGCGGCGACGTTCGGCTTTACCGCGCTGACGGAAACCACTCACATTCTCGAATCGCTGCTCGACCGCGCGCGCAATAACGAACTCGTGCTGCGCAAGGACATGATCGACACGTTCCTCGAAACCAAGGACGTGTTGTCGGGCCAGCTCGCCGATTACCGCGCGAGCGCCGAACCGGATGCGGCGGTCGCCAAGGCGATTTGCGCGAAGCTCGAACAGCTGCACGCGGAAAGCCGCCTCGGCGGCGCTCCGGCTGAAGCGGCGCCGGCGGCCGTCAGCGCGCCGGCAGCAGTGGCGGCGCAGGCGGCGCAGGCAGTACAAGGCGGCACCCCGCCGGAGCACGTGGTCGAACAGGCGGTGCAGGCGGCGGGTGAATGGAGTGACGGCGAACCGGCGCAGACCGGGCAAGCCGCGGGAACCGGCGTGGCAGGCGAGGCAAGCGAAGGCGCCGGCCCCCATCTGAAAATTACGCTACGGGGCGTAGGTGAGAAGGACCAGGAATTGCTGGCCGAAGAGCTCGGCAACCTGGGGAACATTGTCGGGCAGGTCAAGAGCGGCGGCGATCTGACGCTGTGGCTCGCGACCGACGTGACCTCCGACGACATCATTGCCGTGTGCTGTTTCGTGATCGACGAAAGTCAGATCTCGATCGGCCGCGGTAGCGCGCCGGCCGGCGACACCCAGCAAGGCGAACCTGGAACGCCGGACGCTGGGCAGTCGACGCCGGCGCAAGCAGTACAGGCAGTAGCGGCAGTCCATGCGGAGCAGGCAGCACCGGCGGCCAGCGTCGCTGCGTCCGCCAACACCGCCACGCACGGTCTGTTCGACGCGCCGGCGCCGCGCGCGGATGCCGCGGCAGCCAGCGCTGCAGCAGCGTCCAGCGCTGCAGCAGTTAGCACGGCAGCAGCGCCGCCGGCAGCGGGCAGCGCACCGGCACCCGCCGCAGCCGCTCCGGCCGAACCGGACCGCAAGGCGCGTCCGGCCGCGGCAGCGGGCGGCGCGGAAGGCAGTTCGATTCGCGTCGGCGTCGAAAAGGTCGATCAGCTGATCAACCTGGTCGGCGAACTGGTGATCACCCAGGCGATGTTGGCCGAGACCACCAGCACGTTCGACCCGGCCCTGCACGATCGCCTCTTCAACGGCATGGCGCAGCTCGAGCGCAACGCGCGCGATCTGCAGGAAGCAGTGATGTCGATCCGCATGATGCCGATGGATTACGTGTTCAGCCGCTTCCCGCGTCTGGTGCGCGATCTGGCGGCGAAACTCGGCAAGGAGGTCGAACTCGTCACCTTCGGTCAGGCGACCGAACTCGACAAGAGCCTCATCGAACGGATCATCGATCCGTTGACTCACCTCGTGCGCAACAGTCTCGACCACGGCATCGAAACCATGGAAGCGCGGCGCGCGGCGGGCAAGGATTCAACCGGCCAGCTGGTGCTCTCGGCCGCGCATCACGGCGGCAACATCGTCATCGAAGTGAGCGACGACGGCGCCGGTCTGCGCCGCGACAAGATTCTCGCGAAGGCGGCCAAGCAGGGCATGCAGGTCAGCGAAAGCATGACCGACGACGAAGTCTGGAACCTGATCTTCCTGCCGGGCTTCTCGACGGCGGAGCAGGTCACGGACGTCTCCGGCCGCGGCGTCGGCATGGACGTGGTGAAGCGCAACATCCAGTCGATGGGCGGTCACGTCGAGATCACCTCGCATGCGGGCAAGGGCAGCACCACGCGGATCGTCTTGCCGCTCACGCTGGCGATTCTCGACGGCATGTCGGTGAAGGTCGGCAACGAGATCTTCATTCTGCCGCTGAACTTCGTGATGGAGTCGCTGCAGCCGCAAGCCGAGGACATCTACACGGTGGCCAACGGCGAACGCGTGGTGCGCGTGCGCGGCGAATATCTGCCGCTCGTCGCGCTGCACGAAGTGTTCTCGGTCGAAGACGCGAAGCGGGAGCCGACCCAGGGCATCGTCACCATCATGCAAACCGAAGGGCGCCGCTTTGCGATGCTGATCGACGAGCTGGTGGGCCAGCAGCAGGTGGTCGTGAAGAATCTGGAAACGAACTATCGCAAGGTGCATGGCATTTCCGCCGCGACCATTCTCGGCGACGGCAGTGTCGCGCTGATCGTGGACGTGGCGGCGCTGAACCGCGAGACGCGCCACGCGCACGGCGCGATGAGCCTCGCGTGACATTCATGACACCCGTAACACTTACTCAACGCATTTCATCCCAACCGCTTGGGGGCTAACGTGGCAGAAGTCCAATCCATCAATTCGAGCGTCGCGAACGGTACGAATGGCCGCCGCGACGCGCAGCAGGCCGACGCCGGCGGTCAGGAATTCCTCGTCTTCACGCTCGGCGCCGAAGAGTACGGCATCGACATCCTCAAGGTGCAGGAAATCCGCGGCTACGACAACGTCACGCGCATCGCCAATGCGCCTGAGTTCATCAAGGGCGTGATCAATCTGCGCGGCATCATCGTGCCGATCGTCGACATGCGCATCAAGTTCCATCTGGGCCGCGTCGAGTACGACCATCAGACGGTGGTGATCATCCTGAACGTCGCGCATCGCGTGGTCGGGATGGTGGTGGACGGCGTGTCGGACGTGCTGACCCTCGCCACCGACCAGATCATGCCGGCGCCGGAATTCGGCGCCACCCTGACGACCGAATATCTCACGGGTCTGGGCACTGTCGACGGCCGCATGCTGATCCTGATGGACATCGAGAAGCTGATGACCAGCCGTGAAATGGCACTGATCGAAACGCTCGCCGGCTAAGCGGTTGCTGCGCGAACGAGGGACTGGAATAAGGGAGCATTGAGATGCTGAGCAGGTTGTCGATTCGCACGTCGCTGACGCTGGTGGGGATCATTCTGGTTGCGCTGACCGTGGTGGTCGGCGCGCTCGGGCTGACGGCGCTGAATCGCGCCAGCCAGTCGCTCGATCGCATTGCGCGCGGCGATCTGGTGGCGATTCACGCGCTTGATGAGGCGTCGGCGTACCTGTTGCGCACGCGCGTATCGCTCGATCGCTTCAATTCGTTGAGCACCGCCGGCGACACCGAGCAGGCGAAGAAGGTCCTCAATCGTGCGCAGGAACTGTACGGCCTGGGCAACCAGAGCTGGCAGACGTATCTCGACGCGCCCAAGAGCGGCGCCGAGCAGGCACAGCTCGACGAACTGGCGACGCGCCGCACGACGCTGATGCGCGACGGCATGGATCCGGAGTTCGCCGCGTTGCGCGCGAACGATCTGGCGGCCTATCACGCGATTGCCGATACGAAGATCAGCCCGTTGTTCGTTGCGTACGACATCGCCGCGTCCGCCGTCATCAAGGGACTGCAGCAGCACGCGATGGACCAGCAGGCGGGCGCGCAATCGAACATCTCGCTGATGACGACGCTGATCATCGCCACCACCGCGCTGGCCTTGCTGCTGGTGGTGGGCATCCGCTTCGCGCTGCGCGGCCTGATCGTGCAGCCGCTCGCCGACGCCACCGCCTGCTTCGAACGGATCGCTTCGGGCGACCTGTCCGAGACGATCGAAGTGTTCAGCCGCAATGAAATCGGCCGGCTGTTCAGCAGCATCAAGCGGATGCAGGAAAGCATGGCGACGATGGTGAAGGCGGTTCACAGCAGTACCGAATCGATCGACACCGGCGCGCGCGAAATCGCGATGGGCAACACCGATCTGTCGCAGCGCACCGAACAGCAAGCCGCTTCGTTGCAGGAAACCGCGTCGAGCATGGAGCAGCTGACCGGCACCGTGCGGCAGAACGCCGAGAACGCGCGCCAGGCGAGCCAGCTGGCGGTCAACGCGTCCGATATCGCGACCCGCGGCGGCGACGTGGTGAGCCAGGTCGTCACGACGATGCAGGGCATCGCGACCAGTTCGAACAAGGTCGTCGACATCATCGGCGTGATCGAAGGGATTGCGTTCCAGACCAATATTCTCGCGCTGAACGCGGCGGTCGAAGCCGCGCGGGCAGGCGAACAGGGCCGCGGTTTCGCGGTGGTCGCGGGCGAAGTGCGCAGCCTCGCGCAGCGCAGCGCCAGCGCCGCGAAGGAAATCAAGGAACTAATCGGCGACTCGGTCGACAAGGTGCAAAGCGGCTCGGCGCTGGTCGGCCGCGCCGGCACCACGATGGACGAGATCGTGCAGGCCGTGCGCCGCGTGACCGACATCATGGGCGAAATCAGCGCGGCTTCCGAAGAGCAGTCGGGCGGTATCGAACAGGTGAATCGCGCGGTCGTGCAGATGGACGAAGTCACGCAGCAGAACGCCGCACTGGTCGAACAGGCGGCGGCTGCGGCGGCATCGCTCGAAGACCAGACGCGTCAGCTGCAAGCCGTGGTGAACGGCTGGAAAGTGGCCGGCGGGCCGGCGCGCGTGGCAACTCACAGCGTAGCGGCGGCAGCGCGTCCGCACACGGCGCGTAGCGCGGGTGTCAAGGCGGCGCCGACAGCCAAGGCTTCGCCACAACCGGCGGCACGCCAGGCAGCGCACCCGGCAGCACACCAGGCGGCGCACCCGGCACCCAGCAGCGCGGCGCAGGCTTCGGCCGCCCATGATGCAGGCGCCGCACGCGTCGAGCCGGCGCTCAAGCCGAAGACGGCGCGGGCCGCGTCCGAATCCGCAGCACGCCCGGCCGCTGCAAGCGCGGCCAAGGCGGGCTCGGATGCGGACTGGGAAACGTTCTAGGAAACAGCAGGCAGACATGCAGCCATTCGGCATCTCGCTCCCTGAGGGGCGAATCATCGAAGCACGCTCGGACAGCGTGTCGCGGGCCGACTGCAGGTGGGCGGAACTCGCGGGCGGGCGCGACCCCGCGAACACAATCCCGTTCGCCAAAGGCAACGCCTTGGGCGGAAAGCGGAATGGCTCGTATCGCAGGCAGGAACTTTGATGATGGCAACGCGCGCACAGCAACGTCCGCAACCGGCACCTCCGCAACCGGCACCTCCGCAACCGGCACGTCCGCAACCGGCACGTCCGCAACCGGCACCTCCGCAACCGGCACGTCCCGAGCGGGCGGACCCGGCCAGATCCGGCGAACAAGGACGGGATTTCGAATTCACGTCGGCGGATTTCGCCCGTATCCGCGAACTGATTCATCGCGGCGCGGGCATCTCGCTGTCGGATCACAAGCGCGACATGGCGTACAGCCGTCTGGCGCGCCGGCTGCGCGCGCGCGGCATCGAGACCTTCAAGCAGTATCTCGATCTGCTCGAAGCGGAAAACGATCCGGCCGAATGGGAAGCGTTCACCAACGCGCTGACCACCAACCTGACCGCATTCTTTCGCGAAGCGCATCACTTTCCGATCCTCGCCGACTTCGTGCCGCGCCGGTCGCAGCCGGTTTCGGTGTGGTGCTCGGCGGCATCGACCGGTGAAGAGCCGTATTCGATCGCAATGACGCTGATCGAAGCCCTCGGCGACAGCGGCGCGCGCCAGGCGAGCGTGCTCGCCACCGACATCGACACGCAAGTGCTGGCAAAAGCCGAAGCCGGCATGTACCAGTTCGACCAGGTCAAGCATCTGTCGCCGGAGCGGCTCAAGCGCTTCTTCCTGAAAGGCACCGGCGCGCACGCCGGCATGGTGAAGGTGCGCCCTGAAGTGCGCGCGATGGTGCGCTTCGAGCAGCTGAACCTGACCGACCGCGATTACCAGCTGCGCTCGCAGTTCGACGCGATCTTCTGCCGCAACGTGATGATCTATTTCGACAAGCCGACCCAGGCGCAAGTACTCGCGCGCTTCGAGCCGTTGATGAAATCGGGCGGTCTGCTGTTTGCCGGCCACTCGGAAAACTTCACGTATGTGACGCAGGCGTTCAAGCTGCGCGGCCAGACAGTTTATGAACTCACGCGCGACGCCGTCCGCACGCCGTCTCGCCAGGCGAGCCATTCCAGCAGTACGCCGGCTAACGGGGTGACGGTATGAGCAGCGCCCTGCCGATCGCCACCAATCTGTACTTCGACAACCACTTCCAACGCCCCGGCGTGAAGCTGTTGCCGAACGAGTTTTATACGACCAGCGAAGACATGGTGCTGGTCACCGTGCTGGGTTCGTGTGTCGCGGCCTGCATCCAGGACCGCACGGCGGGCATCGGCGGCATGAATCACTTCATGCTGCCTGACGACGGCGCCGACGTCGCGCAAGCCGCTTCGGATTCGATGCGCTATGGCGCGTACGCGATGGAAGTGCTGATCAACGAGCTCATCAAGGCGGGCGGCCGGCGCGAGCGCTTCGAAGCCAAGGTGTTCGGCGGCGGCGCGGTGTTGGCCGGCATGACGACGATGAACATCGGCGACCGTAATTCGGAATTCGTGCGCCGTTACCTGGCGCTCGAAAAGATCCGCATCG
Source organism: Paraburkholderia sp. GW821-FHT02A12 (assembly GCF_059422005.1). Lineage (NCBI taxonomy): Bacteria > Pseudomonadati > Pseudomonadota > Betaproteobacteria > Burkholderiales > Burkholderiaceae > Paraburkholderia > Paraburkholderia sp. GW821-FHT02A12. The sequence goes on along the minus strand of NZ_JBWKWA010000001.1, from coordinate 4,419,414 downwards.
TCGCCGAGGACTTGCAGGGCTCGCACCCGCGCAAAGTCGCCTTCATGCCGCGTACCGGCCAGGTGATGGTGAAGAAACTCCGCCTGCAGCAGGAAGCGGGCGTCGCCGAGCGCGAACAGGCGCTGGTGCGGCAAAGCGCCGAAGCGCGCGCCGAGCGGCTCGCCGCGGCGCGCAAGCGGGTCGAGCTGTTCTCGACACCGGCCGCTGCAAGGCCGAAGGTCGAACTGTTCGGTTCGAATGCCGGCGGCGCTGCTGGCAACCCCGCTGGCAACTTCGCTGGCAACTCCGCCGGCAAGCCCGCAGCATTCGCGGGAAGCGGTGCGACCGCGGGCGTAGTGAAGCCGCGCATCGAACTCTTTGGCGCGAGCCCGCGCCCCCTTAATTCAAACAACGCCAGAACCGCAGAGGAGGCGTGAGCGCTGTGCAAAAGATCAAAGTATTGTGCGTCGACGATTCGGCGCTGATCCGCAGCCTGATGACGGAAATCATCAATGGCCAGCCGGACATGACCGTCGTGGCGACCGCACCCGACCCGCTGGTCGCGCGCGATCTCATCAAGCAACACAATCCGGACGTATTGACGCTCGACGTCGAAATGCCGCGCATGGACGGCCTCGACTTCCTCGAGAAGCTGATGCGTCTGCGGCCGATGCCGGTCGTGATGGTGTCGTCGCTGACCGAGCGCGGCAACGAAATCACGCTGCGCGCGCTGGAACTGGGTGCGGTCGATTTCGTCACCAAGCCGAAGGTCGGCATTCGCGACGGCATGCTCGACTACTCGGAAAAGCTCGCCGACAAGATTCGCGCCGCGGCCCGCGCGCGGGTGCGCCAGGCCGCGCCGGCGCAGCATGCGGCGGCCCATGCCGCACATGCGCCTGCCGCCGCGCCGCTCTTCAACAATCCGCTGCTCAGTACCGAGAAGCTGATCATCGTCGGCGCGTCGACGGGCGGCACCGAAGCGATCCGCGAGGTGCTGGTGCCGTTGCCGCCGGATGCACCCGCCGTGCTGATCGCGCAGCACATGCCGCCGGGTTTCACAAAATCTTTTGCGCAACGCCTTAATGGTTTGTGCCGGATTACCGTTAAAGAGGCAGAGCACGGCGAACGCGTGCTGCCCGGACATGCGTATATCGCGCCCGGCCACGCTCATCTGTTGCTTGCCCGCAGCGGCGCGAACTATATTGCGCATCTTTCTGACGAGCCGCCGGTGAACCGGCATCGTCCGTCGGTCGACGTGCTGTTCCGTTCGGCCGCGCAGCACGCGGGCAAGAATGCGGTCGGGGTGATCCTAACCGGGATGGGGCGCGACGGCGCCGCCGGCCTGCTGGACATGAAAAAGGCGGGGGCGTATACCCTTGCGCAGGACGAAGCGAGCTGTATCGTCTTCGGCATGCCGCGCGAAGCCATCGCGCTGGGCGCCGCCGACGAGATCGCCTCGCTGCCGGAAATGAGCCGGCGCGTGATGGCGCGTCTGTCGTCAATGGGCGATCGCGTTCAGCGGGTATGATGCGCGCCAAGTAGGTTGAACAGGCGGACATGCGCCGCATCATGGATCAAGCAAAGGGAATGAAATGGATAAGGGAATGAAGTTTCTGGTGGTTGACGATTTTCCGACGATGCGCCGGATCGTCCGCAACCTGCTCAAAGAGCTGGGCTACAGCAACGTCGACGAAGCGGAAGACGGCGCAGCCGGTCTCGCGCGCTTGCGCAGCGGCGCCTATGAGTTCGTGATCTCCGACTGGAACATGCCGAACCTCGACGGTCTGGCCATGCTCAAGGAAATCCGCGCCGACGCCAGCCTCGCGCATCTGCCGGTGCTGATGGTGACGGCCGAGTCGAAGAAGGAAAACATCATCGCGGCAGCCCAGGCCGGCGCGAGCGGCTATGTCGTCAAGCCGTTCACGGCCGCGACGCTCGACGAGAAGCTCAACAAGATTCTCGAGAAGATGGCCAAGACCGGGAGCTGATGTGAATCTGCCGACCAACGCGCAAGGCGCCGAAGCGGGCAGCGAGAGCGGCGACTTTGCGTCCGACCGCATCCTCGCCCGCATCGGCCAGTTGACGCGCACGCTGCGCGACTCGATGCGTGAGCTGGGGCTCGACAAGCATGTCGAGCGCGCGGCGGAAGCCGTACCCGATGCTCGCGACCGTCTGAAGTACATCGCGAACATGACCGAGCAGGCCGCCGAGCGCGTCCTCTCCTCGATCGACGTCGCCAAGCCGATCCAGGAGCAGTTGCAGACGGATGCGGGCGAGCTCGATGCGCGCTGGGAGAAGTGGTACGCGGCGCCGATCGAGCGCGAGGAAGTGCGCGCGCTGATGAACGACACGCGCGCGTTTCTGCGCGGCGTGCCGGAAGCCACCACCGCGACCAATTCGCAGCTGATGGAAATCATGCTGGCGCAGGACTTCCAGGATCTGACCGGCCAGGTCATCAAGAAGATCACGGACGTCGTGTACCTGATCGAGCAGCAATTGCTCGGCGTGCTGGTCGAGAACATCGCGCTCGAGCGGCGCGAGCAGTTCGCGGCGACCGCGGCGGCGCTGGCGGCCGAGCCGTCGTCGACCGGCAGCCCCGAACATCTGCTGAACGGTCCGCAGATCAATCCGGAAGGCAAAACGGACGTGGTGCAGGACCAGTCGCAGGTCGACGATCTGCTGGCGAGCCTTGGCTTCTGACGCAGGATCGGCCGTCCAGGGCGGCAGGCCAAAACTGTATACGTAGCAAGCCGCGCGCCCGCGTGGCCCGCTTCCTACCGGGACGCAACCGCAGGCATACTACGACCTCAAACAGCGGCACGGCTTTCCGGCGCGCAACGGCGCCGGGCGGCGACACGGTGAGGAACCCTTCCATCGTGCGGCCGTAACGGTGCCGTTTGATCTGCAGACTTGTGGCCGGTTCGCACGGCGTGCGGACCGAGCAACAGCCGCTCGGGAGGAGCTTCGTCATGTCGAGTCGTATACGCCGCGCTGGGTGGGTTACCGCGCTTGTTTTGCCCTGTTCGCTGTTAGCCGTGCAGTCCGCTCATGCGGGACTGGGCGGCGCGCCGATGACTCCGCCTGCGGACGCGTCGGTTTCTTCCCGCACCGTGCAGCCCGCCAGCAGCGCGGCAACGGCTGCGCAGAGCGTGATGCATTCCGCATCCGGCGCCGCTTCTTCCACGACCGCCTCTGCGTCCTATACCGTGCGTGAAACCACGCTTGGCAACGGCACGGTCGTGCGCGAATACCTGGCGGCGGACGGCTCGGTGTTCGGCCTCGCGTGGCGCGGCCCGCAAATGCCGGATCTGAGCGATCTGCTCGGCAGCTTTTTTCCGCAATATGTCGCCGGCGTGAAGGCCGTGCGCGCGGCGCGCGGCGGACGCGGCCCGGTGACGGTCGATCAGAGCAGCCTCGTGGTCCATTCCGGCGGCCACATGGGCGCGTTCAACGGTCAGGCGTGGTTGCCGCAGGCGCTGCCCGCCGGCGTCAGCGGTTCCGACATCCAGTAAGGGCGGGGACGAACGATGCGAAGCATGCATATTGCGATAAAGCTCAAGGCGTGGACCCAGGCCGTCGCGGCCGTGGCGCTGGTGTCGGTTCTGGCCGCTTGCGGCGGTGGCGGCGGCAGTTCCAGTTCGAGCTCCAACTCGTCGACCACGCTGAACGGCGGCTCGCTGCCAGCGAGCCCGACTCAGCAGCCGATCGCCGCGAATGCCGCGAATACGGTGCCGATTACGGTTGGCTTCGGCGTGAAAGGCGTCATCAACATTCCCACGGTCAGCGTGACCGTGTGCGCGCCCGGCTCGACCACCTGCCAGACCATCGACAAGATTCAGGTCGACACCGGTTCGTTCGGCTTGCGCGTGGTGAGCTCGGTGCTGAACTCGTCCATGCTTGGCGCCTTGCCGGTCAGCACGGTGACAGGCGGCGCGCAGCTCGCCGAGTGCGCGAATTTCGCCGACGGCTTTATGTGGGGCTCGGTGCGTACCGCAAGCGTGACGATCGGCGGCGAGACGACCACGACGAGCATTCCGGTGCAGATCGTCGGCGACATGGCGGCGGGCACGGTGCCGGCGACCGGCTGCACCGGCGTGGCGGAAAACACGGCCAGCGATCTCGGCGCCAACGGCATCCTCGGTATCGGCACGGCGCCCAACGATTCCTACAGCAACTACTTCGCCTGCCCGGGCGGCACGTCCTGCACGCCCACCGCAGTCGCGCCAGCGCAGCAGATCGCCAATCCGGTCGCCCACTTCGCCACCGACAACAACGGCGTGATCGTGCAGATGCCGCCGGTGGCGGATACCGGAGCGTCGTCGGCGACCGGCACGCTGGTGTTCGGTATCGGCACGCAGTCGAACAATGCGCTGGGCGCCGCGCAGACCTTCACCACCAATCCCTCCGGCGATCTGATCAACAGTGTCTTCAACGGCACGACGGTGCAGGCGTTTCTCGACTCGGGCTCGAACGGCTACTTCTTCTCCGACAGTACCCTCGCGCCATGCGGCAGCCCCTACGCGCCCTTTTACTGCCCGTCGTCGGCGCAAACGCGCTCGATCAGCCTGGTCGGGCAGAACAGCGCGAAAACGACCGCCAGTATCGGCATCCTGAGCGCGGCCACCCTGTTCAGCAACCGCAGCAACTACGCGTTCAACGACTTGGCCGGGGGGCAGCTCAGCGGCAGCAGCAGCTTCGACCTCGGCTTGCCGTTCTTCTATGGCCGTCATGTGTACTTCGGCCTCGATCAGACGGCGAGCGGCGGCCAGGCGCCTTACGTCGCGTTTTGACACGCATGACGCCCATGACGCAAGAGTGACAACCGGCCGGGTACTCGCGGGCACCCGCAGCCGGTTCTCCTGCGCCGCGCTGTCGCTGCGGGTCCGCCGCCCCATCTGAGCCGCCCGCGCGCCTCTCCAGCAAGCAATCCCGGGCGCGCTACCGCCTGTCCCATCCCCCGAAATACCCCCCTTTCCCTGCCCTTATCCGCCGATCGTCGGTTGCGCCCAACGGGAATAATCGCTCTCACTGGAACCAGGCATCGCGCCTCGACCGTTTGGAGAGCTTTTGTGGCAGAGGACAGCGACCTCGAAAAAACCGAATCAGCCACTCCCCGGCGCCTGCAGAAGGCGCGCGAGGAAGGGCAGATCGTGCGTTCGCGGGAGCTGTCGACGTTTGCGCTGCTGGCGGCAGGCTTTTTCGGCGTGTGGGGCATGTCCGGCAGCATCGGCGAGCATTTGCAGAGCATGTTGCGCGCGGCCTTCACGTTCGATCACGCCAGCGTGTTCGAAACGCGCCGCATGATGATCGGCGCGGGCGCCGCGAGCCGCGAAGGGCTGTACGCGTTGCTGCCGATTCTCGCGTTGACCGGCCTCGCCGCCTTGCTCGCGCCGATGGCGCTGGGCGGCTGGCAGTTGTCCGCAAAAGGGTTCGAGCCCAAGTTCGACCGGCTCAACCCGATCGCCGGCCTCGGCAAGATGTTCTCGATCAACGGGCCGATCCAGCTCGGCATGTCGCTCGCGAAAACCCTGGTGGTGGGCATCATCGGCGGCACGGCGATCTGGCATCGCCGCGAGGAGATTCTCGCGCTGGCCACCCAGCCCGTGCAGATTGCGCTGGCCAACGCCATGCATCTGATCGCCGTGTGCTGCGGCATGACGGTGGCGGGCATGTTCGTCGTGGCGGCGCTGGATGTGCCGTATCAACTGTGGCAGTTCCACAAGAAACTGCGCATGACGAAGGAAGAAGTGAAGCGCGAACATCGCGAAAGCGAAGGCGATCCGCATATCAAAGGCCGGATTCGCCAGCAGCAGCGGGCGATTGCCCGCCGCCGCATGATGACGCAGGTGCCGAAGGCCGACGTGGTGGTGACCAACCCGACGCACTTCGCGGTCGCGCTGCAATACGCCGACGGCGAGATGCGCGCGCCGAAGGTGGTCGCCAAGGGCGTGAACCTGGTGGCCGCGCGGATTCGCGAAATCGCCGCGGAAAACAATGTGCCGCTGCTCGAAGCGCCGCCGCTGGCGCGCGCGCTGTATCACAACGTCGAACTGGACCGCGAGATTCCCGGCCCGCTGTACGGCGCGGTCGCCGAGGTGCTCGCGTGGGTGTATCAGTTGCGGCGCTTTAACACCGAAGGCGGCGTCGCGCCGGTCGCACCGACCGAACTCGACGTGCCGGCGGAACTCGACAAGGGCGGCGTGTCGGATCAGGAAGCCGGTCAGGAAGCCGCCGACACGCTCAACAACGCTAACGAAGACGCTCCAGGAGCCTCCGCATGAACGCTCGCGCCGGATTCCTGTCCCGACGGCCCGATGCCTTGAGCAGCACCAATTTGCGCGCCCTCGCCGGGCCGGTGCTGATCTGCATGATCCTCGGCATGATGATCTTGCCGTTGCCGCCGTTTTTGCTGGATATGCTGTTCACCTTCAACATCGCGCTGTCGGTGATGGTGCTGCTCGTCAGCATGTACACGATGAAGCCGCTCGACTTCGCGGCTTTCCCGAGCGTGCTGCTGTTCTCGACGCTGTTGCGCCTGTCGCTGAACGTGGCGTCCACACGGGTCGTGCTGCTCGAAGGCCACACCGGCCCCGACGCCGCCGGCCAGGTGATCGAGTCGTTCGGCCACTTCCTCGTGGGCGGCAACTTCGCGGTCGGTATCGTCGTCTTCATCATCCTGATGGTGATCAACTTCATGGTGATCACCAAGGGTGCGGGGCGGATCGCGGAAGTGTCCGCGCGCTTCACGCTCGACGCAATGCCCGGCAAGCAGATGGCGATCGACGCCGACCTGAACGCCGGCCTCGTCAACGAAGATCAGGCCCGCAAGCGCCGCCTGGAAGTCTCCCAGGAAGCCGAGTTCTACGGTTCGATGGACGGCGCGAGCAAGTTCGTGCGCGGCGACGCGATCGCCGGCTTGCTGATCATGGTGATCAACATCCTGGGCGGCCTGATCGTCGGGATGGTGCAGCATGGGATGGACTTCGCGTCGGCAGGCAAGACCTACACGCTGCTGACCATCGGTGACGGCCTCGTCGCGCAGATCCCGTCGCTGGTGATTTCGACGGCGGCCGGTGTGATCGTCTCGCGCGTCGCCACCAACGAAGACATCGGCACGCAGTTGACCGGCCAGCTCTTCACGAATCCGCGCGTGCTGATGATCACCGGCTGCATTCTCGTGCTGATGGGTCTGATTCCGGGCATGCCGCACTTCGCGTTTCTGATTCTCGGCGGCGGCCTGATCCAGCTCGGCCGCACGATGAAAAAGCGCGCCGAGGAACGCAAGAGCAGCACCGCACTGATCGACGTCGCGCCGGCCGCGATGACTCCGGTGGAAAACACAGAAGCCAGCTGGGACGACGTGACGATGATCGACACGCTCGGCCTCGAAGTGGGCTACCGGCTGATCCCGCTCGTCGACAAGAACTCGGACGGCGAACTGCTCAAGCGGATCAAGAGCATCCGCAAGAAGTTCGCGCAGGAAATCGGCTTCCTGCCGCCGGTGATCCATATCCGCGACAACCTCGAATTGCGGCCGAACGGCTACCGGATCGCGCTGAAGGGTGTCGAAGTCGGCGTCGGCGAAGCGTATCCGGGGCAATGGCTGGCGATCAATCCGGGGCAGGTTTCCGCCGCGCTGCCGGGCACGCCGACGCAAGACCCGGCGTTCGGTTTGCCGGCGATCTGGATCGACACGAATCTGCGCGAACAGGCGCAGGTGTACGGCTACACGGTGGTCGATTCGAGCACCGTGGTGGCGACGCACCTGAATCATCTGGTGGTCACGCACGCGTCCGAACTGCTCGGCCGCCGCGAAGTGCAGGCGCTGATCGAGCGGATGCAGAAAGATACGCCGTCGCTGGTCGACGATCTGGTGCCGAAGACCCTGCCGCTCACCACGTTGCAAAAGGTGTTGCAAAACCTGCTGGAAGAGGGCGTGCCGATCCGCGACATGCGCACGATCCTCGAAGCTTTGTCCGAACACACACCGAAGCTCACCGACGCGCACGATCTCACCGCCGCCGTGCGCCTCGCGCTGGGCCGCGCGATCACGCAGCAGTGGTTCCCGGGCGCCGGCGATATGCAGGTGATGGGCCTCGATTCGAATCTGGAACGGGTGTTGTCGCAGGCGCTGTCGACCGGCGCCAATCCGGGTCTCGAGCCCGGGCTCGCGCATACGCTGATGACCGAAACGCAGAAGGCGATGACGCGTCAGCAAAACCTCGGGCTCGCGCCGGTGCTGCTGGTGCAGCACGCGTTGCGGCCGATGCTCGCGCGTTTCCTGCGCCGCAGCCTGCCGCAGCTGAAGGTGCTGTCGTATGCGGAAGTGCCAGACACGCGCAACGTCAAGGTCGTGAATCTGATCGGCGCGCATGGTTGAACGGCGCGGTTAAGCTTCCCCGCTCGCCGGGTCGATACTTTCTGCCGGCGCTCCTTCGAGCGCCGGTTTTCATTCCGGCTCGCGTTTCTTCTTGCCGTGCGCGGGTTGCGGCGTACGCGCTCCGAGCGCAAAACGGCCCCCCGGCCGGGCCCGAAAAGCCCGTTTAAAACCGGCTTTCGCATGGCACGGGCCGCATGTCCATCGCCCGAATTGCCCACCTTTACCCGTCTTTATCCACCGATCGTCACTCGACGGCTTTCGCAATAATTGATCTCAATGGGAAGCGGTGTGTTGCCGGTCCGTCAGTCCGTTTACCTCATCGGGGGTCCAGCTTGAACATTCGTAAATTTACCGGTGCTACCAGTCGTGATGCTCTGCGTCTCGTGCGCGAAGCCCTGGGCCCGGATGCAGTCGTGTTGTCCAATCGCACGATGGACGACGGCAGCGTCGAAATCGTCGCGCTGGCCGACAGCGACCTGGCAGCCATCGCGCCTAAGGCTCCGCGCGCCGGAGCAGGTGCACCGCAGACCGCGCCGATGAATGCAACGGCTGGACAGCCTGCGTTGATGGCGCCGCGCGCCATGCCGGCCAATCCGTATGCGAGCGGCATGCCCGATGTGTTCGCATCGGTGTTCGGCGCCAGCCCGGAAGCCGGCGCTGAGAATATGGCCGCGAATACCGCTTCGAACGCCGCCTTGAACACCGCCGCCGGCGATGCGCCGGTTGCGGCGCCGAAGAACGCCGTTGTGCCGAAAGCCGTGCTGCCGGGCGCTGCCAAACCCCAGTCGATGGCGCCGGCCATGCCTGCTGCGGCACAGCCGATCGCCATCGACCAGCCCAGCGCCCGCGCCGCGGCGACCCGTCTCACCGAAGACATCCGCGCCGATCTGCTCGAGGCCGCCGGTGTGCCGGCCGCACCCGCTGCCCTGTCAGCCGCCGCTGAAGCGCCGCGCACGATGGCCGAATCGAATCCCTGGCTGATCGATCACGCCCGCCGCATCGCCGCCGAGCAGCAACAGCAACAACAAGGCGCCTACAGCGTGCGCTCCGCAGCGATGACGCCTGCCGCCGCGATGGCCAAGGGCCTCGGCGCCACGGTCGAGCCCGGCAAGGCCGCAGCGCAGGCTGGCGCAGCGCAAGCCGGCAACGCGCCCGACACCGCCGGGACGCCCGAATGGGCGCGCGAGGCCGCGCAAATCGCGGCGCGCCGCGCCGCGCAAAAGATCGCGCCGTCGCTGCCCGCCGGCGACGAGACCCGTACTTCCGCCGCGGTCGCCGAAGCGATCAAGACGCGCATGGAGCAGGTCGTCAACGAAACCGTGATGAACGAACTCGCGTCGATGCGCGGGATGATGGAAGAACACTTCGCCGGCCTGCTGTGGGGCGATCGCCAGCGTCGCAGCCCGGCGCGCGCCGCGTTGACCAAGCATCTGTTCGCCGCCGGTTTCTCCGCGCAGCTCGTGCAGATGATGGTCGACAACCTGCCGGAAAACGTCGAAGACATGGAAGGCGGCATGGAGTGGATCCGCTCGGTGCTCGAATCGAACCTGCCGGTGATGGAAGACGAAGACGCGCTGATGGAGCGCGGCGGCGTCTTCGCGCTGATGGGCCCGACGGGCGTCGGCAAGACGACCACCACCGCCAAGCTCGCCGCGCGTTGCGTGATGCGTTTCGGCGCCAGCAAGGTGGCGTTGCTCACCACCGACAGCTACCGGATCGGCGGCCACGAACAACTGCGCATCTTCGGCAAGATTCTCGGCGTGTCGGTCCACGCGGTGAAAGACAGCGCCGATCTGCAACTCGCGCTCTCCGAATTGCGCAACAAGCACATCGTGCTGATCGACACGATCGGCATGAGCCAGCGCGACCGCCTCGTGTCCGACCAGATCGCGATGCTGTGCCGCGCCGGCCAGCCGGTGCAGCGCCTGTTGCTGCTGAATGCGACGAGCCACGGCGACACGCTCAACGAAGTCGTGCAGGCGTACCAACGCGCGCCGGATCAGCAGCCGCTCGCCGGCTGCATCCTGACCAAGCTCGACGAGGCCACCAATCTCGGCGGCGTGCTCGACACGGTGATCCGCTACAAGCTGCCGGTGCATTACGTGTCGACCGGGCAGAAGGTGCCGGAGAACCTGTACGTCGCGACAAAGAAATTCCTGATCAAGAGCACGTTCTGCATTCCCCGCGACAACTCGCCGTTCGTGCCGCACGACGACGATATTCCGGCGTTGCTGTCCGCACTTTCCGCGCGGTCGACGGCAGAACTGCACGAGGTCCGCTTTGGATAAATTCATCTCGGATCAGGCAGAAGGACTGCGGCGGTTGCTGGCGAAGAACGGATCGCGGGTGATCGCGGTGACGGGCGGCTCGGCGGGCATGGGCCGTACCACGACGGTGGTGAACCTTGCCGCGGCGCTCGCGCAGCAGGGCAAGGACGTGCTGGTGATCGACGAATGCCTCGGCGAGAAGTCAGTGAGCGCGATGCTCGGCGGCGTGCGCGGCGCGGGCAATTTTGCGGCCGTGATGCGCGGCGAGATGACGCTGGACGCCGCCGCCGCACGGCACGCGCTCGGCTTCTCGATGCTGGCCGCTCCGCGTCAGAACCGCGAAGGCCATACGGCCGCGCAGTTCGGCGTGGTGCTGCACGGCTCTGCCGACATCGTGCTGATCGACGCGGAACTCGATCCGCAAGGCCATTTGTCGCCGCTCGCGATGCAGGCGCACGAAGTGATGATCGTCACGCGCGTGGCCGCGCAGGCGATCACCGACACGTACGCGTGCATGAAGCGTCTGCACTACGCGCACGCCACCGCGCAGTTTCGCGTGCTGGTGAACCACGTGCAGAGCGTGGACGACGCGCATACCGCTTTCGCAAACCTGGCCGGCGTGGCCGGGCGCTATCTGACGGTGGCGCTGGAAGACGCCGGTTGCATTGCCGCCGATGCGCGGATGGCGCGAGCCCTGGCGTTGTCGCGTTGTGTCGTCGATGCGTTCCCGTCGACACCGGCTGCGCGGGACTTCCGGCACCTTGCCGCTGAATTGCAGTACTGGCCGATGCGGCCAGCGATGTCGTCGCAAGCGCCCTGGGTGGCGCCTGCGACAGTTACAGCGGCGCAACACGCCGACCAACCGTCTGTGCGGCACGCCTGAGAGGCGGCACGGGGACAAGGGGAGCACGATGTATAACGCTCAGGGAAGGATTTCCCAAGCCGACGTTCTGACGAAGTACGCACCTCTCGTGCGTCGCCTCGGCTTGCAGCTCGTCGCCAAGATGCCGGCGAGCGTCGATCTCGACGATCTGATTCAGGCCGGCATGATCGGACTGCTGGACGCGGCGAGCCGCTATAAGGAAGACCAGGGCGCGCAGTTCGAGACCTACGCCAGCCAGCGGATTCGCGGCGCGATGCTCGACGAATTGCGCAGCAATGACTGGCTGCCGCGCAGCTTGCGGCGCACCTCGCGCGAAGTCGAAACCGCGGTGCACAAGGTCGAACAGAACCTGGGCCGCTCGGCGAGCGAGACTGAGATCGCCGAGCATCTGAAAATGCCGCTCGACGAGTATCAGTCGATGTTGCAGGACCTGCACGGCAGCCAGCTGATCTACTACGAGGACTTCGACCGTTCCGCGGACGATGAGCCGTTTCTCGACCGCTACTGCGTCGATCATTCGGACCCGCTTTCGGCGCTGCTCGATGACAGCCTGCGTTCGGCGCTGGTGGAGGCGATCGACCGCCTGCCGGAGCGCGAGAAGCTGCTGATGTCGCTGTACTACGAACGCGGCATGAACCTGCGCGAAATCGGCGCGGTGATGGAGGTCAGCGAATCGCGCGTGTGCCAGCTGCACAGCCAGGCGGTGGCGCGCCTGCGCACGCGGCTGCGGGAGATGGCCTGGGCGAATGCCGAGGCGACTTGAGTTTTGAAGGGTTGATGTTCGACCGGCGGCACACTCGCCTACGCCGCCTCAAGCATCCGCCATCTCATGTTCCGCGGCCAGCGCGAGAAACGCCGAACGCGACATGCCGCGCGCCTGTGCGTAGGCGTTCAACACAATCTACTCAGCCGGATCGGCGCCCGAAACGCCAGTCCGAGGAAAATCGTTACGCCGCGGGACGCGCCGGCATCCGTCCGTCCGGTCCGTAGAAGCCGGTCTTCTGCGGCACGGCCACTTGCAGCGCCTTCAGCGCACGCTGGTTGTAGTCCATCCGCACGCGGATCAGCTCGCCGTTACTCGTATTGAAGCGCCGCGCGCGATCGGCGGCTTTTTGCAGCAGCGACCAGTGTGTCGCGAGCCGCGCGTCGGTGCTGGCCACGAGTTCCATGCCGGGCCAGCCGGCCGGAAAGCCGAGTTCGGCCAGTTGCGCGTCCCGCTCGCTTTCGAGCCTGGCGAGCACGCCGATCAGTTCGGTTTTCTTCTCGATGATCGGCGGCAACAGTTCCAGCGGCGACAAGGCGGTCAAGGCCTTGGTTTCGAGCGCCAGAATCGAGGCGAAGGCCTCGACGGCCGAATATTCTTCAATCAGGGTGGCAAGCAGGGCGTCTTTCATGTCAACAACTCGCTGAACACGACGGCCCGCGTGTGATTCACGAGCCGGGTTTGTCGAATGCCGCCCGGCAATTCACCGTACTTCGATGCGTCGATCAGTTGCCGGTCGACGAGGTTTTGCTTTGCAACAGTTCGCGCGCCGTATTGAGCACGCCGTCGGCGATCTTGCCGGAATCGATCGTCAGCGAACCATCCTTGATGGCCTGCTTGATCGATTCGACATGCGCTGTGTCGATATCGGCGGAACCGGACGCCGCGAGGCTGCGCAGGTGCTGCGACAGACCCGACAGGCTGACGCTGGCGTCGCCCGAACCGCTGCTGGTGGTGCTCTGCGAGGCCGTGCCCGCACTCTGCGCGTTGCTGGTCGCGGCCGTCGCGTCGCTTTGCTGCGAGCGGGACAGCGCGTCTTTCAACGTCGGCAGATTCGAATGAGTTTTGGAATCGACTTTCACGATTGGCTTCCTGAACGATTTGATTCTGATAACGGCAACCGTTGATCAAAACTTTAGCGCAATCGCTCGAGGTCTTGCCTTGTCGTTCGGGGCGATCCGGCCCCACGAGCCGCGCGGGCATCACGCCCGCGAAGCCCGCCATCGTCGCTGAATCCACGGCGGCCGGCATCCCGCCGAGCCGCTTCACAACTGAATCTCCACCGTCGAACCGTCCTTGACGACACCGGAGATGATCTGGCCGTTGGCCGTCTTCACCCGCACCTGCTGACCCGGCGACGCGTTGTTCATCGCGCTGCCTTCGGCCGAAATCGCAAAGCCAACGCCTGCCGCGACCACCCGCACGGTCTGTCCGATCGACACTGCCGACGCGCTTTTCAGCATGTCGCGGCGCAGCGGCATGCCGCCGGCGACGCGCGTGAGCGTGACCGAGCCGACCGCCTGCGACGGGTCCGTGACGATCGCCTGCGGCAAACCGGTCAGGTCGCCGTCGCGGGCGATGAGGTCGGCGGCGGTGAGCACTTCGCCCGGCGACATCGCACGGGCGGCTAGGTAGTAGGTGGCGCGCAGCGAGATGCGCGCCTGCAGGTAGAGGGTCCACGGCCGTTCGCCCGCGCAGCGCACGCCGACGGTCATGCGGCCCCACAGGCGCGCGCCGCTCGGCATGAACGGTTCGAGCATCGTGCAGGCCGCGAGACCGCGCGGAAACGCCGGTGCGACGGTGATTTCGACCTTGCCGGGCAGGCCGGCGGATTGCTGTTGCAGGAAGGCGAGGGCGGCGCTGCGGATCGCTTCAGGGTCTTGCTGGCCGGGCAGCGGAGCGGCTTGAGCCACGGGCTGTGTCACCAGCTGTGTCGCGGGCTGTGTCACCCCGGCGGCGCGCAGATTCTGTTGCGCGACGGCCGGCGCCACCTGGCGCATCGGCGGTGTGCGGGGAATGATGGTGGGCGGCGCCGGCATCGCCGCAGCTGTTGGGGCTGATGCCCGTGCGGGCGCTGCCGGCATCGCAACCGGCTTGCCGCTCGCGCCTAGCTGCGGTGGCTCGCCACGCGACGCGAGCGTATCGAAGCCGGCCGCAGCGGATGTGCCGGCAGCGCCATTCGTGGGTGAACTCGCGGGTGCCGCGGGTGCATTGGCCGCCACCGGCTGTACCGCCGCAGCTTGCCGTGCGGCATTCAGCGGCGGCGGCGTCACCACGATCGGCACGACCTGATGCGAACCTGGCACGACATTGACGCGTGCAGAGCCGTCCGCCGGATTGACCGAGGCCGCATTGGCATTCACCGGCGCGGGAATCGTCACGACGCCGTTCGCGTCGGGCTTGAAGCTGGTGCGGATCATCGCCGGCGCGGCAGGCGCTTCGCCCGTGCCCGCAATGACGATCGAGCCGCTCGCATTGGCGGCGCGCGTGAATTGATCGGCGTCGCGTGCGACCGGACCCGGCGTCAGCGACTGCGCGGTGGCCGCGGCCAGCGTGGCGGCAGAGCCCGCGCGTTTCGAAGGCGCCGCCTGCATGTGTTCGGCCAGATCGGCGAGCGCAGCCGGATTCTTCTCACCGGGGCCGGGAATCACGATCGGGCCGCCGGCATCTTCGGCCTGCGCGGCGCCCGGCAACAAGACGGCGCCGGCCGTGACGCACAGCGCCGAGATCACCAGAACCCGCACAGCAAGCCGAACCGCTCCCACGCGATGCGCCGCCGCCGCGCGGCGTGCGCGGTGCGTCAGATCGAAAGTGGGCAGGTCCATCGCGTTTCTCCATCGAATGCATCAGTACGTCTTGCATTCTAGTGAGCGCCTCCATTGGGCAAACGTTGAATAGAAGCCCCCTTTCCCGGTTATTCGTCCGATTGCCGCTTGCGTTCGGCCCATAAGATGGACCTCATGCAAAAAGGTCTTCCCGGCCGAGGCAGTCCTCACGCGAGGCGCTCACGGGAACCTCGGGAACGTTCTCCGGAGATTTCTATGCTGGACAAACTCGATGCCGAATTCGCCTTTGGCCGCCAGGCGCTCGACGTACGCGCTTACCGCCAGGAGCTGTTGTCTTCGAATATCGCCAACGCCGATACCCCCGGGTACAAGTCGCGCGACGTCGATTTCGCTTCGTCGCTCGCGGGCGCGCTGAAGAAGAGCGGCGGCGGGGCTGGCCAGGGCGCGTCGAACGCTTCGACGCTGGCGATGACGCCGCCTGCCAGCGTGACGGGCGGCATGTCGATGGTCTCGACCGCGCCGGGCCACATGTCCGGCAAGACGACACTCACGCCGACCGGCGGCGCGCCCGACGACTACGGCAATCTGCAATACCGCATTCCGACGCAACCCGCGCTCGACGGCAACACGGTCGATATCGATGCCGAGCGTGTGCAGTTCGCCGACAACACGCTGCATTTCGAATCGGGCATGACGGTGCTGTCGAGCCAGATCAAAACGATGCTGGCGGCGATCACGTCGGGTTCGTAATTCGGCTGCAAGAGGAAGGAAACATGCCATCTTTGATGAATATTTTCGGTGTTGCGGGCTCTGCGATGTCGGCGCAGTCGCAACGGCTCAACGTGACGGCGTCCAATCTCGCCAACGCGGACAGTACGACGGGCCCGGACGGCCAGCCGTACAAGGCCAAGCAGGTCGTGTTCGCAGTGAACCCGATCGGCGGCGCGCGCTCGGGCTCCGGCCAGCAGGTGGGCGGCGTGCAGGTCACCGGCGTGGTCGACGACCCGACGCCGATGAAGACCGCCTACGACCCGGGCAACCCGGCCGCCAACGCGGACGGTTACGTCACGCTGCCCAATGTCGACCCGGTGCAGGAAATGGTCAACATGATCTCGGCCTCGCGCTCGTACCAGGCCAACGTCGAGACCCTGAACACCGCCAAGACACTGATGCTGAAAACGCTCACGATCGGAACCTGAGGAGAACTCCTTGACCACCAGCACCACCATCGGCGGCAGCGGCACGACCGTGTCGCAATCGCTGCTCGATACGATGAACGGCACGAAGAGTGCCTCGAGCTCGACCAGCTCCACCAGTTCGACGAGCGGCACGTCGGCGACCGATCTGCAGAATACCTTTCTGCAGTTGCTGGTCGCGCAGATGAAGAACCAGGACCCGACCAATCCGATGGACAGCTCGCAGATGACCTCGCAGCTGGCGCAGATCAACACGGTGTCGGGCATCAGCCAGCTGAATACGACGCTCACCTCGTTGTCGACGCAACTGTCGGCCGGCCAGCAGTCGCAAGCCGCGCTGCTGATCGGCTCGACGGTGCTCGCGCCGGGCAGTTCGGTGACGGTCGCGAGCGGCAAGGCCAGCTCGTTCGGGGTGCAGCTCGCCAATTCGGTGGGCGACCTGCAGGTGGTCGTGAAAAACTCGGCGGGCACGATCGTCAACACGGTCGACCTCGGCAAGCAGTCGGCCGGCACGATTCCGGTGAGCTGGACGCCGACCGACTCGGCCGGCAACACGCTCGCCGACGGCACCTACACGATCAGCGCGGTCGGCACGATCAACGGCCAGCAGGCTACGGCCACGACGCTCGCGGGCGCGACGGTGCAAAGCGTCGTCATGCAGAGCAACGGCACGCCGGGCCTCGTGCTGTCGAACGGTTCGACCGTGGGGCTGACCAGCGTCGCCGCCATCCTCTGATTCAGATTCAGTCAGTTACGACCTTCCAGATACGGAGACCGTCATGGGTTACCAAACAGGTTTGAGCGGGTTGGCGGCATCGTCGAGCGATCTCGACGTGATCGGCAACAACATCGCCAACGCGAATACGGTTGGCTTCAAGAGCGGCGCAGCGCAATTCGCGGATATGTACGCCAATTCGGTGGCCACCGCGGTGAACAACCAGGTCGGCATCGGCACGAAGCTCGCCGAAGTGCAGCAGCAGTTCGCGCAAGGCACGATCACCAGCACCAATCAGGCGCTCGACGTCGCGATCAACGGCAATGGCTTCTTCCAGCTGTCGAACAACGGTTCGCTGGTGTACTCGCGTAACGGCGTGTTCCAGCTCGACAAGAACGGCTTCATCACCAACGCGCAAGGCCTGCAACTGATGGGCTACGGCGCGAATAGCTCGGGCGTCGTCAACACCGCGCAAACCGTGCCGCTCTCGGTGCCGACCGCGAACATCGCGCCGCAGGCGACCACCAAGATCGCAGCCGGCCTGAACCTGAACGCCCAGGATCCGCTGATGCTCGGCACGCCGACCGTGACGGCCGTCAGCAGTACGGGCACGCTCTCCACCACCGGCGCGACCATCACGAACACGGCTTCGGGCACGAACAACGACAACTACACCGTCAATTTCCCGACCTCGACGACCTACACGGTAACCGACAACACGCTCGGCACGACGACCACCGCCGCGACGTACACGGCCGGCACCGCGATCCAGCTCGGCAACGGCGAGACCATCACGTTCAACGGCGTGCCGGCCGCCGCCGGCACTGACAGCTACACGATCGCGCCGACCGCGGTGGCGTTCAACCAGAACAGCTCGACGACGTATAACTACTCGACCAGCACGACGGTCTACGACTCGCTCGGCGGCTCGCAGCAGGTCAACATGTATTTCGCCAAGACCTCGGCCGGCACGTGGAACGTGTACGCGGGCAGCTCGACCGGCACGGCGTCGCTGATCGGCCACGCGAACTTCAATTCGTCGGGCACGCTGCTCGGCACGACCGACGCGGCCGGTGTCGCGACCACCACGCCGTTCGTCTTCAACTTCTCGGTGCCGAACACCGACGGTTCGTCGACGCCGCAGAACCTGACGCTGAACATCGGCGGCACGACGCAGTACGGCGGCAAGAACGGCGTGAACTCGCTGCAGCCCGACGGCTTCGCGGCCGGCACGCTGACGAGCTTCACAATCGGTGCGGACGGCACGCTGACCGGCAACTATTCGAACCAGCAAACCGCCGCGCTCGGCCAGGTCGCACTCGCGAACTTCTCGAATCAGAACGGTCTCGTGAACCTCGGTAACAACGAGTTCCAGCAGACCTCCCAATCGGGTGTCGCGCAGATTTCGGTGCCGGGCTCGACCAACCACGGCACGCTGCAAGGCGGCGCGGTGGAAAACTCGAACGTCGACCTGACGAGCCAACTGGTGAATCTGATCACCGCGCAACGCAACTATCAGGCGAACGCGCAGACGATCAAGACCCAGCAGGCCGTCGACCAGACCCTGATCAACCTGTAAGCGACCGGGACTGACCCATCATGGATCGGCTGATCTACACCGCGATGTCGGGCAGCACACAAGCGCTCGAACAGCAGGCCATCGTTGCGAACAACCTCGCGAATGCCTCGACCACCGGCTTTCGCGCGCAGCTTGCGACTTTCCGCGCCGTGCCGATGGCGTTCGGCGACGGCAGTTCGATCAACGACAACACCACGCGCACTTTCGTGCTGTCGTCGACGCCGGGCGCGGACTACACGCCCGGGCCGATCCAGCAGACGGGCAACCCGCTCGACGTCGCGGTCGAGGGGCCGGGCTGGCTGGCGGTGCAGACCGCCGACGGCACCGAGGCTTACACGCGCGCCGGCAATCTGCACATCGACCAGAACGGCCAGCTGGTGAACGCCATGAATCAGACGGTGCTCGGCAACGGCGGTCCGGTGTCGGTGCCGCCGGGTGCGCAGATCACGATCGGCAAGGACGGCACCGTGACCGCGCTCACGCCGGGCGATCCGCCCACGGCGGTGGTGACGGTCGATCAGCTGAAACTGGTGAATCCGGCTCCGCAAACCATGACGCGCGGCAACGACGGCCTGTTTCGCACCGCCGACGGCAACCCCGCCGACGCCGACCCGGCCGTCACGCTGGCGCCGGCTTCGCTCGAAGGCAGCAACGTGAATCCGGTCAGCGCGATGGTCTCGATGATCACCAACGCACGCCAGTTCCAGATGCAGACCAAGCTGCTGGAAAGCGCCGACAAGAACGACCAGTCCGCCAATCAGCTGCTCAGTTTCAGCTAACGGGTTGCCCCACACGGCAACCATCTTGCATGGGACCGGAGTAAGTGCTTTGCATGGGACCAGAGTAACGCGCTATGGGGCTGGAGTAAGCGCTAAAGCGCTAACTCCAGCCGACACGCGAACTCTGGTCGACAGCTGAAGCGCTAACTCCGATCGACAGCGTTGCATGGGATCGGAGTAAGCGCTAAAGCGCTAACTCCGATCGACATAGGAGAAAAATTGTGAATCGCTCGCTCTACATCGCCGCTACCGGCATGAATGCGCAACAGGCGCAGATGGACGTGATCTCGAACAACCTCGCGAACGTCAGCACCAACGGCTTCAAGGGCTCGCGCGCGGTGTTCGAGGACCTGCTGTATCAGACCATCCGCCAGCCCGGCGCGAACTCGACCCAGCAAACCGAACTGCCGTCCGGCATCCAGCTCGGCACCGGCGTGCAACAGGTCGCCACCGAGCGTCTGTACACCCAGGGCAACCTGCAGCAAACCGGCAACTCGAAAGACGTCGCCATCAACGGCCAGGGCTTCTTTCAGGTGCAGATGCCCGACGGCACGACCGCTTACACCCGCGACGGTTCGTTCCAGACCAACGCGCAGGGCCAGCTCGTCACCTCGAGCGGCTACCAGGTGATTCCGGCGATCACGATCCCGACCAATGCCACTTCGCTGACGATCGGCAGCGACGGCGTGGTGTCGGTCACCGTCGCCGGCTCGAGCAACAGCCAGCAGCTCGGCTCGATGCAGATCGCCACCTTCATCAACCCGACCGGTCTGGATGCGAAGGGCGAAAACCTGTTCGCGGAAACCGCGTCGTCGGGCGCGCCGAACATCGCGCAACCGGGCCTCAACGGCGCCGGCACGCTGAATCAGGGTTACGTGGAAGCCTCGAACGTGAACGTGGTGCAGGAGCTGGTGAACATGATCCAGACGCAGCGCGCGTATGAAATCAACAGCAAGGCCGTGACGACCTCCGACCAGATGCTGCAGACCCTCAGCCAGATGCAGGTTTGAGCGGCTGGGAATTAACAGGCGGTAATCAAGATGTCGCACTTCACTCGTAATCCGGTTCATTCGCGCACGGCTCAGGCGCTCGTGCAGCTCACGCTGCTCGCAGCGCTGGGCGGCTGCGGCCTCGTGCCGAAGCAACCGATCACCCAGCAGCCGATGACGGCCATGCCGCCGATTCCGCCTGCGGCGCAATCGCCAGGCTCGATCTTCAACCCGGGTTACGCCGGCCGGCCGTTGTTCGAAGACCAGCGGCCGCGCAATGTCGGCGACATTCTGACAATCGTGATTCAGGAAAACGTCAACGCGACGAAGTCCTCGGGCGCCGGGACCAACCGCAACGGCAGCACCAACTTCGACGTGCCGACCGCCGGCTTTCTCGGCGGCTTCTTCGGCAAGGTCAACCTGAACGCGACCGGCGGCAACAAGTTTCAGGCGACCGGCGGCGCGAACGCGTCGAATACGTTCAATGGCACGATCACCGTGACGGTGACAGGCGTGCTGCCGAACGGCAACCTGATGGTGAGCGGCGAGAAACAGATGCTGATCAACCAGGGCAATGAGTTCGTGCGCTTTTCCGGCGTTGTGAATCCGAACACGATTTCGAACCTGAACGCCGTGTACTCGACCCAGGTGGCCGACGCGAAAATCGAATACTCCGCGAAGGGTTATATCGACGAAGCCGAGAACATGGGCTGGCTGCAGCGCTTCTTTCTCAACGTGTCGCCGTGGTAATCATGCGTACCGCCTTTTTCCGCTCCGGCCGCTCCCGCCGCTTCGCGCGATTCGTTCACGCTGGCCGGGCGCTGGCTCTCTTCGCGCTCGCCTGCGTGGCGCTGCCGGCGGCGACGCCCGCCCATGCCGAGCGTCTGAAGGACCTCGTGCAGATTCAGGGCGTGCGCGACAACCCGCTGATCGGCTACGGTCTCGTGGTCGGCCTCGACGGCACAGGCGACCAGACCACGCAAACGCCGTTCACCACGCAAACACTCGCCAACATGCTGGCGAACCTCGGCATCTCGATCAACAACCAGGCCGCCGGGTCGAGTAACTCGCAATCGTCGCTGTCGAACATCCAGCTGAAGAACGTTGCCGCGGTGATGGTGACGGCGGTGCTGCCGCCGTTCGCGCGTCCCGGCGAAGCGATCGACGTCACCGTGTCGTCGCTCGGCAACGCCAAGAGCCTGCGCGGCGGCACGCTGCTGCTCACGCCGCTCAAGGGCGCCGACGGCCAGGTGTACGCGCTCGGCCAGGGCAACCTCGCGGTCGGCGGCGCCGGCGCGAGCGCGAACGGCAGCAAGGTGCAGGTGAACACGCTGGCGGCGGGCCGCATCGCCGGCGGCGCGATCGTCGAACGCGCGGTGCCGACCTCGGTGTCGCAAGCGGGCACCATGCAGCTCGAACTGAACGACATGGATTACGACACCACGCAGCGTGTGGTGTCGGCGGTCAACAACGCGTTCGGCGGCGGCACCGCCATGGCGCTCGACGGCCGCACGATTCAACTGCGCGCGCCGGCCGATCCGGAACAGCAGGTCGCCTTCATGGCGCGCTTGCAGAATCTCGACGTGAAGCCGGCGCCAGCCGCCGCGAAGGTGATCCTGAACGCGCGCACCGGCTCGATCGTGATGAACCAGATGGTTACGCTGCAGAACTGCGCGGTGGCGCACGGCAATCTGTCGGTGGTGATCAATACGCAGCCGGTGGTGAGCCAGCCGGGCGCGTTCTCGAACGGCCAGACGGTGGTGGCCCAGCAGTCGCAGATTCAGATGAAGCAGGACAACGGCGCCCTGAAGCTCGTGACCGCCGGTGCGAACCTCGCCGAAGTGGTGAAGGCGCTCAATGCATTGGGTGCGACGCCCGCGGATCTGATGTCGATCCTGCAGGCCATGAAAGCGGCGGGCGCTCTGCGCGCCGACCTGGAAATCATCTAAGGAAGACAGCAGATGAATTCGGATACGACCAACTCCGCCAATGCGGCGAACGACCTGACCCAGCGCTTTGCCCTCGACGTGCAGGGGTTCGCCAAGCTGAGTGCGCAGGCCAAGGCTTCGCCGCAGGCCGGCATGAAGATGGCCGCGCAGCAGTTCGACGCAGTGTTCACGCAGATGATGTTGAAGAGCATGCGCGATGCGACGCCGCAGGACAGCCCGTTCGATTCGCACGACAGCGCCACCTTTACGTCGATGATGGATCAGCAGTTGTCGCAGCAGATGTCGCAGAAGGGCATCGGCGTGGCCGACGCGATGCTCAAGCAGATGATGCGCAACCAGGGCATGCAGGTGAGCGGCGCAGCAGGCGGTGCGGGCGGCCTCGCCGGCATGGCCAATGCGCTCGGCGGCGGCAGCGGCGGCGACGAAGGCCAGACCGCCGCGCTGAACGCGCTCGCCAAGGCGTACGGCAATGCGCAGGCCAACGGGCAGCTGGCGATGGGCAAGGGCTACTCGGCCAACAGCTCGCTGACCCCGCCGCTCAAAGGCGACGGCAGCTCGCCGAAAATCGACGCGTTCGTCGACAAGCTGGCCGCGCCCGCCCAGGCCGCCAGCGCCGCAACCGGCATTCCGGCGCGCTTCATCATCGGCCAGGCCGCGCTCGAATCGGGCTGGGGCAAGAGCGAGATCAGAAAGGCCGACGGCTCGAGCAGTCACAACGTGTTCGGCATCAAGGCGTCCAAGGACTGGACCGGCAAGACCGTTTCGACCGTCACGACCGAATATGTGAACGGCAAGCCGCAGCGCACCGTCGAGAAATTCCGCGCGTACGACTCGTACGAGGAAGCGATGACCGATTACGCGAACCTGCTCAAAGGCAATCCGCGTTATGCGCAGGTCATCAATTCTTCGCACGATGTGAACGGCTTTGCCAACGGCATGCAGCGCGCGGGCTACGCGACCGATCCGCATTACGCGAAAAAACTGATGTCGATCATGCAGAAAATGGCCTGAGCATAAAATCCATCCACGCGACGGGGCCAGCTGCATAAAAGGACGGAACAGGCCGATCACCCGCGCGGGTGGTCGGCCGAGCCGCCATACCAGGTATCGCGTGTCTTGTTTCGCGGCTGATTCACGGTGTATCCGTTGTCTAAATGATCGTTGCCCGTATTGATGCGCCCGGCTTGCGTTGGATGTGGATCGGCGTTTTAACGTTTGCGGCAAATATTTTAATTACCGGCCCCTAAATTTTGACCGGACGCTGCCGCTAATCAAGTTAGACCCGATACCGGAAAGTGTTGTAACGTCCGGTTGAATGCGCGTGCCGCGGCCTCGATGAAGACCGCGCGAAAGCCCTGGCAGGAGCCCTGGGCACGCGCCCGCGAACATGCATACCGGCAAGCCCATGGATACTAACCAGTCGAACGGCCAGATCGAAGCCCCCGGCCAGCCGCACGCCGCGCCAGACGAAAGCGCTCACGACTTTGGCCGTCGCAATCCGCTGGAGATCGGCGTTCAGTTGCGCAATCTCGTCAATCGCGGCGATTTCCTCACCGTGCAACATGCGGGCGGCCAGCTCGTCACGCGCCTGCTCGACGTCGACGTGCGCGGACGCACTTTCACTTTCGATTGGGGCGCGCTGTCGGACCAGAACAAAGGTTTGCTGGCGGCGCCGCTTTGCCAGTTCCACGCGTCGCCGGACGGCGTGCGTGTCGAATTCGCCACGGGCACGCCGCGCGAAACCCGCTTTGAAGGACTGCCCGCATTCGAGGCGGACTTCCCCGAAGTGCTGTTCTACGTGCAGCGCCGCGAGTATTTCCGCGTCGGGGCGCCGATTCTCGATCCGTATACTTGCAGCGGCCGCCTGCCTGAAGGCGATACGTTCCGCTTCGAAGTGAACGACCTGTCGCTCGGCGGGGTCGGCATGCGCACCGCGGATGAACGCGTGGCCGAATTGCCGATGGGCACCCGGCTGCAGGATTGCGAACTGTCGCTCGGCGCGCTCGGCCGTCTGTCGCTCGATCTGCAACTGGTGTCGCATCGTTCGACCGCATTGCCGAACGGCACGCAGCGCTATCAGCTCGGCTTCCGTTTTCTGACGCTGCCCGGCAGCGCGGAAAACACGCTGCAGCGGTTGATCACGCAACTCGAAATGAAGCGCCGCTCGCTGGTGCGCTGAGCAACGGGAATGGCCCTCAATTTTTCCCCGCGCGGGCCGTTAAACAGGATGTTCAAGTAACGCGGCGGCATGTGTCCGGTGTCGCCCTTCAGGATGACGCATGTCCAGCACCCTCATCAATCTTGGCCTCAGTGGACTGAACGCAGCCCAGTGGGGACTCACGACAACCGGCCAGAACATCAGCAACGCGTCGACGGCGGGCTACACGATCGAACGGCCCGTCTACGCGGAAACCGGCGGCCAGTACACGGGCTCCGGCTATCTGCCGCAAGGCGTTTCGACCGTGACCGTGACGCGTCAGTACAGCCAGTATCTGACCACTGAGCTGAACAACGCGCAGTCGTCGAGCAGCTCGCTGTCCGCCTACAACTCGATGATTTCGCAGCTCAACAACGTGATCGGCAGTCCGACAGCGGGCATTGCGACCGCGATCACGAGCTATTTCACCGGCTTGCAGAACGTCGCGAACGACGCTTCGAGCCTGGCCACCCGTCAGACCGCGATGAGCGGCGCGCAGACGCTCGCGAACCAGATCAACGCCGCGGGCCAGCAATACGACGCGCTGCGTCAGAGCGTCAACACGCAGCTCACGAATACCGTTTCGCAGATCAACAGCTACACGCAACAGATCGCGAACTTGAACGGCCAGATCTCCGCGGCCAGCACGCAAGGCCAGCCGCCGAATCAGCTGCTGGATCAGCGCGACCTCGCGGTGTCGAATCTGTCGCAACTGGTCGGCGTTCAGGTGGTGCAGTCTAACGGCAGCTACAGCGTGTTCATGGGCAACGGCCAGCCGCTGGTTTCCGGCGGCAACAGCTACAACCTCGGCACGGCGCCTTCGACGGGCGACACCAGCGAACTGTCGGTGCAGTATCTCGGCCAGGCCGGCGCCAATCCGGCAGCCGCGCCGCAGAATCTGCCCGACAGCAAGATCACGGACGGCACGCTCGGCGGCCTGCTTGCGTTCCGCAGCCAGACGCTCGATCCGGGCGAAGCGCAACTCGGCGCGATTGCCGTGAGCTTCGCCTCGCAAGTGAACGCGCAGAACGCGCTCGGCGTGACGCTGAGCGGCGGCCAAGGCGCCGCGCTGTTCTCGGTGGGCGGCCCGACGGTCTACGCCAACACGCAGAACACCGGCAATGCGTCGCTGAACGTGTCGTTCGCGAATGGCGCGCAGCCGACCACCGGCGACTACACGCTCGCCTACAACGGCACCGCTTACACGCTGACCGACAATTCGACCGGCAGCGTGGTGGGTTCGGCCACCAGCCTGGCCCTGCCGATCAACGGCCTGCAGTTCTCGACCACCGGCACGATGAACCCGGGCGATTCGTTCACGGTCGAACCGACCCGCGGCGCGCTGAACAGCTTCGCCACCGCGACCACGGCCGCTTCGGCGATCGCCGCCGCGGCGCCGGTGCTGGGCGCGGCCGCGTCGACCAACACCGGTACCGGCACGATCTCGCAAGGCACAGTGTCGGCGCGCTACACGATGCCTAACTCGACCACCACGCTGTCGTACAACGGCACGGGTCTGACCGGCTTCCCGGTGGGTTCGACGGTGACGGTGGCGGGCTCGCCGTCGACCACCTACCCGATCGCCAGCGCGGCGACCGTGGTGCCGTATTCGTCGGCCACGGGCGCCACGCTCACGATCAACAACGCGACCGCCGGCCAGATGAACAACGTGTCGGTGACGATCAGCGGCACGCCGGCTGCCGGCGACAAGTTCACCATCGGCCCGAACACCGGCGCGACCAACGACGGCCGCAATGCGCTGGCGCTGTCGAACCTGTCCACCGCGAAGGTGATGGCGGGCGGCACGGTCACGCTGACGGGCGCGTATGCGAACTACGTCAACCAGATCGGCAACCAGACCAATCAGATTCAGACTTCGAGCACGGCCCAGGCCTCGCTGGTGACGCAGATCACCACCGCGCAGCAGTCGGTTTCGGGCGTGAACATCAACGAGGAAGCAGCCAATCTGCTTCAGTATCAGCAGCTCTATCAGGCCAACAGCAAAGTCATCCAGACCGCGCAGACCCTGTTCCAGACGTTGATCGGCATTATTCAGTGAGGCGTTGAACATGCGCATCTCCAGCACGCAGTACTTCAACATGAACGTGGCGACGATGAGCGATCAGCAAGCTCAGCTGTCGCAGTTGTACGCAGAGATTTCGAGCGGCGTGAGCCTCTCCACACCCTCGGACAATCCGCTCGGCGCAGCGCAGGCCGTGCAGTTGAGCTCGACGGCGACGAGCCTGTCGCAGTACACGAGCAACCAGGGCACCGCGCTCTCGTCGCTGCAACAGGAAGACTCCACGCTCGGCAGCGTCACCACCGTGCTGCAGAGCATTCACACGCTGGTGCTGCGCGCCGGCGACGGCTCGCTGAACGACGGCGACCGCGGCTCGATCGCCACGCAGTTGCAAAGCCTGCGCAGCCAGTTGATGACGCTCGCCAACTCGACCGACTCGCAGGGCAACTACCTGTTTGCCGGCTATCAGAGCACCGCGCAGCCGTACACCACCAACTCCGCCGGCGTCGTGACCTATTCGGGCGACACCGGTACGCGCGCCGTGCAGATCACCGACTCGCACACCGTTCAGACCGCCGACAACGGCATCGCGATCTTTGGCAGCGTGGCGTCGATCGGCACCAGCGCGGTCCCGGCCGCGACCGCGGGCAACAGCGGCACCGGCGTGATTAGCGGCGTCAGCCTGACGAATCCGACCGACCCGACTAACGCCTACACCTACTCGATCGCCTTCGCGGGCGCCGGCGCGGCGACCACCTACACGGTGACTTCGACCGATCCGGCAACCGGCACGGTCACGACGGGCACGCCGCAGGCTTTCACGTCGGGCTCGGCGATCACGCTCGGCGGCCAGTCGGTGACGATCACCGGCGCGCCGAACGCGGGCGACAGTTTCACCGTGACGCCGGCCACGCAAGGCAGCACGGACGTATTCGCCAACCTGAGCCAGTTGATCACGACGCTGCAAACGCCGGTTTCAGGCGCGGCCGCGACCGCCAGTTTCCAGAGCGCGATGGTCACCAGCTTGACCCAGCTCGAAAACACGATGAACAACGTCGTGACGGCCCAGGCCGCGGTAGGCGGCCGTGAGCAGGAAGTGCAGGCGTTGCAGACGGTCACGCAGACCAACACGCTGCAGACGGCGAACGGCCTGGCGGATCTGACCCAGACTGACTTGACCAAGACGGTCAGCAAGTACACGATGATGCAGACTTCGCTGCAAGCGGCGGAACAGGCGTTCGCGAAGGTGCAGAACCTGTCGCTGTTCCAGTACCTGAACTAGCCGGGCGCTACTTCAACCCCGCCGCGACGCGCCCCATCTGATCGATACCGATGTCGAACAGACGCGTGAAGAACGGAATCATGTTGGGGATCATCAGTTGCAGGAGCAGCAAGCCGATCAGCATGGTCAGCGGAAAGCCGATCTGGAACACGCCGATTTGCGGCGCGGCGCGGTTGAGAATGCCGAGCGCGAGGTTGGTGATCAGCAGCGCGGCGACCACCGGCAGCGACAGCAGCAGGCCCGCCGAAAATACCGTGCTGCCGAAGTTGGCCAGCGTGCGCCAGCCGGGCGCACCGAGGATGTTCGCCGACACCGGCACGGACTGGAACGTGGCCAGCAGCGCGCTGATCATCTGCAGATGGCCGTCGATCACCAGAAACACCAGCATCGCGATGATGTTCATGTAGCTCGACAGCACCTGGCTCGAACTGCTCGCCTGCGCATCGAAGAACGTCGCGAAGCCGAGGCCCATGCCCAGACCGACGAAGTCGCCGGCGGCGCTGATCGCCTGAAACACGATCTGCATCGTCACGCCGAGCGCGATGCCGATCAGGAACTGGTTGACGATGATCCACACGCCCTCGGCGGAAAACACCGTGACCTGCGGCAGCGCGCCGAGCGTCGGCGCGACGATGATCGTGATGAAGGCCGCGAGGCCGATTTTTACGCGGATCGGCAGCGAGCGGTTGCCGAGCACCGGTGCTGTGGCGGTCAGCGCGAGGATTCGCACGAACGGCCACAGGAACGCCGTGAGCCAGGTGTTCAGTTGCGCGTAGGTGACGGAAAACATGGCGGCGGCGCGAGCGTACGGGCGGCGATGAAGGGTGAGGGGGCCGGCGCGGCGCTCAGTTGACGAGCGTCGGAATGTTGGTGAGCGTCTGGCGCAGATAGTCGAGCATGGTCGTCAGCATCCACGGCCCGGCGATCACCATCGTGACGGCAATCGCGAGCAGTTTCGGAATGAACGAGAGCGTCGTCTCGTTGATCTGCGTGGCGGCCTGGAACAGGCTCACCACCAGACCGACAATCAGCGCGACCAGCAGGAGCGGTGCGGCGAGCAGCAGGCCGACATACATGGCCTGGTGCGCCAGCGTCATGACGGATTCGGAATTCATGATGGTTCGACCGGAAGTGTGAAAGGTTGGACGAAATCGATACGCGGGGCCGATGTGCGAGGCCGATCAGCGATACAGACAAGCGATACCGACAAGCGATGCCCGGCGAAGCCAATCAGCACGAGGCTCAAACAAAGCTCTGCGCGAGCGAGCCGAGCAGCAACTGCCAGCCGTCGACCAGCACGAACAGCATCAGCTTGAACGGCAGCGAGATGGTGGCGGGCGACACCATCATCATCCCCATCGACATCAGCACGCTCGCCACCACCATGTCGATGATGAGGAACGGGATGAAAATCGTAAAGCCGATCTGGAAGCCGGTTTTCAATTCGCTGGTGACGAACGACGGCACCAGCAGCGACAGCGGCACGTCTTCCGGACCTTGCATCGGCGCGGCATGCGAGATGCGGGCGAAGAGGGCGAGATCGCTTTCGCGGGTCTGGCGCAGCATGAAGGTCTTGAACGGCGCAAGGCCGCGCGAAACCGCCTGCTCCATCGGCATCGAGCCGTCGGAGAACGGCTTGTAGCCTTCGGTATAGGCCTTGTCGAGCACCGGCGACATCACGAACAGCGTGAGAAACAGCGCGAGGCCGACCAGCACCTGATTCGGCGGCGTGGTGGTCGTGCCGAGCGCCTGACGCAACAACGACAACACGATGATGATGCGCGTGAAGCTCGTCATCATCAACACCATCGCCGGCAGGAACGACAGCATCGTGAGCAGCAGCATCGTCTGCACGCTCAGCGAGTAGGTCGTGCCGCCGTTCGGGCCGGGGCTCGTGTTGAAGGCCGGCAGGCCGGCGGTTTGCGCGAACGACAGCGTCGGCAGCGCGAGCATCAGCGCCGGCAATGCAACAGGGGCGAAACGGCGCAGCACGGGGACGATTTTCGAAGCGGCGGACGACACGCGTGTGGCTTGCGCATCACGCGCTGGTTGAAGACTGAACTGCATTACCGATCCCCGCTGCCTTGCCCGTTGATACCGTTGGCGTCGCTGAGTGCGTTGAAACGTTTGCCCATTTCGCCTTTCAAAGCGTCGCGAAAGCGTTGGCCGAAGGTGCCGGGCAAGGATGCGCGTTCACCCGCAGCGGCGGGTGGCGTGCCTGCGACCGGATCGATTGCGGCCGAACCGGCCGGCATCGTATGCAACAGACGCACATTGCCGGGCGCCGTGCCGAGCACGAGCCACGTATCGCCGATCTCGACCACCGCGACGCGCTCCTTGCCGCCGAGCGAAGCGCCGCCGATGGTCTTCACGAGACCGCCGCGCTTCGCCGGCTGCCAGCCGAAGCGGCGCGCGAGCCACGCACAACCGAATACCAGAGCGATCACGACCAGCAGGCCGACGATCGTTTGCAACACCGCGCCGACGCCGAGCGCCGGAACGGCCGTGCCTGCACCGACACCCGAGGCGATTTTCGCGGCGTTGTTGACCGCGTTCATGTCGGCCGCGTGCGCGGCGGATGATACGAACGTCAGCGCGAACAGCGCCGCCGAAGCGGTCACGGCCCTCACCGCGAGCCCCGCGCGAGCGGGAACATTGCGCGACGCATCCAGCACGGCGCGACCGGCAATGCATTTCATCGATTCAGCTTCCGGATGCGTTCGGACGGCGTGATGATGTCGGTCAGACGAATACCGAACTTGTCGTTGACGACCACGACTTCACCCTGTGCGATCAGGCAGCCGTTGACCAGCACGTCCATTGGTTCGCCGGCCATGCCGTCCAGTTCCACGACCGAACCTTGCGCGAGTTGCAGCAGGTTGCGGATCGCGATCTTGGTGCGGCCGAGTTCGACGGTCATCTGGACGGGGATGTCCAGGATCATGTCGATGTCGTTGCGCGTCGAGGTCGGCTCGACCTTCGACAGCGGTTGGAACACGCCGGCTGTCGTGGCGCTGACTTCCGTGTTGTCGTTCTGCTCGGCGAGCGCGCTGGCCCAGTCGGCCATCGCCGCTTCGTCCTCGGCGGATTCCGCGGCAGCCAACTGTTCGGCTTCCGGCAATTCCATCTCGGGCTTTGCTTTCAGGTCACTCATATCCACCTTCCTTCATCGTGTCGGCTGCGCTGATCATCTTCTGGACCCGCAACGCGTACTGACCATTGAAAATTCCGTAGCCGCATTCCATCACCGGCACACCGTCGACCTTCGCCGTGATGTGTTCGGGGATGTTGATCGGCAGAACATCGCCTTTGCGCATGTTCAGGATCTGCTCGAACGTGACCGGCACCTGCGCGAGGTCGGCGGTCAGTTCCACTTCCGCGGCCTGCACCTGTTGCGACAGCACGCGGACCCAGCGGCGGTCGACTTCGAGCGCCTCGCCCTGGATCGGCGACGACAGGATGTCGCGGATCGGTTCGATCATCGAATACGGCATGCAGATGTGCAGCGTGCCGCCCGTGGTGCCGAACTCGATCGAGAACTGGGTGACGATGACGATTTCGTTCGGCGTCGCGACGTTGGCGAACTGCGTATGCATTTCCGAGCGCACGTATTCGAACTGCAGCGGGCGCACGCTTTTCCACGACGTCGCGTAGTGCTCGAACGTGAGATTGAGCAGCTTCATGATGATGCGCTGCTCGGTCTGCGTGAAATCGCGGCCTTCGACACGGGTATGGAAGCGCCCGTCGCCGCCGAACAGGTTGTCGACCACGAAGAACACCAGGTTCGGGTCGTACACGAACAGCGAGGTGCCGCGCAGCGGCTTCACGTGGACCAGGTTCAGGTTGGTCGGGATCGGCAGGTTGCGGGTGAACTCGCTGTATTTCTGTACCTTCACCGGGCCGACGGAGATTTCCGCCGAGCGCCGCATGAAGTTGAAGATGCCGACGCGCAACAGACGCGCGAAGCGATCGTTGATGATTTCGAGGCCCGGCATCCGGCCGCGGACGATGCGTTCCTGCGTCGCGATGTTGTACGGGCGAACGCCCGCACGATCGCTCTGGTCGGCGATCGAGTCGGACTCGCCGGTTACGCCCTTGAGGAGGGCATCGACCTCCTCCTGGGACATGAACTCTTCGTGGCCCATTCCTTATTCCTCGTGCGTCCCGTGGCGGTTGATGATGGCAGCGCGAAATAACGTCACTGCGGACGTCACTGCACGACGAATTCGGTGAACAGGACGTCCTGAACGCGGATCGGCGTGGCGCCCTTATCGGTGGGCTGTTCGATCAGCGTCCGGAGTTCGGTGGCGAGGGCGCGTTTGCCTTCGAGCGGCGCCAGTTCGTCGGGATGCTTGTTCGACAGCGCGAGCAGGATGCGGCTGCGCACTTCCGGCATGTGGTCGGTGAGTTCCTGCTGGGTTTTCGGGTCGTTCAGCTTGAGGGTGAGGCCGATACGCAGGAAGTGTTGCTGACCGTCGTCCGACTGCAGGTTGACCGTCATCGATTCGAGCGGGAAGAAGAGCGGCGCCGCCAGTGGCGCCGGCGCGCTGGCGGTTTCCGCTGACGCGGGGGCTGGGCTGCGTTTGGACATATAGAACCACACACCCGCGCCGGCGGCGCCTGCGGCGAGGATCGCAATGAGGGCGATCAGAATGATTCGCTTCAACGGGCCCGGCGAGGCGGGCGCGGCTTGCTGGTTTGCGGTCGTGGATGCCATGAGGTTTGCTTTGCTTGCCGTTAGTGCTGGTGATGGTGATTGTTGTTGATTTGCCTGCGGCGCGATGGGTCGAAAAGAAGGGTTAATGCGGGCTATCTCTTGTTTTTGCCTTTCAGGCGGAGGGCGGTCTTGCTGGTTTCTTTTTGCCTACGGCGGTGTGTCTTTGCTTGTTCTGAGTTTTTTGCCTTTCTATTTTGTTATTGGTCTATTAGCGTTGCACCTTGTGCTGTTTGCCTACGGCGTTGGCCTTTCCTTGTTCTGACTTCTTTGGCCTTTCCTTGTTTTCTTTGTGGTTTATTAGCTTTCCCCCTGTGCGGGGGAGCACCTACTTTTCTTTGCCGCCGCAAAGAAAAGTAGGCAAAAGAAAGCGGCTCAAACCGCTAATTCTGAAGCGGGCACCTCGGTCAACCACCGGTAGTGGAAACCTGCCGGACCACACCGTGGTCCATGAGCGCCTGTGACCAGGCAGTCATCCACCCCTTCTCGCGCTGCGCGCTCGCCGGCAAGGTCCATCCCAAACCTCCCGCTTCGTTTGCGCGAGCAGGAGCCATCGGCTTCGCCTCGGCGGGGTGCAGATCTGGACTACCGAGCAGAACTCGGGCGTAATGGCACGCGCACGCGTGAACTGGCGAGCTACGCCCTGCGCAAAGCGCAGGCGCCAAACGTAGTGGGTGGTTGGATGAAGTACCTTTCCGGCGAGCGCGCAGCGCGAGAAGGGGTGGATGACTGCCTTGTCACCAGGGCGTGAAGGTGCACTGGCACAGATCAGGTGGCCTCCACTCCCCGTCGATCATAGAGGTGCCCGCTTAGTACTTGCGGTGTGAAGCCGCTTTCTTTTGCCTACTTTTCTTTGCGGCCGGCGCCCCGAAGGAAGTCCCCTTGGGGGACAAAGAAAAGTAGGTGCTCCCCCGCACAGGGGGAAAGCTAATAAACCAATAACAAATCAAGGAAAGGTCAAAGAAGTCAGAACAGCGAAAGGCACTGCCGTAGGAAAACACAACCAGAAAGCGCAGCACAGGCAAAAAGCCAAGACCAACGCCGCAGGCAAACAGACATAAGAAGCGCCGCACAGGCAAAAAAGCCAAGACCAACGCCGTAGGCAAACAAACACAAGAAGCGCCGCGCAGGCAAAAAAAATCAAGCAAACGTATCCACTAACCCAACAGAGCGCCGCACGGCAACATTCCCCACGACAGCCCCAACAGACTCCCCAGCGCCGCCGGCAAAAGCAGCTGTAGCTGTAGCCCTCCCACCGGACCGGCCAGAATCAGCACTCTGCTGCTGCCCACTCCCCGACCGGCCAAACCCGTCACTAACGCTCGCGCTGCCAAGCCCAATCCCATTGGACTCCATCGCCTCCCGCAATTTCGGCAAAGCCGCCTCGACGGCTTCCCTCACCTGCTGGTGCTGAGAAACAAAAAGCGCATGGGCATGGTTATCGGCAACCTGCAACACAACCTGCAGCGGCCCCAAATCCTTCGGATTCAAAGTCAGCTCGGCGCTCTGCGAATGCGCATTCGACAAGAACACCACCTTCTGACTCAACGCGTCTTCCCAGTCAGTCGTGCCGACCTGCGGCGCCAATGCATTCGCCACTTCGGCCGCGCCGGCGTTTCCGGTCGTTTGCACGGCCGCGGTCGTGCTCGCGGCGCCGGCCACCGCCTGCGTGGCGGCCAAAGCTGCCGCCGCCGCATCGGCTTCACTCTTGAAGGACGCCAGATTGTCGGCCTGAGCGCCGCCGCCCGCCGTTGACGCCAACGCGTCAACAGCCGTCTTCGCCGCCGCCGATGGATCCGCCACCATGGTGGCGGCTGCCGTCAGCGTGGCTTTGGCCGCATTCGATCCCTTGCCGTCGCCGAACAAACCGGCCGCGAGCGTCTTGCCGCCCGCCGACGCATTCAGTCCGGCAGTCGCATCGCCAGCCAAACCGCTCGCGGCGCTCGACGCGCTCGCCGCCGCGCCGCTCGCCAGCGCCTGAGCCGGCACCGGCACCGCGCCCTGGGCGCTCGACAGCGCGGCCAACGCCGCCTGCAATGCGTCCTGTGCCGACTTCGCATCGGTCGCACTCGTCTTTTTGCCGGGGGTGCCGCCCGTCGTGGTGCCCGTCGTCGCGTCAGGCAGCGAAGCCGCCGCGTCAGCCAATGCCGCAGCGGGGTCGGTGGCGGCCGGGGCAGCCGCGCCGTTTGCGTTGGCCAGAGCTTGAGCCTGCGCCTGTACCGCAGCCGCCGCGGTGGCTGCGGCGATGCTGGTGTCGGTCTGCGTGGCCGGGTTGCCGGATTTCGTCGGGTTCGCGGCAGGCTTGTCGTTCGCGGCCTGCTGCGTCGCCCCCGACGAGGACAAACTGGACGACGATGCGCTCGCTGCGTTGCTGTCGTTCTTGCTGCCGTTCCCGGCATCCGTGCCGTCGGTGCTCTTCGAGGCGGCGTCGGGTGCGGGCGGCGCGTCATGCACGCTCGACGACGATGCCTGCGAAGACGGTGCGGATGAGGACGACGATGCGGATGAGGACGACGATGCGGATGAGGACGGCGATGCGGAGGAGGACGGCGAGGAGGACGAAGCCGACGAAGACGCCGCCGCCGGCATGCTCGCGCTCTGCGCGGCCGCGCTGTTTTGCGCGGCGATGCTTTGCTGAAGCGTTTGCGAGAACGGCTTGGCATTCGCCGCGGCGGCCATGGCCGCGCTGGTGGAGGTGCTGCTGGCGGAGCCGAGCAGTGAGCCGATCGGTGAGAGTGCCGACATAGATGATCCTGTCAATCCGTCAAAACGGGGTGTTCGGTCTGTCGAGGCGGCGCGCGGCGCGTCAGACGCCCTCGGCGCGCATCCTCAGAATTCGGGCGGCGTGTTCGTCGGCGTCGCGCTGGTCGCGCCGCGCCGTTTGCCTCGCTTCGACGGCCTCGCCGCGCGCCTGCAACACTTCGTACGAGCCGAGTTTCTGCTTCTGGCGCTGCCAGTCGGGCTTGGCGGCCTCGACACGCGCATTGGCCGTCACCAGCAGATTGCGCTGCTGTTCGATGGCGGAGTCGAGCGTGTCGATGAACGCCTGGAAATTGCGCATGTTGCCGGCGGGCATGCCGGTCTGGGCGGTCGCCGTGAAGCGAGCGTGATATTCGTCGCGGTACTGCACCAGCGAATCGAGCTGCGATTGCACCTCGCCGCGCTCGCGCTGCGCACGGCCGAGGCGCTGCGCGGCGGCGTCCACATCGTCCTTGGCGAGGCCGATGAGCGTCTTGATCGGAAAGTGTTTCGCCATGGTCAGCTTCCTTGGGCAAACAGCGCGTCCAGCATCGCGATACTCGGCTCAAAGTTTGCGCACTCGCGAAAACCTTGCTGCAAAAATGCTTCCATCCGCGGATACAGCGCAATCGCACGGTCGAGCAGCGCGTCGCGCCCGCTCGAATAGGCGCCGACGTTGATCAGATCGCGATTGCGCTGATAGCGCGACAGCATCTGCTTGAACATACGCGTTTTGTCGAGATGGTTATCGTCGATCAGCGCGGTCATTGCCCGGCTAATCGACGCTTCGATGTCGATCGCCGGATAGTGACCGGCCTCGGCGAGCGAACGCGACAGCACGATATGGCCGTCGAGAATCGCGCGCGCGGAGTCGGCGATCGGGTCCTGCTGGTCGTCGCCTTCGGTCAGCACGGTGTAGAACGCGGTGATCGAGCCGCCGCCCGCCGGGCCGTTGCCGGTCCGCTCGACGAGCGCCGGCAGCTTGGCGAACACCGAAGGCGGATAACCCTTGGTGGCGGGCGGCTCGCCCACGGCCAGCGCGATTTCGCGCTGGGCCATCGCGTAGCGGGTCAGCGAATCCATCAGCAGCAGCACGTGCTTGCCCTGATCGCGGAAATATTCGGCAAGCGAGGTCGAGTACGACGCGGCCTGCATCCGCAAGAGCGGCGAGACGTCGGCCGGCGCGGCGATCACGACGGAGCGCGCCAGACCTTCCTCGCCGAGAATCTGTTCGATGAATTCCTTCACTTCGCGGCCGCGTTCGCCGATCAGGCCGATCACGATCACTTCGGCGCTGGTGTAACGCGCCATCGTTCCGAGCAACACCGATTTACCGACGCCCGAACCGGCGAACAGACCCATGCGCTGGCCACGGCCCACGGTCAGAAGCGCGTTGATCGCGCGCACGCCGACGTCGAGCACCTTGTGAATCGGCTCGCGGTTCAGCGGGTTGATGACCGGCGCCGACAGCGGCGCGTCGGCGTGCGTGCCGAGCGGGCCGAGGCCGTCGAGCGGCCGGCCCGACGCATCGAGCACGCGGCCGAGCAATTCCCAGCCGACCGGCAGGCGCTTGGCGCCCGCCATCGGATCGGCGATCGGCGCGCTTTCGAGCGGATAAACGCGCGCGCCGGGCAAGAGGCCGATCACCTCGGTGGTCGGCATCAGAAACAGTTTGTCGCCGGAGAAGCCGACCACTTCGGCTTCGGCCATCGGCAGCGAACTGCCGGGCGGCAGTTCGATCATCACCTCGGCGCCCACCGACAGACGCAGGCCAACCGCTTCGAGCACCAGACCGGCGGCGCGCGTCAGGCGCCCGCAGGCGCGCATCGGCCTGGCGATCGCGTTGCGCGCGCGCAGCGCGTCGAGCCGGCCGCGCCAGGCTTGCATGTGCGGATTGGTGTCGAGGGCGGGATCGTAAGGAGCCAGCGCCTCGGCGCCGAACGACGCCAGCGCGAGCTCGCGTTCGAGCGGCGTCAGATCGCTGGCGCGAATCTCTTCGAGCGTCGGCTTCACCATGTGCTCACCTTGCCAAGCGCCGCGGCGACGCGCTCCCAGCGCGTCTCGATGCCGGCATCCACCTCGCCGCTGCCGGCCTGCGCGCGGCAGCCGCCGCGTTCGATCGACGCATCGGTGCGCACGGTCCAGCCGCGCGTTTGCAGTTCTTCCATCAGATAGGCTTCGACGACCGGCAAGTCGGCCGGACTGACGATCAGCGCCGGCGCGCCGACCAGCGTCGGCTCGGCGGCCAGCACCTCACGCGCGGCGGCAATGAGTGCGGTCGGATCGTGCTGCACGTGCTGGCGCACCACCTGTTGCGCGATGTCCAGCGCCAACGCGACCAGCGTCTCCGAGATCGCGCCCTCGGTGCCGTCGAGCGCCGCCTTGAAGGTCGCGGCCAACGCGGCGAGACGTGCGGCTTCTTCGCGCGCTTCGCTTTGGCCCTGCTCGAAACCCTGCGCGTGACCTTGCTCGTAACCGGCCTGATAACCGAGCGCCTGTCCGGCCACGTGACCCGACGCAATGCCCTGCGCATGCGCGGACTCGCGCAGACGTTCGAGTTCGGCTTCGAACGCGCCGTCGTCGACTTCGGGTTCGGGCGGCGCCGGCGGCACCGGATCGAACGAGGCCATCTCCCAGCGCTGGTAGGCCGAGAGGCTGTCCTTGCGCCTGGAGGTCGTATCAGACATACGCATCTTCCGCCTTGCCGCCTAGAACGATCTGGCCGCTTTCCGCTAGATTGCGCACGATCTGCAGGATGCGGCGCTGCTGCGTCTCGACTTCGGAGACGCGCACCGGACCGCGCGCGTCGAGGTCTTCGGCGAGCAGTTCGGCGGCGCGCTGCGACATGTTCGACAGGAACTTCTGGCGCAGCGCGGGCGGCGCGCCCTTCAGCGAAATGATCAGCGCCTCGGACTCGACTTCCTTCAGCAGCAGCTGGATCGCGCGGTCTTCCAGATCGAGCAGGTTCTCGAACACGAACATCTGGTCGATGATCTTTTGCGCGAGTTCCGCGTCGTACTGGCGGACGTTTTCGATGACGCCTTCTTCATGGTTGCTCGACATGAAGTTGAGAATCTCGGCCGCCGTGCGGATGCCGCCCATCGGGCTGCGCTTGAGGTTGTCGCTGCCGGACAGCAGGCCCGTCAGCACGTCGTCGAGTTCGCGCAGCGCGGCCGGCTGGATGCCGTCGAGCGTCGCGATCCGCAACAGCACGTCGTTACGCAGACGTTCGGTGAAACACGCGACGATTTCCGACGCCTGATCGCGGTCCAGGTGCACGAGGATCGTCGCGATGATCTGCGGGTGCTCGTTCTTGATGAGCTCGGCCACCGCTGCGGAGTCCATCCACTTGAGGCCCTCGATACCGCTGGTATCGCTGCCCTGCAAAATCCGGTCGATGATCGCGCCGGCCTTGTCGTCGCCGAGCGCCTTGGTCAGCACCGAGCGGATGTAGTCGCTCGAATCGAGCGACAGCGCCGTATGCTTTTCGGCCTCGCGCACGAACTCCTGCAGGACCTCGTCGATCTGTTCACGCGTGATGTTCTTCAGCGCGGCCATCGCGACGCCGATCTTCTGGACCTCACGCGGCCCGAGGAACTTGAACACCTGCGCGGCTTCTTCCTCACCGATCGACATCAGCAGGAGCGCGCTCTTCATTACGCCTTCAGCGCTCATCGGACACCCAGTTTTTCACGACGGTTGCAACGATCTTCGGATCCTGGCGCGCGATGTTGCGCGCGAATTCCAGGTTCCGTTCGTATTTGTGCTTGGCGTTCTCCAGCATCAGCAGCTCGGAGTCGGCTTCCGCTTCGGCGGCGGTGCCGGCGGCCATGCGCTCGGCGGCCGGGATGCCGTCCAGCAGGATCGGCTCGTCCGGCGACGGCAGCGCCGCGGCGGCGACCGGCTCCGGCGGCGGGAACGCGCGGCGCAGCGCCGGCTTCACCATCACGAAGTAGAGGAACAGGGCGACGGCGCCGATCCCGAGGTAGGTCGCGATCTGCCTGGCGAGCGCGATCATGTCCGGCGAGCGCCACCACGGCAGGTCGGCGTTCGGGTCGACGTCGGCGGTGAACGCGCTGTTGACCACGTTGACCGAGTCGCCGCGCGACGCGTCGAAGCCCATCGCGTCCTTCACCAGCTGATTGACCTGCGTGAGCTTGTCGGCGGTGACCGGCTGCATCGTGGCGTGGCCCTTGGCGTCGACCACCCGCATATAGTTGACCACCACCGCCACCGACAGACGCTTGATGCCGCCCATCGGCTGCTCCAGATGGCGCACGGTCTTGTCGAGTTCGTAGTTGGTGGTCGAATCCTTGCGGTCGCTGACCGGCGTGGTGGTCACGCCGCTCGCGCCGTTCGGCGCATTGACCGGCGCCGAAGCCGGTTGCGGCGGCTGGTTCGACAGCGCGCCGGGCACGCCCGAGGCGGCCGCCTGCGACATTTCGGTGGCGCTGCTCGATTGCTGGCTGCGGATCGCGGCTTGTTGCGGGCTGCCGTTCGGGCCGTAGTTTTCCGAGGTCTGCTCGATACGCGCGAAGTCGATATCGGCGCTGACCTGCGAATGCGCATTGCCGGCGCCGAACAGCGGCGCGAGGATCGCGTCGATGCGCTGTTGCGTGTTGCGTTCGATCTGCTGGCGATACTTCAGCTGCGAGGCGTCCAGACCGCTGCCGGAGGACGGGTTCGTCAGCAGGTTGCCGTCCTGGTCGAGGATCGTCACGCCGCGCACCGGCATATCCGGCACCGCCGACGACACCATATGGGTAATCGCCAGCACCTGGCCTTCGTCGAGCGCGCGGCCCGGATACAGGTCGACCAGCACCGACGCGGAGGGCGCTTCCTTGTCGCGCACGAACACGGAAGGCTTCGGAATCGCCAGATGCACGCGCGCCGACTTCACCGAGGAAATCGATTCGATCGTGCGTTGCAGCTCGCCTTCCAGTGCGCGCTGATAGTTGATCTGCTCGGCGAACTGGCTGATGCCGAACTTCTGGTTGTCCATCAATTCGAAGCCGACCGAGCCGCTCTTCGGCAGGCCTTGCGAAGCCAGACGCAGGCGCATTTCATGCACCTGCTCGGCGGGCACGAGGATCGCGCCGCCGGCGTCGGAAAACTTGTAGGGAATATTGGCCTGCTGGAGCGCGGTGATGATCGCGCCGCCGTCGCGGTCCGACAGGTTGCTGTAGAGCACCTTAAAGTCCGGCGCGCGCGACCACAGGAACAGACCCGCCACGATCGCAACCAGCAGCGCGACAGCAAAAATCAGCGGCGCACGCGGATTGCCGCGCATTTGCGCGAGGCCCGACAGGCGTTGGCCGAAGTTGCCGCCCATGCCGCCAAGGTTGCCCCCCAAGCCGCCGAGGTCGGCCGCGCCGCCCGGCTGGCCGGCGCCGGACGCGCCCGCGCCCGGCTGCGCGCCGGCGAGGCCCATGCGGGCGTCGGGGTTGATCAAAGAGTTGGCTGACGAATCCATGCGTCGGGTATCTCCGGGATGCCTTTGCGTTCTGCCGCCTCGCCGCGCCGAGGGTCGGCGGGCGCACGGACAGATACTTTCACCATTGAAATTATCCGCAGGGCCGCTCAACCCGATTGCTTGAATAGAGCCGGGTTTTCCCCCTAGTTTCGGGGCTTTCCCTAAAGGCCCGCTGCTATGCTTTCGCTCAGATCGGTGCGGTTCGGCATGCCGGTCGTCATTCCCTGGAGAGAACATGACTTTGCCCGTGAACGCGCTCTCGTCGGCGCTGCAACAGATGCAGTCGATGGCGGCGCAAGCGGCCGGCAGCAGCAACCCGGCGGCCGGCCAGTCCGGCGCGGCGACGCCCGGCGGCTTCGCCTCGGCGCTGAAGGCGTCGCTCGACAAGATCAGCGGCGATCAGACCAAGGCGGTCGGCGAATCGCAGGCGTTCGAACTCGGCGCGTCGAACGTGTCGCTGAACGACGTGATGGTCGATATGCAGAAGGCCAACGTCGGTTTCCAGTTCGGCTTGCAGGTGCGCAACAAACTGGTGTCGGCCTATAACGACATCATGCAGATGTCGGTGTGAGCGCGGCCCGGGCGGCAAGGCTGTCCCGCTTGCCTGCCTGAACGCTGAACACCGTGTGGCCAACCGGGCCGCCCGACGTGGGCCGACCAATGTGGCCCGACCAACGTGGCCCGCTCCAATCAGCCCTTAATCCTCCTTACAACAGACTAAAGCTTTCCCGCTGCCTATCCGATAACCAGGTACAGGCAGAGTTCGGCGCGCGGCAACGTGCACGGATGGGTTGCCATGACCAACCGCAGTGCAAGAGAGGAGGAGCGCCGATGTTTTCCCCAGGACACTCTGGAGCCAATGCGTATGCACGCGTGGGCGTCGAGACGGGGGTGATGGGCGCGAGTCCGCATCGTCTGATCGTGATGTTGTATCAGGGCGCCCGGCAAGCGATCGCGCAAGCGCGCATGCATGTGCAGCAAGGCAATGTGCCGGCTCGCGGAGAAGCGATCGGCAAGGCGATTCAGATCGTCGAAAGCGGGCTGCAGCAGTCGCTCAACCGGGAGGCGGGCGGCGAGATTGCAGAGCGGTTGGACGCGCTATACAGCTATATGGCGCGTCGGCTGCTCGAAGCCAACATAAAACAAAGCGAGGCGATGCTGGTCGAGGTCGATGGCCTGCTGGCGACGCTGGAAGAAGCCTGGATCGGGATTGCCCCGGAGATCGCGCGGATGGCGGCACAGCCGGCCGCGGAAAGCATGAGATGACATCGAACGCAGAATATTTCGCCCGCTACGAGGCGATTGCAGCGATTTCCCACCGCATGTTGACGGCGGCGCGGCGAGCCCTGTGGAACGATCTGGTGCGCTTGCAGGAGGAGTACCGGATTCTGGTGGATGCGCTGCGGGATGCGGAAACCGGCGTCAAGCTGGACGAATCGGAGCGCCTGCGCAAATACGCGCTGATCCGGCAGATCCTCGCCGACGACGCCGCGGTTCGCGATCTGGCGAATCCGGGCATGGCCAATCTGTCGGCCCTGTTTGCCGGACGGTCGGCCTGCGTGCTCAAGGAACTGTACGGGGCGCGCTGAGTTTGACCGGGCGCGCCGGGTTTGCCTGGATCGGATTGGATTTGCCCAGGCGCGCCGGATCGTACCTGAGCGCGCTGCCCATGTGACCAAGGAATCGGCATGAACGGAATCGACACGGCCATCGCTTCGCTGCTCGCGAGCCGGGTCGACAGTCTGCTCAATATTGCGCCGGGCTCGGCGGCCACCACGCAGACCGGTGCGGCGGGCGTCGATACCGCGCCGTCGGCGGCGACGCCCGTAGCGGCGCCCGCCACGCCGCCGGCTTCGGCACAAACCGCGCTGTCCGCCGTCGCGCTGACGCTCAACGCGATCGTGCACTCGGGCGGCGACGCGACGCCTGCCGTGCTTGGCCAGACGCCGATCTGGCCGGCCGCGCCGGCGCTCGATGTCGGAATCGGCGGCTTGCCGCTGTTCGACACTTTTTCCCCGGCTTCCCCCAATACCGCGTTTTCCGCTGCGAACACCCCTGCGAATGCAGCCGCGACCACGTCCACCGCGAACGTGGCCGCCGCGCAGGTGCCGGTCGCCGCGCTGGCGGCGGCACTCGAACAGACGGTCGGCGACAGCGGTTTGTTCTACGAAGCTCATCTCGCGCAATGGCTGGCGGGCCAGCGCTCGCCCGCCGCCCTGGCCGGCGAGGCGCAAAACAGGCTAGTGGCCGCTGCCGCGCAATTGCCGCTCGACTGGGCGAGCGATGCCGAGCCGGCTCCAAGCGCGAATACCGCGCAGCGCCAGGGGTTGGGCGCCTCGGCCAACGGTGCGGCCAGCGGCGGGCCCGACGGCAACGCCGCCGCGCGCGCGACGCCGGCGATCCAGACGGCACAGGCCGCGCGTTTCGTGGCTGGCGAAGTGCTGGCCAACTCTCTTTCGGATCTGAACGGCCAGCCCGCGCACTCGAGCTTGCATAACGCCGCGGCGCCTTTGGCTGATGGCGCGCCGTCGCAAAACGCGCCGTCGCAAAACTCGCAATCGATGGGAGCTCAGGTCCATCCGGCGACGATTCCTTTGGTGCGTCAGCAACTCGATCTGCTCGCGACCGGGCAGTTTCGCTGGACCGGCGAAGCGTGGCCGGGCGCCAAGCTCGACTGGACAATCGAGCAGGACGGCGACGAATGGAACCGCAGCGGCGGCGGCACGGCGAGCGAGGACGAGCAGCCATGGCGCACGCGTCTGACGCTGTCGCTGCCGACGCTCGGCACCGTCGATGCGGAATTGACGCTGACGGGCACGCGGCTGGTGGCGCGCGTGCAGGCGAGTCCCGGCGGTGCGGCGCGGCTGGCGATGCAGGGCGAGAGCTTTCGTCAGCGGTTGGCGGCGGCGGGCATCGAACTGAACGGGCTGACGATCCGCGAGATCGGCGGCGGCGCGCCTGCCGCGGCGTCCAACGCAGCAGGCGCGGCAGGTGCGGCAGCGGCTTCGGCGTATGCGCGCTCCGCCTCGGCGGCCTCACCGGCGCCGACTACGCGCCGCGCCGCACGCGCGATCCGGCCGGAGGCCGCGCCGCTCGACGATTTCGATTGGGATATGCGATGAGCCGCAAACACCGCCGCAGCGCGGCAGCGCTCGTCTATGACGCGCACGGCGGCGAACCCGCGCCGCGTGTGATCGCCAAGGGCTACGGCCTCGTCGCCGAGATGATCGTGCAGCGCGCCAAGGAAGCCGGCCTCTACGTGCATGAAGCGCCGGAGATGGTGTCGCTGCTGATGCAGGTAGACCTCGATACGCGGATTCCGCCGCAGCTTTACCAGGCGGTGGCGGAATTGCTGGCGTGGCTGCATCGGCTGGAAAGCGGCGCGGAGGATGAGCCCGAAGACGGGGCCGCCAGGGAGCCGGACGTCACCGACGTGGTCGCCACCGAAGTTTCCGGCGAGGTTTCCGGCGACGTTTCCGGCGAGGTTTCCGGCGAGATGCGCGCGGACGGGGTCGCGCGTTGATCCACGCGATTGCGTCGTCGAGCGTGTCGTAGGGGACGATCGGCAGCAGCGGTCCGAAGATTTCCTCCTGCATCAGCGCGCTTTCGTCCGGCGCCTGGGTGACGGCGATCAAGCGGCAATCAAGCGACAATCAAGCCACAATCAAGCCGCAAACGCTCGCTCGATGATCGCCGCGTGGTCGAACGTAGCCGGCAGCGTGCCGTACACGCGGCCGCTTTCGCCGCAGCCGTCGGCGAGCCGGGTGGCGATGAAGGCATCGGCGACTTCGGCGGGCGCATGCTGGATCAGCAAGCTGGCCTGCGCGATCAGCACGATTTGCTGCGCGATACGCCGGGCGGACGTCTCGCGATGTTCGGCCGGTCCGTTGAGCGTGGCGGCGAGCCTGGCGAGCGCGGCGCCCAGCGCCGGGTGGCTCTGCGC
The DNA here is from genome assembly GCF_059422005.1 of Paraburkholderia sp. GW821-FHT02A12. Classification (NCBI taxonomy): domain Bacteria; kingdom Pseudomonadati; phylum Pseudomonadota; class Betaproteobacteria; order Burkholderiales; family Burkholderiaceae; genus Paraburkholderia; species Paraburkholderia sp. GW821-FHT02A12. Next base: position 4,374,781 of record NZ_JBWKWA010000001.1, on the reverse strand, counting down.
GTCCGCTTGCCACGCGGCGAACAACGCTTGCGCCGCTTCGGGTTCGCGTTCGATGGCGCGCAGCACGTCGAGGCACATCACGTTGCCCGAACCTTCCCAGATCGAATTCACGGGGGCTTCGCGATAAAAACGCGCCATCGGCGCCGTCTCGACGTAGCCGTTGCCGCCCCAGACTTCCATCGCCTCGCCGGTGAATTCGAGTGCGCGCTTGCAGACCCAATACTTCGCCGCCGGCGTGACGATGCGCCGCCACGCGCGCCCGGCGGGCGATGCGTTAGCCGCATCGGCCGATTCTTCGAAAGCCCGCGCGAGACGCATGAACAGCACAGTCGCCGCTTCCGACTCCAAAGCAAGATCGGCCAGCACGTTGCGCATCAGCGGCTGATCGGCGAGATGCCGTCCGAACGCGCTGCGATGCCGCGCGTGATGGATCGCCTGCACCAGCGCCGCGCGCATCAACGCCGCGCTGCCGATCACGCAATCGAGCCGCGTGTAGTTCGCCATTTCGATGATGGTCGGCACGCCGCGGCCTTCGTCACCGATCAGGATGCCGAATGCGTCGAAGAACTCGACTTCGCTGCTCGCGTTCGAGCGGTTGCCGAGCTTGTCTTTCAGACGCTGGATCTGCACCGCGTTCTTGCTGCCGTCCGGCGCGAAGCGCGGCACGAAGAAGCACGACAGGCCTTCGTGATCGCCGGTGCGGGCGAGCACCAGATGCGCGTCGCATTGCGGCGCGGAGAAAAACCATTTGTGGCCGACGAGGCGGTATTCGGCGCCGCGACCGCTGCCGTGCGTGGCGTACGCGCGTGTCCGGTTGCTGCGCACGTCGGAGCCGCCTTGCTTCTCGGTCATGCCCATGCCGATCATCGCCGAGGTTTTCTGCGCGAGCGGGACGTCGCGCGGATCGTGTTCGCGGGTATAGAGCTTGTCGCGCAGCGTGCCGAACAAGGCCGGTTCGCGCTGCAACACCGGAATGCTCGCGAAGGTCATCGTCAACGGGCAGAGCGAACCGGATTCGAGTTGCGCGTGCAGGAAGTAGCCGGCGCAACGGGCGACCATCGCGCCGCGCTGCGGGTCGGAAAACGGCAGCGCGTGCAGACCTTCGCGGCGCAGCAGCGACAGCAGCGTATGCCACGACGGATGAAACTCCAGCGCGTCGATGCGTTCGCCGCGCGGGCTGTGCGTGAACAGTTCGGGTGTGTGGCGGTTGGCCAGTTCCGCGAGCGCGAGCGTTTCCGGCGTGGTGAGCGCGGCGCCGTCGCGCAGCAGCGCCTCGCGATGCCACGCGGCGCCTTCGCGTTCGAGGGCGGCGGATAAAGCGGCGTCGCTCGCAAACAGGTTGTAGTCCGCCAGCGGCGGCGCCTGATTTGTCACGTCGTGCGTGTGACCGAGTGTGTGGCCGCGGGCGTGCCCGCGCTCTTGCGGTTCCATCTGCTGTCTCCGTTCACCGGATGCGCGCCGGCGCTGATCGGCGCTGCATTGCGTTGCGCCGTGCTGTCTGATCACTGCGTGTCGTGCCGCACGCTGACGGGACGGCGCGCCCGGCGCCGTGTTCGAATGCTTTGCGCGGGCAGCCTGGCGGGCGCTCGCGCGTCTTTCATCATAGGGTCGCAACTGCGCTTTCGTTTAGCGGGATCGCCCTGACATGAACTCGCCGTGGTGCCGCAACGCTCCCTGCAATGCCGATAAAACACACGTAGACAAGTGTGCACGAGACAGGGTCCGCGGGCAACGCGGCCCATTAGGAGGAGCGGATGCAATACGACTACATCATCGTCGGTGCAGGCTCGGGCGGCTGCTCGCTGGCGAGCCGCATGTTTTTATCTGGAAAGCGGCGCCGCGATTCCGCTCATGCCGATACCCGGCCCCAGCATGAAATCGTCGCCGGCCTGGCCCGGCAGCGTCTCGCGGGCAACCTCGAGCCACGCGCGCGCTGCATGCGACAGATAGCCGTTGCGGCGCCAGCCTATCGCCATCTCCCAGGGAATTTCCGGCTCGACGACCGGCCGGCAGGTAAACTGCGCGGCGTCGAGCCGCCGGCAATACGGCGCCGGCAACAGCGCAATGCCGACCCCGGCCAGCACCAGCGCCGCCATGAAGTCCCAATGCCCGCTACGTCCGACGATGGTCGGCGCAAACCCCGCCGTGCGGCACGCGTTCAGAACGACATCATTGAGCGCAAGGCTTTCGCCATAGAACACGAACGGTTCGCTGGCCAGCTGGCCAAGCGGCACCTCATGCACATCGTCCCAGCGCGAACCGGTGCGCGCGACCAGCCACAACAATTGCCGCGTCATCGGGAGAACGTCGATATTTTCGGGGTCGACCGGTTGCAGCACGCCGCCCAACTCCAGCTCGCCGTTGATCAGCGCCGCTTCGATCGCGCGTGAACCCTGCTCGAACAGCTTCAGTTCGATTTTCGGGTAGCGCTGACGGAACGCGGCGATCGCGGGCGTGAAGAGCGAGCCGCCCATCGGCGGAATGCCGATCGTCAGTTCGCCGCGGCCGAGCGTGTCGAGATCGTTCAGCTCGGCCTGCAACTGCGCGTGAGCGGCCAGCACGTCCTGGCCGCGCTGATAGACGATCCGGCCGGCATCGGTCAGCACCATCTGGCGCCCGTCGCGCAGCAGCAGCGGCGAGCCGATCTCGTCTTCCAGCGACTTGACCATCTTGCTGATGGTCGGCTGCGTCACGAACATCTGCTCGGCGGCGACGGTGAAGCTCTGTTGACGCACCACTTCGACGAAATAGCGCAGCGCACGTAGTTCCACGATCTGGGACTCCGAAATTCCAAATTGGAATGGTTTGAATGGTAGTAAGTCATTATATTTATGTTGCGTTGCAACCTATACTGACTTTCATCAAAAGTCACCTAGGGATTGCCATGACGACGCAGCTTCTCTCCCGATTCGCGAACGCCGGCCGCGCCAGCGGCGCGATGCGCGTGGCGCGGATCGCCGTGCAGAGCGGTGCGCTTGCCGGCCTCTGGCTGGTCGCCGATTTCGTCGTGCGTCAGCTTCATTTGCCGGTGCCGGGCGGCGTGCTCGGTCTGGTCGCGTTGCTCGCGCTGCTGTTCTGCGGCGGTATCGCGCCGCGCTGGATCAAGGCCGGCGCCGACTGGCTGCTGTCGGACATGCTGCTGTTCTTCATTCCGGCCGCGGTTGCGGCGGTGCAGTACGGCGGGCTGTTTCGCGAGGACGGCTGGCGTCTCGCGCTGGTGGTGGTCGCCGGCACCTTGATGGTGATGGTCGCGGTCGCCTTTGCGGTCGAACAGGCCGCACGGCTCGAACGCCGGCTGGCGCTGCGCCGCGTGATGGTCGCGCGGCATGCGGCCCGCGCCTGATTATTCTTCCACCTCTCTGCCACGCTGAAGCCCGCCCATGAACGCGCTTTATTCGTCCCTGTTCGCCGACGATGCGTCGCGTCTGATCGCGGCCGGCTGTTTCGTGCTGACGGTGGCGTTGTATTTCGCGTCGAAGGCGCTATACGCGCGCTTCAGGTCGCCGTGGCTCACGCCCTTGCTCGCCGTGCCGGCGGTGCTCGCGGCGATCGTCGTGCTGCTGCATATTCCGTATCCGGTCTACTTCCAGGACACACGCTGGCTGATGTGGCTGCTCGGTCCCGCCACGGTCGCATTCGCCGTGCCTATCTATGAATACCGCGAGCTGCTCAAACGGCACTGGATCTCGCTGACGGTCGGCGTGACGGTGGGCATCGTGGTCGCGGTCGGCGGCTCGCTGATGCTGGCGAAGCTGCTGCATCTTTCGCCGGAACTGCAACGCAGTCTGATGACCCGTTCGGTGTCGACGCCGTTTGCGCTTGCCGTCTCCGACAAGATTCATGCGCCGAAGGACCTGACCGCGCTGTTCGTGATCGCAACAGGCGTGTGCGGGATGCTGTTCGGTGAACTGGTGCTGGGGCTCGTGCCGCTGCGTACGCGGCTCGCGCGTGGCGCGTTGTTCGGCGCGGCGGCGCATGGCGTGGGCACCGCGAAGGCGCGTGAGCTCGGCAGCGAGGAAGGCGTGGTCGCCAGTTTGACGATGATGATCGCCGGCGTGGTGATGGTGCTGCTTGCGCCGATGCTCGGTCTGCTGCCGATCTGACACCGAGGCGTACCCCACGCTCGAATTCCACAAACCCGATCCGCACCCCGTAGCCATCTCAATTTGCTACAATCGCCGTTCGTCTTCGAGGAGCGTTGCGACGGGTACCGCGAATCAGCATATTCGCCGGCCGCCCGCCAGGCTCGAAGGCTTCAATCGGAGGGTTCGGATGCGCATCGCGCTCCGATCCACCGCATCGAACCGCGCTCACGTCAAATTTCTAGTCAATTTCTTAGAAAGGAGGGCGTGATGAACGCCGCAGTTATCGATTCCCAAGCTTCCCAGGATTTCATCGTTGCCGATATGTCGCTTGCCGGCTGGGGCCGCAAGGAACTCGACATCGCCGAGACGGAAATGCCCGGCCTCGTGCAAACGCGTGAAGAGTACAAGGCGCAGCAGCCGCTGAAGGGCGCGCGCATCGCCGGTTCGCTGCACATGACGATCCAGACCGGCGTGCTGATCGAGACGCTGACCGCGCTCGGCGCGGATGTTCGCTGGGCCTCGTGCAACATTTTCTCGACGCAGGACCACGCCGCTGCGGCCATCGCCAAGGCCGGCACGCCGGTGTTCGCATTCAAGGGCGAGTCGCTCGACGAATACTGGGAGTTCTCGCACCGCATCTTCGAATGGCCGAACGGCGAATTCGCCAACATGATCCTCGACGACGGCGGCGACGCCACGTTGCTGCTGATCCTCGGCTCGAAGGCCGAGAAAGACCGCTCGGTGATCTCGAAGCCGACCAATGAAGAAGAGGTCGCACTGTATAAGTCGATCGCCCGTCATCTGGACGCAGATCCGGTCTGGTACTCGACGCGCCTCGCGCACATCAAGGGCGTGACCGAAGAAACCACGACCGGCGTGCACCGTCTGTATCAGATGGAAAAGGAAGGCCGTCTGCCGTTCCCGGCGATCAACGTCAACGACTCGGTCACCAAGTCGAAGTTCGACAACCTGTACGGCTGCCGTGAGTCGCTGGTCGACGGCATCAAGCGCGCGACCGACGTGATGATCGCGGGCAAGATCGCGGTCGTTGCAGGCTACGGCGACGTGGGCAAGGGCTGCGCGCAATCGCTGCGCGGTCTGGGTGCGACGGTATGGGTCACCGAAATCGATCCGATCTGCGCGCTGCAGGCGGCGATGGAAGGCTACCGCGTCGTGACGATGGAATACGCCGCCGACAAGGCCGACATCTTCGTGACGGCCACCGGCAACTACCACGTGATCAACCACGATCACATGAAGGCGATGCGTCACAACGCGATCGTCTGCAACATCGGTCACTTCGACTCGGAAATCGACGTGGCGTCGACCCGCCAGTACCAGTGGGACAACATCAAGCCGCAAGTCGACCACATCATTTTCCCGGACGGCAAGCGCGTGATCCTGCTGGCTGAAGGGCGTCTCGTGAACCTGGGTTGCGCAACGGGCCACCCGTCGTTCGTGATGTCGAACTCGTTCACGAACCAGACGCTGGCTCAGATCGAACTGTTCACGCAAGGCAACCAGTACGGGAACAAGGTGTACGTGCTGCCGAAGCATCTCGACGAAAAAGTTGCACGCCTGCATCTGGCGCGCATCGGCGCGAACCTGACGGTGTTGTCGGACGCGCAGGCGGGTTACATCGGCGTCGACAAGAACGGTCCGTTCAAGCCGAACCACTACCGCTATTAAGCGCGCGGGCGGTTTTAAAGCATGACGGTTTGACGACAGGGCGGCGCACCAGGCGCCGCTCTGTTCGCCATGCCCGTCTCTTTTCGTTGAACGGACACTAGCCTACAAGGAGCTCTACATGACCGTGCTGCTGACCTGGCTGATCAACGCGCTCGCGCTCCTGATCATCACCTACCTCGTTCCGTCGATTCATATCCGCAGTTTCGGCACCGCATTGATCGTCGCGGTGGTGCTCGGGTTGATCAATACGATCTTGCGGCCGGTGCTGATCCTGTTGACGCTGCCCGTGACGATTCTCACGCTCGGACTCTTCATTCTGGTGGTCAATGCGCTGTGTTTCTGGCTGTGCGCGTCGCTGCTGAAGGGCTTCGAAGTGTCGGGTTTCTGGTCGGCGTTCTTCGGCTCGATTCTGTACAGCATCGTTTCGTGGCTGCTGTCCGCGCTTATTTTCGGCAACCGCAGTATCGGTTGATCTACTGAATCATGAACCCGATCGAACTTTCATTCGAATTCTTCCCGCCGAAGACGCAGGAAGGCGTCGACAAGCTGCGCGCCACGCGTGCGCAGCTCGTGGCGCTCAAGCCCAAGTTCGTGTCCGTCACGTTCGGCGCGGGCGGCTCGACGCAACAGGGCACGCTCGATACCGTCGTCGAGATGGCGAAGGAGGGGCTCGAAGCCGCGCCCCACCTGTCGTGCATCGGCTCGTCGAAAGAGAGCCTGCGCGCGATTCTCAACGAGTACCGCGCGCATGGCATCCGCCATATCGTCGCGCTGCGCGGCGATCTGCCGTCCGGCATGGGCGAAGTCGGCGAATTGCGCTACGCGTCGGAACTGGTGAGCTTTATCCGCGCCGAGTTCGGCGACTGGTTCTGGATCGAGGTGGCTGGCTATCCGGAGTACCACCCGCAATCCCGCTCGCCGCGTCAGGATCTGGAAAACTTCGCCCGCAAGGTGAAGGCCGGCGCCAACTCCGCGATCACGCAGTATTTCTTCAACGCGGACGCATACTTCCGTTTCGTCGAGGATGCGAAGAAGCTCGGCGTCGACGTACCGATCGTGCCGGGCATCATGCCGATCACGAACTTTTCGCAGCTGATGCGTTTCTCGGAGATGTGCGGCGCGGAAGTGCCGCGCTGGATCGCGCGCCGTCTGGAAAGCTTCGGCGACGATCGCGAGTCGATTCGCGCGTTCGGGCTGGATGTGGTGACCGATCTGTGCGGGCGTCTGGTCGCAGCGAACGTGCCGGGACTGCATTTCTACACGCTGAACGGCGCTGCGGCGACCAAGGCGATCTGCGAACGGCTGGGCGTCTGAGCTGGGCGTCTGATACCGCCGGCACCGCCGACATGTTGCACGGAAACCGCACGGCTCATCCGGCCGCGCGGTTTTTTTTCGCCCGGTGAAAACCGTTGCTGCATTGCAACGGCGGGTGCCCGTGGGTATCTTGCTCGCGGCGCGTAAGCCCGCATTGAACCCGATTTTTGTGCTGTCTATGATCAAAGTGCAGCTGACGTGGCTGCTGTGCGGAGAACGTTATGACAGTATCCAAGTTGCTGTTTGCGGTTCGCCATGCCTGTCTTCCCGCTTTGAGCGCCTGTGCGGTTCTGGCCGCCGGCCTTTCACCCGCTGCGGTTCAAGCGGCCACGCTGCCTGACAAAACACTCGTGTTCTGCTCCGAGGGCAGCCCGGCAGGCTTCGACACCGCGCAATACACCACCAGCGTCGAATTCAGCGCCGGCTCGTACACGGTCTATAACCGGCTCGTGGAATTCGTGCATGGCAGCACGGATATCGAACCGGGCCTCGCCGAGAAATGGGACGTGTCGCAAGATGGATTGCAATACACGTTCTATCTGCGCCACGGCGTGAAGTTTCAGACCACGTCGTTCTTCAAGCCGACGCGCGAATTCAATGCCGACGACGTCGTCTTCACCTATCAGCGAATGCTCGATCCGGAGCAGCCGTTCCGCAAGGCGTACTCGGTGCCGTTTCCGTATTTCACCGATCTCGGCCTCGCGAAGAATATTTCGAAGATCGAGAAGCTCGATCCCTACACGGTGCGTTTCACGCTGAAGGAGGTCGATGCGCCGTTCCTGCAGCAGATTGCGATGCCGTTCGCGTCGATTTTGTCGGCCGAATACGGCGATCAGTTATTGAAAGCGGGTAAAGCGCCGGATATCAATCAATTTCCGGTCGGCACCGGCCCGTTCATCTTCCGCAGCTATACCAAGGACGACACGATTCGCTTCGACGGCAATCCGGATTACTGGAAACCGGGCGTGGTTAAAGTCAGCAAACTGATATTCGCGATTACCGTCGATCCCGCGGTACGGCTGCAAAAGCTCAAACGCGGCGAATGCCAGGTGATGGCTTATCCGCGTCCCGCTGATATTCCGGCGGTCAAAGCCGACGCGTCGCTGGCGATGCCGAGCCAGGTCGGTTTCAACCTTGGCTATATCGCCTACAACACCACGAAAAAGCCGCTCGACAATGTGATGGTGCGTCGCGCGCTCGATATGTCGATCAATAAGAAGGCGATTATCGACTCGGTGTATCAGGGCGCCGGCCAGGCGGCAACCAATCCCATGCCGCCGACGCAATGGGGCTACGACAAGAACCTGAAGGACGCTCCATACGACGTCGGCAAAGCGAAAGCGCTGCTCAAGCAGGCGGGCTATCCGGACGGCTTCGATCTCACCTTATGGGCGATGCCGGTTCAGCGCCCCTATAACCCGAACGCCCGGCTGATGGCTGAAATGCTGCAAGCCGACTGGGCGAAGATCGGCGTCAAGGTGAAGATCGCCACCTACGAATGGGGCGAATACATTCGCCGCGGCCATTCCGGCGAGCATGAAGCGATGCTGATCGGCTGGACCGGCGATTACGGCGACCCGGACAACTGGTTAGGGGTGTTGCTCGGCTGCGATGCGGTGAACGGCAGCAACTTCTCCAAATGGTGCTACAAGCCCTACGACGACTTGATCAAAAAAGGCCGCAGCACCACGGATCTGCCCGAGCGCACCAAGGCGTATACGGAGGCTCAGGAACTCTTCAAACAACAGGTCCCGTTCACGCCGATCGCCCATTCCACGGTCTATCAGCCGATCAGCAAGGACGTCACCGGCTTCAAGATCGACCCGTTCGGCCCGACCCAATTCATGAACGTCGGCCTGAAATGACTGTAAGCGGGCCGTTTTTTACCGAGCCCGCCCCCTGAAGCCGCACGCTCCGGCCAGCGCCGGCGTGCGGCTTTTTGTCTGCCCGAATGGTTTCCGATCGTCAACAGAGGGAATTTCCTCCGCTTGTTGGTGTGAGCCAAGCTCAAGTAATATCGCGCTACGCCGGCGGGAGCCGGCCCCGAACCTGGAGGAAACATGAAGCAAAACAATCTGTTGCGCGCCGCGCGTGTTACGACGCTCGTCGCTGCTGCAGCGGCATCGATGGTGGGCGCAAGTGTCGCGCGCGCCGAGATTCCGAATAAAACCCTGGTCTACTGCTCAGAAGGCAGTCCCGCGGGTTTCGATCCTGCCCAATACACCACGGGCACCGATTTCACAGCTAATACGTTCACCGTCTACAACCGCCTCGTGGAATTCGAGCGTGGCGGCACCAACGTCGAGCCGGGCCTCGCCGAAAAGTGGGACGTGTCCCCGGACGGCAAGACTTATACGTTCCATCTGCGTCATGGCGTGAAGTTCCAGACCACGTCGTTCTTCAAGCCGACGCGCGAATTCAATGCGGACGACGTCGTGTTCACGTTCCAGCGCATGCTGGATACGAACCAGCCGTTCCGCAAGGCGTACCCGGTGCAGTTCCCGTACTTCACCGACATGGGCCTCGACAAGCTGATCACCAGCGTCGACAAGGTCGATCCGTACACCGTCAAGTTCACGCTGAAGGAAGTCAACGCGCCGTTCATCCAGAATATGGCGATGGAATACGCGTCGATCCTGTCGGGCGAATACAGCGATCAACTGCTGAAGGCCGGCAAGGCGGCCGACATCAACCAGTTCCCGGTCGGCACGGGTCCGTTCATCTTCCGCAGCTATACGAAGGACGCGACGATCCGCTTCGACGGCAATCCGGATTACTGGAAGCCGAACACGGTGAAGATCTCAAAGCTGATCTTCTCGATCACGCCGGACGCCGGCGTGCGCGTGCAGAAGATCAAGCGCGACGAATGCCAGGTGATGAGCTATCCGCGTCCGGCCGACATCGCGCCGCTCAAGGCTGAAGCGAACATCGCGATGCCGTCGCAGCCGGGCTTCAACCTCGGCTACCTCGCGTACAACGTGTCGCACAAGCCGGTCGACAAGCTCGAAGTGCGTCAGGCGCTCGACATGGCGATCAACAAGAAGGCGATCATCGAATCGGTGTATCAGGGCGCGGGCCAGGCTGCGACGAATCCGATGCCGCCGACTCAATGGTCATATGACAAGAATCTGAAGAGCGCGTCCTTCGACACGGACAAGGCCAAGGCGCTGCTGGCGAAGGCCGGCTACCCGAACGGTTTCGACCTCACGCTGTGGGCCATGCCGGTGCAGCGCGCGTACAACCCGAACGCCCGCCTGATGGCGGAAATGATCCAGGCCGACTGGGCCAGGATCGGCGTGAAGGCGAAGATCGTCACGTATGAATGGGGCGAGTACATCAAGCGTGCGCATGCAGGCGAAGACGACACGATGCTGATCGGCTGGACCGGCGACAACGGCGATCCGGACAACTGGCTCGGCACGCTGCTCGGTTGTGAAGCGGTGAACGGCAACAACTTCTCGAAGTGGTGCTACAAGCCGTTCGACGATCTGATCCAGAAGGGCCGCGTCACGTCCGATCAGGGTGCGCGCACGACGGCTTATATGCAGGCTCAGCAGATCTTCGCGCAGCAACTGCCGTTCTCGGCGATCGCCCACTCGACGGTGTATCAGCCTGTCAGCAAGAAGGTCGTCGACATGCGTATCGAGCCGCTTGGCTACGCGCGCTTCGACGGCGTCAGCGTCAAGTAATTCGTAAAGCTCACGCAGCACGCTTTTCGCACGGTTAGAAAACTGGTCGAAATGGTCCGGCGACCGGGGTCACAAGCCCTTGTCGCCGGTTGCGTTTTCTCTTCATCAAGACCATAGGGACAAACCATGTTCCGCTTCGTTTTGCGCCGCGTCGGCATGGTGATACCGACTTTCATCGGCATCACCATCCTCGCGTTTGCGCTGATTCACCTGATCCCGGGCGACCCCATCGAAGTGATGATGGGCGAGCGCGGCGTCGATCCGGCCATGCATGCCGCGGCGATGCACCGGTTGGGGCTCGACGAGCCGCTGCCGATTCAATACATCCACTACATCGGCCGCGCGCTGCACGGCGACCTCGGCACCTCGATCATCACCAACACCAGCGTGATGGGCGAATTCCTCGCACGCTTTCCCGCCACCGTCGAACTGTCGTTCTGCGCGATGCTGTTCGCGCTGATCATCGGCTTGCCGGCGGGCGTGTTCGCGGCGCTCAGGCGCGGCACGGTGGTCGATCACAGCGTGATGGGCACGGCCCTGACCGGCTACTCGATGCCGATCTTCTGGTGGGGCTTGATCCTCATCATGATGTTCTCGGTGAAGCTCGGCTGGACGCCGGTGTCGGGCCGCATCGCGGTCGAATACGACATTCCGCACGTGACCGGCTTCATGCTGATCGACGCGATGATGTCCACCGACGAAGGCGCGTTCAAATCCGCGCTGAGCCATCTGATCCTGCCGGCCATCGTGCTCGGCACGATTCCGCTGGCGGTGGTCGCGCGGATGACGCGTTCGTCGATGCTCGAAGTGCTGCGCGAAGACTACATCCGCACCGCACGCGCGAAGGGTCTGTCGCCCGGGCGTGTGATCGTCGTGCATGCGTTGCGCAATGCGCTGATTCCGGTGGTGACCGTGATCGGTTTGCAGGTCGGCACGCTGCTTGCGGGCGCGGTGCTGACCGAGACGCTGTTTTCGTGGCCGGGAATCGGCAAGTGGCTGATCGATGCGATCGGCCGGCGCGATTATCCGGTGGTGCAGGGCGGTATCCTGATGATCGCCACCTTGGTGATCGTGGTGAACCTCGTCGTCGATCTGTTGTACGGCGTGCTGAATCCCCGCATCCGCCATACGAGGTAACAATATGAACCCCCACGCTCACTTGCGTTCGCTGCCCCCCGAGGGGGCGCATGCCTCCCTTGAGGCGGCTCTGCGGGAGGCATGAACGAAAATGGCAGACATTCAAAATACCGTCCCCCAGGCCGTCACTCCCCCGAGTGGCCGGGCCATCGCCGCCCGCGAATTCTGGGCGAACTTCTCGCGTAACCGTGGCGCGGTCGGCGCCGGCATCGTCGTGGTGGTGCTGATCTTCATCGCGATCTTCGCGCCGTTGATCGCGCCGCACAGCCCGATCGAGCAGTATCGCGACTTCGTCAAGATTCCGCCCGCGTGGCTCGAAGGCGGCAACTGGAAGTTCATTCTCGGCACCGACGAAGCGGGCCGCGACATCCTCTCGCGTCTGATGTACGGCGCGCGGCTGTCGTTCTGGATCGGCTTCGTCTCGGTGGTGCTCGCGCTGATTCCGGGCATCGTGCTCGGTCTGGTCGCGGCGTTCTTCGAGAAATGGGCCGATACGCCGATCATGCGCATCATGGACGTGCTGCTCGCGTTGCCGTCGCTGCTGCTCGCCGTCGCGGTGGTCGCGATCATCGGTCCGGGCCTCGTCAACACGATGCTGGCAATCGCGATCGTCGCGTTGCCGGGTTATGTGCGCCTGACGCGTGCGTCGGCGCAAGGCGAACTGCAGAAGGAATATGTGACGGCTTCGCGCGTCGCGGGCGCCGGCACGCTGCGATTGATGTTCTCGCAAGTGCTGCCGAACTGCACCGCACCGCTGATCGTGCAAGCCACCCTGGGCTTCTCGTCGGCGATTCTCGATGCCGCGGCGCTCGGCTTCCTCGGCCTCGGCGTGCAACCGCCGTCGGCGGAGTGGGGCGCGATGCTCGCTTCGGCGCGCGATTACATCGACAGCGCCTGGTGGATCGTCACGATGCCGGGTCTGTCCATCCTGATCTCGGTGCTCGCGATCAATCTGCTCGGCGACGGGCTGCGCGACGCACTCGATCCCAAACTGAAACGGATGGCCTGAATGGAACAACCCCCACGCTCACTTCATTCGCTGCCCCCCGAGTCCCCCAAGGGGACTTCCTTCGGGGCGGGGGCGGGTCAGCTCGCTTCGGGCGACCGTGCGCGTACTGACAGCAACTTATTGACCATCCGCAATCTGGCGGTGAACTTCAACGGACTGCCCGCGGTCGACCGGATCAACCTCGATGTCGCGCCGGGCGAAGTAGTCGGCGTGGTCGGCGAATCGGGCTCGGGCAAGAGCGTGACGATGATGGCGCTGATGGGCCTGATCGATGCGCCGGGCAAAGTCACCGCCGACGAAGTCACCTTCAACGGCAAAAACCTGTTGAAGGCGTCGGCGAAGGAACGCCGCAAGATCATCGGCAAAGACATCGCGATGGTGTTCCAGGACGCGCTCACCAGTCTGAATCCGAGCTACACGGTCGGCTATCAGATCAAGGAAGTGCTGAAGCTGCACGAAGGGTTGCGCGGCAGCGAACTGGATAGGCGCGCGCTCGAATTGCTCGACCAGGTCGGCATTCCGGACGCGAAGAACCGTATCGGCGCGTTTCCGCATCAGATGTCGGGCGGGATGAACCAGCGCGTGATGATCGCGATGGCGATTGCCTGCAATCCGAAGCTGCTGATCGCCGACGAACCGACCACCGCGCTCGATGTGACCATCCAGGCGCAGATCATGGAGCTGCTGATCAAGCTGCAGAAGGAACGCGGCATGGCGCTCGTGCTGATCTCGCACGATCTGGCGGTGGTGTCCGAAGTCGCGCAGCGCGTCGCGGTCATGTACGCTGGCGAAGTGATCGAAACCAACCGCGTGCCCGATATCTTCGCCGCGCCGCATCATCCGTACACGGAAGCGCTGCTGGCGGCGATTCCCGAGCACAATGTCGGCGCGGTGCGGCTCGCCGCATTGCCGGGCATGGTGCCGGGCCGCGACGACCGGCCGAAAGGCTGCCTCTTCGCACCGCGCTGCAAGTATGTGGTCGACGACTGCATGAAGGCGCGGCCGGCACTGGCGCCGATGCAAGGTCACGCTGAAGTCGCGCGCGTGCGCTGCATCAAACCCCTGAACCTGAGCGGCGACGCCAACGTTCACACCCATGGAGGCGCACGATGAACGCAGTACTCGAAACGCGGCGCCAGTCGGACCATGCGGGCGATCACGTGCTGGTCGCCGACCAGCTCGCGCGTCACTACACGGTCAAGCGCGGCATGTTCGCTCAGGGCACGGTGAAGGCGCTCAATGGCGTGTCGTTCGCGCTCGAACGCGGCAAGACGCTCGCGGTGGTCGGCGAATCGGGTTGCGGCAAGTCGACGCTCGCGCGTCAACTGACGATGATCGAGACGCCCACCGCGGGCCGCTTGCTGATCGACGGCGAAGACGTGGCCGGCGCCGATCACGCGAAGATCGCGGCGTTGCGGCGGCGCGTGCAGATGGTGTTCCAGAATCCGTTTGCCTCGCTGAATCCGCGCAAGACCGTCGAGCAGACGCTCGGCGAACCGCTCGCGATCAACACGCAGTTGAGCGCCAGCGAACGCGCCGAACGGATTGCGCAGATGATGCGCACTGTCGGCTTGCGTCCGGAACATGCAAAACGGTATCCGCATATGTTCTCCGGCGGCCAGCGGCAGCGCGTGGCGATTGCGCGCGCGATGATTCTCGATCCGCAGATTGTGGTGGCCGATGAACCGGTGTCCGCGCTCGACGTGTCGATCCAGGCGCAGATTCTGAATCTGTTCATGGATCTGCAGGAGCAGTTCAAGACCAGCTACGTGTTCATCTCGCACAACCTCTCGGTGGTCGAGCATATCGCCGACGATGTGATGGTGATGTACTTCGGCGGCGTGGCGGAGCTCGGCGACAAGAAGCGGATTTTCTCGACGCCGCGGCATCCGTACACGCGGGCGCTGATGTCGGCGACCCCGTCGATCTTCGAATCGGATCGCCGCATCAAGATCAAGCTGCAAGGCGAGATGCCGTCGCCGCTGAATCCGCCGTCGGGCTGCACGTTCCATCAGCGCTGCCCGTATGCGATCGACCGGTGCCGCAGCGAAGAGCCGAAGCTGCGTGAAGTGGATGGCCGTCAGGTGTCGTGTCACCGCGCCGAGGAGGTGGGGGAAGTGGATGCCTGATGGGGTGGCGGCGCGTCGTTTTACGCGCCGCTCGCGTGACGGCGGCTACGCCGCTTTCGCGCGGCGCTGGAGGGCGCGTGCACTGACCGGTGCCGCGCTCCTCGGCGTTTGTTCCGTCTTGCATCTGAGCGGTGACGGGCCGATCGTCGCGGCGCATGCCGCGGGGTCCGCCGCCAACGCGCCTGCTCAGGCGGGGCGGCCGGCATTGCCGGTGCCCAATCTGCCGGCGCCGCCGCGCGCCACCTTGCCCGGCTTCAATCCGCCGCCCGCCGCGCCGGGCACCACGGCCAGCGGTCCGGTGCGTTTGCAGCCGGCGCGCATGCCGTTCTATGTCGCCACGCGCGGCACTACCACGATCTACCTGCTCGGCACGTTGCACGTAGGCGATCCCGCCGACTACCCGCCCAACCAGCCATTCCGTCCGCCGATCCTGGGTGCGCTCGCCGCCTCGGGGACGCTCGCGCTCGAACTGTCGCCCGACGAGCTGCTGGTCTCGCAAGACGACGTGTCGAAATACGGCGTATGCCGGCGCGACTGCCTGCCCGGTTTGTTGCCCGATCCTTTGTGGCGCAAGCTCGCGTTTCGTTTGCGCGGCAATCCTGCCGCGCTGGATGAAATCAAGAAGATGCGGCCGTGGCTCGCGTCCTTGCTGGTCGAAACCTACGATTCGTTGAGCGCCGGCTTGCAGACCGAATACGGCACAGAGGCGCAATTGCAGAACGTCTACATCAGGACGCGCGGCAAGATCGTCGGACTCGAGACCTTGTCGCAGCAGATGCGCGCGTTCACGGGGCTGACGCTTGTGCAGCAACGCGAAATGCTCGCACAGGACCTGGTGCAGACGCCCGCGGAAAACGTCGACGACGTGCGCGCTTTGCACCGGCTGTGGAGGGTGGGCGATGCCGATGCAATTGCGGCATGGCAGGCGGCGAAGTCAGAAAAGCTGGCGCGCGACAAGCGGGTCTCCGATCAGATCGACAACAAGATCGTGTATGAGCGCAACCGGCGCTTCGTGTCGCGGATGCTGCTGATCGCCGCGCCGAACAAGCCGGTGTTCGTGGCGATCGGCGCGTTGCATCTGGGTGGGCGTAAAGGCGTGCTGCAGCTTTTGCGGCAGCACGGGTTTGTGGTGGAGGCGGGGTGACGTTACTGGTCGAGCAAAGTTTTAGCGACTTCTTCGACCACCGACGCCCAATCCCCCAACTCCGTTTGCCGGAATAATTTCATGGTCGGATACCACGGCGAGTCGCTGCGGTTTTCGAGCCAACGCCAGTCGGAGTTGGCGGGCAGCAGCACCCATACTGGCTTGCCTAGTGCGCCTGCCAGGTGCGCGACACCCGTGTCCACGGCAATCACCAGATCGAGATTCATGATGAGCGCAGCGGTATCGTCGAAGCTATTCAGCTCAGCGGTGAAATCGTGAGCACGGAAAGCGTCAGGCGCGCTGGCTAGCTGGGCGTGCGCCGGGCCTTTCTGCAGCGGATACCACGCGACATTCCTGACCTCGCTTAGCGCGGACAGGTCAGCCAGTGCCATTGACCGATAGCGGTCATTGCCAAACGTCGGACTGCCGGCCCACGCCAAACCCACTTTGCGCTTCGATTTGCCGTCGGCGTCCACCCGCTTGCGCCATGCCTTGACCTGCGCTTTGTCGGCGAACAGATACGGTACTTCGACAGGAATCGTGGTCAGTTCCGTGCCGACGCACGACGGCACGCTCGTCATCGGCACCCAGAAATCGTACTCGCCGTCAGGTTTGCCGCTGAACGCGCGGCGCACGGCCGGCACGCGTTCGGCCAGAGTCAGCAGCGGCTCCCGTACGAAGGTGTCGACGGTTGCGCCGAGTTGCTCGAGCACGCGTGCATAGCGCAGGAACTGGAACTGGTCGCCGAAACCCTGTTCGCCGACCAGCAGCACGCGGCGCCCGTCGAGCGATTCGCCGCGCCATTCGGCAACCTCCGGAATGGCGATCGCCTCGTAGTCGTTCGTGCGCCAACGCTTCGCATGCTCCGCCCAGCCTTGCTTGTAGTCGCCACGCTTGAGCAGGTGCCACGCGAGATTCTGGTGCGCATCCGCGTACTCGGGATTCAGTGCCAATGCTTGACGATAGAAGCCTTCTTCTTCGTCGAGACGGCCTTGCGCGCCGAGCGATCCACCGAGGCACACCAGATTGGTCGAGTTCGGCTTGAGTGCGACTGCTTGCCGGTAGTGGGTTTCGGCGCCGACGTAGTCGCCGAGCTTGCCGATCAGGCTGCCCAGGTTGACGTGCGCCTCGGCGTACCTTGGGCGCAACAGCAGCGCTTGCTGAAAGCTGGCGATTGCAGCGTCGTGGTTGCCCTGCGCGTTATGCGCATTGCCTGCGTTGAAGTGCGCTTCCGCCGACTGCGGATCGAGCGACAGCACGTCCTGATAGCACGTCAGTGCCTCGTCGTAGCGGCCGAGCTTGCTCAACGCGGTGCCGAGGTTCAAATGCGCGTCGCTGAGCGACGGGTTCGCCGCCAGCGCCAGACGATATTGCTCGATCGCTTGATCGAGCGAACCTTGCGCTTGTAGCGCGACACCGAAGTTGTTGCGTGCGTCGGCAAAATCCGGCTGTAGCTGCAGCGCCTGGTCATAGCAGATCATTGCTTCGTGGCGATGGCCGAGCGCCGCGGCCACGAGGCCGCGATTGCTCCAGCAGGCGGCGTCCGTGCGATCGAGTTCGAGTGCTTCGCTCATCAGTTCTGCGGCGAAGCCATGATTGCCGCGCTGGTGTTGCAGCACGCCGAAGTAGTGCAGTGCCTTTGCATGTGCGGGATCGAGCGCGAGGGCTTCGCGGTAGAAAGGCTCGGCGACATCGAGCCGGCCAGCCTGGTGCGCTTCGAGCGCGGCGTCGAGCACTGAGGCGAGATAGGCGGAAGGCGGCGTATCGCCGCCCGGCGCGTCGGCGCGCGCGGTGTCGAGGTGGGAAGACTGTTCCATGGGAACCTGCTGGAGAGCGCCGGCGGCGCACGTTGTGCGCGCCGACGCGTGTGGATGGGAGACCATCCACCAGCTTATGTTTCTGCACTCATCCTGACGATCGGACGCATCCTAATTCGGCGGCGCTGGTTTGCCGCGGGCAGACGCGGGCAGAGGTTCTGCGCCGCGTCCGTTTTGCGCGTTCTTGCGCGGCAAACGCGGCAAACGCGTCGAACACGGCAAACACGGCAAACACGGCAAACACGGCAAACACGGCAAACACGGCAAACACCGCCGAACCTGTCATTCGTCGAGGTTTGCCGCGCACGCCCGGCAAAGGCCACAGTCCTACAGGAACATCAGGAAATTCAACAGGAAGATGTTCACAACCAGCAAGGTCAGCGCGGTCGGCACCTGCACCTTGATCACCGCGTTCTTATCCGGCAGTTCCAGCAGTGCAGCGGGCACCATGTTGAAGTTGGCGGCCATCGGCGTCATCAGCGTGCCGCAGTAGCCGGAGAACATGCCGATCGCGACCATCACCGCCGGGTTGCCGTGAAACACGCCGACCAGAATCGGCACGCCGACTCCGCCCGTCATCACCGGGAACGCGGCGAAGCCGTTGCCCATCACCATCGTGAAAAGCGCCATGCCGATGCAGTACACGGCCACCGCGACAAACCGGTAGTCGAGGCTGATATAGGCCGTGGTCACGTGAGCGACGGCCTTGCCGACGCCGGCGTCCGAGAACACGAGGCCGAGCATGCCGAGCATCTGCGGCAGCACCGCGGCCCACGAGAGCGCATCGACCAGCCGGCGCGCTTCCTTCGTCGACTGGCCGACGGTGTCGCGCGTCAGCACGCAAGCAATCGCGAGCGCGATCACGCAGCCGATCCCGAAGCCGATCAGCGTCACGTTGGCTTTTTCGATCAGCGGCATGCCGCCGAAGATCAGGTGGCTCGCCGACAACGTGATGATCACGGTGACGACCGGAATCGTCAGCGCGGGCACGAACAGCTTGTTGCCCAGGCGCGCGGCGCTGGCCTTGCGGGCTTCGAGCGACAGCAGTTTCGGCTTGGCCGCGGTCACGCCGCCGAAGCCGGCGATCAGCGCCATCACGACCACCGCCGCGCCGACCACAGCGGGCGGCAGCTTGTCGCCGATCAGGAAGATCAGCGCGTAGAGCATCCAGAAACCGCCGGCGGTGAAGCGGCGCGGGTGCTCCTTGTCGGTGACGATCATGCCGCCGATCACGAGCAGCACGACGCCCAGCAGCCAGAACAGATAGGTAATCGAGAGCATCATGCCTGGTCTCCTGTTGCAGGTTGCGCCGACGTAACAGCAGCGGCGCTCGCGGACGCATTGCCGCGCAATTCGCGTTCGAGCTTGCGGTCGAGCAGATGCAGGCGGAAGCCGTGAATGACGAACGCGCAAACCGCGGTCGGAATGCCCCACACGGCCACGTGAATCGGCTCGACGACGATGCCCGCTTCTTTCAGGAAGGTCGTCATCAGCACGATCGCGCCGAAGGCGACGAAGATGTCCTCGCCGAAGAACAGGCCGACGTTGTCGGTCGCAGCGGAGAACGCGCGCAGCTTGAAGCGGATCGCATCGCTGAGCTTGCCGAAGCGGGTTTCCGTCGCGCCTTCGGCCATCGGCGCGATCAGCGGACGCACCATCTGCGGATGGCCGCCGAGACCGGTCAGGCCGACCGCGGCGGTCAGTTCGCGCACCAGCAGATAGACGATCAGCAAACGCCCCGCCGTGGCGGCCTTGATGCCGCCGATCCATGCTTGCGCGCGCTCGCGCAGTCCATGCCGTTCGAGCAGGCCGATCACGGCGAGCGGCAGCAGGATGATCAACGGGATATTGCGCGTCTTGATGAAGCCGGTGCCGATTTCGGCAAGAATCTTTTCGGGCGGGAAGTGCGCGGCCAAACCCGTGACGATCGCGGCGACCGCCACGATCAGCATCGGATTGAACCGTAATAAAAAGCCGGCGATGATGACGGCCACGCCGATGAGCGGCCATAGACTGACTGTTGTCTGCATCTGGATCTCCAAACAGGGTTTCACAACCTCGCCGCTTGTGGCGGCTCACGTGAGCCGGCGCCTGATGATCCATGCGCCGTCTTGCTGCCGCGGCTCTTGATGGCCGCGTTGCTTCGACTACACCTACACCAGCATCTGCTGAATGACCGCGGGTACGGCAATGAGTCCTGCACCTGGCAAACCTTGGCGAACCCTGACGAACGCCCCGCGGGGAGCGGGGCGTTCTGGGCTTCGCGAGGGTCGGCTGGCGCGCTGTCCGGCGCGTCCTGGCCGGCGCGTCCTGGCCGACGCCTAGACGCGGGCGGCGCCGGCCGCGTGAACTTCGATGCCGGCGTCTTCGAGCGCGCGGCGGATGCGCCGCGCAAACGCCAGCGCGTGCGGACCGTCGCCGTGCAGGCAGATGGTTTGCGCGTTGAGCGGCACCCATTGTCCGTCCACGGCTTGCACGCGGTGCTCGCGCACCATGGCGAGGGTGCGGTTCAGCACCTCGTCTTCGTCGTCGAGCAGCGCGCCTGGCTCCTTGCGCGGCACCAGCGAGCCGTCGGCGCGATAGCCGCGGTCGGCGAATACTTCTTCGATGGCGGTCAGGCCCGCGGTGCGTGCGGCCGTCACCAGGCCGCTGTTGGCGAGCGCGAACACCGCCACCG
Source organism: Paraburkholderia sp. GW821-FHT02A12 (assembly GCF_059422005.1). Taxonomy (NCBI): domain Bacteria; kingdom Pseudomonadati; phylum Pseudomonadota; class Betaproteobacteria; order Burkholderiales; family Burkholderiaceae; genus Paraburkholderia; species Paraburkholderia sp. GW821-FHT02A12. Next base: position 4,354,091 of record NZ_JBWKWA010000001.1, on the reverse strand, counting down.
ACGGATCGAAATCGTGCACCGCGGACACGATCGCGTCGGCGATCTTCGCGTCGCGCGCGGCCTGGTTGTACAGCGCGCCGTGCGGTTTGACGTGCGCGATGCGCCCGCCCTCGGCTTGCGCGATCGCCGACAGTGCGCCCAGCTGGTACAGCACGCCCGCGTAAATTTCGTGGGCCGGCAAGTCCATTTCCTTGCGGCCGAAATTCTCGGGATCGTTGAAGCTCGGATGCGCGCCGATCGACACGCCCTTCTGTACCGCCCAGCGCACGCAGTCGCGCATCGCATTGGCGCCGCCCGCGTGCCAGCCGCACGCGATGTTCGCCGAGCTGACGAGGTCGAGCAGTGCCTCGTCGGAGCCGCAGCCTTCGCCGAGATCGGCGTTCAAATCGATTTCCATGGTGTTCCTCTGCTTCGTATTACAGCGCTGCGACGGCCAACTGGCGCGCGCAGCGTTCTTCCTGCATCGCGATCGCGGCATCGATCTGCCGCAGATACGTGCGTTCTTCCAGGAGAGCCTGACGCGCCTCGTACGGCGTCGTCGGGATGAAACGGACTGCCGCGTTCAGGCGAACCTGGGCGAGCTTCCACAGATCGGCCTGAATCACCGCGCCGATCTTTGGATAACCGCCGGTGGTCTGCGCGTCGCTCATCAGCACGATCGGCTGGCCGTTGGGCGGCACCTGGATCGTGCCCGGCAACACCGCATGCGACAGCAGATCGGCTTTGCGGGTGCGCTTCAGTTCGCTGCCCGCGAGACGGTAGCCCATCCGGTTGCTGTTGGGCGTGACGAGCCATTCGTCGGACCAGAAGCTCTCGTGAGCCTCGGGTGTGAAGCTGTCGTACTCCGGTCCCCGCAGCACCCGGATCGGCACGGCCCAAGGCACGCCCGACGGATGCCGGCCGCGCCGCAGCGGCTCGTGGACCAGCACAAACTTGCACCAGGCGGGCGCTTTCACGCCGAACTCCGGCGCCTCGGGGCTGAAGCCGACATGGCCGCGCTGCGGCGGGGCGCCGACCGGCAGGCGGTCGCCGTCGCGCAGCGCCCGGCCGCCGAGTCCGCCGAAATGGCCGGCCAGATCGGTGCTGCGCGAACCGAGCATCGGCAATACGTCGATGCCGCCCGCGATGCAGACGTAGCCGCGCATGCCGCGTTTGGCCGCTTGCAGCACCAGTTCCTGGCCGGCCTGCACTGGCAGGCTCCACCACGAATAAACCGGCTTGCCGTCGAGCGTCGCGCCGAATTCGGTGCCGGTGATCGCCACGCGCGTGGCGCGCAGAAAGCGCAGCACGGTCGGGCCGAAAGTGATTTCCAGGCCGGCCGCATCGGGCCGGTTGCCGACGAGGCGATTGCCGACTTCGAGCGACAGACGGTCGAGCGCGCCTCCCATCGCGACACCGAGATGCCGGTAGCCGTGACGGCCGAGGTCCTGAATCGTGGTCAGGAGACCCGCGCGAATCACATCGATCATGCGTGTATCCCCGCGACGGTGAAGCGCACCCGGTCGCCCGGTTGCAGCAGCGTGGGCGGGCGGCGCGCCGGATCGAACAGCGGCAGTTCGGTGCGGCCGATCAGCTGCCAGCCGCCGGGCGAAGTGGCCGGATAAATGCCGGTCTGCTCACCGCCGATGCCGACCGAACCTGCCGGCACTTCGAGCCGCGGCGATGAACGGCGCGGCGTGTGCAGCGCTTCTGCGAGGCCGCCCATATAGGCGAAGCCCGGTTGGAAGCCGAGGAAGAACACCACGTACTCGCCCCCCGCATGACGCTGCACGACTTCCCGCACCGTCAAGCCGGCGTGATTGGCGACCACTTGCAGATCGGGGCCGAACTCGCCGCCGTACTGCACCGGAATCTCGACTTCGCGGCCTGGCACGGGCACATCGCCGACCGCCTCCCAGGCGGCCCGCAACTGGCCGGCAAGCGTTTCGCAATCGGCTTCGAGCGGATCGAACACCAGCGTCAGGTTATTCATGCCCGGCACGACCTCCAGCACATGTGGCCAGTCTCGCGCGGCCTCGGCGGCGGCCCACACGCGCCGCTGGCATGCCAGCGTCGCGGGCGGCGGCGCCTCGCAGACAAGCGCGGCATCGCCGAGCGGAAAAATTCTTGGTTGGCTCATCACTTGCTGGCCCAGATCGAGTCGGAGAATTCGGGTACGTCGCCCCTACCGAAGGTTATTGGCATAGGACAGGCGACGTTTGAATAGTACATTATCAATAAAATATCAACAATTTCTCAATAAGAGTTTTCGCAGGGCTCCCGGGAACCGGTGGCTCGTCGTACACTCCCGACACCTCCTTTTTCAGCTTCGAGAATCGTCACCATGTCGCGCCACCCCACCAAGATCGTCTCCTCGGAACATCTCGTATCTGACACAAGCGCGGAACTGTCCGAGCTGGAGTACGCGCTCATCATGGCGGGCAATGCGTTCAACCGCTGGATGGTGCGTTGCATGTCGGCGGCCGGCGACAAGGACATGACCGCCATCGAAGTCTCGCTGCTGCACCACGTCAGCCATCGCGAGCGCCGCAAGAAGCTCGCGGATATCTGCTTCGTGCTGAACATCGAGGACACGCACGTCGCCACCTACGCGTTGAAGAAGCTCGTAGCTAGAGGGTATGTAATAAGCGAAAAGACCGGCAAGGAAGTGTTCTTCTCGGCGAGCGATGCGGGCCGTGAGCTCTGCCTGAAGTATCGCGAGGTGCGCGAGAGCTGTCTGATTTCGACGCTGAAGGAAAGCGGCTTGACCAATGAGCAGATCGGCGAGGCTGCGCAGTTGATGCGCAACGCGTCCGGGCTGTACGACACGGCCGCGCGGGCCGCGGCGTCTTTATAAGAGGTCTTCGTGGCCGCATCCTGGCGCGGATGCGGCTGACGGGGCGCTCGCCGGACGCTTGACCGCTTAATCCGCCGACCATGGATAGAGGCCGGCTTCGGTCACGATCAGATCGAGCGGGACGTCGTGGGCTTCGCGTTGCAGCGCTGGCGTGCGGCACGCTTCGTAAGCGATACCGACCGTGACCGGTTTCTTCGGCCCCGGCCACGCGCCCAGCGTGCGGTCGTAATAGCCGCCGCCATAGCCCAACCGGTAACCGTCCTCGTCGAAACCGACGCACGGCACGAACAGAAGATCGGGAATCACGACGCGCCCCGAGGCCGGTTCAGCAATCTTGTGATGACCGATCTTCATCGGCGTATCGGGCTTCCATGCGTGGAACTCGAGCGGCGCGCCGCGTTCTTTGACGACGGGCAAACTCGCTTCGCGTTGCGCGCTGGCTGCGAGCCAGACCGCGATCGCGGCGCGCGCGTCGAATTCGCCCGCGAGCGGCCAGTAAAACCCCACGCTGTTCACGCCGAAGCGTTTCAGCGCATCGAGTATGCGGCGGTTCAGCGCGACATTGTGCGCGGGCTCGGAAGCCGCTTGCAGCCTTGCTTCCAATAGCATTCGACGCAGCGCCTTTTTCGATTCGGCGACGGGGTTGCATGCTATGCTTGGGTTCAATTCGCGCTCCAGAAACAACGATGTCAAAACGCCTTTTCCGAGTATATCGCGCGGCCGGTCTGGCGCTTGCCGCCGCGGCGCTCGTCGCATGTAGCACGGCTTCCGCCGTCAAGCCCATTCCCCTTTCGCAACTCACGAACGACGACCAGATCTTCGTCCAGCTTCGCGAGGCCGCCCGCAATAATGATGCGGCGCGCGCAGCACAGCTGGCGAGCATGATTCCGGGCTATCCGGCGCCGTCTTATCTGGAGTATTTCCAGATCAAGCCGCAGCTGTTCGATTCCACCGGCCATGCGCGCCTCGACGCGCCCGATGAGCCGGTTCTGGCGTTCCTGAAGAAGTACGACGGCCAGGCCATCGCCGACCGCATGCGCAACGACTACCTCACCGTACTCGGCACGCGTCACGACTGGCGCAACTTCGACCAGCAATACGCGCGTTTCGTGCTGAACGACGATACGCAAGTGAAGTGCTACGCGCTCGAATCGCGCGCCGCGCGCGGCGAGAACGTCGCCGAGGCGGCGCGTGCGCTGCTGGTCGATCCGAAAGTGTATGGCGACGGCTGCGTCGATCTGATCACCCTGCTGGCGGTCAACCAGCAATTCAGCACCGACGACGTGTGGCAGCAGATCCGTCTCGCGTACGAGCAGAACTACACGAATACCGGCAGCAAGCTGGTCGATGCGCTCGGCAACCAGGCGCCCGATCCGGTGCTGTTCGGCCAGGCCGCGAGCACGCCGCCGTTGTTGCTGGCGCGCGGCGTCGGTCCCGATTCGCAGTCGCATCAACTCGCGTTGCTGGCGATCACGCGGATGGCGCGCAACGACCCGGCCATGGCAGCGGCCACGTTCGCGTCGGTGGCGCCGTCGCTGAACTCGCCCGAGCGCGCGATCGGCTGGGGCACGATTGCCTATCAGGCCGCCGCGAAGCAGATGCCGGGCGCGCTCGACTGGTATCGTCTGTCGGCGAATGCGCCGCTGTCGAATCCCGCGTACGAATGGCGCACCCGCACCGCGCTGCTGGCGGGTGACTGGAACATGGTGCGCTGGTCGACCGAACAGATGCCGGCGCCGCTGCGCAATCAGCCGTCGTGGGTGTACTGGCATGCGCGCGCGCTGAAGCAGGCCGGCGACACCACCACGGCCAACCAGGAATTCGAATCGATCTCGCAGGGTTTCAACTTCTACGGCCAACTGGCTGCGGAAGAGCTCGGCCAGAAGATCACCGTGCCGCCGAAAACCAGCGTGACCGACGCCGAAGTCCAGCAGGCGGGCAATATGCCGGGGTTCGATCTGGCGCAGCGTTTCTATGCGCTGAATCTGCGGCTCGAAGGCAATCGCGAATGGAACTGGCCGCTGCGCACCTTGAGCGACCGGCAACTGCTCGCCGTCGCCGAATACGCGCGCCGTATCGAGCTGTATGACCGCACCGTGAACACGGCGGACCGCACGAAGAGCGAACACGATTTCTCGCTGCGCTATCTGTCGCCGTTCCGCGATATCGTCGAGCGCGATTCGCAGTCGAACGGGCTCGACATCGAATGGGCGTACGGGCTGATTCGCCAGGAATCGCGCTTCATCATGAACGCGCGCTCGGAAGTCGGCGCGAGCGGCCTGATGCAGTTGATGCCGGGCACCGCGCAACTGGTCGCGAAGAAGATCGGCCTCGGTCCGATTACGCGCGAGCAGATGAACGATATCAACACCAATATCCTGCTCGGCACTAACTATTTGTCGATGATCTACAATCAGTTCGACGGGTCCGCCGTGCTGGCAACCGCCGGCTACAACGCCGGGCCGGGCCGTCCGCGCAACTGGCGGGAATCGTTGCAGCGCCCGGTGGAAGGCGCGATCTTCGCCGAAACGATTCCGTTCCAGGAAACGCGCGACTACGTTAAGAATGTGTTGTCCAACACGGTCTACTACGCGGCATTGTTCGAAGGCCGTCCGCAATCGCTGAAGGCGCGTCTGGGTTATATCGCACCGTAAGCGCCGTGCCGCCGCCGCATCCGGTCGATGCGGCGGTGCGCCACGCCAGCCGTTGCCGCGGCTTCCACCAGGGAGTCGAAAATGCGACATCAAGCCATTGCGATCATCGGCGGCTCCGGTTTTATTGGCAGCCATCTCGTCAACGCGCTCGTTGAAATGGGCAAAGACGTGCGCATTGCCACTCGCCGGCGTTATAACGCCCGCCATCTCACACTGCTGCCCGTCGACGTGATCGAGGCCGACGTATTCGATCCGGTCCAGCTCGCGCGCTTCGTCGAGAATGCCGATGCCGTGATCAACCTGGTCGGCACGTTGCATGGCAAACGCGGCACACCGTATGGCCGCGAGTTCGCCAGGGCGCACGTCGAACTGCCGACCAAAATCGTTGCTGCTTGCGAAGGCAAGGGCGTGCATCGGCTGATTCATCTCAGCGCGCTCGGCGCCGATATGAACGGGCCGAGCATGTACTCGCGCTCGAAGGGCGACGGCGAAAAGGCCGTGCATGCGGCCAATGTGGCGTGGACGATCTTCCGGCCTTCCGTGGTGTTCGGCGCCGAGGACGAATTCCTCAACAAGTTCGCGTTCCTGCAGCGTGTCTTCCCCGTGATTCCGCTCGCCATGCCGGATGCGAAGTTCCAGCCGGTGTATGTCGGCGACGTCGCCAAAGCAATCGTCAACGTACTCGATCTCGACGCAGCCAGCGGCCATACCTACGAACTGGGCGGCCCCACTGTCTATTCGCTCGAGGACCTCGTCAGGTATTGCGGCGACGTGATCGGGCGGCATGCGCGGATCATCCGTCTGCCGGAAGCATTGGCGCGTTTGCAGGCATTGACGTTCGAAATGGCGCCCGGCGAGCCGGTGATTTCGCGCGACAATCTCGATTCGATGAAAGTCGACAACGTGCTGAGCGGGCCGATTGCGCCCGAACTGGGCATCGAGCCGGCCAGCATCGAGACGATTGCGCCCGTGTATCTGACCGGCGCGTCGAGCCGCTCGCGCTTCAACTGTTTTCGCGCCAACGCGGGGCGCTGAACCTTTTTCTCTCCTCTCTTTATACAAAAGCATGAAGCTGCTTATCGGTGACAAGAACTATTCGTCGTGGTCGATGCGTCCGTGGCTGCTGTTCAAACATTTCGGCATTCCGTTCGAGGAGGTGCCGGTCGAACTGGGTGAACCCAACACGAAGTCCGCGATTCTGGCTCACGCGCCCACGGGCTCCGGCAAGGTGCCGTGTCTGATCGACGAAAACGGCTCGGCCATTTGGGATTCGCTGACGATCGCCGAGACGCTGGCTGAGCGCTTTGCGCAACACGCGCTCTGGCCACGCGACGCAACGGCACGCGCTCACGCGCGCAGCATCAGCGCAGAGATGCATTCGGGCTTTGGCGAATTGCGCTCGAACATGTGGATGAACATCCGCGCGTCGTTTCCAGGCAAGAACGGGACGCCAGGCGCGCTGGCCGATATCGCGCGCATTGACGCGATCTGGCGCGGGTGCCTCGACACATACGGCGGTCCATTCCTGTTCGGTGAGTTCAGCATTGCCGACGCGATGTACGCGCCTGTGGTGATGCGCTTCACCACCTGGCAGCCGGCTTTGTCCGAAGCCGCCGCGGATTACGTTCGGCGCGTGACGGCGTTGCCGGCTGTGAAGGCGTGGATCGACGGCGCGCTGCATGAAACGCATGCGATTCCTTATCAAGACGTATGCCCATGAAAATCTACGCGGTAGGGGGCGCGATCCGCGACGAGTTGTTGGGCGTACTGGTGCAGGATCGCGATTACGTGGTGGTCGGCGCGACCCCCGAGCAGATGGTTGCGCAGGGTTACAGGCCGGTCGGCAAGGATTTTCCTGTGTTCCTGCATCCACAGACGCGCGAGGAATACGCGCTCGCGCGCACCGAGCGCAAGACGGCGGCGGGCTATCACGGCTTCCAGTTTTTCTACGCGCCCGACGTCACGCTTGAAGAAGACCTTGCGCGCCGCGACTTGACGATCAACGCGATGGCGCGCGAGGTGCGCCCGGACGGTGAGTTGACCGGGCCGGTGATCGACCCGTTCAATGGCCAGGCCGATTTGCAGGCACGGCTGTTCCGTCATGTCAGCGATGCGTTTCTCGAAGATCCCGTGCGGATTTTGCGGATTGCGCGGTTTGCGGCGCGGTTTGTCGATTTCACGGTGGCGCCCGAGACGATGGCGCTGATGTGCAAGATGGTCGCCGGCGGCGAAGTGGATGCGCTGGTGGCCGAGCGCGTGTGGCAGGAAGTGTCGCGAGGTTTGATGGAGAAGAAGCCTTCGCGGATGTTCGATGTGCTGCGCGAGTGCGGTGCGTTGGCGCGGATTCTGCCGGAGATCGACGCGCTATTCGGCGTGCCGCAGCGGGCCGATTATCACCCTGAGGTGGATACGGGGGTGCATGTGATGATGGTGGTCGATTACGCTGCGCAGCAGGGGTACGCGTTGGCCGTGCGATTCGCTGCGTTGACCCACGATCTTGGCAAGGCGACGACGCCGGAGGAGGTGTTGCCGCGGCATATCGGGCATGAGGGGCGCAGCGTGGATTTGCTGAAGCCTTTATGCGAGCGGCTGCGGGTGCCCAATGACTGTCGCGATCTGGCTCTACTGGTCGCGCGGGAGCATGGGAATCTCCATCGCGTGATGGAGATGGGCGCTGCCGCGCTGGTGAAGTTGCTCGAGCGCAGCGATGCGATTCGGAAACCTGCGCGGTTTGCGGAAGCCTTGCAGGCTTGTGAGTCTGATGCTCGCGGCAGGCTTGGGTTTGAGATGCAGGCGTATCCGCAAGCTGAGCGTTTGCGAATTGCTCTAATGGCTGCACGGGCTGTTGATGCTGGCGCCGTGGCCAAGCGGCTCGCTGACTCACCGGGGGCGATCAAGGAGGCGGTGCATCAGGAGAGAGTTCGGGCTGTCGAAGCTGCTATTGGGTAAGGGCTGGGTAAGGGCCGGGTAAGGGTCTTTTTGGCCCTCCCGGCGGTTTATGTCTGTGTGTCTAAGTGAAACCTACAAAACCCGAGCCAGAAGAGACAACACTATCGACAGCACGAGCGTAGACATAAAAGGAAACGGATACTCCCGCCCGAAGAGGTGCAAGGTCACATCTCCGGGCATCCGTCCAATCCCGATCTTCCTGAGCCACGGCCAGCAGGCCGACAACACCGCCACGGCAATAAACGTAGTCAACAGCCAGCGGATCATCGCGAATCCTCAAGGCAAAAAATCAAAGCGTATGTGACCGGTCGCCACTGGAAAACGCCGCAAGCGTGTCATCCAGTCCACGCGAAAACGCGATCACCTTGAACAGCTCTCCCATCTCCGCCTCGGACAACAACTTCTGCACCGCATTCGCCGCAGGCAAAAATCTCGCCGTATCAGAAGGATCGATCTCCGACAACGCCTCGGTAATCCCCGCATTCAACAAAAACCGCGCTTGCGAAGTAAACCCCAACAGATCCGCCCCGGCCTCGACCCCGGCTTCGGCGATACCGGTAAATTCCACGTGCGCGGTAATGTCCTGCAAGCCGGGATGAACAAATGGATCGCCGTGCGCCCGGTGCCGGTAATGACACATCAACGTGCCCTGCGCACGCTGCGCGTGGTAGTACTCGTGACGCGGAAAACCATAGTCGATGAAAAAGGCCGCGCCACGCGTCAGCATCGTGCAAATGGTCCGCGTGAAAGCGGACGCCGCTTCGTGCGTCTCGGTCACGTAATCGTCGCCGGCAGCCTCGATCTGGGCGAGAAACGCTATGTCCGCAGCCGCGGAAACAGGGCGGTCGTCGAACGCAAACGCCTCATCGCGCCAAACCACGCCGCGCTCGTGCCAGGCGCGGCCGCTAAAAGCAAACAGCCGCACCGGCATCGCATCCAGTACTTCGTTGCCGATCACCACGCCCTCGAAGCGCTCCGGCAACGCGTCGAGCCAGCGCACCTTCGCTGCCAGCGCCGGCGCGGCGGCTTCGATGGTTTCGCGTTGGCGCTCGCGCAATTCGCCTGATAAATCGACGATCGAGTAGCTCTCGAATACGACGTCCAGCGCGTCGAGCGCGTTCAGCAACCCGGCGGCCAGTTTGCCGGTGCCGGCGCCGAATTCCATCAGGTCGCGCGTGCCGCTCGCCTGCAAGGCCTCGGCGATAGGGCGCGCCAAGGTGGCGGCAAACAGCGGCGACAGTTCCGGCGCCGTGACGAAGTCGCTGCCGTCGTCCGCGCGGCGGCCGAATTTGCGGGCACCGCCGCTGTAATAGCCGAGTCCCGGCGCGTACAGCGCGCTTTCCATATAGCGGTCGAACGGCAGCCAGCCGCCGGCGGCTTTGAGCTCCGCGCGGAGCTGCGCGACCAGCGCTTCGGACTGCGCCAGCGCGCTCGGGCCGGGAGCAGGTAAACTATCGGGTTGGTGAGCTTTCGGATTCATCCCCGCATTGTAAATGACCGCCTCTTTCGACACCGCCGCCGCCCGCGCGCCCGAAACGCCCCGCATCGTGCTGATTACCGGCGCCGCCCGGCGCATCGGCCGGGCGCTCGCGCTCGGCTTTGCCGCGCGCGGCTGGGACGTGGCGGTCCATCACGGCGCGTCGAAGGCGGAGGCCGCCGAAGTGGTCAAGGAAATCGTCGCCATGGGCCGCCGGGCGGTCGCTCTGCACGCGGAATTGGGCGACGAGGCCCAGGTCGAGCGGCTCCTGCCGGCGTGTACCGCCGCGCTGGGCCGCCCGACGTGCATCGTCAACAATGCGTCGCGCTTCGAGGAAGACACCGCGCAGAACGTCGGCTACGAGCTGCTGCTGAAGCTGACGGCGATGAATCTCGGCGCGCCGCTGGTGCTGGCGCGTATGCTGTTCGAGGCGACGCCGGAGGCCGCGCGCGCCGACGAAAGCCAGCGCGCGGTTGTCATCAACGTGCTGGACCAGAAGCTGTACAACCTGAACCCGGATTACCTGTCGTACACGCTGTCGAAGGCGGCGTTGCAGACGGCGACGGTTGCGCTCGCGCAGGCGTTGGCGCCGAAAGTGCGCGTGGTCGGGCTCGCGCCCGGTCTGACGATGCAATCCGGCGATCAGACGCCGTCCGGTTTCGCAGAAGCTCACCGAGCTACGCCTTTGGGCCGCGCGTCGCGGCCGGAGGATATTGTCGCCGCCGCGCTATATCTCGCCGATGCAGCGGGCGTCACCGGAACGACGCTGGTGGTCGACGGCGGGCAGCACCTCGTGCCGCTGCCGCGCGACGTAATGTTTTTGACGGGCGCCTGAAGCGCGCGCGGCCTGCCGATAATGGCGGTTGCCGTGCTTTGAAGCGTCCCTTTGCGTGCCCCGCACGCTTTTTTCGACTGGAACGAACATGTTTGCCGCTCTTTCGCATCCCCGGCTCGCCGATTGCCGCCGGCTCTTTCTGCGCAATTACGAAGTGCACATCAACATCGGTGTGCACGACTTCGAAAAGCGCGGCGAACAGCGCGTCGTGATCAACGTCGAACTGTTCGTGCCGCTCGCGCTGTCCACGCCGGTCGAAGACAAGCTGCGCGAAGTCGTTGACTACGACTTCATGCGTTCGACCATCGCGCGCCGCGTCGAGCAAGGACACATCCACTTGCAGGAAACGCTCTGCGACGACCTCGTCAAGACGATGCTCGAGCATCCGCAGGTGCGGGCGGCGCGCGTGTCGACCGAAAAGCCGGACGTTTATCCCGACTGCGACGCGGTGGGCGTCGAAGTCTTCCGTATCAAAGAGGATTGAGCCATGAATGCTCAGGAACTCCTGAACGACACTGAGGCCACCGAGGCCACTGAAGCCGGGCACGCCGCGAAGGCCAGGTCGCCGCTCACGCGCCGCGAGCAGAAAGAAGCGTACGAGAACAACAAGCTGTTCAAGCGCCTCGCGCGCCAGGTCGGTCAGGCGATTGGCGACTTCAACATGATCGAGGACGGCGACAAGGTGATGGTCTGCCTGTCGGGCGGCAAGGACAGCTACGCGATGCTCGACGTGCTGATGCGGCTGCGCGAACGCGCGCCGATCCACTTCGACATCGTCGCCGTGAACCTCGACCAGAAGCAGCCCGGCTTTCCCGAGCACGTGCTGCCCGAGTATCTGACGCAGCTCGACATTCCGTTTCACATCGAGAACCAGGATACGTACAGCATCGTCAAGCGGCTGGTGCCGGAAGGCAAGACCACCTGCTCGCTGTGCTCGCGGCTGCGGCGCGGCATCCTGTACCGCGTCGCCGGCGAACTCGGCGCGACCAAGATCGCGCTCGGCCATCATCGCGACGACATCCTGCAAACGCTGCTGCTGAACCTGTTCTACGGCGGCAAGCTGAAGGGCATGCCGCCCAAGCTGCAATCGGACGACGGCAAGAACATCGTGATCCGCCCGCTCGCCTATGTGAAGGAAACCGATCTGGAAAAATATGCGGAGTTGCGCGAATTTCCGATCATTCCGTGCAACCTGTGCGGCAGCCAGCCGAACCTGAAGCGCGCGGAAATGAAGGCACTCGTCCGCGATTGGGAAAAGCGTTTCCCGGGCCGCGTCGAAAACATGTTCAATGCCTTGTCGAACATCGTGCCGTCGCATCTGATGGATCACAAGCTGTTCCCGTTCGCCGGTCTGCGCGCAACCGGCGAGGCCGACCCGCAAGGCGATATCGCGTTCGACGAAGAACCATGTTCGACCGACGCCGGCGATGGCGCAACCCTTAACGGATCGAAGCCGATTTCGATCGTCCAGTTCGACGATCTTTGAGCGGTTGTCTGAGCGGTTGTTTGGGCGGCTGTTCGAAGCCGCTATGAAGCGCCCGGAAACCGCGCGTTTCCGGCTATTTCAGCCTGTAACAAGGTATCCGCGTGCGGCCTTGCCGTCAGAAGCTGCATGGTAGAATTGCGGGCTCCAAACTCGTCTCTTCGCCGACGCCATGAACATCGTGATTTTGGCGGCAGGCACCGGTAAGCGCATGCGCTCCGCGCTTCCCAAGGTGCTCCATCCTTTGGCCGGCCGGCCACTCCTCGCTCACGTCATCGACACTGCCCGCACGCTCGAGCCCACGCGTCTCGTCGTGGTGATCGGCCATGGCGCCGAAGCCGTGCGCCAAGCCGTGGCGGCGCCGGATGTCCAGTTCGCCGTGCAGGAGCAGCAGCTCGGCACCGGCCACGCGGTGCAGCAGGCGCTGCCGCTGCTCGATCCTGCGGTGCCCACGCTCGTGCTGTACGGCGATGTGCCGCTGACCCGCGCCAGCACGCTGCAGGCGTTGACCGACCGCGCGGGGCAGGGCGGCTACGGCGTCCTCACTGTGACGCTCGCCGACCCGAGCGGCTATGGCCGCATCGTGCGCGACGCGCAGGGCAAGGTGTCGCGCATCGTCGAACAGAAAGACGCGACGCCTGAACAACTGGGTATCGCCGAAATCAACACCGGCATCATCGTCGTGCCGACCGAGCGCCTCGGCGGCTGGCTCGCGTCGCTGAAGAACGACAATGCGCAAGGCGAGTTCTACCTGACCGACGCCGTCGAACTGGCAATCGAGGCAGGGCTCGAAGTCGTCACCACGCAGCCGGACGAAGAGTGGGAAACGCTTGGCGTGAACAGCAAGCAGCAGCTTGCCGAACTCGAGCGGATTCATCAGCACACCGTCGCCGATGCGTTGCTGGTCGCGGGCGTCACGCTTGCCGATCCGGCGCGGCTCGACGTGCGCGGCACGCTCGAATGCGGGCGCGACGTCTCGATCGACGTGAACTGCGTGTTCGAAGGCCGCGTAACGCTGGCCGACAACGTGACGATCGGACCGAACTGCGTGATCCGCAACGCGTCCATCGGCGCGGGGACGCGTGTCGATGCGTTCACGCATATCGAGGGCGCCGAAGTCGGCGCGAACGTCGTGCTCGGGCCGTATGCGCGGCTGCGTCCCGGCGCGTCGTTGCAGGACGAATCGCACGTCGGCAATTTCGTCGAAGTGAAAAACGCGGTGCTCGGCCACGGCTCGAAGGCGAACCACCTGACCTACATCGGCGATGCGGACATCGGCGCGCGCGTGAATATTGGCGCGGGCACCATTACCTGCAACTACGACGGCGCGAATAAATTCCGCACGATCATCGAAGACGACGTGTTCGTCGGCTCGGACACGCAACTCGTCGCGCCGGTGCGCGTGAAGCGCGGCGTGACGATCGCGGCGGGCACGACGGTCTGGAAGGACGTCGAAGAAGACATGCTGGTCCTGAACGACAAGACTCAAACGAGCAAGACGGGCTATGTCCGTCCGACCAGGAAGAAAAGCTGATGGGCACGGCGCGCGTGAGGCTCGCCCCTGAAACCCGGCCTTGAAAAGGAATTAAGCCATGTGCGGCATTGTCGGCGCGGTTGCGCAACGTAATATCGTCCCCGTCCTGATCGAAGGACTGCGGCGTCTGGAGTATCGCGGCTACGACTCGTGCGGTGTCGCCGTGCTCGGCAACGACGGGCCGCGCCGCGCACGCAGCGTCGCGCGTGTGGCGGATCTCGACGAACAGGTGCACGAGAGCTGTCTTGAAGGCATCACGGGGATCGCCCATACGCGCTGGGCAACCCACGGCGCGCCGGTGACGGACAACGCCCACCCGATCTTCTCGAAAGATGCGCTCGCGTTGGTACACAACGGCATCATCGAGAACTACGAGTCTTTGCGCGAAATGCTGCGGGGCAAGGGTTACGCGTTCGTGTCGCAGACCGATACGGAGGTTATCGCGCACCTGATTCACAGTCTGTATCGCGGTGATCTGTTCGCCGCCGTGCGCGAGGCCGTCGGGCAGTTGCACGGCGCGTACGCGATCGCGGTGCTGCACAAGGATCAGCCGCATACGGTGGTCGGCGCGCGGCAAGGTTCGCCATTGGTAGTGGGCCTCGGGAGCGGCGAGAACTTCCTGGCTTCGGATGCGCTGGCGTTGGCCGGCAGCACCGAGCGTTTCATTTTCCTCGAAGAAGGCGACGTTTGTGAGTTGTCGCTCGACGGCGTTCGCATCGCCGAGCGCGACGGCAACGAAGCGCGCCGCGAAGTGCGTCAGGTTGCAGCGTATGGCGGCGCGGTCGAACTCGGCCCGTATCGTCACTTCATGCAAAAGGAAATCTTCGAGCAGCCACGCGCGATCACCGACACGATCCCGCCAGCCGATTCGTTCGACGCTTCGCTATTCGGCGCAGGCGCGGACAAGGTGTTCGCGGATATCGACAGCCTGCTGATTCTGGCGTGCGGCACGAGCTACTACTCGGGGTTGACCGCGAAGTACTGGCTCGAATCGATCGCGAAGATTCCGACCCAGGTTGAGATTGCGAGCGAGTATCGCTATCGGGACTCGGTGCCGAATCCGAAGTCGCTGGTGGTGGTGATTTCGCAGTCGGGCGAGACGGCGGATACGCTGGCCGCGCTGAAGCATGCGCAGTCGCTGGGGCACAAACATACGCTGGCGGTGTGCAATGTGGGCACCAGCGCGATGGTGCGCCTGACCGAGTTGTCGTTCCTGACACACGCGGGGCGCGAGATCGGTGTGGCGTCGACCAAGGCGTTCACGACGCAACTGGTCGCGCTGTTCGTGCTGGCGGTGACGCTCGCGAAGTTGCGTGGGCATGTGAATGCGGCGCAGGAGGCGGACTATTTCAGGCAGCTGCGCCACTTGCCGGCCGCGTTGAATAGCGTGCTGGCGCTGGAGCCGCAGATCATCGCGTGGTCGGAAGAGTTTTCGCGCAAGGAGCATGCGTTGTTCCTCGGGCGCGGGTTGCATTATCCAATTGCGCTTGAAGGCGCGCTGAAGCTCAAGGAAATTTCCTATATTCACGCGGAAGCGTATCCGGCCGGTGAGCTGAAACATGGGCCGTTGGCGCTCGTGACTGAAGCCATGCCGGTCGTGACGGTGGCGCCGAACGACGCGCTGCTGGAAAAGCTGAAGTCGAATATTCAGGAAGTGCGCGCGCGCGGCGGCCAGCTGTATGTGTTCGCTGATGCGGATACGAAGATCGTCAATGATGAAGGGCTGCATGTGATCCGGATGCCGGAGCACTATGGCCTACTGTCGCCGATTCTGCACGTTGTGCCGTTGCAGTTGCTGGCTTATCACACGGCTTGTGCAAGGGGCACGGATGTGGATAAGCCGAGGAATCTGGCGAAGTCGGTTACGGTGGAGTGAGGGGGGCAGGCTCGGCACCGGTATTTGACGGCGCACAAAAAAGGCTGTACCTACACAAAAAAAGTTTGTACCAGCCGCCTCTTTGGAAGGCATCGCCATCGGTTGTCTCGAGTACTCGGTACAACCGATGGGCCTGGTACCCCACGCAATTTTTAGTCTTCGTAGTTAAGCGTCGCGGGATTGGTGTTCCTGAAGATTAAGTAGAACGGTTGCTGAAGTGCACCACCAGAGGAGTTGGCCGGCACGATGACGTCGCACAGCTTGGTCGTGGGGCTGCAACGCCGCACCTGACCGGCGGTCGTGGCATCGCCGCCAGTGATGGGGATGAACAGATTGCCCCCCGGCCCGAAAATGATTGCCTGTGCAAAGGCCCTGGCGGCACCAGGCGCCGATAAAACGAGTTCGTTGAGAAGGACGCCGGTCCGGCCATCAAGTTTGAGGATTTTATCGCTATCGCTGGAAGTTGCGCGGAAGCTCGTCACCCACAGGTTGCCTGCGCTGTCGAAGACCAAGCCCTCCGGGCGGTGCAAGGCCGGGACACTGGTGTTAGATGCGAACACGTCAACAAATGCCTTGGTGCGGGCATCGAAGCGCAAGATGTATCCGGTGAGCGGGTTGTAGAGCGGGTCCTTCGGGTCGAGGCAACCCACTGCCGAGACATACAGAAGACCGTCCGGCCCGAAAACCACACCGCGTGGATGGAACTCGGCAGTGAACGCTTGCCGGTCCAGATTGCCTAGAAAGGCGCCCGCAGCGTCATATTCTTTGACGTTGCCTTGATTGGCACACTTGCCAGCCTGGTCACCGATATCGGCCACGTAGAAGCCGTTGTCCCGCCCTCCGCGTACGATGCCACGCGGCGCGAAGGGTGCGTTTCGGTCGCTCGAGGCGACAAGTTTGCCGACAAAAGTGCCGGTCGCACTGTCGAACTGCAGAACCTCGCCGCTTTGGCCGGTGCCCAGGTTCTGGTTGACAACCACAAGTTGTCCGCCCGTAAAAATCATCCCCATGGGTCCCTTCAGCCCGGCAGTCTTCGGCGCAATGAAGGCGCCAAGATATGTCCCGTTCGAGGCATCGAAATGCTTGGCTGAATTGTCCCCGACGTCGCCAACGAACAGTTCCTGCGCCCTTGAGGATTGGCCGACCGACAACGCACTTAACCCCAATGCTGCGGACAGCAGGATGGAGCGCAATACATTGCGATAAGTCGACCGATGTTTTGGCTGCAGGAAGCCGCAGCGCGAAGAGACGAGAAAACGTGCAATCATTTTGATGCCTCCATTTAATACGTTGTTTGCTGCGTGTGACGACACAAACGTCGCGGTAAGTGCGGCGCCGGCTGCCTAAGGCGTTCTATCCGCCGTTTGCCGATGTCGACGAAACCGAATCATGGGTCGTTGCGGCGCCGGCCGCACCGGCACTCTCGCCACCCCCGCATCCCGCTAACGCCGCTGTAACCAATATCGCGATTGTCAATGCCTGCAATGCTCTGTTGACGAGCGGGAGCGAGTCATTCATGGCGACCTCCAACGAGGGGCGAAACTGACGAGTTATTCATCGCTATCGAGAAACGCAGGCGGCCACGGAGGTGCCTGCTGCTTTCAAACCGGAGCAAGACTGAGGGCGGCCATTGAGCACCGAAGGAGGAAGCTTCCATGATTGGCCCTCTCAGAGGCAGTGCCTATAGCGCACAAGGGGGCGGCGCTGCTCGGTGCCGCCTAACTCCGCTACTTCGCGAGCGGGTGTAAATCAACCAGCTCAGCGGGGAAGCTATCCAGGGCGACTCGACTGTCTTGATTGGTGGAGATAGCGAGAAGGCCAGTCTGGCTGACGGTGCACATACCCAAGGTGCCCTGTGGCACCCCAACGAGATTTGCGTAAGAAGGGGTGAGCGGTCCGGTTGCTTGCGCCCGGAAGGCTGCGTACGTTAGGAGGCCAAATGAGGCCACCAAATCGAGCCACAAGTCATTGGGCGTCGTAATGTACGTGATATCGAGGAATGAGTTGCCCAGACACACCCCAGAAGGCGTCGCGCCGAGGGGGTTAGGACGAAAACCGAACAGGACCGGATTGGTCACAAGTTGAGTACTGAAGTCAGGTGGGAGTTGCCCATTGCCCGGCAGGTTTGTCAGCTGAATCACCCAGGTGTTCGCATTCCGTGTGTAGAGCAGTACGCGCACCGAGACGTTACCACTACCGTCGGTAAGCGACTGCACCATGGCCTTACTATTTATTGTGTCGATTGTTGTGCCAAATGCATTGTTGAACGCTTTGTTCTCCAACCCGGCATAGTCGACTGTGGCGACCAAGGGCGCTGGCATTGGCGCCTTCTGTAACGGCGCTAAACGGGAAAACCAGTCAGCGAAATTTGCCGAAGGTGGAATCTGGCCGAAAGACTGACCCTGGGCGTGCAGCCAAGCCCCAATCGGGTAGATGGTCGCTGCTCCGTCGGCGCGGGCTCGACCTGGCAGCAGACCCACGCCGCCAAGGGCAGCACCAGCAACAACTCCGCCTGCAGCTTTGAGCCAGCCGCGACGAAAAGACAAGAGAGAATGTGTCATTTCAGTGTCTCCTATGGTTCTACGGGAAGACTATCCGGATGCCGTAATGGCTGTCGCCTACTCTCGGCATCCGGTGAAACCCATTGCAATGGATGTGACAATTGCCGATGCCTGCAATACTTTCTTGACGAATGGGGCCAAGTCGTGTGGCTATCGAAGAAAACGCAGGTGGCCTAGCCTGCGTTTTCCTTAGCGGAAGCCGCGCAAGGCAATGGCTCACGTGAACGGAGCCGACGTGTTTGCGGTTGGTACGGTCTCAACTCACGAGAAACGCGCGAAGAAACGGTCGAGGTTCTGCTCGGCGTTCCTGCCGTCGCCGACGCGATACTGCACTGCGCGCATTGCTGCAACCAATTCGTGCCGACTCCTTCTATCAGACGCGTTTTCATGTTCACACCTTGATTGCGAGCAAGCATTCATCCGGAGCGTTTCGGTGAAGCCGGTGGCGATAAATCCGCCAATCCGAATCAGCCAAACGCTCCCCCTCCATCCTCATAGAGATGGGGAGAAATCCATCGAATCGGTCGTCTGTTGGGAACGCGGAGCGATGTCTCTACTTCAATGAGAGATTGCCGCGACCGGAACCAGCGTTATAGTAGGGAGGGAGTACTGCATCACTAAGCCATTGCTTGGCGGTTTAGTGCTGACAGACAGGTGCTAAGCGTTGCACAGAAGTCTGCCGGTGGTGACTTTTTGAGTCAGCAACCGCATTAGGATTGGGTTGCATGATGTGTTATAGGCGGGCGTTGAGGCGAATACAAGATAGCGGCGATAAGGCTCTAGCTAGAGGCTGCGAACCCGGTGAAGAGCGGACCGCAAGGCGACGTACGCGGCTTCGCGGGTCATTAGACCGCCGGCTTGAAACCGCAATGTCATGACGAACTCCCTGTCGTGATTTGTCTGCAGTAACAGTCGGTGCCAGCCTGCACAATCCCGCTGAAAGAGGGAGCATGTGTTGATTTGACGGCGAAGATAGCGACGACAACGTTGAATATCCGGGCGTTGTGAGCCTGTCAGAATTTTAGTGTGCCGAGGTCATGAGACGATAACGGAAACAACGTCCTATGACCGAAGCAACTGTGACTAAAAAGATCAAGAACCCGAAGGCGCCGAAGCTGTTCCCCGATGAACTGATCGATCAACTGCTGGCGCAGATTCAGAACAAGGATGCGGAGTCGGTTCTCGGCGAATCGGGCCTGGCCGGGCAACTGAAGAAACAACTGGCTGAGCGCATGCTGGCGGCGGAGCTAACGCATCACCTGGAGAACGAGGCGGAGCAAGGCAAGGCCGGCAACCACCGCAACGGCACGAGCCGCAAGACGGTCATCACGCCCAACGGCGAACTGAATCTGGACATTCCGCGTGACCGGCAGGCGACATTCGAGCCGCAACTGGTGGGCAAATATCAGCGCCGGCTGCCGGGTTTCGACGATCACGTCATCAGCATGTACGCGCGCGGCATGAGCGTGCGCGAGATCCAGGGCCATTTGCTGGAACTGTATGGCCTGCAGGTGTCGCCCGATCTGATTTCGACTGTCACCGATGAGGTGCTGGCCGAGGTCGAACAGTGGCAGCAACGCCCGCTTGAGGCAATGTATCCGATCGTGTATTTCGACGCACTTCGGCTGAAGATCCGCGACGAAGGCACGGTCAGGAACAAGGCGGTGTATCTGGCGCTGGGCATTCGCGCCGACGGCCGCAAGGAAGTGCTGGGTTTGTGGATCGAGCAAACCGAGGGAGCCAAGTTCTGGCTGAAGGTCTTCAACGAACTGAAGAACCGTGGCTTGCACGACATCCTGATCGCCGTCGTCGATGGCTTGCGCGGTTTCCCCGAGGCGATCGAAGCGGTGTATCCAGCCGCGCAGATCCAGACGTGCATCGTGCACCTGATCCGCAATTCGCTGAATCTGGCGAGCTGGAAGGACCGTAAGCCGCTGGCAACCGCGCTCAAGCCGATCTATCAGGCTGCCACGGCCGAAGCGGCGGCAGTCGCCCTGCAAGCCTTCTCTCAAGGCGAGTGGGGGCGCAAATTCCCCACCGTGGCCGCGATGTGGCAGCGCCAATGGGAGCAAGTCATCCCGTTCTTCGCCTATCCGCCGGAAGTACGCAAGATCATATACACGACCAATGCGATCGAGAGCATGCATATGCAGCTGCGAAAGATCGTCAAGAACCGCGGTCACTTCCCCAGCGACGAAGCCGCCAGCAAACTGCTGTACCTGGCCTTGCGCAACATCGAAAAGGATTGGAAGATGCCACCTATTACCTGGCGGCAAGCAGTCAATCAGTTCGCCATTCTGTTCGGCGAGCGGTTCACCGCCGCCATCAGCTGAGATTTTTAACCGACCTCAGCACACAAAATTCCTGACACCTCCGGCGTTGTCGAACATGATCCCCTCCGTTGCACCATTCACGGAACAGCGCGACGCGACGTGAGGTCGTACTGTTCCGTGCAATTTAGCTAAGCCTCGCAAGAATCAACTCATGATTTCTGCTCCCCCACGGCTTCATCCCGCGCATCCGGCTTGTCGGCACCGGACTGCATGCCTTGCATCATGAACAGCATCGACAGCGGACACACCAACGAGCAGGCGACCAGGATGAATGACGTCAGGGACCCTCGAAACTGTGGCAGCGCCCAGTAGCCGAGCGCGAGTACCAATGCGAGCGCAAGTCCGGTCGTCACCATCGTCTTTGTATTGCACTTCATGGTTGCTTCCTTACTGAAATTAGATTGGTATCCATGTCTGGAAGAAATCCGCGTCACTTCGACGGAGATGTACCCGCCTGGTCCGAGTACTTGAGCATGATGTCGCCCATCGCCTTCATCATTTCGCCGTGCATGCGCATCGCGGTCTTCGGGTCCATGCCCATATTGCCGCCCATCATTGGACAGCTGCCCATCATGCCGCCGCCCATTCCTCCCATTCCCATCATGGAGGAGCCGTGTTCGCGTGTTTGCGCGGGTGAGCTCGGGTTATTGCCCGTACCACCGGCTGCCATGGCAACAGTACCTGCGGTCAATAGATGCGCCGACAGCGCTGCTGCTCGTAGAAATTTCGTGGTCATGTAACTCTCCGGATTCGGTTTAATCGTGTCACTGAGAAAGCAGTTTCTGACGCGCGGGTCGACGTTCATCACGTGCGCGGCAAACGTGCGTGAGCCACGGAGTGAAGCCGTTCGAACCTGGTCGACTAGGGAGTTACAGCGAGCGCGGCGGAGGTGCCGGCAGTTCGGGAATGAACTGTTCTGCGAACGTGCGGGCGACAGCCCGATAGACAGGCGAGGAAGGTAAAACCATAACGGCGTACATCACGGGTATGCCAGGCACACCGCAGACGAGGCCGCCCCCCATGCAGCCGTGACATGCAGGCTGGGCGTTGACGGCGTGGTGACTGGCTCCTTGCTCACACGTCACCATGTCCGCCCCGTGTGAGGCTTGTATCTGCTGATGGGCGGCCGCCACCGCCGCTGGACAAACCGAAGCCTGCGCCGGGTAGCCGAGCAGCGGCAACCACGCAATCAGAAAGCACGCGACGAGTTTGGCCCAGACTTTCATGGATTTCAGTATAGGTGCTGCGGCAGCACATCGCGTGCTGCCCCTCGAACTCGTGTACAGGTTCACGCTACTGCCCCCATTGCTTCAGATGCGCGAGGAATGCATCGGCACCGACGAATCCCGCAAGTTGGGCATCGGGTTGTTGTCGGCCGTTCCGGCCAAAGAAAATCAGGGCCGGCGGCCCAAAGAGCCCGAAGCGCCGCAGCATCGCGGTATCCTCTGCGGTGTTCTTCGTCACATCGATTCGCAACAGCTTCCAGTGAGCAAATTCGCTGACCACACGTGAGTCGGTGAAGGTAAAGCGCTCGAGTTCCTTGCAGCTGATGCACCAATCTGCATAGAAATCGACCATCACAGGCTGGCCGCCCGCTGCCTTCAGCGCCTGGTCGAGTTCGGCATTCGACCGTACCGCCTCAAATCGTACGGTTGCATTTGCATTCACGTCTGCGCTCGCCGATGACGACGAACGCATAACGCCTCGAAGCGGTTCCAGAACGTCGAAGTTGCCCGATGCAACACCAATGAATTCAGCAACTCCGGCGACCAGCAGCAATATGCCAAGCGCCTTTCCCACTCGGGAAATACCGGGTGCGTCAGGCGGAAGCGGGTCAAAAGCCCTGAGCATCATGCCGCAACTGGTCAGCAGCAGCGCGACCAGTATCATCAACAGCCATCCTGGCAGCAGCGAATAGACAAACCACAATGCGGCGGCGAGCAGCATGACGCCAAGCGTGTTCTGAATTGCAATCATCCAGTGGCCCGACCTGGGCAGAATGTGCGCCCCGAACGTGCCGACGAGCAGCAATGGAATGCCTATCCCGATGCCCATCACATACAGTGCCAGCGCTCCGCCGACGACATCACGGCTGTTCGCGATATAGAGCAGCGCACCTGCCAACGCCGGGGTCGAACACGGCCCGACAATCAGTGCGGATAGCATACCCATCACGAACACCGGAACAATCCGCCCGCCTGGCAGGCGATTGCTCCAGTCGGTAAGTCGGGTTTGCCAGCTGGTTGGCAGTTGCAGCCTGAACAGGCCGAACATCCCGAGCGCAAGGATAACCATGAGCAGGCCAAAGCCCGCCAGCACCCACGGCTTTTGCGTCACGGCCACCAACGGGATGCCGATGAGTGCAGCAATGGTGCCGGCGACCGCGTAGGTAATTGCAAGCCCTTGCACATAGGCGAGCGACAGCGCGAAGCCTCGTCCCAGGGACGACCGCTCCCAGGTTCCTCCTATCACGGCCGTTACGATGGGGATGAGCGGATACATGCAGACCGTGCCTGCAATCAGCAGGCCGGCGAACAGAAAACCCAGCAGCTCCGGTAAGGAAATACCGTTCGCTGGATGCAGGTTGATTCCAGACACGGTGGGCGACGGGCTCTCGCCAACGCTCGGGAATTCTGTGACGCCAGCCGTGGCTTTATTCTCTGTTGCGACGGACGTCACAGAGCCATCGGCCGCCACACGATAGCTTCGCGTCTGCGGCGGATAGCAGACACCCGCGTCCGCGCATCCCTGCGATGTGACGGACAGCTCGACGCTGGGCGCTATGGGGCGAGGCAAATGAATATGGATTTGCACCGGTCTGTGGTAGACCGTGACCGTGCCGAACGTCGGGTCATTTTTCAGTTCTCCGGGTGGCATCTGGTCCGGTTTCATCGGTGCGCCGTCAGCCGCAAAGCTGAACCTGTCCCGGTACAGGTAATAGCCGGGCTGTGTGTCGAAATACAGCGCTACCTCTTGCTGCGCATTGAGCGTGACCCTCAACGGGAACGCCTGTTCAGGCGGCAGCAGGTCGGACTCGTTCACCGCGTGAGCAGCCAGCGACGTCAGTATGAACAACAAGCCGAGTGCGGCCCACAATACGCGGTTGAGCGTATCCTTCGGACGGCAAATGCCTCGCTGGGCGGAAATTGATGTCGTTCGCATCGCCTGGCCTCTATCCACGCAAGCCGGACTGCTGGCTCACCACGGACGGAGAGCCTGCAGTCCAGTGTGACTACCTCATTACGACTGCTTTTCCAGCTTCACGATGGTCAGCGTCCCATTCACGTTTTCGACACGAACCTTCACCTTGTCGCCCTCGTGAACCTGCTTGACCATCACAGTATCCTTCGCCTTGAACGCCATCGTCATCGGCGGCATCCCGACGTTCTCCAGCGCCCCGTGCATCAGCGTGACCATGCCGGTGGCCGGGTCCACCTTCTTCACCTCAGCGTCAGTGAGCGCGCTATTCGACGACGGTTTTGTAGCCGACGGTTTCATGGACATGTTCATGCCGGCCATGTCGTCACCGGCAAACGCAGGCGCGGCAACGATGGCTACAAGGGCAACGGACGCAACAATCAACTTCTTCATTGAATTTCTCCAGTTTGGGTAGATGGCACTTTCATGCCGGAAGGTACTGCATGGGGTAGCCGCGCACCGCTTGCCTGCCTCGCGCGGCGGCGCTGAAGCAGGAACCAGGCTGCGGGAATAACGAACATCGAAAGGATGGGCGCCGTGACCATGCCACCGACCATCGGTGCGGCGATGCGCTGCATGACTTCCGAGCCAGCGCCGTGGCCGACCATGATGGGGATGAGACCGGCGAGCACGACCGCAACCGTCATTGCCTTCGGCCTCACGCGCAATACCGCGCCTTCCCGAATCGCGTCGAACAGAAGCGCCTCGGTCAGCGGTTCGCCGGCTTCCAGCCTGCGATTCAGCGCCCCCTTCAGGTACAGCAGCATGACGACGCCGAACTCCGCCGCCACGCCCGCGAGCGCGATGAATCCGACTGCGGTCGCGACAGATACCGCGTGGCCCAGAATCCAGATGAGCCAGAAGCCGCCGACCAGAGCGAACGGCACGGTCGACATCAGCAGCAGCGCATCAGCCGCAGAGTTGAACGTCAGGAACAACAGCACGAAGATGACGACAAGCGTCACGGGGATAACCGTGCGCAACTTCGCCGCCGCACGCTCCAGATATTCGAACTGTCCAGACCATGCAATCGAGTAACCGGGAGGCAGTACGACCTGTTCCGCAACAGCACGCTGCATTGCTTTCACAGCCGACTGCAGGTCCGTGTTACGGATGTCCACGTACACGTAGCCAGAAAGGCGCGCGTTCTCGCTGCGAATCATCGGAGGGCCATCGGCAATCGTGATGTGCGCGACATCGCCGAGCTGGATTTGTGCGCCACGGTCCGTGACGACCGGCAGCTGACGCAGCCTCTCGAGCGAATCCCGGATTTCGCGTGGATAGCGGATATTGATGGGAAACCGCTCGCGGCCGGCAATGACTTCGCCGACGTTGTCACCACCCACTGCTGAGGACACGACTGACTGGATGTCCGCCACTGCAAGCCCGTAACGCGCTGCCGCCAACCGGTCGATGTCGATATCGATATACCGGCCGCCGTTCAGCCGTTCGGCCAGTGCGGACGTTACGCCGGGTACATTCTTCACGGCAGATTCAACCTGCGCCGCGATTCTGTCGATGTGCCCAAGGTCGCTGCCGGAAATCTTGACGCCGACCGGCGTCTTGATGCCGGTCGACAGCATGTCCAGACGATTCCGGATGGGGGGTACCCACACGTTCGACAGCCCCGGCACCTTGACGGTCCGGTCCAGTTCGTCGACCAGCTTCTCCGGTGTCATGCCGGGACGCCACTGACTGCGCGGCTTGAACTGGATGGTGGTCTCGAACATCTCGAGTGGCGCCGGGTCGGTCGCAGTGTCAGCACGGCCGGACTTGCCGAAGACGGTCGCCACCTCTGGCACCGTCTTGATGAGCCGGTCGGTCTGCTGGAGTAGCTCGCTGGCCTTTTCGGCAGAGATTCCCGGAAGGGCCGTCGGCATGTACAGCAGGTCACCCTCGTCGAGCGGCGGCATGAATTCGCCACCGAGCTGAGAGAGGGGAACTACCGACGCGGCGAGCGCGACCACTGCCAGGCCGATCGCAACCCACGGCCGCCGCAGCGTCGCTTCCAGCAACGGTCGGTATAGTCGAATCAGTACGCGATTGATGGGGTTGGCGTTCTCGTGCGGAATTCGGCCCCGGATGAGGTAGCCCATCAATACCGGCACCAGCGTTACCGACAGGCCGGCCGCAGCGGCAATCGTGTAGGTCTTGGTGAAGGCAAGTGGCGAAAACAGCTTGCCTTCCTGCCCTTCCAGCGAAAACACCGGGATGAACGACAGCGTGATGATGAGGAGCGAGAAAAACAGTGCGGGCCCCACCTCAGCCGCCGATGTCGCGATGAGCTCCCAGCGCTGTGCCGTCGTGATTGGTTCTCCCGGATGGTCGTGCTCGTACGCCTCCAGATGCTTGTGGGCGTTCTCAATCATCACGATGGCCGCGTCAATCATCGCGCCGATGGCAATCGCAATACCGCCCAGCGACATCAGGTTCGCGTTGACACCCTGATAACGCATCACGATGAACGCGGCCAGCACACCGAGCGGCAGCGACAGAATCGCGACAAACGCACTGCGCAGGTGGAACAGGAACACCGCGCAGACCAGCCCAACGATGATGAATTCCTCGATGAGCTTGTCCTTCAGGTTGTCCACCGCGCGCTCGATGAGCTGGGAGCGGTCGTAGGTCGTCACGACCTCGACGCCGGCCGGCAGTGAACGCTTCAGGTCGGCGAGTTTCGCCTTCACCGCGTCGATTGTCGTCAGCGCGTTCTTGCCGGAGCGCATGACGATGACACCGCCAGCTACCTCGCCCTGGCCATTCAGCTCGGCGATGCCCCGCCGCATTTCGGGTCCTATTTGAATCCGGGCTACGTCACCGAGCAGAACCGGCGTGCCTGCCTCGTTGGTCCGCAGCACGATGTTGCGGAAATCGTCGAGGGAATGCAGGTAGCCGGACGACCGCACCATATATTCGGACTCGGCCATCTCAACGACTGACCCGCCCGACTCCTGGTTCGCCTTGCCCAGCGCGTCAGATACCATCGCTTGCGTAATGCCGTATGCGCGCAGCTTGTCCGGGTCGAGCACAACCTGGTACTGGCGCACCATGCCGCCAATGCTGGCGACCTCAGACACATCCGGTACGGACTTCAATTCGAACTTCAGGAACCAGTCGTTCAGCGCGCGCAGTTGTCCGAGGTCGTGCTGTCCGGTCCTGTCGACAAGTGCGTATTCGTACACCCAGCCCACGCCAGTTGCATCCGGTCCAAGGGAGACGGTCGCCCCCTGCGGCAGGCGGCTCTGCACCTGATTCAGATATTCGAGCACCCGCGAGCGCGCCCAATACTGGTCGGTCTTGTCGTCGAATAGCACGTAGACGAACGCGTCGCCGAACGACGAATACGCCCGGATGGTTTTTGCCCCGGGGACACCGAGCAATGTGGTGGTGAGCGGATACGTGACCTGGTCCTCGATGACCTGCGGCGCCTTGCCCGGATACGACGCCTTGATGATGACCTGCGTATCGGACAGGTCAGGCAGCGCATCGAGCGGCGTTTGTGTAACCGAATAGACGCCCCAGGCCGTGACGAGCACGGTCGCCAGCAGCACGAGGAACCGGTTGTGGATTGACCACCTGATAAGACGCGCAATCATTTGGCGCCTCCGACCGGCTCGACCTTCGTCAGCTGGTAACCATCATCCGACTGTCTGAAGACGAAATGCACCGTCTGGCCGGACCTCACGTCCGGAAAGGCAGTTGGCGACGGTTTGCCGAACGACATCGTCATTGCGCCCCAGCCTAGGGCTGGGACCGGTTGGTGCGAGAACGTGATGTCCCCGGCCGTCACCTTTTCGACCTTGCCGGTGGTCTCGTATGTTTTCGCTGCAGGTGCAGCCGGCGCGGACGCGGGCGCAGGCGCAGGCGCGCTCGGCCCCGTACCTGCGCTGCCTTCCAGTCGTGGCAGAACCGATTTCAGGCTGGCCTCGGAGTCAATCAGGAACTGGCCGGACGCGATGACCTGCTCGCCGTCACTCAGGCCGCTCAACACCTCGGTCTCATCGCCGACATCGTTTCCAACGGTGACGGATACGGGCTGCAGACGGCCATCGCTCTTCCTGGCGATAACCACCGAGCGCTTGCCCGTCGTGATGACTGCCTCAGACGGAACGAGCAGACGCGATACCGCCTTCTGTCCACCGACACGCACCCGCATCAGCATGCCGGGTGTCAGCTTGAGCGCGGCGTTGTCGATTTCAAGGCGTGCCTGCAGCGTGCGGCTGCTGGTGCTGATGCCGGGCAGGATTTCGCGAATCTGCCCCTTGAAGTGCTGGGTCGGGTCTCCCGCGAACGTCGCATCCACCGTCATGCCGGGCTGCACGCTCAGTGCAAGCGCCTCGGGGATTTCGACGATGAGCCACAGCTTCGAGAGACCAGCGACCTTGGCAAGCGTCTGTCCTGGTGCCACCATCGCGCCATCCCTGACGTTCAGTTCGCTCACGACACCTGTTTCCGGCGACGACAGAACGACATGAGTCTGTGCCTTTCCGGTCCGGTCAAGGTTCGCGACGACACCGTCCGGAATCGACATCGCCCGCATCCGCGCGCGCGACGCTTCCAGCATGCTGCTATCCATCCCACTGCGCTTGAGCGCGAGATACTCTTCCTGCGGTGCCAGCCAGTCGGGTACGAACAGCGACGCAATCGGTGCCCCTTTCGCAATCCGCTGCATCGGCGCGCTGGCATAAAGGTGGTCGATGTAACCCGTGACGCGCGACTGGACAACGTCTGACCGCGATTCGTCGAATTGCGTGGTGCCGACAGCGTCGAATCCCTCCGTCGTTTCCTGCCGACGCACGGTCGCGTAGCGAATGCCCAGGTTCTGCTGCAGCCCTGAGTCAATCTTGATGCCACTCGCGCCTCCCTCGTCGGCATAAACCGGCTCCAGCTGCATGTCCATGAAAGGCGACTTACCCGGCTTGTCAAAATGCTGGTTCGGGACCATCGGGTCATGCCAGTAAAGCACCTTGCGACCCGTCTTCGGGTCAACCTTGTTGCCGGACGGTGTGGCTGCGACAGCGCTTGTGCCACCCATCGCAGGACGATGCGTGCCGGCGACATAGCCGAGGCCGAGGAGCACCGCGGCGGCAAACGCCGTTAAAGCCGCGCGCGCCAGTTGTTTCTTTTGCATGTTGTTCTCCTTCACTGACTGACGGGCATCGAAGCGGACATCGAGGCGGGCACGACCTGGTATTCCAGTTGGGCCCAGGTTTGCGATACGTCGCGCTGCAGGTCGAGCACCTGAAGCTGAGCATCGAGTTGCGCACGCCTTGCAGCGAATGTGTCCGCCAGCGACCCGGTGCCTGCCTTGTACGCCGCAGCCGCGAGTTGCACGCGCTGGTCCGCAGCCGGCAGCAGGGAATGGGTGAGATTGGTAATGCGTTCGCGACCACTGGTCAGGGTTGCGGACTGCGTGCGGATATCCGCTTCGACCTGACGCTGCGCGTCCTCGTACATCAGGCGCGCCTTGGTGCCAAGTTCCGCTTTTTCGGCGGCGTCACGGTCCTGACGGTTCTTGCGGTTCAGGGGCAGCGGGATGCTGACGC
Source organism: Paraburkholderia sp. GW821-FHT02A12 (assembly GCF_059422005.1). Classification (NCBI taxonomy): domain Bacteria; kingdom Pseudomonadati; phylum Pseudomonadota; class Betaproteobacteria; order Burkholderiales; family Burkholderiaceae; genus Paraburkholderia; species Paraburkholderia sp. GW821-FHT02A12. Next base: position 4,324,809 of record NZ_JBWKWA010000001.1, on the reverse strand, counting down.
CAACGGACACCATGTTCGAGTACTGCCCGCCACGTTGCTGGTAGGAGACTTCCCATGTCCAGTTGGGGCGGCGGTTGCTGTTGGCGACAGCGGTATCGGCGTCAGCTACGGCAATGTCCCGGGCGGCTGCGACGAGTGCCGGTTGCACCTGACGAAGCTCGTCGGGCGGCAGGGACGATACATAGGATTGCGGTGCCGGCGGGTCGCCGGCCACATCGGATACGGGAACGGCCGTCCATCTGGACAGGCCGATGAGTGCGGTCTGAAACGTCTGCTGGGCCTTCAGCAACTGGTCCTGGGTCTGCGCCAGCATTGCCTGGGCTTGCGTGACATCGGCCGCAGTCGATTTCGCCCCACGATAAGAGGCTTTCGTCGCATCCAGCTCATGGGTGATGTGGTCAACGAGTTCCTGCTGCAGCGAGACAGCTTTCTTCGCATAGACCGCGTTCAGCCACGCCGTGGCCGTTTGCTGGCGCGTGTTCGCGAGCTGGGCCAGATAGCCGGCGCGCTCGCGGTCCACGACGTCGTTCGCCAGAGCGGACCGCAGCCGTCGCTTGTCGCCAGACACCCATTCCTGTTCGATGCCGATACGGCGCATGGTCATGAAATCCTGACCGATGGTGAACCGTTGCGGCCCGTTCACCGGCAGGTTGTCGACGCCAGCCTTCAGCATCGGGTCGGGCAACTGGCCGGCCCGGACGGCCAACTCTGAACTGGCACGGACTGAAGCCTGCGCAGCCCCCATGGCGGCAGAGCGGTCGGTAGCAGACTGGAGCGCCGCATCAAGCGTGACGGGTGCTTCCTGAGCGTGTGCAGCAACGCTCGTGAAAATCAGCGCGGCGACGAGCGAACGCGTGCGCAGTGGTGCACGCCGGCATGACGGCGTGCCAATAGTTAAAGGCATGTTCTAACCCCAACGGCGGACTCCCACAGGGAATCCACGTCCTGGACGCAGGACGACCTCGCCGCAAACGCGGCGAACCTGTCAGAAAGGGATTAGATGGCGCGAGGAGGTCGCCAGAGACCGGCCGGTTCACGGACGGACAGCGACTGTGCGTAATGGAAGGCGACGGGGCTGGACAGCCCGGCGGGACGGGTTACCTCGGTAGTGGAGACCGGGTGATACAGACTACCGAGTTGGCATTGCGCCGTTACCTTGCAGAAGAAGCCTTTGGCTTTCCCCGGCTGCGAGGATTTCATCGTCTCGCAGCCCGGCATCTCCGAAGACATCGCACTACCATCGTCGGAGCCCATGCTCATCTGCATCGGACATTCTCCAGTCAGCCCGCTTGCTGCCAGCCCACTGATGGGCAGCACAGCGCAAAGCAACAGGAGCAGCAATGTCCGGAGAAATTTCATGGCTCGGATTATAGCGAAGGTATTTTATTCATGTTCCATGGAATTTGTAGCCTGCGTCGCCCTCCGCACACAGCGGTCGCTCGATTAAAGCGCTTACTGCCCCTTGACCTTCCCGCCGTGGGAAGGTCCATGCTGTGGCACGCTGTCTCGTCGAAGTGGTCGAACGTTAATACTTTTCAGCGATGCTCAATCTGCTCTCGGGGCACGTGGCGAACGTCGGTACCCTTAACAACGTAGACGACAAACTCAGCGATGTTGGTCGCGTGGTCGCCGATACGTTCAATGGCCTTCGCTATGAACAGGTAGTCGAGTCCCATCGAGATTGTCCGGGGGTCTTCCATCATGGACGTTATGAGCTTGCGCACGAAGGTCTCGAACTCGTTATCGATAGCTTCGTCGTCCCGGACAATCTGCGCGGCTGCAACGGTATCCATCCTCGCAAATGCATCAAGCGCCCGGCGAAGAATGTGTGATGCCATTTCGCCGGAGGCCTTGATTTCAGCGATGTTAACGGTTCGCGCGTTGGTCTCCATGGCGATGCGGCGGGTTCGCTTCGCAATCTTCCTGGCCTCGTCGCCTGCACGCTCGAGGTTGGTGACGCACTTCGAGGCAGCCATCAGAAGTCGCAGGTCACGAGCCGTGGGCTGTCGACGAGCGATGATGTTGCTCACTTCCTCGTCGATTTCAATTTCCATCGCATTGAGCCGGTGTTCACCCTCACGGACCTGCTCAACAAGTGTCAAATCGAAGGTGTTCAGCGCCTCCATCGCGCATGTAATCTGTGCCTCGACCAGCCCGCCCATTTCGAGCAGCCTCGTTGAAAGCCGGTTGAGGTCGACGTCAAACCTGCTGGAAAGATGTTTATCCGACATCTTCGCTCCTCGGCCGAACTCGCCAGTGGTTCAAACCTCCGTTACACGACGCAATTGGCGGCCGCAAACATTGCGTCATCAACCACGGAGTGCCTGTACAAATCGTTGAAACCCTTGAAGGGCTCAACGTCGACGGAAGCATCGACAATGGGTGCCTGATTCGTTGTACGTGCTACCACTCCGTCAGTGTCGTTTCCTCGAAGGCGCGACGGTTGTGCAGTCCTGTCAGACCGTTGGTTCGGGCGAGCAACCGACAGTCCAAGTCGCGCGAGGCGGACATAAGCAACGAAGAATTGCTAGCGTGCGATGCGGAAGCACGCTAGCCACGTCCAGTGGGGAAATCGCCCCGCTACTATTTTGCTGGTCGACCGGTCTTGACGGTTTCGACTGCAGAAATAGCGGCCAGCAGACGCTTGGATGCGGCCGATTCGAGCAGGAGCAGGCCAGCCCGCAGTAGCTCGCTCTTTTTCACCGACACGCCTGCGTCAAGACACTTCTGTTTCAGCGCCGCGATTTTTTCGTAGTCGGACTTCGGCATGGTGAAGCTGTCACGCACGACCTTTTCCTTCTTCTCGCGCTTCGGCTTCATTTCAGCAGCGGGACTGGCTGGCGCCGCCTCGACCGCTGCGGCGCGCTTCTGTTTTGCGGCCTTTGTCGAGACAGGTTTCGCATCTGCGACTTCGCTGGCCGGCGCGTTTACCTCATGTGCCTGCTTGCCATCGGCCTTCGCGTGGCCGTTTACGTTCTTGGGAAAGTGAAAGGCCTTCTTTGTCGGCTTCCTGATGCTTGCTTCGCTCATGTCCATCTCCTGATGGGGAAATGATATAAACAGTATATACGGTTTTTGAGCGTTTCCCAGACTGCATCGGCGATACTACCCTACGGATATGGCTCGCAAATTGTCCACGTAATCTGTTTGCAAGGCTGTGGACGATTCGCGAGCAAGCGGGGCAAGCCTCTGAAACGATTGAATTTGTGCAGTGCGCGCTCGACGTGTGCATCTGCCGGGTCGCTAGTGGCCGTCGCGGAGATGTGGAGTAGGCACGCTACCAGTCAGGTGAACGACAGAATCTGTGTAGACAAAATGACGACAACTGACCTGCCTCAACGATAGATCGATTCAATTTGCATGCGGGTCGACAACATCGTTTAATCGGCTTTCCGCAGGCGCGCGCCCTCCCTTCGAAAGTCAGGAGCACACCATGGTCCAGCCCAACTTTGAAGATGTCGTCAAGGCAATTGCCTCCGACACCAATACACCGACTGAGACTGTGTCGAAAATGTATGCGGACACGTGGGCCGAATACAGCGACGGTGCGCGAATCCTGGACTACCTGACCGTCCTGGTCACCAAACGCGTTCGTGAAAATCTGCGCGGTGTTCCGCAAGATCGGCACTAGGCGAGCGCCACAAAGTTCATTAAATCGCCTCACGATACCCAGTGTCGATCTCGGGTACTGGAGAGGCTGCTCAGGGTTGCAGCATTCCCGGGGTTCCCTGTCATTGACGACGACTCCGATCTATCGCGCCGCGCGGAAACGAAGCAACGAAAATCCGCCGGGAGGTAAGTGAGACTGGGCGTTAGGGCGGGGCGCTGGCTGAACGGCTATCGTGTCGTGCGCAATATCTTGTGCACGTTGTGCATGTGATGCCTCTTCTGGTCTTGCAGATACCTGACGGCTTCTTCGACCACCTTTCGCTCGCCGAGCTGGAACGAATACTCTCGAAGTAACGTTTCGCTCGTGACGAGGTCATTGAGCTTCCCGAGTTCGTCCTGCAACGACGTCAACCGCTCAATTGTCGCCTGATGACTGCCATCGAGGACCGGCGAAAAGAACTCCAGCAGATATCGCAGCTTCTTCGCCGCGATTCGCACCTCGTGAAGCGCAGCGTACCCTGAATATTTATCCGATACCGCTCGATTCACTCGCTTCCTCAGTGTCCTCTCAACCGATTCCACACGGTCCTCGGCAAACCCGGCGAGCGTCAGAGTGTTGGCTCGCGAATCCAACTGGTGTCGGGCGCCTGCCAGCGCACGCTGCAGCATCTGTTCAACGCCGGCGTTCCCGATTGTCCTGCGGCTGAACGACAGGGCGTCGGCGCGATGCACGTCTACAGACTCGATGAGCGAGGTAAAAACCGGCTGCATCGACCGGTCAGCGGCAAGCAGGTCGCGCAGGATATCCCAGTCGCGAGTTTTGCCTGCAGCGTTGGCCAGGGATTTGAACTCTCCACGTTGCAGCTCCGAGTCTTTCCGGTCGAGTAGCGGCTCGTACGCCCACCAGAGCGAGCGCAGCCGGCGTAGAGCGACACGAAGCTTGTGCAGGACTTCAGGGTCTGCTTTCAAATGCAATGCGCGAGCACGCCGCGCAGCGTCTCCAGAAATTGACGTCGCCAAACGCACAAACGCGTCGGACGTCGACGTTGCCGGTGTTATCGAATCCACATTTCCGCTGTCGTCGCCAGCAATCGGTGTGGACGCTCCGGCTGTTGCCGGCACGAGAATGTGGGAGTTCATTTCCGGGACACCCGCGAATTTAGCATTGTGGAGGGAGATAGCCAGCGGCTAACACCTGCTCACACGGTAGCTCCACGACGCGCCATGATTTCGGACGCTATCTGCCCATCCGTTCAGATCGTACAACGACGAATGACCGAAAGCCAATGCGCCCCTTGGTCTCACCGAAGTACCGTGGAAAATCCCTTATGCCTGTCAATGCTTAACGATGATTCGGGTCGCGTGCCTGGGACAATGACGCTCGCTCAATACCGCGTGGGACGTTGTCACGTGACCTGGCTCGCACAGCACGAGCCAGACTGCTGCATTGGCGGACACCTGCTGGTTCCATACGGGGGGCGACCATCCGTGCATATATCAGGCGAATTGGCTTAGCATGTCGAGTAAGTATCTGCGCCCATCAAGAAAGTAACCGCTTCCGCCGTAAACGCAGAGAGTTGCCGTCGATTGACGCGGCCCGGAAACTAACCTTCACCGCGCGGCCACACTATGTCAGGCAGGACGTCCATCCTCAATTCAATTCTTGCGACACCGTCGTCGGGGCACGGGCAGGTTACAGCTGCCATCCGGTCGTCACTGCTATCGACGTTGTTTGAGAATACCCGGCCACTGCTCCTGTCGGGCCTCGCCAGCGCATTTGTTGCGTTCATTGCCCTCGTCCGTCTGCATCAGATGTGGGCGGCTCTATGGCTGGTAGCGGATATATGCGTCCTCGCCGCGCGACTCGGCATCGCGCATGCCTACGTCGTGCGCAACCGGACAGAAGCGACCCATCCGGGTCCGTGGGCAACGCACTACGCGCCGGTTTCGCTGCTGGCCTGCTTCCTGTTCGGCATCGGGACGATGGCCTGTGTCATGTCCCCGGATGCGGAGTTGGCCTCACTCGCCGTCATGGTAACCGCCGGAATTCTTGGCGGTATAGCGTCGAGAAATGCAGCCTTGCCCCGTCTGGCCATCGCACAGATTTGCCTGGGCGCATTACCCATTGGTCTGGGCGCGCTGCTCGCACCTCGCGGCGGGTCGTGGATTCTCGTGCCGCCACTCTTCATGTACATCGCCGCAATGGCTTCGGTTGTCCGGAGACACTATCAGGTGCTCGTTGCCCTGATGACGGCTGAACAGCGACATGCTGAACTTGCAGCCAGATTCGACGCCGCATTGGCGCATATGCCTCACGGGCTATGCACGATTGATAGCGCCGGCAAGGTGATTATTGCCAACCGCCGAACCGCAGAACTGTTCGGCGCGACTGTCGAAATGCTGAAGCTCAACGTCCCGCTCCCGGAATTTATCGGCCATGTGGGACTGGTGAAGTTTGGGGAAACGCTCAGAAGGCAACTTGTCGAGCAGTGCGCTGTATGGCTGTCAAAGGAAGGGAGTCCGTTCGACATGGAACTCAACGACGGCCGCCAGCTCGAGATGACCCGAAACCCGGTACCCGATGGAAGCGCTGTCATCATTATCGAGGACGTTACGGAGCGCCGGGAGTCCGAAGCGAAAATCCTCTATCTGGCGCGTCACGACCCACTCACGGGCCTTCCCAATCGCCGCGAACTGCGCGACGAGATTGAACGGATACTTTGCCGTTCCGCGGCAAACCGCGAACCCGCAGTGGCGGTGATGTATCTCGATCTGGACGGTTTCAAACAGGTTAACGACAGACTTGGTCATCATGCCGGAGACGAGGTACTGGTAACCGTCGCAAACCGATTGCGAGAGTTGCTTCAACGTGAAGAGTTGGTGGCGCGACTCGGCGGCGATGAGTTCGCCATTGTCTTCGAGAACGCAACACCTTCCGGCGCCGTCGCACTCGCTCAACGCGTTATCCGCCAAATAGCCACGCCGTATTGGCTATCAATCGGCGAGGCTGTCAGCATCGGCACCAGCATCGGCATTGCGTTCTCGGCGAGCGGCGAGTCCTTCGAACGATTGATGAAGCGAGCCGACGCGGCGTTGTACGACGCAAAGGAAGCCGGCAAGGGTACGTATCGCTTCTCGACCGCGGAGGAAATTCCTTGTGGGACTCGCTCGCCCACATTGCAAAGGTCTCAATAGCTCGCGCGCCCCGCAAGCGCGAGCACCCGGCTGCTTCCGTTTCTCACTGCACACACCATCGGCCCAGGCGTCGTTTCGCCGAGCGCGAGGCCATCTATCATCTGAAGGCCGCTCAACCAGTGGTAATGATCGACGGCGCCCTGACAGACGTACGGCAGCACCGCATATGCGCCGCCGAGGCTCACCACCGGCTCGACCGCTTCGACGCGGCGGCTGCCCGTTTCATCCTCCGGCGCAAATCGACTTTGTCGCATTGAAACTCCGAACGCTGCAGTCTTCGATTGGATGTTCCGCAATGAGCGGATGCGCCGGTGCGTCGATGCACCGCTTCAGCGTCTACAACTCCGGACGCACTAGATCGCTGGTCACGATATGTTCGCCGTACACTTGCGCGGCCGCTACCGCTTCCAGCTTAGTGGGAAACGGCCCAAGTTCCGGCGCGCCGTCGAATGGGAACAGCACGCGGCCGTCGGTCGTTCGAACCACCTTCAACACGCCGAAGAAGCGTCGGTAGCCGGCCAGTTTCGACGTCGCCGAAACTTCAAAGTCTTCCTCGGACGTCGCGGGTACGCTGGGAATAAATGCGGTCTTGCTCATACCTGAAACATCTCTTGTTCGATGGGGCAGCATCTGCTCAGAAAGCCGGAGCTTCACCCGGTTGTTCCGGGGAAGGCGTTCATTGTCTCAAATCTCCGTGGATTCAACCTGAAACGCAACCCGCCTGCCGCACTCGACCTGGATCGGACAACGCCCGTCACGCGCCCTTGAGCGCTGCCTCATGTTCGGCCGCGAGCGCCATGTCCATCTCGCTCGCCTTCACGAAACTCGGCCGCGCGCAAATGCGCTCGGCGTACCCCAGCAATACCGGTGTTTCAGGCACCAGCTGGAACAGCATCCCCCAATGCAGCGCGATGCCCCACAAGATATCCGCGGCGGAAATCTTGTCCCCGAGCAAATAGGGAGATGCTTGCAACCGGGCGGCCACCGTTCCGATCATCGAATCGAAATCTCCATAAGGTGATCGCGCCGGCGGCGCCGGCTCACGCTTCATCGACTTGTCGACCAGCGCCGGCTCATAGCACGCCGCGTAGTACACCAGCCAGCGAAGATACGGCCCGCGCAACGGGTCGTTCAACGCCGGCGCGAGGCCGGCTTCCGGGAACAGGTCGGCCAGATAAATAAAGATCGCGACCTGTTCGGTCACCAGCGCGTCGCCGTGATAGATCGCCGGCACCTTGCCGAGCGGGTTGATCGCGAGATACGGCGCCTTGCGCTGCTCGCCGGCCTTCATGTTCAGCACCTTCAGCTGATACGGGGCGCCGAGTTCTTCGAGCAGCGTGAGCGTACTGATCGAGCGGCATTGTGGTGAATGGAACAGCGTGATCGTGCGGTCTGTGGTCATGGCGAGGCCCTCTGGTTAAACGTCTTGAGCATTGGCAACAATGATGCTGCACTGGGTTCACCCATCTTAAGCGCCCATACCTGTCAGTTTGTGTCAGGTATCACTACACTTGTCCGCATGCGAGCCATGCCGCCTACTTTCCATTCTGATGACGTTGCAAGCGCGTGGGCAGGTCACGGCCCAATCGCTCGCCGACGAATGCGCGGTCTCGCTGCGCACCATTTATCGCGACATCGACGCGTTGAGCGCCGCAGGCGTCCCCGTGCGTAGCGAGCGCGGCGCGGAAGGCGGCTACCGGTTGCTAGACGGCTACCGCACGCGCCTTAACGGTCTGTCGTCGCAAGAAGAGCCGAGGCGCTGTTTCTCGCCGGCTTGCCGGGGCCTGTGCAGGCGCTTGGCCTAGGTGCGGTGATGGCGGGCGCGCAAACCAAGCTGCTCGCCGCATTGCCGGTCGAACTGCGCTCCACCGCCGAGCGCATGCGCTCGCGTTTTCACCTCGACGCCCCCGCCTGGTTCTCCGATGCAGATCAGCCCGCGCATCTGCCGCTGATCGCCAACGCGGTCTGGGAACAGCACCCGTTGCAGATTCGCTATCAAAGCTGGAAGGCCGAAAAGTTTCGCCGGATCGAACCGCTTGGCATCGTGCTGAAAAGCGGCGCGTGGTATGTGGCCGGGCGCGTAGATGCGGATATCCGCATCTACCGCATCTCTCGTATTCGCGATTTGAACGTGCTGGACGACACCTTCGAACGGCCGGCCGCCTTCGATCTCGCTGCGTTCTGGCAGGACAGCACACAGCGTCTGTCCGAACAGATGCATGCGAGCGAGGCGACGCTGCGTCTGTCGCCGTGGGGCATGCAAATGCTCGAAGCCTTCGTGTCGCCGTTCGCGCGTGCCGCGGCCACGATCAGCGAACCGGATGCGGCGGATGGCTCGCGCACCGTCACGCTGCCCGTCGGCTCGGTGAGACAGGCGTGTGCGGAGCTACTGCGCTTCGGCGCCGAAGCCGAAGTGCTGGCGCCGCCGGAACTGCGCGCGCAGATGGCGGAGGTTGCCGCGGCCTTGCATCGCCGCTACGGGCAATGACGCCGCCGCCCGATCCGATGCGCACCAGTTAAGTTGAGCACTCTCTCGATGGAAAATTGCAACTAACGGCACATAAGTTACGAGTCGAAACACTGGTCAGCAATCCTGCGGGGAGGGCAATTGCAGGCTGTTCAAGTCAGGATCGCTGCGTGACACCGCGGCGCGCGGGGTGTTCTTCCACATCGGCCGGCCCGCTTTGATAAGACGAATTTTGGCTGATCGGTACCTCATTTTGGGGCAGCGCTATAATTCGCGAATTCCCTTCCTTCTCTATCCTCCGTCATGAGCCGGTTACTTTGCCTGATCGTGCTTTCGCTCGGCCTGATGCAAGCCGCAACGGCTGAGGAAAACACTGACCGCATGTCCGCGTATCTGACGCAAAAATTCGGTCTGGCGAAGGAAAAGGCTCAAAAGATTTCGGACGCGGTGCAATCCGCCGCCTCGAAGTATTCACTTCCGCCGGCACTGCTGCTGGCGATCATCTCGATCGAATCCCGCTTCAAGGAAAAGGCCAAGGGCGCCAACGGCGCAACCGGCCTGATGCAGGTCGTGCCAGGCGCCCACAGAGGGATGCTGAGACACGTGAAGGACCTGACCGAGCCGACCACTAACATCGACGTCGGTTCGGCGATCCTGTACGGCTACATGCGCTCGGCCAATGGCGACCTGAACGCTGCGCTCAAGAGCTACGGCGGCTCGCAGACGTACGCGCAGAAGGTGAGCTTGCGCGTCGAAGACTTCGCTGAAGTGGCCGGCCCGCAAGACTCGGCGCGGCAGCCGGACGTGCCGGCCGGCATGTGCGAGGCGCGTCCGGCCGATCGTTGTGCGGCGCCGGGCCACTGGGCCAACTCCTTTGCAATGCCGGCCGGCAACGCTGCCGGGACGATCGGCGCGTCGGGGTTGTCGAACGGATTGCCCGCGGCTTCGAACTGAGCTCCTGCCCCTTTTCTGCTTATACGTTGCAGCCGACCGCGGCGCTGTAACCGGCCGTCACGCCATGTAAGGCGGCGCCACGCGCGGGCTGCACGCTTTTTACGCAGCTTGCGCAACGCGCTCTACAATGCATTCCCAGTCGAGTTCACGTAGCGCCCCTTCCGATCGATCATGTTCACCTCGTTTTTCAAAACCACCGCCGCCTCGCTCGGGTTGCTCGCGCTTGCCGCTTGCAGCAGCACCCCGCAGCCGAAATTCCAGCAGGAATTATTCGAAACGGGCGCGAGCCCCTACGCCCGCAATTTCAACTCGAGCACCACCGATACCTGTGAAGCCGCGCGCCGCGCTTTGCTGAGCCAGGGCTATCTGACAACCATGACGCGCACCGATACCGTCGACGGTACGAAGAATTTTCAGCCCACCGGGGATTCGCACGTCGTCGTGGAATTTCATGTCGTCTGTACACCGGGTGAAGAGGCGAGCGATACGAGCATCGTCTATGTGAACGCCGTGCAAAACGGCTTTGCCCTGAAGAAAAGCGATACGTCGGCGAGCGTCGGGTTGAGCGTGCTGGGGTCGTTGTCGCTGCCGATCCGTTCGAACAGCGATGCGATGGTAAAGATTTCAAGCGAGACCATTCCGTCGGGGAAGTTCTACGACCGTTTCTTCGGCCTCGTCGACCACTATCTGCAGACGGTGGTGCGCACGCAGCCGGTGTCAAACAGCCGCATCGAGACGCGCATGTTGCCCGTGCCGGTCGAAGGCTCGGTTCCATTGCGATCTCCATCGCCCGTTCCGGCGATGCCCGCAGCGGTAGGGAAGGCTGCTTCCGTGCAACCTGCAAGCGCGAGTGGCATAGCGCCCTGATTGCATCTGGCCACGCTTGCGCCGTGATTGCCCGGCGCATGTTCAGCCCTTGAGTTCAGCGTGCAGCGGTACTTATCCTATGTCTTTTACTTCATACGTATATATATGTAGTAATAGTTAACAAGGGCTAAGCCCTTCTGTGGATAAGTCTTAAATTCCCCGCCGCATCAACGGCATGCGAAAACCATAACCTTGCGGAACACGTCTGTAGAAAAACTACGAAGACGGGATAACTTTGGCGGCGCTCGCTCTTCGGCCCGTCTTATCAAGATTCCGCGCACAGGCTGTCCGACCCGCTATCCCGACGTTATCCATAGGCAGACGTGGATAACTCGGGTTCTTCGCAGTGACTTCCACATGCCGCTTCCGCCAGCTTTTCATCGATGCCATCCGCTCGCCACCGTACATACTTTGACGCTCCGAGGCGCGCACATTGAAGTCGGACGGTACGAAGATTGCGTGTCTCATTTTGCAAGCGCAACTGTTGCTATTTTGTCAAAACCTATTCAGCAACGCCCGATCCAGGCATAGAGTTAAAGTGTTTTATGAAGTTATTGGTGCGGTGCGGGGGGTGTAATGAAACGCAGAACAGCACGACAGCTAGTCCGCCTTCTTTCGGATATCAGGCATGCCGCTCATTGCAGCACGCTGCGGGCGGCGGCGACCAACCGGGCCATGGCCCTCGCATCCGCCGAACACGATGCGGACGCAGCCGGCGACAGTGACGAAAGCACCGAAGCCGCGCGCGAATCACGTCAAGACAAACCGGTCCGGAGCGGATCATGAAAGCCGCGAGCGAGCATTCGCTGCGTTTCCTGGTCGAGAAATGGCTGGCGCCGGGACCCTCGATTCCGGTTCACGTGACCGAATTCAGCCGTACCAGGCTGGGTGGCAGGCGTTATGTCCGCGTCGAGGCCTCATTGGAAACCGGCTCGCGCGGTTTGTTTTTCTTTCGCCACGACGACGGCTGCTGGTGCGTGTTCCCACCCACTGGGGACACGCCCAAAATGTTCGCCCAGCCGCGCGCGGCTTAATGTCGAAGCGCACGAGGCGCTTCGACGACGGTGCCGAGGCTCTACGAGCGGATCACGTCGCGCAGATAGGCGTCCAGCATGGCAGCGTCGCCCTCGGGCCGTTTGTAGTCAGACGGACTTTGTACATCGGCTAGCGGCGCTTCGATAAACCGATGGATCGCCGGTCGCCGCGGGCCATATTCGCCTTCGCCCGCCCGCATTTTCAGCGCGAGCAGCGCATTGATTTCGGCGAGCAGCGACAGATCATTGAAACATCGATCCGCGCGCACCCGCTAACCCTTCACGCACACCACTTGCCGCAGCGTGTGGACCACCTCGACGAGACTGCGCTGCGCCGCCATGACGGCGTCGATGTCCTTATAGGCCATCGGGATTTCGTCGATCACGCCTGCGTCCTTACGGCATTCGACGTGCGCCGTCGCCTTGATCTGGTCCTCGACGGAAAAGCGCCGCTTTGCTTCGGTGCGGCTCATCGCACGACCCGCGCCATGACTGCATGAACAGAAGCTCTCCGCATTGCCGAGCCCGCGCACGATAAAACTCTTCGCGCCCATCGAGCCCGGAATGATGCCGAGTTGCCCCTTCTGCGCCGACACCGCGCCCTTGCGCGTCACCAGAATCTCCGTGCCGAAGTGACGTTCCTTCTGCACGTAGTTGTGGTGGCAGTTCACCGCGTGCTCATCGAGCGAAAACGGCTTGGCGATAATCGACTGCGCCGCGCGGATCACCGCGCCCATCATCAGTTCGCGATTCTGCCGCGCGTAGTCCTGAGCCCAGCCGACCGCTTCGACATAATCGTCGAAGTGCGCGCTGCCTTCTTCAAAGTAGGCGAGGTTCCAGTCCGGCAGATTGGCAAGGTGCTGCCGCATATCCGCTTGCGCCAGTTCGATGAACAGATTGCCGATCGCATTGCCGACGCCGCGCGAACCGCTGTGCAGCATGAACCACACGCTGTCCGCTTCGTCCACGCACACTTCGACAAAGTGATTGCCGGTGCCGAGCGTACCCAGATGCACGTAGTTGTTAGTGCGCGCGAGTTTCGGATACTTGTCGACGATGCGCTTGAAGCCCGCGGCGAGCGACTTCCACGCGATGTCGACCGGCTGCGGCGGCCGTTCCCACGCGCCCGGATCACGCCGGCCCGGCGCTCGGCCGTGCGGCACCGCGCGTTCGATTGCGCTGCGCAGGCCGGCCAGCGAGTCCGGCAGATCCGCTGCTTTGAGCGTAGTGCGGACAGCCATCATGCCGCAGCCGATGTCCACGCCGACCGCCGCCGGAATGATCGCGCCGAGCGTGGGAATCACGCTGCCGATCGTCGAGCCTTTGCCCGCGTGCACATCCGGCATCACCGCCAGGTGCTTGAAGATGAACGGCAGCCTGGCCGTGTACATGAGTTGATCGCGTGCAAAATCGTCGACGGCGACGCCTTCGGTCCACATCTTGACCGGCTTGCCGTCCGCGACTTCCATCAGTTGGTAATCCATTTTGCTTCTCTCTCTTTTGTACAGCGGCCGCCTGTCTCACCGCGGCCGCACTTTAACTCTACGACGTTTGCGCGCCCTTGATGCTCACCAGTCCGTTCAGCACCTGATCCAGCCCGCCGAACATGGAGATCCGGTCGATGCGTTCCGCGATCCGCTCGAGCGTTTCGAGTTCCTTCAGGCGCAAGGCCATCGGGTTCTCTTCCATCACCTTCTCGGTGTTCAGCAGCGAGGGCGCTCGTCGCGCGATAATCGCGCAACAGCCATGACGTTCACGGAGCGGCTGAGCCGCCGAGCCGACCGATTTTCAGGTAAACACAATGGACGAGAAAGACTGGATCGCCGGCGCCGCCAAGGCGCTTGCGATCATCGAAGCATTCGACGAAGCGCACACACGCATGACACCGACCATGGTGGCCTCGCGTGCGGCGCTGTCGCGCACAGCGGCGCGCCGCTATCTGCTGACGCTACGTGAACTCGGCTACGTGGACACCGACGGCAAGCTGTTCTGGCTAGCGCCGCGGGTGCTGCGGCTCGGCCAGTCGTATCTGGATTCGGCGCGCTTGCCGCGCACGGTGCAACCCTTCCTGCAGCGCATCACGGCCACCGTTCAGGAAACCGCACTGGTTGCGATTCTCGACGAACACGACGTGGTCTACGTCGCCCGCAATGGCGTGAACCGGGCGATGGCGGTCGGATTCGTGCTCGGCTCGCGAGCGCCCGCGCCGTTGTCGTCGGCGGGCCTGGTCCTGCTGGCGTTTCGCGCGCCGGAGGATATCGAGCAGTGGCTCGCCTCGTACCCGATCAAGGTGTTCACGCCGTACACGTATTCGACAGTCGGGCAGTTGCGCGAAGTGCTCGGCGAAATCCGCCGCAATGGCTATGTGGTCACCGATCAGCAACTGGAACTGGGTATGCGCGGTGTTGCGGTGCCGCTGCGAGACCGGCACGGCTTGGTGGTGGCGGCGATCAGCGTCAGCATGCCGATCGGCCAGGAGTCGGCAAACGCCGCGCTGCACCGGGTGCTGCCGACCTTGCAGGAAACCGCCAGCCTGCTGCGCAACCTGGTCTAAAACGATCACCTAGGTAATTGCCCTAATGCGATGTATTTAATGAGTGAAAGCAACGTGTCTCCCGGAAAATACATATCGAGTTTTAGGCATGACAAACCGCCTACACTGCGTAATACTCTCCCGCGGGGAGCGGGAAGGCGCTCAAGCCATGTCTGCTTTACCGTGCAGCTTATTCATTCACATCGACTCTGCCGTTCAGGTTTGGGGAACAACACATGAAAAAAGTTATCGTCTCGCTCGCAGCAGCATCGATCGCGCTGGTTTCCGTTCAAGCTTTCGCACAGGCATCGGACGCAGCAGCGCCGGCAGCTGCAGCTAGCACGCCGAAGAAGCACCACATCAAGAAGCTGAAGACGCACGGCAAGCGCGCTCCGGTTTCGGCAGCCGCTTCGGCAGCCGGCACGAACGACAAGGGCACGGCGAACTAAGCTGAAGCTATAGTTCAGCGTCACCTGCAAAAAGGCCAGAGCTTCTGCTCTGGCCTTTTTGTATTCGGGCGGCGGTTTGTTGTTTGCCTGCCCGTCGCGCAGGTGCCGCGCGGCAATGGCGCTCGCGGCAACCTTAACCCGCGAGGCCGCGTTTGATGACTTCGTTCAGCAGTCCGGTCATGCCGTGCGGATGCGCGACAGCCCGTTCTTTCAGTTGCGCGACCAGTTCGCCGTCCAGCTTGCAGGCAAAGGCGACGAGGCCCTGCGCCTGATCGAGCTTGCGCTGCTCGCGGCGATCGAGTTTCGGCTCGGCGGCCGCGGCTTTGCCGAAACGGTCGGTGGTCGCCAGTTTCATTGCGTTGTTCAGCTTGAGTGCCTTGTTCTTTTCAAGGTCGGTCTTTTTCATCGCCATACGGAAGGCCTCTGCCAGATAAGTAATCCCGCATTGTACGCATCGCGCCACGCACTACGTGAGCGGCGGCGCTCAGGACTCACGCGGCGTGCAGGCGCCGATCGATTTCTGCTCGGGTGCCGCTCCGGCAGCCCGGTCCGGTGCACCGGCCACGCTGTCCATCAGCGCGCGCATTCTTTGCCAGTGCGTGCCTTCCCAGAACACGCGCCGGCAGACGTCGCAGGTGACGAATTGCGTATGCCGTTCCAGCACGCCTTCGGGCGCGCGGCCGGCGACTTCTTCTTTGGCGATGCGCCGCAACGGCGCATTGCACATCAGGCACAAGCGAAACGGCTGCGCGCTGCCGGCCAGATCGAGCCGTTCAAACACTTCGCGCAACTGCTCGCGGGGCCTCAGCGTGCGCACGTAGCAACCGTGCGTGATAGTGCGGCGTTTCAATAACTCGCGGTCGCGCGTTAGAACGATGCGCTGTTCCTCGGCGGCGAGCGTTTCGATATCGGCGTCGGGGTAATGGTTGTCGTAGAGTGTATCGAAGCCGGCTAGCCGCAGCAGCGGCGCGAGACCGCCCAGATGCGCATCGGCGATGAAGCGCATGACGCGCAGCGGCCGCTCGCGCACGCGCAACAGCGGCTGGATGTCGAGCGCTTCAAACTTCGGATAGACGGCGATGCGGTCGCCGTCCGAGACCGGGTGATTGAAACCGACCGATTCGCCGTTCACCAGAATCAGCTCGACTTCCGTATGCGGCACGCCGAGCGCCTCGATCATGTGCTTCGCGGTGGCGCCGTTCGCGCAGGCGCAACTGAACGCGCGCCGGCGCAGCGGCCGGGCGAGAAAGTCGTTCAGCTCCTCATAGAAGCGGAATGTCGCGGTGACCATCGCATCAGTATCGCACCGTGTTTCGATGCGTGCTGTCCTGCACGTGTCGCACGGGTGTGCTTTACTTCCAGTTCTTTAGAAAAGACGGAGCGACAGATGGACATCGGTTTTATCGGTCTCGGCGAGATGGGCGCCGCGATGGTTGCCAATATTTTGAAAGCTGGGCATCAGGTGCGCGTGTGGAACCGCTCGCCGGAACGCGCGCAGCGGCTCGCCGAGGCGGGTGCGCGGATCGTCGCGACTCCGGCCGAAGCGTTTGCGGGCGACGCTGTGTTCTCGATGCTCGCCGACGATGCCGCGCTGCGCGAAGTCATCACCGCGTCGCTGCTGGAGCACGCCACGCGCGGCCTGATCCACGTGAACATGGCGACGATCTCGGTGGCGCTCGCCGAGGAACTGGCGACGGCGCATGCGTCGCGCGGCGTCAATTACGTCGCCGCGCCGGTACTGGGGCGGCCCGACGTCGCGGCGGCGGGCAAGCTGACGATCGTCGCCGGCGGCCCGGCCGAGGCGATCGACCGCCTTCAGCCGATTTTCGACGTCATCGGCCAGAAAACGTGGCGGATCGGTTCGCTGCCGCAGCAGGCGAACGTGATGAAGCTGGCGGCGAACTTCATGCTGGCCGCCGCCGTCGAGACGCTCGGCGAGGCGGCGACGCTGGTGACCGGGCACGGCGTTGCGATGCAGGATTTCCTCGACGTGATCACAAGCGGTCTTTTCCCAGGCCCGGTGTATCAGGGCTACGGCAAGTTGATCGCGGAGCAGCGCTACGAGCCGGCGCTGTTCAAGGCGCGCCTTGGGCTGAAGGACGTGCGTCTTGCACTGGCCGCCGCCGACGCGGTGACGACGCCGCTGCCGATTGCGAGCGTCGTGCGCGACAGCCTGCTGGAAGCGGTGGCTCACGGGGACGGCGAGAAAGACTTCGCGGTGCTGGGCGAGGTGGCGGCGCGGCGGGCAGGGCGCTGAATCTCCGCGCGTGGGCGGTGTCGGGCGAAGGCGAGTCCGCAAGGCGTGGCGATTTCTGTATTCCGGCGCTGAGCCGCCGCGGGCTGCCGCTGGAAGTCAAGTAGCACTGCTGCGCCGCGGATCCGCGTGAGCGGGCATAATAGCCGCCCGATCTTTTTTTCGCGTCGATTCTCATGAGTCTGCATACCTGGTGGCTATTCGCCGCCACCGTCTTCGTCGTTTCCGCGATTCCTGGCCCGAACATGCTGCTGGTCATGACTCACGGCGCCCGGCACGGCCTGCGCCGCTCCAGCGCGACCATGGCCGGGTGTCTGTCGGCGCTGGTTCTGATGCTGGCGGTGTCGGCGGCAGGCCTTGGCGTGTTTCTCGAAGCATGGCCGGCGATGTTCAACGCGTTGCGCATGATCGGCGCCGCGTACCTCGTCTATCTGGGCATCAAGGCATGGCGTGCGCCGGCCGACGAAGCCGCCGCCGGCGAAGCAGACGAACTGGCCGCAAAACCCGCGCGTTCGCGCGCCGCGCTGTTTCGCAATGGCTTCCTCGTGGCCGGCAGCAACCCGAAGGCGATTCTGTTCGCCGCCGCGCTGCTGCCGCAATTCATCGACGCCGCGCAGCCGAAGCTGCCGCAGTTCGGCGTCCTCGTCGCCACGTTCGCGGTCATCGAGGTGAGCTGGTATCTCGTGTACGCCGGATTCGGCACGCGGATCGGCGCCAAATTGAAGAGCCGCAGCGTCGCGAAGATGTTCAATCGTCTGACGGGCGGGGTGTTTGTTGGCTTCGGCGCGATGATGGCGCTAGTGCGCCACTAGGCGGGCGCTTAGCGCCGTCATCAATCCGACCAGTAAAGTGTTGCGTGTAAGCAACGACGAGGGTCAACCCTAATTTGAATGTTGCGCCGCACCAAACCGCTTGCTATAGTTCGTCTTGTCTCCTCCATGTCTCCTCTGATATGGATTCAGCCCGCCAACTTAGGCGGGCTTTTTTTTACCCTGAATTTCGCGTTTCGCCCGGAATCCCGAACGACAAAGCCGGCTGCCCCCTGGAAGGGCCGCCGGCTTTGTCACGTCTGCGTCGAACCTAGAACTTGTACGAGACGGCCAGGAACGAAATAATCGGATCCGCTTTCAGCTCCGCCTTGGAGACACCCAGTTCCGTGCCGTCCGCCGCCTTGATGATGACCGACGAGGTCGTCTTCAGCGGGATGTACGTGACCGACGCCACCATGCCCCAGTGATCGGTGATGTTGTACGACAGACCCGCATTGAACACCGGCTGCCATGACGACGAAGCCTTCGCCGATACCTGCGTCTGCCCGGGCTTGCCCGCGCCGGCGGCCAGCACCGCGCCGAGGTTGTTCTGCGTCGACTGCACGAAGTTCGGGCTCAGCTGGACATCGGAGAACCAGTTGTACGACACGCCGATGCCGACGAACGGCCTGAACTTCGCGGTCGGCGCATTGAAGTAGTACTGGAACAGCAGCGCCGGGCTCCATTGACGCACGCTCTTCACGATCGGATTGGTCTGCGGATCGCCGAGATTCTGCTGGCCGAGCGCGCCCGCTGGTCCCGGCGGCTTGATGGTGCCGTGTCCATAGATCTTGAAGACCGGCGGTACGCCCGCCACCGTCGTCACCGCGATGTGGTCGGTGAGGTAATGACTGAACACGAGGCCGGCGGTGTCGGCTTTGGTAGTCGACAAGCCTGTGCCGGCCGACGTGAACGAGCTCGGCAGACGCAGCGGCGTATTGATCGGCGTCGGCGCGACGTTGGTGGTCAGCGGCGTGCTCGAATCCTGCGGCATGACGTGAAACCAGCCGAATACGGCGACGTTGTCGCCCGCATGCTGGGCGTGAGCACTGGCGGACAGGCAAGCGGCCAGTACCGCGAGATAGATTTTTTTCATGTTGTTCCCCCTCCTGATGCGCGCGCGCCTGGAAAGGCGCGTGGCGGCGGCCCGGCGGCCCGGCCGTTGCGCTGAATACTCTGTGGGCGCCGGCTGCCGCGTCGTTGCCGGACGCAGCAGCCGGGACGCAAACGCCCTCGTTGCGTGCAGGCGGCGCGTGCTTCGCCCGTTACTGGACGAAGGCGCCGATCGTGAAGTACGGCGAGGCCGCGTTGGTCAGATCGAGGTAGCCGAACACGCCGCCCGTGAAGATCATCTTTCCGGTCGGCGTGGTGCCCGTCGAGGCGCCCACATGGGTCGTCGTCACCACGCCCGGCACGGTTTGCGTGAAGCTCAGATCCAGTGCCGTCGCAAGCGAAGCCTGCGACGGATTGAACGGATCGAGCAGCGTGGCCTGCGTGCCTTCGAGTGCGGTGGTGCGGTAGTCGAACTGGCTATCCACGCCGATGTACTCGCCGTTCTGCGAGTTCAGCGCGATCGCGTTTTGCGGCGCCAGGATCGAGATGCCCGATTCGTCGTCCGCGTACGGTCCGAGCTCGCCGTTCTGCGGCACGGTGACCGACGAGTTCGCTGCGCCGGCGCGAACCAGGATCGGCACCAGCTGGTTGCGCAGCTTGCCGACGATCATGTAGCCCCTGGCTTTCGGCGTAGTGGCGAGCGTCGGTTTGGCCTGGCCCTGGAAGTTGTTGGTCTGGAACGCGCCGCTGCCGTCGGACGCCTGCACGAGGTTCGTGCCCGGCTGCTGACACTTGCCCGCGTTGACCCCGGAGTTGTCGCACTCGCTCCACGTGCCGTCCGCGTTGATCGTGATCTTCGAATCGACCGCGACCGGCGCGAAGTTTTGCGACGGAACCTGGTGATAGCCGAGCTGGTTGTAGGTGCCCGCCACATTCGCGATGTTTGTTTCAATCGACGAGAAGCCGATGAACGGGTAGTACGGGAACTTGGTATCGGGTACCGCGCCCACGCCGAGAATCCCGCCGAACGAGATTTCCGCGCCCGGAATCGTGCCGCCCGCGACGCCTTCGCCAACGAAAATCCGCGCCGGACGGTTCGGATCGAGACTCGCGCCGTTCAGCCGGAAAGCGCACTGATTGAGCTTGTTCGTCGGCAGCAAGGTTTCCTGCGTCAGCGTGCCGCTTGCAGTCTGACCGGCGCGCGTTGGCACGACGGTGCCGGGGGTCGCCGGAATCGGCGATTCGATGTAGCTGACTTGCCAGGTCATCCTGGTCGTATCGAGTTGCAGCTTGACCAGTTCGCCGTCGCCGCCGCCGCCCGTGAACACCGTGCCGTAGTCGAGCGAAGCAGGACACAGGCGAACTTCAGTCACCGGTCCGTCACCGCCACCACCACCGCCGCACGCCCCCAGCAACGGTGCCGCAAGAGCGAGCACCGAAAGGAATCTCCAATTCATACCGCCTCCAGAATTTTCTCGTTGTGTGTGGCCGGCTCCCAGTCCAGCCACCTCTCTTGCTCTAGTTATTTCTCGTACTGCCAACTGCTGTCTGGCCGTCCCTTATTTGCTGATCTGCGCTCCGACGCCGAAGTACGGTGCGCCGGCAGCGGAGCCATTGAGTTGCGAGGTCGGCGCCACGCCGCCATTCATCGTGTCCTGAATGGCGATCGCGTACAGGCCGCCGGAGGCAATCGCCAAACCGGTCTTGCCGTTCTTGTCCTGCACGGCGACCAGCCCCGGGCTCGGCAGGCCGTAGCCCAAACCGAAACCGTCTTCCGTCGTGGAGGTCGTCGGGTTGATGAAGGTGCCCACGCCGGCCTGGATCAACGTCGCGGTGTACTTGAAGTTCGAGTCCGCGCCGACATAGCCGCCGTCGAAACCGCCGGATGCGAGCGGTGTGGCGGTGGCGAGCATGGCGATGCCGGATTCGTCGTCGACCTTGGCGTCGAGATGCAACGGCGCCGTGCCAAGATTCACTGAGCCCGTGCGGATGACGAGCGGCACCGTCGCACCGTTGATCTGACCGAGAATCATGTGTGCCTGAGCCGACTTGCCGCTCGGCTGATTGAACGGCGGCAGCTTCAGTTGCGCACCGATCTGCGGCGCCTGCTGGCTGTCGAAGTAGCCGCTGCTGTTGACGGTCCACGCCGTACCGGTCGTCAGGCATCCGCTCGTGCTCGGGTTGAAGGCGGCGTTGGCCTGATTGGAGCCGGTGCAGTTGCCGCTTGCATCGAAGGTTTCAACCGTGTTGGTGGCCGTTGCCGCGTAAGAGCCCGAGGGCACGATGTGGTAGAGCAGGCCGTTGTAGGTGCCAGCCAGCTTGGTGAGGTCCGTCGTCGTGCTGGCAAAGCCGAGGAACGGATAGAAGTCGAAATGCCGCTTGGGCACGGCGCCGATGTTCTGCAGGCCCGGCAACGGAGCAATGGTCAGCCCGGCGTACTCGACCGTCGCGCCAGGAATGCCGCCGCCCGCTACGCCCAGGCCGACCAGGATCATCGGCGGGTTCGGGTTGTTGACGAAGTCGGGCGTCGTGTAAGTCGTGCCGTCGGCAGCCGCGGTGCCGGTGCCTTTGCCGAGGATGAACGCGCAACGTGTCTGCTCCGCGGTCGGCAGCGTGCCGGTCGGCGGGTGAATCACCGCGCCGGTGATCTGCGTGCCTTCACGCGTCACCGTGACGTCGGCGCTGGTCAACGGGATCGGCGACTTGAGCCACTTCAGCGTGTAGGTCATCGCGGTGGCGTCGATATTCAGTTGCACCACTTCACCGCTGCCTGCGCCGCCGAGGAATGTGGTCTTGACGATGTCCGCATTGGCCGGACACAGCGCGGCTGGGCCCGCGCCCTGAGCCGGCGGACCCTGGACGCCGCAGCTCGAACCCGAGCACTGCGGCGCACTGATCGCGCTGGGATTGTCGGCTTTGCCGCCGCCGCAAGCGATGAGAAATGGGACCGTGGCAATGGCCGTTGTCAAGCCTCGAATAATGGCACGCGACATCCTGCTGTCTCCCTTCATGTAATTGTGCGAAGTAATTTCGCTGCGCAGTTAATGCCTGTCAATTGAAAGAACCGTCTAAAAAGACTGATTCAAACAGCGCCTTTTTTGCGGGATGCATGCTGGATGGATGCTGGCGGGCCTTTTAAACAAAAAGGAATTTTTGCTGGCACAGCGGTACCGTTGCTTCGCCGCACACGCTTACCAGGCAAGCGAAACAGCAAAAAGGCTCTATCATCTTCGAACGATCGTTCGCGGAAAAATCAGGAGTTTCCCCAGGCGGAAAACTATGCTGTGTGAGTCGATCTCGGGAACGATTTACCGA
The DNA here is from genome assembly GCF_059422005.1 of Paraburkholderia sp. GW821-FHT02A12. Classification (NCBI taxonomy): domain Bacteria; kingdom Pseudomonadati; phylum Pseudomonadota; class Betaproteobacteria; order Burkholderiales; family Burkholderiaceae; genus Paraburkholderia; species Paraburkholderia sp. GW821-FHT02A12. The sequence continues at coordinate 4,302,270 of NZ_JBWKWA010000001.1, read as the reverse complement.
CTCGATGATGAATAGTCCGATTTTTGTTTTAAAAGAAATACGGGCTACTACCGATTAACTGAGAAAGAAGGATTTGATGTGCGGGTTTTAAAACAGAAAAGCCGGTCTTTGCAGACCGGCTTTTCTCTGGATTAACGGCCAATGCCGTCTCGATCGCGGACGTATTAGCGTTTCAATCCGCTTTCTTCGGCGGCGCCGATCGCGAGGTTCATGCACTGGATCGCCGCGCCCGATGCGCCTTTGCCCAGGTTATCCAGACGCGCGACAGTCACGAAGCGCTCCTCGTTGCCGAACACGAACAGGTCGACACGATTGGTGTCGTTGTTCGCCTGCACGTCGAAGAAGCCGCCGTCGAGGTTTGCGTCTGCATCGAACGAGGCGACGTTCACGAACGCCTCGCCCGCGTAGTATTCGGCGAACAGCGCCTGCACGTCTTGCGGCGCCGCCTTCTTGGCCAACTGGTTCGGCGAGAAGAAGGTGGTGACCGCCAGACCCTTGTAGAAGTCGCCGATGATCGGCGTGAACACCGGTGCCGACTTCAGGCCCGTATGCGCCGCCATTTCCGGCAGATGCTTGTGCGTGAGGCCGAGCGCGTACGGACGCGGGCTCTTGAGCCTGGCGTTGCTGCCGGCTTCGTAGTCGGCAATCATCTTCTTGCCGCCGCCGCTGTAGCCGGTGATCGAGTACGCATGCGCGGCGAAGTCCGGCGCCACGACGCCTGCGTCGACGAGCGGACGCATCGCCAGCACGAACGCCGACGCGTGACAGCCCGGCACGGCGATGCGTTTCGCGGTGCGCAGACGCTCGCGCTGCGAGCGCGCCAGTTCAGGCAGACCGTAAGCCCAGTCGGCGGCAGTGCGGAAGGCCGTGCTGGCGTCGATCAGCACGGTACGATCGTTGTCCACCAGCGAGGCCGATTCGCGCGAGGCGACATCCGGTAGGCACAGGAACGTGACGTCCGATGCGTTGATGAGACGACGGCGCTCGTCGAGGTCTTTGCGCTTCGCTTCTTCGATACGCAGAATCTCCACGTCGGCGCGTTGCGACAGGTATTCGAAAATCTTCAGGCCGGTCGTGCCTTCCTGTCCGTCGACAAAAACTTTCGTGCTCATCTCGATCTCACTGGCTGCTTGGCTGGAAACGGGGCGCGACACCGCGCCGGAACGCTATTTTAAGACGTGATGGCGGTGGTCGTACTGATCGGGGTGCAAAAGGGGTGAAAAATAGGGTGAAAAAACGACGATGTGCGCCAAAAATGACATCGGCGCGACCGGTTATGCGGCAGATGCAAGCCGATACAGGCGGGTTCGGAGCAGATTGACGAGCGGCCGAGTGCGGTTGCACCGTGCGCCTGTCGATGCGTGCAGTACCTGCGGCATAGGCGCGCTGCAAGCTGCTGCCCGGGGACGCAAGCCGCGCGCGCCAGCGCCCGTTATCGCGTCGCGGCGGTCCACCGCGCCGTGACCCCGGCGATGCGCGCGCCGAACATCCGTGCCGTTTCCAGATCGCCCGCGGCCGGCGCTATCGCCCGTAATTGACCACCATCCGCGCACTGCCGAGCGTCGCGGTGCTGATCTCGTGATCGAACATCAGCGCCGGGCGGCCCTGCCCGAGCCGCAGGTCGGCGGTGCTCAGCGCATAAACGGTGATCACATAGCGATGTGGTTTGCCGGGTGGCGGGCAGGGGCCGCCGTAGCCGTCGACGTCGAAATCGTTGCGCGCTTCGACCGCACCGAGTTTCTTGAGGTAGCCCGACGAGCTGGCGTTCTCCGGCAAGCGGTCGACGGTGGCCGGAATGCCAGCGACCGCCCAATGCCACCAGCCGCGGCCAGGCGCATCCGGGTCGAACAGGGTGACCGCGAAGCTGCGCGCGCCGGCCGGCGCGTCGTGCCAGGTCAGTTGCGGCGAGCGGTTGCCGCCTTTGCAGTCGTCCTGATTGAAGACTTGCGCGGCATCCACCGTCCCGCCTGCATGGAAGCTGGCGCTGGTGAGCGCGAATGTGCCTTCGGCGAGCGCGTGAGGGCCCTGCGCCGCCAGTAGCGCAAGACTCAGCATTGCGCAGGTGAAGGACGGCAGGCGGCGGTAGGTTGAGGCAAGCGAAACAACCAGGCAACGCGAGCGCATGTGCCGGTTCTCCTGTCAGGGCGCGAGGCGGTTGTCCTCGCGATGATTATTGTCCCTATTTTGTGCCCCAAGATCGAATCAAGTCTAACATTAGCTTGATTGGCCATTCGTCAGCCCAGTTGGCGGGCTTGGTTGGGGGCGAAATCGGCTATAGTCGGAGGAATATTCTGCGTGGGCAAAAGACTGCGCACTCGAATAGTTTGAGTACACAGAATAGAAAGGGATGGCAGAAGTTTTGGAGAGCGGTTTATCAGTCGAGGGAAGGGCAATGCAAGATCCAGTCAGGGTCGTGGTGGCCGACGACCATCCGGTGATTCTGTTCGGCGCCGAACAGGCTTTGCTCAAGTTTCCAGGCCTTCAGGTGGTCGCGCGAGCGCGCCAGTCAACCGAGTTAATGAAGGTGCTGCGGACGGTTGCGTGCGATGTACTCGTTACGGATCTGGCGATGCCAGGCGGCCAATACGGCGACGGTTTGCCGTTGATCGGCTATTTGCGCCGCAATTTTCCCGGCCTTCCCATCGTCGTGCTGACGATGCTGGAAAACGCCGCGTTGCTCAAGCGGCTGAGCGAACTCGGCGTCACCTCGGTCGTCAACAAATCGGACGATCTGAGCCATATCGGCCTCGCGGTGCAGCACGTCAGCCGCAACCTCGAATACATGAGCCCGTCGGTCAAGGCGTCGCTCGATACGCTGCGCATGAATGCCGGCGGCAAGAGCGACGACGCGATGCTGTCGAGGCGTGAACTCGAGGTCGTGCGCCTGTTCGTGTCCGGCATGATGATCAAGGAAATCTCGGAACAGCTCAATCGCAGCATCAAGACGATCAGCACGCAGAAGAACACCGCGATGCGCAAGCTCGGCATCGACCGCGATTCGGAGTTGTTCCAGTACGCGCAGAGCAACGGCTTGCTGAATCTGTCGTCGCATTCGGCGGGCGATACCGGCGCCGCGTCTTAGCCGCGATGCGCTAGTTCGCCCGCCCGGGCGAACTCAATGAAAAAGGCCGCCTGTCGACAAGACAGGCGGCCTTTCTTGTTTCAGCCACCGCGAGCGGCGACGCTGCGCTTACTGCGGCGTCGAGGTTGCGCCGCCGTGCGCTGCCGACCATTCGGCCGGTGCGTGGAGGAATTTCTCCACTTCGTCGAGCGTCTTGGTGTCGAAGTAGCCCGCTTGCTTGGCGACGCGCAACACGTCCCACCAGGTGGCAAGCGCGTGCAGATCGACGTCGATGTCTTTCAGCACCGACACGCTTTCCTTGAAGATGTTGTAGTGGAACAGCACGAAGCAGTGGTTCACCGTGGCGCCGGCCGTGCGCAGCGCGTTGATGAAGTTGATCTTGCTGCGGCTGTCGGTGGTCAGGTCTTCGACCAGCAGCACGCGTTGGCCTTCGGTCAGCAGACCTTCGATCTGCGCGTTGCGGCCGAAACCCTTCGGCTTCTTGCGCACGTATTGCATCGGCACCATCAGGCGGTCGGACAGCCATGCCGCGAACGGAATGCCGGCGGTTTCGCCACCGGCGACCGCGTCGATCTGCTCATAGCCGACGTCGCGCAGGAGGGTGGTTTCGGCCATTTCCATCAGGCCGCGGCGTACGCGCGGATACGAGATCAGCTTGCGGCAGTCGATATAAACCGGGCTCGCCCAGCCGGACGTGAAAATGTACGGTTTCTCCGCGTTGAAGTGCACTGCTTGCACTTCCAGCAGCATCCTGGCGGTGGTGTCGGAGATCGTCTGGCGATCGAAGCCTGTCATGGGCGGATCCTTGGGTGTGAGCGGGGGAAGGCGGGCGCGCGGCCCGGTGGCGCAGCAAGCGGGGTATGCCGCGCCGTTGTGAGCGAAATGCCGGGCGGAATACGCAGCCGGTCAGTGGAGTGCAGGCCGGTGTTTGCTGCGCGCGTAGCCCGACATTTTACCCGAATTGGGCTCTTCCGAGGAAGCCGTAGTGCTTACCGGCGGCGAACGGCGGCCATGACGGTTCCGCCGGGAGGGTCTTTCGGGCTTCGTTTGGACCTGCTTTTTGGCTTGCTTGTGAGCGGCTTGGGCGGCCTTTACACTCACGCGAATTTCCCGGGCGTTCGCGCATCTTTGGCGCCCCGCGACCTACGGATTGCTTTCAATGACCCCAGCTTCCTCTGCTGCCGACACCCTTGCACCCGCTAAACCCGGCTATGCCGGCCGGGCACTAATCGCCTCGGCGCTCGGCTACGCGATGGACGGCTTCGACCTGCTGATCCTCGGTTTCATGCTGCCGGTGATTGCCGCCGATCTGCATCTGTCGTCTGCGCAGGCCGGTTCGCTTGTCACGTGGACGCTGATCGGCGCGGTGGCCGGCGGGTTGATCTTCGGCGTGCTGAGCGACTATTTCGGCCGCGTGCGCATGCTCACATGGACCATCCTGATCTTTGCCGTGTTCACCGGCTTGTGCGCGGTGGCGCAAGGCTATGCCGACCTGCTGACCTATCGGACCATTGCCGGCATTGGTCTGGGCGGCGAGTTCGGTATCGGTATGACGCTGGTGGCCGAAGCGTGGCCGGCTTCGCAGCGGGCGCGCGTGTCGTCGTATGTCGGGCTTGGCTGGCAACTCGGCGTGCTGGCGGCTGCGCTGCTCACCCCGCTGCTGTTGCCGATGATCGGCTGGCGCGGCATGTTCGCGCTCGGGTTGTTGCCCGCAGTGGTGTCGTTTTTCGTGCGACGGCGTGTTGAGGAGCCGGCGCTGTTCGCCGAACGCGTGGCGCGCGGCATGCGCAAGCTGCCGCTGAAGTCGCTGGTGACCGACGCGCGCACTGCACGCGCGAGCATCGGCGTGGCGATTCTCTGTTCGGTGCAGAACTTCGGCTATTACGGTCTGATGATCTGGCTGCCGAGCTATTTGTCGAAGACCTTCGGCTATTCGCTGACCAAATCCGGGCTGTGGACCGCCGCGACGGTTCTCGGCATGGCGTGCGGCATCTGGCTGTTCGGCATCGCCGCCGACCGCTTCGGCCGCAAGCCGGCGTTCCTGGTCTACCAGGCGGGCGCCGTCGTAATGGTGTTCGTCTACGCCCATCTGACGATGCCGATGGCGCTGCTGATCGGCGGCGCAGCAATGGGCGTGTTCGTCAACGGGATGATCGGCGGCTATGGCGCGCTGATCTCCGAGCTTTATCCGACCGATGCGCGCGCCACCGCGCAGAACGTGCTGTTCAACGTCGGACGGGCGGTCGGCGGCTTCGGGCCGGTCGCGGTGGGCGCGTTGGCCGCACGCTATTCGTTCGGCGCGGCGCTCGTGTTGCTCGCGTCGATCTATCTGCTCGACATCTTCGCCACGCTGTTTCTGATCCCCGAACGACGCGGCGCCGCGCTCGAATGACGCATCCGCGGCAGCGTGCAAAACGCGCCCCGGATGCGGCGCTGCAGCATGGCAGCGCCCTGTTTCGCCGATGGTGAGCCGCGTTAACCAGTCAGTGCATCGACGCATTCGGGGTGTACACTAACCGACCCGCGTAGCACTCCGCACCGTCTTGTCCTCCGCCGAGGTTCGACGCCGCGCCCAACCGGCGCATGCGAAAACCGCCGCCGTCGATTATCCATTCGATAGATGCAAGCGACGCCTACGGTGCAGTGTGCCGGGCCCAATTTCTTACGTCTCGCAGGCCAAAAAATGGACGAACAACTTAAGCAAAGCGCTCTCGCATACCACCAGAATCCGAAACCCGGCAAGATTTCGGTCACGCCCACCAAGCCGCTGTCGAACCAGCTCGACTTGTCGCTGGCTTACTCGCCGGGCGTCGCCGCGGCCTGTATGGCGATCTACGACGAACCGCTCGACGCGCAGAAGTACACCTCGCGCGGCAACCTTGTCGGCGTGATCACGAACGGCACGGCCGTGCTGGGTCTTGGCAACATCGGTCCGCTCGCCGCGAAGCCGGTGATGGAAGGCAAGGGCTGCCTCTTCAAGAAGTTCGCGGGCATCGACGTGTTCGACATCGAACTCTCCGAGTCCGATCCGGACAAGCTGGTCGAAGCGATCGCGATGCTCGAACCCACGCTGGGCGGCATCAACCTCGAAGACATCAAGGCGCCGGAATGCTTCTACATCGAGAAGAAGCTGCGCGAGCGCATGAAGATTCCGGTCTTCCACGACGATCAGCACGGCACCGCGATCATTGCGTCGGCGGCGATTCTGAACGGCCTGAAAGTGGTCGGCAAGAAGCTCGACGAAGTGAAGCTGGTGTGTTCGGGCGCGGGCGCCGCGGCGATCGCGTGTCTGGATCTGCTGGTGAACCTGGGTCTGTCGAAGAAGAACATTCTCGTCGCGGATTCGAAGGGCGTGATCTACGAAGGCCGCGGCAATCTGGATCCGTCGAAGGAACGTTATGCGGCGAACACCGAAGCGCGCACGCTGGCCGACGCGATTCGCGGCGCCGACGTGTTCCTCGGCTGCTCGAGCGCCGGCGTGCTGAAGCCGGAAATGGTCGCCGAAATGGGCACGCGCCCGCTGATTCTCGCGCTGGCCAATCCGGAGCCGGAAATCCGCCCGGAAGAAGCGAAGAAGGTGCGCCCGGACTGCATCATCGCGACTGGCCGTTCGGACTACCCGAACCAGGTCAACAACGTGCTGTGCTTCCCGTTCATCTTCCGCGGTGCGCTGGATGTCGGCGCGACCACGATCACGGAAGAAATGAAGCTCGCGTGCGTGCGCGCGATCGCCGAGCTGGCCGAAGAAACCGATCAGGGCGATGAAGTCGCCAAGGCCTACGAAGGCCACTCGCTCGAATTCGGTCCTGAGTACCTGATTCCGAAGCCGTTCGATCCGCGTCTGATCATCAAGATCGCGCCGGCTGTCGCGCAAGCCGCGATGGACTCGGGCGTCGCGACCCGTCCGATCAAGGACATGGGCGCGTACCGCGAAGAGCTCGGCACGACCGTGTACCGCACCGGCATGGTGATGCGTCCGGTGTTCGCCGCGGCGAAGTCGGAGCCGGCGCGCATCGTGTTCGCCGAAGGCGAAGACGAGCGCGTGCTGCGCGCCGCGCAATTCGTGCTGCTGGAAAAGATCGCCAGGCCGATTCTGGTAGGCCGCCCGTCGGTGATCGAGATGCGTCTGAAGAAGATGGGCTCGAAGCTCAAGTGCGGCGAAGACTTCGAGATCGTCGATCCGGAAGACGATCCGCGCTATCAGCAATGCTGGCAGGCGTACCACGAACTCGGCGCGCGTGAAGGTGTGACGCCGGACGTCGCGAAGGCCGCGATGCGCAAGTTCAACACGCTGATCGGCGCGATCCTCGTGCGCCTCGGCGAAGCGGACGGCATGATCTGCGGGATGATCGGCCAGTACCACACGCATCTGAAGTTCATCGAGCAGGTGCTCGGCAAGGCGGACAACGTGGAGAACTTCGCCGCGATGAATCTGCTGATGCTGCCGGGCCGGAACCTGTTCATCTGCGATACGTACGTGAATGAGACGCCGACTGCCGAACAGCTCGCCGACATGACGATGCTGGCTTCGCGCGAGATCGAGAAGTTCGGCATTACGCCGAAAGTCGCGTTGCTGTCGAATTCGAACTTCGGCAGTGCGCCTTCTTCGTCGTCGCAACGCATGACGGCGGCGCGCAAGCTGATCGTCGAACGTGCGCCTTCGCTCGAAATCGACGGTGAAATGCACGGCGATGCGGCGTTGTCGGAAGTGGTCCGCAAGGCGGCGTTCCCGGGCACCACGTTGACCGGCGAAGCGAACCTGCTGATCATGCCGAACGTCGAAGCGGCGAATATCGCTTACAACCTGCTGAAGATGGTCGGCGGCGAAGGCGTGACGGTCGGTCCGTTCCTGCTGGGCGCGGAAAAGCCGGTGCATGTCCTGACGCCGGCTGCGACCGTGCGCCGGATCATCAACATGACGGCAGTGGCCTCGGCCAATGCACGCAAGCGGGTGAACGCGCAGTAATGCGGATGGGTTGAAGGTTGAAGCGGCGCCGCATTGCGGCACCTGCTGCCAGCCAATGAAAACGCCACGGAAGTGATTCCGTGGCGTTTTTTATTGGCGAATTCTTGTCGAAACAGCCGCCTTTCTCCGTTTCAGGCCGATGCAACCGATCAAGCCGGTCCGATCAGGCGGACCCGATCAAGCCGCGTGCTGAGCCTTTCCTGCCTCCGGCGAGCGCCAGCGCGTCAGCAACTCGTTCCACTTGACCCGCACACCCTTCAGGTTGTTTTCCTTCACGTGACCGTAGCCGCGGATACCGTCCGGCAGATTCGCCAGTTCGATCGCCAGCTCACGCTTTTGCGCCGTCAGACCGCCGATCAGTTCGCGCACCAGTGCCTCGTATTCGACGATCAACGCACGCTCGGTGCGACGTTCTTCCGTCTTGCCGAACACATCGAATGCGGTGCCGCGCAGGAACTTCAGCCTGGCCAGCACGTGCATGGCGCTGAACATCCACGGTCCGTACTTCTTCTTGATCAGGTGACCCTGGGCGTCCTTCTTCGAGAACGTCGGCGGCGCGAGGTGGAGGTGCAGCTTCCAGTCGCCTTCGAAAGTGGTCTTCAGCTTTTCGATGAACGCCGGGTCGCTATACAGGCGCGCGACTTCATACTCGTCCTTGTACGCCATCAGCTTGTGCAGGTTCTTCGCGACGGCTTCAGTCAACGGCAACTGGCCGTCGATCGAATCGAGCGCCGATTCCGCCGCATGCATTTGCGACACCAACGCGCGATACCGGTCAGCGTACGCCGCGTTTTGCCATGCGGCGAGGTAGTCGGCGCGCTTGTCGATCAGCGTGTCGAGCGCCTTCGGCGTATGCAGCGAGATGATCTTGCTGCTCGCCGTTTCCTCGGCGCCACCGCGTCCTTGCGACTGCGCGAGCTTGCGCACGGCGGCCAGATCGTGCGCGGCGCGACGGCCCCATTCGAATGCCGCGCGATTCTTCTCGACCTGCACATTGTTCAGTTCGATCGCCCGCATCAGCGATTGATACGTCAGCGGTACCCAGCCACGCTGCCATGCATAGCCGAGGACGAACGGGTTCGTATAGATCGCGTCGCCGAGCAGCGCGACGGCGAAGTGATTCGCGTCGACCGTATCGACAGCATCGTCGCCGGCGCCGGCGCGCACATCCGCTTCCGTGCTGCTGCCCGGGAAGCGCCAGTTCGGGTTCTTGATGAGCTCGGCCGTCGGCGTGTGTGCGCTATTCAGCACGACGCGCGTGCGGCCCACTTGCATCCGCGAGACGCATTCGTCGCTGGCGGTGACGATTGCGTCGCAGCCGATCACGAGGCTCGCTTCGCCCATCGCGATGCGCGTCGCGTGGATATCCGCCGGCTGGTTAGCGATCTGCACGTGGCTCATCACGGCGCCGCCTTTTTGCGCGAGGCCGGTAACGTCGAGTACCGTGACGCCCTTGTTCTCCAGATGCGCGGCCATGCCCAGCAGCGCACCGATCGTCACGACGCCCGTGCCGCCGACACCCGTCACCAGCACCCCGTAAGGGCGTTCGATCGACGGCAGCTCGGGTTCCGGCACCGGCGGCATCGCGTCGCCAACAATGCCGGACGCCGCCTTCGGCTTGCGCAGTTGGCCGCCTTCCACCGACACGAAGCTCGGGCAAAACCCGTTGACGCACGAGAAGTCTTTGTTGCAGGTCGATTGATTGATCTGGCGCTTGGTGCCGTACTCGGTATCTAAAGGCTCGACCGACAGACAATTCGACTTGACCGAGCAATCGCCGCAGCCTTCGCACACGGCCTCGTTGATCACCACGCGGCGCGCCGGATCCGGATACGTGCCGCGTTTCCTGCGGCGGCGCTTTTCAGTCGCGCAGGTCTGGTCGTAAATCAGGATCGTGGTGCCGGAAATCTCGCGAAGCTGGCGCTGTACCTCATCGAGCTTGTCGCGATGATGAATGTCGATGCCGGGCGCGAGGCCGACGTTCGCCGAGTACTTCCCCGGTTCATCGGTGACGATCACGATCTTCGTCGCGCCTTCGGCGGCAAGTTGATGCGTGATTTGCGGCACGGTCAGCACGCCGTCGACCGGCTGGCCGCCGGTCATGGCGACCGCGTCGTTATAGAGAATCTTGTAGGTGATGTTCGCCTTCGACGCGATCGCCGCGCGAATCGCGAGCAGGCCCGAGTGGAAATAGGTGCCGTCGCCGAGGTTGGCGAACACATGCTTGTCGTTGGTGAACGGCGCCTGCCCGATCCACGCGACGCCTTCGCCGCCCATCTGGCTGAAGGTGCTGGTGCTGCGGTCCATCCACACGGTCATGTAGTGACAGCCGATGCCGGCCATCGCGCGCGAGCCTGCCGGCACATTGGTCGACGTGTTGTGCGGGCAGCCCGAGCAGAACCACGGTTTGCGCTCGGCTTCGACGCGCGGGCGCGCCAGCGCTTTTTCCTTCGCTTCGATCACGGCGATGCGCATGGCGATGCGAGCGCGCACGTCGGACGGCAGATCGAACTTGTCGAGCCGCGTGGCGATTGCCTTGGCGATGATCGCCGGCGACAGCTCGTAATGCGCCGGCAGCAGCCAGTTGCCCATCGGCACGGACCATTCGCCGCCTGCGCCGTCTTTCTCGTCGAACTTGCCGAACACCCGCGGACGCTGCGTGTCCGGCCAGTTGTACAGTTCTTCCTTGATCGCGTACTCGAGAATCTGGCGCTTCTCTTCGACCACCAGAATTTCGTCGAGACCGCGCGCGAAGGTGTGCGCGCCTTGCGCTTCGAGCGGCCATACGCAGCCGACCTTGTACAGACGGATGCCGATACGCGCACAGGTTTCGTCGTCGAGACCGAGATCGGTCAGCGCCTGGCGGACGTCGAGATAGGCTTTGCCGCCCGTCATGATGCCGAAACGCGCATGCGGCGAATCGATTTCGATGCGGTCAAGCTTGTTCGCGCGCACGTAAGCGAGCGCCGCGTACCACTTGTAGTCCAGCAGACGCGCTTCCTGGACCAGCGGCGGATCCGGCCAGCGGATATTCAGGCCGCCTTCGGGCATCGCGAAGTCGTCCGGCAAAATGATTTTGGTGCGTTGCGGATCGATATCGACCGAGGCTGACGACTCGACCACGTCGGTCACGCACTTCATCGCGACCCACAGGCCGGAATAGCGGCTCATTGCCCAGCCGTGCAGGCCGAAGTCGAGGTATTCCTGCACGTTCGACGGGAACAGCACCGGCAAACCGCACGCCTTGAAGATGTGTTCGGACTGGTGCGCGAGTGTCGAGGATTTGGCCGCGTGGTCGTCGCCCGCCAGGACGAGAACACCGCCATGCTGCGATGAGCCGGCCGAGTTGCCATGCTTGAAAACGTCGCCGCTGCGGTCGACGCCCGGACCTTTGCCGTACCACATCGAGAACACGCCGTCGTACTTGGCGCTCGGGTACAGGTTGACCTGCTGCGACCCCCACACGGCGGTTGCCGCGAGGTCTTCATTGACGCCGGGCTGGAACACGACCTGGTGTGCGGCGAGGTGCTGCTTCGCTTTCCACAACGACTGGTCGAGTCCGCCGAGCGGCGATCCGCGATAGCCGGAGATGAAGCCGGCGGTATTGAGTCCGGCGGCCCGGTCGCGTTCCTGCTGCAACATCGGCAGGCGCACTAGCGCCTGGATGCCGCTCATGTAGGCGCGGCCGCGTTCGAGGGTGTATTTGTCGTCGAGCGTGACGGAAGACAACGCGGCTTCGAGCGAGGCTCGCTGACCTGCGTCTAGCGGGGCATTCATTATGTTTACTCCTCCACCCAGTTTGGGATCGCCAAAACTTTCTTGGGCCGCGGCATCTTGTGAATGCGTCGGGCCAGGGTCGCCATATTGACGTGTTTTAAGTGATGGTAGCACTGGTGAAAACCCGCCACTTCGCGCCAAAAATGCGGCGGCGCGGCGTGATTTGCGAGGAATCGCGCCGGGTTGCAGCCAGCGGCCGGCGGCGTGCGCCATGTCGCTGTAACAAGCTGTAAAACCTTCAAAACTGCGGAACCGAGGTGGAAATGTCTGTCTAAACCCGCACCTGTGAGCAATGTCCGCGCAACGCTCCACATTCGGTGAAGCTTCGCGACAGCAGGGCAGTCAGAAAAGGAGTACGCATGAACACCAGACATATCCAGACGTTCCTGATGGTCTCAGCCGCATTCTTCGCAATGAGCGCACCGGCGCGCTCGGGCAGCGCAGGGACGCTGTCGTCGAACGCAGTCACCCGCACGGCTCAAGTCGCGCCGGCGCGCATTGCGGTGGAGCGGCTCACGCGATCCAGGCTGGCCGACGAGGAAGAGCAGAATTCGTGATGCGTCGCTGATGCGGCGTGTCGGTTGAAAACCCGGCCGTTGTCTGGCTGAGGACAACGGCTTAAACGACAAAGGGCGAAGATCTTGCGATCTTCGCCCTTTTTATTTCAGACCCACCTTGCCGCAGAGACGTTGTTAAACCTTGTCCTGCACCACGCCGCGGCGGATCTGATCCAGTTCGATCGATTCGAACAACGCCTTGAAGTTGCCCTCGCCGAAGCCCTGGTTGCCCTTGCGCTGGATGATCTCGAAGAAGATCGGGCCAATCTGGTTTTCGGTGAAGATCTGCAGCAGCAGATCGTCCGGCGCGCCGTCGATCAGAATCTTGCGCTTGCGCAGTTCGTCGAGCGGCTCGCCGTGGTTCGGCACGCGGCGGTCCACCAGCTCATAGTACGTGTCTATCGTATCGAGCAGCGCGATATTCGCCGCGCGCAAACCGTCCACCGTACGATAGATGTCGTTGCTGCCGAGCGCGATGTGCTGGATGCCTTCGCCGTGATAGGCGTCGAGGTATTCCTGGATCTGACCGGCCGTGTCTGACCCTTCTTCGTTGATCGGAATGCGGATCTTGCCGCACGGCGAGGTCATCGCCTTTGACTTCACGCCCGTCACCTTGCCTTCGATGTCGAAGTAACGCACTTCGCGGAAGTTGAACAGGCGCTCATAGAACTCCGCCCATTCCTGCATGCGTCCGCGGTGAACGTTGTGCGTCAGGTGATCGATGTAGGTGAGACCGTGACCAACCGGGTTCGGGTTCGCCCCCGGAATCGGCTCGAAGTCGACGTCGTAAATATCGATGTTGCCGATGCTGTTCGGCTCGGCGCCGTTCTTGCCGCGCCAGCGGTCGACGAAATAGATCAGCGAGTCGCCGATACCCTTGATCGCCGGGATGTTCAGTTCCATCGGACCGGTTTTGTTGTCGAAGCCCCAGGCGCCTTTTTCGAGCGCCTGCTTGTAGGCCTTCGCCGCATCCTGCACGCGGAACGCAATCGCGCAGATCGACGGGCCGTGCAGGCGCGCGAAACGTTGCGCGAACGAATCCTGTTCCCCGTTGACGATGAAGTTGATTTCGCCCTGGCGATACAGCGTCACGTCTTTATGACGATGCCGTGCGACGGCAGTGAAGCCCATCTGTTCGAACAGCTTGCCGAGCGCCTTCGGATCGGGCGCGGTGTATTCGATGAATTCGAAGCCGTCGGTGCCGACCGGGTTGTCCCAAGTTGAAACCTTCATTGCCTGTCTCCTGTGTCGACCAGAGTTAGCGCTTTAGCGCTTACTCTGGTCCCATGCAAAGCTAAGGGGCGGGGCGCATATGGCGCGACTGAATGACGCAAGTGTAAAGGCCGAGCCTCGGCGAAAACTTGCGAACTTAATCGCACACCGATACGCTTGCGCTATTTTCTAGCGCAATCTTTCACATGGGCGGCAGAAAATGGCCAATATAGAGATAGACGCTATCGACCGGCGTATTCTGGCGATCCTTCAGGAGAATGGCCGGTTGTCGAATCAGGAGATCGCCGAGCGCGTCAACCTGTCGCCCAGCCCATGTTTGCGGCGTATTCGCCGGCTGGAGGAGAGCGGGGTGATTCGCGGCTACGTCGCGCTGCTCGACGCGCAAAAGCTTGGGCTCGATCTGCTCGCCTACGTCAACGTGCGGCTGGAAAAGCGCGGCGGTCCGGCGTTCAGTCCGCGTGGCGACGCCACGCATGCCGATCTGTTTCGCGCAGCGGTGCAAACGTGGCCGGAAGTGGTGGCGTGTCACGCGATGACTGGCGACATGGATTACCTGCTGCGTGTGCAGGTCGAGGATATGGCGCACTTTTCGCGTTTCGTGCAGGACCAGTTGCTGCACCATCCGTCGGTGATCGACGTGAAGACAAGTTTTTCGCTCGAGAAGATCAAGGAGACGACGGCGCTGCCGATTTTGTAAGGGCCGGGCGGCGCGGGCGGCAGGAAAACAAAAAGGGCGGCCTTGGCCGCCCTTGTCATTTCCGCCCTAAGTGGGCCGCTTACGCTGCGGCTGCCGTCGGCAAAATCGATTCGAAAAGCTTCGATGTCTGGCGTGCCTGACGCTTGAGCGCGTAGTCGAACACCGCGGCTTGCTCCTGCAGCATCTCGGCGATGATGCTCGATTGGTCTGCCGGCGGCAGTGTCAGATAGGCGTCGGCTTCACCGTACGCGTATTCGATCTTCATGCCGGCCTTCTTCGCGATATGCATCATGGTCGAATTGCGCGACAGGCAGTGCATATAGAGCGTGGTGACATGCGTATTCCGGCTGCGAATGGCAGCGCGTTCGAAGAGCTTGGAGCCGATACCTTGGCCGCGCACACTTTCCAGCACCGAGACGCCGAACTCGGCGGTGCGCTTGTCGCCTTCGCTCGGCAGATACGCCAGATGGCCGACGCCGGTGAGCTGCAAATGGCTATTGAATACGCCGAAGACGGTGTCGCGCGTGAAATCGATCGCGCGGACGTAGTTTTCAATAACGTGGTCCGGCACGATCTGACCGAAACGCAGCAAGCGATCGTCTTCGTCGAGTGCGAGGAAGTGGGTGAGCAGCCGTTCGCGATCGACGGCGGTGAGTTCCCGGACCAGAGCAGGCGCGCGACCGCCTGGCTGCAACGGGCGATCATGTGCAACGATCGGCTCAGCGGCACGGGGTGTAAGCATGTTCATGGGCAGGTTCTCCTTTTGATCGAGCGGATTGGTGCACCGCAAAAACGATTTTAGCGGAAACGCATACTTATCACTAGGGAAAACCCGTATCAAAATGTGAGGGGATCGCCTAAAAACTTTGCTCCCTATTTTTATATGTATGATTTTTAATGGAAAAATAAATTGAACGAGCGTTCGGGGCAAAGTGTCGCGCGTGAGCCACTATTTCGTCAGAACAATGCTGCCATGCGCCATCACGTCTGTGCCGCGCTCAATCCATGATCAACCATGCTGACCACCTGCTCGGCAAATTCCCGATAGCCCATCCGCCCGTCTGGCTTGAGCCAGGTGAACGTCCAGTTGATCATGCCGAACACCATCATCGTGAGGGCGGTCTGGTTTTCGCGCGTTGCGCGCTCGGGATAGGCGCGCGCCAGCTGCCGCGCGAACGCCGCCACCACGTCGCGCTGGCGGTTCAGGATGACCTCGCGCTGGCTGTCGACCAGATACTTCACGTCGTTCAGGAGCGCGACGTGCCGGCTATGCGACGTCTCGTATTCCGACAGGAACGCGCGGATCAATTCGGCGAACGTCTCCCGTTCCGTCAATCCGCGGCGTTGGCTCGCACCCTCGACCTCGGCGATGATCAGCATCAGCCGCTTCGTGTAACGGTCCAGCAGATCGAACAGGATCGCTTCCTTGCTTGCGTAGTAGTGGTACAGGCGCGCTTTCGAGGTGCCGCTCGCGGCGGCGAGATCGGCCATCGAGGTGCTCGGATAGCTGGTCCGGGCGAATTTCGCTGCGGCTAATTCGAGAATCTGGTCGCGCTGGGTTTCGTGGTCGGGGGCTCGGGTGCGGGCCATGGTCGTTGGTTTTATTAATGTGGACAGGGAGTAAGGGCGGTGCACAGCTCCAGCGTGTGCCACGCGGTCGCGGTGCCGCGCAACCTGATGCGCCTGCTCGCGGCCAGTTCGCGGAAGCGCCACAGCACAACGCTGTCGCTGACCAGAAACCCGAGTTCGGCGGTCATCAAGTCCGCGGCAATTCGCGCGGCCGGCTGCCAGGCGCCGCTCGCGTGCTCGAGAACCAGTGCGTCGAGGTCGGCGAAGCTGCCGCTCGTAAACGTGTTGTCGCGCCAGCGCCGCGTCTCGCCGTTGGCCTGTTTGACTTCCTGCCATTCGAGCGCGAGCCGGCTGATCCTTAGCACCGAAATCGGTGCGGCGTCCGGCAGGCGAGCTTGCAGCACGCTCGGCGGGAACATGCCGACGGACGTCGCGCGGTCCCTGCGGCTGTGCGCCCACGCGCCCGGATCGGTGAGATCGCGAATCGACAGGCGCACTTCGTTGAGCCGCTGCGGGTTGTTGCGCAGGTGATAGCCGACGCGGCGCAGCATCAATTGATCGGACGCGCTCTCGCCGTGCCAGACCACCAGATTCGCGTCGCCGCCCGCAATCGTTTCCAGCCCTGCCGCCTGTTCGCGGAATTCGTGAAGGAAATCACGCTTCGTGTCCGTGCTGACGCGATCCCAGAAGTCCGCCCGCACATCAGGCGCGTCGTCGATGCCGCGCAGCGGGCCGACCGCCAGATCGTCGCGCAGCGCGTGTACGCGCTCGTCGCGGCCCGCCTCATGCAGCGCGGTGCGCAGTGACTCGGCGGCGACATCGCCGTTGGTGAGATGGATCGTGCTCATCGGCAGTGGCTTGGGCTGGCAGATAACAAAAAGGGCCGCTCTTCGATGGGGACAATTGTCCGATCGATGAGCGGCCCCTAGTGTAAGCGGATCGCGGACCTGCTGAAAGCGCTGCGGCCGTTACACATCAGCCGCGCAATGCTCCAGTTCAACGTTCGTCGTAGCTCACCACGACGCGATCGCTGATCGGATGGCATTGGCAGGTGAGCACGAAACCGTCGCGAATCTCATGTTCTTCCAGCGTGTAATTCTTTTCCATCTTGACCTCGCCTTCCAGCACTTTCGCGCGGCAGGTGCAGCAGACGCCGCCCTTGCATGCGTATGGCAGCGCGAGGCCGGCGCGCAGGCCGACGTCGAGCACGCTCACGCCCTGATAGGGCAGGCGCAGCTTGCGTTTCTTGCCGTCGAGGACGATTTCGAGGTCGGCGGCGGGGGTGTCGTCGGTGATTTCGACGGGCGGCACCCCCGCTTGCGGCAGAGGCGAGCCGAAGCGCTCGACGTGCACCTTCCCGGGCGGCACGCCGGCGGCTTTCAGCGCGGCTTCGGCGGCATCCATCATCGGGGCGGGGCCGCAGATGAACGCTTCGTCGATGGCATCCGCCGGCAGCAGGTTCTCGATGAAGGCTGCGCACTTTTCCTGGTCGAGCACGCCGTTGAACAGCTCGACGTCCTGGAGGTCGTCGGACAGCACGTGATAGAGCACGAAGCGGTTCATGTAGCGGTTCTTCAGATCTTCGAGTTCTTCCGCGAACATGATCTGGTCCACGCTGCGGTTGCCGTACACCAGCGTGAACGTGCTGCGCGGCTCGACCTCCAGCGTGGTCTTGATGATCGCGAGCACCGGCGTGATGCCCGAGCCGCCGGAAAACGCGATGTACTGCTTGCCCTGGTCCGCGTTCAGATGTGTGAAGAAGCGGCCGTCCGGCGTCATTACGTCGATCGTATGGCCGGGCTGCAGCGTATCGAACGCGAAGTTCGAAAAGCGCCCGCCGCGCACGCGCTTGATACCGATGCGCAGTTCGCCGTCGCGATCGTAATCGGTGACGCCTACGCAGATCGAATACGAGCGGCGCGTTTCCTCGCCGTCGATGTGCGTTTTCAGCGTGACGAACTGGCCCTGCGTGAAGCGGTATTGGTCGCGCAGTTCGACGGGAATTTCGAAAGCGACTGAAACCGCGTCGGCGGTTTCGGGCCGCACTTCGCGAATACGCAGCAGATGAAATTGCGGGGTGGCCATATCAGTATGGTTTGAAGTAGTCGAAGGGTTCGCGGCAGTCGATGCAGCGGTACAACGCCTTGCAGGCCGTCGAGCCGAATTGCGCGAGGCGTTCGGTATGCGCCGAGCCGCAACGGGGGCACGACGGCGCCGGCAGTGCGCGCGGTACGAAGCGCAGCACTTTTTCCTGCGACGGCGCGGCGCTGCCGCAATTGCCCGTGGGCGGTGCGATGCCGTAGGCGCGCAGCTTTTCGCGCGCGTCGGCGGTCATCCAGTCGGTGGTCCAGGCGGGCGCGAGCACGGTGGCGATCCGGTATGGCTTGAGTTCGGCCACATCCAGCGCGTGGGCGACGTCTTCGGCGATCTGCGACATCGCCGGGCAACCCGAATAGGTCGGCGTGATGACGACTTCGAGCACGCCGTCGGCGGCGCGGCGCACGTCGCGCAGAATGCCGAGCTCACGAATCGACACCACCGGGATTTCCGGATCAGGCACCGTTTCGAGCACGGCCCATGCGCGTTCAAGCGTGGTGTCGGCAGCGGACATGGCAGTCGAGGTCGTCATTGTCGGATTCCGTTTGGGTGCTTACCAGCTGGCGCCCGGATGCTGGCGCGCCAGGCTCTGCATTTCGGCCAGCACGAAGCCCATATGCTCCGAATGCTCGCCGTGCTTGCCGGTGGTGATGTGCTTGACGGCTTCCGGCAACTTCAGCGTGGCTTCGCCGAGCGTGGCGCGTACGTCGTCGAGCCAGGCGGCTTCGAGGTCCGACGTCAGCGGGCCGATACCCGCGGCGGCGATGGTCTCCTCCACCTCGTCCACGCTGAAGAATTCACGCGTGTACGGCAGCAGATAGTCGAGCGCGGCTTGTGCACGGCGATGGGATTCGTCGGTGCCGTCGCCGAAACGGATCAGCCATTCGCCGGCGTGGTGCACGTGATAGCGGGTTTCCTTGATTGACTTCGACGCGATCGCCGCAAGCTGTTCATCTTTCGACGTAGTGAGCGCTGTCCACAGATGCGCCATCAGCGTCGAGTACAGAAAATTGCGCACGATCGTGACCGCGTAATCCTTCTCGGCCTGCGCAGTGCCGGACATCGGCCCGTAGTGCGGCAACTCGGCCAGCGTGTAATTGGCGAATTCGCGTTCGGCACGGAAGTACGCGTAGTCGTCTTCGGTGCGGGTTTTACCGCTGAGCTGCTGTTCCAGCGAGGCGGCGTGCGTGTACAGCAGGCGCGCCTGGCCGATCAGATCGAGGCTCATGTTCGACAGTGCGATGTCCTCTTCGAGGATCGGGCCGTGGCCGCACCATTCGGTATTGCGCTGACCGAGGATCAGCGCGGTATCCGCGAGGCGCAGCACGTACTTCAGATGTTCAGGCGTGATGTTCATGGCCGCGCTTACATGTGGTTGACTTCGTCGGGGAGCGTGTAGAACGTCGGGTGGCGATAGATCTTGTCGCCAGCCGGTTCGAACAGTTCCGCCTTGTCTTCCGGCGCGGACGCCGTAATCGCGGCCGACTGCACGACCCAGATGCTCACGCCTTCCTGGCGGCGCGTGTAGACGTCGCGCGCCATGCGCAGCGCCATCGGCGCGTCGGCGGCGTGCAGACTGCCGCAGTGTTTGTGGTCGAGTCCCTGCTTGCTGCGCACGAAGACTTCCCAAATCGGCCATTCCTTGTTCATTGCTGATCTCCTGATTCTTTATCTGGTTTGCCGCCCGGTTCAGGCGGCGTGCTGCTGCGCACGCTGGCGCTGCCTTTCGGCGTGGGCGAGGGCGGCTTCGCGCACCCAGGCGCCGTCGTCATGGGTTTTCACGCGGGTGGCGAGGCGTTCGCGGTTGCATGGGCCGTCACCGTTCACGACGCGCCAGAATTCTTCCCAGTCGATGTCGCCGTAGTCATAGTGGCCGCGCGCTTCGTTCCATTTCAGGTCCGGGTCCGGCAGCGTGACGCCGAGCACCTTGGCCTGGTCGACAGTGGCGTCGACGAATTTCTGGCGCAGATCGTCGTTGGAAATACGTTTGATGCCCCATTGCGACGACTGATTGCTGTGGATCGAGTCTTTGTCGCTCGGGCCGAACATCATCAGCACCGGCCACCACCAGCGGTTCACGGCCTGCTGGACCAACTCGCGTTGCGCTTCGGTGCCGCTCATCATCGACATCAGCGCGTCGAAACCCTGGCGCTGGTGGAACGATTCTTCCTTGCAGATGCGGATCATCGCGCGGGCGTACGGCCCGTAGGTGCAACGGCACAGCGGAATCTGGTTCATGATCGCCGCGCCGTCGACCAGCCAGCCGATCACGCCGACGTCCGCCCAGGTGGGCGTCGGGTAATTGAAGATGCTCGAATATTTGGCTTTGCCCGAATGCAGCGCCGCGATCAGCTGATCGCGCGATACGCCGAGCGTTTCTGCAGCGCTATATAAATAGAGGCCATGGCCGGCTTCGTCCTGCACCTTGGCGAGCAGGATCGCCTTGCGCTTCAGGCTGGGCGCGCGCGTGATCCAGTTGCCTTCCGGCAGCATGCCGACGATCTCCGAATGCGCGTGCTGCGAGATTTGCCGCACCAGCGTCTTGCGATAGGCCTCGGGCATCCAGTCCTGCGGTTCGATTTTGCCGTCGGCGGCCATGACCGCATCGAATTGCGCCTGCTCGGGCGAACCTGCGCCGGCGTCGAGCGGGGCGACATTGCCGGGGATATCCAAGGATTGCGTATACATGGGGACGCTCTCAGCGGGAGTTGTCTGTGTCTGCGCAGTATAAATCAACCGACCGGTCGGTTAATAAATTTTTTAAGATGATGCGACTGACTCGATAGAGGGAGGAGGGCGCCGTTGACGAGGCGTTTCGCAAGCGCCGCCGCCCCGCGCTGACGCATAACCTATAAAATTGCGAATTGGCCGCGATTTGCGGCCTTCCTGCATCCCCCGGTACTCATGTTACGTCTAAGCGAAATCAAACTCCCGCTCGACCATCCCGAAAGCGCTCTCGACGCCGCGATCCTCGCGCGCCTCGGAGAGCTCGGCGTGGCGGCGGACGGCCTCATCCGCTACACCGTGTTTCGCCGCGCGCACGACGCGCGCAAGCGCGCCGACATCAAGCTGACGTATATCGTCGATGTCGAGGTGAACGATCAGCCGGCCGTGCTCAAGCGGCTCGCGGACGTCCCGCACTGCAGCGTGACGCCAGATATGACGTACCATTTCGTCGCCAAAGCGCCGGCGCAACTGACCGCGCCGCGCCCGGTCGTGATCGGCATGGGCCCGTGCGGCCTGTTTGCCGGTCTGATCCTCGCGCAGATGGGCTTCCGGCCGATCATTCTGGAGCGCGGCAAGGCGGTGCGCGAGCGCACCAAAGACACTTTCGGCCTATGGCGCAAGTCGGTGCTGAATCCCGAATCGAACGTGCAGTTCGGCGAAGGCGGCGCGGGGACCTTCTCGGACGGCAAGCTTTATAGCCAGATCAAGGATCCGAAGCACTACGGCCGCAAGGTGCTCGACGAATTCGTCCGGGCGGGCGCGCCGGAGGACATTCTTTATCTGAGCCGGCCGCATATCGGCACGTTCCGTCTCGTCAGCATGGTCGAGAAGATGCGCGCGACCATTCATGAACTCGGCGGCGAGGTGCGATTCGAGACGCGGGTGGACGATATCGAGATCGATCAGGGCAAGGTGCGTGGGCTCAAGCTCTCGACCGGCGAAACTTTGCGCTGCGATCATGTCGTGCTGGCGGTCGGCCATAGCGCACGCGATACCTTCCAGATGCTGCACGACCGCGGCGTCTATATCGAGGCGAAGCCGTTTTCGCTGGGGTTCCGGATCGAGCACCCGCAAGGGGTGATCGATCGCAGCCGTTTTGGCAAGTTCGCCGGCCACAAGCAGCTGGGCGCCGCCGACTATAAGGTGGTCCATCACTGTAGCAACGGGCGCGCGGTTTATAGCTTCTGCATGTGTCCGGGCGGTACTGTCGTCGCCGCGACCTCCGAGCCGGGGCGTGTGGTCACTAACGGGATGAGTCAGTACTCACGTGCGGAGCGCAATGCGAATGCGGGAATCGTCGTCGGCATTACCCCGGACGACTATCCGGGGGGGCCGCTCGCCGGCATTGCTTTTCAGCGCAAATGGGAAGAGCGTGCGTTCGAGCTGGGTGGCGGCAATTATTGTGCGCCGGGTCAGCTGGTCGGCGACTTTATTGCGGGCCGGCCGTCCACGTCGCTGGGTTCGGTGGTGCCGTCGTACAAGCCGGGCGTGCATCCGACCGATCTCAGCACCGCGCTGCCCGATTACGTGATCGAAGCGATTCGCGAAGCGCTGCCGCAGCTGGACAAGAAGATTGCCGGCTTCGCGATGCATGACGCGGTGCTGACGGGCGTCGAGACGAGAACGTCGTCGCCGATCCGGGTGCGTCGACGGGACGATTATCAGAGTATGAATGTCGACGGCTTGTATCCGGCCGGCGAAGGCGCGGGGTATGCCGGCGGGATCTACTCGGCGGCTATCGACGGCATCGAAGTGGCCGAAGCCTTGGCGTTGAAGATGACCGGAGCGCCGGCTGCGGCGTGAGTGCGGCTGACCGCGGCAGTCGGGGCGATCGATCGGGCACAATGCACGTTTCGCCTCGAACCGACTACCCGAATGACCATTCGCACCTTGGCTGCCGCATGTGGCGCGGCGCTGCTGTCACAATTTGCTGTTGCCTCGACTGTTTTCGCCGCGGACGCCCCGAACCACTGGGTCACCGCATGGGCGACGGCGCTGCAGCCCATTCCCCAGCGCCCGGATTTGCCGCCGCTGTACCGCGCCCCGGAGGTAGCGGGGCGCACGGTTCGCCAGATCGTCTACCCGACGCTGTCGGGAAAATCCGCACGGATCCATCTCAGCAACGAATACGGCAAGACTCCGCTCGTCATTGACGATCTGCGCATTGCACGCTCGGCGGGCGGCGCCGCAGCCTTAGGCAACGGGGAGACGCGCGTGACCTTTGGCGGCAAGGGCGCCGTGAGCATTCCAGCGGGCGGAGAACTGGATAGCGACGCGGTGGCTATCGATATCGCCGAAGGCGCGCCCTATGCGGTCAGCGCCTTCATAGGGCCGGAACAGAGAATTGTGGCGTGGCACCGCGTCTCGAACCAGGTGAATTACGTCTCCGCGCCAGGTAATCACACTGCGGATGCTTCCGCAGATTCATTTCGTGGCCGGTTTACGCACTACGTGTGGGTGACTGGCTTGTCGGTGGATGCGCCTTCATCGGCTACCGTTGCGGCCATCGGCGATTCGATCACCGACGGCATGCGCTCCAGTTTGAATGAGAATCGCCGCTGGCCGGACGCGCTGGCGCGCCGGCTCGCCGGCAGCGGCGACCGCTCTACCGCGATCGTCAATCTCGGCATTAGCGGCAACCGCCTGCTGAGCGACTCGCCGTGCTACGGGGACGCGCTTGTTCGACGCTTCGATCGCGACGTGCTCGAACGCCCGGGCGTCAAGACGGCGATCCTGCTGATCGGCATCAACGACATCAACTTCGCGGCGATGCCGCCTCGCAGTGGTCTCGATTGCGATTTCCCGCATACCTCAGTGACGGCGCCGGATCTGATCGCCGGCTACCAGAGGGTGATCGCTGTCGCGCGGCACCGCGGCGTGAAGATCTTCGGCGCGACGCTGACACCGGCGTCGTTGCCGGCGCCGCGAGAAAGCATACGGCTTGCGGTCAATCAATGGATCCGGACCAGCCACGCCTTCGACGGCGTCGTGGATTTCGACGCTGCCTTGCGCGACCCGGCGCACCCGGACCGCCTGCGGCGCGCCTTCGACAGCGGCGACAACATTCATCCTGGTGACGCCGGCTACGCCGCAATGGCCGAGGCGGTTCCTATGGACGCTGTAGTGAATTCGCCCCGGAAGTGACTCGCCAAAAAAATATTTCCGTCAAACCCTTGTCACATGGCTGATGTTCGCCTACTATTCGGCTCCTCGTTTGCGAACGAGCGCCGCTGCAGGAACCAGCGGCCGTAGCGTCAACAAGGTTTTAAGCGAAAGCGAAAAAATGTTGTTGACGAAACGAAAAAGAATCTTCATAATCTCGTTTCTCTGCTGCTGATGCAGCGACGCAGAACGAAGCGGTGCCGGGTGGTTGCGGTGTGGTGTGCAACGCGGTGCGGGTTCGGTAGTGACTGCGGAATCGATCTTTAAAAATTAACAGCCGATAAGTGTGGGCGCTTGATGCGCGACGCGCCGGTGGGCCCTTCGGGATCTGCCGGGACAAGCGAAAGTATCAAGTCTCACACAGTATTAGAGGAAGGTTTGCCTGTTGAGAGACAGGCGTAATCATCGTCAGTACGTTGAGTGAGCGACCGGTCTCGAAAGAGACCGAAAAACAGTAACAGGTTTGAACTGAAGAGTTTGATCCTGGCTCAGATTGAACGCTGGCGGCATGCCTTACACATGCAAGTCGAACGGCAGCACGGGAGCAATCCTGGTGGCGAGTGGCGAACGGGTGAGTAATACATCGGAACGTGTCCTGTAGTGGGGGATAGCCCGGCGAAAGCCGGATTAATACCGCATACGCTCTACGGAGGAAAGGGGGGGATCTTCGGACCTCCCGCTACAGGGGCGGCCGATGGCAGATTAGCTAGTTGGTGGGGTAAAGGCCTACCAAGGCGACGATCTGTAGCTGGTCTGAGAGGACGACCAGCCACACTGGGACTGAGACACGGCCCAGACTCCTACGGGAGGCAGCAGTGGGGAATTTTGGACAATGGGCGCAAGCCTGATCCAGCAATGCCGCGTGTGTGAAGAAGGCCTTCGGGTTGTAAAGCACTTTTGTCCGGAAAGAAAGCCTCGGCCCTAATACGGCGGGGGGATGACGGTACCGGAAGAATAAGCACCGGCTAACTACGTGCCAGCAGCCGCGGTAATACGTAGGGTGCAAGCGTTAATCGGAATTACTGGGCGTAAAGCGTGCGCAGGCGGTTCGCTAAGACCGATGTGAAATCCCCGGGCTTAACCTGGGAACTGCATTGGTGACTGGCGGGCTAGAGTATGGCAGAGGGGGGTAGAATTCCACGTGTAGCAGTGAAATGCGTAGAGATGTGGAGGAATACCGATGGCGAAGGCAGCCCCCTGGGCCAATACTGACGCTCATGCACGAAAGCGTGGGGAGCAAACAGGATTAGATACCCTGGTAGTCCACGCCCTAAACGATGTCAACTAGTTGTCGGGTCTTCATTGACTTGGTAACGTAGCTAACGCGTGAAGTTGACCGCCTGGGGAGTACGGTCGCAAGATTAAAACTCAAAGGAATTGACGGGGACCCGCACAAGCGGTGGATGATGTGGATTAATTCGATGCAACGCGAAAAACCTTACCTACCCTTGACATGTATGGAACCCTGCCGAGAGGTGGGGGTGCCCGAAAGGGAGCCATAACACAGGTGCTGCATGGCTGTCGTCAGCTCGTGTCGTGAGATGTTGGGTTAAGTCCCGCAACGAGCGCAACCCTTGTCCCTAGTTGCTACGCAAGAGCACTCTAGGGAGACTGCCGGTGACAAACCGGAGGAAGGTGGGGATGACGTCAAGTCCTCATGGCCCTTATGGGTAGGGCTTCACACGTCATACAATGGTCGGAACAGAGGGTTGCCAAGCCGCGAGGTGGAGCCAATCCCAGAAAACCGATCGTAGTCCGGATCGCACTCTGCAACTCGAGTGCGTGAAGCTGGAATCGCTAGTAATCGCGGATCAGCATGCCGCGGTGAATACGTTCCCGGGTCTTGTACACACCGCCCGTCACACCATGGGAGTGGGTTTTACCAGAAGTGGCTAGTCTAACCGCAAGGAGGACGGTCACCACGGTAGGATTCATGACTGGGGTGAAGTCGTAACAAGGTAGCCGTATCGGAAGGTGCGGCTGGATCACCTCCTTTCTCGAGCTAACGTGTCAACGCGTTGAGCGCTCACGCTTATCGGCTGTGAAATTAAGACAGATACGCAGACAGACTCAGGGGTCTGTAGCTCAGTCGGTTAGAGCACCGTCTTGATAAGGCGGGGGTCGATGGTTCGAATCCATCCAGACCCACCACTGTTTCTGCGGTGGCTGCAGCTAACCAACCGAAGACCTCTGAGGTATCAGATACAGGTAGTGATTATCTGTGTATGACTGGGGGATTAGCTCAGCTGGGAGAGCACCTGCTTTGCAAGCAGGGGGTCGTCGGTTCGATCCCGTCATCCTCCACCAATCTTCAATGCCTAGCGTTCGGTTCCGGGTTTCCGGGATTAACCGAGCTTTATGCATTGGCGATTGAGCCAGTCAGAGTGATACGCGGTTATAGCAACTGCGATATCGGCTGTCGTTCTTTAACAATCAGGAAGAAGTAGTAAAGAGATTCACGAAAGCATACCTGGAGATGGGTGTGTGAGTAGGTGAATCAGGGTTGTGATTGTATCAATGTATGAAAAGAGAGATCGAAAGATCGCTTTTGGAATACGGCGCAACACGAATACTCAACCTGTAGCGATTGTGAGCAACGCTTCATCCCCAGTGGGTGAGGTGTGAGACACACCCGTTATAGGGTCAAGCGAACAAGTGCATGTGGTGGATGCCTTGGCGATCACAGGCGATGAAGGACGCGGTAGCCTGCGAAAAGCTTCGGGGAGCTGGCAAACGAGCTTTGATCCGAAGATGTCCGAATGGGGAAACCCACCTCTTTTGAGGTATCCATGGCTGAATACATAGGCCATGAGAAGCGAACGCGGTGAACTGAAACATCTAAGTAACCGCAGGAAAAGAAATCAACCGAGATTCCCAGAGTAGTGGCGAGCGAAATGGGACCAGCCTGTACTCTTTATCTTTGCTGTTAGTCGAACGCTCTGGAAAGTGCGGCCATAGCAGGTGATAGCCCTGTAGACGAAAACAGCGAGGAAGAACTGGGTGTACGACAAGTAGGGCGGGACACGTGAAATCCTGTCTGAAGATGGGGGGACCATCCTCCAAGGCTAAATACTCGTGATCGACCGATAGTGAACCAGTACCGTGAGGGAAAGGCGAAAAGAACCCCGGGAGGGGAGTGAAACAGATCCTGAAACCGCATGCATACAAACAGTCGGAGCCTTTGAAAGAGGGTGACGGCGTACCTTTTGTATAATGGGTCAGCGACTTACATTCAGTGGCAAGCTTAACCGATTAGGGCAGGCGTAGCGAAAGCGAGTCCGAACAGGGCGTTCAGTCGCTGGGTGTAGACCCGAAACCAGGTGATCTATCCATGGCCAGGATGAAGGTGCGGTAACACGTACTGGAGGTCCGAACCCACTAACGTTGAAAAGTTAGGGGATGAGCTGTGGATAGGGGTGAAAGGCTAAACAAACCTGGAAATAGCTGGTTCTCTCCGAAAACTATTTAGGTAGTGCCTCGTGTATCACCTTCGGGGGTAGAGCACTGTCATGGTTGTGGGGTCCATTGCGGATTACTACGCCATAGCAAACTCCGAATACCGAAGAGTGCAATCACGGGAGACAGACATCGGGTGCTAACGTCCGGTGTCAAGAGGGAAACAACCCAGACCGCCAGCTAAGGTCCCGAAATATGGCTAAGTGGGAAACGAAGTGGGAAGGCTAAAACAGTCAGGAGGTTGGCTTAGAAGCAGCCATCCTTTAAAGAAAGCGTAATAGCTCACTGATCGAGTCGTCCTGCGCGGAAGATGTAACGGGGCTAAGCCATATACCGAAGCTGCGGATGCACAGTAATGTGCATGGTAGGAGAGCGTTCCGTAAGCCTGCGAAGGTGCACTGGAAAGTGTGCTGGAGGTATCGGAAGTGCGAATGCTGACATGAGTAGCGATAAAGGGGGTGAAAGGCCCCCTCGCCGTAAGCCCAAGGTTTCCTACGCAACGTTCATCGGCGTAGGGTGAGTCGGCCCCTAAGGCGAGGCAGAAATGCGTAGCTGATGGGAAGCAGGTTAATATTCCTGCACCATTGTTAAATGCGATGGGGGGACGGATCGCGGAAGGTTGTCCGGGTGTTGGAAGTCCCGGTCCTTGCATTGGAGAAGGCGCTTAGGCAAATCCGGGCGCGGAATTCAAGGGTGCGAGGCCATTCACTTCGGTGAAGAAGCAACTGGAAGTGGTTCCAAGAAAAGCCTCTAAGCTTCAGTTTAACAAGACCGTACCGCAAACCGACACAGGTGGGCGAGATGAGTATTCTAAGGCGCTTGAGAGAACTCGGGAGAAGGAACTCGGCAAATTGGTACCGTAACTTCGGGATAAGGTACGCCCCTGTAGCTTGACTGGCCTGCGCCAGAAGGGTGAAGGGGTTGCAATAAACTGGTGGCTGCGACTGTTTAATAAAAACACAGCACTCTGCAAACACGAAAGTGGACGTATAGGGTGTGACGCCTGCCCGGTGCCGGAAGATTAAATGATGGGGTGCAAGCTCTTGATTGAAGTCCCGGTAAACGGCGGCCGTAACTATAACGGTCCTAAGGTAGCGAAATTCCTTGTCGGGTAAGTTCCGACCTGCACGAATGGCGTAACGATGGCCACACTGTCTCCTCCCGAGACTCAGCGAAGTTGAAGTGTTTGTGATGATGCAATCTCCCCGCGGCTAGACGGAAAGACCCCATGAACCTTTACTGTAGCTTTGCATTGGACTTTGAACCGATCTGTGTAGGATAGGTGGGAGGCTATGAAGCGTGAACGCCAGTTTGCGTGGAGCCGTCCTTGAAATACCACCCTGGTCTGTTTGAGGTTCTAACCTTGGTCCGTGATCCGGACTGGGGACAGTGCATGGTAGGCAGTTTGACTGGGGCGGTCTCCTCCCAAAGTGTAACGGAGGAGTACGAAGGTACGCTAGGTACGGTCGGAAATCGTGCTGATAGTGCAATGGCATAAGCGTGCTTAACTGCGAGACCGACAAGTCGAGCAGGTGCGAAAGCAGGTCATAGTGATCCGGTGGTTCTGTATGGAAGGGCCATCGCTCAACGGATAAAAGGTACTCTGGGGATAACAGGCTGATACCGCCCAAGAGTTCATATCGACGGCGGTGTTTGGCACCTCGATGTCGGCTCATCTCATCCTGGGGCTGTAGCCGGTCCCAAGGGTATGGCTGTTCGCCATTTAAAGAGGTACGTGAGCTGGGTTTAAAACGTCGTGAGACAGTTTGGTCCCTATCTGCCGTGGGCGCTGGATATTTGAAGGGGGCTGCTCCTAGTACGAGAGGACCGGAGTGGACGAACCTCTGGTGTACCGGTTGTCACGCCAGTGGCATCGCCGGGTAGCTATGTTCGGAAGAGATAACCGCTGAAAGCATCTAAGCGGGAAACTCGCCTTAAGATGAGATATCCCCGGGGCTTCGAGCCCCTTGAAGGGTCGTTCAAGACCAGGACGTTGATAGGTCAGGTGTGCAAGCGCAGTAATGCGTTAAGCTAACTGATACTAATTGCCCGTAAGGCTTGATCCTATAACAGGTGTGTCTCGACCAGAGTTAGCGCTTTAGCTGTCGGCCGGAGTTAGTGCTTTAGCACTTACTCCGGGCCCATGCAAAGCCCTTACTCTGGTCCGATCCCCGAAGGGGATGCGTGTGAACCCCAGATGGGGTAGCAGAACACACAGGTTGAGAGATCGATGTTGTGCCTCGAACAACACAACTCCCGCTGGTGAGCCTCACCAGACACTACTTCTTCCCGATTGGCGGTATTGCCCAGGGCCCCAAACCCCGCAGTACGGCAACAAGTCATGCCTGATGACCATAGCGAGTCGGTCCCACCCCTTCCCATCCCGAACAGGACCGTGAAACGACTCCACGCCGATGATAGTGCGGATTCCCGTGTGAAAGTAGGTCATCGTCAGGCTCCCCAGCAGCACCAGAAACCCCACCCGGAACGGTGGGGTTTCTGCGTTTACGGCGGCAGCTGAAATCACTATATAAGTGAGAGCGTTGGGTTTGGAACGGTCAAGCAAGCCTTGACAACAAGCGGTTGTTCCCCCATAATCATCAGTTCTCTGCGGAGGGGTGCCCGAGTGGCTAAAGGGGGCAGACTGTAAATCTGTTGGCTTACGCCTACGTTGGTTCGAATCCAACCTCCTCCACCAGAATGCAAGCTGTAGCAGTAGTTGGGAATCCATGGGCCCTTGCGGGTGTAGCTCAATGGTAGAGCAGAAGCCTTCCAAGCTTACGACGAGGGTTCGATTCCCTTCACCCGCTCCAGCAACACAGAAGTAGCGCCCATGTGGCTCAGTGGTAGAGCACTCCCTTGGTAAGGGAGAGGTCGGCAGTTCGATCCTGCCCATGGGCACCAGAAGTACTAGGTGATTGTTTGCGCCCGGCGCAACGTACGGAAAATCCTCTTAGGAGTCGAAAATGGCCAAGGGTAAGTTTGAGCGGACCAAGCCGCACGTGAACGTCGGCACGATCGGTCACGTTGACCACGGCAAGACCACGCTGACGGCAGCGATCACGACGGTGCTGACCAAGAAGTTTGGCGGCGAAGCAAAGGCGTATGACCAGATCGACGCGGCGCCGGAAGAAAAGGCACGTGGTATCACGATCAACACGGCACACGTCGAGTACGAAACGGCGAACCGCCACTACGCACACGTCGACTGCCCGGGCCACGCTGACTATGTGAAGAACATGATCACGGGCGCAGCGCAGATGGACGGCGCGATCCTGGTGTGCTCGGCAGCAGACGGCCCGATGCCGCAAACGCGTGAGCACATCCTGCTGGCGCGTCAGGTCGGTGTGCCGTACATCATCGTGTTCCTGAACAAGTGCGACATGGTGGACGACGCCGAGCTGCTGGAACTCGTCGAGATGGAAGTTCGCGAACTTCTGTCGAAGTACGACTTCCCGGGCGACGACACGCCGATCATCAAGGGTTCGGCCAAGCTGGCGCTGGAAGGCGACACGGGCGAGCTGGGCGAAGTGGCGATCATGAATCTGGCCGACGCGCTGGACACGTACATCCCGACGCCGGAGCGCGCAGTTGATGGTGCGTTCCTGATGCCGGTGGAAGACGTGTTCTCGATCTCGGGTCGCGGCACGGTGGTGACGGGTCGCGTTGAGCGCGGCGTCGTGAAGGTCGGCGAGGAAATTGAAATTGTCGGTATCAAGCCGACGGTGAAGACGACCTGCACGGGCGTGGAAATGTTCCGCAAGCTGCTCGACCAGGGTCAGGCAGGCGACAACGTCGGTATCCTGCTGCGCGGCACGAAGCGTGAAGACGTGGAGCGTGGCCAGGTTCTGGCGAAGCCGGGTTCGATCAACCCGCACACGCACTTCACGGCTGAAGTGTACGTGCTGAGCAAGGACGAAGGCGGCCGCCACACGCCGTTCTTCAACAACTACCGTCCGCAGTTCTACTTCCGTACGACGGACGTGACGGGCTCGATCGAGTTGCCGAAGGACAAGGAAATGGTCATGCCGGGCGACAACGTGTCGATCACGGTGAAGCTGATCAACCCGATCGCGATGGAAGAAGGTCTGCGTTTCGCAATCCGCGAAGGCGGCCGTACGGTCGGCGCAGGTGTGGTTGCCAAGATTCTCGAGTAACGCCAGATAGTTCTCGTTGATCTGTAGTTTCGGGGGTGGCGGTGTCGTCAGCCCCAAAATGGTTTAGGGGTATAGCTCAACTGGCAGAGCGTCGGTCTCCAAAACCGAAGGTTGGGGGTTCGATTCCCTCTGCCCCTGCCAATTCTCGCGTCGCAAGCGGCGCTTCGTTAAGGTGTTATGGCGAATCCTTCCGTCGAAACTGTAAATACATCCAGCGACAAGCTGATGCTCGTCGCGGGCGTATTGTTGGTCTTGGCCGGGTTCGTGGGGTTCTTCTGGCTCAGTGGCCAGGAATGGTACGTCCGCGGAGCCGCCTTGGCTGTTGGCGCGATCGCGGGTGTTGCAGTCGGTCTTCTCTCTGCGCCCGGCAAGGGTTTCATCGCTTTCGCCAAAGATTCGTACAAGGAAGTCCGTAAGGTTGTTTGGCCGACCCGCAAAGAGGCCACCCAGACAACACTCGTAGTGTTCGGCTTTGTTTTCGTCATGGCGATCTTTCTTTGGGTTAGCGATAAATCCATCGAATGGGCGATTTTCTCGGTGATTCTGGGTTGGAAATGATATGAGCGATACTCCGGCATCCCCGAGCGGCAAACGTTGGTACGTCGTGCACGCCTACTCCGGCATGGAGAAGAGCGTGCAACGCGCGCTTCAGGAGCGCATCGAACGTGCTGGCATGCAAGACCAGTTTGGTCAAATCCTCGTTCCGACTGAAGAAGTGGTCGAGGTGAAGGGCGGTCACAAATCAGTGACCGAACGTCGTTTCTTCCCGGGCTATGTCCTTGTGGAAATGGAAATGACAGACGAAACGTGGCACCTCGTGAAAAACACGGCAAAGGTGACGGGTTTCGTAGGCGGTGCGCGTAATCGCCCGAGCCCGATTTCTCCGCGGGAAGTCGAGAAGATCATGTCGCAAATGCAGGAAGGCGTGGAAAAGCCGCGTCCGAAGACCCTGTTCGAAGTAGGCGAGATGGTGCGGGTCAAGGAGGGTCCGTTCACGGATTTCAACGGCAGCGTCGAAGAAGTGAACTACGAAAAGTCGCGCGTCCGTGTTTCCGTTACAATCTTCGGCCGCGCAACGCCGGTCGAGCTGGAATTCGGCCAGGTCGAAAAGCTGTAATCCAGAATTCTACGGAACGCACCAATCGGTGCGTTCCGTATTTCGCGCTTACGGTCCGCGTAATGGCCGTTGAGGAGCGTAAGTAGTCAGTTTTTCGGCGAATGCGCGCTACTACTCACTGAACGCCCGCATGCACCCATGTGGCGTTCCAAAGAGGTTTTCAACATGGCAAAGAAAATCATTGGCTTTATCAAGCTGCAGATTCCTGCAGGTAAAGCCAACCCGTCGCCGCCGGTCGGTCCGGCACTGGGCCAACGCGGCCTGAACATCATGGAGTTCTGCAAGGCGTTCAACGCGCAGACTCAAGCAATGGAACCGGGTCTGCCGATTCCTGTCGTGATCACCGCGTTCGCGGACAAGAGCTTCACGTTCGTTCTGAAGACGCCGCCGGCTACGGTTCTGATCAAGAAGGCAGCGAAGATCGACAAGGGTTCGAGCAAGCCGCATACAGACAAGGTCGGCAACATCACGCGCGCTCAAGCTGAAGACATCGCTAAGGCCAAGATGCCCGATCTGACGGCAGCTGACCTGGATGCGGCGGTTCGTACGATCGCTGGTAGCGCCCGCTCGATGGGCATCACCGTGGAGGGCGTGTAAATGGCTAAGCTTTCAAAGCGTCTGCAGGCATTTGCAGCCAAGGTCGATCGTCAAAAGCTGTACGCGATCGACGAAGCTCTGTCGATCGTGAAAGAGTGCGCAAGCGCGAAGTTCGACGAGTCGATCGACGTCGCAGTGCAACTCGGCATCGATGCGAAGAAGTCGGACCAAGTGGTTCGTGGCTCGGTCGTGCTGCCGGCTGGTACCGGTAAGTCGGTTCGCGTGGCAGTGTTCGCACAAGGCGAAAAGGCTGAGCAAGCTCGTGCAGCTGGCGCCGAAATCGTCGGTATGGAAGACCTGGCTGAACAGGTCAAGGCCGGCAATCTGAACTTCGACATTGTGATCGCTTCGCCGGACACGATGCGCGTCGTCGGTACACTGGGCCAGATCCTCGGCCCGCGCGGCCTGATGCCGAACCCGAAGGTCGGTACGGTTACGCCGGACGTCGCAACCGCGGTCAAGAACGCCAAGGCTGGTCAGGTGCAATTCCGTGTCGACAAGGCCGGTATTATCCACGCCACCATCGGCCGTGCTTCGTTCGAGCCGACGGCTCTGCGCAGCAACCTGAACGCTCTCGTCGACGCGCTGCAAAAGGCGAAGCCGGCAACGAGCAAGGGTGTGTACCTGCGCAAGGTTGCGCTGTCGAGCACGATGGGCGTTGGCGTTCGCGTTGACCAGGCATCGATCGCAGCACAGTAAGAAATTTCATCGCCTCGATGTGAGTCGAGGCGGTTTTATGGGCTTTGGGCGGTCGCAAGGTGGCAGTCTGCACCGAGCGACCGGTTGTCAAAGACCGTTGGCGGGAACGCAGCAGGTAGGCGCTCCCTTAATGCAAAGCCAACGCAGATGGCGAACCCGAAAAGGTTTTGTAGTGATGAAACCGTTGGATATCCGCCGTAATGCGGGTGTCGGGCGGTCGAAATACTCCTGACTGGTCGGACGCCGTTATTGAACGCGGTACACAAGGCGCACGCTGCGTGTATCGAATCTGGAGGTTAACCGTGCCACTCAACAAAGAAAGCAAGCAGGCCGTCGTCGCTGAGGTTGCCGCGCAAGTCGCGAAAGCCCAGACCGTGGTTCTGGCTGAGTATCGTGGGATCACGGTTGGCGATCTGACCAAGCTGCGCGCGAAAGCGCGTGAGCAACAGGTTTACCTTCGCGTGTTGAAGAACACGCTGGCGCGTCGCGCTGTCGAAGGTACCCCGTTTGCTCCTTTGGCAGAGCAGATGACCGGTCCCCTGATCTACGGCATCTCGGAAGATGCCATTGCCGCTGCTAAGGTCGTCAACGACTTCGGCAAGAGCAATGACAAGTTGATCATCAAGGCTGGTTCCTACGAAGGCAAGGTGATGGACAAGGCTGGCGTGCAAGCGCTGGCAAACATCCCGAGCCGCGAAGAACTGCTCTCCAAGCTGTTGTACGTTATGCAAGCACCTGTTTCCGGCTTTGCGCGCGCTCTGGCCGCGCTGGCAGAAAAGAAACAAGGCGAAGAAACCGCTGCGTAACGCACTTCAGTCGAGCGTGATTGATCGCTGGCTGTATCCGAATTCAATTTAGGAGTATTTCAAATGGCAATCGCAAAAGATGACATCCTCGAGGCAGTAAGCTCGATGTCGGTTCTGGAACTGAACGAGCTGGTCAAGGCGTTCGAAGAAAAGTTTGGCGTGTCGGCAGCTGCTGTTGCAGTGGCAGGCCCGGCAGGCGGCGGCGCTGCAGCCGCTGCTGAAGAGCAAACCGAATTCACGGTCAACCTGACGGAAGTTGGCGCGAACAAGGTTTCGGTCATTAAGGCTGTTCGCGAACTGACGGGTCTCGGCCTGAAGGAAGCGAAGGACCTGGTCGACGGCGCACCGAAGCCTGTTAAGGAATCGGTACCGAAGGCTGCTGCTGAAGAAGCCAAGAAGAAGCTGGAAGAAGCCGGCGCGAAGGCTGAAATCAAGTAAGTTTCAGCGCGTTGTGCGAAGGCTGGCGGTTTTCCACCGCCGGCCTTTTTGTGCTTTGTGGGGACCACGTTTTTGCCAGCTCGTTTCGGCAAGAACATGACCCCAGAGGCCAAAGAAAACCGCCTTTCGGCAACATTGACCGGCGTTTCTCTTTGTCTTCTGAAGCGACTGCAGAAGGCAAGTTTGGTCGGGTAGCGGGCAACACAGGCATCCGCTGCCGTCAGCCAGCGGTTGGTAGCGGCCAACCACCAAGCTTCTAGGCTCGTTCAAGCCATCGGACGGCCATCGGGTCTCAGTCGGTGAACACTCGGGTTGTCTCATCAAGGTATCCTGCCTCGACAACAATGCCCGCCGTGATTCGGAGATCGTATGCAATATTCCTTCACCGAGAAGAAGCGTATTCGCAAGAGTTTTGCGAAGCGCCCCATCGTTCACCAAGTACCTTTCCTGCTGGCTACCCAGCTTGAATCATTCAGCACTTTTCTGCAAGCCGAAACGTCTTCGACGCAACGCAAGCCGGAAGGTCTGCAAGCAGCATTTACCTCTGTTTTTCCGATCGTCTCGCACAACGGCTTCGCTCGTCTCGAGTTCGTCAGCTACATGCTGTCGCCGCCGGCATTCAACATCAAGGAATGTCAGCAGCGCGGTTTGACGTACTGCTCGGCGCTGCGCGCCAAGGTGCGTCTGGTGCTGCTCGACAAGGAATCGCCGAGCAAGCCGGTCGTCAAGGAAGTGAAGGAACAGGAAGTGTACATGGGCGAAATTCCGCTCATGACGCCGACGGGTTCGTTCGTCATCAACGGCACGGAACGTGTGATCGTTTCCCAGTTGCACCGTTCGCCTGGCGTGTTCTTCGAACACGACAAGGGCAAGACGCACAGCTCGGGCAAGCTCCTGTTCTCGGCACGTATCATTCCTTACCGCGGTTCGTGGCTCGACTTCGAATTCGATCCGAAGGACGTGCTGTACTTCCGCGTCGACCGTCGTCGCAAGATGCCGGTCACGATCCTGCTGAAGGCAATCGGCCTGACGCCGGAACAGATCCTCGCAAACTTCTTCGTGTTCGACAATTTCACGCTGATGCCGGAAGGCGCGCAGATGGAATTCGTGCCGGAGCGTCTGCGTGGTGAAGTCGCACGTTTCGACATTACGGATCGTGACGGCAACGTGATCGTCCAGAAGGACAAGCGGATCAACGCCAAGCACATTCGCGACCTCGACAACGCGAAGACGAAGTTCATCTCGGTACCGGAAGACTATCTGCTCGGCCGCGTGCTGGCGAAGAACGTCGTCGACGGCGACACCGGTGAAGTCATCGCCAACGCGAACGACGAAATCACCGAAACCGTCCTCGAAAAGCTCCGCGAATCGAAGATCAAAGACATCCAGACGCTCTACACGAACGATCTGGATCAAGGCCCGTACATTTCGTCGACGCTGCGTATCGACGAAACCGCGGACAAGATGGCCGCGCGCATCGCGATCTACCGCATGATGCGCCCGGGTGAACCGCCGACCGAAGAAGCGGTCGAGGCGCTGTTCAACCGCCTGTTCTACAGCGAAGACGCATACGACCTGTCCAAGGTGGGCCGTATGAAGTTCAATCGCCGCGTGGGCCGCGACGAGATCGTCGGACCGATGACGCTGCAAGACGACGACATCCTCGCAACGATCAAGATCCTGGTCGAACTGCGTAACGGCAAGGGCGAAGTGGACGATATCGACCACTTGGGCAATCGCCGTGTGCGTTGCGTCGGCGAACTGGCGGAAAACCAGTTCCGCGCAGGTCTCGTGCGTGTCGAACGTGCTGTGAAGGAACGCCTCGGCCAGGCCGAAAGCGAAAACCTGATGCCGCACGACCTGATCAACTCGAAGCCGATTTCGTCGGCGATTCGCGAGTTCTTCGGTTCGTCGCAGCTGTCGCAGTTCATGGACCAAACGAACCCGCTGTCGGAAATCACCCACAAGCGCCGTGTTT
The DNA here is from genome assembly GCF_059422005.1 of Paraburkholderia sp. GW821-FHT02A12. Taxonomy (NCBI): domain Bacteria; kingdom Pseudomonadati; phylum Pseudomonadota; class Betaproteobacteria; order Burkholderiales; family Burkholderiaceae; genus Paraburkholderia; species Paraburkholderia sp. GW821-FHT02A12. The sequence continues at coordinate 4,265,155 of NZ_JBWKWA010000001.1, read as the reverse complement.
CGGCACTTGGCCCGGGCGGTTTGACGCGTGAGCGCGCTGGCTTTGAAGTCCGCGACGTGCACCCGACCCACTACGGCCGTGTGTGTCCGATTGAAACGCCGGAAGGTCCGAACATCGGCCTGATCAACTCGCTCGCGCTGTACGCGCACCTGAACGAATACGGCTTCCTCGAAACGCCGTATCGCAAGGTCGTGGACAGCAAAGTGACCGATCAGATTGACTATCTGTCGGCGATCGAAGAAGGCCGCTACGTGATCGCTCAGGCGAACGCGGCTGTGGCAGCTGACGGCTCGCTGACCGACGAACTGGTTTCGTCGCGTGAAGCGGGCGAAACGCTGATGGTCACGCCGGACCGCATCCAGTACATGGACGTGGCGCCGTCGCAGATCGTGTCGGTGGCAGCATCGCTGATTCCGTTCCTCGAGCACGATGACGCGAACCGCGCATTGATGGGTTCGAACATGCAGCGTCAGGCTGTGCCGTGTCTGCGTCCTGAAAAGGCCGTGGTGGGTACGGGTATCGAACGCACCGTGGCAGTCGACTCGGGTACGACGGTTCAGGCATTCCGCGGCGGTGTGGTCGATTACGTCGACGCAGGCCGTATGGTGATCCGCGTGAACGACGATGAAGCCGTTGCTGGCGACGTCGGCGTGGACATCTACAACCTGATCAAGTACACGCGTTCGAACCAGAACACGAACATCAACCAGCGCCCGATCGTGAAGGTCGGCGATATCGTGTCGCGTGGCGACGTGCTGGCTGACGGTGCATCGACCGATCTCGGCGAACTGGCTCTCGGCCAGAACATGCTGGTCGCGTTCATGCCGTGGAACGGCTACAACTTCGAAGACTCGATTTTGATCTCGGAGAAGGTGGTTGCCGACGACCGTTACACGTCGATCCATATCGAAGAACTGAACGTCGTTGCTCGCGATACGAAGCTCGGACCGGAAGAAATCACGCGCGACATCTCGAACCTGGCTGAAGTGCAACTCGGCCGTCTCGACGAGTCGGGCATTGTCTACATCGGCGCGGAAGTCGAAGCAGGCGACGTGCTGGTCGGCAAGGTTACGCCGAAGGGCGAAACCCAGCTGACGCCGGAAGAAAAGCTGCTGCGCGCGATCTTCGGTGAGAAGGCTTCGGACGTGAAGGACACGTCGCTGCGCGTGCCGTCGGGCATGAGCGGCACGGTCATCGACGTTCAAGTGTTCACGCGTGAAGGCATTCAGCGCGACAAGCGTGCACAACAGATCATCGACGATGAGCTGAAGCGTTATCGCCTCGACCTGAACGACCAGCTGCGTATCGTGGAAGGCGACGCATTCCAGCGTCTCGCACGTATGCTGACCGGCAAGGTCGCGAACGGCGGTCCGAAGAAGCTCGCGAAGGGTACGAAGATCGAACAGGCTTACCTGGAAGATCTCGACCACTACCACTGGTTCGACATCCGCCTCGCGGACGAAGAAGCAGCGGCACAGCTCGAAGCTATCAAGGACTCGATCGAACAGAAGCGTCACCAGTTCGATCTGGCGTTCGAAGAAAAGCGCAAGAAGCTCACGCAAGGCGACGAACTGCCGCCGGGCGTGCTGAAGATGGTCAAGGTGTATCTGGCAGTCAAGCGCCGTCTGCAGCCTGGCGACAAGATGGCCGGCCGTCACGGTAACAAAGGTGTGGTGTCGAAGATCGTTCCGATCGAAGACATGCCGTACATGGCCGATGGCCGTCCGGCTGACGTCGTGCTCAATCCGCTCGGCGTGCCGTCGCGGATGAACGTGGGTCAGGTTCTCGAAGTGCATCTGGGTTGGGCCGCGAAGGGTCTCGGCTGGCGTATCGGCGAAATGCTGCAGCGTCAGGCGAAGATCGCTGAACTGCGCGAATTCCTGACCAAGATCTACAACGAGTCGGGCCGCGCTGAAGAGCTGGACAGCTTCACGGACGACGAAATCGTCGAACTGGCGAAGAACCTGCGCGAAGGCGTGCCGTTCGCAACGCCGGTGTTCGACGGTGCGACGGAAGAAGAAATGTCGCGCGCGCTGGATCTGGCATTCCCGGACGACATCGCGAAGAACCTCGGCATGACGCCGTCGAAGAACCAGGTGCGTCTGTATGACGGCCGCACGGGTGAGATGTTCGAACGCACGGTGACTGTCGGCTACATGCATTACCTGAAGCTGCACCACCTGGTCGACGACAAGATGCACGCGCGTTCAACGGGCCCGTACTCGCTCGTTACGCAGCAGCCGTTGGGCGGTAAGGCGCAGTTCGGTGGCCAGCGTTTCGGTGAAATGGAAGTGTGGGCGCTCGAAGCGTACGGCGCATCGTACGTGTTGCAGGAAATGCTGACTGTGAAGTCGGATGACGTGGCGGGCCGGACCAAGGTTTACGAGAACCTGGTCAAGGGCGATCACGTGATCGATGCCGGCATGCCTGAGTCGTTCAATGTGTTGGTGAAGGAAATCCGGTCGCTCGGTATCGACATCGACCTGGACCGGAACTAATCGGACTACTGGAGAGAAGCGATGAAAGCTTTGCTCGATCTATTCAAGCAAGTCCAACAACCTGAAGTTTTTGACGCGATCAAGATCGGTCTGGCCTCGCCAGACAAGATCCGTTCGTGGTCGTTCGGTGAAGTGAAGAAGCCGGAAACCATCAACTACCGGACGTTCAAGCCGGAACGCGATGGTCTGTTCTGCGCGAAGATCTTCGGGCCGATCAAAGACTACGAATGCCTTTGCGGCAAGTACAAGCGCCTGAAGCACCGTGGCGTGATCTGCGAAAAGTGCGGCGTCGAAGTGACGCTGGCGAAGGTGCGCCGCGAACGGATGGGCCACATTGAACTGGCCTCGCCGGTTGCGCACATCTGGTTCCTGAAGTCTCTGCCGTCGCGTCTGGGCATGGTGCTCGACATGACGCTGCGTGACATCGAACGCGTGCTGTACTTCGAAGCATACGTGGTGATCGATCCGGGCATGACGCCGCTGAAAGCGCGGCAGATCATGACCGAAGAGGATTACTACAACAAGGTCGAAGAGTACGGTGACGAATTCCGTGCCGAGATGGGCGCGGAAGGCGTGCGTGAACTGCTGCGCGCGATCAACATCGACGAACAGGTCGAGATGCTCCGTACCGAACTCAAGAACACGGGTTCGGAAGCGAAGATCAAGAAGTACGCGAAGCGCCTGAAGGTGCTCGAGGCTTTCCAACGTTCGGGCATCAAGCCTGACTGGATGGTGCTCGAAGTGCTGCCGGTGCTGCCGCCGGAACTGCGTCCGCTGGTGCCGCTGGATGGCGGCCGCTTCGCGACGTCGGACCTGAACGACCTGTATCGCCGCGTGATCAACCGTAACAACCGGTTGAAGCGTCTGCTCGAATTGAAGGCGCCTGAAATCATCGTCCGCAACGAAAAGCGGATGCTGCAGGAAGCCGTCGATTCGCTGCTCGACAACGGCCGTCGCGGTAAGGCGATGACCGGCGCGAACAAGCGTCCGCTGAAGTCGCTCGCTGACATGATCAAGGGTAAGGGCGGTCGTTTCCGTCAGAACTTGCTCGGTAAGCGCGTTGACTATTCGGGCCGTTCGGTGATCGTGGTCGGCCCGACGCTCAAGCTGCATCAGTGCGGCCTGCCGAAGCTGATGGCGCTCGAACTGTTCAAGCCTTTCATCTTCAACAAGCTGGAAGTGATGGGTGTTGCTACCACCATCAAGGCCGCGAAGAAAGAAGTCGAGAACCAGACCGCCGTGGTGTGGGACATCCTCGAAGAGGTGATCCGCGAGCATCCGGTCATGCTGAACCGTGCGCCGACGCTGCACCGCCTTGGCATTCAGGCTTTCGAGCCGGTGCTGATCGAAGGTAAGGCTATCCAGCTGCACCCGCTCGTTTGCGCGGCGTTCAACGCCGACTTCGATGGTGACCAGATGGCTGTTCACGTGCCGTTGTCGCTCGAAGCGCAGATGGAAGCGCGTACGCTGATGCTGGCGTCGAACAACATCCTGTTCCCGGCCAACGGCGATCCGTCGATCGTGCCGTCGCAGGATATCGTGCTCGGCCTGTACTACGCGACGCGTGAAGCAGTGAACGCCAAGGGCGAAGGCCTGACGTTCACCGGCGTGTCGGAAGCGCTGCGTGCGTACGAGAACAAGGAAGTCGAGCTGGCCTCGCGCGTCAACGTGCGGATCACGGAAATGGTCCACAACGAAGACAAGTCGGAAGGTGCGCCGGCGTTCGTGCCGAAGATCTCGCTGTACGCGACAACCGTTGGCCGCGCAATCCTGTCGGAAATCCTTCCTCCGGGCCTGCCGTTCTCGGTGCTGAACAAGCCTCTGAAGAAGAAGGAAATCTCGCGCCTCATCAACACCGCATTCCGCAAGTGCGGTCTGCGTGAAACGGTGATTTTCGCCGACCAGTTGATGCAGTCGGGTTTCCGTCTGGCAACTCGCGCTGGTATTTCGATCTGCGTGGACGACATGCTCGTACCGCCGCAAAAAGAACAGATCGTCGGCGACGCCGCGAAGAAGGTGAAGGAATACGACCGTCAGTACATGTCGGGTCTCGTCACGTCGCAAGAGCGCTACAACAACGTGGTTGACATCTGGTCGGCAACGTCGGAAGCGGTCGGCAAGGCGATGATGGAACAGCTGTCGACGGAACCGGTGGTCGATCGCGACGGCAACGAAACGCGTCAGGAGTCGTTCAACTCCATCTACATGATGGCTGACTCGGGTGCTCGTGGTTCCGCAGTTCAGATTCGTCAGCTGGCCGGTATGCGTGGCCTGATGGCGAAACCGGACGGCTCGATTATCGAGACGCCGATTACGGCGAACTTCCGCGAAGGCCTGAACGTGTTGCAGTACTTCATCTCGACCCACGGTGCACGTAAGGGTCTGGCTGATACGGCACTGAAGACGGCAAACTCGGGTTATCTGACGCGTCGTCTGGTCGACGTGACGCAGGACCTGGTGGTGGTCGAGGACGATTGCGGTACGTCCAATGGCGTCGCCATGAAGGCGTTGGTCGAAGGCGGTGAAGTCGTCGAAGCGCTGCGTGACCGTATTCTCGGTCGCGTGACGGTGGCTGACGTCGTCAATCCGGAATCGCAGGAAACGCTGTACGAAACGGGCACGTTGCTCGACGAAGACGCGGTCGAAGAAATCGAACGCCTCGGCATCGACGAAGTGCGCGTGCGTACGCCGCTGACTTGCGAAACGCGTTACGGTCTGTGCGCGGCCTGCTACGGCCGCGACCTGGGTCGTGGCTCGTCGGTCAACGTTGGCGAAGCAGTCGGCGTGATCGCTGCTCAGTCGATCGGTGAACCGGGCACGCAGCTCACGATGCGTACGTTCCACATCGGTGGTGCGGCATCGCGTGCAGCAGTGGCTTCGTCGGTTGAAGCGAAGTCGAACGGTACGGTGCGTTTCACGGCGACCATGCGTTACGTCACCAACGCGAAGGGCGAGCAGATCGTCATCTCGCGTTCGGGCGAAGCGATGATCACCGACGACCACGGCCGCGAGCGCGAACGTCACAAGGTGCCGTACGGCGCGACGCTGTTGCAGCTGGACGGCGCGCAGATCAAGGCCGGCACGCAACTGGCGACGTGGGATCCGATGACGCGTCCGATCATCACCGAGTACGGTGGTACGGTGAAGTTCGAAAACGTCGAAGAAGGCGTGACGGTTGCCAAGCAGATCGACGATGTGACGGGTCTCTCGACGCTGGTCGTGATCGACGTGAAGCGCCGCGGTTCGCAAGCGTCGAAGACGGTGCGTCCGCAGGTCAAGCTGCTCGACGCGAACGGCGAAGAAGTCAAGATCCCGAACACCGAGCACTCGGTGCAGATCGGCTTCCAGGTCGGCGCTCTGATCACCGTGAAGGACGGTCAGCAAGTGCAGGTCGGTGAAGTGCTCGCACGTATCCCGGTTGAATCGCAGAAAACGCGTGACATTACCGGTGGTCTGCCGCGAGTGGCCGAACTGTTCGAAGCGCGCTCGCCGAAGGACGCCGGCATTCTGGCGGAAGTCACGGGCACGACGTCGTTTGGTAAGGACACGAAGGGCAAGCAGCGTCTCGTTATCACGGACCTCGAAGGCAATCAGCACGAGTTCCTGATCGCGAAGGAAAAGCAGGTTCTGGTGCACGATGGTCAGGTCGTCAACAAGGGCGAAATGATCGTCGACGGGCCGGCTGATCCGCACGACATTCTGCGGTTGCAGGGCGTCGAAGCGCTGGCGCGCTACATCGTTGACGAAGTGCAGGACGTGTATCGTCTGCAGGGCGTGAAGATCAATGACAAGCACATTGAAGTGATCGTCCGTCAGATGCTGCGCCGTGTGCAGATCGTCGATAACGGTGACACGCGCTTCATCATGGGCGAGCAAGTTGAGCGTTCGGATATGCTCGACGAGAACGACCGGATGGCTGCGGAAGACAAGATCCCGGCAACCTACGAAAACGTCTTGCTCGGTATCACGAAGGCGTCGCTGTCGACCGATTCGTTCATCTCCGCGGCATCGTTCCAGGAAACGACCCGCGTGCTGACCGAAGCGGCGATCATGGGCAAGCGCGACGATCTGCGTGGCCTGAAGGAAAACGTGATCGTCGGCCGTCTGATTCCGGCCGGTACGGGTCTCGCGTTCCACAAGGCACGCAAGAGCAAGGAACTGTCCGACCGCGAGCGTTTCGATCAGATCGCAGCGGAAGAGTCGTTCGAATTCGGTACGCCGGAAACCCCGGCCGCCGAACAGCAGCACTCAGGCGAGTAAGTCCCGGCGGCGCAAGCCGCCTGGGCTCACCAGCCAGCGAAGCCGCTCAGTTTCAACTGAGCGGCTTTTTTTATGCGCCTCATTTTTGTGCGGTTTTGTGGATTCGTCGGCCAAACGGCTAACGTTTGTGCAAAGCGCGGGCGCAGCACGAATGCGTTGGTAAAATTCGTGTCACCGGCATTACGCTGCTTCTCTCAAATTCATGTCCCGTCCGCTCGAAATCCTCAACGAAGTCTTCGGTTACCCCGCGTTCAGAGGACAGCAGGGCGAAATTGTCGAGCACGTCGCCGGCGGCGGCGATTGCCTCGTGCTGATGCCGACGGGCGGCGGTAAGTCGCTGTGCTATCAGATTCCGTCGCTCGTGCGGCGCGAGGGCGGCTTCGGCGCGGGCATCGTCGTTTCGCCGCTGATTGCGCTGATGCAGGACCAGGTCGCCGCGCTGAAGGAAGTCGGTGTGCGAGCGGCCTATCTGAACTCGACGCTGTCGAGTGCCGAAGCGATGGCCACCGAACGCGCGCTGCGCGAAGGCGATATCGATCTGCTCTACGTGGCGCCGGAACGCCTGATGACACCCCGTTTTCAGGAACTGCTAGAGCGCACGCGCATTGGGCTGTTCGCAATCGACGAAGCGCATTGCGTGTCGCAATGGGGCCACGATTTCCGTCCTGAATATATTCAGCTGTCGGTGCTGCACGAGCGCTTCCCGAACGTGCCGCGCATTGCGCTCACCGCCACCGCGGATGCGATTACGCGTGACGAAATCATCCACCGTCTCGCGCTGGATGACGCGCGCATCTTCGTCTCGAGTTTCGATCGGCCCAATATCCGTTACCGCATCGTCGAGAAAGACAATGCGCGCGCTCAACTGCTCGACTTCATTCGCGCCGAACATTCGAAGCCGGACGGTACGACCGACGCCGGCGTGGTGTATTGCCTGTCGCGCCGCAAGGTCGAAGAAACCGCGGAGTGGCTCAAGGAAAAGGGCATGCGCGCGCTCCCGTATCACGCCGGCATGGAGTTCGAAATCCGCCAGAGGCATCAGGAGATGTTCCAGCGCGAGGAAGGCATTGTGATGTGCGCCACGATTGCGTTCGGCATGGGTATCGACAAGCCGGACGTGCGCTTTGTGGCTCACCTCGATTTGCCGAAGAGCGTCGAAGGGTACTACCAGGAAACGGGTCGTGCAGGACGCGATGGCATGCCGGCCAATGCGTGGATGGCATACGGCCTCGGCGACGTCGTGCAGCAGCGCAAGATGATCGATGAATCCGATGCCGATGACGCGCATAAGCGCGTGCAGACCAGCAAGCTCGATGCGTTGCTCGGTCTGTGCGAGGCGGCGACCTGCCGGCGGGTGCGATTGCTTGCGTATTTCGGCGAGTCGAGCAAGCCGTGCGGCAACTGCGATAACTGTCTCGAGCCGCCGGACACGTGGGATGCGACGCGCGAAGCGCAGATGGCGTTGTCGTGCGTGTTCCGCGCGCAGCGGGCGAGCGGCTTTCACTTCGGCGCCGGTCACCTGATCGATATCCTGCGGGGCAATCGCAGCGAGAAAATCACGCAGCGCGGTCACGAAAAGCTCACCACGTTCGGAATCGGCGCGGCGCTTGGCGAGCCGGAGTGGCGCGCCGTGTTTCGCCAGCTCGTCGCATTCGGCTATCTAACCGTCGACCACGAAGGATTTGGCTCGCTAGTGCTCACTGAGGCCAGCAAACCGGTGTTGAAGAGTGAGCAGAACGTCACGATGCGCCGCTACGTGAAGCCCACACGCACGCGGCAATCGTCTGGCCGCACAAGCGAGCGCGCCGACCCGACGATCGGTATGGGGCCGCGCGAACGCGCCCGCTGGGAGCGCTTGCGCGCCTGGCGCACCGAAACGGCGAAAAGCGATGGTGTGCCGGCCTACGTTATCTTCCACGACGCCACCTTGGCGGAAATCGCCCGTAGCGGCCCCGATTCCATCGAGGATTTGCGTGGTATTCCGGGCATGGGCGCCCGCAAACTCGACCGTTTCGGCGACGAGTTGCTGGAAGTCGTCGCCGCCGATTGAGCACCTTGAAAGGTCGGCAGGGCTGCGAAGCATCGCAACCTGTTGACTCCCTTAGTATTTTCGGAATATTATGCTAGGTTCCGGTTCTTGGGATGCCTGCGCGCGGAGTCAATTCGTGCGCGAGCGATCTGGTCCGGAGTTCGATGCGCAATCGTTTCTGCTTTGCCCGGAAACAGATGCGTCGATTTTGTTCAATTTCAGGAATAAACAATGCCAACCATCAATCAACTGGTTCGCAAAGGCCGCGCGTCGGAAACGACGAAGAGCAAGAGCCCGGCTTTGCAGGACTGCCCCCAGCGTCGCGGTGTGTGCACCCGTGTGTACACCACGACGCCGAAGAAGCCGAACTCGGCACTCCGTAAGGTTGCTAAGGTTCGTCTGACGAACGGCTTCGAAGTCATTTCGTACATCGGTGGTGAAGGCCACAACCTGCAGGAACACTCGGTCGTGCTGATTCGCGGCGGCCGTGTCAAGGACTTGCCGGGTGTGCGTTACCACATGGTTCGCGGCTCGCTGGATACCCAGGGCGTCAAGGATCGTAAGCAGGCTCGCTCGAAGTACGGTGCGAAGCGTGCCAAGGCTGGCAAGTAATAGCCAGTCAGTAGTTTCAGGTCGCCTGCAAAGGCGGTATTAGCGGTGGTGCCGGATTCGCCGGTGCTGTCGAGTAAGTGGTCACCCGACCAGGCTGGTAAGTCGTTAGAGATGAATCGGGTTAGTTGGTGGCCGCGGGGCTGATAAGCAGCTCCAACTGAAAAGTTAAAGGAAGAAACATGCCGCGTCGTCGCGAAGTCCCCAAGCGGGAAGTGTTGCCGGATCCGAAGTTCGGTAACGTAGATGTAGCTAAATTCATGAACGTGCTGATGCTCTCCGGCAAGAAGTCGGTTGCCGAGCGTATCGTGTACGGCGCTTTCGAACAGATCCAGACCAAGGGTGGCAAGGACCCGCTGGAAGTGTTCACGGTGGCGCTCAACAACGTCAAGCCGGTGGTGGAAGTGAAGAGCCGCCGCGTTGGTGGTGCGAACTATCAGGTTCCGGTCGAAGTGCGTCCGTCGCGTCGTATGGCATTGGCGATGCGTTGGTTGCGTGAAGCCGCGAAGAAGCGCAGCGAAAAGTCGATGGCCCTGCGCCTGGCAGGTGAACTCTCCGAAGCGGCCGAAGGCCGTGGCGGCGCGATGAAAAAGCGCGACGAAGTTCACCGGATGGCAGAAGCCAACAAGGCGTTCTCGCACTTCCGTTTCTAAGCTTCCCGAACCCGGGTTTAGCAGAAAAAGCGGAAAGAAATTCCGGGCGGGTGCGCTTACAAAGCGCCTCGCCCGTTTGTGTTACAGCGCGATGGGTATTTTCTCGCATCGCGTCATCCCAATAGAGGATCAAAGTGGCTCGCAAGACACCTATCGAGCGCTACCGTAACATCGGTATTAGCGCTCACATCGACGCCGGCAAAACGACGACGACCGAGCGCATCCTGTTCTACACCGGCGTGAACCACAAGATTGGTGAAGTGCACGACGGCGCTGCAACCATGGACTGGATGGAGCAGGAGCAGGAACGCGGCATCACGATCACGTCCGCTGCTACCACGGCATTCTGGAAAGGCATGGCCGGCGACCGCGCTGAGCACCGCATCAACATCATCGACACCCCGGGCCACGTCGACTTCACGATTGAAGTTGAGCGCTCGATGCGCGTGCTCGACGGTGCATGCATGGTGTACTGCGCTGTGGGCGGCGTTCAGCCCCAGTCGGAAACCGTGTGGCGCCAGGCTAACAAGTACAAGGTTCCCCGTCTCGCGTTCATCAACAAGATGGACCGTACCGGCGCGAACTTCTTCAAGGTCTACGACCAGCTCAAGCTGCGTCTGAAGGCGAACCCGGTTCCGGTCGTGGTGCCTATCGGCGCGGAAGAAAACTTCACGGGCGTCGTCGATCTGCTGAAGATGAAGGCGATCATTTGGGACGACGCGTCGCAAGGCACGAAGTTCTCGTACGAAGAGATCCCGGCGGAACTGGTCGACTCGTGCAACGAGTGGCGCGAGAAGATGGTCGAAGCGGCTGCTGAGTCGAACGAAGACCTGATGAACAAGTACCTCGAAGAGGGCGAGCTGACGGAAGCGGAGATCGTCAAGGGTCTGCGCGACCGCACGATCGCTTGCGAAATCCAGCCGATGCTGTGCGGTACCGCGTTCAAGAACAAGGGCGTGCAACGTATGCTGGACGCCGTGCTCGACTTCCTGCCGTCGCCGATCGACATCCCGCCGGTTACCGGCGAGCTGGAAAACGGCGAGCAAGGTGAGCGCCGCGCTGCTGACGACGAAAAGTTCTCGGCACTGGCATTCAAGATCATGACGGATCCGTTCGTCGGCCAGTTGATCTTCTTCCGTGTGTACTCGGGCGTTGTGAATTCGGGCGACACGGTGCTGAACGCGACCAAGGACAAGAAGGAGCGTCTGGGTCGTATTCTGCAGATGCACGCGAACCAGCGCGAAGAAATCAAGGAAGTGCGCGCAGGCGACATCGCTGCAGCAGTCGGCCTGAAGGACGCGACGACTGGCGACACGCTGTGCGATCCGCAAAGCCCGATCGTGCTCGAGCGCATGATTTTCCCGGAGCCGGTGATTTCGCAGGCTGTTGAGCCGAAGACGAAGCCGGACCAGGAAAAGATGGGTCTGGCCCTGAACCGTCTGGCTCAGGAAGATCCGTCGTTCCGCGTTCAAACGGACGAAGAATCGGGTCAAACCATTATTTCGGGCATGGGCGAGCTCCACCTGGAAATTCTGGTTGACCGGATGAAGCGTGAATTCGGCGTCGAGGCAACCGTCGGCAAGCCGCAAGTGGCGTATCGTGAAACGATCCGCGGCAAGGCGGTAGACGTCGACGGCAAGTTCGTCAAGCAGTCGGGTGGTCGCGGCCAGTACGGTCACGCGGTCATCACGCTCGAGCCGAATGAGCAGGGCAAGGGCTATGAGTTCCTGGACGAGATCAAGGGCGGTGTGATTCCGCGTGAATACATCCCGGCAGTCGACAAGGGTATCCAGGAAACGCTGAAGGCTGGCGTGCTGGCAGGCTTCCCGGTCGTTGACGTGAAGGTTCACCTGACGTTCGGTTCGTACCACGACGTTGACTCGAACGAAAATGCGTTCCGCATGGCCGGTTCGATGGCGTTCAAGGAAGCAATGCGCAAGGCGCAGCCGGTCATCCTCGAGCCGATGATGGCTGTGGAAGTCGAAACGCCGGAAGACTATATGGGCAACGTGATGGGCGACCTGTCGGGCCGTCGCGGTATTGTTCAGGGCATGGAAGACATGATTGGCGGCGGCAAGATCGTTCGCGCCGAAGTGCCGCTGTCGGAAATGTTCGGCTACTCGACGTCGCTGCGTTCGCTGAGCCAGGGTCGTGCAACGTACACGATGGAGTTCAAGCACTACTCCGAAGCACCGCGCAACGTGTCTGAAGCGATCATCAACGCGAAGTCGAAGTAATCGCGCGGCAAGTCATTCAACGATTAACTTTTTGAAAGAAGAGAAACATGGCTAAAGGTAAATTCGAACGGACCAAGCCGCACGTGAACGTCGGCACGATCGGTCACGTTGACCACGGCAAGACCACGCTGACGGCAGCGATCACGACGGTGCTGACCAAGAAGTTTGGCGGCGAAGCAAAGGCGTATGACCAGATCGACGCGGCGCCGGAAGAAAAGGCACGTGGTATCACGATCAACACGGCACACGTCGAGTACGAAACGGCGAACCGCCACTACGCACACGTCGACTGCCCGGGCCACGCTGACTATGTGAAGAACATGATCACGGGCGCAGCGCAGATGGACGGCGCGATCCTGGTGTGCTCGGCAGCAGACGGCCCGATGCCGCAAACGCGTGAGCACATCCTGCTGGCGCGTCAGGTCGGTGTGCCGTACATCATCGTGTTCCTGAACAAGTGCGACATGGTGGACGACGCCGAGCTGCTGGAACTCGTCGAGATGGAAGTTCGCGAACTTCTGTCGAAGTACGACTTCCCGGGCGACGACACGCCGATCATCAAGGGTTCGGCCAAGCTGGCGCTGGAAGGCGACACGGGCGAGCTGGGCGAAGTGGCGATCATGAATCTGGCCGACGCGCTGGACACGTACATCCCGACGCCGGAGCGCGCAGTTGATGGTGCGTTCCTGATGCCGGTGGAAGACGTGTTCTCGATCTCGGGTCGCGGCACGGTGGTGACGGGTCGCGTTGAGCGCGGCGTCGTGAAGGTCGGCGAGGAAATTGAAATCGTTGGTATCAAGCCGACGGTGAAGACGACCTGCACGGGCGTGGAAATGTTCCGCAAGCTGCTCGACCAGGGTCAGGCAGGCGACAACGTCGGTATCCTGCTGCGCGGCACGAAGCGTGAAGACGTGGAGCGTGGCCAGGTTCTGGCGAAGCCGGGTTCGATCAACCCGCACACGCACTTCACGGCTGAAGTGTACGTGCTGAGCAAGGACGAAGGCGGCCGCCACACGCCGTTCTTCAACAACTATCGTCCGCAGTTCTACTTCCGTACGACGGACGTGACGGGCTCGATCGAGTTGCCGAAGGACAAGGAAATGGTCATGCCGGGCGACAACGTGTCGATCACGGTGAAGCTGATCAACCCGATCGCGATGGAAGAAGGTCTGCGTTTCGCAATCCGCGAAGGCGGCCGTACGGTCGGCGCAGGTGTGGTTGCCAAGATTCTCGAGTAAAATCGCGGATTGAACTTGCAGTAAGTGGTGCCCGGAGCCGGGCGCCTGTCGATAGGAGTTGGCGCTTCAGCGCTTACTCCTATCCCATGCCCGGCTCTACGTTCTTTTACTATCTGGCGGCGCAACACCGCCTCGCTCTTTTCCAAGGAATTGTCATGCAGAACCAGAAAATCCGCATTCGCCTGAAGGCTTTCGACTATCGCCTGATCGATCAATCGGCAGCTGAAATCGTCGACACGGCAAAGCGGACTGGCGCAATCGTTCGTGGTCCCGTGCCCCTGCCGACCCGCATTCAACGTTTCGACATCCTGCGTTCGCCGCACGTCAACAAGACGTCGCGCGATCAGCTCGAAATCCGTACGCACCAACGCCTGATGGACATCGTCGACCCGACGGACAAGACCGTTGACGCACTGATGAAGCTGGACCTGCCGGCTGGCGTGGACGTGGAAATCAAGCTGCAATAAGGCTCCCAGCGGTTGTCCAGAGTATCGGGCAACGCTAAGTCATTGATTGCTTGCGGAAAACGAAAAGCCTCGCTATAATGCAAGGCTTTTCGCGCATTTGCGCAAAAAAGTCGGTGTGCTGCAGCATGAATTCATGCCCGAAACGGCACCGGCATTTTGTAAATTAGCCCCGACCAATCGCAGTCGGGAATGGAGAAAACGATGAGCCTTGGACTCGTAGGTCGCAAGGTTGGCATGACCCGTATCTTCACGGCAGAAGGGGATTCGATTCCCGTTACCGTGCTGGACGTGTCCGACAACCGCGTGACGCAGATCAAGACTGTTGAAACCGACGGCTATACGGCCGTGCAGGTTGCATTCGGTACGCGCCGTGCATCGCGTGTGACGAAGCCGTTGGCCGGTCATCTCGCCAAAGCCGGTGTTCAAGCCGGTGAAATCCTCAAAGAATTCCAGATCGATGCTGCCAAGGCTGCCGAGTTGTCGAACGGCACCGTGGTCGGTCCCGACCTGTTCGAAGTAGGCCAGAAGGTCGACGTGCAAGGCGTGTCGATCGGTAAGGGCTACGCCGGTACCATCAAGCGTTACAACTTCGCATCCGGCCGTGCATCGCACGGTAACTCGCGCTCGCACAACGTGCCGGGTTCGATCGGTATGGCGCAAGATCCGGGTCGTGTTTTCCCGGGTAAGCGCATGACCGGTCACATGGGTGACGACACGGTAACGGTGCAAAACCTCGAAATCGCTCGTATCGACGCTGACCGCAAGCTGTTGCTGGTCAAGGGCGCCGTTCCGGGTGCGAAGGGTGGCAAGGTATTCGTTACGCCGGCCGTGAAGACGCGTGCCGTGAAAGGAGCGAAATAATGGAACTTAAGCTCCTGAATGCCAATGGTCAGGAAGGCGCAGGCGTTAGCGCGTCGGACGTCGTGTTCGGCCGCGATTACAACGAAGCCCTGATCCACCAGGTGGTGGTGGCGTATCAAGCGAATGCCCGTAGCGGCAACCGCGCGCAGAAGGATCGTGAGCAAGTCAAGCACACGACCAAGAAGCCGTGGCGCCAGAAGGGTACGGGCCGCGCCCGTGCCGGTATGTCGTCGAGCCCGCTGTGGCGCGGCGGTGGCCGGATCTTCCCGAATTCGCCGGAAGAAAACTTTTCGCACAAGGTCAACAAGAAGATGCATCGTGCAGGTCTCTGCTCGATCTTCTCGCAGCTGGCCCGCGAAGGCCGCATTTCGGTGGTCGACGAGTTGACGCTCGAAGCGCCGAAGACGAAGCTGCTGGCCGAAAAATTCAAGGCGATGGGTCTCGACTCCGTGCTGGTGATTACCGACACGGTTGACGAAAACCTGTACCTCGCGTCGCGCAACCTCGCCCATGTGGCAGTTGTCGAGCCGCGTTACGCCGACCCGCTGTCGCTGATCTACTTCAAGAAGATCCTGATCACGAAGGCTGCGGTCGCCCAGATCGAGGAGTTGCTGTCATGAGCGAGATTCGCAAGAACGATCATCGTTTGATGCAGGTCCTGCTCGCGCCGGTGATCTCCGAAAAGGCGACGCTGGTGGCCGACAAGAACGAGCAAGTTGTGTTCGAAGTCGCGCCCGATGCCACGAAGCAGGAAGTGAAAGCTGCAGTCGAGCTGCTGTTCAAGGTGGAAGTCAATTCCGTCAACGTGCTGGTCTCGAAGGGCAAAGCCAAGCGCTTTGGCCGCTTCATGGGCAAGCGCAAAGACGTGAAGAAGGCATACGTCTGCCTGAAGCCCGGCCAGGAAATCAACTTTGAAGCGGAGGCCAAGTAATCATGGCAATCGTTAAAGTTAAGCCGACTTCGCCGGGTCGCCGCGCGATGGTCAAGGTGGTCAACAAGGATCTGCATAAGGGCAAGCCGTTTGCACCGCTGCTCGACTCGCAATCCTCGACCGCCGGCCGTAACAACAACGGTCACATCACCACGCGTCATAAGGGTGGTGGTCACAAGCATCACTATCGTGTCGTGGATTTCCGTCGCACGAAGGATGGCATTCCGGCAAAGGTCGAACGTCTTGAGTACGATCCGAACCGTAGCGCGAACATCGCGCTGGTTCTGTACGCAGACGGCGAGCGCAAGTACATCATCGCTCCGAAGGGTGTGACGGTTGGTCAGCAACTGATGTCGGGTTCGGAAGCTCCGATCCGCGCAGGCAACACGCTGCCGATCCGCAACATTCCGGTCGGTACGACGATCCACTGCATCGAAATGCTGCCGGGCAAGGGCGCGCAAATGGCGCGTTCGGCTGGTACGTCGGCGATGTTGCTGGCTCGTGAAGGCATCTACGCACAGGTCCGCCTGCGCTCGGGTGAAATCCGCCGCGTTCACGTTGAATGCCGCGCGACGATTGGTGAAGTTGGCAACGAAGAGCACAGCCTCCGTCAAATCGGTAAGGCTGGCGCGAACCGCTGGCGCGGTATCCGCCCGACGGTGCGTGGCGTTGCAATGAACCCGGTCGATCACCCGCATGGCGGTGGTGAAGGCAAGACGGCTGCAGGTCGCGATCCGGTGAGCCCGTGGGGCACGCCTGCTAAGGGCTATCGCACCCGCAGCAACAAGCGCACGACGAGCATGATCGTCCAGCGCCGTCACAAGCGTTAAGGAGTAGGCAATGGCACGTTCTGTAAAAAAAGGTCCGTTCTGCGACGCCCATTTGCTGAAGAAAGTTGAGGCGGCAGCAGCTTCGCGGGATAAGAAGCCGATCAAAACCTGGTCGCGTCGTTCGACGATTCTGCCGGATTTCATCGGTCTGACGATTGCTGTGCACAACGGCCGTCAACACGTCCCGGTGTACATCTCGGAAAACATGGTCGGCCACAAGCTTGGCGAGTTTGCATTGACCCGGACGTTCAAGGGTCACGCAGCCGACAAGAAGGCTAAGAAATAAGGGGCTCATGATGGAAGTGAAAGCAATTCATCGCGGTGCCCGCATCTCGGCGCAGAAAACGCGCCTTGTGGCTGACCAGATCCGCGGTTTGCCGGTCGACAAGGCGCTGAACGTTCTGACGTTCTCGCCGAAGAAGGCTGCGGGAATCGTGAAAAAGGTCGTGCTGTCGGCGATCGCGAATGCGGAGCATAACGAAGGCGCCGATATCGACGAGCTCAAGGTAACGAGCATCATGGTCGACAAGGCTGCATCGCTCAAGCGTTTTACCGCGCGCGCTAAAGGCCGTGGTAACCGCATCGAGAAGCAATCCTGTCACATCACTGTGACGGTCGGGAATTAAGGGGTCATACGATGGGACAGAAAATTCATCCGACTGGCTTCCGTTTGGCCGTCAGCCGCAATTGGGCGTCGCGTTGGTACGCGAACAACAACAATTTCGCGGCGATGTTGCAGGAAGACATCGGTGTTCGTGAATACCTGAAGAAGAAGCTGAAAAACGCTTCGGTTGGCCGCGTCGTTATCGAGCGTCCGGCGAAAAACGCGCGCATCACGATTTATAGCTCGCGTCCGGGTGTCGTCATCGGTAAGAAGGGCGAGGATATCGAGCTGCTGAAGTCGGAACTGCAACGCCGCATGGGCGTTCCGGTCCACGTCAACATCGAAGAAATCCGTAAGCCGGAAACCGATGCGCAACTGATCGCGGATTCGATCACGCAACAACTCGAGCGCCGGATTATGTTCCGCCGCGCGATGAAGCGTGCGATGCAAAACGCAATGCGTCTGGGTGCTCAAGGCATCAAGATCATGAGCGCAGGCCGCCTGAACGGTATCGAAATCGCTCGTACGGAATGGTATCGCGAAGGTCGCGTGCCCCTTCATACGCTGCGTGCTGATATCGACTACGCAACTTCGGAAGCGAAGACGACGTACGGCATCATCGGCGTGAAGGTGTGGGTCTACAAGGGCGACACGCTCGGCCGCAACGACGCACCGGTGGTTGAAGAAGTCGCCGAAGAAAAGCGTCCGCGCCGTAACGCACGTCCGGGTGGCGATCGCCGTCCACGTCGCGATGGTGAAGGTGGTGGCCCGGCAGGTGCACGCCGTGGCGCTCCTCGTCGTGCTGGCGGTGCCGGCGGCGACGGGAAGACTGGAGAATAACGATGCTGCAACCGAAACGCAGAAAGTATCGCAAAGAGCAGAAGGGTCGTAACACCGGTATCGCTACCCGCGGCAACGCGGTGTCGTTCGGTGAGTTCGGCCTGAAGGCTATCGGTCGTGGTCGCTTGACCGCGCGCCAGATTGAAGCGGCACGTCGTGCAATGACGCGTCACATCAAGCGTGGTGGCCGCATCTGGATCCGCATCTTCCCGGACAAGCCGATCTCGCACAAGCCGGCAGAAGTACGGATGGGTAACGGTAAGGGTAACCCTGAGTACTACGTCGCAGAGATTCAACCGGGCAAGATGCTGTACGAAATGGACGGCGTAACCGAAGAGCTGGCACGCGAAGCGTTCCGTCTGGCTGCAGCTAAGCTGCCGCTGAAGACGACGTTTATCGTGCGTCAGCTCGGCGCCTAAGGAGCAAATGATGAAGGCTTCCGAACTTCACCAGAAAGATCAGGCCGCGCTCAACAAGGAGCTGTCGGACCTGTTGAAGGCGCAATTCGGCCTGCGCATGCAACTCGCGACCCAGCAGCTCACGAACACGAGCCAGCTGAAGAAGGTCCGTCGCGACATCGCACGTGTGCGGACCGTCCTGACTGAGAAGGCGAACCAGAAATGAACGATAGCGTAAAAACCTCGCTCAAGCGGACGCTGGTCGGCAAGGTCGTCAGCAACAAGATGGACAAGACGGTCACCGTGCTGGTCGAGCACCGCGTGAAGCACCCGATCTACGGCAAGTATGTTGTGCGCTCGAAGAAGTACCACGCGCACGACGATGCGAACACGTACAACGAGGGCGACCTCGTTGAAATCCAGGAAACGCGTCCGATTTCGAAGACGAAAGCTTGGGTTGTGGCTCGCCTGGTCGAGGCTGCTCGCGTCATCTGACGCCGCAAAGTTGTAGAAGTAATTGAAATCGCAGTAAGTTTCGCTTGCAAGACCGGGATTATTTGTTATAATCTCGGTCTTCCCTCTTTTATGGGAGCCCCGTCGCGGGCGAAGTTGGTGGGGGAAGCGGTTCAGGCGCCAGTCTGTTCCGAAGGATTCACCGGATTGCGATGGCGGGTTTCGTTTGCCGTCGCTGCTGTTCTAACCCAAGCAGCCGATTGGCTGACGGGACCAAGACTGACCGGGTACGCCATGGTGGTGTGACCGGATTAAGTTGGGAAAGATAAACCATGATCCAGACCGAAACTCGGCTTGAAGTGGCCGACAACACGGGTGCGCGTGAAGTCCTGTGCATCAAAGTGCTCGGCGGCTCGAAGCGTCGTTATGCCAGCATTGGCGACATCATCAAGGTGACCGTCAAAGAAGCAACGCCGCGCGGGCGCGTGAAGAAAGGCGAAATTTATAACGCCGTGGTGGTTCGTACCGCTAAGGGCGTGCGCCGTCAGGACGGCTCGCTGATCAAGTTCGATGGCAACGCCGCTGTGTTGTTGAATGCCAAGCTCGAACCTATTGGCACCCGTATTTTCGGGCCTGTCACGCGCGAGTTGCGTAGCGAACGATTCATGAAGATCGTTTCGTTGGCACCGGAAGTGCTGTAAGGAGTCGCGATGAACAAGATTCGCAAAGGTGACGAAGTTATCGTCATCACCGGCAAAGATAAAGGCAAGCGCGGCGTCGTGCTGTCCGTTGGCGAAGGCAAAGTGATTGTCGAGGGTATCAACCTCGTCAAGAAGCATGTCAAGCCGAACCCGATGAAGGGTACGACGGGCGGTGTGGAAGCCAAGACGATGCCGCTGCAAATTTCGAACGTCGCATTGGTCGACGCGAATGGCAAGGCGTCGCGTGTAGGCATCAAGGTCGAAGGAGACAAGAAAGTCCGTTTCCTTAAGACGACCGGTGCCGTGCTGAGCGCCTGACGCTGCGGAGTAAAAAAATGGCTCGTTTGCAAGAGTTTTACAAAGAAAAGGTTGTACCCGGCCTCATCGAGAAGTTCGGTTACAAGTCCGTGATGGAAGTGCCGCGCATCACCAAGATCACCCTGAACATGGGCCTTGGCGAAGCGGTTGCTGACAAGAAGATCATCGAAAACGCCGTTGGCGACCTGACGAAGATCGCAGGCCAGAAGCCGGTGATCACGAAGGCACGCAAGGCAATCGCTGGCTTCAAGATCCGTCAGGGCTATCCGATCGGTGCAATGGTCACGTTGCGTGGTCAGGCAATGTACGAATTTCTGGACCGTTTCGTGACGGTCGCGCTCCCGCGTGTGCGTGACTTCCGTGGCGTGTCGGGGCGTGCGTTCGATGGTCGCGGCAACTACAACATCGGTGTGAAAGAGCAGATCATTTTCCCCGAAATCGACTACGACAAGATCGACGCACTGCGTGGGCTGAACATCAGCATCACGACGACTGCGAAGACCGACGACGAAGCAAAGGCTCTGCTCGCCAGCTTCAAGTTCCCGTTCAGAAACTGAGGTTACCGTGGCTAAACTGGCACTGATCGAACGTGAAAAGAAGCGTGCTCGCCTGGCCGCTAAGTACGCTCCCAAGCGTGCTGAGTTGAAGGCGATCATTGGCGATATGAGCAAGACGGACGAAGAGCACTACGCAGCACGTCTGGAACTGCAACAACTGCCGCGCAACTCTAATCCGACCCGTAAGCGCAATCGTTGCGCAATTACTGGTCGCCCGCGTGGCACGTTCCGTAAATTCGGGCTGGCGCGTAACAAGATTCGCGAAATCGCGTTCCGCGGCGAGATCCCTGGCCTGACCAAGGCGAGCTGGTAATAGGAGAAACGTAAATGAGCATGAGTGATCCTATCGCCGATATGCTGACTCGCATCCGCAACGCGCAGATGGTCGAGAAGGTTTCGGTGACAATGCCCTCGTCGAAAGTCAAGGTTGCGATTGCGCAGGTCCTGAAGGACGAAGGCTATATCGATGATTTCGCAGTGAAGTCCGAAGGTGCGAAGTCAGAATTGAACATCGTGTTGAAGTACTACGCTGGCCGTCCGGTCATCGAACGCATTGAACGCGTTTCGAAGCCTGGTCTGCGTGTGTACCGCGGCCGTAACGACATCCCCGTGGTCATGAATGGCCTCGGCGTGGCAATCGTGTCGACGCCGAAGGGCGTGATGACGGACCGCAAGGCGCGCGCAACGGGCGTTGGCGGCGAAGTCATCTGCTACGTCGCTTAAGGCCGAAAGGAGAGAAACATGTCTCGAGTAGGTAAAAGCCCGATCGCGCTGCAAGGCGCAGAAGTGGCCCTGAGCGACGATCGCATTACCGTCAAGGGCCCGCTGGGTACGATTACGCAGGCGGCAAACCGCCTCGTGAAAGTGGTGAACGACAACGGCACGCTGAAAGTCGAGCCGGTTGACGAAAGCCGCGAAGCGAATGCGATGTCGGGCACGATGCGCGCACTGGTTGCGAACATGGTGAACGGCGTGACGAAGGGTTTCGAGCGCAAGCTGACGCTGGTTGGCGTCGGTTACCGCGCACAGGCGCAAGGCGACAAGCTGAATCTGTCGCTGGGTTTCTCGCACCCCGTGGTGCACCAGATGCCGGAAGGCGTGAAGGCTGAAACCCCGTCGCAAACCGAAATCGTGATCAAGGGGATCGACAAGCAGAAAGTTGGCCAGGTCGCTGCAGAAGTGCGCGGCTATCGCCCACCGGAGCCCTACAAGGGCAAGGGTGTGCGCTACGCCAACGAGGTCGTGATCCTCAAAGAAACGAAGAAGAAGTAAGGGTGCGCAATCATGGATAAGACTCAATCTCGCCTGCGCCGCGCTCGTCAGACGCGTATCAAGATCGCTGAGCTGCAGGTCGCGCGTCTCGCCGTGCATCGCACGAACACGCACATCTATGCGCAAGTGTTCTCGCCGTGCGGCACCAAGGTGCTCGCCAGCGCGTCGACGCTCGAGGCCGAAGTGCGTGCGCAACTGGCTGATCAGACGGGCAAGGGCGGCAACGTCGCTGCTGCGACCCTGATCGGTAAGCGCATTGCAGAAAAGGCTAAGGCTGCCGGCATCGAATCCGTCGCCTTCGACCGTTCGGGTTTCCGTTACCACGGCCGCGTGAAAGCGCTGGCTGATGCGGCGCGCGAAGCCGGACTCAAGTTCTAAGGGAAGAATTCGTCATGGCAAAGATGCAAGCGAAAGTTCAGGCTGACGAACGCGACGACGGCCTTCGTGAAAAGATGATTTCGGTCAACCGCGTGACCAAGGTCGTGAAGGGTGGCCGTATTCTCGGCTTCGCCGCACTGACCGTGGTTGGCGACGGTGATGGCCGCGTCGGTATGGGCAAGGGCAAGGCGAAGGAAGTGCCGGTCGCTGTTCAGAAGGCGATGGAACAAGCCCGCCGCAACATGTTCAAGGTGCCGCTGAAGAACGGTACCCTGCAACACGAAGTGCACGGTAAGCACGGCGCATCGATGGTCCTCCTCGCTCCGGCGAAGGACGGTACCGGTGTGATCGCTGGCGGCCCGATGCGCGCAGTGTTCGACGTGATGGGCGTGCAGAACGTTGTGGCCAAGAGCCACGGTTCGACGAACCCATACAACCTCGTTCGTGCAACGCTCGACGGTCTGCGCAAGCAGTCCACGCCGGGTGACATCGCGGCGAAGCGTGGCAAGTCCGTCGAAGATATTCTGGGCTAAAGGTGGACACCATGTCTGATAAAACTGTCAAGGTCCAGCTCGTCAAGAGCCTGATCGGCACCCGCGAAACGCATCGTGCAACGGTGCGTGGCCTGGGCCTGCGCCGACTCAACTCGGTTAGCGAGTTGCAGGACACGCCGGCTGTGCGCGGCATGATCAACAAGGTTTCGTACCTCGTTAAGGTCATCAGCTAAGCGGCTGACCAGGACTCAAGGAGTTGATAATGGAATTGAATAACCTGAAGCCGGCTGAAGGCGCGAAGCACGCAAAGCGTCGCGTTGGTCGCGGCATCGGCTCCGGCCTCGGCAAGACCGCTGGCCGTGGTCACAAGGGTCAGAAGTCGCGTTCGGGCGGCTTTCACAAGGTTGGCTTCGAAGGCGGTCAAATGCCGCTGCAACGTCGCCTGCCGAAGCGTGGCTTCACCTCGCTGACGAAGGAATTCGTCGGTGAAGTGCGTCTCTCGGATCTGGAAAAGCTGCCGGTCGACGAAATCGATCTGCTGGCTCTGAAGCAAGCCGGCCTGGTCGGCGAGCTGATCAAGAGCGCCAAGATCATCGCGACGGGCGAGCTGAAGCGCAAGGTCGTTGTGAAGGGTCTGGGTGCGACGAAGGGTGCGCGCGCTGCTATCGAAGCAGCCGGCGGCTCTTTTGCCGAGTAACGCGCAAGTTATTTGCCGTCACTAGCATTTGCATCGGAGAAGGTACTTGGCTAACAGCCCGAGTCTCGCAAAACCCGGTCGCAGCGCGGCGAAGTTTGGCGATCTGCGTCGGCGGGCAGTGTTCCTGCTGCTGGCGCTGATCGTCTACCGTATCGGCGCGCACATTCCGGTGCCGGGTATCGACCCGGACCAGCTGGCAAAGCTGTTCCAAAGCCAGTCGGGCGGCATCCTTGGCATGTTCAACATGTTCTCGGGTGGCGCACTTTCGCGGTTCACGATTTTTGCGCTGGGGATCATGCCGTACATTTCGGCGTCGATCATCATGCAGTTGCTGGCGATTGTCTCGCCGCAACTGGAAGCGCTGAAAAAGGAAGGGCAGGCGGGTCAACGGAAGATTACGCAGTACACGCGTATCTTTACGGTCCTGCTGGCGACGTTCCAGGCGTTCGGCATCGCCGTCGCATTGGAAAACCAGCCGGCTCTGGTGATCGATCCGGGGATGGTGTTTCGGTTGACGACGGTCGTGACGCTGGTGACCGGCACGATGTTCCTGATGTGGCTGGGTGAGCAGATCACGGAGCGTGGGCTTGGCAACGGTATCTCGATCATCATTTTCGGCGGTATTGCGGCCGGCTTCCCGAACGCAATCGGTGGTCTTTTCGAACTGGTGCGAACCGGCTCGATGAGCATCATCTCGGCGATTATCGTGGTCGCGCTGATTGCTGCAGTGACGTATCTGGTGGTGTTCATCGAACGCGGCCAGCGCAAGATTCTTGTGAACTACGCCAAGCGGCAAGTCGGTAACAAGATTTACGGCGGTCAGTCTTCGCATCTGCCGCTGAAGCTGAACATGTCGGGCGTGATTCCGCCGATCTTTGCATCGTCGATCATTCTCTTCCCGGCAACCATCCTGAACTGGTTTAGTTCGGGGTCGCGTACCAGCTGGTTCGCAGACACGTTGCACAACGTGGCCGAAGCCCTTAAGCCCGGTCAACCCGTGTACGTGTTGCTGTACGCGTTGGCGATCGTTTTCTTCTGTTTTTTCTACACCGCACTGGTGTTCAACAGCAGAGAAACGGCCGACAACCTGAAAAAGAGTGGCGCTTTCGTCCCAGGCATCCGCCCGGGCGATCAAACGGCGCGATATATCGACCGCATCCTCACGCGCTTGACGCTGGCCGGTGCGATCTACATCGTGTTCGTTTGTCTGCTGCCCGAGTTTCTGGTGCTGCGCTGGAACGTGCCGTTTTATTTTGGTGGAACGTCGCTGCTGATCATTGTCGTCGTCACAATGGATTTCATGGCGCAGGTGCAGTCGTACGTTATGTCGCAACAGTATGAATCGCTGCTGAAGAAAGCTAACTTCAAAGGCGGCGGCGTCCCGATGCGTTGAAAGGACTTATGGCCAAAGACGATGTTATCCAGATGCAGGGTGAAGTCATCGAAAACCTGCCTAACGCTACCTTCAGGGTGAAGCTGGAAAACGGCCATGTCGTATTGGGACACATATCCGGGAAGATGCGGATGCACTACATCCGAATCTTGCCGGGCGACAAGGTGACGGTTGAATTGACGCCTTACGATCTGTCGCGTGCGCGGATCGTGTTCCGGGCGAAGTGATTTGAAAAAAGGGTAATATCATGAAAGTGATGGCATCGGTTAAGCGCATTTGCCGCAATTGCAAGATCATCAAGCGCAAAGGCGTTGTGCGCGTGATTTGCAGCTCTGATCCGCGCCACAAACAGCGTCAAGGCTGAACGCCGCGCTTTTTGCTGCGCTTTTTGTTTGAGGAAAAACAATGGCTCGTATCGCAGGGGTTAACATCCCGAATCACCAGCATACCGAAATCGGCCTGACGGCTATTTACGGTGTCGGCCGCACGCGCTCGCGCGACATCTGCGTCGCTGCTGGTGTGGCATTTTCGAAGAAGGTCAAGGACCTGAACGACGCAGACCTCGAAAAGCTGCGTGAAGAAGTCGGCAAGTTCATCGTTGAAGGCGATCTGCGCCGTGAAACGACGATGAACATCAAGCGCCTGATGGATCTCGGCTGCTACCGTGGCGTGCGGCATCGTAAGGGCTTGCCCCTGCGCGGCCAACGTACGCGTACGAATGCCCGTACGCGCAAGGGTCCGCGTCGTGCAGCGCAATCGCTGAAGAAGTAAGCGGAACTGACAGTTACAGGAAAACGTAATGGCTAAGGCTTCGAACAACTCCGCGGCGCAACGCGTTCGCAAGAAGGTCAAGAAGAACGTCGCCGAGGGCGTGGTTCACGTTCACGCGTCGTTCAACAACACCATCATCACGATCACCGATCGTCAAGGCAATGCACTTGCTTGGGCAACGTCGGGTGGTCAGGGCTTCAAGGGCTCGCGTAAGTCGACGCCGTTTGCAGCTCAGGTGGCAGCCGAATCGGCTGGCCGCGTGGCGATGGAATACGGCGTGAAGAACCTCGAAGTGCGGATCAAGGGCCCCGGTCCTGGCCGTGAGTCCGCGGTGCGCGCGCTGCATGGTCTTGGTATCAAGATCACCGCGATCTCCGACGTGACCCCGGTCCCGCACAACGGCTGCCGTCCGCCGAAGCGTCGTCGTATCTAAGACGCTGGTTTGTCTAGCGCCTGTTGCCGCCGGAGTTTGAGACCCGGCGACGACAGGCTGCTTGCGCTATTGAATTGACTAAGTCCACCGTTCGACCCAAAGGGGTTCGGACTAGCGCGGATGCGAGCATCCGTGTGATTAATCATAGAAGGAATCAACGTGGCACGTTATATCGGCCCTAAGGCCAAGCTTTCCCGCCGTGAAGGCACTGACCTCTTCCTGAAGAGCGCCCGTCGTTCGCTCGCTGACAAGTGCAAGCTTGACAGCAAGCCCGGCCAACACGGCCGCACCTCGGGCGCACGTACGTCCGACTATGGCACGCAGTTGCGCGAAAAGCAAAAAGTGAAGCGCATCTACGGTGTCCTCGAGCGTCAATTCCGCCGTTACTTCGCTGAAGCCGACCGCCTGAAGGGCAACACGGGTGAAAACCTGCTGCAATTGCTCGAATCGCGTCTGGATAACGTCGTGTATCGCATGGGCTTCGGCTCGACGCGCGCTGAAGCGCGTCAGCTGGTTGGCCACAAGGCGATCATGGTGAACGGCGTCGTATCGAACATTCCGTCGATGCAAGTGAAGGCGGGCGACGTCGTCGCAGTGCGCGAACAGTCGAAGAAGCAAGCGCGTATTCTCGAAGCGCTGTCGCTGGCTGAGCAAGGCGGTGTGCCGAGCTGGGTCGCTGTCGATTCGAAGAAGTTCGAAGGCACGTTCAAGCAAAAGCCGGAACGCAGCGACATCGCTGGCGATATCAACGAAAGCCTGATCGTCGAATTGTATTCGCGGTAATCGGATTAACGGCCGGGGCACCCGATTGCGTTGCGCAAGGGGGCGTCTCGGCTGTTTATTTTCAGGTTGTTACCGGTCAGCCTTATCGGTGTAACGAGCCGAGGGTATTGAAAAGGAAAACCTATGCAAACCAGTTTGTTGAAGCCCAAGATCATCGCAGTTGAATCGCTTGGCGAGAGCCACGCGAAAGTGGTCATGGAACCGTTTGAACGCGGTTACGGCCACACCTTGGGTAACGCGCTCCGGCGCGTGCTGCTGTCGTCGATGGTGGGCTACGCGCCGACCGAAGTGACGATCGCAGGCGTCGTACATGAATATTCGACGCTCGACGGTGTGCAAGAGGATGTGGTCAACCTGTTGTTGAACCTGAAGGGCGTGGTGTTCAAGCTGCATAACCGTGACGAAGTGACGGTTACGCTGCGCAAGGAAGGCGAAGGCGTTGTCACCGCTGGCGACATCGAACTCGCGCACGATTGCGAAGTGATCAACCCGGATCACGTGATTGCGCATCTGTCGAAGGGCGGCAAGCTCGACGTGCAGATCAAGGTCGAAAAGGGCCGCGGCTATGTGCCGGGCAATGTACGTCGTTACGGCGAAGAGTCGGCCAAGATCATTGGCCGTATCGTGCTGGACGCGTCGTTCTCGCCGGTTCGCCGCGTGAGCTACGCCGTTGAAAGCGCGCGTGTCGAACAGCGTACCGACCTCGACAAGCTCGTGATGAACATCGAGACCAACGGTGTGATTTCGCCGGAAGAAGCGATCCGTCAATCGGCGCGCATTCTGGTCGATCAACTGTCGGTGTTTGCTGCACTGGAAGGCACCGAAGCAACGGCGGAAGCGCCGTCGCGTGCGCCGCAGATCGATCCGATCCTGCTGCGTCCGGTCGATGATCTCGAACTGACGGTTCGTTCGGCGAACTGCCTGAAGGCCGAGAACATTTACTACATCGGCGACCTGATCCAGCGCACGGAAAACGAGCTGCTCAAGACCCCGAATCTGGGCCGCAAATCGTTGAACGAAATCAAGGAAGTACTGGCGTCGCGTGGTTTGACGCTCGGCATGAAGCTCGAAAACTGGCCGCCGGCTGGTCTCGACAAGTAATCCCGGGATCCAGGCCCGCCGCTGCACTGGCAAAGACGCGGATTTTCCTTTAAAATCCGCGTCTTGTCTTTTTTCACTACCGGCCCGTGCCCTCGCCACCTAACGGTGAGCCGAGCGCGATAGAAGAGCTGGACCAAAACTTTGAATCGAAGGAATTAACATGCGTCACCGTCATGGTCTGCGGAAACTGAACCGCACGAGCAGCCACCGTCTGGCAATGCTCCGTAACATGTCCAACTCGTTGATCGAGCACGAAGTCATCAAGACCACGCTGCCGAAGGCGAAAGAACTCCGTAAAGTCGTCGAGCCGCTGATCACGCTCGGCAAGAAGCCGTCGCTGGCAAATCGCCGTCTGGCGTTCAACCGCCTGCGCGATCGCGATTCCGTCACGAAGCTGTTCGAAGTGCTGGGTCCGCGTTACGCGACCCGTCCGGGCGGCTACCTGCGCGTCCTGAAGTTCGGTTTCCGCGTTGGCGACAACGCACCGATGGCACTGGTCGAATTGCTCGACCGTCCGGAAGTCGAAGAAACCGAAGTGCAAGAAGCTGAATAAGCTTTTTAGTATTGAAAAAAAGCCAGGCGTCAAGCCTGGCTTTTTTGTTTTGCGGCGGCGGATGTCGCGACGGCGGCCCATCCATCACGGTGGCTAAATGCCGCAAGCGGGCGGCGGGCGCGTCTGCGGTACCACAAGACTAGGTGATACGATAACGGCACCTGAACCGTGCATGGCCGGAGCCGCTTGTGAGCGCGAATGTGACCTTGATTCTGACAACGCTGCCGGATGCCGCCGCCGCTCAGAAGCTCGCGGCAGATGCGCTGACGGAGCGGCTATGCGCCTGCGTCACGCAGTTAGGCGCGGTGCACTCAAGCTATCACTGGCAGGGCCGGATCGAATCGGCGCCGGAGATCCAACTGCTCTTCAAGACGAGCGCGGCACGCGCGCTGGAGCTGGAGCGGTACATTCAGGCGCACCATCCCTACGACACGCCGGAAATCCTTTCATGGCAAGCGTCAGCATCGGCTGCCTATGGCCAGTGGATTACTACGGAAACTCAACGTCCTCTACATGTTTAACGGTCTCGACCGACGCGCGCGCAATGCGTTGCGCACCGTCTTTTTCCTGCTCGGCTGCGTGATTCTCGCCCAGTTCGGCACGCTTGCCCGCGCCGCGGACGACTTCCTGGATCCCGCGATAGCCTTCAAATTCAGCGCGACTGAGAAACCGGGCGAAGTCGACGTGACCTACAGGATCGCGGACGGCTATTACATGTACCGCGAGCGTTTTGCGTTCGTGACCCGCAACGGCACGACGACGATCGGCGAGCCGCAATTGCCGGCTGGACACGTGAAGTTCGACCAGACCTTCAACAAGAACGTCGAGACATATCGAAATGAGTTGACTATCCGCATCCCTGTCAAACAGGCAACTGGGCCGTTCGATCTGGCGGTGACGTCGCAGGGATGTGCGGACGCGGGCATCTGCTATCCGCCGATGGAGCGCGTCTACCACGTGAGCGGCGCGGCCTTGCAGCCGGCGGGCAGCGTCGGCGCGGCGGCCGCCGCGACCCAGCAATCCGCAACTGCCGACACGCCGTGGTATGAGCGCGCCACCAACGCCGACTACGCGCAGTCGCTGCTGCAAGGCGGCGGCTTTTTCGCGATCATCGGGCTCTATTTTGTGGCCGGCGCCGTGCTCAGTTTGCTGCCGTGCTCGTATCCGATGATTCCGATCCTGTCGGCGATCATCATCGGTGAAGGTGCGCGGGTCACGCGTGCTCGCGGGTTTGCGTTGTCGCTGGCGTATGTGATCGGCATGGCGTTGGTCTATACGGCGCTCGGAATAGCGGCGGCGCTCGTCGGGCAGAGTCTCGGCGCCTGGTTGCAAAACCCGTGGGTGCTCGGCGCGTTCGGCGTATTGCTGACGATTTTCGCACTGACCCTGATTGCAGGTTTCGATATCGCGTTGCCGCAGCGCTGGCAGGACAGTGCGTCTCGCGCATCGACAGGGCGCTCGGGCGGCAAATTCGCCGCGGTGGCCATGATGGGCGCGCTGTCCGCGCTGGTGGTCGGGGCCTGCATGACGGCGCCGCTCTTCGCAGTTCTGGCATTCATCGCGCACACCGGCGATGCGCTGCTTGGTGGCGCCGCGCTGTTCTCGATGGGGCTAGGGCTCGGCGTGCCGCTCCTGATCATCGGCCTTGGCGCGGGCACCTTGCTGCCGCGTGCGGGCGCGTGGATGGACGGCGTGAAGGTGTTTTTCGGCGTCGTGCTGCTTGCGGCGGCGCTGTGGATAGTGTGGCCCGTGCTTGGCGCCACCGCGACGATGCTACTGAGCGCGCTGTGGTTGCTGGTCGCCGCTGCGGCGCTCGGCTTGTTTTCATCGCTTGCCGAGGGCGCTTCCGTGTGGCGTCGGCTCGGCCGGGGCATTGGCGCGGCGCTGGCAATCTGGGCCGCTGTGCTGCTGGTGGGGCTCGCCGCGGGATCGTCCGATCCGCTGCGTCCGCTTGCCGTGTTGGCGGCCCGCGGCGGGGACGCGAGTGTAGCCAACGCCGCCAATACGCCGAATACGCCACCACCGGGCGATCTCGCGTTCGCCCGGGTTCGTTCCTCGACCGAACTCGACGAGGCCGTCAAAACGGCTGCACAGCCCGCCATGCTCGATTTCTACGCGGACTGGTGCGTGAGCTGCAAGGAGATGGAGAAATTCACCTTCAGCGACCCACGCGTCCAGGCAAGGCTGAAGCAGATGAACCTGCTGCGCGCCGACGTCACCGCCAACAATACGGACGATCAAACGCTGCTCAAGCGTTTCAGTCTGTTCGGGCCGCCCGGCATCATCTTCTTCGATCATGGCGGCAAAGAAGTGCTGCGCGTCGTCGGATATGAGTCCGCGGACAAGTTTTTGCGCAGCCTCGAGCGCGCAAATACGCCCGGCGCGTAGCCGAAGGAGCGGCTCGCCGCCGGCAAGGCCGCGGCGCCGGCACAAAAGAAAAGCATCTGTGTCGCCAGGCCGCTGGACGACGCGGGCGCGGTCGTGCGCGCCGTGATTCCCGCAGTGATTCCCGATGCGCCGGCACAACTCGCCGGTTTGAAACCCGGCGACCGGATCCTGACGATCGGCGGCCAGTCCACCGCAACGATGTCGCTGGACCAGATCACCGGGCCGATCCGGGGCCAGCCGGAGACGACAGTAAAGCTGCGAATCGAGCGCGAAACACAGCAGCTGCAGGTGAATGTCCAGCGGAATGCGATCGTGGTTGAAGGCGACTAGCGAACCCCAAGCCGCGACGAGGCATGGCTCGCGACAAGGTCCGCATAAAAAAACGGAGGCGCGACTCAAAGGTCTGCCTCCGTCTTTTTTCGGACTAAAGCCGCCCCGAAAGGCGGCGCGCCGGATTACTTCTGCGACCGCAAAATCCGCGCGGCGTCCAATGCGAAATACGTCAGCACGCCGTCCGCTCCCGCCCGCTTGAACGCCAGCAGCGATTCCATCATCGCCTTGTCGTGATCGAGCCAGCCGTTCTGCGCCGCCGCCTTCAGCATCGCGTACTCGCCGCTCACCTGGTACACGTAGGTCGGGAACTTGAACTCGTCCTTCACGCGACGCACGATGTCCAGATACGGCATGCCCGGCTTGACCATCACCATGTCCGCGCCTTCTTCGATGTCCAACTGCACTTCGCGCAGCGCTTCATTCGAGTTGGCCGGGTCCATCTGGTAGGTCATCTTGTTGCCCTTGCCGAGATTCGTCGCGGAACCGACGGCATCGCGGAACGGGCCGTAAAACGCCGACGCGAACTTGGCGGAATAAGCCATGATCCGCGTGTGGATATGTCCCTCGCTCTCGAGCATCTCGCGGATCGCGCCGATGCGGCCGTCCATCATGTCCGACGGCGCGACGATGTCGACGCCCGCTTCAGCCTGCGCCTGGGCCTGTTCGACCAGAATTTCGACGGTTTCGTCGTTGATCACGTAGCCGGCTTCGTCGAGCACGCCGTCCTGGCCGTGGCTCGTGTACGGATCGAGTGCGACGTCGGTCAGCACGCCCAAGTCCGGGAAATGCTGTTTCAGTTCGCGAACGGCGCGCGGAATCAGACCCGCGGCGTTGGTCGCTTCGCGGCCGTCAGGCGTTTTCAGCGACGGCTCGATTGCCGGAAACAGCGACAGCACGGGCACGCCCAGTTCGACGCATTGCTCGGCCACGCCCATCAGCAGATCGACCGACACGCGCTCGACGCCCGGCATCGACGGTACGGCTTGCCGCACGTTGGTGCCTTCGACGATGAACACGGGGTAGATGAGGTCGTTGGTGGTGAGGATGTTTTCTCGCATCAGGCGGCGCGAGAAGTCGTCACGGCGCATGCGGCGCGGACGGTAGTGCGGGTAGAAGCTCATATCGAATCGAAGATCGTGGATGTCGTGGAGTGGACAAATAACGCCTGCCTCCGCTCCCGGAAACTTTTCGAGACAATGGTATATCATACCGATCGAGCAAGGCGCCTTGCGCTGACCTCCCCGCTTCTCCTCCCTGAGCGGGTGCCTGTCGTTTTTCGATTAGGCTGTTTGACCCGCCGTTAAAGCGGCGGGTTTTTTTATGGGCGGCCGAAACGGCGTTTTCGCCTGGCTTTCAGTCCGTTGCCACGCCGTTTGCGCGGCGCCGCCGTGCTTACTGCGCAGCGTCCGCTTCGCCCTTCGCGTCGGGGATCAGCCAGCTTTCGATCAGTTCGTGCGCTTCGTCGAGCCCGACACGCTTGAGCGCCGAGAACAGCTGGGCGGTCAGGTCGCCCTGATAGCCTGCGGTGCGATATTCGGCCAAACCTTTCTGCGTCGCGCGCAGCGCGTTCACGCTTTCCTGGCGCGTCAATTTGTCGCACTTGGTCAGCAGCGTGTGGATCGGCTTGCCGGTCGGCGCGAACCACTCGATCATCCGGCGATCCAGATCGGTGAGCGGCCGGCGCGAGTCCATCATCAGGATCATGCCGCGCAGTTGCGAGCGCGATTGCAAGTAGGTGGAGAGCAGCGCTTCCCAGTGCGCCTTGGCCGCGCCCGGCACTTCCGCATAGCCGTAGCCCGGCAAGTCCACCAGATGCGCAGTCGGCTCGTCAGCCTTGCCAACCGAGAAGTAATTGATGTGCTGCGTGCGCCCTGGCGTCTTACTGGCGAACGCGAGCCGCTTCTGATTGCACAGAATATTGATGGCCGTGGACTTGCCCGCATTCGAGCGCCCGGCAAAGGCGATCTCGGGTTGCGCGGTGGCCGGCAGATCACGCAGGTGATTGACGGTCGTGAAAAAGCGGGCTTGGTGGAGCAGGAAGGACATGAGTGAGGCCAGGATTCGAGACGCCGGGGAACCCGGAGTGGGGACGGGTCAAGCCCGACTGGCGTCTTAGCGATTAGCGAGTTATTGTACAATACGATGGTTTACTGAAAACCTGAGGGGGCCAGCCAGCGTGCCTTGGCGGCTTTCTGCGGTCACTCGGTCGCCGTCGTATTTTGCAAAACCTCTAAAATCCCACAAGACGAAACAGGGTGTGCGAATGAATCGACTGTGCAAGGCTCTGATGGTGTTTCAAGTAGCGGCAGGTCTTTCAGGTTTGGTAATTCAGGCACGAGCAGCAGAGCCGGCAAAACCGGACGTCAATCGGGGGCAAGCAATCGCGGTGCAGGTGTGCGCGTCATGTCACGGCGCGGACGGCAACAGTGCCGGCGGCGCGTATCCGAAGCTGTCGGGCCAGCATCCCGAGTATCTCGTCAAGCAGCTCAAGGATTTCAAGACGCAGCCGGGCGCCAAGCAGCCCGCGCGCAACAATGCGATCATGGCGGGCATGACCGCGGCGCTGTCCGATCAGGACATGGTCAACGTTGCTGCCTATTTCGCAACGCAGACGCCGAAGCTGGGCTACGCGCATAACAAGGACACCGTTCCGCTCGGTCAGAAGATTTATCGCGGCGGGATTGCCGATAAGGGCGTGCCGGCGTGTGCGAGCTGCCACGGGCCGACCGGTCAGGGGATTCCGTCGCAATATCCGCGTCTGTCGGGGCAGTGGGCGGATTACACGGTGGCGCAACTGGCCGCGTTCACGCAAGGTCCGGGCGCACGGAACAACAATGACGCGATGCATGCAGTTGCAGCGCGTCTGTCGGACGGCGAGATCAAGGCCGTAGCCGATTACATCGCGGGCTTGCACTAAGAAGTCCGCACGCAAGTGCAACCGGCCCAGCGGGGCCGGTACAAAACAAGAAAAGGGTGGGGGCGTCGTGCCTACGACAGCCCTTCACCCTTTTTTGCTGTTCAGTCGGAGTATGAATGAGCGTCACCACGTCGGGTATGCAGTCGAAGTCGCGCAATCGCATCGTGCGCAGCATCATCGAAGTATTGAGTTCGATGCGCTTCGCGATCGCGCTGCTCGTGATTCTGTCGATCGCCAGCATCATCGGCACCGTCCTGACGCAGGACGATCCGTATCCCAACTACGTCAATCAGTTCGGCCCGTTCTGGGCGGACATCTTCCGCTCGCTGAGCCTGTACACGGTGTACAGCTCGTGGTGGTTCATGCTGATTCTTGGCTTCCTGATGGTGTCGGTGTCGTTGTGCGTGATCCGCAATGCCCCGAAGATGCTCGCCGATGCGAGGAGCTGGAAGGACAAGGTTCGCGAAGGCAGCCTGCGCGCGTTCCACCACAAGGGTGAGTTCGCGGTGCACGGCACGCGCGCGCAGACTTCGGCGGTGCTGGCTAAACTCTCCGCCAGGCTCGGCTACAAGTTCGTCACGCGCGAGTCGGACGGCGCAACGCTGATCGCCGCCAAGCGCGGCGCGCTGACCAGGTTCGGCTACATCTCCGCCCATCTCGCGATCGTCGTGATCTGTCTGGGCGGTTTGCTGGACAGCAATCTGCCGATCAAGCTGCAAATGTGGCTGTTCGACAAGTCGCCGATTCGCAGCAACACGGTGATCAACGAGATTCCGCCGGAACATCGTTTGTCGCAATCGAACCCGACTTTCCGCGGCTATGCATGGGTGCCGGAAGGCCAGCACGTGTCCACGGCGATCCTGAACCAGCCGGACGGCTCGCTAATCCAGGATCTGCCGTTCTCGATCGAGCTGAACAAGTTCATCGTCGACTATTACTCCACCGGCATGCCGAAGCTGTTCGCGAGCGACATCGTCGTGGTGGATCACAAGACCGGCGCACGCGTGCCGGCGCGGGTCGAAGTGAACAAGCCGTTCGAATACGACGGCGTGTCGATCTATCAATCGAGCTTCCAGGACGGCGGCTCGCAGATGCAGATGACCGCTTACCCGATGACCGGCAACAGCGCGAAGACCGCGCCGTTCGGCGGCACGATCGGCGGCAGCGCGCTGTTGAGCACAGCTACGCCGCTGACTGACGGTCAAACCGTGGAATTCACCGATTTCCGCGCGATCAACGTCGAAAACGTCTCGAACGGCAACGGCAACGGCAACGGCAACGGCAACGGCACGAACGACGCGCGCGGCGTCGCAGCCCACCGCTCGCTGAAAGAAGCGTTCGACGAGCGCCTCGGCTCCGGCGCGAAGACGTCCAAACCGCTGGATCTGCATAATGTCGGCCCGTCGGTGCAGTACAAGGTGCGCGACAAGGACGGCCAGGCGCGCGAGTACAACAACTACATGTTGCCGGTGGACGTTGGCGGTGAGCGGATGTTCCTCGCCGGCATGCGCCTGAATCCGGATGACCCGTTCCGCTATCTGCGCATTCCCGCTGACAGCGGCGGCACCGTCAAGGAATGGATGAACCTGCGTGCCACGCTCGAGAATCCGGCCATGCGCGCCGCGGCCGCGCACCGTTTCGCGCTGCGCTCGGTGCCGGGTTCGAATACCGAACTGCAACAGCATCTGGAAGAAAGCGCGCTGCGTGTGCTGACCCTTTTTGCCGGCGCGGACAGCGGCATCAAGATGCCGAACGGCCAGACGGTGGGCGGTTTCCAGGCGATTGCCGGTTTTATCGACCATTCGGTGCCGAAGGGCGAGCAGGAAAAGGCCGCGGGCCTGCTGCTGCGCATGCTGGAAGGCTCGACCTGGGACCTGTGGCAACTGTCGCGCGAGCAGCTCGGCGAGCCCGATGCGCAGGCCAATGCGGATGCCAGCCGCTTCATTCAAAGCTCGATCAATGCCATATCCGACAGCTTTTTGTACGGATCGCCGGTCTATTTGCAGCTTGACTCCTTCAGGCAGGTGCAAGCTTCGGTATTTCAGCTGACGCGCGCGCCGGGCAAAAAAGTCGTGTATCTTGGCAGCTTGCTCCTCGTGTTGGGCATCTTTTCGATGTTCTACGTGCGCGAACGGCGCCTCTGGTTCTGGCTCAAAGACACCGCTCACGGCACGAATGTCGTGATGGCAATGTCGAGTGCGCGCAAGACGCTCGACTTCGAAAAAGAGTTCGTCCAAACGCGCGACGCCGTCAGCGCCGCGCTGGGCGCCAAACTCATTAATGCATCCGACGCCGCCGGCGCCTCCGACCAACCCGGCCATGCCGGCGCGCCGTCCGCAAGCTCACAAGATTCGACCCGGTAAGATCATGGACTTGACTCAGGTTTCTTCATCCTCCTCTTCGGCGCCGTTGCGGCACCAGAAAACGCCCGCTGGCGAGGCGTTCGACATTGCGCAGTACGACGAGCGGCCGTTCCTGAAGCGCCTCGGCATGACCGACTGGCTGTTCGCCCTCGTGATGGTCGCGGGCGCGGGGTTTGCGCTGTCGCGCTATTACCCGTTCATGAACTACTACGACAAGCTGGTGCTGGTGTGCGCGGTGCCGGTGTTCGTCGTGCTCGGCTGGCGCTGGAAGCCGGTGCGCCCGCTGATGGTGGGCATCGCCGCGCTGTCGCTGTTTGCGATCCAGCTCTATCACGGCGATCTGGCGCGCGCCGATAACACGTTCTTCCTCAAGTATTTCCTGTCGAGCCAGTCCGCGATCCTGTGGATGAGCGCGCTCTTCGTGTTCGCCACGGTGTTCTACTGGATCGGCCTCGTGTCGCGTTCGCCGACCGGCGCCGCGATCGGTTCGAAGATGACGTGGGCCGCGGTGGTGATGGGCTTCGTCGGCCTGATGGTGCGCTGGTACGAGTCGTACCTGATCGGCGCGGACGTCGGCCATATTCCCATCTCGAACCTGTATGAAGTGTTCGTGCTGTTCAGCCTGATCACGGCGCTGTTCTATCTGTACTACGAGCAGCACTACAACACCCGTGCGCTCGGCGCGTTCGTGCTGCTGGTGATCAGCGCGGCGGTCGGCTTCCTGATGTGGTACTCGGTCGCGCGCGATGCGCAGCAGATCCAGCCGCTCGTGCCGGCGCTGCAAAGCTGGTGGATGAAGATTCACGTGCCGGCGAACTTCATCGGTTACGGCAGTTTCGCGCTGTCGGCGATGGTGGGTGTCGCGTATCTGATGAAGGCGCGCGGCATGCTGGCCGATCGCCTGCCGGCGCTCGAGGTGCTCGACGACGTGATGTACAAGTCGATCGCGGTCGGTTTCGCGTTCTTCACGATCGCGACGATTCTCGGCGCGCTGTGGGCCGCCGAAGCGTGGGGCGGCTACTGGAGCTGGGACCCGAAGGAAACGTGGGCGCTGATCGTCTGGCTGAACTACGCGGCGTGGCTGCATATGCGCCTGATGAAGGGCCTGCGCGGCGCGATGGCGGCCTGGTGGGCGCTGACCGGCCTGCTGGTGACGACCTTCGCGTTCCTCGGCGTCAACATGTTCCTGTCGGGGCTGCATAGCTACGGCAAGCTGTAATATCCGCCGTTCTGAACCGACCAAGAACCGCCGCGTGCTCCGCACCGGCGGTTTTTTTACGGCTGGCGGAATATTTGCTGCGTCCAGCGTGTTTGTCAGAGCGGTACGCATGAATGGCGAGGCGTGCCGATCATCAATATGGCCCCGTAAGACGTACCTACCGATGGGCCGGCAAGGAGCAGCACGATGTGGATCAAGCGAAGCGACAGAATTCAACTCACCGGCGATGACATCGCACGCAGCGAAATCACGCCGCAGCGTGTCTTCGAGAACCGGCGGCGCGTGTTGCAGGCGGCGGGCGCGGTGGCGCTCGGCAGTCTGATCGGTCTGAATGGCGAAGCGCTGGCGGCGTATGCGTCGCCGGATCCGAAGGCGCAAAAGCTGGCGGCGAAGACCAACGCGAAGTTCGTCGCGCTCGACAAGATCACGCCGTTCAAGGACATCACCACGTACAACAACTACTACGAGTTCGGCACCGATAAAGCCGATCCGGCGCAGAACGCCGGCACGCTACGGCCGCATCCGTGGAAGGTGAGCGTCGAAGGCGAGGTGAAGAATCCGAAGGTGTACGACATCGACGAATTGCTGAAGCTCGCACCGCTCGAGGAGCGTGTGTACCGGCTCCGTTGTGTCGAGGGTTGGTCGATGGTGATTCCGTGGATCGGCGTGCCGCTATCCGAGCTGATCAAGCGGGTCCAGCCCACCGGCAACGCCAGATACGTCCAGTTCATCACGCTCGCCGATCCATCGCAGATGCCGGGCCTGTCGACACCGGTGCTCGATTGGCCGTACTCCGAAGGTTTGCGGATGGACGAGGCCATGAATCCGCTGACGCTCCTGACGATGGGCGTCTACGGCCAGGTGCTGCCGAATCAGAACGGTGCGCCGGTCCGCGTCGTGGTGCCCTGGAAATACGGCTTCAAGAGCGCGAAGTCGTTGGTGAAGATCCGCTTTCTCGACAAGCAGCCGCCGACCAGCTGGAACACGTACGCGTCGAACGAATACGGTTTCTATTCGAATGTGAACCCGAACGTCGATCATCCGCGCTGGAGCCAGGCGACCGAGCGGCGCATCGGCGAGGACGGTTTTTTCACGCCCAAGCGCAAGACGCTGATGTTCAACGGCTACGGCGATCAGGTCGCGTCGCTGTATCAGGGCATGGACCTGAAGAAGAACTTTTGAGCAGCGTGAACATGGCCGCCGATACGCAACCTGTTGCTACAACCACGCGCCAAGTGGCGCGAGCGCAATCCGCGTCGGCGCCGGCCACGCGGCCTACGGCCGGCGCGCGCTGGATCGTACCGGCGAAGATCGCGGTGTTTATCGCGGCGTGGTATCCGCTCGCGCGGATCGTATTGTTTGGCATGACCGACCGGCTCGGCGCGAATCCTATCGAGTTCATCACGCGTTCGACGGGGCTCTGGACCCTTGTGTTTCTCTGCATCACCTTGGCGGTGACGCCGTTGCGGCGGTTGACCGGCGTGCCGGCGCTGCTGCGGTTCCGTCGCATGCTCGGCCTGTACGCGTTTTTCTACGCGACGCTGCACTTCACGACGTACCTGTGGTTCGACAAATGGTTCGATGTCGCGGCGATTCTGAAGGACATCGGCAAGCGGCCGTTCATCACCGTTGGCTTTGCCGCGTTCGTGTTGCTGATCGCGTTGGCGCTCACGTCGCCGCGCGCGATGGTGCACAAACTCGGGCGCCGCTGGCAGACGCTGCATCGCGCGATCTATGCGATCGGCGCGCTCGCGATTCTGCATTTCTGGTGGATGAAGGCGGGCAAGCATGATTTGCTGCTGCCGAAGATTTACGGCGCGATCATGATCGCGCTGTTGGGATGGCGGTTGATCGTATGGCTGCGTGAGCGGAGGTTGAATACGCGCTGACCACGCTGCACAGCGCGCAAAGAGAAAAAGGCGATGCCGCGGTGGCATCGCCTTTTTTTACGCTGCGTCGGCGTTGACGCTGGTTTTGACGTTTACGCCGGCAAGATCGTTTCGCCCGCAAACAGTTGCTTTACTTCTTCGCGAGCGCGAACCACATGCGCTTGTGTACCATCGACCATCACCTCGGCCGCGCGCGGACGCGTGTTGTAGTTCGAGCTCATCACAAAGCCGTACGCGCCGGCCGAGCGAATCGCCAGCAGATCGCCCGGTTCGACCGCCAGCAGACGCTCGCGGCCCAGCCAGTCGCCGCTTTCGCAAACCGGCCCGACCACGTCGTACACATGGGCGGGCACTTCGTTCTTAACGACAGCGTCGATCGCGTGATACGCCTCGTACATCGCAGGGCGCGCGAGATCGGTCATCGCAGCGTCGACGATGGCGAAATTCTTTTCCGCGCCCGGTTTCAGAAACTCGACGCGGGAGAGCAGCACGCCGGCATTGCCTACCAGCGAACGGCCCGGCTCGAAGTACACCTCGCGGTGGCCGTGACCGCGCGCTTCGATGCGATCGAGCACGGTGCGCACGAAGTCGCCGATTGCCGGCGGCGTTTCGTCGTCGTAGGTGATGCCGAGACCGCCGCCTACGTCGATGTGGCGAATCTTTATGCCGTCCTGCTCGATCTGTTCGACCAGTTCCAGCACCTTATCGACCGCGTCCAGATACGGCGCGACTTCGGTGATCTGCGAGCCGATATGGCAATCGATGCCGACCACGTCGAGATGCGTCATCGCCGCGGCGGCGCGATAGGTGGCGCGTGCATCCTCGAACGCGACGCCGAACTTGTTCGACTTCAGGCCGGTGGAAATATACGGATGGGTCTTCGCATCGACGTCCGGATTCACGCGCAGCGACACCGGCGCCTTCTTGCCCATTTCCGCGGCAACCGTGTTCAGGCGATCCAGTTCCGGAATCGATTCGACGTTGAAGCATTTGACGCCGGCCGCGAGCGCGTCGCGCATTTCATCCGCGTTCTTGCCGACGCCGGAAAACACGGTGTTTTCCGCCTTGCCGCCGGCCGCCAGCACACGCGCCAGTTCGCCGCCCGACACGATGTCGAAGCCGGCGCCGAGACGCGCGAACACGTTCAGCACCGCGAGATTGCTATTCGCCTTGACGGCGACGTGCACGCTCGCGCGACGGCCTGCGCAGGCGCCGGCATATGCGTTCCATGCCTCGGTGAGCGCGGCGCGCGAGTACACGTACAGCGGCGTGCCGAACTGCTCGGCGAGTGAGACGGCGGACACGCCTTCGGCGTGCAATACGCCGTCGACGTAGTCAAATGCGGATCGAGTCATGCGAAAGTCTTATTGAACGGGGGTGACGGCGGAGGCAGGCAGCGGGGCCGCCGTAGCAGCGGATGCGGCAGACGAGGGCGGCGTGGCGAGTTCGCTTTCCGGCGCCAACGAGAGCGGCGTGCCCGACGTGTCGGGCACGGTGCCAACTCCGGAAGCGGTTTCCGCGCCGGGTTTCACTTCGTCCGGCGACGGCGGTTGCGTGCGATCGATGGGCTTGGCCGGCAACGGCGGCACGGTCGGCAAGTAGAGCGAACCGCGCTGCCCGCAGCCGCTGAGTGCGCAACCTGCGAGAATGGCTAAAGCCGCTACAATCGCGCGGCCGGGCGCCGCCGCGCGCATCCGAGATACGACTCGCATGACTGTCCCTGAATAATTAATCGATGGAGTTTAGCATGTCCGATAGTGAATACCTGACCCGCGCGGAAGCCGCGCTAGCCGCCATCGAACGCGCGCTCGACGACACCGGAGCAGACATCGAATTCGAGCGCAGCGGCAATGTCCTGACCCTCGAATTCGAGAACCGCTCGAAGATTATCGTGAACCTGCAACCGCCGATGAGCGAAATCTGGATCGCGGCGAAAGCGGGTGGTTTCCACTTCCGTTTCATCGACGGCGAGTGGCGCGATACGCGCAGCGGCACGGAATTTTTCACGGCCTTATCGGACTACGCGACGCAGCAGGCCGGCGAACCGATTCGCTTTGAAGCATAAAGCCCGCTGCTGAAACGGCCGCCGAAACGAACCAGCCGCGCATCGAGCGCGGCGGGTTCGTTTTGACATGTTCTGCGCGGTTCAGAGCGCGGTTCAGGCGCTACAGGCGCTAGTGCCCGCGGAACAGATTCATGATGTCCTGCTTTTCCTGCTCGCCGACTTGCTGAGGCGCTGCCCCGGCCGCCGAGGTCTCCGCATCGAGCGTGGCCTGACTCACGCCGACTGTCGCGATGAAGCCGTGCCCAGGCGTGAAGTCGTCGAAATACAGTTCTGAGCCGACCTCGGTCACGTCGTCCGGCATCGGCATCTTGTATTCCTGCACGCCTTTGAGCGCGCGTCCCATGTAGTCGATCCACACCGGCAACGCCAGACCGCCGCCAGTTTCGCGGTCGCCCAGACTGCGCGGATTGTCGTAACCGATCCATGCGATGGCCGTCAGCGTGTGCTGATAGCCGGCGAACCATGCGTCGCGAGAATCGTTGGTGGTGCCGGTCTTGCCGGCGAGATCGGTG
This sequence comes from Paraburkholderia sp. GW821-FHT02A12, assembly GCF_059422005.1. Classification (NCBI taxonomy): domain Bacteria; kingdom Pseudomonadati; phylum Pseudomonadota; class Betaproteobacteria; order Burkholderiales; family Burkholderiaceae; genus Paraburkholderia; species Paraburkholderia sp. GW821-FHT02A12. Next base: position 4,223,110 of record NZ_JBWKWA010000001.1, on the reverse strand, counting down.
CGCTTCAACACGTTGGTTTTCGCGCCCGTGCCGCGTTGCGCGACGCTTTGCAGCAGACTGTTCATCACGTACGCATTACGCGGTTCGATCGCGTGCGGCGCGCTCTGCTCGGCGACCAGCGGTTGCGCATGCGCGACCACGACACCGCGCTGATCGGTGACTTCGGCGATCAGATACGGGTTGATCCGATAACCGCCGTTGGCGAACACTGAGAACGCGCCCGCCATCTGCAACGGCGTGACGAGACCTGCGCCGAGCGCCATCGGCAGATACGCCGGGTGACGATCCGCGTCGAAGCCGAAACGCGTGATGTACTGCTGCGCGTACTTGGTGCCGATCTGGTTCAGGATGCGGATCGAGACGAGGTTCTTCGACTTCTGCAAGGCGGTGCGCATCGTCATCGGACCATCGAATCCACCGCCGTAGTTCTTCGGCTCCCACGCCTGGCCGCCGGTTTCAGCGGCGCTGAAGAAGAGCGGCGCGTCATTGATGACCGTGGCCGGTCCGAGCCCTTTTTCGAGCGACGCCGAATAGATGAACGGCTTGAAGCTCGAACCCGGCTGGCGCCAGGCCTGGGTGACGTGATTGAACTTGTTCTTGTTGAAATCGAAGCCGCCGACCAGCGCGCGAATCGCGCCGTCCTGCGGAATCACCGACACGAACGCGCCTTCCACTTGCGGCAATTGCGTGATCGACCAGCTGCCGTCGTCGCCCTTGACCAGACGGATGATCGCGCCGGGCCGCACGCGTTGATTCGGCTGCGCGCGCGTGCCGAGCGCGAACGCGGCGAAGCGCAGACCGTCGCCCTGAATGGTCGCGACGTTGCCGTCGATGAAGGTGGCCTGCACCTGCTTCGGGCTCGCCGCGGTCACCACCGCGGCAATGATTTCGCCGTTGTCGGGATGTTCGAGCAGGGCGTCGTCGATAGCCTGTTCGCGGTCGTCCGCATCGGACGGCAAGTCGATGAACGCCTCCGGGCCGCGGTAGCCGTGGCGCCGTTCATAGTCCATCAGACCTTTGCGCAGCGCACGGTAAGCGACGTCCTGGTCGGCCGAGTCGACTGTCGTGACGACGTTCAGGCCGCGCGTGTAGGCCTCTTCGCGATACTGCGCGTACATCATCTGCCGCACCATTTCCGCGACATACTCCGCGTGCACGCTGAATTCCTTGCCGGCGCCCTTGACGACGAGCGTTTGCCCGCTTGCCGCGTCGTACTGTTCCCGGGTGATGTAATGCAGTTCATACATGCGCTGCAGGATGTACTCCTGCCGCACTTTTGCGCGCTTCGGATTGACCACCGGGTTGTACGCCGACGGCGCCTTCGGCAGGCCGGCCAGCATCGCCGATTCCGCCAGCGTCAGATCCTTCAGATCTTTACCGAAGTACACCCGCGCCGCGCTCGCGAAGCCATACGCGCGCTGGCCGAGATAGATCTGATTCATGTACACCTCGAGAATCTGATCCTTCGTCAGCTTCGACTCGATCTTGTACGCGAGCAGCATCTCGTAGATCTTGCGCGTGTAGGTCTTCTCGCTCGACAGGAAGAAGTTGCGCGCCACCTGCATCGTGATCGTGCTCGCGCCCTGCGTTGCGTGGCCATTGGTCAGCGCGACGAAGCCGGCCCGCGCGATGCCGGTCAGGTCGACGCCGCCGTGATCGTAGAAGCGCGCGTCTTCGATTGCGAGCACGGCCTTCTTCAGGCTATCGGGCACGTCCTGGATATGGACGATGTCGCGCCGTTCTTCACCGAATTCGCCGATCAGCACGTGGTCGGCCGTATAGATGCGAAGCGGCACCTTGGGCCGGTAGTCGGTGAGCGCATCGAGCGACGGCAGGTTCGGCGTCGCCACCACCAATGCGTAGCCGAGCACCAGCAGCACGCACAGAATGCCTGCGAAGATCAGACCCACAAAGCCAAGGACGAGCTTGAGCCACAACGGGCGTTTGCGCTTTTGCGGCGCGGGCGGCGGGGAAGTAGGAGACGTGGATTGCATATGGACACCAAAAAGCAGTCCCGCGATTATAGCCGCCTCGCTTTTCAGCTTTCGGCATGCTTACTGACAGTTCTTGACAAGTCTTCGCGCCGCGCAGGAATGACTTCACTGTAGCCGTTTTGAGCGCGTGCAGGGCGCACGTCACGCAACGTTAGCCATTCGGCTGAGTGTCGCGCGGCGGCGCGGCTACGCACAATTCTTCCTCGTTACTCGCGTTCGAATGGTTCGTCGCGTGAGTGTGAAGGGAGGGCGTGATGACGTTCAAAAGTTCGTGGCTTCAGGGAGTGCAACTGGGAGTGGAGCGCTTGGGAGGGCGCTTTGCGGAACGCTTCGCGGCGGGGATCGATGTCGGTTCGCAGGAGGTGCGTCTCGTCGTGGTGAGCCAGCGTTCGCGCGCGAGCGCCGGGCTGCGGATCGAATATGTGACGAGCGTGCCGCTTGCCGCCGGCGCGATGGCCGGCACGGAGATCGCCGACCGGCACGCAGTGGCGCGTGCGTTGCGCGATGCCTTCGCGGGGCTGCCGCGTGCCTGTGCGACGCACGCGCTGCGCTGCGCGATGGCGCTGCCTGCCTCGGCCACGCTCACCACCACGATGCCGCTAACAAGGCTCGCCGCCTTGAGCGGTTGCGCGGAAGACTATGGGCATGAACTGGCCGAACTGGAACCCGCGGTGATGAGTGAAGTCGAGCGCATCGCGGGGCTCGAGCGGCATGCGTTGGCAGTCGACTGGTTCCTCGACGAAGCGCCGTCGTCTACCCGCTCGGTGACGATCGCCGCGACCGCACGGCAGCATCTCGAAGCGCGCATCGAATGCGCGGCCACCGCCGGCATCTCGCTGACCGCGATCGACGGAGAGCCGCATGCGGCGTTGCGCGCAATGCGTTACGCGGCCAGTCATGAACTCGATTCGCACGAGCCCTATGTCGCGGTCTGGATCGGCGCGGATGGCGTGTACGGGTGGCGCATCGTCGACGACAGCATCGTCGGCGAAATTCGCTATCCGGCGCCCGAGCACTCGGATCTCGCCGACGCGCTGCGCGATCTCGCTGACGGTCCCGCACTCGACTGCGCGTTGTTGTGCGGCGAGGTCGACCTGCTCGACGGCGTAGGTTTTACGCTTGCGGATATGGCCGACGTATTGGGCTGCACGGTGTTGCCGTTCGAGTGCGCAGCGCTTGGCAGCCTTGCGCGGTCGCTAACGGATCCGCTGTTGCACGAGCCCGCCGGTGCGGTCGCATTCGGCCTTGCGTTGCGCGGGGTGCTCGAATGATGCGCGGCCGCTGGCATGTCGCCGGTTCAGGCAGGCCGGCTTCATCGCGCGGCACACGCTTCATGCGGCCCTGGCTTGGCGGTTTCAATCTGCTGCCCTATCGGCAACGTAACGCGCGGCTTGCGCGGCGGCGCTGCCTGCTCGAATGGACCGGCGCGGCGCTCGCGGGTTGTGCCGCCGTGCTTGCGTTGGCCGGATGGCTGGCGTTCGAGCGGGCGCGCCTCGATGCGCAGCGTGCGTCGCTCGAACGGTCGCTCGCGCAACTGGCTGCGCCGCTCGCCGAGCACGCGAAGTTGCTGCGTGCACAAGACGAACAGCGCAAAGGGGCCGCGCGTGCTGTGAGCTTGTCCGAGCCCCTGACGCATCTACGCGATCTGCTGGACGCCCTGAGTTTCGAACCGGGCGACGGTGTCGTTCTGCAGCAGTTACGTCAGAGCGCGCACGAGACGGAATTGCTGGCGACTTCGAACGGACCTATCGCGTCGGCCGGCTGGCTCAAACGCTTGAGCGCGATGCGTGGCGTGAAGGGCGCGGAGATGAGCGATCTTCATCGCTCGCCCTCACGCAGCGGTGCAGCGGCTGCCGCCGGCGAAACAGGCCCGATCGAATTCGGCGCGCGCTTGCGTTGGAGCGATCCGCCTCGCAAGGCGGCTCATGCGCCGGCCTCCGCTGTGCAACGTCCGATGAAGTCTGAACCATCAAGAGGTGCGAAATGAGTACAACGTTTATCGACATGGGCGGCCCGGCAGGCGCGCGGCTCTCTTTGTCCCGTTGGATGAAGCACGTGCGCCTGCCGGTCGGCGCATGGAGCGGGCGGCGTCGCCTGGTGATCGCATTGCTGATTGCTGCGCTGGTGTTCGGCCTGGGGGCGCACGGCTGGGTCGTGGCCGATCTCAGCGGCCTCGGAGCAAGCCGCACAGCATTCGATGCCGCCACGCGGCATCTCGCCGACGCACGCCGCGCGCTGACGCAATTGCCCGCGCTGCGTCGTGAAGCCGCGAGCACGCCCGCTGCGCATCTGCCGATGCCATGGACCTCCGCCGACGACGTGCGCGTCGTGTCCGAGTTGGTCGCGCAAAATAACGTCGCGTTGCTCTCTGTGGAGCCGGGAGCGGCGAGCGGCTCGGGCGCTGAAAATATGCGGCCTGTACGAGTCACCGCGCAGACCGATTTCGTCCATCTGATGTCGTTTCTGCGCGGACTGTCGGACCTGCCGGTGCTGATCGTCCCCGAAGACGTGACCGTCAAGCGGCACGGCGTGTTGCTTGCAGTTAGTGCGACGCTGCGCGTGTTCAGCGCGCTGAGGCCTGCGGCTTCGAGTGCGGCCGCGGCCGCGTTCGCCGACGACAGCCTCGATTCCGACGCCGACGAAGACATCGTCTTCTACGACCCGTTCTCATTGCCTCAATTGCTGACAGGCGCGGACCTGCCCGACGCTTCGCAGCTACGTCTGGCCGGCTTGCTGCACGATCGCACCCACGCGCTCGCCTTGCTGGAAACGCCGGACGGCGCGGCGACCGTCGCGTCGGGGCAGCAGTTCGGCGCCGAGCGCGTCACGCGGGTCGACGCGCTCGGCATTACGCTGGCCAATGGCGGCGCGACGCGCACTCTGGCGCTTGCGGAGGCATCCTGATGAGGCTGGCAAAGCCAATTCGCCGCATCGCGTGGCGCGAGGGCGCTCGTTTCTGCCTTGGTCTCTTCTTCATTAGCGCGGCGGCGGGTGCCGGCATCGCGCATGCGTCGGCCCAACTGCTGCCGCCGTGGCCGACGCTGTCCGCGCGCATGCCGCACGACGACGCGATTGCCCAGCTCGACGTCCCATACAACGTGCCGCCACTGCCGCGCGGCATGGCTGGCGAAGTGCCTAACCCGTTTAACGATAGTGCCGCCGATGAACCAGGGACATCGCCCAAGGCATCGCGCGCAACGGCAACCTCCGGCGATGACGGCACGGATGATGCGCTCAGCGATGCGGACGGCTCCGTGCCGCTGCGGCCACAATCCGCCGCCTCTGCTCGCTCCGCTGCCGCTCGCGACGAAACCGCCGGGGCATCCGCACTCGAAGGTCCGCCGGTGCCGCTGCCTCCGCTGGCGCGCCTGAGCGACGCGTCGAAAAGCCCTGCCGACAGCAGGCTCGCCGCCGACGATAAACCCATCACGCTGAACTTCCAGCGCGCCGAACTCGGCGCGGTGCTCAACGCGTTCGCCCAGTTCACCGGACTGAACATCGTTGCGAGCGAAAGAGTGCGCGGCGCCGTTTCGCTGCGGCTCGACAAAGTGCCGTGGCGCACCGCGTTCGACACCCTGCTAGACGTCAACGGTCTGGCCATGGAGCGCCACGGCAATGTGATCTGGGTCGCGTCCATCGCCGATCTGGCCGCGCGTGAACGGCAGCGCTTCGAAGCGCACGCCCGGGCCGCCGATCTGGAGCCGCTCGCGAGCCGCACCTTCGAGCTGCGCTACGCGCGCGCCGAGGACGTGCGGCGTCTGCTGACGGGCTCCGGCAACCAGCGCGTGCTGTCCAGGCGCGGCGCCGCGACGGCTGATCCGCGCACCAATCTGCTGTTCGTCACCGATCTCGAGGGCCGCCTCGCGCAAATTACCGAGCTGCTCGCGTCCGTCGACCGGCCGACCCGTCAGGTGCTGATCGAGGCACGTATCGTCGAGGGCGAGCACGGGTTTTCGCGCAATCTCGGCGTGCGCCTGTCGATGGCCGCGGCCAGTGCCGACGGCACCGCCCTGGGTCTCACCGGCGGCAAGGACGGCGCCGTCTACGATCTGTCGGCGCGGCCGATTTCCGGGTTCGACGCCGCCACCGCCGGCCTGACGCTGTTCGCCGCGCAAGCCACGCGGCTGCTGAATATCGAGTTGAGCGCGCTGGAAGCCGAAGGCCGCGGCGAAATCGTTTCGAGTCCGCGGGTGGTGACGGCCGACCGGATGAAAGCGGTCGTCGAACAGGGCACCGAGCTGCCGTATCAGGCCAAAGTGGGGCAGGGCGTGTCCGGCGTGCAGTTTCGCCGCGCCACGCTCAAACTGGAGGTCGAGCCGCAAATCATGCCCGACGGCCGAGTGGTGCTGGACCTCGACGTCGCTAAAGATAGCGTCGGCGAGCAGACCGACGCCGGCCCGGCGATCAACACCAAACACGTGCAAACGCGGGTCGAAGTCGAGGATGGTGGTACGGTGTCGATCGGCGGCATCTATGCGACCGACAACCGGGACGATGTGACGCGGGTGCCGCTCCTGGGCAAAATACCGGTTTTAGGCGCGCTTTTTCGCCATCGGGCCCATCGCGACAAGCGCAGTGAACTGGCGGTTTTCATCACGCCGCGCGTCGTTCAGACAAATTAGGGGCATGCTGCCGCCGCTCGTGAGCGGCGGCGTGCAGGCTCGACAAGGCAGCCGCTTTGCCAGTAAGCTGCGGCACGAACCATACCGGATTAGCCAGAGGACACCGTTGCAAGCGCGGGACGCACACGCCAATGTATTTTTTGTAGGGCTCATGGGGGCAGGCAAAACCACCGTGGGCCGGGCCGTTGCGCGCCGGCTGGACCGCCCGTTCTTCGATTCCGATCACGAAATCGAAGCACGCACGGGCGCGCGCATCCCGGTGATCTTCGAACTCGAGGGCGAAGCGGGCTTTCGCGAACGTGAAGCGCACGTGATCTCCGACCTGACCGGGCGCGACAATATCGTGCTCGCCACGGGCGGCGGCGCAGTGCTGCGGCCGGAAAACCGCGAAGCCCTGCAAAATCGCGGCGTGGTGATCTATTTGCGCGCCAACCCGCACGATTTGTGGCTGCGCACCCGGCGCGACAAGAATCGCCCGCTTTTGCAGACCGAAGACCCCAAAGCGCGCCTCGAGGCGCTCTACGAAGTACGCGACCCGCTCTACCGCGAATGCGCGCATTTCGTGATCGAAACCGGCCGGCCTTCGGTCAACGGACTCGTCAACATGGTTCTGATGCAGCTCGAGATGGCCGGCGTCGCCAAACATCCTGCGCCATAATGGACCGTATGATTACCGTCAATGTCGAATTGGGCGAGCGCGCCTACCCCATCCATATCGGTGCCGACCTGATCGGCCAGACCGCGTTGTTCGCGCCGCACATCGCCGGCAGCTCGGTCACCATCGTCACGAACACCACGGTCGATCCGCTGTACGGCGACAAGCTGCGCGCCGCGCTGGCGCCGCTCGGCAAGCAGGTTTCCACGGTCGTTTTGCCGGACGGCGAAGCGCACAAGAACCTCGAAACGCTGAATCGGATTTTCGACGCGCTGCTGGGCGCGCGCGCCGACCGTAAAACCACGCTGATCGCCTTGGGCGGCGGCGTGATCGGCGACATGACCGGTTTTGCCGCGGCCTGCTACATGCGCGGCGTGCCGTTCATCCAGGTGCCGACCACCTTGCTGTCGCAGGTCGATTCGTCGGTGGGCGGCAAGACTGGCATCAATCACCCGCTCGGCAAGAACATGATCGGCGCGTTCTACCAGCCGCAAGCCGTGATCGCCGACATCGGCGCGCTGCGCACGCTGCCGGCGCGCGAACTGGCGGCGGGCGTCGCCGAAGTGATCAAGACCGGCGCGATCGCCGACGCTGGTTTCTTCAGCTGGATCGAGGCGAATGTCGAGGCGCTCAATCGCTGCGAGCCCGAGGCGCTGGCCGAGGCGGTCAAGCGCTCGTGCGAGATCAAGGCGTCGGTGGTGGCGCAGGACGAGCGCGAAGGCGGGCTGCGCGCCATCCTCAATTTCGGCCACACCTTCGGCCACGCGATCGAAGCCGGGCTCGGCTACGGCGAATGGCTGCACGGCGAGGCGGTCGGCTGCGGAATGGTGATGGCGGCGGACCTGTCCGTGCGCCTGGGCTATCTCGACGAAGCCGCGCGCAAGCGCCTCGTCGACGTGATCGTCGCCGCGCATCTGCCGACTCGCGCCCCCGCGCTCGGCGAATCGCGCTATGTCGAACTGATGCAGGTCGATAAAAAGGCCGAAGCCGGCGCGATCAAATTCATTCTGTTGAATCGTTTCGGTGAGACGCTGATCACCCAGGCGCCCGACGCCGCCGTGCACGCCACGCTGGCCGCCGCCGTCTAGATACGGCGAGGCATCGCAGCAAAGCATCACGCACCAGCGTCACGAGGCGCCGCTCATGTTTCGGAGAAACCGGTGACTGACAGGCGCAACGACGATGTAAAGCATGACAAGGTAGGTACGCCGGCGATCGGCGTGCCTTCGCCCGAAGCACTCGAAGCGCATCTCGCGCCGTATGCGGCGCATTCCGCGCAGTCGCGCGGCCGCCGCTATCCCGAAGCCGCGCCTAGCGCGCGCACCGAATTTCAGCGCGATCGCGACCGCATCGTCCACTCGACGGCATTCCGCAGGCTCGAGTACAAGACTCAGGTGTTCGTGAATCACGAGGGCGACCTGTTCCGCACGCGCCTCACGCACAGTCTCGAAGTCGCGCAGATCGCGCGTTCGGTCGCCCGCAATCTGCGGGTCAATGAGGACCTCGTCGAAGCTATTTCTCTCGCGCACGATCTCGGTCATACGCCGTTCGGCCATGCGGGGCAGGACGCGCTGAACGAATGCATGCGCGAACACGGCGGCTTTGAGCACAACCTGCAAAGCCTTGCGGTGGTCGACGATCTCGAGGAGCACTATGGCGCGTTCAACGGCCTCAACCTCTGCTTCGAAACGCGCGAAGGCATCCTCAAGCATTGCTCGCGCGAGAACGCGCGGCGGCTCGGCGCACTCGGCGAGCGCTTTCTCGAAGGACGGCAACCGTCGATCGAAGCGCAGATCGCGAACGTCGCCGACGAGATCGCGTACAACAATCACGACGTCGACGACGGATTGCGCTCAGGCTTGCTCACCGTGAAACAGCTTGCAGAAGTGGAGTTATGGCAGACGCACTACGAGGCGGCGCGCCGCGACTTTCCGCAGATCGAAGGTCGCCGGCTGATTCACGAGACGGTGCGCCGCATCATCAACACGCTGATCGTCGATCTGATCGATACGACCACGCTCAATCTGATCCGGCATGCGCCGGCTTCGCTGGATGCGGTGCGGGCCGCACCGCCGCTGGTCGCGCATAGCGAGGCGATTGCTTCGCAGGCCGCGACGCTCAAGCGCTTTCTGTTCAAGAACCTGTATCGCCACTACCGGGTGATGCGGATGGCGAACAAGGCGCGCCGCGTGGTGGTCGGCCTGTTTGGCGCGTTCACGGAAGATCCGCGGCTGTTGCCGCCCGGCTATCAGTCGCCGGACGCGTCGTTGCAGCCGCGCCTGATCGCCCACTACATTGCCGGCATGACGGATCGGTACGCGGTGAAGGAATATCAGCGGCTGTTCGTGATCGAGGACAACTGATCGGAGCCGCGCCAGTGGGCATCGGCGCCGCTGTGCATGCCCGCAGTGAAATGCCGCCGCCCGTGCGGCGGCCCGGCTCGCCGCTTAACGCAGCCGCGACGCGAATAGCGCGCCCGCGATCAGGGCGACGCCGCCGACGATCGCGATCGTCTGCCACGGGTTTTCGTGCACGTAAGTGTCGGCATCCGAGATCGCGACTTCGGCGCGCTGGCGCATGGCTTCGCGCGTGTCGTTCAAACGGTCTCGCGCCACGTCGAGTTGTTTGCGCAATTTGCTGCGCAACGCCACGGCATCGGCCTGCGTACCGTCGGCCAAAGTATCTTCGAGTTCCGACATCAGCGTGCGCAGTTCGCCTGCGATGTCTTCAGCCGCGTGGCGGCTATGGCGAGCGATACGCCGCGCACGGCGGCTGGTGGTGGTCCAGGATTCGCCGAGGGCGTCTCGCGTATTCGGAAGTGCTGTCATGGTCGCTCCGTCGATGAGGGTGAGAAAAGTCTCCGCGTACTCATGCGGCAAACGTGGCATCACGCAACTTCAATGCCAAAGGCTGCGCGGTGTTCCAGCGCGATCATCGCACACGTGCCGACGGTTTCTGGCGGCAGAAATTGCACTGGAAAGGCCGATCGGTGGTCAAAATTACAATGCGTCCGGCGTTTACCACAATAGGTGACAGAGGCATAAAATCAAAAACGCCATCACATGTGTGACGGCGTTTCGCCGAGGTGCGGACGGTTCGCGACGGTTCGCGACGGTTCGATCCATGCAGGCGCAGGCTGCCTTCCTAGAAGACGTAACCTATCTTCGCGAAAGTAACGATAGGGTTGAGTTTGATTTTTGCTTCAGACGTCACGGTCAGGTTGCCGACCGGAGTCGATGCGTTCGAGGTCAGTTTCGCGGTTACGCTGAGCGGTATGTATGAGACGGAGAACCCTGCGAACCAGTGTTTGGTGAACGCATAGTTGAAACCGAGATTAAACACCGGCGCCCAGGAACGATCCGTCGATACCGAAGTCGGACCATGCAGTACGCCTTGTTCAAACGCAGTGTTGGAGATCTTCGCGTCCGTGAACCAGACGTACGTGACGCCGAGGCCGGCATACGGTCGGAACGCCGCGGTGGCGTCGTTGAAGTAGTATTTGAACAGGAGAGCAGGACTCCATTGCCTCGCGGAGCCGAGCGTACCGAATTGCTCGAAGGTGCCTGTGCCTAGCAGGTTGAATTTCGGCGGAATGCCAATTTCAGCTTCCGCGGCGATGTGATCGGTGACAAAGTAGCCTAGGCTTAAGCCGATGGTGTCGGAGCTGTCGATGCCAGCGCCCGTGCCGGGTAGTGAGATGTTGACGGGTGTCCCGCCGACGCTTGTTTCCTTCAACGGATCGCTACTGTCTTGGGGGGCGAAATGGAACCACCCCGTCGTAGCGTAAAAACTGCCGGCCGATTGCGCGTGAGCTGCCATCATGCAGGCGAGCGCCGCGATCCCCGTTATGGCCTGTTTTAATTTCATATGTGCTCCTCCAAAAAAGGCCCGCTCATTATGACCACAACGTTTGAAACAAACCATACGCGGCAGTTAGAGCTTTCTCCCTAAGCGCCGGGCGGTTTCTGGCTAAGCCGCGCCGCGCCGAACCCAGCGCCCATGCGGCTTTTCGGACCTTCGGGTATATACCAACGCGACTATTGGATACTTCAGCATGGCACGGCTTGCACGTCTCTATGTCCCTGATCAGCCGCAGCACGTCATCCTCCGTGGACTCGACCAGCAGCCCGCATTCGTCGACGACCAGGACTACGAGCTTTTCATCGATTGTTTGAAAGCGGCTTCGCGCGACCACCATTTGTCGATCCACGCGTACGCGTTGATGCCGGGCGCTGTGCAACTGCTCGTCACGCCGACCGAGGAGTCGAGTCTGCCGAAGGCGATGCAGGCGGTGGGGCGCCGCTATGTCGCCCACTTCAACCGGCGTTACGCACGCCGCGGCACGCTATGGGAGGGCCGTTACCGCGCAACGGTGATCGAGGGCGAGCGTTACTTCCTGCTGGCGAGCCAGGTCGTCGAGATGTGCCCGCTGCGCACGCAACTCGTGAACGCGCCGGAGGACTACCGCTGGTCGAGCTACCGCCATCACATTGGCCTTACGCTCGACAGCCTCATTACTGATCACCCGTTGTACTGGTCGCTCGGCAACACGCCGTTCGAGCGGCAACGCGCGTACCGCGAGCTGTGCGAGCAGCCGCTCGACGAGCGCGAAGCCAGCCAGCTCCAGCAGGCCACCTTGAAAGGCTGGGTTCTGGGCAGCGAAACGTATCGCGAGTGGGCGGCGCGGGCCGCGAACCGGCGCGTGTCGCCGCTGCCGCGCGGGCGGCCGCGCAAGGTGCGTGAGACGCCGCAGACGCAATAAAGCGTTTCGGATCAAGGGCTGCGCCCCGAGCGGCATCTTCGGATGCCGTTTTCTTTGCACCGTTTTGATGTGGCACCAATAAAAGTTAGCCGCAATGCACCAACTTGATAATAGGGGTCGTACCATCAGGTTTTGTTTGCTATTCCATTGATTCGTCGCGTATATTCCGAATTCCGGCGCTTTTTGGTACGCGTAGCATCCAGCGTAGAGAGCGTCGTCGCGGTGGCGGTGCGCACTGCGGCAATAAAAAAACGGTTTAACGGCCTGTCCGGCCCCTCACAGACGGTGTCCCCATGAACGACCACCAGCAACCGACTCACCCGGTTCCCGCCGCGCAAGGTCTGTACGACCCGCAAAATGAGCACGACGCCTGCGGCGTCGGCTTTGTCGCTCACATCAAGGGCAAGAAAAGCCACGAGATCATCGAGCAAGGCCTGAAGATTCTCGAGAACCTCGACCACCGGGGCGCCGTCGGTGCCGATCCGCTGATGGGCGACGGCGCGGGCATCCTGATTCAGATTCCGGATGGCTTCTACCGTGAGGAAATGGCCAGGCAGGGCGTGACGCTGCCGCCGCACGGCGAATACGGCGTCGGCATGGTGTTCCTGCCGAAGGAACACGCGTCGCGTCTGGCCTGCGAACAGGAGCTCGAGCGCACGGTAAAGGCCGAAGGCCAGGTCGTGCTGGGCTGGCGCGACGTGCCGGTCGACCACACCATGCCGATTTCGCCCACCGTCAAGGCGAGCGAGCCGCTGATCCGCCAGATCTTCATCGGCCGCGGCAAGGACATCATGGTGACCGACGCGCTCGAGCGGAAGCTGTACGTGATCCGCAAGACCGCCAGCCACCGCATCCAGGCGCTCAAGCTCAAGCACGGCAAGGAATACTTCGTGCCGTCCATGTCGGCGCGCACGGTGGTCTACAAGGGCCTGCTGCTGGCCGGCCAGGTCGGCGTGTACTACCGCGACCTGCAGGACGAGCGCACCGTCTCGGCGCTGGCGCTGGTGCACCAACGCTTCTCGACCAACACGTTCCCGGCGTGGGAACTGGCTCACCCGTACCGGATGATCGCCCACAACGGCGAAATCAACACGGTGAAGGGCAACGTCAACTGGCTGAACGCCCGCACCGGCGCGATCGCATCGCACGTGCTCGGCGACGATCTGCCGAAGCTGTGGCCGCTGATCTATCCGGGCCAATCCGATACGGCATCGTTCGACAACTGTCTCGAACTGCTGGTGATGGCCGGCTACCCGCTCGTCCACGCAATGATGATGATGATCCCGGAAGCCTGGGAGCAGCACACGCTGATGGACGACAACCGCCGCGCGTTCTACGAATACCACGCCGCGATGATGGAGCCGTGGGACGGCCCCGCCGCGATCGCCTTCACCGACGGCCGTCAGATCGGCGCGACGCTCGACCGTAACGGCCTGCGTCCGGCCCGCTATGTGATTACCGACGACGACCTCGTCATCATGGCGTCGGAAGCCGGCGTGCTGCCGATCCCTGAGTCGAAGATCGTCAAGAAGTGGCGTCTGCAACCTGGCAAGATGTTCCTGATCGACATGGAACACGGCCGCATCATCGACGACAAGGAACTGAAGGACAACCTCGCCAACGCCAAGCCATACAAGAGCTGGATCGACGCAGTTCGTATCAAGCTCGACGAAATCGAGGCGAAGGCCGAAGACGTCATCACGGAACGCCGCGAGGCGGCTGCCTTGCTGGATCGCCAGCAGGCGTTCGGCTACACGCAGGAAGACCTCAAGTTCCTGATGGCGCCGATGGCGCAAGCTGGCGAGGAAGCCGTCGGTTCGATGGGCAACGACTCGCCGCTGGCGGTCATGTCCAACAAGAACAAGACGCTCTATCACTACTTCAAGCAGCTGTTCGCGCAGGTGACGAACCCGCCGATCGATCCGATCCGCGAAAACATGGTGATGTCGCTGGTGTCGTTCGTCGGTCCGAAGCCGAACCTGCTCGACACGAACAACATCAACCCGCCGATGCGTCTCGAAGTGTCGCAACCGGTGCTCGACTTCAAGGACATCGCGAAGATCCGCGCGATCGATCAGTACACGGGCGGCAAGTTCAGTTCGTATGAACTGAACATCTGCTATCCGGTGGCCTGGGGCAAGGAAGGCATCGAGGCGCGTCTCGCGTCGTTGTGCGCGGAAGCCGTCGACGCGGTCAAGTCCGGCTACAACATGCTGATCGTGTCGGACCGCAAGACCGACCGCGACAACGTCGCGATCCCGGCGCTGCTCGCCACGGCCGCGATCCACACGCACCTCGTGCAGCAAGGTCTGCGCACGAGCACGGGTCTGGTCGTCGAAACCGGCTCGGCGCGTGAAACGCACCACTTCGCGCTGCTCGCGGGCTACGGCGCGGAAGCCGTGCACCCGTACCTCGCGATGGAAACGCTCGGCCAGCTCGCAGCCGGCCTGAAGGGCGACCTGTCGGCGGAAAAGGCGGTCTACAACTTCACCAAGGCAGTCGGCAAGGGCCTGCAGAAGGTCATGTCGAAGATGGGCATTTCGACCTACATGTCGTACACCGGCGCGCAGATTTTCGAAGCCGTCGGCCTCGCGGAAGACCTGGTGTCGAAGTACTTCAAGGGCACCTCGTCGAAGGTCGGCGGCATTGGTCTGTTCGACGTCGCGGAAGAAGCGATCCGACTGCATCGCGACGCGTTCGGCGACAACCCGATCCTCGCGAACATGCTGGACGCGGGCGGCGAGTACGCGTACCGCGTGCGCGGCGAAGAACACATGTGGACGCCGGATGCGATCGCCAAGCTGCAACACTCGGCGCGCAGCAACTCGTACCAGACGTACAAGGAATACGCGCATCTGATCAACGATCAGACCAGGCGCCACATGACCTTCCGCGGCCTGTTCGAGTTCAAGCTGGACCCGTCGAAGGCGATCCCGCTCGACGAAGTCGAACCGGTGAAGGAAATCGTCAAGCGTTTCGCCACCGGCGCGATGTCGCTCGGCTCGATCAGCACCGAAGCGCACGCCACGCTGGCGGTCGCGATGAACCGCATCGGCGGCAAGTCGAACACCGGCGAAGGCGGCGAGGACGAAAACCGTTACCGCAACGAACTGCGCGGCATTCCGATCAAGAACGGCGACACGATGAAGTCCGTGATCGGCGACGAAGTGATCGTCGACATTCCGCTGAAGGACGGCGATTCGCTGCGCTCGAAGATCAAGCAGGTGGCGTCGGGCCGTTTCGGCGTGACGGCGGAATACCTCGCGTCGGCCGATCAGATCCAGATCAAGATGGCGCAAGGCGCGAAGCCGGGCGAAGGCGGCCAGCTGCCGGGCCACAAGGTGTCCGAGTACATCGGCAAGCTGCGTTACTCGGTGCCGGGTGTCGGCCTGATTTCGCCGCCGCCGCACCACGACATCTACTCGATCGAAGATCTGGCGCAGCTGATTCACGACCTGAAGAACGCCAACCCGGCGGCCAGCGTGTCGGTGAAGCTGGTGTCGGAATCGGGTGTCGGCACGGTGGCCGCGGGTGTCGCCAAGGCGAAGGCCGATCACGTCGTGATCGCCGGCCATGACGGCGGCACGGGAGCGTCGCCGCTGTCGTCGGTGAAGCATGCCGGCACGCCGTGGGAACTGGGTCTGGCGGAAACGCAGCAGACCCTGGTGCTGAACCAGCTGCGCGGCCGTATCCGCGTGCAGGCCGACGGTCAGATGAAGACCGGTCGCGACGTCGTGATCGGCGCGCTGCTCGGCGCGGACGAATTCGGCTTTGCGACGGCGCCGCTCGTCGTCGAAGGCTGCATCATGATGCGCAAGTGCCACCTGAACACCTGCCCGGTCGGCGTCGCGACGCAAGATCCGGTGCTGCGTGCGAAATTCCAGGGGCAGCCGGAACACGTCGTCAACTTCTTCTTCTTCGTTGCCGAAGAAGCGCGCGAACTCATGGCGCAACTGGGCATCCGCAAGTTCGACGACCTGATCGGCCACGCCGAACTGCTCGACATGAAGAAGGGCATCGAGCACTGGAAGGCGAAGGGTCTCGACTTCTCGCGGGTGTTCTACCAGCCGCAAGTGCCGGCTGAAGTCGCGCGCAAGCACGTCGACGTGCAGGACCATGGTCTGGCCCGCGCGCTCGACCACACGCTGATCGAGAAGGCGAAGGCCGCGATCGAGAAGGGCGAGCACGTGTCGTTCATCCAGCCGGTGCGCAACGTGAACCGTACGGTCGGCGCGATGCTGTCCGGCACGATCGCGAAGAAGTACGGCCACGACGGCCTGCCCGACGACACGATCCACATCCAGTTGAAGGGCACCGCGGGCCAGAGCTTCGGCGCGTTCCTTGCGAAGGGCATCACGCTGGATCTGGTCGGCGACGGTAACGACTACGTTGGCAAGGGTCTGTCGGGCGGCCGCATCATCATCCGTCCCACGAACGATTTCCGCGGCAAGTCGGAAGAAAACATCATCTGCGGCAATACGGTGATGTACGGCGCGATCGAAGGCGAGTCCTTCTTCCGCGGCGTGGCCGGCGAGCGTTTCTGCGTGCGTAACTCGGGTGCGACGGCGGTTGTCGAAGGCACGGGCGACCACGGTTGCGAATACATGACGGGCGGCACGGTTGTCGTGCTCGGCGAAACGGGCCGTAACTTCGCGGCCGGCATGTCGGGCGGGCTCGCGTATGTGTACGACCCGGACAACACGTTCGCGGGCAAGTGCAACAAGTCGATGGTCGCGCTCGATCCGGTCCTGCAACAGGCCGAACAGGAACGCACGGTCGACAAGGGCTTGTGGCACACCGGCATCACCGATGAAGCCCTGCTCAAGGGACTCATCGAACGTCACTTCCAGTTCACGGGTTCGCCGCGTGCGAAGGCGCTGCTCGAAAACTGGGACGCATCGCGCCGTCAGTTCGTGAAGGTGTTCCCGACCGAATACAAGCGCGCGCTCGGCGAAATGGCTGCGAAGAAGGCGAACAAGGAAGTCCTCGCTGCTTGACTGCCGGACTCGTCGCTGCCAGCGCAGAAAGACGTCACATTTAGCCGTACCCGCCGCGCCGACCGTTGAATCGTTCCGCGCGGCGGGTGTAGATCACCCCACCTGATACAGATAGAGAAGAGAACCACATGGGCAAGGCAACCGGTTTTCTCGAGTTCGAGCGCCGCCACGAGGCGTACGAAGCTCCGCTCACGCGTGTGAAGCACTACAAGGAATTCGTCGCCGCACTGACCGACGACGAAGCGAAGATTCAAGGCGCACGTTGCATGGACTGCGGCATTCCGTTCTGCAACAACGGCTGCCCGGTCAACAACATCATCCCGGACTTCAACGACCTGGTGTTCCATCAGGACTGGAAGAACGCGATCGAAGTGCTGCACTCGACCAACAACTTCCCGGAGTTCACGGGCCGAATCTGCCCGGCGCCGTGCGAAGCGGCATGCACGCTCGGCATCAACGACGACCCGGTCGGCATCAAGTCGATCGAACACGCGATCATCGACAAAGCCTGGGCCGAAGGCTGGGTCGCGCCGCAGCCGCCGAAGCACAAGACCGGCAAGAAGGTCGCCGTGGTCGGTTCCGGCCCCGCGGGTCTGGCGGTCGCGCAGCAGCTGGCGCGCGTGGGGCACGATGTCACCGTGTTCGAAAAGAACGACCGCATCGGCGGCCTGCTGCGTTACGGCATTCCTGACTTCAAGCTGGAGAAGTGGCTGATCGATCGCCGCATGCGCCAGATGGAAGCCGAAGGCGTGACGTTCCGCGCCAACGTGTTCATCGGCAAGGCGGATTCGCTGCCGGCGCACATCGGCAACACGGCGAAGGAAACCATCACGCCGGCCGAGCTGAAAGAACAGTTCGACGCTGTCGTGCTGACGGGCGGTTCGGAAACGCCGCGCGATCTGCCGGTGCCGGGCCGTGAGTTCGAAGGCATCCACTACGCGATGGAATTCCTGCCGCAGCAGAACAAGGTCAATGCCGGCGACAAGGTCCCGAACCAGCTGCTCGCCAAGGGCAAGCATGTGGTCGTGATCGGCGGCGGCGATACGGGCTCGGACTGCGTCGGCACGTCGAACCGTCATGGCGCGAAGAGCGTCACGCAGTTCGAACTGCTGCCGCAACCGCCGGAAGAAGAGAACAAGCCGCTCGTGTGGCCGTACTGGCCGATCAAGCTGCGCACCTCGTCGTCGCATGACGAAGGCTGCTCGCGCGACTGGTCGGTGGCGACCAAGCGCCTCGAAGGCAAGAACGGCAAGGTCGAGAAGCTGATCGCCGCGCGCGTCGAATGGAAGGACGGCAAGATGCAGGAAGTGCCGGGCTCCGAATTCGAAATGAAGGCCGATCTGGTGCTGCTCGCGATGGGCTTCACGCAGCCGGTGTCGCCGGTGCTCGAAGCGTTCGGCGTCGACAAGGACAACCGCGGCAACGTGCGGGCGTCGACCGAAGGCGACAAGGCGTATTACACGTCGGTGGACAAGGTGTTCACCGCGGGCGACATGCGCCGGGGCCAGTCGCTGGTGGTGTGGGCGATCCGCGAAGGCCGCCAGTGCGCACGTTCAGTCGATGCGTACCTGATGGGCCATTCGGAACTGCCGCGCTAAACGTCTCCGGCCGGTTTCACGCCTCTGGGCACGGAAACCGGCCACAGCTTGCAGGAAGAGGTGGAGACGACAATGTGGCGCGTAAGCGGCACATAAGCAGTACATAAGCAGTACATCAAAGCGGTAAAACGAAGCCGGGCGCCCGAGAGGGTGACCCGGCTTTTTAACGTCTGCTGCGGATTACTTCCGATACCGCGCCAACGTGAGTCCTTCCAGATCGATCTCCGGCTTGCGCCGCGTGATCAGATCCGCGACCACGCGACCCGAACCCATCGACATCGCCCAGCCCGTGGAGCCGTGTCCGAGGTTCAGCCACAGGTTGTCCACGCCGGACGCGCCGAGCAACGGCGCGCCATCGGGCGTCATCGGACGGCGGCCGACCCAGAAATGCGCGGAAGTCGGATTGGCCGCGTGCGGGAACCAGTCGCTGAGCACTTTCATCAGCGTCTGCAAGGCCTGCTCACGCAGCGTCGTCTGGCGATTGCCGAGTTCCGCGGTGCCGGCCACGCGCAGGTTGTTGCCGAAACGCGTGATCGCCGTTTTCAGCGATTCGTCCATCAACGCCGCGTGCGGCGCTTTTTCATCATCGGTGACCGGCAGCGTCGCCGAATAGCCCTTCACCGGATAGAGCGGCACCTTCACGCCGAGCGGCGCAAGCAGCGCCGCGCTATCGACGCCCAGCGCGACCACCACCGCATCCGCCTGCAACGTCTCGCCGCCGCGCTCGCTCTCGATACGCACGCCGCGCACCGCACGGCCTTGCACATCGAGCGACGTGACGCGCGTGTCGAAGCGAAAGCGTACGCCGTTGCGCTCGCAGATCGCGCGCAATTCGCGGGTGAAGCGGGCGCAATCGCCGGCTTCGTCGTCGGGCAGGTAGAGACCCGACAGCGGTGCCTGACGCGCCCAGCGCAAGCCCGGCTCGATCGCCACGCATTGCGCCGCGCTGACCTCGCGGTGCGCGATGCCGGCGTCGCGCAGAACCGTCAGCGCGGGTTGCGCGAGTTCGACGTCGTACTCGCTGCGAAACAACTGCAGATAGCCCTGGCTGCGGCCGTAGTCGAACGGATGACGGCTGCGGAATTCGTGCAGACAGTCGCGGCTGTAATAGGCGATGCGCTGCATCCGCTGCTTGTTGACGCGAAAGCGTTCGAGATCGCATTCGCGCAGCCAGCGCGCAATCCAGCGCCATTGAGCCGGATCGAGAGTGGGGCGGAAGATCAGCGGCGAGGCCGGCTTGAACAGATATTTGAGGATTTTCGCCGGCATGCCCGGCGCGGCCCACGGCGTCACGTAGCCCGGTGCGATCACGCCGGCGTTGCCGAAACTGGTGGAGAGCGCGACGTCCGGCTCGCGCTCGATCAGGGTGACTTCGCAGCCTTGTCGACGCAGATAAAAAGCGGTGGCGACGCCGATCACGCCGCCGCCCAGAACAATCGTATTCATGTGTTTGTACTGCGCTGTCTGGCGGTGGGAATGGTCGCGCCGAGCACTTTGCCTTTGGTTTCCGGCAGACACAACGCGGCGACGATCACCAGCAGATAGCCCGAACCGGCGACGATGCCCATCGCCTTAACAAGCGTCATGGTTTGCGACAGTGTACCGACCAGAATCGGAAAGAACGAGCCGAGGCCACGCCCCAGGTTGTAGCAGAAGCCTTGCCCCGACCCGCGGATCGCATTCGGATACAGCTCCGACAGATAGGCGCCCACGCCCGCGAAAATTCCTTGTACGACGATACCAAGCGGAAAGCCGAGCGCGAGCATCATGCCGTCGGTGATCGGCAGCATCGTGTAGGCCATGCCGAGCACGAACGAGCCGATGGCGAACAGCACGAACGACGCGCGCCGGCCGAGCTTATCGCTCAGAATCGCCCCGACGACATAGCCGGTAAACGAACCGGCGATCAGCACGATCAGATAGCCGCTCGTATTGAACACCGACAGATGGCGGACCGTTTTCAGATAGGTGGGCAGCCAGGTGGTGATCGCGTAATAGCCGCCGAGCATGCCGGTGCACAGTGCGCTGCCGAGCAGGGTGGTGCCGAGGTGAGGGAGCGAGAAGATTTGCAGGAAGTGCGACGTATCGAAGCCGCTTTTGCGCGCGCGGCGGGTTTCGAGAAAAATGTCCGGATCGCTGACATTGCGGCGGATGTAGATGATCCATAGCGCGGGCAGCAGGCCGATCCAGAAGCAGGCACGCCATGCGTATTGTTCCGGCAGCAGCGCGAAGAACGCCCAATAGATGATGGCCGCCGCCGCCCAGCCGAAGGACCAGCTGCTTTGCACCGTGCCGACCGCTTTCGCGCGATGCTGAGGTGAGCGGATGGTTTCCGCCATCATGATCGTCACGACCGACCATTCACCGCCGAAGCCGACGCCTTGCAGGGTGCGGGTGGTAAGGAGTTCCCAGAACGAGTGCGTGAAGCCGGACAGGCAGGTGAAGATCGCGAAGGTGGCGATGGTCCACTGGAGCACGCGGATCCGGCCATAGCGATCGGCGAGAATGCCGGCGAGCCAGCCGCCGAAAGCCGACGAGATCAGCGAGCTGGTGGCGATCATGCCCGCTTCGCTTTTGGTCATGCCCCATGTCGCGATCAGCGGCGGGATGAGGAATGAGTAGATCATGAAGTCGAAGGCGTCTACTGCGTAGCCGCCGAAGCCGGCATAAAGGGTACGGCGTTCGCGCTGGGTGAGCTCGGTGAACCATTGGAGAGAAGGCATATTTTTTTGTAGTCTCCGGGAATATCTCGCGTGTCGGCGGCTTCGTGGTGGGGTTTTTCTATTCTACGGGGTGAGGTGTTGTGGGGACAGGCGTGGTCAAAAATGGCAAACCAGAACCCGATCCTTACCAACTACTACTATGTAACCCAAAAAATATTTGCCGCCGTTAAACTGCGTTCGCGGCGCTCAAGCTGCGAAAATCCACCCTTACGCCCGCGCGAGCCACCGACCCGAATGTCCGCAACTGGAAAAACCTGCTCGCCACACCTCCGCTCCGCGAGCACGTCCTTACGGGCAGCCCGGAACCCGCCCTTACGGGCAGCCGACTCACGCCGCGCGTTCCTGAAAAGCTCGGCGGGCGTCCTGCTGCTGTCGACCCTGAGCAGCCCGCTGCTCTCCGCCTGTGGCGGCGGGAATCTCGATGCCGCTCAGCCGGAAACCCCGCGGCTCGCTTCGGTCAGCAATTTCCGCGATGTGGCGGGCGCCGCCGCCGGCTACCCGACCGTCGACGGCAAACAGATGCGCCGTGGCGCTTTCTATCGCTCGAACGCCCTGACACTCAGCCCGGCAGACCAGGCCGCAGTCGGCAAACTCGGCATCGCCACGGTCTGCGATCTGCGCACACCGGGCGAAATCGCGCGTACCGCCGACGTCCTGCCCGCCGGTGCGACATCGACGGTCTTCAACGTCCTTGGCACGAACGATTTCGTCGTGCCCTCGCTCGATTCGGCCGCCGCCGCCGTCGCCTTCATGGAAGCCGAGGCGCGCTCCTATGTCACCGGCGCCGCCCAGCGCGCCAGCTACGGCGCGCTCCTTACGCAACTCGCCAGCGGGGCGGGCGCGCAGCTGTTTCATTCGAGTGCCGGTAAGGATCGCACCGGCTGGGTCGCGGCTTTGCTGCTCAGCGTCGCCAACGTGCCGCTCGACGTCATCATGCAGGACTACCTGCTGAGCAACGTCTACTCGGCGCTGTCGATCAAGGCGAGCACCGACACACTGCGGTCGCAAAGCGGCGCCGCCGCGGCGGCGATCGAGGCGCCATTGCTCAGCGTTCAGGAAAGTTATCTGCAAGCAGGGTTCGATCAGGTGCAGGCGAGCTACGGCACGATGGCGAGCTATCTGACGCAAGGCCTCGGGGTGTCTCAGGCAACTATCGATACCTTGCACGACCGCCTCGTGGCCTGAACCGCGGCGGCGCGCCGCGCACGCACCCGAGCGCCAGGCGCGGACGAAAAAAAGTCCGCCCGAAATAACAGGGCGGACAGAGAAGGGCGGCATCGAGGTTGCCGGGGCTGACTATAAGGCCGCAGCCATCGGGAAAGCCCATCCGGTAAGGGCGCGTAAGTGGGTACTTCGGTGGGTGCCTCAGTGGATACACCGGTATCGCCGCCCAACCCTTTCACGTTTCTCCCAATCCAACCGGCAGTTCGATCCGCACGTCCAGCCCGCCTTGCGCATGATTGCGCACATGACAGCGGCCGCCGCGATCGTGCGCAAGCCGCGCCACGATCGCCAGTCCCAGGCCGCAATGGCCTTCGCCGCCACGCGCGGCATCGAGCCGTACGAACGGTTTCATGGCCGCGGCAATGCGGTCGTCGGGAATGCCCGGACCGTGGTCGCGCACGCTGATGACCCAATGCCGGTCGTTACGCGCCGTGGCGATATCCACCGGCGGCACGCCATGCTCGAGCGCATTGTCGACGAGGTTCGTCACGAGCCGGTCGAGCAGCGTGCGCGGCAGCCTGAATGACGATCCGGCTTGCAGATCGAGCGTGAAAAGCGGCGCCTCGGCGCTGTCGGTGGCGGAAAACTGTTCCTGCAGAAATTCGTCGACTTCGACCGGCGGCCCGGCGTCCGCGGACTGGCCGGCGAATTCCAGAAACTGCTGGACGATGTTGGTCAGCGAGTCGACGTCGCGGATCAGGCCCGCGCGCTCGCTTTCCGCGACCAGTACGCTCGCGCGCAATTTGAGCCGCGTGAGCGGCGCTTTCAGATCGTGCGCGACGCCGGCGAGCATGACCGCCTGGTCGTCGCCGGCTTCGTTCAGGCGCCGCATCATGTCGTTGAACGAACCGATCAGTTCGCGCAGTTCGCGCGGACCCTGCACGGTGACCGGTTCCGGCCGTCCGCCGGAGCCGAACTCGAGCGCGGCCTCCGCGACGCGCGACAAGGGCCGCTGCATCTGCCAGACCGCGAGCAGCGACAGGATCAGCGCGGCCAGCAGCATCGATACCGATTCGATGAGAAAGCGGGGGCGCGGCGGAACGTCGACCGGCACGACCACCCAGTTGGATTTGCCGGGGGACAGTACCCACAACTGGGGCGGGTGCACATCGTCGACGGCGATCTGGGTGCCGGGCGGCAAGTTCTCGCGCAAATGCCGGCTCAATTCGACCAGCTGACGGCTGGTCGGCGTGCGCAGATGGACACTCGCCGGCATGTTCCAGGTGGGCACGAGGTGCACGCGCATGGCGGGCGCGAGCGCGGCGCCCTTAATCGGCTCGCCGTTGAGCGCCTGCAAGACCAGCAGAATGCCGCGCGCGAAGCCGTCGATTTCATGGCGCGGCGGCTGCATCACCACCAGTACGAACCAGCCCGCCTGAATCGCGAACAACACCGCCGTCGAGAGCAACGCCATTCTGCCGAACAGCGTGTTCAGCGGGTTTTTCATGCGCTTGAGGCGGCCTCGTCGGCGAAAGGCGTGCCGTCGGCGTCGGGCACGAACACGTAGCCTTTACCTCGCACGGTTTGCACGTAGCACGGGTTGGACGGATCGTCTTCGATCACCCGGCGCAGGCGCCAGATCGGCACGTCGAGGCTGCGGTCGCGGAAGGCGAGATTGTCGCGATGCACGAGGTCGTGAATCAGCACGCGCGACAGCACCTTGTACGGGTTGTTGACGAAGATCTTCAGCAGCGCGAACTCGCTGTCGCGCAGCGGGAGCTTCGAGTCCTCGCGCGACAGCGAACGCGTAGCGAAGTCGAGTTCGAACGGACCGAAGCGATACGGCTTGCGGGCCTCCGGCGCACTGGTGGTGGAGGGGCCGCGGCGGCGCAGCACCGTATGGATCCGCGCGAGCAATTCGCGGGGATCGAACGGCTTGGTCAGGTAATCGTCCGCCCCGAGCGAGAGCCCGACAATACGGTCGGCCACCGTGCCGCGCGCCGTCACGAAGATCACCGGGATGTCGTCGCCGGCGGCGCGCAACGCGGTGAGCGCGCGCAGGCCGTCGGTGTTCGGCATCATGATGTCGAGCACGACCACCGACGGCCGTTCACGTTCGAGCCGGCGTTGCAGATGCGTGCCGTCGTGCAGCACCGACGCGTCGAAGCCGTTCGATTGCAGAAATTTGCATAGCAGATCGCGTACGACCGGGTCGTCGTCGACGATAAGGACCTGTGGATTCATGGCGAAATTCTAGACTGGCGCGCGTGACGCGCGGCCGACTGTTTTCTTACCAATGCTTACGGAGCCGCGCGCCGCGCGCTGCGCTTGTCGCGCGAGGCCCGCCGGCAAAGGCTCACCGCATATTTCAGCGCTGCCATATTTGGCAACCCGCCCGGCAAGGCGGAAAACGTTTCGCATCGCTGATATTCCTCTGATGAAAGAATTGGCGCTCGATCGAAATGGATCGCAACGGCTCGTAAGCACCGCTGAAAAGCGCGCTTTTCTTCATGCATCGCCACCGCGCGTGCGGCGAGATGATTCGTCGTGCAGTACGTTGCGCCGCATGTCGAAAACAGCCTGACGCCTTGGGCCCGCGACAGGCGGCGTGAAATCGAAACCTGGTGCCACGCGAGGCTCATCATGACCGTTCACAGTAATTTCTCAACCCACCTTCCTTCGCTAGCGTCTACGCCGGCGGCGGAGAAGCCTTCGGCTCCGAGCAGCCAGCCGGCGACGCCGCAAGCGCGGGAATCCGCCACTCCGGTGTCGCCGTCGGTGCCTGCGGGGCTCGTCGGGCATACCGTCAACACGACAGCCTGACGCACCGAGGCCCGTGTGTCGACCCCGAAAATATTCGACCGCTCCATCCGTGTCGCTGCGTGGTTGACGCTTGGCGCGGCGCTGCTGCCGCTCGGCGGCTGCAGCGTCGCGGCGCTGCCGTGCCGGCTGACCTCGGTGACGCTGAAAATCGTCCCGGTGATCGGTCATGCGGCGGCCACGCCGTTCGACGTGTGTGCATCCGCCATCGACTGAATCATGACACTCAAACGGATTGCCTGTGCATTGGGGCTCGTCGGCGCAATGTTCCCGTTGCTCGCGACGGCGCAGCCGGCGGCGCGCGAAGCGGCTGCCAGCGCTGCGTCGAAGGGCGCGCCCGCCGATGCGCGCAAGCGTTCGCCGGATGCCCCGTTCGCGTTTCGAGGCATTGCGCTCGGCATCACGCTCGACGAGTTCCGTTCCGGCTCGACCGTGCGGGCGACGCCGCTCGGCAGCGTGCCCGTCTGCGAGACGGACGTGCAGGCGGGCGCGCTTGGCATGCGGCTGAAATCGCATGAGAGTCTGACCGTCGCGTGCCGCTGGGCACATCGCGCGGACGACGGCTGGGCCGTCTCGCAAGCCGTCGTCGACGGCGCGCCGGCGCAGGAGCACGTGCTGCGCTTTGCGCGCGTCGACGAGCAGAGCACACTGCGTCTGTACGAGATTTCCTTCGTGATCGACGAGGTCACCGCCGAAGACCTGCGTGAGGCGCTCGCCGACCGTTACGGCGCGCCGCGCCGCGTCGCGCAACAGGCATCGACGTCCGGCGCGATGCCGATGTACGTGTGGGAAAACGCGGTGAGCTCGATCACCTTGTGTTTTCTGCCGGGCACCCGCAACGGCACGCTCACCTATCTGCTGAAGGGTTCGGACGCATGGGTGAAATCGGTCGTGCGGCAATGGCAGGCGAGCGGCGCGGAGGCGGGTTGATATGTCGCTTCGGCTGCCGTGCAGGCGACCACGCGTGTGACCGCGCCTGTGACCATTCCGGCACGCTGGCCGCAAGGTCCGCTTTTTTTCATTCCGGCCGATCCGGCCAAGGAGCACGCATGACTGCGCTACGTCTCACTGTCGCGCTAGGCGCGGCGGCCTGCCTCGCGGCTTGCGCCAGCAGCAGCCAGAACTCGATCGTCGACACGCCGATGTTGCCGCCGCTCGCGTCGGCGCCGCTGAACGTCAACACGCAGGGCGCGATCTATCAGGCGGGCACGCCGCTGCTGCTCTATGAAACGCCGCGCGCGCAGCATATCGGCGACGTGCTGACGATTCGCCTCGCGGAATCGTATCGCGGCAACAATAGCTCGACCGCGGCGGCGAGCCGATCGAGCAGCATTACCGCCGACGCCGCCGATCATTCGAGCAACGCCGCCGCGCGGCTCGCGAAACTCTTCAATGTCGGCTCGGCCAACACCGACTTCAAAGGGCAGGGCAGTCTCACCGATGTCAGCGGCATGACCGGCACATTGGCGGTCACCGTGATCGGCACCATGTCTACCGGCAATCTGGTGGTGTCGGGCGAGAAGGTCATCTCGATGAGCGGCAACCGCGACCGCTTGCGCCTGTCCGGCATCGTCAATCCGAAGGATATCGAAGCGGGCAATTATGTCGCTTCGGGCAAGGTCGCGAACGCGCGCATCGAACAGGCCGGCGTGGGGATGGTGTCCGACGCAACGACGATGGGTTGGCTGCAGCGCATGTTCCTGAGCGTGCTGACGTTCTAGCGCCGACGCCTCGAATGCGAGGCGTACTTCGTTTCACGCTCAAACGCTACGCTAAGCGAGCGGCGGCGCGCTGCGTTCCGCCGCGCCGATTTCGCCGTCCGGCACGAATACATAGCCACGTCCCCACACGGTTTGCACATAGCGCGGCTCGGACGGATCGACTTCGATCAGCCGCCGCAAACGCCAGATCGACACGTCCAGGCTGCGATTGCGATGCAGCTCGCTATTGCCGTGCAGTTTCTCGAGCAACTGCGCGCGCGTCAGCACGGTCATCGCATGCGTGACGAACACCTTGAGCATGGCGAATTCGCTGGAACGCAGCGTGATGCGTTCGCCGTCGCGGCGCAACTCGCGCGCCGGGAAATTCACCTCGAAGCGGCCGAAGCGATACGGCGCACGATGCTCCGGCGCGCTCGGCGCAATCGCGCCGCGGCGGCGCAGCACCGTGCGGATCCGCGCGACCAGCTCGCTCGGCTCGAACGGCTTGCCGAGATAGTCGTCGGCGCCGAGTTCGAGGCCGATCACGCGGTCGATCACATCGGCGCGCGCGGTCAGCAGAATCACGGGAATATCGTCGCCGGCGACGCGCAGCGCGCGCAGCGCACTGATGCCGTCGAGCTCCGGCATCATGATGTCGAGCACGACCAGCGCCGGACGGTCGTCCTGCAATTTACGCTGCAGCGCCATACCGTGTTCGAGCACGGAAACCTTGAAACCGCGCCCTTGCAGATATCCGCTGACGAGCTCGCGTACGACGGGGTCGTCGTCGACGACCAGAATGGATTGGTTCATCCGGATCATCTTAGTGATCCGGGCGAGCGGCGCAAAGCGCGCAACGCTTTCGAATCCTTTCCCGTGTAAGAGAAAGCAAGCGGGCTGCTCAGCTTGCTTGCTCAGTTCACCTGCTCAGCTTATCTGCTCAGCTTACCTGCTCAATTCACCTGGGAAGTTTGAATGGTCTGCATCGGTTGCGGACTGAACGCGGTCTGATCGACCACCATCCGCTCGATCAAACCGTTGAGCTTGGTCGACGCGCTGGAGAAGCGATCGGTGTTGAGGCCGCCGGTCTGATAACGCGCGGTGACCAGAATGCGGCCGTGCTGGATCAGCGTCAGATCGATGATCGACAGGTACTGAATCGACTCGTCGCTGAACGAGCGGCGGCCGTAGTCGATCGCGGCGTTATAGACGAGCCGCGCTTCGCAGCCGGCCGGCGAGGTGCCCGGATTGTAGACGTCCGAACGAATGCCGCGCCGCTCGAGCGCGAGTTGCAGCGCCGGCACGAAATCGCCGACCGATACCGCCTGATTCACTTCGATGCAGACGTTATGCACTGACGCCGGCTGCCCGTTGACGAAGGTCGGCGACGAATAGTTCGCCGCGATCGCGTAGCCTGCCTGAATCACCGAACCGGTGGCATCGGCCGCCGAGATCAGCGTCCACGCGCAACCGTTCAGGCCGAAGGCGAGCAGGGCGGCGGCGGCAAGCCGGGCGCCAGGCCGCCGCAACATGGCCCATCCAGCCAGTGGGGCAGGCGTTGAAGCGAAAGCGCGCAAGCTCGGCGTGAAGGTCATGGCGCGGGGCGTCTCGCAACGGTGAACAAGGCGGCGGACAACGGCGATCGAACTCACGCTCAGCGCGTGACGCGCAGGCGCAATTCGTTTTGCCCTTGCACGCTGGCAGTGACGTTGACGCGCCGCTCGGCGGTGGTCACGATGAAATGCTGCCGCGTCGGCGTGTTGGCGTCGTGCACGACGTTCGGAAAGCAGGCGGCGATATCGGCGCCGAATTCTTCGAGCGGATCGTTGACGACGCCGTCGGCCTGCCAATGCGCGCGCCAGTGGCAATCGTACGAGTGGCTGTTCGCGCGGCAGTCGTCTGCGTTCGACAGCCACGGCAATTGCGCGGCGGGCTGCGTGTGCAATTGCTTGAAGTCGGGTGCGTCGACGATGTGTTTGAGCGCCGGGCAAACGTCTGCCGGCTCGCTCGGCTGGGAGGCTTGCGCAGCGTAAGCGGCGCTGGAGAGCAGCAGTGCTGCGCCGGGAGCGAGCGCGAGGCGCAGGATCAGAGGATGGGCGCGGCGATCGAATGACATGTGCGGGGAGTCCGGTAGCAGTGAATGGCGTGGCGGGCTGGACGTGGTTCGGCCCGCACGACAATCGTCGCTGCTACAGGGCATTTTCAAAGCGGGGAACAGCTCGCCCGCTTCGTAAATGCTTTCTAACTCTTCTCGCGTGTTTCCGGATCTTGCGGCGGGTTGCTTTGCGACATGCGATGGCCGCGCGCGTGGCCCGCGTTGGCGACCTGGGCGAGCCGTTGGCGCGCTTCGTTGTCGGCGCCGCGTGCATGCAGCATCAACGCCGTGCGCCGCGCGGCAATGCGTCGGGCCAGTGCCGCACCGATGCCCGAGCCGGCTCCGGTGATCAGCACGACGCGTTCGAATTCAGCGCCGCTCATGCCGCGACGGGTTCGTCAGAACGCTCGACGTCGAGCGTTTCCCCGTGGTAGGCCGCCAGCGATTCGCGATGCGCGACGCTGACGATCGCGGCCTTCGGCAGCCGCTCGGTGAACAGGTGATAAAGACGCGCTTCGTTTTCTGCGTCGAGCGCACTGGTCGCTTCGTCGAGGAACAGGTAGTCGGGCTTGTGCAGCAGCACGCGCGCAGCGGCCAAACGTTGTTGCTCGCCCGGCGACAGAATCCGCGTCCAGTGTCCCGATTCCTGCAAGCGGTCTGCGTACTCCGACAGATGACAGACGCGCAGCGCTTCACGGCATTCGTCGTCGGTATAGGTATCGGCAGGGGACGGGTAGGTGAGCGCCGCTTTCAGCGTGCCGATCGGCATGTAGCTGACTTGCGGGATGAACATCATGCGCGCGTTGACCGGCGCGTCGATCGAGCCGTCGCCGAACGGCCAGAGGCCCGCGAGCGCGCGCATCAGCGTGCTCTTGCCCGAGCCGGACGGACCGCGCACCAGCCAGCGCGAGCCCGGCTGAATCGCGATATCGCGAATGCGCGACAGCGGGTTGCCGTTCGGCAGCGCGAGTTTGAGGCCGTCGGTGGAGAGCTTGTCGTCGTCGACGAAATGCAGGTTGATGCCGCCATGCGCGGTAGCCGGCGACACTGATTCCTTCAGGCGCGGCGCGTGCACGACGCGCTTGAATTCACGCAACCGGTTCACGGTAGCGCGCCATTCGACCAGGGTGCCGTAACTGTTGATGAACCACGAAAACGAATCGCTGACGGTGCCAAATGCGCTCGAAATCTGCATCAGCACGCCGAACGTGAAGGCTCCCGCGAAGTAGCGCGGCGCGGCGACCACCAACGGAAAGATGATCGCGATCTGGCCATAGAAGCTCAGCACGAAGGTGAGCCGCTTGGTGTACTTCATCACCTGCCACCAGTTGCCGCGGATGCGGCCGAACAGCGTGTTCGCGTTCGTCTTCTCGGTTTCCATGCCGTTGTAGAAAGCGATCTGCTCGGCGTTTTCACGCAGACGGATCAGGCCGAAGCGGAAATCCGCCTCGACCTTCTGCGCCTGGTAATTGATCGACACGAGCGGATGGCCGACCTTCTGGATAATCAGCGAACCGGCCACCGCGTAGAGCGCCGCGGCCCACACCATGTAGCCCGGAATCTGAATCGGCATGCCGCCGAGCGAGACGGTCAGCGCGCCGGCCAGCGACCACAGGATCGTGATGAACGACACCAGCGTGACGACGGTGGACAGCAGATCGAGCGTCAGCGTCAGCGTGCTGGTGGCGAACGATTGCAGGTCGTCGCTGATCCGCTGGTCGGGGTTGTCGGCAAGACGGTCGCGTTCGATCCGGTAGAAGGCGCTGTCATGCAGCCATTCGTTCAGATAGCGCGTGGTCAGCCACTGGCGCCAGCGGAAGCCGAGCATCTGGCGCAGATAGCGGCCGTACACCGCGAGGATGATGAAGCCGAACGCGAGCCCCGAGAACACCATCAGCAGGTGCGGGAAATCGTGCACGTTCTTGGTTTGCAGCGCGTTGTAGAAGTCGGCGCTCCAGCGATTCAGGCGCACGTTGATCCACACGACGAGCAGATTCATCACGATGATCGCGACGAGCAGCCCCCACGCCGTTTTTCGTTCTTCGGAGACCCAGTAAGGCTTGATCAGGCTCCAGGCGGAGACTTTTTCGTCCGGCGGCAGCGCGGGGCTGGCAGAGGTATTCATTGTCATGAGCATCCTGATGGTAGTGCTGGCCCATTGCGGGCTGGCCCATCTCAGGCCGGCCCATGTGGAGCGGACCCGTATCGGGCTGACCCACGGCGGGTTTGCGGTGCATGCCCGGGCGTCGTGCTCGACGAACGCACGCCCGGGTGAGCGTTCGATTCTGGCTCGACCCCCTTAAGCGGAAATTAATTTCCGCCTTGGGGAGCCGCCTCGATGCCGCCTTCGCGCGGCCGACCAGGCAACTGATTGAGCTGCCATCTGAGCGGCCGACAGCGGCTGGCTGACCGCCTGACTGAGCGGTCTGCCAGGGCGTGCCGCCGACGCCAGGCTCCTGCGGCATCCGATCCCGGCATTGTGCCAGAGCGGCGTGTGCGGTCGTATTGATGAATCGATAGATGGTGCCGAATCAACCGCGGGCGATCGCACGTCCCGCTGGTTTGCGGGCGCTGAGCCTTTTATGGTCTAATGACCTTCGACGAAACAGGGGTGCTTCGCGCACGAGTTGCATGGATGTCCATGCAGCGGCGGCGAGGCTGAGAGAGACCCTTTGCACCCGATCCGGGTAATACCGGCGCGGGAAGTTTCCGGAAGCAGCCAGTCTTCCATTCCCCGCCGGGCGGCGTCCGTCATTGAGACGCGCGTGTTGTCCGGCCGGCCTTACCCGCCGGTTTCGTCCTGGGTACGTGCGCTTGTTGCCGTACGGAAAGGACTCGATGACCGCCTATTCTTCAGACATGAGTTTTGCTCTTCGCCACGCGAGCGTTTGCGTGCCGTTCTGCTTTAGCCTTGCTTGCCGTCGCTGTAATCGGGAGCGCGCACGATGAGCCGTCCTGCACAACCCGACTTCGCGGTACTCGGCGGCGGCCTGTGCGGGCGCCTCGTTGCGTGGCGCCTGGCCGGTGAGGGGCATCGCGTGGCGCTCTATGAGCGTGGCGACGCCACCGGTTCGCAGGCCGCCGCGTGGGTCGCCGCTGCGATGCTCGCGCCGCTTGCCGAGGCCGCCAGCGCCGAGTCGCTGATTACGCGGCTGGGCGCGAGTTCGCTCGAAACCTGGCCGCGCGTGCTGGCCGAGTTGCCCGAACCAGTTTTTTTCCAGCGCAACGGCACGCTGGTCGTATGGCATCACGCCGACCGCACCGAAGCGCCGTTGTTCGAACGCCGGGTGCGCGCGAATGCGCCCGCCGAGCTGCTCGACGGCGGCTTCGTGACGCTCGCCGGCGCACAGGTCGGCGCCGCTGAACCGGCGTTGGCGGGCCGCTTCAATCAGGGCTGGCTGCTGCCGCGCGAGGGGCAGCTGGATAACCGTCAGGTGTTATCCGCGTTGGCAGCGGGCCTCGCCGGGCGCGGCGTCGAAACGCACTGGAACACGCCCGTCGACGATCATGCGCTGCCGCCCGCGCGCGTCACGATCGATTGCCGCGGTCTTGGCGCGAAGGCGGTTCTGCCCACATTGCGCGGCATTCGCGGTGAAGTCGCGCGCGTGCATGCGCCCGGTATCAACCTGACGCGCCCGGTGCGCCTGCTGCATCCGCGCTATCCGCTCTATATCGCGCCGAAGCAGGACGATCTCTACGTGATCGGCGCGACCGAGGTGGAAGGCGAGGACATGTCGCCGGTCAGCGTGCGCTCGGCGCTCGAACTGCTGAGCGCGGCATTTTCCGTGCATCCCGGCTTCGGCGAGGCACGCATCCTCGAACTGAATTCGCAGTGCCGCCCGACTTTGCCGGACCACCGTCCGGCCTTGCTGTGGGACGGCGCGCAGACCTTGCGCGTGAACGGCCTGTACCGGCACGGCTACATGATCGTGCCCGAAGTCGCCGACGAAGCGGTGCGCTTCGCCGCGGCGCTGCTCGACGGCCGCATCGGCGATGCCGACGCCTTCGCCGACTGGCAACGCGCGGCGCGCTGGAGCGAGCTGTTTCAACTGGATTCCACGCGGGAGCCAGCATGAGCGTTGCGCGTTTTCTTGCACGCGCACGCGAGACCGCTGCCGCCATCGATTGAACCGTAATCGCACACCATGGACATTCATATCAACCAGAAGCCGTTGTCGCTGCCCGAAGGCGCGACCGTCGCCGATGCGCTCGCCGCGTACGGCGCGCGTCCGCCGTTCGCGGTCGCGCTGAACGGCGATTTCGTCGCGCGCACCCAGCATGTGGCGCGCGCGCTGCAGCCCGGCGACAAGCTCGATGTCGTGCAACCCGTGGCAGGCGGCTGAGCGCCGCCGCGCATGGCCGGAGACAAGGATTATGCAAATGACCTCCCCCCAGTCCGCCGACGCGCTCACGCTGTACGGCGAAACCTTCGCGAGCCGCGTGCTGCTCGGCACCTCGCGCTATCCGTCGCTGCAATCGCTGTCCGATTCGATCGACGCCGCGCACCCCGGCATGGTGACCGTCGCGCTGCGCCGGCAGATGAACGAGGGCGGCGCCGAAGCCGGCTTCTTCGATCTGCTCAAGCGCCACGGCGTGCCGCTGCTGCCGAATACGGCCGGCTGCCTGACCGTCGGCGAGGCGGTGACGACTGCGCACATGGCGCGCGAAATTTTCGAAACCGAGTGGATCAAGCTCGAACTGATCGGCGACGACTACACGTTGCAGCCCGATCCGGTCGGCCTGATCGAAGCGGCCGCGCAGCTCGTCAAGGACGGCTTCAAGGTCTTGCCGTATTGCACCGAGGATCTGGTGATCGGCCGCCGTCTGCTGGATGCGGGCTGCGAAGCGCTGATGCCGTGGGGCGCGCCGATCGGCACCGGCAAGGGCGTGATCAACCCGTACGGCCTGCGCGTGCTGCGCGAGCGGCTGCCGGATGTGCCGCTGATCGTCGACGCGGGGCTCGGCGTGCCGTCGCATGCCGCGCAGGTGATGGAGTGGGGTTTCGACGGTGTGCTGCTGAATACGGCGGTATCGCAGGCAACGCATCCTGACGCGATGGCGCGCGCCTTCGCACTGGGCGTCGAAGCGGGCCGCCAGGCCTTTCTGGCAGGGCCGATGGCCGAGCGCGAAAGCGCGCACGCGAGCACGCCGGTGGTCGGCATGCCGTTCTGGCATCAAGACGGGAGCGCCGCATGACGCAGACTTTGGCTTTGCAAGACCGCGACCTCTTCTGGCCGCCCGCCGACGAACTCACCGAAGCCGCCGAGCGCATCCGCGCCCGTCTGGGCGACTGGCCGCCGACGCATGCGCCGTGGCGCATCTGCCTGACCGCGCCGGACGAGCCGAACGGCGGCGATCTGATCATCGTCGCTGACGCGCAGCAGCATGGCGAACAGGTGGCGCGCTGGCTGGTGCAGGGGGCGGGCGTGATCGAAGCCGCCGAGAACCGCGCGACGCTGCATCTGGGCGGCGAGAAATACCGGCTGGAGGGCCATCTGGCGGAAGACTGGATCGCCGCGCTGGCCACGTTCCTGGACTGCGGTTTCGATCCGCACGACGCGCTGGTGCTGGCTCTGGCCTGGCGCGACGGCGACGAAACCCGCGCCGACGACGCCTTTCCGGCCGACCTCGCGCGCTTTCCGCGTATCGCCGGTTTGCCGGACGCGCCGGCGCAAGCCTTCGCGCGCTGCCCGGACCGGCTGGGTCTGTATCCGGTGCTGCCGACCGCGGAATGGGTCGAACGGGTAATGGGCTTCGGCGTGAAAACCGTTCAGCTGCGCCGCAAATCGGCCGAACCCGCCGATGAGCTGAAGCGCGAAATCGCCCGTTGCGTCGCCGTCGGCCGCGAGCACGGCGCCCAGGTTTTCATCAACGATCACTGGCAAGCCGCGCTGGAAGCGGGCGCCTATGGCGTCCACCTTGGCCAGGAAGACGTGCATACGGCTGATCTCGAGGCGCTGGCCTCCGCAGGCGTCCGGCTCGGTTTGTCCACTCACGGTTTCTACGAGATTCTGACCGCGCTGCATTTCCGGCCAAGCTATATTGCACTGGGCGCGGTGTTCCCCACCACCACCAAGGTCATGCCCACCGCGCCGCAGGGCCTGCGGCGCCTCGCGCGTTACGTGCGGCTGCTCGACGGCGTCGTGCCACTGGTGGCAATCGGCGGAATCGATCTGCAAGTGCTGCCGGACGTGCTGGCAACCGGCGTGGGCTGCGCAGCGGTGGTGCGGGCGGTGACGGAAGCGGCGGATCCCGCTGCCGCCGTTTCTGCGCTGCAACACGCGTTTACGCAATAATCGTCAACTTGAGTAAAGGGACAGGGCACCTCACGGCAGCTTTTGCATGATGGCCCTATAATTCGGCCTTCCGTGTAAAAGGACTGTCAGTTTCGTGTCTTCCTCTCCCGAGACCTTACTCGAGCTGCGCGACGTCGACTTCGGCTATGGCGACCGGCTCGTCCTGTCGAACCTGAATCTGCGCTTCAAGCGCGGCCAGGTGGTCGCGGTCATGGGCGGCTCGGGTTGCGGCAAGACCACGGTGCTGCGCCTGATCGGCGGTCTGGTGCGCGCCCAGCGCGGCCAGGTGCTGTTTCACGGCCAGGACGTCGGCCAGCAAACGCGGGAAGGTCTCTACGCGCTGCGCCGCAAGATGGGCATGCTGTTCCAGTTCGGCGCGCTGTTTACCGACATGTCGGTGTTCGGCAACGTTGCTTTCGCGCTGCGTGAGCATACCGAGATCCCCGAAGAACTGATCCGCGACCTCGTGTTGATGAAGCTCAACGCAGTAGGCTTGCGCGGCGCGCGCGATCTGCTGCCGTCGGAGATTTCCGGCGGTATGGCGCGGCGCGTGGCGTTGGCTCGCGCGATTGCCCTCGATCCCGAACTGATGATGTACGACGAGCCGTTCGCCGGCCTCGATCCGATCTCGCTCGGCATCACCGCGAATCTGATTCGCACGCTGAATCAGGCACTTGGCGCAACGTCGATCCTGGTCACGCACGACGTGCCCGAGTCGTTTGCGATCGCCGATTACGTGTATTTCCTCGCCAACGGCGGCGTTCTCGCCGAAGGCTCGCCGGCTGAACTGCGTGCGTCGACCGATCCTACGGTGCGCCAGTTCATCGACGGCGCGCCGGACGGCCCGTTCAAATTCCACTATCCCAGCCAGACGCCGCTCGCGGCGGATTTCGGCATCGGCGGAGGCCAGTCATGATCAGCTCACTCGGCCGCTCGGTGCTCGACGGGCTGGGAACGGCCGGCTACGCCACGCGCTTTTTCTTCCGGCTGGTGCTCGAGTTTTTCCCCTTGCTGCGGCGTCCGCGCCTTGTCACAAAGCAGATCCACTTCGTCGGCAATTATTCGCTGGTGATCATCGCGGTGTCGGGCCTGTTCGTCGGCTTCGTGCTCGGCTTGCAGGGCTATTACACGCTGAACCGCTACGGCTCCGAACAGGCGCTCGGGCTGCTGGTCGCGCTGTCGCTGGTGCGCGAACTCGGGCCGGTGGTGACCGCGCTGCTGTTCGCGGGACGCGCCGGCACGTCGCTCACCGCCGAGATCGGCTTGATGAAGGCGGGCGAGCAGCTCACCGCGATGGAAATGATGGCGGTGGACCCGGTCAAGGTCGTGGTCGCACCGCGCATGTGGGCGGGCATTATTTCAATGCCGGTTCTGGCCGCGATTTTCAGCGCGGTCGGCGTGCTGGGCGGTTATGTGGTGGGCGTGCTGCTGATCGGCGTCGATGCCGGCGCGTTCTGGTCGCAGATGCAAGGCGGCGTCGATGTCTGGCGCGACGTCGGCGCCGGGGTCGTCAAGAGCGTGGTGTTCGGCCTCGCGGTGACGTTCGTGGCGCTGTTTCAAGGCTACGAAGCCAAGCCGACGCCGGAAGGCGTGTCGCGTGCCACGACCAAGACTGTCGTGTACGCGTCGCTTGCGGTACTCGGCCTCGATTTTCTGCTAACTGCATTGATGTTCAGTTAAGACTGCGTCGTACGTTCGCCGTCGGCGGGCGCGTCACTGGTTGCGCGCGGCGGGAGTGCGGGTGGCGTAGCGGATTCACTTTGGGATGACGATGAAAAAGACTGTTCTCGACTTCTGGGTCGGCCTGTTTGTGGTGTTGGGTTTCGTGGCGTTGCTGTTTCTCGCGCTGAAGGCCGGCAACATGAGCTCGTTGTCGTTTCAGGCAACGTACCCGGTCAAGCTCAAGTTCGACAATATCGGCGGGCTGAAGGCGCGCGCGCCGGTGAAAAGCGCGGGCGTGACGGTTGGCCGGGTGGCGTCGATCGGCTTTGACAGCAATGCGTATCAGGCCCTCGTCACGATCGATGTCGACAAGCAATATCAGTTTCCGAAAGATACGTCGGCGAAGATCCTGACGTCGGGACTGCTCGGCGAGCAATACATCGGGCTCGAACCCGGCGGCGACAGCGAGATGCTCAAAGCGGGCGACACGATCTCCATGACGCAATCGGCGATCGTGCTGGAAAACCTGATCGGACAGTTTTTGTACAGCAAGGCGGCAGATTCGGGCGCGTCCAAATCCGGCGCATCCACTGCTGCACCTGCCGCAGCGCCGGCGGCTCCGGCACCGACCCTGCCCGCCGCCTCCGGTGCGGCCGGTCAATAAGGAGAACAAGAAGAATGCAGACCCTACGCAGCAAAGGCGTGCGCGCCTTCCAGGTCGCGACGCTGGCGGTGGCGGCCGCCACGCTCGCCGGCTGCACGACCGTGCAGACGCCGACCAAGGGCGACCCGCTGGAAGGCTTGAACCGCACGATCTTCACCGTCAACGACAAGCTCGACCAGTACGCGCTGAAGCCGGTCGCGAAGGGCTACGTGTTTATCACGCCGCAGCCGGTGCGCGACAGCGTCACCAACTTCTTCTCGAACATCGGCGACGTCTACATCGCGGCCAACAACCTGCTGCAATTGAAGATCACCGATGGCGTCGAAGACATCATGCGGATCGTGATCAACACGGTGTTCGGTGTCGGCGGCCTGTTCGACGTGGCGACGCTCGCCAAGCTGCCCAAGCACGACAACGACCTCGGTCTGACGCTCGGCCACTACGGCGTGCCGGCGGGGCCATACCTCGTGCTGCCGCTGTTCGGGCCGAGCACGGTGCGCGACGCGGTCGGCTCGATCGGCAATTATTATGTGAACCCGCTCAGCTACATCGATCCGCCGGGTTTGAGCTGGGCGCTGTATGGCCTGAACGTGATCAATACGCGCGCGAACCTGCTCAACGCGGGCGAGGTGCTGGAAGGCGCCGCGCTCGACAAGTACTCGTTCGTGCGTAACGCGTATCTGCAACGCCGTCAGTATTTGCTGTTGGACGGCAAGCAATCGCAGGCGCTGCCGAACTACGGCGATGAAGCGGCGCTGCCGAAGTATGAAGACGTCGACGGCGGCGCGGCTGCGGCCCCGGCCGGCGCAGCGAAGGCGGCGTCCGGCCCGGCCGCGGCCACGGCGCCGCAAGCGGCTTCGGCAGCCGGTGCGGCCACGGGCGCAACCGGTAATGCGGCCGCGCCGGAAGCCGCGTCCGGCACTGCGGAAACGCCGCCGCTCGATTTGAACGGCGGCCCGGAAACAACGCAGATTCCGGCCGGCCAACTGGTCCCGCCGACGCGTTTCACCTTTCCGTCATTCAAATTGCGTTAATTGGCAGCCGTAACACCTCGATACGACTCTCGCAGTTTGCGCATGGATTGTTGCTGAACTCGCGTGTTAATGTCGGTTCAAACGGTTGCACTATTTTTAAGGCAAGGCTCGAAATGAAAAAATTCTTCCTGATTCCGTTCTTCGTTGCGTTGTTCTCGTTCGGAAGTGCCGGTGCATCGGCACAAACCGTCGACTCGAATTCGCCCGATACGCTGGTCAAGACCGTCACCCAGCAGGTGATCGATGCGATACACGCCGACAAATCGATCCAGCAAGGCGACATTACGCACATCACGCACCTCGTCAACGAAAAGATCCTGCCGTACACCGACTTCCGCCGCACCACACAACTGGCGATGGGCCGCAACTGGCGCACCGCTACGCCGGAGCAGCAGAACGCCGTGGTCGAGCAGTTCAAGATGCTGCTGATCCGTACGTACTCGGGCGCGCTGGCACAAGTGCGCGACCAGCAGATCCAGTACAAGCCGTTCCGCATGAACCCGGACGACACCGATACGGTGGTGCGCTCGGTGGTGATGAACAACGGCTCGCCGATCGAACTCGACTACCGTCTGTACAAGACGCCGAACGGCTGGCGCGTGTATGACATCAACGTGCTCGGCGCGTGGCTGATCCAGGCGTATCAGCAACAGTTCAACGAGCAGATCCAGCAGAAGGGCGTGGACGGACTGATCCAGTTCCTCACGCAGCGCAATCAGCAACTGGCCGCGGGCAAGCAGTCGTGAGCGAGGTGCTGAGCCCCGTCGCCAACTGTTTCGACAGCGGCGCGACGCTGACCCACGCGAGCGCGCCCGCTGCGCTCGCGGCGGGTTTGCAGCGGATCGCGGCTGGCGCGAACGGTGTCGATTGCGCGCCGCTCGCGCAGTTCGATTCGTCCGCGCTGGCTGTCCTGCTCGCATGGCAGCGTGCCGCTCAGGCACGTGGCGCCAGGTTCGAGATCGTCAATCTGCCGGCTGGTCTCGCCAGCCTCGCGCAAGCCTACGGCGTCGATACCCTGCTGTGTCGACCGGAGTTAGCGCTTTAGCGCTTACTCCGGTCCCATGCAACGCTGTCGACCGGAGTTAGCGCTTTAGCGCTTACTCTGGTCCCATGCAAGATGGTTGCTGCCGGCGCGACGTTGACGCTGCATTAACGCCGCGTTGACTCCTCATTGGCACGTCAATAGCGTCACTCCCAATGCCCCGGGCTGAGCCGGGGCTGTCGATTTTTGCCCTATAATCAAACGTTTTTCGGGGCATATAACCGGCCCCAATTTCGTTCCTTCCAGCCCTTTGCGCCCCCGTCAGGGCTCCTTTAGGCGCCGCGATGCACGCGGCCCACAGTCATGTCAGCCATAGAAATTCGTAACGTCAAGAAGCGCTACAAGGACTTGCAGGCGCTCAAGGGCGTCAGCCTCACGGTGGAAGAAGGCGAGTTTTTCGGACTGCTCGGTCCGAACGGCGCGGGCAAAACGACGCTCATCAGCATCCTCGCCGGTCTTGCGCGCGCCGACGAAGGCAGCATCGCGGTGCGCGGCCACGACGTCGTCGACGATTTTCGCCTGGCGCGCCGCGCGCTCGGCGTGGTGCCGCAGGAGCTCGTGTTCGATCCGTTCTTCACCGTGCGGGAAACCTTGCGCATTCAGTCCGGCTATTACGGGCTGCGCAACAACGACGCGTGGATCGACGAGATCATGGCCAATCTCGACCTCACCGAAAAAGCCGACGCCAACATGCGCGCGCTGTCGGGCGGCATGAAGCGCCGCGTGCTGGTCGCGCAGGCGCTGGTGCACCGGCCGCCGGTGATCGTGCTCGACGAGCCGACCGCGGGCGTCGACGTCGAATTGCGTCAAACGCTGTGGAAATTCATCTCGCGCCTGAATCGCGAAGGTCACACGATCGTGCTGACCACGCACTATCTGGAAGAGGCTGAATCGCTGTGCGACCGTATCGCGATGCTGCGGCGCGGCGAAGTGGTCGCGCTCGAGCGCACCAGCGCGCTGCTGCAACGCTTTGCCGGCATGCAGCTGTTCGTGCGCTTCGCGCAAGGCGTGCTGCCCGCCGAGCTGCGCCCGCTCGAAGTGGAGAGCGGCGCGGGCAACGGCAATGGCCGCCAGCATCTGCTGCGTCTGGCGAGCTACGACGACGTCGAGCGGATTCTCGCGCAGTGCCGCGCGGCGGGCTGTACATTCGAGGAAATCGAGGTCCGCAAGGCCGACCTCGAAGATGTGTTCGTTCAGGTGATGAACGGTCCGGAAGTGATCGAGGGGCTTGCATGAGCGGCTATAGTGGATTCGGCACGCTGTTTTACAAGGAAATCCTGCGTTTCTGGAAGGTGTCGTTCCAGACCGTACTGGCGCCGATCATCACGGCGCTGCTGTATCTGACGATTTTCGGCCACGCGCTGCGCGATCATGTGCATGTCTATCCGGGCGTCGAATACACGAGCTTCCTGATTCCGGGCCTCGTGATGATGAGCGTGTTGCAGAATGCGTTTGCGAATAGCTCGTCGTCGCTGATCCAGTCGAAGATCACCGGCAATCTCGTGTTCGTGCTGCTGCCGCCGCTGTCGCACTACGAGATGTTCGGCGCGTATGTGCTGGCGGCCGTCGCGCGCGGTTTGGCGGTGGGCTTCGGCGTGTTCATCGTGACGATCTGGTTCGTGCCGGTCAGCTTCAGCGCGCCGCTCTACATCATTCTGTTCGCGATTTTCGGCGCGGCGATCCTCGGCACACTCGGGTTGATCGCCGGCATCTGGGCCGAAAAGTTCGACCAGCTCGCCGCGTTTCAAAACTTTCTGATCATGCCGCTCACGTTCCTTTCGGGCGTGTTCTACTCCACGCATACGCTGCCGCCGGTGTGGCGCGAAGTGTCGCGGCTCAATCCCTTTTTCTACATGATCGACGGCTTTCGCTACGGTTTCTTCGGGATGTCGGATGTCGATCCGCTCTCGAGCCTCGCGATCGTTGCCGGTTTCTTCGTGGTGCTGGCTGTGATCGCGATGCGCATGCTCGCGTCCGGCTACAAACTGCGCCACTGATCAGGAGCTTCTCTCATGTTGCCGACTCCCGAACAGGTCAAGCAATACATCGCGGCTGGGCTCGCTTGCCAGCATCTCGAAGTCGAAGGCGACGGCCAGCATTTCTTTGCGACCATCGTTTCGCCGAGCTTCGAAGGCAAGCGTCTGATCGCGCGCCATCAACTCGTGTATGCGGCGCTCGGCGACCGCATGCGCGAAGAAATCCACGCGCTCAGCATGAAGACGCTGACGCCCGCCGAATGGCAGAACGCGTAATCTGGAAATTTAGTGCGAATTACTCAAGAAGGGCGCGAGGCCGGTAGCGGCGCGCCGAACACAAGCAAAGCAGGCCCGGCTGAAGGCCGGGTCCATCAGGAACTGACAGGCATGGATAAACTCGTCATTGAAGGTGGCTACCCGCTTTCGGGTGAAGTCGTCGTCTCAGGTGCGAAGAACGCGGCGTTGCCGATCCTTTGCGCGGGTCTGCTCAGCGCGGAACCGGTGCATCTGGAAAACGTGCCCGACTTGCAGGACGTGCGCACGATGCTCAAGCTGCTCGGCCAGATGGGCGTGCGTATCGAGAGCGGCGCGGGGCGCGTGGCGCTGGACGCGTCGAAGGTCGATAACCTCGTCGCGCCGTACGAACTGGTGAAGACGATGCGTGCGTCGATCCTGGTGCTCGGCCCGCTGGTCGCGCGCTTCGGCCACGCCAGGGTGTCGCTGCCGGGCGGCTGCGCAATCGGCGCGCGTCCGGTCGATCAGCACATCAAGGGTCTGCAGGCGATGGGTGCCGAAATCACGATCGAACACGGCTTCATCGAAGCGCGCGCGAAGCGTCTGAAGGGCGCGCGCATCGTGACCGACATGATCACGGTGACCGGCACCGAAAACCTGCTGATGGCCGCCGTGCTGGCCGAAGGCGAAACGGTGATCGAGAACGCCGCGCGCGAACCGGAAGTCGGCGACCTCGCGCATCTGCTGGTCGAGATGGGGGCAAAGATCGAAGGCATCGGCACGGACCGTCTGGTGATCCAGGGCGTCGACAAGCTGCATGGTGCAAAGCACACGGTGATTCCGGATCGTATCGAAGCCGGCACGTTCCTGTGCGCGGTGGCCGCCGCCGGTGGCGACGTGACGTTGCGCAAAGTGCGTCCGCTGATTCTCGAAGCCGTGACGGACAAGCTGCGCGAAGCGGGCGTGACGATCGAGGAAGGCGAGGACTGGATGCGCGTGCGCATGGACAAGCGTCCGAGCGCGGTCACGTTCCGCACCTCCGAGTACCCGGCGTTCCCGACCGACATGCAGGCGCAGTTCATGGCGCTGAACACGCTCGCCGAAGGTACGTCGCAGGTGGTGGAAACGATTTTCGAAAACCGCTTCATGCACGTGCAGGAGTTGAACCGCCTCGGTGCCAACATCACGGTCGACGGCAACACCGCGCTCGTAACCGGCGTCGACAAACTCTCGGGCGCGAAGGTGATGGCCACCGATCTGCGTGCGTCGGCGAGTCTCGTGATTGCCGCGCTGCGTGCCGAAGGCGAAACGCTGATCGACCGCATCTATCACCTGGATCGTGGTTATGACCGGATGGAAACCAAGCTCACCGCAATCGGCGCGAAAGTGCGCCGCATTTCCGGGAGCGAGGCATGAGCTCGATGCCGCAAACGTCGTCGCCCGCGGTGTGCGTGCCGCTCACGTTGGCTTTGTCGAAAGGGCGTATCTTCGAAGAGACGCTGCCGCTGCTCGCCGCAGCCGGCATCGAAGTGGCTGAAGACCCGGAAACCTCGCGCAAGCTGATTCTGCCCACCACGGACGCGAACCTGCGCGTGATCATCGTGCGCGCCACTGACGTCCCGACTTACGTCGAGTACGGCGCAGCCGATTTCGGCGTGGCCGGCAAGGACGTGCTGCTCGAACACGGCGGCAGCGGGTTGTATCAGCCGGTCGATCTGGATATCGCGCGTTGCCGGATGTCGGTCGCGGTGGCGGCGGGGTTTGACTATGCGAGCGCCGTGCGTCAGGGCGCCCGGCTGCGGGTGGCCACCAAATACGTCGAAACCGCACGCGAGCATTTCGCCGCCAAGGGCGTTCACGTCGACCTGATCAAGCTGTACGGCTCGATGGAGCTGGCGCCGCTGGTCGGCCTCGCCGATGCGATCGTCGACCTGGTGAGTTCGGGCAATACCTTGCGCGCCAACAATCTTGTCGAGGTGGAGGAGATCATGCAGATTTCGTCGCGCCTCGTTGTGAACCAGGCGGCGCTGAAGCTCAAGCGCGCCGCGCTGCGGCCGATCCTCGACGCGTTCGAACGCGCGTCGAAGCCCGGCGCTGCAGCGGCCTGAGCAGTTTGACCACGCTGTCAAGCGCGCCTTACCGAAACGGATACCCGTATGTCTATCAAGATTCGCAAACTCGATTCCACTGCTTCCGGCTTCCAGAAGTCGCTGCATGCGGTGCTCGCGTTCGAGGCGAGCGAGGACGAAGCAATCGAGCGCTCGGTCGCGCAGATTCTGAACGACGTGAAGGCGCGCGGCGATGCCGCGGTGCTCGAGTACACGAACCGCTTCGACCGCGTCGGCGCGACGAGCGTCGCGGCGCTCGAGCTGCCGATGTCGGA
Organism: Paraburkholderia sp. GW821-FHT02A12; assembly: GCF_059422005.1. Lineage (NCBI taxonomy): Bacteria > Pseudomonadati > Pseudomonadota > Betaproteobacteria > Burkholderiales > Burkholderiaceae > Paraburkholderia > Paraburkholderia sp. GW821-FHT02A12. The sequence goes on along the minus strand of NZ_JBWKWA010000001.1, from coordinate 4,178,689 downwards.
ACTCGAAGCGGCGCTCGAAGGCCTGGAGCCGAAGCGTCGCGCGGCGCTCGAAGCGGCGGCGGCGCGCGTGCGCGGTTATCACGAGAAGCAGAAGATCGAGTGCGGCAGCCATAGCTGGCAGTACACGGAAGCCGACGGCACCGTGCTCGGCCAGAAGGTTACGCCGCTGGATCGCGCGGGTATTTACGTGCCGGGCGGCAAGGCGGCGTATCCGTCGTCGGTGCTGATGAACGCGATTCCGGCGCGGGTGGCCGGCGTGCGCGAAATCATCATGGTCGTGCCCACGCCGGACGGCGTGAAGAATCCGCTGGTGCTGGCGGCTGCCTTGCTGGGCGGCGTGGATCGCGTGTTCACGATCGGCGGCGCGCAGGCGGTGGGCGCTCTCGCGTACGGCACCGAAACCATCCCGCCCGTCGACAAGATCTGCGGCCCCGGCAACGCGTACGTCGCGTCCGCCAAGCGCCGCGTGTTCGGCACGGTCGGCATCGACATGATCGCCGGGCCGTCGGAAATTCTCGTGTTGTGCGACGGCACCACGGATCCGCGCTGGGTCGCGATGGACCTGTTCTCGCAAGCCGAGCACGACGAACTCGCGCAATCCATCCTGCTGTGCCCGGACGACGCGTTTATCGGCCGCGTGCAAGATGCGATCGACGAGCTGCTGCCCACCATGCCGCGCCGGGACGTGATCCGCGCGTCGCTCGAAGGCCGCGGCGCGCTGATCAAGGTGCGCGACATGGCCGAAGCCTGCGCGATCGCCAACGACATCGCGCCGGAGCACCTCGAAATCTCCGCGCTGGAGCCGCATCAATGGGGCAAGCTGATCCGCCACGCCGGCGCGATCTTCCTCGGCCGCTACACCAGCGAAAGCCTCGGCGACTATTGCGCGGGGCCGAATCACGTGCTGCCTACGTCGCGTACCGCACGGTTTTCGTCGCCGCTGGGCGTCTATGATTTCTTCAAGCGCTCCAGCGTGATCGAAGTCAGCGCGGACGGCGCGCAGACGCTCGGCGAGATCGCCGCCGAACTCGCCTACGGCGAAGGCCTGCAGGCGCATGCCCGCAGCGCCGAATACCGGATGCGGCAAAACGGCTGAAGGCGGGCCTGAAAGCGGCCGAATGCGGACAATTCGATGATGGAGCAGGCGGGCATCGGGCCGATGCCCGCGAACTTCGCCGACGGATTTCGCGCGGTTTTCCGTTGAATAACGACAATACAGACCAACCTGGAGCGGCCGGCGCGCCGCCGATGCCAGGCCGGCTTCTCCCTTGCGGCCCGGTCCGCTGACTTATGACGACACCTCAAGACATCATCCGCCGCGACGTGCTCGCGATGACGAGCTACCCGGTTCCGGACGCGACGGGCTATATCAAGCTCGACGCGATGGAAAATCCGTTTCCGCTGCCGCCGGTGCTGGCCGCGCACCTGGGCGAGCATCTGGCCGGCGTCGCGCTGAACCGTTATCCGGCGCCGCGTCCGGAAGCGCTGATCGAGAAGATCAAGCGCGTGATGGGCGTGCCGGCCGGCTGTGACGTGCTGCTCGGCAACGGCTCGGACGAGATCATCAGCATGGTGTCGATCGCGTGCGCCAAGCCGGGCGCCAAGGTGCTCGCGCCGATGCCGGGTTTCGTGATGTACCAGATGTCGGCGAAGCTGGCGAATCTGGAGTTCATCGGCGTGCCGCTGAAGGCCGACTTCACGCTCGACACGGAAGCCATGTTGGCCGCGATCGCCGAGCACGAGCCGGCCATCGTCTACCTGGCCTACCCGAACAATCCGACCGGCACGCTCTATGACGACGCCGACATGGAGCGCATCATCGCCGCGGCGAGCAAGAGCCTCGTGGTGATTGACGAGGCTTATCAGCCGTTCGCGCAGCAAAGCTGGCTGCCGCGCGCCGACGCGTTCGACAACGTCGTCGTGATGCGCACGGTATCCAAGCTCGGTCTGGCCGGAATCCGCCTCGGTTACCTGGTCGGCAAGCCCGCGTGGCTGACCGAATTCGACAAGGTGCGCCCGCCGTACAACACCAACGTGCTGACGCAGGCCGCCGCCGATTTCCTGCTCGACCACGTCGACGTGCTCGACACCCAGGCCGCGCAACTGCGCGAAGAACGCACGAAACTCGCGCAGGCCGTGGCCCAATTGCCGGGCGCCGAAGTGTTCCCGAGCGCCGGCAACTTCCTGCTGGTGCGGGTGCCCGATGCGTCCGTTATGTTCGAAACGCTGCTGGCAGCGCGGGTTCTGATCAAAAACGTGAGTAAAATGCATCCATTGCTGGCCAATTGCGTGCGTTTGACCGTTGGCTCCCCTGACGAAAACGCCCAGTTGGTCGCCGCACTAAAACTCGTGCTGCATTGAACGGCCTTAAAGGGCTGCGTGAGTGCTTCGGCATGGCGCGCGCGGCCCGCCGTTTTTCCATCCCACACTACTATCGCTTTCTAGCTAGATTCGAGGAATTACCATGCGCCTTGCGGAAGTCGTTCGCAACACCAGCGAAACGCAGATCCGTGTGAAGATCAATCTGGACGGCACCGGTCAGCAGAAGCTGGCCACCGGCGTGCCGTTCCTCGACCACATGCTCGACCAGATCGCGCGGCATGGCTTGATCGATCTCGACATCGAAGCGCATGGCGACCTGCATATCGACGACCACCACACGGTCGAAGACACCGGCATCACGCTCGGGCAGGCAGTCGCGAAAGCCATCGGCGACCGCAAGGGGATTCGCCGCTACGGTCATTCCTACGTGCCGCTCGACGAAGCGCTGTCGCGCGTCGTGATCGACTTCTCCGGCCGTCCGGGCCTCGAATTCCATGTGCCGTTCACGCGCGCGCGCATCGGCACGTTCGACGTCGATCTCTCCATCGAATTTTTCCGCGGTTTCGTGAATCACGCCGGCGTGACGCTGCATATCGACAATCTGCGCGGCCTGAACGCCCATCACCAGATGGAAACGGTGTTCAAGGCGTTCGGACGTGCGTTGCGTATGGCCGTCGAACTGGACGAACGCGCGGCGGGGCAGATTCCGTCGACCAAGGGCAGCCTTTAAGCGCTCATTTACCTGCCTCGGAACCTGGACCGGCTGCGCTCGCGCGCGCCCGGTATGCGATGGACATTCTGAAGTCGTTTATTTCGCTGCTGGCGCTGATCAATCCGATCGGCGCCATCCCGTTCTTCATGAGCCTGACGGCGCAGCAGGGCGAGCTCGAGCGGCGCAGGACCATCCGCATCGCGGCGATTTCGGTGTTCTGCGTGATCGCGGTGACCACGCTGCTCGGGCAGCAGATCATCAGCTTCTTCGGCATTTCGGTCGGCTCGCTCGAAGTGGGCGGCGGGATCATCATGCTGCTGATGGCGATCAACATGCTGAACGCGCAGATCGGCAACAGCCGTTCGACGCCGGAAGAGCGCCACGAAGCCGAGCAGAAGGACAACGTCGCGGTCGTGCCGCTGGCGATTCCGCTCCTGACCGGCCCGGGCGCGATCAGCACGACGATCATCTATGCGGCCGGCTCGGCGCATTGGTATAACCGGCTCAGCCTGATCGCGATCGGCGCGGTGCTGGCGGCGATCTGCTTTTTTTCGCTGCGTCTTGCCGAGCCGATTGCCCGCTGGGTGGGTCGCACGGGTATCAACATCGGCACGCGGCTCATGGGTTTGATGTTATCGGCGCTGGCGGTGGAATTCATCGTCGATGGATTGAAGGCATTGCTGCCTAACTTGAAATGAAAACTTCGATAGCGATTGTGGATTACGGAATGGGCAACCTGCGTTCGGTGGCTCAGGCGCTGCGCAAGGCTGCGCCGGAAGCGGACGTGGCGATCGTCGATCAGCCTGAGGCGATCCGCGCGGCCGACCGCGTGGTGCTGCCCGGTCAGGGCGCGATGCCCGACTGCATGCGCTGCCTCGCCGAATCCGGCCTGCAGGACGCGGTGCTCGAGGCGTCGCGCAGCAAGCCGCTGATGGGTGTGTGCGTGGGCGAGCAGATGCTGTTCGACTGGAGCGCCGAGGGCGGCACGCCTGGCTTGGGCCTTCTGCCCGGCAAGGTGCTGCGCTTCGACCTCGAAGGCCAGCTGCAGGACGACGGCTCGCGCTTCAAGGTTCCGCAGATGGGCTGGAACCGCGTGCGTCAGACGCAGCCGCATCCGCTGTGGGACGGCATCGCGGACAACGCGTTCTTCTATTTCGTGCACAGCTATTACGTGGTGCCGGACAACGCCGCCCATACTGCGGGCGAAACTGTGTACGGTGTGCCCTTTACCTCGGCGGTGGCGCGGGATAACATCTTCGCGACCCAATTTCACCCGGAAAAGAGCGCCGAAGCGGGCCTGCGCGTGTATCGCAACTTCGTGCACTGGAACCCGTGAGCGCCTTTCCTCATCCTGTTGCCGTGCGCCGTTCCGCTACGAGCGGGGCGGCTGCCGCGCGCCACAGCCTCGGCAAGACGATTTCTCAGCTCCATCGCGCCCAGCAAGGATGCCGAAAGAGTTGTACTAAACTAGCGGAACGGCGTTGCGGCGAACTGGCTCACCAGCCGCTGCCGCCAACCTTCAACCACCTCCCTGACAACACCCGATTGCTATGCTGCTGATTCCCGCCATCGACCTGAAAGATGGTCAGTGTGTACGCCTCAAACAAGGCGATATGGACCAGGCGACGATATTCTCCGAGGAACCGGCGGCGATGGCCCGGCATTGGGTCGACCGCGGCGCCCGGCGTCTGCACCTCGTCGACCTGAATGGCGCATTCGCCGGCAAGCCGAAGAACGAAGACGCGATCCGCGCGATCATCGAGGAAGTGGGGGGCGAGATTCCCGTCCAGCTGGGCGGCGGTATCCGCGACCTGAACACGATCGAGCGCTATCTCGACGACGGTTTGTCGTACGTGATCATCGGCACGGCGGCGGTGAAGAATCCGGGTTTCCTGCAGGACGCATGCACCGCGTTCGGCGGCCATATCATCGTCGGGCTGGATGCGAAAGACGGCAAAGTCGCCACCGACGGCTGGAGCAAGCTGACCGGCCATGAAGTGGCCGATCTGGCGCGCAAATTCGAGGATTACGGCTGCGAATCGATCATCTACACCGATATCGGCCGCGACGGCATGCTGCAGGGCATCAACATCGAAGCAACGGTGCGTCTCGCGCGCGCGGTGAAGATTCCGGTGATCGCGAGCGGCGGCCTGTCGAACCTCGCGGACATCGAATCGTTGTGCGAAGTCGAGGACGAAGGCATCGAAGGCGTGATCTGCGGCCGGGCAATTTACTCGGGCGATCTGGACTTCGCGGCTGCGCAGACCCTCGCGGACCGGCTGCGCGAATCGGACGACGCCTGAACGGCGCAATCCGCTCAAGCGGACTCGATCGGACATAGCGGCGCGTCCTGAAAGCGCGTCATGCCGTGCGTGTTCGACACACTGGCGGCCCGACGCGGCGAGCCGCGCCGGCACTGTGCCGCTCCCGAACGAGCGGCCTCATCAGCGGTATTGGCAGAATTGCAAGATCATGGCTCTAGCTAAACGCATCATCCCCTGTCTCGACGTCACGGCTGGACGCGTGGTCAAGGGCGTCAACTTCGTCGAGCTGCGCGATGCGGGCGACCCCGTCGAAATCGCGCGCCGCTACGACGATCAGGGCGCCGACGAGCTCACCTTCCTCGACATCACTGCCACTTCCGACCAGCGCGATCTGATCCTGCCGATCATCGAGGCGGTCGCCTCGCAGGTGTTCATTCCGCTGACGGTCGGCGGCGGCGTGCGCGCCGTCGAAGACGTGCGGCGCCTGCTGAATGCGGGCGCGGACAAGATCAGCATGAACTCGTCGGCGGTCGCGAATCCGCAGCTCGTGAAAGACGCCACCGACAAATACGGCTCGCAATGCATCGTTGTTGCGATCGACGCGAAGCGCGTGTCCGCGGACGGCGAGCCGCCGCGCTGGGAAGTTTTCACGCATGGCGGGCGCAAGGCGACCGGGCTGGACGCCGTCGAATGGGCGCGCAAGATGGCCGAACTCGGCGCCGGCGAAATCCTGCTGACCAGCATGGACCGTGACGGCACCAAGAGCGGTTTCGATCTGGCGCTCACGCGCGCGGTGTCGGACGCGGTGCCGATTCCGGTGATCGCCTCGGGCGGCGTCGGTTCATTGCAGCATCTGGCCGACGGCATCAAGAACGGCCACGCGGACGCGGTGCTGGCCGCCAGCATCTTCCACTACGGCGAACACACCGTGGGCGAGGCCAAGCGCTTCATGGCCGATCAAGGCATTTCGGTGAGGTTGTGACGTGCTGAATCCCTCGGAAGTGGACTGGCTCGACAAGGTCAAATGGGACGCGAACGGCCTCGTGCCGGTGATCGCGCAGGAAGCGTCGACGAACGACGTGCTGATGTTCGCGTGGATGAACCGCGAGGCATTGGCGAAAACCGTCGAAACCGGCCGCGCGGTGTATTTCTCGCGCTCGCGCCAGCGTCTGTGGTTCAAGGGCGAGGAGTCCGGCCACGTGCAGCATGTGCACGAAGTGCGGCTCGATTGCGATGAAGACGTCGTGCTGCTGAAGGTCGAGCAGGTGTCGGGCATCGCGTGCCACACCGGCCGCCACTCGTGCTTTTTCCAGAAATTCGAAGGCACGGCCGACGATGGCGACTGGGTCGCCGTCGAGCCCGTGTTGAAAGACCCCGAACACATCTACAAATGACGCAATCCACGCAACCTACTAGCGACACGCTGCTGCGGCTCGCCTCGATCATCGACAGCCGCAAGGGCGGCGATCCTGATATCTCGTACGTGTCGCGCCTGTTCCACAAGGGCGATGACGCGGTGCTGAAGAAGATCGGCGAGGAAGCCACCGAAGTCGTGCTGGCGGCCAAGGACGCGCGCCACGGCGGCGCGCCGAACGCGCTGGTCGGCGAAGTGGCCGACTTGTGGTTTCACTGCCTCGTGATGCTGTCGCATTTCGATCTGAGCCCGGCGGACGTGCTCGCCGAACTCGAGCGTCGCGAAGGCACCTCGGGCATCGAGGAAAAGGCGCTGCGCAAGAGCCGCGAACGCGAGCAGAACGGCGACTGATTGCCACATAATGTCTTGAAGTAGCGAACGCCGGCGCCCACATTGCACTGAACACATCCGACCGCATCCTCAGGAGGACGCAAGCATGGAACAGTCGCACAACAGTTACCAGCCGCCGGCGTATCGCAACGCGATCGACTCCGACCGCGAGCGCAGTCTGCGCACGCTCACCCATGTGCTGTACGCGCTGTATGCGGTCCATTGGCTGACGGGCGGGATTTCGATTCTGATCGCGGTCATCATCAACTACGTGAAGCGGCAAGATGTGGCCGGCACACCGTACGAAGCACACTTCGAGTGGCAGATCCGCTCGTTCTGGATGGGCCTGGTCGGCTATCTGATCGGCGGCGCGCTGGTTTTCGTCCTGATCGGCTTCCCGGTTCTGTGGGCCGTCAGCATCTGGATGTTGTACCGTATTATCAAGGGCTGGCTGTATCTGTACGATAACAAGCCGCTCGCGGATCCGCGCGGCTGGTTCTGAGTGTCGTCTGCTGGCTACTGGGCCGGAAAAGAAAACCGCGGAACCGCGCCGAACGCTTCGCGCTTTAGTCATACCGCGGCCATACCGCGTCAGGAACACGATGAGTCACGACCCTAATTGCCTTTTCTGCAAGATCGCCGCCGGCGAGATTCCGTCGACCAAAGTCCACGAAGACGAAGAGTTTGTTGCCTTCCGCGACATCCGTCCGGCGGCCGAAACGCATGTGCTGGTGATTCCGCGCAAGCACATCGCGACGCTGTCGAACTGCGCCGAAAGCGACGCATCGCTGCTTGGTAGAATGCTTGTCTTAGTGGCGCGTTTGGCCGACCAGTTGGGCGTGGCTTATACCGGTGGCGACACCGGTTTTCGCACGGTGATCAATACCGGTCCCGGCGGCGGGCAAGAGGTGTATCACCTGCACGCGCACATTCTGGCGGGACCGCGTCCGTGGCATCGGATGGGCTGACGAATAACACATGGCTGCCGGCTGCACGGCGAGTTTTGGCCATGGACAATAGCGCAGCGTTGTTTTTGCCGCACTGTAACGACGCCGACGCGATCGTCTGGTCACAATTACATTCACTGTGCCGCTGGTTGAATCGGAAGGGTCTGCGGTAACGTATAGATGAAGCGTGCGCGCTTCGATTCACGCCGCAAGGCATAAGAGTTGTGCCGCATCCATAGGCGGCGTCGGGGTTAAGGAGAGTAGTCATGGGTTCGTTGAGTATTTGGCATTGGCTGATCGTGTTGTTGATCGTCGCTCTGGTGTTCGGCACGAAGAAGCTGCGCAATATCGGTACCGATCTGGGTGGCGCAGTGAAGGGCTTCAAGGAAGGCATGAAGGAAGCCGAAACGCCGGCTGACGCGCAACAGCAGCGCGAACTGCCACGCAACGGCGCCGTGGATGTGGACGCGAAGGAAAAGACGCCGCGTTCCGGCGATTACCGCTAAGCCGCGGCCCACCGCGTTACTGACGGACATTCCACTTCATGCTGGACCTCGGTCTAACCAAGATGGCGCTGATCGGCGTCGTCGCGCTAGTCGTCCTCGGGCCTGAGCGCCTGCCACGCGTCGCTCGCACTGCCGGCGCGCTGTTTGGCCGCGCGCAGCGGTATATCAACGACGTCAAGGCCGAAGTCACGCGCGAAATCGAACTCGACGAACTGCGCCGGATGAAGAGCGAGTTCGAATCGGCGGCGAGCAATGTCGAAACCGCCGTTCACGACAATCTGCGCAAGCACGAAACCGAGTTGAACGATGCCTGGAATTCAGGCACGTCGGTGACACCGAGCATTGCCGGTGGCGCGCTCGAAGGTGACGTGGGCACGTCGTCGTGGCAAACCAGCACGCCGGCCGCAGCGCCCAAACGCAAGAACTGGCGCGTCAAGCAGACCGCCATGCCCACCTGGTACAAGCGCGCCACGACGCGCCGCACGCGCGTGCAATCGGGCGCGGCGCGCGTGGCCCGTCATACGCCGGCCACGTTGCGTCGTCCGACGCGGTTCTTCTGATGATCAGAACGACAATCTCTAACCGAGGGCCGGTGTGAGCGACCCCCAGCATACCCAGGACGAAGGCACTGAAGAGACCTTCATTTCCCACCTCGTTGAACTACGCGACCGCATCATCCGAGCGGGCCTCGCCGTCATCGTGGTGTTTGTCGGACTCGTGTACTGGGCGCCGGACATCTTCCGGCTACTCGCGCGACCGTTGATGATGAACCTGCCGAAGGACGGCAAGATGATCGTCACCGATGTCACCGGTTCGTTCTTCGTGCCGATGAAGGTGACCATGCTGGTCGCCTTCGTGATCGCGCTGCCGATCGTGCTGTACCAGATCTGGGCGTTCGTCGCGCCGGGTCTTTATCAGCATGAGAAGAAGCTGGTCGGTCCGCTGGTGGGCAGCAGCTACACGCTGTTCCTGTGCGGCATGGCGTTCGCGTACTTCGTGGTGTTTCCGACCATCTTTCGCGTGATGGCGCACTACAATGCGCCGCTCGGCGCGGAGATGACCACCGATATCAACAATTACCTGAGTTTCGTGCTGACCATGTTCATTGCGTTTGGCGTGACCTTCGAGGTGCCGATCGTGGTCGTGCTGCTGGTTCGCATGAACTTGCTGACCATCAAGAAGCTCAAGGAAATTCGTCCGTACGTGATCGTCGGCGCGTTTGTGGTGTCGGCTGTGGTGACGCCGCCAGATGTGTTCTCGCAGCTGATTCTGGCGATTCCGCTGATTGTGCTGTACGAGGCGGGCATCATCGCGGCGCGGTTGATTGTCGGCAAGCAGCCGGTGGCGGCCGAAGACGCGAGTCCGCCGAATTGACGTAGCGTTTCACGCGCTGGCCGGAAGCACGGCAAACCGCAGTTTTTGCAAACAAAAGGGCAGTCCGCAATGGACCGCCCTTTTTTGTCTTACGGCCGCAGTGCTGCCATGTCCGTCTGGGGGTTTGCCGGTGCGGCCTGTGCGCTTGCGGCTCGCGCTGCCCGCTCGTGTGTTAACCGCCGTCGTCGTCCTGCTGATCGCCGCCGCTGTTGTCCGCCGGTTGCTTCGGCGGCGGCGGGCGCTTGCCGATCGTCACGTCCAGATCCATTTCACGGCTCTTGCGCACCAGATGAACCTTCGCGGCCGTGCCCGGCTTGATCTGCGCGATGACATTCAACAGACGTGTAGTGTCGGTGATGTCCTGGCCATTCACGCTCATCAGGATGTCGCCGGGCCTGATGCCGGCGCGGTCGGCGGGGCCGTTCTTCAATACGCCCGCGACGATCGCCCCCGATTTCTGCTCCAGCCCGAACGATTCGGCGATCTCCGGCGTCACGTCCTGCGGCTCGACGCCGATCCAGCCGCGCGTCACCGAACCGGTGGTGATGATGCTCTCCAGCACGCTGCGCGCCGTCGACACGGGGATCGCGAAGCCGATGCCGAGCGAGCCGCCCGAGCGCGAATAGATCGCCGTATTGATGCCGAGCAGATTGCCGTTCACGTCGACCAATGCGCCGCCCGAGTTGCCCGGGTTGATGGCCGCATCGGTCTGAATGAAGTTTTCGAAGGTGTTGATGCCGAGGTGATTGCGCCCGAGCGCGCTGACGATGCCCATCGTCACCGTCTGGCCGACGCCGAACGGATTGCCGATCGCCAGCACCACGTCGCCCACGCGCGTCTGGTCCATGCGGCCGAGCGTGATGGTGGGCAGATTGGTCATGTTGACCTTGAGCACGGCCAGATCCGTTTCCGGATCGACGCCGATCACCTTCGCATTGGTGGTGCGACCATCGGCCAGGGCGATTTCGATCTGATCCGCGCCGTCCACTACGTGCTGGTTCGTTAGAATGTAACCTTCCGAACTCACTATCACACCCGAGCCGAGATTCGCTGCGGGTTGCTCCTGCTGCTTGCCTTTGTTCTTGTCGCCGAAGAAGTAGCGGAACAGCGGATCTTTCGCGCGCGGATCCGGCGGCAGGGAGCCATCCTTGCTCGAGAACACGTTGACGACGGCGGGCATGGCCTTTTGCGCGGCGTCTGCATAAGACGCCTGTGCAGGGCCGCTGCCGATGCCCGGCGCCACTTCCCGCAGCGCGACGATCGGTTCGGCAAGTTGCTTGCCGAATTGCCCTTGACGCTGGAGCCACTGCGGTTTGAGGGTCGCGATGATGAACATCAGCGCCAACAGCACGGTCACCGCTTGGGCAAAGAACAGCCAAAAGCGTCTAAGCATCTGAAGACTAGAGGTTTATATGGATCGGATCGAACTTGAATTGTACTTGAACAATCTCCTTGAAACCGCGCGCTTCAAGGACTATTGCCCCAATGGACTGCAGGTCGAAGGGCGGCGCAAGATCAACAAGCTCGCGACCGGCGTGACCGCTTCGGTGGCCTTCCTGGAGGCCGCGCTGGACTGGGGCGCGGACGCCGTGCTGGTCCATCACGGCTACTTCTGGCGCAACGAGGCGCCGCAGATCACCGGCCGCAAATACACGCGCCTGAAGCTGCTGCTCGCCAACGACCTGAACCTGTTCGCCTACCACCTGCCGCTCGACGACCATCCCGAGTTCGGCAATAACGCGCAGATCGGCGCGAAGATGGGCTGGATCAGCGACGCGCGCTTCGGCGAGAACGACCTCGGCTGGCTCGCCACGTTTCCGATGCCGATCACGCTCGCGCACTTCACCGCGCAAGTGGAGCACACGCTCGGCCGCACGCCGCTCGTGTTCGGCGACGCCGATCGCGAACTGCGCCGCGTCGGCTGGTGCACCGGCGCCGCGCAAGGCATGTTCGACGCCGCCATCGACGCGGGCGCCGACGTCTATCTGACCGGCGAAGTGTCGGAGTCGGTCATGCACACGTCGGCGGAAAGCGGCGTCGCGTTCCTCGCGGCCGGCCATCACGCCACCGAGCGTTTCGGCGTGCAGGCGGTCGGCAAGCATCTGTCCGAGTCGTTCGATATCGAACACCTGTTTATCGATATCCCTAATCCCGTTTGAATTGGAAATCCGCATTAGAGAAGAAAAAGGTACGAATAACGAAGGGAGCACTTAAAAGGAGGTGCAAAAAAGTTTGCGATCCGTACGGAGAAACCCTGAGATATCAATGGCTTCGCACGGTTTTTGGCAATCGGCCCTTGTAAATGGCGACTCCATTCGCGCAAACTAGCGGCGGTAGAAGCGACGTGAAGGAAAAATCCAACTCAGAAGTGGGGCGTGTGATGCGAGACAAGGAAGATGAACGCGTCGACGGCAGCCGCCGTACCTGGCTGATAGCGACGACCGTAGCAGGTGGCATTGGAGGCGTTGCCACTGTCGTACCCTTTGTTAGTTCGTTTGCACCATCTGAAAAGGCCAAGGCGGCAGGCGCCCCGGTCGAAGTCGACATCAGTAACCTCAAGCCCGGCGACATGATGACCGTCGCCTGGCGCGGCAAGCCGGTATGGATCATCAACCGCACCGACAAGATGCTCGCCGATGTCCAGAAAGCCGATAACGAAGTAGCGGATCCCCACACCAAGAATGCTTTTTCGATGCCGTTGCCGGAGTACTGCGACAACGAATTCCGTTCGCGGACCGATCACAAGAACCTTTTCGTCGCCGTCGCCGTGTGCACCCATCTGGGCTGTACGCCAACGCCGCGCTTCCAGGAGGGCGCGCAGCCCAATCTTCCCGACGACTGGCCTGGCGGCTTTCTGTGCCCGTGCCACGGCTCGACCTACGACATGGCAGGCCGCGTCTTCAAGAACAAACCTGCGCCGCAGAATCTGGACGTCCCGCCTTACATGTTCACCTCGGCGAATACCCTCGTGATCGGCAAGGACGAGAAAGGAGAAGCGTAAATGGCGATCGAACACGAAGTGGAGACGACCGGACTGGCCGGCTGGATCGATCGGCGCTTTCCGATGACGTCGACGTGGAAGAAGCACGTCTCCGAGTACTACGCGCCGAAGAACTTCAACTTCTGGTACTTCTTCGGCTCGCTGGCGCTGCTGGTGCTGGTCAACCAGATCGTCACCGGCATCTTCCTCACGATGGACTACAAGCCCGACGCGACGCTCGCGTTCTCGTCGGTCGAGTACATCATGCGCGAGGTGCCGTGGGGCTGGCTGATTCGCTATATGCATTCCACGGGCGCGTCGATGTTTTTCGTGGTCGTGTATCTGCACATGTTCCGCGGGCTGATGTACGGCTCGTATCGCAAGCCGCGCGAACTGGTGTGGATTTTCGGCTGCGCGATCTTTTTGTGCCTGATGGCCGAGGCGTTCTTCGGCTACCTGCTGCCGTGGGGCCAGATGTCGTTCTGGGGCGCGCAGGTGATCGTGAACCTGTTCTCGGCAATTCCGTTCATCGGCCCGGATCTGTCGCTGTGGATTCGCGGCGATTACGTCGTTTCGGACGTCACGCTGAACCGCTTCTTCGCGTTTCACGTGATCGCGATTCCGCTGGTGCTGATCGGGCTGGTGATCGCTCACGTGGTGGCGCTGCATGAGGTGGGGTCGAACAATCCGGACGGCATCGAGATCAAGGCGAAGAAGGACGCGAACGGCATTCCGATCGACGGCATTCCGTTTCATCCGTACTACTCCGTGCACGATTTCATGGGCGTCAGCGTGTTCTTGCTGGTCTTCGCCGTAATCATCTTTTTCGCGCCGGAGATGGGCGGGTATTTCCTCGAAGCGAACAACTTCATTCCCGCCAATCCGCTGCAAACGCCGCAGGAAATTGCGCCAGTGTGGTACTTCACGGCATTTTATGCGATGTTGCGCGCCACCACCGATCCGTTCAAGATCGTCCTGATGATCATCATCGCGCTGCTCGGCCTGGTCGCGCTGGTGCGCGCCCGGGGCAAGTGGAAGCTCGGCTTGCCGGTGCTCGCGGTGCTGGTCCTTCTGGCGATGGCGTTCACCGAATCGAAGTTCTGGGGCGTGGTGGTGATGGGCGGCGCGGTGATCTCGCTGTTCTTCCTGCCGTGGCTCGATCGCTCGCCGGTGAAGTCGATTCGCTACCGGCCGTTTTTTCACAAGGTGTTCTACGGAATCTTCGTGCTCGCTTTCCTGACGTTGGGCTTCCTCGGCACTAAACCGCCGTCGCCGGCTTCGACGTTGATTGCGCAGGTGTGCGCGTTGATCTACTTCGCGTTTTTCCTCGGTATGCCGTTCTGGACGCGGCTTGGCACGTTCAAGCAGCCACCCGAACGGGTGCGGTTCAAGCCTCACTAATCGCGTGCCAGGAGAACACGAAATGAAAAAACTGCTTTCGACGTGTGCGCTGATCGGCGCGACACTGCTCGCGCTGGCCGCAGGCCCGGCGCGCGCGGACGAGAATTTCCCTCTCGACCGCGCGCCCGATAACGCAGAGAATTTCGCTTCTTTGCAGCACGGCGCGCAATTGTTTGTAAACTACTGCCTGAATTGCCACAGCGCGAACCTGATGCGCTACAACCGGCTGACCGATCTCGGCATTACGCCGGGCGCAATCCAGTCGAACCTGCTGTTCACCACCGACAAGGTCGGCAATACCATGACCGTGGCGATGCGCCCGGAAGACGCGAAAGCGTGGTTCGGCGCGAGTCCGCCGGATTTGTCGGTGGAAGCGCGAGCGCGCGGCAAAGACTGGCTGTACACGTATCTGCGCAGCTTTTATCGCGACGATACGCGGCCGACCGGCTGGAACAATCTGGTGTACGAAAACGTGAGCATGCCTCACGTGCTGTGGCAGCTTCAGGGGCAACGTACCGCGAAGTTCGGTGACGCAACCGACGAAAAAACAGGCGAAACGGTGCACAAATTTGTGGGCTACCAACAGGTCACGCCGGGGACGATGTCGCCGGTAGATTATGATTCTGCTGTGGCCGACCTTGTGTCGTACCTGTCATGGATGTCCGAACCGACGCAGAAAACCCGCAAACAGCTTGGCGTGTGGGTGCTGCTGTTCCTCGGCATTCTGAGCTTTTTCGCCTGGCGATTGAACGCCGCGTACTGGAAACATATCAAATAATCACGCCGTCATCGGCGTGGGGCCGGCGTCAGGAAAAACCTGCTGAACGGTTTTTCCGCGCGCTGGCCCTTCAGCTTTTTGAGGAAACGTAAACATGATGGTTCTGTATTCCGGCACAACTTGCCCGTTCTCCCAGCGTTGCCGGCTGGTGTTGTTCGAAAAGGGCATGGACTTCGAGATCCGCGACGTCGACCTGTTTAACAAGCCGGAAGACATCGCGGTGATGAATCCGTATGGTCAAGTGCCGATTCTCGTCGAACGGGACCTGATTCTGTACGAATCGAACATCATCAACGAGTACATCGACGAGCGCTTCCCGCACCCGCAACTGATGCCGGCCGATCCGGTTCAGCGCGCCCGCGCCCGACTGTTCCTGCTCAACTTCGAAAAGGAACTGTTCGTCCACGTCGGCACGCTTGAAAACGAAAAGGGCAAGGCCGCCGAGAAGAATCACGAAAAGGCACGCCTTGCGATCCGCGATCGCCTGACGCAGCTCGCGCCGATCTTCCTGAAGAACAAGTACATGCTCGGCGAAGAGTTCTCGATGCTCGACGTGGCGATCGCGCCGCTGCTGTGGCGTCTGGATCACTACGGTATCGAGCTGTCGAAGAACGCTGCACCGCTGATGAAGTACGCCGAGCGCATTTTCAGCCGCCCGGCTTATATCGAAGCGCTGACGCCTTCGGAAAAGGTGATGCGTCGTTGAGTTTGGCTTTGGGGTGAGGCGGCGCGCGTATGATTTTGCGCGCGCCCGCACCCAGTAAGAGGACTGTTGATGCAAGAGACTTCCACCAAGCCTTATCTGTTGCGCGCGCTCTACGAGTGGTGTACGGATAACGGCTACACGCCGCACATCGCGGTGCGGGTCGACAATCAGACGCGAGTGCCGCGCCAGTTCGTGCGCGACAACGAAATCGTGTTGAACATCAGCTTCGAGGCGACCAGCCAGTTGCAGATGGGCAACGAATGGATCGAGTTCAGCGCGCGTTTCTCCGGAAAGTCGCACAAGATCGAAGTGCCGGTCGCCAATATTCTTGCGATCTACGCGCGCGAAAACGGGCAAGGTATGGCGTTCCCTGTCGAGTCGGCAGGCGGCGAGGCGCAGGATTCGGGCGCCGATGCGGAACTGGCGGACGAAATCGAGTCGCCGGCCGCGCCGAGCGGGGCTGTGCCGCGCGCGGTCGTTGTGTCGCCGGCGGCGGATACGGCGTCCGCTAAAGCGGATGGCGCCGCCGACGGACCGCAACCTGACGACGATGGTTCAAAAGGTGGCGGAAGGGCTCGCCTTAAGATAGTGAAATGAAGTAAAATCACGGCCTCATGCCGGCTTAGCTCATCAGGTAGAGCGCTTGACTTGTAATCATGAGGTGGCGGGTTCGAGTCCTGCAGCCGGCACCAGTAGTACGAAACGGGTTTCTGAAGATTTTCAGAAACCCGTTTTTTATTTTGAGCGGCGTTTAGACGCGTTCAGCGCACGAGCAATAATGCGGCGCAATGCGGCGTTAATGGTTTTGATTGGGATGCGGCTGACTAAGCTAACTACGAGCCGATTCTGGAAAATACGAGTTGCGGACGCGATATACGTCCGCAACTGAAATGTTGGTTTTTTTAATTGACGCTTTAGAAGCTGTGATTGCGCCGGTGCCACTCTCTCAGGTTCTTTCATGCAACGGTGTATCCCCGTAGCTGAAGCGACTATACCGGAGCTATACGGGTCTGTCTATTGTCTTGCTGGAAAGTAACTGTGCGATTTGCGTGAACGAACGTGCTTTTGTTCTGGCAAGCGGCATCGATTACTAATAACGACACGAAGTCCTATACTGCGGCGCAATTGTTTGCATTGAACGAGATTCATGTCCGAGACTCAGTCGAATAGATTTGGCGTGCTATTCGGCCGCGTGCGCGAGGTAGTAGACGAGAGACAGGAGGTGAACTCGTTCGCAATCAAGAGCCCAGCCGCGCCCTCCGTCGACGCTGCGAGTCCAGTCACACGTCACCACACCCATATAGAACATCCTGCCTGTACAGCGCTTACCACTGAAACCGCTTGTTGCAAATAGCGAATGGGCGCGCTTGTATAATCGTTTCCCAGATATTCAACAAACAAGGCCGCCGTGTCCGACAAGCGTCAGCAGATTCTCGATACCGCAACGATTCTGTTCAGCAAGCATGGTTACCATGCCGTCGGCGTGGACTGGATCATTGCCGAATCGGGCGTCGCGAAAATGACCATGTACCGGCATTTCCCGTCCAAAACCGATCTCGTCATTGCAGTGCTGCGGCAGCGTCAGGAGCAATGCGCGGTGTCGCTCAAGGCATTCGTCGCCGAGGCGGATACGCCGCTGGGCCGTCTCGAACGTGTCTTCGAATGGCATCAAGACTGGTTCAGAAGCGCGATGTTCACCGGCTGCATGTTCGTGCACGCCGCTTCAGAATTCGCCGACAAAGGCAGCTGCATCCACGGCATTACCGTCGAACAAAAGGCTGAGCTGACGCAGTTCATCGAGGAACTGGCCGCCGACATCGTGTCTGCCGAGCAGGCAAAAGTATTGGCGCCGGTGATCGTGATGCTGCTCGACGGCGCCACGCTCGCGGTGCAAATCTCCGGCCGGGAAACCGCCGCAACGGATGCCTGGAACGCCGCGCGCGACTTGCTGGCCATGCACTCCGCGGCCGCAGCGTAGTTCGGGACAGGGCAGCCGGCCAGACTCCGCAGAGGCAAAAAACGCCGGTTTTGCTCAGATCTCTTTCACCTTGTCGATATTGGACTTTTTAGTCTACGAAGCGCCCTTTGAACGCCGGAAAGGCCAATAGCATCGGCGTCTCCAGCGGCATCCACGAACGAATACCGCAGCGCGAACCTTGGCGACAGAGGTACTATTCGGGCGTCAGTCGGCATCGCAAGAAGATCACTCCGGCGGGCAACGCCCCCGACGACGCGAGGTTTCACTGCGTCACTCCCGCAAAACACTTCCCACCTCATCATGACCAGCCCCGCAACCATCACCTGGCCCGAAGCCGACGGCCCCCGCACCGCGCGTTGGCGCTCCGAGGCCGCGGTGCCGCCGCCCAAGCGCGTCGTCCTTGCCGATGACCGCACCACCGCCGACTCCGCCTACCGCCTCGCGTGCGAAGGCACCGCGCTGCTCTGGAACGGCGACTTTCAGAACGCCCGCCAACTGCTGCAAGCGGTGACGCGCCGGCTGGAACGCAAGCCGCGCAAGCAGGGCGAAACGCCGATCGACGCGTTCAACCTGCATCGTCAGGCGCAGTCGCAACGCGCCCGCACGCTCGGCATGATCCTGATCCCGCTCGACGCCGCGTACACGATTCCGCTGCGCCGCGCGCCGGACGTGCAGCAGGCCTGCATCGAAACCTATGGGCCACCGGCCGATGAACCGTCGGTCGTGTCGCTGCGCGAATTGCTCGGGTTGATTGGCGCGCACGAGTGGCGCAAGAAGGGGGTCGACATTCCCGCGCTGGGCGAGCGCATTCATCCGCACTACGGCGTGTTTTCACCGGTGCGCGGTGAATATGTTGATCTGGTCGCAGGCACGCCGTTGCCGTCGCTGAACAAGGCGTTCGATATCGGCACCGGCACCGGCGTGCTGGCCGCGTTGCTCGCCAAACGCGGCATGAAGAAAATCATCGCGACGGATCAGGATCCGCGAGCGCTCGCTTGTGCGCGCGAAAACCTGACGCGTCTCGGTTACGACCAGCAGGTCGATGTCGTGCAGGCAAATCTGTTTCCGGAAGGCCGCGCGCCGCTCGTGATCTGCAATCCGCCGTGGGTGCCGGCGCGGCCCGCGTCGCCGATCGAATATGCAGTCTACGATCCGGACAGCCGCATGTTGCTGGGTTTCCTGAACGGTCTGGCGGAGCATCTGTCGCCTGGCGGCGAAGGCTGGCTGATCATGTCGGATTTCGCGGAGCATCTGGGTCTGCGCACACGCGAATGGCTGCTCGCCGCGATCGACAAGGCGGGGCTGACGGTGGCCGGCCGCGAGGATATTTGTCCGCGGCATCCGAAATCGACCGATGAAACCGATGCGCTGCATACCGCGCGTGCGGCTGAAGTGACATCGTTGTGGCGGCTGAAGGCACGCTAGACGAGGGGCGCGGAGCGGCGTCCGCGCCGCCCCAACCGCAAACCGCAAACCGCAAACCGCAAACCGCAAACCGCAAACCGCAAACCGCAAACCGCAAACCGCAAACCGCAAACCGCAAACCGCAAACAACGCGGCGTGTTACACGGACCCCCCGCGTGCTTCGAGATACGCCAGTGCGCCGCGCCCCGCCACCAGGCCGCTAGCGAAGCAGGCCGTCAGCAGGTAGCCGCCGGTCGGCGCCTCCCAGTCGAGCATCTCGCCCGCGCAGAACGCGCCGGGCAGACGCTCGATCATCAGATGCGCGTCGAGCGCTTCGAACGGAATCCCGCCGGCGCTGCTGATCGCTTCTTCGATCGGCCGCGCGCGCGTGAGCCGCACCGGCAGCGCCTTGATTGCATGAGCCAGCTGGTTCGTATCAGCGAAGGCTTCCTTCGACAGAATCTCGTGCAGCAAGGCGAGTTTTACGCCTCCAATGCCGATTCTGCCGTGCAGATGACTCGACATCGAGCGCGAGCCGCGCGGTCGCGTGACTTCCGCGATGACACGCTCCAAAGTCAAGCCTGGCGCCAGATCCAGCGCGATCGTGACATCGCCGTCGGCCAGAATCCGCTCCCGGATTGCTGCCGACAATGCGTAAATCAGGCTCCCTTCGAGGCCTGTTTCGGTCAAAAGTATTTCACCTTGTCGATTGTGGACTTTTTTGTCTATATCCGTGACCGTGATGGCCACCGGCTTCAGCGGCTGGCCCGCGAAGCGCTCGCGCAGATAGGGGCTCCAGCCGGCATCGAAGCCGCAGTTCGCGGGGCGCAAGGGCGCCACCGGCACCTCGCGCGCACTCATCAGCGGCACCCAGGCGGCGTCCGATCCGAGCCGTGGCCAGCTTGCGCCGCCGAGCGCGAAGACAACGGCATCGCAAGCCAGAGTTTGTTCGCCTTCGGGCGTCGCGAAGCGCAGGATGTGGCGGGCGGCGTGGCTGCCTGCCTGATTGCTCTGTTCGCTCCAGCCGAGCCACTTGTGGCGCATATGAAAGCGCACCCCGGTTTCTCTCAACCGATGCAGCCATGCACGCAGCATCGGCGCTGCTTTCATATCGGTCGGAAAAACCCGGCCTGAACTGCCGACAAAGGTCTCGACGCCGAGCCTGTGCAACCAGGCACGCAACGCGTCGGGCCCGAAGGCCTCGAGTAGCGGCGCGATCTGCGGGCGGCGCGCGCCGTAACGGTCGAGAAACGGCTCGAGCGCCTCGGAGTGCGTGATGTTCATGCCGCCTTTGCCCGCCATCAGGAACTTGCGGCCAACCGACGGCATCGCGTCGTAGACGTCAACCTGCACGCCATGCTGTGCCAGTGCCTCGGCGGCCATCAGACCGGCGGGGCCGCCGCCAATCACGGCGACGCGAGCGGAATCGAAGGAGGGTGACATGCGGTCCTGCAGATGAGCGGAGAGGCGGCGCGTTTGCCGGATGCGGTGATCCGGCGGCGCGAAGGGCGCTATTTTCACACCGCTGGCACGTC
Source organism: Paraburkholderia sp. GW821-FHT02A12 (assembly GCF_059422005.1). Classification (NCBI taxonomy): domain Bacteria; kingdom Pseudomonadati; phylum Pseudomonadota; class Betaproteobacteria; order Burkholderiales; family Burkholderiaceae; genus Paraburkholderia; species Paraburkholderia sp. GW821-FHT02A12. The sequence continues at coordinate 4,158,038 of NZ_JBWKWA010000001.1, read as the reverse complement.
CGGGCAAACGGGCGGCCTGCCAGGCTGGCTGAAAATGTCTGAATTCGGGCGTTTCGGCATTCGCCGGACTCGCGCGCGTTTCTATCCAATTCGCATGCACGAACTATACTTTTCAAACACCTTCTATCGGACGCCGTTCGCGTCTTTCCCACGCCAGATCTGCCCAATGCCTGCATGCCGCTCCACGCTGCCGCCGCCGCATCGTGGCCTCGCGACATGGTTTGCGTGCGGGCTATTGTTTAGATGAAGGAGACTGTCATGACCCGCAAATACATCGACTGCCGTGAATTCCCGAGCGAAACGAATTGTACGGTTGCCATGTCCGCCGACACCGACAACGAATTGCTCGACGCAGCTGTGCAACACGCCGTCACGGTTCACAAACATACGGATTCGCCGGAACTGCGCGCCCAGCTCAAGACGTTGTTTCATGAAGGCACGCCACCGGTCGACGCGCCGCACAGGTGATCTGTTTTTCTGCGAGCACAGATAGAACTGGACCCGGATGCAGGCTGGCGAAAGCGGGCAGCGCAGCGCCCGCTTTCGTCGCGGCGTGGCGGATTCAGCCGGGGTAAGCCTCGTCCACTTTGAGGCCGGCCAGCTTGAAAATGACCCGCAGCGTTTGCGGTTTGATGTCGCGGCGCGAAGCGAGCGTCGTCATGACGAAGTCGAGCACTTTCGCGTATTTGAGCATCGTCAGGCAGGTTTCCATGTCGACGCTGCCGTCGCGCATGACTTCGGCGAGACGCAGCATTTCGGTGGAGATATCGCGCGCCATCTCCAGTTCGAGTTGCTGTTTCTCCGACCACGCGGGCGTGGCAGTGAGCTTGGCCAGCATTTCCTGAAACTTCTGCTCGGCGTTTCCGTTGGGTATCGTATCCATTGCCGCCTCTTCTATTATCCGAGCGCGCTTCCGTTTGAGATCGCGGCGCGCTGCCGGTTACGTAACGTTCGGCCCGTGTTCCGGGTCTGTCCTCCCCATGCATTCGGTTCGCGTGATCGACGCCACGCCCGGCAGCCTGTTGTTATGCGTGTTCCGGCCTGGGCCGCCAGGCGAGCCGGCACGCATGGTGTGTTGCGCCGCTTTGGAGACGTTCCGCATACGATCTGTTGAGCAGGAAGTGTTCCAGGTTGCGGTGTTTTTCGTACGGTCTACGCGGCGACATAGGTGAGCGGGCTGCGCTTTGGGTAAACTGGCAGCAATTTTTCACTTTTTCCGTCATCTGTCGCACGTTCGCGTTGCAATCGATGGCGGTTCCCACGATGTCCAGCAAAACCCACGAAATCCGTCCGAACCAATCCGTCGAACTGTTGAAGGAGCTTCATATCCTGACGCGCGACGGCAAGATGAATCAGGACAGCCGCCGCAAGCTGAAGCAGGTCTACCACCTGTTCCAGTTCATCGAGCCGCTGCTCAAAGAGATCAAAGACAAGCAGGGCGCCGTGACGCTCGTCGACCACGGCGCAGGCAAGTCCTATCTAGGTTTTATCCTGTATGACCTTTTCTTCAAGGAGTTTCAGGGCGCCGCTGGTGGGGCTTCGCACATATACGGCATTGAGACGCGCGAGGATCTGGTGACGAGATCCGAGGAGCTGGCCGCCCGGCTTGGCTTCACGGGGATGTCGTTCCTGAACCTGTCGGTAGCTGATTCGATTACTTCGGAGCGGTTGCCCGCTGAGATCGATATCGTGACGGCGCTGCATGCGTGTAATACAGCTACTGACGACGCGATTCGGTTTGCTTTGGAAAAGCGCGCCAAATTTATTGTTGTGGTGCCTTGTTGCCAGGCTGAAGTGGCTGGCGTTTTACGGCAGAACAAGAGTAAATCGCTTGGGAATGCCTTGACGGAGATCTGGCGGCATCCCTTGCATACCCGGGAGTTTGGGAGCCAGATTACTAATGTTTTGCGGTGCTTACAGCTGGAAGCTCATGGGTATCAGGTGAGTGTTACCGAGCTCGTCGGGTGGGAGCATTCCATGAAGAATGAACTCATTATTGCTCAGTATAAGGATTTACCGAGGCGGCGGCCTGCTGAACGGCTTAATGAAGTGATGGAGACGCTTGGGATTGGGGCGTTGAAGGAAAGGTTTTTTGTATAAGGATTATTTCCCGGCAGGAGCTATTTCTTGTGCCCCTTCGGCGTTCGCCTTTCCTTGAGTTGATGTGGGGGAAAACCAATCACTCCCCACCGCGTTCCATCAATTCATTCCAGCCTGCAAGGCCAAGTTTTCTGAGGGTCTCCTGATTCCGCTCATAAATATCTTCGGCATCAGGAAAAGCCCGAACAGCCCGTTCAATGCTATCTTCCCGAAGCAGATGCAAAATAGGATACGGCGCCCGATTGGTATAATTTTCAATATCATTCGGCTCGCTGCCTTCAAACTGATAATGAGGGTGAAAACTTGCGATCTGCAAAACCCCTTCAAGTCGAAGCTGCTTGAGCATCCTGTCAGCAAAAAACAGGCAATCGTTATATTCGAGAAAATCCCCGAGCGCCTGCGGAAAAATCAATAAAGTGGTGTCCACTGCCTCGGGATCGGCCGCCACCAGCGCCTGAAGCTCGCTTTCGAGGTCGATCAAAACCTCTTCCATATCTACAGCTTCACTAACGGCATAGCGAATCTGCCCCTTCACATGCACGGCCTTGGCAAAAGGGCACAAATTGAGCCCAATCACCGCCCGTGTCAGCCAATGACGAGTGGCAGCAACAACAGCATCACGAGATTCGGTAGACAGCGGCATGGCAGGGCGGAAACGGAAGAGAAAACGTTATCTTACCGGGTCATTACGTGGTCATTACCTAGCTAATGCCGGGCCAATGCCGGGCCAAAGCGGGCCCACCGTGGCTCAAAAGTTCAAGCCGCAGGCGCCGAACCGCATGAAGCGGCGATCAACTGCGCCGCCACCTTCGGCGCGGCGAGAATCGGCCCGCAGCCCGGCCCGTAAGTCTGGCTGGCGGCGTACACGCCTTCGATTATCAAACCGAGCGCGTTCGCCAAGGCCACCGGATCATCCGCGCCCGCAGCCGTCGTCAATTCCGTGAGCCGCGCCATCAGCCGCTCCTTATTGCGAAACACGAACTGGCGTGCCGGATGCGAGGCGTCTGGAAACTCCACCGACACATTCACGAACGGGCAGCCCCGGTAGTCGTCCAGCGACGCGCGCACCGCCAGGTCGTCGAAATACTGCTGGAGCTGCTTTGCCGGCTCGCCGGGATGCTTCGCAAAGCTCTTCTCGACGTAACCGAAAAACTGCTGGTCCTTGCGTTCCAGATAAGCCAGCACCAGTTCATCCTTCGACGAAAACTGGCGGTACAAACTCATCTTGTTCACACCCGCTCGCTCGACCACAGCGTCGACGCCCACCGTTCGCACGCCCTCGCGATAGAACAGCTCGTCCGCGGCGCGTAGCAAGTGCTGCTGTGCCTGCGGCCCGGCGGTTTGCGTGCCGCGCGCACGCCGTGCACCAACTGGCTTGGGGGTTTCGCTGTCGGACATGGAGTGCCACCTGAATTGAATTGACGCCTTGACATGTTACCGACCAGTAACTAATATCGCAACACCCATTGTGACCGGTCTGTCACAAGTCCTTTACCGAAATCGTAACAATGCGAAACGGCGCGGCCTGCGGGATACGCGTCGATTGGAGAACCAATGAACTGGGCAGCGAGACTGATTGGCGGGCGTTTCCACTACGGCTGGTTGACCGTGGCGGTGGTGTTTCTGGTGTTGCTCGCGGCGGCCGGCACGCGAGCGACGCCGAGTGTGATGATGGTACCGCTCGAGCATCAATTCGGCTGGAGCCGCGCGACGATTTCGCTCGCGATTTCCGTGAACATCGCACTTTACGGCCTGATGGGGCCGTTCGCGGCCGCGGCCATGCAGCGCTTCGGCGTGCGTCCGACGCTGCTCGCCGCGCTCGGCACGATGGCGGCGGGTGTCGCGCTGTCGTCGCTGATGACGCATCCGTGGCAGATGGTGCTGATCTGGGGCGTGATGGTCGGCGGCTCGACGGGTGTGGCGGCGTTGTCGCTGTCGGCGACGGTCGTCACGCGCTGGTTCACCACGCGCCGTGGTCTTGTCATGGGCATTCTCACGGCCAGTTCGGCGACCGGCCAACTGGTGTTCCTGCCGATGCTTGCGGCCATCGCCCAGCACTACGGCTGGCGCCAGGTCGTCTGGGTCGTCGCCCTCGCGGCGGCTGTCGTGCTGCCGCTTGTCGTGTTCCTGCTGCCGGAGCGCCCAGCCGACATGAAGCTGCGTCCGTATGGCGAACCGCATGACGCGCCGGCTGCCGCCACCGTCACGAAGCAGAATCCGTTGGCCATTGCGTTCGGCACGCTTGCCATGGCCAGCAAGACGCGCGATTTCTGGCTGCTGTTCTTCAGCTTCTTCATTTGCGGCGCGAGCACCAACGGCTACGTCGGCACGCATCTGATCGCCATGTGCGGCGACTACGGGATGACCGAAGTGCAGGGCGCATCGCTGCTCGCCGCGATGGGCATCTTCGACCTGTTCGGCACGACATTGTCGGGCTGGCTGTCGGACCGCTTCAATAGCCGCGTGCTGCTGTTCTGGTACTACGGCCTGCGCGGCTTGTCGTTGATGTATCTGCCGCACGCGTTCGGCATCGATTTTTTCGGTCTGCCGCTCTTCGCGGTGTTCTACGGGCTCGACTGGATCGCCACCGTGCCGCCTACCGTGCGTCTCGCCACCGACGTCTACGGTAAGGATTCGGCCCCGGTCGTGTTCGGCTGGGTGGTCGCCGGTCACCAGCTGGGCGCGGCGTTCGCGGCGCTCGGCGCGGGCATGCTGCGCGCGAGTCTCGGCACCTATACAGTGGCGTCGATGATTTCGGGCGGCTTGTGTCTGGTCGCCGCCGTGATCGTGCTGCGCATCAACCGGCCAGCGCGGGTGCCGGAGCCGCAGGCGATCTGACGCCGCGCATCAAAGCAAATCGCTGGAACGCCAACGGCCCCGCACGGGGCCGTTTTTCATCGCGCTCTACGTGAAATCTAACTGCGCACTTGATGGAGCGCGCGCGGCGAAGCCCGGTTATGCTATGTGGCCCGGGCAAGCCGCCCGTCGATCATGAATTTCGACTGAGAGAAGCGCATGACCAAGAAACCCGCCCCTACCGCAGTTGCCATTCACGAGCTGATTGCAGGCCGCTGGAGCCCGCGTGCGTATTCGAGCGAGCTGGTGAGCCGTGAGCATCTGCAAGCGGTTCTCGAAGCGGCACGCTGGGCGCCGTCGTCGTATAACGTGCAACCGTGGCGTTTCCTCGTATTCGACCGCAGTGCCGATGAAGTGGCGTTCAAGCAGGCGTTCGCCACGCTGGTGCCGTTCAACCAGGGTTGGAATGCGCCGGCGCCGGTGCTGATCGCCGTCACCACGCACACGCTGACCAGCAAGGGAGAAGTGAACCGTAGCGCGTCGTACGATGCGGGTGCGGCGGCGATGTCGCTGGTATTGCAGGCGCACGCTCTCGGTCTTGCCGCGCATCAGATGAGCGGCTTCGATGCGAAGGCGTTTCGCGCGGCATTCAAGTTGCCAGACGACGTCGAGGTGATTGCGATCATTTCGCTCGGCCATTATGGCGACGTCGACAAACTCGATCCGGTGTTGCGCGAACGCGAGAAGTCGGTGCGTCAGCGTCTGCCGCTCGCCGACATCGCTTATAGCGGCGGCTGGAAGAAGGCGTTCTGAGCGTCCCGCAACCGCAGTACCGAGAAACGCGCGGCGCTTACCGCGCGTTTTTTTATTCGATGTCGTCCGTGACGGCCGAAAGCGGCGTGGCGACATGCTCCAGCGATTTGCGCTCGGCATCGACGCCCCAGATCGCGGCGATCACCGCTGCCGCCAGCATCAGCCCCGAGCCGACCAGATAGCCCAAATACACCTCGCTGCGCTGATGCGTGTCGATCAGCCGGCCAAAGAAGGCGGGGCCGGCGATGCCGCCGAGCGCCGTGCCGAACGCGTAGAACACCGCGATCGCGAGGGCGCGGATTTCGAGCGGAAAGGACTCGCTGACCGTCAGATACGCAGAACTGGCCGCGGCCGACGCGAAAAAGAAGATCACCATCCACGCGATTGTCTGCGTGACGACGGTCAGTAACTGCTGTTCGAATAGATAGCCGCTCAGCGTCAGCAGGATCGCGGAGAGTGCGTAGGTGGCCGCGATCATCTTGCGCCGCCCGATCACGTCGAAGAGCCGGCCCAGCACCAGCGGCCCGAGGAAGTTGCCGAGCGCGAACGGCAACAGATACCAGCCGATGCGCTCGCCCGGCACCTGATAGAAATCGGTGAGCACCAGCGCGTAGGTGAAAAATATCGCGTTGTAGAAGAACGCCTGCGCGGTCATCAGCGACAGTCCGACCAGCGCGCGGCGCCGATGCCGGTTGAACAGCGTGTCGAACACCTCGCGTAGCGGCGTATGCCCGCGCGTGCGCAGGCGCAGCCCCGTCAATCCGTCGTCCACGAGTTGGTGGCCACCGTCGCGAAAACGCGTTTCGATGCCCTCGACGATCGAGCGCGCGTGGTGTTCGCCACCGTGCGTGAGCAGCCAGCGCGGGCTTTCCGGCACCCACATGCGCATCGGCAGGATCGCCAGCGCCAGCACCGCGCCGATAAAGAAGCAGGCGCGCCAGCCCCAGTCGGCAGGCAGCAGATGCGGATCGAGCAGTACCAGCGAACCCGCCGCGCCCAGTCCCGCGCCGATCCAGAACGTGCCGTTGATGCCCAGATCGGTCCAGCCGCGCACACGCGCCGGGGTGAATTCCTGGATCGTCGAATTGATCGCAGTGTATTCGCCGCCGATGCCCGCCCCGGTCAGAAAGCGAAACAGCAGAAAGCTGGCGAGATTCCACGACAGCGCGGTGACCGCGGTAGCGGCCAGATAAAGCGTCAGCGTGATGAAGAACAGCTTGCGCCGGCCGAGGCGGTCGGTCAGCCAGCCGAAGCCGAGCGCGCCGAGCACCGCGCCGGCAATGTACGCGCTGCCGGCGAGGCCCACTTCGGCGTTGGTGAAGTGCAACGACGGGCTAGACTTCAACGCACTTGCCACGGCGCCCGCCAACGTCACTTCAAGGCCGTCGAGCAGCCAGGTCACGCCCAGCGCCACGACGATCAGCGAATGGAAGCGTCCCCACGGCAAGCGGTCGAGCCGCGACGGGAGATCGGTTTCGATGACAGCGGAGGTTTTTTCGTGGACAGAGGCGGAAGGCGGCGCGCTCATTGCTATAAGTCTCCTGATTCTCGAAAATTGGCGGCGTATCCTGTCCGAACGAGCAATTTTCGTTCCGCAGAGTGGTCCTGGTCATGATTGCGGCCGTTCCCGCTGCGTCGGTTGATGCTAATTGGGCTTTCGTGATACAAAGCCGCTCTCCTTTCTGTCCGCGCCAGCCGTGAGCGGCGATTCCTGCCATGAACTATTGCGCGATTGACTTCGGTACTTCCAATTCGGCCGTCGCCGTGCCTGACGGCGCTGCGCTGCGGCTTGCGCCGGTCGAAGGCGCCTACACGACGCTGCCGACCGCGGTCTTTTTCAACACCGACGAAAACACCCGCGAATTCGGGCGCGCGGCGCTGGAGGCCTACATCGACGGTTTCGACGGCCGCCTGATGCGCTCGATGAAAAGCATTCTCGGCTCGCCGCTCGCCGAGAATTCGACCGATCTGGGCGACGGCTCGGCGATCAAGTACACCGACGTGATCGCGATTTTCGTCGACCATCTGAAGCGCTCGGCTGAAGCCAGCGCGGGCGGTCCGATTAACCGCGCCGTGCTGGGCCGCCCGGTGTTTTTCGTCGACGACGATCCGCGCGCCGACCAACTGGCGCAGCAGCAGCTGGAAGCGGCGGCGCGCTCGGTCGGCCTGCGCGAAATTCACTTCCAGTATGAGCCGATCGCCGCGGCGTTCGACTACGAATCGCATCTGACGGAAGAGGGCCTCGTGCTGGTGGCCGACATCGGCGGCGGTACGTCGGACTTTTCACTGGTGCGGGTCGGGCCGGAGCGGATGAAGCGCGTCGAGCGTAAAGACGACGTGCTGGCCCATCACGGCGTGCATGTCGCGGGCACCGACTTCGACCGCCGCGTCGAGCTCGTGACGATCCTGCGCGAACTCGGTTATCAGGCGCTCGATCCGGAAGGCCGCGAGATTCCGAACCGGATCTACTTCGATCTAGCGACCTGGCACCTGATCAATACCGTCTACGCGCCGAAGCGCATCAGCGAGCTGGCGCTGATGCGGCATCTGTTCACCGAGGTCAAGCATCACGACCGGCTGATGCGGGTCGTGGAGCGCCGCCTGGGGCATGCGCTGGCGGCGCACGCGGAAGAGGCGAAGATCGGCGTGGCGGCGGGCGGCGAGACCGTGATCGATCTCGATCAGGTGGAAGACGACTTGCGCCTCGCGTTCGACGAAGCTCAGCTCATCAAGGCCGGTCAGGACGAGACGCAGCGCATCGTGCAGGCGGCGCGCGACACCGTGCAGGCAGCCGGCGTAGCCACGCGCGACGTCAGTGCGATTTACTTCACTGGCGGCTCGACCGGTCTGGCGTTTCTGTCCGGCGCATTGGCGGCGGCTTTTCCGGATGCGAAAGCGGTATTCGGCGATCGTCTCGCCAGCGTTGCAACAGGCCTTGGGATTCACGCACGGCGAGTGTTCGGATAACCAGTCGCATATCGCGAAGATAATCTGTCTACCTAATAGAAACAGATATAAAAAAACCCCGCCGAGGCGGGGTTTTTTGCGTCCAGAAGGAAGCGTGCTTGCTTACACCGGCTTGATGTTAGCAGCTTGCTTGCCCTTCGGGCCCGTCTTCACTTCAAACGTGACCTTTTGGTTTTCTTGCAGCGTCTTGAAGCCTTCCGTACGGATTTCCGAGAAATGCGCGAACAGATCTTCGCCGCCGCCGTCCGGCGTGATGAAGCCAAAGCCCTTTGCGTCATTGAACCACTTGACGGTACCGGTTTCCATATTACTTGTTCCTAAAGATGGTGAATAAGGCCGAAGCCCAATGGGTGCATGAAAATCAAGGAAGGGGGTAATGGGACCAACCGGAGTACCGTTGATGGGCGAACTACGAAAGACCAATTCACTCGCCGCTTGAAATCCTGCCCGAACGTTATACGGCGATTTCGAGAGAAGGTCAACAGTCTCCCCACATCTTTACAAAATTTTGGCAGATGAGAGCAAAAGTCGCTTACAAACCTTGCTATTCATCTCAAAATTTTGCTAGGGAGAACCCTTAGTTCTGCTGCAGCGGCAGGGTGCAACCGTTAAACTACGCGCCGCGCACCGGTTGCACCGGTCGCGCATGCATGAGCGTCACCTCGTATCCAGCGCCACAAGCGATGTCACGCGGTGCCGACATGGTTCTGGCTGCAACTTGCATGGGACCGGAGTAAGCGCTAAAGCACTAACTCCGGTCGACACAGGAGAAGACGTGAAAAGTTCTATACAACGGAACATCGGGCCGTTCGCGCTGCTGCTGACCGGCCTGGGTTCGATCATCGGCTCGGGCTGGCTGTTCGGCGCGTGGAAGGCTGCAAAAATTGCTGGGCCGGCTGCCATTTGCGCATGGGTAATCGGTGCGGTCGTGATTCTCGCGATTGCGTTGACCTATGCCGAACTCGGCGCGATGTTCCCGGAGTCCGGCGGCATGGTGCGCTATGCGCGCTATTCGCACGGCGCGCTGGTTGGCTTCATCAGCGCGTGGGCCAACTGGATCGCCATTGTTTCGGTGATTCCGATCGAGGCAGAAGCATCCATTCAATATATGAGCACGTGGCCGTATCCCTGGGCGCACGCGCTATTCGTGAACGGAGAGCTAACAACCAATGGGCTCTTGCTGTCCGCCGCATTGGTGATCATTTACTTCCTGCTGAACTATTGGGGCGTCAAGCTGTTCGCGCGCGCCAATTCGGCGATTACGATCTTCAAGTTCCTCATTCCGGGTGCGACGATCGCCGGCCTGATGCTGACGGGCTTCCACAAGGAAAACTTCGGCGAAGTGAGCACTTTCGCGCCGTACGGCTGGTCGGCTGTGCTGACGGCGGTGGCGACGAGCGGCATTGTGTTCGCGTTCAACGGTTTCCAGAGCCCGATCAACCTCGCCGGTGAAGCGCGCAATCCGGCCAAAAGCGTGCCGTTCGCGGTGATCGGTTCGATCCTGCTGGCGTTGGTGATCTACGTGCTGCTGCAGGTTGCGTACATCGGCGCGGTGAACCCGAGCGACGTGCTGAAAGGCTGGGGCCACTTCAACTTCGCATCGCCGTTTGCCGAACTGGCGATCGCGCTGAACCTGAACTGGCTGGCGATCCTGCTGTACGTCGACGCGTTCGTGAGTCCGAGCGGCACCGGCACGACCTATATGGCGACCACCTCGCGCATGATCTACGCGATGGAGCGCAACAATACGATGCCGAAGATGTTCGGCAACGTGCACCCGTTCTACGGCGTGCCGCGTCAGGCTATGTGGTTCAACCTGCTGGTGTCGTTCATTTTCCTGTTCTTCTTCCGCGGCTGGAGTTCGCTGGCGGCGGTGATTTCGGTCGCGACCGTGATTTCGTACCTGACCGGCCCGATCAGCCTGATGGCGCTGCGCCGCTCGGCTACGGATCTGGAGCGTCCGCTGCACATTCCGGGCATGAAGGTGATCGCGCCGTTCGCGTTCGTCTGCGCGTCGCTGATCCTGTACTGGGCGAAGTGGCCGCTGACCGGCGAAATCATTCTGCTGATGGTCGTTGCGCTGCCGGTGTACTTCTACTTCCAGGCGAAATCCGGCTTCAGCGGCTGGAACCGCGATCTGAAGGCAGCCTGGTGGCTGGTGGCCTATCTGCCGGTGATGGCGCTCCTGTCGCTGATCGGCAGCAAGGAGTTCGGCGGCCACGGCATCCTGCCGTACGGCTGGGACATGCTGGTGGTGATCGCATTCTCGCTGGTGTTCTACTACTGGGGCGTGAATACCGGCTATCGCTCGGAGTATCTGGACGAGCGTGAGCAGCACGACGAAGTGCTCGAAAGCATGAGCGTGCATTAAGTTGCCGCGCTGATCCTGCCCGCCGGATCGCGGTCCGGCAGGGCATGACGAAAAAAGCCCGCCTGAGTTGCTCAGGCGGGCTTTTTCGTTGTTGCGTCGTTGGTGCGTTGTTGTTGCGCCCTTATTTCAGTCAGGCGGTGCCGAACACATAGTTCGTCATGGCCAACGATCGCTGGTAGGTCCCGAGCGACTGGATTGCCAGCGAATAATCGTCGTCGGCCGCGCCGAGCGCCGCGAATACCGGCAGCAGATGCTCGTCGGTCGGATGCATCAGCACCGCGTGCGGCGCCTGGCGGCGGTAGTCGAGCAATGCGTCGACGTCGTGCGCGGCGAGCCTGGCCTCGAACCAATCGGTGAATTCGGCGACGCGCGGATCGGCGTCTTCCGGCCGCGCGGAAAAGTCGGCGGCGCGCAGGTTGTGCGTGATCTGGCCCGAGCCGATCACCATCACGCCGTCGTCCTTCAGCGAGCGTAGCGCTCGCCCGACGCGGAAATGGTGCGCGGCGTCCATGTGCGGCTGGATCGACAACTGCGCGACCGGCACGTCGGCGTGCGGAAACATCAGCAGCATCGGCACCCATGCGCCGTGGTCGAGTCCGTGCGGCTCGGCACCGGCGAGAATGCCGTGCTCGCCGAGCAGCACAGCGGCGCGGCGCGCCACGTCGGGCGCGCCCGGAGCCGGGTACTGAATCTCGTACAGCTGACGCGGAAAACCGTAGAAATCGTGGATGGTCTCAGGCGCGGTGGACGTGCTCGCCACCGGCTGCGCCGTCCCCCAGTGGGCCGACAGCATGAGTACGGCCTCCGGACGCGGCAATTGCGCCGACAGCGCGCCGAATTCGGCGGACGGCAGCGACGGGTCGATCGGCAGCGTGGGCGCGCCGTGGGAGAGGAAAAGCGACGGTAATCGGTTCATGGCAGCAACACCGCCGCGTGAGCGCGGCGCAGAGGTTGGGTTGCTACCAATATAGGTCCGCACCGGCGTTTGATAAACGGGTGAAAAGAGAATTGATTGTGTCGTGACTGTTATTAATCGACGCAACGCGGCATGACGCGACACCGTATGGCGCCAGCGCATGGGAGGCGGCAACTATTCCTGAGCGCCGCGCAATCCCCGCCACGCCGGCGACAGCGCCGGGCCGAGCGCGAACAGATCCAGCACGCGAGCCACTGTGTGATCGACCATTTCGTCGATCGAAGCCGGCTGGTTGTAGAAGGCAGGCAACGGCGGAAAGATCACGCCGCCCATTTCGGTGACCGCAGTCATGTTGCGCAGATGCGCAAGGTTGAACGGCGTTTCGCGTACCAGAAGTACGAGGCGGCGGCGTTCTTTCAGCGTGACATCGGCGGCGCGGGTGATCAGATTGTCGGAAAGGCCGTGCGCGACGCTGGCCAGCGTTTTCATCGAGCAAGGGGCGACCACCATGCCGTCGGTCGCAAACGAACCGGACGCGATGCTCGCGCCGACGTCGCGGACCGAATGGACAACATCCGCGAGCGGATGCACGTCTTCTTTGCTCAGCTGGAGTTCGTGCTGGATATTGAGCCAGCCGGCGCTCGAAATCAGCAGGTGGCTCTCGACGCCGCCCAGTTTGCGCAACGTCTCGAGCAACCGGATGCCGTAGATGGCGCCGGTCGCGCCGGTGATCGCGACGATCAGCCGACGTGGCGCCGCAGCGTGTGTTTCCATGGCTTGCGGCGCCTTATCGCGTGGAGGTGCGTGAAGCAGACGTTCGGACGGCGGCCGTTCAGGCCGCGGCAAACAGCTGCTGCAGTTCGCCCGATTCGTACATCTCCATCATGATGTCCGAACCGCCGATGAACTCGCCCTTCACGTAGAGCTGCGGAATGGTCGGCCAGTTCGAGAACTGCTTGATGCCCTGGCGGACTTCGTCGTCTTCGAGAACGTTGACGGTTTTGATTTCACCGACGCCGCACGCCTTCAGGATCTGGATGGCGCGGCCGGAAAAGCCGCACATCGGGAACTGGGCGGTGCCCTTCATGAAGAGCACGACATTGTTTTCGTCGACGATTTGCTTGATGCGTTGTTGCGTATCCATGACTGACCTTGCGGTTTCGGTATGTGTAGGGGATAGGCTGAAATGATAGCGGATTTCGGTAAGACCGGCCGAGGGCTGCGTTGGCTTCACGGCCTTCGTCTTCGTGTCCATGAGGCCGGCAAGCTCAACCGGGCAACCGCCCGCCGCTGATCCGTTCGATGCCGGCGAGATCCTGCTCCGAGCGTACTTCTGCGAATCCTTGTGCCGAAAGCAGCGCGCGGACGGCTTCTGCCTGATCGTAACCGTGTTCGATCCACAATACGCCGTCGGCGCTCAAACGTGTTGGCGCGCCGGCTACGATCGCGCGGATCGCGCTGAGACCGTCGGCTTCGTCGGTGAGCGCGCCGCGCGGTTCGAAGCGCAGATCGCCTTCGGACAGGTGCGGGTCGCCGCTCGCTATATAAGGCGGATTACTGATGATGACGTCGAAGCGCAGCGTGGCGTCGAGCGCCTCGTACCAATTGCTTTGCGTGAGCACCAAAGCGCCGCCCGGACGCCGGGCGTCGAGCAGACGCGTGGCATTGCGTGTGGCGACCCCTAGCGCTTCGGCGGAACGGTCCAGTGCCCAGACCCGCGCGTCCGGCCGCGTCGACGCAATCGCCACTGCGATCGCGCCGGTACCGGTGCCGAGATCGAGCACACGCGGCCGCGAGATCCCTTCCATCGCCGCCAATGCGGTTTCGACCAGCAGTTCGGTTTCGGGACGCGGTATCAGCACGTCCGGCGTGACGTCGAAGTCGAGCCCGAAAAACTCCCGCGCTCCGACCAGTTGCGCCACCGGCTCGCCGGCTACGCGCCGCGCTTCCAGCGCCTGGTAGAGGGCGACCGCAGCCGCGTCCAGTGCATCGTCGCTGCGCGTAATCAATTCGGTGCGCCGCCAGCCAAGCACGTGCGTCAGCAGAATGCGCGCTTCGAGCGGCGGCAGGGGCGAGGCGCGCAACAGCGCGGCGGGCGTATCCGGACTCATCCGCGCTTAGTCCGCGTCGCCCAGCGAAGCCAGCAACTCCGCCTGATGTTCGCTGACGAGCGCCGCGATCAATTCGTCGAGATCGCCGTCCATGATCGCGTCGAGCCGATACAGCGTGAGGTTGATCCGGTGATCCGTCAGACGCCCTTGCGGGAAGTTGTACGTGCGAATCCGTTCCGAGCGATCGCCCGAGCCGATCAGGTTCTTGCGCGTGGCCGCTTCCTTCGCCTGCTGCTCGTGCGCCTGCTTGTCCTTGATGCGCGCGGCCAGCACCTTCAGCGCGCGATCCTTGTTCTTGTGCTGCGAACGGTCGTCCTGACATTCGACGACGATCCCGGTCGGCAAGTGCGTGACACGCACGGCCGAATCGGTCTTGTTGATGTGCTGCCCGCCCGCGCCGGACGCGCGGAATGTGTCGATCCGCAGATCAGCCGGATTGATCTCGACTTCGCCGATTTCGTCCGCTTCCGGCATCACCGCGACCGTGCACGCCGAGGTATGAATGCGGCCCTGCGTTTCGGTCGCCGGCACGCGTTGCACGCGATGGCCGCCGGACTCGAACTTGAGTTTCGAATAGGCCGCTTCGCCGGCGATCCGCACGATCACTTCCTTATAGCCGCCGAGATCCGATTCGCTCGCCGACATCATCTCCACCTGCCAGCGATTGCGTTCGGCAAAGCGCAGATACATGCGCAGCAAGTCGCCCGCGAACAGCGCGGATTCGTCGCCGCCGGTGCCGGCGCGGATTTCGAGGAAGATGTTGCGGTCGTCGTTCGGGTCTTTCGGCAGCAGCATTTTTTGCAATTCCGCGCCGAGCCTGTCCATCCGCTCGCGCGCCGCGCGGATTTCATCTTCGGCGAAGTCGCGCATCGACGTGTCCGCCAGCAGGTCCTGCGCGGTCGCCGCGTCGTTCATTGCCTGGCGCCACAGCGCGTAGTGTTCGACGACCGGCCCGAGCTCGGCGTGTTCGCGCGTGAGCTTGCGGTATTGGTCGAGATTCGCGGTGATGTCCGCGCGGCTCAACAGGTCATTCAGTTCGGCCAGCCGGGTAGTGAGCTGGTCGAGCTTGCGTTGCATGCTCGTTTTCATCGGACGGGTTTCGGAGCGGGCTCCGGAAAGGACGACGACTAGGGAAGTGGGCAGATGCCCTGAACAGAAGCACGTCGCGGGCCACTTCGCGTGGCGCGGACGGCGCGGCAGTGGCTGCGCCGCTAACGCTCCGAAGAGCCGGAGTGTTTGTAGAAGCCGCTCATCAGTTCGATGAGCGTGTCACGGTTTTCGCTGCTCGCGCGATTCAACGCGTGCGTCGGCCCGTGGATCAGCTTGTTGGTGAGCGATTGCGACAGCGCCTCGAGCACCGCGGCCGGATCGTCGCCGCGCGCGAGCATTTTCTGCGCGCGTTCGACTTCGGCGCGGCGCAGCACGTCGGCCTGCGTGTGCATATGACGGATCACTGGCACGATGCTGCGCGCGTCGAGCCATTGCATGAAATTCTGCACGCGCGTATCGATGATCGCTTCGGCTTGCGCGACCGCGGCTTGCCGCGAAGCATTGCCTTCGCGGACGATCGCGCCGAGGTCGTCGACGGTGTAGAGGAACACGTCTTCGAGCTGGCCGACTTCAGGTTCGATGTCGCGCGGCACAGCCAGATCGACCATGAAAATCGGCCGGTGACGGCGTGCTTTCACCGCCCGTTCCATGGCGCCCAGACCGATGATCGGCAAGGTCGAAGCGGTGCACGACACGATGATGTCGAACTCGTGCATCCGCGTGGGCAGTTCCGACAGCGGAATGGCGCGCCCGTTGAAGCGTTCGGCGAGGCGCGTGCCGCGCTCGGCGGTGCGGTTCGCGACCACCAGTTCGCGCGGCTGCTGGGCGGCGAAGTGGGTTGCGCACAGCTCGATCATTTCGCCCGCGCCGATGAACAGCACGCGCTGGTTCGAAACCTTGTCGAAAATACGCTGGGCGAGCCGCACGGCGGCCGCCGCCATGGAAACCGACTGCGCGCCGATTTCGGTCGTGCTGCGCACTTCCTTCGCGACGGCGAAGGTGCGCTGGAACAACTGGTTCAGATACGTGCCGAGCGCGCCCGCTTCGGATGCGGTGCGCACCGCATCCTTCATTTGTCCGACGATTTGCGTCTCGCCGAGCACCATCGAATCCAGCCCCGACGCGACGCGGAACGCGTGGCGCACGGCTTCCGACTGCGGCAGCGCATACACGTGCGGCGCGAGTTCGTTGACCGGCAGGTTGTGGTACTTCGAGAACCACTGGATCGCGGCTTCGCGCGCGGCCTGGTCGTCGGTCGCGCAGTAGAGTTCGGTGCGGTTGCAGGTGGACAGGATCGCCGCCTCCGGCGCCGTACGGGCGGTGCGGCCGAGCCAGGCGCTCTTGAAGGTGTCCAATGCAGGCTTGATCTGTTCGAGCGGAAACGCCACGCGTTCGCGCAAGGCGACAGGCGCAGTGTGGTGATTGATTCCGATCGTTAGAAGCTGCATATGGGGAGCTATGGTTTAGCCCAATATTATAGCGTTTTCACGATTCTTTCATTCTGCTCGCCTCACCGGCCTCCACAACGTCTTCCGGCGGGACTGCGTCGAGCTGGTAGCCGTAGCCGTAGAGCGGCGTCAGGCAATAGCCGTGCTCGAGGCGCAGTTGCAATTTGGTCCGCACGCGCGAGGCATGAGTGTCGACGGTGCGCGACTTTTCGTCACGGCGACGCGTCCACACGGTTTCGAGAATATGCGCGCGCGATACCGGCCGCGACAGATTGGCAAACAGCAGCAGCGCAAAGCGATATTCCTTTGGCGTCAGTGTCACAGTCTGGCCACGGAACGTGACGGAGAACTGTGCGGCGTCGAACGCATAGCCGCCGATGACATTGCGCCGCCGGTTCTGCGGGCGCCGCAGGCCTGCACGGCGCAGCAGCGCGTCGACTCGCGCCAGCATTTCCGGTCCGCGAACCGGCTTGGTCAGGCAGTCGTCCGCGCCGGCGTGCAGCGCGGCGACGATCTGGCTTTCGCGCGGCTCCGAGATCAGGACGATCACCGGCAGGCTCGGCAGAATGGAACGGACGCGTGGAATCACGTCTTCGGCGGAGCGATCGCCGGCCCAGCTTTCGGTGAGGAGAAGATCGAAGAATTCGTCGGCGGCGCAGCTCAGGAACGGCGCGCTGGCGGCGAAGTGCTGGCAGGCATGGCCGCCGGCAAAGATCAGCCGGCCAACCAGTTCAGCGTGACGCAAGTCCGGCTCGATAAGGGCGATTCGCATGACGCCTTGTCAGCAGGCCACGCACCGGCGCTAGGCTTCTTCGTAAGGCTTACAGCTTGCCTAACATCACCCCGCCCCCTAAACTCGACCGCTATGCGGAAAGCGCCGTGCAGACCTATATAGTGAAAGAGACAAAAATGCTAACTGCCCAGGTGCCGTGCGGCCATGAGACGATTCTGAAAATGCGTGAGGCCGATCGCTGATGGGATGGCCCGGAATCGTAGTGCTCGGCGCGGTGATCGGCCTCACGGGCTGGTGGCTGCATCCGCTGCGCCGCTCGAGCCGCGCGCAATGGTGGCTGGCGTTGCTGGCGGGCGTGCTGGGCGCGGCTGTCGCCCGGATGGCCGGCAACGTGGTGGGTCTCTTTCACGATGGTGATACGCTCGAATGGCCGGTGTGCACCGCCATTGCGTTGATCGCCGTTGCCGTGACGGTCGGCTTGCTTTCCCGTCGATGAATATTTGCAGGTGACTCCGATGAATGCCCGACTCCCCGAAACCTCTTCCATTCCCGAACGGCTCGCCACATTGCGCCGCGCAATGGCGCGCGAAGGCGTGGCCGCCTACCTCGTGCCGTCCGCGGATCCGCATCTGTCCGAATATCTGCCTGGCCGCTGGCAGGGCCGGCAGTGGTTGTCGGGTTTCACCGGCTCGGCCGGTACGTTGATCGTGACCGCCGATTTCGCGGGCGTCTGGACCGACAGCCGCTATTGGGAACAGGCCAACGTGCAACTCGTCGGCACCGGCGTGCAGTTGATGAAGATGACCGGCGGCCAGCAGACCGCGCCGCATTTCGACTGGCTTGCGCAGAACGTTGCGACGGGCGGCACGGTCGGCGTCGACGGCGCGGTGCTCGGCGTGGCGGCGGCGCGCGCCTTGACCCAGGCGCTCACCGCGCGCGGCGTGAAGCTGCGCACCGACGTCGATCTGTTCGACGCGATCTGGCCGCAGCGTCCGTCGTTGCCGGCCGCCGCCGTGTTCGAGCACGCGGCGCCGCACGCGGGCCTCGCCCGTTCGGATAAGCTCGCGCAGATTCGCCGCGCAATGGCGGAGAAGGGCGCGCAATGGCACTTCATCTCCACGCTCGACGACCTCGCGTGGCTGCTGAATCTGCGTGGCGCCGACGTCAGCTACAACCCGGTGTTCGTCGCGCATGCGCTGATCGGTCTGGAGCAGGCGTCGCTCTTCGTCGCCGACGGCAAGGTGCCGCAAGCGCTGGCCGACGCTCTCGCGCGTGACGGCATCAGCGTCGAGCCGTATGCGCAGGCGGCGGATGCGCTCGCCGCGCTGCCCGCCGGCAGCACGCTGCTGATCGACCCGCTCCGGATCACTTATGGCTCGCTGCAATCGGTGCCGTCGGCGGTAAAGGTCGTCGAGGCAGTCAATCCGTCCACGTTCTTCAAATCGCGCAAGACCGAAGCCGAAGCGGAACATGTGCGCGAAACGATGGAGCAGGACGGCGCGGCGCTCGCGGAGTTTTTCGCGTGGTTCGAAAGCGCGCTCGGCCGTGAAACGGTCACTGAACTGACCATCGACGAACGCCTGACGGCTGCGCGTGCGCGCCGTCCTGGCTTTGTGTCGCTGAGCTTTGCGACCATCGCCGGCTTCAACGCGAACGGTGCGATGCCGCACTATCGCGCCACCGAAGAATCGCATTCGGTCATCGAAGGCAACGGCCTTTTGCTGATCGATTCCGGTGCGCAATATCTGAGCGGCACGACCGATATCACCCGCGTCGTGCCGGTCGGCACCGTCAGCGATGAGCAACGGCGCGATTTCACGATCGTGCTGAAAGGCACGATGGCGCTGTCGCGCGCGCAATTCCCGCGCGGCATCCGTTCGCCGATGCTCGACGCGATCGCCCGCGCGCCGATCTGGGAAGCCGGCGCCGATTACGGTCACGGCACGGGTCACGGCGTGGGCTACTTCCTGAACGTGCACGAGGGCCCGCAGGTGATCTCGCACTACGCGCCGGCCGAACCGTGGACCGCGATGGAAGAGGGCATGATCACCTCGGTCGAGCCGGGCATTTACCGGCCGGGCAAGTGGGGTGTGCGGATCGAAAACCTGGTGCTGAACGTACCCGCTGAGAAAACCGGGTTCGGCGATTTCCTCAGGTTCGAGACGCTGACGCTGTGCCCGATCGACACGCGTTGCCTCGATCTGTCGCTGCTGCGCGACGACGAACGCGCGTGGCTGAACGCCTATCATGAGACGGTGCGCACGCGCCTGTCGCCGCATGTGTCGGGCGACGCGAAGGCGTGGCTGGAACTGCGCACGCAACCGGTCTGACCGCAGCGGCGCTATTCACTGACGTACAGACGGAGAGTGCATGGCCATCAAGGCAGTGGTGTTCGATTTCGGCGGCGTGCTGATCGACTGGAGCCCCGAGTATCTGTATCGCCATTTGATTCCGGACGAAACTGAGCGCCGCTGGTTTCTGACCCACGTCTGTTCGATGGACTGGGTGGTCCGTCAGGACGGCGGCCAGCCGATCGTCGAGGCGACGGACGAGCTGATCGCGAAGTTTCCCGATCACGAGCCGTTGATCCGCGCGTTCTACGAGCGTTGGCACGAGATGCTGGCGGGCGTGCTGGAAGAGGGCGTGGCGACGATGGAAAAACTCGAGGCCGTCGGCGTGCCTTTGTTCGGGCTGACGAACTGGTCGGCGGAAACCTTTCCGTATGCGTGGGAGCATTACCCGGTGCTGCAGCGGTTTCGCGATATCGTCGTGTCGGGGCGGGTGAAGCTGGTGAAGCCCGATCCGGCGATCTTCGCGGAAATGCGTCGGCGCATCGAGCTGCAATTGCCGGGCATCCAGCCAGCCGAACTGATTTTCATCGACGACAATCTGAAAAACGCCGAGGCCGCAACGGCACTCGGCTGGTACGGCGTGCATCACACCAGCGCCGTGCAAACCGAAGCGAAACTGCGCGAGCTGGGTCTGCCGGTTTAAGGTTTGAACCGGTGGCGAGACGCGTCAGCAGACTTTCTTGCACCGAGAACTTCGGATCGCGCAAATTCCCATCTCGGCAAGCACCGGTCGCCGCCTGGCCGTGCGGCGTCTGGAAATAACGCGAGCCGATGAACTGCGGAGGTTTGCAAACACCCCGTGAAATGGCCTGCAAAGCGGGGTTTGCAGCGCGGCCCGCTCATTAGCCGGCGAGCAGGCCGTCGCTTCCGGGATTTACCGTGTGATCGGCTTGTAACGCAGGCGCTTCGGACGCGCGCCTTCTTCGCCCAGACGCGCACGCTTGTCCGCTTCGTATTCCTGGTAATTGCCGTCGAAGAGCGTGACTTGCGAATCGCCTTCGAACGCGATGATGTGCGTCGCGATCCGGTCGAGGAACCAGCGATCGTGCGAGATCACCAGCACGGAGCCGGCGAATTCCAGCAACGCGTCTTCGAGCGCGCGCAGCGTTTCGACGTCGAGGTCGTTCGACGGTTCATCCAGCAGCAGCACGTTGCCGCCGGCGATCAGCGTCTTGGCCAGATGCAGCCGGCCGCGCTCGCCACCCGACAGATTGCCGACGACCTTCTGCTGATCGCCGCCCTTGAAGTTGAAGCGGCCGATATACGCACGCGACGGCGTTTCGTACTTGCCGACCGTCAGCACGTCAGCACCGCCGGAGATCTCTTCGAACACGGTCTTCGAACCGTCCAAAGCGTCGCGGCTTTGGTCCACGTACGCGAGCTTGACCGTCGGTCCTTGCACGATCTCGCCCGAATCCGGCTGTTCGCGGCCGGTCAGCATGCGGAACAGCGTCGACTTACCCGCACCGTTCGGCCCGATGATGCCGACGATCGCGCCCGCCGGAATCTTGAAGCTGACGTTGTCGAGCAGCAAACGGTCGCCATACGACTTGCTGACGTTCTTGAATTCGATCACTTCATTGCCGAGACGGTCGCCGACCGGAATGAAGATTTCCTGGGTTTCGTTGCGCTTCTGGTAGTCCTGGCTGTTCAGTTCCTCGAAGCGCGCGATACGCGCCTTCGACTTCGCCTGACGGCCCTTCGGGTTCTGGCGCACCCACTCCAGTTCCTTCTTGATCGCCTTCTGGCGCGCCGATTCCGACGACTCTTCCTGCTTCAGCCGCTCTTCTTTCTGGTCGAGCCAGCTGCTGTAATTGCCCTTCCACGGAATGCCGTAGCCGCGGTCGAGTTCGAGAATCCACTCGGCCGCGTTATCGAGGAAGTAGCGATCATGAGTGACGGCGACGACGGTGCCCGGAAAGCGCGTCAGGAACTGTTCGAGCCAGTCGACCGATTCCGCGTCCAGGTGGTTGGTCGGCTCGTCGAGCAGCAGCATGTCCGGCTTTTCGAGCAGCAGCTTGCACAGCGCGACGCGGCGCTTTTCGCCGCCCGACAGATGCTCGATCTTCGCGTCCCATGCCGGCAGACGCAGCGCGTCGGCGGCGATTTCGATCTGCTGTTCCGCGTTGCCGCCCTCGCTGGTGGCGAGGATCGCTTCATACTTCGCCTGTTCGGCCGCGAGCGCGTCGAAGTCGGCGTCCGGCTCCGCGTAGGCGGCGTAGATTTCGTCGAGCTTCTTTTGCGCGTTGAAGACGTCGCCGAGACCTTCTTCGACCGCTTCACGCACCGTCTTGTTCGGATCGAGTTGCGGCTCCTGCGGCAGATAGCCGATGTTCAGGTTCGGCATCGGCGTGGCTTCGCCTTCGATGTCCTTGTCCACACCGGCCATGATGCGGATCAGCGTCGACTTGCCCGAGCCGTTCAGGCCGAGCAAACCGATTTTCGCGCCGGGGAAAAACGACAGCGAGATGTCTTTCAGGATTTGACGCTTGGGCGGCACGATTTTGCCGACCCGGTTCATGGTGAAGACGTATTGGGCCATTTGCTTGCAATAGACGTTGACGCCGCCAGCCGCGTGAGGGCGGCGGTCGTGGGTGGATGGGTAATCGGTGTCAGGGCCGGACGGTGCGCCCGGTTCCGGCCAGCACGGCGTCGGGTTCGACGATGCGGCGCACGCGGGCGGGTTGTGCAGATGGCATTGTACTTCGGGGCGAGCGTGAGGCGGCCGGGGCGTCAGCTCGCGCGCCGTCCCGTCGACGCATCGAAGAAGTGCAGATGCTGCGCGGGCAGCGCCACTTGCAGCGCTTCCCCCGCCGTGGGCCGGTGCGCGTGCGGCAAGCGCACCGTCACGTCGTGTTTGCCCCAACGGCCGTGCGCGAGATTGTCCGCACCGAGCAGTTCGCAGGAATCGACGACGAGCGTGGCCTGCGTGGCGCCGACTTGTCCCGGTGTCATGTGCTCCGGGCGAATACCCAGCGTCCATTCGCGTCCCTTTGCGACTTCGCGGCCCATCGCGGCGACGCCTGCCAAGGGCAGCTTCGGACCATTGCCGGCCACTTCGAACGTCGAACCGTCGTCGGATAGGCGGCCTTCCAGCAGATTCATCCCCGGCGAGCCGATGAAGCTCGCGACGAATACCGTCGCCGGCCGCTCGTAGACCTCGGTCGGCGCGCCGATCTGTTCGGCGTGGCCTTTGTTCATCACGATCACGCGCTGCGCCAATGTCATCGCTTCGATCTGATCGTGCGTGACGTAGAGGCTCGTGGTGGCAAGCCGTGCATGCAGGCGCTGGATTTCGAGGCGCATCTGCACGCGCAAACGGGCGTCGAGATTCGACAGCGGTTCGTCGAACAGAAACACCGCCGGTTCGCGTACGATCGCGCGGCCCATCGCGACGCGTTGCCTTTGACCGCCGGACAACTCACGCGGCTTACGTTGCAAGAGTGCTTCAAGCTCGAGAATCTGCGCGGCGACCTGCACGCGCTTCGCGATCTGCGCACGGTCCACGCCCGCGATCTTCAGCGCGTAACCCATGTTCTCGGCCACGCTCATATGCGGATACAGCGCGTAGTTCTGAAACACCATCGCGATGTTGCGATCCTTCGGTTCCAGTTGATTGACCACCTTGCCGGCGATCGAGATCGTTCCGTCGGAGATGCGTTCGAGCCCGGCCACCATCCGCAGCAACGTCGATTTGCCGCAACCGGACGGGCCGACCATCACGACGAATTCACCGTCGGCGACATCCACATCGATGCCGTGCAGCACGAACTGTTTGCCGTCGTAGGTTTTTTTAACGCTTTGCAGAGTCAGTGCAGCCATGCCGTTTTAGCCTTTCGTTGCATCCGCGGATTGCGCGGTGTTTTTAATTCCATGCCGGAGCGCGCATTGCGGCGGCGTCTACTTTTCCGAATCCACCAGCCCGCGCACGAACCAGCGCTGCATCGTCAACACGACGGCGAGCGGCGGCAACATGGCGAGCAGGGTCGCGGTCATCACCAGATGCCATTCGGTCGCGGTGTCGCCGGACGCGATCATGCTCTTGATTCCGACCACGGCAGTCGTCAGCGATTGCTGGCTCGTAATCAGGATCGGCCACAGATACTGATTCCAGCCGTAGATGAAGGTGATGACGAAGAGCGCCGCCATGTTCGTTTTGGACAGCGGCAGCACCACGTCCCAGAAGAAACGCATTGCGCCGGCGCCGTCGATGCGCGCGGCTTCCATCAGTTCGTCGGGCAGCGTCATGAAGAACTGCCGGAACAGAAACGTCGCGGTCGCCGACGCGATCAGCGGCAAGGTCAAACCGCTGTACGTGTTGCTCAGATGCATCGATGACACGACTTGCACGGTCGGAAAGATGCGCACTTCGACCGGCAGCATCAGCGTGACGAAGATCAGCCAGAACGCCAGATTGCGAAACGGAAAGCGGAAGAACACGATCGCGTACGCGGAGATCATCGACACGGCGATCTTGCCGATCGAGATCACCAGCGCCATCACGAGGCTGTTGAACAGCATGCGGCCGAACGGCGCGGCCGCGTTGCCGCTGCCTTGCGTCCAGACGGTGGCGATGTTCTCGAACAGATGCGTGCTCGGCACCAGCGACAGCGGCACGCTGAACACTTCGTGCTCGCTCATCGTCGCCGCGCAAAACGCGACGTACACGGGAAACACCACCAGCGCGACGCCGAGAATCAGCACCGCGTGGCAGAACAGGTCGAAACCGCGGCGGTTCTCGATCATGAGTATTGAACCCTGCGTTCGATGAAGCGGAATTGCACGACCGTCAGCGCGACGACGATCACCATCAGCACGACCGATTGCGCGCCCGAACTGCCGATGTCGAGCCCCTGAAAACCTTCGGCGAAGATCTTGTAGATCAGCGTGCGGGTCGATTGCGCGGGGCCGCCGCCGGTCGCGGCGTCGATCACCGGGAAGGTGTCGAAGAAGGCGTAGGTGATGTTGATGACCAGCAGGAAGAAGCTGGTCGGCGAGAGCAAAGGCAGCGCGATGCCGAAAAAGCGCCGCACCGGACCGGCGCCGTCGATTGCCGCCGCTTCGATCAGCGAGCGCGGAATCGCCTGCAAACCGGCATAGAAGAACAGGAAGTTATAGCTGACCTGTTTCCACACCGAAGCCAGCACGACCAGAAACATCGCCTGGCTCGCGTTCAACGCGTGATTCCACACGATGCCGTACTTCGCGAGCCTATAGGTGACGAGGCCGATGCTCGGGTTGAACAGGAACGACCACAGCACGGCGGCGATCGCGGGCGCGACCGCATACGGCCAGATCAGCAGCGTCTGATAGGCCTTCGCGCCGCGCGTCACGCGATCGGCGCAGACCGCCAGCAGCAGTGAGATCACGAGGCCGGACACCGTGACCAACGCACAGAAAATCAGCGTCGTGTTGAACGACGAGAGGTAAAGCGGATCGGCGAACAGCTGCCTGAAATTGGCCAGCCCGACGAACTCGCTCGACGTGCCGAACGCGTCCTGAGTCTGCGTGGATTGCCAGAGCGCCTCGCCGGCGGGCCACAGAAAGAACAGCAGTGTGATCAGGAGTTGCGGCGCAACCAGCAGGTAGGGCAGTACGCTGGTGCCGAAGCTTGAGCGCTTTTCCATCGAGAATTCCCAAAGGGCTGCAAAGGCGGATATCGGTGCGAGCGCACCGATATCCGTCACGCCAGATGCTTAACTACCGGCTTTCTCAAAGCGGCGCAGCAGCTCGTCGCCACGCGACACGGACGAATCGAGCGCTTCTTTCGGCGTCTTCTTCTGCGCCCACACCTGTTCGAGTTCTTCGTCGATGATGGTGCGGATCTGCGGCATGTTGCCCAGGCGCAGCCCCTTCGTGTACGGCAGCGGCGGTTTGTTGAGCATCTGCTTGATCGCGGTGTCGCTGCCCGGGTTCTTCTCGTAGAAGCCTTGCTGCTGGGTCAGTTGATAGGCGGCGGTCGTGACCGGCAGATAACCGGTGTCCTGATGCCACTTCGCGGCAACCGGCGCCGACGACAGATAGGAGAGGAACTTCGCCACGCCCTTGTAGACGGCCGGATCCTTACCCGCCAGCACCCACAGGCTCGCGCCACCGATGATCGCGTTCTGCGGCGCACCCTTCACGTTCGCGTCGTACGGCATCATGCCGGTGCCGAAGTTGAACTTCGCGTACTTCTTGATGGTGGCGAGCGAACCCGACGAGTTCGTGATGATCCCGCAGTCGCCGCTATAGAACTTCGACACCGGTTCGTCCTTGCGGCCGACGTAGGTGAAGGTGCCTTCTTTCTGCATGTTCTGCAGGAACTGGATATGCGCGACCTGCAGCGGCTTGTTGAATTCGAGTTGCGCATCCGCGCCGTCGAAACCGTTGTTCTCCGAAGAGAACGGCGCGCCGTGCCACGCGCTGTAGTTTTCGAGCTGAATCCAGCTTTGCCAGCCGGAGGAATAGCCGCACGCCATGCCCGAGGCCTTCAGTTTCTGCGCGTCCGCCTCCACTTCGGCCCAGGTTTTGGGCGGCTGATTCGGATCGAGCCCGGCTTTCTTGAACGCGTCCTTGTTGTAGTACAGCACCGGCGTGGAGCTGTTGAACGGCATCGAGATCAGCTGGCCGGTTTTGGAGTCGCTGTAATAACTCGCAATGGTCGGCACGAAGGCCTTTTCGTCGAGCGGCACGCCCGCTTGCTTGAACACGTCCGAGACCGGGATCACGGCTTTCTTCGCCTGCATCATTGTCGCAGTGCCGACTTCATAGACCTGCAAAATGGCGGGCGCGTTGCCGCTGCGGTAAGCGGCGATGCCGGCGGCGAGCGTCTGGTCGTAGGCGCCTTTGAACACCGGTACGATTTTGTAATCGCTCTGCGACGCGTTGAACGCGTTGGCGATGTCGTTCAGACGTTCGCCGAGGGCGGCTTCCATGGCGTGCCAGAACTGGATTTCAGTCGCGGCGTGGGCCGCCTGGCTAACGCCGAAACTCAAGACGGCAGCTACGGACAGCGAACGGAACAGCGGTTTGCAACTCATTGATTTATCTCCTGTGTCGACCGGAGTTAGCGCTTTAGCGCTTACTCCGGTCCCATGCAAGGCTGTCGACCGGAGTTAGCGCTTTAGCGCTTACTCCGGTCCCATGCAACATGGTTGCTGATCGGAACGGGGCGCGGATGCGGATCGCGGGATTCTAGTTGTGTTCGATGACAGTCTGGCGACGTTGGCCAAGCGGCGTCCCGCTTTTTGCCAGGCGCCGGATGCCGCAATTTAACACCGGCTGTTGGGAAACGGAAAGTTGGACGTTTGACGGTGAAGGCTTGAGCGAGGCCAAGGCGCCCACGTCGCGGGCGGGATGCCGTTGCCGGCGCCCAGGCATTGGACGGTGGCGTGGGTGCCGTGCTTCGCCCGGTCCAACGGGATTTGTCGTCATGCTGCTCATTAATCAGGATTTCAGATGCCAGGTTCAATGCGATTGGCGGTTCGTGGTTTGGTTTGCGGTTCGATAGCGGGTCTCATGCTGGCGGGTTGTACGCTGACGCCTTTGACGGCGGACGATCGGGCAGCGCCGGTGACCTCGCTGCCGCAGATCGTCGCGCATCGCGGCGGTACGGGCGACGCGCCCGAGAACACGCTTGAAGCGATTCGCCAGTCGGTCGCGCATCATGCCGACGCGATGTGGCTCACCGTTCAGTTGAGCAAGGACGGCGTGCCCGTGCTGTACCGGCCGGCCGATCTGGCGGCGTTGAGCGACGCGAAGGGGCCGGTGTCCGCCTTCACTGCGGCGGAGCTGGCGCGTGTGAACGCCGGTTGGAGTTTCCGCCGAGGCGATGCGTATCCTTATCGCGATCATCCGGTCGGCGTTCCGACGCTGCGCGACGCGTTGCATGCGATCCCGGCCGCCATGCCGATCATCCTCGATATGAAAGCGCTGCCCGCCGCGCCGCAGGCGAAGGCTGTGGCGCGCGTATTGGACGAGGAGAACGCGTGGCCGCGCGTGACGATCTATTCGACTGAAGCGGATTACCAGCAGAGCTTCGCGGTCTATCCACAGGCAAAGCTGTTCGAGTCGCGCGACGCAACGCGGGGGCGGCTCGTGCGGGTGCTGCTCAATCAAGGCTGCGTGGATGCGCCTGCCGAACATACGTCGGCAGCGTTCGAGATGCATCGGGCGATGACGGCGGTGGAAAAATTCACGCTCGGCGAAGGCCGCTCCGACGTCCAGGCAACGCTGTGGACGCCCGCGACGGTCGCCTGCTTCCGGCGGAGGCCCGACGTGCGGATCGTCGCGATCGCGGTGAACAATGCGGACGATTATCGGACGGCGGCGTGTCTCGGGATCGATGCGGTGCTGGCGGATTCACCGCAGAAAATGGCGCTCATCAAGGAGGGAATCGCCATGCCGCTCCAGTGCGCGAAGCCCAACGTAGCCTGCAAGCAGTAAACAGAAAGCCCGCATCGAGCGGGCTTTCTGTTTTCGCGGAGATGATGCCGCGGCATTCAGTGTTTTGCTGATTGCCACCTGATACTGATACGAGGCGTCAGACGTTGAACCGCAACTGTCCTTGAAAACGCCCGTGCTTTCTGGTGGGACCATGATCTGTAGCTATTCTGTACCCGGTTTCATACCCGGTTCATGATCTGTTCGTCCATATCCTTAACAGCCTGCATTTGATGTTGCCTTGCTAGCCATTGAGCCTAATGCGCTGCGTGGAAATGGGGCGCCCTTTGGCTCTACGAAACTCCCATAAGAAGTTTTTACATATCGGTCCAACCGGCTGTAGTGTTTTCCCCGCTGTGAAATTCATATGAATATGCCTCTTGGAGAATACAATGGCGCGAATCCGCCCCTTTGAGATGGCCGGAGCGACGCCAACCAGAGTCTACGACAGAGAGATAACGCCAAATGACAGACCAATCCGCTACCGGCGGTTCGCCGGCCTGCACATCATCAGCAAAGCCGCATCCGGCTACCCGATCGAAAAAGCCGGACCTCCCAAACTTCCCCCGTCCAAGCGTGTGGGGATCGATAGCGCGGATATTTGTTTACCATATTCCGCTTTATATGATCGTTGGATGCCTTGTTCTGATTGCCCTGCCGAGGCCAATCCAGGGACGTATATCTGATGTGATTCAGAGCGTGGGGATGGGAACGGCGGCAGCTAAACCGGCGCCGCAGCAATCGCCCGAAGGTGCGGGCATTAACCCGGTGGCTCGCGCTGCGTCAGCAGAGCTAGCCAAGGGAGTCGGTGACAGCAGTATCGGGGAGGTCGCACGACTCGCACTTCAGGATTCGAAAGAAAAGTACGATTCGATCAAAGACACTTACGATAAGCTTTTTTCGCTGATTGCGGCTATAGCTGCACTTATTGCGTTTCTCGGCTTCAAAGGCGTCGATTCTTTCGTCACTGCGCGCAACAAGGCCGACGAGATTCTCGCTAGAGCAACCGACGCGCAAACCAAAGCCGACGCGGCATGCGCGAGATTGCAGACGTTCCTTGAGGTCGAATATCCACGCAACAATCGGGCAGAATTAAATGTTACGACTGGTGTGGTTCTTCGTCATATTGCCGATGTATATAAGGACATCCTGAAGATAGTCGAGAAGGATGCTGATCCATTGAGCAAGCATGAATATCAGGAAGCCCTGTCGGAGTCGCTCCGTTATCTCAAAATGGCAACGAAAACACCGGATGGCGTAGAGTCGACTGTGCTAGTGCGCGGCATCTCTACCATGAGCAATGTCTACCGTCGCTTGGGGAAGCTCGAAGCAGCGGTGGAGGTACTCGAAGATGCAATTAGGGACTGCGACGATGATGAAACGCTTTACTACAATCTTGCGTGCTATGCCTGCATGCTGGCGAAGGAGGCTGCGAATGGAGGAAAGCCGGCAGACGCGTCTCGGTGGGAGGCCAAGGCGATCATGGCGCTTCGTCGCTCCATCGATCTCGATAATGATGGCGCGTTGATTGCGGATTCAGATCCAGACTTCGACTGGTTCCGCCATAACCAGAAGCAGGAATTCGTTGCGCTCGTGAAGTCATTGAGCGCCCCAAAAACTGTCGTCTTACCTGCCTCTCAGTCATCTACCGTGTAGGGATCAACGAAGAAAAAAGCCCGCTGAATGCGGGCTTTTCATATCCAACTTGTTTTCGTATTACGGTTTCGGTAGACGATCCGGCTTTGGAAGGCGATCAGCGAGGTAACTTTTCATATTGTCTCTCCTTGGGTTTGGCTTGACTCTGTTTTGCACGACGCAACGCTAGACTGATATCAAGTTAGTGGCGAAATGGCGAAGAAGTTCCACCTACATCAACTTCCCCCTGCTTTATCGACGCGAGCCGGAAAAGACTTTAGCGCTGCGCTGCGCAGCCACGGCGCAACTCCCGCTTGCAGAACCGGCGAAACTACATTGCTTTTAGGTAGAAGTCAACAGGCGCTTTCCTGCTCCTCGTTTTCGCTTGCTCTCACTGTAGCCTAAAAAAATGTCCTTGACATAGGGTCTTACACTCGAACCGTTCGGCTACGCCCCCATCTTTTCGCTAGGGCTAGGCGTCAATGGCGCAGCCTATACCACTTGGATTTATGCCGACACTCTGCCGTCCGGTTGGATCTCCCGCGAACTATAGCGCGTCAAAGTGCATCATTTTCAGGTGACTCGGCCGATATTCGGCGGCCGATGAATACCCATCGCGCTCTATGCGTCGCGCATCTTGCGGAGAATCGTCGCTTGAGCCACCAGTATGCCCCTAAGCAGCGCGCCGCAATCATCAATGCATGCGTCCACGCCGCACGAAACAAGCATGCCGTGTGCGACCTCCACGACGATGGACGAAGCGTTTTCCGGTGCCAATGGGGGCTGCGGCGATGCATCGTTCCTGACGACGCGCAAGTGGATTCGCTTCTTTGGTTTGCTCACGATGCCCCCGTTGGGACCGGTTGCAGCGCAAATGCGCTGTATGGCCTACTCTAGGGCGCCGCGCGCGCCGGCCATGCCTCGATGAGGGGGCTTCTTTCCGGTCAACTCGAGGATTTGGCGGGCGGATAATGGGTTGAGACTGGTGGGGTGATAGAGGATAAAGCATGGACAACGAGCTTCGGATAGCGATTCTGGCGGTACAGCTTTACGCCGAGCGACATCCGCGGCCATGCCAAGTGACGATGGTGCAGGCTGCGGAGATGCTTGGGCTGAGCCGTCACACCGTGAGCAAGATGGTCCGATGCGGGCAGTTCAAGCTCAACAGGTGCGGGCTCATCCCCATCGAACAGGTGGACATGGCATTGCAGCCGGACCGGGACTAAATGTACCGCCGCGCCGCCGCCATCTCTCAGCATTGCAAAGGGGTGAACGAAACATTCATCCCCTCTGGCCGGCGGCGATCAGGATGTAACGCTGATTCCGGAGCATCTGTCAGTCATCTTCCTTGAACGCGAATGACGCGGCGATCAGAAGGAGGGCGCTCCAGAGAAACATCTGACCGAAGATTCCGCTTGTTCCGAAGCCGCCGCCGACCATCGCGGCGCTCAAGTAGTAAAAGAGTTCGCCCATCTTGATCCCCTGGAGGAACCCCCGCGCACGTTGTTTCAAACACTATACGGCGTTGCGGGCCGGATCGTGACTCGTTTATGAAAAACCGCCCGAAGGCGGCATGAAATGTTGATATTGCGTTAGCTGAAGACCGAACCCTTCCACGCGCCGCCCGTATAAATCCAGAGCTTAGAATTCGTGGTATCGAACACGAGAGGGACGGTCCCTGTCGGGATGGATGCAGGCGTGCCAGTCGGAGTGCCGGCACATGTCGGGATTTCAACGAAGCCGCCCGTCGCCGTCGTTGCGAGCGCTGCCCCGCCGCCTCCGTTGAGCACGATATTGCCGCGCGATCCAGATGCGCCGCCCGCGCCTGGAGTCAGCTTAACGTCACCTCCGTTACCCGTGCCCGCGCCCGTGCCGGTCGTGAGACTGAGCGCGCCACCGTTCCCGTTCGAGACGCCGCCATTGCCGGTTGTGAGTGATACTGCGCCCCCGGTCGTATTGTAGGCGGGGCCGGAGGTGGCACCGCTTCCTGCAGTGATTGTCACGCTACCTGGAGAACCACCGCTACCTGTGGTGTTGCCAACGGTAAGAGTGATATTTCCCGTGCTGTTCTGGGTGCTGCTGGTGGATATGGCGATATTTCCCGATACATTGGTCGCCGTCGCCGTGATGTTGACGTTCCCTCCTTGCGAGTTGCCAAGCCCACCCTTTATGTTGACATCGCCGCCGGTCGTGCCCGAAGCGCCGCCCTGTACGACGGCATTCCCGCCGCCCGAATATCCCGTTCCGCCTATCAGAGTGGCAGTCCCCGGAGTGCCACCAGTAGAACCCCCCGCACCCCCCTGAACGATGACCGCTCCCCCGCTCGCCAGATTTGCGCCCGCTACTGCGCCAGCTATCAGGGTCAGCGCGCGCCCGGTCTGCGTAGTAGTGCCGTTGAATTCCACATCGCCCGGTTGGATCTGCAAATCCTGACCGGGGAGCGTTTTAACCGTCGTTGTCGTGCCGGAAAAAAACGTTAGCAATTGATTCAAGCCGCCCTTAAGGCGTGGTGCGAGTTCGCCAAACATTACTGCTCCTTAATAAATTAGTATTACTAATAAATACCTCAGTATGGATTCCACTCATCAGCGGACTCGACCATCCTCGGGCTCCTATTTGTCCTTGTTGTTGACGACGAGCCGTGCCGGAGGCGAGAGCGCCCCGAACTTGCTGGCCGCACGCTTCGCCTTATCAGCTTGCTCTTCCTTCTTTCCGCATTCGCCCTTCTTGGCGTAGAGGAACGGCAACGCTCCGCAGGCCGCGCGGATCTGGACCGCCGTAGCCTCAACGCGGCCGAGCGCGACATCCTGCAGCATCGTCAGCACGTCACGATCTCCCATCGGCACGGGAACCGCTTTCGTGCGCTTGAGCGCGCCACCGTGTGCCTGCTGTTCAAGGCTCTCCTTTTTTGCTGGCCGGTGCGCCCCCTCAACCTGTCCCGGCTTTGCTGCCGGCTTGCGGGCGCCGCCCGTTTTCGACGTCTTCTGAGCGCCATTTGATGATTTCGCCGGCTCGGCCTTTGATTTCCGTCCGGCGCCCTGCCGAGCGCCGCCAGTATTGGCGCGCGCGCCTCCGCTGCGTCCTTTTGCACCTGCCATTTGCTGAATTCCTCCTCACCGAGAGATGTTCAAACAACGATTTTTTCTCTGCGTGCGGGAACGCTCGGTGTCCCGGCATGCGAAACGCTAGAGATTCGATACCCCTACCCCGTCTGTGCCCTTCGCACGAGTTTGACGGCATCTGCAAGCCGCTTTCGCGATACCGGCAACGCCCTGCGATACCCTGATTGCCGGCGGCTTGCCGGGCCTATAAACCTTTCGCTCGACCGCCTGCCACTGCGGGCGCCGCGTTGCCGTCGCTGCTGACTGCAGCCATGTTGAGCGGTTGAAGTGGCTCGTCCAGCCCTTCGATCGGATCGTAGCCTTCTTCCTCACGCCCTTCGTTGCGGGTCATGACGCCGATCTGGACCAACTGGTTGATACGTGTTGCACGCGCCGCGCCGTCGCCGCGCATCATGGATTTGTGATCGAAGTCAGGCTCGAGATCCGAATCGGGACCGAGCAGATTGAAGCAAAGCGAGTATTCCCACAGCCGCGCCCACGGCAGCATCGTGTCCGTCCAGAATTCGATGGACTGCTGCTCGATGTTGCTGAACGTCGCCTCGCTCAGGTCGCCGATCTTGTGCGGCGGAATACGGAAGATGCGAGCAATCTCCCTCGTCTTGGCCGCGCGCCCCTCGATGAACTGGCTATCCTTGTTCGTAAGGCCGAGCTCGTGGAACTTCATGCCGCGCTCGAGCACGCCGACCTTGCCGCGGTTGGAACCGCCTTGCATGTCCTGCCACGAATCGCGAAATTTCTGCTTCGCTTCAGTCGTGGCGAACGAGCCTGGATATTCGATCCATCCACCGCCGGGCTTCGCATCGTTGGCGAAAAACCTCGTCGAATAGGACTGCATCGACAGCCCCTCGCCGATGGCCTCGCGTGCCAGCGTGATGAGACTCAAGCCCATATAGCCGTCGTCGCTCAGGCCACGCAGATGCCAGATTTCATGTCGGCTGTAGTAGATGGTCTGACCGTTCTGATCGACATATCGATACCGGTAGTCGCCATTGTCTAGCGGCTCAATCGACATGCGATCCGGGTGCAGCGGAAGCAATTCGGTAATTTCACCGTTGCTCCTGGCCGTGATCTGGCTGAAAGCGTTTCCGCGAAGCGCCAGATGACCCGCCAGCATCATTCGCCATTCAAATGGCGTCTGAAAGCGGTTAGGTGCCTTCTCGATAAGCCTGTAGAGCCAGTGATTCCGCTCTTTCGTGCGACCGCCGCTGACTTTCGGCTTATACAGTTCGAACGGCATGATGGCGAACGACTCGGCCAGCACACGCACGCAAGCCAGCACATCCGGGAGCGTCATGGCCGATGTAGGCGTGACGCGCGCGCCGGAAGCCGTGCGAAGACCGACCGGCGCAAACCAGAAATTTGACCAAGGCGATTTGTCGACTGGCGCGCCAGAGTCGGCGCGAATGCGTGAGATGAACATTAGGCCGGCTCGCTACCGTCAGTTTTCGGTTTGGTCGGTTGGTCCCAACCAGCGACGTACGCGCCGGCCATCGTCAGAACGACCAGGAGGCCGCCGGCAATGGCAATGCCCCAGCCGGGATTGATGACCACGCCGCCAGCGAGGACCATGGCCCATCCGAGCAAGAGAGATACATTAAAAATCTTGATATTCATGGGTCGCCTCAGATGGACAACAACTCGATCTCGTTGCGACGCGCTTGCGCCGAGCGGCCGGGACGGGACGTGCTGCCGGAAGGCGCCGAGCGGGCGAGACGGCCAGAGCGCATGTTGCTCTGCATTTTCTTCGCGAGCTGCTCGAAGGTCATGATTCCATCGATCATATTGGCTGCGAGCGCGTCGTCAGCACCAAGAACGCGGCCTTCGCCCATCCCCCTGCGCACCGCTTCGACGCTGACCCTGCGACCCTTCGCTACCGCCTTGGTGAACATGGCGTAGTAGTCGTTCGCACGCTTTTCCTGAAAGGCGATCGCTTCTGGCGTCAGGCTTTCTCCAAAGGGGCTCATTTCGGTCTTGTACTTGCCGGCACTGAATAGCTGGATGTCGACGCCGGCCATGTCCAATGCCTTCTTAATATTCTGGTGGGCGGAGTACACACCGATGCTGCCCACCTCGCCGCCAGGCGAGCAATAGGCCTCCGTACATTGGGACAGAACCCAGTAGCCCGCGGATGCGGCAAGACTCTGCGCGACGCCGATCACCGGCTTCGATGCCTTTACGCGATTGATCGCATCAGCCAGTTCGGATGTGCCATATACGCTTCCGCCCGGCGTATTGAAAACCATCAGCACTTGCGAAACCGTCTCATCATTCTCCGCATCTGCGAGCTGCTGGCTCACTACGCGCGAACTTGTTCCGCCGTCGCACACGTCAATGTCGCCAGGCCATTCGACCATCGCGCCGAAAACGCTGATGACGGCGATGCTGCTGCCGCGTCCCGCGCTCTGGCGTGCCGGTGCCGATGAAGCCGTTCTGTCTTTCGCGGCGGCTGGCGGCAATTGGCCTGCACAGTGAGAGGCGAAGAAGCCGGTATATGCTGCCATGCGTTCCGGCATCAAGGCCCACAGTTGGGACACTGCCCATGCAATCATGTGCGCGTTTTTCATGCAACATCTCCAATGCTCAGGAATGGCTCAACGACAAATTTATTTGACTTCCTGTGACTACTTCGCCAGCCTGTCAAGCTCCGCCGTTCTCTTAGCCTTTGCCATCTTCCGCTCTTCTCGCGGAAACTTGATGCTTCCGGGCCGGTGAACCGTCGCTTCGCGTTCGCGCGTGAAGTTCACCTCAAGTCGAACTTCACCTTCAGCGTCGAGGTATGGCCACGCAATCAAAAATTCCTTCAGACGCGGGCCGATGTCGCCCGAAATGGCGTTCAGGCGCTCGCTAACCTCGGCGTGCGTCAGCGGCTGCAATGCCATGCCTTCGACTTTCTCGCGCGCGACCTTCAGAAGATTCATGCAGGCCGTTACATCGTCAGCATTCGACTTTTGAACCAGGATCGGGGAGCCAAACCCAAAATGCCGACGCCCCTCAACCTCGAACCAGAACCGCGGCGCGTGTCGGAGCGAGTCCAGAGCGCTGCCGATATGGATCAGGTACTCATCAAGCCGCGAATCTCGGGAATCGTAAAGCGCCTTTCGGATGGAAAAATATTCCTGATCCTTGATGCCTCTGGCACTGAACAGAGCGATCGCCGTCTCTTGTTGCGCTTCCTCGGCGCTCCGAAGTTGCACGCCAAGCGCCTCGACCTTTTTGGCCGCTTCAAGATCGGCCGCAAGCGCCTTTTCGATATCAGCATCGTGGCGCTTATCAAGGCCGTCCAATTGCCGCGCCAGCTCAATGCGCTTGGCGACTCGTTCCTTATCGAGATCGCTTAGCAGGATTTCCGTTGCTGGCGAAGAGAGCAGAATTTTTAGCTTCTGCTCTTCCTTGTCACTGAAACTGGATCGGCTGAAATTGAATTTGGACATGAATTTTTCTTCCACTGGAGAGTTGGAATTAGACTGGGCGGAAACTGACCGCGATTGAGCCGAGATCGGATGCAGAACTGAGCTGATAGCTAAGACGCGGCACGTTTCCTGCAATCCTGAAAGCGCCACTCTGACCCGCGATGAGAGACAGACGCACAACGCCATCGCCGTCCGTCAAAATCAGCGCGCCGCCCAAGGCAAACGGAACGGCGACGGATAAATTCGTCAGCGAATCGGCATCGCTGATCAGGCCGCTCTGGGAGTTGTCCAAAAGAATTGATTGCCCGGTGGTATT
The DNA here is from genome assembly GCF_059422005.1 of Paraburkholderia sp. GW821-FHT02A12. Lineage (NCBI taxonomy): Bacteria > Pseudomonadati > Pseudomonadota > Betaproteobacteria > Burkholderiales > Burkholderiaceae > Paraburkholderia > Paraburkholderia sp. GW821-FHT02A12. The sequence goes on along the minus strand of NZ_JBWKWA010000001.1, from coordinate 4,121,475 downwards.
TGACATGAGTCTAGACTCCAAAAAGTTACGATTGCATTGATAGGTATGTTGCTCGCCCCGCCATCACCGGCAAAGCGATACGCAAGTCTCAGAAGTTCCGTGCTTCAATTTCCCGTAACGCTTTTTTGCAACACTCAGTTTCGGATGTGGACCCGGGATGCCCGCCGCCAGCACGGCCTGATAAACGCTCTCTGCCGTACGGCAAGTGCGCCGACGTGCGACCGCGTCGAATTCATTCCAGAAGACGAGATAGCGTTTTCCAGACGTCGAGCGCTGCGCTCGCGCCGCCGCTTTGATGAAATCAATCTCGATCGCCAATAGCAACGTCTCGAGCCGATTGGCGGCCATGAAGCCGCTCGCCAACATCGGCACCATCTCGCGCGCCGCCACGTATCGCTTGGTATCGAGTTCTCTTCCGAATTTTCCCAGGGCTGCGGCCTCGATTCGTTGCGCGTCAATCCGGCGTAGAAGTTCGAGCGCTACGTCATCACGGCGATGCTCGAGCGCTCGCAACATGCCTTTCAGCTCCCCGGAGGTTTCAAAAAGGTGTGAATTAAACTTCACTCGGCGTTTAACTTCCTGCAATGGAGGGAGTTGAATTACGCGGCGGGATTCACTCATGACCGACTCTAGTCGACATAGGCGCGTGCGATCACCGTACGCGTCGGGCCGATGACAGGACTCTTTTTCGGGGCGGCCGATACCTGTCGTGATTGACCGGCTGCCGAATCAGTCGCATCAATCAGCGTGCGTTCGAGGCGCGCGAGCCAGGACGCGATAAGCGGGCGATCGGGCCGATAAGGGCTGCAGTCTAGCGAGCCGAGCAACAACTCGGGACGACCGGCCGCGACAAGCCCGCGTTGCAACGCGCGATACGATTCCGAACAGTCCGTGAAGGAGCCACCGCGCCGCCGGATCGCAAGCAATGCATCCACGACATGCGCTTGTCGCTCGAGCAACTCGCGCGTTATTGCCTCATGCGAGGAAGGAGGGCGCCCGGCATGGCAAAAGCAGGCATCGCCACGCGTCGCCGGCAACGGACATCCGCGGGCAGCGCACATGCCGGGTTGGCGCTGATCGGCGGTCATGACGCACCCTGCAATTCGGATACAGCGATCAATGCATCCAGGCGCGCGATTGCCTCGGCGGCCATATCCTCACGAGCCTGAATCGAATCCGGATGCTCGCGGATCTCCCGCGCCTGATAGAGCCGCCGCTCTGCGCGACGAGCGACTATCGCGGCGCGGCCGATCAAGATCAGCAATTCAGAATGCCAGGCGGCCTCATTCATACCGCCTCCCTTTGTCCTTTATCCAGCGCAGCCAGAACGCGCCGCCGGTATTCCGGTAGCTGCTCACCTATGCGGCCGTCATCCAGTCCGATCGAGCGCGCCGCCGCTTGCACGCTCGCGAGGTCATTGCCGACGTGTACGCGCTTCGCTGCGCGTTCCGGCGGGTTAAGCATTTCCTCAATGGCCGGCGCGAGGTACGCGGCCGGAACGCCGTTGAGTTTGTAGGGTTTGCACTTCTCGACGCCGAGTTCGATCTGATGGCGCGTGACGCCTGCCTTGTTCCATCCGGCGATCAGCGGCGAATCGGGCTCGACTTTCACGCCCACCGACTTGAGCCATTCGAAAGTGATCGATACGCCGTCATCCTGCATCACCACGCCGCTGGCTCTATCGTGCGTTGATACTGAGTCATCCCGCGCGCCGCCAGAGGCGCCAGCGTCGTTTTCGCTGGTTTGCGGGTTTGGGTTTTGATGATCGTCTAGATCATCATCAGTCGTAGTCTCATTGGAGTTATCCACAAGCGCGTCATCGCTAGCACTATGACGACGACTGCTATGACGTAAACCTCCCATCACATCACATCTAATCGGTTCTGCGTGGGTTACCCCATAGGTATCCGATGGCTTACCCACGGATAACCCATCGGTTTCCTGTGGGTTATCCGTGGGTTTTTTATCCTTCTTAGGACGGCCGCCGAGTTTGCCGTTTTTCCAGTTCGCTATCAGGGACGCGTTATACATATCCCACTCGTGGACGGTAAGCGCGCCGCCGGCGCCACGCTCGATAAATCCGCTTTGAACCATGGCGGCATCGAAAGCGCGCTCGTCGCCCTCGTAGTGACAAATCGCCTTAAGCGCCGCCGCGGTGATGCTGTCGAACACCCAGGCCCGTCGCAATTGGCAATGCGCCCACAGACGGATTATGTAGACCGGCGCGACCTTATCGCCGCCGAGCAAGTCGACGAGCAACCGCGTCTTCCAGTGATCGGCGAAGTCGGGATCGATGATCATTAGAATTGCGAGGAGCCGGCGCTGGTGACACGTTTCGCGATGCGCGCATTGACAGCCTTCTTGCCAGCGTCCGACTTTGCCAATACCGTCAAGGCTTTTGCTTCGCGCCGCCCGAGAAGCCACGCATCAATTTCGGATTCGTCGAATCCAACGCGCCGCCCTCCCAACGGAATTGGCGAGGGAAAGCCCTCGGTTCTAATCCATAGTGCGATGGTTGACCGGCCGGCATTGGGCTGTTCCGGAGTCTGCTTGTATCCGAGCTTTTCGAGGAGTTCGGGATATTGAATGATTCGGATAGCCAAGGTTATCTCCTGAGCAAAAAAAAGCCCGACGGTGCATTAAGCACTGCCGGGCAATTGATGCCTCCGCGTGGTCCAAGGGGGAGGCTGTAAACGCAAAAACCCGCCACGTGGGCGGGTTCTGCAAACTCTTTACGCAACTTTCCTACGGTATAGGAATGAGGCGATTTTCCGACATCAAATGTCGGATGTCAAGCATTTATCTTCATCATCGAACATGCCGAAGATCAGGTCGCGGCGCCGTCGAGTGCGCCGATGTCGCGCAGGCGAGCAGCAAGACGCGACCAGATCGAATGTTCTTCCGCACCGAGTAGCCTGGATATTGTGCGACCATGGCGTGCCACGGTATCGCGGTGCACGCCGACCATTTCCGCGATCCCGGAGCATTTGTGCGGGGCGGAGAAATGCCGCTCCGTGAGCCAGCGGGTTAAATTGGTATCGCGATACTTCTTGCGCTCCACGCCAGGAGCAAACTGAATAATGAAGTTGATTGCGGTGTACCACACATCATCTTTCAGCCAAGGCCAGCGGGCGCGGCTGTCAGGACGTCGCCCGAACGAATGAGCGCCGCAAGAGGCCAATACGAACGCGAGTTCGAAGCGAGACAAATCTCGCACGACGCGCATGATCGCGCCGCCGGTGCCGTCAAGTTCCACATCGATGAAACCAGTCATGCCACCTGTAGAACTCCCGCTCGTCGGATCGGAAGCGCGGGCGTACGCGCGCTCTAGCGTCGACGCGACAGCCGCTTTAGCGTTCGCGAATTCTTTCGACGAGTCGGGGACGAGCAATGCAAGCAGATGCCTTGGCATTCTTTCGTGCGCTAGCCCTTCCGCCTGCGGATCGCCATCATCCCAGCGGATAGCCGCGGAACCATCGGCGTAGACTTTGACCACCGTTCCAACGCGGAGGGCATACGTGCTGCGTACGCGGTCGTCCGTATGAAGGGCGGGAAATTGGAGTTCTTCCGGATGAGCGGGGGTATTGCGCATTGTGCGGCCTCTTCGGTTTGCGGTGTAAATCCCGCACCCCGTCGCCAAACGGGGTGAGCGGGCGCATGGCGGGGTTGGCGAACCGGCAACCGAAGGAACCGGCGCATCCGAAGATGCCCCCACCAAGGCCCGCCCATTGAAATAGGCGCACAAAGGCGATACGCACAAAAAAGCCGCTCTGCGCGGCCGTGCGCTTCGATTGTTCAGGTCGCCAAACCTGATGCCTGTTGTCTCAGGCACGGCTCGAGTATAGCCGCTCCTTCGCAGTTCACAAGTTGCGTTTGTTGGATAGCGCACACCGAAGTGGCGAATCACGACATGCCGCAATGCTGCCGAAAGCGAAGCTACGTGCTATGCCGCAGTCTGTCGCAGCGTTGCGACCTTGGCACCATCTCGCCACGCGTCGAGCAGATCCGCCCATTGCTGCATCATCCCGGCGCGGTCCTCGAAATGCTTTGCATGGTTGTATGTGCGGCGTACTGCGTTCGGTTCCTCGTGTGCGAGCTGTCGTTCGATCCAGTCGGCGGCAAATCCCATTTCATTGAGGCGGGTGCTGCCGGTCGTGCGGGTCGCGTGCGGGCTGTATTTTCCCGCCCAGCCGATCCCCTTCAGAGCTTGCCGAAGTGTGGCGTCCGTCATCGGCTTTTTGCGGTCGTCGCGGTTCGGGAATACATGTGCATATCTGCCAGTGAGTCCGTGAATTACCTTGAGTTCGTCGACGGCTTGGCGCGGCAACGGCACGATGTGCTCCTTTCGTCCCTTCATTCGCTCGGGGGGAATCCGCCAAATCGCCTTGTCGAGGTCGAACTCCGACCATTGCGCCTCGACGGCCTCATTTGGCCGGCACAGCGTCAGCCACATCAAACGGAATACGCCGATCGTTTGGAAATGCCCGTGATAGTTCGCTACGTCTCGCATCAGTTCGCCAATCTCATCGATGGTGAGGGCGCGCTTGTGCTGTGTCTTGTTTGACGGGAGCGCCTTCCGAACCGGATAGGTTGGATCAGAATCGGCGCGCAGAGTCGACACTGCCAGTTCGAACACGCCCGACATGGTGCGGCGCGCCTCGGCCGCCACAGATGGGCCGTGATCCGCAGCCGCCTTTTTCAGGATTGCGAGGATGTGAGCCGGTTTGACCTGGCGAACGGGGAGAGCGCCGATTGTCGGATAAACCACCCGACGCAGCAGCGAGCGCCGTCGCTCCTTGGTGACCTCTTCCCAATCTTTTAGGGCGAGCCATTCGCCCGCGACCGCTTCGAACGTTGTGGCGTTCTCATGCGCTCGCGTGATGCGCTCGAGTTGCCGCTGATGTGCTGGATTGATGCCTTGCCTGACGAGAGACTTTGCCTCGTCTCGCGCAATGCGGGCCTCGGCGAGTGTGAGTTGGCCGCCCCGGCGCCGCTCGAGCGCCTGTTCTTTCGTCTCGGCGGCCGGCGCCGCGGCATAGTTGCCGAGCGCGAAGACGCTTTCCTTGCCGGTGAGTTCGAAGCGATAGCGCCATGACTTCACGCCGTTTGGTTTGACCTCAAGGTAGAGGCCCGCGCCGTCCGTCAGCTTATAGGGGCGTTCCTTTGGCTTAGCGTTGCGGCATTGCACGTCTTTGAGCATGGATACCTCCATATCGCCCGCAAGGCCAAGGACGGCGCCAATGTCGGGCGAATTACCGCGCGGAGCGCCTTATCCGGCGCAGGTTTGGGCTGCGTTGGGTGACTCAGAGCCTTATTTGGCAAGGGTCTTAGCCGTACCCGGTTTTTTGCAGCCGCCTTTCGCCATCATACCCGGTTTTATACCCGGTTTTCCGCTGGATGTTGCTGTTCGCTGTTGATCATTCGGATATAAAAAACCCCTTGAAACAGCCTGTTCTCAAGGGGTTTATGATCGTTGCTGGACATCGGCAACTATGTATCTAGGCTCAGACGTTGAACAGGAAGTTCATCACGTCGCCGTCGTGCACGACATATTCCTTGCCTTCGGCGCGCATCTTGCCGGCTTCCTTCGCGCCTTGCTCACCCTTGTAGGTGATGAAATCGTTGAAGGCGATCGTCTGCGCGCGAATGAAGCCGCGCTCGAAGTCGGTGTGAATCGCGCCCGCCGCCTGCGGCGCGGTATCGCCGACATGGATGGTCCAAGCGCGCACTTCCTTCACGCCGGCGGTGAAATACGTTTGCAGGCCCAGCAGCTTGAAACCCGCGCGGATCACGCGGTTCAGGCCCGGTTCTTCCATGCCCATGTCCTCGAGGAACACTTCCATGTCGGCTTCGTCGAGGTCGGCGATTTCCGCTTCGATCGCCGCGCACACAGCGACGACCGGCGCGTTTTCCGCTGCCGCGAACTTCGTCACCGCGTCCAGATGCGGGTTGTTCTCGAAGCCGTTTTCCTTCACGTTGGCCACGTACATGGTCGGCTTCGCGGTGATCAGGCAGAACGGCTTGAGTACCGCCTTTTCCTCATCCGACAGATCGAGCGCACGGACCGGCTTCGCCTGATCGAGCTGCGCACGGACTTTTTCCAGCACGGCGGCGAGCTTGCCCGCTTCCTTGTCGTTGCCCGACTTGGCGGCCTTCGAATAGCGCGTCAGCGCCTTCTCGACGGTGGCGAGGTCGGCCAGCGCCAGTTCGGTGTTGATCACTTCGATATCCGACAGCGGATCGATCTTGTTCGCGACGTGAATCACGTTTTCGTCTTCGAAGCAGCGCACCACATGGGTGATCGCGTCGGTTTCGCGGATGTTCGCGAGGAACTGATTGCCCAGACCCTCGCCCTTGCTCGCACCGGCCACGAGGCCGGCGATGTCGACGAATTCCACCACTGCCGGCAAAATGCGCTCCGGCTTGATGATCTCGGCGAGCGCCTGCAGCCGCGCGTCCGGCACTTCGACGATGCCGACGTTCGGCTCGATCGTGCAGAACGGATAGTTTTCGGCGGCGATGCCCGCCTTGGTCAGCGCATTGAACAGGGTGGACTTGCCGACATTAGGCAGGCCGACGATGCCGCATTTGAGGCTCATGGAAATCCTTCAGTGAATCAGTAAGTTGCGTGGTGCGCTCGACGCTGTGCGCTGGATGCGAAAGCATTCGTGATGGCGTGGCGATGGGCCGCAGCGGAGCGAGACAAGACACCAAATCGGGGCGTTGGCTCAACGATTTAGTGCGAGTTTTGTCACGGAAGTCGCGATTGTAACTCTTTCGGGTGGGCTTTCTGGGCGAGGGAGCGGGAAAGCTGGAACGGGCATTGGCATGGACGCCGGTTTCCGAGCCGAAATGCCGCACGCGCCGATCCGTCCCCCGCAACCCCCGCAGCTATAATGCGCGGATGAACGCACACCACCAGACCTTGGATGTCGCCGTGATCGGCGGCGGGCTCGTCGGCAAGACCGCGGCGCTGGCGCTCACGCAAAGCGGACTGCGCGTGGCGCTGCTCGCGCAGCCCTGCGCGCCGCTGCCCGCCGGCGCCACATTCGACTCGCGGGTCTACGCGTTGTCGTCGAGTTCGCAGGCTTTGCTGGAGCGGTTGCGAGTCTGGCAGGCGCTCGATCTGTCGCGGCTGGGTCCCGTCTACGACATGCGTGTCTACGGCGACGCGCACGCCGAGCTCCATTTCTCCGCATTTCAGGCGTCCGTGCCGCAACTGGCGTGGATCGTCGAATCGTCGCTGATCGAGCGTGCACTGGACGCCGCGCTGCGTTTCCAGCCGAATCTCACCTGGATCGACTCGCGCGCTCAGGCGCTCGATCTCGATGCCGGCGGCGCGAGCGTCGGTCTGGCCAACGGCAATGTGCTCGAGGCCGATCTGGTGGTCGGCGCGGACGGCGCGCATTCGTGGGTGCGCGCGCAGATCGGCTCGAAGATGAACCGGCGCGATTACAGGCAAACCGGTGTGGTCGCGAACTTCAAGGCCGAGAAGCCGCACAGCGAAACAGCCTGGCAGTGGTTCAAGGACGGCGAGATCATCGCGCTGCTGCCGATGCCGGACGGCCACGTGTCATTGGTCTGGTCGGCGCGCACCGAGCACGCCGAGCAACTGGTCGCGCTCGATCCGGCGCAACTCGCCGCCGAAGTCGAACGCGTGACGGGCGGCCAGTTTGGCGCGCTCGACTGCGTGACGCCCGCGCAAGGTTTCCCGCTCGCGCTGCAAACCGTCGACCGGTTGGTGGCGCCGCGCGTCGCGCTGGTCGGCGATGCCGCGCATCTGATTCATCCGCTGGCGGGCCAGGGCATGAACCTCGGTTTGCGCGATGTCGCGGCGCTCGCCGAAACAGTCGCCGGCAAGGAAGCGTTCCGCGATCTCGGCGACATGGTGCTGTTGCGCCGCTACGAACGTGCCCGCCGCGAAGACATTCGCGCGCTGATGATCGCCACCGACGGTCTGCAAAAGCTCTTTTCCGTTCCCGGTCCATTCGCCAAGGCATTGCGCAATACCGGCATGGCCTTCGTCGGCGCGCAACCGTTGATCAAGCGCTGGCTGGTGTCGGCCGCGCTGGGCTAAAGCGTGCGCCGGCCCGCATGCCCGGATCGGTGAGACAGGTATGATGAACGGACGGACGCCGTTCTGGTCAGACCAGACACGTCGCAAGAACGCGCACCTCACGCGATAGAACCCAGGAATTCAGCATGAAAAAATCGTTCCGCATCGCGGCAGTCGCGCTCGCGATTTCCGCCGTGGCAATCGGCTGCTCCGCGCAGGCCGATCAAGCCACCGACAAGCTCAAAGCCACGCTGCAAGCGCGTCTGGCCGACGTGAACATCAAGAGCATCACGAAGTCGCCGATTGCCGGCCTGTACGAAGTGAACCTCGGCACGCAGATCGTCTATAGCGATGCGAACGGCGATTACCTGCTGCTCGGCGACATGGTCGATGCGAGGACGCGCAAGAATCTGACGGAAGCGCGTCTGTCGGAAACCAACCGCATCGATTTCGCGAGCCTGCCGTTCGCGAACGCGGTGAAGGTCGTGAAGGGCAACGGCGCGCGCAAGATCGCCGTGTTCTCCGATCCGAACTGCCCGTACTGCAAGCAGCTCGAAACCTCGCTCAAGTCGCTCGACAACGTGACGGTCTACACCTTCCTGTATCCGGTCCTGTCGCCGGATTCGACCGCCAAGTCGAAGTCGATCTGGTGCTCGACCGACCGCGCGAAGGCGTGGGAATCGTGGATGCAGAACCATCAGGCGCCGACGGCCGCCGGCACCTGCGACACCGCCGCGATCGACAAGAATCTGGCGCTCGGCCACGCAATGAACGTCGACGGCACGCCCACCGTGTTCCTCGCCGACGGCCGCCGTCTGCCCGGCGCCGTGCCGGCGGACCGGCTGGACAAGGAAATGTCCGCCGTGCACTGAGCACCTCGCGTGAGTCGAACAGAGGAGGCGCGGCATGCGCCTCCTTTCGCATCAAGCCCCGAACATCCCCGCCTGACAGCACCTGCGACCACCTAAGACCCACTAAGCGCCGCCGATGAAGCCGATCCGCTACACCATCGTTCCCAGGCAACCCGCCGCCCATCTGTTCGAAGTCACCGTGACCGTCGCCGATCCCGATCCGGCCGGCCAGCGTTTCATGCTGCCGGTGTGGATTCCGGGCAGCTACATGGTGCGCGAATTCGCGCGCAACATCGTCACGCTGCGTGCGTTCAACGACGCGGGCCGCAAAGTGCGCATCGAGAAGACCGACAAGCACACGTGGCAGGCCGCGCCGGTCAAAGGCGCGCTGACGCTGCGCTACGAGGTGTATGCATGGGATCTGTCGGTGCGTGCCGCGCATCTGGACGATACGACCGGCTTTTTCAACGGCACCAGCGTGTTTCTGTCGCCGCTCGGTCATGAGGAAGCGCAGTGCGTGGTCGATATTCAGAAGCCCGAGGGCGCCGCGTATCGCGACTGGCGTGTCGCGACCGCGTTGCCGCAAGCTCGCGGCACGAAGCGCTACGGCTTTGGCGAGTATCGCGCGCAGAACTACGACGAGCTGATCGATCATCCGGTCACGCTGGGTGAATTCGCGTTGGCGACCTTCAAGGCGCATGGCGTGCCGCACGATATCGCGATCGCCGGGCGCGTGGTCGGGCTCGACATGGCGCGGCTGTCCGCCGACCTGAAGCGCATCTGCGAAGCGCAGATCGCGTTGTTCGAGCCGAAGTCGAAGAAGGCGCCGGTCGAGCGCTATGTGTTCATGACGCAAGCGGTCGCCGACGGTTACGGCGGCCTGGAGCATCGCGCGTCGACGGCGCTGATCTGCACTCGCGGCGATCTGCCGGTGGAAGGCCGCGACGCGCTCACGGAAGGCTACCGGACCTACCTCGGCCTGTGCAGCCACGAATACTTCCACACGTGGAATGTGAAGCGCATCAAGCCGGCGGTGTTCGCGCCGTATGACCTGACCCGCGAGAACTACACGTCGCTGCTGTGGCTGTTCGAAGGTTTCACGTCTTATTACGACGACCTGATGCTGGTGCGCAGCGGCGTCATTTCGCAGGAAGACTATCTCGGCATGGTCGGCAAGGTGATCGGCGGCGTGCTGCGCGGCAGCGGCCGCCAGAAGCAGACGGTCGCGGAAAGCTCGTTCGACGCCTGGGTCAAATATTACCGGCAGGACGAAAACGCGCCGAACGCGATCGTCAGCTATTACACCAAGGGCTCGCTGGTCGCGCTGGCGTTCGATCTGACGATTCGCGCGCAAACCAACAACCGCAAATCGCTCGATGACGTGATGCGTCTGCTGTGGCAGCGCTTCGGGCGGGACTTCTATCGCGGCAAGCCAGTCGGCGTCGAGGAAGGCGAAATCGAGGCGCTTTTCGCGGAAGCGACCGGCGCGCACCTCGGCGAACTGTTCGCCGACGCCGTGTACGGTACGCGCGATCTGCCGCTCGACACGCTGCTGGCGCCGTTCGGCGTCACGCTTGCGCCGGATCTGGAGAAAAACGGCAAGCCTTCGCTCGGCGCGCGCGTGCGCGGCGGCGCGGAGTGCACGCTGACGGCGGTCCACGAAGGCAGCGCAGCGCAAAAAGCCGGGCTATCGGCGGGCGACGTGCTGATCGCGATCGACGGTCTGCGCGTAACCGGCTCGAATCTTGACGCGCTGTTATCGCGCTATCTGCCGGGCGCGAAAGTCGACGTTCACGCCTTCCGCCGCGACGAGCTGCGCACCACGCAAGTCAAGCTGGACGGGCCTGAGGTGTCGCGTTACAAGCTCGCCGTGAGCGATAAGCGGCCCACCGCGCGCAAAGCACGCGACCGCTGGCTCGCAAGCTGATCGTAATCAAAGCCGTTGCAAATCGGCGGCTCAAGGCGGCGGATTGTTCTATCCATGCAACAATCCGTCGCTGTCGGATGGCTTTTTCCCGGGCCGGTAAAAAAACACAATGGCTCCACTCGCGCAACACTGCGCGCCCCTACTGGAGTCAACCATGACCACGATCCTGCAAATCAACTCGGCAGCCCGCTCGCAAGGCGCGAACTCGACGTTGCTCGTCAACGAGCTGACCGCCAGGCTGCAACAATCGAATCCGGGCGCGCAAGTCGTCGTTCGGAATCTGCAAGCTGAACCGCTGCCGCATCTGGACGACGCCGTCCTCGGCGCGTTCTTCACGCCGGCCGACCAACGCACGCCGGAACAAGCCGCGATCTCGGCCCGCAGCGAAGCGTTGATTGCCGAACTGCAAGCCGCCGACATCGTCGTGATCGGCGCGCCGATGTACAACTTCGGCATCTCGTCGCAACTGAAGACGTATTTCGACTTCATCGCACGCGCCGGCATCACGTTCCAGTACACGGCGAACGGTCCGGAAGGTCTCGTGAAGGGGAAGAAGGTCTACGTCGTGTCGGCGCGCGGCGGCAAGTATCTGGGCACCCCGAACGACAGCCAAACCCCGTACCTGAAGAGCTTCCTCGGATTCCTCGGCATGACCGACGTGAACTTCATCTACGCCGAAGGCCTGAACATGGGCCCGGACGCAGCGGGTGCGGCGCTGGCCGCTGCGCGCGAAGCAATCGCTGCTGCGTAAGGTTGTCTTCGCCGCGTCAGCTTCGGCGCGGTGAAAAGAAAAAAACGCCACGGAACGGGAGTTTCGTGGCGTTTTTGTTTGTGCTTCCGCTTCAATGCGCTGACAAATGCGGCGTTATTGCGTTAGGCCAGCATTTGCGCCTCGTCGGGCAAACGCCAGTCGATCGTTTGGCGGCCATGTTTCGCCAGATACTCATTGGCCAAAGCAAAATGCCCGCAACCGAGAAAGCCGCGATGCGCCGACAGCGGCGACGGATGCGGCGCCTCCAGCACGTAATGCGACTTGCCGCCGAGCAGCACACGCTTGGCTTGCGCGTGCGCGCCCCACAGCATGAACACGAGGCCGTCGTGGCGCATCGCCAGTTCGTGAATCAAGGTGTCCGTGCACTTCTCCCAGCCGCGTTTCGCGTGGCTCGCGGCCGAATTGCGCTCGACGGTCAACACCGTGTTCAACAGCAGCACGCCTTGTCTTGCCCAGGCGTCGAGGCAGCCGTGATGCGGCGGCTCGTAGCCGAGACTCGCGGCGATCTCCTTGAAGATGTTGCGCAGCGACGGCGGCGGACGCACGGCCGGCGGCACTGAAAACGCGAGCCCGTGAGCTTGCGGCGTGCCGCGGTCTTCGCCGTGATAGGGGTCCTGGCCGAGGATCACGACTTTCACATCGTCGGGGCTGGTCAGGCGCAGTGCGCGAAATACGTCGGCGGGATAGACGGTTTTGCCGGCCGCCCGCTCACCGTCGACGAAGCGGCACAGCGGCGCGTAGGCTTCGCTATCGATGAACGGCTTGAGATGCGCGCGCCACACGGGCGGCAGGGCGGCGAATTGGGCTTCGAGCGTCGGCGGGGCGTCGGTGCCCGGCGGCGTCTGAGGCTGAGTGGTCGTGGTGCTAGCCGGCGTGACGGCGTCGCCGAACAACGAGGCTTGCGACGGATTGGAGCGGTTGCGGGAAGCTGAGGTCATGGCGGGGAAGTGTCGCAGCAAACGCGGTGTTGCTCAAGATGCGGTTGGCGCGCGGCGGCGGCGCGCTCACCGTCGCTCAGGCCGCTCGCAATTGATAGCCGCGCTGTGCTTTGCTGATGTTGTCCGGCGCGAGGCCGGCTACGTGTTTGCCGAGTTCGCTCGCGAGCGCATTGAGCGCGGTTTCGTCGCCGGATTTCAGCTCGAGCTCGACCTCGGAAATCGGCGCGCGGCGAAGTTCGCCGTTCACTTCGGCGAGCACGTCACCCTGGTCGATCGCGGCCTCGACGTCCGAGCCGTCCAGCTCGACATGCCATAGCGTGCGGGTGAAGTTCGTGCGGAACAGTTCGATCAACTCCGGCGCCGCCTCACGCAAGGCTTTGGCGGCGGCGGGATCGTCGCACGCATGCAGCAACGCGTCGATTTCCAGTTTCTCGGCGGCCACCGGCATTTCCCACTCGTGGCGGCTGTGCAAACCATCCTTCGCTTCGCCCACCGTCTTGAAGGTTTGCAGCCAGCCGTCCGGCGTGTGCCGCAGTCGCAGCGCGCTTTTCGCACTCGCCAGCGCGAGTTTCGGCGTATCGAAGTAAATATTCGCCAGCTTGACCGGGCGGCCCTCGTCGCCGGTGCGCGCGACGAACCACTGGGTCGCCGCCTTGACCTGGCTCACCGGCAGCGCCAGCTTGATTTCACGTTCCATGCCCATGACTTGCTTCGCTCCGTGCGTTCGGGATGTTCAGAAAAACATCCGCGCAAGTTCCACACCCGGCTCTTCCGCGCGCATGAACGCCTCGCCGACGAGGAACGTATGCACGTCCATCGCCCGCAGCCGTTCGACGTCGGCGCGCGACAGGAGACCCGATTCGGTGACGACGATACGGTCGTCCGGAATCGATTCGAGCATGCCGATGGTCGTCTCGATCGACGTTTCGAACGTGCGCAGATTGCGGTTGTTGATGCCGATCAGCGGCGTCTTCAGCGTGAGCGCTTGCATCAGTTCGTCGTTGTCGTGCACTTCCACCAGCACCGCGAGACCCAGCGAATGCGCGAGCGCCTCGAGGTCCTGCATCTGCGAGGTGTCGAGCGCGGCGGCGATCAGCAGGATCGCGTCGGCGCCCATCGCGCGGGCTTCGACGATCTGATACGGATCGACGATGAAGTCCTTGCGCAGCACCGGCAAGCTGCACGCCGCGCGCGCCTCCTTCAGATACGCGACGCTGCCCTGGAAGAACTGCACGTCGGTGAGAACGGAGAGACAGGCCGCGCCGTGTTGTTCATACGAACGGGCGATCTCGGCCGGCACGAAATGCTCGCGCAGCACGCCTTTGGACGGGCTCGCCTTTTTCACCTCGGCGATCACGGCAGCCAGACCGGCCGCGTGCTTCGCGCGCAATGCGCCGACGAAATCGCGGATATCGCGCGACGACGCTTCGAGGCGCAGTTCTTCGAGCGGCGCGCTCTGTTCGGCCGCGCGGACTTCGTCGCGTTTGACCGCGATGATGCGGTCCAGGATGTCGCTCATGAGTGTCTCGCTACGAAAGTTACTGCTTGAATTGCTGGGTGAAGCGGATCAGTTCGTCGACCTTCGCGCGGGCCTTGCCGCTCGCGATCGCTTCCCGCGCCAACTGGATGCCGTCCGCAATCGATGCGGCCACATTCGCCGAATACAGCGCGGTGCCTGCGTTCAGCGTGACGATTTCACGCGCGACGCCCGGCTTGTTGTCGAGCGCTTCGAGCAGCATCACTTTGGATTCGGCGGCGTCGGCCACTTTCAGCGTGCGGTTCGACACCATCTGCATGCCGAAGTCTTCCGGATGGATCTCGTACTCGTGCACTTCGCCGTCGCGCAACTCGCCGACTTGCGTCGTCGCGCCGAGCGAGACTTCATCCATGCCGTCCATACCGTACACGACCAGCACGTGCTTCGCGCCGAGGCGCTGCATCACGCGCACCTGAATGCCGACGAGGTCGGCGTGGAACACGCCCATCAGCTGATTCGGCGCGCCGGCCGGGTTGGTCAGCGGCCCGAGAATGTTGAAGATGGTCCGCACGCCGAGTTCGCGGCGCACCGGCGCGATGTTTTTCATCGCCGGATGATGATTCGGCGCGAACATGAAACCCATGCCGGTTTCCGCAATCGACGCCGCCACCTGTTCCGGCTGCAGATCGATATTCACGCCGAGCGCTTCGAGCACGTCCGCGCTGCCCGACTTGCTCGACACGCCGCGGTTGCCGTGCTTCGCGACCTTCGCGCCGGCCGCCGCGGAGACGAACATCGTCGCGGTGGAAATGTTGAAGGTGTGCGAGCCGTCGCCGCCGGTGCCGACGATATCGACGAAGTTCGAGTTGTCCTGCACGTCCACGTGCCGGGCAAATTCACGCATCACCGTGGCGGCGGCGGTGATTTCGCCGATGGTCTCTTTTTTGACGCGCAAGCCGGTGATGATCGCCGCCGCCATCACGGGCGAGAGTTCACCGCGCATGATGAGCCGCATCAGATGCAGCATTTCGTCGTGGAAAATTTCGCGGTGCTCGATCGTGCGCTGCAACGCTTCCTGGGGCGTAATCGTCATGATGTCGTCTCTCTTCATCAAGCGTTGCGATGAGCCAGCTTCGACTGCTTCACGAAGTTTTCGAGCAGCGCGTGGCCGTGTTCGGACAGGATCGATTCCGGATGGAACTGCACGCCTTCCACAGCCAGCTCCTTATGACGCACGCCCATGATCTCGCCGTCCACGGTCCACGCGGACACTTCGAGACAGTCGGGCAGCGATTCGCGTTCGATCGCGAGCGAGTGGTAGCGGGTCACGACGAAATGCTTCGGCAGGTCGGCGAATACGCCTTTGCAGTCGGTTTCGATCGTGCTCACCTTGCCGTGCATGATGGTCTGGGCGCGCACCACGCGCCCGCCGAATGCCTCGCCGATCGCCTGGTGGCCGAGGCACACGCCGAGAATCGGCGTCTTGCCGGCGAATTCGCGCAGCACGTCGAGCGTGATGCCGGCGTGTTGCGGATTGCTCGGACCGGGCGACAGGCAGATGCGCTCGGGATTGAGCTTGGCGATTTCGTCCAGCGTGATTTCGTCGTTCCGGAAGGTGCGCACGTCTTCGCCGAGTTCGCCGAAGTACTGCACCAGGTTGTAGGTGAACGAGTCGTAATTGTCGATCATGAGCAGCATGGTCTGTCTCCGGTCAGAAGTCGCTATCGAGGCCGTCTTGAACTTGTTCGGCAGCGCGCAACACGGCGCGCGCCTTGTTCTCGGTCTCTTGCCATTCGGATTCCGGCACCGAATCCGCGACCACACCCGCTGCCGCCTGCACATACAGATTGCCGTTCGCGATTACGCCGGTGCGGATCGTGATCGCCAGATCCATTTCGCCGGTGAACGACAGATAGCCGACCGCTCCGCCGTACAGGCCGCGCTTCACGGGTTCCAGCTCGTCGATCAGTTCCATCGCGCGAACCTTCGGCGCGCCGGACAGCGTGCCGGCCGGGAAGGTGGCGCGCAGCACGTCGAAATTGGTGGTGCCGGGTTTCAGCTTGCCTTCGACCGAACTCACGATGTGCTGCACGTGCGAGTACTTTTCGATCACCATCTTGTCGGTGACGATCACCGAGCCGATCTGCGCGATGCGGCCCACGTCGTTACGCGCGAGGTCGATCAGCATCACGTGCTCGGCGATTTCCTTCGGATCGTTTAGCAGTTCGGTGGCGAGTTCCGCATCGCGTTCCGGCGTATTGCCGCGCGGACGCGTGCCGGCGAGCGGCCGGATCGTGACGATGCGATCCTCGCCGCGCTTTTCCTGGCGCACCAGAATTTCCGGCGACGCGCCAACCACGTGGAAGTCGCCGAAGTTGTAGTAATACATATACGGCGACGGATTCAGCGAACGCAGCGCGCGATACAGCGACAGCGGGTTGTCGCGGTACGGCTTGGTCAGGCGCTGGCCGACCTGCACTTGCATCAGTTCGCCGGCGGCGATGTATTCCTTCGCCTTGCGCACTGCGGTCAGATAATCGTCTTTTGCGAACTCGCGGTAAGTCTCGGTGCGCACGCTCGCCGACGTAACCGGCGGCTGCACGGTCGAGCGCAAGCGCTGGCGCAATTCACGCAGACGCTGTTTGGCGCGCGTGTAGGCTTCGGGCTGCGTCGGGTCGGCGTAGATCACCAGATAGAGCTTGCCCGCCAGGTTGTCGATCACCGCGACTTCTTCGGTCAGCAGCAACTGGATGTCGGGCAGGTTCAGATCGTCTTTCGGCGCGGTGTGCGCGAGCTTTTTCTCGATGTAGCGCACCGCGTCGTAGCCGAAGTAACCGGCGAGGCCGCCCGCGAAACGCGGCAGCCCCGGGCGTTGCGCGACCTTGAAGCGGCTCTGGAATTGCTGGATGAACTCGAGCGGATCGCCCTCATGCGTTTCGACGACTTTGCCGTCGCGCACGACTTCCGACACGCCGTTGCGGGTGCGCAGCAAGGTGCGCGCCGGCAGGCCGATAAACGAATAGCGGCCGAAGCGTTCGCCGCCCACCACCGATTCCAGCAGGAACGAGTTGGCGCCGTTGCGTTCGCTTTGCGCGAGCTTCAGGTAGAGCGAAAGCGGCGTTTCGAGGTCGGCGAGCGCTTCGGCGATCAGCGGAATGCGGTTGAAGCCCTCATTGGCGAGGGACTGGAATTCGAGTTCGGTCATGTTCCGATCCTGTTCATAGGTCCGGCGGCAGCGTGCGTCGGACAAAGCGGGGCGTTGCGCGGCCGGTCAGGCGTGGGTTCGTCTGGTAGACACGATGATACCGACCGGCGCGAGTTTCCCATCGACGCGTGCAAGGGGTTCCAGCACATAGCGATACCTTATGGGTACACGTTGGCCGAATCAACCGATGCAGCGATACAAGGGGATGGAAAATACGCGTGAGCGCAGCGAAGTAAAAAACGGTTGCCGAAGACGAGCTTCAGCGTACCTCAGGCGAGGTTAGCGCGACCAGCGACGCCAGGGCCAGGCTCCCCGGTCGATGCTAATCAGACTCCGTTTTTTATTCAGAAACATGAGGATGAAGGACTTTTCAAGTCGTGGAATGGTGCACTGCGATTGCCTTGGCGGCGTCGAGTAGCGAGGCAACTATACCATCGGATTTTATTGTTTGTATAGCTTGGCCGTGGTTGTAGCCGTACGGCACCGTCAGCGTCGCCATGCCCGCGGCGCGGCCCGCCAGCGCATCGTTTTCCGAATCGCCGATGGCGACGGTGGCTTGCGGCGCGACGCCGAGCTGGGCCGCCGCCGTGAGCATTGGCAGCGGATCCGGCTTCTTTTTCGGCAGACTGTCGCCGCCGAGCACGACGCTGAAATACTGGCTGAGCCCGTACTGCTGCAGCAGTTCCACGGCGAATCGGTGCGGCTTGTTGGTCACGCAGGCGAGCTTGAGGCCGGCATCGCGCATCGAGATCAGGCCGGCTTCGACGTCGGGAAAAAGCCGCGTGTGCAAGCCGTTGATCTTCGCGTATTCCACCTGGTAGATGGCGAGCGCCTCGTCGAAGCGGTCTTGCGCATGGTCCGCTTCGAAACGCGGCGCCAGCACGCTGCGGATCAGGTGCTCCGAACCCTTGCCGACATACCCAACCACTTCCTCACGCGAGGTTTCCGTCGCGTCGAGTTGCGCGAGCATGCCGTTCAGGCCGGCGGTGAAGTCGTCGGCGGTATCGATCATCGTGCCGTCGAGGTCGATGATCGCGGCTTGCAGGCGCGGGCCGGTGAAAGTCGGGGCAGGGAACGCAGTCGTCATATTTAGTGCTGAACGTTGGCGAGTGCGGCGCGCATCTCGTCGATCACAACCTTGTGATCCGGCGCGCCGAAGATCGCCGAGCCGGCCACGAATGTGTCCGCGCCGGCCGCCGCGATCCCGGCAATGTTGTCGACTTTAACGCCGCCGTCCACCTCGAGATGAATCTCGCGGCCGGTCTTTTCCTTGTACGCGTCGATGCGCTTGCGTGCCTCGCGCAGCTTGTTGAGCGCTTCAGGAATGAACGACTGGCCGCCGAAGCCCGGATTCACCGACATGATCAGCACGAGATCGAGTTTGTCCATCACGTGATCCAGATAATTCAGCGACGTGGCCGGATTGAACACGAGGCCGGCCTTGCAGCCGTGGTCGCGAATCAGCGACAGCGTGCGGTCGATATGGTCCGAGCCTTCCGGGTGAAAGCTGATCAGGTTCGCTCCGGCCTTGGCGAAGTCCGGCACGATGCGGTCGACCGGACGCACCATCAGATGCACGTCGATCGGCACGTTCACGTGCGGGCGGATCGCTTCGCAGACGAGCGGGCCGATCGTCAGGTTCGGCACATAGTGGTTGTCCATCACGTCGAAGTGAATCCAGTCGGCGCCGGCGGCGACGACGTTGCGGACTTCTTCGCCCAAGCGGGCGAAATCGGCGGACAGGATGCTGGGAGCGATGCGGAATTGCGTCATGGCAGGGGCGGATGCAAGCGGGAAAGCGCCATTTTACCGGTTTGTGCGACTGGGAACCCGATAGCGGGCGGTTCGATGCCGGTTCCGGATTGCATGCTAAAAGCGACAAAACGCCTTAACCGCCATTGGCCGAAGGGATTTGTCCGGTTGCGGGCGTGCCGCGCATCAAGCAGAATGCCAAACCATAAGCGCCGGATCGCCAATGTGCCCGCAAACCATTGGCATTCGGGCTTCCCAGCGATTTTCCAGCGCCGTTTCATCAGACCGGAATCAGGATGAGCCAGTACGAATTCAGCGTCTCGGCGCAGGTGCAGTATCTGCCCGAAGAGTCGGACCCGGAGCGCCGCCAGTATGCGTTCGCATACACGCTGACTATCCGTAACAACGGCCAGGTGCCTGCGCAACTGATTGCGCGCCACTGGGTGATCACCGATAGCGACAAGAACGTGCAGGAGGTGAAAGGCCTTGGCGTGGTCGGCCATCAGCCGCTGCTCAAACCCGGTGAGCAGTTCGAATATACGAGTTGGGCGGTGATCGCTACGCCCGTCGGCACAATGCGCGGCGAGTATTTTTGCGTGGCGGAGGACGGCGAGCGCTTCGACGCGCCCGTGCCCGAGTTCATCCTGCGCATGCCGCGCACGTTGCATTGAACCGGGGGCGCGTCCAGCGGTCTTTAAAAAGCTTTACTGTGCAGCTTCACTGCGGTTTTTGCTGCTTTTGCTGTTCGCTACTGTTGTTGGCGCGCGCGGCTTTTTTCTTGCCGGATGACGTCCACACAACGATAAAGACGAGCAGGAAGAGCGCGAGGAGCGATTCCAGCGCGAAGATGAGCATCGGGTATTCGTCGAACAGATCAGACATGGCGGTTTCCATCAAGAACGAACATTGTATGCGTTTTGTCCGCACGGCCGGAGCATGGCTCGGGGCGCTTTCGGTTGCTGTCATGCTTGCTTCCTGCGGTGGCGGCGGCGCGGTCAGGCCTTCGGTTTCGCCGCCCACAGGCGCCGCGATCATACCCGGACAGATCGCCCCGGCGCGGCTCACAGCAGTGGCCTGGCAGCAGGTGCCGGGCTGGCAGGACGACTCGTTGATCGGCGCGACGGCCGCGCTGCGGCAAAACTGCGTGAGACTGGCGCGCCAACCGAACTGGGCGCGCGCATGTGCGGCAGCTTCGCAAATCGACGATCTCGACGTCACCACCGCCCGTGCATTTTTCGAGGCCTATTTCACGCCTTTCCAGCTAGCCAATAACGACGGCACACTCGACGGTCTCGTCACCGGTTACTACGAGCCGTTGCTGCGCGGATCGCGCACGCGGCACGGCGTGTACCAGACTGCGCTGTATCGCTGGCCGTCCGGTTATCGCGCGGGCGCACCGCTGCCGGCGCGTGCGCAACTCGAGCGCGCGGGCGTGCTCAACGGCAATGAACTGGTGTGGGTCGACGATCCGATCGAAGCGTTCTTCCTGCAGGTGCAAGGGTCCGGACGCGTCGTGATGGAAGACGGCAGCGTGATGCGGGTCGGCTTTGGCGGCACGAACAATCAGCCGTACAAGTCGATCGGACGGTGGCTGCTCGATCGCGGTGAGCTCACGCCGGCGCAGGCGACCATGCAGGGCATCAAGGCATGGGCGCGCGCTAATCCGACACGGGTCGACACGCTGCTCGACACGAATCCGCGCTTCGTGTTCTTCCGCGAAATGCCGTCCGGCGAGAGCGTGCCGACCGGCGGCGCCGACGGCCCCGTTGGCGCGCTCGGCGTGCCGCTGACGCCGGAGCGGTCGATTGCGGTTGATCCGACTTCGATTCCCCTCGGTACGCCGGTGTTTTTGCAGACCACGCGTCCGTTGACGAACTCGCCGATGAATCGCCTCGTCTTTGCGCAGGACACGGGGTCCGCGATCAAAGGCGGTGTGCGCGCCGACTACTTCTGGGGTCTCGGCGACGATGCCGGAGATCTGGCCGGCAAGATGAAGCAGGGTGGCCGGATGTGGTTGTTGCTGCCGAATTCCTGATGGTTCGGCGGTAGCGGCCTGAGGGCGGCATTTCCTGGTTGGAGACGCCGCCCTTGCTTTATCTGCTGCTACGGCGTGCTGCTTCGGCTGGTGCATTTTTGCAGTCGCGCAGACACCAGCCGCCGTTCGCAAGCCTAGAGTCCGGATGTCCGCTTGTCGACCACTCGACGCGCCTTGCCCACCGAACGCTCGATCCCGTTCACTGCCAGCACGTTGACTATCGCGCTGACGCCGATCAGCGCCTTGATGTCATAGGTCAGCGCCTGCTTTGCCGTGTTCAGCGCGGCCCTGTCCGGCGCCGCTTCCGGGCAGGGTTCGACGTTCAGCGTCAACACGTCGAGCGGACCTTCCTTGGTCAGCACGATCTGGTAGTGAGGCGCGAGGGCATGCTGCTTGAGCAGCAATTCTTCGATCTGCGTCGGGAACACGTTGACGCCGCGCACGATCATCATGTCGTCTGAACGGCCAGTGATCTTTTCCATCCGACGCATGGTGCGGGCGCTGCCTGGCAAGAGGCGCGTCAGATCGCGTGTCCGGTAACGGACGATCGGCAGCGCTTCCTTTGTCAACGACGTAAACACCAGTTCGCCGAGTTCGCCGTCCGGCAGCACCTCGCCGGTTTCGGGATCGATGATCTCGGGATAGAAATGATCTTCCCAAATGGTCGGGCCATCTTTGGTTTCGACACACTCCGACGCCACACCGGGCCCCATCACTTCGGACAAACCGTAGATATCGACCGCGTCGATGCCCATGCGCTTTTCGATCGCCAGGCGCATGTCGTTGGTCCACGGCTCCGCGCCGAAGATGCCGATGCGCAGCGAGCAAGTGGCCGGATCGACGCCTTGCCGCTCGAGTTCGTCGGCGATCGAGAGCATGTAGCTCGGCGTCACCATGATGATGTCCGGGCGGAAATCCTGGATCAGTTGCACCTGCTTTTCGGTCTGGCCGCCGCCGAACGGGATCACCGTCAGGCCCGCGCGTTCGGCGCCGTAATGTGCACCGAGGCCGCCGGTGAAGAGGCCATAGCCGTAGCTCACGTGTACTTTGTCGCCGCGCTTCGCACCGGCGGCGCGGATCGAACGCGCCACGAGATTCGCCCATGTATCGATATCGCGCGCGGTGTAGCCGACGACGGTCGGTTTGCCCGTCGTACCCGATGACGCGTGGATCCGCGAAATCTGCTCCTGCGGTACGGCGAACATGCCGAACGGATAGTTGTCGCGCAGATCCTTCTTGGTGGTGAAGGGGAAACGCGACAGGTCCGCGAGGGTCTTCAGATCGCCCGGGTGGACACCCGCTTCGTCGAATTTGTGCCGATAAACCGGCGAGTTCTTATAGGCGTGGTTCAGCGACCACTTGAGCCGTTCGAGCTGGAGCGCGGCAAGTTCGTCGCGGCTGGCGGTCTCGATGGGATCGAGAGGGAGGGCGGTGGTCATCGAATGTCTCCTTGCTGCCTCAATGCTTGAGTCTGATATGCGGTGCGCGTTCGTGCGCGAAAGTCGGGTGACGGGCTGCTATCCATGCACCTTTCCGTCACCCGTAGGAATCAGGTGGCCTTTGATTTGCGCCGATTTGCCGCGAAACATCGCCACGGTTTCCCTGGCGCGATTCGTCACGCGGATATCGTAGATGCCGGTGCGGCCGCTCAGCGTTTGCTCGATGGCTTCAGCAGTCAGCACGTCGCCGCCTTTGACCGGTCGCAGAAACTCGATCGAGCAGCCGGCCGCAACCGTGTTGATGTTGTAGGTGTTGCAGGCGAAAGCGAACGCGGAATCCGCGAGCGTGAAAATCAGGCCGCCGTGGCAGATCCGATGGCCGTTCAGGAAGTCGTCGCGCACAGTCATGCGCAAGCGCGCATATCCGGCGCGCACTTCCTCCACTTCAAGTCCGAGCGCACGGCTGCACGCGTCGTTTTCGTACATGGCGGCGGCGGTTGCGTGGGCGAGTTCGTCCGGCGTCATTTGGACCGGGCGGTTCGGTTGCGTGGACATATCAGCGGCCCTCGAAGCGCGGCGCGCGCTTTTCGACGAACGCTCGCACACCTTCCGCGTAATCGCGAGACGCGCCGAGTTCACGCTGCAGATCGCGTTCGAGATCGAGCTGCTGGTCGAGGGTTTGCGTTGCACCCGCGCGCATGGCCTGCTTGATCGCGGCGATGGCGCGTGTGGGTTGCTGCGCAAGTTGGGTCGCCAGCCTGGCTGCGGTAGCGGTGAGCTCAGTGTCATCGACCGCTTGCCAGATCAGCCCCCAGCTTTCGGCTTTCTCCGCGCTCAGTTTGTCGCCGGTGACGGCGAGGCCCAACGCGCGCGCCATGCCGATACGCCGAGGTAGAAACCAGGTGCCGCCCGAGTCCGGCACCAGACCAATCTTCACGAACGCCTGGATGAAGCTGGCTGAGCGGGCGGCAAGCACCAGATCGCAAGCCAGCGCGAGATTGGCGCCGGCGCCGGCGGCGGTGCCGTTGACCGCTGCGATCACCGGCAACGGCAGCGCTTGCAGCCGGCGAATCAGCGGATTGAAATGCTCGTCGATCAGTCCGCCGAGGTCGGTCATCGCGCCCGGCGTGAAGTCGAGGTCCGCGAGATCCTGGCCGGCGCAGAAGCCGCGGCCCGCACCGGTTAGCACAAGCGCACGCGCACCTGATGCTTCAACCTGGTCGAGCGCGGCGCTCAGTTCCTGGTGCATCGCGCGCGTAAAGCTGTTGAGCTTGTCCGGGCGGTTTAGCGTGATGGTCGCTACGTGGCTCGCGGCGTCGAGATCGACGCGAATCGCTTCATATGACATTGGGTGTCTCCTCAAAGTCTCATTGACCGGTGCTCGCGACGATGGCGCTCAGACGCGTTCGATCGCCAATGCGATGCCTTGGCCGACGCCGATGCACATCGTGCAAAGCGCATAGCGGCCGTTGATTCGTTCCAGCTGATAGAGCGCCGTGGTGACCAAACGCGCACCCGACGCGCCGAGCGGGTGGCCGAGCGCAATCGCTCCGCCGTTTGGATTCACACGCGGATCGTCGTCGCGCAGCCCAAGCATGCGCAGAACCGCCAGCCCTTGCGATGCGAAGGCTTCGTTAAGCTCGATCACGTCGAATTGATCGAGCGACATGCTCAGTTGTTTCAGCAGCTTTTGCGTGGCCGGCGCCGGGCCGATGCCCATGATGCGCGGCTCGACCCCCACTGTTGCCATGCCCACCACGCGTGCGCGGCGACGCAGGCCGTATTGATCGGCAGCCTCCTGATTCGCGAGCAACAGTGCGCAGGCGCCGTCGTTCACGCCCGATGCATTGCCGGCGGTCACGCTGCCGTCGGCGCGGACCACGCCCTTGAGCTTGCCGAGGCTTTCGAGCGAAGTCTCGCGCGGGTGTTCGTCGAGCGTCACGCGCACGGGATCGCCTTTCTTCTGCGCAATTTCAACGCCGACAATTTCCTGAGCCAGCGTGCCGTCGCGCTGGGCGCGGGCCGCCTTTTGCTGGCTCGAAAGTGCAAACGCATCCTGATCCGCGCGGCTTATGCCGAATTCGACAGCGACGTTTTCCGCAGTATCCGGCATCGAATCGACGCCGTATTGGCGTTTCATCAGCGGGTTGATGAAGCGCCAGCCGATGGTCGTGTCGTGAATTTCGGCTTGCCGCGAAAACGCGCCGCTGGCCTTGCCCATCACGAACGGCGCGCGCGTCATGTTTTCGACGCCGCCCGCGATCATCAGACGCGCGTCACCCGCCTTGATGGCTCGCGCAGCAGTGCCGACCGCGTCCATGCCCGAGCCGCACAGGCGGTTGAGGGTCGAGCCGGGTGCGCTGGTCGGCAACCCGGCCAGCAATGCCGACATGCGGGCAACGTTGCGGTTGTCTTCACCGGCCTGATTGGCGCAGCCATAGATCACGTCGTCTAGCGCGAGCCAGTCCACCTCTGGATTGCGCTCGATCAGCGCCTTGATCGGTACCGCGCCGAGGTCGTCGGCGCGGACATCCTTCAGGGCGCCGCCGTAACGGCCGATGGGGGTGCGAATCGCGTCGCAAATGAAGGCGTCGTTCATGTGAGGTTCCTGCTGGGACGGATTGGCGTGAATTGCCAATTCGATGTCTCATGTTAGTTGGGGGGCGCGGCTCGGTCCATTCGGCCAAACGGCATAGGACGCAGGCCGTGCTTTTGTCTTAGGCGGCTCAGCCAGCTACCGCCGGCGCCGCTTTCGGTTCAACATGAACGCGGCTCTGAACAACGCGGAAGCGGTTCGCGACGAATGCGGCGTCGGCGAGCGCGGCGTTTGCGGCCGGATTCGCGCCCGTACCGTGGAAGTCGGAGAACGCCGCCGATTGATTGACGAACACGCCGCCCGTCAAGTTGATCGACAGCGCCACGCCGCCGCGAATCGACGCTTCGTGCGCCTCTTCGAGCACAGCTTCGTTCGTGCTGTAGACCGATAGAGTCAGCGCGCCGTGCTCGGCGGCGATTGCGCCGGCCAGGTCGAGCGACTGCGCGGTCGAGTCCGTCGCGATCACGAACGAGATCGGGCCGAACCATTCTTTGGTGAACTGTGCATGGTCGGTGGCGGCATCCAGTTGGAGCATGACCGGTGTGCGCACACGGGCGCCGGCAAAAGCCGGATGTTCGAGCGATTGGCTTTCAACGAGAACGCGCCCGAGCTTGCTGGCTTCGTCCATGCGCTGGGTTACGCCTTCGTTCTGAATCGCGCCGAGCAGTTCGACGGCGCGGGCCGGGTCGGCAACCAGTTTTTGCACGGCGTTAGCAATAGCTTGAGCGACTTCGTCGAACCCGAGTGTGCCTTCGGCCGTGCGGATGCCGTCGCGCGGTACGTAGATGTTTTGTGGGGCGGTGCACATCTGGCCCGAGTACAGCGCAAGCGAGAACGCAATATTGCGGGCGGCGGCTTTGATGTCATCGACCGAGTCGATCACGATCTGGTTGACACCGGCCTTTTCTGTGTAGACCTGCGCCTGATGGGCATTGCGTTCGAGCCACGCGCCGTTTTGCGTGCTGCCGGTGAAGTCGATGAGCTTGATCTCCGGGCGCAAGGCCAGATCCTGGACGAGCGGACCATCGTTCGGTTCGGTCGCCAGCAGCGTGACGACATTCGGATCGAAGCCTGCTTCGCGCAGGACCTCACGTGCGATTCGCACGGTCAGTGCGAGCGGCAGTATTGCGCCCGGGTGCGGTTTGACGATGACCGTGTTGCCAGTGGCCAGATCGGCGAACAGGCCGGGATAGCCGTTCCATGTCGGGAAGGTACAGCAGCCGAGCACAAGGCCGGTGCCGCGCGGCACGACGGTATAGCGCTTGTGCATCGCGAGCGGCGGATTTTTCCCCTGCGGCTTTTCCCAGTGGGCGTCTGCGGGGATACGGCGCAATTGATCCCAGGCATACACGACGGCTTCGAGCGCTCGGTCCTGTGCGTGCGGGCCGCCGGCCTGGAAGGCCATCATGAATGCCTGGCCGGTTGTGTGCATCACGCTGTAACCGATTTCGAAGCTGGCGCGATTCACGCGGGCGAGGATCTCGAGGCACACGCCGATCCACGCCTGTGGGCCGGCGGCGCGCCAATCGCGCTGCGCGGCAGCGGCGGCTGCGATCAGCGTGTCAGCATCGGCCTTTGGATAGCGGATGCCGAGCGGGAACCCAAATGGGGAGACTTCGGAGCCGACGCTTTCGCCGGTCGACGGTTGGTCCAATTCGAAAGTCTTGTTCAGGTGCGCCTTGAACGCGGCTTCGCCGTCTGCGTTAGCTGTTTCCCCGTACACTTTCGGACTGGGCATCTCGACGAACGGGCTCCAGTAGCCGCGCGTCTCGACCGCAGTGAGTGCCTTTTGCAACGTGGCTTCGTGCTTGGTGAATAGCGGATGTGTCATGGCAGAGGGGCTTGGTTGTATGTTGGGAAAAGCCTGTCTAATAATTGACCGACCGGTTGGTTGGTGAATGTTAGCATTATTAAGACGGCCGCGCGAAGCGTTTTTGCGTGCCATTCACACTAGGAGGCGGCATGGCTTACGAGAACATTCTGGTTGAGACGCGGGGGCGAGTCGGCTTGGTCACTCTGAATCGCCCGAAGGCGTTGAACGCTTTGAACGACGCACTGATGGACGAATTGGGTGCAGCGCTGCGCGAATTCGACGCCGATGACGCGATCGGTGCAATCGTGGTGACGGGCAGCGAGAAAGCGTTTGCTGCCGGCGCCGACATCGGCATGATGGCGACCTATTCCTATATGGATGTCTACAAGGGGGACTACATCACCCGCAATTGGGAGACCGTGCGCTCTATCCGCAAGCCAATCATTGCTGCGGTGGCCGGCTTTGCGCTTGGCGGCGGCTGCGAACTGGCGATGATGTGTGACATCATTTTCGCCGCCGACACCGCGAAGTTCGGCCAGCCGGAAATCAAGCTGGGCATCATGCCGGGAGCCGGCGGCACGCAACGGTTGCCGCGTGCCGTTTCCAAGGCAAAAGCGATGGATCTCTGCTTGACGGCCCGTTTCATGGATTCCGCAGAAGCTGAGCGAGCGGGACTGGTCTCGCGCGTGATTCCCGCTGCTTCTCTTATTGACGAGGCGATAGCTGCGGCTGCGACGATCGCGGAATTCCCGCTTCCGGCAGTAATGATGGTGAAGGAGTCGGTCAATCGCGCGTACGAAACCACGCTAGCCGAAGGTGTGTATTTCGAGCGTCGGCTGTTCCATTCGCTCTTCGCGACGGAAGATCAGAAGGAGGGAATGGCTGCGTTCGTGGAGAAGCGCAAGCCGGTTTTCAAGCATCGTTAATACGCTTGTCAAAATAACGCTTGCAAGCCTTCGCCCGGCTCGCTAGAATCTCGCTCTTTCGTGCTTCGGACAACGGGGCGCGGGAGGCGGGAGAGCCAGCAGTGGCAAGGCTTTCAGCGAGGCGGGCAGGTTGGAAAAGCTGGAAAAACCTGTTGACGGCGTAGCGAAAGTTCTTCATAATCTCGTTTCTCTGCTGCTGATGCAGCGACGCAGAACGAAGCGGTGCCGGGTGGTTGCGGTGTGGTGTGCAACGCGGTGCGGGTTCGGTAGTGACTGCGGAATCGATCTTTAAAAATTAACAGCCGATAAGTGTGGGCGCTTGATGCGCGACGCGCCGGTGGGCCCTTCGGGATCTGCCGGGACAAGCGAAAGTATCAAGTCTCACACAGTATTAGAGGAAGGTTTGCCTGTTGAGAGACAGGCGTAATCATCGTCAGTACGTTGAGTGAGCGACCGGTCTCGAAAGAGACCGAAAAACAGTAACAGGTTTGAACTGAAGAGTTTGATCCTGGCTCAGATTGAACGCTGGCGGCATGCCTTACACATGCAAGTCGAACGGCAGCACGGGAGCAATCCTGGTGGCGAGTGGCGAACGGGTGAGTAATACATCGGAACGTGTCCTGTAGTGGGGGATAGCCCGGCGAAAGCCGGATTAATACCGCATACGCTCTACGGAGGAAAGGGGGGGATCTTCGGACCTCCCGCTACAGGGGCGGCCGATGGCAGATTAGCTAGTTGGTGGGGTAAAGGCCTACCAAGGCGACGATCTGTAGCTGGTCTGAGAGGACGACCAGCCACACTGGGACTGAGACACGGCCCAGACTCCTACGGGAGGCAGCAGTGGGGAATTTTGGACAATGGGCGCAAGCCTGATCCAGCAATGCCGCGTGTGTGAAGAAGGCCTTCGGGTTGTAAAGCACTTTTGTCCGGAAAGAAAGCCTCGGCCCTAATACGGCGGGGGGATGACGGTACCGGAAGAATAAGCACCGGCTAACTACGTGCCAGCAGCCGCGGTAATACGTAGGGTGCAAGCGTTAATCGGAATTACTGGGCGTAAAGCGTGCGCAGGCGGTTCGCTAAGACCGATGTGAAATCCCCGGGCTTAACCTGGGAACTGCATTGGTGACTGGCGGGCTAGAGTATGGCAGAGGGGGGTAGAATTCCACGTGTAGCAGTGAAATGCGTAGAGATGTGGAGGAATACCGATGGCGAAGGCAGCCCCCTGGGCCAATACTGACGCTCATGCACGAAAGCGTGGGGAGCAAACAGGATTAGATACCCTGGTAGTCCACGCCCTAAACGATGTCAACTAGTTGTCGGGTCTTCATTGACTTGGTAACGTAGCTAACGCGTGAAGTTGACCGCCTGGGGAGTACGGTCGCAAGATTAAAACTCAAAGGAATTGACGGGGACCCGCACAAGCGGTGGATGATGTGGATTAATTCGATGCAACGCGAAAAACCTTACCTACCCTTGACATGTATGGAACCCTGCCGAGAGGTGGGGGTGCCCGAAAGGGAGCCATAACACAGGTGCTGCATGGCTGTCGTCAGCTCGTGTCGTGAGATGTTGGGTTAAGTCCCGCAACGAGCGCAACCCTTGTCCCTAGTTGCTACGCAAGAGCACTCTAGGGAGACTGCCGGTGACAAACCGGAGGAAGGTGGGGATGACGTCAAGTCCTCATGGCCCTTATGGGTAGGGCTTCACACGTCATACAATGGTCGGAACAGAGGGTTGCCAAGCCGCGAGGTGGAGCCAATCCCAGAAAACCGATCGTAGTCCGGATCGCACTCTGCAACTCGAGTGCGTGAAGCTGGAATCGCTAGTAATCGCGGATCAGCATGCCGCGGTGAATACGTTCCCGGGTCTTGTACACACCGCCCGTCACACCATGGGAGTGGGTTTTACCAGAAGTGGCTAGTCTAACCGCAAGGAGGACGGTCACCACGGTAGGATTCATGACTGGGGTGAAGTCGTAACAAGGTAGCCGTATCGGAAGGTGCGGCTGGATCACCTCCTTTCTCGAGCTAACGTGTCAACGCGTTGAGCGCTCACGCTTATCGGCTGTGAAATTAAGACAGATACGCAGACAGACTCAGGGGTCTGTAGCTCAGTCGGTTAGAGCACCGTCTTGATAAGGCGGGGGTCGATGGTTCGAATCCATCCAGACCCACCACTGTTTCTGCGGTGGCTGCAGCTAACCGGTGAAGACCCCGGGACTATCAGATTGCGTTATCTGTATGACTGGGGGATTAGCTCAGCTGGGAGAGCACCTGCTTTGCAAGCAGGGGGTCGTCGGTTCGATCCCGTCATCCTCCACCAATCCTCAATGCCGGTTTTACTGCAGCAGGCGTCGCAAGATGCTGGCGGTGTAGTGAAACAGGCATTGGCGATTGAGCCAGTCAGAGTGGTATGAAGCAAGGCGCTTTATATCGGCTGTCGTTCTTTAACAATCAGGAAGAAGTAGTAAAGAGATTCACGAAAGATCACTTAGAGA
This sequence comes from Paraburkholderia sp. GW821-FHT02A12, assembly GCF_059422005.1. NCBI lineage: Bacteria > Pseudomonadati > Pseudomonadota > Betaproteobacteria > Burkholderiales > Burkholderiaceae > Paraburkholderia > Paraburkholderia sp. GW821-FHT02A12. Next base: position 4,091,191 of record NZ_JBWKWA010000001.1, on the reverse strand, counting down.
TGGGTGATTGAGTAGGTGAATCAGGGTTGTGATTGTATCAATGTATGAAAAGGTGATCGAAAGATCGCTTTGGAATACGGCGCAACACGAATACTCAACCTGTAGCGATTGTGAGCAACGCTTCATCCCCAGTGGGTGAGGTGTGAGACACACCCGTTATAGGGTCAAGCGAACAAGTGCATGTGGTGGATGCCTTGGCGATCACAGGCGATGAAGGACGCGGTAGCCTGCGAAAAGCTTCGGGGAGCTGGCAAACGAGCTTTGATCCGAAGATGTCCGAATGGGGAAACCCACCTCTTTTGAGGTATCCATGGCTGAATACATAGGCCATGAGAAGCGAACGCGGTGAACTGAAACATCTAAGTAACCGCAGGAAAAGAAATCAACCGAGATTCCCAGAGTAGTGGCGAGCGAAATGGGACCAGCCTGTACTCTTTATCTTTGCTGTTAGTCGAACGCTCTGGAAAGTGCGGCCATAGCAGGTGATAGCCCTGTAGACGAAAACAGCGAGGAAGAACTGGGTGTACGACAAGTAGGGCGGGACACGTGAAATCCTGTCTGAAGATGGGGGGACCATCCTCCAAGGCTAAATACTCGTGATCGACCGATAGTGAACCAGTACCGTGAGGGAAAGGCGAAAAGAACCCCGGGAGGGGAGTGAAACAGATCCTGAAACCGCATGCATACAAACAGTCGGAGCCTTTGAAAGAGGGTGACGGCGTACCTTTTGTATAATGGGTCAGCGACTTACATTCAGTGGCAAGCTTAACCGATTAGGGCAGGCGTAGCGAAAGCGAGTCCGAACAGGGCGTTCAGTCGCTGGGTGTAGACCCGAAACCAGGTGATCTATCCATGGCCAGGATGAAGGTGCGGTAACACGTACTGGAGGTCCGAACCCACTAACGTTGAAAAGTTAGGGGATGAGCTGTGGATAGGGGTGAAAGGCTAAACAAACCTGGAAATAGCTGGTTCTCTCCGAAAACTATTTAGGTAGTGCCTCGTGTATCACCTTCGGGGGTAGAGCACTGTCATGGTTGTGGGGTCCATTGCGGATTACTACGCCATAGCAAACTCCGAATACCGAAGAGTGCAATCACGGGAGACAGACATCGGGTGCTAACGTCCGGTGTCAAGAGGGAAACAACCCAGACCGCCAGCTAAGGTCCCGAAATATGGCTAAGTGGGAAACGAAGTGGGAAGGCTAAAACAGTCAGGAGGTTGGCTTAGAAGCAGCCATCCTTTAAAGAAAGCGTAATAGCTCACTGATCGAGTCGTCCTGCGCGGAAGATGTAACGGGGCTAAGCCATATACCGAAGCTGCGGATGCACAGTAATGTGCATGGTAGGAGAGCGTTCCGTAAGCCTGCGAAGGTGCACTGGAAAGTGTGCTGGAGGTATCGGAAGTGCGAATGCTGACATGAGTAGCGATAAAGGGGGTGAAAGGCCCCCTCGCCGTAAGCCCAAGGTTTCCTACGCAACGTTCATCGGCGTAGGGTGAGTCGGCCCCTAAGGCGAGGCAGAAATGCGTAGCTGATGGGAAGCAGGTTAATATTCCTGCACCATTGTTAAATGCGATGGGGGGACGGATCGCGGAAGGTTGTCCGGGTGTTGGAAGTCCCGGTTCCTGTGTTGGAGAAGGCGCTTTGGCAAATCCGGGCGCGCAATTCAAGGGCATGGGACGAGTGGCTTAGGCCATGAAGCAACTGGAAGTGGTTCCAAGAAAAGCCTCTAAGCTTCAGTTTAACAAGACCGTACCGCAAACCGACACAGGTGGGCGAGATGAGTATTCTAAGGCGCTTGAGAGAACTCGGGAGAAGGAACTCGGCAAATTGGTACCGTAACTTCGGGATAAGGTACGCCCCTGTAGCTTGACTGGCCTGCGCCAGAAGGGTGAAGGGGTTGCAATAAACTGGTGGCTGCGACTGTTTAATAAAAACACAGCACTCTGCAAACACGAAAGTGGACGTATAGGGTGTGACGCCTGCCCGGTGCCGGAAGATTAAATGATGGGGTGCAAGCTCTTGATTGAAGTCCCGGTAAACGGCGGCCGTAACTATAACGGTCCTAAGGTAGCGAAATTCCTTGTCGGGTAAGTTCCGACCTGCACGAATGGCGTAACGATGGCCACACTGTCTCCTCCCGAGACTCAGCGAAGTTGAAGTGTTTGTGATGATGCAATCTCCCCGCGGCTAGACGGAAAGACCCCATGAACCTTTACTGTAGCTTTGCATTGGACTTTGAACCGATCTGTGTAGGATAGGTGGGAGGCTATGAAGCGTGAACGCCAGTTTGCGTGGAGCCGTCCTTGAAATACCACCCTGGTCTGTTTGAGGTTCTAACCTTGGTCCGTGATCCGGACTGGGGACAGTGCATGGTAGGCAGTTTGACTGGGGCGGTCTCCTCCCAAAGTGTAACGGAGGAGTACGAAGGTACGCTAGGTACGGTCGGAAATCGTGCTGATAGTGCAATGGCATAAGCGTGCTTAACTGCGAGACCGACAAGTCGAGCAGGTGCGAAAGCAGGTCATAGTGATCCGGTGGTTCTGTATGGAAGGGCCATCGCTCAACGGATAAAAGGTACTCTGGGGATAACAGGCTGATACCGCCCAAGAGTTCATATCGACGGCGGTGTTTGGCACCTCGATGTCGGCTCATCTCATCCTGGGGCTGTAGCCGGTCCCAAGGGTATGGCTGTTCGCCATTTAAAGAGGTACGTGAGCTGGGTTTAAAACGTCGTGAGACAGTTTGGTCCCTATCTGCCGTGGGCGCTGGATATTTGAAGGGGGCTGCTCCTAGTACGAGAGGACCGGAGTGGACGAACCTCTGGTGTACCGGTTGTCACGCCAGTGGCATCGCCGGGTAGCTATGTTCGGAAGAGATAACCGCTGAAAGCATCTAAGCGGGAAACTCGCCTTAAGATGAGATATCCCCGGGGCTTCGAGCCCCTTGAAGGGTCGTTCAAGACCAGGACGTTGATAGGTCAGGTGTGCAAGCGCAGTAATGCGTTAAGCTAACTGATACTAATTGCCCGTAAGGCTTGATCCTATAACAGGTGTGTCTCGACCAGAGTTAGCGCTTTAGCTGTCGGCCGGAGTTAGTGCTTTAGCACTTACTCCGGGCCCATGCAAAGCCCTTACTCTGGTCCGATCCCCGAAGGGGATGCGTGTGAACCCCAGATGGGGTAGCAGAACACACAGGTTGAGAGATCGATGTTGTGCCTCGAACAACACAACTCCCGCTGGTGAGCCTCACCAGACACTACTTCTTCCCGATTGGCGGTATTGCCCAGGGCCCCAAACCCCGCAGTACGGCAACAAGTCATGCCTGATGACCATAGCGAGTCGGTCCCACCCCTTCCCATCCCGAACAGGACCGTGAAACGACTCCACGCCGATGATAGTGCGGATTCCCGTGTGAAAGTAGGTCATCGTCAGGCTCCCCAGCAGCACCAGAAACCCCACCCGGAACGGTGGGGTTTCTGCGTTTACGGCTCCGGAAACCATCGCAGCCGTTGCTATCCAACCGGCCAAACAGCGCGTTTCAGTAACACTCGAATTGGCAGAGCGGCACGAGGCGATACATACATCGTCGCCTAATATCAACCCAACTGTCGCTATTCTTGCGACAAAAACCGTTGCGCCAGCTTGACCCAGTACGTCGACCCGATTGGTAGCAACTCATCGTTGAAGTCGTAGCTCGCGTTATGCAGCATGCACGGCCCGGCTCCGTGGCCGGAATCTCGATGGCCGCCGTCGCCATTGCCCAGAAATGCATAACAGCCCGGTTTCGCCAGCAGCATGAAAGAGAAATCTTCCGCGCCCATCGTCGGTTCAACTGCGTCGTCGACGTTTTCTGGTCCGACAATCTCCTTCATGACAGCTGCTGCAAAGCGCGCCTCCTCGCTACTGTTGATGGTCGGCGGATAGTTACGGTGAAAATGGATGTCGACGGAGCACTCATAGGCATCGGCGGTGCTTTCGGCGATCTTGCGCATGCGTGCTTCGATCAAATCGAGTGTTTCAGTCGTGAAAGTTCGCACAGTGCCAGCGATCCACGCGTCGTTCGGGACGACATTGACGGCGTCGCCGGCGTGAATCTGGGTGATCGACAGCACCGCAGTATCGAGCGGCTTCTTGTTGCGCGTGATGATGCTCTGCAAACCGTTCGCGATCTGTACAGCCGTAAATACCGGGTCGCGGCCATTGTGCGGTAGCGCCGCGTGTGACCCTATGCCTTTGATTTCAATGCGAAATTCGTTGCTCGACGCCATGATCGGACCTTCAGTCACGCCGAAGTGGCCCGCCGGCATACCCGGCCAGTTATGAATGCCGAACACAGCGTCGACTGGAAACCTGGTGAACAGGCCATCGTCGATCATCGCCTGTGCGCCGGCGCCGCCTTCCTCGGCGGGTTGGAAAATGAATACGATCGTGCCGTCGAATTCGCCGTGCTTTGCCAGATACCGCGCCGCGCCGAGCAGCATTGCCGTATGTCCGTCATGACCGCACGCGTGCATTTTGCCGTCGTTCTGCGAGCGGTGATCGAAGCTGTTCAGTTCCTGAATCGGCAGAGCATCCATGTCAGCTCGCAGACCAATTCCGCGCGAACCATTGCCGCGTTTCAATATGCCGACTACGCCTGTTTTGCCCAGCCCGCGGTGAGTTTCGATGCCCCAGGATTCAAGGCTTTTGGCAACCAGATCCGCCGTTGCGGTCTCTTCGTAACGAAGTTCCGGGTGGGCATGAATCGTTCGTCGGAGGGTCTGAATTTCGCCGCGAGCGGCCTGGATTTCGGGAATCAGTTTCATGATGGAGTGATGATGCGCTTGTGCTCTGCTTTGCGTGGGATCGCTCGGGGCGCCTTCGCCCGGGCACGGTGATAACCGATTCTACGCCGAAGCATTTTTGGCGGCACCGCACCGGCCAGGCGGCCGCGGCCGTAAAATTCGAGACTACTTCCACACCGCTCTAGTGAATCAATCGCCAATGAATGCTCCGACCGAATTCGCCCGCGCGGTGTGTCCGCACGACTGCCCTGATACTTGCGCGATGCGTGTGACCGTCGAAGGCGGTCGGGCGATCAAGGTCACCGGCGATCCCGATCATCCGCCGACCCAAGGCGCGCTGTGCACCAAAGTCAGCCGCTATGCCGAGCGCGTGCATCATCCGCGTCGACTGACGACAGCGATGAAGCGCGTCGGCCGCAAGGGTGAAGGCCGCTTCGAGCCGATCAGTTGGGACCAGGCGTTCGAGCTGGCTGCGATGCGTCTGTCGCGGATCGCTAGCCGCGCACCCGAAGCTATCCTGCCGTACAGCTACGCGGGCACGATGGGTCTGGTCCAGGGTGACAGCATTGCGCAACGGTTTTTCCACAAGCTCGGCGCGTCGCAGTTGGACCGTACGATTTGCGCGGCCGCCGGCGCGGCGGGGCTGAAATACACTTTTGGGGCGAGCCTCGGCATGCTCACCGAGTTTTTCGCGGAGAGTGATCTCATCCTTATCTGGGGCTCGAATCCGATCGCGTCGAACCTGCATTTCTGGACGCGCGCACAGGAAGCCAAGCGCCGCGGCGCGCGTCTGATCGCGATCGATCCGTACCGCTCGTCGACGGCGGAAAAGTGCCATCAGCACATCGCGATAAAGCCGGGCACCGACGGCGCTTTCGCGCTCGGCATGATGAACGTGCTCATCACGGAGGATCTGCTCGATCATGCCTACATCGCGGATCACACCTTGGGTTTTTCGGAACTGAAGGCCCGCGCGCTCAGCTATCCGCCGTCTCGCGTCGCTGAAATTTGCAGCGTCGACGAGCAGGTGATCGTCGAGCTTGCGCGCCTCTACGGCAGCACGAAGAAGGCCGCGATCCGGATGAACTATGGCTTGCAAAGGGTGCGTGGCGGCGGTAACGCGGTGCGCGCCATCGTTTGCCTGCCGTCGCTAACGGGCGCGTGGCGCGAGCGGGCGGGCGGTGTGTTGCTGTCGTCGGCGGGATGGGCGCCGGTCAATTCGCACGCGTTACAGCGCCCGGACCTGATGCCAGGCTGGCCCGCCAAAGTATCGCGCGTCATCAATATGAACGCGATCGGCGACGCATTGCTGCATCCCGGCGACGCCGCGTTCGGCCCCAAGATTGAAGCGATCATCGTCTACAACTCGAACCCGGTGGCGGTGGCGCCGGATTCGGAGCGGGTCGCGGCAGGCTTCGCGCGCGAAGATCTGTTCACGATCGTGCTGGAGCATTTTCAGACTGACACCGCGGACTACGCCGATCTGCTCCTGCCTGCGACGACGCAACTCGAGCATCTCGACGTGCACAAGTCCTACGGGCACACACACGTAATGGTCAATCTGCCGGCGATCGCGCCGGTCGGCGACGCACGCCCGAACACGGAGATTTTCCGCGGCTTCGCGCGTCACATGGGCCTGAACGAGCCGGCGCTGTATGACAGCGACGAAACGGTCGCGCAGGCGGCGTTCCGCTGGGACGATGCGGCGCTCGAAGGCGTCGACTGGGATTCGCTGAAGAAGACGGGCTGGGCGAAGCTGAATCTGCCCGACGCGCCGTTTGCCGAAGGCGGCTTTCGAACGCCGTCTGGTAAATGCGAGTTTTTCAGTGAGCGCCTCGCGCAACAGGGACTGGATCCGCTGCCCGATTATTTGCCACCCTACGAGTCCGCTGACGGTGCGCCGGAACTTGCCGCGCGTTATCCGCTGGCGATGATCTCGCCGCCCGCGCGCAACTTCCTGAACAGCACCTTCGTGAACATCGAAAGCCTGCGCTCGACGGAAGGCGAGCCGCACCTGGACATTCACCCGGCCGACGCACAGCAGCGAAACATAGTCGACGGCGATCAGGTGCGCATTTTCAATGACCGCGGCTCGATGCAGGCGCGCGCCCGTGTCACCGACAAAGCGCGCGAAGGCCTCGTCGTCGGGCTGTCGATCTGGTGGAAGAAACTCGCGCCCGACGGCCGCAACGCCAACCAGGTCACCAGCCAGGCGCTCACCGATCTCGGCGGGTCGGCCACGTTCTACGATTGCCTCGTCGAGGTCGAACGTGCCTGAAAAGGCTCGAAGAATCACGCCGCTGCCGCCCACAACCGGTTCGAGGCCGGAGTCTAACCCGGCCGTTTTTCGCGAATAGCAAAGGGGTCCGCATGCTACGATGCGTTTTTAGCACGACCATTCGAAAATAAAGGAGGAGACACTGCATGGAAAAAATCTGGCTGAAATCTTATCCGCCCGGCATTCCGGCAGAGATCGATCCGACCCGTTATTCGTCCGTCGCTGAACTACTCGAAGAAGCTTTCCGCGAGCATCGCGCCAAACCGGCGTTCGTCTGCATGGGCAAAGAGATCAGTTACGGCGAGCTCGACACGCTCTCGAGCAAGCTGGGTGCGTGGTTTCAGTTGAAGGGTATGGCCCGCGGCGCGCGCATCGCGATCATGATGCCGAACGTGCTGCAATATCCGGTCGCGATTGCCGCGATCTTGCGCGCGGGCTACGTGGTCGTGAACGTGAATCCGCTCTATACCCCGCGCGAACTCGAGCATCAGCTCAAGGACAGCGGCGCGGAAGCGATTATCCTGCTCGAAAACTTCGCCGTCACGCTGGAGGCGATTGTCCGCAATACGTCGGTCAAGCACGTCGTTGTCGCCGCGATGGGCGATCTAATGGGCGTGAAGGGCGCCGTTGTGAACTTCGTCGTGCGGCGCGTGAAGAAGATGGTGCCGGCGTGGAGTCTGCCGGGGCATGTCAAATTCAACGCGGCAATCGCCGAGGGCGGCCGTCAGAGCTTCAAGCCGGTCAAGCAAGGTCCGGACGATGTTGCGTTCCTGCAATACACGGGCGGCACGACCGGCGTGGCCAAGGGCGCAACGCTGCTGCATCGGAACCTGATTGCCAACGTGCTGCAGTCGGAAATCTGGCTCGATCCGGTCCGAGCGAACCGCACTGACATCGATCAATTCATCACCGTCGTCGCGTTGCCGCTCTATCACGTGTTCGCGCTGACGGTTTGCGGTCTGCTGACGATTCGCACCGGCGGTCTTGGCGTGCTGATTCCGAATCCGCGCGACATCCCCGGCATGATCAAGTCGCTGCAAGGCTATCCGATCACGACGATTCCTGCCGTCAACACGCTGTATAACGCGCTTCTGAACAGTCCGGACTTTCACAAGCTCGACTTTTCGAAGCTGATCGCCGCAAATGGCGGCGGTATGGCGGTGCAGGAAGCGGTCGCCAAGCGCTGGTACGAGCATACGCATACGCCGATCATCGAAGGGTACGGTTTGTCGGAGACGTCGCCATGCGTGACCTGCAATCCGGTCACCGTCACCGAATACAGCGGCACGATCGGTTTGCCGCTGCCGTCGACCGAAATCTCGATTCGCGACGACGAAGGCAACGAAGTGCCGCTCGGCCAGCCGGGTGAAATCTGCATCCGCGGTCCCCAGGTGATGGCGGGATACTGGAACCGGCCGGACGAAACGGCCAAGGTCATGACGCTGGATGGCTTCTTCAAATCGGGCGACGTCGGCTTGATGAACGAAGGCGGCTTCGTCAAGATCGTCGATCGCAAGAAGGACATGATCCTGGTGTCCGGCTTCAATGTTTATCCGAACGAAATCGAGGATGTGGTGGCGAAGCTGCCAGGCGTGTTCGAAGTCGCTGCGGTCGGTGTGCCGGATCAGCACTCGGGCGAAGCGGTGAAGCTGTTCGTCGTGAAGAAGGACCAGGCGCTTACTGATGCGGACATTTTCGCGTACTGCAAGCAACAACTGACCGGCTACAAGCGGCCGAAGATCATCGAATTCCGCGCGGAACTGCCGAAGAGCAACGTCGGCAAGATTCTGCGCAGGGAGTTGCGCGACGGCCGTGCCTAACAACACCGGCGCGAAGTAAGGCAGCTAAAGCAAAGCAACACAGCGCAACTCAGAAAAAAGGCCCGGCAGACGACAGTCTGCCGGGCCTTTCCCTTTGAGCCGCCGCCTCGACACAAGCAAGCCAGCCGGTGCGCTTGCCATAAAAAAAGGCGCCCGAAGGCGCCTTTGAGGCAAACTGCTTTATTACGACTTATTAGAACTTGTGGCGGATACCGACGCGAGCCGCGAGCTGGTTCTGGTTCGACGAACCCGACAGGCCGTTGATGCCTGCATGAGCGTCCACCACAGTACCGCTCGTATTCAACGTCGAGCCCAGAGCGTGTTGGTACACGCCAATAACGTAGACGTCGGTGCGCTTGGACAGGAAGTAGTCCACGCCGACCGAGCCTTGGTGGTATTGAGCACGCGATGCACCAGCGATGTCCGCACCGCGGGTGTAGTCGTATGCAGCGCCGACCAGCAATGCCGGGGTCAACTGATACTTGAAGTTGACTTCCGCGTTGTTGAACGTAGCCGATTGACCCTTGTACGGCGATGCGAACGAAGCACCCAGGTTTGCGAAGCGGATGTTCGAGTACGTCAAACCGACCGTTGCGGCGCCGAACGTGTACGCACCACCCGCACCGATCACCTGGTACGTGTTAGCCGAAGCGAAGCCAGCGTAGACCGGCGACGACACGGCGAAGTCCGGTCCCGTAGCCTTCACCGTGTTCGACGCGATCGTGCCGCCGTTGTTGAACAGGCCACCCGAAGCTGCCGGGGTGCGCGCGTTCAAGTAACCGGCGCCGAGGACGAGAGGACCGTTGTTGTAGCCAACGCCCAACGACCAGATCTGGTTGCCGCTGAAGTTGCCTGCCTGGCCGCCGAAGCTGTACGTGCCGCCAAACTTGAGGCCGTTGTAGTCAGCGCTCGTGTACTTGACCGTGTTGTTGGTGCGGTACGCGTTGTTGAAGTTGTCGATGTCGCCCGGGTGAGCAGCGATGTAGCCGCCCCATTGGTCACCGGCTTCCAGCGGACCGACGTAGTCGACGACGGAGTCGTACTGACGACCCAGCGTGACCGTGCCGAACTGGCTCGACAGACCGACATAAGCTTGACGGCCGAACATCAGGCCGCCTTGACCCAGCTTGCCGTTGTTCACGTCAAAGCCGTTTTCCAACACGAAGATCGCCTTCAGACCGCCGCCCAGATCTTCCGCGCCGCGCAGGCCGAAACGCGAGCCTTGCAGAACGCCGCTGGACAGGTTGTAAAGGTGCTGGCCCTTAGCGTTGGTGTTGATGTTGAAGCCTTCGTCAATGATACCGTACAGGGTCACGCTGCTCTGCGCATGAGCGACGCCTGCAAATGCGCCCAGTGCTGCGAGAGCGAGAAGCGACTTTTTCATCGAATGATCTCCAAGAATTACGAATCTTTTGTACAAGGCGAATATTTATGTTGCGTTGAGGCCTTGCTGTGCAACTTCGCGAGAAGTTGCACGTAATGTAACAAAAGGCATACATGGCACAAAGAAAAAGGAGACGGCGACGAGCGCTCCTGTTTCGTTTACGCAACATGGTCTAAAATCCCAAATTGGCCGCTAAATTCGTTCGGGTACGAAGTCTTCGCGAGTCCGGTTTTGTGCCGCAAAGCCTTGTCGAGTGGACCTGTCAGTGCGGTGGGGCGGTTGTTGAATCACGGGAGTGCTGCATGTTTCTGGACGAATTGATTAGCGAATTTGATCGGGGTTTACGCTCAATGACGGGCGTATCGCGGATGAGCCGTCCGTTGCCGGTTCCGCAAGAATCGGCGGCCGAGGCCGTGGAACTCTCGCCGGCGGAACGCGCGCACGCGGCCGGCTTGATGCGGGTGAACCATGTCGGCGAGGTGTGTGCCCAGGCGCTTTATCAGGCTCAGAAACTGGCTACGAAGTCGCCGTCTTTGCGCGCGGTCTTCAATCACGCGGCGATCGAAGAAGAGGACCATCTGGCGTGGACCGCAAAGCGCCTTCAGGCGCTCGATTCGCGTCCTAGCCTGTTGAACCCGCTTTGGTACACCGGCGCGTTGGCAATCGGCCTGGCAGCAGGTCGTATGGGTGATCGCGTCAGTCTTGGCTTTATGGCGGAAACCGAGCGCCAGGTGGAACAGCATCTGGATAGCCATCTGGATGAATTGCCCGCAGCCGATCTCGAGTCGCGCGCGATCGTCGAACAGATGCGCGTGGACGAAGCGGAGCACGGTAAATCAGCGATGGACGCAGGCGGCGTCGAGTTGCCGTTGCCGGCGCGCGCGCTGATGCGCGCAGTGTCGAAGGTGATGACCCGCACGGCCTATTACATATAGGTTGGGCGCCTCAACTCACACCATCATTTCGACGTGGGACGGCGCACTACGCGCCGTCTGCCAGAATCGCCGAAAACGGCAGCAAACATCGTCCAATCCCGCCTGACAGTCTCTTACATTCCGCGCCTTTCCCCCGCACTTTTCACGTATCACCTTCACAAGTTGCACTAGCTCATTCATTTATAACGGTTTTCCGTTTTATGTCTGATGTGAAGGAGTCGCGCTAAGTCCTTGTTCTAACAAACAAATTTCGCTCGAAAAGCGCGCTTCTCCCTTGACCCCTGTTTAGCGTTCCTCTAAAGTGGGAGACAGTGTGAGAAAGTGTATTTTTGTGTGATCTCACGGGCGGTTTCGGGTAGATTTTGATAGATCGGGCAGCCGGCGCTAAAGCGTCGTATGAGGGGAGAGCGAAGTGTTCCAAGGGGCGTCGGCGCTGACGCTCGATGCGAAAGGGCGGATGTCGATTCCCTCTCGTTATCGGGATGCGCTGCAGACACAGGCAGAAGGCCGGGTGACGATCACCAAGCACCCGGACGGCTGCCTGTTGCTCTTTCCACGTCCTGAATGGGAGATCTTCCGCGAGAAGGTCGGCAATCTGCCCATGAACGCAACCTGGTGGCGCCGCATTTTCCTTGGCAACGCAATGGACGTCGACATGGACGGCGCGGGTCGCGTGCTCGTGTCGCCAGAGTTGCGCATGGCCGGTTCGCTGGAAAAAGAAGTGACCCTGCTCGGCATGGGACGTCACTTCGAGTTGTGGGACGCACAAACTTACGCCGCGAAGGAACAGGCGGCGATCGCCGAGGGCATGCCCGAAGCGTTAAAGAATTTCACGTTCTGATCGCGGCATACATATATGGCACCTGCGATGGGAAACGAATTGCAGCATCGCACGGTGCTGCTGGAAGAAGCGGTCAATGCGCTGGTGACGCGCGCGGACGGCGTTTATGTGGACGGCACCTTCGGGCGCGGCGGTCATAGCCGTCTGGTGTTGGAGCGGCTGAGCGAGTCGGGGCGTCTGATCGCGTTCGACAAAGACCCGCTCGCCATCGCCACGGCGCAGCAGATTGCGGATCCGCGCTTTGGCATCGTGCACGAGAGTTTTGCTTCACTGCGAGACGCAATCGCGGAGCGCGGGGTAGGGCGGTTGTCGGGCGTTTTACTGGATCTGGGCGTGTCGTCGCCGCAAGTCGACGATCCGGAGCGGGGTTTCAGCTTCCGCGCCGACGGCCCGCTCGACATGCGGATGGACCCGACGCGCGGCGAGTCTGCCGCTGACTGGCTGGCGCGGGCCACGGTGCAGGAACTGACGGAGGTAATACGAGATTATGGGGAAGAACGGTTTGCTTTTCAGATTGCAAAGGCGCTTGTTGCTCGCCGGGCAGAGTCCGACCGTCTTGGGCCTCTCGTCAGCACGGGCGAGCTTGCCCAAATCGTGGCTAACGTCGTCAAAACCCGTGAGAAGGGCAAGGATCCGGCAACCCGCACCTTTCAAGCTATACGGATTCACATCAATCAAGAGCTTGCGGAGCTGCAAGTCGTTTTAGAAGCAGCGTTGTCGCTGTTGGAGCAAGGGGGGCGGCTGGTGGTCATCAGCTTTCATTCGCTCGAGGACCGGATCGTCAAACGATTCATGCAGGCGCACGCCAGTACGCCTGCGGTCGATCGCCGTCTGCCGATTCGAGCAGTCGATCTGCCGAGCCCTCCGCTCAAAATCATCGGCCGCGTGTTCGCGAGCGACGCTGAAGTCGCCGCGAATCCGCGCGCCCGTTCTGCCGTGATGCGTGTGGCGGAGCGGATTGCGCCATGAATCGCCTCAATATCTTCCTGCTGATCATCGTGATGGGCTGCGCCTTGTCTGTCGTCAACGCCACCAATCAGCAGCGTCAGATCTTTATCCAGTTGCAGCGTGCTCAATCGCAGGAGCGTCAGTTGCAGCAGGACTATTCGCAGCTTCAATATCAGCAGAGCGCGCTGTCGAAGACCTCGCGCATCGAGCAGATCGCCACGGCCTCGCTGAAAATGCAGTCGGTGAGCACCGGCCGCACCCAATACCTGACGCTCGATCCGGGCGCTGCCAAGGCTGCTGACGCACCGATCCCGACTTCCGATCCGGCGTCGGCGCCGCTCACGACCCGTCGCGGAGGCGCGCGATGAAAAAATCGTCGGCTCGCAAGAGCGTGGCCTTCTCGGCGAATCCCATCCTGTCGGTGCGACTGCCGATGTGGCGCTCGAAACTTGTCGTGTTCCTGCTGTTCATGGCGTTCGTCGCGCTGACCGCGCGCGCCTTCTGGATTCAGGGGCCGGGCAACGCGTTCTATCTGAAGCAGGGTGAGATCCGCTATCAGCGCCGGCTCGAGCTGCCGGCCACGCGCGGCAAGATTCTCGACCGCAACGGTCTTGTGCTCGCCACGAGTCTGCCGGTGCGCGCTATCTGGGCGATTCCCGAATCGGTGCCGGACGATCTCGGCGCGGACAAGCTGACCGCGCTCGGCAAGCTGCTCGGCATGACCAATAAGGAACTGCGCGCCAAGCTGTCGGAAGACAAGACCTTCGTCTACGTGAAGCGCCAGGTGCCGGTCGACGTCGCCGCGCAGGTCACCGCGCTCGACATCCCCGGCATTTATGCGCGCGACGAGTACAAGCGCTTCTATCCGGAAGGCGAGATCACGGCTCACCTGATCGGCTTTACGAACGTCGAAGACGAGGGCCAGGAAGGCGTCGAACTCGGCGACCAGAAGCTGCTGGCCGGCATGTCGGGCAGCCGCCGGGTGATCAAGGACCGGATGGGCCACATCATCGAAGATGTGGACGAACAGGTCGTGCCGCACAACGGCAAGGACGTCGACCTGTCGATCGACAGCAAGATCCAGTACATCGCCTATACGAACCTGAAAGCGGCCGTCGAGAAATTCAAGGCGAAAGCCGGCGCCGCGATGGTGATCGACGTGCGTACCGGCGAAGTGCTGGCGCTCGTCAATTACCCGACGTACAACCCGAACGACCGTTCGCACCTGACCGGCGATCAGTTGCGCAACCGTATCCTGACCGACACCTTCGAGCCGGGCTCGATCATGAAGCCGTTCACGGTGTCGCTCGCGCTCGATCTGCACCGCGTGTCGCCGACTACACTGGTAGATACGGGGCCGGGCCGCTTTGTGCTCGACGGCGCGCCGATCACCGACGACAGCGCGTTCGGCGTGCTGACGGTGGGCGGTGTGATCCAGAAGTCGAGCAACATCGGCGCGACGAAGATCGCGATGCAGCTCAAGCCCGAAGAGATGTGGAACATGTACACCAGCATCGGTCTCGGCCAGGCGCCGAAGGTCGGCTTTCCAGGCGCGGCGGCGGGCCGTCTGCGTCCGTGGAAGAGCTGGCGCCGGATCGAGCAGGCCACCATGTCGTACGGCTACGGCTTGTCGGTGTCGCTGTTCCAGCTGGGCCGCGCGTATACCGCGATCGCGCATGACGGCGAGATCATGCCGGTGTCGATTTTCCGCACGCCTGGCGATCTGCCGGCGACTGGGCCGCAAATCTTCGCGCCGACCACCGCGCGCGAAGTGCGAGCGATGCTCGAAACCGTGACGGCGCCGGGCGGCACATCGCCGGATGCGGCCGTGCCGGGCTACCGCGTAGGCGGCAAGAGCGGTACCGCGTACAAGCACGGCGCTCACGGCTACGACCATTCGAAGTACCGCGCATCGTTCGTCGGCATGGCGCCGATGCCGAATCCGCGCATCGTCGTGGCCGTTTCGGTCGACGAACCGACTGCGGGCAGCCACTTCGGCGGTCAGGTGTCGGGTCCGGTGTTTTCGGCGATCGTCGGCGATACGCTGCGCTCGTTGAATGTGCCGCCGGACATGCCGGTCAAGCAGATGGTGGTGTCGGACGATTCGGCGCCGGCTGCGCAAACCGCAGCGCCGACAGCCGCAACGGCGAAGAAACTTTCCACCAGCGGCGGCGCGAAGAAAATGACGATCGCCGCCAACGCGAAAAGCCATCCCGGAGTGGAGCGATGAGCGCGCTGCGTCAGACGCATCCGGCGCACCGGCAGATCGTCGACGCCTTGACCTGGCTGCACGCCCGCGTGCGGCCAGACGCGCATCTGCACGCCGACACGCGCTCGCTCGCCGCGGGCGATGCGTATTTCGCCTACGCGGTCGACGGCGCGGACAACCGCCCGTTCATCGGGGGCGCGATCGAGCGCGGCGCGGCGGCGGTGCTGGTTCAGCCGGAAGGTTTCAGCGGCGTGATCGATCCGGTTACGACGCTGGCCGTACCGGCGCTGAACGAACTGGCGGGCCAGATCGCGAGCGCCTGGTACAAGAATCCGAGCGACGCGATGCTGGCCATCGGCGTCACCGGCACCAACGGCAAGACCTCGTGCAGCCAATGGATCTCGGCGGCGCTGACCGCGCTCGGCACGCGCTGCGCGATCATCGGCACGCTCGGCACCGGTTTGCCGGGTCAACTCGTGCACACTGGCTTTACGACGCCCGACGCGCCGCAGCTTCAGCGCAGTCTCGCGCAACTGCGCGCCGCGGGCGCTCAAGCCGTGGCGATGGAGGTGTCGTCGCACGCGCTGCATCAAGGCCGCGTGAACGGCACCGCCTTCGATATCGCCGTGTTCACGAATCTCACGCAAGATCACCTCGACTATCACGGCACGCTCGAAGCCTACGAAACCGCGAAGGCGCGTCTGTTTGTGTGGCCGGAGCTGCGTGCCGCGGTGATCAACCGTGACGACGCGGCCGGCCGCCGCCTGCTCGCCAGCGCGAAAGGCCATGCACGCACGATCGCCTACGGTCTCGACGAAGCGCTCGAAGACGCGCCGCAGGCCGATGCGTTGCTCACGGCCTCGAACGTGCGCGCCACCGCCACCGGCACTGCATTCCATCTGACCACGTCGGATTGGGGCAGCGCCGAAGTCGAAGTCCAAACGCTCGGCGCGTTCAACGTCAGCAATCTGCTCGGCGTGCTCGGCGCGTTGCTCGCCGCGGACGTCCCGTTCGACGCCGCGCTCGCCGAACTGGCGAAGCTCGAGCCGGTAAACGGCCGCATGCAGCGTCTGGGCGGCCGCTTGCAGAACGACGAACCGCTTGTCGTGATCGATTACGCGCACACGCCGGACGCGCTGGAAAAGACTCTGGAAGCACTGCGCCCGATGGCGGCTGCACGTGGCGGCGAACTGATTTGCATGTTCGGCTGCGGCGGCGACCGCGACGCGACCAAGCGTCCGTTGATGGGCACGATTGCCGAGAGGCTCGCCGACGGCGTCGTCGTGACCAGCGACAACCCGCGCAGCGAAGATCCGCAAGCGATCATCGAACAGATTGCCGCCGGCATGAAAGACGCGTCGAAGGCACGCTGTATCGAGGACCGCGCGAGCGCGATCCTGCAAGCGGTCCGCGGCGCCGCGCGCGAAGACGTCATCCTGCTGGCGGGCAAAGGGCACGAAGCAACACAGGAAATCATGGGTAAGAAACGCGCTTTCTCCGATCAGGACCACGCTCGCCTCGCGCTCGCGTCGCGTGCGACGCACACACGCGGAGGTGGCGAATGACGATGTTCTCGCTGCGCGAAGCCGCCGCGCTGATTCCCGGCGCCACCGTACTTGGAGACGGGAGCGTCGCGTTCGAGCGCGTGTCGACCGATAGCCGCAGTGCCGGTCCGGGCGATCTGTTCGTCGCGTTGAAGGGTGAGCGTTTCGATGCGCACGACTTCCTGCCGGACGTTGCGTCGCGCAACGTCACGGCCGCATTGGTCGCGCGCAGTCCCAGCGACTGGCGTCTCCCCGCCTTGCGCGTGGCCGATACCCGCGTTGCGTTGGGCGCGCTTGCACGCGGCTGGCGCCGCAAGTTCAGCGCGCCGCTCGTCGCGGTGACGGGCAGCAACGGCAAGACGACGGTCAAGGAAATGATCGCGTCGATTTTCGCCGCTGCGGTTGGCGCGGATGCTCGCCTCGCGACCGCGGGCAATTTCAATAACGACGTCGGCCTGCCGCTGACGCTGTTCCGCCTGAACGCCGCGCATCAACTGGCGGTGGTCGAGCTAGGCATGAACCATCCGGGCGAAACCTCCGTGCTTGCAAAGATCGCCGAGCCGACCGTCGCGGTCGTGAACAACGCGCAGCGCGAGCATCAGGAATTCATGGCGACGGTCGAAGCAGTCGCGCTCGAACACGCAAGCGTGATTCACGCGCTGTCCCCGGAAGGCGTCGCCGTGTTCCCGGCTGACGATGCCTACGCGAGCATCTGGCGCGTCGCCGCAACCGGCAACCGGATCGTCGATTTCGCGTTGAACTCAGATGACCGCGCGACCGAAGCCGCGGTAACGGGTACGTTCGTCGGCAATCTTCTGAGCATCGACACGCCGGAAGGCCATATCGACGTCACGTTGCAGGTGCTAGGCAACCACAACGCACACAACGCGCTGGCCGCGACCGCAGCGGCGCTCGCCGCAGGCGTTTCGCTCGACGCGATCAAGCGCGGTCTCGAATCGTTCGGCGCCGTGAAGGGTCGTTTGCAGGTGAAGCGCGCCGCGCTCGGCACGCTCGCCGGTGCAACCGTGATCGACGACACCTATAACGCGAACCCCGACTCGATGCGCGCCGCAATCGACGTGCTCGCGTCGCAAGCCTTGCCGCGCGTGCTGGTGATGGGCGACATGGGCGAAGTCGGCGACAACGGTCCGGCGTTTCATCGCGAGATCGGTGCATACGCGAAAGAACGCGGGATCGACGCGCTGTACGCACTGGGCGACGCCTCGCGCGACGCCTGCACCGCGTACGGCGCCAACGCGCATCACGTCGCCGATGTCGGCACGCTGATCGCGCAATTGCAGCAGGCCGGTTTCGGTCCTGCTGCAACGCTTCTCGTGAAAGGCTCGCGCTTCATGCAAATGGAGCGCGTGGTGGACGCCGTAACGAGTCCACAACCCAACGCAGCGGGCAATGCGCCCGCCGCACATTGAAATAGAAGGACCGAAGCATGCTACTGGCGCTGGCGCAATGGCTGCAGAATGACGCAAGCTTCTTGCGCGTGTTCAGTTATCTGACTTTCCGCGCGGTGATGGCAACCATCACCGCGCTGCTGATCGGGCTCGTCTGTGGCCCGTGGGTGATTCGCAAGCTGACCGCGATGAAGGTCGGCCAGGCCGTGCGCAAGGACGGCCCGCAAACGCACCTCGTCAAATCCGGTACGCCGACCATGGGCGGCGTGCTGATTCTGCTCGGTATCGCCGTGGCGACGCTGTTGTGGGCCGATCTGACCAACCGCTTCATCTGGATCGTGATGCTCGTCACGTTCGGTTTCGGCGTGATCGGCTGGGTCGACGATTACCGCAAGGTGGTCTACAAGGATCCGCGCGGCATGTCGTCGCGTGAAAAGTATTTCTGGCAGTCGGTGATCGGTTTGTTCGCTGCCGTTTATCTGGCTTTCAGCGTGTCCGAAGCCAGCAATGTGCGCGTGTTCGACCTGTTCATGGCGTGGGTGCGCAGCGGCTTGTCGATGGGCTTGCCGGCGCGCGCCGACCTGATGCTGCCGTTCGTCAAATCGATCAGCTATCCGCTCGGCGTATGGGGCTTCATCGTGCTGACCTATCTGGTGATCGTCGGCGCGAGCAATGCGGTGAATCTCACCGACGGTCTCGACGGCCTCGTGATCATGCCGGTCGTGCTGGTCGGCGCGTCGCTCGGCGTATTCGCGTATGTGATGGGCAGCTCGGTCTACTCGAAATACCTGCTGTTTCCGCATATCGCCGGCGCCGGCGAACTGCTGATTTTCTGCTCGGCGATGGGCGGAGCGGGACTCGCATTTCTATGGTTCAACACGCACCCGGCGCAGATGTTCATGGGCGACGTCGGCGCGCTGGCGCTCGGCGGCGCGCTTGGCACGGTCGCGGTGATCGTGCGTCAGGAAATCGTGCTGTTCATCATGGGTGGCATTTTCGTTGCGGAGACGCTCTCCGTGATGTTGCAGGTTGCGTGGTTCAAGTTCACCAAGCGCCGTTTCGGTGAAGGGCGGCGGCTCTTCAAGATGGCGCCGCTGCATCACCATTTTGAATTGTCGGGTTGGAAGGAAACGCAGGTGGTCGTGCGTTTCTGGATCATCACGCTGATGCTGTGTCTGTTCGGTTTGTCCACGCTCAAGTTGCGTTAAGCGGTATTTAGGGGAAGCAGGCGATGTTTGGCGAGAAGTTTCGGGATCGGCAAAAGCCGATGGTGCTCGTGCTGGGACTGGGTGAATCCGGTCTCGCGATGGCGCGCTGGTGCGCGCGGCACGGCTGTCGGCTGCGTGTGGCCGATACGCGCGAGGTGCCGCCGAACCTGTCCGCGCTCGAAGCGCACGGTGTCGACGCCGATTTCGTCGGCGGCCCGTTTTCGCCGGTGCTGCTCGAAGGCGTTGAACTGCTTGCGATCAGCCCGGGTTTGTCGCCGCTCGCCGCCGATCTGCTGCCGCTGATCTCGGCGGCGCGTGAGCGGGACATTCCTGTGTGGGGCGAACTCGAGTTCTTCTCGCAAGCGCTGAAGACGCTCGGCGAGAGCGGTTACGCGCCGAAGGTGATCGCGATCACCGGCACCAATGGCAAGACCACCACGACGAGCCTGACTGGCCTGCTGTGCGAACGCGCCGGCAAGAAGGTCGCCGTGGCGGGCAACATCAGCCCGGCCGCGCTGGACAAGCTGACCGAAGCGATCGACAACACCGCGTTGCCCGACGTGTGGGTGCTCGAGTTGTCCAGCTTCCAGCTGGAAACCGCGCACACGTTTAGACCCGACGCTGCGGTCATTCTGAACATCACCCAGGATCACCTGGACTGGCACGGCGGCCTCGATGCATATGCCGCTGCGAAGGGCCGCATCTTTGGTACACAAACCGTGCGCGTGCTGAATCGCGACGACGCGCGCGTGATGGCGCTCGCGCCTTCCGTGGACGGCGACGCTGAAGTGATCACCTTCGGCGTCACCGAGCCGAAGAACGACGGCGACTACGGTCTGCTGCGCGACAACGGCATCGTGTGGCTGGTCGAAGCGCACGATCGCGACGCGAGCGACGAGCCGCAGCCGAAGCGCCGTCGCAAGAACGAAACGGTCGCGCCGCCGAGCATCGCGCTCAAGCGTCTGATGCCTGCCGACGCCTTGCGTATTCGCGGTCTGCACAATGCCGCGAACGCGCTCGCCGCGTATGCGTTGGCGCGTGCGATCGGTCTGCCGGGCGCGCCGCTGCTGCACGGCCTGCGTGAATACCGCGGCGAGCCGCATCGGGTGGAATTGATCGCATCGATCGAAGGCATCGATTACGTCGACGACAGCAAGGGGACGAATGTCGGCGCGACGGTTGCCGCGCTCGATGGCCTCGCGCAACGCGCGGTGCTGATTGCCGGCGGAGACGGCAAGGGCCAGGATTTCGAGCCGCTCGCCGAGCCGGTGATGCGCTGGTGCCGAGCCGTGATGCTGATCGGCCGCGACGCGCCGCAGATTCGCACCGCGCTCGAACATACCGGCATCGCGCTGAGCGATCACGCCACGCTCGAAGAAGCCACGCGCGCCGCGACGGCATTGGCGCAACCGGGCGACGCCGTGCTGCTGTCGCCGGCTTGCGCGAGTTTCGACATGTTCAAGGGTTACGCGCATCGTGCGGCGGTGTTCCGCAGCACGGTGGAAGACATCGCTGCCGAACGGGGGACGATGATATGAGCTGGTCGGAACGCTTCGGGTCGCGCCTCGCCGGGTCACGTGCCGGTCAAGGCGATGCAGGCAGCTCAGGCCACATGGGCCGCACGTCCGGCCGCACCGGCAGCAGCGGTCTCGCGAGCGCCGTCAACGGCGTGCGTCCGCTGCGCTCGCGGATGCTCGACTACGATCACTCGTTGCTGTGGGTGGTCGTCGCGTTGCTCGGCCTCGGTGTCGTGATGGTGTATTCGGCGTCGATCGCGATGCCCGATTCGCCGAAGTACGCGTCGTATCGCGATTACGCGTTCCTCGTGCGGCAGATCATTTTCGTGGTGATGGGCTCGGTGATCGGCGTCGTATCGTTCCGCATCCCGATCTCGACGTGGGACAAGTACGCGCCGAAGCTCTTCCTGATTTCGCTGGTCGCGCTGGTGATCGTGCTGATTCCGCACATCGGCAAGGGCGTGAACGGCGCGCGCCGCTGGATTCCGCTAGGCATCACGAACATGCAGCCGTCGGAAATCATGAAGCTCGCCGTGACGATCTACGCGGCGAACTACACGGTGCGCAAACAGGAGTACATGCACAGCTTCGCCAAGGGCTTTTTGCCGATGGCGGTGGCGGTGGGGCTCGTCGGCGCGTTGCTGCTGCTCGAGCCGGACATGGGCGCGTTCATGGTGATCGCCGCGATCGCGATGGGCCTGCTGTTTCTGGGCGGCGTGAACGGCAAGCTGTTCGGCGGCCTCGTAGCGACGGCGGTGGGCACGTTCAGCTTGCTGGTGTGGGCATCGCCGTGGCGTCGAGAGCGGATCTTCGCCTACCTCGATCCGTGGGACGACCGTTACGCGCAAGGCAAGGCTTATCAATTGACGCACTCGCTGATCGCGTTCGGCCGCGGCGAGTGGTTCGGCGTGGGTCTCGGCGGCAGCGTCGAGAAGCTCAACTACCTGCCGGAGGCGCACACCGACTTCATCCTCGCGGTGATCGGCGAAGAGCTGGGTTTCGTCGGCGTGCTGGTGGTGATCCTGATGTTCTATTGGATCGTGCGCCGCTCGTTCGAGATCGGTCGTCAGGCGCTCGCGCTCGACCGCACGTTTGCGGGGCTGGCGGCGAAGGGCGTCGGCATCTGGTTCGGCGCGCAGACCTTCATCAACATGGGTGTGAACCTCGGCTTGCTGCCGACCAAGGGTCTCACGTTGCCGCTCGTCAGCTACGGCGGCTCGGGCATCGTGCTGAACTGCGTCGCGGTGGCGGTGCTGATGCGGGTGGATTATGAAAATCGTGTGTTGATGCGTGGGGGGAAGGTATGACCGCCATGCAGCAACACACGATTTCGGCGAAGGCTAACTTCGAGCGCAACGCGCGCGAAGTTAAGCGCAGCGGCCGGAGCCAAAACGCGTTGTCATTCGTGTTGATGCGTGGGGGGAAGGTATGACCGCTCTGCCGCAACGCACACTGATGGTGATGGCCGGCGGCACCGGGGGACACGTGTTCCCGGGGCTCGCGGTCGCGCACCTGATGCAGGCGTGGGGCTGGAAGGTGGTCTGGCTCGGCAATCCCGCAGGCATGGAAGCGACGCTGGTGCCGAAACATGGCATCCCGATGGAATACGTGCGCTTCGGCGGCCTGCGCGGCAAGGGCATAAAGACCAGGCTGATGCTCCCGCTGAATCTGCTGCGCGCCTGCATGCAAAGCCTGAGCGTGCTGCGTCGCGTGAAGCCGGACGTCGTGCTCGGCATGGGCGGTTACATCACGTTTCCGGCGGGTCTGATGACCGCGTTGAGCGGCCGTCCACTCGTGCTGCATGAACAGAATTCGATTGCGGGTCTCGCGAACAAGGTGCTCGCGAAACTCGCCAAACGCGTGCTGGTTGCGTTCCCGAACACGCTGCCGCACGGCGAGTGGACCGGAAACCCGATTCGTGCGGAACTTGCGCACGCAATTGCACCCAAAGCACGCTACGCGCAGCGCAGCGGTCCGCTGAATGTGCTGGTGGTAGGCGGCAGTCTGGGCGCTGCGGCATTGAACGAAGTGGTGCCGCGAGCGGTTGCGCGGCTCACGCCGAACGAGCGTCCGCGCATCGTGCATCAGGCGGGCGCGAAGCATATCGACGCGCTGCGTGACAACTATGCGGCAGCCGGTTTGCAAACCGACGTGCAGCTCATGCCGTTCATCGACGACATGGCGAGCGCTTACGCGAACGCTGATCTGGTGATCTGCCGTTCGGGCGCGATGACGGTGTCCGAGATTTCAGCGGTGGGCGTGGCGGCATTCTTCGTGCCATTCCCGTTTGCAGTAGACAATCACCAAACAACTAATGCAGCGTTCCTCGCCGACCACGGCGCGGCGCTGCTCGTGCAGCAACGCGATCTGTCGGCGGAAAAGCTCGCCGACTGGTTGCGCAGCCAGACGCGAGAGACCCTCGCGGAGATGGCGGAGCGTTCGCGCTCGCTCGCGAAACCCGACGCCACCGAACAGGTTGCGCAGATTTGCGCGACCGTGGCGGGTTGGACCCCGAGCCCGAGCCTGGAAGGAAAGCAATGAAACACATCGTCAAACACATTCACTTTGTCGGCATCGGCGGTGTCGGCATGAGCGGCATCGCAGAGGTGCTGGTCAATCTCGGCTATCAGGTGAGCGGCTCGGATCTCACGAGCAACCCGGTTACCGATCGTCTCGCCGCGCTCGGCGCGCGGATCGCGATTGGCCACGCGGCCGAGAACATCGAAGGCGCGAACGCGGTGGTCGTCTCGACCGCGGTGCGCAGCGACAACCCGGAAGTGCTGGCCGCGCGCCATCGCCGGATTCCGATCGTGCCGCGTGCCGTGATGCTCGCGGAACTGATGCGCCTGAAGCAAGGCATCGCGATTGCCGGCACGCACGGCAAGACCACGACCACCTCTCTGGTGGCGAGCGTGCTGGCGGCCGGCGGCCTCGATCCGACTTTCGTGATCGGCGGCCGCCTGATCAGCGCGGGCGCGAATGCGCGGCTCGGTACGGGCGACTTCATCGTCGCCGAAGCGGACGAGTCGGATGCATCGTTCCTGAACTTGTTTCCGGTGATCGAAGTCATCACGAACATCGACGCCGATCACATGGACACCTACGGCCATGACTTCGCGCGGCTCAAGCAGGCGTTCATCGAATTCACGCATCGCCTGCCGTTCTACGGAATCGCGGTGCTGTGCGTCGACGATCCGAACGTGAAGGAAATCCTGCCGTTCGTGTCGAAGCCGATCATCCGCTACGGCTTCGCGCCGGATGCGCAAGTGCGCGCGGTCAACGTCGAAGCGCGCGACGCCAGGATGCATTTCACGGCAATGCGCGAAGACGCTCCGCCGATCGACATCGTGCTGAACCTGCCGGGCGAGCACAACGTGCAGAACGCTTTGGCCGCCATTGCCATTGCGACTGAACTTGAAGTGAAAGATGCCGATATCCAGCGAGCGCTGGCGGATTTCAACGGCGTGGGCCGGCGCTTCCAGCGCTACGGCGAAGTGCCGGTCGTGTCGGAAGGCAAGGCTGCCGGCGCGTACACGCTGGTCGACGACTACGGCCACCACCCGGTCGAAATGGCGGCCACGGTGGCGGCGGCGCGCGGCGCGTTTCCGGGGCGGCGTCTGGTACTGGCGTTCCAGCCGCACCGCTTTACGCGCACGCGCGATTGCTTCGAAGATTTTGTGAAGGTGCTGTCGACGGTCGATGCACTCGTGCTGACCGAAGTCTATTCGGCCGGCGAAGCGCCGATCGTCGCCGCGGACGGCCGCGCGTTGGCGCGGGCGTTGCGAGTGGCGGGCAAGGTCGAGCCGGTGTTTGTCGATACGGTGGATGAAGTGCCGGACGCGCTTTCAGCAGTGGTGCGCGACGGCGATGTGGTGATCACGATGGGCGCGGGTTCGATCGGCAGTGTGCCGGGCCGCCTCGCGCAAGAAACGAAGGTGTGAGATGAGCGGTATCGACCCCAAACAATTCGGCAAAGTGGCAGTGCTGCTCGGTGGCGATTCCGCCGAGCGCGAGGTGTCGCTCAATTCCGGCCGCCTCGTGCTGCAAGGTTTGCGCGACGCCGGTATCGACGCGCATCCGTTCGACCCGGCCGAGCGTCCGCTCGCCGCGTTGAAGGATGAAGGCTTCGTGCGGGCGTTCAATGCGCTGCATGGCGGCTATGGCGAGAACGGCCAGATCCAGGGCGCGCTCGATTTTTACGGCATCCGCTACACGGGTAGCGGCGTGCTCGGTTCGGCGCTCGGCTTGGACAAATTCCGCACCAAGCTCGTGTGGCAGCAACTCGGCATTCCGACGCCGCCGTTCGAAGCCGTGCTGCGTGGCGACGACTACGAAGCGCGCGCGAAAGACATCGTCGCGAAGCTCGGCTTGCCGCTCTTCGTGAAGCCGGCGAGTGAAGGTTCGAGCGTCGCGGTCATCAAGGTGAAGAGCGCCGATGCACTGCCCGCAGCGCTGATCGAAGCGGTCAAGTACGACAGGATCGTCGTGGTCGAGAAGAGCATCGAAGGCGGCGGCGAGTACACCGCGTGCATCGCCGGCGATCTCGATCTGCCGGTGATCCGTATCGTGCCGGCCGGCGAGTTCTACGACTACCACGCGAAGTACATCGCCAACGACACGCAGTACCTGATTCCGTGCGGTCTCGCGTCGGACGAGGAGCAGCGTTTGAAGGCACTGGCGCGCCGCGCTTTCGACGTGCTCGGCTGCACCGATTGGGGCCGCGCCGATTTCATGCTGGACGCGGAGGGCAATCCGTATTTCCTCGAAGTGAACACGGCGCCCGGCATGACCGATCACTCGCTGCCGCCGAAGGCGGCGCGTGCGGTGGGCATCAGCTATCAGGAACTGGTTGTCGGCGTGTTGGCGCTGACGCTTAAGGACTAACCGGGGCGACCCGAAAGCAACACCATGTGGAACAACGTTCGCCAGCTCAATCTCGCCGCCAACGCATTGCACGCGTTGCTGGTGCTCGTGCTGCTGGCGGCAGGCGGTTACTGGCTGATCCAGCGTCCGAATTTCGCGCTGCGCGAAATCCAGATCGACGGCGACACCGAGCACATCAATTCGCCGACGGTGCGCGCCGGCGTAGTCGGACGCTTGAAGGGCAACTTTTTCACGGTGGATCTCGACGTCGCGCGTCAGGCGTTCGAACAGATGCCGTGGGTGCGTCACGCGAGCGTGCGGCGCGTCTGGCCGAATGCGCTGGCTGTCACGCTCGAGGAGTACAAACCGCTGGGGACGTGGGGCAGCGATCAGCTGGTGAGCGTCGACGGCGAGCTGTTCACCGCGAACCAGGGCGAGCTCGACGAAGCGCTGCCCGCATTCGACGGCCCGGACGGCACGGCAAAGGAAGTCGTCGCGCGGTATCGCGACTTCAAGAAGTGGTTTGCGCCTTTGGGCGCGACGCCAGATGAAGTGACGCTGTCGCCGCGCTACGCGTGGACGGTGAAACTGTCGAACGGCACGCAGGTGGAACTGGGGCGCGAACGCAATCAGGACACGCTGCTCGATCGCAGCCGGCGCCTGACTGCGGCGTGGAACGCGGTGACGCAACGTTGGGGAAAGGATATCGAGTATGCGGACTTGCGCTATCCGAACGGTTTCGCGATTCGTGCCGCTGGCATGCGCTTTATCAGCGAACCCGACAAGGGCAAGAAGTAAACGGACATCACACGCAATGAGCACGCTATGAGTAAAGACTATAAAGATCTGCTGGTCGCCCTCGACATTGGGACGGCGAAGGTGGTGGCCATCGTCGCCGAACTGAAAGGCGAAGGTCACTACGAGGTGATCGGACTCGGCCAGAGCGAATCGAAGGGGCTCAAGAAAGGCGTCGTGGTGAACATCGAGGCCACCGTGCAGTCTATTCAGCGCGCACTCGAAGAGGCCGAGCTGATGGCCGACTGCAAGATCACCAACGTATTTACCGGGATCGCCGGCAGCCATATCCGCAGCTTCAATTCGAGCGGCATGGTGGCGATCAAGGAGAAGGAAGTCACGCAGACCGACGTGGCGCGCGTGATCGAGACGGCCAAGGCGATCAACATCCCGACCGATCAGCAGGTGCTGCACATCCTGACGCAGGAATTCATCATCGACGGCCAGGAAGACGTGCGCGAGCCGATCGGCATGAGCGGTATTCGTCTCGAAGTGAAGGTGCACATCGTGACCGGCGCGGTGAGCGCGGCGCAGAACATCGTGAAGTGCGTGCGCCGCTGCGGGCTCGAAGTGAACGATCTGATCTTGCAGCCGCTGGCGTCGTCGCTGGCGGTGCTGACGGAAGACGAAAAAGAACTCGGCGTGGTGCTGGTCGATATCGGCGGCGGCACGACGGACATCGCGATTTTCAGCGAAGGCGCGATTCGCCACACGGCGGTGATTCCGATCGCCGGCGACCAGATCACGAGCGACATCGCGATGGCCTTGCGCACGCCGACGCCGGACGCGGAAGACATCAAGGTCGATTACGGCATCGCCAAGCAGGCGCTGGCTGATCCGGACGAGATGATCGAAGTGCCGGGTCTGGGTGAGCGCGGTCCGCGCACGCTGTCGCGCCAGGCGCTCGCAGCGGTGATCGAGCCGCGCGTCGAAGAACTGTTTTCGCTCGTGCAGCAGGTGGTGCGCGAGTCGGGTTACGAGGAACTGCTGAGCTCCGGCGTGGTGCTGACCGGCGGCGCGTCGATGATGCTCGGCATGGTCGAGCTCGGCGAGGACATTTTCCTGAAGCCGGTGCGCATCGGCGTGCCGGAATACGCGGGCGGTCTTGCGGACGTGGTGCGTAACCCGCGGTATTCGACGGCGATGGGTCTGCTCTTCGAAGGACGCTCGCAACGGATGCGCGGCCGCAAGGTCGCGGTGCAGTCGGGGTCGATGGGACAAGTCTTCTCGCGAATGAAGGACTGGTTCCTCGGCAACTTCTAAAGATTACGACTCAGTTTACGAAATACGCGCTGGTGCCGGCGGCTGGCGCGCGACAGGGGGTTGCCCGATCTCCTGCCGAATAACGGCCGAGTGGCTGCAATTTTTTATCTTGACGGAGGCAACATGGAATTCCAGATGCTGGAAACCGAAACGAACGGCACCATCATCAAGGTGGTCGGAGTAGGTGGCGCTGGCGGCAATGCCGTTCAGCACATGATCAACAAGGGCGTACAAGGCGTCGACTTCATCGTGATGAATACGGACGCCCAGGCATTGTCGCGTTCGCGTGCAACTGCGGTGATCCAGCTCGGCAATACGGGGCTTGGCGCTGGCGCCAAGCCGGAAATGGGCCGCGCGGCAGCAGAAGAAGCACGTGAGCGCATCGCCGACGCACTGCGTGGCGCGCACATGGTGTTCATCACCGCGGGCATGGGTGGCGGCACGGGTACGGGAGCCGCGCCGGTGGTCGCGCAGATCGCCAAGGAAATGGGTATCTTGACTGTTGGTGTGGTCAGCAAGCCGTTCGAATTCGAAGGCGGCAAGCGCATGCGTGTGGCAGAAGCGGGTTCGCAGCAACTGGAGGATCACGTCGACTCGCTGATCGTCGTTCTGAACGACAAGCTGTTCGAGGTGATGGGCGATGACGCCGAGATGGACAAGTGCTTCCAATGCGCCGACGACGTTCTGAACAACGCAGTAGCGGGTATCGCTGAAATCATCAACGTCGACGGTCTGGTGAACGTCGACTTCGAAGACGTGAAGACGGTGATGGGCGAGCAGGGCAAGGCGATGATGGGCACGGCGACGGTTGCCGGCGTCGATCGCGCGCGTCTGGCCGCCGAGCAGGCTGTCGCCAGCCCGCTGCTGGAAGGTGTGGATCTGTCGGGCGCGCGTGGCGTGCTGGTCAACATCACGTCGAGCCGTTCGCTGCGTCTGTCGGAAACGCGCGAAGTGATGAACACCATCAAGAGCTACGCTGCAGAAGACGCAACCGTGATCTTCGGCGCGGTGTACGACGATGCAATGGGCGACGCGCTGCGCGTGACGGTCGTGGCAACGGGTCTGGGCCGTGCGGCGAAGAAGCAGCAATCGGCACCGATGACGCTGCTGCGCACCGGCACGGACAACCAGCCGATCAGCACGATGCAACACGCTGCCTACGCACCGTCGCACGCCAGCACCGCCGATTACGGCGCGCTGGATACGCCGGCAGTGTGGCGCACGTCGCGCGATACGGCGGCTTCGCACGTGCAGGCGCTGCAGGAAAAGGGCGTCGATACGTACGACATTCCGGCGTTCCTGCGCAAGCAGGCGGACTGAGCGCGCGAGCAGGCTTTCGCTGCGGCGCGGTCTTCCAGCGCCTGCAGACGAATGCACGAGCGTGGCGGGTGAACGGCAAACAGGCCGCGTATCGTCAGATTCGCGGCAAGGACAAGTGCCCTCTTCGGATTCGCGAAGCGGATTGGGCGGCTGTCGCCGGACGGTGGAGCCTTCAATCGGGCATCTGCTGCATTTCACTGCGACACGACAACGTGCGAGCGTGCTTCGCATCGATGCAAAGGACTGAGCATGATTCAAGTGGGTGAAAAGCTGCCCGACGCGACGCTCTTCGAGTTTGTCGAAGACGCGCGGGCGGGTTGCACGATCGGACCTAACAGCTTCGACGTGCGCGAGCAGACGGCGGGCAAGCGTGTGGTGATCTTCGGGTTGCCGGGCGCGTTCACGCCGACCTGTTCGGCCAAACATGTACCGGGTTACGTCGAGCACGCCGAGCAGTTGCGCGCTCTTGGCATCGACGAAATCTGGTGCGTGTCCGTCAACGACGCGTTCGTAATGGGCGCGTGGGGACGCGATCTGCACGCCTCGGGCAAGGTGCGCATGATGGCGGACGGCAGTGCGGCTTTTACACGAGCGCTCGGTCTCGAGCAGGATTTGTCGGCGCGCGGCATGGGAATCCGTTCCCAGCGCTACGCGATGGTGGTCGACGACGGCGTGGTCAAGACGTTGAACGTCGAGGCTGCCGGCAAATTCGAAGTCAGCGATGCAGGGAGTATCCTCGCTGCGTTGAGCTAGTTGCTGTGCGTCGATGCCTTCGCTTTGGACCTGCGCTGTAAGTGCGTTGTAGCAGGGCAACGGAGAATAAGACGCTTTTGTGACAGGCCGTTACGCGGGCCGATGACCGGGAACGCCTCCGTTCCGGCCATCGGCCCGTCACGCTTTCCCTGACGGGCGCCCGTCGAGTAATGCAACGAAACAGATTGATACGTTCCGCGTTAAGACGCTCCTTAGGGTATTGGAGTATAATTCGCGCTATGGAATAAAAAGTCCCGATTGGGATTTTCAATCGAATAGAAGATCACCATGTTGAAGCAGCGCACTATCAAATCGATCGTCAAGACAGTCGGCATCGGCCTGCACTCTGGCCGTAAAGTCGACCTGACGCTTCGCCCGGCGGCGCCGGACACCGGCATCGTGTTTTCGCGCGTGGATTTGCCCACGCCGGTGGACATTCCCGCGTCGGCGATGGCGATTGGCGACACCCGCCTCGCTTCCGTTTTGCAGAAAGACGGCGCGCGCGTGTCGACGGTCGAGCATTTGATGTCCGCATGCGCGGGTCTCGGCATCGACAACCTGTATGTCGATGTCACAGCCGAAGAAATCCCGATCATGGACGGCAGTGCAGGGTCCTTCGTGTTTCTGATTCAATCGGCCGGCATCGAAGAACAGAACGCGGCGAAGAAATTCATCAAGGTTACCAAGCCGGTCGAAATTCGCGACGGCGACAAGTTCGCGCGCCTCGACCCGTATTTCGGTTTCAAGCTCAAATTCACGATCGATTTCCGTCACCCGGCTGTCGATAAGACCGGCCAGGCGCTGGAAGTGGATTTCGCCAATACGTCGTACGTGCGTGAAATTGCCCGGGCGCGCACGTTTGGCTTTGCGCATGAAGTGGAAACGATGCGTGAGCTCGGTTTGGCACGCGGCGGCAGCATGGATAACGCGATCGTGCTGGACGAATACCGCATTCTGAACAACGACGGCCTGCGTTACGACGACGAATTCGTGAAGCACAAGATGCTCGACGCAATCGGCGATCTGTACGTGGTCGGCCATCCGCTGCTGGCTTCGTATACGGCGTACAAGTCGGGCCACGGCCTGAACAATGCGCTGCTGCGCGAACTGCTGGCGCATGAAGACGCGTACGAAATTGTCACCTTCGACGACACCCAGAAGGCTCCGCGCGGCTTTGCGTACGAGACGCAGACAGCGTTTGCCTAACGTCTTGGGTCTTCGGCGCAGATTTTCCGAAGCGAACGGATGAAAAATAAGCGGCCCTTCTGGGCCGCTTATTTTTTGTTCAGCGATTTCTCCGATGCCGCGCGGCCATTTTCGCCAACGCCTCCTGCAATGGCGACGGTGCGAGCGATTCGGAGAGCGCGTGCAAGGCGTCCGCGCCAGCAGGCGTCATGCGTGCCTGCTTGACCGGCGGCGGTTCCTTGGCGGGTTGCGGCCGCACGCGAATCCGCAACGCATTGACCGGCCAGCCGCGCTGCTGCAGATCGGACAACAGCCGTGGCTCGAGATGCCGCAGGCGTGCCGCCAGCGCGTTGTGTCCGGCAAACAGGGCCAGTACGCCTTCCTTAATGAAGCCCGGCTCGACGCTGGTTGCCAGATAGTCGGGCAGCAATTCGCGCAGATCCCTTTCGAGCGCAGCAATCTGCTCGACGCCCGCGCGCAGGGCCGCGAATGCGTCGGTGCGATTGAGCACTTCGGCGACGGGCTGCGGGCGGCGCGCCTTGAACTGCTTGGGCGGCGGCCTTGAAAAGGACGGAAAACGGCTCATGTTTGATCGTGACGGCATGTTCGCGCCCAATGCGCGTTCACGCCGCGATTGTACCGCGCAGGATGCACGCGGACCCACCCCGATGCGTGCCGTCAGAGGACGCTGCGGCGGGCTTCGGATGCCATGCTGCCGTCGCACGGCTGACACAGGCGCGGGCGGGGGCGCGTGCTAAAATGCCCGATTCGAATTCACTCTTGGACTAAGCCGCCGAGGCATTTCCGACCCCGGAGCGCACGTGCATGAACTGCACGCCGCGAACCAGCCGAAGCCGCGACGCAGACACCGATCCGATGACCACCGGTTTTCTACAGAAGATTTTTGGCAGCCGCAACCAGCGGCTAGTCAAGCAATATCAAAAGACCGTCGCGGCGATCAATGCGCTCGAGCCGCAGATCGAGCAATTGACGGACGATCAACTGCGCGCCAAAACGGGTGAATTCCGTCAGCGCATCGCGAGCGGCGAGTCGCTCGACAAGCTCCTGCCGGAAGCCTTTGCGGTCTGCCGCGAGGCCAGCAAGCGGACGCTGAAAATGCGCCACTTCGACGTGCAGCTGATTGGCGGCATGGTCCTGCACTACGGCAAGATCGGCGAAATGCGTACCGGCGAAGGCAAGACGCTGGTCGCCACGCTGCCGGTCTACCTGAATGCGCTGTCTGGGCGCGGCGTGCACGTCGTCACGGTCAACGATTACCTCGCACAGCGCGACGCCGAATGGATGGCGGGTCTGTACAACTTCCTCGGTCTGTCGGTCGGCATCAATCTGTCGCAGATGGACCATGCCGCGAAGCAGCAAGCGTACGCCGCGGATATCACCTACGGCACCAACAACGAATTCGGCTTCGATTACCTGCGCGACAACATGGTCTACGAGACCGACGCGCGCGTGCAGCGGGCCCTGAATTTCGCGGTGGTCGACGAAGTCGACTCGATCCTGATCGACGAAGCCCGTACGCCGCTGATCATCTCCGGCCAGGCCGAAGACCACACCGAACTCTACGTGCGCATGAACGCGCTGCCGCCGCTGCTCGAACGCCAGATCGGCGAAGAGAAGGCGGACGGCACTGGCGTCGAAAAGCCAGGCGACTACACGCTGGACGAGAAGGGCCGCCAGGTGTTCCTGACGGAATCGGGCCACGAAAAGGCCGAGCGCCTGCTCGCCGAGTGGGGCCTGATCGGCGACGGCGAGAGCCTGTATGCGCCGCAGAACATCACGCTGATGCACCACGTATACGCCGCGTTGCGCGCGCATACGCTGTTCTTCAAAGACCAGCACTATGTCGTGCAGAACGGTGAAGTGATCATCGTCGACGAATTCACCGGGCGTCTGATGTCGGGCCGCCGCTGGTCGGACGGTCTGCACCAGGCTGTCGAGGCGAAGGAACACGTCAAGATTCAGAGCGAGAACCAGACGCTCGCGTCGATCACGTTCCAGAACTATTTCCGCATGTACGCGAAGCTGGCCGGCATGACCGGCACGGCCGACACCGAAGCGTATGAATTCAACGAGATCTACGGTCTCGAGACGGTCGTTATCCCGACCAACCGTCCGCCGAAGCGGATCGACAAGCAGGATCAGATCTACAAAACCGCGAAGGAACGCTACGACGCGGTGATTCGCGATATCCGCGATTGTTACGAGATCGGCCAGCCGGTGCTGGTCGGCACCACGTCGATCGAAAACTCTGAGCTGCTGTCGCATCTGCTGAAGCAGACCGGTTTGCCGCACGAAGTGCTGAACGCCAAGCAGCACGCGCGTGAAGCGGAGATCGTCGCCGAAGCGGGCCGTCCGAAGCGCATCACGATCGCCACCAACATGGCCGGTCGCGGTACCGACATCGTGCTGGGCGGCAATGCGGAAAAGCAGGCGTCCTTCATCGAACGGGACGAAGCGATCCCTGCGGACGAGAAACAGCGCCGCATCCAGAAGCTGCACGACGAATGGCAAGCGCTGCACGATCAGGTGAAGGCCGCAGGCGGTCTGCACATCATCGGCACTGAGCGTCACGAATCGCGCCGGATCGACAACCAGTTGCGCGGCCGTGCGGGCCGTCAGGGCGACCCGGGCTCGTCGCGCTTCTATCTGTCGCTGGAAGATCCGCTGCTGCGCATTTTTGCGGGCGACCGCGTGCGCGCGATCATGGATCGCCTGAAGATGCCGGAAGGCGAAGCGATCGAAGCAGGCATCGTTTCGCGCTCGATTGAATCGGCGCAGCGCAAGGTCGAAGCGCGCAACTTCGATATTCGCAAGCAATTGCTCGAATACGACGATGTGTCGAACGATCAGCGCAAGGTGATCTATCAGCAGCGCAATGAATTGCTCGAAGCGAACGACATCACGGAAACCATCGGCGCAATGCGTCATGGCGTGATCAGCGATATCGTCCACCAGTTCGTCCCGGCCGGCAGCATTGAAGAGCAGTGGGACGTGCCCGAGCTGGAGGAAGTGCTGCGTAACGAATGGCAGCTCGACCTCGCGATTCAGGAAATGATCAACGAGTCGAACTCGATCAGCGCGGACGAGATTCGCGAAGCGGTGCAGGCCGCCGCGGACGAAGCGTACGAATCGAAGGTCGAGCTGGTCGGCCGTGAATCGTTCAGCGCGTTCGAGCGATCGATCATGCTGCAAACGCTGGACCGCAGCTGGCGCGAACATCTGGCGGCGCTCGATCACCTGCGTCAGGGTATCCATCTGCGCGGCTATGCGCAGAAGAATCCGAAGCAGGAGTACAAGCGTGAGGCGTTCGAATTGTTCGCGGCGATGCTCGACTCTGTGAAGCTCGAAGTCACCCGCGTGGTGATGAACGTGCAGATCCAGTCGCCGGAACAGCTGGAGCAGGCTGCCGAGCAGTACGAAGAGCAGGGCAGCCACCTCGAAAACGTCGAGTTTCGTCACGCAGAATTTGCCGAAGCGGCGGCAGCAACGCCTGCCGCGGCGGAAGCGGCCACCGCCGCAATGATCGGCGATGCGATGAGCCACGGCTCGTTGCACGCCGCAGCATCGGACGTCAGCACGGAGAATGTGCCGAAGGTCGGCCGCAACGACCCGTGCCCATGCGGCAGCGGCAAGAAGTACAAGCAGTGCCACGGCAAGATCGCGTAAAGGCGAAGGCGGCGCGCTTCATGCGCGCCGCGTCGTTTTTTGCGCTGCTTTGCTGGTGATTCCGCGGTGACCCGGCAACACCCCCGGGCCATCAGTTTCCGATCCCTCGATGCCGGCGCCTGCCGGCATTTTCTTCGACAGGTCGCGACCATGGCTGTCAATTTCCCCTCGATCGATCCCGCTCAACTCCATCCCGTCGCCGGCGTTACGCTGGGCTGGGCGGAGGCGAATATCCGCAAGCCGAACCGCAAGGACGTGCTGGTCATTTCCGTCGCTGAAGGCGCGACGGTGGGCGGCGCGTTCACGCAGAACCGCTTTTGCGCCGCGCCCGTGACGGTGTGCCGCGAGAATCTGGAGCGCGTGCGCGCAGGCGGGAAGCCGATTCGCGCGCTGGTGATCAACACCGGCAACGCGAACGCGGGTACGGGCGAACCGGGGCTCACGCATGCGCGCGAAACCTGCACTGAACTCGCACGTCTGGCCGATATCGCGCCGGAGCAGGTGCTGCCGTTTTCGACGGGCGTGATTCTGGAACCGCTGCCGGTCGATCGTCTTAAGGCAGGCCTGCCGGCCGCGCTGGCGAACCGCAAGGAAGCCAACTGGTACGAGGCCGCGCAGGCGATCATGACCACGGACACGCTGCCCAAAGCCACCTCGCGCCAGGTGACGATCGACGGCCATACGGTCACGCTCACGGGCATCAGCAAGGGCGCGGGCATGATCAAGCCGAACATGGCGACCATGCTCGGCTTCCTCGCGTTCGACGCCGCTGTCGCGCAACCGGTGCTCGACGCGCTGGTCAAGCACGTCGCGGACC
Organism: Paraburkholderia sp. GW821-FHT02A12; assembly: GCF_059422005.1. Classification (NCBI taxonomy): domain Bacteria; kingdom Pseudomonadati; phylum Pseudomonadota; class Betaproteobacteria; order Burkholderiales; family Burkholderiaceae; genus Paraburkholderia; species Paraburkholderia sp. GW821-FHT02A12. The sequence goes on along the minus strand of NZ_JBWKWA010000001.1, from coordinate 4,055,631 downwards.
GCTCGTTCAACTGCATCACGATCGACGGCGACACGTCGACCAATGATTCTTTCATCCTGATCGCGTCGGGCAAATCGAGCCTGCCAGCGGTCACGTCCACCGATTCGCCCGCTTATGCAGCGCTGCGCGACGCGGTGACCGAAGTCGCCCAGACCCTCGCGCAACTGATCGTGCGCGACGGCGAAGGCGCGACGAAATTCATGACGGTGCACGTGGAAGGTGGTTCGAGCGTCGCCGAATGCCGCCAGATCGCGTACGCGATCGGCCATTCGCCGCTCGTGAAAACGGCCTTCTATGCATCGGACCCGAATCTCGGCCGCATTCTCGCGGCCATCGGCTATGCCGGCGTGGACGATCTCGACGTCGGCAAGATCGATCTGTATCTGGATGACGTGCTGGTCGCGACGGCCGGCGGCCGCAATCCGGCCTACCGTGAAGAAGATGGCCAGCGCGTCATGAAAAAGAGCGAGATCGGTATTCGTGTCGTGCTCGGTCGCGGCAATGCGCAAGCCACGATCTGGACTTGCGATCTGTCGCACGACTACGTGAGCATCAACGCCGACTATCGTTCATAACCAGGTTCATTACGCGGCTTCCAACCGCTTATTTCACCGCCATGGACAAACTCGAACAGTTTCTGACCCGGGCCGAAGCCGTGCTCGGCCGTCTCGAAGCGATGCTTCCGCCTGCCGCACCGGATATCGACTGGTCGGCCGCGCTCGCCTTTCGCTGGCGCAAGCGCCAGGGGCGCGGCTATCTGCAGCCGGTGCCCGCCATCTCGGCGATCACGCTCGACGACCTGCAAAACATCGATCGCCAGAAAGGGCTGATCGAGCAGAACACGCGTCAATTTGTGCACAAGCAGCCGGCCAACAACGTGTTGCTGACGGGCGCACGCGGCACCGGCAAGTCGTCGCTGATCAAGGCTTGCCTGAATGCGTACGCGAAAGACGGCCTGCGTCTGATCGAGGTGGATAAAGACGATCTTCACGATCTCGGCGATATCGTCGATCTGATCGCGCAGCGGCCGGAGCGCTTCGTGGTGTTCTGCGATGACCTGTCTTTCGAAGACGGCGAATCGGGCTACAAGGCGCTGAAGGTCGCGCTCGACGGCTCGATCGCCGCGCAGTCGGACAACGTGCTGATCTATGCGACGTCGAACCGCCGCCATCTGCTGCCCGAGTACATGAGCGACAACGAGACGTACAAGCACATGGCCGACGGCGAGATCCATCCGGGCGAACTGGTCGAAGAAAAGATCTCACTGTCCGAGCGTTTCGGGCTGTGGGTCAGCTTTTATCCGTTCAAGCAGGACGACTACCTGTCGATCATCGGCCACTGGCTGCGCCATTTCGGCTGTGACGACGCGGAAGTCGAAGCGGCGCGCGGCGACGCGCTGGTGTGGGCGCTGGAGCGCGGTTCGCGCTCGGGGCGCGTCGCGTGGCAGTTCGCTCGCGACTGGTCGGGCCGGAAGACCCCGGTATGAGCGACGCGCAGAAGAATGCTAACGGGCGGCCGGTGACGGAAGTCGCCGTCGGCGTGCTGATTCAGCAGGACGGACGCTATTTGCTGGCGCAGCGCCCGGCTGGCAAGCCGTACGAGGGCTACTGGGAGTTTCCGGGCGGCAAGCTGGAAGCGGGCGAGTCGGTCGAGGCAGCGCTCGCTCGCGAGTTGCACGAGGAGTTGGGGATCGACGTCAAAGCGAGCCACCTTTGGCACACGCTCGAGCACGATTACCCGCACGCCTATGTGCGGCTGTTTTTCTGCAAGGTGACGGACTGGACCGGCGAGCCGCACGGGCGTGAGGGCCAGGCGTTCGTCTGGCAGGCGCTGCCCGCAGATGTTGCGCCGCTGTTGCCGGCGACGATTCCGGTGCTGGAATGGCTCGCGGCTGAGAAAAAGTAGAAAGAATGGCGCGCGGTTGCGGGCGCTGCATTAGCGCAGCGTCGGCCCGCGTGACCCAACGTAGCGGTTGCGTTCAGTGCGGGTTGTAGTCCCCGCCAGGCGATTCATCGGACGATGCTTCTTTGTCCGTGCCGCCGATCTTGTACTTCTCGGCGGCCCAGGCACCGAGGTCGATCTGCTTGCAACGATCCGAGCAGAACGGGCGGAAGCGGTTCTCAGGGGTCCAGCGGACATCCTTTCCGCAAGTGGGGCATTTGACGACAGTAGGCATACGGTCAGGCAGTTAATCGCAAACGGAACATGGCTCGAATATAGGGGATTTCGCGCCGCTTTAAAGGCGCGCCCCGCGCTTCGGTTTTACAAAGCGGACGTTACAGGCTGCACAAGGTGAGCTGAAATGGCACGTCGACATCCACTGCGCGCGGGCGCAAATCGCCGTCCTGAACAGTGAAGCGTACCCACAGCATGTACTTGTTGGCGCTCGCCTCCGGAATCACACGCAATTCGGGTGCCACCCGCACCTGCATCAATTGATAAGAACGGCCTGACAGCATTTGCTGATAGCTGCCCTGCATGGCCATCACCTTGGACGCTTGGCCGGATTCGCGCGCGAGGCGCAAGACGATCGTGGCTGCGTCGCGCAGCGGCAGCAGCGGTGTGACCCACTTGGCGATGTCCTGGCGGCGCTGATCGGGATGCGTTTGCTGCCACGCGTAATACGAAGGCAAATCGAACTTGCAGGTGCCGCCCGGGATGATCGCGCGGCTGCGGATGCTGGCAAGCCATTCGTTGTCTGCAAGATGCTGGCCGGTTTTGCCCTGCATCTGCGCAAGCCCCGCCAGGGTCTGTTCGATTTCGCCGAGCACGGCTTCGAGCGCATTCTGTTCGATGCCCGGATTGCCGCGGAACGGCGCCAGCGTTTGCCGTTGCCGTTCGAGTTCCTTCATCAGATCCGACTTCAGATCCGCGCGACCCGCGACTTCAGAGATTTCGAACAACGTGGTCAGTGCGACGTGATGTTCCCTGGCATCTTCCTGAGTCAGAAAGAATGTGAAGCGCTCGAACAGATCTTCGAGGCGCAATAGCGTCCGGATTCGCTCGTTGAAGGGATACTCGTAAAGGATCAAGCGGGCTCGCCTCGGGCGTGGTCGGTGACGGGAATGCAGAACATTCTAATGCCGCGAGACTACCCTAGCAATCACGCACTTTTTCAGCGCGCGTTCGCAACTTTTTTCGCGTGTTTCGGGCGGTTTCTGCGTGCTTCGGCTATCGCCGTGCTGCAAAGTTCAATGGTTCAATGCGGAGTGCGCACCGAAGTACGCATGTTACGTGCCGCTCATGCGCGCCTCGTTGCTCACGCGCCTGCGAGCGCCAAATACACGCGATGCTGCGCGTCGACCTGCGCCACGAGCGCATCGAGCGGCGCGTTGTCGTTGTCGATCACGTCGTCGGCTGCGGCGAGGCGCGCTTCGCGCGTGGCCTGCCGGGCGATGATCGCCAGCACCTGTTCGCGGCTGAACGCGTTGCGGCGCATCACGCGCGAGATTTGCGTTTCGACGCTGCAATCGACGGTCAGCACGCGATTCACACGGCTCTTCCAGCTACCCGACTCGACCAGCAGCGGGACGACCACGATTACATACGGTCCGCGCGCCTCGCGCTGCTCGCGCTCGGTCTCCGCGCGAATCAACGGGTGTGTGATGCCTTCGAGGCGCTTGCGCGCGCCGTCGTCGCTGAACACCAGGGTGCGCATGCGGGCGCGGTCGAGCGAGCCGTCCGCCACGACGAACGAGTCGCCGAACTCGGCGGCGATCTGCGGCATCGCAATACCTTGCGCCGCGGTGATGCGGTGCGCGATCAGGTCCGTATCGACGAGCGGCACGCCGCGCGCGGCGAACAGATCCGCCACGGTCGATTTGCCGCTGCCGATGCCGCCGGTCAATCCCACAGCAAACATGCTTCAGCCCCCCAGAGCCAGATAAAGCGGTGTGCCGAGAAACAGCGTAACAGCACCGCCCGCGGCCAGAAACGGTCCGAACGGCAGCGGTTCCTCGAAGCGCATGCGTCCGCGCCACGTTGCCGCGAGACCGACCACCGCGCCGGCGACCGCCGCGATCAGCACGATTTGCGGCAGCGCGGCCCAGCCGAGCCACGCACCGAGCGCGGCCAGCAGTTTGAAATCGCCATAACCCATGCCTTCGACGCCGCGCACCAACCGGAACAGCCAGTGCACGACCCACAACACCAGGTAGCCGAAGATCGCGCCCAGCACTGCATCGTGCAGGCTCGCGAACATGCCGTTGAAGTTGACGATCAGACCTGCCCACAAAAGCGGCAGCGTCATCGAGTCCGGCAGCAGATGGGTGTCGATGTCGATCGCGCTCATCGCCAGCAACGCGGCGCACAGGCCGAAAGCGGCGAGCGCCATGCCGGTCGGGCCATACAGCGCGAGCGCGCCTGCCGCGCAGGCGGCGCTGGCGATTTCGAGCAACGGGTAGCGCAGGCTCACGCGCCTTTTGCATGCGGAGCAGCGCCCGCGCAGCAGCAGATAGCTCAGCACGGGCAGGTTTTCCCAGGCGCTCAGCACGTGGCCGCAGTGCGGGCAGGCGCTGCGCGGCACCCACAAGTTGTAGCGCGCGGGCAGGCCGTCTTCTTCGAGCGGTTTGTCGGTCGCCTCGCTGACTTCCTCGCGCCATGCGCGCTCGAGCATGATCGGCACGCGATGCACGACCACGTTGAGGAAACTGCCGATCACGAGGCCGAACACGATCGCGAATGCAATCTGCAGTCCGGCGGGCAAGCTGCCGAACGCGAGGCAGAGCCCGGCTGCGAAGTGAACGGGTAGCAAGCCCGAAAGCACGCTGGAAGAGGTTTCTGACACGAGTTGGGCGGTAGCCTGCATGGCGAAAGAGTTGGATTCGGCTGCGATGCTACACCACGTTGCCGAGTTGAATAATGGGAAGATACATCGCGATTACAAGGCCGCCGACCAGCGTACCGAGCACGACGATGACGAGCGGCTCGCACAGGCTCGACAGCGTGCCGATCTTTTCGTCTACCTGACGATCGCTCAGAGACGCTATGTCGATCAGCATCGTATCGAGCGCGCCGGATTCTTCGGCGACCGCCACCGGCTGGACGACCTCCGGCGGAAAACAGAGCGCCGCGCGCATCGCCGCGGCGAGCCGTTCGCCGCGCCGCAGCCGCGCGGCAATTTCCGCGGTGGCGCGGTCGAAGAATGCGTTGCCGGTGGCGTGCGTCAATGAATCGAATGCGTCGGCGAGTGGCGTGCCGGCTGACAGCAGCGTGCCGAGCGCGCGGCTCCAGCGGGCCGCGCATAACGTGCCCAGCAACGGACCGGCGACCGGTATTGTCAGCGACAGGCGGGCGAAGGAGATGCGTGCCGCTTCGGAACGCCGTAGCAGAAACGTCACGGCCCAGGCTGCGGCGAAACACATGACGACCACGGGTATGCTCCAGCGCGCTGCAGCGGATGAGAGCGCCAGCACGAACTGCGTCGGTGCGGGCAGCTTCGCGCCGAAGCCGTCGAAGATCTGCTTGAAGGTGGGGACGACCCATATCAGCAACGCTGCGGTAATCGCAATCGCGAGCAGCAGAATCGCCACCGGATAGGTCAGCGCCGCTCGCACCTTGGCACGCTGCGCGGCGGCGCGTTCGCGGTCGTCGGCGAGCCGGGCGAGGACCGTTGCCAATGCGCCGGCCGCTTCGCCGACCTCGACGAGCTGGCAGTACAACGCATTGAATTGCGCCGGATGCCGCTGCAACGCCGCCGAAAAACGCAGGCCGGCGGTGATATCACGCGCCAGCGCACCGACGATCCGCGGCATGCCGGGCCGGCGCGAACTTTGCGCCTGGGCGAGAAGGTCGAGCGCGGGCGCGAGCGGCAAACCGGCGCGCAACAGACTGGCAAGCTGGCGGGTGAATATCGTGACGTCGGCGGCGCGCGTTTTGGGGCGCGGCGCCGGCCCGCGGGCTGTCAGTTCGACGATGAACAAGTTGTCTCGCTTGAGCATCGCTCGCGCGGCGCCGGCGTCCGGCGCAATGAGTGCGCCGTTTTTGTGGACGCCGTCGGCGTCGACGCCGCGCCATCGGAAACGCAGATCGGCAGATGCGGGCTGAGGAGGTGTGGCGGCGATCATGCGACCTCGGTAGCGGCAAGCGCTTCGGCGAGACTCGTGGTGCCGTCGCGGACGCGGGCCAACGCCGCGTCGCGCAACGTGGCCACCCGTTCGGTTTGCGCGAGGCGGGCAAGCTCGTGCGTGCTTGCGCTCGTTACGATCAGCTCGCGCATCGCGTCGGAGATGGGCATCACCTGGTGAACCCCGACGCGGCCCCGGTAGCCGATGCCGTGGCAGGCCGCGCATCCGCTCGCGGCATACGGCTGCCAGCCGTCGAGTTGGTGGCCGGCAAAGCCCGCTGCTCGCAGCGCCGCCGCCGATTGCGGCGCCGGTGCGCGGCAGGCCGTACAAAGCCGCCGCACCAGCCGCTGCGCCGTCACCATCCGCAGCGCGGCGGCGAGGTTGTACGGCTCGACGCCGATGTCGATCAGGCGCGCAACGGCAGCAGGGGCGTCGTTCGTATGCAGGGTGGACAGCACCAGGTGGCCGGTTTGCGCGGCTTTTACGGCGACGTCGGCGGTTTCGTCGTCGCGGATTTCGCCGACCATGATCACGTCCGGGTCCTGACGCAGAAACGCGCGCAACGCCACTGCGAAGGTCAGCCCGGCCTTTTCGCGCACGCTGACCTGATTGATTCCCGCCAGTTGAATCTCAGCCGGATCTTCGACCGAACATAGATTGCGCGCCTCGTCATTGAGCAGTTGCAGAAAGCAGTACAGCGACAGCGTCTTGCCGCTGCCAGTCGGGCCGGTGACGAGCACGAGGCCGTGCGGCGCGCGGATTGCGGCGTCCACCGCTTTGCGCTGTTGCGGATCGAGGCCGAGCGAGTCGAGCGAAAGGTCGGCGGGCAGCGCGTCGAGCCTGCGTAACACCAGCTTTTCGCCGAACAGGGTAGGCAGCGAGTTGACGCGATAGTCTTCGGTCCGGCCGGGCGACGTGGCGATACGCAGCCGGCCGTCCTGCGGCACCCGCCGCTCGGCGATGTCCATGCGCGCCAGCACCTTCACGCGCGTGATGAACGCGTCGCGCAAATGTGCCGGGGGCGCGGGGATCTCATGCAGCACGCCGTCGATCCGCAAACGCACGCGCCAGCCGCGCTCCGCCGGTTCGATGTGCAGGTCCGACGCGTTGCGGCGGGTCGCTTCCTGCAACGTGTCGGTCAGCAGCCGAACGGCAGGAGCGTCGCCGGGATCGGGGAGGTTTGTGCCGGCTTGCGCCGCGAACGCGTTGGGTTGCGGTTTGGCGGCGATTTCGCTATCGAAAGCGATGGACCGCAACGCCGGCGCCGCCGGTTGAAAAGAAACTTGCATGAGGGACCGGTGATGAGCCGCCTGTAGAACACGACGACTTCATCATCCGGTAAGGCGGCGCTCGCCACCATTCAGTCGATCGGCTAATGGCGCGCGTTGTGCCCGTGTGCGATGCTGCAGCGTGCAGGACTTAGCGGCGCGCCGCTTTCGTGGCTTTCGCGCCGGCGCGCGTGGGTGGCTTGAACAGCTTGACGGTGCGGATCGCCTGATCGTCGCTGCGCATCACTTCGAGTTTCACGTCGCCGATCTGCACGCACATGTCGCCGTCGGGGATGTCTTCGAGAATTTCGAGGATCAGGCCGTTGAGCGTTTTCGGTCCGTCGGTGGGCAGCGTGAGATGCAGCCAGCGGTTCAGTTCGCGCAGCGGCATGCTGCCCGCGACGATGCATTCGCCGTTCTCGTTCCAGCCGCCGCGCGAATTGGCGCCGCGTGGAATCGACGTGGTGAATTCGCCGATCAGTTCTTCGATGATGTCTTCCGGCGTGACCAGCCCTTGCAGCTCGCCGTACTCGTTGACGACCAGCGCCGTGCGATGGCGGCTTTCCTGGAAGTACTGCAGCTGCTGGAACACCGGTGTGCCGGTCGGCACGAAATACGGCTCGGCCAGCAGTTCGCGCAGCGTCTCGCGCTCCAGTTCCTGGTTGTGCAGCGCCGCCAGCGTCTTGCGCACATGCAGCACGCCGAGTACCCGGTCGATATCGCCCTGATAGACGATCAGCTTGTTGTGATAGCAGGTTTCGAGCTGATGAAGGATCTGCTCGAATGGCGCGTCGAAGTCGAGCGCTTCGATCCGGCGGCGCGGGATCATCACGTCGTCGACGGAAATGTTTTCGAGGTCGAACAGGTTCAGCAGAATGCTGCGGTGCTTGGTGGGCATGAAGCTGCCCGATTCGAGCACGATGGTGCGGAGCTCTTCGGTGGAAAGACGCTGATCGCGCGCGCCCTTGGTATTGATATGCAGCACCCGCAGGATGCTGTTCGCGAACAGATTGACGAACCAGACGAGCGGCTTGGCGACGCGCATCATCGGCGCGATCAGCAGGCTGGCCGGCAGCGCTATCTTTTCCGGGAACGTCGCGCCGACGATTTTCGGCGTGATCTCCGCGAACACGATGATCAGAAACGCAACGATGCCGGTCGCGATCGACAGCACCACGTTGTTACGGCCGAATGTGTGCAGCGCGATCGAGGTGGTGAGCACCGGGATGATCGTGTTGAACAGATTGTTGCCGATCAGGACGACGCTCAACAGCTGGTCGGTGCGTGCGAGCAGACCTTGCGTGGTCTTTGCGCCGAGCACGTTCTGATTGGCAAGATGTTTCAGGCGATGGCGGTTGATCGCCATCATCGCCGTTTCGGAAATCGAAAAGAAACTGGAGCAGACGAGCAGCAGAAAGACGGCGCCAATCTGCGCCCATAAGGGAAGTTGTTCCACGCGTCGTGAAGGATAGGGGACAGGATGGAGAGAATATAGCAGAGGGGGCCATGCGAGCCGCCTGGCCGGATGGCTTAAGGCACATGACACTCCCGCGCGGATCTCGCATGATGAAGCGAAAAGAGGCGCAAAAAATCGCGACCCAAAACAAAAAACCGCCGAGCAAGCTGGGCGGTTTTTCGAGCCTTGAGCTAACAAGGCAAATCTGGTCGGGGTGAGAGGATTCGAACCTCCGGCCTCTACGTCCCGAACGTAGCGCTCTACCAGGCTAAGCTACACCCCGATTTGTACTGCGGACTCGATTCAGACTATTCCGGCGTTTCAGTCCCGTTCAAGACTGTCTTGCCGTCGAGTAAGAACATAATTTTAGCAGGCTTTCTTTGTAAATGGAATCGGGAAACGAAGAAATTGCGGCGGCGGCTGCCTGGGCTTCCTGTTTCGCGCATTCGAGCGTGTGATCCAGCGCGCCGGAACGCGTGATGGCTTCGAAAATCGTGTCGAAACGGTCGGTTCCGCCCTGTTCGATCGCCTCGCGTGCGAGCGCCGACTGCTCCGGCGTGCCGCGTTCGATCAGATAGATCAGCGGGAGCGTGGGTTTGCCTTCGCGCAGGTCGTCGCCGGCGTTCTTGCCCATCGATTCCGCCGTACCCGTGTAGTCGAGCCAGTCGTCCATGATCTGGAACGCTGTGCCGATGCGCCGGCCGAATTCCGCCGCCGCGGCTTCGGTTTTCGCGTCCGAGCCGGCCAGCACCGCGCCGAGCTGGGCGGCGGCTTCGAACAGTTTGGCGGTTTTGTAGCGGATCACCTGCATGTAGCGCGCTTCGTCCACGTCGGCGTCGTGCATGTTTAGCAGTTGCAGCACTTCGCCTTCGGAGATGATGTTGGTCGCCTCCGACAGGATTTCCATCACACGCATCTTGCCCACGCCGACCATCATCTGGAACGAGCGTGAGTACAGAAAATCGCCAACCAGCACGCTCGCCGCGTTGCCGAACAGCGCGTTGGCGGTCTGCCGGCCGCGCCGCAGATCGGATTCGTCGACTACGTCGTCGTGCAGCAGCGTGGCCGTATGGATGAATTCGACCACCGCGGCCAGTTCATGCCGATGCCCGGTGGTTTCGCCCAGCGCGCCCGCCACCAGCAGCAGCAGCGCGGGCCGCAGCCGCTTGCCGCCGGCGCTGATGATGTACTCGGATATCTGATTGATCAGCATCACGTCGGACGCCAGACGGTGCCGTATGACGCGATTGACCTGCTGCATGTCTTCGGCTATCGGAGCGAGCAGGCTGGCGGCGTTGGAGGAGGGGGTGGCAGTCGACGACATGATGGCTGAATTGGGTAGTGCCGCGAATTATAAGGCGAATCGCGACAGTTCCGGGTCGCAGGCTGTGGCGCGGCGTAATGCGGGCCACAGCAAGGGCGTGCGCCGGTGCCGTACGGCGGGCGTTGGGCGGCGGGTTCGGCGCCTTTCAACGAGTTTTGACCGCGCAGCTAACTCTATGTATAATCACGGGTTTCCGCGCGCGGTGCGTGGGAAAAATGAACACAGAGTGAGGTTCTCAATGTACGCGGTCATAAAAACCGGTGGCAAGCAGTATAAAGTTGCCGTCGGCGAAAAACTTAAAGTAGAACAGATACCGGCAGACATTGACGCTGAAATCACGCTCGACCAGGTTCTCGCAGTGGGCGAAGGCGAATCGATTAAGTTCGGTACGCCGCTGGTCAGTGGGGCTTCCGTCAAGGCTACCGTCGTGTCGCAAGGTCGTCACGCCAAAGTGACCATCTTCAAGATGCGTCGCCGGAAGCACTACCAGAAGCATGGCGGCCACCGCCAGAACTATACCGAACTGCGCATCGACGCGATCAACGCGTAAGCGCACCGGTTAAGGAGCAAATCAAATGGCACACAAAAAGGCAGGCGGATCGTCCCGGAACGGCCGCGACTCTGAATCGAAGCGTCTCGGCGTGAAGGTTTACGGCGGTCAGGCCATCAACGCTGGCGGCATCATCGTGCGTCAACGTGGCACGCGTATGCACGCTGGCGAAAACGTCGGTATCGGCAAGGATCACACCTTGTTCGCGCTGACGGACGGCCACGTCCAGTTCTCGACGAAAGGCGCAGCGAAGAAGCACATGGTCAACGTCGTCCCGGCAGCAGTCTGAGTTTAATCAGGCACGGGCTTCAGGACCGGAAAAGGGCCCCGCGAAGTTAGCGGGGCTTTTTTTATTGCAGCGCTTTTTGCCGGATGAATTTGCCGGACGAGTCCGCAAGATTGAGCCGGCCATGCCGGTGCGGCTAGCCGAACGGCTGATTGATCAGCGCGCGGCGGGCACGGCAAAATAGCAGTATCCGACAGTATCAAACCTGGCAGCACTATCTAGCAGCACACCACGGGACGGAGTTACGCATGAAGTTCATTGACGAAGCGAGGATTGAAGTCATCGCCGGCGACGGAGGGGATGGCAGCGCGTCGATGCGCCGCGAGAAGTTCGTTCCGTTCGGCGGCCCGGATGGCGGCGACGGCGGCCGGGGCGGCAGCGTGATCGCGGTGGCAGACCGCAACATCAACACGCTGATCGATTACCGCTACGCGAAAAAACATATGGCGCGCAACGGCGAAAACGGCCGCGGCGCGGACTGCTACGGCAAGGGCGGCGACGACATCACGTTGCGCATGCCGGTCGGCACTACCATCACGGACATGGAAACCGGCGAGCTGATCGCCGACCTGACCGAGCACAATCAGAGCGTGCAGATCGCGCAAGGCGGCGCAGGCGGCCTCGGCAATCTGCATTTCAAATCCAGTACAAACCGCGCGCCGCGCCAGAAGACTGACGGCAAGCCCGGCGAGCGCCGCATGGTGCGCCTCGAACTGAAGGTGCTGGCCGACGTCGGTCTGCTCGGCATGCCGAACGCCGGCAAGTCGACCTTCATTTCGTCGGTGTCGAACGCGAAGCCGAAAATCGCCGATTACCCGTTCACCACGCTCGCGCCGAATCTCGGCGTGGTGCGCGTGGGACCGAGCCGCAGCTTCGTGATCGCCGATATTCCTGGGCTGATCGAAGGCGCGGCGGAAGGCGCAGGCCTCGGTCATCAGTTCCTGCGCCATTTGCAGCGCACCGGTCTGCTGCTGCACATCGTCGACCTCGCACCGTTCGACGAAGCGGTCGATCCGGTCGCGGAAGCCAAGGCAATCGTCAACGAGCTGCGCAAGTATGACGAGCTGCTGTATGAGAAGCCGCGCTGGCTGGTGCTGAACAAGCTCGACATGGTGCCTGAAGACGAGCGCGAAGCGCGCGTCGCGGCATTCCTCGAAGGCTTCGGCTGGGACGGTCCAGTGTTCGAGATTTCGGCGTTGACTGGCCAGGGTTGCGAGAATCTTTGCTATGCGGTGTTTGACCACATCGCCGCGCATTCGGACGCGCAGCGCGCGGCCGAAGCCGAAGACCTCGCTGCCGACGTGCGTTTCCGCGACAAGCCGGAAGCGCCGGCCGCTGCGGCATCGGACAGCGTCGACCCGCAGGAATAACAAGCCTGAGCGCCGGCTGCTTAAATGAGGCTGCCGGCAGACATCACGCGTCATCTTGGGAGACCGCGCACAATGCGTTCCGTCATCGCAGATTCACGGCGATTGGTAGTGAAAGTCGGCTCGAGCCTCGTCACCAACGACGGGCGTGGCCTCGATCATGCTGCGATCGGCCGCTGGGCCGCGCAGATTGCGGCGCTGCGCGCGCAGGGCAAGGAAGTCGTGCTGGTCAGCTCGGGCGCCATCGCTGAAGGGATGCAGCGGCTCGGCTGGACCAGGCGGCCACGCGAAATCGATGAATTGCAGGCGGCCGCGGCCGTCGGCCAAATGGGCTTGGCGCAGGTCTACGAGAGCCGCTTTGCCGCGCATTCGATCCAGACCGCACAGATTCTACTGACGCATGCCGATCTGGCCGACCGCGAACGCTATCTGAACGCGCGCTCCACGTTGCTGACTCTGCTGCGCCTGGGCGTCGTGCCGATCATCAACGAGAACGACACGGTCGTGACCGACGAAATCAAGTTTGGCGACAACGACACGCTGGGTGCGCTCGTCGCGAACCTGATCGAAGGGGATGCGCTCGTCATCCTCACCGATCAGCAAGGTCTTTTTACCGCCGACCCGCGCAAGGATCCGAGCGCAACGCTTGTCCAGCAAGCCGATGCCGGCGCGCCGGAACTCGAAGCGATGGCGGGCGGCGCGGGCTCGAGCCTCGGCCGCGGCGGCATGTTGACCAAGATTCTTGCGGCCAAGCGCGCGGCGCACAGCGGCGCCGACACGGTGATCGCGAGCGGTCGCGAAGCGGATGTGTTGTCGCGACTCGCCTCGGGCGAAGCGATCGGCACGCAGCTGATTGCGCGCACCGCGCGGATGGCGGCGCGCAAGCAATGGATGGCGGATCACCTGCAGGTGCGCGGCCACGTCGTGATCGACGACGGCGCGGTCGAGAAGCTGACAGAGGGCGGCAAGAGCTTGCTGCCGATCGGCATCGTCGGCGTGCAGGGCGCGTTTGCGCGCGGCGAAGTAATTGCGTGTCTGAGCGTCGCCGGGCGGGAAGTCGCGCGTGGTCTGACGAACTACAGCAGCGCGGAAACCAAGCTGATCCAGCGGCGTCCGAGCGGCGATATCGAATCGGTACTCGGCTACATGCTGGAACCGGAGTTGATTCACCGCGACAACCTCGTGCTGGTCTGATCCGCCGCCACAGCAGGGCCTGCGCGGCATACAAAAAAGCCGTTCCAGCGTGAGCTGGAACGGCTTTTTTACTTCCGCGATGCGTCGCTCAGATGTGAAGAACGCCCAATAAAACGCCTCAGCGGATCATTGAGGTCGCCGTGCGCTTGTAGCGGATATTCTCGACAATCTGCTTCGCGCTGCCCGTGGGTATCTTGTTCGCGCACATATAATCTTGGTATAGCGCCGCCTGATAGGCGTTCAGTGCGCCGTTCTCGATGCGGGTGAAGTCGTTCGCGACCGTTCTGTCCCAGCCGTCGTGATCCGCGTTCAGGCCCGCATATAGACGCCATTCGTAGGTGTCGCAGCGAATCCCCTCGTAATTCACATTGCGCGCGCCGCTGGGGCTCGTCACGACCACGGTATAGCGCACCACGCCGTCGGTGCCGACGCTAAGCGAGTTTTTGTCGATCGAGAACTGCAGCGGCGTGTTGCCGGAAACCTCGAAGGGCAGCAGATTCGAGTCTTGCGGCAGCGGCGGCAAGGTGTCCACCTTGTTTTCAACCCAGGTACCCTTCCGGTCCAGCAGATAGGTGAACGCGCTGTCGTCTTTATTGGTTGGTTTGCCGGCGCTCGAACAGCCAGCCAGCAGGGCGCCGGTGGCGACGCACGCCACGACGAGAGCAAGTGCTTTCAATATGATTTCCTCGAAACACTGGCGCGGCTATCGAGCCGCGCCAGCAGAGGCGGCATGGACAGCCGCACAGATTATCAACTGCGCACGCCTCTTCGAAAGAGCGAGCCGGCGGTTTCGCGCTCTGGTTCGTCTTCTTGTCCCGACGCGGCGCCCACTTCGGTTTCCGACCCGGAACCCGGCCCGCAATCGGACACAATCGACGTCGTGTGAATCGATGTTTCGATGCTAACGGAGGTCACCGTCATCATCGTCGAATCTGGCGGACCTTCCATCGACGACGCTATCCGGGGATAACGCGGCCCATGGTGCCCGCCAGGTTTTTCCGCACGCGGCGCAGCCCGGCGCATGAAACGGGATAGCTCCGTCAGCGCCAACTGATACACATCCCGCTTGAACTCGATCACACAGTCGAGCGGCACCCAGTACTCGTTCCAGCGCCACGCATCGAACTCAGGGTGGTCGGTGGCGCGCAAGCAGATGTCGCAATCGCGTCCAACCATCCGGAGCAAAAACCAGATTTGTTTCTGGCCGCGGTAATGACCGCGTACTTCGCGCTTGATGAACTTGTCAGGCACCTCATAACGCAACCAGTCGCGCGTGCGACCAATCACCTTGACGTGCTCAGGAAGCAGGCCGGTTTCTTCGTGTAACTCCCGATACATCGCTTGCACGGGGGTCTCACCGTACTTGATGCCCCCTTGCGGAAACTGCCAGGAATGTTCACGGAGCCGTTTGCCCCAAAACACCTCGTTGTGCGCGTTCAAGAGGATGATGCCGACGTTCGGGCGAAAGCCTTCACGATCCAGCATACAACCACCTTCGAATCCTTTAAAATTGCTTTGATTATAAACAGATAACGGTCCCGACGCACCGATTCGCACCAGAATGGAACGATTCGCCGCAAAAGGACCGCGTTTGCGGTAGCCTGTCAGTCTTCCCGCGCCTTACCCTTTGCTGCAAAGGCTTTGCGCGGCAGCGTCGGCGCCGTGGTCTGGCGGGCCTGCGCCGGGTCTGCGTTGATTCCCCACCGTTTTCACCTTTCGGGCGGTCCCTCCGGAGCCGCCGCTTTTGGAAAATCTGAATGAAAGCTTCCCGTTTCTTTATCGGCACCCTGAAAGAAGCTCCCGCCGACGCCGAGATCGTCAGTCACAAGCTCATGGTGCGTGCCGGCATGATCCGCCGCGTCGCCGGCGGCATCTATAACTACCTGCCGATCGGCCTGCGCTCGATCCGCAAGGTGGAAGCCATCGTGCGCGAAGAAATGAACCGGGCAGGCGCGATCGAGTTGTTGATGCCGGCGGTGCAGCCGGCCGAGCTGTGGCAGGAGTCGGGCCGCTGGGAAAAGTACGGCCCCGAGCTGCTGCGCTTCAAGGACCGCAAGCAATCCGATTTCGTGATCGGACCGACCCACGAAGAAGTGGTGACGGACATTGCGCGCAACCAGATCAAGAGCTACCGCCAGTTGCCGGTGAACTTCTATCAGATCCAGACGAAGTTCCGCGACGAAATCCGTCCGCGTTTCGGCGTGATGCGCGGCCGCGAGTTCATCATGAAAGACGCGTATTCGTTCGACAAGGACGCAGAAGGTCTGCGCGAGTCCTATCGCAAGATGTACAACGCCTACGTGCGCATCTTCACGCGCCTCGGCCTGGACTTTCGCGCGGTGGCGGCGGACAACGGTTCGATCGGCGGCAGCGGTTCGCATGAATTCCACGTGATCGCCGAGACCGGCGAAGACGCGATCGCCTACTGCCCGACATCCGACTTCGCGGCGAACGTCGAAGCCGCTGAAGCGCTGCCGCTCTACAAGGAGCGCGCAGCGCCCGCCGAGGAAATGAAGAAGACCGCAACGCCCGGCAAGGCCAAGTGCGAAGCCGTGGCTGAACTGCTGAACATTCCGCTCGAGCGCACCATCAAGTCGATCGTTCTCGCCACGGAAAACGAAGGCGCCGAGCCGACTATCTGGCTGCTGATGCTGCGCGGCGATCACGATCTGAACGAGATCAAGGCGAGCAAGCTGCCGGGTCTGGCCGAATTCCGCATGGCCACTGAAGCCGAGATCGTCGAGACCTTCGGCACGCCGCCGGGTTACCTCGGCCCGATCAACACGAAGAAGCCGGTCAAGGTGGTCGCGGATCGCACGGTCGCGAACATGAGCGACTTCGTGGTCGGCGCGAACGAGGTCGATTACCACACAACCGGCGTGAACTGGGGCCGCGATCTGCCGGAACCGCTCGTCGCCGATATCCGCAACGTGCAGAAAGGCGATCCGTCGCCGGACGGCAAGGGCGTAATCGACATCTGCCGTGGCATCGAAGTCGGCCACGTGTTCCAGCTCGGCACGAAGTATTCGGAAGCATTGAACGCCACGTGCCTCGACGAAACCGGCAAGCCGCAGCCGATGGAAATGGGCTGCTACGGCGTCGGCGTCACGCGTATTCTCGGCGCGGCGATCGAACAGAATTTCGACGACAAGGGCATCATCTGGCCGGAATCGATCGCCCCGTTCGAAGTCGTGTTGTGCCCGATGGGATATGACCGCAGCGAAGCCGTGCGCGAGCAGGCCGACAAGCTATACGCGGCCTTGGTCGAAGCGGGCGTCGACGTGATCCTCGATGATCGCGGCGAGCGCCCGGGCGTGATGTTCGCCGACTGGGAGCTGATTGGCGTGCCGCATCGTCTGGTGATCGGCGATCGTGGCCTGAAGGAAGGCAAGCTCGAATACCAGGGGCGCCGCGACGCTGAAGCGACGCTGCTGCCGGTCGAAGACGCCGCCCAAACGGTGATCGGGAAGATCCGCGCTGCGTTGGCGCACTAAGCGGAGCGGACGGTGGAGTACACCTTCCTGTCCGCCACCGTCCTGCTGCTACTGATCACCGACCCGCTCGGCAATATTCCGCTCTTCATCAGTTGTCTGCGCGGCGTGGTGCCCAAGCGGCGCACGGCCGTCATTCTCCGTGAGGTGGCGATCGCCTTCGCGATCCTGCTGGTCTTCATGGTGGTCGGCGACCGGTTCCTGCGCATGATGAGCCTGACGGATCAGTCGTTGCGCATCGGCGGCGGGATCGTGCTGTTTCTGATCGCGCTCCGGATGGTGTTTCCGCATCCGGACGGTCCGTTCGGTGGCGACGCGCGCGGCGGCGAGCCGCTGATCGTCCCGCTCGCCATTCCGGCTCTGGCGGGTCCGTCGGCGCTGGCGACGGTGATGCTGCTGACGTCGCAGGCGCCTGGCAAGATGTTCGAGTGGATCGGTGCATTGACCGTCACGATGATTGTCTGCGCGATCGTGCTGATGCTGGCCGAGCGGATTCAGAGCTGGCTGGGCGAGCGCGCGATGATGGCGTTCGAGCGGCTGATGGGGCTCGTGCTGGTGGCCATCTCAGTCGAGATGATGCTGGGCGGGATTCGAACCTTCGTGCATCAACTATGAAGCGGGTGTCACACGGCAAACGAAAAAAAAGCGGCCTGCAAAGGCCGCTTTTTCGTTTGCCGCGACTTCAGCCGCAGGCATGTACAAACTGGAAACTCACGCCCCTTCGGCCAACGCGCGGATGGTCGGCAGGTTGCGCCAATAGCCCTTGGCATCCATTCCGCAGCCGAACACATAGCGGTCCGGCACTTCGAAGCCGCAGTAATCCGGGCGCAGCGGCTTGGCCTTCGGAATGATCTTCTCGCACAGCACCGCGCTCAGGAAGCGCTTCGCGCCCATAGCGAGGATGCGGTCGCGAATCGCGGCCATCGTCTCGCCTTCGTCGAGAATGTCGTCCAGCACCAGCACCACGCGATCCTTCACCGACTCGGCCGGCGCCACGCGCCACTGCATCTCGTTGCCGCCCTTGGTGGTGTTGCGGTAGCGGGTCAGGTGGATGTAGTCGAACTCGAGCGGGAAATCGAGGTGCGGCAGCAGCATGCCGGTGAACACCGCCGCGCCGCCCATTACCGACAGCACGAGCGGGAAGTCCTCGCTCATTTCGTCGCGGATGGCGGCCGCCATGCCGCGGATCGACGCGTTGACGTCGTCGGCCGAAACGATTTCTTCGGAGTGGCTAAAAATGTGGAGAGCTTCTTCGCGGTTCATGACGTCTGACGGGCGGTAACTGTATACATAGTGTGGGTGAGAACGGCGGTGTGCGGTACAGAATAAACCCGCACAAACTCGGAGTCAGCCGCGCGAGCCGTTCATGCACGGCATCGCGGGCGCCGCCGTCTTGGTAAAGCTTAGCGCATGCCGGGCAACATGCCCTTCATGCCGCGCATCATCTTCTGCAGATTGCCGCCCTTGAGCTTCTTCATCATCGTGCGCATCTGGTCGTATTGATTCAGCATGCGGTTGACTTCCTGCACCTGCACGCCCGCACCCGCGGCGATACGGCGCTTGCGGGTGGCCTTGATGAGTTCGGGTTTGGCGCGCTCCTGCGGCGTCATCGAATTGATGATGCCTTCCATGCGGCGCATCTGTTTCTCGGCCTGGCCCATGTCGGCGCCCGCGGCGGCCTGCTGGAACTGCGCGGGCAGCTTGTCCATCAGCGTGGACAGGCCGCCCATGTTTTTCATCTGCGAGAGTTGCGCGCGGAAGTCGTTGAGGTCGAAGTCGCCGCCTTTCTTGACCTTATCCGCGAGCTTCTGCGCGGCTTGCACGTCCACACCGCGCTGCGCTTCTTCGACAAGGGCGAGAATGTCGCCCATGCCGAGAATCCGGTTCGCCATACGGTCCGGATAGAAGACTTCGAGGCCGTCGAGCTTTTCGGCGACGCCGACGAACTTGATCGGCTTGCCTGTCACATGACGCACGGAGAGCGCTGCGCCGCCGCGCGAATCGCCGTCGAGCTTGGTGAGCACAACGCCGGTGAGCGGCAGCGCGTCGCTGAAGGCCTTGGCGGTGTTCACCGCATCCTGACCCAGCATCGCGTCGACCACGAACAGCGTTTCCGCCGGTTTCAGCGTGCTGTGCAGCGCCGCGATCTCCTGCATCATCGCTTCGTCGATACCGAGACGGCCGGCCGTGTCGACCAGCAGCACGTCATGGTAGTGGCGCTTGGCCCAGTCGACCGCGGCGCGCGCGATATCGACCGGCTTCTGATCCGGTTCCGACGGGAAGAAGTCCGCGCCGACCTGCTCGGTCACCGTCTTCAACTGCGCGATAGCGGCAGGGCGGTAGACGTCGCACGAAACGGTCAGCACTTTCTTCTTGTACTTCTCGCGCAGCAACTTGGCGAGTTTGCCGACCGTGGTGGTTTTGCCGGCCCCTTGCAGACCCGCCATCAGGATGACGGCCGGCGGCGTGACGGCGAGATTGAGTTCGGCGGCCTTGCCTTCGTAGTCGCCGCCGATCACCGCGGTCAGCTCGCGCTGCACCACGCCGACCAGCGCCTGACCCGGCGACAGACTGCTGATGACTTCCTCGCCGAGCGCCTTTTCCTTCACCTTGGCGATGAACTCGCGCACGACGGGCAGCGCCACGTCCGCCTCGAGCAGCGCCAAGCGCACTTCGCGCAGCATTTCCTGGGTGTTCGCCTCGGTGAGCCGGGCTTCGCCGCGCAGCGTCTTGACGACGCGCGCCATCCGTTGAGTCAGATTGTCGAGCATGGGGAGCGATGAACAGTGCGGCCCGGGCAGCGCGCGAAGTGGAAGACGTCGCGGAGTAGGGGCCTAGTGTAAACTTCGAATATGGATATTGTACTGTATGCCCTCACCGCACTCCTGTACGGCGGTCTCGCCGTCGCCGGCTGGCGCTCGCACCGGCACGCCACCGTGCGCCCCATGCTCGGGAGCGTGCCGCCGGTGCCGGCCGGCGCGGGCATGCCGGCTACGGCGGCCTCATCGGCCGCCTCAGGCATGAGCACGTCGGGCCGCGCGCTGCTGTTCGTCGCGCTGCTCGCGCACGGCGTGCTGCTGCATACCACCATCTTTCCCCAGAACGCGATGGTGTTCGGCTTCGCGTTCGCGCTGTCGGCGATGTTCTGGCTCGGCGCCGGCATCTACTGGATCGAGAGCTTTTTCTTTCCGCTCGACGGGCTGCGCCTGCTGGTGCTGCCGCTCGCCTGCGTGGCGTCTTTATTGCCGCTCGCGTTCAACGGCGTGCGCGTGCTGCCGTACTCGGCCGCGCCGATGTTCAAGCTGCACTTCCTGATCGCCAACATCGCGTACGGTTTGTTCGCGATCGCGGCGCTGCACGCGATTCTGATGCTGATGGTCGAGCGCCGGCTGCACGCAATGCGCGGCGGCCTTGCGCAGCGGCATGCGGCCGCAGCGGGGAACGGCTGGCTGTCCAGTTGGCTCGATACCTTGCCGCCGCTGCTGACGCTGGAGAAGCTGCTGTTCCGTCTGATCGGCGCGGGCTTCGTGCTGCTTACGCTCACCTTGGTCTCGGGCATCCTGTTCAGCGAGCAACTGGTCGACCGTGCATTGCGGCTCGATCACAAGACCGTCTTCGCGATTCTTTCCTGGGTGATGTTCGGCGCGCTGCTGACCGCGCGCAAGGTGTCCGGCTGGCGCGGCCGTGCAGCGTTGCGCTGGGTGCTGGCGTCGTTCGTCGCACTGTTGCTGGCGTATGTCGGCAGCCGTTTCGTTTTCGAGGTGCTGTTGCACCGTGCCGTAGTGTGAGCGTCCTATGCGACAAATTTTTTTGCTGATCCTGTTGTTCATCGTCGGCCAGTGGCTGGTGAAGGCGCTGCGTCGTCATGAAGCGCAATCGGCGCAGCGCACCGGCGCTGGCGCGAATGGCGCCGCGGGTGCAAAAGGCCCGAATGGTGGCGCGCCTGCGTCCGCTGGAGCGCAGCCGCAGCTCGCCGAGCCGATGATCCGTTGCGTCGAGTGCGGCGTGCATGCGCCGAAGAGCGATTCGGTAGTGGTGGACGGGCAGCCGTTCTGCAGCGCCGCGCACGCGCAGCGTCACAGCGCGCGGCCGACGGGCCGCGACGCTCGATGAGCGTCGAGTTCACCGTCGATGCCGACGGTTGGGTCGCCGCCGCACGCAAATTGCCATCGCCGAATTTCGAGGCGCGGCCCGCCGGCGCCGTGCCGACGCTAATCGTCGTCCACAACATCAGCCTGCCGCCCAACGAGTTCGGCGGCACGGCGATCGCCGAACTGTTCCAGAATCGTCTCGACTGCGATGCCCACCCGTACTACGACACGCACCTGCGAGGCGTGCGGGTGTCGGCGCATTTCGTGATTCACCGCGACGGCGTGCTCGAACAATATGTGTCGTGCGACGAGCGCGCCTGGCACGCCGGGCCGTCGAATTTTTTCGGCCGCGAGCGCTGCAATGATTTCTCCATCGGCATCGAGCTGGAAGGCAGCGACACGACGGCCTTCGAAGCAGCGCAATACCACACGCTCGGCGCGCTCGTGAGGGCGCTCAAGGCCCGCTATCCGGTCGAAGCGCTCGTCGGTCACTCGGACATCGCCCCCGGTCGCAAGACCGATCCAGGGCCGCATTTCGAGTGGCAGCGTCTGCAGCGCGACACCGCGCTCGCGGATCGGTATTTCCCCTATCTCAAGTTTTCCAAAACGCGGTAACGACCCTTCGCGTGAGTTCGCGTGATGCGAGGAGAGCGAGGCGCAGCCTTGCTCTCAGGAGAGTCGGCTTCGCGTCGTGCGATCCAAAAGTCAACCCCGAAGGCGCAAATAAATCGATTTGATCTGTCTTGAAACTCCACTATACTTGGTGCCAGAAATCCAGTTTTGCACTATATCTTGTGTTGCCGTGCGGCGCCCCGCTCCCAGAGCATGGCGCCGCAAGCATTCCAGGCAGCGAAAAACAATTCCTGCGGCACGGCCGGTAGCGGGAACCGGCAGCGTCCAGAAGCATTCAGGAAAAGGGCACAGCAAGTGATCGCGACACACACGATGAAGACCGTTTTCAAATCAAATTCAGCTTCATCGCCGTCGCATCCCGCCACCTGGCTCAGCCGGCCTTTTTCCTGCACCCCATCGCTTGCGCACGCGGCGGCGCAGCGTTCGTTTTAATCCGCGGCTTTCACCGCAACATTTCCAGGACCAGGAGCTTGCACATGCAAACCACCGACAACGTGACGACCCGGTACGAGGGCTCACCGACTGGCCAGGCCTTCGGCCAGGCACAAGGCGCACAAGCGCTCGCGCCGCAAGCGACGTATGCCGACTACAAGGTGATCCGCCGCAACGGCAGCGTGGTGTCGTTCGAACCGTCGAAAATCGCCATCGCCGTGACGAAGGCATTTCTGGCCGTCAACGGTGGTCAAGGCGCGGCGTCGGCACGGGTGCGTGAGCTGGTCGAGCAACTCACGCTGAACGTGGTGCGCGCATTGCTGCGCAGCCGCCCGAACGGCGGCACGTTCCATATCGAAGACATCCAGGATCAGGTCGAACTCGCGCTGATGCGCGGCGGCGAGCACAACGTCGCGCGTGCGTACGTGCTGTACCGCGAGAAGCGCAGTCAGGCGCGCGGTCATGACGAGCAGGCAGCCAGCGGCGCGCCGGGCCTGAACGTGACGGATAACGGCGTCACCCGTCCGCTGGATATGGCAGCGCTGCGCGGCATCATCGAATCCGCTTGCGCGAACCTGGGCGACGCCGTGAGCGCCGAGCCGATCGTCGCGGAAACGGTGAAGAACCTGTACGACGGCGTGCCGATGACCCAGGTCTACGACTCGGCGATCCTGGCCGCCCGCACGATGATCGAAAAAGACCCGGCCTACAGCCAGGTCACCGCACGCATCCTGCTGCACACGATCCGCCGCGAGATCCTCGAAGAGGAAGTCACGCAAGCGGAAATGGGCGAGCGCTATGCCGAGTACTTCCCGCAGTTCATCAAGCGCGGCGTGCAAGCCGAACTGCTCGACGACAAGCTGCTGCAGTTCGACCTGAAGCGCCTCAGCGCCGCGCTCGACAACAACCGCGATCTGCAATTCGGCTACCTTGGCCTGCAAACGCTGTATGACCGTTACTTCCTGCATCACGACGGCGTGCGTATCGAAATGCCCCAGGCATTCTTTATGCGTGTTGCGATGGGTCTGTCGCTGAACGAGATCGACCGCGAAGCGCGCGCGATCGAGTTTTACAACGTGCTGTCGAGCTTCGACTTCATGTCGTCCACGCCCACTTTGTTCAACTCGGGCACCCGCCGCTCGCAACTGTCGTCGTGCTACCTGACGACGGTCGACGACGACCTCGACGGCATCTACGAAGCGCTGAAGGAAAACGCGCTGCTGTCGAAGTTCGCCGGCGGTCTGGGCAACGACTGGACGCGCGTGCGTGCTCTCGGCTCGCACATCAAGGGCACCAACGGCAAGTCGCAAGGCGTGGTGCCGTTCCTGAAGGTCGTCAACGACACGGCGGTGGCCGTGAACCAGGGCGGCAAGCGCAAAGGCGCGGTGTGCGCATACCTGGAAACGTGGCACCTGGACATCGAGGAATTCCTCGAGCTGCGTAAGAACACCGGCGACGACCGTCGCCGCACCCACGACATGAACACGGCGAACTGGATTCCCGACCTGTTCATGAAGCGCGTGCACGAAGGCGGCGACTGGACGCTGTTCTCGCCGTCCACCTGCCCGGACCTGCACGACAAGTTCGGCGCCGAGTTCGAAGCGGCTTACACGGCTTACGAAGACAAGGTCGCGCGCGGCGAGATCAAGCTGTTCAAGAAGATTCCGGCGGCGCAGCTGTGGCGCAAGATGCTGGGCATGCTCTTCGAAACCGGCCACCCGTGGATCACGTTCAAGGATCCGTGCAATGTGCGCTCGCCGCAACAGCACGTCGGCGTCGTCCACTCGTCGAACCTGTGCACGGAAATCACGCTGAACACCAGCGACGCCGAAATCGCCGTCTGCAACCTGGGCTCGGTGAATCTTGTTGCACATTTGAAAGAACAGGCCGACGGCACCCTGGTGCTCGACCACGACAAGCTGAAGCGCACTGTCAGCGTGGCGATGCGCATGCTCGACAACGTCATCGACATCAACTACTACGCGGTCGCCAAGGCACGTAACTCGAACCTGAAGCATCGTCCGGTCGGCATGGGCATCATGGGCTTCCAGGACTGCCTGCACCTGCTGCGCACGCCGTACGCGTCGGAAGAGGCGGTCAAGTTCGCCGACACGTCGATGGAAGCGGTCTGCTACTACGCGTACTACGCGTCGACCGAACTGGCGCAGGAGCGCGGTCGCTACTCCAGCTACCGCGGCTCGCTGTGGGATCGCGGCATCCTCCCGCAAGACTCGGTGAAGCTGCTGGCCGAAGCGCGCGGCGGCTATGTGGAAGTCGACTCGAGCGAGTCGATGGACTGGACCGAACTGCGTTCGCGCATCGCCACCTACGGCATGCGCAACTCGAACTGCGTCGCGATCGCGCCGACGGCGACGATCTCGAACATCATCGGCGTGTCGGCTTGCATCGAACCGACTTTCCAGAACCTGTACGTGAAGTCGAATCTGTCAGGCGAATTCACGGTGGTCAACGACTACCTGGTGCGCGACCTGAAGGCGCGCGGCCTGTGGGACGAAGTGATGGTCGCCGACCTGAAGTACTTCGACGGCACGCTCTCGCGCATCGACCGCATCCCGGCCGACCTGCGCGCGATCTACGCTACGGCGTTCGAAGTCGACCCGAAGTGGCTGGTCGAAGCGGCATCGCGCCGTCAGAAGTGGATCGACCAGGCGCAGTCGCTGAACATCTACATGGGCGGCGCGTCGGGTAAGAAGCTCGACGAGATCTACAAGCTCGCATGGGTGCGCGGCCTGAAGACGACTTACTACCTCCGCACGATGGCGGCGACCCACGTCGAGAAGTCGACGGTGGCGCACGGCGCGCTGAACGCGGTGTCGTCGGGTGGCGGCGAAGGCTCGGGCGGTGCGGGTGATGTCGGCGGTGGCGCGGCTGGTGGTTTCGGCGTGAGCGGCGGTGCTGCGGGTGGCGCAGCAGGCGGCGTCCAGGCAGCGGCGGCAGTCGCGGTTGAAGCAGCGCCGGAAGCGGATGGTCCGGTGTGCATGATGCGTCCGGGCGACCCTGGCTTTGAAGAGTGCGAGGCTTGCCAGTAAGCAGGAAGCAAGCAGCAGAATCGCTGCTTGCTGACGGGTCGTAGGTAATGACCCGCATGCGGCGAGCAGCGAGCTTCGCGTGAGTGAAGCAGTAGCGAAGCGGATGAGCGGCGCGGCGATGAAGATGGGAGCCGCGCTGTTCATCGAAACCGCGGCAGCAGATTGAAGTAGCTGAAGGAAGCAGAAGGAAGTAGCAAAGCGGTAGATCAGCAGTCAGCAGTCGGCAGCACAGACGAAGCGCTCGACGCCGGGCGCTCAGCAAACGGCTCGATCGACGGATCGATCGCGACACAGCCGGCCATATGCATCGCTCGACATTGCGTTGAACTTCACCTCGCTAGCGCTGACGAAGCGGCCAACGCCAGGCAATGGCGACGCAAGCGCGAGGCAGCAGGAAGCAACCACAAGACGCTGCAAGCACGCTCCGCAATACAGATAGATAGAGCAGCGAAACGTCGCTTCGACACGTTGCTCTTCGAGCTCGCGAAGCACCTCGACGACACGCGTTCAACACACCTCACATGAGGCGACACCCACAGTCTGTTGAACAAAGTGTTGTATGAACGTAGCAACGCGAATCGAAAACAGGATTTTTCATCAGCGAACTCTTTTATCGCTCGTGAAAAGATGGTACAAACCGTTCTAAATTGATGGTGACATTTATGCTCAACTGGGATGACGAGATCACTGCCGTAACTCCGTCGAGCGCTACGCAACAGAATGTGTTGCGCAACGCTGCGGGATCGGCTGTTGGTTCGCAAGTCGGAACGCGTTCCGCTCCTCATGCTCCCTCGGCTCAAGACATCTTCGCGAACGACATCGCTGTCGCTCCCGTCGCTCACGCTGCAGGAACGGCTGCCGTTTCGGAAGCTCGGGTCAATGTCGCCGACAAGCGCATCATCAACGGCCAGACCGACGTCAATCAGTTGGTGCCGTTCAAGTACAAGTGGGCCTGGGAAAAGTATCTGGCTGGTTGCGCCAACCACTGGATGCCGCAGGAAGTGAACATGTCGCGCGACATCGCCCTCTGGAAAGACCCGAACGGTCTGACCGAAGACGAGCGACGCATCGTCAAGCGCAACCTGGGCTTCTTCGTGACGGCTGACTCGCTGGCCGCCAACAACATCGTGCTGGGCACCTACCGCCACATCACGGCGCCCGAATGCCGCCAGTTCCTGCTGCGCCAGGCGTTCGAAGAGGCGATCCACACGCACGCTTACCAGTACATCGTCGAATCGCTGGGCCTCGACGAAGGCGAAATCTTCAACGCGTATCACGAGGTCTCCTCGATCCGCGCGAAAGACGAATTCCTGATTCCGTTCATCCACACGCTGACCGACCCGGCCTTCAAGACCGGCACGCTCGAGGCAGACCAGACCCTGCTGCGCTCGCTGATCGTGTTCGCCTGTGTGATGGAAGGGCTGTTCTTCTACGTCGGCTTTACACAAATCCTGGCGCTCGGCCGTCAGAACAAGATGACCGGCGCGGCGGAACAGTACCAATACATCCTGCGCGACGAGTCGATGCACTGCAACTTCGGCATCGACCTGATCAACCAGATCAAACTCGAAAACCCGCAACTCTGGACGGCTGAGTTCCGCGCGGAAATCCGCGAGATCTTCCAGCAAGCGGTCGAGCTTGAATATCGTTACGCAGAAGATACGATGCCGCGCGGGGTGCTCGGCCTCAACGCGTCGATGTTCAAGAGCTATCTGCGCTTCATCTGCAACCGCCGTTGCCAGCAGATCGGTCTCGATCCGCTGTACCCGAACGAGGAAAACCCGTTCCCGTGGATGAGCGAGATGATCGACCTGAAGAAGGAACGCAACTTCTTCGAGACGCGAGTGATCGAATATCAAACTGGCGGCGCGCTGACCTGGGAGTGATCCGGGTTCGTGTCGCAGATGCATTCATCGATGGGGATGCCGTCGGCCGTGGCCGCGGCAATTTTGGCTAGGAGCAGAACCGCCTGATGCAAAGCTTGCCCGGTGCGCCGCGTGCCTTCGTGGCCCACAAACATGACAGGCACTTTGCGAACCCTTCAGTGGGATGGGCAAACTTCCCCCCGGAAAAAGCCGCTGGCGCGACCGCCGGCGGCTCGATCAAGCAATTGCCGGCGCTGAGTTTCAGCGCTGACCAGATCTGGCGCGCGGTGCCCAAGGGCACGGCGCGCCTTACCGCATTCATTAGCGTAAGCGCGCAGCACCTGCGTACGCCGATGAATAGCCCGCTTCGTAGCGCGCGCCCTGAGAAGCGTCCGCGGGAAGCGGGTTTTGACGAAGGGTGTAGTTTGAACTGACTCTCATCTGAAAACCTGAAGGAGAAAATGATGGCAACTGCAAAGAAAGCCGCCGCGAAGAAACCCGCAGCCAAGAAGGTTGCAGCAAAGAAGGCTGCGCCGGCTAAGAAGGCCGCTCCGGCAAAGAAAGTCGCTGCAAAGAAAGTGGCAGTGAAGAAGGTTGCAGCGAAGAAGGCAGCACCGGCCAAGAAGGTTGCAGCGAAGAAGGCAGCACCGGCAAAGAAGGTTGCAGCGAAGAAAGCTGCACCGGCCAAGAAGGTTGCAGCCAAGAAAGTCGCTGTGAAGAAGGTTGCAGCGAAGAAGGCAGCACCGGCTAAGAAAGCCGCTGTGAAGAAGGTTGCAGCAAAGAAGGCAGCGCCGGCCAAGAAGGTCGCAGCAAAGAAGGCAGCACCGGCTAAGAAGGCTGCGCCTGCCAAGAAGGCTGCTGCCAAGAAAGCTGCACCTGCGAAAAAGGCTGCTGCTAAAAAGGCTGCGCCTGCCAAGAAGGCTGCCGCGAAGAAGGCCGCTGCGCCTGCGAAGAAGGCTGCCCCTGCGAAGAAGGCCGTCGCCAAGAAGGCTGCCCCTGCACCCGCTGCGACTTCTGTCTCGAGCGCACCGGCGGCGACGGTGAAGACCGCGCTGAACCCGGCAGCGGCATGGCCGTTCCCGACGGGCAGCCGTCCGTAAGCGGTGGAAGTACTTCGACACGTCGCACGATGTGTCCGATGATCGAGTAGCGCTTAAGTAGCAGTGTGACGAGCGCTACTCGGTCAGCGTCCCGTCGCCGGGTTTCCGGCGGCGGGATTTTTTTCGTCTCGTAGAAGCGTGTGCTTCACGGCTTCAAAACGTTTGGACGAAAAAAACGCATGCACAGGGGAGCGCATGCGTGTGAGGTCGCCGCGGCGGCGCGTGAAGCGTTGCCGCGCGAGAGGGGAAAACTTAGTGGGTGACGCGCGTCACGCCGCCGCTGGACAGCAGCCGCACGCGGTCGCCGGCGCGGAAGATTTCACCGGTGGCGCTTTGCGTGATCGCACGCATATCGCCGTCGTCGAGTCGCACCGTGACCTCGAGACCGTCGCGCACCGCGACGCCGTTCTCGATCGAATTACCAGCCACTGCGCCGGCCAGACCGCCGATGATGCCCGTCACGATCGAGCCGCGGCCGCCGCCGATCGAGCTGCCGGCCACCGCGCCCAGCGCGCCGCCGCCGATGGCGCCCAGGCCGCTCGGCTGGCCGTTGTTCGAGCTGATCTTCACTGCGCGAACGCTGTCGACCGTGCCCATGCGGACCGTTTCTTCGCGCTGTGCCTGCGACGCCGTATAGACGTCAGCAGAACTACTGTTGTATGCACACCCCGACATAGCCAGCGAACCGGCGATCAAGGCGGCCACTACCAGGCGACTCATTGCTTTCATTCCCTAACTCCAATAGCTCTCGGTATTACGGCAGGTCATAACCAAACGCCTGCTTGAACCGTTCGTTGATCTCCGCCCGGGTGGGCGCGTAGTTTTGCGGGCCCTGGTGTTCGATCTTCAGTGCGCCCATCAGGCTCGCGAGACGGCCGGTGGTGGCCCAGCCGAGCTTGTTTTCGATGCCGTACAGCAAACCGCCGCGAAACGCGTCGCCGCAGCCTGTTGGGTCGAGCACTTGCTGTGCCTTGACCGCTGGAATCTCTTCGACGCCGCCGGTGTGATGGATCTGTGCACCGTGTTCGCCTAGCGTGACGATTAGCGCATCGACCTTGCTGGCGATTTCTTCGATCGACCAACCCGTTTTATTGCTCACCAGTTTAGCTTCGTAATCGTTGACAGCTACATAAGTAGCAAGTTCAATCATGCGCCGCAGCGACGCGCCGTCGAAGAGCGGCAAACCTTGGCCCGGATCGAAGATGAACGGCACGCCCGCCGCTGCCAGATGTTCCGAATGCTGGACCATGCCGTCGTAGCCATCCGGCGCGACAATGCCGAGCGTAATGTCCCGGGCCTCATCGGCGCGGTTCAGATGCGATTGCAGCATCGCGCCGGGGTGGAACGCCGTGATCTGATTGTTTTCCAGATCGGTGGTGATCATCGCCTGGGCCGAGTAGGTGTCCGGCACCACGAGCACGTTTTCCGTCGACAGGCCGAGTTGCTCGAAGCGGTCCATATACAGCTGCGAATCGGTCGCGCCGAGCGTGCCCATGATGCGCGCGTCGCCGCCCAGCAGATGCAGCGAGTAGGCGATGTTGCCCGCGCAGCCGCCGAACTCGCGGCGCATCGTCGGCACGAGGAAGCTCACGTTCAGGATGTGGACCTGCTCCGGCAGGATGTGCTCCCGGAAGCGGCCTTCGAAGGTCATGATGTTGTCGTAGGCGAGCGAGCCGCAAATCAGCGTAGCCAAGGCGAGCGTTCCTGTAAAAATCGGTAAAGAGAAAGGGCGCGACGATGTGACAGCGCCGCGCATGAAGCGCGGCGCCGGGGGCTCGTGCGCGAAGGTTTTACTTCAGCGCGGCGAGCGCTGCGTCGTAGTTCGGCTCGTTCTTGATTTCGCCGACCAGCTCGGCGTGCACGACCTTGTCGTTCTCGTCGAGCACCACCACGGCGCGTGCCGTCAGGCCCGTCAGCGGGCCGCTCGTCACGTCGACGCCGTAGGCTTGCGCGAAGTCATGGCTGCGGAACGTGGACGCCGTCACGACGTTCTCGATGCCTTCGGTCGTGCAGAAGCGCGAAGCGGCGAACGGCAGGTCGCCCGACACGACGATCACGGCCGTGTTGGTCAGCTTGGCGGCGGCTTCGTTGAACTTGCGGGTCGACGTCGCGCAGGTCGGCGTGTCGAGGCTCGGGACGATGTTCAGCACCTTGCGCTTGCCGGCGAAATCGGCGAGCGAGACCGGCTTCAGATCCTTGCCGACCAGCGAGAAGGCGGGCGCTTTGTCGCCCGCCGACGGGAACGTGCCGGCTACTTCGATCGGGTTACCACCCAGCGTGACTTGACTCATGTTGCTGTGCTCCGAAAATTCGTCAGAAATGACGGTGAACGCGCCCGGCCAGTGCCGGGCGCACGAGTAAGCGCTACGGATAAAAAATCTGAACGCGGAAATTGGAGGCGACTGCATTGCCCGTGTCGAGGTGCACGATCATGGTTTGAGTCGTGTGCGGCGGCAGACCGGCCGCGATCGGCGTGCCGGGTGCGACGTAGTCTTGCGGCCACAGTATGCGGCGCACGGCGACATTGTTCTGGTCGTCGAGCAAAGTGAGTTCGATGGCGGGGTAGGCCAGCGCAATATTGAAGCGGTTGCGCAGCGGCATCTTCAGTTCGAGCTTGTGCGGACCGTCGATCTGCCGCAGATCGGACGGCTCGACCTGCAAGCCGTCGATGTCGTGCGGCGGCGCGACCTGGCAGCCGAGCTGCGCACAGGCCTTCACATAGAGCGCTTGCGAGCGCGGGAAGTTGACCATCACCGTCTCGCGCTGCCACCAGGCGAGTTGCGCGAGCAGCGCGACGGCCAGCAACCCCGCCACCACGGATCCGAGAATGATCCAGCCGAGCCGGCGCGGTTCGGCCGGGCGCGTTTCGCGTACCACGGGGAACGGATCGATGCCGTCATGCACCGGGTGGACCGTGAAGGGCTCGCCACTGGACGCAGCCGCGGCGCCGCCCGCCGTGTTCGATCCGCTCGCGCCGGAGCCGGCCGCACCTGAGCCGGCCGCGCCTGAGCCGGCCGCGCCTAAGCCGGCCGCGCCGGAGCCGGCCGCACCTGAGCCGGCCGCGCCTGAGCCGGCCGCGCCGAAATACGGCTCGCTGTCGGGGATGCCGTGCAACGTCGCGGATTCGTTGAGAACCGGTTCGTCGACGAGATGTTCGGAAGAGCGTTCGGTCTTGTGCCAGACCCGCGGCGCATCCTCTGCCGGCGGCTCGATCTCGTCAGCGGCGGGTTCGGGCGGTGGGCTGGCGAACACCGGTTCATGGTCGGGCGGGATCGGCGCCGTGAAGGCGCTGGAAGGCAATTCTGGCTCCGTAGCGTGGCGCGGCGTGACCGCGACGCCCGCGCCGGTCGACACCGGATTGAGCGGCACATTGCTCGCGTTGTGACGCAGACGGTTGTCGATGACGGCATCGGGCGCCGGCGCCCACGGGTCCCATGCTTCGGCGCTGAAATCGGGACCGCCGGAGCGTACGCCCGACAGCGCCTCGATCGCCGCTGCCGCAGCGACCGGCTTGGCGGTGGAGAAATCACCGCCTTCGGTCAGTTCGAACAGGCTGCTCGACGCGTCGAACACTTCATTGCAATGCCCGCAGCGCACGAGGCCGCGGCGCAGAGCGAGCTGCGCCGGCTGCAGGCGAAAGACGGTTTCGCAGAAAGGGCAACGCGTCGCCAGGAGCATATTGAGCCGGTAAGCCGAAAGGCTGTTGGTTGGACAATACGCCTTATTCTAATGGCTTTCGCGGCGCGTTCCCGTCAGGCATACCCAACCTTCGTGTTCGCGCCATACGCCGATGTCGATCCAGTGCGCATAGACCTGCGCCACTTCGTCCGCTTGCCGCGCGAGAATGCCCGACAGCGCGATCCGCCCGCCCGGCTTGACCTTCGACGATAGCATCGAGGCCATCAGCTTGAGCGGATTCGACAGAATATTGGCGACCACGATGTCGAACTCGCCGGTGGGGCATTCGTCAGGCAAACCGTACGTGATCTCCGCACGATTGCGCTCGCTGTTGTGGCGCGCCGATTCGACCGCTTGCGGATCGATGTCGATACCGTACACCGGGTTGGCGCCGCACTTCTTCGCGAGAATCGCGAGGATGCCGGAGCCGCAGCCATAGTCGAGCACCGATTGCTCCGGCTTGACCGATTGCTCGAGCCATTCCATACACAGGCGGGTAGTCGGATGGCTGCCGGTGCCGAATGCGAGGCCCGGATCGAGTTCCAGCACGAGTGCTTCGGGGTCCGGTGCGTCGTGCCACGACGGCACGACCCAGATGCGCTCGCCGATCGGAATCGGATCGAATTGCGATTGCGTGAGCCGCACCCAATCCTGTTCCTCGACTTCACGTACGGTGAAAGAGGGCGCGGTTTCCAGACCCACCTCATTGGCCGCTGCGGTGAGCAGCACCGCCGGCTCGTGTTCGGGAGCCAGCAGCGCGATCACGCGCGAATGCTGCCACGCCTTGCGATCCGGCGTGAGACCGGGCTCGCCGAACAGCGGCTGCTCGTCAGGCGTGTCGGCGTCAGCATCTTCGACCGATACGGACAGCGCACCCAACTCGAGCAGCGCGTCGGAGAATTCCTCCGCGTGCTCGCGTGCCAGCTCGGCGATCAGTTCCCGGTAGCTCATGACTTACGCTTCTTCCGGCGCGGCCTGCTGCTTCGCGGCCAACCGGTTTTCGAGGTAGTGAATGCTGGTGCCGCCCTCGACGAACTTCGCGTCCAGCATCAATTCGCGGTGCAGCGGAATGTTGGTGTGGATGCCTTCGACCACCATCTCCGACAACGCAATGCGCATCCGCTTGATCGCCTGTTCGCGCGTGGCGCCGTAAGCGATCAGCTTGCCGATCATCGAATCATAGTTCGGCGGTACGAAATAGCCATTGTAGGCGTGCGAATCGACGCGGATGCCGGGGCCGCCCGGCATGTGCCACGACGTCAGGCGTCCCGGCGACGGAATGAACTTGAACGGATCTTCCGCGTTGATCCGGCATTCGATCGCGTGACCCTTGAAGACGATGTCGCGCTGACGGTAAGCGAGCTTCTCGCCGGCCGCGATGCGGATCTGCTCCTGCACGATGTCGATGCCGGTGATCAGTTCGGTCACCGGGTGCTCGACCTGCACGCGCGTGTTCATTTCGATGAAATAGAACTCGCCGTTTTCGTACAGGAACTCGAACGTACCCGCGCCAAGATAGCCCATCTTCTTGCAAGCGTCAGCGCAACGATCGCCGATGCGGTCGATCAGGCGGCGCGCGATACCCGGCGCCGGCGCTTCTTCGATCACTTTCTGGTGGCGGCGCTGCATCGAGCAATCGCGCTCGCCCAGCCAGACCGCGTTCTTGAACGAATCGGACAGCACCTGGATTTCAATGTGCCGCGGGTTCTCCAGGAATTTCTCCATGTAGACCTGCGGGTTGCCGAAGGCTCGGCCGGCTTCTTCGCGCGTCATGTTGACCGCGTTGACCAGCGCCGCTTCCGTGTGCACCACCCGCATGCCGCGGCCACCGCCGCCGCCGGCGGCCTTGATAATCACCGGATAGCCGACTGCGCGGGCAATTTTCACGATCTCTTTCGGATCTTCCGGCAACGCGCCTTCAGAACCCGGCACGCAGGGCACGCCGGTCTTGATCATGGTCTGCTTGGCCGTGACCTTGTCGCCCATCATCCGGATGGTTTCCGGGCGCGGGCCGATGAAGGTGAAGCCGGACTGCTCGACGCGCTCGGCAAAGTCGGCGTTCTCCGACAGGAAGCCATAGCCGGGGTGAATCGCTTCGGCGTCGGTGACTTCGGCCGCGCTGATCAGCGCCGGCATGTTCAGATAGCTCAGATTCGAAGGCGCCGGGCCGATGCAGACCGCCTCGTCGGCGAGCTTCACATACTTGGCTTCCTTGTCGGCTTCCGAATAGACGACGACCGTCTTGACGCCGAGTTCACGGCAGGCGCGCTGGATACGAAGCGCGATCTCGCCGCGATTGGCAATGAGGATTTTTTCAAACATAGCGGGTTTTCGACTCATCGATGGGCGCCCGGTCGATGACGACGCGGGCTGCCTCAGAGGATCGGTCGCGCGCCTCGGGAGGGCAGGCGCGCGGGCGGCGAACGCAAAGCGTGCCGCGTCAGCCGACCACGAACAGCGGTTGGCCGTACTCGACCGCCTGGCCGTTTTCGACGAGGATTTCCTTGACCACGCCGGACTTGTCCGACTCGATTTCGTTGAGCAGCTTCATCGCTTCGATGATGCAGATGGTCTGGCCTTCCTTGACCGTGTCGCCCACCTGGACGAACGGATCGGCGCCCGGGGACGGCGCGCGGTAGAAGGTGCCGACCATTGGCGAGGTCACCACGTGGCCTTGCGGCTCGGCTGCGACCGGCGCAGCCGGTGCGCCTGCTGCCGCGGCGGCAGGCGCTTCGCCGCTCAGTGCCGGCATCGGCTGTGCGTATTGCGGCGCGTACGAAGCGGACGGTTGCACGTAAACCGGCGGCGCATTCTTGACGATGCGGACCTTGCCTTCGCCCTCGGTCACTTCGAGTTCGGAAATACCGGACTCCGAGACGAGGTCGATCAGAGTTTTCAGTTTACGTAGATCCATCAGGCAGCCCCTTTCAATGCATGAAGTGCCGGCGCGTGCGCAGCCGGCTCAAATTAGTCGTGTTTGGAATCAGCCGCGCGACGAACCGGCGGACAGCCGGTCGAGCGCGAATTCGAGCGCGTACAGATAGCCCTTCCAGCCGAGGCCGCAAATCACGCCCTCAGCCTGGTCGGAGAAATACGAGTGGTGCCGGAACGGTTCGCGGCGATGCACGTTCGACAGATGAATCTCGACGAACGGAATGCCGACCCCCGCCAGTGCGTCCCGAATGGCCACGCTGGTATGCGTGTACGCGGCGGGATTGATCAGAATGAAATCGGTTTTTTCAGTCCGGGCGGATTGGATGCGATCGACCAGGGCGCCTTCGTGATTGCTCTGGAACGACGCGAGTTCGACGCCGGCGTCCGCTGCACGGTCCGCCAGCGCCTGATCGATCTGCGGCAACGTCACGCGGCCGTAGACCTCAGGTTCCCGGGTGCCGAGAAGGTTGAGGTTGGGGCCGTGCAGAACCAGCAGTCGCGTCATGGTCGCTTCTTTTTCCGTGGAATTGGGCGCACTTTAGCGCTGATTAGAGAAACTTGTCTAGTTTCCCGCGCGTTCGGATCAATTTCAGCGACTTTTCGCCGCTGCTCCGGGCGCCCATCTTCTCTCAAATTTATGCGATTTGCGCACAATGTCATGCGTTCCGCTGGTATCTGAGCGTCAAAAGAATGTGAAATTTACAGCGCGTCGAGCGTCTGTTTCAGCTCTTTCTGGTCAATTTGGCCTAATTTTGTCGAGCGAATGTTGCCTTTTGCGTCGATCACGACGGTAAAAGGCAGGCCGCCCGCGGTATTGCCGAACGCGCGGGCAAGGTCGGCGCCGCCGAAGCCGGTCACATAGATCGGGTACGCCACCTTCACCTTTTGCAGGAACGCCTGGATGTTCTTATCCGAATCGACGCCAAGTCCGACGAACTGGATCCCTTTTTTTGCGTATTCGCGCTGAAGTCGCGACAGAGCCGGCATTTCTTCGACACACGGACCGCACCAGGACGCCCAGAAGTTGACGACGATTGGGTGGCCTTTAAGCAAACTTAGCGATTGTGGTTTGCCGTCGACGTTCGTAACGGGCGCGCTCCACAATTGATTGACGGCGCTTTCAGCGGATGCCGGCTGCGCGGCGTGCGCGAGTTCCGAATTGCCGCCGTTCAGCCAATGATTAGCCAGCATCCCGCCGCCCGCCGCGACGATCGCGACCAGCGCCCCTGCCAGAATCCGTCTCATGTTCATCGTGGGTCTGTCTAATTAGTTGAAGGAGCGACGTCGCTGTCGTCGAGCAGCGCCTGAACCGCCTGCAGATTCGCGCGGGCGGTGCGGCCGCGCGCGTCGGCACGTACCGCGCCGCGCAAGTCGTCCGTCTCGTACAGCGCGACGTGGATGCCGACCGGCTCCGCATCGCGCCCTTCGTTCGCCGGGCGCCACAGGAAACTCAGCGTCTCGACATAACCGCGTCCGGAGAAATGCCGCGTTTCCGAGACGTCATACTGGATGTTGGCGTTCAGAAAGTAGATCGCGACTTCTTTCGGGTTGTCGCAGAACGCCTGAAGATGAATATCCGAATGTTCGCCGGCCGTGCCGCCGAGCACCGCGCCCGTCAGATACGGATTGAACGGCGCGAGGCGCTGCATCCAGTCGATCGCGACGCGCCTGAGCCGGCGCAACAGGGCCGGCTGGCTGTCGCCCTGGAACAGCGATTGATATTCGCGGATTTCTTCTTCGATCTGGTCGTTATCCGGCAGCCATTCGCCGGCAACACGGCTCTCGCCGACCACTTGCCGCGCCGCTTTACGCTTGGCCGTTGCGTAGTCCAGACCGTCTTCGGCGATCAGCCGCGCAGCCGCAATGGCGATTTCCTCGCGCACGCGCTGCGGATCGAAATGTGATTTGCGAACCATCTCTCAATCATACTAGAGATTGATGACACGCCTTTCCGGGTGGCTCCCAGCGTCCGTTCCGCGCAGGCCAAGGCGGGCGGCCCGGCTTAGGGCGATGTGAAGGCGTCGGTTACAATAGCGTCCTTTGCAGACGGTCTTTCCGGCCGCTCCTGCGCTCTCCCATCCCACGCAAAAAAACGCCCGCGCGGCACGACAGGCTTATGCACATCCACATCCTCGGCATCTGCGGCACGTTCATGGGCGGTCTCGCGGTACTCGCGCGCGGTGCGGGCCACACCGTGACGGGCTGCGACGCCGGCGTCTATCCGCCCATGAGCACGCAGCTCGAGGCGCAAGGCATTCGTCTGATCGAAGGGTACGACGCCGAGCAGCTGAACGGCTTGAACGCGGATCTGTTCGTGATCGGCAATGTGGTTTCGCGCGGCAATCCGCTGATGGAAGCGATTCTCGACCGCGGCCTGCCGTATGTGTCCGGCC
The DNA here is from genome assembly GCF_059422005.1 of Paraburkholderia sp. GW821-FHT02A12. Classification (NCBI taxonomy): domain Bacteria; kingdom Pseudomonadati; phylum Pseudomonadota; class Betaproteobacteria; order Burkholderiales; family Burkholderiaceae; genus Paraburkholderia; species Paraburkholderia sp. GW821-FHT02A12. The sequence goes on along the minus strand of NZ_JBWKWA010000001.1, from coordinate 4,018,454 downwards.
CGCAATGGCTCGGCGAGCATGTGCTGAACGGCAAATGGGTGCTGGCGGTGGCGGGCACGCACGGCAAGACCACCACCAGTTCGATGCTGACCTGGCTGCTCGAAGACGCGGGCCTGAATCCGGGCTTTCTGATCGGCGGCGTGCCGCTGAATTTCGGCGTGTCGGCGCGGCTGACCGATTCCAGCTTCTTCGTGATTGAGGCCGATGAGTACGACACGGCCTTCTTCGACAAGCGCTCGAAGTTCGTTCACTACCGTCCCAAGACTGCGGTCCTGAACAATCTCGAATACGATCACGCCGACATTTTCCCGGATCTCGCCGCGATCGAAACGCAATTCCACCACCTGATCCGCACGGTGCCGCGCATTGGCCGCATCGTGACGAATGGCCGTGAAGACGCACTGGAACGCGTGCTGACGCGCGGTTGCTGGAGCGAAGTGGAGCGGTTCGGCGTGCAAGGCGGCTGGGAAACCTTGCCGGCGGAAGACGGCGTGCCGGTCGACGAACGTTTCGCGGTGTATCACAACAGTGAGCGCGTCGGCGTGGTCGAGTGGCAGGTGCAGGGGGAGCACAACCGGATGAACGCGATCGCCGCGATCGCCGCCGCGCGTCACGTGGGCGTGCCGCCGGCGCAGGCCGCGAAGTCGCTGGCAAGTTTTCGCAACGTCAAGCGCCGCATGGAAGTGCGCGGCAGCGTCGACGGCGTGACCGTCTACGACGACTTCGCCCATCATCCGACCGCGATCAACACCACGGTGGCCGGATTGCGCGCACGTGTCGGCCGCGACAACACGCGCATTCTCGCCGTGCTCGAGCCGCGCTCGAACACGATGAAGCTCGGCGTGATGAAAGCGCAACTGCCGGCGAGTCTCGCCGAAGCCGATCTCGTGTTCGGCTACGGCGCGCCGAGCGGGCGCGACGCGCTCGGCTGGAATCTCGGCGAAGCGCTCGCGCCGCTCGGCGGCAAGGCCCAGGCGTTCGACAATCTCGATGCGCTGGTCAAAGCGGTGGTCCACGCCGCGCGCCCCGGCGACCAGATTCTGGTGATGAGCAACGGCGGCTTTGGCGGCGTGCATCAGAAGCTGCTCGACGCACTCTCCACGCGAGGCGCTTCGTGATCCTTTATCTGCACGGTTTCCGCTCGTCGCCGAATTCGTTCAAGGCGCGCGTGCTGGCGGCGCGTCTCGCCGAACTCGGCCGCGGCGACGAATGGTGCTGTCCGATGCTGCCGGTTTCGCCGTTCGAGACGGTGGCGCTCGCCGAATCGCTGGTGGCCGCGGCGGGCGCCGAGCGCGTGACGCTGATCGGCAGTTCGCTCGGCGGCTATTTCGCCACGTGGCTGGCCGAGAAGCATGGCTGGCCGGCGGTGCTGCTGAACCCGGCGGTCGTACCGCAGCGCGACCTGAGCGCGTATCTCGGCGAGCAGCCGTTGTGGCACGGCGGCGGTAGCATCGTCGTCGAGCCGCGCCATCTGGACGAGTTGCGCGCGCTCGGTGTCGCGTCGATTACACGGCCCGAACGCTATTATTTGATGGCGGCCACCGGCGACGAAGTGCTCGATTACCGCGAAATGCTCGCGCACTATCCCGGCGCCCGCACGACGCTGATCGAAGGCAGCGACCACGCGATCAGCGAGTTCGCGCAATACGCCGACGAGGTGCTGGCCTTTTGCGATGCGCAAGATGTCGAGCCGCCAGCGCCGTGCGAGGCGGCCTGACGGCCAAAGCCAAGACTTGTCTTTCACGAGATTCATGCCGCCGGCGCGCGAGTATCGCGTCGCGGACCCACTACCACGAACACGTTGCCGTGCCGCGCACGCAGTGACCGACAGCCGAACAGAGTCGGACGCGCCGGCAGATGCAAGTCAGAACGAGAGTATTGAGTGAACGTTTTCTTTGAGGAATCGGGCAGTTTCAAGGCGGGCAGCGTGCTGTCGCGCCAAGGCGATGCGTTTCAGGTCGAGTTGCCGGGTGGCCGGCGCGCCAAGGTGCGCGCGAAAGACGTGCTGATCGAATTCGAGAAGCCGACCGCGGCCGAGTTGATGCAGCAGGCCGATACCGCCGCCCAGGACATCGATCTGGACTTCCTGTGGGAATGCGCGCCTGACGACGAATTTCCGTTTGCCACCCTGGGCGCCGAGTACTTCGGCGAGCAGTTCGGCCCGATCGAGCGCGCGGCGCTGGTGCTGCGCATGCACGGCGCGCCGGTGTACTTCCGCCGCAAGGGCCGCGGCATGTATCAACGCGCGCCGCAGGAGCAACTGAAAATGGCGCTTGCCGGACTCGAGCGCAAGCGTCAGCAGGCGCTGGTGCAGGCCGGCTATGAAGATGAGCTGAAGGTGGGCCGTCTGCCGGAGGCGTTCACGGGCAGCAAGGCGCTGGCTTTGCTCACCAAACCCGACAAGAACACGATCGAATACAAGGCGCTCGAAGGCGCGGCGGCGGCGCGAGGCATTTCGCAGGCGCGCCTGATGCTCGAATGCGGCGGCATTCCGTCAGCGCGCGCGCTGCACGAAGCGAAATTCCTGTCAGAGTTTTTCCCGCACGGCACCGGTTTTCCGCTGGTCACTGTCGGCAGCTTGCCTGAAGATCTGCCGGAAGCCGAAGTCGAAGCGTTCTCGATCGACGACGTCACCACCACTGAAATCGACGATGCGTTCTCCGTCGAGCATCTGGCCGACGGCCGCGTGCGGATCGGCGTGCACATCGCCGCGCCGGCGCTCGGCATCGGGCGCGGCGACGATATCGATGCGATTGCGCGCACGCGTTTGTCGACCGTTTATATGCCGGGCGACAAGATCACGATGCTGCCGGATAGCGTTGTCGACGCGTTCACGCTGGCCGAAGGCGGCTTGCGGCCGGCGCTCTCGCTGTACGTGATCGTCAATCGCGAGACGCAGGAGATCGTGGCGAGCGAAACGCGCGCCGAGCGCGTGTTCGTGAAGAACAATCTGCGCCACAACACGCTCGACGAAGTGGTGACCGAAGAGGCGCTCGTCGCCGGCAGCGGCGACTATCCGCACAAGGACGACATCGCGGTGCTGTGGCCGTTCGCGCAGGCGCTGTTCGAAAAGCGTCAGACCGCGCGCGCCGGTTACGGTCTGCGCCGCGAAGTGCAGCGCAACAGCGATTTCAATTTCTATGTGGACGGCGAGCACATCACGATCACGCCGCGCCGGCGCGGTTCGCCGCTCGATACGATCGTGGCGGAGCTGGCGATTCTGGCCAACTCGTCGTGGGGCGCGTTCCTGCACGACCACGGCGTGCCGGGCATCTACCGTACGCAGCGCGCGTTCGGCGCGCCGAGCGGTCCGAAGCGCACCCGCATGCAGACCACGGCCGCGCCGCACGAAGGCCTGGGCGTCACGCAATATGCGTGGAGCACGTCGCCGCTGCGCCGCTACGTCGATCTAGTGAACCAGTGGCAGCTGATCGCGTGTGTGCAGCATGGCGTGACCGCGAAACTGGCCGCCCCGTTCAAGCCGAAAGACGCCGATCTGTTCGCCGTCGTGCAAGGTTTCGACGATACCTACAGCGCGTATGCCGATCACCAGCGCCGCATGGAGTACTTCTGGTGCCTGCGCTGGCTGAAGCAGGAGAACAGGAAGCAGGTGGTGGCGTCGGTGGTGAAGGGCGATCTCGTGCGCCTCGAAGAGATTCCGTTGCTGCTGCACGTGCCGGGTCTCGGCGTGCATGCACGCGGTACGCGCTTGCAGATGGAAGTGATGTCGATCGATGAATTGACCGTCGAAGCCTCCGTGCGCTTGCTGCACGTGCTCGACGCGCCGACCGTGACGAGCGGTGCGGAGGCTGAGGAAGCCGACGAGGGCGAAGAGGAAATCATCGACGCCGCCGACGAAAGCGCCGAGGGCGAAGCCGAGGCGCAGGCGGAAGCGGACCTCGACGGCGCTGCGGCGGCGCAGGGCGACGCCGAAAACGACGCGGGCGCGAGCGCTGCGGCGGCCGATCAACATGTCGCGGAGCCGGGACGATGAGCGCTAACGACGTCGTGCGTGACCGCTATGCGGTGATCGGCAATCCGGTCGGCCATAGCAAGTCGCCGTTCATTCACGGGCGTTTCGCCGCGCAGACCGGCGAGCCCATCGAATACGGCCATCTGCTCGCACCGGTGGATGCTTTCGTGCCGTACGTGCGCGCTTTTATCGAAGCCGGCGGACGCGGCCTGAACGTGACTGTGCCGTTCAAACTCGACGCGCACGCGTTTGCCGACACCTTGTCGCCGCGCGCGGCAGCCGCGGGCGCGGTGAACACGCTGCGCATCGATTCGGCCGGCATATACGGCGATAACACGGATGGCTTCGGTCTCGTGCGCGACATCGAGGTGAATCTCGGCGTGCCGCTGAAGGGCGCGCGCATCCTGCTGCTGGGCGCGGGCGGCGCGGCGCGCGGCGTGGTGCTGCCGATGCTCGAGCGCGCGCCGCATACGCTGACGATCGTCAACCGCACGGCCGCGAAGGCCGAAGCGCTGGTCGACCAGTTCGCGCAAGCCGCGCGCGACGCAGCGTGCCGCCTGACGGGCGGCAGCACGCGAGCGATCGAAGCGGGCGAGTACGACGTCATCGTCAACGCGACCGCCGGCAGTCTCGATGCGTCGCTGCCGGAGTGCGACGACCGTGCGTTCGGCGCGGGCACGCTGGCTTACGACATGATGTACGGCGCTCAGCCGACGGTGTTCATGGAGCACGCGCACAAACTGGGAGCACGCGGCGCTGATGGTCTCGGCATGCTGGTCGAACAGGCCGCCGAATCGTTTTTTGTGTGGCGCGGCGTGCGGCCTGACGGCGCGCCTGTGCTGGCCGAGTTGCGTGCATTGCTGACGGCGCCGCCGCGCGCCTAGGCGCGCGCTCGACACTTCGGAACTCACCGATTCGAGGACTGTGACCACGATGACAGCAACGCGGCGCGCGAGCCGGCCAGGTCCGGCGCGATGGATTTTTTATCTGGGTGCGGTGGTGGCGATTGCGTGGTTCGCGACGCAGCTCTTTTACTTCGCGCAGATCGCGGCGTGGAATTACGTCAATCCTCAATCGACTGCGTTCATGCGTTCGGATGCGTGGAAGTTGTCCGAGGATCGGCCTGATTTGTCGGTGCAGCATACGTGGGTGCCGTATGAGCAGATTTCGCGCAATCTGAAGCGGGCGATTATCGCTTCCGAAGACGCCAATTTCGTTAATAACAACGGGTACGAGACTGACGCCATTTTGCAGGCGTGGGAGCGGAATAAGGCCAAGGGTCGGATTGTGCGAGGCGGCTCGACGATCACTCAGCAACTGGCGCGGAATCTGTTTTTGTCGCGGGAGAAGAGTTATATCCGCAAGGGGCAGGAACTGATCATTACCTGGATGATCGAGTCCTTGATGGACAAGGAACGGATTTTTGAGATTTATCTCAACTCCGTTGAGTGGGGGAATGGAGTGTATGGCGCCGAGGCGGCGGCGCGTTATTACTATAAGACTTCGGCTGATAAGTTGACTGCTGCGCAGTCGGCCCGGCTGGCCGTGATGTTGCCGCGGCCTAAGTATTTTGACGAGCACAGGGGCTCGGGGTATCTGGCCCAGCGATCACGTGTGATTGCGCGGCGTATGGGGGCCGCTGAGTTGCCGGAATAAATTTTGCTTTTTGCTTTTTGCTTTTTGCTTTTTGCTTTTTGCTTTTTGCTTTTTGCTTTTTGCTTTTTGCCTTTTGGCGGCGGCAATTTGTGGTTTGCATGCGGTGGTGGTCTTTACTTGATTATTTGCCTTCGCGGCGCTTATGTTCGTGCTGCCTGCGGCGGTGTCTTTCCCTGTTCTGACTTCTTTGGCCTTTCCTTGATTTGTTATTGGTCTATTAGCTTTCCCCCTGTGCGGGGGAGCACCTACTTTTCTTTGTCCCCCAAGGGGACTTCCTTCGGGGCGCCGGCCGCAAAGAAAAGTAGGCAAAAGAAAGCGGCTTCACACCGCAGGTACTAAGCGGGCACCCCTGTGATCAACGGGGAGTGGAGGCCGCCTGATCTGTGCCAGTGCACCTTCACGCCCCGGTGACAAGGCAGTCATCCACCCCTTCTCGCGCTACGCGCTCGCCGGAAAGGTACTTCATCCAACCACCCACTACGTTTGGCGCCTGCGTTTTGCGCAGGGCGTAGCTCGCCATTTCACGCGTAGGCGCTGCGCCATTACGCTCAAGTTCTGCTCAACACAGCAATCCTGATCTGCACCTCGCCGAGGCGAAGCCGATGGCTCCTGCTCGCGCAAACGAAGCGGGAGGTTTGGGATGGACCTTGCCGGCGAGCGCGCAGCGCGAGAAGGGGTGGATGACTGCCTGGTCACTGGCACTCATGGACCACGGTGTGGTCCGGCAGGTTTCCACTACCGGTGGCTGACCGGGGTGCCCGCTTCAGAATTAGCGGTTTGAGCCGCTTTCTTTTGCCTACTTTTCTTTGCGGCGGCAAAGAAAAGTAGGTGCTCCCCCGCACAGGGGGAAAGCTAATAGACCAATACCAAATCAAGGAAAGGCCAACGCCGCAGGCAGTACGAACATAAGCGCCGCGCAGGCAATCAGAACGAGAAAAGGCACCGCCGCAGGCACACAGACATAGGAAGCGCCGCACAGGCAAAAAAGCCAAGGCCAACGCCGCAGGCAGTACGAACATAAGCGCCGCGCAGGCAAATAATCAAGGAAAGGCCAACGCCGCAGGCAGCACCACCATAAGTGCCACGAAGGCAAAAAATCAAGGAAGGCCAACGCCGTAGGCAAACAGACATAAGAAGCGCCGCGAGGGCAAAAAAAGCCAGCAAAGACGACGATCGCAAGTGGACACCAACCCCAGCCCCCGGCAAGGCCAAACGACAAGGCGAAATCCCATTATATGAATCCAACACTCACATATTGGAGCTTTCCAGAAAACCGCCCTACAATCCAACCCAACACGCGCCGCGAGCAGAAAGAGCAGGAATAGCAGGAAGGGCAGAAAGCCCCAAACCCCTGCCCGCGAGAGCGAAGCAAAAGAAACCGGAGACAAAGCCAAACCATGCCTAAGACCGAAAGAAGGCAGCACCGCCACGCCTGCCGTGCCGTGAGCAGCGGCAAAACCCCAAGGCCACCTCTCCGGCCCTGCGCTGCAAGCGCAAAAAACCAATCCCATTAGCGAATCGCCATGAACAAAGCGATGCCTACTCACGCAGCCAGCGCGCCTGAGCCCGACCTGTCGTCGACCGCGGATCACACGCCCAGCGCCGCACTACAGCCGGCCAGCGCGGCAAAAGCCTCGCGCGCCAGCGCCCAGACCCCGCGCGCCGACGCTCAACCGCCTGCGGCCGACGAAATCGCTCTACCCAGCACGCTGCTGGACATCACCCCGCAACAAGCCGGCACGCAAACGCTCCTGCGCGGCCTGGCGATTCTTGAAGCCGCCGCCGCCGGTGTCCGCGATCTGCGTACCTTCGGCGCCGCGCTCGGCACCACCCGCAGCACCACGCATCGGCTGGTGAGCAGCCTCGTGCAGGCGCGCTACCTGCGTCAGGTGCAAGGCGGCTATCTGCTCGGCCCGAAGCTGATCGAACTCGGCACCATCGCACTCGAACAGATGCCGCTCACCGCCGTCGCGCGTCGGCATCTCGAATCGCTCGCGGAACAGACGCTCGATACGATCCACCTCGGTGTGCGCGACGGCGACGACGTGCTGTACATCGACAAGATCCCCGGCACCCGCGGTCTGGAAATGCGCTCGCGCGTCGGTCACCGGATGCCGCTCGCGTCGACCGGCATCGGTAAGGCCATGATGCTCGACCTCGCGCCGGACGCCTGGCAGTCGCTGTTCGAAGCCTCGCGGCGCGCGCTCGCCGGCGTCAGCTTCAAGCCGGATAACCGCCCCGACGCGCAGACCTTCATGCAGCGCATGACCAATTACGCCGCCGGCGGCTACACCTTCGACCTCGAAGAAAACGAAGCGTCGATCCGTTGCGTCGCCGCGCCCGTGCGCGATGCGTCGGGCGCGGTGGTGGCGGCGCTGTCGGTGGCGAGCACGATTCCCTACATGTCGCTCGAACGCATGGACGAGCTGATTCCGGTCGTGCAGCGCGAAGCACGCGCGATCTCGGAAGAACTCGGTTGGCGCGCACCCCAACCCGCGACTCGCAGGATCAAACGATGAAGCAAGCGGACTCTCCTGCAGCGGCAGTCGATCACGCCGTTGCCGCGGGCGCAGCCAACGCCGGCTTCGAGCACGCCGCGCTGATCGGGCTCGATTGGGGCACGACGTCGCTGCGCGCGTATCTGTTCGACGCCGCAGGCAAGCTGCTGGCGTCGCATGCCTCGACGGCCGGCATCATGAATCTGCCGCGCAGCGCCGAGCAAGGCGGCTTCGACGCGGCTTTCGATGAAGCATGCGGCGCCTGGCTCGAACACGCTCCCGGTCTGCCGGTGGTCGCGGCAGGCATGGTCGGCAGCGCGCAAGGCTGGGTCGAAGCGCCATACGTCGACGCGCCGGTGAATGCCGATACGCTGGTCGCCGGCATCGTCCGCGTGAAGGCGGCGTGCGGCGCGGCGCTGCATATCGTGCCGGGCGTCCTGCAACGCGGCGAACTGCCCAACGTGATGCGCGGCGAGGAAACGCAGGTTTTCGGCGCGCTCGGCGAGGACGCCGGCTCCGCGGATAGCGGCAACCGCGCGCTGATCGGCTTGCCGGGCACGCACGCGAAATGGGTCGTTGTACAAGCGGGCCGCATCGAACGCTTTCATACCTTCATGACGGGCGAGGTGTTCGCTGCATTGCGCGAACACACGATCCTCGGCCGCACGATGACCACGCCGGATCGTCCGGATACCGATGCATTCCTGCACGGCGTGAACATCGCTCGTGAGAAAGGCCAGGCGGGTCCGCTCGCGACCGTATTCAGCGCCCGCGCGCTCGGCCTCACCGGACAGCTTTCGCGCGAACAGCAGCCGGACTATCTGTCGGGATTGCTGATCGGTCACGAACTGGCCGGCCTCGACGCCGTGCTCGCGCAACAGCAAGACTCGCTTGCCGGGCAGGCGTTGCGGCTGATCGGCAACGAGGCGCTCTGCGAGCGTTATCGCCTCGCGCTGGCGCAATTCGGCTGCACTCAGGCGGAGCTGGTGAAGCACGCGACCGAGCGCGGCCTGTGGCGCGTCGCCACCCAGGCGGGGCTCGTCAACCCGGCCGCCCAGGCGGCGCGGGCCGGCTGACCGGCAGCGCCGCCGCCCACGAAGCCGAATATCAAGCCGCACATGAAACAAGGAACCGACATGCAACCTCACATCAATCTGCCCGCTCCGTACATGCCGCACGCGGGTTTGATCGCGGCGTTCGAGGTGTGTCCGCTGATTGCGATCATGCGCGGCGTCACGCCCGCCGATGCGGCCGATCACGGTCAGGCGCTGTACGAAGCGGGTTTCCGGATCGTCGAAGTGCCGTTGAATTCGCCGCAGCCGTTCGACAGCATCGCGGCAATCCGCAAGGCGCTGCCGGCCGATGCGATCGTCGGTGCGGGCACGGTGCTGCATCCGAGCTTCGTCAGCGACGTGAAGTCGGCGGGCGGCGAGCTGATCGTGATGCCGCATAGCGACCCGGAAGTGGTGAGCGCCGCGAAGGCGCAAGGTCTGGCGTGCGCGCCGGGCGTCGCGACGCCGACCGAAGCCTTCATCGCGCTGAAAAACGGCGCCGACGTGCTGAAGATGTTCCCCGCCGAACAGCTCGGCTGCCAGGTCGTGAAGGCGTGGCGCGCGGTGATCGCGGCGCAGGTGCCGCTGGTGCCGGTCGGCGGGATCACGCCGGACAACATGGGGCCGTTTCTCAGCGCCGGCGCGAACGGTTTCGGGCTCGGCTCGGCTTTGTACAAGCCGGGTCAGAGCGCCGCGGTGACGGCCTCGCACGCGAAGGCGTTCATCAACGGTTTGCGCATCGCCAAGGCTGGCGCGAAGAAATGAAACGGCTCGCCGACAAGGTCGCGTTGATCACGGGCGCCGGGCGCGGCATCGGCGCGGCGATTGCGCTCGCGTTTGCGCGCGAAGGCGCGGCGGTCGTGCTGGCCGAACTGGACATCGAAACCGCGCGGCGGACGGCGGAGCAAATCGAGGCGCAAACCGGCGCGCGCGTGTTGGCGGTGCGTACCGACGTCACGCAATCAGCCTCGGTGCAGCACGCGGTGAGCGAAGCCGAACGCGCGTTCGGCGCGCTCGACGTGCTGGTGAACAACGCCGGCATCAACGTGTTCTGCGATCCGCTGACGATGACCGACGACGACTGGCGCCGCTGTTTCGCAGTCGATCTCGACGGTGTGTGGAACGGTTGCCGCGCGGTGTTGCCGGGGATGGTGGAACGCGGCGCGGGCAGCATCGTGAATATTGCGTCGACGCATGCGTTCAAGATCATTCCGGGTTGCTTTCCATACCCGGTCGCGAAGCACGGCGTGCTCGGTTTGACGCGAGCGCTCGGTATCGAATATGCGCCGCGCAACGTGCGGGTCAACGCGATCGCGCCGGGTTACATCGAAACGCAGTTGACGCACGACTGGTGGAACGAACAGGCCGATCCCGCCGCCGCCAAACAGGCGACGCTCGACTTGCAGCCGATGAAGCGCATCGGCCGCCCTGAAGAAGTGGCGATGACGGCGGTGTTCCTCGCCTCGGACGAAGCGCCGTTTATCAACGCCACCTGCATTACCGTGGATGGCGGCCGCTCGGCGCTGTATCACGATTGAACGCAGCAACGCAGCAACGCAGCAACGCAGCACGCAACAGGAAGAGTTCACCGGACGACGCGCTGGCCGCGTGTGTCACAACCGGTACAAGAAAACGCGGCCGATACCTTCTCGTTATCAATTAGTCAGGAGACACGCATCATGAAACGAAGAATTTTCCTCACGCTGGCAGCAGCGGCGGCGGGTGTGCTCTTCAACGCACCGGTCGCGCAAGCCGCCGATCCGGTCAAGATCGGCTTCCTTGTGAAGCAGCCGGAAGAACCGTGGTTCCAGGACGAGTGGAAGTTCGCCGAAATCGCCGCCAAGGAGAAGGGCTTCACGCTGGTGAAGATCGGCGCGCCGTCGGGCGAGAAGGTGATGAGCGCCATCGACAACCTGTCGGCTCAGAAAGCGCAAGGCTTCGTGATCTGCACGCCCGACGTCAAGCTCGGCCCGGGCATCGTCGCCAAGGCGAAGGCCGACGGCCTGAAGATGATGACGGTCGACGACCGTCTGGTGGACGGCGCCGGCAAGCCGATCGCCTCGGTGCCGCACATGGGCATCTCGGCGTACAACATTGGCAAGCAGGTCGGCGACGGTCTGGCTGCGGAAATCAAGAAACGCGGCTGGGACACGAAGGAAGTCGGCGCGATCGACGTGACCTACGAGCAACTGCCGACCGCGCATGACCGCACCACCGGCGCGACCGACGCGCTCCTCGCCGCCGGCTTCCCGAAGGCCAACGTGATTGCGGCGCCGCAAGCGAAGACCGACACGGAAAACGCGTTCAACGCCGCCAACATCGCGCTGACCAAGAACCCGCAGTTCAAGCACTGGATTGCTTACGCGCTGAACGACGAAGGCGTGCTCGGCGCGGTGCGCGCAGCGGAAGGCCGCGGCTTCAAGGCGGACAACATGATCGGTATCGGCATCGGCGGTTCGGAGTCGGCACTCAACGAGTTCAAGAAGCCGTCGCCCACGGGCTTTTTCGGCACCGTGATCATCAGCCCGAAGCGTCACGGCGAAGAAACCTCGACGCTGATGTACGACTGGATCACCCAAGGCAAGGAACCGCCGCTGCTCACGCTCACCACCGGCATGCTGGCCACGCGTGACAACGTGGGCGAAGTGCGCGAGAAGATGGGCCTCGCATCGAAGTAAGCAATATTGCAGTGAAATGAACTGCCGGTGCGTGTGTCTTGTTCACGCAAGAAGGCACGCACCGGCAGCAGCAATAGAAGAAGCAGTTGAGACAGACCGTGCTTGTGTCCACGGGGTCCGCGAGGTCCCATGAGGTCCACGAGGTCCATAAGGCACGTCGAGCACGGTCCACACGAAGCAACAGGAGGCGAAGTGTCAGCGACGCTACGTTTTGACAATATCGGCAAGGTTTTTCCAGGCGTGCGCGCGCTCGACGGTGTGTCCTTCGAGGTCAACGTCGGCCAGGTGCACGGCCTGATGGGTGAAAACGGTGCAGGGAAATCGACCCTGCTGAAGATTCTCGGCGGTGAATACCAGCCGGATTCGGGCCGCGTGATGATTGACGGCAACGAGGTGCGCTTCACGAGCGCGGCGTCGTCGATTGCGGCAGGAATCGCGGTGATTCACCAGGAACTGCAATACGTGCCCGATCTGACGGTCGCGGAAAACCTGCTGCTCGGCCAATTGCCGAACTCGCTCGGCTGGGTCAACAAGCGCGAAGCAAAACGCTTCGTGCGCGAACGCCTTGAAGCAATGGGTGTGGCGCTCGACCCGAACGCGAAGCTGAGGAAGCTCTCGATCGCGCAACGGCAGATGGTCGAAATCTGCAAGGCGCTGCTGCGCAACGCGCGCGTGATCGCATTGGACGAACCGACCAGCTCGCTGTCGCACCGCGAGACCGAGGTGCTGTTCAAGCTGGTGCGCGATCTGCGCGCGGACAACCGCGCGATGATCTACATCTCGCACCGGATGGACGAGATTTACGAGCTGTGCGACGCCTGCACGATTTTCCGCGACGGCCGCAAGATCGCCTCGCATCCGACGCTCGAAGGTGTGAAGCGCGAGACGATCGTGAGCGAGATGGTCGGACGTGAAATCGCCGATATCTACAACTATTCCGCGCGGCCGCTCGGTGAAGTCCGTTTCGCGGCGAAAGCGATCGAAGGACATGCGCTGACGCAACCGGCCAGCTTCGAGGTGCGGCGCGGCGAGATCGTCGGCTTCTTCGGTCTGGTGGGCGCGGGACGCAGCGAACTGATGCACCTCGTGTACGGCGCCGATCACAAGAAGGCCGGCGAACTGGTCCTCGACGGCAAGCCGATCAAGGTCCGCAGTGCCGGCGAAGCGATCAGGCACGGCATCGTGCTGTGCCCGGAAGACCGCAAGGAAGAAGGCATCGTCGCGATGGCGACCGTGTCGGAGAACATCAATATCAGTTGCCGCCGTCACTATCTGCGCGCAGGCATGTTCCTCGATCGCAAGAAGGAAGCGGAAACCGCGGACCGTTTCATCAAGCTGCTGAAGATCAAGACGCCGAGCCGCCGCCAGAAGATCCGCTTTCTGTCGGGCGGCAACCAGCAGAAGGCGATTCTGTCGCGCTGGCTGGCCGAGCCGGATCTGAAAGTGGTGATTCTCGACGAACCGACGCGCGGCATCGACGTCGGTGCGAAGCATGAAATCTACAACGTGATCTATCAGCTCGCCGAACGCGGCTGCGCAATCGTGATGATTTCTTCGGAGTTGCCGGAAGTGCTTGGCGTATCCGACCGGATCGTCGTGATGCGCCAGGGTCGTATTTCCGGCGAATTGTCGCGCAAGGATGCCACTGAACAAACGGTGTTGAGCCTCGCGTTGCCGCAAAGCTCGACCGCGCTGCCCGCCACCGCTACCAGCCAGGCGGCCTGAATATTATTTGGACGCAAGTCCGCAACCCGTGGGGAACGGGAGGAGTCTTTAACATGCAAGCCAGAGAAAACCTCGCGCGACAGGCCGCCAAAAGCGCCGCCGATGCGCTGATTCCGCAAGCCAACGACAAGGCGAAATGGTGGCAGCAGATCACCGAGTACAGCCTGATCGTGATCTTCGTGGTGATGTTCATCACGATGTCGCTGACCGTCGATCACTTCTTCTCGATCGAGAACATGCTCGGCCTCGCGCTGTCGATCTCGCAGATCGGCATGGTCGCGTGCACGATGATGTTCTGCCTCGCGTCGCGCGATTTCGACCTGTCGGTAGGTTCGACGGTCGCGTTTGCCGGCGTGCTGTGCGCGATGGTGCTGAACGCGACCGGCAATACGTTTATCGCGATCGTCGCGGCGGTGTTCGCGGGCGCGGTGATCGGCTTCGTCAACGGCGCGGTGATCGCGTATCTGCGCATCAACGCGCTGATTACGACGCTGGCGACCATGGAAATCGTCCGCGGCCTCGGCTTCATCGTGTCGCACGGGCAGGCCGTCGGCGTGTCGTCGGATACGTTCATTGCGTTGGGCGGCTTGAGCTTTTTCGGCGTATCGCTGCCGATCTGGGTCACGCTGCTGTGCTTCGTCGTGTTCGGCGTGATGCTCAATCAGACCGTGTACGGCCGCAATACGCTGGCGATCGGCGGTAATCCGGAAGCCTCGCGTCTGGCCGGTATCAACGTCGAGCGCACGCGTGTCTATATCTTCCTGATTCAAGGCGCGGTGACGGCGCTCGCCGGTGTGATTCTCGCGTCGCGGATTACGTCGGGTCAGCCGAACGCCGCCGAAGGCTTCGAGCTGAACGTGATTTCGGCTTGCGTGCTCGGCGGCGTGTCGCTGCTCGGCGGCCGCGCGACGATCTCGGGTGTCGTGATCGGCGTGCTGATCATGGGCACGGTCGAGAACGTGATGAACCTGATGAACATTGATGCGTTCTATCAGTACCTCGTGCGTGGCGCGATCCTGCTGGCCGCCGTGCTGCTCGATCAGTTGAAGAACCGCGGATCACGCGACTAAACCCGCGGGACTGAACCCGGGACTAAGCGCGGGATTAAACCCGGGACTAAACCCGGGACTCCATCCACTTTGTTGATAAAGGAATCGAACGATGTCGTCTCTGGCCAATGCAAACGCCCGTCTCGCGGACCACGCGTTCGCGCGCTATCCGAGCCTCGTCGACCGCACGGTGTTGATCACGGGCGGCGCGACCGGCATCGGCGCATCGTTCGTCGAGCATTTCGCGGCGCAAGGCGCGCGCGTCGCGTTCTTCGATATCGATGCGACAGCGGGCGCAGCGCTCGCCGATGAGCTCGGCGATTCGAAACACAAGCCGCTGTTCCTGCCGTGCGATCTGACCGATATCGACGCGCTGCGCAAAGCGATCGCCGATGTGAAAGCCGCGCTTGGCCCGATCCAGGTGTTGGTGAACAACGCGGCGAACGATCGGCGTCACACGATTGGCGAAGTGACGCCCGAGTTCTTCGACGCGGGCATCGCGGTGAATCTCCGCCATCAGTTCTTCGCGGCGCAAGCGGTGACGGAGGACATGAAGGCGGCCAACGCGGGCTCGATCATCAACCTCGGCTCGATCAGCTGGATGCTGAAGAACGGCGGTTATCCGGTGTACGTGATGTCGAAATCGGCGGTGCAGGGTTTGACGCGTGGGTTGGCGCGCGACCTCGGCCCGTTCAATATCCGCGTCAACACGCTGGTGCCGGGCTGGGTGATGACGGAGAAGCAGAGGCGTCTGTGGCTCGACGACGCGGGCCGGCGCTCGATCAAGGAAGGCCAGTGCATCGACGCCGAATTGCTGCCCGCCGACCTCGCGCGTATGGCGCTCTTCCTCGCCGCCGACGATAGCAGGATGATCACCGCGCAGGACATCGTCGTGGACGGAGGCTGGGCGTGAGTGCGGCGGCGCACTCGCACCGCGCGACGTTGCTGATCGATGCGAAATGCACGCTCGGCGAGGGCGCGACGTGGTGCGCCAAAACCGGCCGCTTCTACTGGACCGATATCGAAGGCGCGCGGCTGTGGCGCTACGATCCGAGCGACGGCCGCAGCACGTTCTGGCGCATGCCCGAGCGCCTCGCGACTTTCGCGCTGTGCGCCGATCCGCATTACCTGTTGCTCGGTTTGGCCACGCATCTGGCGTTTTTCGATCTCGCGACCGGCGAGACGCGGCGTATCGTCGACGTCGAGCCGGAGCTGAACACGCGCGTGAACGATGGCCGCTGCGATCGTCAGGGGCGTTTTGTATTCGGTACGAAAGACGAAGGCTCGCCGCTGCAAGCAATTGGCGGGTTTTACCGCCTGAACCGGGATTTATCGCTGGAGCGCTTGCTGCTGCCCGCGCCGGCCATCTCGAACAGCATTGCGTTCAGCCCGGACGGCGCAACGATGTACTACTGCGATTCGCCGACGCGCGAAATCCGCGCCTGCGACTATCGCGCGGACGGCAGCGTCGCCAACGACCGCGTTTTCGTCACGCTGACGGACGCTACCGGTGAACCCGACGGCTCAACGGTCGATTGCGACGGCGGCTTGTGGAACGCGCAATGGGGCGGCAGGCGGGTCGTGCGTTATGGCGCCGACGGCGCTGAAACCGAGCGCGTCGACGTGCCGACCGCCCAGCCGAGCTGCGTCGCGCTAGGTGGCCCCCCAAGGGGACTTCCTTCGGGGCGTCCGCAGTTGGGCACGCTGTACATCACGAGCGCGCGCATTGGACTCGATGCCGCCGCGCTCGCAGGCGATTCGCAGGCGGGCAGTGTGTTTATCGCAACACCCGGGCGGCGGGGTTTGCCCGAACCTGTGTTCCAGGGCGCGCCTGCATAGCGCAGAATGACGCTGCCCCGGTTGTCGAGGCGGCGGTTATGGCAGATAGCAGTGAATTTGACGGTGAATCCAGCGTTGATGCCGCAAACTCGGCGGCAGCAAGTCGGCAGCATGCAGTTCGGACCCAGAGGCGACCGGTTCAAAAATCGCCCAACAGTATCCGTCAGCGATGACGACAACGTCCCACGCCTCTCGATGGAGCCAGATATGACTGTTGCGAATCTAGTTTCCGCTTCTTCTCCGAGCCAGAGCCAAAGCCAAAGCCGGCGCGCGCGGCTTGCCGCGGCGGCCACTCCGGTGCTTCCCGGTCCCAGTACGTCGGCGGTCGCGGTGGGCGAAACGAGCGGCGGCGATGTCGCCTGCATTACGCTTGCCAACGCGCATCTGCGCCTCGATGTCGCGCCGACGCTCGGCGGCGGCGTCACCCGTTTCGACTGGCGCAACGACGGCGCGCTCACGCCGATCTTTCGACGCTGCCGCCACGTCGGCGCCGATACGCATCCGAACCAGCTTGCCTGCTATCCGCTGCTGCCGTATTCGAACCGGATCGGCGGCGGCCGTTTCAATGTCGCGGGACGGCGTGTCGACGTGCCGCGCAACCGCGCCGACGAGCCTTTGCCGATTCACGGCGACGGCTGGCAGTCGGCGTGGCAGGTCGTCGAGGCGGACCGCGAAAATGTGCGCCTGACGCTCGATCGCCACGACGGCAAGCCGTACGCGTTTCGCGCCACGCAAACCTATACGCTGGACGGCCCGACGCTCGTTGTGACGCTGGAGATCGAGAACGCCGGCCGTGAGTCGTTGCCTTTCGGGCTGGGCATCCATCCATTTTTCGTGCGCGATGCGGATACCGAACTGTCGGCGGCGGCCGGCGGCCTGTGGCTTTCCGGCGACGACTGGCTGCCGGTGCGCCATGTGCCGGCGCCGCCCGCGTGGCAATTCGGCGTCGCGTATCCGTTGCCGGAAACCATCGTCAATCACGCGTTCACTGGCTGGAGCGGGCAGGCGGCGGTGGTGTGGCCGAAGCGCCGCCTGTCGCTGACGATCGCAGCCGACACCGACTATTACGTGCTGTACACGCCGTCCGGCGAAGACTTCTTCTGCTTCGAGCCGGTCGATCATCCGATCAACGCGATGAATCTGGCCGGCGGCGCGTGCGAGAACGGCATGACGATGCTGGGACGCGGCGAGCGGCTGACGCGCTCGTTCCGCTTTACCGTCGAACGCACCGGTTTGCGCTCGATGCCGGGCGTGCGCGGCTCGCGTCGGCGGCAGTAGGCGGCGGTAGGCGGGCGGGGCGGCACGGTGCGATGCGGGCGCGGAATGACGCGAGCGCGACCCGCCGTGCCGGACGGGTAAAATACGCGCCTCTTCCGTTATCGGCTCGCCGCGAGACTCACCATGTCCAATTTCACCCAGACACTCAACGACGCCTGGCAGCGCACGAACTCGCTGCTGTGCGTCGGCCTCGACCCCGAGCCCAGCAAATTCCCGGGTGCGCTCGCCGGCCGTCCCGAAGCGATTTTCGATTTCTGCCGGACGATCGTCGACGCCGCGGCGCCGTATGCATCGTCGTTCAAGCCGCAGATCGCGTACTTTGCCGCACATCGCGCGGAAGACCAGCTCGAGCAGCTGATCGCGCACATTCATGCGAATCATCCGGGCCTGCCGGTGATTCTGGACGCGAAGCGCGGCGATATCGGCAGCACCGCCGAACAATACGCGCGCGAGGCGTTCGAGCGCTATCAGGCGGACGCGGTGACGGTCAATCCGTATATGGGTTTCGATTCGATCGAGCCGTATCTGGAGCACCACGGCAAAGGCGTGATCGTGCTGTGCCGGACTTCGAATCCCGGCGGCTCGGATCTGCAGTTTCTGGAAACGGGCGGGCGTCCGCTGTATCAGGTGGTCGCGCAACTCGCGGCGGACAAATGGAACGCGAGCGGGCAACTGGGTCTCGTGGTCGGCGCGACCTTCCCGAAGGAAATCGAAGTGGTGCGTGGGATCGTCGGCGAAATGCCGTTGCTGATTCCTGGTATCGGC
The DNA here is from genome assembly GCF_059422005.1 of Paraburkholderia sp. GW821-FHT02A12. Classification (NCBI taxonomy): domain Bacteria; kingdom Pseudomonadati; phylum Pseudomonadota; class Betaproteobacteria; order Burkholderiales; family Burkholderiaceae; genus Paraburkholderia; species Paraburkholderia sp. GW821-FHT02A12. The sequence continues at coordinate 3,999,941 of NZ_JBWKWA010000001.1, read as the reverse complement.
GCGCAAGGCGGTGACGTGCAAGCGACGGTCAACGCCGGCCGTACGGCAAAGGGCACGGGCATGCTGATCAACTCGTCGAGGGCGATTATCTACGCCGGTCAAGGCGACGATTTCGCCGAAGCCGCCGCGAAGGCCGCAATGGAAACGCGCGACCGGATCAATTCGTTTCGATGATGGACGGCTGTCGTTGTTAAAGACAGTTTCTTGATCCGCTTCGGTACAGGCCGGTTAAGCAGCCGGCCCCAGCCGCTCGATCAACGCCGCATGCTGCGGATGTTGTGCCTTCAACGCGCCGACATCCGCCAGCTCGAATTCGCTGAATTCAAACCCCGGCGCCACCGTGCAGCCGACCAACGCGAAGGTGGCAGGATCGGCGCATTCGGCGGCGAACCACAAACCCGCTGGCACCACAGCCTGAAACACGGTGTCAGGCTGCGTCAGCGTATTGCCCAGCCGGTGCGTGACCCATTGGCCTTTCTCATCGAGCACGTGCACATTCAACGGCTCGCCGGCATAAAAATGCCAGACCTCGTCGGACTTGATCCGATGCCACGCCGAATGCGCGCCGTCGCAGAGCAGGTAATAGATCGCGGTGGAAGCGGAGCGCGTCTCAGCTGACCCGTCATGGCGGCTTACCCGCCCGGCCGACCGGTACGTCTCGCTAAAAAATCCGCCCTCCGGATGCGGCTTCAGATCGAAGCGCCGGATCAACTCGTCTTTGGCTGCGTACGATTCGGGCATCCTGGGCAATTCGGGCATCCTGGGCATCCGACCGGAAGTCAATGTTCGCGCTCGTCGAGCAACGCCAGCATGCCGCGCAATGCGTGCGCGGCGGCCTGCACGCGGATCCTCTCGCGGTCGCCCTTGAACACCTTCGTTTCCACCGACGTATGCAGCCGGTTGCTCCAGCCGAACGACACCATGCCGACCGGCTTCGTTTCAGTGCCGCCGCCCGGGCCGGCGACGCCGGTGATCGACAGCGACACCTGCGCGCGGCTGTTGCGCAGCGCGCCTTCGGCCATTGCGCGCGCCACCTGCTCGCTGACCGCGCCGTGCCTGTCGATCAGCTCGGCCGGCACGCCGATCATTTCGCACTTCGCCTGGTTCGAATACGTGACGAAGCCGCGCTCGAACCAGCCGCTGCTGCCGGAAATATCGGTGATCGCGGTCGCCACCATGCCGCCCGTGCAGGATTCGGCGGTCACGAGCATCAGGCGTTCGTCGCGCAAACGGTTGCTCACGCGAATGGCGAGCTGGTGAACCACGGAATCGGTAGGCATGGCGTCAATCCGGAAAACGGGAAGCCGGCGACCGGCAACGGGCGACGGGCGGCCGGCAACCGGCGGCCGGCGGCGGTTAAACCGACATACGCCAGAGCGCGATCACGAGCAGCGTGAAAAACGCGGCGACCAGGTCATCGAACATGATGCCAAAGCCACCTTTCAGCCGGCGGTCGAAATAACCGATCGGCGGCGGCTTCACCATGTCGAAGAAGCGGAACACGATGAATGCAGCGAACTGCCCGGCCAGCGTGACCGGTGTGACCATCAGCAGCACCAGCCAGAACGCGATGATTTCATCCCACACGACCGGCGACGGATCGTCGACGCCGAGCTTCTTCGCGGTAAAGCCGCAGATCGCAATGCCGCCGACAAACCCGACGGCGATCAGCAGACCCCACTCGATCACAGTCAGATAGCGGCTCAACACGGCGAACGAGGCCCACGCGAACAGCGTGCCGACGGTGCCCGGCGCAACCGGCGACAAGCCGCTGCCGAAACCCAGCGACAGAATATGCAGCGGGTGCGACAGCATGAAGCGCGCGGTGGCGCGGCGCGGCCCCGGGCGAGGCGGGCGCGGATCGGGCGCTTTGGGCGGCGTGCTGCCGATGAGATCGTCGGCGGGGCCGAGCGAGGGATCAGTCTGCATGGAAATGATCGAAGCCTTGCAACGTCAGGGTGAGCGGCGTGCCGGCGGCGTCGCGCCAGCCGATCGCCGGGCGGTCGGCCGCCGTTTGAAGAGCGCTTATTGTACCGATGCGCGTGACCGGCACATCCACCTTGCGGCCGGCCGCTTCGATCGATGCGCGTGCGGCGACAGGCGCGGTGAAACACAGCTCGTAATCGTCGCCGCCGGCCAACGTGCAGCGCCGCTGGATTTCGGGCGACAAGCGCCGTAATGCGGCAGAGCGCGGCACGGCGTCGACATCGACGGTGGCGTGCATTTTCGAGCGTTCGAGGATGTGCAGGAGGTCGCCGGCGAGCCCATCGGACAGATCGAGCGCCGCGTGCGCGATGCCGCGCAGCGCAAGACCCAGCGCGATGCGGGGCTCCGGGCGCTCGAGGGCGCGGCGAAACGTCGCAGTGTCCGCGAGATCCGCCGACCACTCGCCGCGCTGAACGCCCAAGCCGGCGCGCGCGTCGCCGAGCGTGCCGGAGATCCAGACGTCGTCGCCGGGTTGTGCGGCGTCGCGGCGCAGCGCCAGGTGCGGCGGCACGCTGCCGAATACGGTGATGCACAGATTCAACGGACCGCCCGTCGTATCGCCGCCGATCAGCTCGCAACCATAGCGTTCAGCCATCGCGAAGAGCCCCTCGCTGAATGCGGCGAGCCATGCCTCATCGGCTTGCGGCAAGGAGAACGCCAGCGTGAACGCCTGCGGCTTTGCGCCCATCGCGGCGAGGTCCGACAGATTGACTGCGAGCGTCTTGTGACCGAGCGCTTCGGGATCGATGTCGGCAAAGAAGTGGCGGCCTTCGACCAGCATGTCCGTCGATATCGCCAGCATCTCGCCGGCGCGCGGCGCGAGGAGCGCGCAGTCGTCACCGATGCCGAGCGTGCCGTCGACGGCGTTGGGCGGCAAAGCGGCGGCGCGGCGCGCGAAAAAACGATCGATCAGTGAAAACTCGGAGAGCATAGTGGCGATGAGTGAACGGGTAAAGGCGGTGAAAAGCCGCTAACGGCGCGCATTGTAGGGAGAAGGCGGCGGCTATACACCCGATCCGCACCCGATCCGCACTCAATCCACATTCGACTCGCGCTCCGCCCGAAGCGCGCTTCGCGCACCTTTCGCTGTATTTCAGTCGCGGCAGTTGTACCCGTATTGAAGGAATTGGGGCGGCGATTGGGGCTACAATGCCGTCGAACATCTATTCTAATCCGCCCTTCGAAGCCCGCCTTATGTCGACTCCCGTCAATAGCAAACTCCGCGAAGCCGCTCTCGATTATCACGAGTTCCCCACGCCCGGGAAGATCGCGATCGCCCCGACCAAGCAGATGATCAACCAGCGCGACCTCGCGCTGGCGTACTCGCCGGGCGTCGCGTTCGCGTGCGAGGAAATCGTCGAAAACCCGCTGAACGCTGCCCGCTTCACTGCGCGCAGCAATCTGGTGGGCGTCGTTACCAACGGCACCGCGGTGCTGGGTCTCGGCAACATCGGGCCGCTCGCGTCGAAGCCGGTCATGGAAGGCAAAGCCGTCCTGTTCAAGAAGTTCGCCGGCATCGACGTGTTCGATATCGAGCTGAACGAGTCCGATCCGCACAAGCTGGTCGACGTGATCGCGGCGCTTGAGCCGACCTTTGGCGGCATCAATCTCGAAGACATCAAGGCGCCGGACTGCTTCATCGTCGAACGCGAATGCCGCAAGCGCATGAAGATTCCGGTCTTCCACGACGACCAGCACGGCACCGCGATCGTCGTTGCCGCGGCGATCACCAACGGTCTGAAGGTGGTCGGCAAGGACATCAAGAAGGTCAAGCTGGTGTCGTCCGGTGCGGGCGCGGCGGCGCTGGCCTGTCTGGATTTGCTGGTCGATCTCGGCTTGCCGCTCGAAAACATCACCGTCACCGATCTGGCCGGTGTGGTCTATAAGGGCCGCGCCGAACTGATGGACCCGGACAAGGAACGCTTCGCACGCGAAACCGAAGCCCGCACGCTCGCCGAAGCAATTGGCGGCGCGGACATTTTCCTGGGTCTCTCAGCCGGCGGCGTGCTCAAGCAGGACATGGTCAAGCAGATGGCGGATAAGCCGCTGATTCTGGCGCTCGCCAACCCGACGCCGGAAATCCTGCCGGAGCTGGCGCTCGAAGTGCGCCCGGACGCGGTGCTCTGCACGGGCCGTACGGACTATCCGAACCAGGTGAACAACGTTCTGGTGTTCCCGTTCCTGTTTCGCGGCGCGCTGGATGCGGGCGCGACGACGGTCACGCGTGAAATGGAAATCGCGGCGGTCAATGCGATCGCCGAACTGGCGCGCCAGGAGCAGAGCGACATCGTCGCAGCAGCGTACGGCATCCAGGATCTCTCGTTTGGTCCGGCATACCTGATTCCGAAGCCGTTCGACCCGCGCCTGATCGTCAAGGTCGCGCCGGCGGTGGCGAAGGCCGCGATGGATTCGGGCGTCGCCCAGCGTCCGATCGAGGACATGGACGCGTATGAACAGCATCTGCAGCAATTCGTCTATCACAGCGGCACGACGATGAAGCCGGTCTTCCAGCTGGCGCGCAGCGTCGAGCCGGCGAAGAAGCGCATCGTGTTCGCGGAAGGCGAAGAAGAGCGCGTGCTGCGCGCGATGCAGATCATCGTCGACGAAAAGCTCGCCAAGCCGATTCTGATCGGCCGTCCGGCGGTGATCGAGCAGCGCATCGCGCGCTACGGTCTGCGTCTGGTGGCGGGGCAGGACTACACGGTCGTCAATACCGACCACGATGAGCGCTACCGCGACTTCTGGCAGGAATATCACAAGATGATGTCGCGCAAGGGCATCACCGCGCAGATGGCCAAGCTCGAAATGCGCCGCCGCACCACGCTGATCGGCGCGATGCTGGTGAAGAAGGGCGAGGCGGACGGCATGATCTGCGGCACGATCAGCACCACGCATCGTCATTTGCACTTCATCGATCAGGTGATCGGCAAGCGCGAAGGTTGCGCTGTCTACGCGGCAATGAACGCGCTGGTGTTGCCGAACCGGCAGATTTTCCTGGTCGATACGCACGTGAACGTCGATCCGACGCCGGAACAGCTCGCCGAAATCACGATCATGGCCGCCGAAGAAGTGCGCCGTTTCGGTATCGAACCGAAGATCGCGCTGGTGTCGCATTCGAACTTCGGTTCGAGCAACGCGCCGACCGCGCAGAAAATGCGCGACACGCTGGAAATCCTGCGCGAGCGCGCGCCGGACCTGCAAGTGGACGGCGAAATGCACGGCGACGTCGCGCTCGACGCGAATCTGCGCCGCGAAGTGCTGCCTGACTCGACGCTCGAAGGCGACGCGAACCTGCTGGTGCTGCCGAATATCGACGCGGCCAACATCTCGTACAACCTGCTGAAGACCGCCGCGGGCAACAACATCGCGATCGGTCCGATGCTGCTGGGCGCGGCCAAGCCGGTGCACGTGCTGACCGCATCGGCCACGGTTCGCCGCATCGTCAACATGACGGCGCTGCTGGTTGCGGACGTGATCGCCGCCCGTTAATCCGGGACTGAAGCTGGGAACCCGAGCGCATCGGGCCTCAGACGAAAAAAAAGGCGTGCCCGCAATGGGCACGCCTTAGGGTGAACAGGGGATAGCCACCCAAAAAAGGCTGAACAAAGCCATTTCGCCTTGAGGGACCATACGACCGGCCCACAGGGGCGGAGCTACGGCAACTTGATCCCCAACTGCATCCTCAAGTGCACTATTAAGCTAATTTTAGCCTGTACAGGCTAAAATTTCTGTCAAAAGTCGTCAAAGCCCGCGCCGAGGCGCTTTGCCGCGCGATTGGAACCTTTTGCCTGCCGAGCGAACGTTGATTCCGGGGGGCTTTAGCGATACCCTTACGTCTTTCATGGTCGTCAAACTCGTGATCTAACAGCGGGGAACCCTGATTCATGGCACGCAACTGGCTACGCAATGGCGTGCTGATCGGTGCTTTGACGTTCTGCGGCTTATCCGGCTCCGTGCCTGGCGCGTTTGCGCGCGACTACGCGGCGCCCGCCAGTGCAGACACGCAAGTACAGGGCACCATCTCGGCGGCGCAGTTGCCGCGCGAAGCGGTCAATACATTGAACTTGATTGCCGCAGGCGGGCCTTACCGGTATGAGAAGGACGGCATTGTATTCGGCAATCACGAACGGTTGCTGCCGCCGCATCGGCGCGGCTATTACCACGAATACACCGTTCCTACGCCTCGCGCACATAATCGCGGCGCGCGTCGCATCGTCTGCGGAGGTCCGCTAAAGCGAACCGATAACTGTTACTACTCCGACGACCACTACACCAGTTTTAATCGTATTGTTGAATGACATCGGGATGAACGGCATGAGCGACAACGTCTACGCGCACGACTCCGGAGTCGCGACGGATCTTTTCGCGGCCGGCGACGGCAATTTGTTCCAGCGCGTCATGAAGATGCGCGCCGGCGGTCAAGGCCGGGAGAATAACCAGAGCGAAGCCAGCACGGTGCTTTCATCGAACGAGGAGCCCATGAGTCTTTTCCAGACCGTGCGACCGAACATCGTACAGTCGATCCGCGCGTTTCGCGTGCAGGATCTAGCTGATGAAGCCAATCAGCTCGGACAGCATTTTCTGTATGCGTACTGCGCAAACGCGCAGACCAAGCAGGAAGTGCTCGAGACCATTGCTACGTCGTTCCTGTTTCCGAAGCATTTTGGCAAGAATTACGATGCGCTCTACGATTGTCTGACCGATCTGGTTCACAAAGCGGGCGCGCAGCCCGGCTTCGTGATCGTGCTCGAGCAACTGCCGCTCGCACAGAAATTCGACAAGGAAGGGCGCGAGACGCTATTGGACGTGTTCCGCGAAGCGGCCGAGTTCTGGGCCGAGCGCAAGGTCGCGTTCCGGGTGTTTTATTCGTTTGCCTGAACGCCGCTTGCCGCAGTAAAAGAAAGCAAAAGGCCCGCCGAATCGCGGGCCTTTTGCTTTGGTGTTCGAATCTCTGGTTCTCAGTTCGGCTGCCGGACTGCCGCGGTCTGCAAGGCGCCGCGCGTCAGGGCTGCTTACCAGCCGCCCCAGCGAGCCGCCAGTGCCGAGAGCACCGCGATACCGGCGGTTTCGGTACGCAGCACGCGTGGACCGAGACCGACGGCCGTGAAACCGTGATCGGTCGCCGCCGCTTCCTCAGTGGCCGAAAAACCGCCTTCCGGTCCGACCAGCACGGTCACACGGCCGTACGGCGGATTGGCCGGCAGCGCCGAAAAGCTGATGCTCGCGCGTGGCGAGAGCAGGATTCGCAGTTCGCCCTCTTCAGGCTCGCGCGGCAGCGCGCCGAGCCAGGTGGCGATCTCGCGCACCGGCATGATTTCCGGCAGGCGGTTGCGCCCGCACTGTTCGCACGAGGCGCGCACGATGCCTTGCCAGTGCGCATGCCGCCGCTGCGCGCGGTCGCCGGCAAGACGCACGACGCTGCGCGTGGTGGTGAGCGGCACGAAACTGGATGCGCCCAGTTCGACTGCCTTTTCGACCAGCCAGTCCATCTTATCGCCGCCGGCGATGCCTTGAGCGAGCGTCAGGCGATACGGCGCTTCAACTTCGATATTGCGGAATTCGTGGATCCTTACCTTGGCTGAGCGGCGTTCGACTTCGACGAGTTCGGCGCTATACTCGCCGCCTTCGCCGTTGAAAAGCACGATCGAATCGCCGGGCTGCAAACGCAGCACGAGAATGTGGCGCGTGACGTCATCGGGAAGCTGCATGATGTCGCCGGGCTGAAGAGGTGTACCGACGAAGAAGCGAGGCATCAAAAAAATACTCATTGGTTCAGGAAAGGTGGCGAGCGAGCGCCCAACGGTAGCCGTCCAGATCTTCGACCTGGGCAAACCGGTCGCCCCAGAACTGATCCTGTGGCTCGCTCAGCGATTTTGCGCCGGCGGCCAGTGCCCGCGCGTAAACCGCGTCGACATCGTCGACATAGAGATAGAACGATTGCGGCGCAATCGCGCCTGCGCTTTTGGGTGTCCTGGCAGCCGAGCCGAACGCGCCTTCCGGCGCGAACATCACGATCAATTGGCCTTGATAGGTCATCTCGACATGCATGACAACACCGTCGTCCTGGACACTGTCGCGTACTTCGAAACTGAATGCCGCTTCGAAGAACGCGGTCGTGGCACGTGCGTCGCGTACCGTCAGATAGGGGGTCAACCAGGGCACACCGGCTGGGCGGGGGGCGGTCATGGATTTCTCCGGATCTATTGAGTTTGCGGGGCGCGTGCTGCGAAGCCAGGCGGGCGGCCGCCGTATCGATAACCGATAGCGCGCCGACTGGACCGTGCATTTTGCTCCTGCGTTACCGCGATGGCTTTAAGAATTGACTTAGTTTATCGTGCACGGACCGAGAAGCCGAGAACAGTCCGGCGTGCATGGCCGCGTCGTCATGCTTCGGCGCGTCGATTGGACGCGACGTAATGCGCAGCATCGCCGATCACCAGTTCGACGCGCAGATCGTCAGCGGTGCAACGAGCGGGGGTTACGCGCGAGGGGCGAGTCAACGTTCTGTTAGAATGTCACGCTTTCAGCCTTGTCCGTTTGCTCTGCCCGTTTCGCGTCTCCCGGCGCCGCACCGTGCGCCGAGGCGGACTGGCCTCCGAGCTTCCGGGCCTCAAGCGCGCACCGCTTTTTGGACTCTGTCTCCGGACTCGACATGACGACCCCGTCTCCCGCACACACCTCCCTGATGGCGAACGCAATCCGCGCGTTGTCCATGGATGCCGTTCAACAAGCGAATTCCGGCCACCCCGGCATGCCGATGGGCATGGCCGAAATCGGCGTGGCTTTGTGGTCGCGCCATCTGCGCCACAACCCGAAGAATCCGCATTGGGCCGACCGCGACCGCTTCATTCTGTCGAACGGCCACGGCTCGATGCTGCTGTATTCGCTGCTGCATCTGACCGGCTACGACCTGCCGATCGAAGAGTTGAAGAACTTCCGCCAGATGCATTCCAGGACGCCGGGTCACCCGGAATACGGCATCACGCCGGGCGTCGAAACCACCACGGGCCCGCTCGGCCAGGGTCTGGCCAATGCAGTCGGTATGGCGCTCGCCGAATCGCTGCTCGCCACCGAATTCAACAAGCCTGACGCGAAGATCGTCGACCACCACACGTACGTGTTCGTCGGCGACGGCTGCCTGATGGAAGGCATCTCGCATGAAGCCTGCTCGCTCGCCGGCGTGCTGAAGCTGAACAAGCTGATCGCGTTCTACGACGACAACGGCATCTCGATCGACGGCGAAGTGGTCCACTGGTTCCACGACGACACGCCCAAGCGCTTCGAAGCGTACGGCTGGAACGTGATTCCGAACGTGGTCGGCCATGACGTCGACGCAGTCGACGCCGCGATCAAGCAAGCCAGGCAATCGGACAAGCCCACGCTGATCTGCTGCAAGACCGTGATCGGCGAAGGCGCGCCGACCAAGGCCGGCAGCCACGATTCGCACGGCGCGCCGCTCGGCGAAAAGGAAATCGCGGCGACCCGCGCGGCCATCGGCTGGAAGTGGGAGCCGTTCGTGATTCCGCAGGAAGTCTACGCAGCGTGGGACGCGAAGGAAGCCGGCGCGCGCCTCGAGTCCGACTGGGACAAGGCATTCGCGCAATACGCGGCGAAATACCCGCAGGAGGCGGCTGAATTCACGCGCCGCAACGCGAAGCAACTGCCCGCCGACTGGAAGGAAAAGGCGCAGGCAATCATCGCCGGTGCGAACGAACGCGCGGAAACCGTCGCGACGCGCAAGGCATCGCAGCAAGCAATCGAAGGGTTGTCGGCGGTGCTGCCGGAACTGCTCGGCGGTTCCGCCGACCTGACCGGCTCGAACCTGACCAACTGGAAGGCCGCCAAGCCCGTGCGCGTGAACGCGGAAGGCAAGGCCGCCGGCAACTACGTGAACTACGGCGTGCGCGAGTTCGGCATGAGCGCCGCGATCAACGGCGTCGCGCTGCATGGCGGCTTCAAGGCGTTCGGCGGCACGTTCCTGACCTTCTCCGACTACAGCCGCAACGCGCTGCGCGTGGCCGCGCTGATGAAAGCGCCGTCGATCTTCGTGTTCACGCACGACTCGATCGGCCTCGGCGAAGACGGTCCGACTCACCAGTCGATCGAACATGTCGCGAGCCTGCGTCTGATTCCGAATCTGCAAGTGTGGCGCCCGGCCGATACGGTCGAAACGGCGGTGGCCTGGACCCACGCGGTCGAGCATCAAGGCCCGTCGTGCCTGATCTTCAGCCGTCAGAACCTGCCGTTCTCGGAGCGCACGGACGCGCAGATCGCCAACATCGAAAAGGGCGGCTACGTGTTGCGCGACTGGAACGACGAGATCGTCGCGCGCAAGATCATCCTGATCGCAACGGGTTCGGAAATCGAACTGGCGTTGAAGGCCGTCGAGCCGCTGGCGCGCGAAGGCATTGCGGCACGTGTTGTGTCGATGCCGTCGACCACCGTGTTCGACAAGCAGGACGCCGCCTACCGGGAACGCGTCTTGCCGCACGGTGTGCGCCGCGTCGCGATCGAAGCGGGCGTCACGGATTTCTGGCGCAAGTATGTGGGTCTGGAAGGCGGCGTGGTCGGGATCGACACGTTCGGCGAATCGGCCCCGGCGGGCGTGCTGTTCAAGCATTTCGGCTTCACCGTCGAGCACGTCGTAGAGACGGCTAAAGCCGCACTCGGCTGATCTTCGGCAAGCGTTGCCGCACGCGTGCGAACGTGCGGCAACGCAGCCAGTCAGACGGAATGGACGTATTTTTTTCAGCCATCAGGAGATAGACCATGACGATTCGCGTCGCAATCAACGGCTACGGCCGGATCGGCCGCAACACGCTGCGCGCCTTCTATGAAAACGGCAAGAAGCACGATATCGAAATCGTCGCCATCAACGATCTAGGCGATGCCAGGACGAACGCTCACCTGACGCAATACGACACGGCGCACGGCAAGTTCCCGGGCGAAGTGTCGGTGGACGGCGACTACCTCGTTGTCAACGGCGACAGGATCCGCGTGCTGGCCAATCGCAACCCGGCGGAACTGCCGTGGGGCGAGCTGAACGTCGACGTCGTGATGGAATGCACGGGCTTTTTCACGACCAAGGAAAAGGCCAGCGCGCACATCAAGGGCGGCGCGAAGAAGGTCATCATTTCGGCGCCGGGCGGTAAGGACGTCGACGCAACGATCGTCTACGGCGTGAACCACAACGTGCTGAAGGCATCGGACACGGTGATCTCGAACGCATCGTGCACGACCAACTGCCTGGCACCCCTCGTCAAGCCGCTGAACGACAAGATCGGCCTCGTGAACGGTCTGATGACGACGATTCACGCGTACACGAACGACCAGGTTCTGACGGACGTGTACCACGAAGACCTGCGCCGCGCGCGTTCGGCCACGCACAGCCAGATCCCGACCAAGACCGGCGCCGCATCGGCTGTCGGGCTGGTGTTGCCGGAACTGAATGGCAAGCTGGACGGCTACGCGATTCGCGTCCCGACGATCAACGTGTCGGTCGTCGACCTGTCGTTCATCGCCGCGCGCGACACGACGGTCGAAGAAGTCAACGCGATCATGAAGGAAGCATCGCAAGGCGCGTTGAAGGGCATCCTCGGCTACAACGACGCACCGCTGGTCTCGATCGACTTCAACCACAACCCAGCTTCGTCGACGTTCGACGCAACGCTGACCAAGGTGTCGGGCCGTCTGGTGAAGGTGTCGAGCTGGTACGACAACGAGTGGGGCTTCTCGAACCGCATGCTGGACACGGCTGTGGCGCTCGCCAACGCGAAATAAGGCGAGTCTGTTTCGTATGCCCTGCAGCTCTGGCCGCAGGGACAAAAGAGCCGCTCTTCGGAGCGGCTTTTTTACGCCCGCGCCTGCGGGGTCGGGAAGTAAACGCCGGCGCGCTGCGCGGCGTTGGCGATATGGGTTTCGATCGCTTTGCCGGCCGCCGCGGAATCGCGCGCCTTGAGCGCGTCGAGAATCGCGCGATGCTCGTGGTAAGTGGACAGCACAAGCTCGCGCCGATAGAACGGCAGCCGTTGGCTCTCCTTCATGACGTCAGCGCTGCTGCGCAAAATCGATTCGATGGCCGCATTGCCGGCAATGCTCACGATTCGCATGTGGAAGTCGTAGTCGAGCTGGGCGGCTTCGTCGAGTTCTTCGCAGGTGAGCGCTTCGTGCATCGCCGCGATATTGTCTTCGAACCATGCGAGATCGGCGTCGCTGACGGCCAGCGCCGCCATTCGCGCGGCAAAGCCTTCAAGCGCGAAACGCATCTGGTAAGTATCCGGCAGCGACGATTGCTCCGCGAAGCGCCACGATCGCGCAGCCGTAGCCTGCGCGCTTTCCACATACACGCCCTTACCGGGGCGTATCACCAGCAAACCGAGCGCTTCGAGGGTGGACAGCGCTTCACGCAGCGACGCGCGGCTGATCGCCAGTTCTTCGGAGAGCTGGCGCTGCGCCGGCAGCAAACTGCCCACCGGATAGGCGCCCGCTTCGATCCGGTCGCGGATGGTCGCGATGGCGGCATCAGTAACGGTATGCGGAACGTTTTTCATCCTGGCTCACTTGTGGTGCGGTCTGACCAGTATTGTAATACGCGTTCTGAACGCGCGTACGGACAGCCGCCCGTACTGAGCAACCCGGCCCCGAAATCCGGCAAAATGAACGGGTAAACACCGTGCTTTGAATCCTTGACGCCAGTATATCGGCTTCCTACTATTCGAAATAACAGCACTGGTCGGACCAGTCTGAACAGATGAGAATCGTAACCAGGAGGAAGCCGTGTTGAAATTTTTCAATTCACTGTTTGGCCGGGTCGTCATAGCGCTGGTGGCGGGCATTGTGCTCGGCGCCGCGTTCCCGCATTTCGCCCAATCGCTGCGCCCGCTCGGCGACGGCTTTCTCAAGCTGATCAAGATGGTGATCGGCCCGATCGTCTTTTGCGTCGTCGTGAGCGGCATGGCGCATGCCGGCGATCTGCGCAAAGTGGGGCGGGTCGGCCTGAAGGCGGTGGTCTACTTCGAAATCATGACGACGATTGCGCTCGTGATCGGCGCGGTGCTGGCCTACGTGACGCGGCCGGGCGTCGGCATGAATATCGACCTGCATTCGCTCGATCCCGCTTCGCTGTCCACCTACACCGAGCACGCGAAGAGCCTGAAGGACACGGCCGGTTTTCTTCTGAAGATCATTCCCGACACGGCGATCAACGCGTTCGCGACCGGCGACATCCTGCAGATTCTCGTGTTTTCGGTGCTGTTCGGCTCGGCGCTGTCCTTGCTCGGCACTAAGGCGCAGCGTGTCAGCAGCCTGATCGACGAGCTGGCGCAGGTGTTCTTCCGCGTGATGAGTTTCATCATCAAGCTCGCGCCGCTCGGGGTGCTCGGCGCGATCGCTTTCACCACCGGCGCCTATGGCGTCGAATCGCTCAAGCAACTCGGCATGCTGGTGCTGGTGTTCTACGCGAGCTGCATCGTGTTCGTGGTGGTCGTGCTCGGCATCGTGATGCGTCTGGCCGGCTTCAGCATCTTCAAGCTGATCCGCTATCTGCGCGAAGAGCTGTCGATCGTGCTCGGCACGGCTTCGTCGGATGCGGTGCTGCCGCAGATCATGCGCAAGCTCGAATGGATGGGCGTCAAGGATTCGACAGTCGGGCTGGTGATTCCGACCGGCTACTCCTTCAATCTCGACGGCTTCTCGATCTATCTGACGCTCGCGGTGATCTTCATCGCGCAAGCCACCAACACGCCGCTGTCGATGCACGATCTGATCGTGGTGGTGCTGGTTTCGCTGGTGACGTCGAAGGGCGCGCACGGCATTCCCGGCTCGGCGATCGTGATTCTGGCCGCCACCCTGTCCGCGATTCCGGCGATTCCCGTGCTCGGTCTCGTGCTGATCCTCCCGGTCGACTGGTTCGTCGGCATCGCCCGCGCGCTCACTAACCTGATCGGCAACTGCGTCGCCACGGTGGTCGTCGCCGTGTGGGAAAACGATATCGACCGGAGCCGCGCCCATCGCGTGCTGAACCGCGACGCCGCGCTGCGCTTTGTGTCCGCCGGTGAAGACCCGGGCGTCGAGTCTGCCGCCGGCGATCACGCCCCCGCGGTCTGATTCATCCGATTTCGCGCGAGCCGATGCTGCGCGCTTGCCGGCCGGCGGATGCGGTGAATCTGCCGGTTGTTGCCTGGTTGTTGCCTGGTTGTTACCTCCATCACTCACTGTCGCCTGACCGAGACTATGGCTAATCCGATCCTCGACCTCAACGCTCCTGCTTTCACCCGTCGCTATATGAACCTCGCCGACCCGCGTCTGGGAGCGAAGGCGCTTTACGCCAGCGATGAATTCTTCGCGCCGAAAGAACGCATGCTCGAGCCGCAGCCGGCGGTGTTCATTCCGGGCAAGTACGACGACCACGGCAAGTGGATGGACGGCTGGGAAACCCGCCGCAAGCGCACCACCGGCCACGACTATTGCGTGATCAGGCTTGCGCGGCCGGGCGTCGTGCACGGCGTCGATCTGGACACGAGCCACTTCACCGGCAACTTCCCGCCGGCCGCGTCGATCGACGCGTGTCAGGTGGACGGCGAGGTCCCGCCGGACAACGCCGATTGGCAAACGCTCGTGCCGGCAACCACGCTGCAGGGCAACCAGCACCATTACGTCGAAGTGAACGACGCGCGCGCCTTCACGCATCTGCGCGTGAATCTGTATCCGGACGGCGGTCTTGCGCGCCTGCGCGTGTACGGTCAGCCGCAGCGCGACTGGGCTCGGGTCGAACGCGGCACGCTGCTGGATCTCGCCGCGATCGAAAACGGTGCGTACCTCGTCGCCGCGAACAACCAGCATTTCGGCCCGGCCTCGCAGATGCTGATGCCGGGGCGCGGCGTCGACATGGGCGACGGCTGGGAGACCCGGCGCCGTCGCGAGCCAGGCAATGATTGGGCGATCGTCGCGCTCGCGCGACCGGGCGTGATTCGTAAGATCGAAGTCGATACGGCGCACTTCAAGGGCAATTTCCCCGACCGCTGTTCGCTGCAGGCGGCGTCGGTCACGGGCGGCACTGACGATTCGCTCGTCACCCAGGCGATGTTCTGGCCGGTGCTGCTCGACGAACAGAAGCTGCAAATGGACCACGTGCACACGTTCGCCGCGGAACTCGCGTCGCTCGGGCCGGTGACCCATGTGCGTTTCAATATCTTTCCGGACGGCGGCGTGTCGCGCCTGCGGTTGTGGGGCGAGATCGCCTGACAGGAGTCGTGTCGATGAAGACATTGCAGACGGAGCGTCTGACGCGCGCGGCTTTCGCGCCGTTCGGCGACGTCATCGAGCTGGACGGCGCGCGCCATTTCCCGATCAACGGCGGTACGACGGAGCGCTATCACGACCTTGCCAAGGTCGACGTCACGGAAAACGGCGGGCGGCCGCTGATCAGCGTGTTTCGCGCGCAACCCCGCGCTCTGCCGGTCGAAATCGCGATGATGGAGCGGCACCCGCTGGGCAGCCAGGCTTTCATTCCCTTAACGGCGCGCCGATATCTGGTGGTCGTCGCGCCGGCGGGCGAGTTCGATCCGGCGCAGATGCGGGCTTTCTGGACCGACGGCTGGCAGGGCGTGAACTATGCGAAAGGCGTCTGGCACCATCCGCTGCTCGCGCTCGGGCAGGTGTGCGACTTCGTTGTGATGGATCGTGGCGGCGAACAACCCAACTGCGACGAATTGCCGTTGGCCGAGCCGCGCCGGCTCGTGTTCGAAGCCAGCCTCGAAATGGCGGAATAGGGCCTGAAGCGGGGTCGGCAGTAAAGCCGGATTCGAGGCCGGATTCGAGGCCGAATGCGCAGCACGGCTGCGACGCCGCGCACGTCGTAATCGTAGGTAAAAAAAGACCCGGCCGATTTTCATCGGCCGGGTCTTTGTGCGTTTGCCTGCTGGACCGCGTACCCCGACGCGGCCTGCAACATCGCGTCAATGCTTGCGATGCGGGCAATTCTCCTTCGTGCAGGCGCCGTACAGCGCCAACGCGTGTTCCTGCAGCTTGAAGCCACGTTCCTTCGCGATGGACTGTTGGCGGCTTTCGATTTCGGAGTCGAAAAACTCTTCGACGAGTCCGCAATCGAGGCACACGAGGTGATCGTGATGCGACCCTTCGTTCAGCTCGAATACCGCCTTGCCTGATTCGAAGTTGCTGCGCGACAGAAGGCCGGCCTGCTCGAACTGCGTCAGCACGCGATACACGGTTGCCAGGCCGATATCGAGTTCTTCATGCAGCAGGTTGCGGTAGACGTCTTCTGCGGTCAGGTGGCGTACCGGGCTATGCTGGAAAATCTCAAGGATTTTGAGGCGCGGTAGGGTCGCCTTGAGCCCGATATTCTTGAGATCGGTTGGATTGGTCATGACAAGGGATCCCTAGAGTACAATGCTGGGCTCTCATAGTAATGTGTTTTTGCCGTTCTGGTCATCTTCGATGGAATGAAACTCGCGCGGCTCGTCCTTGGGCCCGCACGGTGAGTGAAATGATTTCAAAATCTCAATTGATCTACCGGGGGAGCCGCATGCGGGGTACCTTGATCGCTGCTGTGACTGTCGCGGTTCTTGCCGGATGTTCCACCTACGACAGCCTGACGCAGCGCGTTGCACAAAGCATCACGCCGTATCGGATTACGGTCGTGCAAGGCAATTTCGTCTCGAAAGAAGCGGCTTCGCAGATGCAGGTCGGCATGTCGCGCGCGCAGGTGCGCCAGTTGCTCGGCACGCCGCTGCTCACCGACATGTTCCACGCGGATCGCTGGGACTACGTGTTCTATTTCAAGCGCGGCTCGGCTAATGTCGTGCAACAGCGCGACTTCGTGATTACCTTCGCGGGCGACCGTGTCGCCAGCTGGTCGGGCGGCGAAGATCTGCCGTCCAACCTCGAACTGCTCGCCGAAATCGACGGCGACAAGCGCGGCAAGAAGGCTGCCGCCGTGCCGGCCGCAGCGAGCGGCGCCAGTGCCGCAAGCGCCGCCAGCGCGCCGGTGGCCGCAGCGCCGATGACGGTGGACACCACGCGCTCGCCGTCCGCCGAGGCCGCCGCAGCGGGTGCGCCGTCCACGGACGCCAACGCCGAAGCCGCACAGGCCGCCAATCGTGCGACCAATGCGGTGCCGGCGCCGTCGGGCAGAACACAGTCATCAGTGCGCTCGAGCGCGCCGACCGCCAACGGCGGCGGTGTGCCGCCGCAGGGCCCCACGGCCGCAGGCCAGCCGCAGTTCCAGTTCCATCGTCCGCCGCCGCCGCAGGTGCCGGGCTCGCAGGACAATCCGGTGGGACCGACGGGCCCGCAAAGCAGCACTGGCGGCACGACGTATAACGCGCCGCTGACCTCTTCGCCCGCAACCTCGGGAACGGGCGGCTGATCGAGCTGTCCGTTTTTTGTCATTTCCAAGCGTCGTAGCCATGAAAATTGCCATTGCCGGCGCATCGGGCCGTATGGGCCGGATGCTGATCGAAACCGTCCTTAACGATTCCGGCGCCACGCTGTCCGGCGCGCTCGGCCGTGCAGGCTCCCCGCAACTCGGTCAGGACGCCGGTGCATTTCTCGGCAAGCAGACGGGCGTCGCGCTTACCGACGACATCGAGCGCGTGTTCGCCGAATCGGACTACCTGATCGACTTCACGCGCCCCGAGGGCACGCTGATGCATCTGGAAGCCGCGCGGCGTCACAACGTGAAAATGGTGATCGGCACGACCGGTTTCGACAACGAGCAGAAAGCGCTGCTGCGCGCGGCCGCGGACAAGATCGCCATCATGTTCGCGTCGAACATGAGCGTCGGCGTCAACGTGACGCTGAAGCTGCTCGAATACGCCGCGAAGCATTTCGCGACCGGCTATGACATCGAAATCATCGAGGCGCATCACCGTCACAAGGTCGACGCGCCGTCCGGCACCGCGCTGACTATGGGCGAAGTGATCGCCCACGCGCTCGGCCGTAATCTCGACGACTGCGCCGTCTACAGCCGCGAAGGTGTGACCGGCGAACGCGATCCGTCCACCATCGGTTTCTCGGCGATTCGCGGCGGCGATATCGTCGGCGACCATACGGTGCTGTTCGCGGGCATCGGCGAGCGTATCGAAATCACGCACAAATCGGCGAGCCGCCTGTCGTACGCGCAAGGCGCGCTGCGCGCAGTACGTTTCCTCGAAGGGCACGCAAACGGCCTGTTCGACATGCAGGACGTGCTCGGCCTGCGTTGAGCATCTCACGGGGCCGTTGCGGCCCCGTTTGTGCCCCGGTAATCACTTTCCGAAGGCGAGGTCAGATGGCAGGCAGCGGCATTACTCATTACCTGCAAACCAGCGACGCGATCACGCATGCCGTCGCGTATGTGCTGCTGGCTATGTCGATTGCGAGCTGGTGCTTTCTGATCGTCAAAAGCTGGATTTTGGGGCGCGCGAAACGTCAGGCGACGCGCGCGATCACGCAGTTCTGGAAGGCGCCCACGCTTTCCGAGGGCGTCGCGGCGCTCAGGCGCGTGGACCGCGAGCGCGTTTTCACGCCGCTTGCCGAAGCCGCGCTGCATGCGGTCGAAGTGGACATTCCGGGCGCGCTGCTCGCCCGCGTGGAGCGCAGCGAGCGGGTGCTGCGGGCGTTGCGTCAGGCGCTCAGCGCGTCGCAGCGGCGGCTCGAGTTCGGTCAGGTGCTGCTGGCCTCGGTGGGCAGCACGGCGCCGTTCGTCGGCTTGCTCGGCACCGTCTGGGGCATCTATCATGCACTCGGCAGCATCGCGGCGAGCGGTCAGGCCATGATCGAGAACGTCGCAGGCCCGGTCGGCGAGTCGCTCATCATGACGGCCTTCGGCCTCGTGGTCGCGATTCCGGCGGTGCTCGCCTATAACGTGCTCGGGCGTCTGGTGCGGCAGTTGTCGGAGGAACTCGACGGCTTCGCGCACGATCTGCACGCCTACGTGTGCGCGCCGGCGGATCAGATCCAGCCCCAGTCCCAACCCCAGCAAGTCCCGGCCCGGGCTCCGGCCCGCTAGGCGCGCCCGCTCAGGCAGGAGGAGTCGACATGGCATTCGGCGGACTCGAAAAAAGGCAGACGGCCGCGCCGATGGCCGAGATCAATATGACGCCGCTGATCGACGTGATGCTGGTGCTGCTGGTGATTTTTATCATTACCGCGCCTTTATTCACGCACGCGATCCGGCTCGATCTGCCCAAAGTCGCCGCTGCGTCCGCGCGGCAAACACCGCAAACCATTTCCCTTTCAATCGATGCCTTCGGCAAGCTGTACTGGAACGGCAACGTCATCACGCTTGAGCAGATGCGCGCGCGGTTCGTGCAAGCGGGCAAAGAGGCCGACCAGCCCGAGATTCACCTGCGCGCCGAGCGCTCGACGCGCTACGAGGTGATCGCACAGGTGATGGGCGCGGCGCAGCAGGCGGGGCTCGAGCGGATCGGCTTCGTGACCGACCCGCCGCCGCCGGGGGCGAGCCAGAAGTAGCGCCAATCCGGCTTTGCTCCGGCCGAGCCGTGTCGGGCCCGCGCACCATGCCACGCGGCGCACCCGTCCGCGGACGGTATAATCAGCCCTTTCCCCCGCAGAAGGGGAAACGACGCCATTTCATCCAGCAGAGCACCAAAGCGGCCGGTGCGAAAGCACCGAACCCAGCGATCCCATCACACCATGCACGAAAAATACGTTCCCTCCGACGTCGAATCCGCCGCGCAAGGGCAATGGCGCGCCATCGACGCGTACAAGACGACGGAAACCACCGACAAGCCCAAATTCTATTGCGTCTCGATGCTGCCGTACCCGTCGGGCAAGCTGCACATGGGGCACGTGCGCAACTACACGATCAACGACGTGATGTACCGCTATCTGCGGATGAACGGCTACAACGTGCTGATGCCGATGGGTTGGGACGCGTTCGGCATGCCGGCGGAAAACGCCGCGATGGCCAACAACGTGCCGCCGGCCAAGTGGACCTACGACAACATCGCGTACATGAAGAAGCAGATGCAGTCGATGGGCCTCGCGATCGACTGGTCGCGTGAAGTCGCGACCTGCAGCCCCGATTACTACAAGTGGAACCAGTGGCTGTTCCTGAAGATGCTCGAAAAGGGCATCGCGTACAAGAAAACCGGCACCGTCAACTGGGACCCGGTCGACCAGACCGTGCTCGCCAACGAGCAGGTGATCGACGGCCGCGGCTGGCGCTCGGGCGCGCTGGTCGAAAAGCGCGAAATCCCGATGTACTACATGCGCATCACGCAGTACGCGGACGAACTGCTGAACGATCTCGAAGGCCTCGGCTGGCCCGAGCGCGTCAAGATCATGCAGCAGAACTGGATCGGCAAGAGCTTCGGCGTGAACTTCGGTTTCCCGTATGAGATCGACGGCGAGCAGAAGCTGCTGCGCGTGTTCACCACGCGCGCCGACACGATCATGGGCGTGACCTTCTGCGCAATCGCCGCAGAGCATCCGCTCGCCACGCGTCTCGCGCAAGACAAGCCGGAATTGCAAGCCTTCATCGAAGAATGCAAGCGCGGCGGCGTCGCCGAAGCCGACGTCGCGACGATGGAAAAGAAGGGCATGGGCACCGGCTTCTACGTCACGCATCCGCTGACGCAGGAACAGGTCGAAGTGTGGATCGGCAACTACGTGCTGATGAGCTACGGCGAAGGCGCGGTGATGGGCGTGCCGGCGCACGACGAGCGCGACTTCGCGTTCGTGAAGAAATACGGTCTGCCGATCAGGCAGGTGGTCGCCGTCGAGGGCAAGGAATTCTCGACCGAAGCTTGGGCAGAATGGTACGGCGACAAGGAGGGCGGCGTTTGCGTCAACAGCGGCAAGTACGACGGCCTTAACTACGAGCAGGCGGTCGACGCGATCGCCGCCGATCTGAAAGAACTCGGCCTTGGCGACAAGCAGGTCACGTGGCGTCTGCGTGACTGGGGCGTGTCGCGCCAGCGTTACTGGGGCACGCCGATTCCGATCATCCACTGTCCGAAGTGCGGCGACGTGCCGGTGCCGGAAAAGGATCTGCCGGTCGTGCTGCCGGAAGACCTCGTGCCGGACGGCACGGGCAACCCGCTCGCGAAGTCCGAAGCGTTCGTGAACTGCACCTGCCCGACGTGCGGCGGCGCGGCCAGGCGCGAAACCGACACGATGGACACGTTCGTCGATTCGTCGTGGTACTTCTACCGCTACGCGGCGCCGGATGCGAAGACCATGGTCGACGAGCGCACCGAGTATTGGGCGCCGATGGACCAGTACATCGGCGGCATCGAGCACGCGATCCTGCACCTGTTGTACTCGCGCTTCTGGGCGAAGGTGATGCGCGACCTGGGTCTCGTCAAGTTCGGCGAGCCGGCCAGGAACCTGCTCACGCAGGGCATGGTGCTCAACGAAACCTACTACCGCGAAAACGAAGCGGGCAAGAAGACCTGGTACAACCCGGCCGAGGTCACCGTCACGTTCGACGACAAGGGCCGCCCGGTCGGCGCCGTGCTGAATGCGGACGGCCAGCCGGTGGTGCTCGGCGGCGTCGAGAAGATGTCGAAGTCGAAGAACAACGGTGTCGATCCGCAATTGCTGATCGACCAGTACGGTGCGGATACCGCGCGTCTGTTCGTGATGTTCGCCGCACCGCCCGAGCAACAGCTCGAATGGTCCGGTTCGGGCGTGGAAGGCGCGAGCCGCTTCCTGCGCCGCGTGTGGAGCTTCGGCCACGCGAACGAAGCCGCGCTGCGCGCGGACGGCAAGCTGGAGGCCGCGACGTTCGGCGAGGCCGACAAGGCGCTGCGCCGCGAGATCTACAGCGTGCTGAAGCAGGCCGACTTCGACTATCAGCGGTTGCAGTACAACACGGTGGTGTCGGCGGCAATGAAGATGCTCAACGCGCTCGACAGCGCGAAGGGCGCACAACCGGCCGTGCTGCGTGAAACGTATAGCGTGATGCTGCGCGTGCTGTACCCGGTCGTGCCGCATCAGACGTTCCAGCTGTGGCAGGAACTCGGTTATGCCGACGAATTCGGCTCGCTGCTCGACGCGCCGTGGCCGAAGGTCGACGAACAGGCGCTGGAGCAGGCCGAGATCGAACTCGTGCTGCAGGTGAACGGCAAGGTGCGTGGCGCGCTGACGGTGGCAAAGGACGCCTCGCGTGACGCGATTGAACAGATCGCGGCCGCGCACGAAATGGTCGCGAAGTTCAGCGAAGGCAAGGCGCCGAAGAAGATCGTCGTGGTGCCGGGCCGCCTCGTGAACGTGGTCGTTTGACGGCGCACGCAAACATGACTTCGGACAGGACGCCGCCGCGCGCGGCGGCGCTTGTCTGCGCTGCGGAATCTACTGCGAACCAGGAGCCAATGTGACTCGCAGATCGTTTTTGACGCTGGCTTGCAGCGTGCTGATGTTGACCGCTTGCGGCTTCCAGCTGCGCGGCCAGCAGGACTACGCATTCAAACGCCTCTATGTCTCCGGCGGTTCGGCCGCGGCCGGCGCGCGGCTCACGCGCATCGTGCAGGGCGGCAGCGATACGGTGGTGGTCAATTCGGTCTCGAATGCCGACGCGACGCTGCAGATTACCGAAGGCCGCGGCACCAGTACGCTGACCTTGAACTCGCTCGGCGTGGTCGAGGAGTATCAGATGAATCTTTCGATGAACTACACGCTGGTCGGCAAGGACGGCACCGTGCTGATTCCGCCGAGCGTGATCGCGTTGAACCGCGCGATGACCTATAGCGACCAGTACTCGCAGGCCAAGGCCGCGGAATCGGACATTCTGTTCGCCGACATGGAAAACGACGCGATCGACCAGCTCACGCGCCGTCTGGCGATCGTGAAGTCGCTGCATCCGGCGCCGGGCCAGGAAGTGCCGGGGGTCGCGCCGCGTGCGCCGCTGCCGCCGCCGCCGCTGTGAGCGTCGCCGCTTTGTCTTCGTTGTCTTATTTGTTCAATCTCGCCGATCGGTAGCCATGCAATTGCGACTTGACGCGCTTGAAGCGCATCTCGCCAGGGGACTCGCCGGACTGTACGTCGTGTACGGCGACGAGCACCTGCTCGCGCAGGAAGCATGCGACCGGATTCGCGCGACGGCGCGGGCGGCCGGTTTCACCGACCGCTCGGTGTTTACTGTCGAGCGCGGCTTCGACTGGAGTTCGCTGCTTGGCGCGAGTCAGTCGATGTCGCTGTTCGGCGACCGCCAACTGGTCGAATTGCGCATTCCGTCGGGCAAGCCCGGCAAGGAAGGCGCGGATGCGCTGAAGGCGCTCGCCGGCGCTGTCAATGACGACGTGCTGACCATGATCACGCTGCCGCGGCTCGATGCGGCCACGCAAAAGTCCGCATGGTTTACCGCGCTGGCCGATGCGGGCGTCGCGCTGAAAATCGATCCGGTCGAGCGCGCGCAGTTGCCGAACTGGGTCGGCCAGCGTCTCGCAGCCCAAGGCCAGCGAGTCGCCGCCGGCGAAGAAGGGCGGCGCGCGTTGGCGTTCATCGCCGAGCGCGTGGAAGGCAATCTGCTCGCCGCGCATCAGGAAATTCAGAAACTCGGGCTGCTCTATCCGGCCGGTACGTTGAGCTTCGAACAGATTCAGGACGCCGTGCTGAATGTCGCCCGTTACGACGTCTTCAAGCTGAACGAAGCGATGCTGGCGGGCGACGTCGGCCGTTTGTCGCGCATGCTCGACGGTTTGCGCGGCGAAGGCGAGGCTGCCGTGCTGGTGCTGTGGGCGGTTGTCGAAGAAGTGCGCACGCTGTTGCGGATCAAGCGCGGCGTCGCGGCGGGCAAGCCGCTTGCGATGCTGGTGCGCGAGAACCGCGTGTGGGGTCCGCGCGAGCGGCTGATCGGACCGGCGCTGTCGCGCGTCACTGAGGGCGCGCTGGAGAAGGCGCTTGCTTTGGCCGCGCGGCTGGATCGCCAGGTGAAGGGTCTTTCCGGCAGCACGCCGGGCAATCATCGTAACGATCCGCCGCCCGACCCTTGGGACGGCCTGTTCGAACTGGCCATGACTGTGGCTTCGCCGAAAAAAGCGGCGTCAGTGCCGCCCCCGCGACCTCGCCCGGCGGCAACTGCGTCGGCTCCGGCACGAAGGCCAGTCTGATCTGCCTGGACTGCCGCGGCGGTTTGGCGCGGCTCGATGCGCAAGAGCGGTAAGGCGTGAGTTGCACCGCCGGTGGTTTCGAAGGCGTCTCTTAACGCCGACGTCCAGGATGCAGAGAGTCTAGCCCTTGGAATCACCGCCGCCGCGCCGAGCAAAGCGCCGCCGCCCGACTTACAATCGTTTCATCTTTCGCTCATTCTGCCTGTCCGCTGCACGTGAACGTGCGCGGCATCACGAGAATCACCATGGATATCGACCAGTACATGACCGACCTCGGCCGCCGCGCCCGCCACGCTTCGCGTGCGATGGCGCGGGCGTCGACGGCGGCGAAGAATGCCGCGCTCGCGGCCGTTGCCAAGGCGATCGAACGCGAGTCCGAGTTGCTCAAGGAAGCCAACGCGCGCGACGTCGCGCGGGCCCGCGACAAAGGTCTGGACGCTGCGTTCATCGACCGTCTGACGCTGTCGGACAAGGCGCTGAAGACGATGGTCGAAGGTTTGCGGCAAGTCGCCGCGCTGGCCGATCCGATAGGCGAAATCAGCAATCTGAAGTACCGGCCGAGCGGCATTCAGGTCGGTCAGATGCGCGTGCCGCTCGGCGTGATCGGCATCATCTACGAATCGCGTCCGAACGTGACGATCGATGCCGCCGCGCTGTGCCTGAAGTCCGGCAACGCGACGATTCTGCGCGGCGGCTCCGAAGCGCTCGAATGCAACACGGCGCTCGCGAAGCTGATCGGCGAAGGGCTGGAAGCTGCCGGTTTGCCGCAGGACGCCGTGCAAGTGGTGGCCACGTCGGATCGCGCCGCGGTGGGCAAGCTGATCACGATGACCGAATACGTCGACGTGATCGTGCCGCGCGGCGGCAAGAGCCTGATCGAGCGCCTGATGAACGAAGCGCGTGTGCCGATGATCAAGCACCTCGACGGCATCTGCCACGTGTATGTCGACGATCGCGCCGATCTGGCCAAGGCGCTGACCGTCTGCGACAACGCCAAGACGCACCGCTACGGCACCTGCAACACAATGGAAACGCTGCTGGTCGCGCGCGGTATCGCGGCTGAAGTGCTGCCGCCTTTGGGCAAGCTGTACCGCAGCAAGGAAGTCGAACTGCGGGTGGATGCCGCGGCGCGGGCGGTATTGTCGGAGGCGGGCGTGGGTCCGCTCGTCGATGCCACCGAAGAAGACTGGCGCACCGAGTATCTCGCGCCGGTGCTGGCGATCAAGGTGGTCGACGGTCTCGACGCGGCGATCGAACACATCAACACGTACAGTTCGCGGCACACCGACGCGATCGTCACCGAAGACCACGACCGCGCGATGCGTTTCCTGCGTGAAGTCGATTCGGCGAGCGTGATGGTCAACGCGTCGACGCGTTTCGCGGACGGCTTTGAATTCGGCTTGGGCGCGGAAATCGGCATCTCGAACGACAAGCTGCACGCGCGCGGACCGGTAGGGCTGGAAGGGCTGACGTCGCTGAAATACGTGGTGCTGGGGCACGGCGAAGGCCGGCAGTAACCACGCAGGGCGGCCAGCACCACCAGGACCGCGGCAATAGCGCGGCTGTGCAACGCAGCCGCGCCAACTCGCTCGAAACACGCCAAACAATCGCACAGGTACAAGGTACAAGGTACAAGGTACAAGGTACAAGGTACAAGGTACAAGGTACAAGGACCGCCAGATGCTCTGGGTAAAGACGTTTCACATCGTTCTGATTGCTTCCTGGTTCGCCGGCCTGTTCTATCTGCCGCGCATCTTCGTCAATCTGGCGATGGAAACGGAACCCGCCGCGGTGCGGCGCTTGCTGCTCATGGCGCGCAAGCTGTTCCGCTTTATGTCGTTCATCGCGGTGCCGGCGCTGTTGTGCGGCGTGTGGCTGTGGCTCGTGGTGGGGATCGGCCGCGGGCAAGGCTGGATTCACGCGAAGGTGGGCGTGGTCGTGCTGCTGATCGTCTATCACGCGTACTGCGGCGTGTTGCTGCGGACCTTCGAGCGCGGTGAGAATACGCGCTCGCATAAGTGGTATCGGATGTTCAATGAACTGCCGGTGCTGGGGATGCTGGCGGCGG
Organism: Paraburkholderia sp. GW821-FHT02A12; assembly: GCF_059422005.1. Lineage (NCBI taxonomy): Bacteria > Pseudomonadati > Pseudomonadota > Betaproteobacteria > Burkholderiales > Burkholderiaceae > Paraburkholderia > Paraburkholderia sp. GW821-FHT02A12. Next base: position 3,973,811 of record NZ_JBWKWA010000001.1, on the reverse strand, counting down.
TGGCTTTGGTTGTTTTGAAGCCGTTTTGAGGCAGCACGCGCCGGACTTGCGTGCGGCGCGTCAGCCGCCAGGGTCAATCCGGCGTCGATTAATCACTTCCTTCGCCTGAGCCAGCTTGCCGACCAGTTCCGGTCCACGGCTCAACGCCACGCCCACCGCCAGAATGTCGCCAATCGCCAGATGCGAGACGCGCGAGGTCATCGGCGAAAAGATGTCCGTATCTTCATCGACGTTGGCGAACAAGCCGACCGTCGCGAGCCGCGCGAGCGGCGAGTTGCCGTGCGTGATCGCGATCACTTTGGCGCCCGCGGCGAGCGCCAACTTTGCCGCGTCGACGATATCGCGCGTGCGGCCCGTATTCGAGATTGCCACCACTACGTCGCCAACGCCCAGCAGCGCCGCCGACATCAGAAACGTATGCGGGTCCGAATACGCGACGCTCGGCATGCCGAGGCGAAAGAACTTGTGCTGCACGTCGAGCGCGGCAATGCCCGAGCCGCCCGCGCCGTAGAACTCGATGCGCCGCGCCTGCGCCAGCAGCGCGATCGCCGCCGCCACGCTGTCCGACGACAGGTTGTTGCGCACCTGGATCAGCGCGCCGATGGTCCGGTCGAGCACCTTCGCGGCGACGCCCGGCGTCGGCTCGTCGGGTCGCACGTCGCGGTAGACGGCGGGCACTTCCGCCGCGATGCCTTGCGCCAGCCGGATCTTGAACTCGCGGAAGCCCGAAAAACCGAGCGCATGACAGAACCGCGCAATGGTCGGCTGGCTGACGCCGGCACGCGCGGCCACCTCGGTCATTGACAGATCCAGCACCTCGCGTGGCGCTTCGATCACGTAATCGGCCAGCTTGCGCTCGGACGGGCGCAGCTGCTCGCGCATCTCTTCCACCTGAGACAGCATCATTGGAAAACTCGCACTATGCTGAAGAATGCGTGGACTATATCTGATTGCCCAGGAAGGTACAAAAACTACATTTAACGCTCTAGGTGTAATCCCTGGGTTTTGCGTGCTCATCGCTGATTGGCCGCCAGTAAGGCGATGCAGGCAATTCGAAGATGCGGCAGTGCAGCAGGGGTCGTCATTGCGATCGTGTAGTTTTTCTACTAAGATTGCGTCGTCGGTTGATCCGACATCCCCGCGACACCTGCCTGGCATAGTGCGCGCGCACCCGAGGCCAGCGACGAAGGAGCTCCGATGGTTTCCCCGCATTCGCAATTGTTGAAGGTCACGCAACGCGTGATTGAGCGCAGCAAGCCCACTCGCGAGGCGTATCTGGCCCGCATCGAACACGCTCAAGGCAAATTCCCGGCGCGCGGCGCGCTCTCGTGCGCCAATCTGGCCCACGGTTTTGCCGGCCTCGAGGGTAACGACAAGCTCGTCATCAAGCAGATTCGCCAGCCGAACATCGGCATCGTGTCGGCGTATAACGAAATGCTGTCCGCGCACGCGCCGTACAAAAACTACCCGGACATCATCAAGGACGCCGCGCGTGAAAACGGCGGCGTCGCGCAATTCGCGGGCGGCGTGCCGGCGATGTGCGACGGCGTCACGCAAGGCAATGCGGGCATGGAACTGTCGTTGTTCTCGCGCGAAGTGATCGCGATGAGCACGGCCGTCGCCCTCACGCACAACATGTTCGACGCGGCGCTGTGCCTCGGCATCTGCGACAAGATCGTGCCGGGTCTGCTGATCGGCGCGCTGCAATTCGGCCATCTGCCGACGATTTTCGTGCCGGCCGGCCCGATGGGCAGCGGCCTCTCGAACGACGACAAAGCCAAGACCCGCCAGCTCTTCGCCACCGGCCAGTGCGGCCGTGACGCGCTGCTCGAAGCGGAAGCCGCCGCGTATCACAGCCATGGCACCTGCACCTTCTACGGCACCGCGAACAGCAATCAGATGCTGATGGAAGTGATGGGCCTGCATCTGCCGGGTTCCGCCTTCGTGCATCCGCATACGCCGCTGCGCGACGCGCTGACCGCGCAGGCCGCGCGCCGCGTGCTCGATCTGACGGTGGAGCGCGGCAACTACATGCCGATCGGCCGCGTGATCGACGAGAAAGCGATCGTCAACGGCATCGTCGCGTTGCTGGCGACGGGCGGTTCGACCAACCATACGCTGCACCTGGTCGCAATCGCACGGGCGGCCGGCATCGTGATCGACTGGGACGACTTCGACACGTTGTCGCAAGCCGTGCCGCTGCTCGCGAAGATTTACCCGAACGGCAAGGCCGACGTGAATCACTTCCACGCGGCCGGCGGCGTCGCGTTCCTGGTCCGCAATCTGCTGGAAGGCGGCTTGCTGCATGAAGACGTGAACACCGTCGCGGGCAAGGGCCTCAAGCACTATACGGAAGAGCCGAAGCTGCTCGACGGCAAGCTGCAATGGGTGCCGGGCGCGCAGGCCAGCGAAGACACCGCGGTGCTGCGCGGCATCAAGGAGCCGTTCCAGCCCGACGGCGGCTTGCGTCTGATGCAGGGCAAGCTCGGCCGCGGCGTGATCAAGATCTCGGCGGTCGCGGCGCAGCATCGCAAGGTGAAGGCGCCGGCCATCGTGTTCGATTCGCAGGAAGCCGTGCAGGAAGCTTTCGACAACGGCGAGCTGAAGCGCGATTTCATCGCAGTGGTGCGCTTCCAGGGCGCGCGCGCAAACGGCATGCCCGAGTTGCACCGTTTGACGCCGCTGCTCGGTGTGTTGCAGGATCAAGGTTTCCACGTCGCATTGGTCACGGACGGCCGCATGTCGGGCGCTTCGGGCAAGGTGCCGGCGGTGATCCACCTGTCGCCGGAAGCGTTGCTGCAAGGCCCGATCGGCAAGGTCCGCACCGGCGACATGCTGGTGATCGACGCGGAAGCCGGTGTGCTCGACATCGAAATCGATGCAGCCAAATGGGCGGCGCGGCCGGAGGCGATGCCGCAGCATCAGGCGGAAAACGAAGTCGGCTTCGGCCGCGAATTGTTCGGTGTGTTCCGTGCGGCGGCGGCGCCCGCGGAGCAGGGCGCCTCGGTGTTCGGTCCGATGGTCGGCGAACGCCACGCGCACCACGGCGGACAAGCCAGCGAACACTCGAGCACCACTCAAGCCAGCCACGTGCTGCAGAAATAAGGAGTCTGACTATGACGGCGAAAACAGTTAGCGATATCGTGCGCCTCGGCCCGGTGATTCCGGTGCTCGCGTTCGATTCGGTCGAACAGGGTGAACATGTGTCGCGCGCGCTGCACGCGGGTGGCGTGAAGGTGCTCGAAATCACGCTGCGCACCGCGGCCGGTCTGGAAGCGATCGAGCGCGCGAGCCAGTTGGCGGAGGACATCGTGGTCGGCGTCGGCACGATCACGAAGCCCGAGCATTGCGCTCAGGCGAAGAAAGCGGGCGCGCAGTTCGGCGTGTCGCCGGGCCTGACAAAAGACATGCACAAGGCCGCGCAAGATGCGGGCTTGCCGCTGCTGCCGGGCGTGATGACGCCGACCGACATCATCGCGGCGCTGGAACTCGGCTACGAAATCGTCAAGTTTTTCCCGGCGCAGCAGGCCGGCGGCTTGCCGATGCTGCAAGCTTTCTACGGCCCGTTCCCGACGCTGAAGTTCTGCCCGACCGGCGGCATTACGGCTGAAACCGCCACGCATTTCCTGTCGCAGCCGAACGTGGTGTGCGTCGGCGGTTCATGGCTGACGCCGAAAGCGGCGCTCGCCGCGCAAAACTGGGACGAAGTCACGCGCCTCGCGCGCGCCGCCAGCCAGCTGGCCGCGCCTGCCCATCACTAGAACGAAACGGCACGTGCTTTAGTCCGCGATCAAGGTTGACGCAAAGAAGCCTCGTCGATACGGCCTCTCAGGCTGTTGCGGCGAGGCTTCTTTCGATATGCGCGCCACTTTTGCGCGCCTTAAGACTCGACAGCAAGTAAAATTCAGCGTCCGCGCGGCAAGCCGGGTTTTCGGGCGCCGCCTCAGGCCGCTGCGAGACAAGGTGTCAGCCGCGTTCCGCACTCAGAATCAATAACGCACAAGGAGGAGCTTCATGGAAGCTGTCCACGGCAGCATGCTGCTGGTCTTCGCGGTGATCGCCATCGCACTGCTGATCTTGATGATCACGCGCTTCAAGGTCTATCCGTTTCTCGTCCTGATCATCGTATCGCTGCTGCTGGGTCTCGTATCCGGCATGCCGATCGGCACGATCGTCAAATCTTTCGAAACCGGCAACGGCAATACGCTCGGCCACATCGCGGTCGTGGTCGGCCTCGGCACGATGCTCGGCAAATTGATGGCCGAATCCGGCGGCGCGGAGCGCATTGCCACTACGCTGATCGAGTGGTTCGGTGAGAAGAACATTCATTGGGCGATGATGGTCGTGGCGATCATCGTCGGCTTGCCGGTGTTCTTCGAAGTCGGTTTCGTGCTGCTGATTCCGATCGCATTCAACGTCGCCAAACGCACCAATAAATCACTGCTGCTGGTCGGCTTGCCGATGGTCGCGGGCCTTTCGGTCGTGCACGGCCTGATTCCGCCGCACCCGGCTGCGATGCTCGCGGTGCAGCAATATCACGCCGATATCGGCAAGACGATTGCCTACGGTCTGATCGTGGGCGTGCCGACGGCGATCGTCGCCGGTCCGCTGTTCGCGTTGCTCATCAGCCGCTATATCAAGCTGCCGAACAACAACCCGCTCGCCGCGCAATTCCTCGGCCACCCTGACGACGCGCAAAATAACGCGACGAGCGTCGCGAGTGCGACGAGTGCGACGAGCGCGGCGCCGAAGCGCGAACTGCCGAGCTTCGGCGTGACGCTGTTCACGATCCTGCTGCCGGTGATCCTGATGCTGGTCGGCAGCTGGGCCGACCTCGTCTTCACGCCGAAGACCTTGCCGAACGATCTGCTGCATTTTGTCGGCAATTCGGATGTCGCGCTGTTGTTCGCCGTGCTGGTCAGCTTCTGGACCTTCGGCGCGAGCCGCGGCTTCAATCGCGAGCAGATCCAGAAGTTCTGCGGCGAATGTCTTGCGCCGATCGCGGGCATCACGCTGATCGTCGGCGCGGGCGGTGGTTTCGGGCGCGTGCTGATGGATAGCGGCATTTCGAAGGAAATCGTCGCCGTCGCGACGGCCATGCATCTGTCGCCGCTGCTGTTCGGCTGGCTGGTGGCCGCGCTGATTCGTCTGGCCACGGGTTCGGCGACGGTCGCAATGACCACCGCGTGCGGCATCGTCGCGCCGATCACAGCCGCCAGCGGCGTGCAGGTTACGCCGGAATTGCTGGTGCTTGCCACGGGTTCGGGCTCGCTGATTTTCTCGCACGTCAACGACGGCGGTTTCTGGCTGATCAAGGAATATTTCGGTATGACGGTGGGGCAGACATTCAAGACATGGTCGCTCCTCGAGACCATCATCTCGCTGATGGGTTTGCTGTTGACCTTCGCGCTCGCGACGGTCGTGTAAGGAGTATTTGATGATTCTGATCGCAATGGGCGTGTCGGGCGCCGGCAAAACGAGGATTGGCGAAATGCTGGCCGAACGCCTGCACTGCGCATTCACCGACGGCGACGCGTTTCACAGCGCCGCCAACAAAGAGAAAATGCACCACGGCATTCCGCTCACCGATGAAGACCGCTGGCCGTGGCTGCAAACCATCCGCGCAGCGATCGAAGAAAAGCAGAAGGCGGGCGAGAAGGCGGTGTTCACGTGTTCGTCGCTGAAGCGCTCGTACCGCGACATTCTGCGTGGCGGCAGCACTGGCGACAAGGACGTGTGCTTCGTCTATCTGAAGGGTTCGTACGACGTGCTGCGCGAACGGCTGACCACGCGCACCGGCCATTTCTTCGATCCGTCGCTGTTGCAGAGCCAGCTCGAAACGCTTGAAGAACCGGGCTCCGATGAAGCGATTACGGTGAGCATCGAGTTGTCGCCGGAAGAGATCGTCGATGAGGTGTTGAAGCAGATGAAGGCGCGGTGAGGCTTTTCGACGCTCACGCAGCAAGATGAAAAAAGGCGCTCCGAGTGTGAGCGCCTTTTTTTTGGCTGATTTTTATGCCTGAAGCAACGAGGCAATGACTGGGTCTTAAGCGATCCGCTTCGCCAGTTCCACCGCCTTGCCGACATACGATGCCGGCGTCATCGCGAGCAAGCGATCCTTCGCGTCCTGTGGAATAGCCAGAGCGCCGACGAACGTCTGCAATGCTTCACGCGTGATGCCCTTGCCGCGCGTGAGCTCTTTCAGTTGCTCATACGGATTCTCGATGCCATAGCGGCGCATCACCGTTTGCACCGGCTCGGCCAGCACTTCCCAGCAGTTGTCGAGGTCTTCGTTCAGACGCTGCGGATTCACTTCGAGCTTGTCCAGACCGCGGATCAGCGCGTCGTATGAGAGCAGCGAGTAGCCGAACGCGACGCCCATGTTGCGCAGCACCGTCGAGTCGGTCAGGTCGCGCTGCCAGCGCGACACCGGCAGCTTGTCGGCAAGGTGGCGCAGCGTGGCGTTCGCGAGGCCGAGGTTGCCTTCCGAATTTTCGAAGTCGATCGGATTGACCTTGTGCGGCATCGTTGACGAACCGATTTCGCCGGCCTTCGTGCGTTGCTTGAAATAGCCCTGCGAGATGTAGCCCCACACGTCGCGGTCCAGATCCAGCAGGATCGTGTTGGCGCGCGACACGGCGTCGAACAGCTCGGCCATGTAATCGTGCGGTTCGATCTGGATCGTGTACGGATTGAACGTGAGCTTCAGACGCTGTTCGACCACTTCGCGCGAGAACGCTTCCCAGTCGAATTCCGGATACGCGGACAGGTGCGCATTGAAGTTGCCGACCGCGCCGTTCATCTTGCCGAGCAGTTCGACCTTCGCGACGCGGTCGATCGCGCGTTCCAGGCGCGCGGCGACGTTGGCGATTTCCTTGCCGAGGGTGGTGGGGCTGGCCGGCTGGCCGTGCGTGCGCGACAGCATCGGCTGTTCGGCATGCGCATGCGCCAGGGCGACGAGGCGCTGATGCACCGAGCGCAGCGCCGGCAGAATCACGTGCTCACGGGCGCCGGCCAGCATCAGGCCGTGCGACGTGTTGTTGATGTCTTCCGAGGTGCACGCGAAGTGGATGAACTCGCTTGCGCGCTCCAGTTCTTCCTGACCCTTCACCGATTCCTTCAGCCAGTACTCGACCGCCTTCACGTCGTGATTCGTCACGCGTTCGATGTCCTTGATGCGCGCGGCGTCGTGCGCGGTGAAGCGCTCGGCCAATTGCAGCAGGAATTGCTCGGACGCTTCGGAAAAGCGCGGCACTTCGGCGAAACCGGCGCGCGACAAGGCGATCAGCCAATGGATTTCAACCGTCACGCGATGGCGCATGAACGCGGCTTCCGAAAGCCAGTCGCGCAGGGCTTCGGTTTTCGAGGCGTAGCGGCCGTCGAGCGGGGAGAGCGCGGTCAGCGCGAACAGAGTGTCGGGGCGGGTGTCGGACATGATGGCGGCGGGTTGGGGCGTTGAGCGCTCAGTGAGCGCTCAGTGACCAGTTCGGGAACGGAGGGAACCGCGAATTTTACCACTGTGCCGCTGTTTGCCCGATCTCGGGATCGATCCCGCCACGAACCTGGCCCGCGCCACGTCCGCGGCAGGTCTGCTTTGAGCCCGCATCAAAGCCGTGCCGATGCCCTCGATGCCCTGGCGATGCGCCGGCGCCGCAGCCGCGCCGCTAGAATGCTGACTTCTTCTCTCTCCGCCGGCGGCAGGCTTTCGCATGGAACTGAAATGGCTCGAGGACTTCGTTTCGCTAGCGGAAACGCGTAGTTTCAGCCGCTCGGCCGAATTGCGCCACGTCACGCAACCGGCGTTTTCGCGGCGCATCCAGGCCTTGGAGGCGTGGCTCGGCACGGAATTGATCGACCGTTCGGTCTACCCGACGCGGCTGACCGCGGCCGGCCAGGTGTTCAACGAGCAGGCGCTCACGATGCTGTCGCAGTTCCACGAGGCGCGCGCGCTGCTGCGCGGGCACACGGCGACGCCGCAGGCGACCATCGAGTTCGCGGTGCCGCACACGCTCTCGCTGACCTACTTCCCGCGCTGGCTGCAACGCATCGAAGCGCAGATGGGCCCGATCCACACGCGGCTGCGCGCACTGAATGTGCACGATGCGGCTTTGTCGCTGGTGGAAGGCGGCTGCGATCTGATGATGGGCTATCACCATCCCAGCCACCCGGTCGCGCTCGATCCGGCGCGCTACGACATGCTGACGCTCGGCAACGAGCCGATCAGCCCGTTCTCGGCGCCGGGCCGCGCGGGCCGGCCGCGTTACACGCTGCCGGGCAGTTCCGAGGTGCCGACACCTTATCTCTCGTACACGCCGAACGCGTACCTCGGCCGCATGACCGAGGTGATCCTCGCCAACGCGCCCGAGCGTCTGTATCTGGACCGCCTGTACGAAACCGACATGGCCGAAGGGCTCAAGGCGATGGCGCTGGCCGGTCACGGCATCGCGTTTCTGCCGCACAGCGCGGTGGAAGACGCGGTCGCCGACGGCAAGCTGATCCGGCTGGATCGCGCGACCCGCGGCACGCCCGAAGGACAGCTCACGCTGACCATGGAGATCCGTCTCTATCGCGACAAGCTGGCGGCGAAAAGCGACGATGCGCGGCAGATACTCGTGCGTCAGCTGTGGGACGTGGTGTCGGACGAACTGGGACAGCGGGCTGCCTGAAACTGCTCGGGTACGACGTCAAATTGCAGGTTTTCGATGATTATGCAAAAAAAACATAATCGGATAAGGAAACGGCATTGGATTTCAAATTGGCGTTTTTCGACAATGGCGGCATTCGATCAACGCCGGAGCGTTCATGTCTTCCCAGCAGCCAGTCGCACAATCCGCATCATCGTTGCAGTCCATCCCGTCCTACCTCAATAGCGAAGACCTCGGCCCCTGGGGCAACTACTTGCGCCAGGTCGACCGCGTCGCGCCGTACCTCGGCTCGCTGTCCCGCTGGCTCGAAACCCTGAAGCGCCCGAAGCGCATTCTGATCGTCGATGTGCCTATCGAACTCGATAACGGCACGGTCGCGCACTTCGAAGGCTATCGCGTGCAGCACAATGTGTCGCGTGGTCCGGGTAAGGGCGGCGTGCGTTACCACCAGGACGTGACGCTGTCGGAAGTGATGGCGCTGTCGGCGTGGATGTCGGTCAAGAACGCTGCGGTGAACGTGCCGTACGGCGGCGCGAAGGGCGGCATCCGTGTCGATCCGCGTACGCTGTCGCGTGGCGAGCTGGAGCGCGTGACGCGCCGCTACACCAGCGAAATCGGCATCATCATCGGACCGAATACCGACATCCCCGCGCCGGACGTGAACACGAACGAGCAGATCATGGCGTGGATGATGGACACGTATTCGATGAACCAGGGCCAAACGGCCACGGGCGTCGTGACCGGCAAGCCGATCACGCTCGGCGGTTCGCTCGGCCGCAAGGAAGCCACTGGCCGCGGCGTGTTCGTGGTCGGTTGCGAAGCGGCGCGCCGCATCGGCTTCGACATCGAAGGCGCGCGTATTGCCGTGCAAGGCTTCGGCAACGTCGGCGGGATTGCAGCGCGTCTGTTCCAGGAGGCGGGCGCCAAGGTGGTCGCGGTGCAGGACCACACCGGGTCGCTCTACAAATCGAGCGGGATCGATGCGGGCGCATTGCTCGAGCACGTTGCGAAGACCGGCGGTGTCGGCGGTTTCCCGGAAGCCGACGCGATCGCGAACGAAGACTTCTGGACCGTCGAATCGGACATCCTGATTCCGGCCGCGCTGGAAAACCAGATCACCGAGAAGAACGCCGGCAAGATCAAGACGAAGATCGTCGTGGAAGGCGCCAACGGCCCGACCACCACCGCGGCGGACGACATTCTGCGCGACCGCGGCATCCTCGTGATTCCGGACGTGGTGGCCAATGCGGGCGGCGTGACGGTGTCGTACTTCGAATGGGTGCAGGATTTCTCGAGCTTCTTCTGGACCGAAGACGAGATCAACCAGCGTCTCGAGCGCGTGATGCGCGAAGCGTTCGCCGCAGTGTGGCAAGTGTCGAGCGAGCAGAATGTGTCGGTGCGGACCGCGGCGTTTATCGTGGCCTGCAAGCGGATTCTGCAAGCACGTGAAATGCGTGGCCTGTACCCCTGATTTGTCTGCGTGAAACAGCCGGTCCGCCACCTTGCGGGCCGCTGCCAATCCTTGCTTCGACGCGGTTCACGAGACCGCGTGCATCACCCGGCGGGCGGCATCGTATCGATGCTGCCCGTCTTTGCATATCCGGAAAAGGTTGACCGACCGGGCGGAAGCGCCGTAAACCCTCTAGCGGCGCGCGCCCCGGAGGAAGTCCCCTTGAGGGGCGCGCAACAAACATGGTTTATAGCCGTACTTTCAGAATAATTACTTTGCTAAACTGGCGCCGGTTCTTGCCAAGGAAGGAGATCACACATGAAGGTTAAAAAAGCTGCGCTGCTGCTCGCGACTCTCGGACTGTTCACAGTTGGCGCGCATGCGCAAGACGCCGGTACGCTGAAAAAGATCAAGGACACGGGCGTGATTTCGCTGGGTCATCGCGAATCGTCGATCCCGTTCTCGTATTACGACGACAAGCAGAATGTCATCGGTTATTCGCAAGAATTCGCATTGAAGGTGGTTGAGGCGGTCAAGCAGAAGCTCAACATGCCCAACCTGAAGGTCAAGCTGACGCCCGTCACCTCGCAAAACCGTATTCCGCTGGTGCAGAACGGCACCGTCGACATGGAATGCGGCTCGACCACCAATAACGCCGAGCGCCAGCAACAGGTTTCGTTCTCGAACACCATCTTCGTGATCGGCACGCGTCTGATGACCAGGAAGGATTCGGGCATCAAGGACTGGGCCGACCTGAAGGGCAAGACGGTCGTCACGACCGCCGGCACGACCTCCGAGCGCCTGCTTCGCAAGATGAATCAGGACAAGAGCATGGGCATGAACATCATCAGCGCGAAGGACCACGGCGAATCGTTCCTGACGCTGTCCACCGGCCGCGCTGCCGCGTTCATGATGGACGACGCGCTGCTGGCGGGAGAACGCGCCAAGTCGAACAACCCGGGCGATTTCGTGATTGTCGGCACGCCGCAATCGCATGAAGCGTACGGCTGCATGCTGCGCAAGAACGATCCGGAGTTCAAGAAGGTGGTGGACGACGCGATCGCGAAGGTCGAAACCTCGGGTGAAGCGTCGGCCATCTACAAGAAGTGGTTCGAATCGCCGATTCCGCCGAAGGGCCTGAACCTGGCCTTCCCGGAAAGCGACGACATGAAGGCGCTCTACAAGAGCCCGAATGACAAGGCAATCGATTAAACCTTAGCTGTTTTTTTGAAACGCTGAACGAAACGGAAGGGGCCACGCGCTTCTTCCGTTTCTTTTTGCTGGAGTCTTGGTCATGTCATATCACTGGAACTGGGGCATTTTGCTGAGTCCGGTCTCCACCGGCGAGCCGACCACTTATCTGGGCTGGCTGATGTCCGGCTTCTGGGTGACGATTACCGTGTCGCTGTCGGCATGGGTAATCGCGCTGATCGTCGGTTCGTTTTTCGGTGTGCTGCGTACGGTGCCGAACAAATGGGCGTCCGGCATCGGGACGGTCTACGTCGCGATTTTCCGCAACATCCCGCTGATCGTGCAGTTCTTCATCTGGTATCTCGTGATACCGGAGTTGCTGCCGGTGTCGATCGGCACCTGGTACAAGCAATTGCCGCCGAGTGCGCAGTTTTTCTCGTCGTCGATCGTGTGTCTTGGGCTCTTTACCGCCGCGCGCGTGTGCGAACAGGTGCGCTCGGGCATCAACGCGCTGCCGAAGGGCCAACGCGCCGCGGGTCTGGCAATGGGTTTCACGCAATGGCAGACGTACCGTTATGTGCTGCTGCCGGTCGCGTACCGGATCATCGTGCCGCCGCTCACGTCCGAGTTTCTGAATATCTTCAAGAACTCGGCGGTCGCCTCGACGATCGGTCTGCTGGATCTGTCCGCACAGGCGCGCCAGCTGGTCGACTACACGTCACAGACGTATGAGTCGTTTATCGCCGTCACGCTGGCCTATGTGCTGATCAATCTGGTCGTGATGCAACTGATGCGCTGGGTCGAAGCCAAGACCCGGTTGCCCGGCTATATCGGAGGCAAGTGATGCACCATTTCGACTGGAGCAGTATTTCGGGCGCACTGCCTACGCTGTGGACCGGCGCCATCATCACGCTCAAGATCACGCTGATCGCGATCGTGATCGGCATCGTCTGGGGCACCATTCTCGCGATGATGCGGCTGTCGTCGTTCAAGCCGCTCGAATGGTTCGCGAAGGGCTACGTCACGGTGTTCCGTTCGATCCCGCTGGTGATGGTTCTGCTGTGGTTCTTCCTGATCGTGCCGCAGGTGCTGCAAAACGTGCTGGGGCTGTCGCCGGATATCGACATCCGCCTCGCCTCCGCGATGGTCGCTTTCTCGCTGTTCGAGGCGGCGTACTATTCGGAAATCATCCGCGCCGGCATTCAGTCGGTGCCGCGCGGGCAGGTCAATGCGTCGTTCGCGCTCGGCATGAACTACGCGCAGGCCATGCGTCTCGTGGTGCTGCCGCAGGCGTTCCGTGCGATGGTGCCGCTGCTGCTGACGCAAGGTATCGTGCTGTTTCAGGACACGTCGCTCGTCTACGTGATCAGCCTCGCCGACTTCTTCCGCACCGCTACGAATATTGGCGACCGTGACGGCACGAATGTCGAAATGGTACTGTTCGCGGGCGCGTGTTATTTCGTGATCTGTGTGGTCGCGTCGAGCCTCGTCAAAGGTCTTCAGAAAAAGGTCGCAAGATGATCTCAATCAAGAATGTTTCGAAGTGGTACGGCCAGTTTCAGGTGCTGACCGACTGCACGACGGAAGTCAAAAAAGGTGAAGTGGTGGTGGTGTGCGGGCCGTCGGGCTCGGGCAAGTCCACGCTGATCAAAACCGTGAACGGACTCGAGCCGTTCCAGAAGGGTGAGATCGTCATCAACGGTCAATCGCTGAATGACAAGAAAACCAATCTGTCGAAGCTGCGCGCGAAAGTCGGCATGGTGTTCCAGCACTTCGAGCTGTTCCCGCATCTGTCGATCGTGCAGAACCTGACGCTCGCGCAGGTCAAGGTGCTCGGCCGCTCGAACGACGAAGCGACGGCGAAGGGGCTGAAGCTGCTCGATCGCGTCGGTCTGCGTGCGCATGCGGATAAGTTTCCGGGGCAGTTGTCAGGCGGTCAGCAGCAGCGTGTGGCGATTGCACGCGCGCTGTCGATGGACCCGATCGCTATGCTGTTCGACGAGCCGACCTCCGCGCTCGACCCGGAAATGATCAACGAAGTGCTCGACGTGATGGTCGAACTCGCGCAGGAAGGCATGACCATGATGTGCGTCACGCACGAAATGGGCTTTGCGAAGAAGGTCGCGCATCGCGTGATCTTCATGGACAAGGGCTTGATCGTCGAAGACGACCGCAAGGAAGACTTCTTCGCGAATCCGAAGTCGGATCGCGCTAAGGACTTTCTGGCGAAGATCCTGCACTGAGTTTGCCGCGACGCTTCACGCAGAAAAAAGCCGCTTCGGGAGAAGCGGCTTTTTCATTTGCTGCTTGCGTGCGTTTGGGGTTTGACGCGCGGGGATCAGGACTCGAACGCAGCGGCATCGTCCGCCGCTTCGAGGTCGACTTCAGCCGTTGCCGCGGCTCCAACGGAAGCCGCGATCGTGGTCGCCGAAGCCGATGCATCCAGCGCCGGGTTGCGCAGCTTTTCGAGCACGGCGGGCGGCACCGGCACATTGACGCGGCCGATCACTTCGCCGTGCTGGAACATCATCAGGTCGCCGGGTTGGAACGCGGTCCACACTTCGTTATCGGTGAGCGGTTGCGTCGCGATCACGGCGACGCGGTCTTCCGGCGTCGTGTACTTGGCGAAATCGATCGACACGTCCGCATCGACCAGATGCGCGGTGGAAAACGGCCAGCGCCGCACGATGAAGTGCAGGTGCGTCGAGCAATGCGCGAACAACGCCTGGCCGTTCGACATCAGGAAATTGAACACGCCGAACTGCGTGATCTCGCGCGTGAGCGTTTCGAGCGCGGCGAACAGCTCTTCAAGCGGCGGCTGGCAGCCGGGAAAGGCCTTGCGCAAACCTTGTAGCAGCGCGCAGAACGCGAGCTCGCTATCGGTCGTGCCGACAGGCTGATAGACGCCGGTCAGCGGGGGCGAATAATTTTTCAGGTCGCCGTTGTGCGCGAAGATCCAGTGCCGCCCCCACAGTTCGCGCATGAACGGATGGCAGTTCTCCAGCAGGATGTGCCCCTGGGTCGCCTTGCGGATATGCGCGATCGTGTTCTTCGATTTGATCGGGTAGCGCTTGACCATCTCGGCGATCGGCGAGGTGGCCGACGATTGATGGTCGATGAACAGGCGGCAGGCTTTGTCTTCGAAGAAGGCGATGCCCCAGCCGTCGGCATGGTGATCGGTGACGCCGCCGCGCGCCGCAAAGCCGGTGAACGAGAACGTGACGTCCGTCGGCGCGGCGCAGTTCATTCCGAGAAGTTGGCACATGTTGCGGGTAAGCCTGTGAACGGGGCAAGCCGTTACAATGATGATTTTCAAAGCATATCACCGAGCCAGAACCGCCAAATAGCTAAATTGACGTGTGTTCAGGCCGCAACGCTGCGGTTTGCTGCGGTATCCACCCGTCGATTGGCTTTGTCGCCGAGGTTCGTCCCCCTCTCGCCATGACTGCTTCTACCGCTTCCATCGATTCCCTCACACTCGCCCGCCCGGACGATTGGCATTTGCACGTTCGCGACGGCGCGATGCTAGCCGCCGTGCTGCCGGACACCGCGCGCCAGTTCGGCCGCGCGATCATCATGCCGAACCTGAAGCCGCCGGTCACCACTACCGCCATGGCGCAGGCGTACCGCGAGCGCATCGTCGCCGCGATTCCGGCCGGCGCGAAGTTCGAGCCGCTGATGACGCTGTACCTGACCGACAACACGCCGCCCGACGAAATCCGCCGCGCGCGCGCAAGCGGCTTCGTGCACGGCGTGAAGCTGTATCCGGCGGGCGCGACGACCAACTCGGACGCGGGCGTCACCGACATCATGAAGTGCGCGAAGACGCTGGAAGTCATGCAGGAAACCGGCATGCCGCTGCTGGTGCACGGCGAAGTGACGGATGCGTCGATCGATCTGTTCGATCGCGAGAAGGTGTTCATCGATCGCGTGATGACGCCGCTGCGCCGCGAGTTTCCGGCGCTGAAGGTGGTGTTCGAGCACATCACCACGAAGGACGCCGTCGACTACATTCGTGAAGCCGGCGTGGCCCCGGGTCTGCTGGGCGCGACGGTCACCGCGCACCATCTGCTGTACAACCGCAACGCGATCTTCCAGGGCGGCATTCGCCCGCATTACTACTGCCTGCCGGTGTTGAAGCGCGAGACGCATCGCGTGGCGCTGGTCGAGGCCGCGACCTCGGGCAATCCGCGCTTCTTCCTCGGCACCGATAGCGCGCCGCATCCGAAGGGCTTGAAGGAGCACGCGTGCGGCTGCGCGGGCTGCTACACGGCGCTGCACGCGCTCGAACTGTATGCGGAAGCGTTCGATAAAGCGGGCGCGCTGGATAAGCTCGAAGGCTTCGCGAGCTTCTTCGGGGCGGATTTCTACGGTCTGCCGCGCAGCGAGGAACAAGTCACGTTACGTCGCGAGGAATGGACGCTGCCCGCTGAATTGCCGGTTGGCGATACGCCGGTTGTGCCGTTGCGCGGTGGCGAGCCGATTGGCTGGCGGCTGGTCTGAGGCCGGACTGGATGCAGGTGCAGGAGGCGGCGCGCGTGGGTTTCGCCGATATCGACTGGTCGACGCCGTGGTTCGCGCAGTTTGCCGCGCGCGGCGAGCGCTGGCAGCAGGCCGCGCTTAAAGGCTATGCGGAGTTGCTCGCCGAAATGAACGCGGATGCCGGCGCGATGCAGCAGCGCACCGGCCGCGGCCAGCGCCTCGCGTTCATCGCGCAGGACGATTTGCCGCCAGGAGCGGCTTACGAGGCGCATATCGCGTCGACCGGCTGCGTGCCGACGCGCCACAATCTGCATGACTTCTTCAACGCGTCGATGTGGTTTGCGTTTCCGCGCATCAAGGCGGCGCTGAACGCGCGGCAGTCGGCGGCGATCGACGTTTTAGGCGTCGGGCCGACCCGCGGCGGCGTGCGCGATACGCTGACTCTGTTCGACGAAAACGCGTTGCTGTTCGCCTGCGCGGACCCGGCATTGGGCGCGGCCCTGCGCGGATTCGACTGGCAGACGCTGCTGGTTTCCCGGCGTGGTGCGTGGGGCACGCATTGCGAAGTGCGCTGCTTCGGTCACGCGTTGCTGGAAAAGCTGATCGCGCCGTTCAAGGCGTGCACGGGTCACGCGTGGATCGTCGATGTACCGTCTGACTACTTTGGATGGCCCGCCCTGGCGCGCAACGCATGGCTGGACGAAGCGGTCAGCCATGCGTTGCTGGACAGCGAAGCCTTGACGAGCCGCCTGTTCGCGCCGCTACCCGTACTGGGCATTCCGGGCTGGTGGCCTGACAACGAATTGCCCGCGTTTTACGACGATGCGTCGGTGTTCCGCGCAGGGCGCCGTTCGCGCTAAAGCGTCCGCAGGCGCGGCGCGGGCGTCGTAAGCGATGCCGCCCGGTCGGCTATTTCCGCCGCGCAAGCCGCTTGCCGCCCGTCGCGGTGGTAAAATCCGCTCCAGCAAAGCAGGCTAGGCAGTCGCGGCCTCTGCGGCTTCGGCTAAAGAGGGCGAGGAAAGTCCGGACTCCACAGGGCAGGGTGATGGCTAACGGCCATCCGTGGTGACACGCGGAACAGGGCAACAGAAAGCAAACCGCCGATGGCCCGGCGCAAGCCGGGATCAGGTAAGGGTGAAACGGTGCGGTAAGAGCGCACCGCGGCTGCTGCAAGGCAGACCGGCACGGTAACCTCCACCCGGAGCAATTCCAAGTAGGCAGGCGCGCATCTTCGAGATGCAGGACGGGGCCCCCGTCTCGTCTGCGGGTAGGAAGCTTGAGCGCGTCAGTAATGGCGCGCCTAGAGGAATGGCTGCCACGCGCGCGGCGTTTTCGGGCGCGGCGCGTGCACAGAATCCGGCTTATCGGCCTGCTTTGCCACCACCCAATGAAAAATGCCGGCGTCCGTGTGGACGCCGGCATTTTCTTTTGATGCTTGCCATTGCCTGCATTAAGTGCGCTATCTGCGCCGAAACGCCGTGCTCAGCTCGCGACGATATCGAACGAGTGCGACAGTTCGGCCGTTTTCGCGATCATGATCGACGCCGAGCAGTATTTGTCGTGCGACAGATTGATGGCTCGCTCCACGGTAGCCGGGTTCAGATTCTTGCCGGTCACGGTGAAGTGGAAGTGGATACTGGTGAACACCTTCGGATCTTCGCTTGCGCGTTCGGCCTTCAGCGTCACCGAGCAACCGGCCACTTCCTGGCGGCTTTTCTTCAGGATCATCACGACGTCGTACGCCGTGCAGCCGCCTGTGCCGAGCAGAACCATTTCCATCGGACGCGGCGCGAGATTGCGGCCGCCGCCTTCCGGCGCGCCGTCCATCATGACCAGATGGCCGCTGCCCGTCTCGGCGGCGAACGCCATCCCGTCTTGCCCCATCCAGCTAACTTTGCATTCCATACTGTGCTCCACCGCGCGTCGCTTGTCTTCGAGACGGCATTGTAGCCCGGCGTTTGCGTATCCGCCCGGAGGGACTTCGGTGAGAAATTATGCGCAATGACCGCTTGCGTGTTGCGGTGCGGTATGTTCCGCCGATTCGGGAATGCCCTAAAGGACTTAGGGGTTTTACTCTAGTCGATGTCTGCCTTCACAGCCGCTCCATAGCGATCTTGTATTTGATTTAAAAGAGAATTTCTAATGCGATGGCAGATTGGCGCATGTCTCACATAGTGAAATTGAATTTCGCAATGCAAATGTTCTTGCATCGCACAAGGGGGCCTCATATAATCGATCTCATCGGTTGCAGCAGTTCTGCAACCTCCGCTGTCTCCTCCACCTCCTCCTTTGGTGGATTAAACCCGAACCGCTCGTTCGGGTTTTTTTTCGCCTGCGTTTTGCCGGCTTGCCGACGACACCATCGTGGCTGAGGGATCAATCCGATGCTCGGTTTGTCAGTGCCGAGTTGTTCAGCCGGTCAGGGAGTTGAGATCGGCTTGAGCACTGTGCAACTCGTTTCCGCCATATTCGAGATGGTTGAGCGGCTCGGCCGGGGAAGGTTGCAGGCCGGCTGTCCTGGGCGCGTGGGGGTTCGGCCCGGTGCGGCGGCACATGCTGCGCCGTCGTGCAAGGAGCGTTTAGAGGCGGGTTGACCGGGCCGGTTTCGACGTGCTCCGGCTGCTTTTGACTTGCCTCGCAATTTTCCTCTATAATTCAAGGCTTTTCCGCATTCGCGCCCGCGGAGGAAGAACAGGGAGAGCCTGCACGCGCCTCGATGCGCACACTACAAGCAGGAAAAACATAGGGCGCAGCAATTTTTTTGGATCGATCATGAAGACGTTTTCCGCAAAAGCCCATGAGGTGGCGCGCGAATGGTACGTGATTGACGCGACGGATAAGGTTCTCGGGCGTGTCGCCAGCGAAGTGGCACACCGTCTTCGCGGCAAGCACAAGCCTGAATTCACTCCCCACGTCGACACCGGTGATTTCATCATCGTTATCAACGCCGGCAAGCTGAAAGTCACGGGCAACAAGGTAACTGACAAGAAGTACTACCGTCACTCGGGTTACCCGGGCGGTATCTATGAAACGACGTTCGGCAAGATGCAAGAACGCTTCCCGGGCCGCGCGCTCGAGAAAGCGGTCAAGGGCATGCTGCCGAAGGGCCCGCTCGGCTACGCGATGATCAAGAAGCTGAAGGTCTACGCTGACGCAACGCATCCGCATTCGGCACAACAGCCGAAAGCGCTCGAGATCTAAGGGGAGCCCACATGATCGGTAACTGGAATTACGGCACGGGCCGCCGCAAGAGCGCCGTCGCACGCGTCTTCATCAAGGCAGGCAAGGGCGATATTGTTGTGAACGGCAAGCCTATCGCCGATTACTTCTCGCGCGAAACGTCGCTGATGATCGTGCGTCAGCCGCTGGAACTCACGAACCACGCTGCTACGTTCGACATCAAGGTCAACGTGACGGGTGGCGGTGAAACGGGTCAAGCCGGTGCGGTTCGCCACGGCATCACCCGCGCACTGATGGACTACGACGCAACGCTGAAGCCGGAACTGTCGAAGGCTGGCTTCGTTACGCGTGATGCTCGTGAAGTCGAACGTAAGAAGGTCGGCTTCCACAAGGCACGCCGCAGGAAGCAATTCTCGAAGCGTTAATCGTTTCGGGTGCGATCCGGCTCTCGGGCCGGAGCGCAGCAAAAGCCGCCTACGCTTTCGCGAAGGCGGCTTTTTTATTGGCCGCGTTTTCATGGCAGGCTTTTTCTTGGTTTTTCGCCCGGACCGTGCGATAACGGTTTCGCTGTCAGGACGGTTCCTCGGCGCGCTCAGCCAGTCTGATAGCCGGCGCCCGCGCCGCCGGACGAGACTCGCGGGAAGAACCCATTGATTTTGTGGGCTTCAGCACGATATCGAGATCAGCCCTACAATAGCGGGTAGAAGTTTTTTGGAGAGTTCGAATGAACGCAGTCACCGAAACACCCGTGACCGAAATGCCCGCCCCCTTCGTCTTTACCGACGCAGCGGCTGACAAGGTCAAGCAACTGATCGAAGAAGAAGGCAACGCGGACCTGAAACTGCGCGTATTCGTGCAGGGCGGCGGCTGCTCGGGCTTTCAGTACGGTTTTACGTTCGACGAAGCCGTCAACGAAGACGACACCGTGATGAACAAGAGCGGCGTCCAGCTGCTGATCGATTCGATGAGCTACCAATATCTGGTCGGCGCTGAGATCGACTACAAGGACGATATCAACGGCGCGCAGTTCGTCATCAAGAACCCGAATGCCACGACCACCTGCGGTTGCGGCTCGTCGTTCTCGGTTTGATGGCAAGTTAAGCGACAGGTTATAAGAACGGGGCTTTGGCCCCGTTTTTTTATTCCGTGAGCGTAAAGTGAACGGGAAGCGAACGGGAAACGCGCGGTCAGCGCGGATAGATGGCACCCAGTACGCGCTCGCCTGCGGCGCCGGTTACCGCCGGCAAATTGCCCGGCAGGCGCGCCATGCAGCGCATGGCCAGCCACGCGAACGCCAGCGGCTCGACCTGACTTGGCGGCACGCCTAGCGCGTCGGTGGTCAGCACCGGCACGCCGCTCACACCGCTTTCCTCCAGCGCCGCCTGCAGCGCCTTCAGCAGCTCCGGATTGCGCGCACCGCCTCCACACACATAGACAGCCCTGGCATCCGACGCATGCCGCTCGATTTCGCGCGCGACCGTCACCGCGGTCAGTGCGGCCAGCGTCGCTTGCACGTCAGCGGGGGCGAGCGCGGCGAACGGTTGGAGCTTCGCGTCGAGCCATTCGGCATTGAACAGGTCGCGGCCGGTGCTTTTGGGCGGCTGTTGCGCGAAAAAGGGCTCGTCGAGCAAGGCGTTGAGTAGCGTGCGGTCGACCTGGCCGTCCGCCGCGAAATGGCCGTTTTCGTCGAAAGGTTTGCCGAGATGGCGCTGCGCCCACTCGTCGAGCAGCGCGTTGGCCGGACCGCAGTCGAAGCCGCGTACGCTGCCCGCCGCGTTCAGAATCGTGATGTTGCTGATGCCGCCAAGATTGCAGACCACCCGGGTTTCGTTCTTCGCGCCGAATACCGTAGCGTGAAACGCCGGCACCAGCGGCGCGCCCTGGCCGCCGGCCGCGACGTCGCGGCTGCGGAAGTCGGCGATCACGTCGACGTGCGTCATTTCCGCGAGCAGTGCCGGGTTGTTGATTTGCCGCGTATAGCCTTTCTCCGGCCGATGCCGCACCGTCTGGCCATGCACGCCGATCGCACGGACGTCGTCGGCGGACAATCCGGCGCAGCGCATTAGTTCGTGGCAGCACACCGTGTAGCGGGTGGCGAGCGCATTGGCCGCCAGCGCCTCGCGTTCGATCTCGTTGTCGCCCGGTTGTTGGAGCGCGAACAGCGCCTCGCGCATGCCTGCCGCGAAGCCGACGAACGCCTCGGCCCGTACAACCGGCGGTTTCCCTTTGGCAAATTCGACGGCCACGCCGTCCACGCCGTCCATGCTCGTGCCGGACATTAGTCCAAAGTAGACGCCGTCTGCGGGGTCTTGCGCCACGTTGCTGCTCCTCTCGATGGTTCGTTGCGATCCGGTTTAGCAGATTATTAACGCAAGCGAGGCGGAACATAAAGCTTTGTGACGCCGGCTTCGTGACGGCCTCGTGCCTGTCTTGCGCTCGAACCGCGCTTGAACCGCGCTCGAACCGCGCTTGATTTGCGCTTGATTTGCGCTTGATTTGCGCTTGATTTGCGCTTGATTTGCGCTTGATTTGCGCTCGAATCGGCAAATCGACCGGCGAAGCGCGCCTTGTGGCGGAGTCAGTGGGCGCGGCGGCGCGCATCTATGGGACAATCTCCTTTTTTCGCGACTTCACGTTTCCAGCATGAGCACTGAGTCCACCAAGCCCAGCCCCGCCTTCCCGATCACCGACGAAGTCCGTCACGCGCTCGCCGTCACCAGGCGCGGCGTCGACGAACTGCTGATCGAGGACGAATTCGCGCAAAAGCTCGCGAAGAGCCAGGCGACCGGCACACCGCTGCGCATCAAGCTCGGGCTCGATCCGACCGCCCCTGATATCCACATCGGCCACACGGTCGTGCTGAACAAGATGCGTCAGCTGCAGGATCTCGGTCACACGGTGATCTTCCTGATTGGCGATTTCACATCGCTGATCGGCGATCCGTCGGGCCGTAACGCCACGCGCCCGCCGCTCACGCGCGAGCAGATCGAATCGAACGCCAAGACCTATTTCGAGCAGGCCGCCCTGGTGCTCGATCGCGAAAAGACGGAAATCCGCTACAACAGCGAATGGTCGATGCCGCTTGGCGCCGACGGCATGATCAAGCTCGCGTCGCGCTACACGGTGGCGCGCATTCTCGAGCGCGAAGATTTCACCAAGCGCTATCAGAGCGGCCTGCCGATCTCGATTCACGAGTTCCTGTACCCGTTGATGCAAGGCTACGACTCGGTCGCGCTGAATGCCGACCTCGAACTCGGCGGCACGGATCAGAAATTCAACCTGCTGGTGGGCCGTGAACTGCAGAAGCAATACGGCCAGGAACAGCAGTGCATCTTGACGATGCCGCTGCTCGAAGGGCTCGACGGCGTCGAAAAGATGTCGAAGTCGAAGAACAACTATATCGGCATCAGCGAAAAGCCGACGGACATGTTCGGCAAGCTGATGAGCATCTCCGATACGTTGATGTGGCGTTACTTCGAGCTGCTGTCGTTCCGGCCGATGGAAGAGATCGCCGGCTTCAGGCGCGAAATCGAGGCGGGCCGCAATCCGCGTGATTTCAAGGTGATGCTCGGCCAGGAAATCGTCGCGCGCTTCCACTCGCAGGCCGACGCCGAGCGCGCGCTCGAGGACTTCAACCATCGCGCGAAGGGCGGCGTGCCGGACGACATCCCGGCGGTGACGCTCGCGGGCGCACCGCTTGCGATCGGCCAGTTGCTCAAGCAGGCCAACCTCGTGCCGTCGACCAGCGAAGCGCTGCGCAACATCGAGCAGGGCGGCGTGAAGATCGACGGCGCGACCGTGTCCGACAAGGGCCTGAAGGTCGAAGCCGGCGAGTTCGTCGTGCAGGTCGGCAAGCGCCGCTTTGCGCGCGTCACGCTGACGGCTTGATGGTCTGATGATGATTCAGGCGTTGCGTCGTCTGGAGTTGCGCCGTTGATTGCGCTGATCCAACGTGTGCGGCGCGCGGAAGTGCGCGTCGGCGACCGTGTGACCGGCGCGATCGACGCGGGGCTCCTCGCGCTCGTATGCGCCGAACGCGGCGACACCGACGCGGTGGCCGACCGGCTGCTGGCGAAAGTGCTCGGCTACCGCGTGTTCAGCGACGCAGCCGGCAAGATGAATCTGTCCGTACAGAATCTCGACGGTGCCGGGCGCGCGGGCGGTCTGCTGCTCGTTTCGCAGTTCACGCTGGCCGCGGATACGAACAGCGGCCTGCGCCCGAGCTTCACGCCGGCGGCGCCGCCTGACGAAGGCAAGCGTCTGTTCGATTACTTCGTCTCGTCGGCACGCGCGAAGCATCCGATCGTCGAGACCGGCGAATTCGGTGCCGACATGCAGGTCTCGCTCGTCAATGACGGACCGGTCACGTTCTGGTTGCAGACGCGCGCCTGAACGTCTCACGATGCGCGCGCCGAGGTGCGCATCAACCCCCCACTGCTTTTGCGACAATAGCGGCTCGGCATAACCGGCCACTGGCACCCACCTTCATCCCATGACCACGCAGATCCTGTTTATCCGGCACGGCGAGACCGACTGGAATCGCATCAAGCGCATCCAGGGGCACATCGACATTCCACTCGCGACAACGGGTCTGGCGCAAGCGCAACGCCTCGCGCACCGCATTGCCGATGAAGTGAAGCAGGGCGTGCGGCTCGACGCAATCTATTCGAGCGATCTGCAACGCGCGCAGCAAACGGCGCAACCGATCGCGGATACGCTCGGCTTGCCGCTGCAACTGCGCGAAGGTCTGCGCGAGCGTTCATACGGTGCGTTCCAGGGGCATGACAGCGACGAGATCGCCGTCCGTTTTCCCGACGAATATGCGCACTGGCAAACCCGTGATCCGGGTTTCGCACCACCGGACGGCGAATCACAACGCACGTTCTATCACCGCGTGCTGCACGCGATCGAGCCGATCGCTGCCGCGCATCCGGGCGGGCGGATTGCGTGCGTCGCGCATGGCGGCGTACTCGATTGTGTGCGCCGGTTTGCCAGCGGTTTGCCACTCGACGCGCCGCGCAATTACGCGTTGCTGAACACGAGCGTGAACGTGGTGGACTTCGACAGCGGCAAGGCAACGGTCGTGTCGTGGGCGGACGTGGCGCATCTCGACGCGCCGGGCGAAGACGACAGCTTCAGAAAGGTGCCGGAGCCGGGGCGCTAACCGGCAGCGAGGGTTCACATACCGCAAGTGCGCGGTCATGCAGCTCGATACTTCCGCTACATGAACCCATGTCAGCAGCGCAGGATCGCTCGCGCGATACGGACGGTCGCCGGGTGCAATGCCGGTCACGCCAAGGTGAATCCGTTCGACCCGTTCGATCAGCGCTAACGCAACGTGAGGTGGGTTGCCTCGCTTGATCGAATATCGTTAGATCGGCCTCACGCGACGCATCAACCCGCTCAGGTCGCGGCCGAATCCCACAGGCCGGGCAGCGCGCTCGATGTGTCCGGCACGGCGAGGCCGAAGTGCCGATACGTCAGCAGCGTGGCAACCCGGCCGCGTGGCGTGCGTTGCAGGAAGCCTTGCTGGATCAGATACGGTTCGAGCACGTCTTCAATCGTGTCGCGCTCTTCGCCGATCGCCGCCGCCAGGTTGTCGACACCGACCGGACCGCCGTCGAACTTGTGCAGGATCGCTTCGAGCAGCTTGCGGTCCATCAGGTCGAAGCCGACCGCGTCCACGTCGAGCATTCTGAGCGCGGCGTCCGCCACCTGCGCGGTGATGTTGCCATCGGCTTTGACTTCGGCGTAATCGCGCACGCGGCGCAGCAGCCGGTTCGCGATCCGAGGCGTGCCGCGTGCTCGCCTGGCGATTTCGAACGCGCCGTCTGGATGGATCTGCGCCTTCAGCAGCGACGCCGAACGCGTGACGATACGCGCCAGTTCCTCGGCGTTATAGAACTCGAGCCGCGCGACGATGCCGAAGCGGTCGCGCAACGGATTGGTCAGCATGCCCGCGCGCGTGGTCGCGCCGACCAGCGTGAACGGCTGCAGGTCCAGCTTCACGCTGCGCGCGGCCGGCCCCTCGCCGATCATGATGTCGATCTGATAATCCTCTAACGCTGGGTACAGAATTTCCTCGACGACCGGCGAAAGCCGGTGAATTTCGTCGATGAATAGAACGTCGTTGGCTTCGAGATTGGTGAGCAGCGCGGCGAGGTCGCCCGCGCGTTCGAGCACCGGGCCGGACGTTTGCCGCAGATTGACGCCCATTTCCCGCGCGATGATGTGCGCGAGCGTGGTCTTGCCGAGGCCCGGCGGCCCGAACAGCAAGACGTGGTCGAGCGATTCGGAACGGCGTTTGGCAGCCTCGATGAAAATTTCCAGCTGGCCGCGCACCTTTTCCTGCCCGACATATTCCTCGAGCTGGCGCGGGCGCAACGCGCGCTCGAACGCTTCTTCGTTCGGCGAGACGGGTGTGGCCGCGATGATGCGCTCGGCGGCGAGTTTGTCGGTTTCGATCATGCGGCCATTGTACCGCGCGCACCCCGAAGGAAGCCCCCTTGGGGGACCGCCCGTTGCAGAGCTCGGCCGGATGGCCTGGGTGCGCGGCGTGCAGGCGTGTGCGAAGCTTTACCTGACGCACGCGGCGCTAACCGCCGAGGCCTGAGGTCAGCCTTTGTTCAGCCCTTCGATAGCGCCTTCAACGCGAGCTTGATGCCCTCGGAAACGCCGGTGCCGGCCGGCACGTTCTTGATGGCCGCCAACGCTTCTTTTTCGGAGTAACCCAATGCGAGCAGTGCGTTCAGGATATCGGAGGCGTGGCCGGATGCCGAGGCCGCGCCCGCCATTGCGCCGAGATCGGCGCCGATCTTGCCCTTCAGTTCGAGGAGCAGCCGCTCGGCCGTCTTCTTGCCGATGCCCGGCACGCGCGTCAGACGCGCTGCGTCCTGCATCGTGACGGTCTGCGCCAGTTCGTGCACGCTCATGCCCGACAGCACTGCGAGCGCCATGCGCGCGCCGATGCCGCTGATCTTCAGCAGTTCGCGGAAGGTGGCGCGTTCCTCGGCGGTGCCGAAGCCGTACAGCAGATGGGCGTCCTCGCGCACGATCATTTGTGTGAGCAGCACGACGCGTTCGCTGGTGGAGGGCAGGTTGTAGAACGTGCTCATCGGCACATCGACTTCATAACCGACGCCGTTGCAGTCGACGAGAAGATGCGGCGGGTTTTTTTCCAGCAGAACGCCGGCAATGCGACCGATCATGGCGGATTCAATCGAGAGAGAAGGGTGAAAGAAAGGGCGAGTGTAGCGCAGCGAGTGCGCGGCAGCGTAACGCAAAAACGGGCTGAGGAATAATGAGGGCGAGCCGGAGCAGCGGGTAGCCGCGCATCTGCGCCTAGGTAGCGAAGCAGACGCGCGCAGAGGTTATGCCGGATCGCGGTTGACCGGCTCGAGGCGGCCCCCTAGACTGAGATCCCTTTTGGCGGGTTCTCACCCCAACAAACCAAAAGGAGCTTTCATGCTGAGCCTCACCACCCTCGCGCTGTTTGCCGGCGCGTGTCTTGCATTGACCGCCACGCCCGGCCCCGACATGTTGCTGATCGCGTCTCGCAGCGTGAGCCAGGGACGTTCAGCGGGTTTTGCCTCGCTGGCGGGGATTCTGGTCGGCACCTACTGTCACGCGCTGGCCGCCGCGTTCGGTCTGTCGCAGCTGTTTCTGGCGGTGCCGATGGCTTATGACGTCGTGCGCTTCGCCGGCGCCGCGTACCTGCTGTATCTCGCGTGGAAAACGTTCCGCACGCAAGGCACCGTGCTGTCGCCGAATGCGTCGATGAGCCGTTATCCGGTCGGCCGCATTTTCCGGCAAGGCCTCTTCACCAATCTGCTGAATCCGAAAGTCGCGCTGTTCGTGCTCGCGCTGTTTCCGCAATTCGTGCGGCCCGAGGCTGGCTCGGTCGCGATGCAGATCATGGTTCTGGCAACCGTGCTGAATCTGATTGGCTTCTGCGTGAACGGTGCGGTGATCCTGATGGCGAGCAAATTGAGCCGCAAGCTGACGGCGGGGCGGCGGCCGTCGCGGGTGCCGCAGTATCTGTTGGGAACGGTGTTTGCCGGGTTAGCTTGCCGGCTGGCGCTGGCGAGCCGGAACTGAGCGGGAAATCGTTCTGGCAGAGAGTTCTGGCAGAGGTGGCCCCTTGACGACTACCCTACCAAACGCCCGCGCCGCACCCGCAGGCCCTTCTTCGCCAGCGAAGGCGCGATGCCGCCCAGCGTACTGAGCGTGGTGCCGCCGTGTGCATGGCAGATCGCCATGCCGAGGGCGTCGGCAGCGTCGGTGCTGGGCACGCCGGAGAGGTTCAGCAGCCGTACCACCATCTGTTGCATCTGCTCCTTGGTAGCGCGGCCGTAGCCGACTACCGCCTGTTTCAATTGCAGGGCGGTGTATTCGGCGACCGGCACCCCGCCCGCCACCAGTCCGCAGATGGCGGCGCCACGCGCCTGGCCGAGCAGCAAGGTGGATTGCGGATTGACGTTGACGAACACTTTTTCGATCGCCGACTGATCGGGCGAATGCTGACGGATCAGCGTCGAAATGCCTTCGAAAATGGTGCCGAGGCGCGACGGCAAATCGGCGTCGGCTGTCTTGATGACGCCGCTCGCGACGTAGCTGAGCGTGTGCCCGCTTTGGTCGATCACGCCGAAGCCGGTCACGCGCAAGCCGGGGTCGATGCCGAGAATTCTCATGAGGTGCCGCACATGCGGTAAAGACAAATTGCTTGCGATACTACAACGAACGCGCCGCGTGGCGGTTGGCGGGCTGCTTTGCCTGCGGAAAAAAACTGCTGCTGCGTACGCTGACGGGGGAATCGCACATGGAGCGCTACCGGAATTTCAGCGGTGATTCGGGTGTCGATGCATACGAAATCGGCGACGATTTTGTCGCGGTACGCTTCGGATCGGGCGTCGTCTATTGGTACACGGAGGCAAGCGTCGGGCCGCAACACGTCGCTGCGCTCAAGCGTCTCGCGCGGCGAGGGCAGGGGCTCAGCACGTACATCAGCCAGCACGCCGACGTGAGGGAAGGTTACGCGAGAAAGGACCCGGACGACTGACCGGTGGCACCGCGCACTGAGCAACGGCCAAAGAATACAGCGCGGAGAACGGCTGAGAGGATCGCCGAGAAGTTAGCTGAGAAGTTAGCTGAGAAGTTAGCTGAGAAGTTAGCTGAGAAGTTAGCTGAGAAGGTCGGCCCAAACAAAACGGCCCGGCAGAAAATCTGCCGGGCCGTTTCGCTCGAGCCAATCGCGCAACCGCCGCATGACAAGGAAGCCGGCATGGCGCGCGAAGCGCGAATCAATGCCGGAAGTGACGCACGCCGGTCAATACCATCGCGATGTTGTGCTCGTCTGCCGCGCCGACCACTTCGTCGTCGCGCATCGAGCCGCCTGGTTGAATCACGCAGGTCGCGCCCGCTGCCACGACCACGTCGAGGCCGTCGCGGAACGGGAAGAACGCATCCGACGCCACCGCCGAACCGGTTAGCGTCAAACCGGCGTTCTGCGCCTTGATGCTGGCGATGCGCGCCGAATCCACGCGGCTCATCTGGCCCGCGCCGACGCCGAGCGTCATGCCGTTGCCGCAGAACACGATCGCGTTCGACTTCACGTACTTCGCGACACGCCATGCGAACAGCAGGTCGTCCATTTCCCTCGGCGTCGGGTGACGCTTCGTGACGACGCGCAACTCGCGCGGCTGCACGTTCTTCGAATCGAGCGATTGCACCAGCAGACCGCCGCCGACGCGCTTCAGGTCGAATGCGTTATGGCCTTCGCCCAGCGCGATTTCGAGCAGACGCACGTTCTGCTTGGCCGCGAACACCTGGCGAGCCGCTGCGCTGAACGACGGCGCGATCAGCACTTCGACGAACTGCTTGGCCACCGCCTGCGCCGCTGTTTCGTCGACTTCGCGGTTGAGCGCGATGATGCCGCCGAACGCCGAGGTCGGGTCGGTCTGGAACGCCTTCGCATACGCTTCGTTCGCGTCCGCGCCCACTGCCACGCCGCACGGATTCGCGTGCTTGACGATCACGCAGGCCGGCGCGTCGAACGTTTTCACGCATTCCCACGCGGCGTCCGAATCGGCGATGTTGTTGTACGACAGTTCCTTGCCTTGCAACTGGTTGTAGTTCGCCAGTGCGCCGGCCGGCACCGAAAGGTCGCGATAGAACGCTGCGCTCTGGTGCGGGTTTTCGCCGTAGCGCAGGTCCTGCACCTTGTTGAAAGCCAGGTTGAAGGTAGCCGGGTACGTGTTGCGCGACGCGTGTTGCAGCTCGTCGGTCAGGCTCGTCAGGTAGTTCGTGATCGCACCGTCGTACTGCGCGGTGTGCGCGAACACCTTGGTGGCCAGACGGAAATTCGTCCTGTACGACACCGAATTGCTGTTCGCGCGCATTTCTTCGAGCACGACCGCGTAATCGGCGGGATCGACCACCACCGTCACGTCGCGATGATTCTTCGCTGCCGAGCGCAGCATGGTCGGGCCGCCGATGTCGATGTTCTCGATCGCGTCTTCCAGCGAGCACTCTTCTTTCGAGACGGTCTGCACGAACGGGTACAGATTCACGACCAGCAGGTCGATCGTCGGAATGCCGTGCTTCTCAAGCGCTGCCATGTGTTCCGGCAGATCGCGGCGCGCGAGGATGCCGCCGTGCACCTTCGGATGCAGCGTTTTCACGCGGCCGTCCAGCATTTCCGGGAAGCCCGTGTAGTCGGCGACTTCGGTGACGGAGAGGCCCGCGTTCGCGAGCAGTTTCGCGGTGCCGCCGGTCGACAGGATCTTGACGCCGAGGTCCGACAGCGATTTGGCGAAGTCGACGATGCCGGACTTGTCGGAAACGGAGATGAGCGCTTGCTTGATCATGATGAAGACGAAAAGCCGAAGAGGAACGTGGCGGGGCGCCGGGAAACTACAACAAACCGTGCTGTTGCAGCTTCTTGCGCAGCGTATTGCGGTTGATGCCGAGATACTCGGCGGCCAGCGACTGATTGCCGCCGGCCTGCTCGAGCACCACCTCGAGCAACGGTTTTTCTACGCACGAAATGACCATGTCATAAACGTCGTGCGGATTGGAGCCGTCGAGATCCTGGAAATACATGCCCAGGCTGTCGCGGACAGATTGTTCGATATTGTTCTTGCTCATGCTGCTAGTCGGTCGGTAGGGTCCGGCTCGCCGTTCTTGTTGAGCGATTCGTCGACGTAGACGAGGCGGTCGGAGATCGCCTTTTGTGCGTCGAAGAACTCGTTGACGGCGAGGAGTTGTTCGCGCGTGGTGTCCAGCGTATTCATGCGATGCCGGAACACGTTGGCGCCAGAAAGGCCGCGAGTGTACCAGCCGATGTGCTTGCGCGCAGTGCGGACACCCGTAAATTCGCCGTAGAACGCGTAGTGATCTTCGAGATGTTCGTTCATCACCTGCTGGATTTCGTCGATGCGCGGCGGCGGCAGCAATTCGCCCGTTTGCAGGAAATGCCCGATCTCGCGGAACAGCCACGGGCGCCCCTGCGCCGCGCGGCCGATCATGATGGCGTCGGCGCCGGTGGCGGCGAGCACCTCGCGGGCTTTTTGCGGCGACGTAATGTCGCCGTTGGCGACCACCGGAATGCGCACCGCCGCTTTCACCGCGGCGATGGTCTCGTATTCGGCGTCGCCGTGATACAGGTCGGCGCGCGTGCGACCGTGCACGGTCAGCATCGAAATGCCGGCGGCTTCGGCGAGGCGCGCGACGCTGAGCGCGTTCTTGTTGTCGCGATCCCAGCCGGTGCGGATCTTCAGCGTGACGGGCACCGCATCGGGCCCCGTACCCACTGCGCCCACCACCGCCTCGACGATGCGCTGCACCAGCGGTTCGTTCTGCAACAGCGCCGAGCCGGCCGCGACGTTGCACACCTTCTTGGCCGGGCAGCCCATGTTGATGTCGATGATCTGCGCGCCGTTCGCGACGTTGTAGCGGGCCGCTTCGGCCATCATGGCCGGATCGGCGCCGGCGATCTGCACGGCGATCGGCTCGACCTCGCCCGCGTGGTTGGCGCGGCGCATGGTCTTCTCGCTTTTCCACAACTGCGCGTTCGACGCCACCATTTCCGACACTGCATAGCCCGCGCCCAGCCGCTTGCAAAGCTGCCGGAACGGCCGGTCGGTCACGCCCGCCATCGGGGCGACGAACAGGTTGTTACGCAGATTGTGGGAGCCGAGAGTTGGCATGACGTGGACGCGCGCGCCGCCGATCCGTTTCAGATCCGTTTCAGATTCTGTCAATCGGAGCGTTCGCGAAATGCGAGGGAAAACCGCTATTTTAACGTTAACGGATAAGCGGCACCGGACTTGAGGCTGCCGTAACCCATTAAATCTTCTATGAAAGTGCGCTGGCTCATAGAACCGGCGCCGCTCGCGCGCCTCCGTTGAACGCCAGTGCGGCGCGAGCCGGCGGCGCGCTCAGCGGCGCTGGCCGAACATCATTTGCCGTGCCAGGGCGGTTTTCACCGGCGGGACGAATTCGAGCGCGGTCAGGGCAAGGCCGCGCACGATGGCCAGCGGCGGGAAGTCGACGGTGAAAAGGCGCGCGAGCGTGTCGGTGGTGCCGATCGTCAGGCGCCGGTCCAGCGCGCGGCGCTGGGCGAACGCGGCCAGCGCGAGCGGCGTCGCGCCCTCAGCCGAGAACGCGTCGGCGAGCGCATGCGCGTCACGCAGTCCGAGGTTCAGACCCTGGCCCGCCACCGGATGCAGCGTTTGCGCCGCGTTGCCGATCGCGACCACGCGTCCTTTCACGAGCGTATCGACCGCGTTCAACCCCAAAGGAAACGAAGCGCGTCCTTTGATCTGCAGAAAGCGGCCCATGCGGTCGCCGAAGGCGGCGCCGAGTTCGCGCAGGAATTCCGCGTCGGAGAGTTGCGTGCGGCGCGCCGCTTCGCCGGGCGCGCAGCACCAGACCAGCGCGTAGTCCGCGCCGCGCACGCCGCCCATCGGCAGGAGCGCGATCGGCCCTTGCGACGTGAAGCGCTCCCACGCAACGTGCGGTTGCGGCGCCGACACGCTGACCGTGCCGACCAGCGCGGTTTGTCCGTAATCGCGCGTGCCGCCGGCGCCGGCGCCTTTGCCGGTCTTCTGGTCGCCGAACAGACCGCCTTCGGCGTTTACCAGGATGCGCGTGCGCAGTTTGCGCGCGACATGCGCGTTTTCGATCGGCAGCGTGACGCCGTCATGCTCCTGAACCGGCGCCGACGCGGACGTCGAGCGGAACCAGTGCACTGGGCTTGCGTGGACCGCTTCGGCGAGCCCGTGCACGATCGAGCCGTAGCGCAGCACGTAGCCGAGCGCCGGCAAGCCGTGTTCGCTGTGATCGATCAGCGTGCGGCCAAAGTGGCCGCGTTGGGAGACGTGGATGCGCTGGATCGCGGTGGCGTCGGCAGGCCAGCGCAGCGGTTCGAGAATCATCCGGCTGCCGTGCGACACGGCGATCGCGCGTGGATCGGCGATCGAGTCTTCCGGCTCGCGTGCGTCGATCAGCGCGATTTTCAGCGCCTGCGTCGCGCTGCGGCGCGTGAGCCAACCGGCCAGCGCGAGCCCGACCGGACCGGCGCCGACGATGGTCACGTCGAAATCGAACGGGGCCTCGGACGCGGCGCGTTTCAGAATCACAGCCGACTGGGATACGTCGTTCATTGCGGGTTACTTCCTTGCTTCATGGGCCGCGCGGGCTTCCTGCATCAGCGCTTCAATCTCGCCGGCATCGACGGGCACGTCGCGCGTGATCAATTCGCAGCCGGTCGCGGTGACGATCGCGTCGTCCTCGATGCGGATGCCGATGTTCCAGTAGCGCTCCGGCACGCCTTCGGCCGGCCGGATATAGAGACCGGGCTCGATGGTCAGCGTCATCGACGCCTGCAGCGTGCGCCACGGCAGCGCGCCCGCTTCGTTGCGCGGCGCGCCGCGCTCGCGATAGTCGCCGCAATCGTGCACGTCCATGCCGAGCCAGTGGCCGGTGCGGTGCATGTAGAACGGCGCATAGGCGCGCTCGGCGATCACCGCGTCGACCGACGCGAATTTCGTCCGCTCGATGATGCCGGTGTCGAGCAAGCCCTGCGACAGCACACGCACGGCGGCCTGATGCGGATCGTCGAAGGTGGCGCCGGCATGGGTGGCGTCGACGGCGGCCCGCTGCGCGGCCAGCACGATGTCATACAGCTCGCGCTGTGCCGGCGTGAAGCGGCCGCTGGCGGGGAACGTGCGGGTGATGTCCGAGGCGTAGCCGTCGAGTTCGCAGGCCGCGTCGATCAGGATCAGATCGCCGTCCTGCGCGATGGCGTTGCCGGCCGGGTAGTGCAGCACGCAGGCGTTCGCGCCCGCGGCGACAATCGACGTATAAGCCGGCGCCTGCGCGCCGAACTTGCGGAAGGTGTACAGCAACTCGGCTTCGAGTTCGTACTCGCGCACGCCAGGCCGGCACGCGGCCATCGCGCGACGATGCGCGTGGGCGGAAATCTTGCCGGCGCGGCGCATGATCGCGAGTTCGTGGTCGTCCTTGACGAGCCGCATGTCGTCGAGCAGCGGTATCAGATCGCGCGCGGCAGTGGGCGCGGCGACGCCGCTGCGGCCTTGCGCGCGCACCGTGTCGAGCCAGCCGCGCACCTGTTCGTCCTGTTTTGCGGAGGCGCCGAGCGCGTAATACAGCGCCGGCTTGTCCGCCAGAAGGCGCGGCAGTTGCGCATCGGTTTCGCCGATCGGAAATGCGGCGTCGAAGCCAAACGCCTCGCGCGCGCCTTGCGGGCCGAAACGGAAGCCTTCCCACGTCTCACGCTCGACATTTTTCTCGCGGCAGAACAGGATCGAGGCCGGCTCGCCGGGCGCCGCGCTTGCGTCGAGCACGAGCAGCGCCTCGGGTTCGGTGAACCCGGTCAGGTAGTAGAAGTAGCTGTCGTGCCGGTATGGATAATCGGCATCGCGGTTGCGCAGCGTTTCCGGCGCAGTGGGTACGATGGCGACGCCGCCGCCCGCTGCGCGCAGCGCGGCGAGTACGCGCTCGCGGCGCTGGCGGTAAACGTCGATAGCGATGATGGGTTCGGTCGGCTGGTTCATCGTGCGATTGTAGCGCCCAATGCGAGGACTTTTTTTGTGCGGATCCCGGGGGCCGGGGTGGCGGCGCTAACCTGGCGTCCAGCGCGACAGGCCGGCGCTGTGCGCCGGTCAGACGCGCGGCGGCGACGGCGCGACGCGCCTCCCTCATCTGTCTTTCAGTCAATCGGCCGTTTAGCCAGGTAGACGCCCGGCTTCCGGCGCGGCAATGTTGCTATGTTGCAATCCATCCACAGCAAGCATTTACGCGGCCCGCGAAGATGCGGCTGTGCGCTCGGAATGCCGCCGACCACTTATACTTTCGCCGAATTCAAGAAAAGGGCAGATGTGATGATGAAACTCATCGGTTCGCTCGGCAGCCCGTTCGCGCGTAAGGCGCGGATCGTGCTGGCCGAGAAGAAGATTGACTACAAGCTGGTGCTCGAGAACGTCTGGGCGCCGGAAACCACCATTCACACCTTCAACCCGCTCGGCAAGGTGCCGTGCCTCCTCATGGAAGACGGTGAAGCGGTGTTCGATTCGCGGGTGATCTGCGAGTACGTCGATACGCTTTCGCCGGTCGGCAAGCTGATTCCGCAGTCGGGGCGCGAGCGCGTCGAAGTGCGCTGCTGGGAGGCGCTGGCCGACGGCATCCTGGACGCGGCGGTGCTGATTCGCCTCGAAGGCACCCAGCGCACGCCCGAACAGCGTGTGGACGCGTGGGTCGCGCGGCAGCAGCGCAAGATCGACGAAGGCCTGATCGCGATGTCGCAGGGCTTGGCCAGCAAGCCCTGGTGCGCGGGCAATCACTACACGCTCGCGGATATCGCCGTGGGCTGCGCGCTGGGCTACCTCGATTTCCGCATGCCCGAGCTGAACTGGCGCGAAGCGTATCCGAATCTGGACAAGCATTTCCAGAAACTGTCGCTGCGCCAGTCGTTCATTGATACGGTGCCGGCGAACTGAGCGGGCGGCGGAGGGGCCGCTGCGAGTGAAGTTTGAATAACGACTGCCTGCAATTGTCGCAAGATTTCAAAATGAAGTTATTCGAGCTTTCGGAAACCCGAATCATCCTGAATTGAGGCTTACGTTTGAAGTAAAAAAATGCGCCTGCTCGTCAGGCGCATTTTTTTGTATGTCGCGCGGCGGAATGGTTTATGTAATCGACATATTCGGCGTTTTATCGCCGCTTCACTTCGTACCGTTTTGCCGCCGCCTGATCCCCGGCCCGAACGCAAACCCAAACGCCAGCAGGAACAACGAAACCGCCAGCACCGTGTTGTTGCCGCTCGTCACATAAGGTGTGCTGCCCGACGTGCCTTGCACCGTCACGTCGAGTGAGCCGACCGTGTACGGCGTCAGGCGTCCAAGCACTTTGCCGTTCGCATCGATCGCGGCTGTCATGCCGGTGTTGGTTGCGCGCAGCATCGGCCGGCCGGTTTCCAGCGAACGCATGCGGGCAATCTGCAAATGCTGATCCAGCGCGATCGTGTCACCGAACCAGGCGAGATTCGTCGAGTTGACCAGCACGCCCGCGGGCGTATCGCTTTCGCGTACGGTTCGCGCGATCTCTTCGCCGAAAATATCCTCGTAGCAGATGTTGACGGCAACCGGCTGGTTATGCACGACGAACGGCTTCTGCACCGGCGCGCCACGCGCGAAATCGCCGAGCGGAATGCGCATCAGATTGACGAACCAGCGGAAACCCCACGGCACGAATTCGCCGAACGGCACGAGGTGGTGCTTGTCGTAGCGATACACGTCGCGAGTGCCCGGCGTGACGCCGAACAGGCTGTTCGTATAGTCGACCACCTGGCCTTCCGGCGTAATCGTGCCGCCGATTGCGCCGAACAGGACCGCGGTGCCAGTCGTATCCGAAAAGTTGCGCACCGCCGACGCGAACGGCAGCGGCAATTGCTGCGCCAGTACCGGAACGGCCGTTTCCGGCGTGACGATCAGGTCGGCCGGCTTCGACGTGATCATCTGCTGATACTGGTCGATCGCAGCGCGCATGCCCGCTTCTTCGAACTTCATCTCCTGCTTGACGTTGCCTTGCAGCAGACGCACGGAGAGCGCCGCGTTGGCCGGCACAGTCCAATGCGCGAGCGGCAGCAGCAGGCCGGCTGCAAGCAGCGCGAGCGCAACCAGCGCCGGCGCGACGGCACGCGCGCCACCGCGCTTCTCTCCATTGCCGCCGGTGGCCGCACCAGGCCGCTCGCGCAGGTGCACCAGAGCCTGTACGAGCAACGCCGCCACCAGCGCCAGCATCCAGCCGACGCCGTACACGCCCGCTATCGGCGCAAACCCGGCGAGCGGACCGTCCACCTGCGCATAGCCGCTCGAGAGCCACGGAAAGCCGGTGAACACGGTGCCGCGCAGCCATTCGCCGATCGCCCAGGCGCTGGCAAAAGCCAGCGCGCCGTGCCAGGTCGGCGAGAAGGGTGGGTCGTTGTCGAGCGCGCCGTTGCGCGCGTGGCCGGCGCAGAACGACCAGACGCCCGCGGTCAGCGCCGGATAAACCGCCAGATACAGCGAGAACAGCACGAGCGCCGCGCCCGCCAGCGGCGCGGCCATGCCGCCGTAGTCATGCATGCTGACGTACAGCCACCACACGCCGGTGACGAAGTTGCCGAAGCCGAATGCGCCGCCCGTCAGCGCGGCACTCTTCCAGCCGGTCGTGCGTGTGAGCCAGCCGAAGAAAAACGTGAAGATCGCGAGCTCGAGCCAGCCGCCGTGCGGCGTGGGCGCAAACGAAAGCGTATTGGCCGCGCCGGCGGCCAAAGCGACGAGATAGTGCCAGCGGGGCAGCGCGCGACCGCGTGTTTCCTGGGCGGCAGGCGCACTCACGCCGCGGCGCGGACGGGAAGTAATCGGGTCGGCCATTGTTGCGCGGTCGGCGTGAGGAGTTGAAGAAACGAAAAATTGAGGAGCTTCAGGTCTGCACGTGCTGTGCGTCGCGCTCGCGCTGGCCGGCAAGCGGATCGCGGCGCACCAGCAGCATGTGGATCTGGCGGGCGTCGCCGCGCAGAATCTCGAAGATCAGATCGTCGATGCGGACCTTTTCGCCGCGATGCGGCACGCGTCCGAAGTGATGCGTGACAAGGCCGCCGATCGTATCGACTTCCTCGTCCGAATAATGTGTGCCGAATGCCTCGTTGAACTGCTCGATCTCGGTGAGCGCGCGCACGCGGAACCGGCCGTCCGGCGAGGCGATGATGTTGCCGCTTTCCTCGTCGAAATCGTATTCGTCTTCAATGTCGCCGACGATCTGCTCCAGCACGTCTTCGATCGTAATCAGACCGGCCACGCCGCCGTATTCGTCGACCACCACCGCGAGATGATTGCGATTCACGCGGAAGTCGTGCAGCAGCACGTTCAGGCGCTTCGACTCCGGAATGAAGACGGCGGGGCGCAGCATGCCGCGCACGTCGAATTCGTCTTCGGCGTAATAGCGCAGCAGGTCTTTGGCCAGCAGCACGCCGATGATGTTGTCGCGATTGCCCTCGTAGACCGGATAACGCGAGTGCGCTTTTTCCAGCACGTAGGGGATGAATTCGGCGGGATTGTCCGCGATGTTGATCGCGTCCATTTGCGCGCGCGGCACCATGATGTCGCGCGCGCACAGTTCGGAAACCTGGAACACGCCCTCGATCATCGACAGCGAGTCGGCGTCGATCAGGTTGCGCTCATGCGCGTCCTGCAGAATTTCCAGAAGTTCGCCGCGCGAGTCGGGCTCAGGCGAGATGAAGTCGGTCAGTCGCTCGAGAAGTGAGCGCTTTTCTTGCGGTTTGTCGGTATGGCGTCGACTGGGATACGTGTCGTTCATGGTAGTGCGCCTCGCGAGACTGGGCGCGCTGTTGCAGAGCATTAAGGATACACCAGGCACATGGCAGGACCGTGTCCCGCCGGGCTGGCCGATGAGCGAAGCCGCTGTGAAACCGCCCCTCCGCTAGCAGAGGGACGTACGTCAATCCTAACTGATTACGCGGCAAAAGACGTTCGGGAGCAAAAAAACGCGGCTCGCGGCGGTTGCGCGCGATGGCGCGGCGCCTGCGCGGACTGCGCGGAGGTTTACTCGGAACGCGCTTGCCGGCGGACAAACAGGCGCGCGTGGCCGTCCGCCTGATTGTCCGCTTCGCTGCCCGCTTCGCAGCCTGTCCGGCGGCCTGCGTCGCGGCTTTCATCACGACTTTCGTTACCGCTTTCCTCGTGGCAACGCTCGAGCAGCGCTTCCAGCGCGCGGTCCGGCATGCCGCTCTCGCGCAGTGCATGGACGGTGCGGCTGACATAATCGAGCGTCGTGCCGTAGCGGCCGCAGGCGCAACCGAACACGGTTTTGACGACTTCGTCGCGCAGTTTGCCGGTGTAGCTCGGCACGTCGCGGCGCATCACGAACGCGAGCGCATCGACACGCCGGCCGTCGGCGAGCACGCACGGCAGCCATGCCGGGCGATACGAACCCATCGCCATTTCGCGGCGCCACAAGGCGTCGAGATGGGGCATCGCGCCCTCGGCGGCGAGCCGGAACGCGATCCCGGTGCAGGAACCGCCGCGATCGAGCGCGAGCACGAGGCCCGGCTGTTCAGGCGTGCCGCGATTCACCCGCGACCACAGATAGAGCCCGCGGTGATAACCGTGCACCCTGGAACGGGTCGCTTCGACGGTGGGCAGACCGGGATTCCAGATCAGCGAGCCATAGCCGAACAGCCACAGATCGCTTTTGCGGTTCCAGTCGCGCAACGTGCATTCGAGCGACGCGCGCAGTTCCTCGTCCGTCAGCAGCCGCGATTCGCCGAGCGCCGGTGGGTAGTCAGGGCAGGGCGTTCGGGTGTCGGCTTCGGGGGAAGAGGTGCTCACGGTGGGCTTCAAGCGATTATGTCGGTGGCTGTCGGTGGCTATTGGTACGGATCGGGGAAACCGAGCTTGCCGAGAATTTCGGTTTCGAGCCCTTCCATTTCCTCGGCTTCTTCCTCGACCTCGTGATCGTAGCCTTGCGCGTGGAGCGTGCCGTGCACCAGCAGATGCGCGTAGTGCGCGAGGAGCGGCTTGCCCTGTTCGGCGGCTTCTTTCTCGACCACCGGGCAGCACAGGATCAGATCGCCCGTCACCGGATCGTCTTCGGATTCGGCGTACGCGAAGGTCAGCACGTTGGTCGAGTAATCCTTGCCGCGATAGGTGCGGTTCAGCGTGCGCCCTTCTTCGGCGTCGACGAAACGCACCGTCAGTTCACCGTCCGCGAAAAGCGCCGCCTTGATCCAGCCGGCCACGGTGGCGCGCGGCAGCATCGCCTTGTGTTCCGGCCAGGCCTTGGCGGCAGGGAATTGCAGATTCAACGTCAGTTTCGGGGCGCGGCTCATGCTTGTTCGATTTCTTGCTTTCCTGGCGACGGCATTTTCAACCGCATTTTCAACGGCAGTCGACGTCGATCAGCGGGAATCCGCCGGATTGACGGATTTCTGCGCATGCGCATCGTACGCCTCCACAATTCGCGCGACCAGCGGATGCCGCACCACGTCCGCGCTGGTGAAGCGCGTGAGCGCAATGCCGCGCACGTCCGAGAGCACCTGCTGTGCTTCGATCAGCCCGCTCTTCGCGCCGCGCGGCAAATCGACCTGCGTCGTGTCGCCGGTCACCACCGCCTTCGAGCCGAAGCCGATCCGCGTGAGGAACATCTTCATCTGTTCGGGCGTGGTGTTCTGCGCTTCGTCGAGGATGATGAACGCGTGGTTCAGCGTCCGGCCGCGCATGTACGCGAGCGGCGCGATTTCGATCATCTGCCGCTCGAACATCTTCGCGGTCTTGTCGAAGCCGAGCAGGTCGTACAGCGCGTCGTAGAGCGGGCGCAGATACGGATCGACCTTCTGCGCCAGATCGCCCGGCAGGAAGCCGAGGCGCTCGCCCGCTTCCACGGCCGGGCGCGTCAGCACGATGCGCTTGACCTGGTCGCGCTCCAGCGCATCCACCGCGCACGCCACCGCGAGATACGTCTTGCCGGTGCCGGCCGGACCGACGCCGAAGGTCACGTCGTGCGAGACGATCTGCTTCAGATACTCGCGTTGCGCCGGCGTCCGGCCGCGCAGATCGGCGCGCCGCGTGTACAGCTTCGGGCCGAGTTCTTCGAGGTCGTCGTCGCCGTTGTCGGCAGGCTGGTCGAACGGATGATCCGGATTGCCGGGGAAACGCGCATCGCCTTCTTCACTGCCGTTGCCGTTCGTGCGATGGCGCGCCGGATGGCGCACTTCGATGAGCGCAAGCTGGATGTCGTCGACCGACAGCGGCTCGCGTGCGTTGTTGTAGAAGTTTTCGAGTGCGGTGAGCGCGAGTTTCGCACCGCGTCCGCGAATCGTGATGCGATGGCCACGGCGTTGCAGCGTCACGTCGAGCGCCTGCTCGATCTGCCGCAGATTTTCATCGAGCGGTCCGCAGAGGTTGGCGAGCCGCGCGTTGTCTTCGCGCGGTGCTGTGAATTCCAGATGCTGCTGAGTGGTCTTCAAGGCGGTGGATCGATCCTGTCGGTTTCAAAACGCTCAGTTGCGTAACCTGGCGGCGTCGTGCGGTTACGTAGCTCAGTGACGTAGCTCAGCGAATTCAGTGGGTGGTCGCGAGCGCATCGTCGTGCACCAGCACGAGCTCGCCGCGCAGCGAATGCGGATACGCGTGGACGATCTTCACGTCGACCATCTGGCCGATCAGCCGCGCGTGCGACGCCACTGGCGCCGGGAAATTCACCACGCGATTGTTCTCGGTGCGGCCCGCGAGCTCGTTCGGGTCCTTGCGCGCCGGGCGCTCGACCAGAATCCGCTCGACCTTGCCGACCATCGCGTCGCTGATGCGCTGCACGTTTTCTTCGATGGTGGCCTGCAAATGTTGCAGACGTTTGAGCTTCGCTTCGCGCGGCGTGTCGTCGTGCAGATTCGCGGCCGGCGTGCCGGGGCGCGGGCTGTAGATGAACGAGAAGCTGGTGTCGTACTTCATCTCGTGCACGAGCGTCATCATCTTGCCGAAGTCTTCTTCCGTTTCGCCAGGGAAGCCGACGATCATGTCGGTGGACAGCGACAGGTCAGGGCGGATCGCGCGCAGCTTGCGGATCACCGACTTGTATTCGAGCACCGTGTAGCCGCGCTTCATCGCCATCAGGATGCGGTCGGAACCGTGCTGCACCGGCAGATGCAGATGGCTGACGAGCTTCGGCACCTTGGCGTAGGTGTCGATCAGGCGCTGCGTGAATTCCTTCGGATGCGACGTGGTGTAGCGAATCCGTTCGATGCCCGGAATATCGGCGACGTACTCGATCAGCGTGGCGAAGTCCGCGATCTCGGTCGAGCCGAGCGTGAGACCGCCGCGATACGCGTTCACGTTCTGGCCGAGCAGCGTGACTTCGCGCACGCCCTGGTCGGCGAGACCGGCGATTTCGGTCAGCACGTCGTCCAGCGGGCGCGACACTTCTTCGCCGCGCGTGTACGGCACGACGCAGTAGCTGCAGTACTTGCTGCAGCCTTCCATGATCGACACGAACGCGCTCGGGCCTTCGACGCGCGCCGGCGGCAGATGATCGAACTTTTCGATTTCCGGGAACGAAATATCGACTTGCGCGCGGCCGCTTTCACGGCGCTTGTCGATCATCTGCGGAAGACGGTGCAGCGTTTGCGGACCGAACACCAGATCGACATACGGTGCGCGCGCAACGATCGACGCGCCTTCCTGGCTCGCCACGCAGCCGCCTACGCCAATGATCAGATCGGGATTCGCTTCCTTCAGCTCGCGCACGCGGCCGAGGTCGGAGAAGACTTTCTCTTGCGCTTTTTCGCGCACCGAGCAGGTGTTGAACAGAATGACGTCCGCGTCTTCCGGCGTGTCGGTCTTGACGAGTCCTTCAGCCGCGCCGAGTACGTCGACCATCTTGTCGGAGTCGTACTCGTTCATCTGGCAGCCAAAGGTCTTTACATAAACTTTCTTGGTCATCGAATTTCGCCGGTCGCAGTGGTTAACCTGGGGGCGTCGTTTAAAGGTGAAGAGGGGTCAAACGTGCGGGCAGCGTGCGGACCGGCCGCGGGGCGGCGCTTCCCAGTGATTTGTCACTGACATGGGCCACGCTTGGGCCACTTCGCTTGGGCCACTTTCAATGCACGTTTGCAGCGTAGCTGAATATTATAGCCCTTCATCGGGTGCGGTTTCTGCTGCGGCCTTTGCTTCCGGCCGCTCCGGCGGCAAGCCCAGCAGGCCCTGCAGTTCGTCCGACACCTGCGCGAAGCGCTCGCTCAGGAAATCCAGCAGCACGCGCACGCGCGGCGCCATGAAGCGGTTGCGGTGATAGAGCGCGTGCAGCGGCGCGTCCGGATAGCGCCACTCGGGCAGCAGGATTTTCAGGCCGTCGGCGCGCAGGTCCGCTTCCACGTCCCACATCGACTTGATCACGATCCCGTAGCCGCGCAGCGCCCATTCGCGGGCGACGGCGCCGTCGTTGGTCTCGCGGGCGCTCTCGAACGGCACGGTGTAATGCTGCACTTCGTCGCCGCGCGTAAAACGCCATTCGTTGACCGGCCCCGATGCGGTGCCGAGCACGATGCAGTCGAAATTCGCCAGATCGTGCGGGTCTTTCGGCTCCCCGCGCCGCGCGATGTAATCCGGCGACGCGCACAGCACGCGCCGGTTGGGCGCCAGCTTGCGCGCGACCAGCGAACTGTCCTGCGGCACGCCGAAGCGGATTGCAATATCGATGTCCTCCTGCACCAGATTCGACAGCGAGTCCGACAGCGTCAGCGCGAACGTCACCTCCGGATACAGCGCGTTGAACTCGTCGAGCCAGTGCATCAACAGATTGCGGCCGAAATCGGACGTCGCGGAAATCCGCACTTTGCCGCGCACCACGCCTTGACCGGCTTGCAGCGCGGCTTCGGCGTCATCGAGCGATTGCAGCGCCTGGCGGCAGCAATTCAGGTACAGGCGACCTTCGTCGGTGAGCCGCAACTGGCGGGTGGTGCGCTCGAACAGGCGCGCTTTCAGGCCGGCTTCGAGCTTGGCGAGACGCGCACTGGCGGCGGCCGGCGTCAGGCCCATCTTGCGGCCCGCTGCCGACAGGCTGCCCTGCTGCGCCGCTTCGACGAACAGGCGGATGTCACCGAGGTTATCCATCGCGATATTTCAAAAGAATTTGAAAATGCTTCAAATGCTACGCCAATTATCAAATCGACGCCGGCCACCGACAATGCATTCCTTGAAAACCCTGATGTGCGCTGAG
This sequence comes from Paraburkholderia sp. GW821-FHT02A12, assembly GCF_059422005.1. Lineage (NCBI taxonomy): Bacteria > Pseudomonadati > Pseudomonadota > Betaproteobacteria > Burkholderiales > Burkholderiaceae > Paraburkholderia > Paraburkholderia sp. GW821-FHT02A12. Next base: position 3,930,572 of record NZ_JBWKWA010000001.1, on the reverse strand, counting down.
CCGCCGATATCATGCAACTCGATCACGCGACGATCGTCACCGCCGAACTCGACACCGCCCGACGTTTTTTCGTCGACGTCGTCGGGTTGACGGATGGCGCGCGTCCCCCGTTTTCGATCGACGGCAATTGGCTGTATGCGAACGGCCGGCCGGTGATTCATCTGATCGACGCGACGGTGCCGGCTCTGGCGGGAAGATCGGCGCCGCGCATCGACCACATCGCGTTCCGGCTGGAGAGCGCCGGCGAATGGCAGGCGCTGCTTGGCCGGCTGCATGCGGCGGACGTGCCCTATCAGCTCGCCGAAGTGCCGCAGATGGGTCCGCAGCGAGCCGGATTGCAACTGTTCGTCGCGCTCGCGCCGGGTGTGGTCGTCGAATTCGTGATTGCGCTGCGTCATGTTCACCGCGCTCAACTTTAGAACCTGGAGAAGAAGGATGCCCATTCCACTACTGGCGCTGGCGATCAGCGCATTCGCGATCGGCACGACCGAGTTCGTGATCATGGGTTTGCTGCCCGAGGTCGCGCACGATCTGGCGGTGTCGATTCCGTCGGCCGGTTTGCTCGTGAGCGGCTACGCGCTCGGCGTCGCGGTCGGCGCGCCGCTCGTCGCGGTGCTCACCAGCAAGATGCCGCGCAAGCTCGCGTTGCAACTGCTGATGGGCGTGTTCATCGTCGGCAATACGCTGTGTGCGATTGCGTCCGGTTATTCGGTGCTGATGATCGCGCGCGTGGTGACCTCGTTCGCGCATGGTTCGTTCTTCGGCATCGGCGCGGTGGTGGCGGCTTCGCTCGTGCCGGCCGAAAAGCGCGCGAGCGCGATTGCACTGATGTTCACCGGCTTGACGCTTGCCAACGTGCTCGGCGTGCCGTTCGGCACCTTCATCGGTCAGGAGTTCGGCTGGCGCGCCGCGTTCTGGATCGTGAGCGCGTTCGGCGTGTTGTCGCTGGCGGGTGTGACGGCGCTGGTGCCGAATCGTCACGATTCCGGGCCGGTCGGCCTCGGCCATGAAGTGCGCGTGCTGAAGGACCCGCAAGTCTGGACCGCGCTCGCGATGACGGTGCTCGGCTTTGGCGGCGTGTTCGTGGTGTTCACCTACATCGCGCCGATTCTCGAGCAGGTGAGCGGCTTCTCGCCGCGCGGCGTGACGCTGATTCTGGTGCTGTTCGGCGTCGGCCTGACGATCGGCAATACGGTGGGCGGCAAGCTCGCGGACCGTGCGCTGATGCCTTCGCTGATGGGCATTCTGGTCGCGCTCGCGGTGGTGATGGCGATCTTCGCGCGCACCAGCCATTCGCAGGTGGCGGCGGCGATTACCGTGTTCGTGTGGGGCATCGCCGCGTTCGCGACCGTGCCGCCGTTGCAGATGCGCGTGGTCGAGAAGGCGGCCGCGGCGCCGAATCTGGCGTCCACGTTGAACATCGGCGCGTTCAACGTCGGCAATGCGGGCGGCGCGTGGCTCGGCGGTCTGGTGATCAATCACGGCCATGCGCTCGATACGCTGCCGTGGGTGGCGGCAGCCGTCAGCGCGGTGGCTTTGCTGCTGACGTGGTTCGCCGCGCGGATGGATGCGCCGGCGTCGACCGTGGCGCAGCGGGCCTGAGCGTGCGAATCTGCATGCGAACGCGCATATGAAAAATTCGCACAAGCTTTGCGAGAATCGTCCTCCGCAATGCTGAAAACAGTGTGAAGATAACTTCGTTGGGCTCAGTCAGGCGCGATGCTATCTTGCTTCCACTAACCGTTTGCCCGCCGTCCGGCGGCGCTCCTGGAGGCAATCATGCATTCCCCGCTTGCGCTGGTTCGCGATCCCGCGGCTGACACTGAAGCGTCGCCGCGTGCCGCCGAACCCTTCGATGCACTGGAACATCTGGTCGGCGTGAATCTCGCCCGTTTGCGCGCCGAGCGGCAACTGTCGCTCGACGCATTGGCGCGCGCTTCGGGCGTTTCGCGAGCGATGCTCGCGCAGATCGAGTCGGCGCGCAGCGTGCCGTCGATCAAGGTGCTGTGCAAGGTCGCGGCGGCGCTGAAAGTGTCGGTGGCGGCGTTCTTGCGGCGTCACGCGACGAACGGCTTCGAGCATTTGCCGGCCGAACGCTCGTCGCGCGTGGTCAGTTCGAACGGCCGTTATTCGGCCCGGCCGCTTTATCCCGACGCCGAGCCGACCGCCGCCGAGTTTCACGAGTTGCGCATCGCGCCGCTGCATACCGAGGCCGGCACGCGCCGCGCGCCGGGTACGACCGTGAACCTGGTGGTGAGCGAAGGCACGCTGGAAGTCAGCGTGCATGATCAGCGTCAATTGCTGGCCACGGGCGATGCGATCGTCTTCGATGCCGATCAGCCGCACAGTCTGCGCAATCCTGGTGACACCGAAGCGCGCGCGTTTCGTGTGACGCTGAAGGCGGAATCGCCGCCGCGCTGGGACGTGCCCGCCTCGCACGAGGCGACGCGGCAGAGCGCACCGGTTTGATGCGATGAGGTTGCGCGGCGCGAGCGTGGTTCCGCTTGCGCTGCCAGACGGAGATGTCCGTCTGGTCTGTAGGGGTTGCGCTGCACGTGCGGCGCGGCTGTTGTATGCTTTGCCAGCCGGTCGATCCGGCAATCAGTGCGTCTTCAGGGCGGGGTGAAATTCCCCACCGGCGGTATGCCGGCAACGCGAAAGCGTGAGCCGGCGAGCCCGCGAGCGCCCGCTTGGCAAGCGTCTTCGCAGCATCGAAGACACGGCGGGGTCAGCAGATCTGGTGAGAAGCCAGAGCCGACGGTTAGAGTCCGGATGGAAGAAGATGTGCAGATAGTCATGTTCGTTTCCGCGGCGCCGCCTGGGGTTGGAGCGGCGCGCGAGCGTCGCTTTGCGCGGCGTTCAGCGGCGCGTCTTTGTCTGTTTGCAATGCCCTGAAACGTTTTTCGCCCAACTTTTGCGATGAGCGTTTCACATGTCCTTTGCTACTTTTCCTGCACCGTCGGCGATTGCAGACGCCCCGAGGGAAGCCCCCTTGGGGGGCGATGCTTTCCTCGATCTCCCGCTGCTTGCCACCGAGCCTGTCCCGCCCCGTATCGCCGCCGCATTGCAAGCGATGCGCGATGGCCGCGCCGTCGTCCTGCAAGACGACCACGACCGCGAGAACGAAGCCGATCTGATCGTTTCCGCCGAGCGTCTTTCCGTCGAAACCATGGCGTTGCTGATCCGCGAATGCAGCGGCATCGTCTGCCTGTGCCTGCCCGACGACAAGATCCGCGCGCTCGAACTGCCGCCGATGGCCATCAACAACGAAAGCCGTCATGGCACAGCGTTCACTGTCTCGATCGAAGCACGCGACGGCGTGACGACGGGTGTGTCCGCGCTCGACCGCGTGACGACGATCCGCGCTGCGATCGCCGATACGGCGAAGCCAGCCGACATCGTGCGTCCGGGCCACGTATTCCCGTTGCGCGCGATGCCCGGCGGCGTGCTGGCGCGCCGCGGCCACACCGAAGGCACGGTCGATCTGGCGATTCTCGCGGGCCTGAAGCCGGCTGGCGTGCTGTGCGAACTGATGAACGCGGACGGTACGATGACGCGCGGCGCCGACGTCGAGCGCTTCGCCGCGCAACACAATCTGCCGATGCTGACGATCGCCGAACTGGTGGAATTCCGCGAGGCGCTGGCGACGGCACGTGACTGCGTGGCCGACGAGGCTTGAGTTGCGGATACGCGCTGACGCGTGTTCGATAAGAAAGCCGGCTAGCTAGCCGGCTTTTTTGTTGCGATTACGGTTGCGGCAATGGCCATGGCCACGGGCCGTTACGACTGCACGTCGCCGAACTCGCCGCGCACGCCTGCTTCGATCAGCGCGGGCAGTTCGTCCATATGTTTCATGATGCGCGTCATGCCCATCTTGCGCAGCGCATCCGCATAGCCGTCGGGGATATGGCTCGCGCCGACGAACGCGATCGTCTTCATACCCGCCGCGCGCGCCGCATTCAGACCCGCCACGCTGTCTTCGACGACGATGCATCGCGAAGGCTCCACGTCCAGCGTCCTGGCGGCGAACAGATACACATCCGGGAAAGGCTTCGGCCGCGCCACCTGTTCAGCGCTGAAAATCCGTTCGCCGAAAATCTGCTGCAAACCCGCGCGCCGCACCGACGCATTCACGCGCGCCATCCGGCTGTTCGACACGACCGCGGCCGGCAGCGTCACACGTTGCAAGGCGTCGCGCACGCCGTTGATCGGACTCAGCGACGCGGCAAGCGCGAGTTCGACGTTGTGCTCGACGGTTTCGAGGAAATCCGCGGGCAGCGTGACATCGAACGACTTTTCGATGTCTTCGAGAAAGCGCGAGGTCTGCTGGCCAAACGCCGTTTTGACGACGGGTTCGAAATCGAGGCCAGGGAAGGCGGCGGACAGCGTGTCGAAGAGCACGCGGTCAGCGATGATTTCGCTGTCGACGAGCACGCCGTCGCAGTCACAGATGAGATGGTCGATCATGCGTTGAAACGGAAAGCGAGAAGCGCATGGGCAAGACTGTTGCAAGCTCATGCGCGGAGATTGAAAGCCACATGATACGTGCTTTGACGCCGCCTGCGCGGCGGCGTCGCTTTCCGTCAGTGCTTACGCGTGCCGCACGGTCAATGCGTATGCAGGTACAGGTACAGCAAGGTGGCCACCGCGCCGCCGGCGAGCGGCCCGAGCACCGGAATCCACGCATAGCGCCAATCGCTGTCGCGCTTGCCCGGAATCGGCAGCAGCGCGTGCATCAGACGCGGCGACAGATCGCGTGCCGGGCTCATCGCGTAACCCGTCGGGCCGCCGAGCGAGATGCCGATGCCGAGCACCAGCAGGCCGACCGGCAACGCGTCGAGTGCGCCCAGACCGACTTGCGGCGACGCCAGATACAGCACGCCGAGAATCAGCACGAAGGTCGCGATCATTTCCGTGAGCAGGTTGTGCGGCACGCTGCGGATCGCCGGCGACGTGCAGAACACGCCGAGCTTCACGTCGGCATCGCCCTCCTTCGCAAAGTGCTGGCGATACGCGATCCAGACGAGCAGGGCACCCGCCATGCCGCCGAGCATCTGCGCCGCGACGTAGCCGGGCACCTTGGCCCATGCGAACTTGCCGGCCAGTGCGAGGCTGATCGTCACCACCGGATTCAGATGCGCACCGCTGAACGACGCCGTCACATAGACGGCGATGAACACGGCCATTGCCCAGCCCATCACGATCACGATCAGATCCGCGCCCTTGCCTTTGGTGCGCGCGAGCAGCACGTTGGCGACCGCGCCGTCGCCGAGCAGCACAACGAGGGCTGTGCCGATGAATTCCGCAATGTAAGGAGACATTGTTGGTTATCCGAAATATAGTTATTAGGGAAGCCGCTTGAGAAAGCGGCTTCGTTATGTCGAAAGCTGTTTTATGGAACGGCGATAGGTGTGATCAGGGCGTGTCGGCCCAGGCCTTCGCGGCGCGAATCGCGCGCTGCCAGCCGTCGAGGCATTCCTTGACGTCGGCCTGCGGCAGGGCAGGCGTGAAGCGGCGGTCGAGCTTCCACTGGCTTTGCAGCTCGTCCACGTCTTTCCAGTAACCGACCGCGAGACCGGCCAGATACGCCGCGCCCAATGCGGTCGTTTCCGAAACCTGCGGGCGTACCGCGTCGACGCCGAGAATGTCCGCCTGGAACTGCATTAGCAGATTGTTCGCGCAGGCGCCGCCGTCTACGCGCAATTCGCCGATGCGAATGCCGGAGTCGGCTTCCATTGCCTTCAGCACGTCGAGCGATTGGTACGCGATCGAATCGAGCGCGGCGCGTGCGATATGCGCCGAGGTCGTGCCGCGCGTCACGCCGAACAGCGTGCCGCGAGCGCGTGGATTCCAGTGCGGCGCGCCGAGGCCGGCAAAGGCGGGCACCAGATACACGCCGTCGCCATGCGGCACGCTGCGCGCCAGCGTTTCGATGTCCGCCGCGCTTTTGATGATGCCGAGACCGTCGCGCAGCCACTGCACGACAGCGCCTGCGATAAAGATGCTGCCTTCGAGCGCGTAATTGATCTGGTCGCCGATCTGCCACGCGATCGTGGTGACGAGATTGTTCTTCGATTCGATCGGCTTGTCGCCGGTGTTCATCACGAGGAAGCAGCCGGTGCCGTAGGTGTTCTTCACCATGCCCGATTGCGTGCACATCTGGCCGAAGAGGGCCGCGTGCTGGTCGCCGGCGATGCCCGCGAGCGGAATCTTCGAGGCGAACACGGTGGTCCTGGTCGGCCCGTACACTTCCGACGAAGCACGCACTTCCGGCAACATGTTGCGCGGAATATCGAGTGCTTCGAGCAGTTCGTCGTCCCACTTCAGCGTGTGGATGTTGAACAGCATCGTGCGCGACGCGTTGGTCACATCCGTGACGTGCAGACCGCCCTTGGTGAAATTCCACACCAGCCAGCTATCCACCGTGCCGAACGCCAGGCGGCCTTGCCTGGCCTTTTCGCGCGCGCCTTCGACATTGTCGAGAATCCAGCGGATCTTGGTCGCCGAGAAATACGAGTCGATCGGCAGGCCGGTTTTCGCACGAACCTTTTCTTCGAGACCTTGCTCCTTGAGCTGGTCGCAGAAGTCGGCGGTGCGGCGGTCTTGCCAGACGATCGCGTTATAGATGGGGTGACCGGTTTCGCGGTCCCACACGATGGTGGTTTCGCGCTGATTGGTGATGCCGATCGCCGCGATCGACGTGCCGTTCATGCCGGCTCGCGTGACGGCCTCGGCGGCGACGCCGGCCTGACTTGCCCAGATTTCCTGCGGATCGTGCTCGACCCAGCCCGGGCGCGGATAGATCTGCTGGAACTCCTTCTGAGCGGTCGACACGATATTGCCGAGCCGGTCGAACAGCATTGCGCGGGAGCTGGTGGTGCCTTGGTCAAGCGCGAGGATGTATTGATCCTGCATTGTCTCTTCTCCATGCGTTTTATGAATCGCCGGATTGCGAACCGGCGACGGGAACGGCTTGTTGTTTTAAGCGGTGTGCAACAGCTTGCGGTGGTGCGTCCCGGCTTTGTCCGTAGCCGAGGGGTGAAGCGTTTCAGGTTGTGCGATCGGGCCGCGTTGCAACGGCCTTACGCGTTCTGCTTTTGTCTGACGGGCTCGTGCGCGAACCACGTGTCGATGTCGTGCGTGACCGAATCGAGCGTGCCCGGCTCGACGTGCAAACCGAGTTTCGAGCGGCGCCACAACACGTCTTGCGCGCTGCGCGCCCACTCGACGTCGCGCAGATATACGAGTTCGGCTTCGTAAAGACCCGGCGCGAATGCGTTGCCGAGTTCAGCCAGCGAGCTTGCGTTGCCGATCACATTCTTGACTCGCGTGCCATACGCGCGAGCGAGGCGATGCGCGAGGTCGGCGGGCAGCCACGCATGCTGCTGCTTGAACTGGGCGAGAAAGCGCTCGAAGTTCGCTCGCGGAATATCGCCGCCGGGCAACGGCGCGCCGGCTGTCCACGAAGGCGTGTTGTTTTGCAGCGCGGGTGCGAGCTTGTCCACGGCTTCTTCGGCCAGCTTGCGGAATGTGGTGATCTTGCCGCCGAACACCGACAACAGCGGCGCTTCTCCCGCAGGTGCGTCGAGTTCGAGCGAGTAGTCGCGCGTGACCGCCGACGGGTTGTCCGCGCCTTCTTCTTCGAGCAGCGGACGCACGCCCGAGTAGGTCCAGCGCACGTCTTGCGGTGTGATCTTCTGCTTGAAATAGCGGTTGATCGAATCGCACAGATATTGCGTTTCGTCCGGCGTGATCGCGACTTGCGACGGGTCGCCGCGATACTCGATATCGGTCGTGCCGATTAGCGTGTAATCGTGTTCGTACGGAATCGCGAAGATGATCCGCTTGTCCGGGTTCTGAAAGATGTACGCGTGATCGTGTTCGAACAGGCGGCGCGTGACGATGTGACTGCCTTTCACGAGGCGCACGCTGTGCGTCGCTTCCCGGCCGAGCGCGCCTTGCAGCAGTTCGCCGACCCACGGACCGGCCGCGTTCGCGATCGAAGCGGCGCGCACGTCGAGGATCGTGCCGTCGGCGCGCCTGAGTTGCGCGCGCCATTCGCCGCCGGCGCGCACCGCGCTGATCAGCCTGGTGCGCGTGAGAATCTTCGCGCCGCGTTCCTGCGCATCCAGCGCGTTCAGCACGACCAGACGCGCGTCATTGACCCAGCCGTCCGAATACACGAAACCGCGCTTGATCGAATCGACCAGCGGCGCGCCCGCCGGATGGTGGCGCATGACGATGCCGCGCGAGCCCGGCAGCAGCTCGCGTTTGGCGAGGTGATCGTAAAGGAAGAGGCCGGCGCGGATCAGCCAGGCCGGACGCAGATCGGGCATGTGCGGCATCACGAAGCGCAGCGGCCACATGATGTGCGGCGCCGCGCGCAGCAGCGTTTCACGCTCCTGCAAGGCTTTGCGCACCAGCCCGAACTCGCGGTATTCGAGGTAGCGCAGGCCGCCGTGAATCAGCTTCGTGCTGGCCGACGACGTGTGCGCCGCCAGATCGTCCTGCTCGCAGAGCAACACCGACAGGCCACGGCCCGCCGCATCGCGTGCGATGCCTGCGCCGTTGATCCCGCCGCCCACGACGAGCAAATCGTACTTTGAGCCTTGCGTCACCTGCTGTGTCCCCTGCGTCGTATTCGGAAAGCCGTTGGGAAAATCTATCGAAGCGATAGTGTTCGTTTTCGAACTTTAATGAACATATTCGAAAAAGTAAAGTTCGGTTTGTCTGAGAGATCCTCTAATGGTTGGCTAGGGTGGTGGCGTGACGCGCGGGCACGGACGATACTCTCGGCAGCAGCCATATCGAGGTGAATTCATGCGTGGACTTTGGATGATCGGCGCGGCGGCGCTTGTCGCGGGATGCGTCGGCACGCCGAGCCTGAACGGGACGATGGGCGCACCGTCGTTCGCGTCGTTGCAACAGATGTGCAGCGCCCAGACGGTCGACTACGGCAACGACGCGCAAGGCGTCTATGTGACGCTGTTCGACGCGTACGTGGCGAACCGGCGCGGCAAGCTGTCGAAGGACGATTACTGCGTGTTCCAGGCGTCGATTGCGCAGCATTACAGGAGCCTGGGCGCGAGCAGCGACCCGCAGGCGCGCAATCAATGGGTGATGTTCTTCACCGACCAGCGTGCCAAGGCGTTGAGCTGGCGCGCGGCGGTCGATCCGACCTTGCGCAGCGGCTGAATTTTTCGCCCGGTGCCGTGCCTGATTTCCTGCCAGGTTTCCTGAATTTTCGCGTTCAAGGTTAAGTGCGCTGTGGCAGCGCGCCGCGCCACAACATCTGGCGAATCTGCGCGAGTACGGCTTCGCGCGTCGGCGCCTTGCTCGCGGCGGGCTGGCGCGCTTGCGGCAGCGGCAGATGATTGGCGAGCGCGAGCATCGTGAAGCCATGCAGGCTCGCCCAGAACGCGTAGCCGATCAATTGCGGATCGCCTTCCAGGACGCCGGCCGCAACAAGCCGCTCGAAGTGCGAGCTGAGCATGTGCCACGCGCGCTGCGACGCGGCCGCGAGTTCCGGGTAGCCGTGTTCCTGCTGCGTCAGATCGAACATCAAACGGTAGGCGTGCGGTTCGTCGAGCGCGAACGCCACGTACGCGTCGCTGACGGCCGAGGGGTGGGTGTCCGGCGCCTGCCCGGCGGCTGCTTCCAGACGCGCCGCGAAACGGTTGAACGCCGCGGCGCGGACCATCGCGAGGATCTCGTCCTTGTCGCGGAAATAGCGGTAGGGCGTCATCGCGCTGCAACCCAGCTCTTTTGCCAGTTCGCGCATCGTCACGCCCTGCGCGCCGCGCGTGGCGAAGGCGTTCTCGGCCACGCGCCGCATGGTTTCGCGGAATTGCTGGATGTCGTCGGAGGAGAGTGTTTTGGGCATGCGCGAAGGCAGAGGATCCGTCGCGTCAATTTACTGTGTAAATGAATTGGGCACAATAACGCGTCCGCGTGAGCGGACCGGCAGTTTTGCTGAAAGAGAATGCGAGGCAGTTTTCCAGGGCGCGCCTTATACCGCCAATGACAACCGGCGCGCCGCCCGCTTTCATGCTGTCGAACGTCGACCGCACAGGCCGACGGGGAAAACTAGGAGAAACGTTTGATGGCTCGGATTGCGCTGTCGCCGGTTTCGGTCACGCGCCATTGTTCGTTGCCCGACGCGAGCCGTTCGAGCTGCACGAGCTGGCGTTCCAGCAGGGCGTCGAGTTCTTCTCGCTCCATGTCGACTTGATTGGGAGCGTCCTTGACGAGCAACAACGTGGCGAATTCATGCGGACTCAGCATCGTTCTCTCCATGTCAAGCAAACGCGGACAGCCAGGCCGGCAACTGGCAGGCGCCAGTGGAGTCCGCTAGAGGATCAGGCGGGAGGTACGGCTCATACACAGGTTCGGTCACACAACCGGCGCTACGCGTAACGCGGAACGGACGCCGGGGAACTGGAGTGTAGTCAACCGCTCGTTAAACACCAAATCCGCCCCAGTAAATTTTCCCTTTGACAATTGGGCGCCGCAGAGGCGGTCCGAGGCTGCGAGCAAATCCTTGATTTCACGTGAAGTTCGGCGTGCGCTGCAACATGGCGGAGAATGCCTGGCCTCACTCCGCGATGTACACCTGACAGTTCGCGGCGGCCAGGGTTTCGGCCATCTCGGCGGGCGGGGCGGCGTCGGTGAACAGTGCGTCGATCTGGTCCAGGTGGCCTTGGCGAACCAGCGCGGGGCGGCCGAATTTCGAGTTGTCGGCGGCGAGGAAGACCGTGCGCGCATGCTGGATGATCGCTTCGGCCACCCGCACCTCGCGGGTGTCGAAATCGCGCAGCGTGCCATCCGTCTCGATGCTCGACGTGCCGATGATCGCGAAGTCCACCTTGAACTGGCGAATGAAATCGATCGCCAGTTCGCCGACGATCCCTTTGTCCCACGGGCGCACGATGCCGCCTGTCACCAGCACTTCGCAATCCGGATAGCCGCTCATCATGCTGGCAACGTTCAGGTTGTTGGTGATCACGCGCAAACCGCGGTGCCGGTTGAGCGCACGAGCGACTTCTTCGGTGGTGGTGCCGAGGTTGATGAAGAGCGACGCCTGATCGGGAATGTGAGTGGCCACTAGCGCCGCAATGCGCCGTTTTTCTTCATGGAACATCCGCTGACGCGCGGTGTACGAGACGTTCTCGGAACTGGTCGGCAGACTCGCGCCACCGTGATAGCGGCGCAGCAGGTTCATGTCGGCGAGCCAGTTGACGTCGCGGCGGATCGTCTGCGGCGTCACGTCGAAGTGGGCCGCGAGGTCGTCCACGGTCACGAAGCCGTCGCGTTGCACCCACTCCAGCAGTTCCTGTTGCCGGGCATTGAGAGTCAGGCGGGGGTCTCGGGTCATGTGTCTCGGGTGGTGGGTTTGGCTCGGCGCCGCCCGGCCGCCGACGCGGTGCGCCTTGCCGGAGAGCGATCGATGCGTGAACAGGAGTGAGGTATTGTAAGACCATCGCACCCGTTGTCTGCCAACTCGTGCGACATGCACGACATCCCTGCCGACACATTCAGGCCTTTTGTGCATTTATTCATGTGATAAATGAATTTGTTTTTTGTGCCGGATCGCGCTGCAATCCCTAGTTCTCCGTTTCACTGTCTTCCCATGGTTTCCGGCGTCTGGATGGCACCGGGCCGCGCCTTTCGAGAGTGTTCGACATGACTGGCTTCAACTGGCAAAACCCCTATTCGACGCCGCGTCTGCCCGTATTCGCGCGTAACATCGTTTCGACTTCGCATCCGCTCGCCGCGCAAGCCGGGCTGCGCATGCTGTGGAAGGGCGGCAATGCCGTCGATGCGGCGATCGCGGCGGCTGCCGCCATCACGGTGGTCGAGCCGGTGTCGTGCGGCCTGGGCGGCGACGCGTTCGCGCTCGTGTGGGACGGCAAGAAGCTGCATGGCCTGAACGCGTCGGGCGTGGCGCCGGCGGCGTGGAATGTCGATTACTTCAAGCGCAAATACGGCGAGGAAAACGGTCTCGCGAAACAGCCCAAGCGCGGCTGGGACGCGGTGACGGTGCCGGGCGTGATCGCCGGCTGGGAGGCGCTGCATCAGAAATTCGGCTCGCTGCCGTTTGCCGATCTGATGGAGCCGGCCATTGAAATCGCCGAACGCGGTCATGCGGTGGCGAGCATCGTCGCCTACAAGTGGGCGGCGGCGGTGCCGGAGTTGAAAGACCAGCCAGGCTTCGCGCAAACCTTCATGCCGCGCGGCCGCGCGCCGCAAGTCAGCGAACTGGTGCGCTTTCCCGGCCATGCGAAGACGCTGCGCAAGCTCGCCGAGCAAGGCCCGCGCACGTACTACGAAGGCGAGATCGCCGAGCGGATTGCCGCATTTGCGCGCGAAGGCGGCGGCGCGTTAACCGTCGACGATCTGCGCAACTACCGCGCGGATTGGGTCGAGCCGATTGGCAAGGCTTATCGCGGCTACACCGTGCACGAGATTCCGCCGAACGGCCAGGGCATCGCGGCGTTGATCGCACTCGGCATCCTCGAAAAATTCGATGTGAAGGAGCTGATGGTCGACAACGTCGAGTCGCAGCATCTGCAGATCGAAGCGATGAAGCTGGCGTTCGCCGACGTCTACCGCTACGTCGCCGATCCGCGTTCGATGGAAGTCACGCCCGAGCAGATGCTCGACGACGCGTACCTCGCGTCGCGCGCCAAACTGATCGATCCCAAACGCGCCACGCACTTCGACTTCGGCATGCCGAAGGCCGGCGGCACGATCTACATGTCGGTGGCCGACGAACGCGGCATGATGGTCAGCTTCATCCAGTCGAACTACATGGGCTTCGGCTCGGGCATCGTGGTGCCGGACAGCGGCATCGCGCTGCAGAACCGCGGCTGCGGTTTCTCGATGGACCCGAAGTCGCCGAACGTGGTGGAAGGCGGTAAGCGGCCGTTCCACACGATCATCCCGTCGTTCCTCACGCAACAGGTGGACGGCAAGCAACAAGCGGTGATGAGCTTCGGCGTGATGGGCGGCGACATGCAGCCGCAAGGTCATCTGCAATCGATCGTGCGGATGCTCGACTACGGCCAGCAGCCGCAGGCCGCGTGCGACGCGCCGCGCTGGAAGGTCAACCGCGACTTCACGATCGACGTCGAAGCGACGCTCGACCCGAACACTGCCGAGGCGCTGCAGAAGCTCGGCCACACGATCAAGTCGGTCGACGATCCGTACATGGACTTCGGCTCCGGCCAGTACATCTGGAAGCTCGACCGCAACGATCCGGAGCGTGGTTACGTGGCGGCGAGCGATAGCCGTCGCGACGGGCTGGCAGCCGGGTTCTGACCGGTTCAAACGAAGTGCGGCGCTGCTTGAGCGGCCGCGCTTTGCTGTATCTGTCGACGATGCCCACCCCCGTGTCGCAAGCCGCGCCAGCTTCCTCGCATTCCACGCCCGCCCCGCTTTCCAAAGCAACGGTGCGGCGCATCGTGTTTTCGTCGTCGGTCGGCAATGCGCTCGAGTGGTTCGACTTTCTGGTCTACGGCTACTTCGCGACCATCATTGCGAAACAGTTTTTCGCGCTGCAGGACGAGTGACTTTCGACGCAGCATCGTCGTCCAGTCGACGGTCGGCGTGTATGTGCTGCAACGCTACATGCCGATGTATGCCGTCAAGCAACGGCATATGCCGGCGGCGGCGTCGTTCCGCGTGGTGGTGCTGAACGGCGGTTTTGCGCCGATGATCGTGGAGACGTTTATACATTTGACCGGCGACAAGCTTGCGCCGAGTTACCACGTGTTGATTGCCGCGATGCTGTCGGGCGCATCGCTCGTTGTCGTCGCGTGGCGCATGCGGCGTGTGCGTCACGCCGAACGAGTTCAGCACGCGTAATCCTGCGCTTTGGCGGCGGCTCCCTGCGGCGCCGCGAGCCTTGCCTCGCCTGACTTCGAGGCAATGCATCCATACCTGAGCCAGCTCCCCGAGCTCGCTTTTTTGCGTCGTCCGCGCGCCGATTATTTCTGACTGAATAATTCGACTACCCTGAAATTGGAACTGCGGCGATCCGGCATGGTCTGTGCTGGGTTATCTGCAAAGTTGCGAAACACCGGCTAAGATGCAAGATACAAGGGGTTAACTCTAATTCAAGGCGCTGTATCTGACACGGCGGACCGCACTGGCGAGAGCGGGCGGTTTCGAGCATGCTCCACGAGTCGATACAGCTTTCGGAGCAAGACACAATGCACACTGAGCTGAACCATGTGATGCCCTGGCGGATCGAGGATATCGACCTCACCCGCATAGATCGCCAGAAAGCGGTCGCTAACGAAGATCTGCTGCTTCTCTTGTGCGCCGCTTCATTTATCGAAAGCGGCTCGGATCTCTACACCAGCAATCTGAGCACCTTCTTCGACGGCGATCCGGAAGTCTCGGTCTGGCTCAACAACGAATGGGAGCCGGAAGAGTTGCAGCACGGCCGGGCGCTCAAGACGTATGTCGCTTACGTCTGGCCGGAGTTCGACTGGGATGCGGCGTTCCGCAATTTCTTCGAAGAGTATTCGCTGACCTGCTCGGTGGAAGACTTCGAAAAAACCCGCGCGCTCGAGATGGTGGCGCGCTGTGTCGTGGAAACGGGCACGGCTACGCTGTATCGCGCGATCGGCGAATGTTCGGATGAACCGGTGCTCAAGCAGATCACGGACAACATCCGCACCGACGAAGTCCGCCACTACAAGCACTTTTTCAAGTACTTCAAGAAGTACAACAAGATCGAAGGCAACGGCCGTCTCGCCGTGCTCGGCGCGTTGATGCGCCGCGTGATGGAGATCAAGAACGAAGACTCGGAGATTGCATTGCGGCATGTATTCGCGATTCGTTATCCTGAGCGCGTGCACGATTCGGCTTATAACCGTGAGCGCGCGGCGCGTATCAACGCGCTGGTGCGCCGCAATCTGTCGGCGGACATGTGCGTGAAGATGCTGCTCAAGCCGCTCGATCTGCCGGCCAGGATTCAGCCGGGCGTGCATTACCCGCTCGCGAAAATCACGCAGCATGTGTTTTTCCGCTGAGCCGCCGGCGGAACTCGGCGTAGCGATATGACGACAAATGGCCCAATGGTCCGCATATGCGCGGGCCATTTGCTTTTAAAGGCATGATTGATCCTCGTCACCCTCTCTTTGATCGGATCAAGACGATGAGCGATTCACTCACACCCGAACCTCCGCCCGAACAGATCGTGTTCGACGAATGGCCCGACGCTGTCCGCACGCTGTTCGACGGCTCGTCGCTCGCGAGCAAGAAGGGCTTCACCGCGTCGCTGCTGACCGTCGATACGAACGGTCATGTGCGCACGTCGCTGCTCGGCGTCGGCGAGTTGTATGCGCCCGATTCGCGCACGTTGTGCATCGCGTTATGGCTGCAAGCGCGGGCCGCGCGCGCGATGGCGCAAAGCGGCCGGGCAGCGCTGACGTTTGTCTGCGATGAGGCGTTTTATCAGGTGCAGTTGCGCGTGACGCCGCTCACGGCCGTCAAAGGCGATGACAGCGGCCTCGCGTATCTGATCGGTTCGATCGATACCGGTGAGGCGCAGAGCGTTCGTTATGCGCGCCTGACAGGCGGCATTACGTTTGAGCTTGAAGGGGAAGGGAGGGCGGTGCTCGATCGATGGGAACGGCAGATCGAGCACCTGAAGCAAGCTGCCGCTGCGGCTAAGCGTTAGGGGCTCACGCCCCGCGCCCAGCCAGTCGGCGGCGTTGAATCTCAGCGGCCGCGCTGGCCGCTGCGCGTCGGCTGGCCGCCACGCGGCGCATCGTTGCGCGGCTTCGCACCGCCGCCCAGCAAGGCGCCCGGATTGCCGCCTTGCGGTTTGCGTGGCGCATGTTGCGCGGCGCTGCCTTCATGGGATGCTGCGCGCGGCTTGTCGTCGTGACGCTTGCCGTCCCGGCGCGGCTGGCCGCCGGCGCCCGCAGGCTTCGCACTTTGCGGCTTCGGCTGCTGCTGGCCATTCGCCGGACGCTGACCCGAACGTTGCGCCGGTTTCGCCGATGCGTCGTCGCGTCGGGCGCCGTCACGTTTCGGCGCACCTTGCCCCTGACGCGGCTGACGGCCGCCACCACCGCCGCCGCCACCCTGACCGCGGCGCAGAATCGGCTCCGGCTTCGCATTCGGATCCGGCTCGAAGCCCGCGATCACCTCCTGCGGCACCGGACGCTTGATCAGCTTCTCGATGTCTTTCAACAACTGCAGTTCGTCGACGCACACGAGCGAGATCGCTTCACCCGTCGCACCTGCGCGGCCCGTGCGGCCGATGCGGTGCACGTAATCTTCCGGCACGTTCGGCAGATCGAAATTGACCACGTGCGGCAGCTGGTCGATGTCGATGCCGCGTGCGGCGATGTCGGTGGCGACCAGCACTTGCAGCGTGCCGTCCTTGAACTCGGCGAGCGCGCGCGTGCGGGCCGACTGGCTCTTGTTGCCGTGAATCGCCAGCGCGCTGATGCCGTCTTTGGTCAGCTGCTCGGCAAGGCGGTTAGCGCCGTGCTTGGTGCGCGTGAACACCAGCACCTGAAACCAGTTGTGCTGCTTGATCAGATGCGTGAGCAGTTCGCGCTTCTTGTCGCGATCCACAGGGTGAATCTTTTGCGCGACCGTTTCAGCGGTCGTGTTGCGGCGTGCGACTTCGATCAGCGCCGGCGAGTCGAGCAGGTTGTCGGCGAGCGTCTTGATCTCGTCGGAGAAGGTGGCCGAGAACAGCAGGTTCTGACGCTTCGGCGGCAGCTTCGCGAGCACGCGCTTGATGTCGTGGATGAAGCCCATGTCGAGCATGCGGTCGGCTTCGTCGAGCACGAGAATCTCGAGATGCGACAGGTCGATGGTCTTCTGCTGCATGTGGTCGAGCAAACGGCCCGGCGTCGCGACGACGATGTCCACGCCGCTGCGCAGCGCGCCGATCTGCGGATTGATGCCGACGCCGCCGAACATCACGGTCGACTTCAGCTTCAGGTACTTGCCATAGGCGCGCACGCTTTCTTCGACCTGGGCGGCCAGCTCACGCGTCGGCGTGAGGATCAGCGCACGCACGGTGCGCTTGCCCGAGGCCGTGGCGGCGGCGGGCATGGTGTTCAGACGCTGCAGGATTGGCAGCGTGAAGCCGGCGGTCTTGCCGGTGCCGGTCTGCGCGCCGGCCAGCAGATCGCCGCCGTTGAGCACGGCGGGAATCGCTTGCGTCTGGATCGGAGTCGGGGTGGTGTAGCCGAGTTCGTGTACAGCGCGGACCAACGGTTCGGACAAGCCGAGGGAATCAAAAGACATAAATGCTCTTTGCAATGCAGTTTCGCGATCGGCACAAACGGGCACAAACAGCCACAAGCGGGCCCAAGCGGGCCCAAGTGGGCACAAGCACGGCATGAACACGCCCGCATGGCGTACTCGAGGCCGAAGCCCGGTTCCGGTCGCAGAGAAATCGGCGGCACGCTCAAACGCGTGCCGAATGCTTCAACGCGCTATGCAGACACGTTGACTGGCCTTAAGTTGCATTTCGCCGCCGTGGCGTGTCACGCGACGTAGCGCGCGACACTGACGAATTGACACAGACTGCCCGCCAGTACGAACAGGTGCCAGATACCATGTCCGTGCCGGATGCGCTCGTCGTTGATGAAGAAGTAGATTCCGGCGCTATAGATGACCCCGCCGGCCACGAGCCATGCGGTACCCGCTGCCGGTAAGGCGTGAACCAGCGGGCGGACGGCAACGAGCGCGAGCCATCCCATCAAGACATACAGCACCATCGAAACGCTGCGGGTGCGTCGCCCGAGCGTCAGTTCCTGCACGATGCCGAGGGCGGCGAGCCCCCAGCTGACGCCGAATAGCGACCAGCCCCACGGTCCGCGCAATGTTACTAGCGTGAACGGCGTGTAGCTGCCGGCGATCAGCAGGTAGATCGCCGAATGGTCGCACTTTTGCAGAACGGCTTTCACGCGCGGGTTGCGTACGCTGTGGTAAAGCGTCGAGATAGCATACAGCACGAACAGCATCGCACCGTAGACACTGAAACTGACCACCTTGTACGCGTCGCCGTCGAGCGCGCCCATCGTGACGAGCGCTGCAAGCCCCGCCACCGACAGCACGGCGCCGACGAGGTGGGTAATGCTGTTGAAACGCTCACCGATATGCACGGCTCTTTCCTCCTGCGCGGCATCATAAGGGCAAATGCGGAGCAAATGCGCCCACATGATACCGGTCCTGAAAAAACGAAGGGCGCGGCCGCGTTATTCCGCTGGCCGCGCCCCGGGTGCATCTAACGCTGCTTAATCGAGCGGCGCCGAACGCAGATCAGACACTTGCTGCGGCGACACAGCCGTACCGTGGTTGCCCCACGACATCCGGATGTACGTCACAACGGCCGCCACTTCCTGATTCGACAGCGACTGAGCGAACGGCGGCATGCCGTACGGATGCGGATTGGCATCCGTGCTCGGCGGATAACCGCCGTTCAGGACCATACGGATCGGGTTGACCGCCGACGGCATCTGGATCGACTGATTGTTCGCGAGCGGCGGGAAGGCCTGCGGCATGCCGAGGCCATTTTCCGCGTGACACTTCGCGCAGTTGTCAGCGTAGATCTTCTGACCTTGCTTCAACAGTTCGCCGCCAAACTTTTCCGACGTTTCGAGTTGCAGCGCTTCCGGTGCTTCGCTCTTTTGCGGGATCGTCTTCAGATACGTCGACATGGCGTGGATATCTTCATCCGACATGTACTGCAGGCTGTTGTGAACCACTTCAGCCATCGGACCGAACACCGCGCCACGGTTCGACACGCCGGTCTTCAGCAGATCCGAGATGTCCTTGATTTCCCAGTCGCCGAGGCCCGCTTCCTTGTTCGACGTCAACGAAGGTGCATACCAGTTCTGCAGCGGGATCAGACCGCCCGCGAACGCCGCCGAATTGACCGGACCGCCCATCGCGTTGATCGAGGTATGGCACATGCCGCAGTGGCCGAGGCCTTCGATCAGGTACGCGCCGCGGTTCCATTCGACCGACTTGGTCGGATCGGCCTTGTACTCGCCTTCACGGAAGAACAGCGTGCGCCAGCCGATCAGCAGGTTGCGGTTGTTGAACGGGAACTTCAGTTCGTGCGGACGGCTCGCCACGTTGACCGGCGTGACCGAGCGCAGGTACGCGTAGATCGCGTCCGAGTCGGCGCGCGTGACCTTCGTGTAGCTCGTGAACGGGAAGCCCGGATACAGCAGGCTGCCGTCTTTCGAACGGCCGGTGTGCATCGCGCGGTAGAAGTCGTCCTGCGTCCACTTGCCGATACCGTACTGGTCGTCAGGCGTGATGTTCGGCGTGAACATCGTGCCGAACGGCGTGGCCATCGGCAGGCCGCCGGCGAACTGCTTGCCGCCGCGCACCGTGTGACAGGCGATACAGTCGCCGGCGCGGGCGAGGTACTCGCCCTTCTTGATCAGTGCAGCCTGGTCGGCGGGCGTTGCCGCCATTGCCGTGCCGTTATGCAGGTTGTCGCCGCCCGACCACAGGACGGGAACGAGTGCGGCAGCCGCAACGACGACGACTGCCGAGAGGGCGAACAAAGACTTGCGTTTCATTTGAGTGTCTCTCCCGGTGCCTTATTGCGGTTCGCTGCCGCAGGCAAGCGGAGTCTTCATCGAGCGGGCCGGAGCCGGCACGGGGTTTTGTGGAGCCGTTTGCGTAACAAGCCATGCAGCGACGGCGTTCACGTCTTCGTCGGTCAGACGGGTGGCGATGGTGTGCATGCAATCCGGTGCGATGGCGTGACGCGAACCCGAGCGCCATGCGCCCAGCTGCGCGCTAATGTAGTCGGCGTGCAGGCCGACCAGACCCGGGATAGCCGGTTGCATACCGGTGAGGCTCTTGCCGTGGCAAGCCGCGCAAGCCGGAATCTGTTTCGACGCATCGCCGTTCAGCACGATCTGCTGGCCGCGAGCGAGCGTGGCCGACGACACCGTTGGCTTGGCCGGCGGCGGATACGGCGGACGTTGTTGCGAGAAGTACGTAGCGATCTGATGGAGGTAATCGTCCGAGAGATACGTGACGAGGTAGTTCATCGGCGGGTACTTGCGGCGCCCTTCACGGAAGTTCTGCAACTGGTTGTACAGATAGTCGGCAGGCTTGCCCGCCAGACGAGGGAAGTAGTCGTTGTCAGTACCTTGGCCGTGCGAGCCATGGCAGGCCGTGCAACCTTGCACGCGCGCTTCCATCGTATCGGGGGCCTTCGGTTGAGTCTGCGCTTTCGCAGCGCTATAGACACCCGCGGAGCCGATCAACAGAAGGGCAAGCAACGGGCGGAAAATGCGTCTTGAAGACACGCGTAACTCCATCAAAATCGGGGACCTGACCGAACTTCGAGCGGCTCGGTGTGAAGGGCAGACGGCGCTGCGGCGACGCAGCATTCTATCATCGAAGGGTGATGGTGACTATTTGCCACATTAGAGAAGGTCCCAGTTGTCACGGGTATGCGACAGTTTGACGCGGATGTCGGCTTCAACGGCTCGCCGGTCGTCTCGATTCTGGATGCGCGATGGAACTCGCAGGCAGTGTGCGCGGGGGCTCGCATCAGTTCGAACAAGCGCGAATGACAAAGCAGGTTGAACCGACTCGCGCCTCGGCCATCGAAGCGTACACTTCCGGGCGCGCCGGCATCTCTGCTGCAGAAGCGCCCATCGGCTCAATGTTCACGGTTTTTCTTTTCCACAAGCTATCGGCCTTTCATGAAGCTATTCAATTTTTCTGGTCCGGCGCTGCGTGCGTTGGCGCTTGGCGTCGCGGCGCTGGCTTTGACGTCCACGGCCTTTGCGCATGCGCATCTCGTGTCGAGCGAGCCGGCGGCGAACGCCGAAGTCGCCGCGCCCGCGGAAGTGACGATTCATTTCACCGAGCCGCTCGAGCCGGCCTTCAGCAAGATCGCAATGAGCGATGCGAGCGGTAAGGCTGTCGCGCCGGCTGCCTCGCAAGTCGATAGAAGCGACGCCAAGGTCCTGCACCTGGCGCTGCCGTCACTGGCGGCGGGCCGCTATGTTGTGCACTGGACCGCGGTCGCCACGGACGGCCACCGCACCCACGGCGACTTCGCGTTCACCGTCAAATGAGCCTCGACGGACTTTGGATCGGGCAGGTCGCCATGGCCGCGCTCATGAATGTCGCGTTTGCGTTTGCCGTGGGTTCGGCGTTGCTTGGCGCGTGGCTCGCGAAGGACGCGCAGGCCAAGATCGCCCCGGCGCGGCCCGCCTGGTTGCGCGCGCAACGGTCGATGCTGACGGCCGCCGTCGTGCTGGTGCTCGCGGATCTCGGCTGGCTGTTGTATCAGGCGGCGTCGATGAGCGGCGTCGGGTTGCCCGCCGCGATCGGCGTCGTGCCGACCGTGTTGACGCAAACGCATGTCGGCTACGGCTGGAGCGTGGCGTTCGCCGGCGCGCTGGTCCTGCTCGGCACAGCCATGGCACATCACACGGGCATGGTGCGCAACGCGTTGCTGTGGCTCGCGGTGATTGCGGTCGCCGCGGGCAAGGCGTCGCTCGGGCATGCTGCCGATGCCGGACCGGCTTCGGCAGCGATCGGCATGCAGACGCTGCATGTGCTGGTCACGAGCGTATGGGGCGGCCTCACGATGGCGGCCGGGCTGTCGGTGTTGCCCGCGCTCGGCACCTCCACCGCGCGCGGCATGCTGATCCGAACGGCGACGCAGGTGTCGAACGTGTCGGTGGTGGCGGTCGGCTTCGTGTTGCTGACCGGCATATTCAACGGCGTGCGCGGTTCGGGCGGCTCGCTCGAGGCGATCGAGATCAGCACGTGGGGTCATGTGCTGACGCTGAAGCTCGCATTGGTCGCGCTGGCGCTGGTGCTCGGCGGCCTCAACCGTTTCCTCGCGCTGCCGCGCTTGCGCCGCACCGCATCGACGATGGATGCGCATACCTTCGTCAACGTACTGTATCTGGAAGCTCTGGCGATGATCGGCGTGCTCGTCGCGGCGGCCGCGCTGTCGCATAGCGTGCCGGCGTTCGCCGCGCTGGGCTGAGCGCTGTCGCGCTCGCGGCTGGCGCGCTCGCGGCTGGCGCGGCGAGCGGGCTGGGGGCGCGCCGGCGCTACCTGCGCGCGAGATAAGCGCGACATAAGCGCGACATAAGCGCGACATAAGCGCGGCATAAGCGCGGCATAAGCGCGACATAAAAAAGCGCCGCACCCCAAACGCGTGCGGCGCAACACACACGGTCGCCCGGCCGTGGCCGGCTGATCCGTTACTGCCCTCTAGGCAGCGAGCGCGTTCCGCGCCCGTTCCAGCGTTGCTTCCGGAAACATTTCCTGATGCAGTTCGCCATCGTCGCCGAACCATTGGCAGATCAGCCAGTTGCCGGGCGCGAACACCACCGGGCCGGCCCAGGTGGCGGTCATTGGACGTCCGCCGGACTTCAGCGCCAGTACGTCGCCGGGGCGGTACGTGGGTGTTCTTGCCAGTCGCATGGAGAACATCCGATCGATGAATGCGGGGTTATTCGAAGCCGAGCCGATGTCCGAGTATCGGCGCGCAGAACAGCGCCATCGCGCAGCCCGCTGCCTTGCCTTCCAGTTCCGCAGCCGCGGCGCGCGAGCCGTACATGTGTGTCAGCAGGTCGAAGAGTTGCGGCAGGCAGTACAGCACGGCGGCGGCGATGAAGCATTTCTCGACCATCTGGATGCGCCAGCCGCGTTCGAACGCGAGCGCCGCGCCGATGATGCGAAGCACACCGAACGCCACCAGCGCGCCCACGGCGGCCTGTTCGCGGATCAGATAGTCAGGAAGGAATTCGCCCATGATGTTCCCCGATGCATTGTCGTTTGAATGCATTTGAGCAAGGCGTGGGCCAAGCGTATGTCCGGTGCCGAACAGATGGCGTGAAAGCCTTTCTGGGTAAGGCTTTTCGCGATCCGCGGCGGGGCGCGCAAAGAGCCGGAAACGACGTGTTTCGAGCGTTTCGGTCCGGGATGTTACGTAACTGAGACGGCGCGCGCTACGCGTTGCGTAACACGCGCGACGGCGTCATGGGTGGTTCTTCAAAACAGAACGCCGCCCTCAGGCGGCGTTCCAGTTCACGCAATTACCATTCGGCGACGCTGCCATCCTCATGGCGCCACACCGGATTACGCCAGCGGTGGCCGACCTTCGCCATCTCGCGCACCTTCTCCTCGTTGACTTCGATGCCGAGGCCCGGGCCTTGCGGAATCGACACGAAGCCGTCTTCGTATTTGAAGACTTCCGGATTCTTGATGTAGTCGAGCAGATCGTTGCCCTGGTTGTAGTGGATGCCGAGGCTCTGTTCCTGGATGAACGCGTTGTAGCTCACCGCGTCGATCTGCAGGCAGGTCGCCAATGCGATCGGCCCGAGCGGGCAATGCAAGGCGAGCGCGACGTCGTACGCTTCGGCCATCGACGCGATCTTGCGGCACTCGGTGATGCCGCCCGCGTGCGACGCATCCGGCTGAATGATGTCGACGTAACCGCCGGACAGAATGTGCTTGAAGTCCCAGCGCGAATACAGACGCTCGCCGAGCGCGATCGGCGTGTTGGTCTGATTGACGATGTCGCGCAAGGCTTCCGCGTTCTCCGACAGCACCGGCTCTTCGATGAAGAGCAGCTTGTACGGGTCGAGTTCCTTCGCCAGCACCTTCGCCATCGGCTTGTGCACACGGCCATGGAAGTCCACGCCGATGCCGATGTTCGGCCCGACCGCTTCCCGCACGGCGGCGACGTTGTTGATCACGCCTTGCACTTTGTCGAAGGTGTCGATGATCTGCAACTCCTCAGAGCCGTTCATCTTCACCGCCTTGAAGCCGCGTTCGACCACGGCGCGCGCGTTGTTCGCGACGTCGCTCGGGCGGTCGCCGCCGATCCACGAGTACACCTTGATCCTGTCGCGCACCTGGCCGCCGAGCAGCGCATGAACCGGCACGCCGTGATGCTTGCCCTTGATGTCCCACAACGCCTGGTCGACGCCGGCGATCGCGCTCATCGAGATCGGGCCGCCGCGGTAGAAGCCCGCGCGGTACATCACCTGCCAGTGGTCCTCGATCAGCAGCGGGTCCTTGCCGATCAGATAGTCGGACAGTTCCTCGACGGCGGCCGCCACCGTATGCGCGCGGCCTTCGACCACCGGCTCGCCCCAGCCGACGATGCCTTCGTCGGTCTCGATCTTGAGGAAGCACCAGCGCGGCGGGACGATGAAGGTTTCGAGCCTGGTGATTTTCATGGTGTGTGTCTCCTTGCGGCTTGGGTGCCTGCGGAATATTTCGAGGATTCATATGCTACAACAAAACCTCGTTTAAGTACTATTAATAGTACTATTGGTGAAAATTTGGGATCGGGTCGGAGGATTCAGTGCATTGGGTGCGAGGGTTGGGATGCCGGATAATCCCGCTCGTTCCGGCCTGGGTTCCGATATCACATAGCGCCGCAAGGCTGCTGGGAGAAAACTATTCAGCACGATCTGCATGGGCGCGTCGCCCATCTGCTGGCGACCGCGATTCTGCGCGGCGACTACGCGCCCGATTCGATCCTGCCGCGCGAGGCGGAGTTGATGGATACGTTCGGCGTGAGCCGCACGGTGTTGCGCGAGGCGCTGCGCACGTTGACGTCGAAAGGGTTGATCGAATCGCGGCCGCGCGTGGGCACGCGCGTGCGGCCAAAAAATGCATGGAATCTGCTCGATGTCGATGTGCTCGACTGGTATTCGCGCGTTGCCGAGCCGATGGCGTTCGCGCTGAAGCTGCAGGAGATGCGCGAGATGATCGAGCCGTACGCGGCGGGCCTGGCGGCGGCCTCGCGCACGGACGAAACTTTCGATGCGCTCGCAACGGCACATGCGGCGATGGTCGCGGCACGCAATGTCGATGAATGGGTGCGCGCCGATCTGCAGTTTCATTTGAGCGTGCTGAGCGCCTGCAGCAACGAACTGCTGATTCCGCTCGGCACGCTGATCGAGCGCACGCTGGAAGCGCAACTGCGGCTGAATGCGAAACGCGCGGAGGTGTTCAACGCGTCGCTGGCCGAGCATACGGCGGTGTTCGAGGCGATCCGCGAACGCAATGCCGCGGCGGCGCGCGCGGCGATGGCGGGGTTGCTGGGCGTCACACGAGGAAGAATCGAAGGCTGACCGCCGTGCAGGCGGTCGTCGAATCAATCCATCGCCGCGTGCGCGAGCGACGCATCCGGCTGTTTGCGCGCCGGTCGGATCAGCAACAGCAGCGGAATCACCAGTAGCGTCGCCATGAACATCAGCTTGAAGTGCAGGCGTCAACGATGCCTATCTGAACGAGTCGGCGACGAAGTCGCCATGGAAGCCCTGAACGGTTTCAGCGACGACGAGGCGAAGCAGCTGATCGCGCTGTTGCAACGGGTGCATGGAAACCTGAGCCGGTTGGTCGATCGATGAATGGCGATCGTGATGATGCGCTGCTTGCGTGATGCAATCGGCGGGCCCGTACCGGGCGGGCGAATCAGGGTATGTCGGGGGGAGCTAGCGCGTGCTAGCTCCTTTTTCGTGGCATGCGCCGATGGATCGCATCGGCAGGGTTCGCTGCTTATTTCGCTTCAGACGCTGCGCCCGAGGGCTGAACCAGTTCGAAGCAGGCTGCCTTTGTCTTCGCATCGGGTTGCGATGGGTCGATGCATTTGAATGCGCTCTGGTCGCGCTGGACGAAAATGGTATCGGCCATACCGGTGCTGTCGTGCGCGCCATTGACCACGGCGACGATCTTGTAGCCGTCCTGCAAAAGCGTGGAGAGTACGAGCGGGCTGGCGCGCCACTGGCCGTCGGCTCGTGCTGTCTCGGCGTGAGCGGCGAACGAAGACGCGGCGAGGAGAATGACTGCCGAAGCGGTAGCCGTGGTGGAGCGGAATATCATCAAGAAACCTCCTTGAAGTTGCAGGGTTGGGCATCGATACGACAGCGGGCCGGGCGCAAAAATCTTTTTGCTGTCGATTTCAGCTATCTCGATTTCAGTTATATTACGCACCCGCTGCCCCTATACCTCCAATGGGGCAGCTATCCGGTGGTTTCCACGAGTCGTTCCCGCGTGCTCGGCAATTGCGGTCAGTGCGCTTTTCTGGTGCGCGCGCTGTTGAGTGTCGTCGGCTCTAGCCCCGTTCACGTTTGTGGCAGTTGGTTTTCATTTCAAGCGGCGTCCATATCCAGCGACGCAACACGCACCCGAGACACAAAAAATTTGTCGCCGTACGCGATAGGAAGTCGCTGAGCTTCCTGCGCGCAGGCTTTTATTGGCGCATTCGATTCCTCTGATCGGGACTCCGATGGAGATGTGGGAAGGCTTTTTGCCGAAACCGTTCAATCGGAAGTTCCGTAAGGATTTTGTGCACGTTGAGAAAGGTTGTTCATTTTGGTTAAGACGATAAGAGCGGTTTTATTGGGGTTGGTTGTTTCGGTGGGTGCACTTTCCGCGCAAGCCGGCGAGACGAAAAAGGTGGACGTCTTGCTGGTGGGCGGCGGCATCATGAGTTCGACGCTGGGCGTGTGGCTTCATGAGCTCCAGCCCGACTGGTCGATGATGATGATCGAGCGTCTGGACGGCGTGGCCAAGGAAAGCTCGAATGGCTGGAACAATGCCGGCACCGGGCATTCCGCGTTGGCCGAGCTCAACTACACGCCCGAGAAGCCGGACGGCACGATCGACATTTCGAAGGCCGTCGAAATCAACGAGGCCTTTCAGGTGTCGCGCCAGTTCTGGGCCTGGCAGGTCAGGAACGACGTGCTCAGGAATCCGCGATCGTTCATCAATTCGACGCCGCACATGAGCTTCGTCTGGGGCGACGACAATGTCCGTTTCCTCAAGAAGCGCTACGACGCGCTGCAGGCGAGCCCGTTGTTCCGCGGCATGAAGTACTCGGACGACTTCGAGCAGATCAAGCAGTGGGTTCCGCTGATGATGGAAGGCCGCGATCCGAAACAGAAGGTCGCGGCGACCTGGTCCCCGGTGGGCACCGACATGAACTTCGGCGAGATTACGCGCCAGTTCGTCGGCTACCTGCAGGGCCAGCCCGGCTTCAATCTCTCGCTCTCCAGCGAAGTGCGCAGCATCAAGCGCAATGCTGACGGCACGTGGCGGGTGTCCTACGTGAAGACCCAGACCGGTGATTCCGAGCAGGACGTCGACGCGAAGTTCGTGTTCATCGGCGCCGGCGGCGGCGCGTTGCACCTGCTGCAGGCGTCAGGCATTCCGGAAGCCAGGGACTACGGTGCGTTTCCGGTCGGCGGTTCGTTCCTGGTGACGGAAAATCCGGAGGTCGTGAGCCGGCACCTGGCCAAGGCCTACGGCAAGGCGTCCGTCGGTTCGCCGCCGATGTCGGTGCCGCACCTGGACACGCGCATCATCGACGGCAAGAAGATCATTCTGTTCGGACCGTTCGCGACCTTCTCGACCAAGTTCCTGAAGAACGGCTCGTACCTCGATCTCCTGAGCAGCACCAATGTGCATAACGTCGTGCCGATGGTGCACGTGGGCATCGACGAGTTTCCGTTGGTCGAATACCTGGCGGGTCAGCTGATGCTGACCGATGACGATCGCTTCAAGGCGTTGAAGGAATACTTCCCGCTCGCTAAGAAGGAAGACTGGCGCCTGTGGCAAGCCGGTCAGCGTGTCCAGATCATCAAGCGCGACGGCGCGAAGGGCGGCGTCCTCAAGCTCGGTACGGAAATCGTGAGCTCGCAGGATGGCAGTATCGCCGGTCTGCTGGGTGCGTCGCCGGGCGCCTCGACCGCTGCGCCGATCATGCTCAGCCTGCTCGAGAAGGTGTTCAAGGACAAGGTCGCTACGCCGGCGTGGCAGGAGAAGATCCACCAGATCGTCCCGAGCTACGGGACCCAACTCAACGACAGCCCGGCCAAGGTCTATCGGGAATGGACCTATACCAGCGACGTGCTGCAGCTGATGCCGCCGCCGCAGATCGACCTCGCCGCGACGCCGGGTTCGAAGCCCCAGGCCACGGCACCGCGGCCGGCCAAGGCTGCGGCTGACATGGCGCTTTAAATTTCGGGATGGGAAAGCGGCCGGTCATACGGCCGCTTTCGATTGCTGCAAGTTCTTCGGAGCGCCGGAATGGTCCTGCGTAGCTGTAGCAGCCAACACCGCGCGCCGCTTTAGGAGTATTGCGGTCATTGGAAACAAAAAAGCCGCTGCTTCGTGAGAAGCAGCGGCTTTTTCTTGCAACTGGTGGCGAATCAGGGACTCGAACCCCGGACCTGCGGATTATGATTCCGTCGCTCTAACCAACTGAGCTAATTCGCCGAAAGAAGCGAGATTATGCGGACGGGGCCGGAGGCTGTCAACCCCCAGCACCCAATTTTTTCAACTTGGCCGGTCCGCCAAGGTTTTTAGTCGCGGGCGTAGATGTCCGAGTCCTTGGTTTCCTTGACGAACAGCATGCCGATCACGAAGGTGATCAACGCAATCGCAATCGGATACCACAGTCCCGAGTAAATGTTGCCCTTCGCCGCGACGATCGCGAATGCGGTTGCCGGCAGGAAGCCGCCGAACCAGCCATTGCCAATGTGATACGGCAGCGACATCGACGTGTAGCGGATGCGCGTCGGGAACATCTCCACCAGCATGGCCGCGATCGGCCCGTACACCGCCGTCACGTAGATCACCAGGATCGTCATGATCACCACGCTCATCGGCCAGTTGATCTGCGACGGATCGGCCTTCGGCGGGTAGCCGGCGGTCTTCAGCGTCGTGGCGAGGGTCTTGTCGAACACCTTGCCCTGGTCTTTCGCGTCGGCTGCCTTGCCGTCATATGTATTGACCACGGTATCGCCAACCTTGATCTGCGCCAGCGTGCCCGTCGGCGCCGCGACGTTCTCGTAGTTCAAGCCTGCTTTCGACAGCGCGCTCTTCGCGATGTCGCACGAGGTCGTGAACTTCGACGTGCCGACTGGGTTGAACTGGAACGAGCACTCGTCCGGATTCGCGATCACGACGATCGGCGACTTCGCAGTGGCGGTTTCCAATGCCGGGTTCGTGTAGTGCGCGAGCGCCTTGAACAGCGGGAAGTACGTGCACGCGGCGATCAGCAGTCCGGCCATGATGATCGGCTTGCGGCCGATCCGGTCCGACAGTGAACCGAAGAACACGAAGAACGGCGTGCCGATCAGCAGTGCGATCGCGATCAGGATGTTGGCGGTGGCGCCGTCGACCTTCAGCGTCTGCGTCAGGAAGAACAGTGTGTAGAACTGGCCCGTGTACCAGACCACCGCCTGGCCGGCGGTCAGGCCGATCAGCGCGAGAATCACGACCTTCAGGTTCTTCCATTGGCCGAATGCTTCGGTCAGCGGCGCCTTCGAGGTCTTGCCTTCGGCCTTGATACGGTTGAATACCGGCGATTCATTCAGTTGCAGCCGGATCCACACCGACACGCCGAGCAGGATGACCGACGCGACGAACGGAATGCGCCAGCCCCAGACGCCGAACGCGTCCTCGCCCATCGCCGTGCGCACGCCGAGAATTACCAGCAGCGACAGGAACAGGCCGAGCGTGGCGGTCGTCTGGATCCATGCGGTGTAGAAGCCGCGGCGTCCCGCAGGCGCGTGTTCGGCCACGTACGTTGCAGCACCGCCGTACTCGCCGCCGAGCGCGAGGCCTTGCAGCATCCGCATCGCGACGAAGATCACCGGCGATGCAATGCCGATTGTCGCGTAGCCCGGGAGGAAGC
The DNA here is from genome assembly GCF_059422005.1 of Paraburkholderia sp. GW821-FHT02A12. Classification (NCBI taxonomy): domain Bacteria; kingdom Pseudomonadati; phylum Pseudomonadota; class Betaproteobacteria; order Burkholderiales; family Burkholderiaceae; genus Paraburkholderia; species Paraburkholderia sp. GW821-FHT02A12. The sequence continues at coordinate 3,900,868 of NZ_JBWKWA010000001.1, read as the reverse complement.
CGACCAGGAAAGTCGACAGACCCATGATCACGATCGTGATGAGGAAGGTGTACTTGCGTCCGACCATATCGCCGAGCCTCCCGAACACGATCGCGCCGAACGGCCGCACCGCGAAACCCGCGGCGAAGCTGAGCAGCGTGAAGATGAAGCCGGCGGTCGGATTGACGCCGGAGAAGAAGCTCTTGCTGATGAAGGCGGCCAGCGACCCGGCCAGATAGAAGTCGTACCACTCGAAAACCGTACCCAGCGACGATGCGAAGATCACCCGCTTCTCTTCGCGCGTCATCGGCGCATGCGAGAGTTGCCCGCCAACGGTAGCCATATATCGTCTCCAATATTGATATGTGCACGCGGTTCGCCGGCAAAGGCGTTCCCGTGGAACCGATTATTGGAGTGGAAACTTACGGCGTACTGACGTGGCAGGGTGAAATGCCAAGGTGGGGTGATCTCGAGGGATTTTGATAACGTCGTTCAACAAATGGCAAATTTCGTTAATTTGTCTCTAAGTGTCTGTATTTTTATTGATCTGGTGTTTTGTGTCGTGCGCGCCTTAGGGTAAGTCCCGTGCCCGTTCGAGCACGCGCAAGCTGACGCGCACCAGCGTTCCGGCGAGCCGCGGCGAGGTTTGGTAGACGTTGTCGTCGATGGACAGCTCGCCGCCGTGCATCGTCGCAATCTCGCGGACGATCGCAAGCCCGAGGCCGCTGCCGTCGCCGTCGCGGCCGAGAATCCGATAGAAGCGCTCGACGACACGCGCACGCTCCGCCATCGGAATGCCGAGTCCGGTGTCTTCCACTTCCAGATGCACGAGCCGCGCCGCCGCGTCATGACGTACCCGCACTGTGATGCGCCCGCCAGCCGGCGTGTAACGGATCGCGTTGTCGATCAGATTCGACAGCATTTCGCGCAGCATGACCGGATTGCCGTCGACTTCGACCGGTTCGTCGGGCGCTTCGTAGCCGAGATCCATCTGCTTGACGAGCGCGGCTTGAACCCAGTCGCGCACGGCGTTGCGCGCTACCTCGGTCACTTCGACCGGCGCGAAAATCTGCCCCGACATGCGGTTTTCCGCGCGCGCCAACGCCAGCAGTTGCGTGACGAGGCGCGCCGCGTGTTCGGAACTGGTGGCGATCTGTTCGAGCGAGCGGTGTACTTCATCAGAGGCGTCCTGGCGCAGCGCCAGTTCGGCCTGCGTGCGCAGTCCGGCGAGCGGCGTTTTCATCTGATGCGCGGCGTCGGCGATGAAGCGCTTTTGCAGCTCCATGTTCTGTTCGAGGCGCGTCAGCAGATCGTTGAACGACGTCACCAGCGGTTCGATTTCCGGCGGCGCGCGGCGCGCTTCGAGCGGCGACAGATCGTCGGGACGGCGCGCGCGGATGTGCGCTTGCAGCGCGTGCAGCGGCGCGAGGCCGCGCGACAGGCCGAACCACACCAGCAGGATCGCGAGCGGCAGAATCACGAACTGCGGCAGGATCACGCCTTTGATGATGTCGTTGGCCAACTGGCTGCGTTTGTCGAGCGTCTCGGCGACTTGCACCAGCACCGGTTGCGCGCCGGGCGTCTGCGGAAACTCGACGGTCGTATAGGCGACGCGGATATCGTTGCCGCGCAGCACGTCGTCGCGAAATTCGACGAGGCCGGGCTGCGGCCGGTCTTCCTCGTGCGGCAGCGGCATGTCGCGCTCGCCGCCCACCAGTTCGCCGCGGGTGCCGAGCACCTGGTAGAACACGCTGTCGACGTTGTCGGTGCGCAGAAAGTCGCGGGTGGAGTCGGGCAGCGACAACTCCGCCACGCCGTTGACCGGATGAATCTGCCGGGCGAGCACGTAGGCGTCGGTTTCGAGCGCGCGGTCGAACGGCCCATTGGCGATCGACTTGGCGACCAGATAGGTGACCGCGAGGCTCATCGGCCAGAGCAGCAGCAGCGGCGCCAGCATCCAGTCGAGAATCTCGCCAAACAGCGAGCGTGGGCGCGCCTCGGCGGCGGCTTCGGTTTCGTCGGGCGGGGCGAACGGATTGGCGTAGCGCTCGTCGCGCGCTTCGTCGAGGTCCGCCGCGTGCGCCGTAGCGCGGTCTGCGCGTGCGGACATGGGCGACCTCCCTCTATTTGTAGTGATGGCTCGCCGGCATCGCGCCGGACAAGGGCGAGGAGGGCGGCTCGGGGTCGGCTGCCGGGGGCGTCGGATTCACGGGCTGCGCGGCTTTCTCGAGACAGTAACCCAAGCCGCGCACGGTGATGATGCGTACGCCGCTCGGCTCGATTTTCTTGCGCAGCCTGTGCACGTAGACCTCGATCGCGTTGTTGCTGACTTCTTCGCCCCATTCGCACAGATGGTCGACGAGCTGTTCCTTCGACACCAGCCGGCCGATCCGCTGCAGCAGCACTTCGAGCAAACCCAGTTCGCGCGCCGACAGATCGATTACCTGCTCATTGACAGAGGCGATCCGGCCAACCTGATCGAACGACAGCGAGCCATGCCGCACCACCGTCGGGCCGCCGCCCGCGCCGCGCCGCGTCAAGGCGCGCACGCGCGCTTCGAGTTCGTTCAGCGCGAAGGGTTTGGCCATGTAGTCGTCGGCGCCGAGATCGAGTCCTTTGACGCGTTCGTCGACGCTGTCCGCAGCGGTCAGGATCAGCACCGGCAGGTTCGAATTACGCGCGCGCAGACGGCGCAGCACCTCGAGCCCGGACATGCGCGGCAGGCCGAGATCGAGAATCAGCAGGTCGAAAGTTTGCATCGATAGCGCGGTATCCGCTTCGACGCCGTTCTTCACGTGATCGACAGCATAGGCCGATTGGCGGAGTGATCGAACCAGACCGTCCGCGAGTATGCTGTCGTCTTCGGCAATCAGAATTCGCATGATGCGCCAGCCTGCCTTTGCCGGCACCGTGGGGTGTCCCCCCGGCGCACAGCGGTCTCCGAAAATAATTGTGGGTAGTTGGGCAGCGCGACGGTAAAAATGCGCGTTCACATGAGAATCGCGCTTGCCAAAACTACTGTTTTTTTATACAGTGTCTGGGTTTCGTGTGCTGTCCGCTAGAAGGGGGCTGCACATCTGCCTCAGACGCCGTTCATCATAGCAAAGGACGATTCATGGAAGAAAGCAAGAAAGGCTCGGCTGGACTGACTGCTGAAAAGAGCAAGGCACTCGCTGCCGCACTCGCGCAGATCGAAAAGCAGTTCGGCAAAGGGTCGGTCATGCGGCTCGGCGCAGGTGAGGTAGTCGAAGACATCCAGGTGGTCTCAACCGGATCGCTCGGCCTCGACATCGCACTGGGCGTCGGCGGTTTACCGCGTGGCCGTGTGGTCGAAATCTATGGCCCGGAGTCGTCCGGTAAAACCACGCTCACGCTGCAAGTCATCGCCGAAATGCAGAAGATCGGCGGCACGGCAGCGTTTATCGACGCGGAACACGCACTGGACATCCAGTACGCGGGCAAGCTCGGCGTGAACGTGAACGACCTGCTGGTTTCGCAGCCGGACACCGGCGAACAGGCGCTCGAAATCGCCGACGCACTGGTGCGCTCGGGCTCGATCGACATGATCGTGATCGACTCGGTCGCGGCACTCGTGCCGAAGGCTGAAATCGAAGGCGAAATGGGCGACTCGCTGCCGGGTCTGCAAGCGCGTCTGATGTCGCAAGCGCTGCGCAAGCTTACCGGTACGATCAAGCGCACGAACTGCCTCGTGATCTTCATCAACCAGATCCGCATGAAGATCGGCGTGATGTTCGGCAACCCGGAAACCACCACGGGCGGTAACGCGCTGAAATTCTACGCGTCGGTGCGTCTGGACATTCGCCGGATCGGTTCGATCAAGAAGAACGACGAAGTGATCGGCAACGAAACGCGCGTGAAGGTCGTCAAGAACAAGGTGTCGCCACCGTTCCGCGAAGCGATTTTCGACATTCTGTACGGCGAAGGTATTTCGCGTCAGGGCGAAATCATCGACCTCGGCGTGTCGGCGAAGATCGTCGACAAGGCCGGTGCCTGGTATAGCTACAACGGCGAACGTATTGGTCAGGGTAAGGACAACGCGCGCGAATTCCTGCGCGAAAATCCGGACATCGCCCGTGAGATCGAAAACCGTATCCGTGAGTCGCTGGGCGTGAATGCCATGGCGGAAACGGTGACCGGCGCAGGCGCCGAAGTCGCGGACGAAAAAGAGTAACCATCACGTGATACGCAAGGGCCGGCCGTTGTCCAATGCTGGACATCACGCGGGCGGCCCGCGTGACGACGATCCGTTCGATCCGTTCGAGTCGTTTGACGCACATGATCGGGCCGCAGGCCGGAGCCGGCAGCCCGATTCTTCCGCACGGTCCGCAGCGGATCCATCTGAAACTACCTACACCCGTTCGCGCTGCGCACCAGGCGAAGCGAAACCGGATCAGGACGATTCCAAAAAATCCCAGCGTCCCGCCCGCTCTCTAAAAGGCCGCGCGCTCGGCTATCTGTCCCGGCGTGAATACAGCCGCGCCGAACTCGCGCGCAAGCTCAAGCCTTTCGTTGAAGAAACCGATTCGCTCGACACCTTGCTCGACACACTTGAAGCCGAAAACTGGCTGTCGGATTCGCGTTTTGCAGAAAGTCTGATCCATCGGCGCTCGTCGCGACTGGGTGCGAGTCGGATTGTCGGCGAACTGAAGCAGCATGCAGTCGACCCGGCGCTGGTCGAAGAAGTCAGCGCGCAATTGCGCGAAACCGAACTGGCGCGCGCTCAAGCCGTCTGGCGAAAGAAGTTCGGTCAGCTTCCCGAAACCCCCGCCGAGCGTGCCAGGCAGGCGCGCTTCCTGGCGTCGCGCGGTTTCTCGGGCGCCACGATCGGCAAAATCCTCAAAGGTAGCGACGAAGAGTGAAGCGGCGACTCGCTGCGTAGTCCGGTCAGCGCTTCGAATGACATGCCGGCCGCGGTGCGCCTTGCCGTTTGCCGCCAACCTGGCGCGCCGCGCGAAGCAAACCCACGCTTCGCCTTATCGCTAGCCCCCTTCGAGATAAGGTCCCTCGTGCTCGAGCGCGCCCGCCAGCGGCCCTGCGCATTCCGACCTGTCTCAAATACCCAGTATGCTAAAATTCGCTGGTTTTCCAATCCGGCCTTTCCTTTCCGCATGCCGCTCTCTCCACCAGTCTCCCGTCAGTTGCGCCATCGTCGCGCAATCAGAGCGGAAGCCTATGAGCGAGCCGATGGCCTGTGGGATGTGGAGGCGTGCTTGACCGACGAAAAACCGCGCGATGTGGTGCTTGCGTCGGGCGTCCGGCCCAAGGGTCAGCCGATCCATGAACTCTGGCTTCGCATCACCATCGATCGCAAGCTCAATGTCGTCGACGCAGAAGCGTCGTCCGACTGGGTGCCCTATCCAGGTTTGTGCCAAGCCAGTAATCCCGCCTACCGTGCCCTTATCGGGCTCAATCTGTTCCAGAACTTCCGTCGCGATGCCGCCCGTTTGCTGGCCGGCACGGCTGGCTGCACGCATCTCACCGAGTTGTGCGCGCTTTTGCCGACTGCCGCGATTCAGGCGTTCGCCGGCGATGTATGGAACACCGATGACGGCGCGCCTGGCGAAGGCACGCCGCGCGCAGCGGCGAGTTCAGGGACCGGGCAGGCCACAAGCGCAGACAGCACAAACGGCGCTGGCGAGCATTCCAACGACAAACTGCCATTCCAGCTGGGACGCTGCCACGCGCTGCGTTTCGACGGCGAGGCGGTGCAACAGTTTTATCCGCGCTGGTATGGCCACGCGCCGCGTTCAGCGGATCGCGCGGCCGGCTCGGACGACGGAGCGTCCCGTCTGACTGGCAACGGCAGCGGCGCGTCCGGCATGAACGACGGCAGCGGAAACGAAGTTCAATCCAACTCTCAGACTGAAGGGAATCACGCATGAAGATTCACGAGTACCAGGGTAAGGAAATCCTGCGGAAATTCGGCGTCGCGGTACCGCGCGGCAAGCCGGTCTTCTCGGTGGATGATGCGGTCAAGGCCGCGGAAGAGCTCGGCGGCCCGGTATGGGTTGTGAAGGCTCAGATCCACGCGGGTGGCCGTGGCAAGGGCGGCGGCGTGAAGGTCGCCAAGTCGCTGGAACAGGTTCGCGAATACTCGAACCAGATCCTCGGCATGCAGCTCGTCACGCACCAGACCGGTCCGGAAGGCCAGAAGGTGAATCGTCTGCTGATCGAAGAAGGCGCTGACATCAAGAAGGAACTGTATGTCGGCCTCGTGATCGATCGCGTGTCGCAGAAGATCGTCGTGATGGCATCGAGCGAAGGCGGCATGGACGTCGAAGAAGTCGCGGAAAAGACGCCCGAGCTGATCCACAAGGTTGCTGTCGACCCGTCGACCGGTCTGAAAGACGCCGAAGCTGACGACCTCGCGAAGAAAATCGGCGTGCCCGACGCATCGATCCCGCAAGCGCGCGCGATCCTGCAAGGTCTGTACAAGGCATTCTGGGAAACCGACGCATCGCTCGCGGAAATCAACCCGCTGATCCTGACCGGCGACGGCAAGGTCATCGCGCTGGATGCCAAATTCAACTTCGATTCGAACGCACTGTTCCGTCACCCGGAAATCGTCGCGTACCGCGATCTGGACGAAGAAGATCCGGCTGAAGTCGAAGCATCGAAGTTCGACCTCGCCTACATCTCGCTCGACGGCAACATCGGCTGCCTCGTGAACGGCGCCGGCCTCGCCATGGCAACGATGGATACCATCAAGCTGTTCGGCGGCGAACCGGCGAACTTCCTCGACGTGGGCGGTGGCGCCACGACCGAGAAGGTCACCGAAGCGTTCAAGCTGATGCTGAAGAACCCGAACCTGACGGCGATCCTGGTCAACATCTTCGGCGGCATCATGCGCTGCGACGTGATCGCGGAAGGCGTGATCGCCGCGTCGAAGGCGGTTCATCTGCAGGTGCCGCTCGTCGTGCGCATGAAGGGCACGAACGAAGACCTCGGCAAGAAGATGCTCGCTGAATCCGGCCTGCCGATCATCTCGGCGGACAGCATGGAAGAAGCTGCTCAGAAGGTCGTCGCGGCCGCTCAAGGCAAGTAAAGAGCGCGTTTACCAGGAACCCAGGATTACGAATGGCGGCGCGTGAGCGACGCGGGCGGAGAACGTTTCGCCGTGTGGCGCAATCGCGCGACGCCAAACGAACAGAGGTCAATACATGTCGATTCTGATTAACAAAGACACCAAGGTCATCACGCAGGGCATCACCGGCAAGACCGGTCAGTTCCACACGCGTGCTTGCCGTGAATATGCAAACGGCCGTGAAGCCTACGTTGCGGGCGTGAACCCGAAGCGCGCCGGCGAAGACTTCGAAGGCATTCCTATCTACGCGAGCGTCGCTGAAGCCAAGGCTGAAACGGGCGCGACCGTGTCGGTGATCTACGTGCCGCCGGCAGGCGCTGCTGCCGCGATCTGGGAAGCGGTCGAAGCCGATCTGGATCTGGCGATCTGTATCACGGAAGGCATCCCCGTGCGCGACATGATCGAGATCAAGGACCGTATGCGTCGCGAAAACCGCAAGACGCTGCTGCTCGGACCGAACTGCCCGGGCACGATCACGCCGGACGAACTGAAGATCGGCATCATGCCGGGTCACATCCACCGCAAGGGCCGCATCGGCGTCGTGTCGCGTTCGGGCACGCTGACGTATGAAGCGGTCGGTCAATTGACGGCGATCGGCCTCGGCCAATCGTCGGCAGTCGGTATCGGCGGCGACCCGATCAACGGTCTGAAGCACATCGACGTGATGCAGATGTTCAACGACGATCCGGACACGGACGCCGTCATCATGATCGGCGAGATCGGCGGTCCGGACGAAGCGAACGCTGCGTACTGGATCAAGGACAACATGAAGAAGCCGGTGGTTGGCTTTATCGCCGGTGTGACGGCGCCTCCGGGCAAGCGCATGGGCCATGCCGGCGCGCTGATCTCGGGCGGTGCCGATACGGCCGAAGCGAAGCTGGAAATCATGGACGCCTGCGGCATCAAGGTCACGAAGAACCCGTCGGAAATGGCGCGTCTTCTGAAGGCGATGCTGTAAATCGAAATTCGCGTGCTGTAGCGGCGCGTTTTTGATACGCTTACGAAACCCTTTCGTAAGCGTGCGGTCTTAAAAAGCGGGGGAGTTTTCGACTCCTCCGCTTTTTTGTTGGCCGCGCGTTCGACCTCCTCTTATTCTTCCACTCATGTTCGAGTTCTTCTCCACGCTCCATTGGGGCACAGTCATCCAGATCATCGTCATCGACATCCTGCTCGGGGGCGACAATGCCGTCGTGATCGCGCTGGCCTGCCGCAAGCTGCCGCCCGCGCAGCGTACGAAAGGCGTGTTGTGGGGCACGGCCGGCGCCATCCTGCTGCGGGTCGTGCTGATCGCGTTCGCGGTCGCGCTGCTCGACGTGCCGCTGCTCAAATTTACCGGCGGTCTGCTGCTGCTGTGGATCGGCGTGCGCCTGCTGGCGCCCGCGCACGATGTTCACGAGAACATCAAGCCGGCCGACAAGCTGATGTCGGCGATCAAGACCATCATCATTGCGGACGCGGTGATGAGCCTCGACAACGTGATCGCGATTGCCGGCGCGGCCGAGGCAGCGGATCCAGGACATCGTCTCGCGCTGGTGATTTTCGGGCTGGTGGTCAGCATTCCGCTGATCGTGTGGGGCAGCCAGCTGGTGCTGAAGCTGCTCGACCGCTTTCCGATCGTCATCACGCTCGGCGCCGCGTTGCTTGGCTGGATTGCGGGTGGGTTGATCATCAACGACCCGGCCGGCGACCGTTGGCCGATCCTCGATACGCCGGTGGCCGAATACGGTACGAGCATCGCGGGTGCGGTGTTCGTCGTGGTGCTGGGCTATCTGCTCAAGCGCCACAACGCCAAACGCGCGGCGGCCTGAACCTTGGCGGAACATCGCGGTGATAGCGCAACGTTAGCCATCCGGCTGACTGTGTAGGGCAAGCGCTGCTGGCTACGATGGAAACGCCTGTCCCCGATTCGCGGGGCAGGCGTTTTTCGTTTCAGGAGCCTGCCGATGATCGTTATTTTGCCGTATTCCCCTTATCCACAGTCCAGGCTTTCCCCGCGCTCAAGCTCCCGGCGAGCGCAGTGGCCCGCGCGAATCGCACGCGCCTGCCGCGGTGTCGGCTTCGGCTTTACGCTGATCGAATTGATGATCGTGCTGGCGATTGTCGGCGTAATCGCTGCTTACGCGATTCCGGCATATCAGGACTATCTGGCTCGCAGCCGGGTCGGCGAGGGTTTGTCGCTGGCCGCTTCCGCGCGTCTCGCGGTGTCCGAGAACGCCGCCAGCGGCAATGCGTTCGGCGGCGGTTATGCGTCGCCGCCGGCCACCCGCAACGTCGAATCGATTCGCGTCGACGACGACACCGGCCAGATCACCGTCGCCTTCACGACGCGCGTGGCGCAGGCCGGTTCGAACACGCTCACGCTGGTGCCTTCGGTGCCCGACAACGTGGACGCGCCCACCGCGCGGATCGCGTTGAGCAAGAGTTCGGTGCAGCCTGGCGCGGTCACTTGGGAATGTTTTGCCGGCGGCAAGACGGCGTCTTCATTGCCTGCGCCGGGTGCCGGTCCCGCGCCGGCCGATGCGCCGACGTTGCCGCCGAATCTTGCACCACCGGAGTGCCGCGCATGAGCCGCTGTGTGAGAGGTAGTCGAACGTAAAAGGCTGATTTTCAGGATATTTCGGCGCGCCCGGCGCACAGCAGAAGAATTTTTTTGTATAGTGCGCCGGTTGCTGACGCCTCCGGTTACTCAATGCCCACCCCATTCGCGCGCTACCTGTCTCTCATTCTGTTGGCTCTCGCGTTGGTGCTGCCTTATGCAGTCGTCAACCACACATATCCGATTCCGACGTTCTACGCTGAATTCACGGCGCTCGCGCTGTACCTGCTGACCGGCGCGGGCGTCGTGCTGCTGGTGTGGAGCGCCAAGCCGCGCATTTCGTTCGCATCGCCGGTCGTCGCGCTGGTGCCGCTGTTTTTCGGACTGGTGCTGGTCGCGCAGTCGGTGTTGCTGCCGGTCAGGCAGCCGTCGATGAACTGGCTCGGCGGCGGCTATCTGCTCGCGGCCTTCGTGGCCGCGCATGCCGGCTATGGCTTCACACGCGCAAAACTTACCGAAATCGCGTTGCGCTGGGCGGCCTGGGCGTTGATCATCGGCGGCCTTTACGCGGTGTTCTGCCAGGTCATCCAGTTGTTTCACCTCGAAGCGAAGGTGTCGCCGCTCGTCGTCGCCTATAACGTGACCGTCGAGCGCCGGCCGTTCGGCAATATGGCGCAGGCGAATCACCTCGCCACTTATATTGCATTCGCCATGGCGGGCACGCTGTTTCTCGCGCAGACGCGGCAACTTGCTATCGGCGTCTGGCTGCTGGTGTCGACGATCTTCGCGGTCGGCCTCGCGCTGACCGTGTCGCGTGGTCCCTGGCTGCAGATGGGGGTGATCGTGGTGGCGGGTTTCTGGATGGCGTTTGCGCAGACGCGCAATGAGCCGCTTCTACGCCGCAGCAACCGCGAATGGCTGATCCCGATCGCGCTGGCGGTGCTGTTCTTTGTCATCAACGCGTTGATCCGCTGGGCCAACGTGCACTACCACCTCGAGCTCGGGCAGTCGGCTGCCGATCGTTTCAAGGACGCCGGCCAGATCGTGCCACGCCTCGCGCTGTGGAAGTACGGCTGGACGATGTTCAAGACGCATCCGTTGCTGGGTGTCGGCTGGGGCGAATTTCCGGGCTACCAGTACGAGTATGCGAAGACGCTAGGCGGTGTCGAGATCGCCAATAACTCGCATGACATCTTCATCGATCTGCTCGCGAAAACCGGCTTGATCGGCCTCGCGATCGTGCTGTTCGGCCTGGTCGCCTGGCTGGTGCGCGTGGTGCGTGTGCCGCACACCTCCGCGCGCGTGTTCGGCATTGCGCTGATCGGCGTGCTGGTCATGCATGCGCTAGTCGAGTATCCGCAGCAGTACATGTTCTTTCTGCTGCCGGCAATGTTCGTGTTCGGTTTGCTGGAGACGCGTCCGCTGCGCCTCGTGCCCGGCCGCCTGGCGTTCGGTACGTTCGCGGTGGTGGTGTTCGGCGGGCTGGCGGCGTTGTATCCGGTGTATCGCGACTATGCGCGCGCCGAGGTGCTGTATTACGGCTCGCGTCCCGCCGAACAGTACCGCGCGGACCCGTCATTCCTTTTCCAGGCGTGGGGCGAGTATGGCCTCGCGACGCTGCTGCCGATGAATTCGATGGACCTGCAACACAAGCTCGCGATGCACAAGCAGGCGATGGCGCTGTTGCCGGGCGAAACCGTGCTGCGCCGTTACGCGGTGCTGCAGGCATTGAGCGGCGATACGGCGGCGGCATTCGACACGGTCGAACGCCTGAAGATTTTTGCCGAGGAATTGAAGGATTGGCCGTCGCAGCTCAGCTATCTGTATGAACTGTGCGACGAGCAGAAGACGCTGACCGGCTTCAAGGCAGCATTGATGAAGCGGTACGGCATGCCGCCGAGCGATGTCAATCAGGACGACGACAGCGAAGAGGAGTGATGCCGCGCTGTTGTCCGTGAGCTTCAGCGCTGGAGCGGGGCGCCGATGGTGGCCGTATCAGGCCGCCACCCAATCCCCCGACTTCCCGCCGTGCTTCTCCAGCACCTTGACGTCGGTGATCGTCATCCCGCGATCCACCGCCTTGCACATGTCGTAGACCGTCAGCAGCCCGACCTGCACGGCGGTTAGCGCTTCCATCTCCACACCGGTGCGTCCGAGCGTCTCCGCCTGAACCGTGCAATGCACGCCGGGCAGCGTTTCATCGAGTTCGAAGTCCACTTTGACGCGCGTCAGCGCGAGCGGATGACATAGCGGAATCAGATCGGCGGTGCGCTTTGCGCCCTGGATCGCGGCGATGCGCGCGATGCCGATCACGTCGCCCTTCTTGGCGTTGCCGTCGCGGATCAGCGCGAACGTGTTCGGCAGCATGCGGATCGAGCCGCGCGCGACAGCGATGCGCCTGGTCTCCTGCTTGCCGCCGACGTCCACCATATGCGCCTGGCCGGCGGCGTCGAAATGGGTGAGTTCAGGCATGGTTGGGCTCCTTCAGAGGGCGCCTATCATAGCAGCGTGACGACGCCGGCCGGCAGCTGGCGCCGATGCGGATTCGAGCGCGTCGGCAGGTCGCACTTCACGAGCCTGGTCATGAGCCTCGCGCCGGAATGGCTCATATCGCCGCGGTGACTGACTACAATTGCCGTATGCCCGCTATCTTAGTCCGAGTGGCGAGCGTCGCCTTTCGACTCCGTTCTACCGATCACGCGATGCGTCCGAAACGGTTTCTTGCTGCGTTGCTGTCCGTCGCGCTCTTCGCGCAGCCGGGCGCGTTCGCGCAATCCCGCAGCGCTTCGGCCGTCGGCCCCAACACGCAGACTGAAGAACCGCCGATGGAAATCGGCCCGCTGAATGCTTATGCCGAGCCCGTCGTGCCGCCGGCGATAGCGCAGGGCGTGTTCGGCGTCTACGGTGGCGCGCAGAGCCGCCTTTCGGGTAACGTCCCCCAAGGGGACTTCCTTCGGGGCGCCGGGGCGAACAACAGCTGGCGCGCGCCGATCGTCACGCAGCAACTGCCCGATCTCGGCAATGGCGGCGCCGGTTCGCTGACGCCGCTCGCCGAGCGCAAGCTCGGCGAGCGCGTGATGCGCGAGTTGCGCCGCGACCCTGACTATCTTGATGACTGGCTGGTGCGCGACTACCTGAACTCGGTCGCTGCGAAACTTGCCGCGGCGGCGAGCGCGCAATACATCGGCGGCTATCGGCCGGACTTCGAGCTATTCGCGGTTCGCGACGCGCAGATCAACGCGTTCTCGATGCCGGGTGGCTTCATCGGCGTGAACACCGGTTTGATCGTGACGACGCAGACCGAGTCGGAACTCGCGGCCGTGGTCGGGCACGAGATGGGGCACGTCTTGCAGCGGCACATTTCGCGGATGATCACGACCGGCGAGCGCAGCGGTTATGCGGTGCTCGCCGGCGTGTTGTTCGGCGTGCTGGCGGGCGTCCTCGCGCATAGCGGCGACCTTGGCAGTGCGATTGCGATCGGCGGCCAGGCGTATGCGGTCGACAATCAGTTGCGCTTTTCGCGTTCCGCCGAGCACGAGGCGGATCGCGTCGGTTTTCTGTTGCTGACCGGCGCCGGCTACGACCCGTACGCGATGACGACGTTTTTCGACCGGCTCGATCGTGCCTCGATGAGCGACACGGGTGTGCCGGCGTACGCGCGCACGCATCCTCTGACGGGTGAGCGGATCGCCGACATGGCGGACCGTGCACGTCGCGCGCCGTACCGGCAACCGCACCAGGCGTCCGAATATGGTTTCGTGCGGGCGAGGGCACGCTTGCTGCAGGATCGCTCGCGTAGTGAATACGCCGATGAGATTTCGCGGCTGCGCTCCGAGATCGAGGACCGTACGGCGCTGAACGTTGCCGCGAACTGGTACGGCATAGCGTATGGGCAGATGCTGCTCGAGCGTTATGAAGACGCAGCGGCGTCGCTGGCTACTTCGCGTGCGGTTTTTGTCGCCGGCGAGCGCAGTGAAGGCGAGGCGGCGCGCAGTTCGCCGAGTCTGGATGTGCTGGCTGCCGATATTGCGCGCCGCGCCGGGCGTGATGACGAGGCCACTCGTCTTGCCGAGCTTGCGCAGAAGCGCTGGCCGCAGTCGAATGCGGCGATCGACATACATATTCGAACCTTGCTGACGATGCGGCGGTTTGCCGATGCGCAGGCGTTGGCGTTGAAGGAAACGCGAGCTGATCCGGAGCAGCCGGCGTGGTGGTTGTATCTCGCGCAGGCGAGTGCCGGGAAGGGGGATGCGCTGGCGCAGCATCGCGCGTTGGCTGAAAAGTTCGCTCTCGAGGGGGCCTGGCTTTCCGCCATCCGGCAACTGAAGGAGGCGCGGGATATGAAGACCATTGGATACTATGATCTGGCCACCGTCGATGCGCGGTTACATGAGATGGAGAGCCGCTATCGGGAGGAGCGGCTCGATGAGAAGAGTTAAGCGGGGGTTTTTGCTTTTGCCGGTGGCGCGGGTTGTTGTGCCTACGCCGCAGGTGGTCCCGCGCGCCGCGCGTCCCGAGGTCCCTGAACACTAGGCCATGCCGCTGCCAAAGGCAAAAATCTAAGCTCTCGTTGCCGGGCTGACAACAAATCCAAACCGCCCGGCAACATCCGCCCGCCGCACAGCCTGCAGCGGCAAAACAACCCCGTCTCGCCAGAAAAACTCTCCACTGACGGCGTCGTCAGCCAACTGTGCATGATCAGAAAAAACTTCCAGATCATGATCATGCAAAACAGCCACTCTCTGCGGCGCCGAGCGATCGACAAACAGAACCCCGCCTTCATCGTCGATATACACTGCCGAAGGCTCGAAGACACCGCCAGCCTGATCAGTCAAGGAAAGCGCTCCGCCGGCATCGGCGGACAACCTCACCACCCACGGCGTATAACCCAATTCGACATAAACCCGCTGCGGCCCATTCTGAAAGAACCACTGCCCGCTTTCATCCGCCTCGTAATTCCGATTGATGAACGCCAGCAGCGCCGTATGCCGGATCGGCGTGCCGGCAGCGCCGCTAGCCTGCGCAGCCTCATCCCTCATGCGCCAGTTGCCGCGCCGGTCGAGCAACAGCCAGCCCGTGCAACTCGGCACATTCGGCCATTTGGCCAAGGCCTGCTTGACGATGTCATCCATGATCGAGGTACCGCTCCAGGTAGCCGAATACGCGCCGCGACAACCAGTCGATGCGGCCCGGGAACGGTCCGGTCATAAAGCCGGCGTGGCCGCCGTGCCTGGGTTGATCGAGTTCCACGGCCGCCGACACGTCATGCCGCGATGGCAACGCCTCGCCCGGCAGGAACGGGTCGTTGCGCGCGTTCAGCACCAGCGTCGGTACGGCAATGTGCGGCAGCAACGGCCGCGTGGTCGCGCGGCTCCAGTAGTCGTCGGTATCGCGAAAGCCGTGCAGCGGCGCCGTCACCACGTTGTCGAACTCATACATCGTGCGGCTCGCGCGCATCGCATCCCGGTCGAACAGACCCGGAAACTGGACGAGCTTCTGTTCGGCTTTCTGCTTGAGCGTCTTCAGGAAGCTGCGCGTATAGACCATGCCGAATCCCTGCGACAGCGCGCGTCCGCCGGCATGCACGTCGATCGGCGTCGAAATCGCGGCGGCGACCGAAATCACCGACGACGCGTCCTCGCCCCGCTCGCCGAGCCAGCGCAGCAGCACATTGCCGCCGAGCGACACGCCCGCGGCCACGATCGGCCCGCGATGCGCAGCACGCAGCCGCCGCAGCACCCAGTCCACTTCGTTGCTGTCGGCGAGATGGTAAAAACGCGGCAGCAGATTCAACGCTCCGCTGCAACTGCGAAAGTGCGGCACCACGCCATGCCAGCCACACTCGCGCGCCCCGGCCATCAGCGACATCGCATAGTGCGATGCCGAACTGCCTTCGAGCCCATGAAACAGCACGAACAGCGGGGCCTCGTCAGCAGGAGCTAGCCGAGGAACGGAAGCGCTTGACAGACCGGCGGACGGATCGTCATGCACCACCCAATCGAGATCGATGAAGTCGCCGTCAGGCGTGTCCCAGCGCTCGCGCCGGAACGCGACCGCCGGACGGCGCGCGAACAGCGACGGGACGATGGTCTGCATATGCCGGTTCGGCAGCCAGAGCGGCGCACGGTAGAGCAGATCGACCGTTGCCTCGACGGCAGCCGCGGCGTGCGCCGTGCCGGAAGAAGCGGATTTGTCGTGCGTCGTCCCCCAATCCCCCAATCCCCCAAGGGGACTTCCTTCGGGGCGAGGGATTTCCTTCGGGGCGAGGGACATCCTTCGGGGCGAGGGACTTCCTTCGGGGCGAGGGACATCCTTCGGGGCGAGGGACTTCCTGCGGGGCGTGCTCATACCAGCGCCGGAACAAAAACGTGAAGCATCAACAGAACGTCAGTGCAACGGCCCCTGGCCATGCCGCATCTTCGTCGCGAACTGGCTGGCGGTTTCGTTCGGCATCGGGCTCGCGTGAATATGCGCAATGCGCCATTCGCCGCGTTCGTGGACCATCACGTAAGTGGTGAACACCATCGTCGGCGCGGCGGCCGGATTGGCCGGCCGGTGCGCTTCGGCAATTGCATAGACGACGGTGCCGAGGCTGTCGTAGACGCGGATATCGAGCGGTTCGATCGAGACCGGCGCGGCTTCCAGCTGGATCTGCAAGCCGGCTCGAATGCTGTCGAGGCCGTGCAGATGCGAGCCGTCGGCGCAGATGCAGCTGACGAACTCCTCATCGATCCACAAGCCCATCAAGCTGTCGATATTGACCTCGGCGACGGCCTGATAGTAGGCGTTCAGGGTATCGGCGGCGGCTTCGAAGATATGGGCAAAACGTGGCATGGCTCGTCAGTCTCTTGTGCGCGGCGCGCGGTTGCGGGGCAGCAGTCAGCGGGACAGTCCGGGGCGCCGGACAATCGTACCCAAGCGCGAGAATGCCCGCGCCGCAAGGCGCGAACATGACGCGACGCGCTCAGATGCGTGCGGTGTTGCGTGCAAGTGTCAGTCGGTTCAGCGTTGCGCGAGCAACATGCCGCGCAAATCGCCGAATACCTGTTCCGCGCTCAACTGTTTCAGGCAGTTCAGATGGCCCAGCGGGCACTCGCGCTCAAAACAGGGACTGCATTCGAGATGAAGCCATTGTACCTTCGCAAGCTCCGACAAGGGCGGCGTGTGGCGCGGATCGGTCGAGCCGTACACGGCCACGAGCGGCCGGCGCAGCGCGGCGGCCACGTGCATCAGCCCGGAATCGTTGGTGACGACCGCGTTGGCCCGCGAGATCAGCGCGCAAGCCTCGCCCAGCGCGGTCTGGCCGCACAGGTTGCGCACGTTCGGTGCTTTCTCCGCGATCGCCTGCGCAAGCGGCGCGTCTTTCGGCGAACCGAGCGCGACGATCTGCGTATAGGGGAACGACTGGCCGACCATCTGCGCGAGCGCCGCGAAATGCTCGGGCGGCCAGCGCTTGGCTGGACCGTACTCGGCGCCGGGACAGAACACCAGCAGCGGCACGCGCGTGTCCAGATTGAAGCGCGCCGACACGCGCGACGCCTCGTTCAGGTCGGCGTCGAGCCGCGGCATCGGCAGATCGTCGGGGACCTTGGCGCCCGGCGCGTAGGCGAGGGCGGCGTAGTGGCCGACCATCGGCGGGCGCTCGTCCTTGCGCGGATTCGCGTGACGCACGTTCAGCAGGCCGTAGCGGCTTTCGCCCGTATAGCCGATGCGCAGCGCAATGCCCGCCATCCACGGAATCAGCGCCGACTTCAGCGAGTTCGGCAGTACGTAGGCCGCGTCGTAGCCGACGTCGCGCAAGTCGCTCGACAGTTGCCAGCGGCGCAGCATCTGCAGCTTGCCGTGCGCGAGATCGGTCGCGTAGACGTCGCGGATTTCGGGCATCCGTTCGAGCACGGGCGCGACCCACGAAGGGGCGACCGCGTCGATCGCGATGCGCGGATGCAATTTCACGAGGCGCGCGAACAGCGGCTGCGCCATCAATGCGTCACCGATCCAGTTCGGTGCGATAACCAACGCGCGACGCATCAGAGTGAGTGTCCGGTGTCGAAACGAAGCGCCGCGCGCGTTATGCGCGTGGCGTTCAGGTTTGTGAAAGGGAGTCAGCCGCGAGTCGCGTGGCGCGGACCCGGTACGGCCGGACCCGCCGCGGCCGCGGCGTTGCCGCGACGCGCTCGCGCAATCGCCTGCTACCAGGGCAAAGACGGCAAGCCAAACGACCAACCGGGCAGCGGGCGAGGCCAACAGGGCCGCAAGCAGCGCCGCAAGCGCTCAGTGTTCAATGACCTCTGACCACTTCGCCGTCGCGCAGCTTGTAGCGCGTACCGCAGTACGGGCAACGCGCTTCACCGTGCGTCACGTCGATAAAGACACGCGGGTGGGCGCTCCAGCGCGGCATCGACGGATTCGGGCAATACGCCGGCAGGTCTTTTGCCGACAGTTCGACCAGCGGCATTTCCTTGATTTCGCTCATGGGGACTTTCTCGTTGTATACAGGGTGCGTGCGTTGCGCCGTTAAAAGCCGGGGCAGCGCGCGTTAGATCTTGCTCAGCCAGTGCGCGTACTTCTCGCTCTTGCCGTTCACGATATCGAAGAAGCCCGCTTGCAGCTTCTCAGTGATCGGGCCGCGTGCGCCCGAACCGATCGTGCGGTTGTCGAGTTCGCGGATCGGCGTGACTTCGGCGGCGGTGCCGGTGAAGAACGCTTCGTCGCAGGTGTAGACCTCGTCGCGCGTGATGCGTTTTTCGATCACTTCGATGCCGGCGTCTTTCGCCAGCGTGATGACGGTGTCGCGCGTGATGCCGTCGAGGCACGACGACAGATCCGGCGTGTACAGCTTGCCGTTGTTCACGAGGAAGAAGTTTTCTCCCGAGCCTTCCGACACGTAGCCGTCCACGTCGAGCAGCAGCGCTTCGTCGTAGCCGTCGGCGGTGGCTTCCTGGTTGGCGAGGATCGAGTTCACGTACCAGCCCGACGCCTTGGCGCGGACCATCGACACGTTCACGTGATGGCGCGTGAACGACGAGGTCTTCACACGGATGCCCTTCTTCAGGCCGTCTTCGCCGAGGTAAGCACCCCACGGCCAGGCGGCGATCGCCACGTGAATCGTGTTGCCCTTGGCCGACACGCCGAGCTTTTCCGAGCCGACCCAGATGATCGGGCGCAGGTAGCAGGATTCCAGCTTGTTTGCGCGGACCACCTCGAGCTGTGCCGCGGCGAGCGTTTCGTGGTCGAACGGCACGTCCATCTGGAAAATCTTCGCCGAGTTCAGCAGACGCTTGGTGTGTTCCTTCAGGCGGAAAATCGCGGTGCCGCCGTCGGCCGTCTTGTAGGCGCGCACGCCTTCGAAAACGCCCATGCCGTAGTGCAGCGTGTGGGTGAGCACATGGATCTTGGCATCGCGCCACTCGATGAGCTTGCCATCCATCCAGATCTTGCCGTCGCGGTCGGCCATTGACATACGATTCTCCAGCAGGTGCGGTTGTGAGTGCCCCCAATCCTGTCGCTTCGCGTCAGGCTCCCCGAGGGGGCAATCCCCCAATCCCCCAAGGGGACTTCCTTTGGGGCGGGGGACTTCCTGCGGGGCGGAAAACCCGGGGGGCGGCCCGGCGTTTTCTTGTGAGGCGGTGCGAAGACCGGTATTTTAGCGTCTTTTGCACACGGAACGGGCATTTGGCCGCATTCCGGGCGCTATAATTCGGCGCACGCATAATTCAAATCCGAATGCGCCAGCGGGTGCTTGATGACCTGGTGCCGACTTCCCTTCGTTGCGGCGCGTTTGGCGCCAACGCGTTTCGCCTCATGCTCGCTCGCCTGTCAGACCTCGATCGCCGTGCCTTCCGTGAGGGCGCGCGCGACTATTCGCCCACGCTGATGGCGATTTTTTCCTGGGGCCTCGTGACCGGCATTGCGATGAGCAAGTCCGTGCTCACACTGCCGCAGGCGCTCACCATGTCGCTGCTGTGCTACGCCGGCTCGTCGCAACTGGCGGTGCTGCCGCTGCTGGCGGCCAGGCTGCCGGTGTGGACCGTGCTGCTCACGGCCGCGATGGTCAATACGCGTTTCGTGATCTTCAGCGTCGGTCTCGCGCCGCATTTCTCCTATCTGCCGATGTGGCGGCGCATCGTGCTCGGCTATTTCAACGGCGATGTGATCTACCTGCTGTTCCAGAAGAAAAGCTTCCCGACCGGTTATGTGCCGGGCAAGGAGGCCTATTTCTGGGGCATGGCGATTTGCAGCTGGCTGTCGTGGCAGGTGTCGTCGATCGTCGGCATTCTGCTGGCGAGCCTGATTCCGGACACCTGGGGTCTTGCGCTGGCGGGCACGCTGGCGCTGCTGCCGATCATGGTGTCGGCGATCGCGACGCGCTCGACGCTGGCCGCGGTCAGCATCGCCGGCATCGTTTCGCTGCTGGCCTTCGACCTGCCTTACCGGCTCGCGCTGCCGCTGGCGGTGATCGCGGCGATCATCGCGGGCAGTGCGGCCGATCTGATGGCTGAGCACGCCGACTTGCGCCGCATCCGCAACAGCGCGGGAGATTCCCCATGACGTCCACGCAGATCTGGCTGGCCATTTTCGGCATGACCTTCGTCACCGCGGTGACACGCGCGATGTTTCTAATCGGCGGCGAGCGAACCGTGTTGCCGGAGCGCGTGCAAAGGATGTTGCGCTACGCGCCGGCCGCGGCGCTCGCCGCCGTCGTGCTGCCCGACGTGCTGACCACTCCCGAGGGCCTGTCTTTCGCGCCGTCGAATCACGAGTTTTACGCGACGCTGTCCGGTCTCGCGTGGTTTTTGTGGCGCCGCACCATGCTTGGCACGATCGTCGTCGGGATGGTCGTATTTACGCTCATGCGGCTCTTCATGTAATTGAGCAGGCTTGAAATGCTGCGTTGCGGCATGCGTGCGGCATCTTTCAAATACGGGACATTCGCCGAGTTGCGGGTTAGAAGGCAACGTGGATCAGTTAAAATGCACTTTTCCGGGATAACCGCGCCGGTGTATAGCGCGAGAGCCGCGGCGCATGCCGCCGGCGCCCGATTCAGCGGAGCCGCTGCTGTGCCGAAGCGCTGGAGTTCTGTTTTGCGCTGTGCGTCAGTGCGCCGTCCGTCACCGCCTTCTCATCAACTCGCACATACACGCCCATGAACAAGGTATTGCGTCTCTCCGATCTGATCGCCGAAGGCAAGCTATCCGGCAAACGCGTGTTCATCCGCGCCGATCTGAACGTGCCGCAGGACGACCAAGGCAACATTACCGAAGACACCCGTATCCGCGCCTCCGTGCCGGCTATCAAGGCCGCGCTGGACGCCGGCGCCGCCGTGATGGTCACCTCGCACCTGGGCCGTCCGACCGAAGGCGATTTCAAGCCGGAAGACTCGCTCGCCCCGGTCGCCAGGCGCCTCGCCGAGCTGCTCGGACGCGACGTGCCGTTGGTCGCGAACTGGGTGGAAAACGGCGTGAACGTGGTGCCGGGCCAGGTCGTGCTGCTGGAAAACTGCCGCGTCAACAAGGGCGAAAAGAAGGATTCCGACGAGCTCGCGCAAAAAATGGCGAAGCTCTGCGACGTCTACGTGAACGACGCATTCGGCACCGCGCACCGCGCCGAAGCCACCACCCACGGCATCGCCAGATACGCGCCCGTCGCGTGCGCCGGGCCGCTGCTGGCCGCTGAACTCGAAGCGCTCGGCAAGGCGTTGGGCTCGCCGAAGCGCCCGCTGGTGGCGATCGTCGCCGGCTCGAAGGTGTCGACCAAGCTGACCATCCTGAAGTCGCTGGCCGAGAAGGTCGATCAGCTGATCGTCGGCGGCGGCATCGCCAATACGTTCATGCTGGCCGCGGGCCTGAAGATCGGCAAGTCGCTCGCCGAAGCGGATCTGGTGAACGAAGCCAAGGCCATCATCGACGCAGCGAAAGCGCGCGGCGCCTCGGTGCCGATTCCGACCGACGTGGTCACGGCCAAGGCGTTTTCGCCGACCGCCAAGGCCGAAATCAAGGCCGTCGCCGACGTTCAAGACGACGACATGATCCTCGACATTGGACCCGAAACGGCCAAGGTGCTCGCCGCACAACTGGAAAAGGCCGGCACGATCGTGTGGAACGGCCCGGTCGGCGTGTTCGAATTCGACCAGTTCGGCAACGGCACGAAGACGCTGGCTGACGCGATCGCCCGGTCGTCGGCGTTCTCGATTGCAGGCGGCGGCGATACGCTCGCAGCGATCGCCAAGTACGGCATCCACGACAAGGTCAGCTACATCTCGACGGGCGGCGGCGCCTTCCTCGAATTCCTCGAGGGCAAGAAGCTGCCGGCGGTCGAAGTTCTGGAATCGCGGGCTTAACGTGGCGACGCGCTCCCCAACGGCAAAGTCTGCAAAGGCGCGCGGCGGCAAGTCGCCGCGCAACAACGCGGCAGCGACGGCAGGGGAGCGCGCAGCGCGCTCCGCCACTAAGCCGGCCACGCTGGCCGCTGTTATCCAGCAAGAAGAATCCGGGTCGCCCCGCGCGCTCGCGGAGTTGACCACTGCCGGCGAGGCGGCGGAATTGCCCGGTGGACAAGCCGCTGCTCAATCCGCCCCGTCGCAGGCAGAACTCCCGGACGGCGAGGTCGTGCTCGCCTCCCCACCGGCGCCCCCCGTGCTGGTGTCGAACACCGCTTCACCCCATAAAGCGACGCTGGTTTCAACCGGCGCGCAGCCCCTGGCAGCATCCCTCGGTGCGCAGCCTCCGCATCCGACTCGCAGCGCTCTTTCCAGCGATCCTATCCAGACGAGGAGACTCATGCATCGCGCCACCAAGATTGTCGCTACCATCGGACCGGCTTCCAGCACGCCGGAAATCCTCCTGCAAATGATTCAGGCAGGACTGGACGTGGTGCGGCTCAATTTCTCGCACGGCACCGCCGACGACCACCGCCAGCGCGCCGAATTCGTGCGCGAAGCGGCCCGCCAGGCCGGCCGCGAAGTCGCCATCATGGCCGACCTGCAAGGCCCGAAGATCCGGGTCGGCAAATTCGAAAACGGCAAGACCACGCTGATCGCGGGCAACCCGTTTATCCTCGACGCCGACTGCGAACTCGGCAACGATGATCGCGTCGGCCTCGACTACAAAGACCTGCCGCGCGACCTGAAACCGGGTGACGTGCTGTTGCTCAACGACGGCCTGATCGTGCTGAACGTGGTCCGCGTGCTCGGCAGCGAGATTCACACGACCGTGAAGATCGGCGGCGAACTGTCGAACAACAAGGGCATCAACCGCCAGGGCGGCGGCCTGACGGCGCCGGCGCTGACCGCGAAAGACATGGAAGACATCCGCACCGCGATGTCGATCGGCGTGGATTTTGTCGCGGTATCGTTTCCGAAGAACGCGACCGACATGGAAATGGCCCGCCAGCTCGCGAATATCGCGGGCGCGCCATACGGCATCAAGCCGAAGATGATCGCGAAGATCGAGCGTGCGGAAGCGATTCCGGCGCTGCAAGGTATCCTCGACGCGTCGGACGGCATCATGGTCGCGCGCGGCGATCTGGCTGTGGAAGTGGGGAATGCCGCAGTCCCCGCGCTGCAAAAGCGCATGATCCGGATGGCGCGCGAATCGAACAAGTTCGTGATTACCGCGACCCAGATGATGGAGTCGATGATTTACGCGCCGGTGCCGACCCGCGCCGAAGTGTCGGACGTCGCCAACGCCGTGCTCGACGGCACGGACGCGGTGATGCTGTCGGCGGAATCGGCGGCGGGCAAGTACCCGGTGCAGACCATCGAAACGATGGCGGCGATCTGTCTCGAAGCCGAGAAGTCGGAAGAGTCGGAACTGGACAAGGATTTCCTCGACCGCACGTTCACCCGGATCGACCAGTCGATCGCGATGGGCGCGCTCTTCACGGCCTATCACCTGGGCGCGAAGGCGATCGTCGCGTTGACCGAATCCGGTTCGACCGCGCTGTGGATGTCGCGCCACTCGACCCACGTGCCGATTTTCGCGCTCACGCCGCGGGTCGGCAGTGAACGGGCCATGGCGCTGTACCGCAACGTGACCTCGCTGCATCTGGACACCAACACCGACCGCGACACCGCGTTGCAACAGGCGTTGGAAACCGTGGTCCGCAAGGGTTACGCGGCGCGCGGCGACATGGTGGTGCTGACCGTCGGCGAGCCGATGGGGCAGGCCGGCGGCACGAACACGCTGAAAATCGTACGGGTCGGTGAACCGTATTGATCAGGCAGGAGACTGCACGATCGGCACAGGCTTGATCGAGCGAAGCAGGCTGCATCGCCCCGCGAGAGGCGGCGCACAGACTCCGGGCGCGCGTGCGGCGAATGCACGCCGGGTGCTTTAGGGAATGTGTGAGCGGGTAGGTGGTTTACTTCGCGATAAAATCGCCCAAAAGATGCCGGCGGTACAGAATTCTTTTCAATCTAAGGAGTTACAGCATGCCTCTCGTATCAATGCGTCAACTGCTGGACCATGCTGCCGAAAACGGCTACGGCCTGCCGGCATTCAACGTGAACAACCTGGAGCAGGTGCAGGCGATCATGGCGGCGGCCGACAAGGTCAACGCCCCGGTCATCATGCAAGCTTCGGCCGGCGCGCGTAAGTACGCGGGCGAGCCGTTCCTGCGCCATCTGATCGAAGCAGCGGTCGAGTCGTATCCGCATATTCCGGTCGTGATGCACCAGGACCACGGCCAGTCGCCGGCAGTCTGTATGGCGGCGATCCGCAGCGGCTTCACCAGCGTGATGATGGACGGTTCGCTCGAAGCCGACGGCAAGACGGTCGCTTCGTACGAATACAACGTCGAGGTGTCGCGCAAGGTGGTTGAAGCGGCGCATTCGATCGGCATCACGGTGGAAGCGGAACTGGGCGTGCTCGGTTCGCTGGAAACCATGAAGGGCGACAAGGAAGACGGCCACGGCGCGGAAGGCACGATGACCCGCGAGCAACTGCTGACTGATCCGGAGCAGGCTGCGGACTTCGTCAAGCTGACCCAGTGCGACGCTCTGGCGATCGCCATCGGCACCTCGCACGGCGCGTACAAATTCAGCAAGAAGCCGACGGGCGACATTCTGTCGATCCAGCGCATCAAGGAAATTCACCAGCGCATTCCGAACACCCATCTGGTGATGCACGGTTCGTCGTCGGTGCCGCAGGAGCTGCTCGCGGAAATCCGCGAATTCGGCGGCGACATGAAGGAAACTTACGGCGTGCCGGTTTCAGAGATTCAGGAAGGTATCAGGAACGGCGTGCGCAAGGTCAACATCGACACCGACCTGCGTCTGGCGATCACCGGCGCGATCCGCCGCTACATGGCGACGAATCCGGGCAAGTTCGACCCGCGCGATTACCTGAAGCCGGCGCGTGAAGCCGCGATGAAGATCTGTATCGAGCGCTATACGCAATTCGGCTGCGAAGGCCAGGCCGGCAAGATCAAGCCGGTTTCGCTTGATAAAATCGCGGAGAAGTACAAGTCGGGCGAGTTCGCGCAAGTCGTCCGCTAAGCTGTCAATAAGCTCTGCGCCTGGCCGTTCGGCCAGGTTGTCGTTAGATCGCCGTTCCCGCATCATCCGGGGAACGGCGTTTCCCTTTTGTTCCGGTCACACTTTTTGCCTCACTTTTAGCGAACCACGACGATGTCTACCCTTTACGAATCCACGCTCCGCTCGCTGCCGCTGCTCGGCCGCGGTAAAGTCCGCGACAACTATGCGGTGGGCAACGACCAGTTGCTGATCGTCACGACCGACCGTCTGTCGGCGTTCGACGTCATCATGGGCGAGCCGATTCCGAATAAGGGCCGCGTGCTGAACCAGATGGCCAACTTCTGGTTCGACAAGCTCCAGCACATCGTGCCGAATCACCTGACGGGCGTGGCGCCCGAATCCGTGGTGGCGGCAGATGAAGTCGAGCAGGTGAAGGGCCGCGCCGTAGTGGTGAAGCGCCTCGAGCCGATTCTCGTCGAAGCGGTGGTGCGCGGTTATCTGGCCGGCAGCGGCTGGAAAGACTATCAGGCAACCGGTGCGGTTTGCGGCGTGGAGTTGCCGCCGGGGCTGCAAAATGCGCAAAAGCTGCCCGAGCCGATTTTCACGCCGGCAGCCAAGGCCGAAATGGGCCACCACGACGAAAACATCACCTACAACGAGATGGAACGCCGCATCGGCACCGAACTGTCGGCCACGATCCGCGACATCTCGATCAAGCTGTACAAGGAAGCGGCTGACTACGCGGCCACGCGCGGCATCATCATCGCGGATACGAAATTCGAGTTCGGCTTGGACAATCACGGCAAGCTGTACCTGATGGACGAAGCGCTGACCGCCGATTCGTCGCGCTTCTGGCCGGCGGATCAGTACCAGGTCGGCACCAACCCGCCGTCGTTCGACAAGCAGTTCGTGCGTGACTGGCTGGAAACCCAGCCGTGGAAGAAGGAACCGCCCGCACCGAAGCTGCCGGACGACGTCGTCACGAAGACGGGCGAGAAGTATCAGGAAGCGCTCGAACGCCTGACCGGGCAGAAGCTCGCTTAATCCCGGTTATCGCGCCGCTCGAGAGACAAGGAAGCCGTAAGATGAGTGAAGTCCAGACCGCCCATACGCATAGCGCGCCTGTTGTCGGCGTGCTGATGGGGTCCAGTTCCGATTGGGAAGTGATGAAGAACGCCGTGGCGATCCTGCAGGAATTCGGCGTGCCGTACGAGGCGAAGGTCGTGTCCGCGCACCGGATGCCCGACGAGATGTTTGCGTATGCGCAGAGCGCGCGCGAGCGCGGCATTCGCGCGATCATCGCGGGCGCGGGCGGCGCCGCGCATCTGCCGGGCATGCTGGCCGCCAAGACCACGGTGCCGGTGCTCGGCGTGCCGGTGGCGAGCAAGTATCTGAAGGGTGTGGATTCGCTGCATTCGATCGTGCAGATGCCCAAGGGCGTGCCGGTCGCGACGTTTGCGATCGGCGAAGCGGGCGCGGCGAATGCGGCGCTGTTCGCGGTGTCGATCCTGAGCGGCACGAGCGCCGAGTATGCAGAGAAACTGGCAGCGTTCCGCGTGCGTCAGAACGAAGCGGCCCACGCGATGGTGCTGCCTGCGCTGTAAGCGCAAAGGCTGATTGCTTTTAGACGTCCCCATGTCTGACCCCCGGCCGGGCGCGCGTGCACGAATTGCACGAATGCATGCGCACCCGGCCGCGACCAACCACTAAGATGAACCCAGACAACACACCGGTTTCACCGATTCTGCCCGGCGCATGGCTTGGCATGGTCGGTGGCGGCCAGCTCGGCCGCATGTTCTGCTTTGCCGCCCAGGCGATGGGCTATCGCGTCGCCGTGCTCGACCCGGACGAAAACAGTCCGGCGGGCGCCGTCGCCGACCGCCATCTGCGCGCGTCTTACGACGACGAAGCGTCGCTTACCGAACTCGCGCGGCTGTGCGCGGCGGTGTCGACCGAATTCGAGAACGTGCCGGCTGCGAGCCTCGACTTTCTCGCGAAGACCACCTTCGTCAGCCCGGCTGGCCGTTGCGTCGCGGTGGCGCAGGACCGGATCGCCGAGAAGCGCTTTATTGCGTCGTCGGGCGTGACGGTGGCGCCGCACGTGGTGATCGAATCGTCGGATGCGCTTGCCGCGCTCGACGATGCGAAGCTCGAAACCGTACTGCCCGGCATCCTCAAAACCGCGCGCCTCGGCTACGACGGAAAAGGCCAGATTCGTGTGCGCAACGCCGAGGAAGTGCGCGAGGCGCATGCATCGCTGGCGGGCGTGCCGTGCGTGCTGGAAAAGCGCTTGCCGCTGAAATTCGAAGTGTCCGCGCTGATTGCGCGCGCGTCGAGCGGCGCGTCGGTGGTGTATCCGCTCGCGCAGAACACGCATCGCGACGGCGTGCTGTCGCACACCATCGTTCCCGCGCCGGATGCGAGCCCGACGCTGGTTGCCCAGGCGCAGCAAGCCGCGCTGCAAATCGCCGACAAGCTCGGCTATGTGGGCGTGTTGTGCGTCGAGTTCTTCATTCTGGAAGACGGTTCGCTGGTGGCCAACGAAATGGCGCCGCGTCCGCACAATTCCGGCCACTACACCGTCGATGCCTGCGCGACCAGCCAATTCGAACAGCAGGTGCGCGCGATGACCGGCATGCCGCTCGGCGACACACGTCAGCATTCGCCGACGGTGATGCTGAACATTCTCGGCGACGTCTGGTTCCCGGACGGCCCGAAGCGCGCGGCGGTCACGCCGCCGTGGCACGAAGTGGCGGCGATGCCGGCGGCGCGATTGCATCTGTACGGCAAGGAGGAGGCGCGTTGCGGCCGCAAGATGGGTCACGTGAACTTCACCGCCGCGACGCTCGAGGAAGCCCGCACGTCCGCTCGCGATTGCGCGCGGCTCCTGCATATCCTCAGGAGCTGACGCGAGCGCCATGCCGGATCAAACCAAACCCTCCGAGGGCGCTGTGAGCGCTGCGCAGATCGAGCACGCGGCAGCGTTGCTGGATGCCGGCGAGCTGGTCGCGTTTCCGACTGAGACCGTCTATGGTCTGGGCGGCGACGCCGAGAGTCCGGAAGCGGTCGCGCGCATATACGTGGCGAAGGGGCGGCCGGCGAATCATCCGGTGATCGTGCATCTGGCGCCGCAGGGCGATCCGCACTACTGGGTCGAGCATTTGCCTGCCGAGGCGCAGCGCCTGATCGACGCGTTCTGGCCGGGGCCGCTGACGTTGATTCTGAAGCGCGCCGCGAGGATTCCGGCGGCGGTGAGCGGCGGACAGGATTCGGTGGGGTTGCGGTGTCCGTCGCATCCGGTTGCGCAAGCCTTGCTGGAGGCGTTCAGCGCGTTGCGCGGCGGGCATGGTGGTGTGGCTGCGCCGTCGGCGAATCGTTTTGGCCATGTCAGTCCGACTACGGCGCAGCATGTGCGGGACGAGTTTGGCAGCGCGATTCATGTGCTGGACGGTGGCGCGTCGGATGTCGGGATTGAGTCCACGATTCTGGATTTATCGCGGGGGTTTCCGGCGCTGCTGAGGCCCGGGCGGGTGACGCCGCAAGACATTGCCGATGTGCTCGGCGAGGCGCCGCGATTGGCGGATGGTTCGGATGCGACCGCGCCGCGGGCTTCCGGGACTTTGAAGGCGCACTATGCGCCGCAGACGCCGTTGGCTTTGTTGCCGTTCGATGCGCTTGAGCCTTTGCTCGCTGCGCGGCAGAGCGGCGAACGCGTGGCGTTGGTGGCGCGGGTTTCTCGCGCTGGGCGGTGGGTGGATGCGGATGGCGTGCATTTCATTGCCGCGCCTGAGGATCCGCATGTTTATGCGCGCGAGTTGTATGGCTTGCTGCGCGCGCTGGATCGAGCGAACGTGTCGCGGATTCTGATTGAGAAGCTGCCGGATACGATCGAGTGGATCGCCGTCAATGATCGGCTCGGGAGAGCGGCGGCTGCTTTTGAAGCACAAAGTTGAGGTTTTTTGCGCGTAACGCCTGGCCGGGTTGTTTGCCTGCGGCGTTGGTTTTTATTGATTCTTTTTGCCTTCGCGGCGCTTTGGGTTGTGCGCCGTAGACCGACAGTCCATCGCGCCGCTGTGCGGGCAAAAAAGCAAAAACGCCCAGCCAACCAGATAGCCGGGCGTCCCGCGAAACAAAAATCTCGCCGCCGCGTAGCGGCAAAACCCAAACTATTTCCCAAGCCCGCTGGCAGCGACCTGCGACTGCACATACTGTGCAAAAAGCGCGTGCACATGCGTAGTCGGGTGCACCGTATCAGCAAACATATAAGTCTGGTCCGCGCCCGCGACCGTATACGTCTGCGGGGAACAGAACAATGAACGAGCAAACGCCGTCGGATCAGGCTCGCCAAACTTCGCCGCAGCCTGCGCCATGGCAGTCAAATTGCACGCCGTGTCCGTGTTCGTCACCGTAAAGCCGCTGGCCGCGGCATTGGCCATCAAGTTGTCCTGCCACGTAAAAGCATCGATCGGAATGACTTTGCTGTAAATGCCGGCCTGCTGCAATGCACCGAAAAACGCGGCGTTGTAGACCTGCGTGATGCCCGTCATCAAAGCCGGTGCCTGTGCGCCCAAAGTCTTGACCTCCTGCAGCGCCAGCGGCGTCGAGCCGATATCCGGCACATTCGACACCACCACATGGGTCGCGCCGCTCTGCAAGATCACGCCGACCTGTTGAGCCAACGCAGCCGCCACCGGCCCAAGCGTCTTGAGCGTTTCCGTTTGCACGGCCAACTGGCTGCTCATGCCGCCCGCGATGTCCGTCGTGATCGCGGTCGCCAGCGCCGGGAGTTGCGTGAAGATGTCGTTCGCGCCGCCGTTCACCAGCACCAGCTGATTCGAATTGAAGCTGCCGTGCGCGCTCAGATAGTTCTGCACCTGCGTGACAATCGGCACCGTGGTGGCCTGCGCGTAACTCGGCTGGCCAGCCGGCGCATGACCCGGACCGTTCGGGTCCACCACACGCGCGCCGCCCTGCGCATAGCCAAGACCGGAAGTGTTCACGAGCGGCTGGCCAAAGCCGCCGAGCGCCGCCGCCGTCAGCGTGTCGCCATAGTACTCGGCAACCTTTTGCGTCCACACTTCGCCAGGGTTGGTCGTGAAGCGGCCGCCGCCGAAGTTCGCCAGGATCACCGGCGCATACGTGCCGACGTCCGACAAGCTGTCGCCGAACGACACGACCTGCAATTTCACACCGCCAGCAGGCGTGCTGCTGCTCGAGCTGTTGTTATCGCTGCTGCCGCCGCAAGCCGCGAGCAGCGCAAACGCGGCACTGGCGATAGCGATCTGCGTGACGCGTACGAAACTGCGCTTCTTCGATGCTGTTTGTTTCATGTTGACTGCATCTCCTCGTATGTTTGGCCCTTGTGCCATGTGCTGCAGGCAGCGCCCGCCGCGTCGGCGGCGTGGCGACAGCTTACAGAATCTTCTACGGCCTGCGCGACGTTCGAAACGCGGCCGTATTGTTCTCATTGATGCTGGTTTCTTTGCCCGATACCGCAGACCTGGCGGCGCGGCGTGCGTGATAATCCGCAGCCCATGCGGGCGGCGCGAACAGTGCGCGCAATTTATTGCGCCAGCCACGCACGGCTTTCTGCATCAGTGCGAGCGCGGCGTTGCAGAGCGTGTCGCGCCAGCTATAGAGCCGCGCGCCGGGGCGCGTGCGCCGCAGGTGCCGCGCCTCCCAGCCGATGCATGCGAGAAAGACTGGCGCCATGGCGAGCAGCAGCAATTCGGCATCGAATTGCATCGGGTCTTCCTCCGTGGTCCCTGGCCGCTGCGCTTGCCGCAGCGGACGTTGTCGTTATCGTTTGATTGGGCCACGCCCGCGCGGCCGTAACCGGCGCGCAGCTCATGCACCGCGCATTGCGGTTTCCGCGCGCCCTTCAAACACTGCCCGACAGCGTACACGCTCGGACGCGTTGCCGCGTGCGGCTTCGCTAGAAGGAATCCTCAATGGGCTCCGCGCTTGTGCGGGTTTTTCCTGGGCTTGCTGCGCGTCGGGTCAGCGGCTTCCGCAAGCGGTTGCGTGAAACCCTGAGCGGGGCCCTGATACACCCATTCGAGCAACGCGTCGTGCGCGGCGCGCGCGGCTTCCGAATGCGAGTCGTTGATCAGGCTGACGACGACATAGCTGTTGCCGTCCGCCGACGCGACATAGCCCGCGATCGCCCGCACGTCGCGCAGCGTGCCGGTCTTGATGTGCGCGTTGCCGCCCGCGCCCTGGTTGGCCAAGCGGTTGCGCATCGTGCCGTCGACGCCCGCGATCGGCAGCGACTCGACGAATACCTGAGCCACCGGGCTCGCGTTGGCCCGCTGCAGCAGATCGGCGAGCGCGAGCGCGGTGACGTGCTCGTCGCGCGACAGGCCCGAGCCGTTGTCGAGCGTCAGGTACTCCATGTTGATCGCGTCGCGGCGCAGGAATGCCTGGATCGCGCGCGCCGATTTGGCCGGCGTGGCGGGCGGCTGTTCTTCCGTCGCGCCGATCGTCAGGAACAGGTTGCGCGCCATCGTGTTGTTGCTGAACTTGTTGATGTCGCGAACGATGTCGGACAGCATCGGCCCCTGGTGCGTCGCGATCAGGCGCGCGCCGGTGGGCACCTGGCCTTCGCGGGTTGCGCCGCTGAAGGTGCCGCCGGTTTGCTGCCACAGCGCGAGGAAGCCGCCCGCGAAGAACGCGGAGTGATCGAGCACGGCAACGTTGATCGTGCGCGGGCCGCAGCGCACCGAGTAGTCGCCGTTGAACGACGCCACCACCGTGCCATTCGGCTGCGGCGTGACGCTCGGCGAGACGGAGGCTGCGTCGCCGCGGCAGGGGCCGTTGACCGCGCGCATCTGATTGTCGATCTGCAATTGCGCGAGCGCAGGCAGCACGTCGATCGCGACGCTGCCGTCCGGCGACGGCGTCAGCGTGAACGACAGCGATTTGAACGCATACAGCAGAGGATCGGGGCCGACGTTGTACGGCGCGGTGGTGTCGTCGTCGAAGGGCGGCAGGTCGCGCGTCGAGGCGTCGAAGTAGCGTTTGTCGAGCACCAGCGCGCCGTCGAGGCCAGTGATACCCGCCTTGTGGATCTTCTGCACCAGATCGATCAGTTCTTCGGGCACGAGCTTCGGATCGCCGGTGCCCTGAATGTACAGATTGCCGTGCAGCACGCCGTTGCCGTCCACCGTGCCGTCCGCGTAGGCGCTGGTGCGCCAGCGATAGTCCGGGCCGAGCATCGACAGGCCGGAGTAGGTGGTGACGAGTTTCATCGTCGAGGCGGGCATCATCGGCTTACCGGCGTTCAGCGCGACGATCGGCGTGCGGTCGCCGACCTTTTCGACCACCACGCTGATCGACGACAACGGCACGTGAGCGCGCTGCAAGCCGGCCATCACGGATTGCGGCAGAACCGTGCTGACGTTGACGCTTGGATGCTTCGCCTTGACGCGGGCCTGAGCGGACAGTGGCAGCGCCGTGCCGCAGGCGAGTGCGGCGCAGGCGAGCAGCAACGCCGCCGTGCGCGGCGCGAACCGGCGTGGCGTGGGACCGGCAGTGGCACAACGGAGCGGGCGCGGCGCCACATGGCGTGTGAGAGAAGACAGGAAAGCGTGCGTCATGGACGGGCGAAAAAGCAGGATTTCAGGGCGTAGAGCACGGGCATTCATTCAGCCGCGCGACGCAAAGCGCCCATTGTAGAGACATGCCGTGAGGCTGCGGTGAAAAAGCGTCGTGCGACGCGCACCTCGGGGGCGGGCGCTAGAATGCGGCATCAATGAATGTTTCAGGACCGTACTGCCATGCGCATTTTGCTAGTCGAAGACGACCGGATGATTGCCGAGGGCGTGCGCAAAGCGCTACGCGGCGAAGGCTTCGCGGTCGACTGGGTGGAAGACGGCGAGGCGGCGCTGAGCGCGGCGGCCAGCCAACCTTACGATCTGGTGCTGCTCGACCTCGGCCTGCCCAAACGTGACGGCCTCGACGTGCTGCGTACGCTGCGCGCGCGCGGCCATGCGCTGCCGGTGCTGATCGTCACCGCGCGCGACGCGGTCGCCGATCGCGTCAAAGGCCTCGATGCCGGCGCCGACGATTACCTCGTCAAACCTTTCGATCTCGACGAACTCGGCGCCCGCATGCGCGCGCTGATTCGCCGGCAATCGGGCCGCAGCGATTCGACGATCCGCCACGGCAATCTGACGCTCGATCCGGCCTCGCATCAGGTTACGCTCGACGGCGCGCCGGTCGCGTTGTCCGCGCGTGAATTCGCGCTGCTCGAAGCGCTGCTCGCACGGCCGGGCGCGGTGCTCTCGAAGAGCCAGCTCGAAGAAAAGATGTACGGCTGGGGTGAGGAAATCGGCAGCAATACCGTCGAGGTCTACATTCACGCGCTGCGCAAGAAACTCGGCGCGGATCTGATCCGCAACGTGCGCGGTCTCGGCTACATGATCGCGAAGGACGCCTGAGCCGATGCGTTCGATTCGCCGTCAATTGTTGTTCTGGCTGCTGGCGCTGGTGCTGCTCGGCGTCGGCATTGCGGGTTGGCTGATTTACCGGCAGGCGCTCGCCGAAGCCAACGAACTGTTCGATTACCAGCTGGAGCAGATCGCCGCGGCGCTGCCGTCGGAACCATTCTCGCAAGTGCTCGGTTCGCGCGACACCGGCGACGAAGGCATCGTGCTGCAAATCTGGAATCGCAACGGCGTGCTGATGTACTACTCGCGTCCGCGTGCGCCGCTTGCGCCGCGTGCCGAACTCGGCTTTTCCACCGAGCATACCGACCGTGGGGATTGGCGCGTGTACGGCGCAATCGTCGGCGATAACGTCGTGCAGCTGGCGCAGCCGGTGTCCGTGCGCAACCGGCTGGCGGCGAATGTCGCGCTGCGCACCTTATGGCCGCTGATCGTGTTGCTGCCGCTGATGGGCCTTGCGGTGTGGATGATCGTCGGGCGCGGGCTCCGGCCGCTGCGGCGCGTGACGAGCGCGCTCGACGCGCGTCGCCCGGAAGCGTTGGATCCGTTGCCCGATCAGGGCCTGCCGCTCGAAGTGCAGCCGCTCGTGCGCGCTCTGAACGGCCTGCTCGAGCGGCTCGCCACCGCGCTCGACATTCAGAAAGCTTTTGTCGCCGATGCCGCGCACGAACTGCGCACGCCGCTCGCCGCCGTGCAGATTCAATCGCAACTGGTGGCGCGCGCGAAAGACGATACGGCGCGCAATGAAGCGCTCACCGATCTGCAAGCCGGCGTCACGCGCGCGACGCGTCTTGCTGAACAGTTGCTGGCGCTCGCGCGTTCGGAGCCGGACGGTCTGACCGTCAGCGACGCGATCGATCTGCGCGCGCTGCTGCGTGACTGCGTCGCGGCTTACGCGCCGCTTGCGCAGAATCGTGGCGTCGATCTCGGCATCGAGGCGAGCGAGGCGGCCAGGGTGACCGGCGACGCCGACGCGCTGCGTGTGATGTTCAACAACCTCGTGGACAACGCGACCAAGTACACGCCGCGCAGCGGCCGTGTCGACGTCAGCCTGCATGTGGAAGACGGGCACCCGGTGGTGCGGATCGCCGACAGCGGGCCGGGCATCGAGCCGTCCGAACGCGATCGCGTGTTCGATCGTTTCTATCGCGCCGGCGCCGGCGCGAACCGCGTGCGCACCGACGTGGCGGGCACCGGCCTCGGCCTCGCGATCGTGCGCCGCATCGCCACGCAACACCACGCGGCGGTGACGCTCGACGAGTCGCGGGCGGGCGGATTGCAGGTCACCGTTCGCTTCTGAACGTGCAGCTTCCTGTAGGGAAAGAGGCTTAAAACAGCCTTAAAACCGGGCTAAATCAGGGCTCAAGCGATCTGGCGCTGCTTAAGACTCTTTTAAGCGATGCCACGTACGCTTCGTGACATCCAGAAGCCTCTCTCTCCCAGTCAGGAGTACACGATGAACGCGAAAACCTTGTCCCGTAGCGCTATAGCAGTAGCGCTCGCCGTTGCGCTGTCCGCCGGTTATGTGGCGGGACATCGCGACGTTCCCGCGCCGCAGGTCATCACGCCGGCGCAAGCCGCGATGATGCCCGCCGAAGCCGCCGCGAAAACAGGCATTCCCGATTTCTCCGGGTTGGTCGAAACCTACGGCCCGGCCGTCGTCAACATCAGCGCAAAGCATGTGGTCAAGCAGGCCGCGCTGCGTGGCAACGGCGGCGGTAACGGTGGCGGCGGCAATCAGTTGCCGATCGATCCGAGCGATCCTTTCTACCAGTTCTACAAGCACTTCTTCGGCGGCGTGCCGGGCATGCAGGGCGGCGACGGCGGCGATGCGCCGGATCAGCCGAGCGCGAGCCTGGGCTCGGGATTCATTGTCAGCAATGACGGCTATATCCTGACCAATGCGCACGTGGTGGACGGCGCGAACGTCGTGACCGTGCGGCTGACCGACAAGCGCGAATTCCGCGCCAAGGTGGTCGGCGCCGACAAGCAGTCGGACGTCGCCGTATTGAAGATCGACGCGAGCAGCCTGCCGACCGTGAAGATCGGCGACCCGCGTCAAAGCAAGGTCGGGCAGTGGGTGGTCGCGATCGGCTCGCCTTACGGTTTCGATAACACCGTGACCTCGGGCATCATCAGCGCGAAGTCGCGCTCGCTGCCTAACGAAAATTACACGCCGTTCATCCAGACCGACGTGCCGGTCAATCCGGGCAACTCGGGTGGTCCGCTGTTCAATCTGCAAGGCGAAGTGATCGGCATCAACTCGATGATCTACTCGCAGACCGGCGGCTTCCAGGGCCTTTCGTTCGCGATCCCGATCAATGAGGCGATCAAGGTCAAGGACGATATCGTCAAGACCGGCCACGTGAGCCGCGGACGGCTCGGCGTCGCGGTGCAGGGCATGAACCAGACGCTCGCCGATTCGTTCGGGATGCAGAAGCCGCAAGGCGCGCTCGTCAGTTCGGTCGATTCGGGCGGTCCGGCCGCCAAGGCCGGCTTGCAGCCGGGCGACGTGATCCTGTCGGTGAACGGCGAG
The DNA here is from genome assembly GCF_059422005.1 of Paraburkholderia sp. GW821-FHT02A12. Lineage (NCBI taxonomy): Bacteria > Pseudomonadati > Pseudomonadota > Betaproteobacteria > Burkholderiales > Burkholderiaceae > Paraburkholderia > Paraburkholderia sp. GW821-FHT02A12. The sequence goes on along the minus strand of NZ_JBWKWA010000001.1, from coordinate 3,864,793 downwards.
CCGGTGGGCGACTCGACGGATCTGCCGTCGCAGGTCGCGGGTCTCGCGCCGGGCAGCTCGGCCACCGTGCAGGTGTGGCGCGACAAGGCCACCAGGGATCTGAAGGTGACCATCGGCTCGCTGTCGGATGCGAAGCTCGCCTCGGACAAGGCCGATCAGCCGGCGCAGTTGCAAGGCCGTCTCGGCGTGGCAGTGCGGCCGCTCACGCCGGAAGAGAAGAACGGCGCGTCGGTGTCGCACGGTCTGCTGGTGCAGCAATCGGGCGGGGCGGCTGAAAGCGCCGGCATCCAGCCGGGCGACGTGATTCTCGCGGTCAACGGCCGTCCGGTGACGAGCGTCGATCAGCTGAAGCAGATGATCGCCGGCGCCGGCAACAGCATCGCGTTGCTGATCCAGCGCGACAATGCGCAGATCTTTGTGCCGGTCGATCTTGGCTGATTTTTGACCTGACTTTGGCCTGCTTTTGGTCTGATGGTTGGTCGAAGTTTTGGCCCGGCTTCTGGCCAATTCTCTGACCAATTCGCCAAGGTTCATGAAGTAACGCTTGCCGGTCTGTTGCACTTACTGCCGACAGACCGGCTTTCTTTTACCGCTTCGGGCGCCATCGAAAATCTCGCCGAGCGCCACCCGGCGCGGCGAAGCAGCGGTTTGAGCGCGATGCGACCAGCTTGTTGGCATGCAGGTTGCGTCTTCTGAGTCAATCCGGCCCTCTCCAGAGGGACCGGATGGCGAGAACCTTAAAGGGAGCGAACCGATGAAAACCCAACGCAATCAGCGAAGGATCGTAGCCGCTGCGGTATGCGCAGCGCTCACGCTCGGTCTGGCGGGCGGCGCTTATGCGCAGCAGGCGAGCGAAGTGGCAGGCGGCACGACCACCGATGAAACTAGCGCCGGCAACGCCAACGGTGGCGGCCTGCCGCAAATTCAGCAGCAGGGCGACGTATCGTTCGTGTCGGGCGGCGTCGGTCTCGACGAATCGAAGGCGTTGCAGCAGGCGCAAAACCTGTGGCCGCTGTCGTTGCGTTTTACGGGCCCCGGCTCCGACTATCTCGCCGACGTCCACGTGCGGGTGGTCGATGCCCATAACGGCGAGGTGCTGAGCGCCACGTCGCGCGGACCGTACATGCTGGTCAAGCTGCGCCCGGGCCGCTACACCGTTCACGCGCAATACAAGGATCGCGACCAGTCGAGGGCGGTGACAGTCCCTGCCAAAGGCAGCGCCAAGGCTGCGTTCTACTGGAATATCCAGTAATCGCCTGGTTTTCCTGACCTTTTGCCGTACGGATCGTCCGGCAAAGCGCAGGAAGGCCGCGCAATCGGCCGGAGTTTGGCTGATAATGAAGCCGCGGGTGCGCCCCGCGGCTTTTTTTGTTTGCACGACCACACATCATCACGGAGCCGAGACATGAGCGATGCCTTGACACCTCACGGAAGCCCAAGCCCAAGCCCAAGCCCGGGCGCCGGCGCAAGCTCGGGCGGGCACACCGTCGTCATTACCGGCAACCACCACCGGGTTCGTGTGATTCACGGCGGCGTCACGATGGCCGACACGCAAGCAGCCTTGACGCTCGCCGAAACCGGTCTGCCAGACGTGTTCTATTTTCCGCGCGCCGACGTGAACATGGCGCGGCTCGAACGGTCCACGCATACTTCGCATTGCCCGTTCAAGGGCCATGCTTCGTACTTTCATTTGCGCACCGAAGACGGCCTGATCGAAAACGCCGTGTGGACCTATGAGACGCCGCTCGAAGCGGTGCAACAGATCAAAGGGTATCTCGCGTTTTACGCATCGCGCGTCGACCGTATCGATCAGACATCCTGATCCCGCAGTCGCGCGTTCATCGGGGAGGCTGTCATGGAACTGAACGACGCGTTGAGAATTCCGCTCGCGCCTTCCGACGTTTGGGACGCGTTGCAGGATCTCGCTTTGTTACGTGCCAGCCTCGACAACTGCGAGTCGTTCACGCGGCTTGGCCGCGGCGAATATGCGTTGACCCTGACCGTGCCGCTTGGACCTTTGCGCGCGCGTTACGAAGCGCGCGCGCATGTCGCCGGCCAGGACTCCGGGCCGGCGGAGGCGCAGCGCCGCACCATCAACTTCAAGGCTCGCGCCGAGGGCATCGGCTCGCTGCGCGGACAGATCGAAGTCAGGCTGCGCGCGGAAGATGCCGCGCTCGGCATCGGCAGGGAGCGCGGCACGCGGATCGATTACACGATCTGGGCGACGTCGTCCGGGCCGCTCGCCGAGCTGCCGACGCGGCAGCTCGAAAACGCGCTGCATCACCTCGCTGACGACTTTTTCACCGAATTCGGCGCGGTTGTCCGGGCCAAGCATGGGCAAGGGCCGAACCGCGCGCGCGGTTCGTCGGCGCGCCGTCAGCACGTCTTTTTACGGCCGATCAATCTCAGCGGCATCGCGCGGCGTCCGCGCCCGCCTGAGCATGGCAATACGCTGACCGGGCGCGCCGCCAGCGCCTCGCACGGGGTTTCGCATCGCGAGCCCAATCCGCATGCGGTCCCTTACTGGGCGTGGGCGGCGATGATTTTTCTGGTCGCGCTGCTGCTGTATGTAGCGCGCTGGGTCAGCGAGCACTGACGGCGCGGCTTGGCGCGGATCGACTCAACTCGCCGGCGCGCTGCTGCCGCTCCGCTGCCGTGTTGCTGTCGTGTCGCTGCCGCGCTGCTGCCTTGTTGCTGTCGCGCCGGCGCGACTACGAAATCCCGGTGACTCGCTACGAAACGCTGTTGGCTGCGTGGGGCCTTTGCGGCCCCCGCAGGCTCTCACGCGTCTCCATATACGCGTTCATACGCCGCGAAACTCGCGCCGCCACGCGGACGGCGAAGTGCGGAACGCCTCCGCGAAATGCTGCCGCAACGAGGCCGTCGAGCCAAAGCCCGCGATTCCCGCAATTGCTTCGATCGACTTGTCCGTGCTTTCGAGCAATTGCTGCGCGCGGGCGAGCCGTTGCGACAGCAGCCACGCGCCGACGGTCGTGCCGGTAGCGAGACGGAAGCGGCGCGTGAAGGTGCGGCGGCTCATCAGCGCGCGCTCGGCGAGCGAGTCGAGCGTGTGCGGCGCGTCCAGATTTCCGCTGACCCAATCGAGCAGGCCCGACAACCGGTCGCCGCGCACGTTCGGCGGCACAGGCTGCTCGATGTATTGCGCCTGGCCACCCTGCCGATGCGGCGGGACCACGAGTCGGCGCGCCACATGGTTCGCTGCCTGCGCGCCGCACATCTTGCGCAGCACGTGCAGACAGCAGTCGAGTCCGGCGGCAGTGCCCGCTGAGGTCAGCACGTTGCCGTCGTCGACGTAGAGCACGTCGGGGTCGAGGCGCACGCGCGGATAGCGGCGCGCGAAATCGTCGGCCCATGCCCAATGGGTGGTCGCTGGCCGCTCGTCGAGAATGCCGGCGGCGGCCAGCACGAACGCGCCCAGACACAAGCCGACCAGCTGCGCGCCACGTGCATGCGCGGCCCGCAGTGCATCGAGCAGGGCCGCGGGTGGCGCTTCGTCCGGATCGCGCCAGCTCGGCACGATGATCGTCTGGGCATAAGCGAGCGCTTCGAGCCCATGCGTGACGGCGATCGAGAAGCCGGCGGTGGTGGTCAGCGCGCCCATCTCAGCCGCGCACACGCGAAAATCGAAGTCGGGCAAGCCGCCGCCGCTGCGGTCCTCGCCGAAGACGACGCAAGGCACCGAAAGATGGAACGGGCTGATGCGGTTGAACGCAACCACCGCGACGATGTGGCGAGGCGCGGCGGCCGCGTCGGCTGATAAAGAGATCGGTGCCGTCATCTGCCATCCCATGAAATTCAACGATGGCCCGATTCTAGCGAATCTTGTCATTTGGGTCACTGTCCGTAAGACTGCGGCAAGCGAACAATGCAGTCATCGCCGCTGCCTGTTCAGCGCCCATCCCGGGCCACGCAGCGCGAGCCTTATCTGACAGGAGTCTTGCCATGACCACACCACGCCGCGCGCTGATCGTCATCGACGTGCAGAACGAATACGTGACGGGCGATCTGCCGATCGAATACCCGGATGTGCAAACCTCGCTCGCCAACATCGGCCGCGCGATGGATGCGGCGCGTGCCGCCGGCGTGCCGGTGGTGGTCGCGCAAAACTTCGCGCCGGCCACCTCGCCGCTGTTCGCGCGCGGCAGCGACGGCGCGGAACTGCATCCGCTGGTGGGCACGCGCGCTCGCGATCACTACGTGGAGAAGTCGCTGCCGAGCGCCTTCACCGGGACCGATCTGGCTGACTGGCTCGCCGCGCAGCAGATCGACACGCTGACAGTAGTCGGCTACATGACGCACAACTGCGACGCCTCGACCATCAATCACGCGTTGCACATGGGCCTCGCGGTCGAATTCCTGCACGACGCGACGGGCTCGGTGCCGTACGAAAACAGTGCGGGCTTTGCGAGCGCGCAGGACATTCATCGGGTATTCAGCGTCGTGCTGCAGTCGCGCTTCGCGGCGGTGGCGAGCACGGAGCAATGGATCGCGGCAGTGAAGGGCGGGACGCCGCTCGAACGCAGCAATATCTACGCTTCGAACCAGAAGGCGCGCGCCAGCCAGGCGGCGGTGTGAAGCGGTGGCGGCGTGAAGCCGTAACTCATCCTATAGCGGCACCCACATAGCGGCACGCGCAGGCACGCGTAAACGGCGGCGGGCGGGTTGCGTGAATGCACACCCGCCCGCCGCCTGGAATCCACCGTATCTATCTAGGTAGCTGACCGATCGGAGCGCCGCGCCGCATGGTCCTTGCGCAGCGCCGGGCTCAGCCGCAGCGCGTCGAACATCCCTTCGACCATCTGCTCCGCATGCGCGGCGAAATCGGTGGCGTCCGGCAGAAACAGCATGTCGCGCAGCGCACCGCCGACGAACGCATGCACCATCGACGCCGCCAGCTTCGTGTCGAGGTCGGCCGGCATTTGCCCTTTGGCGATTGCGTTGCGCAGACCGGTTTCGATTTTCGTGAGCGCTTCGCGCATGTTGGTCTGATACCGGGCCATCACCGGGCCCATATCTTCGACGAACTCGCATTTCAGAAACAGGATGTCGAACACGCGCCGGCGGCGCGGGTCGTTCGTGGTGTCGCGCAGACAGACCGTGCAGATTTCCATCAGGCGTCCGAGCGGGTCGGGCTCATTCGGGTCTTGCGCGGCGGCCTTGAGTTCGTCCAGCGGCAGCAGCACGCGGTCGAACATCTCGGTAAACAGATCGCCTTTGTGCGCGAAATGCCAATAAATCGCGCCGCGCGTGACACCGGCGGCTTGCGCAATGTCGGCCAGCGACGTGCGCGATACACCCTTCTCGAAGAATACCCGTTCGGCCGCGTCGAGAATGCTGTTGCGCGTCTCCTGCGCCTCTTCCTTGGTTCTTCTGACCATATTGGTGTGATCTTTCGTGATTGTGGGGTTTTCCCGAGCGGTTTTAAGTGCGCTCAATGACAATCTGTCTTTAGTTAACCGTTTTGTGAGTCGATCTTGCAGGCCCTCGCCCACAAGAGACGCAAACGCACTTTTACATGCATTCGTGAATGTATATATAATAGCATCCCACGATCGGATAGCCCAAGCCGTGACGACCAGTTAATATCCGTCACTGTTGCCTTTCAAAACGCTCTTATGCCGTGCCCGGACGGGCGGCGTCGTGCGGCATTTCCCCGGTATGGCGCATTTCTCTCAGGATGCCCCTGCAGGTTCGGTTTGCATCCACGGGTTTCCGGTCAGGCGTCGCAAGACGCATGTTGCGCTGTCGTCTCCGGGGTGGGGATGCGCGCACTTTTTCATTCTCAGTCATTGACAGAGGTCGCTCCATGCGCGTCGAACGGGTTCCATTCCGCTTAATCTGTGCCGCGACGGCTGCCGTATTGCTGGCAGCGTGCGGACCAAAACAATCGGCCCCGCCGCAACAAACGCCCGAAGTGGGCATCGTCACCGTCCAGCCGACGACGGTGCCCGTCGTCACCGAATTGCCCGGCCGCACCAGTGCGTTCCTCGTCGCGCAAGTGCGCGCACGGGTCGACGGCATCGTGCTGCGCCGCGAGTTCACCGAAGGCAGCCAGGTCAAGGCCGGCCAGCGTCTGTACAAGATCGATCCGGCGCCGTACATCGCGACGTTGAACAACGCGAAGGCGACGCTTGCCAAGGCGCAGGCCAACCTCGTGTCGACCACCGCGCAAGCGAACCGCTACAAGGTGCTGGTCGCGGCCAACGCGGTCAGCAAGCAGGACTACGACAACGCGGTCGCCGCGCAAGGCCAGGCAGCGGCTGACGTAGCCGCCGGCAAGGCCGCGGTCGACACGGCGCAGATCAACCTCGGCTATACGGATGTCGTCTCGCCGGTGACGGGCCAGGTCGGCATCTCTCAGGTAACGCCGGGCGCGTATGTGCAAGCGAGCGCGGCCACGCTGATGTCGACGGTCCAGCAACTCGACCCGGTTTATGTCGACCTCACGCAATCGAGCCTCGACGGCCTCAAGCTGCGCCGCCAGGTGCAGGAAGGCCGCCTGAAGACGAACGGGCCGGACGCCGCGAAGGTCACGCTGATTCTTGAAGACGGCCGCACCTACCCGGAGAAGGGCAAGCTGCAGTTCACCGACGTCACGGTCGACCAGGGCACCGGTTCGGTCACGATCCGCGCGATCTTCCAGAACAAGGACCACGTGCTGTTGCCGGGCATGTTCGTGCGCGCGCGCATCGACGAAGGCGTGAACGACCGCGCGATCGTCGTGCCGCAAACGGGCATTACGCATGATCCGAAGGGCCAGCCTACTGCGTTCGTGGTCGGTCAGGACAACAAGGTCGCCGTGCGCCAGCTGGTCACGTCGTCGACGTACGGTCCGAACTGGGTGGTCGAAAGCGGCCTGAACCCGGGTGACCGCGTGATCGTGCTCGGTACCGACAAGGTGCGTCCGGGTATGGCGGTCAAGACGGTTCCGGCGCAACTGCCTGCATCCGGCACTGCGGCTGAAGGTGCGCCGGCGGCAAGCGGCGCCCAGACGGCCCTGGCCCAGCCGGCCTCCGCTGCATCGGCCGCGCAATAACAGGGAGCCTGTTACATGGCAAAGTTCTTTATTGATCGCCCGATTTTTGCATGGGTGATCGCCATCATTCTGATGCTCGCGGGCATCGCGTCGATCTTCAGCTTGCCGATCGCGCAATACCCGACCATCGCTCCGCCGGGGGTGCAGATCAGCGCCGTCTATCCGGGCGCGTCGGCGAAGACGGTGGAAGACACCGTCACGCAGGTGATCGAGCAGCAGATGAGCGGCCTCGACCACCTGCTGTACCTGTCGTCCACCTCGGACGACTCCGGTACGGCGACCATCACGCTGACGTTCGCGGCCGGCACGAATCCGGACATCGCCCAGGTGCAGGTGCAGAACAAGCTGCAGCTCGCCACGCCGCTTCTGCCGACAATCGTGCAGCAGCAAGGGATCAACGTCACCAAGTCGAGCAGCAGCTTCCTGCTCGTGCTGGCGTTCACTTCCGAAGACGGCAGCATGAACAGGACCGACCTCTCGAACTACGTGGCGTCGAACGTCAAGGATCCGATCAGCCGTCTCGACGGCGTGGGCACCGTGACGCTGTTCGGCACGCAGTACGCGATGCGGATCTGGCTCGACCCGGTGAAGCTGAACAACTTCGGTCTGACGCCGGTCGATGTCCAGACCGCGCTGCAGGCGCAGAACGTTCAGGTGGCGGGCGGCTCGCTCGGCGGCACGCCTTCGGTGCCGGGCCAGATGCTGCAGGCGACCATTACCGAGGCGACGCTGCTCAATACACCTGCGCAGTTCGGCAACGTGCTGCTGAAGGTGAACCAGGACGGCTCGCAGGTGCGCATCAAGGACGTCGCGCGCATCGAGCTGGGCGGTGAAAACTACAACTTCGACACGCACTACAACGGTCAGCCGACCGCCGGTCTCGGCATTCAGCTCGCGACGGGCGCCAATGCGCTGCAGACCGCGAAGAACGTGAAGGCGAAGATCGACGAGCTGTCGAAGTATTTCCCGCACGGCCTCGTCGTGAAGTACCCGTATGACACGACGCCGTTCGTGCGCCTGTCGATCGAAGAAGTGGTGAAGACGCTGCTCGAAGGTATCGTGCTCGTGTTCCTCGTGATGTACCTGTTTCTGCAGAACCTGCGCGCGACGCTGATTCCGACGATCGCCGTGCCGGTGGTGCTGCTGGGTACGTTTGCGGTCATGAGCGTGGTGGGTTTCTCGATCAACACGCTGTCGATGTTCGGTCTCGTGCTGGCCATCGGCCTGCTGGTGGACGATGCGATCGTGGTGGTGGAGAACGTCGAGCGGGTGATGGCCGAAGAGGGGTTGTCGCCACGCGACGCAACCCGCAAGGCGATGGGCCAGATCACCGGTGCGCTGATCGGCGTGGCGCTGGTGCTGTCGGCGGTGTTCGTGCCGGTCGCGTTCTCGAGCGGCTCGGTCGGGGCGATCTACCGGCAGTTCTCGCTGACGATCGTGGCGGCGATGGTGCTGTCGGTGCTGGTCGCGTTGATTCTCACGCCGGCGCTGTGCGCGACGATCCTCAAGCCGATCCCGCAGGGTCATCACGAAGAGAAGAAGGGTTTCTTCGGCTGGTTCAACCGGACTTTCGAAACGAGCCGCGACAAGTATCACTCCGGCGTGCATCACGTGATCAAGCGCTCGGGCCGCTGGCTCATCATCTACCTGGTGGTGATCGTCGCGGTGGGCATGCTGTTCGTGCGGCTGCCGAAGTCGTTCCTGCCGGATGAAGACCAGGGGATCATGTTCGTGATGGTGCAAACGCCGGCCGGCTCGACGCAGGAGCGCACGGCGCACGCCCTCAAGGACGTATCGGACTACGTGCTGACGCAGGAAAAGGACATCGTCGAATCGGCGTTCACGGTGAACGGCTTCAGCTTCGCGGGCCGTGGTCAGAATGCCGGTCTCGTGTTCGTGAAGCTGAAGGACTACGCGCACCGCCAGCACGCGAACCAGAAGGTGCAGGCGCTGATCGGCCGGATGTTCATGCACTTCTCGTCGTACAAGGATGCGCTGGTGTATCCGGTGAATCCGCCGTCCATTCCGGAACTGGGTACGGCGTCGGGCTTCGACTTCGAGTTGCAGGACCGTAGCGGTCTGGGCCACGCGAAGCTGATGGAGGCGCGCAACATGCTGCTCGGCATGGCGGCGAAGGATCCGTCGCTGGCGCTCGTGCGTCCGAACGGCCTGAACGATACGCCGCAGTTCAAGATCTCGATCGATCACGAAAAGGCGGCTGCGCTGGGTGTGTCGCTGTCGGCGATCGACCAGACGTTCTCGATCGCGTGGGCCTCGCAGTACATCAACAACTTCCTCGATACCGACGGCCGGATCAAGAAGGTGTACGTGCAGGGCGACGCGCCGTTCCGGATGAATCCGGAGGACCTGAGCAACTGGTACGTGCGCAACACCGCAGGCGGGATGGCGCCGCTCAGTTCGTTCGCTTCAGGCATCTGGACTTACGGTTCGCCGAAGCTCGAACGCTACAACGGCATTTCCGCGGTCGAAATCCAGGGTGCCGCTGCCGCTGGCAAGAGTACCGGCCAGGCGATGTCGGCCATGGAAGCGATCGCGGCGAAGCTGCCCGCGGGTATCGGCTACGAATGGACGGGTCTGTCGCTGCAGGAACGCCAGTCCGGTTCGCAGGCGCCGATTCTGTACGGCATCTCGATCCTCGTCGTGTTCCTGTGTCTCGCCGCGCTGTATGAAAGCTGGTCGATCCCGTTCTCGGTGATCATGGTGGTGCCGCTCGGCGTGCTGGGTGCATTGCTCGCCGCCACGCTGCGCGGGCTCGAGAACGATGTGTTCTTCCAGGTGGGTCTGCTGACCACGGTGGGGCTGTCGGCGAAGAACGCGATCCTGATCGTGGAATTCGCCCGCGAGCTGCAGCAGAGCGAAGGCATGGGGCCGATCGAGGCCGCGCTGGAAGCGGCGCGCCTGCGGTTGCGCCCGATCCTGATGACCTCGCTCGCGTTCATTCTCGGCGTGATGCCGCTCGCGATCAGTAACGGCGCGGGTTCGGCCAGCCAGCACGCGATCGGTACCGGCGTGATCGGCGGGATGTTGACGGCGACCTTCCTCGCGATTTTCATGATCCCGATGTTCTTCGTCGTGATCCGCGCGAAATTCGGCGGTGAGAAGGAAGACCCGGATGCGGCGCTCGCACATTACAACCAGCACCATCCGCATGATCCGCAGGGTGGCGGGTCGGCTGGTGAAGGCTCGGGCAAGGACGGACATTGAGATGCAAAAACACTCTTTGATTGCAGTGGCGGTCGCGTTCCTCGCCGCGGGTTGCACGATGGCGCCGAAGTACGAGCGTCCGGCCGCGCCCGTGCCGGGGGCCTTCCCGACCGGCGGCGTGTACGAAACGCAGCCGGGCGCGACCCAGCCGGGCGGGGGGCGGCCGGGTGCAACGGGCGCCGCGCGCAGCGCGAATGGTCAGGTTGCGGCCGATATCGGCTGGCGTGATTTCTTCGTCGACGCGCGTTTGCAGCGGCTGATCGAAATCGCGCTGAAGAACAACCGCGATCTGCGCGTGTCGGTGCTGAATATTCAGGCGTCGCAGGCGCAGTATCAGATCGCCCGCGCGGCGCTGTTCCCGACGCTCAACGCGGCGGCGTCGCAAACCAGACAGCGCACACCGAAAGATCTGACGTCGACTGGCCTGACGATCTCCAACTCCTACTCGGTCGGTCTGAACGCCTCGTGGGAAATCGACTTCTTCGGGCGGATCCAGAGCCTGAAGGACCAGGCGTTGGCTCAGTACCTGGCCACTGCTCAGGCGCGCAAGGCGGCGGAAATCTCGCTGGTGTCGCAGGTGGCGAATCAGTACCTGACAGTGCTCGAACTCGACGATCTGCTGAAAGTCACGCAGGGCACGCTGAAGACCGCGCAGGAGTCGTACCGGATCACCAAGCTGCAGTTCGATACCGGCACCGGTTCGGAACTCGATTTGCGGCAGTCGCAAACGGTGGTCGAGCAGGCCAACGCGAACTTGCAGTCGCAGGCGCGTCTGCGGGCTCAGGCTGAGAATGCGCTGGTGCTGCTGATCGGCGAACCGTTGCCGGCCGATCTGCCGCCGGGCTCGACGCTCGACAACCAGAATCTCCTCACGGATATTCCGGCGGGCTTGCCGTCCGATCTGCTGACGCGTCGGCCGGACATCGCCGAAGCCGAGGAGAATCTGCTCGCGGCCAACGCGAACATCGGAGCGGCACGTGCGGCGTTCTTCCCGAAGGTTTCGCTGACCGGCAGTTTCGGCACGCTCAGCCCCACGCTCGGCGGTCTGTTCAAGCCGGGTTCGGCGGCGTGGAGCTTCGCGCCGTCGATCACGCTGCCGATCTTCGAAGGCGGCCAGAACAAGGCCAATCTCGATCTCGCCCACGTGCAGAAGAACATCCAGATCGCCACGTACGAAAAGGCAATCCAGACGGCCTTCCGCGAAGTGGCGGACGGACTGGCGGCACGCGGCACGTACGATCAGCAGATCCAGGCGCTGGAGCGCAATACCTTTGCCGAACAGCGCCGGCTGGATCTGTCGAATCTGCGTTATACGAACGGCGTCGACAGCTATCTGTCGGTGCTGACCGCGCAGACCGATCTGTATTCGTCGCAGCAGTTGCTGGTTACCGCGCGGATGCAGCGTCTGCAGAACCTGGTCACGCTGTATCAGGCTCTGGGCGGCGGCTGGATCGAACGGGCCGGCGAGCAGCCGCGTCCCGCCGATGCACCGGTCGATTATGGCGCGGCAAGCGCACCGGTGGCGGCTTCGGCAGCCACCGCGGGCTAAGTCTCGTAGCAGCCGGCGCGCGGGGCGGGTTTCTGTTGCAGGGAAGCCGCCTCACGCAGCCAGCAATAAAAAAACGCCACGGCATGCCGTGGCGTTTTTGTTTGGGTGCGCTGCGCTCGCTTGTGCGGCTCTGGCTATCTGGCTATCGACACTCAATGCAAGTCCGCCGCCCGCAGCATCTCGTCGCGCTGCGGTTCATGGCCGCCGCGTCCGCCGAAATCATGTCCTGCCCGGCGAATTTCGCTCTTCGCTTTCTTCTCGCTCCTGACGCCGTTGAAGATCAGGTTCAGCACGACCGCCGACACCGATGCCAGCAAGATCCCGCTATGCAGGAGCGGCGACAGCGCAGGTGGCAGCTTCGAGAAAAAGTGCGGCGACACCACCGGCACCAGACCCAGACCGATGCTCACCGCGACGATGAACAGGTTGTCGTGGTTCTTCACGAAGTCGACCTTCGACAGCACCTTGATGCCGTTCGCCGCGACCATCCCGAACATCACGATGCCCGCGCCGCCGAGCACGAAGGCCGGCACCGACGCCACTACCTGCGCCATCTTCGGGAACAGACCCAGCAGCACCAGGATCACGCCGCCCATCGCGCACACAAAGCGGCTCTTCACGCCGGTCACGCCGATCAGGCCGACGTTCTGCGAGAACGAAGTATGCGGGAACGAGTTGAAGATGCCGCCGATCAGCGTGCCGAGACCGTCGACGCGCAGGCCGCGCACCAGCGTCTTCTGATCGACCGGACGATCGACCATGTCGCCGACCGCGAGGAACATGCCGGTCGATTCGATGAAGGTCACGAACATCACGGTGACCATCGTCGCGATCGAGAGCGGATCGAAATGCGGCAGACCGAAGTGGAACGGCATCACGAAGCCGACCCACGGTGCGTGCGTGACGCCGTCCATGTTGACGCGACCGAGCACCAGCGCGATCACGAAGCCCGCCACGATGCCGAGCAGCACTGAGATGTTGGCGATAAAGCCCTTGGCGAACCTGTTGATGAGCAGAATCAGCATCAGCACGACCAGCGACAGGCCCAGATAGATCGGATTGCCGTAGTCAGGATTGCCGACCCCGCCGGCCGCCCAGTTGATGCCCACCTCCATCAGCGACAGGCCGATCACCGAGATCACCACGCCGACCACGACCGGCGGAAAGAAGCGCAGCAGCTTGCCGATCGCGGGCGCGAGGATGATGCCCACCACGCCCGCCGCGATCGTCGAGCCGAAGATGTCGAGAATGCCGAGTGAAGGATTGGTGCCGATCGCGACCATCGGGCCGACGGCGGCGAACGTGCAGCCCATGATGACCGGCAGACGGATGCCGAAGATCCACAGACCGAGCGTCTGAATCAGCGTGGCGATGCCGCAGGAAAAGAGATCGGCGCTGATCAGGAACGCGATCTGGTCTTTCGGCAGTTTGAGCGCCGCGCCGATAATCAACGGCACCGCAACCGCGCCTGCGTACATCACCAGAACGTGCTGAATGCCGAGCGTGAGCAACTGGCCCGCGGGCAGCCGTTCGTCGCACGGGTGAACCGTGTTCGATTGCATATCGTCTCTCTCCACCATCTCGTTTTGGGATGGCTCCAAGGTATGCGGAACGAAAAAGTGCAACAAGACCGCTGGGGCCTATTCCGGTCTTCCCGGCGACGATATGCGTGAGGGCCATTTGAAAGCCAAAAGAAATGCGCGCACCGCGCAAAACGGCGGCGAGCCCTATGCAGCGGTGGCACGTGGCGGCGCGCGGCGTCGTCCGACTCAATCGGATATGTGTGAGAATCAATGAGGTATATCTGGCTTTGCGCATAGTGCTGTTTTCGTGCGGCCCGCGGCGTAGCGGGGTTAACCCGCGAATCCCCACGAATCCCCGCGAATCGCGGTTTTGCGCGCGAGTTCGGGCGTGCTTTCGGAGCGGGCCCGCGATGATGGAAAATGCAGCATTCCCGGCACCTTCAGCGTGCTTATTCCCCTGACCAACCTGGCGTTTTTCCGCTCATGAGTTTTCTTGGCATCGACCTCGGCACCGGCTCCCTCAAAGTAGCAATCGTCGACGAAAACGGCCGCGAGCAAGCGGCGGCGAGCGTCGCTTATGCGCTCGATACGCCGCATCCAGGTTGGGCGGAAACGTCGGTGCAAACCTGGTGGCGCGCACTGTGCGAAGCGGCGGCGCACCTGCCCGCCGGTCTGCGCCGCGAGGTTCGGGCGATCGGCTTCTCCGGACAGATGCACGGTGTCGTGTTGATCGGCGCCGATGGCGAAGCGGTGCGCCCCGCGATGCTCTGGCCCGACACGCGCGCCTTGGCGTTGCTCGATCTATGGCCCGAGCCTCAACCCAATCCGGTTGCGCCCGGCATGGCCGGTCCGTTGCTGCGCTGGATCGTCCAGCATGAACCGCAGTCCGCGCATAAGACGCGTTGGGCGTTGCAACCGAAGGACTGGTTGCGCGTCGCATTGGGCGGCGTGGTTGCGACCGATCCGTCCGATGCCTGCGCGACCGCGCTCGCCGATCCCGCGGGCGTGTGGGATCGCGCGTTGCTCGAGCGGCTCGAATTGCCGCATGAATGGTTTGCGCCGTTGGCGCCCTCGTATGCGGCGGGTGGCGTGTTGTCAGAGCCGGCCGCGCAAGCGCTCGGTCTGCGCGCCGGTATCGTGCTCGCAACCGGCGCGGCCGATACGCCATGCGCGGCGCTCGGCAGCGGTCTTGCTCGCGACGGCGATGCGCTGCTCACCACCGGCACCGGCGGACAGATCGTCGTGCTCGCCGAACACGCGCCCGGCGCGGTGAGAGGTCTGCATCGTTATCGCGCGGCGAGCGATCACTGGTATCGGATGGCGGCGATGCAAAACGTCGGCGTCGCGCTCGAACGTGTGCGCGGCTGGCTGTCGTATGAATGGGCCGATGCCTATCGGGATGCATTCAGTGATGCATTCGGCGATGCTGTCGGCAACACTGATACCGCCGCGGCAGGTCTCACGTTTTTGCCGTACCTCACCGGCGAGCGCACGCCCTGGCTCAATCCGGCGGCGCGTGGCGGCTGGCTCGGCCTTGCACTCGACCACACGCGCGGCACGATGATGCGGGCGGCCTTCGAAGGCGTTGCGTTCTCGTTGCGCGCCGGGCTCGATGCGATTCGTCAGAGTGGCGCGACGGTCAGCACCTTGAAGCTGGCCGGCGGCGGTTCCGTCGATGCGCGCTGGCGGCAGTTGCTCGCCGACGCGCTGAACGTCGAGTTGCATGCGGTCGATTGCCCCAACGCGGCGCCGCGCGGCGCGGCGATTCTCGGCGGCCTGGCGAGCGGCCACTGGCAGGCGGGCGATCTTGCGGGACTGGCTCCGGGCGCAACGCGTGTCGCCGGTCCGCGAGGCGATGCGGCGCTTGCCGAACGTTACGCGCGCTTTCTCGATCTCTATGGCCGCGTCGAAACCTGGTTCGGTGAAACCGGCTGTCCGCAACAGGCCGTCCGTGACTGAGCGCCCGCGAGTGGCGCTCCGCAACCGGGCCTCCGCAACCGGGCCTCCGCAACCGGGCCGTCCGCAACCGAGCCGTCCGCAACCGGGCCTCCGCAACCAGGCCGTCCGCAACCGAGTCTCCGCAACCGGCCCTGCGCAGCCAGTCCGATGTCACGTTCAGACAATGCCGCGACGCACTTTGCAATACCATTACGGCTTTCGTGCGCTAAGTTAGCCGTGGGCACGCGTTGCCGCGTACGAGCGACAACATCCGTGCGCGACGTGGCACGCCAATTAACTGCAGCAGCCGAACCGCGACACCGGCGCGCCGCGAGATAGTCCGCCGCGACGCGCCACGCATTCACAGACTCACAGGAGCATTCACGATGAAGACCAAAGCAGCAATCGCATGGAAAGCCGGCGCCCCGTTGACGATCGAGGAAGTGGATCTGGAAGGTCCGCGCGCCGGTGAAGTGCTGATCGAAGTGAAGGCGACGGGCATCTGTCACACCGACTACTACACGCTGTCCGGCGCCGACCCGGAAGGCCTCTTCCCGGCAATTCTCGGTCACGAGGGCGCGGGCGAGATCGTCGATGTCGGCCCGGGCGTCGGCACGCTGAAGAAGGGCGATCACGTGATTCCGCTCTACACGCCGGAATGCCGCCAGTGCAAATTCTGCCTGTCGCGCAAGACCAACCTCTGCCAGGCGATCCGCGCGACGCAAGGCAAGGGTTTGATGCCCGATGCTACGTCGCGTTTCTCTCTGGATGGCAAGCCGCTGTTTCACTACATGGGCACGTCGACGTTTTCGAACTACATCGTCGTGCCGGAAATCGCGGTTGCGAAGGTGCGTGAAGACGCGCCGTTCGACAAGATCTGCTATATCGGCTGCGGCGTGACGACGGGCGTGGGCGCCGTCGTGTATTCGGCGAAGGTCGAGGCGGGCGCGAACGTGGTGGTATTCGGTCTCGGCGGCATCGGCCTGAATGTGATCCAGGGCGCGAAGATGGTCGGCGCGGACAGGATCATCGGCGTCGACATCAATCCGGGCCGCGTCGAACTCGCCAGGAAGTTCGGCATGACGCACTTCATCAACCCGAACGAAGTCGAAAACGTCGTCGATCACATCGTGCAACTCACCGATGGCGGCGCCGATTACTCGTTCGAGTGCATCGGCAATACGAAGGTGATGCGCCAGGCGCTGGAGTGCACGCACAAGGGCTGGGGCCAGTCGTTCATCATCGGCGTGGCGGCGGCGGGCGAAGAGATCAGCACGCGGCCGTTCCAGCTGGTGACAGGCCGCGAGTGGAAGGGCTCGGCGTTCGGTGGCGCGCGCGGGCGCACCGACGTGCCGAAGATCGTCGACTGGTACATGGAAGGCAAGATCAACATCGACGACCTGATCACGCACCGTCTGCCGCTCGAACGCATCAACGAGGGCTTCGACCTGATGAAGAAGGGCGAGTCGATCCGCTCGGTCGTGCTGTACTGATCCGGCTCGGAGAAGGAAGATGGCGATGCTAGAACTTTTGTCGTCGCACGCCTGCCACGGCGGCGAACAGCGCATCTATAGGCACGACTCACAGACCATCGGTCTGCCGATGCGCATTTCAGTGTATCTGCCGCCGCAGGCCCTGCAGGCCAACGCGAACGTGCCTGCGCTGTTCTATCTCGCGGGCCTGACCTGCACGGAAGAAACCTTTCCGATCAAGGCCGGCGCGCAGCGCTTCGCGGCGCAGCACGGCATCGCTTTAGTCGCGCCGGACACGAGTCCGCGCGGCGCAGGCGTGCCGGGCGAAAGCGCGGCGTGGGACTTCGGCGTGGGCGCGGGTTTTTACGTCGATGCCACGCAGCAACCGTGGGCGAAGCACTATCGGATGTACTCGTACGTGCGGGATGAGTTGCGCGAAACGGTGCTCGCGAGTCTGCCGGTGGACGGCACGCGCCTCGGCATCTTCGGGCATTCGATGGGCGGTCACGGCGCATTGATGCTGGCGCTGCGCAACCCGGCGATCTACCGCTCGGTGTCGGCGTTCGCGCCGATCGCCGCGCCCTCACGGTGCCCTTGGGGCGTGAAGGCATTCAGCGGTTATCTGGGCGAAGACCGCGAGACGTGGAAGCAGTACGACTCGAGCGAGCTGATCGCACAGGCGTCGCACAAGTTTGCGGCAGGGATTCTGGTCGATCAGGGACTGGCGGATCAGTTTCTCGCCGAGCAGTTGAACCCCGACGTGTTCGAAGCCGCTTGCAAGGCGGCAGGGCAGCCGCTGTCGCTGCGCCGTCACGCAGGCTACGACCACGGTTACTACTTCATCTCGACCTTCATCGAAGATCACATCGCGCATCACGCGAAGGTGCTGCTCGGTTGAAATGCTGCGGAACGATAGCGACGGCATGTAAGCGTGCCGCCGCTATTTCCACGAGCTCCACGAGCGCGATTCAACGCCGCCTCAGCAAACTCCCGCCATACACTACCGCCGACAGCACAGTGATCCAGAAGCTCGTCGGCCAGTCGGTATAGAACGCCAGCGTCAGACCCAGCCACGCCTGCACCAGCGCGAACACGGCGGCGAGCACGAGACCGGTCGAGAGTCGCGTCGATATGTTTTGCGCCGCGGCGGCCGGGCCGACCATCAGCGTGAACACCAGCAGCACGCCCACGATCTGCGTACACGCGGCCACCGCCAGCGCCGCGATCGCCAGAAACAGCACCGACACCAGACGCAGCGACACACCCTTGGCTTCGGCCAATTCCGGTTGCAACGAAGCGAATAGCAGCGGCCGCATGATCGCCGCGAGCGCCAGCAAACTGACCACGCCCAGACCCGCGAGCACGCCGAGCGTCGACGCGTTCACGCCGAGCACATTGCCGAACAGGAGTGCGGTGACTTGCGTCGCGTAGGCGGTGAAGAAGTGCAGGAACAGCAAACCGAAGCCGAGCGAGAGCGACAGGATCACACCGATCGCCACATCGCGTCCGGCGAGGCGCTCGCCGAGGGCGCCCATGCCGACGCCCGCGGCCAGCGTGAAGCCGATCATCCCCCAGATCGGCGAGATGCCGATCAGAACCGCACCGGTCGCGCCGGTGAAGCCGACGTGCGACAGCGCGTGACCCGCAAAGGTCTGTCCGCGCATCACCAGAAAATAGCCGACCACCCCTGACAGCAGCGCGACGATCCCCGACGCCGCGAACGCGTTCACCATGAAATCGTATTCAAACATCGTGCGTGTGTCCGTCGCGTGAGTCGTGCTGGTGTGAGTGACCATGAGCGTGGCCATGGGCATGCGAATGCGCGTGGCCGCCGTTCTCGTCCTGTTCGTGCTCGTGATCGTGCTTTTCGACTTCGACGTCGCCCGACATCACGAAGATGCGGCCGTTCACGCGCATCACGTCGATCGGCGAACCGTACAGGCGCGACAGCACCGGTCTGGTAATCACTTCATCGACGGTGCCGAGCGCGGCGACACCGCTGCCGAGATACAGCACGCGATCGAGCGAGTTCAGCAGCGGATTCAGTTCGTGCGCTGAAAACAGCACGGCGATGCCGAGTTCCTGCTGCACGCGCCGCACCAGTTCGACCACGCTCTTCTGATGATGCGGATCGAGGCTGATCAGCGGTTCATCGAGCAGCAGCAGTTTGGGATTGCCCAGCAGGCATTGCGCAAGCAGCAAGCGCTGACGCTCGCCGCCCGACAGTTCCGACAACGGCCGCTCCGCCAGCTTGCGCCCGCCCACCAGATCCAGCACGCGCTCGACATCCGCGCGGGTTGTGCTGTCAGCATGCGGCAGGCCCCAGCGGTGTCCGTCCGCGGCCATCGCGACGAAATCGCGGCCACGCACGCGGCGCCCGGCAAGCGCGCTACGCGTTTGCGGCATATAGCCGATCGACGCATTGCCGCGCTCGACCGATTTCCCCAGCACGCGAATCGCGCCGCTGACCGCCGGTACGAGGCCGAGCACGGCGCGCATCAGCGTCGTCTTGCCCGCGCCGTTCGGCCCGAGCACACCGATGAATTCGCCCTGGTTCACCACGAAGCCGGTGTCGCGCAGAATCGCGCGACCGCCGAGTTCCAGCGTCACGTGCTCGAGTTCGAGCACAGGCGCGTTGCTTCCTGTATGGTCTGATGCATTGGCAGGGGGATGGGCTGGCGCGCTGCGGCCAGTTGCATTCATTACGTTTTTCCTTTGGTGGCGGAGGCACTCGCGCCGCCGGCGTCGCCCGCGGCCAGCGCCTTGGAGAGCGCGTCGAGCTGCGTCAGCATCCACGTTTGATAGGTCTTGCCGGCCGGTTCGGTTTCGGTGACGCTCATGGCCGGCACCTTCGATTGCTGCGCGAGCTTCAACATGCGTTTGGTCAGGGCCTCGGTTGCCTGGCTGTTATAGATCAGAACGCGCACGCGCTTTTCGCGCAGATCGCGTTCGAACGCGGCGATATCGGTCGCGCTTGCTTCAGTACTGTTCATCGTCGCCATCTGGAAGGGCAGATTGCGCATCGTCAGGCCCACCGCGTCCGACATATAGCCGAACACCGGCTCGGTCGCCGTCACCGGCACGCCCGCGTAGCGGCCGTGCAGCTCGGCGACCTTGGCGTCGATCGGTTTGAGCGAATCGAGAAACTTCGCGAGGTTCGCATCGTACGCCGACTTGTGCGCCGGGTCAGCCGCGACGAGCGCCGCGCTCACTGCGCGCGCTACCGCCGGCATCGTCGACGGTTCGTACCAGAGATGCGGATTGTCGCCGCTTTTCTTGCCGACGAGATCGGCGGCGACGATCGTGGTGCGCTTCGCGCTCTTCGAGGCGGCCAGCAGTTTGGCCATCCACGGATCGTAATCGGCGCCGTTGTAGACCACAAGGCTCGCATGCTGCAACGCGCGCGCGGTCTTCGGGCTGGCTTCGAACAGATGCGGGTCCTGATCCGGATTGCTGAGGATGCTGGTTACCTCGACCCGGTCGCCGCCGAGCTGCTGCACCACATCGCCGTAGAAATTTTCCGCCGCGACCACCGGGATTTTCGCCTCTGCGGCGAGCGCGCCATGACCGAGCGCCAGCGCGGCAGCGCCCGCGGCTACGTACTTGGACAGCTTCAGCGCACGGCGCGCCTCGTTCCACAGCGAGCCGATTATTTTCATCGTTGTTCCCTGTTGCGTGAGAGTTGAATGAACGATCTCCGCGTATATCTGGCGCCGCAGCGGCGTGAGCCCGAGACGGTGCGCGGCGGCGTGCGCTTCGGCATGCGCGAGCCGCACGGCGTGGTGTTCTGCAATCGTCGTAGCCATCGGCGCGGACCTCCTGACGAACTGGCAAGGCTTCGAAGCGAAGCGAGTTCGAAATGATATAACGTATCTCGAATTTTTGTCAGCGTCTCGAGCAGAAAGCGGATTGGCTGTTTGCGATTTCTCGTATTAGTGTGGATCGAGGTGGATCGAGCAGGCGCGAGGCGCTGGAATCCTGCCGCGCTGCACCATCGAAATCTGGTCGCGCGCCTTGACATGACCCTGTGCGTATCCGATCATTCGATCACTAACAGAGCAATTGTTCGCGCAATGAGCGTTCGCTCACTGCGCTTCAAGAAGCAAACCAACCGGAGACAAGCAGTGGCAGCACGATTGCAAGACAAGGTGGCCATTCTTACGGGCGCGGCAAGCGGAATCGGTGAAGCCGTGGCCCGCCGATATCTGGATGAAGGCGCGCGGGTCGTGCTCGTCGACGTGAAGCCGGCCGACAGCTTCGCGCATGAGCTGCTCGCCGCTTATGGCGACCGCGTCCTCGCGGTCAGCGCTGACGTGACGCGCCGCGACGACATCGAACGCATCGTGGCGAGCACGCTGGAGCGGTTCGGCCAGATCGATATCCTGTTCAACAACGCGGCGCTGTTCGATATGCGCCCGCTCCTCGACGAATCCTGGGACGTGTTCGACCGCCTCTTCGCGGTCAACGTGAAGGGCATGTTCTTCCTGATGCAAGCCGTCGCGCGGCAGATGGTCGAGCAGGGCCGCGGCGGCAAGATCATCAATATGTCGTCGCAAGCGGGCCGGCGCGGCGAGGCGCTGGTGTCGCACTACTGCGCGACCAAAGCCGCCGTGCTCAGCTACACGCAATCCGCCGCGCTGGCGCTCGCGCCGCACAAGATCAATGTGAACGGCATCGCGCCGGGTGTCGTCGATACGCCGATGTGGAACGAGGTCGATGCGCTCTTCGCCCGTTATGAAAACCGGCCGCTCGGCGAGAAGAAGCGTCTCGTCGGCGAAGCGGTGCCGCTCGGCCGCATGGGCGTGCCGGACGACCTGACCGGCGCCGCGCTGTTTCTCGCGTCGGGGGATGCGGACTACATCACCGCGCAAACCCTGAACGTCGACGGCGGCAACTGGATGAGTTGAGCCCGGAACATCGAACGAACCAGGAAACCACGGCAGAACAAACGCAGCACCACATAACGTACGTGAAAGGAGACAAGTCATGAAACCATCCCTCAAATCCGCGCTGAAGACGGTCGGCGCCGGCGCTGTCGCATGCGCCGCGCTGAACGCCTCGGCGGCCACGGTGACGATCGCCACGTTGAACAATCCGGACATGATCGAGCTGAAGAAGCTCTCGCCCGCTTTCGAGCAGGCGAATCCGGACATCAAGCTCAACTGGGTGATTCTCGAAGAAAACGTGCTGCGTCAGCGCGCCACCACGGACATCACGACCGGCAGCGGCCAGTTCGACGTGATGACGATCGGTGAGTACGAAACGCCGCAATGGGGCAAGCGCGGCTGGCTCACGCCGCTCACCGGCCTGCCCGCCGATTACGATCTGAACGACGTCGTGAAGACGGCTCGCGACGGCCTCTCGAGCGGCGGCCAGCTGTATGCGCTGCCGTTCTACGTCGAAAGCTCGATGACGTACTACCGCAAGGACCTGTTCGCGGCTAAGGGCCTGAAGATGCCCGATCAGCCGACCTATGACCAGATCGCGCAATTCGCCGACAAGCTCACCGACAAAGCCAACGGCATGTACGGCATCTGCCTGCGCGGCAAGGCGGGCTGGGGCGAAAATATGGCGTACAGCACGACGGTGGTGAACACCTTCGGCGGGCGCTGGTTCGACGAGAAGTGGAACGCGCAGCTCACGTCGCCGGAATGGAAGAAGGCGATCACGTTCTACGTCGATCTGCTGAAAAGAGACGGTCCTCCGGGAGCGAGCTCGAACGGCTTCAACGAAAACCTCACGCTGATGTCGTCGGGCAAATGCGCGATGTGGATCGACGCGACGGTGGCGGCCGGCATGCTCTATAACAAGCAGCAGTCGCAGATCGCGGACAAGGTCGGTTTCGCCGCGGCGCCGATCGCGGTCACGCCGAAGGGTTCGCACTGGCTGTGGGCATGGGCGCTGGCGATTCCGAAGTCGTCGAAGCAGACGGAAGCGGCGAAGAAGTTCATCACGTGGGCGACTTCGAAGCAGTACATCGAACTGGTGGCGAAGGACGAGGGCTGGGCTTCGGTGCCTCCGGGCACGCGTCACTCGACGTACGCGCGTCCTGAGTACAAGCAGGCTGCACCGTTCGGCGACTTCGTGCTGAAGGCGATCGAAACGGCGGACCCGGACCATCCGACGGCGAAGCCGGTGCCGTACACCGGTGTGCAGTTCGTCGGCATTCCTGAGTTCCAGTCGTTCGGCACGGTGGTCGGACAGAGCATCTCCGGCGCGATTGCCGGACAGATGACGGTCGATCAGGCGCTGGCAGCCGGTCAGGCAACCGCCGACCGCGCGGTCAAGCAGGCTGGGTATCAGAAGTAAGCCGCTCTGCAGGCAACCCAGTCACGTGAAACGCGCCGGCTGACGCCCGTCAGCCGGCTCATGCAGCACAGCGGGCCGTCCCGCCGGATTCGCCTTGCGCGACAGCGAAACCGTGTCGCGGCAGGCAAGGCGCCGGCCCGCGCATTACCGAACAGGTGGTCAACCATGCGTCATCTGCGCCTTCCTCTCATGCATGTCCATCCTCAGACAGAAAAAGAACGCGAAGTCCGTAAGGCCAATTCCGCCCGCTGGCTAGTCTCGCCGTCGGTCGGCGTACTGGTGCTGTGGATGGCGATTCCGCTCGCGATGACGATCTGGTTTTCGTTCTCGCGCTACAACCTGTTGAACCCGGATCTCAAGGGCTTCGCCGGTTTCGACAACTACAAGTTTCTCGCCGGCGATCCGTCGTTCGGACCGTCGATCGGGCACACCCTCGAACTGATCCTCTCGGTGCTGGTGATCACCGTGGTCGGCGGCGTGCTGATGGCGATCCTGTTCGACCGCAAGTTCTACGGTCAGGGCGTGGCGCGGCTGCTCGCCATCGCGCCGTTCTTCGTGATGCCGACCGTGAGCGCGCTGATCTGGAAGAACATGATCCTGCATCCGGTGTACGGCCTGATCGCGAGCGGCATGCGCGCGCTGGGCATGCAGCCGATCGACTGGTTCGCCGACTATCCGCTGACCGCCGTGATCATGATCGTCGCGTGGCAGTGGCTGCCGTTCGCGTTCCTGATCCTGTTCACCGCGATCCAGTCGCTCGATCAGGAGCAGAAGGAAGCGGCGCGCATCGACGGCGCGGGTCCGTTCTCGATGTTCTTCTACATCACGCTGCCTCACCTGAGACGGGCGATCGCGGTGGTCGTGATGATGGAGACGATTTTCCTGCTGTCGATCTTCGCCGAAATCTATACGACCACGGGCGGCGGTCCGGGCACCGCGACCACCATTCTGTCGTACCTGATCTTTTCGCTGGGCCTGCAACAGTTCGACGTCGGTCTCGCTTCGGCAGGCGGCATTCTCGCCGTGGTGCTGGCCAATATCGTGTCGTTCTTCCTCGTGCGGATGCTCGCGAAGAACCTGAAAGGGGAGTACGAAAAATGAGCCAAGTTGCCTCTACGCCGGCGTCGGCCGCGACGCCCGCTGTGTCCGTTACCGTACCGGCCAAGTCGCCGTTCGAGGGAATTCGCCGCGGCATTCCCGGCGCGATCGCCTGGCTGGTCGCGCTGCTGCTGTTCTTCCCGATCTTCTGGATGACGATCACCGCGTTCAAGACCGAGCAGCAGGCGTATTCGTCGTCGCTGTTCTTCATCCCGACGTTCGACAGTTTTCGCGAGGTGTTCGCGCGCAGCAATTATTTTTCGTTCGCATGGAATTCGGTGATGATCTCCGCGGGCGTGACGGTGCTGTGCCTGCTTCTCGCCGTGCCGGCCGCGTACGCGATGGCGTTCTTTCCGACGCGCCGCACGCAGAAAGTGCTGCTGTGGATGCTGTCGACCAAGATGATGCCGTCGGTCGGCGTGCTGGTGCCGATCTATCTGCTGTGGAAAAACAGCGGGCTGCTCGATACCGTGTCCGGTCTGATCATCGTCTACACGCTGATCAATCTGCCGATCGCGGTGTGGATGTCGTTCACGTACTTCGCCGAAATTCCGCGCGACATTCTCGAAGCCGGGCGCATCGACGGCGCGGTGACGTGGCAGGAAATCGTCTATCTGCTGATGCCGATGTCGCTGCCGGGGCTCGCATCGACAGCGCTCCTGCTGGTGATCCTGTCGTGGAACGAAGCGTTCTGGAGCATCAACCTGTCGAGCTCGCACGCCGCGCCGCTGACCGTGTTCATCGCGTCGTATTCGAGTCCTGAGGGGCTGTTCTGGGCCAAGCTGTCGGCGGCTTCGCTGCTGGCGGTCGCGCCGATCCTGATCGTCGGCTGGTTGTCGCAGAAGCAACTGGTGCGTGGCCTCACCTTCGGGGCGGTCAAATGACGGCAGCCAACTTCGCGCTGATCTGCGATTGCGACGGCGTGCTGATCGACAGCGAAGCCGTGGCGGCGCACATGCTGGTGCTCGAACTGGAAGCGCGCTGGCCCGATACCGAGGTCGAGCCGGTGGTGCTGCCACTGCTCGGCCTGCGTATCGAGAAGGTGCTGCAAGGCACGGCGGCGCATCTCGGCAAAAGCCTGTCCGCCGACGATATCGACGCGATTCGCCGCGCCGTGGAAGCGGCGGCGATGCAGGCGCTGGCGGTCGATGGCATCGAGGCCGCGCTGGCGCAGGTGCCGCTCGTCAAAGCCTGCGCGAGCAACAGCTTCCGGCCGTATGTGGAGACCGTGCTCGCGCGCACCGGCCTGGTCAGGTTTTTCGGCGAGCGCCTCTTTTGCGCTGATGCGGTGCCGAATCCGAAGCCCGCGCCCGACGTTTATCTGGCTGCCGCGCGAGGCCTTGGCCTCGCGCCCGCGGCGTGCCTCGTGGTGGAAGACAGCGTGACCGGCGTAACGGCGGCGAGCGCGGCGGGCATGACGGTGCTCGGCTTCATCGGCGGCGGTCATGCGGGCGATGCGCAAATCGACGCGTTGCATGCCGCAGGCGCGCGTCACGTATTCGACGACATGCAGCAATTACCGGAGCTGGTCGCGCAATGGACGCTAAGCGCGACGGCGGCCACGCCCTGAGCGCGGCATGAGACGGCGCATGTAAACGAAGCAACACGAAGCAACACGAAGCAACGCCGAACCAAGCAAAGCCGCTGAAACAACGGACAAGCAGTACGCAACAACACATAGCAACACACCGCATTACACGGAGACACATCATGGCAAGCCTGACTCTGCGCAATATCGCGAAGCGCTACGACGAAAATGAAGTGATGCGCGACATCAATCTCGACATCGCGGACGGCGAGTTCGTCGTGTTCGTGGGCCCGAGCGGTTGCGGTAAATCGACACTGATGCGGATGATCGCCGGCCTCGAAGACATCAGCGCCGGCGACCTGACCATCGACGGCACCCGCGTGAACGACGTGCCGCCCGCCAAGCGCGGCATCGCGATGGTGTTCCAGTCGTACGCGCTATATCCGCACATGACGCTGTACGACAACATGGCGTTCGGCCTGAAACTGGCGGGCACGAAGAAGCCCGAGATCGACGTGGCGGTGCGCAATGCGGCGAAGATCCTGCACATCGACCATCTGCTCGATCGCAAGCCGAAGCAGCTCTCGGGCGGTCAGCGCCAGCGCGTCGCGATCGGCCGCGCGATCACGCGCAAGCCGAAGGTGTTCCTGTTCGACGAACCGTTGTCGAATCTCGACGCCGCGCTGCGCGTGAAGATGCGCCTCGAATTCGCCCGTCTGCATGACGAATTGAAGACCACGATGATCTACGTGACGCACGATCAGGTCGAGGCGATGACGCTGGCCGACAAGATCGTCGTGCTGTCGGCGGGCAATGTCGAGCAGGTCGGCAGCCCGACGATGCTCTATCACGCGCCGGCCAACCGCTTCGTTGCGGGCTTCATCGGCTCGCCGAAAATGAACTTCATGGAAGGCGTGGTGCAGTCGGTGTCGCGCGACGGCGTCACGGTGCTCTACGAAACCGGCGAGACGCAGCGCGTCGCGGTGGAACCGTCCACCGTCAAGCAGGGCGACAAGGTGACGGTCGGGATTCGTCCGGAGCATCTGCATGTCGGCACGACCGAGGACGGCGTCTCGGCTCGCACGATGGCAGTCGAATCGCTCGGCGACGCGGCTTATCTGTACGCGGAATCGAGCGTCGCGCCGGATGGCCTGATCGCGCGGATTCCGCCGCTCGATCGCCAGTCGAAAGGCGCGGTGCAGAAACTCGGCGCAACGCCGGAGCATTGCCATCTGTTCGACAGCGATGGGAAGGCATTCCATCGCAAGATCGTCGAGGTGCTGGCCGCGTGACGCTTGGGCAAGCGGCGGGCCAAGCGGCGCGCGCGCCGCTTGGCTTTTTTCAACCACGCTCAGGATGACGGAAGGTTGGCCGGCTCGGCTCGATAGGCCGCGCCGGCCAGCGTCGTGCTCAGGCTGCTTCGAGCGCCGCCCGGGCGCACAGTTCGTCCGTCACGAGCCCCGACAGCCAGCCGCCTTTGAGCACCGCGATCACTGCTTCGCGCTTGCGCGCACCGCCGGCAAAGCCGATGGTCGGGCGCTTGGGCGGCGTGTCGAGCGCGATGCTGGTGACGCGCCGGCCGGTCGGCGATTCGACGTGCGCGCCGGCTGCGTCGATCGGCAAGCCGAGCATTTCGGCGACCGCGCCGTTCTGCATCAGCTCCTTCACTTCCGCCGACGTAATGAAGCCGTCTTCGTGCAGCGGACACTTCGGCCCGATATTGCCGATGCCGACAAACGCGACATCCGCCTGAGCCGAAAGCGATTCGACGATCCGGTACAGCCGGTGATTGCACCACTGCGCACGCTCCGCCTCACTATCGGCGAGCAACGGCGCCGGCAACAGGAAATGCTTGCCGCCGGTCTTCTCGGAAATGTGCAGCGCGACGTCGTAGCGGTTCGAGGAGCCGTCCGAGGCGATCGCCCCGACCATCGAGACCAACCGGTGCTGCGGACGCTCCAGCTGCGCGATCTGATCGACCGCGGCCTTCAGCGTACGGCCGCTGCTGACGGCGACCACCATCGGTTTGTCTTCGCCGAGATAGCGTTCCATGACCTGGGCGCCGGCCACCGCGAGTTTGCGGTCGACTTCCTCGGAAGTGTCGTTGTCGATCGGCACCACTTCGCACATGCTCAGGCCGTAGCGCTTCGACAACTGATCGGCGAGCGCGAGGCAATCGGCCAGTTGATGATCGACCCGCACGCGGATCAGATTCTTCTCCACCGCGAAGGCGACCAGCCGTTGCGCGACCGGACGCGATACCTGCAGCTTCTCGGCGATTTCGTTCTGGGTATTGCCGGCGACGTAGTAAAGCCACGCGGCGCGTGTGGCGAGGTCGAGTTTTTCTGTGGACTTGGGCACGGTGATGTTTCGCTTGAAGTGCGCCGATGATAGCAGCCGAGGTTCGCCTCGCCCCGCGGCGCGAACCCGGCTGCGGTTTGCCGGGTCAGGCGAGCGGCTGGCGCGCCGGCTCGAACAGCGGGCGCACGTGGCGGTAGAGCGCGCGATACGCTTCGAGGCGAGTACGCAGCTCGGCGTGCCGCTGCGGATTCGGCGTGAACTCCTTTTCGATCGGCGGTTTGGTCAGCACCTTGGCGGGGTCGCCGCCGGCCGCCAGCCAGCCAAGGCGAGCCGCGCCCAGCGCCGCGCCGGTTTCGCCGCCGCCGTGCTTGCGGGTGGCGGTGTCGAGCGCGTCGGCGAGCAGTTGCGCCCAGTAGTCGCTGCGGGCGCCGCCGCCGAGCAGCGACAGCGCTTTCGCCTCGGTGCCGGCGGCGCGCAATGCGTCGAGGCCGTCGGTCAGCGCGAGCGTCACGCCTTCGAGCACCGCATAGCCGAGCAACGCGCGGTCGGTCGCGTGAGTCATGCCGAAGAACACGCCCTGCGCATACGGGTCGTTGTGCGGCGTGCGTTCGCCGGACAGATACGGCAGGAACAGCGGCGCGGTGTTCAACGCAGCAGGCGCGAGCGCCTCGATCTCGGCGAGCAGCGTGGGCTCGTCGGTGGAGGTGAGCTTGCAGACCCAGCGCAGACAACTCGCCGCCGACAGCACCACGCTCATCTGATGCCAGCGATCCGGAATCGCGTGGCAGAACGCGTGCACCGCGGACGCCGGATTCGGTCTGAAACTATCGCCGACCACGCACAGCACGCCCGACGTGCCGAGCGACACGAAGCCGTCGCCCGGTTGCGTCGCGCCGATGCCGATCGCGCTGGTCGCATTGTCGCCGCCGCCGGCCGCGACGATCACGCCGTCGCTCAGGCCAAATTCACGCGCCACCTCGGGCAGCAGCGTGCCGGACGGCGCGCTGCCTTCGCACAGGCCCGGCATCTGCGCGCGCGTCATGCCGCAGGCGGCGAGCAGCGCATCGGACCAGTCGCGTTTGGCGACGTCGAGCCACAGCGTGCCGGCCGCGTCCGATGGATCGGACACCTTGCGGCCGGTCAGTTGCAGGCGCAGGTAATCCTTCGGCAGCAATACGCAGGCGGTTTGCGCGAAGATTTCCGGTTCATGGCGCGCGACCCACAGCAGCTTCGGCGCGGTGAAACCCGGCATCGCCAGATTGCCGGCGACGCGGTGCAGTTCCGGCGCGCGCTCGGTCAGCTCCGCGCATTCCCTGTCGCTGCGCATGTCGTTCCACAGGATCGCGGGCCGCAGCACGCGATCCTGTGCGTCGAGCAGCACGGCGCCGTGCATCTGCCCCGAGAGGCCGATACCGCGGATCTGCGCGAATTCGTCGGGATGCCGGGCGCGCAGGGCGGCCAACGCCGTACGCGTGCCGGCCCACCAGTCGGCGGGATTCTGTTCGGCCCAGCGCTGATGCGGGCGCGACACGGTAAACGGTGAGCCTGCAGTGCCGATCACGCGTCCATCGGAGGCGAGCAGCAGGACTTTCACCTCGGACGTGCCGAGGTCGATGCCAAGATACATGGGCGCGGAACCTTCGTCGTTAGGGATGCGCTACTTTAGCCGGACATGGTGCGCGGTGCCATGCGCGTTAAGCCTGGCGCCCTGGTTGGGCGCCTGAAGCCTGGCGTTTGCTCAACCACACGTCGACGCGCGCCAAGGCGCCCGCCAACGCGCTTTCCAGTTCAGGCGTCTGCGCCATGCTGCCCCACAGCAGCCGGTCTGCGGCGAAGGCCTGCAGCGGATCGGGCGCCGCGAAAAAGCCGCGCGCGACGCGTTCGTCCATCACGCCATCCTGATACGCGTACGGCAGCTTGCCGGCCTGCCAGCGGTCGAGAAAGCGGAAGAACAACGCCGGCAGCATCGCGGTCGCCGCCGGCGTGACGCCGCGCTCGAAGCATTCGGCGAGCGTCGGCGCGATGAAGCCTGGCAGCTTCGAAAAGCCGTCGGCCGCGACGCGCTGGTTGGTGTCCTGGATATAAGGATTGCTGAAGCGTTCGAGCACCACGTCGCGATAGCGTTCGAGATCGAGCGGACTCGGCGTGAGACACGGCATCACGTCTTCGGTCACGTAATCGAAGGCGAACCGGCGAATGTCCGGGTTCAGCGTGCCTTCGTGGATGTAGTTCAGCCCGACCAGCGTGCCCGCCCACGCGATGCAGCTATGCGTCGCGTTGAGAATGCGGATCTTCGCTTCCTCGTAAGGCAGCACGGAGTCGACCAGTTCCGCGCCGACTTTTTCCCACGCCGGACGGCCGGCAATGAACTGGTCTTCGATCACCCATTGAATGAATGCCTCGCCCATCACCGGGCATGCGTCGTCCACACCGGTGGCCGCCTTCACGCGTTCGCGCACGTCCGGGGTGGGGCGCGGCGTGATGCGATCGACCATCGAGCTGGGGCTCAGCGTGTTGTCGTCGAACCATTGCGCCAGGTCGTTCGCGCCGCGCCGTTCGAGAAACTCGCTCATGCCCGCGTGAAAACGCTCGCCGTTGCGACGCAGGTTGTCGCAGGTTTGCAGCGTGACCGGGCCGGCGCTGCGCTTCATGCGCGCGTCGAGAATGGCGGCGAGCGCGCCGTAGATCGTGGTGTGGCCGCCTTTCAGATCGGCGGCGAGATCGGCGTTGGCGGTGTCGAGTTCGTCGTGTTCGTTAAGGTAATAGCCGCCCTCGGTGACGGTGAACGCGATGATCTTGCAAGCCGGATCGGCGCCCGCTTCGATCAGCGCGTCGAGACTCGCGGACCACGGCACCACGCGCTCGATCGAACGAATCGTCTCGTATGCGCGTTCGCCCTGCGGCGTGACGGTCTCGAGCGTATAGACGCCTTTTTGCGCGGCGAGCGCGTCGAGCACGGCATTCATGTCGCTGCGAATATTGCCGACCGTCAGCGACCAGTGCGGCTCGCCGGGCGGCCGCATTTCGTTCAGTCGATGGAGATACCACGCCTGATGCGCGCGATGGAACGATCCCGCGCCGATGTGCAGGATCACGTGTGCGGCCGCGCCGCTGCCTTGTCCGCTGTTCATATGCGTCTCCTGAATGTCTTTCATCGCCCGGCTCGGAGCGTGCGTTTTTTCTAGGGTGGAGCATTTGCTCTGTATGTGAGCGAATGATCGTACCGGGCGAAACGAAAGTCAAGGCGACGCGCACGGCTTTTTCGTGGCGCAGCGCGGCGTGGCGGGGTTCCCGGCAGGGCTTGCGGCCTGGCGGCGCTTTGTGGGCAGCGTCTGAGCGAGGCTATTGCGTTGCATCAAATTTGACTTCGAGCTCGTCAGGACTAACCCGAATGCAAAAAAGTATCGGTCGGCGGTTTCATTTCTAGTGGTGGATTACGCGCTGGAAGCCTACTTTTCGCTAGACAGGACGAAGATCAGCGGCGCCCTCAGCGAGCCGCTTCATGGAGGAAGGAGGACGCGATGCAACCCGATCTCGAACTCGTTGCCGTACGCCGCGACGAATCGTTCAAAGTGTGGTCGCACGGCTATCCGTATCGCACGGTGCGCTGGCATTTTCATCCCGAGTACGAAATCCATCTGATCGTGGCGACGACCGGCAAGATGTTCGTCGGCGACCATATCAGCAGCTTCGCACCCGGCAATCTGGTGCTGATGGGCCCGAACCTGCCGCATAACTGGGTCAGCGACGTGCCGGAAGGCGAAACCATCGCGCAGCGCAATCTGGTGGTGCAATTCGGTCAGGCGTTCGTGTCGAACTGTCTCGAGAGTTTTCCGGAGTGGCGTCAGGTCGAAGCGCTGCTCGCCGACTCGCGCCGCGGCGTGTCGTTCGGCGCGCAAACGAGCGCGGCGATCCAGCCGTTGTTCCTCGAATTGCTGGCGGCGCGCGGGCTGCGCCGCCTCGTGCTGTTCATGTCGATGCTGGAAATACTGATGAACGCGGAAGACCGCGAGACGCTCGCGAGCCCCGCGTACCAGGCCGATCCGGCCCGCTTTGCGTCGACTCGCATCAATCACGTGCTGTCGTATATCGGCAAGAACCTCTCGGGCGAGTTGCGCGAGTCGGATCTGGCGCAACTCGCCGGGCAAAGCGTCAGTGCGTTTTCGCGCTACTTTCGCCGTCACACCGGGCTGCCGTTCGTGCAGTACGTGAACCGGATGCGCATCAACCTCGCTTGCCAGTTGCTGACCGACGACGCGTTGAGCGTCACCGATATCTGCTTCAAGGCGGGCTTTAACAACCTGTCGAATTTCAACCGGCAGTTCCTCGCGGTGAAGGGCATGGCGCCTTCGAAGTTTCGCCGCTATCAGCAACTGAACGACGCGAGCCGCGCCGCCTCCGAAGAAGCGGCGGCACGCGGCGCGGGCATCGACAACGCCCCCGCGATCGTGCTGGCGCCTGGGTTGCCGCGCGCCGTCGCCGCCGCTTATCCACCAACCTAGCTCTACGCAGCCCTGCTTAAGCGTTAAGCCCAAGCGTTTCACTTCACCCGCGTTTCAACACGCATCGCGCTGTCCAGGACAGCGCGAGGGACGTGCTCACTTTTAAATAACGGAGACAACCATGACGCAATTCACCTCGAAGCAGGCATCGTTGAAGACCTTCGCGACGCTCGCACTCGGCCTGTCGTTCATCGCCGCGCCGGCTGCGCAAGCCACGCCGCTGAAAATCGGCATGACGTTCCAGGAGCTCAATAACCCGTATTTCGTGACGATGCAAAAGGCGTTGAACGAAGCGGCGGGGACGATGGGCGCCACGGTGGTTGTCACCGACGCGCATCACGACGTCAGCAAACAGGTCAGCGACGTCGAAGACATGTTGCAAAAGAAGATCGACATTCTGCTCGTGAATCCGACCGACTCGACCGGCATTCAGTCGGCGGTGAGCTCGGCGAAGAAGGCGGGCGTGGTGGTGGTCGCCGTCGACGCGAACGCGAACGGTCCGGTCGATTCGTTTGTCGGCTCGAAGAATTTCGACGCGGGGCAGATGGCTTGCGAGTACCTCGCAAAGTCGCTTGGCGGCAGCGGCGAAGTGGCGATTCTCGACGGCATTCCGGTCGTGCCGATTCTCGAACGCGTGCGCGGCTGCAAGGCGGCGCTCGCGAAAGCGCCGGGCGTGAAGCTCGTCGATACGCAGAACGGCAAGCAGGAACGTGCGACGGCGCTGTCGGTCACCGAGAACATGATTCAGGCGCATCCGAATCTGAAGGGCGTGTTCAGCGTGAACGACGGCGGCTCGATGGGCGCGCTCTCGGCAATCGAATCGTCGGGCAAGGATATCAAGCTCACCAGTGTCGACGGCGCGCCGGAAGCGATTGCCGCGATCCAGAAACCGAATTCGAAGTTCATCGAAACCTCCGCGCAGTTCCCGGCTGACCAGGTGCGCATCGCGCTCGGCGTCGCGTTGGCGAAGAAGTGGGGCGCCAATGTGCCGAAAGCGATTCCGGTCGACGTGAAGATGGTCGACAAGAGCAACGCCAAGGGCTTCAGCTGGTAAGCCGAATGCGGGTTGCCGTGCTCTTTCGTCAAAGCACGGCAGCTCGCGGCAGAGGAGGACCCAATGGACACGATACTCAAGCTCGACAACATCACCAAAAGCTTTCCCGGCGTGAAGGCGCTGCAAGGCATTCATCTCGAGATCGCGCGCGGCGAGATTCACGCATTGCTCGGCGAAAACGGCGCGGGCAAGTCGACGCTGATGAAAATCCTGTGCGGCATCTATCAGCCGGATGAAGGCACGATCACGATCGAAGGCGAAGCCCGCCACTTCACGAACTATCACGATGCGGTCGCCGCGGGCGTCGGCATCGTGTTTCAGGAGTTCAGCCTGATTCCGTATCTGAACGCCGTGGAGAACATGTTTCTCGGCCGCGAGTTGAAGAACGGCCTGGGTCTGCTCGAACGCGGCAAGATGCGGCGCGCAGCGGCGGAGATTTTCGAGCGGCTCGGCGTGGCGATCGATCTGGCGGTGCCGATTCGCGAGTTGTCGGTCGCGCAGCAGCAGTTCGTCGAAATCGGCAAGGCGTTGTCGCTGCAAGCGCGCATTCTGATTCTCGACGAACCGACCGCAACGCTCACCCCCGCGGAAGCGGAGCATCTGTTCGCGATCATGCGCGACCTGAAGAAGCAGGGCGTCGCGATGATTTTCATCTCGCATCACCTCGAAGAAATTTTCGAAGTGTGCGACCGCATTACGGTGTTGCGCGATGGCCAATACGTCGGCATGACCGAGGTCGCGCAATCCGATGTGAGCCGCCTGGTCGAGATGATGGTGGGGCGCCGCATCGAAAGCAGCTTTCCGCCGAAGCCGCCGTTGCGCGCCGACGCGAACATCGTGCTCGAAGTCGGCAAGCTGCAATTGCGTAAAGACAGCCCGGTGCTGAGCTTTACGCTGCGTGAAGGCGAGATTCTCGGCTTCGCCGGACTGGTCGGTTCGGGCCGCACGGAGACCGCGCTGGCCGTGATCGGCGCGGACCCGGCTTACGTGAAGGAGATCCGCATCAACGGCACGGCCGCGAAGCTGGCCGATCCCGCCGACGCGTTGCGGGCCGGCGTCGGCATCCTGCCCGAAAGCCGCAAGACCGAAGGCCTGATCACCGGTTTCTCGATCAGGCAGAACATCTCGATCAACAACCTCGGCAAATATCGTTCGCTGCGTTTCTTCATCGACCAGCGCAGCGAAGCACGCGCGACCGCGGACATCATGAAGCGCGTCGGCGTGAAGGCGCCGACGATGCATACCGAGGTCGCAACGCTGTCAGGCGGCAATCAGCAGAAGGTGGTGATCGCGCGCTGGCTGAATCACCACACCCACATCCTGATCTTCGACGAACCGACGCGCGGCATCGACGTCGGCGCCAAAGCCGAAATCTATCTGCTGATGCGCGAACTCACCGCGCGCGGCTACTCGATCATCATGATCTCGTCCGAACTGCCGGAGATCGTCGGCATGTGCGACCGCGTCGCCGTGTTCCGGCAAGGCCGCATCGAAGCGCTGCTCGAAGGCGGCGAGATCGACTCGAACGCCGTGATGACCTATGCAACAGCCGGCACCCGTGGAGCGACACATGAACACGCCTAATCCTTTTTCTTCGCCGAAAACGCCGACCGTCAGCGGCGACGCTCCGAAGGAAGTCCCCCGCCCCGAGGGAAGTCCCCCGCCCCGAAGGAAGTCCGCTTTGGGGATTGGGGGATTGGGGGACACGCCGGGGGCGCCGATGCGCGTCATGTGGGCCGCGTTGAAACGCTCGACGCTGTTCTACCCGTTCATCGGTTTGCTGGTGGTCTGTCTCGTCATGGTGTTCGCGAGCGACAGCTTTTTGTCCGGCGCGAATCTGGAGAACGTGCTGCGCCAGGTGTCGATCAACGCGATCATCGCCGTCGGCATGACGTGCGTGATTCTGACCGGCGGCATCGATCTGTCGGTCGGATCGGTGATGGCTCTCGCGGGCACGCTCGCGGCCGGCTTGATGGTCGCCGGGATGAATGCCGCGGCTGCGCTGGCGGCAGGTGTCGCGGTGGGTTTGGGCTTCGGCGCGGCGAACGGTTTCTTCGTCGCCTACGCCGGCATGCCGCCGATCATCGTCACACTCGCGACGATGGGGATCGCGCGCGGTCTCGCGCTGATCTACACGGGCGGCTATCCGATCGACGGTTTGCCGGATTGGGTCAGCTTCTTCGGCAGCGGCAAGATTTTCGGCATCCAGGCGCCGGTGGTGATCATGGTGGTGATCTATGCGATTGCGTGGGTGTTGCTCGAACGCATGCCGTTCGGCCGTTACGTGTACGCGATCGGCGGCAATGAGCAGGCCACGCGTCTGTCCGGTGTGCGGGTGGCGCGCGTGAAGCTGATGGTCTACACGCTCGCCGGATTGACGTCCGCCTTCGCCGCGATCGTGCTGACCGCGCGCCTGATGAGCGGCCAGCCGAACGCGGGCGTCGGCTTCGAACTCGACGCCATCGCCGCGGTGGTGATGGGCGGCACGTCGATCTCCGGCGGGCGCGGCTCGATCATCGGCACCTTGATCGGCGCGCTGTTGCTCGGCGTGCTGAACAACGGGCTGAACATGGTCGGCGTGAATCCTTATGTGCAGAACGTGATCAAGGGCGGAATCATCTTGCTCGCGATTTACATCAGCCGCGACCGCAGAAAGTAACTCTCCACTGACTTCCCTTCTTAAGCAGGACCATGCAATGACGAACCACTACGACTCGCAAACCGACAAGCAGAACATGACAGCCATCGTCTGTCACGCGCCGAAAGACTATCGCGTCGAGCAGGTAACCCGGCCCCGTGCGCGAACCCATGAACTCGTGATCCGCATCGCCGCGTGTGGAATTTGCGCAAGCGATTGCAAATGCCATTCGGGCGCGAAGATGTTCTGGGGCGGCCCAAGTCCGTGGGTCAAAGCGCCGGTGATTCCCGGCCACGAGTTCTTCGGTTTCGTCGAGGAAATCGGCGAGGGCGCGGCCGAACACTTCGGCGTACAAACCGGCGACCGCGTGATCGCCGAACAGATCGTGCCATGCGGCAAGTGCCGCTATTGCAAATCCGGTCAGTACTGGATGTGCGAGGTGCACAACATCTTCGGCTTCCAGCGCGAAGTGGCGGACGGCGGCATGGCCGAATACATGCGCATTCCGCCCACCGCGATCGTCCACAAGATCCCCGACGGCATTTCGCTCGAAGACGCCGCGATCATCGAGCCGCTGGCGTGCGCCATTCACACGGTGAATCGCGGCGACTTGCAACTCGACGACGTAGTGGTGATCGCGGGCGCCGGACCGCTCGGTCTGATGATGACGCAAGTCGCGCATCTGAAGACGCCGAAGAAACTGGTGGTGATCGACCTGGTTGAAGAGCGTCTTGCGCTCGCGCGCGAATACGGCGCCGACGTGACGATCGATCCGAAGCGGGACGACGCGCTGGCCATCGTCCGATCGCTGACTGACGGCTACGGTTGCGACGTCTACATCGAAACGACCGGTGCGCCGATCGGCGTCAACCAGGGCATGGACATGATTCGCAAGCTCGGGCGTTTCGTCGAGTTTTCCGTGTTCGGCGCAGAGACCACACTGGATTGGTCGGTGATCGGCGATCGCAAGGAACTCGACGTGCGCGGCGCGCATCTCGGCCCATACTGCTATCCGATCGCCATCGATCTGCTGGCGCGCGGACTCGTCACGTCGAAAGGGATTGTCACGCACGGCTTTTCGCTGGAAGAATGGGACGAGGCGATCAAGGTCGCCAACTCGCTCGACTCGATCAAGGTATTGATGAAGCCGCGTGCCTGAACGCTCGGAATAAGCGGCACTTAACGGAGACTTTATGGACTACGTCATCGGCGTCGATATCGGCACGCAGAGCACCAAGGCGCTGCTGGTCGATCAGCACGGCGCGATTGTCGCGCAGCATGCGTCGAGCTATCAGCCGGATACGCCCAAGCCGCTATGGGCCGAGCAGTGGCCGGCGGTGTGGTTGAAGGCGGTGGTGGAGTGCGTCGCCGCGTGCGTGCGAAAGGCGCAGGAGGCGGGCGTCGCGGCGAAGTCGATCAAGGCGGTATGCGTGAGCAGTCTGTACGGCGGTTCGGGCATTCCGGTCGATAGCGACATGCGGCCGCTTTATCCGTGTCTGATCTGGATGGACCGGCGTGCGACCGACCAGGTCGAATGGGTGCGCAACAACGTCGATCTCGAACGGCTCCATACGATTACCGGCAACGGCGTGGACAGCTATTACGGCTACACGAAGATGCTGTGGCTGCGCGATCAGGAGCCGGACGTGTGGGCGCATACGCGCTATTTCCTGCCGCCCAATGCGTACGTGATCTACAGGCTGACCGGCGAAGTGGCCGTCGATCATAGTTCGGCGGGCAACATCGGCGGCATCTACGACATCGCGAAGCGTGACTGGTCCGACGAAGCGCTCGACATGCTCGGCATTCCTGCGACGATGATGCCGGAGCGGCTGGTGGAAGCGTCGGACGTGGTGGGCGGATTGCTGTCGCAGTGGACCGAACAGCTGGGACTCGAAGCGGGGACGGCGATCGTCGCGGGCGGCGTCGATGCGGCGGTGGCGACGTTCGCCGCGGGTGTGACGCGCGCGGGGCAGCACGTCGCGATGATCGGCACCAGTATGTGCTGGGGCTATATCAATCAGAGCGTCGATGCGCGGCATGGTTTGATCAGCATGCCGCATGTGTTCAACGGCCAGCGCGACATCTATATTTTCGGCGGCGCGATTACGGCCGGTGCGTCGGTGACGTGGTATCGCGAGCAGTTCTGTCATGCGGAGACTGAAGCCGCGCGCGTGACGCCGCACGGCGATCCGCATCGTTTGCTCGAAGTAGCGGCTTGCGGGATTCCGGCGGGTGCCGACGGCGTAATGTTTTTGCCGTATCTGATGGGCGAGCGCAGCCCCGTATGGGATGCCAG
This sequence comes from Paraburkholderia sp. GW821-FHT02A12, assembly GCF_059422005.1. Classification (NCBI taxonomy): domain Bacteria; kingdom Pseudomonadati; phylum Pseudomonadota; class Betaproteobacteria; order Burkholderiales; family Burkholderiaceae; genus Paraburkholderia; species Paraburkholderia sp. GW821-FHT02A12. The sequence goes on along the minus strand of NZ_JBWKWA010000001.1, from coordinate 3,826,300 downwards.
GGCAAGCGGCGCGTTTGTCGGCTTGAGTTTGTTTCACACGCGAGCGCATCTGTATCGGGCGGTGCTCGAGGGTGTGTCGTTTGCGTTGAAGCACAACATCGAAGCGGGGCGCAAAGGCGCGCAGTCGCTGGACGACAAATTGATCGTGGTCGGCGGCGCTGCGCATTCGGATCTGTGGATGCAAATCATTGCCGACATCACCGGCTATCCGGTCTACACGATCGAACAGGAAGTGGAGGCGGCGATGGGGGCGGCGTTGCTGGCTGCGGTGGGCGTCGGGTTGATTTCGCGCGAGGAGGCGCAAGGCGGGTGGGTGACGTTGATCGAGCGCGCTGAGCCTGACGCCGCGCAAATGGTTTTGTATGAACGGCGATTCGGCGTTTATACGGATTTGTATCCGGCGTTGAAGCCGGTGATGCATCGGTTGCAGACATCATGAACGCTACTTTCGATTTTTCCGGCCGCTCGATTCTTGTTACGGGCGCATCGAGCGGGATTGGACGAGCGACCGTCGAGGTCTTGTGCGCCAGTGGCGCGAGTGTGATTGCGGCGGCGCGGAACGTGAACGAGCTCGCGCGATTGGCTGAGGAGACGGGCTGCGAGCCGCTGGTGCTCGACGTGAGCGATGAAGCCGCTATTGACGAAGCGCTGGGATCGCTCAATGCGTTTGATGGGCTGGTGAATTGTGCGGGGATTGCTTTGCTCGAGCGCGCGGTGGATACCACCGGGGCTAGTTTTGATCGTGTGATGGCGGTGAATGCGCGTGGCGCGGTGCTGGTTGCGCGGCACGTCGCGCGCGGGATGATCGCGGCCAGGCGCGCTGGCAGCATTGTGAATGTTTCCAGTCAAGCCGCGCTTGTGGCGCTGGATGATCATTTGAGTTATTCGGCTTCCAAGGCGGCGCTTGACGCTGTTACTCGCTCCTTGTGTGTCGAGTTAGGGCCCTTCGGCATTCGGATCAATAGCGTCAACCCGACTGTGACGTTGACGCCTATGGCGGTGCAGGCATGGAGCGATCCTGCCAGGAGAGAGCCCGCTTTGATGGCTGTTCCTTTGCGGCGGTTTGCCGAGCCTTTTGAAGTGACAATGCCGGTTGCGTTTTTGCTCAGTGAGGCGGCTTCCATGATTAGCGGGGTTTGTTTGCCAATCGATGGCGGGTATACCGCCAGGTGAGATTTTTTGCCTTTGGTGGCGGCATTTGCTGGTTTGCCTGCGGCGGTGGGTTTTTCTAGCTGTATGCCTACGGCGTTGGCCGCCGCAGGCGTACAACCAAGGCGCCGCGTAGGCAAAAACCAAAAAGCAAAAACCTACAACATCGTCCTCACATGCCAAAGCTCAGGAAACAACACGACATCCAGCATCTTGCGCAGATAAGGCGCCCCACTCGTCCCGCCAGTGCCCTGTTTAAACCCAATAATCCTCTCAACGGTAGTCACATGCCGGAACCGCCATTGGCGAAAAGCATCTTCGAGATCGACGAGTTCCTCAGCCATCTCATACAGCTCCCAATGCTGGGAAGGATTCCGATAAACCTCGAGCCAGGCGGCCTCGACGGAAGCGTCATGAGTAGTAGGCTGAGTCCAATCCCTCTCCAACCTGGAAGGTGAAATGGCAAACCCGCGACGAGCCAACAACCGGACGACTTCGTCATAGAAGGAAGGTGCCTCCAGCGATGCCTTCACCTCGGCAAAAACCTCAGCCCGATGCGCATGCGGCTTGAGCATCTGGTCATTCTTATTCCCCAGCAAAAACTCGATCTGCCGATACTGATAAGACTGAAACCCGGAGGAACTACCGAGGTAAGGCCGCATCGCCGTGTACTCGGACGGCGTCATCGTCGCGAGAACGCTCCATGCCTGCACGAGCTGCTCCATGATCCGCGAGACCCGCGCCAGCATCTTGAACGCCGGCGGCAACTCGTCGCGATGCACCGCCTTCAGCGCCGCGCGCAATTCATACAGCGCGAGCTTCATCCACAGTTCGCTCGTCTGATGCTGAATGATGAACAACATCTCGTTGTGATCCGGCGACAACGGATGCTGCGCATTCAGCACCGTCCCCAGCGACAGATAATCGCCGTAACTCATCGACTCCGAAAAATCGAGCTGCGCGTCGTGCCAGCCTTCGCCGGAAGCAGCACCAGCACCAGCACCAGCACGCGCACGCGCACCCGCACCCGCACCCGCCGTACCGCTGCCATGCCCAAACGGGCAACCCTGCGCCGGTTTCTCTTCCGGCAGACCAGGTGTTTGCATATGATCGGTCATCGCGTGCTCCTCAGGTCACAGCGCCGCGCGCGGCAAATTCAGGTGCCCGCCAGGTCTCTTGCGTCAGCACGTCGCGCAGCGTTTCCACCGCATCCCACACATCGACAAAGCGCGTATACAGCGGCGTAAATCCGAAGCGCAACACGTGCGGTTCGCGATAGTCGCCGATCACGCCACGCGCGATCAACGCCTGCATCACCTCGTAACCATGCGGATGCTCGAAGCTCGCATGCGAGCCGCGTTGCGCATGCTCGCGCGGCGTCACGAGCGTGAGCGGAAATTCGCCGCAACGCGCTTCGACCAGTTCGATGAACCGATCGGTCAGCGCCAGCGACTTCTTGCGGACCGCCTGCATGTCGGTTTGCAGGAACACGTCGAGTCCGCATTCGACCAGCGCCATCGATACCATCGGCTGCGTGCCGCACAGGAAGCGGCCGATGCCGTCGTCGGGCTGATACGCCGGGTCCATCCGGAACGGCGCGCGATGTCCCCACCAGCCGGACAGCGGCTGCGCAAACTCGTTCTGATGACGCTGCGGCACCCACACGAAGGCCGGCGAACCCGGGCCGCCGTTCAGATACTTATACGTGCAGCCCACCGCGTAGTCGGCGCCGACGCCGTTCAGATCGACCGGCACCGCACCCGCCGAATGCGCGAGGTCCCACAGCGCGAGCGCGCCCTTGTCGTGAATCAGTTTCGTCAGCGCGGCCATGTCGTGCATGTAGCCGGTGCGGTAGTTCACGTGCGTGATCATCGCGATGGCTGTGTCGTCGCCGATCGCGGCGGGCAACTCGGATGGGTCGTCGACGAGGCGCAATTCGTAGCCGCGGTCGAGCTGCTCGATCAGCCCTTGCGCGATGTACAGGTCGGTCGGGAAATTCGAACGCTCGGAGACGATCACGCGGCGCTTCGGATCGCGCGCGTTGGCCACGCGCACGGCCGCCGAGAGCAGCTTGAAGAGGTTGATCGAAATCGTATCGGTGACGACCACTTCGTTGTCGGCCGCGCCGATCAGCGGCGCGAGCTTGTTGCCGAGGCGCCGCGGCAGCGCGAACCAGCCGGCGGTATTCCAGCTGCGGATCAGGCCTTCGCCCCATTCGGCGCCGATCACGGTCTGCGCGCGCTGAGCGGCGGCGGCCGGCGGCACGCCGAGCGAGTTGCCGTCCAGATAGATGGTCGCCGGCGACAGCGCGAACTGGTCGCGCAGGGCGGCAAGCGGGTCGGCGCGGTCGAGCGCCAGTGCTTCGTCACGGTGGTTCATGGTGGTCCAGTCAGAGAGAGCGGCGTGATCAGAGAGAGTCGGGCAACGCTGTGGACAGCGACTCGGGCAAGGCGCGCAACACGGCGCGCACAGGGCTCGCATCGAGCGTGGTCAGCTTGAGAGGCAGCGCGATCAGTTCGTAGTCGCCGGGCGCAACGGCGTCCAGCACAATGCCTTCGAGGATCGCCAGCCGATGCGCGCGAATCCGCTGGTGCGCGTCCATCGTCTTCGATTCCTGCGGATCGAGCGACGGCGTGTCGATGCCGATCAGCTTCACGCCGCGGGCAGCCAGCAAGTCGATGGTTTCCGGCGCGACCGCGCAGAACGCGCTGTCCCAGGCGGTGGTCGGTGCATTGTTGTAAGTGCGCAGTAAGACGCGCGGCGGCAGAGCATCGAGCGAGCCGGCCAGGTGTTGTGGCGTCACAACAGGCGAAGCGCCGATGCAATGAATCACGCGGCAGCGGCCAAGGTAAGCATCGAGCGGCACCTGGCCGATCGCGGCGCCTTCGGCGTCGTAGTGCAGCGGCGCGTCGGTGTGGGCGCCGGTGTGCGGCGACAGCGTCAGCCGCGCGACGTTGACGGGCGAGCCCGCCTCCATGCGCCACACGCGTTCGATGCCGACCGGCGTGTCGCCCGGCCAGACCGGCGTCGCGGTATCGACGGCGGGGGTGATGTCCCAGAGTGTGTCCATGTCTCCAGTGGCTAGAGGTGTCTATTGGGGAATGATAGGCGGCTTGTCGCGAAATGTGATTGCGAAAAAATCTCCTTCCTCGCCTTGTCTTGGAACATAATTTGAGACAAATGGGAAAGGGAGACCGAATATGAACGCGATCTCGCTCGACGCCACCGATTGCCGTATCTTGACGGTGCTTCAGCAAGAAGGACGGATCAGCAATCTCGACCTGGCGGAGCGCATCTCGCTCTCGCCGTCGGCGTGTCTACGGCGCCTGCGTCTGCTGGAAGAGCAGGGCGTCATCGAGCATTACCGCGCGTGTCTGAACCGCGAGGTGCTGGGTTTCGAACTGGAGGCGTTCGTGCAGGTGTCGATGCGCAACGACCAGCAGAACTGGCACGAGCGCTTTGCGGAAGCGCTGCGGGATTGGCCGGAAGTGGTCGGCGCGTTTGTCGTGACCGGCGAGACCCATTACCTGCTGCGGGTGCTCGCGCACAATCTCAAACACTATTCGGATTTCGTGCTGCAACGCCTGTATACGGCGCCGGGCGTGATGGATATTCGCTCGAATATCGTGCTGCAGACACTGAAGGAAGATTCGGGCGTGCCCGTGTCGCTAGTGACGAAAACCAGCGGCCATAGCGCGCCGCACAACTGAGTCAGGCTGCCGCCGGCTTTGCTTGCACTACGCGGCGGCGTGGCGTTCAAATCGATTTGAGTCCGTGGAACTGGCCGTTCTGGAAGATCAGCGGCGCGATTTCCGCGGCGTTCTCGTGCACGCCGCAGCGTTCCACCTCGCCGACGAAAATCACGTGGTCGCCTTCTTCGTAGCGGCTGCGGTTATGACATTCGAACCACGCGAGCGCACCGTCGAGCACCGGCATGCCGGTGTCGCCTTCGGCATGCGACACGCCTTCGAAGCGGTCGCCCTTCACGGTGGCGAAGCGCTTGCACAGATCGAGCTGCGAAGCGGCCAGCACGTTGACGACATAATGACTGTTCGCCCGGAACACCGGCATCGACGCCGAGCGCGTCGCGAGGCTCCACAACACGAGCGGCGGATTGAGCGAGACCGAATTGAACGAGCTGGCGGTGATGCCGATCAGCTGGCCGGACGCCGCGCGCGTGGTGATCACGGTGACGCCTGTGGCGAATTGGCTGAGCGCCTGTTTGAAGGCGGCCTGGTCGAAGTTAGGCGGGCTGGCGCGCTTCATTGGACGGCAGCCTTCGGCGCAAGCCGGGAGAACTCCCGGGTGAACTCATCGTGCGCGTGGCCGGAAACAAATGATTCGAAAGTCATAGTGAAAATCGTCGATTTGTCCCAATTTTAACTGCAATCGCAGCGGACTGGCCGCGACCCCTGCCGTTGAGTGGAAAAACCGCTAAGCTGGAAATTCTCGATCGCGGTACGAGTGTGGCGGGCAAGCAGATATCGAGCGAGCGGCGGGCGACCAACCGGCATCGGCGGACTATGAGAATCAAGGAGCGAGCAGCATGAGTCAGACAGGCGAAGTCGCCACCCTCGGTGGCGGGTGTTTCTGGTGTCTCGAAGCGGTGTATCTGGGCGTCGAGGGCGTGAACTCGGTGGAATCGGGCTATGCGGGTGGCCAGACGCGGCATCCGACCTACGAGCAGGTCTGCGACGGCGAGACCGGTCACGCGGAAGTCGTCAACGTCGATTTCGATCCGGCGAAAATCAGTTATCGCGAGATTCTCGACATTTTCTTCGCGATCCACGATCCGACCCAGTTGAACCGGCAGGGCAACGACGTCGGCACACAATACCGCTCAGTGATTTTCACGAACTCCGACGCGCAGCGCGAAACGGCGCTGGAGGCGATTCGCGAGATCGGCGCCGAAGGGATCTACGACGGCCAGATCGTCACTCAGGTGCTGCCGCTCGACGGCAACTACTGGCCGGCCGAGGCCTATCACCAGAACTACTTCGCGCAGCATCCGAATCAGGGGTACTGCTCGTTCGTGGTGGCGCCGAAGGTCGCGAAGTTTCGTCAGAAGTTCGCGCATCGGATCAGGGCGAGCTGAGCGGCGTGCCTGGCCGTTAAAGGCAAGGGATGGCCTGGGCGGTGGCTCGGTGAGCCGCTTGTTGGCCTGGCCGTCAGGCGCTTGCCGGCGCAGTGCTGTTCAGCCTTGCTTGCTGAGCTGGCCTTCGCCTTCGCGGTCGTCTTCGCCTTCGCAGGACTCATTCTCGTCCGGCTGCGGGTCCGGCTGCGGGTCCGGCTGCGGATGCGGCTCATGCTCATGAGCGAGGCGCGCGTACGCTTCGACGATCGCGCGCGCCAGCTCCACGCAGCTTAACGGCGCCGAACCTTCCGCCTTGTTGTTGACCGCGATCACCACCGGCTGGCCGGCCAGCGCGTAGCGCGCGGCCAGTTCGGCGAGCGCGGCGCGGGTGGACGGGTCCTGGTCGACGAGCCGGTTGAACGGCTCGTACCTGGCCTTCGCCTGCTCGTATTTGGAGCCGCTGTGCAGACTCCAGCGCACGATCAGCGGCCCGGCCGGCTCGCCGTCGAGCAGCGCGAGCGCAGCCGCCTGGCGCAGCGGGTCCGGCATGCGCGCATGAATCCCCACGCAATACCGCACGCCCGCCGCTTTCAGCGTGCGGATGAAGCGCGGCGTCAGCAAACTCGCGTCGCGGATTTCGATCGCGTAGCAGGTGCCTGCCGGCAGCGTCGGCAACGCCGTCAGGAACTCGGCCAGGCGTTCGATGAACACGGCCGGCTGCGCGACCATCTGATCCGGCAACGGCGAGAGCTGGAACACCAGCGCGCCGGCCTTCGCGCCGAGGCCTGCGATGCAAGGCGTCACGAACTCGTCGATCGCCATGTGCGCATTCAGAAAGCATGGGTTCAGCGAAACCGGCTCGCCGCGTTCGGCACGAACGGTGGCGTCGGTGATCGTCATCGGCGCTTTGACGATGAAGCGGAAGTGGTCCGGCACCTGCTGCGCGTAGCGCAAGTACTCGGTGACCGTGAGCGCCTGGTAAAACGACCGGTCGATGCTGACGGTCTTCAGAAGCGGATGCGCGCCGTAGGCGCTGAGACCGTCGCGTGAGAGCTTGCTGTTGCTGTATTCATCGCCGTAGACGATGCCGTTCCAGCCCGGAAACGACCATGTCGAGGTGCCGAGATGGACCTGCGGCGGCAGTTCGGCAGCAAGGGCGAGAAGCTCTGCCGAAGGCGGGGCGGCCACGACGTCGCGGGCGCGGCGTTTCCTGGGGGCGTCGGCAGCGGCCGGCGAGGCGGCGGAGTCGGGCTCAGCGGCGATGTCCGGCGCGTCCTCTTCCTGCCAAAGCGTGACGGCGCCGCTTGCTTTTGCACGCGGCTGACGCCGCCGCTCAGGCTGCGCTGTATCGGAAGGCGTTGCGCTTGCTGACGTTGCGGCAGCGGTCGCGGCTGCGGCGGACGGGCGCTGCGGCGTGCCCCCGGCAGCAGGCGCCGCCGATGCCGGCATGTGCTCCACCGGCATCCCAAACAGATCGAACTGCACGGCTTCGGCATTCTCGCCTAGCTCGACATTCAAGGATTGTTCAACTTCGCTCGTCCCGCTCTGATCCATCGATGTTCGACCTGCTGTTTAAAGTTGGCGCCGTGGCTGCCGCTCATGTATCCGGATGTACCCGGATTCGGCACGTCGCCGCGGGGCAACCGTATCACAGCGGTTTGTCGTACATGTCACGGCGCGACCACGGCAAGGTTTTCGCGCTGCGGCCGGCTTTGCGGCACACCACCTGGTAGACCGAGACGTCGTCGTTTTCGAACGCGTACGCGCAGCCTGCGAGATACACGCGCCAGATGCGGAATTTTTCGTCGTCGACCAGCTTGCGGGCTTCTTCCGCGTGCGTCTCGAAGTTTTCCGCCCAGATGTCCAGCGTGTGCGCATAGTGACGGCGCAAACTTTCGACGTCAACCGCCTCGAGCCCGCCACGCTGCATCGATTCGAGCGCGAGGCTGATGTGCGGCAGTTCGCCGTCCGGGAACACGTAGCGGTCGATGAACTCGCCGCCGCCGAGCGCGGTCTCGCCGCTCTCCGCATCGCTCGACGTGATGCCGTGATTCATCGCGATGCCGTCGTCCACCAGCAGATCGCGGATCTTTTCGAAGTAAGCCGGCAGATTCTTACGGCCCACGTGTTCGAACATGCCGACACTCGTGATGCGATCGAACTGCCCTTCGACGTCGCGGTAATCCTGCAGACGAATCTCAATCTGGTCTTCGAGACCCGCGGCTTTCACGCGCGCGGTGGCGAGATCGAACTGGTTCTGCGACAGCGTCACGCCCACGCACTTCGCACCGAACTTCTGCGCCGCGCGCAGCACGAGCGCGCCCCAGCCGCAGCCGATATCGAGCAGGCGCTGCCCGGGCTGCAACTGGATTTTGGTGAGGATGTGGTCGATCTTCTTGATCTGCGCGGTGGCGAGATCTTCGTCGCCGTTCTCGAAGTACGCGCACGAGTACACCATGTTCTCGTCGAGCCACAGCTTGTAGAACTCGTTCGAGACGTCGTAGTGATACTGGATCGCCTTCTTATCCGACGACTTCGAGTGATTGAAGTAGCGCCGCACGCGCGCCAGCTTGCTGGCGCTGGTGACCGTGTTGCGTGCGAGCTGATAGCTGATGTTGATGATGTCCGACAGCTTGCCTTCGATGTCGATCTTGCCCTTCACGTACGCCTCGCCGAGATTGTCGAGGCTCGGTTCGAGCAGGTAGGGCAGCGCCGTGGCGCTCTTCACGTGCAGCGTGACCTGGGGCGCGGCAAACTGCCCGAAGTCATGTTGCTGGCCGTCCCACAACACAAGGCGCGCCGGCAGATTCGCCCTGGTTTTTACGTCTTCCACCCACTGCGCCAGCTTCTTCTCCCAGAACATGTGATTTCTCCGTGTCCATTGAATTAAAGCAAAGCCTGTGTGGACCGCCGCTCACCGCGGCGTGACTCCTATGCCGCGAAGTGGCGCGCTCCGCGCCTGTCGCGCACGCGGCCTGGTTGGCGGCGTGCACGGAGACGTCATGTTCCGATTCAAGGCGATAGGCGTGCGATGTGCCAGTCGCTGCTTTCGCTTGAACGCGTGTAGAGCAGGCGGTCGTGCAAACGCGACGGCCGGCCTTGCCAGAATTCGATTGCTTCGGGTACCAGACGATAGCCGCCCCAATGCGGCGGGCGCGGCGGTTGGTCGCCGTATTGCAGGCTGATTTCACGTTCGCGTGTTTCGAGTTGCGAGCGGCTTTCAATTACCCGACTTTGATTCGATGCCCACGCACCGATACGGGAACCGAGCGGGCGCGACGCGAAATACGCGTCGCTTTCTTCTGCGCTGGTCTTGACGACGCGGCCCTCGATCCGCACCTGGCGTTCGAGCTCGATCCAGTAGAACAGCAGGCTCGCATACGGATTGGCGGCGAGTTCGCGGCCCTTGCGGCTTTCGTAGTTGGTGAAGAACACAAAGCCGCGCTCGTCGACGCCCTTGATCAGGAGGATGCGCGCCGACGGCCGGCCGCGCGAGTCGACCGTGGCCAGTGTCATCGTATTCGGCTCGGGCAGTTTGGCTTCGACAGCTTGTGCGAACCACGCTTCGAATTGACGGAACGGGTTGCGGTCGACATCGGCAATGTCCAACGAACCAAGCGAATAATTTTTACGAAGTTCGGCGAGTGTGGTCATTTTCTTATGCGAACGCTACAGTCCGGCCAGTATAGCTAAGGAGCGAAATTTTTGCGCGCGGGCCGGTCAAGGTTTGGCGCCGCCAGTTGGCGCGCGCAATGCGTTTGAGCGCGATCAGGCAAAATACGGCTGCGAACGCCTAAGTGGCGTCACTGAGTGTTGTTACTCAGCGGCATCACTGAGCGTTGCCACTGTCTGTTTGCCTGCTTTTCAACGAGCCTTCCATCATGCCCAGCGCCACCACGCAATTTGATCTTACTACCAGCCTCGACGGGAGTGAAACCGCCGATCGCGCGCGGCGCTTCGGCGGTATCGCCCGGCTGTACGGCGCGTCGGCGCTCGCTGCGTTCGAGCGTGCGCACGTCGCGGTGATCGGAATCGGCGGAGTCGGCTCGTGGGTCGCGGAGGCTCTCGCGCGCAGCGCGGTCGGCACGCTGACGCTGATCGATCTCGACAACGTCGCCGAGAGCAACACTAACCGACAGATCCACGCGCTCGACGGCAACTACGGAAAACCGAAGGTCGAGGCGATGGCTGAACGCATCGCGGCGATCAATCCGTTTTGCGATGTGCGGCTGTTGGAAGACTTCGTCGAGCCGGATAATTTTGCGTCGACGCTTGGCGGCGATTTCGATTACGTGATCGATGCGATCGACAGCGTGCGCACGAAAACCGCGTTGATCGCCTGGTGTGTCGAGAAGAAGCTGCCGTTGATCACGGTGGGCGGCGCGGGCGGCCAACTGGACCCCACGCGCATTCGCATCGACGATCTCGCGCTGACGATCCAGGACCCGTTGCTGTCGAAAGTACGTGGGCAATTGCGCAAACAGCACGGCTTTCCGCGAGGTCCGAAAGCGAAGTTCAAGGTGAGCGCGGTGTATTCAGACGAGCCTCTGATCTATCCGGAAGTAGCCGTCTGCGATATCGATGAGGAAGCCGAGCACGTGAGCACGTCGCCGGGACATACGGGGCCGGTCGGTCTGAATTGCGCGGGGTTCGGTTCGAGCGTGTGTGTGACCGCGAGCTTCGGTTTTGCGGCGGCCGCGCATGTGTTGCGGGCGTTAGCGAAACAAGCGGGATAGTTCTGATAAATGCGCTCTGGTAAATGCGTTCTGTTAAAGGCGGGTTGAAGCTGAGGTTGAAGCGTCGGTCAAAACGGCGGCCATGAAGCGGCCATGAAGCGGCCATGAAGCGGCGATGAAGCGGCGGCAGGTTCAGGCGCGGCGCATAGGTCAAACAGGCCGCGCCTGAACACGGCACAAAATTAAAACAGCGACGCGCTCAGCTTGCGCCGCCACTGCGACACCAGCTCCGGCTGGTGCGCGGCGAGATCGAACACCGAGAGCATCGTCTTGCGGCCGATGTCGTCGCGGAACGTGCGATCACGCTGCACGATCGCCAGCAGATGCTCGAGTGCGCCCGCGTATTTGCGGCGGGCGATCAGCGCGCTAGCCAGATCGAAGCGTGCTTCGAGATCGGCCGGGTCCGCGGCCACGCGGGCTTCGAGTGCGTCGGTGGGCGGCAGATCCGCTGCGGCATCCGCGGCGTCGAGGCGGGTCTTGATCGCGTTGAAGCGCGGGTCGATGCCTTGGGTGGTTGTCGGCGACAGCAAGTCGACTTCATTGCGGGCTTCGTCGATCCGATTGTCTTGCAGCAGCAGTTCGATCAGGTCCATGCGCGCTTCGTCGAAGCCTGGATCGTAGGCGAGCGCGGCTTGCAGCGCTTCGTATGCGTCTTCGCGGCGGCCTTCGGCGAGCGCGGCCTGCGCTTCCATGCGCGCCACATCCGCGCCTTGCGGCACGAGGCGGTCGAGAAACTCGCGCAGCTGACCTTCCGGCAGCACGCCGACAAACTGATCGACCGGCCGGCCGTCGGCAAACGCCATGACGTGCGGAATGCTGCGCACCTGAAAGTGCGCCGCCAGTTCCTGATTCTCTTCGACGTTCACCTTCACCAGCTTCCATTTGCCGGCGGCTTCGGCTTCGAGCTTTTCCAGCATCGGGCCGAGCGTCTTGCAGGGGCCGCACCACGGCGCCCAGAAATCGACCAGCACAGGGGCCAGCGTCGACGCGGTAATGACGTCTTTTTCGAAAGTGGCCAGAGTGGTGTCCATTGCGTCCTCGTCGATAAAACGGATTATTGATTTAGTTGGGGCCGAGCACCGCGAATTCAATGCGCCTTGCGCTCATTGACGCTCATTTGCGCACCGGCAGCGGAATCCATTCGGTTTCGCCCGGCACCTTGCCCATTTCCTGATTCGTCCAGGCGGTCTTGGCGACCTCGATTTTTTCCCGCGAACTGGCGACGAAATTCCACTCGATAAAGCGCTCGCCGTCCAGTTTCTCGCCGCCGAGCAGCATCACGCGCGCGCCGTGGGTGCTGGCGAGCGTGACGGTTTCGTCGAGCGCCAGCACGGCCATCTGGCCCGCTTCGAGCGGCGTGCCGTCGATCTCCAGATCGCCTTCCGCCAGATAGACGCCGCGTTCCTCGTGCTCCGGTTCGAGCGCGAAGGCGCCGCCCGGTGCGAACTGCGCGGCGACATAGAGCGTGCCGGAAAATGTCGTGACCGGCGAGGTTTCGCCGAACGCCGTGCCGGCGATTACGCGCAGCGTGACGCCATTGCGCTCGACCACCGGCAGCGTATCCGCCGCGTGATGAGCGAAGGACGGTTCGGTGTCTTCGTCGGCGAGCGGCAGCGCGACCCACGTCTGGATGCCGTGCATCGTCTGACCGCTCGCGCGGTCTTCAGGCGGCGTGCGCTCGGAATGGACGATGCCGCGGCCGGCGGTCATCCAGTTGACGTCGCCGGGGAGGATCTTCTGCTCCGAACCGAGGCTGTCGCGATGCATGATCGAGCCTTCGAACAGATACGTCACGGTCGCGAGGCCGATGTGCGGGTGCGGCCGCACGTCGAGACCCACACCGGGTTCGAGCGTGGCGGGGCCCATGTGGTCGAAGAAGATGAACGGGCCGATCAGGCGCGCCGCCATGGCCGGCAATACACGCCGCACGGTGAGATTGCCGACGTCGCGCAGATGCGGCTTGAGGACTGCTTTGATCGAAGAGGACATGGACTGGCTCGGCTGGGAAGGGTGGCTTGGGGGCTCAGTAGACGATTCTACTGCGGTGCGCCAAATGCTGCGGTTTGCGGCGATCCAGCGGTCCAGCGGTCCAGCGGTCCGGCGCTCCATCGGTCCGGCGACCCAGCGATCAGGCGATCAGGCGATCAGGTTACCCAGCGATCAAGCGTTCCGGGAATCCGTAGTGCGCGCGAGCGCTAGACGCTTCCGGCTCCGCTACACTGCCAGCTTCAACAATTAAACGGAGACTGGGATGTCGCCCAGGGACCTACTGCTCGCGCTGGTCGTCGTCGTCGCGTGGGGCGTCAATTTCGTCGTGATCAAGGTGGGCCTGCATGGCGTGCCGCCGATGCTGCTCGGCGCGTTGCGCTTCACGCTCGCGGCGGTGCCGGCGGTGTTTTTCGTCAAACGGCCGCGGCTGCCGTGGCGCTGGCTGCTCGTGTACGGCGCGACCATCTCGTTCGGCCAGTTCGCCTTTCTGTTCTCGGCGATGTATGTCGGCATGCCGGCCGGGCTTGCTTCGCTCGTGTTGCAGGCGCAGGCGTTTTTCACGCTGATTTTCGCGGCGCTGTTTCTGCGCGAGCGCTTTCGCGTATCGAACGTCGTCGGTCTGCTGATCGCGGCGGGCGGCCTCGCGGTGATCGGCCTGCAAGGCGGCCACGCGATGACGCTCGCCGGCTTCGTCCTCACGCTGTGCGCCGCGTGTTGCTGGGCGCTCGGCAACATCGTCACCAAGAAGGTCGGCAATGTCGATCTGGTCGGACTGGTGGTGTGGGGCAGTCTGATTCCACCGTTGCCGTTTTTAGCGCTCTCGTATGCATTCGAGGGGCCGCAGCGGATCGTCGCAGCGTTGTCCGGCATCGGCGCGATGTCGATCTTCGCGGTGGTGTACCTCGCGTTCATCGCGACGCTGCTCGGTTACGGCCTGTGGAGCAGGCTGCTGTCGCGCTATCCGGCGAGCCAGGTGGCGCCGTTTTCGCTGCTGGTGCCGATTGTCGGGCTGGCGTCGGCGTCGCTGTTGCTCGACGAGCGGTTGTCCGCCGAACAGGTCGTCGGCGCGCTGCTGGTGATGGCGGGACTGGCGGTGAATGTGTTCGGCGGCTGGGTCGTGCAACGGCTATCGCCGGCACGCTGATCGTCGGTGCATCGTGACGGAGTTGAAAAAACGGCCGCATCGAGCGGCCGTTTTTCTATCGCGCGAGTCGTGACGTGAATGACATGACGTGAATGAGATGAAATGACGTAGCGCCGCGCGATGACACGCGGCGACACGCCGCGGCATCAAGTCATGCGGTTTTTCGCCAACGGCGGATTTGCCGCGAAATAACGCTTGATGCCGTTCATGATCGCATCGGCCATCTTGTCGCGATAGGCGTCGTCGTTCAGGCGCCGCTCTTCGTCCGGATTGCTGATGAAGGCGGTCTCCACAAGGATCGACGGAATGTCCGGCGCCTTCAGCACCGCAAACCCCGCCTGTTCGACCGAACCCTTGTGCAGCTTGTTGATGCCGCCGATTTCCTTCAGCACGAAGTTGCCGTAGCGCATCGAATCGCGAATCTGCGCGGTGGTCGACATATCGAACAGCGCGCGGTTGACGGTCGCGTCGGCCGATTTGATGTTGATCCCGCCGATCTGGTCCGACGAGTTCTCCTTGTTCGCCATCCAGCGCGCGGCCGCGCTCGACGCGCCGTGGTCGGACAACGCGAATACCGACGAGCCCTTCGCATCGGGCGTGGTGAATGCGTCGGCGTGGATCGACACGAACAGGTCCGCGCCGACACGCCGCGCTTTCTGCACGCGCACATTCAGCGGCACGAAGAAGTCGGCGTCGCGCGTCATCATCGCGCGCATGTTCGGCTGCGCATCGATCTTCGCGCGCAGCTTCTTGGCGATGTCGAGTGCGACGTGTTTCTCGTAAGTACCCGAGCCGCCGATTGCGCCCGGGTCTTCGCCGCCGTGGCCAGGGTCGATCGCGACAGTCAGGAGACGCACGGTGTTGCTCTTGCCGGATTTGGGCGCGGTGAACGCGTAGGTATCGTCGCCGTTGCTGTCGCCGCCATTGATGCCGCCGCTGGTGCTACCACTGCTGCCCCCTTTGTTGCGGGCAATCGCGGTGGGCGGCGCCGCTGGCGTAGCCGGCGCCGAGGGCTTGCCCAGGATCGGCGGAACGGGCGCCGGTGCCGGCGTGATGTGCACCGGCGGACGCGGCACGTTGGACGCGGACCCGCTGCTGCCGTTCTGCGCGTAGCGCTCGAAGAACGCTTCGCTGTTGTCGGCGGTGGGCGGCGTGGTGCCGGGGCCGCTCAGCGTGGCCGGCGGTGCGCTGTTCTCGTTCAGGCTCTGTTCCTTGCGCTCGGTCTGCGCGAGCAGATCCATCAGCGGATCGGGCGCGACGGCGGGGTACAGGTCGAACACGAGCCGGTACTTGTACGCGCCGACCGGCGTCAGCGTGAACACCTGTGGCTTCACCGAACCCTTCAGGTCGAACACCATCCGCACGACATGCGGCTGATATTGGCCGACGCGCACCGACTGAATTTGCGGATCGTTCGGCGTGATCTTCGACACCAGATCCTTGAGCGCCTGATCGAGATCGAGGCCGTTCAGATCGACTACCAGCCGGTCCGGGCCTTGCAACAGCTGCTGGGTGTTTTGCAAAGGCTGATCCGATTCGATCGTCACGCGCGTGTAATCCCGCGCCGGCCAGACGCGCACGCCGAGCACGGAACTGGCTCGCGCGAGACGCGGCGCAACGAGGCCGAGCACCAGCGTGGAGGCGCCCGCGCGCAGAATCTGCCGGCGCCGCCAGTTATGCGTTGCGGTCGCCGCCGATTCGATCGAGCGGAACGGTTTGATCAACATCTTTCGAGACATGCCTTTCCTGATTCGCTGTATGCCCGTGCGACGAGCACCCGGCCGTCGCCCTCGCTGTCCAGTTCGAGCGAGAAGACGAGATCCGGCACGCCTAACAGACGCCCTGCGCGTTGCGGCCATTCGACGAGGCAGATCGCGCCGCTGTCGAAGTACTCGCGAAAGCCCGCGTCGGCCCATTCGGCCGGATCGGTGAATCTGTACAGATCGAAGTGATAGAGCGCGAGTTCCCCTGCGGGCCGCTCGAGCACATACGGTTCGACGAGTGTGTACGTCGGACTGCGCACGCGGCCGGTGTGGCCGAGGCCGCGCAAGGTCGCGCGCACGAGTGTGGTTTTGCCGGCGCCGAGGTCGCCGACGAGTTGTACTTGCAGTCCGTGGAATGCCTGATCGTCTCTCGCGCCCGGCGCGTGTTGCCGCGCTTTTTGCTGCATGCCGCGCATGCTTTCGATCGCCTGCGCGAAACGCGCGCCGAATGCGTCGGTGGCGGCTTCGTCCGCGAGCGCGAAAGAGCGTTCGAGCAGGACATCGGCGGGCGGTTGGATCGCGAGATCGGAATTGACGGGCATTCTCGTAAAATGGAGTGATGAACCGAAGTCCGGAGTCCCCAGTTTCCTGCACGCCTGCGTCTGCTGACGATGCGCGTGCCGTGCGTCATTTCGATGAAGCGGCGCTGGAAGCGCTCGCGCGACGCATCAAAACGTGGGGCCGTGAACTGGGTTTCGGGGCGATCGGCATTAGCGATACCGATCTCTCCGCTGCCGAAGCGCCGCTTGCAGCATGGCTGGAGGCGGGTTGCCACGGCGAGATGGATTATATGGCGAAACACGGGATGAAACGCGCGCGGCCCGCCGAGCTTGTGGCCGGCACGCGACGTGTGATTACCGCCCGCATCGCCTATTTGCCCATGCAGATGCCGAGCGGAAAGGCGGCCGAAAGCGCGTTGTCCGATGCGGCGCCAGTGCCGCAAGACTGGCGCGCAGCCGAACATGCGCGGCTCGCGGACCCGTCGGCGGCGGTGGTGTCGATCTATGCGCGGGGCCGCGACTATCACAAGGTGATGCGTAACCGTTTGCAACATCTGGCCGAAAAAATCGAGGCGGAGATCGGTGCGTTCGGCTATCGCGTGTTCACCGATTCCGCGCCGGTGCTGGAAGTCGAACTCGCGCAGAAGGCGGGTATCGGCTGGCGCGGCAAGCACACGCTGCTGCTGCAACGCGACGCCGGTTCGCTGTTTTTTCTCGGCGAAATCTATGTCGATGTGCCCTTGCCCACGGATGCCGAAACCGCGCCCGAACAGGCCCCCGAAACCCCGGGTTCGCACTGCGGCAGTTGCGCGCGCTGCATCGCCGCGTGTCCGACCGGCGCGATCGTTGCGCCATATAAGGTCGACGCGCGGTTGTGCATTTCATATCTGACGATCGAATTGAAGGGCAGTATTCCCCTGGAATTGCGGCCGCTGATCGGCAATCGTGTGTATGGCTGCGACGATTGCCAGCTCGTGTGTCCATGGAACAAGTTCGCGCAGGCCGCGCCGGTCGCCGATTTCGACGTGCGGCACGGGCTCGATCGCGCGACGCTGGTCGAGCTGTTCGCGTGGAGCGCGGACGAGTTCGATACGCGCATGCAGGGCAGTGCGATTCGCCGCATCGGCTATGAGTGTTGGCTGCGCAATCTGGCGGTGGGGTTGGGCAATGCGCTGCGCGCGCCGGCTGGTAGCTTGAGCGGAGATGCGCGCGAGGCGATTGTGGCCGCGTTGCGCTCGCGCACCGACGACCCTTCCGCCCTGGTGCGCGAGCATGTGGAATGGGCGTTGGAAGCGGCGTAAAGTAGCGGCATTCCGGTGGGGCGTCTGTTCCTGGTCTGTTCCTGCTGGAGCGCCTGGACCCCATGCAGGTACGCTACCCTGGAACCTGAAACACCGTGCCAGTCATGAGGCAAGCAACCATGTTCAACGCAGTGATCGATGCGCCGTTCGGCAAGGTCGGCATCCGCCTCGAAGGCGGCGCGTTGCGCGAGATCGTTTATCTGCCGGAGTCGGTGCAGAATGTTGCGCCGGACACGCCGTTGGCGAAGCAGGCCGTCGAGCAGATCGAGCGCTATTTCGAGCGGGCGTCCGCGAAGTTCGAATTGCCGCTCGCGCCGGTCGGCACCGCGTTTCAGAAACGCGTCTGGCAGGCGATCAGCGACATCCCGCCCGGCGTCGTGCTGACCTACGGGCAATTGGCGAAGAAAGTGGGCAGCGCGCCGCGTGCGGTGGGGCAGGCGTGCGGCGCCAACTATTTTCCGATCGTGATTCCGTGTCATCGGGTGGTGAGCTCGAGCGGCATCGGCGGCTTTGCGAATCACGCCGAAGACGGCTTCTTTCGCAACGTCAAGCGCTGGCTCCTGGCGCATGAAGGCATTCCCTACGCATGAGCGGCACACTGACTGACGACGCGCCCGCCGCGTCACCCCTGTTTCTGGCGAGCTCGGCGTCGATCGACGCTTTCTGCGACGCGTTGTGGCTCGAGCACGGCCTGTCGCGCAACACGCTCGACGCATACCGCCGCGATCTGCGGCTCTTTTGCGAATGGCTCGCGCAAACCCGCAACACGTCGCTCGATACCGCCAGCGAAGCCGATCTCGCCGCCTATAGCGCGGCGCGTCAGAAAGACAAATCGACTTCGGCGAACCGGCGGCTTTCGGTGTTTCGCCGCTACTACGGCTGGGCGGTGCGCGAGCATCGGGCGAATGTCGATCCGACGCTGCGCATCCGGTCGGCCAAACAACCGCCGCGTTTTCCTTCGACGCTCACCGAAGCGCAAGTCGAAGCGCTGCTCGGCGCTCCCGATATCGACACGCCTCTGGGCCTGCGCGACCGCACGATGCTCGAACTGATGTACGCGAGCGGTTTGCGCGTCACCGAACTCGTCACGCTGAAGACGGTGGAAATCGGGCTGAACGACGGCGTGGTGCGCGTGATGGGCAAGGGCTCGAAAGAGCGCCTGATTCCGTTCGGCGAAGAGGCGCACGGCTGGATCGAACGCTATCTGCGCGAAGCGCGGCCGGCGCTGCTGGGCGCTCGCGCGGCCGACGCGCTGTTCGTCACGACGCGCGCCGAGGGCATGACGCGTCAGCAGTTCTGGAACATCATCAAGCGGCACGCCGCGGCGGCCGATGTGCATGCGCCGCTGTCGCCGCACACGCTGCGGCACGCGTTTGCAACGCACTTGCTGAACCACGGCGCCGACCTGCGCGTCGTGCAACTGCTGCTCGGCCATACCGATATCTCAACCACGCAGATCTATACGCACGTGGCCCGTGAGCGCTTGAAGTCGCTGCATGCGCAGCATCATCCGCGGGGGTGATCCGCGCTTGCGATCACGGTTGCCATGGTCGTTGCCGTTGTGTTAAACGAACTCGCGCAGCCGGTGCTTGAGAATCTTGCCCGTCGATGCCGCCGGCAACGCGGCGAGCACTTTCACTTCGGCAGGGCGCTTATACGGCGCGAGACGTGCGCCGCACCACGCGATCAGTTCCGCAGGCGTCACCTTGGCGCCCGCCGTCAATTCGACGAATGCGACAACCTCCTCGTTGCCTTCGGCCGCGCGTCCGATCACCGCCGATTGCACGACCTCCGGATGCGCGTTCAACACATGCTCGACCTCGGCCGGATAGACGTTAAAACCCGAGCGGATGATCAACTCCTTGCTGCGCCCGACGATATGCAACGCGCCGTCCGCCTCCTGGCGCGCCAGATCGCCGGTCCTGAGCCAGCCGTCGGCGGTGACGGTTGCGCGAGTCTGCTCCGGGTTGAGGTAATAGCCGAGCATCACGTTCGGTCCGCGCACCCACAGCTCGCCGATCGCCCCCGGTGCTGCCTCGATGCCGTCGAGCCCGACGAACCGCACCTCGACCCCCGGAATGACCTCGCCGGCCGAGCAATCGCTGCGCGGCGCATCGAGCATGGTGTGTGAAACGGTCGGGCTGCTTTCGGTCATGCCGTAGCCGTTGTGCAGCGGCAGGCCGTAGACGCTTTCCGCCTGCGCTTTCAGCGCGGCGTCGAGCGGCGAGCCGCCCGAATAGGCAAAGCGCAGATGTGGCGCGGACCACGCGTGGCCGTGCGACTGCAAATGTTCGAGCAGTTTCGCGTGCATGGCCGGGACGCCCTGGAAGATCGACACGCGCTCTTCGGCGAGCGCGCGGCGCACGGCTTCCGGCGCGAAACGCGGCGCGAGGCGCAGCGCTGCGCCGGCGTGCAGACTGCCGAGGCAAACCGATGCGAAGCCGTACACGTGCGAGATCGGCAGCACGGCGTACACGATGTCGTCCGGACCGACTTTGCGCAGGCGGCTCGACACGGCCGCGATGAACAGCAGATTGCGGTGCGACAGCATCACGCCCTTCGGCGCGCCGGTTGTGCCGGTGGTGTAGATCAGCGCGGCGCATTGGCGCTCGCCGGCGGATTCGACGGGTTCCACTTTCACGGTGTCGTCCACCGCGTAGGACCATGCGCCGATATCCGGCGTGATGGCGGGCGCCTGGCGGGCTTGATGGCGCTGCGCGTGCTGTTGCGCATCGGCCGAGCTTTCGACCGCATACGCGACCACGCGAGGCTGCGCATGCGCACGGATCGTATCGAGTTCGGCAGCCGACAGGCGCGCGTTCGACACCAGCGCCCACGCATCGAGCCTCGCGGTTGCAAACAGCAGCACGATCTGCACGATGCTGTTTTCCGCGACGATCATCACGCGATCGCCGCCGCGCACGCCCCATTCGCGCAGCAGCGCGGCAACGGCGTGGACGGCTTCCAGCAGTTGCGCATTGGTGAGACGGCGGGCATCCTCGATCAAGGCGACGTGCTGCGAATCGCGCGCGGCCGCGAGCGCGGGAATCCCGGCGATGCGCGCGGGCAACGCGGCGAGCAGCGCGGGAATATCGATGGCATGGCGAGTGGACGAAGCGAGGCTCAAGGCTGTCTCCGGAAAACGGTGTGATGCCCGGCATGCGTTGCGCCGGAAGATTTTCGAACGATCGTGCCACAGCCGCCGAGCCCGCACAATTGGCCGTTCGGCAAATAGCCGTTGCGCAAACTCGCCATTACAATGCGCCGATGAGCAAATCCAGACACGTCTCCGAAACGCCCGCGACGCAGTTTTTGCGCCGTCACGGCGTCACGTTCGGCGAACATCCTTACGATTATGTCGAGCACGGCGGCACCGGGGAATCGGCGCGCCAGCTCGGGGTGGACGAACATCACGTCGTCAAGACCCTGGTAATGGAAGACGAGCACGCCAGGCCGCTGATCGTGCTGATGCACGGCGACCGTACCGTCAGCACCAAGAATCTCGCGCGGCAGATCGGCGCGAAACGCGTCGAGCCGTGCAAGCCCGAGGTGGCGAACCGGCATTCCGGTTATCTGATCGGCGGCACCTCGCCATTCGGCACGCGCAAGCAGATGCCGGTGTACGTGGAGTCCACGATTCTGGAACTGGACCGGGTCTGGCTGAACGGCGGGCGGCGCGGCTTTCTGGTCAGCATTGCACCCGCGGTCTTGACCGAATTGCTGGCGGCCAGGCCGGTGCAATGCGCGAGCGTCGATTGACGTTTGCCTGAATGTTTTCCGGACGGGCGGGTTCGGTAGAATGTGCGCCGTTTCGTTCCCTGTTGCGGTTGGGGTATCGAGTTTCAGACCGCCGATCCTTATAAGAGTCCCAGATGCAAAACCTGATCGTTGCTGTCGTTGCCTACCTGATCGGTTCGGTGTCGTTCGCCGTGATCGTGAGCGCCGCGATGGGGCTGGACGACCCGCGCTCGTACGGCTCGGGCAACCCGGGCGCCACCAACGTGCTGCGCAGCGGCAGCAAGAAGGCCGCGATTCTCACCCTGATCGGCGATGCGTTCAAAGGATGGCTGCCGGTGTGGTTCGTCGTGCACTTCGGCGCACGTTTCGGGCTCGATGACACCTCGGTGGCGATCGCGTCGGTCGCCGTGTTCCTTGGTCACCTGTATCCGGTCTTCTTCCGCTTCAAGGGCGGCAAGGGCGTGGCCACGGCGGCGGGCGTGCTGCTCGCGATCAACCCGATTCTCGGCCTCGCGACCGTGCTGACGTGGCTGATCGTGGCGTTCTTCACGCGCTATTCGTCGCTGGCTGCATTGGCCGCGGCGGTGTTCGCACCGCTCTTCGACGGCTTTCTGTTCGGGCCGCACGTCATTGCGCTGGCCATCGTCGTGATGAGCTCGCTGCTGGTGTGGCGGCACCGCGGCAACATCGCCAAGCTGATGCGCGGCCAGGAAAGCCGCATAGGCGACAAGAAAAAGGCCGACTCGGCAGCGAGCACGGCGGCTGGCAACGATCTTTGAGAGGCTGCGGGTTGCGCCTCCAGCCACGCCGCTAAATGACGCGGCTGAGTTGTGCCTTCAAGGCGCGCCGACAGGCGGGACGCCTTGGCCCGGTCGCCGCGTTGGCGCGCCAGGAGCGGCTTTTAGTCGCGGAAGTTGTTGAAGTCGAGCGGCGTGTCGGTCACGTCCTTGCGCAGCATCGCGATCACGCTTTGCAGATCGTCGCGCTTGGCGCCGGTGATACGCACCGCGTCACCCTGAATGCTCGCCTGCACCTTGATCTTGCTGTCCTTCACGAGGCGCACGATTTTCTTCGACAGATCGCCGGACACGCCCTTCTTGATCTTGATGACCTGCTTGACCTTGTCGCCGCCGATCTTCTCGATCTTGCCGTAGTCGAGGAAGCGCACGTCTACGTTGCGCTTGGCCATTTTCGACAACAGCACGTCTTTCACCTGGCCGAGCTTGAAGTCGTCGTCCGCGTAGGCCGTGATTTCGTTTTCCTTGTGTTCGACGCGCGCGTCCGACCCTTTGAAGTCGAAGCGGGTTGAAATTTCCTTGTTGGACTGCTCGATCGCGTTCTTGACTTCGATCATGTTCGCTTCGCAGACGACGTCGAACGATGGCATTGCTTTCTCCCAATAGTGCTGCGGTGCGTGACGCGGCCGGACGGCTGCGCACGGGGCACTCGCTATAATCACGGACCGGACGTCATTTTACCGACGCCACTCCCTTTTGCCCAAGGCCGCCGCGCATTGTCGCTTGGCCGGGGCCAGATGTCGTTTCATTCTTCTCATTCTGATGTCCCAATCCGATTCCGCCGCGTTCATTGCCGGCTATCCGCTGAAGACCCATAACACGTTCGGCTTCGATGTTTGTGCGCAGTTTGCGTGCCGGATCGAACGCGAAGCGCAGCTGATGGCGGCCGTGCGCGATCCGCGAGTGGTGGGTCTGCCGCGGCTGGTGCTGGGCGGCGGCAGCAATGTCGTGCTGACTGGCGACTTCGGCGGGCTGGTTTTGCTGGTCGCGTTGCAAGGCCGCCGTCTCGTGCGCGAAGACAGCGACGCCTGGTGTGTCGAGGCGGCCGCCGGCGAGCCGTGGCATGACTTCGTCGCATGGACTTTGGCGCAAGGATTGCCCGGGTTGGAGAACCTCGCGCTGATTCCGGGCACGGTGGGGGCGGCGCCGATCCAGAACATCGGCGCGTATGGGCTGGAGATGTGCGAGCGTTTTGCGTCGCTGCGGGCGGTCGAGCTGGCGACTGGCGAGGTCGTGGAACTCGACGCCGAGGCGTGCCGGTTCGGTTATCGCGACAGTTTTTTCAAGCGGGAAGGGCGTGACCGTTTCGTGATTACGTCGGTCACGTTCCGCTTGCCGAAGGTTTGGACGCCGCGGGCCGGGTATGCGGATATTGCGCGCGAACTCGCCGCGAGCGGCCAAGGCGACGCGCGGCCCACTGCGCAGGCGATCTTCGATGCGGTGGTCGCGGTTCGGCGTGCCAAGCTGCCCGATCCGCTGCAACTCGGCAATGCGGGGAGTTTCTTCAAGAATCCGGTGGTCGATGCGGCGCAGTTTGAAGCGCTGAAGGCGCAGGAGCCGGAGCTCGTGTCCTATCTTCAGCCGGATGGCCGGGTGAAGCTTGCAGCGGGCTGGTTGATCGATCGATGCGGCTGGAAGGGCCGTGCAATGGGCGCTGCGGCCGTGCACGAGCGGCAGGCGCTGGTGCTGGTGAATCGCGGCGGCGCGAGCGGCGCGGAGGTGTTGGCGCTGGCGCGGGCGATTCAGGAGGATGTGCTGGCGCGGTTTGGGGTTGAGCTGGAAGCGGAGCCGGTTTGTTTGTGATGGCTTGAATTGACTGCATGGCGTAAAGAAAAAGGCGCCGGGAGTTTTCTCCTGGCGCCTTTTTTACTTCCGTGTTTTGATTTCGGCGCTTAACTTCGCTGTCGCGAAGTTAGCCTTCACCGAAATGCACGTCCTCAGCTGCGCTGACGGGGCATTTTGGTTCCGGCCGCGCCTTCGGCGCTTAACTTCGCTGTCGCGAAGTTAGCCTTCACCGAAATGCACGTCCTCAGCTGCGCTGACGACGTGCATTTTCTGCAATCCGCATGCGCAGCGCGTTCAGCTTGATGAACCCGCCAGCGTCGGCTTGATTGTATGCACCGCCGTCGTCGTCGAACGTGGCGATGGTCTTGTCGAACAGCGTTTCCTTCGAATCGCGAGCGACAACCGACACGCTGCCCTTGTACAGCTTCACACGCACCCAGCCGTTGACCTTCTCTTGCGTATGGTCGATCAGCACCTGGATCGCGCGGCGCTCCGGGCTCCACCAGTAGCCGTTATAAATCAGCGACGCATAGCGAGCCATCAGGTCGTCCTTCAGGTGGGCCACTTCACGGTCAAGCGTGATCGACTCGATGCCGCGGTGCGCCTTCAGCATGATCGTCCCGCCCGGCGTTTCATAACAGCCGCGCGACTTCATGCCGACGTAACGGTTTTCCACCAGATCCAGACGGCCGATGCCGTGCTTGCCGCCCAAACGGTTCAGTTCGGTCAGCATCTCGGCCGCCGACAAACGCTTGCCATTGATCGCAACCGGATCGCCGTGCTCGTATTCGATGTCGATGTATTCAGCCTGGTCCGGCGCCTGTTCCGGCGACACCGTCCAGCGCCACATTTCCGGCTCGGCTTCGGCCTTCGGATCTTCGAGGTGACGGCCTTCGAACGAAATGTGCAGCAGGTTCGCGTCCATCGAATACGGCGCGCCGCCTTGCTTGTGCTTCATTTCGATCGGAATGCCGGCCTTTTCGGCGTACGCGAGCAGCTTTTCGCGCGACAGCAGATCCCATTCGCGCCACGGTGCGATCACCTTGATGCCCGGTTCCAGCGCGTAGTAGCCGAGTTCGAAGCGAACCTGGTCATTGCCCTTGCCGGTTGCGCCGTGCGACACCGCTTGCGCGCCGGTTGCGCGGGCGATCTCGATCTGACGCTTGGCGATCAGCGGACGCGCGATCGACGTGCCCAGCAGGTACTCGCCTTCGTAGATCGTGTTGGCGCGGAACATCGGGAACACGAAATCGCGCACGAACTCTTCGCGCAGGTCTTCGATAAAGATGTTTTCCTGCTTGATGCCGAGTTGCAGGGCTTTCTTGCGCGCCGGTTCCAGCTCTTCGCCCTGGCCGATGTCGGCCGTAAACGTGATGACTTCGGCGTCGTAGTTGTCCTGCAACCACTTCAGGATGACGGAGGTGTCGAGGCCGCCCGAATAGGCGAGCACGACTTTCTTGATATCGCTCATGGTGAACTCGTAGCTGGAGAAAGCGGGAAAACAGGGCGCGCCGGGCGTTCCGGAGCGCGGAAAAACACTATTTTGACACTAAACCGCCGGGTGCCCGCGTTTTTGGGACGGTGCGACGGTGTTAGCCGGGTCCGCTTGCGACTACAAACCTCGGCTGGATGCGTGGCGCCGACGTGGTTGCCTTGCCTCGTATATCAAGGCCACGTCGCAAGGTCCCGTCGCGCTTCACGCAAATGCTGCGCGATAGCTCGCTCAGTGATTCAGCTTGCCGAGCAGCAAATATTCCATCAAAGCCTTTTGCACGTGCAGACGGTTTTCCGCTTCGTCCCACACGACGCTTTGCGGGCCGTCAATCACTTCCGCGCTGACTTCCTCACCGCGGTGTGCGGGCAGGCAATGCATGAAGAGCGCATCTGGATTCGCGCGCGCCATCATGTCGGCATCGACGCACCAGTCTGCGAACGCTTTTTTGCGCGCTTCGTTTTCGGCTTCGAAGCCCATGCTGGTCCACACGTCTGTGGTGACCAGGTCGGCGCCCGCGCAGGCTTCATGCGGATCGTCGAATTCCTGGAAGAAGGGCGCGCTCCCGGGCGCGACCAGCGCGCGGTCGAGCTTGTAGCCCGGCGGCGTGGACAGGCGCAGCTTGAAGCCGAGAATCTGCGCGGCTTCGATCCATGTGTACAGCATGTTGTTGGCGTCGCCGACCCACGCGACCGTCTTGCCGCGAATCGGCCCGCGATGCTCGAAGTACGTGAAGATGTCCGCCAGCACCTGGCACGGGTGATATTCGTTGGTCAGCCCGTTGATCACGGGCACGCGCGAATTCTCGGCAAAGCGCTGGAGGATGTCCTGGCCGAAGGTGCGGATCATGATGATGTCGACCATGCGCGAGATCACTTGCGCTGCGTCTTCGATCGGTTCGCCGCGGCCGAGCTGTGTGTCGCGCGTGCTCATGAACACGGCGTGGCCGCCCAGTTGGAAGATGCCGGCTTCGAACGACAGGCGCGTGCGCGTCGAGTTTTTCTCGAAGATCATCGCGAGCGTGCGGTCGTGCAGCGGATGGTAAGTCTCGTAGTTCTTGAACTTACGCTTCAGAATGCGTGCGCGTTCCAGCACGTACTCGTAGTCGTCCAGCGAGAAATCCTTGAACTGCAGATAGTGGCGAATTTTCTTGGCGGTCATGAAACAAATACGGCGGTCTCACCCGGCAGGATTGCCGGACGGCGCCGCCGTCGTTTGTGGTAACTCAATGCAGCATAAAGGATTTCGCCTCGTTTGACGAGTCGCCCAAAAGGCTGGTGAAGGCGTGTGAAAGCCTCGCGCAACCTTCGGACGAGACTTATGTGCACTGCGGAAAAAGGTCTGCTGCGCTATAATCCGCGGGTTATCCCAAAGCCCAGCAGGCCGGTATTTCGCTTGCGGGACACGGCTCGCGCGCCCGGAAAGCTGTCCTGGCGGTGCGCCGTCATGACGATCGCCAGGGCGGCTGTGTGCAGCCTTCTTTTGCGGTCTCTGGCGGCGCGGTTCGCCATAGGGGCGTGTACGACGTGTTCAGGCAGTTAAAGAGCCGATTTACCGTCCGCTTTGCTCTCACCTCGCTGGGCAGTCACACAGGTATTCCTACATGGCCGAAGCACCCCCAACCGAATATTTCATTCAGGGCATCACCTCGACCGGAAAAAGATTTCGGCCGAGCGACTGGTCGGAGCGGCTCGCGGGCGTGATGTCGTGCTTCGGCCCGGGCGCCAAGGGGCCGAACGCTTACCTGCAATACTCGCTGTACGTCCGGCCAACCATGATCGGCGACCTCAAATGCGTGATTCTGGATTCGCGCTTGCGCGACATCGAACCCATGGCCTTCGATTTCGTGCTCAACTTCGCGAAAGACAACGACCTCGTCGTGACAGAGGCGTGTGAGTTGCCCCCCGAGCACGGCACGCAGCAAGGCAAAAACTCGCGTTAAAGCGCAAGCGAGCATCAGCAAAAAAACAAAAACCCGCCGGCAGCGGGTTTTTTTGTGTCCGAAGCATGGGCTTCGGCGCGCAACCCGTCGGTCGCGAAAGATCATGAAGCGCCAAGCAAAAAAGCCCGCCGAAGCGGGCTTTCATGACGCAGCGGAAACAGGAGGTAGCCCACCGAAGCGGGCTGACCGGATTTACTGCGCTGCGGACGCTTGCAGACCCTTGATGGCTGCAGCGAGGCGGCTCTTATGGCGAGCTGCCTTGTTCTTGTGAACGATTTTCTTGTCGGCGATGATGTCGATGGTCTTCGACGACGCCTGGAAGATTTCAGCGGCCTTAGCCTTGTCGCCGGCGTCGATCGCCTTGCGCACAGCCTTGATAGCCGTGCGGAACTTCGAGCGCAGTGCCGAGTTGTGCGAGTTTGCCTTGGCGGCCTGGCGGGCGCGCTTGCGTGCTTGTGCGGAGTTAGCCATGACGGTTCCTTATCCTGTTCCTGTTTCCAGTACCTGACCTTCAAGTGGTAAGGCGCTGCTTTTTGATCCGAACTCTTGGAAGCGATTGCCCAAGAGCGCAAAAGTGTCGAAATAATCGACGAATTAGCCGATCGAACTACGTGAAAGCGGGCTCGTGTTCGGGGTGTTTCGAGGCCGGGTAGTGCACTGATAGTGCGACTTTAGACCCCGTCCGAAAATTGAGCGAGCTTCGAAACCGGCGATTATAGCAACAAAATCAGGCACGTGGCAACGGGGAATGAACAACCCGAATGAGCCGGTCCGGTGCGCGAAGCCTTCCGTTCCGTAAGCCGCCACGCGCCGCGCGCCTGCTGGTGCGCTCGTTTGTGCGCGTTTGTACGTTTATCGGCGCGATGGCAGGAGGCTCGCGACTGGCCCGCGAGCCAGCCGGCGCAAGCAACAAAAAACGTCTCGATCGGCCTTCCGATCGAACGTCTGCGGCTCAAATCGGTCCGAATCGCGTCCTGGCTCGTCGTCCGCACTTGCGGCACCCGTATAATAAGCGCCCCATGAATCTATTCCGAGCCCTGCTGACGGTCAGCGGCTTCACGCTGCTGTCGCGCGTGACCGGACTGGCCCGCGAAACACTGATCGCCCGCGCGTTCGGTGCCAGTCAATTCACTGACGCGTTCTACGTCGCCTTCCGCATTCCAAACCTGCTGCGCCGCATTTCCGCGGAAGGTGCATTCTCACAGGCCTTCGTGCCGATTCTCGCCGAGTTCAAGAACCAGCAGGGACACGACGCCACCAAGGCGCTCGTCGACGCCACCTCGACGGTGCTAGCCTGGGCGTTGGCGATCCTGTCGGGGATCGGCGTGGTGGGGGCGTCGGGCGTGGTGTTTGCCGTCGCGTCCGGTTTGGCGCATGAGGGCCAAGCCTACGCGCTCGCGGTCACCATGACGCGCATCATGTTCCCGTACATCATTTTCATCTCGCTGACGTCGCTGGCGTCGGGCGTGCTGAACACATACAAGAACTTCTCGCTGCCGGCGTTCGCGCCGGTCCTGCTGAACGTCGCGTTCATCGTCGCGGCGGTGTTCGTCGCGCCGCATCTGCAAACGCCGGTGTACGCGCTCGCGTGGGCGGTGATCGCGGGCGGCGTGCTGCAGTTCGTGGTGCAACTGCCGGGTCTGAAGAAGATCGACATGCTGCCGCGCATCGGCCTCGATCCGCTGCTGGCGCTTGCGCATCGCGGCGTGAAGCGGGTGCTCTCGAAGATGGTGCCGGCGATGTTCGCCGTGTCGGTCGCCCAGATCAGCCTGATCATCAACACCAATATTGCGTCGCGGATCGGGCCGGGCGCGGTTTCGTGGATCAACTATGCCGACCGCCTGATGGAGTTTCCGACCGCGCTGCTCGGCGTCGCGCTCGGCACGATCCTGTTGCCGAGTCTGTCGAAAGCACACGTCGACGCCGATCCGCACGAATATTCGTCGTTGCTCGACTGGGGGTTGCGCGTGACCTTCCTGCTGGCCGCGCCGAGCGCGTTCGCGTTGTTTTTCTTCGCCGAGCCGCTTACCGCGACGCTGTTTCATTACGGCAAGTTCGACGGCAATTCGGTCGTGATGGTCGGCCGCGCGCTGGCGGCTTACGGCATCGGGCTGATCGGCCTGATTCTCATCAAGATCCTCGCGCCCGGTTTCTACGCGAAGCAGGACATCAAAACGCCGGTGAAGATCGGCGTCGGCGTGCTGATCGTCACGCAATTGAGCAACTACCTGTTCGTGCCGATTTTCTCGCATGCGGGCCTCACGCTGAGCGTCGGGCTGGGTGCGTGCGTCAATGCGCTGTTGTTGTTCATCGGCTTGCGCAGGCGCGGCATCTATATGCCGTCGAAGGGCTGGCTGAAGTTTTTCGTGCAATTGTTCGGTGCCTGCCTCGTGCTGGCCGGCGCGATGCATTGGCTGGCGATCAGCTTCGACTGGATCGGCATGCATAACCGGCCGGTCGACCGCATCGTCTTGCTGGGCGCGTGCCTCGTTCTGTTCGCCGCGCTATATTTCGGTATGCTTTGGCTGATGGGCTTCAAGTACGCGTATTTCAAAAGGCGAGCGAAGTGATCACGATGACGCGGGTTCTCGACTATTTCAGCACACTCGTCGCCGAAGACGACAGCCTGCCGCTGACCGAGGCGGCGCTCTCGCTCGCGCAGGACGCTTATCCCGATCTCGATCTGCAAGGCACGCTCGCCGAGATCGACGAGCTGGTGGTGCGTCTTCAGCGCCGCATGCCGGACGACGCCGACATCCAGCAGAAAGTCGGCATCCTGAACCGGTTTTTCTTCCGCGAACTGGGTTTCGCCAGCAACCTCAACGATTATTACGATCCCGATAACAGCCATCTGAACGCGGTGCTCAAGCGCCGCCGCGGCATTCCGATTTCGCTGGCGGTGCTGTATCTGGAGATGGCCGAGCAGATCGGCATTCCGGTGCGCGGCGTGTCGTTCCCGGGTCATTTTCTGCTGCGCGTGACGACGCCCGATGGCGACGTGATGCTCGATCCGACCAGCGGGCATTCGCTGTCCGAATCAGAGATGGTGGAGATGCTGGAGCCGTATGTGGCGTCGGCGGGCGAGTCGGTGAGCCGGACGCTGCGCATGCTGCTGCAACCGGCGACGCGGCGCGAGATCATCGCCCGTATGCTGCGCAATCTGAAGTCCACTTATCTTCAGACGGAACGCTGGCAGCGGTTGCTGGCGGTGCAGCAGCGCCTCGTGATCCTGTTGCCGGAAAGTATCGAAGAAGTGCGCGACCGTGGCTTTGCTTACGCGCGGCTCGATTATCTGCGCCCGGCACTCGAGGATCTCGAACGCTATCTCGGCGATCGACCGGATGCCGAGGACGCGACGGTGGTGGAGTCGCAGTTGCACGAGTTGCGGCAACGCACCCAGCACAACGACCGCGACTAGAAACGGTCTCGATCAAAACAGAACGCCTGCGCGTGACATCATGCGCAGGCGTTTTTCATTGGCGCGGCAGCACTGACCCACCGTGTGAATGCGGGCTTACTTCGGCTGCATGCGGATCGCGCCGTCCAGACGAATCACTTCGCCGTTGAGCATCGGATTGTCGAAGATCTGCTTGGCCAGCATCGCGTATTCCGCCGGTTTGCCCAGGCGCGGCGGGAACGGCACCATCGCGCCGAGCGCGTCCTGCACTTCCTGCGGCATGCCGAGCAGCATCGGCGTTTCGAAGATGCCCGGGGCAATCGTCATCACGCGGATCGCGTTGCGCGACAGGTCGCGCGCGATCGGCAGCGTCATGCCGACCACGCCGCTTTTCGACGCCGCGTAAGCCGCCTGGCCGATCTGGCCGTCGTACGCGGCCACCGACGCCGTGTTGACGATCACGCCGCGCTCGCCGTTCGCGTTGGGTTCGTTCTTCGACATCGCCGCAGCAGCGAGCCGGATCATATTGAAGGTGCCGACCAGGTTGATCGAGATGGTGCGCACAAACGAGTCGAGCGGATGCGGTCCGTCCTTGCCGACCGTCTTGATGGCCGGCGCGATGCCCGCGCAATTGACGAGGCCACGCAGCGTGCCGAGCTTCGTGGCAGCTTCGACCGCTTGCGTTGCGTCTTCTTCGCGGCTCACGTCGCATTTGACGAACACGCCGCCGAGTTCTTTGGCGAGCGCTTCACCTGCCTCCTGGTTCAGGTCGGCGAGCACCACCTTGCCGCCGTGCTCGACGAACAGGCGCGCGGTAGCGGCGCCGAGGCCGGACGCACCGCCGGTGATCAGGAATACGTTGTCACGAATCTCCATGTCTTCTCCTTTGCTTCGGTTCAGTAATGTCGAGATCGAATATTTTTTCGATGAACGATTGTAGCGGCTATGTTGCAGCGCGGAAAGCGGAGCGGGCGGCGGGCGCATCGGCCCAGTGTGACGGCTCGCGAAGGAACCGCTATGGATGGCTAAATAATGCTGGGCGTGGCGTATAGCGGCGAGCGCAACGCACGCGGCGGCCGGCAATAAAAAACCCGCCGGTACGGGCGGGTTTTTTAACAGCTGACGCCAATGCGGATTTACTTCAGCGCTTCGAACGCGCGTTCACGAATCTCATCGACCGTGCCGAGGCCCGAAATGCGCCGATACTGCGGCGCCTTCAGCGGCGACGACGGGTCGCTGTTCTTCGCCCAGTTGTTGTAGTACTCGATCAGCGGCTTGGTCTGCGCAACATACACGTCCAGACGCTTCTTGACCGTTTCTTCCTTGTCGTCGTCGCGCTGGATCAGCGGCTCGCCCGTCACATCGTCCACGCCTTCGACCTTCGGCGGATTGAACTTGACGTGGTACGTCCGGCCCGACGCGGCGTGCGAGCGGCGGCCGCTCATACGCACGATGATCTCGTCGAACGGCACATCGATTTCCAGCACGTAGTCGATCGCGACGCCGGCTTGCTTCATCGCTTCGGCTTGCGGGATCGTGCGCGGAAAGCCGTCGAACAGATAACCGTTCGCGCAGTCCGGTTGCTGCAGACGCTCTTTCACCAGGTTGATGATCAGCTCGTCCGTAACCAGTTCGCCGGCATCCATGAAGCGCTTCGCCTCGATGCCAAGCGGCGTGCCTGCCTTGACGGCCGCGCGCAGCATGTCGCCGGTGGAAATTTGCGGAATGCCGAACTTTTCCTTGATGAAGTTTGCCTGAGTGCCCTTGCCCGCTCCGGGAGCACCCAAAAGGATCAAACGCATGTGATATCTCCAGATCTATGTGAATTCTTTGGCGGCGCTGTAGCCATCCCACGATTCGTCGAGGGACCCGCATCGGCTGCCGCGGCGCGCCTCGCGCTGCGCGTCGAAAACGACGGCGCTGCAAGACGACGACGGCGCGACCGGGTGCAAACCCTGACTCTCGCTTTTAGCGGGAGGCGCGCAGAACCGCCCGATTATGCCATGGGTTTTTCCGCTCAAGCCCCGAATAAAGCTTGCACGCGCGCCAGGTCGGCGGGCGTGTCGACGCCGGGCAGCGGTACGTCCCGGGTGACGAGCACCGCGATGCGCTCGCCGTGCCACATCGCGCGCAGTTGTTCGAGCGCTTCGGCCTGCTCGATCGGCGAGATCGCAAGACTCGGGTAAGTGCGCAGGAATTGGGCGCGATATGCGTACAGGCCGATATGCCGATAAACCGCCGCGGACGCAGGCGGCGCGGGCATTGCGGCCACATTGGGCCAGTGCGGCTGATACGCGTCGCGTGCCCAGGGAATCGGCGCGCGCGAGAAATACAGGGCGATGCCGCGCGCATCGAGCACGACCTTGACGACGTTCGGATTGAAGATTTCGGCGGGGTCGGCGATCGGGTGCGCCGCGGTGGCGATCGCGCAGCCGCTGCTGGCCGCGAGGTGCGACGCCACGCCGCACACCAGCGCCGGGTCGATCAGCGGTTCGTCGCCTTGCACGTTCACCACGATCGTGTCGTCGCTCCAGCCGAACTGCGCCGCCACTTCCGCGAGACGGTCGGTGCCCGACGGATGATCGGCTCGCGTCAGAACGGCTTCGAAGCCGTGCTCGCGGGCCACATCGAGCACGGCTTGCGCGTCGGAGGCGATCAGCACCTGTTGCGCGCCCGATTCGCGCGCGCGCTCGGCGACCCGCACCACCATCGGCTTGCCGCCGATATCGGCGAGCGGCTTGTTGGGCAGACGCGTCGAGGCGAGCCGGGCCGGCACGACGGCGATGAACGGGGGAGTGGTGGCGTTAGCGTGGGTCATCGGAAAGACGAGCGGCGATGAAACCGGAAGAAAGCGCCCGCTATTGCAGGCGAGCGCCGACGAAATTGAACGCAAATGCGGATCGCAAAAGCAGATCGGGAACGCGGGGTTTTCGGCAAATGCCGCAACCCCGTCAGCACAAACTCAGGCGACGGAGCCCGGATTCAGGTCGACGGGCGTGCCTTCCACGGTTTGCCGGGCCTCGTCCACGAGCATGACGGGAATGCCGTCGCGGATCGGGTAGGCGAGCTTGTCGGCATTGCAGATCAGTTCCTGCGCCGGACGGTCGTAGCTGAGCGGGCCCTTGCAGATCGGGCAGACGAGAATTTCAAGCAGGCGAGCGTCCACGGACTTTCTCCACAACTAATGCGATGAGGCGATGATCGAGCGCGGCTTCGACCGGGACAACCCAGATGCGCGCATCGTGCCAGGACCCTAATTTTACCGCATCCTTTTCCGTTATCAGGATGGCATCGGCGTCCACGTCTGTAAAAGGATTGCGCTCGAACGCATAGTGATCGGGCAGCGCGCGGGTAGCGGGCGTGAGGCCGGCGGCGCGCAGCGTCGCGAAAAAACGCTCCGGCGCGCCGATGCCGGCAGCCGCCAGCACGCGCTCGCCGCTGAAATGCACGAGCGGCCGGCGCAGCGCGGGATTGTCGAGATGCCAGGCGTCGGCGGGCGCGAGTTGCAGTGCGAAGGTGTTCGGCCACGCCGGCAGCGCGCGCGCATACGGATCGTTGATCAGCGTTGCGTCGCGGCGGCGCGACAGCGGCTCGCGCAGCGGGCCGGCCGGCAGCAGGAAACCGTTGCCGCCGAGCCGGTGATCGAAGACCACCAGTTCGACATCGCGTGCGAGGCGGTAATGCTGCAAGCCGTCGTCGCTGACGATCACGTCGACCTCGCGATGCGCGGCGCACAGCGCCTGGGCGGCCGCGACGCGGTCCGGGCAGACCCACACCGGCGCACCGGTGCGGCGTGCGATCAGCAGCGGTTCATCGCCGCCGACGCTCGCCGCCGCCGCGGGCGTGACCGGCGTCGGCGCCTTGACGCGCGCGCCGTAGCCGCGCGACACCACGCCGGGCGTAAAACCGGCCGCGCGCAACGCTTCGACCAGCGCGATCACCGTCGGCGTCTTGCCCGTGCCGCCGACGGTCACGTTGCCGACCACTACCACCGGCACACTGACGCGCACCGATTTCAGCCAGCCGAGCGAGAAGGCGGCGCGGCGCGCGGCGGCAACCGCGCCGAACATGCAGGCGAAGGGCGTCAGCGCCCACGCGAGCGGGCCGCGCTGCTGCCATTCGCGTGCGAGGCGAGCTTCGAGACGGTTGTTCAGATCGCTCATCGGCAAGCCGCCGGGATGTGCGGCGCATGACGCGCCGGAAGGGGCCGGGACGTCGGCGTAGAAGCGCTAGGCGCGATACACGGGGCAAGCATCAACGCGGTTCTCCGGGCAATCGAAATCATCGCAAAGTCATCGCGAAGTCATCGAAAAGGCAGTTGAAATCGAGGCGGCGGCATTCACTGCCCAGCGTCTGACGCCGTCTGCAGTGTGCCGTAACGGCGTGCGCCGCGGGGCATTCAGCACGCCGTCGAACCCGCCACTCTAGCGCGCGTGCGTCGTGCGCGGCAAGTCGCGCGCCGGACGGCGCACCACGAATTGACACTTTGGCGAGGCGTTCAATCTGTGGATAACTTTGTGGAGAACCTGCCTCCCGATGGGCTGAGAGGGCCATTCCGAGCGCTCCGGATCGGCAATCATTCTCGTTAGTGAGATATAAACACCATATAAATCAAAGACATGCTTCGGGTTTTCAAGGCCTGGCGGCCAGTTTGGCGGAATTCGCCTGACGGCTCCGGCGATGTGGACACTTTTAACAATCAATACGATGTGCTGGACGTCGCTGGCCGCTCGGTCTATCGTCTGTCCGGCCAGTCAAACACATTCCTCGCATGAATCCCGAAAGCCCTTTTTCGTCGTCGGCCGTGCCCGGCGGCGAGGTCGTCGTTCCCGTATCCGCGCTCAATCGCGCGATCAGCACGATGCTCGAACGCTCGTTTCCGCTCGTCTGGGTCGCCGGCGAAGTGTCGAACTTCACGCGCGCCGCAAGCGGCCATTGGTATTTCTCGATCAAGGACGCGCAGGCGCAGATGCGCTGCGTGATGTTCCGCGGTCGTGCGCAATACGCCGAATTCACGCCGCGCGAAGGCGACCGTATCGAAGTGCGGGCGCTGGTGACGATGTACGAGCCGCGTGGCGAGCTGCAACTGAACGTCGAAGCGGTGCGCCGCACGGGGCAGGGGCGTCTCTACGAAGCATTCCTCAGGCTGAAAGCGCAGCTCGAAGCGGAGGGCCTGTTTGCCGCTGAACGCAAACGCGCGTTGCCGGCTCATCCGCGCGCGATCGGTATCGTGACGTCGTTGCAGGCGGCCGCATTGCGCGATGTGTTGACCACCTTGAGCCGTCGCGCGCCGCATATTCCGGTGATCGTTTATCCGGCGCCGGTGCAGGGCGCGGGCGTCAGCGCGAAACTCGCTGCGATGGTCGAAACGGCGAACGCGCGGCGCGAAGTCGACGTGCTGATCGTGTGCCGAGGCGGCGGTTCGATCGAAGACCTGTGGGCCTTCAACGAAGAAGTGCTTGCGCGCGCGATTGCGGAAAGCGCGTTGCCGGTGGTGAGCGGTGTCGGTCACGAAACCGATTTCACGATCGCCGATTTCGCCGCCGACGTGCGCGCGCCGACGCCGACCGGCGCCGCCGAACTCGTCAGTCCGCAGCGCGTGTTGTTGCTGCGCGAACTCGACCATCGGCATGCGACGCTCGCACGCGGCTTCGGCCGAATGATGGAGCGGCGCGCCCAACAACTCGACTGGCTCGCGCGCCGGCTCGTATCGCCGGCCGAGCGGCTCGCGCGGCAGCGCACGCACTTGCAGCAATTGAGCTTGCGGCTGGCGTCGGCGGGTGCGCGTCCGGTGCGCGACGCACGAGCGCGGTTTTCGCTGCTGCAAATGCGCTGGCAGCGCTGGCGTCCCGATCTCGCCGCGCATCAGGCGACACTGAAGGGCCTCACGCAGCGTCTCGACGCTGCATTGTTACGCCAGCATGAACGTCAGACCGCTCGTATCGCGACGCTCGCCGCGCGGCTCGAAGTGCTCAGTCCGCAGCGCACGCTGGAACGCGGCTATGCCGCTTTGCTCGATGCGCAAAGCGGCCGTGCGGTGCGTGCGCCGTCGTCGTTGAAACCCGGGCGGCGCCTGACGGTGCATCTCGCCGAGGGCTCGGCGGACATCGCTCTGGCCGATGTGCAACCGCGCCTTACCGACGGTTTCTGACACTTCGCCGACACCGTATTTTTGACCTCGCAAACCGCAGGCGCGAGCACTCATTACGCTATCCGTGCAGCATGTTCGCCGATGCCGGACATAAAGTCCGTTGGTTTGCGGGGTTATTCCAAGTCGCCTACAATCCAGTGCTCTACAGCGTTATCCGCAGACTCCCCACAACAGATACAGACAGAAGGAAAGCACCATGGAACATACGCTCCCGCCGCTGCCGTTCGCGAAAAACGCTCTTGCTCCGCACATGTCGGAGGAGACGCTCGAGTTTCACTACGGCAAGCATCACCAGACCTATGTGACTAACCTGAACAATCTGATCAAGGGCACCGAGTTCGAGAACCTGTTGCTCGAAGAGATCGTCAAGAAGGCATCGGGCGGCCTCTTCAACAATGCAGCGCAAGTGTGGAATCACACGTTCTTCTGGAACAGCCTGTCGCCGCAAGGTGGCGGTGCTCCGAGCGGCGCACTCGCTGACGCGATCAACGCCAAGTGGGGTTCCTTCGACAAGTTCAAGGAAGAATTCGCCAAGACCGCAGTCGGCACGTTCGGCTCGGGCTGGGCATGGCTGGTGAAGAAGGCTGACGGTTCGCTCGACCTGGTGTCGACGAGCAACGCTGCTACGCCGCTGACCACGGACGCCAAGGCACTGCTGACGATCGACGTGTGGGAACACGCGTACTACATCGACTATCGCAATGCGCGTCCGAAGTTCGTCGAAGCGTACTGGAACATCGTGAACTGGGCATTCGCCGAGAAGAATTTCGCGTGAAATTGCCGGTGAACGTCGCGCCGCACCAGGCGGCGACGCTCACGACGTGATGTGAAAAAAGCCCCTTTCCGTTGCGGACAGGGGCTTTTTGTTTGCAGCGCGTGATGTGCCGCGTTTGTTGCGAGCCTCTTATGCGAGGACCTGAGGCCCGC
Source organism: Paraburkholderia sp. GW821-FHT02A12 (assembly GCF_059422005.1). Taxonomy (NCBI): domain Bacteria; kingdom Pseudomonadati; phylum Pseudomonadota; class Betaproteobacteria; order Burkholderiales; family Burkholderiaceae; genus Paraburkholderia; species Paraburkholderia sp. GW821-FHT02A12. Next base: position 3,788,415 of record NZ_JBWKWA010000001.1, on the reverse strand, counting down.
GCGAGACGCTCATTCCGCGTCGCTCGTCGCTGCTGTTCTACGCGGACGGCGGCTGCGTGCCGCGGATTTGCGTGCGGCCTTTTTTGCCGCAGCGGGTGCTGCTTCTTGCACCGGCTGCGCGGGTGCTTCAGGAGGCGCCGCGATCTCCGGTACTTCATCGATCGTTCGCTTGGCGGCCTTTTTCGTTTTCTTCGCTGCTGTCTTGCGCGGTGCACGTTCCTTACGACGCTCGGCCGGACTGCCGTGCGCTTCTTCTCGTCCTACTTCTTCGGCCACGGCGACCGGTTCCGCGGCGAAGGTTTCCGGCTCTATCCAGGCGTGCGTCTGCTGTTCACGAGCGGATTCGCTGAGCGCGGGCGCTTGCAGGTCCGCTTCGGTTTCCGCATCGGCCTGCACTCCCGCTTCGGTTTCGCGGCCATGTTCGACAGATGCTCGCTCGTCGCGAGCGGCTTCCTGCTGACCACGCGCTCCCTTGCGATTCCCACGTCCTCTGCGGCGTGACTCATGTTTGCCGCCCGACTCGGCGGCGACCGTTTCCGCTGTCTGCGTTTCATACGTCTGCTCCGCCGATTCAGCCTGTTCAGTCTGTTCGCCTGTCACATTCGCGGCCGTGCTCCGATAAACATAGGCGCCCGACTTTTCGTCGCGGCCAAATTCGAGCAGCCCGCGCGCGTGAGCTTCTTCGAGCAGATTGCCGAACGCGCGAAAACCGTAGTACGTCTCGTTGAAATCCGGCTTGCGGCGCTTGATGGCATTCTTCAGCACCGACGCCCAGATCTTGCCGCTGTCGCCACGCTCGGAGGCCAGCGCGTCGAACGTTTGCACAGCGATCTCGATCGCTTTGGTACGGCGTTTTTCGAGGTCTTCCTTGCTGCGGCTCTTTTCTTCATCCGGCGCGCGTTTGGCCGTTGGCTGGGCGCTCTGCTGCGGTCGCGACGACTCGCGTTTGGCTACCGCGCGCTGACTTTCGCGCACGAGGTCGTCGTAAAAGAAAAACTCGTCGCAGTTCGCGATCAGCAGGTCGGAGGTGGATTGCTGGACGCCGACGCCGATCACCTGCTTGGCGTTTTCACGCAGCTTCGACACCAGCGGCGAAAAGTCCGAGTCGCCGCTGATGATAACGAAGGTATTGACGTGCGATTTGGTGTAACAGAGGTCGAGCGCGTCGACCACCAGCCGGATATCGGCCGAATTCTTGCCCGACTGGCGCACGTGCGGGATTTCGATCAACTCGAAATTGGCCTCGTGCATCGCGCCTTTGAAACTCTTGTAGCGGTCCCAGTCGCAATACGCTTTCTTCACGACAATGCTGCCTTTGAGCAGCAGACGCTCGAGCACCAGCTTGATGTCGAACTTGTCGTACTTCGCGTCGCGCACGCCGAGCGCAACGTTTTCGAAGTCGCAGAATAGCGCCATGCTGACGGTTTCACTGGATGACGCCATGTATATCTCCATTGAAGCGATCGTCAAACTCGACGAATCGCGACCATGATAGCGATTCCTGCGAAGGTGATCAGCTTTTGTGTTTCGGCGCGCACCGATGCGGGAAACAAAAAGCCCGCGGAATTCGAGGGCTTTTTTGCACAATGCGCGAGCCGCGCGGGCGCTTGATGAGCGCGGAGGACGGCGTTTTGCCTCGCTACCCGTCGTGGTAATGGGGCGCACCGCTCAGCGCTGCGCGCGTCTCGAGCACTTCGTCGATCAGGCCATATTCCTTCGCGCCGTGTGCCGACATGAAATTGTCGCGATCGGTGTCGCGCCCGATCTCCTCGAGCGTGCGCCCTGTGCGCTCGGCCATCATCGCGTTCAGCCGTCCGCGCAGATAGAGCACCTCCTTCGCTTGAATCTCGACGTCCGCGGCCGTGCCCTGGCTGCCGCCCGACGGCTGGTGAATCATGATGCGCGCGTTCGGCAGCGCATACCGCTTGCCGCGTTGGCCGGCGGTCAGCAGGAAGGTGCCCATGCTCGCGGCAAAGCCCGTGCACAGCGTCGACACTTCCGGCTTGATGAACTGCATCGTGTCGTAGATCGCGAGGCCGTCGTACACCGAGCCGCCCGGCGAATTGATGTAAAAAGAAATATCCTTGTCGGGATTCTCGGATTCAAGAAACAGCAGCTGCGCGACGATCAGACTGGCCGATTGTTCGTTCACCGGACCGACCAGGAACACGATGCGCTCGCGCAACAGGCGGGAATAGATGTCGTACGCGCGCTCGCCGCGGCCGGATTGTTCGATCACGGTGGGCACGAGGCCGAGGCCGGTGACGGATGGATAGCTGGAATGCATGCGGGCCTCGTTCATGTGGCGCGGTAGTTCGCGGGAGTGGGTGGTCGATCGGGACACCGTGCCTTTGCTGCGCCGGTTGTCGTCCCTATGACGAAGGTGCGCACGGCGGCGTGACAGATTTATTTTTGCGCCTGGCTGTCACATCGGCGGGTGCCTGGCCGTCAAGCTGAAAAGGCTGCCGGCAGCAGCGCGCCCGGACAACTGCGGGACAACTGCGGGACAACTGCGGGACAACTGCGGGACAACTGCGGGACAACGGCGCAGGCGGCGCGCGCTTTTCAATACGCACGATCTGGGAGGTCTACGAATGGCGGAACAAGGAATCGACAAGGCATCCGGCTTCGAGGCCGTGCGCGCTCGCCTGCTCGCGCTGGCGTACCGGATGCTGGGCAGCCGCGCCGAAGCGGAAGACGTGGTGCAGGACGTCTGGCTCAAATGGCATGTCGCCGACACGCAAGAGGTGCTCACGCCGGCCGCCTGGCTCACCACGGTCGCCACGCGCGTGGCCATCGACCGCCTGCGGCATCTGCAGCGCGAACGCGCGTCGCAGGCCGCCGGCTGGCTGCCGGAGCCGTGGCTCGACGAGGTCGCGCCGTCGGCTGAAGAACTGGCTTTGCGCGCGTCGGAGATGTCGTACGGCGTGATGCTGCTGCTCGAACGTCTGAAGCCCGACGAGCGGGCGGCGTTCGTGCTCCACGAAGCGTTCGAGTGCGACTACGCGGAGATCGCGAAAATCCTCGAGCGCACGCCGGTCCATTGCAGGCAGATCGTCCATCGGGCCAAGGCGCGTTTGCAGCGCGCGGGCGCGCCGCTGGAACGGCCGGATCCCGCCGCGCACGCGCGGATCGTGGAATGCTTGCGTACGGCGCTGGAGGCGCAGGATCGGGCCGGCTTGCTGCGCCTCTTTAGCGACGCGCCGGAAGTCGTCAGCGATGCGCCGGCGTGTGCGTCTCTGGGTGCGCCGGAACCGGCAGCGTTGGGCTGGATGGACAAGGTGGCGTCGCTCGCGCAGCAGGCGAGCCATGCCGAGGTGGTGTCGATCGACGGGGCAATGGGTATCGCGCTGCTCGTCGAAGGCGAGGTGGTCGGGGTGATCGACGTTTCCACGGACGGCGCAGCCAGGATCGTCGCGTTGCGCGCCGTGACCTGTGCGGCGCGGTTGCAGTCGGTCAATCGCGTGCTAGGCCGCGCGGCGGTCACGCGCCTGCTCGCACGCATCCGGCAGACCTCAATTACGGTGCGCCGCGACTTCCCAGTTGATGTCGACGCATAGCACCTGGGTGCCGTGCGGCGTATGCGCGGCGATCGAAGCGGTCACGCACAAATGCGCTTCGTTGATCGACAGATAGGGTGGGGTGAGATGCACCTGGCCGGGCACGCGCATCGCCTGAATGAAGTACGGCCGGCGCTCCCAGCTCGCGCCTTCCGAATGCAGCAGGGGCCGGAAGCGCTTTGCGCGTTGCGAGGCGCGGCCGGACGGCAGCACGTTGTCGCCGATCTGGCGGCCTGAACCGTCGAGCACGAAGCAGCGCGCCGTTTCGCCGAGCGTGAGCAGCGGCGTGGTTGCCTGTGCGACCGATTCGCCGGCCATCAGTTGCGCGCTCGCGGTTTGCAACGCCGTCACGTACGGAGCGAGCCGCGCGGACTGCGCGCGCTGGCGGCCGGCGACCCGCTCACGCAGCGCTGCGGAAAGCGCGTCCATCAGGCCGGCCGCGACTTGCGGCTTGACCGGCTCGACGCTCGGGCCGGCGAAGTACGCGCCCTGCACGAAGTCGACGTTGCATTCGAGCGCGATCAGCGCGTCGCGCTCGGTAGTCAGGCCGCCCATCAGCACCAGCTGCCCGGATTCGTGCAATAGCGAAACGAGTCCCGGCAACACGCGCTCGATATGCGAATGCTCGCTGGCTTGCGCGAGAATGCAGCGGTCCAGCGTGACGATGTCGGGACGCAGATTCCACACGCGATCGATGTTCGAATGCTTCGCGCCAAAACCGTCGAGCGCGATCAGGAAGCCGGATTTGCGCAGGGCGTCGATGATTTCGGCGAAACGGGTGGTTTCGCCGCCGGCCTGTTCGGACACCTCCAGCACCACACGCTGCGGCGGCAAGCCCAGCGCCTTGAGGCCGGCGAGCAATGCATCGCCGTAACTGGTGTCCATCAGCGCCGCTGGGTGCAGGCTCAGGAAAAGCCATTCATCGTGGCTGTCGAACGCGTTGAAGTTGCCCAGATGCAGCGATTCGGCGAGCCGCCCGAGTTCGAGCAGATCGCCGCGCCGCGCGGCTTGCGTGAAGACTTCGTGCGACGGCACCTGCAGCGCATGTTCGTCGTGTGCGCGCAGCGAAGCGTGATAACCGATCGCGCGCCGGTGCGACACCGAGAAAACCGGCTGGAACACGCTGAAAACGGTGTAGCTGCCGTATAGCACGGTGCGCCGGGAGCCTTCGTCGCCGGCCATCGGGCGCGGCGGCTGGAAGCCGGGAGGATCGAGTTCGATCATGCTCATCATGTCAGTCGTCTGGAGGTGGCGGCGCGCTGCATGTCTGGCACGGCGCGAAACGTGAGTTTACCGGATAGGCGAGCAAGAATTGTGCGCGTTCAGAAAGCGCGTAATGCGCGCTCTGTTCTGACGATTGTGCTCTAACCCGTGCGTGGAGGCGATGATGCGCACTTCGCTGGTGCGGTTCGCGCCCTGTTGCGGGTCGGCGGCGCGGCCGCGTCGAGCGCGGCTCTCGCTACCGATTGGCCGCTGGAAAGCGGCGCGCGGGTCAGGTCCGCTCCGATGGATCGGTCTTTTTCGCGGGCGTGCGGATGTCCGGCGCCAACTGCGCGAAGATCCACGACGAGCCTGCCGTGATGATGCCGACACACAGGAAGGTCGCATGAAACGCGGGCAGCGAGTTGGCGGCCGTCACGCGCGGCATCAGGCCGGTGAAGGTCGCGAGCAAGGCGCCGGCCACCGTCACGCCGAGGCTCATCGAGAGCATCTGAACCAGCGAGAACAGGCTGTTGCCGCTGCTCGCGCCGCCGGTGCCGAGGTCTTTCAGTGTCAGCGTGTTCATCGCCGTGAACTGCATCGAGTTGACGCCGCCGAAGAAGGCGAGTTGCACGACCCGCAGCCATAGCGGCTGACCGGCGCTCGTGAGCGCGAAGCTCGCCATGGTCAAGCCCACCAGCACCGTGTTGACGATCAGTACGCGTCGATAGCTGTACCTGATGATCAGCTTCGTGACGAGGCGCTTGGACGCCATGCCTGCCGCCGCCACCGGCAGCATCATCATGCCGGCTTCGAACGCGCTATAGCCGAGACTCACTTGCAATAGCAGAGGGATCAGATAGGGCATCGCGCCGCTGCCGATCCGCGCGAACAGATTGCCCAGCAGGCCGACGCTGAAGGTATGAATCTTGAATAGATCGAGCGAGAAAATCGGCGCGGGCTCGCGCACTGCGTGCAGACCATAGGCGACAAAACACGCGAGGCTCAGGATCAGCAGTACCAGCACGGCCGCATGCTGAATGCCGAACTCGGTATGGCCGTCGAGCGCGACCGAAATCGCCACCATGCCGACGATCAGCAGCAGATAGCCTTTCAGATCGAACCTGCCCGTTTGTTCGTTGCGGCTATCCGGCATGAAGATGAACGTCGCAATGCAGCCGACGATGCCCACCGGCACGTTGATCAGAAAGATCCAGTGCCATGACGCGATCTTCACGAGCCAGCCGCCGAGCGTCGGTCCGATCAGCGGCCCGATCAGTCCCGGAATCGCGACAAACGACAAAGCCGGCAGATAGCGTTCCGCCGGAAAGGTGCGCAGCACGGCGAGCCGCCCGACCGGCAGCAGCATCGCGCCGCCCACGCCCTGCACCACGCGAAAGATCACCAGCTGATTCAAGGTATGCGCGTTCGCGCACAGCAGCGAGCCGACCGAGAACACGAGGATCGCGCTGAAGAACACGTGCCGTGTGCCGAACTTGTCGGCGAGCCAGCCGGACACCGGGATCATCACCGCCATCGTCAGCGAATAGGCGATCACCACCGATTGCATGCGCAGCGGCAATTCGCCGAGGCTCGCTGCCATCGCGGGCAGCGCGGTGTTGACGATGGTCGAATCGAGCGTCTGCATGAAGAAGCCGGTGGCGACGAGCCACAGCATCACCGTGAGCGAGCGGGCCGAGGGAGTCGAAGGGACGGGCGAGGCGAAAGCGGGCAGGGTCGGCGGCGTGGACATGGAGGGCGGCTAGGCGCGCAGGGACGGGCTGGGGAGCCGCTATTCTAGGGAAAAGCGCGCCCCGGCGCAGCGAGCGGACGGCGGCGATCGCTGCGCCGGGGCCTGAACCGCGTGCCATCTGCATTTTTCCAGCGTGTTTCCGCCGTGCTTTCCGTGTAATCCCCGGGCTCAGCCGGTCAGCGCAGGGGTAGCGCGGCGGCAGCGCGGAAAAACGCCTGGGCGCGCGGCTCGTTGCCGAACGCCACGTGAATCCTGATCCACGGACTCACTTCCGTGTTGGGCCGGAAATAGCTGCCGGGCACCACGGTCACGCCGAGCGGCGCGCCGCATTCCACCAGCCGCCCGGCATCGTCGATATGCGGCACGCGTGCCCATACGAACTTGCCGCCTACCGGCTTTTCGAACAGCTCCCAGCCGGCGTCTTCGAGGGTCTGAATGGTCGAGCCGAGCGCGTCGCGCATGCGCCGGCGCAGCCGCTCCAGATATTTGCGGTACGCGCCGCGCTCCAGCATCGATACGGCAACCGCTTCGGCAAAACGTGAGCCGCCGATGCTCGTCAGCATCTTGATATCGACCAGATCCTTGATGATCGCGTGACTCGCCACCACACAGCCGATTCGCAGCGACGATGACAGCGTCTTCGACAGGCCGCCCACGTAGATCACGTGTTCGAGCTGATCGAGTGTGGCGAGCCGGTCGGTGACTTCGGTCTGGAGATCGGCGTAGATGTCGTCTTCGATGATCGAGAAGCCGTGTTCGCGCGCCAGTTGCAGCAGCCGGAACGCAACCGGCGGCGCGATCGTGGTGCCGGTCGGATTGTGAAACACGGTGTTGATGAAGAACAGTTTCGGCCGATGCAACTGCAACTGCGCTTGCAGCACGTCGAGATCGGGGCCGTTGCGCGTGCGCGGAATGCCGATCAGCTTCACGCCGTGCAGTTTCAGCAGGCCGTACAGGTTGTAGTAGCCGGGGTCTTCGACGAACATCGTGTCGCCGGCTTTCAGCATGTAGCGCATCAGCAGGTCGAACGCCTGGCTCGCGCCGTTGGTGATCAGAATCTGCGACGCGTCAGCCTGAATCCCCAATTGACCGATGCGGCTTTGCAGATGCTCGCGCAGCGTCAGATTGCCGAGCGGCGTGGCGTAGTCGACCATGCTCGCGGGGTCGGTGCGCGACACGTGGCGGATCGCCTGCGCAATGCCGTCCATGTCGCGCCACGCTTCGGGGATGGTGCCGCTGCCGAGCTTGAGCGTCTCGCCCGGGTGATTGAACTGCTGCAGGATATGCCCGGATTCGTCCTCGGCGCGGCGCGGGTCCGAGGTGCCCTGGCAACTCATGCCCGCCGGCAGGCGGTCGGCCACATAGAAGCCCGAGCCGTGGCGCGGGTCGACGTAGCCAAGCGACACCAGCCGGTCGTATGCCTCGATCACCGGGAAGCGGCTCACGCCGTAATCGGCGGCGAACTGGCGGATCGACGGCAGCTTCGAACCGGGGCGCGCGATGCGCGAGCGGATCCACGTGGTGACGCCCGTCACGATCTGCTCGGTGAGCGGTACACCGTTGTCGCGATCGAGTTCGATTTCGAGTTTCATGCGGTGCTTTCCTGGTCGCTGGACCGCCGGGCCGCCGAACTGCCCTGTTGCCCGAGCTGCATCGCCGGGCTTAAACGCGATCTTTGCCAACTGTCCGGTTTTTCGACTGAACAGTTCCGATGAAACTGTTCGGAACTGTGCATGTGATTTCGATCATCGCACGCCAATAATTGGACAACACAAAAGTTCTTTGAAGGAGAAAGGCGATGCGTGAAGTCCGTATTTTCGAACTGGAACATGGCGAGCCCGCGGCGGCCTGGCGTGTCGCGCGTCCGTCGATCTTCAAGGTGATCTCGGGCGAAATCTGGCTGACCGTCGAAGGTGACGCCGAAGATTACTGGCTGGGAATCGGCGAATCGTTCGAGTTGCCGCGCGGCGCGGTGGCATGGGTCAGCTCGGGTGAGGCGGGCGCGCGCTTCGCGCTGGCTAGCGGCTCGGAGCGGTCCGCGGCGATGCCCGCGCGCACTTTGCCGGGTTTGAACTGGCTGCCGCGTTGGCTGGGTGCGGCTTGACCGGACTGGCGTGGGCGGCGTAGTGGGTGGCGTGCTGGGTGACGTGGTGGGCGGCGTCTCAATCCGCCGCCTCGTATTCGCCGATGTAGCGCGCGCGTGGCCGGATCAGCCGGCCATCGCGGGTTTGTTCCATCGCGTGCGCGATCCAGCCGACCACCCGGCCGACCGCGAACAGCGTGAACGCGGCGCCCGCCGGCAGGCCGAGCACCCGTTCGATGGCGGCGAGCGCGAAGTCGACGGTCGGTTCCGTGCCGGTCGTGTCGCGCACCGTGCGCGCGAGCGCTTGCACTTCGCCGAGCGGCGAGCGAGCCGGCGCGCAGTCGGCAAGCATTTCCAGCAGCAGACGCGCACGCGGGTCGCCGTTCGGATACAACGGATGGCCGAAGCCCGACAGCACCGGTCCCTGTGCGCCGTGCTCGTGGCGCGCAAGCCGGTTCGCGAGATAGCGGTCGAGATCGGGCGCGCGCGACGCTTCGTCTAGCAGCGCCGCGATGCGCACGGTCTCGCCGCCGTGGCGCGGCCCGGCCAACGCGGCCAGACCGCCCGCCACGGCGCCGAGCAGATGCGTGCCCGTCGACGTAATGCAGCGAACCGTGAAGGTCGAGGCATTCAATTCATGATCCGCGCAGGCTACCAGCGCCGCGCGCAGCAGCCCGGCCTGCTGCCGGTTGCGCACATGCCACGCAGACGCCAGTTGCCGATGCAGCGGCTCGTTCGACGGCGCCGCCGAGATCATCGCGGCGGCCAGCAGACGCATCACGGCGCAGGCGGTGTCGAGTTGCGCATGGCGGCCGAGCGCCCACACGCGCGGCATTTGTGCCGCGGCGGCCGGCAGCAGCACGAGCGCGCGATCGAGCGGCGTGCTGTCGCTCCAGAGTTTGAGCCACGCCGCCCACTGAGCGCTGGCGAGCGGCACCGCCGGCGCTTCGGCGATACGCCTTGCGCTGCATTCCCACAACAACGCGGCGACATCCTCCAGCGATGCCGCGCGCGCCAGTTCCGTCGCGTCGTGCCCGCGATACAGCAGGCGGCCGTCGGCCACCAGCGTGATCGACGATTCGAGCACCGGCACGCCCCAGTCCAGTACCTTCTGCGCGACCTTGCCGGCGCGCTTGCCGTCTTCCTTGCGTTTGGCGAGGCGGCGTACTTCGGTTGCATCGTAGAGCCGGTGCTTGCCTTGCGCGTCCGGCGACGAACGAAGCATCCCGCGGCTCACATAGGCATAGAGTGTCGGCACGGTGATGCCGAGCGCAGCGGCGGCTTCGGTAGCAGTAAGGGAATTCGAGGTCGGCATGAAAAAGCGCGGAAACCGAAGAAATCAATATATGTTGATTATCATAATCAAGATTGATTGAAGCAGTGCGGAATTCTAGACTCGGTGCACTGCCTTTCTGCTTCAACGCGAACGCCATGACGCCCGAACTCGCTCTCTCATATCTGTGGGATACCGCCGGCTGCGACCCGGCCGCGCTCGATTCCGTGTCGCTTGCCGGCAGCGATCCGGCGCTGCCGTCGGTCTATCGTGTCGGCACGTTGGCTTCGGCGACCATCGCCGCGACCGGCCTCGCTGCGGCCGAATGCCTGCGTTTGCGCGACGGTCGCCGGCAACGCGTGACGGTGGAGATGCGGCGCGCGCTGGCGTCGTTTCGCAGCGAACGCTATCTGCGCATCGACGATGGGCCGCCGCCTGCTTTACGCGACCCGGTGACGGGTTTTTACTCGACCCGCGACGGCCGCTGGATTCAGTTGCATACGAATTTTCCACGTCACCTCGAAGGCGTGCTGAAGGTGCTCGGCTGCGCGAACGATCGAGCCGTGGTGGCCGCCGCGGTTCGCGGCTGGGACGGCGCGACGCTCGACCAGACGCTCGCCGACGCCGGCTTGTGCGCCGCGTTGATTCGCACGCCCGACGAGTGGGCGGCGCTCGACCAGGCGAAAGCGATCGCCCGGCTGCCGCTGTTCGAGATCGAGCGGATCGGCGACGCGCCGGTTGAGCCGCTTGGGCGGGGCCGTGCGGATCGGCCGCTGGCCGGTGTGCGGGTGCTGGATTTGTCGCGGATCATCGCGGGGCCGGTGGCGGGGCGGGCGCTTGCGCAGCATGGCGCCGAGGTCTTGCTGATCAACGGGCCGCATTTGCCGAACATCGCGCCGCTGGTGATCGATAACGGGCGGGGTAAGCGCTCGGCGGTGCTGGACTTGCGGGATGTGGCCGCGCGCGAGACGTTGCTTGGGTTGGCCGGTGGCGCGGATGTGTTTTTGCAGGCGTACCGGCCGGGGGCTTTGGCTGCGCGTGGGTTTGGTCCATCAGACCTGGCGCGGCTGCGGCCGGGGACGATTTATGTGTCGGTTTCCGCTTATGGGCAGGAGGGGCCTTGGGCTGGGCGGCGCGGATTTGACAGTCTCGTGCAGTCGGCCAGTGGGATTGCTTTTACTGAGCGCGAGGCGGCCGGGTGGGATGAGCCTAAGCATTTGCCTTGTCAGGCGCTGGATCACGCGACTGGATATCTGGCCGCCTTCGGCGCGATGGTCGCGCTTGGGCGGCGGGCCGTCGAAGGCGGGAGTTGGCATGTCAAGGTTTCGCTCGCGCAGACTGGGCGGTGGTTGCAGTCGTTTGGTGTCTTACCCGGTGGGTGGAAGGCTGACGATGTGTCTATCGATGACGTGCGCGACTGTTTGGCGCGCGTCGATTCGGAGTTCGGACGCGTTTCGGGTGTTTTGCCTGCCGAGCTTTTGTCGGAGACGCCTGCCTTTTTTGGGCTGCCGCCAGCCAAGGTGGGGGCGCATGAGGCTAAATGGGTTTAGTTTGGGTTTAGCTTCTTTCCGCCGCCAAAGGCAAAAACCCCTACCTCCTCAACTCAGCAACAAAGTCATAGTAGTCGTTGCGGCAATACGTATCGGTCAACTCGATCGCCCGCTGATCGGCGGTATACCCAATCCGTGTAATCAACAACAGCGCCTCGTTAGGGGCAATGCTCATCTGCTGCGCGATCTCGTCATTCGCGTTCACCGCGCGAAAGTGCTGCAACGCGCGAACGATCGACAGTCCGCGATTCTCCAGGTACGTGTACAACGAATCCCCAATCGCCTGAGGATCGGGAATCACCGCGGCAGGGAAGGTGGAATTCTCCACAGCCATCACGATGCCGTCAGCCAACCGCAAGCGGCGCAATCGGGTCACCGCCGCCGCAGGCGACAAACCAAGCTGAATGACTTCATCCCGGTTAGCCGGCACGATCTCGCGCGATAGCCACTTGGAACTCGGCGTGAAGCCGCGCCGCCGCAGCATCTCGCTGAAACTCGACAGACGCGACAGCGGATCTTCATAGCGCGGCGTGATGAAACTGCCCGCACCCTGAGTGCGGCGGATCAAGCCCTGCTCGACCAGCAAAGCAATCGCCTTGCGCGACGTAATGCGCGAGACGCCGAGTGCCTCGGATAGCACGCGCTCCGATGGCAGCGCCTCGCCAGCGTTCCAACGGTTCTCGTGAATCGCATTGCCGAGCTTGCGAGCAAGTTGCAGATACAGCGGCGTGTCGTTTTCCGGGTCCGGGCGCAGGTCGCGCCAGCGGTCTTCCGAGGCAGAGGTCATGGGGCTTACGCAAGAAGGGCAAGCGGCAATTCTATGACATCGGCGCGCTCCGTTATAGCGGGCTTTTGCCTGGTGGCCGATCCAATGCTCATTCAACAGCTAAACTCGTCACTGGAATTTCCACTGAAATGAGCGGTGCGCTCGCGCACCACCGCGCGCCCAGCCACCTCAAGGAGAAAGCATGACGACCGATATCGCCAGCGTGAGCTTGCCCGACGGCGAACGCATTCCGAAACTGGGGCAGGGCACATGGGAGATGGGCGAGCAGCCGCCGCGCCGCGCCGCCGAAATCGCCGCGCTGCGCTGCGGCATCGAATTGGGGATGACGCTGATCGATACGGCGGAGATGTACGGCGACGGCGCGACTGAATCGCTCGTCGGCGAAGCGCTTGCCGGTCTGCGCGACCAGGTGTTTCTCGTCAGCAAGGTGTATCCGCACAACGCTAGCCGGCGCGGTGTGATCGCGGCTTGCGAACAGAGCCTCAAGCGTCTGAAGACGGATCGGCTCGATCTGTATCTGCTTCATTGGCGCGGCTCGGTGCCGCTCGCAGAGACTGTCGAGGGGTTCGAGGCGTTGCGCCGCGCGGGCAAGATCCGGCACTGGGGCGTGAGCAACTTCGATACCGGCGACATGGAAGAACTCGTGGCGACGCCGGGCGGCGAAGCGTGCGCGACCAATCAGATTCTCTACAACGTCGCGCGCCGCGGGCCGGAATTCGATTTATTGCCGTGGCTCGCCGCGCGCCATATGCCGGCGATGGCGTACAGCCCGGTCGATCATGCACGCTTGCCAAAGCGCTCGCCGCTCGACGACATTGCCGACGCGCGCGGCATCTCGGTGTTTCAGGTGGCGCTCGCGTGGGTGTTGCAGCAACCCGGCGTGTTCGCGATTCCGAAAGCAGGCCGCGTCGAGCACGTGCGCGACAACCATCGTGCGTTGCAGCTGCAACTCGGCGCCGCGGAACACGCTGCCATCGACACGTATTTCAAATCGCCGCGCCGCAAGCGCCCGCTTGAAATGCTGTAGGCAAAGCGGCGCCGTTATCGAAACGCGAGAGGCCGCTCGCGGCGTTTCGATTCGCGGCGCAAGCGTCAATTGCAGCCGTGATGCAGGTGCACCGAACCCAGCACGGCGACTTCCGCGGGCGTGTGCTTGAGCGAATCTTCATTGACCTGGGCGGCATCGGCGACGAACTCATCGACGATCGACGACACCTGCGTGTTGCGCAGACACAGCGACACCCGTTGCGTTTCGTTAGCCGGCAGCGACGCGCGCTGTCCGAGGAACAGCACGCCGTACTGATAGCCGTGGATGATGCCGCGAATCGCGCCGACGCATTGGCCCTGCGCGACGTTGTCGGTTTTCTGCTTGCAAGTCTGCGCGAGCGAGTAGGCGGAGAAAGTCGGATCGACCGGCGGCGCAGCCTGCGACAGCGTTTGCGGCCGCGGTTGCGCGGGGGTTTGTGCGGGGGTTTGTGCGGGGGTTTGTGCATGAGCGAGCGATGCGAGGCCGAGGGCGGCGGCCATAAGCAGGCCGGCGGCCGCGCGCGCTGCGCAGTGGGGGACATTTCGTTGCATGTTGTAGGGCCCTCATATCGAACATTGAATCTGATATGAGGCAATCGCTGCGGTTTGGTTCCGGGCGCGCCGCGCTGCCATCGATTGTTCTGGTTTCAGGTGTGCGCGAGAGGGAAGGGGTTGCTGCATGTGGCACCGGATAGGACGGTGCGATGCACGCGAGGGAAAACCGCACGAAAACGTGTCGGGGATGAAACGAGCTGCAGGACAGCCGCGCTATTCGTCGCGCGTGGCGTTTTCCGGCGCGTCGCCGGTGGTCTTGCCGTCGTCGTCGCGGATGGCGGATTGCAGCACGCGCAATTCATCGGCGGGGATATGGCAGCGGATCCGATGAACGGGCGGCTCGCCGGCATGGTCGGCGTCGGCTGCGTGAAACGGTGGATCTTGCTGCTCGCAGATCGCCCCGAGCTTGCGCGGGCAGCGCGTGTGAAACACGCAACCGGATGGCAACGCTGCCGGGCTCGGCAGATCGCCGGACAGGCGTATGCGTGCTTTGCTGTCGTGGGCGTCGAGTGTCGGCACCGACGATAAAAGCGCTTCCGTATAAGGATGATGCGGTCCGTCGAACACCGCGGCCGCAGGTCCGATCTCCAGCAGCCTGCCGAGGTACAGCACCGCGATTCGATCAGACAGATAGCGCACCACGTGCAGATCGTGAGAGATGAACACGTAGCTCACGCCGCGCTCGCGCTGCAGATCGGCGAGCAGGTTCAGGATCGCGGCTTGCACGGAGACGTCGAGCGCGGAGGTCGGTTCATCGCACACCACCACGCGCGGTTCGCCGGCAAACGCACGCGCAATCGCCACCCGCTGCTTGAGTCCGCCTGACAGTTGCCGCGTGCGCGAGCCGAGGTAGCGCTCGGGCAAACGCACGGCGGCCGTCAACGTGGCAAGCCGTTCGTCGATAGCCGGGCCTCGCAACGCGGCGAGGCGCGACAGCGCGCGGCCGATCAGACGCTTCACCGAATGCGCGCGATTGAGCGCGGAGTCCGGATTCTGGAACACGATCTGCAGCGACTTGACCTGCTCGTCGTTGCGGCGCGTAACGCGTGCGGCGAGTTGCGTTCCGTCGAGTTCGAGCACACCGCCTGGGTCCGGCGTAAGCAGGCCGAGCATCAGCTTGGCGAGCGTCGTCTTGCCGCTGCCCGATTCGCCGACAAGGCCGAGCGTTTCACCGCTCGCGAGATCGATCGAGACGTTGTCGACAGCGCGCAGCGGTGCGCCGGATACGTGAAAAGTCTTCGAGAGTTTTTCCGCGCGGAGCACGAGGGCAGGGCGCCCGTTTTCCCGGAGGGTTTCCTGCGGCGGCAGTGCTTGCGATGTCGCACGCGGCAGTTCGACCGCACGTTCGTGGTAATGGCAGCGCGACATCTGATCGCCGTGGGCGGCGCTCACCCGATAGGGCGGCGGGGCTTCGCGGCGGCAACGGTCGTCGGCGAGGCGGCAACGGTCCGCGTAGATGCAGCCATGGGTGGCCGAGCCGGGTAAGGGCAGGTTGCCCGCGATCGTATCGAGCCGTTCGGTGTCCTTGCTGCGCCCGGCAGTGGGCAGACAGCGAAGCAGTCCAACCGTATAAGGATGGCGTGGCCGCGCGAACACATCCTGAGTCGCGCCTTCTTCAACGAGCTTGCCCGCATACAGCACGCCGACGCGCTCGCACATCCGCCCGATCACCGCGAGGTTGTGGCTGATGAACAGCACGGCCGTGCCGAGTTCTTCGCGCAGTTGCGCGACGAGGTCGAGCACTTCGGCTTCGACGGTGGCGTCGAGACCGGTGGTCGGTTCGTCGAGAATCAGCAGCGCCGGGTTCGATGCGAGCGCCATCGCGATCACCACGCGCTGCTGCATGCCGCCCGATAGCTGATGCGGATAGCTGTCCATGACGCGCTCGGGTGCGGCGATGCGCACACGCTGCAGCATGTCGAGCGTGCGCTGCACGGCGTCCTCACGCGCGACACCGGCGGCTTCGAATGCTTCGGTGACTTGCCGCGCGATCGTCAGCGAAGGATTCAGCGCGCGGCCCGGGTCCTGATAGACCATCGAAATCGCGTGCGCGCGCATCGTGCGCAACGCATCGGCATCGAGCTTCTGCACGTCCTGGCCGGCGATGATGATCTTGCCGGCCTTGACCTTGCCGTTGCGCGGCAAATAGCGCAGCGCGGCCATCGCCACTGTCGATTTGCCGCAGCCCGATTCGCCGACGAGTCCGTACGCTTCGCCGCGCCGCACGCGAAACGACACGTCTTGCAGCACTTCGCGGTCGCGCCCGCGCATCCGGTACGTCACCGTCAGACCGACGACGGTCAGCGCATCCGCGCGATCGCTCTTCGACACGTCGAAGGCGGGAAACGAGGCGGGCGGCGGGCCGTTCATCGGTCGAGGACCCCCTGCACGCTATCGGCAATCAGATTCACACCGACCACCAGCGTGGCGATCGCGCCGGCCGCGAACACGACCGTCCACCACGCGCCGCCCGCCATCAGCGTGTACGACTCGGACAGCGCGAGTCCCCAGTCGGCGGAAGGCGGTTGAATGCCGAAGCCGAGAAACGACAGCGTCGCCACCGCGAAGATCGCGTACCCGAGACGCACGGTCGCCTCGACGATGATCGGCGGCAGCACGTTCGGCAGGATCTCCGCGAACATGATGTACGGCGCCCGTTCGCCGCGCAGTTGCGCGGCGGCGACGTAGTCCAGATGCCGTTCGGCGAACACGGCGGCGCGAACCGTGCGCGCGGTGATCGGCGTGAAGGTGATGCCGATCACGAGGATCACCGTGAAGTTCGACGCGCCGACTGCGGCCAGCGCGAGCAACGCGACGATCACGAGCGGCAGCGCGAGTACGGCGTCGATCGCGCGGCCGACCACGTTATCGACCCAGCCCTCGAAGTAGCCGACGATCAACCCCAACGCGGTGCCCGCCAGCGTGCCGAGCAAGGTCGCCAGCGGCGCGATCGTCAGAATGTCGCGCGCGCCGACGATCACCCGCGAGAACACGTCACGGCCGAGCTGGTCGGTGCCGAACCAGTGCATGCCGTCGGGCGGCGTCAGCGAGTTGAGCGGATCGGACGCATACGGATCGAGGCGCACGATCCATGGCCCGGCGATCGCGCAGACGATCCACCACGCGACGATCAGCACGCCGACCACGAATGTGGGCGAACGCAGCAGCACGCGCAGCTGGTCGAAGCGCGGTTCGGTGGGCGGATGTGGAGTAGGCGGCGCGGGTGGCGGGGCGATGGTACTCATTCGGCGCCCCGCACCCGCAGCCGCGGATTGAGCAGCACATGCAGCGCATCGGCGGCGAGGTTGGCGACGGTGTAGATCACGCCGACTGTCAGCACGCCCGCTTCGAGCATGGGAAAGTCTTTGGCCTTCGCGGCGTTGTAGATCAGCGAGCCGATGCCTTGATAGTGGAACAGCGTCTCGACCACCACGAGGCCGCCGATCATGTAGCCGAACTGGGTGGCGGCGACGGTGATGGTCGGCAGCAGCGCATTGCGCAACACGTGCCGCCAGATCACGATACGGCGCGGCAAGCCTTTGAGGATCGCAGTGCGCGTGTAGTCGGCATCGAGCGCTTCAACGGTGCCCGCGCGCGCCATGCGGGCAATGTAGCCGAAGAACACCAGCACCAGCGGCAGCACCGGCAGAATCAGATATCGCAACTGTTCGAGCGCGCTCGCTTCGGGCGGATACGACGCTTCGATCGGCAGCCAGCGCAGCCACACGCCGAACACCAGAATCAGCACGATCGACGAGACGAACTCCGGCACCACGGTCGCCGACAAACCGGCAATGCTGATCGTGCGATCGAGCCAGCGTCCCGCATGCATCGCCGACCACACGCCACCCGCAATGCCGAGCGGCACGACGACGACAAAGGCGAGCACACCGAGCTTCGCGGAATGCGCGAGGGCGTCGGCGATAAACGGCCCGACCGGCTCGCGGTACGCATACGAGAGCCCCATGTCGCCGCGCACGAAATGCGTGATCCACTCGATGTATTGCGTCAGCAACGGACGGTCCGCGCCGAGCTGATGATTGAGCGCGGCGACCGCACGCGCATCGGCGAGCGGCCCCAGGATCGCGCGGCCGATATCGCCGGGCAGCAACGCGCCGCCCGCGAACACGATCACCGACAGCAGCCACAGCGTGATCAACGACAAACCCACGCGCGTCGCAAGAAAACGCACGACGCGGCCCGCGTTGCCGTTCGCGCCGCCCGAGGCGCGAGGTGCGGAAGGGGTCACCGTGGTCGACATCGTGATCTCCTGCCGAAGCGCAGCGCGCTTACGCGCTCAACACCGCGCGGTCGAAATAGAGCTGCGCGAGCGCGGTGAAGCGCACACCGTTCACGCCTTTACGCATCGCGATCAGCTGATCGTAGAAGAACGGAATGATCAAGGGTGTCTCATCGAGCAGCAGTGTCTGGATCTGTCCGGAGAGTTTCTTCTGCGAGCCGAGGTCGATCGCCGCGACGAACTGCGCGACCAGTTGATCGTATTGCGGGTTCTTGAAGTGCGCGGCGTTCCACGTGCCGTTGCTGGTGAGCGGCGCATTCAGAAACACGTTCGGCACGCCGCGATGACCATAATCGGTGATGCCGAGCGGCGAGTCGAGCCAATCGGATTTGCCCGGCGTGCCCGTGCCGTAATACAGCGACTGGCTCTCGACCTTCAGATTGATGCGCACGCCGATCGCCTTCGCTGCGTTCTGTACGACCACCGCGAGGTCGGGAATCTCCATGTATTTTTCGGTCGTGAGCGTCACGTCGAAACCGTTCGGCACACCCGCTTGCGCAAGCAGTTGTTTCGCCTTCGCGATATCGATCCTGCGTTGCGGGACGCCCGCATCCGACGCCGGAAACACCGGCGCGAACGGGCTGTCGTTGCCGACTTGCGCGCGGCCCTTGAACAGGCCGCGCACCAGCACGTCGCGATCGAGCGACAACGCGAGCGCCTGACGCACGCGCTTGTCCTTGAATAGCGGATTGTCGTTGCGCATATGGATTTGCCGATGCGCGCTCGACTTCACGCCGACCGCTTTGAAGTCCGGATTGTTCAGAATGCCGGCGCCGCCCTGCACGGTGAAGGTGCCCATCACGTCGGCCTGGTGGCCTTGCAACGCGAGCATTTGCGCCTGTTCGTCGGCGTAGAACGAGAACTGTACGCGCTGCGGTAACGCTTTGTCGCCCCAGTAATCGGGATTGCGCACGAACGACGCGCCGACCTTCGCCTGATACTTCTCGAGCTTGAACGGACCGGTGCCGATGAAGCTCTTTTCATAGCCTCCTGCATAGTTGGCCGGCAGGATCACGGCGTTGTAATTGTCGGAGGAAACGTAGTACGGAAAGTTGCCGTTCGGCGCGTCGAGATGGAACGCCACCGTGTGGTCGTCGACCACTTTCGCGCCGCCTTTCGACAGCACGCCTTTTAGCACCGAGAGCGCCGCCGAACCGCTGGCCGGATCGGCGAGACGGTCGAAGGTGGCGGCGACGTCTTTCGCCGTGAACAGCTGGCCGTCGTGGAACTTGACGTTCGGACGCAGCTTGAAGGTCCACACGTCGCCCTTGTCGTTCGGCTTCCATGACAGCGCCAGCGCAGGCTTCAGCACGAGGCGCTCGCCGTCGTCGTCGATCAGGAATTCGCCGGTTTGATTCAGCAGCGCGAGGCTCGCGGCGTCGGTGACGGTCAACGGGTCGACCGCGCCGGCAGGCGTCAGATGGGCGACGCGGATGGTCGCGTTGGCCGGGCTCTGCGCGCCTTGCGCACGCGCTCGCGGCACGTTCAGGATGCCGCCGCCGGCCAGCGACAAACCGATCACGCTCGCATGGCGCAGCAGCTCGCGGCGCGTGATGCGGCCCGCGAGGAATTCGTCGATGGCGTGGTTGCCGTAGGGATCGGCGGTGCGGCGGGTTGCGTCGAGTTCGGGGAGTCGGTCCGCGGGAGTCTTCATCGATGGAGTGTCCAGTCCGTTCTGCTGTCGGTTCTGAAGGGCCGCGCCGAATGCACGCGACAGGGCGACGATATTGCAACGGCAAAAAGCGCAACGGCAAAAAGCGCAACGGCAAAAAGCGCAACGGCAAAAAGCGCAACGGCAAAAAGCGGTTTCAGTTTAAGCGATTGCCCGCGGATTCGGCGTGCCGGTGAGTGCGTCAGGTTGCCGTTTGGCGGATAAAAGGACCCGCGTGTGCCGTGACGACAACGCTTGTTGGCGCCGCCGCGCGGCGTATGGCGCACGGCGGATCAGCGCCCACGCCCACGCGCCGAGATTGGCGGCGATCAGGACGGTGTAGAGCGTGATGAGGCGAGGGCGCAGCGAAGCGGCCGGCGTCATGAGTCGCGTGGGAAAGAATTAGTGATCGTGCGGATGCTTGTGAATCGGATCGACCCAGTAGACCGTTTCCGGCTGTTCGACCGCGTCGATGTTCAGATTCACCACCACCGCTTCGTTGTCGCTGCGGACCACCACGCATTCGAGCGGGTCGTCGGTGCTCGCGTTGATTTCCTGATGCGGCACGTACGGCGGCACGAAGATGAAGTCGCCGGGGCCGGCTTCGGCGGTGAACTCGAGATGCTCGCCCCAGCGCATGCGAGCCTGTCCGCGCACCACGTAGATCACGCTTTCGAGCGCGCCGTGATGGTGGGCGCCGGTCTTCGCATTCGGATGAATCGTCACGGTGCCGGCCCAGAGTTTCTGCGCGCCGACCCGTGCGGCATCGATCGCAGCCGCGCGATCCATGCCCGGCGTTTGCGCAGTGTTGCTGTCGAGCTGGTTGCCCTTGATGACCTTGACGCCGTGCTCGCGCCAGTCGATGGGCGCCGACGGTTGCTCGTCATGGTAATGCGGGTGTTCGTGTTGCTGGCTCATGATGTGTCTCCTACTGGACGTGAGTCCCGGCGATGGGCGCGGCGCCATCTGGTATTTTTGCACGTTCAAAAACGTGCGTGTGGCTGACCGGCGGGCGCGGCGCTGCGGACGAAAAAAAGCCCGTCCACGAGGGACGGGCTTCGAGTCATTTGCCGGAGTTGCCAGCGTTGGCGGTGTGGCGTGATTCGCGGCACATGACGTGTTGCAGAGGCTTCAGCGCTTACTTCTGCTTCGCGTTGATCACGGCTTCGGCCACGTTGTTCGGCGTTTCAGCGTAGTGCTTGAACTCCATCGTGTACGTGGCGCGGCCCTGGGTTGCCGAGCGCAGCGAGGTCGAATAGCCGAACATCTCCGCGAGCGGCACTTCGGCGCGTACCAGCTTGCCGCCGCCGCCGGCGATGTCTTCCATGCCCTGCACCATGCCACGGCGGCTCGACAGATCGCCCATCACGTTGCCCATGAAGTCTTCGGGCGTTTCCACCTCGACGGCCATCATCGGTTCGAGCAGCACCGGCTTCGCTTTGCGCATCGCGTCCTTGAACGCCATCGAACCGGCCATACGGAACGCGTTTTCGTTCGAGTCGACGTCGTGGTACGAACCGAAGGTCAGCGTCACCTTCACGTCGACCACCGGATAGCCCGCCAGCACGCCGGCCTTGAGCGTTTCCAGAATGCCCTTGTCGACCGCCGGAATGTATTCGCGTGGAATCACACCGCCCTTGATCGCGTCGACGAATTCGTAGCCCTTGCCTTGCGGCGCCGGTTCGAGCGTGATCACCGCATGGCCGTACTGGCCGCGGCCGCCCGACTGCTTGACGAACTTGCCTTCCACGTCCTCGACCTTGTTACGCACCGTTTCGCGGTACGCCACCTGCGGCTTGCCGACGGTCGCCTCGACGCCGAACTCGCGCTTCATCCGGTCGACCAGAATTTCCAGGTGCAGCTCGCCCATCCCGGAGATGATCGTCTGGCCGGATTCTTCATCGGTCTGCACGCGGAACGACGGGTCTTCCTGCGCGAGACGATTGAGCGCGATACCCATTTTTTCCTGGTCGACTTTGGTCTTCGGCTCGACTGCCTGTGAGATCACCGGCTCCGGGAAGATCATCTTTTCAAGGATGATCACGTGGTTCGGATCGCACAGCGTGTCGCCCGTGGTCGCTTCCTTCAGGCCGACAGCCGCGGCGATGTCGCCCGCGTAGACTTCCTTGATTTCCTTGCGCTCGTTCGCGTGCATCTGCAGGATTCGGCCAAGGCGTTCCTTCTTTTCCTTGATCGCGTTGTAGACGGTGTCGCCCGAATTCACCACGCCCGAATACACGCGGAAAAAGATCAACTGGCCGACGAACGGGTCGGTCATGATCTTGAAGGCGAGGGCGGAGAACGGATCGTCGTCTTTCGGATGGCGCTCGGCTTCATTGTCGTGTTCGTCGTGGCCGAGAATAGCGGGCACGTCGGCCGGCGAGGGCAGATAGTCGATCACCGCGTCGAGCATCGCCTGCACGCCCTTGTTCTTGAATGCGCTGCCGCACAGCATCGGCACGATCTCGTTGGCGATAGTGCGGGCGCGCAGACCGGCCTTGATTTCCTCTTCGGTCAGCGTACCGCCATGCAGGTATTTGTCGAGCAGTTCCTCGTTCGCTTCGGCGGCGGCCTCGACCATCTTGTCGTGCCATTCCTTCGCGGTGGCCGCCAGCTCGGCGGGGATGTCCCGGTACTCGAACTTGATGCCCTGGCTCTCGTCGTCCCAGACGATCGCCTTCATCTTGACGAGGTCGACCACGCCCAGGAAATGTTCTTCCGCGCCGACCGGAATCTGGATCGGCACGGCGATGCCTTTCAGCCGATCGCCGATCTGCCTCTGCACGCGGAAAAAGTCCGCACCGACGCGGTCCATCTTGTTGACGAACGCAATGCGCGGCACCTTGTACTTGTTCGCCTGGCGCCACACCGTTTCGGACTGCGGCTGCACGCCGCCGACCGAGTCGTACACCATGCAGGCGCCGTCGAGCACGCGCATCGAGCGTTCCACTTCGATCGTGAAGTCGACGTGGCCCGGGGTGTCGATGATGTTGATCCGGTGTTCCGGATAGTTGCCGGCCATGCCTTTCCAGAAAGCGGTCGTGGCCGCCGACGTGATGGTGATGCCGCGCTCCTGCTCCTGTTCCATCCAGTCCATCGTCGCCGCACCGTCGTGAACCTCGCCGATCTTGTGGGTCACGCCGGTGTAGAACAGGATGCGTTCAGTAGTGGTGGTTTTGCCGGCATCGATGTGAGCGCTGATGCCGATATTCCGGTAGCGCTCGATGGGAGTCTTGCGGGGCACGTGAACCTCCTTGGAATAGCGCGCCTGAAGGCGCTTGCCGGGCGGCGGTCTGTGCTGCCCGGGCAGTCTGGGTGCTGCAGTGTCAAGAATACTAGGATAGCGCGTCGGCCCGTCTTTTGCAGGAATCTTGCCAGCCGGACGTAAGCGCCTGCTGACGGGGCTTTGGCGGCAGGGCGGCGGGCCGGAGCCCTGCAAATGAAAAAGCCGGCGCCTCGTGAAAGGCACCGGCTTTCTGGAAAGCGCGAAGCGGGGAAGCGGCGGGGCGCCGCCACGGTCGACGCGACTTATTGCGCGGCCGGCAACCCCTGGATCTTCATCCCCGGTTTGATGCCCTTCGACGTGAACCAGCCTTTGCTCATCTCCAACACGTACACGCCGTTGTTCTTCGGGCAGTGATTGCTGGTGGTTTCGGCCTGCATCTCGTCGATGTCGGTGACCGTGCCGTCGGCGCGCATGAAGGCGATCGACAGCGGGATCAACGTGTTCTTCATCCAGAAGCAATGCACTGCGTTTTCGTTGAAGACGAACAGCATGCCTTCGTTCGGCGCGAGATTCGTGCGATACATCAAGCCTTGTTCGCGGTCCGCATCGTTGGCGGCGACAGCGGCGTCGATCACGAACATGCCCGCGGTCAGCTTCGCGCGCGGAAAGTCGCCGGGCTGCTTCGCGCCGGCCGGCATCTGCTGGGCGTGTGCGGGTGCCGCGGTGGTGGCGGCGAACGACATCGCCGCGAGCGGCAGTGCAATGGCAACAGCGAAGCGCGCAATCAACGAGCGCAGGGGAAATCGCACGGCATGACTCCTTGCTGGAAATTAACCCGCGAATGTTACGCGAGCGCGTCAAAAACAAAAAGGCAGACAGCCTTGCGGCGATCTGCCTTTCAACGCCGTAAGAACGGCAATGAAGCTAGTTCTTGACTGCGTTTTTACAACAAACTTACTCCGAAGCGCCCGAAGCTGCAGCAGCTGCTGCAGCCTTCTTGTGCGACTTCTTGTGAGCGTGCTTCGTGGTCTTCTTTGCCGACGAAGCTGCTGCTGCCGGAGCTGCCATCGGAGCTGCCGAAGCTGCTGCCGGTGCCGAAGCTTGTGCGAATGCTGCCGTTGCGAAGAGACCAGCGACCAGAGCGGCGATCAGTTTGTTCATTTTGTAAATCCTCAGCTTTAGTTGATTAACCAAATGACCCGGTTATATGTAGAGTCATGTCGGTAAACGTGCCATCCACCTTTCGGTTGACAGGCGCATCGAACAAATTTTCGACGCGTCTGCTTTAGCGCTCAGACTCCCCGCACCTGCCGCGAGAGCGGCTTGTACCAAGGCCCTTAAGGCTGAATGCCGGATAGCTTCGGGCGGCATCTGCGTCGAATAACGCGTGAGGTCGCGCGCCGGTTGACGTAAATTTTCGCGAATATTTATTGGGCGACGCGCGAACGGAATGGATAGCCGTGCAGTACTCGCGTCCGCAATTGTTTCACGCGTGTTTCACAGGAGTTTCACGCGGGGTTTTGTTTGCTGATACAACGAGTTAGCTTTTTCGATACGGATGCGAATAGGCACGAATAGGCCCGAGGAGGCCCGAGGAGGCGCCAGGTGCGTATGCAATGTGGCTCAAACGATGCCGTCCCACGGCGCCTTCAGCGGCAATTCGACACTCTCGCCCGGTTGTAGTCCGAGCGAAAAAATATCGAGCGCGCCAACGCCGACGCGCACCAGCCGCAGTGTCGGAAAACCGACCGCTGCGGTCATGCGGCGCACCTGACGGTTCTTGCCTTCGGTGATCGACAACTCGATCCACGTAGTCGGAATCGCGGCGCGATAGCGGATCGGCGGTGTGCGGGGCCAGAGTGCCTCGGCCGGCTCGGCGTATTCCGCGCGGCACGGCCGCGTGACGTAGTCGCCGAGATCGACGCCGCGCGCGAGCCTCTTCAAGGTGGCCTGATCGACCGCGCCTTCCACTTGCGCCCAATAACGTTTGACCAGTTTGTGGCGCGGCTCGGCGATGCGTGCCTGCAGCGCGCCGTCGTCGGTGAGCAGCAGCAGTCCCTCACTGTCGGAGTCGAGCCGGCCCGCCGGATAGACGCCGGGCACCTTGACCCAGTCGGCCAGCGACGCGCGTGTTTCGTGCGGCGAAAACTGGCAGATGGTGCCGAACGGTTTGTTCAAAGCGAGAAGGCGCATACGGGATCGGTGAAAAGACGCGGGGCGCCGCTCATGGCGGGGACGCACGGTCCCAGCCATGAGCGGCCGCGGTTCAATAATAAATGCGGGATGTTAATGCATAATGCGCGGCTGGAAATCTTATGTCTTATATAAGACATAAGAATTTAGACCGCTCCAGCTTGCACTCGAGGTAGGAAAACCCCGACCCGCGGCCGGCCCGTTCCAATGCCGGCGTGGGCTAGAATAGCGGCCTGGCCGCTCGCGGGCGGCCGGCATTGCGCGTAGCGAGGAGCGCCCGGTTTCGCAGTCTCCCATCAGCTTTCAGCACAGCCATCACTGGAGTCCGATCATGCCGTATCAGCACATCAAGGTTCCTACCGGCGGTGACAAGATCACCGTCAACGCAGATTTCTCGCTCAACGTTTCCGACCAGCCGATCATCCCGTTTATCGAAGGCGACGGTACGGGTGCCGACATCACCCCGGTGATGCTCAAGGTGGTGGATGCGGCAGTTGAAAAAGCGTACGCAGGCAAGAAGAAAATCCACTGGATGGAAATCTACGCCGGCGAGAAGGCAACCAAGGTGTATGGCCCGGACGTTTGGCTGCCGGAAGAGTCGATGCAGGTGCTGAAGGAATACGTCGTGTCGATCAAAGGTCCGCTCACCACGCCGGTGGGCGGCGGCATCCGTTCGCTGAACGTCGCGCTGCGGCAGGAACTGGACCTGTATGTCTGTTTGCGCCCGGTGCAGTACTTCAAGGGCGTGCCTTCGCCGGTTCGCGCGCCGGAAAAGACCAACATGGTGATCTTCCGCGAGAACTCGGAAGACATCTACGCCGGCATCGAGTGGCCGGCTGAATCGGAACAGGCCAGGAAGATCATCAAGTTCCTGCAGGAAGAAATGGGTGTGAAGAAGATCCGTTTCCCGGAAACGTCGGGCATCGGCATCAAGCCGGTGTCGCGCGAGGGCACGGAGCGTCTGGTGCGCAAGGCGATCCAGTACGCGATCGACAACGATCGCCGTTCGGTCACGCTGGTGCACAAGGGCAACATCATGAAGTTCACGGAAGGCGCGTTCCGCGACTACGGCTATGCGCTGGCGCAAAAGGAATTCGGCGCGGAGCTGGTCGACGGCGGCCCGTGGATGAAGTTCAAGAATCCGAAGTCGGGCAGCGACATCGTCATCAAGGACGTGATCGCTGACGCGTTCCTGCAGCAGATCCTGTTGCGTCCGGCTGAATACGACGTGATCGCCACGCTCAACCTGAACGGCGACTACGTTTCGGACGCGCTGGCGGCGCAAGTCGGCGGTATCGGCATCGCGCCGGGCGCGAACATGTCCGATTCGGTCGCGATGTTCGAAGCCACGCACGGCACCGCGCCAAAGTACGCGGGCAAAGACTACGTGAATCCGGGGTCGGAAATTCTCTCGGCGGAAATGATGCTGCGCCACCTGGGCTGGATTGAAGCCGCGGACCTGATCATCAAGTCGATGGAAAAGTCGATTCTGCAAAAGCGGGTCACGTATGACTTCGCGCGTCTGATGGAAGGCGCGACACAAGTGTCCTGCTCGGGCTTCGGGCAGGTGATGATCGAGAATATGTAAGCAATGTAAGCGGTTCGAGCCGGTTTATCCGGCCTGAATTGAAAACCCCGGCGCCGCAAGGCGACCGGGGTTTTTTGTGCCTGCCGATGTGTCGAATACGCGCGCCCACACCGAGGCGAAAGCCGCTTGCGTTATGATTCTTCGACTGCTGGCTTTCCGCGCATCGCATCCGCGTCGTACTCGTATCGTACTATTTCATTCCGCAATGACCTCTGTGTGGCGAATCCTCATCGTGCTGTCCCTCGCGTTGTTTGCAACGCAAGGTGCGTTCGCGCATGAACATGCCACGGCGCCGATGAAGAGCGCTCGCGCGATGCAGATTGTCCATTCCGTCGACGATACGTCGACCGCCGTGAGCGAAACCGCGCACTGTGCCGGCATGGCCGCTTCCGGGACGCTCTGTCGACATGATCATTCTTTCTGCTGTTCGACCTCGTGCGGCGCGCATTGCGGCGCATTGTTCGTCGCATTCGCTTTCGAGCCGCGCGCGTTCCGCGCCGCGCTGCCGCAATCGCTTGCGGAGCCGCAGCGCACCGGCGTCATTCATGCGCCCCTGCTGCGGCCGCCGATAGCCTGATCGTTGCGCGCGCCGACGCACTGCGCGCCGCAAGGCAAAGGCCGCGATTCCCTTCCATAGGCCGGCCCTTGAACGATCCAGCGTGGACTCGCCCGGGCGCCTGTCCCGCTATCTGAACCAGGCAGAGGAAATCATTCATGATTCGCAGGCAATTTCTCGCCCGCGCGTTGAGCGCGGCAGCTGCGTCGCTGTTCGCGCGCAGCACGTTCGCACAGCACGACGCTCATTCGGTGCACAAGATGTCCGGCATGGACGATATGGGCGACATGGACATGTCCGGCATGCCGTCGATGTCCGCGCACAAAGCGGCCAGGCCGGCGGCCGCGGTACTGGCCGCTCCCGACGCGCTGCCGGCCGGCGCGCCGCTCGCCACTTTGCGTACGCTCGCCAACGAAAGCCGCGAGCCTCGCGTGTTCCGCGCGACCTTGATCGCACAACCGGTCATACGCAAGCTGCTGCCCGACAAGCCGTCCACCACCTTCTGGCAATACGACCAGGGCGGCAATCCAGGCAGCGCAATCGCGCGCGTCATGCAGGCTGAAGGTCCGGTCGTCGGCCCGTTGATCGATGTCCGCGAAGGCGACACCGTCGAGATCCGCTTCGTCAACCGTTTGCCGCAAGCGTCGACGATTCATTGGCACGGCTTGCCGGTGCCGCCCGACCAGGACGGCAATCCGTCGACGCCGGTCGCGCCGGGCGCGTCGCATGTGTACCGCTTCGCGCTGCCGCGGGGTAGCGCCGGCACTTACTGGTATCACCCGCATCCGCACATGAGGTCGGCGGAGCAGGTGTTTCGCGGCCTCGCCGGCCCCATCGTGGTGCGCGCCGCCGACGATCCGCTGGCCGCCTGGCCCGAGCGCCATCTGTTCTTCTCGGACCTGAAACTCGCCAGCGACGGCGTCATCCCGCCGAACGACATGATGGACTGGATGAACGGCCGGGAAGGCCAGTTCGTGCTGGTGAACGGCGCACGCCGTCCGCGCATCGAGATCACGAAGGACGAGCGTTGGCGTCTGTGGAATGGATGTAGTGCCCGTTATTTGAGATTTTCGCTCGGCGACGAACAACATTTTGCGCAAGTGGGCACAGACGGCGGCCTGCTGGGGCAACCGCGCGACGGTCTCACAGAGTTGTTGCTGGCGCCTGGCGAGCGCGCCGAGGTGATCGTCCGCGCGGGGGCGAACCCTTCGCGAGCGGTGCTGAGCGCCGACGTCTACGACCGCCGCAAGATGGCGATGTCGCATGGCAGCCTGCCGCCTGATCCGGTCCGTGCGCTCGCCGACATTAGCTTTAATCCGCCACCTGGTGCGAGGGCGCGCGAGTTGCCGGCGACGTTGCGCCTCGTGGCGCCGCTCGGCACGCCGGTGGCGAAGAAGTCCGTGGTGTTCTCCGAGCAGATGGACATGGACGGCCCGAAGGCGTCAGCCGCGCATGGCAACACGCGTGGCAACACCATGCCGGCCGGCATGACGTTCATGATCAACGGTCAGGTTTTCGACCCATCGCGCATTACGCTCACCAGCCGGCGCGACGAAATCGAACTCTGGTCGATCGAGAACCGCACCGATATGGATCATCCGTTCCATCTGCACGGCACGCAGTTTCAGATCGTCGAGCGGGAGCGGGGTGGCGCGGTCACGCCCGAGCCATATCGCGCGTGGCGCGATACGGTCAACGTGCGGCCGGACGAAATCGTGCGGATCGCCACCGTGCAGCGGATGGCGGGAGAGCGCATGTTCCATTGCCACATCCTCGAACATGAGGATCTCGGCATGATGGGCACGCTGAGAGTGGTATGACGCGTGCGGTGAGCGTCCGGCTGGTTTAGGGGGGAAGCCGGAAAAAGAAACCCGGCACGAAGCCGGGTTTCAAAGGATCGGGTACCGAACGGTTTCAGGCAGGTGCCTGGATGTTCGATGCCTGCTTGCCTTTCGGGCCTTGCACGACCTCGAAGGTTACTTTCTGGCCTTCCTTGAGGGTCTTGAACCCATTCATCTGGATGGCCGAGAAGTGTGCAAACAGATCCTCACCACCTTCGTCAGGCGTGATGAATCCGAAACCTTTTGCGTCATTGAACCATTTGACCGTACCAGTTGCCATTCCAACTTCCCCTGTAACTCATGTCACTACCACGAGCCCTCGAAAAGCTCCACGACCGCGTGATGCAGCCGCTCCCTCCTCACAAGCTCACCATCGGCATTTTTTCGAAATTATGGCTCGGTGAAAAAAGTGCCAGCTTGATTGTTGAGGCTCTTTATTCGAGTGTCAAGAAAATTTTGAGATGCTCGTTGCCCCGTTGCAAACAGTCGATTTCCAGGGTTTTTCCCGCTTTTGTTATGTGCGGTTGCGCAAGCGTGCCGTCTTGAAAAGTCGCATAATCGACTCACCTGCTCTTCTGCGGGTCGTCCGCTGCTGGCAACCCGCTCCGGCAGGTTGTGCGATACTCGATCCGACTGCGGCGCAGCACGGCCGCGATGCATCACTGGATAGGGGCCGGCTCCGCAATCGGCTCGCGGAATGACGCACGCATGGGGGGAGTTACCCATCAGGCGCTGGCGAACGGGCTCACCGGCCGGACGGTCGGGTTTTGACAGGATTGCGGGCCTGTCCTAGTTGTTTAGAATGGGTGTATGGCGATTATCCCGGACAAGCAGGACGGCACCGTACTGGAGCGGCAGGAAAAGAAGCTGAAGCCGCCTTCCATGTACAAGGTGGTGCTGCTGAACGACGACTTCACGCCAATGGAATTTGTCGTGATGATCGTGCAAGAGTATTTCAATAAAGATCGTGAAACCGCAACGCAGGTCATGTTGAAGGTGCATCGCGAGGGCAGGGGAGTTTGTGGGGTCTATACGCGGGACATCGCGTCGACCAAAGTCGAGCAAGTCGTTACCCACGCACGGCAGGCCGGGCATCCGCTGCAGTGTGTGATGGAGGAAGCATGATTGCCCAGGAACTGGAAGTCAGCCTGCACATGGCGTTCATGGAAGCACGCCAGGCGCGGCACGAGTTCATAACGGTCGAACATCTTTTGCTGGCGCTGTTGGACAATCCGACGGCCGCGGAGGTGTTGCGTGCATGCGCGGCCAATATCGAGGATCTGCGCCAGAACCTGCGCAACTTCATTCATGACAACACGCCTACCGTGCCCGGCACGGATGACGTCGACACGCAGCCCACATTAGGCTTTCAGCGTGTGATTCAGCGCGCGATCATGCATGTGCAATCCACCTCGAACGGCAAGAAGGAAGTGACCGGCGCGAACGTGCTAGTGGCAATCTTCGGCGAGAAGGATTCGCACGCGGTGTACTACCTGCAACAGCAGGGCGTGACGCGTCTGGATGTGGTGAACTTCATCTCGCACGGCATTGCGAAGACGAGCAGCACGGACGCCGCGAAAGCGAGCGACGCGAATGCCGAGTCCGACGAGGCCGCCGCGCAGAAGGAAACCCCGCTGGCCCAGTTCACGCAGAACCTGAACCAGATGGCGAAAGACGGCCGCATCGATCCGTTGATCGGGCGCGAGTCGGAAGTCGAGCGCGTGGTGCAGGTGCTGTGCCGCCGCCGCAAGAACAATCCGCTGCTGGTCGGTGAGGCCGGCGTCGGCAAGACGGCGATCGCCGAAGGGCTCGCCTGGCGCATCACGCGCGGCGAAGTGCCGGACATTCTCGCGGATGCCCAGGTGTATTCGCTCGACATGGGTGCACTGCTCGCCGGCACCAAGTATCGCGGCGACTTCGAACAACGTCTGAAGACGGTCCTCAAGGAATTGAAGGAACGTCCGCATGCCATCCTGTTCATCGACGAAATTCATACGCTGATCGGCGCAGGCGCTGCGTCGGGCGGCACGCTGGACGCGTCGAATTTGCTGAAGCCAGCATTGTCGTCGGGAACGCTCAAGTGCATCGGCGCCACGACGTTCACTGAATATCGCGGCATCTTCGAAAAAGACGCGGCGTTGTCGCGCCGGTTCCAGAAGATCGACGTGACCGAGCCGACCGTCGAGCAGACGGTAGCGATCCTGCGCGGCCTGAAGTCGCGTTTCGAAGAGCATCACGGCGTAAAGTATTCGTCGGGTGCGCTGTCGGCGGCGGCTGAGTTGTCGGCGCGCTTCATTACGGATCGTCATTTGCCGGACAAGGCAATCGACGTGATCGACGAAGCGGGCGCGGCGCAACGCATCCTGCCGAAGTCGAAGCAGAAAAAGACTATCGGCAAGAACGAGATCGAAGAAATCATTTCGAAGATCGCGCGCGTGCCGGCGCAAAGCGTGTCGCAAGACGACCGCAGCAAGCTGCAAACGCTGGATCGCGATCTGAAGAGCGTGGTGTTCGGGCAAGACCCAGCCATCGACGCGTTGTCGGCCGCGATCAAGATGGCGCGCGCGGGCCTCGGCAAGCTGGACAAGCCGATCGGCGCGTTCCTGTTCTCCGGCCCCACGGGCGTCGGCAAGACGGAAGTGGCGAAGCAACTGGCGTTCACGCTGGGGATCGAGCTGATCCGCTTTGACATGTCGGAATACATGGAGCGTCATGCGGTGAGCCGCCTGATCGGCGCGCCTCCGGGCTATGTCGGTTTCGACCAGGGCGGTCTGCTGACCGAAGCTGTCACGAAGAAGCCGCATTGCGTGCTGCTGCTCGACGAAATCGAGAAGGCGCATCCGGACATCTACAACGTGCTGCTGCAGGTGATGGATCACGGTACGCTGACGGACAACAACGGCCGCAAGGCGGATTTCCGCAACGTCATCATTATCATGACGACGAACGCGGGCGCCGAGACGATGGGCAAGTCGGTGATCGGTTTCACGAATCGCCGGGAAACCGGCGACGAAATGGTCGACATCAAGCGCATGTTCACGCCGGAGTTTCGTAACCGTCTGGACGCGACGATCAGCTTCCGCTCGCTCGATGAAGAAATCATCATGCGCGTGGTCGACAAGTTCCTGATGCAACTGGAAGATCAGTTGCACGAGAAGAAGGTCGATGCGCTCTTCACCGACGCGCTGCGCAAGCATCTCGCCAAGCACGGTTTCGATCCGTTGATGGGCGCGCGGCCCATGCAGCGCCTGATCCAGGACACGATCCGTCGTGCACTGGCCGACGAGCTGCTGTTCGGCAAGCTGATGAACGGCGGCCGTGTGACGGTGGACGTCGATGCGGACGACAAGGTGCAGCTGACCTTCGACGAACATCCGGCGCCGCGCAATCCGAATCCGGAAGCGGTCGAAGTCGAGTAAGCGCGAACTTGGCTGGCGCGAAGTTAACTGCGTTTAGCTTCATCTGAAAGCAGAACGGCGCGGGTTGAACCCCGCGCCGTTCTGCTTTTTGCGTTCTGAACGACCTTGCTCCGCGACCCGCGCAGCGAAGCGAAGGATCAGTGCTTGCCGGTGCTGCCGAAACCGCCCGCGCCGCGTTCGCTTTCCGCGAAATCGTCGACGATGTTGAACGCGGCCTGCACGACCGGCACGATTACGAGTTGTGCGAGGCGCTCCATCGGATTCAGCACGAAGGTGGTCTCGCCGCGGTTCCACGTCGAAATCATCAGCTGCCCCTGGTAATCCGAATCGATCAGGCCGATCAGATTGCCCAGCACGATCCCGTGCTTATGACCCAAACCCGAGCGCGGCAGGATCAAGGCTGCATAACCGGGATCGCCGACGTGAATCGCCAGACCCGTCGGCACCAGCGCGGTGTCGCCGGGCGCGAGCGTCAACGCTTCGTCGAGGCAGGCGCGCAGGTCGAGGCCCGCGCTGCCGGTGGTTGCGTAGGCCGGGAGTTGGTCGCGCATCCGCGCGTCGAGAATCTTCAGGTCGAGTTTCATGCAGGTTCGAAAGGTTAAGAGGTGGGAGCCTGGCGTCCGAGTTGGAACGCGTCGGCCAGGAGTTCATAGGAGCGCAGCCGGGCACGATAGCTGCCCGCTACGGTGAGTACGATCAGTTCGTCGGCCTGGAATTGCGCCTGCAAATCCTGGAGGCGCTCGGTCACGGTCTCCGGCGTGCCGATGATACTGCGCGGCTTTTCGCGGTCGATCACCAGTTGCTCGCGTACGCCGTATTCTTGCGCCGCGCCTTGCTCGACCGTCGGAATCGGCGCATTCAGGCCAAGGGCCATCTGCACGCGGCGCAGGTCAACCGCCTTTTCCAGGTCGACGGCTTCCTGTTCGGTGTCGGCGCAAATCACGAACACGGCGGCTGCCAGATACGGCTGGTCTGCTTCCAGGCTAGCTTTAAAGCGTTCACGATAGGCCAGCGCCACCTGGTGCCCGAAGTGCGCGTTGATGAAATGCGCGAACGCGAAGCGGATACCAAGTTGCGCTGCGAGCAGGCCGCCGAATTCGCTCGAACCGAGCATCCAGAGTTGCGGGCGCGTGGCGACTTGCGGTTGCAGCAGCACGCCGCGCGCGAGATGGCCCTCGGGCAGCGGGCCGTGCATCAGGCCGACCAGATCCGCGACCTGCTGCGGGAAAATGTCGCCGCGATTGTAGGCGCCGGCTGCCACCGCTTGCGCCGTTTGCATGTCTCCGCCCGGCGCGCGTCCCACGCCGAGATCGATACGATTGGGAAACAGCGCCTCGAGCATCATGAATTGCTCGGCGACTTTGAACGGGCTGTAGTACGGCAGCATCACGCCGCCGGAGCCGATGCGGATACGTTTGGTCACGCTGCCGAGGTGCGCGAGCATCACCTCGGGGCAGGGATTCGACACGCCGCGCAGGCCGTGGTGTTCAGCGCACCAGTAGCGTGTGTAGCCGAGGTCGTCGGCGAGTTGCGCCAGTTCGACGGTGGCGGCGATCGCGTCCGCCACCGAGTGCCCGTCGATCACGGGCGTTTGATCGAGCACGGAAAGTAGCGTCATGTCAGTACTGCTCCAGATGATTCAGTGCGCTCGGGCGACTCGCAGCAAGGCATGCTGAATGCGCAGCGTGCGTCGCAGCGGGCAGCTTCAGCGAATCAGGCTAGTGTCGGGCAGACGCCTGGCGATCTCCGTAATCAGCGCGCGCGCGAGCGTCTGCTTGTCGGCGCGCGGCAGCCTGGTGGCGCCGCCAGCTTCGAACAGGATCACTTCGTTATCGTCGAGGCCGAAGGTCAGCGGGCCGAGATTGCCAATCAGGAGCGGCACCTTCTTGCGCACGCGCTTTTCTTCGCCATGCACTTCGAGCTCGCCGCTTTCCGCCGCGAAACCGACCGCAAAGGGCGGATTCGTCAGCTTCGCTACCGAGGCCAGAATATCCGGATTTTCGACGAATGTGAAAGTCGGCATCGTGCGCTCGGCGGTCTTCTTGATCTTGTGTTCGCTCGCGTGATCGACGCGCCAGTCGGCGACCGCGGCCACACCGATGAAGATGTCGCAGTCGGCGACCGAGTGCATGACCGCGTCGTGCATCTGCTGGGCGGTTTGCACGTCTTCGCGGAACACGCCCCACGGGGTTTCCAGCGCCACCGGGCCGGCAACCAGATGCACCTCCGCGCCCGCTTGCTGCGCAGCGCGAGCCAGTGCGAAGCCCATCTTGCCGCTCGAACGATTGGTGATGCCGCGCACCGGATCGAGCGGTTCGAACGTCGGGCCGGCGGTCAGCAACACGCGCCGGCCAGTCAGAATTTTGGGCGAAAAGAATGAAGCGATCGCTTCATAGGTCGCCGACGCTTCCAGCATCCGCCCATCGCCGATTTCCCCGCACGCTTGCGGACCCGAATCGGGACCGAGCACCTCGATACCGTCCGCGCGCAGTTGCGCGACGTTGCGTTGCGTCGCGGGGTTCTGCCACATCTGCCGGTTCATCGCCGGCACGACGAGCAGCGGACAATCGCGCGCGACGCACAACGTCGACAGCAGATCGTCGGCCATGCCGTGCGCGAGCCTGGCGAGGAAGTCGGTGGAGGCGGGCGCGATCACGATCGCATCCGCTTCACGCGACAGATCGATGTGCGCCATGTTGTTCGGCACACGCGCGTCCCACTGGCTCGTGTAGACCGGACGGCCCGACAGCGCCTGCATGGTGACGGGGGTGATGAATTGCGTGGCCGCTTCGGTCATCACGACCTGCACGGTCGCGCTTGCCTTGGTCAGCAGACGCGTGAGTTCGGCGATCTTGTAGCAGGCAATCCCGCCCGTCATGCCGAGGACGAGGTGTTTTCCTGCGAGTTCTGCGGTTGCCAACGAAAGCCTCCGACAAAGCGTGGTGGCGAGCAGCGGCGCACTGCACCGCCGCCGGCCTTCAAAGCAAACCTGAGCGCGGACCCTGGCGAACCTGAGCGGCGTTAGCGCGCGCCGCGCACGCGCCGCAACTCGTCGAGCACCAGCAGGATCGCGCCGATCGTGATCGCGCTGTCGGCGAGATTGAACGCCGGCCAGTGCCACGTGCGCACGTGGAAATCGAGAAAGTCGATCACGTGGCCGTACGCCAGCCGGTCGATCACGTTGCCGAGCGCGCCGCCGAGAATCAGCGAGAGCGCCGTGCAGAACATCTTCTGCGCGCCATGGCGCTTGAGCAGATAGCCGATCACCAGCGCCGCGACTACGCCGAGTGCGGTGAACGCCCAGCGTTGCCAGCCGCCCGCCATCGCGAGGAAGCTGAACGCTGCGCCGCGGTTGTACACGAGGATCAGGTTGAAAAACGGCGTGACCTCATGCGCAACACCGTAGGCAAACACCTTCTGGATCGCGATTTTCGTCAGCTGATCGAACAGGATCACGATCAGCGCGACGCCGAGCCAGGGCGCCAGCGAACCGCTTCCGGACGACGATTTCGACACGGTTCTCGCCATTATGCCGCGCTCCTCGATTCACCGTTGCCGAACAGGTTGCTGAAGCACCGGCCGCACAGCGTGGGGTGTTCGGCGTTCGCGCCGACGTCCGCGCGGTAGTGCCAGCAGCGTTCGCACTTCAGATACTTCGAGGCGATCACTTCAACGCCTTCTTCCGCTTCGCTGCCGACCTTCACGACGTTCGCCGCCGACGTGATCAGCACGAACTTCAGGTCGTCGGCGAGGCTCGCGAGCGCATCGTAACGCGCACCGCTCGCGCGGATTTCGACTTCCGCCTGCAGCGACGAACCGATCAGGTTCGCCACGCGCGCTTCTTCCAGCGCCTTGGTCACATCGCTGCGCGCGGCGCGCAGCAGCGTCCATTTGTCGAGCAGGGTGCCGGCGTCCGGCACTGCGGGGAACGCGTGATACGTCTCGGTGAAGATGGTTTCGCTATTCGGCTCGAACACCTTCCACGCTTCTTCGGCGGTGAACGACAGAAACGGCGCCATCAGGCGCAGCAGGCCGTGCGCGATGTGATACAGCGCGGTCTGCGCCGAACGGCGCGCGACGGAATCCACAGCGGTCGTGTACAGGCGGTCTTTCAGCACGTCCAGATAGAAGCCGCCGAGGTCTTCCGAGCAGAACGTCTGCAGCTTGGCGACCACCGGGTGGAACTCATACTTGTCGTAATGCGAGAGGATGTCGTTTTGCAGATTCGCCGACAGCGCCACCGCATAGCGATCGATCTCGAGCCAGTCTTCGACCGGACGCGCGTGCTGCGCGAAATCGAAGTCGGACAGGTTCGCGAGCAGGAAGCGCAGTGTGTTGCGGATGCGGCGATAGCCTTCCGTCACGCGCTTCAGGATTTCCTCGGAGATCGCCAGTTCGCCCGAGTAATCGGTCGAGGCAATCCACAGACGGATGATTTCCGCGCCGAGGCGGTTCGCCACCTCATGCGGATCGATACCGTTGCCGAGCGACTTGCTCATCTTGCGGCCTTCGCCGTCGACGGTGAAGCCGTGCGTGAGCAGCGCGTTGTACGGCGGACGGCCGTCGAGCATCGAGGCGGTCAGGAGCGACGAGTGGAACCAGCCGCGGTGCTGGTCCGAGCCTTCCAGATACAGGTCGGCCGGGAATTGCAGTTCGTCGTTATGCGAGCCGCGCAGCACGTGCCAGTGCGTCGTGCCGGAATCGAACCAGACGTCCAGCGTGTCGCGGTTCT
Source organism: Paraburkholderia sp. GW821-FHT02A12 (assembly GCF_059422005.1). Taxonomy (NCBI): domain Bacteria; kingdom Pseudomonadati; phylum Pseudomonadota; class Betaproteobacteria; order Burkholderiales; family Burkholderiaceae; genus Paraburkholderia; species Paraburkholderia sp. GW821-FHT02A12. The sequence goes on along the minus strand of NZ_JBWKWA010000001.1, from coordinate 3,751,122 downwards.
TTTCGTACATATTCGCGTCGTCGCCGATCAGCTCGCGCGGGTCGAGCGTCTGCCAGGCTTCGATGCCGGCCTTCTCGACGCGTTGCGCGACTTCTTCGAGCAATTCCAGCGTGCGCGGATGCAGCTCGCCAGTTTCCTTGTGCACGAAGAACGCCATCGGCACGCCCCATTGACGCTGACGCGAGAGCGTCCAGTCAGGCCGGTTGGCGATCATGCTGGACAGGCGCTGCTTGCCCCACGACGGATAGAACGCGGTGTTCTCGATGCCTTCAAGCGCGGTTTCGCGCAGCGTCTTGCTGGTGTCGTTCGGCTTCACGTCCATGCCGGCGAACCATTGCGAGGTCGCGCGGTAGATGATCGGCGTCTTGTGGCGCCAGCAGTGCATGTAGCTATGCGTGTACTTCTCGGTGCGCAGCAGCGAGCCGGCGGCTTGCAGCGCCTCGACGATCTGCGGGTTCGCCGCCCAGATCGACAGGCCGCCGAACAGTGCGAGCGATTCGATATAACGGCCGTCGCCCATCACCGGATTGATGATGTCCGAGTCGGCCATGCCGTGAGCCTTGCACGACACGAAGTCTTCCACGCCGTACGCCGGCGACGAGTGCACGATACCCGTACCGGTTTCGGTCGTCACGTAGTCGCCGAGATAGACCGGCGCCGTGCGCTTGTAGCCCGGATGCGCGGAGGCGAGCGGGTGGTTGAAGCGCAGGTTGACGAGCTTCGCGCCGGGCGCGGTCGCGACGATCCTGCCTTCCAGGCTGTATTGCTTCAGGCAGGCCTCGACACGTTCTTCAGCGAGGATCAGCAGACCGCGCGGCGTATCGACCAGCGCATAGACGATTTCCGGATGCAGGTTCAACGCCTGGTTGGCGGGGATGGTCCACGGCGTGGTGGTCCAGATCACGATGCCGCCTTCGTTGCGCGGCAGCGCGGCGAGGCCGAAAGCCTGCGCGGTCTTTTCCGGCTCGGCGAAGCCGAACATCACGTCGATGGTCGGATCGGTCTTGTCCTTGTATTCGACTTCCGCTTCGGCGAGCGCCGAGCCGCAGTCGAAACACCAGTTGACCGGCTTCAGGCCGCGGAACACGTAGCCCTTTTCCATGATCTCGGCGAGCGCGCGGATTTCGCCGGCTTCGTTCGCGAAGTTCATCGTCCTGTACGGATTGTCCCAGTCGCCGAGCACGCCCAGACGCCGGAAGCCGACCTTCTGCTTCTCGATCTGTTCGGTCGCGTAGGCGCGCGCCTTCTGCATCACTTCGGCGGCCGGCAGCGACTTGCCGAACTGCTTTTCGATCTGGATTTCGATCGGCATGCCGTGGCAATCCCAGCCCGGCACGTAGACCGCGTCGAAACCCGCCAGATTGCGCGCCTTGACGATCATGTCCTTGAGAATCTTGTTCACCGCGTGGCCGAGGTGGATGTCGCCGTTCGCATACGGCGGGCCGTCGTGCAGGATGAACTTCTTACGGCCCCTGGAGGCGGCACGGATCTTCTCGTAGACCTTGCGTTCCTGCCAGGCCTTCACCCATTGCGGCTCGCGCCTGGGCAGGTCGCCACGCATCGGGAACGGCGTGTCGAGCAGGTTGACCGGGTAGCGTGACTGCGGTTTCGAATCGGCTTTCTTGTTGCTCATGATGAGGTCGCGGTGAATTCTTTCTATGCGCAGCAGGGCGCGGTATGCGCATGATGCGCAGGGCGTTTGGGCGCGCCCGGCAGGCATGTCGCGTGAGTCACGGACGCCCTTCGATGCGCGCTGCGAGGGTACAGGCGGCACAGACAGCGCTCGCATGTACCGCGGCGGCTATCTAATTCGGTCGGTGGCCGAGGTGGCGAAACCGGTGGAACGGCTGCCCGGCGTGCCGGCGCCGACGGCCGCGAACCACGCGCGGGCATTGGCGACGTCGCGCGCAATGGCGGCGGTCAGCGTTTCGAGGTCGACGTACTTCTCTTCGTCGCGCAGCTTCTTGAGGAATTCGACGCGCACGAGTTTGCCATACGCGTCGCCGTGCCAGTCGAGCAGGTGCACTTCGAGCAGCACGCGGCCGGAATCGTCGACGGTGGGGCGCAGGCCCAGGCTTGCGACGCCCGGCAGCGGTTCATCGGTCACGCCATGCACGCGCACCACGAAAATACCGGCGAGCGCCGGGCGCTTGTGCGCGATCGGCAGATTGAGCGTGGGGAAACCGAGATCGCGGCCGAGTTTCATGCCGTGTACGACGTGGCCGCTGATCAGATAGTCGCGGCCCAGCGCTGCCCGCGCCGAGTCGAGGTCGCCCGCTACCAGCGCCGCGCGCACGCCCGAACTGGAAATCCGTGCGCCGGACGGATCGGCCACCGTGGCCATTTGCTCGACTTCGAAACCGTACTGTTGGCCCGCGGCCTTGAGCGACGCAAAATCGCCGGCGCGCTTCGCGCCGTAGCGGAAGTCGTCACCGATCATCACCCAGCGCGCATGCAGCCCGTTGACGATGATCCGTTCGACGAACCCATCCGGCGACTGGCTCGCGAAAGTGTGATTGAAATGCTCGACCACCACGCGGTCGACGCCGTTGGTGCGCAGCGCCTCGAGCTTGTCGCGCAGCATCGCGATACGCGGCGGCGCGCCGGCGGGGTTGAAGAACTCGCGCGGGTGCGGCTCGAAGGTCATCACGCAGACGGGCAGGCCGCGTGCATCGGCTGCCGCGCGCACATGGGCGAGCAAAGCCTGATGGCCGCGGTGGACACCGTCGAAGTTGCCGATTGTCAGTGCGCAGGGCGCACGGCTTTCAGCATTGGGAAGACCGCGGAAGACTCTCACGATAGCGGGTTTGAGGTAGGGTGGCCGAGGTGCCGCAAAACAAACGATTATAAACGCTCAGCGCAAGACACGGCGGCGCGTCGCGGTTTCGGTGTCCCCGAATGATAAAATCCGCGGATGAAAAAACTCGTCATCCTGATTTCCGGGCGGGGCAGCAACATGGAAGCCATCGTTAGCGCCTGTTCGCGCGAAGGCTGGCCGGCGCAGGTCGCCGCTGTGATTGCCAACCGTCCTGACGCCGCGGGCCTTGCGTTCGCGGCGTCGCACGGCATTGCCACGGCGGTGGTCGACCACCGCCAGTTTCCCGACCGCGAGCGCTTCGACGCCGCGCTGGCGCGCGAAATCGACGGCTTTACGCCCGACCTGGTCGTGCTCGCCGGCTTCATGCGGGTGCTCACGCCCGGTTTCGTCGACCATTACGCCGGGCGCATGCTGAACGTGCACCCGTCGCTGCTGCCGAGCTTCCCGGGCCTTAAAACCCATCAGCAGGCGCTCGACGCGGGCGTGCGGCTGCACGGCGCGTCAGTGCATTTTGTCACGTCGCAGCTCGATCACGGGCCGATCGTCATGCAGGCGGCTGTGCCGGTGCTCGCAGGCGACACCCCCGCCATGCTCGCCGGGCGCGTGCTGGCAACCGAACACATTATTTATCCACGCGCGGTGCGCTGGTTCGTCGAAGGGCGTCTTGCTCTCGACGGCTTGCGTGTCACGCTTACGCCGCCGGAGCCGCAATGGCTCTTTGCCGGTCACACCGCCGGAGAGGGCGTATGAGATTGCATGGTTTTCTGATTGGACAAACCGAGACTTTGCTGGCTGAAGTCCTGAAACTGAACGGCCCGGCCGACGCCACCACCAGCCGCTTCTTTCGCGCCCACCCGAAGCTTGGGCACGGCGAGCGCGGCGTGATCGCCGAGGCGGTCTTCGCGGTGCTGCGCCGGCGCATGGAATTCGCTCATCTGGCCGAAAGCGGCGCGGGCAGCCCTGCGCGCCGCATGGCCTTGCTCGGCCTGATGCAGACGGCCGGCCGCACGGCGCTCAAGCCGTTCGTGTCCGAAGCCGAATCGAAGTGGCTCGAACACGTTGCGACGATCGATCCGGCGAGCCTGCCGTTGCGGATTCGCCTGAATCTGCCCGACTGGATCTGCCAGGCGCTGAACAAGCGGTTTGAAGCCGAAGAGCTGGCGCAACTGGCCGCCGCGCTGAACTACCCGGCGCCGCTCGACCTGCGCGCGAACCCGATCAAGGCGAGCCGCGACGACGTGCTGACCGCGCTGTCGAAGGCCGGTATCGAGGGCGGCGCGACTCCGTTCGCGCCGTTCGGCGTGCGCGTGGTCGGCAAGCCGCCGCTCACCAAGCTCGACGCGTTCCAGCACGGCTGGGTCGAAGTCCAGGACGAGGGCAGCCAGCTGCTGTGCTCGCTGGTCGCACCCAAGCGTGGCGAGATGATCGTCGACTTCTGCGCGGGCGCGGGCGGCAAGACGCTGGCGCTGGGCGCGGCAATGCGCTCCACCGGGCGTCTCTACGCATTCGACATCTCCGAGCGGCGTCTCGCCAAGCTCAAGCCGCGCCTTGCGCGCAGCGGGCTCTCGAACGTGAATCCGGTGCTGATCGACAGCGAACACGACGCCAAGATCAAGCGTCTGGCCGGCAAGATCGACCGCGTGCTGGTCGATGCGCCGTGCAGCGGCTTGGGCACGCTGCGCCGTAATCCGGATCTGAAGTGGCGTCAGTCGCCGGAATCGGTGGCGGAACTGGCGCCGAAGCAGGCGTCGATTCTGGCCAGCGCCGCGCGTCTGGTGAAAAAGGGTGGCCGGCTCGTCTACGCGACCTGCTCGATCCTCGAAGCGGAAAACGAAGCGATCGTGCAGCAGTTCCTCGCCGATCATCCCGATTTCGCGCTGGTGCCCGCGCGCGACGTGCTCGCGGAACAGCGCATCGATCTGGAAATGGGCGATTACCTTTCTCTGTGGCCGCACCGCCACGCCACCGACGGCTTCTTCGCCGCCGTGCTGGAACGTCAGAGCTAAGCACAACAGGCTTGTTTGCCGGCGCCTGCGTTCTTTCTTCGAGCGCGGCGCGCCGGCGATCTCGGCAATATCATGCAAAACCGCATTGTTTCTCATATGTTCGGCGACCTTGCGCGCGACTTCGGCCAGCCGGTGATGCTGTGGCAGGTCGGCGTGCTGCTCGGGACGCTGGCGATCGCGTGGCTGCTTGCGCGGGTGCTGCGGCGCTCGCTCGATCTGCGGCGCCAGACGCGCTACCAGACGCTGCGCTTCGGCGCGGAAAGCCTGAACCGCGCGTTTTTTCCGCTAATTGGCGCGGCGCTCGTCTGGGTAGCCAGAGCGATCACCGGCCAGTTCATGCATACCTCGCTGCTCGACCTGGCGCTGGTGCCGCTGTTCGGCATCGGCCTGATTTACATCGTGTTTTTCTTCGCGCGACGGGTGTTCAGCCACGATGGCAAGACCCATCCGTGGCTGTTTCTGGTCGAAAAGATCGTCTCGCTGCTCGTCTGGGCCGGCATGGTGCTCACCGTGATGGGCATTCAGGACGACGTGATCCAATGGATGGCCAGCGTGCAGTTCCGGGTCGCCAGTGCGCACATGACGCTGCTCTCGCTCATCACGGGGCTGTTGTGGGTGTGCGTGACGATGATCGTCGCGATGTGGCTCGGCTCAACGTTCGAAGACCGGCTGATGCGCTCAACGACGCTCGATGCCAATCTGAAAGTGGTGGTGGCGCGGGTCGGCCGCGCGGCGTTCGTGCTGGCGGCGGTGTTGATCAGCTTGTCGCTGGTCGGCATCGATATTACGGTGCTGGGCGTGTTTGGCGGCGCGCTGGGCGTGGGGCTCGGGTTCGGGTTGCAGAAGATCGCCAGCAACTATGTGTCGGGTTTCATCATCCTGATCGACCGCTCGCTGCGAATCGGCGACACGATCAACGTGAGCGGCTTGCAGGGCATGGTCACGCAGATTCGCACCCGTTACACGGTGGTGCGCGGTCTCGACGGCATCGAAACGCTGATTCCGAACGAAAAGCTGATCACGGATGTGGTACAGAACCAGTCGTCGTATCTGACCCGCGGCTATGCGAAGGTAGCGGTACAGGTCGCGTACACGTCCAATGTCGAGCAGGCGATGGGATTGCTCACTCAAGCCGCCGGGGGCGTCGCGCGGGTGTTGCAGGAACCGGCGCCCACGCCGTATCTCGCCGGCTTCGGCGCCGACGGTATCAATCTCGAACTCGGCTTCTGGATCGAGGACGCGGCAACCGGCACAGCGAGCGTGCGCTCGGCCGTCAATCGCAATATCTGGCGTCTGTTCTCCGAGCACGACATCTCGATTCCGTTCGCGCAACGCGAAGTGCGAATCGTCGGCAACGTGAGCGACGCAGTGCCGCGACCGGTAGCAATGACCGCACCGGCAGAGAATCAGGCCGACAACGCCCTCTGACGGGCATTCGAACCCGCCGGCAGGTCTCAAAAAGATCGCCGACGGGTTCCATACGGTTGATACCGCACAAAAAATCCCTATTTGTTACAAACACTTGGAACGCTTCAAGTAGAATGTCGTCCAATCCCGCTGTATGCTTTCACTTTCTTGACATGCGCATTTTGCGTGTGTCTCGTGTCTCTTGTTCCACAGGTAAATTGCCTTGTTGAATTCCTTGCTCGATTTTCTTGCCCACGGCCTGTTGCACTTCTCGTGGTGGCAACTTGTGCTGTACACGCTGATCGCAACCCACATCACGATCATTGGCGTGACGGTCTATCTGCACCGCTGCCAGGCGCATCGCGCGCTGGAGCTGCATCCGGTCGTCAGTCATTTTTTCCGTTTCTGGCTCTGGATGACCACCGGCATGCTGACCGGCCAATGGGCCGCGATTCACCGTAAGCACCACGCGAAGTGCGAAACCGAAGAAGATCCGCACAGCCCGCAAACGCGCGGCATCTGGAAGGTGCTGCTCGAAGGCGCGGAACTGTACCGTGCCGAAGCGAAGAACGAAGAAACGATGCGCAAGTTCAGTCACGGCACGCCGAACGACTGGATGGAGCGCAACGTCTATACGAAGTACCCGATCCTCGGCGTGAGCCTGATGATGGTGCTGAACGTCGCGTTGTTCGGTGTCGTCGGGCTGACGATCTGGGCCGTCCAGATGATCTGGATTCCGTTCTGGGCCGCCGGCGTGGTCAACGGCCTCGCGCATTTCTGGGGCTACCGCAACTTCAACTCGTCGGATGCAAGCACCAACATATTCCCGTGGGGCATCATCATCGGCGGCGAAGAGCTGCATAACAATCACCATACGTATGCGACGTCGGCCAAGCTGTCGAACAAGTGGTACGAGTTCGATATCGGCTGGATGTACATCCGCATCATGTCGGCGTTCCGTCTTGCCAAGGTGAAGAAGATCGCGCCCACGCCGCGTCTGACCACCGGCAAGCTGGTGCTCGATCAGGACACGTTGCAGGCCGTGCTGGCGAACCGCTACGAAGTGATGGCGCGCTACGGCAAGGCGCTCGAGCGCGCGTACCGCCAGGAACTGGCGCATCTGAAGGAAGTTGGCGCGCGTGAGAAGTATCAGGTGATGCGCGGCGCGCGTAGCTGGTTCCACAAGGAGGAGGCCGGTCTGGACGAGCCTCAGAAGCGCCAGTTGCCGCAAATCTTCGCGAACAGCCAGAAGCTCAAGACGTACATCGAGTTGCGCAATGAGCTGGCGGCAATGTGGGAACGCTCCAATGCATCGCGCGATCAGTTGCTGATCCAGTTGCAAGACTGGTGTCATCGCGCTGAGGAGAGCGGCATTAAAGCACTGCAAGAATTCGCGATGCGTCTGCGCCGCTATGCTTGACCACGAAATCTATTAAAATTTCGTTACGTCACAAAACCCCGCGTTGGCGGGGTTTTGCTTTTTGGGCCGCGGAAATCGCGATGGACAGCGATTGACAGGGCGCGGCGGCAGAGCGAAGGCAGAGGGGATCATGGATCAGCAGGCGATCAGGGCCGTCGAATACGACCGGCCACAGGCGCAGGGCAACACCTGCGGGATCGGGCAGGCGTGGGCGAAGGTGCCCGTCACGCCGTCGGCGGAAGAAAAGGTGGCGCTGAAGGCGCGTATTCGCGCGTTGCTTGCGCGTGAGAAAGCCGTGCTCGTCGCGCACTATTATGTCGATGCAGAATTGCAGGAGCTCGCCGACGAAACCGGTGGTTGCGTCGCCGATTCGCTGGAGATGGCGCGCTTCGGCCGCGACCACGAGGCGCAAACGCTGGTGGTCGCCGGTGTGCGCTTCATGGGCGAGACCGCGAAAATCCTGAGTCCGGACAAGCGCATCCTGATGCCCGACCTCGATGCGACCTGTTCGCTCGACCTCGGCTGCCCGGTCGATGAATTCTCGGCTTTCTGCGATGCTCATCCGGATCGCACGGTCGTCGTGTATGCGAATACGAGCGCGGCGGTCAAGGCGCGCGCGGACTGGATGGTGACGTCGTCGATCGGTCTCGAAATCGTCGCCGATCTGCATGCTCGCGGCGAAAAGATTATCTGGGCGCCGGATCGGCACCTCGGCAGCTACATTCAGAACAAGACCGGCGCGGATATGTTGTTGTGGCAGGGCTCATGTCTCGTGCACGACGAGTTCAAGGGCATCGAACTCGATCTGCTGCGCGCCGAGTATCCTGGCGCCAAAGTGCTGGTGCATCCGGAGTCGCCGGCAAATGTGGTCGCGCAGGCGGACGTGGTCGGCTCGACAACCCAGCTGATCGACGCCGCGCAGAAGCTCGACGCAACGCATTTCATCGTGGCGACCGATCTCGGCATCCTCCACAAGATGCAGCTCGCTGCGCCCGGCAAGACCTTTATCGCGGCGCCGACCGCGGGCAACAGCGCGACGTGCAAGAGCTGCGCGCATTGCCCGTGGATGGCGATGAACGGCCTCGTGAATCTGGCCGACGTGCTCGAGCGCGGCCACAACGAGATTTTCGTCGATCGTGCGATCGGCGAGCGGGCGCGTGTGCCGATCGACCGGATGCTCGACTTCGCCGCGCGTCATAAGAAGCGCGTACAGGCGAGCGGCGATCTCGCGCGCGACGCGCAACTGTATTCGAACGTGGGGGCGGCGTAATGGGGGCGGTTGAACTCAGTCAGGCCGAGGCAGTATCGCCGCTGTTCGCTGAAATCCACGCGCAGTACGGCGCGGCGTTCGATGCCGCATTGGCGCGCAATGTCGCCGACGCGCTGGCCGAAGATGTCGGCGCCGGCGATCAGACAGGCCGCCTTGTGCCCGCGGACGACGTGCGCGATGCACGCATCATCGTGCGTGAAGATGCGGTGCTCTGCGGCGTACCGTGGTTCAACGCGGTGATGCGCCAGGTCGATCCGCGCATCGACGTGCGGTGGCGTTATCGTGAAGGTGACCGGATGACGGCAGACACGCCGGTTTGCGAACTGCGCGGCCCGGTCCGTGCGTTGCTGACGGCGGAACGCAACGCGCTCAACTTCCTGCAACTGCTGTCGGGCGTGGCGAGCGCAACGCGCCGATATGTCGACGCGATCGCGCACACGCGAACGCGCATCCTCGACACGCGCAAGACCTTGCCGGGCTTGCGGCTCGCGCAGAAATACGCGGTCCGCGTGGGCGGCGGCGCGAATCAACGGCTTGCTTTGTACGACGGCATCCTGATCAAGGAAAACCACATCGCGGCGGCCGACGGTGTCGGCGCGGCGATGGATGCGGCGATTGCGTTGAATGCGGGTGTGCCGATCCAGATCGAAGTCGAGACGCTGGCGCAATTGGAAACCGCGTTGGCGCATCGCGCGCAATCCATTCTGCTGGACAACTTCTCGTTCGATGCGATGCGTGACGCGGTTCGCATGACGGCGGGGCGGGCGGTGCTGGAGGTGTCTGGCGGCGTGAACTTCGAGACGGTGCGGACCATCGCGGAAACTGGCGTTGATCGCGTGTCGATCGGTGCGTTGACCAAGGACGTGCGCGCGACGGATTACTCGATGCGGATCGTCTGAGCGGCGTGCAAGCGCTGTGGCAGCCAGGCGCTGCGCCCGCAAATGAAAGGCCATCGTGGGTTGATCCGCGATGGCCTTTTTTAGTCAGCTCGTACCTATCACACGTTGCGGTTGCGCACGTGCTCCGGCGATAGAACCGTCGGCAGCGCTTTGGGCAGGGTCGCCGGCCAGTCGCGGCTGAAGTGCAAGCCGCGGCTTTCGCGCCGCGAGCGCGCGCCGTCGACGATCAGCGACGCCACGTCGACCAGATTGCGCAATTCGAGCAGATCGCGGCTCACCTTGAAGTTCGCGTAGTACTCGTGGATCTCGTCGCGCAGCAGCGCAAGCCGATGTTTCGCGCGCGTGAGCCGCTTGTCCGTGCGCACGATCCCGACGTAATTCCACATCAACCGGCGCAACTCATCCCAGTTGTGCGCAACCACCACTTCTTCGTCCGGATCGGATACGCGGCTTTCGTCCCAGTCAGGCAGCGGTGCATGGACGGCGGCGCTGAAGCCCTCTTCCTCGATTGCCTGCGCCGCGGACCGTCCGATCACGAGGCATTCGAGCAACGAGTTGCTGGCGAGCCGGTTGGCGCCATGCAGGCCGGTGCAAGACGTTTCGCCGACTGCATAGAGTCCCGCGAGATCCGTGCGCCCCGCCAGATCGGTTACGACGCCGCCGCACGTGTAGTGCGCGGCGGGGACGACCGGGATCGGTTCTTTGGTGATGTCGATGCCGAATTCGAGGCAGCGGGCAAGAATCGTCGGAAAGTGTTCGCGCAGGAATTTGGCCGGCTGGTGGCTGATGTCGAGATATACGCAATCGATGCCGCGCTTCTTGATCTCGAAGTCGATCGCGCGCGCAACGATGTCGCGCGGCGCGAGTTCCGCGCGTTCGTCGTGGTTCGGCATGAAGCGCGTGCCGTCCGGAAGTTTCAGGATGCCCCCTTCGCCGCGTACCGCTTCGGAAATCAGGAAGGACTTGGCGTACGGGTGGAACAGGCAGGTTGGATGGAACTGGATGAACTCCATGTTCGACACGCGGCAACCGGCGCGCCAGGCCATCGCAATGCCGTCACCGGTCGCGGTGTCGGGATTGGTGGTGTACAGGTAGACCTTGCCTGCGCCGCCGGTGGCGAGCACGGTGTGCGGCGCCTCGATCGTTACAGTGCGGCCGCTTTGCAGATCGAGCGCGTACAAACCGTGGCAACGGCGGCCCGGCAAACCCAGGCGGTCGGACGTGATCAGATCGATCGCGTAGTGGTCTTCGAGCAGGGTGATGTTCGGGTGACTGCGCACGCGTTCGCTGAGCGTGGCGACCACCGCATGCCCCGTGGCATCCGCCGCATGAATGATCCGCCGATGGCTATGACCACCTTCGCGTGTCAGATGAAAGCCGAGTTCGGCGGCGTCGTCTTTGGTGAACGGCACGCCTTGCGCGATCAGCCATTCGATTGCCGCGCGCCCGTGTTCGACGATGAAGCGGGTGGCCGCTTCGTCGCACAGGCCACCGCCGGCGATCAGCGTGTCGCGCACGTGATTTTCGATGCTGTCCGTCGAATCCAGCACCGCGGCGATGCCGCCTTGAGCCCAGTCGCTCGCGCCTTCGGTCATCGATCGCTTGGCGACCACCGCAACCCGCCGTGTCTCCGCGAGATTGAGCGCGACGCTCAAGCCCGCCAGACCGCTTCCGACAATCGCCACATCGAATTCCATCGCCTGCATCTCCGTCTTTCGTTTTGCCATGACGGCGCGCCATCCGCTCGCCGATAAACGAGAAAGGATACGCGCCGCGGCGGGCGAGGGAAAGCTGGCTGATGGACCTAAGACTGTCTTAAGCGATAAAGCGCTGTTAAGCGGCGGACAAAGACGGCAAAGGCGAGACACTGGGCGCGCCAAAAACAAAAAAGCCTCGCACGAATGCGAGGCTTTTTTGCATGTCTTTTGCCTTCGCCAGGCAGGAGCCAAGATTTACTTGATCTTGGTTTCCTTGTACTCAACGTGCTTACGGACGACCGGATCAAATTTCTTGATCAGCATCTTTTCCGGCATGTTGCGTTTGTTCTTCGTCGTCGTGTAGAAGTGACCCGTGCCTGCGGTCGATTCCAACTTGATCTTGTCGCGTGCGCCTTTCGCCATGATTTACTCCTTAGGCTTCACCGCGTGCGCGCAGATCTGCGAGCACAGCGTCGATACCGTTCTTGTCGATCAGGCGCAGGCCGGCGTTCGAAACGCGCAGACGCACCCAACGGTTTTCGCTTTCCACCCAAATGCGGCGGTTTTGCAGGTTCGGCAGGAACCGGCGCTTGGTTTTGTTGTTCGCGTGGGAAACGTTGTTGCCGCTCATCGGCGCTTTCCCAGTTACTTGGCATACGCGTGCCATGAGAGCACTCCTAATACGCTAATTCTGAGTTCGAACGCCGTGAAAGTTTCCCGGAAAGAACCGCGCTTAAGTTTTTGAAACTTCAGTCGCTTTTCCTTTCCAGAAGGCCTTGGTGGCTTCGGAACAGGGGGTTGGAAATAGGCAAACCGGAATTCTAGCAGAAAAAAAGCCGCAAAATCAAACCTTATTTGCGACGCTGGATATGGCGCCGTGCTTTCATAGTCTTGACTCAGGCCCCGTCACGGCCAGCCGGCGCGGGCGAACGAGTACGTGTGATCGGCGCCGATCACGAGGTGATCGATCAATTGCACGTCGATCAGCGCCAGGGCGTCGCGCAGCGTGTGCGTCAGCCGGCAGTCGCTCGCGCTCGGCTGGACGGCGCCGGAAGGGTGATTGTGCGCGACGATCAGGCTGGCTGCATTCAGGCTCAGCGCTCGCCGCACGATCTCGCGCGGATAGACCGCCATGCGCGTGAGCGTGCCCCGCGCGCTTTCCTCGCAACGGATCAGCCGGTGCCGCGCGTCGAGAAAGAGCGACACGAAGACCTCGTGTGGACGGCCGCCGATCAGCAGGCGCAGATAGTCCCGCACGGCTTCGGGCGAGTCCATGAGCGAGCGCGTACGCATTCTGTCGATCAGCGAGCGCCGCGCCATTTCCATGATGGCGAGCAACTGCGCCTTTTTTGCCGGGCCGATGCCGCGCAGGCCGTCGAAGTCCGTGTGGCTTGCATCGAGCATCGCGCGCAGCGAGCCGAAGCGGTCGAGCAGCGTGCGCGCGACGTCGAACACGTTGTGGCCCCTCAGGCCCGAGCCGAGCACTAGCGCGATCATTTCGGCGTCGGACAGCGCGCCGGGCCCTGCGTTGAACAGCCGCTCCCGCGGCATGTCGCTTTTGCGCCATTTGCCGCTTGCAGGCGGGCGAGGCGCGGGTGTACCTGCATCCGCGGCGGCCGCTGCGCCACGCGCTCCAGACGGCGTTCCCGGCAACGCCGGTTCCCGCGTCGCGGCAGCAGGCGTCCCGGCGGCCGGCGTCCCGGCAGCCGGCGTCCCGGCCTCGGGCGTGGCCGGTTTGGGCGGCGTTTCGTATATCGTGCAGGTGCAATCGTCCATATACTGGTCCTCGCTGTTTGGGTTTGTGGCGGCAGGTGGTGCCCGCGACTCCGGGGGGCGCGACAGACCCAAGCCGCCGCCCGCCATGTGGCTTACAATAAGCGTTTTGCGCACGGCACCCCGACGGTTTGCCACACGCGTCGACTGCGCCCGCGGCGCACGCGTGCAGCGCGCTTCGACTGAGCGAGCACTGCATGAGCATCATCGACATTTCCGAAGTGAAACCCGGTTCACATGTGACGCTTCACTACCGGCTTTCCCTTGCCGATGGCGCCGAAGTCATCAATACGTTTACCGACAAGCCGGCTACGCTGCTGCTCGGGGCCGGCCAACTCGCGCCGCCGCTGGAAGATATTCTGCTGGGATTGAAGGTCGGCCACCATTCGACCTTTCAGCTAGCGCCGGGTCAGGCGTTCGGCCCGCGCAATCCGGAGTTGATCCAGCGTGTGTCGCTGGCTACGCTGCGTGAGAACAGCATGATCGGGGAGGATTTTTCGCCAGGCGATCTGATCGAATTCAACGCGCCGGGCGGCGGCCGCTACGCCGGCGTCCTGAAGGAAGTCGGCGAAACGTCGGCCCTGTTCGATTTCAATCACCCGCTTGCCGGCCAGGCGCTGGCGTTTGAAGTGAAAATCATCGGGATTCTGTAAACATGAGCATCACGGATACGACTCTTGCCGAAACCGAGATCCTGCTGGCGCAGCCGCGTGGATTCTGTGCCGGCGTCGACCGGGCCATCGAAATCGTCGAGCGCGCCATCAAGCTGCACGGCTCGCCGATCTACGTGCGCCACGAAATCGTCCATAACGCCTACGTCGTCGAGGATCTGCGCAAAAAGGGCGCAATCTTCATCGAGCAGCTTGAAGAAGTGCCGGCCGGCAATACGGTCATTTTCAGCGCTCACGGCGTGTCGAAAGCGGTGCGTGCCGAGGCGGAATCGCGTGGCCTGAGGGTGTACGACGCCACCTGTCCGCTCGTCACCAAAGTGCATATCGAAGTCGCGAAGATGCGCCAGGACGGCTTCGACATCGTCATGATCGGCCACAAGGGGCACCCGGAAGTGGAGGGCACGATGGGCCAGGCCGGTGAGGGCATGCATCTCGTGGAAGACATCGAGGACGTGCAGGCATTGACGCTCGCCGATCCCGAGCGGATCGCGTTCGTCACGCAAACTACCTTGTCGGTCGACGATGCGGCCGAGATCATCGGCGCCTTGAAGGCGAAATACCCGGCGATCCGCGAACCGAAGAAACAGGACATCTGCTACGCCACGCAGAACCGCCAGGACGCGGTGAAGTTCATGGCGCCGCAATGCGACGTCGTGATCGTGGTCGGCAGCCCGAATAGTTCGAATTCGAACCGCTTGCGCGAGTTGGCCGAAAAGCTCGGCGTGCCCTCCTATATGGTGGACTCGCCGGACCAGATCGATCCGGTCTGGGTCGAAGGCAAACGCCGGATCGGCGTGACGGCGGGCGCCTCGGCGCCCGAGGCGCTGGCGCAGGCGGTAATCGGCCGGTTGCGGGAGCTTGGCGTGCGCAACGTGCGCGCGCTCGACGGCATCGAGGAAAACATCGCGTTTCCGCTGCCGCGCGGACTAGGCTTGCCTGCCTGACGATCCGGCAACACTTCTGAAAGAAAAGCGCGCCCAAGGGCGCGCTTTTTTTACGCCTGCAAGATGGCGCTTCCTCTAAAAATAAAGTGCCAGATCAACAAAAAGTGGCAATTCCGGTGCCGCCACACACAAATTATTTTGAATTGTGATCGCGTTTTTATTGAATCCGGCTTCGATGGGTCCCCATTTTATGGCGTCAAAACGATCACACCGATTTTTGGCGCACTAAAATAGTGCGTATGCGTCGATATCAACGGAAACGTAATACTTAACGCGAACCGCGATGAAATCAGGCATCGCGCCGGAGAGCCGCAACACTTGATGCGATTGGGCGCGAGGGTGGTGCAACTGATGCACGAAAAACAGTCGCAACCGGGTTGCGCCTTTTGATGGATTTCGCTCTCAAAATAAGGTTGCAATGCAGGAAAACCCCACCGGTTCAACAATATTGCGCGTCGCATAATTGGAGTTACAATGCGCGCGTTCTCAAGGCCTCCGGGTCCCGAACAATGGATTTTGCAAGGCGCAGGAGACCTACTTAATGCGAGTCAAATTTGCTTACGCCGTGTCCATCGCGACCGCGGTTGCGATGTTGACCGCGTGCGGCAAGAAGCAGGAAAGCGAGGCGGGCGCGGGTGCATCGGCTGTCGTGGCGGCAGCAGCGCCGACGAGCGAAGCGACTGTCGTGAAAATCGGTCATGCGGCCCCATTAACGGGCGGCATTGCGCATCTTGGCAGGGACAATGAAAACGGCGCGCGTCTGGCGGTCGAGGAAATCAACACGCAGGGCTTGACCATCGACGGTCACAAGATCCAGTTGCAGCTCGACGCGCAAGACGACGCGGCGGATCCGAAAACGGGAACGGCGGTCGCTGAAAAATTCGTCGACGATCATGTCGTCGCCGTGGTCGGGCACCTGAATTCGGGTGTCTCGATTCCGGCCTCGAAGATCTATAGCGACGCCGGCATCGTGCAGATTTCGCCGTCGTCGACGAATCCGGGGTATACGCAGCAAGGTTTCAAGACAACTTATCGGGTGGTCGCGACCGATGCCCAGCAGGGCCCGGCGCTGGCCAACTACGCGACGAAAGTGCTTGGCGCGAAACGCATCGCGATCGTCGACGATTCGACCGTGTACGGCAAGGGACTGGCCGACGAGTTCGCGAAGACGATACAGGCGAGCGGGGCGAAGATCGTCACGCGTGAAGCGACGAATGACAGGGCTACGGAGTTTCAAGCCGTCCTTACGAAGATCAAGCGTGTTCAGCCGGACGTGATCATGTTCGCCGGTATGGACGCGACGGGCGGGCCGTTTACCAAACAGGCGGCGGCGCTCGGTATCAGGGCAAAAATCCTTGGCGGCGACGGCGTGTGTACCGACAAGGTGGTTGAGCTGGCGGGAACCGCCGTGCAAAACCTGGTCTGTTCGGAGGCGGGAGTCGCGCTTTCGAAAATGGACAAGGGAGCGGACTTCGAAAAGAAGTACGTGGACCGCTTCCACACGCCGGTGCAGATTTACGCGCCGTTCACGTATGACGCTGTGTACGTGATTGTCGATGCAATGAAGCGCGCTAATTCGATCGAGGCGCCCAAGGTGCTGGCTGCGATGCCGTCCACCGATTACAACGGGGTAATCGGCCACATCGCGTTCGACGACAAGGGTGATTTGAAAGAGGGCGCCATTACGCTTTACGACTTCAAGAACGGCAAGAAAGCGGTTCTCGACGTCGTGAAGATGTGATGACGGGACGTTACGCCTGACGGCACCGAAACCACCCAACGGTGCCGTTTTTGCATCCGCTATCGGCGAGTCCGCGACTGCACCCCAGTCGTAAGACGAACCGGGCAGCGGATAACCCTTACCGGTCTTTTATATCAGTACCCGCAGTGCCGTTGAGATTCCGTCACGCATCACCGCCCACCGGCTGATGAAGAGCGCGAATCCAGCCGCACGGGCTAAGGAGCATTAAATGGATATCTTCATCCAGCAGATCCTGAACGGACTGGTGCTTGGCAGCGTTTATGCCATCATCGCACTGGGCTATACGATGGTTTACGGCATCCTGGGCATCATCAACTTCGCGCACGGCGATGTGTTGATGGTGGGCGCGATGGTTGCGCTCTCCGCCATAGGCGTGCTTCAGAACCACTTCCCCGGCCTCGGCAACGTGCCGACGCTCGTCATCGCGTTGATCATCGCAGCAGTGGTTTGCTCGCTGGTCGGCTACACGATCGAGCGCGTGGCCTACCGGCCGTTGCGTAAAGCACCGCGTCTCGCCCCGCTGATTACCGCGATCGGCGTGTCGATCCTGCTGCAAACCCTCGCGATGATGATCTGGTCGCGCAATCCGCTGCCGTTCCCGCAGCTGTTGCCCACTGACCCGATCAACGTGATCAAGGCCACCGACACGACGCCGGGCGCCGTGATCTCGATGACTGAAATCGTGATCATCGTGGTGGCGTTCCTCGTGATGGGCGGTCTGCTGCTGCTCGTGCACAAAACCAGGCTCGGCCGCGCGATGCGCGCGATCGCCGAGAACCCGGGCGTCGCGAGCCTGATGGGCGTGAACCCGAACTTCGTGATTTCGGCGACCTTCATGATCGGCTCGGCGCTTGCCGCTCTGGCCGGTGTGATGATCGCGTCCGAATACGGCAACGCACACTTCTATATGGGCTTCATCCCTGGCCTGAAGGCCTTTACCGCAGCGGTGCTAGGCGGCATCGGCAACCTCGGCGGGGCGATGGTGGGCGGGGTGATCCTCGGTCTCATCGAGCAGCTGGGCGCCGGCTATATCGGCAACCTCACGGGCGGTGTGTTCGGCAGTAACTATCAGGACGTGTTCGCATTCATCGTGCTGATCATCGTGCTGGTATTCCGTCCGTCGGGCCTGCTGGGCGAACGTGTTGCGGATCGCGCTTGATCCCGGGCCATAAGGAGCAAATAGACATGACCTCAATTCAACCGATCGAGCCGTCCACGACGCTCATTCCCGAGAAGAACCTGACGAAGATGCTGACCGTCGGCGTCATCACCGCGATCTTCGTGATCGCGGCGCCGATGATCATCGGCGCGGCCGGCGGCAACTACTGGGTCCGCGTGCTCGACTTCGCGATGCTGTACGTGATGCTCGCGCTGGGCCTCAATGTGGTGGTCGGCTTCGCCGGCCTGCTGGATTTGGGCTACATCGCGTTCTACGCGATCGGCGCTTACACGGCGGCATTGCTGAGTTCGCCGCACCTCGCGACGCAGTTCGAGTGGATCGCGCATCTGGCGCCGAACGGGCTGCACGTGCCGATCTGGCTCATCGTACCGATCGCCATGTCGCTCGCCGCGATGTTCGGGATTCTGCTCGGCGCGCCGACCTTGCGTCTGCGTGGCGACTACCTCGCGATCGTGACCCTGGGCTTCGGGGAAATCGTGCGGATCTTCATTAACAACCTCGACCGTCCGGTCAACATCACGAACGGGCCGAAGGGGATCACCGGCATTGCTCCGGTGTCGGCAGGCGGCTTCAGCCTCGCGCAGACCCACACGTTCCTCGGGTTCTCGTTCCCGTCGGTGTACATGTACTACTACCTGTTCGTGCTGTGTTCGCTGCTGGTGATCTGGACCTGTACGCGTCTGCAGCATTCGCGTATCGGCCGCGCATGGGCTGCGATCCGCGAAGACGAAATCGCGGCGAAGGCGATGGGCATCAACACCCGCAACGTGAAGCTGCTCGCGTTCGCGATGGGCGCGTCGTTCGGCGGCCTGTCCGGCGCGATGTTTGGCTCGTTCCAGGGCTTTGTGTCGCCGGAATCGTTCACGTTCTGGGAATCGATCGTCGTGCTGGCCTGCGTGGTGCTGGGCGGCATGGGCCATATTCCGGGCGTGATTCTCGGTGCGGTGCTGCTTGCCGTGTTCCCCGAATTCCTGCGTTCGACGATGGGTCCGCTACAAAACGCGGTCTTCGGCCATGAAATCGTCGATACGGAAGTGATCCGTCAGTTGCTGTACGGTCTCGCAATGGTTCTCATCATGCTGTACCGCTCGGAAGGCCTGTGGCCGTCGCCGAAGCACGAGGACAAGATTGCAAAACTGGCAAAGCGCGCCAGCAAGAAGCCGGTGCGTGCCTGAGGCCTGACAGGAGAAATGATATGAGCGCTAATGTGAGTGATAAGCAAATCCGACTGTCGGTGAAGGGCGTGAACAAGCGCTTTGGCGGCCTGCAGGCTCTGGCCGATGTCGGCCTCGAAATCCAGGAAGGCCAGATCTACGGCCTGATCGGCCCGAACGGCGCGGGCAAGACCACGTTCTTCAACGTGATCACGGGGTTGTATACGCCGGACTCCGGCGAATTCAAGCTGGACGGCATGAACTACACGCCGACCGCGGTGTACCAGGTGGCGAAGGCGGGGATTGCCCGTACGTTCCAGAACATCCGTCTGTTCGGCGGTATGACCGCGCTGGAAAACGTGATGGTCGGGCGCCACGTGCGTACGAAGCACGGTCTGCTGGGCGCGGTGTTCCAGACGCCGTCCGAGCGCCGCGAAGAGCGCGAGATCAAGGAGCGCGCGGTCGAACTGCTGGAGTACGTCGGCATTGCGCAGTACGCGGACTACACGTCGCGCAACCTGTCGTATGGTCACCAGCGTCGTCTGGAAATTGCCCGCGCATTGGCGACCGATCCGAAGCTGCTGGCGCTGGACGAACCGGCCGCCGGCATGAACGCGACCGAGAAGGTCGAGCTGACCAAGCTGCTCGACAAGATCCGCAGCGACGGCCGTACGATCCTGCTGATCGAACACGACGTGAAACTGGTGATGGGCCTGTGCAATCAGATGACAGTGCTCGATTACGGCAAGGTGATTGCCCAGGGTCTGCCGCATGACGTGCAGAAGGACCCGAAGGTGATTGAGGCTTATCTGGGTGCGGGGGTCCACTGATGGCTACGGCAATGTTGAAAATCAAGGGCCTGCAGGTCAATTACGGCGGCATTCAGGCAGTCAAGGGTATCGACCTCGAAGTCGCGCAGGGCGAACTGGTGACGCTGATCGGCGCGAACGGCGCGGGCAAGACCACGACGATGAAGGCGATCACGGGTCTCAAGCCGTACTCGGCAGGCGACATCGAGTACATGGGCCAGTCGATCAAGGGCATCCCGGCGCACGAGCTGCTCAAGCGCGGTCTGGCGATGGTGCCGGAAGGCCGCGGTATTTTCGCGCGCATGTCGATCGTCGAGAACATGCAGATGGGTGCTTATCTGCGTAACGATACGGACGGCATCAAGGCGGACGTCGATCGCATGTTCGGCTTTTTCCCGCGCCTGAAGGAACGTGCGATGCAGTACGCGGGCACGCTCTCGGGCGGCGAGCAGCAGATGCTGGCGATGGCGCGCGCGATCATCAGCAAGCCGAAGCTGCTGTTGCTCGACGAACCGTCGATGGGTCTGTCGCCGATCATGGTCGAGAAGATCTTCGAAGTGGTGCGGTCGATCTCGGCGGAAGGCATGACCGTGCTGCTGGTCGAGCAGAACGCGCGTCTCGCGTTGCAGGCGGCGAACCGCGGCTACGTGATGGACTCGGGTCTGGTCACGATGTCCGGCGACGCCAAGCAGATGCTGGATGATCCGAAGGTGCGGGCAGCGTATCTGGGTGAATAAGCAGGTGAATAACCAGGGTGCGTGAGCAAGCTGACGTAAGTTTGCTGTGCCGATGAAAAAGGCCGCATGCGTATTCGCATGCGGCCTTTTTCACTTTCGAGAGCGTCCAGGGCTCAAGCCGCCGACGCAGCCACTTCACCCAGGCGCTTGCCGAGACTGATCACTTCGTCGGTGCGATAACCGAGCGCTTCATAAAACGCGCGCACGTCGGCCTTCGCGGACAGCACCTGCAGATTCAGCTTAGGGCATCCGCGTTCGGTCAGCGCTTGTTCGACATGCGCGACGAGACGCGTGCCGATGCCATGCCGGCGCAACGAAGCATCCACCGCAAGCGAATACAACCATCCCCGGTGCCCGTCGTAGCCGCCCATCACCGTGCCCACGATTCGCTCGCCGAGCGTGGCGACAAAGAACAGTTCCGGTTGCGTCGCCAGCTTGTTGGCGATCGACAGATGCGGATTGCGCTGCGGCTTCGTCACGTCCCGGTACTCGGGGAATGCCTGTTGCCACAGCGCGACCACGGCATCGGTGTCGCGCGCGTCGAAACGGCGGATCGATAGCGTTGCGGCCGTCGTCATGCGTGCGCTCCGAGCGGTTACAGCGTGTCGAGAATCGAACGCAGCATCGCCATCATCTGGTCGATTTCTTCGTTCGTGACGTTCAGCGCCGGCATGAAGCGCAGCAGGTTCGGACGCGCCGCGTTCAGGAGCAGGCCGTCGGGTTGCATGACACGCGCCTTTTCGACGATCTGGTTGCCGATGTCCTTGCCGAGCAGCAATGCCCGCAGCAGACCTTCGCCGCGTTCGCCCTTGAAGCCGCGTTCTTCCGACAGCTCCAGCAGCTTCGTGCGCAGATACTCTCCGCGCGCGCGCACGCCTTCGAGGAAACCCGGCGCCGTCAGTTGCGAGATCACCGAATAGCCGACCGCGGTCATCAGCGGATTGCCGTTGTAGGTACCGCCCTGATCGCCCGCTTCGAACACGGCGACTTCGGCCTTTGCCAGCAGTGCCGCGAGCGGCACGCCGCCGCCAATGCCCTTGCCGAGCGTCATGATGTCCGGCTCGATGCCCGACAGTTCATACGCGAACAAGGTGCCTGCACGGCCACAGCCGCTTTGCACTTCGTCGACGATCAACAGCAGGTTGTGCTGTTTGGTCAGCGCGCGCAGTTGCTGCATGAATTCGCGCGTGGCCGGAATCACCCCGCCTTCACCTTGAATCGGCTCGAGCATCACCGCGACGGTGTTCGCGTTGATGAGCTTTTCCACCGATGCGATGTCGTTCAGATCCGCCTTCGGGAAGCCCGGCACTTGCGGTGCGTAGATGGTGTCCCAGCCCGGCTTGCCGCTTGCCGACATCGTCGCGAGCGTGCGGCCGTGGAAGCTGTGATCGAACGTGATGATTTCGAACGCGCCGTCCTTGAATTTCTTGCCCCACTTGCGCGCGAGCTTGATCGCGCCTTCATTCGCTTCGGCGCCGCTGTTGGCGAAGAACACCTTGTCGAAGCAGCTGTGCTGCGTGAGCAAACCGGCGAGTTGCGCCATCGGGGCGTTGTAGAACGCGGGCGACGGATTGAGCAGCAGTTGCGCCTGCTTGTTCAGCGCTTCGATCATGCCGTCGTTGCAGTGGCCGAGGCTATTGACCGCCCAGCCCTGGATGAAGTCCAGATATCGCTTGCCGTTATTGTCATAGAGCCACGAACCCTTGCCGTGCGTGAAAACGATTTCGGGCCGGTTTGTGATGTACATCAGCGACTCGATCGGGTACTCATTGAAATTCATGACGGCAGGCTCCAGACGGCGGGGTCAAGGGTGAATGAAGGTTTGGCCAAAGTGAAACAAGGGCCGGGGGAAACGAAAAAGCAAACAAAAAAGCCACGGCATGCCGTGGCTTTCATGATTCGAACAGCTTGCGCCTTTGTGTGGCGCGAATCCGTGACGAAGCCGGCGGCGTCCCTAGGGGAGCGGCGAGCGGCGACGTCGGAGTTCGGATTGGATGCGGTTCATGCGCGAAAGAATACGACATCGCGTGCGATGGTGTAAACCATGAATTTGCACAGATTCGCGATAAGGCGGATTTTGCGCATCCGTCTTATCGCTGACATGTTGCTCGGGAACGGCTCGATCGCATGGTCGTGAGATCGGGCCGCGCAGCCCCTCAAACCGCGTTCGCCAGATCCGCCGCGCTGGTAAACGAATCCGCATAGAACTCGTCTTCCGGCAGGCCATGATGCTGCGTGAAATCGCGTTGCGCCGATTCGACCATCACCGGGGCGCCACATGCATATACCTGGTACGCCGACAGATCGGGCAGATCCTCGATTACCGCGCGATGGACGAAGCCGACGCGGCCCGTCCACGCATCGTTCGCGTCCGGCTCCGACAGCACCGGCACGAACTTGAAGTTCGGAATATCCTTCGCCCATTGCCCGGCCAGTTCGAGCAGATACAGATCCTTCTTGCAGCGCGCGCCCCAGTAGAGCGTCATTGGCCGCCCGAGGTTCTTGAACACCGCGTGTTCGACGATCGCCTTCAGCGGCGCGAAGCCGGTGCCCGAGGCCAGCAGCACGATCGGCTTGTCCGAATCTTCGCGCAGGAAGAAGGTGCCGAGCGGCGCTTCGAAGCGCAGGATGTCGCGCTCTTTCAGCGTGTTGAACACGTGATCCGTGAAGGCGCCGCCGGGCATGTGGCGAATGTGCAGTTCGATCGGGCCTTCCGCGTGCGGCGCATTCGCCATCGAATAGCTGCGGCGTTTGCCGTCCTTCAGAATGAATTCGAGGTACTGTCCGGCCAGATATTGCAGACGTTCGTTAGCCGGCAGTTGCAGCTTCAGCACCACGACGTCGTCGGCCTTGCGCTCGATTGCGTTGACGCGGCACGGCAGCTTCTTGACCTGCACGTCGCCGACACCGGCTACTTCGCGGATATCCACTTCGAGATCGGAGCAAGCCGTGGCGCAGCAGAAGAGCGCCATGCCGCGCGTCTTCTCGTCGTTCGACAACGCGGACGACGAATGCTGACGCTGCTCGATCTCGCCGCTGACCACAGTGCCTTTGCAAGAACCGCAGGCGCCGTTCTTGCAGCCGTACGGCAGGCCGATGCCCTGGCGCAAGGCGGCGCTGAGCACCGGTTCGTCCTGTTCTACCTGAAACTGCCGGCCGCTTTGCCGGAGAGTGACGTTAAATGCCATAGAGTGTTCGAATTCGAAAAGTCGGTAATCGTTGTCAGACCCGCGTTGTCGGCCTCGCGTTGTCAGCCCCGCGTTGTCGAACCCGCGGCGCCAACTGCGCGGTACCTGCTGCGCTTGACGGCTACAATGCGTCCACCATGAAAGCGACACGAAAATTCCGCCGGCCGCGCGTGTTGATTGTCGGTTGCGGCGATGTCGGCATGCGCTGCGTGCCGCTGCTTGAACCGCACGCGCATGTCTTCGCGCTGACCAGCCACGCCGGGCGCCGCGCCGAATTGCGCGCCGCGGGCGTGACGCCGCTGGTCGGCGACCTCGACGCGCGCCGCAGCCTGCAGCGGCTCGCGGGTCTCGCGCCGACCGTGCTGCATCTCGCGCCGCCGCAAAAGACCGGGGACGACGACCGCCGCACCCGTGCCTTACTTGCGACGCTGAGCGCTCGTGGCCCTCGTGTCTTGCGTGCCGCGCGTGACACCGTCATGCCGGTGGCACGGCAGCGCCGCGTTCGTGCTGCGTGGATGGAATCTGAAGCAGCCAATATTGTACCCGACGGGGTGCGGCGAGCCGCCGGTTTGCGCACGCCCGTGCGGCTGGTATATGCGAGCACGACGGGCGTCTACGGCGATTGCGGCGGCGCATGGATCGACGAAACGCGCGCGCTGCAAGCCGCCAATCCGCGTGCGAAGCGCCGCGTGTCGGCCGAGCGGCAACTGCGGCACGCGACGGCCCGGGGCGCGATCGCGGCAAGCATTGCGCGGATTCCGGGCATTTATGCCGGCAACCGTCTGCCGCTGGCACGGCTCGACAAGCGCACGCCGGCTCTGATCGATGCCGAAGACGTCTACACCAACCACATCCACGCCGACGATCTCGCCGCGATTCTGGTGCGCATGTGCACGCACGGCCGGCTGGCGCGTGTGATCCACGCGTCCGACGACACGTCGCTGAAAATGGGCGAGTACTTCGACGTGGTGGCCGATGCGTTCGGCCTCGAGCGCGCGCCGCGCATCACGCGCGCGGCGGCGGAGCAGCAGATCGAGGCGAATTTGCTGTCCTTCATGCGGGAGTCGAGGCGGCTGGTGAACCGGCGTCTCAAAGAGGAATTGCGCGTGCGGCTGCGCTATCCGAGCGTTGAGGATTTTCTACGGGAAATTTGCGGCGGAACCGGCGCGGGAAGCGCCGGCGAAGCGAAAGGGCGCAATTGAACTCCACGAACGGTTCATCGAATGCGTTTTGCCGCGAGCAAAAAAACAGCCGCGCCGGGCATCGCCGTGCATTACCCGGCAAAACGCTCGCGCCGGGCCGGCCATTGGCCGGCCGCGTGTGGCCCCGCCGCCTTACGTGAGCGCCGGCAGTGCTTCCAGCAGCAGGAAGCACAGCATCGCGCCGATCAAGGCGCCGATAAGATTCGGATGATACTTGTGCCGCATCCGCATTGCGACCAGCAGTCCGCCAATCAGGACCAGCCCAAGGCACGTGAAAGCAATCATCGCGTACGAGATCTCGACGGTGTCGTGGATGATCATGACGCCCCTCCTTGAACCCTTTGTAGTCGTTGTTTAATCGAGTATAGAGTGGGTTGTAAGGAAGAGCATGCTGCGATGCAGCGCGCCACAGGGCTTTCAGCAGACGCTATGTGCGGATGCGAAGATTTTTTTCGTGGCCGTTCAAGGCCTTGAGCGCGCGGTACCCGCGCTGTACCTGCGTTGTACCTGTTTACCCGCTCCGTAAAGATCCGAGGTCGGCTTCGTCGAGCCATTGCCACGCGCCTTCTGCAAGTGTGGCAGGCAATGCAAGCCCGCCGATCTGCTCGCGATGCAGCGCTTCGCAGCGGTTGCCCGCCGCGGCGATCATCCGCTTGACCTGGTGATATTTGCCTTCCATCACGGTGAGTTCCAGCGCGTGGTCACCGCGGGCCCGCGCGTTCACGGCTGCGATCGGTTGGGGTTCGCCGTGCAGCAAGACGCCGTCGCGCAAGGCGCTCAGTTGTGTGTCGTCGACCGGATGGCGGGTGGTCGCCACGTACACCTTCGGCACCTTGCGCCTGGGCGACGTGAGCGCATGCACGAATTTGCCGTCGTCGGAGAGCAGCAGCAGGCCGGTGGTGTCCTGATCGAGTCTGCCCACGCACTGCACGCCGCGTGTGGCGAACTGCGGCGGCAGCAGGCTGAATACGCTCAGATGATGCTGCGGCTCGCGCGAGCATTCGTAGCCGGCCGGCTTGTTCAGCAGCAGGTAGGCATGCTCGCGATACGGCCAGACGACGCCGTCGACGCTGAACTGGAACGCGCCGTCAGCGGTTGCAAGATCGGCGTCGGGATCGGTATGGGCATGGCCGCCGATTGTCACGCGGCCGTCGGTGATCAGCGCGCGGCATTGGCGGCGCGAGCCGAAGCCTTGAGTAAAGAGGATGCTTTCGAGATTCATGGCGAGCGAAGAATAACACCGCAAGAAGCGGAGCGCCGCGCAGCGTCGAAGCGGCCACGATGGTCTCCTCAAGTCCAGTCGAATGAGTTCGCCGATGCACGCCACGTCCACCTCATCCACGGTTCGTCTGCCGGCCGCATTCCAGCGGCTCGCGTGGTCGAACCTTGTCGCGCAGTCCGCTGAGCAGATCAGTCTGGCCGCCGCGCCGCTCGTCGCGGTGTTCGCGCTCGGCGCCAGCGCGCGCGACACAGGGCTGCTGCAAACCGCGCAGACGCTGCCATTCCTCTTGCTGTCGATTCCACTCGGCGTATGGGCCGATCGCCGCTCGCGCCGCACCTTGATGACGCTCGCCGAAAGCGTGCGGGTCGTCGCCATGCTGAGCGTGCTGATGCTCGTGATGGCACACGCGCTCAGCTTGCCGCTGCTCGCCGTGCTCGGCTTTGTCGCCGCGACCGGCACGGTGGCCTACAACGTCGCGGCGCCTTCGCTGGTGCCTTCGATCGTCGCGCGCGAAGCATTCGCGAGCGCCAATGGCCGGCTCGAACTCGCGCGCAGCGTTGCGTATTCGGCGGGGCCAGCGCTCGGCGGCTTGCTGGTCGGCTGGATCGGCGCGGGTTGGGCGTATGGCTGTGCGGCAGTGCTGTCGGCGCTGGCCGTCGTGCTGCTGGCAGGTCTGCGCGAACCGCCGCGCGCGGCGAATGCGCAACGTCACTTCTTGCTGGAACTGCGCGACGGCACGCGCTTCGTGCTGCGCGATGCGCTGCTGCGTCCAATGCTCGCAACCGCCGTCTTCTTCAACCTCGGTTTCTTCGTTCTCCAAGCCGTCTACGTGCCGTACGCGGTGCATCGGTTGGGTCTGAGCGCGTCGGCGGTCGGCGTGACGCTCGGTGCGTACGGCGTCGGCATGGTGTGTGGCGCGCTTGCCGCACCGGCAGTCGCACGACGTCTCGCGTTCGGCCGCGTACTGATCATTGGACCATTGTGCGGTTTGCTCGCGTCGCTCGTGATGGTGGCGACCCTCGTCGCGCCGTCGTTCTTTCTCGCGATGCTGAGCTTCTTCCTGCTCGGCGCCGGACCGATTCTGTGGGTGGTCGGCTCGACCACCTTGCGCCAGGCGATCACGCCCGAACGAATGATGGGCCGCGTCTCCGCGATCAACAGCACCGCGACCTATGGCGCGCGTCCGCTGGGCGCGTTGCTCGGTGCGGCGATCAGCGCGCGATGGGGGATGGACGCCTGTCTGCTTGCGGCGGCTGCGGCTTTCGCCGTGCAGGCGCTGATCATCGTCATGTCGCCGGCCGCGCGTCTTGCGCGGATTCCCGAGGGCGCCGCCGCCGCTTGATGAAAACCGGTTTTCAGCGGAGAGCCGCGCAACGTCCCGGCGTGTCGGCGGCCCCCGCGAAAACCCTCGAAAATGAAAATGAATTTTTTTCGGCGAGGTTTCCATGTAAATATAATTTCATCCTATTTGCATACAGCCGCTGCTGCGCGCGCTCTCGAATGATTCATCACTCATCCGCTGCAGCCAATCCCGCCGAGCAGGCGATCGCTGCGCGCATCACCGCGGCGATGCCGGTTCTGACGCCGATCCATCGGCGCATGGGCGATTACGTGCTGGCCAATCTGTTTCGCGCCGCCACCATGCGTATCGACGAACTGGCCAGCGTGGTGGGCGCGTCGGTGGCAACGGCGAACCGCTTCGCACGCGCGCTCGGCTTCGACGGTTATCCGCAGTTTCGTGAGGCGCTGGTGCGGGGTTTCGAGGCGACGCTCGCGCCCATCGAAAGGCTGCGCACTGCGCAGGAGTCGCTCGCGGCCGGCGAGAATCTGCTCGACGCGCTGCTCGAACAGGCCGCCGCCAATCTGCATACCACCCGCACCGCGATCGACAGCGCTGTCGCCGAGGCCGCGGTCGAAGCGATCATCGCCGCACGCCGCGTGTTCGTGCTGGGCTACGGCTCCAGCGCGTTTCTCGCCGGTCTGATGGAGCACGGCCTGATGCCGTATCACGACAACGTGCAATCGCTCGCGCTGATCGGCGGACCCTCCCATGCGGCGCGGCGCCTGTTCGCATCGGACGAAGGCGATCTGGTGATCGGCATCGCGTTTCCCCGCTACGTCGAAGACACCGTCGAACTCGCGCGGCGTGCCGCCGGCCGCGGCGCACGCGTGCTCGCGCTGACCGACAGCCCGCGCTCGCCGCTCGCGCAATTCGCCGATATCGCGCTTTATATCCGTGCCGAACGGCGGCTTGCGGCCAATGCCGATTCCGCCGTGCTGGCCGTCATCGAGGCGCTCTGCGATGCGGTCGCTTACCGGGCGAAACGCTCGGTGAAGGCGGCCGCCGGTGTCAGCGAATTCGTGTTGCCCTGGCTCACCGATCCGCAAGCCGCGCCGCCGGACACTGTGGAGCAGCCCACGCGCGCTTCGACCCGGACTACCCGCACCACCAAAGCGAACAAATCGAACAAAGCGAAACGATGAACTCCAACGCAGTCATTGCCATTCACGGCGGCGCAGGCACTATCCTGCGAGCGTCGATGCCGGCCAGCGCCGAAGCCGAATACCACGCTGCATTGCATGCCGTGCTGAGCGCCGGTCAGCGCGTGCTCGCCGATGGCGGCAGCGCACTCGACGCCGTCAGCGAAGCTGTGCGTCTGCTCGAAGACTGTCCGCTCTTCAATGCGGGCCATGGCGCGGTGTACACGGCGGCCGGCACGCATGAACTCGACGCGGCCATCATGGACGGCAGCACGCTCGAGGCCGGCGCGATCTGCTGCGTGAAGCGCGTGCGCAATCCGGTTCTGGCGGCGCGCCGCGTGCTCGAACGCAGCGAACATGTGCTGTTCACCGGCGAAGGCGCGGAAGCATTCGCCGCTGCGCAAGGTCTCGAATTCGTCGAGCCGGAGTATTTCCATACCGAAGCGCGTCATCGGCAATGGCTGCTCGCCCGCGATCAGCAACGCGCGATGCTCGATCACGACGGCGCGGCGCTCGCTGCCGGTCATGGCGATCCCGTGCCACACGAACCGATCGATCCGAATCGCAAGTTCGGCACCGTCGGCGCGGTCGCGCTCGATCAGCATGGGCACCTGGCGGCTGCGACGTCGACGGGCGGCGTCACCAACAAACAGGTCGGCCGGGTCGGCGATACGCCGCTGATCGGCGCGGGCTGCTATGCGGACGACGCAACTTGTGCGGTCTCGACCACGGGCTCCGGCGAGATGTTCATGCGCATGGTCGCCGCCTACGACGTCGCCGCGCAGATGGCGTACCGCAACGTGTCGCTCGAAGAAGCGGCGTACGACGTGGTGATGAACCGGTTGCCGAAGATCGACGGCCGCGGCGGTCTGGTCGCCGTCGATGCGCGCGGCAACCTCACGCTGCCGTTCAACACCGAAGGTATGTATCGCGGTTTTGCCCGCCTCGGCGAGACGCCGGTGACGGCGATCTACCGCTAAGGCCGGTTGGCTGAACCGCCGCTTGCGCTTTCCGCTTGCGTTTCCGCTTGAGCCACCGTTTGAACCACCGCTTGAGCCCCGTTTGCCGCGTTTGAATTCAAAGGACTCCATCGTGCCGACTCCATCGCACTCCGCCCGCCCGCTCATCGAAGCCTTGCCGCCGCAACGCGTGCTCGCGGTCGACGATCTGTCGGTCGCGTTTCGCAGCGGCGAGACCACCTTCAACGCGGTGCGCAATCTGTCGCTGACAGTCGAGCGTGGCGAAACGCTGGCGATCGTCGGCGAATCGGGTTCGGGTAAATCGGTGACGTCGCTCGCCTTGATGCGGCTCATCGAGCATGGCGGCGGGCGCCTTGCCGGCGGCAGCATCGCGTTTCGGCGCCGCGACGGCAGCGTGCTCGATCTGGCGAAAGCGTCGTCCGGCACGATGCGTTCGATACGCGGCGCCGATATCGCGATGATTTTCCAGGAGCCGATGACCTCGCTCAATCCGGTCTTCACGGTCGGCGACCAGATCAGTGAGGCGATCGCCTTGCATCAGGGCAAGAGCCGCTCCGCCGCGCAGGCGGAAACGCTGCGTCTGCTCGAACTCGTGCGCATTCCCGAAGCGCGCCGCGTGGCCGCGCGCTATCCGCACCAGTTGTCGGGCGGCATGCGGCAGCGCGTGATGATCGCGATGGCGCTGTCGTGCAAGCCGGCATTGCTGATTGCCGACGAGCCCACCACCGCGCTCGACGTGACGATTCAGGCGCAGATCCTGCAACTGATTCGCGGCTTGCAGGACGAGATGAACATGGGCGTGATCTTCATCACGCACGACATGGGCGTGGTGGCCGAAGTGGCCGATCGCGTGCTGGTGATGTACCGCGGCGAGAAAGTGGAAGAGGGCGCAGCGGATACGCTGTTCGCCGCGCCTTCGCATCCTTATACGAAAGCGCTGCTCGCGGCGGTGCCGCGCCTGGGCGCGATGGAGGGCACCGATCAGCCCGCCAGGTTCCCGATTCTGACGATCGAACAGGCGGCCTTGACCGGTACCGATGACGCCGTTCGTCCCGCCGCCGCCGTCGCCGAAGAAACTCAGCCGCTGATTCGCGACAACGCGCCGCCGATTCTGCGCGTGCGCGATCTGATCACGCGCTTTCCGGTCAGGAGCGGTTTGTTCGGCCGCGTGACAGGCCGCGTGCATGCGGTCGAAAAGGTCAGCTTCGATTTGCGTCCCGGCGAGACGCTTGCGCTGGTCGGCGAATCGGGTTGCGGCAAATCGACGACGGGCCGTTCATTGCTGCGCCTCGTCGAAAGCCAGAGCGGCTCGATCGAATTCGACGGCAAGGAAATCAGTTCTCTGACCGGCCCCGCTTTGCAGGCGCTGCGCCGGGATATCCAGTTCATCTTCCAGGACCCGTTCGCGTCATTGAATCCGCGTTTGACGGTCGGCTTCTCGATCATGGAGCCCTTGCTCGTGCACCGCGTCGCGCAGGGCGCAGAAGCTCAGGCGCGGGTCGCGTGGCTGCTCGAAAAGGTCGGCTTGCCGCCCGAAGCCGCACGCCGTTATCCGCATGAATTCTCCGGCGGTCAACGGCAACGTATCGCGATCGCGCGTGCTCTCGCGTTGAATCCCAAAGTCGTGATCGCCGACGAATCCGTTTCCGCGCTGGACGTCTCCGTGCAAGCCCAGATCGTCAACCTGATGCTCGATCTGCAACGCGAACTCGGCGTCGCGTATCTGTTCATTTCGCACGACATGGCGGTGGTCGAGCGCGTGAGTCATCGCGTCGCGGTGATGTATCTCGGCCAGATCGTCGAGATCGGTCCGCGCCGCGCGGTGTTCGAAGCACCGCAGCATCCGTACACGAAGAAGCTGATGGGCGCGGTGCCGGTGGCCGATCCGGCGCGCCGTCACGCCAGGCGGATGCTCGCCGCCGATGAGATTCCGAGCCCGATTCGCGCGCTCGACGACGAGCCGGTCGTCGCGCCTCTCATCGCTGTCGGACCGGACCATTTCGTCGCCGCGCATCGGGTCGGCGGCGCTTATTGAAACCAGCTTGTTAAACCAGCTTGTTAAACCCCGCTCACTGAAGCCGACCTCCTTCTATTCGCATCACACAACCCAGTTTCATTTCGCAGCCTGGAGCCAACCTCATGAACCTGCTGGTCCCGTCTTCTCCTTTTCGTTTGCGCACGCTGGTCAGCGGCGGCGCGGTGGTGTTCGCAATGCTCGCGGGCAACGTGGCGCATGCGGAGACCACTGCCGTGATGGCGGTGGCCTCGACCTTCACGACACTTGATCCGTACGACGCCAACGATACGCTGTCGCAAGCGGTCACCAAGTCGTTCTATCAAGGCATGTTCGGCTTCGACAAGGACATGAAACTGGTCAACGTGCTGGCTGAGAGCTATGAGGCGAGCCCGGATGCCAGGGTCTACACGATCAAGCTGCGCCAGGGCGTGAAGTTCCAGGACGGCGCCGATTTCAACGCCGCGGCGGTGAAGGCCAACTTCGACCGCGTCACCGATCCGGCGAACAAGCTCAAGCGCTACAACATGTTCAACCGCATCGAGAAGACCGAAGTGGTCGATCCGTATACGGTGAAGATCACGCTGAAGGCGCCGTTCTCGGCGTTCGTCAACGTGCTGGCGCATCCGTCGGCGGTGATGATTTCGCCTGACGCGCTGAAGAAGTACGGCAAGGACGTCGCGTTCCATCCGGTCGGCACCGGTCCGTTCGAGCTGGTGAAATGGGACCCGGCAGGCGACCTGACGGTCAAGAAGTTTGCCGGCTACTGGAAGAAGGGTTATCCGAAGGTCGACGCAATCGACTGGAAACCGGTGGTCGACAACAACACGCGTGCCGCGTTGATGCGCACCGGCGAAGCGGACTTCGCGTTCCAGGTGCCGTTCGAACAGGCCGCGCAATTGCAGTCGAGCCCGAAGGTCGATCTGATCGCGTCGCCCTCGATCATTCAGCGCTATATCAGCCTGAACGTGAATCAGAAGCCGTTCGACAACCCGAAGGTGCGCGAAGCGCTGAACTACGCGATCAACAAGGAGGCGCTCACGAAGGTCGTGTTCGCCGGTTATGCGACGCCGGCTGACGGCGTGGTGCCGCAAGGCGTCGAATACGCGACGAAGCTCGGCCCCTGGCCGTACGACCCGGCGAAGGCGCGTGAACTGCTGAAGGAAGCGGGCTATCCGAACGGTTTCGAAACGACGTTGTGGTCGGCCTATAACTACTCGACTGCGCAGAAGGTGATTCAGTTCGTGCAGCAGCAACTGACGCAGGTCGGCATCAAGGCGCAGGTCGAAGCGCTCGAAGCGGGCCAGCGCGTCGCCAGGGTCGAAAGCGCGCAGGACGCGGCCACCGCGCCGGTGCGGATGTACTACGCGGGCTGGTCGTCGTCGACGGGCGAAGCGGATTGGGCGATCACGCCGCTGCTCGCGTCGGTGTCGTTCCCGCCGAAGATGGTCAATACCGCGTACTACAAGAACGACACGGTCGACAGCGACCTGAAGCAGGCGCTCGAAACCACCGACCGCACGCAGAAGGCCACGCTCTACGCGGACGCGCAAAAGCGCATCTGGGCCGATGTGCCGTGGATCTTCCTCGTGAAGGAAAAGGTCGTGTACGCGCGCAGCAAGCGGTTGTCGGGTGCTTACGTGGCGCCGGACGGTTCGTTCAATTTCGACGAGATCGCGATCAGGTGATGAGCTGACCGTTCGGTCCGGCGTGTTCTTCACGAATACGCCCGCCTGACGGTCTTGTACTGCCCCAGAAGATCCATCGTCGCCCGCATCATTGCCGGATTGGGATTCATGCTGAACTTCCTCGTCAAACGTCTCTTTGGCCTGCTGCCGACGCTCTTTATCGTCGCCGTGCTGGTGTTCCTGTTCGTGCATCTGCTGCCGGGCGATCCGGCGCGCCTCGCCGCCGGCCCCGAGGCCGACGAAGCGACTGTCGCGCTGGTGCGCGCCGACCTTGGCCTCGACAGGCCGATGCCGCAGCAATTCGCCCGCTTCTTCGTGAAGATCGCGCACGGCGACTTCGGCATCTCCACGCGCAGCAAGCGGCCGGTCAGCCAGGAAATCGGCGAGCGCTTCATGCCGACGCTGCTGCTCACACTGGCCAGCATGGTGTGGGCGGTCGTGCTCGGCATGGGCATCGGCGTTGTCTCCGCTGTATGGCGCAATCGCTGGCCGGACCGGCTCGGCATGGCGCTCGCGGTGTCGGGCATTTCGTTTCCGGCCTTCGCGCTCGGCATGCTGCTGATGGAGATTTTTTCGGTGAAGCTCGGCTGGTTGCCGATCGTCGGCGACGGGTCGTGGCAGAGCTACGTGCTGCCGTCGCTCACGCTCGGCGCGGCCGTGGCCGCGGTGATGGCGCGTTTCACGCGCGCCTCGTTCGTCGAAGTGATGAACGAAGACTTTGTGCGCACCGCGCGCGCCAAAGGCGTGCCCGAGCGCCTCGTGATCGTCAAGCACTGCCTGCGCAACGCGATGATTCCCGTCATCACGATGATGGGCCTGCAATTCGGCTTTCTGCTCGGCGGCTCGATCATGGTCGAAGTGGTGTTCAACTGGCCGGGTCTCGGACGCCTGCTGGTGGCCGCGGTGTCGATGCGCGACTATCCGGTGATTCAGGCCGAAGTGCTGTTGTTCTCGCTCGAATTCATCATCATCAATCTGGTTGTGGACGTGCTGTACGCCGTCATCAACCCGACCATCCGTTTCAAGTGAGGCCCGCATGAGCACGACCGCCACCGAAGCGAATGCGGCGAGAGCCGCCCAGGCAGAACGCGCGATCCGCACGCCGTGGAGCGAGTTCTGGCGCAAATTCCGCAAGCAGCACGTGGCGCTCGCCGCCGGCGTTTTCGTGCTGCTGTTGATCGTGGCTGCAATCGTCGCGCCGCATATCGTGCCGTACGATCCGGAAAACTTTTTCGACTACGACGCGTTGAACGCGGGGCCGTCAGCCGCGCACTGGTTCGGCGTCGATTCGCTGGGCCGCGACATTTTCAGCCGCATTCTGGTGGGCTCGCGTATTTCGCTCGAGGCAGGCTTTCTGTCGGTGGCGATCGGCGCGGTGGTCGGCACCTTCTTCGGTTTGCTGGCCGGTTACTACGAAGGCTGGTGGGACCGCATCACGATGCGCGTCGCCGACGTGCTGTTCGCCTTCCCCGGCATTCTGCTCGCGATCGGCGTGGTGGCGATTCTCGGCAACGGCATGATCAACGTGATCTGCGCGGTGGCGATTTTCAGCATTCCCGCGTTTGCGCGTCTCGTGCGCGGCAATACGCTGATGCTCAAGCAACTGACCTATATCGAAGCGGCGCGCAGCATCGGCGCGTCGGACTGGACGATCATCGTGCGGCATATTCTGCCGGGGACGATTTCGTCGGTGGTGGTGTACTTCACGATGCGCATCGGCACCTCGATCATCACGGCAGCGAGCCTGTCGTTTCTCGGACTCGGCGCGCAACCGCCGACGCCCGAATGGGGTGCGATGCTCAACGAAGCACGCGCCGATATGGTCACCGCGCCGCATATCGCGCTGTTTCCGAGTCTCGCGATTTTCCTCACGGTGCTGGCGTTCAACCTGCTCGGCGACGGATTGCGCGATGCGCTCGATCCGAAGCTCGACCGGCCATGAGTACCGGCAATGCTGAAAACGCGCCGCATATCGGCGTATTGCCGCGCGGTCCGCTCGGCACGATCGCCGATGTGCCGCGGCGGCCATCGGCGTCTGTCGTTGCACGACACTGCTGCCGACCTCGCTCAACTTCTCAAGCAATCTCCCTGATGAAAGTTCTGATTTCCGCCGACATCGAAGGCGTAGCCGGTGTGTTCCATCCTGAGCAAACGCGTGCGGGCAACGGCGAATACGAAGCCGCGCGCCGCTGGATGACGCTCGAAGCCAATGCCGCGATCGAAGGCGCATTCGGCGGCGGCGCGACGCACGTGTGGGTCAACGACTCGCACGGCGGTTTCCGCAATCTGCTGCCCGATCTGCTCGATGCGCGCGCCCAGCTGGTGCTCGGCAAGCCGCGTACGCTCGGCATGATGGCCGGGCTCGAATACGGCGCGGCGCTGGTGCTCATGATCGGCTATCACGCGATGTCGCAGACGCGCGGCATCCTCGCGCACACGATCAATAGCTTCGCGTTCGCGCGAGTCTCGCTGAACGGCGTCGAAGTCGGCGAGGCGGGATTGTATGGCGCGCTGGCGCAAGAATATGGCGCACGTGTGGCGCTTTTGTCCGGCGACGATGTATTCGCCGAGGAAACGGCGCCGCGTTTTCCCGATGCGCGTTTTGTCGTCACCAAGAGCGCGACGGGGCACGCGAGCGGCGTCACGCAAACGCCGGCCGCCGCGCGTGATGCGATCGAATGCGCCGCGCGCGAAGTGGTGCAGCAGCACGTCAATGCCGGCCA
This sequence comes from Paraburkholderia sp. GW821-FHT02A12, assembly GCF_059422005.1. NCBI lineage: Bacteria > Pseudomonadati > Pseudomonadota > Betaproteobacteria > Burkholderiales > Burkholderiaceae > Paraburkholderia > Paraburkholderia sp. GW821-FHT02A12. Next base: position 3,715,077 of record NZ_JBWKWA010000001.1, on the reverse strand, counting down.
TGCGCCGCAAGCCACGCGCGCCGAAACGAAGCCCGTCGAATGTGAACTGCGCGTGCAAACCGTCGCGCTCGCCGATCTGTTCTGCCAATGGCCGACGCTGACGCGTGTCGACGCCGTCACGCTGCGTTTCAATGCGCAATCGGTGGAACATGCGGTGCGCATGTTGAACTGCCTGTCGGCGATGTCCTTCATGTTGCGCTAATCGCTTAACCGATACACGCCGGCCGGCCATTGATGCGACCGGCAAATGCGCCTTCGATCGCGCGCGGCGCCGGCATCTACGGCGCGCGGATCGAACATTCGGAGCACATCGAACCGGCGTTGCGTGGAATTGGCCACGACGAATCTGCGCTGAGAAGCAGCAGCGCCGTTAAATGCCGTGAGGTGCATATGCGCATGAACTGTGGTTGTAGGCGTGGCGATAAGCGTCGCTATTGCTGCCGGCTGAGTTCTCTCGCCGCGTGATCGATCACGTCGGCGATCGCCCCTGCATGCGACACCGGCGCGAGATGACTCGATGCGACCGGCACAACCTTCGCACGCATCCGGTCGGCCATGAATTTTTCGACTTCGGGCGACACCGCGCGATCCTTCGTGGTCAGCACGTACCAGGAGGGTTTTTCTTTCCATGCGACCTGGCTGACGGTTTCGTCGAACGCCTTCGCGGAGATCGGCTGTTGTGCGGCGGAGAGCACGCGCGTGAGGTTTTCGGGGACGTCGGCGGCGAAGTCGGCGTGATACTTGCCGCGGTCGAGCCAGAGGAAGCCGGTCGGGTCCGCGGTGATGCCCTGGCCCGCAGGCATGGGCGCTGCGCGCTTCATCAGATCCATCGCCGATTCATGCAGGTCCGGCGCAATCGCCGCCACGTAGACGAGGCCCGCGACGTTCGGCGCGTTCGCGCCCGCTTCGGTGATCACGACGCCGCCCCATGAGTGCCCCACCAGCATGGTCGGGCCATTCTGCCGGGCGAGTACGCGGCGAGTGGCGGCGACATCGTCGGCGAGCGACGTGAGCGGGTTCTGCACCGAACTCACGTGGTAGCCCTTCCGCTGCAACTTCGCGACGACGCCATTCCAGCTCGACCCGTCGACAAACGCGCCGTGGACCAGCACGACGTTGCGTACGGGGCCGGTCATCGGCGCCGCGGGTGGCGTGGGGGCTGTGGCGGCCGGAGCCGAGGCCGCCGCCGGGGCTGGAGCCGCCGCCGCGGGTACGGGTGCCGGGGCCGGCGCTTCGGGCTCCTGCGAATTTATCGCCGGCGCGCCGGGCGGTTCGGCTGCGGGCTCGACAGCGGGCGCTGCGGTTTGCGCAAAGGCGCCGGTTCCAGCGAACCAGAGACACAAAGCAGCAGCGCAAATCAGACGTTTGGGCGACATGTTGAATCTCCGAAGGCTGAAACCTCGACTAGGGCAACATACCGAAGCGGCACGCCGTGTCAATCAATATCGTCGCCGTTCAGTGCGGTGCGGAACCAAGGGCCGGGTTGCTCCCAGTATTTAGGCAATACGGGCCTGGGTAAAATTTCAGGTTTTGCCGGACCAAACCACAAGTTTGATCGGGTGATCGATATCCATACACTGGGGCGCAATTTTGAATAGTGCACAGCAGCAAGACGGCCTGAAGCGCGGGCTCAAGAATCGTCACATCCAGCTGATCGCGCTGGGCGGGGCGATCGGCACCGGCTTGTTTCTCGGCTCCGCCAGCGTGTTGCAGGCAGCCGGCCCGTCGATGATTCTCGGCTACGCGATCGGCGGCATCATCGCGTTCATGATCATGCGGCAGCTCGGCGAGATGGTTGCGCAGGAGCCGGTTGCCGGCTCGTTCAGTCACTTCGCCTACAAATATTGGGGCGACTTTCCCGGCTTTCTGTCCGGCTGGAACTACTGGGTGCTGTACGTGCTCGTGAGCATGGCCGAGCTGACCGCGGTCGGCACCTACGTGCATTACTGGTGGCCGGACGTGCCCACGTGGGTGTCGGCGCTGGTGTGCTTCGTCGGCATCAACGCGATCAATCTCGCCAACGTCAAAGCCTACGGCGAAACCGAGTTCTGGTTCGCGATCATCAAGGTGGTCGCGGTGATCGGCATGATCCTGTTCGGCGGCTATCTGCTGTTCAGCGGCCACGGCGGGCCGCAGGCGTCGATCACCAATCTCTGGAGCAATGGCGGTTTTTTCCCGCACGGTTTCCACGGACTGTTCATGATGCTCGCGGTCATCATGTTCTCGTTCGGCGGCCTCGAGTTGATCGGTATCACGGCGGCTGAAGCCGACGATCCACAGCGAAGCATTCCGAAGGCCGTGAATCAGGTGATCTACCGGATCCTGATTTTCTACATCTGCTCGCTGACGGTGCTGCTCTCGTTGTATCCGTGGAATCAGGTGGCCGCCGGCGGCAGCCCGTTCGTGATGATCTTCTCGCAAATCGGTTCGACGCTGACCGCGAATGTGCTCAACGTGGTGGTGCTGACCGCGGCGCTGTCGGTGTACAACAGCGGCGTGTATGCGAACAGCCGGATGCTCTACGGCCTCGCGGAACAGGGCAATGCGCCGCGTGCGCTGATGAAGGTCGACCGCCGCGGCGTGCCGTACATGGCGATCGGTTTGTCGGCGCTCGCCACGTTTACCTGTGTGATCGTCAACTATCTGATTCCGGCTGAAGCGCTCGGCCTGCTGATGGCGCTGGTCGTCGCCGCGCTGGTGCTGAACTGGGCGCTGATCAGCCTGACGCACCTGAAGTCGCGCAAGGCGATGGTCGCGGCGGGCGAGACGCTGGTGTTCAAGTCGTTCTGGTTTCCTGTCAGCAACTGGATCTGCCTCGCGTTCATGGCGCTGATCCTCGTGATTCTGGCGATGACGCCGGGCTTGTCGGTATCGGTGTGGCTCGTGCCGGCGTGGCTGGTCGTGATGTGGATCGGCTACGCGTTCAAGCGTCGGCGTGCTGCAGCGGATGGCGGCGTGCCGGTGGCGGAGCGGTAGGGCGCTCGGTTGGCGCCATCAGGCGGCGTGGCGTGCGATCTTCTGCGCGCCCGCCGTTTGCGCGGCGCGAACGAGGCGTTATGGTTGAGTGGTTTATTGGTTGCAATGCGGCTGCAATGCGCGGGCTGCGGGCGAGCGCGCCAGAAACGACGAACCCCGCAGGCAGAACGCGCTGGCGGGGTTCGTGGAAAAGCCGAAGCCTGTGTGACTGTGTGTTAGCCGAATTCTTTGGTGCCCAGGGCCGGAATCGAACCGGCACGCCTTGCGGCGGGGGATTTTGAGTCCCCTGCGTCTACCAATTTCACCACCTGGGCAGGTCTTGCGGCGCATGCGTCAGGGTATGGCGCGCGGCGAAGACGCAGATTATGGCCGAAATTTCGACGCCGGGCAAGCCGGTCGCTATCGAAGCCTCCACAGTCTTCAGACCGTGCGGGAAAACCGCTCGAAGGTTTGCTGGCCGAGGTAACGGTCGAACACCATCGCGATGTTGCGCACGAGCATGCGTCCGGCCATCCGCACTTCGAGCTTGCCGCCGCTGACCGACACCAGCCCGTCTTGCTCGAAGCCGCGCAAGCGTTCCAGTTCCGCTGCAAATGTATCGATGAAACGGATCCCGTAAGCGGCATCGAATTCGTCGAAGCGCAACTCCAGATTGCACATCAGTTGCGTGATCACATCGCGGCGCAGACGGTCGTCCGCGGTGAGCCGCACGCCGCGCGTGATCGCGAGCCGGCCGGCGTCGATCGCCGCGGCATAGCCGGGCAGATCCTTGACGTTTTGCGCATACACATCGCCGACCTTGCCGATCGACGACGCGCCGAAGCCGATCAGATCGCATTCCGCACGCGTGCTGTAGCCCTGAAAATTTCGGTGCAGCGTGCGCTGCGCCTGAGCGCGCGCGAGTTCGTCGGTGGGCAACGCGAAATGATCCATGCCGATGTAGACGTAGCCCGCGCCCGTCAAGCGCTCGACCACCCGTTGCAGGATCGCGAGCCGCACGGCAGGCGAGGGCAGCGTGGCCGGGTCCATCTGACGCTGCATCTTGAAGAGCTGCGGCATGTGCGCATAGGCGAACACCGACAGACGATCAGGCGCGAGCGCGAGCATCGTGTCGAGCGTGCGGCCGAAACTTTCGACAGTTTGATGCGGCAGGCCGTAAATCAGATCGACGCCGATCGAATGAAAGCCCGTGTCGCGCGCGGCTTGCATGACCGACGCGGTCATCGCGAGCGGCTGAATCCGGTTGATCGCCTGCTGCACCACTGGATCGAAATCCTGCACGCCGAGACTGAGCCGATTGAAGCCGAGCTTGCGCAAATGCGCGATGGTCTCGGGCGAGGCTTCGCGCGGATCGACCTCGATCGAATATTCGCCTTCGGCATCGGGCAGCAACGTGAAGTGCCGGCGCGCCGCTGTCATCAGCTCGGCCATTTCGTCGTGCGACAGGAAGGTCGGCGTGCCGCCGCCCCAATGCAGTTGCGACACCGGGCGCCGCGTGTCGAAATGCGCCGCCTGCAGAGCCACTTCACGCTTCAGCCGTTCGACATAGGGACGCGCGTGCGCGCGGTTTTTCGTGGCGACCTTGTTGCAGCCGCAATAGAAGCACACGGTGTCGCAAAACGGGATGTGGAAGTACAGCGAGAGATCGGTGGCGGAGGCACCGGGGTCGGCGGCGGCGCGTAAATAGTCGACGGGATCGAACGCGTCGCGGAACTGCAAGGCGGTCGGATAGGACGTATACCGTGGACCGTTCGCGCTGTATTTGGCGAGCAGATCGGGGCGGAAGAGCGTGTCGGCGGTGGTCATGAGAGGCTCGGGGCTGACGGCCACCGTTGAAGAGGCAGGAACCAGCTGGTTCGCCGGAGCGGATCGAACAGCGCAGGCGCCTCTTGAGCGTAGCCTTTCGTATTCGTCAAGTTTACGTGAGTCGTCGTATGCCAGATTGTGTAAAAAGGTCGCATGTGAGGCGATGGCACAATGCGGGTCTTGGCGATGTGCCGCACGTGTTCGAGTTCAGGAAAAGTGTCGTGAGCGATTGGGTGAAAAGCGGGGCGAACAACGTCGTGAAGCGCGAGTCTCCGTTTCACGTGGACGGTCACGCGTGCCGCCCCGATTGCGGCGCGTGCTGTATCGCGCCGTCGATTTCGAGCCCGATTCCGGGCATGCCGCTCGGCAAGCCGGCGGGCGTGCGCTGCGTGCAGCTCGGCGACGATTTGCGCTGCGCTATCTTCGGCCAGCCGGAACGGCCGGCGTGCTGTTCCGGCTTGCAGCCGCAGACGGAAATGTGCGGCACGAACCGCGGCGAAGCGCTCGCGTGGCTCACCCAACTTGAAACGCAAACTCGACCGGCGACGCGCAGCCAGTAGTCCGACGCGAGAGCACGCCGCCACGCAATCCAGCACGGCAAACCAGCACAACTCGACCGCATGCTCGAGAAGGCATCCACAGGAGATTTCGCATGACCCGATCCGCCGCGCCGACCCGGCGCCGCTTCCTGCTTGCAGCGCTGACAGGCTGCACGGCGTTTGGTATCGCGATGTCGCTGAGCGCCTGTGCGACGTCGATTTTTCCGTTCATCCCGTCGCATTACACGTTCTCGCAGCAGCAGGTGCAGGATGCGGTGCAACGTAAATTTCCGTATCAGCGCACGGTCTCGCAGGTGTTCGACGTCGCGCTGAGCAATCCGGTGGTGGGCTTTCTGCCGGACGCCAACCGCGTGTCGGTGAAGCTCGATGCGCGGCTCGCGAGTCCCTTCATGCAGCAGCCTGTCGACGGCGTATTCACGCTGTCGAGCGAACTGGCCTACGACGCCGCCAGCAAGTCGGTCGTGCTGAAGTCGCCGAACGTCGACAACGTGAGCGTGAGCGGGCAGGCGCAGGCTTACACGCAACAGATCAACGCCGCCGCCGCGCTGCTCGCCACGCAGTTGCTGACCAACTATCCGATCTACACCTTCAAGCCCGAACAGCTGCAATTTGCCGGAGTGAACTACGAACCCGGTACAATCACCATCCTTACAAACGGCATACGCGTGCAAATCGTCGAGAAATGACGGCGCGTGCGGCCGGCAGGGCCGCGCGCTGCATCGCTGGCCCTGCTTCGACTATCTACAGCGATGAGGGTCAAGGATGGACTGGCTAATGGCGTGCAAGGCGCTGATTCTGGGCGTCGTCGAAGGGTTGACGGAGTTTTTGCCGGTGTCGAGCACCGGCCATCTGATCGTCGTGGGCAGTCTGCTCGATTTCACCGACGAACACGCGAAAACCTTCGATGTCGTGATCCAGCTTGGCGCGATTCTGGCCGTATGCTGGGAATTTCGCCGCCGTATCGGCAGCGTGGTAGCCGGCTTGCCGAGCCGGCCCGACGCGCGCCGCTTTGCGCTGAACGTGATCATCGCGACGATTCCGGCGGTCGTGCTCGGCTTGCTGTTCGAAAAGGCCATCAAGGCGGCGCTGTTTTCACCGGTGCCGGTGGCGTTCGCGCTGGTGATGGGCGGCGTGGTGATCCTGTGGGCGGAGGCGCGGCAACGCGCGGGCGGCGGCGCCGCGGCGCGCGTGCACAGCGTCGACGATTTGACCCCGCTGGACGCGTTGAAGGTCGGTCTCGCTCAATGTTTCGCGCTGATTCCGGGCACGTCGCGCTCGGGCTCGACGATTATCGGCGGGATGCTGTTCGGCCTCGACCGGCGTGTCGCCACGGAGTTTTCGTTCTTTCTCGCGATCCCGATCATTTTCGGCGCGACCGCTTACGAGCTCTACAAAAGTTGGCACGTGCTCTCTACGGACGCGCTCGGCAGCTTTGCGCTCGGCTTTGTGGCCGCCTTCGTCAGCGCCTTCGCATGCGTGCGCTGGCTGCTGCGCTATATTGCCGCGCACGACTTCACCGCGTTCGCGTGGTATCGCATCGGCTTCGGGCTATTGATTCTGCTGGTGGGCTACAGCGGGGCGTTGAGCTGGACGGATTGAGCTTTTAGCCGTGTCGGTCGGGAGAAATGAAAAAGGTCCGCGAATTGCGGACCTTTTTCATTTGCCAGCGCGTTATCGAGCGGTTTTACGCCGCGCCGCGTTTCCTGAAGACCAGATCCCACACGCCGTGTCCGAGCCGCAGCCCGCGGCGCTCGAACTTCGTCACCGGCCGGTATTCGGGGCGCGGCGCGTAGCCGTCGGCGGTGTTTGCCAGCGCGGGCTCGGCGCCCAGCACGTCGAGCATCTGTTCGGCGTAGTTCTGCCAGTCGGTCGCGCAATGCAGATACGCGCCCGGCTTCAGGCGCGAGACGAGCAGCGCGACGAACTTCGGCTGGATCAGCCGGCGCTTGTGATGGCGCGCTTTGTGCCACGGGTCCGGAAAGAAGATGTGCACGCCGTCGAGGCTGTCCGGGGCGATCATCTGTTCGAGCACTTCGACGGCATCGTGCTGAATGATGCGGATGTTCGACAACCCTTGCTCGCCCATCAGCTTGAGCAGCGCGCCGACGCCCGGCTCGTGCACTTCGACGCCCAGAAAATCGTCATCCGGACGATGCGATGCGATTTCCGCGGTGGTCGCGCCCATCCCGAAACCGATCTCCAGCACGCGCGGCGCCGCGCGGCCGAACACGCTGTTCCAGTCGGGCTGCTGCGGCGCGAACGGCACGACGAAACGCGGGCCGAGTTCATCCATCGCGCGGCGCTGGCCGGTCGATACGCGGCCGGCGCGCGTGACAAAGCTGCGAATGCGGCGCCGATGCAGCGCCTCTTCCGTGGATGCGTCGTCGCCGGCGGGTTCGCCTTCGGTTTCACTGGTCAGTGGGAGGTCGTCCGGCAGGCCGGCGTCGTTTGGGTCGTGGATCATCGTCGATGCTGCTACAAGGGTGAGGGCTTCGGGCTGCATGGCGTGCCGTCAGGCACGGTCCGCGCGGTCGTGCGGCATGGGCCGCCGCTCGCACAGGTCGCCACGCCAGATCGCCGCCACTACAAAAAAGCCGCCTTCATGGAGGCGGCTCGTGCTGGATTCAGCTGAAAGCTCAGCAGAAGGTGGAGCGGGCGTTGCAAGTGCGCGTAAGGTAGCACAACCGAAAAGGGTGCGTCCAGACGGCGGGTGGCCCGAAGAGCGGCCCGGAATAGACGGCCTGATTCAACGATTTACTCTGGCTGATGGCGCAGGAATCGAGCGGCATAGCGGATGCGCGCAATCCGAAGTCGACTGCGCGCGGACTTTATCAGCCGCTGCGGCCCCAATACGATCTGAATCCGATTGGCGGAAAATCATTCGGTAATGCGGTCGAAGAATGCCAGAGCGGGATTCACTATATTCTTGGCCGCTATCACACGGCGGCATCGGCTCGGGCATTTTTGAAAAGACATCACTGGTATTGAAAAATGCGAACGTTTCTATGGATAGGTTTTGTTTCTGCGATCTGTTCTGTGGAGAAGGTGACGAAGTAGGTTGGAGTTCGCGGCCTGGCGCGTTTCATACGACATCGTTCAGCGCGCTTTTGCGCAACTGTTCTTGCGCAACTTCCAGGGATGACGCGCGGTGACAGATACAGCAGGAGGGAAGTGCGGTTGCGCAGACACTTTCTGGTGTGCCGCTTGACCAAGCGCCAAGTCAGGTGAGAAAGCATCTGGAGCGGGCGATGGGAATCGAACCCACGGCTCTAGCTTGGGAAGCTAGGGTATTACCATTATACGACGCCCGCAGAGCGCACAATTTTACTCGGGAACGGGTGGTTTGCGCAAATCGCGTTGCCGCCACCCGTGTCCCTACGGCGCGCTAAACGCTTTTTCAGATCACGAAGTAAGTCAACTGAACGGCGGCGCGCGTCACCACCATCAACAGCACCTGCACGATCACGAACAGCAGAATCGGCGACAGGTCGATACCGCCGAGTTGCGGCACCACGCGGCGCAGCGGATTCAGGAACGGCGCAGTGAGCTGGTACAGAATCGGCATGGCGGGCGAGCGCGGATTGAGCCACGACAGCAGCGCCATCAGGATTGTCAGCCAGATGATCAGGTTGAGCGCCCATTTGACGAGCGTCAGCACCGCGACGATCAGCAAGGTCGGCAACAGCGTGAGCGGATCGGCGCCGGTGAGCCACACCATCAGCACCACGTAGACGATCGCGGCGATCAGGGCCGCGACGATGCTCGCCCAGTCGAGATTGCGCGTGCTCGGCAGGATGCGCCGCAGCGGCAGCACGATCCAATTGGTGGCTTGCAGCACCGCGTTCGTAACAGGGTTGTACGGCGGCATGCGCACGACCTGCAGCCATGCGCGCAGCAGCAGCGCGGCGCCGAACAGCGTAAAAATGGTATTGAGTAGAAAACGGGCGATATCGCCAAACATCTCGTGTCCTTATCCTTCTGAGACGGCCGTCGATCGGCCGCGGGGTGCTGGCGCTGACCAATCGGCGCGCCGGCAGGTTCATTGGGCTTTCATGCGCCGTGTCCGCAGGGCGGCGTGTCCCAAGTGGCGCGGTGAAGCGATTGCGTGGTGTTCAGTGTTCAGGCAAACCAGACCGTCGAGCCGTGAATTACCGCGAAATCTTGATCTCGCTGATCAGAATCGTGCCGTTGCCGCCGTTGGTGTAATTGGGGAGGTCGGCGACCAACTGTTCCGAAGCCGGCTTGAAGACCTTGTAGAAGTCGTCCAGGCTGTCGAACAGGAAATGTCCTGCCGCGACATACGGCGGCGGCGTACCCGGCGGCCCGGCGTTGATGCCGACGTCGACCGACCAACCCTTGAGCGACGGCCCGAACAGCCTGGCCGCAAGCGGCATGTGCGTGACGCAGTAATAGTCCACGTCGAAGTGGCCGTTTTCCCGGTATGGATAGAGGATGCTGACCTTGATCATTGTGCGTTCTCGTCTGTTGGTCCCGATGCGCGGCGCTGGCGGATTGCGCGCGGCGCCGGTCGTCACATTATCACGGCTTACTTGACGCTTGCACCTGCTGCCGCCTGATTCAGCGAACGGCTGAGAGATTCTTCGACGGCCTCGGCGATCACGTCGATCGCGGCAGGCGGCGTGGCGCGCCGCTCGGCCAGTCCCACGGCGCGCCGCGACAGCAAACCGTACAGCGCGGCATGATCGCCGCCCAGACCTTCCAGCAGCGCCAACTGCTTTTCCACGACGCTGATGTCGCCGCGCGACACCGGACCCGCCAGCGCGTTGGGCAGGCCCTTGTCGCGAGCGGTTTCGATGGTGCCGGCCAGCATCGGCAACAGGGCGCGCAGCGCGTCGTCTTCTGCAAAGCCCAGCGTGCGCCATAGCGCCACACATTCGGCGAGGCTGCACAGCGCGAAACTGGCCGCGTAGTGCGCGGCGGCGTGATATAGCATGCGCCCGCCCGCCGGGATCGAGAGCGGATGGCAGCGCAACGCGACGGCCAGCGCCGTCAGCGCTTCTTTGAGCGCGCCGTCGGCCTCGATCGTGACCGAGCAGCCGGCGATGCGTTCGAGGTCGGCGAGATCGCCGCTAAACAGGTACAGTGGATGAAATCCGCCGATCGCCGCGCCCTGGTCGCGCGCCGGCGTCAGCAATTCGACCGGCGAAGCGCCGCTGCAATGCACGAGTGCTTTGGCGGGCGAGGCGAAACGCAATGTGTGTGCTGTCGTACCGATACTGTCGTCGGGAACGGCTAAAAAGGTGATATCGGCGGCGTCGACGGCCTGTTGCGGATCGTCGAATGCCGCGCAATGCTGGATTTGACTGGCGAGTCGGTTGGCCGAGGCTGCCGTGCGGCTCGCCACCGCCGTGACCGGATAGCCGGCGCGAGAGAAGCCGTGCGCGAGACATCGCGCGAGCCGGCCCGCACCGATGAAACCGAGACGCGGCAGAGAGGGCTGGGACATGGTTGCCTGCTCCTGACGGGACATGTGAAACGGGAAAGCTGAAGTATCGCGCATCCGCCCGCCGGCGGCGCGGCCCGGCGACCGCTTTCCTCAGATCAGTTTGCGTGCGATATGGCGCGCCCGGCCGGTCATCCGGCGGTGCGCGCCCCGCGGGCTCAAAAACTGCTCACAATTTCCTGATGATCCGGTTTGGCCGTTGCAGTTCTGGGTTTTTCGTCTCGCAGTCAGATTCGGGAGCTAATGATGAATATTTTTTCTTACCGAAAGCACTTGCGGTTCTTGACGCATTCGCAGCGCCGTCGCTGGTGGGATCAGAAGAAGCGCTTGACGCCTCGCGTGCGCATTAGCGGCGCATACGTCCCACCCAACGTCTCCAGAGAATTCGCCTATGTGAAAGTAGGCTGAAAGCTTCGCCCGCTCGAAGGTAAGAAATGCCCGGTGCGCTTGTGCCGGGCATTTTTTCATGTGGGCCGTCAGGATTGAAGCTAATTTGTAATCAAAGATTACTGACAAGTCAGTGCATTGCGTGCCGAGACCCGTAAGGCTGCCCTGTTTCTCCCCGTTGGACCCGCCTGACTTCTTGGTTTTCAGCCCTCTACGCCGCCCGATTGCGCCGCGTCATACGAACGCCGTTTGCGACCCATTGCCACCGATTGCAATTTGCAACAAATGTGAACAGATACTCGCTGACTTTTTCGATACATTGATTTTGTAGCATGCAAAGCATGCAAGTCGGCGACCTCAGTGGGCCGCGCCAGGAGAATAGAAATGAAAAAGATCATTCCGTTTGTCGTTGCTGCAGCACTCGGCGTGGGGTTCGCCACTGCTGCTCAGGCGCATGTTTCTGTCGGTATCGGTATCGGCATTCCCATCGCGCCGGCTTATCCGGTTTATGCCGCGCCGCCGCCGGTCTATTACGCGCCGCCGCCTCCGCCGGTGGTTTACGCTCCGCCGGTTTATTACGCGCCGCCGCCTGTGGTCGTGGGTGGTTATTACGGCTATGGCGGTCCTTACTACCACCGTGGCTATTACGGCCGCGGTTATTACGGGCATGGTTACTATCGTCGCTAATCACATGCAGTGGAGGTTCGTGCTCCAACAGCTCCTGTAACGTAGCCTGTTGATTGTTCGTGAGTTGCTGACGGCGTAACGCCGGCTTGATCGCCGAGTTACGCCGTCTGTGTTTTGCCACGCCGCTCCAGTCCTGATGGCTGAAGGCCGTCGCAGCAGTAACATTCCAAAGCGTTGTCGAAGCTGGGAGAATGGCTGTTTAGCCACCGCTCTGGAGAGTTTCGCCGATGCAAGCGCTTCCAACACCCACTTTCGACGACGTACTCGACGCCGCTGCGCGTCTCGAAGGGGTCGCACACCGCACCCCCGTTCTGACGTCGAGCACTTTCAATGAGCGCACGGGCGCGTCGGTGTTCTTCAAGTGTGAAAATTTTCAGCGCATGGGCGCGTTCAAGTTTCGCGGCGCCTACAACGCGATTTCGCATTTCGATGCAGAGCAGCGCGCAGCAGGTGTGCTGACGTATTCGTCGGGCAATCATGCGCAGGCGATTGCCTTGTCGGCGCGCCTCGCTGGCATCCGCGCGACGATCATCATGCCGCATGACGCGCCCGCCGCCAAAGTCGCCGCGACCAAGGGCTACGGCGGTGAAGTGATCAGTTACGACCGCTACACGGAGAGTCGCGAAGAGATCGGCCGGCGGCTCGCCGAAGAGCGCGGCATGACGCTGATTCCGCCGTACGACCATCCGCACGTGATCGCGGGGCAGGGCACTGCGGTCAAGGAACTGATCGAAGAAACCGGACCGCTCGACATGCTGTTTGTTTGCCTCGGCGGTGGCGGGCTGATTGGCGGCAGCGCGTTGTCGGCGGCGGCCTTGAGCCCGGCGTGCACGGTGATCGGTATCGAGCCCGAAGCAGGCAACGACGGCCAGCAGTCGCTCGCGCGCGGCGAGATCGTGCATATCGATGCGCCGCGCACGATCGCGGACGGCGCCGCCTCCACCCACCTCGGCGACTACACGTTCGCGATCATCCGGAAGCTGGTCGCGCGAATCGAAACGGTCAGCGACGAGCAGTTGGTCGAGACGATGCGCTTTTTCGCGCAGCGCATGAAGATCGTGGTCGAGCCGACGGGTTGCCTTGCCGCGGCAGCAGTGCTCAACGGCATCGTGCCGGTGAAGGGCAAGCGGGTGGGCGTGGTGGTGAGCGGCGGCAACGTCGATCTGGCGAAGCTGGCGCAGTATCTCGCTTGATAGGCGGCTGATAGGCGCGTGATACGCGCTGATGCGTATCACGCCGCGGCTTTGGAATGCTCTGGAACAACGGAAGACGGCTCGCCGATGCGAGCCGTCTTCTTAGCTTGCCGCGTGCGCGGTTTGCACGATCAGATCGCGATACCCGTTGACGATCACGCTATACGAGAAGTAGGCGAACAATAGTGCCGACAACACGTGACAGGCGCGCAGCAGGCCGGTGCCGGCGCGTTTGCGTCCGTGGCTGCCGAGTCCGCAGATAAAGATCGTCCAGCACAGGCCGCCGAGAAAGAAGCCGCCGAGGAACACTGGCGCAGTGGTCACGCTGGTCGCACCGGCTTTCGCGATCAGCGCGCCGCCGACTGCCGCGAACCACAGAATCGCCGACGGCGACGATACCGCCAGCAACACGCCGCGCAGAAACCCGCGCCACGCGGACAGATGCGGCGCATTCGCATCCGCCTCGCCCGCAACCGGCGGCGCCGATGCCGGGAACATGGCTTCGCGCGCCATCTTCCAGGTGAGGAAGAGCAGAATCGCGGCGCCGCCGATCCACACGACCCAGCGTACCGACTCGAACTGCAACAGCGCCGCCATGCCCGCGAGCGCGAGCGCCGCGTAGATCAGATCGCCAATACAGGAACCGAGACCCAGCCAGAAGCCCGGTTTGAATCCATGCGACAGCGTCAGCGAAATCATCGCGACGTTGACGAGACCGATATCCAGACACAACGACAACGACAGAAAAAAACCGTCCGACATCATTGAAAAGGCTTGCATTCGCGCAACTGCTCCATCAGTTCTTGTTATTCAGATTTGTTTTGCAGGTTCGCTTTACAGGCCCAGCTCGTTCCAAAGCGTGTCGATGCGTTGTTTGACCGCGTCGTCCATCGCGATCGGGCGGCCCCATTCGCGATCGGTTTCGCCGGGCCATTTGTTGGTGGCGTCGAGTCCCATCTTCGAACCGAGACCCGCCACCGGCGATGCGAAATCCAGATAGTCGATCGGCGTGCGATCGACCAGCACGGTGTCGCGCGCCGGATCGATACGCGTGGTGATTGCCCAGATCACTTCCTTCCAGTCGCGAATATTCACGTCCTCGTCGACCACGACGATGAACTTCGTGTACATGAATTGCCGCAGGAAACTCCACACGCCGAACATCACCCGTTTGGCGTGGCCGGGGTAGCTCTTCTTCATCTGCACGATCGCCATCCGGTAGCTGCATCCTTCGGGCGGCAGATAGAAATCGGTGATTTCGGTGAACTGCTTCTGCAACAGCGGCACGAACACTTCGTTGAGCGCGACGCCGAGCACGGCGGGTTCGTCGGGCGGCTTGCCGGTATAGGTGGAGTGATAGATCGCGTCGCGCCGCATCGTAATGCGCTCGACCGTGAAGACGGGGAACCACTCCTGTTCGTTGTAGTAGCCAGTGTGGTCGCCGTATGGGCCTTCCAGCGCATGCTCATAGGCGGCCGAGGCGCCCTTGGCAGGACGCGGCGGCGCGCCTGCCGGGGCAGGCGAGGGCGCACCTTCCTGCGGATAGATGAAGCCTTCGAGCACGATCTCGGCGCGCGCCGGCACCTGCAAGGTATCGACGCCCGGCGTGATGCATTTGGCGAGCTCGGTGCGCCCGCCGCGCAGCAGCCCGGCGAACTGGTATTCGGAGAGCGTGTCGGGCACCGGTGTGACCGCCCCGAGGATGGTCGCCGGATCGGCTCCGAGCACGACTGCGACCGGGTAAGGTTTGCCCGGATTCTGTAGCGCGAACTCGCGGAAATCGAGCGCGCCGCCCCGATGGGCGAGCCACCGCATGATCAGTTTGTTACGCCCGATCAGTTGCTGGCGGTAGATGCCCAGGTTTTGGCGGCTCTTATTCGGGCCCTTTGTGACCGTCAGGCCCCACGTGATCAGCGGTCCTGCATCGCCCGGCCAGCAGGTCTGAATCGGCAGTTTCGCGAGGTCGACGTCGTTGCCTTCCCAGACGATTTCCTGGCAGGGCGGCGCACTCACTGTTTTCGGCGCCATGTCCCAAACGGCCTTTGCGAGCGAGAACAGTTTGCCGGCATCCTTGATCCCTTTGGGCGGCTCCGGTTCCTTCAGCGCCGACAGCAGACGGCCGACGTCGCGCAGCGACTCCAGCGCGGCGCCATCCCCTTCACCGGCTTGCGCGTCGATACCCATGCCGAGCGCGACGCGGCGCGGTGTGCCGAACAGGTTGCCGAGGACCGGGAACGCATGCTCCTGCTTGCTCTCAAACAACAAGGCCGGACCGCCGGCGCGCAGCACGCGATCGCACAGTTCGGTCATTTCCAGGATTGGCGAGACGTTTTGCGGGATACGGCGCAGTTCACCGATCGCCTCGAGACGGCCGACGAAGTCGCGCAGGTCTTTGTATTTCATCTGGTCCGGTTCAGTGCCGCGCGAGCGGCTGGAGTGAAGAGCGCGGCAGGGCTTTGCGGCGCCAAAACGGTTGTCGATTTTACCTGTGTTGACCGACGCACGTAGATCGACCAAATGGTCTAACTGGCAGGGAGGAATCGAGATAGCTGAAGAGCCGCGCACCGCGCGGTTTTCCACGCGATGAACACTGTTCATTATTACAATTAGTTATACTTTTGCCTATCCATAGTGTTGACGATCTATAAAACCCTGCATAGAATCCGTCCACATTGGTTGCAGGGCGTGAACCTTTTTACCACCGCCCCTGGTCCCTTCAGACGCAACGCGTCACCGTTTACCGCTCCCCCTGCACGGTATTTGACGGCCTTAATGAAGTCCTCGCCAGCGTTAACTGACGCTGGTTTTTCGCGTGGGAGCCTCCGCCTGCATGTTTTCTTGGCATGCCGCCGGCCTCTTTGCAAGATGGCTCCCCACAAACGGTATTTGCCGTTTTCCCGACGTCGCTGCTGCCCTAACCAGACAGAGCGCGCGATGTCTTGACTCTGCGAATGTGCGGTACCGCCTGTTGCAGCGGCGGAGTTCGCGGATCATGCAACATGGGAGATCTGAATGAACGCCTGGTTATCGTGGCGTCCCGATGAGCGTATCGCGCAAGTTGTGCGCGGTGCGTTGCGTCATGGGACGCGAATGAGTCATCACCTGTTCAGCATCGTCGGCGGTTTCGCCGTCGTGCTGGCACTCGCGCTGTGGCTGATGCCGGCTTGGCGCGGCACACTCGCCGCCAAGTTGATGCCGGTCATTTCGGCCGCTGTGCAAGCCGGTCCTGCCCGTCTGCTGCAGGGCAATCCGCTGCCGGCTTTCGGACCGCCCAACCGCGCGTCCTCCGACGACTCGCTGTCCGCGAATTCGACCAGCAACGAAGCCGCTAGCGGCTCGAACAACGGCAACAATGGCGTCGCCGTCAGCAATACCAGCTTCGACGGCGCTTTCGACGGCAGCGGCACGGCCGGTATGGGTGTGGCTGCACTGAACGGGCTCGACCCGCGCACCATGCAGAGCGTCAGCGCGCTGGCGCGGCTGATTCCGCAGCAGCGCGTCTCGGCCGACGCACGCGACGATCGCGTGCTGATATCGAGCCGTGAGCAGAATCTGGTTTCGTCGTACCTCGCGCGGCGTTATCGCGTCGCTCAGGAGCCGGTCAGCGAACTCGTGAAAGCGGCGTTCGACACTGGCCGCGAAGTCGGTCTCGATCCGCTCCTGCTCCTGTCCGTGATGGCGATCGAATCGGGCTTCAACCCGTATGCCGAGAGCGGCGTAGGCGCGCAGGGCCTGATGCAGGTGATGTCCAAGGTGCATTCGGACAAATTCCAGTATTTCGGCGGCCAGAGCGCGGCGCTGGAGCCGCTCGCGAACATCAAGGTGGGCGCGCTGGTGCTGAAGGATTGCATCGCACGCGGCGGTTCGCTGCCGGGCGGTTTGCGTCTGTACGTTGGCTCGACCTCGCAGGACGACGGCGGCTACGGCGCCAAGGTCATGGCCGAGCGTGGCCGTCTGCGCGATGTGGCGCGTGGCCGCAAGGTGCCGATCAACGCGCCGCAGGCGCCGGCTCTGACCGCATCGACCACGGCGACGGCTGCGGCGGGTAACGGCAAGCGCGTGCAGGTAACCCTCGATAACAGCCATGCGCTGAGCGCGGCAACGCCGGTGAAGGCGCCGGCTTCCGAGCAGGACGACGCCAGCTCCAATGCTCCGAAGCATGTGGCGTCGGCGTCGGAGTTAGGCGCTTGAGGTTGTTGACCCGATTGGCGTGACGCGAGAGCGGCTGCAATAAAAAAGGACACCCCCGGGCGTAATGCCGTTCAGTTAAGCGACTGAACGGCATTTTTGTTGATGGCGCAAACCGGTTGTAAACGGGGCGTGGCGATGTTAACTTTCATCGCCATGCTGGTCGACCACCTCCGCCCTCTTGTCGAGGCCTCCAGCCGCTCCATGCGTTCGGTCAATGCCGCCCGAACAGCTTCGCCAACCGCTCGACCGCCTCTTCCAGCTTCGGATAGGCGGTGGCATACGAGAGCCGGATGTACTCCTTTGGCGCATGCGTGCCGAAGTCCATGCCCGGCACCAGTACCACGCCCGCATCGTGCAGCATGGCCTTGGTCAGCGCGGCGCTGTCGCCGGCGGCAGTGTGCGCGACAGTCCTGCAATCGGCATACACGTAGAACGCGCCGTCAGGCATGACCGGCACCGAGAAGCCCAGCGATTCCAGCGCCGGCGCAATGAAGTCGCGGCGGCGTTTGAATTCGAGGCGGCGCGCTTCATAGATCGCGATCGTTTGCGGTTCGAAACAGGCGAGCGCCGCGTGCTGCGCAAGCGCTGACGCGCAGATGAACAGATTCTGCGCGAGCTTTTCGAATGCGCCGACCATCGCCGGCGGCACCACCAGCCAGCCCAAACGCCAGCCGGTCATGTTGAAGTACTTCGAGAAGCTGTTGACGGTGATGACGTCGTCGCCGAAGGACAGCGCCGAGACGGGTTTCGCGTCGTAGCTCAGGCCCTGGTAGATTTCATCGACGATCGTAAAGCCGCCGCGTGCGCGTACGGCCTTGACGATGCGCTCGAGTTCGGCCGGTTCGATCGAGGTGCCTGTGGGGTTCGACGGCGACGCCAGCAGCACGCCTCGGGTGCGCTCGTTCCACAGACGCCCGACATCGGCTGCGGTCAGCTGGAAACGTTCGGCCGGACCGCTCGGCACCATCACCGGCTTACCTTCGGCGGCGATCACGAAATGCCGGTTGCACGGATAGCACGGGTCGGGCATCAGCACTTCGTCGTCGCGATCGACCAGCGCCGCGCATGCCAGCAGCAACGCGGCTGATGCCCCCGCCGTGACGACGATCCGCGCCGGATCGACGCTGACGCCGTAGACCTCGGCGTAATGCGCCGAAATCGCTTCGCGCAGCGCGTGGATGCCGAGGGCATTGGTGTATTGCGTGACGCCGCGGCGCAGTGCGCTGGCGGCTGCCTCGATGACCGGCTCGGGCGCGGTGAAATCGGGTTCGCCGATTCCCATGTGAATGATGTCGCGCCCATCGCGCTCGAGCAGCGCGGCTTCCTTGGCCAGTTCCATCACATAGAAAGGCTGGATGGCGTCGACGCGGGCAGCGAGCCGCACCAAGGGTTCGGTCACGGAATTCATGCGATCAAATCCAGTTCAGAGGCAAAAGCGGGACGGCGCGCGGCGCATGCGTTCATGCACCTAGCGGCGTCCTTGCGAGCAGCCGGTGTTCGGCGGTTTGGCCTTCAACCCGGCGTTCGGGCAGCCAGCTGCGCGCTCCGGCGTTGCCGACGAGGCGCATGGTTCATGCGCCTCACGCTCAACGCTTGCGGGCCGCCTGCGTTTCGGCGACGCGCAGTTGCGCCGACAGCTTGTCCAGCACGCCATTTACGTACTTATAGCCGTCCGCGCCGCCAAACGTCTTGGCGAGTTCGACCGCTTCGTTGATGACCACGCGATAGGGGATGTCGACGTGATTCTTCAACTCGAACGCGGCGACCAGCAGCACCGCGCGTTCGACCGGCGAGAGCTGGTCGATCGGGCGGTCGAGGCACGGCGCGATATCGGCGGACAATGCCTCCGAATCGCGGATCACGCCGTGCAGGATGGCGTCCAGATGTTCGTGGTCGGCCTTGTCGAAACCTTGCGCGCCGCGCAGTTGCGCGTCGATTTCACCGCCGGGCGAGCCCGACAGCAGCCACTGGTAAAGCCCCTGCGTGGCCAGTTCGCGGGACCGTCGGCGTGCGCTCTTCATGCCTGTTCCTCTTCTTCGTCTTCTGCCGCGTCGTCGCCGCCGAGTTGTTCGAGCGCGACGGCGAGATTCGCCATTTCGACAGCCACGCGCGCGGCGTCACGGCCTTTCTCCGTCATACGCGCGACGGCTTGCTCGTCAGTTTCGGTGGTCAGCACGGCGTTCGCGACCGGGATGCCGAAGTCGAGGCCGATACGCGTGATGCCCGCACCGCTTTCATTCGACACCAGTTCGAAGTGGTACGTCTCGCCGCGAATCACCGCGCCCAGCGCGATCAGCGCGTCGAATTGCGCGCTTTCGGCGAGCTTTTGCAGCGCCAACGGGAGTTCCAGCGCGCCCGGCACGGTGACCAGCAGCACGTCTTCGCCGGTGACGCCGAGGCGTTCGAGTTCTTCGATGCAAGAATCGGCGAGGCCGTTGCAAACGGGTTCGTTAAAACGCGCCTGGACGATGCCGATGCGCAGTCCGTCACCGTCGAGATTCGGTTGGTATTGTCCGATTTCCATGTGAAGTCCGTAGTGTTTTGAGTAAGCGCTGAGCGCGTGATTGGCCGGATCAGCCTTGATGCGTTGCCTGTGCGGCGCTACCCGGCATCGGCACGAAGCCGGTGACTTCGAGACCGTAACCTGACATGCTGCCCAGCTTGCGCGGGTTCGACAGCACCTGCATCTTGCCGACACCGAGTTCGCGCAGAATCTGCGCGCCGATACCGTAAGTCTTGAAGTCGACCGGCCGGCGCTTGAGCGCCTCGGCTTTTTCTTTCGAGTCGAAGGCTTTGAAAACGTCGATCAGATGGTCCTTCGAATCGCCGCAGTTCAGCAGCACGATCACGCCGAGGTCGCGCCGGGCGATTTCCTTCATTGCCGCATCCAGCGTCCACGAGTGGGTGGATTCGCTGACTTCGAGCAGATCCAGCACCGACAGCGGTTCGTGCACGCGCACCGGCGTGTCCTGTTCAGGCTTCGGCGTGCCGCGCACCAGTGCGATATGCGGCTGGCCGCTCGGCTGGTCGAGGTACATCACCGCGCGAAACGCGCCGTGCGCGGTTTGCATGGTGCGCTCGCAAATGCGCTCGACGATCGATTCGGTGCGGCTGCGGTAGTGGATCAGATCCGCGATGGTGCCGATTTTCAGGCCGTGCTCTTTGGCGAATTCCATCAGGTCCGGCAGGCGCGCCATCGTGCCGTCGTCCTTGATGACTTCGCAGATCACCGCGGCCGGCGTGAGGCCCGCCAGCGCGGTGAGGTCGCAGCCGGCCTCGGTGTGGCCGGCGCGCACCAGCACGCCGCCGGGTTGCGCCATGATCGGGAACACGTGGCCCGGCTGCACGATATGTTCGGCTTTCGCGTCCGGCGCAACCGCCGTGGCGATCGTGCGGGCGCGGTCGGCCGCTGAGATGCCGGTGGTCACGCCTTCGGCTGCTTCGATGCTGACGGTGAACGCCGTGCCGTACTGAGTGCCGTTGCGGTAGGTCATCAGCGGCAGGTTCAGCAGCTTGCAGCGCTCCTGCGTGAGCGTGAGGCAGATCAAGCCGCGACCGTAGCGGGCCATGAAATTGATCGCTTCCGGTGTGACGAATTCGGCGGCGATCACTAGGTCGCCCTCGTTTTCGCGATCTTCTTCGTCGACGAGGATCACCATCCGGCCTGCTTTCAGTTCGGCAATGATCTCTGGAGTGGAGGCGAGCGTCATGTTGGCGAGATTTTCGGGAAAGCGCGTATTTTACGCCACGCGCGCTCTCAAGTCGCCTGCGACGGATGGCATAGGCCGTTTGGCCGACTGGCGGCGGCTCGCAGCCAGCCTGTATGCTCGATAAAACGATGGGCGCATGAGCGGGTTGGGCGGCAGGGCGCCGCTTAGCCCCCGCGCGGCAGGGGTTACCCCGGAATCATTTCGGCGCGTTCAGCATGCGCTCCACATACCGCGCAATTACGTTGAGTCTGGCCGGGTGCCGTGGCAGTGTCGCAGAAGGCCATGTTTCTGTCCCCCCTTGCAGACAACGGCTATCGGCTGAAGTTTGATCCCGCGGACGCGGTCAGGACCATGGAAATGGTTGCTGCTGGCGCGCTCGAAGAAGCTGCGCTAGCGGGGTGGTTCCGGCAGCGGATCGCCGAGTAAGGCTACGACGATTAAACCCAAAACTCGGCCTGGTTCAACGAGTTACGAGCGTCCTGTCGGTGACGCCGCCGATAGCATTCGTTCGACGTAGCGCGCAATTGTGTTGAGTTCGGCCGGAGACGCTTGTCCCGCAAGGCGTGCGATTCGGCAGTGTGCGCGTATACCGTCAGAGATACCGTCATGTCACGCGGACTGTAGCGAGACGTCGATAGACGATGACGTATCTACTTCTGTTTGCCTGATACGGCAGGCACGAGTAGTCGACGTGCGTCCTTGAGCAACAGAAGCAATTGCTGTTCTTGCGCCGGTGAAGCTTCAAACCCGAAACGCAAATAGAAGCGTGCTGCATCCTCATCGATCGGGTGTGTCAGCAATGCACGAACGCCGGCTTGTTCGGCGATAGCCACGGTACGCCGGATTGCATCTTGCAGCATGCCAATCCCGACTCCACGCCCATGGTCCTGCATTGCTACCGCCAGCCGAGCCAGAATGACAACAGGGATTGGATAGGCTCCCGTCCCTTTGCGTACCCGATCGGGCGCCTCAAAAGTATCGATCTGCCCTACAGCCAGGCTGTAGTATCCAACTAGGCGCTGATCTTCGGTAACGACGTAGGTCTTGGCCGAACCGCTGGCTTGAGCCTGCCGCGCATGGCGCAGCAGCCAGTCATTCAGGCCGGGCTTGCCGCAATCGAAGCCTTCCAACACATGGCTGCCGTCTAACGCTTGCAGTGGGGACAGCGGCATCAGCTCTCCCAAGGTGCCGTTCGGGAGAACAACTTCTTTAAGCCCGCATTGTCTTGGGTCGGGCGATCGAGCATGTCAAGCAGCGCTTTCGATTGGCTTTCGGTCACAAGGAACAAACGCTGGTCAAGCAGGGTTCGTTCGGCAACCTGACAGGCGCTGTCGAGAATGAAATCGGTCATTGATTTGTGCGCGATCTCGGCTGCGCGGCGCAGCACCGCTTCCTGCTGCGGCGTGGCTCGCAAACCCAGACGGGCGGAACGGGTAGAGGTGCTCATGAGAGATTCTCCTTCAGATGTACGTCATGTTAGCACAATAGGCGTACATTCTGGCTGGTACAAGATCCGTCCCTTTTTTCATGCTATAACTTTACTGTACTCAAAAGCTGCTCAAGCGTCTGAAACCCAAAGTGATCGAGGTCGGAGGCAGGACCACGAAGCTTGGCAACTGGTATGCAACCGTTTTGCCATGGAAGCCGCAGATTGCGATGCTTGTGAATGAACGAACGCTACTGCCGGTGCTGAAGCCTTTGGCTCCGGCGGCTAACCTGGCGGCCAGGTTCCCTGGGGCTCTGGTAGATATACTCGCCGCCCACGGCGTACCGCGCCCATTTATCGACTCGGAAGTGTCTCAAATGCAGGTCGTCAAATACGCGAGGACGCAAAATCGCAGTGTTGTCGGCATCATGACGCAGTTCGCATATCTCGCCGAAGCACACCGTGCCTACGACAAACCGAACGAACTCATCGCGCTGTCGCTAAAACTGGCGCGCACACCATGTAGCCCGCTTTACAAGGGGCCGGTGTCTCCAGAGGGAGCATTGAAAGAGCTGACGAGCGATGGGGGAGCGGTCGCCTGATTGCGAGCCGGCGAGGTCGGCGATAATGCCGGTCATCTGCTTTGTACCTGCCAGACCAAATTTGCCAATCGACATGTTGAACGAAGTGCTCTCGCGCCTCACCATGGACCAGCTGAAATCGCTAATGCGCTGGTTGCCCGATACGACGCCGGCCGGAAAGAAAGATCAACTGGTCGGACAGATCCTGAAGAGTCTCGGCGGCGATGGGCTGCGCATGCTTTGGGACCGTCTGGACGATACGCAACGTATGGCGGTTACGGAGGCCGCGTACACCGCGCATGGGGTTTTTCATCGGAAGCGGTTTCGAGCGAAATACGGGAGATTGCCGGATTTCACTGTCAATGAAGGCGGCCGGCGCTACTCCTCCCGTGGGCAACCGACGGCGCTGGGGCTCTTCTTGCACTACGAGGACGGTTACTACCGCTTGCCATGCGAACTGGGTGAACGGCTGCGCAGCTTCATGCCTGAACCTTCGCCCGTCAGGTTGAGTCCAGTCGAGGCGCTGCCTGAAAAGATCGGCGAAAAACAGGTGACTGTGAGGCGCGCAGAGCGCGACGCATTGCGGGATCTTCCGGTTCTGCTCCGGTTGACGGACCAGGGGAAGCTCCAGGCGAGCGAAAAAACGTCGTTGCCCGGAAGCGCTACGTTGCGCTTGCTGACGGAGCACCTCGCCAACGGGGATTTCTATTGGCCGGCAGGCGGTAACCCCAATCCGGAGATCGGTCCGCTCAAGGCCTTTTCCTGGCCGATGCTGCTTCAGGCAGCAGGGCTGGTCCAGCGAAACGGCAGCAAACTGGCTTTGAGCATCGCGGGTCGGAAAGCGTTGGCGTCCGCGCCAGCCGTTGTGTTGAGTGCGATCTGGAGCAAATGGCTGAAGACCAATTCGTTCGACGAATTCAGCCGCATCGATGTCATCAAGGGGCAGAAATCCAAAGGGCGGGCAATGACTGCGGTAGCGCCGCGTCGGGCTGTGATCAATGGAGTGCTGCGAGACTGCCCGATCGGAGCCTGGGTCGGGGTTGACGACCTTTCGCGGTTCATGGAGGCAACTGGGCGCACGTTTGAAGTAACGAATGATCCGTGGAGCCTTTATATCTGCGAACCGCAATATGGCAATCTGGGTCACGACGGCTATCACGATTGGTCGATTCTGCAGTTTCGATATCTTCTCTGCGTTCTGTTCGAGTACGCAGCGGCCCTTGGTGTGGTCGATGTCGCTTACATCGAGCCCGCTGGCGTACGTGACGACTATTGCGGAATGTGGGGAACCGACGACCTGGAATACCTGAGCCGCTACGACGGGTTGATGTATTTCCGCATTACCCCGCTCGGCGCATATTGCCTCGGATTGAACGAAGAGTACCTGCCTCCACCGGTTGTGCCGAGTGTCAAGCTTGCCGTTTTGCCGAGTTTGCAGGTGAATGTCACCGACGGACGGCTGTCGATGGACGAAACGCTGACGCTGGCTACGTGGGCAGAGGAACTGACGGGAAACAGGTGGCGCCTGGACCATCAAAAGGCGGTTGGTGCCATCGAGAAAGGGCTCGATATTGAGGAGCTTCGGGCGTTTCTCGTGGCACGGGAAGATCAGCCGTTGCCTGAAACAGTGGAGTCGTTCATCAAGGCTGCCGGGCAGCAGGGGAAGGCGCTGAAAGTCCTGGGAACCGCGCTACTGATTGATTGTGAGAACGAGAAGATCGCTTCAATGGTGGCGGACGCGAAGGAAACAGCTGGTCTTTGTCTGCGTGCGGGCGAGCGACAACTGGTGGTCAGGCTTGAGCACGAAGAAAAATTTCGGAGCCTTGTCCGCAAGCTCGGATTCGGCGTGACAGTCTGATATCCGGCGCGCCGAGTCCAAAGAACCCGGAGGTTCCAAAGTCGCCGACGGACGACTTGTCACGCAGCGACAAAAACAGTTGTGCAGCGAGGGCGGCCGCAGCGGTTAGCTGCGCGCTATGGGAGACGTCGTCGACAGCATCCTTTCGACATACCGCGCGATCAGATCGATCTCCAGATTCACCTGCGAACCTTCGTGCAGATGCTTCAGCGAGGTCACCTGAACCGTGTGAGGAATCAGGTTGATCGAAAACTCGCAGCCGTCGTCGCGATCTTTAACCGAGTTGACGGTCAGGCTCACGCCGTTGACAGTGATAGAACCTTTGTACGCCAGATAGCGACCGATCTCGCGCGGCGCTACAACGCGTAGCTCATGCGACTCGCCGACCGGCGCGAAATGCATGACCGTGCCGAGGCCGTCCACGTGTCCTGACACGATATGGCCGCCGAGCCGGTCATGCGCGCGCAGCGCCTTCTCGAGATTGACTTCGCCCGGCTCGCCCAAGCCGACGGTGCAGTTCAGGCTTTCGCGCGACACATCGACTTCGAATGAATGCGCGGTTTTCGCCACCACCGTCATGCAGGCGCCCTGAATGGTGATGCTGTCGCCGAGTTGCACGTCTTCGAGATCGAGGCCGCCTGCTTCCACGTTCAGGCGTACGCCCGCGTCGCCGTCCGTTGTGCCGTCGTGAGCGAGGGGTTTGACCGATTCGATGCGGCCCACTGCCGCGACGATTCCTGTAAACATCGTGTTGGTTCCTTGATCAATTCGAAGTAGGTTGGGGCGCCGGCGCAGCCTGCGCGTGCGGCACGAAGCGCGCGAGAATCCGCAGATCGTCGCCGATCCGGTCGACCGCGTGGAAGTTCAGTTGCACGCGGCCTTCCAGCGTGTCAGGCGCGCTCAGATTGAACATGCTCATCGAGTCCGCGCCGAGCAGACTCGGGGCGAGATAAACCAGTAGTTCGTCGACGCAGCCTTCGCGCAACAGCGAGCCGTTCAGTTTGTAGCCCGCCTCGACGTGCAGTTCGTTGACGCTGCGCTCGCCAAGCGCTTTCAGCATGGCGGGCAGATCGACCTTGCCCGCCGCGTTCGCCAGTTGCACGATCTCCGCGCCGCGATCGCGCAGCGCGCTGGCGCGCTCGGCATGACGCTGATCGAGATTGCCGCAGAAGATCAAGGTCGGCGCGCCGGCCAGAATCTGCGCTTCAGGCGGCACGTCGAGCTGGCTGTCGATCAGCACGCGTTGCGGCTGGCGCGGCGTGTCGACGGCGCGCACGGTCATGCGCGGATCGTCTTCCCTGACGGTGCCGATGCCGGTCAGAATCGCCGATGCGCGGGCACGCCACGCGTGGCCGTCGGCGCGCGCCGCCTCGCCGGTGATCCATTGACTGGCGCCCGACGGCAAGCCGGTGCGGCCGTCCAGCGACGCCGCCACTTTCACGCGCACCCACGGGCGCCCGCGCGTCATGCGCGACACGAAACCGATGTTCAGTTCGTGCGCTTCGTTGGCGAGCAGCCCGCAACGCACTTCGATGCCGGCGTCGCGCAGCATCTTGAGGCCGCGCCCGGAGACTTGCGGATTGGGGTCTTCCATCGCCGCGACCACACGCTCGACCTGCGCCTCGATCAACGCATTCGCGCACGGCGGCGTGCGGCCGAAGTGGCTGCACGGCTCGAGCGTCACGTAGGCCGTCGCGCCGCGCAGATCGTGGCCGCGCGAACGCGCGTCCTTCAACGCGCGGACTTCGGCGTGGTCCTGGCCGGCCGGTTGCGTGAAGCCTTCGCCGATCACCTCGCCGTTCTTGACCAGCACGCAACCGACGCGCGGATTCGGGTCGGTGGTGTACATGCCGCGCTTGGCCAGCGCGAGCGCGCGTTCCATATGGACGAAATCGGTTTGCGAGAACATCGGTGTCCGGTCGGGTACGGTGACTAGGCTGCGGTTAGCTTCGGTTTCGGTCGACTGCCAGCTTTATTGCCGGTTTCAGACGGCGAGCGAGGCGAACGCGCCGCGCGCGGCCTCGATCGTGGTGTCGACGATCGCATCGTCGTGCGCGATCGACACGAAACCGGCTTCATATGCCGACGGCGCGAAGTACACGCCCGCGTCGAGCATCTTGTGGAAAAACGCGTTAAAGCGCGGTACGTCGCTCTTCATGACCTCGGCAAAGCTCGCCGGGATCGATTCGGTGAAGTACAGGCCGAACATGCCGCCGAGCGAATCGGCGGCGAACGGCACCTTCGCTTCGCGCGCGACATTCGCGAGACCTTGCGCGAGACGCGCGGTGCGCGCAGCGAGCGTGTCATAGAAGCCCGGCGCCTGGATCAGTTGCAGCGTCTTCAGGCCCGCGGCCACCGCGATCGGATTGCCCGACAGTGTGCCCGCCTGATAAACGCCGCCGAGCGGCGCGAGGTGAGCCATGATGTCGCGCCGTCCACCAAAGGCCGCCGCCGGCATGCCGCCGCCGATCACTTTGCCGAGACACGTCAGATCCGGCCTGATGCCGTAGACCTCCTGAGCGCCGCCGAGCGCCACGCGGAAGCCGCACATCACTTCGTCGAAAATCAGTACCGAGCCGTACTCGGTGCACAGACGCCGCAATGCTTGCAGGAATTCGGGGGTGGCGCGCACCAGGTTCATGTTGCCCGCGACCGGCTCGACGATCACCGACGCGATCTCGTTGCCGAACACCTTGAACGCTTCTTCGAGTTCGGCGACGTTGTTGTATTCGAGCACCGTGGTGTGCCTGGCGATATCGACCGGCACGCCGGCCGAAGTCGGATTGCCGAACGTGAGCAGACCAGAACCGGCTTTGACCAGCAAGCTGTCCGCGTGGCCGTGATAGCAGCCTTCGAACTTGACGATGCGGCTGCGGTTCGTGAAGCCGCGCGCAAGACGCAGCGCGCTCATAGTCGCCTCAGTACCGCTCGATACCATGCGGACCTGCTCGATCGACGGCACCAGCTTGCAGATTTCCTCGGCGATTTCCACTTCCGATTCGGTCGGCGCGCCGAAGGAGAAGCCGTTTGGCAGCACGCGCTGGACTGCTTCGAGTACTTCCGGATGGACGTGGCCGAGAATCATCGGGCCCCACGAGCCGATGTAGTCGATATAGCGTTTTTTGTCGGCGTCCCAGAAGTAGGGGCCTTCTGCACGCTCGATGAAGCGCGGCGTGCCGCCCACCGAGCGGAATGCTCTTACTGGCGAGTTCACGCCGCCCGGGATGGTGCGCTGCGCGCGGTCGAAGAGGGTTTGGTTCCTGGACATGGGTGTTGGCGATGCCTTTGGATTCGGGATTGCGCAGCGGCGCGGGAGGCTGCTTTTTGCGCTTCGCGCGGCGCTGGGGGCTGGTGGGGAAATTGTACCGGAGTCAGCGTGAAGAGGTTTTGTGTGTTCCCCTCCCGGCGGGTTCGCAGCTCCCTGTGCACTTCCCCGACGGCGCTGCGCGCCTTCGCGGTACTTCATCGCCCACCCGGGCGGCGTCGCCGTCGCTCAGCTTTCGCGCACCTGTTTCTTCGCAGGCGTCCTCGCCGTCGTTTTCGGCCTGGTTTGGGCGTGACTTTCTGCCGCGGACTTCTTCGGCGTCGTGGTGCGGCTCGATTCGGGTTTGACGCGCTGCGCGTCTTGCGCCTCTTGCACTCCTTGCACCTTTTCGCGGCTTTTCTCCACCGCCGCCGCGTGGGCCGTTACCTTGCTGGAGCGCGTGGGCCCCGTCGGGGCGTCGAGCTTCGGCGGCTTGCGCTTGCCGGTCAGCTCGGCCCAGCGCTTTTCCAGAGCGCCTTCGGCGATCGGCTTGATGACGGTGCCCGAGCTCTGTGCGTCCCACGTCTGTACCGAAAACGGGTGTGTGCGCAACATCTCGCGCGGGATCACTACTCCTTCGTGGGCGTCGACTAGCCAGTCGTACACGAAGTCGAT
Organism: Paraburkholderia sp. GW821-FHT02A12; assembly: GCF_059422005.1. Lineage (NCBI taxonomy): Bacteria > Pseudomonadati > Pseudomonadota > Betaproteobacteria > Burkholderiales > Burkholderiaceae > Paraburkholderia > Paraburkholderia sp. GW821-FHT02A12. The sequence continues at coordinate 3,686,319 of NZ_JBWKWA010000001.1, read as the reverse complement.
GCACAAGCGGTAGCCGCGCCTCGTCGCCGGATCGGGGACCTCGTACGGCGCACGCGTCACATAGCCGGAGCCGAACACACCCTTCGGTTCCTGGGCGACGCGGTGCAGGAACACGCGGTCGCCGGGCAGGATGCCGCGCGCAAACCCGCAACCCCACACGTCCGACACTGCCACGCCCGCGGCCACCCGCTTCGCCACGTCAGGCAATTCGGGCCACGGCCATTTCCTGGGGCTCCAGATCAGCAGGAATGCAGTCATGACAGGGTCGGGAGAAAGCGCTGTTGAGGGGCGCGACGCGGCACGTTTGCGTTGCGCACGAATCGTTCAGGCGGCAGCTTAACCGATCGGTTCTGTGCTTGCCACGGCGCTCTGGCGTTCCGCCCGACGGCGCCGGGACGCGGCGAATGTTGAACCGTCGCGTACAATTGAGCCCATCAAGCCGCTGTTGTCCCCGTTTCACCGTGTTTCGCCGCCAATGTCGGCGCAGCGCTTCATCTGGATTTCCATGTCTCACGCCACCAGAAGCCGGCCCGATGGCCGGCTGATTCTGTTGCTCGGCGCGCTTGCCGCGTGCGGGCCGATTTCCATCGACATGTATCTGCCAAGTCTGCCGACCATCGCGCAGGCCTTCGCGATCAGCACCGGCGCCGCGCAGACGACGCTCACCAGCTTCATGTTCGGTTTTTCGATCGGCATGCTGCTGTATGGTCCGCTGTCGGATACTTACGGTCGACGTCCCGTGCTGCTCGGCGGCATCGCCATGTATGCGCTGGCGAGCGTCGCGTGCGCGCTGTCGTTTTCGATCGGGGCGCTGGTGACGTTCCGTTTCGTGCAGGCACTCGGCGCAGGCGCGGCCTCGGTGCTGGCGCGCGCCATTGCCCGCGATGCACACGGGCCGACCGACGCCGCGCGCGTGCTGTCGATGCTAGCCATCGTCACGTCGATCGGGCCGCTGCTGGCGCCGCTGATCGGCGGGCAGTTGCTGCTGCTTGGGGGCTGGCGCGTCGTCTTCGTGGTCCTGACGCTGTTCGGTACCGTGTGCGCGGTCACCGCGTTCCTCAAAGTGCCGGAAACCTGGCCGCGCGAGAAGCGTGCGCAGTCGGCGTTGCTGCAATCGTTCGGCGCGTACGGCAAGTTGCTGCGCGACCCGGTCGCGTGGGGGCACATGCTGTGCGGCGGGATGGCGTTTGCATCGATGTTCGCCTACATCACGGCGACGCCATTTGTGTACATCGAGTATTTCCATGTATCGGCACAGCATTACGGGTTTCTGTTCGCGCTGAATATCGTCGGCATCATGTTGGGCAACTTCATGAATACGCGTCTGGTCGGCCGGCTTGGCTCGTTGCCGATCATATCTTTCGCGGCTACCGTCAGTTGCGTCGCGTCGTTGTTTGTCTGCCTCGTATCGCTGACAGGCTGGGGCGGCTTATGGTCGATCGTGTTCGGCCTGTTCTTTGTGGTCGGCGTGGTGGGTTTGCTGTCCGCCAATTGCACCACCGATCTGATGCATCGCTATCCGCATAACGCTGGCGCTGCCGCAGCGGTATTCGGCGCAGTGCAGTTGGCGCTTGGCGCGCTGTCGAGCCTGGCCGTCGGGCTTTGGCAGGACGGTTCGCCCACGGGGATGGGCGTCGTGATAGGCGTCGCGGGCACGCTGTGCTACGTCGGCCGGATTCTGGTCGTCAGGTGGCACGGGACGAAGGCGCCTGTCGTTGCGGCTTGACGGCGGTTCGTCAGGCGGCAGCCAGAATCCGTCGCTCAAGGCGGGCAACGGCTCCCGAGCTAAAGTAAAGCGCAGCAGAACTTCTGCCAGCCCGTTCCGCGCGTGACAGAGTGACTGCGAGAGCGACCACGAGAGCGACTACGGAAAACACCAGGTGTTGCGTGCGCGCGACCGTGCGACCTAATTTGCATTGCTATGATGAGGACACTGTTCCTCGGAGCGGCAATCATGGCGATCAGAGATTTGATGAACGGCGAGCGGCAACAGGCTGCTTTCGCCGAAGCGCAGAAGCTGGCTGACAGCGGCGCATATCACGATTACACGGACATCGAATACGTCTTGCGCTTTGATTACGGTTTGTCTGATGTATCGACCTTGCTCGATAGTCAATTGATGCACCGTGACCTGAATCGCCGTTGCGCGGACGCGCGCGAAAAGCTGGACACGCTTAGCGTTTGACGCTCGGTTTGATTCGCGCGGTAAGCGATAAGCGGTGCGCGGTTCGAGCGGAGCGGTCAGTGGATCATGTGAGGCGCTGCATCGTTCGCGGCTGTCAATGCTCGCGCGCGCCCCGTTCATTGCTTCCGCGAAAGAGATGCGGCCATGCGGACGAGCCGCGTGAAGCGTCATGCGCATAACCATGTGCCGCGATGGCGCCGTCATCTTTGGAGTTGTTCTCATGGCTGGTAACCAGCACAGCAAGCATCTGCCGCACACGGACAACCCCGCCGGTCTCGCGACGCCGGGTGGCCACTATAGCCACGTCGCGATCGCCAATGGATTTGTGTTCATCTCAGGACAGTTGCCGGTCGACGCACAGGACGAGAAGCTTTCCGGCGCTACGTTCGAGGTTCAAACTCAACAGGTGTTGGCCAATGTGCAGGCTGCGCTCGAAGGTGCCGGCAGCAGCATTGCTCAGCTGGTGCAGGTGCGCGTCTATATCGTCAATGTCGAACACTGGGCGAGTTTCAATCAGATCTACGCGCGCTGGGCGGGCGAAGCTCGGCCGGCACGTGCGGTCGTGCCTGTTCCACAATTGCATTACGGCCTGAAGATCGAGGTCGAGGCGACCGCGCTGGTTTAGGCCAGGAAGGGGGAAAGTTGAGGGGTGGGCTACCGAGTGAGTTCGGTCATCGCGGGGCCGGTGGCGTAGCGCACAAATACGCGGCGCACAAATAGAAACGGGCCTTAAAGGCCCGTTGTCGTTCATGCTCTGGCGGAGGCGGTGAGATTCGAACTCACGGAAAGATTGCTCCTTCGCCGGTTTTCAAGACCGGTGCCTTAAACCGCTCGGCCACACCTCCAAGCCGCAAATTGTAACCTGAAAAACTCAGGCTGCGGCGTACTGGCGCGCTGCAATTACTGCGGATCTTTCAGAAACAGCGCTTGCAGATCGTTCAGGAACGCCTGACCGAGCGGTGTCGGTGCGATTTTTTCGTGATCGCGCGTAATCAGCTTGCGCCGTTCCGCCTCCTGCAAAGCCAGTTCGATCGACGTCATCGACAGCCCCGTGCGTTCGACGAAGCGATGCACCGGAAATCCTTCCACGAGCCGCAGCGCGTTCAGCATGAACTCGAATGGCAGATCGCGCGGCCCGACCTCGTGTTCTTCCTGTACCGCCGCGCCGGCCTTCGCCTGCTCGATGAAGGTGGCCGGATGCTTGTAGCGCGCCTGGCGCAGCACGCGGTTCGGAAACGACAGCTTGGTATGCGCGCCGGCGCCGATGCCGAGATAGTCGCCGAAGCGCCAATAGTTCAGGTTGTGCTTGCTCTGCCGATGCGGCTTCGCATAAGCCGACACTTCGTAACGCTCGTAGCCAGCCGCCTTCGTGCGTTCGTGGATCCAGTCCTGCATGTCGGCGGAGGCGTCGTCGTCGGGCAGCGCGGGCGGGAATTTCGCAAACAGCGTGTTCGGTTCGAGCGTCAGGTGATACAGCGACAAGTGCGGCGGCGTGTACGACAACGCCGTTTCCACGTCAGCCTGACATTCGGCCAGCGTCTGCTGCGGCAGCGCGAACATCAGGTCGAGATTGAAGTTGTCGAAGGTGGTCGAGGCGACTTCGACCGCATGACGTGCTTGCGCCGCGTCGTGAATCCGGCCGAGCGCCTTCAGGTGCGCTTCGTTGAAACTCTGGATGCCCACTGACAAGCGATTCACACCGCTCGCGCGAAACTGCGCGAACTTCGCGGCTTCGAAGGTGCCGGGATTCGCCTCGAGCGTGATCTCCGCGTCGGCGTCGAGCGGCAGCAGCGCGCGCACGTCGGACAGCATCCGGTCGAGCCCGGCCGCCGACAGCAAGCTGGGCGTGCCGCCGCCGATGAACACCGTATGCACCTGGCGTCCCCACACGAGCGGCAGCGCCATCTCGAGATCGGCGCGCAACGCGTCGAGGTAGGCGGCCTCGGGGAACGTGTCGCCTTTCCACTCGTGCGAATTGAAATCGCAATACGGGCACTTGCGCACACACCACGGGAAATGCACGTAGAGCGCCAACGGAGGCAGCGACGTCAGGCGAATGCTGCCCGGCGAGGTAAATGCCTTGATGACGCCTGCGCCGACATCGGCGGGGGCCGGTTTGATCGGAATCACGCTTCCTCCGTCAAACGCGCGAGCAGTTGCCGCAATGCAATCGCGCGATGGCTGCTGGCGTTTTTCACCGCGGGTTCGAGCTCTGCTGCGCTCGCGTTCAGCGACGGCAGGAAGAAGTGCGGGTCGTAGCCGAAACCGTTCGCGCCGCGCGGCGTATCGAGAATCTCGCCGTGCCAGCGGCCTTCGGCAATCAACGGTTCGGGATCGTCCGCGTGGCGCACGAGCGCCAGCACGCAGTAGTAATACGCGCGGCGATCGGCCTCGCCTTGCAGTGCCGCGACGAGGTGCGCGTTGTTCGCCGCGTCGCCTTTCTCGCCGCCGGCCAGTTGCGCGTAACGCGCCGAATAAACGCCTGGCGCGCCGCGCAGCGCGCGCACGCACAGGCCGGAATCGTCGGCGAGGGCGGGCAGGCCGGTGAGTTTCGCCGCATGGCGCGCCTTGGTCAGCGCGTTTTCGACGAAGGTCGGATGCGGCTCTTCCGCCTCCGGCACGTTCAGCTCGCCTTGGGCAATCAGCTCGATGCCGGCCGCGCCGAGCAGCGCCGCGAACTCGCGCAGCTTGCCCGCGTTGTTCGACGCCAGCACGACTTTCTGCAACGGCGAGCCTGAAGCTGCTGCGCCGTTGCTTTGACGAACTTCACTCACTCTTCTGCTCCAACGCTTCCTTCTGCTTCGCGATCAGCGTGTTGATGCCGTCGCTCGCGAGCTCGAGCAGCGCATTCATTTCGTCGCGCGAGAACGGCACGCCTTCGGCGGTGCCCTGAATTTCGACGAAGCCGCCCGCGCCTGTCATCACGACGTTCATGTCGGTGTCGCATTGCGAGTCTTCGTCGTAGTCGAGATCGAGCACCGGCAGGCCGTCGTACACGCCGACCGAAATTGCCGCGACGTAATCGCTGATCGGCGAGCTTTCGATGCGGCCGGCCTCCAGCAGTTTCAATACGGCGTCATGCGCGGCGACAAACGCGCCGGTGATGCTGGCGGTGCGCGTGCCGCCGTCGGCCTGGATCACGTCGCAGTCGATATGCAGCGTGCGCGCGCCGAGCTTCTCGAGATCGAACACCGAGCGCAGCGCGCGCCCGATCAGGCGCTGGATTTCCTGGGTGCGGCCGGTCTGTTTGCCGCGCGCCGCTTCGCGGTCGCTGCGCGTGTGGGTGGCGCGCGGCAGCATGCCGTATTCGGCGGTGAGCCAGCCCTGGCCGCGGTCGCGCAGAAACGACGGAACGGTCTCGGCGATGCTCGCGGTGCAGATGACCTTGGTGTCACCGAATTCGACCAGCACCGAGCCCTCCGCGTGCTTCGTGTAGTGGCGCGTAATGCGCACGTCGCGCAGCTGATTGGCCTGGCGGCCGCTGGGGCGTTGGCTGTTGTCGGTCATGTTGGGATGGGTGTCGAAGAAAAGCGGGAAGGAAAGCGCAATTTTACAGCCGATTGGGGTTGGTCATGCGCCGGGCGGCTGCCCGCATGTGCGCTGGCCCTGCAAGGGGTCCCATCGCCAAAAATGGGATAATGCCGGTTCCCCGCCCCGCGTCTCGGACACGCCGGGCGATTCGACTCTCCGGCCATCGTCGAACGCATGGCCACAATCGCGAGAAATACGATGATCTACAGCATGACTGGCTATGCGAGCGCCACGCGCGAACTCGTCGCGGCCTCGGGCACAGGTGGCGTGAGCGTATCGGTCGAACTGCGCACGGTGAACTCGCGCTTTCTCGATCTGAACTTCCGCATGCCGGAAGACGTGCGCGTGTGCGAACCGACGCTGCGCGAAATGCTGATGAACAAGCTCTCGCGCGGCAAGGTCGATATCCGTATCAACCTGCAGCGCAGCGAGCAGTCGGCCAATGCCGGCTCGGTCAATCGCGATGCGCTGACGCAACTCGCGCTGCTCGAGCGCGCCGTGCTGTCGACGTTCCCGGAAGCAGGGCGTCTGCGCACCGGCGAGATTCTGCGCTGGCCGGGCGTGCTGGCCGAAACCGGCGTCTCGCCGGAGGTGCTGCGCGATGCGGTGCTCGCGTGCGGCAAGCAGGCGATTGCCGATCTGATCGACGTGCGGGCCCGCGAAGGCGCGCAACTCGCGACGATGCTGCTCGCCAACGTCACCGAGATGGAAGGGATCGTCACGAAGATCACGCCGCTCGTGCCGGAACTGATCGCCAGGCACCAGCAGAAGATCGTCGAACGTCTGCAGGAAGCGCTCGGCATCGCCGCGCCGGATACGGCCGCGACGATCGTCTCGCGTGAAGAAATCAACGAGCGGATTCGCCAGGAAGTGACGATGTACGGCATCCGCATCGACATCGCCGAAGAACTGTCGCGCCTCACGGCTCACCTGAACGAAACGCGTCATGTGATTCAGAAGGGCGGCAAGGTCGGCAAGCGGCTCGACTTCATGATGCAGGAGCTCAATCGCGAGGCGAACACGCTCGGCTCGAAGGCGGCCGCGAAGGAACTGGCGGATTCGTCGATGACCTTGAAGCTGCTCATCGAACAGATGCGCGAGCAAGTACAAAATCTGGAATAAGGCTGGAGCAACACGAACATGACCGACCACACACGCGAAACCAGCGCACCGCACAATCCTTATGCCGGCGCTTATCCCGGCAACCTGTTCATGGTGGTGGCGCCGTCGGGCGCGGGCAAGTCGACGCTCGTGAACGCGCTCCTCGCCGGCGACGAAGCGATCCGTCTGTCGATCTCGTACACGACGCGCCCGCCGCGTCCGAAGGAGCAGGACGGCGAGCACTATCACTTCACGACCGTCGACGATTTCCTGACGCGTCACGCGGCCGGCGAGTTTCTGGAAAGCGCGGAAGTGCACGGCAACTACTACGCGACGTCGCGTGTGTGGATCGAAGAGCAGATGAAAAGCGGCCACGACGTGCTGCTCGAAATCGACTGGCAAGGCGCGCAGCAGGTGAAGAAGCAGTTTCACAACGCGGTCGAAATTTTCATCTTGCCGCCGTCGCTCGACGCGCTCGAAGAGCGTTTGAAAAAGCGCGGCCAGGACGAGCCGAATGTGATTACGCGGCGGCTGCTCGCAGCCGGTAGCGAGATGGCGCACGCGGCCGAAGCGGAGTACGTCGTGATCAACGACAACTTCGATCGCGCGCTCGGCGAACTGCGGTGTCTGGTGGCCGCGACGCGCTCGCGCTTCGCCTCGCAATACGCGCGCCACACGCAGCTTTTCGTGCAGCTCGGCATTCACCTGCCGCACGCGTGAGCGCGCCGGTGTGCCGAGCACATAAGGTAGAATAAGCAACATACTGAGAAGGAACCCAACATGGCCCGCATTACCGTCGAAGATTGCCTCAAACAGATCCCGAATCGTTTTGAACTCGCGCTTGCCGCAACCTATCGCGCGCGTCAGCTCGCTCAAGGTCACACGCCGAAGATCGAAAGTCGCGACAAGCCCACGGTCGTCGCGTTGCGTGAAATCGCAGCTGGCCAGGTCGGCGTCGAAATGCTGAAGAAGGTGCCTGTTTAAGGCGCATTGTTCTGTTTTCGATTGCCACGTATTTGCCACACGTAATTGCATCAACATGCAGACCGGCGTCCAACCCTAACCGCTACGGAGGCGAACATGAGCACGACCCCGCCCACCGCTACGGAAGCGGAACACGACGCCGACTCGCCCTCGTCTGCACGGAAATACATCGACGCGGTCCTCGAACAGTCGTTTCGCCATCTGTTCGGACCGACCGCCACGCCGGAGCAACCGCGCCGGCATGACGTCGTTTCGATCGCCCAGCTGACGTCCGTCTTGTCCGGCTATCTTCAGCCGGAAGAGATCAAGGAAATCAAGGCGGCATTCCATTTCGGCGACGAAGCCCACCTCGGCCAGTATCGCCAGAGCGGTGAACCCTACATCACGCATCCTGTCGCCGTCGCGGAAATCTGCGCCGGCTGGAATCTCGACGCCCAGGCGATCATGGCAGCGCTGCTGCATGACGTGATGGAAGACCAGGGCGTGACCAAGGCCGAGCTCGCCGAGCGCTTCGGCGCGAAGGTCGCGGAACTGGTCGACGGGTTGTCGAAACTGGACAAGATGGAGTTTCGCAATCGCGAAGAGGCGCAGGCGGAGAACTTCCGCAAGATGCTGCTCGCGATGGCGCGTGACGTCCGCGTGATTCTGGTGAAGCTCGCCGACCGCCTGCACAACATGCGCACGCTGGGTGCGGTGCCGCATGAAAAGCGCCGCCGCGTGGCGCGCGAAACGCTGGATATCTACGCGCCGATCGCGCACCGGCTCGGCCTGAACAATACCTATCGCGAGTTGCAGGACCTGAGCTTCGCGAACTTCAACCCGCACCGCTACGCCACGCTCGAAAAAGCGGTGAAGGCGGCGCGCGGCAACCGGCGCGAAGTGGTCGGCAAGATTCTCGAGTCAGTGCAACGCGCGATTGCCGACGCGAAGCTCGACGCCGAAGTCACCGGCCGCGAGAAAACCATCTTCAGCATCTACAAGAAGATGCGCGACAAGCAGTTGTCGTTCTCGCAGGTGCTCGACGTGTACGGCTTTCGCGTGGTGGTCGAAAGCGCGCTGGAGTGCTACACCTGCATCGGCGCGCTGCACGCGCTCTACAAGCCGGTGCCGGGCAAGTTCAAGGATTACATCGCGATCCCGAAGGTGAACGGCTATCAGTCGCTGCATACCACGCTGGTCGGCCCGTTTGGCGCGCCGATCGAGTTCCAGGTGCGCACGCGCAAGATGCACGAGATCGCCGAGGCGGGCGTGGCCGCGCACTGGCTGTACAAGAACGGCGGCGCGGATCTGAACGATGTGCAGAAACGCGCGCATCAGTGGTTGAAGTCGCTGCTCGACATTCAGAGCGAAGCGGGCGATTCGAGCGAATTCCTCGAGCACGTGAAGATCGATCTGTTCCCGGATGCGGTCTACGTGTTCACGCCGAAGTCGAAGATCATGGCGCTGCCGCGCGGCGCCACGGCGCTCGACTTCGCGTATTCGATCCACAGCGACCTGGGCAACCAGTGCGTCGCGGTGAAGATCAACAATGAACTGCTGCCGCTGCGTACCGAGCTGAAGAGCGGCGACATCGTCGAAGTGATCACGGCGCCGTATTCGAAGCCGAATCCGGCGTGGCTGGGTTTCGTGCGCACCGGCAAGGCGCGTTCGGCGATCCGACACTATCTGAAGACGATGCGGCTGAACGAATCCGTGCAGCTCGGCGAGCGCCTGGTCGATCAGGCGCTGAAGGGCTACGGCCTCGCGCTGTCGGACGTGATGCCGGAAGCGTGGGAAAAGCTGGTGCAGTGGACGGGCAACAAGAACCGTCAGGAAATCTTTGCGGACATAGGCTTGGGCCGGCGTGTCGCGGCGGTCATGGCCAAGCGCATCGAAGTGCTGATGAGCGGTCGCGACGCCGACGACGATGGCTCGCGCTCCGACAGTTCGGCCTCGCATGCGCCGCCGGTGGTCATTACCGGCACTGAAGGTATGTCCGTGCAGCTGTCCGCGTGCTGCCGTCCGATTCCGGGCGACGACATCATGGGCTATATCGGCATCGGCCTCGGCATGGCGATCCACACTACGGACTGCCGTGTGGCGCAGCGTATCCACCGGCGCGATCCAGGCCGCTGGATCGACGTCGCTTGGGCGCCGCAGCCGGGGCGTCTGTTCGACGTCGCCGTGAAGGTGCTGGTCAAGAATACCAAGGGCGTTTTCGCCCGCGTCGCAGCCGATATTACTTCGGCGGATGCAAACATCGTCCACATCGCAATGGACGAGGACCTGTCGCAGGAATCCACGGTGCTGCGCTTCGTGATTCAGGTCAGTGACCGCGTTCATCTCGCCAATGTGATGCGCCGGGTGCGGACCAATCCGGACGTGATGCGCATCGCCCGCGAACGGCCGAGCGAGGAAGGGCATCACCGTCACGAGGGCGGCATGCGGATCGACCGCGAGCGGGCGGACTACTGATCCGACGGCTGCGCCGGGTTGCTTCGGATTGCTTCACCCAGACCGGCCCGAATCTGAACACGCCGGCCACCCACGAGTCTCACCTGTTCTTCAGGGAGAACGCACATGAAAGTAGCTGAACTCACCGGCACGGCGCTCGACTATTGGGTCGCCCGCAGCCTGCACGACTTCGTGCGCGAAATCCACTTTACCGACAGCGGCGAAACCGTCTCGATCCGCGGCAACGACCGTGGCCGGCCATGGGAGGGCCGTTTCACGCCCTCTATGTCTTGGGAGGCGGCCGCGGCGGTGCTGGAGCGTGCGCAGCGATTGGAGGTGCGTGAGCGGATCAATCATGGCGCGGCGCACTGTGTCGCGGAGTTCGAAGGCGGGCACCGGACGGTGGAGGGGCGAGGGGATTCACTGCGGATCGCGTTGCTGCGGGCGTTTGTCGAAAGCCGTTTCGGCGACAGCGTCGACGACGTGATGCATCAGGCGCAGGCGCTGATCGGCAAGAGAGCGGAGCCGATCGGCGAGCAAAGTGCCGGGGTGTCATTCGAAGACGTGCCGCGGGCCGATGCGCAGATAGGCGATATCAAGTCGGCGCCGCGATAGGCATTGCAGTCGCCGCCCTGGCATTCATACGTGTGAACGCGGTCTGGCAAAGCACGGTCTGGAAAAACGCGGCCTGGAAAAAACAAAGGGCCTTCCGATCGGAAGGCCCTTCATAGGTGGTGCGGCTGGCAGGATTCGAACCCACGACCCCTTGGTTCGTAGCCAAGTACTCTATCCAACTGAGCTACAGCCGCACGCTAAAACGGTAAATCGCGCTTTACTTCGCTTTACTACGATGAAACTGGGGTGAAACGAAAGGGCCTCCCCAGAGGGAGGCCACTCAAATAAGTGGTGCGGCTGGCAGGATTCGAACCCACGACCCCTTGGTTCGTAGCCAAGTACTCTATCCAACTGAGCTACAGCCGCACGCAGAAACGAGATTATAGCAAAGCTTTTAAAAAAGGGAAGCGTGTAACTGCGATTTGTCTCATTGTCCTGATCGTGTACCCTTGATAGACAGACGTTTGCTGCAGTTAACGGACCATCATGAACAAGGCCTTTGTCAAAGAGTCGAGTGAAGAGAATGACGACGACCTCGACGTCGTGCAGCCCGAGATTCCCGCGGGTACGAAAAACTACATCACGCCCGCCGGCTACCGGCGCATGCGCGATGAACTGCTGCATCTGATCGACAATGAGCGGCCGGAGGTGGTCAAGCTGGTGTCGTGGGCGGCGTCGAACGGCGACCGCTCCGAGAACGGCGACTACATCTATGGCAAGCGCCGCCTGCGCGAAATAGACCGGCGGATTCGCTTTCTGACCAAGCGCCTCGACCTCGCGGAAGTGGTCGACAGCAGCAAGCAGGAGAACGTCGATCAGGTTTTCTTCGGCGCAACCGTCGAATACGCGACAGAAGACGGCGAGGTGCATACCGTGACCATTGTCGGCATCGACGAGGTCGATCTGGATATCGGCCACGTGAGCTGGATCTCGCCGATCGCACGTGCGTTGATCAAGGCGAAGATCGGCGACACGGTCACGCTGCACACGCCGGCTGGCCCGCAGCCCATCGATGTACTGGACGTCAAGTATCCGCCGCCTGATACCGGCGGCTAGGCCGCTCGTCAGGGCGGTAAACAGGCGTTAAACGGGCGGGCGAGGGCGAGACTCAGGTCGTTTCGGCGCAATTGCCGGTGCCAGGTGCGGCGCAGTTGCGTATGCCGCCGCCGAGCAGCGCGCGAATCTGGTCTACCGTGCCGCTGCGTTTCCATTGCAAATATCTGGCGTAGCAGGTTTGCTGCGGTGGAAAGTGCGCGGGCAGATACATCCAGCGCTCGCCCGTGCGTTCGATCCACTGGATCGCTTCGAGCACGGCGCGCGAATCGGCAGTCGGTCGGCCAACGATCTTTTTGGCGCCAGCCGTTGGGAACAGATGGCTGACGCGTTCCCATTTAGCGCCTGACAGCCGGTCCATTGGCTCTCTTCTTTTCAAAAGCACGCCTTTCTCTGCATAAAAAAAGGCGCCGCGAACGGCGCCTTTCCATGCAGCGGGTGTTGCCGGCCGCTTAGAAGCGGTGACGCAGACCTGCGGTGACAGCGACCTGGCCGTTCGTCGACGACGCGGCGCCCAAGCCGTTGATGTTCGCAACCAGGCCCGAACCTTCGTTCACGCGCTGGTACACGCCTTGCAGGTACACGTCCGTACGCTTCGACAGCGCGTAGTCCGTTTGCAAGTTGAACTGGTTGTAGTTCGGACGCACGCCGTTGATGCTTGCGCGCGTGTAAGTGTACGAACCTGCGAGGCTCAGTGCCGGCGTGAGGGCGTAGCGGCCGTTCACTTCGAAGTTCTGGAAGTGAGCGCTGTTGCTCGGCAGCGCGACGCCATTGGAGAAGCCCGATGCGGCTGCGCTCAGGCCCGTCAGGCCCGTCAGGTTGGTCTGCGTGTAGAGGAGGCCAGCCGTTGCCGGGCCGAACGTGTAGCTCGCGCCTGCCCCCCAGGTTTGCTGACGCTTTGCTGCGAACGTGAAGTCGTCCGACACTGCGCCGCCGGTGTTCGCCGTGCCGCTGCCGTTCAACTGCATGAACGCAGCTGCGACATTCAGGCCGCCCCAGTTATACGTTCCACCAACGCTGTATTCGCGGTTGTTCGCAAATCCGCCAGCCTGGTTCGAGAAGCCGTACATGGCGCCGCCCTTGAAGCCGCCGTAGTTCGCGCTGGTGTACTTGACCGAGTTGTTGACGCGGAACGAGTTGTTCAGGTTGTCGTTATCGAACGGGTGGGCGAACTGCGTGCCGCCGTATTGCGTGCCCGTCAGGGACAGCGGGCCGACGAAGTCCACCATGCTGTCGTATTGGCGGCCGAGGGTCACGGCGCCGAACTGGTCGCTCGCCAGGCCGACGAACGCTTGACGGCCGAATTCACGGCCGCCTTGCTTCAGCGTGCCGTTGTTGATGCCGAAACCGTTTTCCAACGTGAAGATGGCCTTGAGACCGCCGCCCAGATCTTCAGCGCCGCGCAGGCCCCAACGGCTGCCGTTCACCGAGCCGCTCGTTTCTTGCCAGTTGCTGTGGCCGTGCTGGTTATTCGTATAGGTGATGCCGGCGTCAATCAAGCCGTACAGCGTGACGCTGCTTTGCGCGTGCGCCGCCGTTGCAAAAACGCCCGTGAGGGCCGCGACCATGAGTGTCTTTTTCATCTTTGTAACTCCGAGAGAGCAAGAGTGGGTCTTACAACCCAGGCTTTAAGGAGACCTTTTCACGCGGGCGCTGCGAGAGGCGAAATCCGCGTGAGAAGCGCGCTGTATTCCAGGCACGCCGGTTTCCGGTTAGGCAGAGTGTAGAGAGACACTTGAAAAGTGGGCGTTCCGATTTCCGCAATAAAGTATTACGCGATAGGAAACGATAGATGGGTGGCGTTTAAGCCTTGCTGCTAAAGGCTTGTAGCGTTTTTGAGGCGAGAAGAGAGGCGTGTCAACCGAATGGCGTTGCTCATTTGCGACAGCAATCGACGTGAAAAAACAACGCAATAAATCTTTAAAGGCAGATTGTTGTTGTAATCGCAATAGATGATTGTTGATTATGCGAATAATCGATGGCGAGGAAGTCGCTATACTGGAATTTCTGCTTTGCGAAGCAGACTTTTTCGTTGACGAAAAAGATCTCCAAACCTTTGTCAGCGCGACTTCCCAGTCGCGCTTTTTTTCGCCTGTCGTTCCGCAATCCTAGTGTGCTGGCGCGGGAGTGTTGGCTTCCGCCCAGTCGGGCGCAATCGAAACGCTCCAATCTTCCATCACGTAGCGACGTGCGTCCATCGGGGAAGACAGCAGGTTCTGCCAGTGATCGCCGTGCCACATGGGGTCGAATTCGAAGGCCGGGACCGATTCGGTATCCGCGCGGTAATCGGCAACAGTCCTAGTATGTGATTGGGTGAGCCTGGTGATGAAGTGGCGGAATTTGTCGAACAGCATTGCAACCTCCCGATACGTACTACTATTCACTGCTTTTTCCATCATGCGATGAACTATCTGGCGGAACAAGTCGGACAAACACTTACGAAAAACATTTTTTGTTACATATTTTAGACTTCGATGCTGAAATTTTTCCCGACATTGAGCATATCCCAAGCGGCGTAAGTAATAATGACGTACTTCTTGGTCAGTTTTTACTGAAAACGTTCTTCATACTTTTCCGATTTTGGCTTCGCTTATCGTGCGACGCGTTAAGTGCGTGTGAAAAATTCGCTTGACGGCTATTCTTCGTTCCCCGTATAACGGCAATGCTGAATTTCAATTGCTGAGTCTGATGGCGCCGAAGCTGTCATGAATATCCGCTAATGAGTGGTATGGCAAAGGGTTCGGTTTGAGGGCAATGCCCGCTTTTATAAAACATCGAGGGAAACTGGAATATGGAAACTGGTATCGTAAAATGGTTCAACGATGCTAAGGGCTTTGGCTTCATTACATCGGATTCGGGCGGTGACGATCTGTTCGCGCACTTTTCGGAAATCCGCAGTGAAGGTTTCAAGTCGCTGAAGGAAAATCAGCGCGTCTCCTTCGAGGTGAAGACCGGCCCGAAGGGCAAGCAAGCGGCGAACATTCAGCCGCTGTGATGCGCGCAGCGCTGACTGGCGCCTGCCGCCGCGCAGCCAGTTCGCCAAAAAGCCCTCGCATTGGCGAGGGCTTTTTTATTGTCGACGTGTTTATTTTTGCATAGTGGCTAACACGATTAACTATCCAGTCAGAACGGGACGTGCAATAAAACGGGGAAAAGAGGAAAACACGCCCAGTGTTTTATATGGCCGCCATAAAACCAGGATAATTCAACAGTTCGTTCGCGGCTCCTGGCCCAGCGGCAAATACTGTCTTTTGCGCGGCACGGCAGCTATGAGATTGCAATGCTGTCCGGGTGCGGAGCGGTCAACTGGTGCATACTTGCCGCAAAGCCACGCATCCAAAGTATCCTTTTCCATGTCTGAACTGTTTCTGCCGGAACCGGCGCTCGATGTGCCGATCGCGTTCGTCGACCTTGAAACCACCGGTGGCTCGACCGGCGAGCATCGCATCACCGAAGTCGGCGTGGTCGAAGTGGGGCCGGCCGGTGTGTCGCGCTGGAGTACTCTGGTCGACCCTCAGCAGCCGATTCCGTCCTTCATTCAGCAGCTCACCGGTATCACCAATGCGATGGTGCGCGGCGCGCCGACCTTCGACGCCATCGCGCCGGCCCTTCTTGAGCGCCTGAGCGGCAAATTGTTCGTTGCGCACAATGCCAGCTTCGACCGCGGTTTTCTGCGCAGCGAGTTTCGCGGGGTCGGGCTTGCATTCGATCCGGACGTGCTGTGTACGGTGCGTCTGTCGCGCGCGTTGTTTCCGGCGGAAAAGCGTCATGGACTCGATGCGCTGGTCGAACGTCACGCGCTGGTGCCGTCCGATCGTCACCGGGCGCTTGCCGACGCTGATCTGATCTGGCAGTTCTGGCAGCGTCTGCATGGCCTCGTGCCGATCGACGTCTTGCGGGCGCAGATCGAGCGCACCACGCGGCGCTATCGGCTCGCCGGCGACATTACCGAAGATTTGCTCGATACCGCGCCGGCCGGATGCGGCGTTTATGCGTTCTATGGGGAAGAGGATTTACCGCTGTATGTCGGGCGCAGCGTGCGTGTCCGTCAGAGGTTGCGCTCGCATTTGACCGGCGAGCGGCGTTCATCGAAGGATATACGGCTCGCGCAGCAGGTGCGGCGAGTTGAATGGCGCGCGACCGGCGGCGAATTGGGCGCGTTGCTCACTGAGGCGCAATGGATTGCGACGCTGCGCCCTGGCCATAACCGCGTACCGCGTATCGCGAAGAGCGATCCGGTGGACGCACCCTGGCCTTTCGATGGCCCGATTGTTTTCGAGGAGCGCGAAGAGGCTTCGCTCGCCCGAACTTTCCACGTTGTCGACAGATGGCGCTACATCGGCCATGCGCCGTCGCTCGCGCAGGCGGCGACGCTGCATGCGTCGAGCGTCGCTGGGCCGTTCGAGCTCTCGACCTACCGCATTCTGCAGACTCATCTGGCGCGCGGCTTGCGTGTGATGCCGTTGAGCGTTCAGGCAGGTACATCGGCGCCGCTGGGCGCGCCGAGTCTCGCTTGACTGACCGGTCGCTTCGCACGGCTTCGGCCGCGCGTTTGAGCGCGTTTTGTGCAACGCGCAAAGCGGTGATCCGATAAGCCGATTAGCCGGTCGCGCCGACTCCTCCGGTTTCGCAAACATGGCCGAGTGCGCGTGTCAGCGCGCTCGAGTGAGTCGAGTCGTAACGGGTCAACGATTTCCAGTTGGCAAGCGATTGCGCCACGCGTGACGGGCAATCCGGCGCCGCGCGCAGCGGCTGTACGCGCGCGAGCCCGGCCACCAGTGACTGCGTCAGCCGGTCCAGTTGCGGCCTTGTGCTGCTCGCCAGATCGGGCACCGGTCCCTCCGGTGGCCGCGTGCTGCGCCAGTTGGCAAACAGAGCGTTCTGCACGTCCTTGCTCGCGTCGATCTGATCCTGGAAGAAAGCATGGGCAAACGCCGGATCGACGTTCGCCGCGACGGCGCGCTTCTCGACATCGGCGAGCAATGCATTTTCGCGTGGCGTATCGGTGATCGCCTGATGGTTTGCCCACTTCCAGCGCGCGACGGGTTCTGCCAGTGCCAGCCGTTGCGAAGCCAGCGCGATCAGATTGGTGAGGGCGGTGTCGTCGCCGTCCGCGTTTGCGGGGGCGAACGCGAGCGCAGTGAACAACGCGAGCGCGCATGATGCGCCGAAGCGATACGAACGATTCATGGGAGGCAGGCTTGGCCGAGCGGCCGCGGAAGAAAAAACAGAAGAATAGACGATGCGCCGATCAAGCGGCGATTGACCGCTCAAAACGAGCGCCCGAAATATTCAAAAGCGATTCAAAAGCGCCTGATAAACGACGTACGCAATCTGACGCCGGACCGCACGGCCCAGCGTCGCAATCAAGCAGCCGCAGGCAGCGGCGTGAAATCGCCGTGAAATAAGTGCAAGACGATTGTCCAGGCGCGCGCCGACCTTCGCCGCACGCCGAGCGCGCGGACGCCGATGCTGCATCGCGCCACTGCATGATTACTTCGAGTCGCACGACTTACGTTGTTCGTCGAAAAAGGCACGAACGTGCTCAGGCAGTTCCGCACCCAAAAATTCGACGCCAGCGGGTTCCGGATCCGGGCTAAAAACTTTATCCGGGGTCGGAATCTTCGGTGGTTTCGCATCCATGATCTCTCTCCTTTACAAAGCGATTATCTGCCTCGGGCCCCGTTTTGCACCAGTCTCTGATGCAGCTCGCATGCCGTTTGTTGCTTTAACGGTACACGCCAACCTGGGGGCGGAATGTTTGAATAGAATTTATCGGTTGGTTGTGCATGCTTCGGCTCTCATCGCCGCCAATTCAATAGTTCGTTATTCCGCGCTGCACCCTTCCCAGCCTTGCCCCGCGTGCTTTCAACGGATTAACTTCAGTATGTCCGTGCATCGTTCGTTCATATGTTTTGATACGAACAAACCGATTCGTTTTTGTGCGCTGCCGCATTGGCATGATTTTCTTGTATCGCAACCGAACGTTCGTTAATTACCGATTCGTTCAATCGGCTCCTAATCTTTTTGTTAACGAACAATTCGGCGAAATCGTTGACGAGCGAGAATGCTTTTCAGGTCATTCTCCGCAAATAAATACGCGCCACGCTCCCGGCGGAACGCAGCGCGTGTCAGTGCGCCGTGAGCGGCGCTCGCAATCATCAACCTCCCGTTATGTGCGCGGAGCGGGAATCGTCACGGGCGCGGCGTAGGCCGCTGATTTGTCGGTGACTTCGACTTGTCCGTGAATGCGCGCCTGATGGCCATCGGCGAACATGTAATACGGGAACGGGCGAGCCGGTTCCGATACCGCATCGAGCCGGGAGATCAGTTCGGGCGCAAGCATGAAGTCGAGTGAGCCGAGCGACTCCTGCAATTGTTCCGGCTTGGTCGCGCCGACGATGATGCTCGACACACCTCGCTTCCGATGCAGCCAGTTGAGCGCGACCTGTGCCATCGGTCTGCCTGCCAGGTTTGCCACGGCCTCGAGTTCCGCGACGATCCGAAAATTGCGCGCGGTGAGTTTGTCGAAGCCCGGCGGCGGCGCGCTTGCCACGCTCGCCAGCCGTCCGCTGCCTGAAACTCTGCCAGATGCTCCGCTTTGCGATGGCCGATATTTCCCAGACAGCACGCCCATGCCGAGCGGACTCCACGGCACGAGCCCCATGCCCAGATTGGCGGCGAGATCGGCGAACTCGTTTTCGGCGTTGCGCTCGATCATCGAGTATTCGAGCTGCATCGCCGCGACCGGTTCGAAGCCTCGCCAGTCGGCGAGGGTCTGTGCGCGCCCGGCGAACCATGCCGGCGTATCCGACAGGCCGACGTAGCGGATCTTGCCGGTGCGCACCGCGTCGTCCATTGCGCGCATGACTTCGTCCACTGGCGTGACGCGGTCCCACGTGTGCAGGTAATACAAGTCGATGTAGTCGGTGCCAAGACGCTTGAGCGAACCGTCGAGTGCGCGCAGCAGATTTTTGCGGTGGTTGCCGCCTGCGTTCGGATTGCCGGTTTCGGCGTTGTAGCCGTATTTGGTCGCGATCACCAGCCGGTCACGCAGGCCGCGCGCCGCGACGAATTTGCCTAGCCATTTTTCGCTGGTGCCTTCGGTGTACAGATCGGCCGTATCGACAAAGTTGCCGCCCGCATCCACGTACAGGTCGAAGAGGCGCTGCGCCGATTTTTCCTCGGCGCCCCAGCCCCATTCGGTGCCGAAGGTCATCGTGCCGAGTGCGATCGGGCTCACGCGCAGGCCTGAGCGGCCGAGCAGGTTATAGCGGTTCATCGTCATGTCAGTCTCCTTGGGCGGTTACGCGGAACGAAGCGAGTCGATAGGGCTATCGTGCGCCGATTCTTTTCGTGGAAAAATGCCGCTTGTCTGCAAGAATTGTGAAGTCGGACTTAATAATAGGGGATGCGATGGATCCTGCTCAGTTGCCGGCGCTGATGGCGTTCGCGTCTGTCGCGCATCACGGCAGTTTTACGCGCGCGGCCGGTGAAACCGGCGTGACGGCGTCCGCGCTGTCGCAAACCATCCGCGCGCTCGAGACGCAGTTGAGCGTGCGTCTGTTCAACCGGACCACCCGGCGTGTGGCGTTGACCGAGGCCGGTGCGCGGTTTCTCGCGAGCGTGAAACCTGCGCTAGCGGCGCTCGAGGCCGCTTTTGAAGCGCTCGATGAAGGCCGTGATCAGCCCGCCGGCACGCTGCGCATCAACCTGCCACGGGTCGCGAGCGAGTTGCTGGTGCTGCCGCATCTGGCCGAGTTCACGCGCCGCTATCCGCAGATCCGTCTCGACATGACACTCGACGACGGCCTCGCCGACGTGGTCGGCGCAGGCTTCGACGCCGGCATCCGGCTTGGTGAGCGTGTCGCGCGAGACATGGTCGCGGTGCCTTTGAGCGGCGAGATTCGCATTGTCGTGGCAGGCTCGCCGGCTTATTTCGAACGCTACGCACCGCCCGCGACGCCCGCCGATCTTGCCGCTCACGATTGCCTGCGTTATCGCTTCTCGACCAGCGGCGGTATCTATCGATGGGAGTTCGCGCCGCCGGACGACCCGGCGCGCGTGTTCGAGGTCGAGACGCGCGGCAGTCTCGTGACGAACGATCTGCGCACGATGGTGCAAGCGGCGGAGCAGGGCGTCGGTCTGCTGCACGTGATCGACGGCTATGTACGCGAGCAACTCGAAGACGGCCGGCTCGTGCGTGTGCTGGACGCGTGGTGTCCGAGCTTTCCGGGGTTCTATCTGTACACGGCGAGCCGCGCACAGATGCCGCTCAAGCTGCGTGCGCTGATCGATTTCCTGAAGGAAAAGCGTGGCGCCGGATGATGGCGCGTTCCGTTCACGTTCAAGCCGCGAGCCGCTTTTATTATTTCAGGCAGGCGGCGGTGCGGCGCTCATTGATGCGCTCGACTTCCATGCGCCCGACTTCCACTGGTGTGCCGCTCGCCACAATCGTGCCGCGCGGTGAACTCCGCGGTGAACTCATTTCGCAACATAGGTAGATGTACGCTTGGTAAGCGCGGCATGCGCGGTCCATATTATTGAGACGTCTGTCTGTGACCCAGAGTGCGGTGGATAACGGACGCCCCAGGTACCGGCACGGAAGATGGCTATCTTCGCCCTTCGGAGAGTCACTATGGAAAGCGCTGTCTATTGGAACGGACGCCAGGTTGGAATCGAGTGCGCCGGGCGGATCTTATGGTTTTCGTCGGCGCCGAAGGAGGCGATCTCCGCGTACGGCACTCAGCGGACCGAGGAGGGCAAAGCGCTCACCGAAGATGTCTTCATGGCCCGCAACCTGGTTGTGATCGCGCGATGCGACAGGCTGGGTTTTTGAACCGTGACAACCGTGGATAACGCGTTGGCTTTGTTTGGGGAAGTTCTGCATCGAGCAGCAATTGACGTGCCGATAAATGAACTTGTGACGCAGCGCTCGCGTGTCCTCCAGAAAGCAAAAAGCCCAGTCGCGATGACTGGGCTAAGTGCTTGAATCTGTTGGAAAGAGGAATCGAACCCCCGACCTTCGCATTACGAATGCGTGAATGTCGATATTCCCCTGAGTTGATTGGCATTGATATTACATTTTAAGTTATTGAAAATAAAAGATGTTTTGTTTTCGGTGCTTGATTTTGCGTTGACCGGAGTTGATCGGTTACGCTAGGATTTGCCTACACGGTGCCTACACGGGACGGCAATGGAAAAGGCAAATTTCACGGCAGCGCGGGTCGCCTCATTCGCTTGCGAACCCGGCAAGCAGCAATCCATCTTCTGGGACAAAAAAACACCAGGCTTGGGACTGCGCGTTTCTTCGGGCGGCGCTCGAGCGTACGTGTTCGAGAGTCGCCTGCACGGTAAGACCTTACGAGTCACCATAGGCGATCAGAGAGTGTGGGACCTTGGCAAGGCGCAAACCGAGGCCGCGAAGCTCAAGATTCTCGTTGACGGTGGTAAAGACCCGCGCGAGGTCAAAGCCGAGGAACGCGCCGCTCTTGAAGCTCGCCAAGTTGAAGCGCGGCGCAAGACTGCGACCGTGGCCGAAGCGTGGGTCGATTATCTGGAATACCTGCGCACCCGAATTTCGCCGAAAACCAAAAAACCGAGGTCGGAACGATACCTTGCCGACCATGCGGCGCTCGCCGCACCGGGCGGCGAGATGAGGAAGCGAGGTACCAGGAAGACCACGCGTGGACCGCTTGCGCCGTTGATGGCTCTTCGTCTCTCGGATCTGAGCGCGGGCAGGATTGCGGCGTGGCTCGAATCAGAGGCACAAATGAGGCCGACCAATGCCGCGCATGCATTCCGCTTACTGAAGGCGTTCATCCGTTGGTGCGAAAGTCATGACACGTATGGGGGCGTGGTTCCCGCCGATTCTTACAATTCCTCAAAGGTGGCCGGCGTTTTGCCTCGAAGCAATGCGAAGCAAGGCGATGTACTGCAACGCGAACAGTTATCGGCTTGGTTTAATGCCGTCGCCGAAATTCAGAATCCGGTTATCTCTGCATACCTTCAAGCGTTGCTGATTACTGGTGCGCGCCGCGAGGAAATGGCCGGCCTGAAATGGTCCGGTGTGGATTTCCAGTGGCGCAGTATGCACATCAGCGACAAGGTTGAAGACGCGGGTCGCACGATTCCGCTAACGCCCTATCTTGCGTTCCTGCTGCAGAATCTGAAGCGGATTAACGACACGCCGCCCACCATCCGGCAGTTACGTCGCTTGCAGGGACGCGGTGAAGAATGGCAACCGTCGGCTTGGGTGTTCGCCAGCAAGACCGCCGCTGACGGCAAGATTGCCGAGCCGCGATACGCGCACAATCAGGCACTCGCTGCTGCGGGCCTGCCTCATGTGAGCTTGCACGGCCTGCGCCGCTCGTTCGCGACGTTGAGTGAATGGGTGGAATGCCCGGTCGGCGTCGTTGCTCAAATTCAAGGTCACAAGCCGAGCGCGATTGCCGAGAAGCATTACCGCCGCCGCCCGCTTGACCTGCTGCGCATGTGGCACGACAGGATCGAATTCTGGATGCTGGAGCAGGCTGGCGTTGAGTTCAAATCGGAGCAGGCAAAACCGGAGCTGTGGGCCGTCGGCAAATGATCGATAGCCTCTACAGCCATTGTGCTGAGTCTGTCCTCCATTGCGGTGAGGACGTTGCCTGTACAGTTTTTCTGGAGGATGCCTGAAGGGCTTCACCGATATACATCAGATATTTACGCGCACTGCATGCGAATCCAGACTTCACTTCTCTTTCCGCGCGTCGCGACGCTGTCGCTGAAAACCATGTAAGCCGTTTCGCACGTTAGCGGTTGTCACCTCTGAGACAGGACTTGGACTCTCTGAAGTGTGGCGGGCCAGCGCAAATTGGCAACATCCGGACCGCGCCCGGATCACATGGACCTTACATTATTTCCCATAAGTGCGACGTTCGACATTGCTGCGCATTCGTGCGTGCATTGTTACAAATACTCAAAAAAATTACAGACCCTCACAAGTCCTGCGGCTCGCGCAGAAATCCGAAGTTCCTGACTAAATTGCACCGAAAAACCACGCGAAAACCGCGCGCGGACCCTGCTCGGCGGCCTCGTGCCACGGACTAAGATCAAGGGACCAGTCAACGCTTGAGTAATTCAATGGCAACCAATCGACAGCTCCGGCGTGCGGGATTGCCTGTAATCCTCACGACCGCCGAGGCAGCCGAGGTCCTGAATCTCGCTGAACAGACTTTGAGAAAGTGGTCTTGCTGCGGTGGGCCTATTCGCCCAGTTCACATCGGCCGTAATCGGCTCGGTTGGCGCGTCGACGACTTGCAAGCGCTTCTCGACGGCACCGCGCTGAAGTCGCGACCCATGGCCTGATCAACCCTGTAGATGACACGCGCCGCGCGTTGCGGCGTGCCTTTAAGAACGATTAAGAACGATGCAGAGGATAGCGGGGGGATTGCTTCAGGACCAGGAGGTCGTATGGGCGACACGGCACAACAGAAGATGACGTCAAAGGAACGCGACGAGCTGCGCGATCACTTGCGCAAGATCGTGCGCGTCCGCAAGGCAGACGCAGACAAGAGAGCAGCGGCACTGCGCGCTGAAGCCGAACAGGAGCTTTCAACGGTATTCAAGGCTGAGGACGAGCTATGCCGCGATCTGGTGCGCACGGCGGAGGAAGCGGCCGCCGCCGCTGATGCGGAACTCGCGCGCCGTTGCCAGGAACTAGGTATCCGCGAAGAATTCCGCCCAAAAATCTCGAGTTATATGTGTTCTCGCGGCGCGAACGCCTCCGCCTCCCGACGCACCCAACTGCGCACGCTTGCGATCGCCCGCATCGATGCGATGGCGAAGGACGCGAAGTACAGCATCGAAAAATGGCAACTTGAGCGGCAAACCGAACTGCTGATTGGCGTTTTGCAATCCAGCGAAGCGCAAACCTTTTTTGCGAGTCTGCCGAGTGCCGAAACGCTGTTGCCGCCGCTCGCCATGTCGCAACTCGACGCGCTGGCGACGTCACCGAGCCTGAAGCTGGTGCAGGGCGCGACCGGCACTGATTACTAAGCCCGCGCCTGTCTGAATCTTGTATGTGACCGGGGAGTATCTCCGCCGGAATGGATAGTCACGATTACCATAAACTCAAGGAGCTGGTATGGACACTTTGTTAAGGGGCATGTATACCGTGCCGTGCAAAGACGGTAAAGGCGCCTGCGTACAACGGCTGGAGTGGATGACGCAGGAAGACGTCAATTTTCACGTGAGCCAATTGCGTGCGGAGGCCGACCGGTTGCGTGCGAAGGTCCAAGTAGCCGCGCGGCACGCTGATGCCCTCGCAAGCTACGGCCGCGACCTCATCCCGATGGGCGATACCTGTTCCATCCGCAAAGGCGGGATGGTATGGCCTGTGTCCGAGAACGCCTGCGGTTTATCGACAAACCGCGCAGGCTGCTCGCAGGACATCGCAAGAGCGGCGGCGCGATTTTCCTGTGGCCTAACGAAGCCTTGGATATCGCGCCCGGCGTCGTCGAGGGGATCGAGACGAGTTTGACTTTAGCGCGGTATTTCCGTCCCGTCTGGAGCCCGGTCGACGCGGGGAATTCACAGCGCTTCAGTTCACTGGCACTGCCGTTGATGGATCGAAGGGCGGGGGCGGGTCGTAGAGTGTGTGGCACGCGAAAAGAACCACCCGGGCGCCGAGCCCGCTGGCCAGTGCCTTACCTTTATCCAAAAAACACTCGTTGCCTGATGCATATCGGGCAAATGGCCCAGTTCGCCGTTTGACGGGAGCCCGCCAGTCGAACTCTGCATTACAACCAACGACGATCGCGTTCGCTGCGTAGTCGTTCTGGACGTCGGTCATCCTGTCAAGCACGCAGCCGTAGTAGTCGCTTGGCCCGAATAGTCCCGCGTGCGCGGCTGGCGCGAAGAGCGTCATCGCGCACAGTGCGCCGCAAAGTTTGGTCTTCATCGTTATCCCCCGTATGACGAGAATCGTCTTACATAAGCGCGGATGTGGCTATTCTGGCTTTTCAGTAGGTGGATCACCGTCAGCGCGCTGCTCGAGCTGTCGCTTGGCGCGGGGGAGCAGCGCGCGCCGCCTTGGGCGCTCCCCAGCCCGTTTTCCGGGCCGTGGCGGGGCTGGCAGGGTGGCCGGCGACCCATCCCCGACCTACCCGACCCCGCGAGCGGCACACAGACCGTTTCAACCCGTCGGGCATTCCGGCGCGCTGGTGCCAGCCAGCCTCGACCTTGAGGTAGATCGCCGAGGCCTTGTACAGCAAAGGGGATGATCAAAGTGATGCACCCTGCGAGGCCTTGTACGGCACGGGTGATGCAAAGGGGTGTCAGATCGACACCCCCTTACGAAGGGCATCAAGGGGGCGACCATTTCGGTCTACCCTTCGGAAAATCAAATAGGGGGTCTCAAATTGAGCCCCCCCTTTGATAGCCGGGTGCGTGGCCCTACTCAACCCAGGCTGGTGGCCCATCGGGCCTGCTTCGTCCCGCAAGCGGGTACACAGGCCGTCTTAACGCGTCTGGCATTCCGGCGATGGCTGGGCGTCCGGACAACGCACCGGCCCTGTCTTGCACCGAAATTCTCCGGCAGCGCGGGATCAAGCCTGATCTGTGACGTTAACGAACTATATTGGTGTGAGGATAAGCTCGTTTTTGACGGTCCGAGCATATCGCGCCGTCAAAAATGAAAGTGCTGGAAGGAAAAATGAAAGACATGGGCATGCGCGAGTACATGCTGTATGACGCGCAAAAAAAGAGCGGGGCGCTTGCCTTTGTGCTGTGCTTTTTCTTCGGGATGACGGGGGCCCACCGTTTCTATACGGGACGATTCTTAACGGGTGGGCTGCAGCTCCTGCTCTTTCTTGTCGGCATCGCCTCGACATGGCTGCTCGTCGGATACGTCCCGCTCGCGCTGGTAGGGCTATGGGTGATCGTCGATTGTTTCCTGGTACTTGGATGGGTCCGGAAACACAATGTCGCGCTGCTCAACCGGCTGGAGCGTGTGGATCAACCTGCAGACGACGTGGACGCTGTTGGCACGCTGGAGCCTGTCGCTGAATCGCCAGTACCCGGATCCGGGAACCAGTCAGGAAAGCGGCTAGCCGTTGCCACCATTGGCGTTGTTGCGCTGGTCGCTCTCGCCGCGATTGGCGATCACGAATTCCCGCAAATAAGCTTGCCATGGCTTGGCCATCACGTTTCGACAGACCATGGCAGCGTCTCCGTACAGGAGGGGAACATCGTCTACACGGACGCGTCGCGCGCGACGCTGGCCATGACCGAGTCGGGGGATACCGACGTCACTGCGGAGAACAGCCCGGCGAGCGCCCCCGCGGGTAGCCGTTTCGCCGTGCAGCTCGGTACATTTGATGACGATGAGGTCGCGCTGGAATGGGTCTCGAAGCTCAAGGCGGTGGGCGTGCCCGCGTATGTCGAACACAGAAAACAGGACGACGGCTCTGACCAGGTGCTGCTACGTGCCGGCCCGTTCAAGGATCGCGCGAGCGCGGCGAAAGCCATAGCCAAGGTGCACCAGGCAGGTTTCGGGAACCCGGAGCAAGTCTCCGCGACTGGTCACGCCGCGCCAGGCTATTCCATCAATGTCGACCTCAAGGACTCGCCATGCGAAGCGTTGACGGTAGCGCCGACAGAATTCATCGCTTTGCTCCCGCAAATTGCCGCGTCGCACCAGGTGGTGCTTACCGTTTTCACGACACACCATAAGGAGGCCGACGGGACAGTTTACGCAGTCCTTGCTCGGGATAACTCCGGGAATGCGACGCTTTACACCTTGACTGACACGCTCGCCGCATGCGCGAGCGCGCGGCGGACCCTGCGCGCGCAATAGGTCGCGCTTCAGCCCGGTGGCCCGGTCTTGTCGCCGCCACGCAGCCACCCGGGTGCGTGTGGCCGTGCACGCTGGTGCCGAGGTGCCGGCCGCGGGACAAGCACCATCGGGCACCCACTCTGGGGACTTTTCCCCAGAAACGCTTGATAAGCCTGTGTATAACCGGGCACGAAGACCTGCACATCGCTGATTACGCGAGGTTTTGCTGCTCTGCATCTGCGGCACGCAGGCCGTTTTAACGCGTCGGGCATTCCGGCTGGCTGGACGGCCTGTGCGCGGTCGACCGGTGAGGGTGTTCGGGAGCGTCGGCGAGATAACTGTCGTGGTCCTCGACGGTTTTTTCTGCGCAAGCGCGGGCACGGCCAGCTTCGCGAGCGTTGGCGAAAAACCGGTACCGTCGTGGTACCGGTTTTTTTCCGAAAGCACCGCGCTGTGCGTTTCGCTTTTCGGCCTGCCACCTTCAGACATTTCGCCGCCGCGCGTCATGTCTTTCAGCATCTGCCCGATGCGCCGTTCGGCGCGGCAACGGATCTCGATCGCCAGGCGCTCGGGCCTCGGGCACGTTCGCGATCAACGTAGTCCGCGTCGCCGCAGTTCGGCTTTCAGGTCGACCAGCCGGTCGGCGATACGCTGTTGCGCGCGCAGCAGCCGCTCGGCGTCCGTAGCGGACAGCGGAAGCGGCCGCGCGATGATCTCTGCGGCCACGATTTCCGGCGCCCACAGCTCGTTCAACTCGCTCTCCACGAGACCGTCCAGCTGCTCGAACGTGATCGGCGGCGCTCCGGTGTCCTGCAGCGCCGCGAACGCGGTGCGGGTGACATCGGAGAACTTGATGGTCGTATGACCCTGGGCCTTCAAAGTGGCGATCGCGTTGTGGATCGCCGTGCGAATTTCGGCGGAAATTCCGGAGGAAGAGATCATCGGGGTGCTCCTGGGAGAGTGTCAAAAGCCGAGGTCGTCATCGACGCCGGCAAGCGCTTCTAATTGCCTCAAACCAAGGTGTTTGCCGGGGCCAGCCCCACCGCCCTCGCGCTTCATCGCCTGCTTTTTCCGGCCGGCGTGGTAGGCGGTCAACACTTGCTGTGCGACGCAATCGAGGGATGTCTTCGCCTCGCCATGCCTGTCAATCCAGGCCTTGGGCACCAGGCTGCCCGCAATCGATACTGCGTCACCATCGTCCAACGCCATGAGTGCTTCCTTCGCCGAACCGGCAAACGCGATGACGTTCGCGAACACTGATTCGTCGCCGGCTTGCGCACGGACCTTCGCAGTGACATATGTTTTGCCGCTGGCTGCGGTGCGCTCCAACGGCTTGCCGAACAGCTTTCCAGAAATCAGTCCCTCGAGCATGGCCTCTCCACTTATTCGTCGAAGCCTCTCGACTGTTGCGGTTTGCTGCGCGGTGCCGGCACGTAGCCGGGTGCGAGGTCTGCAAACATCGCGTGTGCGCCAATGAACGCAAGGCGCGTCATGCCGGTCTCGCCGTTACGCTGTTTGGCGATGATGATTTCCGCCGTGCCGCGATCGGGCGAATCGGGGTAATACACTTCGTCTCGGTACAACATCAGGATCACGTCGGCGTCCTGCTCGATCTCGCCGGACTCGCGCAGGTCCGCCATGGTCGGGCGCTTGTCCATCCGGTTTTCTACGCCACGGTTCAGTTGCGACAATGCGATGACGGGTACGTCGAGGCGCTTGGCGAGGCCCTTCAGCCCCCGTGAGAACGAGCCGACCTGCTGCGTGCGGTTTTCGCCGTCGCCGCCGGTCATTAAACCGATGTAGTCAACGATGATCAGACTTAGCCCGTGCTGGCGCTTCACGGCGCGGCTGCGGCTTGTAATCTCGGCCACCGAGAGGGCGGCGCTTTCGTCGATCAGCATCGGCAGAGCCGCCAGACCTTCGGTGGCCTTCGCCAGATTTTCAAAGTCCGTCTTCGTCATCAGCGTGCCGTTCTTGATGTGTGGCAAGGGGATGCGACCGTCGCGCGCAAGGCTGCGCTGGGTCAGTTGTCTGCCCGGCATTTCCAGCGAGCACACCAGCACCGGGCCGACCTTGCGCGCCACGTGAGCGCCAATGCCGATGGCGAGCGCGGTCTTGCCCATCGACGGGCGTCCGGCCATGACGATCAGTTCGCCTGCGTTCATGCCGCCGTCGAGCTTCTTGTCCAGATCGCGAAAGCCGGTGGCGATGACGTTCGGCAGCACGCCGTGCGACTGGTCATCGATTTCCTCGACGACCGGCACCAGATACTCGTGGATGAATCTCGGCCCTTCGGAGCGCGATTCGGCAAGCGGCTCAAACTTCGCCTGCGCCTCGCTGATGATTTCCGAAACGTCGCGGCCCCTGGGCGCGAACGCAAGCGCGCGTACTTCGTCAGCCGCAGCAAGCAGGCCGCGCAGCTTCCAGCGGTCAATCACGATCCCGGCATAGCGCGTGACGTTCGCGCTGCCCGGCGTGTTCTGTACCAGTGCATTGAGGTACGGCAGGCCGCCGGTCGACTCGAGCCTTCCGGCAGCACGTAGTTCCTCCATTACGGTCAGCACGTCCGCCGAGCGATTACCGACGATCAATTTCGAGATGGCCTCGAAGATGGTGCGGTGCTCGGCACGATAGAAGTGCCAGGCGCGCAGATCGCCGAGCCGGTCGATCGCGGCGTTATCGAGCAGCAGCCCGCCGATCACCGCCTGCTCCATTTCGATGGAGTGCAGCGCTTCATGCATTCGGTTTTCAAAGGAGTCTGCGTTCATGCTGTCTCCCGGTGGTACTTGTTTTCAAGGCACTTCGCGAAGCCGCTCGGCGACATCAGGAAGTCGATATCGGCAACGAACGGGGGCCGGCCGGGCTGCGGGGTCGCCTGGCCCGTCAGGAATGCGGATCGTGCACAGGTGGTGAAGAACTCGAGCCACTTCGCAAGCCCTTCTGTCTGGGTCGTATAGCCGCCGTCGAACGGCTTGCAGGCGAGCCGTGACGCTTCATGCCAGCGTGCCGTAATGGCCTTTTGGCGCGCAGTGTTCACGACCTTCACGCGCGGGTTGTCCGGCATCGCCTCGTGGTAGGCGTTGACAATCTTCTGGACCGGACAAGGCGGACATGCCGGTGGACGACGCGACGAAGGCGCGTCGTCCCTCTGGTGGTTGCTTCTACTGGTGGTTAATGATGGTTTGGCTTGCATGGGTGCAAGGGGTCCCGCGCATCCATGCAAGGGGTCTTGTGCATCTGTGCAACCCCTCGCATCTGTGCAACCCCTCGCATCGGCGCTAGGGGTTAGCTTGTCGAGTCGAAGCCAGTATTGCGGTGTTTGACCGGGGTTGCCACCGGCCTGATTGGCGAGTACCTCGACCAGGCCGTCGGCAATAAACCGGTGAACAATCCGCCGAGCCTGCGCCTGGGAAAGCCGGCACTTTTTCGCAATAGCCTTCATCGACGGATAGAGGCTTTTGCCTTCGTCGTTGCACCAGTCGGCAAGTGCCAGCAGGACGAGCATTTCGCTGCCGCCGCGCGGGAAATTCTGCCAAACGGCTTGCATGGCATGGACCGACATCACCGATCTCCGGCTTTGCTAATCGCGTACTTCAGTGCGTTGAAGTACGACCGAGCAAGCAACCTTTTCTTGGCAGGATCAACGGTGTGGCCGATCTGGCGTGCAAGACGGTGGGGGCGCTGCCACGGATCTCCGGGCGGCTTCAGATGGTGGCGGCTCATTTCACCTCCCCGGCAAGAAGCGCCTGCAGGTCGGATACGCGCCAGCCCAAACGCCCATTGACGCGAACAGGGGAAATCGGTCCAGTGCGGCGGCAAGCCCATCGCCGGAGGGTGTCCGAGTTACGGTTCAAGATTCGAGCTGCTTCGCTGGTCGGCACAATCAGAGGCAGGCCGAAGTTGTTGTGGCGGATCGGTGTTTCCATGACATCACCGTGTCGGGATGGGGATGTCTGTGGATACTCGCGTCACGACCCGAGGCCGACTAGAGTTCTGGGGCCGGTGTCAACGTTTTTTCAGGTCGGCGACGTGCCGATTTCGTCGCGTTCGTGCTGTGCGTTTTGCGTGTCGCGCAGATTTGGACTAGCCGAACTGACGCCAGACCACGGACAACGGAGCTCGGGCCGTTGCTCAGATTTCCCTTGAAAAAGTGGGCGAAACGGTGCACGTGCCGTTTGTACGTTGGCTAGTGACAACACCGCGGGCAAAAGTGTTCGTGACGATAGACTGGGTTGTCAGTCACTTTCTGCGCGGGGAAAGCATGGGCCGTGTCTCAGTGAGCAGATTGCAGTGGCAAGCCGCCCGAGCGCTTTGGGAGTCGGATCCGACGATTACGTTCACGCAGATCGCCCAGAGCCTCGGCACGACAAGGCAGGCCGTACAGATGGCCGCGTCTCGCAACGGCTGGATCAGGCGCGTTGATTTGCAGACCCTCTCCGACCGGGCGCACGCTGCGGCGGATTCAAAGTTCGAGACGGAGGGCGCCGCCTCGGCCTCAGAGCTGCCTGCTGTTGTCGCTGGGACGCCGGAAAAGCGGCCGAGTCAACTTCCGTCGAGTCCGCACATTCGGGCGGACTCGACGGAAGAGGCCGCGCACAAGCTCGCGCACGATGCCGCGATAGAGCGGCGCGCGGAGGTGTTAAGCACACACCGCAAGGAGTGGCTCGCGGTCCGCACGCTGGCCTACGCGTCGATCAAGAGCAGGGACATGGATGCAGCCAAGCACATGAAGGTCATCGCCGAGTCACTGAAGATCGTTCAGGAAGGCGAACGCAAGGCGTGGGGGCTGGATGCCGACGAGAAGAAGCCGCCTGCGGTGACCGTGACGATCAACCGCCGGGCGGGGGTGACGATTGGTCACTGAGTCATGCGGACTGCTTCACGCGGATGATCGTCGCGCGGCTCGTGTTCATGTCGCGTGCCACCTGCGAAACCGATACGCCTGCACTGAGCCGTCTCAGGGCCGTGGCGCGGTCCTTCGCCGACAGGGCGGGGGGACGTCCAAAGGTCTTTCCCTCGGCCTTGGCGCGCGTGATACCGGCGTGTGTGCGTTCGATCAGCAGGTCACGCTCGAATTCTGCGACCGCCGTGAGCACACCCATCGTCATCTTGCCTGCCGCGCTGGTGAGGTCCGCACCGCCCAACGCCAGGCAATGCACCCGCACACCCATCGCGGCGAGCTTTTCAACCGTCGCACGTACGTCCATCGCGTTGCGCCCGAGCCGGTCCAGCTTCGTGACGATCAGCACGTCGCCATCTTCGAGCCGGTCGAGCAGCTTGGCGAATGCTGGCCGCTCGCTGGCCGCGACCGATCCCGAAATGGTTTCTGCAACGATCCGCTTTTTGTCGACCGTGAAGCCTGCGCCCTGAACCTCTTTGATCTGGTTCTCGGTGGTCTGGTCTGCGGTCGAGACCCGCGCGTAAAGAAAAACTCGCATGGTGATTCCCCGTGTTGTGTGGTGGTGACCGGAAAGGCTGAACGGATTATGCGGGGTGTGCGAAACAAGTCAACGCCTACTTTCGTACAGGCTTACCCGACCCGACCAGAAGCGTTCGATTTCGGACGGGATCCATAGCCGGGTACTTCTGCACGATATTTGGTTGAATCCCGTTCGCAGCTTAAGTGCACTTTTTGTACGATTGCCCGCTGAGGGCCGTGAACAGGCATGCCAGCATGCTCTCACTGACTCAACGAACAGTGACCTGCCATGCGGATCTGTGTGAACAATGCGTTCCTTTCCATCCTCGCCACGCCGGCTGACGCCGCCACCCTGACGGTGCGTGCGCGTCGCAAGGGCGATGTCGAGGCCGTGGCAAGAACGTCGAGGTCGTCGCGCCCGCAAAGCGCTACTACCAGTTCCACGCCGTGCTGCCGCGTGGCGTGGTGTCCGGTACGCTCGCCTCGCACCTGTTCCACATCGACTACGGCAATTTCAAGGACTCCGTAAAGGATGCGGCACGTGATCGACCCGCCGCTCGAATCCGGAGACCCCTGTGAAGCCCCTTGATCCGCCGGACCTGCTGGCCGAAATGCTCGCGTTCGAAGCCGCGATGAAGACTGCGTACGACTACACGCCTCAGCGCAATCCGCGGTGTATCTATGACTGGGAATCGGCATATGCGAACTCGCGGGACGTCGACCGCTTCGCTGGATGGCTGCTGCGTGGCTCGCTCGGCGAGCGGCCCGTTGGCGAGGCGGGGAACTGAACCATTGCCGCGCGAACGCGCGGCCGGCAGGGCGTGGATCGAATTCGTTGTCGCAATGTGTTTGCGCTTGTATCGGGCTCGGACGCCACGTTGCACCATTCGTTTGCGAACTCGCTCCTTGCCGAAGCGCACGCTGCGTGCGAGCAATTCCTCCCGCATGCGCGGGCAGCCGTACTCGCCCTTAACCTGTACATGAATCGGCTTGATGTGTGCCGGCAAAGCATCATTGCTCACGGGGCTTGTCGTGCACATTGCGTTGCTGGCGCTGATGATATCCGCTGGGGCTGAACTCCAGCACTTCGCACAGAACTGAGACCAGCCAGTGATGGCGATTACCCTCGATGAACGCCTGTTTCATGTCGACTCCCTGGCGCGGTACGCGGCCGCCTTTTTTAGGATATCGCGCTCCATCTTCAGGCGAGCCACTTCCGCGCGCAGCCGCGCCAGTTCCATCTGTTCCAGACTCACAGGCTTTGTGTCGACGCTCGCAAGCCAGCCTTCCCGCCCCGCCTTCGCTACGCTTACCGCCGCCGTTCGTGATCGAGGTTCTACCGAATTTCAGCGGGTGCAAGTTGACCATCTTCGAGCCGCTCGACGGTTTTCCAACCGGGAACGACATGACTGATGCGCGCAGCATGAATATGTTTGTCGAGGCGGAGATCCTGAGATTCCCGGCGCAATACTACCGGGCTCCTCTGGCGCATCAAGCACCGCTCGCTTGGGGCGTCTGTGGTGTATTGAGGCTCTTATGGCAAAAGCAGGCTCTGTCTACTCAGCAACCGTCGCGCTCGTCAGCGACACCCGGTGCAATGATGTTCATCGCTATTTCGCGCATCAGGTGTTGCGTCAGCGCGCTGGCATCACTCTGGGCGAGGCGCTGAAGTTCGATCAGGTCTTGTGCGGCGTGGCTCATCTCGTTCCCCCCGTTAACCGGGCGATTCGCTTCCGTGTGATCCATATCGGCGTCAATCACGAAGTCCCCGACGTTCACGAGATCGGTGATGGCGATCTCGAGTCAGTCTGTTTCGGCACAGTGCATGCGAAAACGCGGTGCCGGGCGCCGGTATCGCCCGGCTACCTGTTTAACGGCACGACTGGCGGCACGCTGCATTGGGGTTTTCCACTGCGGGCCGAACCTGAGCGGTACCCAGTGTACTGTCGGCAACATCACTGCCATAGCAGGTAGGGTTCGCCGCGCAGCGTGACGAACATCTCGTCAAGATGCCACGTGCTGCCTGGCTTGCGTCGTGCTGCTTTCACCTGGCGGGCAAAGCCCGCGCCGAATTTATCGCACCAGCACCGGATCGTCTCGTCCCCCGAGGGGACTTTGTTCGGGGCGTACATGACGACCATGCCGCGCTCGAAGTGCAACTCTGCGAAGTCGCGCAAGCTCAACTGGAAGCGGAATACCAGCGCATTGCGCGGCTGATGACGCCAGCTGGAAAACGGTGACCGTGGTAGAACGATTTCGGTTTCTTCATCACCCAATCTTATCCGACCGACCCCGCAATCTGACAGAGCGCTGAAATGCATTTTGAATCGCGCTAGCTCTTGATATTTCCCAAAATTATTGCGGAGGATTTTCGCGATATACGGGTAACTGCTACCTGAATACGGGTTTGGGATTTTATTTAAAAGGGGCAAAATTATTCGGCTAAAGTTCCCCTGCAGAACCGTCGTTATCCTTGGTGAAACGTTTACGAGGCTGATATGTCTGCGGCCCCTGCAACAGTGCCAGGACCGGGGCGCCTAATCGGTCAAACCTACAGAGTGTGGCGATTATGAAAGTCAAAACCCGCTTAAGCCTCGGCTTCGGAGCCGTTCTCGTGCTGCTTTTAATCGTGTTGGGACTCGGCCTGTCCAGCATTAACGCGATCGAATATCGCCTCGATGAGATAGCGCGCGTCAATATAACGGAATTACGCCTCGCCCAGGCAATGCGCGCATCGGTAAGTGCACGCTCGGCCTCCGTGCGCAATCTGGCCTTGCTGACCGACGCGGTGGCTATGCAACCCGATGCAGAACGAATGAAGGCTCAGGAAAAAATTTACGCCGATGCATCCGCGAAGCTGGAGCGCATGTTTTCCGAAGATCCGGGTTTGTCCGATACGGAACGGGCGTTGTCGGCGAGGCTAAAGGAACATGACGCAGGGGCGCGGCCGCTGTATAACAAGGCGGCAGAACTTGGGCTCGCCAATCACACCGCGCAAGCGACCACGGTAATCATTGACGAGCTTCAGCCGAAATCACGCGCCTGGGTGGCGACGCTGGACGAACTTGTCGCGCTTGAAGACCAGCAAAGCAGCGATCTCGCGGCAGCCGCCGCGAAAGACTATGCGCGGGCGACATGGTTGATGATCATTGTCGGTGCCGGGGCGCTCTTCGCCGGTGGCGTCGCTGCGGTGGTGATTTCGCGCAGCATCGTGCGGCAGCTTGGCGGGGAACCTGCACAGGCGATGGAGCTGGCTCGTGAAATTGCCGACGGCAACCTGACCTGCCGCGTACCCTTCACTGCCAGTGACAGAACGACGTTGATGTCGTCGCTGGAACAGATGAGAGTGCAATTGAGCAACATCGTAAAACGCATACAGGAAGGCGGGGCGGTGATTTCCTCCGCCGCCAGCGAGATTGCGCAGGGAACGCTGGATCTGTCCAGCCGCACCGAAGAGCAGGCTGCATCGCTCGAAGAGACGGCTGCCAGCATGGAGGAGATTGCAGCAACGGTGCGCCAGAATTCAGAGAACGTGCAACAAGGCAATGCGCTTGCGGTAAGCGTGGCGGAGGAAGCGCAGAAGGGCGGTGATGTCGTGAGCCGCGTGGTGGACACCATGCGGCAGATTTCCGAGAGTTCGACAAAGATGGTGGACATCATCGCGGTCATCGAGGGCATCGCTTTTCAAACGAACATCCTCGCGCTAAACGCGGCGGTCGAAGCCGCTCGCGCGGGAGAACAGGGCAGGGGATTTGCAGTCGTCGCAAGCGAGGTGCGCTCACTTGCCCAGCGTAGCGCCGTTGCCGCCCGGGAGATAAAAGACCTGATCGGCGGTTCGGTGGAGCGCGTGAACACAGGCTCCCAGCTAGTCGGGCAGGCCGGCGAAGCGATGGCGGGACTGCTTGGCGCCGTGAGACGCGTGACCGGCATCATGGGCGAAATCTCTGCCGCGTCGGTTTCCCAGCAGGAGGGCATTGACCAGGTCAATATCGTCGTATCGCAACTGGACCACGTCACGCAGCAAAATGCTGCCCTGGTCGAGCAGGCGACGGCTGCCGCGCAATCGATGGCTGAACAGGCTGTCGCAATGCAGCGTGATGTGTCGATTTTCCGGATCGAGGGCGGCCTCAAGCAGCATCCCGAAGTGATGACGGTTTCCGGAAAAAGGCATCGGGACATGACGCGTGCAACTGCACACGACTGGACCGTCTGCGCGTGATCCGGCTATAGGCGGCCGCTTTTTGTCGGCCAGAGCGCAGACTGCGAAATGATTTGATTTGGTCTCGATGCTAAGGAGCGGGAGACTGCGGCCTGCCTCAAACCCTCCCAATAACGAAGAAAAGATTGTGCTCTTCGATTCGATGTTTGCCTACGTCGGAACGTATGTAGTTGAATCCGATCGCGTTATCCACACCCTCGACGGTAGTTGGAACGAGCTTTGCACCAGCACGCGACAGGTGCGCTTCCTGGCATTTCGAGGGGACCGACTCGTCTATACCACGCCAGAGACCGTCGCGCCCATGGACGGCAAGCTCTGCACATACGAGGTCACGTTCTCTCGGGGCCAAGCGAAACTACCACGAACCATGAAGCGGATATTTGCTACGCGAGCGATGGGCTAGATCGCGAGCGTCCGCGAAGGCCGGGCTTCAGCCGTGCGCCGGGATCTCGCAACCGTCTCTTGATGGCCAGTCACTGCCCGCCGGCAAAGGACGGCAGGCGACCCCAAGCAGCCGGTCAGGCTTTCGGATGATGTCCGGCCGCTTGCAAAGTGGGAGCAGACGGTCGTGTAAGACACGCCGGGGGCAGCCCCTTGGCCTTTCCACGCAGTCGCGGATCGCTGACAAAGGCTGGCCAACGGCGCAAAGCGAATGTCCGAGAACGCTAAGGGATCACCCCGGACTCGAACCAGCCGGTCGCGCGGTTTCGCGTCGTGTCAGCAATGCGGCGCCGAATCTTCGTTATCGCGTTTCAAAGCTCGATGACGGCGCGCAGTGCAGGATTGTCGATTTCGTAGGCGAGCAGCCGTGCCGCGGCAGCACTCGCTCTGTCGCCGAGCGCTGCACGGTGAAGATGCGAACGCACGGTGAGTTCGCGCATGCCGCTGCGCGCGGCGAGGCTCTGCATCTCGTCGATCCAGGCCGACGCCTGAGGCATGGCGTGCGCGACCGCCAGACCGCACAGCACGTCGAGCGCATAGCCCTTGCCCCAGAGGTAGGCATCGGGCAGGCGAACGCTACGTGCAATGGCATCAACAAGAATCTCGACGGCGCGTTGAGATTCACCCCGCGCGATGGCGATGCGTCCGAGGCCGCGGCCGGCGATGCCTTCCCAACAGGGGTCGCCGAGCTGACATCCGAGTGCGAAAGCATGCTCGAACCGCTCCGCAGCGGCGCCCACATCGCCGCGCATCAGATCGACTTCGGCGCGCAGCGATTGGGGCCAAGGCGCAAATGCAGTCCAGACCTGTTGTGCCAGCGTGACTGATCGATCGAGCGCGGCGGTTGCTGCTTGGAGGTCACCGTGCAGCAGCAACGCGCGCCCCAACATCGACAGCGCGTACGTGACCAGCTTGAGGTCGCCAACGCTGTCGGCGAGCGCCTCGGCGTCTCGCAGCATCGCAATCGCTGCAGCATAGTGCGCGGTGTCGCTTAGCACCGATCCATGCACGATTGCGATGCGTGCCTGCTCTGCGCGGTCGTCGCCGGCCAGCGGCGCCGCGCGCCGCAGCCACACCAGCGCTCGCTCGTAGCGGCCGCGCAGAAACTCGACGTAACCAAGTTCGCGGCAAGCCGCCGCTGCGTGCGGCGGCGAGGCATCTTGGCCGATCGCGAGTGCCTCGTGCAGCGCCATGGCGCCCTCCTCATCGCGGCCGCGTGCGGCATGCACGAGCGCACCGCCTAGAGCAACGCGCGCACGCGTACGCAATGCCGTGTCACCGGTGGCGTCGG
Organism: Paraburkholderia sp. GW821-FHT02A12; assembly: GCF_059422005.1. NCBI lineage: Bacteria > Pseudomonadati > Pseudomonadota > Betaproteobacteria > Burkholderiales > Burkholderiaceae > Paraburkholderia > Paraburkholderia sp. GW821-FHT02A12. The sequence continues at coordinate 3,648,229 of NZ_JBWKWA010000001.1, read as the reverse complement.
CTTCGACAATCGCACGCCGCAGGCATTGCAGCCCGGCATCCAGCGCGCCGCCGCCGATCGCAGCCTCTCCAGCCTCGATCTGCGCGACGGCCGCAGCGCGACCGATGGCGGGCGGCGTGGTCGGCGTCGCGGTGACCGTGCGTATTGCGGCTTCGAGCGTCGCACCTGGCTGCACGCCAAGCTCGCGTTTGAACAGCTCGCGGCACGCAGCGGCTTGGCGCGCCGCACCGACGCCGTCGCCCGCAGCGGCGAGGCTGCGCACGAGCAGCGCCTGGAAGTTCTCGTCCAAGGGGTTCTGGCGCACGAGCCGACCGGCCAGATCGGCCGCTTCGGTAAAGGCACGGGCGGCCAAACGGGCCAACGCGGCCTCGCGCAGGACCGCCTCAGCGGTCGCGTGAAGGTGTCGGCGTTCACAAGCGAGCCAAACGTCGAATGACGGACTGCCCGAAAAGCTCATGCCTTCGAGCAATTCGCGGTCTAGGCCAGGCACGCACAACGCCTCTGCCCATGTTCCTCGGGCCACAACCTCGACATCGACGTACGCCGTTGGCTCCAGGGAAAGCTCCGGCATGTCGCCACGCAAGCCCGCGGTGCCAAGCAGGCGTCGGAGTTCGCTTAGGTTCCACCGCAACGCTGCCAGTGGATCATCGGCGTCTTCGAACAGCAGCTCCGCTAGGTGCTTTCGGTTCGCGCAGACATCGCTCCGGATCAGGTACGCCAGTATGCCCCACACCTTGTGGCCGCGCGGCGCCGGCGATACGTGGCCGTCCCGCTCTACTCGCGGCGCGCCGAGAAGGTGGATCGCAAGGCCCATGAGTCGATCGTCTCTCAGGGCCTGCGGACGTGCAAGTCTGGCATCAGGCTTCGGCAGTCGTCGGATCAATGATCGTCGCGACCCGTGCGACGCTGGTCACCGGAAAACCTCCTCGTCGCGCGTGTTCCCTGACGAGTTCCTCGCTCGCCGCGTTGTAGACACAATAGATCTTGTCACTCGTCACATAACTGTGCACCCACTGGACGTCCGGGCTGAGCTCCTGCAGGATGCTGCACGACTTCTGAGCGATGGCCTGCAGCTCGGCTGCCTTGGAGGCCCCGATTCCGGGAATGGCACGTTCGATCACAAATTTTGGCATGACGGTCTCCGTTGAGGTGAAGGGGAGCCCCTAAGGTATGCAATGTGCGTGTGAGCAAGCGTGTGAGGACGACAATTACCGCAAACTGGGATCGATTCCGGACCATCACCCGAAATGGGCACAAAGTCCGAGCAAACGACAGCGAGAATCCTTCTACGTCCGCTATGCCACACTGACCGGACGCTCAACGGTGAAGTTTTCCATTCCCGCAATGACTCTTCCTGGCCGCACTCTGCCTGTCGCGGCCGACGACAGGCGTCCCGCTTCTGCCGATTGTGCGAGATCCACGACTGGCCGTTTCTCTGCGCGATGGACAGTGCTGAAAATCGACTGCTTTGCGCTGCATCAAAGCGGTTTGAACGCAAGCATCTGCCAAGCCCAACGCGGGCATACGGTGACAGCCCCTAGCGTTTCAGGCAACCGGCTTGCGCCACACGCTGGCTAGCCACGGCTGCCGCTCACGCGGCAAGCCGGCGGGCCGGTAATAGTGCTCAATTTCGACGAATCCCGCGCCCGCCATATATCGGCGCCATGCTTCGAGATCATGGAAGACGCCGTAGCGGCCGTGGCTCCAGCCTTCCTGATTCGTGCCGCGCGGGTTGGAGCTGAACAGCACGCCGCCGAGCTTCAGTGTCGCGTGCAATTGCCGCAACACGCGCGGCAACGCCTGACTCGGGACATGGAACAGCGCGGCGTTGGCGAAAATGCCGTCAAAGTGCGCGGCCGGCAAATCGAGATGCAGGAAATCCTGCTGCCAGACGTCGCAGCCAGTCGCGTTACGCGCCATTGCAACGAAGCGCTCGGCGCCATCGAGGCCGACCGCGCAATGGCCGAGTGTAGTGAAGGCCTTGAGATCTCGCCCCGGCCCGCAGCCGAAATCCAGGATCGTAAGAGGGGGCTCGACTTCGATATGGTGCAGCAGCGCCGCGATGTTCTGCGTGACGTCGTGGTCGTACGTGCCGTCGCGGAAATCTTCCGCGTGCGCGTCGTAGTGCTGCAACGTGACGGCACTGATTTTATCGAGGTCGCGGGGGTCGAGTTCCATGCAGGAAGTATATCTCGGGGCATTTCCCGCACGACTACGTCGTACCTCCGGGGTCATCGGTCGTAGTCGGTTGCGTGCCGAACAGGATGAACAACGCGATTCCGTGTGCGCACCTGATTCCTCTTGGGTTTCCGAGGAACGCGCACGGTATCAGGCGAACGGCTGGAGATGGGCCATACCTTGCCCATCGTCGTGCGATCGACCAGTGCGTGCCACGAGCGGCAGCACGCGACCCTCAACCGCCGTTGGAGCCGGCACCACGTCAACGGCCGCTTCCGAGGTCCAACGGCCATCCGTGAGTCCGCGACGGCCAGCACGTTCTCGGCCACTACTGTCATTCGCAACATACCGTGACAAACCCTTTGCGAATGACCGCTTTAGCACGGACCTAACTCCGGAGGCGATGCACGGATGTACGGATGCACGCCAGCGCGAAGCATAGTGGTCGTTGAACTGGCGTAATGGATTGAGTTAGATCTGGGCTCTGCATCTCCTTGTTCATGGCCTTGCTGGAGAATGCCCGTCTATTGACCGAGGTGGACGGCAGGCGATGCCAGCGACATGCCAGAACGCCGAAGCTATGCCGACCGCTTATTCGGCAGCACTTGGCCATAAGGGCGGCCAGTCGCGGATCGTGGCCAACGGTCGTCGACGTTGCGTCATATCGAACTGACGAGCCTGCCAATCAGACTGAAATCTCAGCAGCAATAAACTTCGCGTAACGATGAAGTAGCCAGCGTATCCATCGATCAAGGATCACAAGACGAAACTAAAGACCTTTCGTGTCAGTGGATTGTCGTCCATCATATTTGAGCCAGAACGATCATGCGCCATCTTGGAAGCCAGATTGACATGGCGGTGGCTGAACACGTCTCTCCGGCGCGACGTCCGCCTAAAGTGGTCGTTGTGCCTTGCGATATCAGGGATTTCCATGCTCGACGATTCGCTCCCAATCCGAAAGGAGTCCATGACAGCGCGCCAACGCTGGACCATTCTGGTCGCCAGTACCGGGGGAGCGCTCGAGGTATTCGATTTCGTCATCTTCGGATTTTTCGCACGAACCATCGGCAGTGAGTTCTTTCCACCACGAACTGGCATGTCGGCGGAGACCTTGTCGTTTACGGTGCTGGCCATTGGCTACCTTTCCAGGCCGGTGGGAGGCATCTTCCTTGGCCGGTTAGGCGACAGGCATGGCCGGCGCTTAGTCTTCGTGTCGTCCGCGATGATCGCCTCCGTTTCGACAATCCTCATTGGAATACTTCCTTCATACGCTATATGGGGCGCGTCTGCCCCGGCGCTTCTTCTCGTGCTGCGGCTCATCCAGGGTCTCTGTCTGGGCGGTGAGCTGCCAGGAGCAGTCGTCTACGCAGTTGAAACCGTGCGTGGAAGGCCTGGTGTTCTGTGCGGCATCGTGTTCGTCGCGGTCAACCTTGCGTTGCTTCTGGCGACGAGCATTAATCTTGCAGTGCAATGGGCGTTCACAGCAGAGCAAGTCAACGCGTTCGGATGGCGGATTGGCTTCCTGCTTGGTGGGATGGTCGGGCTGTTGAGCTTTGCCCTGCGCCGGACCCTTGCTGAGACTGACGAATACGCGCGGGCCATTGGCACCCGGCATCGCGAGCCTCTTGCCGTCCTGTTTCGCAACCATTTCGCTCCCTTGACGACAGGCGCTGCCGCGTGTCTGCTAGTGGGTGCGTCGGGTGGCATCTTTATCGGATTCACGCCAAGTTATCTGCAAGGGCTTCAATACGACGCGCAGCAGATCGCGAGTGCCCAGACACGGTACCTGATCGTCGTGGCAGCCTGCATTCTCGTGACGTCGTACGTTGGCGACCTGTTGCCGCGCCGTTATGTTTTCAGGTCGGGAGCCGTCTTGTCCGCGGTGTTCACACCCTTCTTCTTCATTGCGGCCGCCCGTCACTACGCCAGCCTGTCTGTGCTGTTCCTGATGGCCGGCGTCGTCGCCTCGCTCGCCAATGGAACCTTCGCGTGCGCGATTGCCGAAATTTTTCCAGTCGACGTCCGATTCAGCGGCGTTGCCACGGCCATGAATCTCGGTCTGGCCACGTCGCTGGGACTGACGCCGCTCGCGGCGAATATCCTCGTTTCCGGTCTGCACTGGACGCCCGCGCCCGCTCTCGTCATTGTGTTGTGCTCGGCGCTTGCATTCGCGGCTTCATTCGGGATGAAGCGCGAGCGACGGCGCGCTGAAGTCGATGCGAACAGGAACTCGCGATGGCAGGAGCGCAGATGAACACGCCAGAATCCGTCAGGATTGCGGATGTCGAACTCAACATTCAGCGCTACGAATTGCGCCGTGCAGGCGAGAAGATCAGGCTTGAGCGTTTGCCGATGGAGTTGCTGATCCTGATGGCATCCCGTAACGGGCAACTCGTCACGCGTGTGGATATTGTGAGAGCGCTGTGGGGCGCAAATGCGTATCGGGAAACGGACAACAGCATCAATACGGCGATCCGGAAAATTCGCGTCGCGCTTCATGATGATCCAGTCAACCCGCAGCACGTCATCACGGTGAAGGGCAAAGGCTATCGCCTGAATAACGTGCGGCCCGTGTCGGAGGAATCGGTACCCGCCCCGCAGGAAGCCGTGCGGATACTGGTCCTGCCGTTCGAAAACCAGACCGGCGATTCCGGCCAGGACAGTTTCTGCGACGCGCTGGCCGACGAAACCTCCGCCAATATAGGCATGCTCGATCCGGAGCGCATCCTTGTCATTTCGAGGACGACTGCCGCCCGCTACCGACGGGGCAGCAAGAGTATCGCGGAGATCGCGCGCGAGCTGTCGATCGACTACGTGTTGGAAGGTTCGCTCAAGCGGGAGGGCGTGAGGATTCGCATTTTGGCGCAACTGATTCGTTGCTTCGACCAGGTGCAGATCTGGAGTCGCGCGCATGAGCCGATGGCGAGCGGAGCGCTGGAAATCCAGAAAGAGGTTGGAACGGCGCTCGCCCAAGAGGTATCGCCAGCGCTCGCGGAACAGCAACGGCACACGCTGGCGAGACGTTTACCGGTAGATCCGGCGGCGCACGATGCCTACCTGCGCGGCCGTTACTACTGGACCCGCCGCGTGCACTTCGATGCAGGGTTTGCCGCGCATCACGCGCTGAGCGACGAGGACTTCGTTCGCGCGCGCGGCTACTTCGAGCGCGCGCTCGAACGGGACCCAACCTACGCGCTGGGGTATGTGGGGATGTCAAACGTCTTCGGCGCTACGGCGACACACGGGGTCTGTGCACCGTCGGAGGGCCACCCGAGAGCGCGGGTGGCGGCGCTGCGAGCACTGGAGCTAGACGCAGATCTTCCCGAGGCTCACCAAGCGCTAGCCGGCGTGCACTACTTCTATGACTGGGACTGGCACCGGGCAGAGGAGGAGTTCCTCAAGGCGTTACGGCTCAACCCAAGCCACGCTGAAACGAGCCGACTGTATGCAAGACTCCTGCTGGTGCTTGGGCGAGAAGCGGAAGGCAGAGCCCAGTTCGAGCGTGCCGAAAAGGTCGACCCGCTCGGGTTCGAAGGGTCACGCGTATTTGGGCTCGTACAGGCGGGCAAATACGACGAAGTGATTCGGGAGTGCCTGAACACTGGGCATGGCGACCGCTCCCCGCTTGTCTATCAGCTACTGGCAACCGCATATGAAGAGCAGGGTCAATACCAGGAGGCTGTCGAAGCGACCATCGATGCGCTAACGCGGTGCAACGAATTCGCCCGCGCAGAGACTATTCGCACGATCTGGGACTCCGGGGGCTATAAAAAGGTCCTGCAATGGTATTTGCAGGACTTGATGGCGAGGCATCAAAGGCGCTATACGTCGCCGTTTCTGTTTGCGGAAATTTACGCGAGGCTCGACCAGCCGGACGAGATGTTTCATTGGCTCAACGCTGCGCTTGCCGAACATTCGCCGCGCCTGTGTGAACTTCGTACCAACGCATGGTTCCATCGCTATCGGTCGATGGGGCGGTTCCGGAACGTCGAAAAGCGTATTGGCTACTGAGCTTCTGAGCAAAGCCCCATCACTCGCCGGACGAGTCCCGGTCCGATCTGTAGCCGGCCACCGTTACGCGCGCGATGAGTGTTTTCGCGGGCACTCATCGTGCGGGACGGCGGTCGCGCAAAGCCGTTGCGCGGCAGTCAATGGTGGCGGAAAGTATCGTTCACGATACGGCTTCGCTCGCCAGATTGCTGGGAGTTGCTGAGGTCCGGGTAGACCTGATGCCGTGCTGGACTCATTGCCATTCCCGTTTCACCTCTTGACGCATCGATGACGCCACCGACATCCTGAGCAGCCGGTGCGGTTCCCGACGGTACGGGTTTGTCCTGTGCCCACGCGTGTCCCAGGAACATGCTGATGGCGCAGATTGCCACGATTCGATTCGTCTTCATGTCAATTTCTCCCTATCCACAAGTGCGGAAACGGTCAGCGCATGACTGGCCGTGAGGCGATCCCAGACGGTTCCCGCGGGAATGCGGCGTCGTGTTGCTATCGCTACGTCAATACTGCGATCAGACCGCCTCCTGCGCCATCGACTCAATCTAAAGAAATTGTTAACGCGTGCCGGATTGCGGACCTCCTGCTTGAAGGGCAGCGCGCATCACGCGACTCGATCAATTCCGCGACATTCGCCCGTCGCGCGGATAGCACCAGTTGCATAACTTGTCTATCATGCTATGCGCGCTTCCTGGTCTCGCGCAGGCCTGCGGTAGCGCGCGTAGACGCAGGCCTCCGCCTGAACAGGTGCTGAATGAAAAGCAACGGTCCCTACGCCAGCGTGCTTGTTATCGCCGGCATCGCATGCGTTGCCGCACCCGCGTTCGCGCAGAGCAGTGTCACGATGTACGGAATTGTCGATGCCGGGCTCGTTTACCAGAGCAGCCAGACGTCGCTCGGCTCGACGGTGAACGGCCATTCCAACATTAAGCTTGGTCAGAACATCTGGAATGGCAATCGCCTGGGATTCAAGGGGCAGGAGGATCTGGGGGCCGGCACACTGGCCGTGTTTACGCTTGAGTCTGGCTTTAACCTCCTTAGCGGTACCCAGCAGTTCGCGAATGCCGGGTTCAGCAGACAGGCGTTCGTCGGCCTGGCCAATGCGAGCTACGGTACGCTCACCGCAGGCCGTCAGTACACCTCCTACTATTCCCTCGTGGGTCCGTATGGCCCCACGACCTGGATGACCGGTTATTTCGGAGCGCACGCCGGGGACATCGACAACCTCGACGTCATATACCGCGTCAATAGCTCGCTCGTCTACAAGTCGCCTGCGTTTTACGGCGTCACTGTCAGCGGCTCCTACTCGCTCGGCGCAGTGCCGGGCAGTTTCACCCGGGGTTCGAGCTGGAGCGCGGCGCTGCGGTATTCGAGTGGACCGCTAGGCGTCGCCGCAGGCGTCGAGCGATTCAACAACTCGACGCTGGGAGGCGGTGCATGGGGGGCAAACTCGACCTTGAACTCGGGCGGTCAGCCTGGCGTGTCGGCCCTCACCAATGGCTATCAGACGGCAGCCGCTCAGCAGCGCGTCGCGGTCGCAGGCTCCTACGCGTTCTCTCCGGCGTGGGGCGTGTCGGTGTCCTGGTCGAACGTTCAATACATTCCTGGCGCGGGCTCGGCGTTCCGGGATGAGGCGATCTTCAACACGGTCGGCGCCGTACTGTATTTTCGCGCGACTGCGGCAGCCGACCTGGCGGCGGGCTACAGCATCACGCGCGCGACCAGAGCGAACGGCATCGCCAGCGCAGCGCAGTACCAGCAGTTCAATCTGGCGGAGTCGTACAACCTGTCGGCGCGCACGATGCTGTATGCGCTGCAGGGCTTCCAGCGTGCGCATGGCCAGACACTGGGTACCGCTGGCGCCGGCAACGTCATCAACGCGACCGCGACGATCGGCGACGGCTTCAACGCGGCGCCGTCGTCGAGTCGCAGCCAGTTTGCATGCGCCATTGCCATATCGCACCGGTTCTAGATTTGCCACTGCGGTGCGAGCGACATGTCTCGCGTGATCTTCAAGCTAAACGCTAAGCAATGATCGCCCCCCGACCGAACGAAGTGGCGGATTCTGAAAAATACTCCGCGGAAGACGGATGTTGCATACAGCAGCAATTTGCGACGCTTTCGAAGGAGCGGAGATTCCATTAGAAGAACTCTTGCGATGCATCATCATGCGAGTAAGGTGGTAGAGGGCCAGTTCCTGTATGCCTCGCCATGCGAAACCCTTTAAGCACAGTGACGGTGGCTGCGCGCGCCTCGTGCTAAACGGCCGCTTCAGGCAAGTCCGGGTGTCCGTTCAGGGTGGATGCTGTTGAAAAAGTCGGCGACGGTCTACATCGCGAGGTTTTCATGGGTCGCTTTACCCTTAACCGCGGCCCGCGAACGGCTTGTAGGCCAATCAAGCAACGTTCGCAATCGCGAATTGAATGGCCGCCTCCAGGGTGGGACCGACGTCTGAATGTCCGAGCGACGGTGCAAGCGAATGACGCTTCGTGGCCGAACCCGGAAGTTCGGCCAGCGCCCGTCAGTCACCTGCCCGACCTCGACGCGAACTTCCGTAGTCGACCCCTTCGAGTCATTCAGTCCACGTTGACGAATGTCTCCTTGCTGCCTCACAGCGGCCCATCGTGAGAGATGCGGCGTCTTTCTGCCGATTCACTCAGACAACGGCCGAACGAGGATCCTTGCTTCGCGGGCGACGCTTCTAGCGACACAGTCGCCGTCGCGCGTGGGCGTGCCCTTGCGACTTCTCCGTTCTCGGCGGTCCGAGACAATTTTCCTTCGCCATCGTCGATCGGTTCGATTGAGAGGGCTTTCAAGGCCGAGGATAGCGCCAAGTCAGCACTTAATGCAGACCTGTCGGACCTTTGTCGGATTGAACGGCGTCTGGCGAGCCGTCAAGAAACTTCCATGCGTTAGTCGGCCCAAATGGACTATATATAGGAAGGTCGGGGTGAATGGTTGTACCGCGCAACGGTAACAGCCGTTGATTCCGGCTCACGAGCACCGCAGTAACGTCGCACGGAAAGGTGCGGCGCCGAATAGTCGCAACCGGTCTCTTCCTCGATAGACCAGCTGGGGATACGAAGCGTTAGCATCATTTCCTGGGACGACACATTCCCGACGGATCCATGCCTTCCCGATGCTCCCTGTTTGACCTCCTCGGCCACTGTGCAGTCAACGCCACAAGGAGGGAAGTCATGAAAAAGGCATTGAAGTGGATAGCGCCCTTGAAGGCCCATTTGATTTGCGGCGCAGGTCGAACATCGGTATTCCGGCTTTCCAGGTGGCGCTTCATTTCAGGTTGCGTTGCACTGCTCGGTGGACTGCTGTTGGCCGACAGCCTCGCCCAGGCAGTCATCATTCAGGGGGGCGACATCCTGGTCGCCGACCAAAGCGCCAACAAGCTATTCCGCGTAGACCCGGTCACCGGTGTGCGCTCGGTCGTCAGCGATTTTGGCAATCCGTCGCAAGGTCCTGTAAGTCAACAGGCCCTTTCCGGCGTCGCTATCGGCCAAGGGCAGATTTTCGTCACTGATTTATTTACTGGTATTTTCGGCGTCAATCCTCGCACCGGCAACCGCACCCTCGTGAGCAATTTCAATCAGGGTGCCGTTCAGGGAAACCTCTACTATGGCCTGGCAGTGGATGCGTTCGGCAGGGTCGTCGCAAACCTGCAAGGGACGCATTATGGTGTTGTTCGCGTCGCCCCCAGAACCGACACCCGCGTTATTGTCTCTGACTTCGCGAATCAGGCTCAAGGAACAGTCTTGACCTGTTGTCAGATTACGGACCTTACCCTAGACCAGGCGGGGGCGATCCTCATCGGCACGAATCACATTACCGGCGCCGGCGGCCAGTCTGCGATCTATCGGGTCAATCCGGTCACGGGTTATCGCACGCTTCTGAGCGATTTCACCAACTCGGCACAGGGTGCCGATGTGGTCGACCTGTCCTTTTCAGTCGGTCTGGCCGTGGAGCGCTCCGGGCAGATCCTGGCTAATTCGGGCGGAAGCATATATGCGCCCAGGAATCTACTCCTGAGGATCAACCCGATCACCGGCAATCGCACTGTCCTCAGCGATTTTGACAACTCCGAGCAGGGAACGTTGGGGTCCCCCAATGGTCTCGCAATCGAGAAGTCGGGGACCATCATTGTCGGCGCTGCGGTGTCCGCCAGCGGATCGCAACTGTTCCGGGTGAACCCGCGGACAGGTATACGTGTCTTATTTAGCGACTCCACTAATCCGAGGCAGGGACCAAGCTTCGGCGCGATTACTTACATCGCAGTGGCACCAGATAACGCGGGCTTTTATGCTCCTCCGCCTGCGAATTTGTTCGACAGTCCGTTTGGCCCTACCAAGTGATGCACAGATGACGGGAGTTGATGAGGGTATTCACCGCTGCCGGTCAGCCCGATTGAAGCGCGGCCGGTAGCCTGTGAGCTAGGCGATTATTACCTTTGCCTGTTCGCTCCGAGCGTCTCGTTAAGGCCTCGCAACCGTCATTCAAGTCGCGTAGATGATCGTCCGCTCCTGGCCGCCCTCTGCCTGTCGGCGATCGGCGACACGTGGCGCGAGCGGCCATTCTGCTTTGCTGAAAGCAGCCGCTCGATGTCAGAGCTTCGTCGGATAGCAAGCGAATTGGAGCGGGGCCCGCGCCGTTGGTTTGCGCCGGCTACGCGTCCGGTCTTGTCCACCTGGTTGTCAACCAAATTCAACGGCAACAGGTTTGTGCACTGCTGATGGGCGAGCCTTTCAGCTTTTCTTGAGATGCGCGCTTCATTGGGCAATGCACGCCTGGGAGACAGCCGGTACGCTGGTCTGGTTCGGGGGCGGCACCGCCTGTTCGACGACAGCGCGGCGCAACGGTTCGCTCGGGCGCCAGTGCCGCGCCAGGGTGTGGGCATACGGGCTGTTCTCATGCTCGCAGCCAAGTCGGAAGCGCTCGGCGACCGCCTCACACAGCTTTGCCTCGATGTGCCGTATGCGTTCATCGAGCGCGCACATGACGGCTTCCTGCTCTGCACGCGCAAGGGCGAGCTCTGCATTCCGTACTGCCTGCGCGGCGTGCTCACAGGCCCTGCCTGCTTCCTCGAGCGTTGGCCGGACCGCTGCAATCAACCCGCGAAGGTCCGCAGCGTCGGCGTCTGCGGTGGCCAGGCGCGCACCTGCCGCACTCTCGTCGAGCCTCCCGGCGCGCAACTCGGCCAGCGCTTTTGCGTGTTTCGCCAGGGCGTCCGTTAGGCGCACCTCGAGCGCTTCGGCTTCGGCCCGGACTTTTGCCGCCGACGCCGCTGCGGTCTCCAGGGTTGCGCGGGCGCCCGCCAGCCGGTGTGCGAAGTGTGGAATGTTAGTCATCAGAATTCCTCATCAATTTCGAACCGGGCGAGCAGGGTGCGCCGCCGTTCATCGGCGTCGCCGACGATGCGTTCGGCCTCGGCGCTGATCCGCGCAGCGGCTGCATGGGCGGCGGTCAGAGCGGCGCGCGCGTCGTCCGCTGCGATGCGCCTGGCCTTGGCCTCAAGTTGCTGCAGCCTGGCGCGTACCACGGTCGTATCGGCTCCGCTCGCCAGCGCCCGATGCAGTTGCTGCCGCGCGTTTTCCAGTTGGGTTCTCAACTGTTCCTCCGCGATCGCATCGCCAACTCTTTCACCAGCCGGTCAAACGCCCCTTGATGTTTGCAGCTGCCGAAGTCGCCCGGCGTCCTGACCGGTGCTGCGGGCTCTGGTGCCGGATGGCTCGCGCGTGCGCCGACTGCACGCTGCCATTGGCCGCCCAGCGACTTCGAGAGCGGCTCGTTCCCGAAAATGCGCTGAAGAAGCTCCTTTTGCGGGGCGAGGCCCATGCTCAATGCCGCCTCGATCACGGTTGCTTCGATTCCCGAAATTCGTTTCGCCGACAGTGCCGACATCGCCTTCACGAGAACTTCCTGCCTCAGCTGCGCTGGCGTGTATGCCGAGATCGGCGGGGGATTCCTCACGTACAGCTGCGCTTTTGTGGCTTCATCTTTCATGGCGATGCTCCTTCGCAGGACGACGGGTGTCGATCCAGCGCGCGATTTCACTTTCACGCCAGCCGACCGTGTACGGCGACAACTGAACCGATGGGGGGAACTCGGAGCGTTTGATCAGCCGGGCGATGCTGTTTTTCGACAGGCCGACCCTGCTCATGACGTCCTTCAGCCGGAGGATGCGATCCGGAGTGGGCGTTGCCTGGTGTTGCATGGGCGGAAGTGTCCTTTCCTGAAACTGCGTGGCCGCAGAGTGGTTTCAGCATGGCGTCACGACCAGAGCCGCGGAAGAGGTCGTGACGGCACCCTCGCGGCATGGACGTCGAATACTTCGAATCGCCGGTTTTTCAGGGCGTTTTGCTGTTCCGGTGCGAGCGTCTGCACGCGGATATCACCGCGCTATGCTGCGGGCGAAACTTCACGGGTGCGACTGCCCTGGCGTGCGTGGGTTGTCCCGTCGGTCAACGTCACGCCCAGGCGCTTCCACCCGATAACGCGAAGCGCCAGGCCTCCCGATGGAACGTCGGCGCTCCGGTTGCCTGTGTGCGATGCGGACGCGACGGCACAACCGCCGGCACACGCCTGGTCGGGCGGATTCGCCTCATCCAATCGCGCATGCTGTGTATGACCTGCTACAACCGCGAGCGGGAGTTTCTGCACGGTAAAAACGCGAAAGGTGCGCCGCCGGTCAAGTGGGCCGGCCTGCGCCAGGCGCACGTGGAGATCGACCTGCACGGCAAACAGCAACGCCTCGATATTGGCCTGCGCTCGGGGCGACCGGAGATCGAACGTTTCGTCGCACGTCGCTGGCCGGAGGCCACCATCACCCGGGTCTGGCTGGACGCCGAGCCGCCAGCCGTCGTCCCCGCACACCGCCCGATCGCCACGGCGTGCTCGACAGCGCGGTTCGCAGTAACGCCAGAGATGGCGCGCTAAGGCGCGCTTGTCCAGCAGCAAACGCCCCCGTCTTGCAGCGCGTCGATAGTAACGACTTGCACTATTAACGCGTTGCGTTACTATTGACTTCAATGAATGCCCCGTTGGCGTCAACGATCGGCGACACGCCTGTGTTCGCCTCGGGATCGGTAGCGCGAGTGGCGCGGGAATCATTGAAAACCAATGAAAAGGAGCACGACCATGATCCGGCGGGTGCCGCTTGTAACGCCCGGCAGGATTCTCGCTGACGAGTGGCTCACACGCCTAGACATAAGCCAGTACGCGCTCGCCAAGGCGATCGGTGTGCCGGCGCGGCGCATCAATGAGATTGTCCTCGGCAAGCGGGCAATCACCGCGGATACGGCCGTGCGTCTCGCGGCGTTCTTCGGCACCGATGCGCAAAGCTGGATGAACCTGCAAACCTACTACGACACCGAACTGGCGCGCGAGCAGCTCGCCGACGTCCTGCGGACGATCAAGCCGCACGCCGCGCGTGCCTGATGGGTGCGCACACAACAAGAGGTGTCCCATGTGGATCTGCCTGAACAATGCTTTTCTTTCCATCGTCAGCAATCCGGCGGACGACGCCACCCTGCTCGTGCGCGCACGGCGCGCCGGCGACATCGAGACGGTGTTCGGTGTCGGCGTCGAAGTAGTGACGCTGCCGGGGCGCGACTACCAGTTCCGCGCGTTCATCGCCCGCGACGTGGTGGCCACCGCCATCGCCACGCAGCTGCGCCACATCGACTACGGCAACTTCAAGGACTCGGTGGCCGATGCGCCGCTGCACGACGCCTACTTCAAGGTGTGGCATGCGATGGCCGACCTGCAGGAAATCCCGCCGTATGGCACCGAGCCACGCAAAGGTTTCCGCGCGCCATGACCGGTATTCCGAAACCCGGCGACGGCGGTCTGTATCTGGACGATCTGGTGTCAACCGGCAAGCCGTCGCTGCGCGATCTCGCGGTCGTCTCGCGGCTCGTGCGCGGGTTCGTCAAATACGTGCTGGATACCCGGGCCGCGTGGCACGCGGGTGAGGCGGGCGCGCGCGATCCGCTTGCCATGATCGAGGCGGAGGCCCGCCAGCTCGGGGATATCTTCCTCGGCCGCGATGCGCGCTTCGATGCGCAGCCGTGGAATACGCCGCGGCGCCTGGGCATGGTGCTGACGGTGCTGCTGCCCGACGAAACGAAGCACTACGGCGACCCGGGCGCGGCGCTGTTCATGTGGCTGGCCGCGCAGGCCGCCGAGGCGGCTGCGGACATCGAGCAGGGTGGCGACGAGGTCGATGCACGGGGGCGGCTCGATCGCATCGTCACCGACGTGACCGAGCGGCTCCTCGGCACCAAATACTGATGCGCGCCTCGAGTTCGAGGCCCTACCTCGGTGACCCGGACGCGGTCGGGGGCCTCGTACGCGGCTTTCTGGCGGGCGTGGTCGACCGTGTCGCCGAAGTGGGCGCGGGACGCGAGGACAGGGGCGCAGCCGCGATGGCCGACCAGCGCGCGTGTCTCGCGATGGCGTCGATCTTCCTCGGCAGGGATCCGGCTTACGAGCCGGTCGTGCAATGGAACGACGGCGGCATGGTCGACTGGATGTACAGGCAGCTTGATCACATCTGTCAGGAACCGGAGGCGAACCGCGAGGCGATGGTGGCCGACGTGTTCGCGTGGGCGGTCCGCTTCGCCTACGAGGCGATCCACGCGCATGAGGACGACGCCGATGAGGCGGATCTGCAGGATGATCTGGTTAACCTCGCCTACGACCTGACGCGCTTTCTGCTCGGCGTGCCCGGCCATTTCCCCGATCGCCTGTTTCTTTGACAGCCAAAATGCGCGCGGCCCATCGCTCGCGCCGAAGCACGCATATCGCCGGATGTGCACATTGGGGAGCCCACCATACGGAAGATCCTACGAAATTCGAACGACACCGTATGCCTCGCCACTGGCAACATGCGTAATTGCACATTTACAGCTATCAACGGATGAGGGCGGATGATGACACGAACGGCTGGATTTTTGATCCTGATGGTCCTTGCTGTGCCCGTCGCGTCGGCGCAAAAGAAAGTCGATCCGATCGAGGCTCAGGTCGAGACATGTCTCGGCACGCCGGCGGGGCAGACTACGGCGGGCATGACCGACTGTTCGCACCAGGCCTACCTTGCGTACGACAAACGCATGAACGACGTGTATCAACGGATCATGCGCAACGCCGATCCGCAATCGCGCATGCTGATCCGCAACGCCCAGCGTCAGTGGCTGGCCTATCGCGAAGCGCAGCGTCAAGCCGATAACGGTCCATGGCGAGCCGACCGGGGATCGATGGCGAGCGCCGATATCGAGGCACTCAATGTGGACGCGATCCGTGCGCGGATCGATGAATTGAACTACTACGCACCCTAATGTGCGCAGGTCGGGTTCCGCCCGGCTGACGGCCCGAATATGGTGGCTCATATGGTGTTGACGGCGTATCACGTGGGAACTGCAGACCGGCGTGTCCTGACCTGGCCTATGGGCGCACCGCGGCGACCTGCCGTGGGGACGTGATGTTCAGTTTTGTGACAAACCGGACCGCTAAGAAAGCCTGTAAGGTAGTGCGGGCAAAAAGCCCAAGGCTAGCTCGAGTGAAGAATTCAAAGTTCCCCGGCCCGAAGCAGTAGTACGACACGGCATCGCTTATGCGCCTCGACGTGGACGGCATCCTGCTCATTCCCGTTTCCGAGGTCACGGCGAAAGACGAGTTTTTCAATATCAAGAATGTGACGCGCGACGACTTGCTCGCCGCGCATCGTATCCCTCCGCAGCTCATGGGGATCGTGCCGAGCAATACCGGCGGGTTTGGCGCGGCTGACACTGCCGCCGAGGTATTTGGGCGTAACGAAATCGAACCGTTGGAGCGGCGATTCGCGCAGCTCAATGACTGGATCGGCGACGAGGTCGTGCGCTTCAACCCATATTCGATCAAGACGCCTATGGCCAGCTAAGTTAGCGAGGTTCGTCCAGCAGAATGCGTCGAGAAATCGATGGTAAATTTTCTCACTGTGTTAGAAGGGAGGCAGATGGGCGCGCATGATATCTAACACACCAAAGGCGTTCGTTGCTGCAAGAGTCTTCACCTTCTCTGCGAACGTCGATGGCTTTAAATCATAGAAACGGCCAACTTGGTTCACGAGGCTCTTATGATTGAAGTTCCGAAGCACCCAGCCGTAGTCAGCAGACGCGATCGCCCGCTCAGCTTCCGCTAGCGCTTCGTCGTATATGGCCCTCGCGTCAATTGCTTCGGTGAACGCTTGGAGCTCGGCCAGATAAGCGTCAATCGTATTGCCTGCGCCTCCAAAGCTGTTCAATGCCATGTCGACGCGATAGCGCGTTTTCTCGATGGCGAATTTTTCTTTGAATCGGGACATTTCTTGTATCACCCAATCCTTGACCTGCGTAACCGTTTCCCGGGGGTGTCGAGTCTCTGCCACTCGGCCACCGCCAAGAGCACTCCCTCGGAAAGAAATAGATTCTCAACCTCCGCTACATCAGGCGCAAACACTCCGCGCCGAGCATATGCATCTAGCTCTTCGCGGGAGCGATAATCACGGTCCACAATGCCATTGCACGCAAGATGATGAAATTGTTCGAGTGAAGAAAATGTCTTGACCGCTTCAATCACCTTTTCGCAACTGCCAAGCGGCTTAACTGTATGGTCAGGGAAGGCCGTTTGATATATCTCCAAATCGTACGAACCTTGCTCGCCCTCGACGAACAGGACTGGCTTTCGACTTCCCAATACCTCAAGCAGCATATCCTCCGGCATGCCGTCGGTTACCGGGATGGCGTACCAATCGAAGTTCGTTCCGTCGAAAGACCTGAGACAAACTTTCGCGCATCCGGTGCGTTCAGATGCGAACGTAAGATCGTGAGTAAGATAAACGAACGTACAGTCGGGTCGAGCGAGTTCTATAGCATCCCATAGCCTGCTTTGGATCGCTCTGTGTAGGTGTATTTCCGGCTCGTCTATGACGACTACGGCGTTTTCCGCTGCGCAAACGCATTCGCCGATCAGGTAGAAAACCACTCGCTCTCCGTCGCTCATCAGGGGGGCGCCATATTCGCCTCCGCCACCCACGGGCATCACGCCAACTGCACCAGCCCTCAGGATCAATGCTCGGTGCGGTAGGACTGATTGCCAGATCCTTTGTACGAGGTCGAGCTTAGTATTAGGAGGAGGGAGCGCGCCATTCTCTTTCACCTGCTGAACGTACCGGATGCTTTCTTCCCAGTTCTCGGAAAAGAGCAGCACCGTTAGGGCTTCGTAGTCGTCGAGCAATCCGGTTTCCGGCGCTGACCTCCAACGATTTCCTCGCCTATATGCGGGACCGTTAACATCGAGCTCGGTTTGCTGAATGTCTATATTTGTTATGCCGTAAAGAAAGGACCTCTTGGCGCTAACTAGGTCGGTCGGGCGTATGTTCGCGGGGAAGGCCAGAGACTTTTGTGCAGAGACTCGGTGTACAACGCGAGCCTGCGGTCCGGAAAGTTCGATCCACGTTCCGAGACGTGTTTTGCCTGCGCCATTTGCGCCGACCACGGCCACGCTGCGATCACATTCAACGATATCGGCCTGCTGCCGATCATTTGTTGATCTTGGAAGATTAAGTGTTTTCATTATTATTTCGGTTGGTGTGACCGAAAGGCGCGAAATGCGCCCCAGGCAGATTGGTGAAAGTCTTTGTGGCCTGTCAGTACTTGCTCCGATTGGAGAATCCGGCGACGACCAGTCCCATTGTGAATGCACCCAAGATAGCCTCCGATCCACAAAGTAGTTTCAGGTGCGTCGTTGTTGGCAAAATGTCGCCGTAACCAAGCGTCGAAAACGTTACAAGTGAAAAATATATGCTATCGATCCAATCGGGTGGTGCTTTGCTCTGCCAGTTAGTGTTGTGGTAAATCCCCGTATACAGGCCGATCAATAATATCGCACACGCAAATATCCTGGAGGGGCGTTCGCCATACCCCCAAACCAGGCACTCGAGGAGGGATGCAAGCCAACGAATTTTAAAATAAACAAGTCTTGAAATAAATTTCGGATGAATCCAAAGTTTTAGCCGAGACAAAATGGTTTGACGTACCGCAGGAAGTATCTCATTGTCTGAGATCCGACCGCGATACCAGGTGCGGAAAACGGTAAGCAAACTTCCTCCATATGGCATTGGGGGAAACATTCCGTTGTTCGAAGAATTGAGATAAGGCCGAAACTCGGATTTTCGCTCAAATACTCTTTCTTTATAGTAATAAGTCGCTGCCTCGCGACGCATGCCGCTACGTTGAAAAGCACTTCTTAGAAGTCGAAATGTAGTTGCTATTTGATTTGCTGGTACGTGCGATGGAGGCTGGAAGTCAACTTCACGTAGTTCGCAGCCTTCGATGAAAGGCGTAATCGCCGAATCCTTAAATCCGAGTCTATATACGAACGTTTCAGATAATCGAAATTCATGTACATCGGTATTTTTGAAATAAAAATCTTGAATTCTGGATTTTTCGCATGAAAATTTATTCATCGAGCATTGATGAAATGTGAAGAATGCGATATTGGCATTTTTTATCGTGATATCTCTGCAGGAGCTGAAGCTGATCGTCAGCTGGTAAGACCCATGGAAGTCGCCCAGAATTGTGAGGTAATCAAGATCGACAAAATCAAGGTTTCTAGGAGCGATCGTTACTCCTCGTGGCAACGTTACCTGTCCTAGCTTTAGGACGCGAAGGCCGTGAGGCTCGCGAAAAAGAGTTGCGCTGGTTACACCGTCATTGGGGCTCACTCCGGTCCATGAACCGTACATGAATGTGTCGGCCCGCGAATTATTTGCCTTATCAAATGTAAAGAAACGATCGCGTCCTAAAGTCCTCTTGGCCCACTGGAAATAGGGCTCGAAGCTTCCCAGTACCTTTGCCGTGCTGTTTCTGGTCTTCCAATTTGCTAGGAGATCTTTGGTTACTTGTTCGTGGCATTCGTAGACTCGTTCCTCAGGCGCGTCTCCAGCGCGCTCTATAGCCACCTTAACTTTCTCTCCCTTGAACAGGGAACCTGTCGGGACTATCCGCGTCATTACGCGATGATCGAATGGTAACGTTTTAATCCAGTCACTGAAGCCTGGAAGGAGGGTGGTCAAAAAGGCGAAGAGCGCTGGGATGTCATTGGTCGCCCGCCATTCGTTGAATTGGTGAGGGGCCATCATCCAGAGCTGTGCTGGGGAAGGGTAGTTGGCCTGCATTCGCGACTCTCTCCGGTTGCGGAATGGTGCAGATCGGTAAGGATATGCACGCAGAAATGTTTACCGCGGTAGTAGCGGTATCTGAGAGAGCTTGTAAAACCACTGCGCCCAAGCGATTCCCCAATAGACCGTTGCCGCGATGCCGATATAGAAGAAGGTAAAGGCGACCGCAACCGCCCATCTCGGCGGTCTAGGCGTTGGCAGAACGTTCAAGACCTTGGCTAATCCCTCGTCGGATTTGACGTAAGTGTTAACGGTATTCCAGAAGACTGGGGGGAAATACAGGTACGAGATTGTTATCTGCTCGCTCGGCACCAACGCCGGAATCAAAATCTCCCAGCCGTCTTGACGAGAAAAATCGACGTCATGCTTAACGCGTGGGTCAATAACGTATGAAGCCACTCGCGCGCTGTGACCAACGCGGACGTTGAAAGCAGTCTCCTTTCCCATGTTGCGAATGACTACCGCGTGCACGTGAACCGCACCGGCAGCCCCTGGAGCCGCGCCGTTACCGACAACTGCAGGCGCCGCAACACCGCCGCCCGGCAACGGGGCTGGCGCGGTGGCAGCAACGCCGCGAGCGTCAGCAGATTGTGAACCTTGCGCGGGGAAACCAAAGCCGGTGGTGTGTGAGTAGTAAGTAACTAGCCTAGGCCGATGCTCGATGCGGCGCGTGATGATGGCGACCACCAAGGCAGTTATAACAGGGAAAACGAGCTTGGAAATTAGGTCCCAGTTTGGCGTCACGGCGTTCTCGTATTATTAGTGGCCCAATAGACGGCGCGTTGCCACTCTTGCAGCGTGTCGCCTAAACCCCGGTGGAAGAGGCTGCAGGCTCCGCCGCTTCGTTCCGACTAGAGATTATCACCTCCTACCGCACTGTCTAACGGTAACAGCTTCCCAAGACGTATTTGATGTCGTTAGTTTGAATACGAAATCCGTTGAATATGAGGCTGACTTCTGGGCGGCCATTCAAGTTCGTCGTCCACGCAACTCTGTGGGCGTTGGCCATTTCGAAATTTCCCGCGTGCGATGCGAGGTGTTTCGCATCTGAGCATCGCTCTGTCGCAGTCCCCTCCGCGCCTGCGGGCTTCGCTTAAGTGGGTGGTTTTGATGCAGTTGGTTGAATGGCGTCGCGGGCCGTGTGGCGCGCGCCCGCGGGTGTTTTGGTCTATGGAAAATGGTGCATTTTGATGCGCGAATGACCCAGATTGACTGGGCTATGCGTGTTCTGGGTCCGGCGCGGAGGATACCGGCGGCGGGGCGAGGAAGCGGAATTCGCGACGCGGGTTCTTGATGCGGCTCGGTTGCACGTCTGCACGCATCGTGTGCATCACGGCGCTCAGTAGCGCGTCGTGCCGCGCGTCACTTCGTTCAGTGTTGCGATAGGAAATTTCGCGTTGGAACGCGTTAACGGCATCCAGTACAGCTGGCGACGCGACGAGCGCCAATGCGTTCACTGCGTCGGCGTAGCGTTCTTGCGCCGCGGGGGGTCGAGCGGCCTGAAACGATGTTGGACAATGCCGTCACGTACTCTTGATAGTGCTCGATCTTGGTCTGCCGCCAGTCAGCTTCGTGTTCGCGCCGTTGCGCGAGGCTGGATGTAACGATCACCCCTACGAGTGCGAAGACACCAGAAGCGAGTGCGGCAAGAATTGCGGGAAAGGCAATTGAGTTGAGGTTCATTTCGGCCCCCTCCTGTGAGCTTCGACTACGCACCAAATTCTGGCCGTCTGCGCGTCATCACCTATATGCGGCCTGCATTTCGCGCATGAGCACACCGAAGGATGCGGAGACCATGCCCTTCGGGAAGGGGATATATACAAGACCGTATAAATTGGAGGGAATGTTTACACCTTCTTCATGGAGTAAACACACGTTGGCGGCGCCGTAACGTCCTTGGAAGTATCCAATTTCATGCATGACATTTTCCCTGGCGCGGATATTTCCTTCCGCGTCTTGATCGTCGCCGGTCATGACGATTACCGCGAAATCGCAGCTCGCGGTGTGCTCCACCAGCTTTTGAAAGATGGTGAGGCCAAGATTCGGCTCCTGCGCCAGCTCGATTGTGCCGTGCTGTAGATCCTTCTCGATGAAGGCCTGAACTTCGCGCCAATCGCTAGCTCTGCCGTGGGAAATAAAAACTCGATGGTCCTTGGGGGCGTCGTTCACCGGCGAAGAAAGCTCGCTATGAGCCCGAATCTCAATCATTTGATCGATCGAGCGGGCTAGTCCCGACAGTTGAGCGCGACTGTAATGGCTTCTTCCATCTTGCATCGGCACCGCAGGTTCCGAATAGACCGGCGGGAAATCGCCGTAAAGGAGCGGCAATTGCTCTCGCAGTATTTCGACCTGTCGATGCGCGGACTCGAAGTATTCCCGCACGTATGACGGCAAGAATGTTTGCTGGGCGCGGGGTGCTTTCTCGGTGCCTTTGGTTTCATCTAATTGTTGGCGGGCCGCTTTTAAAACACCGGCCAACTTTGCGAATGCAGTCGCAATGGTGTTCATCACTATTCTGCCCCCCGAAACTTTGAACGTCGGCGATCGCCATGCCCGCTGGCAATTCTCGCACAAGGTGACAGTGTCACCGAGGTCGGACTTCGCGTGGTAGTACAGTGAAAGTACAGTTTGGGCGGGCTTGAACGGCCCTGATTGCCCTTGGTTGGCCTTGGTTTTGCAGCTTGCGAGTTGCGTAAGGCATTGATTTATATAGGGACTTGATGCGCCGGTAAAACTCCGAAGGCAGGGGTTGCTGGTGGGCGCGCCAATTGCCGTAAGGTTTTCAGCGGTTCCACGCCTCGATTTTCCACAAACGTCGGTGACGATTCCCGAAAAACCGCTCTGTGTGGTGTCCGGAAAGACAGGTGACCATAACGCGCAGGTAGCGTTGGCCGCCGATATTGACCACCCTAGTGCAGAGACTCCGGAATCGCGGCGCAAGCACGCGGCAAATAAACACCCGCGGAGCTCTGCAGCGGCGGAGGCGACTAAGGTGAGGCAGCAGTCTTTCCGCCAATTTTGCAGCATCACTCCTAGTATTGGATGCCCTGTCGCAAACATGACGGGCCGGCAGTCTTCGTGACGTGCCGGACGTTCGGACAGCGACTAGCGTGTGCCGACGTTGACCCAAAATGCCTACATGGCGCCTACACGGGTTCCAGAAAGCAAAAAGCCCAGTCGCAATGACTGGGCTAAGTGCTTGAATCTGTTGGTGCCGGAAAGAGGAATCGAACCCCCGACCTTCGCATTACGAATGCGCTGCTCTACCGTCTGAGCTATTCCGGCATCAGGAGAAACGAGATTATAGGGACTTCTTTATGAGCTTGGCAAGCCCCTATACTTACTTTTTTGCTTCGAGGTGATAGCGCGTGACGCGGTCGACTTCGTTCTTCGAGCCGAGGAACACGGCCACACGTTCGTGCAGGCTTTTCGGGATAATGTCCAGAATGCGCTTCTCGCCATTAGTCGCTGCGCCGCCCGCCTGTTCGACGATGAACGCCATCGGGTTTGCTTCGTACATCAGGCGCAGCTTGCCCGGCTTGTCCGGCGTGCGCTTGTCGGCCGGATACATGAAGACGCCGCCACGATTCAGGATACGGTGCACGTCCGCCACCATCGACGCGACCCAACGCATGTTGAAGTCGCTCTGGCGCGGGCCTTCCTTGCCGGCATTCAGTTCGCCGATGTACTGCTGGACCGGTTCGTACCAGTGGCGCGCGTTCGACGCGTTGATCGCATATTCACGCGTTTCTACCGGAATACGTAAGTCGCTTTGCGTAAGCACCCACGAGCCGAGCTCGCGGTCGAGCGTGAAGCAGTTCACGCCGTTGCCGGTGGTCAGCACCAGCACGGTTTGCGGGCCATACACCGCATAGCCGGCCGCCACCTGCTGCGTGCCAGGTTGCAGGAACGACTGTTCGGTGGGTTGCTGGCCGTCGGGGCAGCGCAGCACCGAGAAGATCGTGCCGATCGACACGTTGACGTCGATGTTCGACGAGCCGTCGAGCGGATCGAACACCAGCAGGTATTCGCCCTTCGGGTAGTTGGCCGGAATCGGGAAGAACTGTTCCATCTCCTCCGACGCCATGCCGGCCAGGTTGCCGCCCCATTCGTTCGCTTCGAGCAGGATTTCGTTCGACAGGATGTCGAGCTTCTTCTGCACTTCGCCCTGGACATTCTCGCTGCCCGCCGTGCCGAGCGCATCGCCCAGCGCGCCCTTGCTGACGTGGTAGCTGATCGCCTTGCACGCGCGCGCAACGACTTCGATCAAAAGGCGCAGATCGGCGGGCAGGTTGTTGGTCTCGCGCTGCTGCTCGATCAGGTACTTCGTGAGAGTGGTACGACGTTGCAAAGCCATTGCTGTACTCCGGGAGGCTTGAGGAATGTCTCGATTTTAACCGTTCGTTGTGTCGACTCCGTGCTTTTGAGATGAATGGGCGTGCGGCTGCGTGGTTCGGCTTTGCATTGCCGGGCGGCAGTCGGGCCTTGCGGCGCGTCTTGATGGTCGTGGCAGTGCCGCTCAGACTGGCTGCGAGCGCCGCCGCACGGGCGTGTTCGGCCGAGATCCTGGGCATTTTGGGGCGGTCCGCCTTGGGCAGCGGCTCGATCGCTGTCCAGATGGCTAACGCGAACCGCACGGCGGACACGAAGTCAGGACGAAAAAAAAGCCGGCAACATGTGCCGGCTTTCCGATGCCAGAAGCGCTGTCAGACGATCGTCATGCCAATGCCTTCTCCACGATCTCCCGCACGTCGCGCGACTTCACCTGCGAAGCGACTTTCTCCAGCGCCGCGCGCATGCCGTCGCGTAGCGTCGGCGTGAAGCGGCGCCACAATTCCAGCGAGCGGGCGAGGCGCGCGGCTACTTGCGGATTGAGGGCGTCGAGCGCGATGACCTGGTCCGCCCAGAACGCGTAGCCCGAACCGTCTTCGGCATGGAACTGCGCCGGATTTGCCGCGCAGAAGCTGAAAATCAGCGAGCGCGCGCGATTCGGGTTCTTCAGGTTGAACGCCGGATGCGTCATCAGCTTGCGCACGATGTCGATCACCGGACGCTGCGCGCTGCCGCGTTGCGTCGCCTGCAAAGCGAACCACTTGTCGATGACGAGCGGCTCCTTTTCGAAGCGTTGGTAGAAGTCGTCCAGTGCCTGCTGCGCCTCTGCGCTGCCGCCGTTGGCCGCCGACGCATTGAGCAGTGCCGCGAGCGCCGCCGAGCGGTCGGTCATGTTGTTGGCCGCGTCGTACTGCGCGGACGCGAGATGCACAGCTTCAGCCGGGTCGTCCAGTTCCACGAGATACGCCAGCGCGAGATTTTTCAACGTGCGGTGACCGGAGGCCTCAGGCGTCGCTTCGTACCCACCCGGCGTGCGATGCTGCTCATACACCGTGAGCCAGTCCTTCTTCAGCGCGTTCGCGAGACGTTTGCGCACGAACTGGCGTGCCGCGTGAACCGCGGCCGGATTCGATTCGGCCATCTGCTCGGCCAGATACGCTTCCGACGGCAGCATCAACGCCAGTTCGCGAAACGCCGGCGAGAGCGTTTCGTCGGTCAGTACACGGGCGAATGCGGCAACCACCGAATCGTCGAGTTGCAGCGGCGCACCGGTCGCCGCGCGCCCGGCCAGCGCCAGCAACTCACGCGTGGCCAGCCGTTGGCCGGCTTCCCAGCGGTTGAACGGATCGCTGTCGTGCGCAAGCAGGAACGCAAGCTGTTCCGCCGAATAGTCGTATTCGACGATCACCGGCGCCGAGAAATTGCGCAGCAGCGAGGGCAGCGGTTCTTGCGCAACGTTGACGAACGTGAAGGTCTGTTCGGTCTGCGTGAATTCGAGCACGCGCGTGGTGGAGGCCGACGCGTTGGCTTCACCTTCCAGTTGCAGCGGCAGATCCTTGCCGTCCTTACCGATCAAACCGATCGCGAACGGGATCAGCAGCGGTCCTTTTTGTGTTTCGCGCACGGCCGCAGCGGTTTCGCCATAACCTTGCGTCAGTGTCACGCTGTAGCGTTGCTGAGCGGCGTCGTACTTCGTGCGCACGGACACGCGCGGCGTGCCGGCCTGGCTATACCAGCCCTCGAATTGCGCGAGGTCGCGGCCATTCGCGTCGGCCAGCGCGTGACGGAAATCGTCGCAGGTCACCGCCTGACCGTCGTGGCGCTTGAAGTACAGGTCCATGCCTTGGCGAAAACCCTCGCGGCCGAACAACGTCTGATACATCCGCACGACTTCCGAGCCTTTCTCGTAGACGGTCATCGTGTAGAAGTTGTTGATCTCGACGTAGCTTTCCGGACGCACCGGATGCGCCATCGGACCGGCGTCTTCGGCGAACTGCATCTGGCGCAGCACGCGCACGTCTTCGATGCGTTTGGTGGCGCGCGCGGCTTCGTCGCTGCCGTTGCTCTGGCCGCCTGCCATGTCGGCCGAGAATTCCTGATCGCGGAACACCGTCAGGCCTTCTTTCAGGCTCAGCTGGAACCAGTCGCGGCACGTGACGCGGTTACCGGTCCAGTTGTGGAAGTACTCGTGGCCGACCACCGCCTCGATGTTCGCGAAGTCGGTGTCCGTTGCCGTTTCGGGGTTCGCCAGCACGTACTTCGTGTTGAAGATGTTGAGCCCCTTGTTCTCCATCGCACCCATGTTGAAGTCGCTCACGGCGACGATCATGAAACGGTCCAGATCGAGTTCGAGCCCGAAGCGCTCTTCGTCCCAGTGGATCGAGTGGATCAGCGAATCCATTGCGTGACGGGTCTTGTCGAGATCGTGCGGTTCGACCCATACCTGCAGCAGCTTTTCCTTGCCCGAGCCGGTCTTCACGCGCTCTTCGAGCGCGACCAGCTTGCCCGCGACCAGCGCGAACAGATAGCTCGGCTTTCTGAACGGATCTTCCCAGCGTGCGAAATGGCGGCCGTCCGGCAGATCGCCTTCTTCAAGCAGATTGCCGTTCGACAGCAGCACTGGATAGTCGGCCTTGTCGGCGCGCAGCGTGACCGTGAAGGTCGCCATCACGTCCGGGCGGTCGAGGAAGTAGGTGATGCGGCGAAAGCCCTCGGCCTCGCACTGCGTGAAGAAGTTGCCGCCCGACACATAGAGGCCCGACAGCGTGGTGTTTTCCGCCGGATTGCAAATGCTGGTGAGCGTCAGCTCGAAAGCGTCCGGCACGTTGTCGAGGATCAGGCCGTGCTCGTGCGCATGCGCATTGATAAAGGGCAAGCCGTCGATGGCGGCGCTGACGAACTCGAGTTGCTCGCCCATCAGTTCGAGATGCGCGGCGCGGGCGGCGTCCGGATTGCGGCGCACGCGCATCGTATTTTTGACGACGGTGCGTTCGGGGACCAGATCGAACTCCAGTGCGACGGTGTCGATCAGGAAGGCGGGCGGCGCGTAATCGGCGCGGCGGATCACATTGGGCGTTGCGGTATCGGCCATGGCGTTCTGTAGTGATGGGACTCGAGCCGTCACGCGCGGGAAGGGCACGCGAGCCGGGCTTGTCGGGCCATTGTACAAAGCCTCGGCGGATCGTGCGGGGCGAACTTTTTACCGAATCGCCAGGTCAGCGTATTATCGGTCGCGCTTTCGTGGGGCGCGCCTAGCGGGGCGCGCCTTGGCGGCACGCGCCTCAGCGGGGCGCCTTGGCGCGCGAAAGCGTGCACACGAACGAACCCGGCCAGGACTGGCGATAACAGGCAACACGAGGTAGACCATGAAAATCGATCGATGGACCCGCCGCGCTACGCTGCTGCTAGCGGCGCTGACGGTGCTGCTGTCCGGCTGCACGACCTACGTGACCACCCAGGTCACAGCGTTCTCCGACTGGAACGGCAGCGACGCCACCCGGACCTATGCGTTCACCCGCGCGGCGGATCAAAAGAACAACCTCGAACTCTCCACTTACGAACGCATCGTCGCCAACGAACTCGCGCCGCATGCGTTCCGTCAGGTCGACGCATCGCAGGCGCGTTATCTGGTCGGGCTGTCGTATGGCATTCGCTCGGACATCGTGACGGTCGCCGAACCGGTCTATTACAACCCGTGGCCGGCGCCCTATTGGGGCCGGCCGTTCGATCCGTGGGGCCCATGGGGACCTTACCCGGCCGGGTACGTGAATCAGAGCTACCCGATCTACACGCACCTGCTCGGCGTACGGATCACCGAGCGTGCAACCGGCAAGGAGGTCTACAACGTGACGGCGCGCAATTCCGGCGGCGAATCGTCGTTGGTGCGAGCCATGCCTTATCTGGCGCGTAGCGCGCTGGCCGACTTCCCGCTCGGCAACAGCGTCGTGCACACGGTGAAGATTCCGCTCGACAACAACGGCGGGTCGTCGAACGAGGTTGCCGTAACGGGCACCGCGCCCGCGGCGCCGGCATCAGCCGCGAAGGCCGTGCAATAAAGCGCAAACGCTGCGTCGAACCGCATACGCTGCGGCGCAACAAAAAACGGCCCGGCAGGCGATTCCTGCCGGGCGGTTCTGTTCTGGAGCTTGCGCGCCCAGGCCGGGAGTTCCTGGCCGCCGCGCCTAGACGCCGACGCCGAACAACGCCATCGCCCCCAGCACCACGAACATCACGGCGGCGATGCCGTGCACGACATTGGTCGGCAGCTTGTGGGCGAAGCGGTCGCCGAGCACGATCGCCGGCACGTTGGCGATCATCATGCCGAGCGTCGTGCCCGCCACCACGCCGAAGAAATCGTGAAAGCGCGCCGCGAGGGCGACGGTCGCGATCTGCGTCTTGTCGCCCATTTCCGCGAGAAAAAAAGTCACCACGGTTGCGCCGAATACGCCGAAATGCGTGCGGTTGGTGTTGGCTTCTTCGTCGGCGAGTTTGTCGGGTACCAGAATCCACAAGCCCATGCCGATGAACGACGCGGCCAGCGCCCAGCGCATGATGGTCGGGGTGAGCAGCGAGCCGAGCCACGCGCCGAGCGCGCCGGCGCAGGCATGATTGACGAGGGTGGCGACCAGCACGCCGAGAATGATCGGCAGCGGTTTGCGATAACGGGCGGCAAGAACGAGCGAGAGCAATTGCGTCTTGTCGCCGATTTCGGCGAGCGTGACCGCTCCGGTCGAAATAAGAAAAGCGTGGTCCACGTTTTGATTTTCCCCGGGCCGAGATATGAACGAGCGACGACCCACGACACGCCGGGCCCTCTTGCGGCGCGTGTGGATCATCGGTCTCGCCAGGCCAGAGGCTGCGTCTGCCATGGCCTTGCAGGCCAAGTCTGTTGACAGGCGCCCCCGCGAATCACACGCTCGACGCACCCAGATCACAGCGGCGCGGACGTGTCGCGGGGCGGCTACTCCCCAATGAGGGACGGAGTATAACAGGACAGAACTCGCGCGACGCCTGAATCCGCCACCGCCGCCACTCATAAAACGGCGCAACAGCCGGCTGCGTCAGTCGCATTAGCTGTGGCGCATAAGCAGGGCGGCGAGCGAAATCACCGAACTGCGCACCGAACTGAGCCGAAGTGTGCCGAAGTGTGCCGAACTGCAACAGGTGTGTTGAATGGCAAATGAAAGCATGGGTGGCCGCATTTGCCGGGTGCGAGACTGAACAGCCCGGGGCGAACGGCTTTCCAGCGCAATCGCGGCGCGCAGAAATGCCGCCGGAGTATCGGATGGCCGACGCAAAACCGTCCGTCGCCTCGGCGATACGGATACAGATGGATACGTCTTTTGTGGCTGATTTAATTCACAATATTCAGTATGATTCCCGGCGACCACAGGGAGCCTCGAACAATCCAACCCCGAATCGGCTATGGCGGCTCAATAAATGGGGCCGTGTGCCGTTATATCGTTGAACCTCATAAGAAGATTGGATTGACCCCTTGTTTGGAGATTGCCGGTCCGCGCGGCGCGCACATGCTGTGACGGCGTGTATCCCGTCAGGCGCACTCAGCCTTTCCTCGCTTCTACGCGCGAACACCGATATGCCCGATCTGCACTGGACCATTCCGGTCGCTCGCTGGTCTAGCTGGCCTGCTGCCGCATCTGCCGCACCCGATATTGGCTTTATCGAGCCGATCGTGCGGCGTCGCCTGAGCACTTTGTCCAGAATCGCCCTGAAGGTGGCGCATGATTGCGTGGCGCAGGATGACGTGCGGGTCGTGTTTGCCTCGCGCCACGGCGAATTGCGGCGTACCACCGACATCCTGCGCGCGATCAGCGCGGGGGAGCCGGTGTCGCCGACCGCGTTCAGCCTGTCCGTGCTGAACGCAATGACCGGTGTGTTCGGCATTGCGCGCGGCGACCGCTCGGCCGCCAGCGCGATCTCCGCCGGCGCCGAAACGCTCGGCTACGCGCTGCTCGAGGCGTACGCGCAATATGCGGCGCAGCCTGGGTCGCCGGTGCTGCTGGTGTACGCCGACGAACCGGCCGATCCCGCGTACGGCACCATTGAAGACGAAGTGCAGGGCGGCGCGATCGCGATCCTGCTGAACAAGGACACGGCAGCCGGCCAGCTCGTCTGCACGCTGTCCGGCGCGGGCGCGGCGGTTGCGTCTGAGCCGGCCAGTCTGGCGGACCCGGCAAGCCGGGCAGACGCAGACGAGCGGTTTGCGACCCAGAGCCAGGCGCTGCAACACTGTCTCGACACCCGCGAGTCCGCAGCCTGGCAAGGCATCGGCGCCACGTGGCATTGGAGCTGGCATGACAGCGCGGCTTGATTACGGCTGGCGGTTCTGCGCGACGGGCATGGCCTTCGTGATATTCGGCATCTGCGGCGTGCTGTTCTCGGTGCTGGTGTTTCCGTTTGCGTGGCTGTGGCCGCATCGGGCGTCGCGTCAGCGTGGGGTGACGAGCGTGATCCATGGGTTTTTCCGCGTGCTGGTCGCGGTGTTGCAGCGCATCGGCGTGATGGAGCTCGAGGTGTCGGGCGCACAGGTGTTGCGCGCGGGCGGTCCGGCGATTGTCGTCGCCAATCACCCGACCTATCTCGACGTGATGGTGCTGCTATCGTTGACGCCGCGCGCCTGTTGCGTGGTGAAAAACGCGCATTGGAGCAACCCGTGTTTCTGGGGGATCGTGCGCTCGGCTGAATATGTGAGCAATGCCGATCCATCGGAACTCGTCGACGCCGGCGCGCGGCAGCTTGCGGCAGGCTATACGATGATCATTTTTCCCGAGGGCACGCGCAGCCCCGCGCCGAACCGGCTGCACGCGTTTTCGCGCGGTTTCGCGCACATGGCGCTGAAAGCCGGCGCGCCGATCGTGCCGGTGCTGATGGATTGCGATCCGCCGGCGTTCACCAAGCAGATGCGCTGGTACGACGTGCCGGCGCGTGCTTTCCGGATGCGCGTGAACGTGCTCGAGCCGCTTGGCGTCGAGCAGCTTGCGGCACACGACACTTCACCGTCTCTCGCGGCGCGCAGCGTGACAAGCGCTATCGAAGCACACATTACTCAGCACCTGGTCGATTATGGATTCTTTAAAACTGGAAATTAAACAGCTTCTGATCGAAGCGCTCGATCTGGAAGACCTGAGTCCCGCCGATATCGACGACGATGCCCCGTTGTTCGATACGGACGGCATCGGGCTCGATTCGATCGACGCGCTCGAAATCGGCATCGTGCTGCGCAAACAATACCAACTGACCATCGCAGCGAACGACGAACGCACGCGCGAACACTTCCGTTCGATCAGCACACTGGCCGCGCTGGTCGCCAGCCAGCGCGAAGCGGCGCACGCTGTGAACGAAACCACAAAGAAGGGGGAATAAATCGTGTCCGAGGCAGATATTCTTGAGCGCATCCGCGCCATCTTCAAAGAGAACTTCGCGATCGAGCCGGAACGCGTGACGCCCGAGGCGAACCTGTTCGAAGACCTCGATCTCGACAGCATCGACGCCGTCGACCTCGCGATCAAATTGCAGGAAATGACCGGCCGCCGCATCAAGCCGGAAGAGTTCAAGTCGGTGCGCACGGTCGGCGATGTGATCGGCGCGGTCGAATCGCTGCTGGCGGCGCAGGGCTGATGCCATCCGTGCGCTCGCGCATGCAAGCGGCGGTCAGTCCGCCCGGAGAGGCCACGCCCGGCACTGAGCGCAGCTGGACCAAGACTGTCGTTCAGGTCGTGCTGAAGCTCGCGTATCCCGCGCTGATTCTGTGCGCGTGGCGTTGGGACACGCCGCGCGTTGTCGGCTGCATGCTGTTCGCTATTTTGTGGCTGCAACGCTGGGCGGGCAGCGGCGCGGTCGCGACGTCGCTGCGGCGGCTCTCCGCAATCGATTGGGCGGTGGCCTTGTTGCTGAGCTGCGCATCGGCGGCGATCGTGCTGACCAATAGCGAGCTGCTGTTGCGCCTCTATCCGTCGCTCGTCAATCTCGGGCTATTGATCGCGTTCGGCGCGACGCTTGTGCGCGGCCCGTCGATGATCGAAAAATTCGCCCGGCTGGGCAATCCGGATCTGCCGCCGGCCGCCGTCCGTCATACGTGCCGCGTGACGCAGGTGTGGTGCATGTTCTTCGTGCTGAACGGCGCGTTTTCCGCTTACACCGCTTTGTACTGGAGCCGCGCGAACTGGTCGCTCTACAACGGCGCGATCGCATACGGGCTGGTCGGCCTGCTGCTGGTGGCCGAAGTAATCTGGCGTTATCTGGTGGTGCTGCCGCGAGCCGCGCGTTCGGAGGCATGATGAACTACCCCCACGCTCACATTCGTTCGCTGCCCCCCAAGGGGGCCGCTGCCTCCCTTGGGGCGGCCCGGCGGGAGGCCGCATGATCGCGTTGCACGATCTGCTGTCGGCAACGCATGGCACGGCGGCCGCTCATGCTCCTGTGAATGCGCCGGTATGCCGCGATGGCGGCACGGTGCTCGACCGCGTGGCGTTTCGCGCGCGCGTGTCGCGCCTGGTAGCGTGCTTGCGCGAGCAGGACGTGAAACGTTACGCGCTGTGCATCGACGATCCGTTCGATTTCGCCTGCACGCTGTTCGCGTTGTTCGCGTGCGGCAAGGAGCCGGTGATTCCGGCGAATGCGACCCCCGGCTATCTTGCCGATCTCGCCGATGCCTACGACGCCGTGCTGACCGATGCGGACCTGCCGGCGTTCGTGCCGGCGCCGGCCGAAGCGCAAGCAATCACCGATCACGCCATCGATCCGCAAGCCCCGTTGACGCTCTACACATCGGGCAGCAGCGGCACCCCCAAGCCGATCCGCAAGACGCTCGCGCAATTCGACGCCGAAGTGCATACGCTCGAAAAGCAGTGGGGCGTCCTGATCGGCGACGCGACGATGCTCGCAAGCGTGCCGCATCACCATATC
Organism: Paraburkholderia sp. GW821-FHT02A12; assembly: GCF_059422005.1. Lineage (NCBI taxonomy): Bacteria > Pseudomonadati > Pseudomonadota > Betaproteobacteria > Burkholderiales > Burkholderiaceae > Paraburkholderia > Paraburkholderia sp. GW821-FHT02A12. Next base: position 3,615,582 of record NZ_JBWKWA010000001.1, on the reverse strand, counting down.
TACGGTTTGCTGTTTCGCGTGTTGTGGCCGCTCGCCGCCGGCCGCGCGTTCGACCGCGCAATCAGCATCGAGCCGCTGCATTTGCAAACGCAAATCGCGCAATGCGGCGCGGCGGCGATCGTTTCGACGCCCGCGCAATTGTCGCGCTGGCCGGCGTTGCCCGGCTTCGCCGCGTTGACGCCGGCGCCGCACGCGTTCTTCTCATCCGGCGGCCCGCTCGCACTGGAAGCCGCACAGGAATACGCGGCCGCCTACGGCGCCGCGCCGCTCGAAATCTACGGCAGCACGGAAACCGGCGGCATCGCGTGGCGCCGCCAGGATCAGACCGATGCATGGCAACCGGTGGCGGGCATCGAAGTGCGCCGCGACGAAGACGGTGCACTCAACGTTCGCTCGCCCCATCTCGACCACCGCGGCTGGCATCGTACCGACGACAAGATCGCCTTCGATGCCGATGGCCGCTTCCGCCTGCAGGGCCGGCTCGATCGCGTGCTCAAGCTTGACGGCAAGCGCGTGTCGCTGCCGGAACTCGAAGCGCGTCTCGCGCTGCATCCGTATGTCGCGCAAGCGGCGATCGCGCCGTTGGAAGGCGCGTCGCGCGAGCGCGTCGGCGCGGTGATCGCGCTGACTGAAGCGGGTAGCGAGGCATTGCGCGGCGAGGGCCGCGTGCTGCTCGCGCAAACCTTGCGCCGCCATCTGTCCGCGTATTTCGATGCGGTGGTGCTGCCGCGCCATTGGCGCTTTCGCATCACGTTGCCGTTCGATGCGCGCGGCAAGTTGCCGGTGGCCGCCATCGCGGCCGCTTTCGACGTCCGTGCGGACGGCGTCGAAGTGCTCGCCGAAGCGCGCTCTGCCGACACGCTGCATTACGAACTGCGCGTGCCGCCGACGCTCGTGCATTTCGCCGGCCACTTTCCCGGCCTGCCGATTTTGCCGGGCGTCGTGCAGGTCGACTGGGCGATGCGTCTGGCCGCCGAGCATGTGCCGGCCGTGCGCCAGCTTGCGTCGATCGACCGGCTCAAGTTCATGGCGCCGGTGCCGCCGGGCGCGCTGCTGAATCTGACGCTCGCGCACGATGCCGCACGTCGGCGCGTGCAGTTCGCGTATCGGCTGGACGGACGCGAATGCGCGTCCGGTGTGATCGTGTATCGGGAGCCCGCGTGATGAGCTTCGTCCCGTGCATCGTCATTCCGATCTACAACCACAAAGAGGCGATCGGCGCGACCGTCGCCAATCTGGCGGTGCACGGTCTACCGCTCGTCGTCGTCGATGACGGCAGCGACGCGGCGACCCAGCAGGTGCTCGCCGCGCTCGCCGAGCACTACGCAGGCCAGCTCACGCTGCTGCGCTTGCCGGTCAACGGCGGCAAAGGCGCGGCGGTGATGGCGGGTCTGCGGGCGGCGCGCAAAGCGGGCTACACGCACGCGTTGCAGATCGACGCCGACGGCCAGCACGACGCCACCGACGTGCCGCGTTTCATCACAGCCGCGCAAGCCGAACCGGGCGCGGTGATCCTGGGCCGTCCGGTCTACGACGACAGCGTGCCGAAGTCGCGCCTCTACGGCCGTTATCTGACGCATGTGTGGGTGTGGATCGAAACGCTCTCGCTGACGATCCGCGATTCGATGTGCGGCTTCCGTCTGTATCCGCTCGCGCTGGTCTGCGAGCTGATCGACCGCGTGCGATTGCCGACGCGGATGGACTTCGACATCGAGATTCTCGTGCGTCTCCATTGGCGGCGCGTGGCGTTCCGCTCGATCCCCACACGTGTCACCTACGCCACCGACGGCTTATCGCATTTCGACGTGCTGTGGGACAACGTGCGTATCAGCCGCAGTCATACGCGGCTCGTGTTCGGCATGCTGTGGCGTCTGCCGATGCTGCTCGCGCACAAAGCGATGCCGCGGCGTCGGTCCGTTTGCGCGTCAACTGCAGGCGAGCAGGAAGCGCAGCACTGGTGGCGTATCGCCGAGCGCGGCAGTCACCTGGGCATGTCCTTGCTCGCGCTCAGCTGCAAGCTCTTCGGCCGGCGTTTTACCGCACTCTGGCTGCATCCGGTCGTCGCGTATTTTCTGCTGACGGGACGCGCCGCGCGCGAAGCGTCGAGCGACTACTTCATGCATCTCAGCCGCGCTGCGCCGCAGGAGCGCACGCCGCGTCCGGGATGGCTGTCGGCGTATCGCCACATGCTGGCGTTCGCGCAATCCGGCTTCGACAAGCTGGCTGCATGGTCCGGCCGTGTCAGCAACGCGGACGTCCAGTTCGACGATCCGTCGGCCTTCGAAGCGCTGGTCGCGAGCGGCAAGGGCGCGCTCGTGATCGGCGCGCATCTCGGCAATCTGGAGATGACTCGCGCGCTCGCCGCGCAAGGCGCGCACGCGAAGGTCACGGCGGTCGTCTACACGGAACACGCGCGGCGCTTCAATAGCGTGCTGGCGTCGGCGAACAGCGAGTTCGCGCGGCATCTGCTCGAAGTCAGCGACTTCGGGCCGCAGACCGCGATGATGATGCAGGAGCGCGTCGATGCGGGCGAGTTGCTGGTGATCGTCGGCGACCGCGTGCCCGCGCACGAAACGGGCCGCACGACCGAAGCGCAATTTCTCGGCTCGGCCGCGCCGTTCGCGCAGGGCCCGTATGTGCTCGCGCACGCGCTGGGTTGCCCGGTCTATCTGTTCTTCTGCCTGAAAGAGCGCGACGGTTATCACCTTTATTTCGAGCCGTTCGCCGAGCGCATCGAGTTGCCGCGCCGCGAGCGCGCGCAGCATCTGGCGGCGTGGGCGCAGCGTTATGCGGCGCGTCTCGAACACTATTGCCGCAAGGCACCTTATCAATGGTTCAACTTTTTCGATTTCTGGGCCAGCCCCAAGCGAGGCGCGAATGGCCGAACATGATCTGATCGACGACGCAAATGTGAACGCACAGGCTGCTCAAGCGGCGCAGGTGGCGCAGGTGGTGATCGGCGGCCGCAAGCTGACGATCGAAGAGGTCGTCGCGATCGCACGGCATCGCGCGCCGGTTGCGTTGAGCGCCGATCCGGCATGGCGCGCGCGCATCGAACGCGGCGCGGATTTCCTGCGGCGGCATCTCGCGGCGGGCGCGACCGTGTATGGCGTCAACACCGGTTACGGCGACGCTTGTGTGGTCGACGTGCCGATGGAACTGGTCGAAGCATTGCCGCTGCAACTGACGCGCTATCACGGCTGCGGCATGGGCGCCTATCTCGACGACTCGCAGACGCTTGCGGTGATCGCCGCGCGCCTCAACTCGCTGGCCTATGGTTTTTCCGGCGTGCGTACCGTGTTGCTCGAACGGCTGGCCGATCTGATCAACCATCGCGTGCTGCCGCGCATTCCGTCCGAGGGATCGGTCGGCGCGAGCGGCGATCTGACGCCGCTCTCGTATGTGGCCGCTGCATTGGCGGGCGAGCGTGAGGTCGTGTTCGAAGGTCGCTTGCGCGACGCGCGCGAAGTGTGGACCGAACTCGGCCACGTCCCGTTGACGCTCGCGCCGAAAGAAGGCCTCGCGCTGATGAACGGCACGGCGGTGATGACGGGCCTCGCGTGTCTCGCGTTCGCGCGAGCCGATCATTTGACGCGGCTGACGGCGCGCCTCACGGCGCTCTCGACCGTCGCGCTCGACGGCCGCGCCGCGCACTTCGACGCGATGCTCTTCGAAGTGAAGCCGCACGCGGGCCAGGCCGAAGCCGCCGCGTGGATTCGCGCCGATCTGGCAAAACGCGACGATACGCCGGGACATCGCTTGCAGGACCGGTATTCGATTCGCTGTGCGCCGCATGTGATCGGCGTCGCGCGCGATGCTTTGTCGTGGGTGCGCCGCGATGTCGAGAACGAACTGAACAGCGCCAACGACAACCCGCTGATCGACCCGGACAACGAACGCGTGCTGCACGGCGGCAACTTCTACGGCGGCCACATCGCGTTCGCGATGGACGCGCTGAAGACGGCAGTCGCCAATCTCGCCGATCTGATGGACCGGCAACTCGCGCTGCTGGTCGACGTGAATTTCAACAACGGCTTGCCGCGCAATCTGTCGGGCGCCGCGCCGGCGCGTGCCGCGATCAATCACGGCTTCAAGGCGGTGCAGATTTCGTCGTCCGCATGGACGGCCGAAGCGTTGAAGAACACGATGCCCGCGAGCGTGTTTTCGCGTTCGACCGAAGCGCACAATCAGGACAAAGTGAGCATGGGCACGATCGCCGCGCGCGACTGTTTGCGCGTGCTGGAGTTGACCGAACAGGTCGCCGCCGCGCACACGCTGGCAACGGTGCAGGCCGCACGCTTGCGCTTGAGGATCGACAGCGCGACGCCGATCCCCGCGCCGCTGCAACGGTTCATCGATAGCGTGACGGCGCAATCGCCGTTCGTCGATGAAGACCGCGCTTTGGAACATGAACTGCGTGCGTTGACCGCGCGCATCGCCGCTTGCGAGTTGCTGGACGACTATCGCGGAGGCGCGAACGCATGACCGAATCCCGCAAAGTGCTCACGGCGAGCGCGACAGTCGAAGTGCCGTTTCACGATGTCGATGCGATGAACGTGTGCTGGCACGGCCACTATCTGAAGTACTTCGAGATCGGCCGCGCCGCGCTGCTGCGCACGTTCGACTACGACTATCGCGAGATGCAGGCCTCAGGCTATCTGTGGCCGGTCGTCGAGGCGCATCTGAAGTATGTACGGCCGGCCACCTACGGTCAGCAGATCGAAGTGCGCACGCAACTGCTCGAACACGAAAACCGCCTGAAAATAGGCTATGAAATCGTCGACTGCGCATCCGGCGCGCGGCTGACGAAGGGTTACACGATTCAGGTCGCCGTCGATGCCGCGACGCAGGAATTGCAGTTCGTGTCGCCGCCCGTCGTCTTCGACAAACTGGAGCGCGCATGGGCACGATGAAGTTCCGCGGCATGGTGGCGGCCATGTTGTTCACGTTAAACGCGACGGCGGCCATACCCGCATTGGCGGCGGCTGCCACGCCTGAGGCAGGCAACCCCGCCCTCGTCTCGCAGATCGCCTCGCATCTCGCGCAAGCGAAGGGCGTTCGCGCGCAATTCACGCAGACACAAACGCTCGCCGCGATGAAGCAGCCGCTCGTCAGCACCGGCTCGCTGCTGTTCTTTCGCGAGCGCGGCGTGATCTGGCAGATCGACACGCCATACAAAGCCACTTACGTGATCACCGATGCAGGCGTCGCCGAAATCAACGCCAACGGCCAGCGTGTGACGGCACACAGCGCGCAAGGCGCCCGCGGCGTCGCGCAGGTGTCGAAGATGATGCACGCGATGCTCGGCGGCGATCTGTCGGCGCTGTACTCGCAATTCGACGTGCAAGCCGAAGGCAGCGCCGCGCAATGGCGCATGCAGCTCACGCCGAACCAGCCGCAACTCGCGCAATCGATCAAAGGTTTGCAGATGAACGGCGGCGACTATCTGCAAAGCCTGCGCATCACGCTGGCGAACGGCGACGTCACGAAGCTCGACTTCGCGAAGAGCGCGGCGCTCACCGAGCCGACGCCCGCCGAGCGCACTTTGCTCGGGGCGCCGTAATGCAGGTGCTGCAACGGCGGTCCGCGAAACAGGCGTGGGGCATGCGCGCCGCGTGGCTGCTGCTCGCGCTCGTCGCGGCGCTGTACTGCGGCTGGCGTTTCGCCGGGCCGTCGCCGTTGCAGACCAATCTGCTCGCGTTGTTGCCTGCTACTGAAGCGGACCCGGTCGCCGAAAAAGCGGTCGATACGCTGGCGAGCGCGCTCGGCGACCGCACGGTATTTCTCGTCACCAGCCACGACGACGCGCACGCGAAAGCGGCGGCCAGACAACTCGGCGCGTCATTGCGGAAGAGCGGCGCGTTCGGCTCGGTGACGGCGGAATTGCCGCCGTTCGACCTGTCGCAGATTGCCGCGTTGTACATGCCGTATCGCTTCGGCCTGCTGACGCCTGCGGACCGCGCGGCGCTGGCTGGCGGTTCGGCCACGTCATTGCACGACGCCCTCGCTCAACGCATCTACAGCCCATTGCGTGGCGGCCTGACCACGCCGCTCGCCGACGATCCGTTCGGCTGGCTCGAACACCGGCTCGCGGACCTGCCGCTGGCAACCTCGAGTCTCGAACTCGAAGACAACCTGCTGGTTGCGCATCGCGGCGCCGCCACCAGCGTGCTGATCGTCGCGACGCTGCCGGGCTCCGCATACGAATCGAAGACGCAGCACGCCGTGCTCGATGCGCTCGCGCGCGGCGAGAGCGCGTTGAAACAGTCGTTCCCCGACGTGTCGGTCGCACGAACCGGCGCGGTGTTCTATGCGGAATCGGCGCGCAGCGCGTCCGAGCGTGAGGTGCATCTGATCGGTGTCGCGTCGCTGTGCGGGATCGCGCTGCTGATGCTGTGGGTGTTCCGCTCGCCGCGTCTGCTCGTGCTCGGCTTCGTTTCGACGGCGCTCGGCATCGTCTGCGCGCTGGCCGTGACGATGCTGGTGTTCGGCAAGCTGCATCTGTTGACGCTGGTGTTCGGCGCGAGCCTGATCGGCGAAGCGGTCGACTATTCGATTCAGTATTTCGTCGTCTATCTGGGCGGCGGGCGCGATTGGGATGCGCGGCGCGGCGCCCGCGCAGTGCGTCCGGCGTTGACCGTGGCGCTCGCCACCAGCCTGCTTGGTTACGCGATCCTGACCTGGGTGCCGTTTCCCGCGCTCAAGCAGATCGCGTGCTTCGCGATGGTCGGCATTGTGACCGCCTTCGCCTCCGTACTGTGGCTGTTGCCGGCGCTGCTCCCGGGTGCGCCCAAACGTGGTCCGCGGCGCCTGTTCGCCGGGGCCTCGCGTTTGCTCACGGTGTGGCATCGGACGATTGGCGGCAAGCGTGCGTGGTTCGTGGCGGCGCTGTTGCTGATCGTCGCGATTCCGGGCTGGTTGCGGCTCACAAGCGATGACGATATTCATTTGCTGATCCAGCGCGATCCGTCACTGGTCGCGCAGGAAAACAAGGTGCGCGACGCGGTCGGTGTCGATAACAGCGCGCAGTTTTTTGTCGTGCGCGGCGAGACGCCGGAACTCGTGCTGCAACGCGCCGAAGCGCTGGGCGCGAAACTGGATACTTTGAACGGCACCGCGAACAAGGTTGGCAGCTATCGGTCGGTCGCTCAATTCGTGCCGTCCGCGAAGCAGCAGAATGAAGACCGCGCGTTACTCGCGCAGCATGTATTCAACGATCCGGCGGCGTTGCGCGCAACGCTGCTTCAGGCGGGCTTCAAAGACGAAGTCGCCGACGCGTGGCTCGCCGCCTATGCAAAGCCGCAGCCGCTGCTGACGGTCGATAAGTGGCTCGCCGCACCGTGGTCGCAACCCTACAGGCATCTGTGGCTCGGCGAAGTCGATGCGGCCGCGAGAGCCTATGCGGCCGTCGTGATTCCGCAAGGCGTGACGCCGCAAAACGAACCCGCGCTGATCGCCGCGGCGCACGCGTTGCCTGGTGTCGCTTTTGTCGACAAGGCCGCGAGCGTGTCGCAGCTGTTCGGCGCGTATCGCGTGGATAGCGGCTGGTGGCTCGGCGGTGCGTTGGCGCTGGTGCTGATGTTGCTGATGCTGCGTTACGCCCCGAAGGAAGTCCCCTTGGGGGGCGCCCCGAAGGAAGTCCTCCGCCCCGAAGGAAGTCCACTTGGGGGATTGGGGGACCGCGTGCGCGGCGGCGTCGCCGTGACGCTGCCGGTGCTGCTCGCGGTCGGCGTCACACTGGCGGTATTCGGCTACGCTCACGTGCCGCTCAATCTCTTCAACTGGCTCGCGCTAATGCTGGTGCTCGGCGTCGGCGCAAACTATGCCGTGTTCCTGCGTGAAGGCTGTTTGCGCACGGACGCCGATCTCGGCGCGGTGTGGACCGGCGTGCTGCTGTCGGCGGCGACTACGCTGCTGTCGTTCGGCATGCTCAGCATGAGCGCGATGCCCGCGCTGAAGAGCTTCGGCGCCACGCTTGCGCTCGGCATTGCGGTGTCGGTGCTGCTCGCGCCGATCGGCATGCCATCGGAATCAAGGAGGGCCGCATGAACGCGCCACCCGTTTATTTGCACGCGCTCGGCATGATCAACGCGCTCGGCGGCGATCTCGATGCGATCGTTCCCGCGCTGGCCGCAGCGCACGCGCCTGGCATGGCGCATGCGCATACCGGCATCGGCGAGGCGTTTGTCGGCAGCGTGTTCGCACCGCTGGATCTCGCGCCGCCGGCTTCGCTCGCACGTTACGATTGCCGCAACAACCGGCTGCTGCTCGCCGCCCTCGCGCAGATCGCACCCTCGATCGAAGCGGCGCGCGAGCGTTACGGCGCGCATCGGATCGGTGTGGTGCTCGGCACCAGCACGTCCGGCATCGAGGCGGCCGAGGCCGCATTCGTCTACCAGGCGCAAGCGGGCGACTTGCCGGCCAACTTCAATTACCGGCAGATGGAGATCGGCACCGCCGCGCCGTTCGCCGCCGCCGCGCTCGGTCTGCACGGTCCCGCGTACACGATCTCGACCGCTTGCACGTCGAGCGCGAAAGCCTTCGTGTCGGCGCGCCGGCTGCTGCAATTGCGACTCTGCGACGCCGTGGTGGTGGGCGGCGTCGACTCCCTGTGCGAGCTGACGGTGCAAGGTTTCGCGTCGCTCGAATCGACCAGCACGGTGCGCAGCAATCCGATGAGCCGCAACCGCTGCGGGATCAACGTCGGCGAAGGCGCCGCCGTGTTCCTGATGAGCCGGGCCGAAGGCGCGGTGAGGCTGGCGGGCGCAGGGGAATCGAGCGACGCGCATCACATCTCCTCGCCGGATCCGCAAGGCATCGGCGGCGAACTCGCGTTGCGCGAGGCGCTGGCCGATGCGGGCGTCGCGCCTTCGGCGATCGGCTATGTGAATCTGCACGCCACCGCCACGCGCAAGAACGACGAGATGGAAGCGAATCTGATGGCGCGCGTGTTCGCTGAAGGCGTCGCGACCAGCGGCACCAAGCCGCTGACCGGTCATCAACTCGGTGCGGCGGGGGCGACCGAACTCGGCTTCGCATGGCTGACGCTGGCGCATGAAAATGTCGCGTTGCCGCGTCATCTGTGGGACGGCGAAGCAGATCCGGCGTTGCCGGCGCTGGAGCTCGTCGAGAGCGAGCGGTTTTTGCCGCGCGGCACAGGCGCGCAATATGTGATGAGCAATTCGTTTGCTTTCGGCGGCAGCAATGTCAGCCTGATCCTCGGCCGGTGACGCGCGCAATGACTCAGACGCTCCCTATCCACGATCTCGTGCGGCAACCGATCGACGCGATCCTGCCGCATCGCGGCACCATGTTGCTCATCGACGCGGTGAGCACGTTCAGCGATGAAGCGCTGAGCGCACTGGCCACCGTGCATGCCGACGCATGGTATGCGGACGCAGACGGCGCGATGCCCGCGTGGATCGGCATCGAGCTGATGGCGCAGGCGATCGCCGCGCATGTCGCGCTGCGGGCGATGCGCGCGGGCGGCGGCGCGCGTCCGGGCGTGCTGCTCGGCTCGCGCAGCTACAAGGCGCTCGTGCCGGCCTTCACGAGCGGCGCGCAATTGCGCATCGGCGTGACAGAATTGCTGCGCAGCGAAGAGGGCCACAGCGCCTACGAATGCACGATCCACCACGGCGACGTGAGTTGCGCCGAGGCGGTCGTCAAAGTGTTTCAACCACCCGATTTTCGGTCATTCATCGAGGGGAGTTTCAGTTCATGAGCCGGCGTGTTCTCGTTACCGGCGCAAGCCGCGGCATCGGCCGCGCGATTGCGTACAAGTTGGCCGCCGACGGCTTCGCGGTGTCCGTGCATTGCCGCACGGGCCGCAGCGAAGCCGAAGCGGTCGCGACGGGCATCGCCGCGCAAGGCGGCGCGGCGCGCGTACTGCAATTCGACGTGCGTGAGCGCGCGGTGTGCCGCGAAGTGCTCGAAGCGGACGTGGCCGCGAACGGCCCGTACTACGGCATCGTGTGCAGCGCGGGCGTGACCCGCGACGCCGCCTTCCCGGCGCTCACGGAAGAAGACTGGGACATCGTGATCGAGACCGGTCTCGATTCGTTCTACAACGTCGTCCATCCGCTGACCATGCCGATGGTGCGCGCGAAGAAGGGCGGGCGCATCGTCACGATCGCGTCGGTGTCGGGCGTGATGGGCAATCGCGGCCAGGTCAACTACAGTGCCGCGAAGGCCGGTCTGATCGGCGCGACCAAGGCGCTCGCCGTCGAACTGGCGACGCGCAATATCACCGTCAATTGCGTCGCGCCCGGCTTGATCGAAACCGGCATGCTCGACGACGTGCCGCTCGAACACGCACTAAGAACGGTGCCGATGAACCGCGTCGGCCAGCCTGCCGAAGTGGCGTCCGTGGTCAGCTTCCTGATGTCGGATGCGGCCTCGTACGTCACGCGCCAGGTGATCGGCGTCAACGGCGGGATGGTGTGATGAAACGCGTCGTCATTACCGGCATGGGCGGCGTCACGGCGTTCGGCGACCGCTGGGACGAAATCGAAGCGCGCTTGAAGAGCGGCGTGAACGCGGTGCGGCGCATGCCCGAATGGGATTATTTCGAGTCGCTGCATACGCGGCTCGCGTGCCCGTTGCCCGGCTTCACGACGCCCGTGCATTATCCGCGCAAGAAAACCCGCTCGATGGGGCCGGTGTCGCTGTACGCGGTGCGCGCGAGCGAACTGGCGCTGGCCGATGCCGGTCTCGCCGAAGACGAGCGCATCAGGGACGGCCGCATGGGCGTGGCGTACGGTTCGTCGTCCGGATCGATCCAGCCGATTCGCGCGTTCGGCACGATGCTCGAAACCGGCTCGATGAGCGACGTCACGTCGAACAGCTACGTGCAGATGATGCCGCACACCACGGCGGTCAACGTCAGCCTGTTCTGGGATCTGAAAGGGCGCATCGTGCCGACCTCGTGTGCGTGCGCGTCGGGCAGCCAGGCGATCGGCTACGCGTTTGAGGCGATTCAGGCGGGCAAGCAGACGCTGATGCTGGCGGGCGGCGCGGAAGAATTGTCGGGCCCGGCGGTCGCCGTGTTCGATACGCTGTACGCGACCAGTACGCGCAACGACGAGCCGCATCTGACGCCGCGTCCGTTCGATGCCGCGCGCGACGGCCTCGTGATCGGCGAAGGCGCGGCTACGCTGGTGCTCGAAGAATACGAACACGCGATGGCGCGTGGCGCGCGGATTCACGCGGAGATCGTCGGCTTCGGCTGCAACTCGGACGGCGCGCACATGACGCAGCCGACCGCCGACACCATGGCGCTCGCCATGCAACTCGCGCTCAGCGATGCGCAACTGCCGCCGCAAGCGATCGCCTACGTGAACGCGCACGGCACCTCCACGGATCGCGGCGACATCGCCGAAAGCTATGCGACCGCGCGGACCTTCGGCGAGCGCATGCCGATCAGTTCGCTGAAGAGCTATGTCGGCCATACGCTCGGCGCGTGCGGCGCGCTCGAAGCGTGGTGGACCATCGAGATGATGAAGCGCAACTGGTACGCGCCGACCTTGAATCTGACCGACGTCGATCCGGCTTGTGCGCCGCTCGACTATATCGTCGGCAGCGGACGCACGATCGACGCCGAACACGTGATGAGCAACAACTTCGCGTTCGGCGGCATCAATACGTCGCTGATTTTCAGGCGCGTCCGATGAGCGTGGCGCTGCAACGCGTGGTCGTCACCGGCATGGGCATCGTGTCGTGTCTCGGCAATACGCTCGACGAAGTCTCCGCCGCGCTGCGCGCGGGCCGCTCGCGCATCGAGAGGATCGACGCATGGCGCGAGCGCGGCTTTGCGAGCCAGGTGGCGGGCGTGGCGTCGGTGGTTGACGAGCCGCCGTTCGAGCGCAAGTTCGAGCGCTTCATGGGCGATACGGCGCGCTTCGCGTGCCACGCGGCCCGCAAGGCGATCGACGACGCCGGGCTCGATCCGGCCGCGTTGCGCTCGCCGCTGGCGGGCGCGGTGATCGGCTCGGGCGTCGGCTCGCTGGCGAGCTACGACGCGGCGCTCGCGATCGCCGCCGCGCGCGGCGCCGATAAAGTGCCGCCCTATGCGGTACCGCAGTCGATGAGCAGCACCGCTTCGGCGAATGTCGTGCAGATGTTCGGGATCGAGGGCGCGAGCTATTCGCCGTCGTCCGCCTGTACGAGTTCGGCGCTCGCGATCGGCCAGGCCATGCAACTGATTCAGACCGGCCGCCAGCAGATCGTGCTGGCCGGCGGCAGCGAAGCGCTGCACGACAACATGACGCTGCTGTTCGGCGCGATGGGTGCGCTGTCGCGCGGCTTCAACGACACGCCGCAGCGTGCATCGCGTCCCTACGATACGGCGCGCGACGGCTTCGTGATCGCCTCGGGTGGCGGCGTGCTGCTGCTCGAATCGCTCGATCACGCGTTAGCGCGCGGCGCGCGCATTTACGCGGAGCTCACCGGTTTCGGCGACTGCACCGACGGCGCCGGCATGGTCACGCCGCACGCCGCCGGCATCGCGCGCGCGATGCGCGGCGTGGTGAAGGAAGCAGGCAAGCGCCCTGATTACGTCAACACCCATGCGCCGTCCACGCCGCTTGGCGACGTCGAGGAACTGCACGCGTTGAGCGCGGTATTCGGCGGCGACGTGCCACCGTTTTCTTCGACCAAAGGCCTGAGCGGTCATCCGCTGGGCGCGTGCGGCGCGCACGAGGCGATCTACACCTTGCTGATGATGCGCGACGGTTTCATCGCCGGGACAGCGGGTATCGAGACGCCGGATGCGAGCGTGGGCGAGATGCCGCTGGTGCGCGCGTCGCGCGACGCGCGCATCGACACGGCGATGTCGGTTTCATTCGGGTTCGGCGGCAGTTGCGCGAGCCTGATGTTCGACGCCTGGAAGGGCGTGTGAAGTCGCTATGAAGTCGCTACGAAGCGGCCACGAAGTGACCATGAAGTACCGTCAACTCTAAAGACAACAAAGGCAAGAACAATGAAAAAAAGTTTCGTACTGGTCGCGCTGGCGGCCGTGGTGCTGACGCAGGCGGGCTGCGCGACCCAGGTGAAGTCGCTGCCGCTCGAGGCGGCGGGCGCGCAGTCGACTGGCGGCGTCCCGGTGTATTTCGGTTCGCAGGCGCATCCGGCGGTAAGAAGCCAGTTGGGCGACGTGTCGTATTCGGTGCGGATCGCGCGCAAGGAGGCGGACGCCGACGAAGCGTGCCACCAGGCCCTCGCCGAAGCCGTGCAGAAACTGCGCAAAGCCGCGCAGGATCGCAACGCGAACGCGGTGATCGACGTGTCCACGCGCTTTCACAGCATCGAGACCGCTTCGCCGACCGACTTCACCTGCGGCGTGAGCGGCAGCGCCGCGGCGATCGCGGTGAAGGGGCAACTCGTCGTGCTCGAGAACAACTAAGGTGTCCGAGGGCGGCGCACGGCGCCGCTTATAACGTCTAGCCGGTCTTGATCGCCGCGACATTGACCAGCGTCTCGCGGCGCTTGCCGGGTTGCGGATGGGACAGGCCGATGCGTTCGAGCAGGCCGAAGTCTTTCGCGCGGCTCCACCAGAGATAGGGCAGCGAGACGTTGCGCGGGCCGAACCCGAAGCCGGCGCCGCGGATCATGTCGAGGTAGCCGTCCGCGCTTTTCTGCACCTGCATCGGGTGGCGGAACAGCAGGCGGATCACCCACGACTTGATGTACGCGTCGGTGGATTCGGCGAACAGCAGGATGCCGCCCGGTTTGAGCACGCGCCGAAACTCGGCGAGCGCGCGGTCCTGCTCGACGAGATGATGGAAGGTTTGATGGCAGAACACGATGTCGGCGCAGGCATCGGGCAGCGGCAGTTTCGCGCAGTCGGCGTGCAGCAGTTCGATATCGGCGACTTTATCGCGGCAGCCGTTGGCGGCCCCGGCGGCGAGCGCGAGCGACGGCTCGTGAAAATCGACGCCGACAATGCGGCGCGGCCTGAACGCATCGGCGAGCAGGCGGAACGAAATGCCTTGCCCGCAGCCCACGTCGACGATCACCGGCGCATTGGGCAGCGGCGTATCGATCAGGCGTTTGAGATCGTTGATGGCGACCCGCAGCACATGATGTTCCCAGGTATGGGTGCGCAGGAACCATACCCCGAATGCCGTTTCCGGCACGAACGGCACGCTGGATGTTTCGGATGGCGACACGCTGGCTTCCCCCGCAGATGTTGTTGTTTCTGCTGCGATGCGCGTCATTGTAATGGCAAGTAAGGCGGCGTAGTGCGCCGTCAAAAGCAGGCAAATGATCGAATGACCGAGGCAAACTTGAACAAGAATTCGTCTAAACGCATGACCGCCGACGTGGCGATTATCGGCGCCGGTCCGGCTGGCGCGGTCGCGGCGGCATTACTGCGCAAAGCGGGCCGCTCGGTGCTGGTGCTCGAACGCCAGCATTTCCCGCGCTTTTCGATCGGCGAGAGTTTGTTGCCGCAAAGCATGGCTTACCTCGAGGAGGCGGGCATGCTGCAAGCGGTGGTCGAGGCCGGTTTCCAGTACAAGAACGGCGCGCATTTCATCTACCGGGATCGATCGTCGGCGTTCGATTTCCGCGACAAGCATTCGGCGGGGTGGGGCACCACGTATCAGGTCGAGCGCGCGGTGTTCGACGATCTGCTGATTCGCTGCGCGGCGCAGCAGGGCGCCGATGTGCGCTTCGGCCACACGGTCCGCGCGATGCAGCCTGGCGAACCGGGCCGGCCGGACAAAAACCCGCTGCTCGACGTAATCGACGAAGCGCAGAACGCGTACGAAATCGAGGCGCGCTGCGTATTCGATGCGAGCGGTTTTGGCCGCGTGCTGCCGCGTTTGCTGAACCTCGAAGCGCCGACCGGAATGCCGACGCGCGCCGCGATTTTCACGCACGTGCGCGACGGCATTCCGGCGGGCGCGACCGATCGCAGCAAGATCTGCGTGGCCACGCATCCGGAGCGCCGCGACGTGTGGTTCTGGATGATTCCGCTGGCGGGCGGACGCTCGTCGGTGGGCTGTGTGGCTGAAGCGAGTTTTCTCGACGTGCCGGAAGCGGAGCGCGATGCGAAGCTGCGCGCTTTGATCCAGCAGGAACCCACGTTTGCCTCGTTGATCGGCAACGCGCCGTTTCTGATGCCGGTGCGCCATATCGGCGGTTACGCGGCGAATGTCGAGCGTTTGCATGGGCCGGGTTACGCGCTGCTGGGCAACGCGGGCGAGTTTCTCGATCCGGTGTTCTCTTCGGGTGTGACGATTGCGCTGCGCTCGGCGCATCTGGCTGTGCAGACGTTGAACCGGCAACTGGACGGCGAGCGGGTCGACTGGTCCGCTGCTTACGACGTGCCCTTGCGCAAGGGCATCGATACGTTCCGCGCGTTCGTCGAGCGCTGGTACACGGGCGAGTTGCAGGACATCATCTTCTATCCGGATCAGACGCCGTCGATCCGGCGGATGATCGGCGCGGTACTCGCGGGTTATGCGTGGGACGAGACGAATCCGTATGTCGCCGATCCGGTCAGGCGGCTGAATGCGCTGCATGAGGTTTGCATGCAGCAGTGATCGAGCTGAACGGATAACCCAAAAAAAACGGCGCTTCGATTGCGAAGCGCCGTTTTTTATCCGCTGCCTGAATCGAATCAAGCTCGAATCAAGCCGCGATCTTCGTCGCACGCGGCGCAGGCTGACGCCCGCCGTCGCGACGATGTACGCGCTTGCCCGCCGCATACGTTTCGTAGATCGCGCGATCGTCGCCGAGCAGCGCGAACGCGAACAGCAATTCTTCGAGCGACTCGGTGCGCGCGGTGCGACGTGCGAGCAGCGGCGTCGCTTGCGGGTCGAGCACGACGAAGTCCGCTTCCGAGTTCGGCTTCAACGTGCCGACCTTGTCCGCCAGATCGAGCGCCTCGGCCGCGCCGGCGGTGGCGAGATAGAACATGCGCGTGGCCGTCAGATGATGGCCGGTCAGACGCGCGACCTTGTGCGCTTCGTTCATCGTTTGCAGCATCGAGAACGAGGTGCCGCCGCCCACGTCGGTCGCGAGCCCGATCGGCATGCCGGCTTCATCGG
Organism: Paraburkholderia sp. GW821-FHT02A12; assembly: GCF_059422005.1. Lineage (NCBI taxonomy): Bacteria > Pseudomonadati > Pseudomonadota > Betaproteobacteria > Burkholderiales > Burkholderiaceae > Paraburkholderia > Paraburkholderia sp. GW821-FHT02A12. The sequence continues at coordinate 3,599,527 of NZ_JBWKWA010000001.1, read as the reverse complement.
CCTTGTCGAAGTCGAACAGACCGCTGCCGAGGAACAGGTTCGAGGTCGGGCAGTGCGACGCAACCGTGCCGGTTTGCGCCATGCGCTTGCGATCTTCCTCGTCGAGGTGGATGCAATGGCCGTACACCGCGCGGCGGCGCAGCAGGCCGTAGTGATCGTAGATGTCCAGATAGCTGCGGTGGCCGGGGAACAGATCGGCGACCCATTTCACTTCGTCGGTGTTTTCGGCGACGTGGCTCTGGATGAAGATGTCCGGATGCCTGGCCGCCAGCACGCTGCACGCTTCGAGTTGCGCTTCGGTCGAAGTCGGCGCGAAACGCGGCGTGAGCGCATACATCTGTCGTCCGCGGTGGTGCCAGCGGCCGATCAGCTCGGCGCTGTCGTCATAGCCCGATTGCGCGGTGTCGCGCAGAAACTCGGGGCAGTTGCGGTCCATCAGCACCTTGCCGGCCACCATGCGCAGATTGCGCGTCTCGCTTTCGGTGAAGAGCGCATCGGCCGAATCCTTATGCACCGTGCAATACACGAGCGCGGTGGTCGTGCCGCAGGCCAGCAATTCGTCGACGAAAAAGCTCGCCGTGTCGCGCGCGTAGGCCGGATCGCCGAAGCGGCGCTCGGTCGGGAACGTGTACGTATCGAGCCAAGGCAGCAGCCCCGGCGCCGGCGACGCGATCATGTCGGTCTGCGGATAGTGGATGTGCGTATCGATGAAGCCCGGCACGATCAGCTTGTCGCGCATGTCCTGCAGCTGGGTGCCGGGCGCGAGCTGCGCGGCGAGCGCCGCATAGGCACCCGCCGCGACCACATGGCCGCCTTCGACGATCAGCAGACCGTCTTCGTCGAAGACCGCCGCATTGGACGATTGCGCGGGATCGCCGTTGAAGGTCAGCAGTTGTGCGCGGTAAGCCGATTGAGTCATGGAAAAACCGTCTCCGAATGTGAAAAGCTAAACAGCGCGGACGGCGGCTCGATCCTGGCTCTCCTGTCGCTTGCGAGCCCGTGCCGCCGCCGGCTGCCAAACATCGGCCCGTCAGTGCGGACCGCTTTGATGCCAGTGCGCGTCGAGCTTCGCGATCAGTTCGCTGCGTTGCTCGGGCGTGACGAACGACGCTTCGAAGCTGTTGCGGATGATCGTGTAGACCTCGGCATCGTTGAGCTTCAACGCGTCGATGGTGGCGAAATAGTTGGCGTTCACGTAGCCGCCGAAGTAGGCCGGGTCGTCGGAATTCACCGTGACGGCGACGCCGCGATCGAGCAGGTCCTTCAGCGTGTGCCTGGTCATGTCGTCGAACACGCAGAGCTTCAGGTTCGACAGCGGACACACGGTCAGCGCGACGCGCGTGTCGGCGAGGCGCGTGACCAGCGCCGGATCTTCGATGCTGCGCACGCCGTGATCGACGCGGTCCACTTTCAGCAGATCGAGCGCTTCGTAGATATACGACGGCGGACCTTCCTCGCCCGCGTGCGCGACCAGCTTCAGACCGAGCGCGCGCGCCCTGGCGAACACGCGCTCGAACTTCGAAGGCGGATGGCCGCGCTCCGACGAATCCAGCCCGACGCCGATCAGACGATGCTTGTACTGCTCGAAGAGCGGCAACGCTTCTTCGAACGTGGCGAGCGCGTCTTCCTCGGACAGGTGGCGCAGGAAACACAGAATCAGCTTGCTCGTCATGCCGCGCTGTTCGGCGTCGGCCAGTGCGCGTTCGATGCCTGCCACGACGGTGGCGATCGGCACGCCGCGTTCGGTGTGCGTCTGCGGGTCGAAGAAGATTTCGCTGTGAATCACGTTATCGGCGAGGCATCGTTCGACATACGCCATCGTCATGTCGTAGAAGTCCTGCTCGTGCAGCAGCACGCTCGCGCCGGCGTAATAGATGTCGAGGAACGATTGCAGATCGGTGAACGCATAGGCTGCGCGTAATGCTTCGATCGAGTCGTAGGCGAGCTTCACGCCGTTGCGTTCGGCGAGCGCGAAGATCAGTTCGGGTTCGAGCGAACCTTCGATATGGATATGCAACTCGGCCTTCGGTGCGCGCGCGGTTTTCTCAGCGAGTGACGCAGCGGTAGTGGTAGTGGTAGTGGTGTTCATGGGCCATTCTTCCAGGGTTCGTTGGAGTCGTTTGCGCCGGAATGCAATGAGCGTTGCGTGAGGCGGTCAGGTCATCAGGCTATCAGGCCGTCTGCGCCGCATGATGCGTGCCCGCGTTCGCCTCGACGGCCTGCAGCACTTGCGCAGCCGCGGAGATCGCGATGATCTCCGGCGACTTGTCGACGATGCCGTCCACGCCGAGCGGGCACTTCATCCGCGCGATCTGCGACGGATCGATGCCGCGCGCGGCGAGCCGATGCTCGAACTGCTTGCGCTTGCTGTGCGAACCGATCATGCCGAAGAACGCGAAGTCGCCGCGCCGCAAGATGCGTTCGGCCAACTCGAGATCGAGCGCATGGTTGTGCGTCATCACGATGAAGTACGTGTTCGGCGCGGCCTGGTCGATCGCTTCGTCGGGGGCGTCGTTCGGATCGATCTGCACGTTCGGCGCATGCGGCGTGTCCGCGGGCGGAAACTGCGCGTCGCGTTCATCGACCCAGCGCACGCGGCAGGGCAGCGTGGCGAGCACGCGAACCAGCGCCGCGCCCACGTGACCTGCGCCGAACAGCACGACCGCGAAGTCGCCTGGCGCGATGGTCTCGGTGAGCAGCGCGCCGCTGTCGTCGAAGCCGGCGCCGTCCCACAACAGGCAGTCGGCGGCATCGACGCCGGGCTCGGGGTCGGACAGCATCACCACATCCGGTGCGGGGCCGAATGATACGCTACGCACCGTCGAAAGACCCGCGGCCACGCGTTTCGCAAGCGACGTGATCCAGCCGAGGTCGCCGATGTCGAGGCGCTCGAACGCGAGAATCACCGCTCCGCCGCAGCATTGACCGAGACTGGGCCCGAGCGCGAAGCGTTCGAGGCGGCGCATATACGGCGAGCGCATGCCGTCGCGCAGCACCTGGCGAGCGGTCTCGATGGCTTTCCATTCGAGGTGTCCGCCGCCAATCGTGTGCTTGGCCGAATCGCGCGTGACGATCATCTTGGTGCCGGCTTCGCGGGGCGCCGAACCCTCGACGCGCGCGACCGTCACCAGCACGGCGGCGTCGCCGTGTGCGAGCAGTTGTTGCAGATCGGGTAGCCAGGCTTGCATCCGGCAGTTCTCCATGCGTGGCCGTGCGGGGTGTCCGTGCGGCCGGTTGAGTGTGGTCTGAAGCGTTCGTGCCGCGTCAGGCCTTCGCTTTGTCTGCTTTGCTAACGTGCTTGACGGCGTGCTTAAGCGGTTGTGTCGGTGATGGCCGGATCGGTTGCCATTGCGGTTAGCGTGGGCGCTTGCAATGCGTCCAGCGCATCGAGAATCGCCTCAGGCGTGGCGGGTGCGCGCAGCGGCGGCGCATTGTCCGCGCCGGGCGCCGCGGCCGCAACCGCGTCGCGAATCGCGAGGAACACCGAGAACGGCAGCAACAACGGCGGCTCACCGACCGCCTTCGAGCGGAACACGGTCGGCTCGGCGTTCCGATTGCGATACAGCCGCACATGGAACGCGGCGGGCGTATCGCTCACAGCAGGAATCTTGTACGTCGACGGCGCGTGCGTCATCAGGCGGCCATCGCGGTTCCACCACAGTTCTTCGGTGGTGAGCCAGCCCATGCCCTGAATGAAACCGCCTTCCACCTGGCCGATGTCGATCGCCGGATTGATCGACTGGCCGGCGTCGTGCAGCATGTCCGCGCGCACCAGTTTCCATTCGCCGGTCAGCGTGTCGACCACGACTTCCGACACCGCCGCGCCATAGGCAAAGTAATAAAACGGGTGACCGGTCAGCGTTTTCGCGTCCCAATGCACTTTCGGCGTCGTGTAGAAACCATCGGACCACAGCTGCACGCGCGCCAGATACGCGGCGCCGACCAGTTGCTCGAACGGCATCGCCCCGCCGTTCACCGACACTTCGCCGTTGGCGAATTCCACGGCGTCCGCGGTGCCGCCGAGCTGCTTCGCGGCCAGTTCGGCGAGGCGTCCGCGAATCGTTCGGGCGGCGGCTTCAGCGGCTTTGCCGTTCAGGTCGCTGCCGGTCGAGGCGGCGGTCGCCGAGGTATTGGCGACCTTCGACGTATCGGTCGCCGTCACGCGCACGCGCGAGAGCGGCAAACCGAGTTCGCTCGCCACCACTTGCGCGACCTTTGTGTTGAGCCCCTGGCCCATCTCGGTGCCGCCGTGATTGACGAGCACCGAGCCGTCCTTGTACACATGCACCAGCGCGCCGGCCTGATTCAGAAACGGCACATTGAACGAGATGCCGAACTTCACCGGCGAGAACGCGATGCCGCGTTTGAGCACCGGACTCTTCGCGTTGAAGGCGGCCAGCGCCGCGCGGCGTGCGCGGTAGTCGCTGGAGGCCAGCAGGTCATCGGTCAGCGGCGCGATGATGTTGTCTTCGACGCGTTGTCCGTACGGCGTCGTATCGCGCTCGCCGATACCGTAGTAATTGGCGAGCCGCACGTCGAGCGGATCGCATTTCAATTGACGCGCAATGCTGTCGAGCATCACTTCCATCACCAGCGCGCCTTGCGGACCGCCGAAACCGCGGAACGCGGTGTTCGATTGCGTATTGGTCTTGCAGCACAGCGCGACGATATCGACGTCGGACAGGTAGTACGCGTTGTCGAAGTGGCAGACGGCGCGCGTGGCCACCGCGCCGGAAAGATCGGCGGAATAGCCCGCTCGCAAAGCGATTTCGACGCGCGCGCCGAGAATGCGGCCGCTGTCGTCGAAGCCGGCTTCGTATTCGTAGACCGCGTCGTGCCGCTTGCCGGTGATCATGAAATCGTCGTCGCGGTCGGCGCGCAGTTTGACCGGACGGCGCAGCAGTTTCGCCGCCAGCGCGGCGACACACGCGAACAGCGCCGATTGCGATTCCTTGCCGCCGAAGCCGCCGCCCATGCGCCGGCATTCGCATACGACGTTGTGCGCCGGCCAGCCGAGCATATGCGCGACCACCTGCTGCATTTCGCTCGGATGCTGCGTCGAACTGTAGACGAGCATGCCGTCCATTTCTTTGGGCACCGCGTAGGCGACCTGGCCCTCGAGATAGAACTGCTCCTGACCGCCCACTTCGAAGGTGCCGCTGATCTTATGCGGCGCGGCGGCGATTTTCGCGTCGGGCTCGCCGCGTTTCAGATGCAGCGGCGGCAGCACGAACTGTTTCGCGGCCTTCGCTTCGCCAGGCGTGAGGATCGCTTCGAGCGGCTCGTAGCGGATTACGTCGTCGCTCTTTGCGAGCGCGGCGGCGCGGCGTGCAAGGTCATGCGTTTCGGCGATTACCGCGAACACCGGCTGACCGAGATACAGCACTTCGTCGACGGCGAGAATCGGGTCGTCGTGCAGCACCGGGCCGCAGTTGTTCTCGCCGGGAATGTCCGCGGAACTCAGCACGGCGATCACGCCCGGCGCGTTTCTCACCGCCTCCAGGTCGATCGAGACGATCCGTGCGTGCGCATGGCGCGACAGCCCGAGCGCCGCGTGCAGCGTGCCTTGCAGTTCGGGGACGTCGTCGGTGTAGGTGGCCTCGCCGCTCACGTGCAGCGCGGCGGATTCATGCGGCAGCGGCGCGCCGATCGCCGTCTCGCGGTCATGTACGGCTGGGTGCTGTTCAACCCGCTTTTCCGCATGTTCGACGAAAGCATCGGTCCGGTTCATCACGACGGCTCCTTCGCGACGGCCGCGTCCGGTGCGCCGGCTTCGAACGCGAACGCATTCACGTCGAAGAGGGCGAGCGGCGCGTCGTCGCGCGTTTCGAGGTAGAAGCGCCACAGCAGGTTGCGCGCTACCTTCAGTCGATAGGCGCTCGAGGCGCGCATGTCGGTGAGCGGCTGGTAATCGGCGACGAGTGCGTTCATCGCTTGCCGCGCGGTGCTTTCGTCCCACGTCGCGCCGTTCAGCACGGCTTCGGTTTGCGCGGCCCGCCTGGGCGTGGCGGCCATACCGCCGAACGCGATGCGCGCTTGCCTGATCGCGCCGTTTTCGCCGATATGCAGCGCGAACGCGGCGCATACCGCGGAGATGTCCTGATCGTAGCGCTTCGACACCTTGTACGTGCGAAAGCGCAGATCGCGCGGCGGACGCGGCACGCGCAGCGCGGCGACGAATTCGCCGGCCGCGAGGGCGCTCTTCTGATAGCCGAGGTAGAACGCGTCGAGCGGCAGCGTGCGGGTTTTCGGGCCGTGCCGCAGCACGACTTCGGCGCCGAGCGCGAGCAGTGCGGGCATCGAATCGCCGATCGGCGAGCCGTTCGCGACATTGCCGCCGAGCGTGCCGGCATTGCGGATCGGCAGCGAGGCGAAGCGCGTCCACAGTTCGGCCATCTCCGGGTAGTCGACGGCGAGTGCCGCGTAGGCGTCTTCGAGCGTGACGGCGGCGCCGATCGTCAGCGTCTGCGCGTCGCGCTCGATCGTCTTCAATTCGGCGACGTTGCCGATATACAAAATGTCGCCGAGATCGCGGAACTGCTTGGTGACCCACAGGCCGACGTCGGTGCTGCCCGCCAGCAGGCGCGCGTGAGGATGCGCGGCGCGCAGCCTGGCGAACGCCTCGAGCGTGAGCGGCGCGCGGAAGGTGGGCGTGCCGAAGGCGGCGCCGCGCGTGTCGGGCGCGCTGTATTCGAAAGTGTCGCGGCGCTGGATTCCGCGCAGTTTTTCGACGACGGCTGCCCGGTCCAGCGCGACGCGCGGGTATTGCGAATAGTCGAACATCTTCTGCGCCGCCTCGACGATCGGCCGGTAGCCGGTGCAGCGGCACAGATTGCCGGATAAGGCGGCGTTGATTGCGTCGCGGGTGGGCAGGCCCGCGGCGGCCGGCTGGTTTTCGTACAGCGCCCACATCGACATCACGAAGCCGGGCGTGCAGAAGCCGCATTGCGAGCCGTGACAATCGACCATGGCCTGTTGCACAGGGTGGAGGGCGCCGTCGGCGGCGCGCAGGTCTTCGACGGTGAAGAGGGCTTTGCCGTCGAGTGTCGGCAGGAACTGGATGCACGCGTTGACCGCTTTCAGCGCGAGGCCGCCTGGCCCGTCGAGTTCGCCGACCACGACGGTGCAGGCGCCGCAGTCGCCTTCCGCACAGCCTTCCTTGGTGCCGGTGCAATGCAAATCCTCGCGCAGGTGCTGGAGCACGGTGCGCGACGCAGGCACGTCCGCGACTTCACGGACGGCCCCCTGATGGTAAAAACGGATGGTTTGCGTTGTCATGGCGAATCCGAAAGACATTGCGGACCGGGCGCGCGTTACGCATGGGGTCGTGCCAAAACCGGCCTCGCGCACGTAGATCGCCATCCATGTTCGAAGATATCACCACCTTGTCCCGAAAATATTTCCCATGTCGCATGAAGCTTATTCGGAAGCGGTCATGAGATAAGTACGATTCGTGCGAAGCCGGGAAGTTGCGTGAGGCGGGGACGGAGGCTGCACAGCCTTGCGGGGCGGGGCGCAGTGGGGGAAGAGAGTGGGCCGGCGGGGGGCAAAGCGGGATTGACGGCGGGATTCAAAGCGGGATTCAAAGCGGGATTCGCTCGGGGCGGGTCGCATTAAAACACCGGGCTTTGGGCCAGCCGCAAATGCGGGTGGCCCAAAGCCCGGTGCGAAGCCAAAGAATCAGCTGACCCGGTTGCGATTGCGGTACAGGCTCAGCGCCAGCGGCACGAAAGCCACCACGAACGCCACCAGCGACCACGCCGGCAAAGACAGACCAAGAATCGGCGGATACGGCGTTTCGCAAAGCCCGGCAACCTTGAACACACCCGGCAGCCAACGTGCGGGCGGCAAGCTGTCGACCAGCGGCTGCAGCGCGTCGAAGCCGCAGCTGAAGCCCGGATTCGCCTGAACATACACATGCCGCGCGGCCGTCACGATGCCGGCCAGCGCCGACAGGACGGCCATCGCTTCCAGCAGACGCACGCCGCGCCAACTGTTGAAGCGCGCGCCGAGGAACGCAAAAATCGCGATCAGCAGGAAGAAGTAACGCTGGATGATGCACAGCGGACACGGGTCTTCGTGCTTGAAGTACTGCAAATACAGTGCGCCGGCCACCAGCCCCACGCAGATCAGGCCAAGCAGAACCAGCAGGGAGCGCTCGCGGCGCAGCATTACGTTGTCATTGTTCATGGATCGTGTAGCGGTCGATGGACGGAAAAAACGAGAAAGGGCGAGTGCCCGCGATTCTAGCGCGAACCCCCGCCCTGACGCTCATCGCGCCTTCGCGTGCTTCTGCGTGCGTTTGCGTGTTCCCCGTGTCAGCGGATCGCCTTGAGCACCGCTTCGGCGCCGCGCCCGATGGCCAGCAACGCATCGTCGGCGTGCGGCGCGCCTGCCAGCATCAGGCCGACCGGCGCGTCGCCGCGCAGATGGCAGGGCAGCGACAGCGCGCAGGAGTCGAGGAAATTGAAGACGCTCGGGTTGCGCAGGATCAGCGCATTGGTGCGGCCAAAGGCGTCGTCGTCGTGTTCCAGATCGGCCACGCGCGGCGGCACGACCGGCACGGTCGGCGCGACGACCGCGTCGAAACGCTGCCATAGCGTACGCGCAGCTTCGTCGAGCAGCGCCTCGCGTTCGGCGAGCAGATCCAGATAGTCGGCGGCGCTGGCCGGCTGGCCCTTCAGGATGCGGACCAACACGCGCGGATCGTATTGCTCGCGATGCTTCTCCAGCAGCGGACGGTGCCATGCATACGCTTCGATCGGCGCAAAGCCGAAGCGGTTGATTTCGGGCAGGCGGTCGAGCGGCGCGAAACGCACTTCGGTGACGATCGCGCCGGCCGCTTCCAGATGCTTGAGCGCCGTGTCCAGCGCGGCGGCGACCGCCGGTTCGACGCCGTCCGTCACATAGTTGGTCAACACGCCGAGGCGCACGCCTTCGAGCGGCCGGGCCGCCGGGATGCGCGGCTCGAGGCCGGCCAGCATCCGGTCGACCAGCGCGCAGCACGCCACCGAGACGCCGATCGGCCCGAACGAATCGAGCGTCGGCGAAAGCGGCACGCCGCCCTGTTTCGGGATGCGCCCGGCGGTCGGCTTGAAGCCGGTCAGGCCGCACAACGCGGCCGGAATGCGAATCGAGCCGCCGGTATCCGTGCCGAGCGCGACGGCAGCCATGCCGTCCGCCACCGACACCGCCGCCCCGGACGACGAACCGCCCGAAATCCGCTCGTCGCCTTTCACGCTGCGCTGATAAGGCGACAGCGGGTGGCCGTAATGCGGGTTCAGGCCGAGGCCGGAAAACGCGAACTCGCTCATATTGGTGCGCCCGACGATCACCGCGCCGGCCCGCTTCAAACGCGCGACCGCGACCGCATCCGCAGTGGCGGCGGGCGCGTCGGCCAGCGCGACCGAACCGGCGCGCGTCACCTGGCCCTGGATATCGAACAAGTCCTTGACCGACACCGGAATCCCGGCGAGCGGCGAGAGCACCGTGCCGGCGGCGCGCAGGCGGTCGTGCGCATCGGCGGCGGCGCGGGCGCTGCCGGCATCGACGTGCATGAAGGCGACCGCGCCCTGGCCGGCCGGATCGGCGATCCGTTCGAGCGCGGTTTCGACGAGCGCGCGGCTGGTGGTGCGGCCGGCGGCAAGATCGGCGGCAAGCTGGGCAAGCGGCGGGAAGGGCGTGAATTCAGTGGCCATGATGGTGGTCCAGATCCGATTAGGGGCGATTGGGGTCGGTCAGATTCGCTTAAATCCGGTTAAATCCGGTTGAATAGGGTCGCGCGGAACGCTTCGATATGTTTTTGCACCGATTGGCGGGCGCCTTCGGCATCGCGTTCGTGCAGCAGGCGGAACAGTTCGAGATGCTCTTCATGCACATCTTCCAGATGGTGCGGCTCGGACAGCGAAATGAACCAGAAGCGCAGTGACCGTTCATGCAACCCGCGCAGAATGTCGGCCAGCACAGGGTTGCGTGAAGCCGCTGAAATCGCCAGATGAAACTCGCGGTCGATATCCATCATGCCTTCGATATCGTGCGCCGCGACGCAGACCGCCGAGCGGTCCAGCAGCGCCTGCATCGCATCGTAATCGTGCGGCTGCGCGTGGCGCGCGGCCAGCTCGACGCAGTAGCTCTCGTTGACCAGCCGCACGTCGATGATCGCCAGCACGTCGTCGAGCGAGACCGGGCGCACCATGATGCCCTTGCGCGGCATGATGGTCAGCATGCCTTCGTGCACCAGCCGGTGCAATGCCTGATGAACGGGCGTGCGGCCGATGCCGGTCAGCGCCATCAATTCCGCTTCGTTGAGCACCTCGCTCGGCCGCAGGCGCATCGTGATGATCTCGCGCTTGACGACCGCATAGGCCTGTTCGGCGAGGCTCGCGCTGGCGGTCTCGCGGGTGGGCTTCGTGGGGCGGGCAGTCTGCAAAAGCGTCATGTGAAGAGGGAGCGGGCAATGTCGTCCGCATTGTAGAGCAAGGTTTTGCGCGGACGGCGTAAGCGCGAGCGCGCGAGCGGATCACCCGCGCCGCCATGGCATCACGGCGAGCCGCCGCGTCACGACCGATCAGGCGCGGCTCGGCGTGACCGCCACCGCGTGCTGCACCTTGACGCGCGGCATCATCAGCGTGACCAGTCCGCCGACGATCAGCGCCCCCGCGATCAGCACCAGCCCGAAAGTCACGCTATGCGTCGCGTCCTTGACGACGCCGAGCACATACGGGCTCACGTAGCCGGCGAGGTTCGCGATCGAGTTGATCACTGCGATACCCGCGACCGCCGCCGTGCCTTGCAGGAACGTCGTGGACATCGACCAGAAGATGCCGAAGCCCGCCAGGATGCCGACATACGCGATCGACAAGCCGGTGACGGCGAGTGGAATCGAGTTCGTCACCGAGGCGCTGCCGAGCAAGCCGGCCGCGCCGATGAAGCAGCACACCGCGTAATGCCAGCGGCGCTCGCCCGTGATATCCGACGAGCGGCCGATCAGGATCATGCCGACGCCTGCCGCCAGATAAGGAATCGCGGTCACGAAGCCGTTGCTGACGAGGTTGGTGACGCCGAGGTCCTTGACGATCTGCGGCAGCCAGAACGAGAAGCCCGCGTTGCCGGTGACGAGGCAAAAGTAGATCAGCGTCAGCAGCCAGAAGCGGCCCGAGCGCAACGCCGCCGCGAGGCTATGTTCGGCGCCGGCCGCTGCCGCCGCGGTGTTTTCTCGCGAGATGCGGTTAAGGATCACGCGCTTTTCGTCAGCGGTGAGCCATGCGGCTTCGGCGGGCGTGTTGCGCAGGATGGCCAGGGCCCAGAAGCCGGCGAGGATCGACGGAATGCCTTCGATCAGGAACATCCACTGCCAGCCGCGCAAACCGTGTGCTTCGTGCAGCGCCGACATCAGAAAACCCGACAGCGGTGCGCCGATGATGCCCGCCACGGGAATCGCCGCCATGAACACGGCGACCATCCGCGCGCGCCGGTCGGACGGAAACCAGAAAGTCAGATACAGCACCACGCCCGGCACCAGCCCGGCTTCGGCGACGCCGAGGAAAAAGCGCAGCACGTAGAACATCGTTTCCGAGCGCACGAACATCATCAGACACGACAACAGGCCCCACAGCATCGTGATGCGGGCGATGGTGGCGCGCGCGCCGAACTTCTTCAGCAGCAGATTGCTCGGCACTTCGAATACGAAATAGCCGAAGAAAAAGATCCCCGCGCCGAGTCCGTACGCCGCGTTCGACAGGCCGAGGTCGCCGGTGAACTGCAGCTTCGCGTAACCGATGTTGACGCGATCCAGGTACGACAGGACGTAGACGAGAAACAGGAACGGCATGATGCGCCAGGTGATCTTGCGCAAGGCGGCGGCTTCGAGCCACGCGTCGGAAGAGGCGTCGGCAGCGGATAGCGAAGGGGAGTTCATGAATGCCTCATTCGACGATAGGAAGCGCTCGCACGCGATACGCGTGGCGCAGCGTGCGGTTCAGGACGGGGTCGTGCAGTTCGAGTTCGAGCGCGTCGCCGTCGGCCATCCCGGCGATGCCGCCTTGCACCGTCAGCGTGCCGCAGAACATCGCAGCGCCTTGCGCGAGCGGTGCGCGTTCCAGCAGATCGGCGGCCGGCAGCAGGGAAGCGACGCTGCCTTTCTGGTAGACGCGCCGCGCGCCGTTGGCGACGGCATACGCGCGCAATTCCAGCTGATCCCAGTGGCCGGACACGTCCTCGAAGCGCCATGCATCACGCGCGACCGGTTTCGGGCAGACCTGCTTGGACACGGTGACGCCGTAGGCCTCGACTTCGCGGTCGGTGTGATCGGAGCCGACGGTGACGAGCAGCCCGGAGTTCGAGCGCACCAGCACGCACTCCGCTTCGCCGCTGGATTTCACGCCGACCACGTCGATCTGTTCGGCCTGCGTGAGCAATTCCGCGCCAAGGCGGTAGAAGCATGGCGTGGTCGAAGGGCGCTTCACGCCGAGTTCCGCCAGTTCGGCGACGTGATGCTCGATGGCGGCCTGGTCGCGCCCAGCCCAACCGGCGATGGTCAGACGATTGACTTCGACGACATCGGCGCTGCCGCCGCCGGAACGCTCCACAACATTAAAGGACACCCGCCGCATCACTCGACTCCGAAGAAAATATTCGACAAATATTATTGTGATATTTCACATGCGTCCAGCGTGTCAAAAACATTCTGGCTGGCGACTCCGGCGATCCCTTGGGTATGACCAACCCGCGGTCCTGTCGGCATTTGCGCGTTTTTGGCGCGTCGCATGCGTGCGTTACACTGCGGTTTTTAACGCATTACTTTTTGTAAGGGACGCATCCATGCATCACGGCGTTGGCTTCATTCAGGATCTGGCGGTCGTGATGGCGCTCGCCGGCGTCGTCACCGTGCTGTTCCATCGCCTGAAACAGCCAGTGGTGCTGGGCTACATCGCCGCGGGCGTGATCATCGGGCCGTACACGCCGCCGTTCCAGCTGATCCACGACGAGCAGACCATCCAGACGCTCGGGGAACTCGGCGTGGTGTTCCTGATGTTTTCGCTCGGACTCGAATTCAGTCTGCGCAAACTCTTCCAGGTCGGCGCGACGGCGATCGTCGCGGCGCTCTCGGAGATCGTGCTGATGCTGTGGATCGGCTACGAGATCGGCAGCGCGTTCGGCTGGAGTTCGATGGATTCGCTGTTTCTCGGCGCGATTCTGGCGATCTCGTCGACCACCATCATCGTCAAGGCGCTCTCGGAGCTGGGCCTGAAGCGCGAGAGCTTCGCGCAACTGGTGTTCGGGATTCTGATCGTCGAGGATATTCTCGCCATCGCAATGCTGGTGCTGCTGTCCGGCATCGCACAGACGGGGCAGCTGAGCGCGGGTGTGGCGGTGGTCACGCTCGGCAAGCTGTTGCTGTTCATGACGGTGTCGCTGGTGGTCGGCATTCTGCTGGTGCCGCGCGCCTTGAACTACGTGGCGCGTACCAGGAGCGACGAAATGCTGCTGGTGTCGGTGCTCGGTTTCTGCTTCGGCTTCTGTCTGCTGGTGGTGAAGCTCAATTACAGCATCGCACTCGGCGCGTTTCTGATCGGCGCGATCATGGCCGAATCGCGCCATCTGCATCGGATCGAGCATCTGATCGCGCCGCTGCGCGACGCGTTTTCCGCGATCTTCTTCGTGACGATCGGCCTGATGCTCAACCCGGCCGTGCTGGTCGACTACGCATGGCCGATCGCGGTGATTACGGTGGCGGTGATCGTCGGCAAGATCGTCTCGTGCGGGCTCGGCACTTTTCTGGCTGGCAAGGATGGCCGTACGGCGATGCGGGTCGGCATGACCGTCTCGCAGATCGGCGAGTTCTCGTTCATCATCGCGTCGCTCGGACTGACGCTGAAGGTGACGAGCGCGTTTCTGTATCCGATCGCGGTTGCCGTATCCGCATTGACCACGCTCTTCACGCCGTACCTGATTCGCGCCGCCGATCCGCTGACCCAGCGCCTCGGCCGGGCGATGCCGCGCACGATCGCCAATGTGTTCGGCATGTACGGCCAGTGGCTGCGCAGCTTGAGCACCGGGAGCGGCGAGCCGACGCTGTTCAGCATGACGCGGCGGATCATTCTGCAGATTGCCGTGAATCTCGCGCTGGTCGCGGCGATTTTTCTGATCGTCTCGTATAGCGCGCCTTACACCAGCAACTGGCTCGCGCGCTGGCTGGCCTCCGAGCCGCTGCAGCGTGTCGTGCTGTGGAGCCTCGCGCTATTCGTTTCGATGCCGTTCCTGGTGGCCGTCTATCGTAAGACCAAGTCGCTCGCGTTGCTGCTCGCCGAGGTGAGCGTGCAGCCGGCGATAGCGGGGCGCTTCACGAGCGCGATCCGCTATGCGATTTCCGATCTGGTGCCGGTGGTCTCGATGGTCGGCGTGTTTCTGCTGGTCGCGGTGCTCTCGGGCGGCATCTTGCCGCCAACCGGCCTGCTGACCGCGGTGCTCATCTGCGCTGCGCTGCTGCTGGCGCTGCTATGGCGCTGGTGCGTGAAAATCCATGCGGCGATGCAGATCGCGTTGCGCGAAACCTTCGACGAACAACCGGATCCCTAAGCGATCCCTGGGCGATCACCAAGCCAGTCGGGCTTGCGCCGTGGCGCAGAACAATGTGAGCAATTGTGTGCGGGTTTGCGGGGCTTGGCCCGCTGGCGGATAATCCGGGCATATTCATTCGTTCGCGTGGAAGGCGCCTGTCTGACTGTCATGAGCGAAAACAAACCTGAAAATGCCGGCAAGCCCGGCGGTCCCGCGCCGTCATCGGCGCCACCGTCCGGCGCAACCACGGGGGCGGCGAAACCCGACATCACGCTGGGTGAGCCGGCGGTCTCTCTGCCGATCTCCCACGAAGATTCCATCCAATCCCCGATCAAGGACGTAGTGAGCCCGGCTGCTTCGTCCGGGTCGGACGAGACTGCGACGAAGGCTGCCACCGCGGCCGCAACGCCGGCTCCCAGCGCATCGCGTTCGACCGCACTGCCGGCTGATTCTTCAGCAAATGCGCCCGCTGCCGAAGAGGCGGCCGTGAGGTCGTCGACCGACGGTCCGGATAGCGCGGCGGTCGTCACGCGCGCCGATCCGCGAACGGCGCAGCAACGCGCCGCGGCCGAAGCGCGCAGCTCGGCCGCAGCGTCGACCGCGCGTCAGGAGGCCGCCGTCCATGAGCGCGACGCACGCGATGTGCGCTATGCCGCTACGCGTCCCACAACGCTGACGAGCAGCGAGTCGATTGCCGGGCAAGTGACCGTGCCGGCGGATGAGGCGGCAGTGGAAGAGACGCAAGAGGCGGCAGCCTCGTCGGCGCGCCGGACCGGCTCGCCGCCCCCGGGTTTCGGCGCCGCGCCCGACTTCACTGCGTCGAACCCGCCGCCGCCGAATGCTTTGCCGCCGTCGCCGCCGCGTTACCTGAAGCACAACGATTCGGCGTGGACCGTATTCGGCCGCATCATGGCAGCGCGCGCGCGCCAATTGTTCGATCGCGCCGGGCAGCGGATCACGCAGCGCACGCTGCGCATCGGCGTGTCGGCGCGCATTTTCCATCCTGAGCCGGGCGCGAAGGGGCTGCGCGGCAAGACGCTGCAATACCTCGAGGAATCGGTTGCGCACTGGGTGATGTCGCGTGACGTGCTGGTGTTCATGATTCCGACGGTCGGCCATCAGGGCATGCTGCATCCGAGCAACATCCGCTTGCGCGACTATGCGAAGCATCTCGACGGCCTGCTGTTGCAAGGTGGCGCGGACGTCTCGCCGCAATCGTATGCTGAAGCCGCGACCAGCCACGAGTGGCCGGGCGACCGGGTGCGCGACATGTACGAACTCGAACTGCTGCATGAATTCATCGAGTCGGGCAAGCCGGTGCTTGGCGTATGCCGCGGCTGTCAGCTGATCAACGTGGCGTTCGGCGGCACCTTGTACCAGGATATCGCCACCGAGGTGCCGACCGCCGGCGCGCACGTCAACGAAAACTACGACCAGCATCGCCACGGCATTCACTTCCCGGACGGCTCGACGCTGGCGAATATGTTCCCGGGCCGCCGCGACGCGATTGTCAATTCGATCCACCACCAGGCGGTCAAGACGCTGGGCCGCGATCTGAATATCGAGGCGGTATCGGCGTCGGACGGCATCATCGAGGCCGTGCGCTATCGGCGCGCGCCGTTCGTGATGGGCGTGCAGTGGCACCCGGAGTTTCATCGCGCGGGTGGCGCCGAGTTACTCGATTGCACGCCGTTGCTCGATACGTTCCTGCGAGTGGCGCGCGAGACGCGCTTTTAAAGCCGCGGTTTTAGATCTGCGTTTTTGAAGCCGATGTGCACGAGGCGCCGCCCTGCCGTTGGGCGCGGCGTCTCGTGCAGCAATTGTCCTTTCGCTTCTTTTCCGCTTATTTTTCAGACCTGCCGCCGGCAAGCTTTCGATTTGCCGTTCAATCGCATCCGCTTTGACAAGATAGTCAGGTATGCGATATAACGCGCACCTCGGTCTATTCATCTATCTCTAAATTGCGGTTCACGATTAGCGCTGGATTGGCGCGAATCCAACACGGATTGCGAGCATCCGCAGGAGTCGGATCGTTGCGTTTTGGGCATCTGCGAAAGCGTTTATTGCGCGATTGATGGATTCACTTGGTCAAATCATTCGCTATCGATTTATCTCGATTTAAAGTACGGACGCGCGACACTTGAATGCTTCGTTTAATGGCTAATCCGGGCGATAATCCACGGCTATTTTGGATTTGCATGGAGCACGCACGTATGAAGTATCCCTTAATTGTATGGCGCACCATGCTGCTCGCAACCTCGTGTGCGCTGTTGCAGCATGGTGGCCTCGTGCTGGCAGCGTCGAATGACGAAGCCGCGCCGCTGGTCGGCACCCGGCCGGCCATGAATACGCTCACGCCGCAGCCGGTCGCCGCCGCGCTGCGCAGCGCAAGCTCGGGCATACCGGCATCGGGCGTATCGGCGTCGGGCACGGCGGGCGATGCGCAAGGCCATGTCGCCGAATTGATGCAGATGATTCACGATGCGAAGCTGAGTGAACTGCGTACTACTTATAACGGCAGTTATGGTGCGAGTCTGTTTTTCTATCCGCAGGAAATGACGTACTACGTCGCGCTATTTCAAGACAAGCATTTCTGGCGTGTGATCAAGTCGCAAGACATGGCGCGTGCCGAAGCGGTCTACGCCGGCTTTGTCCAGCAAACCGTGCAACTCGCAGATGTCGAGATTCGCCGCACGCAATTGCAGGCGCAGAAGGCTTTTATCGAGGGCATCATCGCGCTGTCGGAAGATCGCGCGAAGCGGCTGCAGGCCGATCTCGACGTCGCTCGTACGCAGCAGGCCAAGGTCAACGATTATCAGCGGCAAACGCAGGGCGAAGCGGCGGCGCTGCACGCAGAAAAGGAAAGGGCGCAGGCGCAGTTACGTCAGGTGCAAGGCGAAGTGGCGCAGTTGCAGCGGCAGACCGAGCTGGGATTGCCGACGCAAAAGTAGGCGGGAGCGCATAAAAAAGCCCGGCAATGGCATTGCTGGGCTTTTTTTACGCCGCGCGCCAGTTTTATCGATCCAGCCGGTACACATAGCGCAACGCAGTAATATCCACGCCGCCCATATGATCGGGTTCGGCGCCGACGAACTGCCAGCCTTGCCGTTCATAGAAGCCGATCGCCGCCGTATTGCCTTCGAGCACATATAGATATAGCTGCGTCTCGCCTTGCGCACGCGCCCAGTCTTCGGCGGCGCGCATCAGCAGTTTGCCCACGCCGATGCCCTGATGCCCCGGCAGCGTGTGCAGGTTGTCGAGCAGCACGCCCCACGCCGACTCCGGTTGCCGTTCGACGCACACGAAGCCGATCGGCTCGCCCGCGAGTTCGGCGATCAGCACGACGCGGCGCTCGCCGCCCGGTGCGCCAAGACGGGCTTCCCAGTAGGCGGCGCGCTCCCCGGTGACTTCGCCGTCAAGGAACGCGTCGGGCAACAGACCGCGGTAAGTGGCCTGCCAACTGATGCTGTGGATCGAAGCGATCAGCGCGGCGTCCGCGAGGGTCGCGGGACGCAGCGAAATAGCGTGGGCAGTGTGCATCGGGATGGCAATCAACGGAAATGTTCAACTGCAAAGTGTACCGCGCGGGCCGCACGGCGGAGTTTGTAATGAAACTGTATGTTTTACGCGACAGCTGCGGGAGCTGTAGCATTGCGTTCTGCGGGCTTCGCACGATTCGCAACGTTTACCCTGATATCGCAGTCATGCGTTTGGCCTGAAAATGCGCGCCCCCGGCGCAGCCTTTCATTCTGCCCGTGGCATCCGCTTGCCGACCGCAGTGGATCGTTTCAACTGCCTGATCGCCGCTGGTCCGTGTGGCGACGGGCTTTTCAGAGAGTGTCATGTCTACCGCGTCACCCGCCAACCCAGCTTCGTCCCGAGAATCCAAGGTCAAGACAGTTTTCCGCGTGGTCAGCGGCAACTTTCTTGAAATGTACGACTTCATGGTCTACGGCTATTACGCATCCGCGATCGCCAAGACCTACTTCCCGAGCGGCAACGAATTCGCCTCGCTGATGCTGTCGCTGTCCGTGTTCGGCGCGGGCTTCCTGATGCGGCCGCTGGGCGCGATCGTGCTCGGCGCGTACATCGACCATCACGGCCGCCGTAAAGGCCTGATCCTCACGCTCAGTCTGATGGCGCTCGGCACGCTCACGGTCGCGTCGATTCCAGGCTATGCGACGATCGGCGTGCTCGCGCCGGTGCTCGTGCTAGGCGGCCGGCTGTTGCAGGGCTTCTCCGCCGGGGTCGAACTGGGCGGCGTCTCGGTGTATCTGTCGGAGATCGCCACCAAGGGCAACAAGGGCTTCTATTGCGCATGGCAGTCGGGCAGCCAGCAGGTCGCCGTGGTGTTCGCCGCGCTGATCGGCGTGTTGCTCAACAAGTTTTTGCCGGCCGACCAGATGACCGCCTGGGGCTGGCGCGTGCCGTTCCTGATCGGCTGCCTGATCGTGCCGTTCCTGTTCCTGATCCGCCGTTCGTTGCAGGAAACCGAGGAGTTCGCGGCGCGCAAGCATCATCCGGGCATGGGCGAGATCCTGAAGACGATGGCCGCGAACTGGGGCATCGTGCTGGGTGGCATGGGCATGGTAATCATGACCACGGTGTCGTTCTACATGATCACCGCGTACACACCGACCTTCGGCAAGGAAGTGCTGAAGCTGTCGTCGATCGATACGCTGGTCGTCACTGTCTGTATCGGCCTGTCGAATCTGATCTGGCTGCCGCTCGCGGGCGCGCTGTCGGACCGCATCGGCCGTCGTCCGGTGCTGCTGGCGTTCACGGCCCTGACGATCGTCACCGCCTACCCGGCGCTGCAATGGCTGGTCGCGGAACCGTCGTTCGCGCGGTTGCTGGCGGTCGAATTGTGGCTGTCGTTCCTGTACGGCAGCTATAACGGCGCAATGGTGGTGGCGCTGACCGAAGTGATGCCGGTCGAAGTGCGCACCGCCGGCTTCTCGCTGGCCTACAGTCTCGCGACCACGATTGGCGGCTTCACGCCGGCCATCTCGACGCTGCTGATTCACACCACCAACAACAAGGCTGCCCTTGGCCTGTTCCTCGGCGTCGCGGCGATCTGCGGCTTGATCGCCACGCTGGTGCTGTATCGCACGCCGGAGTCGCGCAATCAGTATCGGGCAGCATAGCGTCTGCTTGCCTTGGGCACCTTGGCAGCCGCTAGCCGCGGCGCAATACGTCGGCCGCCGCTTCGACCACGTCGCCCCACGCGCCCGGCTGCGGCTGGCGCAACAGCGTCGCGCCCGGATACCACGGACTGCGCGTTGCGCCGACGAACCAGCGCCAATCCGCCGCGAACGGCAGCATCAGCCATAGCGGCTTTTTCAGCGCGCCGGCGAGGTGAGCGATCGACGTATCGATCGACACCACCGCGTCGAGCCGCTCGATGATCGCCGCGGTGTCCGCAAAGTCGCCGATCCGCGTATCGAATCGATGAATCGACGTGGCCCGCGGGTGCGCGTCGAGCGTGGCGCGTTCGTCGTCGCTCAATGCGGGTTGCAGCACGATCCAGTCGATGCCCTCGAGTGCGAAGAGCGGATCGAGCGCGGCGAGCGGCATCGAACGGTTTTCGTTCTGCTGGATGCGTCCCGACCACGCAATGCCGATCTTGCGCTTCGCGTGGCCGCCGAGCGAGCCGCGCCATTTGCGGCGGTAGGTCGGCGGTGCGCTGAGGTAGGGCGTGCGGGCGGGAATCGTGTCGTAGGTCGTGCCGAGCGCGAGCGGCAAGCTCAGCAGCGGACATTGCAGATCCGCGGCCGGCCGCGGTGCGCCCTGGGCGATCAGCGTCACGCGCCAGGCTTGCGCGGCAGGCGCAAGCAGCGCCAGCAACTGCGGCTGCACCTCGAGTACGACCCGGGCCGCGCGTTGCGCCGCCAGCGGCACGAAGCGCACGAACTGCAGCGTATCGCCGAAACCCTGTTCCGCGTGCACGAACAGCGTGCGCTCTCCGATCGGTTCGCCGTGCCAGCGCGGCAGCGTCTGCATCACGGGTTGTGCCGTGGTTTGCAGCCGCCATTCGTATTCGGGCAGTCCGCGCGCGAAGTCGCGCAGCGCAAGCCACGCAAGCGCGCGGTTCATATGCGCGGAGGCGAGCTCGGGGCGCAAGCGCAGCGCTTGATCGAACGCGCGCACAGCCGCGGCGTGCCCACCCAGCGCCTGGTGCGCGGTGCCCAGACTCAGCCACGCGAGCGCGAATTGCGGATCGAACCCGACCGCGCGCTCGAAATACGGCAGCGCCTGCGCATGGCGGCCCAATGCCGCGAGCGCGTTGCCGAGGCCGAAGATCGCGGGCGGCAGGTTCGGCTGCAAGGCGAGCGCCGCCTGGAACGAGGCGACGGCTTCCGCGTGGCGGCCGGTGGCGTCGAGCGTATTAGCAAGGTTGAAATGCGCGGCGACGAAGCGCGGCTCGGCGGCCAGCGCCGCGCGAAAGCGCGGGATCGCCTCGTCCGCGCGGCCGAGCGCGTTGAGCGACATGCCCATGTTGTTGAGCGCGCCCGCATGCCCGGGGCGCAATTCGAGCGCGCGCCGGAACGACGCGATCGCCTCCGTCTGGCGCCCGAGCGCATGCAACGCGTTGCCGAGATTGTTATGCGACGACGCGTCCTGCGGCTGCAGACGCAGCGATTTCTCGAACGCGTCGGCTGCGTCTTCGTGGCGGCCTGCCGCCGCGTAGGCGTTGCCGAGGTTGTAGTGCGCCATCGGGAAGGACGGCGCGAGCGTCAGCGCATTGCGAAATTGCTCGATTGCGTCGTCGAGTTTGCCCAGCGCCTTCAGCGCGTTGCCGAGGTTCAGTTGCAGCGCGGCGTCTTCCGGGCGCAGGTTGACCGCGCGCCGCACGAGCTCGGCGGCTTCGGCGTGCTGGCCCTGCTGATGGCGCAGCACGCCCAGCAGGTGCAATGCATCGACGTGCGCGGGATTGCCGTCGAGCGTCGCGCGATAGCCGCGCTCGGCGTCGTCGAGGCGGCCGTCACGATGCGCCGCGAAAGCGCGGTCAAAAACAGGTTGCATGACGGAGGGATGGTATTTCGGGTAAGACGAACGCCGCATTTTCCCACACTCGTCGGCGCCGCTCCGGATTTGACCTGGTGCGTCATCATTTATAACATGTGAATACCTGTTCATATATCTGTCGATGTCTCGCTTGTTATGGCTTCCATCACCCTGCCTGTCAGCTTCGCAGACCGTTCGCCGGACACCATCGTGCCGCTGGCCGATCTGTTCCGCCTGCTGGGAGACCCGACGCGCCTGCGCATCGTGCTCGCATGCGTCGACGAGCGGCGCGCGGTCGGCGCGATTGCCGAGGCGTTGGGTTTGTCGCCTTCGCTGGTGAGCCACCATCTGCGGCTGTTGCGCGCGGCGCGCATCGTGCGCGCGGAGCGGCAGGGCAAGCAGGTGTTCTACCTCGCCGCCGACCGTCACATCAGCGCGATGCTGGCCGGCATGCTCGAGCATGTGGCCGAACCGGCCGCCGAATTTCCTCAGGACGCGTGATGAAGAAAACCACCACCCCGAACCGGGCCGCCGAAGAGCGGGAGGACGAGCACGCGCCGGTGTGGTTCGACGGGGCGCTTGACGGAATCGATGGCGAAGACGCGCGAATCGACGGCGAGGCCGGCGCCGCTGACGATCATGCCGGGCACGAGCACGAGCACGAGCACGAGCACGAGCACGAGCACGAGCACGAGCACGAGCACGAGCACGAGCACGAGCACGAGCATGAGCATGAGCATGAGCACGAGCACGAGCACGAGCATGGCGCGGCTCACGCTCATTCGGCCCCTGCGCAGGGCGCGGGCGGTCACGCGGAGCCTGACCACCAGCACAGCCACGGCGACGATCACCACGCGGGCCACGCCGGGCATAACCACAGCCACAGTCACGCCGGCCACCATCACCACGCTCACGCACCGATCGAAGGTCACGGCCGTGCCTTCGCGCTCGCCGTCGCGCTGAACGTCGCGATCGTCGTGATGCAGGGCATCTACGGCGTGATCGCGCATTCCACCGCGCTGCTCGCCGACGCCGGCCACAATCTCTCCGACGTGCTCGGCCTGCTGCTCGCCTGGGGCGCCACCTGGCTCGCCAGGCGTCGTCCGTCGGCGCGTTATACGTTCGGCTACGGCAGCTCGTCGATTCTCGCGTCGCTCATCAATGCGGGGCTGCTGCTGTTCGCGTGCGGCATGATCGTCGCCGAGGCGATCGGTCGCCTGTTGAACCCGGCGCCGGTTGCGGGGCTCGCCGTGTTCGTCGTTGCGACGGTCGGCGTGGTCGTCAACGGTATTTCCGCGTGGCTCTTCATGCGCGGCCAGAAGGAAGACCTGAACATTCGCGGCGCTTTTCTGCATATGGCCGCGGACGCGGGCATCTCGGCGGCGGTCGCGATCAGCGGTCTGGTGATTTTTTACACGAACTGGACCTGGCTCGACCCGGTGATGAGCCTGCTCGTGGTCGCGGTGGTCGTGTACGGCACCTGGGGCCTGCTGCGCGATTCGGTGCGGCTCGCGCTCGACGCCGTGCCGCCCGGCGTCGATCTGCAACGCATCCGCGACTATCTCGCCGGACAGCCGGGCGTCACCGACGTCCACGACCTGCACGTCTGGGCGTTGTCGACCACCGGAAATGCGCTCAGCGCGCATCTGGTGATGCCGGCGGGCCACCCCGGCGACGAGTCGATCGACGGCATCGTCGTCACGCTGCGCGAACGTTTTTCGATGCAGCATGCGACGCTGCAAGTCGACCTCGGCACCACCGAGCACCGCTGCGCGATGGATCATCCGCCGCACGCGCATTAACGTGCGAATCAGGCCCGCAATAGACTCGTATAAGGTCCGCATAAGGCCCGAACAGCGCCCGCGCCGGCTCCGTGATTGACGCAGCGCACCGCCGAACGGCGACCGGGCGGCGTACACTAGAACGCACTGCTGCCTCCGGAGTTCCGCATGGACGCTGCTCCCAACGACGCGTCACCGGTGCTGATCGTCGGCGCGGGTCCGACCGGACTCGCCGCGGCGATGAGTCTGGCGCGTGCCCACGTTCCCGTGCGTCTGATCGACAAAGCGATGCAGCCGAACCCGCACTCGCGGGCCATCGGCATCCAGGCGCGCACGCTCGAACTGCTCGAACAGCATCGGCTGATCGAGCCGTTTCTCGAACTCGGCCATCGCGCGCGCATCGTCAATCTCTTTTCAAATGGGCAGCGCCTTGCGCGGCTCGATTTCGATCCGCTGCACACGCGCTATCCGTATCTGCTGTTTCTCGATCAGGCGATCACTGAACGCCTGTTGACCGAGCATCTGGCGACGTTCGGCGTGACGATCGAACGGGGCGTCGAACTCACGGTGTTCTCGCAAGGCGTGACCGGCATTCAGGCGACGCTGCGCCGCGCCGACGGTCACACCGAGACCCTGCACCCGTCGTACATGATCGCCGCCGACGGCGCGCATAGCTCGATCCGTCACCGGCTCGGTTTGAACTTTGTGGGCAAGACTTTCGAGCAGACTTTCCTGCTCGCCGACCTGCACGCCGAAACCGATTGGCCCGAAGACGAGTTTCACATCTTCGCTTCCGGTGAAGGTCTGGTCGCATTTTTCCCGATGGGCCACGGCCGCCATCGTCTGATCGCCGATCATCCGGCGGAGCCCGCCGCCCGTGTCGCGCCCGCGACGCCCGCAGTGCTCGGCGAGCCGCCGCTGAACATCGTGCCGCCGCCTTCGCTCGACGAATGCCGGGCGCTGGTCGCGCGGCGCGTCAATGAACGGGTCACGGTGTCGGACCTGGCGTGGTCGTCGTATTTCCATCTGAACAGCCGGATGGTGGAGCGGCTGCGCGTCGGGCGTGTCTTCCTTGCCGGCGACGCCGCTCATGTGCACAGCCCGGCCGGCGCGCAAGGAATGAACACGGGCATTCAGGAAGCCTTCAATCTCGGCTGGAAGATCGCGCGGGTGCTCAACGGCGCGGCGCCGGACCGCCTGCTCGATACCTACCATCTGGAGCGGCATCCGATCGAACGTGACGTGCTGCGGCAAACCGGCTTCATCACGCAGATGGCCGAGGCCGATCACGGACCGCTGAAGCTGCTGCGCGAACGTGTGATGCCGGTGCTGGCCGCGCTCGGTCCGCTGCGCGATGCGGCGCGTTTGACGATCAGCGAATTGTCGATCCAGTATCGGCGCAGTCCGCTGACGTTCGAGCGTGTACTCGACGGCGGCCCGCGCGCCGGCGAGCGCGCGCCGGACGCGCTGGTGCATGTGGTGGACGGGCCGCTCGGCCGCGCGCCCGGCGTCGGCTGCATTTTCGATCTGCACGACCCGGCGTTCTTTTCGCTGTTCCTGCTGGTGCCGCCTGTTCCCGCCGACGAAACGCCGCTCGATCCGGCCGCCAGACACGAGCCGCCGCCGAACGCGGAACTGGAGCGGCTCGCCGCCGAGGTCGACAAGGTGTTGGGGGGCGCGGTGCGCATCTGGCGCGTGACGGATACGAACGGCGAGGGCGGGCCGCCGCTGGTCGAATCGTATGGCCGCACGCGGCCGTCGTTCTACCTGGTGCGGCCCGATGGTTACGTAGCCGCGCGCGGCCGCACCGGCTCGGATTTGCATGGCTTGCTGCGGCACTGCGAGGCGTGGTTCGCCGTCGGCGGGGTGGTGCCGGAGCAGGCGGCGCTTTGAGCCGGCCGCTTGGGCCGCACCGCGGCCACGGAGGCCGCCGAAACCGCTGTGCGCTTACGCGAAAGAAGCAGCAGCCGGCGTCAGCTGATCGCGATGTTTGACGAGCGCCTCTTTGACGATGCCCGACATCGCGATGCCGCTTGCATCCGGTTGGTCGAGCGTTGCCAGCAACGCGCGCCGCATGCGCGGCTCCCAGAAGCGGCGGATATGATCGGCGATGCCGGCGAGCGCTTCTTCGCGGTCCGGCATCGAATCGAAAAAATCGCCGATCCGGTTCGCCATGTCGATCAGGTTCTGGTCATCCATGGCTTGCCTCACTTACCCGACGTTGCATTGGCCAACTCGCGCTGCTTCAGCAGATCGAGCTGCTCGGTGTTGAAGCGCGAGTAGTCCTGCTGCCACTGCGACGGTTGTTCGACCGGCATCACCTGCACCGCGGTGACCTTGTATTCCGGGCAGTTGGTGGCCCAGTCCGAGCTGTCGGTGGTGATCACGTTCGCGCCGGATTCGGGGAAGTGGAACGTCGTGTAGACGACGCCCGGCTGCATCCGCTCGGTGACCTTCGCGCGCAACACGGTTTGTCCCGCGCGCGATTCGATGCCGACCCAATCGCCTGTCCTGATGCCGCGTTCCTCTGCGTCGTGCGGATGCAGTTCCAGACGGTCTTCGTCGTGCCAGCGCGAGTTCTCGGTGCGGCGCGTCTGCGCGCCGACGTTGTATTGCGACAGAATCCGGCCGGTGGTGAGCAGCAGCGGAAACTTGCGCGTGACTTTCTCCGGCGACGCGATGAACTTCGTAATCACGAACTTGCCCTTGCCGCGTACGAAGGTGTCGATATGCATGGTCGGCGTGCCGTCGGGTGCGTTCTCGTTGCACGGCCACTGGATGCTGCCGAGCTCGTCGAGCTTCCTGTACGAAACACCGTGGAAGGTCGGCGTGAGACGCGCGATCTCGTCCATGATCTGCGACGGATGCGTGTAGTCCATTTCATAGCCGAGCGCGCGCGCGAGCATCACCGTAACTTCCCAGTCGGCGTAACCCGGCACCGGCGGCATCACCTTGCGCACGCGCGAGATGCGGCGCTCCGCGTTGGTGAAGGTGCCGTCCTTTTCGAGGAACGACGAACCCGGCAGCAGCACGTGCGCGTACTTCGCGGTTTCGTTGAGGAAAATGTCCTGCACGACGATGCATTCCATCGACGACAGCGCCGCCGACACATGATGCGTGTTCGGATCCGACTGCACGATGTCTTCGCCCTGGCAGTACAGGCCCTTGAAGGTGCCGTGCACGGCGGCATCGAACATGTTCGGAATGCGCAGGCCGGGTTCCGGTTGCAGCGTGACGTTCCAGGCCTCTTCGAACAGCGTGCGCGTGACCGTGTCGCTGATGTGGCGATAGCCCGGCAGTTCATGTGGGAACGAGCCCATGTCGCACGAACCCTGCACGTTGTTCTGGCCGCGCAGCGGGTTCACGCCCACGCCTTCGCGGCCGATGTTGCCGGTCGCCATCGCGAGGTTGGCGATGCCCATCACCGTGGTCGAGCCTTGCGCGTGTTCGGTGACGCCGAGGCCGTAGTAGATCGCGGCGTTGCCGCCCGTGGCGTAGATGCGGGCGGCTTCGCGCATGTCCTGGGCCGGCACGCGGGTGATTTCTTCCGTGGCCTCAGGCGCGTTCTCCGGCAGCGCGACAAAGTCGCGCCAATGCTGGAACGCGCGCGTATCGCAGCGCTCGGCGATGAACGCCTCGTTGAGCAGCCCCTCGGTGACGATCACATGCGCGAGCGCATTGACGACCGCCACGTTGGTGCCCGGACGCAGTTGCAAGTGATGCGATGCCTTCACGTGCGGCGTATCGACGATATCGATGCGGCGCGGATCGACGACGATCAGCTTCGCGCCTTCGCGTACGCGGCGCTTCAGACGCGAGCCGAACACCGGGTGGCCGTCGGTCGGATTCGCGCCGATCACCATGATGACGTCGGCTTTATCGACCGACGCGAAGGTTTGCGTGCCAGCCGATTCGCCGAGCGTCGTCTTCAGGCCGTAGCCGGTCGGCGAGTGGCACACGCGCGCGCAGGTGTCGACGTTGTTGTTGCCGAACGCGGCGCGCACGAGCTTCTGCACCAGATACGTTTCTTCGTTCGTGCAGCGCGACGAGGTAATGCCGCCGATCGAATCGCGGCCGTGTTTCGCCTGGATGCGACGGAATTCCGACGCGGCGTAATTGAGCGCTTCTTCCCAGCTGACTTCGCGCCACGGATCGGTGATCTTCGCGCGGATCATCGGCCTGGTGATGCGGTCCTTGTGCGTCGCGTAACCCCACGCGAAGCGGCCCTTCACGCAGGCGTGGCCTTCATTTGCCTGGCCGTTCTTGTGCGGCACCATCCGCACGACCTGGTTGCCCTTCATCTCGGCCTTGAACGAGCAGCCGACGCCGCAATACGCACATGTCGTAACGACCGAATGCTCGGACTGGCCAAGCATGATCACGGACTTTTCCTGCAAGGTCGCGGTCGGGCAGGCCGCGACGCACGCGCCGCACGACACGCACTCCGATTCCATGAACGGCTGGTTTTCGCTCGCCGCCACGCGCGATTCGAAACCGCGCCCGGCGATGGTCAACGCGAACGTGCCTTGCGTTTCTTCGCAGGCGCGCACGCAGCGATTGCAGACGATGCACTTCGACGGGTCGTACGTGAAGTACGGATTCGATTCGTCTTTCCTGTCCTTCAGATGATTCGAGCCGTCGAAGCCGTAGCGCACCTCGCGCAAGCCCGTCACGCCCGCCATGTCCTGCAGTTCGCAGTCGCCGTTGGCGGGACAGGTCAGACAGTCGAGCGGGTGATCGGAGATGTACAGCTCCATCACGTTGCGGCGCAGCGATTGCAGACGGTCGGTCTGCGTGCGCACTTTCATGCCGGCTTCGACCGGCGTCGTGCACGAGGCCGGATAACCGCGCTTGCCTTCGATCTCGACCAGACACAACCGGCAGGAACCGAACGGTTCGAGCGAATCGGTCGCACAGAGCTTCGGCACGTTCACGCCGGCTTCCACGGCAGCGCGCATCACCGACGTGCCGGCCGGCACCGTGACCGGCTGGCCGTCGATTTCGAGCGTGACGTCGACGTCGGCATGGCGCTCGGGCGTGCCGTAGTCGGTGTCGTCGAAGAACGAGCGGGGCGCGCGTTGTTGCGCTTGCAGGGCTTGCGATTTGCACGCGCAATTGACGGAACCGCAGCCGCCCCCCAATCCCCCAAGGGGACTTCCTTCGGGGCGGGGGACTTCCTTCGGGGCGCCGGCAGGGGCGTTGAGCATGTCGGACATGTGAGGCTCCTGAATCAGGCCGCAGCCGCTTTGGGCGCGTGATCGTGCACGTGATCGAGACCGAAGTCTTCGGGGAAATGATCGAGCGCGGACAGCACCGGGAACGGCGTCATGCCGCCCATCGCGCACAGCGATCCGGACACCATCGTGTCGCACAGATCGCGCAGCAGCTGCACTTGCCGCGTCGAGGTGTCGCCATTGCGAATCCGGCCGATCACTTCGACGCCGCGCGTCGAGCCGATCCGGCACGGCGTGCATTTGCCGCACGATTCGAGCGCGCAGAAGTGCATCGCGTACTGGGCGAGTTCGGCGAGATTCGAGGTGTCGTCATGCACGACGATGCCGCCGTGGCCGACCACCGCGCCGACCGCCGCGTAGGCCTCGTAATCCATCGGAATGTCCCACTGGCTTTCCGGCAGATAGGTGCCGAGCGGGCCGCCCACTTGCACCGCGCGCGCCGGCCTGCCGCTTGCCGTGCCGCCGCCGTAGTCGTACATCAGTTCGCGCAGCGTCACGCCGAACGCGAGTTCGACCAGACCGCCTCGCTTCACGTTGCCGGCGAGCTGGAACGGCAGCGTGCCGCGCGAGCGGCCCATGCCGAAGTCTTTATAGAACGCCGCGCCGCGCGCGAAGATGATCGGCACCGTCGCGAGCGTGATGACGTTGTTGATCACGGTCGGCTGGCCGAACAGGCCGACTAGCGCCGGCACCGGCGGCTTCGCCCGCACGATGCCGCGTTTGCCTTCGAGCGATTCGAGCAGCGCGGTTTCCTCGCCGCATACGTAAGCGCCCGCGCCCTTCGCGACGAACAGTTCGAAGCGATGCGCCGCCGAGCCGAGCACGCTGTCGCCGAGCCAGCCGGCGGCGCGCGCTTTGGCGATCGCGGCTTCGAGCGTCGCGATCGAATGCGGATACTCGCTGCGCACATAGATATAGCCGACCGTCGCGCCGGTCACGACGCCCGCGATGATCATCCCTTCGATCAGCACGAACGGGTCGCTTTCCATGACGAGGCGGTCGGAGAAGGTGCCGGAGTCGCCTTCGTCCGCGTTGCAGACGATGTATTTCTGCGCCGCTCGCGCGCCGCGCACCGTACGCCACTTGATGCCGGCCGGGAACGCCGCGCCGCCGCGGCCGCGCAGGCCCGATTCGATCAATGCTTCGCAGGCGGCGTCGCCGTCGGTTTGCAGCGCGTTGCGCAAGCCTTCGAGGCCGCCGTGCGCGACGTAGTCGTCGATGGACAGCGGGTCGGTGATGCCGATACGTACGAAGGTCAGGCGCTGCTGCTTCTTCAGGTACGGAATCTCGTCGACCACGCCGACGCGGCGCGCATGCTCGCCGCCTTCGATGAAGCCGGCATCGAACAGCGAGGTGACGTCGGTCTCTTCGACATTCGCGTAGCCGACGCGGCCCTCAGCCGTAGCGACTTCGACAAGCGGTTCGAGCCACAACAGACCGCGTGAACCGTTGCGAACCAGTTCGATTTCGATACCGCGGCGTGTGGCTTCGGCTTCGATCGCTTGCGCCAGCGCGTCGGCGCCGAGCGCCAGCGCCGCCGAATCGCAGGGAACATAGACGCGCGTCATGCCGTTACCTCCACACGTTTGTGGGCGGCGGCAAAGAGCGTGTCGAACTTGTGCGGCGTGACTTTCGCGTGCAGCGTGCCGTTGAGCATCAGCGCCGGCGAGAGTGCGCATTGGCCGAGGCAATACACCGATTCCAGTTCCACCGTCGCGTCATGCTGGTGTTCCGCATCGAAGCGGCAACCGGTGCGCGCCTCGATATGCTGCGCGAGCGCTTCGGTGCCCATGCTGCGGCACGCTTCCGCGCGGCACAGCTGCACCGTGACGGGCGCGGCGGGCTGCGTGCGGAAGTGGTGGTAGTAGGTGATGACGCCGTGGACTTCCGCGCGCGACAGGTTCATGGCGCGCGCGAGCGGCGCAACCGTGTCGGGCGGCACGTAGCCGAGTTCGTCCTGGATCGCGTGCAGTACCGCGAGCAACGACCTGCCCGGTTGGGCGTGGCGTTGCACGAGTTGATCCGGCGCGAAGGCGAGGGAATCGTCCAAGTGGGGGCTCCTCCAAAGTCATATATGCACTTGTCATTCATAATGCGTGCACTTATGCTTCGTTTATCAATATGGGATAGCCGAACAATAGGCGGGTGAAACGGCTCGTGCAATAGGAAAGAGTTAAGCATATATGGTCAGGATCGAGTGTCAGGCGCAGCTGGTTGTGAGGGGTCCGGATGGCCGCGAGGCAAGCCTGTCGGACGTGGTGCCGCTTCTCGCGCTGGTGGACGAGTCGGGCAGCATTGCGCAGGCGGCGGCGCTTAAGGGTTTGTCCTACCGGCACGCATGGGGTTTGCTGCGCAGCATCGAAGAGCGTTTGGGCGGTCCGCTGATTGCGAAGGAGCGTGGCCGCGGCTCGGTGCTGTCCGAATTGGGCCAGGCGGTGCTGCGTGCGCAGCGTCTATGCGGCGAACGGCTCGACGGCACTATGCAGGCGCTCGCCAGCGAGGTCGCGAGCGATCTGAACCGCTGGCTCGCGCCGCCCGCCGCCGATGTGCGGATTCACGCGTCGCACGGCTACGCCGTCGTTGCGCTGGTGACGGCACTGGTCGCGCACGAACTGCCGGTCGATATCAAGTACCGCGACAGCGCGGACGCGGTCAGCGCGCTGGCGCGCGGCGAATGCGATCTGGCCGGCTTCCATTTACCGCTCGGCGAGTTTCGCGCGGCGTGCGCCGACACGTATCGGCGCTGGCTCGATCCGCAGCGTCACGTGCTGGTCCATCTGACGCGGCGCAAGCAGGGTCTGTTTCTCGGCAAGGGCAATCCGAAGAGCATCGGCGGCCTGAGCGATCTCGCGCGCGACGATATCCGCTTCGTCAATCGCCAGCCCGGTTCCGGCACGCGGATGCTGCTCGATCTCGCGCTAAGGCAAGTCGGCGTCGACCCGGATCGGGTCAACGGTTATGCGTCGACGGAACTGACGCACTCGGCGATCGCCGCCTTCGTGGCGAGCGGCATGGCGGATGTGGGCTTCGGCGTCGAGCCGGCGGCGCATCACTTCGGGCTCGACTTCATCCCGATCGTCGATGAGGACTATTACTTCGCCTGCGACCGTGCGCGGCTGGAGCGCGCGCCGCTCGCGACGGTGATCGGCCTGCTGCGCGGCGACGCGTTTCGCCACAGCGTCGAACAGCTCGAAGGCTATGATCCGCGCGACTGCGGCAAGCTGCTCGATCTCGACGTGGGGCTCGGTGAAGCAGCCGCGTAAGCGACGGTAAACATGATGATGCCGCCGGCGCTGCGCCTAGCGTTCGTTTCGGATACTCTCTAAGCTTCCGCTTCCGCCTTAATCGCGCGCTGTGCCGCGCTGACTCTATATGAACGTTCTTCTTCACGCATGTGTCGCCGCCGCGACGGCCGGTGCGCTTCTCGCTGCTGTTCCGGTTGCCTTCGCTCAGAATGCGCCCGGCGTGCCGGGCGGTATTTTGCAAGAGCAGTTCCGCCTTGCTGAGCATCCGCAAATGCCGTTTGCCGCATCGGCGCCCTCGGACAAATATCAGTCCGGTAAGAAATCAGCCATGCGCAAACAGGGCGATATGGGCGATCCGAACGGCTGCAATCTGCAGTGTCCTAAAGACCAGTGAATGCAGACTGAGTGTCTTCGTGGTCGCGCGCGGGTTCGTCGCGGGTTCGTTTGTGCAGCGCCGGCGTTCTGCCGGCGTTTTTGCCCGTGCTTTCCTTTCCGTTTGCCGGACCGGTTGCTGCTATCGGCTGGCGATCATCAGGGCTTGGCGGTGTGCCACATGTCCTTGAAGCCTTCGCCCTTCATGTCTCCTGCCTGCTTGTCGGCGCCGTAGCGATAGAGCGGATGACCTTTGTACGCCCATTGCTGTTTGCCGTCGGCGGAGGGAATCAGCGTCCAGTCGCCCGACGGCTTGTCCGACGGGCCCGCTACCGCCGCAGGCCAGTAGCTCATGCAGCCGCCGGTGCAGGCGCTCACGCCGGGCGTGGTGTCTTTGTCGAAGGTATAGAGCGTCATGCCGTCCGCGGTGACGAAACGCCCATCGACGATTTTCGGCGCCTCGGCGAAAGCCGCTTGTTGCAGCGCGAGCAGTGTGAGCGTTGAGAGGCAGAAAAGAGTCTTGCGCATGATGTCGGCTCCTGATTTTGGTGTTGGTCTCGCGCGCCCGCGGCGTGCGGGCGCGCGTGCGAATAAACGACCGAACGCGTGCATTTATTCCATTGGCGGCTCGATTCGCCGCCGAACTGCTTGCCAGCAAAAAGGCCTGCTCGATGATTCGTTGAGCGGGCCTTCTGTTTTATAGGCTGTTTCGGTGCACCGTGCTGCGCTCAGTGTGGGTTCAATGCGGGCGAGGAAAATGTTGCCGGGGTTAGTGTGCTGGCTCACCAACATGGGCCAAACTTACTCAACAAACAGCGCCATGATGTTATGCTGAACGCGTTTTTGTGGCCCGCTTTTAGGCCAGAACATCCAGGGAAACAGCGATCGGCGCGGCCGCTTTTCTTCGCATTCCGCGTTTCACGATCCGGTTCTTGTTCAGTGTTTCTCCTGGGCGTGCGATTACCAAGGGCATGACCGCCTGCCGATACGCGGGACCTGACTTGCATTGGGTCTTGAAGCGCAAATCGGCGGGTTCCGTTTTTCAGACAATACCTAATTAATCCGGAGTTAGGCATGTTGAGAAAGGTAGTCGACCGCGCAAAACAGATCCGGCGCAGCGAGGGGTTCAAGCATTCCGTGGCGATGCCCAGCCGAATGTCTCTCCATGCCACGCAGCGTTTGAACAAGGGCGTGTTTGCCATCGAGATTCAGGAGAATTCCGGGTTTTTCTCCGTGATGCAGATGGTCCTGTTTATTCTGATGTATTGCGACGAAAAACATCTGACTCCGCGCATCTCGGCCCGCAGGGGAATCTACGGTGATCCCGAAGGAAAAATGGACTGGTTCTCAGCCTTCTTCGAGACCGTGCCGAAGCCGTCGGGCATAACGCCTCCGCAAAATGTGAGAACGTCGACGGTTCGCGATCTCGTTCAGTTGGGCTTTCGTCAGCGGTATGAACACCGGCTTCAACTCAAGAGTGCGAGCGAACTCTTTTTCGCGCATTATCGGCCGGCCGTGCACATCTTCGACGAGGTCAACTCGATCTGCGAAAGGCTCGGGATCGGCCCGTCGACCCTTGGCGCCCATTTCAGAGGCACGGATAAGAACCGGGAAGCCGTGCCGGTTTCCCGGGGTAACTTTTGCCGGCTGGTGGAATCGACGCTCGCGGAAAATCCGCATTTAACCAGTATTTTCGTATCGAGTGATGAGCAGGCGTTTATCGACTTTTTCGTCGCGTGGCCATTCGGCAAGCCAATCAAGGTAGCACCCGCAAAGCTACTCGCAAACGGCAGCACGCCTGTTCATTTCAGCGGCTATCCAGGACTTGAAATCGGCCGTGAAGCGCTGATTTCCAGCTTGCTGCTTTCGAATTGCGGGTTTCTCGTGAAGACGCCGTCGTATTTGTCTGCGTGGTCGAAAATATTCAATCCGTCGCTTCCGGTGAGGCTCGCGTCGCCCCCGCGTCCGGATGCGTTCTGGTTCCCCGACAGCCGACTCTGGCTCGAACAGGACGAGGAGAGCAGAGCCTTGTTTGAGGGTTAGTGGTTCTCAAGCACCGCGCGTGCCGGCGGCGCAACCGCTCAGCGCTCCTTGCGTATTTGCCGACTGATCCGACTTCTCGGCGTCGTTTGCAGTTGAGGCTCAACCATACGCTCTCCCGACCTCCCGAAGCACGTCTAGTATTTCCACCCTTAACGCCGGCAGGCAGTTCAGGCTGCGTGGGCTCGAATGCGGGCACGCGTGCGTGGCGAGATCGGGGCTAAACGCCTCGACTTGAGGCCGCGCCTTCTGCGCCTTAACACTCATGAAGACGACGGTGCGCAGCTTGGGCAGCAGATCGATCAGGCGCGGAAGCGGCAGGAGACCGGCCTCAAGATCATAAGACTCAAGGTGTGTCGCCTTGTTGCGGCGAAGAGTCGTCACTTGCGGACGCTGGAGCTTATTCCAGCTCGAATTTAAATACATTGTTTGGCTCGGTGAACCGGGTAGTGAAGTGCCGCCCGGTCGCTTTGTACGTTTTCCCTGTGACCAAAAAGTACTGCACGTCTGCACCGACGAACTCGTCGGAGTTGGGTACGCGTCGATACGAGAATGCAGGGAACTGCAATGCGCCGTCCTGTCGAACCAGGCTGCGACAGGAACTGACCCACAGCGTACGAGTTACTTCACCAACTAGGACTTTTCCGATCTCGCCGTTCATTTTCCGATCAAACAATATGGATTTTCTGGGTGGTTTATGAGTTTGCATGAATACCACCTTGGGAATTTTCTTTATTAAATGATGGAAAATTCCGAGATTTATTTTGTATTGCTCAAATAATTCTGATTCAACTGGTTTTCAAGTGATGGTGTGGTTCGCGGTTACCCTGCAAGGGGGCGCAGAAAAGGTTGTTACGCAAGGCTTGTAGCTGTTTCTCGAGAGTGTGCTTCCCGTCTGGATTAAGGTTGGCAAGGGTTAAATGTGCAAACTTTGCAAACACCTCATCACACCGCCGGAAACCGCATTTTTAGGTCATTCCATAATGGAAGTTTGTCGTGCTAGGATTCGCCTCGCTCGGCAGATCATATTAATTTCGCCGGGCTATTTATTGACTTTATTAATAGAGGTTTAAGATGCAAAAAATCGATCGCACCACGCTCGCTAAATCCGCTGTTGCCGGCGGCTGCTGCAAAGGCCGTACCAGCGTAAATGTTTCCGCGAATGCGTCGGCCTCTGCGAAGCCGACGCCGGTGAACCCGGTTGCGCGCGCGTAATTGACGCGCTGCGGGAGACCGGCCGCCTTGAGCGGGTGGTCTCCCGCCTTCCGCATGAATATAGATTTCAGCAGACTATCGACGTGGCGGGTTTCGTTGAGAAATGTCGCCGTGCGCCAGTTTTATCGTGCAAAGGGTGCATTGATCGCCCGGCTTCCTGTAGTCGCTATCGCTCCTGTGGCCGCCGCGGCTTGGCGCGTCCAATTACTCCTTGGCTCCCGCGCTCGCTGGCGCGGCGCCGAGCGTTGTGAATTTGCCCGAAGCATCGTCGGGGGGGCCCCAATCGATACGTGCAGCGTCGCCACGACAGATTTGCGCGAACGACTGATCGATCAACGCGTTTACTTTGGCAGACTCCTGCGCGGCGGCGAAGCATGGCCAGATCTGCAGGCCGTCGCAAAAGAACTGGCGGCTCAGATCCGGCAATTGCAAGCCGCCAGCCCGGGGCGGCCGATCTTCGTGTCTCCGTTTCATTACGTATCGCAATACGCAAATATTTACGTGATCGACGAATTGCGGGCGCTGCTTGGCCTCGAGTCGATCGCCGTGGTGTCGGGCGTGCCGCGCAATGTGTACGGTGAAGATCACGCGCAGATTCCCGGTGTGCAGGTGCTTTACACCTACGGCGAAGACAATCGCAACGGCCTCGGCCTGCGCCTCGCGCGAGCACTCAGGCGCAGCGGCATAGCCGTGCTGTTCGCCGACGTGCCGCCGTTCGCGCTTTACCGCTTTCCGGTGGAAACCGTCGACGTATCGATGTTCGGGCGTGCCGCCCGGATTCACAACGGCGTGTTTCGTCTCGGCACGCAATTCGAAGCGTTGTTGCTCCCGTTCTATCTCAGGTTCGAACGAGGGCGCTTCAGCGGCGAAATACTGGCGCCACTGCAACTGACTCAGCCAGACGCGCCGCAGCGACTTGCCCAATACATCGAAAATGCGCTGACCGATAACTGCCGTCACTCGCTCGTTGTGGGGCACCCTTCAATGTACGCGTTTGCAGCAAGCAAATAACGCGTATCGCTGACGTTGCACGGTGTGCAGCGCACAGACGACCTCAAAGAAAGTAGCGCCGGCTCGGACCGGCAAGAACAGCTTATGAAGCCCATCAATCTTCCGCAATTCAGGGATGTTTCGTCCCGCTGGATTGCGTATACGGCGTCGGCGATTGTGATTGCGGCGGTTATTTTCTCCTTCGTGCACGAGGTCGAGCTCAAGCAGGACGTGCGCGCTGAAATCGTCTCGCCCTCCGACGTCAAGGTTCAGGGATTGAGCGGGCTCGTTGCCGACGTGTATGTGCATAACGCCGATCGCGTGGCGCCCGGCACGCCGCTCTTTCGTCTTGAGCGCGACCTCACACTGACGAGCGACGGCCAACCGCGCCCGCGGTTCGACGAGCACATGCGCGATGAACAGATTCATTCCGTCGAAGCGCAATACGGCCAACGCAGGGCTGCGCTGACCGTGCAACTCGACAATGCCCGGCTAACCGAGCAAAGCCGTCGCGCGGAGCTGGGTGCGATAGACGAGCAGATCGCGCAGAACCGCCACCTCGTGGACGAGTCCGGCCGCAAGCTTGCGCGACTCGAATCTGTCTCGGACTACGTCACTGCAGACCGGATCGAGCAGGCGCGGGCGGATACGCATCAGGCCAGGGTGGTGGTTGCGCAGAGCGCCGGGCGGCGCCAACAGTTGCTCGCGGAACGGGCCACCGCGAAAACCATGCAAATAGAACTCGGAGCGCAGTTGAACGAACTGGACGCGCGGCAGGCGCGCGACGTACAGGACATCCGCATCCGCTTCGAGGAGAACCGTCAGAACACCACCATTTCCGCGCCGAAGGCGGGCGTCGTCACGTACTCCGACCTGGTGCCGGGCCGCACGCTGACGCCGGCCGATGTTGCGCTCGTGATCACCACAAGCAAAGGCGGTGGGCTGCGCGCCGCGCTGCGTATCCCGTCACGACGACGCGGCTTCGTGCATGAAGGACAGATCGTACGCCTCAAGCTCGACGCGTTTCCTTACGCGCGCTTCGGCAGCTACGAAGCCCGCATCGATTCGATTTCACGCACCACGGTGCGCTCGACTATGTCAGCGGTAGGCGCATCCGAACCGCGTGCTCCGGACGGCGACTATATGGCGTGGGCCACCCTTAACGGCAACCAGTTCGAATTCGGGCGGCAACGTTTCGACATTCTGCCTGGCATGACTGGGACCGCGAGCATCGTCATCGAGCGCCGCACGATCGCCGAGTGGGTGCTGGCGCCGTTTTTCCGCATTCTGCGAGGCTAAGGTGCGCGTAATTTATCAAAACGAAGTGGCCGAGTGCGGTTATGCATGTCTCGCGATGGTGTTGTCGCATTTTGGCCGTGCAACCGAAGTTCGCGAGCTGCAAGCGTATCGGCCGATCTCCGCCAATGGTCTGACCTTAATGGATCTGTACGACGTTGCGGTCGACTTCGGTCTGGCTGTGCAGGCCTATCAGTTCGACGCATCCGACCTGAAGGAGATCAAGAAGGGGGCGATCCTGCACTTTGGCGGCGCCCATTTCGTCGTCTTCGAACGGCGGGGGCGCGGTTATGTGCAAGTGATCGACCCGGCGAGCGGCCGCCGCCGCGTGTCAATGGATACCTTCCTCAGCAACATCTCCGGTTACATGCTCGAATGCGCACCGACACCGGCGATGCCCAGGCTGCGCGAACGGTCCCGCGTGCCGGCGGCGCTTGCGCGTGTGCGAGCGTTGAACCCGCAATTGCGGGCGCGGATCGCGAAGGTGATGTTCGTCGCGCTGGGCAGCCAGAGCGCGATTTTCGCCATGCCGTATCTGGGCAATCTCGTGCTCGACAACGTCGTGGCCGCGGATAACCTGAATCTGCTGAACGTGCTCGTCGTGACCTTCGGCGCGATTTTTTTCATTGGTGCGTTCAGCCAGTACGTTCAGAGTTACCTGGTCGAATTGGCGCACGGACTCGTACAGATGAATGCAACCGAAGGTATGGTGTCTCACCTGTTGCGCAACCCCCTTCCTTACTTCGAAAAGCGGCACGTTGGAGACCTGTTTGCGCGCATCAAGGCACAGGATGAGATCAGCACATTCTGCACGCGCACGCTCATCTCGCTGGGCATCGATATCGCTGTCGGCATCCTGGCCCTTGCATTGATGCTCATACAGAGCCGGCTGCTGACGGGGATCGCGCTCGGGCTCTTTACGCTGTACGCATTGATTTCGCTTCTGCTTTTTTCCCGGATGCGTGACACGCATGCGCTCGTGCTCGAAGAATCGGCGCGCTGCGATGACACGCTCTTTGAGACGATACGAGCTGCTTCGCTCATCAAGCTGTCGCAAGGCGAGGTGCGGCGCACGGCCATGTTCATGGCGAAATACCGCGCTTATATCGCGGCGCTGGTGCACAGCGGCCGGCTGTCCAGCGCACGCGATGCCGTCCTCAAGCTCGTCAACTATGTGGAAATGCTGGCCATTACGTGGTTTGCCGCACGGCTCATGCTGGGCGGCGCGATCTCGGTAGGCGTGTTTTATTCCTTCCTGATTTACAAGTCGTTGTTGTCGGAGCGTTTTACGCGCTCGATCAACGCGGCGTTCGAGTACTTCATGCTCAGTGTGCCGGTCACGCGCGTCGGCGACATCGTCGACTGCGAACCGGAACGCTATACGCCCGCGAGCGATAGCCACAAAACGGTGGAGGTTCAGACGTTCCACCAGATCGACGTGCGCGATGTCACGTTCCGCTATGGCGTATCGGATCAGCCGGTGCTAACGCGCGCGAACATCACGATTCGCAAGGGCGACAAGATCGTGATTACCGGGCCGTCGGGCAGCGGCAAATCCACGCTGTTCAAGCTGCTGGCGGCCGCTGAGCCGCTTCAGGCGGGGGAGATCACGCTGAACGGCATTGCGTGGTCGAACCTCACAGTCGACGAGATTCGTCGGCACGCGGTGCACATGCGTCAGGGCGATCTCATTCTGCATGGCTCGATTGCAGAAAATGTCTCGCTGTTCGCCGGCAACGCCGACGAAGCACGCATCCACGCGCTGCTCGATGAAGTCGGGTTGCTCGCCGACGTGATGCGCTTGCCGATGCGCACGCGTACTGTCGTCAGCGACACGATTGCGAATATTTCAGCAGGTCAGCGGCAGCGTCTGTTGTTGGCGCGCGCGTTGTACCAGCAGCGGGAACTGCTGTTGCTGGACGAACCGACCTCCAACCTGGATCCGGCATCCGTGCAGCGGATTGTCGCGCTGTTGCAGCGGCTCGACCGGACTGTGGTCGTTATCACGCACGACATGTCGCTGGCGTCGGCGTTCGACACTTGCTACCGACTTGTGGATGGCGAACTGCTGCGCGAAGTGCGGCACCGTGGGGCGCATTCCGGCGTGGTGAACCATGAATAAGCAGGCGTTGTTGGCGGCGTGTGTTGCTGCCATGGCAGGTTTGTGGGGGCACTCGAATGACGCTTGCGCAGTCGATTTGCTGTCAGTCGTCGAACAAGCTGTCGACCATGACGCGGACCTTGCCGCGTTGCGCGCCGCGTCGAGAGCCGCGCAGCAGGCTGTGCCGAAGGCGCGGGCGGGACTGCTGCCGCAAGTGCAGGGCGGCTGGGGGCGAGCCTATAACAGCACGGCAATCGAAGCATTGCCGCGCACCAGCTACTGGCAGAACGGCTGGATCGTCAGCCTGACGCAGCCAATCGTCGACTGGAGCCGTTGGACTGCCTACCGGCAGGCCGGCTTTGTCGAGGCGCGCGGCGTAGTCGACGTTGCGCGTGCCCAGCAAGCGTCGATTTTGCGTGCCGCGCGCGCCTACTTTGACGAACTGGCGGCGGAGGATGAGTTCGCCAGAGCGAATGACTATAACGCGGCGCTCGACGCGCATATGGACCAGCTTCGGCGCAGGCAGTCTGCCGGAGAGGCGACGGTGATCGACGTGCAGGAAGCGCAGTCCGGGAGGGAGCAGGCCCAACTGCAGCTGATGGACGCGCGTAACGACTTGCAGTTGAAGCGTCTCGCCCTCGAGCAACTCACAGGGCAGCCGTTTTCCGCGCTATCGCGTCTGTCGAACACAGCGACCTTGCCGCGTCTGGACCCGGACGACAGGGAAGCGTGGGCTGACCAGGCGGAAGCACACGACTACGTTGTGCAACTTAAGCAGATCGATCGCAAGATCGCCGAGTTCGATGTCGAGAAGGCGCGAGCCGGCCATTATCCGACGGTCAATGTGACCGCGAGTCATGCGCCGGCCGGGGCTGCGGGCGGCTTTACCCGCCCGACCACAACCACGACGGCGATGCTCTCGATCACCATTCCGATTTTCGAAGGCGGCGAGACGGAAGCAAAGCTCGACGAGTCGATGGCGCTCAAGGACAAGGCGCAAAACGACCTGGTGTCGGCCACCCGTCAGGCGGGGGGAGCGGCGCGCGAGAACTGGGCGCGGTTTCGCTCGGGGGCGGCGCGGGCCGAGTCACTGGCGTGGCTGTTGCAGACATCTCGCGCGGCTATCGCGGCAACGCAAGTGGGTTACAAGGTGGGTAGCCGTGCGAGTTATGACGTGCTGCGAGCCGTGGACGTATTCTATGCAACCCGCCGCGATCTGATCCGCGCCCGCTACGACACCCTGCTGGCACTGCTGCAACTGAAGGCGGCGGCCGCATCGCTAACGATCGACGAGGTGGCGCAGGTGAACTCGCTGTTTATGCCTGGGGATATACCGTCAGCACCGCGAGGCGTGGCTCACTGACCGCGTGACAAAAAGGATGCCTGGCGAAGCGTTAGCTTGGTGGAGCCCGTTCTCAGGGAACAACTCCGTGCAGGGATGGGTCTGCTGCCCCAGCGGTCGATTGGAAAAGGTGCGCAACGCGGGAAATAAAAAACCCCGCAGACCTAACATCTACGGGGTTCCTGGGACATCCTGAGTTGGCTCAGGATCATGTGTTGGTGGAGGCGGCGGGAATCGAACCCGCGTCCAGAAGCACTCTACGACCAGTTCTACATGTTTAGTTCTGTCATTTGATTTAACCGTAGTGACGCGGACGAACACGCTGCACTACGGCGATTCACTAGATTTTCGACCCGGATGTCGTGACGCCACCAAGGCTTAACTGACGTATATGACCTCTGGCGGTATTGCTACCGGTCTTGCGACACTAGCCCGTCAGTGAACTAGGCAGAGGACGGCGGCCCTTAGGCTGCCAGTGCGAACGTATCGTCGTTTGCAGTTACGTTTTTCCCATTGATTAACGAGGTGACGGGTCCTCGACATGCCCTAGCCGCTTCGCAACCCCTGTCGAAACCAGGTCGCCCCCGCGGTTCGTTGCCCAAACTTCTGGGCCAAAATAGATTTTACAATAGTTTGACGGCTGCGTCTTTGCTGATTACCTGACCGAATGCGCGTTGCGTTGCAGCGGCGACGCGCCAGGCGAGGCTCAGCCGATTTCGCGCAGCAGCTTCTGCAATTCAGCCGGCGATTTCACAACGTGCTGCGCGTGCCATTGCGTCGGCGGGATATCGTTGCCACAGTAGCCGTACGCGGCCGCCACCGTCTTCATGCCGGCCGCGAAACCCGCTTGCACATCGCGCAGGTCGTCGCCGACGTAGACAATACGTTCCGGCGCCAGATCCAGTTCGCGGGCGGCGTATAGCAATGGCGCCGGATGCGGCTTCGAATGCGGTGTCGTATCGCCGCTGACCACGCAGCCCGCGCGCGCATCGAGGTCGAGTTGCGCCACCAGCGGGTCGGTCAGCCGCGCCACCTTGTTGGTCACGATGCCCCAGCGCACACCGCGTGCGTCGAGTTCGTCGAGCAATTCGGGGATGCCGGGAAACAGGGTGGTCTCGATGCATAAGTCCGCTTCGTAATTGGCGAGGAACTCCTCGCGCATCGACGTGAACTCATGGTTGTCAGGGCCGATGCCGAAGGCGCCGCCGATCAGTCCGCGCGCACCCGCGGACGCGAGCGGGCGCAGGTCTTCGAGCGGCACCATGTCGAGGCCGCGGTCGTGGCGCATTTTGTTGACGGCGGCGGCGAGATCGGGCGCGGTGTCGGCCAGGGTGCCGTCAAGGTCGAACAGCACAGCCTCACAAAGACTGAGCGCGGTGTCGTCGTCTACGCGTTGGGGCAGGGGCGTGGGATCGCTCATTGATTGGACAGAGGTCGGGGCGGATCAGGCGTCGCGACGGCAGGCGAGCATGTAGTTCACGCTCGTATCGTCGGACAGCGCGAAATGCTTGCTGAGCGGGTTGTACACGATACCTTTGATGTCGGCCGTGCGCAGGTCCGCGACGCGCACGAAGCTCGCCAATTCCGACGGACGGATGAAGCGCGCGTAGTCGTGGGTGCCTTTAGGCAGCATCCGCGCGATGTATTCGGCGCC
This sequence comes from Paraburkholderia sp. GW821-FHT02A12, assembly GCF_059422005.1. Classification (NCBI taxonomy): domain Bacteria; kingdom Pseudomonadati; phylum Pseudomonadota; class Betaproteobacteria; order Burkholderiales; family Burkholderiaceae; genus Paraburkholderia; species Paraburkholderia sp. GW821-FHT02A12. Next base: position 3,556,690 of record NZ_JBWKWA010000001.1, on the reverse strand, counting down.
GATCACGGCGAACAGGTACGACTTCACGTTGCGGTTCAGCGTAGAGAAAAACACCCAGCCACCGGGTTTCACCAACGTCTTGCAGGCAGCGACGATGGCGGCCGGTTCAGGCACGTGCTCGAGCATTTCCATGCAGGTTACGACGTCGTACGTGCCGGGTTCGCGGGCGGCGAGTGCTTCCGCCGCGATTTCTTCGTAATTAACAGTTACACCGCTTTCAAGGCTGTGAAGATCCGCCACGCCGAGCGCCTGGCTCGACAGGTCGATTCCCTTCACATGCGCGCCCAGTCCCGCCATTGATTCCGACAGAATGCCGCCGCCGCAGCCGATATCCAGAACACGTTTGCCGGCCAGATGCGCGTGCGCATCGATCCAGGCAAGGCGGATCGGATTGAGTTCATGCAGCGGCTTGAATTCGGCGTTGGGGTCCCACCAGCGATGCGCGAGATCGCTAAATTTCTGCAGTTCGTGGGGATCGGCGTTGGTCATGGGGAAGCTGCCTCGATGAGAGCGGTGAGTGGGCGCTCGAGGATAAACCGTGAGTATATAGGCCGGCGGACGGGGCCGCAAAATGCCGCGCTGCGCAGCCGGTTAGCGCGTCTGATTCCATTGCGCTGCGCTTTTCGCCGAGTGAAGCAAGCTCGGCTCGTGCAGCGCAAAGAACAGCGGCATAAAAAAAGCCCCGCCGAAGCGGGGCTTTGATACTTCGGTAATTTGTAGCTTACTGCTTCGAAGTACCGACAACTTCGACTTCCACGCGACGATCCGGTGCGAGGCAGGCGACGAGTTGCTTGTGGTTCTTCTGGTTGCAGCCGGTCGTGACCGGGTTGCGCTTGCCCTTGCCTTCCGTGTAGATACGGTTGGCTTCGATGCCCTTGCTCACCAGGTACGACTTCACAGCTTGAGCACGGCGCAGCGACAGACGGTCGTTGTACTTGTCCGAACCGATGCGGTCCGTGTAACCCGTTGCAACGATAACTTCCAGGTTCAGGCCTTGGACCTTCGACGCGAGATCGTTCAGCTTTTCCTTGCCAGCCGGCTTCAGGATAGCCTTGTCGAAGTCGAACAGGGCGTCAGCTTGATACGTGATCTTTTGGCTCGTGATAGCAGCCGGTGCAGGTGCGACCGGAGCCGGCGGCGTCGGAGCCTGGGCAACCAGGGCGCCATCGCACTTAGCGTTGGCCGTTGCCGGCGTCCAGAATGCATCGCGCCAGCAAAGCTCGTTCGTGCCGTTCATCCACACGTATTCGCCGGTACCATTCACCCAGTTGTCGTTCGTAGCTTGTCGCGACGCCGGCACCGATTGCGCCATGGCGGATGCAGCCATAACTGCGGTAGCTGCAATGAACGCGAGCTTTGAAAGTTTATTCATATTTCTCCTCTCGAAATTGAGATTACCGCAGGTTTACTGCGAGCCTGTTGACGAAGACAAGTCATACATTGCTCGAAGTATAACATTGGTGCGGAACAAAAAACGTGCTGTGTAGACTTCGAGCAGTGTCTAACTCTTTGTGCGTTGGCATTTTGCCATATCGTTCCCTTCCAACGATAAAAAAATCTGCCCCCGATCAAATCGCCTTCCAATTGTGGTGCATGCGCAACAGAAGCAATCCCCGGAAGGCACCGCCAGTCATGGCTGAGCGGCGGATTGCCCTATGCACAAATCGAGCCTGCCCGGTTCGATAGCGGGGCGCGCAGGTGCCTTTCGTGCGCGCCTGCTAATAGGTATACGTACCCTCGTCGGGGGCGGATGTGCGGCATGTTAGAATCGCGTGATGCGTTGCGCCCGCAATGGCCTGCAATGCTTACGCGAAGGCGCGGTTTCCCGTCGCCTTGGCACGTAAAAGATACGGATAATGGATCAATTCGCCAAAGAGACTCTGCCAATCTCCCTAGAGGAGGAAATGCGCCGTTCGTATCTCGATTACGCGATGAGCGTGATTGTGGGGCGTGCGCTTCCTGATGTTCGCGATGGCCTGAAGCCGGTGCACCGGCGCGTGCTGTACGCGATGCACGAACTGAACAACGACTGGAACCGGGCTTACAAGAAGTCGGCGCGTATTGTCGGCGACGTCATCGGTAAATATCACCCGCACGGCGACACGGCTGTCTATGACACGATTGTCCGGATGGCGCAGTATTTCTCGCTGCGCTACATGCTGGTGGACGGTCAGGGCAACTTTGGCTCGGTCGACGGCGACAACGCCGCGGCCATGCGGTACACCGAAATCCGCATGGCGAAGATCGGCCACGAACTGCTGGCCGATATTGACAAGGAAACGGTCGACTTCACGCCGAACTACGACGGCAGCGAAAACGAGCCGGCCATTCTGCCGGCGCGCATTCCCAATCTGCTGATCAATGGCTCGTCCGGTATTGCGGTCGGCATGGCGACCAATATCCCACCGCACAATCTCAATGAGGTTGTCGACGCGTGTCAGCATCTGCTGAAAAACCCGGAAGCAACGATCGACGAATTGATCGAGATCGTCCCGGCGCCCGACTTCCCGACCGCCGGCATCATCTATGGCGTGGCCGGCGTGCGCGACGGCTATCGCACGGGCCGTGGCCGCGTGGTGATGCGCGCGCTCACGCACTTCGAGGAAATCGACCGCGGCCAGCGCATGGCGATCATCGTCGACGAACTGCCGTATCAGGTAAACAAACGCTCGCTTCTGGAGCGTATCGCCGAGCTGGTCAACGAGAAGAAGCTCGAAGGCATCTCCGATATCCGCGACGAATCCGACAAGAGCGGCATGCGCGTCGTGATCGAGCTGAAGCGCGGCGAAGTGCCCGAGGTCATCCTCAACAATCTATATAAGGCAACCCAGCTTCAGGACACGTTCGGTATGAACATGGTCGCGCTCGTCGACGGCCAGCCGAAACTGCTGAACCTGAAGGAGATGCTGACCTGCTTCCTGTCGCATCGCCGGGAAGTGCTGACGCGGCGCACCGTATACGAACTGCGCAAGGCGCGTGAACGCGGCCATGTGCTCGAAGGTCTGGCGGTCGCGCTCGCGAACATCGACGAGTTCATCGCTATCATCAAGGCCGCGCCGACTCCGCCGATCGCCAAGCAGGAATTGATGGCGCGTCCGTGGGATTCGTCGCTGGTGCGAGAAATGTTGTCGCGTGCCGAGACGGAAAACGCGTCGGCCGGCGGTCGTGAGGCGTATCGCCCTGACGGATTGAATCCGGCGTTCGGCATGCAATCCGATGGCCTCTACCGCTTGTCCGACACCCAGGCTCAGGAAATCCTGCAGATGCGTCTGCAGCGCCTGACCGGTCTGGAGCAGGACAAGATCATCGGCGAGTACCGCGAAGTGATGGCGCAGATCGCCGACCTGCTGGACATCCTGGCTCGCCCGGAGCGCATTACGGCGATCATCGTCGACGAACTCACGTCGATCAAGGCCGAATTCGGCGACGCGCGCCGCTCGAAGATCGAGTTGAACGCGACCGAACTGAACACTGAAGACCTGATCACGCCGCAAGAAATGGTCGTGACCATGTCGCATGCCGGTTACGTGAAATCGCAGCCGTTATCCGAATATCGCGCGCAAAAGCGCGGCGGTCGCGGCAAACAGGCGACTTCCATGAAGGAAGACGACTGGATCGACACGCTCTTCATCGCGAACACGCACGATCACATTCTGTGCTTCTCAAACCGCGGCCGCGTGTATTGGGTCAAGGTTTATGAAGTGCCGCAAGGTTCGCGGAACTCTCGCGGCCGGCCGATCGTCAATATGTTCCCGTTGCAGGAAGGCGAGAAGATCACGGTCGTGCTGCCGGTCAAGGAATTCTCGGCCGACAAGTTCGTCTTCATGGCAACCGCGTTAGGAACCGTAAAGAAGACGCCGCTGGAAGCCTTCAGCCGGCCGCTGCGCAAGGGTATTATTGCGGTCGGTCTGGATGACGGCGACTACCTGATCGGCGCTGCCATCACCGACGGCGAGCACGACGTGATGCTGTTCTCGGATTCGGGCAAGGCGGTGCGTTTCGACGAGAACGACGTGCGTCCGATGGGCCGTGAGGCGCGTGGTGTGCGCGGCATGCAGCTCGAAGACGGTCAGAACGTGATCGCGCTGCTGGTGGCCGGCGACGAGCAGCAGTCGGTGCTCACCGCAACCGAAAACGGCTTCGGCAAGCGCACCCCGATCATCGAGTACACCCGTCACGGGCGTGGTACGAAGGGGATGATCGCGATCCAGACATCGGAGCGTAACGGCAAAGTGGTTGCCGCCACGCTGGTGGATCCGGAAGCGCAGATCATGCTGATTACCAATACGGGCGTGCTGATTCGCACGCGCGTGTCGGAAATTCGAGAAATGGGGCGTGCAACCCAAGGTGTTACACTCATCAGCCTTGACGAAGGGACCAAGCTTTCAGGTCTGCAACAGGTTGCTGAGGCGGAAGCGGATGTGGATGCGGAAGGTGACGCCGAAGGTCCCGCTGAAGGCGACAGCAGTGGTGAAGGCGGTGGTGCGGCCTGATCCGCGTCGGCGGTTCTCAGTCTCAGTTATTGGGAGAAAGCTGTGTAGGGGAGAATGGTGTATCGGGCCGATACACACCTCGCGCAGCTGGCATTTCAAGTTAATTTCTCTTAGGGAGTAATGATGCAAAAACGATTCAAACAACTGATGTTGCTGGCTGCTATCGTGCCGACCTTTGCTATGGCTCAAGCGCTTCAAAGCCAGGCTCCGGCGGCTCCGGCTGCTGCCGCAGCACCGGTTGATCCGGCCAAGCAGGCTGCTATCAAGGACCTGCTGGACGCAATCGACGCACAGAAGCTCGTCGGCGCCATCGGCAACAGCGCGCAAATGCAAGCCAAGCAACTGGTTCCGGCCATCCTGTCGGACGCCCTGAGCGAAAACAAGACGCTGACGGACAAGCAGAAACAGGCTTCCGTCCCGGCGCTGCAAAAGAATGCAGTGCCGAAGCTGGTTGACGGTGCGGGTCAGGTGTTCGCAACGGACGGTTTCCGTCAAGACGCCATGCAAGCTCAGTACGACGCTTACGCGAAGTACTACAGCACGTCGGAAATCAAGGATCTGACCACGTTCTACAAGAGCCCGACTGGCCGCAAGTTCATCCAGGTCCAGGACCAGGTTGGCCGCGATGTCGTGAACGGCTTGATGCAGAAGTACATGCCGCAATCGATCAAGGCAACGCGCGACCAGGCCGACAAGGAAGTCGCATCGGTCAAGCCGGGTAAGTAAGCTTAGGTCGAAAGGCTGCGCTGACGTCGCGCCAGCCGCCGGTCGGTACGCTTTACGGCGTCCGGGTTTGGCGGGTTGGCGGCGACAATGCGATAATGGCCGTTTGCGCACACGCGCAGACGGCCATTTTCTTTTTGGGCGCGAAATCGCCGTCAAACTTGCGTCGTCAAATTCGCGTTGCCAGCTTTGCGACGTTGGGCTTCGCGGTTGGCAACTTCGCAGATTTATACGCGATTTACGTTTTTCGCGCCTGCTTTCGGGGACCCCACGATGCGCGTCTTTAATTTCTCCGCCGGCCCTGCGGCCATGCCAGAAGAAGTGCTGCGCCAGGCGGCCGACGAGATGCTCGATTGGCAAGGCAGCGGCATGAGCGTGATGGAAATGAGCCATCGCGGTAAAGAGTTCATGTCGATCCACGAGGAAGCGCTCGTCGATTTGCGCGAGTTGCTCGCGGTGCCGGCCAGCCACCGCATCCTGTTCCTGCAAGGCGGCGGTCTGGGCGAAAACGCGATCGTCCCGATGAATCTGCTCGGCGCGAAACCGCGCGCGGACTTCGTCGTGACGGGTTCGTGGTCGCAGAAATCGTTCAAGGAAGCGCAAAAGTACGGCACCGTGCATCTGGCGGCGAGCGGCCAGACGGCGGACGGCTTCACGCGCGCGCCGGCACGCTCCGAATGGCAACTGTCGGACGATCCGGCTTACGTGCATCTGTGCACCAACGAGACGATCCACGGCGTCGAGACTTTCGAAATCCCCGATATGGGCGATATTCCGCTGGTCGCGGACGTGTCGTCGCACATCCTGTCGCGCCCGATGGACATCGCCAAATACGGCGTGCTGTACGGCGGCGCGCAGAAGAACATCGGCATGGCGGGCGTGACGGTCGTGATCGTGCGCGAAGATATGCTGGATCGCGCGCAAGCGATCTGCCCGTCAGCGTTCGAGTGGAAAACCGTCGCCGAGAACAATTCGATGTACAACACGCCGCCCACCTACGCGATCTACATCGCCGGGCTGGTGTTCAAGTGGTTGAAGAGGCGGGGCGGCCTTGCCGCGATGGAAGCGCGCAACCTCGAAAAGTCGAAGCTGTTGTACGACGCGATCGACTCGAGCAGCTTCTATCTGAACAAGGTCGAACGTGGTTCACGCTCGCGGATGAACGTACCGTTTTTCCTCGCCGACGAATCGCGCAATGAAGATTTCCTGGCCGGCGCGAAAGCGCGGGGAATGGTGCAGCTAAAGGGCCACAAGTCCGTCGGCGGCATGCGGGCATCGCTTTATAACGCTGTCCCGCTCGAAGGCGTCAAAGCGCTTGTCGAATACATGAAGGAATTCGAACAGCGCAGCGCCTGACTGTGTCAGGCATTCAGGCGCGCGCATCCTTTCCCGCAAGTTACCCGGCAGGGCCGTTTTCACGCATGGACGACGAACTCAATACCCGACTCAAACCGCTCCGCGACCGCATCGACGCGCTCGATGCGCAGTTGATCGCGCTGCTCAATCAAAGGGCGGCGGTCGCGCTCGAAGTGGGCGAGGTCAAGAAGCATTTCAACGCGCCGGTGTTCCGCCCCGAGCGCGAACAGCAGGTGATCGCGCGCTTGCAGGACATGAGCGAAGGGCCGCTCGCGAGCGAACATATCAGCGCGATCTGGCGCGAGATCATGGCCGCGAGCCGCGCACTGGAAAAGACTATCAAGGCTGCGTATCTCGGCCCGGTCGGCACCTATACCGAACAGGCGATGCACGAGTACTTCGGTCAGTCGATCGAAGGCCTGCCATGCCCGTCGATCGACGAAGTATTTCGCTCGGTCGAGGCGGGCGCCGCTGAATTTGGCGTCGTGCCGGTCGAGAATTCGACCGAAGGCGCGGTGTCGCGCACGCTCGATCTGCTGCTGCAAACGCAGCTCACGATCGGCGGCGAACTGGCTTTGCCGATTCACCACAACCTGTTGACGCTGAACGGCGGCCTCACCGGCGTGACGCGCGTGTGTGCGCATGCGCAGGCGCTCGCCCAATGCCAGCGCTGGCTTTCCATGAACGCGCCGCATCTGGAGCGCCAGGCGGTGTCGAGCAACGCGGAGGCGGCACGGATGGCGGCGGACGATCCGACGGTCGCCGCGATCGCCGGCGATCGCGCCGCGACGCACTACGGTTTGCAGGTCGCCTACGCGCTGATCCAGGACGATCCGCACAACCGCACCCGCTTCGTGATGATCGGCAAGGAGCGCACCGGCGCAAGCGGACACGACCAGACGTCGCTGATCGTTTCAGTGGCGAACGAACCCGGCGCGGTATTCAAGCTGCTCGAGCCGCTTGCGCGCCACAGCGTATCGATGACCCGTTTCGAATCGCGTCCGGCGCGCGTCGGCACGTGGGAGTACTACTTCTACATCGACGTCGAAGGTCATCGCGACGATCCGGCGGTTGCCGCCGCGCTCGCCGAACTCGGCCAGAAGGCCGCGTTCCTGAAGATACTCGGCTCGTATCCGCGCGCCCGCTAATGCCTTGCCGATGGCATTCGAGTGCGTCGGCTGCACATTCATTGACTAATAGTCGTTCGGAGATTTCATGACAACGTCCTTCGGCCCTTCCTATGTGCGCGCGATTGCGCCCTATATCGCCGGCAAACCGATTTCGGAAGTGGCCCGCGAGTTCGGCCTTGACGAAGCGACCATCGTGAAGCTGGCGTCGAATGAAAATCCGCTCGGCATGCCGCAGTCGGCGCAGCGCGCCATGGCGCAAGCCGCCAGCGAACTCGGCCGCTATCCGGACGCGAATGCGTTCGAGCTGAAGGCCGCGTTGAGCGAGCGCTACGGCGTGCCGTCCGAGTGGGTCACGCTCGGCAACGGCAGCAACGACATCCTCGAAATCGCGGCGCACGCGTTTGTAGAGAAGGACCAGTCGATCGTCTACTCGCAGTATTCGTTCGCTGTGTACGCACTGGCCACGCAAGGCGTCGGGGCGCGCGCGATCGTTGTGCCGGCCGTCAGGTACGGTCACGATCTCGACGCAATGCTCGCTGCGATCACCGGCGACACGCGCCTCGTTTTCGTCGCGAACCCGAACAACCCGACCGGCACGTTCATCGAAGGCGCGAAGCTCGAAGCGTTTCTGGACAAAGTGCCGCGTAACGTGGTCGTCGTGCTTGACGAGGCGTACACCGAATATCTGCCGGAAGAAAAGCGCTACGACTCGATCGCGTGGGTGCGCCGTTGTCCGAATCTGCTGGTGTCGCGCACGTTCTCGAAGGCGTTTGGTCTGGCCGGCTTGCGCGTTGGTTTCGCGATCGCGCAGCCCGAGTTGACCGATCTGCTTAACCGTCTGCGTCAGCCGTTCAACGTCAACACGCTGGCGCAAGCCGCGGCGATCGCGGCGCTAAACGACAAGGCGTTTCTGGAAAAGAGCGCGGCGTTGAACGCGCAGGGCTATCGCCGTCTGACCGAGGCGTTCGACAAGCTCGGTGTCGAGTATGTGCCGTCGGACGGCAACTTCGTGCTGTTGCGCGTCGGCAACGACGACGCAGCCGGCAGCCGCGTGAACCTCGAATTGTTGAAGCAGGGTGTGATTGTGCGTCCGGTCGGCAATTACGGTTTGCCGCAATGGCTGCGTATCACGATTGGCCTGCCGGAAGAAAACGAAGCGTTCCTCGCGGCGCTTGAAAAAACGCTCGCCACCGCGTAAGCGGTAGTTCTTGACCCGCGCGCCTCACTACCTGAAAGGCGCGCTTTTTCTGTGACCGACGTGGCCGCGTTCTCTTTTAACAAACTGGTGATATTCGGTGTCGGCCTGATCGGCGGATCGCTTGCGCGCGCATTGCGCGAGCGGGGCGAAGCCGAAGGCGTGCGCACGGTAATCGGTGTCGGACGTTCGTCCGCGTCGACGGCGCGGGCTCTGGAGCTGGGCGTGATCGACGGAACCGCGGCGCTGAATGACGCCGCCGCGTTGCGCGAAGCATTGTCCGGCGCGGACTTCGTGCTGCTTGCCGCGCCCGTCGCGCAGACTCAGCCTCTGCTCGAACGCATCGCGCCGTTTCTCGACCCTGACACGATCGTCACCGATGCCGGCAGCACCAAGTCCGACGTGGTCGCAGCCGCCCGAGCGGCGCTCGGTGCGCGCATCGGCCAGTTCGTGCCGGGGCATCCGATCGCCGGACGCGAGTCGAGCGGTGTGGATGCCGCCTTGCCCGATCTGTATGTGAACCGCAACGTTGTGCTGTGCGCGCTGCCGGAGAATCCGGCCGGAGCCGTCGCGCGTGTCGCCGCCATGTGGCGCGCTACCGGCGCCGCCGTTCACGAGATGACGCCGGAGCAGCATGACCGCGTGTTCGCGTCGGTCAGCCATCTGCCGCACGTGCTGTCGTTCGCGCTGGTCGAGCAGATTCTCAATTCGCCCGACGCCGCGCTGAAATTCGCCTTTGCTGCCGGCGGTTTCCGCGACTTCACGCGCATTGCCGCGTCGAGTCCGGAAATGTGGCGCGACGTGTGCGTCGCGAATCGCGTCGCGTTGCTCGACGAGCTCGATGCCTACACGGCGGTGCTCGCGCGCTTGCGCACGGCGATCGAGGCCGCCGACGGCGCCGCGCTCGAAGCCGTGTTCGCGCGCTCGCGGGTCGCGCGCACCGAATGGCAGGACCAGCGAGGCGCAGCGGTTGCGCCCAGCGACGCATCGAAATAACCGGAAACTGGACTCAATCATGGAATTTCTCGATCTCGGACCGTTTTCCCGCGCGTCCGGCACGGTTCGTCTGCCAGGCTCGAAGAGCATTTCGAACCGGGTGCTGCTGCTTGCAGCGCTCGCCGAAGGCGAAACAACCATCACGAACCTGCTCGATTCGGACGACACGCGCGTCATGCTCGACGCGCTCGAAAAGCTCGGTGTGCGTCTGAAGCGCGACGGCGACACCTGCGTCGTCACCGGCACGCGCGGCGCGTTTACCGCTCGCACCGCCGATCTGTTCCTCGGCAATGCGGGCACGGCGGTGCGTCCGCTCACGGCGGCGCTCGCGGTCAATGGCGGCGACTATCGCATTCACGGCGTGCCGCGCATGCACGAGCGGCCGATCGGCGATCTGGTCGACGGTTTGCGGCAGATCGGCGCGAGGATCGACTACGAAGCGAATGAAGGTTATCCGCCGCTGCGGATTCGCCCGGGGCAGATTTCCGCCGACGCGCCGATCCGCGTGCGCGGCGACGTGTCGAGCCAGTTCCTCACTTCGCTGCTGATGACACTGCCGCTGTTGCGCACCGAAAGCGGTGTCACGACCGTGCAGGTTGACGGCGAACTGATCTCGAAGCCGTACATCGAGATCACGATCAAGCTGATGGCGCGCTTCGGCATCAAGGTCGAACGCCACGGCTGGCACCAGTTCGTCGTGCCGGCGGGACAGCGCTATCAGTCGCCGGGCACGATCATGGTGGAAGGCGATGCGTCGTCGGCGTCGTACTTTCTCGCGGCGGGTGCGCTCGGCGGCGGACCGCTGCGGGTGGAGGGCGTCGGCCGGGCCAGCATTCAGGGCGATGTCGGCTTTGCCGATGCGTTGATCAGGATGGGCGCGAACCTGCAGATGGGCGACGACTGGATCGAAGTGCGCGGCGTCGGCCACGACCACGGCAAGCTCGAGCCGATCGACATGGACTTCAACCTGATTCCCGACGCGGCGATGACGATCGCCGTCGCCGCGCTGTTCGCCGACGGCACCACCACGCTGCGCAACATCGCCAGCTGGCGAGTGAAGGAAACCGACCGGATCGCGGCGATGGCGACCGAACTGCGCAAGGTCGGCGCCAAAGTGGAGGAGGGCGAGGATTACCTCGTCGTCACGCCGCCGGAAAAACTGATCCCGAACGCCTCGATCAACACCTACGACGATCACCGCATGGCGATGTGCTTCTCGCTGGTGAGCCTCGGCGGCGTGCCGATCCGGATCAACGATCCGAAGTGCGTCGGCAAGACGTTCCCTGACTATTTCGAGCGCTTCACCGCGCTCGCCCAACCATGATTCGACCCCAAATCGACTGACGTGCGACTTTTTCGATGAAACCGACCCGTCCCTTTCACCAGACGCCCGTCATTACGATCGACGGCCCAAGTGCCTCCGGCAAGGGTACGGTGGCCGCGCTGGTTGCCGCGAGCCTCGGCTTTCACTTGCTGGATAGCGGCGCGCTGTACCGGCTCGCCGCGCTCGCGAGCATGCGCTACAACATTGCGCCGGACGATGCCGAGGCGCTTGCAAAACTGATCGACGACCTGCACATCACGTTTCGCGAGGGCCTGGCGCAGCTCGACGGCGTCGATGTATCCGCCGAGATTCGCGCGGAGGAAGTCGGCAGCCGGGCTTCGGCGATCGCCGTGCACGCCCCCGTGCGCGCCGCGCTGGTGGCGCGTCAGCGGGCTTTTCGCAAGGAGCCGGGGCTGGTCGCCGACGGCCGCGACATGGGCACCGTGATCTTCCAGGATGCCGTGCTGAAGGTGTTCTTGACCGCCAGCGTGGAGGCTCGCGCCGCACGCCGGCATAAGCAATTGATCCAAAAAGGATTTTCTGCTAATATAGATGACTTGCTCCGGGATTTGCGTGAGCGCGACGAGCGTGACAGTCAGCGCGCAGCCGCACCGCTCAAGCCCGCAGCGGATGCAAAGCTGCTTGATACCTCGGCATTGTCGGTCGACCAGGCGGTCGAACAGGTGGTGCAATGGTATGAAGCTTTAGTTTCGCGTGCCTGATGAATGTACGAGTTGCGCATCAGCATCGGGCGCGGTAGAAGTTGTGTTGTCAGTAGGTGCTCCGCGATTGTCGTGGAGCGTGTATTAACCCTTTAACCCCGCGTGGCATTCGCACTCTTGGCCGATGCTGACCGTCCGGCCAGCCGGGCACCGCGAGAACCATGCAAATTTTGATTTTTATGTCCGACCTGCAAACCTCTACCCCGAATACCGAATCTTTTGCGGCTCTGTTCGAAGAGTCGCTGACCAAGCAAGACATGCGCGCCGGCGAAGTGATCTCCGCCGAAGTCGTGCGTGTTGACCACAACTTCGTGGTCGTCAACGCTGGTCTCAAGTCCGAAGCCTACATCCCGCTCGAAGAGTTCCTGAACGACGCGGGCGAGGTAGAAGTGCAGGCGGGCGACTTCGTTTCCGTCGCGATCGACGCGCTGGAAAACGGCTATGGCGACACGATCCTGTCGCGCGACAAGGCGAAGCGTCTGGCTTCGTGGCTGTCGCTGGAAAAAGCTCTCGACAACAACGAACTCGTGACCGGCACGATCACGGGCAAGGTCAAGGGCGGCATGACCGTCATGGTCAACGGCATCCGCGCATTCCTGCCGGGCTCGCTGGTTGATACGCGTCCGGTCAAGGACACGACCCCGTACGAAGGCAAGACGCTGGAATTCCGCGTCATCAAGCTCGACCGCAAGCGCAACAACGTCGTGCTGTCGCGCCGTGCCGTGATCGAAGCGACCCAGGGCGAAGAGCGCGCAAAGCTGCTCGAAACGCTGAAGGAAGGCGCGATCGTGGAAGGCGTGGTCAAGAACATCACCGACTACGGCGCGTTCGTGGACCTCGGCGGTATCGACGGCCTGCTGCACATCACGGATATCGCATGGCGTCGTGTGCGTCACCCGAGCGAAGTGCTGTCGGTTGGCCAGGAAGTCACCGCGAAGATCCTCAAGTTCGATCAAGAGAAGAACCGCGTTTCGCTGGGTATCAAGCAACTGGGCGACGATCCGTGGGAAGGCATCTCGCGCCGTTACCCGTCGGGCACGCGCCTGTTCGGTAAGGTCACCAACATCACCGACTACGGCGCATTCGTCGAAGTGGAATCGGGCATCGAAGGTCTCGTCCACGTGTCGGAAATGGACTGGACGAACAAGAACGTTGCACCGTCGAAGGTTGTTCAGCTGGGCGACGAAGTCGAAGTCATGGTTCTCGAAATCGACGAAGACCGCCGCCGTATCAGCCTCGGCATGAAGCAATGCAAGCCGAACCCGTGGGACGACTTCAGCCGCAACTTCAAGAAGGGCGACAAGCTGCAAGGCGCAATCAAGTCGATCACCGACTTCGGCGTCTTCATCGGTCTGCCGGGCGGCATCGACGGTCTGGTTCACCTGTCGGACCTGTCGTGGAGCGAAACGGGCGAAGAAGCTGTTCGCAAATACAAGAAGGGCGACGAAGTGGAAGCGATCGTTCTCGGCATCGACGTCGAGAAGGAACGTATTTCGCTGGGTATCAAGCAGCTCGAAGGCGACCCGTTCAGCAACTTCGTTGCAATGAACGACAAGGGTTCGATCGTCGACGGCGTGATCAAGTCGGTGGACGCGAAGGGTGCAGTGGTTCAGCTGTCGGCTGAAGTCGAAGGCTATCTGCGCGCTTCGGAAATCGCACAAGACCGCGTGGAAGATGCTCGCAACGTGCTGAAGGAAGGCGACAAGGTCAACGCGATGATCATCAACATCGATCGCAAGTCGCGCGGCATCAACCTGTCGATCAAGGCCAAGGACTCGGCCGAACAGCAGGAAGCCATCCGCGGCCTCGCGTCGGACAACAGCTCGGCTGCAACCGGCACGACGAACCTCGGCGCGCTGCTGAAGGCCAAGCTCGACGGCCAGAACCAGTAATTGGGAAGCGCCCCCAAACAACCTGTCGCTTCGCGTCAGGCCCCCCCCCGAGAGGGACAATCCCCCAATCCCCCAAGGGGACTTCCTTCGGGGCGGGGGACTTCCTGCGGGGCGGAAAACTTGGGGGCGGCCCGGCGTTTTCTTGAGAGGTCTGCTGCAGTATGACCAAATCGGAATTGGTCGCCCAGCTGGCTACGCGATTTCCGCAGCTTGTTTTGAAAGATGCGGATTTCGCGGTGAAGACGATGCTTGATGCGATGTCGGAGGCGCTTGCCAACGGTCATCGCATCGAAATTCGCGGCTTCGGCAGCTTCGGCCTCAACCGCCGTCCTTCCCGTGTCGGGCGTAATCCGAAGTCTGGCGAGAAGGTACTGGTACCTGAGAAGTACGTACCGCACTTCAAGCCGGGCAAGGAATTGCGCGAGCGGGTCGACCGGCGTTCGGGCGAACCGCTGAAGGCCGAAGAGCCGGATGACGACGACCTGTAAATGCACCGCTGAGCGGTTTGCAGCGTGGCATAGGTTGCATCAGCGGCCGAAGCCAGACGGCAAAAGACAAGAAAAAGCGCCCTCGGGCGCTTTTTTTTCGTCTGCATTTTCGTCCGTGCGCTGGGTGTGGTGTCGCCGGCCGCACGGCGCATCCTGAAATCGGACGGGACTGGTCAATGCATTCGCTTGCGGCAGGATAAAACTCGCGTAAGTCCGCAATCAGCCAGTTCCTGCCCAGCCGCGAGGGCTTCAATTACAATACGGGTCACTTCGGCGCGGGCAACACCGTGGCGCGACGCGTCATCAAGCCGGCGTCACTCCGCAACTGCCGTCAAGAGACCTATCCATGAAATTTATCGTCTGGCTGATCCGTGTACTGGTGTTCGTGCTGCTGCTGGTGCTCGCGCTCTCCAACACGCAACCCGCCACGCTGAATTTCCTGGCTGGCTACGCATGGCCGGCTCCGCTGATCCTGATTGGGCTCGCCTTTTTCGTGGTCGGGCTGCTGGCCGGACTGGTGTCGTCGATTCCGGCCATGGTGCGTTTGCGCTTGGAGAACGGCCGGCTCAAGCGCGAGTTGCGGGTGGCGCGCGAAACGCCGATGGTGGTCGAACAACCGCCGATGCCGCCGCTGATCTGAGCTTTGTTCCGCCGCGCGTACGGCAAGCGCGCGGCTTTCCGTTTTCGCCTTCCCGTTCTTTTGCATTAATCGCATGGATCTAGACTTCTGGTGGCTGCTTGTCATACCCGTCGCTTTCGCGTTCGGCTGGATGGCCGCGCGCTACGACCTCAAGACGCTGCTGTCCGAAAGCGCCAACCTGCCGCGTTCGTATTTCCGCGGCCTGAATTTCCTGCTCAACGAGCAGCCTGATCAAGCGATCGATGCGTTCATCGAAGTGGTCAAGCTCGACCCGGAAACGGTCGAGTTGCACTTCGCGCTGGGAAATCTGTTCCGGCGCCGCGGTGAAACGGATCGAGCGATCCGCGTGCACCAGAACCTGCTGAGCCGCGCGGATCTGCCCGTCACTGAGCGCGATCACGCGCTCTATGAACTGGGACAAGACTTCCTGAAAGCGGGCCTGCTCGATCGCGCGGAGGAAACCTTCCGCTCGCTCGAAACCGGCGACTACGCGTTGGGCGCGCAACGCGCGCTGCTGACCATCTACGAAATCGAGAAAGACTGGGTCAAGTCGATTGACACCGCGCGCCATCTGGAAACGATGGGCGCCGAATCGCTCGACAAGGAAATCGCGCAATTCCATTGCGAACTGGCGCAGGAAGCGCTGCAACAGAAAAACCCGGACGAGGCGCGCCGTCAGCTTGGCCTTGCGTTGAAGGCCAATCCGACTAACGTGCGCGCCACGATCCTGTTCGGCGACGTCGATGCGGCAGGCGGCGCGCAAGAAGCCGCCATCGACCAATGGCGGCGCGTCGAGGAGCAGAATCCGGCGTATCTGCCGCTCGTCGCCGAAAAACTGATGAAGGCCTACGAAGCGCTCGGCCGTCCGCAAGAGGGCGCCGATCTGCTGACCACGTGGGTGGACCGCTATCCGTCGAACGATCTGCTCGACGTCGCGTATCAACACGTCGCGGCGTTGCGCGGGCCCGATGCGGCCCACGCGCTCGCGCGCTCGCAGATGCAGAAGTCGCCTAATCTGGCGGGCATGACGCGTCTGCTGGAAGCGCAGCAAGCCGTCGCGGAAGAGCCGCGGCGCAGCGAACTCGAGTTGATGCGTACGCTGATCCGTCAGCGCACAAAAAATCTGCCACGGTATACGTGCCAGAATTGCGGCTTTCGGGCGCGGCTTTTCTACTGGCAGTGCCCGGGCTGCAGCGGTTGGGAGACCTATGCGCCGCGTCGCGTCGAACCGATCACGGCGTCGAATTGACGCCGCGGTGGCGGCGGCGGTATTGGCCGTGCGGTTGCCTCCGCGGTTGCCTCGCTACGCGCATGGCAACAGCGCAGGCGTGGGCGAACCTCGTAACGTGTTCATAACCGGCCTTACCACCGGGAATCATCACCGGAACCTTCTACCGGAAAACGTATGAAAATTACCATTATCGGCACAGGCTATGTCGGCCTCGTCACTGGCGCGTGTCTCGCTGAAATCGGTCACGACGTCTTCTGTCTCGACGTCGACCCGCGCAAGATCGAAATCCTCAACAACGGCGGCGTACCGATCCACGAGCCGGGTTTGCAGGAGATCATCGCCCGCACGCGCGCGGCTCGCCGCATCACGTTTTCAACGGACATCGAAGCGAGTGTCGCGCACGGCGACGTGCAGTTCATCGCCGTCGGCACGCCGCCCGACGAGGACGGCTCAGCCGATCTGCAATACGTGCTCGAGGCGGCGCGCAACATCGGCCGCACGATGAACGGCTTCAAGGTGATCGTCGATAAATCGACGGTGCCGGTCGGCACCGCGCAGCGCGTGCACGCGGTGGTCGAGGAGGAACTGGCCAGGCGTGGGCTCGCCAACAGTGAGCAGCACCGCTTCTCCGTAGTCTCCAATCCTGAGTTTCTGAAAGAAGGCGCGGCGGTCGACGACTTCATGCGCCCCGATCGCATCGTGATCGGCAGCGACGAAGACGAAGCCGGCCTGCGCGCGCGCGAACTGATGAAGCGTCTGTACGCGCCGTTCAATCGCAATCACGATCGCACGTTGTATATGGACGTGCGCTCGGCCGAATTCACGAAATACGCAGCCAATGCGATGCTCGCCACGCGCATCTCGTTCATGAACGAGATGTCGAATCTGGCGGATCGCGTCGGCGCGGATATCGAAGCGGTGCGTCGCGGTATCGGCTCGGACCCGCGCATCGGCTATCACTTTCTGTATGCCGGTGCTGGCTATGGTGGTTCGTGCTTCCCCAAGGACGTGCAGGCGCTGATTCGCACCGCGAGCGAAATTGGTCACAATCTGCGCATTCTCGAAGCAGTCGAGGAAGTGAACTACAAGCAGAAGGACGTGCTGGTCCGCAAGATCACGGCGAAGCTCGGTGAGGATCTGAGCGGACGCACCTTCGCGGTGTGGGGCCTCGCGTTCAAGCCGAATACCGACGACATGCGCGAGGCGCCGAGCCGTCGCGTGATTGCTGAATTGCTCAAGCGTGGCGCCAAGGTTCGCGCGTACGATCCGGTCGCCGTCACCGAAGCACGCCGCGTTTTCGCGATTGACTTGCACGATGCGCCGGAGCAGCTCGCGCGCCTGCATTTCACGAGTACCCAGGACGAAACGCTCACCGGCGCCGACGCGCTCGTGATCGTCACCGAATGGAAGGAATTCAAGAGCCCGGATTTCGTGCATCTGAAATCGGTGCTGAAGTCGCCGCTGATTTTCGATGGCCGCAATCTGTACGAACCGGACGCGATGACCGAGCTCGGCATCGACTATCACTCGATTGGACGCCCTTATGCCCAACCCTCTGAACTTCCGGCCGATGTCCCGAACAATGCCTGAGGGCGCTCTGTCCACGCCGGCGCCGGCGCTCACCGTGGTGCCGCGCGAACAGCTTGGCGCAGCGCGCGTGCTGGTAGTTGGCGACGTGATGCTCGATCGCTACTGGTTCGGCGACGTGAACCGCATTTCGCCTGAAGCGCCGGTGCCGGTCGTGCATGTGCAGCGTCAGGAAGACCGGCTCGGCGGTGCGGCGAACGTGGCGCGCAACGCGGTGGCGCTCGGTGCGCAAGCGGGTTTGCTGTGCGTGGTCGGCCACGACGAACCCGGCGAGCGCATCGTGCAGCTGCTGGGCGATAGCGGCGTGACGCCGCATCTCGAACGCGATCCCGCGTTGCTCACGACGATCAAGCTGCGCGTGCTGTCGCGTCAGCAGCAGTTGCTGCGCGTCGATTTCGAAAACACGCCGGCGCACGAAGTGCTGCTCGCGGGCCTCGCCCGTTTCGACGACCTGCTGCCGTCGCACGACGTGATCCTGATGTCCGATTACGCGAAGGGTGGTCTCACGCACGTCACGCAGATGATTGCGAAGGCGCATGCGGCGGGCAAGCCGGTGCTGGTCGATCCGAAGGGCGACGACTGGGAGCGCTATCGCGGCGCGACGCTGATCACGCCGAATCGCGCCGAGTTGCGCGAAGTGGTCGGGCAGTGGAAGTCCGAGGAAGATCTGATCGCACGCGTGACCAAACTACGCGCCGATCTGGAGTTCAAGGCGCTGCTGCTGACGCGCTCGGAAGAGGGCATGACGCTCTTCTCCGACGACGGCATCCTGCACGCTTCGGCCGTGGCACGCGAAGTGTATGATGTATCGGGCGCGGGCGACACCGTGATCGCCACACTCGCCGCCATGCTCGGCGCGGGCCTCACGCTGGTCGAGGCGGTCGGACTCGCGAATCGCGCAGCCGGCATCGTGGTCGGCAAACTCGGCACCGCTACCGTCGACTACGACGAACTCTTTCATTGACGCGGCCCGCTCAGACTCCTGCTTTGCGCCGGATTGCGGCGCGCGGGCAGGGACCGCGGGGCGTCAACTGAACTTGTCGATTGGAGTTAGCGCTTTAGCGCTTACTCCGATCCCATGCAAAGCTCATTAGCGCAGGACCATCATGACCCTCATCGTCACCGGCGCGGCCGGCTTTATCGGCAGCAATCTCGTGAAGGCGCTCAACGAGCGCGGCGAGCAACGCATCATCGCTGTCGACAATCTCACGCGCGCGGACAAATTCAAGAACCTCGTCGACTGCGAAATCGATGACTACCTCGACAAGACCGAATTCGTCGAGCGCTTCAAGCGCGGCGACTTTGGCAAAGTGCGCGCGATCTTCCACGAAGGCGCCTGCTCGGACACGATGGAAACCGACGGCCGCTACATGATGGACAACAACTTCCGCTATAGCCGCGACGTGCTCGACGTGTGTCTTGCGCAGAACATCCAGTTTCTGTATGCGTCCTCTGCGGCCACTTACGGCGGCTCGAGCCGTTTCGTCGAAGAGCGCGAAGTCGAGCAGCCGCTGAACGTGTACGGCTATTCGAAGTTCCTGTTCGACCAGGTGATCCGCCGCGTGCTGCCCACCGCGAAGAGCCAGATCGCAGGCTTCCGTTACTTCAACGTGTACGGTCCGCGCGAAACGCATAAGGCGCGCATGGCGTCGGTGGCGTTTCACAACTTCAACCAGTTCCGCGCCGAAGGCAAGGTCAAGCTGTTCGGCGAATACAACGGTTATGCCGCAGGCGAACAGACGCGCGATTTCGTCTCTGTCGAAGACGTGGTGAAGGTCAATCTGTTCTTCTTCGACAATCCGCACAAGTCGGGCATCTTCAACCTGGGCAGCGGCCGCGCGCAGCCGTTCAACGACATCGCGAATACGGTGGTCAACACGCTGCGCTCGCTGAACAACGAAGCACCGTTGTCGCTCGCCGACCAGGTGCAGCGCGGGCTGATCGAATACATTCCGTTCCCCGATGCATTGCGCGGCAAGTACCAATGCTTCACACAAGCAGATCTGACGAAGCTGCGCGCGGCGGGCTACGACGCGCCGTTTTTGAGCGTGCAGGAAGGCGTCGATCGTTACGTACGTTGGCTATTCGGCCAGGTGTAAATCTTTCGGATCCCTCTTTAAACTGGAATCTCCCGGTTGGTGATGGTCGCCAACCGGTTGTACAAGGGAGATTCCATATGTTTCGAAAAATTCTGGTTACCGCGGCCATGCTCGCCGCTTTCGGCCACGCGTATGCGGCGGTCGACGTCAACACGGCTAACGAGGACGCGCTGCGCGGCATCAAGGGCATTGGTGCTGCCAAAGCGAAAGCCATTCTCGACGAGCGTGCAGCGCATGGTCCATTCAAGGATCCGGCCGATCTCGGCAAGCGCGTCAAAGGCATGGGCGGGCATACCGTCGAGCGCCTGCAGGCGGAGGGTCTCGCTGTCGGTCCGGCTGGCGCGGCTGCTGGCGCGCAGACTGCGGCGGCTGGCCAAACCAAAGGCGCGGCCGCTGCGGGCAACGCCACCAACGCGGCCGCTGCGGCCAATACGCAAAAGAGCAACGCCACTGTGGCGGTGAAGAAATAGCCTGACGCTGGCCTTGCGCGCGGGGCTGGTCACCTGCGCGCAAGACCCGCTGATGTAGTTCCCCTTCATGGTCGGAGTTGGCAAGAACACTCCTTCAGCTGTCATACAGATGACTGGCTCCCGCGGCTCCCGGCCGCGGGCTTTTTGCATGTTTTCTGCGCCGGTTTTTCGCGGTGAATGGGGTCCACGCACGGGCCGTACGTCGGCGCTGCATCCATGCGGGCAGAAGGGCCGCGCGGCAGGCGCACGCACGGTGGTTTAGAATCAATAGATTGAACACTCCGCGCATCGCCAACTCCAGAACCGATATGGCTTACAAAACGATTGAAGACACGATCGGCAATACGCCGCTCGTGCAACTCGTCCGGCTCCCCGACGACGATATCCGCAGTCGCAACAACGTGATCCTCGCGAAGCTCGAGGGCAACAACCCCGCGGGTTCGGTGAAGGACCGCCCGGCACTGTCGATGATCAAGAAAGCGGAAGCACGCGGCCGCATCAAGCCGGGCGACACGCTGATCGAGGCGACTAGCGGCAACACCGGCATCGCATTGGCGATGGCAGCGGCGATCCGCGGCTACAAGATGGTACTGATCATGCCGGAGGATCTTTCGGTGGAGCGCCGTCAGAGTATGGCGGCCTACGGCGCGCAGATCGTGTTGACGCCGGTCACGGGCGGCATGGAATACGCCCGCGACCTCGCCGAGCAGATGCAGCGCGAGGGCAAGGGCATCATCCTCGACCAGTTCGCGAACCCGGACAATACGGCCTCGCACGTCGAAGGAACCGGCCCGGAAATCTGGCAAGACACCGAAGGGCGCATCACGCACTTCGTGTCGTCGATGGGCACGACCGGCACGATCATGGGCGTCTCCACCTACCTGAAGGAAAAGAATCAGGCGATCGAGATCATCGGTGCGCAGCCGGAAGAGGGCTCGCGCATTCCTGGCATCCGCAAGTGGCCGGAAGCATATCTGCCGAAGATTTTCGATCGCAGCCGCGTGGACCGCGTCGAAAACGTGAGCCAGGCCGCCGCTGAAGCGATGGCGCGGCGCCTCGCGTCCGTCGAAGGGGTTTTTGCCGGCATCTCGTCGGGCGGCGCGTGCGAAGTGGCGCTGCGGGTCGCGCGCCAGGTCGAGAACGCGACGATCGTGTTTATCGTCTGCGACCGCGGCGACCGTTATCTGTCGACGGGTGTGTTTCCGGCTTGATCATGCCCGGTTGCGCGTGATCGCGCCAACAAAAAAGCGCCGGTTTCAGCCGGCGCTTTTTTATATCTGGTCATGCAGCGGGACCCAGCGCCCCGCAGCGCCGCCTACTGCGAAGCCGCACTTGGCGGCGCTGCATGGTTGCCGTTCGGGTTGCCGTTCGCCGCATCGCTCGCGGCCATCTGCGCTTTGACCCGCTCGCCTAACTGATAAACCGCGAGCGCATAAAAGAAGCTGCGGTTATAGCGCGTCAGTACATAAAAGTTCTTCAAGCCCAGCATGTATTCGGTGCCACGCCCCGGCGACGGCAAATCGACCACCGTCACCGGCGTACCCGCTTCAGACGCGATATCGAGCCTCGGCTCGTCCATCGCCAGTCCGGCGCGCAGCAGTTGCTGCAACGGCCAGTGCGGTTCCGGCTGACCGTCCGCGGCGGCTTGCGCAACGCCCAGGCTGCCCGCGTCAGAAGCGATCTTCCATACCACGGGCCGGCCGTTTTCCCAGCCGTTCTGACGCAGATAGTTCGCCACGCTGCCGATCGCATCCGCCTGGCTCGTGCGCAGATCGATCTGCTTGTTGCCGTCGTAGCTCACCGCGTATTGCACGATGCTGCTCGGCAGGAATTGCGGAATGCCGATTGCGCCGGTGTACGAACCGAGCACCGTGGTCGGATCGATTTGCGAATCGCGCGTCCACACCAGGTAGTCTTCGAGATTCTTGCGGAAGGTCGCCTGACGATCCGCGCGATTGGCGGTGTTCGGATAGTCGAAAGTGAGCGTGGTCAGCGCATCGAGCACGCGGAAGTTGCCCATGAAGCGACCGTAGATCGTCTCCACGCCGATGATGCCGACGATCACTTCCGGCGGCACGCCGAACTCTTCGTAAGCGCGTTGCAGCGTCGCCTGGTTGGCGCGCCAGAAGCGCACGCCGGCGTTGATGCGAACCTGGTCGAGAAAGCGCGACTGGTACACGCGCCAGTTCTTGACCGTCGGCGAGGGCGACGGCGTGACCAGCTTGACCGCCGTCGCCGAATAGCTCACGCGTGCAAATAACGCGTGCAGCGCGGCCTGGTCGAAGTCGTAGCGCGCGGACATGTCGTTGACGAACGCGTCGACGTTGGGATTATTCGCATAGCGCTGCGGGATGATCTCTTCTTCGAAGGTTTGCCCTTGCGGCACCGTCTGTTGCGGCTGGCTTTGCGCGACCAGCAGCGGCGGTTTTTGCGCGGTGCTTTGCGCCATTGCCGGACTGGCTGCTGTGAACGCGCACCACGCGACGGACAGTGCGGCGGCTACGCTCGTTGTGCGTAGCCGGTTTCGTGCAGACAGAGCAAGCTTGACGGTCATAGTGAGCTGGGGCGCAGTGCAAAAGAGACAGGGGAAAAACGGATCGGGGCAGTATACCCGACGCCTTCTGCAAAACTGAGCCCGGCACGTCATAGCCGCATCGTGTGGTAACTTGACGATAGTTGGCGCGCCGAGGGTGCGCGCCCTTGGACGGAGACACGCCGCGCGCCTCGAAGGCGCCGCGTCGCAGAAGAGAACCATGGCAACAGGCTTTTATTCCCACCCCGACTGTCTGCTGCACGATATGGGGCAATGGCATCCCGAATGCCCGGCGCGCCTGCAGGCAATCGAAGACCAGCTGATCGCAAGCCGTATCGACTCGCTGATCGAACGCGAGTCGCCGCCGCTCGCCGACGAAGCCTCGTTATTGCGCGTGCATACCCAGGCGCACGTCGATTACATCCGTAGCCGCTCGCCCGCCGAGGGCCTCGCCGAAATCGACCCCGACACGTCGATGAACCCGCACACCTGGCAGGCCGCGCTGCGCGCGGCGGGCGCCGCGGTGGCCGCGACCGACGCCGTCATCGAAGGCC
Organism: Paraburkholderia sp. GW821-FHT02A12; assembly: GCF_059422005.1. Lineage (NCBI taxonomy): Bacteria > Pseudomonadati > Pseudomonadota > Betaproteobacteria > Burkholderiales > Burkholderiaceae > Paraburkholderia > Paraburkholderia sp. GW821-FHT02A12. The sequence goes on along the minus strand of NZ_JBWKWA010000001.1, from coordinate 3,533,257 downwards.
GACACGACAACGCGTTTTGCAGCGTGCGCCCGCCCGGCCACCATGCCGAGCCGGCGCGTGCGATGGGTTTCTGCTTCTTCAACAACGTCGCGATTGCCGCGCGCCATGCGCTCGAAGTGCACGGCATGCAGCGCGTCGCGATTGTCGACTTCGACGTCCATCACGGCAACGGCACCGAAGCCGCCTTTTCGGGCGATTCGCGCGTGCTGATGTGCAGCATCTTCCAGCATCCGTTCTATCCGTTCACCGGCGCCGACAACCAGGCGCCCAACATGTGCAACGTGCCGATGCCGGCGCGCTCGAAGGGCATGGCGGTGCGCGAGGTGGTCGATATGCTGTGGCTGCCGCGTCTGCACGAATTCAAGCCGGAGATGATCTTCATCTCGGCCGGCTTCGACGCGCATCGCGAGGACGATCTCGGCAACATGGGCCTCGTCGAAGACGACTACGCGTGGATCACCGATCAGGTGCGCGAGATCGCAAGGCGCTATGCGCAAGGGCGTATCGTCAGTTGCCTGGAAGGCGGCTACAACCTGTCGGCGCTAGGACGCAGCGTGGTCGCGCATGTGCGCGCGCTGGCCGGGATCTGAGCGCCGCGGAGAACCCACCCCGAACTTCAATGAGGAGCGAACCATGACTGCCGATATGCGCAGCGCTTCACTGGTGGAGATCGAACACGGCGCGTACGGCTTGCCAGGCGTCGTGCTGGTGACGATGAACCGGCCGGACGCGTTCAACGCGCTTTCCGAGGCCTTGCTCGACGAATTGCAGACCGTGTTGACCGGGCTCGGGCAGTCCAGCGCGCGGGTGGTCGTGATCGCCGGCGCGGGCCGCGCCTTTTGCGCGGGGCACGATCTGAAGGAAATGCGCGCGGCGCCGTCGCTTGCTTACTATCAGGCATTGTTCGCGCGCTGCACGAAGCTGATGCTGACGATCCAGCGCTTGCCGCAGCCAGTGATCGCGCGCGTGCATGGCATCGCGACGGCGGCCGGCTGTCAGCTCGTGGCGATGTGCGATCTCGCGGTCGCTGCCGATACCGCGCGCTTTGCGGTCTCCGGCGTCAATCTGGGGCTGTTCTGCGCGACGCCTTCGGTGCCGTTGTCGCGCAACCTGTCGCGCAAGGCTGCGCTCGAAATGCTGCTGACTGGCGATTTCATCGATGCAGCCGAGGCGAAGCATCAGGGTCTGGTGAACCGCGTTGTGCCGGCGGACGCGCTCGATGCCGAGGTCGCGAGACTCGCCACCAGCATTTGCGCGAAACCGGTCGAAGCCGTCAGCGCCGGCAAGGGCCTGTTCTACCGTCAGTTGGAGATGGGTATTGAAGCGGCTTACCAGCTCGCCGGTCAGACGATGGCCTGCAACATGATGGACGACTCTGCGCTCGAAGGCGTGCAAGCTTTCATCGACAAACGCGCGCCCGCCTGGAAGCGCTAGGCTAGCGGCGCCTCGCCGTTATGCCAGGCTATCGCCGCAGCGCTCAGGCCTTGGGCAAGCGCGCCTCGATCCACCCAATCAATTCTCCGATCACCCGGTCGCGGTCCAGATCGTTCATCGTTTCGTGATAGCTGTCCTCGTGCAGCGTGAGCGTCTTGTCCGGTGAGCCCGCGTGTTTGCCGAAATCGCGGCTGCCATCGGGTTCGGTGAGCTGGTCCGCGGTGCCGTGATACACCAGCAGCGGCACGCGCAAGCCCGCGCGGCCTCGTTCTATGCGCGCCATCGCGAGCAGGATTTCCGCTCCGGTGCGCGCGGGTATTGAGCCGTGGTGCACCAGTGGATCGCGGCGATTGGCGTTCACCACTGACTCGAGGCGCGACAGCAAAGCCGCGTCGATTTTCATCGCTGGGAAGGTCGGCCACAGGCAGCTGATCACCTGGCTCAGCTTGAGCATCCAGCGCGGTACGTCGTGGCCGGGCGCGAGCGCGGGGCTCGACAGGATCAGACCGCTCAGTCGCCGGCCAGTCGCGTCGAGGCGCTCGATCGCGTAGAGCGCGGCCACTGCGCCGCCCATGCTGTGCCCCATCAGGAAGAGCGGGGCGCAACTCTGCGCCGCGGCGTCGAGCAAGGCTTGCGCATCCAGCAGATAGTCGTCGAAACGCTTCACATAGGCCCGTTTGCCGGGCGCTTGCCCGTGTCCGCGCAAATCGATCGCGACCAGTTCGATGCCGGCCGCGTTCAGGCGCGCGGCCAATGCGGCGTAGCGTCCGGCATGTTCCGCAAGCCCGTGCAGCAGCGCGACCGTGGCGCGCAGCGGCGCGGCGGCCGGCCAGCGATATAGCGGCAGTTCGAAGCCGTCGCTCGTCGTGACCGTCGAGCGCAACGGGGCGCCAGTGCGGATATCCGCCGCGCAACGCGCATTACTGGGTTGGGTTGTCTCCATAGCCGCCATGTGTCCTGATTTTGATCCGCCCGATCATAGTCGCAGCCGTCGTGGGCACGCGAGAATCGCTTACCGGGCCTGCCTCTAATTCTCTCTGGTTATGAAAAGATCGTAATTGATTATTAAAGGGAATGTCGGTGCTGCGGTAGAATTGCGGCCTCAAATCCCAATAAAAGCAACGGCGGCCGCTTGTCGGGAGCGCAAAACGCTCGCTGGCAATCTCCGCCGTTTGGTTTTTCCATGATCGAAATACGCAATATCTCTCAGCGCTTCGAGGGGCCCCGGGGCTGGGTCGAGGCGCTGCACAACGTCAATCTGTCGATTCCGGCGGGCGAGGTGTTCGGCATCATCGGCCGCAGCGGCGCGGGCAAGAGTACGCTCGTGCGCACCATCAACCTGCTGACGCGCCCGACCGAAGGCAACATCGTCGTCAACGGCCGCGATCTGACGACGCTGCCCGCCGCGCAATTGCGCGAGGCGCGTCGCGAGATCGGCATGATCTTCCAGCACTTCAACCTGTTGTCGTCACGCACGGTGTACGAGAACGTGGCGTTGCCGCTCGAACTGGCCGGCATGAAGCGCGACGAGATCGAGGCGAACGTGCTGCCGCTGCTCGAACTGGTCGGGCTGTCGGCGCAGAAGGATCGCTATCCGGCGCAGATCAGCGGCGGGCAGAAACAGCGCGTGGGCATTGCGCGTGCGCTGGCGAGCAAGCCGAAAGTGCTGCTCTCCGACGAAGCCACCTCCGCGCTCGATCCCGAAACCACCCGCGCGATTCTCGAACTGCTCAAGCGCATCAACCGCGAACTGAACCTCACGGTCGTGCTGATCACGCACCAGATGGACGTGATCAAGCAGGTCTGCGACCGCGTCGCGGTGCTGGACGCGGGCCGCGTGGTCGAAGAAGGCAAAGTCATCGACGTGTTCCTGCAACCGCATCACGAAGTCACACGCGCGCTGATCGGCGACGTGATCGCCCAGGAGCTGCCGCCGGCGATGAAGGCGCGTGTCGCCGAACGCCTGAAGACCGGCCGCGGCCATTTGTTGCGCCTCGCCTTCACCGGCTCGGGCGTCGATCAGCCGATTCTGTCGGAGACGATTCGCTGCTACGAACTCGACTTCAACATCCTGCATGGCCAGATCGACGAGATCCAGGGGCAGGCGTTCGGTTCGCTCGCGGTGCTCGCGGGCGGCGAACCGGCGAAGGTCGCACAGGCGCTGACGTATCTGCGTGAGCAGGGTGTGGTGGTAGAGGAGCTCTCGTATGTTGAGTGAAATGTTCGACATGTTCGTCCAGTCGTTCTGGGAAACGCTCGTGATGGTGGGCATTTCCGGACTGGTCGGCGCTCTGGTGGGTTTGCCGCTCGGCGTGCTGCTGTATCTGACGGATCGCCAGGGCGTGTTGCAGAACGTCGCGGTGAACCGCGCGATGGGCGTGATCGTCAATGCCGTGCGGTCGACGCCGTTCATTATCTTGCTGGTCGCGGTGATTCCGTTCACGCGGCTGGTGGTGGGTTCGTCGATCGGCACGGCCGCGGCCGTGGTGCCGCTGACGATCGCCGCTGCGCCGTTCATCGCGCGTCTGGTCGAAACCGCTTTGCGCGAAGTCGATCGCGGTCTGATCGAAGCCGCGCAGGCGATGGGCGCGACCACCAGCCAGATTGTCTTGAAGGTGCTGTTGCCGGAATCGCTGCCGGGCGTCGTAGCCGGTTTGACGATCACGTTCGTTTCGCTGGTCGGCTATTCGGCGATGGCCGGCGCGATCGGCGGCGGCGGCCTCGGCGATCTGGGCATCCGTTACGGGTATCAACGTTTCCTGCCGGAAGTGATGCTGACGGTCGTGGTGATTCTGATCGTCTTCGTGCAACTGGTGCAGTCGTTCGGGGATTGGCTCGTGCGCCGTTTGAGCCATAAATAAACAAGGGTCATCGGAACCCGCTCAACAGAATCGATAGATTCGGAAAGGTCCATCATGCAACGTCGTTTCATTCTCAAGCTGGCCGCCACGCTCGGCGCCGCGTCGCTGTTCGCTGCCGCTACGGCTGCTCACGCTGACGAGTCGATCAAGGTCGGCGTGACCGGCGGCCCGCACGCGCAGATCATGGAAGTCGTGAAGACGGTCGCGGCGAAGAGCGGCCTGAACATCAAGATCGTCGAGTTCTCCGACTACGTGCAGCCGAACGCGGCGCTCGCCGGCGGCGACCTCGACGCGAACAGCTACCAGCATGACCCGTATTTGCAGGCGCAGGTAAAGGACCGCGGCTACAAGCTGATTCGCGTCGCCGACACGGTCACGTACCCGATGGGTATCTATTCGAAGAAGGTGAAGTCGCTCGCCGAGTTGCAGCCGGGCGCGAAGATCGCCGTGCCGAACGATCCGACCAATGGCGGCCGCGCGCTGTTGCTCTTGCAAAAGCAGGGTCTGCTGAAGCTGAAGGCGGATGCGGGCCTGAAGGCGACGCCGCTCGACATCGTCGACAACCCGAAGAAGCTGAAGATCGTCGAACTCGACGCCGCACAAATCCCGCGTTCGCTGAACGACGTGGACGCCGCCGCGATCAACACCAACTTCGCGATGGAAGCGGGCCTGAAGCCGAAACAGGACGCCATCGCGATCGAGGACCCGAAGAGTCCGTACGTGAACATCATCGCGATCCGCGAAGCCGACCGCAACAAGCCGTGGGTCGCCAAGCTGGTCGCGGCGTATCATTCGCCGGAAGTGAAGCAGTTTGTCGAAGGCAAATTCGGCGGGTCGGTGATCGTCGCCTGGTGATCTGACGGTCATCGGAGTAGCAAGATATGGCGGCAAGGCAAAATTAGAGTCGTAAGTCGGAACCCGGGGTTGCCGCCCGGGTTTTTTCGAGATTAAAATAGAACGACCGTTCGATATTGCCGTCACGCTGCTGAGGAGCGATATCCTCCTGCTAAAGCGCCCGCGACACGGCTTCCGTAAGGGCAGTCGTTATAATGTTCGTTGGGTTGACGTATTCGTAACTTTGGAGCGTGTGCATGAAAATCCTGGTGCCAGTGAAGAGAGTGGTCGACTACAACGTGAAAGTCCGGGTGAAGTCGGACGGTACGGGCGTCGACATCGCGAACGTGAAGATGTCGATGAATCCGTTCGACGAAATCGCGGTGGAAGAAGCGATTCGTCTGAAGGAAGCGGGCGTGGCGACCGAAGTGATCGCCGTGTCGGCAGGCGTCGCGCAGGCGCAGGAAACGCTGCGCACGGCGCTGGCGATCGGCGCGGACCGCGCGATCCTGATCGAGTCGAACGAAGAACTGCAGCCGCTGGCGGTGGCCAAGCTGCTGAAAGCGCTGGTCGACAGGGAACAGCCTTCATTGGTCATTCTTGGCAAACAGGCGATCGACGACGACTCGAACCAGACCGGCCAGATGCTGGCCGCGCTGGCGAACCTGCCGCAGGCGACGTTCGCCTCGAAGGTCGTTGTCGCCGACGGCAAGGCGATCGTGTCGCGTGAAGTCGATGGCGGCGCCGAAACGCTGTCGCTGACGCTCCCCGCCGTGGTCACCACCGACCTGCGCCTGAACGAGCCGCGCTACGTGACGCTGCCGAACATCATGAAGGCGAAGAAGAAGCCGCTGGAAGTCATCAAGCCGGAAGACCTCGGCGTTGATGTGACGCCGCGCCTGAAGACGCTGAAGGTTGTCGAGCCGCCGAAGCGCTCCGCCGGTGTGATGGTGCCGGATGTGAAGACGTTGGTTGAGAAGCTGAAGACCGAAGCCAAGGTGCTTTAAGTAACACGCGGAGACGGAACAAATGACGAATCTGGTAATAGCGGAACACGACAACGCGTCGATCAAGGCCGCGACGCTGAACACGATTGCAGCGGCGCAGAAGATCGGCGGTGATATTCACGTGCTGGTGGCAGGTCACAACGCGCAGGCCGCAGCGGATGCGGCCGCGAAGATTGCAGGCGTGAGCAAAGTGTTGCTGGCCGACGCGCCGCAACTTGAAGCGGGCCTGGCGGAAAACATCGAAGCGACGGTGCTGAACATCGCGAAAGACTACTCGCACATCCTTGCGCCGGCCACCGCCTACGGCAAGAACATCGCCCCGCGTATCGCCGCAAAGCTCGACGTCGCACAGATCAGCGACATCACCGCAGTGGTTTCCGCCGACACGTTCGAACGCCCGATCTACGCCGGTAACGCGATCGCAACGGTTCAATCGGCTGATCCGATCAAGGTCATCACGGTGCGCACGACGGGTTTCGACGCAGTCGCAGCCGTTGGCGGCAGCGCAACGGTCGAGAAGATCGAAGCCGCGGCAGACGCAGGCATTTCGCAATTCGTGAGCCGTGAAGTGACGAAGCTGGACCGTCCGGAACTGACCTCGGCGAAGATCATCGTGTCGGGCGGTCGCGGTCTGGGCAATGGCGAGAACTACACGAAGGTGCTGGAGCCGCTGGCCGACAAGCTGAACGCAGCGCTGGGCGCCTCGCGTGCGGCGGTCGATGCGGGCTTCGTGCCGAACGACTATCAGGTGGGCCAGACCGGCAAGATCGTCGCGCCGCAACTGTATGTGGCCGTCGGCATCTCGGGGGCGATCCAGCATCTGGCCGGCATGAAAGACTCGAAGGTGATCGTGGCGATCAACAAGGACCCGGAAGCGCCGATTTTCAGCGTCGCCGATTATGGTCTGGTGGGCGATCTGTTCACGATCGTGCCGGAACTCGTCAACGAGCTCGGCTAACCACCACGACGCCCCAGAAAAAGGCGTCTGGCAGCAAACGAAGGGCGCAGGACCTATCCAAGGCCAGCGCCCTTTTTATATCAAAGGCAGGAGGAGAACTGACATGAGCTACACGGCGCCCATCAAAGACATGCTGTTCGTGATGAAAGAACTGGCCGGTCTCGACGACATCGCCAGGTTGCCGGGCTTCGAAGACGCGAACCTCGACACGGCTCAAGCGGTGCTCGAAGAGTCGGCGAAACTGTGCGGCGAAGTGCTGGCGCCGCTAAACGTCGAAGGCGATCGCAATCCGAGCAGCTGGAAGGACGGCGTGGTCACCGCGACGCCGGGTTTCAAGGAAGCGTTTCGCCAGTTTGCGGAAGGAGGCTGGCAAGGCGTGCAACACCCGGTCGACTACGAAGGCCAGGGTTTGCCGAAGCTGATCGCCACGCCGTGCGTCGAAATGCTCAATGCGTCGAACCTGTCGTTCGCGCTGTGTCCGCTCCTGACCGATGGCGCGATCGAAGCGCTGCTCACCGCCGGCACCGAAGCGCAAAAACAAACCTACGTGCCGAAGCTGATTTCCGGCGAGTGGACCGGCACGATGAACCTGACCGAGCCGCAGGCCGGTTCCGATCTCGCGCTGGTGCGCACACGCGCCGAGCCGCAAGGCGACGGCTCGTTCAAGCTGTTCGGCACGAAGATTTTCATCACGTGGGGCGAGCACGATATGGCGAAGAACATCGCCCATCTCGTGCTGGCCCGCACGCCGAACGCGCCGCAAGGCGTGAAGGGCATTTCGCTTTTCATCGTGCCGAAGTTTCTCGTCAACGAAGACGGTTCGCTCGGCGAGCGCAACGACGTGCATTGCGTGTCGATCGAACACAAGCTCGGCATCAAGGCGAGCCCGACCGCAGTGCTGCAATTCGGCGATCACGGCGGCGCGATCGGTCATCTGATCGGCGAAGAGAATCGCGGCCTCGAATACATGTTCATCATGATGAACGCGGCGCGTTTTGCTGTGGGCATGCAGGGCGTCGCCGTGTCGGATCGCGCGTATCAGAAGGCCGTTGCGTACGCGAAAGACCGCGTGCAGAGCCGCCCCGTGGATGGCTCCGCGAAGCAGTCGGTGGCGATCATTCAGCACCCGGACGTGCGCCGCATGCTGTCGACCATGCGTTCGTTGACCGAAGCGTCGCGCGCGCTCGCCTATGTTGCCGCCGCCCATTGCGACATCGCGCATCGTCATCCCGATGAAGCGAAGCGTGCCGGGCATCAGGCGATCTACGAATTCCTCGTGCCGATCGTGAAGGGCTGGAGCACGGAGTTGTCGATCGACGTGACCAGCCTCGGCGTGCAGGTGCATGGCGGCATGGGCTTCATCGAAGAGACCGGCGCGGCGCAGTACTATCGCGACGCGCGCATCCTGCCGATCTACGAAGGCACGACTGCGATCCAGGCGAACGATCTGATCGGCCGCAAGACAGTACGCGACGGCGGAGCGGTGGCGAAGTCGCTGCTGGCCGGCGTGGCTGAAACCCTCGGAGCGCTCGGCGCGCAGCAAGGCCCCGCGTTCGAATCGATGAAGAAGTATCTGGCGCAAGGGCATCGCTCGCTGAGCGCGGCGGTCGATTTCGTTGTTGCTAACACGAAGAGCGACCCGAATGCGGTGTTCGCCGGCGGCGTGCCGTATCTGAAGCTTGCGGGCATCGTGCTGGGCGGCTGGCAGATGGCGCGTGCGTTGCTCGTGGCTGCTGGGAAGCGCGACGAAGATCCGTCGTTCTACGGCGCCAAGATCGCGACCGCGCAGTTTTATGCCGAGCATGTGTTGCCGCAAGCGTCGGCGCTGGAGGCGTCGATTGTTAGCGCGAAGGGCGGTGAGGGGGTGCTCGCGTTGTCGGAAGATCAGTTCTGATGCTTCACTTATCCCGAGCGATGTAGCGAAAGGTAGCGAAAGCTCGTGCGTAAAAAAACAAACGGCGCCCGGAAGGGCGCCGTTTGTTTTTGTCAGGCCAGTCTGCGTGCAATAACAAACCCGCGCAAACCGGCTCAACCGCTCGCGAAGCGTTAAAGCTCAAGCATAAGCCGGACGATGCGCTTCGGCGCTTTCGCCGAGATAGCGATGCACCGACAGGTCGTCCGCCTTGATCGCCGGTTGCTTGCCCGACATCACGTCGGCCAGCAACTGACCCGAGCCGCACGACATCGTCCAGCCGAGCGTGCCGTGACCCGTGTTCAGGAACAGGTTCGGCACGGGCGTGCGGCCGACGATCGGCGTGCCGTCCGGCGTCATCGGGCGCAGGCCGGTCCAGAAGGTCGCCTTCGACGTGTCGCCGCCGCCCGGGAACAGGTCGTTCACGCACAACTCCAGCGTTTCGCGGCGCGCCTGGCGCAACGACTTGTCGAAGCCGACGATCTCCGCCATGCCGCCGACGCGAATCCGGTCGTCGAAGCGCGTGATCGCGATCTTGTAGGTTTCGTCGAGCACGGTCGACACCGGCGCGGCTACCGTGTTGACGATCGGCGCGGTGATCGAATAGCCCTTGAGCGGATAGACCGGAATCTTCACGAGGCCGGACAGGAATTGGGTCGAATACGAACCGAGCGCGACGACGAACGAATCCGCGCGCACCAGTTCCCCACCGCACTGCACGCCGGCGATGCGGTCGCCTGCCATCGCGAGTGCGTCGATCGGCGCGTTGTAGCGGAATTTGACGCCCAGTTGCTCGGCCAGCGCGGCGAGGCGCCTGGTGAACATCTGGCAGTCGCCGGTTTCGTCGCCCGGCAGACGCAGACCGCCCGTCAGCTTGTGCGAGACCGCGGCAAGCGCCGGTTCGGCCTGAGCCAGTTCGGCGGCCGACAGCAGCTCATACGGCACGTTGGCGTCTTTCAGCACCGCGATGTCTTTCGCGGCGCCGTCGAATTGTTGCTGGGTGCGGAACACCTGCAGCGTGCCGCCGGTGCGGCCTTCATACTGGATGCCGGTTTCGGCGCGCAGCGCTTGCAGACAATCGCGACTGTATTCGGCGAGGCGGACCATGCGGCCCTTGTTCACTGCGTAGCGCGATTCCGTGCAGTTCTGCAGCATCTGCCACATCCATTGCAGCTGGAATTGCGTGCCGTCGAGGCGGATCGCCAGCGGCGCATGCTTCTGGAACATCCACTTGACCGCTTTCAGCGGCACGCCAGGCGCTGCCCAGGGCGACGCATAGCCCGGCGAAATCTGGCCGGCATTGGCAAAACTGGTTTCGAGCGCCGGGCCGGCCTCGCGATCGATCACGGTCACTTCGTGACCGGCACGCGCCAGATAATAGGCGCTCGTTACCCCGACGACGCCACTGCCCAAAACGACGACTCGCATAGCTGCTCCGGAAAGGTTTGGAGGGCGGTGCGCTCGTCGTTTCGTTGGAATTCGTTCGATTAACGAGGTGTAACGCGGTTCGCCCAGTGTTAACCGCTATACTATTAACAGTCAGGTAGGTTTTGTTATTATATTTTCAGGATTTTCAGCAAAAACACCATGCGTACACAGCGTCACCCGGTTCGCACCCTCGACAAACTCGATCACAAGATCCTGCGGCTGCTGCAGGAGGAGGGCCGCATGGCGATGAAAGACCTCGCCGAGCAGGTCGGGCTGTCGGTCACGCCGTGCATCGAGCGCGTCAAGCGGATGGAGCGTGACGGCGTGATCATCGGCTATCACGCGCGCGTGAATCCGGCGGAATTGGGCGCGGCGCTGCTGGTGTTCGTCGAAATCACGCTCGATCACAAAAGCGGCAACATGTTCGACCAGTTCCGCCGCGAGGTGCAGAAGATCCCCGAGGTGCTGGAGTGCCACCTCGTTTCGGGCGATTTCGACTATCTGATCAAGGCGCGCATCGGCGAAATGGCCGACTACCGGAAGCTGCTCGGCGACATCCTGTTGCAGTTGCCCGGTGCAGTGCAGTCGAAGAGCTATGTCGTGATGGAAGAGATCAAGGAAACGCTGACCATCGCGGTGGGTGATTGAGCTGCGCGGGAGGGCGCGACGGGGCTCGACAAAAGGCGTAAACACTGTATATTTATACAGATGTTCTGCGCCGTTGTTGTTCGTTGTTGTTTTCCGCCAGCCCGAGCCGTGACCCATCCCGACACCGAATTTCCGATCGCTCCGCCAGCGCCTCGCAAAGGGCGTGGCGCGGTGACGAACCTGCAGGGCCGCTATGAAGTCGACCAGCGCGAAGCGGTGGACGACGGCTGGCTGCCGTCCAGCGAGGATGACGGCGGGCCGAAGGTCTTGCGCACGCAGGTATTCGAAGAACAAGCCAAAACCATTCTCACCCGTAATGCGTCGCCGGACATTCCGTTTGGCGTGTCGCTGAATCCGTATCGCGGCTGCGAACACGGCTGTATCTATTGTTTCGCGCGGCCTACGCATAGTTATTTGGGCCTGTCGCCCGGGCTCGACTTCGAAAGCCGCATCTACGCGAAGGTCAATGCGCCGGAATTGCTCGCGCGCGAACTGTCGAAGAAGTCCTATGTGCCGGAGCCGATCGCCCTGGGCGTCAATACCGACGCGTGGCAGCCAGCCGAGCGCGACTTGCGTCTCACGCGGCGCGTAATCGAGGTACTCAGCGAGCGCGGCCAGCCGTTCGCGGCGATCACCAAATCATCGCTGATAGAGCGCGATCTCGATCTGCTCGCGCCGATGGCTGCGCGCGGGCAGTTCATGGCGGCCATTACGATTACCACGCTGGATGCGGACATCGCCCGCACGCTCGAACCGCGAGCGGCCACGCCGTCGCGCCGGTTGCGCACCATCCGTACATTGAGCGAGGCGGGGATTCCGGTGGGCGTCAGCATCGCCCCGGTGATTCCGTTCGTCACCGAACCGGACATGGAGCGCGTGCTGGAAGCCTGTGCGGAGGCCGGCGCAAGCAACGCGAGCTATATCGTGCTGCGTTTGCCGTGGGAAGTCGCGCCGCTATTCAAGGATTGGCTCGCCGCACACTTCCCCGATCGTGCTGACCGGGTGATGAGCCGTGTGCGCGATATGCGGGGCGGGAAGGACTACGACTCGTCGTTCGCGCATCGTATGAAGGGCGAGGGCCTGTGGGCGGATCTGCTCAAGCAGCGGTTCCACAAAGCTGTACGCCGTCTTGGTCTGAACGAGCGCGATCGCGGAATTCTGGACATGTCGCACTTTCGTCGTATCGAGCCGCCGCGCCCGGCTTCGCCTGTGCGCGACGATCCGCAACTCGATCTTTTTTAGCGCAATGGCGGCACGATTGCGGCACGTTATTGCGACAGCGCTTTGGCTGCTTGCACCTGGCTTTCGAAGTAGGTCTGGAACGAGAGTGCAAGACCCGTCATCAGCAGGAACGCGCCGATCAGCAGCGAAAAGATCACGACGAAAATGACCGTCCAGCCGGAGCGGCTCTTGCGCTGGGTTTGCGCGTTGAACTGGGCGTCCCATTTTTCGTCAGGACGCAGACCGTAGACGATTGCGGCGAGAAACGCTGCAAGCAGCGAGACTGCGCCGGGAAATGCGAGCACCCAGCCGAGCATCGAGGTCCGCTCGCTTGCCGCCACCAGCATTGCGCCGGGAATCCCTATCAGCGTGCCGATCAGATGTGCCCAGCCGTAAATGTCGCGCAGTCCATAGAGATAGAAGCGATGCGCGCCGAGGCTGCCGAAGAAGAACGCGAGCGCGGCGGTAATCGTCTTGGATCTGAAGCGCGGAGAAGTCGAGGCAAGGGTGGACATGTAGGCGAGAGCAGAGTGGCAAGGCGGTCGAAACGAGCGGCGCGCCGGTGGACGCGGACCGACGCGCATTCTACGCCCGTGGTGTGCCGGCGGCCACGTGGCGTGCGGCCACATCCTCGGCGCGGGTGATTTGTGCGCGCTGATTTGTGCCTGCTGCGGCGCTTGTGTATTCGGTAGGGCGGTCAGGGTGCTGTAGGTCCGGGTGTTGCATACGTAACGCGATAAACCGCGCCCGCGTAATCGTCGCTGATCAGCAGCGACCCGTCAGGCATCGGCAGCACGTCAGCGGGGCGGCCCCATACCGCTTCGCCGGGTTGAAGCCAGCCTTTGGCAAATACTTCCTGACGTGCATTGCTGCCGTCGGGGCTGGTGATCACCCGCACGATCCTGTAACCGACTTTCTTGCTACGGTTCCACGAGCCGTGTTCGGCGATGAAAATATTGTCGCGATAAGCGGCCGGAAACATCGGGCCGCTGTAAAACCGCATGCCGAGCGAAGCGACATGGGCGCCGAGTTTGACCACTGGCGGCGTAAACGAGCTGCACGAATGGTCCTTGCCGAATTCGGGGTCGGGCGTGTCGCCGCCATGGCAGAACGGAAAACCGAAATCCATACCGGCGCGTGGCGCGCGGTTGAGTTTGTCGTCCGGCATGTCGTCGCCCATCAGGTCGCGACCGTTGTCGGTGAACCACAGCTCGTGCGTGACCGGGTGCCACGCGAAGCCGACCGTGTTGCGTACGCCGCGCGCCACTAGCTCATGGTGACTGCCGTCCGGGTCCATGCGTCCGATCATCGCGAAGCGGTCGCGGTCTTTCAGGCAGACGTTGCAGGGCGCGCCTTGCGGCACATACAGTTTGCCGTCTGGCCCGAAAGCGATGAATTTCCAGCCGTGATGGGTCTCCGTGGGCAGCTTGTCGGTGACGACGGCCGGCTTCGGCGGATCGTTCAGGTGGGTGTCGATCGCATCGAAGCGTAGAATTTTTGACACTGCCGAGACATACAGCGCGCCGTTGCGCCACGCAACGCCCGCCGGCATCTGCAGCCCGGAGGCGATCACATGGCGAGCCGTGGCGCGCCCGTTCTGCAATTCGAGCGCGTAGACGTGGCCGTCGAGGCTGCCTATATAGAGAATGCCCTTCGGCGAGAGCGCCATCGCCCGCGCGCTCGGCACCGTGTCCGACAACACCTCGATCTGGAAGCCGGGCGGCAGTTTGATGCGTTCGACCGGCAATGCGGCCAGCGCCGGCAGGGCGGCGGCGGCAAACCACAAAGCTGCCGCGGTGCGCAGGGCTCGAATGCGCGCGGCGCGTGTGGAGCCGGTTATCGAGGTTGCCAAGGCAAAAGGCGTTGCCAAGGCAAAAAGGGAAAAAAGGGCGCAAAGCGCAAACGCAACGAACAAAAACGCAGGCGGCAGCAGGAGTTTCACGGGCATTCCGTTGGGTAATTCGGGCGTTTCCACGTTGTCTGGCGCGCCCGTCTGTATGGCCGGCGCAACCCCGTCGCTCAGTTTATCCCGGTAAGTGTTTGTTATGGCGTCGGTTTCCCGCTATAATCGCGTGTTTCAGTCGTTCCGAACCCCGGTTTTCAAGGATTCTAGTATGGTCATCATCCGCTTGGCTCGTGGCGGCTCCAAGAAGCGCCCGTTCTACAACATCGTCGCAACTGATTCGCGTAACCGTCGTGACGGCCGCTTCATCGAGCGCGTTGGCTTCTACAACCCGGTCGCTACGAAGGGTGAGTCGCTGCGTATCGCTCAAGACCGCCTCACGTACTGGCAAGGCGTTGGCGCACAACTGTCGCCGACCGTCGAGCGTCTCGTGAAAGAAGCGCAAAAGGCGCAGCCGGCTGCTTAATGGTAGCTAGCATACGTATCGTCGTCGGTTCGGCCGGCGGCTCGCGCAGCTTGCGTGGGCAGTCCGATGCGCGATTGATGCTGCAATTAGTGCTGAAGCAGACGTCGAAGTCGGCAGCGAGGTTCTCCTATGTCTGAGCGTGATTCCGGCAGTTCAGGTCGCGTAAAGGCAACCCCGGCAACCCCGCGCGCTAAGACGTCTGATCAGGCGCCGTTCGGTGCATTCGTCCGCAAGCCGGTCGAACGAACCGAAGGCGAGGCGAAAGCCAATGTAGCAAACGCCGATTCCAAGGCAGCAGAAATGCGCGCGGAAACGGCGGAAAGCTGGCCGGCCGACGCGGTCGAGGTCGGCGCAATCGTTGACGCTTACGGCCTCAAAGGCTGGGTCAAGGTAGCTGCTCATGCGGATGCCGGGCAAGGCGGCGACGCGTTGCTGAGCGCGAAGCGCTGGTGGCTGATGAAAGGCCATGAGCGCAAGTCGGCGCCGTCGTTGCAGGCGAAAACGCATAGCGACAGTGTGGTCGCCCATCTGGGCGGCGTCACTGACCGCGATGTAGCGCTGGCACTGCGGGGCACCCGCGTCTATATCAGCCGCAGCGAATTTCCGGCCCTCGAGGCCGACGAATTCTACTGGGTCGACCTGCTCGGCCTGGAGGTGGTGAACGTTGCCGGGGTTGCTCTCGGCAAAGTTGCAGACATGATCGACAACGGCGCGCACTCGGTGTTGCGTATCGAATATCCGGCTACCGACAAGAGCGGCAAGCCGGTCACTGGCGAGCGTTTGATCCCGTTCGTCGGCGTCTTTGTCAAAACGGTGGATCAGGCGGCGAAGCAGATCATCGTCGACTGGGAAGCCGATTACTAAATAATTCGCTGAACGGAGAGGGCGATGCAGTTCGATGTCGTGACGCTCTTTCCTGAAATGTTTCGTGCGCTGACCGACTGGGGTATTACCAGCCGTGCGGCGAAGCAGGAGCGCTACGGGTTGCGTACGTGGAATCCGCGCGATTTCACCACTGACAACTACCGCACGATCGACGATCGCCCGTACGGCGGCGGCCCCGGCATGGTGATGCTGGCCAAGCCGCTGGAAGACGCGATCAGCGCGGCGAAAGCCGCGCAAGCGGAGCAGGGCATCGGTGTGTCGCGCGTCGTGATGATGTCGCCGCAAGGCGCCACGTTGAATCACGAACGCGTCATGCGGTTTGCTGCCGAGCCCGGTCTGATTCTGTTGTGCGGGCGCTATGAAGCGATCGACCAGCGTCTGCTCGACCGTGTCGTCGACGAAGAGGTCAGTCTCGGCGACTTCGTGCTGTCAGGCGGCGAGCTGCCTGCCATGGCGCTGATGGATGCCGTGGTGCGCCAGCTGCCCGGCGTGCTGAACGACTCGCAGTCGGCGGTGCAGGACAGCTTTGTCGACGTGCTGCTGGATTGCCCGCATTACACGCGTCCGGAGGAATACAACGGTGTGCGTGTGCCCGATGTGCTGCTTGGCGGCCATCATGCGGAAATCGAAGCGTGGCGCCGGCGCGAAGCATTGCGCAATACGTTGCACAAACGGCCCGATCTGATCGTGAAGGCCAGAAAGAACAAGATGTTGAGCCGTGCCGACGAGGCATGGCTTGCGAGTCTCGCGAAGGAAGCGTCGAAGGCGTAAAGCCTTGGTCTTTCGAGCGGACATAGGCGGTGCCGCACATGCGTGTACGGCGCCAGATGTGAACCCATCCTCTATCGGGGCCGTAGCCGAGCGCATAGGCAAACTCAGCGCAAGGCAGGTACGAACGCCGACAAGATGGACTTAGGAGTCAGTGATGAATCTGATTGCAAAACTCGAGCAGGAAGAAATCGCGCGCGCCCTCGGCGACAAGACCATCCCCGAATTCGCCCCCGGCGACACGGTGATCGTCAGCGTGAATGTGGTTGAAGGTACGCGTAAGCGTGTTCAGGCTTACGAAGGCGTCGTGATCGCCAAGCGTAACCGTGGTCTGAATTCGTCGTTCATCGTCCGCAAGATCTCGTCGGGCGAAGGCGTCGAGCGTACGTTCCAGACGTACTCGCCGCTGCTGGCAAGCATCGTCGTGAAGCGTCGCGGCGATGTGCGTCGCGCGAAGCTGTACTACCTGCGCGACCGTTCGGGCAAGTCGGCCCGGATCAAGGAAAAGCTGGTCTCGAAAGTCCGCGCTGCTTCCCAAGCGTAAATGCTGTAAGAAAAAGCACCCCTCGCGGGTGCTTTTTTGTTTGCCAGGTCAAAATAGAGGCATGTCCCCTATCCGCTCGTTCCGAGAGACCCGTTGACCCGTCCCGTCTTTGAGCCCGAAACTCTGCCCGTCGAAGCGACAGGCGCCGATCTGCCACCGGTTGCTGCTGGGCGTCTGACGCCCGATGGCTTGCGCGCGCGATTCGAGCAGCGTCTGAGTTGGACGCCCGAGCCGATTGTCGAAGCGCCCTGGCGCGATATCCATGCCGATCCGCGAGTCGCCTCGGTACTGGTGCCGTTGGTGGTCCGCGACAACGGCTTGACCGTGTTGCTGACGCAGCGCGCCGATCATCTGAACGACCACGCCGGCCAGGTGAGCTTTCCCGGCGGCCGCCACGAACCATTCGATGCCAACGCGACCGCCACCGCGCTGCGCGAAGCACAGGAAGAGGTCGGTCTCGACCCTGCGCGCGTCGAGATTCTTGGTGCGTTGCCGGACTATCTGACCGGCACGGGCTTTCGCGTGACACCTGTGATCGGCTTGGTGCATCCGCCGTTCACTTTGAAAGCCGATGCGCTCGAAGTGGCTGAAGTCTTCGAAGTACCGCTCGGGTTTCTGATGGACCCCGCACATCACGAAGTGCGCGTGTTCCGTTGGGAGGGCGGCGAGCGCCGCTTTTTCGCAATGCCTTATCCGCGTGCGGCGTCGGCGCAGCACGAGAGTCGCGAGAGTCGCGAGGATCGTGACATTCAGACAGGCGGCCATCATTTCATCTGGGGCGCGACAGCCGCGATGCTGCGCAACTTCTATCGCTTCCTCGCGGCTTGATCCACATTTGAGCCGTACCTGAGCCACCACCTGATCTGCCACGTGAGCTGTGTAGTTGTCGGGTGTTTGTCGACGTGTGCGCTCAGTCGCATCCGACCCTGTGCTATCGTTATAAAACAATTGTAAAACTCGAAAAGCACGGCGCATCGCATGACTTTTTTCTCCGTATTGCTGGCTCTGATCATTGAACAGGTGCGCGCGCTGTCGCCGAACAATCCGGTGTCGGCGTTGCTTCAATACCATGCGGAGTCGGCGGCGCACGGGTTCGATGCCGGCAAGCCCAAGCATGGCTTGCTCGCGTGGCTGGTGGTGGTGGTGCCGTGGACGCTGGCCGTCGCGCTCGTCTACTACGTGCTGTACCACATTCACTTTGCGCTGGCGTTCCTGTGGAACGTCGCGGTCCTTTACTTCACGCTCGGCTTCCGGCAGTTCAGCCATTACTTCACCGATATCCACCTCGCGTTGAACAACGACGACGTGCCGCGCGCGCGTGAAATTCTCAATGAATGGACCGGCCTCGATACGGTCGACATGCCGGTCAGCGAGATCGTGCGTCATACACTGATCCATGCCGTGGTCGCGTCGCATCGGCATGTGTTCGGCGTGTTCTTCTGGTTTCTGATTCCGGTTGGGCCGGCGGGCGCGGTGCTGTATCGGATCGCCGAATATCTGGCGCGCACGTGGGCACGGCCGGTCGACGATCGTACGGTCGCGTTTTCGAGCTTTGCGCAGAGGGCGTTCTTCGTGATCGACTGGGTGCCTGCGCGGTTGACTTCGCTCGGCTTTGCGATTGTCGGTAATTTCGAAGACGCGATTTATGCGTGGCGCAACCATGCACGCCAGTGGCCGGACGCGAACGACGGCGTGTTGCTGGCCGCGGGCAGCGGGGCGTTGGGCGCGCGTTTGAGCGGCCCGCTCGCCGAGCCGTCGAGTCTGGACGCGCTCGCCACCGGCGACGGCGGTCCGATGCAGGTCGGCGACGATTGCACGCCGCGCACGCTGCAATCGGCGGTCGGTCTGGTGTGGCGCGCGGTGGTGCTGTGGATGATCTTGCTGTTAATGCTGACGATCGCGGTGTGGCTCGCTTGAGCGCAAGCCAACGCTAGCGCTGCCGTATAAAAGAGGCCGGGCAAAAACCTGGCCTCTTTTTTTGGCCACGCCACGACTGCTTCACCCATCCAGCGGATCGCGCTCCGTCCCGCACTGCCAGCACACGGTGAACTGCGCTTCGAGCGTCTCGCCGCACTGGCGGCAGCGCCACCCAGGCGAGCCCGCCGCCGGTCCATGGGAAGCCGCCTCGATCAAGCGCCGCGCGATCGCCTCATCGCGTTCATCGACCAGCCACAACTCCGGCGCACACTGGTCCGCCGGAATGTCGCCGAGCGCGCCGTTCAGATAGCGGTTGTGCAACTCGCACGCGATGCCCGCCGCGGCCAGCACATTGACCCAATGCTGCCCGGTGATCAGGTTCGGTGCGCGCATCAGTTTCATCGCATGTCCAAGGATACAAGGCGCGGCGCGCGTTAGCGCACGATCTGACTGGCTTCGTGCACGAGTTGCGCATACAGCGCATGCCGTTCGCGCCGGATGCGGCCATCGGCGACCGCTTCGAGAATCGCGCAACCCGGTTCGTGCAAGTGGTGGCAGTTGTAGAAGCGGCAGTTCGGCAGCAGCGGCCGAAACTCGAGAAATGCACGTTCGAGCCGGCCTTCGGTCAAGTGGTGCAGGCCGAATTCCTGGAAACCCGGCGAGTCGATCAGCGCGCCGCCATCGCCCTCCGGACCGTCCGGCAGCGGGTAGAGCCGCGTGAAGGTCGTGGTATGACGTCCGCTGTTCAACGCAGTCGAGATTTCGCGCGTGGCGACTTCGGCATCCGGAATCAGCAGATTCACCAGCGTCGATTTGCCCATGCCGGACTGGCCGAGCAGCAGCGTCGAGTGGCCGTGCAGGTGCTCGATCAAAGCGGCGCGTGCGGCTTCCGGCTGCATCTTGATCGACACTTCGACGACCGTATAACCCAGTGCCCGATAAGGTTCGAGCCGTGCCCGTGCGCCTCCCAGCTGCT
Source organism: Paraburkholderia sp. GW821-FHT02A12 (assembly GCF_059422005.1). Taxonomy (NCBI): domain Bacteria; kingdom Pseudomonadati; phylum Pseudomonadota; class Betaproteobacteria; order Burkholderiales; family Burkholderiaceae; genus Paraburkholderia; species Paraburkholderia sp. GW821-FHT02A12. Next base: position 3,513,495 of record NZ_JBWKWA010000001.1, on the reverse strand, counting down.
CGACGACGTCGATCTTGTTCAGTACGATCAATGGTTTCAGCTGGTTCGCTTCGGCGGCCACCAGCGCGCGGCCGAGCAGGTCTTCGCTGAAATGCGGTTCGGTCGCGAGCACGATCAGCAACTGATCGAGATTGGCGGCGAAGAGCTTCGACTTGTACTGATCCGAGCGATACAGCAGATTGCGCCGTTCGCCGATCTCGACAATCACGCCTTGATTCGCCGAGGTCGGCTCGTAAATCACGCGATCGCCGACGGCCACTTCGCTGCGCTTGCCGCGCGGGAAGCATTGCAGCATCGGGCCGCCGTCTTCGGGCGCGACCAGGTAGTGGCGGCCGTGTGCGGCGATCACGAGGCCGGCTACGCGCGTGCTGGACGGCGCGCGCGCCGCTTTCTGGGGGCGGCCGCTCATGCGTGCCGCAGCAAACGGTCGATCCGCTGCGACGCCGGCGGATGCGAGTAGTAGAACGCGGTGTAGAGCGGATCCGGCGTGAGCGTCGACGCGTTGTCCTCGTACAGCTTGACGAGCGCGTTGACGAGGTCTTGCGCATCGGTTTGCGTCGCGGCGAAGGCGTCGGCCTCGAATTCATGCTTGCGCGAGCTCAGGCTGCCGAGCGGCGTCACGAAGAATATGAACACCGGCAACGCGAGGAAGAACAGCACCAGCGCGAGGCCGCTATTGCCGCCGATCAGCGACGGCCGCACGCCGAGCCCCTCGTAGAACCAGACGCTTTCCTTGAGCCAGCCGAGCAGGGCGAGCATCACGAGGCTGAGCGCGAAGGTGACGAGCATCCGCTTGATCACGTGACGGCGCTTGAAGTGCCCGAGTTCGTGCGCGAGCACCGCCTCGATCTCGCTGCCCGACAGGCGCGCGAGCAGCGTGTCGAAGAATACGATCCGCTTGGCCGAGCCGAAGCCGGTGAAATACGCGTTGCCGTGCGCCGAACGACGGCTGCCGTCCATCACGAACAGACCCTTGGCGGCGAAACCGCAGCGCTGCATCAGCGCTTCGATACGGCTTTTCAGCGCTTCGTCCTTGAGCGGCTCGAACTTGTTGAAAAGCGGCGCGATAAAGGTCGGATACAGCACCAGCACGAGCATCTGGAACACGACCCAGACGATCCACGTCCACAGCCACCAGAAGCTTCCAGCCTGGTTCATCAGCCACAGCACGACGAACAGCAGCGGCAGGCCGAAAGCCGCGCCAAGCAGCACGCCCTTCAGGCGATCCAGAAAGAAAATGCCCTTGCTCATCCGGTTGAAGCCGAAGCGTTGCTCGATCACGAACTGCCGGTAGTATTCGAACGGCAGGTCGATCACGCTGGTGATCACGATCACCGCGGCGACCAGCGCGATCTGGCCGAAATAGCCGCGGCCGAGCCAGTCGGAGATCGCCAGATCGAGCGCCTGCACGCCGCCGAGCAGCGTCAGGCCGATCAGCACGGCGGCGCTCACGACGATCTCGATCATCGTCAGCCGGGTGCGCTCGACGGTGTAATCGGCAGCGCGCTGGTGCGCGGCAAGGGCGATGGTGCCGGCGAACTGGCTCGGCACCTGCCCGCGATGGCCGGCGACGAAGCGGATCTGCCGCGACGCGAGCCACAATTTGGTGCCGACCATCGCCACGACGGCAACGACGAACAGAACGGTGAAGTACAGGGTAGGCATCCGGGGATTCCGTGGTATCTATGCGAGAATTATATGTTTCTTCCCGCCGGCAGGCGGGGACACGCTCAAACCAATCTCAAACGAACATTCGCCGCGGCGCCAGCGCGCCCCGGCCACCAAGGCTGCTTTCATGACTGACATCCTCACCTCCACCGAACAGCCGCCGCTCGTGCGTAGCGATATGAACCTCATCTGGCTGGACATGGAAATGACCGGGCTCGAACCCGACACCGACCGCATCATCGAAATCGCGGTGGTGGTGACGAATTCGACGCTCGACAGGATGGTCGAAGGTCCGGTGCTGGCGATTCATCAGAGCGACGAGACGCTCGCCAGGATGGATCAGTGGAACCAGAACACACATGGCCGCTCGGGCCTGATTGACCGCGTGAAGGCCTCGACGGTCAGCGAGGCTGACGCTACCGGGCAGATTCGCGATTTCCTGAGCGCGTATGTGCCGCCGGGCAAATCGCCGATGTGCGGCAACTCGATCTGTCAGGACCGCCGTTTCATGGCGCGCTGGATGCCGGACCTCGAGCATTTCTTCCACTACCGCAATCTCGACGTCAGCACGCTGAAGGAACTGTGCCGCCGCTGGCAGCCGGCCATCTACAAAGGCTTCCAGAAGCGCGCGATGCACACCGCATTGGCCGACATCCATGAATCGATCGATGAACTGAAGTATTACCGCGAGCACTTCCTGATTCCGGCCGCGCCGGAAGCGCCGGCTGCGGACGCGACGGCCGCGGAATAAACGCGCATGGCTAAGCCGGCCGGGGCGCGCGCACCGCGTTCTTGGGCCGGAACGCCTTCACCACGTCGGCGTTGGTTTCCACATACGGGCCGCCGATCAGGTCGATGCAATAGGGCACCGCGGCGAAAATGCCCGGCACCTTGACCGCACCGCTGCCCGCGTCGCGCAAACCTTCCAGCGTTTCCTTGATCGACTTCGGCTGACCCGGCAAGTTGACGATCAGCGCCGCGCGCGAAGGCGTCTCGCGGATCACCGCCACCTGGCGCGACAGAATCGCGGTCGGCACGAAATTCAGGCTGATCTGCCGCATCTGCTCGCCGAACCCCGGCATTTCCTTCGTTCCCACCGCCAGGGTCGCTTCGGGCGTCACGTCGCGGCGCGACGGACCGGTGCCGCCGGTGGTCAGCACCAGATTGCAGCCCACTTCATCGACCAGTTCGACCAGCGTCGCGGAGATAGTCGGCGCGTCGTCCTGAATCAGGCGCGTGACGACCTGCCACGGCGAAGTCAACGCCGCGCCCAGCCACTCCTGCAAGGCCGGAATGCCCTTGTCTTCGTACACGCCGGTCGAGGCGCGATCGCTGATCGACACGAGGCCGATCACGATTTCGTCGGGATGCTGACGTGCCGGCTTAGGCGTCGCGGTCGTCATCGTCGTCTTCCAAGGCGTCTTCGGCGCCGGAATTGGTGTCGGCCGACGGGCCGTCGGCGTTCTTGATCCACTGGAACAGTTCGCGAAAGTAGCGCGGCGGCTTGCTCTGCTGCGCTTCCTTGCGGGCGTTGCGGATCAGCGTGCGGCCTTGCTGCGGGTCGGCGTTCGGGTGCAGGCGGATGAATTCGGTCAGCGCGGCGTCGTCGGCGAGCAGTTTCTCGCGGGTGCGCTCGATCCAGTGCAGCTTGGCCGTTTCCGCCTTGTTGACGCCGTTGTAGGTGTCGAGCGCGGTGCGCAGCGCGGCGGTTTCCTCGTCCAGCAGCGAGCGCATCACGCGGCCCACGTACTGCACCTGGCGGCGCTTGCCTTCGTGGTCGGTGATGCGGCGCGCTTCGCGCACGGCGTCGTCGAGCTTTTCGGGCATCGGCATGCGTTTGAGCGCGTCTTTCGGCAGCGCGATCAGCGCCGAGCCCAGCTCCTGCAGCGCGTGCATGTCGCGCTTGAGCTGGGACTTGCTGGGACGGTCGTAGCCGTTTTCGTCGACTTCCGGCTCGGCGGCTTCGATCGGTTGAATGCGGGTTTTGCGTGTCATACCGATATTGTAGCGTGCCGCGCCCGCCGAACCCGCCGTGCTGCTGTGCACAGGGCTGCGCGCCCTGCGAAGCCGAGGCGAAGGGAAGCGCGGTCAAGTCAGGCGAATGAGGTCGATGAACGCGGTCGATAAATGAGCCCGGCGAATGCCAGGTACGGCGCCGCGTACCTTGCTATGATCGCGGGATGCGTAACCATGCAAATGAGCATGCACATGAGCACGCACATGCAATGCATGAGCGAACACACAGGGCCGCTCGGCCCCAACAGGACGGCAACGACAATGGCAGCAGACATGGACGTCAAGCAGCGCTTTTTTCCGCATACCCAGGATGAACTGAAGGAAATCGCCTCGGACATCCTTCGTCACGCGAAGTCGCTCGGCGGCACCGACGCGGCAACCGAGATTTCGGAGGGTGACGGCCTGTCCGTCTCCGTGCGGCGCGGTGAAGTCGAGACGATCGAACACAACCGCGACAAGATGGTCGGCGTGACGGTGTTCATCGGCAACAAGCGCGGCAACGCGAGCACCTCGGACTTTTCATCGCAGGCCTTGAAGGACACGGTCGCGGCGGCCTACAACATCGCCCGCTTCACTGCTGAAGACGACTGCGCGGGCCTCGCCGAAGCCGAGCTGCTCGAAACCGCGCCGCGCGATCTCGACCTGTATCACCCGTGGAACCTCTCGGCTGACGAAGCGGTGGAAATCGCCCGCCGTGCGGAAGACGCGGCGTTCGCCACCGATCCGCAGATCAAGAACTCGGAAGGCGCGAGCGTCTCGGCGCAGCACTCGCAGTTCGTGCTGGCCACTTCGCGCGGCTTCCTTGCCGGCTACCCGTATTCGCGCCACTACATCGCGTGCGCGCCGATCGCCGGCAGCGGCCGCAACATGCAGCGCGACGACTGGTACACGTCGACCCGCAGCGCCGACGAACTCGCCGATCCGGAAGCGGTCGGCCGTTACGCGGCGCAACGCGCGCTGGCGCGTATCGGCGCGCGCGGCCTCGACACCCGCAAGGTCCCGGTGCTGTTCGAAGCGCCGCTCGCCGCCGGCATTCTCGGCGCGTTCGTGCAGGCGACCAGCGGCGGCGCGTTGTACCGCAAGACCTCGTTCCTCGTCGACAGCCTCGGCAAGCCGGTGTTCGCGCCGCACGTGCAGGTGGTCGAAGACCCGCACGTCGCCCGCGCGATGGGCAGCGCGCCGTTCGACGAAGAAGGCGTGCGCACCAAACAGCGCTCGGTCGTGAAAGACGGCGTGGTGGAAGGTTATTTCCTGTCCACCTACTCGGCGCGCAAGCTCGGCATGCAGACCACCGGTAACGCCGGCGGCTCGCACAACCTGTCGCTGCGCAGTTCGAACACGCGTCCTGAAGACGACTTCGAGGAAATGCTGCGTAAGCTCGGTACGGGCCTGCTGCTGACCGAGCTGATGGGGCAGGGCGTGAACTACGTGACGGGCGACTATTCGCGCGGCGCGTCGGGCTTCTGGGTCGAGAACGGCAAGATCCAGTATCCGGTCGAGGAAATCACGGTGGCGAGCACGCTGCAGGAGATGTTCCATCATATCGTCGCGATCGGCGCGGATACGATCACGCGCGGCACCAAGCAGACCGGCTCGGTGCTGATCGAACGGATGACGATCGCGGGGCAGTAAGCGGGTTTCAATCGCGCCTCGGCGCCACGCTACAAACAAAAACGCCACGCAAGTCATTGCGTGGCGTTTTTTCATAGGCGTGCGTAGAGGGCTGAGGGACTGAGCTTCGAGCGCTGAACAAAAACCTCAAACGTCCCTGCGCCGATACGTCACGAACGCGTAATCGAAATCGTTCGGTGCATGCGCGCGATGCGTTTCGTGCGCGACTTCTTCCCATTCGTTTTCATCGAGTTTCGGGAAGGTGGCGTCGCCTTCGAAGTCTGCCGAAATCTCGGTGATGATCAGCTTGTCCGCCTGACGCAAGCCCTCTGCATACAGCTGCGCGCCGCCGATCAGGAACGCTTCCGGCGCCTGGTCCTGCGCGGCCAGCTTGAGCGCTTCTTCCAGCGTGGTCGCGGTATCGCAGCCCTGAAAACGCCGCGCGGCGTCGCGCGTCACGACAATGTTGCGGCGTCCCGGCAGCGGCCGGCCGATCGATTCATGCGTCTTGCGGCCCATGATGATGGGCGCGCCCATCGTGGTGCGCTTGAAGAACGCAAGGTCTTCGGGAAGTCGCCAGGGCAACTGGTTGTCGCGGCCGATCACGCCGTTATTGGCGCGAGCGACGATCAGGGTTAGCGTCGTCATCGAATGGAAAGGGGAACGTAACCGGACTGATTCTACCTGACGCGCGAGCCGGCTCCGCCGTTGCCGCCAGGCGGCGAGCCGCGACGCCGCGCCGGCGGCAGGCAAACCTTGGCCAGCGTGGCGTCATTCCTGGACGGGATCGTCGGCGCCGAAGGGCGGTTTGTCGTCGGCCGCGCTCATTTCGCGCAAGCCGTGGTGGCCCATCAGGCGGTACAGCGTGACGCGCGAAATATTCAGATCCGCCGCCGCCTCGTTCAGCCGATGCCGATGGCGCAACAGCGCCGCTACGATTGCGCGCTTTTCGGCAGCCTCGCGCGCTTGCGACAGGCTCATGGTCTGCTGCTCGGTGAACTGGGCGAGATCGAGGTCGTCGGCGGAAATCAGCTTGTTCTCCGCCATCACGATCGCGCGGCGCACGCGGTTGATCAGCTCGCGCACGTTGCCCGGCCAGTTGTAGTTGTACATGGCCTCGATCGCCGACGGCGTGAAGCCGCGAATCTTGCGCGCACTGTCGATCTTGAACTTGTGCAGAATGTGATGCGCGAGGATTTCGATGTCTTTGCCGCGTGCGCGCAACGGCGGTTCGTCGATGCGCAGCACGCAAAGGCGGTGAAACAGGTCGGCGCGGAAATGCCCTTCGCGCATCGCGCTTTCCAGATCGACGTGCGTGGCCGAAATGATCCGCACGTCGACCGGAATCGACTCGCGGCCGCCGAGCCGCTCGATCTTGCCTTCCTGCAGGAAGCGCAACAGGCTCGCCTGGCTTTCGAGCGGCAGATCGCCGATTTCGTCGAGCAGCAGCGTGCCGCCGTCGGCCGCTTCGACCCGGCCGATCTTGCGCTGGCTGGCGCCGGTGAACGCACCGCGCTCGTAGCCGAATAGTTCGGACTGCAGCAGGTGGTGCGGAATCGCGCCGCAATTGATCGCGATGAACGGCGCTTTGCGGCGCGGCGAGCGTTCGTGGATCGCCAGCGCGGTGAGTTCCTTGCCGGTGCCCGACTCGCCGGAGATGAATACGCTCGCGTCGGTGTTCGCCACCTTACGGATGGTGCGAAAGAGCTGCTGCATCGCTTCGCAGGTGCCGACCATTTCGTCGTCGCCGGACTCGTCGACGGGCGGGGCGAGTTCCGGCTCGCACAAGGTCACCATGCCGAACGCGTGGCTCACAAGATAGTCGATCGTCGCGTTCGCCACCGGTATCTTCACATAGTCGAAGCAGTAGTGGCGCACGAGCCGCCGCACCTCCGGATCGGTGATGCGTTCACTCGTGGCGAGTGCGATCCAGCCGATCTGCTGCTGGCGCAAACTCGCTTCGAGTCCACCCAGATCGCGTAGTGAAAAGCTCGCCAGATCGACCATGCCGGCGCACGCCACGTCCGTCTTCACGAGCCTTCCGAGTTCGTGCGCCGAGCGCGCCACTGCGACGTGCCAGCCGCGGCTTTGCAGATGCGTGATGAGGGTTTCGTCCGGCGTGCGCGAGACGTACAGCAGCATGCGTTCCGTTTGCGCCCGGGTGCCTGCCGCGCCGGCAGCCGCGGTCACCGGCGCCATCGTCGTAACAGCGGCACGGTTCGTCACGGCTTCGACGGGACGGCCCACCGGCATGTCCTTCGGCAGCGCAAGCGTCGTATGCGAACCCGCACCCGCTCCCGCACCCGGAGCCACACTAGTCAGATGAGGTGATTCACGCACGTTCGACCTCGTTTCGTTGGCACGTCAGAAGGTATAGGGAAACCGCACGCCCACCACGAAATTCGGCGCATCGGGCGTCAAGCCGACCGACACCGAGCCGTTGGCCGGCCGCGTTCTGCACGGCGCTCAGCGTGCCCTGGGCGAGGACGTTCGCGCCGTTGGGTAACTGCAATTGCGAAAGCACATTCAGAACGAAGCCGGAAATCATCGTGGCGCCGGCATATTTGCCGGTCTGGTTGGCGAGGACATCGTCGTCCACCATCTGCACCTTGATGGCGGCGGAGCCGATGTCGTGGGAAGCGAGAAATTCGGGCACCGGTGGCGAGCCGGCGCCTGGTGACGCATAGGCGCTGCCGGTCAGGCCGCACATCGTGGTGCAGATTGCGAGGCCTAACTGTGAGAGATGGCGCTTCATGGTTGGGTCAGAACAGGTCTGCCTTGATCAAGCCGTATTCGACAAAAGGAGTCGCCGCTGTGGTGTTGGCAAGCGCGCTTGCACGCAGCTTGAGCGCGAGCGACTCGTTGTCCTGCAACAGCGGTGAATCCTCCCTGAAGGGTTTGCCGAGGACTGCGAACACAAGACCGTTCCAGGTCCTGGTGAAGTCCTCTTCGAGCACGATGCGATTGCCGAGCGTCGGATCCGCGACGAAGACGCGGCCATCCTGAACATGCTTGACGATCACGAAGTGCTCATACCCGTCGATGTTCATCAGAACCATCACGGGGATTTGAAGGTGTTGGAGCGCTTCGGCGTTGACCCGGAAGCCGCGGCTGCGCAAGCCGATGGTCTCGACGAACTTCTTCATGTTGAGCATCGAGAAGCCGTTCCTGATAACGACTTCGGGCGTGGAGAACACCATCATCCGGAGAATCAGTTCGATTTCCGGAATATCGATGCCGTAGCCGTACTTGAGGAGGGTGGCGAGCGCCGCCGTACCGCAGCTGTAGTCGAACTGCTGATTGACGATGTGGTTGTAACGGATGTCCTTCATCGAACGTACCGTCCTGGTCAGCGGAACGCCTGCCAACCTGGACGTGTCGACGCTCGCCTGCGCGTAGCTGTCACTCGCGCACAAAGCACAACTCGCCAGCGCCACGGCGAATCGTAGCGCCGGGAACCCCTTGAACCCGGACATGCTGGTCTCCTGCTCTTATTAGCGCCGGCGGCCTTGCTTTGGCGGCCGCCGGCGCTACCCGCCCCCTGATACGCCTGCTTATTTGCTCACGTTCAACGCAGCGATCGCCAACCCGTTGTGCTGCAGGTTGCCCGCACCGCCGGCGGTGTTCACGCCGATGTTGCCCGACGCGCCTTGCAACGAGTTGTCGCCAATCGATGCGTTGACCATGAAGTTGTTGATCCTGGCGCTACCGCCCGACGACTGGCTGTTGAAGACTTGCGCATTGCCGAACACGTTGCCGACATCGACCGATGCCAGCGATGCTTCGTTGCTTTGCGCGTTGTCGACGCCTTCCGCGATGTCGATGCCGACGTTGCCTGACACGCCGTTGCCGACCCCGGTGCCGGTGGTCGCTGTCAGATTGCCGGCTTTCTGCGTGTTGATGTGTTCCGTGATCCGGCCGGTCACCTCCACGTCGGTTTTGTCGAGCGTGGCGTCGATACCTCGCGCGGCGGCCACGCTGTTGGTTTCGGTCGGCGAATGGTCGGCGGCATCGACGCTGAAGTCGGCGGTAAAGAGGGCGACGGCGGCCGCCGGGGCGGCTAGCGCCGCCACCGGGCTGCGTACGCGCGAAGTCCGGGTTGAAGTGATCATGTCGGTCCTTGCTCTGTCCTGCGAGCGTGCGGTGCGCCGGGAACGCGGCAGCCGCTGAATTGCGCCGCTGGTTTTGGCCGGCTACTTTCTTTGGTAGCTGGCAACGTTGCTTTGCGCAGCGCGCGCGGCGTCGACCGGAATCGGCAGTGGCGAGGGTGGAGCGATCTCGTCCCACAGCGTTACGCTGTGGCCGCTGCCGTCGCCGCGCATCAGTTGCGGCGTCGTCGCCACCATCACCATGCCGAGCGCGCCGCCCCGTTGCCGCGACAACATCTGGCCGTCGAGCGAAATATCGTTCACGGATGCAGCATCGGCCGGAATGCTCAGTACGTCGTCGGCAAGCTGGCTGCTTTCAAGCGCCGTCGCATCCGGCGAGGCCGCCGCTGCGGGCGTCGTGCTCGCGAGGGTGGCGGAGCCGGTGTCGGCGGAATCGGATGGTTTGGCGGATTGAACTAGCGCGGATTCCTGGGCATTGACGCCGGCGGGCAGGGCGATCAGCGCCCCAGCGGCGCAAAGCGCGACGCAAAAGGCGGCGCAGGGCGCCAAACCGCCCATGCCGATGCGCAAAGCGAGTCGCATGATGTGTCTCCTTGGTGCATGGCATTTAGCGAAACATGTGCCATGAGTCGCAATCCTTTGATGCATCTGGATGCGGCCGGCAAACCGCGGAGTAAAACCTGAAAAATCGGATCAAAACGTTTCAGCGCTGAAACGGCAGGCAGAAAATACCCGCGATTCGTTAAATCGCAGCGGTACGAATTACCTTGGGGAACGCCATGAAAAGCGCTTCCACATTGGTTTTATTCGTAGGTTTAATACCTGTCGATTACCCGCTCAACCTTGTAGGGAAAGGGGGCAACGATTAAATTCGCATAATTGTTTTCCAAGCGGCGCGCGTATAGTAAGCTCTCGAAAACAGCTTCAGATTTAAAAAAGCCCGCTAACGGGCCGTCTCAAACACACACGCCGCTTCTTGGGGATCAGCTGTCCGCACGGAATGGAATGGCCGTTCGGTTTTTGCGATTCGCGAATCCCGGATGAGTCAGCGTGTCTGAACCTGGGTTCAGGTGCGTGCGTCATCCTTAACGTTCGTTGACGAGAGGATCTGAATAATGGAACCCGCAACGCGGCAACTGATTTACGTTTCACGCGATCCGAGTGCGGAACTGAATACTCGCTTTCATCAGCGCGGCTGGCATGTCGAAGTCGTTGGATCGGCGCGCGATGTGCGCCGTGCCGTTCGCGCCGGAATGGCAGCGGGCGGACTGCTCGATCTGTCCAGCCATTTTCAGCCACACGAAATCGCCGCATTCGAGTCTTGCCTGACCATGCCGAACGTCGGCTGGGTCGCGGCCACCATGGCGGGACAATTGCAGGACGCCGCCTTGCGCCGGCTCGTGCGCGACTATTGTTTCGACTATGTAACGGTGCCTTCGCCGGGCGACAGGATCGTCGATTCGGTCGGTCACGCGTACGGCATGATCTCGCTGGGCGAACCCGCTTCGAACGATGGTTCGCAAGGCGCCGAAGGCGAAATGGTCGGCTCGTGCGACGCGATGCTCGCGCTGTTCCGCTCGATCCGCAAAGTGGCGATGACCGACGCACCGGTGTTCATCTCGGGCGAATCGGGCACCGGCAAGGAATTGACGGCGGTAGCGATCCACGAACGCTCGGCGCGCCGCAACGCGCCCTTCGTGCCGATCAATTGCGGCGCGATTCCGCCGCATCTGCTGCAATCCGAACTATTCGGCTACGAGCGCGGCGCATTCACCGGCGCCAATCAGCGCAAGATCGGCCGGGTGGAAGCGGCCAACGGCGGCACACTGTTTCTCGACGAAATCGGCGATCTGCCGCTCGAAAGCCAGGCGAGCCTGTTGCGCTTCTTGCAGGAGCGCAAGGTGGAGCGTCTGGGCGGCCACGGGTCGATCGACGTCGACGTGCGCATCATTTCGGCCACTCACGTGGATATGACCGCCGCCATGATCGAAGGGCGGTTCCGTTCGGACCTCTACCACCGGCTGTGCGTGCTGCAGATCGATGAACCGCCGTTGCGCGCACGTGGTAAGGATATCGAACTGCTTGCGCGGCACATGCTGGAACGTTTCAAGAAAGATGCAAGCCGCCGTTTGCGCGGCTTCGCACCCGACGCGATCGCGGCGCTGCATAACTACGGCTGGCCGGGCAATGTGCGCGAGCTGATCAACCGGGTGCGGCGCGCGATCGTGATGTCGGAAGGGCGTGCGATCACGGCGCGCGATCTGGAGCTGGCCGAGTACGTCGAGATCGTGCCGGTATCGCTCGCGCAGGCGCGCGAAGCGGCCGAGCGCCAGGCGATCGAGTTGGCGCTGCTGCGCCATCGTGGGCGTCTGGGCGATGCCGCGCAGGAGCTGGGCATCTCGCGCGTGACCTTGTACCGCCTGCTTTGCGCGCACGGCATGCGCCATATGGAAGGCGAGCCGCTGGTCACGCCGCACAGCGATTTGCCGGCTTCGGTGCCGCATCTCTGACAGACCGCGCGAGTCTTGCCCGCCGCGGCTTCCCCGCCGGTATTTTCGACTTCGCAAGCCGCGGCCGGGCGCCGCGCAGCTACGCTTGTTAAAATCGGGTTTTCCTCCAATTTCCGCGGCGCGCGCACGCGCCGGCCGAAGGAACCCGCATGAAACAATACCTCGACCTCGTCCGCATGATTCTCGACACCGGCACGTGGCAGGAGAACCGCACCGGCATCCGCACCATCAGCATGCCGGGCGCGATGTTGCGCTTCGACCTTCAGCAGGGCTTCCCAGCGGTCACCACGAAAAAGCTGGCGTTCAAGTCGGCGGTGGGCGAACTGGTCGGGTTTTTGCGCGCGTCGCGCAGCGCGGCGGATTTTCGCGATCTCGGCTGCAAGGTGTGGGACGCCAACGCCAACCAGAATCCGCAATGGCTCGCGAATCCGTATCGCGAAGGCCCGGACGATCTCGGCGACGTATACGGCGTGCAATGGCGCCAATGGCCTGCCTACAAGGTGCTGGACGCCGCCGCGAGCGCGCAGCTGGCCGACGCCGCTGCCCGCGGCTTTCAGGTGATCACCGAATTCGACGAAAACGGCAGCCGCAAAGTGCTGCTGTACAAGGCGATCGACCAGTTGCGCCAGTGCCTCGACACGATCATGCAGAACCCCGCCGACCGGCGCATTCTGTTTCATGCATGGAACCCCGCGGTGCTGGACCAGATCGCGTTGCCGGCTTGCCATCTGCTTTATCAATTCCTGCCGAACGTGGCGCGCCGCGAGATTTCGTTGTGTCTGTACATTCGCAGCAACGACGTCGGGCTCGGCACGCCGTTCAATCTGGCCGAAGGCGCGGCGTTGCTGCATCTGGTTGGCCGGTTGACGGGTTATAAGCCGCGCTGGTTCACTTATTTCATCGGCGATGCGCACATCTACGAGAATCAGCTCGATATGTTGCAGCAACAGCTCACGCGCGAGCCGTACGAAAGTCCGGCCTTCGCGATCTCGGACCGGGTGCCCGACTACGCGCAAACCGGCGTGTACGAGCCGGAATGGCTTGAGAAAATCGAGCCGTCGGATTTCTCGCTGGTCGGCTACCGTCATCACGAGCCGCTGACCGCGCCGATGGCGATCTGAGCGTTTGCCGGCCGATGTGAAGAAAAACCCCCGCGATGCAAATCGCGGGGGTTTTTTCATGCCGTCGTCAAACGACGGTGTTCTACCTTCATTAGCCCTTGTGGTGCTCGTCCCGGGTGCCGCTACCCGAATGCTGCTCCGCGTGTTGCGGCTGCGGTTGCGGGCGCGGCTGCTGCACCTGCTGCGGACGCGGCTCGGGACGCGGCTGCGGTGCCGGTTGCGGATGGAACTCCTGGCGCGGTGGCTGCTGCACCTGTGGCATCGGCTGCGGCCGTGGCTGCGGCGCCGGTTGCGGATGGAACTCCTGGCGCGGCGGCTGCTGCACCTGCTGCATCGGCTGCGGCCGTGGCTGCGGCGCCGGTTGCGGATGAAACTCCTGGCGCGGCGGCTGCTGCACCTGTGGCATCGGCTGCGGCCGCGGTTGCTGCACTGGCTGCGGATGGAACTCCTGGCGCGGGTGGGGCTGCTGCACCTGTTGAACCGGTTGCGGACGGAATTCCTGCTGCCGCGGCGCTTGCGGCTGGGCGTGGACTTCCGGCGGGCGCGGCGCCTGCGGTTCGGGCTGACGCTGTACCTGTTGCGGCTGCGGCTGCTGTTGCTGTTGCGGCTGGCGCATCTGTTGCGTCGCAGCCGGGTTCTCCGCCGGGCGTGGCTGGCCGTGCGGCTGCTGGGCCATCGCGGCGGGGTTTTCCGACGGACGCGGTGCGCCATGTTGTTGCATCCCCGCGTTGGCTTGCGCGCCGGGTTGCGGCGCGAACCCCGCCTGTCCCGGCTGCGGCTGCGGGCCGCCATGCTGCTGCGCCTGCTGGGCCATCGGCGTATGCGGCTGCGTCCATACCGGCTCGCGCCGCCCGTTCGCGCCGGGCTGCTGGGGCGCTTGCAGATTCGCTTGCGCCGGCATTCCGTGCTGCTGTGGCTGTTGCTGCGCAAAGCCGTTCAGATTGCCGCCGCCCGCTTGCGGCGGACGCGGCACGCCATTGGACGGATGACCGGGCTGGCCGACCTGGCCGGGCTGTGGCCGCTCGTTGGCCATCTGCGGCGGCATGCCCGGCCGCGCTTGCATTTCTCCGCCACGTTGCGGCGGCTGCCCATTGAGCGGCGCTGCTTCGCCCGGTCGCTGTCCGGTCTGTTGCATCGCCCTCAGCGTTCCCGGCGCGCCCTGCGCCATGCCAGGCGGCCGGCCGGCGATATGCGACTGCACGACCCGCACGTTCTGCGCTGGTATCCCACTTGCTGCACCAGGGCCACCCACGCTGCCCGGGCCACCCGCGAAGTGCGCCGGCACGGAAGTCCGCACGATCGGCGCCCCCGCGCCCGGCACCCGGCCGCCGCTTTGTGCAAAACGTTGCGCGAGGCTGTCGTGGAACGCCGCCGGCGTCCCTGGATTGCGCGTCGCAACCACCGGGCGCGCTGCCACTTCAGCAGGCGGCCGGTAGTTCGCGTTGCGCAGCCCCGGGCCGAAACTTTGCCGCACCGGCGCGATTCCCGGCGCGCCCGGATTGATCCGGGCATTGCGCCATTGCTGCGGATCGACCTTCTGCGCAAAGCGCGCAACCGGCTGACCGTGCACGAAAGCCGTCGCCGGCACGGCGGTCACAGCGCCCGGCACACGATAGTTGACGTACGTGTTGTGAATGTTGGTCACGTTCACGTTCGTCACATTGACGTTGTGGTTGTAGTTGTTGACGATCGTCGTCTGGTTGACGCGGTCGTAGTAGCGCGGACTCCAGTGATCGTGGTCGCCCCAGTGCGGATGCCACGGCTCGCCCGGGCCGAGCGGGAACCATGCGCAACCGGCCGCGACCGCGCCGCCGATGGCAAGGCTCACGCCCCAGTCGATTCCGGGTCCGCCGCCGCCCACGAAGGCGACCAGCGCCGGCGCATACACAGGCGGCTCGCTGACCACGATCGGGCCCGGCACCCATGCCCACGAGTCGTCTTCATAGGCCCAGCGGCCGTAGTGGTAGGGCGCGAAACCCCACGGCTCGTCGTCGACCCAGGTCCAGCCCCACGGCGCCTGCCAGACCCAATGGCCGTCGTGATAGGGCGCCCAGCCGACGGGTGTGGCGCGCGGCACCCATACCTCGCCGTATTGCGGACTGCTGCGCCATGTGCCGTTGGCGTCGAGATCCTGGTAGCCCGGAATCTCGCGCGATACGTAGCGCGCCGACACCGAGCGGTCTTCCGCGGCGTCGCGGCTCGCGGCCCATTGATCGAAGCCGTCGAGGCCCGGCGCGCCGTTGTCGGCGACCTGTTGCAGGTTGGTGCCGGCAAAGCTGATCTGCTGGCCCGCGCTGACCGGCACCTGGCCGTTGTCGCCGTACACGGTGGCGCTGCCGCGGCGTACGGTGACGGTAGTGCTGCTGCCGTCCGGTGCGACGTCGACACGGTAGTCGCCGGGACCGTTCAGGCCGAGCGCCAGATTCGGCGTGTCGATTTCATACGACGACCCCGGTGCGAGATCGCGCACCCGCGCCGACAACGTGCCTTGCGCGACTTTCAGTTGCGCGCTGTTGTCGTCGAGATTCAGCAGGTCGAGGCTGGTGGACTGGCCGAGGCGCACCGCGGTCGAGCCGATGTGCAATTCGGAGCGCGCGTTCTGGTCGTTCCACATCTGGTCGCCGGTGGTGAGCGGGCGGTTGAGCTGCGCGTACGACCAGTCGGTCGCGCCGGCCGGTTCGGTCGTCACCGTGCCGGCCATGTAGTTCAGCCGCGCGACGCGACTGGGCGGATCGGTGTTCTGGCTCGCGGCCACCGGCCCGGCGGCGCCCGGCGGCGCCTGCTGGACTTCCTGCGCGAGGGCGGCTTGCGCCGCGAACATGAAGGCGGCGGCAGCGATCAGCGTGTAGCCGATGACACGCCGTGTCGAACTTGGGTGATTGGCGACTGTTCTCATGAGTTTTCTCCGACGGCGCCGCATTTTGCGGCGTCCGTGAATCAACTCTACCCGCACGGTTTGTTTCAAGGCTCCCAGTTTTGTAAGGCTCCCTCACCAGCGTGTAACAAAAGGTCTCAATGCCGGTCTCAATGCCTCTATTCCACCTTTTCCTGTAAGGCAACTGCGGCGTTTCTGTAATTGAAACAGGTCTGAAATGCAGCCTCATGCGGCCAGAAACGCATCGAAATGCCGATGACCGGCCGGCGTGATGCGCAGGATGCGCGGCCGCTCGGTGCGCTCGACCCAGCCGCGGCTCGACCACGAATCGAGCAGCGCCGCGCCGAGCGCGCCGCCCAGATGCGGACGCCGCTCGCTCCAGTCGGGGCAGGTGCAGGCAAAGCGGCGCCGGCGGGTGTGCTGGACGGCCATGTCGATACCCCATTCGGCAAAGCGCTCGGCGCCCTCGGCGGTGGCTTCGAGCGAAGTGCCGTGCAGCGTCAGCAGGCCGCGCTCGACCAGCCGTTCGTACACGCGCACCGACAACTCGCCCGCCATGTGGTCGTAGCAGGTGCGCGCATAGCGCATGTCGACAGGTACAGTTCGCGCCGGGCGCGGTACCGGCCGCTGCTGCGCGCTGACTTGCGCGACGTTGGCGAGCGCTTCGATCGACGCCGCGATATCCGGCGACGCGATCCGGAAATAGCGATGCCGGCCACGCACTTCGAGCGCGAGCAGGCCACCGTCGGTCAGGCGCGCGAGATGGGCGCTGGCCGCCGACGGCGACAGCCCCGCGATCATCGTCAGTTCGCCGGCCGGGCGGGCGCTGCCGTCCATCAGCGCCCATAGCATCGCGGCACGGCCCGGGTCGGCGAGCAGCGCGCCGATACGGCTCAAACCTGGGAAGTGACTCTG
Source organism: Paraburkholderia sp. GW821-FHT02A12 (assembly GCF_059422005.1). Classification (NCBI taxonomy): domain Bacteria; kingdom Pseudomonadati; phylum Pseudomonadota; class Betaproteobacteria; order Burkholderiales; family Burkholderiaceae; genus Paraburkholderia; species Paraburkholderia sp. GW821-FHT02A12. The sequence continues at coordinate 3,496,670 of NZ_JBWKWA010000001.1, read as the reverse complement.
TTCGTCTGCAAGGGGGGCGGGCATCGGGCGTCTCCGGTGGGCGGCGCGTGCATGGCGCCATACAGCTCACTGTATCTGTCTGCGGTATTCGATGTTTCAGCTTAGCGTGAATGATGGAATGCAGCAGCTACGAAAAGACGGTGGGCGCGGGCCGGCAGTGGCGCTTGCGGCGCCGCGCCGGGCCGTCAGGCTAGAATTGAAGTCTCTCTTTGCGGGAACACGCCGTCATGAAACTTCTTTTTGCCGTCGCCGCCGCGGTCCTGCTATTCAGTGCGTGCGCGCAGGGCGGTTCGGGGTCGTCGTCGGGTGCGGGCACGGGCAGCATCACCATGTACGGCACCATCGACGAAGGCATCACCTTTCATAAATGAGCCCGCGTGGCGCGATCACGGTTCGCGGCGGCCAAGGGCAATAGCAATGGCAATGGCAATGGCTGGCTGGAATTGATGCATCATTGTCATTTCTGCCATCATCGGCTATGTGACGATTCAGGCATCGCCACTTCCGCCGCTCGAGCTCGACCGATGCCGCCATCCGCTGCTCCCTCTCTTGCCGCCGCTAACGCCGGCTCCCGTCATTCCGACCCGCATGGCCGGCGCGCCGCGCGCGTACTGCCGTTTTCGCTGATCACCGTCGCTGCCGCGCTGACCACGATCTTCGCGTCGTTCCTGATGGCGCGGATCGGGCGGCGCGCGGGCTTCGTGCTCGGCGCGGGCGTCGGCGCGCTGGGCGGCGCGGTTTCGGTGTGGGCGATCTTTCACCACAGTTTCTGGGCGTTTTGCGCCGGCACCGCGACGGTCGGCGTGTTTCAGGCGTTCGCGCAGTATTACCGGTTGGCCGCCGCCGATGCCGTCGGGATCGACGGCAAGAGCCGCGCGATTTCGACGGTGCTCACCGGCGGGGTGGTGGCCGCCGTCTGCGGGCCGCTGCTGGCCGCGTGGAGCAAGGACTGGCTCGCGCCGGTCGCGTTCGCGGGCTCCTATGCGCTCGTCACCGGCTTCGGCCTTGCGTCGATTGCACTGCTAGCGCTGCTGTATCGCGACGCCGAGCCGTCCGCGAGCGTGGCGATTGCTCACGAGCCCGCCCGGCCGCTCGGCGAGATCGTGCGCCAGCCGATCTTCGCCGCGGCGCTCGCCAACAACGCGCTCGGCTACGCGGTCATGATGTTCGTGATGACTGCGACGCCGATTGCCGCGGTCGCTTGCGGCCATACGATCGGCGACGGCGCGGCGATCATCCAGTGGCATCTGGTCGGCATGTTCGCGCCGTCGCTGTTTTCCGCGCGGCTGATCAAGCGCTTCGGCGTGCTGCCGGTGATCGGCGCGGGGATCGCGCTGTCGGCGCTGTGCGGCGTGTTCGCGTTGCGTTCGACCGATCTGCCGTATTTCTACGCGGCGCTCGCGTGCCTCGGTGTCGGCTGGAATTTTATGTTTGTCGGCGGCACGACGCTGCTCGCGCAATCGTATCGGCCGTCCGAGCGCGCCAAGACGCAGGCGGCCAGCGAATTCACCACCTTTGCGTTCTCCGCGCTGGGTTCGTTGTCCGCTGGGCAATTGCTCGCGCATTTCGGCTGGGCGACGATCAATGCGGCGATCTTTCCGCTGCTGGGCGCAGCGGCGCTCGCGACGCTTGCCTATGCGTGGTCGCGCAGGCGCTCGGCGGCGGTGCTTTCATGATGCCCGTTCGCCACATCGTCTTCGCGGTCGCCCCCGACCTCGTGCTGCTCGACGCGAGCGGTCCGCTCGAAGCGTTCTGCCGCGCCGAATTGACAGTCGCTGCCACTGTCTCCGCCGGATCAGGCGGCAAGCCCCCGGCGCCAGTGGCTTACCGAACCACCGTCGCGTCGATCGAAGGCGGCGTGCTGCAAACCTTTCCCGGCCTGCCGGTCGTCACCGAGCGGCTCGACTCGCTCGACGACCAGCCGATCGACACGCTGATCGTCCCCGGCGTCCCGATCGACGAACACTGCACCTTGCAGCCTGAACTCGTCGCGTGGATCAAGCGCCGCGCGCCGCAGGTGCGGCGCGTGTGCTCGGTGTGCACAGGCGCCTTCTATCTCGCGGCGGCGGGCCTGCTCGACGGCCGCCGCGCGACGACCCATTGGCGCAACGCGGCCAACCTCGCGCGCCGCTTCCCCAAAGTGCAGGTGGACGCCGATCCGATCTTTATCCGCGATGTACGTGAGAGCACAGATGAGGGCGAGGGCGGCGTGATCTGGACGTCGGCCGGCGTGACTGCGGGCATCGACCTGGCCCTCGCGCTGATCGAAGAAGACGTGGGCCACGCGGTCGCGATGCAGGCAGCGCGTCGTCTCGTCGTCTTCATGAAGCGGCCCGGCGGCCAGTCGCAATTCAGCGCCGCGCTGGCGGCGCAGGCATCGGCGGGCGGGCCGTTCGAGGCGCTGCATAGCTGGATGGCGGCGCATTTGCGCGACGACCTGTCGGTCGAGCGGCTGGCCGAGCGCGCGCAGATGAGTCCGCGCACGTTCGCGCGGCGCTACGTCGACGAGGTCGGCCGCACGCCGGCCAAAACCGTGTCCGCATTGCGGCTGGAGGCGGCTTCGCGGGCGCTGGCGGAATCGCGCCGGCCGCTCAAGCGGATCGCGCTCGACTGCGGTTTCGGCAGCGAACAGAATTTGCGGCGTGCGTTTGTGCGGCGCTTCGGCGTGCTGCCGCTCGATTACCGGGAGCGCTTTGCGTCGGCGGTGGCGCGGCGGCCCACGGCGGCTTCGGCAGCGGGCTGAGAGGCGGCCTGATCGGTCACGCGAGCGGCGTTAAAGCAAGCCAGGCTAAAGTTAGACGAAAGTCTGACGGCGCCCCACGCCTGTACAGCGCGCGATGAAGTCAATATTGCGCTCGTATAATCGGCTCCTTTCAATGCATCCGATTGACCGGAGTCAAGATGAGCACCCCTGCCTTAGCGCCGCTGGACCGTTCCGAAACCACTTTCCGCTTTCTCGCCGAGCCCAGCTCAGTCAACTTCGGCGGCAAGGTGCACGGCGGCGCCTTGATGAAGTGGATCGACGAGACGGCGTATGCGTGCTCGGCGGTGTGGTCGGGGCGCTATTGCGTGACGGTCAGCGTCGGCAACATCCGCTTTCGCCGGCCGATTCTGGTCGGCAATCTGGTCGAGCTGCGCGCGCGGGTCGTCGCGACGGGCCGCACCAGCATGCATATCCACGTGTCGGTGCAGGCGGGCGATCCGAAGGGCGGCGAGCTGCTGCAAACCACGGATTGCCTCGTCGTGATGGTCGCCGTCAACGAAAACGGCCACCCGGTGCCGGTGCCCGCGTTCGTGCCGGAGACAGACGAACAGAAACGTCTGGCGAAGTACGCGATGGACGTGAAGGAAGCGCTCGACGCGATCGTCGAGCTGAAGCCGGAAGAAGTGGCGCAGGGGAAGGTTTAAGCGCCGCTTCCGGGTATCCCGGCAGTTACAGGCGTCACGGGCGGGCCAGGCGCTGAACCCAGATCGCGCCGCCCGTCGCCCGCCGGTCAGCGCTCAGCGCTCAGCGCGATTTGGCGCGCTCAGCCCGCCGAATGCCCGACCATATCGTTGGGCCGCACCCATTCGTCGAATTGCTGCTCGGTGACAAAGCCGAGCGCCAGCGCGGCCGCCTTCAGCGTCGTGCCTTCCTTGTGCGCTTTTTTCGCGATCTTCGCGGCCTTGTCGTAGCCGATGTGCGGATTGAGCGCCGTCACCAGCATCAGCGATTCGTTGAGCAACGTATCGATGCGCTCGCGATTCGGCTCGATCCCCACCGCGCAGTTGTCGTTGAAACTGTGCGCGCCGTCGGCGAGCAGGCGGATCGATTGCAGCACGTTGTGCGCGATCATCGGCCGGAACACGTTCAACTCGAAGTTGCCGCTCGCACCGCCGATATTCACCGCCACATCGTTGCCGAACACCTGCGCGCAGAGCATCGTCAAGGCTTCGGACTGGGTTGGATTGACTTTGCCGGGCATGATCGAGCTGCCCGGTTCGTTCTCCGGAATCGAAAGTTCGCCGAGACCGCAACGCGGGCCGCTCGCGAGCCAGCGAATATCGTTGGCGATCTTGTTCAGGCTCGCGGCCACCGTCTTCAGCGCGCCGTGCGCGAACACCAGCGCGTCGGCCGCGGCCATCACTTCGAATTTGTTCGGTGCCGACACGAACGGCACACCGGTCAGCTTCGCGATTGCCGAGGCCACTTTGGCCGCGAACTGCGGATGCGCGTTCAAACCGGTGCCGACCGCCGTGCCGCCCTGCGCGAGTTCGTACAGATGCGGCAGCGCCGACTCGACATGACGGATGCCGTGATCGAGTTGCGCCACATACCCTGAAAACTCCTGGCCCAGCGTGAGCGGCGTCGCGTCCTGCAAGTGCGTGCGGCCGATCTTGACGATGTCGGTGAATGCTTTCGCTTTGGCGTCGAGCGTGTCGCGCAGCGTGTTCAGCGCGGGCAGCAGATGCTTGACGATGCCGTAAGCGGCGGCCACGTGCATCGCTGTCGGAAACACGTCGTTCGACGACTGGCCGCGATTGACGTCGTCGTTCGGATGCACCTTGCGCGCTTCGCCGCGCTCGCCGCCGAGCAGCTCGCTCGCGCGATTCGCGATCACCTCGTTGAGGTTCATGTTGGTCTGCGTGCCGGAGCCGGTTTGCCAGACTGCGAGCGGGAATTCTTCCGGATGTTTGCCGTCGATGATTTCGTCGGCCGCCTGCATGATCGCGTTCGCCTTGCTTTCGTCGAGCATGCCGAGGTCGAGATTCACTTCGGCGGCGGCGCGCTTGATCACGGCCAACGCGGTGATCAGTTCGGGCGATTGCTTCTCGGTCGAAATGCGGAAATTCTGCAACGAGCGCTGCGTCTGCGCGCCCCAAAGGCGGGCGTTCGGCACGGCGATTTCACCGAACGTGTCGCGCTCCATTCGTACGTCTTCAGTCATGGTTCAACTCCGCTTCTCAAAGTTGTGCGTTGACGGGCAATAGGGAGAATAGTCCTGTTAGCGCGTTCCGGTAAAAACCCGCTTGCGGATCGAAGAGGTACGTGCGGCGGACGCCGTCTTCGACGTCGGTCCTTGCTTTTGCTTTTTTGCCTTTGAGGCGGTGGCATCTGGTGATGTGCCGGAAGGCGTGCAGACAGAATGCGTCGTGCCGCCTCCCCGGCATCGGTGAAATTAACCGCGCCCGGCGTTCAATCCCTGTGGGCCATCCTGATTGGTAGAACCTTTAGCAGGACGTCCCGCCCAGTACCCGGCAAGCAACGAGCCGGAAAGGTTGTGCCACACCGAAAACAGAGCACCGGGCAATGCCGCGATAGGCGTGAAGTAGAGCTTCCCAAGCGTCGCGGCAAGCCCCGAATTCTGCATGCCCACTTCAATAGCGAGCGTCCGGCAAACGGCTTCGTCGAAGCCGAGCAAACGACCGCCCCAATAGCCGCCGAGCAGGCCAATGCCGTTGTGCAGCACGACGCCGAGCATCACTACGAGGCCGACCGACGCAATGCTCTTCTGCGTGCCGCCCACCACCGCACCGATGATCAGCAGGATCGCCACCATCGAGATCAACGGCAGAACCGGCTCGACCTTGCGCACCGCCTTGCCGAACAGATGATTGACGACGAGGCCGATCACGATCGGCAGCGCGACGATCTGCAGAATGCTCATCAGCATGCCGTGCACGTCGACGGCGATCGACGCATCCACGTAAAGGCGCGTGAGGAGCGGCGTCGCGAACACGCCGACCAGCGTCGACAACGCGCTGATCGTCACCGACAACGCGACGTCGCCGCGCGCCAGATAGATCATCACGTTCGACGCCGTGCCGCTCGCGACGCTGCCCACCAGCACCATGCCCGCAGTCAGATCGGGCGGCATGCGCAGCGCCTTGGCGATCACCCACGCGGCCAGCGGCATCACGAGGTAATGCAGCACGATGCCGGCGATGACCGGCGCGGGCCGCGTGAAGACGCGCTGAAAATCGGCCACCGATAAGGTGACGCCCATCGCCAGCATGATGATCGTCAGGAGCGTGGTGACGTGCGGCGCAATGCCGGTGAAAGAGGCGGGCGAAGAGTATGCGGCAATCGAAATGAGCACCGCCCAGAGGGGAAATAAACGGGTGACGCGGGCAAGCATGACGGGTGATCCTTGGTTCTGGTTTTATGGTGAATGTCGAGGGTCGGTCGATCGGCACGCTGTCAGTCGCGGCAGGTGCTCGGGGTCCCGCTCGCGATGAGCGGCAGGCCCTGGCGGCGGATGATGAGCCGTTGGGCGGCGCGGGCCTTCGTGAGGAGCGCAAGCGGCGTCGCGCGGGTGCGCGCGTATCTGCCAAACGCGTGTCAACGCGTGCCAAAGCGCGCATTTTACAGTTCGAGGCGCCTTAGCCGGGATTCGTTGGTTGCGCGTGCAACCGGATTCCCAGCGCGGCCAACCAACCATCCGTGCTTTGCTTAGCTCAAGCGGACTGGGCGGGCGGCCGGGTGGGCGCAGAGGATGCGGGCGGCACGCGCCGCAAGCTCAGCTTGTGAAAGCGCAGCGTCATCAATAGCGCGACGCTGGCGAGGCCCGCCGCGAGTCCCCACCACAGGCCGCGTGCGCCGAGGCCGAAATGAAACGCCAGCGTATAGCCGGTCGGAAAGCCGATCGCCCAGTAACCGAACGACGCGACGATCATCGGCACGCGCGTGTCCTTCAAACCGCGCAGGCAGCCCGAGCCGACCGTCTGCATGCCGTCGACGATCTGGAAGATCGCCGCCACGCCGAGCAGCGAACTGGCGAGTGCAATCGTCGCCGCATTGGCCGGGTCGTCGAGATGCAGATACAGGCCGACGATCCAGTGCGGCGCGGCGATCAGCACGATGCCCGACAGCGTCATGAAGCCGACGCCGAGCGCCAGCGCGACGAAACCCGCGTGGCGCGCAGCGAGCGGCTGCCCCGCGCCGGACCAGAAGCCGACCCGCACGTTGGCCGCCTGGCCGATCGCGAGCGGCACCATGAAGGCCACCGAGGCGACGTTCAACGCGATCTGGTGCGCAGCCAGTTGCGACTCGCCGAGCAACCCGACCATCAGGCCGGTGGCGAGGAACAGCGTCGATTCGACACCGTAGGTGATCGCAACCGGCCAGCCGATGCCGAACAGCTCGCCCATCAACGGCACGTTCGGCCGCGTCGCGACAACGAAATGGCGATAGCGCGGCCGCAGATGCAGCAGCGCCATCAGCACCAGCGCGCTCAGCCAGACCGTGATCGTGGTGGCCGCCGCCGAGCCGAGAAAGCCGAGCCGGGGCAGACCATAGGCGCCGTGGATCAGCCCGTAGTTGAGAAAACCGTTCACGACGACGCTCACGAGCGACACCCACAGGAGCCGCCTGGCCGCGCCGATCGCCGGCAAGAACGAACGCAGCAGCCCCACGCCGATCAGACTGCCGAGCGCGCCCCAGCGCAGGACCGCCGCGTATTCGCCGACGTTGTGCGCGAGCAGCGCGGGCTCGCCGAACGCCAGCAGGACCGGTGTGGCGAACGACAGCAGGAAGAACGCCGGCACCGACAGCAGCACCGACAGCACGAAGCCGGTCCAGTAGATATGCGGCACGCGGCCCTCGTCCTGGGCGCCGCGCGCGTGCGACACGCTCACGCTGACCGAGGTCAGCACGCCTTGCAGCAGCGTGACCACGACAAAGAACAGATTCGCGCCGAGACCGCCGGCGGCGAGCGCGTCGGGACCGAGCGAGCCGAGCAGGATCGTGTCGGTGACGCCCATCGCCATTTGCGACAGCTGCGCGATGGCGAGCGGGGCGGCGAGACGGGCGGTGTCGGCGGCGTGGCGGGTCAGGGTCGGCGGCCGGGCGGCCACCCTGGTGAAGCCGGATTGAGTCATTGAGCGCTTAACGGCGGAAGTGGCGACAGACCGACGGCCAGAGCGAGCAGGACAAGCGGGACAACTCGGGACAACCAGAGCGATCAGGGCGGCGGCTGCGAAACACGGCTTGGCCGCCGAGTGCGCAGGGTCGCTGTCAGCTGACTGTTTGTCTGTCGAAACCAACAGCTTATTGCCTGGGCGCGGCAATGTCGATGGAGCAGGCACAATTTTGGTGCGCGTACGGGCTCCGGATTCTCGGAGTACGGCGCCTCCCGCGCATCAAGCTTCGTGCACCGCGATCCGCGTATCGCCGAGCAATACCACCTGGCCCGCGCGGATTTTGCAGGTCTTACGCGTTTCGACCCGGCCGTCGACGGTCACGGCGCCGTCCGCGACCATCATTTTCGCCGAGCCGCCGCTGTCCGCGAGGCCCGTTATCTTCAGGAGATTGTGCAGTTCGACGTAGTCGCCGGTCAGTGTGAAATCGAGGTTGGGCATGGCGTTTGCGCCTTCAGGCAAAGGGTTCGCATCATAAGCCAGAAGCTTGCCCTGGATCGGCGTCCACGTGGATTTCCCGTCGTGCATAGGCATTTGCAAGCAGATGTTATGTACTTGTCAGAAAATGAAACGTTCCGTAACACTGGGTGTTTCTCGCGAACTTCACTCCGAAAGGGGCGGTCTGTAGAAAAGCCTGCTGGATTTTTCCCGCATTCTCCAGCAGGCGGCAGACCGGGCGAGGCACGCATCGATACGTCACGCCAGACTCGACGCCCGTGTCCTGACAACCTTAGAGAGGAAACAATCATGACCCAGATTCGTACGCTCCTGATCGGTACCGCCCTTACTGCCTTTGCCGCGACCGCCGCTGTCGCTCAGACCGCCGCGCAACCGGCCGCCGGCCTCTCCGCGCAGGCACAGGTTCAGACCCAAGGCGCCGATCTAGCACCCGCAGCGCCTGCCGCGCAGGGCGTGCAGCCGGTCACGCCGGCTCCGACCCGTCTGACGGCGCCGGGCTCGACCGACCCGCTGGTTCAGAAGCGCGACGCCGATGCGCAGGCTAACGCCGAATTCCGGGCGCAGAAGAAGTCGTCGAAGGCTGAACTGAAGGAACAGCAGAAGGCTGCCAAGTCGCAATACAACCAGCAGGTGCGCAACGCCAGGATCAACCAGAAGGCGGACAAGCAGGCCGCCAGCAACGAAATGAAGATGAACATGCAAGGTCAGGCAGCCGATCAGGATGACGGCGCTGATGTGAAGCACTAATAAAGCACTAAGCGCGTTGTGCTGAGGCGTCGATAGCGCGGTTCAAGGCGCGCGAGCCGACGCCGGCAAGGCGAACGCCGGCGACAATCCGGCTGACGCGGAGCAGCATGAGGCGCTAGCCGAAGGCAGGGCATGGTGAACGCCTTGCCGTCTCACGGTGAAAATGGTCCGGTGCGCCCGGGCCATTTTTTTCGCTGGCGCGTGTGCTTTCGCACGGCGCGGCGCCTCGCGAGCCACCGCGGTGCCACCGCGTAAAAAGGGTCGCTTGCCGGCTGAGGTTGTATGGATATACAGTATGCGTCGCCCGTTCTCTAACCGACTCCACGCATCCTCTCCAGCGTCCAATCCACTGTGCCCACCGTTGCCGAATCCCCGTCGCCGTTCGATACCGCCGCCTGGCTGGCAAAGCTCAACGACGCGCAGCGCGAAGCCGTCGAGTACGGCGCCAAGACGCCCAACGAGCCGCCGGGCGCGCTGCTGGTGATAGCGGGAGCGGGCTCGGGCAAGACCAATACGCTGGCGCACCGGGTCGCCAATCTGGTGGTCAACGGCGCCGATCCGCGCCGCATCCTGCTGCTGACGTTTTCACGCCGCGCCGCGCTCGAAATGACCCGCCGCGTCGCGCGCATCGCCGGCGCGGCGCTTGGCGCGCGCGCCGCGCTGGCACAAGGGCTGACGTGGTCGGGCACCTTCCATAGCGTCGGCGCGCGGCTGCTGCGCGAGTACGCGGATCTGATCGGCCTCGCGCCCGCCTTCACGATCAACGACCGCGAGGATTCCGCCGACCTGATGAATCTCGTGCGCCACGAGCTCGGCCTGTCCGCGAAAGAGCGGCGCTTCCCGGCGAAGGGCACATGCTTCGCGATCTACTCGCGCGTCGTGAACACCGGCGCGTCGCTCGCCGACGTGCTCAATCACGCGTTTCCCTGGTGCCGCGAATGGGAAGCCGATCTGCGCATGCTGTTCGCCGCGTATGTCGAAGCCAAGCAGAAGCAGAGCGTGCTCGACTACGACGATTTGCTGCTCTACTGGTCGCACATGGCCGCCGAGCCGTCGCTTGCCGCGGACCTGTCGGCGCGCTTCGATCACGTGCTGGTCGACGAGTATCAGGACACCAACCGCTTGCAGGCGTCGATCCTGCTCGCCTTGAAGCCCGACGGCCGCGGCCTGACCGTGGTCGGCGACGACGCCCAGTCGATCTATTCGTTTCGCGGTGCGACCGTACGCAACATTCTCGATTTCCCCGCGCACTTCAATCCGCCGGCGAGGCAGGTCACGCTCGAGCGCAATTACCGCTCCACCGGGCCGATCCTGGCTGCGTCGAACGCGGTAATCGAACTCGCCAGCGAGCGTTATACGAAAAATCTGTGGACCGACAGGGCCTCAGCTCAGCGCCCGCGTCTGGTGACGGTCGCGGGCGAAGCGGATCAGGCGCGCTACGTCGTCGAACAGGTGCTCGAAGCGCGCGAACAGGGCATGAAGCTCAAGTCGCAGGCGGTGCTGTTTCGCGCCGCGCACCATAGCGCCGCGCTCGAAATCGAATTGACCCGGCGCAACATTCCATTCGTGAAGTTCGGCGGCCTGAAGTTTCTCGATTCGGTGCACGTCAAGGATGTGCTGGCCGTGCTGCGCTGGGCGGAGAATCCGCGCGACCGCGTCGCCGGTTTCCGCGTCGTGCAGTTGCTGCCGGGCGTCGGACCGGCCACCGCGGCGAAGGTGCTCGACGAGGTTGTCGCCCGCGCAGGCACCGGTAATCCGGCCGACACCGCCGGCCGTGCGCTGGCCGCCTTCGCGCCGCCCGCCCGCGCGCAGGAACACTGGCATCCGTTCGTGACGCTCATGTTGAGCGTGTACGGCCGGCAGACGCCGTGGCCGGCGGAGTTCGAAATGGTGCGGCGCTGGTACGAGCCGCATCTCGAGCGCAATCACGAGGACGCGGCGATCCGTCACGCGGACGTGTTGCAGATGGAAAGCATCGCGGGCACGTACTCGTCGCGCGAACGCTTCCTGACCGAATTGACGCTCGATCCGCCCGACGCCACCAGCGACGAATCCGGCGTGCCGCTGATCGACGAGGACTACCTGATCCTGTCGACGATCCATTCGGCGAAGGGGCAGGAATGGCGCAATGTGTTCGTGCTGAACGGCGTCGACGGCTGCATTCCGTCCGATCTCGGCACTGGCAGTGAAGAGGAAATCGACGAGGAGCGGCGCCTGCTCTACGTGGCGATGACGCGGGCGAAGGAAGACCTGCATATCGTCGTGCCGCAGCGCTTTTACGTGCACAACCAGACGCATATGGGCGACCGGCATGTGTGGGCATCGCGCACGCGCTTTATTCCGGCGCATCTGATGCCGCTGTTCGACGCCTACGCGTGGCCGCGCGTGCTGGTGCCGGGCGCGCCGACCGCTGCGGGGCTGGCGGCGGCCGCGCAGGCGAAGATCGAAATCGGCGCGAAGCTCAGGAAGATGTGGGATTGAGGGGGCGGTTCCCGGTCCGCGTGTCATTCAAGGCCGTCTTGACGCGGCCTCCCGCACCCGGTAACCGCTGCGGCCGCTGTCAGTTGCAGCTAGCCATCCCTGCCGCTGCTAGCGCGACTGCCGTTGCTGCTGCTGATGCGGCGCCGGGCGCGGCGGCACGAAGAAGTTGCGCAGCCACGCGGCGAGGCGCGAGAACACGTCGTACGGTTCTTCGACAAAAATTTCCGGCTTCAGCAAGCGCAGATACTCCATGATCTGCTGCGCTTCCTGCTTCTGGAACGAGCCGTGCGAAATGCCCAGGCGCAGCAGCCCGCGCAGTTCGCCGAGCTTTTCGCGCGCGGTGCTGCCCACGCTCGTTTCGCACGCCACCTTGGCTTCGTAGACGCGCTGCCGCAGTGATTCCACCAGCCGCCAGGCCGGCGTCTGCATGATTTCCTCGAGCGCCTGAATGTCCTGCACCGCCCCCTTGATCTGCGCTGCCAACGGATCGATCAGCGCGGCGTCGCCTTCCGCTTCCTTGACGATCGCGGCCGCCCAGTCGCGGCACTGCTTGGCCAGCTCTTCAGGCGTCCATTCCGAACGCGCCGCAAAACCGAAGCCGAATTCGCCCGCCTGTTGCATCAGGATCGCGACGACGTCCGGGAATTCCTTGTCCAGCGTGCGTTTCGCCCACGCGTACTGGCCGCCCTGCAACATCCGCTTCACCGCGTGTTCGGTCAGCGGCACCATATTGTCGAGCAGCTTGGCGCGCAAAAAATCTTCAAACGACGGCGTCGCGAACTGCGGGTCGAGCTTCAGCGATACCCGCAGAAAAGCGTCGAAGTCCTTGCGCAGCGTCGCAATGGTTTCGTCTTTGAGCGTGAGGGTGATTTGACCCATGTGTTATCCCGTTTGGTCCTGCCGCGCTGCATCGTCATGCCGTCCGTTCGCACACGGACCCTGTGAGACGCGACGCCAATGCCGGCGCGGTTGACTCCTGCCTGTTGCCGCGTAACCAGCGGGACGCATCCCGACGAGCGGACCTCGACTCCATAACGGCGGATTCAGGGAAAACTTAAGGGTGCGCGGACGATCGGCGGCGGCTTTAGAGGGATGCGCCACCCGCTGCACGCTGTTCGCGGCGGGTGGCGCCTGTGCCGCCTTCGACGCCGCCGTTGGCGCTTATTTAAGCACGACGCATTGCCAGACAAAAAAGACTGTCAGGCCGGCCGCGATGGTCAGCAGCGGCCGCCGCGTCAGCACGCTGACCACGACGGCGGCCAGCGCGCCGACGAGTTGCGGATTGCGCCAGGTCAGCTCGGCACCGTTGCCGTGCGGCGAGACCGCCATCGGCACGATGATCGCGGTCAACACGGTGACGGGCACGAAGCCGAGCGCGGTGCGCACGAACGGCGGAAACACCAGCCGGTCGCCGAGCACGAAGACGGCGGCCCGGATCACCCACGTGATGACCGCCATGCCGAGGATCAGAACGACATAGCTCATCGCGACGCCTCCGCGGTTTTCTGCTGATGCCGTTGGCGGGAATCCGACATCGACAGCAGGACCCCGGCCGCGACGCCCACGAACACCGCGCCGAGCAGCCCGAGCTTGTACGGCCACGCCTGCCAGAAGAACGCCAGTGCGCCTGCCGTGACGGCGGCGGCGAGATGGCGCAGCGCGACGAGTTGCGGCACGACGATCGCGATGAAGGTAGCGACCATCGCGAAATCGAGCCCGAGCGATTGCAGGCCCGGAAAGGCCGCGCCGAACAGCAGGCCGGCGACGGTCCAGAGCTGCCAGTTCAGATACATGGCCAGACCCGCGCCGAAGAAATAGTGCGGGCCGACCGTGCCGGGCGTGCGATGCCGGTAGTGTTCCCACGCGACCGCGAAGACTTCGTCGGTGAGCAGCGCGCCGAGCGCCCAGCGCCAGCGTGCGGGCAGATGCGCGACGTGTGGCGCGAGTGTCGCGCTATACAGCACGTGGCGCAGATTGACGACCAGAGTGGTCGCCCAGATCACCGCAAAACTGGCGTGACCGGCGATCAGGCCGAGTGCGATGAACTGCGCGGAGCCGGCGAACACGACCAGCGACATTAACTCGCCATGCCATAGATGCAGCGGGCCGGACGCGACCAGTGTGCCGAAGATCACGCCGAATGGCGCCGCGCCGACCATCATTGGAATGATGTCGCGCGCGCCGGCGGTGAATTCTTTTAAGTGGCCTGAGCTCGAGGGCTGGCCTGAGATGGGATGAGTCAATCTTGCCTCCTGGATTCGGGAAGCATAGCGGGCAGGCCGGGGGCGGGGCTTGTACGTTCTTGCGGTGGCGACAGGTCTCGTCGCGCCGGACGATGTTGCCTCAGGTGCCTTGCCAGCGTCCCGGCGGCACGCCGAACATGCGCCGGAAATGCCGCGTGAAATGGCTCTGGTCCGTGAAGCCGCTGGCCGCGGCGACATCCGTCACGGAAACGCCGGCGCGCAACGGCGCCAGCGCGCGTTGCAGGCGCACCTGGTTGCGCCACGCATGCGGCGGCAGGCCGGTGGTTTGGGTGAAAAGGCGCGCGGCGTGAAATGGCGACAGTCCCGCTGCGTGCGCGACTTCGGCGAGTGTGACCGGCGCCGCCAGATCGCCGGTCAAGCGCTCTTTCATGGTTGCTACGCGGGCGTCGTCGGCGGCGCCGCGCGACGGCTCCGGCTGCGTCTGCGAGTAGCGGACCAGCAGCGTGGACAAAGCGTCGAGCATTGCGGCTTCGGCGGCGAGCGGATCGTCGCCGGCCTCCAGCAGGCGATGCGCGCGCGCGAGCCGCTGCGCCAGATCGGGATCGCGGATCACGCCCGGCGCGAACCATGGCAACGCTTGCGGCCGGCCGGCAACTTCATGGGCGAGCGCGTGGATGAAGTCGACCGGCGCATACATCACGCGATACCGCCAGCCCGCTTCCACAGCCTTCGAGCCGGTGTGCAGCTCGCCGGGATTGATGATCGGCACGCTGCCTGCTTCGGCGACATAATCCGCGCCGCGATACCGATAGCCTTCAGCACCCGCGACGATCACCGGAATCGTGTACGCGTCGTGCCAATGCGGCGTGAACTCGTGATCGTGATATTCGGCCGTGAGCAGGTCCGCGCCGGGCAGGAGCGGCGTACGCCAGTAGCGGGCGGAATCCTGGAAACGATGGGCAGTCATGGTCGAAGTCCGGCTGGACCGGTCAGTTTAGCGCGCCGTGGCAGTTGCAGCGCGCTTTGCCAATGGGTTCGCCGGGTGCGTTTTGCCGTAGGACGGTCATCACTTGACCGGAATCGCGGTGCCGGCCGGCATCGGCACGGCGGTTACGCTGTTTTTCGCGCTGCCGGTGGCGATGCGATCGCTATAGGTCAGGTAGACCAGCGTATTGCGCTTCGCGTCGACCACGCGCACCACATGCAGCGACTTGAAAATCAGCGACATGCTCACGGAGAACACATCGGATTGCTGTTTTACCGGACCCGTGAAGTGAATCGCGCCCACTTGTCGGCAGGCGATCGACGCCTCGGTCGGATCTTCGGCGATGCCGAGCGTGCCCTTGATGCCGCCGGTACGCGCCCGCGACACATAGCAGGTCACGCCTTGCACCAGCGGATCGTCATAGGCGTCGACGACCACGCGGTCGGAGCCCGTTATGCGGAAATTGGTATTGACGCTGCCGACCTCTTCACTGTGTGCGAGCGGCAGCAACAGGGCGCAGGCGGTGAGCGCGAGCGAGACACGCAACAAGGTGGATTTCATCGGATTGCCGGGAATGAACGCAAGGGTTAGGCGCGAGAGTTAAACACGGGAAGCGCGCGGAGAAACAGCATCGTATAACGGCGTGGCGGTCAGGGGGCGAGGGCAAACGATATAGGCCGTTCACCGGACTTGCGACCGCGCGATACGAGTGGCAGTCCTCCGGAGACGCTCGATCCGGCGAACCAAAACAAAAAGGCCCGCACGGATGCGGGCCTTCGAAATTTTGGCTCCTCGACCTGGGCTCGAACCAGGGACCTACGGATTAACAGTCCGGCGCTCTACCGACTGAGCTATCGAGGAACAGCAGTACAACTTGATCTACATAAAAAAGCCCGTCTTGGTTAACGGGCTTTTGCAATTCTTGGCTCCTCGACCTGGGCTCGAACCAGGGACCTACGGATTAACAGTCCGGCGCTCTACCGACTGAGCTATCGAGGAACAGAACAACAACAGCAGAGAAGCGAAATTGTAGGAGCAGCTTAAGCGCCTGTCAATACCCTGCGTTCATCTCGATTTGATCCAAATGCAACGGCGGGTGACGGCCGCGCATGCTCAGCGTGCCAGCAGAGCCAGCTTTTCCTTCACGTCCTTGAATTCCTCGGCTTCCGGCAACGGCGCCTTGGTCTTGGTGATGCTCGGCCAGGTCTTCGCCAGATCGGCATTCAGTTCGATGAAGTTCTGCTGGTCGCCCGGCACGTCTTCTTCGGCATAAATGGCGTTCACCGGGCATTCGGCGACGCACACAGCGCAGTCGATGCATTCATCGGGGTCGATCGCGAGGAAGTTGGGACCTTCGCGAAAGCAGTCCACCGGGCACACATCGACGCAGTCGGTATAGCGGCACTTGATGCAGCTTTCGGTCACAACGTGAGTCATTCAGGCAGCTCCTGCATGCGGAATCAGGGAAGGCGGAAACGCCAAAAGCGATATTGTATCGTAACGTCAAGAGGCGGATGCGGCATCGGGCAAACGCTTTTATATGTTTTCGTGATTAGTTTATGGCGTCCGGCGCGACAGCCTGCCGGCGCGCTGAATCCGGGCGCATTCGGGTAACATGCGTCAGTTCGGTGCGCACGGGGCGCGCCGCACGCGCGTGGGTTGAGTCAGGCCTTTTCGTTCTCCTGCAGTCCAGTTCGCACCATCATGATTATTACTTCGCTGCTCGACACCGATCTGTACAAGTTCACGATGATGCAAGTGGTGTTGCATCACTTTCCCGCGGCGAATGTGGAGTATCGGTTCCGCTGCCGCACGCCGAACGTCGATCTCGTGCCGTATATCGGCGAGATTCGCGATGAGGTGTGCAAGCTCTGCGAGCTGCGCTTTACCGACGACGAGCTCGACCATCTGCGGCGGATGCGCTTTATCAAGGGCGACTTCATCGAGTTTCTCGCGCTGTTTCATCTGAACGAGAAATACATTTCGATCGAGCCTTCGCCGAAGGGCAATGGCGAGATCGACATCGAGATCAAAGGGCCGTGGCTGCACACGATCCTGTTCGAGATCCCGATGCTCGCGATCGTCAACGAGGTCTATTTCCGCAACACCCAGCAGACGCCGGACTACAGCGAAGGGCGCGGGCGCCTCGTCGACAAGATGAAGCTGCTCGGCGCGCGTCCGGAATTCGCCGACTGCAAGATCGCGGACTACGGCACGCGCCGCCGCTTCTCGAAGCAGTGGCACGAAGAAGTGATCCTCACGCTGAAAGACGGCCTGGGCGAACAGTTCGCCGGCACCAGCAATGTCTTCTACGCGATGAAGCACAGCCTCACGCCGCTCGGAACCATGGCGCATGAATACCTGCAGGCGTGCCAGGCGCTCGGTCCGCGGTTGCGCGATTCGCAGATCTTCGGCTTCGAAATGTGGGCGAAGGAATATCGCGGCGACCTTGGTATTGCGCTGTCCGACGTGTACGGCATGCAGGCTTTTCTGCGCGACTTCGACATGTACTTCTGCAAGCTGTTCGACGGCGCACGCCACGATTCCGGCGATCCGTTCGACTGGGGCGAGCGCCTGCTCAAGCACTACGAAGCGAACCGCTGCGACCCGCGCACCAAGATTCTCGTGTTCTCCGACGCGCTCGACATTCCGAAGGTGCTGCAACTGTACGAGCGTTTTCGCGGCCGCTGCAAGCTGGCATTCGGCGTGGGCACCAATCTGACCAACGACCTCGGTTATAACCCGTTGCAGATCGTCATCAAGATGGTTCGCTGCAATGGTCAGCCGGTGGCGAAACTCTCGGATTCGCCGGGCAAGAACATGTGCGACGACAAGGCGTATCTCGCGTATCTGCGCCAGGTGTTCGGCATCGCGCAACCCGAAGAAGAAGCCGGCAAATAGCGTAGAACATGTGCGCCGCACTCGGCAATCGGCCGTTCGGCCAGGGTGTCCGCATGCGGGGCGGCCGGTATAATTCTCGCCATTCGCACGGCTGTCGACACGAGGATTTCGCATATGGATACATCGATTGCCCGCCGCAACATCCTGGCGCGCATCCGCGCGGCGCAAGGGCGCGAACCCGAACCGGCCGCTTCCGAGCGCGAGGCCGTTGCGGACTACCTGGCGCGCCATCCTGCCGGCCCGCGTCCGGAGATGCCGGCCGATCTGACAGGGCGCTTCGTCGAAGAAGCGCAGAAGATGGCGACCACCGTCGATACGGTCGAAACACTGAGCGACGTGCCTGCCGCCGCACATCGCTATCTCACGCAACACGCGTTGCCCATCCAGGCGATTGCATGGCAAACGCTGCAAGACCTGCAATGGGCCGAAGCCGGTCTCACCGTCGAATTTCGCAAGCCTGAAGACGGCGACGTGGTCGGTCTCACCGGCTGCTTCTGCGCCACAGCCGAGACCGGCACGCTGGTGCTGTTGTCCGGCCCGCACACCTATGCCTCGGCCGGTTTGCTGCCCGAAACGCACATTGCGATCGTGCCGGCTTCGCGGATCGTCGCAGGGCATGAAGAGGCGTTCAACCTGATTCGCAGCGAGTGCGGCGAACTCCCGCGTGCGGTCAATTTCGTCTCCGGGCCGTCGCGCACCGGCGATATCGAACAGACTATCGTGCTTGGCGCGCACGGGCCTTACCGGGTGCATGCGATCGTCGTACGTGGCGCCTGAGCGGGGCGAGCGGCGGCGTCTCACGCCTCACTGGCGTTGCATGTGGACGGCCGGCATCAATAACAAGGACTTGCAGATATGAAACGACATGCCGTGTGGGCGAGCATGGTGCTCGCCGCTGCACTGGCGCTGGCGGGGTGGCCTCAACTGGCGTCGGCGGCTACGCTCGACGGCGCGACGCTATCGGCGCTGTGGGGTGTGCCGTTTGCCGGCGTGCTGCTGTCGATCGCGGTGTTTCCGCTGATCGCGCCGGCCTTCTGGCATCACCATTTCGGCAAGATCGCGGCGGCGTGGGCGCTGGTGTTTCTGGTGCCGTTTGCGCTGACGTTCGGCGCGGGCGCCGCGTTCAGCACCCTGGTGCACGCGCTCCTCGAGGAATATCTGCCGTTCATCGTGATGCTGACCGCGCTCTATACGGTGGCGGGAGGTATCTGCGTGCGCGGCAATCTGCATGGCACGCCACGTTTGAACACGACGATTCTCGCGCTCGGCACGGTGCTCGCGAGCATCATGGGCACGACCGGTGCGGCGATGCTGCTGATCCGCCCGTTGCTGCGCGCCAACGACAACCGCAAGCACGTCGTGCATGTGGTGGTGTTCTTCATCTTTCTGGTGGCGAACGCGGGCGGCTCGCTCTCGCCGCTCGGCGACCCGCCGCTCTTTCTCGGCTTCCTGCAAGGCGTCAGCTTCTTCTGGACCACCACGCATCTGGCGCTGCCCATGCTGTTCGTCTGCTGCGTGCTGCTCGCGGCGTTCTACGCGCTCGACTCGTATTACTTTCACCATCGCGAGGAAGAACGCTCGCGCTTTCTCGATCCGACGCCGGATTCGCCGCCTCTCGGCATCGACGGCAAGATCAATTTCCTGCTTCTCGCCGCGGTGATCGCGCTGGTGCTGATGAGCGGGCTCTGGAAACCGGGCATTGTATTCGACGTGTTCGGCACGCACGTCGCCTTGCAGAATGCCGTGCGCGATCTCGCGCTGATCGGCGTCACGTTGCTCTCGCTGGCGTTGACACCGCGTGCGGCGCGCGCGGGCAATGATTTCAACTGGGCGCCGATCGACGAAGTCGCCAAACTGTTCGCGGGCATCTTCGTGACGATCGCGCCGGTCATCACGATTTTGCGCGCCGGCGAGGCGGGCGCGTTCGCCGGCATCGTCCATCTGGTCAACGACGCCGCCGGCCAGCCGCACGACGCGATGTACTTCTGGGCGACCGGCCTGCTATCGTCGTTTCTCGACAATGCGCCGACCTACCTGGTGTTCTTCAACCTGGCCGGCGGCGACGCGCAAACCCTGATGACCGCCGGCGCCACGACGCTCGCGGCGATTTCGGCCGGCGCGGTGTTCATGGGCGCGAACAGCTATATCGGCAATGCGCCGAACTTCATGGTGAAAGCGATTGCGGAATCGCGCGGCGTTCGCATGCCGAGCTTTTTTGCGTATCTTGGCTGGTCTGGTGCGGTGTTGATACCACTCTTTCTCGTCACCGGCTGGCTGTTTTTTTGAGGCTGACTTTGACGCCGAGGCAATCGAACTCGACACGCTATACGGAGAATGGCAATGCAGAAGATCCTCGTCGCTCGTCCGATCTTTCCCGATGTGATCGAGCGGCTCAAGCAGTATTTCGACGTCGACTGGAACCAGGGCGAGGTGCTGTCCGCAGAAGAGTTGACGCGCCGTCTCGCGGATAAAGACGGCGCGCTGACAGCGGGCGATCCGGTCGGCCCGGCCGTGCTCGCTGCGGCGCCGCGTCTGCGGGTGGTGTCGAACATGGCGGTGGGCTACAACAACTTCGACATGGCCGCGTTCAACGCGGCGAAGGTGCTCGGCACCAATACTCCCGATGTGCTGAACGAATCGACCGCCGACTTCGGCTGGGCGCTGATGATGGCGGCAGCACGCCGCATCGCCGAATCGGAGCATTGGCTGCGCGCGGGCAAATGGCAGAAGTGGGCGTACGACGGCTTTCTCGGCACGGATCTGTACGGCTCGACGCTCGGCGTGGTCGGCATGGGCCGGATCGGCCAGGCGCTGGCCCGGCGGGCGAAAGGCTTCAACATGCAGGTGATCTATCACAACCGTTCGCGGGTCGCGCCGGAGATCGAAGCGGAGTTGAACGCGCAATACGTGTCCAAACAGGACCTGTTGCGGCGCGCCGATCACGTGGTGCTCGTCTTGCCGTACACGAAGGAAAACCATCACACGATCGGCGCGGCCGAACTCGCGCAGATGAAGCCGACCGCAACGCTTACCAACATCGCGCGCGGCGGCATCGTCGACGACGCGGCGCTCGTCGAGGCGCTGCGCACCGGGAAGATCGCTGCCGCCGGTCTCGATGTCTTTGAAGGCGAGCCGAATCTGAATCCCGCTCTGCTGACGGTGCCGAATGTCGTGCTGACGCCGCATATTGCCAGTGCAACCGAAGCGACGCGCCGCGCCATGGCGAACCTCGCCGCCGACAACCTGATCGCGGCGCTGGGCGAGGGGCCGCGCGCGGGACGTCCGCCGAATCCGCTCAACCCCGAGGTGATCGGCAAGGCGCGTTCATGACAATGATTCTGGTGGCGGCCGTGGCAGTGCTGGCGGTCGCATTGGTCATCGCGTTGGCGATGCTGATGCGCGGCAATAGCCGCGCCGATGAAAGCGAGCAGTTCGAGATGCTCGGCGAGCGCATCGACGCCGCTGCGGCGGCGCAGTCGCTTGCCTACGAGCGGCTCGAACGGCAACTGCGCAATGACATTACCGAGACGGCGCGCGTGTCGCGTACCGAGTTGAGCAGCGGCTTTGCGCATTTTCAACAAACGCTGGCCTCGCAGTTCAGCAGTATGACGACGGTGCAAGGCGGCAAGATCGACGGCTTCGCGCAGCAGCTCGACGCGGTGCGGCACAGCCTGCAACAGCAGGCACAACAGGCGCGCGACGAGCAAGGCCGAACGCTCAAGCAGTTCGGCGAAACACTGAGCTTGCAACTCGGACAGCTCACCGAGGCGAACGATCGCCGCTTCGCCGAAGTGCGCGCGACCATCGAGCAGCGCCTGAAAGACATCGAGGCAAACAATTCGACCAAGCTCGAAGAGATGCGCCGCACCGTCGACGAAAAGCTGCATGCAACGCTCGAACAGCGCCTTGGCGAATCGTTCAAGCTGGTGTCCGACCGGCTTGAGCAGGTGCATCGCGGCCTCGGTGAAATGCAGACGCTGGCCGCCGGCGTCGGCGATCTGAAGAAGGTGCTGACCAACGTCAAGACGCGCGGCACATGGGGCGAGGTGCAGCTCGAAGCGTTGCTCGAACAGCTGCTCACCGCGGACCAATACGCGAAGAATGTCGCGACCGTGCCGAAGAGCGCCGACCGCGTCGAATTCGCGATCAAGCTGCCTGGCCGTATGGAGCCGGGCGGTGCCGCCACGCCGGTCTGGTTGCCGATCGACGCCAAGTTTCCGCGCGAAGACTACGAGCGTCTGATCGAAGCGCAGGAGCGCGCCGATCCGGCCGCGGTGGAAGAGGCGTCGCGCGCGCTCGAAGCGCGGATTCGCGCCGAGGCGCGCACGATCGCGGAGAAGTATGTGTCGCCGCCGCATACCACCGATTTCGCGCTGTTGTTTCTGCCAACCGAGGGCCTGTACGCCGAAATCCTGCGGCGACCGGGGCTGACGGATCTGCTGCAACGCGACTATCGCGTGACGATCGCCGGCCCGACCACGCTCACCGCGTTACTGAACAGTTTGCAGATGGGTTTCCGCACGCTGGCGATCGAGAGGCGTTCGAGCGAGGTGTGGCAAGTGCTCGGCGCGGTGAAGACGGAGTTCGGCAAATTCGGCGACGTGCTGGCCAGGACCAAGGCGCAGCTGGAAACCGTCACGCGTTCGATCGAAGCCGCGGAAACGCGCACCCGTGTGCTGAACCGCAAGCTGCGCGACGTCGAGGCGTTGCCGGGTGAAGAGGCGCGCGGGGTGCTCGGCGATGCGCTCTCGAGCGCGGATTCCGACGAGCAGTAGTGTGGCCTCGTTCTGTAGCCTGGTTCAGTCGCTTAGTTCGAGGCGGCGCCGTTGCCTGCTGCAGAGGCCGCGGCCAATTGTTCGAGCGCATCGCCCGTCAGACGCACGACGCGCCAATCCGGCATCACCGTCGCACCCGGCCGCGCACCGCGAATAGCGCATCGCGTCGCGCAGACCGTCTTCCGTCGCGACAAATACGTGCGTGAGGCCCTCGAATTCGGCCAGCTCGTACGTCAGGGCGAAGATCGCGCGGGTGTCCGCCAGCGTTGCGGCGCGGATCGTTGCGGTCATTACGCTTCTTCCGGCGCGTCGGTCAGCTGGATTTCGATGCCGCCGAAGCGCGACGCGACCCAGTTGTACGCGTGGCACGCAATCCACAACAGGACGAAGCCGAGGATCGCGTTCAGTAGCAGCGCGCTGAACACCGTGCTCAGTTCGACCGAACCATAGCGCACGAACGCGACCAGCACGCCGAGCAGCACGATCGGCACCGAGAACGTCAGGTAGACGAGGATGAGCGCTTTGGCCGTCTGTCCCGGCGCAATGAACGAGATCTGTTTTTTCATGTAAGTCCAACCCGTATGTCGTAGTAGTGATGGGTAATGCGGAAAATGAGCAGCAAATCAGGTGTCAGATAAGACCATCGAAGAGCATGATATCGACGCGTTCGCCCTCGGCAATATCGGCTTCGTCGTGCCCGAGTACGATGAAACAATTCGCTTCGCTCATCGAGCTCAGGACGCCGGAGCTTTGCGAGCCGGTTGGCGTGACGTGCCATTGACCGTGCGCGTCCCGTTCGGCCACGCCGCGCTGGTATTCAGTGCGGCCGGCGCGCTTGCGGATGGCCCGGCGGCTCGCGGCATGCAGGACCGGCAGCGCTTGCGGCGTCGCGCCGGACATCCGCAGCAGCGCCTCGCGCACGATTTGATAGAACGTCACCATCACGGCGACCGGATTGCCCGGCAAGCCGAAGAATAGCGCAGGCAGCCCGAGGCCCGGATGTTCGCCGGACCAGACGCGGCCGAAAGCGAGCGGCCGGCCCGGACGCAGGGCCAGGCTCCAGAAGGCGACGTCGCCGAATGTCTGCAGCAATTGCCTGGTGAAATCCGCTTCACCGACCGAGACGCCGCCGGAAGTCAGCACCACGTCCGCGCTGGCAGCGGCGCTGCGCAACGCGGCCTCGAGCGCGGCGGGCTGATCGCGCACCACGCCCAGATCGAGCGTGTCCACATTCAGGCGCCGGAGCATCGCAAACAGCGTGTAGCGATTGCTGTCGTACACGGAGCCTGGGTCGAGCGGCTCGCCGAGCGAACGCAGTTCGTCGCCGGTCGAGAAGAAGGCGACGCGCAAGCGCCGCCGCACGCTGACTTCGCCGATGCCGAGCGACGCCAGCAAGCCGAGATCCGACGCGCGCACGATCCGGCCGGCGCGCAACGCCGCATGGCCGCGCGCCAGGTCTTCACCGGCAAGGCGCCGGTTGGCGCCCGGCGGCACGGCGTTGGCCGCGAAACGGATGGTGGCGGAGTCGCCGCTGCGTTCGACGAGTTCTTGTGGCACGACAGTGTCGCAATCGGCCGGCATGCAGGCGCCTGTCATCACGCGCACGCATTGCGTCGCCTCGACGCGGCCCGCAAACGGATGGCCCGCCAGCGCCTTGCCGGTGACGGTCAGGTCGACCGTGGACGCGCTGGTTGCTGCCAGCGCCGCGCGGTTGAACGCGTAGCCGTCCATGGCCGAGTTGTCGTGCGCGGGGACGTCGATCGGCGACACGATGTCGGCTGCCAGCACGCGGTCGAGCGCGTCGCGCAGCGGCACGCGTTCGATTGCCGTGACCGGCGCGGCCCATTCACGGACGATTGCCTGGGCGGCCGAAACAGGTAGCGCGTGAGGATCGTACTGCGCGACGCAGCGGGAAAATTCGTTAAGCGTGGTCATGAAGAGCTAGACGTCGCGACCGGAGGCGGGACCGGTATTTGCCGTGGGGCCGGAGCGGGATTTCAACCGGGGCCTCAACAACGGTCGAGGTCGGCGAGTTCTTGTAACGAATTGATATTGTAAAACGCGCGCTCGTCGGCAAAGGCGACTTCCACCGTCTTGTGGCGCGCGTACCACGCGCGAACCTTGCGTTCACCGGCGGCCAGAAAGGCCGTCAGGTCGTCGGCCAGACTCGTGCGCAGCAACGCGAACACCGGATGGAGCGAGACGTTGCCCTGCGCGTCGGCGGTGGTGACGGTGGCGAGGTCGGCCTGGTTCGAGTCCAGGGCATGCGCGAGGCGGGCGGCGAGGTCGGCGGGTAGTCCCGGTGCGTCGCACGGTGCGCTCAGGACGTACGCGGTGTCGGCCGCGCGCAGCCCGGCGAGCAAACCTGCCAGAGGCCCGGGAAAGCCGGGCAGGGTATCGGCGACGACCTTGGCGTTGAATGGGGCGCCGAGTGCAGTGTAGACGTCGGCATGACGGTTGGCGCTGATGAGCAGGGCACCTGTTTGCGGCGCGATCCGTTTCAGTACGTGGGAAGCGAGCGGCTCGCCGTGCAGCATTTGCAAGCCTTTGTCGACGCCGCCCATACGCATGCCGCGCCCGCCCGCGAGGACCAGACCGGTGATGTGCTCGCGCGCTGGACTCATGCGCCCGGCTGCTCAGCCGCCGATGTACGACATTTCGACACGGCGGCCATCCTGCGCATGGGCTTGCGCCATGTTACTGCCGCGCAATTGCGAATAGCGATCGGTGCGTGCCTGCCAGATTTCGGCGATGGCGGTGGCGATCTCCGCGTCGCTCGCGCCGCCGCGCAGCAGGGCGCGCAGATCATGACCCGACGACGCGAACAGGCACAGATACAGCTTGCCCTCGGTCGACAGCCGCGCCCGCGTGCAACTGCCGCAAAAGGCGCGCGTGACGCTCGAAATCACGCCGATTTCTCCGCCGCCGTCCACGTAACCCCAGCGCTGCGCGGTTTCGCCGGCGCTATGCGCTTCGAGCGGCACGAGCGGGAAATGCTCGGCGATGCGCGTCACTACATCGGCGGACGGCAGCACTTCAGTCATGTTCCAGCCGTTCGAGGTGCCGACGTCCATGTATTCTATAAAGCGCAATACCGCGCCCGAGCCTTTGAAGTGGCGCGCCATTGGTACGATTTCGCTGTCGTTGGTGCCACGCTTGACCACCATGTTGACCTTGAGCGGCGCAAGTCCTGCTGCCTGGGCCGCGGCGATGCCGTCCAGCACGTCGCCGACAGCGAAGTCGGCGTCGTTCATGCGGCGAAACAGCGTGTCATCCAGCGCGTCGAGGCTGACCGTGACGCGGGTCAAGCCCGCGTCTTTCAGGCTGCGCGCCTTGCGTTCCAGCAGCGAGCCGTTGGTCGTCAGCGTCAGATCGAGCGGGCGGCCTTCCGGCGTGGTCAGTTGCGCGAGCCGCTCGATCAGGAATTCCAGATTCTTGCGCAGCAGCGGTTCACCGCCCGTCAGACGGATTTTCTCGACGCCATGTGCGACGAAGAGCCGCGCCAGCCGCTCGATTTCCTCGAAGCTCAACAGCGCGCTATGCGGCAAAAAGGCATAGTCCTTGTCGAACACCGCGCGCGGCATGCAGTAGACGCAGCGGAAGTTGCAGCGATCCGTCACCGAGATGCGCAGGTCGCGCAGCGGGCGCGCCAGCGTGTCGTGCAGCGCACCGCTGGGCGCTTGCACGGCGCCGGAGATGACCGGCACCGCGCTGAGATCGGCAACAGGGATGATGCGTCGGGACATGAATTGCTTCGATTGGGCTTGGACCGGAACCTGGATCTTCATTCTAGCGGAAATGCATTGGGCCGCCGCCGCGCCCGGCCGCTCTCCGGGTATACCGGGGCGGACATGACGTCTCCAATGCCAACACCCAGGGCACGGCTTTCCGGCCCCATAAACAAAAAAAGCCCGCCGGTTAGGGCGGGCTTTTTGCATGGCGACGGACAGCTTACTGCGGATGCTTGCCCGTTTCCACTTGTTGCATCGGCGCGCTGTCGAGCGGCGGCAACGGTTTGCGTTCACGCACGACGCGAGCCGGCTTGACGGTTTGCGCAGCAGCTTCCTGCGCGGCCTGCAGCTTGTTGACGTCCGTGTTCACCCAGACGAGGCCGGCCTGTTCCAGCACCGGTTGCAGGGATTCCGCGGACGCGAAGCCAGGGCGCGGCGCTTGCGGCGCAGCGGCGGCAGGCGCCGGCTCGACGACTGCCGGTTCCGCTGCCGGTGCAGCGGCAGCAACGACCGGCTGCGGCTCGGCGATCTCGGCTTGCGGCGTCGGCTGAACTGCCGGTGCTTCGACCACAGCGGCCGGGGCCGGGGCCTCGACCGGCGCCGGTGCGGCCTGAGCTTCGACGACCGGAGCGGCGAGGGGGGCTTCAACGCGGTCTTCGACGTGGGCTTCAACGCGGGTTTCAACCGGCGCTTCAACGTGAGCCACCGGTTCGGCCAGCGAAACGGTCTCGCTGACAGCCGGCGCGGCCGGTGTGGCCTGCACGGCTTCGACCGGCGCGGCAGCGGCTTGCACCACAGGCTCGACTACAGCCGATGCGGCCGGCGCTTCTTCGACCGGCACAACCGTTTCCGTTTTCACAGCCTTCTCGACGGCCAGAGCCGGCGTCTCGGTTGCAGCTTGCAGTTCGGTGACCACCGCGGTTTCAGTCGCAACAGCCGCGACCACCACTTCCGCCGGCGTCACCGCTTTCGCTTCATCGGCCTCGACTTTGTGCTCGACCGGCTGGTGCGGCGTACGCACCGGTGCTTCGTCGGCGACGTTGTCGCCTTCGGCTTCCGCGACGTCCGCAGCCAGATTGCTGTTCACGCCTTCTTCTTCACGCTCGCGACGGCCGCCGCGACGGCCGCGACGACGGCGACGGCGCTCTTCACCGTCACGCGCCACCGCTTCCTGATCGACCGGCGCGCCGATTTCGCCCAACACAGCCTGGTTTTGCGCCAGTTCTTCCGCTTGCGCCTCATTTTGCGTCAGCGCATCTGCGGCTTCCGGTTGCTGCTTGCGACGCTCGCCGCGTTCAGCGCGCTCGCCACGTTCGCGGCGTTCGCCGCGTTCCTGACGCTCGCCCCGCTCGGCGCGCGCTGCGCCTTCCACGGTTTCAGCACGCTCATTGCCGCGAAGGTCACGACCCTCGCGACCTTCGCGCGACTCACGGACCTCGCGCGGTTCGCGGCCTTCACGTGCTTCACGCGGCTCGCGATTGCCACGCGGTTCACGTGCTTCACGGCCTTCGCGTGCTTCACGCGGTTCGCGTTCTTCGCGACGCGGCGACGGCTGCTGCCCTTGAGCCTGACGGCCACCCGTCGCGCCTTCGCCACGGCCCGCTGCATCGCGGCCGCCTGCGCCGCCACGGCGATTGCGGTTGCGATCGCCGCCGCGTTCGCCGGTGCGCTCACCGCGCTCCGTGCGTTCGCCGCGTTGCGGACGCGTCTGCTTTTCGGTCGCGGCCGGTGCGACAGGCGCCGGTGCTGCCGGCTGCATGCCGAACAGATTCTTCAACCAGCCGATGAAGCCGCCGCCAGCCGGCGTGACCGCCACCGGAGCCGGGGTTGCCGCCGGACGAACCGGTGCGCTCGGCGCCGGCTTCTCGGGCGTGATGCCCTTGACCGCCGCTTCCTGCTTCGGCTTCACTTCCTCGGTGCGCTTGCTGTAGCCGGTTTCCGACTCCAGTTCGCGAGCCGCTTCTTCGGCCATCTTCCACGAAGCGCGCGGATCGTCGAGGCGCGCGTCGTCGTGACGCAGACGCTCGAGCTTGTAATGCGGCGTGTCGAGGTGCTTGTTCGGGATCAGGACGACATTGACCTTGAATCGCGATTCGATCTTGTTGATTTCTGCGCGCTTCTCGTTCAACAGGAAGGCGGTCACTTCGACCGGTACCTGGCAATGGATTGCCGCGGTGTTTTCCTTCATCGCTTCTTCCTGAATGATCCGCAGCACTTGCAGCGCGGACGATTCGGTGTCGCGGATGTGGCCCGTGCCGTTACAGCGCGGGCAGGTCACATGGCTGCCTTCCGACAGAGCCGGGCGCAGACGCTGACGCGACAGTTCCATCAGGCCGAAGCGCGAGATCTTGCCCATCTGGACGCGTGCACGGTCGTGCTTCAGCGCGTCTTTCAGGCGCTGTTCGACTTCGCGCTGGCTCTTGGCCGACTCCATATCGATGAAGTCGATCACGATCAGGCCGCCCAAGTCGCGCAGACGCAACTGGCGGGCCACTTCGTCCGCGGCTTCGAGGTTGGTGCGCGCGGCGGTTTCCTCGATGTCGGCGCCCTTGGTGGCGCGCGCCGAGTTCACGTCGATCGCGACCAGCGCTTCCGTGTGGTCGATCACGATGGCGCCGCCCGAGGGCAGCGGCACCGTGCGCGAGTAGGCGGTTTCGATCTGGTGTTCGATCTGGAAGCGCGAGAAGAGCGGCACGTCGTCGTGGTAGCGCTTCACCTTGCTGACGTTGTCCGGCATCACGATGTCCATGAAGGCGCGGGCCTGGTCATGGATTTCAGTGGTGTCGATCAGGATTTCGCCGATATCCGGCTGGAAATAGTCGCGAATCGCGCGGATCACCAGGCTCGATTCGAGATAAATCAGCATCGGCTGGCCGGCCGAGCCGCTTTGCGACGCGGCTTCGATCGCGCGCCACAGTTGCATCAGGTAGTTCAGATCCCACTGCAGCTCTTCGGCGGAACGGCCGATGCCGGCCGTGCGCGCGATGATGCTCATGCCTTCCGGCAATTGCAGCTGCGCCATGGTTTCGCGCAGTTCCTGACGGTCGTCGCCTTCGATCCGGCGCGACACGCCGCCGCCGCGCGGGTTGTTCGGCATCAGAACCAGATACCGGCCGGCGAGCGAGATGAAGGTGGTGAGGGCCGCGCCCTTGTTGCCGCGCTCTTCCTTTTCGACCTGAACGATCAGTTCCTGACCTTCTTTCAGGGCGTCCTGGATGCGCGCCGAGCGCATGTCGACGCCGTCGCGGAAATACTGGCGGGCGACTTCCTTGAACGGCAGAAAACCGTGGCGGTCTTCGCCGTAGTTGACGAAACAGGCTTCGAGCGACGGCTCGATGCGGGTAATGATGCCCTTGTAAATATTGCCTTTGCGCTGTTCGCGCCCGGCGGTTTCGATGTCGATATCGATGAGTTTTTGCCCATCGACGATGGCGACGCGCAGTTCTTCCTGCTGCGTCGCATTAAACAACATGCGTTTCATTGAACGGCTCCAGAGCGGCTTTGCCTGACCCAAGCTGCGCGGTTGTCAGCCGCGAGAGCGAAGAGGGCAGCGGCATGCCGCGCTTTATTGTGTTTTCACAAGCACGCTGGAGCGGGAAAATTGGCGGGAGAATTGCCTGAGAGGGCCCGGTCCGGTCAAAAGGACGCGGTGCCGCAGGGCACATGCGAACACGGCTTCAAATAACGGCCCGACACGCCGCGGGTTCTGCCGGCCGACCTTCATACGCCTTCATCCACTCGCGCCGGTGCGCCAACTGGGCGCGTGACCGGAGGGTCGAAGGCTGCGGTCATGCCGCAGCGGGAAGTTCGCGCAAGGGGCGCGTCTTTTCTCGCCGGGGGTGTCTCGCCTCATTTTGACGTCGCCATGTCTTGTACTTTCTACAAGACGCCTTGGGCGCACGCCGTATTTTCGCAACCGGCAGCTTCGTACAACAGGCGTCAGACCGCCCGATACCGAAGCTGAAAGTTAAATTCTTTTTTACCAAAATTCCGTTACCGTCGAAGCCGACCTTGACCGAACGCGCCTGTGGGCGCCGTCCCTGCCGGGCACTGACTTCGTGCGTGCAACTTGTTGCATCTCATTTTCAGGGTGAGCAACCAGACCCCGGCGCAAGTAAAATAACGGTTTATCGCTTGCACCTGCGCAGTCCGCCCGAATTCCGGACACTGCGCCGGCCGCCGCAGACTGCTGGGCAAATTATATTCAGAATGAAAGAGTTAGGCAAAATATCCCAGAAATCGGTCGCAAGTGACCAGGTCTCGATCATCGAGATCGATGACAGTGCGGCCGGACAGCGCATTGATAACTTCCTGTTGCGCGTCTGTAAGGGCGTACCGAAAAGCCATATTTACCGCATCCTGCGCAGCGGGGAAGTACGCGTAAATAAGGGCCGGGTCGATGCGCAGCATCGTCTCGAGCTCGGCGATCTGGTGCGCGTGCCGCCAATCCGCGTCGCTCAACCGAACGAGGCGATCGCCCGGGCGCCGGTGCCGACCGCCCATTTCAAGATCATTTTTGAAGACGAGCACCTGCTCGTCATCGACAAACCGGCCGGCGTGGCGGTCCACGGCGGCAGCGGCGTCGCGTTCGGCGTCATCGAGCAGATGCGTGAAGCGCGGCCACAGGCGAAATTCCTCGAATTGGTGCATCGGCTCGACCGCGAGACCTCCGGCATCCTGATGCTCGCCAAGAAGCGCGCCGCGCTGGTCAATCTGCACGAGCAGATTCGCGAGAACAAGATGGATAAGCGTTACTATGCGTGCGTCCACGGCGAATGGGCCAGTGACTGGGGCCGCCGCCGCGCGGTCAAGGAACCGCTGCACAAGTATCTGACCGCAGACGGCGAACGGCGCGTGCGCGTGCAGCCGGATGGCCTCGCGTCGCATACGGTATTCAACCTGATCGACTGCTGGCCGGAGTACGCGCTGCTCGAGGCGGAACTGAAGACCGGCCGCACGCATCAGATTCGCGTCCATTTGCAGCATCTGGAACTGCCGATCGTCGGCGACGCCAAATATGGCGACTTCGCGCTGAATAAAGCTTTGGCGCGCGCCAACGCGAAGCCGGGCCTGAAGCGTATGTTCCTGCATGCGTACCGGCTCAAGCTGACGCACCCGGCAACCGGCGCGCCGCTGCAGTTCGAGGCGCCGTTGCCGGACGAATGCCGCAGTTTCATCGCGCAGCTCAACGAATTACGAAATGGGGCACACCCGGAGACGACACCGCATGGCTAGAGAGCAATTTGATCTGATCGTCTTCGATTGGGACGGAACGCTGATGGATTCGACTGCGCACATCACGCGCAGCATCCAGGCGGCGTGCCGCGATCTCGCCCTGCCGGTGCCCGCCGACGAGGCTGCCAGTTACGTGATCGGCCTCGGCCTGCGCGATGCGCTGCAAATCGCCGCGCCCACGCTCGATCCGGCCGACTATCCGCGGCTCGCCGAGCGCTACCGCTTCCACTATCTAGTCAAGGATCAGACCACCGAGCTGTTCGCCGGGGTGCGCGAGATGCTGCAGGAATTGCGCGATCTGGGTTATCTGCTGGCGGTGGCGACGGGCAAGAGCCGCGTCGGCCTGAACCGCGCGCTCGACCAGTCGCGCCTGACGAGCCTGTTCGACGGCACCCGCTGCGCGGACGAGACGTTCTCGAAACCCCATCCGGCCATGCTGCACGAATTGACGCGCGAACTGGGGCAGGATCCCGCGCGCACCGTGATGGTCGGCGATACGACGCATGATCTGCAGATGGCGATCAATGCGGGTGTCGCGGGCATCGGCGTGACGTATGGCGCCCACCCAGCCGGTTCGTTGACCGCGCTGTCGCCGAAATTCGTCGCCTCGAGCGTTGGTGCGCTGTCCGGCTGGCTGCGCGAGAACGCATGAGCGCGCAGCATATGAATGAGCACGTGACTGGCCACCCCGGCGGGGCGGCAGTGGAGCCGGTGCGGGTTTGCGCGGCCGGGGATCTGGTCGACGGCGGCGTCGGCGTGCGGCGCGCGGCGACGCTGGGCGGCTCGGAGGTCGTGGTGTTTTTCGTTCGTTATGATGGCCGCGCGTATGGCTATCTGAATCGCTGTGCCCACGTGCCGATGGAGCTGGACTGGGCCGAAGGGCAGTTCTTCGAGTCCTCCGGTTTATACTTGATGTGCGCCACGCACGGCGCGATTTACGCGCCGGATACAGGCAAATGTGTCGGCGGTCCGTGCCGCGGCAGCAGGCTGCGCCCCGTTCAGGTGGACGAGCGGGATACGCCCGAAGGCCGTGCCGTATTCTGGCTACCCGACGGCGAACTGCGCCCAGCCAGTGCCTGACTTTTCTCTTCGACCTTTCCACTGCAACGCATGCCCGACAATTTGACTCCCGAACCGAAAGAACCGTCCCTGACAGGCCGCCCCCGCACGCCTGCCGACGAGCCGGGCTGGGAGCGCGCCGCGCTCGAACGCATCGCCCTCGCGGCCATCAACGAACAGCGCGCGGCGCGGCGGTGGAAAATCTTCTTCCGCTTTGTGTTCCTGATCGCATTGCTGCTGGCGGTTTGGATCGCAATCGGGTTTTCCGGCGACAAGGTTGCGGCCACCGGCCGGCATACGGCGATGATCGCGCTTGACGGCGAAATCTCCGCCGATACGAACGCGAACGCGGAAGATATCAACACGGCGCTGCGAAGCGCGTTCGACGACTCCGGCACCGCCGGCGTGATCCTGCGTTGCAATAGCCCGGGCGGCAGCCCGGTTCAGGCGGACATCATCTATCGCGAGATTCACCGTTTGCGGGCCAAATATCCGTCGATCCCGCTGTACGTCGTCGTCGGCGATATGTGCGCGTCGGGTGGTTATTACGCAGCCGCGGCCGCAGACAAGATTTACGTGGACAAGGCGAGCATCGTCGGTTCGATTGGCGTGCTGATGGACAGCTTTGGCTTTACCGGTCTGATGGACAAGCTGGGGGTTCAGCGCCGTTTGCACACATCGGGTGAGAACAAGGGTTTTTTCGATCCGTTCTCGCCGGAAACGCCGAAGATGGATGAACATGCGCAAGACATGCTCGACCAGATACACGCGCAGTTTATCGACGCGGTTCGTCAAGGCCGTGGCAAACGGCTGCACGAAACGCCGGATATGTTCTCCGGCCTGTTCTGGACGGGCCAGAAGAGCGTCGAGCTGGGTCTGGCCGACGGTTTCGGCGATGCGAATTACGTCGCGCGCGACATCATCAAGGCGCCGGACATCGTCGATTACACGGTGAAGGAGAGCCTTACGGACCGTGTTGCGCGCAAGTTCGGCGCGGCGGTCGGTAGCGGCGCCGTGCATGCGATGGCGCTCGGCGGGAAGTTCAATTTGCGTTGATCGCTGGCAAAGAAGCCCCGTGCGGTCGAGCAACGACCGCACGGGGCTTTTTTCGTTCTGCGGCGCAGGATCAGACGGCGAGTATCAGGAAAATCGCCGGCCGCTTGTGCAGATCGATGGCCGGTTTCTTCTTCCAGTCGGCCACCGTGCGGCTCGCGATGGTTTCCGTTTCCAGCGTCAGATCCACCGCGACACACACCAGCGTCGACGGTGCGCAGGTCGCCAGCAACGTGTCGAGCAGCGCGCGATTCCGATAAGGCGTCTCGATGAAAATCTGCGTCTGCCTGGCCTTGCGCGATTGTTGTTCCAGATCGCGCAGACGCTTGGCCCGTTCGGTGGCGTCTACCGGCAAATAGCCGTGGAAGGCAAAGCTCTGGCCATTCAGGCCCGAAGCCATCAAGGCCAGCAAAATCGAACTCGGCCCGACAAACGGCACGACCTTGACGCCGCGCTCATGCGCGCGGCGCACCAGCAGGGCGCCCGGATCCGCGACCGCCGGGCAACCGGCTTCGGATACCAGGCCGGCATCCGTGCCGGCCAGCAAGGGGGCGAGCAGTTTGTCGATCTCGCCGGCCGGCGTGTTGACGTTCAGTTCGCGAATCTCGATTTCCTGGATCGGCCGTTCGGTGCCGACTTTCTTCAGGAACGCACGCGTGGTCTTCGCGTTTTCGCCGATGTAATAGTGCAGCGACGCCGCGCGGGCGCGCACTGGCGCGGGCAGGACGGCGTCGAGCGCGTCGGCGTCGCCTTCGCCTAGCGTGTTCGGGATCAGATATAGCGTGCCGCTCATTGCGCCCCCAGGAGTGGATAGCCGGCTGCGAGCAACATGCGCGACAGGGCGATCAGCGGCAGCCCGACCAGCGCGGTCGGATCGTCCGAGTGGATGGCGTCGAGCAGCGCGATGCCGAGGCCTTCGGATTTGGCGCTGCCGGCGACGTCGTACGGCGTTTCGGCGTGCAGATAGGCTTCCAGCGCGGCGTCCGGCAGATTGCGGAACAGCACGCGCGTGATGACGTCGGCCGATTGCGCCGTGCCCGAGCGGCTGTCGAACAGGCACAGTGCACTATAAAACAGCACTTCGCGACCGCGCATCGCCTGCAACTGGGCGAGCGCGTTGCCATGCGTGCCGGGCTTGCCGATTTGCAGGCCGTCGTAGGTGGCGACCTGATCGGAACCGATCACGAGCATGGCTTCGTCGGCGCCGAGGCTGGCGGCCGCTGCGCGGGCTTTCGCTTCTGCGAGCCGCAGCGCGGTTACTTCCGGCGTTTCGTCCGCGAGCGGCGTTTCGTCGATGGCCGGTACGACAACCTCGAATGGAACGCGCAGGCGCTCGAGTAATTCGCGACGATACGGCGAACTCGACGCCAGGATCAGGCGTGGCGGGCGATTGGGGGAATCTGGCATGGTCAACCAACGGCTAGAGAGGCGGGGCGTACAGGGTTGTGCGGAGCTTGCACGTGTACGGGCTTAAGTGTTTGACTCGAAAAGACAAAACGGATATGATTTTGGGCTTTTCATCGGTATGCTATTGCGCAAGCGGGCCTTCATATGGACATCCATGCGGATATCCATACGGGTCGCGGGCTACTTTGCAAACCGGTTTACCCCTGGCGAAATCCTTGCCGACGCAGGAGCGCACATGACTCAACATCCTGGCAACCCTGCTGGTCTTACCGACCCGCATGAGCTCGATCTGTTCGAATTTGCGCGGAGTGGGCGTCAGGCCGCGGGTGTCGTGCGCGTCTCGCAACTGCCGCGCATGTTAAACGAAGTCCCGGCAGAAGCGCCAGACCGCGATACCGCGTTCACCTGGCAAGCCGAAGGGGCGACGCAGCCGGAATTGCAGGACGACGGCACCGAGGGTCCGCAGCCTTATTTGAGGATGGCGATTCACGGCGCCGCATGGCTCGAATGTCAGCGCTGCATGGCGCCGTATTCGCAGGCGTTCAACGTCGATGCAACTTACCGGATCGTCAACACTGAGGCGGAAGCCGAAGAGTTTCCGCTCGACGAGGATGAAGTCGAAGTGATCGTGGGCTCGCGCCAGTTCGATCTCATCGACTTGATCGAAGAAGAGTTGCTGCTTTCCTTGCCGCTCGTGCCCAGGCATGAGGTCTGTCCCGAAGTGCACGAGAGCCTCGTCTCTGGTGTGGCCGGTACGGAAGGCGAGGGCGACGAGGCTGCGCCGGATGAGGCTGACGAGGGCGGCGAGCCCGAACGGCCCAATCCGTTCGCGGCGCTCGAAAGTCTCAAGCGCGGTGAGCCGGGCGACAAGAAGCGCTGAACAGTTGCATGGGAGCGCGATGCGGGCGCATTGGCCATTCGGCCAGTGGCGGAGACCGGATCGGGCTGTGTTAGAATTCGGAAAATTTTTAGGAGTTAGTCATGGCAGTTCAACAAAACAAGAAGTCGCCGTCGAAGCGCGGCATGCACCGTTCGCACGATTTCCTGACGGCAGCGCCGCTGGCGGTGGAACCGAGCACGGGCGAAGTGCATCTGCGTCACCACGTTAGCCCGAACGGCTACTATCGCGGCAAGAAAGTCGTCAAGACGAAGAACGACTAATCGTTTCACTGCGTTGCGCCCCTTGGCGTTTCGCGTGGCGATCGGCTCGCTTGACATTTTCCCGGCTCGGCAAAAAGGCGGCATTCAACTGCCGCTTTTTTGTGTCGATCGCAGTTGGCGCTTTAGCGCGTGCTGCGGTCCCATGCAGGGTGCCTGAAATTCGTCGCACTCCATGACAGTAAAGCTCACGATAGATTGCATGGGAGGCGACCACGGCCCGTCCGTGACCGTTCCCGCGGCCGTCAACTTCGTTCGTTCGCATCCTGACGCGCAGTTGCTGCTCGTCGGCATTGAAAGTGCGATTCGTGCGCAGTTGAAGAAGTTGAAGGCTCAGGACCTGCAGGCGCTGACCGTCGTACCTGCGACGGAGATCGTCGCCATGGACGATCCGGTCGAGGTGGCGCTGCGCAAGAAAAAAGATTCATCCATGCGCGTGGCGCTGAACCGCG
This sequence comes from Paraburkholderia sp. GW821-FHT02A12, assembly GCF_059422005.1. Taxonomy (NCBI): domain Bacteria; kingdom Pseudomonadati; phylum Pseudomonadota; class Betaproteobacteria; order Burkholderiales; family Burkholderiaceae; genus Paraburkholderia; species Paraburkholderia sp. GW821-FHT02A12. Next base: position 3,460,124 of record NZ_JBWKWA010000001.1, on the reverse strand, counting down.
TCAAGGAAGGCGAGGCGCAAGCCTGCATTTCCGCCGGCAACACCGGCGCGCTGATGGCGGTCTCGCGGTATGTGCTGAAAACGCTGTCGGGCATCGAACGCCCGGCCATCGCGTCCGCTCTGCCCAACCCCAATGGCTACACGATGATGCTCGACCTGGGCGCCAACGTCGATTGCGAGCCGCAGCATCTGCTGCAGTTCGCCGAGATGGGGCACGCGCTCGTGTCCGCGCTCGAAGGCCGCGACCGGCCCACCATCGGCCTGCTCAACATTGGCGAAGAAGTCATCAAGGGTAACGACACCATCAAACGTGCCGGCGAACTGCTGCGCGCGAGTACACTTAACTTTCACGGCAACGTTGAAGGCAACGACATTTTCAAGGGCACGGTCGACGTGATCGTCTGCGACGGTTTTGTCGGCAATGTCGCGCTGAAGACGTCGGAAGGCCTCGCGCAGATGCTCTCCAACATCATCAAGGAAGAGTTCGGCCGTTCGTGGCTGACCAAGGTGATGGCGGTGCTCGCCTTGCCGGTATTGATGCGCTTCAAGAAACGCGTCGACCATCGGCAATATAACGGCGCCGCATTGCTCGGCCTGCGCGGACTGGTGATCAAAAGCCACGGTTCGGCGGATGCCTACGGGTTTGAGTGGGCTATCAAACGCGGGTATGATGCCGTCAAAAACGGCGTGCTGGAGCGGCTTGCGCGAGCGATGGAAGAGAACGCGGGTTCTCTCGAACAGGCGGCGCGCGACGCAGGCGGTGCGGGTCACGCAAGCCCGCTCGCAGGCCAGCCGGCCGAGCCCTACGCTGCGCAATCCTCGAAGGCATAATGGCTCAATCGACAATTTATTCCCGCGTGCTGGGCACCGGCAGCTACCTGCCGCCCGCGCGCGTCACCAATCAGGATCTGGCTGAGCGTCTCGCGAAGCAGGGCATCGAGACGAGCGACGAATGGATCGTCGCCCGCACAGGGATCCATGCGCGCCACTTCGCTGAACCCGATGTCACCACCAGCGATCTGGCGCTGATCGCGTCGCAGCGCGCGATCGAAGCGGCCAATATCGATCCGCAATCCATCGATCTGATCATCGTTGCAACCTCCACGCCGGACTTCGTGTTTCCGAGCACGGCGTGCCTGTTGCAGAACAGGCTCGGCATCAGGAACAACGGCGCGGCGTTCGACGTGCAGGCCGTCTGTTCCGGCTTTGCTTACGCGGTGGCGACGGCGGACAGCTTCATTCGCAGCGGCCAGCATCGCACGGCGCTCGTGATCGGCGCGGAAACCTTCTCGCGTATTCTCGATTTCAACGACCGCACCACTTGCGTGCTGTTCGGCGACGGCGCGGGCGCGGTGATCCTGTCGGCGTCCGAGGAGCCGGGCGTGCTCGCTAGCGCGTTGCATGCCGACGGCAGCTATTCGAACATCCTCTGCACGCCGGGCAATGTGAACGGCGGCGTAGTCGCCGGCAGCGCCTTCCTGCATATGGATGGGCAGGCCGTGTTCAAGCTTGCTGTCAACGTGCTCGAAAAGGTCGCGGTCGAAGCACTCGCAAAGGCCGATCTGGCGGCCGGGCAGATCGACTGGCTGATTCCGCACCAGGCCAATATCCGCATCATGCAAAGCACCTGCCGCAAGCTCGGCTTGCCGCAGGAACGCATGGTCGTCACAGTGGGCGAGCACGGCAATACGTCGGCTGCGTCCATTCCGCTCGCATTCGACGTCGCGGTGCGCGACGGCCGCATCCAGCGCGGCCAGAACGTGCTGATCGAAGGCGTCGGCGGCGGCTTCACGTGGGGTGCATCGGTTATCCGCTACTGATCGCGGTGACGAGCCGGCGGGCGCTGTTTGCGGCGCCCTCGTGCGCGCCGAAGTCACATGGACAGCGCGCGCCACCCACATCTGACTAATTCGATTTTGGGGACGATATGAAATTTGCGTTCGTTTTTCCTGGGCAAGGCTCGCAGTCGGTCGGCATGCTCACCGCATTCGCCGATCATGCCGTCGTGCGTGAGACGGTTCAGGAAGCATCCGACGCGCTCAATCAGGACCTCGGCAAGCTGATCGCCGAAGGCCCCGCCGAAGATCTGAACCTCACTGCCAACACCCAGCCGGTCATGCTGACGGCAGCCTACGCGATCTATCGCGCGTGGCAGCAGGCCGGCGGCCCGAAGCCGGTGGTTGTCGCCGGCCACAGCCTCGGTGAATACACCGCGCTGGTCGCGGCGGGCGCAATCGCATTCCGCGACGCTGTGCCGCTCGTGCGTTTTCGCGCGCAGGCAATGCAAACGGCGGTGCCGGTCGGTGAAGGTGGCATGGCCGCGATTCTCGGCCTCGACGACGACACTGTGCGCGCGGTGTGCGCGGAAGCGTCGGTTGCAGGTGTCGTCGAAGCGGTGAATTTCAATGCGCCTGCGCAAGTCGTGATCGCCGGCCACAAGGCCGCGGTCGAAAAGGCCTGCGAAGTCGCGAAGGCGAAGGGCGCGAAGCGCGCGTTGCCGCTGCCGGTCTCGGCGCCGTTCCACTCGTCGCTGCTCAAGCCGGCATCGGATCAGCTGCGCGAATACCTGGCGAGCGTCGACGTGCGGGTGCCTTCCATTCCGGTGATCAACAATGTCGACGTCGCGGTCGTCAACGAGCCGGCAAAGATCAAGGACGCGCTGGTGCGCCAGGCGGCCGGCGCGGTGCGCTGGGTCGAAAGCGTGCAGGCGATGGCTGGGCAAGGCGTCACGCACGTGATCGAATGCGGGCCGGGCAAGGTCCTTGCGGGTTTGACCAAGCGTATCGACGGCAACCTGGTCGGCGCCTCGGTGTTCGATCCGGCTTCGCTCGAAGAAACGCTCAAGCTTGTTACCGCAGGCTGAACTCCCCCGTGTAAGCGCCGGGAATCGGCAGCAAAAATCGGCATCAGGAATCAATCAGCCCTCCGAAGGGCATCCGGACTGACAGATGGAAAAGACTCTCGACAAGCAGATCGCAATCGTGACGGGCGCTTCGCGCGGCATCGGCCGGGCGATCGCGCTGGAACTGGCGCGCGAGGGCGCGACGGTAATCGGCACGGCGACCAGCGAAAGCGGCGCAACCGCAATCACTGAAGCGTTTAGCGCGGCAGGCGTGAACGGCCGCGGCGCGGTGCTCAACGTCAACGACGCAACCGCGGCAGAAGCGCTGATCGACGGCACGGTGAAGGAATTCGGCGCGCTGCACGTACTCGTGAACAACGCCGGCATCACGCAAGACCAACTGGCCATGCGCATGAAGGACGAAGACTGGGACGCGGTGATCGATACCAATCTCAAGTCGGTGTTCCGTCTGTCGCGCGCGGTGCTGCGCCCGATGATGAAGGCGCGTGGCGGCCGCATCATCAATATCACGTCGGTGGTCGGCTCGGCCGGCAACCCGGGGCAGGTCAACTACGCCGCCGCGAAAGCGGGCGTGGCGGGTATGACGCGGGCGCTCGCACGTGAGATCGGCAGCCGCGGCATCACCGTGAATTGCGTCGCGCCGGGCTTTATCGATACCGACATGACCAGGACCCTGCCGGAAGAGCAGCAAACCGCGCTGAAGACGCAGATTCCGCTTGGCCGCCTCGGCAGCCCGGAAGATATTGCGCACGCCGTCGCGTTTCTCGCGTCGCCGCAAGCGGGTTATATCACCGGCACGACGCTGCATGTGAACGGCGGAATGTACATGTCGTAACCAATTTCGGTTACTATCCGCGCCTTGATGCGTTTGCAAAAGCGTAAGGCGCATGCCTTGACAGCAACCGGATGCGCCGCTTTTTTGCCGGGGCAAACCTGATAAAATGCGCGCACCTGTATTTTTGAACTTCTTTTCCCTTGGAGGGGTAATGGACAATATCGAACAGCGCGTCAAGAAGATCGTCGCAGAACAACTGGGCGTTGCAGAAGCTGAAATCAAGAACGAAGCTTCGTTCGTGAACGACCTCGGCGCTGACTCGCTCGACACGGTCGAACTCGTGATGGCCCTCGAAGACGAATTCGGCATGGAAATTCCGGATGAAGAAGCCGAGAAGATCACGACCGTTCAGCAAGCGATCGATTACGCTCGCGCGAACGTCAAGGCCTAAAGTCATTCGCGCCTGCGTTTCTGCGTTGGCGGCGTATGACGCCCTGCCGTGTCGGTTGCCGACGCCAGCGGGGCTGGTGCTTTTTGCCGTGCAGGAGCCAGCGATGTTGACAGCGCAATTTTCCGCGCGATTGCCGACTTAACAGCCACAGGGCATACAGGGCAGGTTCCTGTGGCCGCTGTGGCTTTTGCTTTTGTCATCTATGAAAAAGGGGTTACCGTGAGCCGCCGTCGTGTTGTTGTTACAGGCCTGGGGCTGATTTCGCCTGTTGGCAATAATGTTGCCGACGGCTGGGCCAATCTGGTCGCCGGCAAGTCGGGTATTGCCAATATCACGAAGTTCGATGCGTCGAACTTTTCGACTCGTTTCGCCGGCGAGGTGAAGGGCTTCAATATCGAGGACTACATCCCCAGTAAGGAAGCGCGCCACATGGATACGTTCATCCATTACGGCGTGGCTGCAGGCATCCAGGCGATGCAGGACAGCGGCCTCGAAGTCACCGATGAGAATTCGGAGCGCATCGGCGTGGTGGTCGGTTCGGGCATCGGCGGCTTGCCGATGATCGAAGTGACGCAAACCGAGTTGCTGAATCGCGGTCCGCGCCGCATTTCGCCGTTCTTCGTGCCAGCTTCGATCATCAACATGATCTCCGGCCATCTGTCGATCAAGTTCGGCATCAAGGGCCCGAATCTCGCGATCGTCACCGCGTGTACCACGGGGCTGCACTGTATTGGCGAAGCTTCGCGCCTGATCGAATACGGCGACGCCGACGTGATGATCGCCGGCGGCGCGGAATCGACCGTGTCGCCGCTCGGCATCGGCGGCTTTGCGGCGGCGCGTGCGCTGTCGCAACGCAACGACGATCCGGCAACGGCGAGCCGTCCGTGGGACAAGGATCGCGACGGTTTCGTGCTGGGCGAGGGCGCCGGGGTGATGGTGCTCGAAGAGTACGAACACGCGAAGGCGCGCGGCGCGAAGATTTACGCCGAAGTCGGCGGCTATGGGATGAGCGGCGACGCCTATCACATGACCGCGCCGCTGGAAGACGGCGACGGCGCACGCCGCTGCATGCTGGCCGCCATGAAGAACGCGGGTGTCAACTCGGATCAGGTGACTTACCTGAATGCGCACGGCACGTCCACGCCGCTCGGCGACCTGGCCGAAACCACCGGCATCAAGCGCGCTTTCGGCGACCACGCCAAAGACATGGTCGTGAATTCGACCAAGTCGATGACAGGCCACCTGCTGGGCGGCGCCGGCGGTCTGGAGTCCGTGTTCACCGTGCTGGCCTTGCATCATCAGGTGTCGCCGCCGACGATCAACATCTTCAATCAGGATCCAGACTGCGATCTCGATTACTGCGCGAACATTGCGCGGGAGATGAAGATCGACGTCGCGCTGAAGAACTCGTTCGGGTTCGGCGGCACGAACGGCACGCTGGTTTTCAAGCGCGCCTGACCACCTGATCGCCTGGTGACGCGCCAGTCCACGACGCCGGCTCAGCCGGCGGCTTCCCCCGAATCGGCAACGCCGAACGGAGCGCCGCAACGAATTGCGTTGCGGCGCTCCGTCGCCATGCGCGCCGCGTTGGGGGTTTTCGTTCTGACCGCCGCGCTGGCTGTCCATACCTGCCTCGCGTCGCATCTGGGCGCGTGGCAGGCGCTTCCGTTGTCGCTCGCCGGGTTGGCGTTGCTGACGCTGTGCGCAGCGAGACATGAGCGTGCGCAGCCTGTCGCGCTCAAACTCGGGCCGGACGGATTGTCTGCGTGGGATCGCGCGGGGAATCTGCTGGCGCAGGGCCGCATTGCCGGCTGTTCGCAATGGAGTGGCCGTCTGCTCGTTCTGGCCCTCGCGCAGGATCATGGGCGCCCCCGTACGCTATTGGTCGCCGCCGACGCACTCCCAGCATCTGTCTTCCGGGAACTGGCGGTGCGAGGCCGGCGCGGCGCAGGTGCGTGACTGTAACGACTGTAACCGCTGTTACCGTAGTAACGTGCCGTGATGATGGGGACGCTACAATGGTGCCCCGCCATGCGCCCTATAGTTAACGGATTTATCAGGTGAGCGAAAAAGAAATTGATCAGGTGCTGGTCGAGCGCGTCCAGAAGGGCGACAAGGCCGCGTTCGAGCTTCTGGTCTCCAAATACCACCGCAAGATTCTCCGGCTGATCTCGCGCCTCGTGCGGGACCCCGCCGAAGTGGAAGACGTCGCTCAGGACGCCTTTATCAAGGCGTACCGGGCATTGCCGCAGTTTCGCGGCGAATCGGCGTTTTATACGTGGTTGTACCGGATTGCGGTCAATACGGCAAAGAACTACCTTGCGACCCAGGGGCGGCGCGCACCGACATCGACCGAAGCGGATGCTGAAGAAGCTGAAACTTTCTCGGACGCCGACCAACTAAGGGATATCAACACGCCTGAGTCGATGTTGATGAGCAAGCAGATCGCCGAGACGGTCAATGCTGCGATGGCGGTTTTACCGGAAGAGTTGCGCACCGCCATTACTCTTCGTGAAATTGAGGGTTTGAGCTACGAGGAAATCGCTGAGATGATGGGTTGCCCAATTGGCACTGTCAGATCACGAATTTTCCGCGCTCGCGAAGCCATTGCGGCAAAATTGCGTCCGTTGCTTGACACACCTGAAGGCAAGCGCTGGTAATCGACCAGCCGGCAGGACGGGGGCGCGGGTGCAATATCTGGGTTAGTGGTGTCACTACGGGGTGTTTGTAAGATGGGGAGCATCATGGGGTCGGTCTCGATGCAATCGCAAGCCAGCTCGCGCAGCGAGCGTCTGTCCGCTTTTGTCGACGGTGAGCTGTTCGGTGAAGAGCATCTGAATCTGAATAAGTTTTTTTCCGAACTGGACGGCGACGATCGTGCCGCCTGGTCGAGCTATCACCTGATCGGCGACGCACTGCGTTCCGACGATCTGGCGGTCAGCCCGGCGGCGAGCAGTGCGTTCCTGAGCGGTTTTGCCGCGCGCTTCGAAAACGAGCCACACGTGCTCGCGCCTGCTGCGATGCCTGTCGCGCGCCGTCTGCTGGCTTTGCGCCGCCGCGTTGTACCGGCTTTTGCCGCCGCCGCCGCCGCCGCTACCCTGACGTGGATCGTCGTGCCGCAACTGCAAGGCGTGCCGGGCGGTCCGGGTGTTTCGCAAGTCGCGTCGGTAGAGGCGCATGGCGATGCGCTGCAACGTGTGGCCATGGCTTCCGTGCCGGCCGCGACCGTTGCGCCGGTCGCACAAGACGCCAATATCATTCGTGATGCAAGTCTCGACCAGTATCTGGAAGCTCACCAGCAATTCGCGCAACAACCGGTCATGCCGGGCTCGATGCCGCTGATCCGCGCTGCCGCCGTCTCTACGCAAGGCCAATAGTTTGATGCAGACTCCGCGGTTGAATAAAACGACTATCTGGGGGCGGCTGCCGGCATTTCTGTTCTGCGCAGCCGTATTGTTGTCCGCTACACCGCGGGTCTTTGCACAAACCGACGATCCGCTCGTCGCCCGTCGCACGGCTGCGGATCTGCTTGACCGCATCCATCAGGCCGCGCAGCAGCAGAACTACGAGGGCGCCTTCGTCTATCAGCGCGGCAATTACGTGCAGACGTCTCGGATCGCGCACTACGCGACCCGCGCGGACGGCGAATTCGAGCAACTCGAAAGCCTCGACGGCAAGCCGCGCAAAATGCTGCGTCATAACGAAGAGCTTTACACCTTCGTGCCGGAGCGGCATCTGTGCGTCGTCGAGAAGCGCCAGAACAAAGATTCGTTCCCGGCATTGCTGGCAGTGAGCGGCGAACAGGTGCTGTCGGTTTACGAGCCGAAACTGCTCGTCGACGACCGCGTCGCGGGCGTCGACAGCCAGGTGATCGAACTCGATCCGAAAGATGCCTATCGCTTCGCGTACAAGCTGTGGGCCGACAAGAAGACAGGCTTGCTGCTGCGTGTCCAGACGCTCGACCCGAACGGCCAGGTGCTCGAGCAATTGTCGTTTTCCCAGATTCGCATCGGCGTGCCGGTCGACAAGGCCGCGATCGTCAGCGGAATTCGTAATACGGCAGGTTGGACCGTCGTGCGTCCGCCGGTCGAGCCGGTCGATATGCAAGCGCAAGGTTGGCAGATCGCGCCGACAGTGCCGGGCTTCCGCAAGATTCGCGAATTACGCCGCCCAATGGCCGCACGCGACGCGGGCCAACCTACCATTCCGGTCGACCAGGCCGTGTTCTCCGACGGTCTCGCGGCCATTTCGGTGTTCGTCGAGCCGGTCGAAAACAACACCCGCAAGGAAGGCGCGGGCAGTAGCGGCGCGACGCATGTGCTGGTCAAGCGGCGCGGCGACTTCTGGATTACCCTGCTCGGTGAGGTGCCCCAGAGCACATTGCAGCAATTCGCGTCTGCCATAGAATACAAAGCTCCGAAGTAATTTTCTGAATCCTCGAATCCCTCGGCTTGCTACGATATGACGACTTTCTCGGTGCGCAAATTCCTCGCGGCCGCGGTGGTAGCGGCGTGTTTGCCGCTTTTGCCGCATATGGCGTCGGCGGCTCCCGCAGCCAATCTGCCCGATTTCACCGATCTGGTCGACAAGGTCGGCCCGGCTGTCGTCAACATCCGCACAACGACGCGTGTGTCGAACAGCGGCGCGCGCGGCGGTCTGCCTCCGGGCATGGACGACGGCGACATGTCGGAGTTTTTCCGCCGCTTCTTCGGCATCCCGTTGCCGCAAACGCCGCAAACGCCAGGTACGCCAGGTACGCCGCGCGGCGGCGATAACGGCGGCAGCGGCGGCAGCCAGGACGCCCCGGATAGCAACGATGCCGAACAGAACAGTGGCGTCGGCTCCGGTTTCATCCTGTCGGCCGACGGCTACGTGATGACCAACGCGCACGTCGTCGACGATGCGGACACCATTTACGTCACGCTTACCGACAAGCGCGAATTCAAGGCGAAGCTGATCGGCGTGGACGATCGGACGGACGTTGCCGTCGTCAAGATCAGCGCCGCCAATCTGCCGACCATCACGATCGGCGACTCCAACAAGGTGCGTGTGGGCGAGTGGGTGGTCGCGATCGGCTCGCCGTTCGGTCTCGAGAACACCGTGACCGCCGGCATCGTCAGCGCCAAGGGGCGCGACACGGGCGATTACCTGCCGTTCATCCAGACCGACGTGGCCGTCAATCCGGGCAACTCGGGCGGTCCGCTGATCAATATGCAGGGCGAAGTGATCGGCATCAACTCGCAGATCTACAGCCGCACCGGCGGTTTCATGGGCATTTCGTTCGCGATTCCGATCGACGAAGCGATGCGCGTGGCCGATCAGCTGAAGGCGTCGGGCAAGGTCGTGCGTGGGCGCATCGCGGTGGCGATCGGCGAAGTGACCAAAGATGTAGCCGATTCGCTCGGTTTGCCGAAGGCGCAAGGCGCGCTGGTCAGCAGCGTCGAGCCGGGCGGTCCGGCCGACAAGGCCGGCGTGCAGCCGGGCGACATCATCCTGAAGTTCAACGGCCATTCGGTCGACACCGCGACGGATTTGCCGCGCATGGTCGGCGATACGAAGCCGGGCACCAAATCGACGCTCACGGTCTGGCGCAAGGGCCAGACGCGCGACTTGCCGGTCACGATTGCGGAGATGCAGCCGGACAAGACCGCCAAGGCGGATTCGAGGAAGCCGCCGGTGCCGAAGCAGCGCGCGACGAACGTGTTGGGCCTCGCGGTCAGCGATATCCCCGCCGATCAGCTGAAGGCGCTGAAACTGCGCAATGGTGTGCAGATCGACGCGGTGGACGGTCCGGCAGCGCGCGTGGGTCTACAAAAGGGCGACATCGTGCTGCGCGTCGGCGACACGGATATCACGAGCGCAAAGCAGTTCGACGACGTGATCTCACACCTCGATCCGCAGAAAATGGTCGCGCTGCTGGTTCGCCGCGGCGAGAACACGCAGTTCGTGCCGATTCGTCCGCGCAGCGCGCAGAAGTGAAAACGGTGGCGCCGCTCACGCTTTACGGGCGCGCGTGGTGCCACTTGTGCGACGAGATGCGCGCCGCGCTCGAGCCGCTGCTGGCCGAGTTCGGCGCGCAGGTCGAGGTGGTCGATGTCGACTCCGATCCCCTGCTGGAAGCCCGTTACAACGAACTGGTACCGGTTCTGGTTTGCGACGGCGTCGAACTGTGCCACTACCACCTCGATGCGGCGCGGGTCCGTACCGCGCTCGCCGCACGCGTCGCGGCGGCGCCTTGAGCGCCTCAGATGCATAAACGCATGCGCCGTTCATACCAGGTTTCACGCCTCTCCTGAGCCGTCTTTTCCGCCCGGTCCTTGCAAGATGCGCCGGGCGATAGCCTTTTCGGCTAAAATAGATAGGTTTTTCACCTACTTACAAGGCGTGCTCCGCTATTGTCCGAGCGCGCCTTTTTTGCTTGATCGGCACTGAATGGATCATATTCGTAACTTCTCGATCATTGCGCACATCGACCATGGCAAGTCGACGCTCGCCGATCGCATCATCCAGATCTGCGGCGGTTTGTCCGACCGCGAGATGGAAGCTCAAGTGCTCGACTCGATGGATCTCGAGCGCGAGCGCGGCATCACCATCAAGGCACAAACCGCCGCACTGACGTATAAGGCCCGTGACGGGCAGGTCTACAACCTGAACATGATCGACACGCCGGGCCATGTCGACTTCTCGTACGAAGTCAGCCGTTCGCTGTCCGCATGTGAAGGCGCGCTGCTCGTCGTCGACGCGAGCCAGGGCGTCGAGGCGCAAACGGTGGCCAACTGCTACACGGCGATCGAACTGGGCGTCGACGTGATTCCGGTGCTCAACAAGATCGACTTGCCGGCCGCGAACCCTGAAAGCGCGATCTCCGAAATCGAAGACGTGATCGGCATCGACGCGACCGACGCCACGCATTGCAGCGCGAAGACCGGCCAGGGCGTGGAAGACGTGCTCGAAGCGCTGATCGCCAAAGTGCCGCCGCCGAAGGGCGATCCGGAAGCGCCGCTGCAAGCGCTGATCATCGACTCGTGGTTCGACAACTACGTCGGCGTCGTGATGCTGGTGCGTATCGTCAACGGTACGCTGCGTCCGAAGGACAAGATCCGCATGATGGCGACCGGCGCGCAGTATCCGGTCGAGCACATCGGCGTGTTCACGCCGAAGTCGAAGAACCTCGAATCGTTGTCGGCGGGGCAGGTGGGCTTCATCATCGCCGGCATCAAGGAATTGGCCGCGGCGAAAGTGGGCGATACCGTCACGCTGGTGAACCGGCCGGCAGCAGAGCCGCTGCCGGGCTTCAAGGAAGTGAAGCCGCAGGTGTTCGCGGGTCTCTATCCGGTTGAAGCCAATCAGTACGACGCGCTGCGTGAGTCGCTGGAAAAGCTCAAGCTCAACGACGCTTCGCTGCAATACGAGCCGGAAGTGTCGCAGGCGCTCGGTTTCGGTTTCCGTTGCGGCTTCCTGGGCCTTTTGCACATGGAGATCGTGCAGGAGCGGCTCGAACGCGAGTTCGACATGGACCTGATCACCACGGCGCCGACCGTGGTATACGAAGTCCTGCAGCGCGACGGCACGACCATCATGGTCGAGAACCCGGCCAAGATGCCGGAGCCGTCGAAGATCGAGGAAGTGCGCGAGCCGATCGTCACCGTGAATCTGTACATGCCGCAAGACTATGTCGGCGCGGTGATCACGCTGTGTACGCAAAAGCGCGGCACGCAGATCAACATGCAGTACCACGGCCGCCAGGTTCAGCTGACCTACGAAATCCCGATGGGCGAAGTGGTGCTCGACTTCTTCGACCGTCTGAAGTCGCTGTCGCGCGGTTACGCGTCGATGGATTACGAGTTCAAGGAATATCGCGCGGCTGATGTCGTGAAGGTCGACATGCTGATCAACGGCGACAAGGTCGATGCGTTGTCGGTGATCGTGCACCGTTCGCAAAGCCAGTATCGCGGCCGCGAAGTGGCGGCAAAAATGCGCGAACTGATTCCGCGCCAGATGTACGACGTCGCGATTCAGGCCACCATCGGCTCGAACATTATCGCGCGCGAAAACATTAAAGCGTTGCGTAAGAACGTGCTGGCAAAATGCTACGGCGGCGATATTACGCGTAAGAAGAAGCTGCTGGAAAAGCAAAAGGCAGGCAAGAAGCGAATGAAGCAGGTCGGGTCCGTCGAGATTCCGCAAGAGGCTTTCCTCGCGATCCTGCGTGTCGAAGACAAATAAGACGAACAACGGAACCTTATGAATTTTGCGCTGATTCTTTTTGTGCTCGTCATTTTGACGGGCGTCGCATGGGTCGCAGATAAACTGGTTTTCATGCCGCAACGGCGGCTCGCGGCGGAAGCGGCGGTCGTCGAGTTCGACCGCCAGCAAGCACGTGTCGGCGAGCGTTTCGCCGATGAAAACGCGGCGCAAACGCGCGCCCGTCTGCGTGACGACAAGCTGCGTCAACCGTGGTGGCTCGAGTATTCAGCGAGCTTCTTCCCGGTGATTCTGGTGGTGTTCGTGGTGCGCTCGTTTGTGGTCGAGCCGTTCAAGATTCCGTCGGGTTCGATGGTGCCGACGCTGCTGGTGGGCGACTTCATCCTCGTCAATAAATTCGACTACGGCATCCGTCTGCCGATCAGCAACACCAAGATCACGCAAGGCCGTCCGCTCGAACGCGGCGACGTGGTGGTGTTCCGCTACCCGAAAGACGAATCGGTCGACTACATCAAGCGCGTGATCGGCTTGCCGGGCGACACTGTCGCGTATCAGGACAAGAAACTGACGATCAACGGCAAACCGGTGCCGGAAACGTCGCTGCCGGATTACCTCGACGAAGAGCGTCTCGGTTACGCGAAGCAGTTCGAAGAAGATATCGACGGCCGCAAGAACGCGATCCTGAACAATCCGGCTGTGCCGCCGTTCATCGTCGGCGCGGAAGATTATCCGTATCGCGACAACTGCACGTACAACGCACGCGGCGTGATCTGCAAAGTGCCGCCGGGCAATTACTTCATGATGGGCGACAACCGCGATAACAGCGCCGATAGCCGTTATTGGGGCTTCGCGCCGGACAAGAATATCGTCGGCCGCGCGTTTTTCATCTGGATGAACTTCAGCAATCTGAAGCGTATCGGCTCTTTCAACTGAGCACGCATGCATTGACTGCACGGCACGCTGCGCAAATGGCCGAGAGGTCGCATCAGTCGCAGCGTGTTATTACGCTACTTTAAGAACCTGCGGTAACGTCGCTTCACTACGCTTTTTCCGCTGGCCGTCCCGCGTTTTCGCCGGGGCAGGCGCCCGCGTTATACTCTGCCCATGCCCCTATCTCCGTTGGAAAGCCGTTTGCGCTACGAATTTCGCAATGCGGAATTGTTGCGCCAGGCTTTAACGCACCGCAGTCATAGCGCCACGCATAACGAACGGCTCGAGTTTCTCGGCGACTCCGTTCTGAATTGCGCGGTGGCTGCGCTTTTGTTCCAACGTTTCGGCAAACTGGACGAAGGCGATTTGTCACGCGTCCGTGCCAATCTGGTCAAACAGCAGTCGCTGTACGAAATTGCTCAGGCCCTGAATATTTCGGAAGGCCTGCGGCTTGGCGAGGGCGAACTGCGCAGCGGCGGCTTCCGCCGGCCGTCTATCCTCGCTGATACGCTCGAGGCGGTGTTGGGTGCAGTGTTCCTCGACGGTGGCTTCGAGGCCGCCCAGACGGTCATTAAGCGCCTCTATGTGCCGATTCTCGATCACATCGACCCGCGCACGCTCGGCAAAGACGCCAAGACCCTTCTGCAGGAATATTTGCAGGGTCACAAGATCGCTCTGCCTACCTACACGGTCGTCGCGACTCATGGTGCGGCGCACAATCAGCAATTCGAAGTCGAATGCACGGTGCCGAAACTGGATGTGAAAGTGTCCGGTTCGGGCGCAAGCCGCCGCGCGGCCGAGCAGGCCGCGGCCAAGAAAGCGCTCGACGAAGTGATGGCTGCGGCGCCCGCCGTCGTCGCCAAGCCCAAGCGCTCGAAGAGCGCCCGTGCGGCGAAGCATATCGAGCCGGAGATCGTGCCCGGCGTGACCGGTGTGCAGACCGCGCTCGATTTGCGCAGCCCGGATCGCAAGAACGAACGGGTAGCGGGGCGTGGCGAGAGCCGCGCTGCCGCAGCTGCTGCATCGGAATCCGCGGCCGACCGGCCAACGCTGGCCGCCACACCCGCACCGCTGGCGATGATTCGCGCGGCGCACGTCGAGTACAGCGGGCAGGACAAACCCGAGCGCACCGAGAAGGCTGAAAAGGCGGATAAAGCGGCCATCCACGCGAGCGAAAAGTCCGCTGACAAGGCCGCGGCGGACAACCCGGCCGAGAAGCCAGACGTAAAGCCGGAAGTAAAGCCGGACGTAAAGCCCGTGGACGCCAAACCGGCGGACTCAAAGCCGGCGGACGCCAAATCCGCCGATGCCAAGCCCGAAGGCGCCACCGTCCGCAGCGTCGACAAACATCGCAGCCGCGAAATCACACCCGGCGCAGCCGTGCCCACGTCCAACGCGCCGGCGCAAACCGAACCCGAACCCGGTGTAGCCGACGCAGTGCAAACGCGCGTCGCCGACGCGGGCCATTGATTGCCATCGGCGCGCGGCTTCCGCGCGTCGTTCTGAACTTGCCGTAGCCCGAATATGAACGCTCCCACCCCCACTGGTTTTCGCTGCGGCATGGTCGCGATCGTCGGCCGCCCGAATGTCGGCAAGTCCACGCTGATGAACGCGCTGGTCGGCCAGAAAGTCAGTATCACGTCGCGCAAGGCGCAGACCACGCGCCACCGCATCACCGGCATTCACACGCTCGAGGACGCGCAGTACATTTTCGTCGATACACCGGGTTTTCAGACCAAGCACAGCGGCGCGCTGAACCGGTCGCTGAATCGCGCGGTCACGTCCACGCTGACTTCGGTCGACGCGATCCTGTTCGTGATCGAAGCGGGCCGCTTCGGCGCGGACGATCAGAAGGTGCTCGATCTGATTCCGCCGTCGGTGCCCACGCTGCTGATCGCGAACAAGCTCGATCGCGTGTCGGATAAGGATTCGCTGTTTCCGTTCATGCAGCAGGTGAGCGCGCTGCGCGAGTTCAACGAGATCGTGCCGCTGTCGGCGAAGAATCCGGACGACATCGAACGTTTGATGGCGACCGTCAAGCCGTTCCTGCCGGAAGGCGCGCCGATCTACGGCGAAGATGACCTGACCGATCGCAGCGAGCGCTTTCTTGCCGCCGAGATCCTGCGCGAAAAAGTGTTCCGCTGGACTGGCGACGAACTGCCGTACACCAGCACCGTGCTGATCGACAAATTCGAAACCGAAGGGCGCCTGCGCCGCATTTTCGCGACCATCATGGTCGAGCGCGACACGCACAAGGCGATGATCATCGGCCAGAAGGGCGCGAAGCTGAAGCAGATCAGCACGGAAGCGCGCCTCGACATGGAAAAGCTGTTCGACGGTCCGGTCTATCTCGAAACCTTCATCAAGGTGAAGAGCGGCTGGGCCGACAACGAAGCCGGACTTCGTGCGTATGGGTACGAATGACGCGTGGATGACGCTGAATTCCGACGCTGACCCGGACGACCCGGAGCCGGCCGCGCCGGCGCGCGAGCCGTCCAAACCCGCCCGCACCACCCGAAAATCCTCCAGTAAAAGCGCACAGGGCGCCGAAGGCGAGCCGCGCAAAGCGCCGGCGCGCCGCGCACCTCGCACCTCCGCGTCCGCGTCCGAGTACCGGATCGCGGAGCAACCCGCTTTCGTCCTGCACAGCTATCCGTATCGCGAGACCAGCCTGATCATCGACGTGCTCTCGCGCGATCACGGCCGTCTTGCGCTCGTCGCGAAAGGCGCGAAGCGTCCGCACTCCGCATTGCGCGGCGTGCTGCAGACGTTTCAACCGCTCGCGTTGTCGTGGTCGGGCAAGTCCGAAGTGCGCACGCTGACCGGCGCCGAATGGGTCGGCGGGATGTTGCCTTTGACGGGCGACGCGTTGCTCTGCGGCTTCTACGTCAACGAACTGCTGGTCAAATTCTGCGCGCGCGAAGATCCGCATCCGCAACTGTTCCATCATTACGTCGTGACCATGACGCGTCTCGCGCACGACGAGCCGCCCGTGCAGGTGCTGCGCTCGTTCGAGCGCGTACTGCTGCGCGAAACCGGCTATGCGATGGCGCTCGACCGCACCGTCACGCGAAAAGCCGTGCAAGCGGATGGCCGCTACGTGTTCGATCCCGAGCGCGGCGTGCGCGAAGCGTCCGACGACCTGCCCGCGCAATGGCCCGTGATCTCCGGACAAACCTTGCTCGACATGGAACAGGACGATTACCATCGAGCGCAGACGGTGGCGCAAAGCAAAACGCTGATGCGCTTTCTGCTCAACACTTACCTTGGCGGCACGCCGCTCGCGACGCGCCAGATCCTGATCGACTTGCAGAACTTATGAGCTTCTTTCTTACGTCGCCGAATGTGATTGATCTTGGCGTGAACATCGATCACGTCGCCACGCTGCGCAACGCGCGCGGCACGACTTATCCTGATCCGATCCGCGCCGCCTTGCAGGCTGAAGAAGCCGGCGCCGACGTGATCACGCTGCACCTGCGTGAAGATCGCCGCCATATCGTCGACGCCGACGTGCGCACGCTGCGTCCGCTGCTCAAGACGCGGATGAATCTCGAATGCGCGGTGACGCAGGAGATGCTCGACATCGCGTGCGAAGTGCGACCGCATGACGTTTGCCTCGTGCCGGAAAAGCGCCAGGAACTGACGACCGAAGGCGGGCTGGACGTTGCCGGCCAGTTCGAAGCCGTGCGCGCCGCGTGCATGCAGCTCGCGGCAGCGAATTCGCGCGTGTCGCTCTTCATCGATCCGGACGAAACGCAAATTCGCGCTGCGCACGAAGCCGGCGCGCCGGTGATCGAGCTGCACACGGGCCGTTACGCAGAAGCGCACGATCCCGCCGAACAGCAGCGCGAATACGAGCGGGTGGTGCGCGCCGTCGAATTCGGCGCGACGCTTGGCATCAAGGTGAATGCGGGTCATGGTCTGCATTACACCAACGTTCAGCAGATCGCCGCGATCGAAGACATCGTCGAGCTGAATATCGGCCACGCGATCGTCGCGCATGCGATCTTCGCCGGCTGGGACAACGCGGTGCGCGAGATGAAGGCGATCATGGTCGCCGCGCGTCTCGGCGCGTGCGCCTAACGCCACGGCGCCCCGCATGGCGATCTACGGTATCGGCACGGACATCGTTCAGGTCAGCCGCGTGGCGGCGGTGATGACGCGCACCAACGGCCGCTTCGCCGAAAAGGTGCTCGGCCCGGACGAATTGCGCATCTATCACGCGCGCCAGGCCCGGTCGGCGGCGCGCGGTCTCGCGTTTCTCGCCACGCGCTTCTCGGCCAAAGAAGCGTTCTCGAAAGCGATTGGCCTCGGCATGCACTGGCCGATGACCTGGCGCGCGCTGCAAACGCTCAACAAGCCGAGCGGCGAGCCGATGGTGGTCGCCTCGGGCGAACTCGCCGAATGGCTCGATGCGCGTGGCATCACCGCGCGCGTGACGATCAGCGATGAGCGCGACTACGCGGTGTCGTTCGTGATCGCGGAAACCGGGGAGGTGGTGCGAGGGCTGGACTCCCCTTATGCGCCCGCCAGCGACGAATAAAAATACGTTGAACGCGGCGCACGCCGGCCGCGTCTCTCCTTGTCTCAAGCTTTTTTCTAGCGGAATTCAATGAAAACCATTCCCGGACCGGTGATGCTCGACGTGGTCGGCACAACGCTGAACCACGACGACAAGCGCCGCCTTGCCCATCCGATGACCGGCGGCGTGATCCTGTTCGCGCGTCACTACGAGAGCCGCGCGCAACTGATCGCGCTGACCGATTCGATCCGTGCCATCCGTGCCGATCTGCTGATTGCCGTCGATCATGAAGGCGGCCGCGTGCAGCGCTTTCGGACCGACGGTTTCACGGTGCTGCCGGCGATGGGCAAGCTCGGCGCGCTGTGGGACAGCGATGTGCTGCACGCCACCAAAGTGACGACGGCGGTCGGCTATATCCTTGCGTCGGAATTGCGCGCGTGCGGTCTCGATATGAGTTTTACGCCGGTGCTCGATCTGAATTACGGTCAGTCGCAAGTAATCGGCGATCGTTCGTTTCACCGCGATCCGCGCGTCGTGACCTTGCTGGCAAAGAGCCTCAATCACGGTCTCGTGCTGGCGGGCATGAGCAATTGCGGCAAGCACTTCCCGGGGCACGGCTTCGCGCAGGCGGACTCGCACGTCGCGATGCCGGTCGACGACCGGACGCTGGACGAAATCCTGCGCGACGACGTGGCGCCGTATGACTGGCTCGGTTTGTCGCTGGGATCGGTGATTCCGGCGCACGTGATCTACCCGCAAGTCGACTCGAAGCCAGCCGGCTTCTCGCGCGTCTGGCTGCAGGACATTCTGCGTAACAAGCTGCGCTTCGAAGGCGCGATTTTCAGCGACGATCTGTCGATGGAAGCGGCACGGCAAGGCGGCACGCTGACCGAAGGCGCGAGCGCCGCGTTGCAGGCCGGTTGCGACATGGTGCTGATCTGCAATCAGCCGGACGAAGCGGAGAGGGTGCTCGATGCATTGCGTTTCACGCCGTCGAAGGAATCGCAGCGGCGTCTGAAGCGCATGCGGCCGCGCGGCAAGGCGCTCACCTGGAGCAAGCTGGTGGCCGATCCGCAATATCAGCAAGCACAGGCATTGTTGCGTAGCGTGTTTGCGTGACGCGCTGGGTCACGCAATTGCGTCAGGCGATCGAGTCAGACTAAAAAACGGCGCCTTTGAGGCGCCGTTTTTTATTCAAGCTCTACCGCGAGGCCGGCAGCACTCAGTTCAACCGCATCCGCTGCAGCTTGTTGTAAAGCGTCTTCGGACTGATCCCCAGCAGCGACGCCGCACGATGCCGAGTACCGCCGACCGCGTCGAGCGTCGCGCGAATCAGCATTTCTTCGACATCGGCGAGCGGCGTGCCCACCGTCACCTGCACGCGGCTGCCGCTCAGATCGCGGCCGTTGACCGAACCCGCCTCGTCGGCGCGCAACGATTCCAGCACGTCGCCCGACGCGTGATAAGCGCGCCGCACGCGGTCCTGCAATTCGCGCACGTTGCCCGGCCATTCATAGGCGAGGCACTCGCGCAGGAAATTCGGCCCAATCTGCTTGGCGACCTCCGCCGTGCCGCGCACGGCCGCTTCATGATTCAACTCGTCGACGACGGCTTGCGCGATCAAGGCAGCGTCGTCGGCACGTTCGCGCAGCGGCGGCAGCGTCACCGCCGCGGCTTCGAGGCGCAATGCGAGATCCTCGTGCAGGCTGCCGTCAGCGACTGCCGCACGCGGCGCCTTGCGCGTCGACGCGATCAGCCGGAAGTCCGTCACCACCTGATGCGTGCCGCCGACCCGCATGAAGGTCTGCGAATCGAGCGCGCGCAGCAGCGCTTCCTGTTGCACACGCGGCAGTTCGGCGATTTCGTCGATGAACAGCGTGCCGCCGCTCGCCTGCTCGAACAGACCGGGTTCGCGCTGCTCGGCGCCGCTGAAGGCGCCGTGCTCGTGGCCGAACATCAGGCTGTCGAGCGGACGGTGCACAGCGGCGCTGCCCGCGGTACGGCAATCGAAGGTCACGAACGGACCTTTGCGGCGCCGACTCATGTCGTGCAGCGTGCGCGCGGCGACATGCTTGCCGGTGCCGGTTTCGCCGGCGATCAGCACGGCGGCTTCGGTCGGCGCGATATGTTCGATCGTGTCGTAGACATGCTGAATCGCGCCGCTTCTACCGAGCATCGCACCGAAGCGCCCGAGCTGGCGCAGCGACGCGCGCAGCGTCTGCACTTCCTCGGTCAGTTCGTACGGACGCGGAATACGCGCAAGCAGGCTGCGCAGGCGCGGAATGTTGACCGGCTTGAGCAGATAGTCCCAGATGCCGTGCCGCAAGCCTTCGATCGCGCTCTCGACCGTCGCATTGCCGGTCATCACGATCACAGGCAAGGCGCCGCCGGGCGGATGCGCGGGCAGATGCTGCAGCAGATCGAGCCCGCTGCCGTCCGGCAGATTCAGGTCGACCAGCACGACGTCGGGAATGAAGCGTGTCAGCGCGGCCCGGGCCTCGGCGATCGTCGTCGCGGTGTCGACGGAGAAGCCGTCGGCAGCGAGGATGGCGGACAGGCCCGACAGGCTATTGGGATCGTCTTCAACAATCAGGGCGTGTGGCATAGCGAGCGCAATTTTTTAGATGGATGGAATACCCGCGTCGCACCGCCGGGACTCCGGCGTGCGGCACGGGCGCGATGGCTGGCCGGTATGAGCGGTCGAATGGCCGGTCGAGCGCCGCGCGAGCAGCGTCCGCCAGGGCGGCGCGGTAGCCGCCGGGTAATGGAGATGGGCGCGGCGTGATGCGTGCGACGGCGATTCGACTCATGTAGTTCTGGTCCTTTGCAATTCGGTCAGGTGCCCGGATTTCTATAACGCATGGCAGGGCGCCTGTATTTCCTTCATTCGACCGGTCAGATATCCCGGTTTCTGTCGAAGAAGCGCCGTACCTCAAGTTCCGCCTGCTCGCGGGTTCTGCGGTAACGCTCCTGGATCAACGCGGCGAGTTTGTCGGCGCGGCCTTTCGCTTTGGACAATTGGTCGTCCGTCAGCTCGCCCCATGCAGTCTTTGCCTTGCCGAGCATTGGTTTTCACTTGCCTTCAGCGATGTCGTTATTCATGCCGCATCTCCGCAGTTGAGGAAAATAAAGCCGTGCAGGCCTATGACTGAGGGTGAGCACGGACTGTGCCACAACCATTTACTTAAGCTTATCAATGGTTTGAGGGATGCAGAGCGGAAACGCGAGGGTGTCGGGCAGGCATTTTCGAGAAGGTTGCCGGTAAAGTTTTCCTCAACCATACACGGCAGCGCAAAAAAGAAAAAGCGCCCAAAGTGGGCGCTTTTTTTTGTCGCATTTTTTTCGCGGCGCCGGCGTTGCTACGGCGCAGGATTCAGTCTGCGGGCGCTTAGGCGCGGCTGCGGTACTCGTGCGTACGCGTGTCGATTTCGATCTTGTCGCCGATGCTGCAGAAGAGCGGCACTTGCAGTTCGAAACCGGTGGTCAGCTTGGCGTTCTTCAACACCTTGCCCGACGACGTATCGCCCTTGACAGCCGGTTCCGTGTAGATGATTTCGCGGACCAGCGTGGTGGGCAGTTCGACCGAGATGGCCTTGTCGTTGTAGAACACGACTTCGCAAGCCATGCCGTCTTCGAGGTAGTGAAGGGCGTCGCCCATCATTTCGTTTTCGACTTCGAACTGGTTATAGTCGGCGTCCATGAACACGTACATCGGGTCAGCGAAGTACGAGTACGTCACTTCCTTGCGCTCCAGCACGACGACGTCGAACTTGTCGTCCGCCTTGTACACGCTTTCCATGCCTGCGCCGGTCAGCAGGTTCTTGAATTTCATCTTGACGACGGCGGAGTTGCGGCCCGATTTGTTGTATTCGGCCTTTTGCACGACCATCGCGTCTGCGCCGATCATCACTACGTTGCCGGTGCGGAGTTCCTGTGCGGTCTTCATAAAACTGTCCTGTACGAAATAAGTAGCTTCAACTTTTGCTCAACGGCATACGGCGCAAGCGGCTTCGGCGCTTCTCGCACTCCGGCGCCGCACCGCCTGGGAGCGGCTGGGCCGGGGTAGTGCGTGAAGCGTGGCCGGCTTGCCGCGGCTGCCCGCGGCGGATCGCAGGGCAATACCTGCGATTCCTGCATTCCCTGCAATCCGTTACCTGCTTTTACCCTGTGCGGGCGTTACACGAGTGGCGCCGATTCGCATCATGCGTCCCTTTTTTGACATTTCTGCCGGCGCATCGGCGGCTGATTCGGCTACCTTGCTTGCAGCCTTATCTGTGCCACTCACTGCCGCTCAACTGCCGTTTAGAGCAGATGATATGCCAGTGGATGCGGGGTTCGCTGTTACGATCGGGCCGCGCTTGCGTCGTCGGCCGTTGGATAACCGCTTATTTTAACTGACTTTTTGCGAACAAGGCCAGATTTCCGGCGAGGTCGCCCACCTGCGCCAATTCGCGCGCCCATTCGGCCGCGCGTTGCTTCAGGGCGGCTCGGTGACGCAGGAAATCTGCCCAGTCCGGCTGACCGGCGCCGTTCCATGCGTGCCAGAAGCGCGCGAGCGCGTCGCGCGCGTCGGCGGGCAAGGTGCGGGCGTAGTGGGCGAGTGCGGCGTCGAGCTTCGGCAGATGGGCGTCGTCGGCTTGCGGGTAGATGTGCCAGACGAAGGGCTTCGCGGCCCATTGCGCCCGCACGAACGAATCCTCGCCGCGCACGAAATTGACGTCGCTGGCCCACAGCAGCGCGTCGTAGCCGGGTTGCCCGGTAAAGGCGAGCGCGTGGGCGCTGAGGCTGCCGCGCTCGGCGTGCGCACCGGCGGCAAACGACGGTAGCCCGAAAAAGCGTGCGACCGCGCCCGAGATCCGGCCTTCCGGCACGAGCAGCACGACCGGTTCGGCGCTATCGCGCCACTGTTCGAGCAGGCTGTCGACGGCGGGGTTCTCGTAGGCGAACAGCGAGACGACGGTGGCCGCGGCGGGCGGCGGCGGGCGGCCGGCGGTTTTCAGCCACCAGGCTTCGCGGGCTGGCTGCGAGGCTTCGAAGGCCGCCCGCGCGGCGTCCAGATGCCGTTCCTTCAGCACGCCGCCGGTGCCGGTGCCCAACCCTGGGAAAAAGAACGTCTTTGTCAACGCATAGCGCGGATGGGGCGACGGCCGCAGATGGAAATCCGCGACCCAGTCTTCGGCGCTCAGATATTCGAGGTTCAGCCAAACCGGCGCGCGCTCGCGCCGCGCCATCGCGGCGACGTAGATCGGCGGCAGCTCGCACGCGAACGCCTCGATCACCACGTCGGCCACTTCGAGCGTCTCGCCCGCGTGCGCCGGCTCGTGCCAGTGTTCGACAATGATGCCGCCGATCGCCTGGCGCGCGAGATCGGGCGCGAGCGACGGGCAGAGCTTCTGAAACGCATGCAGGTCATCGACGAACACGCGCACTTGCCAGCCGTGCTCGCTCGCCAACTGGCGAGCGAGGCGCCAGCACACGCCGATGTCGCCGAAATTGTCGATCACCGCGCAAAAGATATCGCAGGCGATCGCCGTGGGCGTGGTGGCCGGTTGTTCGGGAAGGGGCGTAGCGGAAGACATGGTGGCCTGGGTCGCGGGTTCGAGCGGGCGCGTGGTTGGGTCGGGCCTTTGAGCCGTGCAGTTGGGTTCAGCCGCCGGCCCATGCCGCTGCGATGCGCCATTCGATGCAGCGGGCTCGAACCCATGCGGAATGTTCTAAACTGGCGATTCTAAAGCACTCGTCCGCGGTTCCGCGCGCAAGCGAGCACTCAAGTGAGCGCGCGAGCGCGCAGCACTCGAGCCGAGGCTTCGCGACACTGTTCCGCCCAACCGATCCTGCATGACCGAACCCGAAGTAACCGACGCTTTCGAGCCGAAAAAAGTGCTCACCCAATTGCCGCATCTGCCCGGCGTCTATCGCTATTACGATACGCACGGCGCGGTGCTCTACGTGGGCAAGGCGCGCGACCTCAAGAAGCGCGTCTCGAGCTACTTCACGAAGACCCTGCTGTCGCCGCGTATCGCGATGATGGTGACGCGCATTGCGCGCATCGAAACCACCGTGACACGCTCCGAGGCCGAAGCGCTGCTGCTCGAAAACAATCTGATCAAGGCGCTCGCGCCGCGCTACAACATCCTGTTTCGCGACGACAAATCGTATCCGTACCTGAAGCTGACCGGCCACAAGTTTCCCCGCATGGCGTATTACCGCGGCTCGGTGGATCGCAAGAATCAGTACTTCGGACCGTTCCCGAGCGCATGGGCCGTTCGCGAGAGCATCCAGATCCTGCAGCGCGTATTCCAGTTGCGCACGTGCGAAGACTCCGTGTTCAGCAACCGCACGCGGCCCTGTCTGCTGCATCAGATCGGCCGTTGTACGGCGCCGTGCGTTGGAGCCATCGGCGAAGAGGATTACGCACGCGATGTCGCCAACGCATCGCGCTTTCTGCTCGGCCGGCAGGGCGAGGTGATGAAGGAACTCGAGCAGAAAATGCACGCATTCGCGAGCGAGCTGAAGTTCGAGCAGGCGGCGGCGGTGCGTAACCAGATGAGTTCGCTGTCGACGGTGCTGCATCAGCAGGCGATCGAAGTCGGCAGCGACAGCGACGTCGATATTCTCGCGGTGGTCGCACTCGGCGGACGCGTGTGCGTGAATCTCGCGATGGTGCGCGGCGGACGGCATCTGGGCGACAAGGCGTACTTCCCGGCGCATGTGGAAAGCGCGCTGACGGCAGAGGAGGGCGGCCTGGAAACGGGCGGCGAGGGGCTGTCCGATGCACTGGCCGAGCCGGGTTCGACGTTAAACGATGCGCCATCCGCTGTTGCAAACAGCGCGGCCGAATCGTTCGATGCCGCCGACGCCCTCGCTATCGCGCAAGAGCTGCCGCAGGACGAAGACGCCGAAGACGCCGCCGTGGACGTGGAAGCCGAAGGCGAGGCGGATGCGGGCGCTCCCTCGAAGCCGCGCAAAGGCCGCGCCGCCGGCGGCATCGAGTCCGAAGTTCTCGAAGCGTTCATCGCGCAGCACTACCTGGGCAATCGCGTGCCGCCGGTGCTGGTGGTCAGCCACGCGCCGGCCACGCGCGAGCTGGTCGACGTGCTGATCGAGCAGGCCGGCCACAAGGTGACCGTGCTGCGTCAGCCGCAAGGTCAGCGGCGTGCATGGCTCGCGATGGCCGAGCAGAACGCCCGGCTCGCGCTCGCCCGCCTGCTGTCCGAACAAGGCTCGCAGCAGGCGCGCACACGCGCGCTCACCGACACGCTCGGCATGGAGTGCGACGATCTCGCGCATCTGCGTATCGAATGCTTCGACATCAGTCATACGATGGGCGAGGCGACGCAGGCGTCGTGCGTGGTGTATCACCATCACAAGATGCAGGCGTCCGAGTACCGGCGCTACAACATCACCGGCATCACGCCTGGCGACGACTACGCGGCGATGCGTCAGGTGCTCACGCGCCGCTACGAGAAGATGGTCGCGCAAGCCGCCGCGCATGCTGCCGATGAGGCCGCCGCCGAAGCCGCTGAGTTGCAAACGGACGCGACGGCCGATCCGTCATTCACGCCCGATGCGGCGGAGCCGGCAGCCGCGGGCGGCATTTTGCCGACCATTGTGTTGATCGACGGCGGCAAGGGCCAGGTCGAGATCGCGCGCCAGGTGTTCACGGAACTGGGTCTCGATACGGGCATGCTGGTCGGCGTCGCAAAGGGCGAAGGTCGCAAGGTCGGTCTCGAGACGCTGATTTTCGCCGACGGCCGCGCGCCGCTCGAACTCGGCAAGGAAAGCGCGGCGCTGATGCTGGTCGCGCAGATCCGCGATGAAGCGCATCGCTTCGCCATCACCGGGATGCGCGCGAAGCGCGGCAAGACGCGGCAGACCTCGCGGCTCGAGGAACTCGAAGGCGTGGGTGCGAAGCGGCGTCAGCGGCTGCTGGCGCGCTTTGGCGGGCTGCGTGGCGTAGTCGCGGCAAGCGTCGAAGATCTCGCGAGCGTCGAGGGGATTTCGCAGGCGCTCGCCGAGCAGATCTATCGGCAATTGCACTGACCCTGATGCGATGGGGCTGCCCGGTGAGCGGCCGCCAGGCAGAGCCGCGACGGGGCTACGAAGGGCGACGAACGGCGCGCGGGCCAAGCCCCGCGTGCCGCTTTGCTTGTGGCAGGCCTTGTGACACGGCACAATTGCATCTCCCTTGTCAGACGCTGCGCCTGCCCATGCCGTTTAACTTTCCGATTTTCCTGACTTGGCTGCGAATTGTCCTGATTCCGCTCGTCGTCGGGGTGTTTTATCTGCCCGACATGATGATGAGCCTCGCGCACCGCAACCTGGCTGCCGCGACGATCTTCGTTCTGGCGGCGCTCACCGACTGGTTCGACGGCTATCTGGCACGCAAATGGAATCAGACCTCGGCGTTCGGCGCTTTTCTCGACCCGGTCGCCGACAAGCTGATGGTGACGGCCGCGCTGCTGGTGCTGGTGCAACTCGCGCGGATCGATTCGGCGATCGCGCTGGTGATCGTCGGACGTGAAATCGCGATTTCGGCGCTGCGCGAATGGATGGCGCAGATCGGCGCGTCGAAGAGCGTCGCGGTGAATTCGCTCGGCAAGTTCAAGACCGCGTGTCAGATGGTCGCGATTCCGATGCTGCTGTTCTACGGTCCGCTGTCGTTCGGCGGCGTCTCTGTCGACACGCGCGTATGGGGATTGTGGCTGATCTATCTGGCCGCCTTCCTGACGATCTGGTCGATGCTTTATTACATGAAGCTCGCGTGGCCGCAGATCCGCGAGCGGGGCGGCGTTGCCTGAGGGGGCCTGAGTGCGTCTGAATTTTGGGGACTCGAAGCTCGGCTGCGGCGTGACGAAATCGTGAGTGAAATCTGTTCAGTTAAAGACATTCGCAAAAGGGGTTGACACGTTTCAGCCGTTTCTCCATAATCTCGTTTCTCCGATGCACGCAGTTCTAAACGTCGGTGGCAGTAAGAGTGAAGTAGCAGTAAATAAGGCAGTAGTTAGCAGCAATATGCGGGAGTAGCTCAGTTGGTAGAGCGCAACCTTGCCAAGGTTGAGGTCGCGAGTTCGAGCCTCGTCTCCCGCTCCAGTTTTCGAAGCAACGCGTTGTTTGGCGAAGTAAAAATGCAGGGCGTTGTGAAGCAGTGCCATGCGGGAGTAGCTCAGTTGGTAGAGCGCAACCTTGCCAAGGTTGAGGTCGCGAGTTCGAGCCTCGTCTCCCGCTCCACACATTAGGGGAAGCAACGCTTCCCTTTTTGTTTGGTGGTCTGTCGTGCTGATCGGCCATCAGACAAATCTGTGAATCTGCAGCCAGGTTCCAGTCCGCTTGCGGCGCGATAGCAAAGCGGTTATGCAGCGGCCTGCAAAGCCGTTTAGGCCGGTTCGACTCCGGCTCGCGCCTCCAGTAGTTGATGAAGAGAAAAGCCCCGACACGTCGGGGCTTTTCTTTTTTCTATGCCTCATCGCTCATCGCTCATCGCTCATCGCTCATCGCTCATCGCGCGTCTCGCCTTCATCGCGCTTCCCGTTCAAGGTCGCCGGTCACGGCGTTGCCTTGCACGAGTCCGCACGCTTTGCTGCTCCCGCCGCTATAGTGCGAAGGTGCCCAAGCCCGGCACTCCGACACCCACATGCGCATCCAAAATATCGAACGCCGCTCTTTCCGCCCGCGCGTGATCTACGCTTTATGCCTCGTGGGCGCCACCTGGACGCACCTGCAAGTGGCCTTGGCCCACGGCCTCTGGTGGGACTACGGCGGCGCGGCGCTCGGCACGCGAATCTATTGGACCTCGCTGCTCTTCATCGATCCATTGACGGCGCTGCTCCTGCTGCTGAGCCCGCGAACCGGACTGATTCTCTGCGTAGCCGTTATCGTGACGGATGTGGCGCACAATTCGTGGTTCGCGCTACATCACCCGATCCGGATGGACCTGTACCTTTCGCAGATCGTGTTTCTGCTGTTCGTTGCACTCACGGTGCGTACAGCGTGGCGTGGCGCCGTTCGCCGACGCGTCGCGCCGCGCATTGCCGATTGAATTGTTCAACTGTCCAATCGCCTGCTTGCCCGCCAATACCGAGACCGCATGTATCTACAACTCACCGGCACCAACGTACGCCTGCTTGGCTCGATGCATCTATTCCCTGCAACGAACCGCCGGACGCCGCCATGGATTGCCGAGGCCTATGACCTGGCCGAGGAGCTGGTCTTCGAATCCGATCCGCCGACCATCCTGCCGTTTCTGAAAGCGCATTCGCGAAGCAGTGCGGATCAACTGCGTCCTTTGCTCTCCGCCGACGCCTGGAATCAGCTCCAGGCCGTATGGCCCGTCGACGGCCCGTTGGCGCCGCTCACCGATTTGCGGCCGTGGGCCGCGCTGATTGTCGCGCCGACGCTGTTTCAGCAGGTCGTCGAAGGCGTCGAGCCGCGCATGCTGCGTTCGGCGATCGCGCAAGGCAAACCGTATCGGTATCTCGAAACTGCGGAGG
Source organism: Paraburkholderia sp. GW821-FHT02A12 (assembly GCF_059422005.1). Taxonomy (NCBI): domain Bacteria; kingdom Pseudomonadati; phylum Pseudomonadota; class Betaproteobacteria; order Burkholderiales; family Burkholderiaceae; genus Paraburkholderia; species Paraburkholderia sp. GW821-FHT02A12. Next base: position 3,431,889 of record NZ_JBWKWA010000001.1, on the reverse strand, counting down.
AAGTGGCGGCGTCGCTCGAGTCGATTCCGCTGGAAGCCGTCTCCGCCGCGCTCGGCTTGCTGATCTCCGATCTGAAGGAACCGCAGCGCACGCTCGAACGCATGCACGCGGCCTGGCTGCATGGCGATCTGCAAGCCGTGCACGAGATCGCTATCGAGTCGCCGATGTTCAACCTGCCCGGCATTCGCCACGCGATTCTCGATGCGCGCAATCGCGCGTGGGCGGAGCGTGTGACGGCAATGCTCGGGCGGCCGGAGCGGACGCTGGTGGTCGTCGGCGCGCTGCATTTGTGCGGTCCTGGAAATCTGATCGAGTGTCTCGCGCGCCCCGTCGAGCCGGTTTTCCTGGGCGCATAGTGGGTTTGCTACGGGCGGGCGCACGAGCCGAACCTGGCGAAAAGCACACGGAATACACGCGACGTGCGAGAACCGGGCGCGTTCCGGCCGTCGTGGTTGAGCGCCACCGAAGCCAGGCCGCGCGTGCAAGCGATGCACCGCGTAGTTCCGCGAGATTGGCGCGGCGTAGCCTGACCCACGAGATTTGCGCGGCATAGCCTAAGCCCGCCTGGCGCGGCATAATTCCGCATCGCCGCCGCCGCCCCGGTGCGCCCCCTTTTTGAAGCCTTCTCATGACCGAACCGCAGCGCACCGCCGCCACGCCACTGGCGCAACTCGAATGGCACTGGAAAGCCTTCGACGACCTTACCACCGCCGAAGTCTATGCAATGCTGGCCGCTCGCAGCGCGGTGTTCGTCGTCGAGCAGAACTGCCTTTATGCCGATATCGACGGGCTCGACACGGAGGCCTGGCACCTGTTCGCCTTCGGTCCGGGCGAGCGCCGTCCGCCGCTGGCAGGTTATCTCCGCGTGCTGCTACCGGACGCGGGAGATACCGATATCCGCATCGGCCGCGTGCTGACGACAGCGGAGTTCCGCGGCATCGGACTCGGCAACGCGATGCTCGAACGCGCGCTGGCGCACATCCGGGCGCAGTGGCCCGACACGCCGATCCGTTTGCATGCGCAGGCGCATCTGCAGGCTTTCTATGGCGCTTTCGGCTTTGCGCCGGTCTCGGACATTCACGAAGAGGACGGCATCCCGCACGTGTGGATGCGTTCGGTCTAAGCTTCGACGAAGCTAGGCGCAGGCGCGCCGGCCGCATTCAACGCTTTGGAAGTTCCAGCGTCAGCGTCGCGCGCTCGCGGCCACCGAGGGGGCTTGCGTCAAGCGTGGCGCGCCGGCGCCGCGTTCGCCACGCAGGCGTCCGCGCGCCGATAGCCGCATCCAGTGACGCAATGCCAGCAGGGCGCCGATTACGCTCATCATCGAACCCGGAATCCACAGCAGCAGTCCGCCGATCTGCTGATCGCGCATCGGGCTCAGCCACGTGAAGGCGCGTCCGCAGATCGAATAGATCGGATACAACTCGCGCGGCGAAAAGAAAATGAATGCGCCGAGGATGATCTGCGGCGGAATCGCGGCGATCACCACCAGCACGCGCTTGCCGGGCGACAGCCGCGCCGGCGGAGCCGGGCGCGGATCGAGCACGAGCCACCAGAACAGCAGGCCGTCGATTACCATGCTCCAGTTCATCACGCGGTAGAGCCGCCAGTCGAGCATCGCCACGAAGTGAATCGGCGACATCAGCCAGAAATAAATCAGCCCAACGAACAATGTGACCGCAACCACCGGATGCATCACCACGTCGAGCACTTTGCGCACCACGCGGGTTTGCAATGCGGGCCGCACGAAGCGTTGGCGCCAGCTGAATGGAATGCCCGCACGCAATGCGGCGCCCGGATACGACAGCGCGATGAAGAAAGGCCCGAGATGATGCAGCACCAGATGCTGCGCGCGATGCATGAAAAACTCATGCTCGAAGAAGTAATCGAGCCGCGTATGCAGCGCGATATACAACGCGGCCAGCCCGAACCAGAAGGAAATGCGCCGGGCGATCGATACCTTCGCCTTGTGTGCGCCACGCACAAACAGGATCGCGGGCACCAGCAATGCGATCACGACGGTCGGCGAGAACTCCCAGGGATCGAGCCAGTAGAGCAGGTTCATCGTGCGTCGTTGTTGTTACTTGGTCTGTGCGGGCGATTTGACGGTGAACGGCGTGTCGAGCGTTTCGCCGTCGGAGAACTTCAGCGTCAGATGCACGGTGTCGCCCGGCTTCACCGTATGCTTCGCGTCTTCGAGCATCACGTGGTAGCCGCCTGGCGCAATCGCGACCTGGCCGTGCGCGGGCACCGTCAGCTTGTCGACCATCACCATCTTTTGCGTCGAGCCGTTCGACACGGTTTGATGCAGCATCGCGCCACCATAGTCGTTACTGGAAATATCGACGAGGTCGATCGGCTTGTCGCTCGCGTTCACCAGTGTCACGTAGCCCGCGGCGGGCAGATTGTTCGGCAGCCAGCGAACCCACGCCTCCTTGGCGCTGATCGCTTGAGCGCCGGCCGCTTGCGCGCCTGGGGCGAAACCGAATGAAAGGGCGAGGGCGCAACTCAATGCGGCGAACGTCTTGATCTTGATCGACATGGGTGGACTCGGGAAAGGTCAGGAGCGGTCTTCAATGATACGGCGCAGGTCTTGTGCGATCGCACCGGGCGTGTCGTGATCGGTGGCCAGCAGGCGCGCATGGCCTTGGCGGTCGAACACGTAGACGGCGGAGCTATGCGTGACTTCGTAGTTGCCGTTGGGGTCGCGCTTTTCCATCTGATAGGCGACCCGGTAACGCTTGGCGAGCGATTCGATTTGCCAGTCGGTGCCGGTCAGCCCTTCGGCGTGTTGCGAGTCGAAGGCGCCGACGTAATCGCGCAAGGCCTTGGGCGTGTCGCGCGCCGGATCGACGGTGATGAACAGGATGTGCACCTTTTGCGCGTCCGGGCCGAGCTTGCCGAGCACCTGCATCAAACGGCCCATGGTCTCCGGGCAAACATCCGGACAATGCGTGTAGCCGAAGTAGACGAGCGACGTGCGGCCCTTGAATGAATCACCGCTGACGGGGCGGCCGTCGCCGCCGGTCAGCGAGAAATCCAGATCCGGCAAGTGGCCGGTCACGTTGGTCAGCAGCCACGGTTCGGCGCGATGCGTGCAGCCGCTTAGCGCAGCCAGCGCGCCCACCATGACCGTCAACGCGAACAGGCGCTTCGACCACGCGCGGTGTGGCGATGCAAGGTTCGGTTGCCGGCGTCGGAATGAGATGAGCGGGAACAAAGCGGGTATCAATGACTCTCTTGAAGAGCGGTACACGAAGTGGCGCGTGCAGGTCACGCACGACGCGATGCGTCAGTGCGCAAGCACGCTTCGCGCAAAGCGCACGGCCCGTCATAGTGTGCAAATATGGCCGTAACCGGACCGGCCTGCGTGGCTGCGACTGTATCGCAAAATGCCCGGAGGCGTCGCGCAGCGCCCGCTGGCGCGCGGTTTGCGAGGCAATTTGACGCAGGCGGCTGAAAGTTCGGTGAAGCCGGATGGTTCTCTTTTTGAACGAAATTCGCTGTGGCCTCGGCTCGCACGCCTCGGCCGGGCTTGTGTACTGGCTTACTTTCTCGAAAAATGGGTGGATGCGCGGTAAGATGCGCACACTTTTCCGGCCGCAGAAGGCTGAAAGGCAAAACTAACCGATGCAAGCACTTCCGGCAGTTCTGTCTCCGAGCGAGACGGTATTTTTCTTCGACTTCGACGGCACGCTCGTTGAACTCGCGCCCACGCCGGATGGCGTGCTGGTGCAACCCAAGGTCATCGTGCTGCTGACCGAGTTGCGGCGTCTGACGAACGGCGCGGTCGCGATCGTGTCGGGGCGCGGCATCGATAGTATCGACGCTTTCCTCGGCATGCCCGATCTGCCGATCGCCGGCCTGCACGGCGCCGAGCGGCGCGACGCGAACGGCGACACACAGCGCATCGGCTTTCACGACGAACGTTTGCTGCGCATGGAGCAGGTGCTCGCGCAGGTCGTCAATTCGAATCCCGGCATGCTGCTGGAGATCAAGGGCGCGGCGCTCGCGCTGCACTATCGCAATGCGCCGGATCGCGAACCGGTGGCGCGCGAGGCAACCGGGCGGCTGGTCGCCGACTACGCCGGCTCTTATGTATTGCAGCCCGGCAAGATGGTCTATGAGATCAAACCCAAGGACGTCGACAAGGGCCGCGCGCTGCGCGCGTTTCTCGAGGAGCCGCCGTTCGTCGGCCGCTTTCCGGTGTTTGCCGGCGACGATCTGACCGACGAGAAAGGCTTTGTCGTCGTCAACGAACGCGGCGGCCTGTCGATCAAGGTCGGCGCGGGCGACACGATGGCGCATACGCGTGTCGAGTCGGTTTCCGCATTGCTCGAATGGCTGGAGTCGATTGTCGCGGCGGCGCGCGGAGCATGATGACTGCGCCGTATCGCTCAACATACTTAACGCACTGCATCGGGAATCGAGCTTCATGAGCCGACTGATCATCGTATCGAACCGGGTCGCGCCGATCTCGGAAGGCGGCCCGGCGGCCGGTGGGCTGGCGGTCGGCGTGTACGACGCGCTGAAGGAAACCGGCGGCATGTGGTTCGGCTGGAGCGGCGACGTGCTCAGCTCGGGCCAGCCGCAGATCAAGGTCGAAGAGCGCGGGCCGGTAACCTTCGCGACCATCGCGCTGATGCGGCGCGACTACGACCAGTATTACCGCGGCTTCTCGAACGCAACGCTATGGCCCGCGTTCCACTATCGCGCCGATCTGCTGCATTACGATCGTCACGATTTCGAAGGCTACTGTCGCGTCAATGCATGGCTCGCGCAGCAACTCGTGCCGCTCTTGCGCGAGGATGACGTGATCTGGGTTCACGACTATCACCTGATTCCATTTGCGCAAGCGTTGCGCGCTGCCGGTGTGAAGAATCGCATTGGCTTCTTTCTGCATATTCCGTTTCCGGCTTCGCAGGTTCTGCTTGCGGTGCCGCCGCATCGCGAACTGGTCGAAGCGCTGTGTTCGTTCGATCTGCTCGGCTTCCAGACCGCGCCGGATTTGCGCGCGTTCTGCGATTACATCGTCAACGAGGCGAACGGCACAGTCGATGTATCGGCGAGCGGCCCGCTGACCGTTCACGCGTTCGGCCGCACGCTGCGTGCGGCGGCTTACCCGATCGGCGTGTATCCGGACGAGATCGCCGAGCTCGCGAAAGCGGGCGAGCGTGGCAAACCGGTGCGTACGATGAAGGCGACGCTGCATTCGCGCAAGCTGATCATGAGCGTGGACCGGCTCGATTATTCGAAGGGGCTGGTCGAGCGTTTTCGCGCGTTCGAGCGCCTGCTCGAACACGCGACCGCACAGCGCAACAAGGTGTCGTTCCTGCAAATCGCACCGCCGACGCGTGCCGACATGAACGCCTACCAGGACATTCGCTTGCAGCTCGAAGGCGAGTCGGGCCGCATCAACGGCCGCTTTGCCGAGCTCGACTGGACGCCGATTCTCTACATCCACAAGCAGTACGAGCGTTCGGTGCTGGCCGCGCTGTTTCGCACCGCGCACGTCGGCTACGTCACACCGTTGCGCGACGGCATGAACCTCGTTGCGAAGGAGTACGTGTCGGCGCAGGATCCCGGGAATCCCGGCGTGCTGGTGCTGTCGCGCTTTGCGGGCGCGGCGCAGGAGCTGGACGGCGCGCTGATCGTCAATCCGGTCGATATCGACGGCATGGCCGACGCGCTGGCCACGGCGCTGCAGATGCCGCTCGCGGAGCGCCAGGCGCGTCACCGCGACATGATGGTGCAGTTGCGCGAGAACAATGTGTCGGTGTGGCGCGATAACTTCATGCGCGATCTGCAGAGCGTCAACGGTGCAAAGAGCACCAGAACCGTGAAGGTGCGGGCTGGATCAGGCAAGAAAGCGGTGCACGAAACGTTGGCCGAATAAGCCGCTATAAAGGCCGTTCGCGGCTACGTTGGAAAACAAAAAGCCGCTCGAAAGCGGCTTTTTGTTGGCGATGCGTGTTGCACAAACGGCGGCACAAAAACGGCGCCGCGCAGTTCAAACCACGTGCTGCTCGTCGACCTTCTTGCCGCCGATATGCAGCGTCGTGCCTTTGCCATATTGCTTCGAAAGCAGGTCGCGATACAGACCCGGACGCGAGCGCAGCTCTTCCGGGCTGCCGTCATCGATGACTTTGCCCGAGCTCATCACGATGATCCGGTCGAAGTTGTTCAGCGTCGACAGCCGGTGCGCGATTGCAATCACCGTGCGGCCCACCATCAGCCGGTCGAGCGCCTTCTGGATCGCTTCTTCCGACGCGCTGTCGAGCGCCGAGGTGGCTTCGTCGAGCAGCAGGATCGGTGCGTTTTTCAGAATCGCCCGTGCAATCGCGATCCGCTGGCGCTGACCGCCGGACAGCTTTACCCCGCGATCGCCGACGATCGTATCGAAACCTTCCGGCATCGCTTCGATGAAATCCGTGCAGCGGGCTTCGCGCGCGGCCGCCATGACCTCTTCGCGGGTCGCCTCAGGCCGGCCGTACGCGATGTTCTCGTACACCGTGCGATGGAACAGCGAGATATCCTGCGGCACCAGCGCGATCGCATGGCGCAGGCTGTCCTGGGTGATCGAGGCGATGTCCTGGCCATCGATCCTGATCGCGCCGCCTTGCGTTTCGTAGAAGCGCTGCAGCAATGCGAGCACGGTGGATTTGCCCGCGCCCGACTTGCCGATCAGGCCGACCCGTTGGCCCGGTTCGATATGCAGATCGAAGTGGTCGAGAATCGGCCGGCGGCGCGGATAGGCGAACGTCGCGCCTTCGAAATTGACCCGGCCGCCTTGCGGCACGAGTTCGGTCGCGTCATTGCGGTCCGGCATGCCGTGCGGTTCGAGCAGCGTGCGCACCGCCTCCGCGAGCCGTGCGACGTGTTGCGTCACGTCGACGAGCGCCACGGCCAGATCGCGCGTGCCGTGCAAAATCGTAAAGCCGAGCGAGCTGACCAGCACGATGTCGCCGGAGGTCGCCTTGCCCTGATCCCACAGCCACAGCGCCCAGCCCAGCAAGCCGGCCGACAGCAGCGCGGTGATCACCGCGTGCAGCAGGCGCAGCTTTTCCAGATACAGCAGGCTCTGCTGGCGCGCATCCATTTCCGCCTTGACCGTCGCGCCGAAACGCTGCTGTTCGCGAAACGTCATGCCGAAGGCGCGCACGAGGCCCATGTTGCTGATCACGTCGACCAGCTCGCCGTCCACCGACGCCGCTTTGGTCGCGAAGTGGTGATGCCGTGCCGAACCGCGTCCGGCGAGCTTGTAAAGCACGACCGACAGAATGGCCGAGCACAGCATCAGGCCGGCTGCCATCAGCGGATTCACGGCGATGATCATCACGATTGCGCCGAGCACGGCAATACAAGGCGGCAGCACGTTCCACGCGGTGGTGTTCTCGGCGGTGTACACCGCGTTCGAGGTTGCCGTGATGCGGCTTGCGAGCATGCCCGGCTGCTTCTCGGCGTAGTAAGTAGGCGAATGGCCGCTCAAATACTGGAAAAGATCGCGCCGCAAGTCGCCTGTAACGGCGACGAAGGTATGCGCGGCGAACCAGCCGCCGACCCGCCACAGCAGGTTGTCGGCGGCGATCAGACCGACGAGGATGGCGAACGCCCCCCACAGCGGACCGGGATGATGCCGACCTTCGCCGAGCACGTCGATCAGGTGTTTGATCGCGTATTGCGAAGCGAGCGCACAGCCCACGGCCGCAATCACGCTGCACAGGACGATCGCATGCGCGAGCGGGTGGCGGCGGATAAAGCGGAAAAGAAACGCAAGCGGCCGATGCGCATAGCTCGCAAGCTTTGCGTTCTGGGCATTACGCTGGGCAATGGTTGAGTGTTCCAATTGATCGTGAGGTCGGAGTGTTTCGGGTTGTGCAAGCAAAGCATGGGCCACGGCGAATAGCTCGCCGCGAAGCCGATGCTTCGCATTGTAAACATGCAAAAGCGATTACGCCCTGGGTATCCGGCGTGCTGACGCGACTGATTTCGCGATAGACCACCGCGACCTGTTATTGCTCGACCCGCCAACGGGCCGGTGGTTCACGCAGGCTGCGGAATATTTCTGGATATAATTACAAGTTGCATACAATTTTGCCGATGCATTTCTTCAATGCGTGCCGGCAAAGTTGACGCAAGAGCTTACAGAGCCGCGTTCGACGTTCCGCGTTGCAAGCCAGTGGCTACTCTAGAACTGTCTTATAAAACAAGGGTTTGCAAAGTGTTTCGCCTTTGTAACAACGTAAAGACTTTGAAATGTTGTGGTGCAGCGCGAATTCCGGCACTGATAATGCATGCTCCGTTGGCCCAGCGAAATATCTGACAGTTTGTCAACGTAGGTGGCATATGTGCGTTTACCGGCACATGCGCAGACGGTGACGACATCGATCTGGGCTCACTACCCAAGCGATCCATCGCAGGATTTCTCGAAAGAAACAGGCCCGTGCCGGGATCAACCGGCCAGACTGCCCTGGCGAGCAAGCGAGTCGCTTTTAACCAAACGCAGTACCTTTGCCTGATTTTTTACGAGGAGTTCCCCATTATGCGAATCGCTCAAATCGCTCCGTTGCACGAGGCGGTTCCTCCCAAGCTGTATGGCGGCACGGAACGTGTGGTGTCCTACCTGACCGAAGCGCTGGTCGAACAGGGCCATGACGTGACGCTTTTTGCGAGCGGCGATTCACAGACCTCGGCGAAACTCGAAGCATTCTGGCCGCAAGCGCTGCGCCTCGACCCGACGATCCGCGACGTGATGGCGCCGCACATGTTGCTGCTCGAAGAAGTGCGCCGCCGCGCGGACGAATTCGACGTGCTGCATTTCCACATCGATTACTACCCGTTCTCGCTGTTCGCCCGTCAACCGGTGCCGTTCCTGACCACGTTGCATGGCCGCCTGGATCTGCCGGAACTGCAGCCCATCTTCAATACGTTCAGCGACGTGCCGGTGGTGTCGATTTCGGACAACCAGCGCATCCCGCTGCAACAGGCCAACTGGCTGCAAACCGTCTATCACGGCCTGCCGGAAAACCTGCTCACGCCGATCAAGGACGTGAAGCCGAGCTACCTCGCGTTCCTCGGCCGTATTTCGCCGGAAAAGCGTCTGGACACGGCGATCCGCATCGCTGAGCAGGCCGGTATGCCGATCAAGGTCGCCGCCAAGCTCGACAAGGCTGACCGCGCGTATTACGACGAAGTGATCAAGCCGCTGATGTCGCTGCCGCACGTCGAATACATCGGCGAAATCAGCGAAGCCGAAAAGACCGAGTTCCTCGGCAATGCGCATGCGCTGCTGTTCCCGATCGACTGGCCGGAGCCCTTTGGTCTGGTGATGATCGAAGCCATGGCTTGCGGTACGCCGGTGATCGCGTTCAATCGCGGTTCGGTGCCGGAAGTGATCGAAAACGGTGTGTCGGGCTTTGTCGTCGAAGACGAAATCAGCGCGGTCGCCGCCGTGAAGCGTCTGCACACGCTGCCGCGCGCCAAGGTGCGCCAGGCGTTCGAGTCGCGCTTCTCGTCGAAGGTCATGGCGCAGAACTACGTCGCCACCTATGAAGAGCTGCTGCGTCAGAAGCACCGCACGGTGCTGCGCGAAGTCAACGCGGGCTAACGCGGGCTAATCGACGCTACGACACTAGCAAATGGCTTAATCGGTAAAAGCAGTAGAAGCCGGCTTGCGGAGCGCTTCCGGGTGACGCCGCCAGCCGCCAGCAACGCCCCGCGTGCGTCATGCACGCGGGGCGTTGTTGCATGCGCGCCGCGTTTTTCCGCGTGAGCCGCAGAAAGTACGGTTTTCGGGCCGGCAAGCATGAGCCGCTCTCCGTAATATCCCTATAATGGCCGTGCCGCAAATTTGGCTGCGGCGCCGCCGACGACAGGAGGATGCCTTGGCGAGAACGAAAGAGACGCGTGCGAACGCGGCGCCCGGCGCCGGAACGATTTTCGCGCTGCGCGCCATCGGTCTCGTGCTCCTCGCTCGCTGGCTTTTTTCGATGGCGCAGATGGATCTGAGCGCGTCGCTGGTAGCAATGGTGTCGTCGCCGTGGGCGTGCATCAACCTGGTCTTCCTGTTCCTGCTGATCTTCATGCCGGGCGCGCGCGCGGTGGCCGAGCGGCCGTTTCATCCGTTGCCGCAATGGCTGCGGCAGGCGCTGCGTCTGTTTGCTTTCCTGGGATTCCTGTTCGCGGCCTGGTCGGTCGGCGCCTTTGCGGCGAGCGCGGGCTGGCGGCGCGCCGCGCAAGCGGTGGCGGCCACCAATGGCTGGCTGCTCGCCGCGCCGGTGTTGTACGCGGCGGTCGTGTGGATCTGCAGGCCGCGCGCGCTGTGGCGCACCAATATCGCCGCGCGGCGCTTCGCGATCGGCCGCTATGCGGTCGCGCTCGATCCGGCGACGCGCACGGTGGTCGTATGGGCCGAGCGTCGCAAGGTCGGTCAGTACGATGCACGCGAGTTGTCCGTGCGTTGGCCGGCGGGGCAGGGCATGACAAGCCCGCCGACACCGACGCCCGCGGTGGCTTTCGGCGCCGCCGGCGAGCCGGGTGCGGCTCCGGTGCCGGTCAGGGCAGCTGCCGCGGCTTCGCTTGCGCGCGACGGTTTCGGCCGGCGGCCGAAAATCGAATTGCTGTGGGATTCGCCGGCTGCGGCGGGTCACAACCGGCAAACCGTGTTCCGTGCCGCGCTCGCTACCGAAGGCGATCGGGTCGCCGCTCGGGCGCTCGATACATTGCTGCGGCAAGTTTGAATCCGGCGGTGAAAGCGATCGGCCGCGCCTGCGGTCCAGGCATGCTTAGCGTAAGCCCATACTGAGCATCAATGAGGCAACACCGCCCGGCGCGCCCAGTGCGAACGCCGGCGAGTGGGAAATACATCGATCGTGTCGCGTCCTTTTACGGGAGTCGCTATGCTGGTTCGCTGGTTGCTTGCCGCTGTTCACCTGCTTGCTTATGGTCTTGCGCTTGCGTCGATTCTCCGGCGCACCTGGGCGTTGCGCCGCGCCACCGTACCTGCCGCGTTGCGCTCGGTATTTCGCGCCGACACAGGGTGGGGCATCTCGGCACTATTGCTGATCGTCACCGGATTGATGCGCGCGTTCGGCGGCTTCGATAAGGGCGCCGATTACTACCTGCATGAGCCGCTCTTTCACGTCAAGATGACGCTGCTCGTGCTGATCCTCGTCCTCGAAATCGCGCCGATGCTCGCGCTGATGCGTTGGCGCGCCGCACTCCGCAAAGGCAGTCCGCCGGATCTGCGGCGAGCGCGCAGGTTCGCGCACATCAGCGTGATCCAGACGGTGCTTTTGATTGCGATGGTGTTCGCTGCATCTGGGATGGCGCGCGGCATCGGGCTGCCGACGGGCGTGGTCTAGAACTGTGAGTGTGCGGAACGCATGACGTCCCGCACACTTAAAGCAATTTACTTCCCCACCAGCAACGTCGAATCGTCCATCCGATTCGCCTTCACGCCAGCGGTTTTGTGCGTGACATCCGAATCGGTCAATCCCTTGATCAGCTCCAGCGCCTGACGTTCGAACAAGCGCCGGTACAGGCCGTTCTCGAGCTTGATCAGCGTCTCGTGGTTGCCTTCCTCGATGATCTTGCCCTTGTCCAGCACCAGCAGCCTGTCGAGCGCTCGCACGGTGGAAAGACGGTGTGCCACCACCAATGTCGTGCGGCCCATCATCAACCGTTCCGTCGCCTGCTGGATCAGCACTTCGCTTTCGCTGTCGAGACTCGACGTCGCTTCGTCCAGAATCAGGATCGGCGCGTCGGCAAGGAACGCCCGCGCGATAGCAACCCGCTGACGTTCGCCGCCAGAGAGTTTGACGCCACGCTCACCCACCAGCGTGTCGTAACCGTCAGGCAGCGCCGCGATGAAGCCATGGGCGCTGGCGAGCCTTGCCGCGCGTTCGATCTCCGCGCGGCTCGTGCCGGGCCGCGCATACGCGATGTTCTCGGCAAGCGACCGGTGAAACAGCACGGGCTCCTGCTGGACGATCGCAATCTGATTGCGCAACGACGCCTGCTGCGCGTGGGCGATGTCCTGACCGTCGATCGTGATCCTGCCTTCCGAGATGTCGTAAAGCCGCTGGATCAGCTTGATGAACGTCGTCTTGCCTGAGCCGGAATGCCCGACCAGCCCCACGCGTTCGCCAGGCGCAATGCGCACGGAGAAATCGTCATAGAGCGGCTTGGCGCTCGCGCCATAGTGGAAGGTGACATGTTCGAAGCGGATTTCGCCCTTGCCGATCGAGATTGGACCAGCACCGGCCCGGTCTTCGATGCCGAGCGACTGACTCTCCAGCGACACCAGTTCTTCCATATCGTTGACCGAGCGTTGAAGGTTGCGGATATGCATGCCCACTTCGCGCAGATAGCCTTGCAGCATGAAGAACATCGTCAGCGCGAACGTGATGTCGCCGACGCTCGCTTCGCCACGCGCCCACAGCAGCAGCGCCGCACCGAGGATCGCGGCCTGGATCGTCACCAGCATGCCGCCTTGCACGCCGCCGTTGATCGTGCCGCGCATCCACGTGCGGCGTGTGCGATGGCGCCACTTGCCGATCACGCGGGCCAGCAGTACTTCTTCGCGGTCTTCGGCGCCGAATGCCTTTACCACACCGTTGCAACTGACCGCATCGGCGAGCGCGCCGCCCATGCGCGTATCCCACGCGTTCGCAAGGCGCGCGGCAGGCGCGACAAAGCCGAGCGACAGCGCAACGGTCACCGCGATATACAGCAATGAGCCAAGACCGACGACCGCGCCCATGACGGGCCAGCGCACGCCCAGCAAAATCGTTGCGCCGACCAGCATGACCAGCGACGGAAACAGCGCGATCAGCAGCGTGTCGTTGAGCAGATCCAGCGCCCACATGCCGCGGGTGATTTTGCGCACCGTGGACCCGGCGAAGCTGTTGGCGTGCCAGTCGGTCGAAAAACGCTGCACGCGATGGAACGCGTTCGCGGCGGTCTCGCTCATCATCTTGAGCGTCAGTTTGATGATGTTGAAGAACACGCCTTGGCGCAGCAGCGTCGCGCTGAGCCCGAGCGCGGTCAGCACGCAGAAGGCCGTGATCGCCGCGTGCCAGGCGCTGTCGTTGCCGGCCGGGCCGGATGCGATTGCGTCGGCGAGCCGTCCGGCAAACATTGGCGTGAGCACGTCAGCCAAGGCTGAGAACAGCACCAGCACGGTAATGACGAAGATGCGCCAGGGCTGCCGGGCCCAGTGACGGAAGGTGAAGCCGAGGACGTCCTTGAAGGCTTGTCCGCGAAAGTCGAGTTTTTTTCTGGTCATTTGCCACGACCCGGCGGCGTAAGAGCACACCGAGTTTCCAGTCAGGAGCGAAAAGGCGAGACAGTCGAACGGCGCCAGAACGCACTGGCGAAAAGACTACGGACTGTCTGGAAATTGCGCGGGACGCCTGGTCAGGCAGAGCCGCGTGATCGACGACTTAAGGTCGCGAGAATGATCGCGAGACCATGCCAGGGACGGCGATATGCACTGTGAACATGTGACGCCTCCCTGTAGTCGATGAGGTGAAGAGGAAGTAAGGCGGGGCGAGTGCCCGAAAACTGACTATATCAGCAGTGTTAAGCGATCGCAATCGTACGAAGATTCGCTGTTGACTGCGAACTGGGGCAGTGCGCTCGCGTTGCTACGTGCCGATGTGATCACCGCGACATGGGATGCGATATCGCGCAAAAAAATCGCACAAAAGAAAAGGGCTCGCGTATTTCTACGCAAGCCCTTTATTCTTCGGTGATCGACACACCAAGATTCTGGTGGGTAGTACTGGGATCGAACCAGTGACCCCTGCCGTGTGAAGGCAGTGCTCTACCGCTGAGCTAACCACCCGAAGAGAGCCGAATTATGTCAGGGATTTTTCCACCCGTCCAGTATTTTTTAAGCAGTTTGCTCATCCGCTGCCGGCGCGGGTTCGAGACGCCATACGCTCGTGCCCTTGACCGCTTTGTCGAGGCCGTCAAGTACAGCTTGGTGCGCGGCGAGTTCGTCGTCGCTGGCGGCAATCACCACGAGATCCAGCGAGTCGAGCGCGACGCGCGGCGCGTGCGCATTGCCGCCAGCGTGCGTGTCGCCGAGCATGTCGATGACGAGGCTTTCCTGGCCGCGCGTCATCGCCAGATAGACTTCCGCGAGCAGCTCCGAGTCGAGCAGAGCGCCGTGCAGCGTACGGTGCGCATTGCTGATGCCGAAGCGATCGCACAGCGCATCGAGTGAATTGCGCTTGCCCGGGAACATCTGCTTGGCGCGCGCGAGCGTGTCGATGATTTCGCCGCAATAGGTGCTGACCGGCGGCAAGCTCAGCAGCGCGAATTCGACGTCGAGAAAGCCGATGTCGAACGGCGCGTTGTGAATGATCAGGTCCGCGCCCTGGATGAAGTCGCGAAACTGGTCGGCGATTTCCGCGAACTTCGGTTTGTCGCTGAGGAACTCCGTGGTCAGCCCGTGGACGGCCAATGCACCTGGATCGCTGTCGCGTTCCGGGTTGATGTAGAAGTGCAGGTTGTTGCCGGTGAGCCGGCGGTTCACCAGTTCGACGCAACCGAGTTCGAGGATCCGGTCGCCGGTGCGTGCATTGAGTCCGGTGGTTTCGGTATCGAGGATGAGTTGACGCATGTCGGATTAGCCTGCTCTAAAAAAATCAGCGGAAAAGAAGGGCGCGCGTGAGTGCCGCGCCGCGTGCATCGAGGCGGGCATCACATCTCTGCAAGCGATGCGACGCCGCGATTGGCGAGTTGATCCGCGCGCTCGTTTTCCGGATGACCGCTGTGGCCGCGCACCCAGCGCCATTCGATTTCGTGTTGCGCGACCAGCGCATCGAGCCGTTTCCAAAGATCGGCATTCTTCACCGGCGTCTTCGCGGCGGTCATCCAGCCTTTCTTTTTCCAGCCGTGAATCCACTCGCTGATGCCTTTTTGCACGTATTGCGAGTCGGTATGGACGACGACTTTGCATGGACGCTTCAGCGTTTCGAGCGCGGCGATCACGCCCATCAGTTCCATGCGGTTGTTGGTGGTGTTGGCTTCGCCGCCGAACAGTTCTTTTTCCTGGGCGCCGAAGCGCAGCAGCGCGCCCCAGCCGCCGGGGCCGGGGTTGCCCTTGCAGGCGCCGTCGGTATAAATATCGATGAGATCGGAAGTCATTGGGTGTGGTTGCGTGTATTCGGTGTGGCGGCGGGCGCGAGGCCCGCGGCAAGGACGGGTTTTTTCACTTTCAGCGGGCCGACGAGGTGCATGCCGCGCACGCGCTTGATCGCCTTGATCATGTAGGTGGCGCCGAAAATCGGCCACCAGCGGTCGCCGGCGGCCTCCATGAAGCCGTAACGCGAGAGCCACTGATCGCTGCCAAGCGGCGGACGATAGCAGCCGAAGCGCCCGCGTTCAAGGTCGAAACCGAGCAGCTTGATCCAGTCCTTCAGGCGCGTGAACGCAATCAGATCGACCGCCGCGGGCACGAACGGCCGGCCGGTCATCTTGCCGACCGACTGCCGCGCGCCCCACAGCGACAGCGAATTGAAGCCGAGAATGATCAGCTGCCCTTCGGGCATCAGCACGCGCTCCGCTTCGCGCAATAGCCGGTGCGGATCGCTGGTGAATTCCAGCGTGTGCGGCATCACGATCAGATCGACGCTTTGTGCTTCGAACGGCAAGTCGAGCAGATCGCACCACACTGTGCTGCGCCCGGCCGGCGCGGGCAAACCCACGGGTGACCCTTGCACGGCGCCGTTGCCGGGGCCATTGCCCGCCTGCGCCGGGCCGCGCGGAAAAGCGTAGGGCGCGCTGGCGCCGCTCGCGGCGTCGAGCACGAGGCCGCGGCACGGCATGCGGTTTTCGCGCAGGGCGTCGAGCTGCGGCAGGCCGAGTTGCAGCGCATGGTAACCGAACACGTCCGACACCACGCGGTCGAGCTGGGTCTGTTCCCAGTCGAGCACGTAGCGCCCGGGTGGCGAATCGGTCCACGCGGGCCAGTCTATAATCGCTCGATCAGTCATATCAAAATGCGTCGCCTATGAATGCGCTCGAGTACGTACCGGTCCCGGCGTTTGAAGACAATTACATCTGGCTCGTGTCAGACGGACACCATGCGGTGGTCGTCGATCCGGGTGAGGCCGCGCCTGTTCGCGCTTATCTGGCGAAAAGGGGTTGGCGGCTGAGCGCTATTTTACTCACGCACCATCATCAAGACCACGTCGGCGGGGTGGCCGATCTGCTGAACGGCCAGGCGGTGCCGGTGTACGGCCCCGCCGGTGAAGCGATCGAGCATCTCACGCATCGTCTCAGAAATGGCGATCGCGTGAATATTGAGGCGCCCGCGCTCGAATTCAGCGTGCTCGACGTACCGGGGCATACGAGCGGTCACATTGCGTATTTTCAGGCGGCCGATCCGCGCGGCACGCCGCACGTGTTTTGCGGCGACACGCTGTTCGCGTGCGGCTGCGGCCGGCTTTTCGAAGGCACGCCCGCGCAGATGCTTGCGTCGCTCGATTCGCTTGCTGCGCTGCCCGGCGCCACCGAGGTCCACTGCGCGCACGAATACACGCTGTCGAACATTCGCTTCGCGCTGGCGTGCGAACCGGGCAACGCCGAACTGCAGGCATGGCGCGACGAGGCGAGCGCGCTGCGCGCGCGTCAAGTGCCGACGCTGCCGACCACCATCGCCCACGAACGCGCGGTGAACCCGTTTTTGCGCGCCGACAAGCCGGCGATTCAAACGACCTTGCAGGAGCAGTTGCACGAAAAAGTGCCTGACCGGTTGACCGCATTCACGTTGATGCGCGAATGGAAGAACCGCTTCCGTTAACCGGATTAGCATAAGGGTATTGCTCACGCGAAGAATCGCGAAAATTCGCCAAGCCTAAGATTTGCTTGGTTTTTTCGTAATTTTCCGATTGACGTAAACGTTGCCGTTTCGTACTATCGGCTGCAAATTCCAGCCCTTGTGGAAGCCGAGACGTTCATGAGATTTATCTTTAGTGCGTTGTTGGTTCTGACGCTCGCCGCCTGCGCGAGCCAGGGAGCAGCGACGAATAGCCCGACCACCGCAACAAACCCCGCCAGTCAGGAAGCCGTAGCCGACGCCCTTCGCAAGACAGCCACCGCCAAAGAGACGATTAACGTCGACCAAGGCTCGGTCACTCAACTGACGAGCGCGGACGCCGACCTGTGGGGCCGTATTCGGCGTGGTTTTCAAATGCCGGATCTGCAAACCGACCTCGTCGACATGCAGGTCAACTGGTATGCGCAGCGCCCCGACTACGTCCAGCGCATGACGGAGCGCTCGCAGAAGTACCTGTATCACATCGTCGAGGAGCTCGAGGCGCGCCATATGCCGACCGAGCTCGCGCTGCTGCCGTTCATCGAATCGGCGTATAGCCCGCAAGCGTTGTCGGTGGCGAAGGCGGCCGGCATGTGGCAGTTCATGCCGGGCACCGGCCGCACTTACAACCTCAAGCAGAACATGTGGCAGGACGAGCGCCGCGACGTGCTGGCCTCGACCAGCGCCGCGCTCGACTATCTGTCGCGCCTGCATGACATGTTCGGCGACTGGCAGCTAGCGCTCGCCGCGTACAACTGGGGTGAAGGCAACGTGCAGCGCGCGATCGCGCGCAACGAAGCGGCGGGTCTGCCCACCGACTATCTCAGCCTGCGCATGCCGAACGAGACGCGTAACTACGTGCCGAAGCTGCAGGCGGTGAAGAACATCGTGATGAACCCGCAGATGTACGGGCTCGCGCTGCCGTCGATTCCGAACCACCCGTATTTCGTGACGGTGACCACCTCGCACGACATCGACGTGGAAATGGCGGCAAAGCTCGCGAATCTTTCGCTCGACGAATTCCGTTCGCTGAATCCGTCGTTCAGGAAGCCGGTGATTCTCGGCGCCACGCAGCCGCAAATCCTGCTGCCGTTCGACAACGCGAGCGCCTTCGAGCGCAATCTGAAAACCTACTCCGGTTCGCTGTCGTCCTGGACCACCTACACGGTCACGGAGCGTTCGGCGCCGGCGGCGATCGCGCAAAAGATCGGTGTCGACGCCGACACGTTGATGGAAGTAAACAAGATTCCGGCCGGCATGCGTCTGAAGCCGGGCTCGACGATCGTCGTGCCGCGCGCTTCGGACGACGACGAGGACATCAGCGCGGACGTCGCCGAAAGCGCCGTGCTGGCGATGGAGCCTGACGTCCCCGATACCCGCAAGATGCTGATCCGCGTGCGCCGCAATCAGACCATGGCGGCTATCGCCGTGCGCTACGGCGTCTCGGTCGGTCAGCTGAAGGCGTGGAATCGCACGCATCGCGATCAGGTCTCGCGTGGCCAGGTGATCGTGCTGCACGTGCCAGTCGGCAAGGCGATGCCGAGCGAACCCGGCCCCGAGCGCATCGCGACGGACGTGCAGGGCGGCGGCGTCGAGAAGATCGGCACCCGCGTCGCAGACACAAGGAACGATTCACGCTACGACAGGAAGAAGGGGCGTGGCCGGTCCGCCGTGGTGAAGGTTTCCGAACCGGTGGGCAAAGCCAGCAAGTCGACAGCATCGGGCGCCAGCAAGGGCAAGGTGACGAAGGTGTCGGCTTCCACGTCCAGCAAGGCGTCGAAGGCCGCGGCAGACAGCCGCCCGAAGACCGCGGCCAACGCGAAGAAGGGTAAGTAGACCAAAAGCGGCTCCCACGGGAGTGACCACATGCGCTGCGGGGGCAGCGCGTGAATTGCGCTCCGATCACACCGTGTTTTTTCCAACGCCGTCTCCTGTGGTGACGGCGTTTTTCATTCTGCAGATTATTTCCGGCGAATTGGGCTGGTTTGCTTTATCTTTCGTGCTTCGGCCAGATCGGCAGTCCATTCTCCGTTTATGTCGTCGACCCAACTCCGCGTTTTTCTGCTCTTTTCCGCCGGTTACTTCGTCTCGTACGTATTTCGCGGTGTCAATCTCGGCTTTGCGCCCGTCATCACGCGCGATCTCGGCTTGTCGGCCGCCGACCTCGGTTTGCTGACCAGTCTGTACTTTCTTGGCTTCGCGGGCGCGCAAATTCCCGCCGGCGTGCTGCTCGATCATTTCGGCGCACGCCGGGTGACGGCCGCCACGCTGTTGTTTGCCGCGGCGGGGATAGGGGTGTTCGGCGCGGCGCACAGCGTCGGCGTGATGATGCTCGGGCGCCTGCTGATTGGCGTCGGCGTATCGGTGTGTCTTGGCGCCGCCTTCAAGGCGTTGGCGCAGCATTTTGCGCCGGCTCGCTTGCCGCTGATGAACGGGCTAGTGATGGCGGTGGGCGGTCTGGGCGGCGTGATGGTCGGCTCGCCGCTCACCTGGGTGCTGACCTTCGCGGGTTGGCGCGCGGTCTGCGTCGGGCTGGGTCTCCTGACCGTGCTGGTCGCGGCGGCGCTGTGGACGCTCGCACCGGACACAAGGGAAACCCACCATCAGGCGAGCGTCGGCACTCAGTTCAAAGGCACCTTGCACATCCTGAGAAGCGCGGCGTTCTGGAAGATCGCGTCGTTTTCGGTTGTCACTCAAGGCGTGTTCTACGCGATGCAGTCGCTCTGGGTCGGCGCCTGGCTGCGCGACGTGCAGGGTTTCGAGCCGCGTGAAGCGGCTGCGCTGGTATCGATTCTCGGCTTCGCGATGATGGCCGGCTGCGTTGGCTTCGGCGCGGCGGCGCGCAGTCTCGAGCGGCGCGGGGTGTCGCTGTACGCGTTCTGCGGCATGGGCATGGCGTTCTTCGTCCTCACGCAGTTGCTGATCATGTTCGGCGCGCCGCTGCCTGCCGGGCTGCTGTGGGCGGCGTACGGAATTTTCGGCGGGACCGGCATTCTCAGCTACGCGGTGATGGCGCGGCATTTCCCGCCGCAGATGATCGGCCGGGCCAACACCACGCTGACGCTGATCATTTTTTTGCTGATTTTCGGATTTCAGATCGGCGTCGGCGCCGTGTTATCGCACTGGCCGGCGAGCGGCGGCCACTATCCGGCGGCCGCGCATCTGAGCGCCTGGGGCATTCTGGTGGCGTTGCAAGTGTTGAGCGCGATCTGGTACGTATTGCCAGGCCGCACGCAGATTCATCCTGCGCACGTGCACGCGGAACGCCAGTCCTGAGCGAGCTGTTCGCGGTTATCAGGTAGAGCCGTCGCCGGCGTCGCGTCTGCGTCCCGCGTCTGCTTCCCATTTGCCGCGCCGATCCTGATTCTGGCTCGTGCAAATTTCCTCAGACAGCTTGCGCGTCAAGCGCAGCAAGGCTCTGGCAGGAATCAGGAGGCGCCTTTCCACGTCCGCTAGTCATCTCGGATTTGGAGGGAATGGTGGTTTCAGGCTATAATTTGAAGGTTTGAGCTTATCAACCCGCACCCTAGCGTCTACCTCTCCCATACCGTTCATCCGCCGCGCGCCGCCAGCGTAGCAAGGGCCCCGCACCCAGCCGATCCGTCTACACAATGGACCCGTCGCGCCCCTTGCAGCGTAGGCAGCAGACCGCGAGCGAGCCTGCGCCCGCATCTTCGCCGATGCGCCTTGCTGCGGCTCGCAGTCGGATAGACAGGTCGGCAACAGGGTGTTCCCCAAGGAGTCTCCCGTGTTGCCGTCATTTTCTCCCGCTCTGCTCGCGCTCGCCGACGGCACGGTCTTTCGTGGTTACTCGGTCGGCGCCCCAGGGCATACGATCGGCGAAGTCGTGTTCAACACCGCTATCACTGGCTATCAGGAAATCCTGACCGACCCGAGCTACGCGCGTCAGATCGTGACCCTCACGTATCCGCACATCGGCAACGTCGGTGTGAATGCCGAAGACGTCGAAGCCACCAAAGTCCATGCCGCCGGCCTGATCATTCGCGATCTGCCGGTTCTCGCCTCGAACTTCCGCATGGAGCGCACACTCCCGCAATACCTGCAGGATGAAGGCGTGGTCGCCATCGCCGGGCTCGATACTCGCAAGCTGACCCGCGTGCTGCGCGACAAGGGTGCGCAGAACGGCGCCATTCTGGCTGGCTCGGATGACGAAGCGAAGGCAATCGAACTCGCGCGCTCGTTCCCGGGCCTGTCGGGCATGGACCTCGCGAAGGTCGTGTCGACGAAGGAAACCTACGAATGGACGCAGACCGAATGGCGTCTGGGCGAGGGCTACGGCAAGCAGAACGCGCCGAAGCACCGCGTGGTCGCATTCGATTACGGCGTCAAGTACAACATCCTGCGCATGCTGGCCGAACGCGGCTGCCACGTCACCGTGCTGCCGGCGCAAGCCAGCGCGGCCGACGCGCTCGCGCTCAACCCGGACGGCATCTTCCTGTCGAACGGCCCGGGGGACCCGGAACCGTGCGACTACGCGATCGCGGCCACTAGGGAACTGATCGAGCGCGGCATCCCGACCTTCGGCATCTGTCTCGGCCACCAGATCATGGGCCTCGCGGTCGGCGCGAAGACGATGAAGATGAAGACCGGCCATCATGGCGCGAACCATCCGGTGAAGGATCTGGACGACGGGCGCGTGGTCATTACGTCGCAGAATCACGGCTTCGCGGTCGACGCCGACACGCTGCCGGCCAACGCCAAGGTCACCCATGTATCGCTGTTCGACGGCACGCTGCAAGGCTTCGCGCTGACCGACAAGCCGGCGTTCTGCTTCCAGGGTCACCCGGAAGCGTCGCCCGGCCCGCACGACATCGCCTATCTGTTCGACCGCTTCACCGCGTTGATGGATGCGAAGAAGGCCGGCAAGTCCGCAGCGGCATAAAGGCCTCGGCAGCGCGCGGCTCGCCACACCCCAGGGGCGTCGCGGAGCCGCACACAACAGAGCGCGCGCAACGTAGAAACGACGCGCGCCGACGGAAAGAATTCAGGAATACATTAGCGAGAGCGTTATGCCCAAGCGGACAGACATCAAGAGCATCCTCATCATCGGCGCGGGTCCGATCATCATCGGCCAGGCGTGCGAGTTCGACTACTCGGGCGCGCAGGCATGCAAGGCGCTGCGTGAGGAAGGCTACAAGGTCATTCTCGTCAACAGCAATCCGGCGACGATCATGACCGACCCGAACACGGCCGACGTGACCTACATCGAGCCGATCACGTGGGAAGTGGTCGAACGCATCATCGCCAAGGAGCGCCCGGACGCGATCCTGCCGACGATGGGTGGCCAGACCGCGCTGAACTGCGCGCTGGATCTGCACGCGCACGGCGTGCTGGACAAGTACAAGGTCGAGCTGATCGGCGCATCGCCGGAAGCGATCGACAAGGCGGAAGACCGCCAGAAGTTCAAGGACGCGATGACTAGGATCGGCCTCGGTTCGGCCAAGTCGGGCACCGCGCATTCGATGGAAGAAGCGCTGCAGGTGCAGGCGAAGATCGCCGCGGAAACCGGCAGCGGCGGCTATCCCGTCGTGATCCGTCCGTCGTTCACGCTGGGCGGCTCGGGCGGCGGCATCGCGTACAACCGCGACGAATTCGAAGAGATCTGCAGGCGTGGCCTCGATCTGTCGCCCACCCGCGAATTGCTGATCGAAGAATCGCTGCTCGGCTGGAAAGAGTACGAGATGGAAGTGGTCCGCGACAAGAAGGACAACTGCATCATCATTTGCTCGATCGAAAACCTTGACCCGATGGGCATCCACACCGGTGACTCGATCACCGTCGCGCCGGCGCAAACGCTCACCGACAAGGAATATCAGGTGCTGCGTAACGCGTCGCTCGCGGTGCTGCGCGAGATCGGCGTGGACACGGGCGGCTCGAATGTGCAGTTCTCGATCAATCCGAAAGATGGCCGGATGATCGTGATCGAAATGAACCCGCGTGTGTCGCGTTCGTCGGCATTGGCGTCGAAGGCCACCGGCTTCCCGATCGCGAAGGTCGCGGCGAAGCTCGCCGTCGGCTACACGCTGGACGAGTTGAAGAACGAAATCACCGGCGGCCAGACCCCCGCGTCGTTTGAACCGACCATCGACTACGTCGTCACCAAGATCCCGCGTTTCGCATTCGAGAAATTCCGCGAAGCCGATTCGCGCCTGACCACCCAGATGAAGTCGGTCGGCGAAGTGATGGCGATCGGCCGCACCTTCCAGGAATCGTTCCAGAAGGCGCTGCGCGGTCTCGAAGTCGGCGTCGACGGTCTGGACGAAAAGACCGACAACCGCGACGAGATCATCCGTGAGATCGGCGAAGCCGGTCCGGATCGCATCTGGTATGTCGGCGACGCGTTCCGTGTCGGCATGAGCGCGCAGGAAATCTTCGAAGAAACCTCGATCGATCCGTGGTTCCTCGCGCAGATCGAACAGATCATCCTGAAGGAAAAGGCGTTGCAGGGCCGCACGCTCGCGAGCGTGTCGAAGGAAGAGCTCAAGTACCTGAAGCAAAGCGGCTTCTCGGATCGACGCCTCGCGAAGCTGCTCGGCGCGAAACCGGCGGAAGTGCGTCAGCGTCGTATCGAGCTGAACGTGCGTCCGGTCTACAAGCGCGTCGACACGTGCGCGGCCGAGTTCGCCACGAAAACCGCGTACATGTACTCGACCTACGAGGAAGAGTGCGAAGCGAACCCGACCAGCAACAAGAAGATCATGGTGCTGGGCGGCGGCCCGAACCGGATCGGCCAGGGCATCGAGTTCGACTACTGCTGCGTGCACGCCGCGCTCGCCATGCGCGAAGACGGCTACGAAACGATCATGGTCAACTGCAACCCTGAAACGGTTTCGACCGACTACGACACGTCCGATCGTCTGTACTTCGAATCGCTGACGCTCGAAGACGTGCTCGAAATTGTCGACAAGGAAAAGCCGGTCGGCGTGATCGTGCAGTACGGCGGTCAAACCCCGCTGAAGCTCGCACTCGATCTCGAAGCGAACGGCGTGCCGATCATCGGCACGTCGCCGGACATGATCGACGCCGCTGAAGACCGCGAGCGTTTCCAGAAGCTGCTGCAAGACCTGGGTCTGCGCCAGCCGCCGAACCGCACCGCGCGCGCCGAAGACGAAGCGCTCAAGCTCGCCGACGAAATCGGCTATCCGCTGGTGGTGCGCCCGTCGTACGTGCTGGGTGGCCGCGCGATGGAAATCGTCCACGAGCCGCGTGATCTCGAGCGCTACATGCGCGAGGCCGTGAAGGTGTCGAACGATTCGCCGGTGCTGCTCGACCGCTTCCTGAACGATGCGATCGAATGCGACGTGGACTGCATTTCTGATGGCGAAGCCGTGTTCATCGGCGGCGTGATGGAGCACATCGAACAGGCGGGTGTGCACTCGGGCGACTCGGCTTGCTCGCTGCCGCCGTACTCGCTGTCGAAGGAAACCGTTGCAGAGCTCAAGCGCCAGACCGGTGCGATGGCCAGGGCGTTGAACGTGGTCGGCCTGATGAACGTGCAGTTCGCGATCCAGCAAGTGCCGCAGGCGGATGGTGCGAAGGAAGACATCATCTACGTGCTGGAAGTGAACCCGCGTGCGTCGCGTACGGTGCCGTACGTGTCGAAGGCGACCAGCCTGCCGCTCGCGAAGATCGCGGCGCGTGCGATGGTCGGCCAGAAGCTCGCGCAGCAGGGCGTGACGAAGGAAATCGATCCGCCGTACTTTAGCGTGAAGGAAGCGGTGTTCCCGTTCGTCAAGTTCCCGGCAGTCGACCCGGTGCTCGGACCGGAAATGCGTTCGACCGGTGAAGTGATGGGTGTGGGGCAGACGTTCGGCGAGGCGCTCTTCAAGTCGCAGCTCGCGGCGGGTTCGCGTCTGCCGGAGTCGGGCACGGTGCTGTTGACCGTGATGGACGCCGACAAGCCGAAGGCCGTCGAAGTCGCGCACATGTTGCACGAGCTCGGCTATCCGATTGTCGCGACCAAGGGCACGGCTGCCGCGATCGAAGCGGCCGGCGTGCCGGTCAAGGTCGTCAACAAGGTGAAGGACGGCCGTCCGCACATCGTCGACATGATCAAGAACGGCGAGATCGCGCTGGTCTTCACGACCGTCGACGAAACCCGCGCCGCGATTGCCGATTCGCGCTCGATCCGCATGAGCGCGCAGGCGAACAAGGTCACGTACTACACGACGATGTCCGGCGCGCGGGCCGCAGTGGAAGGTTTGCGCTATTTGAAGAACCTGGAAGTCTATGATTTACAAGGACTCCACGCTCGCCTAAACTAAGGCTTCGAATATCTGTCCAGGATGTAAGTGCCGCGGTTAAGCGGCGTTCCGCAGATGCTTGAGCCCGGGTTTCCCCGGTGCTCTGGCCCGCGCGGAATGCACTTAACCGCGGTGATTTTTTTTATGGCCGTTTTTTAGCCTCTAGAGTTGTTTATGAGCACTATTCCATTGACGAAGCGCGGCGCAGAAATGTTGCGCGATGAATTGCAGCGCCTGAAATCGGTTGAACGTCCCTCGGTGATCAACTCGATCGCGGAAGCGCGTGCCCAGGGCGATCTGTCGGAAAACGCGGAATACGACGCGGCGAAGGAAAAGCAGGGTTTCATCGAAGGCCGTATTGCCGAAATCGAATCGAAACTGGCCGGTGCGCAAGTCATCGACCCGTCCAAGGTGGACGCGGACGGCCGCGTGGTGTTCGGCGCGACGGTGGAACTGGAAGACCTCGATTCGGGTGCTTCGGTCAAATACCAGATTGTCGGCGACGACGAGGCGGACATCGATGACGGGCTGATTTCGATCAGTTCGCCGATCGCGCGCGCCTTGATCGGCAAGTCGGAGGGCGATGTTGCATCGGTCCAGGCGCCGGGTGGCGTGCGCGAGTACGAAGTCGTCGCGGTGAGCTACGTTTGAAGGTGGCCCCGGTGTCCTTGATGCCGCATCGACTGTTTCGTCTGCTGACCGTGTTGTGGGTCGGCAGTTTGCTGACGATCGGCTATGCGGTCGCGCCGGTGCTGTTCACCTCGCTGGACCGGATGACGGCGGGTGCGGTTGCGGCGCAATTGTTCCGTATCGAAGGTGTGCTGGGTGCGGTATGCGGCATCTTGCTGCTCGGACTGGCCAATGTGCTGGTTCGCCGCGGCAGCGACGCATATCGCCGCTTGCGCTGGCTGATCGCCGGCATGCTCGTATGCGTGCTGGTGGGTTACTTTGCGTTGCAGCCTTTCATGAATGCCATGCGCATTGCCGCGCTCGAAGCGGGCAGCGACGTCGGGCATTCGGCTTATGCGACGCGCTTCGGCATTCTGCACGGCGTGTCGAGTCTGTTCTATCTGTTCGAGAGCCTGCTGGGCCTGGCGCTGGTGTGGAAGCTGCCGGTGGGTGTCGGCGTAGCGGCGGCGGAGCAGGGCGCTCGAGCTTCCGCGGGGAAAGTGGCCGGCTGAGTGAGGCTCGGCGGCGCCGCAAGCGCCGCTTCGGTTTGCCCAGGCGGCACACGTTAAAGTGCGGACCTTGCCCGCACCGTCATCATTCGCTTACTTCGACTGATGCGCGCGCTTCGCGCTGGTCTGGCGCTTCTTGGCCCGCTTGATGTTGCCGCCTTGCGTTACGCGTTCATTGCCGCGCACCACGACGGCTTTCGCCTTCGGCTTGCGCATCGGGATCTCGCTGGGCTTCACGACCGTGACCACGCGAGGCGCGCGGCCTTTACCCGGTTTGGCGTCGACCGCGGCTTCGCGGGCGCTCGGCAGGGCGCCGCGCCGCGCCTTCACGGCCGGTTGCGCGGCTTCCGGCTTCCAGATCACCAGCAGCTTGCCGATATGCTGGATCGGCGCGGCGTTGAGCTTGTCGCAGATCTGTTCGTAGATGGCGATGCGTTCCTCGCGTTCGTCGCCGAACACGCGGATTTTGATCAGCTGATGCGCGCCAAGGTGGACCTTGATTTCGGCGAGCACGGCGTCGGTCAACCCTTCGGCGCCGACGAGCACGACCGGTTTGAGCGCATGTGCCTGGGAGCGCAACTCGGCGCGTTGGTCGGAAGAGACTTTGAGGGCTGGCATGGAAAGTGGGAGACTCGACTAAAATGGCGGCACCTGCATTTCCGAGAGATTCGGCATTTTGCGCAGGGCGGCGCGTCAGAACAACAGAATCGCGGATGACTGCCAGTTTTGGCGGTGGCCGCGCGAATTAACCGCGTATTATCCCCTAAAGCGCGACATCACGCAGCAAGAGTTCAACGTTTAATGGCAAAAAACAAGTTCAATACGGCGTGGTTGCACGATCACATCAACGACCCGTACGTAAAAATGGCGCAACGGGAGGGTTATCGCGCCCGCGCAGCCTACAAGCTCAAGGAAATCGACGAGCAGGACAAGCTGATCCGGCCCGGCCAGGTGATCGTCGATCTCGGCTCCACGCCGGGCAGCTGGAGCCAGTACGCCCGCAACAAGCTCGCCAAGGGCACGCAACGCGACGCCGAGCGCGAGGGCGGCATTGACGGCACCATCATCGCGCTGGACATCCTGCCGATGGAGCCGATCGCCGACGTCCATTTCATTCAGGGCGACTTCCGCGAAGACTCGGTGCTGGTCCAACTGGAAGAATTAGTCGGCGAGCGCCAGGTTGATCTTGTAATTTCGGATATGGCGCCCAACCTGTCGGGAGTGGCGGTGGCGGATGCCGCGCGGATCGAGCATTTGTGCGATCTCGCGCTGGAGTTCTCGCAAAATCACTTGAAGCCGGATGGTGCCCTTTTAGTCAAATGCTTTCACGGCAGCGGTTACAGCCAGATTGTCGAAAAGTTCAAGCATCAGTTCAAGGTGGTGGCGGCCCGCAAGCCGAAAGCGTCGCGGGACAAATCGTCAGAAACGTTTATTTTGGGTAAGCATCTGAAGCGGCCAGCATGAAAGGGGCGCTGCAGGACAGTTCCGGATGGGCCGATAAGGGCTCCGTGGCGCCGGAAAATGGCGCTGCAACAACCCGCTACGCTATTTCTGTGGTAGCGAAACCTTATGGCAGGGGTCTGCGGACTGGATTAGAATGCTTTCGTGGTGCCGCAAGGCAAATGTAGGCGCCCGTCTAAGTGAAGGAGTGGTGCTTTGAACAACAATATGTTTTCGAAGGCAGCAGTGTGGCTGGTTATCGCACTGGTGCTGTTTACGGTGTTCAAGCAGTTCGACAAGCCCCGTGTCCAGGAAGGCGTTTCCTATTCGCAGTTCATGGACGACGCGAAGAACGGCAAAGTCAAGACTGTCATCGTTCAGGGGCGGAACCTCACGGTCACTCCAGCAGACGGCCAGAAGTACCAGATCGTGTCGCCGGGCGACATCTGGATGGTCGGCGATCTGATGAAGTATGGCGTTCAGGTGAGCGGCAAGGCCGATGACGAACCGAATGCGCTGGTGTCCGCGCTGTACTACCTCGGGCCGACGATCCTGATCATCGGTTTCTGGTTCTACATGATGCGACAGATGCAGGGGGGCGGGAAAGGCGGTGCGTTCTCGTTCGGCAAATCCCGTGCGCGTCTGATCGACGAAAACAACAACGCAATCAATTTCACCGACGTCGCCGGTTGCGACGAAGCCAAGGAAGAAGTCTCCGAACTGGTCGACTTCCTGCGCGATCCGCAGAAGTTCCAGAAGCTCGGTGGCCGCATTCCGCGCGGCGTGCTGCTGGTCGGCCCGCCGGGAACCGGTAAGACGCTGCTGGCGCGCGCTATCGCCGGCGAAGCGAAGGTGCCGTTCTTCAGCATCTCCGGTTCGGACTTCGTCGAAATGTTCGTCGGCGTCGGCGCGGCCCGCGTGCGCGACATGTTCGAGCAGGCGAAGAAGCATGCGCCGTGTATCGTGTTCATCGACGAAATCGACGCGGTCGGCCGTCATCGCGGCGCCGGCATGGGCGGCGGTAACGACGAACGCGAACAGACCTTGAACCAGATGCTGGTCGAGATGGACGGCTTCGAGGCGAACTCGGGCGTGATCGTGATCGCTGCAACGAATCGTTCGGACGTGCTCGACAAGGCGTTGCTGCGTCCGGGCCGATTCGACCGCCAGGTGTACGTGGGCCTGCCGGACATCCGTGGCCGCGAGCACATCATGAAGGTTCACCTGCGCAAGGTGCCGATTTCGAACGACGTCGACGCTGCGGTGATCGCACGCGGCACGCCGGGCTTCTCGGGCGCCGATCTGGCGAACCTCGTGAACGAAGCAGCCTTGTTCGCGGCGCGCCGCGGCAAGCGCATCGTCGAAATGACGGACTTCGAAGACGCGAAGGACAAGATCTTCATGGGGCCGGAGCGCAAGTCGGCCGTGATCCGCGAAGAATCGAAGCGCGCCACTGCGTATCACGAGTCGGGTCACGCGGTGATCGCCAAGCTGTTGCCGAAGGCCGATCCGGTGCACAAGGTCACGATTATTCCGCGCGGCCGTGCGCTGGGCGTCACGTGGCAGTTGCCGGAGCATGACAACGAAACGTATTCGAAGGACTACCTGCTGGATCGTCTCGCGATCCTGTTCGGCGGTCGTGTCGCGGAAGAACTGTTCCTGAACCTGATCAGCACCGGCGCATCGGACGACTTCAACAAGGCGACGCAGACGGCTCGCGCCATGGTGGCTCGCTTTGGTATGACGGACGCGCTCGGACCGATGGTGTACGTCGACGACGAAAACGACGCAACGCCGTTCGGCCGTGGCTTCACGCGGACCATTTCGGAAGCGACGCAGCAGAAGGTCGATGCGGAAATCCGCCGCGTGCTGGACGAACAGTACAATCTCGCGAAGAGCCTGCTGGGCGAGAACCGCGACAAGGTCGAAGCCATGACCGCCGCGCTGATGGAGTGGGAAACGATCGACGCCGATCAGATCAACGACATCATGGCAGGCCGTCCGCCGCGTTCGCCGAAGAGTTCGCCGCCGTCGGCAAGCGACGCCTCGTCGGGCGGCAGCCCGGGCACCGAGGTCAAGCCGGGCAGTGCAACAGCGCCGGCCTGATAGGCGACAGGAAGATAGTGCGGGCCGGTGTGATTCACACCGGCCCGTTTTGCATTTGTCCGTTTTATCTGAATGATCCGCTACGTGTCGAACGTGTTGAACGCTGAATTTCCCGCTTTTCCCATGCCCGAGCCGCTGCAATGCGGCCGCTTCAAACTGACCTTTGAACGCCCGTTGGTGATGGGCATTCTGAACGTCACACCCGATTCCTTCTCCGACGGCGGCAAGTACGCGATGCGCGGCGACGCGCTGCGCCAGGCCGAACGCATGCTGCTCGATGGCGCCGACATCATCGACATCGGCGGCGAGTCGACTCGCCCGGGCGCGCCGCCGGTGCCGCTCGACGAGGAGTTGGAGCGGGTGATTCCGCTAGTCGAGCAACTGCGCGGCGCGAATGTGCCGCTTTCGGTCGATACATACAAGCCGGAAGTCATGCGCCGCGCATTGAGCGCGGGCGCCGACCTGATCAACGACATCTGGGGATTCCGGATGCCCGGCGCGATCGACGCGGTGCGCGACAGTCGATGCGGTCTGTGCGTAATGCATATGCTCGGTGAGCCGCAAACCATGCAGCTCGGCGAGCCTGCCTATGAGGATGTGGTGGCCGAAGTCCGTGGCTTTCTCGAAGAGCGCGTGGCGACGTTGATGCAAGCCGGTGTCGCCCGCGCGCGGATCAGTGTCGATCCGGGATTCGGCTTCGGCAAGGCGGTGGTCGAACATAATTACGCGCTGCTCGCGCATCTGCCGGACACGGCGCCGCACGCGAAGCCGCCGTTCCCGATACTCGCGGGCATGTCGCGCAAGTCGATGGTCGGCGCAGTGGTCGGGCGTCCGGCGCCGGAGCGTGTCGCGGGCAGCATTGCCGCAGCGGTGTGCGCCGCCGAGCGGGGTGCCGCAATCTTGCGCGTGCATGACGTTGCGCAAACAGTAGATGCATTGAAAGTATGGGCAGCTATGCGCGACGCGGCGAATCACAGCCGTGTGCGCCGCTGAGCCCGCAAGCAAGGAGGAACATAAAATATGGCACGTCGTTATTTCGGAACGGACGGGATTCGGGGCAAGGTTGGCGAGGGGCCCATCACGCCGGAATTTGTATTGCGGCTCGGCTACGCGGCCGGCAAGGTGCTCGCGGGCGCGGATCGCTGGGCCAGGACGGGCGCGCGGCCCACGGTGCTGATCGGCAAGGACACCCGCGTCTCGGGCTACATGCTCGAAGCCGCGCTCGAAGCGGGAATTTCCGCAGCAGGCGTCGACGTGATGCTGGCCGGCCCGATGCCGACGCCGGGCATCGCCTATCTGACGCGCGCGCTACGGCTTGCCGCAGGCGTAGTGATCAGCGCGTCGCACAATCCGTATTACGACAACGGCATCAAGTTCTTTTCCGCCGACGGCAACAAGCTGCCGGACGAAGTGGAATTGCAGATCGAAGAGCAACTCGATTTGCCGCTCGCGTGCGCGGCGTCCGAACAACTCGGCAAGGCCCGGCGTCTCGACGACGCCGCCGGCCGCTACATCGAGTTCTGCAAGAGCACATTCCCGGCTGCGTTCGACCTGCGCGGCCTGAAACTGGTGGTCGACTGTGCGCACGGCGCCGCGTATGACATCGCGCCGCACGTGTTCCATGAACTCGGCGCCGACGTGATCCCGATCGGCGTCGCGCCGAACGGCTTCAACATCAACGACGGCGTGGGTGCGACCGCGCCGGACGCGCTGGTGCGTGCGGTGCGGGCAAACCATGCGGACCTCGGCATCGCGCTCGACGGCGACGCCGACCGCTTGCAGGTCGTGGACGCGGCCGGCCGCCTGTATAACGGCGACGAACTGCTGTACGTGCTGGTGAAAGACCGGATCGCGACGGACGGCAAGGTGGAAGGCGCGGTCGGCACCTTGATGACCAACATGGCAGTCGAAGTCGCGTTGCAGCAAGCCGGTGTGAAGTTTGTCCGCGCGGCAGTGGGCGACCGCTACGTGCTCGAGCAGTTGCGCGAGCACGGCTGGCAATTGGGCGCCGAAGGCTCCGGCCACATCCTCTCCCTTGACCGCCATTCGACCGGCGACGGCATCGTGTCGGCGCTGCTGGTGCTGGCGGCAATGAAGCGCAGCGACAAGACGCTCGCCGAATTGCTCGAGGGCGTCACACTGTTCCCGCAGAAGCTGATCAATGTGCGGATGCAGCCGGGCGCCGACTGGAAGGGCAGCGACGCGATCCGTCGGGCGATCAGCAACGCCGAGGGGGCGCTAAATGGTCGCGGCCGCGTGCTGATCCGCGCATCGGGCACCGAGCCGGTGCTGCGCGTGATGGTCGAGGCGGAGCACGTCAATGACGCGGTCCACCATGCCGAAACGATCGCTAACGCTGTGAAGCTGGCTACGGCTTAAGCGAACACGACTGCCAGGCGGTGCCGGTTGCGGACGATCACCCGATCGTCCGCAACCGGCACGTCCAGAACCGGCATCCGCCAAACCCCAAAATCCCGCGTCACGTCCCGTTCGTCGTGCACAAAAGTTCACGCAAACGTTCGCGCCCCATCTTTTTCACCTAATCTCTACAGTTACAGCGGCAACATCGTAAAAACGCCGATTCAGCTGTCAAAACGCCTTTCACATTAGTAATCCGGTTGTCACATACGTTTCACGATTGGTCACGTTACTGTCATAAAGAGACCCTAAGCTTCGCGGTGTTCGTGTCATCCGCTCACACCCTTGGAGGTCTCATGAAATTGATGCAAACCGTGTTCGCTGGCGTCGCTGGCGCGCTTTTCGCGATCGCAGCGCAGGCCGCAGACATCACCGGCGCGGGCAGCACCTTCGCAGCACCGATCTACACGAAGTGGGCCGACGCCTACCAGAAGTCCGGCGGCGGTAAGGTTAACTACCAGGGTATCGGTTCGTCGGGCGGCGTGAAGCAGATCGTCGCCAAGACGGTCGACTTCGCCGGTTCGGACGCCCCGCTGAAGGACGACGAACTCGCCAAGGAAGGCCTGTTCCAGTTCCCGACGGTGGTCGGCGGCGTGGTGCCGGTCGTGAACGTGCCGGGCGTGAAGCCGGCTGAACTGACGCTGTCGGGCGAAGTGCTCGGCGACATCTACCTGGGCAAGATCAAGAAGTGGAACGATCCGGCGATCGTTGCACTGAACCCGAAGGTCAAGCTGCCGGATACCGACATCGCCGTGGTGCGTCGCGCCGATGGTTCGGGCACCAGCTTCATCTGGACGAACTATCTGTCGAAGGTCAACGCAGACTGGAAGTCGAAGGTTGGTGAAGGTTCGACGGTCAACTGGCCGACCGGTACGGGCGGCAAAGGCAACGACGGCGTCGCAGCCTTCGTGCAACGCCTGCCGGGCGCAATCGGCTACGTGGAATGGGCGTACGCGAAGCAGAACCACATGACGTATGTCGCGCTGAAGAACTCGACGGGCACGGTGGTCGAGCCGAAGACGGAAACGTTCAAGGCAGCGGCAGCGGGCGCGGACTGGTCGAAGTCGTTCTACCAGATCCTGACGAACGAGCCGGGCAAGAACGCATGGCCGGTCGTCGGCGCGACGTTCGTGCTGCTGCACACGACGCAGGAGAAGGCTCCGCAAGGCGCCGAAACGCTGAAGTTCTTCGACTGGGCGTTCAAGAACGGCACGCAAGCCGCAAACGAACTGGACTACATCTCGCTGCCGGATTCGGTTGTGTCGGAAATCCGCACGCAATGGAAGGCGAAGGTGAAGGACGCTTCGGGCAAGTCGCTCGCGGAATAAGCGAAGCGGTAAGCAGTCGCATCTCGCAAGACGTTGGCCGTCCTCATGTGAGGACGGCCAACGGCATTACCGGCCGCACGACACATGTCATCCGACAACTGGAAACAGGTCCATCAGGCTCTCATGTCCGATATCCATTTAGCGTCTGGCGCGACCAGGTCGACACCGCCCGGCAGTTCGGCGCAGCAGAAAGCGCCCAGCCGCGCCGGCGACGTTATTTTCGGCGGCCTCGCACGCCTCGCCGCCATTGTTACGCTGCTGCTGCTCGGCGGCATCATTGTCTCGCTGATCGTCGCGTCCATGCCGTCGATCAAGCAATTCGGCCTCAGCTTCCTGTGGACCGCCGACTGGGATCCACCCAGCAAGCAATTCGGCGCATTGGTGCCGATCTACGGCACGATCGCCACCTCGATCATTGCACTCATCATCGCGGTGCCCGTCAGCTTCGGCATCGCGCTCTTCCTGACCGAACTCTCGCCAGCCTGGCTGCGTCGTCCGCTCGGCATCGCGATCGAACTGCTCGCCGCGATTCCGTCGATCGTCTACGGCATGTGGGGTCTGCTGGTGTTCGCGCCGATCTTCGCGACGTGGTTCGAAAAGCCGCTCGGCGCGGTGCTCGGCGGCATTCCGATCGTCGGCGCGCTGTTTCAGGGCGCGCCCATCGGCATCGGCATTCTGTGCGCGGGCGTGATTCTCGCGATCATGATCATTCCGTATATCGCCTCGGTCATGCGCGACGTGTTCGAAGTCACGCCGGTCCTGTTGAAGGAATCGGCATACGGCATTGGCTGCACGACCTGGGAAGTGATGTGGAGGATCGTGCTGCCCTTCACCAGGAGCGGTGTGATCGGCGGCGTGATGCTCGGCCTCGGCCGCGCGCTCGGCGAGACGATGGCGGTCACCTTCGTGATCGGCAACACCAATCTGCTCGACAACGTGTCGCTGTTTTCGCCGGGCAACAGCATTACCTCGGCGCTCGCCAACGAGTTCGCTGAAGCTGACGCGGGCCTGCATACGTCGGCGCTGATGGAGCTCGGCCTGATCCTGTTTGTGATTACTTTCATCGTGCTGGCGATCTCGAAGGTTATGCTGCTTCGCCTCGAAAAAGGGGAGGGCGCGAAATGAGCCAGCCCACGTTGAACATGCCGGGTTCGAATGACGCCGCCGCGCTCGAAGCGATGCGCGTGCGTCTGCAAGGCCGTCGCCGCCTGAAGAACGCCGTCGCGCTGACGCTGTCGCTCGGGGCGATGGCCTTCGGTCTCCTCTGGCTCGTGTGGATTCTCTATACGACGCTGCGTCTCGGTATCGGCGGCCTGTCGGTCGAATTGTTCACGCAATCCACGCCCCCGCCGAACACCGATGGCGGCGGTCTCGCCAACGCGATCGTCGGCAGCCTGATGCTGGTCGCGCTCGCGACGTTCGTGGGCACGCCGATCGGCATCCTCGCCGGCGTGTATCTGGCCGAATACGGCCAGAAAGGCTGGCTCGCGAGCATTACGCGTTTTATCAACGACATTCTGTTGTCGGCGCCCTCGATCGTGGTGGGTCTGTTCGTCTACGCGCTGGTCGTCGCGAAGATGGGCCACTTCAGCGGCTGGGCCGGCGTGTTCGCGCTCGCGCTGCTGCAGGTTCCGATCGTGATCCGCACCACGGAAAACATGCTGAAGCTGGTGCCGAACGCGCTGCGTGAAGCCGCTTTCGCGCTCGGCACGCCGAAGTGGAAAATGGTGCTGTCGATCACGCTGAAGGCCTCCATTGCCGGTATTGTCACCGGCGTGCTGCTCGGCGTTGCGCGGATCGCCGGCGAAACCGCGCCGCTGCTCTTCACGGCGCTGTCGAACCAGTTTTTCTCGTTCGACATGGGCCAGCCGGTCGCGAACCTGCCGGTCACGATCTACAAGTTCGCGATGAGCCCGTTCGCGCAATGGCAATCGCTCGCGTGGGCCGGCGTTTTCCTGATCACGCTCGCGGTGCTGGGACTGAACATCCTCGCGCGCACGATCTTTTCGAATAAGTAAGGGCGGAGTGTAATCCGATGAATATGGCAGAAACTCAAATCAATCCGATCGCGCGCGCCACCGCGCCCGCCGGTTTCGATCCCGCCCAAAGCGGCCAGGCACAAACGCCGTCGCGTCCGAAGATCGAGGTCAACGACCTGAATTTCTTCTACGGCAAGTATCACGCGCTGAAGAACATCAATTTGCACATTCCCGAAGGCAAGGTGACCGCCTTCATCGGCCCGTCGGGTTGCGGCAAGTCCACGCTGCTGCGCACCTTCAACAAGATGTACGCGCTCTATCCGGAGCAGCGCGCCGAAGGCGAGATCCTGATGGACGGCGAAAACCTGCTGACTTCCAGGCGCGATATTTCGCTGCTGCGCGCGCGGATCGGCATGGTGTTCCAGAAGCCGACGCCGTTTCCGATGTCGATTTACGACAACATCGCGTTCGGCGTGAAGATGTTCGAAACGCTGCCGCGTTCGGAAATGGACGACCGCGTGGAATGGGCGTTGACCAAGGCCGCGCTGTGGAACGAGGTAAAGGACAAGCTGGGCCAGAGCGGCTACGGTTTGTCGGGCGGCCAGCAGCAGCGCCTGTGTATCGCCCGCGGCATTGCGATCCGTCCTGAAGTGCTGCTGCTCGACGAGCCGTGCTCCGCGCTCGACCCGATTTCGACGGGCCGTATCGAGGAACTGATCGCCGAATTGAAGAGCGATTACACGGTGGTGATCGTGACCCACAACATGCAGCAGGCGGCCCGCTGTTCGGACTACACTGCCTATATGTACCTCGGCGAACTGATCGAATTCGGCGACACTGAAAAGATCTTCATCAAGCCGGTCCGCAAGGAAACCGAGGACTACATCACCGGCCGCTTCGGCTAAGCCGACGAGCAAAATAACGGAGTACGACATGCCCGATAAACACCTGTCCAGCCAGTTCGACGCCGACCTGAATCTCGTTTCGTCGAAGGTTCTCGAGATGGGCGGTCTGGTCGAATCGCAGATCGTCAACGCGATGCAGGCGCTCAACGAATTCGATCTCGACATCGCCGAGCAGGTGATCGCCGCGGAAGATCGCCTGAACCAGATGGAAGTCGATATCGACGAAGAGTGCAGCAACATCATCGCGCGCCGTCAACCGGCCGCGCGTGACCTGCGCCTCCTGATCGCGATTTCGAAGACCATCACGAATCTCGAGCGCGCCGGCGACGAAGCCGAAAAGATCGCCAAGCGCACCAAGCGACTGATGGAAGACGGCGCGTCGCGCACCATCAATATCGCCGAGATCAAGTTGTCGGGCGAGATGGCGGTGTCGATTCTGCGCCGCGCGCTGGATGCGTTCGCGCGCCTCGACACGGTGGCCGCCGCGCAGATCGTGCGCGACGACAAGGCGATCGACGAGGAATTCCGCGCGTTCGTGCGCAAGCTGATTTCATACATGACTGAAGATCCGCGCTCGATCTCGGTGGGCCTCGACTTCCTGTTCATCGCCAAGGCGATCGAGCGGATCGGCGACCACGCGAAGAACATCGCCGAATTCATCATCTACATCGTCAAGGGTACTGACGTTCGGCACAAGTCGCGCGACGCGCTCGAACGCGAAGCCCTCAGTTAACTCTGGATAAAGGTCAAAGAGGTGCCGATGCCCAGCAGCATTCTCGTCATTGAAGATGAGCCCGCCATTTCCGAACTGATTTCGGTCAATCTACAACACGCCGGACACTGCCCGATTCGCGCGTACAACGCGGAGCAGGCGCAGAATCTGATCAGCGATGTGTTGCCCGACCTCGTCCTGCTCGACTGGATGTTGCCGGGCAAGTCGGGCATCGCGTTCGCACGCGATCTACGCAACAACGAACGCACCAAGCACATTCCGATCATCATGCTGACCGCGCGCGGCGACGAGCAGGACAAGGTGCTGGGCCTCGAAATCGGCGCCGACGACTACGTCACCAAGCCGTTTTCGCCGAAGGAACTGATGGCGCGTATCAAGGCGGTGTTGCGCCGCCGCGCGCCGCAGCTGACCGAAGACGTCGTCGCGATCAACGGTCTGAAGCTCGACCCGGCAACGCACCGGGTGGCCGCGCATGCCGAAGGCAGCGAGATCAAGCTCGATCTCGGCCCGACCGAATTCCGTCTGCTGCACTTCTTTATGACGCATCCGGAGCGAGTGCACAGCCGCACGCAACTGCTCGACCAGGTGTGGGGCGATCACGTGTTCGTCGAAGAACGCACGGTGGATGTGCACATCAAGCGTCTGCGCGCGGCGCTCAAGCCGGCCGGGTGCGATGCTATGATTGAGACGGTGCGCGGCAGCGGTTACCGGCTCGCGAAGAGCGCCTGACTTCTTTCGGTCGCGCCGAAAGTTTCGAAAGCCCTGGTAACGGCGCTCACGCCACCTGTGTCACGCACGTGACGAATTGGCGTCGCGGTCCCGGACCACGGCGCGTACGGTTTTCTCTTCGATCGCTAGAACATGAACATCATCTGGGCGCGCTCCCTCGTGTCGGTCGTGCTGCTGGCTGTTCTGTGCGCGGTGGTCGGCGCACTCGTGAACGTCAAGGCAGGACTGGCCCTCGCGATCGTT
This sequence comes from Paraburkholderia sp. GW821-FHT02A12, assembly GCF_059422005.1. Taxonomy (NCBI): domain Bacteria; kingdom Pseudomonadati; phylum Pseudomonadota; class Betaproteobacteria; order Burkholderiales; family Burkholderiaceae; genus Paraburkholderia; species Paraburkholderia sp. GW821-FHT02A12. Next base: position 3,393,735 of record NZ_JBWKWA010000001.1, on the reverse strand, counting down.
TTGCTGCTCGCACAGAGCCTCTTCGGCACTTTTCACAAGCAGCGCCTATGGCGTTTGCTCGATGCGCCGGTTTATGGCGAAGTGCCGAGCGCGCCCGGCGTCTGGGGCGAAATCTATTACCGTCTGCATAAGCTCGCGAAGCGCTGGCATGCACAGGTACGTCAGGTCGAGCAGCAGCACTCGCGTTTCATCCAGGCGATCCAGGCTTCGCCGAACGGCGTCGCGATGCTCGACGATCACGACCAGATCGAGTGGTGCAACGCGATCTCGGAACTCCACTTCGGGCTCGACGCGAAACGCGATCTGCGCCAGCACATCACGCATCTGGTGCGCCAGCCCGACTTCGTCCGCTATCTGAGTTTGCATCGTTACGAAGAGATGCTGATCATGCGCGGGATGGGCGACAAGCGCCAGAACGTGCTGTCAGTGCAGGTGTTTCCGTACGGCGAAAATCGCAAGCTGGTGCTGTCGCAAGACATCACCGAGCTGGAGCGCACGGACGCGATGCGCCGTGACTTCGTCGCCAATGTATCGCATGAGCTGAAGACGCCGCTCACCGTGCTCTCGGGTTTTCTGGAGACGATGCGCGAGTTGCCGTTGAGCGAAGCAGAACGCTCGCGCTATCTCGATCTGATGGAGCAGCAGGCCTCGCGCATGCGGCACATCGTCAACGATCTGCTGGTGCTCGCCAAACTGGAAGGCGACAACAAGCCGCCAAGCGATCAGATGATCGACATGCGCGCGGTGCTGCGGCATCTGCAAGACGACGCGGAGAGCCTGTCGAGCGACCATCACAAGATCCTCTTCGACGCCGACGAAGGGCTCACGGTCACGGGCGTCGAAACAGAAATTCTCAGCGCGTTCGGCAACCTCGTGACCAACGCGATCCGCTACACGCCGGATGGCGGCCTGATCCAGGTGGACTGGCACGCGAATGGCGGCAGCGCGGTGTTTTCGGTCACCGACAGCGGCCTGGGGATTCCTGCGGCGGACATCCCGCGGCTCACCGAGCGCTTCTATCGTGTCGACCGCAGCCGTTCGCGCGATACCGGCGGTACCGGCCTCGGGCTCGCGATCGTCAAGCATGTGCTGCAACGGCACGATGCGCAACTCGAGGTGAAGAGCGAAGAGGGGCGCGGCAGCACGTTCACCGTGCGCTTCCCGGTGTATCGCACGGCGCGCAGGCAACCGGCGCCGGCTTGAAGAGCGTCGACCTGAAAAAAAGCCCGCCTTGATTCAAGGCGGGCTTTTTTACGAGCCTGGCTGGCTTGCCGATTCGCTCACGAACAGAATTTGCTCAGCAAGCTCATCTGCGCATTGCGCGACGATTTGCCCGGCTGGCGCCGGCGATAGTGTCCGTCGCTTTGCATCAGCCACGCGGACTGGTTGTCGCCGAGAAACGCCGACAGGCCTTCAGCAATCACACGCCGCTTCAAACGGCGGTTGTTGACCGGGAACGCCACTTCCACGCGGCGGAAGAAGTTGCGGTCCATCCAGTCGGCGCTCGACAGATACACCTGCTCCTTGCCGCCGTCGTAGAAATAGAAGATGCGATGATGTTCGAGAAAGCGCCCGACAATCGAGCGCACCGTGATGTTCTCCGACAGGCCGGGCACGCCCGGTTGCAGCGAGCACACGCCGCGCACGATCAGATCGATCTTCACGCCCGCTTGCGACGCTTCGTACAACTCGGCGATCACGGTCGGCTCGAGCAGCGCATTCATCTTCGCGACGATGCGCGCTTTCCTGCCGGCGCGCGCATGCTCGGCTTCCGCCCGGATCGCTTCGACCAGTTTCGGATGCAGCGAGAACGGCGATTGCCACAACTCATGCAGCCGCAATTCGCCGCCGATGCCGGTCAGTTGCTGGAACACGTGATGGACGTCCTCGCAGATTTTCTGGTCGGCGGTCATCAGGCCGAAGTCGGTGTAAAGCCGTGCGGTGCGCGGATGATAGTTGCCGGTGCCGAGGTGCGCATAACGCTTGAGCGAGGTCTTGCCGCCCGCCGACACGCGCCGCACGATCAGCATCATCTTCGCGTGGCACTTGTGACCCACCACGCCGTATACCACGTGTGCGCCCACCGCTTCGAGCTGCGATGCCCAGTTGATGTTGGTTTCTTCGTCGAAGCGCGCGAGCAGTTCGACCACCACCGTGACTTCCTTGCCGTTGCGGGCGGCTTGCATCAGCGCGTCCATCAGCGGCGAATCGGTGCCGGTGCGATAGATCGTCTGCTTGATTGCCACCACGTTCGGATCTTTGGCCGCTTGCAACAGCAGTTCGAGCACCGGCTGAAAGCTCTCGTACGGATGATGCAGCAGCACGTCGTCCTGATCGATCATGTCGAACAGGCTGGTGCTGTTGGCGATTCGCGACGGTATGGCGGGGATGTGCGGCACGAACTTCAGGTCAGGCCGGTCCACCATCTCCGGCAATTGCATCAGCCGCACCAGATTGACGGGGCCGTTAGCGTAATAGCAGTCCTTGTCCGACAGATTGCCTTCGTCGAGCAGGCGCCGCACGACGTGCGCGGGTGTTTCCGCCGACACTTCCAGCCGCACCGCATTGCCCAGATGCCGCGCCGGCAATTCGCCCTGCAACGCGACGCGCAGATTGGTGATTTCGTCTTCGTCGACGAACAGTTCGCTATTGCGGGTGATGCGAAACTGGTTGCAGCTGCGCACCACCAGATTCGGAAACAGCTCGCCCACAAAGCGCTGCAACAGCGAGCTCAACAGCACGAAGCCGTGCGGATAACCCGACAGCTCCTGTGGCATCCGCACGAGGCGCGGCAACGCGCGCGGCGCCTGGACGATGCCCATCATCGCCTGGCGGCCGAAGGCGTCCTTGCCTTCCAGTTCGACGACGAAGTTCAGGCTCTTGTTTAGCACGCGTGGGAAGGGATGCGCCGGGTCGAGTCCGATCGGCGTGAGCACGGGCAGCAGTTCGTCGAAGAAGTAGTTGCGCGCCCATTCGGTTTGCGCTTCGTTCCACGCTTCAGTGCCGTGGAAGTAAATGCCTTCCGCTTCGAGCGCCGTGAACACCGTGTCGTTCAGCATCGTGTACTGACGATGCACGAGCCTCTGCGCGCGTTCGACGACGAGGTCGTACACATGCTGGAGAGACATGCCGTCGGGCGACAGCGCGCCCGGGTTGTCGCGCATCTGTTCCTGCAGCCCGGCCATGCGGACTTCGAAGAATTCGTCGAGGTTGCTACTGGTGATGCAGATAAAACGCAGTCGCTCGAGCAAAGGGACGGCGGGGTCGGCAGCTTGTGCCAACACACGCTCGTTGAAACCTAGAATGCCCAGCTCGCGATTCAATAAGGGGTAGCGGATGGACATCGGCAGCGAGAATGGAATGTCAGGAACGGAGGCGGAAAGACGCTCGGAAATTCTCACAGTATGATTACATTGTTATGACATTTTAGATGTCTCAAATTCTACGCCGCATTTGCCGCGTGTCGTCAATATGACGCAGTGTTTATGGGACCATGGCGCACACCCAACACTGCAAGGTGACACCGTGAGGTCCGGTACGCTTAAAATGGCGTCTTTTAACAGCGCGGCCGGCTATAAGGCGCATACGGCGCCCGAGGGACGTTCGGCGTCTTCCGCATCCTCGGCCGCCGCGCTCGCGCGCATGGAGCCCGCTCAATCGATGGTCAATACTCCACAACTCCTCGCTGCCGTGGATCTCGGCTCCAACAGCTTCCGCCTGATCGTGGGCCGGGTCGAGGAAACCGACGCGGGCAGCCAGATCTATCAGGTCGACGCGTTGCGCGAACCGGTGCGCCTCGCCGCCGGTCTGTCGCGCGACAAGATGCTCGATCGCGCGTCGCAAGTGCGCGGCTGGGACGCGCTGAAGCGCTTCGGCGAACGGCTGCGCGACTTTCATCCCGATCACGTTCGCGCGGTCGCCACCAACACGCTGCGCATCGCCAAGAACGCCAACGAGTTTCTCGGCGAGGCGCAAGCCGCGCTCGGCTTCCCGATCGAAGTGATCGCCGGCCGTGAAGAAGCGCGTCTGATCTACGCCGGGGCCGCACACTCGGTGCCCGCGAGCTCGGGCAAGCGGCTGGTGGTGGACATCGGCGGCGGCTCGACGGAATTCATCATTGGTTCGCACTACACGCCGATCAAGATGGAAAGCCTGTATATCGGCTGCGTGAGCCATAGCCGCGCGTTCTTTCCGGCGGGCAATGTCGACGAATACACGATGCGCCAGGCCGAACTCGCCGCGAGCCGCGAAATCCAGATCATTTCCGCCGAGTACAAGAAGGCCGGCTGGGAGCAGGCGATCGGCTCGTCGGGCACCGCGCGTGCGCTGGCCGAACTGGTCGAGGCGAACGGCTTCAACGATCCGGGCATTACACACGGCATCTCGCGCGGCGGGCTCGAACGGCTCAAGCGAGCGTTGATCAAGGCGGAGAACGTCAATCGCCTGAAGCTGGTCGCGTTGAAGGCCGACCGGATCCCGGTGCTGGCGGGCGGTCTGTCGATCATGATCGCGGTGTTCGACGAACTCGGCGTCGATTACGTCGATACGACGGACGGCGCATTGCGTCTGGGCGTGCTGTATGACCTGCTGGGCCGCTCGCAGCACGAAGACATGCGTACGGTCACTGCCGGGGGCTTCATGCGCCGCTATGGCGTCGATCGTGCGCAGGCCGGGCGCATCGGCGATCTGGCGGTGAGTTTCTACGATCAGTTCGATGAGCCGGACGAAGAACGCCGGGTGGAAAACCGCATGTTCCTCGGTTGGGCTGCGGCGTTGCATGAAATCGGGCGGTCGATCTCGCACAGCGCGTATCACAAGCATTCGGCCTATATCGCGAGCAATGCGGATATGCCGGGCTTTTCGCGCACCGATCAGGCGCGGCTCGCCGCGCTGGTGCTTGGCCACGCGGGCAAACTCGGCAAGCTGTCGCAAACGCGCGAAGTGGAATGGCCGCTGCTGTTCTGCTTGCGGCTCGCGGCGCTGCTGTGCCGGCGGCGTGCCGATGTCGGTTTGCCCGGCATCGCAGTCGCACAGGTGAACGGCGGCTATGAAGCGCGCTTGCCGAGCGAATGGGTGGCGAATAATCCGCTCACCGATTACAGCCTGATTCAGGAAGCCGCGGAATGGGAGAAAGTGGGCATCCCGTATCGCGTGGTTTATACGGACGATTAAAAAACGACTGTTGAAAAAAAGCCCGGCAAATTCGCCTGGCTTTTTTTTGCGCGTCGCGAACCTGCCGTGAACTCAGCGCAGACGCGTTTTGCAGACGCGTCGAGCGCGTTCGAGTCAATCAGCGCGGCAGCGCGTCGCCCAAAAAGTGACGCGCATAACGTGCGTTGATGTCCGATAGACGGAACAGCGTCAGGAAGTCTGCCGTGTTGAAGTCGGGATCCCAGGCCGGTGCGCCGCAAATTTTCGCGCCAAGGCGCAGATAGCCCTTCACCAGCGGCGGCGGTGCGACGTCCGCACCCGTTTGCAGCTCGTCGACCGGCAGCGGCGTATGCGGAAACGCGCGATATTCCGGCGCCGTCAGCGCGTTGTCGCGCAGCGAGCAATACAGATTCGCCGCGTAGTGACCGCCGTCGACCATCGCGACGCTCGCGCAGCCGAGCATCGTCTCGTAGCCGTTGTGCTTCATGTAGGCGGCGAGCCCAGCCCACAGCGACATGATCACCGAGCCGCTGCGGTAGTCGGGGTGCACGCACGAACGGCCCACTTCGACCATCTTGGCGCGCAGGTGTGTGAGACGCGAGACGTCGAATTCGCTCTCCGCATACAGGCGGCCGACGCGCGCGGCCTGATGCGGCGGCAGCGCGCGATATGTGCCGACCACCTTCAGCGTGTCGAGGTCGCGCACCAGCAGATGATCGCAATACGCATCGAACGAATCGACGTCGAGGCCGGCCGGGCCCGTCAGGCGTGCGCCCATTTCATCGGCGAACACCCGGTAGCGCAGCCGCTGGGCCTCGCGCAGTTCTTCGTCGGTGCGTGCCCATGTGACTTGCAGGCGATGCTGGGCGGTGACCGTCTCTTCGGCGCGCGGCAGGCGGCGCAACTCGAAGATCGAAGCGAGGGGCAGGGTTGGCGTCGGCAGTTCTCGCATGTGGCGTCCTGGTCGAAAAAAGGGAGATTGCTTTTTTCGCCAATGTAGTAACGCCTGGTGACGTTCGCATGGCAAAGCCGTGACGATTGGATGACTGCCCGTAAGCTGGGCGTCCGCGGCTTGTCATATGCCGGGGATGTGTTGTTGCGGCGCGACCGTCTACGGCGGCGCTCGACGTCTCGCCGCGCGTGCTCAGACCAGATCAGGGCTGATCGCCGCGCGCAGCACGGCCTGTTCGTCGCCGTTTCGCTCGCGGTTGGAGATCCACCACACGCCTGCCTTCTTCAGCGGCCAGCTCGCTTCGCTGTTGGCGAGCAGCAGCGCGGCGACATGGCCGAGGGTCGGCTGATGGCCGACGATTACGACAGTTTGCGCGATGCCTTCGGGCCAGCCTGCTGCGGTGAGCACGTCGTTGGCGCCGGCGTTGGGCGCGAGTTCGCGCACCACGCGATACTGGTCGCTCAACGTCTCGGCGGTCTGAACGGTGCGCACCGCGGGGCTCGCGAGAATCACGGCGTCGTCGGGCAGGCGGGCGCGCAGCCATTTGGCGATGTTCTGTGCCTGCTTGCGACCCCGCGTGGTCAGCGCGCGAGCGAGATCGCTCGAGGCGAAATCTTCGGCTTCGGCATGACGCCAGAGGATCAGATTCATGTTGAGCTCCTTGTCCCCGGGGCGGCGATCGGGAGGGCTGCACCGCTCTTTATACCACTGTCACCACTGTCACCACTGTCGCATGCGGTACGTGTGACGGCAAGACGGGCTATTCAGCGCGAACGGATGATCAATAGAAAAAGGGGTTATGAGTAAAAACTCATAACCCCTTGATTCCGTGGTCGGAGCGATAGGATTCGAACCTACGACCCTCTGATCCCAAATCAGATGCGCTACCAGGCTGCGCTACGCTCCGACGAATCCGAGATTCTACGTGGCATTGGGTGCCAGAGTCAATCTCGAATTGCTTCGGGCTGAAAATGAACCAAACACGCATGTCTGCATGTCTATATGCGTCCCATCAACAGCAACACGCCTCAGTGCGCGGGCGCCGTGCCCGCTTGAGGCGTGTTGGAGAGATTGACGCCGGCGCGCCACAACAGCTTTGCGGCATGCGTCGGCGCGCGACGGTCGGCGGCAGGAAGACCGTCGCTGCGGTTAATCGTGGCGGTTAAGTCAGTCGGCGAGCGCAGTGTCTCGCTAGATAGCCGGAATGTGCGCACGCGCACGAACGGGCGGCTCTCCCTCAATGCCGGCGATGCATCCAGTCCAGCAGGTGTTGATGAGTCAGCCAGTGATGCACCATGCCTTCGCCGCCGTGTTCGCGCCGGTAGGTTCTCGATTCGAAAATCGACAAGGCGAGCAGTACGAGCAGACCTATTCCGAGTCCGACCAGACCCGCGATCGATTCAGCGTCCATGGCAGTCTCCTTTGATGAGGCAGTCATGCCTTCATAGTAGGACACGCGTAACGAAATGGGAGGGGGAGGCTGCGTGCGGGGCCGTCGTGTAAAGCGCTTTGCAGGTAGACTCTTGGCGCTTTGCCGCCGATATTCATTCCGTCTAGAGAGTCTATGAATCGCGTTCTACTGATTGCGCTACTGCTGGCCGCCAGCCTGACCGGCTGCGCCAATGATCCATCCGGCCATCATGGCGGACCGCCGCCGAAAGATCCGAGCGACTATCACGGCGTGCCCACCGACGACCGGCCGCCTTCGATGGTGCCCGCGCCGGCCGCGCTTTGACCGGATGTTAAAGCGGCCAGGTGGTCTGCCTGGCTGTCCACATCGAGGATATACGTGACGGCCGCACTCGCTGCGTCGCGGAGAAAAGGAAAGGCGAAACGCCGGCGCGGGCACGCCGGCGTTTCTGACCCGCGCAGACTGTTCGCGCGGAGAGCGCGGGCTGCAGGCATTCTAGGGCGAGCGGTGCGCCGTATATGTATGCGCTTGTTTCAAGCCGTAACCGCATACTGCACAAAGGTTAAATGGGCAACTTCGGGGGCAACCCCGGCGCCCCTGGCAGAGCGCGCGACGCCCGGCAAGAACCGCGCGAGCGTTGCGCCGCGCGCGGCCATGAAGATCAGCAGCACGGCCCACGGCAAATAAGCTTCAGCAGTGGCGCGCACTGTGGCCTGATCGGTCAGACGTTCGACGATCCATGTCCCCGCGCCCCAGTACACCAGCGAGAAGCCGACTGCGCCGAGTGCGGACCCTAACGCCGCTACCTTGACCGCCTGCAGGAACGCCTGCAGGAACGCCTGCCGGTCGCGTGCGCCGATCGCGACGCCGCCGAGATACGATGCGCCGTTCAGACGGCCGTATCGACCGCGCCGAGGATCGGTTGCGTCAGATTGGCGAGGACGATCGGAAACGCCAGTGTCAGCACGCGCCGATGCCAGCGCACGGGTAACGCGGGCACACGGCGGGCGCTGCCGCTTCGAGTGTCTGCGCGCCGGGTGCGCTTTCGCTCAATGGCGTTCCTGCACGCAGACCCACGGCGACACGACTACCGCCCACAGATCGGGATCGCGCGCGGCGAAATCGGCGGCGGTGTCCGCCTGCACGCGTTCGACGAGGCCGGACGACAGCCATTGCGTGACTTGCGCGGTGTCGTCGCTGGCGATGGCTTCGGCGACGCTCACCAGATCGAGGTCGCGCGCGACGCGCAGCAGCATGCCGCGCGCAAAAAAGCGTTCGAGCTCGGTCCAGCCGATTTTGGCGGTTTCCGCAAGGAGCCTGGCGTACAGCGGGCTCTGGGGGGCGTCGTTGGAAGTCATGGTGGGCGGGGGTTCTGATGGGCCGTTACTATAAACCATCGGCGCTCGACTGCCACGGCGGCGCGCATTCCGGTACGCTTGGGGTCTTCCGATTTTTATTCTCCACTCATTCTCCATTTTCATGTCACTGGATTCAACGACACCGGCTTCGGGCGCGCAAGCTCATGTGGTGAACGGCGCGACGCTCATGCGCGCCGACGTGGAGCGCCTCGTCGCGCTCAGCAAAGAGCCGCTGCATTTCACCGACTGCGATTTCGAAGGCGCAGATCTGTCGCGACTCGATTTGCGCGGTGCTGAGTTTCATCGCTGCACGATCGTCGAAACGTCGTTTTTCGGCGCGACGCTGGCGCATAGCCGCTGGGTGCGTTGCCGCGGCCGCGAGGCGGATTTCGCGTCGGCCGATCTGGTCGACGCGGCGTTCCAGTCGAGCGATCTGAACAACACCAGTTGGCGCCGCGCGAAGCTCGCATCGGCGTCGTTTCACAGCTGCAAGCTGACCGGCGCGAACTTCGAGGGCTGCGCGGCGCTGGGCTTGAGCTTTGTCGAGACCTTGCTGGTGGGAGCGCATTTACGCGGACTGTCGTTTCGCAAGACAACGCTGCAACAACTCGATTTCTCGGACGCCGATCTCGCTGGGGTCGATTTCCGCGAGGTGGTTTTCGACGGCGGCAGTCTGAAGGACGCGCATCTGAAGGGCGCGCGCTTTGACGGCGCCGACCTGCGCGAAGCCGATCTGAGCGGCGTGCGGCTCGTCGACGCCGCGCTGTTCAAAGGCGCGACGATTTCCCATCAGCAGGCAGCCGTGCTGGTGACCGAACTCGGTTTGCGAGTGATGTAAGCAGCCGTTTTCAGCCGTCCGTTCCAGCCGTTTGGCTAGCTCGAGCGAATCGCCGGCAATCACCGGCAATCGCCGGTAATACTGCGATCCATTTCATCGAATGAATAAAATCAGTTGATTCGATGGTGCGGGATTTGTCGGCGGATTTGAAATGTTCAAATATCTTCGCTATTCTCGAATTTGTTGTGATGAAGGCGGTGGCTGATTATCTCTGCTCGGCTATCGATTAATGGTTCGGTATGGTGCGTTGGCGCACAAAAGGCACGCTGCATGCAGGGCGCCTGCATCATCGCGGGCGGTTTAGTGGAAATCGGCCAAACGCCTTTCGTCGGATTTATTTTGGAAATCTCGACGGATGCTTGCTGTATAAGGCTTTTCCAGCCGACCGCGGATTTTTGCCGGTGATTTAATGGCGCATTGCATCGCGGGATTTTCACCCATTTATTCTGCGTACTTTTGTGATTTCAGATTAACATAATGCGGACTCCGTGCGCTGCATCACATTACCTGCGAAATTAATAGATTGCGCGTGTATAAGCGAATCGTTAGATTTACTTCTGGCGCATGGTGAACCGGTCCTTTGCCGATATGCGCCAAACCCCCGTTAGCCCGGCCTCGTGCCGGGCTTTTTTTATCCGCGCATCACTTTCGATTCACACCTGTTGATCATCGAAGATTACTTTTTCTTTACATCGATGTGCAGACCGGAGACCCGGGGTTATGACCTGGCTGATCATTTTTCCCGGCATCTGGCCGCTCATTGCCCGGTGTGCTGATCGCCTTGGCCGCGCGCATCGATCCGCGCTCCGGACGCTGGCGCTGCCGTTAGCTCGCGTCGCGCCACGCGGCGCGTCCCGGCGCCGTCACTGTTTGCAGCGAATCACCATCGACCGGTTCTTCACGTTCGCACCGAAGATCCCGCCGATCGAGCCGCCCGAGGTGGCGCCGTTGTCGACGTCCTTCGAAACGACGTCATAGCCGTAGTTGCCGCAGACTTCGCCGGCGCGCTTGTAGCACTCGGCCCAGCTCGAGCTGGCGTCGCTGCCGCTGCAGTTGATCGCGAAGCCGGTGTCGCCGTTCGGCAGATAGGTCATCGTGGTAGTGCTGGAACAGCCGCCGAGGCTGCCGAGCGTCAGTACGCCGAGGCCAACCGCCGCGGCCATTGCCACTGACGCGAATGCGCTCTTCATTGCAAATTCCTTACAGATGACAGGGGCGACGTGGCGGTGGGCCGCGTCGCGTGTCGGATTGAGCGTTTTATAGCACGCCGGGTTCCCTGAGCGGCGGTTTCAGCCCGCGTGGGCGGCGCGGCCTGGTGATCCGCGAGCGTGCGGCTAGCGGGCGGCTAACGTGCGGGTAATGCCCGCGACGGGTCGATCGAGCGGCCCTGATAGCGCAATTCGAAGTGCAGCATCACTCGGTCGGTGTCGGTATCGCCCATCTCGGCGATCTTTTCGCCGCGTGCGACCGTCTGACCTTCCTTCACCAGCAGCGCGCGGTTGTGCGCGTAGGCCGTCAGATACTCGGCGTTGTGCTTGATGATCAGCAGATTGCCGTAGCCGCGCAGGCCGTTGCCGGCATAGACCACCGTGCCGGCCGCCGCGGCCACCACAGGGGTGCCGGGCGCCGCCGAGATATCGATACCCTTCGAATTGGCGCCATCGAAGCGCCGGATCACCGTGCCGTCGGCCGGCCATACCAGCGGGATCGACGAATCCGGCGCGGACGGCGACGCACTGTCGGCGGGCGCCGGGCGCGACAACGGCGGCGTGGCCGTTGTGCTCCCGCCGCCGTTGCTGCGCACGGCGCCGCTCGTCGACGCCGCGTTGCCCGGAGGCGCCACGCGCAACACCTGACCGACCTCGATGCTGTCCGGGTTCGTCAGATTGTTCCAGCGCACGATGTTTTGCACCGACTGCCGGTTGCTGCGCGCGATCTTCGAAAGCGTATCGCCGCGTTCGACGCGGTAGAACCCCGGACCCGCCGGTGCGGACCCGCACGCGGCGAGCACCGCTAATAACGACGCGCAGGCCAGCCGCTTCATCATTCTTGTTGTGTCAAACATTGGACCTCGCAAAGCACTGCCACGCGCCGATCCCGATCACGCGGCAGATAGATGCAAAAGCGTCCGATTCTAACGGTTTTGCGCTGCAGCACTCGAAAACGGGTTTCGGCGAGGCGAGCAACCGCCGGTGAGGGCGGTGCGGAAGCGAGCGCTCGCCGTGTCGGCGGAAGGCGCTGCGCGAAAGGGGGAAAGCGGCAAAACTCCGCGATCAGCGCAGTGCGCTGACGTTGATGCGCAGCGCGGCCGTCTCGCTTTGACCCGGTTCGAGCCAGCGCAATCCCATGCCGTTGTGAATCGCATCCGGCAGACCTAGCCATGGCTCGACGCAGTAGAAATCCGACCCGGGGGCTTCGGTCCATGTCGTCACGGCGTACCAGGGCGCCGAGTCCGGACGTTGCAGGTCGATTGTGACGACCCGGTTCAGGCCCGGCGCGACGATGCGCACGGGCCGCTCCGGCGCGCCGTCGAGGCAATGGAAGCGGTCGAGAATGCGCGTCTCGTCGAGCGTATAGCGCGGCTCGCCCGGCTCGGCTGCGCTGATCGAGCCGTCGTCCTGCTGGTAGCGCCGTTCGGTGCGGGGCAGTTCCACCGACGTCTCGCCGCGCTGCGTGTGCGGCAGCGTGAAGTAGAAGTGGTGGCCGGCGTAGTAGGGCAGCGGCGCGTCGCCGGTGTTGGCGGTGCTCAGCGTGACCTCGAGCGTGTGCGCATCGACGAGGCAGTACGCCGCTTCGAAACGGAAGCCGAACGGATAGCCGCCACGGGTCGCGTGGCTGTCGGTCAGGATCATGCGCAGACCGGCGCCGTGCACATCCGCATGCGCCTCGAAGGGCAGGTCGCGTGCAAAGCCGTGCATCGGCAACGCGCGCACCGTGCCTTCGGCGTCACGCCAATAGCCGATCTTGCCGTCGACGCGATGCCGTCCGAGAAATGGGAACAGCAGCGGATTGCCGCCGCGGATCCTGGCGGGCTGGCTCCAGTCGGCGTGCTCGGGCCAATGGATCACCGGTTCGCCGTCGACGATCCACGACAGCAGCCGGCCGCCGGCCTGCGGCGAGAAGCGGAGCACGGAGGCGTCCAGGGCGATCTCGAGAATGTCCTGTTGCGGGGAGAGGGGCATGGTCGATGGGCCTGATGGGTTACGGTTGGTCAAAACGGGTTGGTCAAAGTGGCTGGCGGACGCCGCTGGCAAGCGCCGCGCGGCGTCGCGCGCGAGAGGAAGATTCTGCGCTGCTTTGCGCTACGGGGAAACCCTTCTCGGGAAATTGCGGGTGTCGGAGAAGCGCCATCCTTGCCGATAATCCGTCTGACCGCCCGGTGTCGTCGACTGCCGGGCCAGACCGGCTCAGGAGGCGTTATGGATCTCGCAATGGCAATGGCTGTGACTTTGTTCGGCATGTTCGCGGCCAGCACGGTCTATTTTTTCTACAAGCTCGAACGCTGATCCCGTTGTCCCGCTTCGCCGGCCGCCGGTTCGTTCATTGCGAGCCGGGCGCCTGAGCGCACTGAATTCCGCATGATCGCAGGGCCGCCGCCACGACGGCTCTGTTTCTTTGTCTGTCGCGTAACAAGGGTTTCGAATTGTGACGCGGCGCATCAAAATTTTCCCAACCGCGGCTCAAAAGCTTGGCGCTGACATTTCACCTAGGCATAATCGGTGCGCTTTGACGCGTCGACGCTTTCCCTTTGCGGCGCGCTGTTCCCCGACATTTTCCTTACAGAGAGGATCGCCGCGTGAACCTGTCGTTTCTGATTTTCCTAAGCGTGTTGCAAGGCGTCACGGAGCTCTTTCCGGTTAGCAGCCTCGGCCACACCCTGCTCGTGCCGGCGCTGTTCGGTATGCACATCGACAAGCACGCGCCGCAATTGCTGCCGTTCCTCGTCGCGTTGCACCTCGGCACGGCCCTCGCGTTGCTGTGGTACTTCCGCAAGCGCTGGTACGCGCTGGTGCGCGGTCTCTTCGCGTCGTTCGGCGGCCGCCGCAACGACGATGCGCACATAATGTGGGCGCTCATCATCGGCACGATTCCGGCCGGTCTGGTCGGACTGCTGCTGGAAAAGCCGCTCGAGCGGCTTTTCCACGATCTGCGCATCGTCGCGATCGCGCTGATCATCAACGGTGTGCTGCTGTGGTTCGGCGACCGTCTGCAACGCTCGCGCGCGCATCAGCCGCCGGAGAAGATGACGTTCCGCCAGGCGTTTCTGGTCGGGCTGGCGCAGGTCGGCGCGCTGATCCCCGGCTTTTCGCGCAGCGGTCTGACGATGATCGCCGGCAACGCGGCCGGCCTGACGACGGAGAAGGCTGCTGAGTTTTCGTTTTTGCTCGGTACGCCGATCATCTTCGCAGCCGGCGTCCTCGAATTGCCGAAGCTGTTCCATGCGCCGGGCCAACTCGCCGATGCGCTGCTGGGCGGCGTGCTGACCGCGATCGCCGCTTATCTCAGCGTGCGCTTCCTGATGCGCTATTTCGAAGGCCGCGGACGTCTGGCCTCGTTCGGCCTGTACTGCGTGATCGCGGGGATCGTGTTCTTCGGCTGGTTCATGTTGCATCCGCAGCCGGTCTGATTGCGTTCGATTTGCCGCCTGCACCCATTCGACGCTGGCGGGCGGGAATCGATCGGTTATAATCCGGGCCCGGCTCAACCTGCCGGGCCCGTTTGCTTTGGCGGCGTGTCGATGGCTGCCGGACAGGGTCGAGATTTCAAGTCCCGGCCCGGTCAGATACAATTTCGGTATCGCTCAAACCACGAACTACGAACCCTGTGGCGCGCTCTATCGCGTAGGGCACAGGTTTCCGACGCCCGAGAGCGGGTTCTCAATTGCGGGTGATGCTCGTTGTACGTTTAGCATCGCCTCTCTTCATTACGGCAGTAGCTCAGCTGGATAGAGCATCGGCCTTCTAAGCCGAGGGTGGGGGGTTCGAGTCCCTCCTGCCGTACTTCAAATGCTCGCGCCGCGGCTTGCGGCGCTTCAGAGCCTTCTTCTCCTGAGCGTGCGTGTTCCCGCGAGCGGCTTCATGCCGACGGCTTCACCTTGCCGACTGCGCGTCGATGGAATCGACGCACTCCGCACCACGACGAAAACAAAAAAGGGCAGCCGAAGCTGCCCTGTCAAAACCGCGCCATCAGGCGGACTGTTGCCTGGCGATTATTGCTTGACGTTCAGCGCGGCCGTCAGGTCGCCCATCGGCTTGCCGCCGTTGCTGACCAGCGCGGCGTCGCGAGCCGAGATGCCCGGCAGCGTCGGCAGCGAGAAGCGGTGCGTGATGAAGCGCAGGATCGACGTCGTGTCGTACTGCGTGTGATCGACGAAACCCTTCTTCGCGTACGGCGAAATGATCAGCGCCGGAATCCGCGTACCCGGGCCCCAGCGATCGCCCTTCGGCGGCGCGACGTGATCCCAGAAGCCGCCGTTTTCGTCGTACGTGACGACCACCAGCATGTTGTTCCACTGCGGACTCTTCTGCAGATGCGAGATCACGTCGGCGATATGCTGGTCGCCCGACGCGACGTCGGTGTAACCCGGGTGCTCGTTCAGGTTGCCCTGCGGCTTGTAGAACGATACTTGCGGCAGCGTGCCGGCATCGATGGCCTTGATGAACTCCGAGCCGCCGAGGCCGCCGTCGAGCAGGTGCTGCGCGCGGTTCGAGGTGCCCGGTGCGAGATCGGCGAAGTAGTTGAGCGGCTGGTGGTGCGGCTGGAAGTTCGGCGCCGTCAGATTCGGGCCGTAGATTACATTCGACGTGCTGGTTTGCACCGCCGAGACTGCCGCGCCCCACGCGCCGCCGTACCATGCCCACGACACGTTCGCGTTGTTGAGCAGGTCGCCGATGTTCTGTTGCGTCTGCGCCGGCAACGTGGTGGCGGCGCTCGGGTCGGCCAGCGTGGCGTCGCCGCCCGAAGCCGGTTTGTTGCCGCTCGGCTGATACGGCGGCTGCATCGTGTTGATCGCGTAGAAGTCAGGCGTCAGGTTGCCCGAGAGCACATATTTCGGCGGGCCGCTCAGCGCCGATGCCGGCGAATTGGACGCGACTTTCAGCGTCACGCCGTCGGCTTCCACTGCCGACACCAAGCCCGCCGCCGGGCTCTTGTCCGCGTTCGGATAGGTCGGCGTGCACGCGCAAACCAGCCACTGGTGGTTCAGGAACGAGCCGCCGAACGCGCCCATGAAGAAGTTGTCGGCCAGCGTGTATTGCTGGGCGATCTTCCACAGCGGCAGCTTGTCCGCGTTCTGCGTGTAGTGGCCCATCACGAGGCCACCGGAGTCCGCCCATGCGGCGAACTTGTCGTTCTTGCCGCCGTCGATCTGCATCTGGTTCTCGTAAAACCGGTGGTACAGGTCACGCGTCGTGGCGGTGATCGGCGTGTTGAAACCATTCGGGTCGTCGATCGCGAACGGGCTGTTCGGCAGGTTGGCGGTCATTGCCTGCGTCACGACCGGCGTCACGCCGGTTTGCGTCAGACCGTTCCACACCTGCGGCAGCGTCGCGAGCGGCGCGCCGTTCCGGTCGACCTGAGTTGCGCTCGCCGCGGTCACGTTCTGCAAGCCATTGGCGCCCGGGAAATTGCCGTACAGATTGTCGAAGCTGCGGTTTTCCGCGTAGATCACCACGACCGTCTTGATCGACGTAATGTCCGGCTGCGTGACTTCGCTGCCGCCGCATGCATACAGGCTCAGCGCTGCTGCGATCGCGATGGGCGTCGCGCAGATCAGTTTCTTGTTCATGTCGTGTTTTTCTCTCTTTCTCTCGCGTTGGGGACCGGCCGCGGCCCTGCTTGCACGGAGGGTCGCGGCCGCGAAAGTTTCGCAAGGGAATTTGACAGAGAGATGTAATTAATTACGAATGCATTCGTTCGGCGGTCTTTAGTCGGCTATATGTCATTTAAACGACATGTCGATGAAATACGCTCGCGCTCTTCAACATCGCAAGCATTCACATCATTCTTATGCGGCTTGGTCTGACGGGGATTCGTGGAAGGGCGCTTCGGCTGGCGGCGCGGCGGCTCGTGTGGCCGGTTGGCGTGACGTTGGCGATGACTACGGCATTGGCCGCCTGCGATTCACGGGCGCCAACGGCCGGCGGGGCGGCGGGTACGGATGCGGCCTCGAAGGTGGCTTCAAGCGTAGCCTCAAGCACGCCGCTCGCCTCGGTATCCGCGCTTGCGGCCGCGCCGGCAGCGGCCTCGATGGTGCAAGCGGCCGCGCATGACGCTGGCCAGACCCGCGCGCAAGTCTACGAATCGGTGCGCCAGATGACGGCGCTCGGCAAGCAGCTGTTCTTCGACGCGTCGCTATCCGGCTCGGGCAAACTGGCGTGCGCGTCGTGCCATCGCCCCGATCACGCGTTTTCGCCGGCCAATTCGCGGTCTGTGCAACTCGGTGGCAGCGACATGCACCGCTCCGGCATGCGCGCCGCGCCCACGCTCAAGTACCTGCAATCGGTGCCGGCGTTCGCCGAGCATTATCACGAGTCGGATGACGAAGGCGACGAGAGCGTCGATGCCGGGCCGACCGGCGGCTTGACGTGGGATGGCCGGGTCGACCGCGGCTCGGACCAGGCGCGGATTCCGCTATTGTCGTCGTTCGAAATGGGCAGCTCGCCGCAGAAGGTCACGGCTGCCGTGAAGGCCGCGCCGTACGCCGACGCGTTCCGCGCGGCATTCGGCGAGCACATTTTCGACAACGACGACGCCACCTTCAAAGCCGTGTTGCAAGCGCTGGAAACCTTCGAGCAAACGCCCGAACTTTTCTATCCGTACACCAGCAAATACGACGCGTATCTGGCAGGCAAGGCGCAACTGACACAGGCCGAACTGCGCGGCCTGCAGGTCTTCAACGACGAAAAGAAAGGCAATTGCGCGAGCTGCCATATCAGTCAGCGGAGCAGGGACGGCGCGCCGCCGCAGTTCAGCGATTTCGGTTTGATCGCGATCGGCGTGCCGCGCAACCGGGTGCTGCCGGTGAACCGCGATCCGCATTTCTATGACCTCGGCGCCTGCGGGCCGGAGCGTGCCGATCTGAAGGGGCGCGCCGAATTTTGCGGCATCTTCCGCACGCCGACACTGCGCAACGTCGCGTTGAAGAAGAGCTTCTTCCACAACGGGATTTATCATTCGCTGGACGAAGTGCTGCGTTTTTATGCCCAGCGGGATACGAATCCGGAGAAGTTCTATCCGGTCTCGAAGGGGAAAGTGCAGAAGTTCGACGATTTGCCGCAGCGTTACTGGGCCAATCTGAATACGGAGCCGCCGTTCGATCGCAAGCCGGGCGACAAGCCGGCGCTCGACGAGGCCGAGATCAAGGACGTGGTGGCGTTTTTGAATACGCTGACCGATGGATACAAGCCGGCCGCGCAGTGAGTGAATCCGAGGGGCTTGGGCCGCGAGCCAGGCTGACCGGCACGAGCGCCATGCTATGCTTTTGGGTCCAGATCACGAGCGGCGGCTGGCGCGCTCGTGACCGCCTGAATCACTCTTCGAGGAGAACCCTTTATGTCGATGCGAACCCGTGCTCTCTTCCACCTGACTGTCGGCGGCCTGCTGCTGGGTGGCGCAATTGGCGCACAAGCGGCGAACCTCGGTTTTCTGAACGACACCCCGGTCAGCTGGATGAAACAGCGCGACGTCGACTCGATCAAGGCGGCCGTGATCGCCGCGCTGAACAGCAAGCAGGACGGCGAAAGCGCGAACTGGGTCAACGAAGGCACCGGTAATAGCGTGAAGATGGACGCGGTGATCACCGCAGCGAGCACTGAGAAAGACGGCGATCGCACCTGCCGCGACATGGGCGTCGTGCTGAACGCGAAGGGGCAGTCGATGACTCTGCGTCCGCAGTTCTGCAAGCAGGGCAGCGGCAACTGGCAGTTGCAGAAAGAGCACTGAGCGTGCAGGACGGTATGACGAAGCGCGCAGCGCTGCGGCCGGCGTCGTTCGACGCCGCGCATCCGCCCGGCGGCGCGGTGCGGCGATGAGCGCGCGGGTGGTGTCGTGCGGCATCGTGCTGCTCGATCCGCACGGGCGGGTGCTGCTCGCACACGCCACCGAAACTTCGCACTGGGATATTCCGAAGGGGCACGGGGAAGAGGGTGAGGCGCCGCACGTCACCGCGCTGCGCGAGATGGTCGAGGAGACCGGTATCGCGATTGCGGCCGAGCGCCTGAAAGACCTCGGGCTGTTCGTTTACCGGCGCGACAAGGATCTGCATCTGTTCGCCGCGCGCGCCGTCGCCGGCGAACTGGATCTGTCTTCGTGCACTTGCACGTCGCTGTTTCCGCGCCGCTCCGACGGCACGCTGATTCCCGAAATGGATGCCTACCGCTGGACCACACCGGACGAAGTCGACCGGTATGCGAGCCGCAGTCTCACGCGGCTCTTTCAGACCACGCTTTCACTCGCGGAACTGCATCGCTCGCTGTAATAGCAGCCGCGAGCAGCCGCGAGCAGCCGCGCGGGCGGCCTGACGCCTCGACGCCTCGACGCCTCGGCGTGCCGGCGCCTCAGTCGAGCGCGTGGTCGTTTGGATGCGCGAACAGCGAGCGGTTCTGATCCGACAGCGGAAAATTCAGATTGATGCCGTGCGGCGGAATCGGCTGCGTGAACCATAGCTTGTACAGACGTTCCGCTTCGCCGGATGTCTGGCCGCGTGCGATCACCCCGTTGACAAGATTGCGGAACGGCTCGTCGCCCTTGCGGAACATGCAGGCATAGACTTCGTAGCCGAGCGGCGTGCCGGTCACCACGAAGTCCTCGGGGCGCGGGTCGGTCGATTTGAAACCGTAGACGATCGGCTCGTCCATCACGAAGGCCACCGCCCGGTCGTCCTTGACTGCTGCGAAGGCTTCCTGATGATCGCGTGCGCTGGTGATGCGCATGTTCAAATGTTTGTCGGTGTTCAGGCGGCGCAGCAGGCGTTCGTCGGAGGTGCCCGCGGTCGTCACGACCATCTTGCCGGCCAGATCCTGAAAATCCGTGATGCCGCTGCTCTTGCGCGCGATCATGCGCACCGCGTACTGGAAGAAGCTGTTCGAGAAAGCGGCCACATTTTCGCGCTCGACTGTGTGCGTGGTCGAGCCGCACTCCAGATCGATCTGACTGTTCAGCAGCATCGACGTGCGGTTCGACGAGGTCACTGTGATTTCGTGCACCTTCAGCTGCGGCATGCCGAGCGTTTTCCTGATTTCATCGACGATCTGCAGCGCGATGGTCTGCGAGTAGCCGACCGTGTGCTTGCCGTCGAAGTACGAGAAGGGGATCGACGCTTCGCGCACGCCGAGCACGACCACGCCGTCGTCGTGGATTTTCTTCAGCGTGCCGGTCAGCTCTTCCGCGTGCGCCGTGCATGAGAACGAGGCCGCGCTGCACATGAGCAGCGCGACGAGGACGCCATGTGCTCCACGTGCCATGCATGCGAAATGTGCGGCGGGAACGGTACGCGCGTGGCGTGTGCCCCATGCGCTCGCCCTGCGGCGGGCTGCAACTTTCATCGGACCTCCCGGACTGCGCTTGCACGTATGCCGCGCTGTCTCTGTCGATGGAACGTGACGCTACGAAACGGCGTGCACCTCGCTCGCAAGATGCACGCCGTGTTCGACTCTGGATCTTCGAGCGAGAAGCCGCTCCAGCTTACGCCGGCTTGCCCCAACTGTCGCGCAGGCTGACGATGCGATTGAATACGGGCTTACCCGGTTGCGAATCGACGCGGTCGGCGACAAAGTAGCCGTGGCGCTCGAACTGATAGCGCTGTTCCGGCAGCGCGTGACGCGCGCCCGGTTCCAGGTAGGCGTTGACCACGCGCTTCGAATCCGGATTCAGCGCTTCGAGGAAGTCGCGTCCGCCCGCGTCCGGTTGCGGCTCCTTGAACAGCCGGTCGTAAATGCGCACTTCCGCCGGACACGCGCCCGCGGCGCTGACCCAGTGAATATTGCCCTTGACCTTGTAGCTGTTCGCGCCTTCGGTGCCCGATTTGCTGTCCGGGAAATAGTTGCAGTGGACCGCGACGATGTTGCCGTTTTCGTCCTTGTCGGCGCCCGTGCATTCGATCACGTAGCCGTAGCGCAAGCGCACCTTGTTGCCCGGGAACAGGCGGAAGTAGCCCTTCGGCGGCGTTTCGTTGTAGTCCTCGCGCTCGATCCACAGCTCGCGCGAGATCGGGAACTCGCGTACGCCCAGTTCCGGATGATGCGGATGCACCGGTGCGCTGCACGGCTCGGTGACGCCTTCGGGGAAGTTGTCGATGATCAGCTTGAGCGGATCGAGCACGGCCGCCGTGCGCGGCGCCTTCTCATCCAGGTCGTCGCGCAGCGCGCCTTCGAACACGCTCATGTCGATCCACGAATCGACCTTGGTGACGCCGATGCGCTCACAGAACAGCTGGATGCCCTCAGGCGTGAAACCGCGCCGGCGCAGGCCGACGATGGTCGGCATACGCGGGTCGTCCCAACCGTCGACGTGGCCTTCGGTCACCAGTTGCAGCAGCTTTCGCTTGCTGGTGATCGCATAGGTCAGGTTCAGGCGCGAAAACTCGATTTGTTGCGGCAGCGGGCGCGTGAAAATGCCGGCTTCGGCGAGCTCGTTCAGGATCCAGTCGTACAGCGGACGATGGTCTTCGAATTCGAGCGTGCACAGCGAATGCGTGATGTTTTCCAGCGCGTCCGAGATGCAGTGCGTGTAGTCGTACATCGGGTACACGCACCATGTGTCGCCGGTGCGGTAGTGATGCGCGAAGCGGATCCGGTAGATGACCGGATCGCGCATGTTGAAGTTCGGCGACGACATGTCGATCTTCGCGCGCAGCACGTGTTCGCCTTCCTTGAACTCGCCGGCTTTCATGCTGCGGAACAGGTCGAGGTTTTCCTGCACGGAGCGATCGCGAAAGCGCGACGGCGTGCCGACTTCGGTCGCCGAGCCGCGGTTCGCGCGCATTTCCTCGGCCGACTGGCTATCCACGTACGCCTTGCCGCGCTCGATCAGCAGTTCGGCGAATTCGTACAGTTTGTCGTAGTAGTCGCTGGCGAAGTAGAGCTGTTCCTTGCCGTCTTTTTCCCACTCGAAACCGAGCCAGCGCACGGAATCGATGATCGACTCGACGTATTCGACGCTTTCCTTTTCCGGATTCGTGTCGTCGAAACGCAAATGGCACACGCCGCCGTAGCTGCGCGCCACACCGAAATTCAGGCAGATGCTCTTCGCGTGACCGATATGCAGATAGCCGTTCGGCTCAGGCGGAAAGCGCGTCTCGACGCGCTGACCCCACTTGCCGGTGCGGTTGTCTTCGTCAATGATGTTGCGGATGAAATTGGATGCCGCTGGCGCGTCGTTGCGTTCGGTATTCATGCGAGAAGGTCAAGGTCTGTCGCGGGCGCGCAATGCGCTCACTAATCTGTCAATTCTACCTGACGAGCCCCGCCGCGGCAGGCGAGTGCGGCGTGCCGCCAACGTTCGGGAGGTTTCGACGGGAATTTGGGGTCCGCAGCGGCGCTGTAACAGGAGGTAAAACGTTTTTTGACGCGGACGCCGCCGACTTAGGATGCGGGCGGCGCGGTTCTGCCCGCGCGACGCGCGACCTGTGCGGGGCGACGCGGCCTGCGCCCGTGCCGTGTCGTCCCGTCCCGTGCACGTGGTAGCCGCCCTCACAGGCCGCGCCGTCCTTCGTCGCCTTGCACGAACGCTTGCCGTTCGTGCAACATGACGCCCTTGGTTCCCGGAGTTTCTCGGATGTCCGTCCTGACGCACGACGCGCCTCGCGCGCCTTTCGCCTCTTTTTCCCTCGTTCGCGTGCTGACGGCAGCGGCCGTGTTCGCCGCATTGAGCGGCAGTTTCGTCGCTCCGGCACCCGCGCTGGCGAAAACCGCCACGCCCAAGGCGGTGCTCGACGCATCGGCGGTGGCCGTGCCGGATCGCTACAGCGCCGACACCGCGCAACAGATCTTCGCGGCCGGCGGCAACGCGGTGGACGCCGCGGTGGCGATCGCCTTCACGCTGGCCGTGACTTATCCGGACGCAGGCAACATCGGCGGGGGCGGTTTCATGACGGTCTTCATGGACGGCAAGCCGTACTTTCTCGATTACCGCGAACGCGCGCCGCAACAGGCGACCCGCGACATGTACCTCGACGACAAAGGCAGCCTCGTGCCGGGCATGAGCCTCGTCGGCCATCGCGCCGTGGGCGTGCCGGGCACGGTCGACGGCATGTGGCAGGCGCAGCAGCGCTTCGGCAAGCTGAAGTGGAAACAGGTGCTGGCGCCCGCGATCCGTTACGCCACCGATGGTTTCCAGGTGGAGCCGTGGCTGCAGAAACGCCACGACGACGCCGCGAAGAGCTTCGCCGGCAAGACCAATTTCGATGTCTACTTCTCGAATCTGAAGGCGGGCGCCACGTTCCGTCAGCCTGAACTCGCGCAAACCCTTTCGCGCATCGCGAGCGACGGCGGGCGTGAATTCTACGAGGGCCGCACCGCCGATCTGATTGCCCGGCAGATGTACGGCCACGGGCTCGTGACCAGACAGGACCTGATTCAATACAAGGCGGTCTGGCGCCAACCGGTCACCGCCGAGTGGAACGGCTATCGGATCGTCTCCGCGCCGCCGCCGAGTTCGGGCGGCGTCGGACTGATCCAGATGCTGAAAATGAAGGCCGATCTGAAGCCGGCCTTCGACGGCCTCGAGCTGAATTCGGTGCCGTATATCCATCTGATTGCGCAGATCGAAGACCGCGTGTTCGCCGATCGCCAGCAGTACATGGGCGACCCGGATTCGTACAAGGTGCCGGTCGGCAAACTGATCGACGACGCCTACCTCGCGCAACGCGCCGACGAGGTCAAACCCGACGAAGTGCCAGGCGCGACGCCGGTCAAGCCGGGCCTTGGCGACGCGATGCCGGAAAAAGCGCAAACCACGCATTTCTCGGTGGTCGACAGGTGGGGCAACGCCGTGTCCAACACCTACACGCTGAACGGGCCGTTCGGCGCGGGCGTGGTGGTGGACGGCGGCGGCTTCCTGCTGAACGACGAAATGGACGATTTCGTCACCAAACCGGGCGAGCCGAATCAGTCCGGCGTGACCGGCAACGAAGTCAACACGGTGGCGCCGGGACGCCGGCCGCTGTCGTCGATGGCGCCGACCATTCTGTTGAAGGACGACAAGGTCTCGCTCGTGATCGGCACGCCGGGCGGTTCGCGCATTTTCACCTCGATCTTTCAGGTGATCACGAACCTGTATGACTTCAATATGGCACCCGCCGACGCACTGGCCGCGATGCGTTTTCATCACCAGTTGCTGCCGCAGAAGACGATCTACTGGGAGCCGTACCAGCCTATCACGGGCGAGTTGGCCGAGCAGCTGCAAGCCAGGGGCTATACGTTGCAGGGACAGCAGTTCAACGGCGACGTGCAACTGATTCGCGTCGACGGCACGCATCCGGAACCGGCCGCCGACCCGCGCGGCGTGGGCGTGGGTCGGGTGATTCATTGAACCGCTCGAGCCGACCGAAAAACGAACAGCGATGGAAAAAGAAAACGCGATGAGCACGCAAAAACCACGAGTACTCGTGCTGCCTGGCTACCAGAACTCCGGCGAAGGCCATTGGCAGACGCGCTGGGAGGCGCTCGACCCGGCGTTCGTGCGCTTGCGGATGCCTGATTGGGATCGTCCCGGGCGCGATGCATGGTGCCGGACGCTCGACGCCGAAGTGGCCGCCGCCGACACCCAGGTGGTGTTCGCCGCGCATAGCCTCGGCTGCCTCACCACGGTTTTCTGGGCGGCACAGTACGCCAGCGCCGCCCAGCTTGCGAAGGTGGCGGGGGCGTTGCTGGTGGCCGTGCCCGATCCGGCTGAGGCGCATTTCCCGCAGGACGCCAGCGGTTTTGGACCCGTGCCGCTCACGCGCTTGCCGTTTGCGAGCATTGTCGCGGCCAGCAGCGACGATCCGTACGGCGGCGTGCCGTTCTCGCGGACCTGTGCGAACGCGTGGGGTAGCCGCTGGATCGGCATCGGCCCGCGCGGCCATATCAACGCCGACAGCGGACTCGGCGATTGGGACGAAGGGCGGCGCTGGCTGGCTTCGTTCGGCAAGCCGGCGTGAGCCTTCCCTTGGCGTGAACTTCCCACGCGTGGCCTCCGCGCATGAGCCTCCCAGGCCACGCTCAAATCACCGACTGCTCCCGCAACGCCGCGATCCGCGTCTCGTCGTAACCGAGCACGTCGCGCAGGACGCTGTCGGTGTGCTCGCCGAGCGTGGGCGGATGAGCAAGCGCCTCGGGCGGCGTGCCGCTCATATTGATCGGATTGCGCACCAGCTTGACCGTGCCGCCCGACGGATGCGGCAGGTCGACCTGCATTCCGCGCGCCACCACCTGCTCGTTCTCGAACACTTCGGCGAGATCGTTGATCGGCCCGCACGGCACGCCGGCGGCTTCCAGCGCGGCGATCCATTGCTGCTTGCCCTGCAGACGGACCATGTCGGCGAGGATCGGCACGAGAATGTCGCGGTGGCGCACACGCGCCGGGTTGGCGGAGAAGCGTTCGTCGTCGGCCAATTCCGGACGGCCGCCCGCTTCGACGAATTTGCGGAACTGACCGTCATTGCCGACCGCGACGATGATCCAGCCGTCGCTGGTCTGGAAGGTCTGGTAGGGCACGATGTTCGGATGCGCATTGCCCCAGCGCACCGGCGGCTGACCGCTCGCCAGGTAGTTTGAATTCATGTTGGCGAGCATCGCCACCTGCACGTCGAGCAGCGCCATGTCGATGTACTGGCCTTCGCCCGTGCGGTCGCGATGCGTGAGCGCGGTCAGCACGGCGATGGTCGAATACATGCCGGTCATCAGGTCGGCGATTGCGACGCCCGCTTTCTGCGGGCCGCCGCCCGGCTGGCCGTCGCGCTCGCCGGTAATGCTCATGAAGCCGCCGATGCCTTGCACGATGAAGTCGTAGCCCGCCCGCTGCGCATACGGCCCGGTCTGCCCGAAGCCGGTTACCGAGCAGTAGATCAGATCGGGCTTCACTTCTTTCAGCGACGCGTAATCGAGCCCGTACTTCTTCAACTGGCCGACCTTGTAGTTCTCCAGCACGACGTCGCTTTGCGCGGCCAGTTCGCGGACGATCCGCTGGCCTTCGGCCGATGCGATATCCACGGTGACCGAGCGCTTGTTGCGGTTGGCCGCGAGATAGTAGGCGGCCTCGCGCGTATCGGCGCCTTGTGGCGTTTTCAGGTACGGCGGCCCCCAGTGACGGGTGTCGTCGCCGACCTCGGGGCGTTCGATCTTGATGACGTCAGCGCCGAAATCGGCAAGCGTTTGCGAGCACCAGGGCCCGGCGAGCACGCGTGTGAGATCCAGCACGCGGATATGACTGAGAGCGCCCATATTCTTCGATGTCTCCTATGTAGCCCAAGAGGCGCGCATGGCGCCGCGGATGGGGGCAATCTTAAGCGATTCCCGCGCGGCGGCGCAGTCAGCCGGACGGCATAAGACGCGTGACGTGCGCCGCCGTGTCTCACGCTACCCGGCGAAACCTGGCCGAACGGCCAACGGTGCGGCGCGCGCCGCCGCGCACCGGCGCCGATCCCGTATAATCAGTCGTTTAAGAAACAATCAGTTGGCGCATCCCACGATGCAGCCGGTAACAGCCAGGACCGTCCCCCGCACGCTATGAAAGCCGCCGAAATCCGCGAGAAATTCCTCAAGTTCTTCGAATCGAAGGGCCATACGATCGTTCGCTCGTCGAGCCTTGTGCCCGGCAACGACCCGACACTGCTCTTCACCAATTCGGGAATGGTGCAGTTCAAAGATGTGTTCCTCGGCGCGGAATCGCGTCCGTACTCGCGCGCCACGACCGCGCAGCGCAGCGTGCGCGCCGGCGGCAAGCACAACGATCTGGAAAACGTCGGCTACACCGCGCGTCACCACACGTTCTTCGAAATGCTGGGCAACTTCTCGTTCGGCGACTATTTCAAGCGCGACGCGATCCACTACGCGTGGGAGCTGCTGACCGGGGTCTACAAGCTGCCGAATGACAAGCTGTGGGTGACCGTCTATCAGGAAGACGACGAAGCGCACGACATCTGGGCGAAAGAAGTGGGCGTGCCGGTCGAGCGGATCATCCGCATCGGCGACAACAAGGGCGCGCGCTACGCATCGGACAACTTCTGGCAGATGGCCGACACCGGTCCGTGCGGGCCGTGTTCGGAAATCTTCTACGACCACGGCCCGGACGTGTGGGGCGGCCCGCCGGGATCGCCTGAAGAAGACGGCGACCGTTACATCGAGATCTGGAATCTCGTGTTCATGCAGTTCAACCGCGACGCGCAGGGCAACATGACGCCGCTGCCCAAGCAGTGCGTGGACACCGGCATGGGTCTGGAGCGGATTGCAGCGGTCCTTCAGCACGTGCACAGCAACTATGAGATCGACCTGTTCCAGGCGCTCATCAAGGCGGCCGGCCGCGAAACCGGCGTGGCCGATCTGACGAACAACTCACTGAAGGTAATCGCCGATCACATCCGCGCCTGCTCGTTCCTGATCGTCGACGGCGTGATTCCGGGCAACGAAGGCCGCGGCTACGTGCTGCGCCGGATCGTGCGCCGCGCGATTCGCCACGGCTACAAACTGGGCAAGAAGGGGTCGTTCTTCCATCGCATGGTCGCGGACCTCGTCGCGCAAATGGGCGGCGCCTATCCGGAACTGAAGGATGCCGAACAACGCGTGACCGACGTGCTGCGTCAGGAAGAGGAGCGCTTCTTCGAAACCATCGAGCACGGCATGTCGATCCTCGAAAGCGCGCTGGCCGATCTCGAGGCCAAGGGCGGCAAGACGCTCGACGGCGAACTCGCATTCAAGCTGCACGACACCTACGGTTTCCCGCTCGATCTGACGGCGGACGTGTGCCGCGAGCGCGAAGTGACGGTCGACGAAGCCGCCTTCGACGAAGCCATGGCGCGTCAGCGCGAACAGGCTCGTGCGGCCGGCAAGTTCAAGATGGCGCAGGGCCTCGAGTACTCGGGCGCGAAGACCACGTTCCACGGCTACGAAGAAATCGTCTTCGACGATGCCAGGGTGATCGCGCTGTATGTGGACGGCGCCTCGGTGAAGCAGGTGGCCCACGGCCAGCAGGCCGTCGTCGTGCTCGACCACACGCCGTTCTATGCGGAGTCGGGCGGCCAGGTCGGCGACCAGGGCGTGCTGGCTAACGCGAGCGTGCGCTTTGCGGTTACCGACACGCTGAAGGTGCAGGCTGACGTGGTCGGCCATCACGGCACGCTGGAGCAGGGCACGCTTAAGGTCGGCGACGTCGTGAAGGCGGAAATCGACGCGGTGCGCCGCGCGCGCACGGCCCGCAATCACTCGGCTACCCATTTGATGCACAAGGCGCTGCGCGAAGTGCTCGGCTCGCACGTGCAGCAGAAGGGCTCGCTCGTCGATCCGGACAAGACCCGTTTCGACTTCGCGCACAACGCGCCGATGACCGACGAGCAGATCCGTCGCGTCGAACAGATCGTCAACGCCGAAGTGCTGGCGAACGCGCCGGGCATCGTGCGGGTCATGCCGTTCGACGAAGCGGTGAAGGGCGGCGCGATGGCGCTGTTCGGCGAAAAGTACGGCGACGAAGTGCGCGTGCTCGACCTCGGTTTCTCGCGTGAGTTGTGCGGCGGTACGCACGTGCACCGCACGGGCGACATCGGCCTGTTCAAGATCGTGATGGAAGGCGGCGTTGCTGCCGGCATTCGTCGCGTGGAGGCGATTACTGGCGACAACGCGGTGCGTTTCGTGCAGGACCTCGATGCGCGGATCAATGCGGCGGCGGCTGTTTTGAAGGCGCCGCCGTCGGAGCTGGCGCAGCGGATCGTGCAGGTGCAGGATCAGGTGAAGTCGCTGGAGAAAGAGCTTGGCGCGTTGAAGTCGAAGCTCGCGGCGAGCCAGGGTGATGAGCTTGCCGGACAGGCGATCGAAGTGGCCGGCGTGCATGTGTTGGCTGCCACGCTCGAGGGCGCGGACGTGAAGACGCTGCGTGAAACGGTCGACAAGCTGAAGGACAGGTTGAAGAGCGCGGCGATCGTGCTGGCTTCGGTCGAGGGCGGCAAGGTTAGTCTGATTGCCGGCGTGACGGCGGATGCCAGCAAGAAGGTCAAGGCCGGCGAGCTGGTCAATTTCGTAGCGCAGCAAGTTGGTGGGAAGGGTGGTGGACGCCCCGATATGGCACAGGCCGGTGGTACCGAGCCGGCGAATTTGCCTGCGGCGCTTGCCGGTGTGCGGAGTTGGGTCGAAGGGCAGCTTTAAGGCCGCAGGTGTTCTGCTGCGCGGGCTGGCGGATGTGGTTGTTGTCGTTGCAATTCGCTCGCGCAGCAGTGGTTTTTTGCCCTGGCGGCGCTCATTCGTAAAAACTGCTGCGCAAGAAAGACAAATCAGGAACGAGCCGCCACCGCAGGTGCCCCAGCCGCATCTTCATGCGCCATAAGCGTCTGCTTCAGTGCATTCAAAGCAGAAGAAAAATGCCCCCGTCGCCAGACGAGCAGCGTATCGATCACCCCAATATCAGCAAGCGCATGCACGGCCACATTGCTGGTATCGGCTTGCAGATCCAGCACCGAGCGCGGCGCCACAGCCACCCCGGCCCCAGCGGCGACGCAAGCCAGAATCGCATGATAAGAGCCAAGCTCCAGCACTCGAGCCGGCCTCACCCCATGCTCTAGATACCACTTCTCGATATAAGCCCGATAAGCACAGCCGCGTTCAAACGCGATCAACGTCGATAAAGCAATATCCCGCACTTCGCGAATCGGCCGATGCCCCCGCGGCGTCAGCATCACCAGTTCTTCGCGGAACACCGGTACCGTTTCGAACAACTCGCCAAGCACGGCAGGGTCCGGCGGCGTCGCCACCAGGGCGGCGTCCACTTCGAATTCACGTACCCGCTCGATCAGCTTGCCCGTGGTGCCGGTTTCGAGTTCGAGCGCGACGTCGGGCCAATTCTGGTGATATTGCGCGAGCAGTCCAGGCAGGCGCGTTGCCGCCACGCTCTCCATCGTACCCAGCCGCAATCGACCACTCGGACGATCCTCGCGCACGGCATGGCGCGCTTCGTCGGCGAGCGCGAGCAGCCGCTCCGCGTAGGGCAATAGCGTCTCGCCAGCCGGCGTCAAAACGAGGCGCCGGCCGTCGCGGATGAACAGATCGGTGCCCAGTTGTTCTTCAAGCTGCTTGATGCGCGTCGTCACGTTCGATTGCACGCGATTGAGCTTGGCAGCGGCGCGCGTCACGCCGTTTTCCCGCACGACTGCGCGGAAAATGGTCAAGGCGGCCAGATCCATGATTCTCTCCAGGCGATAGGTTGCATCCAAATTATTCATTTTTCGTGATCGAAAGGTCAAGCTAATATGGATCAATGCGCAGGCGACCGCCGGCGCCGCTTACATCTTCCGCCCATGAACGATCTCGCCTCGAACGTGCAAGAAACATCCGCCGAACGTCACGCTGCCCGCCGCGCGGCGCTTGCCTGCATGGTCACGCTGGCGGTGGCGCTTGGCATCGGACGCTTCGCGTTCACGCCGCTGTTGCCGCTGATGCTTCACGGCAGCGTCTTCGGACAGCCGCAAATCGACATCCAGCACGGCGGCTGGCTCGCATCGTTCAATTACGCGGGCTATTTCATCGGCGCTGTCATGTGCGCGGCGCTGCGGGTCGAGCCGGCGCGGATGGTCCGCGCCGGCCTCGTCGTCACGGTCTTGCTGACACTGGCGATGGGGGTCACGAGTCAGTTCTGGATTTGGGCCGTCGTGCGCTTCGTCGCCGGTGCGGTCAGTGCCTGGACCTTCGTATTCGCATCGCAGTGGGGCCTGCGGCGGCTGGCCGAACTCGGTGCGCACGGGTGGGGCGGGGTGATTTACACGGGCCCCGGCGTCGGGATCGTCGGCACGGGATTGCTGGTCAGCGTTGCGGGCGGCTATGGCGCGACGGCGGGTTGGATCGGCTTCGGGCTCATCGCGGCCGTGCTGTCGATCGTGGTGTGGCCGATATTCGGCGCTGCGCACGGGTCCACTGCGAGAAGCACCGGCCCCGGTCCGGCCGGATCAACCGCCAGCGCCCATGCGCGCCAGCATGCCCCGAGCCGCACCGCACGCCGCGCCGACGCCTTCTGGCTGGTCCTGCTCTACGGCGTGCCCGGCTTCGGCTACATCATTACCGCGACCTTCCTGCCGGTGATCGCACGCCACGCGCTGCCGGGCTCGGCATGGCCCGATCTGTTCTGGCCGATGTTCGGCGCGGCGCTGATCGCCGGCGCATTGCTGGCGGCGCGGCTGCCGGTGCATTGGGACAACCGCACGCTGCTCGCGGGATGCTACGTGCTGCAAGCCTGCGGCATCGCGCTCGGCATCGTCTGGCCGACAGCGGGCGGCTTCTCGCTCGGCAGCATGCTGATCGGTCTGCCGTTCACCGCGATCACCCTGTTCGCGATGCGCGAGGCGCGCCGTTTGCGCGGCGACGATGCGGCCGGTCTGATGGGCTATGCGACCGCGGCGTACGGCATCGGTCAGATCGTCGGCCCGCTGGTAGCGGCGCCGATCGCCGAACACAGCGGATCGTTTTCGCCGGCGTTGTGGCTGGCGGCGGGCGCGTTGCTGCTGGGCGCGGCCGGCCTGATCATCGTGGCGCGCATGCCGCGCGGCCGTGGCCGCATGCCCGATTGCGGCTGCTCCTGACTGCACGCCAAACAGCGACGTGCCACACAGCGACGAGCCAAACGACGTCGAGCCAAACGACGGCACGCCAAACAGCGATGCGAGGCACGTATTCGGGGCACCCTCTCTCAGCCGCTCTGCAAAATTTCCTGCGCTAAACCCGTTCCGCCAGTACGCCCACGTCGACTCGTCGATTCGTCGGCTCGCGCTTCAGTGAAACGCGCGCGTCCGCGAAAAGAAGCAAGCGTTGAGCCGGCCGTCCTTCAAATCTTCGCGTCAACCGGGTCCGCAACGGCGCGCACCGCAAGTTCCTCTGGCCGTGCTTCGGCGAAACATGCGCGTGTCGAGGCGGCGCCCGCCAAATCTGATCAATCGAAAACAAATAACCCATTGGCGCACTAAAATGACCGCTTTCCCGCCATCTCAGCGCCTGTCGCCGGGCGCGCCGCCAACCATGCAACATTTCGCGTCCGACAACTACGCCGGCATCTGTCCCGAGGCGCTCGCCGCGCTGATCGCCGCCAACCATAGCGGCCACGAACCGGCCTATGGCGACGACGCGGCCGGCCAACTGGCCTCGAAGATGCGGTTCATCCCGGCGCCCTGGCGCGGCCTGCTCGACAACGACGTATGGCTGCGCAACGCGCGCCACGCGAATGCAATGGCGCAATTGCTGCAATCGCGGTTGCAGGAAATTCCCGGGCTGAGCATCATGTTTCCCAGCGAATCGAATGCGGTGTTTGCGCAGTTGCCGGCGCAGGCTGCCAAGGCGATGCGCGCGCGGGGCTGGAAGTTCTATGAATTCATCGGCGCGGGCGGTTGCCGCTTGATGTGCGCATGGGACACGCAAGCGGAAACCGTCGAGCGTTTTGCCGTCGAAGTGCGCGAACTGTGCGCGGCCTGAAACCGCGCTCGCCATACCGCGCGGCACGCAAGACATAATCAGACACAAGACATAAGACACCTCCCTCTCGCCATGACTCAATACCAATTCTGTCCGCGCTGCGCCACACCGCTGGCCGAGCGCGTCGACGCCGAGCACGAAGGCGGCCGCGTGCGCCAGGCCTGTCCCGATCCGGAATGCGGCTACGTCCACTGGAACAATCCGCTGCCGGTGGTGGCCGCGATCGTCGAGTACGAGGGCAAGATTCTGCTCGCGCGCAACGCCGCGTGGCCGGAAGGCACGTTCGCGCTGATCACCGGCTTTCTGGAGAACGGCGAGACGCCGGAAGAGGGCATCGCCCGCGAAGTGCTCGAAGAAACCTCGCTGCGCGCCGAGACAGTCGAGCTGGTCGGCGTGTACGAATTCATCCGCAAGAACGAGCTGATCATCGCGTATCACGTGAAGGCTTACGGGACGATCGCGCTGTCGCCGGAATTGCTCGAATACCGGTTAGTCGAACCCGCCAGGCTGCGGCCGTGGCGCGCGGGCACCGGTCAGGCGCTCGGCGAATGGATGCGCCGGCGCGACCTGCCGTTCGAGTTCGTGGAGAAGCCCGGACAATAGGCGGGCCCGAAATAAAGGAGGGAGGTCGGCATGGCCTATATCTACTATCTGACCCATATCCATCTTGGCTACGACGCGCTGTCGCAACTGGCGTCGGAGTGCGCGCGGATCGGTATCAAGCGGCCGCTTCTGATTACCGACAAGGGCGTGGCCGCAGCCGGCATCGTGCAGCGCGCGCTCGACGTGTTGAAGTTCGGCGACGTGCCGGTATTCGACGACACGCCGTCGAATCCGACGGAAGCGATGGTGCTGGCCGCCGCCGGGCGGTATCGCGACGAAGGCTGCGACGGGCTGATCGCAGTGGGCGGCGGATCGTCGATCGATCTGGCCAAAGGTGTGGCGATCGCGGCCACGCATCCAGGCGCGCTGACCCAGTACGCGACCATCGAAGGCGGCAGCCCGAAAATCACCGCCGCCGCTGCGCCGCTGATCGCCGTGCCTACCACCGCGGGCACCGGCAGCGAAGTCGCGCGCGGCGCGATCGTGATTCTGAACGATGGCCGCAAGCTCGGTTTTCACTCGTGGCATCTGCTGCCGAAATCGGCGTTGTGCGACCCGGCGCTCACCCTTGGCTTGCCGCCCGGTTTGACTGCCGCGACCGGCATGGACGCGGTCGCGCACTGCATCGAAACCTTCCTCGCGCCGGCCTTCAATCCGCCCGCCGACGGCATCGCGCTGGATGGCCTCGAGCGCGCGTGGGCCAACATCGAACGCGCGACGGCGGACGGTAGAGATCGCGCAGCACGCCTGAACATGATGAGCGCATCGATGCAAGGCGCAATGGCGTTTCAGAAAGGCCTCGGCTGCGTGCATTCGCTGTCGCATCCGCTGGGCGGCCTGGAGGTGAACGGGCGCACGTCGCTGCATCACGGCACGCTGAACGCCGTCGTGCTGCCGGCGGTGCTGCGTTTCAACGAAACCGCTGACACCGTGGTCGCCGATAGGCGCTATGCACGGATGCGTCGCGTGATGGGTTTGCCGGAGAACGCGGATCTCGCGCAGGCGCTGTTCGACATGACCGCACGGCTCGGTTTGCCGACCGGCCTGAAGCAGATGGGCGTCGACGAAAGCATGTTCGACAAGGTCATCAAGGGCGCGCTTGCCGATCACTGCCACCGCACGAATCCGCGCGAAGCGACCGCAGACGACTACCGCCGCATGCTGACCGAGTCGCTTTGAACCGGCCAGGCAGAACAACCGCCGATGAGATAACGCCCAACACAGCGACCAACACAGCGACCAACACAGCGACCAAGAACCGTCACGATGAATAAACCCGCACCGGCCGCGCGCGCGGCGTACCCGCACTTTCTGCCGATCACGACGCGCTGGATGGACAACGACGTCTACGGCCACGTGAACAACGTCGTCTACTACAGCTACTTCGATACGGTGGTGAACGAGTATCTGATCCGCGCGGGCGTGCTCGACTTCGAGCACGGCGCGACGATCGGCCTGGTGGTCGAGACGCATTGCAACTACTTCGCGCCGCTGGTGTTTCCCGACCGGGTCGACGCGGGCTTGCGGGTGGCGCGGCTCGGCACCTCGAGCGTGCGTTACGAAGTGGGGCTTTTCAGGGAAGACGACCATCAGCCCGCCGCACAAGGTCATTTCGTGCACGTCTACGTGGATCGCGTGACGCGTCGTCCGGTGACGCTGCCGGCGCCATTGCGCGCCGCGCTCGAACCGCTGACGGTCGCGGCGCAAGCGGAATAGGCGCGTGCAGTCGTTCGTCATCAATCTGCTGAACGGCGTCAGTTACGGGCTGCTTCTGTTCATGCTGTCGGCGGGCCTGACGCTGATTTTCAGCATGCTCGGCGTGCTGAACTTCGCGCACGCGAGCTTCTATATGCTCGGGGCGTACGTCGGGTTTTCGGTGGCGGCGCATGCGGGATTCTGGGCGGCGCTGGTGATCGCGCCGCTGATCGTCGGGACGATCGGCGCGGCGCTGGAGCGCGGGCTGCTGCGCCGCGTGCGTCCGCACGGTCATCTTGCCGAGTTGCTGCTCACCTTCGGCGCGGCCTATCTGCTCGGCGAAGCGGTCAAGCTCGGCTGGGGCTTGAGCGCCCTGAGCGCGACGGTCCCGGCCGCGCTCGAAGGTCCGTTGTTCACCGTCTACGGCGCGGCCTTCGCGCGCTATCGGGCGTTCATGATGGCGGTGTCGCTGGCGATGCTCGCGGTGCTGTACGCGGTGCTGCGCGTGTCGAAAGCCGGTTTGATCGTGCGCGCGGCGCTCACGCACGCGAGCGCCGTCGAAGCGCTCGGTCACAACGTGCCGCGCGTATTCACCGGCGTGTTCGCGGCGGGCACGGCGCTCGCCGCCTTGGCCGGCGTGATCGGCGCGCCGCTCTTCGTGATCGAACCGGCGATGGCGGAGTCGGTCGGGTCGATCGTCTTCGTGGTGGTCGTGATCGGCGGGCTCGGCTCGTTGAGCGGGGCGCTGGCGGCCTCGTTGATGGTCGGCTGCGTGCAGACCCTCGCGGTGGCGAGCGACGTCTCGCTGGGCGACGTCATGTCCGTGTTCGGGGAATCGCTGCCGTCCGAATGGGACGCGCTGACGCTCGCGCAACTCGCGCCGCTGATTCCCTATCTGCTGCTCATCGCGATGCTGGCGCTGCGCCCGCGCGGACTCTTCGGCCGGCGTGACGACCATGCGTGAACTACACGAACCGCCTGAACTGCATGATCCGGCTGAATCGCCCGTGGCCCGGCCGCGTTCGAGGTGGCGCCTGTTCGCGCCGTGGCTCGCGCTCGGCGCGTTCCTCGCGGTGCCGCCATGCATATGGCCGCAAAGCTGGCTGCTCGCCTATCTCGCGCAGACCGCGACGATGATCGTCTTCGCGCTGTCGTACAACTTGCTGCTCGGCGAAACGGGACTGCTGTCGTTCGGGCATGCCGCCTATGCCGGATTGGGCGCGTTGATTGCCGCGCAGGTGTTCAACGGCATCGGCGTGCCGCTGGTGCTGTTGCCGTTGATAGGCGGCATCGGCGGCGCGCTGTGCGGAGCGCTGCTCGGTTTCGTGTCGACGCGGCGCGCCGGCACCGCGTTCGCGATGATTACGCTCGGCATCGGCGAACTCGTCGCGGCGGCCGCGTGGACCTTGCCCGACTGGTTCGGCGGCGTGGCCGGCGTGCCGATCGATCGCGCGAGCGGGCCGTTGCTCGGCAGCTGGAGCTTCGGCCCGGCATCGCAGGCCTATGCGCTGATCGCGCTGTGGTGCGTGCTGGCGACCGCTGCAATGTTTGCACTGTCGCGCACGCCTTTCATGCGCCTCGCCAACGCCGTGCGCGACAACCCGGCGCGCGCCGCGGCGATCGGCTGTTATCCGCGCCGCATCCGCTATGGCGTGGTGGTGGCGTCGGCGTTTTTTGCCGGCATGGCGGGGACCTTGGGGTTGATCAACGTCGAACTGGTGTCGACCGAAAGCGTCGGCATGATGCGCTCGGGCGCGGTGCTGATCGCAACGGTGATCGGCGGCACGGCGGCATTTTTCGGACCGGTGGCGGGCGCTGTCGTCCTGACCTTTTTCAGCGTCGCGGTGGCGAGCGTCACGCGGGCGTGGCTGTTTTATCTGGGGCTGTTCTTTATCGTGGTCGTGGTGGCCGCGCCCGAAGGTCTCGCGGGCTTCGTGCAGCGGCACACGGCCCGCGTCGCGGAATACGGCTGGCGCGTGTGCAGCAAGGCTTATCTATTGGGTACCGCCGCCGCGCTGCTGTGGACGCTGGCCGTCGTACTCGCGGTGCAGTGGGCCTACGCCGCTCAATTCGGCGCGGACGACGGCGCGTCGTTCAACGTTATCGGTATGCCGATACTAACGGCTTCATCGCATCTGTGGCTGGGGGCGGCGGTTTGCATGCTGAGCGCGTTCGGCGCGCTTGCGGCGCATTACGCGGCTCGCGCGCGAGCACGCCTTGCCGTTATCTTGCGTCGTACGCCGGCAAGCGGAGGCGCGCGATGATCCCGGCCCTCGCGCTCTACGGCATCGAGAAACGCTTCGGCGCGACGCAGATTCTGCGCGGCGTCGATCTCTTCATCGAACCCGGCGAGCGTCACGCATTGATCGGCCCGAACGGCGCCGGCAAGTCGACCCTCTTCAACCTGATTGCCGGCGGCGCGCGGCCGAACGCCGGGCGCATCGATCTGTTCGGCGCGGAGATCACGCGGCTCGCGCCGGCCGCGATCACGCGCCGTGGCCTCGCGCGCAGCTTCCAGACCAGCAGTGTGTTCGCGCGGCTGAGCGTGTTCGACAATTTGCGCTGTGCCGCGCAGCTTGCCGAGCGCGATCGCACGCGCTGGTGGCAGCGCGTCAGCGGTTCGCGCACGGTCGACGCGCGCGCCGAACAGGTGCTCGAGTCGGTAGGGCTGAGCGGACGCCGGCACATGCAAGCCGGCACGCTCAGCTATGCGGAGCAGCGCGCGCTCGACTTAGGCCTTGCGCTCGCGGGCGGCGCGCACACCTTGCTGCTCGACGAACCGACCGCCGGCATGAACCGCGCCGAAGCGGCGCGCGCGATCGAACTGATTCGCGAGACGACCGCCGGCCGCACGCTGCTGATGGTCGAGCACGATATGGACGCCGTGTTCGGTCTCGCCGATCGCATCTCCGTGCTGGTGCGGGGCCGCGTGATCGCGACCGGCACGCCGGCGGCGATTCGCGCGGATGCGGCGGTGCGGGCTGCTTACCTCGGCGACGGTTTCAGCGCATGACGGCCTTGCTCGACATAGCGGGACTGAATGCCTGGTACGGCGCGAGCCAGGCGTTGCATGGCGTCACGCTGCGGCTCGACGCGGGCGAAGTGCTCGCGCTGGTCGGGCGCAACGGCTCCGGCCGTTCGACGCTGGCGCGCGCCATCATGGGCCTCGTGCGCAGCGAGGGCGAGTTGCGCTTTGCCGGCCATTCGCTCGGCGGGCTGCGCACGTTCGAAATCGCCCGTCTGGGGCTCGGCTATGTCCCCGAGCATCGCGACGTGTTTCCGGCGCTGAGCGTCCACGAGAATCTGCAACTCGGTGTTGCGCCGCGTGACCGGGGCCGCACGCCGCGTTTCGCCTTCGACGACGCGTACAAGCTATTCCCCGTCCTGCGCGAACGAAAACGCACGCGGGCCGGCGCGTTGTCGGGCGGCGAGCAGCAGATGCTGACGCTCGCCCGCGCGCTGCTCGGAGACCCCGATCTGCTGGTGATCGACGAACCCGGCGAGGGCCTCGCGAGCCTGGTGATGGGGCAGGTTGCGCAGTGTCTGCGGATGCTGCGCGATCGTGGCGTGGCGATGCTGCTGATCGAACAGCGCCTTGTGATCGCGCAAGACATCGCAAGCCGGGTCGCGGTGATGGGGCATGGCGAGATCGTCTTCGACGGCGCGCTCGCGTCGTTTCTGAAGCGGCCCGATGTGATGCAGGAATGGCTCGGCGTGGGTTGACCGCTGAACGGTCAACTATCCTTATTGATAATCCACTCATGCGCCGGATCGTTCCGGAAATGCCAAACCCTCTGCCCGCCGGCCATGACGTTCAAGTAATAAGATTCATACCCGTACGGTACAACCACCGGATGATATCCACGCGGCACCATCACGACGTCGTGATCCTCAACAGCCATGGACTCGTCGATGTCCCTCAAATCGGTATAAACACGCTGAAAGGCAAACCCTTGCGGCGGATCGAGCCGATGATAATAAGTCTCCTCGAGCGAACTCTCATGCGGCACATTATCGGTATCGTGCTTATGCGGCGGATAGCTCGAAGCATGCCCGCCGGGCGTCCGAACCTCGACAACCAGCAAAGACTCCGCAGGCTCGGTCTGCGGAAGAATATCGCATACGTATCGCGTATTGAATCCCTTCCCGCGTGTCGAGCGCTTCATCGAAGCAGGCTCAATCAGCCTCGCCGGATAGACGCCTTTAGCCGGCGCGCTGGCCACGCCAATCTCGGCATCGCGGCAAGCCCGCACCGTCGCCCGCACGCCCGGCGGCAAATACAAGGCATACGGCGCGGCATCCTCGAATACGCTGTCGCGTGAGCCCAGCGAACTCCAGGTGGCGTCAGCGGTCTCGACATCCACGGTGCCCGTCAGCACCACGATACAAACCTCCCGCGACGGCTCGAGCACATGCACCACCTCATTCGCACCCAGTCGATACGCGGCAAACCCCACGTACCGCCAACACGCCGACTCGGGTGTCACCCGCGCGATCGTCTGGCCCTCGCGCTGCGCCTTCACCAATAAACTCATGCTGCCTCCTGCTCAGTCGCGCCACCGGTGTCGAGCGGTGCATCGACCAACGCTCGCAAGGTCCGATATCCCTTCTGCGCATAGTCAAACGACGGCGCGATCACCGGATCCTGTTCGGCCTCGACCACCAGCCAGCCACGGTAACCATGCCGCTTCAACCGGTCGATGATCGCCGGAAAATTCACTGCGCCATCGCCCGGGACGGTGAACGCACCGTTGATCACCGCATCGAGAAAGCTCCAGTTGCGATTGCGCGCCAGCTTCATCACCGCCGGACGCACGTCCTTGCAGTGCACGTGACACACGCGCGCGATGTGCTTGTCGAGTACCGTCAACGGATCGCCTCCGGCAAACGTGATGTGCCCGGCGTCGAACAGCAGGCCGACTGCGTCGCTCGTGCGCGACATCAGTTGATCGACGTCGGCCGGCGTCTCGACGTACGCGCCCATGTGATGATGATAGGCGAGCCGCACGCCGCGGCTCAGCGTATAGCGCGCGAATTCATCGACGCGGGCGGCGTAGGCGTCCCACTGTGCGTCGCTGAAAAAACGCGGCCGTTGATACAGCGGTTGCGGCGCGCCCTGGATCGAATCGGCGACTTCGCCGTATACCATCACCGTCGCGCCATTCTGCGCGAGCAGTTCGAGATGCGGGCCGACCGCGGCGATTTCCTCTGCGACGCTGCGTCGCGCGAGCCGTCCCGCGAGTCGTCCCGAGTACCACCCGGACACCAGAGCCAGGTCGTATTGCGCAAGCAGCGTCTTCAATGCCCGCGGTTCACGCGGAAACTTGTTGCCGAGTTCGAAGCCCTGATAGCCGATCGTGCGTCCTTCGGTGAGCGCGACTTCGAGCGGCGTTTCTCCGCCGAGCGACGGCAGATCGTCGTTCATCCACGACAGCGGGTTGATGCCGATACGTACGTCGAAAGCAGTCATGCGGGCGTCCTCATTCGTGGTCGGTGGAGCCGGCCGGCTCGGCGCGCGCGGCGAGTTGCGCGTCGTATTTCGCACGCGCGGCGCGCACGGCGTCGCGCGGCGACACTTCGGGTACAGCGACTTCCCACCACCAGCCGCCGTCGTCGGTGGTCCGGGCGGGGTCGGTGTCGATGCTGATGACGTACGTGCGGTCGGCGGCGCGCGCGCGTTGCAGCGCGCTTTCGAGTTCGGCGACATTCGCGACGTGCTCGGCGTGCGCACCGAGCGAACGCGCATGTGCGGCGAAGTCGATGCTGGGCGCGCCAAGCGGGCCTTGCATGCAATCGTCGAGCAGGTTGTTGAACGGCGCGCCGCCGCACGCCTGCTGCAAGCGGTTGATACAGCCGTAGCCGCGATTGTCGAGCACCACGACGATCAGCTTCGCGCCGAGCATCACCGAGGTCGCGATCTCGCTGTTCATCATCAGATAGCTGCCGTCGCCGAGCATCACAATCACTTCACGCGCGGGCCGGGCGAGCTTCACGCCGAGGCCGCCGGCGATCTCGTAGCCCATGCACGAGTAGCCATACTCGACGTGATACGCGCCGGGCTTGCCGGCCCGCCACAGCTTGTGCAACTCGGCGGGCAAGGTTCCCGCAGCGCACACGACGATGTCGTCGACGGCGGACTGCGCGCTCGAACGCTGCACCGCGCCGATCACATCGCCTTCGTAGGGCAGCACGGTGTCGCGTTGCGGCGCATGCGTGAGCGTGCTCACCGTGTCGCGCCAGCCCGCCGCGAGTTTGTGCGCGCGCGCGGTCCATGCGCGATCCGCGTGCCAGCCTTGCAGATGCGCGGCGAGCGCATCCAGCGCGAGACGCGCGTCGGCTTCGACCGCCAGCGCGCGATGCTTGAGGCCGTCGAATGGATTGGCGTTGATGCCGATCACGTCGGCCTGCGTGAACAGTGTGTTCGAGCCGGTGGTGAAGTCCTGCAAACGTGTGCCGATCGCGAGCACACAATCGGCGTCGTGCGCGAGCGCGTTCGCGGCGGGCGAGCCGGTCACGCCCAACGCGCCGGCGTTCAGCGGATCGTTCCACGCGAGCGAGCCTTTGCCGGCCTGCGTCTCCGCTACCGGAATGCCGTGCGCGCCGGCGAAGCGGTGCAGCGCATCGGTCGCGCGGCCATACAGAACGCCGCCGCCCGCGACGATCAACGGCCGCCTGGCGTGCTGCAGACGCGTGAGAGCCGCTTCGATATCTTCGGCGCGCGGCGCGGGGGCATGAAACGTGACGACGCGCGGCGCAAAGAAATCCGCCGGGAAGTCCCATGCCTGCGCCTGCACGTCTTGCGGCAACGCGAGCGTGACGGGGCCGCATAACGCGGCGTCGGTCAATACACGCACGGCGCGCGGTAACGCGTTGAGCAACTGCGCGGGATGCACGATGCGGTCGAAGTAGCGCGACACCGGTTTGAACGCATCGTTGGCGGAGATGCCGCCGTCGTGGAAATCCTCGACTTGCTGCAACACCGGATCGGGCGCGCGCGAAATGAACACGTCGCCGGGCAACAGCAATACGGGCAGACGATTCACATGCGCGAGCGCCGCTGCTGTCACC
Source organism: Paraburkholderia sp. GW821-FHT02A12 (assembly GCF_059422005.1). Taxonomy (NCBI): domain Bacteria; kingdom Pseudomonadati; phylum Pseudomonadota; class Betaproteobacteria; order Burkholderiales; family Burkholderiaceae; genus Paraburkholderia; species Paraburkholderia sp. GW821-FHT02A12. The sequence goes on along the minus strand of NZ_JBWKWA010000001.1, from coordinate 3,352,025 downwards.
AGATTCGTCGCGCCCGGTCCGATCGACGTCGTGACCGCCATCATGCGGCGCCTGAAATGCGCTTTCGCATAGGCGATCGCGCTATGCGCCATCGCCTGTTCGTTGTGGGCGCGCAGCGTGGGCAGTTCGTCGCGATGCTGATACAAGGCTTCGCCGATGCCGGCCACATTGCCGTGGCCGAAGATCGCGAATACGCCGCCAAAGAGCGGCTCGGTGCCGCTGCCGTCTTCGGTCGCGACGCGAAGCGCGGCGAGATAGCGAACGAGCGCCTGCGCGGTCGTCAGACGGACCGTTCCGCCCAACGGCGCGCGCGTCTGGACGGCGTCGTTGGCGGACGCCGCATCGTGATGCAACACGCGTTGGTTCATGCCGCCTGCTCCTGATGAAGGTGGCTCGATGCGCTATGCGGTGTGGCCGCCGTGCCGCGGGTCGCGCGCCACGACGCGATCAGCGTTTCGAACGTGCGGCGCACGCGCGCGATCAATTCGTCGTCGCCGATCTCGCCGGCCAGCCACGCATGGCTCGGTTCGTGGAAGATCGTGCGGCCGACCGTAAAGCCGCGGCACGTCGCCGATTGAGCCGCCGCGCGGAAGCCCTCGTTCAGCTGCTCGACGGCCGCCGACAGACCAAGCAGCACCACGCCCCGGCAATACGGATCGCGTTCGGCGATCAGCGCATCGACAGCTTGCCATTGCACGGCGTCCATCGGTTCGAGCTTCCACCACTCCGGATAGATCCCGATGTTGTAGAGCCGCTTCAACGCGCGATAGACGATGTCCGGCGTTTGCGGCAGATGCGCGTGCTTCGGCGGAATCACTTCGAGCAGCAATTCATGGCCGCTCGCTTGCGTGGCGTCGTAGAGTGCGCGCAGTTGCGCTTCCTGCTCGAGACGCTGTTCGACGGGTTCGTCCGGATGGTATTGCACGAGGCACTTGGCGATGTGCTCCTGCGGCCACGCGATCAACGAGGTGCCGATCGAGCGGCCGTGATCGAACACCAGCGGCACGGAGCCGGGCAATTCGACCGGGCGGCCGATCCACCAGCCGCGGCCTGTCGCAGCGTTCAAGGCATCCTGGCCGTAGCGGTCATCGATCAACACGCCGATGCGGCCTTGCAAACCTAGTGCGCTTTCGGTTTGCGCGACGGCTTCGACGAACAGTCCCTTCAGTTGCGCGATACGCGCTTCGTCAGCGCCGGTCTGCTGCGCGAGTTCGAAGAACTGGTTGCGGTGATCGAACGCGAAGCCGAGCACTTCGTCCCATTGCTTGCGGGCAGGGGAGACGCGATGCAGGCGCGCGAGCGTCGCGTCGCGATCCGGACGGCGCATGCGCTGCGGATCGGCTTTCGCTTCGCGCAGGAAGTAATCGAGCTCGGCGGGCGTCGGCATCGCCGGGGCGCAGCCGTGACGCGACACGACCAGTGCGCCGCTCGCGTTCGCTGCACGCGCACATGCGTCGAGTGGTTGATCGCGCAACCATCCGGAGAGAAAGCCTGACGCAAACGCATCGCCCGCGCCGAGCACGTTCAGCACTTCCACTTCCACGCCGCCGTGAATCGGCGCGTCGTCGAGCGTTGCGGGCACGCTGCCGTCGATGATCTGGCAGCCCAACGGTCCGCGCTTCACGACCAGCGTGGCCGGCGTCACGGCGCGCACCATCGCGAGCGCTTCGATCAGCTCGGTCTTGCCGCCGGCGATGCGGAATTCCTCCTCGGTGCCGATCACCAGATCGAAGAGCGGCAGAATGCGCTGCAAATGCGCGGTCACGCCTTCGTCGGCGACAAAGCGGGTTTCGCCGTCCGCTTTGCCCGTGAGGCCCCACAACACCGGACGGTAATCGATATCGAGCACGGTGCGCACCTGGTTGCGTCGCGCGTAGTCCAGCGCGCGACGACTCGTGCGGTTCACCCGTTCGGTGGAGAAATGCGTGCCGGTGATCAACAGCGCTTTCGACGACGCGATGAACGTCTCGTCGAAATCCGCTTCATCGACGGCCATGTCCGCACAGTTCTCGCGATAGAAGATCAGCGGGAACGTATCGCGGTCTTTCAGGCCGAGCAGCACCAAAGCGGTCAGACGCTCCTGATCGATGCGCACGTGACTGACGTCGCAACCTTCCCTGGTGAGCGTCTCGGTGAGAAAGCGGCCCATGTGATCGTTGCCGACGCGCGTCAGCATCGCCGACGCGAGGCCGAGCCGCGCGCAGCCGAACGCGATATTCGCCGACGAACCGCCGAGGTACTTCGCGAAGCTCGACACGTCTTCGAGACGTGCGCCCACTTGCTGCGCGTACAGATCGACGGCGAGCCGGCCGAGGCAGACGATGTCGCGGCTGCGGCCCGGCGCGAAGCGGCTGGCGCCGGCCGCGCCTGAACCGGCCTTGCCTGAACCGGCCGTGCTGGAGGTGCTGGAATGAGCCATGAATGTTCCTGAATAGCTGGGCGCGGCAGCAGGCGCGGCAAGCGCCCGCAACACGCGCAAATGAATCAGATCGTTGCGCCGTCGAGTTCGCCGATCATCTTCTGCATCTCGGCGCCGCCGGCCATCATGTCGAGCACTTCGTCCTTGCTGATGGTGTCCTTCGTGAAGGTGCCGAGCGATTTGCCGCGATTGAGCAGCGTGAACGAATCGCCGATCGGATACGCGTGGTGCACGTTGTGCGTGATGAAAATCACCGAGATGCCTTTCGCACGCGCCGTATGGATCAGCTTCAGCACGTTGAAGCTCTGCTTGACGCCGAGCGCGGCGGTCGGCTCGTCGAGAATCAGCACGCGCGCGCCGAAGTGAATCGCCCGCGCGATCGCGAGACATTGCTTCTCGCCGCCGGACATCGTGCCGACCGGCTGATGCGGGTCGCGCACGTTGATGCCCATTTCGGCGAGCTTGTCGCGTGCGGTGGTGGCGCTGGTTTCGAGGTCCATCACGCTCAGGAAACCGAACAGCTTTTTCTGCGGCTCGCGTCCCATGAAGAAATTGCGCGCCACGGATAGCAACGGCACCAGCGCAAGATCCTGGTAGACGGTGGCGATGCCGAGATCGAGCGCGTCTTTCGGCGACTCGAACGACACGGGCTTGCCGTCGACCAGATATTGACCGGAAGAGGGCTGATGCACGCCGGCGAGCGTCTTGATCAGCGTCGATTTACCCGCGCCGTTGTCGCCGAGCAGGCAATGCACTTCGCCGCGTTTCAGGCGCAAGGTCACGCCGCTCAGGGCGATCACCTTGCCGAAGTACTTGCTGACGTTTTCGAGCGCGAGGATCACGTCCTCCTGCGGCGCGCTAGCGGTGTTCGCAGTGCTCGCCGTGCTCACGGTATTCGTATCGGACATGTTCGTCTCCTCGTTACGATTGCGCGACGCGGCGGCGCACATAGTGATTGAACAGCACGGCGATCAGCAGCATCACGCCGAGGAACACGCGGAACCAGTCGGAGTCGACGTTCGTGTAGGTAATGCCGATCTGTACGACGCCGAAGATCAGCGCGCCGAAGCAGGCGCCGATCACCGAGCCGTAGCCGCCGGTCAGCAGCGTGCCGCCGATCACTGCCGCAATGATGGCCTCGAATTCGGCTTGCAGCCCCCGGTCGGCCGCGGCCGAGCCGATATCGCACACTTGCAGCACGGCGAACAGGCACGCGCAGAACGCGGTCAGCACGAACAGCGAGATCTTCACGCGCCGCACCGGCACGCCGACGTTCTTCGCCGCATTGGCGTCGCCGCCGACCGCGAAAATCCAGTTGCCGAAGCGGGTTTTGGCGAGCGTGAACGCGCAGACCGCGGCCAGCGCGAACCACCAGAGCAGGACTTTCGGAATGCCCGGCACGAGCGGGTTGCCGTTGTCGAGCAGCTTGACGATACCGATGTGGCCGAGCCAGACGAACAGGCCCTTGAACGCGACGCCCTGGAAGAGCGTATGAGCGAACCAGTCGTGAGCGGCAACGTCGCCCACGCCGGAGATGATCGTGCGGTCGGCGAACATCACCGAGAGCGCCAGCGTGAGCCCGCGCAAAATGAACAGAAACGCCAGTGTGACGATGAACGACGGCAGCCGCGTGCGCATTACGAGGTAGCCGTTGAGCGCGCCGAGCAGCATTGAACCTGCGAACGCAAAGACGATCGACAACGCGATCGGCCAATGGAAGTACATCGTGGGCAACGCAACCATCATGCCCGCAAAGCCGATCATCGAGCCGATCGACAGATCGAATTCGCCGGCGATCATCAGCAGGCACGCGCCCACCGAAATCAGGCCGAGATACGCGGCCACCTGCGACCAGTTCATCACGCCGTCGAGGTTGAACATGCCGGAGTTGCCGGCCGCAAACCCGAACACGAGGAACACCATCACCGTGCCCGCGAGCGCTGCGAATTCCGGGCGGTTCAGCAGATGCCTGAACCAGGATTCCTCACGGACACGCTCGTCGGGCGCCGCGGCTGCACCGCTCGACGTCGAAGCTGTTTCGGAAGGGGGCTGCTTGCGCGAATGGATGTGGAAGGGGTTGGCTACGCCCATTGAAGCTCTCCTTGATGCGCCGGTGAGTGGCTGTCTATGACGGACCGTGGCGCTTGATGCCTATAAAAGCACGTAAAACATGGCGAATGCAGGCGTGGAGCGGCGCGGCCGGCCGCATCCACTTTCTTCATACTTGCCGGAACGGTTCTCCCGTGTCCGTCCTCCCTGCGCAATACGTCAGCGGTACTGCCCGGCGTATTTCACGACCTTGTCGATGTTGGCCTTGGTGATGAAGCCCGGGCCGGAGCCGATATTGCGCGGCCCATAAGCGGGCGCCAGGCCGTAAGTGGCGAGACGTTGCTGGAACTTCGGATTCGCCTGCAGGATCTGGCGGATCTTCGCTGGATCCGTGGTGTGTTCCTTCTTCACGACGGCGAGCACGGCGACCGGGATATAGCCTTGCAGGTAGGGTTGCTGGTCGATTGCGAACTGGATCGTGCCGTCCTGGATGCCCTTGGCGATGTCATTGTCGAAGTCGAAAGTCGCGAACCAGACCTTGCCGGCGAGGCCCATCTGCTGCAGCGCCTTGATCGTCGGTGCCGCCGACAGCGGGCCGAGGGTGAGTACCGCCTGGGTGTTCGGGTGATTGCGCAGGTACGCGCTCACCTTGGATTGCACGCCGGTCGGATCCTGGCCGGCGTCAAGCGTGGAGGTCTTGAAGTCGACGCCGATCGCTTCGGCAAAGCCGCGGCAGCGTTCGAACGAAGCCGGGTTGGTCGCGTAATGGTTGACGCACAGGAACGACTTGATGCCCGCGGCCTTCGCCTTTTCGCCGGCGGCTTTGCCCGCGGCGTATTCAGGCTGGCCGACGTGCATGATTGCGCCGAGCTGCGCGCTTTGCTCTTCCGTGCCGGAGTTGATCGTGACGACCGGGATGTGTTTCTGAGTGACCTTGGCGATCGAGCTCTTGAGCACGTCGTAGTCGGCGATCGAGACGACCACGCCGTCGTAGTTGCGCGCGGCGGCCTGTTCGACGAGGCGCGCCATGTCGGCGATGTCGCCGTTCGGCGGATTGCGGTAGTCGGTCTCGACGTTGAAGTCTTCGTCGGCCTGTTTGATGGCGTTCTTGATGGTGTTCCACCACGAATCCGAATCCGGCGCGTGGCTGACCAGCACGAAGTGGCCGTCAGCCGCGCGAGCGGCCGACGCCGCACCGAATCCCGCCGCCAACGTCAATGCCGTTACCAGAATCCTGAGCGTAGCCTTGCCATTGCAAAGTCTCATTGTCTCCACCTTTCTCGGTCTGTCGTTATTGAAGGAGCGTCTGGCGGGCTTTCCATCTGCACATGTACCGGCACATGTTCGCCGAAGCACCATCGCTCACGACCAAGATTAGGTCATCTTTCGAGGTGTTGCAATGAAAATTTCATGACAAATAAAAATGGAAAATACATTCCATTTGATGCGGCGCCTGCCTATAATCGGCAGCGTCAACACGCCGTGCGGCGGGCCTGCAACGGCTCTGCGGCACCGCAATAGAGCCACGAAGAGAGAGCCATGGCGCAAGAGAGCACCGAAGAATTGCCGAGCGTCGAGGAATTGATGCAGCGCATCGCGGAAAACTACCAAGCGTTGCCGCGTCAGTTGAAGAGCGTCGCAACGTATATCGAGCAGCATCGCGCGAGCGTGATGGTGGATCGCACCAGCGATATCGCCGCGAGCTGCGGCGTGCATCCATCGGCGGTGGTGCGCTTCGCGCAACGCTTCGGTTTCTCCGGGTTCTCCGATTTGCAGGCGGTGTTTCGTCAGGCGTATACGGGGCAGGGCACGTCGTCGCCGAGTTATCAGCAGAGAATTCGCAAGCTGATCGACGAGAAGCCCGGCGCGTTGTCCGGCGGCTCGGTGGCGCGCGAATTCATCGCGGCTTCGCGTGGCGGTCTCGAAGAACTCGAGGCCGGTCTCGACGACACGCAGTTCGACGCCGCGGTGAAGATGCTGCAACAGGCCGAGAACATCTACGTGATCGGCGTGCGGCGCTCTTTTCCGGTGGCGAGCTACATCGTCTACGCGTTGCAGCACACGCCCAAGCGCGTGCATCTGGTGTCGGGTTTCGGCGGCATGTATCGCGAGCAGATCCGCAGCGTCAAGAAGGGCGACGTGGTGATCGCGATCAGCTTCGCGCCTTATGGCAAGGAAACACAGTACTGCTTGCGCGTGGCGCACCATCATCAGGCGAAGACGCTGGTGATTACCGATAGCCAGCTGTCGCCGCTCGCGCGCTATGCAACCACCCAACTGTATGTGAAAGAGGGCAGCGCGTTTGCGTTCCGCTCGCTGACCAGCACGATCTGTTTGTGCCAGGCGTTGTTCATTGCGCTCGCGTACAAGCTCGAATTGAACGTAGAAGAATCCAAAGACACTGGAGGATACGATGACTGAAACGGCAGGCGGCAAGACGATCGATGTGGCGGTGTTCGGCGCGGGGCGCATCGGCAGGATTCACGCGGCGAATCTTGCGCGGCAACCGGGCGTGCGGCTCAAGTATGTGGTCGACGTGAATCGGGAGGCGGCTGCGGCGCTCGCCGCCGAACATGGCGCGCAGGTTGCGGATATCGACGGCGCGATGGGCGATGCGTCGATCGGTGCAACGGTGATCTGTTCGAGCACGGACACGCACGCGGATCTGATCATGCAATCCGCTGCGCAGAAGAAGCATGTGTTCTGCGAGAAACCGGTGGACCTGACGTTGGAGCGCGCGCGTGCGTGCGCCGAAGCAGTCGAGCGCGCGGGCGTGGCGTGCATGATCGGTTTCCAGCGCCGTTTCGATCCGACGTTCTCCGCATTGAAAGCGCGCGTCGACGCAGGCGAGATCGGCACGCCGGAAATGCTGGTGGTGACGAGCCGCGATCCGGGCGCGCCGCCGGTCGAATACATCAGGCATTCGGGCGGCATCTTCAAGGACATGCTGATTCACGACTTCGACATCTTCCGCTGGATTCTCGACGACGAAGCCGACACGCTGCACGCCACCGGCAGTTGTTTGAGCGACCCGGCGATTGCCGAGGCGGGCGATATCGATTCGACCGCGGTGACGATCCGCACGAAGCGTGGCCGCCTGTGCCAGATCAATACGGCGCGCCGCGCGGCGTATGGTTACGATCAGCGCTTCGAAGTGCTCGGCAGCGCGGGCATGTTGCAGGCAGGCAATGTGCGGCCCACCGAAGTCGTCGCGTATTCGAAAACCGAGGTGTCGAGCGACGTGCCCGAAGCATTTTTCCTCGAACGCTATCGCGCGGCGTATGCACTGGAAATCGCCCATTTCTTCGATGCGATTACGCACGGCAAGCCGGTTCGCACGACCGTCGCCGACGGCCTGAAAGCGCTCGAACTGGCCGACGCCGCCACGCGCTCGTGGCGCGAAGGACGTGCGGTGAAACTCGGCGAGGTGTCGTGATGACGGCGGCTAGCGGACGGCTTCGGTTGGGCGTGGTCGGTTTGGGGCGTCTGGGCAAGCGCCACGCGGAGAATCTGGCGTATCGCGTACCGGGCGCAGCGCTCGTGGCCGCGTGCAGTCCGGTTGAAGAGGAACGGGCCTGGGCGCGCGACACGTTGCCCGAGCCGCGTCTCTACGCCGATTACGCGGACCTGCTCGCCGATCGCGAGGTGGATGCGGTGTGGCTCGTCACGCCTTCGTCGTTGCACGCGCAACAGATCGTCGATGCGCTGCGCGCCGGCAAACACGTGTTCTGCGAGAAACCGTTGTCGCTGGATCTTGCCGAGTGCGAACGCGTGCTGGCCGAAGCCGCGCGCTATCCGCATCTGCAGGCGACCATCGGCTTCATGCGCCGTTTCGATCCGAGCTACAAGGACGCGTTCGACAAGATCGAGGCGGGCGCGATTGGCCGGCCTTTCCTGGTCCGCTCGCAGACCACCGACAAGAACGACACCGATGGTTTCTTCGTGCGTTTCGCGGCGACCTCCGGCGGCATCTTTCTCGACTGCACCGTGCACGATATCGACGTGGCCCGCTGGCTGCTCGGCAGACCGCGCGCCAAACGCGTGTTCGCGACGGGCACGGTCGCGTTGCACGAAGGCTTGCGCGAATTCGGCGACGTGGATAACGGCGTGGCGATCTGCGAGTTCGAGGACGGCAAGCTCGCGATGTTCTACGCGTCGCGCACGCAAGCGCACGGCAACGATACGCATAGCGAAGTGATCGGCACGGCCGGGGCGTTGGCGATCGGGCACAACCCGCGTGCAAATCGCGTCGAGATTTATGACGCGAGCGGGATTCGCAATGAGTGCACGCCGAGTTTCTTCGATCGATTCGAGGATGCGTTTCTGCATGAGGCGCGTGCGTTCGTCGCGGCGGTGCAGGGCGGAGGACAGAGCGGCGCGACGCTCGCCGATGCGCTCGAGGCTACGCGGATCGGGATGGCGATGCGGGCGTCGCTGCAAAGCGGTGAGGCGGTGGTGCTGTGATGTTTGCCGCGTGGCACCACCGCGGCACCACAAAAACGAAAACCGTCATCCTGCTGCGTCATCCTGCTGTCACGCCCAGCGGCCAACCAATCCCTGCGGTAGAATTTGACCCTCTGTCCGGCGTCGTGCGCGACGCCTCATCCCGAGGGGCATCGTCGATGCAAATTCAGATTCACAAGGAAGTCGATGCGCGCGGGCTGATGTGCCCGCTGCCCATTTTGCGCGCCAAGAAGGCGCTCGCCGACATGGAAAGCGGCCAGATTCTCAAGGTGCTGGCCACCGATCCGGGCTCGCAACGCGATTTCGCCGCGTTCGCGAAGCAAACCGGCAATGAAATCGTCGAAAGCTCGGCGCAAGACAAGATTTTTACGTTCTTGATGCGCCGACGTTAATGCGGCCGCCGACTCAACAGCACTGAGTGGCGCAAAACCAAAACCGTCTGGCGCCCAAATCAAAAGGCGCTGTGCCCGCGAATGCGCGGCACAGCGCCTTTTTTACTTCGTGCCGGGGTCAGACACGCATCCCGGCGAGTCGCCGTTCAGCCTTCCAGCACCGGCGAACGCGTACGCAGATACTCTTCGAAATCCGCGGCCACTTCCGGGTGGCGCAGCGCGAATTCCACCGTCGCCTTCAGGTAGCCGAGCTTGCTGCCGCAGTCGAAACGCGTGCCGTGGTACTTGTACGCGAGCACCTGTTCGTCGGCGAGCAGCGACTGGATCGCGTCCGTCAGCTGCAATTCGCCACCCGCGCCCGGCTTCAGCGCGCGCAGATGTTCGAAGATCCGCGGCTTCAGCACATAGCGGCCCACCACGCCGAGATTCGACGGCGCCACCTCCGGCTCCGGCTTTTCGACGATGCCTGACATCTTGATGATCGAGTCTTCCCACTCCTTGCCGTCGACGATGCCGTACGACTTCGTGTCCGCGGCCGGGATCTCTTCGACACCGATCACCGAGCTGTGATAGTGGTCGAACACCTCGATCATCTGCGTCATCACGGGCGGCGTGCCATACAGCAGGTCGTCCGCGAGGATCACGGCGAACGGGTTGTCGCCCACCAGTTTTTCGGCGCACATCACCGCATGGCCGAGGCCGAGCGCTTCCGGCTGGCGCACGTAGAAGCAATCCACATGGCTCGGCTTGATGCTGCGCACCAGTTCCAGCAGCTTGTCCTTGCCGCGCGCTTCCAGTTCCGCCTCGATTTCGTATGACTTATCGAAGTGGTCTTCGATCGCGCGCTTGCTGCGGCCCGTGACGAAGATCATTTCGGTAATGCCGGCCGCCATCGCCTCTTCCACTGCATACTGGATCAGCGGCTTGTCGACGATCGGCAGCATCTCCTTCGGGCTTGCCTTCGTGGCAGGGAGAAACCGGGTGCCGAGACCTGCTACCGGAAATACCGCCTTTGTAACTTTTAGCATGTGAGTACCCTGAGTCCTCTGGTTTAGCTTCGGGTTCGCGCCCACCCGCGAGGGGCGGACACGAAGCCTTCGATCATGCCGGCAAGCGCGCCAGTTGAGCTTTCAGCTTGCCGATAGTGGTTGCATATTCTGCCAGCCTTTTCTGCTCCTGCTCAACGACTGCGGGCGGCGCCTTTGCTACAAAGCTTTCATTTTGCAATTTGGCATTGCATTTGGTGACTTCCGTGGCAAGCCGCGCAATCTCCTTCGACAGACGCTCGCGCTCGACGGCCACGTCGATCTCCACCTTCAACACCAGCTTGTCGCTCCCTACGATAGCAATTGGCGCGCCATCCGCCTGCGCATCCAGCGTCGCCTCGTCGGCGATGATCTGCACTTCCGACAAACGGGCCAGCGCCTGAGCGTACGGCGCGAAGGTGCGCAAGCGCTCGGCGTTGCCGGTCGCGAGCAGCGGCACCTTGGTCGCCGGCGACAGATTCATCTCGCCGCGCAGATTCCGGCACGCATCGATGACTGCCTTCAGGTCCGCCACCCATTGCTCCGCGTTCTCGTCGAGCTTCGACGGCTCCGCAACGGGGTAGGGCTGAACCATGATGGACGCTTCGCCCTCCGCCTTGCCCTGCGGATAACGATCGGCCAGCGGCGCTACTTTTTGCCACAACGCCTCGGTGATGAACGGAATCACCGGATGCGCGAGGCGCAATACGGCTTCGAGCACGCGCAGCAGCGTGCGGCGCGTGGCGCGCTGCTGGTTCGGCTGACCCGTCTGGATCTGCACCTTGGCGAGTTCAAGGTACCAGTCACAGTATTCGTCCCACACGAACTTGTATAGGGCGTTGGCCACATTGTCGAAGCGATAGTCGGCGAAACCCTTGGCGACTTCCGCTTCCACGCGTTGCAGGTGCGAGACGATCCAGCGGTCGGCCGACGAGAAATTCAGGTGGCCGTCCGGGCCGCATTCGCCGCATTGCTCCGGCTTGCCGAAACCGCAGTCGTGGCCTTCGCAGTTCATCAGCACGAAGCGCGTGGCATTCCACAGCTTGTTGCAGAAGTTGCGATAGCCTTCGCAGCGCGCCAGATCGAAGTTGACGTTGCGGCCGAGCGTGGCCATCGACGCCATCGTGAAGCGCAGCGCGTCGGTGCCGAAGGCCGGAATGCCGTCCGGGAATTCCTTGCGGGTTTTCTTTTCGATCGACGCGGCCTGCTTCGGATTCATCAGACCGGTGGTGCGCTTGGCGACCAGCGAGTCGAGATCGATGCCGTCGACGATATCGATCGGGTCGAGCGTATTGCCCTTGCTCTTCGACATCTTCTGGCCTTCGGCGTCGCGCACGAGGCCGTGCACGTAGACCGTATCGAACGGCACCTTGCCGGTGAAGTGCGTGGTCATCATGACCATGCGCGCGACCCAGAAAAAGATGATGTCGAAGCCCGTGACCAGCACCGACGACGGCAGGAAGTGCTTCAGCTCCTTCGTCTCGTTCGGCCAGCCGAGCGACGAGAACGGCACCAGCGCCGAGGAGAACCACGTGTCGAGCACGTCTTCGTCGCGCTTCAAGGCGCCCGTGTAGCCGGCCGCGGCGGCCTTGGCGCGGACGTCCTCTTCCGTTTTGGCAACGAAGATTTCACCGTTTTCGCCGTACCACGCCGGGATCTGATGGCCCCACCAGAGCTGGCGCGAGATGCACCAGTCCTGGATGTTTTCGAGCCATTGATAGTAGGTCGTGGTCCAGTTTTCCGGCACGAATTTGATTTCGCCGCTGCGGACCACGTCCAATGCCGTTTCCGCGATCGACTTGCCCGGATTGAAGGTGCCTTCCGGCGCCGGCTTGCTCATCGCGACGAACCATTGGTCCGTGAGCATCGGCTCGATCACGACGCCGGTGCGGTCGCCGCGCGGCACCATCAGCTTGTGCGGCTTGACCGACTCGAGCAGGCCGAGCGCTTCGAGGTCGGCCACGACTTGCTTGCGCGCTTCGAAACGGTCCAGACCGCGGTATTTTTCCGGCGCGTTGTCGTTGATCTTCGCGTCGAGCGTGAGGATTTCGATTTGCGGCAGCTTGTGGCGCAGGCCGACCTGATAGTCGTTGAAGTCGTGCGCGGGCGTGACTTTCACGACGCCGGTGCCGAATTCGCGGTCGACGTAGTCGTCGGCGATGATCGGGATTTCGCGGCCGGTGAGCGGCAGCCTGATCGTTTTGCCGATCAGGTGCGCGTAGCGTTCGTCTTCCGGATGGACCATGGCGGCGGTGTCGCCGAGCATGGTTTCCGGCCGCGTGGTGGCGACCGTCAGATGGCCGGAGCCGTCCGCGAGCGGGTAGTGGATATGCCAGAGGTGGCCGTTTTCTTCTTCGCTGACCACTTCGAGGTCCGAGACGGCGGTGAGCAGCACCGGGTCCCAGTTCACGAGGCGTTTGCCGCGATAGATCAGACCCTGCTCATACAGGCGTACGAAGACGTCGCGCACGGCGGCCGACATTTTGTCGTCCATCGTGAAGTATTCGCGCGACCAGTCGATCGACGCACCGAGGCGGCGCACCTGATTCGTGATGGTCGAGCCGGATTGCTGCTTCCAGTCCCAGACGCGTTCGGTGAATTTTTCGCGGCCGAGGTCGTGGCGCGAAATGCCCTGGGCGTCAAGTTGGCGCTCGACCACGATTTGCGTGGCGATGCCCGCATGGTCCGTGCCCGGCACCCACAGGGTGTTTTCGCCGAGCATGCGGTGATAGCGGGTGAGGCCGTCCATGATCGTCTGATTGAACGCATGGCCCATGTGAAGGGTGCCCGTGACGTTCGGCGGCGGCAGTTGAATCGAGAAGTTTTTCTTGTTCTCGTTGAAGGAGGGCGCCGCGTAGGCGCGCTTTTCCCATTCGGGGCCCCAGTGGGCTTCGATGGTGTGGGGCTCGAAGCTTTTGGCAAGCATGGAGGTGGTGTCGCTCGGGGTCTCGCTCATTTGTCGATCTGCTGAAAGATGCAAAGAATGCTCGATTATAAGCGGCGGGGTAGGCAGGCGACCGCGACGCCGGCTTTTGGCTGGATTTTTTGCGTTGGGCGGCGGCAATGCGGTTTTGCCTGCGGCGCACAGAAAGAAGGCCGCCGCGCAAGGAAAATGAGCACAAAGTCCGGCTTCGCGAGCGAACCGCCATGCCGCCGCGCAAGGCGGAAGAACCGGCAGAAGAACCAAAAAAACCCCAGCCGCCCAGGGGCATATAATGTCGAACGCACTTGCCGTCCCTCCAGAAAAATGCCCGATCTGCTAGCCAATCTAAACCCCGAACAACACGCCGCGGTCACGCTCCCAAACGAGCCGGCGCTCATCCTCGCCGGCGCGGGCAGCGGCAAAACCCGTGTCCTGATCACGCGCATCGCGTGGCTCATCCAGCATGGGCTAGCATCGCCCGCGACCATCCTGGCGGTGACTTTCACGAACAAAGCCGCCCGCGAAATGATGTCGCGCCTCTCGGCGCTCCTGCCGATCGACACACGAGGCATGTGGATCGGCACCTTCCACGGTCTGTGCAACCGCATGCTGCGCGCACATCATCGCGACGCCGGCTTGCCGGCCACCTTCCAGATTCTCGATACCGCGGACCAGCTCTCCGCGATCAAGCGTTTGATGAAGGGCCTCAACATCGACGACGAAAAGTACCCGGCGAAAAATCTCCAGTACTTCATCAACAACGCCAAGGAACAAGGCCTGCGTCCGAAAGACGTCGACGCCACCGACAACTTCAACCGCAAATTCGTCGAACTCTACGAAGCCTACGACCAGCAATGCCAGCGCGAAGGCGTCGTCGATTTTCCGGAGCTGCTGCTGCGCTGCTATGAGCTGCTCGCGCACAACCCGCCGCTGCGCGCCCACTATCAGGCGCGCTTCCGCCACATTCTGGTCGACGAGTTCCAGGACACCAACAAGCTGCAATACGCGTGGCTCAAGCTGCTTGCGGGACAGACGAATTCGATCTTCGCGGTCGGCGACGACGATCAGTCGATCTACGCATTCCGCGGCGCGAACGTCGGCAACATGCGCGACTTCGAACACGAGTTCAAGGTCCGCCATCTGATCAAGCTCGAGCAGAACTACCGCTCGCATGGCCATATTCTCGATGCGGCCAATCAGCTGATCGCCAACAACTCGCGCCGTCTGGGCAAGAATCTGCGTACCGATGCCGGTCACGGCGAACCGGTGCGCGTCTATGAATCCGCCACCGATTCGCAGGAAGCCGGCTGGATCGTCGAGGAAATCAAGGCGCTGATCAGCACGGGCACGTCGCGCAGCGAAATCGCGATCCTGTACCGCAGCAACGCGCAGTCGCGCACGATCGAACACACGCTGGTAAATGCGGGCATCGCGTATCGCGTGTACGGCGGTCTGCGCTTTTTCGAGCGTCAGGAAGTCAAGCACGCGCTCGCATATCTGCGCCTGATCGACAATCCGAACGACGACACCGCGTTCGCGCGCGTCGTCAATTTCCCCACGCGCGGCATTGGCGCGCGGTCGATCGAGCAACTCGCGGACGCGGCGCGTCCCTACAACTGCTCGATGGCCGCGGCGATTCCATATGTCGCGGGCAAGGCGGGTTCGAGCCTCGCCGGTTTCGCGAACCTGATCGGCAAGATGCGCGCGGAAACGCAGCAGATGAGCCTGCCGGAAACGGTCGAATACGTGGTCCGCACGAGCGGGCTCGCGGAGTTCTATCAGAACGAGCGCGAAGGCCAGGACCGGCTGGAGAACTTGCAGGAACTGGTCAACGCGGCCGCTGCGTTCGTCAGCGAAGAAGGCTACGGCATCGATACGCCGGCGCGTTCGATCCCGTTGCGCCCGGGCGCCACCGCGGCGCCGGAACTGGCGGTCGCCACCGACGATCCGAATACCGTCGTGCTGGATGCGCCCGGCATGGCCGATCCGGCGCAAAACCCGGACACGATGACGCCGCTCGCCGGATTTTTGTCGCACGCCTCGCTCGAAGCGGGCGACAACCAGGCGCAAGCCGGTCAGGAAGCCGTGCAGCTGATGACGGTGCACGCGGCCAAGGGCCTGGAATTCACCGCGGTGTTCATCACCGGTCTCGAAGAGGGGTTGTTCCCGCACGAGAACAGCGCGATGGAATCGGACGGTCTGGAGGAAGAGCGCCGTCTGATGTACGTGGCGATCACGCGGGCCAAGGAGCGTTTGTATCTGTCGTTCGCGCAGAGCCGGATGCTGCACGGCCAGACGCGCTACAACATTCGCTCGCGCTTCTTCGACGAACTGCCGCAGGAAACCCTCAAGTGGCTCACGCCGAAGGTCGAGGCGGGCGCGCGTTGGGGCGGCCGGTCGGATAACGCCGGTTATGGGCGCGACTGGTTCGCGCGGCCGGATCGTCAGCAGGGCTATACGGGCGGGTCGTCGACGTCGACCTCGGCGCCGCTGCCGGCCTTTGCCAACGAACAGCGCGCCGCGGAAACCGGTTTTCGCGTCGGCCAGCAGGTGTTTCACACGAAGTTCGGCGAAGGCACGATCACCGCGCTCGAAGGCGGCGGCACCGACGCCAAGGCGCAAGTCAAATTCAAGCGGCACGGCGAGAAGTGGCTGGCGCTCGCGGTCGCCAAACTGCAGGCGGTGGAATGAGTTCAGCTGGTGTGAATACCGACGTCAATACCGCCCATAGCGGCGCTCCTGTTGCGCACCGTCCGCTCGGCATTCTCGCGGCTCTGCCGCAGGAATTGGGCGATCTGATCGAAGCGATGCGCGGCGAATCCGGGGTGCGCACCATCACGCACGGCCAGCGCGACTATCACCTCGGCACCGTGCACGGCGCGCCGTGCGTCGTGACGCTCGCGCGGGTCGGCAAGGTTGCGGCGGCGGCAACCGTCAGCGCGCTGATACATGAGTTCGATGTCGAGGCGGTCGTGTTCACGGGCGTCGCGGGCGGCGTAGGGACCGAAGTGCGGATCGGCGATATCGTCGTCGCGAATGCGCTGCTGCAGCACGATCTCGACGCAACACCGCTGTTTCCGCGCTTTGAAGTGCCTCTGCTCGGCATGTCCCGTTTTGCCGCCGATGCGGCGCTCGCCGCGCAACTCGCTGCCGCGTGCGAGCGCTTTGTCGCCGAAGAAGGCGCGGCGTCGGCGGCGCGCTTTGGCACGCGCGAACCGCGGGTGCATCGCGGGCTGATCATCAGCGGCGATCAGTTCGTCGCCAGCGCGGTGGCCCTCAAGGCCTTGCGCGATGCGTTGCCCGATGCGCTGGCCGTTGAGATGGAAGGCGCGGCGATCGCGCAGGTCTGCCACGAATACGGCGTGCCGTGCGCGATCGTGCGGACCATTTCCGATACCGCGGACGATCATGCGCCGCAGTCGTTCGTGTCGTTTCTGACGGAGATCGCCGGGACGTATTCGAATGCGATCCTGCGGCGCTTTCTGGAGGCGCGTCGCGCGGATTGAGCGTCGGCGTGCGCGTGTCACGCCATCACGCGCCATCACGCGGCACGATGCCGGCGCGCGCGTCTCCCAATGAATCCGCTGCGCCTGGTCGCGCCAGAAGTCTTCGGGGTTCTCGATCGAACGGCGGCGGAAGTCGCGGTAGCTTGGCATCGGCGGCGATCCTTCTGCTGCGAGAGCGGAGAGCGGAGATCGGAGAGCGGAGAGCGGAGAGCGGAGAGCGGAGAGCGGAGAGCGGAGAGCGGCGGGCGGCGGGCGGGTCATACGCCCGGGTGATGCGGCGCAGATGAAGCGGCCCGTCACGCTTTCGCGCGCTTGCCTTCGAGATCCGGCAGAAACACCGTCAACACGCCGATCAGCGGCAGGAACGAACAGACCTTGTACACATAAGCGATGCTGGTGACGTCGGCCAACTGGCCGAGCACGGCTGCGCCGATTCCGCCCAGGCCGAACGCGAAACCGAAGAACAGGCCCGCGACCATCCCCACCTTGCCGGGGATCAGTTCCTGCGCGTAGACCAGAATTGCCGAGAACGCCGAGGCCAGCACCACGCCGATGATCACGGTCAGCACGCCGGTCCAGAACAGGTTGGCGTACGGCAGCAGCAGCGTGAACGGCGCGATGCCGAGAATCGACACCCAGATCACATACTTGCGGCCGATCTTGTCGCCGACCGGACCGCCGATCACCGTGCCCGCCGCCACCGCCGCGAGGAACACGAACAGATGGACCTGCGCGGCCTGCACCGGCAGATGGAACCTGTCGATCAGATAGAAGGTGAAGTAGCTGTTGATGCTGGCGAGGTAGAAGTACTTCGAGAACACCAGCAGGATCAGAATGCCCATCGCGAACATGACCTTGTTGCGCGACAGCGTCGCGTGGCCGGCCTGGCTGCGCGCCTTCCTGACCGACGGATGCTGCTTGTACCAGCGGCCGATCTGCGTGAGCACGACGATCGCGACCAGCGCCGCCACCGAAAACCACGCAATGCTGCGCTGGCCGTGCGGAATCACGATCAATGCGGCGAGCAGCGGCCCGAGCGACGAGCCCGCATTGCCGCCCACCTGGAACAGGGATTGCGCGAGACCGTGACGGCCGCCCGAGGCCATCCGCGCCACCCGCGACGACTCCGGATGGAACACCGACGAGCCGCAGCCCACCAGCGCCGCCGCGACCAGCAGCACGCCGAAGTTCGGCGCGACCGACATCAGCAGCAGGCCGGCGAGCGTGAAACCCATGCCGACCGGCAGCGAATACGGCTTCGGATGCTTGTCGGTATAGATGCCGACGAGCGGTTGCAGCAAAGACGCGGTGATCTGGTAAGTCAGCGTAATCAGGCCGATCTGGCCGAAGGACAAAGCAAAGTTGTCTTTCAGCATCGGGTAGATGGCCAGAATCAGCGACTGGATCATGTCGTTGAGCAGGTGCGAAAAGCTGATCGCACCGAGCACGGAATAGACCGTGCGCTGGACCTTGGCGGCTGGCTGCGCGGCGGCGGTGTGGCCGGAACTGGCGGCGCCGGCTGACGCGCCGGCGAGAGCGCTTCTTTTTTCGAGGCTTGTTTCCATAGGCTGGATGAGAGAGATGAAAAGGGATGGCGGACGAATCAAGGCTGCCGGTGCGTCGTCATTGCTGGTTTTGAGGCCGCGGCATTTCGACGCGGCGTCCGGCGTAAACAGCTATTCGTCCAAGTTTAATGTGGCTCGCACGAATTGTAAGGACAAGTTTTGTCGTGAATCAGACACTTTGGGTGTCGTCAATTCGCCGGGATTGGGAGTGAGCGGCACCACAGCGGTGCTTGTGGGCGAATGTCCTGCCACGCGTCGGCGCGGCTGGCAAGTCGTCCTGAAAATACGGCCTGGGTATTTTTGGCCATGTATAAAACGGTCGCGGGCGCGTGGCTTACGAGGCGGCGCGTCGAGGACCGGGTGACACGCAGTTGGCATGAAGGCGAGCGGCGCTAAAGATCGCAGACGTTCATGCCGTAGACCCGGAGAGATAAGAAGCAATGCCGGAACCGACCTTTCCGGCAGTTCGACACGTGGGGACGAGGAATATGAAAGCAGTTTCGCTGAGTGGCCAGACGGGCGCGGGGTTCGTACCGGAGGGAGAAGCGGCGGGCAAGCCGCAATCGCGTGGGCAGGGTGGCCGGGCGCGTGCCGTACGGCTCAAGGGCCTGTCGGTGAAGGCGACGTTGCGCCTCGCGTTTGCCGTGTTGCTGATCGGCACGCTCGCGATCGGCGTGTTCTCGCTGGCCCAGATCAGCCGGCTGAACGGTTCCGCGCAGTCGATCTACGACCAGGGGCACGTCGCCAGCCGCGCCGCCGAAGAGGCGCGCGGCTACATGCTGCGCGCGAGCCGCGCGCAAAAAATGCTGCTGACCGCGACCACCGCGAAGGAGCGCGACGAACTCGGCGCCGACATCGACAAGGGCCTGAGCGGTCTTGCCGCGCAACTCGGCACGCTGCAACAGTACGTCGACGCTTCCGACGCCACGGCCGTCGATCAGCAGAAGAAATTCGCCGCGGCCGTCGCGACGTGGAGCGCCCATCTGCGCGATTTCGTGACGCTGGTGAAAGCGCAGCCGCTCGATCTGTCGCAGATGAACTGGCAGGTCGGCACGCAGGACGTGTCGTTGCTGGTCGAAACCGGCAAGCTCGAAAAACTCGTCGACGAACTCGTCGCGCAGCGCGGCACGGCGGCGAAGGCCACCATCGAGGCGTCCGGTTTTATCTACCACTCGTCGTTCGTGATGATCGCGGTCATGACGATTGCGCTGATCGTGCTGGCGTTCGGCATCAGCGAATGGGTGGTGCGGCGCCTTGGCGCGCAGCTCGGCGGCGAGCCCGGATACGCGAAGGAGATTGCCAGCCGGATCGCGGCGGGCGATCTGTCGAATCAGATCGTGCTGGGCCGCAAGGACAAGTCGAGCATGCTGCATGCACTGCACGACATGCAGAGCGGCCTCTCGACCACCGTCTCCGATATTGCCGCGAGCGCCGATGCGATTGCGACTGCGTCGGGCGAGATTTCGATGGGCAACCTCGACTTGTCGCAGCGCACCGAGCAACAGGCGATGGCGCTCGAACGGACCGCGAGCAGCATGGAGCAGTTGACGTCGACGGTGCGGCAGAACGCCGACAATGCGAAGCAGGCGAGCACGCTCGCCGATAACGCTTCCGAGATTGCGGAGAAGGGCGGCGCGGTGGTGAGCCGCGTGGTCGTCACGATGAATCAGATCAACGATAGCGCGCGGAGTATTGGCGACATCATTGGCGTGATCGAGGGGATTGCGTTTCAGACCAATATTCTGGCGTTGAACGCGGCGGTCGAGGCTGCGCGGGCGGGTGAAGAGGGACGCGGGTTTTCCGTGGTCGCCGCCGAAGTGCGGAATCTGGCGCAGCGCAGCGCGGCGGCCGCCAAGGAGATCAAGGGGCTGATCAATACCTCGGTCGAGCGGGTGAGTAACGGGTCGACTTTGGCCCAGGACGCCGGGCAGACGATGGACGAAGTTGTCAAAGCCGTGAAGCGCGTCACCGATATCATGGGGGAGATTTCGGCCGCTTCTGCCGAGCAGAGCGCCGGGATCGAAGAGATCAACCTTGCGGTTACGCAGATGGATTCTGGTACGCAGCAGAATGCGGCGCTGGTGGAGCAGGCTACTGCGGCTGCCCGGTCGCTGGACGATCAGGCGCGAGGGTTGAAGTTGATGGTGGGGAAGTTCAGGTTATAAAAACCGGGGCCCCTGCAAATGAAAACCTACGCAACCGCGGCGGACTACGCCGCGCTCGATCCGCAAGCCCGCGCAGCATTGGACTGCTGGTTCGGCGCGCCGAACTCGCCTACCTTCGGCGAGGCGCACAAGCGGTGGTTTTCCCGCGATAAAGCGTTCGACGCGATGCTGCTGGAACGCTTCGGCAAACTGATCGACGCAGCCCGCGATCAGGACGTCCTCGACAGCTGGAAAGAAACTCCCCTCGGCGCAGTGGCGTTGATCATCATCCTCGATCAATTCTCCCGCAACTGTCACCGCAACACGCCTCGCGCTTTCGCCGCCGATCTAAAGGCGCTGCGCGCCGCGCAACACATGATCGCAACCGGCGCCGACCGCTTACTGCCGACCGTGCATCACCGCGCATTCGCCTATCTGCCGTTCGAACACGACGAAACCCTCGCCAGCCAGCACGAATCGCTGCGTCTGTTCAAGCAGCTCGCCACCGAACCAGGCGGCGAGTCCTACTACTCATCCGCGCTCAGACACGCGCAAGTCATCGAACGCTTCGGACGTTTTCCACATCGCAACGCGATACTTGCACGGCCTTCGACCGCCGAAGAAATCGCCTTCCTGCAAGAACCCGGTTCCTCGTTCTGAGCCGATTTGGCCCATGGCTTATCGCTGCGCCGGCGAAGCGCTTGAGTTGCCCCGTGCGACCGGCGCCGGCGTCCGCACGAACACACGCAGCAGTTCGTCGTTGTCGCCCGGACGCGCGCCTGACCAGAACAGGCGCCAATCGCCCGGCGGCGTGCGGGCATCGTTGCGGCGGCTCTGCTCGATCAGCCAGGTGCATGCCGTCGTTTCGGTATTCGTCGTCGGCTGATGCTCGATGCCGGTGTAGTAGTACAGCATCGGCGCTTCCGATTCGCCCAGGCCGTGACTGGCCATGCAATCGCCGTCGTTCCATTTGATATTCATGCGGGCGCCAAGGCTTTCGAACACCGAACGATAACTCTTCCCATAGTCGAGCCACGGCAGCAGCAGCGTGCTCACCAGCCCCCATGCGACGATCGCGCCCGCGCACCAGCTCAGCGCGCCGCGCCATTTGCCGGTGTACTTGAACACCGGCAGCAGCCACAGCCAACCGAGGGTCAGCAGCAGGCCGGCCGCGATCAGGCCGGGTTTGACCGGCATCACCCAGTCGAGCGGCAACCAGCGGCCAAGCCGGTGCAGCGATCCGTGGGCATCGACAGGGCGGCTCATGATCGACCAGACGATCCACGCAAGCGCCGCCACACTGCCGAACAGCACGCGGCTTACCATGTCCCAGCCTGTGTGCAGACGCTGCGGAAGCTTTTCGATACCCTGCATCGCCAGCAGCGCAAGCGGCGCGATGAACGGCAGGATGTACAGTTCACGAATCGTCGCCGAATTTTGCAGCACCGCAAAGCCGGTGCCCGCGAAGATCACGGGCAGCGCGACGCGCGGATCGCGCCAGCGGCGCCACGCACCACCCGCAAGCGCAGTCAATGCAAGCGGCACGACTGGAAAGCCGACGCTCAGCACAGTGCGCAGCACGAACAGATGGCTCTCGTTTTCGGAGCCGAGTTCCGCTACCGAAAAGCCGAAGAAGCGGCCGATGTTGTTGTCCCACAGCCAGATCCTGAAGAGCGCTTCGGAGCGCAGATAGAGGCAGATCGGCCAGATCAGCGCGAACGGCGCGCAGACGAGGGCGGCTATGCCGAGCGCGCCTGCGAAGCTGCGGTTGCGGCAGGCGGGATAGAGCACCAGCACCGCAATGGTGGTCGCGCCGAACACCAGCGGCACGAACAGTCCCTTGGCCAGCAGCGACACGCCGACACCGGCGCCGAACATCGCTGCGGCACTCAGCATGGCGTGGCGCCGGCGGCGTTCGTCGACCGGCAGCAGCCGGGCTTCATCGCGCAGATGCAGCAGCACCAGCTCGAACAGGCCGCAGAACCCGAGCGCGGCGCCGGCCATCAGCGCGACGTCGGTCATCATGTCGTGCACGTGTTTGATGACGACGAGCGTGCTCGCGAACAACGCGAGCGTGCCGATCACGCGCACATCGAGCCAGCGCGACGCGGCGACCGCGCGGCGGGCGACGCGCGCGGTGTAGTAGACGGTCAATCCGGCGAACAGCGCGCTCGCGAGGCGCGCCGCATCGTGCAACGGCAGGTAGCGGCCGAACAGCCAGGCGAGTCCCGCGGCGACCCAGTCGTAGATCGGCGGCTTTTCGACGAAAGGCTGGCCGGCGTTGGTCGGCACGATCAGATCGCCGGTGTCGAGCATGTGCTGGATGATCCCGAACGTGTAAGTCTCGTCCTGTTTCCACGGCTCATGGCCCAAGATGCCGGGCAGGAGCCATGCGCACAGGATCGCGAGCGCGGCGAGCCGCATCAACGGCCGGGTCGCGGTGAGCGCGCGCAGGCGCTGGGCGCCGCGCGAGATGCGCTCGGCGGGGCTCGCGGGGGCCGCCGGTTCCGCGGGCGCGGCGGTCGCAGTCGCCGTTGCCGCAGCGGCGCGGTCCAACGAGCCCGCGTCGCTGTCGGCGACGGACGCCGAAGCAGCGTGCGTGCGCTCCGGCGCAGTGTCGGCAGCCCCTGCCGGCGCCGACGGCGCGGCTGAGGCGTGCCCCGTGCGCCAGCGCGCGGATGGGTTTTCGTGCATGAAGAATCTCTGGTCACCGAACGCGGCGGCGTGGGCCGCGAACTTACGCTTTGACTGTGGTGCGCCGCATGCGGCGGAATAGGTTCCGCCGCGATTGTAGTCCCAGTTTATTACGGTCGATTACGGAAAAAGTGAAGGTATGGGGCGTTTTCGAACAAATGGAGCCGATTCCACGTCGGATCGACGGGAATTCGTACTTGAGAAGGGAGGTGTGGCCGCGGAAATGGCCCGGGCCCGTGGCTCAGAGGAGACGTGGTGAGGAAGATGGCGCTCAGCGTCCGCCGGTGACGTCGAGCAGCGCGCCCGTTACGTATGAGGCGGCATCGCTCAGCAACCAGACGATCGTCTCGGCGACTTCATCGGCACTGCCGGGACGGCCGAGCGGCGTTTGCGCGCCGAGTTGGGCGGCGCGATCAGGCTTGCCGCCGCTCGCGTGGATTTCGGTGTCGATCAGGCCGGGACGCACGGCATTCACGCGTACGCCCTGCGGGCCGAGTTCTTTGGCGAGGCCGATCGTCATCGTGTCGACGGCGCCTTTCGAGCCCGCGTAATCGACGTATTCGTTCGGCGAGCCCAAACGTGCCGCCGCCGACGAGATATTCACGATCACGCCGCCCGCGCCGCCGCGGTCTTTCGACATCCGGCGCGCGGCTTCGCGCGCGCACAGATAGGCGCCGAGCACATTGACGTCGAACAGGCGCTTCAGACGCGCCAGCTCCATATCGGCGAGCTGCATCGACGGCGCGACGATGCCGGCATTGTTGACGAGCGCGTCGAGCCGGCCGAAGGTCCGCTCGACGGCATCGAACATCGCGATCACATCGGCTTCGTCGGCGACATCGCCGGCGATCGGCAGTGCGCGGCCGCCTGCGCGCTCCACTTCCGCGGCGGTTTCCTGCGCGGCCGCGAGGTTATGCGCATAGTTCACGCCGACCGACCAGCCGCGCGCGCCCAGCAAGCGCGCGGTTGCGCGGCCAATGCCGCGGCTGCCACCGGTGATCAGAACGGCTTTCGTCATCGCGACCTCATCGTGTGAACGCAGCCCGTGCAGAACGCGCGGACTATTCGGCGCCCGCAACGCGGGCCGTGGCCATCAAACCGCTTCGCGTTTGATGGCCCATTTGTCGCGGGCCGGCGGCTGATAGCGCTGCAGCTTGCCGATCAGCGCGACATGATCGGCATCGATTTGCAGGATGTCGAAGTAGGTCTGCCGCATGAAGCCTTCGTCCACCGTGTGCTGGAGCAGATTGATCAGCGGATCGTAGAAGCCGTCGATATTCAGCAGTGCCACCGGCTTCTGGTGATAGCCCAGCTGCGCCCACGTGTAGACCTCGAACAGCTCTTCGAGCGTGCCCGCGCCGCCCGGCAGCGCGACGAACGCGTCGGACAGGTCGGCCATCATCTTCTTGCGCTGATGCATGTCGGGCACCACATGCAGTTCGGTCAGGCCGTTATGGCCGACTTCCTTGTTGACCAGCAGCTCGGGAATCACGCCGATCGCGCGGCCGCCTTCGGCCATCACCGTATCGGCAATCACGCCCATCAGGCCCACCTTGCCGCCGCCGTACACCAGCGCGAGATCGGCTTCGACCAGCGCCCGGCCGAACGCGCGCGCGGCTTCGGCATACAGCGGTTTGACTCCGTCGGAGGAGCCGCAATACACACACACCGACTTCATGCTCAAACGTCCTTCGGTTCGTTACGGGGCGCGGCGCCTTCCTTGGGCGGCAGGTAATCGTAGAACTCGCGCTTGGGCAGTTTGCCCGACACGAGGTCGTCGAAAATCTGCCGCGAGCGGCCGCGCAGATAAGGCGCCATCAGCGAAACGATCTGCACGCTCACCTGATGCAGTTCCGCGCGAATCGCTTCCTGCTCGTTGTACTTGCGCGGGTTCATCACGAACTGATACGACAGCCAGTAAGTTGCGATCACACCGATGTTGGTCGCGATCACGTGCAGTTCTTCGGGTGTGGCGACCATTTCGCCGTCGGCCACGAGTTGCTCGCAGAACTGGCTCGCAAAGCGCACCTTGTGGCTGATGATCTGCTTGAAGTGTGTTTCGAGCGTGCGGTTGCGCGCCAGCAGGTCGTTCAGATCACGATACAGGAAGCGATAGCGCCAGGTGAAATCGACCATGTACTGCAGGTACGACCACATTTCGTCGATGGTCGCGCGGTGGTCGTCGGGGAAACGCAGACGCTTTTCGATCTCCTGCTCGAACTGACTGAAGATGCTGTTGATGATGTCGTCTTTGTTGCGGAAGTGGTAGTACAGGTTGCCTGGACTGATTTCCATTTCCTCGGCGATCGTCGTCGTGGTGACGTTCGGCTCGCCGATTTCGTTGAACAGTTTCAACGACAGTTCGAGTATCCGTTCGCGGGTGCGGCGGGGAGGTTTGGCTTCCATGTCGTCCGGCCCTGGTTACGCCGGCCTGGATGCGTGGCGGCGTGCCGCTCTAGCGTGATCCATCCGGACGTGGTTGGTATAGTTGAGCGCCCCCAAACCTGTCGCTGCGCGACAGGCCCCCCGAGAGGGCAATCCCCCAATCCACCAAGGGGACTTCCTTCGGGGCGGGGGACTTCCTGCGGGGCGGAAAACTTGGGGCGGCCCAGCGTTTTCTAGTGAGACTATCGGACGATTATAAACCGAGCGTTCTAATACCAAACGGATACTCAGGGTTTTCATTCTTTGGGACGTTGGGCCATCGCGCAGCACCGGTCTTACAGCCATGCCTTGACCCAATGCACGACGAGCGGCCCGACGATCAACCCCCACGTCATCACGCACATGCCGAGCGCGACCATCACCGCGGCGCTGCCGAGATCCTTCGCGCGCCGCGACAGTTCGTGGCGTTCGAGAGAAATGCGGTCGATGGCCGCTTCGACGCTCGAATTCAGCAACTCGACGATCAGCACCAGCAGCACCGAGCCGAGCAACAACACACGCGACACGGGATCGACCGGCACCAGCACGCCGCACGGAAGCAGGATCGCGGCGAGCGTCAATTCCTGGCGGAACGCGCTTTCCTCGCGGATCGCGACGCGAAACCCGGCCAGCGAATTTTTCATCGCGTGCCATGCGCGGGTCAGGCCGCGATTGCCCTTGTAGGGATTGAAGGGCAGCGGCGCGAGCGGATCGTCGGGACTGAGCGGCTCGTGGTGGGTTTCGCTCGCGCCGCTCATGCCGCTGGTGCTGTCGGCGCGGTGAGCGCTGTCAGTGCGGTGTGTCTCGCTGGCGCCGCTCATACCGCCTGTGCGGTTTGCGCCGATGGCGCGGTTCGCGTGATTCACTGCGTGCGGCTCATCGCGTTCGCGCACGTCGTCGAACGGTTCGATGCTGGCCGCGTCGGTGTCGGCGTCGGTATTTGTGTCCGTATTTGCGTCCGTATTTGGGTCGTCACGCACGGCGTGCAACGCGCCGTTCGCCATGCGCGCCACGGTGGAGTGTCTGGTTCGCATAAGCGGCTCGGCACGCCGCGTCATGCGGCGGCGCTTTCCTCGCCGTACGACGGGCGCGGCAGCGGCTTCAGATGCGCCGCGAACTGCTCGGACGCGGCCGCCCATGAGAAGCGCTCGGCCCACGCGCGCGCGTGGTTGCGCTCGATCCTCAACGCTTCGAGGCAGGCTTCGCGCAGGTCTTCGTGCATCGCGCCCGCGCCGCCGTCGCCCAGTACGTCGATCGGGCCGGTCACCGGGTAAGCCGCGACCGGCGTGCCGCAGGCCAGCGCTTCGAGCAGCACGAGGCCGAAGGTATCGGTGCGGCTCGGGAACACGAACACGTCGGCGGCTGCATAGACCTTGGCCAGCTCGGCCTGCGTGAGCACGCCGAGGTAATTCGCTTGCGGATAGCGCGACTTCAGTTCGGCGAGCGCGGGGCCTTCGCCCGCGACCCACTTCGAGCCGGGCAGATCGAGCTTCAGAAATGCCTCGACGTTCTTCTCGACGGCCACGCGTCCCACGTACAGGAAGATCGGCCGCGCCGTGTTGAGCACCTTCGAGTCCATCTGGTGAAAGATGTCGAGGTCGACGCCGCGCGTCCACAGCACGACGTTCGTGAAGCCGTACTTCTCGAGGTCGCTCTTGACCACGGGCGTCGGCGCCATCACCGCCAGCGACGGCTTGTGGAACCAGTGCAGAAACTTGTAGGTCGCGGCCAGCGGAATGCCGAAGCGCGCCTGCACGTACTCGGGAAAGCGCGTGTGATAGGCGGTCGTGAACGGCAGCTTGTGCTGGATCGCATAGGCGCGCGCGGCCATGCCGAGCGGGCCTTCGGTGGCGATGTGCAGCGCGTCGGGGGCGAACGCGTCGATCCGCTGGCGCAGCTTGCGGCGCGGCAGCAGCGACAGGCGGATCTCAGGATAGGTCGGGCAAGCGATCGTCCTGAATTCGAGCGGCGTCAGCAGATCGACGTGGTGGCCGAGCGCGGTGAGTTCGCGCGTGGTGTTTTTCAGCGTGCGCACGACGCCATTGACCTGCGGTTCCCATGCGTCGGTGACGATCATGATCTTCATCGATTTCGGCCCAATAGAAGTGGAGAGGGACTACGCGGTCGCCCGGGCTTTTTGCACGCCGGCTTCCGGCGCGCGCATCACGGTCCAGTAGATCACTTTGACTTCGCCTTCGTATGTTTCGACGAGCGCCGACAGGCTCTCGACCCAGTCGCCATCGTTGCAATAGAGCACACCGTCGATCTCGCGGATCTCGGCTTTGTGGATGTGCCCGCAGACCACGCCGTCGCAGCCTCGGCGGCGCGCTTCGTCAGTCATCACGCGTTCGAACGACGAGATGAAATTTACCGCGTTCTTCACCTGATGCTTCAGGTATTGCGACAGCGACCAGTACGGAAAGCCGAGCCGGCTGCGGATCCGGTTGAACCAGCGGTTCAGGATCAGGATCATCGTGTAGAGCGTGTCGCCGAGATAGGCGAGCCACTTGGCGTGCTGGATCACGCCGTCGAACAGGTCGCCGTGCACGATCCACAGGCGTTTGCCGGCGAGCGTCGTGTGGAACGCCTCGCCGCGCACGTGGATGTCGCCGAACGCGAGGTCGCAGAACTGGCGCGCGGCTTCGTCGTGGTTGCCGGGCACGTAGACGACCTGGGTGCCTTTGCGGGCTTTGCGCAGCACCTTCTGCACGACGTCGTTGTGCGCCTGCGGCCAGTACCAGCCTTTCTTCAGCTGCCAGCCGTCGATGATGTCGCCGACGAGGTACAGATACTCAGACTCGTTGTGACGCAGGAAGTCGAGCAGATAGGGCGCCTGGCAGCCGCTCGATCCCAGGTGGATGTCGGATAGCCAGATGGTGCGGTAGCGGTGCGTTTCGGCGTGCTCGTCGTCGTGATGGCCGGCGCGCGGGTCGAGCGGCAGCGACGGCGCCGGCAAGGGCCGTCCCTGACTCTGGTTGGGTTCCGGGCGGAACGCGACGGGGTCGACGCTCGGGGCGGTCTGGCGGAACAGGGAAGTCGCGGACGTTTTGGGGTCCATGGCTCACGCGTCGAGTTGCGGTGCCCGTATTGCGCCAGCCGCGCGTGACTGCGTCGTGACAGTCACAAGAAGTTCTTATTACTGTCGAGCGCCGGTCAGCCCGACAGAGAGGCGCGGAGAGAGATGTTACGCAGGCTGTTGGCGGGGAAAAGGCAGCAGAGCGGCGGGGAGCAAGCGAAAGGGAGCACGCCGCGCCGCGGACGGCAATGCGGCCCGGCCCCCTCAGCGCGCGACGCTGATCACGCGTGTTCCGGCGAGACGGTCGTGTAGGAATTGGCGCTGCGGATCGAACCGGCCGGTCGCGGCCCACAGCGCGAACCAGAGCGCGGCGATCGCGAGCGTCTGCGGCACGGCGAGCCCCAATAGCGGATGCAACACGAGCGGCGGCAAAAACCACAGCCAGGCCAGCACGTAACGGACGATCGCGCGGCCGGTGGAGAGCGGCGCCCCGTCAGCGGCGGCGACGCGCAGGTGCCAGGTTTTCATCGGCAGGGTCTGCCCGCCGTGGGTCCAGAACCAGACAAAGTACAGCCCGACCACAAGGCCGATCCATCCCGCGAGAAGGTTGTGATGGGTCAGGCCGTTGCGTTGCTGCGTCAACGTGCTGAACAGATAACCGGCGATAAACACGACGCCGAACAGGATCACGGCTTCATAAAGCAGCGCGGCGAGGCGCCGGCGCACGGTGGGCGCGGTGACGGAGGCGCCGGCGGGCGGCGCTGAGGTCGTGAGCGGCTGGGGCACGGGTGTCGGGGTTGGGGCCGAATCAGGAGCCGTTGAAGATCGACGGTGCCTCGGACGGCGAAACCGGCACCGGCGTGGCGGGTACGAAGCTGCCTGCGGTGGGAACGGCCGGCAGGTCCCGGCTCGGCAACGGCGCGCCGGCCGCGGCGCTCACCGCGACGGCACTGCTCGCGCCATGCTCACGCGCATTGACCAGGCGGTCGAGCCCCTTGATTTCGCTTCTGCCCGACGGCGGCGCGCTGACTACGCTGGGCCGCCGCTTGCGCTCGCTGGCGGCGAGCCGCTCCTTCTGTTCTTCGGGCAGTTGCTGATAGGCCTTCCATGCGTTCTGGCGGGTTTCTCGCGGCAATTCCTTCGAAACCTGGTAGTTTTCGCGTGCGACGCGCCGCTGATCGGGCGTCATGCGGACCCATTCAGCCATCCGGTCATGCAGGCGTTTTTGCGCATCGGGAGATAACTTCGAGTAACGCGACGCGATCTTGATCCATTTGCGCTTACGTTCGTCGCTGAAGGAATCCCATTGGCCGGCGAACGGCGCCAGCGCCACGCGCTCGGCGTTGGTGAGGCGCGCCCATGCCATCGGGCTGTTGTCGCCCGGCAAGCTGGGCAGTTCGACGGCGAGGGTCGGGGCGGGCGCCTTGGCGGTCCCCCCGCCGGCGGCAGGTGCGCTGGCGGTCGACGGGCTCGGATAAAAGCGCGGATAGGTTGCGGCGAACGACACCAGGGCCGCGATTGCACATCCGAAAACAACGGCCAAGCCGCGCTTGTAACTCACCCGAAGAATCTCCCGATCAGTGCGCGCGCGATAGGTACGCGTTGAAACCGTGGTCGAGATAGGCATTGAGCGGCAGATCGTCGCTTAGCATGGCGGCATCGATGTCGGCGAGTTCGGCGGTGCGCTGCTGGTCTTCCCAGTAGGCAATCGCCACGAGGCTCACGACGAGCGCCGCGAGCGGCCACGCGAGTGCAAACCGGCGCAGCGGCGAGCGGCGGCGCTGCGGCGCTTCGAGTTGCGGCATACCGGCCGGCATGCCGGCGCCGGCGAACGCGGGTACGAACACCGGCGCGCTCACGGTTTCGGGTTTCTTGCGGGCAAGCGCAGCACGGCGCGCTGCGGCGAGTCGATCGACGGCGGCGGACGGAATGCTGGCGGCGTTTTCGTCGAGCGCGCGGCGCACCTGGCGGGCGAACTCGAGTTCTTTTGTTTCGAGGGAGCTCATAGCGTAATTCCTTTAGCCTTGAGCGCTTGCGCCAGCGTGTGGGTGGCCCGGGAGCAGTGCGTTTTCACACTGCCTTCGGAGCAGCCCATCGCGGCGGCAGTCTCGGCGACATCCATATCTTCCCAATAACGCATGAGAAACGCCTCCCGTTGACGTGCCGGTAACTTTTGGATCTCGTTGTCGATTAACTGCAAGACCTGTTCGCGTTCGAGTTTCTGCTCGTTGCTCTCGGCGCCCGCCGAGCCTTGCTGGGCTTCGAATGTTTCGAGCGGGTCGAATTCGTCGTCGTCGGGGTTGCCGAGCGACGAAAACAGACTGACCCAAGTATTGCGCACTTTCTGCCGACGAAAATAGTCGTGCATCGCATTCTGGAGAATACGCTGAAACAAAAGCGGCAGTTCGGCGGCCGGGCGGTCGCCGTATTTTTCGGCGAGCTTGATCATCGCGTCCTGCACGATGTCGAGCGCGGCGTCGTCGTCCCGCACGGCGTAGACCGTCTGCTTGAATGCGCGCCTTTCGACGCCCGCCAGAAAATCGGCGAGTTCCTTGTCTGATGCCATCCGTTTGGGGGGTCGGCGCAGCGAGCGTGCGCGTAATCGGTCGAAAAATGTCGTAAAACTCGCGGATGCTAACAAACTTTTGCGCCGCTGGGGCGAAACGTACCCTACCTTGCATCTCTATAACAAGCTTTCGGTCATTTTTCGGTCAATCCAGAGATAGAGGGGCAGGGTGCCGCGGCAATATTTGCTTGACCGCGCGGGAATCTGCAGATATCGTCGCTGGTTCGCAACATAAGTGACTTGTCTCAATTGAGGTGTGGCCCAAGAAGCTCACCTGTCAACTGGACGCGCCGCTTGAACCCGAGCCACAAGCCCGGCAGAGAGCACCCGATCAATTTTTTGCCGAAAATTCGAAAGGTGAATAATGAATATGCCCAGCGCGGAATTCTCCACGTCGGATACGACCACCCCTCCCGAAGCTGACTCTATCGGCGCCACCGTGCTCATGAAGGCACTGGCCGACGAAGACGTCGAGTTTATCTGGGGCTATCCCGGCGGCTCGGTACTCTACATTTACGACGAGCTGTACAAGCAGGACAAATTCCAGCACATCCTCGTGCGCCACGAACAGGCTGCAGTCCATGCCGCCGACGCCTACGCGCGTTCCACCGGCAAGGTCGGCGTGTGCCTCGTGACCTCCGGCCCGGGCGTCACCAATGCGGTGACCGGCATCGCCACCGCCTACATGGATTCGATCCCGATGGTGGTGATCAGCGGCCAGGTGCCGACTGCCGCGATCGGCCAGGATGCGTTCCAGGAGTGCGATACGGTCGGCATTACGCGTCCCTGCGTGAAGCACAACTTCCTCGTGAAGGACGTGCGCGACCTCGCCGCCACCGTCAAGAAAGCGTTCTACATCGCCCGTACCGGTCGTCCCGGCCCGGTGCTGATCGACATTCCGAAAGACGTGTCGAAAGCGCCTTGCCAGTACGAACCGCTCAAGTCGGTCTCGCTGCGCTCGTACAATCCGGTCACGAAGGGCCACTCCGGCCAGATCCGCAAGGCGGTTGCCTTGCTGCTGTCGGCCAGGCGCCCGTACATCTACACCGGCGGCGGCATCATCCTCGCGGACGCATCGCGTGAGCTGAACCAGTTCGCCGATCTGCTCGGCTATCCCGTCACCAATACGCTGATGGGTCTGGGCGGCTACCGCGCGAGCGACAAGAAATTCCTCGGCATGCTCGGCATGCACGGTACGTACGAAGCCAACATGGCGATGCAGCACTGCGATGTGCTGATCGCGATCGGCGCACGCTTCGACGACCGCGTGATCGGCGACCCGGCACACTTCGCGTCGCGTCCGCGCAAGATCATTCACATCGACATCGATCCGTCTTCCATCTCCAAGCGCGTCAAGGTCGACATTCCGATCGTCGGCGACGTGAAGGAAGTGCTGAAGGAACTGATCGAGCAGCTGCAAACGGCCGAGCATGGCCCGGACACCGCGGCGCTCGCCGACTGGTGGAAGGACATCGAAGTCTGGCGCGCGAAAGACTGCCTGAAGTTCGACCGCAAGAGCGAGATCATCAAGCCGCAGTACGTGGTGGAAAAGGCGTGGGAGTTGACCGACGGTAATGCCTTTGTGTGTTCCGACGTTGGCCAGCACCAGATGTGGGCGGCGCAGTTCTATCGCTTCAACAAGCCGCGCCGCTGGATCAATTCCGGCGGCCTCGGCACGATGGGCTTCGGCCTGCCGGCGGCGATGGGCGTGAAGATGGCGCACCCGGACGACGACGTGCTCTGTATCACGGGCGAAGGCTCGATCCAGATGTGCATTCAGGAACTGTCGACCTGCAAGCAGTACGAGACGCCGATCAAGATCATTTCGCTGAACAACCGCTATCTGGGCATGGTGCGCCAGTGGCAGCAGATCGAATACAGCAAGCGCTATTCGCATTCGTACATGGATGCGCTGCCGGATTTCGTGAAGCTCGCGGAAGCGTACGGCCATGTCGGCATGCGTATCGAACGCACGGCGGACGTCGAGCCGGCGCTCAAAGAAGCGCTGCGCCTGAAAGATCGCACGGTGTTTCTCGACTTCCAGACCGATCCGACCGAAAACGTCTGGCCGATGGTTCAGGCCGGCAAGGGCATCACCGAGATGCTCATGGGTTCGGAAGATCTATAACGACCGTTTCTGACGCCGGCTTCGTCGCGCGCGCCTTCACAAAGGGCCACAGCGGACGAAGCGGCGCGAACCGGCCCGCATACATCGATACATCGACATCTGGAAGAAGCGAAACATGAGACACATCATTTCCGTCCTGCTGGAAAACGAACCAGGCGCGTTGTCACGCGTGGTTGGTCTCTTCTCGGCACGCGGCTACAACATTGAAACCTTGACGGTGGCTCCGACCGAAGACCGTTCGCTGTCGCGCATGACCATCGTCTCCATTGGCTCGGACGACGTGATCGAACAGATCACGAAGCATCTGAACCGCCTGATCGAGGTGGTGAAAGTGGTCGACCTTACCGAGGGCGCCCACATCGAGCGCGAGCTGATGTTGATCAAGGTGAGGGCGGTCGGCAAGGAACGTGAGGAGATGAAGCGGATGTCGGATATTTTCCGCGGCCGCATCATCGACGTCACCGAAAAGACCTACACAATCGAACTGACGGGCGCGAGCGACAAGCTCGATGCCTTCATCGAAGGGCTCGACGCCACCGCGATTCTCGAAACGGTCCGCACGGGCTGTTCGGGTATCGGCCGCGGCGAGCGTATTTTGAAGGTCTGACGCGCGCGCAGTTCAATACCGTCTCGATCGAAGCCGGGCATGCCTTCAAGAACCCGGCCAAGCAACACAACATTCGCAGTATTTGAATTTCACTGAATCATCGAATTTAGCCAAGGAACCGACATGAAAGTTTTCTACGACAAGGACGCCGACCTCTCCCTCATCAAGGGCAAGCAAGTCACCATCATCGGCTATGGTTCGCAAGGCCATGCGCACGCACTGAACCTGAGCGAAAGCGGCGTGAAGGTGACGGTCGGTCTGCGCAAGGGCGGCGCATCGTGGAGCAAGGCTGAGAACGCCGGCCTGCAAGTCAAGGAAGTGGCGGAAGCCGTCAAGGGCGCGGACGTCGTGATGATGCTGCTGCCGGACGAGCAGATCGCCGACGTGTACGCGAAGGAAGTCCACGCCAACATCAAGCAAGGCGCTGCGCTCGCATTCGCACACGGCTTCAACGTTCACTACGGCCAGGTGATCCCGCGCGCCGATCTGGACGTCATCATGATCGCGCCGAAGGCGCCGGGCCACACGGTTCGCGGCACCTACTCGCAAGGTGGCGGCGTGCCGCACCTGATCGCCGTGGCGCAAGACAAGTCGGGCGCAGCACGTGACATCGCTTTGTCGTACGCGGCAGCGAACGGCGGCGGCCGTGCCGGCATCATCGAAACGAACTTCCGCGAAGAAACCGAAACCGACCTGTTCGGCGAACAAGCCGTGCTGTGCGGCGGTACGGTCGACCTGATCAAGGCCGGCTTCGAAACGCTGGTGGAAGCAGGCTACGCACCGGAAATGGCGTACTTCGAGTGTCTGCACGAACTGAAGCTGATCGTCGACCTGATCTACGAAGGCGGCATCGCGAACATGAACTACTCGATCTCGAACAACGCCGAATACGGCGAGTACGTGACGGGTCCGCGTATCGTGACGGCTGAAACGAAGAAGGCAATGAAGGCTGTGCTGACGGACATTCAGACCGGCGAGTACGCAAAGAGCTTCATCCTCGAAAACAAGGCTGGCGCACCGACGCTGCAATCGCGCCGCCGTCTGACGGCCGAGCACCAGATCGAACAGGTCGGTTCGAAGCTGCGCGCGATGATGCCGTGGATCGCGAAGAACAAGCTGGTCGATCAGTCGAAGAACTAAGCCAGTCTCTGCTTTTGTCCGGCGCGGCGCACTGCCGCGCAGGCGGACAGGTCAAAAAGCCGTCCAAGGGTGCTGAACCCTGGGCGGCTTTTGCTATCCTACGGTTTTACAAAAATACAGAAGCCATCCATGAATTACCCTCATCCGATCATCGCGCGAGAAGGCTGGCCGTTCATCGCCATCGCGGCCGTCGTAGCATTACTGGTCCATGCCTTCGCGGGGTTCGGCTTTGCATGGCTGTTCTGGCTGATCCTGATCTTCGTGGTGCAGTTCTTCCGCGATCCGGCACGCCCGATTCCGACTCAGGCGAACGCCGTGCTATGCCCGGCCGACGGCCGCATCGTCGCAGTCGAAACAGCGCATGATCCGTATGCCAACCGTGAAGCGCTGAAGATCAGCGTGTTCATGAACGTCTTCAACGTCCACTCGCAACGCTCGCCGGTGGATGGTGCGATCTCCAAGGTCGAATATTTCCCGGGCGCGTATCTGAACGCAGCGGTGGACAAGGCTTCGCTCGAAAACGAGCGCAACGCGGTGGTGATCGAAATGGCCGGCGGCCAGACGGTGACCTCGGTGCAGATCGCCGGTCTGATCGCGCGGCGAATTCTTTGCTACGTTCGGGCAGGTGAGCCGCTCACGCGTGGTCAACGTTATGGATTCATCCGGTTTGGCTCGCGCGTCGACGTGTATCTGCCGGCGGGCAGCCGTCCGCGCGTGTCGATCGGCGAGAAGGTTTCCGCGTCGTCCACGATCCTCGCTGAACTATAAAGCGGCACAAAGGAGGTTTTCCGATGGCCGCATTCAAACCGCGTCGACCCCGCAACAATGGACCGCTGCCGCGTCCGTTTCGCCGCAACAAGCCGATCGTGGCGGAGCCGTCCGCAGTCGACAGCCGGCGCGCGCAGCGTCAGCAATTCCTGAGAAAGCGCGGCATTTATCTGCTGCCGAACGCGTTCACCACCGCGGCGCTCTTCTGCGGCTTCTTCGCCGTGGTGCAGGCAATGAACGTGCGCTTCGAAGTCGCGGCCATCGCGATCTTCGTCGCCATGGTGCTCGACGGCATGGACGGCCGCGTCGCCCGCATGACGCATACGCAGAGCGCCTTCGGCGAACAGTTCGACAGCCTGTCGGACATGGTGTCGTTCGGCGTGGCGCCGGCGCTCGTGATGTACGAGTGGGTCCTGAAGGATCTCGGCCGCTGGGGCTGGCTCGCGGCGTTCGTCTACTGTTCGGGCGCGGCGTTGCGTCTTGCGCGCTTCAATACGAACATCGGCGTGGTCGACAAGCGCTTCTTCCAGGGCATGCCGAGTCCGGCAGCGGCGGCGCTGATCGCCGGTTTCGTGTGGCTCGCCACCGACAACCGCGTGCCGCTCAAGCTGGTGTGGCTGCCGTGGGTTGCTTTCGTGCTGACCATCTACGCCGGTGTGACGATGGTGTCGAACGCGCCGTTTTACAGCGGCAAGGCGCTCGACGTGCGCCATCGCGTGCCGTTCGGCGTGATTCTGCTGGTGGTGGTCGCGTTTGTGCTGGTGTCGTCCGATCCGCCGCTGATGCTGTTCGGCCTGTTTGTGCTGTATGGCCTGTCGGGCTATGTGTTCTGGGGCTATCAGGCGATGCGCGGCAGGGCGAATCCGGCCCGCTCGGTGCAACGGGACAGGTAGGCGCGGCGAGTAAGCGTGAAAAGTAAGCGTGAAAAGTAAGTCTGGCAAGTTAGCGCCGCATCACATTCGCGTGCCGGCGGGATGAAAAAACGGCGGCCCCCGAGGCTGCCGTTTTTCCTGGTGCGAGCGGCGCCCGAGGCCGCCCGGAGGCAGGTGTGACGCCAATTGCACGACGGGGGGAATGCCGCTATAGTCGTTGGATGAATGCGTTCACGCTCTCCGACAAGTATCAACAAGCGCTTCAACGTGCGCCGCTAGGCGCGCCAGAGCTAGCGCGTCTACCGCGCTGATCGTTTTCGCCCTCCGTCTGCCTCGTCTGTGGTTGAGCGTCGCCAGCGGTGGCGCAAACACCCGAATTCCAATATCCGATCCCCACAATTGACCGACTCCTCAGGAGACCCGACATGGCCGACAAACTGATCATATTCGACACGACCTTGCGTGACGGCGAACAATCGCCCGGCGCGTCGATGACGAAAGAAGAAAAAATCCGCATCGCGAAGCAGCTGGAGCGGATGAAGGTGGACGTGATCGAAGCAGGCTTTGCGGCCAGCTCGAACGGTGACTTCGATTCGATCCACACCATCGCGGGGCTGATCAAAGACAGCACGATCTGTTCGCTCGCCCGCGCCAACGACAAAGACATCCAGCGCGCCGCTGACGCGCTCAAGCCTGCCGATCGTTTCCGCATCCACACGTTCATCGCAACGTCGCCGCTGCACATGGAAAAGAAGCTGCGCATGACGCCGGATCAGGTATTCGAGCAGGCGAAGCTGGCTGTGCGTTTTGCGCGCAAGTTCACTGACGACGTCGAGTTTTCGCCGGAAGACGGCAGCCGCTCGGATATGGATTTCCTGTGCCGCGTGCTGGAAGCCGTGATCGCGGAAGGCGCGACCACCATCAATATCGCGGACACGGTCGGTTACGGCGTGCCGGAACTGTACGGCCAGCTCGTGAAGACGTTGCGCGAGCGCATTCCGAACTCGCATAAGGCGGTGTTCTCCGTGCATTGCCATAACGACCTCGGCATGGCGGTGGCGAACTCGCTGGCCGGCGTGAAGATCGGCGGCGCGCGTCAGGTCGAGTGCACGATCAATGGTCTCGGCGAGCGTGCGGGCAACACGTCGCTCGAAGAAATCGTGATGGCCGTGAAGACTCGTAGGGATTACTTCGGCCTCGATATCGGTCTCGATACGACGCAGATCGTGCCGGCATCGAAGCTGGTGTCGCAGATCACCGGTTTTGTCGTGCAGCCGAACAAGGCGGTGGTCGGCGCGAACGCGTTTGCGCACGCCTCGGGCATCCATCAGGACGGCGTGCTGAAAGCGCGCGACACCTACGAAATCATGCGTGCCGAAGATGTGGGCTGGAGCGCGAACAAAATCGTGCTCGGCAAGCTGTCGGGGCGTAACGCATTCAAGCAGCGCCTGCAGGAACTGGGCATCGCGCTCGATAGCGAAGCCGAGCTGAACACTGCATTCGCGCGCTTCAAGGAACTGGCCGACCGCAAGGCTGAAATCTTCGACGAAGACATCATCGCGATCGTGACCGAGGAATCGGCCGAGGCGCAGGAAAAGGAGCACTACAAGTTCCTGTCGTTGTCGCAGCATTCGGAAACCGGCGAGCAGCCGCACGCGAAGGTCGTGTTCTCGGTGGAAGGCAAGGAAGTGACCGGCGAAGCGGACGGCAACGGTCCGGTCGATGCCACGCTCAATGCGATCGAAACGGAAGTCGGCAGCGGCTCGGAATTGCTGCTGTATTCGGTGAACGCGATTACTACCGGCACGCAGGCGCAGGGCGAAGTGACCGTGCGTCTGTCGAAGAGCGGGCGCATCGTCAACGGCGTGGGCACCGATCCGGACATCGTCGCGGCTTCCGCGAAGGCCTATATCTCGGCGCTCAACAAGCTGTATTCGAACGTGGACAAGTTGAATCCGCAACGTTCGGAATGAGGAGGAAGCAGGGCGCTGATTGCGTTCCTGCTAACCCGTGATGATCGAAGCCCTGTGCCTTGAAAAGCACGGGGCTTCGTTTTGTGCGTCGCGTGTTTGATGCGGCGCGTGCGTGTGCTACCGCTACTCCGCAGCAGTGCGCCGCATCGACCAGCCGCGCGCGGCGCGTGTCTGCGCCTGGACCTGATGCCGCACTTCGACGGCGATCTCACGGCGCGGCGCATCGGCGACAAACGCGTCGAGCAGCTCACGCACATCGTGATCGACGAAATCGGCGCGCGTCGCGTCGACGATCAAAGTCGCGCCGTCGGGAATCTGCTGCAGATAGTGCTTCAGCGGCACCTTGCCGAGAAACGACACATCTTTGCGAAACGACAGCAGATAGTGATCGCCGTGCTGCGCGAGCACGATCGGGCTGCGCAGGTTCGCGTACAGCGCAAGCAGCACGCTGCACAGAATGCCGAGCAGGATGCCGATCAGCAGATCGGTGGCGAGCACGCCGACCAGCGTGACGATGAACGGCGCAAACGGCGCGAAGCCCTGCCTGGCGACAGCGACGAACAACGACGGCTTGGCCAGTTTGAGACCGGTGAAGATCAGGATCGCCGCGAGGCAGGCCAGCGGAATCAGGTTGATGACGCTGGTGAGCGCAAACATACTGGCGAGCAGCAAAACACCGTGGATGATCGCCGACAGCCGGCTCTGCGCGCCAGCATGCACATTGGCGGAACTGCGCACGATCACCGAGCTGATCGGCAGGCCGCCGATCGCGCCGGCGATCAGATTGCCGATGCCTTGCGCCTTCAACTCGCGGTCCGGCGCCGCCGGGCGGCGTTGCGGATCGATCTGCTCGACCGCTTCGAGGCTGAGCAGCGTTTCCAGACTCGCGACGATCGCGAGCGTCATGGCCACGCGCCAGATGTCGGGATTCACGAGCTGCGTGAAGTGCGGCCCGAAGTCGGCCCATTCCATCGCGACGCTCAACGCGGCGAACGATTCGAGCGGCGGCAGCGCGACGCGATGCTCGGCGGCCGGCGCGAGAGACGGCGCGAGCAAGCCGAGCAGCAGGGTCGCGCCGATGCCGAGCAAAACCACCGCGAGCGGCGCCGGTACGAGGCGCACCAGCGCGAAGCGGCGCAGCGCGCGAGTTTCCCAGCCGGCCAGAATCGCCAGCGACAGCAGCGTGATTGCGCACGCGGCGAGCGAGATCGAGCCGATCGGCGTCGTTACCGTGCCGGCCGCATGGGCGGCGGCTTGTGACGCTGATGACGCCGACGACGCGTGCGGGCCGAGCAGCCCGAGCGCAAGCGGGAATTGCTTGACGATCAGCAGCACGCCGATCGCCGCCAGCATGCCTTTGATGACCGGCGACGGCACATAGGCGGCGAACCGGCCGGCCTTCAGCATGCCGAAGCCGAACTGGATCACGCCCGACAGCAAAACGGCCAGCAGGAAAGCGGCAAAGCTGCCGAGCTGCGCGATCCCGTCGACGACGATCACGACGAGGCCCGCCGCCGGGCCGCTCACGCTCAACCGCGAACCGCTCAGCACGGCCACCACCAGGCCGCCGACGATGCCGGACACCAGCCCGGCGAACGGCTCGACGCCCGATGCATTGGCGATGCCCAGACATAGCGGCAGCGCCACGAGAAAAACGACTGTGCCCGCAAACAGATCGCGCTGAAACGTGGAGAAAAAAGCTCGAAGATTCATGGTGTCGACGCCGGTGAATGAGTGTGTCTTGCGTGCAAGGAAAGCCGGCAACGCGAAATCGAAGTGCGTGGGTTCCGGCGTGGTGCGCTATGCGGCGCTGTGGGCGATCGCCGTGCAAGCCGTCGCGTCGTCGGCTTCATAGCCGGACGTGAGTACCTTGATGCGCCCATCCTCGAGAGCGAAGATCCAGCCGTGGACGAGCGGCGGGGACTCGGCTTCCTGCACGATCGGACTCGCACGTAACTGGCGAACCTGTTCGAGCACGTTCAGTTGGGCGAGGCGATCGATGCGCGCGCGTTCGGAAGCGTGCCCTTCAAGTTCGCCGCGATGGGTTTGCGCCAACGCGCATAAAGGCGCGATCCGCCGGTTGACGTGCGGCAGCCGCGGTTCCGGCGGTAACAGTGCGGCGCGCACGCCGCCACAGCCATAGTGTCCGCAGACGATCACATGACCGACCTTCAAAACCCGCACCGCGTATTCGAGGACGCTTGCGGAGTTGTCGTCGTCGGGATGAAAGAGGTTGGCGATATTGCGGTGAACGAACAGATCGCCGGGCTCGCAATGCGTGATGGTTTCGGCGGGCACGCGGCTGTCCGAGCAGCCGATCCACAGCACCTGTGGATTCTGGCCCCGCACCAGATCGCGGAAAAAATCGGGGTTGCGCGCAGCGGTTTCATGCGCCCATGCAACGTTGGCGACCAGCAGGCGTTTGGGACGGTTCATCGATAGCGGCTCCGGAAGTGAGGCAAATCGGCTGCGACCTGGCGCCAGCGTGCCGGCGGCGCGGCAAACGCAAGGTCGAACGCCGGATTTGTTCTTACGAAAGCCTTTCTATCAAAAAATTAAACCGGTGTGTGAGAAATAAAATTCGCCGTTATGCGTGATAAATAAAAAAAAGCCGCCTGAAACGGCGGCTTGGTAGATCCATGCATCCTGAGTAGGAACGGATGCTCAGAACAGGTTGCGGCGATCCGGATCGTGCAGCGGATCG
The DNA here is from genome assembly GCF_059422005.1 of Paraburkholderia sp. GW821-FHT02A12. NCBI lineage: Bacteria > Pseudomonadati > Pseudomonadota > Betaproteobacteria > Burkholderiales > Burkholderiaceae > Paraburkholderia > Paraburkholderia sp. GW821-FHT02A12. The sequence goes on along the minus strand of NZ_JBWKWA010000001.1, from coordinate 3,310,646 downwards.
GGGGTTTTCTGCGTGAGCCGCACGATGCCCTGGTCGTCGAAATAAAAGCTGTACATCATGTACCAGACGTTGTCTTCCAGATAACGATAGGTCCAGACCTCACGCTTCATGAGCGGGAAGTACGAGGTTTCGACGGGACGGCCGAAATTGACGAGTACGTCGCTCTTGGTCCACTTGCCGATTTCCGCGCGGTAGAACTCGTTGGGCTGGAGCACCTGGCGTACGTTGACGATCTTGCCGGCGGCGTCGACGTCGGCGGCGGTGGTGGTTTCGCCCATCGGCTGCGTTGGCCACATGAGGCGTTTGCCGCCTTTCGGCAAATCGTAGATTTCGCGTGGCGCGCCGAGCCGTGCGACGATGGTCGACTCGTCCGCGCCTTGCTGAAATTGCTGCCACGGCTGCACGCAGCCGGCTAGCGTCAACGCGCTCAGGCAGACGAGCGCGGCACGGTGCAGGCGGGTGGCGGCGGGCACGCCGGTCGACTCCGCCCTGGAATGGTGGCCGTTGAACATGAATTCCTCCGATGGCGTTTGAATAGCGGTTTTTATCATCGAGACGCATTATTTTGACACGCGCTGCGGCAAAAGATTTGCGCTTCATGCGAGGCTCCGCCGCAGGCATGGAACGAGCTGGCCGGCTTGCTTATTCCGTCGCGAACGCCCTATGATCCGCGCTTCGAACGATTCAGGCGGGGCAAGGACGATGGCGAAGTGGCAACGGGCGGCGGCTGGGGCGCTGGTGGTGGTTTCAATGGCTGCGGCAGTCCATGCAGCGGGCGCGACAACGGCTGGCGCGGCGAGTGGGGCGGCGAGCGGGGCGGCAAACGGGGTTGCTAACGGAGCAGCGAACAAAGTAGCAAACGGAGCAGCAGGCGCGGCGACCACCAGGCCGGCTGGTGCGCCGATCCAGCTCGCGCTGATCGAAGGCATGTCCGGCCCGTTCGCGAATGCGGGCGCGGCGGTGGAGCGCAATCTGCGGTTCGGCGTGGAGCAGGTGAATGCGCATGGCGGCGTCAAGCTTGCCGATGGCTCACATCCGCTCGAACTGGTCGTGCTGGACAGCAAGGGCAGCACCGAAGAAGCGCTGGTGCAACTGCGCGCGGCGGCCGACCGGCACATCGGCTACATCCTGCAAGGCAACAGCTCGGCGGTCGCGGCCGCGCTGATCGGCGCGATCGACAAGCAGAACAGCCGCGAGCCGGAGAACCGCGAGTTGTTCCTCAACTATTCCGCCGACGATCCCGCGCTGACCAACGCCAATTGCAGCTTCTGGCATTTCCGCTTCGACGCGCACGCGGGCATGCGCATGGACGCGCTCGCCGACGTGATCCAACGCGACAAAGCGGTGAAGAAGGTCTATCTGCTGAACCAGGACTACAGCTTTGGTCACGATGTCAGCAGCCTCGCGCGCTCGGCGCTGGTTGCGAAGCGTCCCGATATTGCCGTTGTCGGCGACGAATTTCACCCGATCGGCCGCGTAAAGGATTTCGCGCCGTACATCGCGAAGATCCGCGCGAGCGGGGCGGATGCGGTCATCACCGGCAACTGGGGCAACGACCTGACGCTGCTAGTCAAGGCGGCGCGCGAGCAGGGTCTCGATACGAAGTTCTACACGTTCTACGGCAATAGTCTCGGTGCGCCAGCGGCGTTGGGCGACGCCGGCGTCAAGCACGTGGTCGCGGTGGCCGACTGGCACCCGAACGCAGGCGGCGTGGCTTCCGACGCCTGGTACGCAGCGTTTCGCGCCCGTTTCCCCGCCGCGCAGGACGATTATCCGGTGCTGCGCATGTCGCTGATGATCGAAACCCTCACCGAGGCGATGGGCCGCGCTGGCAGCGCTAACCCGGCGGCCGTCGCGAAGGCGTTGGAGGGGATCAGGTTCGACAACGGCTTCCATGCCTCGTGGATGCGCGCCGACGACCATCAGCTGATCCAGCCCCTTTACGTAATGGAGATGGACAGGGCTGGTTCGCCGGGCGTGCATTTCGATAACGAAGGCTCTGGGTACGGCTTTCGCACGGTGCTGGCGTTGCCGCCCGAGCGTACCGTGCCGCCGACCGTCTGCCGGATGAAGCGGCCATGAATCGACCATGAATCGACCATGAATCGACCATGAATCGACCATGAGCCGGCCAAAGCGCCACTGAACCGGCCCGGCACAGCAGGGTTCGCGGCTGGTTTGGGCTGTGCTACAATACGCGTCCCGTTGTAATACGGGTAACCCACGGCACGGCCTTTCTTCCGTGACCGCCTGTCTAGTTCTCAAGGAAATCGACATGTCCGCAGTTGAAACAAGCAAGAAGTCCGAAGTCGTTGCGCAATTCGCACGCGCAGCCAACGACACCGGCTCCCCCGAAGTTCAGGTCGCGCTGCTGACGACCCGCATCAACGAACTGACCGTTCACTTCAAGGCGCACGCGAAAGATCACCACAGCCGCCGCGGTCTGCTGCGCATGGTGAGCCGCCGTCGTAAGCTGCTCGACTACCTGAAGGGTAAGGACGCGGATCGTTACCGCGCACTGATCGAGAAGCTGGGTCTGCGTAAGTAATCGGCCAGTCGTTCAGCAAGATGCCTGTGTCAGTTCCGCTGATACAGGCATTTTGTTTTTGAACGGTGTGCTTCATGTGATGCGCACCGTCTGTTGTCCGCGCTAACGTGCCCGCGCATGTGGCGCGGAGCAGAAAAAGCAGTAAAAAAGCAGTAAAAAAGAGAAACACGGCCGGGTTGCAGGGCAGGGCTTTGTGTCATTCCAGCGGTTCGCGCGCGTAGAGCGTGGTTCTCTGGAATGGCATAACACTACTCTTCCCATGTGGCGCCGGTTCTGGCGTTGCCGCGCCGCTTCTGGTTCGCGCGGCATTACGATGAGGAAAAGCAATGACTATGTTCAATAAAGTCGTCAAAGAGTTTCAGTGGGGACAACATAAGGTTCGCCTCGAAACGGGCGAAATCGCTCGCCAGGCGAGCGGCGCAGTGATCGTCGACGTCGAAGACACCGTTGTGCTGGCTACCGTGGTCGGCGCCAAGACGGCCAAGCCGGGCCAGGACTTCTTCCCGCTGACCGTCGACTACCTCGAAAAGACCTATGCCGCCGGCAAGATTCCGGGTGGCTTCTTCCGCCGCGAAGGCCGTCCGTCGGAAGGCGAAACGCTGATTTCGCGCCTGATCGACCGCCCGCTGCGCCCGCTGTTCCCGGAAGGCTTCTACAACGAAGTCCAGGTCGTGATCCACGTCCTGTCGCTGAACCCCGAAATTCCCGCTGACATCCCCGCGCTGATCGGCGCGTCGGCGGCGCTCGCCGTGTCCGGTCTGCCGTTCAACGGCCCGGTCGGCGCGGCACGCGTGGCCTACATCAACAACGAATACGTGCTGAACCCGACGCGTCCGCAAATGAAGGACTCGGCGCTCGACCTGGTCGTCGCCGGTACGGAACGCGCGGTGCTGATGGTGGAATCGGAAGCGCAGCAACTGAGCGAAGAAGTGATGCTCGGCGCCGTGGTGTTCGGTCACGAGCAAATGCAGATCGCGATCGACGCGATCCATGATCTGGTCCGCGAAGGCGGCAAGCCGGAATGGGACTGGCAACCGGCGGCGAAGAACGAGCCGCTGATCGCACGCGTGACAGAACTGGCGCAAGCCGATTTGCTCGCCGCTTACCAGATTCGCGACAAGCAGGCGCGTTCGGCCAAGCTGAAGGAAGTCTACGCAGCCGCGTCGGCGAAGCTGGAAGAAGAAGCCGCGGCAGGTGGCGCGGTGGCAGCCGACAAGGCGACCGTCGGCAACGTGCTGTTCGACATCGAAGCGAAGATCGTCCGTACGCAGATCCTGAACGGCGAGCCGCGTATCGACGGCCGCGACACGCGCACCGTGCGCCCGATCGAAATCCGTACCGGCGTGCTGCCGCGTACGCACGGCTCGGCGCTGTTCACGCGTGGCGAAACGCAGGCGCTGGTTGTCGCGACGCTGGGCACCAAGGGTGACGAGCAGAACATCGACGCGCTCGAAGGCGAATACCGCGAGCGCTTCATGCTCCACTACAACATGCCTCCGTTCGCGACCGGCGAGACGGGCCGCGTCGGTTCGCCGAAGCGCCGTGAAATCGGCCACGGCCGTCTGGCCAAGCGCGCGCTGGTCGCGTGCCTGCCGAGCGCCGACGAATTCGGCTACTCGATCCGCGTCGTCTCGGAAATCACCGAATCGAACGGTTCGTCGTCGATGGCTTCGGTGTGCGGCGGCTGCCTCGCACTGATGGACGCCGGCGTGCCGATGAAGGCGCACGTCGCCGGCATCGCGATGGGCCTGATCCTCGAAGGCAACAAGTTTGCGGTGCTGACCGACATTCTCGGCGACGAAGACCACCTCGGCGACATGGACTTCAAGGTGGCGGGTACCGAGCAAGGCGTGACCGCGCTGCAAATGGACATCAAGATTCAGGGCATCACCAAGGAAATCATGCAGGTCGCCCTCGCGCAAGCGAAGGAAGGCCGTATGCACATCCTCGGCAAGATGACCTCGGCGGTGTCCGGCGCGAACACGCAACTGTCGGAGTTCGCACCGCGCATGATCACCATCAAGATCAACCCGGAAAAGATCCGCGACGTGATCGGCAAGGGTGGTTCGGTGATTCGCGCGCTGACCGAAGAAACCGGTACGACGATCGATATTTCGGACGACGGCGTCGTCACCATCGCGAGCACGAGCAGCGAAGGGATGGCCGAAGCGAAGAAGCGTATCGAGAACATCACGCTGGAAGTCGAAGTGGGCCAGGTGTACGAAGGTACCGTGCTCAAGCTGCTCGATTTCGGCGCGATCGTGAACATCCTGCCGGGCAAGGACGGTCTGCTGCACATCTCCGAAATCGCCAACGAGCGTATCAAGGACATCAACGACTACCTGAAGGATGGCCAGCAAGTGAAGGTCAAGGTCATCCAGACGGACGAAAAGGGTCGCGTGCGTTTGTCGGCCAAGGCGTTGCTGAACGACGCCGCGTCGGGCGCGCCGCAAGGCGAACCGACGCCGCAGTAATGCGGTAGAAGGCGACGGCCGGCAGCGTGAATGCGCGCCGGCCGTTTTTCATGCAGGGTGCAGGGTGGATTGCACTGCGGGCGGGTGAACGCGGGTAGAAGCGGGTACTCTGTTTGCATGGAGCGCTTCGTGGGCTGTTCAGACGATTCGTGTCCCCCAAGGGGACTTCCTTCGGGGTGCCGGTACGCAACGCAATCCAATCTTGGAGTTGACGCAGATGAAAGCGATCGAAATCACTGAATTCGGTGCGCCGGAAGTCCTGAAGCTGGCGGAGCGGCCGATGCCGCAGCCGAAAGCCGGCGAGGTGCTGATCAAGGTGGCGGCTTCGGGCGTCAACCGTCCGGACGTGTTCCAGCGCAAGGGTGGCTATGCGCCGCCGCCGGGCGCGTCGGATTTGCCGGGGCTCGAAGTGGCCGGCGAGATTGTCGGCGGCACGATCGACGAAAAGAACAACCCGTTCGGTCTGAAAAGTGGCGATCGCGTGTGCGCGCTGCTGGCGGGCGGCGGCTACGCGGAATATGCGGCGGCGCCGCTGCTGCAGTGCTTGCCCGTGCCGGCGGGTCTGTCTGATGTGGAAGCGGCTTCGCTGCCGGAGACGTTTTTCACGGTGTGGAGCAACGTCTTCGACCGTGCACAACTTGGCGCGGGCGAAGGTGCGCCGAATGAGACGCTGCTGGTGCAGGGCGGTTCGAGCGGCATCGGTGTCGCGGCGATCCAGATTGCGCACGCACTCGGTTTTCGCGTGCTCGCCACCGCGGGTTCGGACGAAAAGTGTCACGCGTGCGAAGCGCTCGGCGCGGAGCGCGCGATCAACTACAAGACTGAAGATTTCGTCGAAGTCATCAAGTCGATGACGAACGATCGCGGCGTCGACGTGATTCTCGACATGGTGGCCGGCAACTACGTGCCGCGTGAGCTGTCGGCGCTGGCCGACGGCGGGCGCATCGTCGTAATCGCGTTGCTCGGCGGTGCGAAGGCGGAAGTGAATCTGAACGAAGTGCTGCGCCGTCGTCTGACGGTAACTGGCTCGACGTTGCGTCCGCGGCCGATCGAATTCAAGGCGAAGATTGCCGCGCAGCTGAAAGAGCGCGTGTGGCCGCTTCTCGAAGAAGGCCGCATCAAGCCGGTGGTGCACCGCGTGTTTCCGGCGGCGCAGGCTGCCGAAGCGCATGCGCTGATGGAAAGCAGTACGCACGTCGGCAAGATCGTATTGACTTGGGGTCAGGACGCTTGACGCGGCCGGTTTGACCCGATCCACCCCACGCAGTAAAATTGCGCGTTTTGCGCACGCCGCATGAATCCGCAAGGCGGGCCGTCAGCACAATCAAGGCGCGAGGCATGGCGCCAAGCGAAGTCCGCCGCCACGACACAAAACGAGACGATGTCGAAACAACGAGCCAAACTGGTAGTTGGTAACTGGAAGATGCACGGGCGCCTCGCCGATAACGCCACGCTGTTGCAGGCGGTAGCGCAGGGCGCCGGCGAATTGCCGGCCGACGTGCGTATCGGCGTCTGTGTGCCGTGTCCGTATCTTGCACAGACGCAATCGTTGCTGGAAGGCAGCCGGGTCGTGTGGGGCGTGCAGGACCTGTCCGCGTTCACGCACGGTGCCTATACCGGCGAAGTGGCTGCGCAGATGGTCGTGGATTTCGGCGCGTCGCTGGCCATCGTCGGACATTCGGAGCGCCGCGCCTACCATCGCGAAAGCGCGGAACTGGTGGCGGTGAAGACTCAGCGTGCACTGGAAGCGGCCTTGACGCCGATCGTTTGCGTCGGCGAAACGCTCGAAGAGCGCGAGGCCGGTTCGACCGAGCAGGTGGTCGGCGCGCAACTGGATGAAGTGCTGGCGAAATTGTCGACGCAAGAGGCGGCGCGTATCGTTGTTGCGTATGAGCCTGTGTGGGCGATCGGCACCGGCAAGAGCGCGACGTCGGAGCAGGCGCAGGCCGTTCACGCATTTCTGCGTTCGCGTCTTGCGGCAAAGGGCGCGGCTGTTGCGGATGTGCCGCTGTTGTATGGCGGCAGCGTGAAGCCGGAGAACGCGGAAGAATTGTTCTGTCAGCCGGATATCGACGGCGGCCTGATCGGCGGCGCGTCGTTGAAAGACCAGGATTTCCTGGCGATCTGCAAAGCGGCAGGCGCGGCAAGCGTCGCCGGTTAAGCAGGGCGCCTCGGCGAGGATGACCCCATCCCGCGCGGCACACCTCGTGTGGCGCGGTTAAATAAAGACTCAGGTGAGTGTGATGCTGTATTTGAAAACATTGATTATCGTCGTTCAGCTGTTGTCGGCGCTCGGGGTCATCGGCCTCGTCTTGCTGCAGCACGGCAAGGGCGCCGATATGGGCGCTGCTTTTGGTAGCGGCGCGTCGGGCAGCCTGTTCGGAGCGACGGGTTCGGCGAACTTTCTGTCGCGTACAACAGCGGTTCTCGCGGCGGTGTTTTTCGTCACTACGTTGACACTTACGTATCTCGGTGCGTATCGTGCGAAACCCTCCGCAGGCTTGCTGGGCGCGGCGGTGACTGCACCGGTCGCGGCTTCCGCTGCATCCGCGCCGGCAGGTGCTTCGGCTGCATTGCCGGCGTCGGCTGCATCCGTCCCGGGCCAGGACGTACCGAAATAAATTTTTCGTTCAAAGTGCTTTTTGTGCGTTGAACAAACTGTTTGAACAAGTTACAATTCAAGTCTTGAAGCGATTCGCGGGTTTTATAAGTTGTTTTCCCGGATTGCATGCAGTGCCGACGTGGTGAAATTGGTAGACACGCTATCTTGAGGGGGTAGTGGCGTAAGCTGTGCGAGTTCGAGTCTCGCCGTCGGCACCAATGTTATCGAATGCCAGCCGCTTGCTTCGCTCCGGCTGGCATTTTCACTTCTGGTTCGCTGCTTGCGTTGGGCCTGCCACGTTGAGCATCCCGAAGTGATTTCGCGTCAGAGGTGCTATGCTCCTGACGGCACTCAGAACCAACCGATTGAGGATAGTCTTGAACCTCGCAGCCTATTTCCCCGTCTTGTTGTTCCTCATTGTGGGCACCGGTTTAGGCGTAGCACTGGTCAGTATCGGCAAGATCCTCGGTCCCAACAAGCCCGATACCGAGAAAAACGCACCGTACGAGTGCGGCTTCGAAGCATTCGAAGATGCGCGCATGAAGTTCGATGTGCGCTACTACCTCGTCGCCATTCTCTTCATCATTTTCGATCTTGAAACCGCGTTCCTGTTCCCGTGGGGTGTAGCCCTGCGCGACATCGGCTGGACGGGATTCATGGCGATGATGATTTTCCTGCTCGAATTCCTGCTGGGCTTCGCCTATATCTGGAAAAAGGGCGGCCTCGACTGGGAATGATGGATTAATCGCCGGTTTGCGTGGGTGGCCTGGCTTGCCACCCCGTCTGGAGTGGAAAGCAAATGAGTATCGAAGGGGTCTTGAAGGAAGGGTTTGTCACCACCACGGCTGACAAGCTGATCAACTGGACGCGCACTGGCTCCTTGTGGCCGATGACGTTCGGTCTTGCGTGTTGTGCGGTCGAGATGATGCATGCGGGTGCTGCCCGTTATGACCTCGACCGTTTTGGCGTGGTGTTTCGTCCCAGTCCGCGTCAGTCGGACGTGATGATCGTCGCCGGCACGCTGTGCAACAAGATGGCGCCTGCTCTGCGCAAGGTCTACGACCAGATGGCAGAGCCGCGCTGGGTGATCTCGATGGGCTCGTGCGCGAACGGCGGCGGCTACTACCACTACTCCTATTCGGTAGTGCGCGGCTGCGACCGGATCGTGCCGGTCGACGTCTACGTGCCGGGTTGCCCGCCTACGGCGGAAGCGCTGGTGTACGGCGTGATCCAGCTGCAGGCCAAGATCCGCCGCACCAACACCATCGCCCGTCAATAAGGCCAACGCCTCCCCCACAATATGGCAAGCAAACTCGAGACCCTGAAAGCGAACCTCGAGGCGGCCTTTGGCGGCCTCCTGCTGAGCACTACCGAGGCAATCGGTGAGTTGACGATCGTCGTGAAGGCTGGCGACTACCTCAACGTGGCAACGCGTCTGCGCGACGACCGCTCGTTCGGCTTCGAGCAGTTGATCGATCTGTGCGGCGTCGACTACCAAACCTACGCCGACGGCGCATACGACGGCCCGCGTTTCGCGGCCGTGCTGCATCTGTTGTCGGTGCAGAACAACTGGCGTCTGCGTGTGCGCGTGTTCGCACCGGACGACGAAGTGCCGATCCTCCCGTCTGTCGTCGAAATCTGGAATTCGGCCAACTGGTACGAGCGCGAAGCGTTCGACCTGTACGGTATCGTTTTCGAAGGTCACCCGGACCTGCGCCGCATCCTGACCGACTACGGTTTCATCGGTCACCCGTTCCGTAAAGATTTCCCTGTCTCCGGCTACGTCGAAATGCGTTACGACCCGGAAGAGAAGCGCGTCGTCTATCAGCCTGTGACGATCGAGCCGCGGGAAATCACGCCGCGCGTGATCCGCGAGGATCACTATGGCGGTCTGAAACACTAAGAGAACGCCATGGCAGAGATCAAGAACTACACGCTCAACTTCGGCCCGCAGCACCCGGCAGCGCACGGCGTGCTGCGCCTCGTGCTGGAACTCGACGGCGAAGTCATTCAGCGCGCCGATCCGCATATCGGCCTGCTGCATCGTGCGACTGAAAAGCTCGCGGAAACCAAAACGTTTATCCAGTCCGTGCCGTACATGGACCGTCTCGACTACGTGTCGATGATGGTCAACGAGCACGGCTATGTGATGGCGATCGAAAAGCTGCTCGGCATCGACGTGCCGGTGCGCGCGCAATACATCCGCGTCATGTTCGACGAAATCACGCGCGTGCTGAACCACCTGATGTGGATCGGCGCGCACGCGCTCGACGTCGGCGCGATGGCGGTGTTTCTGTATGCGTTCCGCGAACGCGAAGACCTGATGGACGTGTACGAAGCGGTGTCCGGCGCACGGCTGCACGCGGCGTATTACCGTCCGGGCGGCGTGTATCGCGATCTGCCGGATGCCATGCCGCAATACAAGGCATCGAAGATTCGCAACGCGAAGGCGTTGTCGAAGATGAACGAGAACCGCCAGGGTTCGCTGCTCGACTTCATCGACGATTTCTTCACGCGTTTCCCGAAGTGTGTGGACGAGTACGAAACGCTGCTCACCGACAACCGCATCTGGAAGCAACGTCTGGTCGGCATCGGCGTGGTCAGCCCGGAACGCGCGCTGCAACTTGGCATGACCGGCGCGATGCTGCGCGGCTCGGGTATCGAGTGGGATCTGCGCAAGAAGCAGCCGTACGAAGTCTATGACAAGCTCGATTTCGACATTCCGGTCGGCGTAAATGGCGATTGTTATGACCGGTATCTGGTTCGTGTCGAAGAAATGCGCCAATCCACGCGGATTGTGAAACAGTGCATTGATTGGCTGCGTAAGAATTCCGGCCCTGTGATGATCGACAATCACAAGATTGCGCCGCCGTCGCGCGTCGGCATGAAGTCGAACATGGAAGAGCTGATTCACCACTTCAAGCTCTTCACGGAAGGCTTCCACGTGCCTGAAGGCGAAGCCTACGCGGCCGTCGAACATCCGAAGGGCGAGTTCGGTATCTACCTGATCTCGGACGGCGCGAACAAGCCGTATCGTCTGAAGATCCGCGCACCGGGCTATGCGCACTTGTCCGCTCTCGATGAAATGGCGCGCGGTCACATGATCGCCGACGCTGTGACGATCATCGGCACGCAGGACATCGTGTTCGGCGAAGTGGATCGCTAGGACGTATTCATCGGCGCGCGTCTTCAGATTGCACCGAAGCGCGCGTCAAGCAAAGGAACGCCGGGTCTGTCGCAGCATCGTGTGAGCGGCAGGTTTTCGTTCGGTAGGAATTGAAAGAGTCGTGTCTGAAAATGATCTCAGCTGAAGGCCTGAAAGAAATCGATCGTGCGATCGCGAAGTATCCCGCCGATCAGAAACAGTCCGCCGTGATGTCGGCGTTGGCCACTGCTCAGGAAGAGCATGGCTGGCTGTCGCCCGAACTCATGCAGTTCGTCGCGGACTATCTCGGCATGCCGGCAGTCGCCGTGCAGGAGGTCGCAACCTTCTACACGATGTACGAGACCTCGCCGGTCGGCAAGCACAAGATCACGCTCTGCACGAACCTGCCGTGCCAGCTCGGCCCGGACGGCGGTTCCGACAGCGCTGCTGAATATCTGAAGCAGAAGCTCGGCATCGACTTCGGCGAAACCACGGCGGACGGCAAGTTCACCCTGAAAGAAGGTGAGTGCATGGGTTCGTGCGGCGACGCGCCGGTGATGCTGGTGAACAACCATCGCATGTGCAGCTTCATGAGCCGCGAGAAGATCGACCAGCTGCTCGAGGAACTTTCGAAATGACGTCTTTACACGATCGTCACATCAAACCGCTGATTCTCGCCGGCCTGAACGGCGACAACTGGCATCTCGAAGACTATGTGGCGCGCGGCGGTTACGCCCAGCTGCGCCGCATTCTGGAAGAAAAGATTCCGCCCGAGCAGGTGATCGCCGACGTCAAGGCGTCGGGTCTGCGCGGCCGTGGCGGTGCAGGCTTCCCGACCGGCCTGAAGTGGAGCTTCATGCCGCGTCAGTTTCCGGGGCAGAAATATCTCGTCTGCAATTCGGACGAAGGCGAACCGGGCACGTTCAAGGATCGCGATATCCTTCGCTTCAATCCGCACTCGCTGATCGAAGGCATGGCGATCGGCGCGTACGCGATGGGCATCACGGTCGGCTACAACTATATCCACGGCGAAATCTGGGAAGTCTACAAACGCTTTGAAGAAGCGTTGGACGAAGCCCGCCGCGCCGGGTTCCTCGGCGAGAACATCATGGGTTCGGGCTTCTCGTTCGAACTCCATGCGCACCACGGTTACGGCGCCTATATCTGCGGCGAAGAAACCGCGCTGCTCGAGTCGCTCGAGGGCAAGAAAGGCCAGCCGCGCTTCAAGCCGCCATTCCCGGCGAGTTTCGGCGTGTACGGCAAGCCCACCACGATCAACAACACCGAGACATTCGCGGCGGTGCCGTTCCTGCTCGCAGTCGGTCCGCAGCATTACCTCGAAATCGGCAAGCCGAACAACGGCGGCACGAAGATCTTCTCGGTCTCCGGCGACGTCGAGCGTCCGGGCAACTATGAAATTCCGCTCGGCACGCCATTCGCGACGCTGATGGAACTCGCCGGCGGCATCCGCGGCGGCAAGAAGATCAAGGCCGTGATTCCTGGCGGTTCGTCGGCGCCGGTGATCCCGGGCGACATCATGATGCAGACCGACATGGACTACGACGCGATCGCCAAGGCTGGCTCGATGCTCGGTTCGGGCGCGGTCATCGTGATGGACGAGACGCGCTGCATGGTGCGCTCGCTGCTGCGTCTGTCGTATTTCTATTACGAAGAGTCGTGTGGTCAATGCACGCCGTGTCGCGAAGGCACCGGCTGGCTGTACCGCGTCGTGCATCGTATCGAGCATGGGCTCGGCCGTCCGGAAGATCTGGATCTGCTGAACTCGGTCGCTGAAAACATCATGGGCCGCACAATCTGCGCGCTCGGCGATGCGGCGGCGATGCCGGTACGCGGCATGCTCAAGCACTACTGGGACGAATTCGAATATCACGTTGCCCACAAGCATTGCCTCGTCGGCGGTCATGCCGGTGCGGCAGCGGCGCCGGAAACAGTGGCTGCCTGAGTTGGCTGCTGAGTTGGCTATCCAGCACCAGAAGAACACGTCAACCGCGGGATTCATCGCCTGAAGCGGGCGATGGACAGGGCGAACGATTGAGCGGTAACAGGTTAAGGAAGATTGACCATCATGGTTGAACTTGAAATAGACGGCAAGAAAGTAGAGGTGCCTGAAGGCAGCATGGTGATCCAGGCTGCGCATAAGGTCGACACGTATATTCCTCACTTCTGCTATCACAAGAAGCTGTCGATTGCAGCCAACTGCCGGATGTGTCTGGTCGATGTCGAAAAGATGCCGAAGGCCGTGCCTGCATGTGCCACGCCGGTGTCGGCGGGCATGATCGTGCGCACCAAGTCCGAGAAGGCGGTGAAGGGCCAGCAAGCCGTGATGGAATTCCTGCTGATCAATCACCCGCTGGATTGCCCGATCTGCGACCAGGGCGGCGAGTGTCAGTTGCAGGATCTGGCGGTCGGTTACGGCAAGTCGTCGTCGCGTTATAGCGAAGAAAAGCGCGTCGTGTTCCACAAGAACGTCGGCCCGCTGATCTCGATGGAAGAAATGTCGCGTTGCATTCACTGCACGCGGTGCGTGCGTTTCGGCCAGGAAGTTGCCGGCGTGATGGAACTCGGCATGCTGGGCCGCGGCGAGCATTCGGAAATCACGTCGTTCGTCGGCAAGACGGTCGACTCCGAGCTGTCGGGCAACATGATCGATCTGTGCCCGGTCGGCGCGCTGACCAGCAAGCCGTTCCGCTACAGCGCCCGTACGTGGGAACTGTCGCGCCGCAAGTCGGTGAGCCCGCACGATTCCGTCGGCGCGAACCTCGTGGTGCAAGTGAAGAACAACCGCGTGATGCGCGTTCTGCCGTTCGAAAACGAATCCATCAACGAATGCTGGATTTCGGACAAGGACCGCTTCTCGTATGAAGGCCTGAACAGCCCGGAACGCCTGACCCAGCCGATGCTCAAGCAAGGCGGCAAGTGGGTCGAGACCGATTGGCAAAGCGCGCTCGACTACGTGGTCAAGGGTCTGAAGGGCATCAAGGGCGACCACGGCGCGAACGCGCTGGCCGCACTGGGCAGCGCCCACAGCACTGTCGAAGAACTGTTCCTGTTGAAGCAACTCGCGCAAGCGGTCGGCACGCCTAACGTCGACTTCCGTCTGCGCCAGTCGGATTTCTCGGCACCGGTCAACGGCGCGCCGTGGCTCGGCACGGCGATCGCCGATCTGTCGAACCTCGACGCCGCACTGGTGATCGGTTCGGATCTGCGCCGCGATCATCCGCTGTTCGCCGCGCGTCTGCGTCAAGCTGCAAAGAGCGGCACGAAGCTCACGCTCGTGCAAGCCACCAACGACAACGCCCTGATTCCGCAAGCGCAACGTGTGGTTGCGGCTCCGTCGGCCTGGCTCGACGCACTGGCTGGCATCGCCGGCGCAGTCTCGGAGGCGAACGGCGTTGCATTGCCGGAAGCCTTTGCCGGCGTGCAACCGACAGACGCAAACAAACAGGTCGTGAAGTCGCTTGCCACCGGCGAACGCCGCCTCGTGCTGCTCGGCAACGGTGCGGTCCGTCATCCGGACTTCGCCGCCATTCACGCCGCGGCGCAATGGATTGCTGACGCGACCGGCGCGACGCTGGGTTTCCTCACGGAAGCCGCAAATACCGTCGGCGCGCATCTCGTCAACGCATTGCCAGGCGAAGGCGGTCTGAACGCTCGCGAAGTGTTCGAGCAACCGCGCAAGGGCTATGTGCTGCTGAACGTCGAACCCGAATTCGACACCGCCAATCCGGCGCAGGCTCTGGCCGCGCTGAAGCAGGCTGAAATGGTCGTCGTGCTGTCGCCGTTCCAGACGGGCGCCGAATACGCCGACGTGCTGTTGCCGATCGCACCGTTCACGGAAACGGCCGGCACCTTCGTCAATGCCGAAGGTACCGTGCAGACGTTCAATGGCGTCGTGCGTCCGCTCGGCGATACCCGTCCCGCATGGAAGGTGTTGCGTGTGCTGGGCAGTCTGCTGGGCGTGCCGGGCTTCGAATTCGACACGGCAGAAGAAGTGCGCGCGGCGGCGCTCGGCGACGGCGAACTGAAGTCGCGTCTGTCGAACAAGACGGGCGTCGCGGTTACAGGCGGCCAGGCAGCGAAGGCGGCAGAAGGCAAGTTCGAGCGTATCGCCGACGTGCCGATCTATCACGCGGACGCGCTGGTGCGTCGCGCCGAATCGCTGCATCTGACGGCAGCGGCGCGCGCGGCGAACTCGGTCGGGCTGCCGGCCGCGCTGTTCGACAAACTGGGTTTGAAGGAAGGCGACGCGGTGCGCGTGCGCCAGGGCGAGCAATCGGTGCAGTTGCCGGCCGTGCGCGACGCGAATCTTGCGGAGACGGTCGTCCGCGTATCGGCGGCTACGCCTGCCGGTGCAGCGCTGGGCAGCCTGTTCGGTGAACTGGTGGTGGAGAAGGCGTAAATGAGCTTGTTCGATACGATCAACTCGGGCGGCACCCAGCTTCTCGGTGTGGCATGGCCCGCGGTGTGGGCACTGGTGCGCATCCTGGTGGTGGCCGTCGTGATCCTGCTGTGCGTGGCTTACCTGATTCTCTGGGAGCGTAAGCTGATCGGCTGGATGCACGTGCGTCTCGGCCCGAATCGCGTCGGCCCTGCAGGTTTGCTGCAACCGATCGCCGACGTGCTGAAGCTGTTGCTGAAAGAAGTGATTCAGCCGGCTCAGGCGAGCCGCTGGATCTACCTGATCGCGCCGATCATGGTGGTGGTGCCGGCCTTTGCGGTCTGGGCGGTGATTCCGTTCCAGGCGGGCGCGGTGCTCGGCGACATCAACGCGGGTCTGTTGTACGCGATTGCGATTTCGTCGATCGGTGTGTACGGCGTGATCCTGGCCGGCTGGGCGTCGAACTCGAAGTACGCGTTCCTCGGCGCCATGCGCGCCGCGGCTCAGATGGTCTCGTACGAAATCTCGATGGGCTTCGCGCTGGTCGTCGTGCTGATGACCTCCGGCAGCCTGAATCTGTCGGACATCGTCACTTCGCAAGAACGCGGCATCTTCGCGGGCTACGGCTTGAACTTCCTGTCGTGGAACTGGCTGCCGCTGTTGCCGATGTTCGTCGTGTACTTCATCTCGGGCATCGCCGAAACGAACCGCCACCCGTTCGACGTGGTGGAAGGGGAGTCGGAAATCGTCGCGGGCCACATGATCGATTACTCGGGGATGGCGTTCGCGCTGTTCTTCCTCGCCGAGTACATCAACATGATCGTGATCTCGGCATTGGCTGCAACACTGTTCCTCGGCGGCTGGAGCGCACCGTTCGGCTTCCTGTCGTTTGTCCCGGGCATCGTCTGGCTCGTCGCCAAGGTTTTCTTCCTGTTGTCGGTGTTCATCTGGGCGCGTGCCACATTCCCGCGCTATCGCTACGACCAGATCATGCGTCTGGGCTGGAAGATTTTCATTCCGGTCTGCGTGGTGTGGCTGGTGGTGGTCGGCTTCTGGATCATGTCGCCGTTGAATATCTGGAAATAAAGGGCGGATGAACCCATGACCGCAATCCAAAACTTCTTCAAGACCTTCTTCCTGACGGAGCTGCTCAAAGGCCTCGCGCTGACGGGACGCTACGCGTTCCAGCGCAAGATCACGGTGCAGTTCCCGGAAGAGAAGACCCCGATCTCGCCGCGTTTTCGCGGCCTGCATGCGCTGCGCCGCTATGAAAACGGTGAAGAACGCTGCATCGCCTGCAAGCTGTGCGAAGCAGTGTGCCCGGCGCTCGCCATCACGATCGAATCGGAAACGCGTGCGGACAACACGCGCCGCACGACGCGTTACGACATTGACCTGACCAAGTGCATTTTCTGCGGTTTCTGCGAAGAAAGCTGCCCCGTCGATTCGATCGTCGAGACGCACATTCTCGAATATCACGGCGAAAAGCGCGGCGATCTGTACTTCACGAAAGAAATGCTGCTGGCCGTTGGCGATCGCTACGAAGCGGAGATCGCTGCAAACAAGGCAGCTGACGCGCCGTATCGTTGAAACGCTTCTGTTTGATGCAGTAAAACGTAAAACGGCCTGTTGTCGGGCCGAGCGCTGCGGCCTCACCGCCGCGGCATGGCGCAACTGTGCGGCTTTTTTGCCAGATGCACGAGCCAAAGAACAATGCCTGACAATGGCCTAACGATGAACCGGTAATCATGGAATTCACGACCGTACTGTTCTACATCTTCGCGCTGCTCCTGGTTGTATCAGGGCTGAAGGTGATCACCTCGCGCAACCCGGTGTCGTCCGCACTGTTTCTGGTGCTGGCGTTCTTCAACGCGGCGGCGATCTGGATGCTGCTGCAGGCCGAGTTCCTCGCGATCCTGCTGGTGCTGGTCTACGTCGGCGCGGTAATGGTGCTGTTCCTGTTCGTCGTGATGATGCTGGACATCAATATCGACGTGCTGCGGCGCGACTTCAAACGCTTCGTGCCGATGGCGACCCTGGTGGGCGCGATCATCGTGATCGAGACCGCGCTGATCCTGTGGCACGGCTACGGCGCGACCGCGACGGCGCTGCGCGACACCACGGCTGCGGCCAACGGAATGGCCGGCTGGTCGAATACGCGCATCATCGGCAAGATCATCTACACCGACTACATCTTCGCGTTCGAAGTGGCCGGCCTCGTGCTGCTGGTCGCGATCATCGCGGCGATCGCGCTGACCACGAGTCATAAGAAAGACAGCAAGCGCCAGAACGTCAGCGAGCAGGTCAAGGTGCGTGCTCAGGATCGCGTGCGCGTCGTGAAGATGGCATCGGAAAAAACCGCGGCGACTCTCGCGGCGGAAGAAGCCGCAGCAGCGGCCGACTCTGCGGCCGGCAAGAACGGCTGAGCAGACAGGAGATAAAATCATGACCCTAGCTCACTACCTCGTCCTTGGCGCAATCCTGTTTGCGATTAGCGTCGTTGGCATTTTCCTGAACCGTCGCAACGTCATCATCATCCTGATGGCGATCGAACTGATGCTGCTGGCGGTGAACACCAATTTCGTCGCGTTCTCGCATTACCTCGGCGACGTGCATGGGCAGATCTTCGTCTTCTTCGTGCTGACGGTTGCGGCAGCGGAATCGGCGATCGGCCTCGCAATTCTGGTGACCCTGTTCCGTAGCCTCGACACGATCAATGTCGAGGATCTCGATCAGCTCAAAGGTTAATTTCAGGTAAAGCTGTTATGTCAACGACACTCAATGAAAACCTGCTGCTGGCGATCCCGCTGGCACCGCTGGCCGGCTCCCTGATTGCGGGGCTGTTCGGGAAAGCGGTAGGGCGAGCCGGTGCGCACTCGGTAACGATCCTCGGCGTCGCGATCTCCTTCATCCTGTCGGCCATCGTGTTTTTCGATGTGCTGAACGGCGCGAGCTTCAATGCGACCGTCTATGAATGGATGATGATCGGCAAGACCAAGTTCGAGGTCGGCTTCCTGGTCGACTCGCTGACGGCGATGATGATGTGCGTGGTGACCTTCGTGTCGCTGATGGTGCACATCTACACGATCGGCTACATGGCCGACGACGACGGCTACCAGCGCTTCTTCTCGTACATCGCGCTGTTCACGTTCTCGATGCTGATGCTCGTGATGAGCAACAACTTCCTGCAGCTGTTCTTCGGCTGGGAAGCGGTGGGTCTGGTGTCGTACCTGCTGATCGGCTTCTACTTCACCCGTGAGAGCGCGATCTACGCGAACATGAAGGCGTTCCTCGTGAACCGCGTCGGCGACTTCGGGTTCCTGCTCGGCATCGGCCTGCTGTTCGCGTTTGCCGGTTCGATGAACTACGGCGACGTGTTCGCGAAGCGCACCGAACTCGCGGCATTGAGCTTCCCGGGCACGGACTGGGGCCTGCTGACGGTCGCCTGCATTTGCCTGTTCATCGGCGCGATGGGTAAGTCGGCGCAGTTCCCGCTGCACGTCTGGCTGCCGGATTCGATGGAAGGCCCGACGCCGATCTCCGCGCTGATTCACGCGGCAACCATGGTGACGGCCGGTATCTTCATGGTCGCGCGCATGTCGCCGCTGTTCGAGCTGTCGGAGAGCGCGCTGTCGTTCATCACGGTGATCGGCGCGATTACGGCGTTGTTCATGGGCTTCCTCGGGATCGTCCAGAACGACATCAAGCGCGTGGTCGCGTACTCGACGCTGTCGCAGCTCGGTTACATGACGGTTGCGCTCGGCGTATCGGCTTATCCGGTCGCCATCTTCCACCTGATGACGCACGCGTTCTTCAAGGCGCTGCTGTTCCTCGGCGCGGGTTCCGTGATCATCGGCATGCACCACGATCAGGACATGCGCAACATGGGCGGTCTGCGCAAGTACATGCCGATCACGTGGATCACGTCGCTGGTCGGTTCGCTGGCGCTGATCGGTACGCCGTTCTTCGCGGGCTTCTATTCGAAAGACTCGATCATCGACGCGGTGAAGCTGTCCCATCTGCCGGGTTCAGGTTTCGCGTACTTCGCGGTGGTGGCGAGCGTGTTCGTTACTGCGCTGTATTCGTTCCGTATGTACTTCATGGTGTTCCACGGCAAGGAGCGCTTCCGCGATCCGAAACATCCGGAATCGCCGATGGGCGCGGAAGCCGCAGCGCATGGTCACGGCCACGACGCACACGGCCATGGTCACGACGACCATGCGCACGAGCCGCACGAAACCCCGTGGGTAGTGTGGGTGCCGCTGGTGCTGCTGGCGATTCCGTCGGTGGTCATCGGTGCGATCGCTATCGGTCCGTTGCTGTTCGGCGACTTCTTCCAACACGGTGTCGCGTTCGAGAAGGTGATCTTCATCGGCGAAAACCATCCGGCACTGGAAGAGATGAGCCATGAGTTCGTCAACTGGAGCCAGATGGGCCTGCACGCGGTTGCCGGCCTGCCGGTGTGGCTGGCGCTCGCGGGTGTAGTGGTCGCATGGTTCCTGTATCTGGTCCGTCCTGATCTGCCGGCTGTCATCAAGCGCGCGTTCGGCCCGATCTACACGCTGCTCGACAACAAGTACTACATGGACAAGATCAACGAAGTCGTGTTCGCGAGGGGCGCCGTGGCGATCGGCCGTGGTCTCTGGAAGGAAGGTGACGTTGTGGTCATCGACGGTATCGTCAACGGCAGCGCGCGCTTTATCGGCTGGTTTGCCGGCGTGATCCGCTTCCTCCAATCCGGCTACATCTATCACTACGCGTTCGCCATGATTATCGGCATGTTGGGGCTCCTGACCCTGTTTGTAACGCTCGGCGGCAAATAAGGCGAGGGACACTAATGCACGCTTATCCGATTCTCAGTATTGCGATCTGGTTGCCGATTCTCGTCGGTCTCCTGGTCCTGGCTATCGGTTCCGACCGGAACCCGGCTCCGGCGCGCTGGATTGCACTGATCGGCTCGGTCGCCAGCTTCATCGTGACGATCCCGCTGATTACCGGTTTTGATTCGAGCAGCGCCGAGTTGCAGTTCGTTGAAAAGGCGAACTGGATCGAGCGCTTCAACATTACGTATCACCTGGGTGTCGACGGCATCTCGATGTGGTTCGTCGTGTTGACCGCAGTGATCACGGTGATCGTCGTGATTGCCGCGTGGGAAGTCATTACGAAGAATGTCGCGCAGTACCTTGCTTCGTTCCTGATCCTGTCCGGCATCATGGTCGGCGTGTTCAGCGCAGCGGACGGCATGCTGTTCTACGTGTTCTTCGAAGCGACGCTGATTCCGATGTACATCATCATCGGCGTGTGGGGTGGGGCGAACCGCGTGTACGCGGCGTTCAAGTTCTTCCTGTACACGCTGATGGGCTCGCTGCTGATGCTGGTCGCGCTGCTGTATCTGTACATCCAGACCGGCACGTTCGATCTGGCGACGTGGCAGAACGCGCAGATCGCCATGACGCCGCAGGTGTTGCTATTCATAGCGTTCTTCCTGGCCTTTGCCGTGAAGGTGCCGATGTGGCCGGTGCACACGTGGTTGCCTGACGCCCACGTGGAAGCGCCGACCGGCGGCTCGGTCGTGCTGGCCGCGATCATGCTGAAGCTGGGCGCGTACGGTTTCCTGCGCTTCTCGCTGCCGATCACGCCGGACGCGAGCCACTTTCTTGCGCCGGTCGTCGTCACGCTGTCGCTGATCGCTGTGATTTACATCGGCCTGGTTGCGATGGTCCAGTCCGACATGAAGAAGCTGGTCGCGTATTCGTCGATCGCGCACATGGGTTTTGTGACGCTCGGTTTCTTCATCTTCAACCAGCTCGGCGTGGAAGGCGCGATCGTGCAGATGATTTCGCACGGTTTCGTGTCGGGCGCGATGTTCCTGAGTATCGGCGTGCTTTACGACCGTATGCACTCGCGCCAGATCGCCGATTACGGCGGCGTCGTCAACATGATGCCGAAGTTCGCGGCGTTCGTGATGCTGTTCTCGATGGCGAACTGTGGCTTGCCGGGTACTTCCGGTTTCGTCGGCGAGTTCATGGTGATTCTGGCGGCAGTCCAGTACAACTTCTGGATTGCAGGCGGTGCGGCAGTCACGCTGATTCTCGGCGCGGCCTACACGCTGTGGATGTACAAGCGCGTGTACTTCGGCGCGGTCGCCAATGATCACGTGAAGAGCCTCGTCGACATCGACCGTCGCGAATTTTTCATGCTGGCAGTGCTAGCCGCACTGACGCTGTTCATGGGCCTGTATCCGAAGCCCTTTACCGATGTGATGCACGTATCCGTGGAAAACCTCCTCTCCCACGTCGCGCAATCGAAGCTGCCGTTGACACAGTAATGCAGAGCGGAGGAACTTAAAGATCATGCAAAACGCCCCTATGACAGCTCTGTTGCCCGACGCACTGGTGATGCTCGCCGTTGTCGTCGCGTGGCTCAACGACACGTTCGTCGGCCAGGCCGGTCGCCGCACCACGTATTTCATCGCGTTCTTATCGACGCTCGTGGCCGGCGTCTGGTTCGCAATGAACGCGTTCGACCCGCAAGTGCACTACTTCTTCGGTCACATGTACGTGGTGGATTCGTTTGCCAATGTGATGAAAGCGGTGGTGACGCTCGGCTATACCGTGTCGATCGTTTACTCGCGCAAGTACCTCGAAGACCGCGGTCTGTTCCGTGGCGACTTCTTCCTGCTGGGCATGTTTTCGCTGCTCGGCCAGCTGGTGATGATCTCCGGCAACAACTTCCTGACGCTGTACCTCGGTCTGGAACTGATGTCGCTGTCGCTGTATGGCGCGATTGCACTGCGTCGTGACGCGGCGCCGTCGAACGAAGCTGCAATGAAGTACTACGTGCTCGGCGCGCTGGCTTCGGGTTTCCTGCTGTACGGCATCTCGATGCTGTACGGCGCGACCGGCTCGCTCGACCTGAACGAAGTGTTCAAGGCCATCGGCACGAGCCATTACGATCCGAGCGTGCTGCTGTTCGGCGTGATCTTCATCGTGGCGGGCGTGGCGTTCAAGATGGGTGCGGTGCCGTTCCACATGTGGGTGCCCGACGTGTATCAGGGCGCGCCGACGGCGATGACTCTGCTGGTCGGTGGCGGTCCGAAGGTCGCCGCTTTCGCGTGGGGCCTGCGCTTCCTCGTGATGGGTCTGCTGCCGCTGGCTGTCGAATGGCAGCAAATGCTGGCGATTCTCGCCGCGCTGTCGCTGATCGTCGGCAACATCACCGGTATCGTGCAACGCAACGTGAAGCGCATGCTCGCGTACTCGGCGATCTCGAACATGGGCTTCGTCCTGCTGGGGCTGCTGGCAGGCGTGGTGGATCAGAAGACCACTGGCGCGGCCAACGCATACGGTTCGGCCATGTACTACAGCATCGTCTACCTGATCACGACGCTGGGCACCTTCGGCATCATCATGCTGCTGGCGCGCCGCGATTTCGAAGCCGATACGCTCGACGACTTCAAGGGCCTGAACCAGCGCAGCCCGGTGTTCGCGTTCGTGATGATGGTGATGATGTTTTCGCTCGCCGGTATCCCGCCCGCGGTCGGTTTCTATGCGAAGCTCGCCGTGCTGCAGGCAACCATGAACGCCGGGTTGACGTGGCTGACCGTGCTGGCCGTGATCACGTCGCTGTTCGGCGCGTTCTACTACTTGCGTATCGTCAAGCTGATGTACTTCGACGAGCCGCAAGACAAGTCGCCGATCCTCGCCGACACCAGCACGCGTGCATTGCTCGCGCTCAACGGTGTTGCCGTGCTGGTGCTCGGCATCGTGCCGGATCCGCTGTTGAAGGCCTGCCTGCAGGCAATCCAGCACACGCTGCTGCTCTGATGTCGGCTGCGGGTTGGTTTATCGTGTTGTTGGCGCTGGTCGGCGCCAACCTGCCGTTCCTGAATCAGCGCCTCTTCGCCGCCGTGCCGTTGAAAGCGGCGAAGAAGAGCGCGTGGATCCGGATTGCCGAACTGATCGTGCTGTATTTCGTGGTCGGCGCGCTCGGTTTTCTGCTTGAAGCGCGTGCCGGCAACCGCTTCGAACAAGGGTGGCAGTTCTATGCGATCACGTTTGCGCTGTTCGTCGTGTTCGCGTTTCCCGGCTTCACCTTCCAGTATCTCGTCAAACGCCGCTGACGGCGTCTCGCCGTCGCGCACCAAGTTGTCCTGAGGTCCGCAAATGGCTGAACTTCCCGATCACGATGCCGCACTGACTGAGACCTGTCTCGAGAGCAAAACGGTCTATCAAGGGCCGTTTATCACACTGAAGTGCGATACCGTCCGCTTGCCGGACGGCAAGCACGCAACCCGCGAGTACGTTCAGCATCCGGGCGCCGTGATGGTGATTCCGCTGTTCGACGACGGCCGCGTGCTGATGGAAAGCCAGTACCGCTATCCGATGGGCAAGGTCATGGTGGAGTACCCAGCGGGCAAGCTCGATCCGAACGAAGGCGCGCTGGCATGCGCAAAGCGTGAGTTACGGGAAGAAACCGGCTACACCGCGCGCGAATACGTCTATCTGACGCGCGTTCATCCGATCATTTCTTATTCGACCGAATTCATCGATATCTACCTCGCACGCGGTTTGACCGCCGGCGAGCGCAAACTCGACGACGGCGAGTTCCTCGAGCTGTTCACGGCCAGCGTTGCCGACGTGTCTGAATGGGTGCGCACCGGCAAGATCACTGACGTAAAAACGATCATCGGCACGTTCTGGCTGGACAAGGTTTTGTCGGGTGCGTGGCCGACTGCGGAGCCACGATAGCGCGCTCGGCGGTCAACCGGGCTAGTCTGGCGGATAGGAGATAGGTGCGCGTCGCGGCCGTTCTGGAGAGTCCATAAAAGCCCCTGTTAGTCCGTGACCGACAGGGGCTTTGCTGTTTGCGGGGGACGGTATCTAACCTGTGCGACGCGATGCATCGAGGTCTGAGTGCGATGACGTAACGATTGGCGTGGGTCAACCGGGGGTAAGGTGCGAGCGCATATCCACCGGCACCGTCATTGGCCATTTGCTGCTGAGACGACCTTCGGCAGCCCGCTGTGCAAAGGGTTAAAATCGCTTACACGTTCGATTTTTTGGTGACGTCTGGCGTTAATGCGCCTTCCGTAAAAAATTGCGAACGATCGTTCACAAATTTTCATTTTGCGCTAAACTGGCACGCAAGCCCTGATTCCACATGAAGGTCCTCGATTTACAGTGTCCGCATGGCCATCGGTTCGAAGGCTGGTTTGCTTCGGCTGATGACTTCGAATCGCAGCAGTCCCGCAAGCTCGTCGAATGTCCGATCTGCGGTGCGAACGAAGTGAGCCGTTTGCCGTCGGCGCCCCGGCTGAATTTATCGGGCGCGACTGACACGAAAGTCCCAGCGGCGGGCGCAGGGGAAATGCAGGCGCGTGTCATGCGCGCACTGCGCGAGGTACTGGAAAAGACCGAGAACGTGGGCGACCGCTTCGCCGAGGAAGCACGGCGCATTCACTACAACGAAGCGCCTGCACGCAATATTCGCGGTGTTACGACACCGGAAGACGCGAGAGCCTTGGTCGAAGAAGGCATCGAAGTGATGCCGCTGCCAGTCCCGGCTGCACTGAAGGAACCGCTGCAATAGCGCGGTGGTTCGCTGGCAGCGGGCGGTTGCGGCCAGGAGACACTACGCATGAATCTGGATTATTCCCCCGCTGACGACGCGTTCCGCGCCGACATCCGCGCCTGGCTCGAAGCGAATCTGCCTCGCGAGCTGAGCGACAAAGTACTCAACCACAAACGTCTGAATCGCGACGACTTCGCAAGCTGGCACACACTGCTCGGCGCGCGCGGCTGGTCGGTGGTCGGCTGGCCGAAAGAATACGGTGGCCCGGGCTGGGACGCGACGCAACGGCACATCTGGGACGAAGAGTGCGCACGTATCGGCGCGCCGTCCGTGTTGCCGTTCGGCGTTTCGATGGTGGCGCCCGTGCTGATGAAGTACGGCAACGCAGCGCAGAAGCACCGCTATTTGCCACGCATTCTCGATGGTACGGACTGGTGGTGCCAAGGCTATTCGGAGCCGGGTTCCGGTTCCGATCTGGCGTCGCTGCGCACGCGCGCCGAACGCGTCGGCGATCACTACGTCGTCAACGGCCAGAAAACCTGGACCACGCTCGGCCAGTACGCCGACATGATGTTCTGCCTCGTGCGCACTGATAGCGGCGCGAAGAAGCAGGAGGGCATCTCGTTCCTGCTGATCGACATGAAAACGCCGGGCATCACCGTGCGCCCGATCATCACGCTCGACGAAGATCACGAAGTCAACGAAGTCTTTTTCGAAGACGTGAAGGTGCCGGTCGAAAATCTGGTGGGTGAAGAGAACCGCGGCTGGACCTACGCGAAGTATCTGCTCGGGCACGAGCGCACCGGCATTGCCCGCGTCGGCCAGTCCAAGCGCGAGCTCGTATTCCTGAAGCGCCTCGCGCTCGACCAGAAGAAGAACGGCAAGCCGCTTCTGCATGACCCCGTGTTCGCTGCGAAAGTCGCGAGTCTGGAGATCGAGCTGATGGCGCTCGAAGTCACCGTGCAACGCGTCGTCGCCAATGAAACGGGCGGACGCGGGCCGGGACCGGAGGCATCGATGCTCAAGATCAAGGGCACGGAAGTGCAGCAAGGTCTGACCGAATTGATGTTCGAGGCGATCGGGCCGCTCGCCGCACCGTTCGATGTGCCGTTCCTCGAAGGCGAACGCGAACACAGCGTAGCCGGTGACGATGACGCCGCGCCGCTGGCCGCGTATTACTTCAACTTCCGCAAGACGTCGATATACGGCGGTTCGAACGAAATTCAAAAGAACATCATCGCGCAGATGATTCTCGGACTTTGAGGAGCGGCGCATGGACTTCACTTTCAACGACGAACAGCAGCAATTCGCGGACGCACTGCGCCGCTATCTGAACAAGAGCTACGGGTTCGAAGCGCGCCAGGCGATCGTGCAATCGGAATCCGGCGTGTCGGATGCACATTGGTCAGCCTTCACGGAACTCGGCCTGACTGCGTTGCCGGTGCCGGAAGCGCATGGCGGCTTCAATGGCAGCCCGATCGACATGCTGGTAGTCATGCAGGAGTTAGGGCGCGCGTTGGTGGTCGAGCCGTATTGGGCGAGCGCCGTGGGTATTGAAGCATTGCGGCTGGCTGGCACGGCGCAGGGCGAGGATGCATCGCTGCTCGAGCGCGCGGCGCAGGGCGAGATCAAGCTGGCGGTGGCATTTCACGAACCGCGCGCCCGTTACGATCTGTTCGAGGTTCAGACCACCGCGAGCGGGCAAGGCGAGCAGCAGACGTTGAGCGGCACGAAGTCGGTTGTGCTGCATGGCGCGCAAGCTGACTACTGGATCGTGCCCGCCCGGCTGAACGGCGAGATCGCGCTCTTCGTCGTTGCGCGCGATGCGGCCGGCGTCAAAGTAACCGACTATCGCACGATCGACGGTCAACGTGCCGCCACCCTCGAGTTCCAGGGTACACCGGCACGCCGGCTCGCCGGCAAACACGCCGGCGCAGCGACGCTTGAGCACATCGCCGATTACGGCACGGTACTGCTGTGCGCAGAGGCGGTTGGCGCGCTCGACGCACTGAACCACGCCACGGTCGAATACACCAGGACGCGCCAGCAGTTCGGCCAGCCGATTGCGCGGTTTCAGGCGTTGCAGCATCGCATGGTCGAGATGCTGATTCACGCTGAGCAGGCTCGTTCGGTGACTTATCTGGCAGCCGTGCGCTACAGCAGCAAAGACGCGGACGAGCGCCGTCGCGCTGTGTCGGCTGCGAAGGTGCGGGTCGGCCAGGCCGCGCGTTTCGTCGGCCAGCAGGCGGTGCAGTTGCACGGCGGCATGGGCGTCACGAACGAAGTGGCGGCGGCGCATCTGTTCAAACGCCTTGCTATCATCGAGACAACCTTGGGCGATGTCGATCACCATCTCGCGCGTTTCGCTGCGTTGCCGGGGTTTGCCGCCGCCGAAGCCTGAATGGCCAGTTGGGTCGAACAAATAAGAGGTGCGACGATGGGTTTGAGTTTTGAGGACATGGTGGTCGGTACGACTACCGAAATCGGCAAGCATACGTTCACGCGTGAAGAAATCGTTGCGTTTGCGGAGCAGTTCGATCCCCAGCCGTTTCACGTCGACGATGCGGCAGCCGCCGAGTCGCCGTTCCGCGGGCTGATCGCAAGCGGCTGGCACACCTGTTCGGTCATGATGGGCATGCTGGTGCGCAACACGATCGCCGGCTCCACGTCGATGGGTTCGCCCGGGATCGACGAGATTCGCTGGTTGAAACCGGTACGCGTCGGCGACACGATCACGATGACGAACGCCGTGCTCGACAAGCGTGTCTCGGCGAGCAAGCCGGATCGCGGCATCGTGTCGACGCAGTGGGAAGGCATCAATCAGCATGGCGAAACGGTGATTATCGTGCGCTCGAAGGGGCTGTTCGGGTTGCGTCTTCCGGGAGCCGAGTCATGACGGGCAGCGCGGCGCCTGCCGCTACGTTCGACGATGCACAGGCGTTGCGTGTGCTGGTAGGCGCGCAACCGCTCGTGAGCGGGTGGCTAACGGTCGATCAGCCAAGCGTCGATCGTTTCGCCGAGGCTACCGGCGATCACCAATGGATTCACGTCGACCCAGAGCGGGCGCGGCGTGAGTCGCCCTTCGGCGGCACGGTCGCGCATGGCTTCATGACGTTGTCGCTGATTCCGGCGCTGCTGGGAAAGACGGTGGCGCTCAAGCAGCGCATGGGCGTCAATTACGGATTGAACCGCGTGCGGTTCACGTCGCCGGTGCCGGTGGGCTCGCAACTGCGTGCCAGGTTCGCGGTGGAGTCCGTCGAAGATGTCGACAATGCAGGCGTTCAGGTCGCGTGGAATGTGACGCTCGAGCGGCAGGGCAGTGAGCGGCCGGTGTGTGTCGCGGAGTTCATCACGCGGCACTACTTCTAGCGATTCAGCGCGTGCGAGCTGGACAATAAAGCGCGAGCGGCATGAATGCCGGCTCGCGCTTCTTTTTGCCGCTGCTACCGCAATCGCATCAATGCTTCGCGTATTGCGTCGCGCCGAACAGCATCTCTTTGGCCTTGTCGTCCATGAGCGACTTGCGGGCCGACGCCAGCACGTCGACGCCACGCACCACCGCAGGACGTGCGGCGATTTCCTCATGCCAGCGCTTCACGTTCGGAAACGCATCCAGTTCGACGCCCTGGTTCTGCCACGAGCGTGTCCAGGGAAATGCAGCGATATCGGCGATCGTGTAGTCGTTGCCGGCGAGATATCGCGTCTTGCCGAGTTGTGTGTCCATTACGCCGTATAGGCGCCGCGTCTCGTTCGTGTAGCGATTGATCGCGTATTCGATCGGCTCCGGCGCGTAGATGCGGAAATGATGCGTTTGCCCGAGCATCGGGCCCAGGCCGCCCATCTGGAACATCAGCCATTGCAGTGTTGCGTAGCGCGCAGCCGGGTCGGAGGGCAGGAACTTGCCGGTTTTTTCAGCCAGGTAGATCAGAATCGCCCCCGATTCGAACAGCGCGAACGGCTTGCCGTCGGCGCTCTTCGGGCCGTCGGAATCGACGATCGCCGGAATCTTGTTGTTCGGGCTGATGGCGAGGAATTCGGGTTCGAACTGGTCGCCGGCGCCAATGTTCACGCCGTGCACGGCGTACGCGAGGCCCGTTTCCTCGAGCATGATGTGAACCTTGTGGCCGTTCGGGGTTGCCCAGCTGTAGACGTCGATCATCGCGGCTCCTTTGTTTCGCGAAAGCGGCGCCGCAAAGGACGCCGCAACTGGCGAAAATTAGAGCACAGATCGAACGATGCTGCTGGCGACGGCGCCGCGCGCAAACTCGAGCACGCGGCGCCGGAATCAACCTCGAATCCAACCTCGAATCCAACTTCAAACCCGCGTAATCGGCGTCTCCACGCGAGCCGCTGCGCCCGCATCCATATAGCGCGCGAGTTCAAGCTTCGCGATGGCGTTGCGGTGCACTTCGTCGGGACCATCGGCGAAGCGCAGCGTCCGAGCGGACGCATAGGCATAGGCTAGCGGGAAATCATCGCTGACCCCGCCGCCGCCGTGCGCCTGGATCGCCCAGTCGATCACCTGACACGCCATGTTCGGCGCGACCACCTTGATCATCGCGATCTCGCCGCGCGCGCCCTTGTTGCCGACCGTGTCCATCATGTACGCAGTCTTCAGTGTCAGAAGGCGCGCCTGCTCGATCATGCAGCGCGCTTCGGCGATGCGCTCCTGCGTGACGCCTTGCGCTGCGACCGGCTTGCCGAACGCGACGCGCTGCAGTGAGCGTTTCGCCATCAGTTCGAGCGCGCGCTCGGCGAGCCCGATCAAGCGCATGCAGTGGTGAATCCGTCCCGGTCCGAGGCGGCCTTGCGCGATCTCAAAGCCGCGTCCTTCGCCGAGCAGCATGTTGGTCGCCGGCACGCGCACGTTCTGAAGCGTGATTTCCATGTGGCCGTGCGGCGCGTCGTCGTAGCCGAACACGTTGAGAGGGCGGTGCACGGTGATGCCGGTGGCGTCGGCCGGCACCAGAATCATCGACTGCTGTTGATGGCGCGGTGCTTCGGGATCGGTCTTGCCCATCACGATATAGATCTTGCAGCGCGGATCGCCCGCGCCGGACGACCACCACTTGTGGCCGTTGATCACATAGGAGTCGCCGTCGCGCACGATGCTCGTCTGGATATTGGTGGCATCCGACGACGCCACTTCCGGCTCGGTCATCAGAAACGCCGAACGGATCTGGCCTTGCAGCAGCGGCTCGAGCCACTCGCGCTTGTTGTCTTCGCTGCCGTAGCGCTCGATCGTTTCCATGTTGCCGGTGTCGGGCGCATTGCAGTTGAACACTTCCGGCGCCCAGGGCACGCGGCCCATGATCTCGCACAGCGGCGCATATTCGAGATTCGTCAGACCGGCGCCGCGCACGGATTCAGGCAGAAACAGATTCCACAAGCCGGCGTCGCGCGCCTTCAGTTTCAGTTGCTCGATGAGCTCGGTCGGCACCCATGCGTTGCCGTTCTGGCGATTGCGTGCGATCTCGGCGTAGAACGCCTGCTCGTTCGGATAAATGTGCTCGTCGAAGAAGGCGAGCAGTTTCTCGCGCAGCGCCTGAACCTTCGGGGTGTAGTCGAAATTCATGTATGACCTCGCGGATGACGAATGACGTTTGATCGTTAGCGCAACTCGGTACGCCGGGTCGGCTAGCTCACCTTCTGTGCGTAGCGCCAGGCGAGTTCCGCCATCGGCTTGGCGCGGCGGCCGGCGTCGAGTGCTTGCGCACTGGCCGCGGTGCCGTCGACGACGCGTTTCATGATCCCTTGCAGGATCGCGGCGATGCGGAACATGTTGTACGCCAGGTAGAAATTCCAGTCGCCGTGAATCTCGAAGCCGGTGCGTTGGCAATAGCGCTCGACATACTGCGCTTCGTCGGGAATGCCGAGCGCTGCCCAGTCGAGACCCGCAATGCCGCGAAATTGCGCCGGATCGACATGCCACGCCATGCAGTGATAGGCGAAGTCGGCGAGCGGATCGCCGAGCGTCGACAGTTCCCAGTCGAGCACGGCGAGCACGCGCGGTTCGTGCGGATGAAAGATCAGATTGTCGAGCCGGTAATCGCCATGCACGACCGAGGCGCGCTCGCTCGTTTCGGCCGGCATATGCTGCGGCAGCCATTCGATCAGGCGCTGCATCGCGTCGATCGGTTCGGTTTCGGACGCGATGTACTGTTTGCTCCAGCGGCCGATCTGGCGCGCGAAGTAGTTGCCCGGCTTGCCGTAGTCCGCAAGGCCGGCTGCCGCGACATCGACGCTATGCAGCGCGGCGATCACGCGATTCATTTCGTCGTAGATGGCCGCGCGCTCAAGCGGCGTGATGCCGGGCAAAGATTGATCCCACAACACGCGGCCTTCGACGAACTCCATGACATAAAATGCGCGGCCGATTACGCTTTCGTCCTCGCACAGGGCGAGCATCTTCGCGACCGGCACGTCGGTGCCGGCTAGCGCATGCATCACGCGGTATTCGCGCTCGATGGCGTGTGCAGACGGCAGCAGCTTTGCAGCTGGCCCGGGCTTGGCGCGCATGACATACGAACGCGACGGCGTGACCAGTTTGAATGTGGGATTCGACTGACCACCGGCGAATTGCTCGAGCGTGAGCGGCCCGGAAAATCCGTCGACATGCTGGGCCAGCCACGCGGCGAGCGCATCGCTGTCGAAGCGTTGCCGCTCGTTGACCGGACGCGTGCCCTCGAAGGCCGAATA
Organism: Paraburkholderia sp. GW821-FHT02A12; assembly: GCF_059422005.1. NCBI lineage: Bacteria > Pseudomonadati > Pseudomonadota > Betaproteobacteria > Burkholderiales > Burkholderiaceae > Paraburkholderia > Paraburkholderia sp. GW821-FHT02A12. The sequence goes on along the minus strand of NZ_JBWKWA010000001.1, from coordinate 3,279,206 downwards.
ATCCGGTTTGTGTTCTGGTTCGCCAGTCTGTGTGGCTTGCACCATGTGTCTCCTCCAGTTCGGTTTCAGCTACGCTTGTATTGAATGAATTGTGCGTAGAGCATTTCCATCGTCGTATTGCGAACGTCGCGATGCAGCGGCGACGGCGGTGAATAGTTGATCGTGCGCAGCACCCAGTCGCGCGGCGCGGCGCCGATGTCGAGAGCGTTGATACAGCCGGTGGCCTGCGCCAGATGGCCGAAGAAAGTGCGGCCGCCGGCGGTGAGCGCATGCGACAGAATCGCGCGATTCACGCCGCCGTGCAGCACGAGCAGCACGGTGTCCCACGACATGTCCTCGCGCAACGCCGCCACTGCGGGCAGCACGCGATCGAACAGCGCGCCGATAGTTTCGCCGTCGAGAAAGCGTGTGCTTTCCGGCACGATGCCGTCGAACACACCCAGAAATGCCGCCTCGATATCTTGCAGCGGAATCTTGCTCAGCTTGCCGCCGCGAATTTCCTGCCACGCAGGCTCGATCTCGAGTTCGAGCTGTTGGCCCGTTTCGGCCAGGACGCGCTGCGCGGTTTCGACCGTGCGCGGCAAACCGCTGACGATCACGCGATCGAAACGCACGTTCTGCGCGGCAAACACGCGGCCCGCCGCGCTTGCCTGCTCGCGGCCGCTGGCGTTCAACGGCACGGTCTCCGGATCGATCGCGCGGCCGGAGTCGTCGAAGTAGGTTACGTCGCCGTGGCGCATCAGAAAGATGCGGCGTCGCTTGGGGAGTTGATATTCAGACATGGTCCCTTTATTCACTCTCTTGTCACTTGTAGACCGGAGCACGTTTTTCGAGGAACGCGGAAATCCCTTCGAGCCCGTCGCGATGATGCAGCGACGCGACGAAGCTGTCGCGCTCCGCAACCAGATGGTCGGCGAGCGGCTGTGCGCCGGCTGCACCGATCAAGCCCTTGATGCGCGCCACCGAATTCGGCGAAATCTTGCCGAGCTCGTCGGCCCAGGTGACAGCGGTGTCGCGCACGGCGCCGGCCTTCGCCAGTTTGTTGACGACGCCGAGATCATGCAAACGCGCGGCGCCGATCGGCTTGCCTTCGATCAGCACTTCGGTCGCCAGCTGACGCGGCAAAGCTTGCGCGAGAAACCACGAACCGCCGCCATCCGGCGTCAGGCCGACGCGTGCGTACGACATCACGAATTTGGCGTCTTCAGCGGCGACGATCAGGTCGCACGCGAGCGCCAGCGAGAAGCCCGCGCCGGCCGCGGCGCCTTCGACCGCCGCGATCACCGGCTTCGACGACAGCCGCAGCGCGGAAATCCATTCGCCGAGCAGGTCAATGCTTTCCGCCTGCACCGACGGATCTTTCGCACGGTTTTCCAGCAGGCGGTTCAGATTGCCGCCGGCGCAGAAGAAGTTGTCCGCGCCGGTGATCACCACTGCGCGGATCGACGGATCGCGCTCTACTGAATCGAGCGCTTCGATACCCGCGGCATACATGTCCGGATGTAGCGCGTTGCGCGCGCCGGGATTCGAGAGCGTAAGGACCAGCGTCGATTCGCTTTCGGTCGGGCGCGAGGTCAGCAGTTCGGCGCTCATTGTTGTGTCTCCGTTTGAGTATCGGCAGCGTCGCGTTGGGTCAGCGACAGACCGAGTTGCGCCCGCCGCGCGAGCCATGGCGAGGGCCGGTAGCGCGGATCGCCAAGCACGCTGAAGATATTGCGCAAAATCGTCAGGATCGTATTCGCGCCGAGCGCATCGCCGAGTGCGAGCGGACCGCGTGGATAGCCGAGCCCGAGCGTCACGGCGAGATCGATGTCTTCGGGCGTGGCGATCTGCTTTTGCGCGATATCGCAGCCGATGTTGACGATCGTTGCCACCACGCGTTGCGCGACGAATCCAGTCGAGTCACGGATCACCGTGACGGGAGTGCCGTCGGCGGCAAACAGCGCATGCGCAGTGTCGCGTGCGGTGCGGGTCGTGGCGGGCGTTGTCATCAGCGTGCGGCGTTGCGCGCCGGCCAGCGGGAATAGTGTGTCGACCGCGATCACGCGGCTCGCATCGAGTGCTTCGTCGACGGCGGCGGTGGTCGCGTCATGACCGAACGGCGTGACGACGATCAGCGAATTGGCAGCGGGCGTGGCGCCTTCGTCGAGCGTCACGCCAGCGTTGGCGACCAGTTGCACGACAGCTTCATGCGCTTGCGGATAACGCTTGCTGACCCACACGCTTTCAGGCAGTTCGGTCGGCGCGGGCCCTTCGGCCGGCACTTGCTGCTTGCCGTCTTCGTAGCGGTAAAAACCTTCGCCCGTCTTGCGGCCGATCAGGCCGCCCGCGAGCCGCGTGCCGGTGATCGGCGAAGGCGTGAAACGTGGTTCTTCATAGAACTGGTGATAGATCGATTCCATCACCGGATGCGACACGTCGAGTGCGGTCAGATCGAGCAGTTCGAACGGCCCGAGCCGGAAGCCGGCCTGCTCGCGCATGATGCGGTCGATATCGGCAAAGCTCGCGACGCCTTCGCCCGCCACGCGCAGGCCTTCGGTATTCATTCCGCGGCCGGCGTGATTGACGATGAAGCCGGGCATGTCTTTCGCACGCACCGGCGTGTGGCCCATGCGGCGCGCGAGGTCCATCAGCATGTCGCCGGCCGCCGGATCGCTGCGCAGACCGTCGATCACTTCGACCACCTTCATCAATGGCACGGGATTGAAGAAGTGGTAACCTGCCACGCGCGACGGATTGGTGCAACCCGCGGCGATCGCGGTGATCGACAGCGACGATGTGTTCGACGCCAGCACGCAGCGGCCGCTCACCACCGTTTCGAGTTCGCGGAAGAGGGCCTGCTTCACGTCGAGCTTTTCGACGATCGCCTCGACGACCAGATCGCAATCGGCCAGATCGCCAATGGCCCGCGCGCCGCTCACGTTGGCGAGCGCGGCAAGCGAGCGGGCCTGGTCGAGCTTGCCTTTGGCGGTCAGCCTGGCGAGCGTATCGGCGAGGTAGTCGCGCGCGGCGCCGATCGCGGCGGGGTTCGTGTCATAGAGACGCACGGTGAGACCCGCCAGCGCGGCGATCTGGGCAATACCACGGCCCATTGCGCCGGTTCCGACAATGCCGATAGTCTCGATGCTGTAATTGCGAGAGGTCATTGTGATGCTCGACTCCATGGTTATTTTAGAATAGCACGATCGTGCAATTTACTGGATGATTGATCGAAGGCCGCCGCATTGAGTCTGACGAGCGGTTTCAACAACCCGAAGGAAGGAGACACCCGATGATCAAGCTGTGCGGTTTCGCGCTGTCCAACTACTACAACAAGGTGAAGTTCGTGCTGCTCGAACACGGCATTCCGTTCGAGGAAGTGTTCGTGCTGCCGAGCCAGGAGGAGACGGTGCTCGAGCATTCGCCGCTCGGCAAGGTACCTTATATCCGGACCGAGCACGGCGATCTGTGCGAGTCGCAATGCATCGTCGACTATCTGGCCGCGCGTTTTCCCGATAAGGCAATTTTCTCGGCCGACCCATGGGAAGCGGCCAAGGAGCGTGAGTTGATCATGTTCGTCGACGTGCATCTCGAACTGACCGCGCGCAATTTGTACAAGGAAGCGTTCTTCGGCGGCACGGTGACCGAGGCGACCAAGGGGCGCGTCGACAAGCTGCTCGCGCATCACATCGCCGGCTTCAAAAGAATCGCGGAGTTCGGCCCTTATTTGCGCGGCGAGCGCTTCAGCGTCGCCGATACGGCGGGTTATGTGAGCCTGCCGCTGGTGGGCATGGCGACGCAGACGATCTACGGCCGCGATTTTCTGCTCGACGCCGGCATCGACTGGAAAAGCTACGTGAAGGCGATCAACGACCGGCCGGCCGCGCGGCGCGTGACCGAAGACCGCAAGGCGTATATCGCGGCGTCGCGTCCGGCTTGACGGGCGATACGGCAGATGAGATGAGCTAAGGCATGCCGCACACGCCTTAGCCGCTACGCGCGATGGCGGGGAACGTGGGTTCGTTCGCGGCATCGCGCGGGGCGTCCTAGAGCCGCGCCAGCCGTTCGAGCGCGGTGGCCAGCGTGCTTTCCTGCTTGGCAAAGCAGAAGCGCACCACGCCCGATTCATGCGCCTCGTGATAGAACGCCGACACCGGAATCGCCGCGACGCCGATCTCGCCGGTCAGCCATTGCGCGAATTCGGCTTCGGGCAAATCGCTGATCGCAGAATAATCGACACACTGAAAGTACGTGCCCGTGCAAGGTAGGAGCTTGAAGCGGGAATTCGCGAGACCGGCGCGGAAAAAATCGCGCTTCTTCTGATAAAACGCGGGCAGATCCAGATACGGTGCCGGATCCTGCATGTATTGCGCAAGACCGATCTGCATCGGCGTGTTGACCGTGAACACGTTGAACTGGTGCACCTTGCGGAATTCGGCGGTCAGCGCGGCGGGCGCGGCCACATAGCCCACCTTCCAGCCCGTCACGTGATAGGTCTTGCCGAAGCTCGACACCACGAAACTGCGCTGCGCCAGTTCTGGATACCGCGCGACGCTTTCGTGCGGTGCGCCGTCGTACACCATGTGCTCATACACTTCGTCAGACAGAATCAGCACGTTGGTGCCGCGCACGATGTCTTCGAGCTTGCGCATGTCCTCGGCGCGCCAGACCGTGCCGGTCGGATTGTGCGGCGTGTTGATCAGCAGCAGCCGCGTTTTCGGCGTAATCGCGGCAGCGAGCTTGTCGAACGGAATCGCGTAATCCGGTGCGTCGAGCGTGACGAATACCGGCTTGCCGCCCGCCAGTTCGATCGACGGCAGGTAGCTGTCGTAAGTTGGCTCGACCACGATCACTTCGTCGCCCGGATGCACGGTGCAGAGAATCGCGGTCAGCAACGCTTGTGTGGCGCCCGCTGTCACGGTGATTTCGTGCGTGGCGTCGTAGCGGCGGCCGTACAGGTTCGCGATTTTGTCCGAGATCGCCTGACGCAGCGGCGCCGCGCCGGCCATCGGCGGATATTGATTGTGACCGTCGCGCATGGCGTTCGCGACCGCGTCCACAATTCGGGGATCGCAGCCGAAGTCGGGAAAGCCCTGGCCGAGGTTCACCGCGCCTTTTTCAGCGGCGAGCGCGCTCATCACGGTGAAAATCGTCGTGCCGACATCCGGCAGGCGAGACGGAAACGGGGGACTCATGGGCGTGTCGTGCGGTGCATTCATGGCGCTTTTCGGAGCGTGAGCGAGGTGAGTTGGCGAAAGACGTCGTTTGAAAAGGACGAAGCTTGATTGTAGGGAATCGCGGCGCTGCGTGCGCGCAGTCGGCCCCACGTTGGCCGTTCGGCCAGGGGTCATGCGGGCGCGGGCTCGCCGGCTGCCGTCAAGGAGGCGCTGACGAACGTGACGAAGGGCGCCGGCTGCGCAATCTGAAAGCCGAAATCGCGCGCGATCCGCTTGGCTAACTTTAATACCGCGCGATCTTTCGATACCAGCCAGTCGGCCTGCGCGGCGTGCGCGAGTTCGAGAAACTTCTGATCGTCGCGGTCTTTGCATTTGGGCAACGGCATGGCGCCTTCTGCCGGCGCCGCCGGTTCGACCCGCTGTGCGAGACGCGCGACGACGGCCAGCGCGGCCGCCTTGTCGACATTGCGATGCACGAATTGCGGATAGTCGAGCACGTAGGTCAGTTCGGCGAGACAGCGCGCGTCGATCAGCGCGGCCAGCACGCCGCTTTCGAGCGCGGCGCGGATCGGCCGCGTGTGCGGGTCGTCGAACACGAGAATATCGATCCACACGTTGGAATCGAGGACGACGCGCAAAGCGCCGCGTGAGGCATGGGAACCGGGCATTCGTTACAATCTGGCTTTCGTCTTTGACCGCCAGGCACGGCGTGCCTGCAAGCCTCTATGATAATCGTTCTGTCGCCGGCGAAATCGCTCGACTACGAAACCCCGCCGCACGTCAAAAAGCACACGATCCCCGATTTCGTCGATGACGCGGCCGAGTTGATCGGCGGATTGCGCCGTTTGTCGCCGCAGCAGATCGCCACGCTGATGAGCATTTCAGATCCGCTCGCACAACTCAATTTCCAACGCTATGCCGAATGGTCGCCGACCTTCGGCACACACAATGCCAAGCAGGCGGTGCTCGCGTTCAACGGCGACGTGTACGAGGGCTTCAATGCGAAGACGCTGTCGTCGGCCGATCTGGATTACGCGCAAAACCATGTGCGGGTGTTATCCGGCTTGTACGGATTGTTGCGGCCGCTCGATCTGCTGCAACCGTACCGGCTCGAAATGGGCACGCGCTTTGCCAATACGCGCGGCAAGGATCTGTACGCGTTCTGGGGCGAGCGGATCACCCAGGCGTTGAACGCGCAGTTGAAGAAGAACGCCGCGGCGTCGCGCGTGCTGGTGAATTGCGCGTCGGGCGAGTACTTCAAATCGGTCAAGCCGAAGCTGCTCGAGGCGCCCGTCGTCACGCCCGTGTTCGAAGACTGGAGGGGCGGCCGTTACAAGATCATCAGCTTCCACGCGAAACGCGCGCGCGGCTTGATGGCGCGCTACGCGGTCGAGAACCGCCTGAACGCGCCCGAGCAACTGAAGGACTTCGACGCTGAAGGCTACGCGTTCGACGTCGAAGCCTCGAACGATTCCACCTACGTATTCCGCCGCCGCGTCGCTGACTAAAGCGAGTGCCGCGCACACAAGCAGGGAAAAATATTATGACGTTATCGATTACGAGCAACTTCGACGCAGGCGCGATCGAAGTGCTGTCCTGCGAAGAGGCCAGCAATATCCGTCTGCGCGTGCGGCCCGATAGTCACGCCGAGTTCGCGCAGTGGTTCTACTTCCGGGTGTCCGGCGCTGCCGGCGAGCGCTGCGTGATGACCTTCGAAAACGCCGCTGCATGCGCGTTCGCCGAAGGCTGGCGCGACTATCAGGCGGTGGCGAGTTATGACCGGGTGAACTGGTTCCGCGTGCCGAGCTCGTACGACGGCCGCGTGCTCACGATCGATCACACGCCGGATTTCGACCGCATTTATTACGCGTATTTCGAGCCGTATAGCGAAGAGCGGCACTCGGAGTTTCTCGGCGCAGTGCAGCAGATGCCGCAGGCAACGCTCACGGAGTTGGGCAAGACCGTGGAAGGCCGGCCGATATCGCTATTGACGCTCGGCACGCCCCAAACCGGCGACACGCCCAAGAAGAAGATCTGGCTGATCGCCCGTCAGCATCCCGGCGAGACGATGGCCGAATGGTTTATCGAGGGCCTGGTGAAACGTCTGGCCGGCTGGGGAGATTGGGCAGGCGACCCGGTGGCGCGCAAGCTTTACGATCACGCGGTGTTCTACATCGTGCCGAACATGAATCCGGACGGCAGCGTGCACGGCAATCTGCGCACCAACGCGGCCGGCGCGAACCTGAATCGCGAATGGATGGAGCCGGATGCCGCGCGCAGTCCGGAAGTGCTGGTGGTGCGCGATGCGATCCACGCGACCGGTTGCGACCTGTTCTTCGATATTCACGGCGACGAGGCGCTGCCGTATGTGTTCGTGGCCGGCTCAGAAATGCTGCCGGGTTTCACCGAGCGGCAAGGGCTGGAGCAAAAGGCGTTCATCGAAGCATTCAAGCATGCGAGCCCGGATTTTCAGGACAAGTTTGGCTATGCCGCGAGCAAGTATCGCGAGGACGCGTTGAAGCTGGCTTCGAAGTACATCGGCAACGAATTCGGCTGCCTGTCGTTGACGCTCGAAATGCCGTTCAAGGACAACGCCAATCTGCCCGACGAGCGGGTAGGCTGGAACGGCGAGCGCAGCGCGTCGCTTGGCGCCGCGATGCTGCAGGCGATTTTGCGGCATGTGGAGACGTTTGCCTGATTTTGTCCAGTGTTCGTTTTTTGAGCGGACGCAGCACGGAAAAAGAGGCGCCCACTTGAGCAGTGGGCGCCTCTTTTTTTTCCTGCGAAACCTGCAGCGCGGGCATCGCTGCTGCGCCGCAGGTTTCGAATGTTAGTGAGTTTTTTTTGCGGAGGATCTCTTCGTACTCGATTTGCTGGAAGTGGCTTTGCCAGACGATTTGCCCGAGACCGCTTTCGAAGACTTGCCGCTCGCTTTCATTGTCGTCTTGCCGCTTGCCGTGTGCTTGCCCTTCACGCTCTTATGCTTGCCTGACGACACGCGCGAGTCCGTAGAGCCGGAGCTATGCGCACGGTTCGGCGGCACCGGATCGTTCCAGCTGAAGGCCTGCATCTGATTGCCGACGTAGCCGCAGCGGAACTTGAGGTCGGCCGGATCGCCGTCGCCGCTTTGCCGGATGCCCAGTCCTTCGACAGTGACGATGTTATCCACCTTGACGCGTTGCTTACCCTCGTCGAACGAGTCGTTCCATGGTGTCACCGACGCATGCGCGCTGTCGAAGGAACTCGGTGGAAATTCGACGTGATCGAAGGCAGTCGAGGTGCTGGCGACAAAGTTGCCATGCGCTGCGCAGTCCGCGACTAACGGGTCTGCGTGCATGTCATTGACAAATCTGTTGACGAGGTCGTTGTGCTGTTCGAGTTGATCGGCGAATGCGGGAGCAGTGCACATGAGCGAAAGCGTCGCTGCACATACCGCCAACCGGCCGACCAACCGCAGCAATCGGCGCGGTGCGTTGGTGCGATCCATCTAGTTCGTTAGACGCTAATGAGACATCAGGCACGTAAGATGCCCAACGCGAGGAAGGAGTTCAATCCTGACACAAATATTTTGTCCCGTCGTGGTGCACAGGCTCAGACCCGTCGCGTGCCGAGCCGCGGCCGATTGCCGGGGGGCGCCGCGGATGCCTGCTTGATACAGCACCGGATGTCAGGTGCGTGGTCCGCCCAATCGATATCGGCGCACGTCGTAGGTGGTGACCCATGCGGGCCGGTAGACCGCGATCAAAGCCGTCGACATGCCGGTGAACCAGGCCTCGCCGGTGGCTAGTAGAAGCACGCTGAATGCATAGCCGGCCGGCACCACCGTCATCGAACCGTCGGCAAGCCCGACGTGAATGCCAAGCGCCGCAGCTGCAGTGAGCGACACGGCAATAGCCGGCGAAACAAAACCCTGGCCGAAGATAAACATGAACATGTTGCGCGGCAGCCAGGCGATGCTGGCGCGCTGAACCAGCGTCGAGATGCCGACAGGCAGCGCGCCGAATATCAGGAAAGTCAGCGCGATGCCCTGCCAGGGGGCGTCGAAAACGACGGCGGCCAGACCGGTGACCACCGCCATCGCAATCAGCGCCAGCGCCCAGTCGAATAGCGTGACGACCAGAGTGGCGCCGAGCAGATGCATGACGGTGCCGTCGTCGAGCCATGCGTTGCTGGCCCACAGCACCGAAATCGCGACAATGATCGCGAGCCAGACGTGCTGCAGCGTGCCGTCCTGAAGTCGTTTGAAAGGGTTTTTCCAGAGCGCGAGCGCGACCACTATCGCAGTGGCGATCCAGCCACTGACAGCGACCCAGAACGGAAGCGGTGTGTAGAGGAAACCCATGTATCTCATATTACTCGTTGGACGACGAAAGGTGTGAGCGGATTCCGTGCCAGCCGGCGCAAACGCCGCCGGAAAGGTGCGCACCCTGACGTCGGCGTGAGCACCGGCTGATGTCATGCCGAGCCTTCCGTAGCAGGTTCCGACGCTGAGCCGGCGGCCGGCGGATCGCCAAAGGGCGTGCTCGGTTCGGCGGCCATCGGCAGCGTGTCTGCCGTGTCGTTAGTAGGCAACGGATACTGGAAACGCCGCCGTGTGTGGCGCCGCAACGGCACCACGCCGGTTTGCCCCATCACCGGCCGAGCCGGACTTTCGCTGTCGTTGCGCAGTACTTGCAAATGAGCCGACAGCCAGCCGTTGTAAAGCGCGACCGCGGCTGCGCGATTGGGCGCCCCGAGTTGCTGGAATATGCTGGTTAGGTGGATCTTGACGGTTCCTTCGCTGATGCCGAGCGTGCGCGCAATCATCTTGTTCGTGCTGCCCATGTGGACGCAGCGCATGATCTGTTCCTGGCGCGGCGACAGGCCGCTGGAAAGCCGGGCGCGGCGCGGTGGCGGACTCTTCTCGTCGAACGGACGGATGACGGCATCCGGAGGCAGCGGGGGATTGAGCGCCAATGCGCCCGCCGGCACATAGTGACCGCCCAGCAGCACCATCTCGAAGGCCCGTACGATCAGGCACGGGTCGGTTTCGCGCGGCACCACGCCGAGCACGCCTTCGTCCATCAGATCTCGCACGCAGGCGGGTGAAACCTGGTCGGTTAGTACGGCAATGCGCAGGCCCGGGTAGTGGCTGAGCAGGCGTCGGGTATCCGCGACCGACATCCAGCCCTGCCAGTCGATCACCAGCAAGTCGGGCCATTGGCGCTTGAGCGTGCGTTCAACCTGACGCCAATCTTGTGCTTCATTAAAACGCGCTAGCCGGTCGATTTGCCGCAGTAGCGCTTTGAGCCCATCGCGTCGTTCCGCGTCTGAGTTGAGTATCGAGAATCGCATGCCATGTCTCCAGATGAATCGGACGAAGTAGTGCGATGCATACGAACCGGCGAAGGAGCCGGGCGTGTTGCGATGCGTCACCGGGCCTATGATGACAAATTCCTTTCGATTTGACGGCCTGTCCAAAAGGCATAGGAAGAGAGCCATAAAAAAAGCCCCGCGCGCGGCGGGGCTTCTTCATTTCGACGCCAGGACGTTGGCGCCGATGCATCAATGGAAATGCGGCTGCGCGGGCTCCGCGTCCTCCGGCATTTCGGCGTGGACGATCTCGCCGAGCGGGTCCGCGTAGAGCGGGACGCCGCAGTCGTCGCAATATTCCGGCTCGAAGCGGCCAGCGTGGCGGCGGATATCGGTCACGCCGGTCTCTTTAAGCAACGCAACGATTTCTTCGAGCGGGCCGTCGTTCTCCGCGGCCTGTTCCGGTTCTTCGTCGATGCCGGGTTCGCCGTTCTCGCGGCCGTACAGTGGCCACACGACGCCATAGATCACGTCATTGCTGCCGCGGCGCGTGAAGCCGACACGGTACTCGTCGATGCGGCGCTCGCCGAAGCCCGCGACAACCGCGCGCAACTCCTGCGGCGCTGCGCCGATTGTGTCGAACAGGTAGCGCACGGCAGTACGGACTGTGTGAGGGCGCACACGTTCGTCGGCGTCGCGGCAGGCCGAATAGTACGCATCGGGCAGCAGGCACTCGAACTCGCAGCCGGGCAGCACCAGCGACAAATTGGCACCTCCTTGTGTTGCCCATTGTTCGAGGCATTGCCCACGTTCGATCCGGCTGCCGTGTTCTTCTTCCTGCCAGCGGAACGTCGGCTCGCCGACGGGCGCTGCGACCACGGCCAGCAGGAAACGCGGGTCGGCCAGGATCGGCGAAGTTTCCGGCAATTCGCCGAAATTGAGCTTGATGTTGCCGCCGCTCATTGCTGCTTGAGCAAGCTGCTGGGCAAGGCGCCACGTTTCGACGTGGTGACGCGGCAGTTGATCGATGCTGTACAGGAACGGCGCCATCGCAACACGCGTATTGGCCGCGAGGACGTGTGCCTGTAGATGCGCGCGCAATGCGTCGGCTGCGTCGCCTTTGAGCGGGCCGGAAGGAATCATGTAGCGAGTCCAGGCCAGCACGGGCGCGGCGATCAGCAACGCTTCATGCGGAACACCTTCGTGGTCGATGATGAACGATTCGCTGTGCGTTTCCGCCATATCGGCGAGCGCGCCGTAAGCATCTGGGTGGTTTTGCTGCAGATGGTCGAGCGCGGCGTCCAGCGTAGTCTGGTTGGCGTTTCGGACGATCTTGGCCAGCAGCGCATCGAGCTTCGCTTCCCAGAAGCGGTCTTCGGTGCGGCTGCCCGACGCGAATAGCGCGAGCGAGAGACCGACAAGCTTGTCGGCATCGGGGGGGAGACGTTTGGCGATTCGCGAGCGCATAAATCCGGAAATTGGGGTGCACAGAACCTTATATTCTAGTCTTTTCTCCGCCGCCATATTATTTGGCCGGCAATGCTGGATGGATTAGGACGTTCCGGCATGAAAAAACAGCCTGCCGCGAGGGCCGTGGGGCGCGTTACATGCCCGCTTGGCCAGATGATATAAGACGTCTCCGGCGCGGCGGCTCGCTTTTATACTGACAGCTTTCAGTACGCGCCCGGCAAGCGTGTCTACTCGTCGCCGTGGTCTGGCACAACAGGGAGAATCATTGTGAAATCGGACCAACTGATCGAACGTCTCGCCGCTGTATTCGCTTTGATTATATTGGTGGGCGGTTCGCTACTGGTGCTGGCGCCATTTACGACGGCGCTGCTGTGGGGCGCGATTCTGAGCTACAGCTCGTGGGGCCTGTACCGCCGACTGACAGCAGCAGTCGGCGGGCGGCGCAAGTGGGCTGCGACGCTGATCGTGATCATTATTCTGGTCGTGGTGCTTGGGCCGTTTGTCTATGCGGGTTTTGCGTTCGGCGCGCACGTTCACGACATTGTCGCGCTGATGGAAAGGCTTTTTGACGCAGGCTTGCCGGATTTGCCGTCGTGGGTCGGGCGGATTCCGCTGGTCGGTTCGAACATCGAGGCGTTCTGGGAGCATCTGACAAGCAGCAACTCTGAACTGATTGCGCAATTGCGTACGCTGGCGGCGCCGGCCGGCAAGTGGATTCTGGCGGCTGCGATTGCTGTTACGCACGGTTTGGGATTGTTGGCGCTGAGTATTGTGCTGGCATTCTTCTTTTATACCGGTGGAGAGGGCGCGGCTGCCTGGTTGAATGCGGGCATGCGGCGGATTGCCGGCGAACGCGCAGACTATCTGCTGGCGCTGGCGGGCAGTACGGTGAAGGGCGTGGTCTACGGAATTCTTGGTACGGCGCTCGTGCAGGGCATCCTTGCCGGCTTCGGTTGCTGGATCGCCGGTGTGCCGGCGCCAGCGCTGCTCGGGTTGGCGACTTTCTTCCTGTCGGTAATACCAGGCGGCCCGGTGGTCGTATGGTTGCCCGCGGCAATCTGGCTGTATCACGGCGGCGCGACCGGTTGGGCAATCTTCCTGATCGTGTGGGGCGTGCTGGTTGTCGGCATGGCCGACAACGTCATCAAGCCGATCCTGATCGGCAAGAATAGCGACATGCCGCTGATTCTGGTGATGCTGGGTATCTTGGGTGGGGCGTTCGCTTTCGGCTTCCTCGGCGTTTTCATCGGCCCGACTTTGCTGGCGGTTGCCTATACCGTGTTGCACGATTGGACGATCGGAGCCCCAGCTATCCGTGCCCTGGAGCCGGGCGTAAAAATGCCAGTCGCCGATGAATCGGGACGCGTAGAAAAGGCGCCTTGAATAAATTCCAGATAACGCTTGCAAGGCCCGGTCCGGGCCGCTAGAATCTCGCTCTTTCGTGCTTCGGACAACGGGGCGCGGGAGGCGGGAGAGCCAGCAGTGGCAAGGCTTTCAGCGGCGCGGGCAGGTTGGAAAAGCTGGAAAAACCTGTTGACGGCGTAGCGAAAGTTCTTCATAATCTCGTTTCTCTGCTGCTGATGCAGCGACGCAGAACGAAGCGGTGCCGGGTGGTTGCGGTGTGGTGTGCAACGCGGTGCGGGTTCGGTAGTGACTGCGGAATCGATCTTTAAAAATTAACAGCCGATAAGTGTGGGCGCTTGATGCGCGACGCGCCGGTGGGTCCTTCGGGGTCTGCCGGGACAAGCGAAAGTATCAAGTCTCACACAGTATTAGAGGAAGGTTTGCCTGTTGAGAGACAGGCGTAATCATCGTCAGTACGTTGAGTGAGCGACCGGTCTCGAAAGAGACCGAAAAACAGTAACAGGTTTGAACTGAAGAGTTTGATCCTGGCTCAGATTGAACGCTGGCGGCATGCCTTACACATGCAAGTCGAACGGCAGCACGGGAGCAATCCTGGTGGCGAGTGGCGAACGGGTGAGTAATACATCGGAACGTGTCCTGTAGTGGGGGATAGCCCGGCGAAAGCCGGATTAATACCGCATACGCTCTACGGAGGAAAGGGGGGGATCTTCGGACCTCCCGCTACAGGGGCGGCCGATGGCAGATTAGCTAGTTGGTGGGGTAAAGGCCTACCAAGGCGACGATCTGTAGCTGGTCTGAGAGGACGACCAGCCACACTGGGACTGAGACACGGCCCAGACTCCTACGGGAGGCAGCAGTGGGGAATTTTGGACAATGGGCGCAAGCCTGATCCAGCAATGCCGCGTGTGTGAAGAAGGCCTTCGGGTTGTAAAGCACTTTTGTCCGGAAAGAAAGCCTCGGCCCTAATACGGCGGGGGGATGACGGTACCGGAAGAATAAGCACCGGCTAACTACGTGCCAGCAGCCGCGGTAATACGTAGGGTGCAAGCGTTAATCGGAATTACTGGGCGTAAAGCGTGCGCAGGCGGTTCGCTAAGACCGATGTGAAATCCCCGGGCTTAACCTGGGAACTGCATTGGTGACTGGCGGGCTAGAGTATGGCAGAGGGGGGTAGAATTCCACGTGTAGCAGTGAAATGCGTAGAGATGTGGAGGAATACCGATGGCGAAGGCAGCCCCCTGGGCCAATACTGACGCTCATGCACGAAAGCGTGGGGAGCAAACAGGATTAGATACCCTGGTAGTCCACGCCCTAAACGATGTCAACTAGTTGTCGGGTCTTCATTGACTTGGTAACGTAGCTAACGCGTGAAGTTGACCGCCTGGGGAGTACGGTCGCAAGATTAAAACTCAAAGGAATTGACGGGGACCCGCACAAGCGGTGGATGATGTGGATTAATTCGATGCAACGCGAAAAACCTTACCTACCCTTGACATGTATGGAACCCTGCCGAGAGGTGGGGGTGCCCGAAAGGGAGCCATAACACAGGTGCTGCATGGCTGTCGTCAGCTCGTGTCGTGAGATGTTGGGTTAAGTCCCGCAACGAGCGCAACCCTTGTCCCTAGTTGCTACGCAAGAGCACTCTAGGGAGACTGCCGGTGACAAACCGGAGGAAGGTGGGGATGACGTCAAGTCCTCATGGCCCTTATGGGTAGGGCTTCACACGTCATACAATGGTCGGAACAGAGGGTTGCCAAGCCGCGAGGTGGAGCCAATCCCAGAAAACCGATCGTAGTCCGGATCGCACTCTGCAACTCGAGTGCGTGAAGCTGGAATCGCTAGTAATCGCGGATCAGCATGCCGCGGTGAATACGTTCCCGGGTCTTGTACACACCGCCCGTCACACCATGGGAGTGGGTTTTACCAGAAGTGGCTAGTCTAACCGCAAGGAGGACGGTCACCACGGTAGGATTCATGACTGGGGTGAAGTCGTAACAAGGTAGCCGTATCGGAAGGTGCGGCTGGATCACCTCCTTTCTCGAGCTAACGTGTCAACGCGTTGAGCGCTCACGCTTATCGGCTGTGAAATTAAGACAGATACGCAGACAGACTCAGGGGTCTGTAGCTCAGTCGGTTAGAGCACCGTCTTGATAAGGCGGGGGTCGATGGTTCGAATCCATCCAGACCCACCACTGTTTCTGCGGTGGCTGCAGCTAACCAACCGAAGACCTCTGAGGTATCAGATACAGGTAGTGATTATCTGTGTATGACTGGGGGATTAGCTCAGCTGGGAGAGCACCTGCTTTGCAAGCAGGGGGTCGTCGGTTCGATCCCGTCATCCTCCACCAATCTTCAATGCCTAGCGTTCGGTTCCGGGTTTCCGGGATTAACCGAGCTTTATGCATTGGCGATTGAGCCAGTCAGAGTGATACGCGGTTATAGCAACTGCGATATCGGCTGTCGTTCTTTAACAATCAGGAAGAAGTAGTAAAGAGATTCACGAAAGCATACCTGGAGATGGGTGTGTGAGTAGGTGAATCAGGGTTGTGATTGTATCAATGTATGAAAAGAGAGATCGAAAGATCGCTTTTGGAATACGGCGCAACACGAATACTCAACCTGTAGCGATTGTGAGCAACGCTTCATCCCCAGTGGGTGAGGTGTGAGACACACCCGTTATAGGGTCAAGCGAACAAGTGCATGTGGTGGATGCCTTGGCGATCACAGGCGATGAAGGACGCGGTAGCCTGCGAAAAGCTTCGGGGAGCTGGCAAACGAGCTTTGATCCGAAGATGTCCGAATGGGGAAACCCACCTCTTTTGAGGTATCCATGGCTGAATACATAGGCCATGAGAAGCGAACGCGGTGAACTGAAACATCTAAGTAACCGCAGGAAAAGAAATCAACCGAGATTCCCAGAGTAGTGGCGAGCGAAATGGGACCAGCCTGTACTCTTTATCTTTGCTGTTAGTCGAACGCTCTGGAAAGTGCGGCCATAGCAGGTGATAGCCCTGTAGACGAAAACAGCGAGGAAGAACTGGGTGTACGACAAGTAGGGCGGGACACGTGAAATCCTGTCTGAAGATGGGGGGACCATCCTCCAAGGCTAAATACTCGTGATCGACCGATAGTGAACCAGTACCGTGAGGGAAAGGCGAAAAGAACCCCGGGAGGGGAGTGAAACAGATCCTGAAACCGCATGCATACAAACAGTCGGAGCCTTTGAAAGAGGGTGACGGCGTACCTTTTGTATAATGGGTCAGCGACTTACATTCAGTGGCAAGCTTAACCGATTAGGGCAGGCGTAGCGAAAGCGAGTCCGAACAGGGCGTTCAGTCGCTGGGTGTAGACCCGAAACCAGGTGATCTATCCATGGCCAGGATGAAGGTGCGGTAACACGTACTGGAGGTCCGAACCCACTAACGTTGAAAAGTTAGGGGATGAGCTGTGGATAGGGGTGAAAGGCTAAACAAACCTGGAAATAGCTGGTTCTCTCCGAAAACTATTTAGGTAGTGCCTCGTGTATCACCTTCGGGGGTAGAGCACTGTCATGGTTGTGGGGTCCATTGCGGATTACTACGCCATAGCAAACTCCGAATACCGAAGAGTGCAATCACGGGAGACAGACATCGGGTGCTAACGTCCGGTGTCAAGAGGGAAACAACCCAGACCGCCAGCTAAGGTCCCGAAATATGGCTAAGTGGGAAACGAAGTGGGAAGGCTAAAACAGTCAGGAGGTTGGCTTAGAAGCAGCCATCCTTTAAAGAAAGCGTAATAGCTCACTGATCGAGTCGTCCTGCGCGGAAGATGTAACGGGGCTAAGCCATATACCGAAGCTGCGGATGCACAGTAATGTGCATGGTAGGAGAGCGTTCCGTAAGCCTGCGAAGGTGCACTGGAAAGTGTGCTGGAGGTATCGGAAGTGCGAATGCTGACATGAGTAGCGATAAAGGGGGTGAAAGGCCCCCTCGCCGTAAGCCCAAGGTTTCCTACGCAACGTTCATCGGCGTAGGGTGAGTCGGCCCCTAAGGCGAGGCAGAAATGCGTAGCTGATGGGAAGCAGGTTAATATTCCTGCACCATTGTTAAATGCGATGGGGGGACGGATCGCGGAAGGTTGTCCGGGTGTTGGAAGTCCCGGTCCTTGCATTGGAGAAGGCGCTTAGGCAAATCCGGGCGCGGAATTCAAGGGTGCGAGGCCATTCACTTCGGTGAAGAAGCAACTGGAAGTGGTTCCAAGAAAAGCCTCTAAGCTTCAGTTTAACAAGACCGTACCGCAAACCGACACAGGTGGGCGAGATGAGTATTCTAAGGCGCTTGAGAGAACTCGGGAGAAGGAACTCGGCAAATTGGTACCGTAACTTCGGGATAAGGTACGCCCCTGTAGCTTGACTGGCCTGCGCCAGAAGGGTGAAGGGGTTGCAATAAACTGGTGGCTGCGACTGTTTAATAAAAACACAGCACTCTGCAAACACGAAAGTGGACGTATAGGGTGTGACGCCTGCCCGGTGCCGGAAGATTAAATGATGGGGTGCAAGCTCTTGATTGAAGTCCCGGTAAACGGCGGCCGTAACTATAACGGTCCTAAGGTAGCGAAATTCCTTGTCGGGTAAGTTCCGACCTGCACGAATGGCGTAACGATGGCCACACTGTCTCCTCCCGAGACTCAGCGAAGTTGAAGTGTTTGTGATGATGCAATCTCCCCGCGGCTAGACGGAAAGACCCCATGAACCTTTACTGTAGCTTTGCATTGGACTTTGAACCGATCTGTGTAGGATAGGTGGGAGGCTATGAAGCGTGAACGCCAGTTTGCGTGGAGCCGTCCTTGAAATACCACCCTGGTCTGTTTGAGGTTCTAACCTTGGTCCGTGATCCGGACTGGGGACAGTGCATGGTAGGCAGTTTGACTGGGGCGGTCTCCTCCCAAAGTGTAACGGAGGAGTACGAAGGTACGCTAGGTACGGTCGGAAATCGTGCTGATAGTGCAATGGCATAAGCGTGCTTAACTGCGAGACCGACAAGTCGAGCAGGTGCGAAAGCAGGTCATAGTGATCCGGTGGTTCTGTATGGAAGGGCCATCGCTCAACGGATAAAAGGTACTCTGGGGATAACAGGCTGATACCGCCCAAGAGTTCATATCGACGGCGGTGTTTGGCACCTCGATGTCGGCTCATCTCATCCTGGGGCTGTAGCCGGTCCCAAGGGTATGGCTGTTCGCCATTTAAAGAGGTACGTGAGCTGGGTTTAAAACGTCGTGAGACAGTTTGGTCCCTATCTGCCGTGGGCGCTGGATATTTGAAGGGGGCTGCTCCTAGTACGAGAGGACCGGAGTGGACGAACCTCTGGTGTACCGGTTGTCACGCCAGTGGCATCGCCGGGTAGCTATGTTCGGAAGAGATAACCGCTGAAAGCATCTAAGCGGGAAACTCGCCTTAAGATGAGATATCCCCGGGGCTTCGAGCCCCTTGAAGGGTCGTTCAAGACCAGGACGTTGATAGGTCAGGTGTGCAAGCGCAGTAATGCGTTAAGCTAACTGATACTAATTGCCCGTAAGGCTTGATCCTATAACAGGTGTGTCTCGACCAGAGTTAGCGCTTTAGCTGTCGGCCGGAGTTAGTGCTTTAGCACTTACTCCGGGCCCATGCAAAGCCCTTACTCTGGTCCGATCCCCGAAGGGGATGCGTGTGAACTCCAGATGGGGTAGCAGAACACACAGGTTGAGAGATCGATGTTGTGCCTCGAACAACACAACTCCCGCTGGTGAGCCTCACCAGACACTACTTCTTCCCGATTGGCGGTATTGCCCAGGGCCCCAAACCCCGCAATACGGCAACAAGTCATGCCTGATGACCATAGCGAGTCGGTCCCACCCCTTCCCATCCCGAACAGGACCGTGAAACGACTCCACGCCGATGATAGTGCGGATTCCCGTGTGAAAGTAGGTCATCGTCAGGCTCCCCAGCAGCACCAGAAACCCCACCCAGAACGGTGGGGTTTCTGCGTTTACGGCTCCGGAAACGGCAACACAGAAAGGCCGTCCATCGCCGTGCGCCTACCGCCGCACGCTGCAGCATCCCCAGCCCTCCTCGCAGCAGCCCGATCCGGCTTGCCCCATGCGTAGCCGCAGCGCCAGAAACAGCAAGCGCCGCGCAGTATAAAACCTGCAAACAACAAGCCGCGTGAGTTTCATCGCCTCCCGCATCGTGCCCCTTAAGGTCTCTCTGTGCGCACTGTGCAGCGGCATGCCGTCTTAACATCATCCTCAAAATACTGTATAAATATACAGTAAAAATCTGTCGCCTGATGCTGGCCCGATGTCGGGTGGGGCGAAGCATTACCCATTAAAAGAGCGTGTCTATGGCAGCAGCAATTCAGCTTGCGGCGACTGCACTGTCGTCGCAATTGCGGCGTCAGGTGTGGACGGGCAATGAGCTTGCCGAGGCGGACTCGCGGGTAATTTCCAGCGGCTACGCCGCGCTGGATCAGCTGCTGCCGGGGCAGGGCTGGTCGGCTGGTGGCTTGACGGAGCTATTGATCGAACATGGTGGCGTGGGAGAAGTACGCCTGCTTGCCCACACGCTTCGGCATCTCACGATACAAGCCGAACGGCATGTCATGCTCGTGGCGCCGCCTTATCAGCCCTGTGCCGCGGCGTTGAGGGCGTGGGGTGTCGATGTCGGGCGCGTCGTATGGGTGCGCTCGGAGGAAGATCAGTCTCTGTGGGCCGCCGCTCAAGCATTGAAGCAGGATGGCATCGGCGCGGTACTGGTGTGGCTGCCGAATGCGCGCGCCGATAAGATTCGGCGTCTCCAGGTGGCGGCTCAGGAATCGGCATCGCTGGCATTTTTGATTCGCCCTGTCGACGCCGCCACGCAATCCTCGCCGGCGCCATTGCGAATGATCTGCGAGCCACTTTTGCCGGCTAATGCGCAGACGATCAACCGTCGTCAATGGTTGCAGGAGATCGGTATGTCGATCGATATCTTCAAGCGTCGAGGCCCGCCGCTAGCAGAACCCCTGCGCCTCATTTTGCCGTTGCAAGACGTCGTGTTGCCGGAGAACGGAGCCGGCAGCAATCAAGGGCGAGAGATCAATCATGTTGTGGATCGCAGTCACATTGCCACTCTTGTCGCTGGAAGCGGTGAAGCCTCTCGTGCCGCTTCCGGATGGTTCGCCCGCGAAGCCGAATCAGCCTGAGCCGCGCGGCGATGCAAGCCAACGTCTCGCCAGCGAAGATGTCGGCGGCGAGCATTGTTATGCGCTGGCGGATCACGCACACATTCTGCTGCCCGATTTCGCCGCATTGCGCGCCGGTGTGCGTGCCGGTCATTCGCGCTCGTATGCATTGGCGTTGGCACCAGGTCTCAAAATGCTTGTCGCAGATAGCACCCGTGAAACTCAGGCATTCGAAGCGATGGCGCTTGCCTTGCTGATGTACACGCCGAAAGTATCGCTCGCCCACGCGCACACGTTGCTGCTGGAAGTTGGCTCCGGTTTGAGATTATTCGGCGGCTTGCGCGTGTTGTTGTCGCGAGTGTCGGCCACGGCGGGTGAGTTCGGCTATACGACGCGCATCGCGTGTGCGCCGACCGCCTGGGGTGCGTGGTTGCTGGCGCAAGCGCGCGCCAATTGTCAGGGGCATTGCTGGCATGTGGTGAAGGAGACTTCGCTTGCGCGTGTCCTCGACCGATTATCCGTGTCGTTGCTGCCGGTTGAACAGGCGCATCGCGATGCCTTCATGCAAATCGGCTGCGCTACATTGGCCGATTTGCGTCAGTTGCCACGGGCGGGCGTCGTGCGGCGTTTCGGCAGCGGCATTCTGGATCTGCAGGCGCAAGCGTATGGCACGCGTCCGGATCCGCGCGAATCGTTTCGTGCGCCGGCGTCGTTTCATGCGCAGCTGGAGTTGCCGTCGCGGGTCGATAATGCCGACGCACTGTTGTTTGCCGCGCGTCGGCTGATCGTGCAGCTGGCCGGCTGGCTGAGCGCGCATCATGCGGCACTCAGTGGTTACACGCTATTGCTCGAGCATGAATTGGCGTCCCGTCATGCGCCGAAGACGTCGAGTCTGGCGGTCGCGTGGGCCGTACCGTCGCGCGATGCCGAACATCTGATCTGGCTGTTGCGCGAAAAGTTGAATCAGACCGTACTGGTGGCGCCGGTGATCGAGTTGAAGCTGATCGCGGATCAGATTGGCGAGTATGCGGGGCAATCGGACACCTTGTTTCCGATGCCGGAAACCGACGGTGATTCGATTGCGCGTCTGCTCGAACGCCTGAGCGCGCGATTGGGACCGGAGAACGTGCTGCAGATGTCTGAGCAGGACGATCATCGGCCTGAGCGGGCAATGCGTGTCGATCCATACCAGGCACAGGCGTTTTCACGCAAGAAGCGTTCGCCAGCTAAAACCAGGGTGAAGATCAAAGCGGATAAAACCTGGCTGACGGATGAGTTGCAACATGCAGCGTCTGAAGAAAATCACGCAGATGGCGATGCGGTGACGCGATCGGCAAACATGACGCGATGGCTGGCTGAAATGGCCGGCGATACAGGCAGCCATACGTCTACCCCGAAGCCGGGCGATGCACAGGTCTCGCTCGATCTGCCCGACAGCGCGTTGCCGTCGCAACCTCGTCCTGTCTGGATGCTCGACAAGCCACTGCGCCTGATGATGCGCGATCAGCGCCCGATCTATCGTCGGCCGCTGAAAATGCTCACGCGTACCGAGCGGATTGAAGCGGGGTGGTGGGACGGCAATCGCATCGAGCGGGATTACTACATCGCGGCCGACGATCGCGGTTACATGTTCTGGGTATATCGAGAACGTATTGGCGGCGAGTGGTATTTGCAGGGTTTGTTCGGCTGAGCACCATCATGGCAACTTCCCGGTTTCCATTTTCATCGGAGCAGGCGCTTGCGGCCCAGTTGCCGGCGTATGCAGAATTGCATTGCCTGACCAGTTTCTCCTTTCTGCGCGGCGCCTCGCACCCGCACGAGCTGGTCGAGCAGGCGATGTCGTGCGGCTACAGCGCGCTCGCGATCACCGACGAATGCTCGCTGGCGGGAGTCGTGCGCGCGCACACCGCGGTGAGAGAAATGACGCAGGAGCGGGAGCGCAAACAGAAAGAGCGCGAGGAGAAAGCGCAAGCCGCGCAGGCACGAACGCCCTCGGAAACCAGGGAGTCTGAAGAAACTAAAGAGGAAGCTGAAGAAGCGCTCAATCCCATTCCTCACCTGATCATCGGCAGCGAACTCAACCTGACCGGCGTTCAAGGCGAACCGTTTTGCACATTGGTTGCGCTGGCAACCAACCGCAACGGTTACGGCAACCTTTCCGAACTGATCACGCTGGCTCGCTCGCGTGCGGACAAGGGCAGCTATCGCCTCAGCCCATCCGACTTCACCGATTCGCTATCGCATCTCGAGCATCTCAAGACGTTGCCCGATTGCATCCTGATCCTCGTGCCGCAGCGCGCGGCGACGCTCGCGCACACACTGCGCTGCGCGCATTGGCTCGCCTCGTTCGCACCGCAGCGAGCATGGATTGCGCTCGAACTCTGGCAAACCGGCAGCGACGACCTTCAGATCGACGCATTGCGGATGATTTCAAAGGCCAGCGGTTTGCCTCTGGTTGCTGCGGGTGGCGTCCTGATGCATGTGCGCTCGCGCAAACCGCTGCAGGACACCATGACCGCAATCGGCCTGGTCACGCCGCTATCGGCTTGCGGTTATGCGCTCGAGGCGAATGCCGAGCGGCATATGCGTACGCGCGTGCGTCTCGGCAAACTGTATCCGCGCGATACGCTCGAAGAAACGCTGCGTATCGCAGCCCTATGCCGCTTCTCGCTCGATGAACTCAAGTACGAGTATCCGGAAGAACTGGTTCCCACTGGCGAATCGCCATCGAGCTATCTGCGCAAACTGGTGATGGCCGGCGCAACGGAGCGCTGGCCGAACGGCATGGATCTCAAACGAATCGATCAGATCGAGAAAGAGCTGATGCTGATCGCCGAGCTCAAATACGAAAAGTATTTCCTGACAGTGCACGATATCGTGAGCTTCGCGCGCTCCAGAAACATACTGTGTCAGGGGCGGGGTTCGGCGGCGAATTCGGTCATATGTTATTGCCTGCATGTAACGGAAATCGATCCGGTGCAAATGAACATGCTGATCGAACGGTTTATCTCGCGCGCGCGTAACGAACCGCCTGATATCGACGTCGATTTCGAGCACCAGCGCCGGGAAGAGGTGATTCAGTATATCTACGGGAAATACGGCCGTCATCGCGCGGCGCTGACCGCATCGCTGATCACGTATCACTCGCGCAGCGCGCTGAAAGACGTCGGCAAGGCGTTGGGGCTCGAAGCGTCGTTGATCGAGCGGATCAGTAAATCGCAGCAATGGTGGGATGGCACGGATGCGGTCGCCAAATATCTGGCCGAAGCGGGCTTCGATCCCAGTTCGCACATCACGCAGAATCTGATTCGCCTCACGAAAGAGTTGCGCAATTTTCCGCGTCATCTGTCGCAACACGTCGGCGGCTTTGTGATCGCGAAAGACAAACTGTCGCGGCTCGTGCCGATCGAGAACGCGACAATGAAAGACCGCAGCGTGATCGAGTGGGACAAGGACGATATCGATGCGCTCAATCTGCTGAAAGTCGACGTGCTGGCGCTCGGCATGTTGTCGGCAATCCGGCGCGCGCTGGAATTCGTCGCGTTGCGGCGCGGCTTCCCGGAATTCAGAGTGCAGGATATTCCGCGCGAGGATCGGGCCGTCTACGAGATGTGCGGCCATGCCGACACGATTGGCGTGTTCCAGATCGAATCGCGCGCGCAGCAAAGCATGTTGCCGCGGTTGAAGCCGAACAAATATTACGACCTCGTGATCGAAGTCGCGATCGTGCGGCCCGGGCCGATTCAGGGCGGCATGGTGCATCCGTATCTGCGCCGCAAGCAGGGTCTCGAGGCGGAGGACTACGCCAAGGATGAATTGCGGCCGGTGCTCCAGCGCACGCTCGGCGTGCCGATTTTCCAGGAGCAGGTGATGCACCTCGCGATGGTTGCGGCGAAATACTCCGGTGAGCAAGCCGACCAGTTGCGGCGCGCGATGGCCGCGTGGCGGCGCACCGGCAACCTGGCGAAATATCAGAAGGATTTGACCGAGCGCATGCTCAAGCGAGGTTATGAACCCGGGTTTATCAACCGCATCTGCAAGCAGATCGAAGGCTTTGGCGAGTACGGCTTTCCGGAAAGCCATGCCGCGAGCTTCGCGTTGCTCGTTTATCTCAGTGCGTGGCTGAAGCGTTATGAACCGGCCGCTTTTCTGGCAGGCTTGCTGAACAGTCAGCCGTTGGGTTTCTATTCGCCGTCGCAGCTCGTGCAGGACGCGAAGCGTCACGGCGTCACAGTATTGCCGCCCGACGTGACGCTGAGCGACTGGGAATCGACCTTCGAAAGAAACGGTCCACAGCAGCAGGGGCAGCGAATTTCAGCGGCCGAAACCTGTTTGCATCGTCAGCAGGCCGTACTATCCGCGCAGCAGTTGCGCGATCTGGCACTGCCGCGCTTTGCCCTGAGCCGGACAGTCCGGCGTGCGGCACAACGGCTGACCGCGCGTGTATTTCAGCCGCCGAACATTTATGGAGCGAAAGGGCCCGCTGTGCGCATCGGCATGCATCTGATCAAAGGCCTTTCACAGACGGCCGCGGAACGCATCATGGCGGCTCGCAGCGACGCGCAGTTTACCGACGTCGACGATCTGGCGCGCCGCGCGGCATTGACGCGCCGCGATCTCGAAGCGCTTGCCGCTGCGAACGCACTGGTCAGCATTGCGGGCCATCGGCGCGAAGCGTGGTGGGCGGTGACCGCGCAGCATACGGTGCCCAGACTGCTGCGCGATGCGCCGATCGCCGAAGCGCCGCTGGCGTTGCCGCAGGCTGCCGAAAGCCGCGAGATCGTCGACGACTACGCGAGCCTTGGCCTCACGCTCAATCGCCATCCGCTCGCGCTCTTGCGCGCGCGTCTTGCCCAGCAGCGTTTTCGCACGGCGGCCGAACTCGCCGCGTGTCGGCACGGCACGCTGGCGCGCGCATGCGGCATCGTCACCGTACGGCAGCGGCCGGGAACGGCGAACGGCACCGTGTTCGTTTCCATCGAAGACGAAACCGGCTCGATCAATGTGATCGTCTGGCCGTCGCTGGTGGAACAGCAGCGCAAGGTGTTGCTGGGTTCATCGTTGCTGGCGGTGTACGGCGTCTTGCAGCGTGACGACGGTGTCGCTACCGGCGGCGACAGCGCCGGCAACGTGGCGAACATCGATAAAGCGGGCAAGGCGAAACAGAAACACAGAGGCGAGGTGATTCACCTGGTCGCGCATCGACTCGAAGATCGCAGCGAATTGCTCGGCGAACTGGCCACGGCGAGCCGCGATTTTCATTGACGCCGGCTCGCCGCGGCTGACGTTGCATGCCAGATGCTAGGCCGGCTTATCGCCTGCATCGCCTGTATCGCCCGTATTGCCCGTATTGCCCGTATTGCCCGTATTGCCTGTATCGCCTCGCCATGGAAAGCTGGCCAGCACCTGCCGGATCGCGGTGTCGAACGGCGTGCGGCGGCCAATGCCGAGCACCTCGAGCCGGCTCGAAGCAAGGTGGCAGTTATGCGGACGCGGAGTCGCGTCGGTGGGCGTGTGCTGCGGCGTCAGTTGCGCATCGAGTTGCAGCGCTTCGGCGAGACGCAGGGCGATCTCGTACTTGGTCATCGGTTCGTCGCCCGACCATTGCACGATGCCGCGAATCGCTTGACCATGCGCATGCCATTCGAGCATTTGCCGGATCACAAACGCGACGTCCGGCGTGAACGTTGGATAACGGATCGCCCATGCATCCATGACGGCAGCCTCGCCATTGAGCGAAGCCGACGCGGCGATCGCCGGCACGAGACTCGTCACTGCCGATTCTGCCCAACTGACGATCGGCCCAAACAGCAGCGGTAAACGCAGCACGCAACCGAGATCGGTCGTCTCCGCCAGCGCTCGCTCGCCTTCGAGCTTGCTGCGCCCATAGGCATTGAGCGGCGCGGGCTCGGAATCATGCTGGTAGGGCGGGTGAGCGCCGTCGAACACGTAGTCGGTGGAGATCGACAGCGTCCACGCGCCGCGCCGTTTGGCCGCCGCGGCCAAGGTGCGCACCGCATCGACGTTCAGCGCACGGGCGAGCGCCGGATCGTGCTCGCACACATCCGGACGACGCTCTGCCGCCGCAATCACGAGCGCATCCGGCGCTTCGCGCTCGACAAACTGGTCGACCGCCTGCGCGTCGCGAATATCGAGCGCGACCGTGTTCGGGCCGGGCCGGCTGAATGCCGTGGCGACAACTTGCCAGCCGGTTTGCAGCGCCAGTTCACTGACGAGCGCGCGGCCAAGCAGGCCGGACGCACCAATGACTGCGACTTTGAACATGACAGGAGCGCGCCTTAGCGGGCCGCGCCGCTGGCCACGTTCGTGACCGTGTAACCGGCCTCGTCGATGGCGGCCTTCAGCATTTCGGCCGGCTGCGTAGATTCGACCGCCACGCGGCCGGTTGCCAGATCGACCTGCACCTGCGCGGCGCCGTCGTGTTCACGGATCGCCTGGGTGACCGCCGCCACGCAATGCTGACAGCTCATGCCTTCTACCTGGAATTCGATCGTCATCTGGATTGCCTCGGAAAAATGAATGTCGCGATGGTTGAATTATGCCTGCCGATGCGCACTTGAGTGGCTGACCTTCCCATTATGGGAAGGTGTACGATCGACGCACATATTGGGGAAACAGTCATGAACATTGGTGCAGCGGCCCGCGCGTCGGGCGTCACGGCGAAAATGATTCGCTACTACGAAAGCGTCGGTTTGCTGGCAGCAAAGGCGCGCACGAGCGCCGGTTATCGCGTCTATGGAACGCCGGAGGTGCATTCGCTGCGCTTCATCCGGCAGGCTCGCCGGCTCGGTTTTCTGGTCGAAGACATTCGCCGGCTGCTGGCGCTGTGGCACGATCGATCGCGCGCCAGTGCCGAAGTCAAGGCGATTGCGCTTGAACACGTCGCGGATCTGGATCGCCGCATCGCCGAGCTCACCGATATGCGCGACACGTTGGCGCATCTGGCCGATCATTGCCACGGCGACGAGCGTCCGGACTGCCCGATTATCGAGCGGCTTGCGGATACGGATCTGGTGTCGGGGAAGGGTTGTCATCCGAGTTAAGGGGTGGGGCGCAACCCAACGAGGGATTTGTTGCAACCTGTCACGCGTATGCACCAATATTGTGCTGTTTTGATGCGGATAATTCCGTCAACATCGAAAATCCGTAATACCTCTCATAAAATCAAAAACTTACATGCCCAATTTGCGTGCACCATTCCAAAACGGAATGCACGTCATGCGGGCATTTCACTAGCAAGGTTGCACCAGAAGGTTATAATCCGGGTTAACCCTTTTACGGGAAATCCCTGATGCATAACTCACCGGGGATTCAATCTGATCCTTGGAGAACATCATGTTTGCATACCTTCTTGAAAAGCTGAGCATCTGGTTTGAAACCGCAGAACGTAGCCGCCGTGAAGCCTATCTGGCCTCGTCGTCGGATATCGTTCAGCTTGAGCAACGCATCCGCTCGCTCGAAACCAACGGCTACTCGTTGTAAGCAGCGCGAGCATCAAAGTTTGACCCGGCAGCGCATGTTGCGCGGCCATAGCAGTACAGCGTTGAGCCCCGTATAGACGGGGCTTTGTCACATCTGGGCTTCCCGGATTGCGGGTAATCTGTGCCCGACAAGCGTCTGCAGGCCAATATCGACTAGCCTGAAGGTTGTCACCGCGGTAAGGTAAAGCGTTTTTTTGCGCAATCCGGCATTCTCAAAACTTATCCGGCCCGGTCATGCTTCCTGCTCGCTCGCTCCACTCCATTCTGGCTGCCGCCATCGCGGCATCGCTGACAACGGTTCTCGCAGTACCGGCAACTTTCGCCGCGTCGAGCAACGGCGGCAAGCCGTTGATCCTCGACACGCAGAGCGGCATTAGCGACGGCCAGAGCGGCACCGTGCTGCAAACCGCGCCGCTTTCGCGGCAGCGGATCGTCGAAGCACAGCCAATCGCTGCGCCCACCGAACTGGCGCCGAATTCGTCGATACCGATCGTTGTCGCGCCGTACGTCCAGTTGCCTGTCGGCAGGGCAGCCCCGCAGTCGCAACCACAGGCGCAGCCACAACCACAGCCTCGCCCGGCGCTACGTCCGCAATAAGCGTCTTCCGCGCGATGCTCCTCTGTAGTTCCTCTGTGATCCGTTAACGTTTCGAGCGGTTCCGAGCGGCGAGCCCTGCGCGGCGCCGCCACGCGTCAACGCGCGCCTTCGGATCACGCGCATTGCATCGAGCCATTCGGGTTTCGGCGCATGGCGCGGGCGAAACCGTCCGATGACAATCGTTACGCGGTCTCTCGCTGACGACGTGGACCATGCACATTGCGCTGCGCCGCCGCATCGAACGAAAACAGAACAAGGAGACATCGAAATGCTTACTCACTGGATGCAGCGTGCCGCCTGCGCCACGCTGATCGCGCTCGTCGCGCTCCCCGGCGTTGCGCTCGCCAAGGACACACCGGAAAAATCCACGCTGACGATGGCCGTCGGCGGCTTGCCGGGTCTTTACTATTTGCCGGTGCTCGCGGCGCAGCAGTTGGGATACTTCAAAGACGAAGGGCTCGACGTCACCCTCGAAGATTTCGCGGGCGGATCAAAGGCCCTGGAAGCGGTAGTGGGAGGCAGCGCCGACGTGGGCGCCGGCGCATTCGAGCACACGCTGTTCATGCAGGCGAAAGGGCAGCACTACCGCGCATTCGCGCTGATGGGCCGCGCGCCGCAGATCGTCGTTGCGGTGGTGAAGTCGAAGGCCGATCAGATCAAGACGCTGGCGGACTTCAAGGGCGCGAAAGTCGGCGTGAGCGCGCCGGGTTCGTCGACCGATCTGGTGCTGACCGTGGCCTTGCGCAAGGCCGGCGTGCAGCGCAACGAGATTTCGGCGATCGGTGTTGGCAGTGGTGCGACGGTACTGGCCGCGGTAAGCGGCGGTCAGATCGACGCGCTGTCCAACGTCGATCCGATGATGACCAAGCTGCAGCGCAGCGGCGCGATCAAGGTGCTGGTCGACACGCGCACGGTGAAGGGCACGCAAGAGGTATTCGGCGGGACGATGCCGGCAGCGACGCTATATGCCTCCGAGAGCTTCATTCAGAAGTATCCGAAGACGACGCAGGCGCTCGCCAACGCCATCGTGCGCGCCGACCACTGGCTGCAGAGCGCGAGCGACGCCGACCTGCTGAAGATGGTGCCGCCGGCCTATCTGCTCAACGACTCGGCGCTCTACGTGGAAGCCTTCCACAACGTGCGCGACGCATATTCGCCGGACGGCCTGATGCCCGCGGACGGCCCGGCCACCGCGTTGCGCGCGCTGTCGTCGTTCGATAACCGGCTCGATCCGAAAAAGATCGACCTGAACGCAACCTATACCAACGACTTCGTTCGCAAGGCCGCGGCGCAACTCAAGTGAGCGGTTTAGCGGCTTAAGTCGCTCACCGTCAGGCCGCGCGCCGTACCGCTGCGGCGGCGCACCGCATGCAAGAAAGATCAGTCGCCGCGGTATTCGACCTTGAACTGCGCCGCCTTGTCCTGACCGAGCGCATTGACCAACCAGGGCAGTTGCTCCTTCAGTATTTTTGCCAGCGTGTACGGCGGATTCAGGATGAACATGCCGCTGCCGAACAGGCCGAAACCGTCGGCCGGCGGATTGCTGACGGTCAGGCTCACATGCAGCCAGTTGCGCTCCTGCAGCTTCTTCAACTGGTCGGGAAAGCGCTGCGATTCGGGGCGCTTCACTTGCGGGTACCAGACCGCGTAAGTGCCGGTCGGAAAGCGCTTCAGGCTCTCTTCGACGCAGCGCAATGTGCGCGTGTAGTCGCGCTTGTCTTCATACGACGGGTCGAGCAGTACCAGCGCGCGGCGCGGCGCCGGCGGCAGCAGTGCGAGAATGCCGTCGAAGCCGTCGCCCGCGTAGAGCATCGCGCGCCGGCCCGCATCGCGAAAGTTGTGGCGCAGCACGTCGATTTCGGTGGTGTGCAGTTCGAACAGACGCATGCGGTCCTGCTCGCGCATCTGCCGCCACGCGATGTACGGCGAGCCCGGATAGAAGCGCAACTGGCCGTCCGGATTCAGCGCGCTCACTTCGTCGACGTAGTCGGCGAAGATCGGCGGCAAGTCGTTGCGTTCCCACAGTTTGGCGATGCCGGTCTGAAACTCGCCGGTTTTGGTCGCGTAGCCTTCCTTCAACGAATAAACGCCGGCGCCCGCGTGTGTGTCGATATACCAGTAGGCTTTGTCCTTCTGGCCGAGATAGCGCAGTAGCTGCAACACGACGGCGTGTTTCAGAACGTCGGCGTGGTTGCCTGCATGAAAGGCGTGGCGGTAGCTGAGCATGATGAGGAGACGCTGAAAGAGGGCGTGCCGGTCCAGGGCGGATTCGGCGATGCTGATGCAATGCGGCGGCACAACCGGTGTGCGGCGCGGTCGCGTATTGTACGCGACGCCGCGCTGCACACCGTAGCGCGTCCCGCGCGACACGGCCCGAATGCTGTGCGGGCCGCGCTCGAGCGGTCCGGCGGCCGCCTGGTTTTGCCTGGTCCTGCCTGGTCCTAGCTGTAAGCGTCGCCGATGATCTCCTCGATCCGCTGCTTCACTTCCGGCGTGATGCGCTCCGCGACCTCCGCCGAGGCCATGTTCTCGGCGATCTGCTCGACTCGCGACGCGCCGGTGATGACCGTGCTCACATGCGGATTCTTCAGAATCCACGCAATCGCCAGTTGGCCGACCGTGCAGCCCAGTTCGTCGGCCACTTGGCCGAGCTTGCCGACCACGTTGTTCTTGCCGGCGTCGGTCACCTGCTTGCGCAGCCACTCGTAGCCTTGCAACTGCGCGCGGCTGTCGGCGGGCACGCCGTCGCGGTACTTGCCGGTGAGGAGACCGGACGCGAGCGGGCTCCAGGTTGTCAGCCCGAGGCCGATGTCCTCGTAAAGGCGTTTGTATTCCTGCTCGACGCGTTTGCGGTGGAACAGGTTGTACTGCGGCTGTTCCATAACAGGCTTGTGCAGATGATGCCGCTCGGCAATCTCATAAGCGGCGCGGATTTCATCAGCGCTCCATTCGGACGTGCCCCAGTACAGCGCCTTGCCGCGCGCGATCATATCGCTCATCGCCCAGACGGTTTCCTCGACCGGCGTGTTCGGGTCAGGACGGTGACAGAACACCAGATCGACATAATCGAGTTGCAGGCGTTTGAGGGAGGCGTCGATCGCGTTCAGCAGATACTTGCGGTTCAGCGTGTGGTACTGATTCGGCGTCTCTTCCAGACCCCAGAAAAATTTCGTCGACACTACGTAGCTCACGCGTGGCCATGCCAGTTCTTTGAGCGCCTGGCCCATGATTTCTTCGGATTGACCGCCGGCGTACACCTCGGCGTTGTCGAAGAAGTTGACTCCCGCACCGCGCGCGGCGGCGAGCGATTCGCGCGCCGCATGGCTGCCGACCTGATTGCCGTAGGTGACCCATGAGCCAATGGACAGTTCGCTGACTTGCAGGCCGGAACGGCCCAGACGTCGATAATTCATGCATGCCTCCTTGGTAGTGATGCCGCTGGAATCCCGCTGAGACGTCCAGTTTAAAGAGATAAAGCCCGATGTGCGTTTTCCAGATGTGCTTCACACGGTTCATGCACAATAGCAGCGTTGGCCGCAGTGCAGCATCCGGCCGGACGGCCTATGCCGTCTGGCTGACTTCACGCCGCCTGCGGCTCGTGGTGTCATTGCTCATCAACTGCATGGAGGTTCTGGATGTCGTCACTGAACACGAATCTGAATGGCAAGGTCGCGGTGGTTACCGGCGCCGCGAGCGGCATCGGTAAGCAAATTGCGCTGACGCTTTCCGCGGCGGGCGCCGCGGTCGCGATTGCTGACCTGAACCAGGACGGCGCGAACGCCGTCGCTGAAGAAATCAAAGCGGGCGGCGGCAAGGCAATCGGCGTCGCGATGGACGTGACCAACGAAGATGCCGTCAACCAGGGGATCGACAAGGTCGCCGCCGAGCTCGGCTCGGTCGATATTCTGATTTCCAACGCCGGCATTCAGATCGTCAATCCGATCGAAAACTACTCGTTTTCCGACTGGAAGAAGATGCAGGCGATCCATGTGGACGGCGCGTTCCTCACCACCAAGGCAGCGCTCAAACACATGTACAAGGACGATCGCGGCGGCATCGTGATCTACATGGGTTCGGTCCATTCCCACGAAGCGTCGCCGCTGAAGTCCGCCTATGTAACGGCCAAGCATGCGTTGCTGGGTCTGTCGCGCGTATTGGCGAAGGAAGGCGCGAAGCACAACGTGCGCTCGCACGTCGTGTGTCCGGGTTTCGTGCGCACTCCGCTGGTCGACAAGCAGATTCCCGAGCAAGCCAAGGAACTCGGCATCGGCGAGGAAGAGGTGGTCAAGCGCGTGATGCTGGGCGGCACGGTCGACGGCATCTTCACCACGGTGGAAGACGTCGCGCAGACGGTGCTGTTCCTGTCCACTTTCCCGACTGCGGCGCTGACCGGTCAGTCCTTTATTGTGAGCCACGGCTGGTACATGCAATAAGGAGGCGCCCATGGCGCAACGCAATCTCAAGCAGGCACGCGTCGGCGCGCCTGGGGATGGCGGGGGCGCCGGCCCTGCGGCCGCCGCCCATCCCAGCCGGCACCTCGAATTGCCCAACTACGAAACCGTCGCGCTGATGCTGCAAGGCGGCGGTGCGCTCGGTGCCTATCAGGCTGGTGTCTTTCAAGGTCTTTACGAAGCAGGCATCGAGCCGAACTGGCTCGCCGGCATTTCGATCGGGGCGTTGAACACGGCCGTCATTGCCGGCAATCCGCCGGGCAAGCGCGTAGAACGGCTGCGGCAATTCTGGGAGACGATCTGTCAGCCGGCTTTCGGGCCGCCGCTGCCGGCCTTCATCGAGCACGCACTCTTCAACTCCAGCGAGGCCGTGCGTAAAGCTTTCACGGCGACGCAGGCCATGGGCGCGATCGTGGAAGGGCAGAAGGGCTTTTTCGTGCCGCGTTTCCCGCCGCCGTTGCCCACCGTGTCGGGGCCGCCGCAAATGGCCAGCTACTACGACACCACGCCGCTGAAAGCGACACTTGAAGCGATGTGCGATTTCGACCGGATCAATTCGGGCGAAACACGCGTGTCGGTCGGCGCGGTGAATTGTGGCACCGGTAATTTCGCGTACTTCGATAACACGCACACGAAACTGAAGCCGGAGCATTTCATGGCGTCGGGCGCGTTGCCGCCGGGCTTTGCGGCGGTTGAAATCGACGGCCAGTACTACTGGGACGGCGGCTTGATGTCGAACACGCCGCTCTACGAAGTGATCCAGACCACGCCGCGCCGCGACACGCTCGCGTTTCAGGTCGATCTCTGGAGCGCGATCGGGCCGGTGCCGGACAACATCACCGACGTCCAGGGGCGCGTGAAGGACATTCAGTATTCGAGCCGCACGCGTCTCGTGACCGACATGCTGCAACGCTCGCAGCGTTTCCGGCATGTGTTGCGCGAGGTGCTCGACCGCGTGCCGGCCGATCAGCGAGACGATCCGTGGTGCAAGCTGGCCGACGAGCTATCGTGTTCGAAGCGCTACAACGTGATCCACCTCATCTATCGGCAGAAGGAATACGAAGGGCACTTCAAGGACTTTCAGTTCGGCCTGACGACGATGCGCGAGCACTGGGAAAGCGGTTTGCAGGATATCCGCCGCTCGCTTGAGCAACCCGATTGGCTGGACATGCCCGAGAACGACGCGGGTTTTGTCACGCACGATATTCACCGGGATGCGCGCTGAAGCGATAGAGCCGTAGTCAGCGGCAAATGAAAACGGCGCCCGGGGAATGAACTGCACCCCAAGAGTTGGACACTCGTCCACGCTTTTGGGGTGCAGTTCAGGAAGGGCGCCATTTCTACAATCAGTTTCAGCAAAGCGCATGCAATCAGCGCGTGCGCTTTGGAAAGCTTTACTTCAGCACGTGAGCGATCGCGTTAGCCACCACGTCGAGGTTGCGCGTATTCAGCGCAGCCACGCAGATGCGGCCCGTGCTCACAGCATAGATGCCGAACTCTTCGCGCAGGCGGTCCACTTGCGGCGCCGTCAGACCCGAGTACGAGAACATGCCGCGTTGCGCGTTCACGAAGCTGAAGTCGCGATCCACGCCGCTTGCCTTCAGGCGCTCGACCAGACCGTTGCGCATTGCGCGGATACGGTCGCGCATTTCGGCGAGTTCCGTTTCCCACGTGGCGCGCAGTTCGGGCGAGGCGAGTACCGCTGCGACCACTGAGCCGCCGTGCGTCGGCGGGTTCGAGTAGTTCGTGCGGATCACGCGCTTCAGTTGCGACAGCACGCGGGCGGCTTCTTCCTTGCCTGCCGTGATGATCGACAGTGCGCCGACGCGCTCGCCGTACAGCGAGAACGACTTCGAGAACGACGACGACACGAACGCGTTCAGTTCCTTGGCAGCGAACAGACGCACTGCTGCGGCGTCCGATTCGATGTCATCGCCGAAACCTTGATAGGCGATGTCGAGGAACGGCACGAGGTTTCGCGCCTTGACGACTTCGACCACCTGCTTCCATTGCTCGACGCTCAGATCGACGCCGGTCGGGTTGTGGCAGCACGCGTGCAGCACGACGACCGTGCCCGCGGCATAGCTGTTCAACGCGCTCAGCATGCCTTCGAAGTTCACGCCGTGGGTGTGCGCGTCGTAGTATGGGTACGACACGACTTCGAAGCCGGCGCTTTCGAACAGCGCACGGTGGTTTTCCCAGCTCGGATCGCTGATCGCGACCTTGGCGTTCGGGTTCAGACGCTTCAGGAAGTCGGCGCCGATTTTCAGCGCGCCCGTGCCACCCAGTGCCTGTGCCGTCACGACGCGGCCCGCGGCGATCAGCGGCGAGTCGTTGCCGAGCAGCAGCTTCTGCACGGCGGCGTCGTAGGCGGCAATGCCTTCGATCGGCAGATAGCCGCGCGGCAACGCGGCTTCGACGCGAGCCTTTTCCGCGTCGCGCACGGCGCGCAGCAGCGGAATCTTGCCTTCTTCATTGAAGTACACGCCAACGCCAAGGTTGACCTTGGTGGCGCGCGCATCGGCGTTGAAAGCTTCGTTCAGGCCCAGAATCGGGTCGCGGGGAGCAAGTTCGACGGCGGAGAACAGAGACATGATGGGTGGGCAGCAGTAGTAAAAAGAGGGGTGGCTTCGAGCGCGGGCGACCTGGCTTGAAGTGTCTGGCAGAAAATTGCAGACGGGCGGCGGGCAGCGGCGAGCGAGCGCAACTTGGCATTGTAGCGAATCCGCGGGCACTTTTCGGGCTAGAAAGGCCGTAAAAACCGAATTATTTGCTTGAAAAACAGGCACTCCGGCGCCAGGTGGCTGTGACGGGCCTACGCCGAATCGGCCCGGCAATGGTCGGGCAACGGCCGGGCAGCAGTCCGGCAAAAGGCGCCACAGCGCCTGATGAGCGCCGCGCCGGCCACTTAGGCCGGGGGCCTCGGAACAGCCCGGCGAACCCCGCAGACCTTACGCAGACCCGCTCAGCCCGCGCTCACGCAAAACGCTAGAATAGTCCTTTGCCCAAGGCCCGGTGCCGCCCACATGTCCGAACACCATCTGACTGAAGTCGACGATACGCTCGACGAATCCAAATTCGTTACGTTCGAAGACTCGCCGTTCCAGCTCTACCAGCCGTATCCGCCGGCCGGCGATCAGCCGACGGCGATCGACACGCTCGTCGAGGGCATTGAGGACGGCCTGTCGTTCCAGACGCTGCTCGGCGTGACCGGTTCCGGCAAAACCTTCACGATGGCCAACACCATCGCGCGGCTCGGCCGCCCGGCGATCGTGTTCGCGCCAAACAAGACGCTTGCCGCCCAGCTTTACTCGGAGTTCCGAGAGTTCTTCCCGCGCAATGCGGTCGAATACTTCGTCTCGTACTATGACTACTATCAGCCGGAAGCGTACGTGCCGCAGCGTGACCTGTTCATCGAGAAGGATTCGTCGATCAACGAGCACATCGAGCAGATGCGGCTGTCGGCTACCAAGAGCCTGATGGAGCGGCGCGACGTGGTGATCGTCGCGACGGTTTCCGCGATCTACGGTATCGGCAATCCGTCCGAATACCACCAGATGATTCTGACGCTGCGTACCGGCGACAAGCTCGGCCAGCGCGACATCATCGCGCGGCTGATCGCGATGCAGTACAACCGCAACGAAGCCGACTTCCAGCGCGGTTCGTTCCGTGTGCGCGGCGACACGATCGACATTTTCCCGGCGGAACACGCGGAAATGGCGGTGCGCGTCGAACTGTTCGACGACGAAGTCGAGACGCTGCAACTGTTCGATCCGCTCACCGGCCGCGTGCGCCAGAAGATTCCGCGTTTCACCGTGTATCCGTCGTCGCACTATGTGACGCCGCGCGACACCGTGGTCCGCGCGGTCGAAACTATCAAGAACGAACTGCGCGAGCGGCTCGAATTCTTCTATAGCGAAGGCAAACTGGTCGAAGCGCAGCGGCTCGAGCAGCGCACCCGCTTCGATCTGGAAATGCTCCAGGAGCTGGGTTTCTGCAAGGGCATCGAGAACTACTCGCGGCACTTCTCGGGCGCCGCGCCGGGCGAGCCGCCGCCCACGCTGGTCGATTACCTGCCGTCGGACGCGTTGATGCTGCTCGATGAATCGCACGTGCTGATCGGTCAGTTGAACGGCATGTACAACGGCGACCGCGCGCGTAAAGAGAATCTGGTGGACTACGGTTTCCGCCTGCCGTCGGCGCTCGATAACCGGCCGCTCAAGTTCAACGAGTTCGAGCGCAAGATGCGCCAGGTGGTGTTCGTGTCGGCCACACCCGCCGATTACGAGCAGAAGACGGCGGGGCAGGTGGCCGAGCAACTGGTGCGTCCGACTGGCCTCGTCGATCCGGAAATCGAGGTGCGTCCGGCGCGCAGCCAGGTCGACGACGTGCTCGCCGAGATCAACGAGCGCGTCAAAGTCGGCGATCGCGTGCTGGTTACCGTGCTGACCAAGCGAATGGCCGAGCAGCTCACCGAGTTTCTGGCCGACCACGGCGTCAAGGTGCGCTATCTGCACAGCGACATCGACACGGTCGAGCGGGTCGAAATCATCCGTGATCTGCGCCTCGGCACCTTCGACGTGCTGGTCGGGATCAACCTGCTGCGCGAAGGGCTGGATATTCCGGAAGTTTCGCTGGTCGCGATCCTCGACGCCGACAAGGAAGGCTTCCTGCGCGCCGAGCGTTCACTGATCCAGACCATCGGCCGGGCGGCGCGCAACGTGAACGGCAAGGCGATTCTCTACGCCGATAAAGTGACCGATTCGATGCGCCGCGCCATCGACGAAACCGAACGGCGGCGTGCCAGGCAGATCGCCTTCAACCTCGCGAACGGCATTACGCCGCGCGGGGTGGTCAAGCGGATCCGCGACATCATCGACGGCGTGTACAACGTCGACGACGCCCGCGCCGAGCTGAAAGAGCAGCAGACCCGCGCGAAATTCGAGGACATGTCCGAGAAGCAGCTCGCCAAGGAACTCAAGCGTCTCGAAAAGCAGATGATGGAGCACGCGAAAAATCTCGAGTTCGAAAAGGCCGCGCAGACCCGCGATCAGCTGGCGTTGCTGCGTCAACGCGTGTTCGGTGCGAACGTCGGCGATCACGTGTCAGGCATCGACTAAACCTTCCTATCCGCTCTGGGCGCGGCAATGTGCCGCGCTCTGTCGATCGACGTCGCTCATCCCGCCAAACACGTCCACACGCGCTTCCTTAAGCCTGCCTTAAGCCCCTGCTGGCATAAGGCTCGGCGTGCTTCCCCATTTGTTCTCGCTGTCGATCAATGATAAACTCGACCAATATTGAGAATGGTTCGCATTAACGTTACGTAAATGCGGTTACGTAAATGCAGTTCGTAGATGCAGTTCGTAGATGCAGTTCGGGGTCCGCTTGCTGCTTGTTCGAGTGCGCCGGCGTCCGCTGACAAGACACACGCAACGTACTGTTCCAATTGCTTCGGTTCCAGTCAGATAAAAACAAGGAGTTTCAATGCAGATTTCTTCATTTGTGCGTGGTGGCGCCGCAGCGGTGGCCGCAGTCGCGGCTCTGTCGGCAACGGCAGCGGAATACCCGATCGGCAAGCATCAGATTCAAGGCGGAATGGAAATCGGCGCGGTGTATCTGCAGCCGATCACGATGGAACCCGAAGGCATGATGCGCAAGGCGTCGGATTCGGATGTCCACCTCGAGGCCGATATCCACGCAGTCAAGAACAACCCGACCGGTTTCGCCGAAGGCGACTGGATGCCGTACCTGCAAGTGCGCTACGAACTGACGAAAGCCGGTTCGAATCAGACCCAGAAGGGCGACATGATGGCGATGGTCGCGAACGACGGTCCGCATTACGGCGACAACGTCAAGCTGCAAGGCCCGGGCAAGTATCACCTGAAGATGGTCGTCGAAGCGCCGATGCAAACCGGCCATATGGCGTTCGGCCGCCACGTCGACAAGGAAACCGGCGTGGGTCAGTGGTTCAAGCCGATCACGCTCGAATACGACTTCACGTTCGCGGGTATCGGCAAGAAGGGCGGTTACTGATCGCCGCGGATCTTCACGGTTTGGTTTGCCACGCGGAGCCCCGCGTGGTCATCGCGGAAGTGAATGAATGCAGCAGACGGCGCGCGGGCGATGGCTCCTGGCGCCGCGTTCTCCGGAAGGGCTAATGAGAATCAACCGAAAGATCGCGATCCTCGCCACGATGGCGTCGCTGGCCGGCGCCGCGCACGCGGCCGATTTGCTGACCTTCAAGCTGGAAATGAATGACGGCAAGCTGAATCCGGCACGTATCGAGGTGCCCGTAGGGCAGCGCATCAAGATCGAAATACGCAATACCGGCAAGGGTGCGGCCGAGTTCGAAAGCGTTCAGTTGCGCAAGGAAAAGGTGCTGGCGCCGGGGGCGGAGTCGTTCGTCGTGATCGCGCCGCTGGAAGCGGGCGAGTACAAGTTTTTCGACGATTTCCACCAGCAGGCGCAGGGCGTGATCGTCGCGAAGTAAGGGCTTGGGCCGCGAGCGCACATCGAATCGCGTGTTCGCCACAGCAGTAGACGGAGGGCTAGATGGGTCAGGTGTTGTTCATCGTATGGCGGGAAAGTGTCGAGGCGTTGCTGGTCGTCGGCATCCTGTACGCTTGGTTGAAGAATGGCGACGACGACGCGCGCCGCGGTTTGCCGTACTTGTGGGGCGGCGTCGCGGCCGGCGTGATCGCAGCGGTCGCGCTCGGCGCGGCGCTGGTCGGCTTTACCGAGGTGCTGTCCGGCGACGCGCAGGATTATTTCCAGACCGCTATGGTGCTGGTCGCCTGCGTGCTGATCGTGCAGATGGTGCTGTGGATGAAGCAGCATGGCCGGTCGCTCAAGCGCGATATGGAACAGTCGCTGCAAAAGAGCACGCGCGACTCGAACTGGTGGGGCGTGGCATTGCTGGTCGCGCTGGCGATCGCGCGTGAGGGCAGCGAAACGGTTATCTTCCTGTACGGCCTCGGCTTCGGCCAGTCGGGGCACGTGGACGGCGGCCAGATGCTCGCGGTGTTTATCGGCCTCGGTCTCGCGCTCCTGACCTTCTACGCATTGCAGCTGGGCGGCAAGTTCTTCTCGTGGCGGCTCTTTTTCCGCGTCACCGAAATCATGCTGCTGTTCCTCGGCGCGGGCCTGTTCCAGACCGGCGTCGACAAGCTAATCGACAAGGAAATCCTGCCGACGCTGGTTGGCCAGATGTGGAATTCGTCGGCGATCCTCGACGATTCGAACACCTTCGGTTCGCTGGTCGCCACGCTCACCGGCTATCGCGCGCATCCGGCGCTGATGAATCTGATCGCTTACGCGCTGTACTGGGCGGTCGTCTATCTGCTGGTGCGTCGCGCGAACCGCAAACCGGCGCAGCAGGCCGCCGGGCGCGCGGCATGAGTACAGTCATGACGCGCCCAGGCCGCCTCGCTGCGGCCGGTCAGTGGATGCAGCGTCACGGCGGGCTGATTCGCGGCATTCAATGGGTCGTCGTGGCGGTGTACGCGTTTCTGATTCTGGTGCCGGCAGCGATGCCGCTGCCGGGCGACACCGCGCATCTGTGGAATAACCTGACGCTTGCCGCGCAGTTCGTGTTCTGGGGCATCTGGTGGCCGTTCGTGCTGCTCTCGATGGTGATGCTCGGCCGCGTATGGTGCGGCGTGCTATGCCCGGAAGGCGCGCTCGCCGAGTTCGCCAGCAAGTACGGCCGCGGCTGGGCGATTCCGCGCTGGATGCGCTGGGGCGGCTGGCCCTTCGTCGCATTCGGCCTCACCACCATCTACGGCCAGATGGTGAGCGTTTATCAGTATCCCAAGGCGGTGCTGCTGGTGCTCGGCGGCTCGACCTTCGCGGCGATGATCATCGGCTTGCTGTACGGACGCGAGAAGCGCGTCTGGTGCAAATATCTGTGCCCCGTCAACGGGGTTTTTTCGCTTCTGGCGCGCCTCGCGCCGTTTCACTACAAAGTCGATGAAGACGCATGGCGCCGTTCGTACAAGAACGGCGAGCATGGGCATCGCGTGATTCCGATCAATTGCGCGCCGCTCGTGCCGTTGCGCAATATGACGGGCGCGGCGGACTGCCATATGTGCGGCCGTTGCAGCGGGCATCGCGACGCGATTGCGTTGAAGTGGCGTGTGCCGTCGTCGGAAGTGGTGCAGCTCGGCGACAAGAAGGCGAACCCGTGGGACACGGCCTTGATTCTGTACGGTCTGCTCGGCATCGCGATCGGCGCGTTCCACTGGACCGCTTCGCGCTGGTTCGTCGACCTGAAGATGTTCTTCGCCACGTGGCTGGTCGATCACGACATCACCTGGCCGCTCGACACCAACGTGCCCTGGTTCCTGTTCACGCACTACCCCGAGCAGAACGACGTGTTCTCGTGGCTCGACGGCACTATGGTGATCGGCTACATCCTCGCCACGGCGCTGGTGTACGGCACCGCGCTGCTGGTGCTGCTGACGGGCGCAACGCGCATGCTGGGGCGTTTCAATAGCGTGCGTCTGCATCATTTGACGCAAGGGCTGATTCCGATTGCCGGCGCGGGCGTATTCCTCGGCCTGTCGGCGACCACGCTGTCGCTGCTGCGCGCGGAACATGTGCCACTTTGGTGGGCGTCGGATCTGCGCATTGCCATTCTCGCGATCGCCAACCTGTGGAGCGCCTGGCTCGCCTGGCTGGTCACCCGCCGCTATAGCGAGCGCTTCGTTCAGCGCGGTCTCGCGATGGCGTGGTTCGTCGCGGCGCTGGCCGTGGTCGATAGCGCATGGTGGCTGATGTTCTGGGGCTGGGCGTCGAAGTAATTGAAGCAAGCGTGAAGTAAGCGCATTACCGTCACGTTTGGGCCATAAAAAAGCCGTGGAGATGAAAACATCCCACGGCCTTTTTATTTTCTTGATCTGCGACACACGACGTTTCGTGCATCCGCATTGGGTGACAAACCAGACAAGAACCAAAATGAGAATCAAAAAAGCGGCCTGGCTGGCTGCGACGGCTGGCTTGGTGTCTGCACGAAGGGGTCTAGTTCTCACGTGCAAGCCGTCGTGGCTGGCTAATGCCCAACACCTCTCGAGGAGGTGGTCCCCACAATACCCGGTAGTTACCTCTGTTCGTTACTTCGTCAGGATCAGCTTGCCCAGACGCGTGGCGCGCAACTGGTAGGTTTCGCCGTTATGGAGGATGCTGACGTGGCTATGTCCTTGCAGCAGTGCGTCGCTGCGCACGACACGATCCGATGTCTCGCCTGAACTGCTGACACGGTTCGCGGCGGACTTCGTGGCGGTGGCCGTAGCCGTCGACGGTTTCGGACGGCTGGTCAGTGCGGCCGCCGGGCGGCGCAGACTGAGCGTGGAAGAGCGCGTGAGATCGGTCATTCGTTTTTGCTGTTGGTCGATTCGATGGATTAATTCTAAATGATAACCATTCCTATTTACAAGAAAGAGAAATTGATCGGATTCGACTTTCGATAGCTGATGGGATGGGGAGCAGGGCGACGAGAGACGGGAGACACGGATAAGGGCGCGCCTTCGACGTGGCCGCCCCCTTCTTGACGGGCGCGTGCGGGAAGTGCGCGCCCGCACGCGGAAATTCAATGCAACGAACCGGGTTCCTGCTTCGTTTGCACGTACTGGCGAATTAGCCGGACGGTATCGATGTCGTTCTCGCGATACGCCGACTTGACGATTTCCTGGGTCTGCACGGCATCCTGGTCGTCGGAGACAGGCAGGGTGGTCGCATATTCGAAGCGCAGGAACAGCTGCAGTTCATCGGGCTGCTCGATGGTCATGGTCAGCGAGCCGCCGACATGGTCCGCGGTCGGCAGAATGTCGTAGCGCACGCTCTGGCTTTCCTGCAGCGTGACGCGGTCGCGCACGGTGGCCTGGCCGTAGTGCAGCTCTCGCTCGAGAATGTTGCCTTCGCGCGAAAGGATGGTGCAACTGTCGAGTCCGATCACAAACAGTTGCGGCTGCTCGGCGCGCAGCACGAGACCCTCCCATAACTGCTCGCGGGTCATCGCGTCGACAAACGGATTCAACGGATCGTTGATCTGGATAAGGTGTTCGAAATTCAAGACGACAGCTTCCTATGAAAGCGTTGCATTACGTTCTGCCCTGTTCAGCCGGGTCTTGCGCGTTTCGCCGCGCTCTCGCGCGACGTTACGCGACGGCGAGTCCCGAGCGGATCGTGATCGAATGCGTCAGGATCTTGTGAACCGGACACGCATTGGCAATTTGCAAAAGCCGTTCCCGCTGCTCGTCGGATAGCTCGCCCTCCAGCACGATCCGGCGCTCGATGGTCGAGCCGGCGTCGCCGGTTTCCATCGATAGCCCCACGCGCACGCCGGCGAGCGGCCAGCTCTTGCGCTGCGCATACATCTTCAGCGTAATCGACGTGCAGGCGCCGAGGCTCGACAGCAATAGCGCGATGGGCGCCGGCCCGCGATCACCACCACCCAGCGACTCGGGTTCGTCGGCGAGCCACGTGTGCTTGCCGTCGTCGAAAAGAACCTGGAAATTGGTCGAGCCGATGTGGGCGGTGACGGTGGACTCTGCCATGCGCGCTCCTGAACAGGGACGGAAATCGCCGCGCGCCGGCGCTCGTTTGGCTACACAGCGGGCTAAACGGCGCGGCGCGCGGCATGAATCGCTATTGTGAACGAATTTAGCGGTGTCCGCGCCACAGGGTGCGGCGCGGCGGCGCGCGATTTGACGCGATGCCAGGAGCGCCGCGGCGTTGCCGCGTGCGGCCAAGCGCGCGCAGCGTCCGATCAATGCGTGATGCAGCCCATGCGTCCGGCCTGGTAGTCGGTGACAGCCTGGCGGATTTCATCTTCGG
Organism: Paraburkholderia sp. GW821-FHT02A12; assembly: GCF_059422005.1. Lineage (NCBI taxonomy): Bacteria > Pseudomonadati > Pseudomonadota > Betaproteobacteria > Burkholderiales > Burkholderiaceae > Paraburkholderia > Paraburkholderia sp. GW821-FHT02A12. The sequence continues at coordinate 3,235,365 of NZ_JBWKWA010000001.1, read as the reverse complement.
TATTCATCACAAACGGGCCGTAACGCACCACCGGCTCCTTCAGCGGTACGCCGCCGAGCAGCAGCACTTCGAGCGGCTCGGCGCCGGCTGCGAGCGTGACGCTGTCGCCGTCGTTCTGGAATATGATCATCTTCCGCGCGTCGATCTCCTGGCGCGCTTCGCCTTCGCCGTAGAAGCCCTTGCCCGACAGGCCGTAGGCGAACACGCGATAGTCCGCCGGCACCGGCTGCGTAATCGTCGCGCCCGGTTGCAGCGAGAAATGTTGATACAGGATCGGCGTGCGCGTTTCGATTGCCGCCTTGACCCCGAGCGCCTCGCCGGCGATCACCTTGACGCGCACCTTGCCGTCCGTGGAAGTCGCTACCGGAATGCTCGACGACGGCATTTCCTGGTAGCGCGGCTCGATCATCTTGTCGCGGCGCGGCAGATTCACCCATAGCTGCAAGCCGTGCACACGCCCGCCGGTGCAGACAAACGCCGGATCCGGCATTTCGCTGTGCACGACGCCGGCGCCCGCGGTCATCCATTGCACGTCGCCGGCACGCAGCGTGCCCGAATGGCCTGCTGAATCCTTATGGCCGAACTGGCCCTCGAGCGCATAGGTGACCGTTTCGAAGCCACGGTGCGGATGGTCCGGTGCGCCTTTGGCCTCGCCGGGCGCGTAATCGATCGGTCCCATTTCGTCGAGCAGCAGGAACGGGTCGAAATCCATCAGCATGCGGGTCGGAAACGGTCGGTGGACGATAAAGCCGCCACCTTCGGTCGTGCGAACGGCGGGATACGTGCGTTCGATCGTGCGGATCGTGCTCATCAAAGTCACCTTGAAAAATGGGGAATAGCATTATTTTTGAAACATGGAGCTATTATAGGGACCGTTTTTCGAGGTGCCAGCCACCGTCACGCAATGGATTGTTCTATTACTGGAACGATGAGATGAAGATCGATTCACATAATCTGAATGACCTGATGTACTTCTCGCAGGTCGTCGAACATGGCGGTTTTTCCGCCGCCGAGCGCGTGCTGGGCATCTCGAAGTCGCGGCTTTCGCGCCGGCTGACCGAACTGGAAGCGTCGCTGGGCGTGCGTTTGCTGCAGCGCTCCACCCGCAAGCTGGCGCTGACCGAAGCCGGGCAGCTGTTCTATCAGCATTGTCAGGCGATGCTCAGCGAGGCGCAGGCAGCCGTGAACGTGGTGCAGCAGTTGCGCTCGTCGCCGCGCGGCACGGTGCGTGTGAGCGTGCCGGTGACCATTTCGCAAACCATCCTGTCGCAGATCCTGCCGGAATTCATGCATCGGTACCCGGAAGTGCGCGTCGTGATGCGCGTGACGAACCGCGTGGTCGATCTGTTCGAAGATTCGATCGACGTCGCGTTGCGCGTGCGCTCCGATCCGCCGGACAACGCCAACATCATCGTGCGCCCGCTGTGGCGGACGCAGCAGATGCTGGTCGGTGCGCCGAGCTTGTTGCAGCAGAATGCGCCGCCGCTGTTGCCCGCTGACCTGAGCCGTTTCGAGACACTCGATGTGCCGACCGGCGACGGTCGCCACGTATTCAACCTGATCTCGCCTGACGGCGCGCGTCACGCTCACGAACACGAGCCGCGTCTGGTGACCGCCGATCTGATGACCATACGCGAAGCGGTGCTGGCCGGCGTCGGCATCGCGGCGCTGCCGGAAATGATGTACGGCGCCGCGCTGCGAGCAGGGCAGTTGTCGCCAGTCATGCCCGGCTGGACCTTGCCGACGCCGCAGTTGTATGCCGTATTCGTGTCGCGGCAGGGGATGGTGCCGGCGGTGCGCGCGTTCGTCGACTATCTGGTCGAGATGCTGGACCCGGACGACGGTAAACACATCGCGGGCGAATGCCCGGCGCGCGAGGAAAAGAAGACCGGCGCGCAGCAGGTTCTGGCCGTCGCGTCATAGCACTTCTTGCGCGGTACGGCATCGCTTTTAGCATTTAAGCGCCGTTTGTCATGAGTACTTTCAATGGCTGGTCACTTGAATGCGCGCGCTCACAGGCATATATTGAAATCCCTTCGCTAAGGAGTCTCTTATGCGGAAACTCATGGCCGCTATCATAGCCGGCCTGATAGGGCTGACCGCGCTGTCCGTGTCGACCACGGCTGTCGCATGCGATGGCTCCGGCTATCATTCCGATGGCAAGTGAACCCGCCGCCCGAAGGCGCCGAGTGCGCACAAAAAAAGGCCTTCATCTGACGATGAGGGCCTTTTACTTTTAGCCCTTGAAACAAGGGCTTTTCTGTTCTTCGGCAGGCGCTGCTTAACAGCGTTTTACCTCGCGCTTATCGGGCTTCATTTGGCCTTGGGCTGGGTAACGAAGCCGATCTTGGTCAGGCCGCCGGCCTGTGCCGCCGACATCACCTCAGCCACTTTCTCATACGCGACCTTGCGGTCCGCATCCAGATGCAATTCCGGCTGCGGGTTCGCTTGCGCGGCCTGGGCGATCTTTGCGTGCAGCGTTGCTTCGTCGACCTTTTGCTGGTCCCACGACACATTGCCGTCCGCGTCGATCGAAACCGGGATCTGCGCGGGCTTGGTGTCTTCTTTCTGGCTGCTCGCATGCGGCAGATCGATCTTGACCGCGTGACGGATCACCGGAATCGTCACCATGAAGACGATCAGGAGAACCAACATGACGTCGACGAGCGGCGTCATGTTGATTTCGTTCATCAGGCCGTCGTCATCTTCGCCGGCGAAGGGGCTCATTGCCATCGGAGTGCCTCGCTGATCAGTTGACGCGCGTGGCGAGGCGCAGACCGTCGCCGCGCCTGGACGACGACAGACGGGCGCCCGTCACGAAGAACGCGTGCAGGCCGTGCGCAAAGCGGCTCAGCTTGGCGACAATCGCCTTGTTGGCGCGCGTCAATGCGTTGTAGCCGAGCACGGCCGGAATCGCGACGAACAGGCCGAACGCGGTCATGATCAGCGCTTCGCCGACCGGACCAGCCACTTGATCGATCGACGACTGACCGCTCGCACCGATCGCCAGCAGCGCGTGATAAATGCCCCACACCGTGCCGAACAGGCCGACGAACGGCGCCGTGCTGCCGATCGACGCGAGAATCGCGAGACCGCTCTGCATGCGCGCCACGCTTTCGTCCATCGTGTCTTTCAGGCAGCGCGTGACCCAGTCCGACACATCCATGCGGTCGTGCAGATGCGGTTGCGTCTGATGATGGTGGTCGGCCGCTTCCTGGCCCGACAGCGCCAGCGCGAGGAACGGGTTGTCCTGCGGCTTCGACGATTCCGCGCCGAGCTTTTTCACGCCGTCGGCGAGATCGTCCGAATGCCAGAACGCCTGCTCGGCATTCTTCGTGAGACGCTTCAGCCGTATCACGTTCCAGCCCTTGATGACGATCACGCTCCACGACATCACGGACATGATCAACAGCGCGAGCGCGATACCGCGCGTCACAAAATCCCCTTGCGCCCAAACGTGCGCCAATCCGTAGTTTTGCATTGCAATTCCTTTTTCTTTGAAATCTGCCTCAATCGTTCAGATTGAAGTCGTAAGGCTGGGTGTACGCGGCCCGAATCGGCTGGCCGTTCTCGAGATAGGGTTTGCAGGCGCTCGCACGCACGGCGGCGAGCGCGGCGTCGTCGAGACGGCTAAAGCCGCTGCTCTTCTTCAGTTCGATGTTTTCGAGCTTGCCAGTCAGGCCCACTACGAATTTCACATACGCGGTGCCGGTTTCGCCGCGCCGCTTGGACAGCGACGGGTATTCCGGCTTGGCGATATTGCAGTCGAGGTGCGAGACGTTCTTCGGCGCGGTGATCTCCATCGTCTGACGGCCGATCGCTGGCGTGGCCTGAGCGGCGGGTGCCGCCGGCGCTGCGGGTGCGGGTGGAGCCGGATCGGGCGCTGCGACCGGCGTCGGCGACGGCGCGGCGGCCTGCGGCAGCGGCGTAGGCGCCGGTTTGGGCGTTGGCGTGGGCTTCGGCTGAAGCTTCGGTTTGGTGTGAACCGGCGGCGTCGGTTTGGGCGGCGGCGCGATCGACTGCAGCGCGACGGGCGCCGCGACCGGTGCGGGGCTCAGCAACTCGGCCGTCATGGTGCGCGACTCGATCGGCCGTACGACGGGTTCGTTGCGCAGGGTGAGCGCGACGGCGAGCAGCGCGACGTGAATCGCGACCACCGCGGCAGTCACGCTCAAGGCGCGGGAATTCATTCGGACGGAAGCGGCCGGCGCGGCGCCGGCTGAGACGGTATGCGAAGCCTGCATGTTAGCGTGGCGGCGCGCCGTCGATACAGCACGTCAGACAAGACAGCGTCATGTTCGGAAGATCAGCAGCGAAATGCACAAAGTAGTCACGAAACCGATCAGCAATTCCATCTCAAGCTCCTTTTAACGGGGAGGCGGGTAGCTGGCTGGTACGGGTACTGGCTTGCTGACGGCAGTGGGATAACGCGTGAAGCAGCGTTTGAAGCAGGGTGAGGCGGCGAAGCGGGGCGACAAACGAGCGACAAACGAGCGATAGACGAGCAATAAGCGCTTCTGGCGCGGCATGGGCCGCGCGGTGGATGTGGCTTCAGGCCGCCTTGCGTTCGTAAAACGTCAGCGGCATCGCTTGCGGGTGATGCTCGAAGCCGCAGCGGCTCGCGCAGATGCCGCTTTGCATCATGAGGTCGCGCACGGAGTCCGCGCACTTGCCGCAGCAGGAGGCGACGCCCAGTTCGAACTGGAGCTCGTCGAATGAATCGACGCCATCCGCGATCGAGGCACGGATCTTTCGGTCAGAAACAGACTTGCAGACACAGACAATCATGGTAGGGCGTCATAGCTAACGTTAATGCGAATTATTATCATTTTGTTTGAGGCGTTTGGCAAGCGTCCTGCGGGAATTTTTGTAACAAAACCAGACTGTTAGAAGGGTTTCGTCTACGGAGGCGACGGGGCGCAAACGGCCGAAAAAGGGGAAACGCGGCAAGAAAGCCCCCGGCGCGGCGCCAGGCGGGGCTCTAAGCGGACATCGGTCAGGCCGGCTGGGAATCCGGCGCTGCGGTACGGCGAGATGGGATCAGCACCTGTTCGACCGCCGCGTCAATATGCAGCAGGGTGGTGGTGAGTTGTTGCTGGTGAGCGCCATCGCCGGTCGAATAAAAACGGGGCAGAGCACTGCCGTTTTGCGGGGCGGCGCGCAGGCCGTGCTGGTCGAGCACCCGCTCCAGCTGGCGCGCAATCGCGATGCTCGTATCGATCAGCGTCAGCCGGTCGCCGACGATGTCGCGGATCGCCGCATCGAGAAAAGGGTAGTGGGTACAGCCGAGCACCAGCGTATCGGCGCCGGCGTCCAGCATGGGCTGCAGATAGCCGCGCAGCAGCGCGCGCAATTCGGCCGAATTCACGTCGCAGCGTTCCACCGCCTGCACCAGCCCGTGGCCCGGCTGGCACAGAAAGCGGCAATCCTCGGCGTAGCGTTCGAGCAGAGCCTGAAAGCGGGCGCTGCGCAAGGTGACTTGCGTGGCCAGCACGCCCGCGACGCGCGTTTTCGATTGCAGCGCGGCCGGTTTGACGCCGGGCTCCACGCCCACTAGCGGAATCGGCAGCTTTTCGCGGACCAGTGCGATCGACTGCGCGGTCGCCGTATTGCACGCGACCACCAGCACTTTCGCACCTTGCTTGACTAGCCATTCGCCGATCGCGAGGGTGCGGTCGGCGATGAAATCGTCGTCGCGTTCGCCGTAGGGCGCGTACTGCGAGTCGGCGACATACAGGATCGCTTCGTCAGGCAGTTGCGCGCGCACCGCACGCAGTACCGACAATCCACCGAGGCCCGAATCGAAAATACCGACCGGTGCACGCAAGCCGGCACCGGCAAGCGGAGCAGCCGAAGAAGGCGATTCTGTAGGCATAGGCGAAGAGGACGCTCGCGGCACGGCGGTCAGGGAAAAGTCGCGAAAATGGTGAAGCACGCGGGAAAATGCGTAGGAAAGCACGCCAGTATATCGCCCGCGCAGCGCACAGCCATGACACATGGTCTGGCGTATGAGCGCGGACATGAGCACGCGAGCGGGCTTTCCAACCTGGTTCGATCAGGACTCGACCGAACCCATTGCCGTTTGCTGGTAGTTTTGAATGCCGACCTTGTCGATCAGGTCGAGTTGCGTTTCGAGCCAGTCGATATGCTCTTCGGTGTCGTCGAGAATCTTGACGAAGATTTCACGCGAGATGAAATCGCGAACCGATTCGCAATACACGATCGCTTCTTTGCAGGTGCCTTGCGAAATCTGTTCGAGCTTCAGATCGCATTCGAGGATTTCCTTGGTTTCCTCGCCGATCAGCAGCTTGTGCAGGTCTTGCAGGTTCGGCAGGCCGTCGAGCATGAAAATGCGTTCGATCAGCCAGTCGGCGTGCTTCATTTCGCCGATCGATTCGTCGTATTCATGCTTGCCGAGTTTTTCGAGGCCCCAGTGCTTATACATCCGAGCGTGCAGGAAGTATTGATTGATGGCGGTCAGCTCGTTCTTCAACTGAGCGTTCAGATACTCGATAACTTTTTTGTCGCCTTGCATGATGATTCCTTATTGGGGCTTTAAATTTTCAACAACAATAAACGCCAGACCTGAAAAAGCCAAGAAAACGGATGCATCTTTTGACATTGTTTCCAGCCTCACGCGCCGTGTTTGCCGCAGTCACGAAAAAGCCGGGACCGCGGCCCCGGCTTTTCGATACACGTGACAGGCGTTAGCAGCGAATCAAACCGTCGCGACTGGAATCTTACCGATCTTTGCTTGCCACTCCTTCGGGCCGGTCTGGTGCACGGACGTGCCGTTCGAATCGACCGCAACCGTCACTGGCATGTCCTGCACGTCGAACTCGTAGATCGCTTCCATGCCGAGGTCTTCGAACGCGAGAACCTTCGCGCTGCGAATCGCTTTCGACACGAGGTAGGCAGCGCCGCCCACGGCCATCAGATACGCGGCATTGTGCTTCTTGATCGCCTCGATCGCGACCGGGCCGCGCTCGGCCTTGCCGATCATCGAAATGAGACCGGTTTGCGACAACATCGTCTCGGTGAATTTGTCCATCCGCGTGGCGGTGGTGGGGCCGGCCGGGCCGACTGCTTCGTCGCGCACCGGATCGACCGGGCCGACGTAGTAGATCACGCGGTTCGTGAAGTCGACCGGCAGCTTTTCGCCCTTGGCCAGCATGTCGGCGATGCGCTTGTGCGCGGCGTCGCGGCCCGTCAGCATCTTGCCTGACAGCAGCAGCGTCTGGCCCGGCTTCCAGCCGGCGACTTCTTCCGGCGTCAGCGTGTTCAGGTCGACGCGCTTGCTGGTTTCGGTGTTCGGTTCCCACTGTACTTTCGGCCATGCGTCGAGCGACGGCGCTTCGAGCCTGGCGACGCCCGAGCCGTCCAGCGTGAAGTGCGCGTGGCGCGTGGCGGCGCAGTTCGGGATGATCGCGATCGGCTTCGACGCGGCGTGCGTCGGCGCGGCCATGATCTTCACGTCGAGCACCGTGGCGAGACCGCCGAGGCCTTGTGCGCCGATACCCAGCGCGTTGACCTTCTCGTGCAGTTCGACGCGCAGTTCTTCGATCCAGTCTTTCGGGCCGCGTGCGATCACGTCCTGGATGTCGATCGGATCCATCAGCGATTCCTTGGCCATCACCATCGCTTTCTCGGCGGTGCCGCCGATGCCGATACCCAGCATGCCCGGCGGGCACCAACCGGCGCCCATGGTCGGCACGGTCTTCAGGATCCAGTCGACGATCGAGTCCGACGGGTTCAGCATCGCGAACTTCGACTTGTTCTCCGAGCCGCCGCCCTTGGCTGCGACCTGCACGTCGACCTTGTCGCCCGGCACGATCTCGTAGTGGATCACGGCCGGCGTGTTGTCTTTCGTATTCTTGCGCGCGCCTTCAGGCGGGCTCACGATCGAGGCGCGCAGCACATTGTCCGGGTTCAGATAACCGCGGCGCACGCCTTCGTTGATCATCTCGGTGACGCCCATCGTCGCACCGTCCCAACGCACGTCCATACCGACCTTCACGAACACCGTGACGATGCCGGTGTCCTGGCAGATCGGCCGCTTGCCTTCGGCGCACATGCGGCTGTTGGTCAGGATCTGCGCGATTGCGTCCTTCGCGGCCGGACTCTGTTCGAGTTCGTACGCGCGGCCCAGGGCCTGGATGTAATCGAGCGGGTGGTAGTAGCTGATGTACTGAAGCGAATCAGCAATGCTCTGAATCAGATCTTCCTGTTTGATGACGGTCATGGCTAGCTCAGTGGGGACAGTGGCGCTTGTTTTCTGGTCGCGGGCTATGCGGTCAGTCGTGCGCCTTCAGGGGAGTGGAATCGTGTGAACTGAGTGAACTCACAACATGCAATGCCGCGGGTTCCTGAAAATGTTTGGGATGCGTGTGCGTGGTGAGGCGGTCGACCAGCGCCATTACCAGTGCCGAGACGAGGAACGCGACGTGAATGATCACCTGCCACATGACGGCGTGCGTCGAATTCTGGTCAGGGCTGATGAAGGTCTTCAGCAGATGGATCGACGAGATGCTGATCAGCGCCATCGACAGTTTTACTTTCAGCACGCCGGCGTTCACGTGGTCGAGCCATTCCGGTTCGTCCGGATGACCCTCCACGCCGAGGCGCGATACGAAAGTTTCATACCCGCCGATGATCACCATGATCAGCAGGTTCGAGATCATCACCACGTCGATCAGGCCGAGCACGACCAGCATGATGCTGGTTTCGTCGAGCGTCATCGAAGCCGAGACGAGATGCCAGACTTCTTTCAGGAACAGCACTACGTATACAGCCTGGGCGACGATCAGGCCCAGATAGAGCGGCACTTGCAGCCAGCGGCTCATGAAGATGATGACGGGCAGCGGGCGCATCGGACGGCGCTGACGGGCAAAGTCGGGTCGCGTGGCGGACATAGGCTAGAGTCGGATGAGGCGCAGGTGATGGAATGCGGATTAGATACGCGGATTAAATGCACCGGCTTGGCGCTCAGGCCCAACGGCCGGATCAGGCACGCGGCAAAGCACCTAGGCCAAGCGCGGACGGCGCGGTGAACGGCCCGGGCGGGCCGGAAAACTCGCGCCAGGCGCGCTATTGTACAGCGCCTCCTGAATTTGCCGTGACGGCACGGGCAGGATGGGCGGGCGGACGATGCCTCGCGGGGTCTTCGCGGACCTCGAAACTCACGAGGCCACCGGCGGCGCGCGTTTGATCCTCAGACTCGCGGGACCGATTCCCGCGACCACGCAGGCGAGCGCAATACCGTGCGCGAGTGTCGGCCGCTCGTCGAGAAAGACGATGCGGTAAATCGCCGCGGCCACCGGCAGCACCGCGCGATTTCAAGCTGGAATCCGGACGGCTAGTTCAGTTAGCATTGTAAAAGGGTGCATTCGCCAGCGTGAATGCCGGCGCGGGCGGCGCGCCGCGGCGGCACACGTGATGATTGCCATGCGTTGCCGTGGGCCGGTCTGAACGCATGAATGGAAAGTAGCGCGTAGCATGCGGTACATGAATTGCTTGAACGTTGAACGGCTTGAACGCATTGGGGTTTTCGCTGGCAACTCGATGCCGCTCGCGTAAGTGGCCGGTAAGTTGCGACGCTTATCTTTGCTGCAAGAGCGGACATTTCAGTGAACGCGCATCCATGCTGCGGCGCAGCATGGATGCGCGTTCAAGCGGATGGCTTGCTGTGCTGCGGCCTATTCGGCCGGGCACGAGGGTTGGAGACAAGGCGCCGTGCTGTACGGCGTCACCATGACATGGCGCGTCACTGGCGCGCCGGCACAGGTTTTACGTTTCATCTTCACCAAGGGGTTGTCGATGTCTGCGATTGAATCGGTTCTTCAGGAACGCCGCGTTTTCCCGCCCTCCGCTGAAGCAGCGGCCGGTGCGGCGATTTCGGGCATGGACGCGTACCGGGCGCTTGCCGCCGAAGCGGAACGCGATTACGAAGGTTTCTGGGGGCGCCTCGCCCGCGAGACGCTCAGCTGGCACAAGCCCTTCACGAAGGTGCTCGACGAATCGAACGCGCCGTTCTATGCGTGGTTCGAAGACGGCCAGCTGAACGCTTCGTATAACAGCATCGACCGTCACGTCGAAGCCGGCAACGGCGAGCGCGTCGCGGTGATCTTCGAAGCCGACGACGGCACCGTCACCAACGTCACGTATAACGATCTGCTGCAACGCGTGTCGCGCTTTGCGAACGCGCTGAAGAAGCGCGGCGTGAAGAAGGGCGATCGCGTCGTGATCTATATGCCGATGTCGATCGAAGGTATCGTCGCGATGCAGGCGTGTGCGCGAATCGGCGCGACGCATTCGGTAGTGTTCGGCGGCTTTTCATCGAAGTCGCTGAACGAGCGGCTGGTGGACGTAGGCGCGGTCGCGCTCGTCACTTCCGACGAACAGATGCGCGGCGGCAAAGCGCTGCCGCTGAAGAACATCGCCGACGAAGCCATCGCCATGGGCGGCTGCGAAGCGGTCAAGAGCGTGATCGTCTACCAGCGCACCGGCGGCAAGATCGCGTGGAACGAAAGCCGCGACCTGTGGATGCACGAAGTCATGCGGGCCGAGTCGGATCAGTGCGCGCCCGAGTGGGTCGGCGCCGAGCATCCGCTCTTCATACTCTATACGTCCGGTTCGACCGGCAAGCCGAAGGGCGTCCAGCACAGCACCGGCGGCTTTCTGCTGTGGGCCGCGCAGACCCTGAAGTGGACCTTCGACTGGAAGCCCACGGATGTGTTCTGGTGTACCGCAGACATCGGCTGGATCACCGGGCATAGCTACATCGGGTACGGGCCGTTGACGCTTGGCGGCACCCAGGTCGTGTTCGAAGGCGTGCCGACCTATCCGAACGCCGGCCGCTTCTGGGACATGATCGCCAGGCACAAGGTCTCGCTGTTCTATACGGCGCCCACGGCGATCCGCTCGCTGATCAAGTCCGCCGAAGCGGACCCGAAAGTGCATCCGAAGAGCTACGACCTGTCGACGCTGCGCGTGATCGGCACGGTCGGCGAGCCGATCAATCCGGAAGCGTGGGTCTGGTATCACGAGAACGTCGGCGGCAGCCGTTGCCCGATCGTCGATACGTGGTGGCAAACCGAAACCGGCGGCCACATGATCGCGCCGCTGCCGGGCGCCACGCCGCTCGTGCCGGGTTCGTGCACGCTGCCGCTGCCGGGCATCATGGCAGCGGTCGTCGATGAAACCGGTCAGGACGTGCCGAACGGGCAGGGCGGCATTCTGGTGGTGAAGCGGCCGTGGCCGTCGATGTTGCGCAACGTGTGGGGCGATCCGGACCGCTACAGGAAGAGCTACTTCCCCGAAGAACTCGGCGGCAAGCTATATCTCGCCGGCGACGGCGCAGTGCGCGACAAGGAAACCGGCTACTTCACGATCATGGGCCGTATCGACGACGTGCTCAACGTGTCCGGCCACCGCCTCGGCACGATGGAGATCGAGTCGGCGCTGGTGTCGAACCCGTTCGTCGCCGAGGCGGCCGTGGTCGGACGCCCCGACGATACGACCGGCGAAGCCGTGTGCGCATTTGTCGTGCTCAAACGCGCGCGTCCGGAAGGCGAGGAAGCGGTGAAGCTCGCCAACGAATTGCGCGCGTGGGTCGGCAAGGAGATCGGTCCGATCGCCAAGCCGAAAGACATCCGCTTCGGCGAGAACCTGCCGAAGACGCGTTCGGGCAAGATCATGCGCCGCCTGTTGCGTTCGCTCGCGAAGGGCGAGGCCATCACGCAGGATGTGTCGACGCTGGAGAACCCGGCGATTCTCGATCAACTCGGCGAGTCCCTCTGAGCCCGAGTTGCCTGGATAGTGCGGCAAGGGCGCAAGCAATCATGCGCCCTCGATCGACTGCCAGTATCGAGCACCCAGGCCAGTTCATTGAAGCCACCGCGCGGACAATCCCGATTGCCTGCCCGGTGGCTTTTTGGTACATAGGCGCATGGCCGCGCCGCATCACTCCTCTCACGCTACGCTCAATCCAGCGCCCGAACCGCCAGCGGTCTCGGCAGCGATGGCGCGCGCGCATCAGAAGTACTGGCGCTTCAATATCACGCTGATCGTGACGTTGATGACCTTGGGCTTCGTCGTGTCGTTCGTCGTGCCGCTGGTGGCGCCGGCGTTGGCGCAGGTGCGCATCGGCGGCTTCAGATTGCCGTTCTACTTCGGCGCGCAAGGGGCGATTCTCGTGTATGTGGCGTTGATCGTCGTCTATATCGTGCTGATGCAGCGCGCCGACCGACAGTTGCAACGCGCTCTCGATACCGATGCCGGCGCCGATTCCAGCGCGCGCGGAAACTGATGAAGCTCACGCATCGGCTGATCCGCTCGTACGCGCTCTATACGCTTGGCTTCCTGCTATTCATCTATGTGATGTGGCGCATCGAGCGCACCAGGGGTCCCGGCGTGTGGATCGGCTATGTGTTCCTGTTCGTGCCGATCGCGGTGTATGCGGTGATCGGCTTGCTGTCGCGCACGTCCGATCTGGTCGAATACTACGTCGCGGGGCGGCGCGTGCCGTCCGCCTTCAACGGCATGGCGACCGCCGCCGACTGGCTGTCCGCGGCCTCCTTCATCGGCCTCGCCGGGTCGATCTATGCGACGGGATATGACGGTCTCGCGTACGTGATGGGCTGGACCGGCGGCTACTGCCTCGTCGCGTTTCTGCTTGCGCCTTACGTGCGCAAGCTCGCGCGCTACACGATTCCCGATTTTCTCGGCACCCGGTTTTCGAGCAACGCCGTGCGTGGGCTCGCGGCGTTGGCGGCGATCCTGTGCTCGTTCGTTTATCTGGTCGCGCAGATTCAGGGCGTCGGTCTGATTGCGACACGTTTTATCGGCGTCGATTTCGCCGTCGGCATTTTCTGCGGACTGGCTGGCATTCTGGTGTGCTCGTTTCTGGGCGGTATGCGGGCTGTGACGTGGACCCAGGTCGCGCAATACATCATCCTGATCGCGGCGATTCTGATTCCGGTGTCGATGATCGCGCATAAGGACGGCCTCGGCTGGGTGCCGCAGTTCAACTACGGCCGCCTGATGGAGCGCGTGGAAGGATTGGAGAAGCAGGTGCGCGACGCGCCTCTCGAGCAAACCGTACGCGACGACTATCGGCGGCGCGCAGCGCTGATGCAGACGCGCCTCGATACGTTGCCGCAGTCGTTCGTCGACGAGAAGCAGCGGCTCACACAGGAAGTGGCGGACTTGCGGCGCCACAACGGTCCGCTGCGCGAGATCAAGGAGCGCGAGCGGGCGCTCGAACAGTTTCCACACGATGCCGCCGCCGCGCAGATCGTCTGGACCCAGCGCCGCGACGAGATGCTGATGCGTGCCGCCGCGCCGGTGCCGATGCATGAACCGTTTCCCGCGACGAGCGATGAGGACCGGCGCACCCATGAGCGCAATTTTCTGTCGCTGCTGTTATGTCTGTCGCTCGGCACGGCGAGTCTGCCGCATATCCTCACGCGCTACAACACGACGACCTCGGTGGCTTCCGCGAGGCGCTCGGTCGGCTGGACGCTGTTCTTCGTCGCGCTGTTTTATCTGACGGTGCCGGTGCTCGCAGTGCTGATCAAGTACGAGATGCTGAGCAATCTGGTCGGTCATCACTTCGCCGATTTGCCGCAATGGCTGACGCAATGGCGCAAGGTCGAGCCGAGTCTGATCAGCCTTGCCGATACGAACGGCGACGGCATTGTGCGCTGGAGCGAGATCCAGATGCAGCCGGACATGGTGGTGCTGGCCGCGCCGGAGATCGCGGGGCTGCCGTATGTGATGTCCGGGCTGATCGCGGCGGGCGCGCTGGCCGCGGCGCTTTCGACCGCGGATGGTCTGCTGCTGACGATCGCCAATGCGTTATCGCACGACGTCTACTATCACATGGTCGATCCGTCGGCATCGAGCCAGCGTCGCGTGACGATCTCGAAGATTCTGCTGCTGGGGGTGGCGCTGTTCGCGTCATATGTGGCGTCGCTGAATACGGGGAATATTCTGTTTCTGGTGGGCGCGGCGTTTTCGCTGGCGGCGTCGAGTCTGTTTCCAGTGCTGGTGCTGGGCGTGTTCTGGAAGCGCACCACGCGCCTTGGCGCCGTAGCGGGGATGGTGGCGGGGCTGGTGGTGTGCATTTACTACATCGTGTCGACGTATCCGTTCTTCACGCAGATGACGGGCTTCGCGGGCGCGCGGTGGTTCGGAATCGAGCCGATCAGCTCGGGCGTGTTTGGCGTGCCGGCCGGGTTTCTGGTGGCGATCGGCGCGAGTTTGATCGACCGGAAACCGGATGCTTATACGCGGGCGCTGGTGGACTACATCCGGCATCCGTAAGGGGTTTTGCAGGCGGGTGTGGCGCAAGGCCCGAAGTTTGCTATAATTCGGCTCCCCGCCGGAGAGATGGATGAGCGGTTTAAGTCGCACGCCTGGAAAGCGTGTATAGGTTAATAACCTATCCGGGGTTCGAATCCCCGTCTCTCCGCCACCCGCCACATAAGGTGTTCGGACGTTTCTCGTTCCTCCGTTGTGCCATAGAATCGGACCTGTGCCATAGAATTCTCAGCGCAGGGGCTTGACACGTTCCGGTTTCCGTCGATAGACCCTTTCCGTGACTTTGCCGTCGGCGTGAGCCAAGAGGGCCCGTGCGTGCTCGAGCGTCTCCGCGTCGCTGGCGCATTTGGCGCGCAGGTCGTGCTCCGTAAAGTGCTCCTTTACCTTTGTTTCGGTGAGGACACGATCCATGAAGTTGCGCCACATCGTGTCCCAGCCACCTGCGCGTCCTGCATCGTTGAAATAGCATTCCCCCTTGCGGTTGCAGAATAGCCATGGAGAGAGGAGGACCGGACGAACTGATTTCGCTGCGGCGACTGCGGCGCGCAACTCCTCAGTCCATTCGATGATAAGGCGCTTTCCGGTTGAGCCTTCGGTCTTGCCTGGTGTTAAATGAATGCCGTCAGCCCTCAAATCCGACATTGCCAGACGAAGCAAGTCTCCTCGTCGCATCCCTGTCAGCAACTTGATGCGCATGTATGCCTGGATCGCGAGCACACTGCCTGAGTTGCGTCGTGACTGCAGAGAAAGACATTCAACGATCTCCCAATCTTCGACATATCGTGTTCGCGCCTTTTCTCCGCTTAGCCGGACCTCGCCTTTAAATGGGTGCCGGTCAAGGTATCCCCACTCCACGGCTTTTGTATAAGCGTGAGACAGCACTTCGACCTCGCGCCTTGCCGCGGTTTTTGCCGAACGCTTATCTATGTATTGGTAAACGTGGCGCGGCTTAATGGATGCGAGTGGCATACCGCCAAGAACGGCGCGTAACCGTTTGATTGCGACAGCATTGTGCGCTTGGGTCGTGATCTCCTTTTTAGGCACGACCTCGAGTGCATAGCGCTCTAGCAAGTTACCGACCGTCTTCGCATCGTCGATTGCTCCGAGACGATCGGCCCATACCCTGTAGGCTTCTGGAAGAGTCTTGCCTAGCCGAAATTGTTTCTTTCCGTCCCAGGCATCCTCAAGTCCGACTGGCACCCGGTAGTAGTAGGCTCCGTGAATACTGCGCCAACGCGGCGGCAGTCCTCGGTTTTCAGGGTTCCTCTTCTTAGGCATTATGCTGCGCTCCAATTCGGCGTAGGTTCAACGGCGGTTCTGCGTTCGGCTGTGGCGCCAAATAGCAGCTCCACGTGCCGTCGCAGCACTACGATATGGCCGTCAGGGCGGATCCGATGCTGGATGCCCATTGCGCGAAGTGCCTGCGCCTGACTACCCCGCTGACGACGTCCAGTTAGGTACGTCAGTTCCTCTCGTGTCAGGAACATGAGATTGGTCGCTTGCTGCGACTCCGTGATCGTCAGTCGCTCGCTCATTGTTCCTCCAGTCGCCAATCTTTCGGTACGAAGGCAGGCGATTTGCCCGGTGCCTGAGCGGCCACGTTGGAGGCCGACGGGACACGGGCTTTCTGCGCGTCGTGTGCAGCTTGGGTCTTGGATCGCAGCGAAGCCAGGACCTCAGTGCGCCGATGTTCCAGCAGAATGCGACCCGGAGGACGAACCAGCGCGACGGTAGGTGACCCTCGCAGCGCAATCAGATCGGCTACGGTGAGTTGGTACACAGGCGGAACCAAGTCGAACCTCCCGCAGCTGCGCAACATCGCAACTGCGGAAGATGCTGCCTGTTTCAGTTGAGCCTGAAGACGCTGCAAGCGGTTCGGCTCGACAGGGTAGAGACCTTGCTCGACGGTCGTCGTGGACGCTTTGGCAAGAAGTTCTCCGAGCAGATCTTTCAGCGGGGCCGACGCAAAACCGTACACAACGTCGACGGCTTCGAGCTGAAGCCGGGCCTTGCTGAGATCGAAGGACTTCCAGGGGCAATTGTCACGTGTGATCTCCAGTTCCAGACCGAATTTCCAGACTAGCCGGAACATCCGGACCGCCAGATCCACGCAAGTTGTCCGCTTGCCCAATTTGTACCAAGTGAGAAACTCGTCCTCAGCGCGGATCGCCACCAGGGGCGGGTCACCGCACTCGGAGAAAAACTCCCGAAGAATGGTCAGTTCGCGCGTCCGGCGCGCACTAGCGTACGCGCTACTCAGAGGCAGTGAACATTTGACGAAGGCACTGAGCAATCCGAGTGCTGTAGTGGGCATAACCATCCTCGCTTGCGCATGTTGCTCCGCGACCCACCGCGAACATGCGATATGACGGTCCTTGCCCAAGACGAGTTTCTCTCCACCGGGACGAACCATATAAAAGGTGGATGTGCCATCCCGATTTCGACGTGCGCGCATGCCGGTCGGATGCCTTTCTTTTTTAGGCATGTGCTTTCCTCCGCGGCGTGTATGCGAGCGAGATCTCGGGACGGAGATGCCCCAGTTCCTGAGAGACGATTTCCAAACAGTCCAGAGGATCGAGTCCCAAGGAGATGAGCACTTCAAGACGACGTTGGGCGTACGCATGACGCAAGCCGTGGAGTCCAAGCGAAAAGCCAAGCGCGAGCTTACTCACGGACGAAAAGGATTCGGAAAGGCTGTGTCCTCCGCCTAAGTCGAAGACGCGTGTTCGATGCACGTTCCGATCAATTACGGCAACGGGCGCTTCGAGCCGGCGCAACTGCAACTGCTCATGCAATTCGAGCGGAATCCAGACGCTCCGGGCCAATCCGCCCTTGCCGGTCGTCCGATAGATGACGCCCGCAGGCATTCCTAAGAACAGATCGCTTCGCCATGGGCGGTCCGACTCCGGAGCAAGTTCGTGTGCCTCTCTCAGCTCGATCAGATCTGTTGCACGCAATCCTGCGTGGAATGCGATGCGCGCGCCCAGGGAGTTGTGTGGCTCCTGACGGGATGCGACCTGCTCCATCTCTTCGTGCGTGTATGCCCGTCCGTCGGTGAACGTGGGAATTTCTGCGTCAAAATTCGGCAGTATCACGCAGAACACGAGACTTAGCGCCTGCCTGTGCTGGTCCATTGTCTTTTGGCGCCAACGCACACATTCCTCTAGCAGGTACTCTTCCAGCTCGGCGCGGGTGACGGGCGCGTTAATACTTGTTCCGCTGGCGATGCGCCACGTCAGAAACTCGCGGATACATTGCTCAAAGTTGCGCGCTGTGCCGACTGAGAAAATTACGTGGTTGGCCAGATCGCTGAGCGCGGACTTTTTCTGTCCAAGTGCGATCACAGACGAAACAAGCGCTCGGGCCAAACCCTGAACCGAGGGCGTTTTTTTTGTTCGGTTCACTTCGTCTTCTCCCACGCGAAGTTGATTCCGAGCTCTTTCAGGAATCGGTGGATCGTCGACTTGTGTGCCTTGACGCCGAAACGCTGGTCAATTTTCTTTGAGAGCTGTTGAAGGGAATAGGCATGCTTGTCGATCGCTCTTAGTCGCGCCACGGTCTGACGGCGCAGGTATGCGACGATTTTGGGGCGATCAAGCTTCGAATGTTTGTTACGTGTGCGCATCACAAATCCTCCGAAAGGGAATCTCGCATCCGTCAGCTCGGATGCAACCCGCGCAGCAAAACGCTGCCGTCGTTCGCACGGGGAGCGACGGGTCAAAAAGCTTTGCGGGTTGATGCGGAGCGGCCGGGACCAGGGGCCGCCACGGTGGCGTCAATGCCGTTTCGGAGGAAATGCAGCGAGCTCGTCGAAAGATCGACGAATCTCAGATATTGTGTGTGCTTTTCGGGGGAAAGAAGTTGCGAGGACCGGATGGCATATCAGGCTTACGGCAGGCCAGGCGCCACGGATTGACGCAGACGCGAACGGAGGCGCCAATGCCCCACTGCTTAGATGCGGGCGGTCAGTCGGACCGGATTTTCAGTCGGACTGCGCATGCTTTTTCTCGCGAACGAGCAAAGAGTGCACGTTTCAGAATCGCAGGTAGCCCTGCTTGAATGGCGAGCAATTCCAAGTTGGAACTGTTCGACTGGGGTGCCCCGAAGGGCTCATGCCGGATGGGCGGCGTGTAGACATTTTATAGAGACATCTGGCCAACGTAAAGTATCTGTTCTCGTGTTGTGTTCGTGCAATAAAAAGGATAACGAAATAGTCGATTGAAGGGTCGCTGAATCCGCCCCCACAACAACCTATGGAAGCAGGGATCTATCACGCGGCCGAACGCCTATGTTCGTTTTCGGCATGGTCCTAATCGCCTTCGACTCGCGAAGGCATGAAGTCAGAAAGAGCATTGGCAAAGAAGATATCCCCCAAGTCGGTAATTACGGTGGGCTGCGGCGGTAGTGGGGTGTCACTGGTATCAATGGCCGGTTGCGAACCTATCCCACTGCCATTTCCTCCGTTCACTCCCATCTTTTCTAGCATGCGTCCAAGATTGGCATATTGAACAAGCAAGCGCGAACGCCGCCGGGGGGATGTCTCGCGTGCGAGGACTTCGGCAATATGGGAATCTTCTACTTCGTGAACCGTAAACCGACCTTTCAGCAGTTTCATCGCTTCCCCTTAAATGTGGCCTCGCCCGCCATCAAAAACCCGATCGCATTAGCGAATCGGGGCTGCTCGAGCAGCTTGATTTCGCAACCGAGCGCCTCGCGAAGAGCCGGCACGTAGTAATGTGCTGCGCCTCCAGTAGCGAAAACAGTCAAATCCTCTTGTGTCTTAATAGTGGTCATAACCGACCTGGCTATTGGAATCGTGACGTGCAACGCTGCGCTGAGAAACGGCTGAAGGTCAATCTCTTCGCCCCCATGTATGAGGGCCTTGCCGGTCACAATCGCCCGATCGATCCGGTCCAAATTGCTAAACCGTCCCTTGTATTTCCGCTGCAACAGTGTCGCGATCTCTCTCAACACGATTGCCGCTCCACCTTGCAAACCGCCGCACCGTGCCCGATCAACCTTAAAACTAGATGAGGACACGAAAGTATCGGTGGTATTCCACCCTGAATCGACGATGCAGCACGACGTATCACCGTAAAATGCATTCGGGTTTGTCGAGCGCAAATATACATAGGCTCCGAGCGGTTGAGGCAAAACGGAAACATTGCGGATAGTGAAGATCCCGTGCCGTCCAAAATCATGGTTGCCACGGAATTTCTCGATTAGGACTTGTGCCCACATTTGATACGTCGGGAGAGGAAGCCCCAGTACCAATTCGTCGACGTGCCTTTGCCCACACCGAATAAGGGCGGACACCACCAGAGCAACGTATTCGTCCGTATTAGGGAAATCATCAGTCTCGGTGCGGATGATGCTCGAAGCGACAACCTCGCGGTCGGAGGTGTCCACCAGATACTTTGCGCCATTGACTTCGATTTCCAGATCGGCCTCACGTGCACCAACGTCCTCCATAGTGGACTCAAAGGCAATTCCGGCGGCACGGCGAGCGATCGACGGCATACTTCCTGTAGTGATTCCGTCGTGCATGAAAGCAAATTTGGTAAAGGAGTACCCGACATCGATGCCTACGGCAATCGGTCGCTTTGTGAAACTGGGTTCGTTAAACATGCGTTCTCCCGGTAGGGTGGGTTAAATGTGTTAGCGAGTCTCTGATTCGATCTACGCTCGGCTTAGGTCGTTTGTTCGTCTGCCACCACTAATACTTCGTGTTTCAGGCAGCCATGTTGCAGGCGCTCGCGCGCGATGCAAGTCGTGTGATAGTGGCAACCAACTGTGATGCGATGCTGCTTGGTCCCGCCGGACCACTCGGTGGAGTCTGTAGGGTCCTGCGCTGTTATGAAAGATGATCGGCTCCAGGCCGTGCGTGCCCCCGCAGGGACGCGGCTTGCCGCCATGCTGCTTTTTCTGGAACGGTCTGCATGCGCGGCCTGCGTGCGAGGACTGTAATGCTTGAGAATTTCGGGAGATTCATTTGGCGCGCCGCGCGACGGCAACGCGTGTGAGGACCGGAACCCGCGGGCGCGGCGGTCGAATTTGCGGGTGCCAAAGAGGCAGGTGCGGGTAAGCCGCTCCGGTTGGATGGGCGCGCGGCATGGCTGCGGCGCGCCGAACTTCACTTTGGAATGCTCGCTTTTGAGGGGTACCGCAGGCGCTGCACGAGTCGGTCTTGGCTCGGCCGCAAGTCAAAGCGCGTCCGGCTGGGTGATCGCACGTTGTGCACCGGCTAGCACGTCGTTGTGACGAGCTATCGGACAACTTGCGTCCAAGTCCTCGGACGTTGCTAACTTGATGTGAGCACGCAAGGGTGCTCATCCAATGGGGGTGTCAATCAATTGATCGACGTCATGCCGCAGTGGCGGCGGATATTTCAAGCCAGAGCATAAGAGAAGTCGCTCGGCTTTGCAAGTGCCGTCCGCAAAGGAATATCAACTAGTTAGGGTTGCTGACGACAATCGGGTCGAGTGAGTCGGTTCTCAGCGATCAGTGAGGCGGTCAGATAGGGTAGTCAGACAACTTCGCAGGCAGCCTAACTGAGATCGCGATTGTTGCGTCTAAGGGCTCTTGTCGTTCGTTGGTCGGAGTATCTAAACGCTTGCGGGGCGTGAGGTTGGAGGGATGCTCGCCCTGTCGATCGTCCCTGACACAGCCGTGTTTCTAGAGCAATGCGATCAAGGGGGGTATTACTGAACTTCGCTTCTCGTTACGCCAGTTGAGGTAGGTCGATACCTGAGTTGTGTTTTGAAGGCGATCATAGGTGGCGCACAAGTGGCACTTAGCGGCGCTGGAAAGCGCGAAACTTGACTTTCACTAGAGCAAAGTGGCGTTCAAGTGGCGCTTTGTTAGCGCGATGGACGCCGTCGTGCTGCGGAGAAGGTATAGCCCTTTGGAGACTTGTTGCAAGCCTGCCTTGTGCGGTCAGATTCAACTCGTAGCTAGCAGGGGAGACCCGAAACGGCATGGACAGGCTTCGTGCGCGTTTTCTCTCGTACTGTCTCCCCTCGATCAAGGGATCGAGGGCGTTCGATTCTGCCCTCGATTTTCCGCGTCGACTAGATCGTTGCATATAAGCTAGGCAGTGGTACACAACGGACGGCCATGAAAGCCTTGTCCGGAAAGGGTTTCCGACAATCCAGGCACATCGACAATCGCCCTGACACAGCCGTATTCATTGCAACTTTCGACACTCGTTCATTCATCGGTTCCCTTCGCTGGTCGATCGCTGTTGGACGGCAAAATGGTCTGCGTTGACTCTGATGTGGGAGATGCTGCACTCGGTCATGGTGAGCCAGGAGTCCGGGCACGTGTACGCGAATGTCATCGCTGCGTTAACACCCGCTATCACGGCATTCGCGTGGGGGGCCGTGCCACGGCGACACGGGTGGGGCGCAGGGCGCAGTTTTGTGCGTAGGTCCAACTCAACCGGTCGATGCCCGCAGATTTTCATCTTTATCCGCAGGGAGTGTGTTGCGCCACCGTGATTGCCCTACGGGTCACCGGTTCAGACACAGGGCTCGACAGACTGGCGGTATGACTGCTGATGATAGACGGGCGGCCCCAATCCTGCCCTTCCCGGCAACATTCAAACGCTGCCAATGCAGCTTGCATCGAATGTGACGAAATCTGGCTTCGTATGTCTCGTCGGAAGGCTCGCCAGCACGCCCGACAATGATTGTTCAGTCAATCGGATATCGGTCACATGGCGCTCAAAACAGGTACTCCGGCGCCCGACGGGCGCGGTGATATCGACACAGCCGTTGCGCAACTCGTATGAGGCATACGGAGTTCCACGTGCATGATGCGGCGCTCTCGGTCCAGGTCGAAGCTGACGCGCGGGCAAGTCCTCCCGACGCACAGCCGGGAAGGTGGGACTATGCGTTACGCCGGTTGCGCTGTCATTCAAGGCGAACGCCAAGCGCCTGGAGGCGCGAAACCCGCTCCGGGTTCAGCCGACCCTGCCCGAAACGAATTCTCTGCGCGATCAGCCATTTGCCGAGTGGCGTGCCATCCACAGCAACGAACCTCCGTGGGAGGTTTGGATCGTCTCCCGTCTCCTGAACGTGGCTTTCGAGTACCCGGATTGTCATTTCAAACCTCGCGTCGCCGGGGTTCATCTGAACACCCAGGGCCACCAGACACGCGAGTCGGTCCGGACTCAGCTTTTCCTTCCTGTACGAGGATCGCTGGGCCTGGACCCATTGCCAGAGTCGAAAACCACTCGGCGTTACATGTCTGCGTGGCACATTCACGTTACCTGTTTCGGCCTTGAAGGTCTCGAGTTCGCGTAACCCCTGTTGCCAGTCGCTCTTGTGAGCACGCAGGTTCCGCAGAAAATTCACATGGCCCTGTGCCTGCACGAGGGCCGTAGTTACGCTAAATGATTTTTCCCAGTCGTCGATGCGAGGCTCCATCTGAACACGCAGGGCCACCAGACACGCGAGTCGGTCCGGACTAAGCTTTTTCTTCCTGTGCCGGGATCGCTGGTTATCGACCCATTGCCGGAGTCGAAAGCCACTCGGCGTCACATGTCTGCTAGGTACATTCACGTGACCTGTTTCGGCCTTGAAGTTCTCGAGTTCGCGTAACCCCCGTCGCCAGTTGCTCTTGTGAAGACTCTCGACGAACCCAATTGCAGTTAGACGTGCAAGGCGTTCGGAGTTTAGCTTTTCCCGGCTCAACTTAATGCGCTGAGTGCGGACCCAAACGCCAAGACGAAAGCCACTGTCCGTCACATAATCCAGATGTACGCGACCATGCCCATTCTCAAGCCAGTACTGCTGATACGCCCTGAAGCCGGCTTCCCACGCATCTGTCCTGGAATGCGGAACCACTCCCAGCGTCATCAGCCGTTCAAGGCGATCGGCCTGCAACCAACCCCGTCTGGCTCTAGTGCGCTGGTACTCGAGCCACATTCCGAGAGCAGAGTGGCGCGACAGACCTTTGAGACCATGCTCCCGATGGTAATCCTTCAACTGCTGAAACATCTCATTCCACCGTCTGTCCAGGTCAGCAGCGCTATTCCTGCTGAAAACCCGAACCTCGATGGCGGCGCGCAAACGCCGGACGATTTCCGGCGGCGCGAACAGCTTGATCTTCGACATGATGGCATCGGTGTTATCACGCCCGCCAGCATCGCCTCGACTCAAGGTAAGCGTCTGGGCAACAGCATCATCGATCGCGGCCATCGCATGGATCGCGTCGAGTGCATGGGCAAACCCAGCGCCGGCGATCGCAGTCTCTGGATCTGGTCCAGCCTGGTCCAGGTACATGGGAACGAAGATGTAGCCGATTTCCTTTCCGGTTTCCGGACTCAGCCTCAAGACACGGCCGCACATCTGCGCGACATTGATCGGATTTCTGTGCGTCGCCATGAGAGCGACGAGGTCGACCTCGGGTACGTCGATTCCTTCAGCAAGGCAATTTACGTTTGTTGCGATTCCCCGCTGCGCATGACGAAACGCGTCGAGGGCCGCGTCGCGCTCTTTCATCGACATGGTCCCGTTGACGTGAAATCCCGGGATCGGCTCACCTGTATGCGCGGAGGGGATAGCGTCAGACAGTGCGGCGAATGCACCTGCGGTCCTGACGCGATCATGGAACGTGATGGCCTTCCGGGCTCCGACTTCCGCCATCGCTTTCTGCAGTGCGATGAGCGCAGCGAGCTCCGGCGTATTGGCGCCGGCGTTACCATCTAGCGACAGTTTCCCGCGTTCAAGCCAGTGACTATCAACGCCAAAGCGCCGATTGACGCAGGCAAGGATGATCTGGTAGTCGCAGACCAGACCCTGGCGAATCGCTTCACGCAGCGTCAGGCGATAGACGACGCGCCCATAGACGGACTCATCGTCCATCGAATAAATCGCCTCGTTATCGTCCCCATCTGCACGAACGAGCCGCGGTGTCGCCGTCATGAAGAGGCGCTTGGCAATCGGGATCCCGACATCGTCCAGAGCCAGCGAAAACTCCTTTTCCGCCAGCCCGGTTGTGCAGTGTGCTTCATCGAATACGCCAAGGTTAAAAGCGAACCCTGCGGGCAGTGCCTGTGCAAGGACGGCGGCTGACTGGTAGGTCGAGAAGACGACGAGCCCTCGCCGGGCTGCGCGAATGACATCGCGTGCGACGTCCACGCTGGTCGTAACCGGGCAGTCAAAGGCCGATAGGGCGACAGGTATCTCTTCGGTGTCGTCGGGCACCACGGTCGGGTCCGAGCAGACGCAAAGCGCATTGGCAACCCGTACTGGATGCTGGCGCAACCACGTCTGGATCGTCTGCGACAGCAGACCGAGGGTCGGTGTGAGCACAAGCGTGAACCGCGCGCCCATGCGGGCATCAATCTCTGGCTCAAGCAACGTCTTGCCAGTGCCGCATGCCTTGACGACGGTAGCGCGATCAGCGGTCCTGAATTCAGCACAGACCGCGTCGATCGCTTCCAACTGGTGGGCGCGTGGATCGAGTCTTGCAAGCAAGGATGGACGGTTACTCATAATGTGATATGTGTAGTGCTGGTATATGCCAGTCTTATCGACATGAATCAGGCCGAATTAAGCAGACGCGCGACGCCCTGCGCCTCTACTGTACGAACAGGGCCGCGTACGGCACGAGGGACCCTGCGGAAATCCTACCGGCGGATGTCAGCGACACAAGCGCGAAAACACGAGTAAAAAGGTGGTCATTCAGCGGGCGGCAGTGTGCCAATAGGGTCCGCGAAGTCCGGCTACGCTGAGACAGCCCAAGTCACGCGCGCCGCCAGCACAGACAACTGCTCTTGCAATCGTTGCGCGCTTGCCTTACCCTGGCTCAGAACGGGACTGAGGCGAAGTCAGGCGATATCGGGTGCGTCGCCGGCAGCGCGGGACGCGAACACGCCCAGACGCCCGCAGGCTCCAACCGCGGGCGTCGCGCCAGTCTCACGCTGAGACGGAATTCACCGGTCCGGCCTTTGATTTGTATAGAGAAAAGACGATCGGGTTTACGCAAAACAGCCGTAGGGCTGCGTAAATCCGTTCGGAAATGGGTGCGACGCGCTCAGCCAGATCCGATCGTCCATGCCAGATGGACAACGACCGGACTGCTCAGGCCGCGCGCCGCCTAGACCGGCTTGCGGAAAAGGTCCCCAAAGCCGTGGCTGCACAGCCCGTGATCAGCCTGATGCGCGACGCGCTACTTGAGGCAGAGGTGATCCACTGCGACGGGACAACTATCCAGGTCCTGAAAGAGAAAGGGCGTCGCCCGCAGACGAAGAGTTACCGGTGGGCGCAGATGACCGGTTCGGGTATCCCGACACGATGCTTCACTTATACATCCGGACGCGGCGATAAACGGGCCGACAAACTGTTCGCCGGCATCCGCGATGGTGCAGTCCTGATGACCGACGGGTATGCATCGGTGAGCGCTTCAAGGAAGCGGCGCCGGAACAGGCGCGAGAGCACCCGCACCGGCAGGAAGAAGCCGGGCCGGCAGGCGATCCAGCGCTCGCCGTCGAGCGACAGCCCACCGCCCGGGACGATGCCGTGCACGTGCGGATGATGCGTGAGCGCTGAGCCCCAGGTGTGCAGGACAAATGTGGCACCGATGTGGGCGCCGAGGTGCCTGGGATCGGCGGCGATCGTGCGCAGCGTGTGGGCGGCGATGTCGAACAGCAGCCCGTAGATGACGTGCCGTGATTGACCAGATGCAGCTGGTGGCCGCGCAGGTCCTCGACGGTGGCAGTATCAGGCGAACGCCCAAGGTATCGGGAGAACTCGCGCACGATGCGCAGATAGTTGGCTTGCGTCCTGGGAGAAAGCTGGCAAAATCATCCCTAGCAACTTCATACTTGATCCGCGAGTAGCGTAAATGCATCTCTATGATGCGAACAACTTCCCGCCCTCGTGCCCAGCGTCGACTATCGAGGCGACTGACTCGGCAGGCATGCACTCATTTGCGGGCAACTATTCGCTAGCACATGGCTGCAACCATAGCTCCGGTCTTTATAACTATTTATGGCATTGTCAACTTACCGAAGGAGGGATGGCACGACGGCAGCTGCGACGACTGGTCAGAAGGTAGTCGACGGATTTTGGGCGAGTTCGGCGAATTCGCGCCATGCAACGAACCGGGCTTCGAGTTGTTTGCGATAAAGTGAGGCGCGTATCACGTGCCGCTTCAGTGCGAAGTGTTGCCGGATTGGCCCGAAGCACGCGAGAAATTTTTGAGTGCGTTTTGGGTCGCGAAAGCCGCAGCAATGCCCATGTCGAAGTAGGCATCCACAATCCACGGAACGTCTGCGGAACCGACGGCGAGGATGAGTTGTCCGAGCGACTCCTGATCGTGCGCAGATAGCCGTCCCATGATGCCGAAATCATGGAAGCACAATCGGCCATCGGCACGGACAAACACGTTGCCGGGGTGCGGATCGCCATGGAAGAAACCGTGCTCGAACACCTGCTTCAGGAACGACGCCATCAGATTTGCGGCAAGCCGTTTCCGATCCGCCGGGTCAGCGTCTGTCTGCTCAGCCATCTTGTGCCCCCAGGCTTCGCTCCATCGTCAGCACACGCGGACTGGTGAAGTCGCAGTAGATGCGGGGCACAAACACACCGGGATCGTCCTGCAAATCCTCTCTCAGATGGTCGCCATTGCGTCCTTCGGTTCGATAGTCCAGCTCTTCCGTGATGATCTGGGCGAACTCCTCGACGAGATCCAGTGGTCCGAACCGGCGGCTCTCGGGCACATATCGTTCCAGCCGCCGTGCCAGAAAGCGCAGGACGTTCAGATCAGCCTGAATAATCGGCTCGATACCCGGGCGCTGCACCTTGACGACGACACTGGTGCCGTCGAAGAGGCGGGCAGCGTGAACCTGACCGATCGACGCGGCAGCAAGAGGCGAATCGTCAAATTCGAGAAATAGTTCGTGAACCGGCCGACCTAGCTCGCGCTCGACAATGGCACGCGCTTGTGCACCGGAAAATGGCGCGACGTCATCCTGAAGTTTCTGTAACTCCTCGATGTAAATCTCCGGGAGCATGTCGCGCCGCAGACACAGGAGTTGACCAAACTTGACGAATGCAGGCCCAAGCCGTTCGAGCGTTTCCCGAAATTGCTTCGCATCATCATCGCTGGTGTGCCCCGCCTGTGAAGCGATGCCCGACACGTTCCGCCTGAGGTGCAGCCGCTGCACGTAATGCGCCCAACCTGCTTCGATGAAGGCGCGCATGATGTGGGCGAGCCGCGGCAACTCCGGGGAGCCCAGTCCACCGCTTCCCTCATTGGGGAGACTCGAATGCGTCACAGAGCTCATCAGGTTTCTCCGCGCTTGCGCTTGCACATCGGTGTGAGGAGCGCGTCTTCCCACAGACGCGCGGCGTCGCGATAAGTTGTCGTTTACATCGTTCATTTGATTTGCAGACTCCCCCAACGCACTACGCCTGCGCGTCACACATTCCAACAATACGACTACAGGCTAGTGGGTTCGGCCATCACCGGCTTGATGTGGGTCAAGCTTAAAGGGCAATTGAGGTGGACAATTCCGAAGCATGCCCGATTGCCCGATCGCAGCAGGCTGCGCAACGCGCGGAAATTTTGCCGCTATGGGTTGTCGCCTGGCGCCATAGCAGAGCGCGAATTCGGGCAAGCATGGCTCCACAACTTTCGTCGTCTTCGCATTCGCTTTGAGCGTCGCGCCGACATTCACGAAGCATTCCTCAAACTCGGTTGCTCCCTCGTCTGCTGGAACATCTTCAGGCATACGGAGCAGTCATTTTGAAACGGTCTCTTAAAAGCAGCTCCAGCAATGGGCGTCTGCCCATGATCATTGCGCAGGTTCGGATCGGCGCCACGCTCCAGCAGCACCCGCACTGCATCCACGTGTCCGTGATAATTCGCCAGCATCACAAGACTGTCGCCCTTGTTTGCGCAAATTCGGTGGTACGCCGTTCTCAATCACCGAAGCGAGCATCACGGCATCACCGCGTCGTGCGAGCTCAAAGACTTCATGCGCCAGCTCGAGCAAATCCTGATCGAGCTGCGGCTTGGAGGGCGAGGAAGAATCAGCGTGGTCCGTCAATGGAAACTCCTTGCAATGAATCAGGCCGTCTCGGCGGCACCGGGAACATCGGTCAGAATGCACATGTCGCGCTGCCAACGCCCGCAGCGGCGCGCTACAGCTTGCCGAGCAGCATCACCAGCAATCCGAACACGCCGATCGTAACGGTGACGCCCGCGCACAACACGACGAGCGAGAGAACCAGAATCAGGGGCGCTTTGAGGCGGCTGGGTGTCGACATGATGGCCGTTCAGGTAAGAGGCGAGCAGTGCAGGACGCGCCAGATGCGGATCGCCGTCGCGCACATAGCCTAAACAGCTTAAACGTATTCACGATAACGTGCGCTTGAAGTCATGCGCGAAACTAGTGTTCTGAGTTAGAAATTCATTGAAAGATGTCAATCCCGTACTAAAGTGTCTTGTATGGCACTTGATACGGGAGGTAACGATGAGCGGACGGCCCAAAGGAGAACTCGTGCTGAGCGAATCGGAACGCAGAACAACTGCAAGCGCTGACGATGCGACGCAAGACGGCACAGGCCCTGGCATTGCGGGCGCGCATCGTACTGGCTTGTGCCGATGGTATGGATAACAAGACAGTTGCGGCGAAACAGCGGGTCACTCAGCAAACGGTTTCGAAGTGGCGGGCGCGGTTCGTGATCCACCGTCTGGACGGACTGCTTGATGCGCCTCGGCCCGGCGCGCCGAGAACGATCGATGACGCGCGCGTCGATGCTGTCATTGCGAAGACGCTCGAGTCCGTTCCTGTCGGAGCTACTCACTGGAGCACGCGCACGATGGCTCATGAGATGAAATTGTCGCAGACCGCAGTCACGCGAATCTGGCGTGCTTTTGGTTTGCAACCGCATCGGCAGGAAACGTTCAAGCTCTCCAGCGATCCGATGTTCGTCGACAAGGTGCGAGATATCGTCGGGCTTTATCTGGATCCGCCGCTCAAGGCCATGGTGCTGTGCGTGGACGAGAAGAGCCAGATTCAGGCGCTGGACCGCACGCAACCCATATTGCCACTGGCACCCGGCATCGCTGAGCGACGCACGCATGATTACATGCGCCACGGCACGACCACGCTGTTCGCTGCGCTGGACATTGCTACTGGTGAAGTGATCGGGGAGGTACATCGGCGCCATCGCAGCAGCGAATTCCTGCGCTTTCTGCGTACCATCGAAGCCAGCGTGCCATCCGGTCTGGATGTGCATCTGGTGATGGACAACTATGGGACGCACAAAACACCCTCGATCAAAGCCTGGTTCGCTCGCCATCCTCGCTTCCATGTTCACTTCACGCCCACTTCGGCGTCGTGGCTTAATCAGGTCGAACGCTGGTTCGCCACGCTCACTGAAAAATACCTTCGACGCGGCACGCATCGATCGACACGTCAGCTTGAAGACGCGATTCGTCATTACCTGGACACCTATAACGCTAATCCCCAGCCGTTTGCCTGGAGCAAGTCGGCTGACGAGATCCTGGCCAGCCTCGAACGGTTTTGTGTGCGGGTTCGTAAGGCCGCGGGAGTAGCACCATGAAAATCAATACCGATGCAATTGATGAAGTCGCCCTGGCACTCCTCTACCTGACCCTGCATGATCGATACCGCGCATGGAAGGGTTTCGACTGGGATGTGCTAAATCGGCTCTACGAACGCGGCTTCATTGATGATCCGGTCAACAAGACGAAATCCGTGATCTTTACCGAAGAAGGGTTGCGCGAGTCCGAGCGGCTTTTTAATCAGCATTTCGTCATTTCGGATAGAGCGGAAGATTGATTCAACGAACTTCTAACTCAGGACACTAGCGTCCATCGCAATCTTCGAGGAATCGTTAGTCATCCCATCCCGAGCCAATCTAACGGCCGTTCCCCCATCGTCCACTCGTTTGGAGGTTCGCCATCCGCTGTGTTCTGGTACAGCCAGTTGCCGCAGACCGTGCAATTCCAGTTGTTGCTGATCTTCGTCATGTGGCCCGGCGACCCGATTTCACTGACGCCGGAATCGGCGAGATCACCATGCGGAGGAACGCTAGATGGCTTTCCAACCAATTCGAGACAGGCATTGCAAGGTTGCATAACTGCCTCCAAGGATCTGTTTCGAGGAATCCGTGCGCGCGGCCTATTCGGAGTTCTCGTCGCACCACTGGATCGCCCAGCGCTGCGCCGCCTCGATAGCGTCGGCGTCGGAGGGATAGTCGCCGAGGTTGGCCAATGCATGGAACGCGGGTCAATTCTTCGGTGAAAGCATTGGTCCTGGGAAAACGATTTTTTGCGGATTGCCGCTTTTCCACGTCAACGCCGTGATCGTGACAGGCCTGCTCGCGTTCTCGCGTGGTGCCCACGTCGTGCTCGGCACACCGCAAGGTTATCGGGGCGATGGCGTTATAAAGTGCTTCTGGGAAATTGTTGAGCATTACCGCGTCAACTTCTTCAGCGGTGTCCCGACACTCTACGGATCGCTGCTGGACGTCCCGGTTGGCGAGCACGATATCAGTTCGCTCGAGTATGGACTGTGCGGCGCCGCCCCGATGCCGGTGGAATTACTTCGCGCTTTCCAGGATCGTACAGGAATCAGAATCCTTGAGGGTTACAGCCTCACGGAGGGTACCTGCGTTAGCAGCGTTAACCCGCCGCTTGGCGAGCGCAGGGTCGGTTCGATTGGTCTTCGTCTGCCCGGTCAGGCGATGAAAGCAGTGGTGGTCGACGCAAGCGGCCGGTATGTACGGGATTGCGTTGCGGATGAGGTTGGCCAACTGGTTATCTCCGGGCCAAACGTGTTCGTTGGCTATACCCGGCTGGAGCAGAACAGTGGCATCTGGATGGAAGATGGCGGCGGCGGGCGCTGGCTCAACACCGGAGATCTCGGACGCTGCGACCCCGATGGTTACTTCTGGCTAACCGGCCGGAAGAAGGAGCTGATTATCCGGGGTGGACACAACATCGACCCTGCAGCAATCGAAGAGCCGTTGCATCGCCATCCCGCGGTTCAGATCGCCGCAGCCGTAGGGCGCCCCGATGTGCATGCGGGCGAATTGCCGGTGGCCTATGTCCAGCTAAAGCCGGGCATAACCGCAACCGAAGCGGAATTGGCCGAGTTTCTGCGTCACGAGATCAACGAACGCGCCGCGTTGCCAAAGGGGATACGGATCGTGGACACGATGCCGTTGACGGGCGTCGGCAAGATCTTCAAGCCGGCGCTGAAACGGCGCGAAACGGCAGATGCCTTGGAGTCGGCCCTCGTAGAGGCTGGCGTCGAGGATGCAATCGTTAGCCTCATTGATGACACCTCGCTCGGAATGTCACTCCACGTCGAACTTGCCGACCCCGCGTTCGAAGCGTTGACGACTTCCGCGCTCGGGCGCTTTCCGTTCGCATTTTCGATCTCGGCCGCGGCGAGGCCATCACGGGCCGAGCAACCGACGGGGACAGACGACGCATCGACAGATACGCGGGCCAGCCCAACGTGACACGAGCCCCGAGATCAAACGGACGCGCTCGGTCATGCGCCCAGATTAAAGGCTAGTCAGCGCATACCCGCCGCGATGCGGCGGTTCAAATTCATGCCAATGTTTATAGCTTAGAACACCTAATTGCCAGGGAGGGAAAGAAGATGGGTGTCGCATCAGAAAGGTCTTTGCGTTCGCAGGTTGAAAAATGGCTCGGGCCGACTTCTTCGATGCCGGTTCGGGTTACCCGATTCAACCGCGCGCGCTCGAATCAGAGACCGTGCGTGCGTATCGAGTTACTGCTACCGACAGGCCCGCTTGGATTCTTTTTCTTCCGGCACCGTGACGGTACTTGGTGCGTGTTCCCGCCTGAGACGGAGCGCCTGGCCATGCACGCTTATTAGGGTGCAGGGCGATCGGAGTGTGCCCATTGTGTCTATACGAAAACGGGAAAACAAACAATTGAACGGATCGAACGGCAACACCACTGATTCATAAAGAATTTCCAGACAGAGAGACAGGAGAAAAGACATGAGGAATTACAAACGCGCAATCAGTTCGGTCGGTATGGCAGCTTGTATCTGCCCGGCGGCGCTTATCGACAATGCCAATGCACAGTCGGCCGGAAGCGTGACACTGTCGGCAGGATGGCTTCACATTGCGCCACAGGGCAACGCAACGCCACTAACCGTGGAGAGCATTGGCGGCGTAGCGGTGAACCAGCAGCTAGCCGGTACCGGGGCGCATGCCAGCTCGACGGATACGGTGGGAATTACCACCGAGTACTATGTCACGGACAACATTGGTGTTGCCACGCTGTTTGGATTGCCACTGGAGGTGAATCTGGTTGGCGATGGTACGCTGCAGAAGTATGGCAACCTTGGCTCGACGAGGCCGATGCCGCCCGCCCTCGAACTTCGATACCACCTGTTTTCAGCCGAATCGAAATTCCGTCCGTTCGTCGGACTCGGCGTGAACTATACGTGGTTCACCCAGGTTCGGACAACTAATAGCCAGTTTGTTTCTGATAGCCTCGGTCCAGGCGGCTCGGCACGAGCGACCCTCAGTTCATCGTGGAACCCTGTATTCGAGGCTGGGGCAAATTACGCGATTACAAAACATTGGTCGGTCGGAGCCTCTCTCGGCTACGTTCCAGTGAAGACCCACCTGACGCTTTACGGGCAGACCGCGACTGGAACGCAGATCGTTTCCAAATCGACGCTCCGGCTCGATCCGCTTAACGTCTTCCTGAACGTCGCCTATACGTTCTAGCGCGTACAGGTCGTCGACGCGCCAATAGAGGGGTTTGAACGCTCATCGAAGACACGGAAGTTATTTTTTCGCCACCAGGACCTGACTGCAGGCCGCGACCTCACGGTCGATTACACATATTTCGACACACGCTGCTGCAAAGGGGCCCGGCGATGCCGGGTCTCTGATCCGACCGGTACGTTATGCCATGAAACGGGAACGCCTGACACACGCACAGCGCAGGGAACAGACGCGAAAGCGTCTGCTTGAGGCTGCGCGAAAGATGTTCGTCAAAAAAGGATTGGCCGCTACAAGCGTGGAGGACATCGCCGAGACGGCCGGCTACACGCGCGGCGCGTTCTACTCGAACTTCGACGGTAAGTCGGATCTGCTGCTTGAGTTGGTGCGCCGGGACCACGATAGCGCGCAGGTCGATCTGCGGGCGGTCATGGACGAGGGCGGCACGCCCGCGGAAGTGAAGGCGCGCGCCATCGCGTACTACAGCCGGTATTTTCGTGATCGAGACTGCATTCTGCTTTGGGTCGAAGCCAAACTACTCGCGTATCGGGACACCGCGTTTCAGGAGCGCTTTAACGCGTTCCGGCACGAAAAGGTCGACCAGATCAGCGCGTACATCCGCACGGCGTCGGAGCGCGACGGCAGGCCATTGCCCCTGCAGGCGGACGCGCTCGCGCTCGGCTTGGTGAGCCTGCGCGAGGGTGTGCAGTTCTCCAGAATGTGCGATCCGCAGAGGGCGAGCGACAAGGTGATGCAGATTGTGCTTGCCGGATTTCTTTCGTGCGTATTGTGGCGGCAATCGGAAGAAATACAGCACGCCGATCATCGCGCGGGAGTGCCCGGGCGCGGCCGCGGACGTCGGAGGCCCACCGCGGGCGCCGACAAAATCCGTGACTAGGGTCCAGCACGATGAAATTGAAGGCAACTGCCTGGGCAACGCGCTGTACCGCGCTCAGCCTGTCTGTCGTCAGAACTCGTCCCCGCCAGACCCCTTCAGTCTCGTACGGTTGGCGCGGGTAGTTGTGTATGTCAAACCGTCAAAGGAGATAACCATGTCTTACGACCACACGAATTTCCAGAATATCCTTGCGCAGCGGATCATTGGCCGTTTTTACCAGGCGCACGCTCAAAAAGACGTTGCGCTTCTGCGGACGGTTGTTACGCCCGACTGGCAATACGTGCCTGCGTCTTTGGGGACGGCCGGGGGGCCAGACCAGATGATTCCAGTATTTGTTGACTTGGCTTCTGCGTTGCCGGACATGGACGTTCAGATCTTGGACGTATTGATCCACGGGAACATGGTTGGCGTGCGGGCAAAAGTCACGGGAACGCAGTCTGGGTCTCTGATGGGCATCGCAGCGACATCTAGGCCAATCGAGTTTGCGATTCACTCTTTTCACGAGTTTCGCGATGAACGTATAGCGAAAACCTGGCATATCGAGGACTGGCTAAGTGTCTTCCATCAGCTCGGAACGCTGCCGCCCAGTCTCAATTGAACAAGCATTGTCGGAAGGTATGGCGCTTTTGTGGGCATTTCCGGTGCCCAGCAAGTTCGGATTGCATCGAGTGCCCGGGCCTGGGTCGCTTCCGCCGCCGTCCGGTTGTTGTTGTCGTCGACGGCATCATGAGAGGGCTTGCGCAATGCCTGCCGGTATGCGAGCAGGTCGTGGTGCGTGAGATCCGACAGCGGGCCGAGTTGCTGCGCTTCGCACCACATGACCAGCCGCCGCAGTTCGGTCCGATATGCACGCAGCGTATGCGGTGAGCGGCTCGCGCGATCGCGCAGGAAGAGCGCGACAGCGTGCGCGTCGTCGCCCACGCCGAGCGTGTTGGTTGCGCTCGCCACATTCGCGAAGCGTCCCGCGCGCGCCACGCGATCAATGGATGCGGCACGGTGGCCAGCGCCGTGGTCTCCCGCGAGGTTTCCCGTATTGGCTCACCGGTCGCGGACGGCAATCCCACTTCGGGCGAGACCCTGAAGCGTCTTCGATGCGTGTGCAGTACGCGCTGCAACACCGCCTCCGGCGTGGGTGCATTGTCGCTTGCCGCAGTGCGCGCGCGGCCGCGATCCCAGTATGGGACTGTTAAAAAGCGAGGGGTTCCGCTTCTGCCGCCCGCTGCAGGAACTCGAGAAAGCGGAACACGTCCTCCGGTCCTTCGTCAATGCGCGCTCGATAGGCTGCAAACCTGGTTGCCAGATCACCATTGATCACCGCGCATCGCACCTGGGCAAGCAGATGGACGCCACGTGGCGTCCAGCGCATGTGCTGGCGCTTGCACATGCGTGCGTTGACCACCTGGTTCACCGCCGATTCCGCCATGGCCGTCGAAATCGGCTCGCGCTCACGATGGTGCTTCCCGTAGGCGGTCGTCGAGCCGTGGTTGCTTTTCAGGTAAGCGAACAACTCGCCGAGGCGATAGTCGAGTTGCTCGAGGCTCCGCGCGAATCGCTGCGTCGGTGGCACAACGATGCGACAGAGCAGCGGGATCTGTCGCATCCGTTGCTCCGCTTTTGCAGCGTTCGCATGCCAGAAGCACCAGCGCAATTTGTTGACGTAAGTTTGCAGCGCTTTCTTCGTGTACTGCTCAGTCTCGGATCGTGGCAGCAAACCCCTGACGATCTGCTCGAGATACCGCACCCGCATCGAGATGTGAAACCAGTCAAGGATCGGCGTGGCGCTAAACGGGAGCTGACGATAGATGCTTTGGATCCCGTTGGCACCGTCTGTGATCACCGAGAGTCGTGGGTGAGAGGTCCCGGCGTGCATCTGGACAAGCGAAGCGAGCCTTTCGGTAAGCATCGTCGACAGATGCGCCGTAAGGCGCAAATTTCGTCCGCTTGGGCTGGGATCACCGCCTGTTGCAAGTTATGCAGCAGTTGCTTTCCATCCGCCAATGACAGCCCTACAGATTCGAGATCGAGTGTCTGGCTTGGCCGGTCGATGCGGCCTACCTCGATCGTATTTACATCACCCCAGTCGGTAATCAATTCGACGCGAACAACGATTTTCATCGCGGACCTCGACGTAGGTACTGGCGAGGTTCAATGCTAGCGCTGCCGAAAACCCCTCGCTTTTTAACAGTCCCGCACTACGTTGATTCGGCGATGTGGCCCTGGCGCAGCAGTGCGCTGGCCTCAGCGGCCGCCACCGCCTCGCTGAAATGAAAGCCCTGCGCCTTCGTCGCCCAATTCGTGTCAGCGAGCAGCAGACGCTGCTGCTCGGTCTCTACGCCCTGCGCAATCACGCCGATACCGGCCTCGCGCGCGAGGTTGACGATGGCACGGATCGTCGCCGCACTCCCGGGATCGCTAGTGGACCGGTGGATGAGCGATTGAGCAATCTTCAGATGGCTCACGCGCCAGGCCCGGATATAGTCAAACGACGCGTACTCGCTGCCGAAATTGTCGATGGCGATCTTCACGCCGAGTTCGCGCAGCGCCCGGAGCACGTCGTTCTGGGACCACGCGAGCCGGGTCAGGGTCGCCTCCGTCACGTCGAACTCCAGGTCGGACGGGGCAAGCCGCCATTTCGCGATGGTTTCGGCGACATCGCGAATGAAAGTCTGGGCGCTACCAAGCTCGCACAAGGACAGATTGACGGCGATCATCAGGGGGGCCACGCCTTCGTCGCGCCATGCCCTCATCTGACGGCATGCCTCATCCAGCACCCAGTGGCCAAGCGCTCTCATCGTGCCGGCCCGCTCAGCAATCGGCACAAAAATGCCGGGGGCAAGGAGGCCGCGTGCCGGATGATGCCAGCGCACCAGCGCTTCCATCCCGACAATGTTCCCGGAGGACAACTCGACCTCGGGCTGGTACTGGAGTTCCAGTTCGCCGCGATCCGCTGCGCCTCTCAGATCATCGGCGAGCGTCACCCGTTCGAGCACGGACTGGTCGAGCCCGTCGGAATGGAAACAATACCGGTTGCCGCCATCTTGCCTGGCGCGGTGGAGCGCGAGATCAGCCTGCATCAGCAGCGCGTGCGCGTCGCTGCTTCCCTCCACGTAAGGACTGACCCCGATGCTGGTGGTGATCCGCACATCGTTGCCATCGAGGTGGTAGGTGAAGGCCAGTGCCGTCCGGAGTCTCGCCGCCAGGCTCCCAGCGTTAGCGGGCTCGCCCATCTCGCCCTGCAGGATGGCGAATTCATCCTCACCCAGGCGGGTCACCAGATCGCGTTCGCCCATGCAGGTCGTCAGACGCTTCGCGACCTCCCGAAGCAGCAGGTCGCCAACCGGGCGACCCAGTGTGTCATTGACCGACCCGAAATGATCGAGACCCAGATGGAAGACCGCAAACGGCATGGCGCCGCGTTGGGCGGCCGCGAACGCGTGGCGCAGCCGGCGTAGGAATGTCGTCCGGTTCGCCAGTCCCGTGAGCGCATCGGTACCGGCGAGCCGCGCGGTTTTCTCCTCCGCGGCCTGTTCCCGGGTCATGTCGAGGATCATCCCTTCGATTTCGATGAGCCGTCCCTCCCGGTCGCGCACCGGGACGAAGCGGTTCTCGACACAACGACCGGCGCCGTCGCCGGTGCGCAGGCGGAACTCGACCGACGCGCCCGTGACGCCCCGGTCCAGCACGCGCGCGATGGCTGCTTCGACCCGCGTCCGATCGCGCGGATCGAAGAGCTCCTCGACCCAGGCTGACGAGGCCAGCAAGGCGTCACGGTCGTGACCGAACCGTGTGATGCCCTGTGATATGTACAGGAGTGAAAGCCCGGGCTCGCCACGCAGACGGTAGAAGATAGCCGGGCCGTTCTCCACGACGGGATTCGCCTCGTCGGGCTCCCGGGTTTCTCCCTCGATGGCCAGCGCGAGGTTGCTCATTCCGACAGTGGCCGCTCCTGTCGTGCGCCGCCTGGTCGTGAGCATGCTGGCGACCCGACGTATCCCGGCAGGGTTCAGTGGCCCGTCGGGAATGAGCAGCCGGTTGTCTGCTCCCAGGCGCGCGGCCAGCGTTTCCCGGCGGGCGTCGGCATCCGCGTTTATCAGCGCGAATTGCAATTGCGAGTCCACCTGCCAGAGCCGCCTGATCGTCGTCGGGCCGTCCCAGCCGGACGACATGCACATGTTGAGGAATGCCATTGCATAGGGCCGGTTCCGCCCAAGTGCGCGCTCGACCCGCGCAAGCGCTTCCTGTCCCGAATGCGCGGAGTCGACCGGAAACGCCTCGCGAGCGACCGGCACTCCGACCGACAGGGCCGTCCGGGTTGTCGCCAGCGCGGTTTCACTGTCGGGGTGGCCAGCGAGAATCCTGCGCAGATCCTCCTGCGTCACCGCGTTGTCGTCGATTACCAGAATGCGCCGATTGGCCGGATCGGCCTGCATTTTCGTCCGGGATCCTTCACGGACCCGGTGGCCGTGCCCGGGTAGAACGCGCGCGCACACCGGTGCCGTCACGGTGTTCCTCGCGTGGTGTGTTCCGCCCCTTGACGGCCAGTGCTGCACGGTATGGGCCGAAGCCATGATTCCCCCGTTCGTGGTGCGGCCGCAATGGACGGCGCGCGTCAGGCTGTCCCTGACCTACCGATCACGGCAGTACCGCATGCCTGGCTCCTCGCTTCACTGGGCTGCGAGGCGCGTGCCGCGCACTCGGGGCATTGCAGGGACGCCGTCCCCCTGCGCTCCCCACGGCGCCGAACCCACTGGCGGTACCTGCGGACCGGAGAGACCCGACGGGCAAGCAGCGTCCGGCACGAGCCGTTCGCGCATGCGATGCACCGGGGGCTGTGCTATGTATATCCCGCTTTTCCCGCAGCACGCCAGTTCCGTCAGATGATAGGAAGTATAGTTACGCCATGCTGTCTCGCAAGTCCAGACATTCCTTGTTTTCGCGCGCCGCGGAGCCTGTGGGCCTGCGATCGGGAAACGGTCAGCTCTTTCGCCCGGCCCTAAGAGGGTAGGAGCAAGGATTCGTGCAGTTTGCGTAACATCGCCCGGCAAGCCTTGTTGCTCAAGGCTTTGAGCCGCGTGGTACGATCCGGCCGCTTGTCCCAATTGAAGCAGTCTGAAAGTATCACCAGCAGAGCCAGGCCCCGCCTGGCGGGATCTTGTATGAATCAAGGTTGGCTTTGACTGGGATGAACGTCCCACTGATACGCATTTCCGCGCGAATCCTTACCCTTGCCAATGTTTGTGCGAGCTATCTAGCCCGTTACCCTCGTCTTACAGAGCGTCGAAGCGTCAA
Organism: Paraburkholderia sp. GW821-FHT02A12; assembly: GCF_059422005.1. Classification (NCBI taxonomy): domain Bacteria; kingdom Pseudomonadati; phylum Pseudomonadota; class Betaproteobacteria; order Burkholderiales; family Burkholderiaceae; genus Paraburkholderia; species Paraburkholderia sp. GW821-FHT02A12. The sequence goes on along the minus strand of NZ_JBWKWA010000001.1, from coordinate 3,196,095 downwards.
GGCCACCCTTGGGGAATCCTGGCGGAGAGCCTACTATTGTCTGATCAAACGTCCGCCCGGCACAGAGAGGGGAACGTGGTCAGAAGGAGGTGAACGTCATGTCCTGCACGGGCCGTACCGGCAAGAAAGCGGCCGCCGAGTCTAGGGCGAGGGCGCTTTGGATGTTCGAAGGGACAGTAACCGAAATGGAATGGGTAGAAGCGCCATACCTGTCGACAGCCGATACCAGGCGTATTGCGGTGGCCGAACTCTGTCCGTCGCTCGAGTCCGTTGTGATGAACGTCTGGACCGACGAGGTGCCTGCAAGCGAGCATCCAACTATCGTCCGGCAAGTGCAGTCTGGCGTTCGTCATGGCTGTTCTGAGCTGCTCCGCGAAGACAATGAACAGCGAGAGGTCGCAATGGGGAGGGTGCTCTTCACCCTTCCGCCGTACTGGGAGCCTCCGGCTGCGCAGGCAGAGCCGCAGTGGCCTCTACATCAACTGCGGGCATTCCGCTGGTCTGCCGCGATTATTGCGTACGCCGTGCGCAACGCGATCGAGCCTTTGCATACCCGGTACACGTCGGATGAGTCGATGCCGCCCCTGAATAGAGGAATCCGAAATACGGTGTACGTGACGCTGCTTCGACGGCCGGAGGTCGGATGGCGGCTTAGCGAGCTTCCTCGTGTCTTCATCGAAGAACATTTAAAGAGCGGAGTGCGCATCCAGTTGCCGCGCGTTGTTGGTTGACCGGCCGTGGTGCGTTAGCACCCGTGATGGTTGATGACCGCCGCTGGAAAGCGGTGGCCATGATAAGGCGGTTTTGCATTCTTCATCGCGCGATCTTATGCGACTATCCCAATAGCGTGACAACGCCCTCGAGAGCACACAATTAATTCTTGCGCGCTGTAATCGATATTCCGCAATGGCTGTATATAGGTTATCAGCCGAAAAACTCGTCCATCCTGTCGCGATAATTCCATATCGCCTATTCTGCTTTATCATGTTGAATTGATGTCTCAAATCGGCATAAGCGATAAAACGCTATTGTGCTAGAACCGGTCTGTTGCCGGGCCGTCTGGAGGGCGCCCACGAGACATCGGCGCGCACATTCAAACGCCTGGATGGATCTGGCCGGGATGGCAATATAATTATTCAAATGGAATAAAAGCAGCTAAACGTTCATCCGAAATATTGCATTTATAAAAATTGAACGGTTATCATGGCGTCTCGCTTCCGCTTATCGAATCTCTGTAACAGGGGAGCCAGCAATAATTGCTGCGCATGCAATGCGGTAGCGGCAATTCAAACTTCGATCGAAGGCAGGCCAGATGAAGGAGACAACATGCTGAGTCCCCATGAATTCCCCACCCTGATGCTCGTCAGACAGGCGCCCGAGCAGGTCGAACTGAGCCGCGCCGAACTCGACGCGCTGCTGGAGCGTCAGCTCATCGCCCTGGAAAATCTTGCGTCCGAACGGTCGTACCCTCGTGTCACGAGTGACGGCGACTCCATACTCAACTCAATCGCCCGGATACGCTAGGTAGATGCGGTATCTGTCGCCTGGCTCTGGAGGGAGCTGCGGCGTTGCTTTCTGTCAGATCCGACCCGTGTGCTACTGAGGCGCACGACGGACGAGCCGACGAAACAGATGTAACCAGAATGATCGAGCAGGCAGTTTAATTCGGAGTGCATATTTTAAGTGCTGGCCTGAACGCGTTGTGATGCCTCGTGTCTGGCCGGTGTACGGGTACCGTGATTGATCCACCATCGGGATCCGGCCGCAAGCCGCCCGACTGAATGCGGATTGTGCGCCAGAGCGAATTTTTGAGGAGTTTAGCAATGCCCCTATTGAGTCCCGAGCAGGTCGCGGCCGCGCAGAAAGCCAATCTCGACGCGTTCTTCGGATTGAGCGGCAAGGCATTTGAAGGTGTCGAAAAGCTGGTCGCGCTGAACCTGCAGGCCATCAAATCCACGCTGGCCGAGGCGCAGGAGAACACGACAAAAGCGCCTGGCACGAACGACCCGCTGCAGTGGCTTGCGTTGCAGGCCGGCGTTACAGGACTTTTCGCGGAGAAATGGCAGGCATACGGGCGTCAGTTGCTGGACATCACTTCGACCACGCAGGCTGAGGTGACACAACTCGCTCGGGCACAGTATGAGCTGTATAACGCTCGTGTGCAGACGCTTGTCGAGGACGCGGCGAAGAGTGCTCCAGCGGGTTCCGAAGCGACGATCGCTGCGTGGAAATCCGCGATCAGCGCTACCAGCACCTGGTACGACACGCTGCAGAAAACGGGTCAACAGGCCATGCAGGTTGCCGGGAGCAACCTTGACGCGGTCACGGCCGCTGCATCGAGCGCCGCGCGGCGCGCCAACGGGCAGGCGTCCGCAGTCGCGAGTGTGAAGCGGTAAGACAGAGGCGGGCAGCGATGCCCGCGTTGCTGCAGCCGTATTCCAGAACGGACTCCTTCTCGATGACGGAATCTGATTTCCCGTTCATACGGTTCTTGAATAAAGGTAGCGCTGCTCCGAATCAGCATGCGGCCTGATTTTTGTGAGGATGATGTTGATGACAAAACAGATTGCGGTGGTGACAGGTGGAATGGGCGGACTCGGTGAGGCGATCAGCATCAGGCTTCATGACGCTGGCTATGCGGTCATGGTTACCTGTTCGCCGGGCAACACCGGTGCGAACGAGTGGCTCGCCCGGATGGAAGCCGAGGGACGACAATTCCTCGCATACACGGTCGACGTCGCCGACTACGACTCGTGCGAAAGATGCGCGGCGCAAATCAGCGCTGAAGTTGGACCGATCGACATCCTGATCAATAACGCCGGCATTACACGCGACGCCAGCTTCAGGAAGCTCGACAAGGTCAATTGGGACGCGGTAATCCGGACCAACCTCGACTCGGTTTTCAACATGACGAAGCCGGTGTGCGACAGCATGGTTGAGCGTGGCTGGGGCCGCATCATCAACGTGTCGTCGATCATTGGCTCCAAGGGCGGGTTCGGTCAGACCAACTACGCCGCGGCGAAGGCCGGCATGCATGGCTTCACGAAATCGCTGGCGCTCGAAGTGGCAAAGAAGGGCGTCACCGTCAACACGATCTCGCCTGGCTATATCGCGACCAGGATGGTGATGGCGGTGCCCGAGGAAATCCGCGAGACGAAGATCATTCCGCAGATTCCGGTTGGCCGGCTCGGACAGCCCGACGAAGTCGCCGCGCTCGTGCTGTACCTCTGCTCGCGCGAGGCAGGCTTCGTGACCGGTTCCAATATCGCGATCAACGGTGGCCAGCATATGCATTAAACGGGTGGCCTGCCAGATCATGCGTCGGCACCACGAACAGTCAGGTGTTCGTGGCGATGGACGGGCGGTGTCACGCTTCCCGTCACTTTGGGTAAATCGTCCCTTTGGCGCTGTCGGGTAGCTGGGCGCGGTTACCCGCGTCCAGCCCCCTCAGAACCGTGCATGGGTCTTTCGATCCACACGGCTCAAGCCTCTGCAAAGGCATCTCGCGACACCCGGTTTCACAACGGTATTTTCGGCAGACTAATGATTTCTACGGCAATCGGGATGGTGTACTTGAAGATTACTCGCTGCGTCCGATCCGCCTTCGGTTCTTTTCACGATACAACGAACACCCCAAGGGATGCCCGTCGTGATGGGTTCCTGACAGTCAGGACACAGGCCGTCCTGCCTGAGCCAGACGCGGTACAGCTTCGCACGGCCTTTTGACGAGTTCTGCATTTTCGTGCCCCATCGGGACTCGAAGTAATGCTTCCAGTCTGGGTCGTGCGGATTGGCGTTGGCTCTGATCTTGATATGCCGCTGGATTGGCGTATCAGATTCTTGTAGCAGGGTGAGCTCCCGTTGCGTTCCATCCTCTTGTTTTTCTGTGGCGATGAATACCCAGTTCCGGGCACCTCGGGTCTTGAAATATTTTTCCTTAACCCAGCGGGCTCCCTTGTTCGGATGCCTTCTTACCGCCCATCGCCATAGCATCGACCAGACATCGTCATCAACCCGAGCGAAGGTTTCCTTGGCGACTACATGCCTGTGGTAATTCGCCCATCCACGTAGTACCGGATTGAGCAGCCTTATCAGGTGGGCCTGTTTAGCCGTCTTGTTGGCCTTGACGACCTCACGGATCTTGTCAAGATGCGCTTTGACGTTCGCTTTGGACGGCTTCATGAGCAGCTTGCCGTTGTACTTGCGAATGTTCCATCCGAGAAAGTCAAACCCCTCCCTGATATGCGTTATTCTGGTCTTCTCTGGCGATAGGACTAACCCGCGTTCCGCCAGAAATTCAACCACTGCGGCCTTGACCTCCTGTTCCAGCCATTCTTTTGAATTGCCCGTAATAATGAAGTCGTCCGCGTAACGCACCATGTTCATTTTTAAGCCTGCCCGCCTTGCCTTCGGAAACTTCTCCGCCAGCCTGGCTTCGAGACCGTCCAACGTCATGTTAGCCAAGACAGGGCTGATAATTCCCCCTTGCGGGGCACCTGCCTCAGTCGGGAAGAGTTCGTTCTGGTACACGAATCCCGCCTTGAGCCACTTCTTGAGGATCGCCTTATCCGTGGGGATATGGGCGAGCATCCAGTCGTGACTGATTTGGTCGAAACAGCCTTGAATGTCGGCCTCTAGCACCCATTCCGCACTCGTCTTTTGCGCAAGAGAAGTGAAGCATTGCTCTCCTGCATCAGCGGTTGAGCGCTCCGGCCTGAACCCATAGGAGTTCAGATCGGCGGTGGTTTCCGCAATCGGTTCCAGCGCCAGCAAATGTAATGCTTGCATGGCTCTGCACTTCATGACGGGTATGCCGAGCGGCCTCGTCTTGCCGTTTTTCTTCGGAATCAACACTCTCCGAAGCGGAAGGGGCGAGTAGCCCCGCCTCTTCAACGACGCAATCGCGTTGGTCTTTGCCGCCGGTGTTTTCCACGTTACCTTGTCCACACCGGGGGTGTTCCTGCCTTGATTTTCAGTCACCCGCTTCACGGCTAATGCCTTGCCGCTGAACGAGTGGGTCAGCAACCATTGCAAGGCTTTCGCCTTGTTGTGGCGGCCGGCCTGTGACGCCTTCACCATACGCGTCTGCAGCCTTCTTACGTACCGTCGGACCTTGGCCCAATTGATGCCGTCCCACGTCACGCCAGAAGGCGCACGCGCCTGTGTTGCAGCGCTCATTTGCTTTCCCTCCGTTAAGATGGTTCTGGAAACTCTCTGGTGAAGAGAGACCATGAGGAAGTCTGCCCGCTTTCGCGTGAGGTGATGTTGCAACCCCTATCCGTCCCATTACAGGCCGGCGTTCGCTTTGTCCTCGTTCCTATGCCCGCACCACCATGGGCAGACCTTGCAGCCTGCTGTCCCCGAAGGGAGCGATACGGGGTTTCCACGTTCCGCTTGTAAAGTACGTCGGGTTAGGTGCCTGCTATTGACCGGGAGGCGTATGGGTCACGAGAGCGCAATTATCAGACGCTATTCCCGCCTCCGTTACCGTTTTGGTTCAAGCGTGGTAGCCACTTCCGCTTGTTCTACATGACGATCTTTATCGCAGATTCAAATGTTTTCACCCTACCGACTATCTGGCACTCATCCGGCGTGTGGCTGCCAGAAGGGTACGCCTCTCGCGATTGATACCCCGCACCTTGCGGCGCTTCGTTACGTTGTCAGAACCGCTCTTTATTCAGGCTCCTAGATTCACCCGGTGACACGGGTGGTACCCTCCGTTGCCGTGGGAACAACTTCTACAAGCGACTTCGTGTCGCACGATAATCATATAGCCGGCCCCCCTCCGTTCGAGTCGAACGGAGGGGGGCCGGCTAATGGGTGTCACGTTGAGGTGTTAGTGCCGCAATAGCGGAGAGAACGCGCATTGCTCAGAAAGCGAACGGATTTTGGGTGAGATCAGTGAAGCGATGCCACGCGGCAAAGCGCGCTGCGAGCAGTTTTTGATACAGTGAGGCGCGCAGCAAATGTCGCTTGAGCGCGAAGTACTGGCGGATCGGACCGAAGCTCGACAGGAACGCCTGCGTACGGTTGGGATCGCGGAAGCCACGCATGCGGCGCTCGCGTTCACGCGTAGGCTGACGGCTATTTTCGGCACGATTGTTTAGGCGGGCACTGGCCTTGACAAAGACCTCGCGCCTGGTTGATCACGGCAGTGCGGCGCTCGATCAGACTTTGCCGGAAACGATGCATTATCTGAAGGTCCTGCTGTGCTTCGGTGTTGACTGGAACGTATTTCGTCATCGCGCGCGTGCGGGCTTCCGCAATGGCCGCCGCATCGTTCGCGTCATTCTTGTTCCCGCTCAGATACGTCTTGACGTGCTGCCAGGCGATCAGGCGCGCATCATGCCCTTGGTCTGACAGCGCCCGGGCCCAATGATGCGCGCCAGCGCATGCCTCGATGCCGACCTTAGCCAGCGTCGCTCTTGCGAAAAATGCAAGTACACCTGACGTCGGGAAAGTTTCTTCCTGAACGCCTCCTGCTTCTGATCGTCGCGTCCCACGGCGACGAACACGCTCCTCGAAATATCCGGGCCAATCACGGTAGCTACGCAATTCATGATGGATTCCTCGTCTCAGGCGGGTTTGACGCCGCTGGTCACCCGACTCGACCGAGTATGCCGAAGCGTCCGGGGTGGGTGGAGTCCATTACATTACGAAAAAATCCGTTTCTTGAGATCCTCTGCAGCGGTCAACCGCCAGAGCCGGGGTCATGGCCGACCGGAGACCTTGGTTTCATCTTTATCTGCGGCAGGTCTCGTCGCAGGGCTTTCCAGTTACAGCGGAAGACTCGAGGGGATAGCATGCAGGCGAAACTCAGGCGGATCAAGGAGGCGCTACGGAAGCGCATGCACGAACCGATTCCAGTGCAAGGGCATTGGCTCAGGCAGGTGGTTCGCGGATACTTTGCGCACGCGGTGCCCACCAACTCGCGGGCACTCGGCGCATTTCGACATCACGTCACCGATCTATGGCGGCGCACGCTCCGGCGGCGTAGTCAGAAGGACGCCATGACGTGGGAGCGAATGAGGCGAATCGCCAATGCCTGGCGTCCGCCCCCCGAATCCTTCATCCGTGGCCTGATCGGCGCTTCGCCGTCAAACACCCGAGGTAGGAGCACGGTGCCCGAATTGGGCACGCCGGGATCTATGTGCGGGGGGCTCAGTAATGGGCATCCCTACCGCAATCCTCGGCCGAACCCGGCCCGATGCAGAGCCGACGAGGCGGTCCCCGGTCGACCCGACCGCACCCGGCAGAGATCGACCCGTTCCCGCGCCCCGGCTAGTTTCTGGGAACGTCACCGTGGTCGCCAAGGCCGCCTTGGTGTACGTGCGCCGCTGCTAGTTGTGTACGCATCCAATGCCGGAACCGGTGGCTCGCCAAGTGCGCATGCGCCGACCATCAAGCAATTAATTTGGAGGCGAAGATCGTATCGAAGGCGAGGATCATCGACGTGGTGACCGAGGCGGTTTCCCCGGAATCGGCGGCGGAACTGCGAGGATGAAGAAGGGCGATGCCGCTGCGGCTGCCGAGCTTCGGATTGCAGAAACGGGCTGGCTGCCGGAAGTGCTGAGAAATCGCAAGGCAATGGATAAGGGGTCCCCTCAGGATTCGCATTTTTTTGTGCTTAAAAATCCGAATCCTGAGGGGACCCCTGATCGAAGGGCCGTTTACTGGGCGCAACGGTCATTCGTGCCTGCGCCGCTGCCGGCACGTTCTCGACCTTCAACGACGGTTGCGGATCGCTAGCCAAGGCTGCCCCGAGCCGTGCCGCGCAAGTGATGCGTCACCAAGTCACAGGCCGGTCGCTCCAGTTGCGTTAATCGAACTGGCGAACGGTCATCGCTCTGCTCGCGCGAGGCGGCAGCGCGCATGTCCGATGACACGCGGCCATCGGGGTGTACTATCTTATTCGCAGGGTCACCCTGCGCGCGGCATTTGGGTACGTCGTCAATGGCGGTCAATCAACTGCGACGAGGCCCTTGGGGAACAGCATGAGGGGCTTGCTGGTGGCATTGGAATGCGCGTGTATGCTGTCGGTTGCTGCGGCGCAGGGTATGCCGATTGCCCCCGCGCCCGGGACCACGGTCGCCGCGAAGGACTACCTGGCCGGAGCGAAGCGCGTCGTCGATGTCGCGGCGCAACCCGCCGCACCCTGGAACGGGCCGGGCAACGGGCCGCGCGCCCAACCTCGGAAACGCGTCGCCATCGTCGCCGAGGATTTGCGCAACGGCGGCATCGTCGGCGTAGTCGACGGTGTGCTGGAGGCGGCCAGGGTCATCGGCTGGAGCGCAAAGATATTCGACTCCGGCGGCACCCCGGATCTGCGGCTGAAGATGCTTGCGAATGCGCTGGCAAGTCGTCCAGACGGTCTGATTATCGTCGGTGGCGACGCACTCGCCCTGCTGCCCGGGCTGCGGCCGTTTGCCGAGCGGAGCATTCCGATCGTCGGCTGGCATGTCGCGGCCCAGGCCGGACCGGTGCCGGGCACGCCCGTGGCGATGAACGTGGCGACGGATCCGCTCGAGGTCGCGCGCGTGACCGCACTGGCGGCCATCGTGCAGTCCGGCGGGCATGCGGAAGTCGTCATCTTCACCGACTCCAATTTCCGAATTGCGCAAGGCAAGGCAGATGAAATGGCTGCCGTTGTGCGTGCGTGCAGCGGCTGCACCTTGCTCGAAGTGCGCGACGTGGCGATCTCGCACTGCCAGGACCTGATGCCGGGCACGACACGCGCCTTGCTCGCGCGGTATGGCAAGCGCTGGACGTATGCGCTGGCCGTCAACGACATCTACTTCGACTACGCCGCCCCGGTGCTGACCCAGGCCGGAATGCCGAACGCCGCCATGGCCATGTTGTCGGCTGGCGACGGCAGCGAGTCCGCCTTCCTGCGTATCCGGACGGGCAGCTTCCAGACGGGCACCGTGGCCGAACCCCTGAATCTGCATGGCTGGCAGTTGGTCGACGAGATGAACCGGCTCTTCGCCGGGGGAGGCGTCACGGGTTACGTGTTTCCGGTGCATCTCGTGACGGCGGACAACATCGCTGCGGACGGCGGCGATCGTCTTCTCTACGACCCGGCCAACGGCTATCGCGACGTCTATCGCCGCATCTGGCAACGCCCGTGAAACTTCCGCTCCCACGATCGCTCACCGCGCAGTTCACGCTCGTGGTTTCGTGCCTGGCCACCCTGGTGGTCGCGGTCGGTGCCACGACCGTCTACTCGTTGGCCGATTCGGCCCGCGCTATCCGCCAGTTGGCCGAAGAGCGGCTGGCTCGGCAGGAGGATGCACAAGACCTGGCGCAGCGCACTCTGATGATCGAACGCCTGGCATTGCAGTTATCCAGTGACGATACGGTGGAGTCTGTGCGCGGGACGCATCGGCATGTCATCGAACAGCTGGCATCCTTCGACCGCCTGGTGGACCGCCTGGCCTCCGCTACCACGAGCGACAACCTCGGTGTCGACGCGCTGGCGCTGCATCGATCGAGCCAGCGCTTCCGCAACACGGTCAACATCGAGGCGCAGGTGCGCGAGACCGCGCTGGGCGCCGGAGCCGGGCCGGCGTCCGCGCCGCGGCCCGGCGTGTCATTGGCCAGCCTGGACGACGATCTGCGCCGCCAGGCCGACGCTCTGGCCGCTGCAGCGCGCCAGCAGTCGGATTATTTCACGCGCGACTACCGCAAAGCGGTTCAGGATCTGGCCGAAGACCTGGGCCGCACGCGCAGGTGGGTCGTCGGCGAAGTTGCGGTGAGCCTGCTGCTTGCCTGGCTGATCGCCCGCGCATTCCTCGGTCGCCACGTCGTGGCACGGCTGCGCCGAGTCAGCCACTTCCTGCGGCACGGTGATGTCGACAGCGTGCAAGCCGGCGTCCCCGTTCACGGCGGCGATGAGATTGCCGATATGGCGCGCGCAGTCGAGCAGTTCCTCGAAGACCGGCGCCAGCGCAGGCAGGCCGAGGATGCGCTGAAGGAGCTCAACGCCGAACTCGAGGCGCGCGTTACACAGCGCACGGCCGAACTCAGCACGGCGCTTGCGGGCCAGACGGCGGAGATCGTCGAACGACAGCACGCCGAAGAGGCTGCGCGAGCGAGCGAGCACTTCCTGGACAGCATCATCGAGAACATCCCCGACATGATCTTCGTCAAGGATGCGGCGACGCTGCGCTTCGTGCGTTTTAACAAGGCGGGAGAGCAACTGCTCGGCTACCGGCGCGAGGAACTCATCGGCAAATCCGTCCACGACCTGTTTCCGGCGCAGGAGGCAGATTTCTTCGCGCTGAAGGATCGTGACGTGCTGGAGTCGCAGCAGCTGGTCGACGTCCCGGAGGAGCCGGTTCACACACGTCACGGGCCGCGCCTGGTGCACACAATGAAGATCCCGATCGTCGACGTGCGCGGCGAGCCGCAGTTCCTGCTCGGCATCTCACGCGACATCACAGAGCAGAAGCGTGCCGAAGAGGAACTGCGGCGCTATCGCGAGCACCTCGAAGATATGATCCGCGAGCGAACGGCTGAACTGGCCGTCGCCAAGGAACACGCCGATGCGGCCAACCAGGCCAAGAGCGACTTTCTTGCGCACATGAGCCACGAGCTGCGCACGCCGTTGAACGGGATTCTAGGGTACGCGCAGATCCTGAAGCGCGATAAGAGCCTCAATCAAAGCCAGGTCGACGGGATCACGGTGATCCAGCGCAGCGGCGAACATCTGCTTGCGATCATCAACGACATCCTGGATATGGCCAAAATCGAGGCCGGAAGGGCAGAGCTCAACCTATCCGACATTCCGCTTGAGCGGTTCATCTACTTCATCGCCGAGACGATTCGGGTGAAGGCAACGGAAAAGGGCTTGGCCTTCGCGTGCGAGATGTCACCCGATCTGCCCGCGGGCGTGCGGGTCGACGAAAAACGGCTGCGCCAGGTGCTGCTCAACCTGCTCTCCAACGCAATCAAATTTACCGAAAAGGGCAGCGTGCGCCTGCGCGTCGGTTGCCTGCCGCCCGTGCGGCTGCGTTTCGAAGTGCAGGACACCGGCATTGGCATAGACGAAGCGCGTCTGGAGGCAATCTTCCGGCCTTTCGAGCAGGTGAGCGATGCTCAGCACCGGGTTGGAGGCACGGGGCTGGGCTTGGCCATCAGCCGGCAGCTTGTGCGCTTGATGGGTGGCGAGATCCACGTCGACAGCCGCCGCGGTGCTGGCAGCGCCTTCTCGTTCGAGCTAAACGTCCCGGTGGTGGCGCCTCAGGCAGCTGTCGTCCCGCTCGAATGGGCGGTAAGCGGCTATAAGGGGCCGCGCAAGACCATTCTCGTCGTGGATGACGTAGCGGCAAACCGTGCTGTGGCGGTCGATATGCTCGGCCAGCTCGGATTCGACGTGGTGGAGGCCGTCAACGGACTGGAAGCATTGGAGAAAGCCAAGGCGCTACGGCCGGCGCTTATTCTGATGGATGTCGTCATGCCCGGGATGGACGGGCTCGAAGCCACGCGGCGCCTGCGCGAAATGCCGGAGTTCGGGGATCTGCCCATCATTGCGGTTTCCGCCGGCGCCTCGGGGAGTGATGCGGCGAAAAGCCTGGCGGCTGGTGCAGACGCCTTTCTGTCAAAACCGGTTGACTTCAGTGGGCTGTTGTCGCAGATCGCGGCCCTCCTGAATATCGAGTGGAGCGACGAAGTTCCGGAGACGCAAGCCGCCGGAGCGGGCCGAACGGCTGTACGCGCCGCCGATCCCTCCATGGAGACCTTGATTGTGCCGCCGCCGGGGGAAATCGAAGCGCTGCACTACCTGGCGCGACTGGGCGACGTGCGTGCCATCGTGCAACAGGCCACGCACCTTACCGAGCTTGACGAGCGCTATCGTCTTTTCGCCGACCACCTTTGCCGGCTAGCGAGGGGTTACCAGTCCAAGGCAATCCTCAGTTTCGTCGAGCAATATCTGGAAAGGAGGCAAGTCCCATGATTGGGACCGCAGAACCCACGTCCTGAGGAATGACGCAGGTTGTCCCGAAGGTGGTCAGCGCGCTCCGGGCGAACATGTGGATCACATCCAGTGCGGGTGGGCCCTCAGGGTCTTTCAGCGAGAGCCACATTGCGCGCCTCGATGACCTCTATCGCTTTCGGGAAAGGCCGCAAACCGACCAGACATTCAGGGAGCCGTTCATAGTCGCGCGCGAGCCGTCGAAACCGGTTGAACCAGCCGAAGCACCGTTTGTCTTCACCAGCCGAATGGCCGTTTGTTGAGTGGCACCGACGTCTGAGCGTCCGAGCCGCAGGACGGGCGAATGACGCCTCGTGGCCGCACTGGGACGGATGTCGAACGTCTCAGGAGGACGCGGAGCGCCTCTCGCCACCGCGATCGAACGCTCACTCGCCTCTAGATACCCCTCTAGTGGAGGGGTATCTCACCAATGCCAACATTAACTACGACCCGGATGGTCAGGGAGCCGTATTTATGATTTTGAGTCTTTTTGCACGAGCTTCTCATGCAACTCGGTGGTCAGCGTTTCGACACGCTCAATTAATTTTTGGGTAAGTTCGGTCAGTTCCGTGTTCCTCTGCAGCAACTCCAGCAGTTGTGCCGCGTTTTGCGCGGCAATTGCCTGCCGCTGCTCGTTAGCGACTGCAAGAGCCTCCCTGTGTTGCGCGTCAGCGTCGGCGTGTGCGTTGTCTCGCGCTGCCTGTCGCGTCTGGGCAAGCAAGATAAGCGGCGCGGCATAGGCTGCCTGGAGACTGAATGCCAGATTAAGGAGAATAAATGGGTAAACGTCGAACTTCGTGAAACCGAGGGCGTTCACCCCAATCCAGATGGCGACGATTACCGTCTGTGCCCCTAAAAAAAGGGGCGTGCCAAAAAAACGCGCGAACGCTTCGGCCTTGAGCGCGAAGCTGTTATTGCCGAACGCCGTGGCAAGGTGCGCATGAGGCCGATGGAAGCGAAAGTGATCAACGGTCGGAACGTCGAACGGAGCGGCAGCGGAACCCGACTTCGGTGTCTTCATACATTCCCCAAATACGTAATCGTGTTCGAGACCAGCCTGCAGCGACGTCCGCGGCGCCATATCGAGGGAGATACTACACAATGGACAATGGAAGCCTACGTCAGGCGATTCCTCACGGCAGGCAATGCGGCGTGGGATCGAACAGAGTGTAGTGCCCTTCGGGGTTCCGTGAATGAGCGCTGATGGCCGAACCCTGTCCCACGCAGACCTTGATTGATCGCCGCTCTCAGTGATTATGCGAATGGCAGAAATTGGCCGAACTCGGAAGCCCAATCAAGCGGTCAGCCCTCCTTTCGCCTCTGTCAAGCTGGGTGTAGCGGTTTGCCCGAGAACAGCGCCCCAGAAGCAGCTCAGTTTTGGATGTTTTCCTCGCAATCTTCCCAGTACCTCAGCGGGTCGTGATGTTGTGGATAGCGTAAGCTGAGCCACGCTGACAGCCTGGTCCAATCTGGATGGTTGGTACCAGTTTGAGCAGACCAGGTCGACGACCTCTCAAGAATTTGACCGTTCCCGCGATCACGGACAAGCAAGCTGCCTAGTCCGCTTGAACTGTTCGCCTGTGACTCAACAAGATACCGTGGCAGAATCCTGAGTTCAGCATCCTTGGCCCACCCGTATAAGGCGCGGACCACGCCGGACGGATCTCGCAACTCTATGGGGCCGCTTTCAGGGCGAACGGCGGTCCATCCTTCAGGAAACTCCGCGACAACCTCGTTTTTACCCTCCCTCACCCACTTCACGCGCCATGCCCGCGCCATCGCCTCGCGCATGCGAGAGACCGACTCGTAGCCGGCCGGCAACTCGATCGCCATCGGAAGAGTAATGAGGTTGTCTTTCCAGAGTTTGGTTTCGTCGTCGACGCGCTCGACCACGTCGAATACCCCTGCTTCGAATGGGTTCTCGGGCCGGCTCGATACTCTCACCTTCCCGTCGGGCAGACCCTCGAAAAGGCGCTCTGCATCATGGCGGGTAAGTTTTGTCTTTCCTTTCTTCATTGGTCTCTCTGCAGCAAAGTTGTCTCGCTAACGCCTAGCCCTAGTGACCGAAGTCGGGCGCCACTTCCTCTCACGCGCGTTTGAAGGTGCTCACGATCCTATTCTGCGCTATTCGCTTGTTCCCGGCTTGCGCGGCGGCAATGGCACGGCTTGTGCCGCCGCCCCTGCCGCCGGATATCGGATGGATCGATCCACGCCAAGGGCTGGAGGATGTGCGGACGAGCGATTATCGACTTCTCGCAAACTCGCTTTCTACGACCGACAGCGATTATCGAATGGAAGGAGACGGCAGAACCCGGGAACTGAACTCCCGCACACGGCCCGTCTGAGTCATTCAGGCGCGATCTACCTCCGTCCGCTTCCGAACCGATTTCGGCCGATCGTCGAGCAGATCGTGAGCCAGTCCATGACCTTGAAAAAGTAACGCTCTTTCTTCACGTCCATTACGAAACCGGCAAGAGGCCTGCCGCGTTGGCGGCAAGCCAGGTTTCAGTCAATGAGATCGGCACCTGTCGTAAGGACAATCTTTCCAAAGTGTGTGCCGGAATCGATCAGTTCGTGAGCGCCGCGAGCGTCGGCAAGCGCAAAGGTCTTGTAGACAACCGGCTTGATCTTGCCGCTCTCGATGTGCGGCCACACCTGCCGCTCAAGTTCATTGATGATCGTCGCCTTGTCCGCGGATGTGCGCGATCGCAATGTTGAGCCCATATGCGTTAAACGTTTCGTCAACATCGGCAAGATGTTGAGATCCTTCGCCGGCCCCTTGATCACGCCCACCTGGAGGATCCGTCCGTCCACGGCTGCGGCGTCATAGTTTCTGGCTACATAGTCGCCGGCAATGATGTCGAGGATCACGTCGACGCCTCTTCCATCGGTAAACCGCTTCGCTTCGACGACGAAATCTTCCTCGCGGTAATCTATCGCGAGATCTGCGCCTAGCGCCAGGCTGGCCTCCCGATGCGTCTGCGAGCCAACTGTCGTGATGATTTTCGCAGCACCGAATGCCTTCGCCAGCATGGTCGCCGTGGTACCGATACCTGACGCGCCACCATGGATCAACACTGATTCGCCGGCAACCAGCTTGCCGCGCTGGAACAGGTTCAGCCATACCGTCATAAACGTTTCGGGCATGGCCCCCGCTTCCACCAACGTCAGGCCTTTGGGGATATGCATCGTGTTGCAGGCGTACGCGACGGCATATTCTGCATAACCACCGCCGGGAATCAATGCACACACCAGTTCGCCGATCCGGAATTGCGACACGTCGGAGCCGACGGCAACCACTTGACCTGCCACTTCCAGCCCTGGAATGTCCGAAGCGCCGGGGGGCGGATCATATAGCCCTTTACGCTGGAAAACGTCTGGACCGTTCACGGCAGCCGCGTGGATGCGGATCAGAACCTGATCGGCGGCCGGCATCGGCACAGGGCGCGTAGTCGGCACCAGGACCTCAGGACCGCCGGGCTGTTTGATCTCAATGGCCACCATGGACGACGGCACACGATAAGTTGAAGCAGACATGGATACACTCCTTCGATTGATGAGGCTCGATTGATCCGGTCGGATCACTGAACGAGGAACTCTTGCGCTCAGTATAGGAGTCGACATTGATGAATCTGCGCGGCATTATTCACGTGGTCCGATGCAAATTTGCATCAGGAGGGCGGCACGATGAACTGGGACGACGCGCGAGTGTTTCTCGCGGTGGAGCGCGAAAAAACGCTCCGTGGAGCGGCCAGGACGCTCAATCTCGATCAGGCGACGGTCGGCAGACGGATTGCGGCACTAGAGCACGCCCTGCGCGCAACGCTCTTCCTGCGCACCTCTGAGGGTTACGCGTTGACCGCCGCAGGCGAAACCGCGCTGAGATCAGCGGAGAAAATGGAACACTCCGCGCACGAACTCGTCAGACAAACTCAAGGTACGGATACACGGCTGGCGGGGGACGTAAGAGTCACCAGCACCGACTCGATCGCGCTCGAATTCCTGCTTCCCGCCATCGAACGCCTGCATGCTGCGCATCCCGAAGTGCGCGTCCTGCTGGACACGTCGACGCGCATGCTAAATCTGGCAAAGCGTGAAGCGGATATCGCGGTTCGGTCAGTCAGGCCGGACAATCCCGATCTGATCGCGCGGCGCCTTGCTCGCTGGCCCATGGCGCTCTTTGCATCGAATGCCTATCTCGAGCAGCACGGCAAGCCCGCCGCTGGCTCCGCATTCGCGGGCCACGATCTTGTCGTCTATCAGGGAAACTGGACCGGTAATCGATCACCGGCTCTGGCTGGCGAACCGACACACGCGGGGCGCATCGTATCGACCTTCAATTCCAGCCTCATGCTGCGTACCGCGGTAAAGGCCGGCATCGGCATCGGTGAGCTTCCGATACATCTGGCTGAACACGACGGCCTCGTGCAGATATGGCCGGAACCCGCACGGGGGGCGGTCTACGAAATCTGGCTCGTCACGCATCAAGACCTTCGGCATACCGCGCGCATCGCGGCAATGATTGAGGGCATTGTCTCCGCGTTCGAAGATCATACCAACCACACAAAATAGGCACGCACGGCCTAGAAGTGGCCGCTTGTTGCCTGTCGTGACCGGCGGATGGCGGCGCAAATCCGATAAAAAACTCAGAAGTGGGCATGCCGCGCGGGGAGCCATCCGACGATGTTGTCGTCGCTGGTAATGGGCGGGAAGGTCCGAGCCGCGAATGCCGCTTCCCGCCATCCGGTAGACGCCTGCAAACCGCTCGCGGGGCTCGGGTGATACCGACCGGGTGTCCCGGACCCGCCAGCGGTTTCTACGGGCCATAAGGTGAGCTTTTTCGGGAGCAGTGCGCGGTCACACACCTTGCGCAGCGCCCGATGCTCGCGCCGTACCGGTTCGCTTCGGTAATGCACCTCGACGCGCATTTTCGCGCGCAGGTTGGCACCGACAGAATCGCCAAGCTGTACCTGTCGGTTTTCATTTGGTAGCCTCAAGCCGCTCGCGCAGCCAGTCGGTCACTGTAGCTTCCGGCGGACAGCCGTATTCGAGCAGCACGAGCCGGATATCGTTAAGCACCTGTTGAACCGCGTTGTACACGTAACGCGACACGTAGTTCTCCTGATCCTGTCCGAACACCGTCCCTCCGTCGATGTCGATCAGCGCGAGGCGCATGCGACCCAGCAGCTCGCGCTGTGAGAGCGTCAGGTTCCTGTCATGCAGGGTGCGCGTGGCGTCTTCAGCCAGCCGCTCACGCTGCCGTGACTGCAACTGCGCGATGCCCTTGAGGGTTTCATGTTTCATGATTTGGTCCCCGTTTCATTTTTGTCGTGCCGGTCAAAGCGGGCGTGTGATTATTGGTCGTCTGTCCGATTGCGCGCTGCAATCTATACGAGCGGTAGCGCGCCCGGTTCAGGCCACGGCAAAAACTTCCCCCATGCCGTGGATCAACAATACCCATTTGCCAATGATTTTCTGTGCGCTGATACGCATTGGGCGATACCCCTATCCAGTCGGTTCCGCCCAAGGAACTCCCGCAGTTTTGAACCGGAGCAACGTCACCGATAACCTGGCCGTTCTCCTGTGTGAAGAGGGGCGCTGCGAAGAAGCGCTGGCTGTGTTTGACAGGGCTTTGGAATACTTCCCGGACGACTGCCAGCTTCACTTCAACCGCGCCGTTGCCCTGGAGGAGCTAGACCGCGCCGACGATGCGCTGAATGGCTACGGCAAGTGCCTCGCGATTGAGCCGGATTACGCGGACGCACACTACAACCTTGCAAGACTCAAGGAACTTCGAGGGGACAAGCAAGGCGCGCTCCGAGCTGGCCACAGGACCCGAAAGAAGTCGGTGCTACTATCTTAGGCTCAGATCAAGCCCCCTTGCCGATACCCGCCTCTGACGGCCGTTCGAATTTCCACCCAGCACCTTCGTTCGAAGGAACAAGCAGTGACCCGATCACACTCGCCGGCGCGTTTCGATGCACCCGGAGATGAACAGCATCGACGTATCGTGAATGCCATTCATGACCATGGCTGGTCGGAACAGGACAATTTTTTTCCGCCGGATTTGACGCTCGCGCTGGCGTTGGAATGTGCAGCGCTTGCGACGGCCGGGACGCTCACATTGGCGCTTGTCGGCCAGGGCGCGGCACGTTCTCTTCAGCCCGATGTGCGCGGCGACCGGATTCAGTGGCTGGAGGCGGGCCAGTCCGAAGCCCGAGACCGGTATCTCGCGATCATGGAAATGCTGCGTATTGCGTTGAATCGCGGGCTCTTTCTGGGACTCGAAGAATACGAAAGCCACTTCGCATGCTACGCCCCGGGCGCTTCGTATCAGCGACACCGCGATCAATTTCTCGATGACGATAGCCGCACGGTGTCCGTCATCGTCTATCTGAATGCGGACTGGCTGCCCGAGCACGGCGGTGCATTGCGGCTACATCCTGAGGGCTTGAGCACGCAGGACATCTCGCCAGTCGGCAGCCGGCTCGCAGTGTTTCTATCCGCCGACATGCTGCACGAAGTACTGCCCGCGACGCGCGACCGCATGTCGCTCACGGGATGGTTTAGACGCCGCTCGTGATCTCCCAGGCCGTTCCGGGGCACCGTGATTTTCGTGCTGCTCACGCTGGCGATTACCCGCTGGGTAGCCCGGCGCACCCGGTCAGGGTACGTACGATAGCCGCACTAGGGAAACACTGATTTATGAGGCTCGGCGGTCATCGAATGCACGGCCGAGGACGTTGTTGAAGGAAGTTCACGGGACCGCTCCACGACGATGAAGAGACAGATCGGCTTTGCGGAAGCGGAAAGTGCGGGCAAGAAGCGCGTGACTAGGCGTCAGCGGCCTTTCGATCTGGAACGCGTCGCTGCCGCCTCGTTTTATGCCGGATGAATCGGCGCACCATGACGGATGACCTTGTTATCATTTCCCCGGACGCACGTAGCGAACAGGGAGGGTTGGCCATCGCAGACCGGATCCGGTGTGCCAGCGGCCTCATGACCGGAGAACCTGATGACCATACTGAAAAACCGTCTGACTGCGACCGATCAGCGACTCAAGGAACTGAAGGAAAGTCGCAATGCGGCGGACAAGGTGCGGCGGCAAGCCCACAAGCAGAGCAAGGCAGACCGGGACCGCAAGGTGATGCTCGTCGGCGAAGCGGTGCTGCGCCGTGTCGATCGCGGCGAATGGGACGAGGCGGACTTTCGCCAGATGATGGACGATGCGCTGGGGCGTCCGGCGGACCGGCAGCTGTTCGAGCTTGACTAACCGCCCTGAGCAACACAAGCAGGCAGGAACCAACGACAGATGAAAAACCACCGCCATGCAGAACAGCTGATCGCGTATCTGCGTGAACAGTCCCAGCCGGTCACCGTCGCACGCATTGTCGCTGCGGGCGTCATGAATTCGCGCGACGCGTCAGACGCGATCCAGTACGGTGTGCGGCACGGCGTGTTCGAGCGGATCAGGCGTCCCGGCGCGCGTGCGAACGAGCGCGTTCAGTACCGGCTGACCGGTCACCGGCTGCCTGCGGTCAGGGAGGTTGGCACGCCGTCCTTTGACGCGCTGCTCACCGCGTGGGGCATCGCGCGCATCCCGCCACAGTTGCCCGGCAAGGTCTCGGCCCAGGTGGCATCGACGGACTGAAGGCAGTTCCGCGACCGGGAGGGGCGGACCGATATGTCTTGGAGTTCTTGGCGATGGTGAGACTATTTAACGCAGGGAATTTTCGGGAACGCGCGCATGAGCCTGATCCAGGCGACTCCGGCAGGCTCGCCTGAGGTCAGAATAGGGTAGCTTCCAATCGAGCCGTCAAACGGACATCGCATCCACCGTCGAGATAGTGCCAGTCTGAATGTTGTATGACACGCGGCTGAAATCGCCCCGGATCGGATTTGACCCATCTGATCGCCAGATCAACGGGGCGATGCGCTTCAGGCCGCCAACGCCCCGCGCGGAAGCCAGCAAGGTGCGCGGCGTCGCGTGATTCCGCGCCGGGGCGTTCGGCCGGCGCCGGGCAGGGCCGGTGTGCGTCGCCCATCCACGGCTCCATGACGTGAACGGCGGGCCCGGTCGTCTTCCCTGATACCTCGCCGGGCGTTTCATGTCACGGCTCATGCGTGCCCCGGGGTGGACCAAGCTAAGGGCTTATGCGCTGCAGAGCATAAGCGCTCACCGTGGTTCAGCCCCGTATGCGTGATCAAATGTCGCGCGTGCGCGGGATGACAACTGCTTGGCCGTGCAATTTGCCTTCCGCGTCGAGAAGTTGCCACAGTGTTGCTTCTTCGATTATGAAGCGCTGGCCTGACTTGGTGACACGCACGCCCTTGTAGCCCGCCTCATAGCCGAGCCGCTGTACGCGTGCGGGGAACTGCCGTCGCTCCTCGCGATTCGGGGCTTCAGCTGAGAGCCGGGACGGCAGTCGGGTGATTTCATCCCAGCTATATTCAAAGCGGCGTTGCGCGGCCTTATTGCCATAAATAAAGAGCGGATCGGGATCGGTGTTGTGCGCAAGTACTGCGAACGGTGCACTCTCATAGAGCCATTCGGTAGCTTCGACCACGGGCATGGCCTGCGGCACTAGGGGGAGACCAAGCAGCCGGGCATAACTATCGGTAAGAAGCTGGTAGAAAGCTGGATTGCGGTGGAGTGGGGTCATCTAAGCCATCTCTATGGAGATCGTGGGCTCTGTGCAAAGACGGAGGCGTTCACGATACAGCATCTTCAGGCGAAGTCTTGCGTCGAGCGGTGTCAAGGGGGATTGATCAATCAGTAGCTTAATGGGCGAAGCGGACACTCCGCTATCCGGAGCCTGTCAGAATTTTAGTGTGCCGAGGTCATGAGACGATAACGGAAACAACGTCCTATGACCGAAGCAACTGTGACTAAGAAGATCAAGAACCCGAAGGCGCCGAAGCTGTTCCCCGATGAACTGATCGATCAACTGCTGGCGCAGATTCAGAACAAGGATGCGGAGTCGGTTCTCGGCGAATCGGGCCTGGCCGGGCAACTGAAGAAGCAACTGGCTGAGCGCATGCTGGCGGCGGAGCTAACGCATCACCTGGAGAACGAGGCGGAGCAAGGCAAGGCCGGCAACCACCGCAACGGCACGAGCCGCAAGACGGTCATCACGCCCAACGGCGAACTGAATCTGGACATTCCGCGTGACCGGCAGGCGACATTCGAGCCGCAACTGGTGGGCAAATATCAGCGCCGGCTGCCGGGTTTCGACGATCACGTCATCAGCATGTACGCGCGCGGCATGAGCGTGCGCGAGATCCAGGGCCATTTGCTGGAACTGTATGGCCTGCAGGTGTCGCCCGATCTGATTTCGACTGTCACCGATGAGGTGCTGGCCGAGGTCGAACAGTGGCAGCAACGCCCGCTTGAGGCAATGTATCCGATCGTGTATTTCGACGCACTTCGGCTGAAGATCCGCGACGAAGGCACGGTCAGGAACAAGGCGGTGTATCTGGCGCTGGGCATTCGCGCCGACGGCCGCAAGGAAGTGCTGGGTTTGTGGATCGAGCAAACCGAGGGAGTCAAGTTCTGGCTGAAGGTCTTCAACGAACTGAAGAACCGTGGCTTGCACGACATCCTGATCGCCGTCGTCGATGGCTTGCGCGGTTTCCCCGAGGCGATCGAAGCGGTGTATCCAGCCGCGCAGATCCAGACGTGCATCGTGCACCTGATCCGCAATTCGCTGAATCTGGCGAGCTGGAAGGACCGTAAGCCGCTGGCAACCGCGCTCAAGCCGATCTATCAGGCTGCCACGGCCGAAGCGGCGGCAGTCGCCCTGCAAGCCTTCTCTCAAGGCGAGTGGGGGCGCAAATTCCCCACCGTGGCCGCGATGTGGCAGCGCCAATGGGAGCAAGTCATCCCGTTCTTCGCCTATCCGCCGGAAGTACGCAAGATCATATACACGACCAACGCGATCGAGAGCATGCATATGCAGCTGCGAAAGATCGTCAAGAACCGCGGTCACTTCCCCAGCGACGAAGCCGCCAGCAAACTGCTGTACCTGGCCTTGCGCAACATCGAAAAGGATTGGAAGATGCCACCTATTACCTGGCGGCAAGCAGTCAATCAGTTCGCCATTCTGTTCGGCGAGCAGTTCACCGCCGCCATCAGCTGAGATTTTTAACCGACCTCAGCACACAAAATTCCTGACACCTCCCTGGGACGCGATGCGATCGAGGCTGGAAGAGTTCTCGCTTGAGCTACATCCGGACAAGACGAGGCTGCTGGAGTTCGGCCGCTATGCAGCGGTCAACCGCCAGAGCAGGGGTCTTGGCCGACCGGAGACCTTCACCTTTCTGGGTTTCATCTTTATCTGCGGCAGGTCTCGTCGCGGGGCTTTCCAGTTACAGCGGAAGACCCGAGGGGATCGCATGCGGGCGAGACTCAGGCAGATCAAGGAAGCGCTACGGAAGCGCATGCACGAACCGATTCCAGTGCAAGGGCAATGGCTCAGGCAGGTGGTTCGCGGATACTTCGCGTATCACGCGGTGCCTACCAACGCGCGGGCACTCGTCGCATTCCGACATTACGTCACCGATCTATGGCGGCGCACGCTCAGGCGGCGCAGTCAGAAGGACGCCATGACGTGGGAGCGAATGAGACGAATCGCCAATGCCTGGCTTCCGCCCCCTCGAATCCTTCATCCGTGGCCTGATCGGCGCTTCGCCGTCAAACACCCGAGGTAGGAGCCCGGTGCCCGAATTGGGCACGCCGGGATCTGTGCGGGGGGGTGCTCAGTAATGGGCATCCCTACCGCAATCCTCGAGGTATAGCGGCCATACGCGCATCCACATCGGACGGCGAGTGCTCTGCCTGCTGATTTGCACGGAATCAACTCACCACGCCCTTGGCGCGCAACTCGCGACCGATGCGCGCGATTTCGCGCTCGCCCTCGATCAGCGCTGCGAGGCTGGTGTGCACTGAGTAGTAGCCAAGGTGGTGATCGTGTGGATGCGGGATTGCCGTACCGAGCACGAAGCGCGCATCGGTCACCGCTTCGAACTCGATCGCCGCATCGGACTGGTCGAATACGGCCAGCTCACCTTTATCTGCAGGATCTGGCGTGCAAAGGCTACCGTCCATCACCGCAATCCAGCCGGCCCGGTAGCCCCGGGGCGGCTGGTAAGTCCAGCGCTGGCCGGCCTTGAGCTGCACAACGAAATAGTTGACGCCCGGAGGTGCATCAATCGGGCTGACCGCCTCGCCGCTACGGCCCAGCAGCACGCGCGCCGGGCCGTCAGACGGGATGTTGTCAACGGAAAGATGCTGGCTGAACGCAGGAGCCAGTTCGCGCTCTGGCGGCAGGGCGACCCATAGCTGAAAGGCCTTGATCGGGGGCACGGCGAAGCCAGAATGCCAGACGCCACGACCGGCGCTCATCCATTCGATGTCGCCCGCCACCATCGTTCCGTCGCTGCCGATGGATTCGACATAGCGACCTTGCCCTTCTATCGCCAAGGTCAACGTGGCGATGCCCGAATGCGGATGCCAGCCGAAACCCTGTTGACCAATCGGCTCTTGCGTATCGACGAGATCGAGAAATACGAACGGCTTAATCATCTTGCCGACGTCGGAGGGGCTGACCATGCGGACGACAGGCCCGTGCGCGTGGCCGCGCGTGCGGAAGATTACGTTACGGCCGACGCCGACGACGGGCTTGAGCGGAGTCTGGATGACGGTATTCATGGGGCGCTCTGCGGGTATTTTGCTTGCCATCGATGACGTGCCTGGTCAGATATCCGTATCAGTTTGCGCGTAGTTGAGGAAGTATCCCGTGAACATCGTCAGCCCAAGGAACGCGAATGCCTCAGTCATGTGCTCGTCGCTCCAGCCCACTTGTTGGGCGGCCTTCCACGTGGCGTCTGTAACGTTTCCCGAATTTGCAGTCGCTTCCCTGACCACGCGGGTCAGCGCGTCGATCCTGGCGTCGCCCGTCGTTGTGCCTGTCCGCAGGGCGGTGATCTGTGCTTCGGTCCAACCGTTCATGCCGACGAATCGACTGGCGATACCAATCATGTAGTCGTTCCCGACCGTGGCCGCAGTGGCGAGATTGAGCGCCCAGCTCACCTTCGGATCCAGGGTGCCGTGCTCGGCGGTCACGGCGCGCAGCGATGCGTACGCCGCCAGCACCGCCGGAGAATGCGCCATCTGGGCGTGCAGGTTCAGGGGACGTCCCGTTGGCGCAGACTGGGCAATCTTTTGCAGAAGCGGGCGCGACGCATCGGGCGCGCTCTCGACTGTGTGGGTAGGAATTCGGCTCATGGGTATTAGCTCGTTCGTGGTTTGATCAGTGCACTTCGTTCAGGTGGCTGCCGGGATCGCGAAGTTCGCCTTGGCCCATGCGGCAAACTTCGTCGGCTGCTGCCCGGCGACTTTGTTGGCGAGCGCGATCGCGTCGCGCGAATCCGAGCCAAGATATGTGTGCGCTTCGAAGTAGGCGAGCATCGCCGCGATACCGTCGGCGTGCGGAAACCAGCCGGCAAAAACCTCGCGCGGGACTTGTTTGAACGAGAGCGTGTTTCCTTGTTGATTCAGGCTGGCGATGATCTCGTTGAAGCTCAGGAAATCGCCGACCAGCGCCAAATGTTCGCCGCGCCCCACGAGTTCCGGCTGCGCGAACGCGCCGGCCACGAGGCGACCGAGTTCCGTGATGTCGCCCATATGGATGACGCGGCGCTCCGGATCAAGCGGCAGCGCCCAACCCACGGCGCCATCCGGTTGTTTCTGCGGAGCCATCAGGCCGATCAGGTTCTGGTAATAGAACGGCGCGATCACGAACGTGTGGTACGGAAATCCGGCTTCACTCACAATGGGTTCGACTTTCGCCTTGGCCGTGAAGTGCGGGACATCGATCGTGCCGCCGCTGATCGTCTCCACGTTGGGAAGCGTCGACCAGATGAAGTGCTGTACGTCGGCGTCTTTCGCCGCGTTGACGGCCGCGAGCGCCTGTCTGGGCTCGTCATCTTGTGCTTCCCAGGAATTGGTCACCAGGAAAACGCCGTGTACTCCGGCAAATGCGGCTTTAAGTGTTTCCGGGCGATTGAAATCCGCCAGAACGACTTCGTCGCCCAACTTCGGATGCTTGCCCGGATTGCGCGTCAACGCGCGCACTTTGAATTGACCGCTCGCCTGCAGCGCGCGCACAACGGCGCCACCTTGCTGGCCGGTTGCGCCCACGACGGCGATAAGCTTCTGGGTGTTCGACATGGTTGTTCTCCATGGGGGTATTTTGTTAGGACGGTGCTACCTCACGCAGAGAGCGCAGTGGTCCGACGGGATTACTGCTTCAGTGCTTCAGCCGAGATGAGCAGCCTGGTCTTCATACTGAAGCCGTACGCCTTGCCAAAGTCGACGCCGAAGTCGCTGCGATCGAATTCGCCTACCGCGTCGACGCCACACACTTCGCGCTTGAGCATTGGATGTGGCATGCACTTGAACGAGTCGATTTTCAGCGTCAGCGGCCTGGTCACGCCATGCATCGTCAGATTGCCGACGACAGAGGCCGGCTTGTCGCCCTTGAACTTGATCGTGCCCTTGTAGCTCGCTTCCGGGAACTTCGACGCGTCGAAGAACTGATCCGACTGCAGGTTCTGGTCGAGCTTCGTGCTACCCGTGTGGATCGACGCAATGCCGGTCGTCACTTCAACCGTGCCGGTCTCTGCAGCGCGGTCGAGCGTCACCGTGCCCTGCGACTTGTCGAACTTGCCACGCCAGACCGACAGGCCGCCGATGTGGTCGGCCTCGAAACTCGGGTACGTGTGGTCCGGATCAAGCTGGTACGTCGACACGTCCGCGAAGGCCGAAAACGACAGTGAGGCGGCAAGTGCACCAGCCGCAATCATCAGATGCTTCTTCAAATCAGTATCCTTGAATCATTAAGTTGCCGCGCGCGTACGCGGTATCGGGATATGCAACACCACCGTAGAGTGGAGCGGGAGAACGATTTTTCACGGCCGCCTCCTGTGTGACACACCAAGTATGGGGATTAAAGGCGCTTCACACTAGATGGTAAAATCTGATTTGATTAATCCATTTATGGAGAGATGTCATGCTTGATCTGAATGATCTGGCGATGTTCGTCCAGGTCGTCCGCGCCGGCAGCTTCTCCGAGGCGGCGCGGCGTCTGCAGATGCCGGCCAATACGCTGAGCCGACGCATCGATCAACTCGAAGGGCAACTCGGCACACGTCTGCTGCATCGCTCGACTCGTAAACTCGCGCCGAGCACGGAAGGTCAGGCGCTGTTCGAGCGCTATGCGCCGGCGCTTGATCAGATCCTCGAGATCGGGCGACTTCATGCAGATGAGCAGACACCATCCGGCTCGGTTCGCGTCACCGCGATGGCCGGCCTGTTCGAATTCTTCCGCATGGAATGGTTGGTCGAGTTCTACGCGCGCTATCCAAACATCAGCGTCGACTTCCTGCTCGACGATACGCCTACCGATCTGATCGCCGAGCGCATCGATCTGGCCTTGCGCATGGGCATCGAGAGCCGTAGTGGCCTTAAGGTACGTCGGCTGGCGCCGAGTGCAATGATCCTCGCGGCGAGTCCGGCCTATCTGGAACGGCGCGCTGCACCACGCACGCTGCGTGAACTGGCCGAACACGACTGTCTGACGATTTTCAATCGCCAGGGTCGCAGCACGTGGCGTCTGCAGGGTCCACGCGGTAGTCAGGAAGTGCCGGTCAACAGCCGGTTCGCGGTCAACGACATGCGGGTGCTGGCGCAGGCTTGTATAGCTGGACTGGGCATTGCGCTGCTGCCGCAGTTAATAGTTGAGCCAATCATCGCGCAGGGGAAACTGGTACGCGTGCTGCCGACCTATCGACGCGCCAGCAGCGGGCTCGGTCTGCAGCTCGTCTACACGAGCCGCCCACCGGTGCCGCCCGCAGTCGCGGTCTTCGCCGAATTTCTTTTGGAGAAACTGGACAAAGCGATGACAAACCCCTCACAGAACGCTGCCAGTCGATAAGTTCGTTACCTTACCCAGGGCGCGCGAAGCGTAAGAGTCGATTCACCGCCGAACAGATCATCGCGCGCTCATGTCAGCGATACGACGGTTCAAGCTTGTGCCGACCGATGGTAAGGACTTGAGGCAATTGATTGTTCTCCGAGTAGCCTTGGTGAGTTATGCACTTGAGCAATCGACGCCGGACTTGCATGATCAGCAGAAGCGCAGCTCGTCCGATGCATTAATAGCCCCTCGACTCACTTTGTTAGCGCCATATTTACTGACAAACCCGCGGAACACGAGCTAGACCATGCGAGCAACTGTCACGTACGTCCGCATAGGGGGCGAAAATACGCATCCACCTGCGGTGAGAGCTGACATTCGCGGCATCCGAGGTGCGAATGTCGGGAAAACAACCTAAAACTGCCTCACAAACGCCGATGCTCGAATGTCGGCAAAGGCCGATTATGCCAAGTTGCTGATTATGGAAAGTAGCCGAGCCGATTGCCGATCTGTGATTTGACCACCGACTCTTCGTAGGCCTCAGCCGTCATTCAAGTATCTTGGCTGGTGTGTCGGTTATCGGCTACCGATCGGTCGTTCGCCACTCAGGAACTGCAACGGTAGAACGGCGTTGCATCCACGCATGCGAAGCGTCAGAATGGACGTGCTCCACCTGTGAGTACAGGAGGTTGTATGCGCATCCTGGTGGTCGGGGCCACAGGGCTCCTCGGTAAAGAAATCGTCGGTTTGCTGTCGTCCGCTCACGACGTGATCGGCGCGAGCCGCAAAGGGTCGGCCATCGCCGTCGACATCTCGAGCAAGGAATCGATCGTCGCGATGTACAGGCAGGCGCAGCCGCTGGATGCGGTGGTGTGCGTCGCCGGCACTGCAAGATTTGCGCCGCTCGACACGCTCGCAGACGATGACTTCGCGTTCAGCCTGGCGAACAAGCTGATGGGCCAGGTGAATCTGGTTCGCTGCGGCGTATCGAGCATCAAACAGGGCGGCTCGATCACGTTGACGAGCGGTGTGCTCGCGCATCACCCGATCGCGGGCAGCGCAGCGGTGAGCATCGTCAATGCCGGCGTGGAAGCGTTCGCCCACGCGGCGGCGCTCGAACTGAAAGACAGGCTGCGCGTGAATGTCGTGAGTCCGGGCTGGGTGGCCGAAACGCTTGAGGCAATGGGGCGCAATCCGAACGACGGCGTGCGCGCGTCGGTCGTCGCGCATGCGTTTCGCAAGTGCGTGGAAGAAGACATCACCGGACAGGTCGTGTCGGCAACTCATTGACGCGCACCATGACAGATTGTCTCTTTGCTGCGCCCGATCTCATCGCGGATGCCCAAGCTCGATTCGACGCGCTGACGAATTACGAGGCGACGGTCCGGTCGACACCGTCCGCAAGCGTTCCGGTCGAAGTCCGCTATCGCTACAGCAAGCCGGGATTCATCAACTCGTAGAGAAGGCGAGGCTGAAATCCGCGAGGCGTGGCTACGGCCGTGGAGAATCGTCGCGCTGTGGCGATCACCGCCCGGTCAGCATCCGGAGGATTTTCTGTACGATACGCTCATGCTGCTCCAGCGCCTCATCGAGCGGGTTCTGGTGCAAACCGGCCTACGGATCGGTTAAAGTGGCGATTCAAGCAATCTGGTGGCCGGTGATGAGCAAGCGGAAAGGTCTGGAGGGGGTGTTCGACGGTCGGCATTTTGATCGTGAGATCATTGTTCTGTGTGTGCGCTGGTATCTTCGCTACAAGCTCAGTCTGCGCGATCTTGTCGAGATGATGGCCGAGCGGGGCTTGTCGCTGGCTCATACGACAATCATGCGCTGGGTGAAGCGCTTTACGCCGGAGTTCGTCAAGCGCTGGAACCGTTTCGCAACCCCTGCGAGACAGTCGTGGCGTGTTGACGAGACCTATTTGAAGATTCGTGGCAAATGGGCCTATCTTTACCGGGCGGTGGATCGGGCCGGCCAGACAGTGGACTTCATGCTCAGGGCGAAGCGCGATGTGACTGCGGCCAAAGCCTTTTTCAGCAAGGCCCTCAAGCAACAGGGCCAGCCACCGGAGACGATCACGCTCGATGGGTATGCTGCCTCGCACCGGGCCGTGCGTGAGATGAAGGGCGATGGCCTGCTGCGTGAGGACACGAAGGTCCGGAGCTCGAAGTACCTGAACAACCTGATCGAACAGGACCATCGAAACATCAAGTCGAGAACGAACGTGATGCTCGGCTTCAAACGCTCAGCAATGCCGCGATCACGATTTCAGGCATCGAGTTGATGCATCGCATTCGCAAGGGTCAGTTCGACCTCTGTGCTCTCGGGATCAAGGATACCGCAGCGCCCTCCATCTGGAATGCCGTCCTCTTCAATAAATAAGGCATCCTTATTTATTGAAGACATCTCCGCCCCACCGGCTATTTGCACCAGAGCCCCGAATACATGTTCGACGGTCCGCCTGCGCACGGTCATCGCATCAGGCGTCTTGTCCAGCCGACGTTGAACACCTTCCAACGGCACTGTCACGTTGCCGAGATGGTCGAGTAAGATCGCGTGATGAAAAATGCAAAATCGCTTTACCACGGTCATCGCTTTCCGGCGGCGGTCATCAGTTGCGCGGTGCGTTGGTATTTCAGGTTTCAGCTCAGCCTGCGTGATATCGAAGAACTGTTGTTCGAGCGCGGGGTTATCGTCAGTTACGAAACGGTCCGACGCTGGTGCGATAAGTTCGGTGCGTGCTTCGCACACCGTGTGAAAGCGACGCGTCGCAAGCCCGGCACCACATGGCACCTTGACGAAGTGTTTGTGACGTTGCGCGGCAAGCCTTACCTGTTGTGGCGCGCCGTCGATCAACACGGTGCTGAACTCGATATCCTGCTACAGAAGCGCCGCGACAAAGCTGCAGCGAAGCGGTTTTTCAAGCGCGTGCTTGCCTCGTGCGCTGAGGCACCGCGTAAGATCGTGACCGATCAACTGCGCAGCTATCCGGCGGCGAAAGCCGAGATTCCCGAATTGGTTCACGTCAAGCACGTCTTCGTTAAAGCCAGCGCGCGGGTCAATAACCGGGCCGAAAACAGTCATCAGCCGAAGCGCGAACGCGAGCGACGCATGCGTGGCTTCCGCGTTCCTGAACGCACGCAGGCTTTCCTATCGAGCCTCGGTCCGATCCGGCAGCACTTCGCGCTCAAGCGACACCTGCTACGCGCCTCGCTCTATCGCAAACAGCTCGCGGCACGCTTCGCCGCCTGGCATCGTTTCACTGAGATCACCCAAGGTCCGTCCGCTTTCTGAGCAAATGCGCGTCCTCTCCGCTAATGCGTCGCGAACGCTTCAACGTGACAGCGCCCTCCTGACTCACGCACAACAGGTATCGTAGCCGGTATTGAGGTGGGCGATGAACCGCTCACGCCGCAAGCCGGCAAGCACGCATCGCTGGCATGTTCGTGTTTGGTGGGAAAACGTTCCACGATCCGTCATCGTGTCGGAAGAAGACGATGGCCAGATATCCTTGGGGTCCAAATGTACCAACGCGCACGTAGCGCCTGCGATCCGATGGAGTGCGGCTGCATTCCATCACGCGCACTGTCATTGCCGAATCGGTCCAAAACCACTTTTCAACCAATACGCGCAGGGACCTCTCACCGGTATGCATGTCGTTCTCCTTCAACCAATTTCGTCTCTCGCTGCACGCCTCATCAGCGTGGTCATGCCATCGAAGGATCGGTCAGGCTCGCGGATTGGCTGGGGAGACCATTGCAGCTGGTCGCTGGCGAACCGGTAGAGACTCGCTGAAAAGTGCGACTGCTCTTCTGTCAGACAATCGGATTCAATGAGTTCTGGAAACTCGCCGAAGCGGGCCGATCCTGTCTCCTGTTTGCATAGTTCTGCGTTGCCGCAGGCCACCGGTCTGTGTTCCGTCAGGCGCCGCGATGTTCGTATATGAGCTCATCGCTCATTACTATCCTAGTTCGAGGGCTGCAATAATGCAACTATGTGTTGCATTATATGGGTGCGCTCGCTGGGAGAGATGGCTCATCCCGGCAGACGTTGAAGCGTCGTTGTTCGAGCGGGGCATCTGCCGGTGCCACGACACAATCGCACCTCGCCGCGAAA
This sequence comes from Paraburkholderia sp. GW821-FHT02A12, assembly GCF_059422005.1. NCBI lineage: Bacteria > Pseudomonadati > Pseudomonadota > Betaproteobacteria > Burkholderiales > Burkholderiaceae > Paraburkholderia > Paraburkholderia sp. GW821-FHT02A12. Next base: position 3,165,030 of record NZ_JBWKWA010000001.1, on the reverse strand, counting down.
CCGCAAAAGCGATATTCTTTCGTCAACTCCCCATATCGACTCGATATCGCGCCATGGAATTGCGTCACCTCCGGCATTTCGTCGCGGTCGCCGAGACCCAGCATTTTGGTCGCGCGGCAGCACGGCTTGGCATGGCCCAGCCGCCGCTCAGCCAGTCCATCATGCGTCTGGAGGAATCGCTCGGCATCAAATTGCTCGAGCGTACGCCACGCGGGGTCTCGCTGACCGCCGCTGGCGCGGCGTTGATGGCAGAGGCGAAGCCGCTGCTGGCCCAGGCGGATCTGGCCGAGCGAAGGGTACGTCAGGCGGCGGATGAACTGGCCAGCCTCAGTATCGCGTTCGTGCCGATGTGTGCGATGCGCATCATGCCGCTCGCCATGCACGCGCTTCACAAGCAGTGGCCCGGCGTCGATGTCCGTCTGCTCGAGCGGGGCAGCGCGCTGACCGCGGCCAGTGTGAAGAATGGGAGCATTGATCTTGGCGTCGTGGTTACCAGCGTCGCCCAGGTCGCGGAACTGGAAAGCGTCGTCATCGAACGTTTAGGCATGGTCGCCGCCGTGCCCGCGAACTGGCCGCTCGCACAGCAGACCCGAGTCAGCCTGACGGATCTCGCTGCGTATCCACTCATCATGTTTCCGCAGCAGATCTCCCAGCCCGTGTTCGCCGCGCTCGAGGCTGCCCGGCGCGATGCCGACGTGTCCCCCAAAATCACGCAGCAAGCCCGTCATCCTTACACGATGCTCAATCTCGTGGCGAATGAGCTCGGCGTTGGGCTGATGCTGGATTCGGCGAGGCATCTCCCAGTGCAGGGCGTGACCTTCGTCGATATCGAAGATCTATCGCCGACATTCAATACTGAAGTTTCTCTGATCTGGACCGATCGTCCGCATAAACCCTATCATCGCGCGATGCTCGATATCATTCGCGATCTGTCGGACACCGCGCAACCGTGAGCGGTTCGTCCGGACCGAACGAACCGCTGCCGATATACGGTTCTAGTCGCCACTGGGACCGTGCATAGCGCAAGCATCGGGTTGCGCCTTGTCCGCGCTGCATCGACTCGCGGGCTCCCTTCCTCCCCTGGGTCGCGTACAGGCGACATATCCCAGACCTGTGCATCCAGGCCGGGCCAACTCATGCCCGTCGTGCGCCCACCGGGATTTCCTCTGTATTGACAACATCGAATGAGGCGTTTACATTTGTGAATGACGTTCACAAAATAACCGTTCGCGTCGCGGGCAATAGGAGGAGCAGTGAATACATTGAATGTGGCGAGCCTGTTTAACTTGGACGGGCGAGTTGCGCTGGTGACCGGAGCAGGGTCTGGTATCGGGCGAGAAACGGCGCTGTTGCTGGCGTCGGCACGCGCGCTCGTCGTCGCGGCTGATCTGAATGAAGAAGGGGCTCAGCAAACGGTCGGGCAGATCGAAAAGGCATCGGGTAAGGCGATAGCGGTGGGCGTCGATATCGGTGACGAAGCGTCGATCGTTGCGATGTTCGAGACAGTGCACGCCAGACTCGGCCGGCTCGACGTGCTGGTGAACAACGCGGGAATCTATCCGAAGACGAGCTTCGTCGATACGTCTGCGGAGAAATGGGACCGGGTATTGCGGGTCAATCTGCGTGGAACGTTCCTGTGCATGCGCGAGGCTGTCAAGCGGATGCAGGCAGGCAAGGCTGGCGGTTCGATCATCAATATTTCTTCGGTCGCCTCTCTGCAGCCAGTGATTTTTGACAATGGCGATTACGGCGCGTCAAAGGCCGGAGTGAACAATCTGACGAAGGTCGCCGCGCTCGAATTCGCGGCGGACCGGATCCGTGTCAATGCCGTGCTTCCGGGCGGCGTTGCAACCGAAGGCGCCGCGGCATCGACGAAAGTGCATCAGGCACACGGGCCGATCACGCAGCCGGGGCGCATGCCCTTGGGCCGCATTGGCGTGGCCGCTGACATCGCAAGCGCCGTGCTGTTCTTCGCGTCTCCTGCTGCCGATTATGTCACCGGGCAGTTGCTCGCCGTCGACGGAGGGTTCCAGGTCTCCTGAAAGATGCCGGAGTAACCGGTCACGCCTGCCGCGATAGTCCGGGCGACGTTATTCGTGTGGTGAACAGCACGTGAAACCTTTGCATGGTGTCCGTTCGTCCCCGGAACCGGTAGTACGGCGCCGGGGATTTTTTATGTGCCGACGTGGTGCGAATATCGTTGCGCTGTCTCTGAGGGCGCGGCGTCCAGCATCGGCGTGAGACGCATCCCGGTCCGCGCCGGAGCAGGGGCTGAAGTGGTTTTTGCGCGCGTGGCGGCACGCAAACAGGTAGTGAAAACACCGATGCGAATAATTGAACGGATAGTTGCATATCAGAACGTCCTCGCCTACGATGAACGTCAAGAGGTGCCTCATGAGCATCCACCAGGCTCCGCCCGATTGGAGACAAACGATGTATCTCCTGTATAGCGATTTATGCGGCTCGCTCGCTGATTACTCGTTTGATTCTGAAGCCCAGCGTGTCGACGCGGGGCCACCATGCGAAGACCTTTGCAAGGCGAGTCCCACCACCGCAGTCGCTGCACCCTCGCGATTGACCTCGCTGATTCGCAAGGTCAGCGTGCTTCGCTTGCGAAGCAGGCAACTCAATGGCGGCACGTTGAGTCCAGCAGATACGTTCGGAGGAGAACACCCATGACTCGCCTTACACACAAATTTTCCAGTGACGAGCGGCGTGTGATGTTCCCGCTCCTACTCCTGTCTATCGTCGCGGCAGCCGTCTATCTGCTGATACGCGAATGGCGGATGGAGGAACTCGGCCGCTCGGCGATCTTCGACGTTGCCATGGCTTTCGTCGTGCTGGGCGGTGCGGCGTCCTTCGGTGTGATCAGTTGCCTGGTGCGACGCGGGCAGCGTGCTGAAGACAGCCAGAACGAGGGATATTGCTTTCTCGGTGCGCTGATCGGCGCAGCCGTATTCTTCATCGCGGTGCTCAGTTGAGCGCGGGACCATGACGCCGGAACTGGCGTAGAGACTGCCGGAGCTGCTGGACCGACAGGCGATTCTCGACTGCATTCAGCGCTACTGCCGCGGTGTCGACCGGATGGATCGGCAGTTGACGCTGTCGGCCTATCATCGCTGACGCGATCGACGAACACGGCACATTTGTTTGCATTCCATATGAATTTGTCGATTTGGCTTCCGGATACCATCGTGAGCACCAGTTGGCGCGGCATCCCATGGTGTTTAATCACGGCGTCGACCCGTCAGGTCGACATCGTCATTCAGGCGTTGGGTAGCGGCGCCGTCGTGCTATTGCCAATGATCGACAGAAATTCCCGGCGAGTCGACGGGTCTTCGCGAAACGCGCCGAGCATCCGGCTTGTCACCAGCGAGGTTCCGGGCTTGTGTACGCCACGCGTGCTCATGCATTGATGCGCAGCCTCCAGAATCACGCCGACGCCTTTGGGCTGCAATACCGTGTCTAGCGCATCAGCGATCTGCACGGTCATCTTTTCCTGAATCTGTAACCGCTTCGCGTACGTATCGACGAGCCTTGCCAGCTTTGAAATACCCACCACCCGATGGTCTGGCAAATACGCGACATGGGCGCGTCCAATGATCGGCACCATGTGATGCTCACAATAGCTTTCGAAACGGATGTTCTTCAACACGACCATCTCGTCGTAGCCATCGACCTCGGAGAACGTCGTGGCCAGGATCTCCATAGGGTCCGAAAGATAACCCGAAAAAAACTCCGTATAGGCACGCGCGACTCGCCCGGGCGTTTGCAGGAGTCCTTCCCGCAATGGATCGTCCCCAGCCCATCTGATGAGTGTTCGAATTGCTTCTTCCGCTTCTGCCTGCGATGGCCTGGCAGAGACTGGCGGGTTGCCGATGTCGTCTCGCTTGTTCACTAAGCCTCCCTGAATCCGTGCGTGACCTGACGTTTCCCGGCGCGAGCCATGCTCCGCAGAGCAACAGCCAAGTTGAATCGCCATGTCACGGCCGGTCGCGTCATGGCGAGTGTTGGTAGGGTGATGAAAAGTGTATATAATTGCACATCGTTCGTAAATAGAAACGTTTGGGCGTGTGTCTCCTCGGCAGATTTTCTGTGCCCGATAGCAGTAGGCGTGCGAGGAAGAGATCGCTTCACGGAGGCAAGAGCATGAAGACACGCATCACTGAGCTACTGGGAATTCGCTATCCGATTGTGCAGGGCGGCATGATGTGGGTGGGGCGTGCCGAACTGGCATCGGCGGTATCGAATGCCGGCGCGCTCGGCACCATCACCGCGCTGACACAGCCGACGCCCGACGCCTTACGCGCCGAGATCAGGCGCGTAAGGTCGATGACAGGCGAACCCTTTGCCGTCAACCTGACTATCCTGCCGACCATCAAGCCGGTTCCGTATGACGAGTATGTGCAAGCCATTGTCGAGAGCGGGGTCAAAATCGTCGAGACGGCGGGACGCAATCCTGAGCCCTATATGCCTGCTTTCAAGGCCGCCGGTATCAAGGTGATCCACAAGTGCACGTCAGTGCGTCATGCCTTGAAGGCGGAAGCGATTGGCTGCGACGCAGTCAGCGTCGACGGTTTCGAATGTGCGGGACACCCTGGCGAAGACGACGTGCCGAACCTTGTCTTACTGCCGGCTGCGGCGGCGCAGCTTCGCATTCCGATGCTCGCGTCGGGCGGCATTGCCGATGCGCGCGGGATGGTCGCGGCGCTCGCGCTCGGCGCGGACGGCATCAATATGGGCACGCGCTTCATGGCGACGCGCGAAGCCCCGATCCACGACAACGTCAAGCGCCAGTTGACGGAGCATGATGAACGCAAGACCGCGCTGATTTTCCGCTCGCTTAAGAATACGTCGCGCATTTTCCGTAACGCCGTGGCGGAACAGGTGCTCGAGCTGGAGAGCCAGCAGGGCACGACCTTCGCAGACTTGAAGCCGCTCGTGAGCGGCGAGCGCGGCAAGCGCGTCTACGAAACCGGCGACACCGACGATGGAACGTTTCCCGCGAGCCTGGCCATTGGCCTGATTCACGATATTCCGACCTGCGAGGAACTCGTGACCCGCATGGTTGCGCAGGCGCGCGATCTGATTCACTCGCGGCTTGCCGCGATGATGGACAAGGCTGGTAGCGAAACGGCGCGCGCAGCTTGAAGGGAGAGTTGAGTACAACTTTTGGTGACGAACAAGGAGCAGATCGTGTCAGAAAGTCGTGAGAAGGGACGTCAGGTGGTTCGTGAAATGTTGGGGGAGGAATTTCTGGGTGCAATGGATGCCGCCGCCGCATCCGGCGGCTTCGGTGCCGACGCGGCGTCGCTCGCCCTTGAAAATGCGTTTGGCGATGCATGGGCGCGGCCGGGCCTCGATCGCCGCTCGCGAAGCCTCGTCACGCTGGGCATGCTGATCGCACAACGTACGCCTTGGGAGTTCAGCAATCATGTCCGCATCGGACTTGCGAACGGTTTGACGGAGAAGGAACTGGAAGAGGTGGTCCTGCATGCCATTCCGTACGTCGGCTTTCCTGCAGTGAGCATCGCGCTTAAGGCTTGCAAGGATGTGCTGGGTGAACGGGTCGCGACTGTTCAGGAGTAGCGGGCATCAGGGGCGGCGCGACGAAGTTCGAAAATGGCGCATAGAGTAGTGAGCCCACGAGCAGGACAAGCTAACGACGGGATGACGGAGATGAATGCAGGACGACCTTCACACGACCCTTGGATGGACATGCCATTTCGACCGCTCCGCCTTGGCGCGACAAAGGCAACCATTGAACAGCGTCCTGACGGGAGCGTGGTCTACGAGCTGGAGGAAGCACTGGAGCCCTATCCGACACGTCTGACTGAGCGGTTGGTGCATTGGGCCGCGCTCGCACCTGAGCGGCCACTGCTTGCGCGACGCTCAGCCGCTGGCGCCAACTGGGAGTATTTGACGTACCGGCAGGCGCTCGACGGCGCACGGGCGCTGGGCGAGGCGTTGCTCGCCCGGGGTCTGTCGCCGAACAAGCCGCTGATGATCCTCTCGGATCGCGGTTTCGAACATGCGCTTCTCGCGCTGGCCGCGCTGCATGTCGGCGTGCCCTATGTCCCGGTTACGTCAGCGTATTCGTTGCTGTCCGAGGACTTCTCCAAGCTGAAACATCTCGCAGCGGTGTGCACGCCGGGCCTGGTGTTTGCGGACGATGGCGCGCTTTACGGCCGGGCGCTGCGCGAAGTGTTCGGCGAGGTCGAATGCCTGGTGAGCGGCACGCTGCCGGAAGGACGCGCCGCCTCACGCTTTTCCGACTGGCTTGCGACGCCCGTTACCGCTGCGGTCGATGAGGCGTTCGCCAACGTCGGCCCCGATACGGTGGGCAAGATCATGTTCACGTCCGGTACGACCGGAGCGCCGAAGGGCGTAATTTACTCGCAGCGTATGTTGTGCAGCAACCGGCAGCAGGTCGCACAGACCTTCGCCTTTCTTCAGGATGCACCACCCATGCTGGTCGACTGGCTTCCGTGGCATCACACCTTTGGCGGCACGCATAACTTCGGCATGGTGCTCTACGGCGGCGGGACGTACTACATGGATCCCGGCAAGCCCACTCCTGAGCAGATTGGTCCGACGGTTGAAGCATTGCGGGAAGTCGCGCCGGTCATCTACCTGAATACGCCTCAAGGGCTGGCGGCGCTGATTCCGCATCTGCGCGCCGACGATGCGTTGCGGCGGAACTTCTTCAGCAAGCTGGCGTTGATCTACTACGGCGGCGCCAGTCTCCCGGAATACATCTGGGCCGCGTTCGACGAGCTTGCTGTGGAGACGATCGGCCAGCGCGTGCTGATCATGTCAGGGCTGGGCGGCACCGAAGCTGGCCCGACGCCGATGTCGGCAGCGTGGGACCCGAGGCGGGAAGCGATTGCCGGGCTTCCGGTGCCCGGCGTCAAGGTCAAGGTGGTACCGGTGGGCGCGAAGCTGGAGATTCGCTATGCAGGCGATTGTGTGACGCCAGGGTACTGGAAGGATCCTGAGCGGACCCGCGCGTCGTTTGATGAGGAGGGCTATTTCTGTTCAGGCGACGCCGGCACGTTCATCGATCCGCAGCATCCGGAGAAGGGCCTGCGCTTCGACGGCCGCCTCGCCGAAAACTTCAAACTGTCCTCTGGCACCTGGGTGAACGTGGCCGAACTGCGTCTCGCTGCCTTGAACGTGTTGTCACCGTACGCGCGTGACGTCGTGATCGCCGGTCATGATCGCGATTTTCTCACTGCACTGGTGTTTCCTGATCTGGAAGCGTGCCGCGCATTGTGTGACGACCTGTCTGACCCAACGCTGGACGCGGAGCAGATCGTCATCAGCGCGGGCGTGCGTGCGCATTTCCAGAACGGGCTCGATACGCTGGCGACACGTTCAGGCGGCAGCTCGAGCCGGATCGTGCGGATCGCGCTCGAAAGCGAGCCACCGACGCTCGACAACGGTGAATTGAGCGCAAAGGGGGCCATCAGTCAGGCCAACGTCCTCACGCGGAGGCGCGACGTGGTGGCTGAGCTGTATGAGGCCGTCCCGACGCCGCGCACGCTGGTGGCGCGAAGCGCACGCTCTGCGAGCGCGGCTAGCCAGTCCTGACGAACTGAACCACAGGAAGCCACACGATGGATTTTCACGTCGATCCCGCGGACAAAGCCTTCCGCAAAGAGGTGCAGGATTTTCTGAAGGCGCATTTGCCTTCTGATCTCGCCTGGCGCGGCCAGCAAGGCTTTCTAGCGGGTGACGACGATGCGTTGCGCTGGACCCGTATCCTGTACGAAACGCGCGGCTGGTCCGTGCCGCACTGGCCGGCCGACGTCGGCGGTACGGAATGGACTGCCGCCCAACGCTATATCTTTGAGGAAGAGTGTTATCTGGCGGGCGCACCTGCGCAGAATCAGGCGGGTGTGTCGCTGGTCGGGCCGGTGATCTGCGAATTCGGTAACGAAGAGCAGAAGCGTCGTTTCCTGCCGCCGATCCAGCGTGGCGAGGTGTTTTGGACCCAGGGCTTTTCCGAGCCCGGCTCGGGTTCCGACCTTGCATCGCTGCGCACGACGGCCGTTCGCGACGGCGATCACTACGTCGTCAACGGTCAGAAAATCTGGACCAGCTTTGGCGGCTACGGTCAGTGGAACTTCGTGCTGGTCCGCACCGATTCAGAGGCCAAGCCGCAGAAGGGCATTTCCTTTCTGCTCCTCGATATGAAGTCAGCGGGCGTGACTGTCCGGCCGATTGCGACCCTCGACGGTTGCAACCACCTCGCCGAAGTGTTCTACGACAACGTGCGCGTGCCGGCGGAAAACCTGATCGGTGAAGAAAACAAGGGCTGGGGTTACACGAAGTTCCTGCTGTTCAATGAGCGCGCTTTCCTGGGCGCCGAAGCGCCGGCACTGAAGCGCTATCTGCGCAAGATTCGTCACTACGCGATGCGTGAGTGTGCAGGCGGCGCGCCCCTGATCGAAGATCTGACGTTCGCGGCGAGGCTCGCGCAATACGAACTCGAAGTGCTTGCCATCGACATGGCGGTGCAGAAAATCCTGCATCAGGGTCTGGACGAGCGTAGCGGCGGCATGGCCATCGGCTCGATGCTCAAGGTGCGTGGTTCCGAGTTGCATCAGAAGTTGACCGAGATGCTGCTTGAAGTGATCGGCGATTACGGCGCGGTGTTCTATGCCGATCCGAACGAAGAACACGCGCTGCGGGAGCAAACCTTCGTGGGACCGGATTACGCGCCGGGTCTTGCTGCTGAAGTGTTCTACCGGCGCGCCTGCACGATCTATGGCGGTACGGCCGAAATCCAGCGCAACATCATCGCTAAGGGGCTGTTCGGGCTGTGACGGCTGACTGGATGCACTAGCGCGGGTGACTTTATCGGCGCGACATTACTTCTCTGGCTGGCAGGAAAGGAAGCGGCATGAACTTTGATCTGAGCGGCGAACAGCAGATGTTGCAGGACAGCGTACAGCGCTTCGTGCAAAAGGACTATACGTTTGAGCATCGCCGCAAACTGGTGGCGCATGGAAACGGTTTTTCGCGCGACATGTGGCGCACATTTGGCGAGATGGGTTGGCTCGGCGTCGCGGTACCCGAAGCATTCGGTGGTCCTGGCTTTACGCAGGTGGAAAGCGCGCTCATCGCAGAGCAGCTTGGGCGTGCTCTGGTACTGGAGCCTTATGTCATGTGCGGCGTCTTCCCCGCAGCGCTGGTGACCCGTTGCGCGAGCGGCAAACAACGCGACGCGTTGCTGGCAGAGATTATCTCGGGCGAAACGGTGATTGCGGTCGCGCACAGCGAGCGTGAAGCGAGAGGCGTCGTGTCGCATGTGGCCGCGACAGCACGGCTCATGGCGGATGGTGCATGGCGTCTCGATGGCCACAAGACCCTGGTGGTCGGCGCGCCGGCGGCGGATCGCCTGATCGTCGTTGCACGTGTCGCTGGCGGCGTGCGCGATGATTCCGGCCTCGCGCTCTTCATCGTCGATTCGCGTGCGCCTGGTGTGACGCTCGAGCCGTATCGTTTGCTCGACGGCACACCTGCCGCCGATCTGCTCCTCGCCAACGTGAGCGTTGATGCAACAGCGGTATTGGGCACACCCGGTTCGGTGCTGGCGGGCCTGCAGGCAGCCGTCGACGAAGCCATCGTCGCGAGTTGTGCCGAGCTGGTAGGTGATATCGACGATACGGTCGACCTTACAGCGGAATACCTGAAGACGCGTAAGCAGTTCGGCGTTCCCATTGGCAGCTTTCAGGCACTGCAGCACCGGATTGCCGATATGGCAATCGATGCCATGCAGGCGAGGGCAACGTTGCATCGGGCGCTACGCGCGCTGACCGCGGATGGCGAAACGCGCAGTGTGGAGGTGTCGGGTTGCAAAGCCCAAACTATCCGGAGCGGGAAATTCGTCACCCAGCAGGGCATTCAACTGCACGGCGGTTATGGCATTACCGATGAGTACAAGGTCGGCCATCACTACCGGCGCATGCTGATCGTCGATGTCTTGTTCGGCAACATGGAGTATCACCTGAACCGATATGCCCGGCGGATTCAGGAGGAAGCACGCACCCTGGTTGCATAACCGCAAGGCTGAGGCGGTGTATGCCAATGTTTGACCGCCGTTGACGCCGGTCAAACACCACGCTGCACACGGGCTGCCTGTCGCGCAGGCGTTCGGTTCCGGATCGGCAAGGCATGAAGGCGGTGTCGCTGACCACCGCCCTCAATACGTCGAACAACCCTTACTTCACATATTTGCGAAACTCCGGCTTGCGCTTCTCACGGAACGCATTGCCGCCTTCCTTCGATTCGTCGGTGTCGTAGTAAAGCGCCAGCGCCTGCATCGCGAAAGCACCGATACCGCGGATGTTTTCGCTATCGATATTGAACGACCGCTTGGCAAGCGCGATGGCGGTCGGGCTCATCTGCAAGATCTCGTCACACCATTTCTTCGTTTCGGCATCGAGCTGGTCCGGCGGCACAGCCGCGTTGATCAAGCCCCATTCGAGCGCTTCTTTCGCGCTGTATTTGCGGCACAGATACCAGATCTCTCGCGCGCGCTTTTCGCCGATGATGCGTGCAAGGTACGCCGTGCCGAAGCCCGGGTCGACCGATCCGACCTTGGGGCCGACCTGGCCGAAAATCGCTGTGTCTGATGCGATAGCGAGGTCGCAGATCGTGACGAGCACATTGCCCCCACCGATCGCATAGCCGTTCACGCGTGCGATAACCGGTTTGGGAATGTCGCGAATAATGCTCTGCAGTTCTTCGATGGGCAGCCCGACCGTGCCGCGGCCGCCATAACCATCGCCGGACTGGTCGCCACCCGTGCAGAAGGCTTTTTCACCCGCGCCGGTCAACACGACGACGCCGATATCCTTGTTCCACCCCGCTTTGCCGAATGCCTTGATCAGTTCCTCGCAGGTATTGGCGTTGAACGCGTTGTAGACCTTCGGGCGGTTGAGGGTGATCGTCGCGACGCCGTCGGCTTCGCGATAGAGAATGTCCTGAAATTCCATGTGGATGGTCCGGTTGCGGGTTGAATAAGCGGAATGCGGCGTTCAGCCTGCCATCGTCAGACCGCCGGAGATGCTGATCACCTGACCGGTGATGAAAGCGGCATCGTCGCTGGAGAGGAAGGCGACCGTTCCGGCGATATCGCCCGGTTCGCCCATGCGCCCGAACGGCACGGCTTTCACCAGCGCGGCCTTGATGCGTTCGCCTTTTTCACCCTGCGCCAGGTTGTCGAGCAGCGCGGTGGCAGTGGGGCCGGGACATACGACGTTGATGGGAATCTGTTGCCTCGCCATTTCGCGCGCCATGGTCTTCGAAAAGGCGATGATGCCGCCCTTGCAGAACGAGTACACCGCCTCCATCGACGAGCCGACGCGGCCGGCATCCGACGAGATATTCACGACCTTCCCGCGGCCGCGTTCGGTCATGCGCTTGAGCACGGCGTGATGCATATTGAGCGGGCCGTACAGATTGATGGCGACCACCTTGTCCCAGAACGGCTTTTCAGTCTGGAGGAAAAAGGCGCCCATGTCCCAGCCCGCGTTGTTGACGAGCATCTCGATCGGACCGAGTTCTGCTTCGACATGCGCGACAGCCGCATTCACGCCTGCGTGGTCGGTGATGTCGACACGATACGCGCGAGCCTTGCCGCCGGCGGATTCGATCTCGGTCACCACCCGCCCGGCACTTTCGGTATTCAGGTCGAACAGCGCGACGATGGAGCCTTCTTCGCCAAAGCGTTTGCAGATGGCGGTGCCGATGCCGCCCGCACCACCCGTGACTACCACGACCTTGTTCTTCAGACCTTTCATTTTCGGATTCCTCGCAGGATGTAGCGGGGCGCTTCGGCGCCCGTCAAGCCTTGGTGATAGTTTCAGGAGTGGTTGTCGTTTCGACCGGCATGCGGCCACTCAGCTTTGCGGCCTCGCTTGGGGTATATCCGGCCTCAAGGAGGATTTCGATGCTGTGCTCGCCCAGGTTCGGCGGCAGGTAGCGCACATTGCCCGGCGACTCGGAGAAGTGCACAGGGATCGACGTCATGACCATGTCGCCTTCCGTCGGGTGCTCGTAGTGCTGGAAGAACCCCGTCGCCTTGATGTACTCGTCCTGCATCAGGTCGTTCAGCTCGCGCACCGGACCGTGCGGCACGTCGGCCGCCGCGAAGATGGCGTTCCACTCGGCCGTGGTGCGGGTCCGGATTGCGTCGCTGACGACGCGGTATAGCTCGTTGATATTGCGCATGCGGTCAGCCATGCGGCCAAAGCGGGGGTCTTCGAGCAGATGGGCTGCGTCGATCGCGCATAGCACACGCCGCCATTGATCGTTGTTGACCGCCAGCAGGCAGATATGGCCGTCCTTGGTCGCATAGGGCCGGCGGTGGGGCGAGAACATCCGCGTATAACCGAGGCCCTTGCCGTCGGCCGACCCCAGCGCGCCTTCCCACAGATGTTCGAACAGGTTGAACTGCAGCATCGTTTCGAACATCGGCACTTGCACGCACTGGCCGAGACCCGTGCGTTCGCGGTGGTACAGCGCCATGCTCACTGACGAGGCCAGCACATAGCCGCAGAACTTGTCGACGATCACGGTGGGGAAATAACGCGGCGAGCCATCCGCATCACGATTCATGGCGGCGATGCCGGTTTCGCCCTGGATGACATCGTCGAAAGCTGGGCGATCCTTGTAGGGGCCGTCCGGACGGTAGCCCGGTCCCGACGCATAAATGATGCGTGGATTGCGTGCCTTGACGCTTTCGTAATCGATCCCGAGACGCTTCGCCGCGCTGGGCCGCATGCTGTGAATGAAGACGTCCGCGGTCTCGGCGAGGCGCAGCAGTGCTTCTCGACACTCGGCCAGCTTCAGGTTCAGCGACACGCTCCGCTTGTTGCGGTTCATGATCGTGTAGAACACCGCCATATCGGGGTTGCGGCCAGGGCCGTTCTTGCGGTTCTGGTCGCCCTCCGGCGGCTCGATCTTGATGACGTCCGCGCCCATGTCACCCAGCAACTGCGTGGCGACGGGCCCCAGCACATTAATTGTCAGATCGATCACGCGCACACCGGTCAGCGGGCCAGTTGGCAGATCCAGAGGTTGCTGTGGCGTGTGCATGGTCAGGCCTTGTAATTTTTTCCCTTCACCAGCCGCAGGGGGGTATAGACCAAGACTTCCGAGCCGTCCTGCTTGAACACCCGGTTGCGCGTGCGCACCAGTCCCAGTCCTGGGCGCCCATTGCTGGCGCGGCATTCGATCACCTCGCATTCGGCATGAACCGTGTCGCCCACGAAGGTCGGACCCTTGATATCGAGTTCCATGTTCAGGAATGCAAAGCCCACGCCTTGCATCGTCGCCTGCGTGAGCAGTCCTTCGATAAACGTAAACACTAGTGCGCCCGGTGCAACCCGGCCTTTGATGGCGGATGTCTCTTTCAGAAATTCAGTGTTGGTGAACAGCACTTCGAGCATGCCCGTTACTGAAACGAAATTGACGACATCCGCTTCGGTCACCGTACGACCAACGGTCCTGAATCTGCGGCCGACGGGCAGATCTTCCCAATGAATCCCCAAGCCAACTGTTTCGATCTCTTCCATTTGCCTGTCCTCTTTCTCTCGTTGTCGCGCGCCGTTAGGGTCAGGACGCGTTGGTCAGTTTTTATTGACGCGTCCGAGGACGCTGTCCGCGACGATGTTTCGCTGGATCTGGTTGGTTCCCTCGATGATCTGAACCACCTTGGCGTCGCGGAAATAGCGGTTGATCGGGTATTCGTTCGAGATCCCCGCTGCACCGAACAACTGCACGGCGTCGGTGGCGACTTTCATCGCGACGTCGGAGGCGAACAGCTTCGCCATCGCCGCCATCGGGGCCAGCTCGCTCCCGGTCACGCCAGCGTCCACCAGAGATGCCGTGCGATAAACGAGCTGGCGCGCGGCTTCGGTCTGCGTGACCATGTCGGCTACCATCCAGCGCACGCCCTGGAAGTTGCTGATGGTTTGCCCGAACGCGACGCGGTCCTGAATGAAACGGATGGTGTGATCGATCGCACCCTGCGCGATGCCCACCGCGCGTGCCGCCACGATCGGACGGCTGGTGTTGAGCGCTTCCATCGCCACCTTGAAGCCTTGCCCGCCTTCGGGGCCGAGCCGGTTGTCGGCGCTGATAAGAGCGTCGTCGAAGAAGAGCGGGCAGGAAGCGACACCGCGCGCGCCCATCTTGTCTTCCTCGCGGCCGATCGTGAGGCCGGGTGTCTCGCGATCGACGATGAACAGGTTGATGCCGAGCGGCTTGCCCTCTTCATCGAGCGTTTTCGCCGCTACCAGCATGAAATCGGCGATGTGCGAATTGGTGCACCAGATCTTCGAGCCGTTCAGCACGTAGCCGTCCTGGTGGCGGCGTGCGGTGGTGCGGATGCCCGAGACGTCCGAGCCGCTCTGCGATTCGGTGATGGAAAGTGCGCCACGCAGTTCGCCTGACGCAAGCCCAGGCAGCAGGCGCGCCTTCTGCTCTTCGGTGCCGCCTTCCAGAATCGCGCCGAACGGCGTCCATTGAACGACCAGCAGATAACCCGTGTTGTAGCAAACCCGCCCGAATTCCTCGACAGCGATGCAGGCTGACATCACGCTGCCGGCGCCGCCGTACGCTTCGGGAAACGGCAGCGTGAAAAGGCCCAGTTCCTTGAGCAACGCATACATGTCGTGCGGATACTCGGCGCTGCGGTCGATTGCGTCCGCGCGCGGCGCGACCCGTTCCGTTGCGACGCGCCGTATCAGATCGCGGATCTGAATCTGATCGTCTGTCAGTTGATAAGTCACGTTGTAAGTCTCTTGCGAATGGTGCGAGGCCCGACACGTAAAAAGCTTTCGAAGGCGCGTATTGATGCAACGCGCGCTCAAGCCGTTTCCCGGATGCTAGTTGCTTGCTTCAACATACTGAACAATGTTCGATAAAGTAAACGATGACCTGGGGCTCGTCAAGCGCGATATCGAACGGGCAGGGGTTTGCCCGTAGTGCGTCGCGGGCGCGGTTCAGTTGTAGTGAGAGCCTTGTCAGGCGGCGCGCCAGGGCCGTTCGCCGAGATTGACATGACGGTTTCAGCGTGTTTAAAATGTGGAACATCGTTCGGGTATTTGATTTTTTGCGGTTGAAAACTGGTGTGACGGCTGGGTTCGGCATCAAGGCCCGTGGCGGAATTCATTGGAGGAGCGGGAAATGGAGTCTGTTTGTCCCGAAGTCGACTATCAGAGGTTTCTGGCCGAAGGCCGCTTGATGATCCAGCGCAGTCGCGGCAGCGGCCGTCACGTGTTCTATCCACGGGTGGCCGAGCCGGTCACGGGCGCGCTCGATCTCGAATGGATCGAAGCCTGCGGACGCGGCACGGTTTACTCGACCACGGTGGTGAGGCAGAAGGCACCCACGCCGAGTTACAACGTCGCGCTGATCGACCTCGACGAAGGGGTGCGGATGATCAGTTGCGTCGAAGGGGTCGAGCCGGATGCGGTGCGCATTGGCATGCCCGTTCAGGCAAAGATCGTATATAGGAACGACGCGCCGCTGCTCGTCTTCGAGCCAGCCTAAGGGCAGCTAACCGGCAGCATGCGCGCAAGGCAGCGGCTGCATCGACGAGAGACAGATCGCATGGAATTCAACTTACGTGGACGTACCGCGCTGGTGGCAGGCACGACATACGGAATCGGCGAGGCGCCGGGGATGTCGTCGCTGGATCTCGCGGCGCGGGCGTCGGTCGATGCGCTGGCACAAGTCGGGCTGTCGCCCGGCGATGTCGACGGCCTGTTCGTCTGCACGCCCGACGACATGTTGTCGGGCCTGACATTCGCTGAGTATCTCGGCATCCACCCCAGGTTCACCGACAACAACCGCAGCGGCGGCTCGGCATTCGAAATCTACGCGCACACGGCCGCTATGGCACTGGTCACCGGCCAGATCGACGTCGCGCTGATTGCTTATGGCAGCAATCAGCGCAGCGCGTCGGGCAAACTGGTGCAATCATCCCGCCCTTCGCCGTGGGAGAGCCCCTATAAGCCGATGAACCCTGTGTCGTCGTATGCGCTCGCCGCAGCCCGCCATATGCACCAGTACGGCACAACCCGCAGGGATCTTGCCGAGGTGGCGGTCGCAGCGCGCAAGTGGGCCCAACTCAACCCTGAAGCCTTCGTGCGTACCCCGTTGTCGGTCGACGATGCGCTAGGCGCGCGCCTCGTATCCGATCCGCTTTCCGTGCGCGACTGTTGCCTCGTAACCGATGGCGCGGCGGCGGTCGTGATGGTGCGCGCCGAACGGGCGCGCGACCTGACTGACAAGCCGGTGTATCTGCTGGGCGCAGCTTCAGCCACATCGCATCGCGAGATCGCGAACATGCCCGACCTGACCGTGACGGCGGCCAATGAATCAGGGCGACGCGCCTATGAGATGGCGGGCGTCAGCGCCAGCGAGATCGACGTCGCGATGCTGTACGACGCATTTACGATCAACACGATTCTCTTCCTCGAGGATCTTGGCTTTTGTCCGAAGGGCGAGGGCGGCCGTTTCGTCTCCGATGGTGGGATCGCGCCTGGCGGCCGTCTGGCGGTCAACACGAACGGCGGTGGCTTGTCATGCGTGCATCCAGGCATGTACGGCTTGTTTCTGATCGAAGAAGCGCTGCGGCAGCTGACAGGTCGTGCTGGAGAGCGCCAGGTGCCGGGCGCGCGGCTTGCCGTCGCGCATGGCAATGGCGGCGTATTGTCGAGTCAGGCTACCGTGATTCTCGGCACCGAAGAAACGTTGTGACCGGCGCCAGCGGGCCCGTGCCCTGCGCCATGGAGTCAGCAGCGCACCGACCCAGCAGTCCGGGTCAACAGGAGACAGACAGATGAGCGAACAGGTCACCGGCGACGCGACACAGATCGTGCAGGTCCAGCATGACGGTGCGATCGCAATCGTCACCCTGAACTACCTCGAACGGCGCAACGCGTTTTCGCTGAAAATGCGCGAGACGTTGTACGACCGTCTGCATTACCTGATGCACCACGATGAGGGGTGCCGGGCGATCGTGCTGACAGGTGCCGGCAACACGTTCTGCGCGGGCGGCGACATCTCGGAGATGAAGCCGCGCAAGGTGCTCGAATACCGTGAGCGCAACCAGCTGCCGCTCGAGATCTTCAAGCTGATGGTGTCAGGGCCGAAGGCCATCGTCGCGGCGGTCGAGGGTTTTGCGTTTGGCGCGGGCCTTTCGCTCGCCGCCGCATGCGACATGGTGGTCAGCTCATCAGCAGCGCGCTATTCGAGCGCGTTCGTCAAGGTCGGATTGATGCCGGATACAGGCCTTTACTGGTCTCTCGCGCAACGCATCGGCGGCGGACGGGCGCGCGAGCTGATGCTGAGCGCCCGCGAATTCAACGGCACGGAAGCCTTGCAGATCGGCTTCGCCAATCAGGTCGCCGAGCCCGGGCAGACGCTTGGTGCGGCGCTGGACGTCGCCCGCCTGTATGCCGCGCTGCCGGCGGTGGCCACGGCGCATCTCAAGGCGGCGCTGGCGACCGGTATCCGCACGCTCGACGAAGCGATCGAAACCGAGGTCAATCTGCAGCCCATCCTGCGCCGTAGCCGTGAACATCGCGAGGCCGTCAGCGCCTTCATGGAAAAGCGCAAACCGGTATTCGTGGCCGACTAGGGGACGCACATCATGAGCGAAAAGCATCCGGATAAGAGCAACGCGTCCGCGTCGATCGAAGTGACCCGGGATGGCTCGGTGGCGATTGTCACGCTGAACAATCCCGGCCGCCGCAATGCGATGGGGCGGCAGATGCGTCAGTCGCTGCGCGACACGATGCACTGCCTGCTGACGGCCGATCCCGACTCGCGCGCGATCGTGCTCACCGGTGCGGGCGAGCATTTCTGCGCCGGCGCCGATATCTCTGAAATGACGCAGCGGACCATCATGCAAAGCCGCGAGATTCTGGCCGAATCGTGCGTCGTGGTGCGCGACATGCTGGCGGGCGCGAAGCCGGTCGTGGCCGCCGTCGAAGGCGTGGCGTTTGGCGCGGGCCTGTCGCTGGCGGTGGCCACCGATTACGTGGTGGCGGCCTCGAATGCGCGCTTTTGCGCGGCTTTTCTGCGGATCGGGCTGATTCCCGACACCGGCATTCTGTGGACGCTCCCCGAAAAAATCGGCATGGCGCGTGCCAGAGAGATGCTGTCGCTCGCGGCGGAGATCGATGGCGTCAGGGCCGGTGAGATGGGTCTCGCGAACGAGGTCGTCGAGCCGGGCGCGGCACTCGCTGCCGCGGTCGAAGTGGCCCGCGGCCTAGCCGCTCATCCGCCGCTTGGCGTGGCGCTGCTCAAGGCGGCGCTGACCGACGGCGCCACCACGATGGATGCGGCGTTGCGTGCCGAGGTCGACTATCAGCCAGTGCTGCGCCAGTCCAAAGACCACCAGGACGCATGCCAGGCGTTTTTCGACAAGAGCACGCCGGTCTTTACCGGTCAATGAAGCTTGCGGAGGCTCCTATGAGTATCGAGCTAAATGAAGCACTGGGCGGCGCAAGCGGCGCGGGCGACCAGCCGGGCACGGACGATCTGAAAGACATCGTGCAGGTGCGCCACGAGGGCGATGTGGCGGTCGTCACAATGAACTATCCGCAACGCCGCAATGCGTTCTCGATGAAGATGCGCGTTGCGCTGATCGACGTCTTCCAGCACCTCATGCATGAAGACGCCGCGACGCGCGCGATCGTACTGACCGGCGCGGGCGGCCATTTCTGCGCAGGCGGCGACCTGTCCGAAATGCAGGCTCTCACGCCTACGCTGCTTGAACTGCGCGAACGCATTGCCGTGGGCGTGCGTCTGTTCCGATTGATCTACACCGGCACCAAGCCGGTCGTCGCTGCGGTCGAGGGCACCTGCTTCGGCGCCGGGCTATCACTGGCTGCCGCGTGCGATCTCGCCGTGAGCAGCAATGAGGCTAAATATTGCTGCGCCTTCGCCATGGTGGGCTTGCTGCCTGACACCGGGCTGCTTTGGACGTTGCCGCAGAAGGTCGGCGGTGGCAAGGCGCGCGAATTGATGTTGAAAGCGCAGGTGATCGATGCGGCGACGGCGTTGCGCATCGGCCTGGTCAACCAGACCACCGAGGCGGGCGGCGCGCTCGACGCGGCAATCCAGCAGGCTGCGCGCTTCGCCAGCTATCCGCCCGTTACGCTGGCGCTGTTGAAGGCGAGCCTCGTCAACGCAGGCAACTCGATCGAAGACGCGTGGCGGCTGGAAGTCGATTTGAACCCGTTGACGCGTCAGACTGGCGACCACACAGAAGCTGTGGCCGCGTTCATGGAGAAGCGCAACCCCGTTTTTACCGGCACCTGAGCGGCACCTGAGCGTCCCGGCGGGTGCGCCGTTTCGCCTTTGCGTTCGTTGTGTCGCCCCTTGTTTCCGGCCACTGGATTTTACGGAAGTACACCGACCATGTTCACACCCGATCTGCTCAAGAACAAAAAGATTCTGATCACCGGCGGCGGCACCGGTCTCGGTAAGAGTATTGGCCGGCGCTATCTCGAACTCGGCGCGGAGCTGGTGATTTGCGGGCGCCGCAAGGAAGTGCTCGAGGCCACCGCCGACGAATTTCGCGCCGCTATCAGCGGTGCGCAGGTCACGACGATCACCGCCGACGTGCGCAGCGCCGAGTCGGTCGAAGCGATGATGGACACCATCTGGCAGTCCAGCCCGCTTGATCTGCTGCTCAACAACGCCGCCGCCAACTTCATCGCGCGTACCGAAACGCTCTCGGCGCGCGCGGTGGATGCGGTGCTCGACATCGTGCTGCACGGCAGTTTTTATTGCACGATCGCGGCGGGCAAGCGCTGGATCGAGGCCGGCCGCAAAGGCAACGTGATCAGCACGGTTTCCACACCGACCATAACGGGTTCGGCTTTCACTGCCCCGTCGGCGGCGGCCAAGGCCGGCGTGCTCGCGATGACGCGCAGTCTCGCGGTCGAATGGGGGCCGAAGGGGATACGCCTGAACGCCGTGGCGCCGGGTCTCTTTCCGACCGAAGGGGCTTGGGAACAACTCTATCCACCGGGCTCACAGGTCGAACCGCAGGATCGCAGCGTACCGTTGCGGCGCTTCGGCGAGCATGCCGAACTGGCCGATCTGTACGCGTACCTGGCCTCGGATGGCTCCGGCTACATCACCGGCGACATGATCGTGATCGACGGCGGCCGGTGGATGCAGGGCGTAGGCGGCCCCACCTTCCGCGCCATGCAGGACTGGAGCGACGAACAGTGGGACGCCATGCGTGCTCACGCGAGGAAGAGCTGAGTATGGGGCCGCTCGCAGGCGTCAAGATCATCGAACTGGCCGGCATCGGACCGGGCCCGATGTGCGCAATGCTGCTCGCGGATCTCGGCGCGACGGTGCTGCGCATCGACCGGCGGCAACCGGTCAAGCTGGGTATCGAGCGTCCTTTGCGTTACAACCTGCTGCTGCGCAATCGCAAGACGATTGCGCTCGATCTGAAGGATCCGGCCGCGATCGAACTCGTACTGACGCTGGTGGAAAATGCCGACGCCTTGATCGAAGGCTTTCGCCCTGGCGTGACCGAGCGTCTGGGACTCGGGCCGCAAGTGTGTCTTAAGCGCAATCCGAAGCTGGTCTACGGGCGCATTACCGGCTGGGGGCAGGAGGGGCCGCTTGCGCAGTATGCGGGTCACGATCTGAACTACATCGCCATCACGGGTGTGCTGAACGCGATCGGCCGCTTCGACCAGCCGCCCTCGATTCCGCTGAATCTGATTGGCGACTACGCGGGCGGTTCGCTGTATCTGGCGATGGGCCTGCTGGCCGCCATTCTTCATGCCCGCGATGGCGGCAGGGGTCAGGTAGTGGATGCGGCGATCGTCGACGGCACGGCGAATCTCGCCACGACCTTTTTCGGCATGCAGGCGGCGGGTATCTGGCGCGACCAGCGCGGCACCAATATCACCGATTCAGGCTCGCATTTCTACGATGTCTACGAATGCGCCGACGGCAAGTGGATAACGGTGGGTCCGATCGAAGACAAGTTCTATCTGCAACTGCTGGGTTTGCTCGAGATCGCGCCGGACACGCTGGGCGCCCAGCTCGATCAGCACAACTGGCCGGCCGCGCGCGCCTTGTTCGCGCTGAAGTTCAAGACTCGCAGCCGCGCCCAGTGGACCACCCTGCTCGAGCATTCCGATGCGTGTTTCGCGCCGGTCCTGTCGTGGTGCGAAGCGCCTGAGCATCCGCATCTGAAAGCGCGCGGAACGTTTATTGAAGTGGATGGAATCGTGCAGCCGGCGCCCGCGCCGCGTTTTTCGGCGACTGTGCCCGCGCCGCCGACGCCGCCGGAAGCACCTGATCCGGCGGCGCTGGATGCCGCGCTGTCGGTCTGGCTCGACGCGCACGCCATCAACGAACTGAAGCAAGCGGGGACGTTGGCCTGAGAGACCGATGAGCGGGACAAAAAGAATGGACGGCCGAGCGCGCTGCCGCAACGAATCGAGACGAGACACTTATGGATCTGCGATACACCGATGAAGAGCTGGCCTTCCGCGACGAGGTGAGAGCCTTTTTCAAGGAAGTGTTGCCGGAAGACATCCGTCGCAAGGCAGCGCTGGGTCAGCGCTACTCCGCCGCCGACCTGCGCCGCTGGCAGCGCATTCTGTACCAGCGCGGCTGGGCGACGCCCGCGTGGGACAAGGCATGGGGCGGAACGGGCTGGAGCGCGGTGCAGCAGTACATCTTCAAGGAAGAGCTGCATATGGCGCCCGCGCCGGAGCCGCTGTCGTTCAACGTCAACATGATCGGGCCGGTGCTGATTGCGTTCGGCAGCGACGAGCAGAAACGCGCTTTTCTGCCGCAAATCGCGAGTCTCGAATACTGGTTCTGTCAGGGCTTTTCGGAGCCAGGCGCCGGCTCGGATCTGGCCGCGCTGCGCACCCAGGCCGTTCGCGAAGGCGACCATTATGTGATCAATGGCCAGAAGCTGTGGACCTCCACGGCGCATCACGCGGACTGGATGTTCTGCCTTGCGAGGACCGACGCGAGTGCGAAGAAGCAGCAAGGCATCACGTATTTGCTGATCGATATGAAGACGCCCGGTTTGACCGTGCGCCCCATCATCACCATCGACGGCCATCACGAAACCAACGAGGTGTTCTTCGATAACGTGCGCGTACCGGTGGCGAACCGGATCGGCGAAGAAAACAAGGGTTGGGACTACGCCAAGTATCTGCTCGGTAACGAGCGCAGCGGAATCGCCCGCGTGGGGGTGTCGAAGATGCGAATCCGGCACGCCAAAGACCTCGCGAAACGCACGCCGTGCGGCGATAGCGTGCTGTGGGATCAGCCGCAGTTCCGCGAGCGCGTGGCGGCGATCGAAGTCGAACTCAAGGCGCTGGAAATCACCCAGATGCGGGTGATCGCCGAAAGCTCGGCACGGGGCAGCCATGTGCCGGACCCGAAGACGTCGATCCTGAAGATCAAGGGTTCGGAGTTGCAGCAACGCTCGGCCGAACTTCTTCTGGAAGTGGCCGGCCCCGACGCGCTACCGCTCGATCTCGACTTCCTGCGTGGCCTGGGCGAGCCGATCCGCGAGCCGGACTGGGCGCTGACCATCGCGCCGAATCATTATTTCGCGCGTCACGTTTCGATTGTGGGCGGATCGAACGAGATCCAGAAAAACATCCTCGCCAAGTCCGTTCTCGGGCTTTGAGCGCCAATCGAAACGAGGAGAAGCATCGGCCATGGATTTTGATCTCACCGACGAGCAACGCATGCTCAAGGACAGCGTCGAGCGGCTCGTGAAGGACGAGTACAGCTTTGAACAGCGTGCGCGGTACCTGGCGGAGCCGGAAGGCTTCAGTCGCGCACAGTGGGCCCGCTACGCGAGCATGGGCTTGCTGGGCCTGACGTTCGACGAAGCGTTCGGCGGCAGCGGCTGCGGCCCGGTCGAAACGATGATTGTGATGGAGGCGTTCGGCCGTGGGCTGGTTGCCGAGCCCTATCTGGCGACGGTGGTGCTCGGCGGCAGCTGTATCCGGCTTGGCGGCAGTGTTGCCCAGCGCGAAGCGATTCTGCCGCACATCGCCGACGGTTCATTGCTGATGGCCTTCGCACACGCCGAGCCGCAGTCGCGCTACGACCTCGCTGATGTGGCCGCCAGCGCGCGACGCGATGCAGAGGGTTGGTTACTGGACGGTGCAAAGCGCGTCGTCATTCACGGCGGCAGTGCGGACCGGCTGATCGTGTCGGCACGCGTCTCGGGTGCGCGCCGCGACCGCGCCGGCATCGCGCTGTTTCTGGTTGACGCGAACGCGCCGGGTCTCACACGCCGCGGCTATCTGATGCAAGACAGACTGCGTGCCGCGGATATCGATCTGTCGGGCGTGCGGGTGACCGACGACGATGTGATTGGCGTGGCAGGCGAGGCGCTGCCGCTGATCGAAACGGTCGTCGCGCAGGCGATTGCCGCGCTGTGCGCCGAAGCGGTCGGCTCGATGGCGGCCGCGTATGAGGAAACCGTTGCATACCTCAAGGTGCGCAAGCAGTTTGGCGTCGCGATAGGTTCGTTTCAGGCGTTACAGCATCGTGCCGTGGACATGCTGGTCATGGTCGAGCAGGCGCGCAGCATGGCGCTGTTCGCCACCATGATGAGCGCGGAGCAGGATTTCGCGGAACGCGAACGCAGCATGTCGGCTGCCAAGGTGCAGATCGGCCAGGCCGGCCGTTTTGTCGGCCAGCAGGGCGTGCAACTGCACGGTGGCATTGGCATGACCGAGGAATGCAAGGTGGGGCATTACCTGCGTCGCCTCAGCGTGATCGACATCCTGTTTGGCGCTGCCGAACACCATTTGACCCAGCTCGCCAGCGCGGGCGGACTGATCGACGCGGCTGCTTAAGTGCGCCGCTGGATCTTGTGACCGGAACCCTTCAAATGAGCAAACCCAGCCCCTCTGATCCGCATCGGGAACTGCGCGACGCATTGCGCGATCTGTCGAAAGAATACCCTGACGAATACTGGCGCCGCATCGACCACGAGCGGGTTTATCCGGAAGCGTTCGTCGATGCCTTGACGCGTGCTGGCTGGATGGCCGCGCTGATTCCACAGGAATACGGCGGCTCAGGGCTCGGACTGACCGAAGCTTCCGTGATCATGGAAGAGATCAATCGCAACGGCGGCAATTCCGGGTTTTGCCACGGCCAGATGTACAACATGAATACGCTGCTGCGCAACGGCTCCGAAGCGCAAAAGCGGGCGTACCTGCCGAAGATCGCCAGCGGCGAACTGCGTCTGCAGTCGATGGCCGTGACCGAACCGACCACGGGCACGGACACCACCAAGTTGAAAACCCTGGCGCTGAAGAAAGACGGCCGCTATGTGGTCAACGGCCAGAAGGTGTGGATCTCCCGCGTGCAGCATTCGGACCTGATGATTCTGCTGGCCCGCACCACGCCGCTCGCCGATGTAAAGAAGAAATCAGAAGGCCTGTCATGTTTTCTGGTCGACCTGCATCAGGCGATCGGCAACGGTCTGACCGTGCGGCCGATTCCGAACATGGTCAATCACGAAACCAACGAACTATTCTTCGACAATCTCGAGATTCCCGAAGAGAACCTGATCGGCGAGGAAGGCAAGGGCTTCAAGTACATCCTCGACGGTCTGAATGCCGAGCGTGCGTTGATTGCCGCTGAGTGTATCGGCGACGGTTACTGGTTCGTCGATCGCGCCTCGAAGTACGCGAGCGAGCGCCAGGTGTTCGACCGGCCCATTGGCATGAACCAGGGCGTGCAGTTTCCTATCGCCGAAGCGTATATCGATGTGCGGGCCGCCGATCTGATGCGCTACAAGGCGTGCGAACTGTTCGACAGCCGCGAGCCGTGCGGCGCCGAGGCGAACATGGCCAAGCACCTGGCTGCAACCGCTTCATGGAAGGCCGCTAACGCGTGTCTGCAAACGCACGGCGGCTTCGGCTTCGCCTGCGAATACGACGTCGAGCGCAAATTCCGCGAAACCCGCCTTTATCAGGTGGCGCCAATCTCGACCAATCTGATTCTGTCCTACGTGGCCGAACACGTGCTGGACATGCCGCGTTCGTTTTGAGCGGCGCGCCAATTGAGGGAGACATCCATGGGCTACGAGACCATTCTGTATGACGTGAAGGACCGGATCGCTACGGTCACGCTGAACCGTCCGGAACAGATGAACACCTGGAACGACACGGTGGCCACCGAGGTTTACGACGTCATGCAGGCCGCCGGCGCGGATCGCGGCGTGCGCGTCATCGTCTTTACCGGCGCGGGCAAGGCGTTCTGCGCGGGTGGCGACATTCATAGCTTTGGCGGCGATCCGAACGCACTGATGACCAAGCTGCCGCGTCCGTTCGACATGCGCAAGCGTGCCGACTGGCAGACGCGCTGCTCGTACTATCCGGCGATACCGAAACCCGTCATCGCGATGCTCAACGGCGCGACGGTCGGCATCGGCCTGATCCATGCGCTGTTCTGCGATATCCGCTTCGCGGCCGAGGACGCCACGATCACCACCGCCTTCGCGCGTCGCGGGTTGACTGCTGAGTACGGCATGGCGTGGATCCTCTCGCATCACGTCGGGCACGCACGGGCGCTCGATTTGCTGCTGTCCGCACGCAAGATCAAGGGCGGCGAGGCAGAACGCATGGGGCTCGTGAACCGCGCGTTCCCATCCAGCACATTGGCGGACGAGACCTATGCCTATGCGCGCGACCTGGCGGAGAACTGCTCCCCGCGCTCGATGCGCATCATGAAAGCGCAGCTATGGGAGGCGCCGTTCCAGACACCGCATGAAGCGATCATGTCTGCCGGGCTGGACATGCCGATCGCCAATCAATGCGCCGACTACCAAGAGGGAATCGCAAGTTTTCTTGAGAAGCGCAAGCCGAATTTCACCGACGATTGATACGTTGCGAGGCAAAGTCATGCTGAAGTACGAGGTCATCAAGAACTGGCCGATCGAAGACGTCACCCAGGCTTACACCGAACGCGATGTCATGCTGTACGCGCTTGGTCTTGGCATCGGCGGCGATCCGCTGGACGCGGCGCAACTTCGCTACGTCTACGAGAAGGATCTGCAGGCGATGCCGACCTGCGCCGCCGCGTTTGCGTGGCCCCGGTCCTGGATGCGCGATCCCCGTGCCGGCGTCGACTATCTGAAGGTCGTGCATGGCGAACAGGACGTCCGCTTCCTCCGCCCGATGCCGACTGCCGCCACTCTCGTCAGCAAGACGCGTGTGAGCCTTGTTTCGGACAAGGGCGCGGACAAGGGCGCAATTGTCGAGCTCAAGCGCGATCTGATCGAGGCGTCAAGCGGCGAGCGGCTCGCTGAAGTGCGGCAGGTGTCGTTCCTGCGCGGCGACGGCGGCTTCAGCGCGGAATCAGGCGTGAGCGATGCGCCGCCCGAAGCATTGCCCGCGGTGCCCGAGCGCGCGCCCGACAGCGAATTCGAGTTTGGGACCTCGACGCAGGCCGCGTTGATTTACCGCCTGTCCGGCGATTCGAATCCACTGCATGCCGACCCCGAAGTGGCCGCGAAGGCTGGCTTTAAACAACCCATACTGCACGGTCTCGCGACCTACGGGATCGCCGGGTACGCGGCGATTCGAACCTGCGCGGGAAATGATGCCGCACGGCTAAAGCGGCTTGCGCTTCGCCTCACTTCACCGGTCTATCCGGGCGAAGTTATCCGTTTCCAGTTCTGGCGCGACAGTGGCACCCGTTTGTATTTGCGTGCGCGAGTCGACGCGCGCGATGTGGTGGTGTTGAACAACGGCATCGTCGAAATCGGGTGAACACGGGACCCGGTGTTTGTCCTGCGCAGGCGTAAGGTCAAAGGAGTGTAGGTATGGAATTGCGAGAAAGTCTCGAAGACAAGGCCTTTCGCGCATCGGTGCAGGAATTCGTGGCTGCCCGGTTGCCCGCGGATATCCGCGATCGCGTGCTGAATTTCCGGCATCTGCCGCGCGAAGATTACGTGCGCTGGCAGCGCATCCTGGCGGCCAATGGCTGGGGTGCGCCTGCATGGCCAATCGAATACGGCGGGGCAGGGTGGAACGCTGCGCAGCGCAATATCTTCGATGAGGAATGCTTCACCGCGGGTGCGCCGCGCCAGATGCCGTTCGGTCTGTCGATGGTCGGGCCGGTGCTGCAGAAATTCGGCACACCGGCGCAATGTGACTATTTTTTGCCTCGCATCGTGTCGATGGAGGACTGGTGGTGTCAGGGTTATTCGGAGCCCGGCGCCGGTTCCGATCTGGCTTCGCTGAAGACCCGCGCCGAGTGCATTCCGCGAGACGGCGAACCGTTCTATATCGTCAACGGCCAGAAGATATGGACGTCGTTTGCACAGTGGGCCAACTGGATCTTCTGTCTCGTGCGTACCCACAGCGATGGCCGTCCGCAGGAAGGCATTTCATTCCTTCTGATCGACATGAAAACGCCCGGCATTACCGTGCGGCCGATCAAGACGCTCGACGGCGGCCATGACGTCAACGAGGTGTTCTTCGAGAACGTCGAAGTGCCGATTTGCAATCTTGTCGGTGAGGAGCATCGCGGCTGGGCGATCGCCAAATATCTGCTCGGCCATGAGCGCACCAATATTGCGGGGCTTGGCAACTGCAAACGCTTCATGCTGCGGCTGAAGGAAATCGCGCGGACCGAACAGAAGCACGGCAAGCCGCTGATCGACGATATCCGCTTTCGCGACCGGATCGCGAAGGTCGAGATTGATCTCATCGCGCACGAGTGGTCGTTGTTGCGGGTCATTTCCGCTGAGTCAGCCGGTCGTCCGCTGGGGCCCGAGGCGTCGGTGCTGAAAATCCGAGGTTCGGAAATTCAGCAGGAACTGACCGAGCTGATCATGGCATGCGCGGGGCCTTACGCGGTGCCGTTCGTGCCCCAGGCACTCGAGCCGGATTGGGCCGAGGACGCGGAGGTCACGGCGCACGGCGAACTGCTCAACGCGCTGGCGCCGCACTATCTGGACTGGCGCAAGATCTCGATCTACGGCGGTTCGACTGAGATTCAGAAAAACATCATCGCCAAACTGGTGCTTGGCATCTGAGGACACGTCATGGATTTCACGCTCGTTGAAGAGGAGCAGATGCTAGCCGACCTGGTGGGCCGCTTCGTGGAGAAGGAGTATTCATTCGAGGCGCGGCGCAAGCTATCGGCGACACCGCGCGGCTGGTCCGAACAGCATTGGGGCACTTTAGCCGATATGGGCCTCCTCGCGCTCAACGTTCCGGACGCATACGGCGGAATGAACGCGAGCGTGGCAGAGACCATGATCGTGATGGAGGCGTTGGGTCGCGCTCTGGTACTGGAGCCCTACCTCTCGGCCGCGGTGCTTGGCGCACGGTTGATCAGCGAGGCCGGCACCGACGCGCAAAAGGACCGCTGGCTGCCCGAGCTTGCGGCTGGCCGCCTGAAAACGGCGTTGGCCACCCTCGAGCCCGGTGCGCGGTTCGATCTGTCGAACATAACGACGACCGCCAGACCGTCGAACCAGGGTTTCGTCGTCGATGGTCGCAAAGGGGTGGTCTTGCACGGCGATAGCGCCGACCTGCTGCTGGTGTCGGCGCGGACATCCGGCGCTCAGACCGACACGGCCGGCATTACGCTGTTCGCGATCGACCCAAAGACACCGGGCGTCACGCTCAGGGCCTTTCCTACGCTGGACGGGCAGCGGGTCGCCGAAGTGTGCTTCTCGGGCGTGCCGGTCGGCTCCGACGCAGTGCTAGGCGCAATCGGCGACGGCCATCCGCTGCTTGAATGGACCGTCGACCACGGGCTGTTCGCGCTATGCGCGGAAGCGGTCGGAACCATGGCGAGGCTGGCCGAGATGACCTACGACTACCTGCGCACGCGCACTCAGTTCGGCAGACCCATCGGCGAGTTCCAGGCGCTTCAGCACCGCGCGGCAGACATCCTGACGGCGGTCGAGCAGGCCCGCTCGGTGCTGTACTTCGCCGCATCGCGGGTGGCCGGGGCGGATGCCGACGAACGGCGCCGGGCGGTGTCCGCCGCCAAGAACCTGATTGGCCGGTGCGGCCGGTTCGTGGGCCAGCAGGCGGTGCAGTTGCACGGCGGAATGGGCATGACCGACGAACTTCCGATCGGCTGGTACTTCAAGCGGCTGACCTGCATTGACATGACATGGGGTGACGCCGAGCACCATCTGGAACGCTACGGGACATACCTGTAACGCGGCGCCGTGATACGTCCCGCGCGCGAAGCCGCGCGCTTCCGTTTAGCTTCGCCCATCGACCCGCTTCCTTGTCGTTCCAGCAGAATCGCGGGTCCAGCGAGTTCCCGCTGCCAGGCAATGGCGCGACTGCCACATGCGGTGCGAAACCTCTCCACGTCGATTCCTGGGCGATAGAAAATATTTTGTCTGGCCGACGTCATTCGCGCAGCAGAAAATATATGATACATATGTGAACGTCATTCATAAACATGTTGGCGCGACGGTTTTGTGAACTGCCAGCTGGCCCGGAATCACGAAGGAGACATCGAATGTCAGAGACCACTCAACGCACGACGCCTGAAGCGGCGCCGATTCCCGCGCATGTACCGCCGGAACTGGTGGTCGACTTCGACATATACAATCCGCCCGGCGCCGCCGACGACTATCATCTCGCGCTCAAGAAGCTCCACGACGACGCCGTGCCCGACATCTTCTGGACGCCGCGCAACGGCGGCCACTGGATCGCGACGCGCGGCGACGACATCTACCGCATCTTCAAGGACTACGAGCATTTTTCGTCACGCCAGTTGACGGTGCCGTTGGTCAGTCATGCGCCGCTGCCGCCGATATTTTTCGACCCGCCCGATCACACCGCCTACCGCGCGTTGATCGCGCCCGCCTTCATGCCGCAAGCGATCAGCAAGCTCGAAGAAAAGGCGCGTGAAATGGCAATCGAGCTGATCGAAGGCTTTTATCCGCGGGGCGAGTGTGAGTTCGTCTCCGAGTTTGCGCAGCACCTGCCCATTGGTATTTTCATGAACATGGTGGCGCTGCCCGCGGAAGATCGCGACTATCTGCTAGGCCTTGCAGACAAGATGGTGCGGCCTGCCTCCGCCGGGCAGAAGCTTGAAGCGCTCGGCGCGATCTTTGAATACCTTGGCGTGAAAATCGCCGAGCGCCGTGCGAACCCGGGAGACGATCTGATCAGCCGGATCGTTCAATCGACGATTGACGGTCGTGAGCTTAGCGACCAGGAGCTTAAAGGGCTGTGCGGGCTCGTCCTGATCGGTGGTCTCGATACGGTCGCCTCCGCGATGGGTTTCATTGCCAACTTCCTGGCGAAAAGTCCCGCGCATCGCAAACAACTGATCGACCACCCGGAGTTGACGCAGAAAGCGGTAGACGAGTTGTTACGCCGCTTTCCAGTGGTCAACCAGGGACGCCAGGTAGCGCATGACTTCGAATATCAGGGCGTGCAGATGAAGGCCGGCGACATGATCGTCATACCGACAACCTTGCACGGTCTGGACGAGCGCAAGTTCCAGAACCCGCTCGAAGTCGACTTCACCCGTCCGACACCGATTCATTCCACCTTTGGCAATGGGGCACATCGTTGTCCGGGCTCGTTCCTCGCCCGCGTCGAGATCAAGGTGTTCCTCCAGGAGTGGCTCAAACGCATCCCCGATTTTTCTCTCAGGCCCAGCGCCAGAGCGGGCGTGCATGGCGGTGTCAACGGCACGCTCTACCATTTGCCGCTGGTCTGGGACGTGAAGTGAACAGCACAGGCTGACGATCGGCGGCTGCCCGATCGTCAGGATCAGCCGTCACCGCAAGAAAAGCGGCGCAGCGCATGGATCCTCGCGTTCGCGCTGACAGGCGCGACGGCCTTCGTCACGGTATTTCGTCAGGCATCCCCAGGTGGGCGGCCGCGGCAGGTCCGTTTGTCCCGTTGTGACGGGGCTGCCGCGGCCGGCATCAGCATTCGCCAGCCGCGCGAATCGATTCCGTATTCGTGGGACTTTAGACGGTTTCCTGACGTCTCAATCGGCCGGTCGAACCTCGGTCGACCTGTGCGAAAGGGTCCAGGTCCCTACTGGAAAACACTATTGACACCCCACGGTGCGATGTTTACCATTTTGAACAGCATTCATGTTGTTGGCTGAGCTTGAAATGTGGGAAGCAGGCCGGCTCGAAAAATACAACGAATAGAACTCGTGTGAAGGTCCTCGCGGAGGAGACAGAAATGAATCGGATTTTCAGAGGCGGGGCCGTTTACCGGCGTCGTATTGAAGTGATGCTGCTGGCTGGTGTTTGCGGCAGTTTTGCGAACGGAGTGCAGGCGTTCACGTTTACTACGCCCAATCCAGACATCGAGATGGATCTGGATACGACGGTTCGCGCGAACTACGGGTTACGGCTACAGGGCATCGACCCGGCGATCGGTAACAACCCGAGCTATGACGAAGGCGACAACACCTTCAGGCGCTACCAGACCATACTTGCGCGGCTCGACGTGACGAGCGAATTCGACTTCAAGTACAAGGGGACGACAGGCTTCCGGTTCAGCGTCGCTGGCTGGTATGACGCCGCCTATTCGGGAAAGGACAAGAGCGGGCCGGGCCTGGCAAGTGTCGCGAACTACCCGGGGAATAACTACACCAGCTACATCAAAAAGTATTACATCGGACCATCGGCCGAGGTGCGCGACGCGTTCGGATTCACCACCGTCAATGCGGGCCCCGTTCCAATCGACATCAAGGTAGGGCGCCTCGCGCAAATCTGGGGTCAATCGCTGATCGGCAGCGTGGGCGGCGTGAACTCGGTCGCGGTGTCGCAGGCTCCGCAAAACCTGATCGCCGCGACGCAAAGCCCCGGGGCATCGCTGAAGGAACTGTCGCTGCCGACAGGGCAGGTCGCCATGTCGGCCCAGCTGACCGACCGGATGCAATTGAGCGGCTACTACACATTCGAATGGGCGCACGACCGCTATCCGGAAGGCGGCACCTATTTCGGTGGGTCGGACTCCATCGACTATGGGCCGCCGATTTCCGCGTATGCAGGGCCGAACTTCGCGATCCACAACGTCAAGGGACCGCAAGGGAAGATCGGGGATATCGGTGTCGAAACCAAGTACCGCTTCGAAAAATTCTCGAGCACAGTGGAGTTGACCTATCGCCGCTTCAGCTACAAGACTCCCTGGTTTGCTCAGTTCAATGCGAACAATTTCACAACCGAGGATATATACGCGAACAAGGTTCAGCTGCTGGGCCTCGGCGTGAACAGCACGATTGCCGGCACGGCGGTCGGCGCCGAAGTGTCGTATCGCCGCAATACGCCTTTGGCTTCCGCCGGCAGCGGCACGCCGGGCACGCTCGAAGGCGCGCGCGGCGATACGTTGCACGCACTGATCAACACGACCACCTACCTCGGCAAGTCGTTCCTCTGGAACGAGGCGCCGCTCGCGATGGAAATCGCGGCGGCCCACCTGATCAAGGTGACGTCGGGCGCGCAGAACTTCAATTCTCCCGGTTACTCCGCCGCCTGCACGAAGGCTGCCGATGCGGTCGCACTGGGTTGTTCGACGAAGAATTTCTATACCTTCGGCGTGTCGTTCACACCGCACTGGAATCAGGTGTTTCCCGGTGTCGATCTCGACCTGCCGATGTTCGTACAATGGAACATCCACGGCAATACGCCGACTGTCGACGGCGGCAACCAGGGCAGCAACATCTACCAGGTAGGACTGAAATTCACGATCTACAACAAGCACATTGTGAATCTCACCTACACCGGTTATACCAACTGGAAGAAAACAGCGACCAATGTGAACGGCGCACCGTATTCCGACAAAGGCTGGATCGGGATTACTTATCAGACCACGCTTTAACCAAAGCCGACTATCTGGTACCTCAGAGGACATTCGCAAATGAACATCCCAAAGTTACTGACGGCTGTGTTGATCGCCGCCACCTATGGTTCCACCGTGCACTCGGCGGTATCGACCGAAGAAGCCGCCAGGCTTGGCACGACGCTCACATTATTCGGCGCGGACGCCGCAGCCAGCACGGACGGTCAGATTCCGGCATACACGGGCGGCATCGCCAAGGCGCCTGCGGAGTTCAAGCCTAATAGCGGCAAGTGGATGGACCCGTTTGCCGGCGAAAAGGCGGTTCTGACGATCACGGCGCAGAACTGGCAAGAATACGCGGACAAGCTGAGCGAGTCGTCCAAGGAACTGTTCAAGCGCTTTCCCGATTACAAGATGATGGTCTATCCGACCCATCGCAGCGCGTCGTTTCCGGACTGGTATGGTGAAAATTGCAAGATCAATGCGGTGCAGGCCAAGCTGACGAACGGCGGACAGGATATCGAAGGCGCCTTTGGCTGTATTCCTTTCCCGATTCCGAAGACCGGCGAGGAAGCGCTCTGGAATTACATCATGCGCTACGTCGGCACCAAGCAAAAGAACTTCGTGAATACCTGGCTGATGGACAGCTCAGGCAGCCCGGTGCTGACGGGTTCGTTCAAAAGCAGCATCTATTTTCCGTACTACGATCCCACTCTCGGCCGGGACGGGTTCAAGAAGTCGGATGGCGTCTGGTACCAGGTGCAAAATGATTACGCCGCGCCCGCACGCCTGAAGGGCGAAACATCTCTGTTCTGGGACTACACCGCGAGTTCGCGTGACTGGCCGGGCTGGGCATATTCGCCGGGCCAGCGTCGCACACGCGTCGCCCCTGACCTCTCTTACGATACGCCTAACCCCGGCTACTCGGGCGTGATCACAATGGACGATATCCAGCTGATGTACGGCAAGCTCGATCGCTGGAAGGTCAAGATGCTCGGCACCAAGGAAATGTACATTCCGTACAACGGATACAAGTGGCAATACGCAACGCCGGACAAGGACATGCTGACACCGCATTTCCCCAATGCCAACCTGATCCGCTGGGAGCTGCACCGCGTGCGCATACTTGAATTGACGCTCAAACCCGGTGCCCGGCACCTCTACAGCAAAAAGATCATCTATACGGACGAGGATCTGGGCGGTGGCATGATGGATGCCTATGATCAGGCGGGCAAACTGTATCGAGGCGGCTTTGCCGACACGGTACCGGCCTACGACACCAAGGTCCCGTATTCACTCGGCAACTGGTTCTTCGACTTCAACAGCGGCGTGTATCTACTGGGCAGTCATCCTGCGGAGACCGCCGGTATTTTCTTCAACGTGGACTTCCCCAACGGATTCTTCACGCCTGAACGAATGCAATCGACCGGCATCCGCTGACGCCTCGCGCGTTGCCGGCAGCATAGCCTGGAGAGGCAGGGCCGCAGCGGGTTTCGTCCGCTGCGGCCATCGAGTATCGGGCGGGCATAAGGAGACGTAATGCTGAGCACCTGTATGAACGCGGCAGTGTCGGCATTCGCGCTGACCCTCGCGCTGACCGTTTCGCAGCCGGCGCTTGCCGCGTTCGCCGATCCGATCGACACGCCGGCCACGACCAACCCCCATGCACAGACAGCGCCGCTGCTTGCCGTGGCCCATGCCGGAGACCGGCTGGTCGCGGTCGGCTTGCGCGGACTGATCGTCCTCTCCGACGACAATGGCGAGACCTGGCGCCAGGTTCCCGCACCGGTGAGCTCGGACCTGGTCGCGGTGTATTTCGTTTCGCCGCGCGCGGGCTGGGCGACCGGTCAGGACGGCATCGTATTGCACACCGCGGACGGCGGGGCAACGTGGACCAGGCAGCTCGACGGCCGGTCGGCGGCCGCCTCGATGTTGGCCTATTACCAGAAGCAGGAGTCGAACCCGAAGGTCGCAGCCGGACTCGAGGAAGCGCGGCGCTTTGTCAACGACGGCCCGGGGCGGCCATTTCTATCGGTCTGGTTCGATAACGAACGCACGGGCTTCATCATCGGTTCATTCAACATCATCTTCAAAACCGAGGATGGCGGGGTCAGTTGGACACCGTGGTTCGACCACACCGAAAACGAACAGGATGCTCTGAACCTGCATGCGATACGCAGAATCGGCAATGCGTTGTACGTGGTCGGCGAACAGGGGCTGGTCATGCGCCTCGACGAGACCTCACAACAGTTCGTCAAGGTTCCGGTGCCGTACAAGGG
This sequence comes from Paraburkholderia sp. GW821-FHT02A12, assembly GCF_059422005.1. Taxonomy (NCBI): domain Bacteria; kingdom Pseudomonadati; phylum Pseudomonadota; class Betaproteobacteria; order Burkholderiales; family Burkholderiaceae; genus Paraburkholderia; species Paraburkholderia sp. GW821-FHT02A12. The sequence goes on along the minus strand of NZ_JBWKWA010000001.1, from coordinate 3,129,893 downwards.
CAGCTTTTTCGGCATTTTCGGCACGCCTGAAAACCTGATTCTCTACGGCCTGCGTGGCAATGCGTTGCGCAGCGCGGACGGCGGGCAGACCTGGACCAAGGTCGGCATTCCCGGCGAAGCGAGTCTGCTCGGCGGTGCGCGCCTGGCCGACGGGCGGCTCGCGCTGTTCAGCCAGGATGGACGCGTGCTGATCAGCACGGACGGCGGCGCCAGCTTCAGTGCGGCGAATGCGGCGGGTCAACCCTGGTCGCTCTGGGACGGCACGAGCCTCGCTCGCGGCGGCATTGTGGTGGTGGGCGCCGGCGGCGTAAAAAACATCGCGGTACTCAAGTGATTGCGGGATAGGGAGCACAAGATGGCCGGTAAGAGCAATGAGCAGATCAGTTCGATGCCCGTGGTTCGGGAGCGCAGCGCGTTCGACTCGAATTCCGGCAATGCGCTGGAGCGACTGGTTTTCAATCATCGACTTGTCCTGATCCTGCTGTGCGCGGTGCTGTCGGTCTTTTTCGGCATCAAGGTGGCGATCGGGCTGCAGATCAACGCCAGTTTCGAAAAGATGATTCCGCAGTCGAACGCGTACATCCGCAACTACCTGGCGAACAAGGGCGACCTGAAGGGGCTCGGCAACAGCTTGCGGATCGTGGTCGAGAACACGCAGGGCAACATTTACGATCCCGCGTATCTGGAAGCGCTGAGAAAGATCAACGATGCGGTGTTCCTCATGCCCGGTGTCGACCGGCCGTGGGTCAAATCGATCTGGATGCCGGCGGTGCGCTGGAATATCGTGACCGAGAAAGGCTACGCGGGTGGCCCGGTCATGCCGTCGACGTACAACGGCTCGCCCGCGGCGATCGACGCGTTGCGAACCAATATCGCGCGCGCGGGCATCACCGGTTCGCTGGTCGCCAACGATCTGAAGTCGAGCATGATCGTGGTGCCGCTGCTCGAACGCGACGCGGCGGGCAATCCGATCAACTATGCCCACTTCTCGCATCTGCTCGACGACATGGTGCGCACGCAGCAGCACGGCAACATTCGCATCCATGTGGTCGGCTTCGCCAAACTGATCGGTGACCTGATCGACGGCCTGAAGCAGGTGATGACGTATTTCGGTATTGCGGCGACCATCGCGCTCGGCGTGATTTTCTTTTATACGCGCTGTCCGCGCAGCACGTTTCTGGTGGTCGCATGTTCGCTGGTCGCGGTCCTGTGGCAACTCGGCATCGTCACGGCGCTGGGTCTCGTCATCGACCCGTATTCGGTTCTGGTGCCGTTCCTGGTATTCGCCATCGGCGTGTCGCATGGCGCGCAGAAAATGAACGGCATCCTGCAGGACGTGGGGCGTGGCACACATAAGTACGTGGCGGCGCGCTACACCTTCCGCAGGCTCTTTCTCGCGGGTCTCACCGCGCTCATGGCCGACATGGTGGGCTTCGCTGTCCTGACGATCATCGATATCCCGGTCATCAAGGATCTGGCGCTGACAGCCAGCATCGGCGTGGGCGTGCTGGTCTTCACCAATCTGCTGCTACTGCCGGTACTGCTGTCGTATGTCGGCGTGAGTCCTGCCGCCGCGCAGCGCACGCTGATTGAAGAGGCCGCCGAAGCGGGCAGCCGCTCGCGCGTCGCGAGCCTGTGGGACTGGCTGGATCGTTTCACCGAACGGCGCTGGGCGTCGGGAGCGATCGTCGTGACCTTGCTGCTGGCGGTGACCGGTTTTGCGGTCAGCCAGCGTCTGCAGATCGGCGATCTCGATGCGGGGGCGCCCGAATTGCGGGCGGACTCGGTCTACAACCGTGACAATGCCTTCATCAACGCGCACTATGGCCTGTCGAGCGACATGTTCGTGGTGATCGGCAAATCGTCACTGCCCAATTGCGACGCGGATCATTATCAGATGCTGGCCGATGTCGATCGCCTCGAGATCGCATTGCAGAACCTGAGCGGCGTGCAGACCACGAGTTCGGCCGCGTCCCTCACCCGGCTCGTTACGTCCGGCGCTTACGAAGGCTATCCGAAGTGGTTCACGATCAATCGCACGCCGTCGATCCTGAATCGCTCGCTCTTCCAGGTTTTACTTGATCGTCCCGATCTGATCAGCGCGGCCTGCAACACGATGCCGATCATCGCTTACCTGACCGATCATAAGGCGGCCACGCTGAACCGCGTGCTCGACGCGGCGCAACGTTTCGCGGATGCGCACAAGGATCCGAACCATCAATTTCTTCTGGCCGCGGGATCGGCAGGTATCGATGCCGCGACCAATATCGTCGTCAAGGAAGCGAATGAGCGCATGTTGCTGCTGGTCTACGCGGCCGTTGTCCTGCTCTGCCTGATCACGTTCCGTAGCTGGCGCGCCGCGGTCGTCGCACTGGTGCCGCTCGTCATCACATCGGTGTTATGCCAGGCGTTGATGGTGATGCTGGGCATCGGCGTGAAGGTGGCGACCTTGCCTGTGATCGCCCTTGGCGTGGGCATCGGTGTCGATTACGCGCTCTATCTGCTGTCCGTGCAGCTCAACTATCAGCGCGCCGGCTTGCCGCTGCGGGACGCCTACCGTCGAGCGGTCCAGTTCACCGGCAAGGTGGTGGCGCTGGTGGGCGTCACGCTGGCCGCGGGGGTCGTCACGTGGGCATGGTCGCCGATCAAGTTTCAGGCCGACATGGGTATTCTGCTGACTTTCATGTTCGTCACAAACATGATCGGCGCGCTGATTCTGATCCCGTCGCTGTCTCACTTTCTGTTGCGCAATGTGTCGTCCAGACCTGGGCACGCGGCGTTACGCAGCGCGATTGCACTCGCCGAGAATTCGAAAGGCGCGTGATGACCTGGCTGAGTGAGCGCAATAGGCGCGTAAGAAGGGCGCGTAAAAAGCGAGCGCCGGCCACGCTGCGGCGGTGACTGTGGCTAGAGCACCGATATCGGGAAGCTCAGGATCTCCGAGATACCGCCGTCGACCATCAGCATTTGGCCGTTCATATAGGAACTGGCGTCGGAGGCGAGAAATACGGCGGCGCCGCCGAGTTCTTCAGGGCGCCCCCAGCGTCCGACGGAAATGTGCGAACGGACGATCTCTTTCATTTGCGCATTCGACGTGACCGGCTCGGCCATATCGGTCATGAAATAGCCTGGACAAATGCCGTTGCAGCGGATTCCGTAGCGCCCCAGTTCGGCGCCGAGCGACTTGGTGAGACCCGCCACTGCGTGCTTGCTCGCTACATAGGCCTGCAGCTTTTCGCGCCCGAGTACGGAAACGTACGAGCCGACATTGATGATGCGGCCGTGTCCGCGTTCGATCATCGGCGGGGAAGCTTGTTGCGCGAGCAGGTACGCCGCGGTGACGTTGGTGTCCATGGTGCGGCGCCACATCTGCGGCGTCGATTTCAGGAAATCGCTCCACTCGCAGATACCGGCGTTGTTCAGCAGAATGTCGATCCTTCCGTGACGCGCGAGAACGTTCTGCACGGCGGCCTCGATGGCGGCCTGATCGGTGAGATCGAATGGCTCGACATCGATCGCGCCGCCGCTACCGCCGCTGACCGCACGAATGGACGCAGCGGCAGTGTCGAGACTGGCACGCGAGCGGGCGGCGAGCACCACCGTCGCGCCGGCGCACGCAAGCGCGCTGGCCATCGCCAGCCCGAGGCCGCGCGAGGCGCCCGTGACGAGCGCAACCTGACCACCGAGAGAGAACATTTTCATGGACGAGTTTTCAACGGGAGCCGCTGCCGACGATCCTGCGACAGAGCACGCAGTCAGTCGATCCGCGGAGAATTTTGAAATGCGAACGATGTTCTAAATTATGGATATATTCTGACGGCCGTGAAATGGGGTATACGCGGGGCAGGGTCCGGAAAGGCCACGTTCGAAACAGCAGGCCGCCGATCATCCGGCCGGCAACCGCTAGCCGTGCCGGACCAGAATCTTGCGGAAATGGCGCTGGCTTTCGAGGTGACGCAGCGCATCCGGCACGTCGGAGTCGTTGACAGCAGCAAAAGAACAGGTTCAGAATATAGAACATTGTTCATAAAAGCGTCTGGAGCGTCAATTGAAAATACTGGTCGCAGTAAAGCGTGTGATCGACTACAACGTGAAGCCCCGGGTCAAATCCGACGGCTCCGGCGTCGATCTTGCCAACGTCAAGATGGCCATGAATCCGTTCGATGAAATCGCGGTGGAGGAGGCGGTACGGCTAAAGGAAGCAGGGGTCGCCACCGAGATCGTGGTGATTTCCGCTGGCACCGCGCAGTCGCAGGAAGTCTTGCGCACCGCTCTTGCCATGGGCGCCGACCGGGCGATCCTGATCGAGACCGCAACGGAGCTGCAGCCGCTGGCGGTCGCGAAGCTCATGGCAGCGATCGTCGAGCGTGAAGCGCCGCAACTGGTGCTGCTCGGCAAGCAGGCCATCGATAACGATGCCGGCCAGACGGGTCAGAAACTCGCTGGCCTGCTCGGCTGGCCGCAAGCGACATTCGCCTTCAAGACCGAAGTCGCCGACGGTGTGCTGACCGTGACGCGTGAAATCGACGGTGGGCTTGAACGCGTCGCGCTCGATCTGCCCGCAGTGGTAACGACGGATCTGCGTCTGAACAGTCCGCGCTATGTGACGCTGCCCAACATCATGAAAGCGAAAAAGAAACCGCTCGATACACTGACGCCTGAAGTACTCGGTGTCGATGTCACGCCACGTCTTACGGTACTGGAAGTGACCGAGCCACCGGCGCGCAGGAGCGGAATGATGGTGCCCGACGTTCAGACGCTGATCGAAAAACTGCGCAACGAAGCCAAGGTGATCTGATCATGTCCATCCTTGTTATTGCTGAACACGACAATGCGACGCTCCATCGCGCGACGCTCAACGCCGTCACTGCCGCGATGCAGATCGGCGGCGAGGTTCATTTGCTGGTAGCCGGTCATGAAGCGGCGGGAGCGGTGGCCGATGCAGCGAAAGTCAGCGGAGTAAGCAAGGTATTGCACGTCGACGCCGCCGCCTACGCGCATCCGCTCCCCGAAAATCTCGCGTTGCTGGTGCAGTCGCTCGCTCAGCCGTACAGCCATGTGATTGCCGCAGCGACGGCTGTCGGCAAAAATTTCATGCCGCGCGTTGCTGCGTTGCTCGACTGTGCGCAGATTTCCGAAGTCGTCGCCATCAAGGCGGCCGATACGTTCGTGCGGCCGATCTATGCCGGCAATGCGCTCGCCACCGTCAGGTCGGCCGATCCGCTGAAGGTGCTGACGGTGCGCACGACCGCCTTCGATGCTGCACCATTGCAGGGCAGCGCGCCGGTCGAGTCGGCGCTGGCCGCGCCAGCTTATGAACGGGCGCGTTTCGTCGACCAGCAGTTGACCAGATCGAGCCGGCCGGAACTGGCGGCCGCCGGCATCGTGGTGTCAGGCGGCCGTGGGATGCAGAACGGCGATAACTTCAGATTGCTCGATGCGCTCGCCGACAAACTCGGTGCGGCAGTCGGTGCATCGCGCGCCGCGGTGGACGCGGGATTCGCGCCGAACGACTACCAGGTCGGGCAAACGGGCAAGATCGTCGCACCGCAGCTTTACATCGCCGTCGGCATTTCTGGCGCGATCCAGCATCTGGCCGGGATGAAAGATTCGAAGGTCATCGTCGCGATCAACAAGGACAGCGAGGCGCCGATTTTCCAGGTTGCCGACTACGGCCTCGCCGCCGATCTTTTTGAGGCCGTACCGGCGCTGACAGCGGCGCTGGGCTGACGTTGGACCGGATTGACAAGGTTCTCGCCGTCAGCCTAGTATTTTGAACGGCGTTCATATATACCGACCGGTGCGTCGCCTGGCCCCCATGGGCGGTGAGCCGGCAAGAAGAAACCAGAATCGGTGTGTGAGCCGACGAAACCATGAAGGAGATATCAATGCGTGACACGAATTCCGGTTCGGGTGAGCATCCGGTCCGCCTCGATTTTGTCCCCAAGGATAGCTACCTGTCGAAGCAGTTCCTCGACCAGGAAACGCGCAACCTGTGGCCGCGCGTGTGGCAGGTGGCGTGCCGGCTCGAGGAGATTCCCACGGTAGGCGACTATGTCACGTTCGATGTGATCGGTGAGTCGATCATCGTGGTGCGCACGGCGGCCGACCGGATCAAGGCCTACTACAACGTTTGTCAGCATCGTGGCCGGCGTCTGACAAACGGTTGCGGCAAGGCGGCGAAGTTTCATTGCAACTTCCACGGCTGGCAGTGGAACCTTGATGGCAGCATCGCACGCGTACTCGATCGCGGCGATTGGGAAGGCTGCCCCGACATGGCCGATAGCGATCTGCGGCTTCAGGAAGTGCGGGTGGACACTTGGGGCGGATTCGTGTTCATCAACATGGATACCGACGCGGAGCCGCTCGCCAGATTTCTCGAACCGGTACCGGAAATCACGGACTGCTTCGAGTTCGAAAAGATGCGCTACCGCTGGTACAAGTCGATCCGGCTGCCGTGCAACTGGAAGGTCGCGCTGGAGGCGTTCAATGAGGGCTATCACGTCTCGGCCACCCACCCGCAACTGCTCGATGTCGCCGGCGACGATGTGACTCGCAGCTTTCCCTATGGACGCCACGGCATGTTCGGTTACGCGACGGCCACGCGTTTCATCGGCGCTCCCTCGCCGCGTACCGGCAAGCCGATGCCCGAAGACGTGCGGCAAGGTCTCGTCAGTTTCTTCAAGGTGATGGAAGACACGCTGAAAGCGATCAACTCGGCGCGCGACTATGAAGCTTCCAAACGTCTGCTGACCGAGATGGCGCCAAGCGGCAACCAGTTCGAGGTCCTGGCGAAGGCCATGGAGTTCCAGCGCGAAGCGGCCGTTGCCGAAGGGGCGGGCTGGCCTGACATCTCGTTCGAGCAGATGGGGCGTGCGGGCGCCGACTGGCACGTGTTCCCGAATCTGATTTTCCTGCCTTACCCGGACGGTGCGCTGTTCTACCGTGCGCGGCCCGACGGCGACAATCCGGATTCCTGCATTTACGACATCTGGTCGCTGGTCCGCTATGCGCCGGGTGCGGAGCCGCCTCTCAAGCGCGAGCTCTATCACGGCGTCGACGACTGGAAGCAGAACGCGCTGGAGAATTTCGGTCTGATCCTGTGGCAGGACTTCCAGAACATGACGAACGTGCAGCAGGGCATGAAATCGCGCGGTTTCAAGGGGGCACGTACGAACCCGCTGCAGGAGACATCGGTGTCCAATTTCCACCGCGCGCTGCGGGAATTCATTGCGCAGGGGGATTGAACATGGCTGCCTGGGATGCAAGCTATGACTTCGTGGTGGTCGGCAGCGGCGGCGGTTCGATGTGCGCTGCGCTTGCGTGCAAGGCCGCTGGCAAAGAGGCTGTCATCATCGAGAAGCAGGACAAGGTAGGCGGCTCGACGGGGTATTCGGGTGGCGTCTGGTGGCTGCCGAACAACCACGTGATGAAGCGCCACGGCGTGAACGACTCCTACGAACGCGCGCGGCAATATTTCGATGCCGCGGTTACCTATCAGGGTCCAGGCGCATCGCCGGCGCGTCGCGAGGCGTATTTGCGCACCGCTCCGAAGATGGCCGAGTTTCTGGAGAAGCAGGGCATGCAGTTTGTCTATGCAGATGGCTGGTCGGACTACTACGACACGCTGCCCGGTGGCGAACCGCGTGGCCGGTCTTTGCTGGCGAAACTGTTCGACATCAAGGAACTGGGCGAGTGGGCGCCGAAGCTCTCGCGTTACAAGGGTCCGTCGATTCCCGCCAACTCCAACGAGTTTCCCGAGTTGTTCCTGTTAAAGCGCACGTGGGGTGGCAAACGCAAGGCGATGCAACTCGCCGGTCGCATGCTCTATCAGAAGGTCACGGGTAAAGAGCTGGTGTCGAACGGCGCGGCGATCCAGGGGCGCATGCTGCAAATGGCGCTGCGGGCCGATATTCCGATCTGGACCGATACACCGGTGCGCGAGCTGATCGTTGAGGATGGCCGGGTCACGGGTGTGATCGCCATGCGCAGCGGGCGCGAAATGCGCGTGCGTGCGCGTGAGGGCGTGCTGTTGAACACCGGCGGTTTTTCACATAACGCCGAAATGCGCCGCAAATATCAGCCGCAACCGTCGTCGAGCAATTGGACGAACGCCAATCCGGGCGACACCGGCGAAGTGCTGGAAGCCGCGGTGGGTCTCGGCGCAGCCGTCGATTGCATGGAAGAGGCATGGTGGGTCGTGACTTCGCTCGGTCCCAATGAGACCTTGCCCGAGGGCGCGCGCGCGCCGGACGGCTCGCCGCTTCCCTTCATGCATCACCTCGATCTGTCGCTGCCGTTTTCGATCATGGTCGACCAGGACGGCCAGCGCTTTTGCGACGAAGCCGGCGCCTACATGGAGATCGGGCAACGCATGTACCGGCGTCAGAATGAGACGGGTAAAGCCGTTCCCGCGTGGGTCGTCATGGACAGCCGTCAGCGCAAGTATTACCCCTGGGGTTCGGCGATGCAGGGACAGATTCCGCAGCAATGGCTCGATAGCGGTTACATGATCAAGGCCGGATCGATCGAAGAGCTGGCGGCGAAATGCGGTATCGACGCGGCCGGCTTGCAGGCCACCGTGACGCGTTTCAACGGTTTCTGCGAGACGGGGGTGGACAGCGACTACGGACGCGGCTCGCGAGCCTTCGACCGCTGTCACGGCGACCCGACGATCAAGCCGAATCCGAATCTCGGCCCGATCGAACAGGCGCCGTTTTACGCGGTCCGTATGTACCCTGGCGACGTCGGCACGGCCGGTGGGCTCGTGACGGACGAGTATGCCCGCGTGCTGAAAGAAGACGGTTCGCTGATTCCAGGGCTCTACGCGACGGGCAACTGCACGGCGTCCGTGGTGGGTCGCTGCTATCCCGGCGCGGGCAGCAGCATCGGCGCGTCGTTCGTATTCGGTTACATCGCCGCGCTGCATGCCAGCGGCGCCCAAACGATCTGGTGATCGAAGGAGACCTTCGCATGAAAGTCCAGCAACCGCCCAGCAGTGAAGTGCTGATCGATATCTATCGGCGGATGACACTCATCAAGCAGAACGACGAGCGTTTTCGCGCAGTGATCAAGTCCGGCAAGCTGGTCATGCCTTATTACTCGCCGCGCGGCCAGGAGGCGATTCCTTCGGCGGTGTCCGTCTGCCTGAGCAATGACGACTACATCTGCACGATCTATCGGGGCGTGCATGACATGATCGCCAAGGGCGTGCCGCTCAAGGATCTCTGGGCCGAACTCGGGGGGCGTGTCACCGGCACCTGTAAAGGCAAGGGCGGCCCGATGCATGTCACCCATCCTGCGTCCGGCGTGATGGTGACGACCGGCATTGTGGGCAGTTCGATGCCCATCGCGAACGGCCTGGCTCTGGCCGCGCAGATTCGGGGTGAACCGCGCGTGGCTGTCGCCTATTTCGGCGACGGCGCGGCCAACATCGGCGCTTTTCACGAGTCGCTGAATATGGCGTCGGTCTGGAAACTGCCGGTTGTTTTCGTCTGCCAGAACAACGGCTATGCCGAACACACGAAATACGCATACGGGACATCGGTACCGAACATTGCACAGCGCGCCGTGGCGTATCAGATGCCCGGCATCACGGTCGACGGCAACGATCCCATTGCGATGCATCGGGTGGCGCGCGAGGCCATCGAACGGGCCCGCGACGGCGGCGGCCCTACGCTGATCGAAGCGAATACGTTTCGCTTCCACGGCCACGTGTTCGGCGACCCGGATGCCTACATGGACGAGCACGAGAAAGCAGCGTGGATGGCGAAAGATCCGGTGCCGCTGTTTCGCGCATGGTTGATCGCGGCGAAACATGCAACTGAAGCGCAACTGGCGGAGATGGAAGCAGCGCACAGCGCCGAAATCGACGCGGCGGTCGAATTCGCGCTGACGAGCGCCTATCCGGATGTTGCCGAACTGCGGCGCGACATCTTTAAGGACGAGGTGCCGGCATGAACCAGACACAGACTGACATCAATACGATTCAGGCCGTCAACCTCGCGCTTGACGATGCGATGGCTGCCGACGCCAACGTCATCGTTCTCGGCGAAGACGTGGCTGACGGCCAGGAAGGCGGCATTGTCGGCGTGACCAAAGGGCTGTCGTCGAAATATGGCACGTCGCGTGTCAGGTCCACGCCCATTTCGGAGCAGGCCATCATCGGGGCGGCGATCGGCGCGGCAATCGTCGGCATGCGTCCGGTAGCCGAGATCATGCTGATGAACTTTACGACGGTCGCGATGGACATGATCGTCAACCACGCGGCGAAGTTGCGCTTTATGTCGGGCGGCCAGACGCATGTGCCGCTCGTGATCCGCACAATGACCGGTGCCGGTTTCGGTACGGGCGGCCAGCACGCCGACTATCTGGAGGCGTGGTTCGCGCACGTCGCGGGCATCAAGGTGGTCGCGCCGTCCACGCCCGCGGATGCTTATGGGCTGATGCTTTCGTGTATCGAAGACGACGACCCGTGCCTCTTCATCGAGAACCTGCCAAGCTACTGGAACCCGGGCAAGGCGCCGGAGCGCGGTGTGCGCATTCCGCTTGGCAAGGCCAACGTGGTGCGCGACGGCACGGACGTGACGGTCATCACCTATAGCCGCCGCGTGCACGACGTGCTGGGCGTAGCGGAACAGCTCGGTACGGCCGGAATCTCGTGCGAAGTGATCGATCTGCGCACGATTTCCCCGCTCGATATGGAGACGATCCTGACCTCGGTGGCCAAAACGGGCCGCGCCGTTGTCGTGCACGAAGCGGTCAAGCCGTTCGGTGTCGGCGCGGAAATAGCTTCGCGCATTTATGAATCGCTGTTTCGGGAGCTCAAGGCGCCCGTGCAGCGGGTCGGCTCGCAGTTTTGCCCGGTGCCGTTTTCGAAGCCGCTCGAAGACGCCTTTGTACCCGGCGCAGCACAGATCGAGACCGCGATTCGCGCAACGCTCGACGACACGGGTTCGCGCGCCGTATCCGGACTTTAAATATCCTGAAGAGAGCACTTATGACCACACAGGTTTTGCTTCCGAAGCTGGGCTTTTCGATGAACGAAGGCACGCTGACCGAATGGCTCCTGGAGGACGGCGCGACAGTCGCCGAAGGCCAGGCCCTCTATGCGCTGGAGAGCGACAAATCGGTGCAGGAAGTCGAGTCGCCGGCGTCGGGAACGTTGCGGATCGTCGCCCAGATAGGCGAGGTGTATCCGGTCGGCACGGTGCTGGCGGAAATCGTCTGAGCCGGCACCTGTCATTCATCCTGGTCGAAACAGTCTAGCGAGGCATCTGCAATGAGTGTCGAATCCGTTTCCTCCCCAGCACCCGTTGCAGCGCCTGCCGCAGTGACCGGTCCGATCGGTGCGCATCTGCCGCCATGGCCGCAGGTCGATTTCGCCGAGTTCGGCGAGATCGAGGTCAAGCCTGTTTCTCGCGTCCAGAAGCTGACTGGTGCATTTTTGTCGCGCAACTGGCTGACGATTCCGCACGTGACGCACCAGGATGACGCGGATATCACGAATCTCGAGGTTTTCCGCAAGGCGTACAACGACGGTGGCGCGACGGTGAAGCTGACGCCGCTGGTGTTCCTGATCAAGGCGGCAGTGCGCGCGCTGCAGGCATTTCCGCAGTTCAATGCTTCGCTGGACGGCGACGGCAAGAACCTTGTGCTGAAGAAGTACTTTCACATCGGCGTGGCGGTGGATACGCGCTTCGGCCTGCTGGTGCCGGTGCTGCGCGATTGCGACAAAAAGAGCATTCTGGAGCTGGCGGGAGAACTGACGGCGGTGTCGTCGAAGGCGCGTGAGAAAGGTCTTTCGATGGCGGAGATGTCGGGCGGCTGCTTTTCGATCAGTTCGCTCGGAGGAATTGGCGGCACGGGTTTCACGCCGATCATCAACGCCCCTGAAGTGGCTATTCTCGGGGTGACGAAAACCCGGCTGATGCCTCAAGCTTCGGACGATGGGGGCGTGGATTGGCGCAAGACCCTGCCGCTTTCACTGAGCTACGACCACCGGGTCATCAACGGTGCGGATGCGGCGCGCTTCACGGCCTTGATCGCTACGCTGCTCGCCGACCCTCAGGCACTTGCGGCCTGAACCGCAGACACCCAACCGACAACGACAGGATCGAGATGAAAACGCTTGGGGAGATGATAGAGCGCAATGCGCGTTTCTATACGGACAGGGAAGCGTTGGTGTTTGGCGACCGGCGTGTGACTCACGGCGAAATGGCGGAGCGCGCTCGCCGTTTGTCGGATGCGTTGTATCGGCTAGGGTTGCGTCGGCAGGACCGGGTCGCGGTGCTGGCGATGAACTGCGCCGAGTACTACGAGACCTACCGTGCCTGCGAATGGGCTGGCTTTCTGCTCGCCACGGTCAACTTCCGCCTCGCGCCTGCGGAAATCCTGCACATCGTAAAGGACGCGGCGCCGAAAGCGCTCGTCTTCGAAGCGCAATATGCTGCGCTGGTGGACGCCCTGCGTCCGCAGATGCCCGATGTTGAATGCTATATCTGCATCGGCGACGCGCCGGCGTGGGCGACATCATTCGAATCCGCGATGGAAGCCGGCTCGCCTGGCGGGCCGCCGATTCGCTCACAGCCCGACGACTTCGCGTATCTGATCTACACGAGCGGCACAACCGGGCACCCGAAGGGGGTAGTCCGCACGCATCGCGCAATGTGCGCCACGGCGGAAAGCTGTGCGCTGGTCACCGAATTTTCCGGACACTCGAGGGTGCTGCAGACCACACCGGCGTTTCACGTGGGTGGCATTGGCTTTGTGAACGCGGTTGCATGGCTGGGCGGGGCGACCGTACTGCATCGCAGTTTCGAGCCGAAGGCGATGCTGGAGACGATCCAGGCCGAGCGCATCACGTTCACGTTCCTTGTCTCCGCCATGCTGCAGGCGTTACTGGATGTGCCCGAATTGTCCTCGTACGATCTGTCGAGTATCGAGAACATCACGACTGCAGCGGCGCCGGTGCCGGTGCCGCTCCTCGAGCGCGGCATCGAAGTGCTGGGCCCGGTGTTCTCGGTCCAGTATGGCATGACCGAGAGCAACGCCTGCTGGTTGCCTTCTCATGAAGTGCGGCCAGATGGCACAGAGGAAGAAGTCCGGCGTCTGGCGTCGGTCGGCCATCCCTGTCCCGGGATCGAATTGCGCATTGTGGACGATAGCGGCCTTGACCTGCCGCAGGGCCAGACCGGCGAAGTGTGGCTGCGCTCTGCGACCCAACTGGCCGGCTACTGGAACAACAGCGTGGCGACGGTCGACGCCTTGCGCGACGGCTGGTATCGCAGCGGCGACATGGGCTTTCAGGACAGCAGCGGTTATGTCTTCCTGGTAGACCGCAAGAAGGACATGATTATCTCAGGCGGTGAAAACATCTACAGCCGCGAAGTGGAGAACGCCTTGCTTCAGCATCCGTTCGTGATCGACGCGGCAGTGATCGGCGCACCCCATGAAAAATGGGGTGAATGTGTGAAAGCCATTGTTGTGCTCCGGTCGGGCGAGACGGTACAGGAGGCTGAGCTGATCGCGTTTTGCCGTGAGCTGATCGCCGGCTACAAATGCCCGAAATCGGTTGAATTCGTCGACGAACTCCCGCGGCTGCCTACCGGAAAGATCAGCAAGGTTGTATTGCGCCAGCGGTTCGGCCGCTGAACGCGTGGCAGCCATGCCGCCTTCTTCGAATGAGAGTGAATCATGAGCAAATGGCTCCAAAGCACGGAATGCGTTCAGTTCGAGGTCACCGAGCGCGTGGCGCGAATCACGCTGAATCGCCCGGACAAACGTAATGCGATTAACGGTGTCCTGTTGCGCGAACTGAAAGAGGCGCTGCTCGAGGCGGACGATCTGAAGTCGGTGAACGTGATTGTCCTGCGCGGCGCCGGCAAGGATTTCTGTGCCGGTTACGACCTCGTCACCACCTATTCGGACCGCGCGGCGGAGCAGGTCGATGCGGGTGAATACCGGGGCACGGTGCGCAGCTTCGATGACGACTGCTGGTCGATGGAACGGCAGGCGGAAACCGTGAACGTCATGGCGGACGTGCACAAGCCGATCATCGCGCAGGTGCACGGCAACTGCCTTGCGGGCGGCACCGACCTCGCACTGGCCTGCGACATGGTGCTGGCCGCGGACAACGCACGGATCGGCTTTCCTGCGACGCGCGCCAACGGCTCGCCGCCGGCGCACATGTGGTTCTATCACGTTGGGCCGCAGTGGGCGAAGCGCCTGTTGTTGTCCGGGGATTCGCTGACCGGCCGCGACGCCGCAAAGATCGGTCTCGTGATGGACGCCGTACCTGTCGAAGAGCTTGAAGCTGAGGTTGCGGAACTCGCGCGCCGACTGTCGTTTGTCGATGCCGATCTGCTCTCCGCGAACAAACGGATTGTGAATCTCGGGCTTGAACTGGCAGGCGCGCGCACGCTTCAACGCCTCGCTGTCGAGAACGACGCGCGTGCCCATCAGAGCCAGGGGCCACGCCGCGCGCAATTCAAGGCCGATATGGAAGCCAATGGTCTGAAGGAAGCGCTCAAGCGCCGCGACGAGCCGTTCGGCGACGGCATGATCAAGCTGCGTGCACGCGGCGAATGAAACGTCCCCGCGCCATGCGGGGGACCCGGAGCCATCTGGCTGACTCACTTAAGACATGAAAACCATGGATGTCGAACTTTCAGTGAAGGACGCGGTTGCCACGCTCTGTCTGAATCGTCCGGAGAAGCTCAACGCGTTGACGCCCGACATGCTGAGCATGCTGATCGAGCATCTTGATCGCATCGAACGTGATCCGGAAATCCGTGCGGTTATTCTGACGGGTGCAGGGCGGGCCTTTTGCGCCGGAGCGGACATCAAGGGCAGTGGCGCAGCGCCGCCGCCGATGAGCGTGTCGCACGCGCGCCAATCGATGGCTGTTTATCAGCAGGTTGCCCTGAAGCTCTACAACCTCAATAAGCCGGTGGTCGCGGCGGTGCGAGGCGTCGCGGTCGGCATTGCATGGAGTTTTGCGCTGTGCGCCGACCAGCTTCTGGTGTCGGACACGGCGCAGTTCATCCCGGCCTTTCTGATGCGCGCAACCTTGCCCGAGGGCGGCATGGTGCATCTGCTCGCCCGCCACTGCGGAGAATTTCGCGCGAAGGAGATCATGTATCTCAACCGCAAGCTGACTGGACAGGAAGCGTTCGAGGCGAGACTGGCAAGCCGTGTCGTAGAGGACGCGGGCCTCATGAATGCCGCCGAAGCGCTCGCCGCCGAACTGGCGGCCATGCCGACGTTCTCGATCGGACTGACCAAAGAACTCTTCCGCCTGAACGCCGGCAGCATGGAAGAGTTTCTTTTGCACGAGCTGAATTCCGTTGCACTCGCGGTGAATTCCGACGATGCCGCCGAGGGACGGCTCGCCGCGCGGGAAAAACGCAGCCCCTCTTTCAAGGGGCACTAGGTCGATCAAATAACCGGCGCAAGCGGGCGGCGGCCGCGAGGCAGTGCGACCTTCGGTGGACGCGCGGATGGGGACATAGCAGGAGGAATCAGGCATGCACTTCGAGTACACCCCGGAGGACGAAACGTTTCGTCAGGAAGTCCGGCAGTTTTTCAGGGAGCAGTTGCCCGCCGCGATTTCGCATCGCTGGACGATCGGGGCGCATCCTCCGTTGAAGGAGGACATTCGTACGTGGCAGCGCATTCTGCACCAGCGCGGGTGGGGCGCACCGCATTGGCCGGTGGAACACGGCGGCACCGGCTGGGCGGCTTTTCGCAAGCATATCTTCATGGAAGAGCTGTATAACGCGGACGCGATGGACTACGGCTGGCAGGCAACCCACATGGTGGCGCCCGTCATCATCGCGTTCGGCTCGGACTGGCAGAAGAAGCGTTTTCTACCCGCCATTCTCTCCGGGGACGAATTCTGGTGTCAGGGGTTTTCGGAGCCGAACGCGGGCTCGGACCTGGCGGGTCTCAGGACCACCGCCGTCCTCGACGGTGACGAATACGTGATCAACGGTCAGAAGATCTGGACCAGCGACGCTTCGATTGCCGAATGGGGCTTCTTCCTCGTCAAGACGGACACGACGGTCAAGCCGCAGCGCGGCATCTCGTTCCTGCTCGTCAAAATGGATACGCCTGGGATCACCGTGCGCCCGATCGTTTCAATCGAAGGCGGAACGGGTCTGAACGAGGTCTTTCTCGAGAACGTTCGCGTGCCGCGCACACACCTGGTCGGCGAGGCGGGCATGGGCTGGACCTACGCGAAATATCTGCTCGAAAAGGAGCGCACCACCAGCGCGTTTCTCTATTTCAACAAGCGGGAATTGCAGCGCGCCAAAAGCATCGCCGAACGGGAAATGGTGGACGGCGTGCGTCTGATCGACACAGCCGAATTTGCCCGCAAGCTGGCGTCGGTTGAAGTGGATCTGCTGGCACTCGAATGGTCGGTGTTACGAATCCTGGCCGAGGAAAAGAACACGCGCAATCTCGACGCGGTGGTGTCGGCGCTCAAAATCAGTGGCTCGGAGATGCAGCAGCGCGTCACGGAATTGCAGATCGATGCGCTCGGTCCGCGCAGCATGCGCTTCCAGCAACACGGCGACTGGCGCTTCGCCGATTCGTTAGCCGATGACGATGACGCATGGCCAGGCTACGTGGCGGGCCGCACGACCGGCTACCTCATCGGCCGCGCGTCGACCATTTACGGCGGTGCGCGGGAGGTGCAGAAAAACATTATTGCCCGTCTCGCCTTTGGACTTTGACCATGGACTTCAACCTCTCCGAAGAACAGTTGATGCTGAAGGACGGCGTGGACCGGTTCATTCAGCAGGAGTACGGATTCGAGAAGCGCCGGGAGATTGCCGCGAGCGAAGAGGGTTTTAGCCGCGCGCGCTGGCAGGACTATGCTGACCTCGGCTGGCTCGGCCTGATGCTGCCTGAGGATGTCGGCGGTCTTGCCTGCTCGTTTGTCGAAACTGCCATTGTGATGGAAGCATTCGGGCGCGGCATGGTGCTCGAGCCTTTCGTGCAAACCGCGCTTCTATGTTCGGCCATCATTGACCGTAGCGGCTCGGATGCCAAACGGCAGGTACTCCTGCCGGCCGTGATCGAAGGCCGGCTGCTGCTCGCGCTGGCCGACAGTGAAGCGGGCTCACGGTTCAAGCTGGGCTGCGGTGATCGTACAGTTGCACGCAAGACGGCTGCTGGCTATTTGCTGAGCGGCGCCAAGACGCTGGTGATGGCGGGCGGTTCGGCGGACCAGTTGCTGGTGACCGCGCGTCTGAACGAGCAAGCGGAAGACGTCGCGATTTTCGTGCTGGACCGCCGTGCGGCGGGCGTGACCTGCCGGACATATCGTATGCTCGATGGATCTTGTGCCGCGGACATTGAGTTTCTCGACGTCGAACTGGATGCGTCCTCGTTGCTGGTTGCCTCCGATCGCGCCCGCGAAGTGCTCGAAGTGGCGACCGGACTCGCCACGCTAGCGAGCGTAGCCGAGATGCTCGGCGTGATGGAAGCCGTGATGGACATCACCGCCGAGTACATCAAGGCTCGCGTGCAGTTCGGTCAGCCGATCGGCAAATTTCAGGCGTTGCAGCATCGTATGGCCGAAATGTTTGTCGCCGTGCAGGAGACCCGCTCGATACTCTACTGCGGCATTGCGCACCTGGATCGGCCGGCAATGGAATGCAGCCGCGTCATCTCGGCGGCCAAGGCGGTCGCCGGCCGGGCAGGCCGTTTCGTCTGTGCGCAGGGTATTCAGCTGCATGGCGGTATGGGGATCACCGAGGAATATCAGGTCGGCCATTACTTCCGCAAGATGACGATGATGGAAAAGCTGTACGGCGACATCGACTTGCACCTCGCGCGCTTCGCCGCGCCGCATTGAATCGGACCACGTGTCCAATCAGAAGGAATAGCGCTTATGTTACGAGTCAAAGACAGGATCGCCATCGTCACGGGCGCGGCGTCCGGTATCGGTGCGGCGTGTGCCGCGATGCTGGCTGCTGAAGGCGGGCAGGTGGTCGTGGCGGACCGGGATTTCGACGGCGCCGTGGCGCAGGCCC
This sequence comes from Paraburkholderia sp. GW821-FHT02A12, assembly GCF_059422005.1. Classification (NCBI taxonomy): domain Bacteria; kingdom Pseudomonadati; phylum Pseudomonadota; class Betaproteobacteria; order Burkholderiales; family Burkholderiaceae; genus Paraburkholderia; species Paraburkholderia sp. GW821-FHT02A12. The sequence goes on along the minus strand of NZ_JBWKWA010000001.1, from coordinate 3,111,849 downwards.
AGCGTATCGAGCAGCAGGGCGGCCGGGCGATTGCCGCGCGGGTCGATATCGGCGACGAGGCTTCAATAGCGGCGTTGTTTGCGCTTACCGTCGAGACCTGGGGCGGCCTCGACGTGCTGCACAACAATGCGGCGGCCACCTCGCTGTCGAGCACGGTCGATGCCGCCGTAGAAGCCGTCGATGTCTCTGTCTGGGACGACACGATGCGCATCAACCTGCGCGGCACCATGCTGGCGTCACGTTATGCCATCCCGCTGATGCGGGCGCGCGGCGGCGGCTCGATCATCAATACGTCGTCGGGCGCGGCTCAGGCTGGTGCGCTCGGCTATAGCGCTTACGGTGTGTGCAAGGCGGGCATCGAAGCGTTGACGCGTTACGTGGCCGCTCAGCACGGCAAGGAGGGCATTCGCTGCAACGCGATTGCGCCCGGCCTGATCGTGACACCGGCAACAATAGGCCATTACGCGGGACCCGTGGGTGAGATGATGCTGAGTCATCATCTCACCCCGCGCCTCGGGAAGCCGGAAGACGTGGCACATGCGGTGGTCTACCTGGCGTCCGATGAGGCGGCTTTTGTCACCGGCCAAATCATCAACGTGGACGGTGGGCTGCTGTCGCATCAACCGTACTACGCCGATGAAATTCGCGCCCGCACCGCGGGCGGCGTGACGGTTGGCGCGAAGAGGACGACATGACTATCGATGCCGATCTGCTTGCTCGAATCGACCGTATCGAGGCGCAACTGGCGATCCAGCAATTGCCCATGCGCTACGCGCTCGCTGTCGATTCGCGTGATCTGGACAGCCTTGTCACGCTCTTTACCGACGACGTGAATTGCGGGCGATGGGGTGTAGGGCGTGCCGCGCTGAAAACGTTCTATGGGTCGGAGCATATCCTGCGCAGCTTTTACCGCAGCATTCATCAGATCTGCGGGCATGCGATCGACCTGGTCGATGCCGATCATGCGACAGGCCAGGTGTATTGCCGCGCCGAGCATGAGGACAATGGTCATTGGGTGGTCATGGCGATCTGCTATTTCGACCACTACGTACGGCGCGAGGGGACGTGGTATTTCGAACGCCGCGACGAACGGCACTGGTATTCGACCGATTGGCTGGAGCGCCCGGGGACGCCGCGCTTGCAGAACTGGCCCGGCAAGTACGAGAGCGACAAATACCAGCCGCGCCTGCCGCAGTCGTTTCCGACCTGGGCGTCTTTCTGGGAGGCGGTTGAACCGGCCGCGATCGGTGTGCTGACGCGTTCGCCCTGATTCACTCCACTTCACAAAGCGGCGAGGGGCTGGTGATGGTGGACAGCGCAAGCGTGCCCACCGCACCGCTTTCAGGCAGCGCCGGGCAGGCGAACCACCAGACCGTCGAGTTCCGGCGTGACATTGATCTGACACGTCAGGCGGCTGTTTTCCCGCACGTCCATCGCGCACGTCAGCATGTCGATCTCATACGGCTCGGCGGACGGCATGTGGTTGACCCACGCTTCGTCGACGTACGCATGACAGGTCGCGCAGCTGCAACTGCCGCCGCAATCCCCCAGAATCCCCGGCACCTGGTGATTGACGGCGGTTTGCATGACGGATTCGCCGACGTTGGCCGTCGCAGTGGTTTCATGGCCGTCCGGTTGAATGAATCGAATGATGGGCATGATGTAGCTGGAGTGAATATGATCAATCAGGCTGCGGGGAGCAGGTTTTTGAGCGGGATCGAATCGTTTGCGAGGTCGGTGGCGCGCACTGGAATCTTCTCGCCGACGAAACGCTTGGCCAGCATGAATTCCTGCGGACGGCTAACGGTATCGGCCGCGAGCATCACGCCACCTTTCAGGTAAAGCGCGGAGAACGAACGGCTTTCAGGCGCACCGCGCATGACAAGTTCGTCATAACCCTGCGACAGGCCGACCATCTTCAGTTTCAAGTCATATTGATCGGACCAGAACCACGGCACACTGTTGTAGACGCGCTCCTTGCCACACAGCGTGGCCGCTGCCGTGCGCGCCTGCTCCATGGCATTGGGTACGGACTCCAGCCGCAAGCGTCTGCCAAGTAGCCCGTTGGGGTGGTTGGTGCAGTCGCCGATGGCGAAGATGTCGGGGTCGGACGTGCGGGTGTGCTCATCCACCACGATGCCGTTATCCACGGCGAGGCCCGCTGCGCTGGCCAATTCCGTGGCGGGTTGCAAGCCGACGCCGACGATGACGAGATCGGCGGGAATACGGGAACCATCGGCACAGACCACGGCTGCGACGGCATCGCCGGATGCGTCCAGTTCGAAGCCGCTGACCGCCGTGCTTGTGCGCACATCGACGCCGGCTTCGCGATGCACCCGTTCATAGAACGCAGAAAGTTCCGGCGCCGTGACTCTGGCGAGCACGCGAGGTAATGCTTCGAGAACGCTCACGTGCAGCCCTCGCTTCACTGCAACAGCCGCGACTTCGAGGCCGATGTACCCGCCGCCAATGATGACGAGGCGTGCCCCCGTATGGAACTGCATGCGGATGCGTGCGACGTGGTCGAGCGTGCGCAGGTAGTGAAAGTTCGGTTGCTTTTCGATCGCTTCGATGCCCGGCAATGCGAGCCTGCGTGCATGGCCACCCGTCGCGATCACGAGCTTCGAATAACCGATCTCGCGACCGTCCGACAGGGTCACCACATGCGTCGCGCGGTCGATGCGCTCGGCCCGGGTATTGGGAATGAATTCGATCCGGGCCTTGTCGTAAGTGGCCTGCGGCTTCAAATAAAGCTGTTCCGCGCTGAGTTCGCCCGACAGAAACGCCTTCGACAAAGGCGGGCGCTGATACGGCAGATGCGGCTCCTCTCCGATCAGCACGATGCGGCCAGGCCATCCCTGGTCCCGGATGCTGGTTGAGCACTCGCCCGCTGCGTGGCCGGCACCGACAATCAGTGCGATGTCCTCTGAGGTTGCTGCAGTGCTCATAAACGCTCACTCCCGTCCCGTATGGCTATCGTGCGGACTGCGACGCATTGGCAATAATTATTATTTTTGAATGATATTCTCAATTGTGAACGTCACTCGGACGGACTGTCAACTCTCGGGTTCCCTATTGACCACCCCGTTCCCGTTCGCGTTGCTGGACGGAAAATCCTTATTGCACAATCGCAACAAATAGAACATAGTTCGAATATTAGAACTCTATGTGGCATCTACGAGAACGCCTCGGCGAACTCATAAAACGCAACGTGAGGAGACGGCATCATGGATGAACGGCTGCGTCTTCAGGATTTCGACGATCCTGTCTTCAACCCCTTTTTCGAGGATGCGCTGGCCTATGGTGCGGATAGCGACCCTTACCCGCGCATCGCCGCGTTGCGCGAGCGGGGCTCGGTGCAGAAAGGCGACTATCGCGTGTTGATGGACACGCCCGCCGATCTGACGATGCAGGACGTCGAGCACTACTGTGTGTTTGGCTATGACGAAGTGGCGCAGGTGTTGGGTGATCCGGCGACGTTTTCGAATCGGGCCTATGAGCGCAATATCGGCATCAGCTTCGGCCGCAGCATCTCGACCATGGACGTGCCCGAACATCCGCGTTACCGGCGTATCTTCCAGAAGGCGTTCATGCCGAATACGGTGGCGGCGTGGGGCGATACGCTGGTTGATCCGGTGGTGAACGACTTGATGGACGGGTTTTGCCGCCGCGGTCATGCCGACCTCGTACAGGAATTCACGCTTCATTACCCATTCAATATCATCTATCGGCAGCTTGCGCTGCCGCCCGAAGACGTCGGGATATTCCACAAACTCGCGATCGCCCAGACGCTTGTTTCGGTGGATATCGAGCACGGGGTCGAGGCCTCGACGAAGCTGGGCGCGTATTTCACGCAACTCGTCGCGCAGCGTCGCGAGCATCCCGGTGACGATCTGGTGAGCATGCTGGCGACGGCTGAAGTCGAAGGCGAACGCTTGCCCGAAGAGGTGGTGATCTCGTTTCTGAGGCAATTGGTGAACGCGGGCGGCGACACCACATATCGCGCGACGAGCGTTTTGCTGCTTGGTCTGCTGCGCAATCCGGATCAACTTGATGCAGTACGGCACGAGCGCACGCTCGTGCCGTACGCCATTGAAGAAGCCTTGCGTTGGGATGGACCTGTCGTGATGCAGTCGCGCATGGCGGCGCGGGATGTGACCTTGGGTGGCGTCGAGATTCCGGCGGGCGCCTTTATCGATGTGGTAGCGGGCAGCGCCAATCGCGACCCCGGCCGTTTCACGGATCCCGACCGGTTCGACATTTTCCGCGCCAGAGCGCATCGGCATTTTGCTTTCGCCTATGGACCTCACGTGTGCATCGGTCAGCATCTGGCGCGCGTCGAGATGACTCGCGCGCTCAACGCGATCCTTGACCGGTTGCCGAACCTGCGGCTTGACCCCGCGGCGCCCGCGCCATTGATCAACGGCATCATGATGCGCGTGCCGCATACGATTCCGGTCGTATTCGGCTGAGATTCGACCGATCCAGCCAGCCGCCGGAGACTGAACTGATGACCGACTTCGACTTTGTCGTCGTGGGGGCAGGGGCCGCAGGGTGTGTGCTGGCCAACCGCCTCTCGGAGAGCGGGCGCCATGAAGTGCTTCTGATCGAAGCGGGTCCGGAAGATGCCAGTCCTTTGATCCGGATGCCGAAAGGATTTGGAAAACTGCTGGATGACCCCGTTCATGCGTGGTTCATTCCGGTTCGGCCGGATAGCGGCAACGGCCATCGCAATGAAGTCTGGTTGCGCGGCAAGATGCTCGGCGGATCGAGCAGCATCAACGGCATGGTCTATATGCGCGGCCATCCCGAAGACTACGACGGGTGGGCGGCGCTCGGTGTGGAAGGCTGGAACTGGCGGGACGTGGCGCCGTGCTTCAGGCGTATCGAAGACCACGCGCTGGGCGCTGACGAACTGCGCGGCAAGGACGGCCCGCTGAAAGTGTCGTTGTACGCCGAGCGCAATCGCCTCGGCGAAGCCGTGCTGGACGCCTGCCGGTCGCTTGGCGTGCGAAGGCTCGAAGACATCAACCGGTTCGATCACGAAGGCGTCGCCTACCTGACATACACGATTCGTAACGGCCGCCGGCAGAGTTCAGCCGAAGCGTTCCTCAAGCCGGCGAGGAAACGCAGGAATCTGACTGTCGTCACGGGGATGGAAGTGACCCGGGTCATCTTCGAAGGGACGCGCGCGGTGGGTGTCAAATGCAAACGTGCCGGCTTCGAGACCACTTACCGCGCACGCCGCGAAGTGGTGCTGTCAGCCGGCGCGCTCGAGTCGCCGCGGTTATTGCAACTGTCGGGGGTGGGCGATCCGCAACATCTGCAGTCGCTCGGTATCCGCGTCGTCGCGCCGAGCCCCGGCGTCGGTCTGAATATGCGTGAACATTTGCTTTACATGATTCAGGCGCGTCTGCGGCAATGGCGAGACTCGCAGAACCGGCGGTTCGCCGGGATGCGTTTGTGGCGCAATGCGCTGCGATATTTTCTGTTCCATAGCGGTGTTATGGCATTGGGTTCGTATCAGGTGGGTGGCTTTGTTAAAACCGCGCCTGATGCCGCCCGGCCGGATGTGCAATTGATGATGGCGCCGTACTCGCTGGATTTCGGTGCCCGAGGCTACGGTTTCGAAGCTTTTCCCGGCATGCAGCTTTTCAGCTATCCGCTCAGACCCGAGAGCCAGGGACACGTGAAGATCGTTTCCGCTGACCGTAATGTCCCTCCGGAGGTGGTCGCCAACTATCTCGCCGATCCCCGAGATCAGCGGCTGGCGATCAATGCATTCCGGCTGATGCGCAATGTCTTCGCAGCGGAACCGCTGGCAAGGCTGCTGGATGGCGAAACACGTCCCGGCTCCGCGCTTAAGTCCGACGACGAAATTCTCGAACTCTACCGGCGCGAAGGCCAGTCGGGCTACCACGCTTGCGGCACCTGCAGGATGGGGACCGACACGCTTGCGGTACTCGATTCACGGCTGCGCGTGCGCGGCGTCGACGGACTGCGCGTTATGGACCTGTCCGTCACGCCGACGATGATTTCCGGCAACACGAACGGCCCGATGATGGCCATGGCGTGGCGCGCAGGCGATCTGATTCTGGCGGACGCACGTTGACATGGCGTGATCGGTATTGCGAACGTGACACGAACCTTCATACGCGAAATTCCTATCAGGGAGCGATGGCATGAACTTGACGGCGCAAGCGTCGAACATCACTGCGATCGTCCAGCAGGCGCTCGACCATGCGACTCGCGAGGGCGGCGAAATCGGCGTCCAGGTGGCCGCCTATCAGGGTGGCAAGCTGGTTGTGGATGCATGGAGCGGGGTGGCGGATCAGGCGACGGGGCGTCCTGTGGATGGCGAAACGTTGTTCAACGTCTATTCAGTCACGAAGGCCGTGGCGGCGACCGCGCTGCACATTCTGGCCGATCGGAGCCACATCGACTACGATGCACCCGTTACACGCTACTGGCCCGAATACGGTGCGCACGGCAAGGCGCGCACGACGGTTCGCGACGTGCTGACGCATCGTGCGTGCGTGCCGCAGATGCCCGGCGGGGTCACGCCCGAACGGATGTGCGACTGGCAGTGGATGACCACGGCGATTGCCGACCTGAAACCGTTGGCGGAGCCGGGAACGAAAACACTCTATCTGTCGATGACCTTCGGCTGGATCATCGGCGAGTTGGTACGTCGGGCGGATCCGGAAGGGCGTTCGCTGGGACGCTTCGTGCGCGAGGAAATCGCCGCGCCTCTCGGCATCGCTGACCTCTGGATCGGTATCCCCGATGAGGTCGAGCCACGTATCGCGAAGCTCACTGACGCAATGGTGCCGGTGCCGGCGCAATATCTGCCGCCGCTGTTCCTCGCCTCGATGCCTGAGCAGGTCGCGCTGAATCCAACGGTGTTCGAGCGGCCCGATGTGCGCCGCGCGGAAGTGGCGGGGGTTGGCGGCATATTCAATGCACGCAGCGAAGCGCGCTTCTGGGCGATGCTTGCGGGCGGCGGCGAGCTTGACGGTGTGCGGTTGCTGTCGGAGGAGCTCGTCGCGACGCTGAATATGCCGCGGGCGAACAGCGCAGAACCTGACCCGGTGATGTTCGGGTTTCCGATTCCGATCACTATCGGTGGGTTCTGGTTCGGCGGCGCTCATCCGCCGGTGACCGCCGTTCAATCGCCGCGCGCCTTATGCCATCCGGGGCAGGGCAACTCGATTGGCTGGGCCGATCCGGATACCGGTCTGGCCGTTGCGATTTGCCACAACAAAATGTTTAATCCGACTTCGCCAGAGGAAGACCCTCTGCTGCCCGTCGCGCGGGCGATCCGCGAAGCATTGAATCTGGGCTAATGACCTATGGCTGTCGATGTCGCCTATTTGCAGCAGTGGATCGGTAGAAGCGAGCGCGTTTCCGACACGCTTGGCCTGACGCCGATCGCCGCGCTTGCCGCTACGCTTGACAAAGAAGACACCTCGGTCGCCCCCGGTGATGCATTGCCTCCGTTGTGGCATTGGCTCTACTTTTTACCGTTGCACCGGCAGTCGCTGGTGGGTCCGGACGGACATCCGAAGCGCGGCGGTTTCCTGCCGCCGGTGGCCTTGCCGCGGCGAATGTGGGCGGGCAGTCAGCTGACGTTTTTACGGGAGCTGAAGGCCGGCGATGCGGTCATCCGTTTGTCGACGATCGCGGACGTGGCGCACAAGCAAGGTCGAAGCGGCGACCTTGTGTTCGTCAAGGTGCTGCATCAGATCAGCGATGCGGCAGGCGTGGCGATCACGGAGCATCAGGACATTGCCTATCGGGACCATCCTGCCTCGGGCGAAAAGCCACCTGTACTCCAGCCGGCTCCCGAAGGCGCGCAATGGACGCGGGAGATCCATCCGGATCCCGTGCAGTTGTTCCGCTATTCCGCATTGACGCTCAACGGTCATCGCATTCATTACGACCGGCCTTATGCAATGGAGCAGGAAGGCTATCAGGGACTTGTGGTACATGGCCCGTTTCTGGCGATGCTGCTGCTGGATCTGGTGCGATCGGCTCTTCCCGGCGCGCGGGTCGTGGCGTTTTCGTTTCGGGCAGTCAGTCCGGTGATCGACACGGCGCCATTCGTTGTTTGTGGACGTCCGGACAGCGATGACGGCAAGACGCTCAAACTGTGGATCGCAGGTAGCGACGGCACCTTGCGCATGCAAGCGGATGCCGTTCTGGGGTAACCGTCGCCTTTGTCGCCGATAGCGGACGCCGCCTATTTCCGGCATCTGACGTTAATTTTCATGGGGTGTTATGCGTTCATTTCTGTTTGTTCCGGGGATACGGCCTGAGCGTTTTAACAAGGCGCTCACCTCTGGCGCCGATACCGTGATCGTGGATCTCGAAGATGCAGTCGCTGAAGCGGACAAGGCGCAGGCTCGTCAATATGTCGCGGATGGCGCATCGGCATTTGCTGCATCGACCACGCGCGTGCTTGTGCGCATCAACGGCGTCGGTACGCCATGGTTCGATGACGACCTGGCGTTGCTCACGGCGCGCGGCATCGATGGCGTCGTATTGCCGAAAGCGGAGAGCGCGGAAGCTCTTCTTAAGGTTGCGCGCGTGAGCGGCAAGCCGATTCTGCCGATCGTCGAATCGGCACTCGGCGTGTGGCAGGTCCTCGAGGTGGCCAGGGCGCCCGGCGTGGAGCGACTCGTATTCGGTTCGGTCGATTTCGAACTGGATCTGGATTGCTCAGGTTCATGGGATGCGCTTCTCTATGCCCGCTCGAGGATCGTTCTAGCGTCGCGGGTCGCAGGTCTGCTACCGCCAGTGGATGGCGTAACCGTAACGCTCGATGACACCGCGCAACTCGCGGCCGATGCATCGGCCGCGCGACGCCTGGGTTTCGGCGGCAAGCTATGCATCCATCCGAAGCAGGTAGCGCAAGTCAATGCCTCGTTCAGTCTGGGCGAGGATGAACTGGCGAAGGCGCGGGAAGTGGTCGAAGCATTTGAGCGCGCCGGTGGCGGCGCGGTGTCCGTCGACGGACGGATGGTGGATCTGCCGGTTCTGCTCAAGGCGCGGCGTCAGTTGGCGATGGCAGGCGGCTCGACCGGCGCGCGGAATAGCGACGCACCGGACAGCGGTTGAGCCGGCCGGCCATCTAGGTCGCCCGAGGTCGCTCGCGGCTGGTGACGTGCCGGGACCGTATTAAACCGGATCCCAGGGCGTCAATGTGAGTGACGGCACGTTCTGGAAGAAGCTCGACTCGAACGCGGGCATCACCTGTTCGGCGATCGACTCCGGGGTCCATCCGCCGTCGCGATGCAGCGAACGCACCATGCGAATCTGGTTGAAGAAGTAGATTTCGTTGGCGCGTACGCCGAAGATCTGTCCCGACACCTTCGCTGCGCGATCCGATGCAAGATAGACCGCAAGCGGTGCCACCTTGCGCGCTTCCATCTTCTTCATGATCTCGACGCGCGCCTTTTGCTCGGGCGTCTCGGACGGAATCGATGCGGTCATCGCGGTCCATGCCCACGGCGCGATACAGTTCGAACGCACGTTGAATTTCGCCATATCGAGTGCGATCGACTTCGACAGGCCCACGACACCCATCTTTGCAGCCGAGTAGTTAGCCTGGCCGATATTGCCGATCAGACCGGAGGTGGATGTCATGTGAACGTAGCTGCCACCGTTCTGCGCCTTGAAGTGCGGTGCGGCGGCGCGGGCCACAAAGAACGAACCGTTCAGATGCACGTCGACCACGGCCTTCCATTCTTCCGGGCTCATGTTGAAGAACATGCGGTCGCGTACGATGCCCGCGTTGTTGACCACACAATCGACTCTCCCGAAGGTGTCGAGCGCTGCCTGCACGATTTTTTGTGCCGAGTCCCATTCGGCCACGCTATCCGTACTCGCCACCGCCTCGCCGCCTGCTTCCCTGATTTCCGCCACGACCCGCTGCGCCGCGAACTCGCCGCTTTCCGCATGGCGCCCCAGGTCGTTGACCACCACCTTCGCGCCGGCTGCCGCGAACTGCAGCGCGAAATCACGGCCGATACCCGCGCCCGCGCCGGTTATGACCACCACCTTGTCTTTCACGATATCGCTCACTCTCGTCTCCATTCGTTTCAGGCGTTGATGTAGAAAGTTCGTCAGCCTATAATAACAAAAATGAACAGCGTTGCATATTGTGAACGAAGAGGCGATACGACGTCTCTTCACTCAAACCCCTGGCAGAACGACATCGATGAAACAGTGGCAATGCATCTTCTGTGGATTCTTCTACGACGAAGCCGTTGGGCTTCCCGCCGAAGGCTTTCCGGCTGGCACCCGCTGGGTGGACATTGCCGAAGACTGGGTCTGCCCGGAATGCGGAGCGGCGAAGGCAGACTTCGTGATGATTGAAGTGTAATGCTCGCAGCCGTGCAGTATGGTTGTGTGGAGAACGTCGCCACGATCGCGATCGATTATCCGCCGGTCAATGCCTTGAGCGCGGCAGTGCGATCCGGTCTGCTGGGCGCCTTCAGGCAGGCGAGAGACGACGGCGATGCGCGAGCGATCATTCTCATCGGCAAGGGCAAAGGTTTTTCCGCGGGCGGCGATATCCGCGAATTTGGCACACCTTCGGCGGCCGCGCCGCCTAGACTGTCGATACACGTTCACCCGTTCATCGAATCGATGAACAAGCCGGTCATTGCAGCGATCCATGGCCTCGCCATAGGCGGCGGTCTGGAAACGGCACTCGTGTGTCACTATCGCGTTGTCGAAGCAGACGCACGCATAGGGCTGCCGGAAGTCGGACTCGGAACCATCCCGCTGTCGGGCACGCAACGCATGCCACGCGCGGTGGGACTTACCCGAGCCATCGACATGATCCTGTCCGCGAGTGTGGCGCCCGCGTCATCGTTTGCCGGTACCGCGCTGTTCGACCGTATCGTCGAGCCTGGTCAGGCGTTGGAGGCCGCCACGCAACTGGCGCACTCGCTTGTCGAGCGTAACGATTTTTCGCTGCCCTTGATCAGACATCGTGCCGTCAGCCATCGCCACGCAACACGGGTTCTTGCACAGGCGCGTGCGGCACTGGCTGACGCTCCCACGGCTCACGCGGCTGTACAAGCACTGGAAGCGATTACCGCCTCCGTGGCATGCGAGGACTTCGACGCTGGTATGCAAAGGGCGCGAGCCATATACGATACCTTGATGGCCTTGGACGAAGTGCGGATTCAGCGCGAGCGCTTTTGCAACCGAAGCTGAAACAGGACTCCTCCTCGCTCGACAACTTACATTTGCCGGAGATCGAATCCGCGCCACGACGCCCGTGCAGCACGAGCCGAGTCTATGGCATCGGCTCGTGCTGCCGCAGCCCGTGGCGGGCAATCAAGCCACCGCGCTCAAGCCCGTTCGAATATCGCGGCCAGCCCCTGACCGCCGCCGATGCACATTGCCTCGAGACCGTAGCGACCCTTGCGCCGTTGCAGCTCGAAGAGCAGTGTGGTCATCATGCGTACGCCCGTGGCACCGATCGGATGACCCAGCGAGATGCCGGAGCCGTTGACGTTGAGCCGCTCCGGGTCGTTCCATCCCCATCCCTTGAGCACCGCCAGCACCTGGCAGGCGAATGCTTCGTTCAGTTCGACAAGATCCATCTGATCGATCGACAAGCCGATGCGTGCCATCAGTTTCTGGACGGCGGGCACGGGGCCGATTCCCATGCGCGACGGCTCGCAACCTGCCGCGGCCCAGCCATTCAGATATGCCATTGGCTCCAGACCGAGTGCTTCGAGTTTGTCCTCTGCGACGACGAGGCACGCGGCTGCGGCATCGTTTTGCTGGCTGGAATTGCCTGCGGTGACGGTGCCACCCGGGATCAGTGCGCGCAGCTTGCCGAGGCTCTCCATGCTGGCGTCTTCGCGAAAGCCTTCGTCCTGGGCAAAGGCGAGCGGGGCGCCTTTTTTCTGCGGGACGGCGACCGCCACGGTCTCGGCTGCCATGCGGCCCGACGCCCAGGCTTGAGCCGCGCGACGATGGCTGCGCACCGCATATTCGTCGGCCTCTTCACGGCTGATGTGAAAGTCGTTGGCGAGGTTTTCAGCCGTTTCTATCATTCCCGAAATGTGTCCGAAGCGCGCCTCCGGTTGCGAGCGTTCGCGGCCACGCGCGAGCCGGTCGTGGAACTGTACCGAACCCGCGCGTGCACCCCATCGCATGTCGGTGCTGTAGTACTCGATGTTGCTCATGCTCTCGACACCGCCCGCCAGCACGACGTCGGCCGCGCCGGTCTGGACCATCATGGCTGCCGTCGCCAGCGCCTGGAGTCCGCCGCCGCAGCGCCGGTCAAGCTGCATGCCGGGCACATCGACCGGCAGTCCGGCTTGCAAGGCGATCCAGCGTCCCACACAAGGCGTTTCGCTGTTCGCGTACGACTGCGCGAACACCACGTCGTCGATCCGCATGGGATCGAGCCCGGTCCGTTTGAGGACTTCCTGGGTCACCAGTGCGCCCAGTTCCTCGACCGGCACGCTGCGCAAGCCGCCGCCAAAGGTGCCGACCGGCGTGCGTACGGGACAGACGATCGCTGCGCGTTTCATATGCGTTCCTTCAATGGGGATGGATCTTGTCGCCGACAGCGTCCAGACCGGATTGCGTCAGAGGGCTCCGGCGTTTGAGCATTCGAGCGCGACCCGGTAGTCGGGGTGGGCGATCGCCAGCAGGCGCTCGCGTCGCTGTTTCAAGGTGAGTCCGCGCAGGTCCGCGACGCCGTATTCGGTGACGATGATGCCGGCATCGCTGCGCGGCGTGCTGACGGGGCCGCTGAGCGCCGCGACAATGCGGCTTGCGGCCTTGCCCGCTGTCGACGGCATCGCGACTACGGGCAGACCGCCTCTGGCATGCCGTGCCCCGCGCAGGAAATCGAGTGCGCCGCCTACGGCGCCAACATAGCTGCCGTTGGCCACTTCTGCGTTGATCTGCCCGCTGAGGTCGACTTCGAGCGCCGAATTCAGGGCAACAAAACGGTCGATGCGGGCCAGTACGTCAGGATTGTGCGTGTAGTTCGTTGAGCGAAACTGTACGGCCGGGTTGCGATGTGCGAACCCATGAATGCGGCGGCCGCCCATCATCACGCCGGCAATCGTCAAACCCCTGTCGACATTCTTGCGCGTGTTGTTGATCACCCCGGCGTCCATCAGATCGGCGACCTTGTCTCCGATCGCACCCGAGTGAACCCCCAGATTGCGCCGGTCGGACAGACGCGCAAGCACGGCTTCGGGAATCGCACCGAGCCCGAATTGAAGCGTCGAGCCGTCCTCGATCAAACCGGCAACATGGGTCGCGATCGCCAGTTCGACTTCGCCGATTCTGCTGGGGGGATTTTCGAGCGGCGCGCGCGATGTCGGCAGAATGAAGTCGAGGTCGGCGTGTCGCAGATAGCGCTCGCCATACGTCCACGGTGCCTGCTCGTTGATTTCCGCAACGATGACGCGGGCGGTGTCCAGCGCCGGAACCAGATACTCGTGCGCGATCGACAGGCTGTAGCGGCCTTCATGATCCGCAGGTGCCAGTTGCAGCAGCAGCACGTCGATTTTGAGCGGGCCGGAGCGCATCATCTGCGGGAATTGCGAGTAGTGGCAGGGCAACACGTCGAGTGCGCCGGCCCGCGCCAAAGCGCGATTGGCGCCGGAGCCGCAGTAGGAAACGAAGTCGATGCAGTCGGCGTGTTCAGGCCGGCATGTATCGGTGGTGCTCACGCCCAGAAACACACGGAACCGGCCGATCTCCCGTCGCTGCGCAATGAGTGCCTGAGTCAGCGGCACCGGTTCCGCGTTCGCCTGACCCCACATGACGTTGTCGCCAGGGCGGACGATGGAGCGAAAGTCGATGGAGCCGGCTTGCAGGAGTATGGGCATGAGGCTGACGGAGGGCGAACGGAATGGCTCGGCGCTATGTTTTCGCGGCGGCATTCTGTGTGCGAATGACACCGGCAGCACCAAGCGCGGCGATGTGTTCGGCGGCGTAGCCGAGCGTGTCGAGAATCTCCGCTGTGTGCTCGCCGATGGCCGGAATCGACAGTGATGGTTGTGCCGGATCGCGCTGGAACCGGATCGCGCTGCCGAGATGCCGGCGGCCGTTCGCATCGACGTTCACCATCTGACGGGCCCGCGTGTGTGGCTGCGCTAGCGCATCGGTCAGCGTCATTACAGGCGCGACACTGATATGACGGCCTTCGAACCACGCAAGCCATTCGCTCAGTGTGCGTGTCAGGAACCTCCTCGTCAGGAAGGCGCTTAGTCCGGCTTGTGCTGCGCCGGCCGGTCCGACCGCGACGCTAATCAGATCCGGGCGGCCTAGCGGCGTCAGCAGATTGGTCGCGAAGTCGAGTTCGCGTCCACCCAGGCAAAGCCACTGCGCATCGCGCGTCTGATACGCGGCGAGTAGGGCAATCGCGTTGCTGCCGTATACGCTATCGACCCGACCGCTCGCTGCAGGGTTGAGCGCGCGAGCGGTCAAATGCGGCTGTGCGCACAGCGCTGCGTCGTACAGCGAAATATCGACGAAGTCTCCCTCACCCGTTTCACGCGCATGCAACAAGGCCATCAACACGGCGGATAACGCCGTCAACGAACCGGCCAGCGCGGCAAGCGAGGCGCCTGAGGTCACGGGCGCGCCGCGCTCATCGCGCGGCAATGTGCCGGCCATGGCCTGGATGACCGGGTCGTGCGCGGGCACTTGCGCAAGCGGGCCGGTCTGGCCGAACGCGGTCAGCGAACAGTAGACAAGGCGCGTATTGGTGCGGCTCACCGTGTCGTAATCGATGCCCAGGCGCGCCGCCACACCCGGCCGCGACGACTCGATGACGACGTCGGCCGCGTCGATCAGTTTACGCGCGATGGCGAGGCCGTCGGGGTGTTTCAGATCCACTGCGATGCTGCGCTTGCCGCGATTGAGCGCCACAAAGAACTCGCTGTCCGACTCGAGCGATCCGCGTGCCGCCTCGCCCGACAGCGGTTCCAGTTTGATGACGTCGGCGCCATGGTCGGCAAGATTCGATGCGAGCATCGGCCCAGGCATGAACTGCGATAGATCGACGACGCGAACGCCCGAAAGCTTCATGCGGCAGGCACCTTGAATGCGAAGGCCCGTTGCGCGATGGAGGCAGCCTGCTGCATGATTCGCGCGAGCAGATCGGCGCAGGTGGGCAGATCGTGAATCAGTCCTGTTACCATGCCGGCCGGAAAGGCTCCGCCTTCAACATCGCCACTCGCGAATGCGTCCATCCAGCGGCTCGCACCGGTCAGCGCATACAGGTCGGCGGCTGTGGCGCCGCCTGCGTTTTCCAGTTCGATGGCCGCGAGGCTGACGGTATTCCTGATCACGCGGCTCGAATCGCGGAGCGTGCGTCCGACCAGCAAGGTATCGCGTTCGGTGGCTTCCAGCAGGCGTTGCTTGATCGCCGGATGCACGCGCGATTCCTGTGTCAGCATGAAGCGCGTGCCCATATTGATACCGTCCGCGCCGAGTGCGAGCGCGGCCATCAGGCCCCGGCCATCCGCGAAGCCGCCTGAGGCGAGCAGCGGAATCTTCAGCTTGTCCGCGGCGGCGGGGATCAGGATCAGCCCCGGAATATCGTCTTCGCCCGGATGCCCCGCGCATTCGAATCCGTCGATGCTCACCGCGTCCGCGCCGAGCGCCTCGGCCTTCAAAGCGTGCCGCACGGCGACGCATTTGTGGATCACCTTGACGCCGTTTGCCTTGAACGTTTCGATGTACTTCGCGGGATTGCTGCCGGCTGTTTCGACAACCGTCACGCCGTGCTCGATGATGGTGCGCACGTAGCCGTCATAGTCGAGCCCGGAGTTGCTGCCGAGCAGCGTCAGATTCACGCCGAACGGTTTGTTGCTGAGCGCGCGCACCTGGTCGATTTCTCGCGCCAGTGCATCGGCACTCGCATGCGTGTGCGCGGAAATGAAGCCGAGGCCACCGGCATTGCCCACTGCCGCCGCGAGTTCCGCGCGGGCCACCCAGCGCATACCGCCCTGGATGATCGGGTAGTCGATGCCGAGCAGTTCGGTGATGCGATTGTTTTGAGAGCTCATAGTCGGTCGTGAAGCCGGGATAGCGAATGACAGGTTGAAAAAGATCAGTCGAACGAAGGTCGTTCAGCTGACTCCGGCGACTGCGAATTCATGCGTCCGCCCGGTGCTCAGCAATGGCGAAACACCGGTTTGCGCTTTTCTGCGAATGCGGCCATGCCTTCCTTGCGGTCTTCGGTAGCAAAGGTTGAATAGGCCATTCGCCTTTCGAACAGGATTCCTTCGGCGAGACTCGACTCGTAGGCGCGATTGACACATTCCTTCGCAATTGCAACGACAGGTTGCGAGAATCCAGCGATGGCGTCGGCCGTCTTCAACGCTTCGTCCAGTAACTCATCGAGGGGCACGACACGGCTGACCAACCCGCAGCGTTCGGCTTCGATAGCATCCATCCTGCGTCCGGTGAGAATCATTTCCATCGCCTTCGATTTGCCGAGTACGCGCGTGAGACGTTGCGTGCCACCCGCGCCGGGGATGGTGGCCAGCGTGATTTCAGGCAGTGCGAAGCTGGCGTTGTCGGCGGCGAGAATGAAGTCGCACATCATTGCCAGTTCGCAACCGCCTCCCAGCGCGAGGCCGGCCACCGCGGCGATCACGGGTTTCCGGCAACGTGCCGTGCGTTCCCAGTTGGACGTGATGAACTGGTTCTTGAACACGTCCATGTAGGTCCACTCGCCCATCATCTTGATGTCGGCGCCGGCGGCAAAGGCTTTTTCACTTCCGGTCAGTACGATTACACCGATCGCTTCGTCGGCTTCGAAAGCGTCGAGCGCAACAGTCAGTTCGTCCATCAACAGGTTACTAAGCGCGTTGTACGCTTGCGGTCGGTTGAGCTTGATGAGGCCGGTCTTGCCGCGTGTTTCGACGATGAGCGTTTCATAGGCCATGAGTTTTCCTCGCATGAATCCGGACGAACACGTATGCCAGCATGCCGTCCCGGCAACGAGGCATGCATCGGTACCCGTAACGAGTTCCGGCGCGCTGCATCGCAGCACGAATCTGGACGGATCGCCGGTATACAGACTTGCCCGCGATTTGAACGGTGTTTATAATTGTGAATGCGCGACGAGGCTTTGTCAATTGAGCTTCGGGCTAGCGCCCCATCAAAATGACGCAAGGAGGCACGGCATGACGACACGCCATGAGGACGGACAGATACGTACGGAGCAGCGCGGCCATATTCTGTTGATCGGCATCGATCGTCCGGAAAAGCGCAACGGCTTTACCCCTAAAATGTTCGAGGAACTGGCCAAGGCGTACACGCTTCTCGAAGCGAGTCCTGACCTTTTCTGCGGGCTGCTTTACGCCGAGGGCGATCACTTCACCGCCGGCCTCGACATGCCGAAGATCGTTCCGTTGCGCCGCGAAGGCAAACCATTGCTTCCGGTTGGCGAAGTCGACCCGTTCAATCTGCGCGAACCGTTACGCAAGAAGCCGGTGGTGATCGCACTGAAGGGAATCAGTTTTACGGTGGCTGTCGAGCTGATGCTGGCGTCCGAGGTGGCGGTGGCCGCCGACAATTGCCGCTTTTCCCAGATGGAGGTCAAGCGCGGCATCATGGCAGGCTGCGGTGCAACGATCCGGATGGTGGATCGCGCAGGGTGGGGCAACGCGATGAAGATCCTGCTCACCGGCGACGAATTCACGGCACAGGACGCGTATCGCATGAATTTCGTGCAGGAAGTGGTGCCGGCGGGTGAGGAGTTCGGGCGGGCGCTGGAAATCGCGGAGCGTATTGCCGCGCAGGCTCCGCTGGCCGTGCAGGCTACCATGGCCAATGCGCGCGTGTCGCTTGGGTCGGGATGGCTGGACGCGTATTCGAAGATCCAGTCGGCCCAACAGATTCTTTACAACACGGAAGACGCGAGGGAAGGCGTGCAGTCGTTTGTCGAAAGGCGTACCGCGAGATTCATTGGGCGCTAGTCTGGCGGCAAGCAAGGCAAACGGCCACGATAAAAGGCGGGGCGCAGGCGAGCGTCCCCGACGCTGGAAGACGACAGCTCCGGACGCAGCGTCCGGTACGAATTCAACGGAAACGATTCGATATGACGAAAGGTGCGTTGTCCGGGATTCGCGTGCTCGATCTGAGCCGCATTCTCGCAGGCCCGTGGGGCGCGCAGATGCTGGCGGATCTGGGGGCGGAAGTGATCAAGGTGGAACGCCCGGGCAAGGGTGACGATTCGCGTCAGTTTGGCCCGCCGTTTCTGAAAGATCGCAATGGCAACGACACGCGAGAATCGACATTCTTCATCAGCGCGAACCGGGGCAAGAAGTCTATTACCTGCGACATCGCCACCCCGGACGGGCAGGCGTTGATCCGGTCGCTCGCGGCGAAATGCGACGTGCTGCTGGAAAACTACAAGGTGGGGGACCTGAAGCGATACGGGCTCGATTATGCGAGTCTCAAGCTCGTCAATCCGCGCCTCGTCTACTGCTCGATCACAGGTTTCGGGCAGACGGGGCCGTACAGTCCGCGGCCCGGCTACGATTCGATCTTCCAGGCGATGGGTGGCTTGATGAGCATCACGGGCAACGGCGACGACATGCCGGGCGGTGGTCCCATGAAAACCGGTCCGAGCCTCGCAGATATTCTGTGCGGCCAGTACGCGGCGTCCGCGATCGTGGCGGCCCTCTATCATCGCGATGCAGGCGGCGAGCAAGGCGGCGAAGGGCAGCACATCGACCTCTCGCTGCTGGACTCGATGATAGCTGCCACGTCGCACTATGCGAGTCAGTACCTGGTGTCCGGCGAGGTGCCGGTGCGGCGCGGCACCGAGGGTAACGGAGGCATGCCGTCCCGGATGTTCCGGTGCGCGGATCGAGACATCATGATCGTGGCAGGGAACAACGAGCAGTACGCGCGGCTATGCAAGGTACTCGATCACCCGGAGCTCGCAACGGACCCGCGCTTTAGCGAGATCGCGCTGCGGGTCAGGAACCGCCGGGCGCTCGGTGACGCGTTCGAGCCGCTGATCGCGCAGTGGCAGAGTGACGAATTGCTGGTTGCGCTAGATGCCGCAGGTGTGCCGGCGGGTCCGATCAACAATCTGGAGCAGGTGTTCGCAGACCCGCATGTCCAGGCACGGCAGATGTGCGTGGAGGTCGCGCATCCGCTGTCAAACGATGCAGTACGTATGGTCGCCAACCCGGTGAAGATGTCCGGCACACCGATCGATGCGTACACGCCGCCACCGACGCTCGGCCAGCATACCGAAGTCGTGTTGCGCGATTTGCTGGACATGTCGAGTGCGGAAATCGACGCACTGCGTGCGCGCAAGGTCATTTGATCCTGCGGCGTGATTCGTCGGGCGTTGTTATGCAGCGCCTGAACAACACGTAAAAAAAATGGCCCGACTCGGGGTGAACGAGTCAAGGCCAAACTTCATCGCACTCTCGCGAAGCTCGATGGAGGAGAAATCCGAGCTGCAGTGCGCGCGGAGGTCCTGGTCATCGGCCTGCCTGTGCAAGGTTAGAGCATCGTCTGTCCGCCATCGACATTGATGGTCTGTCCTGTCACGTAACCCGCGCTCTCGCTGCAAAGGAATGCAACGACTCGTCCAATATCCTTCTCCGGATCGCCAAAACGGCCCAGCGAGATTTCGGCCAGGTAACGCGCGCGCTCTACCGGATTCGCTTCCAGATAGGCGTCGGCAGCAGGCGTGAGCGCCGCGGGACACACAACGTTGACCGTGACGC
The DNA here is from genome assembly GCF_059422005.1 of Paraburkholderia sp. GW821-FHT02A12. Lineage (NCBI taxonomy): Bacteria > Pseudomonadati > Pseudomonadota > Betaproteobacteria > Burkholderiales > Burkholderiaceae > Paraburkholderia > Paraburkholderia sp. GW821-FHT02A12. Next base: position 3,092,089 of record NZ_JBWKWA010000001.1, on the reverse strand, counting down.
CGAAGGGCCCCCATTCGCGCGCGGCGACTCGCGACAAGGCTCGGATACCTTCCTTGGCGGCGGCGTACGGGGCGAATCCCTGCGTACCTTCAATGCCGGTGCGCGAGGCGAAATTGACGATCCGGCCGGAACCTTGCTGCTTCATGTGGGGCAGGACGGCTTGCATGAAATACAGCGTGCCGTAGAGACCGGACTCGAGCGTTTCGCACCAGTTTTCATCGGTTACCGCTTCCAGCGGCACGCCCGGCGTGCTGCTTTGCGCGTTGTTCACAAGGATATCGATGCGCCCGAAATGCTCGATGGCGAGGCCGACGGTTTTGTCCGCGTCAGCACGCCTGCGCGTGTCGCCAGGCACCACGAGCACCTGAGCGCCATGCTCCTTCAGCGTGGTTTCAGCCTTTCGCAGCTTTGCTTCGGTGCGTCCCGTCAGAACGAGGTTCGCGCCTTCGCTCGCCAGCGCAATTGCAATCCCCAGTCCTAGTCCTTGTCCGCCGCCCGTGACGATGGCAACCCGGTCCTTTAGTGCACTCATGAATCTACTCCTTCGCGATACGACTATTGAACGCTCGCACGATGCGGATCAAACCGGCTCATGACGCAGAACGGTATCGTGTCGAACACATTTATGAACGTCGTTCAATTATAATGCAAGCGTGCCGTTTTATGGTCTTGGCGTAATCCCGAATCCGCAAAGAATATGTATGCTAAACCGGCGACCGCCGTGAGACTATGTGAATGGTTCATTTATAATGGGTGCGATCAAATGGAAGGGGAGTGATATGTCGAAAGAAATCCTGGCTTCGGCTGACAAGGATGTAACCGGACCGCGTTCGCTGACTCGTCTGCTCGGGCTGTTCGATGTGTTGGCAAAAGCGTCGGACGGGATGTCGCTGGCAGAACTGAACGTCGCACTGGAGTCGCCCAAGAGTAGCTTGTTGAATCTGTTGCGGCCGCTTGTGGCAGAAGGGTTTCTGATGCACGACGGTGGCCGTTACCGGCTGGGACCGTCCATTTTCCGGCTGTCCGCGAATGTGATGGCCGTATGGAATTTCTCGAAGATGCTGCGTCCGTATCTGGTCGAATTGTCGGAGCGGACTCACGAGACGGTCTATATCGGTGTGCTCGACCCGGAACATAAGGTCATTACGTACGTCGACGTTATCGAAAGCGCACAGTCCATTCGATACTCGATGATAGTCGGCATGCGTCGGCCACTGTATTGCACTGCTGCCGGGCGCGTTCTGCTGGCTTATGCGCCGGACGAATTTGTGACCGAGTACCTGCGCACCGTCAAACTCGAGCGTCATACGGAGCAAACCACGGTCAACAAGAAAGTCTTGCGCGAGGAACTGCAACATATCGTCGAGACGGGTTTGTCGGTCAGCCGCGGCGAACTGCTGCCCGACTCGGCAGGTCTGTCGTCGCCGATTTTCGGGCCGAATGGAGAGGTGATCGCGGCGATGGCGGTCGGTGCGCCGCTGGAGCGGTTCGATCGCCAACGCGAGCATCTTGAGGAACACATGCTTGCGGTCGCGCAGCGGGCCTCGGCGTTGGGTAAAGCGAGCGAGGAAGAGTAGGTCTGGCGAGGCGCGTCACGGTTCTTCACGGCGCTCTCACGGGTCCCAAACAGCGGCGCCCGTGAGAGGGTGCCGCTCCGACTCATTGCATGCGTGCCGGGCCGCTCAGGCCGGCGCCTTCGATAACACTGAGACGGTGTTCCGGGCCGCGACGCTTCGGCAACGCGTATGCGATAACGAGCCCTAGCAGCGCACTGCCGGCGACATATCCAAACACCACCACATAGCTTTGCGCCGCCGGAAACGAGGTGCCGCCGCTGCTCACGGAGGCGCCCTGCAGCAGCGTGAAAACCGCTTGCGCGCCAACCGCGAAGAAGCATGAGAAAAACACGTAGAGCAGGCCGGTCGCTTCGCCTGTCTGTTGCGCGGGTGTCGCTTCGATAATCAGGTTGTAGACAGCCGTCTGCGCAAACGCGAGCCCGAACGAACAGAGCATCGCGCCTGGAACGAACAGCACCACACTGCGATGAAGCGGGATCAGGCACGCCCAGGCAACCACTAGCATGCTCATGCCGATCAGCGCCGCCGGACGCGCGGCATGACGTGCGGCAACGCGACCGCTCCACGGACTGGCAAGCATCGCGGTGACGTTAAAGGTGAACATGAGCAGGCCCGCGCCGGTCGCTGTCAGTCCGAACCCTGCGCGTGTCCATGCCGGCTGTTGCAAAAAGAGCGAGAACACTTGTCCGAGTTGCATGGCGCCGACCGCGATGCACATCATGCAGGCGTTCGCGAGGATCACCTGACGTTTGGCCAGTAAGCGGATGTTGATAAGCGGGTCCGCCACGCTGCGCTGATGCCGCGCCCAGAGCCACAGTACCACTGCGCCGCCGATCAGCAAGCCGGCGGTTCGCGGATCCCGCAGTCCCCATGTGTGGATTTCCTGCACCGCAAAGAGAATCGCACACAACGCCGGTGCGAAGGCGAGGCCGCGCACGAAATCGATTTGCGTGCCGGGCCTGGGGCTCGATTTCGGCACACATAAACGTACCGCCGCGATTGTCATCGTGCACAGCACGACTTTTAGCCAGAACCCGCCTTGCCATGAGTAGCGATCTATCACGATACCGGCGCAAATGTAGATCAATCCGGCCGAAACCATGCCGGCCGCGGTGACGAGTCCGACTGCAGAAGGTATTTCGCGGGCCGGCAGATTTTCGCGGACGAGCCCCATGGAAAGCGGCGTGATGCCCGACGCGATCGACTGCATCACGCAACCGGCGATCAGCACGGCGAGGTTTGGCGCGCACGCCGACACGATGCCTCCCACGGTAGCGATCGCGAGTACCATGAACAGGACACGCCGGTAGCCGAGCAGATCCCCCAGCCGTCCACAGATTGCCGCGCAGACCGCCGCGCCGAGCCAGTACGCGGTCACCGTCCAGCCAACCGAGGCTGATCCGGGGAAAACCCTGTAGAGCGTCACGAGCATCGTGTAAATCACGGTGATGCCGGCTGACGCCGAGACCGCCGATATCAGTAGTGCAAGCAGGAACCAGCGTCGAGGACCTTCGACGAGCGGTTGACGCGAAGACGATTGCGGCAGTGCATCAGCGTGCATTGGATGTCTCCTTTTTAGGTCGGCTTTTGTTTATTTTCTCATAGTTGAACACCGTGCGCATAGTTACATAAAATATTTCGCGTATGTCCTGCGCATTGTGATGGTCGCTTTCGCCGATATCAATCCGGTATCGGTCCTTCTGGTTTCGATATGGGGGTTTGAACGTCAACTGCGTGTGCCGATACTCCGGTATCAGCAGGCCAACAGGCGCGGCATTGATTGCTCGCTTCATATCAACAGGAGACTTTTTCATGCAGACCTACCAAGGAAAGATTTACGACGCCGACACGCATTTCTACGAAGTGGAGGATGCGTTCAGCCGTTACCTGCCCGAGAAGTTCAAGAAAGAATGGGGCTTTACCAGCCGGGTTACCGCAGAAGGAAACCGCTGCATGTACGTCGGCGATCGCAAGGTGGAGATCAGCGAAGGCTACACGTCGGCAGAAGGGCTCGTGCCGCCGCCGGGGAAACTGCACGAATGGCTGCGAGCCATGAAGGACGGCCAGAGCAACGTCGAAATGCGGGTTCCGCCGACTCCGGACATGTTCAACCGTGACGCGCGTCTGAAGAAAATGGATGAGTTCGGCGTCGAGGCGTGCACGATGTATGTCGGCGAAATGGTGGCGTGCATTTCCTATCTGAACGAACCCGTTGCGGCAAACGCTGTACTGCACGCATACAACCGCTGGATGCTTGAGGACTGGACCTTCAACTACAAGGATCGTATTTACAGCACGCCGATCGTTACGCTCGACGATCTCGACTCCGCCGTCGCCGAAGCAAAGTGGCTGGTGGCGAATGGCGTGCGTGTGATTCTGATGCCGATGGGTCCGTTCAATGGACGCGCACCTGGCGACCCATATTTCGATCCGTACTGGGCGATTCTGAACGAGGCGGGTGTATGCGTGACCTTCCACGTTTCGGAAGCCATCTACATGAAGGACCACATGGCCGTATGGGGCGAACCGGTACAGCAGTCGCGCCAGCGCCAGACCGCTTTCGTGTGGATGCACGGTTACGGCGAGCGTCCCGTGATCGAAACACTGTCGTCCTTCATCTTCTACAATTTCTTCGAGCGTTTTCCGAACGTCAAACTGTGCAGCGCGGAAAACGGCGCGGAGTGGGTACCGTCGATGCTGGTCAAGATGGACAAGTGCCGGGGGATGTCGAAGAATGGCTACTGGCCCTGTGGTCAGTTGAAGAGCCGGCCGAGCCAGATTTTCAAGGAAAATGTCTTCGTGGTAGCGTATCCGGAAGATGACCTCGCGCAGATCGTCGAGCAGACCGGTTCGGCGGACTTCCTGTTGATGGGCTCCGACTATCCGCATGCGGAAGGCGTGCCTGAACCCATCGATTTCGCAAGCGAAGCGTGCGGGCCGTTGTCCGCGGAGGACACCCGGAAAATCATGTACGACAACGGGCGCCGCTTCATGCCCGCCCGGGCCTAGCCGCTCGATGTTGTGCGGCCGCACGGGAGACATCGGGCTGCAAGCATCAGGAGCTTTTTAACAGATGAAATGACTACGCAAGCGTGAGGGGTTGCAATGTCCCCGCATGTTTGCGTCACTGTGGACAGGCTAGCCATGAATTTACTGGACTATCAGGCGTTGTTGCTGGAGCGTGACGGCGGCATCCTCACCGTTACCCTCAACCGGCCCGATACGTTGAATGCGTTCGACGAACAGATGGACGTCGAGTTCTCGCGGCTCTTCGTAGACGTTGCGGAAGATCCCGAGACCCGGGTTGTCGTGCTCACGGGGGCAGGCCGCGCATTTAGCGCCGGCGGCGATATCGAGCACATGCAACAGGTGATCGACGATCCGTCACAATTCCTCGCCGGCATGCAGCGCGCGAAGAAAATTATCTTTTCAATGCTCGACTGTCCGAAACCCGTCATTGCCAAGATCAACGGTCATGCGGTGGGACTCGGGGCGACCATCGCGCTTTTTTGCGATCTGAGTTACGCGGCAAACCACGCGAAGATCGGCGATCCTCATGTGAAGGTGGGTTTCGTCGCGGGTGACGGCGGGGCGGTGATCTGGCCGCAACTCATCGGCTATGCGAAGGCCAAGGAATATCTGCTGACCGGCGATCTGCTGGGCGCGGAGGAGGCGGCCCGTCTCGGCCTGATCAACTATGCCGTTCCAGCTGACGAACTCGATGCGGTCGTGGCCACGATGGCGAAGCGTCTGGCATCGGGCGCTTCGCAGGCCATCCAGTGGACCAAGACCTCGATCAACATTGGTTTGAAGCAACTGGCGCACTCGATACTCGATGCGTCTATCGCCTATGAGGCGCTGTCCAATCAGACCGAGGATCATCAGGAAGCGGTGAATGCGTTTCGCGAGAAGCGCGATCCGGTTTTCAAGGGCCGCTAAGCCGTTTTGGCCAGGCATGACCAGCGCCAGATCCGTCACGAAACAGGGGTGTTTTACATGCAACGAGTAGTCGCGATTACCGGTGGATTCGGCACACTCGGACGGGCGGTTGGCGACGCGTTTGCCGCCGATGGATGGAAGGTTGCGTTGGTGGATCGGGCATCCGTGCCCGACGCGTCGGCTCTCGACGAGCAGCGCGCGCAATGGCGGCTGGGCGGCGTCGATCTGACCGATCTCGGCAGCGCACGGACCGCGATGTCGTCGGTCGTCGAGCGCTTTGGATCGCTGAATGCATTGATCAACGTGGCCGGTGGTTTTCGCTGGGAAACGCTGGCTGATAGTGATCTGGATGCCTGGGATCTGATGTACCAGATGAACGTTCGCACGGCGGCGACGGCATCGAGGGCCGCGCTCGACCAGTTTGGTGCTGGACCGCAAGGCGGCCGCATCGTCAATATCGGTGCAGGGGCGGCGCTGCGCGCAGGCGCGGGGATGGGGGCCTATGCGGCGTCGAAAGCGGGCGTGCTGCGTCTTACCGAAGCGCTCGCCGACGAACTGAAGGATCGCGGCATTACAGTGAACGCGATTTTGCCAGGCACCATCGATACGCCGCAGAATCGCAAGGACATGCCTGATGCAGACTTTTCACGCTGGGTGCTGCCTGCTGACATCGCGGCAGTTATCCTCTTCCTCGCCTCCGAGGCTGCCTCGGCCGTGACTGGCGCGGCGATTCCGGTTACTGGCCGTTCATAGAGCTGTGCAGGGGGCGCGGTCTTCCGTAGGGTGACGTGCTGGCGCACGCTGGTTTGCGAGGCGATGGTCTGACGCAGTCAGTCGGACCATCGCGATCCCCTTGACGTTCAGGATCTCACGAAGGCCTTGCCACTCAGGTCAAGCGCGTCAGGGAATCCGTGCTGAATCCGAGGAACGGTTCACCCAGACGGGCGCGTCGAGCCCAGTGCGCGTCATGCAGCAGCGAGCGTCCCACTCCGATCAGATCGAACTCGTTGCGCAGGAACCGTTCGAGCAACGGCGTGAGGTCGGGCTGGGCAACGGTTTCCGTCCCGGCCATCGAGTCATAGAAACCTTTGTTGATCCCGATGCCGCCTACGGTCATCGACAGCTTGCCCGTCACCTTTTTCACCCAGCCGGCGAGATTCATCTCCGAGCCGTCGAACTCCGCACGATTGAAATAGCGCGTGCTCGCCTCGAAAATATCGACGCCCGCCTCGGCGAGCGGCACGAGCGTCTGTTCGAGTTCAGCAGGTGTGGTCGCAAGACGCGCCTTGAAATCCTGCTGTTTCCACTGCGAAAAGCGGAAACTGATGGGCATGGCTTCACCGATCTCCGCGCGGATTTCGCGGACCACTTCCACGGCAAAACGGCTCCTGGCAGTCCGATCTTTGCCCCAGGCGTCGGTGCGTTGATTGGTCTCACTCCACAGAAACGAATCGATCAGGTAGCCATGGCCGCCGTGAATGGCAATTCCGTCGAACCCCGCGGCCTTCGCGTATGACGCGCTGCGGCGATAGGCGGCGATGACATCCGCGATTTCTTCATCGCTCATCGCGCGGGTAGGGGCACTCACGCGCGCCAGATAGCCGGCATCGAGCGAGGCCAGGCGACCGGTCGGACCCCACAGTCCGGAAGGGCGCATAGGCTCTGCAGCAGGAACGGGACCGGTATTGGCTTCCTTCATCGGGCCCATGTGCCACAACTGCGGAAAAATCAGACCGCCACTCGTGTGTACCGCATCCGTCACACACCGCCACGCTGCGACCGACTCCGCCCCGGCCAGTGTCGGGATTGAGTTTTCTCCGAGACCGGCTTCACCGAGTGCCGACGGATGATCGATGCCGACACCTTCAGTGATGATGAGCCCCGTCTCGCCTTCGGCGCGCCGCTGGTAGTATGCAGCGACATCAGGCCCAGGCATGCCGTCGGGAGAGAAGCCGCGCGTCATCGGCGACATGACGATACGGTTTGCCAGCGTAACTCCGCGGACCGAAAGTGGCGTAAAGAGTGGCGCGGTGATCATACCTGTCTCCGTGCGTATAGTTGACTTGCGTACGGATAATGATACGCTATATTCCTGCCGCAAAAAAGCGCGTCGGCCCAGTTTCAGGTGATGGGCCAGATAGACGCACGGAGGAGGGCGGGACCTAAGTTCGCGAGTTGTGCTGGTGGTCGGGCAATTGATACTGCCACGCCGAGAGCAGCAACTGCTGAATGTGGGCAGCACGCTGCTCGCGTTGCGCGGGCGTGGTTGGAATGCCCATCAGGACTTCCACGCTTCCGGCAACGAGCGTCAGCAGGTCACGGGCGGCCTGCGGCGCGTCGGAGACGTTTATCGTTCCGCCTTGAGCGGCCGACGCGATGAAGGCCGCTACCGGTTCCAGCATCGCATTCACATATTGCAGGAATCCCTTCGCTACATCCGGAAAGCGATGCGATTCCCCGACACTGACGCGGGTGATTTCGATCGTGTCAGTGGACGCCATATGGTCCGTCAGTGTGCGTACAAGGACCAGCAATGTCTTCGAGAAGTCGCGGCGCGGTTTCAGCACTTGTTCGATCCTGCCACGCAGATCCGACATGCCGTGCCAGATAGCAGCGCGAAACAGGTCTTCCTTGGTGCCGTATTGCCGGTAAACGGTTGTCTTGCTGATTCCCGCACGCTCAGCGATTTCTTCGACTCTGGCTCCGCCGAACCCTTCTGCCCGGAAAGCCTGCGTGGCTGCGTTCAGGAGCCTTTCGCGCAATTCTGCGGCGGCGTCCTGCGTGGGGCGCCCCGCGGAGCGCGGTGCGGCTGTCGCAGTGCCGTCAACGGTAGCGGAGCGCGAAGCTCGAAGTGCCGAGGGCTTGACCATGGGCGGAGGGACACGAAGGAAAAGAAGAAAGTGTACTCACGTCCCTGCCGGTCCGCCAGTGGGGCCGACCTGGCGCAGGCCGGCGCGCCAGCTACGTCACACGTCGATCATGCCGCGGACATAAGATTCCATCGTGCCCGCGCACGACAGCTTGTCCTCGCCTTCCTCGAGATCCGCGTAACGGCCGACCTGTCTGACGAGCGGCCCCTGGAAACCGTCTGTGGCGCCCTTGGGTGAAAAGTCGACTGTCACCTTGTCGCCAGTGATGAATCCGCCCCAGTATCCTTCGGCAAGCAGATCGAAGAACGCAAAGCGGCCTTCGACTACCCCCTTGCCATCGGCGGGATTCAGCAGCTTTTCGCCTGATTTGTCGAGCACGAACGGGACGATCCACGGACAGATCGCATAGCCTTGTGCCACGTCGGACCAAGGGCCGGTGCCGATCATTTCGGACATGCCATAGCTGTTCTGGACGTTCTCCGGTTGAATGCCATAGAAGTCGACGATCTGCTTGCGGAAATCGACGGGCGCCTGAGTACCCTTCAGTCCACCGCCTGTGGTGATGACCGTCTCCGGATGACAGATGCCATCCGTCACGCCGCGCCGGCGAGCGTAGTCGACCAGCGTCCAGTGCAGCGACCAGTTGCCTTGCACGAGCACAGGTCCATCGCGGCGAGCGAGTAGTTTGTCCAGGAAACGGTCAATCATTGCACCGGTATGTCGCTGACGCGCTGCCGCCTGCTCCTGGAAGGCCGCTATTTCGCTCGGCTTTGCGCTGCCGTCGGCGAGCGCTCGACGCATGCGGCCCATCGCGATCGTCGCGGAGGCGAGCGCCGGCTCATCGAACATTAGTGTGCTTTCGCTGCCGAGCTGCGTGGCGGCGCTCAGGACTGGCCCGATATGGCGATGCGCGCCGCTCGGCGGCATCATCAGAAACACCGGACGCTTGCCGAAATCCCGTTCGATCAGCCTGTTTCCATACACGCCGAGTTTTACGCACGAGGCCGTTACGTGGTCCAGGTCGGCGCGCGTCTGATTGATGAAACTGCATTTGCCGGAGGTGCCGCTCGAACTGAACACATGATGTCCGGCGTTACGCAGACGATCCATCCATGCATCGACGTTGTCGACTCCGTCGACATTGACGTCAGTCACCGGTGTGCTCGTCAGCGTTTGCAGCCAGGTATTCAGGTGCTTCCAGCGGCCGCTTTCCACGAACTGCTCGGGGTAGCTCTTGTAGATCTGGTGCGCGAACAGCAGCGGCACCATGTCGGCTTCGCTGCGGATTTCGTCGACGCCCGTGTCGGCGGCGCGACGGCCTAGCAGTCTGATCTGTTCACGGCGTTGGGAGAAACGCTCCTGCATTGCCGTCAGTTGAAGCGCGCGCAAATTGTCGGGATGGCGGCGAAACGGGTCGCCGTCCTGTTCAAGCAGATCGTAAAAGAGGTTGAGCGTCGACATGGTATCTCCGGCGTGACGTAACGTTGCGTCACGCGCCAGTGCGGTATTGATCGAAATCCGTGGCGCTTGAGACTTCGAGCCACGCGTCGAGGTTTTCCTGCAAGGACGCAAGTTTGTTGCGCACAACGCTCACGGCATCGGGTCCGAGCGGCAACCTCAGCGGTGGCGGTTCGGTGTAGACCGCCTGGATGATCGCCGCCGCAGCCTTGGCCGGATCGCCGGACTGCGTACCGTGATAGTGGGACATCTGTTCGCGTATCCCGCCCACGGATTCCGCGTACGCAGGTTCGACGGCTTCGCTCCAGCGCAGCGAGCCGCCCGCAAAATTGGTGCGAAATCCGCCGGGTTCGACGAGTGTGACGTGCACGCCGAACGGTTTGAGTTCTCGCGCAAGCGACTCCGACAGGCCTTCGACCGCATGCTTGGAAGCGCAATAGAAGCTGCATCCCGTGATGCCGATCAACCCCGCGACAGACGACAGGTTGACGATATGTCCGGAGCCTCGCTGACGGAAGTGCGGCAGCACGGCCCGGATGGTGTTCACGGTGCCGAAGAAATTCGTATCGAAGACCTGCCTCGCCTCGGCGTCGGAGACCTCTTCCAGTGCGCCGAACAGACCGTATCCGGCGTTGTTGACGAGCACGTCGATGGTGCCTGCGTGAGCAAGCGCCTCTGCGATTGCGCGAGGCACGGCAGCTGAATCGGTGACGTCGAGCACGACGCCATGTGCGAATCCGGCAGGCGACATCTGTTCGAAGGCGGCGATCTGAGATGCGTTGCGTACGGTACCGACCACCCGGTCGCCACGAGCCAGGACGGCTTCGGCGAGGGCGCGGCCGAAGCCGGACGACACACCCGTGATGAGCCAGACAGCGGAGGATGTCGGTATAGCGGTCATCAAAAATCTCTCCCGAATGAAAGCAAAGCGGATTTCACACGGGCCGGCCGGCTTCGACTACGTCGCCCGCTTCTTCAGATATCCACTTCATGAAACGGTGGATGGGAAACATGCCGTCATGTGGATAGCCGCCGACGCCGTCCGAAATCGATTCGCCGAGCGTCACGATGCGCTGCACGCCGGCACATGCAAGCCCATCGCGTACTTCGACGACGCGATGCGGCGGATAAATGCCCACGGTCTGCGTCGCCACGGTGGCAAAGCGGGTGGCATCACGCAGGCTTTGCACCGGCACGACATTCACGGTTTTGCAGATGGGATGGAAGTCCACCCGCTTGTCCGACCTGATGACGAGGCCCTTCCCGTCGTATCCCCCGAACACGCGATAAAGGGGTTCCATCTCGCGCAATACGTCGACTGCCTCGCGGATGTCGGCCGGTACGAGAGGACCCTGACCGTCGCCATAGCGAAAGTTTTCGCCAAGCGCGGCTGCCAGATGTTCGCAATAGCGGTCGGTGTCTTCTTCATTGCCTTCTATGAACTGATAGCGGCTCGCGTTACACGCATCCTGATTGAACGACTGCACGTCGGCTGCGCCGGCACGCGCCACCTGCTTCAGCAGTTCGTCAGAAGCAAACGCTTCCCGGCCGATCAGCGAGATCGATACCTTGGGGTCGAATGCGACCAGTTCGAGACCGGGGCCGGCGTAACGCATCGCGTGGCGCACGGCGCTTTCGCCGCCCCACACGACAAGCTTGTCGAAGTACTGCGGGCGATACAGGATCGACTCGACGTTTTCGTCGCCACCGCGCCAGTAAGCTGCCGAAAACGACTGTGTCAACGGATGTGCCGGGTCGATCTCGGCCATCGTGCGCAGAATGGCGGTCGCGGTGAACAAATCGTTGGACGGCAGTTTCAGCAGATGCACGCCTTTGGTCAGTGCCGCGCGCATCACCGTCATCGCCGCCACCATCGGCGAATTACCGGCAAGTATGTGAACCAGTCTGGGCGGAAATGCGCGCAGACGGCTTGGGCGGCCACGCAATGTGCGCGGCATCCAGCCGTCAATGAAGCCGGCCTCGCCGAGGCTGAGGCGCAATTCATCTTCGATCACGCCGCGGGAAAACAGGTTCGGGATATCGCGGTAGCAATTCTCCAGAATTCGACGCCCAAGCGGACTCACTTCGATCATCGATTCGAGTGCCTGTTGCATCAGGCTGTTCACATCCAGATGCAGCCGCGGACCGAGTTCGACGAGGAAATCGATGACTTGTGCAATCGGCAGATCGAATGCCGGACCCGCCTGTGTACGGGGCCAGACGAGATCATCGAGATCTATCGCCGGCGTGCAGAATCCTTTGCCAAGATCGCGCGATACGTGCGTGACTGCATTCCCCACCACCGTTCGCCCACGATAGACGTGCGGCACACGCAACGCCGCAGTGGCGCCACCTTGCGGCGATGGCCCGGTTTCCCGGGTTGGTGATTCGACGTGATCCATGTGGTACTCCTGCGCGATTGGATTAGGTGCAATTCAGGCGCCCGGACGACGGCGCGGAATGCAGGGCGGGTGGATGTTGTCAGCTCAGTTGGCGATCGTGCGATCCATGAACTGCTTCAGCGTATTGACTTCGTCATCCGTGAAACCGTGCAGTTCGAGTGATCCACCCGATTCCTGCCAAAGACGCATCTTCGATTGAATGCAAATATATGCACACCATTCGAAAACCGCAACGAATATCGTCGTGTGGTTTTCCCCAAGTTGTTGGCGGTCGACTCCGCGCGCGACGATGTAACAGCATCCTCAGCAGGAGATGAGGTTGGACGATCTGATGAGACCCTTCGTCACGAACCAGGTCCGGGATTTGCTGGCACCAATAATGCAACTAGTAGTTGCATTAAATTGAGCTCAAGACTAGACTCGAATCCCAAGCGCCACGGGTGGGATATCGGCCGCACGAATGAGCCGCGACGAACAATAAGGAGACGAAATGACCTCAGTACTGGAAGCTGGTGTGCTGCCGGCCATGCAGGAACTGCACGTATCGAACGATATCCTCGACGACCGCGCGGCACTTGATGCAGCTTGGGAGCGCGATGGCTATTGGTTCTTCCGCGGCGTGCTGGATACGGAGGCGGTCGAACGGTTGCGCAGCAAATTTCTCGAGGAGATCTCGCAGCTCGGCGTGATTGCCCCTGGCGATCCGATCGCTCGCTACAACGGCAAGAGTCTTGGCGAATTCCCGTTCCGTATGGAACCGCTCGCAACACGCAAGATATGGAAACCGTTTGCTGCCGAGCCGGCCATCCATCGTTTCTTCACCAGACTGCTTGCCGACGAACCGTTCTGGATTCCGACAGTGGAATACCGCGCGACGCCGCCAGCACAGGACCGCTCACGTCCTCGCTTCGATTACGTTCATCAGGACGGTTTCTACAACGCGGGAATACCGTTCCTCATCTGCTGGATCCCGCTCGCGGAAATTGATGCGAACGTCGGCGGGCTGGTACTTGCCGAAGGGCTGCATAAAGGGCCATATTTGCACGATCTTTCGCAGCCGCCGCTGTTTCCGATTCCCGATGGCGCAGTACCCGCACACGCGTGGCGTCGCACGACTTATCGGCCGGGCGATGTGGTCATCATGCATTTGAACACTCCGCATACCGGCGTGGCGAATTACTCGGACCGCTTCCGGCTCTCGATGGACATCCGGGTGATGGCGGCGTCCGGTAACACGCCGATCGTCGGCAATATCACTTCTATCACGCAGCATGAGGTAGCGGTGCAGGGCGAGGACGGCCGCAGCGGAACGTTTATGCTCGATGAGAGTACGTATAGCCGCGGTCTCGATGGCGGCAAGGTACCGCTCGAGGAAATCCCCATGCGCTTTCACCCCGGGGACGAGGTTATTCTGGCGTCGCATGAAGGCCGCGTGACAGTCTTGCGTCCTCCTCATTAATTGTTCAACGGTTTACTTCGTATTGGGTAACGAGATGCCTTATCCGAAAACATTCCATCGGCGTCTTGCGAGTAAGGTCGCGATCGTGACAGGGGCCGGTTCGCAAGGTAACGGCGTTGGTACGGGCAAGGCGATTGCCTGTGTTTTCGCGCGTGAAGGCGCATCGGTGTGTCTTGTCGACCAGCATGAGACGCGAGCCGCCGAGACGCTTGCGATGATTCATGAGGCGGGCGGCAATGCGTTTGTCTGTGCTGCCGATGTCACTGACAGTAGTGCCTGCGCCCGTATCGTGGCCGCCACGGTCGAGCGTTACGGCGCGCTCCACGTGCTGGTGAACAACGTCGGCGTGGCAGGCGCGGGCGGCCGCTTCGATAATCTCGACGAGGCCGCGTGGGATCGCATCATCGACGTGAATCTGACGAGCGCGTTTCTGATGAGCCGCAGCGCGGCCCCTCAACTGGTCGCGGGTGGGGGCGGCTCGGTGGTCAATGTGAGTTCAACTGCGGGAATCAGGAGTCATGGGTCGGCTGCCTACGGGTCGTCAAAGGCCGGCATGATTGCATTGACGCGTGAACTGGCGGTTGCTTACGGGCGCGACGGCATGCGCGCCAATGCGATTGCGCCGGGTCATATCCTCACGCCGATGGTCGAATCCATGCTGGACGACGAGGCCAGGGACCGGCGCCGGAAGATCGCGCCGCTCGGCATCGAAGGAGACGCATGGGACGTCGCATCAGCCGCGTTGTTCCTCGCCAGCGACGAAGCGCGCTTCATTACCGGCGCGTGTCTTCCGGTCGATGGCGGCGTGACGGAGATCGCGGCGCTTTGCGCATATGAACTGATGCAGCGGTGAGGTTCCGTTGAGTAAGCGTGCTTCTGATGCGCTAGTTCGTGCCTTCTGGCCGGATTGATAATTTTGGATTGCAAAACAAAGATGTCCGCAAGTCGGTCAGGGAGACACTTTGCATGGCAGGAGTATCGCTGGAACAATACGGTCCACGCGAGTCGATGGAATACGACGTCGTGATCGTCGGCGGCGGCCCGGCTGGCCTGTCCGCGGCGATCCGCCTGAAGCAGCTGGCGGCGGAAAAAGGCGTCGAGCTTGGCGTGTGCGTACTGGAAAAAGGCTCGGAGATCGGGGCTCATATCCTGTCGGGCGCGGTGATGGATCCGCGCGCCATCACCGAACTGATCCCGGACTGGAAGGAAAAAGGCGCGCCGCTGACGGTGGACGTGACCGAAGACAGATTCCTGTTTCTGACCGAAACCGGCTCGAAGAACGTGCCGATCTGGGCGCTGCCGGACAACTTCAAGAACCACGGCAACTACGTGATCAGCCTCGCGAACGTCACACGCTGGCTGGGTCAGCAAGCCGAAGCGCTGGGCGTGGAAATATTTCCAGGTTTTCCTGCTGCCGAGATCCTCTACAACGACGACGGCTCGGTCAAGGGTGTGGCCACCGGCAATCTGGGCATCGGCAAGGATGGCGAGCCGACCGAGAATTTCCAGCTCGGCATGGAATTGCACGCGAAGTACACGCTCTTCTGCGAGGGCGCGCGTGGGCACCTCGGCCGCCAGCTGAACGACAAGTTCAAGCTGCGCGAAGGCGTCGATCCGCAGGTCTACGGTATCGGCATCAAGGAACTGTGGGACATCGATCCGGCGAAACACAAGCCGGGTCTGGTGATGCACACTGCCGGCTGGCCGCTGGAGAACGACACGTACGGCGGCTCGTTCCTCTATCACATGGACAACAACCAGGTGGTGGTGGGCTTTGTGGTCGGTCTGGGCTACACGAACCCGTATCTGTCGCCGTTCGAGGAATTCCAGCGCTACAAGACGCATCCGGCGATCCGCGCGGTACTCGAAGGCGGCAAGCGGGTGTCGTACGGTGCGCGGGCGATCACCGCGGGCGGTCTGCTGTCGCTGCCGAAGCTCGTGTTCCCGGGTGGCGCGCTGGTGGGTGACGATGCGGGCTTCCTGAACGCATCGCGGATCAAGGGTTCGCATGCGGCGATCAAGACCGGCATGCTGGCTGCCGATGCTGCGTTTGAAGCGGTGCAGGCCGGACGCACTAGCGATGAACTCACCGCTTACCCGGAATCGTTCAAGACCTCGTGGCTGCATACCGAGCTGCATCGGGCGCGCAACTTCAAGCAGTGGATGAGCAAGGGCCTGTACCTCGGCACGCTGATGGTCGGCCTCGAGCAGAAGGTGCTCGGCGGCAACGTGCCGTGGACGCTGCATCACCAGCATTCCGATCACGAGATGCTCAAGCCTGCTTCGCAGTGCAAGCCGATTGTTTATCCGAAGCCGGATGGGAAGCTGACGTTCGACCGGTTGTCGTCGGTGTTCATCTCGAACACCAATCATGAAGAGAACCAGCCGGCTCACCTCACGCTGAAAGATCCGTCGGTGCCGGTGAACGTGAACTGGCAGACCTATGCCGGTCCGGAAGCGCGGTATTGCCCCGCAGCGGTGTATGAGTTCGTGAAGAACGACGACGGCAGCGAACGTCTCGTGATCAACGCGCAGAACTGCGTGCATTGCAAGACCTGCGATATCAAGGACCCGACCCAGAACATCGTGTGGGTGACGCCTGAGGGTGGCGGCGGTCCTAACTATCCGAATATGTAGTCAATCTTCGAGCTGAACATAGAGTTAAGAAGCGGCATGAAACTTGTCAGATCCATTGAGGAATTGCGCGCCCAACTGCGTGGCCAGAGCCGAATCGCCTTCGTTCCAACCATGGGCAATCTGCACGAAGGTCATTTGTCGTTGATGCGCCTGGCACGTCAATATGGCGACCCCATAGTAGCCAGTATCTTCGTTAACCCGTTGCAATTCGGGCCGAATGACGACTACGCAAAATATCCGCGCACGCTCGAAGCCGATATCGAAAAGCTACAGAAGGAAAATGTCTACGTGCTATTTGCGCCGACCGAGCGTGACATGTATCCGCAGCCGCAGGAGTATCGTGTTCATCCACCGCATGCGCTTGGCGACATGCTCGAAGGGGAGTTCCGTCCGGCTTCTTTCATGGCGTGTGTACGGTTGTCATGAAGCTGATGTCTTGCGTACAGCCTCGGGTGGCCATGTTCGGCAAGAAGGACTATCAGCAGTTGACGATCGTTCGCGAGATGTGCGCGCAGTTTGCCTTGCCTGTCGATATTATCGGCGCCGAAACAGTGCGCGACGTCGATGGCCTTGCGCTATCGTCGCGCAATCGCTTCCTCGCGCCTTCGGAGCGAGCGGAAGCTCCTGCTTTGTATCGGACGCTGAATCAGGTTCGTGACAGGATGCTAAGCGGCGCGAGCGATCTGAAATCGGTCGAGCTAAAGGCGTTTAGCATACTCGCTGAAAGGGGCTGGGTTCCAGACTATGTGTCTATCCGCCGGCGCTCGGACCTTCGAGCACCTGATCCGCAGGAACTCAGCGTGGAACCGCTCGTGGTGATGGCGGCGGCGAAGCTCGGCACGACGCGACTGATCGACAATCTGGAAATCTGAGTGGACAACCATCCCGGATGAAACGGTATGCCGTCGTGCTCGGCGCGTTGTCGTTTCTCCGTAACCACGTGCCAGCAGTTATGAGTCGGTCAACTCCCGTTGACCTGCCTGCGCAGGTCGGGCTTTCGAACTTTCCCCGAGGCTGTGCGCGGTAACTCAGCAACGATATAAAGACTTTCCGGAGTCTTCTGACGCGCTACGCCAGCCTCGGAAAAATGCTTTTGTACGGACGCGAGGTCGAGAAACGCGCCTTTCTGAAGCACGACCACGGCGCACACTTTCTCGCCGTACCGCGAGTCGTTTTGGCCGACGACGGCTACGTCCCGTATCGCCGGATGCGTGGCAAGTACGCGCTCGACCTCCTGCGATGAAATGTTCTCGCCGCCACGAATCACAATGTCTTTCTTGCGATCGGCGATCGTGAGACAGTTTGCCGAATCGAGCTTGCCAATGTCGCCGGTGCGAAACCAGCCATCGGGGGTAAATGCATTTGCGCTGAGTGTCGGGTCGGTGTAGCCGACGAACAGCTCGGGGCCCTTGGTCAGAATCTCCCCCTGGCTGCCGGACGGTAAGTCTCGATCCATCTCATCCACGATTCGCACCAGACTGCCAGGTTGAACGCGTCCGTCCGTGTAAGCGCGCTGTTCGAAGGAGCTGTCGCGCCAGCCTATGCTGACCGTCGAGTGTTCCGTCAATCCATAAGCGCGAGTGCCCGCGAAGCCGGCGCGATCCGCCAGTTCGATATGTTCGGGTGTGACGCCGGTTCCTCCCAGACCGTAGGCCGCGAGAGACGAGAGATTATGCCCTTCGAGCCGGGCCGCCTCCAGCAGACCCTGCAGATGAAAGGGCGTGCCGCCGGAAAGGCGTACCCGATAGCGCTCGATCAGCTCGGCTGCGAGCGATGCATCCCAGCGGTCCGTGTACACCATCTCCGTCGCGGTCACGAAAGGGCGCAGCAGAAAATTGAAGCCGGCGATGTGACCGGCAGGGAAGGGGGTGAAATAGGGCCCGGGGCCATCGATGAAGGGGATGGACCATTCGGCGCCGACGGTCTGGTGCGTATGTTGCACACCCTTTGGCGCTGCCGTGGTGCCCGACGTATAGAGCAGCAGGCAGACGTCCTGTGGCTGCGGGGGCGGCGAATAGGCGTCGATCGCCGATGCTTGTGAAAGCGCTTCAACGGCCTCGAGCGTGATGCCGTTGCGTGGCGTGCGATTGCCGACGACGATGACGCGCTCCAGATCAGGCAGGCTGCCCAGCGCGTCGATGCGTTCCAGGAAGTCGATCCCACGCCAGCGCTCAGGCACACACAGGAAGCGCGCCCGCGAATCCCGCAGGATGAAACCCACTTCGGCAGGCCCGTAGATATGCACGATCGGCACCAGCACCGCACCGACTTCCAGCGCGGCCAGGTAGAGAACCGCGGTCTCCCGCTGCGTTGGCAGTTGCATGGCGATAGCGTCACCGGCTCGCAACCCGAGGGCGCGCAACCCGCTGGCGAGGCGCGCCGCCGTGCTCAACAGTTCCAGCGTGGTGACGCTCGCGACGCCTTCCTCTGTATGAAAGTGCATGCGTGTTGCAGGATGGGCCTGCACAGATCTCGACAGCAGCAAATTCAACGGGACATCGGGTATCCAGTCGTTGCGATGGGCGGCGCTGTTCATGTCGACGGCTCCAGCAAGTCCCGCAAAAGATCGACCAGCGCAAGAGGCTGATCCAGCATGAGGTGGTGGTGCGCGCCGGGCATCGTCACGGGCCCACGCGCATCTGGGATGGCGGCCACTATTCTGGTCGCTCGCTCGGCGCTGACCACCGCGCTCTTTTTCGCATGGACATAAGTGACCGGAACTGTGATGCGGCCCAGCAGTCCGGCGTCGCCTTCGACCGGTTGAAGCTCGCGCAGCGATGGATCAAAACGCCAGGTCCAACCCGCATCGGTTTGACGTACCGACATGCGCGCGAGATGCGCCAGCAACCATGGTTCGCATGCCTGACCAGGGATGAGACGGAAGTGGGCAATGGCAGTCCCGGCGTCGGGATAGGGACGCGGCGCGGGGCGCCTGCCGATGATCGGAAGGTCATCTCCAGGCAGCGCGTAGTAAGAGTCCAGCACGACAGCCTGACGGATCAGTTCGGGAAACATCGCGCAAGCCTGCAGGAGGCGTGAGCCACCGAAACTGTGGGCTACGACGTTAGCGGGGGCGATGCCCGCCGCCCCGACTACGGCGGCGATGTCGCGAACAAAACTGTCGGCGCGGTATTCGGAGCGATGACCACTCTCTCCCATACCACTGAAATCAAGCGCGAAGACACGATAGCGGTCCGTGAAGGAGGGCGCGATAAAGTCCCACCAATGGCTATGGCCGAGAAATCCATGCGCAAACAGCAAGCCAGGCTTGTGTACGTTATTGGCATTCCAGGAGACGAAATGGACACGGACGCCGCTGGAGTGGGTGAAATGTGATTGGCGTGGCTGTCGCAGAGCCGATACGAACCACGACGGCGCGGTATCAGTCATCGCTCGAGTTCCGTCATTGATGAGCGGCGAATATGATCCGGGTGCGGGACTGGTCGCATCGCTTTGCGCACCGGTGGTACCAGTGATGAGGACTGTGCCTGCCGATTGAGTCATTGCATCTCCTGGTTGAGCTTCCGCTGGACGTTCGAGCCACGCTGACTAAGCCTGCATGGAGCGCCGCTGCCCAGGATGGACGCATATGCAGCATTTTCATACGCTGTGGATGACAGATTCTGTCGTTCACATTATCATACATGGTTCACATTTGTGGGTGCGTAGTTCCGGCAACGCTCATTGTGAGCCGTGCCTGGATATGGGGGTTTCGATGGTCCTTCATCTACAGGTGCAGCGGAACCTGTGTTTTCGGCCTGGCCGCAATCGGTGTGCCGGATGTGCGCTGGGGTGAAGAGTCGTAGTCATGCTGATTTACCACCGCCTCAGACATTCTGAAAATTAGACGATCTCATATGAATATAGGCATTCCATCAGAAACGAGGGCGCACGAAACCCGCGTCGCCGCGACGCCCGAAACGGTCAAGAAGTACGTGACCCAGGGCCACCGGGTCACGATCCAGAGCGGCGCCGGCACCGGCGCAAGCTTTCCTGACGAAGCTTTTACAGCCACCGGCGCGGAAATCGTCGATGCGGCTACTGCTTTTGGGGCTGATCTAGTCCTCAAGGTCCAATCCCCGACCGATGCCGAATTGGGCGTCCCCGTGATTTCATTGCAGATTACGACGATAGCGCGATCTAGGCTCAACAAGGGTTATCGGTCAGCCCCTAATATTTAGTTTATATAAATCAAATGGTTGCTGTTCGGGTTTCGCGATCAGCCGCGCCATAGCGCGCTCCGACAATTGTCTGTTGGGGTAATCTATATGAACGCGTCCCGTTTGCGCTAGTTTCTCGTGTGTTCCGATAGACAGGATGGGCTGCGGATCTATATCCGGCCTTGATGCAGCCACGACGTCTGCTGCTGGCCCCTATGAAATACGCTGACTCGATCCTCATTCGTCCGGCGAGCTCAAAGCTCGTATTACCCCTCAGGTCTATCGAGTCCCGGTCCTACCTGGCTTGTCATTACACTCGATTGCTGCGCAACCTTTCGACGTTCACCCTGTGCTAAAAGTTGATCTTCTACATCGTGTGCGAGCCTTTCAGACCGGCTTCACGCTCACATAGTCCTTCTGGTAGGGCCGGTCATGGGCCAGCACCGCCCAGATCGTTCGGGCCATCTTGTTGGCCAATGCGACGACCACAACGTTCTTCGGCCGTCGCGTCTTCATCTGCTCAACCCACTCGCCGGGCGCCTTCCCGCGTGTCACCACACTCCGTGCGCCGTGAATCAGCAGTGTGCGCAGATACGTGTCGCCCCTCTTGCTGATCCCGTGCAGGTTCACCTTGCCGCCCGAGCCCGTCTGCTTCGGCACGATCCCAATCCACGCGGCAAACTCCCGCCCCGAACTAAATGCTTTCGGATCGCCCATCATCGCGACTGCCGCCGTTGCTGTCAGCAGCCCCACGCCGGGAATTTCACTGATTGCCTTCACCGCTTTGTCTTCCTTCTCCACTCGCGCATACGTCGCTCGATCTCGGCAACCTGTTCGTCTAGCTTCGTCAGGGCGTTCCACTGCTCACGAAACGTATCAATCAGCACGGCGGGCAGACGCTCAGCCAACCGTTCGAGCACAGCCGGTGTTTCCTTGTCCAGCTTGCTCCGGCTCTTGCTCATCACTTCGCCGTATTCCGTGAGCAGCCCTCTCAGGTTATTGATCTGCATCGTGCGGAACTTGATCAGTTGCTGCCGCATCCGGTGCAGCGCCAGCATCGCCTGCTGCATCTCGGTCTTCACTGCCACTGCCTTGCTCGGTTGCTGTACCGCCAGCCAGATCGCCCGTGCATCCGCCGCATCGTTTTTGTTCCGTATGTTGAACGCCTTGACGAACTCCGCTGGCATCAGCTTGACTTGGTGTCCCATCTTCGCCAGTTGCCGGGCCCAGTGGTGCGCTCCGCCGCACGCCTCCATCCCGATCAGGCATGGCGCACGATTCACGAAGTGCTCGAGGAACTTTGCCCGCTTGATCGGCCTGTTCACGATTTCTCCGGTTTCCTGATCGATGTAATGCACCTGAAAAACCGACTTTGCGATGTCAATCCCAACAGGCGTAAGCTTCACGATGGATCCTCCGGTTTGCCTGGAAAACTTCGTATTTTCCACGTGGGCACATCGATGCCGTTGGCCCGTGAGGATCCACCTTTCTTTGCTCACCTGGTCACGGGGTGGGACGCGTTCATTTCAATTCGTCCGAATCGTGCAAAATCTGGCGGTAGTCGCGTGAAGAACCGCTTGCAGTAAGGCTCAGCGGTTCTGCGACTTTCTCGCATTCGGCGATTTTGCAAGTAGTTGATCCACATGGACTTTCAGGATCAAACCGCCAGATTTCGCACGGAAAGTACGATAACCCCGGCTTCCGCATGCTCGATCCGGTCGGGCAGCTCGAGCCTCGCGCTGAAAGCGGGAGGCAACTCCAGCCATTCGTACACTTCGGGCGCCGCGCCCGTTGCGCGATCGAGCGCATCCAGCAGCGCCGTGCCGCAGCGCTTCTTGAGGCCTGCGCGGGGTAGTCGCCGGACGTCGTCGACCGTTTCGCATCCCAGTCCGTCGAACCATTCGGCGTAGGGGCGCGCAGGCGGCAGGGCAGGTAACGGCACGCGACGCAGCGTACGGTCGACGGAGCGCAACGTGAGCGCGATGCCAGCCGATGACCGGGCGAAGAGCCACGCGGCCTGCCCCGTCGGTGCGACAGAGAGTGCCGCGGTCACGCCGAACGTGGTCTCCGTTTCACCCGCCCGCCGGCGCAGTGGCCGAATGCCGCCGAAGAGGCGCAGGCTCGCCGAGACGTCGGCCAGCACGACCGATTCCTCCGCCAGCACCACGTGGGGGGTGAACTGCAGCAGGGCGAACGCCACGCCACGAACAAGCTCCGCTTCACGGGTGAGATCACGTTCCCGAATGACCGCGTCGGGGGCGAGCGTCAACACGCCACCGCGGCGCATGCCGGGCACGATGCCGGCCGAGTGCGCCGCGCGGTCGAGCGCGACAACGCGGTCCTTCTCCAGCACGACAAACCCGACCTCATTGCGTGGCGTCGACCAGCGCGGGAGAAACGACTCGAGGGCGAGGTGCGGCAGATGTACGCCGATCCAGAGTTGCATATCGGCTCAACAGGGCAGGTGAAGGTACGAGAGAAACGAAAACGGGTTCGTCGCGCTGCGGTCCGCGGCGCTTGACGAACATCACTTCAATACCGCCCCTGGCGGCTCGCAGCGCAAGCCGCAGCGGCGCCGGCGACGTCGCCTGGGCGGCCGCGAGTGGGCGAAACAGGAACAGCAGGGTGTCCGAGGCCTGAGCGGCCAGATGCAGGCGCCGGAGCGCTTCCTGCCGGGCTTCGGCCTGCCAGAAGAGCAGGGCGCCGCAGGTGCCGGCACGCAGGATCTGCTCGGCGGCCCACAGCGCATCAGCCGTGCGTGGTGCGCGCAGCACGCAGGCCTGTCCTGCGGGAACGCCCAGCCACGCCAGTCCGGCGGGTTGCAGCCGGTGCGGCGGCTGCAGCAAGAGCAAGGGGCGGGATCCAACGGTCGCCAATGCGGGCTGCAGCAGACGCAGTTCACCGCAGCCCGGCTGCGGTGTGAGCAGTTCGGTGAGCGCGCCCGCGGGCCAGCCGCCGCCCGGCAGCTCGGCGGCCAGCGCGGCGTGGCCGCACGACACCACCCGATCGAAGCCGGCGGCCAGCTGCGAAGCGCGCCATAGCGTTATTCCCCCCGCCTCCGAATACATACTTGAGTCGAGGACAGCATCGATGGAGCGGGCCCGTTCATCTGGGGCACGTATCTGCCGAGCGGCCGCGTCAGTGCGATTCACGATCAAGCTCCAAAAGTACTGTATAAATATACAGTAATTCTAGCGCAAGATTTCAAGATTGCGGGTCAGCCGCCGAGATCCGTCGCCATGCGGTGGGGCAGCGGTCGGCGTTCGTGCTTCAAGCGGGTGCTGGTTTCTTTGAATCACGGGCTGGCAATAGAAGCTGGGTAGGCAACAGTCGGCCAAACGGCGGGGCATCGGCTGATAGCTGCCCTTTGCTGCTGCAAAAATCGAAACCTCAGCCAGTTTCCACGTCAACTCAGCGCACCTTATGCGACGTCCACCACGATTTTCCCGCGTGCAGTGGCGTCCGTTATAGCGTCAAAGGCGAGTTCCGCGGACCCTAGATCGAACCGGCGAGGATCGAGATTCGGCGTGAGCTTGCCGGCTTCCGTCAGTCGTGTGGCTTCGCGCAGCATCTCTCCGTGGTGCGCGCGATGCAGGCCCGTCAGGAGCGGATAAAGGGTGAACACCCCTGAGTACGTCGCTTCGCGAAACGACAGCGGAGCCAGCGAATGTGTACCCCAACCCAACGCGCTGACCACGTGACCAAAATGCTTGACTGCGGCGAACGAAGCATCGAGCGTTGGGCCACCAACGGTGTCTACCACCAGGTCAAAGCCTGCGCCCTGCGTCAATGATTCGACGTATTGCTCGACAGACTGCGCCCGGTAATCGATCGGCGTAGCGCCTAGACGCGCAACGAGATCGTGGTCCCGTGAACTCGCTGTCGTGAAGACCTGTGCACCGAGTGCGCGCGCCAGTTGCACCGAGATATGCCCGACACCGCCTGCTCCTCCTTGTACCAGCACGGTTTGCCCCGCTTGCAAACGCGCCCGGTCGACAATGCCGGAATACGACGTGATAAACGCGAGGGGCAGTGCCGCGGCTTCGCGCATCGAAAGATTGGCCGGTTTGATCGCGAGGAGGTCGGCATCGACTGCTGCATACTGGGCCAGCGAGCCCTGAATGCCGCCAACGCCGCCCGTCATCCCGTACACCTCGTCGCCGACCTTGAACGCGGTGACGCCGGGGCCAATGGCGTCAACTACGCCGGCCATATCAATGCCTAACAGCAGCGGCAGCGGATGTTTGGCATGCGCTGCGCTTCCGGCGCGTATCTTGGTGTCGAGCGGATTGAGGCCGCTCGCGGCAATGCGCACCCGCACCTGGCCGTGCGCGGGTTGTGGCATTGAGATTTCCGTCAATTCGAGCGGGCCGTTGTAGCGATTGAGGACGAGCGCCTGCATGGTCATGATCATTTCCTTTCCGATGGAACAAACAAGTCGATACGTGCAGAATGAGCCATGCCAAAAGGCATGTAAATCAACGTTATTGCACGGATGTCAAACAGAAATGAATGAGATGGCGTTCGACTGGAGCGATGTTCGGATCTTTCTGGCGATTGCCCGCTGCGGCACGCTGGGGGCGGCTGCAAAGCGCGTTGGACAGACCCAGCCGACCATGGGCCGCCGGTTGCGCGCGCTCGAGGAAGCGCTCGGACACACGCTGTTTCAGCGCACCAGCGATGGCTTCGTCCTGACAGACGACGGCGCGGTTGTGCTGTCCTATGCCGAGAGAATGGGGGAGGAAGCGCTTGGCTTCACGCGCGCGTTAACCGGCAAGGAAACGCAGCTAACCGGGCTGCTGCGGGTCTCGTCGTCGGACTGGTTCGGCATGCACATACTCACGCCGGTGTTCGCGCGCTTTCTGGCGAAGCACCCGGGTATCTCGCTGGAGCTTGTCACGGATTCGCGCCTCTACAACCTCGCTCGGCGCGAAGCGGATCTGGTGTTCCGCATCACGCCCTTTGACGAACCCGACGTCATCCAGCGCAAGCTCATGCACATCGAATATGCGCTGTACGGGCATGTCGATCTGATCTCGCCTTCATGCGGGGAGGGTGACGGTCATAAGCTGATCAGCATGGACAGCGCGTTCGGCTCGCTGCCCGACGTCGAGTGGGTCAAGCGCATGCTGCCCAAGGCGAAGATTGTGTTCGGCAGCAACAATCGTGGCGTGCAGGCGCGCATGTGTGTCGAAGGAAGTGGCTTCGCCGTGCTGCCGTGCCCGCTTGGCGATGCGACGCCTGGACTTCGGCGGATCGATCTGGGCGAAGCGCCGCCTGGGCGCGATGTCTGGCTTGGCTATCACCGCGATCTGCGTCGCGTCGCGCGACTACGTGCACTTCTGGATGCGACGATCGAGGCGTTAGCGAGCGTTTGAACCAGCGTCGTATTGACAGTAACCCCCGCCCGTCTTGCGCCCGAGGCAGCCCGCTTTGAAGAAACGCAACCCGACGACATCGCGCGGCCGCTGTGTGGCTCCAGCGATGTCATCAAGATCCAGATAAGCGTGCGACCAGAGCCTCGTCATTCATCGTGAGGCTCCGATGCGAGTACAGCAACGCCGTCAACTGCCCGCACGCCTTGTCCAGCCGGCAGCACGAAGATCGGATTGATTTCTGCTTCGACAATACGCCCGCCAAGCCGCACGGCCATTCGCGCAAAGGCAACGATTGCGGTCACGAGGGCATCAATATCCGCGCGTGGCCGTCCACGGTACCCGTCGAGGAGCGGCCACGTTTTCAGTTCGTGAATCATCTCGAGCGCGTCGTCGCGCGACAGCGGCACTTCGGTGGAAATGAGTCGCATTGTCGTGTCCTTGAACAATTCCGCTGTGACGCCGCCCATGCCGAGCAGCAATGCTGTGCCCAACGGGTCTCGATGAAGGCCGAGAATCAGTTCCGTCCCCCCCGTCACCATTTCCTGAACGAGAAACGCATTCGCGGATACGCCGGTCGCGGTTTCAACGTCGTCCCGCATGCGGTTCAGGCGCGCCCCGATGCTGTCAGCCGTGACCCCAACCGCTACGCCGCCGACATCGCTCTTGTGGGTGATCGTGTTCGACAGCAGTTTGAGCACGACCTTGTCACCCAGCTCGCGAGCGGCGCTCTCGGCTTCGTTCGCGTTCCCGACGACAAGCTCGCGTACCGCTGTCACATCGAAGCGGGCAAAAAGCTCTTTCGCCTGCGCTTCGTTTAGTGATCCGGCGGGCAGATCGCTCACGTTGACTTCTGCTTCAGCGTGTTGTTCGGCAACACTCACGGGGCGTTGCATGTACTCGCCGTGCTGCCACATCGCTGCAAGTGCGCTCGTCACGCTTTCGGGCGAAGGGAAGGCTGGCACTCCCTGCTCGTTAAGCAAACGCGTGATCTCCGGCGCGTGAGGACTCACAAATGCCATCACGGGTTTGTCACTCCCGGGCAGCGAATCGCGGATTGCGCCAGCCATCAGGTCGGGCATCGCGAGGCCCGACGATCCAACGATAACCACGACTGCGTCGTAAGTCGGACTGTCGAGTAGCGTGCCGATCGCACCGCGCAGGAGAGCCGGCTGTAGACCCGCGAGCGTCACGTCGATCGGATTGCGGTCGAGTACTGCATGATCGCCGGTCTGGAGCGCGCGCAGCTTTGCAGCAGTTGCTTCATCAGGAGGCGGGGTCTCAAAGTCCGCCATGCCGAGGCCATCGGTGACGAGCGTGCCCGCACCGCCAGTCGAGGTCAGAATCGCCACCCGTCGCCCAGAGAGCTTGCGGCGCGTAGCGAGCGCATGAGGTATATCGAGCAGGTCGGAGAAGGTCTGGGCGCGAATCACGCCGACCTGGCTAAAAAGCGCGTCGTACATGCGGTCTGAACCGGCCAGCGCACCCGTATGCGAGACCGCCGAGCGCGCGCCTGATTCGGAACGCCCGATCTTGAACACCACGACCGGCTTGCCTGCTGCCGCCGCCCGTAAAGCCGCGCGCCGGAATCGTTCCGGATGACGCAGCCCTTCCATGTAGAGCGCGATAACGGAAGTCGAATCATCGTCCACCAGATAATCGACGAAATCTGCCATGTCGAGGTCTGCTTCATTGCTCGTCGACACCAGCTTTGACAGGCCAATACCGCGTGCTGCCGCCCGCGACAACAGCGAGCCAAGAATCCCCCCGCTTTGTGATACCACGCCGATCCCACCGACCGTGAAGGTGTCAGTCTCCAGTGCTCCGCTTGCCGACAGCGTGATGCGGTCGCTCAGGTTGACGAGCCCGATCGTATTCGGGCCGAGCAGGCGCATGGACCCTGCTGCCTCGATCAATTGCGCCTGACGTCTGGCACCTTCCTCGCCTATCTCTGCATAGCCACTCGCCAGCACGATTGCAGCGCTCGTTCCGCGGCTCGCCAAATCCCGCACCGCAACGTGGGCGCGCTCGGCCCCGAGCAGCACGATACCGACATCGGGCGCGTGCGGTAAGGACGCTACATCGGGATAGCAGGGCAGGCCATCGATCGAGTCGTAACGCGGGTTAACAGGGTAGATGTGGCCGTCGAAGCCGTGCTTCCTGAGGTAAGCCACTGGGCGGCCGGAAGTCTTGGCTGCGTCCGCCGATGCGCCGATTACCGCTACGCTCGCCGGACGCATCAATTTTGAAATTGCGTTCATGTCGATGTCCTTCGTGCTCACATGGTTTTGTTCAGAAATGCGAGCACCGAGTCGCGATGTTCACGGCTTGTGTAGCAGACGGCCTGCGCCTGGCTGCCTTGTGCAAACACCTGATGCGCGGACAATTCGTAGCTCTGGTTGAGAATGCTCTTGCCCAGCGCGAGCGCTGTGGCCGAACCCTGGCTCAATTCGGCGGCCCAGGCGTGGGCGTTGGCGATGAGCAAATCCGGCTCGCTCAGGCGATCCGCGATGCCGATTTCCAACGCTTCCTTCGCATCCACCTTGCGCCCGCTGAAAATCAGTTCCTTCGCCCGCGCGAGGCCGACCCGTCGCGGCAAAAAGTACATGCCACCGCCGTCGGGAATCAGCCCGCGTTTGATATAGCTCCACGTGAAGCTCGCATCGTGCGACGCGAGGACAAAGTCGCAGGAGAGCGCCATATCAGCACCTAGGCCAGCCGCCGCGCCGTTGACTGCGGCGATGGTAGGTTTGGGCATCGAGTAAAGCAGATCGACTGTGTAGTGCACGAGTTGCTGACGGGACCAGCCATTGAACGCAACCTCGCCGGCGGGCGCTTCCATACGTTGCGCCATACCGCTTACATCACCGCCAGCGCAAAATCCCTTGCCGTTACCAGTCAACACCAAGGCGTGTACGTCACGGTCGCGCGACACGGTCTCCAGCGCTGCGATCAGTTCGGCGCGCATTTCGTTGGTGATGGCGTTACGCTTTTCAGGACGATTCAGCGCGATCGTGGCGACCTGTGAGTCGATAGTGACTTGAATGGTGGATGTGCTCATGCGTGTCTCGATGGTTGAATTGGAGTCGACTGACTGGTCAATCTGCCAATGCAGCTTAGCCCCACCGCCCACCCGCGACACCCCATCAATTCCATTCTGTGGAACGGAGCGTGTTTTATCCCAAGGGTTGAGCAATTCCACTGTATGGAATTGGCTGATTGTCATCGAGCGTTCGGCACCGATAATGGATTCCAACGCAGGACACTTGTCATGACGATCCTGCGGTCCATACAAGCCCGGAGACATGATGCACGCAGCCCGTTCCAATCCGATCGACGTAAGCGCCGTCGCGCAACCGCAGACAGAGGCTGTCTACCGGAAAGTCACCTGGCGGCTGCTGCCGTTCCTCTTTATTTGTTACGTCTTCGCGTATCTGGATCGCGCCAATATCGGTTTTGCGCACCTGCAGTTCTCGCGTGACATTGGTCTTTCCGACGCCGCATTCGGTCTGGGTGTAGGACTCTTCTACGTGGGCTACATGCTCTTCGAGGTGCCGAGCAACCTGTGGCTCGCGCGAGTCGGCGTGAGAAAAACGCTCATGCGGATCATGGCGCTATGGGGCATCGTTTCGGCGGGCACCGCATTCGTGCAGACGCCGACGCAGTTCTACATCGCGCGCGTATTGCTGGGCGCAGCGGAAGCAGGATTTTTCCCGGGCGTGATTCTCTACTTCACCTACTGGTTTCCGGCCGCGCGGCGGGCCCGAGTCACGTCAATCTTCATGACGGCGATCTGCGTATCCGGCATTATCAGTGGGCCCGTGTCGGGATGGATTCTCAATAGCATGTCGGGCTTACTTGGCTACAACGGCTGGCAATGGCTGTTCCTTCTCGAAGGATTTCCGTCAGTGATCGCCGGTGTCTTTGCCTATGTCTATCTGACGGACCGCCCCGAGCAGGCGACCTGGCTCTCGGACGACGAGAAGGCCCTCCTGCTTGCGGAGCTTAACCGGGACGCGCAAACGAAGGCCGCACGCGCTCATGGTTCGATCTGGGTCGCATTGAAGGAGCCAAAGTTCTATTTCCTGACGTTCGCCTATTTCAGCGTGCCGTGGGCGAGCATCGTCGTGCACATCTGGGCACCGAGCGTGATCCAGAAAAGCGGCGTATCGAACTACTGGCACATTGGGCTTCTTTCCGCGATTCCGTATGTGGCCGGGGCAGTCGCGATGTATCTGCTCGGCCGGAACTCGGATCGTATGTTGGAGAGGCGGTGGCATTTCATGGCAAGCGCATTGATGGCCGCGCTGGGCGTCGCGCTTTTGCCGGCGGCGGCGAATCACGCAGGCATTCTGGTAGCACTGCTTTGCATCGCGACGGCTGGTTATCTGGGCATGCTGTCGCTGTTCTGGACGATCCCACCCGCGTACCTGTCGAGCACCGCCGCAGCAAGCGGGATCGGCCTCATTAGCAGCCTCGGCCAGTTTGGCGGGATTTCGGCACCTTCGGTCATCGGCTATGCATCGACGCACTTCGGCAGCAGCGCCGTGGGGCTCTATGCGGTTGCGTTCGTCTCCATTCTCGGCGGTCTTGCAGTGGTGCTGGGTATTCCAGCGCGCGCGATCAGTGAACGCCGGGAATGAAAGAGAGGCTTGCAGTCTTCAGCCTTCCAGGCGGGCGCATGCGGCTGTAATCTCGTCGCGCAGACGCAGCAGGGGCGCCGCGAGTTCGCTTACAACGCTGTCGTTTGACGCCGCCGTGCGGACGCTAAAGTTGAGGACCAGCAAACGATGTCCGGGAATGGCGAGGGGCGTCGCGAGTGCGATCACTTCCGGCTGCCAGCTTGCAACGCAGAAGCCGCTTCGGCGCACATCGTCTACAGCCTCAGTGATTTCCCGCGCGAGACGCTCCCAGCCGCTCCGTTTGCGCCGCTTGAACGCGTCCATCAGGGCGGTGAATTCCGTCAGCGGCAGCGCTGCGAGATACGCGC
This sequence comes from Paraburkholderia sp. GW821-FHT02A12, assembly GCF_059422005.1. NCBI lineage: Bacteria > Pseudomonadati > Pseudomonadota > Betaproteobacteria > Burkholderiales > Burkholderiaceae > Paraburkholderia > Paraburkholderia sp. GW821-FHT02A12. Next base: position 3,061,222 of record NZ_JBWKWA010000001.1, on the reverse strand, counting down.
GCCCGAGCGAAGTCAGTTCCATCGGCACGCGTTGTCCAGAGACGATCGTGCGTAATGAGGCTCGCTGGTTATAACGAATGGACTCAAGGTAGACCATCTCTTCCCGGTCGGCGCCCGCGATTCCGACATTGATGCGCTTTGCCTGGGCAATATCGCGGATTAGCGGTCCTGCAGCATTGAGTACTGTGGATCCACTGCGCAACGCCTGCGCCAGACTGAGCACGGGTAGGCCCAGTCTGTACGCCCTGCGTACCATATCGTGCTCGAGATAGCCCGCCTCCACGAGCGTTCGCGTCAGGCGGCTCACCGTCGCCTTCGGCAGGCCGGTGCGTTCCGCGAGTTCCCCGTTGCCGAGAAGCGTCGCACCGGGACCGAACGCGCGCAGCAGTTCAAGCCCGCGCTCGAGCGATCTATTCGATGGGGTAGCGTTCGATTCCGGATGTTGATTCTTGTGGTTCGCCATAGACAGAAAACGGTACAACGGTGTTGACCCCACGGCCGTTGCGAAGATAGTCGATAGATACTTACCCGACGCGGTTTCTGGATCCCAGCACAGCGGAAAAATGCCGTGTGCCTTCAGCCACGTAGTGCCGCCTCAGCGAGGAACTCCACAAAGTCCAGGACGAGACCGGAGCTTTCCTGCTCCCGCCAAAAGATATGCACGTCCAAATTCGGGAGTCCTTCGATCGGAATATAGACGATGTCATCGTGCCTCTCTCTCAACACGTAATCGGCGCCGAGCATGAGTCCGCCACTATCCTTGACGATGCGCAGACCGATCTGCGCTTGTGTTGTCTCGTAGACGAAGTTTGGCTCAACCTTGGCTCGTTGGAAGCTCGCCAGAACAGCATCGTAGAGCGGCTCGTTGACATTGCGGGAAAAGATGATCAGGTTTTCGTCCAGGAGATCTGTCAGATGAATAACCTTGACTTGAGCTAGCGGGTGAATGCGCGGCGCGGCCAATAGCCATCGCCCGTCGAGGACAAACCGGGTCGAAACGTTCGCCGTCTGATCTTCATTCGCCAACAGCACACCAATGCCAATGTCTATCTGGTGGGTGATCAACGCCTTGATTTGCTGCGTCGACACCATCTCCTTGCGGTTGATCTTGACGTTGGGATAGAGCTTCTGCAGTTCCGTCAACGCCGGCACGATAAAGGGCAGATCGGTGTATTCGACCATAGCGATCGCGATTCGCTGTTCATTTTGAAACGCGGTGCGACGCGTGACCTCCACCATCGTGTCCATCTGGGCCAGGATCTCGATGGCCTGCGCCTGAAAGACCTCACCTGCGGCCGTCAGTATGACGCCTCTGCGATCGCGGACCAGAAGCTGCACACCCAGAATCGCTTCCAGCGCCGCGATCTGCTGGCTCAAGGCCGGCTGCGTCACCGCGAGCTTTGCTGCCGCGCGTCCGAAGTGCAATTCGTCGGCGACGCCGACAAAATAACGCAGATGCTTAACGCCGATCGGGCTCATAAGGTTTTCTAATCACAGAGCCGATGATAGTCAATTGGACGGTGAGCGTGGCCGATCGTATCCTTTTTGCACGAGATGAACAACGCAGAGGAGCTAAATCGTGTCGAATTGGTTGGTAACTGGAATTTCCCGGGGCTTCGGAAAACAATTGTCGGAAGCACTTCTGAAGAATGGACACCATGTCGCTGGTACAACACGCAACGGCCTCAGCGATCTTCGTCACGAAAATCTGACTGTATTCAAGCTCGACGTGACGAACCCTGAGGATGCGCGTGCAGCCGTCCTGGATATCATCGAGACCGTCGGGCCAATCGATGTGGCAGTCAACAATGCCGGCTTCGGCATGGTCGGCGCGGTCGAAGAGGTGTCACCGGATGAAGCGCGACATGTGTTCGCAACGAATGTGTTTGGAACACTGAACGTCATACAAGCGGTTCTGCCCTCACTCAGAGAACAGCGTTCCGGCCTGATCATCAACTTCTCGTCGGTTGGCGGCATGGCGGGTTCGGCCGGGTTCGGGATCTACAACGCGACCAAATTTGCCGTCGAAGGCATGTCCGAAGCGCTTGCCCTGGAGGTCAAACCTTTCGGCATTCGCGTGATGATCGTCGAGCCCGGCTACTTCCGCACCGAATTCCTGTCGTCGCAATCCATGTCCAAAGCCGAGCGCGTGATCGAGGACTACGCGTCGACCGCCGGTGTGACACGCGCGAACGTCGGAAGCCGCGATGGTAGCCAGCCTGGCGATCCGGCGAAGGCTGTGCAGGTGATCATCGCGGCGGCCGAATCCGAGGTCCCGCCATTGCGGCTGCCGCTGGGCGCCGATGCCTTTGCCAGGATTGATGAAAAGATCGCGAAAGTCCAATCCGACATGGCGGCGTGGCGCGAGCGGGCCACCGCAACCTCGTTCGAACCCTGAGGCTTTCATGCCTTCTACCTCTTGAGAGCTGACACGCGTAGTCATCATTGCAGGCGCAATCCCGCTCCTGCAACGCTCCGCTGTGCTCCCCTTCGAGGCAACACACCAGGAGCAATCAAATGCAATACATCGTCATAACCCGCCGACGTAGCGAAAAATTTCCGGACTCCGAATACACCCCCGAGAGACTCGCAGCCGAAACCGCCGCCGTTCGCAAGCTCTATGGCGAGGGCATCGTGCGCCACATTTGGCACCGTGGCGACGTGGGGGGTGCATGCCTCCTGCTCGAAGTCGAATCCGAAGACGGCGCAAAGTCTGCCCTGAACAGGCTGCCGTTGTTTGGTTTGGGCATGCAAGAGGCGGTCTGCATTGTGCCACTGGCGCCCTACCGTGGCTTCGCGACTGAATAGCGCATCTTCGGGCACCTGAACGCGATGATCCCGCTCGCTCCCGAAGACATCGAAGATCAAAGATCGAAGGAAGGACGGGCTCATGCCTCAGATCGACAGACGCACCTTTACCATCGCAGTTGCCGCGATGGCGGCGGCAAATCTCCTCCCGGCCACGGCCCGATCGGCGAGCGTGTCCATCGCCAAAAACGTGGTCCTGGTACATGGGCTGTTCGCCGACGGGTCATGCTGGTCAGAGGTGATCGCACGATTGCAGGCCGCGGGCCTCAATGCCACAGCCGTGCAGAACCCTTTGACGACGCTACCTGAAGCGGTCGCTGCGGCAAAGCGGGTGCTCGCCCGGCAGGACGGCCCCACGGTTCTGGTCGGTCATTCCTTCTCAGGGATGATCGTCACCGAGGCCGGCATGCATCCGAACGTCTCTGCTCTCGTGTATCTGGCGGCGCGAGCACCCGACGCGGGCGAAGACTATACGGCGCTGGCCAGGATGTTTCCGACGCCACCCGCCTCGGCGGGAATCGTCTTCGACGGCGACGAAGGACGCCTATCGGAAGCTGCGTTCCTGCGTGATTTCGCGGGCGACCTGCCGGAAGCGAAGGCAATGGTGCTCTATGCGGTCCAGGAGCCGTTCAACAGGAAACTGCTCACGGGTAAGACCACACGGGCGGCCTGGCGGTCGAAGCCGAGCTTTTATGCCGTCTCGACGGAAGATCGAACGATCAACCCCGATCTCGAACGCTTCATGGCTAAGCGTATGGGCGCCAGGACAATCGAAGTGAAGGCCGGTCATCTCTCGCTGATCTCCCATCCGCAGGAAATTGCGGAACTCATCCTCGCCGCTGCGGGACAACCCGTGAAGTAGCAACGTACAGGCGGGCGCGGTCCACCTAAGGGAAAACGCGCCACATTGCCCATGTCTAGACGATCCTTCATCAACGGAAACGCGGCCCCAAGCTGTCGATGAGGCTGTCGGCCTGGGTTTCCACAACCTACAAAGGATCATGCTCATGACCACTTCTGTTCCCTCCGCGCCCCCTCCTTATGTCTTTGGCGAACTCCTTATCGACGGGCGCTGGCGCTGCAGGAACGATCTTCAAGGATTTCGATCCCTACACCGGCCGGACGCTCGTCGAAGTACCGCAGGCGAATGTCGCGGATATTGACGCTGCCTATGCGAGCGCCAAGCGGGCTCAGCGCGACTGGGCCAACACCTTGCCGGGAGAGAGGGCTGAGGTTCTGCGCACAGCTGCCGCGATCATGGACGTTCGTCACGTCGAGATCGTCGACTGGCTGATCCGGGAATCCGGCAGCGTTCGCATCAAGGCAGAGCTCGAATGGTCGGCGGTTCGCGCTATCATTCTCGAGGCGTCGACCCTGCCAACCCGCGAGTGGGGTCGCATCATGCCCGGCGATATTCCGGGCAAGGAGCACCGGATCTACCGCATCCCGGTGGGCGTCGTCTCTGTCATCAGCCCCTGGAACTGGCCGATGCATTTGAGCAGCCGCGCCTTGGCGCCCGCGCTGGCTCTCGGAAATGCCGTCGTCTTGAAGCCGGCCTCCGAGACCGTCGTCACCGGCGGGCTGCTTCTTGGGAAGATCTTCCAGGAGGCTGGTCTCCCCCGGGGTGTCCTGAATGTCGTCAGCGGTGACAATCATCTGATCGGCGACCCATTCGTCCTGCATCCCGCATCCCGGGTGATCTCGTTCACCGGCTCAACGCCGGTCGGACGACGCATTGCCGGATTGGCTGCCACCGGAAGAACACTCAAGAAGGCGCAGCTCGAATTGGGCGGCAACAATCCGCTTGTCATCCTCGACGATGCCGATCTTGAGCAGGCCGTGAACATCGCCACCTTCGGACGTTTTCTGCACCAGGGCGAGCTGTGTGTCAGCGTCAACCGGGTGATCGTCGAGGGTGCCTTTTACGATCGGTTCGTGGAGGCGTTCGTCGAGCGCGTGAAGGGTCTGAAATATGGCGATCCGAACCTCGCCGAGACGGCTGTGGGCCCGATCATCACCCAACATCAGCTTGATGGTCTGAACACGATGATCGCCAATGCGCGCGCCGACGGCGCGACGGAGCGCGTTGGCGGCAAACCTGAGGGGCTTGTTCTTCCGCCACATGTCTTCACCAACGTAACGGAGAACGTGCGTCTCGGGCGAGACGAGATTTTTGGGCCTATCGTACCGATCTTGCGCGCAAAGGATGAATCGGATGCGCTGCGTATGGCGAACGATACCGAATACGGCTTGTCGAGCGCCGTGTTGACACGCAACCTCGATCGAGGCGTGCGGTTCGCACATCAGGTCGAGGCTGGTATGACCCACGTCAACGACCTTCCAGCGGTGGATCTCGCAAACATGCCGTTTGGCGGCGAGAAGAACTCAGGTCTCGGCCGGTTTGGCGCCAATGGCATGTTCGAGGACTTCACGACCGAGCACTGGATCTCTGTGCAACACGGCGAGCGTCAGTTTCCTTTCTGACTACGGCCATTTTCGAAGAACGTCACCGCCAGTTTTCGCATCGCGGCGATCAGTGTGGCACCTGCACACTGATTGAAGCCGACACCGAAGAACAAGTACACCACACTCTGAACACGCTTTCGATGGCGGCAACCGGCATGCTCGAGGTGGTAGCTGTGATGCCGCTCAATCCGTACCGTGGTTTGGGTCAAGGCAATAGGATCCCCACCGCAGTACGTGCTCATCCGCCTCGAGTGACAGCGATGTATCCACAACTCAAACGAATTTTTTCTCAAACTCAACTTAAGGATCAGTTATGAAACTTCCACAACTCGTTATGAACAGCGGCCTTGCGATCGCTGTAGCGGCGTTCGCGTACACGCCGGCATTTGCGGCGGACTCGACGGCTGGCGCGTCGAACAGTACCGCAGCGACTAGCATGCAAGCCGCCCCGACGAAGAAGTCGGTTCGCGCGGCCAACCGTGCATTTTCCAAGACCGTTCAGAAAGCCATTTTCAAAACCAGAGGTCTCGAGCAGACGACAATCTCCGTCTTCGGTAATGCAAAGACGGGGCACGTGACGCTGGCCGGTCAGATCGTAAGCGAAGATCAGGATGGTCTGGCCGTCGATGCGGCGAAGCAGGTGCAGGGTGTCACGTCGGTTAGCAGTAAGTTGAGTCTGCGCGAGCAAGGCGGAAACTAAGCGATGGGCGCGGCGCGCCGGACGAATTCGGCCGTCGCGCCATTGATGTGGCTCTCGCTGTATTTGCACTATGTGCACGCAGACCACTGGAGATGGATTGATGACCGTATTTTTGAAGACGATATCGCGGTGCGCGCGCTGCTGAACGTCCTCAATCCGTCCGCCAAGCAACTCGATGCATGCGCGCCGAAATTTTCCCTGAAACACAAGAAGCACCACGTCGGCGTGGGCTCACCTGCGGCCGACAATCTTTGTCGCACGGTCGGACCGCCCGCCAGCATCGTGGTCGTGGAGCGCTTGTCGTCCATCGCGATCAGCGTTTCGTGGAGCGACCCGTGTTCGGGCCGGTACACGGAGCAGATCTGGTGCAGCGGCCTTGCCCGCATTGCGGCCATCTGCGCACTTACGGGCCGTGTCATCAATCGCGGCGACCGGGTGTTTCGTCCCCGGGCGCGTGCGACACGTTTGCCGCGGAATCGGCGTCAGATGATCTTGGCCGCGACCCTCGGACGTCGCGCCGACCTGGTGATCGCGGGCGCATGACACAGCCAGTCCGTGCCGTCAGCGGCAAGTGATTAACCTGATGGACGCCGGTGAGAGCTTGAGCGAGCGATTTGGTGTCGATCTCACGTCGCTGTTGCCGAAAGTCCGAAATTGGTCGAACTTAGGAGCAGAGAGCAGTGGATGCGCGACGCGATCGACCCCCGGCCCGCGTTTTTCTCAGCCGAGCCCGCCCTTCGCGTGTTCACGATAGCGACCGTCAACATGGTGACTTAATACGGGTGCAGTATTGTTGGTTTTTCTGCCGTTGAGCCAAATGTTCGTCAGCGTCAAAGCGCGGGTCTTACGGATGCATCCAACTTCTACACCGAGATCCCCGCGCTTCTTACCCCGACAGGGATTCTCGAGCCACTGATCGACTACTTCCTGCACCGTAGCCACGATCGGAGTCTGGAATGGATGCGGAAGGTAACGCGATCCATTCGTCTCTTTCTGGAATACCTCCAGGTCAATCCGACCGAGCGTGATCCCCATCGTCTGTTTCAGAATTTCGCGCAGCGCCTGTACACAGGCACCTTCAATCGCGAAACCGGATTTGACGCCACCGGGCTTTGCTGGCTGCCCCGTTCGCCGCACGACGCGGCGCGAATCGTTATCCACTTGACCGACTTCTTCAATTGGCTTGGGGAGATCCGTCCCGAAGCGTCGACGGTCAATCCACGATATGCCGGCGGGGCCTTCGATCGACAGACCGATGAAGCCGCTTACTGTGCAATGGATTCCCGTGCACGAATTAAGTACATCAACTGTAGCCGGGGATCTGGCAGAAATCGGCCATCTACGGACATTCGCCGGCTCTTCCTTATGAGCATTTGAACGTCAGCTTGCCCCTCAACAAGTGACATTCGACGTAAGTATAGGAAGGCAAGTGATCGGCCACAGCGGTCGTTCGCTTATCGGCGTTGGGGTGGCCGCTATTGGCTGCTGAACGGCCATTCGCCACTCGGCTGCCGCGAACGGCCAGTCAAATACCACCGGCAAAGCCGGTGGCTTGACATGGTGAGCGCCTCAAAGGCGCCATAACCCCGTGAGCCGCCCAAGACCGCTAGGATTCAAGGCGGTCTCCTTTATCCGCACTGCGAGGCGCCAATAAACGTCATCGACATCCTCCAGCGCCGAAAGCCAACACTTGCACCGCCACGGCAGCGAGGCGCAGCATGAGCGCAAGTGTCTCGCGGTGTTCAAACCGACCGTCGGCCCTTCGGCAACGGGAGTCAACAGGAGACGGGTGCGGCTTCCGCCCGGATCACGCGGTTTAGTTTGGTGCTCGCCGTGTCGCCACAAATGCGGACACGCGGCAGCAATGCCACCTACATGCAGCCTACTTCACTTTGGTTCGCCGAATCTCGCCGTCTTCCCAGGTCCGAGTGCCACCTGTTCATTCGCCACAGTGGCGTACGTTCAGCGGCCGCCCCGGGCCACTCCGCGTTTCCTCCTTGAGGCTTGTCCGACGCCTGCCCGCAGGCTCCGGCGAGTGTCACTTACCTACGGATCGGTGCGTCGTACAAACCTTATCGACTGAGGCCTTCGCCGGACCATGTCCTACGTCGGCATTTGGAGGCGGCCGACACCGCTCCGCACGGTGCCTCCCCGGTGGCACGTTCAAATCGCGCCGACGGGCGTTTGATTTCGCCTGGCTTTATCGCGGCAAATGCATTGACGGGTTGCGTCATAACGCACGACGGGGGTGACACTGAGGATGGAGTTATCGATGCTGACGCGTGATGATGATAAGCGACATAAATGATGGTTTTTCCCTAGCAAAAATACTTGCATTTCGTGCAGAAAAAACTACCTTGAGTAAACAAAACGATTCTTGGCTTGGCACCGGAGGAGACCCATGCCGGCTACACGTATGATGATTGCGCGCCGGGCCGGCGTGAGCGTGGCCACTGTCGATCGTGTCTTGCGCGACGATCAGGCCGTGCGTCAGGAGACGGCCGAACGCGTCCACCTGGCGCTCGCCGACCTGCGCGACGAGCGTGCGAGCCGTGGCCGACCGGCTAAGGTCACTTCTTTCCGCGTCGCGTTCGTTCTCCCGCAAGTCAACTCCCGTTTTCTGGATCATGTCGAGCGCGATATCGCGCTGTCGGCCAGTTTCTTTCGCGAGCACCGCATCACCCCTTCGTTTTATCGCTGTGACTTCGTCAGTCAGCGCGACACCGCGGCTTTCGCCGAGCAGGCGATTGAATATGACGCACTGGTTCTGGCGCCGCTCGACTATCCCTGGGTGGAGCGTTTCATCGAGGAGTTGAGTGACGCGAACGTGCCGGTCGTCACCGTGTTCTCCGATCTGCCGGCGAGCCGCCGCGCCGCTTATGTCGGGGTCGACAACCGGGTCGCCGGACGTACTGCAGGACTGCTGATGGGCCGCTTTCTTGGTGCGCGCCTCGGCACGGTCGCTGTGCTATCGGGATCGTCCCGTCTGCATGATCAGGTGGAGAGGCGCACCGGCTTTTCGCAGGTGCTGGAAGAGGATTTTCGCAACCTGCGCTGGATCGCCGAACCCGATTTCGCCGAAGACGACGACGGTGCGGGTCTGGCCATTCAGGGCCTGCGTGCGCGTCACGCGGATCTGGTCGGCGTGTATGCGACCGGCGGCGGCATCTCCGGCATTGCTGTGGCGTTGCAGGAATCGGGCGACAAGGCGCGTCTCGTCCTGATCGGCCATGAATGCACCGCGCAGACCCGCACCCAGCTGTCCGAGCGCGCGATCGACGTGATCCTCGATCAGGACGTGCGCGGCATCGTGCATTGGGCGGGACTGGCCGCCATCAACTTTCTTAACGACGTGCGTGGCGCGCTCGCCATCCCGACGCCGGAAACCCGAATTTATCTTCGTGAGAATGCGCATGCCTGACGCTCGCGACACGCGGACCGATGTTTGAGTCCGCCAGAGCCGAAATACGGCGCCCGGCGCATGGGCGCTGATTGTCATCAGGTTGGAGACCCGAGAGAGACAAGGAGAAGATAAATGTTACGTCTTACGTCAGCAAGGGTAATGGCCGCGGCGCTGGTATCGCTGGGGCTTGGCATGGCAACAGGCGCGCACGCGCAGGACAAGCAGTTGACACTCTGTTGGGCGGCCTGGGACCCGGCCAACGCACTGGTCGAACTGTCCAAGGACTTTACGGCCAAGACCGGCATCAAGATGAAGTTCGAGTTCGTGCCGTGGACCAGCTATGCCGACCGCTTTATCAACGAACTCAATTCGCACGGCAAGCTGTGCGATCTGATTATCGGCGATAGTCAGTGGATCGGCGGCGCGGCGGTGAATGGCCACTACGTCAAGCTCAACGATTTCTTCGCGAAGAACAAGATCTCGATGGACGACTTCGTGCCGGCCACGGTTGTGGGCTACTCGGAGTGGCCCAAGAACACGCCGAACTATTGGGCGTTGCCGGCGATGGCCGATGCAGTCGGCTGGACCTATCGCAAGGACTGGTTTGCACGGCCGGAACTGCGTGCCGAGTTCAAGCAGAAATACAACCGGGAACTGGCGCCGCCCACCACGCTGGATGAACTCAAGCAGACAGCCGAGTTCTTCCAGGGCCGCAAGATCGACGGCAAGACCGTCTACGGCGTGTATATCTTCACCGAGCGCGGCTCCGAAGGCATCACGATGGGGGTGACCAACGCGATGTATAACTTCGGTTTCGAATACGAGGATCCGAAGAAGCCTTATCACCTCGATGGCTACGTCAACTCGCCGGGTGCGGTCAAGGGGCTGGAATACTACAAGGCGCTCTACAAGTGCTGCACCGCGCCGGGCATGACCAACGCGTATATGCAGGAAGGACTCGACGCGTTCAAGTCCGGCCAGGTCGCGATGCAGATGAACTGGTTTGCGTTCTTTCCTGGTCTCTATAAGGATCCGAATGTTGGCGGCGACAAGATCGGCTTCTTTGTCAATCCGCGTGAACTCAAGCAGTACACGCAGCTGGGCGGCCAGGGCATCTCGGTCGTCTCGTATTCGGACCACAAGGAAGACGCCCTCGAATATATCAAGTGGTTCGCGCAACCCGACGTGCAGAAGAAGTGGTGGCAGTTGGGCGGTTATTCGGCGGCCAAGTCCGTCGTCGATGCGCCGGACTTTCCGAAGAGCGCGCCTTTCGCCACGGCGTTCCTGAAGTCGATGGCGATCGTCAAGGACTTCTGGGCGGAGCCCGCCTATGCCGAGCTGCTGCTCGACATGCAAAAGCGCGTGCACGACTACGTGGTAGCCGACAAGGGAACCGCCAAGGATGCGCTCGACCTGCTCGTGAAAGACTGGACCAAGGTCTTCAAGGGCGAAGGGAAGTACTAGCGTCTCTGACATGAACCGGCAACGGCTCACGGTGCCGTCGCTGGTTCGTTATAAGGAGTCAGGCATGTTGGCAAACAAGCCATTTCCGCCGCAAGGGCTCGAAGGCAGCGCGGCGGCGCGCGCCACGGCGAGGCTGCGCGGCCTGTCGGACCGGACCATCGCGTGGCTGTTCATTCTGCCGACGATCCTGCTGCTGCTTGCGATCAACATCTTTCCGTTGATCTGGGCGCTGCGGCTGTCGTTTACGAATTTCAGGTCGAATATGCCGAGCGTCCCGGCGCGCTTCGTCGGTATCGACAACTACGTCGATATCCTGACCGACGAGGACATCTGGTACGCGATGCAGGTGACTGCGCGTTTCGTGTTCTGGTCAGTCGGATTCGAAGTGCTGTTGGGCTTCGGCTTGGCATTGCTGATCAACCGGCAGTTTCGCAGCCATAGCTTCTGGACCACGCTGATCCTGCTGCCGATGATGCTGTCGCCTGCCGTGGTCGGCAACTTCTGGACCTTCCTGCTGCAGCCGCAGACGGGACTCTTCAACGACGTGGTGAGTATCTTCACCGGCATTCCGCCAGGCTCGTTTCAGATGATCGGCGACGTGCCTCTCGCGCCGTGGACCATCGTGATGGTGGACGTCTGGATGTGGACGCCTTACGTCATGCTCATCTGCCTCGCAGGCCTGCGTTCGATTCCGGACTACATCTACGAAGCGGCGGAAGTCGACCGCGCGTCACCCTGGCGTCAGTTCTGGTCGATCACGTTGCCGATGACCTTGCCGTTCCTGATGTTGGCGGTTCTGTTTCGCGGCATCGAGAACTTCAAGATGTTCGACATGGTGAACCTGTTGACCTCGGGCGGGCCGGGGTCGGTGACCGAGACGGTGTCGATCACGCTCAAGCGCGCCGCATTCGAGAAATGGCAGACGGGGTATTCGTCGGCGCTGGCGATCATCCTGTTCGTCACGGTGTTCGGCGCCGCGAACATCTACGTCAAGGCACTCAACCGGGTGAAACAGCGATGAAACCAGCTGCTCATGAACGATCGGTGGTGGCCGCGTCGCCGCGCGGCAAGCGGTTTGCGGCGGCCGTCGTCATCACCTATTCATTGGTCGCCACCTTGCCGATGGTGTGGATCTTTCTGACCAGCTTCAAGACGCAGGAGGATGCGATTGCGTATCCACCCGTCGTGCTGTTTCACCCGTCGATGGAAGGCTACGTCAATCTGTTCACGATCCGCTCGCGGCAGACGCCGGAGTTCATCGCGAGCCTGCCGCCCGCGCAGACCTGGTATGAACGCGACGTGCGCAAGCGCAACATGGTGATCGCCGGGCCGTCGAAGGTATTGCCGCGGTTCGTCAATTCACTGGTGATCGGCTTCGGCTCGACCTTTCTCGCGGTGTTTCTCGGCACGCTCGCGGCGTACGCGTTCTCGCGCTTCAAGGTGCCGCTGGCCGACGACCTGCTGTTCTTCATCCTGTCGACGCGCATGATGCCGCCGATCGCCGTCGCCATTCCGATCTACCTGATGTACCGCGCGCTGGGCCTCAGCGATAGCTATCTCGGCATGATTGTCCTGTACACAGCGGTCAACGTATCGCTCGCGGTCTGGCTGCTCAAGGGCTTCATGGACGAAATCCCGCGCGAATACGAAGAGGCGGCCCTGGTCGATGGCTATACGAGATTGCAGGCCTTCATGAAAGTGGTTCTGCCACAAGCGATCACAGGCATCGCCGCGACGACGATCTTCTGCCTCATTTTCGCGTGGAATGAATACGCTTTTGCGTCGCTTTTGACAAGCGGCGATGCGCAGACGATGCCGCCGTTCATCCCGTTCATCATCGGCGAGGGCGGGCAGGACTGGCCGGCAGTGGCCGCAGCCACCACCTTGTTCGTGCTGCCGATCCTGTTCTTCACCGTCCTGCTTCGCAAGCACCTGCTGCGCGGCATCACCTTCGGAGCAGTGCGCAAATGAAACGTGATTCTGTTCTGTCGCGCAGCCGGTTGCTGCGCCGCGGCTATAGCGAAGGCGGGTCGACCGCGTTGATCGGGCTCGGCGTGGCGATGCTCGTACAGCCGTTCTCGGTCGCGCTGTTCACCTGGTCGTTTCCCGTCATCCTCGTGGGGGCGATTGCGTTCGTCGTCACCAGCCACTTTCCAGAATGAACCATGTCCACGATCGTTCTCGCCAACCTGCGCAAGCGCTTCGGCGATTTCACCGCGGTACGCGATACCAACCTGACGATTCGCGCGGGCCGCTTCGTCGTGCTTCTCGGTCCATCGGGCTGCGGCAAAACCACCACGCTGCGGATGATCGCCGGGCTGGAGTTGCCGACCTCCGGACAGATTCTGATCGACGGCGAGGACGTCACCGCGTTGCGCGCGCGACAACGCGACATCGCCTTCGTGTTCCAGATGTTCGCGCTGTATCCGCATATGACGGTGCGCAACAACATCGCCTTTCCCCTGAAGAACGAGCATGTTTCGCGCCGCGAGATTGCCGCCCGGGTAGAGGCGGCAGCACACATGCTGCGCATCGAAGGGATTCTCGATCGCAAGACCGGTGGCCTGTCCGGCGGCGACCGTCAGCGCGTGGCGCTTGGCCGCGCGATCGTGCGGCAGCCAAAGGCGTTCCTGATGGACGAGCCGCTCGGCACGCTCGACGCGGACTTTCGCGAGCTGATGTGCCTTGAGCTGCGCAAGTTACACAACGCGCTTGCCGCGACCACCGTGTATGTCACGCATGACCAGAGCGAGGCGATGGCGATGGCCGACGATATTGTCGTGATGAACCACGGGGAAGTGCTGCAGGCCGGTTCGCCGCACGACATCTATCACTTCCCGGCGAGCGTTTTTGTCGGCAACTTCATCGGCAGTCCGCCGATGAACTTCTTGCCGGTGGACGGCCCGGTCGATATCGGTCACGAGCAAGTCTATCTTCATGGCACCCCGGTTTCCGTGCCGCGCTGCGACGCGAGTGCTCTTCGCGTCCTGCTGGGAATTCGGCCCGAACACGTGGTGATCGACCCACACAGCCCGTTGCGCGGCCAGGTGATCGCCGACGAATATCTCGGTTCGCATCAGGTGCTGGTGATCGAGACCGCACTGGGCACCGTGCGGGTGCGCGCCGGCAAGGACGACGGTCTTGCCGCCGGCTCTCCGGTCGGCCTCGCGTTTCGCAAGGAACGCACGCTGCTCTATGACGCCGCAACGGGACGCCTGCTGCCGGGTGCGACACACACGCTTTCCGCAAACGGAGACGCTCATGGCTGAAATTCGGCTACGCAACATCAAGAAGCACTTCGGCGACATCGTGGCGGTGGACGGCCTGTCGCTCGACGTGAAGGATGGTGAGTTCGTCGTGCTGCTGGGACCGAGCGGTGCCGGCAAGACCACCACGCTGCGCCTGATCGCAGGTCTGGAGCGACCCGATGCCGGTGACGTGTTGATCGACGACATGATCGCGACACAGATGCATCCTTCGGACCGCGACGTCGCATTTATCTTCCAGCAATATTCGTTGTATCCGCACCTGAGCGTATTCGACAACCTGGCGTTTCCGCTGCGTTCGCCGCGCCGGCGCAGCAGCGAGACCGAGGTGCGTGAGCGCATCCACGCCGTGGCCGCGATGCTGCACATGGAGTCCAAGCTCGACAACATGGCGACGCATCTGTCGGGCGGCGAAATGCAGCGCGTGGCAATCGGGCGGGCACTGGTGCGGCATCCCAAAGTGTTTCTGATGGACGAACCGCTTTCGTCGCTCGATGCGAAGTTGCGCGAGGAACTGCGCATCGAACTCAAGCGGCTGCACCGCACGATCGGTGCGACCATCATCTATGTCACGCACGATCAGGTGGAGGCGACCACGCTGGCGGACCGTATCGGCATTCTCGAACAGGGCCGCATCGTGCAGCTCGGCACGCCGCGCGAGGTCTACGGCAATCCTGTTTCGCTTGGTGCGGCGCAGCGCCTCGGCTCGCCACCCATCAACCTGCTGCCGCCGGCGCTGCTTGATTCGGCGGCAGTGCCGGTGGGCACCGCGACTGTTGCAATTCGTCCCGAGGACGTCGTGTTGCACGACGCAGACGCGCGCAACGCACTCAATCTGAAAGTGCTCGAATATTCGCCACTGCGCCATCTGCTGATCCTCGATCGCGAAGGGACGGCCGTGGTGGCGACAACCGTTGCCGAACGCAATTTCATGCCCGGGCAGTCGGTTGGCGTTTCGCTGCCGGCGCGCAGCCTGTTGTATTTCAGTGCGGACGGCCGGAGGATCCTGACATGAACGGCAAAACGGTCATGGCGTGCATCGACGCCGCCTATGCATCGCTCAAGACGCACTCGGACGAGATCGCGTTGCTCGACCAGCAGATCGGCGACGGAGATCACATTTTCAACTTGCTGCGCGGGATGGAGGCACTGCTCGCAGTGCGCACGGAAATCGAGGCTGAAGCATTCGGGCCGGCACTCGAGCTGGCCGCGAGCAAAGTGCTTTCGACGGTCGGCGGGTCGTCGGGGCCGCTGTTCTTTTCACTGCTGAGCGGGATGGCGAAAGCGTCGGCATCCAATGCCATGGATGTCGCGGGTGTGGCCCGCATCTATGCCGGCGGCGTCGAGGCGGTCAGGCAGCGGGGGAAGACCGGCGTGGGCAGCAAGACGATGATGGACGTCCTGATTCCCGTTGCTGCCCGCTTCGATGAGCTTGCCGCCGCAGGGTCACCCGCGCGTGCGGTGCTCGACGCCTTGCCGCCGGTGGCAGAAGAGCACATGCTCGCGACGCGCGACATGCTTGCGACGAAAGGGCGCGCATCGTTTCTCGGCGAACGCTCACGCGGCCATATCGACCCCGGTGCGCGTTCCAGTCAGATCATGATTGCGGCAGTGTGCGCACATCTGGCGCAAAACAAAGCGTGAAAGGAGCGCAGACCATGAAGAAATTCATCAACCACGTCGACGATTTCCTCGCTGAAAGCCTGGCGGGATTCGCCGCCGCCCATAGCGATCTGGTCGTACTGAACAACGAGCCCGTGTTCGTGCGGCGCAAGCAACTCAAAGCCGGAAAAGTGGCACTGGTGTCGGGCGGCGGCTCGGGGCACGAGCCGCTGCACACCGGCTTTGTGGGGTACGGCATGCTCGATGCGGCTTGCCCGGGCCAGGTTTTCACGTCGCCGACACCGGACCAGATGATGGCCGCTGCCAAAGCAGTGGATACCGGCGCGGGCGTGCTGTTTATCGTGAAGAACTACTCGGGCGATCTGATGAACTTCGAAATGGCATCGGAGATGTCCGAGGCTCCGAACGCGATGGTGCTGATCAACGACGACGTGGCGGTGGAGAACTCCAGCTATACCACCGGCCGGCGTGGTGTCGCGGGTGCCGTACTAGTCGAGAAGCTGGTCGGCAGCATGGCTGAAAGCGGCGCTGACCTTGAACAATGCAAGGCCTTCGGTGACCGGATCAACAAGCGCACGGCGTCAATGGGCGTCGCGTTCACGAGTTGCACGGTGCCCGCTGCTGGCACGCTGACGTTCAAGATCGGCGACGACGAGATCGAGGTCGGCGTGGGCATCCACGGCGAGCCCGGCCGGCGCCGGGCAAAGTTCGCGGCGGCCGATGCGATCGTGGGAGAACTGCTCACGGCGATCGTCGACGACCTCAAGCCGCCAGCCGGCGCCGAATTGCTGGTGCTCGTCAACGGGCTTGGGGGAACACCGCTTGGCGAACTTTATTTGCTGTTCAACTCGGCGCGCTTGTGGCTGCAGAAACGGGACCTGGCGGTTAGCCGGGCGCAGGTGGGTGCGCTGACGACTTCGCTAGAAATGGCGGGCGCGTCGATCACGCTGTCTGTGCTGGACGGCGAAATGCTGCGCCACTGGGACAGCCCGGTCCATACGCCGTCGTTGCGTTGGGGGAAGTAGGGTGCGTCGGCAGCGAGAAACGCGCTCGAGAGCAACATCGCCGAGTACTCCCGGTCTTCAGCGCGACCGAGGCAGCAGGATCTGCGCGTCCGCACGACGGATGTCGGTGTGCCCGCAAAAAGCCAGTGTGGTATCCAGTTCCTTGTGGATGATCTCCAGTCACGTTGTGACACCAACCTCGCCCATCGCACGTAGCCCGCAGAGGAAGCTGCGGCCGATCAGCGTGCCTCTCGCGCCGAGCACAACGGCCTTTAGCACGTCCTGTCCGCTGCGGATGCAGGTGCGACGAAGTGCTCATGCAGGTGATCGACAACGTTAGCGGACATGCCAACGTTGACGCTTGGCTGGCGGCTTCGGCCTTCGGGAACCGTGGCTCCCGGCCAATTTCTGACCGTCGCGATCGGCAGCTTTCTGCGTACTGTTGAGCCGGGATAGACCGATCTGCGTCGTCAGGCCATACTCCAGTTTGGTGAGACCTCTTGCGGCAACGTGCTATCAGGGAGGACAGAGGTATGCAGATTGGTGTCCAGAGCTTTGCAAGCCGCTTGCGGCCGGTGTTCGAGACCAAAGATGCCGAGCGAACGCACGCGCTGCAGTGACTGGCGGCAACTTGCCGCATCTTCGGCCGGCGCGGCTACTCTGAAGGCCTGCTGGGCCACATCACCGTGCGCGATCCCGAACTGCCGGACCATTTCTGGGTCAACCCGGTCGGCGTCCCCATGCACCAAGTCCGCGTCTCGCACTTGGTGCAGGTTAATCACCAAGGTCAGGTCGTACACGGCAGCGGGATGGTGAACCCGGTCGGGCTGCTGCTTCACACGGCCGTCCATCAGGCGCGGCCCGAGGTCACGGCGGTGTGCCACGCGCACGCTCTGCACGCGTCGACGTGGGCCGCATTCGAGCGGCTGCTCGATACGATCACACAGGACGCATGCGTCTTCTTCGAGCAGCAGGCACTGATTCTCGAGCCTCGTGTTGTGCGCGACCCGGCCGCGGCAGCACGCTTTGCCGCAGGCTTCGGCGACAAGCGGGTGGCGATCCACGGGGGCCACGGCATCTTCACGACCGGACAGACCGTGGATGAGGCGGCATGGTGGTTCGTGTTGATGAACCGCTGCTGCGAAGCGCAACTGATTGCCCAGGCTTGTGGCGAGCCTTCACTGTGGGCTCCCGATGATGCGAGATGGCTGGCTTCGGTGCTGGGATCGCCGCAGATCGGTTGGCTATCGTTTCAGACGCTATGGGACGAAATCATCCTGAGCGGCGCCGACCTGGTGCAGTGACCGCGCCGGCGGCTTGATGGGCTGCCTGGCCAGCTTACCTGGTGAGACCGGGTTGGCCCCTTGGGGAACTCCTATGACCGCTTCGCGGGCCCTCGTATGACGATCTCGAGGACTGCTTTGGGTTGAAAGTACGCATCCTGTGAATGAACCGGTCGTTCGCGGCAGCTGATTGGCGAATGGCCGTTCAGTAGCCTATAGCGGCCCCCCCCCCCAACGCCGATAAGCGAGTGGCGGCTCAGGCCGATGACTTGACGGGCAGCACGCGTGCACGAATGACGGATGAACCTCGGAAGCCGCCGTTCACGTCGCGCTAGCTCCAACGGCCGGAGAGGGTCGATGACGGTCTGACGCGAGTCGATCTCTGGCGATTACCCTATGCAATCAGGATCGGACCGTGATCGGCCATGTGCGGTCGCTGGGTAGTGCGACAGCTCAGCCGCTCCAACGTCTTATCGCCTTCGTCAACAGCCGCTCAAAACTCCCGACACGATCAGTTGCATTCGTCACCTTTGCCAAGACTTTTGCGCATAGTGTCGCCGGCGTCGGTCATAGAGGACGCCATCCGACGCAATGCAGACAACAATTCGTTGGACTCGGTTACGTTGCCTTCTTGATATCGTTGCCAGGCCGATTTGTCAGGATGGCGCTCGTAATAACGTGAAAGAGATGATCCCCCCGTGGCGCGAATCCGGGCTGGCCGACGAGCCAGCCGAGCGCCGACATCAGGGCGAACAGGTCGACCCCATCAATATCGGCGCGCGCCGTTCCCTCGGCTTGAGCGCGGAGCAGTAGTCGCGCGCCCGCCGAACGCAGCGCTGTGCTCGAAGCATGAAGCGCGGAGTCCGGGTCCGCGTGCGCGGTCGCAAACAAGGCGCAAATACCGCTATAGCTGCGAACGAATGCCACCCCATCGCGAAACCAGGACACCAGCGCTTCGTCAGGTGGATTCGACGTTTCGAGTTCGGCCGCCTGCTGTATCAGTTCGTCCACGTTCATGCGCAGCAACGCTTCGAACAAGGCTTCTCGTGTCGGGAAATGGCGAAATAGTGTCGCCAACCCGACGTCGGCCCGGCGGGCGATATCTCGCATGGACGCCTCGGCACCATGCTCGGTGACGACGTCACGCGCGACTGCAAGGAGATGGTCGTAATTCTTTCTGGCGTCAGCTCGCATAAATTGCCTTGACAAACGGATCGGTGATCCGAATATAATGAACCTGTATCCGGATCAGTGATCCACAAGATACAGCACATTTGTGCAGATGGGAACAGAGGCGCAGTACGACACCACGAAAGGAGATGTCATGGGAAAGCTTGAGGGTAAGGTTGCAGTCATCACGGGTGGATCGAGCGGCATGGCGCTGGCGAGCGCCAAGCGGTTCGTTGAAGAAGGCGCGTATGTTTTCATCACGGGCCGGAGGCAGGAGGCGCTCGACGAGGCCGTCAAGCTGATTGGCCGGAACGTGACCGGCGTGCGCGGCGACGGGGCCAATCTGGACGACCTCGACCGCCTGTTCGATACAGTCAAGCGGGAAAAGGGCAAGATCGACATCCTGTTCGCGAGCGCAGGCACGGGCGAAGCCGTCCCTCTGGGCGAGATTACCGAGCAGCACTTCGATGCGACCTTCGGTCTGAATACGCGCGGAACGCTGTTTGCGGTTCAGAAGGCGTTGCCGCTGTTCAACGATGGCGGGTCGATCTTCATGACCGGGTCAGTTGCTTCGGTGAAAGGTTTTCCTGGTTATGGCGTGTATGCGGCGAGCAAGGCGGCGTTGCGCTCATTCGCACGCACGTGGCTTAACGAACTGAAGGGCAGGAATATCCGGGTGAACGTGCTGAGCCCGGGGCCGATCGCCACACCGATGCAGGACCAGGTTCTCACCGAGGAGGCGAAGCGGATGTTCGAATCCCTGATCCCGCGGGGAAAGATGGGGCGTCCTGAGGAAATTGCGACGGTCGCGCTGTTTCTTGCTTCAGACGATTCGAGCTTCGTGAATGGGGTGGAGTTGTCTGTCGACGGCGGGTTCTCGGCCATCTGAAATCGCGCAGAAAGCGTGTAGAAGGATCTTTCAACTCGACGAAGGTGATCTGATTCGTGTCAATAAATATGGATTCCTTACAATAATGAATGGAGAGTTCGCATGAACTATTCGATTATTGGCTTCGGCGCGGTAGGCCAGGCCCTCGCCCGAGCGTTTGCAAGAAAGAACATCGATGTGACCGTCGCCAGCCGGCGCCCTCCCGAGACGCTGATGCAACGGGCACGAGCGATCGGCCCCACCGTTGTCCCCGGGACGCTGCAGGATGCAATCGCGTCCGACACGATCTTCCTCGCGGTTCCGTTTTGGGAACATCGCGAAGTCGCGAAGCAGATCACAACCTGGCAGGGCAAGACGATCATCGACACGACAAATGCTTTCGGTGTTCCGGTTGAAGACCTGGAAGGTCAGCCGCCGGCCGCGGTTGTCGCCAAGGCGTTTACCGGCGCCAGGTTCGTAAAGGGCTTTAACCATCTGCCTGCTGCCGCCCTGGCCGCTGATCCGAGCGTGAATGGCGGAAGCCGCGTCGTTTTTTTGTCGAGCGATGACGAAAATGCGGTGGCACCGGTCGCTGCTTTGGCCGAACAACTCGGTTTCGCGCCGATTGCGCTAGGACCGCTCAAGGATGGCGGCTTGCTTGTCCAAGGCAGGGGGAATACCTGGGGTCAACTGATCTTCAAGGATCTCGTCAAGTTCAAATAGCGGCGCCTCACGACGAAGTCACAGCGGCCACGCACATCGCTAAACGCTTGCTGGTGATTTGACCGAGATTCCGTTGGCGCTTCTGAGCGAGTGCATGATGGCCGCTCGCGACCCGTCGGCCGCGAGCGCCCGTACTGCAGACGTGATGCGGACGGATGTCCGTTCGGAATTGGAAAGCGGCCGTTGCCAACACGGTGACCCGAATGACGGCTCGGGGTCGCGTGTTGTCGATCGAGACCGAGGGAGGTCGAGTCGCCGATGCGGTTTGCATGAGGCAGTGCGCGGCCACCAAGAGTCATTCGCCGGCAGCGTCGATTGGACATCAGGGCGACCGCTGCACACCGGCAACCGGCCGTTCGACAGGTGTTGCTGAAAGACTCGGGCCGACAATGCGCGCTTCCATCGGCTCGCGCCAGCTGGACAGTATCCCAGGTTCCTCCGAAGGTCGAATACACGCTGAGCAAAATGGGAATTGCGCTCGGACCCTCATCGAGGCGCTCATCGAATGGGCAGAATGGGCCGAAATGCGGCGGCAAATACTGGGAGATGCCTCAACCCGGTAACAGTGCAGGTAGCTCCGGAAGCCCGGTAGGTCTCTTCGAGCTGATGGTCACGCGATTGCCCCTTCGCGCCCATTCCCCCGTTCTCCGAACTGGATCGACGCGGCCGACGTATGTCAGTCACAATGATCCTCCAGGCTGTCGGGCCGTCTTGTGGTTCATGCGGCTAGTCATCGCGCAGCAGCAGTCGAGATTCCGGGCAAGCAGGAACGCCCGCTGGCGTCGTTCAGGTCGTCGAGCCTTTTCATATCCCGGATCACGTGGAAAAGATCGCGCATTGACTCGAGATCAATCAGTTTCACAAACGCAAAGGTATCCTGATAGGCACGCATCCAGGGGATCATTGCTGAAGCCGCAGCTTTTCGGCCTTCGGTCGTCACGACGAGCTGGCGTTTCCGTCGATCTCCTTCGTGGGAGATCGTTGAGATGAGCCTGCGGCGGAACAATGGTGCCAGATTGGCCGACAGATTCGATCGGTCCATTTCCAGTTCTGCTGCCATGTCGCCGAAAACGAGTGGTTCGCGTAGATGTAGCAAGGCGAGCATGCAAAACTGGGATGCGTTGACGTCCGTATGCCGCAGTGCTTCGTCGAAATGAGCCCAGAAAGCGCGCATTGCGCGCTGGGCGAAAAAATGGTTGAGCGCGAGAGCGGAGATTTCTCCGATTGCGAGCATCGACGACTCGCAATTCTGACTTTCCATATCTGCGGTTCCGGGTGCGTACGGGCTCGATTGCAAAGAGTTCCGTGCTGTCGCGGGCGGTCGTTGCAAGGCGCCGAAGTTGTCATGACCATGGACGCCTGAAGCTGATCACTCGTCGGCGCAGGGCGGCCCCGCGAACGTGATGCGCAGACCACGTTGCGGCGGGAGAGAGGCTTCACACGAGCCCGAATGTCTTCCTCAAGCTTGCATCGACGGGGCCGGAGGGCATGAAGCGCCGCAATTTGCGCAACAGGGATGCTTCGCCGGCCGGTGTGCGACGCATACGCCAGCTGCCAAGCGCGGCTTCAACAATTGTGTTTGCCACGCCATCGGGCGCGGGGGCACCTTCGATACTGTTGACGACTGCGCTCGATGCAAGCGCACGCTCGCGGTCATAGGCAGCGATTTTCGAACTCACCTGAGGCGCATTGACGTCGAGATTGGTTCGGGTAAAGGACGGCTCGATCAGCGTTGCGCGGATGCCGAACTGGCGCATCTCGTGATCCAGCGTCTCGGTCAACCCCTCGACGGCATGCTTGGACGCCGCATAGAGTCCCATGTACGGTGCCGGCAAGAAGCCGAGTACCGAACTGATATTGACGATCCGTCCGCGTTGTTGCGCGCGCATTTGCGGAAGCACTGCATGGACCGTACGCAAAATGCTAAATACGTTGGTGTCGAAAAGCGCGACGGCTTCGGTAACCGACGTTTCCTCCACCGCTCCGATCAGCGTCGTGCCAGCATTGTTGACGAGCACGTCAATGCTGCGCCCGGCGCGATCGAAGATCGTATGAATCGCGCTTCGAACGGAGGCATCGTCGCGCACATCCATTTCGACCAACTCGACGCCGGCCAACGGCGCCGTTTTTGCAATGCTGCGCACGGTGCCAAATACGCGGCACCCGCGCTTCGCGAACTGCTCTGCGGTCGCGCGTCCGATACCCGATGACACGCCGGTCACAACGACCACTTTGGAATTGGGCATGGCAGTTTCCTTCGATACAGTAAATTGATTGCGCTTTAACTGCGCGCGTCGAGCGCGTCCTGCAGCGTCGGTTCGGGAGGAAAGGCGTGCTCGTGGCGGCCCTTGTGCAAAACTGCGGGGTTGCCCGGCCGAATCCTGAACCAGATCGCGTACATGGCCGGCAGGAACACCAGCGTGAGAATCGTCCCGGCGAAGGTGCCGCCGATCAGCGTGTAGGCGAGCGTTCCCCAGAACACCGAATGCGTCAGCGGGATGAAGGCCAGGATCGCCGCCATGGCCGTGAGGATCACCGGGCGCGCCCGCTGCACAGTGGCTTCGACGACCGCATGGAACGGATCCAGCCCGGCCTGTTCGTTCTGGTGAATCTGCCCGATCAGGATCAGCGTGTTGCGCATCAGGATCCCCGACAGCGCGATGAGACCGACCAGCGCATTGATGCCGAACGGCTGCCCGAACAGGATCAACGTCGGCACCACGCCGATCAGGCCGAGCGGGCTGGTCATGAACACCATCACCATCGCGGAGATCGAGCGCACCTGGAAGATGATGATGACCAGCGTGATCGCCAGCATGATCGGGAACAGCGGCAACATGGCGGTCGTCGCCTTGGCCGATTCCTCGATGGAGCCCGCCTCCTCGATGCGATAGCCACTGGGCAGCTTCGCGATGATCGGCTGAAGCTGCCTGGTGATTGCCGTTGATACGTCCGGTGGCTGCAGGTTGTCGGCAATGTCGCCGCGTACCGTGATCGTCGGCACGCGGTCGCGCCAGCGCGTGATCGGCTCCTCCATGCGCACATCGACCTTGCCCACCTGCGACAGCGGAATGCGTTGCCCGTTGGCGCCGGCCAGCGTGAAGTCGCCGAGCCGGGCAGGGTCGAGACGCACATCGCCGGCCGAACGCGCGATCACCTGCACGCTTCGAATATCCTCACGCACGGCGGTGACAGGCACGCCGGTGAGCAGGAACTGCAGTTGTTGCGCGACGGCGCTGGACGTCAATCCCACCGCCTGCAAGCGATCCTGCTGCAAGGTGAAGTGCAGCGTCGGTGAGCGCGTGCCCCAGTCGGTGTTGACCGTGCGCATCATCGGACTGGCCTCCATCACCTGCTGAACTTGAGCCGCGATTCCACGCAGCTTGTCCGGGTCCGGACCGGTGACGCGATAGGCGACCGGGAACGGCGAATACGGCCCGAACACGAGTTGCGTGACGCGCACGCGCGCTTCGGGCACAAGACCGTCGGCAATGGCTCGCCGCAGTCGCACCTTCAGTGCATCGCGTTCCTCCTGACTGTCCGTGCGGATCACGATCTTCGCGAACGACGGATCGGGCAGTTCCGGTCCCATCGCCAGGAAAAAGCGCGGTGCACCTTGCCCGACGTACGCGGTGACGATCCTGGCTTCCTTCTGTTCAGACAACCATGCCTCCACCTTTTGCGTGGCGGCGCTGGTCTGTGAAATCGATGTGCCATAGGGCATCTGCACCTCGACCAGCACTTCGGGACGGTCGGAGATCGGGAAGAACTGCTTCTTGACCACGCCCATACCAATGATGGCCAGGGCGAAGAGGCCAACGACCGAACCGGCGACCAGCCATTTGCGCGCGATGACGCGCGTGAGCAGCTGACGGAAGCGGTTATAGCGCGGCGTGTCGTAGATTGCGTCGTGGCCGCCTTCGACCTTCTTGAAGTCGGGCAGCATCTTCACGCCGAGGTAGGGCGTGAAGACCACCGCGACGACCCACGATGCGATCAGCGCGATGCCGACGATCCAGAACATGTTGCTGGTGTATTCGCCGGCGGTGGAGCGCGCGAAGCCGTTCGGCATGAAGCCGACCGCGGTCACCAGCGTGCCGGCCAGCATCGGCGCGGCCGTATGGCTCCACGCGTAGGCCGACGCGGCCACGCGGCTGTAGCCTTCCTCCATCTTCACGACCATCATTTCGATCGCGATGATTGCGTCGTCCACCAGCAGCCCCAACGCGAGGATCAGCGAGCCGAGCGTGATGCGGTCGAAGTTCTTGCCGGTAGCGGCCATCAGCACGAACACCACGGCCAGCGTAAGCGGCACGGCTGCGGCAACCACCAGGCCCACGCGCCAGCCCATGCTCACAAAGCTCACGAGCATGACCACCAGCAGGGCGACGAAAAACTTAAGCATGAACTCGTCGACCGCCGAATGAATGTTGACGGCCTGATCGGTGACCTTGGTCAGACTCATGCCCAGCGGCAGCCCGGCGTTGATTGCGCCGACCTCGCCGTCCAGTGCCTTGCCGAGATCGAGCCCGTTCCAGCCGTCGCGCATCACGATGCCCAGCAGCAGCGCGGGTTCGCCGTTGTTGCGGATCATGAACGTCGCCGGATCTTCGTAACCGCGATCGACGGTGGCGATGTCCGACAGCTTCAGCGTGCGGCCTTGCGCCACGATGGGCGTGTCGCGGATCTTCTGCAGTTTGTCAAAGGCGCCGTCCAGGCGAATGAACACCTCCGGACCTTTGGTCTCCACGGAGCCGGCTGGCGTCAGGGCGTTCTGGCCATTGAGCGCGGCGAACACGTCCTGCGGGCTGACACCGAGCGTTGCCAGCCGGTCATGCGAGAACTGGACGTAGATGCGCTCGGCCTGCTCGCCGATGATGTTGACCTTCTTCACCCCCGGCACGTGAAGCAACCGCTGGCGCAGCGTCTCGGCATCGCGCACGAGCAGCCGTTGCGGTTCGCCCCGGGCTTTCAGTGCGAAGAGCGCAAACGTGACATCAGCATATTCGTCGTTGACCATCGGCCCGATCACGCCAGCCGGAAGGTTGGCTGTTTCGTCGCCGATTTTTTTCCGGGCCTGGTAGAACTGCTCCTGCACTTCCGACGGCGGTGTGGTGTCGAGCAACGTCAGCGTCGTGAAGGCCATGCCTGGCCGCGTGTATGTCTCGGTCCGGTCGTACCAGCGCAGCTCCTGCATGCGTTTTTCGATCTTCTCTGCGACCTGATCGTGCATTTCCTGCGCAGTGGCCCCCGGCCAAACGGTGATGATCGTCATCACCTTGATTGTGAACGCCGGGTCTTCGGCGCGACCCAGCCTGAAGAACGACAGGAGCCCGGCCAGCGAGATCAGGCAGATCAGGAACAGGGTGATGGAGCGCTCGCGCACGGCGAGCGCCGACAGATTGAATCGGCCTTCGCTCACGGACGTGCTCCTTCGTTCGCCATCGCGACGGCCTGGCCGGACACGCGGACCTGTTCGCCTTCGCGCAGCAACTGGGCACCGAGCGCAATGACGCGATCGCCTTGCTTCAACGTACCGGACACGCGCGCGCTGTCGTCGTCCAGGTGAAGGACCGTCACTGGCTGCCATGCAACCCTGGCCGGCTCGCCGTTGACGACCCACACGCCGGGCCCTTTGCCAGCGTCGAGCACCGCGCCGATCGGCACCTGCATGCCGCCCTGGAGCGCCACGCGTGCGTCTGGTATCTCGATCGTGACGGTTGCGCCTAGCGGCGCGTCGGCCAGCGCACCCTGCAACACATAACGAGCTTCGAAGGTGCGGGTACGCGGATCCGCCGTGTCCGAGAGCTGGCGCAGCGTGGCTGGCACGCTGACGCCGCTGTTGCCGAACAGGGTTGCCTGGGCGACCGAACCGATGGCGGGGCGCAGGGTTTCCGGTAGCTGGATCACGGCCTCGCGGCGCCCGGCGTGGGCCAGGCGCACCACGGGCTGTCCGGCGCTGACGACCTGGCCCGGTTCGGCCAGCGTTTCCATCACGACGCCATCGCCGTCCGCGACCAACTCGGCATAGCCCGTCGCATTGCGCGCCACGTCGGCGTCGGCCTCGGCCGCGCTGAGCTGCGCCCTGGCTGCATCGGCGGCCGCCTTGGCCTGGTCGTAGGCCGAAGCCGAGATCGCACCCGTGCCGCGCAGGTCGCGATAGCGCTCCTCATCCTGCGCGGTCTGCTGCGCACGCGCCCGCGCAGCGGTGACCGCCTCCTGCCGGGCCTGCGCGGCAAGCTTGAGATCGATGGGATCGAGGCGCATCAGCAGCTGGCCGCGTTTGACGGTTTGGCCGGCATCCACCAGCCGTTCCAGCACCTTGCCGGAAACACGGAAACCCAGGTCGCTTTGCACGCGTGCCGCGACGGTCCCCGTAAACGAGCGGGACGCGGGGACGGCGCGCTGGGCGATGGCCGTGCGCACCAGCGGCACCTCGGTGCGCGGATCGGACGGTGCTTTTTCGCCGCAGGCCGCTAGCGCAAGCGGCAGCGCACAGGCGAGTGCGGAGGTGGCGAGGCGACGCGAGAACATGAAAGTCCCATCGATGAAGTGATGATGGCTTTCATTATGGTTCTAGTGACTAGTTCAGTCAAGCGTCACCATTGTGACCGCGTCAGGGCGACAGACTTCGAAGTACCAGGCTGGACAGCTGCGCAGGCGCAACGTCGGTGGTGTCGCGGTTGTACTGCAGGAGTAGCGGATTGAGGTAGGGGCGCAGCACCAGATAGATCGCCATCGCGGTTTCATCCAGTGGCGTCTTGCGTTCGAAGTCTCCGCTTTGCCGGCCTGCCTGCAGGACTTCCTGGAGCAGCTTCTGAACACGTGCTTCATAGGCTTGCACCGCCTGCCAGTTTTCCGTGGCGGCCGACGCTGCGATGTCGTACAGCTTGCGGTCCCGGAAAAACAGCCTGAGGCTCGCTTCGGTAAAGACCTTGAACATCCGTCGCAGCTTCTCCGGCGGCAGATCGGTCTCTGCGACGGCTGTCGTGACCTCGTTTTCGATCTCGCGCAGGCAGTTGACGCAGATCATCTCGCCAATGGCCTGCTTGGATTCAAAGAATTTGTAGATGTAGGCCTTGGAAAACCCGATCGCCCTGGCAAGGTCAGAGACCGTAGTTTTCTCGTAGCCATACCGGCTGAAGTGCTCGGTGGCGGCGGCAACGATCTGGTCCCGCACCTCGTGATCAGCCGGGCCGCGCGCGGGGACGGAGGGAGTGGTGGTGTTTTTCATGGGTATAGCATACAGCAATGGACAACCGGTGACTATTTGGTATTATAGTCACACCCGGAAACTCGCGAAGACGCTCATGCTACCCAAACACCTCCTTGCCGCGGTCATTGCTGCCAGCCTCTCGGCGGGCTGCGCTGTCGGCCCCGACTATGTCCGGCCCGATGTCGCCATGCCGGACCATTTCCAGGGTCAGGCCGCGGTAGCTCACCGGCAGGCGGCGGCGAGTGCAGACCTGGTCACGTGGTGGACGGGTTTCGGCGATCCGCAACTGACACGATTCGTTACGCTCGCGCTGGGGCAGAACCTGGACCTCGCGCAGGCCGCGGCGCGCGTCTCGCAGGCGCGCGCGGGGCTCGGGGCAGCGAATGCCGCGCTGCTGCCTTCCGGCAATGTCAGTGGCCAGGCGGCCCGGGTCTACCAGTCGGTTGAAACGCCGCTGGGACGTGTCCTGAATTCAACGCCCGGTTTCGATCGCTACGGCAACGACTACGAGGCCAATTTCAATGCGAGCTGGGAACTGGATGTGTTTGGTGGCCTGCGTCGCGGGCGGGAAGCGGCACTTGCCGATTATCAGGCTTCAGAGGCCGGCGAGGTGGCCACGCGCCTGGCTGTGGCAGCTCAGACCGCGGACATCTACATCACCATTCGTGGATTGCAGGCTCGTCTGCAGGTGGCCCGCAAGCAGTTGCAGACGCAGCAGGATCTGCTCTCGACCATCAAGCTTCTGTATGGGAAAGGCTTGGCGGCCGACCTTCAGGTGAGCCAGGCTGAGGGCGCGCTTGCGCAGGTTCAGGCATCCATCCCGGTTATCGAGGCGGGGCTGGATGCGGCGATGAACGCGCTGGATGTGATGCTGGGCTCACAGCCCGGCACGCATCGGTCGGAACTGCTCGAGGGTGGCGATATCCCGGCCGCCCCGCGAATCGCGGGCACCGGCTCGCCTGGCGAGTTGCTCAGGCGTCGGCCCGATCTGATCGTGGCCGAGCGTCGCCTTGCTGCATCCAACGCGCGTATTGGCGTGGCAGTCGCTGAGTATTACCCCAAGCTGTCGCTCGGTGGACTGATCGGGAGCGCCACCTCAGTGGCCAGCGGCAACCTGTTCAGTAGCGGCGCCAGTCAGGCCGCTGGCGTGCTGGGGCTGCGCTGGCGTCTGTTCGATTTCGGCCGCATCAATGCGCAGATCAATGAGGCCAAAGGCCAGGACGCCGAGATGCTCGCCGCGTACCGGCTTGCCGCATTGCACGCAACGGAGGACGTCGAGAATTCTTTCTCGGCACTCGTGAAGCGCGAGGAGCAGGCCGCCGTTCTCGCGCAGGGTGTGAGCTCGCTCGGCCGGGCGCGAGCCGCCTCGTTTGCGGCCTACCAGAAAGGCGTCGTCAGCCTGATCGAGGTCCTGCAGGCCGATCAGAACTTGCTGCGCGCATCCGACGAGCGGGTGCAGGCGCAAACGGAGTCGGCGCGCGCAGCGGTCGCCGCATTCAAGGCGCTCGGCGGGGGGTGGCAACCCGCCGATCCTCTGGCCGTTGCAAGCCGATAGCACCACCGCCCTGGGCCGGCTGCAGCCGGCCCGCTCGTTTGCAGAGGCTTCCTCCGACAGTCGGGACGCTGTTTCCGGCGCCTGCCGATGCGCAGTGCGCACGACGGGCAAGTGACCGTTGGTAATTCGAGAACGGCCACAACTAGTGCAATGACCTGACTGACGGAAACGGGTCGATCACAGGCGTCGCCGCTCGGCCCAGAAGTAGCATCGTCGCGATGACTCACGAAGCCGTGAAGGTGTTTGAGGAGAACAGAGCCCCAACGCATATTTGAGACACGCGTCCAAGCCCTTATCGGGACCAGTAGAAATCCACGGGGATAAGCTCGACGACCCATCCACCTTCTTCGCCCAGCGTGGCCGCCGGGTGCATGGAGGCGATGCGCAACGCCTCGTCATGGGTATCCGCCTCGATGATGAACAGGCCGCCCACGACTTCCTTCGACTCGGTATAGGGCCCATCGGTGACGTGCGTCTTGCCACTGCGCGGGCGGAGCGTCCTCCAGTTGTCCAGATCGCCAAGCGATGCGGAAATCAGTACCTTGTCGGTAGCCCGCATCTTGTCGTCCAATGCGGGGCATTGGCTCACCAATTTCTTGACGTCGTCTGGCGCCATCGCGGCGAATTTATCGGGGGTGAAGTAGGCCAAGCCGAGGTATTTCATGGGAGATCCTTTGGGTGTGAATAACCTGACGACGAAGCTGATGATCGAAAATCGACAATCTTCTGAAAAGTTTGTAGCGGGTCTCGCCAGACTGTCCGCTTTTGGGGGCGCGCGGTGCCGACCGCCGGGCTCGTGCTGCACATGCGGATCGCGTGAGGCAGAGGTCGGCCACAACCCGTCGTTCACACGCGTCGCCGGTCGGACGTTCAGGCGTCGGCTTCGCCCCGCAACCAGCCATCCGCTTGTTAACGACGAGCGCCCCATGATCGGCCTTTGCCGCCGTTCGCACATCCTGTGCTTGCACGTCTGCTAACCAGGAAGCAAGAGTGTGAGAATGTGGCTAGGCAGAAACCTGGTCTCGGCAACAGTCTGCAAGATTGCAATTCAAGATTTGCCTCAGCGTTTGGTGGATCGTCGTTGTATCCCTTTCGGATACAACAGGATCGTCCTATCAGCGAAGCGGTGGAACAGACCAAAATCGTAGCCACTATCTGCGGATGGCGAAATCGCGCTTTAGGTGCGCATTTCCGACGGTCTTGACTGCAGTAACGTACTAAGAAGCGGCAACCAACGGCTATGAAATGCTAAGGATCGACGAAGTCACGGATAGCGAAGGTTTCCCCGAGCGATGCGATGTCGCAGTAATTGGCGGCGGCATTATTGGCGTCAGCACCGCGTATGAACTGGCGCGACGCGGCGTCCAGGTGGCTCTGCTCGAAAAGGGCGTCATCGGCTGCGAGCAGTCGGGGCGCAATTGGGGCTGGGTGCGTCAGCAGAACCGCGACCTCCATGAGTTGCCGCTCGCGATGCAGAGCCTCAAGCGCTGGAGCGAACTAAGCGAAGAACTGGGCGAGGACATTGGGTTTCGTAAGGCCGGCATCCTGTACGGCACGGAGCATCAATCGGACATCGCGCAGTGGGAATCGTGGCTTGCCCGCGCCCGGGAAGTCGGCTTTAACAGCGAGATCCTCAGTGCGCGCGCACTGGCAGCGCGCATTCCGTCCGGACGTGCGAAGTGGGCTGGAGGGCTGTGGTCTGTCACGGACGGCCGCGCCGAGCCGTCGAAAGCCGCGCCTGCGATTGCTCGCGGCGCGCAAGGTCTCGGCGCGATGGTGTATCAGAACTGCGCGGTACGAAGTCTCGACACGAGTGCTGGGCGTGTCTCTGGCATCTGGACGGAGCGCGGCCGGCTCGCAGCCGACACCGTCGTTCTCGCGGGAGGCGCCTGGAGCGCGTTGTTCTGCCAGCATCACGGCGTCGATCTGCCCTCCATCAACGTGATGGGAACGGCGTTGCGAACCGCTGAGGCGCCGGGGGTCATCGAAGGCTGTTTTTCCGGGCCTAACTTCGCGCTGAGAAGACGGTTGGACGGCGGCTACACCATCGCTGTTCCCGGCTACGGACGCGTGGAACTCGCGCCGCAAAACCTGCGGCATTCGGTGAAGTTCCGCACCATGTTCCGCAGCAAGCTGAAGAAAAAACTGAAGATTCGCGTCGGTGCCAGCTTCTTCCACGGACCGGAGGCAAGCGCAACCTGGCGCGACGATGACGTCTCGCCGTTCGAAGAAACGCGGGTGCTGGATCCCCGGCCTGATACCGAATGGCTCGAACGTGCCCTGCAAAATGTGTCCAGCGTGTTTCCCGAGCTGGCGGGCCTGCGGATCGCTCACGCATGGGCGGGCGCGATCGACACGACGCCGGACCTCGTTCCCGTCATCTCGAAGGTTAATGCGAACCCTGGTCTCGTGATCGCATCTGGCTTCAGCGGACACGGCTTTGGACTAGGGCCAGGCGCAGGCGTTCTCGTGAGCCGGCTGGTAATGGACGAGGCGCCGCAGTTCGACATTAAACCCTACAGACTGGCCCGCTTTTCCGACGGAACGAAACTGAGCAGCCCCGAAATGATGTGAATCGAGGCCGCGGGCGGGCTATTGCGGCAACCCACTTCGGGAGATTGAACCTCCAGCACGATTCAACCGTATTGATTAAGGGTCGACTTCCGCCGGCTGCGGAACGATCAACGGCGGCCAACTCGGCGGTTCGGCGTCGGACCGGGTTCGGCCATGAGCGGTCATTTTCTGGCGTCGTGGCTCAGACATTCAGATGGCGGTTCCAGCCAGGAATGGGTCACTCAGGCGCGAACACGTGCGTGATTATATCGACCGAGCCCTTGTATCGTGACTGCTGAGGATAGGGGCAAAGAGGACGAGTGCGGGAAGCGACATTGAAGTAGCCGGGATTTGTTGCAGAGGCAGTGACCGAGTTCGGTGCAACCCCTTCTCGACCGAGTTCTCAGGTGCGGAAGCACGTTGAACTTGTCAGTCGCCGGACCGCCGCTGCAATGTTCATGCCCGGAACAAGGTGTAGCCTAGCTTTGCATGAGGGAGAGCAAGTTCACTGCGTTGTCCTTCATGATCAGCGGTTGAACGTCAGGCCGGAATCCGGCCATTTGAAAGTCCGCAATCCATCGATCCGGTGTAATGAGCGGAAAATCCGATGCGAAGAGCACCTTGCGCTTAAGCACAGTATTGGCGTACCGAACGAGCTCGGGAGAGAAATATTTGGGTGACCAACCCGAGAGGTCGATGAATACGTTCTCCTTGTGCAATGCAATCGATAGCGCTTGCTCTTGCCAGGGCCATGAAGGATGCGCGATGATCACCTTCATGTTGGGGAAGTCAGCAGCGACATCGTCCAGATAGATCGGTTCCGAGTACTTGAGCCGCAGTCCGCCTCCGCCTGGCATTCCCGACCCAATCCCGGAATGCCCGGAATGAAATACCGCAGGCAAACCGAATTCGGCTATCACTTCGTAGAGTGGATAGGCGAGGCGGTCATTTGCAAAGAACCCTTGTAGCGTCGGGTGGAACTTGAATCCCCGAACGCCGTAGTCCGTGATCAGCGTCCGTGCTTCGCGGGCGGCCATCTTTCCTTTGTGTGGATCGATGCTTGCGAACGCGATCATGATGTCGTCGTTTTTTTGCGCGAATTCGGCGACTTCTTCGTTCGAGATCCGCCGACGCCCCAGGTTGGCTTCACAGTCGACAGTGAACATTACGAACCCGATCTGGCGCTCTCGATAGTAATCGATCGTCTCGGGTATGGTTGGACGACGCCCTAGCTTAAGTACCGTGCCGAAGTACTTATCGGCAGCCTCGTCGAATTCCCTGCCAAACAGGTCAGGGGGCTGGCAGCACGAGACCTCGGCGTGCACGTGGGTATCGATCGCAACGAGCTGTTCTACTTTCATAGTGAATCGGAGTTGATGGTTGGCGTGGAGGAGTCCACACGTTCAAGTGGGCCCGAATTCCAACGCTGGAACACGATGGTCCATGCAGGCCTGAACCTGGCGTCTGTAATGGAAGAATTCCAGCGACTTGAAGTCGAGAAAGTACTGGGAACATGCAACCTTGTCGGCATGGAATGGATCAGTGCTAGATCGACCCACGCAGATGCGCCACGTGCGAGCCCACGCAAAATTCAGCAGAAGCCAGCCAGCAGTGGTGAGATACGCGTCAGCGATACGGTAGGGAAGTTCCTTGTCGTCCTCGCTGCGCGTGATCACCGCGCTCGTGAGCTCGTTCATTTCGAAGCACAGCGTGGACAAGACCTCGGAAATCTGCGTGCCATATCCACCGGTCTTCCCGAGAGCGGCGCTCTCGTCTTCAATGATAGACAGCAATGAACGCAACATTTCGCCGCTATCGGACAGCACTTTTCGCAAAACAAGGTCGATAGCCTGGATTTCGTTCGTTCCCTCGTACAGCATCGGAACGCGCGAGTCGCGAACGGTTTGCTCGATCCCATACTCTTGCATGTATCCGTATCCTCCGAATACTTGCAACGCTTCGGATGCGCTCACAAAGCCATTGGTCGTGAAGAACGCCTTTACGATGGGCGTAAGCAGAGACGCCATGGCGTTGGCATGCTTGCGCTCGGCCGGATCCGGATGTCTGGCGGCTTTGTCGATCCACTCACCCACCCAATATCCGATCATTCTCTCGCCTTCGGCAATGCACCGAAGGTCGAGCAGAACGCGGCGTACAGCAGGATGGCGCGAGATGGGGATGGGCACATCGCCGCCGCCGGTATACGATGGAGGTCGCATTTGCATCCGTTCTTCGGCATAGGCTCTCGCGCGCTGCTGCGCGCTCTCCGCGTGGCCGACGCCCTGCATCGCCACTTGCAGGCGGGCGGCGTTCATCATCACGAACATCGCGCGCAAACCACCATGCGCCTGGCCAATGAGGTAACCCGTCGCCTCGTCGAAGCGCATGGTACAAGTCGGGCTCGCGGTGAGCCCCATCTTTTTCTCGATGCCGTCGCAGGTCACCCCGTTTCGTCTCATGCCGGTTGCCGAGCGTATGTACTTGGGCACGAGGAACAGCGAAAGTCCACGAGAGCCCTGAGGCGCGTCTGGCAATCGTGCAAGAACCAGATGAACGATGTTCTCCGTAAGGTTGTGTTCGCCACCGGTGATGAAGATCTTTTCGCCGGTCAGTCTGTAGAGTCCGTCTGAATCCACTAGCGCCCTGGTCCGGATTTGACCGAGATCGGTGCCCGCTTGGGGCTCAGTAAGGCACATTGTCGTCAGCCATTCGCCACTGGCGATTTTTTCCAGATATTCCTGCTTGACCTCTTCGGATGCGTGCGCTTTCAGGCAGGCAACTGCACCGTGAGACAGGCCCGGAGACATGAGCCAGGCGTGATTTGCACCTGCGAGCATCTCATGGAGGGCGACTTCGATTAATCCAGGCAGGTTCTGGCCGGCAACCTCCTCGCCTGCGGCGAGCAGAGGCCAGCCGGCCTCGACATATGCGCGGTAGGAATCAACGAAGCCCGTCGGCATGAACACGTGGCCTGTCTCGAACCGGCAACCCTCGGCGTCTCCGATCGCGTTCAATGGTGCAATCCGGTCAGCGACAAAACGCCCGGCTTCAGTGAGAACCTGTTCCGCCGTCGACATGTCGAGATCAGCCCATTCGGGAACAAATTGCCAGGTGGAACCGGCGTCCAGCCAGTCGTCGATGACAAACATCATGTCTCGAACCGGCGGATGATATCGGTGGCTCATTGGAGACTCGGAATGAAGGTTGCGCTGCCCACCGACGAACGCGTTGTTACGTTTGAGGCATCAGCGGTGAGGCAGATGGTATGCGTCAGCCTCGCCGCAGTTCGACTGTTGGCAGGCTCGGAATCGGCGAGCGACGTTCAGTCAGATGCCACCCGCCGTTTTGCAGGAGTAGAAGCCAGTAGATAGCCCCGCTAACAAGCTCGTCAACTGCAGGCGAAGCTCGATGCCGAGTTGATATCGCCGCCCTTGTAGCGCGCGACTTTGGGATAGGGGCACAGCGGCCGCGTTCGATTTGCGCCCCAGTCAGCCGGCACTTCCGGGTTAGGTATGGGGTTGCTCGCATCGCGCGCGTTCGCCACGACGCTATCAGGTGCTTTGCCTTGTTCCACCCACGCAATCATCGGCGTCAGCATGTCGAACTGATCCGCGGTAGGACCACCCGAGCAGTGGTTCATACCGGCAACGGTGTACAGGCGCGCGAAATTGCTTGCATCGCCCCCGTTGGCCGTCATGAGTCGCTGATACCAGTCTGTCGTGTCGTTGGATGAGAAGACCGGGTCGCTCGTGCCGTGATAGACGATCAACTTCGCACCCCGGTTCTTAAGCACCGACAGGTTTGTTTCGTCAGGCGGCGTCATGAACGACCACGACGACTCGCTATAGACGCCGCTGGTCGCAAAGATCTTTGGCGCGTCGGTGTCCATGCTGAAGTTGAGCGCATACGCCGACAACTGACTCAGGACGGACGCGCTTTGCGGCGGCGTGGTAAATGTGAAGGCCGCAGCGCCGGGATCGAGCGTGATCGAATTGGTTTGTTTCCACTGCGCCCAGTTCGAGCCGCTGATGCCCGCATCGTACGGAAAGCTTGCATAGAGGGCGGTGCCGGCGCTGTTGCGCGCGCCGGAGAAGACATTGCCGAGCGCGTCTTTTTGTGCGCTCGTGAGACATGAGCCATCGCGCGTGTTGGCGG
Organism: Paraburkholderia sp. GW821-FHT02A12; assembly: GCF_059422005.1. NCBI lineage: Bacteria > Pseudomonadati > Pseudomonadota > Betaproteobacteria > Burkholderiales > Burkholderiaceae > Paraburkholderia > Paraburkholderia sp. GW821-FHT02A12. The sequence continues at coordinate 3,024,965 of NZ_JBWKWA010000001.1, read as the reverse complement.
AGCAGGTCGGGACATCGCGAGCGAGATCGAAGTTCGCCTGGCAGGCCTTGATGTCATGCACCATGCCATCGGTCGCCCCGTCGAGCGCATCGCACTTAGCAATGATGTGCGAAGCAACCATTTGCCGCTCTGCCGCCGTTAATCCTGTCGTAATGTCGGGCAGCCCGCTTGCCGTTTTCGCCGTCGCGACCTTGGCGAACTGCTGCGCGCTCCACATTTCGCCGATCGCGGCCTTTGGCAGATGGACACCCGGGTCGCCCGCAATGATGCCGTCGTAGTCGCCGGCGTATCGCGCCGCTGCGACCATCGCGTGGCGGCCACCGTTGGAGCATCCCTCGAAGTAGCTGCGGTCCGGGCCCTTGCCGTAAGCCGTCTTGATGACCTGCTTGGCCATCGGCGTCAGTTTGGCGACGGCCTGATAGCCATAGTCGAGCCGCGCCTGAGGGTCCAGCCCGAAAAGCGGGTTCTGCGACGAGGAATGCCCCGCGTCCGAACTAATGACCGCGAAGCCCATGTTGAGCGCATTGTTGAGCGGACCGCCGCCGCTGATGACGCCAGTCGCCGGTATGACGCTGCCGTCGAGCCCGCCGTTTGCCTGGTAGAAGAAGCGTCCGTTCCACGCGAGCGGCAGACGCATTTCGAAGCCTATCGCGTACGTCTTTCCGTCGACGGAACTCACGCGCTGGTTCATCGTGCCTTGGATAACACAATGTTCCGGCACGGCCTTGCCTGCGATGGTTAGCGTGCCTGCGGGTACGTCCTTGACTGACGTATACGTCGTATTGGCAAAGGCGAGCTTCGCTGCAAGCGCGTCGCACGTGCCGGAAAGACTGGCAGGGCTCGCGGCGCTCAGTTGCGGCAGTGACGAACTGTGATCGTCCGAGCCGCCGCCGCATGCCGCGACCATCGTTGAAACGACTGCTGCAATTATGGTCTTTTTCATGGATGTCTCCTTAGAACGAGTGACGTACGCCGATCATTGCGCCGGTCTGTCCGACGCCGGCCGCGGGCGTCGTACCGCCTCCGCCGCCGCTTACGGAGTAGCGCGCTTTCGCGCTATTGGCGAGATACGAAGCCTGTGCATAGACCGCCGTGCGCTTGGACAGTTGATAGGTCGTGCGCAAGGTTCCCATCGTTGCACGCGTGTCGTGGTCGCTATTGACGATGCGATAGACTTCGCCATCAACGATGAACGATGGCGTCACGAAATACGATGCGCCTACGAAAAAAAGATCGGAGCGGGCATTGGCGATTGCGGGGGAATCGGTGACAACCCGGCGTCCGAGCCAACCCAAACCGATCTTGGCGCCCGCATACTGCGCATAGGCGCTCACATGCGTGCGCGCATCCTTGTCGGCAGCATTGGTGAGCGGCGTCGGGGGGACACCGTCGAAGAAGTTGGCGGCGGCCGTCGCTCCGCCACGTTGCTCTTCGTACGAGGCTGCCGCGCCGAAGTACTGCGCTTCGTACTTGAGCATCACGGACCAGTCGCGGCACTCGGTTCCGTGCCCCGGCACAGAGCCCACGCAAGAACCCTGTCCCGGCGAGTTATTGCCCGCTGCATCGCGACCGAAGGAATAGCCAGCGCCGAGGGTCAAGCCGCGATAGGTGCCCATGTACGTCACGCTGTTGTCGGCGCGGGCGTTCGGCACGTACGCATCGAGAGAGCCCATGCCGTAGATGTCCGGACCGATGATGTCCGCGTTCATCACCGCAAGATAGGTCATGGTGTACTGCCGTCCGAAGGCGACCGTGCCGTAGGGGCTCTTGACACCAACGAATGCTTGCCGGCCGAACAGTCGTCCGCCTTGACCGAGGCTTCCGTCACGAATATTGAAGCCACTTTCCAATGTGAATACCGCGCTATATCCGCCGCCGAGATCTTCGGCGCCACGCAGTCCCCACCGTGAAGGAAATTCGCCCGTGACCGCCGGCATGCGGAACACTGCGTCACCCGCCGCGTTTGCGTGCGACACGTATTCGATGCCCGTATCGACGATCCCATAGAGCGTGACGCTTGACTGCGCTGATGCGCTTGCGGCAACGGCAAGCAGCGCGCTGCCCAGGATTACGTTCTTCTTATGTTGACGTGCTTGCATAGTCTCTCCAAACCAATGGGCTGTTGTGTTGTGTTGTGTCGTTATATGGACTTAGTCGCTCACCCGCGGACGGCGGATCAACATCAGCGCCGCGACGGCCGCGATCAAGGTCACGGGAATGCTCGCGCCGATGACGACTGGGGCGCTGCGTCCCATTGCAAGCAATTGCCCAGCGGCGAGAGGACCGACGACGGAGCCCACGCGGCCTACCGCAACCGCCGCCCCGACGCCGGTGCCGCGCATTGAGGTCGGGTAGAAGGCAGCAGAAAGCGCATACAGCACCGACTGCCCGCCAATAACGAACATGCCCGCGAAGAACGCGGACGCGGTGAGCGCCGCAAATCCGGGCGCGACGGAAAGCGCGGCGAGCGATGCGATGATGCCCACGTACATTCCCGAGACCACAATGCTGCCGCGCAGGCGGTCCATCAGCATGCCGATAAAGAGCGCGCCGAGGCCACCGCCGATGTTGAAGAAGATCTGCACGATGCCCACCTCGGGGCGTCCGAGGCCGCGCGCAGCCATCAGGGAAGGCAGCCAGTTAAGCAGGAAGTAGAGGACGATCAGCGTGCAGAAGTAGCTGACCCAGATTTGCGTCGTCGACAGCGCGCGATGTTCGCCGAACAGCACTTGCGTGACGGGCTCGGGCTTGCCCGTTGCGCCATGCGTGGCGTGACTGAAGGCCTTCGACTCGGGCAGGAACGCGAAGAGCAGCGGCACGAGCACAAGCGGTCCGGCACCGCCAACATAAAAAATATGGCGCCACTCGATATCGCCCGCGCTCACGATACCGATGACCGATGCGACTACGCCGCCGAACGGGATGCCGCAATACATCACGCTCACCGCCGTATTTCGCGCCTTGGGCGACACGGCTTCCGAAGACAGCGCGATGAGGTTGGGCAAGGCGCCGCCGAGGCCGATGCCCGTGAGTACGCGAACGGCAACAAGTGCGTTGAAACTCGTGACGAGCGCGGTCGCGATCGACAGCAGCCCGAAGATCGCTGCAGAGAGAATCAATACCCGCTTACGACCGATCCGATCGGCCAGCCGCCCCCCGAACATCGCGCCCGGGAGAAGTCCAAAGGTGCCGGCGCTGAAAGCGAGACCCATTTGCGCGACGGACAGGCCGAACTCACGTGCCATGCGTGGCGCGGCTACGCCGACCGACTGCAAGTCGAGTCCTTCGAGCAACGCAATGGCGAAACAAAGGCCCAAGGTGGCGAGCGTGCCGGTGCTCGCGATGGATCGCGCGTTCATGCTGTCTCCTGCCAATGCTGTTCTGGTGGTTTTCATGTCGGTTGATTGATCGGTGGACACTCGACTATTAATCAGGCGACCTGATATCGAGCGCGAAAAAAACGGACATTGGCTGTCCGTTCGGCTGGATGGGCGTATTTCATATCAGGAAGCCTGATCAAGGCAAGTCAAATGCGTTCGGTGAATACCCCTAGCAGGCTGTTGAATTTGGATCCCGTGTAAACGGGGTTTGAGGGACGGGCGTTATGGATATCGTGTTCATGATCTTTGGCAGCGGAAACGATGCGCGGAATGGATGAGATGCAGGAACCCCTGTTCACGACAGTCAAGCTGGAGGACTTCGTCCCGGCGGACCACCCGTTGCGATCGATCCGGTTGCTGGTGAATGATGCGTTGAAACGGCTCAACGGGCTGTTCAGCGTCATCTATGCAGATACCGGCCGGGCTTCGATTGCGCCTGAGAAGCTGATGCGGGCGCTGCTGTTGCAGGTGTTCTACTCGGTGCGCAGCGAGCGCATGCTCATGGAGCAGATGCGCTACAACCTGCTGTTTCGCTGGTTCGTCGGGCTGGCGATTGAGGACGCCGTGTGGGACCACTCGGTGTTCTCGAAGAACCGCGACCGGTTGCTGGAGCATGAAGTCGTGGAAGCGTTCTTCACCGAAGTCATGAGCCTGGCGGACAAGCGGGGCTTGCTGTCGAGAGACCATTTCTCGGTGGACGGCACGCTGATTCAGGCGTGGGCCAGTCACAAGAGCTTCCGCCGCAAGGACGACCCGGACGATGGTCCTCCGGCCGGCGGTAGCCGCAACGCCGACACTGACTGGAAAGGCGAGCGACGCAGCAATGCCACGCACGAGTCGACTACTGATCCGGAGGCGCGGCTGTTCAAGAAGAGCGGCAAGAGCCCGGCCATCCTGTGCTATCACGGGCACATCCTGATGGAGAACCGCTCCGGACTGGTGGTCGGCGCCGTGGTCAGTCATGCGGATGGTTTCGCGGAACGGGCCAGCGCCTTGCGGCTGCTCGACTGCGTGCCAGGCGGTCATGCGAAGACAGTCGGTGCCGACAAGGCGTATGACACCCGCGACTTCGTAAACGATTGCCGCGCTCGCAACGTGACACCGCATGTCGCGCGCAACGATGAGCGTTTGGGCGGCAGCGCAATCGACGGTCGCACTTCGCGGCATGCGGGCTACCGGATGAGCCAGATCATCCGCAAACGGATCGAAGAGCATTTCGGCTGGGGCAAGACCATCGGACGGATCCGGCAGACGGTCTATCGCGGCATAAAGCGCGTCGACCAGCACTTCAAGCTGACGATGGTCGCGAGCAATCTGACCCGCATGGCCCGAATGCCAGGGGTGGTGTCGCAAGGAGCGACGCGATGAGCCGCCACGGCGCGAAGACTGCGCGCCAGAAGGGCTGCATGCGTGCGCATGCCCCGCGCAGATCGCGCGGCGAACCGGTAATTCAGCGGAAAATTGCACGCGAAAGCCTCCTGAACATAGCTTCGGTCGTCATGACGGGGCGCTTTTCAACAGCCTGCTAGGTGAAGAAGGCGTCCTGTCCGCACCGCATTCCCGCGCCCATCGAGGGTTTTCACTGAGTTCACGGCGCTTGTTTTATCAGGCAGCTTGATACTAGAATTCATCTCAGGTTACCTGATATATAGCCGGTTAGATGCTACGGCAGCCGTGATCAGGGAACACATTGACACTTTGCGCCGCGAGGCGCTGGAGAATACGCATGGCAAGCTATGAAGGTCGCTGGAAAACCGTTGACGTGAAGGTTGAATCGGGCATCGCGTGGGTGATGTTCAACCGCCCGGAAAAGCGCAATGCAATGAGCCCTACGCTCAACAGCGAGATGATTCAGGTGCTCGAGACGCTCGAGCTGGATGCGGATGCACGCGTACTGGTGCTGACCGGCGCGGGCGACGCCTGGACCGCCGGCATGGACCTGAAGGAGTATTTCCGCGAAGTGGACGCTGGCCCGGAAATCCTTCAGGAAAAAATTCGACGCGACGCGTGCCAGTGGCAATGGAAACTTCTGCGCATGTACGCAAAGCCGACCATTGCGATGGTGAACGGGTGGTGCTTCGGTGGCGGCTTCTCGCCACTGGTGGCGTGTGATCTCGCCATTGCGGCAGACGAAGCGGTCTTCGGCCTTTCTGAAATCAACTGGGGCATTCCGCCGGGCAATCTCGTGAGCAAGGCAATGGCCGATACCGTCGGTCATCGTCAGGCGCTGCATTACATCATGACGGGCGACACCTTCACCGGTCAGGAAGCCGCAGCGATGGGCCTGGTCAACAAGAGCGCGCCCCGTACGCAGTTGCGCGAGGAAGTCGTAAAGCTCGCGGCGAAGCTGTTGGAGAAGAATCCCGTGGTCCTGCGCGCGGCCAAACACGGCTTCAAGCGCTCCCGCGAACTCACGTGGGACCAGAACGAGGACTATCTCTACGCGAAGCTCGATCAGGCGCTGCACCGCGATCCGGAACAGGGCCGCGCACAGGGTCTGAAGCAGTTCCTCGACGAGAAATCGATTAAGCCGGGTCTGCAGGCGTACAAGCGCACGGAAGAGTAAGCGCGATTCAGGAGAGAACACCGTGAACGAACTGAGCATGTTGATCGGCGGGCAGGATCGCGCCGCATCGAATGGGGCGACATTCGACCGCCTCGACCCAGTCGCAGGACTGGTGGCCTCGCGCGCACCGGCCGCAACGCTCGAAGACGCCGATGCCGCGGTTGAATCGGCCGCTCGGGCGTTTCCGGCCTGGTCGGCAATGACGCCGTCGGAGCGGCGCGCACGCTTGCTCAAGGCCGCCGACATCATGGATGCGCGCACCAGTGATTTCATCGCGGCGGGCATGGCGGAGACGGGCGCGATGGCGAATTGGTACGGCTTCAACGTCCATCTCGCCGCGAACATGCTGCGCGAAGCGGCGGCGATGTCCACGCAGATCGACGGCAGCGTGATTCCCACCGACATGCCCGGCAATCTCGCACTCGCAGTGCGCCAGCCATGTGGCGTCGTGCTCGGCATCGCGCCGTGGAACGCGCCGGTAATTCTCGGCACGCGCGCCATCGCGATGCCGCTCGCGTGCGGCAACACCGTCGTGCTCAAAGCGTCGGAGGCGTGTCCCGCGGTGCATCGCATGATTGGCACCGTGCTTCAGGAAGCGGGGCTCGGCGATGGAGTCGTCAACGTCGTAACGAACGCGCCGGAGGACGCGGCGGCAATCGTCGAGCGATTAATCGCGCATCGCGCGGTGCGCCGGGTGAATTTCACGGGATCGACCCACGTCGGACGCATCATCGCCATGCATGCGGCGAAACACTTGAAGCCCGCGCTGCTGGAACTCGGCGGCAAGGCACCCGCGCTGGTGCTCGACGATGCAGATCTCGATGCCGCTGTCGAAGCCATCGCGTTCGGCGCCTTCTTCAATCAAGGCCAGATTTGCATGTCGACGGAGCGCATCATCGCGCATCGAAGTATCGCGGATGAACTGGTCGAAAAGCTCACGGCGAAGGCGCGCACGCTCGTTGCGATGGCGCCGACGGCCGCGGGTGCGAAGCTCGGCGCGCTCGTCGATGCGAAAGCTGCCCAGCGCATCGCAGCGCTGGTCGAGGACGCCCGCAGCCACGGCGCGAAAATCCGGGCAGGCGGGGCAATCGACGGCGCGATCATGCAGCCAACCATCGTCGATGACATCACGCGCGACATGAAGCTGTACGCGGAGGAATCGTTCGGACCGGTGGTCACGGTACAGCGCGTCGCAAGTGACGATGAAGCCGTGGCGGTGGCAAATGACAGCGAGTTTGGCCTGTCGGCGGCCGTGTTCAGTCGTGACGTCGCGCGCGCGTTGAATGTCGCGAAGCGCGTCGAATCGGGCATCTGTCACATTAACGGCCCCACGGTCCATGACGAAGCGCAGATGCCGTTTGGCGGTGTGAAGGGGAGCGGCTATGGCCGCTTCGGCAGCAAGGCATCGATCGCGGAATTCACCGATTTGCGCTGGATCACGGTTCAGACGGGCGAGCGACATTATCCCATCTGACCCAAGGCGCGACGACAAATCAATCCACCGACAACCGCCGTGAGGGCGAAGGTCGTACCGGCGCGCCATGAAATGCGCGGGACGACGCCGGGGACATTCAGCGGAGACAATCAGTGAACTTCGAGCCGACTCAAGAAAGAGGCGAAGAAGCGTGGGACCTGGCGAAGTTGCCGCATCGAAAGGTGCGCATCGGAAGCCCGGGTATCAACGTGCGCCAGGACGGCGACATCTTCTACATGAGCACGCAGGAGCCGCTCGGAAGCTATCCGGAGCGATTCACGGACAGGCTCGTGAGCGGCGCCGAAGCGCACCCTGAGCGCTGGCTCGTCGCGTGCCGCGATGCTAGCGGCGCCTGGAACGGCATCAGCTATGCACAGATGCTGGAACGCGCGCGAGCCATCGGCCAAGCACTGATCGACCGTCAGCTCTCAGTCGAGCGACCCGTCGTGATCCTCTCGGGCAATGATCTCGAACACCTGCAGCTCGCGCTCGGCGCGATGTGGGCCGGTGTGCCCTATGTGCCGATCTCGCCGGCATACTCGCTGGTGTCCAGCGATTACGGCAAGCTGCGTCATACGCTCGATGTGCTGAAGCCCGGCCTCGTCTTCGCCACCGACGGGAATGCTTTCGCGGCTGCCATCGATGCGGTAGTGCCGGAAGGCGTCGAAGTCGTGTGCGCATCTGGATCGTGCGGGCGGGCAGCGTCATCGTTCGCCGATCTGATCGCAACGTCCCCAACGAGCGTCGACGATGCGCAGCGTGCGGTGGGACCGGACACCATCGCGAAGTTTCTGTTCACATCGGGATCGACGAAGCTGCCGAAGGCCGTGCCGACGACGCACCGCATGCTGTGCAGCAACCAGCAGATGCTGCTGGAGACGTTCCCCGCATTCGCGGATGAACCGCCGGTTCTGGTCGACTGGCTGCCGTGGAATCACACGTTCGGCGGCAGTCACAACATCGGTATCGCGCTGTATAACGGCGGCACGATTTATATCGATGACGGCAAGCCGGTTCCGGCCAAGTTCGAGGAAACGCTTCGCAATCTGCGCGAAATCGCGCCGACGATTTTCTTCAACGTGCCGAAGGGATGGGAGGAACTGACGGCTGCGCTGGAAACCGATGTCAAGCTACGCGAGACCTTCTTCTCGCGCGTCAAGGTGTATTTCTTCGCGGGCGCAGGGCTTTCGCAGGCTGCATGGGACCGGCTCGAACAGGTGACGGCCCGCTACTGCGGTGAACGCATCCGGATCATGGCGGGGCTCGGCATGACGGAGACATCGCCGTCGTGCCTGTTCACGACGGGCCCGATCATGCGAGCCGGATACGTGGGTGTGCCGGCTCCCGGCTGTGACGTCAAGCTGGTCCCAGTGGCCGGAAAACTGGAAGCACGGTATCGTGGCCCGCATGTCATGGCGGGTTACTGGCGGATGGAAGCTAGCCAAGGGGCGCAGAGCTTCGACGAAGAAGGCTACTACTGCAGCGGCGATGCGCTCAAATTTGTTGACGCGGCGCGGCCCGAGCTCGGACTCATGTTCGATGGCCGCATCGCTGAAGACTTCAAGCTTAGCTCCGGGACTTTTGTGAGCGTCGGGCCCATGCGTGCCCGTATCATCTCCGAAGGGGCGCCGTACGTTCAAGATGTCGTCATCACAGGGATGAACCGTGACGACGTTGGCGCGCTGGTGTTTCCGAGACTCGACGAGCTTCGAAAGCTCGCGGGTCTGTCGCCCGATGCGAGCGCGAGCGAAGTCGCCGAGGTGCCCGCGGTGCGCGAGTTCTTCGTGACACTGCTTGCACGATTGAACCGGCAGGCAACAGGCAGCGCAAATACCATCGCCCGGATGCGCTTGCTCGAAGTACCGCCGTCGCTCGATCGCGGCGAGGTCACCGACAAAGGCTCGATCAATCAGTCGGCGGTGTTGACACATCGCGCGGCGATCGTCGATGCCTTATATGACTCGAGTCGAGCTGATTCGCGGGTAATCCTCGCGAGGGGCATGCGCGGTTGAAACTTCACATTAATCAGGCAGAGCGCGCCGACGCGGTAACATTGGCATCTCCACTAGCCCCGTTAAGCGTTGCGATGCCGACCAAACTGCCAGTAAAAAAAGCTACGTCGACGACGAAATCCGCCCAGGCCGCAGGCCCGCGCAAGGGTCAGGCGCGGCCACGCCTGACTTATCTGGTTGGAAGCCTCGATCGCATCCTCCGCCGCAAGATGACCGAGGCACTGGCGCCTGTCGGGCTTACGCTCGCGCAATTTACGGCGCTGTCGGTGCTCGACGCGCGCGGGCAGGCATCAAATGCGCAACTGGCCGAACGATCCTTCATTACACCACAATCGGCCAACGAAGTGATGAGCGCGATGTCTGCGAAAAACTGGATCACGCGCGAGCCTGATCCTAACCACGGACGTATCGTAGTCCTGCGACTGACGGAGGAGGGACGCGGCGTGTTGCGCCAGGGCATGGACGTCGTGCGTTCGCTCGAAGACCAGATGCTCACGAACATCCGATCCGCTGACGCACTCCTTGTCCAGGACTGTCTGGAACTTTTCGCGCGCAATCTGCGTAGCTGAAGCCACCGTTTTCGCCCCCTCGGGCGATCAATGGCAGGCCGCTCCGCCAGTTCGATGCGGAGCCCGGGTTCGGCCATGAGCGGCCGTTCAGCATGGCTAGGAAATGGGCAGGTTCGTAGCCAAAGCGGTCGTCGGGTCGCTCTCGCTGCATCCGTTCCGGTCGCTGATGCCATTCGTGGCTCACTGGAGGGTATGACTGCAACTAGATGGTCGATTCCGATTAGCGGTCACTAAAGGGTTTTCCATGTGGTGCCCGCCTTGGTGTTCAACAAGGAAAGAGAGGCTGCAGCGCTGCGACCTGCGGATCACGGATGGGGCGCCGGCGTGTAGTGGGATGCATGATGGATCCGCGCAACATACGAAACACTTACTTCCGGGCTGCGAAACCGCATGCGCGCTCCGGCAATGTTCGTCGCGTGTCCTGGAGGCACGGAAAAGACCAGTGCAACGCTACGTCTATGACACTGACGTGCGCAGGTGCATCGGCGATATCAATTTTTGAACCGGTAAGTAACCGGTAAGTCGAGCTCCCATAAAGTCGGTTCCACTTTGTCCACTGACTTCCTGGAAGCGATCGTGAAAAAAAATCCCTTGCCTGTTCACCGCATATTCCTGACTGCTGCCTTGTTCGCGCTCTCTTCCGGGCTAGCGCGGGCGGAAGGAGGTGACATTGACCATATCGACGCGGAGAGTTCAGGTCTTATGATCCTGAACAATGCGACGAACGTGACCCACTGGGGGCTTGGTGCAGGTGTCGGTATTGGGCAGTCGCCGTATAAGGGATACGGCTCAAAAGTCGAGCCGCTCCCGCTGGTCTACTTCGACGATAAGTGGGTACATGTTTTCGGCACTACGATCGACGTGAAGATCGGGAACTGGAGCGGTGTAAGCGTTGCGCTGCGCGGAAAATTTTCGCTTGGCGATGGTTACAAGCAGTCTGATGCTCCAATCCTGAATGGCATGGAAGACCGAAATGGCGCGTTCTGGTACGGTCCTGCGCTTGCTTTACATACCGCATTCGGCACGCTTTCGGGAGACTATCTGGTGGGCGGGAACAAGGGGCAGCGTGCCAGCCTGAACTACAGCAAGTCATTTGATGTTGGAGATTTCTCGATTAATCCGCATTTGGGCGTGGACTGGTTGAGCGGCAAATACGTCGATTACTATTACGGCGTGCGCCCCTCCGAGGTGCGCCCCGGACGTCAGGCGTACACCGGCACGGCAACCTGGAAGACTTCGTTGGGAACGCGTATCGATTACAACCTCACGAAGCACCAACGCCTCCTGCTGGACGTTGGTGTGTCGCACTTTGGCGGCGGTGTCACGGACAGTCCCCTTGTCGGTAAGCGGTTCATCCCGGAGGTCGGGATCGGCTACATATACCAATTCAAGTGAGTTCAGCGTCATGTCGCGAGTTGCAATTGTCGAAGACCATGCACGCCTCGCCGACATGGTGAGCCAGGCCCTCATGCGCGTGGGAATCGAAACCGACCAGTTTCACAATATCTCTGGAGCAACCTACGGTGTGCGCCAGTTCGACTACGCGGTGTTGATCATCGATCGTAGCCTTCCGGACGGCGATGGGCTGAGCTTCCTGCGCGCGTTGCGTGCGACCGGTCAAATGACGCCGTGCCTCATGCTAACGGCCCGCGATGCTTTGCACGATCGTGTCGACGGGCTCGAAAGCGGCGCGGACGACTACGTGACCAAGCCGTTTGAGATGAGCGAGCTGGTTGCGCGGGTGCGCACTCTGATGCGCCGGCCAGTGGTGCTAACTACGCTTGTCGCGTCATTCGCGGACGTTGAAGTGGATCCCCAGCAACGTGAGATGCGCTGCGGCGCGCGGTTGGTCCTGCTCGCGCCCGCTGAACTGCAGATCATGCTTTGCCTGATCGAAGCGGCCGGCCGAACGGTGCGGCACGCTGCACTTGAGCATGCCGCCTGGGGTCTCGCCGAAGCCGTAACACCGAATGCACTGGAGGTGACCGTGCACCGGTTGCGTAAGAAACTGGCTTCGATCAACACCAGGACACGCCTAACGAACGTTCGCAGCGCGGGATTTGCTCTCGAGGAAGTATCGGAGCAACAGCGGCAGCTTTCGGGGCGGCCGGAAGGCACTTGAGAGGTGTTCCATGAGCGATCTATTACTCGGCTCAGGCATTCCACACCCGTTCTAATGTGGGGGCGTCATGCTCGATCACTACATTCAAAGCCTGTCGGCGCGGCTGTGGGCGACGACCGTCGTCGCACTTGCAGTCAGCCTGACGGTGATTGCCGGTCTGGTTATCTACGTGTTCGATCACTATCCACAGCAGACGCTGGGTCGCCACGAATTGACGGAGGACCTCGATCGGGTAATCGATGGAATCAGGTTCAACAAGGCGGATCGCCCCTATTCTGTCGACCTTCATGATCGTGATGTTGGGTGGCTGTTTAATCTCGTGCCCACCGAACTCAAATACCGTGTGCTGGATGGACAAGGTCACGTCCTGCTTGCCTCGACGGGAGCAAACACAGTCGGTCCGTGGCTGACAGCCGATCTGGCTGGAGCCGTCGGCAAGATATCCTACGTGAATATCGATGGAAAGCTGTTCTTCGTCGCGACGCAGCGGGTCCTGCGAGGACAATCCGCGTTCTATGTGCAGACCGCAACCAGCGAACGTTTCCTGGACGCCTTGGTCAGTTCAAAAGTCAAGCCGATTCCGGCCACGGTCAAGGTTATTTTCTTCGTTGTGGCCATTATTTCGGGCCTGGTGCTGCCGCTTACAATCTACCGGGTGCTCAAGCCGTTGCGAGATGCGTCAGAGGCGGCTACGCGGATAACCCCGCGCCGGCTAAAAACGCGCCTTTTGGCCAGTGGCATTCCGAGTGAGATCAAGCCGTTGATCAACGCTTTCAACGAGGCGCTTGAACGACTGGAGAATGGTTTCGTAGTCCAACAGCAATTTCTTGCGGCCGCCGCGCATGAACTTCAAACGCCGCTCACCTTGATCCGCGGGCAGATCGAGTTGCAGCCGGAGATCGCGCGGAAAGACCTGCTGTTTCGTGAAATCGACCTGATGTCGCGACAGGTTCGACAACTCCTGCATCTTGCTGAAGTCAGCGAGGCGCAGAATTTCGACTTCGGCGAAGTCCGCACGATCGATGTAATGCAGGATGTCGTCGCGTATCTGGCCCCTAAGGCGGATGGAAAACAGGTGACGCTGCGGATCGAGGAGTGTCGTGCATCGCCGCCGATCTGGGCGGACAAGGGCGCGCTGTTCATCCTCCTCAAGAATATCGTCGAAAACGCGATCAATGCATCGCGCGCCAACAGCATCGTGTCGTTAACGATCGACGAGGCATCGATCGAGGTTCGTGACGAAGGGTGTGGCATACCGAAGGATCATCTTCCGTTTCTGTTCAAGCGATTCTGGCGTGCGCCAAATGCAAGACACGACGGGGCGGGCCTCGGATTGGCAATATGTAAGGAAATTGCGTTGGCGCACAATTGGCGGTTGACGGTGAGCAGTCTCGCGATAGGAACGCGATTTACTGTGTGGTTATAACTGCGTTCTTCATCCTTCCGGTGACCGTCGACTCGTCGTGGGCCTTTCACGAATAATGAGCAACCGATAACCGGGCCGGAATACCCGTTACGCCTGGCCACAGGCGATGAACAACTTCAAATGGCCGCTCTCATCGCTCTGCCAGCCATAGACAATGCGTCGTGACGAACGGCTCTGTTGGGTCGATCAGCGACGTTCGGAACGCCCACCAAGACGCCTGGCGTACGAAAAAATCCGAATCTTGACGGCACCCCATATGGGGGTGGAGCAAGCTGAGCGCGAATTTCTATCATAAGCGCCAGGGTTATATAGATGCACAGAGCTATTCGGAAACATCGCAGTCCGTGTCAATGATCAGATACCAAATGACCCTGACGCGGTGACGACAAGCAGCGAGATGGGAACTGTCGCGCTATATGTAGCTTGATGCGACTACGCGCCCACGGGGAACTACCCAGCTCCCGTATGAAAACGCTAGGCCTTATAACTGTCAGGCTTATGATAGAAATTCGCGCTCAGCTTGGTCCCCCCCGTTACACCTAATCAGGCCCGGCGCGGCAGGCTTCGGCGAAGGGAGGTGCGTTTCAGTCTTCGACGGGACGAGGGAAGGAGAGCAGGGAGGTCCAGGCTCTCGCTGACCCGCCGCTGCCGCGCAGACGCCCGCCGCTCTGGCGAAGGCGCCAATGGTCAGGCTCTCGCGATGGTTGTTCATTCCGCTTGACTCCGTACTGAGGTACGGACCTAAGGTTACGCTATCCATTGAACCCGTAACCGGAGTCGTCACCATGAGCGTATTGACTCGCATCGCCGACAAGACCGGCGCGCTCGGCAGCCTCGTTTCCGCGATGGGCTGTGCGGGATGCTTCCCAGCGCTGGCCAGCTTGGGGGCCGCGCTTGGACTGGGCTTTCTGAACCGTTACGAAGGTCTGCTGGTGCAAATCGTGTTGCCGGTTTCCGCGCTTCTGGTGCTGGTCGCGAATGCACTGGGCTTCCTGAGCCATCGGCAATGGCACCGTAGCGCGCTGGGCATGATCGGCCCGCTGATCGTGCTGGCGGCGTCGGTGGTGTTTCTCGGCCGGACGTGGGCGCCGGGTCTGCTGTATGCCGGCCTCGCATCGATGCTTGCCGTCGCAATCTGGGATCTGACCTCGCCCGCCCACCGGCGATGCACCACCGACGCCTGCGACGTGCCACAAAGGCGCGGATGAGCGCCGGGTGGCGTCGACCCGATCGAGCAGGACGTGACGCAGCTCTCGTGCTGCGCCGGATAACCGGGAGACAGCGAGGGGGTACGCCGGCCGGTACGGTGGATCGCCGCCGCAGCACGATGGCGCCTATCATTAAGGCACCGTCTGGCCACGGTCGATGGGGCCGTTCGTCGAAAAAGGACAGACGTTCATGCATTGAATGTGTTGGCTGGTCGATGTCGGGTCGGGAGGTTCCATGCCGCCGCTACGAGCAATCAATCTTCTCCAGTCGAAGGAAGGGGCCCGGCTCCATGGTCCGGAACTCGACCGATGGCGCCGCTGGGGACCTTATCTGAGCGAGCGGCAATGGGGCACTGTTCGCGAAGACTACAGCGAAAATGGCACCGCATGGGACTACTTTCCACACGATCATGCGCGCAGCCGCATGTACCGCTGGGGTGAGGACGGCATTGCCGGATTCGGCAACGACCCGCTCGACTGGTGCGTCTCGCTCGCGCTCTGGAACGGGCACGATCCGATCATCAAGGAACGGCTCTTCGGGTTGACGAATGAGGAAGGCAATCACGGCGAGGACGTAAAGGAGCTTTACTTCTATCTCGACGGCACGCCGACGCATTCGTACATGAAGATGCTGTACAAGTATCCTCACGACGCGTACCCGTACCAGCATCTGATCGACGAAAATCTGCGGCGCGGCGCCGATCAGCCCGAATATGAAATCCTCGATACGGGCGTGTTCGACGATAACCGCTACTTCGACGTCTGCGTCGAGTATGCGAAGCACACACCCGACGATATCGTGATGTGCGTTACGGTAGAAAACCGCGCGGATCAGCGCGCGGCGCTTCATGTGTTGCCGCAATTCTGGGCGCGCAACAGATGGGCGTGGTCGGGCAAGCGCGGCAAGCCGTCGCTCACGCTGGAGCCGAATGCAGAGGAAGGCGCGCGCGTCGTCGCGCACAATCCCGCGCTGGGAACGATGATCGTGACAGCGTCGGCGCAACAGCCGATCGAGTGGCTCTTCTGCGAAAACGAAACGAATGTGCGCCGCCTTTTCGGCTTCGAAGGAGCGGGGCCGTTCAAGGACGGCTTCAATGACTACCTCGTTGACGGCGACGAGCAGGCCATCCGGCGCGACCAGGGCACCCGCGCCGCCGCGCATGTGTACCTGCAGTTCGCGCCTCATGAGCGCTCGGTGCTGTATCTGCGCTGGCGTCCCGAACCGGCTCCGGATGCCGTGCCGCTCGACATGAACGAGCTCTTCGCGCGCCGGCAAGCGGAGGCCGACGAATTCTATGCGGCGCTTCAGCACGACATCCCCGACGTCGATGCGCGGCTCGTGCAGCGTCAGGCGCTCGCCGGCATGCTGTGGACGAAGCAGTACTACCAGTTCGACGTGACGCGCTGGCACGACGGTGACCCCGGCCAGCCGAAGCCGCCAAGAGCACGGAGGCACGGCCGCAACGCGGACTGGCGGCATATGTGCAATGGCGACATCGTGTCGATGCCCGACAAGTGGGAGTACCCATGGTACGCGTCGTGGGACCTCGCGTTTCATGCGGTCGCGTTCGCCATGATCGATCCCGACTTCGCGAAGCAGCAATTGCTGCTGCTCGTGAAGGAGCGCTATATGCATCCGAACGGGCAATTGCCCGCCTACGAGTGGGCGTTCGGCGATGCGAATCCGCCGGTTCATGCGTGGGCAACATGGCGTGTGTACGAACTCGACCGCGAGGTGACGGGCGTTGGCGATCACGAGTTTCTCGAAGTCATGTTCCACAAGCTGCTGCTCAATTTCTCGTGGTGGGTCAACCGCAAGGACGCCGATGACCGCAACATCTTTCAGGGCGGCTTTCTTGGACTCGACAACGTGGGCATCTTCGACCGGTCTTCGCCGCTGCCGACCGGCGGCCGCATCGATCAGGCCGACGGCACGGCATGGATGGCCTCGTACGCGCTCGACCTGATGCAGATCGGCCTCGAACTGGCGATGACGAACAACGCGTACGTCGAAATCGCGGTGAAGTTCTTCGAGCACTTTCTGTATATCGCGGAAGCAGTCAGTTGCAGCGAAGGCTGCAGGACAGGGTTATGGGACGGACACGACGAATTCTTCTACGACGTCCTGCACCTTCCGGACGGTACCCGTCTGCCGATGCGCATTCGCTCGATCGTCGGGCTGATTCCGCTGTTCGCCGTACACGTGCTCGAAGAGCGCGTGTACGGTCATCTGCCCGGATTGCGCGAACGGCTGGCATGGTTTCTCGATCATCGGCCGAATCTGGCGAAGCTGGTGTCGCGCTGGACCGAACCCGGCAAAGGCAACACCACGCTGCTGTCGTTGTTGCGCGGACACCGGATGACGGCGCTGCTGCGCCGTGCGCTCGATGAAGACGAGTTTCTCTCCGAGCACGGCGTGCGGGCCCTGTCCCGTGTGCATCGCGATGCACCGTACGTCTTCGACCATGACGGCGTGAGCTTCTGCATCAAGTACCTGCCTGCTGAATCGGACTCGCGCGTGTTCGGCGGCAATTCGAACTGGCGCGGGCCGGTCTGGATGCCGGTCAACTACCTGCTGGTCGAATCGCTGTATGAGTTCCATCGTTACTACGGTGATGGGTTTCGCGTCGAATATCCGACGGGATCGGGCAACAGGTTTTCGCTGAGCGAGATTGCCGATGACCTCGCACGGCGCGTCACCACGCTCTTTCTCAAAGATGCACAAGGCCTGCGGCCCGTGATGGCGGCCTATCCGATGCTGCAGGCCGACCCGCGTTCGCAGGATCTCGTACTGTTCCACGAGTACTTTCACGGCGACAACGGACGCGGTGTCGGCGCTTCGCATCAGACCGGCTGGAGCGGGCTCGTCGCGCTGTTGCTCCAGCCGCGCATGATGAAACTGTCCCACGCAGCGCCTGATGTTGCGTCGGTGGCCGCGCCAGTGGCCGAAGACACCGCGCCGGCCATGGCGCGGTAGCGTTGGCACCCTGGGGAGTACGGACTTGGTAGCGCCTAAAATGGATTCAGGCGCGCTCTCAACCCGTCGGTCCAGGCCTCGGCCTGTCGCCGAGCAGCGCCGCGCCAGTTTTGAAGATGTCAGGGAGTGTTTGCAGAGTTCGACATCCCATGGATAAGCCCGTCATCCTCGCAGTCGACGACGACCCCATCGTGTCCGGTGCGGTTGCCCGTGACCTGCAGGTTGCGTACGGCGAGCATTACCGGATCGTGCGCACCGAATCAGGCAGGGCGGCGCTCGACGCCGTGCAAGAACTGCGCCGGCTAAACCGCCCGGTCGCGCTTTTCATCGCGGACCAGCGCATGCCGCAGATGAGCGGTATCGAGTTTCTCGAGCAGGCCATCGAGCTGTTTCCCGACGCCAAGCGCGTGCTCCTGACCGCCTATGCGGATACGGATGCCGCGATTCGTGCGATCAATACGGTGCACCTCGACCAGTACCTGCGCAAACCCTGGCATCCGCCGGAACAAAACTTCTATCCAGCGCTCGACGATCTGCTCGCCGACTGGCAGGCCTCCTATTTACCTCCGTTTCAGGGCATTCGTCTGCTCGATCATCGCTGGTCGCCGCAAGGGCATCAATTGCGTGACTTCATGGCGCGCAATCACATTCCGTACCGCTGGCTGGACGTGGAGCGGCACGACGAGGCGGACCCGCTGCTGAACGCGTTGAGCCCGGCGCAGCAGCAACTGCCGGTGCTGGTCTTCGAGGACGGCACGGTCTTGAGTCGGCCCACGACCGGTCAGATTGCCGAGCAAGTGGGCTTGCGCACGCGTTCGACCACGCCGTTTTTTGACCTCGTGATCGTCGGTGGCGGGCCGGCCGGGCTGGCTGCCGCCGTATATGGCGCCTCTGAAGGACTTCATGTGGCGATCGTCGAATGCGATGCGCCCGGCGGCCAGGCCGGCACCAGTTCCCACATCGACAACTATCTCGGCTTTCCGGCCGGCGTGACCGGCGCGGAGCTGTCGCGCCGTGCGCTGATGCAGGCGAGGCGTTTCGGCGCGGAAATGATCCTGACGCAACAGGCGGTGGGTCTGCGCATCGACGAGCCGTACAAGTTCATCAGGCTGTCGGATGGAGCCGAAGTCAGCTGCCTGGCGCTCATGGTCGCGAGCGGCGTGTCTTATCGCAAGCTCGAGGCTCGCGGTATCGAGGAACTGACGGGTGCGGGCGTTTATTACGGCGCCTCGCTTGTCGACGCGGTCGCCTGCGCCAATCAGGATCTTTACGTCGTCGGCGCGGCTAATTCGGCTGGGCAGGGTGCGATGTTCCTGTCGAAGTACGCGCGCTCGGTGACCATCCTGTGCCGCGGCGGCTCCCTGAATCCCGATATGTCGCATTATTTGCTCACACAGATCAACGATACGGAGAACATCCATCTGCGTCCCAATACCGTGGTGGAAAGCGTGAGCGGTCAGGGGCACCTTGCGGAAATCACGCTGCGCGATGTCCGGATCGGACAAATAGAGTCTGTTCCCGCGACTGGCCTTTTCGTTTTCATCGGCGCCGCGCCCTGCACGGAGTGGCTGCGTGGGGTACTCGAGCGCGACGAGCATGGCTTTCTGTTGACCGGCCGCGCCGTCGTCAAGGCAGGCCGGGGGCAGGGCGGATGGTTGCCCAGGCGCGACCCGTTCCTGCTGGAAACCAGCGTGCCGGGTGTCTTTGCGGCCGGCGACGTGCGTGCCGACTCGGTCAAGCGCGTCGCGGCGGCTGTCGGAGAAGGCGCGATTGCGGTGCACTCTGTCCACCAGTACCTGGCGAATCTATGAGCGACCTGACCGCATTGTTCGAGATGCCGCTCTTCGCGGGTATGTCCGAGGAGCGCAGGCAATGGCTGAGCGAAAACCTGAGCGAGCGTCGCCTGAACAAAGGCGACGTGCTGATTCGGGAAGGCGAGCGCGTCACCCATCAATACATACTGCTCGAGGGCGAACTGGTGACGGAAAAAGCCGTCGGTGGACGGCAGATGTTCGACGACCGGCGCAGCGCGCCGACCTCCATCGCGGAAGCGGCGCTGCTCGCCGAGGTGCCGGTGCCGTTGACCTTCACCGCTGCGACGAACTGCCGTCTGGTTGCGCTATCCGACGACGCGTTTCGCACGCTGCTAAGCGAATGCCAGTCCTTCAGCAGGGTCATCTATCGTTCGATGTTCGCGCGCATTAGCGCCTACGACACGTTCATTCTCACTGGCGAGAAGCTGGCCGCACTGGGCCGGCTGTCCGCTGGACTGGCACATGAGCTGAACAATCCCGCAGCCGCCGTCGCGCGCGCGACGGACCAGTTGCGCGCATCGCTCGCTGGCACAGGCGAAGCCATCCACGCACTGGTTTCAAGCGCGATGCCTGCCGATGTCATGGGGACGCTGAACGAGCTGGCAAGCCGCGCGATACCCGTGCAAGCGAACCATCAAAGCGCGGTGCAGCAAAGCGAAGCGGAAGGCTCGCTGG
The DNA here is from genome assembly GCF_059422005.1 of Paraburkholderia sp. GW821-FHT02A12. NCBI lineage: Bacteria > Pseudomonadati > Pseudomonadota > Betaproteobacteria > Burkholderiales > Burkholderiaceae > Paraburkholderia > Paraburkholderia sp. GW821-FHT02A12. The sequence goes on along the minus strand of NZ_JBWKWA010000001.1, from coordinate 3,004,742 downwards.
CGGATTGGCTGGCTGGATGCGGCACCGCAAAACCCTGGCTTGTCGCGCCGCAACTGGTGGCCGCCGGGATCTCGCTGGACGATCTTGCTCCGGTAGCCGCACGTGTGAGCTCCGCGCAGTTCGGCGCGGGCATCCGGTGGCTGGCTGCCAGGCTGGAACTGCGGGCCCTCACAGACGAGGCGTGGCTCGGCGCCGCGCGTATTTCCGAGCTGGTGAAGGCCATGAAAGACTACTCGTATATGGACCAGGCGCCGCTGCAGGAGGTCGACATCCACGACGGCATCGAGGACACGCTGACGATCATGCGGTACAAGCTCAAGCATGGGGTCACGGTCAAGCGCGATTACGATCGCACGCTGCCGCGCGTGCCGGTGTGCGGTGGCGAACTCAACCAGGTGTGGACCAACCTGATCGACAATGCGGTTGACGCGATGTCGGGCGAAGGCGAGATCACTATCCGCACGCGCCGGGAAGGGGATTTGGCATCGGTCGAGATCGCCGATACCGGCCCCGGCATCCCGGAGGAGATCCAGGCACAGCTATTCGATCCGTTCTTTACGACCAAACCACCTGGCAAGGGAAGCGGCCTGGGTTTGCACATCGCTTACCGTACTGTCGTCAACCGCCACGGTGGCACGATCAATATCGTCTCAAGAGCGGGCGAAACAATATTCCAGGTGCGTCTGCCGCTGGCCGCCATTCATTGAGCGCAGGACGACGGGCTGAATCCGGGACAGCGGGCGTGCTTCCATCGCGATTGCGAGAGAAGCCAGGCCACGTGTCCCTCAGGTCAAGCGACACCGGTCCCCGCACCTGCCAGTGGGAGCGTCACCCGAAAGGTCGTTTCGCCAGGACGTGAGCTTGCCTGAATCGTCCCGCCATGCCGATTGACCACGATACGGTAGGCGATGTGCAGACCAAGTCCCAGGCCCTGCCCCTGCACTTTGCTTACCGGCTTCGACGTAAAAAAAGGCTCGAACAGGTGTGGCACAGCTGCTTGCGGAATACCGGGCCCGGTATCGGTAATCTCGACCATCGCGCAGTCCGCATTGCGGCGCGTGCGGATAGTCAGGTCGCCGTGCCCGTTCATCGCCTCGATCGCGTTAGCGATGATCCTCGTCCACACCTGATTGAGTTCGCTGCCATATACCTGCAGACGCGGCAGGCTGCGGTCGTAGTCGCGGATGATCACGACGGTCTGCTTCAGTTCATGCGCAAGCACCGTCAGCGTATCCTCGATGCCGTCGTGAATATCGATCTCCTGCTGCGGTCCCTGATCCATGTACGAGTACGCCTTCATCGCCTTCACAATGTCCGAGATCCGCTCCGCGCCGCGCATCGCCTCGCGCAGTACCGAGCGAAGCTCCAGTACCTGAGCGATCCACCCGACGCCTGCATCGAACTGTTCGGCGTTCAGGCCGGCAGCCACGTGCCCGAGCGCGTCGGACGTGATTCCATGTGCGACAAGACACGGAGCAGCCAGCCACGGCTTGGTCACGCGCTGGGCAGTGAGCCAGTCGCAGAGGCGTGCTTCCGCTTCGCTCTGCCGCAGTGAATCCGCGCCGCTCGCGCCAGTTTCCGAAGTCTTGTTCGTGGCTAGTGCTCTCAGTGCATCCACGGCATCGCGAGGTACCGCGCTCGAGCCTAGCGCCAACGCTGAATTCTCAAGCGCTGCGAGTTCGCCGAGCAGGTGGTCGAGCGCACGCGCAACGGCCGAAGCGGGATTGTTCAGCTCGTGTGCGAGCCCGGCCGCGAGCTTGCCCAATGCGTCCAGCTTCTCGTGATTGTGTCCGGCCGCTTCGAGCGTGGTGAGCCAGTCGGTCATCACGCGGGTGATGGCGCGGTTGAAAGGGTCGCACGACATGAACAGATCGCGGAAGGCGGCGTCCGAAAGCTCGGCGAGCTGGCAAGGGGTTGCGGCCCTGACGGTCGCCGGATAGGGAATCGAAGCAATCAGGCATGGCGTGCCCAAGATCTCCGGCGCAACAAAACGCTCGCTCGGAAGGTGTCCCTCCGCTCGTCGCGTTAACGTGAGCTCTCCCTCGAGCAGAATGAAGAGACTGGAGCTCAGCTCGCCTTCGTCGAGGAGTACGCTGCCTGCCTCGACAGTGAACTCCGTCAGGTTGTCGCACAGCCATTGCAGCCGTTCCGGCGAAAGGTCCGCAAACACCGGTATCCTGCCCAGCTTGTCGAGATCGATCATGGTTCGCTTGCCTCCCGGCGACACAAATGCGCTCCAGGATTGAATTGCGTAGCCAGCGAGCATTGTGTTGTGCCGCGGCTCCATATCCCTGCGGCAATCCACCAGCATCCGATGGCGACAAGCAGCCCGTGGGCGACGCGCAGCGGCTGCGTTCCGAAGAACTGCGGGATGTAGAGCGCGAGGCCTAAGGCCAGGGGTACGCCACTCCATCGCGGATAAATGACCGAATGCCAGATCGTAGTTGCGGCGATGATCGCCGCGACAGCGAGCAACAGCAACCCAATAAGAAACATGGCGAGGCCGGGGCCGGAACGAACATCGGTGGCGAGACTCAGCACCGCAACACTCTGTTGGATGACGGCCTGCTGTCCGATCGCGTGAAGACCGTAGGCTTCCCCGCCGTAGAACGGCAAGGTCAGTCCTGTCCCAAGCAGGCTCAGCACGACCGCCCAGTACGCGCCGCGTTCTGCCGCCGTCCGTTGTAGTGACCTGTGAAGCTCGAGCAGCCCCAATGGAAGCAACGTAAAAGCCACCATGGCCAACATGTGCGCGATCAACCACTGGCCGCTCGCGAACGCGGCAGCACCCCGCAGGGAGCGCTCGTCGGAGAAAGGGCGGATCGCCGGGTAAAGAACGAAAAGGAGCCCGGAAATGGCCATGGCGGCGCCGCTCAGACGTCGGCGAGATGCAATAGCGGGTCGATGCATGCGTGACGCTCGTTGGTCTGGATTGAGTTGAACTTGAGCCGTTCACAGATTTTGCCCGAACGGCAGTAGCGGGTCGAGGAAGGACACCGCTCGCGCGGTAGAGGGCTCCGGCTAGGCGCGGGCGGTGCCGTTCCATGAATCCTAGCCGCCGTGCCGCTATAGCGTTCTTACTGAATGTGGTCCCTGACGGATGGCAGGGGGCAATAGAAGTCATTCTAGGCCGGAATGCGGTCAGATCTGCGCCTTGCCGATGGAGGCGCCGCCGTCGACATACAGCGTCTGTCCGGTGATGAAACCGGCATCGTCCGACAACAGGAACGCGATCGCCGCGGCGATTTCGTCGGGCTTGCCGAACCGGCCCATCGGCACTGCCGACAGGTAGCGTTGCTCCCCTTCGCTGCCGGGAGGACTGTTTTTGCGGAACAGTTCCGTCTCCGTCGGGCCGGGCGCGACGGCGTTGACGGTAATGCCGGTTTTCGCCAGCTCGAGCGCCCACGAGCGCGCGACGCTGACCAGCGCGGCTTTCGCGGCGGCGTACGCGGTCCGGTGTGTGATGCCGAGGACTGTCAGGCTGGAAACGTTGACGACCCGGCCCCAGCCGCGAGCGTGCATGCCCGGCAACAGGGCCTGCACGGCCTGCACGGCCGGGTGCAGGTTGAGCGCGAACACATCGTCCAGGTCGTCGAGCTGGATTTCACCGAGGACCTGAGGTCGGACGAGTCCCACGTTGTTGACGACGCCGTCGAAGGCGTAGCGCGTGGTGGGGTAATCTATATGAACGCGTCCCGTTTGCGCTAGTTTCTCGTGTGTTCCGATAGACAGGATGGGCTGCGGATCTATATCCGGCCTTGATGCAGCCACGACGTCTGCTGCTGGCCCCACATGCCGGCGGCGATACGCAAGGTGGAGATACCCAAGCCTGACGGCGGGGTGCGCACACTGGGTATTCCGACGGTGATTTCATAATGCACCTCTCACAGTTGAGTGTTGGAATGCTGCTGTTGCAGATGTCCCGAAGTGCGTAACCAATTCCGCAGTTCCTGTTCCTTGGCGGGATCCAGCGTGATCCACCACGGGCCTCGCCCTTCGAACTTGCGGGCCCGGACCAGCTGGCGCTCGATCCAGTAATACACGACGTGTTTGCTGGCGCCCAGTCGATGAGCGAGTTGCTGTACTGTAATCTCGTCGGGCCGCTTGGGGCTGGTTGCCGCAATCCCGTAACGGTAGCGGATCCATTTAACCATGGAGAGCGTGAATGATTTGCCAGTCGCACTGCGCATGCCTTCCTGATTGAGATGCGCAAGGATTTGCCGGTCGGACAGATGTTGCGACAGTTTGCGGACGTGGTCGACGGTCGCGGTGGGGTAGCGCACCGCTTCTGCAACTGGCTTGGGTAAGTCCACGGTGATATCGGTACACGCGCCACCCTGCCAGCGGATATGCAGCACGGCTTGCCGCACGGGGGGTAGTTTCTCGACCGTGATGTCCCGGATGAGCAATCGCAACATGCGCTTGCGATCCTTCGCCGAGGTCGTCGGTGCACGCCAGAGGCGCGGCAGATTGCGCGCCAGCGCGATGACTTGCGCCTTCTGTTCGGACGTGGCGACGCGCGCTTTCTGGCTCTGGAGTTGAGCCGCTTGCGCCTTGATCTCATCAAGGCGAAGCATTGCGTCATTCCAGCGCCGTTCGAGAGTAGCCGCTACCAGGCGATTAGCTGGATCGCATTCCTGATAGCGACGTTCAGCGAGCGCGATCTCATACTCGGCGCGTTCAATTCGCATGTTCCACTGACGCATGATGGCATTATCGCGTTGCTCGAGTTCGGTCAAGGCGATCACGGCGAGCTCGAGTTCGGCTGGCTGCAAAGCGGTGAGCACAGCCTCGCCAATTGCGCTGTCAAGTAGTTCGCTGCGCATGCTCATGCAATCGGTGGTCGCCAAACCCTCTCGGCGGCGAGCACCGCATAAGTACAATGAATAATAGCCGCCATTACCCTGGTAGCGAACGGTCAGAGCCCGGCCACAGCAACCGCATATCAGCAGTCCCTGAAGAAGCGCCGATCCTTCACGTGCCGCACCACTAAGCACGGTACCTTCGCCGTTGGTCCGGTTGCGCGCCAGGCGTTCCTGATTGCGCTCAAATTCCTCCGGGTTGATATATCCTTCATGATGGCCCGGCAGATGAACACGCCACTCTGCCTTGGGCACCGGCTGCATGTGCTTATGAACTTCTCCCTGCGGCGTGATGTGCTGACGATACTGGTATCGTCCAAAGACATAAATGCCGGCATAGGTAGGATTTCTGATCAAACCGAGCATGCGTTCGTGACTCAGGCGCCCCCAGATGAGTCGACCTGCCCAGGCACCGCCATAGGCGCGTTTTGGAAAGCGCAGGCCCTGCTCGGCAAAGCGCTTGACGACTGCGTATGCGCTACCGGTCTCCTGAAACAGACGAAATGCGAGTTGCACGGCGCCGCGTACCTCGTCATCGGGATCCAGGACGATGCGGCCGTCATTGTCATAACACAATCCGACAGGCAGCGGAAAGCGCAGCTCACCCTTCTGTGCCTTGTTCAGCTTGCCGCCCTGGAGGCGGCCGCGCAAGAAGTGCAGTTCGGCCTGCGCCATCGTTCCTTTGAGACCAAGAAGGAGGCCGTCGTTGAAGTCGCCCGGGTCGTAGCAGCCATCGGCGTCGATCACAAGAGTTCGGGTGAGTGCACACAATTCGAGCAGGCGATGCCAGTCGAGGTTCGAGCGCGCCAGGCGCGACACTTCCAGTGCAAACACTGCACCCACATGCCCCATCGAGACATCCGCCACCAACGTCTTGAAGTCTTCGCGGCCCATCATCTGCGCCCCCGACTGACCGAGGTCGCGGTCCAGAATCCGGATCGCCGTATCCGGCCAACCCAGTGCCAGAGCTTTGTCGCGCAACGCGTATTGACGCTCCGTGCTCTCCTGATGATGTCGTACCTGGGCCAGCGTCGATTGGCGGATATAGATGTACGCTGGCTTGCTCTGATGCTGCGGGGTGATCTTGGTGTTCATCGAATGCCTCCTCGGTCATCTCCAGCGCGGGCTCGGCGATGAGCCAATCCTCGAGCATGTTGGCGATGAGTACGCCGGCCGATTGCGGATCGATGAAGTTGGTGAGCGGCAGCGACGACTGGCTCACTGGCGCCCCTCAGAGCGCCTCGCGGCGGCGCAATAGTTCGCGATTGATCTCGCAGATCTCCTCGATGATCTCGCGGACCCTGTGATAGTTCGCCAAGCATTCGATGACGTTGGCGAGTTCGGCTTGCGGGACGTAGTCCATTTGCGGCCGACGGCCGGGAAAGCTCACGGACAGGTAGTACTTGGGTCCATGACCGGGACCGTCGGCGCACTTGCAACCAGGTTTGCCGCAGCGCTTGTACCGCTCGATGAGCGAGCCTCGTAAAAGCGTCTCCAACGCCGGCATTTGCCTCAGCAACTGCGCGCGGCGTCTGCGTAAAGTGGATGATGGAATATCTTCCATTGTCGGACCACGTTGAAGACTGGTCTGATAGTAGGATAGGGAATCGCATAGATCAAGCTTCTTTGGTTCGAGACTTCTTCGGAGGAGCAAGCTGATCGACCAATGCGATCAGTTCAAGCAACATGCCGAGATCGAATCGGCACGCAGTGATGCTCGCGTCCTCGTGAGCGGATGGCGCACCCCAGTCGGTCCATTCGCGCGAAATGCTAAAGCTACCGCGTTCGTCATGGCCGAGGAGCAGCGTGTCGATACCGGCGAAGCGGCGCGTCTTCAGTACGGGAAAGCGTTGACCTCTGAGGGGATGAAACGGATGGCGGATCTCAGCCCAACCCAAATGCTCGTTGAGCACATGTGCAGTTCGCGTTGACCGTCGTCACCGCTGTTGTCAAATATCCTGCTGACGGATCTGGACCGCGAACTGGAGCGTCGGGGACATCGGTTCTGCCGGTACGCCGATGATTGCAACATCTACGTCAAAAGCCAAACGGCAGGACAGCGCGCGATGGTGGCGATCACCGAATATCTGGAGAAGAAACTGAAACTCCAGGTTAACCGGGATAAAAGCGCCGTTGCGCGGCCCTGGCAGCGGAAGTTTCTGGGCTACAGCGCCACATGGCACAAGCAGGCGCGCCTGAAGGTGGCCGACAGCAGTCTGAAGCGACTGCGGGACCGGGTGCGTGAGATCGTGGTGGGGAATGCCTCGCGCAACCTCGCCGTCACGATCGCGGCACTCAACCCGGTGCTACGTGGCTAGGCCTCATACTTCCGTCTGACTGAGGTAAAAGGTGTGCTGGAGGAGCTGGACGGGTGGATACGGCGCAAACTGCGCTGCCTGCTGTGGCGGCAATGGAAACGCCCGGCTACCCGTAACAGGCGACTACAAGCGCGAGGCCTGGATAAGACGCGTGCATGGAAATCGGCAAGCAACGGACGGGGCCCCTGGTGGAACGCCGGCGCGAGCCACATGAACACGGCTTATCCGAAGAGCTTCTTTGACGTACTAGGGTTGGTTTCGTTGCTGGAGACTCAGCGGCGCTTCCAGCGTGTTTAATGAACCGCCGTATGCGGAACCGCACGTACGGTGGTGTGAGAGGGCGACGGGGGTGACCCCGCCCCCTACTCAATGGCTGGCAGACGTCGTGAGCCGGGAGCGGGCGGCTCAAGCGTGGGCCGCCAGTGGCGCGAGCTGCTTGCGGCGTTCGCGCGTGGGTGGCACGCCGAACGTCTCACGGTAACTCTTGCTGAAGTGGCACGCCGATTGGAAACCGCACGCCATCGTGATGTCCATGATCGACATATCGGTCTGCAACAGCAGTTCACGCGCGCGACGCAGCCGAAGCGTCAGGTAGTAATGCGTGGGCGTCATCCCGAGATGCTCATGAAACAGCCTTTGCAATTGTCGCTGCGACATGTTGGCAAGACGCGCCAACTCATCGCGCGAGAGCGGTTCCTCGATGTTGTTTTCCATCAGCGCCATGACTTCGAACAGCGACTTGTTAGCGGAACCCAGCCGTGCAATGAGGGGGATTCGCTGCTGCGCATTGTTGTCGCGAACATGCTCGACGATGAACTGCTCGGCGATCTGCATGACGCGTGCGGTACCGACGCGTGCAGTAATCAGATGCAGCATCATGTCGAGCGGTGCGACTCCGCCCGTGCAGGTGATGCGGTCGCGATCGATGACGAACAGCTCCTTCAAGAAGCGCGTGTCGGGAAACGACTGCTTGAGCGCCGACATGTTTTCCCAGTGGATGGCGCAGGCGTAGCCGGCGAGCAGGCCGGACTTCGCGAGCGCATAGGTGCCCGTGCAGAGGCTGCCGAGCGCGACACCCATGCGGGCAAAGCGCCGCAACGCCGACAGATGCGCGGCCGTCGTGACGTTCTGCACGTCGACGCCGCCGCAGACGAACACGATGTCCGGTTGCCCGACGCATTCCACCGGGCCGGTGTTGATATCGAGCCCGTTGCTTGCCGTCACCGGGCCGCCTTCCGGGCTGACGATCGACCATCGGTAGAGCGGCTCGCCGCTCAAGTAGTTGGCCATGCGCAGCACTTCGATCGCGCTCACGAACGCGATCATGGTGAAGTTAGGCAGTGGCATGAAGGCGAAGTGTGCGAACTTCGCTGCACGGTCGGGGGACATATGGACCGTTCCTTGAGCTTGATCGGTGTCGGTTAGGGTGGCTGGAATGCCGCACCGTATTTTGGGAGCGAGCAGAAGAAACGTGCCATGCGACAAAACCCTAGGCCGCGCATACGTAGGTCGCAATTTGCCACGTCGATGCGCGCGCAGCGCGTCGGCTGCCAAAGAGATCAAGGAGCTGATCGGCGCTTCAACGCGCCGCGTCGAGGAGGCGTCGGCCGTCGCGCTGTCGCTCGAAGAGCAGAGCGCGCGGTTCAACGATGCGGTTGCGCAGTTCCGTCTGCGGGACGAGGCGATCCTTTGACGGCGTTGGCGCGTCGCATGGGCGCTTTGCGCTGACGATTAGTGGTAAATGGACGCGAATGGCGGAAAAGGTAAAGAACACGTCTAAATTCGCATCACGACAGCAAATCCGAACGACAAGAATAGTGCCGTCGGCAGCCATAGCGTGACTCCGCTGGAATGCCGGAAATCGCGGGGTCCTCGCGTTGCCCTTCGCCCACTCTCACTGTCACGGACGCTCCATGTCGAACAGCCAGTCCTTCTTCTCGCAGTCTTTGTCCCATCGCGACGGGTCGGTTCAGAACGCCATCCTCAAAGAGCTCGAGCGGCAGCAGTCGCAGGTCGAGCTGATCGCGTCGGAAAACATCGTGTCGCGCGCGGTGCTCGAAGCGCAAGGCTCCGTGCTGACCAACAAGTACGCCGAGGGGTATCCGGGCAAGCGTTACTACGGCGGTTGCGAATTCGTCGACGAAGTCGAAGCGCTCGCGATCGAGCGCGTGAAGCAAATCTTTAACGCGGGCTACGCGAACGTGCAGCCGCACTCGGGCGCACAGGCCAACGGCGCGGTGATGCTCGCGCTGACAAAGCCTGGCGATACGGTGCTCGGCATGTCGCTCGACGCAGGCGGGCACCTCACGCATGGCGCGAAGCCGGCGCTCTCGGGCAAGTGGTTCAACGCGGTGCAGTACGGCGTGAACCGCGACACGATGTTGATCGACTACGGCGAGGTCGAGGAGCTCGCGCAGCAGCACAAGCCGAGTCTCATCATCGCGGGCTTCTCCGCCTATCCGCGCGTGCTCGATTTCGCGCGCTTCCGCGCGATCGCCGACGGCGTCGGCGCGAAGCTGATGGTCGACATGGCGCACATCGCCGGCGTCATCGCGGCGGGACGTCATCCGAATCCGCTCGGCCATGCGCACGTCGTCACGTCGACTACGCACAAGACGCTGCGCGGCCCGCGCGGCGGGTTTGTTCTGACGAATGACGAGGAGATCGCGAAGAAGATCAACTCGGCCGTGTTCCCCGGGCTGCAAGGCGGGCCGCTGATGCACGTGATCGCGGGCAAGGCGGTCGCGTTCGGCGAAGCGCTGCAGCCGGGCTTCAAAACTTATATCGACAGCGTGCTCGCGAACGCGCAGGCGCTCGGCGAAGTACTGGAGGAGGGCGGCGTCGATCTCGTGACGGGCGGCACTGACAATCACCTGTTGCTTGTCGACTTGCGCCCGAAGGGGCTCAAGGGCACGCAAGTCGAGCAGGCGCTCGAACGGGCGGGCATCACCTGCAACAAAAACGGCATCCCGTTCGACACCGAGAAGCCGACGATCACGTCGGGCATTCGTCTCGGCACGCCGGCCGGCACGACGCGCGGCTTCGGCGTCGCTGAGTTCCGCGAGATCGGCCGCCTCATCCTCGACGTGTTCGACGCACTGCGCGCGAATCCGGAAGGCGACCACGCCACCGAGCAGCGCGTGCGCCGCGAGATCTTCGCGCTGTGCGAACGCTTCCCGATCTACTGATCCGACCGACCCGACAAGCCTGGAGCACTTCATGAGTACGCTGCACGAGAACAGCATCATCATCGACGGCCTGAACATCTCGAAGTTCGACCGCTCGGTATTCGAAGACATGAGAAAGGGCGGCATCACAGCCGCGAACTGCACGGTGTCGGTCTGGGAGAGCTTCACGAAGACGGTCGACAACATCGCGCTGATGAAGAAGCAGATCCGCGAGAACAGCGAGCTGCTCACGCTCGTGCGCTCGACCGACGACATCCTGCGCGCGAAGCGGGAAAACAAGACCGGCGTCATCTTCGGCTTTCAGAACGCGCATGCGTTCGAGGACAACCTCGGCTATATCGAAGCGTTTGCCGACATGGGCGTGCGCGTGGTGCAGCTTTGCTACAACACGCAGAACCTCGTCGGCACCGGCTGCTACGAGCGTGACGGCGGGCTGTCGGACTTCGGGCGCGAGGTCATCACGGAGATGAATCGCGTCGGGATCATGGTCGATCTGTCGCATGTCGGCGCGAAGACGTCGTCGGAAGCGATCGCGTTTTCGAAGAAGCCGGTGTGCTATTCGCACTGTCTGCCGTCGGGGCTCAAGGAGCATCCGCGCAACAAGAGCGACGAGCAATTGAAAGAGATCGCCGACGCCGGCGGCTTTGTCGGCGTGACGATGTTCGCGCCGTTCCTCAAGCGCGGCATCGACGCCACCATCGACGACTACATCGAAGCGATCGGCTACGTGGTCAATCTGATCGGCGAAGATGCGGTCGACATCGGCACCGATTTCACGCAGGGCTACAGCACGGACTTCTTCGACATGCTGACGCACGACAAGGGCCGCTATCGGCGCCTCACGAACTTCGGCAAGGTCGTGAACCCCGAAGGGATCCGCACGATCGGCGAGTTTCCGAACCTGACCGCGGCGATGGAGCGCGCGGGCTGGAGCGAGACCCGCATCCGCAAGATCATGGGCGAAAACTGGGTGCGTGTTTTCAAGGGCGTGTGGGGCGCCTAGCGCTTCAGCCTCGCTTCATCCACATACGCAAAAATAGCGATACGCATGCGCCCCATCGCTTACGGAGACACCACAATGCAACCCCAACTGCCGATCGACGTCGATCCCAACACCGGCGTCTGGACCACCGACGCGCTGCCGATGCTGTACGTCCCGCGTCATTTCTTCACCAACAACCATACGGCAGTCGAGGAAGCGCTTGGCCGCGATGCATATGCCGAGATTCTCTACAAGGCCGGCTACAAGTCCGCGTACCACTGGTGCGATAAGGAAGCGAAGCAGCACGGCCTCAGCGGCATGGCGGTTTTCGAGCACTACTTGAAGCGTTTGTCGCAACGCGGCTGGGGTCTCTTCAAGATCGTCGAGGCCGATCCGGCAAGCGCTCACGCACGCATCGAGCTGCGCCATTCGTCCTTCGTGCTCCAGCAGCCGGGCAAGGAGGGCAAGCTCTGCTACATGTTCGCCGGCTGGTTCGCGGGCGCGATGGACTGGGTGAACGATACGAGCGAGCAAGGCAAGCATGCGCCGCGCTCGCAATCGAAAGAGGTGCAATGCGCGGCCGAAGGCCATGACCATTGCGTGTTTGAAGTTTCGCCGCTCGTTCAATAACACAGCAATAGAGCACTACGTTCGAGGTCGCTTGAAATGCGCTATCCCCACCTGTTCAAACCCCTGACGCTGAACCAGCTCACGCTGCGCAACCGTATTGTCAGCACCGCGCACGCCGAGGTGTACGCGGAGCCCGGCGGCCTGCCTGGCGATCGCTATATCCGCTACTACGAGGAGAAGGCGAAGGGCGGCGTGGGCCTTGCCGTGTGCGGCGGGTCGAGCCTGGTCTCGATCGACAGTCCGCAGGGATGGTGGAAATCGGTGAATCTCGCAACCGATCGCATCGTCGAGCCACTCTCCCGGCTGGCCGAAGCGATGCACCGGCACGGCGCGAAGATCATGATCCAGGCGACGCATATGGGACGCCGCTCGGCGTTCCATGGCGAGCACTGGCCGCATCTGATGTCGCCCTCGGGCGTGCGTGAGCCTGTACACCGCGGTAACGCGAAGATCATCGAGGTCGAGGAAGTCCGCCGCATCATCTCCGATTTCGCGGCGGCGGCGAAGCGCGTGAAGGACGCGGGGATGGACGGCATCGAAATCTCGGCCGCCCACCAGCATTTGATCGATCAGTTCTGGAGCCCGCGCACGAACTTTCGCACGGACGAGTGGGGCGGCAGCCTGCAGAACCGCCTGCGCTTCGGGATCGAAGTGCTGACGGCCGTGCGCGAGGCGGTCGGAAAGGATTTCTGCGTCGGCCTGCGCATGTGCGGCGACGAATTCCACGAAGACGGACTCGATCACGAGCAACTGAAAGAGATCGCGCAAGCGATGTCCGAAACGGGGCTCATCGACTATCTCGGCGTGATCGGCTCAGGCGCCGATACGCACAACACGCTCGCCAACTGCATGCCACCGATGGCGCTGCCGCCGGAGCCGTTCGTGCATCTCGCGGCGGGCATCAAGTCGGTGGTGAAGATTCCGGTGATGCATGCGCAGAGCATCCGCGACGCGGGCCAGGCCGAGCGCCTGCTCGCGAGCGGCATGGTCGATCTCGTCGGCATGACGCGCGCCCAGATCGCCGATCCGCACATGGTCATCAAGATCCGCGACGGACGCGAAGACGAAATCAAGCAGTGCGTCGGCGCGAACTATTGCATCGACCGCCAATACAACGGCCTCGACGTGCTGTGCGTGCAAAACGCGGCGACCTCGCGTGAAGCGACAATGCCGCACGTGGTCGAGAAGTCGCGCGGGCCGAAGCGCAAAGTGGTGGTGGTCGGTGCGGGGCCGGCAGGGCTCGAAGCCGCGCGCGTCGCGCGTTTGCGCGGGCACGACGTCGTGCTGTTCGAAAAGCAGAACGAAGTCGGCGGGCAGATCCTCTTGGCCGCGAAAGCGCCGCAGCGCGAGCAGATGGCCGGCATCGTGCGCTGGTTCGACATGGAGACGAAGCGCATCGGCGTCGACCGGCGCCTCGGCGTCGCGGCCGACGAAAAGATGATTCTTGCGGAGAAGCCGGACATCATCGTGCTGGCGACGGGCGGTTCGAGCTTCACGAACCAGGTGCCGGCGTGGGGCGTCGAGGAGGGGCTCGCGGTCAGCTCATGGGACATTCTCGCGGGGCGGGTCGAGCCGAAACAAAACGTGCTCGTCTACGACGGCGTGAGCACGCATGCGGGCGCCGGCGTCGCCGATTTCATCTCGAGCCGCGGCTCGAAAGTCGAGATCGTGACGCCTGACGTCAAGGTGGCCGACGACGTCGGCGGCACCACGTTCCCGATCTTCTATCGCCGCCTGTATGCGCAGGGCGTGATCCATACGCCGAACTACTGGCTCGATAGCGTGTATGAAGAGGACGGCAAGAAGATCGCCGTGCTGCGCAACGAATACACCGAGGAGCAGGAAGAGCGCGCGGTCGATCAGGTCGTGATCGAAAACGGCGTCACGCCCAACGACGCCCTCTATTGGAAGCTCAAGCCCGAGTCCGTGAACCGCGGACAGGTCGACGTGCACAAGCTCTTTGCGGCCGAGCCGCAGCCATCGCTCGCCGAGACGCTGGGCGACGGCCGCTTCCTGCTGTTTCGCGTCGGCGATTGCATTTCGATGCACAACATCCACGGCGCGATCTACGACGCGCTGCGCCTTTGCAAGGACTTTTGATCATGAGCCCGGCGTTGCTCATTACCGCGTTGCTGTGGTTGTCGGTGGCGGGGCTTGCGTTCGCGCTCGCGAAGCGCTCAGCGTATTGGCGTCTCGGGCGCGCCACCGCGCCCGGCTCATTCGGCGTCGCAAACCTGTTCGCGATTCCGAAGCGCTATTTCGTCGATCTGCACCATGTGGTGGCGCGCGATCCGTACATCGCGAAGACACACGTCGCGACCGCCGGCGGCGCGATCGCCGCGTTCGCGCTCGTGTTCGTCAACTACGGGCTGGCGATCTATTCGCCGTGGCTCGACAAGCTGATCTTCCTCGCGGCGCTCGCGATGCTGGTCGGTGCAGTGTTCGTGTGGCGCCGCCGTCATGCGAAGGATGTGCCGACGCGGCTGTCGAAGGGCCCCTGGAATACGCTGCCGTGGCTGCTCGGCTCGTTTGCGCTCGGGCTCCTGCTGTTCATCGTCGTGCCGGCTTCCGCGATGTCGAAGGCGTTCGCGGTGAGCTGCGCGGTACTGATCGGCATCGGCGCCTTCGCGATGACGTTCGGCGCCGCGAAGGGCGGCCCGATGAAACACGCATTGGCCGGCCTGCTGCATCTCGCCTTCCACCCGCGCCAGGAGCGTTTTGCGGCCACGCGCGAATCGTTCACCGGCAACGGCACGGCCACGCCGCCGACGGCGCTGAAGCTGCCCGACATTGAGCACCAGGAATACGGCGTGGCAAAGCCCGTCGAGTTCCGCTGGAACCAGTTGCTGAGTTTCGATGCGTGCGTGCAATGCGGCAAGTGCGAGGCGGCATGCCCGGCGTTCGCGTCCGGTCAGCCGCTCAATCCGAAGAAGCTGATTCAGGATCTCGTTGTCGGGCTGGCGGGCGGCACCGATGCCGCTTATGCGGGCAGCCCGACGCCAGGCATCGCGGAAGGCCAGCATGGCGGCGCGCCGAACGGCCCGATCGTATCGGGTCTGATCGAGGCGCAGACGCTCTGGTCGTGCACGACATGCCGCGCGTGCGTCCAGGAGTGCCCGATGCTGATCGAGCACGTGGATGCGATCGTCGACATGCGCCGCAACCAGACGCTCGTGCACGGCGAAGTGCCGGGCAAGGGCCCGGAGGTGCTCGCCAACCTGCGCGAGACGGGCACAGCGGGCGGCTACGATAAAGCCGCGCGCTACGACTGGTCGGTCGACCTGGACGCGCCGGTCGCGCAGCCGGGCAAGGCGGTCGACGTGCTGATCGTCGCGGGCGAGGGCGCGTTCGACATGCGCTACCAGCGCACGCTGCGCGCGCTCGTCAAAGTGTTGAACCGCGCGGGCGTCGATTACGCGGTGCTTGGCGGCATCGAAACCGATACGGGCGATGTCGCGCGGCGTCTCGGCGACGAAGCCACGTTCCAGCGTATGGCCAAGCAACTGATGAGCACGCTGTCGACGCTGAATTTCAAGCGCATCGTGACCGCCGACCCGCACGTGATGCACAGCCTGCGTAACGAGTACCGTGCGTTGGGCGCACGCTATGACGTGCTGCATCACACGACGTTCCTCGCGGAACTCGCATCGAGCGGCCGCATCGCGCCGAAGGCAGTCGAAGCGCTGCGCGAGAAGCGCACCACCTATCACGATCCGTGTTACCTCGGCCGCTACAACGGCGAGACCGAAGCGCCGCGCAAGCTGCTGAAAACGATCGGCATCCAGGTAGTCGAAATGGAGCGCAACGGCATGCGCGGACGCTGCTGCGGCGGTGGCGGCGGCGCGCCTTTGACCGATATCCCCGGCAAGCAGCGGATTCCCGACATCCGCATCGCCGATGCGCGTGCGATCGGCGCGGAAGTCGTCGCGGTCGGATGCCCGAATTGCACGGCGATGCTCGAGGGCGTCGTGGGGCCGCGCCCCGATGTGCTCGATGTAGCCGAACTCGTCGCCGCCTCGCTGGAGTGAATCGATGAATACGATCAAGAGAATCGATCCGCGCCGGCCGTTCGTCGTCACGCCGGCTGGGCTCAAGCGCATTACGCTGGGCGAAGAAGGCAGTGCCGACGCCAGCGCGGCCCAATGGGCCGGCCATGCGCACGGCGGCGCTCAGCAAGCGAAGCCCGTGCGCGCGCTGCGCGACGTGTCGCGCCGCCATCTCGTCGTCGCGCACAGCGAGCGCGGCGCGCTTGACGACCACGCACGTCAGGCGCTCGCCGCCGCGGCACTGCTTGCCGACGCGCATACCGAAGTCGCGTTGCTGGTGTTCGGTGAACTGAAGGACGACGTGGCGTCGTTGGGTGTCGACAAGCTGATCGAGCTGCCCGGCTTCGACCGGCGCACCTTCGCACCGGAGCGCGAATTGCAGGCATTGCAGACATGTGCCGCGGCGCTGTCGCCGAAGCACGTGTTCGTGCCGGACAACGCGACCGGCGATGGCGATCTCGGCCGCCGTTACGCGGCCGCCGCCGGGGCGAGCGTCGCGACGCACGTCGTCGAGATCGATGCGCACCACGTCGGCGCGTATGCGCAAGCGAAACGCGCGTTCGCGACGCGCGCGCTGCCCGAAGTGATCCTGCTCGCGCAAAACGCGGTCGAGGCGAAGCTGCCCTTCGTCGGCTCGGGCGAGCGTCTGTCGGGCGATTTCGTTCGACCGGCGGATCAAGCCGCGCAGCCCTGCCGCGACCTCGGCCTCGAGGAAATCGACGCCGCGCAGGTCGCGCTCGAGGAAGCAGATTTCATCGTGTCGGCCGGCAACGGCGTAACCGACATCGCGGCGTTCCAGCATTTAGCCGGTGCGTTCGGCGCGGCGATCGGCGCGAGCCGCGTCGCAGTCGACAACGGCCACTTCGCGCGCGACAAGCAGGTCGGCGCGACCGGCAAGACGGTTGAGGCAAGCGTCTACATCGCGTTCGGCATTTCCGGCGCGGTGCAGCACTTGCAGGGCATCAAAGACTGCCGGCACGTGATCGCCGTGAACCTCGACGGCAGCGCGCCGATCGCGAAGCGCGCGAACCTGACGGTGGTCGGCGACGCGCAGGCGACGATTGCCGCGTTGATCGAGCAAGTGCAGGCCGCGCGCGCAGCGCGTGGACAAACGCCGGCCGTGGCCGGCGAACCGAAACTGGCAGGAGTCGCAGCATGAATGCCCCTCGACTGTTGAGACGCATCGCGGTGCTGGTGTCCGTCGGCCGCCATCCGGTCAGCGGCGAATCGCGCTACAGCCGCAACGACGCGATCGCGCTCGAGATCGGCCGCGCGCTGGCCGAGCGCCATCAAGCGCAACTCGACGTGCTCCATGCGGGCGACCCGATCACACCCGCGCTCGCCGAATACCTGGCGCTCGGCGCACGCGAGGTCGAGGTGCTGACCTATCGCGACGGCGACGCCGCGAGCGCGCTCGCGGCGCGCCTGGAGGGCTGCGACCTCGTGCTGACCGGCACGCGCGCTGAGGGCGCGTACGACACCGGCATGCTTCCGTACTGTGTTGCCGCAGCGCTCGGCTATCCGCTTGTCGGCGCGGCCGTCGACGTATCGGTCGACAACGGTCGCGCAACGATCCGGCAGTTTTTGCCGAAGGGATTGCGACGGCGCGTCGACGCGCAGCTGCCGGCCGTCGTCGCCGTGCATCCGCTCGCCAACGCACAGCCGCGCTACGCGTATGCAAGGCTGCGCGCCGGCGCGGTCCGGCCGGTGCGTGTCGTGCCCGGCGCGGACACCGACGCCGGCGCATGGAAGGTGGGACCGATCGAGCGCAAGCCTGTGAAGCTCGCCGCCGCCGAAAAGCGCTCCGGGCATGCCCGGATGCTCTCGGCGACGACAACCGAAAGCCGCGGCGGCAGCGTCGTAATTGACGGAAGTTCGGTCGAAAAAGCACAAGTGATCCTCGCGTATTTGCGCGAGCACCAACTCATCGATTACTGACGTGCCTGCGTTCAGCCAGGCACTCAAGCACAGAGACGTAACGAATCCGGAGCCAACGATATGAAAGTATCGGCAGACATTCGCGCGCTGGTCGATCGGCGCAAAAAGGGTTACAGCCTCGAAGCGCCGTTTTATACGAGCGACGAGATTTTCGCGCTCGACATGGAAGCGATCTTTCGCAAGCACTGGATTCACGTCGCCATCGAGCCGGACGTTCCGGAGCCGGGCGACTACGTGACGGTCGAGCTCGGTCACGATTCGATCCTGATCGTGCGCGACGACGACATGAAGATCCGCGCGTTCCACAACGTCTGCCGCCATCGCGGCGCGCGCCTGTGCAATGAAGACAAGGGTTCGGTCGGCAATATCGTGTGCCCGTACCACAGCTGGACTTACAACCTCACCGGCCAATTGCTGTTTGCGGAGCACATGGCGAGCAGTTCGACCGCTGCAAGCACAGCTTGAAATCGATTCACGTGCAGAACCTCGCGGGCCTGATCTTCGTCTGCCTCGCCGACGAACCGCCTGCCGATTTCGCTGCGATGCGCGCGGCAATGGAACCGTACCTGCTGCCGCATGATCTGCCGAACGCGAAGATCGCGGCGCAGATCGACATCATCGAAAAGGGCAATTGGAAGCTCACGATGGAGAACAATCGCGAGTGCTATCACTGCGTCGCGAACCATCCCGAGCTGACCATCTCGCTCTATGAATATGGCTTCGGCTATCAGCGCTCGCCGGCCAACGCCGAAGGGATGGAAGCGTTTGCACAGACTTGCATCGCGCGGGCGAAAGAATGGGCGGAACTGAACCTCCCGTCGGCCGAGATCGAGCGGCTGCTCGATACGACCGGCTTTCGCACGCAGCGCCTGCCGCTCGACCGTAGCGGCGAGTCGCAGACGCTCGACGCGAAGGTCGCCTCGAAGAAGCTGCTCGGCGAATTCAAGCAAGCCGATCTCGGCGGCCTGTCGTTCTGGACGCAGCCGAACTCGTGGCACCACTTCATGAGCGATCACATCGTGACGTTCTCGGTGATTCCGCTGTCCGCGGGCGAGACGCTCGTGCGCACGAAGTGGCTCGTGCACAAGGATGCGGTCGAAGGCGCCGACTACGACGTCAAGAATCTCACGGCGGTGTGGAACGCGACCAACGATCAAGACCGCACGCTCGTCGAGTATTCGCAGCGCGGCGCGACGAGCAGCGCCTACGAGCCGGGCCCGTATTCGCCGTACACGGAAGGTCTCGTCGAGAAGTTCTGCGACTGGTACACCAGTCGGCTTGCCGAGCAGATCGACGCATCGCAAGAGGCTTGAGGAGCGGAGTTTTACATGATGCGAGAGGCGGCCCAATTGGACGCGGCGGACAGCAGGGTCACCCGGCCTGCGTTCTGGAGCGCACTTCCTGAGCGTTGGACGAGCGACGCCGAGGAGACGCTGGTGTGCTGCCACGTGCGGCAGGAAACACACGACGTGAAGAGCTTCTTCTTCCGGTCGCCCGAAGGACGTGCATTCGTGTTCGAGCCGGGGCAGTTCATCACGCTCGAGCTCGATATCGACGGCGAGACCATCAACCGGTGCTACACGATTTCTTCGTCGCCGGCGCGGCCGCACACGATCTCGATCACGGTGAAGCGCACGCCAGGCGGCAAGGTGTCGAACTGGCTGCACGACAACCTGCAGCCGGGCGCGCCGATCCGCGTGCTGGGCCCGGCGGGCGAATTCACCTGCGCGCGGCATCCGGCGCGCAAGTATCTGTTTCTTTCGGCGGGTTCGGGCGTCACGCCGCTGATGTCGATGAGCCGCGCGCACCACGATCTCGCCGAGGACCGCGACATCGTGTTCGTGCACAGCGCACGAACCCCCGACGACATCATCTTTGCGCGCGAGCTCGACCTGATCGCCTCGAACCACACGCGCTTTCGCACGTCGTTCGTTTGTGAACGGGCAGGGGCGCGTACGAATTGGCCTGGAATCACAGGGTTTTTGACGCTGCCGCTCCTGAAGCTGATCGCGCCGGATTTCATGGAACGCGAAGTCTTCACATGCGGACCGGCGCCGTACATGAAGGCGGTGCGCGACCTGCTCGACGAGGCCGGCTTCGATCGCAAGCAGTATCACGAAGAGAGCTTTTCGTTCGAGCAGCTCGCGCAGACCGAGAGCGACGAGCCGGCTGCCGAAGTCGCGCCCGCGATGAACGGCGGCGCCGAGACGAAGCAGTTCGCGGTCAGCTTCGCGAAGAGCCGCCGCGAGATCGTCTGCGGCTCGGAGCAGCACGTGCTCGACGCCGCAAAGCAAGCCGGCGTGCGCCTGCCCGCGTCGTGCACACAGGGCATGTGCGGCACCTGCAAGGTGAAGCTCGTGTCGGGCCAGGTCGAGATGAAGCACAACGGCGGCATTCGTCAGCGCGAAATCGATCAGGGAATGGTGCTGCTCTGCTGCAGCAAGCCGCTCACTGATCTCGTCGTCGATAAATAACCAGGACGTCGCTGCAGGAAGTCGCTGCAGGACAAACGTGTGTCGCATAACAACGATACCGCCGATTTACGGCGGAAGACCCTAGTGAGGCAACGGGGCGCCTGCCCTATTCAGAGGAGATTGAGCATGAAGCTTTGGGGAAAACTGTTGTGTGCCGG
Organism: Paraburkholderia sp. GW821-FHT02A12; assembly: GCF_059422005.1. Lineage (NCBI taxonomy): Bacteria > Pseudomonadati > Pseudomonadota > Betaproteobacteria > Burkholderiales > Burkholderiaceae > Paraburkholderia > Paraburkholderia sp. GW821-FHT02A12. Next base: position 2,984,146 of record NZ_JBWKWA010000001.1, on the reverse strand, counting down.
CGCGTTGTCGGCGATGGTGGCGTTGAGCGCGCCGGCGTTCGCCGACGGCAAGCCGACGCTGAAGATCGGCTACGTCGAAGGCTGGGACGATAGCGTCGCGACGTCGAACGTCGCCGCGCGCGTCATCGAAGAGAAGCTCGGCTACCAGGTGCAACTCGTGCCGGTCGCCGCGGGCATCATGTGGCAGGGCGTGGCGCGTGGCGACCTCGACGCGACGCTCTCCGCGTGGCTGCCGGTCACGCACGCCGCGTACTACGAGCAGTTCAAGTCGAAGGTGGAAGACGTGGGCGTGAACTTCCCGGATGCGAAGATCGGCCTGATCGTTCCGGCGGACCTGCCGGAGAACAGCATTCCCGATCTGGCGGGTCATAAGGCGGACTTCGGCGGCCGCATCGTCGGCATCGATGCGGGGGCCGGTGTGATGAAGAAAACGGATGAGGCGATCAAGGCCTACAACCTCGACTATCAGTTGATGCCGAGCTCGGGCAGCGCGATGACCTCGGAATTGGCGCGCGAAATGCACGCCAACAAGCCGATTATCGTGACCGGCTGGGCGCCGCACTGGATGTTCGCGAAGTGGAAGCTGAAGTTCCTCGACGATCCGAAGAAGGTCTTCGGCGGTGCTGAGCACGTGGATAGCGTGGTCAACCCGGCTCTCGACAAGAAGGCGCCGCCCGTCGTGGCGTTCCTGAAGAAATTTCAGTGGAAGCCGGGCGAAATCGATAGCGTGATGCTGGCGATCCAGAACGGCGCGAAACCGGAGGCCGCCGCCGACAAGTGGATCGCCGACCACCCTGACCGCGTCAGTGCCTGGGTCGCAGGCGCGCAGTGACAGGATCGCCCTGCGGCGAGATCCCTGTCCATCGGAAGGCGCGCCGGACAGGGCGTTGAACCGAGTGCTCAGGGCCGTTGGACCGGCTAAGGAGGCCCTATTGACGCCAGTCGATTGGGCCTTTTTCTTGTGCGCAGACACTTCTGTGTCGAGAACCCACCCCGCTCTTTAGCGAGTTCCTCCAGCCGCTCCCGGATGACGTGTCGCAAGAGCGCAAGCGCTAGTCGCAAAACTTCGAAAGGCCATTGTTTTTTTGGGCAACTATGTAGGCATCGGAGTGAGGCGCACGAATTTCAGATAGATGAGGAGATGGTCTCGATGCAACCCCCCAAGGTCGTAGTCGAAGGTCTTTGCAAGGTATTTGGAAACAACCCGAAGCAGGCCCTCGACATGCTCGCCGCCGGAGCGACGAAGGATGAAGTACTCAAGCGCACCGGCCAGGTCGTCGGCGTGCACAATGTGTCGTTCGATGTGCAGGAAGGCGAGATCTTCGTGCTGATGGGCCTCTCGGGCTCCGGCAAGTCCACGCTGATCCGGCTCGTGAACCGGCTGGTCGACCCGAGCGCCGGCAAGGTGCTGATCGACGGCCGCGATGTCGCCACCGCCCGCCGCTCGGAACTCACCGCGCTGCGCCGCAAGGACATGAGCATGGTGTTCCAGTCGTTCGCGCTCATGCCGCATCGCACCGTGCTGTCGAACGCCGCATTCGGCCTCGAGGTGGCGGGCATGGGCAAGAAGGAGCGCGAGCGCCGCGCGATGGACGTGCTCGAGCAGGTGGGCCTCGCGCCGTTTTCGCAGAAGCTGCCGCGCGAGCTGTCGGGCGGGATGCAGCAGCGCGTCGGCCTCGCTCGCGCGCTCGCGGTGAACCCGTCGCTGATGATCATGGACGAGGCGTTTTCCGCGCTCGATCCCCTGAAGCGCAAGGAAATGCAGAACGTGCTGCTGCAGCTGCAAAAGGAGCATCGCCGCACGATCATGTTCGTGTCGCACGATCTCGAAGAAGCGCTGCGCATCGGCAACCGGATCGGGATCATGGAAGGCGGCCGCCTCGTTCAGGTCGGCACGCCGCAGCAGATCATCGCGAACCCGGCCGACGAATACGTGCGCGCGTTTTTCCATGGCATCGATACGAGCCGCTATCTGACGGCGGGCGATCTGATGCAAACGGGCGCCGTGCCGCTCGTGTCGGAAGCCGACGCCACGAACGTCGCGGCGGCGCTCAACGGCAGCGCCGGATGCGCGTTCGTGCTCGACGCGCAACGCAAGATCCGCGGCTTCGTCACGCGAGATGCGCTGGGCAACGGCGCGGGCAATGCCGCGCCGGCTTTGCGGCCGGTCGAAAGCATCCGGCGCGACGCGTCGCTCGAACATGTCGTCGCGCGCGTGGTCGCGAGTCCGAATGCGCTGCCCGTCGTCGACGACCAGGGCTGCTACTGCGGCTCGGTCGATCGCGCGCTCATCCTGAAGGCCATCACGCGTTCGCGAGGTTCCCATGTCTGAAATGATCCCCCTCGGTAGTTGGGTCGACCAATCCGTTCACTACTTGCTCGACCACGATGCGAAGACGTTCGATGCCATCGGCCACGCAATCGAGACGCTTGCCGCGCTCGTCGAGCATGGCCTCCAGGCCGTGCCGATGTGGGCGATGATGGCGTTCTTCATCGGTATCGGTCTGTGGCGCGTGGGCTGGCGCTTTGCGATTTTCACGACGCTGGCGCTCTTCTTGATCTATGCCACGGGCTTCTGGGACCAAACGGTCGTCACCCTGGGCCTCACGCTGTCGTCGACGATCATCAGCCTCGTGCTCGGCATCCCGCTCGGCATCACGACCGCCAAGAGCAAATGGGTCGCCGCGGTCGTGCGCCCGATCCTCGACCTGATGCAGACGATGCCGGCGTTCGTCTACCTGATCCCGGCAGCGATGCTGTTCGGTCTCGGCCGCGTGCCGGGGATTCTGTCGACGGTGATCTTCGCGATGCCGCCCGCGGTGCGCCTGACGAGCCTCGGCATTCGCCACGTCAACATCGAGATCGTCGAGGCGGGGCATGCGTTCGGCTGCAATCCGCTGCAACTGCTGTACAAGGTGCAGTTCCCCAGCGCGCTGCCTTCGATCATGCAGGGCGTGAACCAGACGATCATGATGGCGCTGTCGATGGTGATCATCGCGTCGATGGTGGGCGCGGGCGGCCTCGGCAACGACGTGCTCGCGAGCATCCAGCGTCTCGACATCGGGCTCGGCTTCGAAAGCGGCTTGTCGGTGGTGCTGCTCGCCATCATCCTCGATCGCATCACCGAAAGCTTCGGCCGCGCGCCGGGCGCCGCGAAAGCGCCGCTGTTCTCAGGCCTCAAGGCGTTGTTCCGCGCCAAGCCTACCGCTGTGGGTACCTGATTCAGCGAGGGCTGCGCCGGGCGCCCGTTGCGGCGCCCGGCAGCCGAGTGCCGGCTTTCCCCACCTTCGCCGCGGAGCCGGTATAGCACGACCCGTTCTTCAGGAGGTTGCTGTGATTTCCGTTGCCGCTGAACCTGTCGACTGCGCATCTACGGCCACGTCTCTCGCGCACTTCGGTTTTCTGACGTTGCCGAATTTCTCGATGATCGCGTTTTCGAGTGCGGTGGAAGTATTGCGCATGGCGAACTACGTCGGACGCGCCGATCACTACTGGTGGTCGATCTATTCGCTCGACGGCGCACCGGTCCACGCAAGCAACGGGATTGCGGTGTGGCCGACCCAAACGCTCGATTCGGGAGCGATGCCGGATGTGATGATCGTCTGCGGCGGGGTCGGCATTCGCGAGGTCGTCGACGAAAAAAACGCGCGCGCGAAACTTGCCATGCCGGCGAAGCGCGGACTGCCCCTCGGGGGGATCTGCACGGGCGCGTATGCGCTGATGTCGAGCGGACTGCTCGACGGCTACCGCTGCGTCGTCCACTGGGAAAATCTGTCGGCGCTGCACGACGAGTTTCCGCAGGTGTATTTCTCCGACGAACTGTTCGTTGTCGATCGCGACCGCCTCACATGCACAGGCGGCACCGCGCCACTTGATCTGATGCTGCATCTGGTCGGTGCGCGATTCGGCCAGCAACTCGCCACGCAGGTAGGGGCGCCAGTTCTATCGTTGAACCGAAGTCGTTTCCTCATTCACTGCAGCGCGGAATCTAGCAGTTCTTAGGACTCTCAAAGAGCTGCTAGTGTGTTTCGGTCATCGGTGTACTCACCAGCGTACTCAACGGAGGCTGGCTTTCTCTGGTTGTTGCGGAAACGCTACACCGGTAGACGGGACTTTTCGGAGCGGTACCCGTGATGATCGCCAACCACGCCTTTCGAACCCAACGGCGCGCCCGGCCGACGCGCCTCCGCTCGATCAATCGCGATACCCCTTACATCGGCTTCTTATGCTCGGCCTGAAGCCATCCCGAGGCCGGCAGGCCCCACTTCTTTTCCAAGTCGATCAGCTCGCCGCTCTTGTGCCAAGAGGCGACTGTGCTCGACAAGAACTTGGTCAACGGCGTGTCCGCGTTGTCCTTCGCCACCGCCAGGCCCCACGGCTGCACGTCGTCTGGCGGCAGTGGCGCATCGAAATCCTTCAGCTTGCTGTCGTTCAGTAACTGCCCGGTCACCGTGCTGTCTTCGACGAACCCGACGCAAGAGTTGTTCATCAACGCATTGATTGCTTGCGTGAGGTCCGCGAAGGCGGCGATGTTTACGCCGTACTTCTCGCTGACGGCTCGGTTGTAGTAGGTGCCTTGCACGCCGCACACCGTCTTGCCGCGAAGATCGGTCCAATTCTTGAAGTTCGAGCCCTTACGTGCGATGAAGCCGGTACCGCCGGCGTAGTAGAACGGCTGGATGAAGTCGACGACGTTCGCCCGCTCCTGGTTGTACGTCAGGCTCGCCAGAATGACGTCGATGCGTCCCTGCTGCAGAAACTGAATCCGGTTCGCCGGCTGCACCGGGACCATTTCGACCTTTACCCCCAGCCGCTTGCCGATATCGCGCGCCAAGTCAGGCTCGATCCCGACGATCTGACCGCTCTGATCGCGCATGCCGAACGGCTTGTAGTCCGTGTTCACGCCGATCTTGATGACGCCCGCGCTCTTGATCTGACTCAACGCATCCGCACCCGCATGCGCCTGCATGCTGAAAGCCGCCACGCACAGCGACAGGGCAATTCCAAACAGCGATTTCACGATGGACTCCTCCAGGATTCAGGCTAACGCCGGTTTTGTGTGACTCTCGATCGGACCGCCACAAAGGCGTCCGAGCGATTCCAGCCTACGCAGCCAAATGTCGATTTTCAAATGATCGGGGCGTGCTATTAGGAAAACTGGGGGACAGAATTAGCGTTGCTGATAGTGTCGACCTATCATTTGATCGTCTACTGAGTCGCGCTTAAAGTCCAACCAAGAGAGGGAACATCGTGCTCGCCTTCAAGAATTTGGATATGCAAACCCTTCAGATCTTCGTGACCACGGCTGAGGAACGAAACATGTCGAACGCCGCGAAGCGGCTCGGCCTGACTCAGTCCGCAGTGTCGCAAAGCATCCGGCAACTTGAAGACCAGTTCGGGGTGGTGCTGTTCAATCGCGAGCGGCGCCCGCTGACCCTCACGGCGGCCGGCTTGGCGTTACGCAATCGCGGCATGGCGCTCCTGGAGGATTTGAATCGTTTGAAGGCGCATGTCATCGATGCGAGCAAAGGCATCAAACCCGATGTGCGCGTCGGCCTCGTCGATTCCTTTGCCGGGACATGCGGGCCCGCGTTCATCAAAGCGATGTTAAATGAGTCCACCACGCTTTCGATTCGCACGGGACTCTCGCCATATCACAGCGAGGGGCTCGTCGGGCGCGATCTCGATCTCGTCATCTCGACGGATCCATTGGAGGACCTTGACGGCATCGAGCGTCGGCGGCTGCTGTCCGAACCCTTCGTGGTGATCACACCCAAGCAGCAATCGGGCGCCGTACATACGCCTGCGGATTTGCGCGCGCTGGGGGAGGCATTGCCGATCGTCCGCTTCAATCGGCAGTCGCACATCGGGGCACAAATCGAACGTTACCTACGGCGTATCGATGTCCGGATTGCTCGCCGCCTTGAAGTCGATACGGCCGACACACTGACATCGATGGTCGCCGGCGACATCGGCTGGGCGATCACGACACCCATGTGCCTGTTGCAAGCCGGGGAGTACGCAAGAAAAGTGAAGTTGCATTTCCTGAGTGCATCGACCTCCGGCCGCTCGCTTTATCTCGTCGCACGCCGCGATGAATACAATCATTTATTCAACGACGTCTATGCGATCGCTCACTCGATCGTGTCGACGTCGCTATTGCAACGGCTTGCACAAATCCATGCCGACCTTCCCAAACTGATCGACATCGAAACGGAGACTGAACATGAGCGGTAGCACAGAGGCTTTGACACGAACGGAAAGCGACTATTGGGGCGATGTCAGCATCCCGAACCATGAGCTGTATGGCGTGAATTCCGTGCGAGGCGTGGAGAATTTGCGCGTGTCGAAGCGGACGATCGCAGACGTGCCCGAGTTCGTCAGGGCGTTCGCACGATGCAAATGGGCCGCCGCGCTGGCGAATCGAGATCTGGGTGTCTTGACGGAGGAGCAGTGCCAGGCAATCGTCGGGGCATGTCGCGAGATCGTCGATGGGCTGCACGCCAGCTCGTTCGTGGTGGATCTGCTCGAAGGGTCAGGCGGCACGTCGACCAACATGAATTTCAATGAAGTGATTGCCAATCGTGCGCAACAGTTGCTCGGCGGCGTGCCTGGCCGCTACGACTTCGTGCATCCGAACAATCACGTTAACCGCTCACAATCGACGAACGACGTCTATCCGGCCGCGATGAAGATGGCGGTCTACGAACTGATCGTGCCGCTCGCAGCCGAGTTGTCGCAACTCGCTCAGGCGTTTGAATCCAATGCCATCGAGTTCGGCGACGTGCTGCATCTGGGCCGAACGTGTCTGCAGGATGCGCAGCCGATGCGATTGGGTCAGGTGTTCGGCGGCTATGCCGCGCTGACGAAGCGACTCGCCAATGAGTTGCTAGCTGCTCGCGAAAACCTGCTCGCTTTGCCGCTCGGCGGTACCGCCATCGGTACGGGGTTTGGCTCGCCGGCAGGCTACCGGCGCGCGGCACTTGCTCACCTGGTTTCTCTGACTGGCATTGCCTACCGTGCGCCGGACGACGCGTTCGATGCGATGCAAAACCTCGATGTGTTCTCGCGCATTTCCGCCGAACTGCGGGTGTGCGGCACGTCGCTCGGAAAAATCGCTTCGGACTTGATTCTGCTCTCGTCGGGCCCTGTTGGCGGACTCGCGGAGCTCACGTTGCCGGCGGTGCAGGCGGGTTCGTCGATCATGCCCGGCAAGGTCAATCCCGTGGTGCCGATGTCGATCGTGCAGTTGGGGTTCGCGGTCGTCGGCAACGATAACTGCGTCGCCCAAGCCGTCCAATGCGGTCAGTTGGAGATCAATCACTTCGAGCCAGTGGTGGCCGATCGGTTATTCGAATCGTTGGGGTTGCTGACGAACGGTGTTCGTCTATTCCGCGAGAAGTGCGTGCAAGGCATTCGGGCAAACGTCGAAGTCAACGAGCGGCACGTGTTCGAATCGATGGCCGTGGCCACGGCGCTCGTGCCAACGCTCGGATACGCGAAGGTCAGCGAATTGGCCAGGCAGTCCGTGCAGGAAGGGCAGCCGCTGATCAAGATCCTCGAGGAGAGCGGCGTACTGAGCGCGACCGAGGCTCGCCGTCATATCGAGGAATCGACGCGTCCTACGTTTTGAGGTTTCGTAAAACTAGTAGCGGTGGAGACCGGGGGCAGCGCTCCGATGGAGATGATACAAGCCAGTGGGCGATGCCTTGGAGAGGAGCAAATAGATGATCAATACCGCTGGATTATTTCAGTGGTTGAACGCGCACTACGGCGTCAACTTCTCGGTGTTCTACGACGCATTCGAATGGCATACCTTCGTGCGTGGCATCGCGATGACGTTCGTGCTGTCGGCCGCATCGATCGCGGGGAGCGTCGTGTTGGGCGCGATCGGTGCGTTTTTCCAGCGCTCGCATTCACGAGGGCTGCGCCTGTGCGCGCACGCCTATGTGTGGATATTCCGGAACACGCCACCGCTCGTGCAGCTGTACTTCTTTTACTTCGCACTGAGTCCCTTTCTGACTCATCTGGCCGGCGCTCCCACGCCGCTGCTCGGGAATATCGGATGGGCCGTTGTCTCGCTGATCCTGTTTGCGGGAGCATTCAACGTCGAAATCTTCCGCTCCGGAATCGAGGCAGTACCGCATTCGATGTTGGAGGCTGCGTCCTCACTCGGAATGAGCCATCTGCAAACCTTTCGCAAAGTCGTGATGCCGCTAGCGCTGCGAATCAGCTTGCCGGCGTTGAGCAATAACTTGATCAATCTGATCAAGACAACAACCAACGCATACGCCATCGCGGTACCGGAGCTGCTGTATGTGTCGTCGCAGATCTGGGCTCAAGACCTGAACACACTCGAGATGATGATCGTTTTGCTGGTGTTCTATCTGGGCGTCATCGGTCTCTTCGTGATGCTGATGAATAGGTTGGAAAAGTCGATTGCCGTACCGGGCTGGGGGAAACAATGAGTACGCGTCATTCCATTTGGTCGTCGCCGTCGTTGTTGGTTGGCGCTGCCGCCTTGCTCGCTCTGGCTTGCCCGGCGGTGGCGAGCGCGCAAACTACTGCCGCCGGCGCGGACGGTGCCCACTGGACGACATTGATTCCATGGCTTCCCGTTCTTCTCAAAGGTTTTGCGTTCGACGTATTGATCAGCTTCGTAGCGATGGCGATTGGAACGGTTTTGGGCACGGCTGCCGGCATTGGCCAGATATCGCACCATAGAGGCGTGCGGGTGGCGAGCCGGTGGATTACCCAATTCTTCCGCAACGCGCCATGGCTCGTCATCTTGTTCTTCTGCATTTACCTGATGCCGTATCAGATCAACGTGCTGGGTTTGTCGGTGCCGTTTCCTGCCTGGGTCAAGGGCATCGTGGGGCTTTCTTTTCCGGTAATGGGCAACGTGTCCGAAGTGGTTCGCGGCGGCATTCAGTCTTTGCCTACCGCGCAATGGGAGGCCGCGGCCGCGCTCGGCCTCACGCGCGGGCAAACGCTCAAGCTCTGCATCTTGCCGCAAGCGGTCAAGCGCATGGCCGCGCCTTGGATGAACACATACGCAATCTTGATGATGTCGACGCCGCTGGTCTCGATAGTAGGTGTCGACGAGAGCGTCAGCATCGCGAGCTCAGTGCTGTCGGCGCTCGCCAATCCCGCGCTGATGATGCCCGTATACGGTCTCATTCTCGTGCTTTTCTTTGCTTACTGCGCCCCGATTGCGATGCTCACGAAGCAGCTTGAGCGGTGCTATCGATAAGCCGACGAGCGCCAACGAATACAGGAAGAATGTGGAGAGACATATGACGGCCACTCAGCGAATTGAACTGGCGCCATCGAGCGCACGTCCGCCTTTAGCGTCGGCGGCGGAGCCCATCGTGTCGGTGCGCGATGTAAAGAAGGCCTTTGGGACGCATCAAGTGTTGCGCGGCGTGTCCCTCGAAGTGGAAAAGGGGACCGCGGCGGCTTTGATCGGTCCATCCGGATCGGGCAAATCGACGCTCTTGCGCTGTATCAACGGCCTCGTCGACATCGACGATGGTGAAGTCTATGCTGCGGGCCATGCGGTTCACACCCTGCGCAACGACAAGGATCGCATCGCGCTGCGCAAGGACGTGTCGATGGTGTTTCAGCAATACAACCTTTTCCCCCATATGACAGTGCTGGAAAACGTGATGCTTGCGCCGATCAACGTGTTGCGTCAGTCGAAAGAAGAAGTCGAAGCGCGCGCGGTTGAACTGCTTGCCAAGGTCCGTTTGTCCGGCAAAGAGAAGTCTTTTCCCGGGCAGTTGTCAGGAGGGCAGCAGCAGCGTGTTGCCATCGCGCGCTCGTTGGCGATGCGCCCCGGCGTCATGCTCTTCGACGAAGTGACTGCAGCACTCGACCCTGAGACAGTGAAGGAAGTGTTGAACACGATAAGGGACCTCGTGTCGGAGGGCATGACCAGCATCCTGGTGACACACGAGATGCGCTTCGCGCGCGAGGTTGCGCATCAGGTATTTTTCACGGATAAAGGGCTGATCGTGGAATCCGGATCGCCGAAGGAATTCTTCGATGCTCCCCGGGATCCGCGAACGCGGGAGTTTCTCAGCCATGTCCTATAGCGAACAAAAACAGCTTGCAGGCAGGCACGAGTTGCTAGCGTATCTCGATAAGAACGCGATTGCTTACGAGGAAACACCTCATGCCGTCGTGACTTCGATGCAGGAGTCCGCTCGGCTAGGCCTTGACATCGAGGGGGCGCGCTGTAAGAACCTCCTGATGCAGGACAAGAAGAAGCTGCGTTTACTGTTGGTCGTCGCGCAAGCGGATCACCAAGTCGATGCGGCATCGCTAGGACGCAGGCTAGGGTGTGGGCGGCTTTCGTTGTGCTCAGCGGATGTCCTGCGCGACCGTTTGGGCGTCGTGCCGGGTGCGTTGTCGCCGCTCGCTCTGATCAATGATAAGGAAAGGGCAGTGGAACTCGTGATCGACGAGAGTCTGCGCGAAATGTCCCGGCTGCTATTTCATCCGCTCGTGAACACGTCAACCATTGCCCTGGCACGCGACGGTTGGGATGGCTTCTTGAGCGCAATAGGATGCGAGCCGACGTATGTCGCGGTTGGAGCGATTTGAGGCAAGCATGCGGCCGGTTGCAAGGTGGCGGTTTTACGCAGAGTCGCCAGTTGGGGCACAGGAGGCTGGATGCTCCGTTGGGCGACCGTGCCACCCGGACACGACTGCTGTTTGGCTTGTAAGCGCGATTTTAGTAAGCGTGTCCTCGGTCTCTTCGGTCGCGCGGCACGTCGGACTCAGCAACATGATCGGGCGGCCTAGCCGCACGAGGATCAGGCTCGCCGCTGGCGTGACTAATATGCGTTCGACGCCCCATAGGCCAACTCGACTCTTCTCCTTGAGCTATGCGACCAATACAGAGGTTCGCAGCGGTACTCGCCAGTGATGACGACGGCGCGGGCCCAGTGTCGCGTCTCGACGGCCCACCTCGGCCGTTAGACGCTCAGTTGGTTGAACGTCTTTTGATGAAGTGCAACGATCAATCGCACGTGTTCCTCGCCGACACGTCATCGGCCATCGCCGATGTTAGGCGGCTGTCGTCCAACTCGATGGCTGCTCCACCTCAGAAGCCGCCATCGGGATTGCTCGGGGCCAACGGCAGGAGAGGGTCGTGCCGCCGATCACAGACTTACGCGGCTCACATTGCGTATGCCCTTTGCATGAGGCAGCACGCGGCCGAGGGCGTGTGGAAACTCGATTTTCGCGGCTGAGGGCGAGGTTGGCGGTCGGACCGGTCATCCGCAGCACATTGCGCCCCACCTGCGCGCGTATAGAAAAAGCACGCGCAGGTGGTTCGGAAGCGCGATGCCCGGCGGCAAACCGGTCAGCACGAATCAGAATATGTTGCGAAGGCCGAGCGCGACGCCGGTCTGGTTGTTGCGGCCTGGAAAGTCTGCTTTCGCCGCGCCAGTGCCGCGGATGAAATCGACCGTGCCATACACTTCGGTCCGCTTGGACAGCGAGTATTCGGCTAGCAGCACGCCCGAGTAGCGGACGCCGCGGCCGAGCGTGGTGCCGTCGGCGTCCAACGCATTGCGGGAATGATCGTAGTAGGCCGCCGCAGTCAACAGCAGCGGCGCCGTGACCTGCCAGGTGGTACCGACGTAGAAGCCGTCGTCGACGCGGTTGGTATTCGTCACCGGCGTCGAAAAGCCAGCAGCCGGCGAGTTTGCGGCCGCCATGTAAAGGTCGACGATGCCGGTATTGTCCTGCGCATGCAGCCAGCCTGCATAGGCCTTGACCGTGCTGAACGCATAGACAGCGCTCACGTTGACAACATTGAACTTGTTGTTGTGTGCATCGCTGTTCTGCTGAAAGCCTGCATCAAGGGACAAGCCGCCGTACGTATAGGACGCCGTCAAGCCGTACATGTTGTTCGCGCCGGTGCTGCCGGCCACACCGCCAAAGCTATACATGGCTTCCACGTTCAGGCCGCCGAACTGGCCGTTGTACTTGACGGAGTTGTTCTGGCGCAGGCCGTATCCGAGTGCGCCAGGCAGCCAGCCGTCCTGATCGTAGTTACCGACGGTCAGCGGGTCGTAGACGTTCCCTAGCTGGTCGAATAGCGGCGTATTCTGGCGACCGAAGGTCACCGTGCCATACTGGTTGCTAGACAGCCCAACATAAGCCATCCGGTTGAAGAGGGTATTCTGGCTCGCAAACTGGCCGTTCCACAGGTTGAAGCCGTTCTCAAGCCGGAACACCGTAGACAAGCCGCCGCCCAGGTCTTCAGAACCCTTCAAGCCCCAACGGCTTCCGGTGATCGGGCCGACGCCCATCGATACCTGGCTGTCGTTGTTCGCATTGGCGTTGGTGAGATAGCGGACGCTCGTGTCGACGATGCCGTACAGGGTGACCGAGCTTTGCGCGAAAGCGGATTGGGCCGCGACGGCGATAAGTGCGCCACCGATGGCGCTGATGGTTTTCTTCACAGAGTCTCTCCCCATGTTTAGTTGTAAGGCAAACCGCTGGTCTATATAACCGCTGCGGTTCATGCGCGGCTTTTGGCCTGCGCGCAATGATATTTCCGTCAAATTAAATCGGGACCTGTTTTCAATTTTTGTGTCTCCCGTTTACAACATTGGATTGACTTTCGTATCACCGGACACTGCCAGCGAATTCTTGTATGTGGTCGGAACAGCCCTGTTATGCCTGCTGCCGCTCAGCGTTGTTGAGCGGCAGCAGGCCAGGCTGAGGTCCGACCGGGATTCGTTAATATCTGAACCTTAAGATATTTGCGAATCCCGGCCACCCCTCTTATCCGTTCTGTCACAGCCATCGAAGTCTCCAGCGCCGGAAAAACGGCGGCTGGCTAGCATACGACGGCATCAAAAGCGGACATTTCTATGCAGCTAAAAGCGGACATTATCAAAAAGCCCTAACAACTAGCTCGGTTGATTAAAAGAATTATGCAAAATTTGCGAGCAATTGGGGGACGGCAGTTTCAGGTTCTGCAAGTGCTGGTTTCGACGCTGCTAACGGTGCTCCGCACTGGCTGCAACACCCGTTATCGCCGCAATCGCATGGTGGCAATACCGTGGCAAACGGGCCGGGGTAGGGCGCCTGTCGTTTGCGTTTTCCTAAGACGGTGTCCTGTGCGACGGAAGGGCTGCAGCTCGGCCTTATGTGAAGCTTTCCATAAGGCCGAAAAAGGGACCTCCGAGACGTTCGTGTTAATCGTGTACAGAAGGTCGAGCGAGGCAGGGAGGAAGTTTCGGTTCGTGGACCGAAACCCATCCGATCGTGTTCAAGATCAACTCAGCGGCGGTCGCTTCGGAAACAGAACGCCATTGCGGACCTGATTGCCTGGCGCGACGCCTTTGCTCCATAGAGCGCCCCAAACAGGCTCGGCGGAGCACCCGAGCAACCACCGCAGTTCACGCATCTTTTCCGGCATTGCTGGCGCAAGGAGGATGGCGACGCTGTGAATTGCTTCCGCCAGCGTATAGAGCACCGTGTCGATTCGATCCGATGCTGCTTCATTCTTTGCGAGTGCCCAAGGCGCGGCGACTGACACGTAGCCGTTAAGGTGTCGTACGAATTCAAAAATCCGCTCCATTGCGGGTGCGAGTTTCATGTTGTCGACGAGTGCGAGAATTTCGCCTGGCAGGATGGCGGCGCGCGTGATGATTTCGTTCTCGAGCCGCCCATAGCCTTTGGGTGCCGGTACACGGCCACCACGGTATTTCACGATCATTGCCAGTGTGCGCGACACGAGATTGCCCAGATCATCCGCAAGATCCCGGTTCAGCCGCTTTTCAATGATCTCGTTGCTGATGATGCCGTCCCCACCGAAGCTGATCTCGCGAATCAACGCATAGCGCAGTACGTCAGTGCCATAGGTATCAGCCGCAATGAGTGGATCCACGCCGTTGCCGAGTGACTTGCTCATTTTCCGCCCGTCGTGACCGAGCAGATGGCCTGAAACGAAAAGGCGCTGATATAGTGGAATGCCCAGCGCATGACACATGCTCAGCCAGAACAGTGTGTGCGTGCGCAAAATGTCCTTTCCAATCACGTGCCGGACACCCGGCCAGAAGTCATGGAAGGAGCGATGATCCGGGTATCCCAATGGGGACACGTAGCTCAACAGCGCATCGAACCATACGTATGTAACGTGCTGGTCGTCCCACGGAATGGGAATGCCCCACTCAAGCCGTTCGCGCGGACGGGATATGCTCAGATCGCCGATAGGCTCTTCAAGTAGCCTCAGGATTTCGTTCCTGTATTGTGCTGGCTGGATGAGGTGGGGCGCATCCAGGAGAACTTGCCTGATCCAGTGACGGTGCTTTTCCATCCGGAAAAAGTAGTTTGGCTCACGACGTAACACCGGAGGATCCAGGTCTTCGGGCAGCTTCCCGTTGACCAGTTCCTTTTCGGTCACAAAACGCTCCTGCGCTACTGAATAGAGCGCTTCGTAGTCAGCCAGATAGATTTCACCGTCGTCGAAGAGTCTGTGAGGCAGTCAGATACAACCTTCGCGTGGGCCGGAGCACTGGTCCGCACAAAGCAGTCTGGGCTAGCAGAAAGTCGTTGCCATGCCGTTTCGAATAGCTTTGCGTGTCTGTCCGTGAAAATCCGGGGATCTTCTCCAGCCTGTGCGGCCGCCCTGGCGATTTTTTCCCCATGTTCGTCCGCGCCCGTCAGCAGCATCACCGTGTCTCCTGCTGCACGGAAGTAGCGTGCGACGACATCCGCGTGAATGCTCGCGTAGGCGTGCCCCATGTGTGGACGGTCGTTGACGTAGTAGATGGGGGTCGTGATGTATCGATAGGTCATGGCCGCTCCAGAAAAGAAAAAGGGACGCTGCGGCGTCCCTTTTCAAAAAAAGCAAAAAAAGCTTTCAACGCCCAGGATAAGGTATCTCCAGGTGCATGCACATCAAGCGGGCGTTGGTCACGAAATTCCGGGTATTCATCAGGTGCTCAAGTGCGAAGGCGGCGGTTGTGTACGGTATATATCGGCATGGTGCCAGTTGAACTGCAGTTTGTCCACGGACCGTTACCCGGACGTCGGGAACCAGTCGTCCGGGTCTCCTCACAGCGTTTCCCAACGAATACCGCAGGGTCCATTACGACAGCCGCTCGTCGCGGCGATGTAGATGATGTCCCGGCAGCCATTGTCTTCGCGGTCTGGCGTCGTGAGAACCGTATTCGTTAGGCAGTGTTCACATTTACGACTGGCCCAAACGCGCAGGCAAGCGATGCAAACACGAGATAGCTCTCGGCAAGCTTGTCATATCGAGTGGAGACGCGGCGAAAATGCTTGATGCGATTGAAAAACCGTTCGACCAGGTTGCGTGTACGGTACAGCGCACGGTTGTAGCGGCGCTTTGTCTTGCGATTCGAACGCGGGGGAATCACGACCTTTGCCCGGGTAGCCCGAATCCGTCGCACGAAGTGGTCAGCATCGTAGCCCTTGTCTGCGATAACCGCTCCGGTGCGCAGATGCTCGACCAGTTGCGCGGCGCACGAGATGTCGGCGACCTGTCCTTCAGTGACGATCAGTCGCAACGGGCGACCTTTCGAATCTACCGCCAGATGCACTTTGGTGCTCAATCCGCCTCGGGAACGTCCGAGCGCTTGCGGCCCGCTTTTTTTAAGGCCCCGGCCGAATGCTGGTGCGCTCGCACGATCGTCGAATCGATCAGGATGTGCTCGATTTCCGTCTCGCCTGCCAAAGCATTCGCCACCCGCGCCCATACACCCTTGCTTCGCCAGCGCGAGAAACGGATATATACCGTATGCCATCGGCCGAATTCCGCGGGAAGATCGCGCCACGGACTGCCGGTTCGGGCAATCCATAGCACTGCTTCGAGGAACCAGCGATTGTTGGATGCCGTTCGGCCACGGTCGCCTTCCTTGCCCGGCAGGATAGCTTGGACTTTGTTCCATACTTCGTCGCTCAGTAACGTGCGTACCATCCCGTCTCGTAGCGCAAAAGACAGGATGTAAACACATTTTTTCAAATGTAAACAGACCCTAGTGTCCCGGTGTGATGGTAATGGCGGTCAGGAAGAATAGCGTCCAGTTCCAGACCAACATGAACGAGCGGGAGCGCGCGACTTATAGGCCCGCCACCACACTCGCCATGGCAACCGACGCGAATACGCTGCAGTGAGTCAGCCGATAGAAACATCTAGGGTCGAGAGTGCCGCACGCACGTCGGCTGTCGTGATGGTGGTGGCTCCCGACTCGATATGCCGCGCCGCTGCTTCGTCGACGATCCGTTGCAGCGCGGCGTCAGCGTCAGCGATCGAGCAACCTTCGAGACCAGTGGTCACGCATTCCACCGTATGCCGCGAGAATGCAAATGTGTCACCAGCCTTGAGCTTCAGCTGGGCACGTATGTAAGCCGAAAGCGATTCGCGTGAGGGCACATCAAAGCGGATCTTCTGCTCAAGGCGACCGCCGCGCAGCACGGCTGGATCCAGCGTTTCAGGATGATTGGTTGCGGCAATCACCAGTACGTCAGGCACCCGGCCATCGGCGCCGTCGATCGAGGCAAGTATCCGGTTGGTCACGGGTGCAACGCCGGACATACGCCGGTCACTAAGCACGTCGTCCGCCTCATCGACAAACACGATGCATGGTCGGAGGTCCTTCGCCTGACGGTAGAGCCGGTCCCATGCGGTATGGCTATGGAGCAGTTCTGCGCCGGTGGTTTTGAGGAATGCCCAGCCGCTGGATTTTGCGAGTGCCATTGCAGCCTGGGTTTTGCCCGTGCCCGGCGGTCCATAGAACAGCACACCCCTTGGCAGCGCACTACCGAGCTGTTCCATCCGGTGAACATGTTTCAGGCGCAGCCCGAGCCGCTTCAGGTGGTCGCGCGACCCGTCGGGCATGATGATCGCTTCGATTGCCTTGACTTTCTCCGGCAGCTGTCCCTTCGAACCCTGGACACGGCGCATGGCCTGCATGGCAATTTCAAATGACACCTGGCCGTTTCCAAAGAGACCTTCCCGCCGCATGTCGGCGAGTTGCGGTCCGATAGCTGTCAGGCGCGCGGCACTGAAGCCTGCCCAGCGTTTTCCGAGACTCTTGAGCACCGGTACGCTGAGCGCGTTCGACCCAAGCGTCTTGCCGACTGAACGCTGAAGGATCGCTTCACGGGCCGGCGCATCTGGTGGCGGGACCTCCACCTTGAAGTCAAAGCGGCCCTCGCGGATCGCGGCCCCGTCCAGCCAGCTGAGGTCATTCGTGGCGGCGACGAGCACAACGGGTGTGCCGCGAACGCGGACCATCTCGGTGAGCATGGTATTGGTGAGATCGCGATCCATCGCATGGGCGTCATTGCGTGACTTGATAAATCCGTCGATCTCATCGATGAAAAAAATTGCGTGTCCTAATCGTGTTGCCTGGGAAAAGGCCGCCTTCACACGTTCAGGTGTCTCATTGATCCACTTCGAGGCGATGTCCTGGTAGGAAATCGAGAAAAACGGAATCCCCAGCTCACCGGCCAACGCTTCTGCGAACATCGTCTTGCCGTTGCCTGGCTCACCGGAGAGCAGGATGCCGTTTCTTGCCTGCTCCGGGCGAGTGAGGATGTCACGTGCCGCATTGAGCAGCCGGTCTTTCGTTTCGGCCATGCCCGTTATAGCGTCAAAAGAAAATCGCGCCCGCTGCACACGTCCGTCCAAAAGATTCGCCCGCTGCGGCGTGGGCTGGCCGGAGACTGCCTGCGCAGGGGAGCGTAGGGTGGGTTGTTCTACGGGCCGCGGGGCGGATCGTAGAGCCTGAAGATACCGGTACACGGCGTTTAACGCCAGCCGGCATACGATGCCGACACCGAGCAAGACTGCCGTCTGTACGGAAGACTGAGCCACCGCAAACAGCAGGACGGCCACGGTCCCTGCCGCCATCAGCCAGCGGGCAATGGGGACGTAGCGGTGGAGCGCGAGCGCAAGGCCGACGCAGACCAGCATGGCGAATAGCAACCGCATGTCGTTGAGGTGAAGAACTGACCCAAGGTCGGCACCTGCGAGGGTCCCGGTCAGGATGGGTGGAAACAGGCGGGCCGTAGATACGATGGCGTCTTTCATGGATGATTCTCCGTGGAAGCGGGGCGATGATCGCGAAGAGACTGGTCACAGGCGCAGAGATACACAGGGTGCCTAGCGAAGCGAGGGGATGACGTCCTCCTCGATCGTGTCGTACAGCTCATCGCGGATAAGTTGCGCCAGCCCATGGCGTTCGCAGAAAGCAACCGTGACGAACAGACCCGCGAACGCAATGGAGCCGGCCTTGATCATTGCGAGTACTACGAGGGCGAGACCTTGTACCAGCGCCGGGCAAGCCCCCTGCAGTGCGTCGAGTCCTAGCACGATTCCAAGGCATGAGGTGCAGGCCATGAAGGCTGGCATAAAGAAGACCAGTACGGCCGCGGTGTTCCAGAACATCCTGACGGGGCGGGGCAGGCACGCGTGATCCGGGTGGATGAAGTTGAAAAACGACGTGTGCTGTTGATCGTTATGCATAGGAAGCTCCATATAGGTAGTGGCTTGGATCTGTCCGGCTCACCGCAACCAGACGGCGGGCCGGAACAGATCCAGGTTCACATGGCCAGACGGGAACGCAAGTCGGATTGCGCTAGCGAAGCACGATGAGCGGGCGACCGCGTCTGGGCAGCCACAGGCTCGGACCTGGACGCCGCCGGCACGTGCGGGTTCGCGCCGGCCTGAACACGCGGCGTCGGTTCTGCCGCAGGATTCGTCTCGAGTGTGCGATCGGGCGCCTGAGGTCGGCACCCAGGCGCCGGTGCCAGGCCTCAATCGCATCGAGGGGGATGCTGGCGTCGATATAGCCTGTGACACCCGAGTCGGTCACGACCTTGATGACCTCGCAGCCGTTGGCTGCGGTAAAGCGTGTGTTTTCCATTCGGGATCTCCGTGCGTGTACCCGTCACGTTTCACTTGTGCGTATGGCGCCGTATCCACCGTGCGAAGACGATGAGCGGCGTCGAGTAGTCGATGAGGCACTGCCGGCATTCATCTACGAATATCTGCCAGAGGCCCTTTCGGGGATTGCCCATAGGGATGTCCTTGTGGGAGTGAGACCATGGGTTGGCTCAGGTGTGGGAAGGGAGGCCGGCTGCTCAGCGATAGGCGGCCGACGCGACGGTTGCGCTTGCCGGAGCAAGGACGAGCGCGCCGGGATACTGTGGTACGGTTGCCGCGGCATGGCCGAACGGTCCTGTGGCTACACTGATCTGTGCCGGTGCCGCGGGGTCCGTGGCCGACGCGACTGTCTTGCCATCAGTAACGCACGTGACGCGCAGGTGCCCAACTGATCGGCCAAGCGTAAGCGTGCCTCCCGTCTGGCCACACCACGAGTCCTTGTCGTTGCTGAGCGTGCAGGCGGCGTCCGGACCAACGGTGCCAGTTGGATCCAGCACGGTGAGCGTGACCTGCTGGGTGTGACGGTGCTGTGCTGACATGTCGTTGCCAGGTGTCACGATGTTTGCCGGTCCGCGGCCGCGATCTATCAGGTCGAACCCGGTGACGGGGCGTGAAGATCCGCCGGCCGGGCTGGCGAAGGCACTGGCCGGCGCGGCGGCGAAGGCTGCAGCGCCGAACCACTTCAGATTTGCATTTGGCATTTGAATATCCCATCTGGTTGTGAATGTTTGTCAGCCAGAGGGCATCGAAGGGATGCCCGCTGGCTGACGGTCCCTGCGTGATCGAGTGCGAGGACAGATTCAGGATCACATGGGTTTTTGCAAACGCAAGTCAGGTGCACGCTATTGGTGGTGGCTCACATGAGCGCAATCCCAACTGGGGGGCGCGTCTGGCCCGGGCGATGTCACAAACAGGCGACCGCAGCAGAGCGGATTACTTCCGGAGCGCATTTATCGATGAAAGACGTCCAGTGGCAGCGTTTCATTTGCCTGGATAGTCGACCGAGAGTATGGTGTGGAAACCTCGCATCGGTATCTGAAGGAAGCGGTCGACCAGGCCTTGATGCTTCGTGGCCGTCGCGACTTCGCTGACCGACCCGCCTACGATGAATTCGTACGCGAGGTGGTGCTCCGTCGGAACCGGCGCAACGCCGCGGCGTTTCGCATCGAGCGCGAACAACTGCTGGATCTGCCTGAACGTCGCACCACTGACTTCGCCGAGGAAGAAGCGCTTGTGACCCGCTGCAGCACGTTCACCGTGCGCGGCATCCTCTACAGCGCGCCGTCACGCCTGCATGGCGAACGCGATCGCATGCGTATGGTTCGTGTACCGTCGCTACAAGACGAGGCCTCGCGTCATCTCATGCGTGATCGAGGTCAACTGCAAAAGGAAGTGCTGCAGCATCGCGATCGCATGAGAAAACTGCTGATAACCTTTGGCTGCTGGGGCGAAGTCGACCATAAGGCGTTTGCTGACCGCCTCGGAACGCGGTGAGATCATTTGTCACGACGGTGCGGCCTTACCAGCTGAGCTGCGCGAACGGTTGCTACGCGAGGCAGAACGGATCGCGCTGGCTGAGCGTCAACTGGCCGCGCTGGAGGGGACCTTGCAGGAGCGCCTGCCAGTGCCAGTGCGTGAACGCATTAATCACCTCACGCAGCTCCGAGGCATTGGTCAAATCGGCGCATCACGTCTGGTGCTCGAACTCTTTTGGCGCGATTTCAATAACCGGCGGCAGGTCGGTGCATGTGTCGGGCTGGTGCCGCAACCGTACGACAGCGCCGAGACCCCGGTAGACCAGGGCATCAGCAAGCAAGGCAACCGATGGGTGCGCACGCAGCTTATCGAGACGGCCTGGCAGTGGCTGCGCTATCAACCCGGGAGTGCGCTGACGAGGTGGTTCAACCAGCGCACCCAGGGCACCGGGCCCAACCGCCGGGCGAGGCGGATCGCCATCGTCGCAGTCGCGCGGCGACTCGTGATCGCGCTATGGCGCTACCTGAAGGACGGCGTTGTTCCTGGTGGCGCAGAGATAAAACCAGTTTGAGATCGTAACGCATGGTGATAGTGATGCCACGACAATCGGATCTGCCAAGGGGCGGAAGGCTGTGTCACTGCAACCGGTGGTGCTCGTGTAGAGGGCCGGATGCCGCATCTGGCCGATGAATTGTGACGGGTAAGAGTCTTGGGCGGAAGTCGCTTTACCAATGTATGCGGCTGCACGCGAAGGCTGTAATAATTTGTGGTTCTGCACGTCGCGAGAGCCGTCGGCGGCTGTGCCATTGCGAGATGGATAAGCCAATAAAATCATGACTTTGTACCTGCAAGGTTATGGAGCCAATGGCACGTCATGCTACTCCTAAGTCATTGATAGATAATAAATGTTTCGATTTCCGTCGATAGGTTAATAACCTATCCGGGGTTCGAATCCCCGTCTCTCCGCCAGGAAACCAATGACTACGGGCCTTTAGGCCCGTAGTCATTTCTACCCGCCAAAGAACCCGCCAAACATTGAAATGTCCTTTGGGTGCGCCATCAATGCTTGTGGTGCATCAAGTCCCGAAGATGATGTTCCTGGAACCAGTGGGTTAGTCGCTCCCGATTCTCGGATGCGACCCAGATCGCGGTGCCAAACACAACCACG
Source organism: Paraburkholderia sp. GW821-FHT02A12 (assembly GCF_059422005.1). NCBI lineage: Bacteria > Pseudomonadati > Pseudomonadota > Betaproteobacteria > Burkholderiales > Burkholderiaceae > Paraburkholderia > Paraburkholderia sp. GW821-FHT02A12. The sequence continues at coordinate 2,962,559 of NZ_JBWKWA010000001.1, read as the reverse complement.
ATGATCCCCATCAAAATCGCTAACATCGAGTCACTCATGGCAGCCTCCAAAAGTCACAGCCACGCTTAAATTTTAGGCGAAAGCTTGTGCCGCTGCCTACCTTGGGTGCTGGCATTGGTGCAAGCATCCGTGAGCAGTTGCTAGCACTCCGATAGCAGATGCTTGAAGCATCCTGCATGCATTCCTTCAAGCATCTTCGTTGCATCGCGTTGCGCTGCGTTGCATGGCATCCCAAAACAGTCCCAGTTTCGGAAGAGTTCCGTTTTTGGGACTGTTCCACTTCGTGGCCGCAGGCGTCCCGAATCGGGACGCCCCAAGGGACAACGCGCTTTTGTCCCTTGGGACACGTTCTGTCACAGAGCGCGGACAGGCTCTGCCGTCAGCTTGCGCGAGGCGACGATCTCCTTCGCGTCATACGTAACTTTTCGATACAACTGGTTGCGGCCCTCCCCATCAGTTCCGAACCAATGCCACCCCATGTCTATCTAATTTAGGTGGGGAGAGACATCATGATCAGACTATTCAGCATTTTCGCACTGGCGGCTGGCCTCGCGGGCTGCGTCGTCGCTCCGCCGTACGGTTATGGGTACGCGCCAGCGCCCGCATATGAATATGGGCCAGCCTACTACGGCTATGCGCCTGGCTACTACGGCTATGCGCCTGGCTATTACGCGGCGCCGGCCGTCGATGTCGGCATCGGCTTCGGCTTCTATGGCAGGCATGGTGGCCACCGAAGATGAGCGAGCGCGGCACATTAATCAGGTAACGCTCGCGCCGTTACTGTAACGTTGCCAGTCACGTGACGCCGTGTCACGCCGTGTGACGCACGGTGACGCTTCGAAAACCCACCGTGAACCCACGCGTAGGCGCTCAGGTTGATATAACCCTGACTATCGAGCACGACGTAAGGTACTGCCGCGAACGTCTACCCGTCGCGCGCTTCACAGCGCTGGCTACCGGTGCGCCAGACGCTTCTTGACTTCGGCTGGGCGGAGTTTGTCGCTGCGCGCCAGACAGCAATGGCGACTGGCAGGTTGTTCCCCGAGTTGCCGCGTGGCAAGAACAATAGCGATGCATTCAGCAAGAGGGCTCAACGACTCCATCGCTGCCAAACCAGGCAGAAACCACCTGACGCTCACTCAACAAACTCGATGATGGTGTTGCCAGCAGATTCTGGCGTGACGGCGATACCGCGCGCGGTTCCCGCATGTGTTACGCCGTTCTCGGAAAGAATGTGTTCAGTCGATTGCAAATCGCGCACGCGCACTTGCAAGGCGATGCCATGCGGTTTTTCGATGTATCTCACTGGCATGCCGACCGACGCGAAGCGATCATTCGCCTGCGGTTGCGTCAGCGCGACGAGCCGATGTCGGCTTTCCTCGATCTGTTCCATCACCGCGTCGTCACGCAGTACTACCGTGTGTGGCGCAAGTACCGCTACCCGGCCGGCTTCCGCAGCGGCGGAACGGACGATATCTCGCGTTACCTGTTGAGCTTCGCCGGGCTGGGCATCGGCAGCCCGGAAACCGGGGAGGCGGTCGGCACTCGAAAACTACTGTCGATGCTGGGGCTCGCGGGCCAGAAGACGCGGACGGCCGAAGGGCTCGCGGGCGTACTGCAGCACGCGGTGCCGGATGCGCGGATCACCGTCGAGGAGTTTTATCCGGTGTGGATCAGTGTCGAAGACTACGAGCCGACTGAGCTGGGCGAGAACTGCCTGCTCGGCCGTGGTTTTTACGCTCGGGGCAATTCGGTGCGGGTCGTTATTGCCCCGCAGACGCGCGAATCGGTGCTCGGCCTGATGCCGGGGCAGGGCAACCACTGCGAAGTGATGGCGCTGCTGCGGTTCTATCTCGGCTACGAGGCGCAGGCGCATCTGGAGATGCACGTGCGCCCGGAACTGATGCCTGCGCAGGTATTGAATTCGGATCAGGTCAGTCTCGGTTACACAACGCAGTTGCCGCAGCTGCGCGCACGTGGTCGAACGGACACGGTCACGCGGGTGCAACTGGGCGTCTGGACGGGTGGCAGTGACCGGCAAGCGGTTCAACACCGTCCAGGGCATTGACACAGTCAGCGACTCGACGATTCATGAACACGGAACACCAGGAGAACCAACAGGATGATGCGAGCACTTCGAACCGGCGCAGTGGCGTTGGCCACCTTTGCCGTCGCAGGCTGCGGAGTTGGGCAGGCGGTGAAGGACAGCACAGTGGACGCAGCGAAATGGGCGTTCACCACGCAGATCAAGACGATGAACGTGGACCTCGTCAGCCGGTCGTCATTAAACACAAACGGCGCTGGACAATCGTTGTCGACGGTGGTGCGGATCTATCAGTTGAAAACGCCGCAGGCGTTCGAGCAGCTCGACTACATGCAACTGCAGACGAATGATCTCGACGCGCTGAAAGCCGACCTGCTGGCGACGAAGGATGTCGTGCTGCGGCCCGATGCGAGCGCAAGCGTTGCCGAACCGATGAACAGCGATGCGGAGTATGTCGGCGTGGTCGCGTTTTTCCGCGACGCGGGCAAGGATTCGACGTGGAAGCTGGTGGTGCCGAAAAAACAGTGGAAGCAGACCGACCCGGTGAAGATCGAGGTGCGCGACAACACACTGCAACTGGTGGGCGCGAAAACGGAACCGGTGAGGCGGGACGCGCCGCAGCAGAGCGTCCCGAATCCGCCAAAGCCGAAACCGGCGGTCATTACGGAATACGGCACGCAGGCTGGCTGAACAGTAGAACCGCCATTCCGCCGCGCGCTGCGAGGCGCCGCCAGCGCGCGCGAATGACAGGCCGGAGATGCTGTCGTCTCGATCCGGCCAGGCGCCATGCCATGTTCTCAGTTTTTGAAAGACGGGTTCCCGATATCGCCGGGTTCTCCTTGAACATGGAAGCCTGTAACGTTGGACGTGCCATCCGCGAAAAAGGAGCTGTTCAATGATGCGCCCACATCCGTATTCGAGCGACATCGCCTTCACGCCCACAGTGAAGGCGATCCAGACCCGCAACGGTTCGCGTGCCGCCTATGCGCGCATGGAAACCGAACGCGGCTGGCAGACCCGTATCACGCCGGATGTCGCGAGTTTCATCGAACGCCAGACGAGCGTGTTCTTCGCCACCGCGAACGACGAAGGGCAACCCTACATTCAGCATCGCGGCGGCCCCGCGGGTTTTCTGCACGTGCTCGACGACCGTACGATCGCGTTCGCCGATTTCGCCGGCAACCGCCAATACATCACGCTGGGCAATCTCGCCGACAATCCGAAGGCGTACCTGTTCCTGATCGACTACGCACACCAGCAGCGCATCAAGATCTGGGGCGAGGCGCGCGTGGTCGAAGACGATCCCGCTCTGTTGGCAAAGCTGATGCCGCAAGAGTACAAAGCGCGCGGCGAACGCGCGATCGTGATGACGGTGAGCGCGTGGGACGTGAACTGCCCGCAGCATATTCCGCAGCGTTTCGACGCAGCGGACGTGGCCGCCGCGCTGGACGAACGCGACCGGCGCATCGAAGCGCTCGAGGCGGAACTCGCGCAACTGCGGAAAGCGTCGCGCGCATGATTTGATGCGGGCTTCGACCCGCTATGATGGTGTCAACGCCACTCGGTCGTCACCATCATGCGCATTGCTCCTTTACCTCCGCTCCAATGCCTGATCGCCTTCGAATCGGCCGTGCGGCATGCCAGCTTCACCAAAGCGGCCGCGGAACTGCATCTGACGCAAAGCGCGGTCAGCCGGCAGATCGCGCAGCTCGAAGACTTCCTCGGCCGCTCGCTGTTCGTGCGAGAGCACCGCGCGTTACGTCTGACGATCGCCGGCGAAGGCTATGCGAAGCACGTGCAGTGGCTGCTCGCCAATTGCTCGGAAGCCACGCTCGACGTGATGAAGCGATACGGCGATCTGGAGTTGACGATTGCCTGCTCGTCGGGCGTCGCGGTGCTGTGGCTTACGCCGCGGCTCGGCGCCTTTCGCGCCGCGCATCCGAACGTCAAGATCAGGATGATCGTGCGCGACGGACTCGCGTCGCTATCGCCCGCGGAATTCGATGTGGGCCTGTACTACATCCGCCAGCGCGCGGAACCGCATTTCACCGCTCGTCGCATTTTCGACGAAGAGGTGTATCCAGTTTGCGCGCCGGACTATCTGGCGGGCCGCGCGCTGGAACCCGCCGACCTCGCGCACGAGACGCTGCTGATGCAGGAAGATGGTCAGCGGCAATGGATGTCGTGGTCCGAATGGTTCCGGCTCAATGGTGTGGCGATGCCGAATTCGCCGCAGTCGGTCGTCGTCAATCATTATCCGCAACTGGTGCAAATGGCGATTCTCGGCCAGGGCGTGACGCTCGGCTGGCGTCACATGATCGACGCGTGTCTGAACGAGGGGCTGCTGGTACGCGCCACGCGTGCTTCGGCGAGCCACGGCGGCGGCTATTACGTCGTGTCGCCGAACGACCGCGCGCAGAATCAGGCGGCGCGTTTGTTTACGCGCTGGCTCTTCGAGCAGGCAGACGAGCAGAATAACGCGCAGCTAAGCACCCGGATCAGCACGCAGATGAGCAAAGCGTAAGCCGCCTGACTGCCGTTCGCATGCGCTACGCGCATGCATGCATGCGAATCTTTCGTTTCGAAAACAAATCAGGTCTCTTCTAGGATCGGCATTGTGCATGCGAAAGCGCCGCCCGATTCCGATGCGTCGCCTTGCTGACAGATCCGCCGGTGCAGCGGCCACGCGAGAAGCCGCACGGCAGCCACACACGCAGCCAGATGAGGAAAGAGACCATGCAAGGAACGCTTTCATCCAACGTCGCGATATCCGTCGATACGCTCGCGGGGCAACGGCGCCGCGCCATCATCGCCACCGTGCTCGGCAATGGACTCGAGTGGTTCGACTTCACCGTCTACAGTTTTTTTGCGGTGATCATCGCCAAGCTGTTCTTTCCGACCGGCAATGAGCTGACCTCGCTGCTGCTCGCCGTCGCCACCTTCGGCGTGGGTTTCTTCATGCGGCCAGTGGGCGGCATCGTACTCGGCGTGTACGCGGATAAAGTCGGACGAAAGGCTGCGCTGTCGCTGACCATTCTTCTGATGGCGGGCGGCACGGCGCTGATCGGCTTCGCGCCGACTTACGACCAGATCGGCTTGTGGGCGCCGGTTTTGATCGTCATCGCGCGCCTGCTGCAAGGTTTTTCGGCGGGCGGCGAAATGGGCAGCGCCACCGCGTTTCTCACTGAATACGCACCGGCGGGAAAGCGCGCGTTCTACTCGAGCTGGATTCAGTCGAGCATCGGGTTTTCGGTGCTGTTGGGCGCGGCGGTCGGCACGTTCGTGACGTCGAGTCTGAGCGCCGATGCGCTGCATTCGTGGGGCTGGAGAATGCCGTTCCTGATCGGCATTCTGATTGGCCCGGTCGGTTATTTCATTCGCAGCCGCATGGACGAAACGCCGGTGTTCAGTGCGATCGCGGAAGAGGCAAAGAACGATTCGCCGCTGATGGAAGTATTTCGCCGCTTTCCGCGCGAGACGTTCGCCAGTTTTTCGATGGTGATCCTGTGGACGGTTTGCACCTACGTGCTGCTGTTCTATACGCCGACGTATGCGGTGCGCACGCTGCATCTGCCGCAATCGACGGGCTTTCGCGCCGGCATGTTCGGCGGTCTGATGATCATGTGCTTCTCGCCGGTGGTCGGCAAACTCTCGGACCGCTTCGGCCGCCGCTTCTTTCTGTCCGGCGCCGCCGCGTCGATCCTGCTGCTCGCCTGGCCGATGTTCGCCTACATCAACCGCGCGCCGGGCCTCGCTTCGCTGCTGGTGTTCCAGGGCGTGTTCGGCTTGCTGATCGCCACCTACACCGGCTCGATTCTCGCGGCGTTCTCCGAACTGTTTCCGACCAGGGTGCTGTCGACGGGCCTCTCGGTCGCCTACAACTTCGCGGTGACGATTTTCGGCGGCTTCGCGCCGTTCTTCATCACATGGCTGATCGCGTCGACGGGCAGCAATATGGCGCCCGCGATCTACGTGATGATCGCGGCAAGCATCAGCCTCGTCGGCACTTTCTATGTGCGCGATACGCGCCGCGGCCGCGGCTGACGGAAAGCAGCGAGACTCCTTCATCAAGTCAGGAAGATATCTATGAGCATTACGGTAATCAGCGGCGGCAACGTGCTGGATATGTCGCAAGGCACGCTGCTCGAGCATCGTCATGTGGTGATTGAAGGCAGCCATATCGTCGAAGTCACCGATCGTCCGGTCGATCTGCCGAACGCGCGCATCATCGACGCGCGCGGCAAGACGGTGATGCCCGGTCTGATCGATTGTCACGTGCACGTGCTGGCTTCGCGCGCGAACCTCGGCTTGAATGCAACGCAGCCCAATATCCTCACTGCGATTCGCGCGCTGCCGATTCTGAAGGCGATGCTCGGCCGCGGCTTTACGAGCGTGCGCGATGCGGGCGGCGCGGACTGGGGTCTGACGCAAGCGCTGGAAAACGGGCTGATTCCGGGGCCGCGTATTTTCCCGTCAGGCAAGGCGTTGTCGCAAACCGGCGGGCACGGCGACTTCCGGCCGCGCGGCGACATGCTCGAACCGTGTTCGTGCTGCTTTCGCGCCGGCGCGATTGCGCGGGTTGTCGACGGGGTGGATGCGGTGCGGCTCGCGGTGCGTGAGGAGATTCAGAAGGGCGCCACGCAGATCAAGATCATGGCCTCCGGCGGCGTTGCCTCGCCGACCGATCCGATCGGCAACACGCAGTACTCGGAGGATGAAATCCGCGCGATCGTCGCCGAAGCGGAGGCGGCCAATACCTATGTGATGGCGCATGCGTACACCGGCCGCGCGATTTCCCGAGCGATTCGCTGCGGAGTGCGCACGATCGAACACGGCAACCTGGTCGATGAAGCCGCGGCGAAACTGATGCATGAGCACGGCGCATTCGTCGTGCCCACGCTTGTCACCTACGATGCGTTGGCCAGGCACGGCGCCGATTATGGCTTGCCCGCGGATTCGATCGCGAAGGTCGAAACCGTGCGGCAAGCAGGGCGCGACTCGTTGCAGATCTATGCGAACGCGGGTGTGCCGATGGGATTCGGCTCGGACTTGCTCGGCGAAATGCACGCCTTCCAGAACGACGAGCTGCGCATTCGCGCCGACGTGCTCGGCAATCTGGAAGCGTTACGGTCGGCCACCACGATCGCGGCGGAGATCGTCGATCGGCGCGGCAAGCTCGGCGTGATCCAGGCAGGGGCGATTGCGGATGTGCTGGTGGTCGACGGCGATCCGCTCAAGGATATCGGCGTGCTGACCGGGCAGGGCGAGCGCCTCGAGTATGTGCTGCAGCGTGGCGAGGTAGTGAGCGAGCGGGGCCGCGTCATAGCGCGGTGATGCCGGTGGTGAGCAGCGGCTGGCCCAGGCGCTTTCGTGCCTGGGCTGCGCTCATCCGCCACGCCGTCCATCGCACCGTCACTGGAATCGACACCGCGACGATCAGCGCGCAGCAACGCACCCCGCTCGATGCATACCGCGCACCGCCGATGCGCAACACGATGGGCATCGAGACCGGACATCTTGCGATCGCACTCGCGCTCGAACCGCGTCCGCAGTAAGTAAGGGCGCGTGTACGAGCGTTGGTTAACGCGTCGTGCGCGTCATCTTCAAGCGGGCTTCGCGCCGCCCGGGTCGGCCGGCTTAAAGCGGCTTTGCACGGCAACGAGCTGATCGTCGCTGGTGGCAACGAGCCACAAGCGCGCCCGCTCGACCATATGCCGGTTGTGATCCTTCAACGAGCCCATCGAGACCGCGGTTTTCCACGCCACCGGCGCGGCACGGCTCGTTCTTCCGGACGGCGTGCCGACCAGCAGGGAATAAGGCCCAAGCGGAAGCGAGACGAGCGGCAGAGCCGGGCTCGCGCGCACCCGCCAATCGATAAACGGTGTTTCGCTAAAGAGCAGAGGCGTGGGCAAGCCGTGCAGCACGGTGAAGTCATAAAGCGCGAGTTGTTCACGCATGCCGACATACACACGCCGAATATCGGCGACGACGGCGGCACGGATCTCGTCGTCGAACATCGCTTCCTGCGCGTAGCGTGCCATCGCCTGCTGGGCATCGAGCTGATAGGCGCTAAAGATGCCAAGCTCGATGCAATCGTGCACCGCGCGTTGTACCTCGGCCGCCGAACCGGCTTCTTCCGGTTTGCCGAACTGGGCGGCGCGCAGGAAGCGGGCGAGACCCGCCTCCTGAATGGCGGGGCCTTCGGCCTTCGGATCGTCGTCGGCGTCTTTGCCGAGCGCCACATAGACATATTTTTCGACGGCGAAACGTGACTTCTTGCCGTCGTCGAACTTGATTTCGCCATCGACGCAATCGAGATAGCGCGTCCCGACCCGGCCATGCTCCCACACGTAATTCTTCAGGAAGGGACGTAACGGATGCAGCGTGTCGTGGTCAGTCATTGCCAACTCCGGTGCCGCAGTGAGGTTTTCGGATGTTCGCACAACATCGCGGCGCTGCACAGAAACCTCTTCAGCTGTCGAGTGGACCAGGCAGGTTTTTTGCCACGATCCGGGCGGCGGCTCCAGTTTGTTGCGTCCGCATACTTACGGTGCGTCGATCTCCAGATCCATCAACGCGGAACTCAAAGACTTGCCGTGCGCATCGAGTGCGAGCGAGCGCGTCACGCCGCCGCCTAGCGCTTCCGTCAGCACGAAATTGAACGCGCCGAGGTTCGGCAATTCAAAACGCGTCACCGTACCTTGCACGACGTCGGCCAAATGGGCTTTCACGCGTTCAGCGCTGACCTGCTGCCGCAGATGCTCATAATGCCGCGCGTCGTAGCAAATCACCGAAACGTTCAGCGTATTGCCTTTGTCGCCGGTTCGCGAATGGGCGAGGTCCCGCAGTTTCATCTCAAGTCTCCACAAATTCGAACGACGGGCTGACGTGCGTCCTCGGCAACAGAATCGACTGCACGGCAAGCACTTCGCGGGTTGCTTTCGTGACGCCGCCACCGCCTGCCGGGCCATTGGTATAAAGCGTCTCGACCTCGTTGCCGATCTGCGCGGCCTGCTCGACCGATGCCGTGCGCCCGGCTACGCGAGCGCGGACCTCATGCGGCCCGGTGCTGCGCGTTCCCGCAGTCTCGCCGTGCAAAGCGTTCAGTCCAATCAGGTCGAAACGCAATTCGCGCGTTTCGACGCCGCTCAGTTCGAGCCTTTCCCGAACGATATCGAGTGCGAGCCGCGCCCGTTCGACAGCGCCCGGACCGCCGTAAGAAATTTGCCCTTCGCCGATAAAACCATCGACATACGCAACCGATACCTTCAGCGTATCCGTGCGCGGCGTGCCGCGGCCGCCGGTGACACGCACGCGGTCATGCGCTTGCTGAACCACGCGAACCTGCATAAAGTCGGCGACCACATCCGGTTGCAGATAGCGTTGCGGATCGTGAATCTCGTAGAGCAATTGTTCCTTGCAGGTCGCCTCGGTGACACAGCCGCCCGCATGCGGCACCTTCGCGATGGTGACGGAACCATCGGCACTGACCTCGCCGATCGGAAAGCCGAGGCGCGCAAGGTTCGGCACATTCTTGAAGCCCGGATCGGCGAAGTATCCGCCCGTCACCTGTCCCGCGCACTCGAGCAGATGGCCGACGACGGTCGCCTGTCCCAGCGTCGCCCAATCGTCCATATTCCAGCCGAATTCGTGAATCAGCGGCGCGGTGAAGAGCGACGGATCGGCGACCCGGCCCGTCAATACGATGTCCGCGCCGGCCGCCAGCGCTTCGACAATCGGCGCGGCGCCGAGATAGGCGTTCGCCGAGACGAGGCGGTCATGAAATGACGCGACGCTTTCGCCCGATTCCTCGAAGTGGAAATCGCCTTGCCGCACGACGTCGAGCACGTCGTCGCCCGTGACCGCGGCGATCTTCAAGCCGGGCAGGCCGAGCGCGCGTGCGATTCGCGCCGTTTCGCGCGCCGCGGCGCGCGGATTGGCGGCGCCCATGTTCGAGACGATCCGCACGCCATTGCGTACGGCGACGGGCAAGACCGCCTTCATCCGTGCCGTCAGCAGCGGGTCATAGCCAAGCTCGGTATCTTTGCGCCGCGCCTGCTGGGCAATCGCGATGGTTCGCTCGGCCAGGCACTCGAATACGAGGTAATCGAGTGCGCCGTGTTCCGCCAGTTCGACCGCGGGTTCGATGCGGTCGCCTGAATAGCCGGCGCCCGCGCCAAGCCGGACAACGCGCGCGTGTGAAGTTGCCGCCATGCTGGTATCGCCCGTGAATGCGCTCATAGAGGAAAAACGCCCAGCACGACACACGCGATCGTCATCACGATCGATGCGCCGAACAGAAGCGGGAACGTAAATTTCTGGTGATCCGCGAGATCGATGCCGCATAAGCCGACCACGAGGAAGGTAGCGGGCGTCAGCGGACTGACCGGAAAGCCCGTGGTCATCTGGCCGAGCAGCGCCGCCTGACCGACATGCACTGCCGGCACACCGAGTTGCGCCGCCACTTCGGCGATGACCGGCAGCACCCCGAAATAGAACGAGTCGGGATCGAACAGCATGCTGAGCGGCATCGCAACGAGGCCGAGCGCAACCGGAATGTGGCCGGCCATGGCGGGCGGCACGAAGCCGACGGCAGCCTGCGCCATCGCCTTCAGCATGCCGCTGCCCTGCATGATGCCGGTGAATACGCCTGCCGCGAGAAGAATGCCCGCCATCATCAGCGCGGCGCGCGCGTGCGCATCGATGCGCTTGCGCTGCATCTCCACGTTCGGATAGTTCACCATCAACGCAATGCACAAACCGACCATGAACATGATCGCCGGCGGGATTTTCTCGCCCATCACGACCATCGTGCCCAGCACGATCAGCGTCAGCACAATGTTGAACCAGAAGTTTTGCGGGCGGCGCAGCGCCTGTTCTTCCGGCGTGAGTTCACGTTTCGGCATCGGGATGGCGCCGTCGGCGGCGGAGAAGCCGAGGCGCTTTTCTTCACGCCGGCCGAGCCAGAACGCCACGCCGAAGACGAACACGAGGCCGGCGATCTGCACTGGAATCAGCGGATTGAACAGCGCGGAAATGGGTAGATGAAGCGATGCCGACGCGCGGATCATCGGTCCTGTCCACGGCAGAAAGTTGATGCCCGCCGCCATCGACACCGCCGCGGCCAGCACGCGCCGATCCATGTTCAGGCGGTCGTAGAGCGGCAGCATCGCGGGAATCGTCACCAGAAAACAGACCGCGCCGGAGCCGTCAAGGTGAATCAGCAGGGCGAGCAGTGTGGTGCCCACCACGATGCGCGTCGGTTTCGTGCCGACCGCGCGGAGGATGCGATCGATGATCGGATCGAGTGTGCCGGCATCGGTGATCGTGCCGAAGTAGAGGATCGCGAACACGAACATGCCGACTACCGGCGCGAGGCTTTTGAGTCCGTCGATGACGAATTTGCTCGTTTGCAACCCGAAGCCGCCGATTAGCGACGCGGCAATCGGCACGATGATCAGCGCGACCAGCGGCGACATGCGTTTTGAAAGGATCGCCCCGAGCAGGACGGCGATGGTGGCGAGCCCCAGCAATGGCAGCATCTGCGTGTCTCCGAACTTGTTTTTTAGTGCATTCCAGCGTAGTTTCGTGACGACGATAAAGCAATTGAAATGATTTGATTGCAGCAATCACAGAATGTAATGGATCTGAATCTTCGCGATATCCGGGCGTTCATCGCTGTGGCGCAGACAGGCAACTTCACGCGCGCGGCGGCGCAGTTGCATCTGTCGCAGCCTGCTTTGACGGTGCAAATCCGCCGCCTCGAGGAGACGGTCGGCGCGCGGCTGTTCGATCGCAATAGCCGCAACGTGGCGTTGACGCCGACAGGACGCGAACTGCTGCCGGTGCTGCAAAAATCGCTCTACGACATGGAGCATGTGCTGCTCGATGCCCGCGCGCTCGGCGACGGTTCGACGGGGACGGTGCGCGTTGCGTGCTTGCCGTCGTTTGCGGCGAGCCTGCTGCCCGATCTGATTCGCGCGTTCAAACACGATTTCCCGCGAGTGGGATTTCACATTCGTGACGTGGTGGCGGGGATGGTGAATACGCTGGTGCGCAACGAAGAGGTCGACGTTGGCTTGACCGGCGGCGAACTATCCGATTCGACGCTCGAGGTGCTGCACGTCGCGGAAGACCGTTTGGTCGTGGTCTGTCCAAAGGATCATCCGCTGGCGCGCAAGCGCCGCATCACGTTGAAGGATCTCGTCAGCGTGCCGCTTGTGTTGACGGCGCGCGGCACGAGCGTGCGCGCGGTCGTCGATGCCGCGCTGGCGAACGCTCACTGCACGCCCGAGGTGAGTTGCGAGCCCACCTACATGATGACGGCGGTCGCGATGGTGCGCGGCGGCCTCGGCGTGACGATTCTGCCGGGCGCCGCGCGCGAAGTGCTGGCGGAGCCGAAACTGGTGGCCCGACCGATCGACGATCCGGCCTTCGTGCGGCCGATCGCGTTAGTCAAGAAGCGCGGACGAACGCTGTCGCCGGCAACGGATGCCTTCGTTGCCGTGCTGTTGCAAAGACTGGAACGCGAATCCGCGACGCGGCTGCGATAAGGCGGGGCGCAAAAATACACGCTTCGTAAGGCAAAAAAACTAAAAAAAATCAAAAAAATAAACCGTTACCTACGGTTACAGAAACGACAGCACCGTTTCACACACCACGTAAAGCGCCTCCTAGAATGCACAGCGATCGATCGCGGCATCGCTACTCACCAGCATGTCAACTGCAAGCCAGTAGCCATGCACCGCGCATCGGTGTTCTTTCGCTTCCACTACAAGGAGAACGTATGATCCGCTTGCCTCTCGCCATCACCAGTGCCTGCATGGCCAGTCTTCTGGTTGTCGCTACCGCCGCCAGCGCTCAAACTTCGCCAGCCGCGCCGTCGGCGGCCACGCCGGAGGCCGGCCGTCTGCATGCCGCCGATCAGGCGTTCATCGCGGATGCAACCAGGGCCGTCTCCACGCAGCGCGATGCCGCGCGCATCGCCACGTCGCGCTCCACCGATAGGGACGTCAAGGCATTTGCCGAACGCGTGTCGAACGACAACGCCAGACTGTCGGAAGCCCTGCGCGCCGCCAGCCCGCGCGGCGTCGACGTGCCGAAGAACGATCCGGACACCGCGGTGCTCGCGAGCATCAACAACCTGCGCGGCGCCGAATTCGACAAGGTCTACATCGAGCAGGTCGCACTCGCCGGCGAGCAAAAAGCACTCTCGGCATTTCAGGCGGAAATCGCGTCAGGCCGCGATGAACAATTGAAGGACGCAGCGAAGAAGGCGCTCCCGACCATCCAGGAACACTACGCAATGGCTCAGGAACTGGCTAAGCGCAAGCATCTGCACGCAGCAGCACAGTAATGCCTGAAGCGCGTCACGTAGCGGCGTGACGCGCGCTACCATCGCCCATTCCACGGGCGGTTATTCAAATCGCATGGTTGCGGCAGTTCGAATGCGTTCTTTTCGGCGATAATCGGCTTCGTTCTTTCGAGCCAGGGTTGCGCGGCGTTTGGCGCGGTTCAGCAATTCGAAAGCTGTCTTCCGATTCCACACGCATTCAATAAAAGCTCATCCATGAGCAAGCCTGCCAATCTGCCGCAACAGTTGGACAACATGCTTCGGCAAGCCGTCGCGCTTCAGCAGAACGGCGCATTCGCCGAGGCCGAAGAACTCTATCGCGAGATTCTCGAACTCAAGCCACGCCATGTCGGCGCGCTGCAACTGCTGGGCGCACTCGCGCTGCAAGCGGACCGGCTGCAAGAGGGCATCGAGCTGCTCAGGAAAGCCATCGCCATCGATGCGAAACAGGCGCCGATCCATTCGAATCTCGCCTATGCGCTCAACGCGTTGCAGCGTTTCGACGAAGGCCTCGCGAACGCCGATCGCGCACTGGCGCTTCAGGCCAGATTTCCCGACGCATTGAACAATCGCGGCAACGCGCAGGCGGGTCTGAATCTGCCCGTGGAGGCGCTCGGCAGCTTTGATCGCGCGCTCGCCTTGAGGCCGGATTTCGCGCAAGCCTGGAATAATCGCGCCTGCGTGCTGCGCGATCTGGGCCGTCCCGCCGATGCGTTGGCAAGCTGCGATCGCGCGCTCGCCTTGCAGCCGAATTATCCCGACGCCTGGAGCAATCGCGGCAATGCGCTCAGCGATCTGAACCAGCCGGAAGAGGCGCAACGCAGCTATCGGCGCGCGCTCGAACTCGCGCCCGCGTTTGCCGACGCCTGGAACAATCTCGGTCTGACCCAGATCGATCTCAACGAGCACGCGCAGGCGTTGCTCAGCTACGAGCGCGCGCTGGCGGTGAATCCCGCTTCCGCCGAGACGCATTGGAACGAAGCGCTGTGTCTGCTGCAAATGGGGCGGCTCGAAGCGGGGTGGCAGAAGTACGAGTGGCGTTGGGAACGCGGCCGGATCAAGGAAAGCAAGCGCCGCTTTGCCGAACCCCTCTGGCTGGGCGATTTTTCGCTCGACGGCAAAACCATTCTCCTGCACGGGGAGCAGGGCCTGGGCGACACGCTGCAGTTTTGCCGGTATGCCGCGCTGGTGTCGAAGCTCGGCGCCAAGGTCGTGCTCGAAGTGCCGCCGGAGTTGATGCGGCTCATGTCCACACTCGACGGCGTGGATCAATGGGTCGAATCCGGCCAGGCGCTGCCGCCGTTCGATTGTCACTGCCCGTTGCTGAGTCTGCCGCTCGCATTCAGAACCGGCATCGCGAGCATTCCGTCGCAGACGCCCTATCTATTCGCCGACGCCCAGGCCGCCCGCTTGTGGCACGACCGTATCGAAGCACACGCGGACGGCCGCCTGAAAGTCGGGCTCGTCTGGGCCGGCGGAAATCGGCCGCATGTCGCCGAACTCCGCAAGAACGACGCGCGCCGCTCGATCACGTTCGAGCGGCTCGCACCGATTCTCGACGTGCCGAACGTGCGGTTCTTCAGCCTGCAAAAAGGTCCGGCGGCGCAGCAACTGCCCGCTAACGAATCGGCTCACCGCGTCGTCGACTACACCGGGGAACTCGATGATTTCGCCGATACCGCGGCACTGGTGGCGAACCTCGACCTGGTGATTTCGGTGGACACGTCCACCGCGCATCTGGCCGGTGCGCTGGACAAGCCCGTATGGATTCTGAATCGCTTCGACACATGCTGGCGCTGGATGCTCGAGCGCACGGATACGCCGTGGTATCCTCGCGCGACCCTGTTCCGGCAGCCCGCCCTGGGCGATTGGGACAGCGTGATTCGGGCCGCGCGCGACGCGCTGGCCGCATTGAGTACGCCGGCCGTGCCGGCGGCAGACCAAAGATAAAAACTCGACTATCGACGGCGCGGCGCGGGCGGGGCGGCGAGCCAGCCGACGCGTTGGCGCAGACGCGCGTAGACTGAATGTCCGTTTATCGACGGCTATGCCATGGAGATTCTTCAATGGAATACAGACATTTGGGCGCGTCCGGTTTCACGGTGCCGGTGCTGAGTTTCGGCACGGGCACCATCGGCGGCAAGGGCGAATTCTTCGAAGCGTGGGGCGCCACCGACGTGGCCGAGGCGCGCCGTTTGATCGACATCTGCTTCGACGCGGGCGTCACCCTGTTCGATAGTGCCGACATCTATTCGAAAGGCGCTTCCGAGTCGGTGCTCGGCGAAGCGCTCAAGGGCAAGCGCGACAAAGCGATCATCTCGACCAAGGCGACCTTCCGCTTCGACGATGATCCGAACCATGTCGGCTCATCGCGCTTTCATCTGGTTCAGGCGGTCGATGCGGCGCTCAGGCGCCTGCAAACGGACTACATCGACCTGTTCCAGTTGCACGGCTTCGACGCGAAGACGCCGATCGCCGAAGTCCTGTCCACGCTCGACGATCTCGTGCGCGCCGGCAAGATCCGCTACACCGGCGTGTCGAATTTCTCCGGCTGGCATTTGATGAAATCGCAGGACATCGCGGATCGCTACGGCTATCCGCGCTATGTCGCGAATCAGACGTACTACTCGCTCGTCGGCCGCGATTACGAGTGGGAGCTGATGCCGCTCGGCGTCGATCAAGGCGTGGGCGCGGTGGTGTGGAGTCCGCTCGGCTGGGGCCGTCTCACCGGCAAGCTCAAACGCGGCCAGCCGCTGCCGGATACGAGCCGTCTGCATAAGACCGCCGACATGGGCCCGCCGGTACCGGACGAGTATCTGTTCCGCGTGCTCGATGCGATCGACGAGGTCGCCGCCGAAACCGGCAAGACGGTGCCGCAAATCGCGCTGAACTGGCTGTTGCAGCGTCCGACGGTATCCACGGTGCTGATCGGCGCGCGCAACGAGGAGCAGTTGCGGCAGAATCTCGGCGCGGTCGGCTGGAATCTGACGCCCGAGCAGGTGGCCAAACTCGATGCCGCCAGCGCCGTGCGTCCGGCTTATCCGTACTGGCATCAGGAAGGATTTGCCGAGCGCAATCCGAAGCCTGTTTAAGCGCTTTGCAATAAGCGCCAACGCGCTCCGGCCCGACGTCATTTCACGAGTTCGGCCGGAGCGGCGAATAGTTCGCCGTAGTAGCGGCGGCCGGCGTCGAGATGCGCGTCGAACGCAAAGCCCTGCGCGAGCATCGCGTCGAAATCGACGCGTTCGATCGTCATCACATAGCTATGCTCGCTGGTGACGAGCTTGTATGGCTTGTCCGCTACTCCCGCACTGAACCATTTGCCGGCGCTCGCATGGCCCGCCCGATACGTATGCCGGTCGTACTCGACCTGCCAGTCACCGTCCAGCGGAATCCACACGCCTTGATCTCCGGCGGCGCTATCCGTGCCATCGGCGTCACCGGCTCGGCCCGCAGTTTGACGTCCCCGGCTCGGCGCTCCCAGCTCGGCGCTCCCAGCTCGGCGCTCCCAGTTCGGCGCTCCCAGTTCGGCGCCCCCAGCTCGGCGCCCCCAGCTCGGCGCCCCCAGCTATCGTGCTCAACGCTTGATCTTTGCTTCCAGCAAATCGGCCATGCCGATCCGCCGGGCGAAGTCGATGCCCACGCGCTCCGACACTTCGAGCACTTCACGCGACGCCGCCGTTGGCGCGCAGGATCTGGCCGTTAACCCAGCCGGCGTCCGGACCGGCGAGGAACGACACCACCGACGCGATATCGTCCGGCTGGCCAAGGCGTTGCAGCGGCGGCATCTTCGCGAAGGTCTGGATCTGCTCTTCGGTCTTGCCGTCGAGGAACAGCGACGTGGCGATCGGGCCCGGCGCTACGGCGTTGACGGTGATGTCGCGGCCGCGCAGTTCCTTGGCGAACACATGCGTGAACGCTTCGACGGCGGCCTTCGTGCCGTTGTAGACCGCATAGCCAGGCATGTTCAGCGCGAGCGTGGTGCTCGAGAAGTTGACGATGCGTCCGCCGTCGTTCATCCGGGCCGCGGCTTCGCGCAAGGTGTTGAAGGTGCCGCGCACGTTGATGTCGAAGGTCTGGTCGTACAGCGCGTCGCTGGTGTCGGCGAGCGGCACGGTCTTGAGCACGCCGGCGTTGTTGACCAGTACGTCCACCTTGCCGAGTTGCTGTTCGGTGGTTTCGAACATGCGGCGTACCTCGTCGGCCTTCGAGACGTCGGCCTTCACTGCGATCGCCCTGGCGCCGGCAGCCTCGAGTTCGGCGACCAGCGCGTCGGCTTCCGTCGAGCTCGATGCGTAGTTGACGGCGACTGCGAAACCGTCTTTGGCGAGGCGTTGCGCGACAGCTGCGCCGATGCCGCGGGATGCGCCGGTCACGATGGCGACTTGAGCGTTTTTGATCGTGTTCATGATTCGTTTCCTTCTGTGTGGTGTGTGGGTGAGACGAATCATGGGCGTTTTCTTGTTAAAGATAATCTGGTTACACTTGCTATCATCATTCCATTTGCTTTAATAATTACCCGGCGGCCTCCCGGCGGATCCGTCGTACAGGCGTTGAACATGGATCGTTTCGAGGAAATGCGGGTGTTCGTGCGGATTGCCGAGCGGCAGAGCTTCACGCGGGCGTCAGACGATCTGCAGATTCCGCGCGCCACCGTCACCAATCTGATGAAACGCATGGAACGGCGGCTTGGCGCGCGGCTGCTGGAGCGCACCACGCGCTCGGTGCGCCTCACGCATGACGGCGAGGCGTATTACCGGCGCTGCGTACGGCTCATCGCCGATATGGAGGAGGCGGAGGGCTCGTTCACGAACATCGCGCCGAAGGGCTTGTTGCGGGTGAATTTGCAAAGCACACTGGCGCGGCACTTCGTCGTGCCGGCGCTGCCGGCGTTCCTTGCGCAGTTTCCCGAGATCGAGCTGACGATCGGCGAAGACGACCGGCTGGTCGATCTGGTGCGCGAGGGGATCGATTGTGTGCTGCGGGCGGGTAATTTGCAGGATTCGTCGATGGTGGGGCGGCGCGTCGCGCAACTGCCACAAGTGACAGTGGCGAGCCCGGCCTATCTGGCGGCCCACGGCGAGCCTGCCGACCCAGCGGAGCTGTCCATGCACCGGGCGGTCAACTACCTGTCGAGCGCGACTGGCAAACCGGTGCCGCTCGAATTCACCGTCGACGGCCGCGAGAGGGCGGTGTATCTACCGGCGGCGGTGTCGGTGACCGGCGCCGATCTCTACACCGGCTCGGCGGTGGCCGGCCTCGGCATCGTGCAGGTGCCGCAATACCGCGTGGCGGCAGAACTGGCCTCAGGGCGGCTGAAGATCATCCTGCCGGACTTTCCGCCGCCGCCGATGCCGGTGTCGGTGCTCTATCCGCAGAACCGCCAGTTGTCGTCGCGCGTGCGGGTGTTTGCGCAGTGGCTGCGCGATATCTTCGAAGCCGCCGGCGCGGATTGACCGTCTACTAAAAGTCCCATTTATTCGAACTGCTGATGCCGGTGGTGCGCATGTGATGTATGTCGCGTGGCGCGGCGATCAGGAAGGGCGCGCGTTGCGGTGGTGGCTCGAGCAGTTGCGGCAGCCCCGCCTGGCCAGGCGATTGGTGCGGGGTGTGGATAGGGTTGTTGGCGTTTGACGCGCGGCGGGTTTCTTGTTGTGCGCCGGCGGCGCTGTTTATCGTGGGATCATACGTGCCGTGCTGGCAATATTGCTTTTTGCACGGTGAGCGGATAAGAGGAGCAGGGCAATGATCGATGGACTGGTGGGCGGGCGGTTGTTCGGCGAGGCGCAGATTCGCACGGGGCAAAACGGCAAGCGGTTTGTGACCTGCAAGGTGCGGGCTGCCACCAATGACGGCGATACGGTTTTCGTCAATGTGATTGCGTTTGATGACGATGTCCAACGTGGACTGCTGGCGCTGAGCGATGCCGATAGCGTCGCCCTGAGCGGGGCGCTGACGCCCAAGGTCTGGACTGACAAGAATGGCCTGGTCAAGCCGGCTATGGATATGGTTGCGCACAAGGTGCTGGCGGCTTATGGTTCGCGGGACGACGAGGGTTGATGTTTTTTGCCGCCGCCAAAGGAAAGAATCAACGTTAACCCCATGTCAAACCACAACCCCATAGTGTCATCTTCAAACCGCGCAAAAGCGGCCTAATATCAAAGCCAACCAAGCTGACGGGGGTCATCATGCAACGCTATCGTTCGCTGGGCATCGTGACCGGTGCGGCGCCGCTGGCGAGCGCCGACGTATTGAGCAAGATGACCGCCGCCTGGCGCCGTTCGCGCGCCGCAGGACGATTCGACCTTGTGCTCGAGCAACAGCCGTGGCATGGCTCGGCCTTGATCGACGCGGCGAACGCCGCATTCAAACTCCACGTATTCGACACGATCCGTACCTTCGAAAAACGCGGAGTCGATGCCATCGTATTGCCCTGCTTCCTCAGTCATACCTTCATCGACGAGCTGACGGCGAACGCGTCCCTCCCGATCGCCGACATCATGCTGGCGCTTTCGCTGCATGTGCGGCAAGCCTTTCCGTCGGTTCGGCGTGTCGGTGTCCTTACTTCCGAGTACATACGCGGCAACGGCCTTTTCGAGCGCTATTTCGACGCCGCGCAATTCGACGTGCTGCATCCGCGCAATGAACACGGCGTGGATCGCGTCACCAGCGCGGTGTATGGCGACGACGGCATCAATAGCGGCCGTCTCTACGGCCGGCCAGTCGAGTTGCTGCGGGCGGCCTGCGCGGACCTCGTCGCGCAAGGCGCGCAAATCATCCTGCCGGGGCTCGCCGAAATCGCCATGGTCGCGCGCGCGCTCGGCACGCTGGACGTGCCGCTGGTCGACGCCAATCGGGTCTACGCGCGCTACGTCGCGGCGGCGCAATTCCCGCAGCCGCAGCGGCGCTTCAAGGTGGGCGTGCTGGGCGGTGTCGGACCCGCGGCGACCGTCGATTTCATGGCGAAGCTGGTGCGCAACACGCCGGCTGCGCGCGATCAGGACCATATCAAGGTCATGGTCGAGCAGAATCCGCAGATTCCGGATCGCACCGAAGCCCTGCTCGGCAACGGCGACGATCCGACGCTCGCCCTCTATGCGGCTTGCAAGACGCTCGAAGAGGGCGGCGCGGATATCATCGCGATTCCGTGCAATACCGCGCATGCGTTTGTCGAGCGGATCCAGCCTGCGCTGAACATTCCGATCGTCAATATGCCGACCTGTACCGTCGATTATCTGCGCGAGTCGTTCCCGACCCTGCGTGAAGTCGGCATGCTGGCGACTTCAGGCACGCTCGCAAGCCGCGTCTACGAGAAAGCGCTCGAGGTGCGCGGCCTCGTGCAGGTCGCGCCGTCCGCGGCGGCACAGGCGCGGCTGATGAACGCGGTCTACGGGCGCCATGGCGCCAAGGCCGGCCATACGTCGGGCGAGTGCAGCGACGACGTCGCCGCCGCGGTCGACGATCTGGTCGCGCAAGGCGTGCAGGTGATCGTGCTGGGCTGCACCGAACTGCCGCTGCTGCTGCGCGGCTCGACGCTGGCGCGGCCCGGCGGACTGGTGGTGCGGCTGATCGATCCCGCCGAGGTGCTGGCGAGACGCTGTGTGGCTTATGCACTGGGCCGCAATAGGGCGGCTGATGGTTCGGGTGCCGATGCGCCGGCCGATACTCTGGTCGATTCGGCGGCCCCCACGGTGGACCGGTTCAGCATGGCGAGCGTCTACGGCTAGATCGGGCTTGCGGATGCGCAGGATATGAATCCGCAGTGCGTTCGATCGCTTCACCCGCGGCGGCGGTACGGCCGCGGCCGTACCGCCACCTCTCACGGCTTTGCGCCACCCTTTCAAATCGCTCCCAACCCATGCTGACCCCACGCTGACCGGCCAGACGGCGCGCGTCCGGCGTCGCCTGTCATTGTCGGAAGCGGTGCCGCAGCGAGGCCGTGCCGCGTCATGGAAAACTGTATAAATGTACAGTATAGTATCCCGTTGCAGCCCGGCCCTCCGCGTGTCGTCCCGCGCGGCCGGGGTGCCCCGAACTTGCGCGGTCGCGAGGCGTCCGTGAGAGGTGGCCCACTCATTCAGACGGTCGGATAAATTGGCATCTAACGGCATTATCAAGATTCGCGGCGCGCGTCAGCACAACCTGAAGAACGTCGATCTCGACGTGCGAACCGGCGAAATGACGGTCGTCACCGGCCCGTCCGGTTCCGGCAAATCGAGTCTCGTGTTCGACACGCTGTACGCGGAAGGGCAGCGGCGCTACGTCGAAACCTTCAGCGCTTACGCCCGGCAGTTTCTCGACCGCATGGACCGGCCGCAAGTCGACCGTGTCGACGGCGTGCCGCCCGCCATCGCGATCGACCAGACCAATCCGGTGCGCAGCTCGCGCTCCACGGTCGGCACGATGACCGAGCTCAACGATCATCTGAAGCTGCTCTACGCGCGGGCGGCCGAGCTGTTCGATCGCAAGACCGCGCAGCAGGTGCGCCACGACACGCCGGAAACGATTTACGCCGATCTGCTGGCGCGCACCGCGGAGCACGATCCGCGGCTGGTCGTCACGTTCCCGGTGGAGTTGCCGGAGTCCGCGTCGGAGCAGGAAGTCGAGCAATGGCTGTCCGCGAGCGGCTACACGCGGGTGCAGGCGCAGCGCGAAGTCGATTCGCCCACCGGCAAGCGCAAGCTGCTGGACGTGGTGGCCGACCGCTTCCGTTTGCGCCAGGTCGACAAGCAGCGGGTGGTCGAAGCGATCGAGGCGTCGCTCAAACGCGGCGGTGGCCGCGTCAACCTCTACGTACTGCCGCAAGCGCCGGCAGCGCCGGAGGCTAACGAAGCGGAGCCGCAAATCTGGCGGTTTTCCACCGGTCTGCACAATCCCGAAAGCGACCTGCGATACGCTGACCCGCAACCGGCGCTGTTCTCGTTCAACTCGGCTTACGGCGCGTGCGAAGTCTGCCGCGGTTTCGGCCGGGTAATCGGCGTCGATCTCGGTCTCGTCATCCCCGACGCGCGCAAGACGCTACGCGAAGGCGCGATCA
The DNA here is from genome assembly GCF_059422005.1 of Paraburkholderia sp. GW821-FHT02A12. Classification (NCBI taxonomy): domain Bacteria; kingdom Pseudomonadati; phylum Pseudomonadota; class Betaproteobacteria; order Burkholderiales; family Burkholderiaceae; genus Paraburkholderia; species Paraburkholderia sp. GW821-FHT02A12. Next base: position 2,940,125 of record NZ_JBWKWA010000001.1, on the reverse strand, counting down.
AGCCAATGCAGACGCCGGCCTGGAAGGAGTGCCAGGACGATCTGATGCGCTACGCGGCGAAAGCCGATATCCGGCGCGGCACGCCGTGGGGCGAACTGACGGATGCCGAGCGCGACTGGGTCATCAACGGTTCGCCAGACTGGAACGGCAAGTGGCAAAGCCATTGGTACGGCGTCAAACGCTTCTTCGAATATCTCGAATCGAAAGCGTACAAGATGCACATTCGCGTGCTGCTGTCGAAGTACCGCAGCTATACGCCGTGTGAAACCTGCGGCGGCGCGCGTTTGAAAACTGAATCGCTGTTGTGGCGCCTCGGCACCCAGGCGAATGCCGACTCGGTGCTCGCGCCCGAACGGCGCTTCATGCCGCGCGGCGTCGATTGGCAGCGCGCGCAACTCGAGGCGTTGCCGGGTCTGACCGTGCACGATCTGATGCTGCTGCCGATCGAGCGCATCCGGCGTTTCTTCGACGAGATCAGCCTGCCGAGCGCATTGCTCGACGACGCGCTCAAGCTGCTGCTCGCCGAAGTGCGTACGCGCCTCAAGTATCTGTGCGACGTCGGTCTGGGCTATCTGACGCTCGACCGGCAAAGCCGCACGCTGTCGGGCGGCGAGGTGCAGCGGATCAACCTCACCACGGCGCTCGGCACATCGCTCACCAAAACGCTGTTCGTGCTCGACGAGCCGAGCATCGGCCTGCATCCGCGCGACCTGAACCGGATCGTCGAAGCAATGCACCGGCTGCGCGATGCGGGCAATACGCTGGTGGTGGTCGAACACGATCCGTCGGTGATGCTCGCGGCGGACCGCCTGATCGACATGGGCCCGGGGCCGGGCGAACGCGGCGGCTCGATCATTTACGACGGCTCGCCCGAGGCGATCCGTTCGTCCGGCACGCTGACCGGCGAGTACCTGGGCGGGCGCCGGCACGTGGCGGACGCGGCGCACTGGTCGCAGCGTCCGGTGGATGCAGGCACGCCGCGCATCGTGCTCGAGGGTGCGACCGAACATAACCTGCGCGATGTCACGGTTGAGATTCCGTTGCAATGCCTCGTCTGCGTGACGGGCGTGTCGGGTTCCGGCAAATCCACCTTGCTGCAGGACGTTTTGTATCCGGCCATGGCACGGCACTTCGGTCTCGCCACTGAATCGCCCGGCGCGTTCAGGAGCCTGACGGGCGCCGGTCAGGTCACGGACGTCATATTCGTCGACCAGTCGCCGATCGGCAAGACCGCGCGCTCGAATCCCGCCAGTTACGTCGGCGCGTTCGACGAAATCCGCAAGCTGTTCGCCAAGGCGCCGCTTGCGAAGCAACGCGGTTACGGCCCCGGCATGTTCAGCTTCAACTCGGGCGAAGGACGTTGCCCGACCTGCGGCGGTTCGGGCTTCGAGCACATCGAAATGCAGTTCCTGAGCGACGTGTATTTGCGCTGTCCGGATTGCGACGGCCGCCGTTATCGCGCCGAACTGCTCGAAGTGAAGATCGAGCGAGGCGAGCCGGCGCGCGCCTTGAGCATTGCCGACGTGCTGGAACTGACGGTGAGCGAAGCCACCGCCTACTTCGCGAAGGATGCCGAAGTGTTGCGCGTGCTGCAGCCCATCGTCGACGTGGGCCTCGAATACGTGAAGCTCGGCCAGCCTGTGCCGACGCTGTCCGGCGGCGAGGCGCAGCGGCTCAAGCTCGCCGGTTTTCTCGCGGAATCGGCGCAGGCGCGCACCGCGCGCAGTGCAAAACAGGCGGTCGCGAAACGTCTGTTCATGTTCGACGAGCCGACCACCGGCCTGCATTTCGACGACATCGCCAAGCTGATGCAGGCGTTCGGCAAGCTGCTCGCAAGCGGCCATTCGCTGATCGTGATCGAGCACAATCTCGACGTGATCCGCGCGGCCGACTGGCTGATCGATCTCGGCCCCGAAGGCGGGGACGGCGGCGGCCGGGTGCTGTGCGCGGGCACGCCCGAAGACGTCAAGCATTGCGGTCAATCGCATACCGGCGAGGCACTGCTGCAATACGACCGCGCGATGAGCGCCGCGGCCGAGCCGTCGCCACAAGGTATTCCGTTGCAAAAGGCGCTGAGTGCAGCGCGTGCGCGCCGGGCGATCGAAGGCGAGGACGTGGTGCGCATCGTCAACGCGCGCGAGCACAATCTGAAGGCGCTCGACGTCGATATTCCGCACGGCAAGTTCAACGTGATCACCGGCGTGTCCGGTTCGGGCAAATCCACGCTCGCCTTCGACATTCTGTTCCACGAAGGGCAGCGCCGTTACCTCGAATCGCTGAACGCGTACGCGCGGTCGATCGTGCAGCCGGCCGGCCGCCCCGAAGTCGACGCGGTGTACGGCATTCCGCCCACTGTCGCGATCGAGCAGCGTTTGTCGCGCGGCGGCCGCAAGAGTACCGTGGCGACCACGTCGGAAGTGTGGCACTTTCTGCGTCTGCTGTATGTGAAGCTCGGTCTGCAACATTGCATTCACGACGGCACGCCGGTCACGTCGCAGAGTGTCGAGTCGATTGCCGCGCAGCTGCTGCGCGATCACAAAGGCGAGCACGTCGGTTTCCTCGCGCCGCTCGTCGTGAACCGCAAGGGCGTCTATACCGATCTCGCGAAGTGGGCGAAAGCGCGCGGCAATACGCATCTGCGCGTGGACGGCGAGTTTGTGCCGGTGGACCCTTGGCCGAAGCTCGACCGCTTTCGCGAGCACACGATCGAGTTGCCGGTGGTCGACATCGTCGTGTCGCCGGACAACGAAGCTGAATTGCGCCGCGCGCTCGACGAGACGCTCGAAATCGGCAATGGCGTGATGCATCTGCTTGCGCCCCTCGACGGTTTGCACGACGCGATCAGCGGCGGTCATCCCACGGCCACGCTCGGCGCGGTGAAGGTGCTGTCCATCAAGCGCGCGTGTCCGGTGTGCGGCACGAGCTATCCCGAGCTCGACCCGCGCATGTTCTCGTACAACAGCAAGCATGGCTGGTGCACCACCTGTGTCGGCACGGGCCTCGCGCTGACGCGCGAGCAACGTGCGGCATACGACGACACTGTGATCGTCGACGACAATCGCGGCCGCGAGCAAAGCTTGCCGTCGGAGGAGCAGGAACCGGAAGGAGTCGTCGACGAACCGTGTCCCGATTGCGCCGGCACGCGTCTGAATCCGACCGCGCGCGCGGTCGCGTTCGATGCGCACGCGATCGTCGAGGTCGCGCAGTGGACGGTTTCCGATACGCGCAAATGGATCGACACGCTGGAAATGACGGGCCGTGAGGCGGAAATCGCGCGCGACGTGATCAGCGAAATCGGCAGCCGTCTGCAGTTCCTCGAAGAAGTCGGGCTCGGCTATCTGAGTCTCGATCGCGCGGCGCCGAGTTTGTCGGGTGGCGAAGCGCAGCGCATCCGGCTCGCCGCGCAGCTCGGCAGCAATCTGCAAGGCGTGTGCTATGTGCTCGACGAACCCACTATCGGTCTGCATCCGCGCGACAACCAGATTCTGCTGAACGCATTGCGCAAGCTGGGCGAGAAGGGCAATACGCTGGTGGTGGTCGAACATGACGAAGACACCATTCGGCGTGCCGATCACATCATCGATATCGGGCCCGGTGCGGGCAAGCGCGGCGGTACGCTCATCGCGCAAGGCAGTGTTGCCGATCTGTCGGCGCAATCCGATTCGCTGACCGGGCAGTTTCTCGCGCAGCCGATCGTGCATCCGTTGCAGCCGCGCCGCAAGGTGGTCGCGCCGACCAAACGCGCAGCGGCCGTACCCGAGAACTGGCTAACGGTGCATGGCGGCAAGCTGCACAACCTGCGCAACGTGACGGTCGGCATTCCGCTATCGCGGCTAGTCGCGGTGACGGGTGTGAGCGGTTCCGGCAAGTCGACGCTCGCGCGCGATGTGCTGATGGCCAATCTGCTGGATGCGGTCGGGCGCTCGGTGCTGTCGTCGCCGGCTACGCGGCGTGCGCGCGCGGCGGCGCAGGAGCAGCCGGCGGCGAACCGGCGCTCGAGCGTATTGGCGCGCACGGCGCCCCGCGCGCCGCTCAACGTCACGCATGCATGGCAAGGGTGCGACGCGGTGACCGGCTGGGAAACCATCGACCGTGTGCTCGAAGTCGACCAGACCCCGATCGGCAAGACGCCGCGTTCATGTCCGGCGACCTACATCGGCGTGTGGGACGCGATCCGCAAGCTGTTTGCCGGCACGCTCGAAGCGCGCGCGCGTGGCTACACGGCGTCGCGCTTCTCGTTCAACACGGGTGAAGGCCGCTGTCCCGCTTGCGAAGGGCAAGGCGTGCGCACCATCGGCATGAGCTTCCTGCCCGACGTGAAAGTGCCGTGCGACGTTTGTCACGGTCAACGTTTCAATCCGGAGACGCTCGCGGTCACCTGGCGCGGCAAGAACATCGGCGACGTGCTGACCATGGAAATCGACGAAGCCGTCGAGTTCTTTGCGCCGATTTCCAACATCGCGCATCCCTTGCAATTGATGAAGGACGTCGGGCTCGGTTATCTCACGCTGGGGCAGCCGTCGCCTACGTTGTCGGGCGGCGAAGCACAGCGCATCAAGCTGGTCACCGAGTTGAGCAAGGTGCGCGACGACATCACGCGGCGTGGTCAGAAGCCGCCGCATACGCTGTATGTGCTGGACGAACCGACCGTCGGTTTGCATATGGCGGATGTCGCGAAGCTGATTCGCGTGCTGCACCGTCTCGCGGACGGCGGCCATAGCGTCGTCGTCATCGAGCACGATCTCGACGTGATTGCAGAGGCGGACTGGATCATCGATCTTGGTCCTGAAGGGGGCGTAGGCGGTGGGACAATCGTGGCTGCTATGGATCCCGAAGGACTCGCGCAAGTACCCGAGAGTCACACGGGGGCGGCGTTGAGACCGGTGCTGGCTCGCGCCGAAAGCGCGCACGTCGCGCCAGTCGAAGCGGGCGAAGGCACCAACGGTTAGCACGAACGCGCGATGCAAACCAGCGCAAACACACGGCCTGCATCGCGGTAACGCGATGCAGGCCGTGTGCTTTGTGACCCATACGAATTGTTTAGTATCCGGCGGCACGTTGTTTAGTTGCGGCCCGATCTGTTCACCCGGCGGCATGCGCATCACGTTCATGTTTTTAGAGAGATGCCTCTATTTAGAGGCGTGCTTCTAATTGGAGCCGTGGTTCCAAATAAGGTATGTCCTCATCAAAAAAAGTTTGACGTGCGATTTTGGCTTGATATTGTCCCCTTCCATTGAGCGCCTTTACAACGATTAGCGCTTGGCTGGCGAGACACGCGCGAGCTCTGCGCATCGTTTGTCTTCAAGCTTCCACGTCGATTGAAAAGTCGCGCGACCGCATTCGGGCAGCGTCTTTCGCTCGCGCTGGATTTTCTCGCCGTCGCCTGGGCGAGCGGCGTCAGACTACTTGTCGTGTTATCTGATTCTTATAGACATGGTCCGGGGGCGGCGGATGTCAATCCAGCTTCCGCTACAGGCGAGCGCCGTTCATTTCATACAAGTCTCAGGTACGGTACGTCGCGCCCAATGAAACAATATTTGCTCATATCAAACAAATTTTGACTACATGATTCTGTCTTGCTATGTTTCCGCCACCCGATAACAAGAAACAAGCCGCGGTTGCAACGCGGGCGATAGGTAGAAAGATTCGCGCTTTGCGCCACAGGCTCAAGCGCACGCTTGAAGACACAGCGACCGCTGCGGGGATATCGAAACCGTTTCTGTCGCAGGTGGAGCGCGGTCAGGCGGCGCCGTCGATTACCTCTCTCGTCGGCATTGCGCGTGCGTTAGGTGTGACGGTGCAGTACTTCATCGACACGCCGACTGAAGCCGGGTCGGTATGCCGGGGCGCCGAGTTGAAGTACTTTGGTTTTGCCGATTCGGCCAACCTGTTCGGCAGGCTGACGAATCTGTCGGATAGCAGGAAGCTGGAAGCCATCCTCGTGAGGATGCCGGCGGGCCAGCAACCGTCGGAAGTGACGACGCATGCCGGCGAAGAGTTCTTGTACGTGATGAGCGGAGAGATCTCCCTCACACTCGAAGGTACGACATTTGTGTTGCAGGCGGGTGACACCGCGCATTACGAGTCAACGGTCCCGCATGCATGGACCAACACCGCAGGTGAAGAGACTGTGCTGGTCTGGGTCGGCACGCCGAGGTTGTTCTAGCTGGGTAAGCACAGCCGAAGTTGCGAAGCAATCAAGAAATAAAGATTAGTTATACAGAATTGTTTATTTCAATACCAATGACTGAAGTCCCATGGAAAAGAAGCATTTCGTGAGTGAGTCGATTTGCGTGGGTTGAAATGAATTGGAAAGCTACTCCTGCATTATTTTGTAAGAAATTAGGACTGCGATATTAAAAAAGAACCGAAGTGCTCACGTATTGCCGAATCGGTTTAGACCTCTTTAATCGATTAGGCGTTTTTGCACAGATACGGGGCAACTTTGGCTAAACGTGGTGCGTCGTCGCTGCAAATCGAGCGGAGAAGTTCACAAGACTTTTCTTTGCACAACAGGTGTGGGTCTTACTGACGAGTGAGAAGGGGAAAATGAAACAAAAGGCATTGGCATTGGCCATCAAAAGAATACTTTGGGCAGAACTCGCGTTGTCGGCTGCTATTGCCTCTCCGGCGTTCGCACAAAGCCAGCCGGCCACGACCGGTAGTACTGCTGCAGCACCGACGTCGGAAGCCACACCGGCCGCGACGGACTCGGGCAACGTGACGAAGATGCAACGGGTCGAAGTGACCGGCTCGCTGATCCGCACGTCGGACAAGGTCGGCAACACGGAAGTGCAGACCATCACGCCGAAGGAAATCGAGCAGAGCGGCTACACGACGGTCGCTGACTTCCTGCGCGGCACGTCCGTGAACTCGGCCAGCAGCTGGGGGCAAACCAACATGAACAGCTCCGCGCAGGGCGGTGCAGGGATCGCGTTGCGCGGGCTCAGTGAAAAGTACACGCTGGTGCTGGTGGACGGACAGCGGGTGGCGAACTACGGCAAGGCGGTGAACTTCACCGACACGTTTTTCGACGTCAATTCGATTCCGCTCAACATGGTGGACCACATCGACATCGTGAAGACCGGCGCTGTTTCAGTGTACGGTTCCGACGCGATTGCCGGCGTGGTCAACATCATCACGAAGAAGAACTTCCAGGGTTTGCAGATCGATGGTCAGCTCGGCAAGGCGCAGCATCCGGGCGATGCGCAGGGTACCTTCAGCGTGCTCGGCGGCTTTGGCGATCTGAATTCCGATCGCTTCAACGTAACGGCCGCGGCCAGCTACTATCGCGACACCGGCTCGTCGCTCGGCGACCGCGATTTCACCGCGAACCAGGATTTCAGCCAGTTCCCTGGCGGCCTCGCCGGTCCGCTCGGCCCGAATCAGCAGTCGTACTGGACAGCGCCGGACGGCACCAAGACGGCGCTTAACCCATGCCCGCCCGGCAGCGTATCGGCGGACGGCGGCGCGGAGTGCAAGTCGAATCCCGCCAATGCCACGTCGCTGATGCCGTCGACCACGCGCCTGAACGCGAAGGTGCGCGGCACCTTCAAGATCAACGACGAGACGCAGGCGTATGCCGACTTCTGGGTGAGCCGCAACGAAACCGTGCAGAACCAGGGTCCGGCGGCGCTGAGCAGCACCACCAACGCATTCAATCCGGCCACTGGTTCGGCCTTGCCGCTGTCGCGCACCGTACCAGCGAGCAATCCATACAACCCGTTCGGTTTGCCTGCGAAAATCAACTACACGTTCCCGGATACCGTTTCGGCAGACACGGTATCCACCTTCTGGAAGGCATCGACCGGCGTGAAGGGCTCGTTCACCACGCAGAAGTTCGGCGACTGGGATTGGTCCGCGGACTATGGTCATTCGCAGAGCACGGTCGACACGCACTATTCGAACGTGTTGAACGCGGCGGGCGTCGAGAACATTCTGCAGAACGGCGTGTTCAACTTCTCGAACCCGTCGGCAACGCCGAACGGTTTGAACGGCGTCTTCATGAGCGACTACGATCAGGCGATCTCGAAGCTCGACAGCGTCACGGCGAAGACCTCGACCGGCAACCTGTTCAATCTGCCGGGTGGCCCGGTCGGCGTTGGTTTCGGCACCGAGTTCCGTCACGAGAGCTCGCTGATCAACTCGCGCACCTATAGCGCGCTGGGTATCAGCGCGCCGGCCAACGTGCAGACGGTCGACGGTTCGCGCAACGTGGCCGCGGTCTACTATCAGGTCGATATTCCGATCATCCGCAACCTGACCTTCACGCAAGCGGGCCGTTACGACCACTACAACGACTTCGGCGGTGCGTTCTCGCCGAGCTTCGCACTGCGCTATCAGCCGGTGCAGGCAGTCACGACCTACGCATCGTATAGCCGCGGTTTCCGCGCGCCGACGCTGGTGGAAAACTCGCAGGCGACTTACCTCGCGCACCAGAACCTGGTCGATCCGAACGATCCGAGCGGCGTGCCGACCAAGCACTTCACGACCGAACAGGTCAACGGCAATCCGAATCTGCAGCCCGAGCACACCAAAAACTACAACATCGGCTTCCAGCTCTCGCCGGATTCGTCGACCGACATCGGTGCGGCGTTCTACAAGATTCACATCGACGGCGTGATCGGCACCAACGATCCGAATGCAGTGATCGATGCGAACAACCCGTCCACGGTGATCCGCAATCCGGACGGCACGGTGGCCTATATCAAGGAACAGTTCATCAACCTCGGTTCGCTCGACACAGACGGCTTCGACATGAACTTCCGCAAGTCGGTCGGCACGAAGTACGGCACGTTCACGCTGGCAGGCGACTGGACCTACGTGTGGCACTTCAAGCTGAATAGCCCGGGCGCGCCGACGCAGGACTTCGCCGGCAACAACCTCGCGCTGCTGCAGCCGTTCGGCGCCAGCAATCCGCGCTGGAAGGGCAACACGAGCTTGACGTGGGATTACCGCAAGTTCACCACGACGCTGACGTGGCAATACACGGGGCCGTACACCAACGCGGTGGCAGCCGAATTCGGCGACGGCGGCACGCTGTCGGTGGCGTCGTACAGCCAGTTCAACCTGATGGCCACATATCGCGGCTTCAAGAACTGGACGATCTACGGCGGCATCAACAACATCTTCGACCGCAAGCCGCCGTTCGACGTCGAGTGGCAGGCTACGCCGGATATCACGGGCTACGACCAGTCGCTCTACACCAACATCGGCCGCTTCTTCCAGGTCGGTGCGACGTACCGCTTCTAACGCTTTTGATGCACCCGCAGTCTGTTTAGTCGGTCGGCCGCTCCGGCTCCCGGTCATCCCCGCCGGAGCGGCTTAACTTTGTTATAGACGTACTTTGGAGTTCCCCGTGCTCAATACCCTTATCAACTATTCAGTTCAATCGATGGGCCTGATTCCGTTGCTGGCCTTTATCTTCCTGCTGGGCATCTCGATCATCGTCGAGCGCTTCATGTTCTTCTCGCGAGCGGTCAAGGCGGGCAAGACGCTCGAACATGATCTGAAGTTGGTCGAGCCGGCTAATCTGTCCGACGCACAGAAGGTCGCCGAACACTACAAGCAGACCGTGCAAGGCGAACTCGTCAAAAGCGTGCTGAAGGTGCAGGGCAAACCGGAAGCGGTGGTGGAGCGCGAGCTCGAGGAAACCATCATGTTCCAGATGCCGCGCCTCGACCGCAATCTGTGGATTCTCGATACAGCCGTGACGCTCGGCCCGCTGCTCGGTCTGCTCGGTACGATCATCGGCATGGTCGAGTCGTTCAACGTGCTCGGCACGAGCGGCACCGCGAACCCGAACGGCGTGACGGGCGGCATCGGCCACGCGCTGACGGCCACCGCTTGCGGCCTGACGATCGCGATCATCTGCGTGATCTTCCTGAACTACTTCAACAAGCGTATCCGCATGACGGTCAACCAGTTCGACCTGATCAAGTCGCTGCTCGTGTCGCGGTTCGCCGCCTGAAAATTCGCATCGAAGGAGAAGGATCATGCGTAACCATCGCAGCCATTACCTGGGCGCGGAAGAGAAGGCGCGCATCGAGATCATTCCGATGATCGACATCATGATGTTCCTGCTGGTGTTCTTCATGCTCGCCACGCTGAAGATGATTCAGGGCGCGGGCATCAAACTCGATCTGCCGCAATCGAGCACGGCGGAGCAGTTGCAGCAGACGGTGAAGGTGTCGATCGGCGTCACCAAGACCGATGAGATTTACCTGGACGCGAAACCCGTTACGCCGACTGAACTGACCGCGCACCTGGAAGGACTGGTGCACGACTCGAAGAAGGTCGACGTGGCGATCGCCGGCGACGAAGGCACGAGCTACAAGAACATCGTCAAGGTCATGGACCTGGTGCGCGCGGCGGGCATCAGTTCGGTTGCACTGGCGACAAATCCGACGACATGAGCTCTCCGGTACTCGACATGAAAGACCCGCAAAGTCGCCTGAACGGCGCTCTCTGGGCATCGTCAACGCCGGCGCATCATGGCCGCATGTCCATGAAGACGGCCGTGGGGATCGCGCTCGTGGTGGAGCTGCTGGTGATCGTCGGGCTTTCGCAGGTGAGCTTCAAACAGCCGCCGCCGCCCGAGCGCAAGGTGATGCAGGTGGAGATGGCGCCGCCGCCTCCGCCGCCCGAGGTGAAGAAGCTCGAGCCGCCGCCCGCGCCCACACCCGTGAAGCCGGTACCGAAGCAGGTCCAGCCCAAGCCGCTGCCGACACCCAGGCCGCCGCCTGCCGTGCCGTCGCCCACGCCGAAGCCGGCCAACATCGCGCCAGCCGCCAATCCGAACGCGAACGCACCCGCGTTGGCTACCGCGAACGCGACGCCGGGTCCGGCCACGGCGCCCGCCGCGCCGCCCGCGCCGGCGGCGCCACCCGCGTTGCACGGTGTGGTCGACGGCCGCGGTCATTGTCAGGCCGTGCAGCCGCAGATCCCGCGGCGCGCGCTGCAGGAAGGGATTTCGGCGACCGTGATCGCGCATCTGTCGATCAGCCCTGACGGCAGCGTCAGCGATGTGAAGATCATGCGCGTGACACCGCCCACTTCGGTGTTCAACGAGGCGGTCATCGCCGCGGCGAAGTCGTATCGATGCGAGAAGAACGCGGAGGCTTATGTCGGTGAAGTCGCGTTCTCGTTCAAGACCGCACCGAGCGACGACGACCAGTAAACCGGGGCGCAGTGCTGCGCTTCCGGGGAAAGCAACGCGAGCGATGGCGATCGGCTGTCGTTCGCGCCGATTCGACGTACCGCGCGCCGGCTCGAAGCCGGCGTGCGTCCTCACGCATTCCGAAGATGAGACTTGTGAAGTTTCGCTGGCCGCGCGCCGTGTGGACGATCTCGCGCGCGCCGGTGCCGAGCTTGGGCGCTGCATGGCTGGCCGCGCTGTGCGTCGGCGTGAGCCTGAGCCTGAGCGCGGCGCCCGCGCAGGCCAAAGCGTCGATTTCCCAATACGACGAGCCCAAATATCCCGCTGGTTTCACGCACTTCGACTACGCCGATCCGACGGCGCCGGCCGACGGCACGCTCAGTTTTCAGAACTTCGACGAGCTGCAGAGCTACGACTCGCTGAACCCGTTCCTCGTGCGCGGCGCGCCTGCACCGGACATACTGCATCTGATGTTCGATACGCTGATGCAGCGCAGCTGGGACGAACTGGCCTCGGAGTATCCGCTGATCGCCGATGACGTCGAAGTGGCGCCGGACCTCAGTTCGGCGACCTTCCACATCGATCCGGCTGCGCGCTTTTCAAACGGCGATCCGATCACCGCTGCCGACGTCAAATATTCGTTCGATACGTTGACGAGCCCACAAGCTTCACCGGTATACAACGCGCAGTTCTCGGTCATCAGGCGCGCCGTGGTGGTCGACCGGGCCACGGTGCGCTTCGATTTCAAGCACGCCGAGCGGGGCGCGCCGCTGATCGCCGGCGACCTGCCGATCTTCTCGCCGAAGTGGGGCATGCGCGCCGACGGCACCCGTCCGCCGTTCGATCAGATCGCGAACCAGGCGCCGATCGCGAGCGGCCCGTATCTGATCGAAGCGCGCAAGAACGACAAGCAGATTGCCTATCGCCGCAACCCGAACTACTGGGCCGCGAATCTGCCGTCGCGGCGCGGCATGTATCGCTTCGCGAGCATCACGTTCAAGCTGTATCACGATCACTACACGCAGCTCGAAGCTTTCAAGGCCGGCGACGCGGACGTCATCGTCGAATACAGCGCGACCCAGTGGGCGCGCAAATACGTCGGCAAGAACTTCAGGAACGGTCTGCTGAAGAAGGGTGATTTCGCCGACGGTCCCGCGCAGATGCAGGGCATGCTGATGAATATGCGCAAGCCGATGTTCCAGGACCCGCGCGTGCGCCACGCGCTCACGCTGGCCTTCGACTACGACTGGATGAACCGGATGATGTTCTACGGCCAATACCGGCGCACCAGCAGCTATTTTGAGGCGAGCCCGTTCGGCGCAACCGGCATGCCCGGCCCCAAGGAACTGGCGCTGCTTGAACCGCTGCGCGCCAGTGTGCCGCCCGAAGTATTCGGTCCGATGCTCAAGCAACCCACTACGATTCCACCGGATTCCCTGCGCGGCAATCTGCGCGTCGCACGCGATCTGCTGGCGCAGGCTGGATGGCACTATCGCGACGGCGCATTGCGCGACGCGAACGGCACGCCGATGACGATCGAGATCATGGACGATCAGCCGGGTATGGATCGTCTGATCCTGCCGTATATGCAGGCGCTCGGCGAACTCGGCATCCAGGCCCATATGCGCGAAATCGACAGTGCGTTGTACGAGAAGCGTCTGGACAATTTCGAGTACGACATGACCACCTTTATCTATCCGCCGGTGACGATTCCGGGCGCCGAACTGACGCGCCGATTCGGCAGTGCGGCCGCGTCCGAAATCGGCTCCGAGAACTATCCGGGTATTCGATCGAAAGCGGTCGACTCGCTGATTCGCTCCGCGCTCTCCGCCACCAATCTCGACGATCTGGAGGCGGCGACCCGTGCGCTCGACCGCGTCCTGATCTACTCGTTCTATCTGGTGCCGGAGTACTACGCGCCGGGCGCGCGCATCGGCTACAAGACGACGCTGGCGTTCCCGAAGATCGTACCCACGTCTTACCTGTACGAAGACTGGGTCATCGATTACTGGTACGCAAGGGCGCCACGCACACAAGCGACGCGAACCCAGGCGGCGCCGTCCGCTGTCTCAACCACGGCTACGGCCCACTGAGGACCAGCATGCTCGCCTACATTCTCAGACGTTTGCTGTTGATGGTGCCGACGCTGCTCGGCGTGGTCACGCTGACCTTTGTCGTCACGCAGTTCGTGCCGGGTGGGCCGGTCGAACAGGTGATGACGCAACTCCGCCACGGCACTGGCCGTGGCGGAGAGGCGGGGGCGGGCGCGGGCGGGTATCACGGCAGCCAGGGTGTCGATCCGCAGCAGATCGAACAGATCAAGAAACAGTTCGGCTTCGACAAGCCGCCGCTCGAGCGCTATCTGCTGATGCTCAGGCACTACGCGACCTTCGACCTCGGTCAGTCGTACTTCCAGCACGACAGCGTGTGGGACGTGATCCGCTCGAAGCTGCCGGTGTCGATCACGCTCGGCCTATGGACGGTGCTGCTCACGTATCTGATATCGGTGCCGTTGGGCATTGCGAAAGCGGTGCGCAACGGCTCGCGCTTCGATACGGTAACGAGCGTGCTGGTGCTGGCCGGCTACGCGATTCCCGGCTTCGTGCTCGGCGTGCTGCTGCTGATGCTGTTCGGCGGCGGCACTTTCTGGCAGGTGTTTCCGATGCGCGGTCTCACGTCGGATAACTTCGGCGAGCTGAGCACCTTCGGCAAAGTGCTCGATTATCTGTGGCACATCGTGCTACCGGTGACGGCCTCGGTGGTCGGCAACTTCGCGATCGTCACGATTCTCACCAAGAACACGTTCCTCGAAGAGATCGGCCGTCAGTATGTGTTGACCGCGCGCGCCAAGGGCGCGCCGGAGCGCGACGTGCTGTGGAAGCACGTGCTGCGCAACGCCGCGATTCCGTTGCTGACAGGCCTGCCCGCCGCGTTTGTCGGCGCTTTCCTGAACGGCAACCTGCTGATCGAAACGCTGTTCTCGCTCGACGGCATGGGCCAACTCTCGTACGACTCGGTGATTCGCCGGGACTATCCGGTCGTGCTCGGCTCGCTCTTTCTGTTCACGCTGATCGGCCTCGTAACCAAACTCATTGCTGACGTCTGCTATGTCCTCGTCGACCCCCGCATCCAATTCAACCGCCTGGACCGCTGACGCGGCGGGCGTCGCGCACGCGGCGTCGCCGTCGCCGTGGCGGCGCACGTGGCTGCGCTTCAAGCGTCAGCGGCTCGGTTACTGGAGCCTCCTGATCTTCATATCGCTGTTCGTCATCAGCCTGCTCGGCGAGGTGCTGTCCAACGATCGCCCGTTGGTGGTCCGATACGAAGGCCACTATTACTTCCCGATCGTGAAGGACTATTCGGAGACCTTGTTCGGCGGTGATTTTCCGGCCCGCGCGAACTACCTGGACCCGTATATCCGTTCGCGGCTCGAATCGAACGGCAACTTCGCGATATATCCGCCGAATCATTTTCACTATGACACGATCGATTACTTCGCCGCGCATCCGTATCCGGCACCGCCGACGACGACCAACTGGCTCGGCACCGATCAATACGGCCGTGACGTGCTCGCGCGGCTCCTGTACGGTTTCCGTTTGTCCGTGCTGATGGCGCTCGCACTGACCGTGTCCGGCGTGCTGATCGGCGTGTTGACCGGTGCGGTGCAGGGTTTTTATGGCGGACGCACCGATCTGATCGGGCAACGCCTGATCGAAATATGGAGCTCGATGCCGGATCTGTATCTGCTCATCATCTTCGCGTCGATTTTCGAGCCGACTTTGTGGCTGCTGTTCATTCTTCTTTCGATGTTCGGCTGGCTCGTGCTGTCCGACTACGTGCGCGCCGAATTCCTGCGCAACCGTTCGCTCGATTACGTGAAGGCAGCGCGCACGATGGGGCTGTCGAACTGGCAGATCATGTGGCGTCATGTACTGCCCAATAGCCTGACGCCAGTGATTACGTTTCTGCCGTTTCGCATGAGCGCGGCGATCCTCTCGCTGACGAGTCTCGACTTTCTCGGCCTGGGCGTGCCGCCGCCGACGCCGAGCCTCGGCGAGTTGCTTCAGGAGGGCAAGAACAATCTCGACGCCTGGTGGATTTCGATGTCGGCGTTTGCGGCGCTGGTGATGACGCTGCTGCTGCTGACCTTCATGGGCGACGCGCTGCGCAACGCGCTGGATACGCGCTCGCGCGGCTCGGCCTTCGGCGGAGGTCCGCGATGAGCGACTCGAAGCTGAACCCACCCTTGCTGGAAATCGACCGCTTCTCCGTGCGTTTCGGCGAGAAGGTCGCGGTGCACGAACTGAGCCTTTCGATCGCGCGCGGCGAGCGGGTCGCGCTGGTCGGCGAATCGGGGTCGGGCAAGAGCGTCACCGCATTGTCGATTCTGCGCCTCGTCGAGCATGCCGGGTTGAGCGGCCGCATGCTGCTCGACGGCGAAGATCTGCTGCAAAAAACCGAGCAGCAGATGCGCGGGATTCGCGGCGCCGACGTCGCGATGGTGTTTCAGGAACCGATGACGGCGCTCAATCCGCTCTTCACGATCGGCAAGCAGATCGCCGAGAGCTTGCGCCTGCACGAGGGCCTGCGGCCGAACGCGGCGCGCGAGCGTGGCATCGAACTGCTCAGACGGACCGGCATTCCCGAGCCGGAGCGGCGCATCGACAGCTTTCCGCATCAACTATCCGGCGGCCAGCGGCAGCGCGCGATGATCGCGATGGCGCTCGCGTGCCGTCCGCGCCTGCTGCTCGCCGACGAACCCACTACCGCGCTCGACGTCACTGTGCGCCAGCAAATCGTCGATCTGCTGATTGCGTTGCAGGAACAGGAGGCGGCCGAGCGCGGCATGGCCGTGCTGCTGATCACGCATGACCTGAATCTGGTCAGGCGCTTCGCGCAGCGCGTCGCGGTGATGGAGAAGGGCGTGCTGGTCGAAACCAATACGACCGAAGCCTTGTTCGCCGATCCGCAGCATCCGTACACGAAGCGCCTGCTCGACAGCGAGCCGCAACGCGCGGTCGAGCCGATCGAAGCCGGCGCGCGGCGCCTGCTCGAAGTGCAGGGGCTCGCGGTCGATTACCGCACGTCCGCGAAAGGCTGGCGTTCGCTGTTCCAGCGCTCCACATTTCGCGCGGTGCAGGAGGTCGATTTGAGCGTGCAGCGCGGCGAGACGCTCGGCATCGTCGGCGAATCGGGTTCCGGCAAGTCGACGCTGGCGGCCACCGTGCTCGGTTTGCAGCAGCCGGCCGCGGGCCATATCCACATCGACGGCATGCCGTTGTCGACGCTGAAGACCGCCACCTCGCGCCGCGCGCTGTATGCGCGTATGCAGGTCGTGTTTCAGGACCCGTTCGGTTCGCTGTCGCCGCGCATGACGGTGGAGCAGATCGTCGGCGAGGGCCTCGCGATGCATCGGCCGGAAGTGGATGCGAAGGCGCGGCGCGCGCGCGTCGCCGGTCTGCTCGAAGAGGTCGGCATGCCCGCCGACGCGATGCTGCGCTATCCGCATGAGTTTTCCGGCGGGCAGCGCCAGCGCATTGCGATTGCGCGCGCACTGGCGGTCGAGCCCGAGTTGCTGGTGCTCGACGAGCCGACCAGCGCACTCGACGTGTCGATCCAGAAGCAGGTGCTGAACCTGCTGACAAACCTGCAGAAAAAGTACAAGCTTAGCTACTTGTTCATCACGCACGATCTGGCGGTGATGCGAGCTATGGCGCATCGCGTAATCGTGATGAAGTCGGGACGCATCGTGGAAGCCGGCGACACGCTCGACGTGCTGCACGCGCCTTCGCATCCTTATACCCAGTCGCTGCTGGCGTCGTCGCTGGTTCTGCCGGCGCCTGGCTGAGCACCGACTCATACGGGAACCTCGAATGATTGACGAACGTTGGGCGCAAGCCGCCCGGTCGCTGACGAGCCGCGCGGCCTTCTGGTCGCTGCGCATTGTCGACGAACAGATCGACGACCATGAAGTCCGCAACGACATTGCCCAGCCGCTGCGCACGGTGCGCGATCGCGGTGCGATGCTGATCGCATGGGCTGGCGCGGGAGCGGGCTATGCGGCCACGGCGAATCTGTCCGCCGCCGGTTTGCAGGCCGCGCTCGACATCGCGACCGCGCGCGCGGAAGCGAGCGCCGCGCTATCGCTGATCGATCATCGCGAGGTGGTGCGTCCGGCTGCGAGCGGCCGCTATGTGTCGCCGAATGCGCAGCACGCGTTACCCGGCCGCGCCGAATGGCTCGACCTGTTGGGCGTGGAATGCGCGAGCGCGAATCTCGATGCCCGTATTGTCGAGCGTGTGGCGGCTGTGCAGATCACGCATGCCGATCAGCTTTACATCACTGGCGACGGCGTGCGGATCGATCAGCAGTTCCGCTTTGTCATGCCCCAATTGAGCGTGGCCGCTCATGCGAACGGCGACACCCAGGTGCGCACGCTCGGCGGCAACTACGGCACGCTCGGTCAGGGCGGCATCGAAGTGCTGGCGCGCTTCGGCTTCGAAGGCGCGGGCGTACGGGTCGCCCGTGAAGCAGTGCAGTTGCTGGCCGCGCCGAATTGCCCTTCGGGCAAGCGCGATCTGCTGCTGATGCCCGATCAGATGATGCTGCAGATTCACGAGTCGATCGGCCATCCGCTCGAACTCGACCGCATTCTCGGCGACGAGCGCAACTTCGCGGGCTGGAGCTTCGTCAAGCAGGAGATGTTCGGTTCGTACCGCTACGGTTCGGCGCTGCTGAACGTCACCTTCGACCCGGAATTGCGTGAGGAAGCCGCCGCGTACGCGTTCGACGACGACGGCACCGAAGCGCGCAAGCAGTATCTGATTCGCGACGGCGTGCTCGAACGGCCGCTTGGCGGCGCGCTCTCGCAGCAACGCGCGCATATGCCGGGCGTCGCCAATTCGCGAGCGTCGAACTGGAACCGGCCGCCGATCGACCGCATGGCGAATCTGAACGTCGAGCCCGGCCATAGTTCGCTGGACGAAATGATCGGCAACATCGAGCACGGTATTCTGATGCGAACCAACACCTCCTGGTCGATCGACGACCATCGCAACAAATTCCAGTTCGGCTGCGAGTTCGGGCAGTTGATCGAAAACGGCAAGCTCACCCAGGTCGTCAAGCAGCCGAACTATCGCGGCATCTCGGCGAATTTCTGGCGCAGCCTGAGCGCGGTGGGCAATGCGGGCACGCGCGAGGTGTACGGCACCTCGATGTGCGGCAAGGGTGAACCGGCGCAGCTCATTCGCGTCGGTCATGCATCGCCGGCTTGCGTGTTCAGCAACGTCGACGTGTTCGGAGGCGCCTGATGAGCCAATTCATGTCCTCGCGGGCCGGTGCATCGCTCGACTGGCAGCGGCATTTCACGGCGCTGTCCGACGCGATCGAGCACATGCGGAAGGGTAGTGAAATCACGCTGAGTTCGTTTGCCGGCGAGCAGTCGGACTTCATCCGCTTCAATGCCGGCAAGGTGCGGCAGATCGGCAGCGTGTCGCAAGGCAAGCTGACCTTGCGGCTGATCGACGGCGCGCGCCAGGCCTATTCGACGCTGACCGTATGCGGCGACCTGCAACAGGATCTGGACGAGGTGAGCGCGGCGCTCGCCACCTTGCGCGACGGCCTGCGCAATGCGGCGGACGATCCGCATCTGCTGTTCGATACATCGCGATGGCAGCGCGCCACGCAGCGTTCTGGCAAGCTGCCGGACCCGCAAGCGTTGTTGCGCACCGTCGCCGAATGCGCGCAAGGGCTGGATTTCGTCGGCTTTTACGCGGGCGGCACGATCGTCCGCGGCTTCGCGTCCACCAGCGGCAGCCGCGGCTGGTACGAGGTCGACAACTTCAATTTCAGCTGGTCGCTGTACGACCCGAGCGGCCGCGCGATCAAAACGACCTACGCCGGCGACGACTGGAGCGACGCCATCTTCGCGCGCAAAGTCGAGCAGGCGGCGGGCCGCCTTGCCGTGCTCGCGCGCATGCCGCGTGCGTTGGCGCCGGGGCGTTACCGCTCGTATCTGGCGCCCGCGGCACTTGCGGAATTGCTCGGTGTGAGCGCATGGAGCGGTTTCTCCGCGCGAGCCCAGGCGAGCTCACGCAGCGAGTTGTACAAACTGCACACCGGCGAAGTCGCGCTCGATCCGCGCGTGAGCTTGAGCGAAGACCTCGATCTCGGCATCACGCCGGGCTTTAACGACGACGGCTATCTGCGCGAAAGCGTGCCGCTGATCCAGGCGGGGCGAAGCGCCGAGCGCTTGACCAATGCCCGCAGCGCACGCGAGTACGGTTTGACGCCCAACGGCGCGCTGGCGAACGAATCGCCGGCGGCGCTCTCGATGGAAGGCGGCGATCTGGCGGAACAGGACGTGCTGGCGAAACTCGATACCGGCCTCTACATCGGCAATCTCTGGTACGTGAATTTCTCGGACCGGATGAATTGCCGCCTGACCGGCATGACGCGCTTCGCGACCTTTTGGGTCGAACATGGACAGATCGTCGCGCCGCTCGAAGCGATGCGTTTCGACGACAGCCTGTACCGGCTGCTCGGCGGCGAACTCGAACAGCTCGGCGCGCAACCCGAGTTGCTGCTGAGCGATTCGACATGGGGCGAGCGCGCAACCGGCGGCGTGCAATTGCCCGGCATTCTGGCGCGATCTTTTGAATTGACCTTATGAGCCTATGGATCAACACATAAAAACAAAATCTAAACCTGAGAGATTGCCCGAGGGACTGACCGGACTTACGGTTTTTCGGCCGTGCCGTGCACACGGCGCGGAGTTAGGATTGGCGGTGCACGACGCGTATCATGGGCGCGGTGTCGGCACGGCGCTCCTGCAGGCGCTGACCGAATGCGCGGATGCGTCGCTCGGTTTGCGCCGCATCGAACTCACCGTGTTCACCGACAATGCGCCGGCCATCGCGCTGTATCGCAAGTTCGGTTTCGTCGAAGAAGGCCGCTCGCGTGGTTATGCGATGCGCGACGGTGTGCTGGCCGATGTGCTGCATGTGGCCCGTCTGGTCGACGCGCCGCGCTTTCTTGCCACTTGAACGGACTTTTGCGTGCCATTTTTTTTCATCGACCGCCCGGTCTTCGCATGGATCGTCGCGCTCGCCATTGTCGTGGCGGGCGCGCTCGCTATTCCGCAACTGCCGGTCGCGCAGTATCCGCGCCTCGCACCGCCGCGCGTCGTCATCAGCGCCACCTATCCAGGCGCGTCGACTGAAGTCGTGGACGCGAACGTCGGCAGCATCATCGAGGAGAGTCTCGATGGCGCCGACAACATGCTGTACTACGAAACGACCAGCGACAACCTCGGCGAACTCGAAATCGCCGTGACCTTCGCGCCGGGCACCAATCCCGATCTCGCAATGGTCGACGTGCAGAACCGCCTGAAGCAGATCGAGTCGCGCCTGCCGCAGCAAGTCGTGCAGCAGGGCATCAGCGTGTTCAAGGCGGCCAACACCTTCCTGATGCTGGTCGCGCTCACCTCCACCGACGGCACGCGAGACTCCGTGCAGTTGAGCGACTATCTGAGCCGCTACGTGATGCGCGAACTGAAGCGCGCGCCCGGCGTGGGCTCCGCCCAGTTGTGGGACGCCGACGAAGCGCTGCGCATCTGGCTCGACCCGATGAAGCTGCGCGAGTACGGCCTGGGCGCCGCCGAAGTGAACGCCGCGATCGCCGCGCAAAACGCCACGGTGACGGCGGGGACTTTGGGCGATGTGCCGTTCGTCGCGGGTCAGCAATTGACCGCTTCGGTGAGCGTGAAGGGCCAACTGATCTCGCCCGCCGAATTCGGCGAGATCGTGTTGAAGGCGAATCCCGATGGCTCGGCGGTGCGCCTGCGCGATGTCGCGCGCGTCGAGCTCGGCCGCGACAACTATTCGTACTGGTCGCGCCTGAACGGAAAAGCCGCGGCCACCGTCGGCATTCAACTCGGCCCGCGCGGCAATGCGCTCGAAACATCCAACGCGATCCGCGCGCGGCTCGCCGAATTGTCGAAACGTTTGCCGCCTGGCGTCGCCGTCGACATTCCCTTCGACAACGCGCATTTCGTGCAGATCGCGATTCACGACGTGCTCGTGACGCTGCTCGAAGCCGTGGTGCTGGTGTTCTTCGTGATGTGGCTGTTCCTGCGCGATCTGCGCTACACGCTGGTGCCGACCGTGGTGATCCCGGTCACGCTGATGGGCGCGTTTTTCGCGATGTATGTGTGCGGTCTGTCGATCAACGTGTTCACGATGTTCGGCCTGGTGCTGGCGATCGGCATTCTCGTCGACGATGCGATCGTGGTGGTCGAAAGCGTGCATCGCGTGATGGAAGAGGAGGGCCTGCCGCCGCGCGAGGCTACGCGCCAAGCCATGACGCAGATCGGCGGCGCGATCGTCGGCGTGACCGCGGTGTTGACGGCGGTGTTCGTGCCGATGGCGTTTTTTCCCGGCGGCGTCGGCGGAATCTACCGGCAGTTCGCGGTGGCGATGATCGCGTCGATGCTGGTGTCGTCGTTCATGGCGCTTTCATTGACGCCCGCGTTGTGCGCCAACTTGCTGAAGGCGCACAAGCACTCGGTCCGTCAGCGCAATGCGCGCCGCGGCTTGCCCGGTTTGGCGGCACGCGCGGCGAGCCGTTTCACGTCCGGCTTCGAGCGCGCCGCGAGCGGTTATCGCGGGCTCGCGGCGCGCATTCTGCGCCGCGTCGCGCCGATGCTGGCGATTTACGCGGTGCTGGTCGGCGTGTGCGGCGTGCTGTATTGGCAGATGCCCGGCGGCTTTCTGCCGAGCGAGGACGAAGGCCAGTTGCAGGTGACGGTGCAGTTGCCCGCCGGCGCGACCCAGGCGCGCACGCTGGCGGCGGTCGAGCGCATGGAAAAGATTCTGCACGCCGAGCCGGCCATTTCGAACGTCACCAGTGTGATGGGCTGGAGCTTTACCGGCAGCGGCCAGAACGTGGCGATGGCATTTGTCGAACTGAAGGACTGGGACAAGCGCGACACCGGTGCGCTGGCGTTGCGCGACAAGCTCAACGAGCAGTTCGGGAAGATCCTCGACGGCAATGTGGAAGCACAATTGCCGCCTTCGGTGCCGGGTCTCGGGCATTCGGACGGTTTCGTGTTCCGGCTCGAAGATCGCGGCGGGGTCGGTCTGGATACGCTGAAGGCCGCACGCGAGCAGCTGTTTGCGCAGGCCAAGGCAAGCCCGGTGCTGGCCTCAGTGCACTCCGAAGATTTGCCGGACGCGCCGCGCGTCGAACTCGATATCGACCGCGCGAAAGCGTACGCGCTCGGTGTGCCGTTCGAGCGCATTGCCGAAGTGCTGGGCAGCACGTTCGGCGCGACCTACATCGACGATTTTCCGGCAGGCGGCCGCATGCGCCGCGTGATGATCGCCGCCGACGCGGCCACCCGCATGACCGACGACGATCTGATGGCGCTCGCGGTGCCCAACGCCACGGGCGGGATGGTGCCGCTGTCGGCGATTGCGACGCGCCACTGGACCATCGGCCCGGTGATGCTGAGCCGCTACAACGGTTATCCGTCGCTCGACGTCAGCGGCCGCGCGGCGCCGGGTTATAGCTCAGGTGCGGCGATGGCCGAGATGGAACGGCTTGCGGCGGCGCTGCCGGTGGGCGTCGGTTATGACTGGGTCGACGCGGCGCGCGAGGAAACCGCGGCGGCGCGGCTCACGCCGCTGCTGATCGGTTTGTCGCTGCTGGCGGTGTTCATGGCGCTGGCCGCGCTCTATGAAAGCTGGACGATTCCGCTTTCGGTCTTGATGGTGGTGCCGCTCGGCGTGATCGGCGCAGTCGCCGCGGTGCTGTTGCGCGGCATGCCCAACGACGTCTACTTCAAGGTCGGCATGATTACCGTGATCGGCCTCGCAGCGAAGAACGCGATTCTGATCGTGCAGTTCGCCCGCGATCTGCACCAGCGCGGCTTGCCTTTGACGCGTGCCGTGACCGAGGCCGCCGCCGCGCGCTTCCGGCCAATCGTGATGACCTCGGCGGCGTTTTTGCTCGGCGTCGTGCCGCTGGTGGTGTCGAGCGGCGCGGGTGCCGAAAGCCGCCGCTCGATCGGTACCGGCGTGTTCGGCGGGGTGCTCGCTGCCACGCTGTTCGGGCTCGTGTTCGCGCCTGTTGCGTTTCATGCGGTCGTGTCGCTCACGCATGGCAGGCGGCGGCTCGCGGAGCTGAATCGCAGGCGCATCGAGCGGCGTGAGCGCCGCGCGGAAAGCGAAGCCGGCCGCCTGACCAATGGCCGGTGACAGCGTGGAAGCATGAACCCGTGCGGCCGCGGGGTTGAACGCACGGTTCGACCCGCCGGTCGTCGGTGAAGCCCTTCCGGCTCTCACGATGCGCAAATGATGGCGCCGCCAGCCGGCGCGAAGTCTTGAAGGGCGCGATCCGCGGATGAAACTCTGTTTAAGCACGGGAGCGCGAAGGGATATTCGGACCGCTCAATCGTCTGATGTTTTCGATTTTGCGATGCAAGATTGTCAAGTTATGTAAGATATTAAGGTCTCTGATGTTTCAATAATGAAACGATTTTGCTCGTTTCAAATCTGGCACCGAATTACTTAATCCGGCATGAAGCAATATAATGCGCGGATTACCGCGCTGGTCGAGTCAATAAATTCCCGGTTTGCGAATTGAAAACCGGATTGAATGTGTATTATCTGTGAGGTTTGTATTTCAGGTTTGAAACACTTTTGTCTGCCGGAATCGCGAGTCGAATCGACGAATTCACAGTGTGGGAATAAGCTGGGCGGTTGTCTGACTCGGCTTGAAAGGTAATGTGCATGCGTGTCTGCGAGATTGAAGCGAGGCGCGCTTTGCCGCGAATCCGTCGTAGTCTGCGGTTTCGCGAGCTTATCTCCTTATTCTCATATGAAACGCGCGCAGCAAATGGTTTTCTTCATACCTTCGGATTCGCACTGACTGACTGTTTTTCAAATTTACTATAGCGGTGCATTCCGCTAACATCTCGCATAATCCGCCAAACAACGTTGCCGGCGGATTTAAGCAGCCATAATAAACGCACGCATATCGGCCGGCCTGACGGTTCAACGGGGTCCGCAATGCATTACCGCTTTGGGGAAAGATCATGCCGCACATGAGCATCGATACTGCGAGGATCACCTGGTTGCACACGCCGAACCTGAACGTGCGTTCTGCCGCGCGGCGCATCGGCGTATTGCTGTTCGACGGTTTCTGGCTGCTCGGACCCGGCACGGTGGTCGAGATGTTCCAGACCGCCAACGAACTCGCCGGTTCAAGGGCCGGAGAATACCCGCCGTATGAAGTGCAGTTTCTATCGATGGACGGCGGCAGCGTCACCAGTTCTTCGTCGGTACGCATCTGGACCGACCGTATCGATGCGCGCTACGGCGCCGGTTTCGACGTGCTGTTCATCGCGGGAGGCTACGGTGCGCATGTGGCCGCGCGCGACGAGCGGCTGTTGAGCTGGCTGCGATCGGTGCAAACGCGCACCCGCACGATCGAAACGATCGGCGAGGGCCGTCTCGTGCTCGAAGCCGCCGGCCCGTTCGAGCATGACGGCCTGCAGGCGAGCCGTCATTTGGGCCACGTTGCGGCCGAGGCCGCGCTCAACGCCGCCGACGACCGTCACGACTGCGCGCGCAGCGCCCTGATGTTCATCAAGCGCGATCTCGGCGCGGAACTCGCGCGCAGCGTCGCCGATCGTGTGATGCCGGGCATGGCCGCCACATGGGTGCCGCTGCCGGCTGAAGGCGGCACGCTCAGCGTGGCCGAAAAAATCCGCGCCGCCGCGCGATGGATGGAAGCGAACTGCGACCGTCCGGTGTCGGTTGCCGATGCCGCGCAGGTGGCGGCCATGAGCGAGCGCAATTTCCTGCGCCGCTTCAAGCATGAAATGCAGGTGACGCCATCCGACTATCTGCTGCAGGTGCGGCTGCGCATTGCCTGCAACTTCCTGACCGAAACCGAATTGCCGGTCGACAAGATCGCGCGGCGCAGCGGCACCGGCAACGGCGATCGTCTGGCGAAGATCTTTCGCAAGCGTATGGCGTTGTCGCCCACCGAATATCGTGCGCGCAGCCGGGTAGCGAGCGAGGCGTAGACATGCGCCGGCGCCGGGCCGACGACGCAGGGTAAAAAAACCGTTCAAACCGTTCAAACCGTTCGACATGGCTGGATTGCCGGCCGTGCTTTCGCCGGGCAGGCTTCTTACGGGCACAGTGGCAATGGGCAACAAGGTAACCGCGACGGCATTGCCGGATGTGAAGGTCATCGAGCCCGAGGTGTTCAGCGACGAATTTGGCTTCTGCTTCGAGAGCTTTAGCGCGGACGAATTTACCGACGATGTGGCGCACGGATTCAGCTTCGTGCAGGACCGTCATCTGCGTGCGGTGCGTGGCGTCCTGCGCGGTTTGCATTATCAGGTGCAGCGCCCGCAAGGGCGGCTCGTGCGGGTGGTGGTGGGCGAGGTATTCGACGTCGTCGTGGACGTAAGGCTTCGTTCGTCGAGCTTCGGCAAATGGTGCGGCGTGTATCTGAGCGCGGCCAACCATCGGCAGATATGGGTGCCGCCGGGCTTCGCGCACGGCTTCGTGGTGTTGTCCGACAGTGCCGAATGCCTGTGGAAGACCACCGAATACTGGTTCCCCGAACTCGAGCGCTGCATTTTGTGGAGAGATCCGGACATCGGCATCGAGTGGCCGATCGATTTCACGCCGACCCTCGGCGCGAAGGATGCAGCGGGCCGGCGGCTCTACGAAGCGGAAAACATCGCCTGACGGCGGCGCGCGGCAACCCGAAGCAGCGAAGGCAACTTCATGCAAGTTCATGCAACCGCAGGCGGCGACGGATTACGGCCAGGCGGCGCCAGGCGCGGGCGACGTGCAACGAAGCAGCAACCCATCCGAACGGCTCAACGAAGCTGCGTCACCGCGAGCAGCAACACCATGCTGCCGATCGCACCGTCCAGCACGCGCCACGCGGTTGCGCGGCGAAACAGCGGCGCCAACGCTCGCGCACCGTAACCCAGGCCGAGAAACCAGATCCCGCTCACGGCCATCGCGCCGAGCGCGAACGCCACGCGTGCGCCTTCCGGTTCACGCGCACCGGCCGTGCCGATCAGCAGGAACGTGTCGAGATACACGTGCGGATTGAGCCACGTGAAGGCCAGCGTCATCAGGATGATCGGCATCGCGCGTTGCACGGGAGGCGTAACCGTGCCATTCGCGTTCGCGTCCAGAACGGCATGCCCCGGCCGCAGCGCGCGCCGCAGCGCATTGATGCCGAACCACGCCAGATAGGCGAGCCCCACGTACAGCATGGCGTGCACGAACACCGGATAGCGCTCGACCAGCACCGACGCGCCGCCGACGCCCGCGCCGATCAGGATGAAGTCCGAGAGCACGCACAACGCGACGATCTTGCCGACGTGCGAGCGCATGATCCCTTGCCGCAGCACGAACGCATTCTGCGCGCCGATCGTCACGATCAGCGACGCGCACAGCGCTGCACCGTGGGAAAAAGACAGCCAATTCATAATCGATCCAGTAGACGGGAGAAACGAACAGCGCTAGTCTGCGGTTTTGCTTCGCCTAAGAGAAGCTAATTTACTTAATGCAGATTAAGGAGCGCTAATGCTCGACTATGCACTGCTCGATGCGCTGGCCGCCGTGGTGCGTCACGGTTCGTTCGACCGCGCGGCCAGCGAGCTGAATGTGACGCCGTCCGCGGTATCGCAACGGGTCAAGCTGCTGGAGGAGCGGGTGGGCAGCGTGCTCGTCAAGCGTGGTCAGCCGTGCGTCGCGACCACCTCGGGCGCGCTGCTGTGCCGCCATACCGAACGCGTGCAGTTACTGGAGGCGGAGCTGACCGGCCGGCTGCCGGCGCTGCCCGGCGCGCTGGTCGAGCCGTGGCCGGCGCTGCGCGTGGCCGTCAACGACGACAGTGTTGGCACCTGGTTTATCGATGCGGTGGCGGGTTTCTGTGCCGAGCGGGAAATGCTGCTCGATCTGGTGATCGACGATCAGGACCACACGGCCGAGCGGATTCGCGACGGCAGCGTGCAGGGCGCGGTCACGACGCAAGCCGAGCCGGTGCAGGGCTGCCGCTCGACGCGCCTCGGCCGGATGCGCTATCTGGCGGTCTGTTCGCCCGACTTTCTGGCGCGCCATTTTGCCGGCGGCATCACGCGCGAGACCTTGCGGCGTGCACCGTGCGTCGATTTCAATCCGAAGGATCAGTTGCAAAAGCGCTTCATGCGCCGCATCACACGGGCGGAACTCGATCCGCCGCTGCACTGGATTCCGCACGTTGCCGGCTTCTTGCGCGCCTGCGTGACCGGGCTCGGCTGGGGCATGTGCCCGGAACGGATGATCGCGCCGCATCTGGCCAGCGGCGAACTGGTCGACATGGCGCCCGGCAAGCATCTCGACATCGATCTGTATTGGCAGAGCTGGCGCCTCTCGATCGGCTGGCTCGACGATTTCGGCGTGGTGCTGCGCAAGCGGGCGGCCGAGTTTCTCGACTGAGGCCGCCCGCGGATCTTTCGAAGAAGATCCGCGGCGCTTTTCGATGCTTGCCGGCTTCAGTGAAGTCGGATCACCGGATGCACGCGCCTGCGCAACCAGTGGCTCGCTGTATCGAGCGCCATGCGCGCGAAGCCGGTCAGCGTCATCACGTGGCGGCGGTAGATGAGCTTGTAGACGGCCGTTGCCAGCCAGCCGTCGACGAACACCGGCCGCGTCAGCAAGCTGCTGCTCAGGTTGCCGATCGTGCCTTCACGGCCGAAACCGACCAGCGTGCCAGCATCGCGATACGCGAACTCGGGCAACGCCTCGCCGGCCACCCGGCACTTCAAAGCACGCGCGAGGAACAGCGCCTGCTGATGCGCGACCTGGGCGCGCGGCGCCAGAAACGCACCCGCGGTTTCAGAAGGGCAGGCCGCGCAATCGCCTAGCCCGAATATGTTCGCGTCATTCGTGCACTGCAGCGTGCGGTTCACCAGCACCTGGGCGTTGCGATTGACCGCGATGCCGTCCAGTGTGCGCAACACCGGTGGCCCCGCGATACCCGCGGTCCAGATCGCGATGTCGCTCGCGAGCGGTGCGCCGTCGTTCGTCAACACGGCGTCGGCCCGCACTTCGGTGACGCGCGTCGCGTTCAATACTTCGACGCCGAGGTTCTCGAGCATCCGTTGTGCACGCGTCGAAATCGTGTCGGACAACGCAGGCAGCACGCGCTCGCCGCTTTCGATCAGACGGACGCGAAAGTCATGCACCGGATCGAGTGCGAACGGGCTATAGCGCTTCAGCAGACGCACAGTGTCGCGCAAGGCCGCGGCGAGTTCGACGCCGGTTGCGCCCGCGCCGACGATGTTGATCGACACGGGCGTGTCCGCCTGCGAAGTGCGAGCGCGGCGCGCATGGTTTGCGCGAAGACAGGTGTCGAGCAGCTTGCGGCGGAACGCTTCCGCATGCGCGACCGATTCGAGCGGCAACGCGTGTTCTGCCGCGCCTGGCACGCCGAAATATTGCGTGACGCTGCCCATTGCCAGCACCAGCGTATCGAACCCAAGCTGACGCGCGGGCAGGATTTCGCGGCCGTCGGCGTCGTGCAGTGCGTTCACGGTGACGTGCTGTTGCGCGCGATCGAGCGCCGCGAGTTCACCCTGTTCGAATTCGAAACCGTACCGCTGCGCCTGCACTGCGTATTGCAGTTGATGCGTGGCCGGATCGAGCTGGCCGGAAGCGGCTTCGTGCAGCAACGGCTTCCAGAAATGCGTCGGCCAGCGGTCGACCAGCACGATCTTCGCGAGCCCCTCGCGACCGAGCGTTTCGGACAGACGCGTAGCGAGCCCAAGGCCGCCGACGCCACCGCCGACGATCACGATCCTGTGTGCCGCGCTTCGCGTGGCGTCTGATGCTGTAGAGCTTGCCTGCCGATCGACTGCGCCCATGATCCGTATCCTCCCGAAGTTATCCGAGCTGCTTATCCGCACTGGTTATTCACAATGAGCCCAATGAGCCGGAGACGGCGTCAACGTGTCAGCGCGCCATACAAAACATGCACAGGCCTCATCTGTCAGGGTCAGTATAGAATCGGCCTAATCAGCAGCACAATTTAATGTTTATGAAGAACATATAGGTTAGGACTTATGCTAAAGGCAGCCACGTTCCGCCAATTGAAGGCCTTGCATACCGTCGCGAAACTCGGCAGCGTGTCGCGCGCGGCGGAAGAATTGCGCCTCACGCAGCCGGCGGTATCGCTCCAGGTGCGTCTGCTCGAAGACGCCGCCGGCGCGCCGCTATTGCAGCGGGTCGGCCGTGGCGTGCAATTGACGGCGGCGGGCGAAATCCTCGCGCGCTACGCGCTGGAGATTCTCGATTTATGGAACGGCGCGGCGGACGATCTGGCCGCGTTGCACGGAGAGCAGGGCGGCACCTTGCGGATCGGCGCGATCACCACCGCGGAATATCTGATCCCGCCGTTTCTGGTGCGCTTCACCGAATTGCGCCCGCAAGTGAAGGTGCAGTTCAAGGTCGGCAATCGCGCCGACATCATCCGCATGCTCGCCACGCACGAGATCGATCTCGCGGTGATGGGCAGCGCGCCGCGCGAATTGCGCACGGTGGCCACCGCGTTTGCGAAGCATCCGATGGCGTTCGTCGCCTCGCCCGCGCATGCGCTGATGAAAAAAAAGCGCCTGTCGCTCGACGACCTGCAATCCGCGAATCTATTCGTGCGGGAGCGGGGCTCGGGCACGCGCTCGACTGTCGAGAATCTGTTTCGGCAAGCCGGTCACAAACTGCATATCGGTTCTGAGCTGTCGAGCAACGAGGCGATCAAGCAACTGGTCGAAGCGGGATTGGGCATCGCGTTTCTGTCGCTGCATGCCTGTTCGCTGGAGTTTCAGGCCGGCTTGCTCGCGTTGCTGCCGTTGCCCGCCAATCCGATCGAGCGCGACTGGTATGTGATGCACGTGTCCGATAAACGCTTGCCGCATGTCGCCAGCCTGTTCCGCGATTTTCTGATCGAGCAGGGCGTGTCCGGCGCAGTGCCGATTCCGCTGCCCACCCTGGCGGCGGCAAAGCGGCGGCGCCAGCGCCTCGCCTAAAGCAGCAGTTCGATCGAATGAAACAGGCGGCGCTGCTCGGGGTCTTGCGAGCGCGCCCCTTCGTCGATCACTTCACATAATCTGGCGCCTGCGTGGTATTTGATTGGATGTGGGGCGGTGTCGTTGTTGCCGCTTCCGTTTATGCGGGAGACCGCCGGAAAAGCTATTGATTGAGGCTTGTTTTTGCCTTTGACGGGAAACTGATTACACCCTCGCCGCCAAAGGCAAAAAACAAACCTAACCTTTTGCTGGCTTCCCTCCATCAGGCACAGCGGCCTTTTCCTTGTCGGCCTTTTCCTCGTCGGCCGCGGCATCGCGCGTCTCGGGCATCGCTGCCCAAACCAGCAGCACGGCCATCGCGCCGGCCGTCGCCAAGGCAAAAAAGCTCACAGCATTGCCAAAGTGATCGGCAATGAACCCAGCAGCCGTTGTGCTCAACGTGGCCCCAATCCCCGCAGCCAGCCCGAACAGCCCAATACAGAGGTTATACCGCCCCTTCCCGCCGGCCACATCGGCGGCAATCAACGGCAGCATCACGCCGAACACGGCGGCGCTCAAGCCGTCCAGCATCTGCACCGGCACGAGCAGATAAGGGCTGCTGATCCCGGCAAACAACAACGCCCGTATCGGCAGTGCAGAAAACCCGAGCAGCAGAATAGGCCTGCGTCCCCATCGCTCGGCGGAACGCCCGACCCACGGCGACATCATCGCCACAATCGCCTGCGGCAGGATGATGCAGGCAGCAATCACGAGCTGCACGTTGTCCCCCATGCCGGCCGTCACCTCGCCGGCGGCAAGGTTCAACATCGCCGCATTCGACAAATGGAACAGCACGATGCACGCAGCGAACAGCAGCATTCGCTTGTCGCGCAGCAGCTCGCGCAAGCTCTCACGCCGTTCGATCTGCTCCGGCGTGGGCGCGGACTTCGGCAGATCCACCGTGTCGGTGCGCTGGATCATCGTCAATGCAAAGAGAGCAGGGAGCGCGAGCGCCGCAGTCAGCCAGAAGACGGCCCGCGGAGAATAGTATTCGCCGAATACGCCCATCAGCCCGGCCGCGACCGCGCTGCCGATCGACGCCCAGCGCGCGTTGCGCCCGAGCCGGTCGCCAAGATTCGCACGTCCGACCAGCGCGAACGAGATCGCCGCGAGCGCCGGCGTCAGCATGCAACTGGCAAAGCCGTGGAATACCTCGGCGGCGATCACGGGCAGCACGGTCGGACTCGCGGCCAGCAGCACCGCGCTGAAGATGATCGCGAAAATCGCCCAGGCGGCAGCGCCTTTCTTGTTGCGTAATGCGTCGACCGCGGCGCCGCCCGGCACCTGGCTCACCATCGCACTGATGGTGCCGACCGAAAGCGCCATGCCGATCTCGCCCTGCGTCCACTTGTGCGACGCAAGGTACGACGCGATGAACGGCCCAAAACCCGTCTGCACATTGGCGACGAAAAAGTTCAGCCAATCGAGCGCGCGCAGGCTGCGCGCAGTGACCAGAGTGCGGCCTGTCATCGGGCCACCCGTGCGCTGGAAACCGCCGTGGCCGTGGCCGGCGCCGCCGCGGCAGCGGGCGCCGGGGGCGGCGCAGGTGCGGGCGCCGGCGCGGGCGACACCGCGCGGATCGGCTTGTCGCTGGCGTAAGGCGGCGTCGCGTTGATCTGCGCGTCGCTCAGATCGATCAGCGGATGCAGTTCCTTGTCTTTGGTGACGAAGCGCAGCGCCGACCAGTTCGCGGCAATCGTGCGCCGCTCCGTGCTGACCATCCCGTTGACGTCGAGCACGACGGCCTGCGGTTGCGCGTTGCCGTCGATCAGCACGTCGATCACGCGGCCGACTTTCGCGCCATTCGAACGCTCGACGGTCGCGTCGAGCAACGGCAACTGCGCGACGTTGGACTTGACCGCGGGCGCCGGCACGGCCGGTGCGGTGAGCGTGATCGGCGCGGTCTTCGCGGTCGGCGTGAAGCGGAATGCGCTCCACGGGAAATTCACCTTGCGATCGCCGACGCCAAGGAAACCCTGCAGGTTGACCACCATCTCGCGTGGCTTGCCGCCCGCGTCCGTGAGCATGTCGACCGCGCGGCCGACCACCTTGCCGTCGGCTTTCTGCACCGGGCTATCGAGCAGTCCGTGCGCTTCGTTGCGCTCGATCGTGCGCAACACGATCAGCGGCGGGGGCGGCGGAGGCGGCGGCGCGGGCGCGGCGACCGGCGGCGGAGGTTCGGCCTTGTGAGGCTTGACGACCGGCTTCTTCGGCTTTCTCGGCTGCTCGGGCCCGGCCGCTTCGGTCTCGGCCGGTTCCGGTTCGGAGGCGGCCACCGGCGCGCTCGCGGGTTCGACGGGCATGACCGTCGCTTCGACGATCGGCGCCTGCACCGGACCCCACAGCAGGCTGCAACCGGACAGCGCGAGCATGGCGAACACAGCAAGAATCAGAAGACGCCAGGCAGGACGTGCGAAACCGCCACTCATCAAGAAGGACTCCATGGACCAGTGCGGACGGGCGCTGTGGACCGCCGCAATTAAGGCGCGCGGTTAAGGCGCGCAATCAAGACCGTTACGGGCCAGAGTGTAACCCGCGACGCCGGGCCGGCCGGTTTTGCAGGCCATCCGGCAGGTCCGCTGCACGCACGCTCCGTGCCGCCGTTCGTGGCTTTGCACGTCGTTCAGCCGCTCAAAACCGCAAGAAAAACGGCGAGAAACCCAAAAAAACCCGCCTCACCGTTCGATGACAAACCGTAGGTGTAAACGCGCGGACCGCGCGTGTGATCTGCCGTCGCTTAAACGATATAAGCATCGTGACATGCCGAGCATGCCATTCATGCGATGGGAGACATATTTGTGTTGCCCTACATTTCGGGACAGCAAAAGAAGATTAGACAAACGTAACGAGACGAACCTGATGGCGGCCGGATCGACGGCCGTTTCAGTACGCTGATAAAGGAGGCACTCATCATGATGGAACCCCACGCCCAACCGATTTCCGAAGTCGGCGCCGAATCATTCGACGGAAAGGGCTTTCTCGACCGCTACTTCGAAATCTCCTCGCGCGGCAGTTCGCAGCGTCAGGAAATCGTCGCAGGCATTACGACCTTCCTCGCGATGGTCTATTCCGTGTTCGTCGTGCCGGGCATGTTCGGCAAAGCGGGCTTCGATACCAGCGCGGTGTTCGTCGCCGTGTGCCTGACCACTGCGTTCGGCTCGCTGCTGATGGGCGCGTGGGCGCGTCTGCCGATCGCAATCGGCTGCGCGATCTCGCTGACCGCGTTCACCGCGTTCGGTCTCGTGCTCGGCAAAGGCCTGCATCCGAACGTCGCGCTCGGCGCGGTGTTCCTGATGGGCGTCGTCTTCACTGCGATTTCGGTGACGGGCGTGCGTTCGTGGATCCTGCGCAATCTGCCGTCGGGCATCGCGCACGGCACGGGCATCGGTATCGGCCTGTTCCTGCTGCTGATCGCCGCGAACGACGTCGGGCTCGTCGTCAAGAATCCGGGCGCCGGTTTGCCGGTGTCGCTCGGCAATATCACGGCGTTGCCGGCGCTGATGTCGGTGGCGGGTCTGGCCGCGATCTTCGGTCTGGTGCGCCGTCGCGTGCCGGGCTCGATCCTGATCGTGATCGTCGCGATCTCGGCGATCGCCTTGCTGGTCGATCCGGCGGTGGCGTTTCATGGCGTATTCGCGCTGCCGTCGCTGAGCGCGCCGGGCCATGCTTCGCTGATCGGCGCGATGGACATCAAGGGCGCGCTGTCGATGGCGGTTTTGCCCAGCGTGCTGGCCCTGGTGATGACCGCGGTGTTCGACGCCACCGGCACGATCCGCGCCGTCGCCGGACAAGCAGGCCAGCTCGACGAAAACGGCCGCATCATCAACGGTGGCCGCGCCTTGACGGCCGACTCGCTGAGCTCGATTTTCTCGGGCCTGCTCGGCGGCGCACCGGCGGCTGCGTACATCGAATCGACGGTTGGCGTTGCAGCCGGCGCGAAGACGGGGATGGCGGCGGCGGTGGTCGGTCTGCTGTTTCTGGTGGTGATGTTCTTCTCGCCGCTCGCCGGCCTGGTGCCTTCGTATGCGACCGCGCCGGCGCTGATGTACGTGGGTCTCCTGATGCTGTCCAACGTCAGCAAGCTGCATATGGACGACATGGTCGACGCGATGTCGGGCCTCATGTGCGCGGTGTTCATCGTGCTGACGGCCAATATCGTGACGGGCATCATGCTCGGCTTCGCGACACTGGTGATCGGCCGCGTGGTGAGCGGCGAGTATCGCAAGCTGAACGTCGGCACCGTCGCGATCGCGATCGTGCTGGTCGGTTTCTATCTCGGCGGCTGGGCGATCTGAGTGTGCTGAATTTTGCTGTCGCGCGAGAGCGGGGCGGTCTCTTCCAGCTGCTCCAGCTGCTCCGGCTGCTCCGGCTGCTTTGCTCGAACGTGTAGTCGGTTGTTCTCCACCTTGACGCGGCGCGTTGCAGTGTTTGTCTGCGATGCGCCGCGTATCTTTTTTGCCCGCTCCCGGCGCGTTTCTCGCATTCACCCCGCTATCTCGGCTGGCTCACGCGCGGCTTTCGCCGGGCGCCGCCGGAAGTCGCGGTTTGATGCTTATAGCGCCATCTCGAACGCGGGCTTGAGGAAGACTTCGATCGCCATCACGGCGAGGCCCATTGCGGCCGCCGACAGTGTCAGCGTGCCGTATTCGTCGTAGCGTGCATCGTACAGGCATGCCACGACGAAAAGAATCGCCAGAAGATTGGTCAGCCAGTCGAAGTTCAGCGCCAAGTTCATCGATCAATTCCGGGCTCGCGCGCGACCCGGATGATCGAATCGCACTATTAACTGGGCGCGATTCTAACGAGCCGAGCTTACGGATTCGCAACGCCGCCGCTTACACAGCTTACGCCCCGAAGGAAGTCCCCTTGGGGGGCGCCCCGAAGGAAGTCCCACAAGGGGCCAGCCACCGCGCCTGGACCCTGTCTCGTGGCGGCGCGGGCGAAGTTCGAGCGGGTTGCGCCGGGCGCGCGAAATCTTTTTGTCCGCTTGCCGGGGGACATTTTGAACGTGTAACGTGTATAGACAAGTTGATGTTCGTGAGGGGCCGAATGCTGTGCCGGGTGCTCCCGGTGCGCGCAATCCGGGTTCAGGCGACTCCAGCTACGCAAGAGCCACGCAAGCTGTCAAGTAAGCGCCAGGCAGGCGCCGCCCAAGCGCCACGCAAGCATCCCGCCCTAATGGAAAGCCCTGGGCCGAAACCTGCAAAAACAAGTTGTATATACAAGGTGGTGCCGCTAGACTTCTCTCAAATTGTATAGACAGGACACAAAACCATGATGATTCTGAAGCCCGGCTACCTGACCCTTCCGCAACTGCGCCAGATCGCCCGCGAACACGTCGCGCTGCAACTCGATCCCGCCAGCCACGCCGCCATCGACGCCTGCGCGAAAGCCGTGGCCGATATCGCCGCCAAGGGCGAACCGGCCTACGGCATCAACACGGGCTTCGGGCGCCTCGCCAGCACGCACATCCCGCACGACCAGCTCGAACTGCTGCAGCGCAATCTGGTGCTGTCGCACGCGGTCGGCGTGGGTGAGCCGATGTCGCGTCCGGTGGTGCGTCTGTTGATCGCGCTGAAGCTGTCGAGCCTCGGCCGCGGTCATTCGGGCATCCGCCGCGAAGTGATGGAAGCGCTGATTTCGCTGTACAACGCCGACGTGCTGCCAGTGATTCCGGTCAAGGGCTCGGTCGGCGCATCGGGCGACCTCGCGCCGCTCGCGCATATGTCGGCAGCGTTGCTCGGCGTCGGCGAAGTGTTCGCGAAGGGCGAGCGCATACCGGCTACCGAAGGCCTCGCGCTGGTCGGCCTCAAGCCGCTCACGCTGCAAGCCAAGGAAGGTCTCGCGCTGCTGAACGGTACGCAAGCCTCCACCGCGCTCGCGCTCTACAACATGTTCGCGATCGAAGACCTGTACCGCACCGCGCTGGTGGCGGGCGCCTTGTCGGTGGACGCTGCGGAGGGTTCGGTCAAGCCGTTCGACGCGCGCATTCACGAACTGCGCGGCCATCAAGGTCAGATCGAAGCGGCAGCCGCTTACCGTTCGCTGCTGCAAGGCTCGGGCATCAACGTCTCGCACGCCGATTGCGACAAGGTGCAGGACCCGTACAGCCTGCGCTGCCAGCCGCAAGTGATGGGCGCGTGTCTGGACCAGATGCGCCATGCGGCCGACGTGCTGCTGCTGGAAGCGAACGCCGTGTCGGACAATCCGCTGATTTTCCCGGACACCGGCGAAGTGCTGTCGGGCGGCAACTTCCACGCTGAACCGGTGGCGTTCGCAGCGGACAATCTCGCGCTTGCCGCCGCCGAAATCGGCGCGCTGGCCGAACGCCGCATCGCGCTGCTGATCGACGCGACGTTGTCGGGCCTGCCGCCGTTCCTCGTGCGCGACGGCGGTGTGAACTCCGGCTTCATGATCGCTCACGTGACGGCTGCGGCGCTCGCGTCGGAGAACAAGACGCTCGCGCATCCGGCTTCGGTCGATTCGCTGCCGACTTCCGCGAACCAGGAAGACCACGTGTCGATGGCGACCTTCGCCGCGCGCAAGCTTGGCGACATCGCTGAGAACACCGCGAACATCCTGTCGATCGAACTGCTCGCCGCCGCGCAAGGTGTGGATCTGCGCGCGCCGCACAAGACCAGCCCGAGCCTGCAGAAGGTGATGGAAGCGGTGCGCAAGGACGTCGCGCACTACGAGCTCGATCACTACTTCGCGCCGGACATCGCGGCCGTTGCGCGTCTCGTGCAGGACGGCACCATCGCGAAGCTGAGCCCGTTCTCGTTCGTGTCCGAACAGTAAGCGAACACCCAGCACACAGTCAGGCAGAACAAGCCAATGAACGCACCGGCCTACCAGGGCATCAAGGACTTCATCCTCGCGCGCATCCATGCGGGCGAATGGGCTGAAGGCGACCAGGTGCCCTCCGAGAACGAGCTCGCGCGCGAATTCAACGTCGCGCGCATGACGGTCAACCGCGCGCTGCGCGAGCTGACCTCGGAGCAGGTCCTCACGCGTGTGCAGGGCTCGGGCACCTTCGTGGCCCGGCCCAAGTACGAATCGACGCTGGTGGCGATCCGCAGCATTTCCGACGAAATCGTCGCGCGCGGTCATCGTTATCAGGCGAAGGTGCTGCACATCGGCGCGACCATCGCGGACGAAGCGCTCGCCGAAGAAATGCAGGTGAGCGAGGGCAGCCCGGTGTTTCATTCGCGCGTGCTGCATTCCGAAAACGACGAGCCGGTGCAGCTCGAAGAGCGCTGGGTCAATCCGGCGGTCGCGCCCGAGTATGCGTTGCAGGACTTCACGAACACCACGCCGAATCAGTATCTGGTGAGAGTGGCGCCGTTGCAGCGCGTGGAGTACCGCATCGAAGCGCTCGCCGCCGACGCCGATACGCGCCAGTTGCTGACGATGGACGACACCGAGCCTTGCCTCGTACTGCATCGGCGCACGTGGTCGCAAAGCCAGGTCGCCTCGGTCGCCAATCTCTGGCATCCCGGCAGCCGTTATCGCTTCACCGGACATTTCTGATTTCGCCGCATTTTCCAGACCTTTTCCGCACATTTCCCGAACATCTTCAAGCATTCCGAGGGCCATCATGAACAACCCGAAGCACATCGACCCGCGTCTGGATCCGACCCGCACGATCCGCGCACCGCGCGGCGCGGAGAGGACCTGCAAGACCTGGATCGCGGAAGCCGCGTACCGGATGATCCAAAACAATCTGGACCCGGAAGTCGCCGAGCATCCGCATGCGCTGGTCGTGTACGGCGGCATCGGCCGTGCCGCGCGTAACTGGGATTGCTTCGACCAGATCCTCACGTCGCTGAAGGAGCTGAACGAAGACGAAACGCTGCTGATTCAATCGGGCAAGCCGGTCGGCGTGTTCCGCACGCATGCAGACGCGCCGCGCGTGCTGCTGGCAAATTCGAATCTGGTGCCGCATTGGGCGACATGGGAACACTTCCATGAACTCGATCGCAAGGGCCTGATGATGTATGGCCAGATGACCGCGGGCAGCTGGATCTACATCGGCAGCCAGGGCATCGTGCAGGGCACCTACGAGACGTTCTTCGCGGTGGCGAACCAGCATTTCAACGGCGCCCCGAAAGGCCGCTGGATCCTGACGGGCGGCCTCGGCGGGATGGGCGGCGCGCAGCCGCTCGCCGCGACGATGGCAGGCTTCTCGATGATCGCCGTCGAATGCGACGAGACGCGCATCGATTTCCGTCTGAAGACGCGTTACGTCGACAAGAAGGCGAAGACGCTCGACGAAGCGCTCGCCATGCTTGAAGAAGCGAAGCAGGCCGGCAAGCCGGTGTCGGTCGGCCTGCTGGGCAATGCAGCCGACGTGTTCGCTGAATGCGTCGCACGCGGCATCACGCCGGATTGCGTGACCGACCAGACCAGCGCGCACGATCCGATTCACGGCTATCTGCCGCAAGGCTGGAGCGTCGAAGACTGGCGCGAGCGTCAGAAGACCGCGCCGGATTCGATCGTCACGCCCGCCAGGCAGTCGATGGCGAGGCAAGTGCAGGCGATGCTGGCGCTGCAGGAACGCGGCGCGGCCACGCTCGATTACGGCAACAACATCCGCCAGATGGCGCTGGAAATGGGCGTCGAAAACGCGTTCGATTTCCCGGGCTTCGTGCCGGCGTATATCCGCCCGTTGTTCTGCGAAGGCAAGGGTCCGTTCCGCTGGGTCGCGCTGTCGGGCGATCCGGAGGACATCTACAAGACCGATGCGAAGGTCAAGGAACTAATCCCCGACGATCCTCATCTGCACAACTGGCTCGACATGGCGCGCGAACGTATCGCGTTCCAGGGTCTGCCGGCGCGGATCTGCTGGGTCGGCGTGAAGGATCGTTATCGTCTGGGCCAGGCGTTCAACGAAATGGTCAGGAACGGCGAGCTGAAGGCGCCGATCGTGATCGGCCGCGATCACCTCGATACCGGTTCGGTGGCGAGCCCGAATCGCGAAACCGAATCGATGAAGGACGGCTCGGACGCAGTGAGCGACTGGCCGCTGCTCAACGCACTGTTGAACACGGCAGGCGGCGCATCGTGGGTTTCGCTGCATCATGGCGGCGGCGTCGGCATGGGCTTCAGCCAGCACTCGGGCGTCGTGATCGTGGCTGACGGCACGGATGCGGCAAAAGAGCGTCTCGGCCGCGTGCTGTTCAACGACCCGGCGACCGGCGTGATGCGCCACGCGGATGCGGGCTATGAACTCGCGCAGGAAACGGCGCGCGAGGCAGGCTTGAATCTGCCGATGCTGGGCCGTTGATCATGACGCTTCATAGCACGCTTCACGGCACGCGTGACAGCACGACGGCGCAGCCGGCCAGCACCACGCTGATCCGCGGCGCTGGCCTCGTGGCGACGCCGTGGAAGAACGGCGGCGGCATCACGCGCGAAGTGGCGGCGTTTCCCGAAGGCGCCGGGCTCGACACGTTCGTGTGGCGCGTGAGCGTGGCCGACGTGGCTCAGGCCGGGCCGTTCTCGCGTTTCGCTGGCATCGACCGCACGCTCGTGCTGTTGTCCGGCGCAGGCATGTTGCTCGATGAATCGGATAACGCGAGGGATAACGCGAGCGTGCTGAATACGCATGCGTTGACACAACCGCTCGATATCGCGCGGTTCGCGGGCGAAGCGCACATCGACGCGCGTCTGGTCGACGGTGCGACGCGCGACTTCAACCTGATGGTGCGGCGTGGTGCGGCGGCGAGCGAGGTCGAAGTATGGCGCGGCGATACGCAGCGCGACTTGTCCGCCGACGTCGTGCTGCTGTTCTGCGCGAGCGGGCCGGTTGAAATTTCGCCCGGCGCCGGGGTTCAGCCGTTCGCGCTCGATACCGGCGACACGCTGCGCATCGACGCGCCGAACGCGCTGTCATGCACGGTCGAAGGCGCGGGCGCCTTGCTCGCCATCAGCCTGCGTTACGCGCAACGATGACGACGGTGCGCGGTCACGCTGGAATAGATAGCGCGCCGCGAACCACTACAGACACGCAACGAGCTGCAAAGAGCACGCGATGAAGCAAACCGTCTGGCATCACCTCAAACTCTGCCCCCAGGGCGATCCCCAACACACGTTGCCCGACGCCGCGATTGCTGTGCAAGACGGCAAGATCGCGTGGCTCGGCGCAGCCTCCGGACTACCCGCCGAATACGCCGCGTGGCCGCGCGAAGATCTGCACGGCGCGTGGGTGACGCCGGGTCTCGTCGATTGCCATACGCATCTGGTGTACGGCGGCCAGCGCGCCGACGAATTCGCGCAGCGTCTGGCCGGCGTCAGCTACGAAGAGATTGCGCGGCAGGGCGGCGGCATCGTTTCCACGGTGCGCGCCACGCGTGCGGCCGACGAAGATTCGCTGTTCCGTCAATCCGCCGCGCGGCTCGAACCGCTGCTCGCTGAAGGCGTGACCACTGTCGAAATCAAATCCGGCTACGGCCTCGACCTCGCGAGCGAACGCAAGATGCTGCGCGTCGCGCGCCGCCTGGGCGAACACTATCCGGTGTCGGTCTACACGACCTTTCTCGGCGCGCATGCATTGCCGCCTGAATTTGCAGGCCGCGCCGATGCGTACATCGACGAAGTCTGCGACACGATGCTGCCGGCGCTCGCCGACGAAGGCCTCGTCGATGCGGTCGACGTGTTCTGCGAGCGCATTGGTTTTTCGCTTGAACAAAGCGAGCGCGTGTTCAAAGCCGCCGGGCGCTACAAGCTGCCGGTGAAGATGCATGCGGAGCAGTTGTCGAATGGCGGCGGCACGGCCTTGGCCGCGCGTCACCATGCGCTGTCCGCGGATCACCTCGAATTCCTCGACGAAGCCGGCGTCGCCGCGATGAAAGAAGCGGGCACGGTTGCCGTGCTATTGCCCGGCGCGTACTACTTCATCCGCGAGACGCAATTGCCGCCGCTCGACTTGCTGCGGCGCTATCAAGTGCCGATCGCGATTGCCACCGACAGCAACCCCGGCACGTCGCCCGCCACCTCGCTGCTGCTGATGATGAACATGGCGGCCACGCTGTTCCGCATGACCGTGCCCGAAGTGCTGCAGGGCGTAACGTCGCTCGCGGCGCGCGCGCTCGGCAAGGCGGATACGCACGGCTCGCTGGAAGCGGGGCGCGCAGCGGACTTCGCGGTGTGGTCGGTCGAGTCGCTCGCGGAGTTGGCTTACTGGATTGGGCGTCCGTTGTGCGCGCGGGTCGTGCGCTCGGGCGAGACGGTTTATACGCGGCGTGAATTGAGCTGAGGCTTGAAGATGACGCAATCGAAGCAATCGTTATTCGCCGACCATGCGTACCTGCCGGATGGCTGGCGCCGCAACGTGCTGCTGGAGTGGGACGCAACCGGCACCTTGACGTCGGTCACGCCCGATACGGCGGCCGTGCCTGCCGGCGTGCAAAAGGCCGCCGGTCCCGTACTGCCTGGCATGCCGAACCTTCACTCGCATGCGTTCCAGCGCGCGATGGCCGGCCTCACCGAATATCGCGCTGCTTTCGGCACCGCGGCTACCGACAATTTCTGGAGCTGGCGCGATCTGATGTATCGCTTCGCGGCAAAGATCACGCCGGAAGGGCTTGCGTCCGTCGCGCAGTGGCTCTACATCGAAATGCTGAAAGCGGGCTATACGTCGGTCTGCGAGTTTCACTACGTGCATCACACGCCGGATGGCGGC
This sequence comes from Paraburkholderia sp. GW821-FHT02A12, assembly GCF_059422005.1. Lineage (NCBI taxonomy): Bacteria > Pseudomonadati > Pseudomonadota > Betaproteobacteria > Burkholderiales > Burkholderiaceae > Paraburkholderia > Paraburkholderia sp. GW821-FHT02A12. Next base: position 2,898,143 of record NZ_JBWKWA010000001.1, on the reverse strand, counting down.
CGCTATGCAAATCAGGCGGAACTCGCGCAGCGTGTGGTGGACGCCGCATCGGCGAGCGGCATCGGCATGACGATGCTGCCGGTGCTGTATCAGTACAGCGGTTTCGGCTCGCGCGCGCCGCGTGAAGATCAGCAGCGCTTCATCAATACGCCCGACAGTCTGCTCGAACTGCTCGGCACGTTGCGCGCGGCGCGCCCTGAAAGCGCCGCGTTGCGTTACGGCGTGGCGCCGCATTCGCTGCGCGCGGTATCCGAGGATTCGTTGCGCGCGCTGCTGGGCGGCATCGAGGCGAGCGCGCCGGTTCATATTCATATCGCCGAGCAAACCGCCGAAGTCGACGCCTGTCTGGAAACCGAAGGCGCGCGGCCGGTGCAATGGCTGCTCGATCGTTTCGATGTCGATAGCCGATGGTGTCTCGTGCATGCCACGCACGTCGATGCGAACGAAACGCCGGCGCTCGCAAAAAGCGGCGCGGTCGCCGGATTGTGTTTGACTACCGAAGCTAATCTCGGCGACGGCATCTTCCCGGCGCAGGAGTATCTCGAAGCGCAGGGACGTATCGGCGTCGGCTCGGACAGCCATATCGGCGTCGATTGGCGCGCCGAGTTGCGGTTGCTCGAATACGGCCAGCGCCTCATGCGCCGTCAACGCAATGTGCTGGCGTCGGCGCAAGCCTCGCATGTGGCCGACCGCCTGTTCGACGCCGCCCTTGAAGGCGGCGCGCACGCGACGGGCCGCGCGGTTGGCGCCTTGCGGGCCGGCCGGCGCGCCGACTGGCTGGTGCTCGACGCGGATCATTCGAGCATCGCCGAGCACGCCCCCCACGCCTGGTTTTCTGGCGTTGTATTCTGCGAGCACGGCGAGACGCCGATTCGCGACGTCTACGCGGGCGGCGACAAGGTCGTCGATAACCGCCGGCATCGCGACGAAGAGGGCGCCTATGCGCGCTATCGCGTGGCGCTTGCCGGCTTGCTGAAGTGAATTCCTGAGATGAATTGCTGAAGCGAGTTATAGAAGCGAGTTATAAGAGTGAACTACAGAAGTGAACTACAGAAGTGAACTACAGAAGTGAACTATAGAAATGAGTTACAGAGTGATTGAGCCTTCGATCCCATTGATTCCGGACTGACATGACTGCTTCGTCTACTCAAACTACTCCGGCTATTGCGCCGGTTGTCACGCTGCATCGAGGAAGCCTGCCGCTGCTGATTTCGATCCCGCATCTGGGCACGCAGATTCCCGCTGACATTGCCGCAACGATGACGCCCGTCGCGCAGCGCACCGACGACTGCGACTGGCATCTCGACCGTCTGTATGCGTTCGCGAAGCGCATGGGCGCGTCGATCCTGTCGCCGTCGTACGCGCGTTATGTGATCGACCTGAACCGTCCGCCCGATGGCGCGAATCTCTATCCGGGCCAGGACACCACCGGTTTGCTGCCGGTCGATACCTTCGACAAGGAACCGTTGTACCGCGAAGGCCATTTGCCGACCGAAGTCGAAGTCGCGCGCCGGCGCGATGCGTACTGGAAGCCGTATCACGAGGCGCTGCAAGGCGAACTTGCCGCGTTGAAGGCGAGGCACGGCAAGGTGCTGCTGTGGGAAGCGCATTCGATCCGCTCGCACGTGCCGCGCTTTTTCGAGGGACGTCTGCCGGACTTCAACTTTGGCACGTCCAACGGGGCGAGTGCGGCGGCGGGACTGGGCGAGGAGTTGGCCGCTGTGGTCGAGCGGCATGGCGGTTATTCGGCGGTCGCGAACGGGCGCTTCAAAGGCGGCTATATCACGCGCCAGTACGGGCAGCCGGCGCAGGGCGTGCACGCGGTGCAGCTCGAGTTGTCGCAGATTACGTATATGGAAGAACAGATGCCGTACGCGTATGACGAAGCGCTGGCCGCGAAGGTCGAGCCTTTGCTGGAAAAATTGGTGACGACCGCGTTGGAGCGGGTCGGCTCGGCCTGACGATTTACGCTGCGGCGCACAACACGCCTCACAACACGCGTATCCCTCGAGCGGCGCCAACCCCCGCGCCGCGTCAGCGTTCGTATCATCTCCGCCAGCGCATTGATTACGTTGGTCCGCGGTTTGCTAGCATCCGCCTTGATCACCTGACCGCCGTTACGCGGCAAGTTACGCGGCAAGTTACGCGGCAAGTTACGCGGCAAGTTACGCGGCAAGTTACGCGGCAAGTTACGCGGCAAGTTACGCGGCAAGTTACGCGGCAAAGGTGTAACAGCGTGTGTCCGTGATTGCATGCCGCCGGTTTCGCGCAGAACGTATAGGGCCGGATAGCGCGCCGCAACATTTGCCGGTGACCTTTTATTACAAAATCCTTAGGTCTATGGGGTAGTGGTGCACGAGGCAGTGCCGGCGGGCGAAGCACGGCGGTACGCCGGCGCGTGTTACCCCGGCACATCGACAGCCGCCAACTGGGTGCGCCGCGATTGCGCGCGATGCGGTGAAGCGGCTACCCTTTCAGGACGATGGAGCGTGCGAGCGCATCATCCGTACCTCGGGCAAACGAGATGGAAGACCCAGCGATGGAAGATTCCGACGAATTGTTGCTCCCGGTCTGGCGAGCGAACCTGGTGCTGCTGACCCGTGAGGTTGGCGCGGCGACCCGTCTCGCGCGCATGATGACCTTCTCCGCGAGCTACCTGAAATTGATATTGTCCGGCCAGCGTGAATTCAGCGAGGAATTCGTGCGCGGCATCGAGGCGGTCACTGGCCTGCCGAACGGCTGGATGAACGCGCCGCACACGGAGCAGGAGATACCGGCCAATGCGCGCGAGGCGATCGACAACGAAATGCCGCTCGCGCGGTTTCGCGGCACCGCGCATCCGGTGCGCAAGAAAACGGTGTTACGTCCGCCCGAACCGATTTTCGGTCAGGCGGGGCCGGCCAGGCGCGTGGAAGAGGAGACGCTCGACGCCGAAGCGCATCGGCGCCAGGCGCATTTCCGCAAGGTCCGCGACCTGGCGGTGCAGGACGTACGGCGCTTTGAGCGGCATTTGAGCCATGCGCCGGTGGAGTTGGCGGCGATGCGGTCGAAAGTGGAAGAGGTGATTGCCGCTGCTGATCTGGATGACCCGATTCAGGCTGATCTTGCCGGGCGGCTCGAGCAGATTGAGAAGCATCGGCATTTGTTGTTGCGGCATGTGGAGAAATTGCAGGCCCTGCTGGGACAAATCGGGGATTGAAACCGGCCGACACCCCAGGTATTCAGGCGCGTCGGCGCCGGGCATGGAACTCCGCCTCCAGCCGCCAGGTCACGCCATCTTCCGCGAGCGCCACGCCACGCCACCGGAACGTATCCCGCGTGATATCCGTAAAGCTCCATCGAATCGGCGTGCCGTCGGCATGCCTGCCGATCTGCACGAGATCGTCGCCGACACGCCTGCCGACCAGTTCATCCCGCTGGCCAGTCAGCGGATTGATATAGGTGACCCGCCACGCGCGCAGCGCCGGATCCCACACGCGCAGCGTGGTGCCGTACATGTTGTCGATGGCGGCGAGCCCCGCGTGGCGCTCGCCGCGCGGCGGCATGATCCACACGTCCTGCACGGCGCGGCCCTCCAGCACCCAGCCGAAATGAATCTCGCCGCGTCGGCGTTCGCTGCCGAGGTCGACGCGATAGTGCACCACATCCATGTCCCAACTGCCGATCAGCCAGCCATAGACGTCGTCGGCGGCGTCTATGTCGGCGGCGCGCGCGGGCGCGCCCAGCGCGTCCTGGAAACCGCGCGCCATCTCGTTGTCCAGCATGTTCATCGCGTGTCCTCCTTCGGGTGTATAGCGAGTCGGCGGCGTCGAAAGCGGGAAAACCGCGGGCGCCGCCGATGTGCTAAAAACAGAATACGGACTCAGCCGAGGTGCATCTTGGGGAAAATTGCCGTCACTCTGCAGCAGGCGCTCGCGCAACGCGCACGCGAAGGCACGCGCGGCAGCACAGCCGCGCGCCCGTTGGCGCAGGGCGCGGGCTGGGACGTCGCGGACATACTGTGCACGTTCGGACCACGCGACCAGCCGTTCGAGGAACGGCACGGCGGCGTGTGCATCGCGATGGTGGTCGCCGGCTCGTTCGGCTACCGGGCAGCGGCGGGGCGCGAGCTGCTGACGCCGGGTGCGCTGCTGCTCGGCAACAACGGCGACTGTTTCGAGTGCGGGCATCGGCATGGGGCAGGCGATCGCTGCATCGCGTTCCGTTATGCGCCGGCTTACTTCGAGCAGATCGCCGCCGATGCAGGCATCTCGAACGGCAATCTGAACTTCAGGCGCGCGCGGGTGCCGTCACTGCGTTCGCTGTCGCCGTTGATCGCGCTAGCTTGCGCCGGGGCCTCGGAGGTGGGCGAACCGGTGTGGGATGAACTCGCTGTCGAACTGGCCGTCGCGGCCCTGGATGCGACCGGTGCATTGACGCGTGCAGCGCAGCCGGCCAGCGCCGCGGCATGGTCGCGCGTGGCGCAGACCGTGCGTCTGATCGACGACGCGCCTGGCGCGCCGCATACGCTCGCGAGCCTCGCCGCCGCGGCAGGCCTGAGCGAGTTCTACTTCCTGCGGACCTTCCAGCGGGTGACCGGCGTGACGCCGCATCAATATCTTCTACGCGCGCGTTTGCGAGCGGCGGCGCTGCGTCTTCACGACGACAGCGCGAAGATTGTCGACGTGGCGCTGGATTGCGGCTTCAACGATCTGTCGAATTTCAATCACGCGTTTCGCGCGGAGTTCGCTTCGAATCCGCGGACATGGCGCGCGCGGGGCAGGGCGCGCCGCGCATGACCCGGTGTTTCTCGTTCATGAGGCTGGCCGCCGCGTTAGCACTCGGTGCGGCCGTCGCCGCCGTGCACGCCGGCGACGGCCCTTCCGGCGATGACCTCGCGCCGTCGACGATGGAGCGCGACGTCCACCTCTTCGTGATCCAGAAAGACGGCTCCGTCGAAGAACACGACGATACGATCTTGCGCGCCAACACGACGAGCGGCGTCGACGATATCGCGCAACGCTACGTGTGGTTCAACAAGGACATCGAGCAGGTGCAATTGCTGGGCGCGGAAACGATCGACCCGAACGGCGTGGCGCACCCGGTCGGGCCGGAAGCGATCCGCGACGTGCAGGAGCCGCGCTCGGCGGATGCGCCGAGTTTCGAAGACGCCGTATTGCGCACGGTGATCTTTCCGGGCGTCGAACCCGGCTCACGCGTGCATCTGTCGTTTCGCAAGACACGCACTCAACCTCTGCAAGCCGGCACTTTTGCGTACCTGGTCGAACCGACACGCGAGCCGGTCGAGATGCAGCGCCTGATCTTCGATTTGCCCGCCGACGTGCCGTTTCATGCCGACGCGCGTGGCTATGTCGCGTTGCCGCCGGTCACGGAGAACGGCCGCACCCGCTATGAGTTCGATTACCGGCACGGCCCGTATGCACCGCTCGAAGCGGGCGCGGTCGGCTACGCGAACTGGGGTGACCGGCTGATGGTATCGACGGTGCCCGACTTCGCGGGTTTTGCGGCGCGCTATCGCGGCCCGGCCGTCGACCCGACGAAGAGCGATCCGGCGATCGTGCGGCTCGCGCAGAGTCTGACCGCACAGGCCGCCGATCCGCGCGCGAAAGCGCAGGTGCTGTACGACTGGATGCGCTTGAATATTCGCTACGTCGCATTGTTTCTCGGCGAGACGGCGGCGATCCCGCACAAGGCGGTCGACATCCTGCGCAACCGCTACGGCGACTGCAAGGATCACGTTGCGTTGTACGGCGCGTTGCTGGCCGCGGTCGGCATCCGCAGTGAAGCCGTGCTGCTCAATCTCGGCCCGTACTATAGTTTGCCGGATGTGCCGGGGTATGGCGGGAGCGCGATCAATCATGCGATCGTCTGGATTCCTGAGTTGTCCTTGTATGCCGACACGACCGCGGGCGGCGTCGGTTTTGGCTATTTGCCGCCGAGCGTGATGGACCGGCCCGTGTTGCTGGTCGACGAGGGTGTGCTGTCGCGCACGCCGGCCATGCAGATGCGCGAGCGGACTGCGCGCTTGCAGATCGATATCGATGACGGCGGGGCAGCTGATTACGCTTATCGCGTGGAGGATGCCGGTTCGACGGCTGAATTGGAGCGCAATATGTTTCGCCGGGCGACGCGGCAGCGGACCCAGCAGATTGCCGCGAGCCGTCTATTGCAGGCGGGATTGCATGGCACTGCGCAATTGCGCACGGGCGATGTGGCCGCTACGAATGGGCCATTTTTTACTTCGATGCAGGGACGGGTGGAGCATTTCGTCTGGAAGGACGGGACGACGGCTGTGCCGGCTTTGACCAGCTTGTCCGGCGGCATGGAGAGTCAGGTGCAGGCGTGGCTTGCGGAGCCTTTACGGACCCAGCCGTGGGCGTGTATCGGCGGGGAGTTCGATGAGATTCTGGAGATGACGCTGCCAGGGTTTGGCCAGGTGACGGATGTGCCGCCTGATGCGGTGGTGAAGGATCGGTTTTTAGATTTTTCTTCGCACTATGTGTTGGATGCCGCGGCGCGGGTATTGCAGATCAGGCGGCACCTTCTGGCCGGATTTGGGCATCAGATGTGTTCCCCTGATGAGTTTGCCGATTTGAAGCCCGATCTGGTCCGGATTCAGAGGGATCTGGATGCCGTGGTTGTCGTCAAGGTTTTGAAGTAGATACGCACGCGGCGCAACCTGGCGCCGCGCACGCAACAAGACCTTAACTCCCGCTCTTGGTAACAACCGGCACCCAGCCCCCACTTTTAACCTGATACAGCGTGGAAGCACCGCTCTTCAACGCGCCGGTACCATCAAACGAAATCTTTCCGGTGACGCCTTCAAAATCAATCGCCTTCAGCACAGGACGATAAACCGTCGGCGAGCTGGATTTAGCCTGCTGCATCGCGTGAATCGCCGCCCAGGCTCCGTCATACCCAAACGGCGCGTACGACAGGATATCCACCCCAAACCGTTTCTTGAACCTGGCAGAAAAATCCTTGCCGCCAGGCAACTGGGCCAACGGCCTGCCATATTCCCATGCCATCACGCCTTCAGCCGCGTCGCCGGCCAGTTTGATGAACTCGGGATCCACCACGCCACCGCCGCCCACCAACTGCGCGTTCATCCCCAATTGCTTCATCTTCTTCGCAAACCCGGCAGCCTGCGTATCGAGCCCGCCGAAGAAAATCAAATCCGCATTCGTCGACTTGATCTTGGTGAGCTGCGTGCTGAAATCCACCGCGTGATTGTCGGTGTACTCGCGCGCCACGATGTTGCCGCCGTGCGCCTTCACCGCTTTCTCGAACTCGTCGGCCTCGCCCTGGCCGAACGCGGTGCGGTCGTCGATGATCGCAATCCGTTTGGCCTTCGTCACCTCGACGGCATACATCCCCGCATTGCCGGCGTTTTGCGCATCGGTGGAAATCACCATGAAGGTGTTCGCAAAACCTCGCCCGGTAATGATCGGGTTGGTCGCGGCCGGGTCGATCACCGGAATGCCGGCCTGCTCGTAGATCTGCGAGGCCGGAATCGTCGTGCCCGAATTGAAGTGGCCCACGATCGCCGACACGCTCTGGTCAACCAGTTTCTGCGCGGCCTGCACGCCAATGCGCGGGTCGGCCTGGTCGTCCTCGGAGACAAGCTGGAATTGCGCGACCTTGTCGCCGATCTTGACCTTCTGCGCGTTGGCTTCCTCGATCGCAAGCCGTACGCCGTTTTCCAGATCCTTGCCGTAGCCGGCGTTGGCCCCCGTCATCGGCGCAGCAAAGCCGATCTTGACCGGCAGGTCATCGGCGAAACTGGCCAGCGGCCCCGTCGCGAAGACGGCGCCAACGAACAGTGCAAGCGGTTTCAGCGTGTTGCGAAGACTCATGGTCTCTCCTTCCATCGACAGTTTTCAGGTGTGAAAGCAGCAAGGCGGTAACGCTGGATCGAAGCGCGCGAACCGGCGGCTGCCCGCCTCACGCGCATCGTCAGACTACGGATGTTCCGTCGCCATAAACAATGCTGGAATACGTGGAGTAGCCAGCGCGCGTCGGTCAATCTGGCGCGAATATAAAAAGCCAATTTGCAGCCGTCTTGGCAGTTCGCGGCGCTTTGAATGAGCATTTCGGCATAGATCGCACAGCGCTTTGGCTGGCGGCCTGTCAGGTCAGACGCGCAGATGCGGATTGCGGCACATGCTTAAGGAAGACCGCGGCAGCTCAGAAAACCGGCGCGAGCGCGCCGGCTATATCACAACAGCGCGCCCACGGACGCAAAGCCGCGATTGCGCCGAAAAATCAGCGGGTCAAAGCCAGGCCCTCAGTGCTCGCCTTGCTGGCGCAGCAACTCCTCACGCAGACGCAGGAGCGGCGCCTTGGTGTCTTCGTCGGCCCACGTGTCGAGGTCGTCGATCGCGCGCTGGCAGCCGTCGAGCACCAGGTCGAGATCGACCGGCACGCCGTTGTTGAGCGCGAACTCGATGGTCTCGGCGAATTGCTGGCATTCGTCCTCGCCGTAGGAGATGTCGAGGTTGTCGGCGATCACTGCGGCGATGTTGCTGCGCGCCTTGTCGTCGGGCGTCACCATGTCGATGATGCCGCGCGCCACCGCCGGCGAGTAGTAGAGCGCGATGTCGAGCCACTGCGCCGGATCGAAGTCGGCTTCGTCGAACTGGTTCTCGAAGTACTCGATCGCTTCCTGCTCGTGAGTTTCGTCAGCGTCGACGCTGAGGCACAACTGCTCAAAATATTCTTCCCGCTCGCTGCGGATATAACCGTCCATCGATGCCTCGTCTGCTGAATGCTGAATGCTGAATGCCGGATGCTGAAAATGCGCTGTGGACGGGCGGCTGCTTCGTCCACGCGGCAGGCATTATAGGACGCCCGGATGACAATCGCGGACCGTATGCCCCACGGCGCTCGCCGTGGATTGCCCACGCAGCGCGGAACAGTGCCTTCCGCGCGCGTGGGATTTTCTTACAGGCGACCGACGCGGCCAGCACCGCCGACGTGGCCAATCAGCCGGGCGCGGGTTTGGCCAGCCACTGGCGCAACCGCAATCTCGATGGTCTATGCCGTCTCGGCCACCCACGCGTCGAACCATTCGCGCGGCTGCGCGATTTCGTTCTGCGCGGCAACCAGTTCCAGCTCGTAGCGTCCCGCCTGCCAGGTCGCCTTGACCACCGCATTCACGGCGGCCTGCGTGTGCTCGAAAGCCGCGCGAATCGAGTCGCCGAGCAGCGTGCGCGCGACGAACACCGCGCTCGTCAGATCGCCGACACCCACCGGCTGCCGCGCGAACGGATAGAGCGGGCGCTGACTCATCCATGCCTCGCGCTCGGTGACGACCAGCATGTTGAAACGGTCGGCGGGACTGTCGCGGTCGAGCAGGTGCTTGACCAGCACGAGCTTCGGCCCGCGGGCGATGAGTTCGCGGCAGGCCGTCACGGCCTCTTCGAGCGTCTCGATCTCGCGGCCCACCAGGCGTTGCAACTCGGTATGGTTCGGCGCCATTGCGTCGGCCATTTCCGGCATCGTGCGCACGAGGAATTCCTGAATGCCCGGCTCGACCTTGTAGCCGCTCGCCGCGCCCATCACCGGATCGCAGAAATACCACGCCCGTGGATTGGCGGCCTTCACGGCCTTGACGATTTCCAGTACGGATTGCGCTTGCTCGGGCGTGCCCAGATAGCCGGACAGCACGGCGTCGCAGCGCGGCAGCATGCCGATGGCGCCGATCCCTTCGACGAGGTCTTCCATCTGCGATGCATCGATCGCGCTGCCGCTCCAATGGCCGTATTGCGTGTGATTCGAGAACTGCACGGTATTGAGCGGCCAGACGTTGACGCCGAGCCGGCGCATCGGGAACACGGCCGCGCTGTTGCCGGCGTGCCCAAACACGACATGTGACTGGATGCTCAGAACGTTTTTCGTCATGGTGTCGGCTCGCGCAAGCCCTGATGCGCGAAAAGTGAGAACGGGGAGGATGCGCGACGGCGGTGCACCGGCCTTGGCCGGGCGGCTGTTGCGGCATGACTGTTTCAGACTATGCAAGAAAAATGTACCGTCTGCGTAGTCAGGAAACAATACATGAGTTTGCCGCGCCCGAGTTGGTCCGTCCCCGTGTTGTTGCGCCGAACCATCAAACGTATCGGCAGCGGGGCAGCGGGGCCTGGCGGCTCACGCGAGTTCGCGATACAGCGCGAGATAACGCTCGGCCGATGCGCCCCAGCCGAAGTCCTGGCGCATCGCGCGCCGCTGCGTCGCTTTCCATTCGGTGCGCCGCTCATGGAGCGCAAACGCGCGGCGGATCGCGGCGGCAAGGCCCTGCGGTTCGAAGCGTTCGAATACGAAGCCGGTGGCGAGATCGTCGGCGAGATTTTCGAGCGACGCGTCGACCACCGTATCCGCCAGACCGCCGACGCGGTGCACGAGCGGCAGCGAGCCACACGCCAGCGCATACATCTGCGTGAGCCCGCACGGCTCGAAGCGCGACGGCACCGCGATCACGTCGCTGCCCGCGACGATCGTATGAGCCAGCGCTTCGTCGAAGCCCAGTTCGACCGCGACCGATTCCGGATGCGCCTGTGCGGCGCGTTTCAAGCCGTTTTCGAGTGCTGGGTCGCCGGTGCCGAACACCACCAGCTGGCCGCCGCGCTTGACGATTTCGGGCAACGCGGCGAGCAGCAGGTCGAGGCCTTTCTGCTCGGTCAGCCGGCTCACCACGCCGAACAGCAGCGCATCGCTTTTCTGCGCAAGGCCGAAACGCTTCTGCAAGGCGTCTTTGCACGCCTGTTTGCCGGCCAGGCGCGTAGCGGTGTAGTGATTGTCGAGCAGCGGATCGGTGGCGGGGTTCCACACCGTGTAGTCGACACCGTTCAGGATCCCGCTCAGGTCGTGCGAACGATGGCGCAGCAGCGCGTCGAGGCCGCCGCCCTGGGCGAGCGTCTGGATTTCGCGTGCGTAGGTCGGACTGACGGTGGTGATGCGGTCGCTGTAGTAGAGGCCCGCTTTCAGGAACGACAACTGCCCGTAGAACTCGACGCCGTGCATGCTGAAGAAGTCGTCCGGCAGACCGAGCAGGCCGAACTGGTGAGCCGGGAAAATGCCCTGATACGCGAGGTTGTGCACCGTAAAAATGCTGCGCGCGAACGAGCGGCCATGCTGGCGTTCGGCCGCCTTCAGATAGGCTGGCGCGAGCCCCGCATGCCAGTCGTGCGCGTGGACGATCTGCGCCGACCACGCCGGATCGAGTTGCTGCGCCAGTTGCGCGGCGACCCAGCCGAGCAGGGCGAAGCGCTGCGCGTTGTCGCCGTAGGGCACATGTTCGTCGTTCAGATAAGGATTGCCGGGCCGGTCGTACAGCGTGGCGGCGCGGATCATATAGACCGTGAGGCCGTTCGAGGGCAGCGTGCCCTGTTCGAGCGTGACCGCGGGCGCGTCGAAACGGCGGCCCAGTTGCACCACCGTGCGCACGTCGGTCAAGCCGGCGGCAACCGCGGGAAAGCCGGGCAGCAGCACCCGCGCGTCGGCGCCGAGCTCGATCAGCGCAGGCGGCAATGCGCCCGCGACGTCGGCGAGACCGCCCGTTTTCAGAAGGGGATACAGCTCGCTTGCGACGTGCAGGGCGCGAATCGTCATAGACTCTGTCTCATTCCTGTTAGTGCGGGACGTCGTTCAGCCGCGGCGCGGGCGGCGCATTCATCAACGGTTCGAGAATCAGCCGGCCTTCTGCCTGAGCGCCTCGGGCGTGACCAGCACGACGCCGTCGTCGGTACGGTAGAAACGTTCGGCGTCGCTCACCGGATCCTCGCCGATCACCGTGCCGTCCGGAATCGTGCAGCCGCGGTCGATCACGACTTTCTGCAGCCGGCAACTCGCGCCGACGGTGACTTGCGGCAACAAGACTGCCTCATTGATGTTACAGAACGAATTCACTTTCACATTCGACGACAACACCGAGCGCGCGATCTGCGAGCCGGAGATCACACAGCCGCCGCACAGGATCAGATTGTTGGCGCTGCCTTGCAGACCTTTCATGTCGCGTACGAACTTGGCCGGCGGCAACTGCTCCTGATACGTCCAGATCGGCCAGTTGCGGTCGTACAGGTCGAGCGTCGGGATCGTCGAGGCGAGGTCGAGGTTGGCGGCCCAGTAGGCGTCGATCGTGCCGACGTCGCGCCAGTACGGCTCCACATTCGGGTCCGACGACACGCACGACATGCTGAACGGATGCGCGATCGCCATACCTTGCGTGACTACGCGCGGCAGGATGTCCTTGCCGAAGTCGTGATCGGTGTCGACGCTGGAGATGTTTTCTTCGAGCAGCGTGTACAGATAATCGGCGCTGAACACGTAAATGCCCATGCTGGCGAGCGCCGTATCCGGGCGGCCCGGCATCGCGGGCGGATCGGCCGGTTTTTCGACGAAGCCGGTGATGCGGCGGTGTTCATCCACCGCCATCACGCCGAAGGCCACCGCGTCCATGCGCGGCACCTCGATACAGCCGACCGTGCAATCCGCGCCGCTTTCCTGGTGGTCGGCGATCATCCGCGTGTAATCCATCTTGTAGATGTGATCGCCCGCGAGCACCACCACGTATTTCGGCCGGATCGAGCGGATGATGTCGAGGTTCTGGAACACCGCATCCGCGGTGCCGCGGTACCAGTGTGCGCCTTCCACGCGTTGCTGCGCGGGCCACAGGTCGATGAATTCGCTGAATTCTCCGCGCAGGAAGCCCCAGCCGCGCTGCAAATGGCGCAGCAGCGAGTGCGCCTTGTACTGCGTGACTACCGCGATGCGGCGGATGCCGGAGTTCAGACAATTGGACAGCGCGAAGTCGATGATCCGGTATTTGCCGCCGAAGTGCACTGCCGGTTTGACGCGCTTGTTGGTGAGCGGCCCGAGCCGCGTGCCACGTCCGCCCGCAAGGACGATGGCGAGGGTGGTGCGTTGCAGATCGTTCAGGCGTGCCGGACTTTCCATGTCTGTCTCCCTGGTTGGTATACCCCGGATGGCCATGCTGGATGTGTTCTCGCCATGGGTTCAAGCGCTCGCTTCCAACTATTGTTTCGAGCGTTTGCCCCGGATGGTTTTAGTTCGCTTTCCTGTCCGCTTCTGGATCGTGCTGTCGGGTGGCTCGGTGTTTTTGGCTCCGTCTGCTAGTTCTAGCACCGATTTGCCGCGGGCGCGTAGTCTGAATTGTGCGGATGCCGCTTGCGCTGCGCCTTTGTGCACGATCTGCACGATCAACCCTTGCACACGATGCATCCGTGCGCCACGACACATAGCGTGCGCGGTGATTATCCGCAATATGCGTGCCATGCCGACCGCTGCGACCGCTGCGACTGCTGCGACTGCTGCGACCACTGCGACCACTGCAGCCACTACGGCCACTGCAGCCACTGCAGCCACTACGGCCACTGCGGCCACTACGACCGCTGCGACCACTACGACCGCTGCGACCACTGCAGCCATGAGCGTGCGCGGGTGGCGGCGGAGTCTGGCGGAGCGTCGTAGAATCGTCGGCTCGTGAACGGGGCTCGAGCGCGATTGCTCGTGCGTGAGCCGCACGTTTTCCGTTGCTCTCTCCTTGCAAGAAAACCTATCGATGAGTTTGCGCCGCTTTTCTTTGCTCGCCATGTTGAGCGCCAGTGCGTTGGCTGCCTCGCCGGCCGTCTTCGCCGCTGCAACCGCCACTGCAACCGCCGCTTCCACCACTGCCATCGCTTTGACCGCCTCGCCGGCCAGCGCCGCCAACCCGGGCGTGGCCAGCGCCGCCGACCACGTCGGTCCCGCGTTCGGCCCCGAGTTGCAGGGCTTCGACTATCCGGCGCCGGTCGAGCGGTACGACTTCACCTCGCAAGGCGTGGCGCTGCATATGGCGTACATGGATATCAAGCCGGAGCACGCCAACGGCCGCACGGCGGTGTTGCTGCACGGCAAGAACTTCTGCGCGGCGACGTGGGAGACGACGATCCGCCGCCTCAGCGACGCCGGCTATCGCGTGATCGCGCCCGACCAGATCGGTTTCTGCAAATCGAGCAAGCCTGAGCACTATCAGTACAGTTTTCAGCAACTGGCGCGCAATACCCACGCGCTGCTCCAGTCGCTCGGCGTCACCGACGCGACCCTGATCGGCCATTCCACTGGCGGCATGCTCGCAATCCGCTATGCGCTGACGTATCCGCATGAGACGCAGCAACTGGTGCTGGTCAACCCGATCGGGCTCGAGGATTGGAAGGCGAAGGGCGTGCCGTCGCTATCGGTCGACCAATGGTATGAGCGCGAGCTGAAGACCACCGCCGACGGCATTCGTCGCTACGAGCAGTCGACCTACTACGCGGGCCAGTGGCGCGCGGACTATGAACCGTGGGTGCAGATGCTGGCGGGGATGTACCGTGGTCCCGGCAAACAGATCGTCGCGTGGAATTCCGCGTTGCTGTACGACATGATTTACACGCAGCCGGTGGTATACGAGCTGGGCCAGCTGACGATGCCGACGCTGCTGCTGATCGGCCAGAAGGACACCACAGCGATCGGCAAGGACGCAGCGCCGCCAGAGGTGCGCGCGAAGATCGGTCGTTACCCGGAACTAGGCAAGGCCGCGGCCAAGGCGATTCCGCATGCGACGCTCGTCGAATTCGCGGCGTTGGGGCACGCGCCGCAGATGCAGGATCCGCAGGCATTTCATCAGGCGCTGCTCGACGGCCTGGCGGCGGTGCCGGCGAACCGCTGAGCCCGGACCCGCGCTCGAACAGTCAGCGAGAAGAAGGGCGGCCGCGAGCCGCCCTTTTTGTTACTTGCCGACGATCAATTCCTCGCGCACTTGCGCGGCGATTTCGAACGATCGCAAGCGCGCCGCGTGATCGTAGATTTGCGCGGTCAGCATCAGCTCGTCCGCGCCGGTCTGTTCGATCACTGACAGCAGACCTTCGCGGACCGCATCGCGATCGCCGAGCACGGTGCAGGCGAGCGAATGCGCGACGCTGTTCAACTCCATTTCCGCTGCTTCGAGACGCTCGACCGGCGGCTGCAACTGACCGGGCGTACCGCGGCGCAGATTGATGAACTGTTGCTGCAGCGAGGTGAAGAGACGCTGCGCTTCGGCGGTGGTATCGGCGGCGAACAGATTGACGCCGACCATCGCGTAGGGTTTATCGAGCGTCGCCGACGGCCGGAATTGCGCGCGATAGAGCTGCAGCGCGGTGAGCATGTGATCGGGCGCGAAGTGCGACGCGAACGCGAACGGCAGGCCGAGCGCCGCGGCGAGTTGCGCGCTGTAGAGCGACGAGCCGAGCAGCCACAGCGGCACATTGAGACCTGCGCCGGGTACTGCGCGAATGCGCTGGCCCGGCACGGGATCGGCGAAATAGCGTAGCAGCTCGACGACATCGTCGGGGAACGACTCAGCGCTGTTTTGCAGATCGCGGCGCAGCGCGCGGGCGGTGGTTTGATCGGTGCCGGGTGCGCGGCCGAGGCCCAGGTCGATGCGATCCGGATAGAGCGAGGCGAGGGTGCCGAATTGTTCCGCGATGACTAGCGGAGCATGGTTGGGCAGCATGATGCCGCCCGAGCCGACGCGAATTTTCGTTGTGCCGCCGGCGACGTAGCCGATCACCACCGAGGTGGCGGCGCTGGCGATGCCGGTCATGTTGTGGTGTTCCGCCAGCCAGTAGCGGCGATAGTTCCAGGCTTCCGCATGCTGCGCCAGGTCCAGCGTGTTCCTGAAGGCTTGTGCCGGGGTGGCGCCTGCGGTGACGGGCGATAGGTCCAGGACCGAGAAGGGGATCATTGTCTGTTCAATGGCTGCTTTTTGCGCTTTCGCGCGACGGGGCATTGTGGCAAAGGTTTTGTTTTCCTGCTGACGGCACGGGGATGTCCACGTTCATCGAAGGGGGTTTGCGGCAAGGGGGCTGCCAAAGGCAAGAAACCAAAACCCAATACATGCAAAGCCGATATAGATATGGCTGATCAATATTTAACAACCGCATGTAGCGCTGCTACCTTAAACCCCTCGAACGCGGCAGCAACCGCCGTTGCGGCAAAAGAAGAGCCACCGCCCCGCCGGGCAAAACCAACATGATTGGGAGACACCACCGTGTCAATCGAATTCATCGGCATGATCCAGACCCGCAAGGTGTCTGAAACTCACGCGCCGCAAGGCCCGAGCATCGACCTCGACTACATCGGACAATTCGCCCGCGCCCACGAAGCCGCGGGCTTCGACCGCATCCTCGTGCCGCATCATTCGACGAGCCCCGACGCGCTCCTGACCGTGGCCCACGCGGCCAGCGTCACAGAAAACGTGCACTTCATGCTGGCTCACCGCCCGGGCTTCGTCGCACCCACGCTGGCCGCGCGTCAGCTGGCAACGCTCGACCACTATTCGCGTGGCCGCCTGGCAGTCCACATCATCTCCGGCGGCGACGATGCAGAACAACGCCGCGACGGCGACTACCTCTCGCATGACGAACGCTACGCGCGCACCGACGAATATCTGCACGTCCTGCGCCGCATCTGGACCGAAGACACACCCTTCGATCACGCGGGCCAGTACTACCGCTTCGAACAAGGTTTCTCCGAAGTCAAGCCGCTTCAGCAACCGCATATCCCGGTGTACTTCGGCGGCGCGTCGGCGCCCGCGCTCGAAATCGCCGGCCGTCACGCGGATGTCTACGCGCTGTGGGGCGAATCGAAGGCGCAAGTGCGCGAACAGGTCGCCCGCGTGCGCGCCGAAGCAGCCAAACATGGCCGTACGGTGCGCTTCTCGGTGTCGTTCCGGCCCATCCTCGCCGCCACCGAAGCCGCCGCCTGGGAGCGCGCGGATCGCATCCTCGAAGAAACCCGCCGGCTGCGCGCGGCTCAAGGGCTCGGCGTCGGCGGCCCGGCGCAAAGCGAAGGCGCGCGGCGTCTGCTGGCGGCGTCCGGTGAATCGGACCGCGTCGACGAACGCCTGTGGACCGGCATCGCCAGGGAAATCGGCGGGCGCTCGAATTCGACCGCTCTCGTCGGCACGCCCGAACAGGTCGCCGATACGCTCGCCGACTATTACGCGCTCGGCGTCTCGACCTTCCTCGTGCGCGGCTTCGATCCGCTCGAAGACGCCATCGACTACGGCCGTGAACTGATTCCGGCCACCCGCGAACGGATCGCGCGCGTCGAGCGCGTAGCCGCCTGAACGGAGCCCCAATGACCGATCTGTCTGCCGCCTTCAGGAACACGCCTGCGGGCAATGCAACGGCGCTCCAGCGTCACGAACCCCTACGCAAGTTCTGGTTCGACGACGTGCCGCCGCGTGAAAGCATCGCGGATGAACGCCGCCATCGGCAAGAACGCCTCGCCGTGGCGTTTCGTCTGTTCGCGCGCTATGGTTTCGACCAGGGGCTCGCCGGACACATCACCGCGCGCGATCCCGAGTGGCCCGATCACTTCTGGGTCAATCCGTTCGGCAAGCACTTCAGCCGTATTCGCGTGTCCGATCTGCTGCTGGTGAATGCGCAGGGCGAGATCGTCGTCGGCGAGGGGCCGGTGAATCAGGCGGCCTTCGCGATTCACGCTGCGATTCACGAGGCGCGCCCCGATGTGGTCGCGGCGGCGCACACGCATTCGCTCTATGGCAAAGCGTGGTCGACGCTCGGCCGCACGCTCGATCCGCTGACGCAGGACGCGTGCGCGTTCTATCAGGACCACGCGCTGTTCGACGATTTTCGCGGCGTCGTGCTCGACACCGGCGAAGGCGCGCGCATCGCGGCGGCGCTCGGCGAGCGACGCGCAGTGATCCTGAAGAATCACGGCATCCTCACGGCCGGCCCGAGCGTCGAGGCCGCCGCATGGTGGTACATCGCGCTCGATAGCGCCTGCCACGCGCAATTGCTCGCCGAAGCCGCCGGCACGCCACAAGCCATCCCGCACGATGTCGCCACGCTCACGCATCAGCAGGTGGGCCGTCCCGGCGGCGCGCTGTTCGCGTTCGAGAGCCTGCTGGAAGGGCTCGTCGAAGCCGAGCCCGACGTACTGACCTGAGCGACTCCCGATATGACCCAACGTTTCGATCCGCCGGTTTCGCTCCGGCGCCGCCGGCTCATGTCCGCGTTGCCGCCCGCTGCGGCCGTGGCCGCCGCGACACTAGCCGGCGCAGGCACGAGCCTCGTTTCGGCAGCGGCGCAAGCTGCATCGGCAGCATGGGCGGGAGCGGGCCGGAACGACCCGCGCCTCGACCTCAGCAAAGTCCATCTGCGTGTCGCGACCTACAAAGGCGGCGACGCCACGCTGCTGAAAACAGCTGGCCTTGCGGACACCCCTTACGCGATCGACTGGTCCGAGTTCCAGTCCGGCAACGCGATGGTCGAGGCGATGAACGGCGGCTCGCTCGATATCGCCTCGGGCAGCGAGATTCCGCCGATCTTCGCGCGGTTGCAAAACGCCCAGGTACGCGTGATCGCCGTCTACAAGGACGACGTCAACAACCAGGTCGTGCTGGTGCCGAAGGGCTCGTCGATCCGCTCGATCGCTGATCTGAAGGGCAAGCGCGTCGGCTATCTGCGCGCGACCACCACGCATTACTACTTGCTGCGCATGCTCGAAGAAGCGGGGCTGTCGTTCAGCGATATCCAGGCGACGTCGCTCGCACCGCGCGACGGCTTCGCCGCCTTCAACGCCGGCTCGCTCGACGCATGGGCGATCTACGGCTACAACGTGCCGCTCGCGATCTCGCAGGCGGGCGCGCGCGTGCTGAAAAACGCCAACGGCTACCTGTCCGGCAACTATCTGTACTACGGTCACCCGGCGGCCCTGGCTGACCCGCTGCGGCGCGCCGCTGCCGCGGATCTGCTGGTGAGGCTGCAACGCGCATGCACGTGGTTCAGCCAGCATCAGGATGCGTATGCGAAGGTGTTGTCCGCCGAATTGCGCGTGCCGGAAGAAGCGATTCTGTCCTTGTACCGCAATCAGAGCCAGGCGCGCCGCATCACCGGCGTCACGGCGGCGGACATCGCGAGCGAGCAGCAGGTTGCCGATACCTTTGCGCGTGCGGCCGTGATCGATCGGCGCGTCGACGTCGCGCCGTTGTGGACCGACACCTTCAACGCTGCGCTCGCCCACGGCGCCTGAGCCGATTCCGGATTCCCGTCACCCCATCCTTGAACTTTCGATGACTCAAACCTTAAGCGCTGCCTTAAGAGCGGACCGGCTGCGCACGTTCGTCAGCCGGATCGCGTCCCTTGTCGACGATGCCGTGCCCGAAGCGCAGCGCCTCGAAGCCGGCGGCGCGTATCTGCGCGAACTGGTAGCCCACGACGACTGGCTGCCCGACGCTTTCGCGCAGCCCGATCCCGAGCGCTATCAGCAATTCCTGTTGCACGCGGATGCGCGGCAGCGTTTCTCCGTTGTCAGTTTTGTCTGGGGACCGGGGCAAGCGACGCCGGTGCACGACCACACCGTATGGGGTTTGATCGGTGTGCTGCGTGGCGCGGAAATTGCTCAGAACTATCGCGTCACGCCGACCGGCACGCTGGCGGAAGAGGGCGCGCCGCGGCGCCTCGCCGCTGGCGCAGTGGATGCCGTGTCGCCGCGTATCGGCGACATTCATCGCGTGAGCAATGCATACGATGACCGTACATCGATCAGCATTCACGTGTACGGTGCAAATATCGGTGCGGTGACGCGCTCGGTGTACCCGGCCGGCGGTGGTCGTAAAAATTTCATCTCCGGCTACTCGAACGACGTGTTGCCGAATATCTGGAATGTTTCGAAGGAGTTCCCGATCCCATGAGTTTCACTACAGAGTTCCGTACCCTTTCATTCAAGGACGTGCGCCGCGCGCTGCTGGAGCGCCAGGAAATCGCGCTCGTCGACGTACGCGAGGAAGATCCGCACGCACGCAGTCATCCGCTCTTTGCCGCCAACCTGCCGCTGTCGCGGCTCGAACTGGACGCGCCGCTGCGCCTGCCGCGTCTTACCGTGCCGATCGTCGTATTCGATGACGGCGAAGGACTCGCCGAACGCGCCGCGCGCCGTTTGAGCGAGTTGGGCTATACCAATGTCGCCTTGCTCGAAGGCGGCCTGCAAGGCTGGCGTAGGGCCGGCGGCGAGCTGTTCCAGGATGTCAACGTGCCGAGCAAGGCATTCGGCGAACTGGTCGAAAGCGAGCGGCATACGCCGTCGCTCGACGCGCCGCACGTGCAGGCGCTGCTCGATCGCGAGGCCGGCGTGGTGGTGCTCGACGCGCGCCGCTTCGACGAATACCAGACCATGAACATTCCCGGCAGCATCAGCGTGCCGGGCGCCGAACTGGTGCTGCGCGCCAGGCAGCTTGCACCCGATCCGGCCACGCGCATCATCGTCAATTGCGCGGGCCGCACCCGCAGCATCATCGGCGCGCAGTCGCTGATCAATGCGGACGTGCCCAATCCGGTTGCG
Source organism: Paraburkholderia sp. GW821-FHT02A12 (assembly GCF_059422005.1). Lineage (NCBI taxonomy): Bacteria > Pseudomonadati > Pseudomonadota > Betaproteobacteria > Burkholderiales > Burkholderiaceae > Paraburkholderia > Paraburkholderia sp. GW821-FHT02A12. The sequence continues at coordinate 2,877,758 of NZ_JBWKWA010000001.1, read as the reverse complement.
GCGCTGCGCAACGGCACAATCGGCTGGACGCTCGCCGGGCAGCCGCTCGCGCATGGCAGCTCGCGCCGCTTCGATCCGAATCTCGACGACGAAGTCCGTCTGGCCGCCGCCGACGCCGCGCGCAAGGTGGCGGATCGCGCGCAAGTGGGCCGCACGTCGCGTGACGAAGCGCGCCGTTGGGCCGACGAAGCGGTACGCACCGTCTATCGCTTCGACGTGCGCACGCCGGAAGAATATGAAGCGGGCCACGTGCCCGGTTTTCGCAGCGCGCCGGGCGGCCAGCTTGTGCAGGAGACCGACATGTTCGCGCCGGTGCGCGGCGCGCGCGTGATCCTCGCGGACAACGACGGCGTGCGCGCGAACATGAGCGCATCGTGGCTCGCGCAGATGAACGTCGAGGTGTACGTGGTGGATGGCCTGAGCGCCGCCGACTTCAGCGAACGAGGCGCGGCGCCCGCTGCGCGGAACGCGCCCACGCCGCCGGACGCCGATGAGATTTCGCCCGCCGAACTGGCGGCGCTGCTGCAAGCGCCCGGCACCGCCGTGCTCGATTTCACGACGAGCGCGAACTATGTGAAGCGCCATATTCCGGGCGCGTGGTACGCGATTCGCGCGCTGCTCGACGCCGCCGTGCGCAAGCTGCCCGCCGCGCAACGCTATGTGGTGACCTGCGGCAGCAGTTTGCTGGCGCGTTTCGCCGCGCCCGAGGTCGCCGCCTTGACGGGCAAACCGGTGCAGGTGCTGAGCGGCGGCACGAGCGCATGGATCGAAGCGGGCTTGCCGGTCGAAAGCGGCGAGACGAGGCTCGCTTCGCCGCGCATCGACCGTTACCGGCGTCCGTATGAAGGCACCGATAACGGGCGTGAAGCGATGAACGCGTATCTGGAGTGGGAATACGGCCTCGTCGCGCAACTCAGGCGCGACGGCACGCACGGTTTTCATGTGATCTGACGCGGGCATTTCGTGGGCACGACGATACCTGAACAGGTCTGCGCGCACGAAGCGGGTGCCAGGAAAATTCGCATATTTGCTTAGAAGAATAATGCGTTTGCCTTATGCAGATGCGTGCCTTATCGTCGCTTCAAACTTTCACCGTATGCATCGCGTAAGCGCCGATATGACGATCACCCGCTTTTCTTTTGCAGTCTCATCCGCCGTGCGATGCGTGCGCCGCGCGTTGTGGTTCAGACCAGTCGTTGCCGCGCTGCTGGCCGTGTGCGCCGCGTCCTCGCCGGTGTCCGCGTATGCCGCCGATTTGCCGGTGCTGAAAGTCGGCGACCAGTCCTTGCAAACGCGCGGCATTCTCGAAGCATCCGGTCAATTGAAAGACCTGCCGTACAAGATCGAATGGTTCAACTTTCCCGCCGCGCAGCCGCTCGGCGAAGCGTTGAATGCGGGCGCGGTGGATGTCGGCGGACTCGGCGATGCGCCGCTCGTGTTCGCGCTCGCTGCCGGCGCGCGCGTGCGAGCGGTCGCGGCAACGCGTTCGACGCCGCTCGATCTGGCGATCGTCGTCGGCGCTCATTCGCCGCTGAACGATGCGGCGAGTCTGAAGGGCAAGCGTATCGCGACGACTCGCGGTTCGATCGGCCACTATCTCGCGCTCGCCGTGTTGAAGAAGGCCAACGTGCCGCTAGCCGACGTCAAGTTCGTGTTTCTCGCACCCGCGGATGCGAAGGCGGCACTCGCTTCGGGCAGCGTCGACGCGTGGTCGGTGTGGGACCCGTACACGGCGCTGGGCGAAGCGCGCGATCACGACCGTATCATCGCCAACGGCGTCGGCTTGTCGGAAGGACTCAGCTACCAGGTCGCCACCGAACGCGCGATCGCGGACAAGCGCGCGCAGCTCGCCGACTTCCTGCGGCGCGTCGCGATCGGGCAACGTTGGGCGCTCTTGCATCCGGACGAAGTCGCGGCGATGCAATCGCGCGTGACCGGCCTGCCGACCGACGTGCTGAAAACTGTCTATCAGCGCGGCCAGGTGCATCCGGTCCCGATCGACGACAGCGTCGTCGCCGCGCAGCAGCGCACCGCCGATACCTACGAAGCCGCCAACGTGATCCGCGCGCATCTCGATGTGCGCACGAGCTTCGATCGCAGTTTCCCTCTGCCGTAACGCGGCGTGCCGGAGTTCCCGCATGAATGCCCCGATTGCCGACAGCGCGGTGACACGCCGTCATCCGCCGCTCGATAGCGATGCGTTCGACGCGCTGCTCGCGCAACTCACCGCCGAGTTCGCCGCGAGCGCCGCGCACTATGACCGCACTGCCGAATTTCCGCACGCCAATCTGGCGCGCCTGCACGCGTTCGATCTGCTCTCGCTGACGGTGCCTGCATCGCTCGGCGGCGCGGGCGCGAGCTTGCCGCAGGCGTTGAAAGTGATCCGCGCGGTGGCGCGCGGCGAGCCGTCCACGGCGCTGGTGCTGGTCATGCAGTACCTGTTTCACCACCGCTTGCAGGGCAATCCGCATTGGCCTGTGGCGCTGCGCGAACGCGTCGCGCGCGAAGCGGTGCGCGACGGCGCGCTGATCAACTCGCTGCGCGTCGAACCCGAACTCGGCACGCCGGCGCGCGGCGGCTTGCCGTCGACCGTCGCGAAACGCAGCGGCGACGGCTGGCGCATCGACGGCAGCAAACTGTATTCGACCGGCAGCCCCGGTCTCACGTGGCTCGCGGTGTGGGCGCGCAGCGACGAGACGCCGCCGCGCGTCGGCGTGTGGCTGGTGCATCGCGATAGGCCGGGCGTGCGGGTCGGCAGCGAATGGAATCACCTCGGCATGCGCGCCACCGGCAGTCACGAGCTGGTGTTCGACGACGTGTTCGTGCCGGCTACGCATGCGGTCGATGTGCATCCGCCGGGGGAGCCCGGCGCCGGGCTCGATCCGCTCGGATTCGCGTGGATGAGCGTGCTGCTGTCGGCGGTCTACGACGGCGTGGCGCGGGCCGCGCGCGACTGGTTCGCGCAGTGGGCCGCGCATCGCACACCCGGCAATCTCGGCGCGCCGCTCGCGAGCCTGCCGGCGTTTGCGCAGACGCTCGGCCGCATCGATGCGCTGTTGTTCGACAATCGTGTGTTGCTCGACGCGAGTGCGCGCGGCGAGCACGTGACGCTCGACGAAGCGCCGCTCGTCAAATACACGGTGACGAATCATTCGATCGAGGCCGTGCAACTCGCCGTCGAGGCAAGCGGCAATCCCGGCTTGAGCCGCGACAATCCTCTCGAGCGCCACTATCGCGATGTGCTGTGCGCGCGGATCCATACGCCGCAAAACGATTCGGTGCTGCTGGGCGCGGGGCGGGCGGGTTTCGCTTCGTTCTTGCCCGTATGAGGGGGCGATGCGGACCGGAGCCGCGCCTGCGCCGTTCAGCTGCAAATCATCTGCCGATTCGGTGTAAACGCGCTCTCGTCTAATACCGCCAATGCGTTTAGATTAGCTGCACTTGGAAGGCTTATCGAGGGACCAGGGCGGCCAGACAAGCAGCGGTCCGCTATTGCGGCGATGGTGTAAGGTCAGAGGCCAAGGTCTCTCGCCGCCTCGCCCCGAATCGGGCCGCTGCGCGTCGTCCATGGTGCTTCGTTTCGGGCGGCCGTTCTGCCGCCTCCACCGCTCGGTGACCGTACCGACCGGTCTGGCGACGCGTAGCACAGCGTCGCCTTTTTGCTTGTGCGCCGTTTGTGCATGCCTGTGCGTGCCTGGGCTTGTGCGTGCCTGTGTCTGTTTGTGCCTGTTTGTGCGCGCTTTTCCGCATGCTTCTGAGTACTCGTGCGCCGCATTTTTCCCGCCTTGTCCATCTGCGTCGACCCGCGGCAAATCACGCCGCCGCCGACTGCGCCGCAAGAGGGCTGACAGCCTTCCTGCAGGCGGCGCTCGCGGTTTTTTCCACACGCGGTTATCCTGTAGCACGCCCCGAAGGAAGTCCCCTTGGGGGGCGCCCCGGAGGAAGTCCCCTTGGTGGACACCCTACACAACGGGATGCGTGCGCATGACGCGCCCGCATCCGTACAGGAAACTTGCTGTGAGCCTCAAACTGCTTACCGTCGCCATGCTGAGCGCGTGCGTAGCGCTTGCCGGTTGTGACGACCAACAGAGCGACCGCGCCGTGCAAAAACTCAAGGAATTTTTCAACGCCGTCAAACCGGACGCGTTACTGCTCAAGAATATGACGCCCGGCGTCACGAGCGAAGCGCAGGTCCGCGACCAGATGGGCAATCCGGAAACCGAACGGACGTTTACCGACGGCTCGAAGCGCCTCGAATATCCGCGCGGCCCGCAAGGGCTGAACACCTACATGGTCGACATCGACCAAGACGGCAAACTGCAAGCCATCACGCAGGTGCTCACTGCCGCCAACTTCGCGAAGGTTCGCATCGGCATGACCGAGGATGAAGTGCGCCGCCTGCTCGGCAAGCCAGGCGAAGTCGCCGTGTTTCCGTTGAAGCCGGAAACCGTGTGGAGCTGGAAGTGGCGCGAGGGCGGCGTGACGGAAGAGGGCATTTTCAACGTGCATTTCGACCAGTTTCAGAAGGTGTACACCACATCGCGCTCGGACGTGGTGCGCGGGCGATAGATGAGGAACGACGAGAAAAGTCGGGAACAGAGAACAGGCGGGAAAAAATGATACGTCGACGTCGATATAGCCGTATCGGGCTGGTGTTGGGTGGGGGAGCCGCGCGCGGCTGGGCGCATATCGGCGCGATTCGCGCGTTGCTCGACGCGGGCATCAAGCCGGATGTGGTGTGCGGCACATCGATCGGGGCGCTGGTCGGCGCGGTCTATGCGAACGGCGACCTCGACTGGCTTGAAGAATGGGTCTCCCGGCTCACCTGGCAGACGGTGGTGCGTCTGCTCGATCTGCGTCTGTCGGGCGGCTTGCTGGGCGGGCGTAAAGTGATCCAGTTGTTCGCGGACAAATTCGACGGACGCTCGATTGCGCAGTTGAACATGCCGTTCGCGGCGGTCGCGACCGAACTCGACACAGGGCGCGAAAGCTGGTTGCAGGACGGCAGCGTGGTCGATGCCGTGCGCGCGTCGATTGCGATTCCGGGGATTTTCACGCCGGTTTGGCATAACGGCGTGTGGCTGGTGGATGGCGGCCTGAGCAATCCGGTGCCGGTTTCGGTGGCGCGCGGCATGCGGGCGGACTGCGTGATCGCTGTCGATCTGAACAACGATATTCTGAACGGCCGCGATTTCGGCGGTGCGGTGGTCGATACGCCCGCGATTGATCCGACGGCGCCGCCGCCGGTCGCGTTACGCCGCAACGGCAAACCTTGGCCGCGCTGGCTTGCGCCTGCCGAGGTGCGCGCTAGCGACGACGTGCGGGTGCCCCCTGCACCGAGTGCGCGGGTGCCTTCCATGCTGAGCTCGATTGCGCAGAGCATCGACATCATGCAAGTGCGGATTACGCGCAGCCGCCTTGCAGGCGAACCGGCGGATATCTTGATTCAGCCGCGGCTTGGCGGCATGGGGATTTTCGATTTTCATCGTGCGGCGCCGGCGATTGAGGAAGGGCGCGCGGCGGTTGAGTATATGTTGCCGGCGATTCGCGCTCGCTTGGGGATTGATTGAGGTTTTCTTGTTGCCTGCGCGCCGCTGCCGTTGGTGCAGCCGCTCCGTCTATCGAAAAAGCGACCCGAAACTTGCTAAATCGCGGCGGCCCAAGCCGCCCGCGAGCGGGCTTACAAACCGATATCCCCCGCAAAACCAAGTCCCAGGAGCCTTCGGCGGCAGAAAACCGCGTCATGCTGCGACGCAGCAAACCTCCCGCCCTCTATTTGAGCAATTAATTTTCGCTTGCGAGACTCCGCGCCATGTCGGACGAGCCAGGCAAAGAGAGCTGCCGGCGCCGTCCGTGACATCCTCAATGAACCTGGATGGAGACGCGCGTGTTCCTTTACGGCTTTGGTCCGGTGCTGCTGGCCGGTACGATCCAGACGATCGAGCTGTCCGTCCTCTCGCTGGCAGCCTCCGTGCTGCTCGGCCTCGCGGGCGCGGCGGCGAAACTCTCGTTCAACCGCCCGCTGCGGGCGATCGCGACCGGCTATACGACGCTGATTCGCTCGGTGCCCGACCTGGTGCTGATGCTGCTGCTGTTCTACAGCATTCAGATCGCGGTCAACAATCTGACCGATGCGCTCGATCTGCCGCAGTTCGACATCGATCCGTTCGTGGCCGGCGTGCTGACGCTCGGCTTCATCTACGGCGCGTATTTCACCGAGACCTTCCGCGGCGCGTTTCTCGCGGTGCCGCGCGGTCAGCTCGAAGCGGGCGCGGCGTACGGCATGAGCGGCCTGCGCGTGTTCACGCGCATCCTGTTTCCGCAGATGATGCGCTTCGCGCTGCCGGGCATCGGCAACAACTGGCAGGTGCTGGTGAAGGCCACCGCGCTGGTGTCGATCATCGGTCTCGCCGATGTCGTCAAGGCCGCGCAGGACGCCGGCAAGAGCACGTTCAACATGTTCTTCTTCATTCTGGTCGCCGCGCTGATCTACCTGGCGATCACCACCGCTTCGAATCTCGTGCTGATCTGGCTGGAACGGCGCTATTCGATTGGCGTGCGGCACGCGGAGCTCTAAGACGATGATCGACATTCTCAACCAGTTCTGGCGCGCGTTCCTGTACTGGGACGGTCAGCGGATTTCCGGTCTCGCGGTCACGCTGTGGCTGCTGGTGACCTCGATCGGGATCGGCTTCGTGGCGGCGATTCCGCTGGCGGTGGCGCGCGTTTCGAAGAAGCGCTGGCTGTCGACGCCGGTGCGCCTCTACACTTACGTGTTTCGCGGCACGCCGCTGTACGTGCAGCTGCTGCTGATCTACACCGGCATGTACAGCCTCGAATTCGTGCGCTCGCATCAACTGCTGGACGCGTTTTTCCGCAGCGGTTTTCACTGCGCGATTCTCGCCTTCGCGCTGAACACCTGCGCGTACACCACCGAGATTTTCGCCGGCGCGATCCGTTCGACCTCGCACGGCGAAGTGGAAGCGGCGCGCGCCTACGGCATGAGCTGGTTCACGATGTACCGGCGCATTGTGATACCGTCCGCGCTGCGGCGTGCGCTGCCGTTGTACAGTAACGAAGTGATCCTGATGCTGCACGCCACCACGGTCGCGTTCACGGCCACGGTGCCGGACATCCTGAAGGTGGCGCGCGACGCGAATTCGGCCACGTACCAGTCGTTCGATGCGTTCGGACTCGCGGCGCTGATTTACCTGGTGGTGTCGTTCGCGCTGGTCGCGCTGTTCCGGCGCGCCGAGCGTCACTGGCTGGGTTACCTGGCGGTACGTACGCATTGACACGCACTGAGCGGGCGCGTTGGCATCGAGCGGCGCGGCGGGTGTGACCGGTGTGCGCCGTCACGAAGATCGATCTGTATTTCATTGGGAGAGCATCTTGCTCCACACGACTCAAACCGAAGCTTGCAAGCTCGCCGTGCAGGACATCCACAAACGCTATGGCGACAACGAAGTGCTCAAGGGCGTTTCGCTCAACGCGAACAAGGGTGACGTGATCAGCATCATCGGCGCGAGCGGGTCGGGCAAGAGCACCTTCCTGCGCTGCATCAATTTCCTCGAGCGGCCGAACGCCGGCCAGATCGTCGTCGACGGCGAAACGGTGAAGACGAAAGCCGACCGTCACGGCAACCTCGAAGTCGCCGATCACAAGCAGCTGCAACGCATCCGCACCAAGCTCGCGATGGTGTTCCAGCACTTCAACTTGTGGGCGCACATGAATGTGATCGAGAACATCGTCGAAGCGCCGATTCATGTGCTCGGTTTGTCGCGTCGCGAAGCGGAAGATCGCGCGCGTGAATATCTCGAGAAAGTCGGTCTCGCGCCGCGCCTGGAAAAACAGTATCCGTCGCATCTGTCCGGCGGTCAGCAGCAGCGCGTCGCGATTGCCCGCGCGCTGGCGATGAACCCGGACGTGATGCTGTTCGACGAGCCGACTTCCGCGCTCGATCCCGAACTGGTCGGCGAAGTGCTGAAGGTAATGCAGAAGCTCGCCGAAGAGGGCCGCACGATGATCGTCGTCACGCACGAAATGGGTTTCGCGCGCAACGTGTCGAACCATGTGATGTTCCTGCATCAGGGCCGCACCGAAGAAGAGGGCTTGCCCGCCGAGGTGTTGACCGCACCGCGCAGCGAACGGCTCAGGCAGTTCCTGTCCGGCAGCCTGAAGTAACGCGCGCCTCGCGCTTTCCGCGTTTCACTCATCAACGATGGCTCGCACGTCCGGCCCGGCACGCACCACTCAGGTCGCAATCGTCGCATTGCCGCCTGTGTCGATGTCGGGCGTCGGGCCGATTGTCGACGCGCTCAATCTCGCCAACGAAATCGACGGCCGCGCGCTGTACCGCGTGCAGGTCTGCTCGTGGGACGGCCGCCCGGTGCCGCTCTCGGGCGGCGCGCAATGGCCGGCCGATGCCGCCTTCGGCGATGCGATCTCGTGCGACTGGCTGATCATCGTCAGCGAACGGTTTCAGCAATTCGCCGATTACCGGCTCTTTCTCGCGAGCCTGTCGCGCGTCGGACAGCGCACGCCGCTCGTCACGGGCATTCATCACGGCGTCTGGTGGCTCGCGATGGCGGGGCAATTGTCCGGCTATCGCGTGAGCGTCAACTGGGAAACCTATCAGCAGTTCTCCGAGCAGTTCGAGCGCTCGATCGTCACTCAACAGATTTTCGAAATCGACCGTGATCGCGCGACTTGTGCGGGCGGTCAGGCAACGGTCGACTTCATGCTGGCGATGATCGGCCGCGATCATGGCCCGGAACTCGCCGACCGGATCGCCGATACGCTGGGTGTCGGCGTATTGCGCGCGGGCGAGGAGCGGCAGCGCATTCCGTTCGTGACCGCGCCGGGCGAGCGCCATCCGCGCCTGAACGATGCGCTCCTGCTGATGGAAGCGAATATCGAGGATCCGCTCACCACCGATGAAATCGCCGGTCTGGTGGGCGTCTCGCGGCGGCAACTGGAGCGCCTGTTTCGCCAGTATCTCGGCTCGATGCCGTCCAAATACTACCTGGGGCTGCGGCTTTCGAAAGCGCGTACGCAATTGCAGCGCACCAGCAAGTCGGTGGTGCAGATCAGTCTCGCGTGCGGATTTTCGTCGGCGGCGCACTTTTCGAATGCGTATCGCGAACGCTTTGGCGTCACACCGCGCGAGGATCGTCGTAACTGGATCGACAAGCAGACCGGCGCGACGGGCGCCGCGGCGAGCGAGCCGCGCCCCGGCGCGTTGATCGAACGGCCTGACCGGACTGAATAAGCGAGCGGATAGGCTGGCCGAAAAAGCGGTCGAATGAGCGGCCGAATGAGTGGCCGAATTGGCAGCCCAATAAGCAGCCCAATAAGCAGCCGAATAAGCGGGCAAATAAGCGCCGCACCGCGCATGCCCGCCCGGAAGCTCATAGAAAGCGTCGCGTATGCGCAAGACGTATCGCGTGCGGTTTCCTACACTACGTGTATTACCTCTCACCTGTAACGAGGATTTGCCATGAACGACCTGACTGTGACACGCCAGACCTTCGACGAAGTCATGGTGCCGGTGTTTTCGCCCGCCGCCTTCGTACCGGATCGCGGTCTCGGCTCGCGCGTCTGGGATACGCAAGGCCGCGACTATATCGACTTCGCCGGCGGTATCGCCGTCACCGCGCTCGGTCATGCGCATCCTGAACTGCTGAAAGTGCTGCATGAGCAGGGCAGCAAGCTGTGGCACATCGGTAACGGCTACACCAACGAACCGGTGCTGCGCCTCGCGAAGCGCCTCGAAGACCTGACCTTCGCCGACCGCGCGTTCTTCGCCAATTCGGGCGCGGAAGCCAACGAAGCGGCGCTGAAGCTGGCGCGCCGCGTCGCGTTCGAGCGTCATGGCGCGGACAAATTCGAAATCGTTTCGTTCACGCAGTCGTTCCATGGCCGCACCTTCTTCACCGTGAGCGTGGGCGGCCAGCCGAAGTATTCGGAAGGCTTCGGCCCGGTGCCGGCCGGCATCATCCACTTGCCGTACAACGATATCGAAGCGGCAAAGAAGACCATCGGCGCGAAGACCTGCGCGGTGATCGTCGAGCCGATCCAGGGCGAGGGCGGCGTGATTCCCGCCGATCCGGCGTTCCTGAAGGCGCTGCGCGAAGCCTGCGATCAGCACGGCGCACTGCTGATTTTTGACGAGGTACAAACGGGGGTGGGCCGCAGCGGCTATTTCTACGCGTATCAGGAAACGGGCGTGACGCCGGACATCCTGACCACCGCGAAGGCGCTCGGCAACGGTTTCCCGATCGGCGCGATGCTGACCACCCACGAACTGGCCGCGCATTTCAAGGTCGGCGTGCATGGCACGACCTACGGCGGCAATCCGCTCGCCTCGGCGATCGCCGAGAAGGTGGTCGAGTTGATCAGCGATCCGAAGCTGCTCGACGGCGTCCATGCACGCAGCGAAGCGCTGAAGGGCCACCTCGCGAAGCTCAACGAACGCTTTGGTCTGTTCAGGGAAGTGCGCGGCAAGGGTCTGCTGATCGGCGCCGAATTGACCGACGCTTACAAGGGCCGCGCAAAAGATTTCGTCACCGCTGCGGGCACGCACGGCGTGATCATGCTGATGGCGGGTCCGGACGTGCTGCGTTTCGTGCCGTCGCTGATCATGCCGCTCGACGATATGAACGAAGGCTTCGAGCGACTGGCGAAGGCGATCGAAGAGATCGTCGGCGCGCAGGCCGAAGCGGCGTCGAAGTGAGTTGCTGCATCGAGTTGCAGCACCGATTCATGCGCCACATTCAACAGGAACGATGATGCTCTTCGTACGCCCCGGCCGCCTCGCCGATCTCGATGCGCTCGAACACATGGCGCGCACCGCGCAACCGGTGCTGCATTCGCTGCCGCACGACCGCCGTGCGCTCGAAGCGCGCGTCGCGTTGTCGGAAGACTCGTTTCGCGCGGACGTCGATTTTCCGGGCGAGGAGTTCTATCTGTTCGTGCTCGAGGACGCGGAAAGCGGCAAGCTGATGGGCACGGCGAGCATCGTCGCGGCGGCCGGCTATTCGGACCCGTTCTACGCGTTTCGCAACGACGCGCTGATTCATGCGTCGCGCGAGTTGCACGTGAACCGCAAGATTCACGCGCTGACCATGTCGCATGAATTGACCGGCAAGAGCCGCCTTGCGGGCTACTACATCGATCCTTCGCTGCGTGGCGATGCGGCCGCGCATCTGCTGTCGCGGGCACGGATGATGTACATCGCCGCCAATCGCAAGCGCTTCACGTCCGAGGTGTTCTCGCTGCTGCTCGGCGTTACCGACGACGCGGGCGTGTCGCCGTTCTGGGAAGCGGTGGGGCGCAAGTTCTTCGGCCGCAACTTCGCCGACATCGAAATCGAATCGGGCGGCCGCAGCCGCACCTTTATCGCCGAAGTCATGCCGACCTATCCGGTGTACGTGCCGTTGCTGCCGGAAGCGGCGCAGCGCGTGCTCGGCGAACCGGATTCGAAGGCCTTGCTCGCCTATGAGATTCACCTCGAGGAAGGCTTCGAGACCGACCGCTACGTCGATATCTTCGACGCCGGTCCAGTGCTGACCGCGCAGGTGGATCGCAGCGCCTGCGTGACACGCAACGAAACGCGTGTGGTGCATGAAGCCGGCGCGGCAGCAGCCGGTTCGACGTATCTGATCGCGCATAACGCCGCCGGCGGCGAATTCCGCTGCGTGCTGGGCGAGCTGGCGGCCGGCAAGGAAGCCGGCGCACCGTTGCCGCACGCGGCGCGCGCTGCGCTCGGCGTGCAGGAGGGCGACGCGGTGCGCTGCGTGCCGCTGCACCAGCCGTATCAGGAAGACTCTTCGGGAGACGCACAATGATCGTCGTTCGCGTTGTGCAACGGGGCGATGTGGACGCGCTGATGGCGCTCGCCCAGGAGACCGGCCCCGGTCTCACCACCTTCAAGCCGGATCGCGAGGCGCTCGCGGCACGCATCGAACGCGCGCGCCGCACGATGGAAGACAAGGCCGCGCCGCACGAAGCGGGTTACTTCTTCGTGATGGAAGACACCGGCACCGGCGACGTGGCGGGCGTATGCGGCATCGAAACCTCGGTCGGCCTCGAGCAGCCGTTTTACAACTATCGCGTGAGCACCGTGGTGCACGCGAGCCAGGACCTCGGCATCTGGACGCGCATGCGCGCGCTGAACATCTCGCACGACCTGACGGGTTATGCCGAAGTGTGCTCGCTGTTCCTGAGCCCGCGTTACCGTGCGAGCGGCGTCGGCGGATTGCTGTCGCGTTCGCGCTTCATGTTTCTCGCGCAGTTTCGCGAGCGCTTTCCGGAGCGTCTCTGCGCGGAACTGCGCGGCCATTTCGACGCGGACGGCACTTCGCCGTTCTGGCGCGCGGTCGGCTCGCATTTCTACCAGATCGATTTCAACGCGGCGGACTATCTGAGTTCGCATGGCCGCAAGGCGTTTCTCGCCGAGCTGATGCCGCGCTATCCGGTGTATGTGGAGCTGTTGCCGGAAGAGGCGCAGCAATGCGTGGGCCTCACGCATAGCGACACGATTCCGGCGCGCCGCATGCTCGAAGCGGAAGGGCTGCGCTACGAGAATCACGTCGATATCTTCGACGCGGGTCCGGTGCTCGAATGCCATATCGCCGACTTGCGCACCGTGCGCGAAAGCGTGGTGGCGCCGGTCGAGATCGGCGCGTCGAATGCGCCGGCGGATGGACCGAAATCGATGGTGTCGAATACGTCGCTGGGCGATTTTCGCGTGGGCGTGACCGCGGGTGTGCCGGAAAACGGCGTGTTCCGGTTGAGCGCCGCGGAGGCAGCCGCACTTGGCGTCAAGGCAGGCGACCCGGTGCGGGTGCTGCCGCTGAAACACAAACAAGGATGATCATGAGCGAGCTTTTCATCGACGGCGAATGGGCCGCCGGCACAGGACCCGCATTCGCGTCGCGCAACCCGGGCACGGGCGCGACGGTTTGGCAAGGCAATAGCGCGTCGGCGGATGACGTCGACCGGGCGGTGCGCAGCGCCCGCCGCGCGTTCGCGGCGTGGTCGGCGTCGAGCCTCGACGAGCGTTGCGCCGTGGTGCGCCGCTTCGCTGCGCTCGTGACCGAGCGCAAGGAAGCGCTGGCCGAAGCGATCGGCCGCGAGACCGGCAAGCCGCTGTGGGAAGCGCGTACTGAAGCGGCGTCGATGGCCGCGAAGGTCGAGATCTCGATTCAGGCGTACAACGAACGCACCGGCGAAAAGCGCTCGGCGATGGCGGACGGCACGGCCGTGTTGCGGCATCGTCCGCATGGCGTAGTCGCGGTGTTCGGGCCGTATAACTTCCCTGGGCACTTGCCGAACGGGCATATCGTGCCGGCGCTGATCGCCGGTAACGCCGTGGTGTTCAAGCCGTCCGAACTCGCACCGGGCGTGGCCGCGCTCACAGTGCAGATCTGGCGCGATGCCGGCTTGCCCGCGGGCGTGCTGAACCTCGTGCAAGGCGAGAAGGAAACCGGCATTGCGCTCGCGAACCATCGGCAGATCGACGGCCTGTTCTTCACGGGTAGTTCGGATACCGGAACATTGCTGCACAAGCAGTTCGGCGGCCGTCCGGAAATCGTGCTGGCGCTGGAAATGGGCGGCAACAATCCGCTCGTGATCGGGCCGGTGGCCGATCTCGACGCCGCCGTGCATCACACGATCCAGTCGGCGTTTCTGTCGGCGGGGCAGCGTTGCACCTGCGCGCGGCGCATTTTCGTGCCGAACGATGCGTTCGGCGACCGCTTTATCGAACGCCTCACCGAGGTCACGTCGCGGATCAGCGTCGGGGAATACAACGCCGATCCGCAGCCGTTCATGGGCGCGGTGATCTCGGCGCGCGCCGCTTCGCGCCTGGTCGCGGCCCAGCAACGTCTGCTGGCCGACGGCGCGAAGTCGTTGCTGACGATGGAGCAGCGCGATCCGAAACTCGGTTTCGTGACGCCGGCGATTCTCGACGTGACCGGCGTGCAGGACTTGCCGGACGAAGAGCATTTCGGGCCGTTGGCGCAGATCATCCGCTACGGCAGCTTCGACGAAGCGCTGGAACAAGCCAACGACACCGACTTCGGCCTGTCCGCGGGCCTGCTCGCCGACGACGAAGCACTGTGGACGCATTTCCAGCGCACCATCCGCGCCGGCATCGTCAACTGGAACCGGCCGACCAACGGTGCGTCGTCGGGCGCGCCGTTCGGCGGTCCGGGCCGTTCCGGCAATCACCGGCCGAGCGCGTACTACGCCGCCGACTACTGCGCGTATCCGATGGCTTCCGTCGAAAGCGCGCAACTGCAAATGCCCGCGAGCGTCTCGCCGGGCCTTCAATTCTGAGGATCGACGATGCAAGCCACTGAAGCCAATTTCGACGGCCTGGTCGGCCCGACCCACAATTACGCAGGGCTCTCGTTCGGCAACGTCGCGTCGCAGAACAACGAGAAGTCGATTGCGAATCCGAAAGCGGCGGCCAAACAGGGCCTGCGCAAGATGAAGCAGCTGGCCGACCTCGGTTTTCATCAAGGCGTGCTGCCGCCGCAGGAACGTCCGTCGATGCGACTGTTGCGCGAACTCGGTTTTTCCGGCGACGACGCGACGGTGATTGCTCGCGTTGCCAAAGACGCGCCCGAGTTGCTGGCCGCCGCGAGTTCCGCGTCGGCGATGTGGACCGCGAATGCCGCGACCGTGAGTCCATCGTCCGATACGCACGACGGCCGCGTGCATTTCACGCCGGCCAATCTGTGCAGCAAGCTGCATCGCGCGATCGAACATGAATCGACGCGCCGTACGTTGCGCGCGATCTTCAGCGATGCCGACCGTTTCGCGGTGCACGAAGCATTGCCCGGCACGCCCGCGCTCGGCGACGAAGGCGCGGCGAACCACACGCGTTTTTGCGCGGAATACGGCACACGTGGCGTCGAATTCTTCGTGTACGGCCGCAGCGAGTATCGCCGCGGACCGGAGCCGAAGCGCTTCCCGGCACGGCAAACCTTCGAGGCGAGCCGCGCGGTTGCACACCGTCATGGTCTCGAAGAAGCGGCCACCGTGTACGCGCAGCAAAACCCCGATGTGATCGACGCCGGCGTATTCCATAACGACGTGATCGCGGTCGGCAATCGCAACACGCTGTTCTGCCATCAACTCGCGTTTGTCGAACAGAACGCGGTGTACGGCGAACTGCGCTCGAAGCTCTCAGCACTGAAAGCCGGGTTCAACGTGATCGAGGTGCCGGACGCACAGGTGAGCGTGTCCGATGCCGTCACGTCGTATCTGTTCAACAGCCAGTTGCTGACGCGCCCGGACGGCAAGCAGGTGCTGGTGGTGCCGCAGGAATGCCGCGAGAACGCGCGCGTGGCCGCGTATCTGGACGACCTGGCTTCGCACACCGGCCCGATCGACGACGTGCTCGTGTTCGATCTGCGTGAAAGCATGAAGAACGGCGGCGGTCCGGCGTGTTTGCGTTTGCGCGTGGTGCTGAACGACGCGGAGCGCGTGGCGGTGGCGCCCGGCGTGTGGATCAACGACAAGCTGTTCGGCCGCCTCGATACGTGGATCGAAAAGCACTATCGCGACCGTCTCGCGCCGGCCGACCTGACCGATCCGCAATTGCTCTCCGAGTCGCGTACCGCGCTCGACGAGCTGACGCAGATTCTCGGTCTGGGTTCGCTGTATGACTTCCAGCGCTGAGCGGAGCATGCCGGCTTCGATGCTCGACGATTTCCTCGCGTACACGTTGGCGGGCAAGCGGCCCGCCGCGCATGACGCTGAAGGAGTGTGCGCGAACGGCGTGCGCTGGCGCTGGCTCGATGACGGGGTTCTGCAAATGGAACCCGCGGAACCCACACCTCAGGAGCCGGCCACACGCAGCGTGCTCGCGTCTGCCGGCGTGCACGGCGACGAGACCGCGCCGATCGAACTGCTGTCGTATCTCGTGCGCGATATCGCGCAAGGCGACGCCGGGCTGACGTGCCGCTTGCTGGTGATTCTCGGTAACGTCGATGCGATGCGCGACGCGTGCCGTTATCGCGACGACGACCTGAACCGCCTCTTCAGCGGACGTCATGCGCAGGTGCCGCACAGTCACGAAGCCCCGCGCGCCGCAGCGTTGGAACGCACGGCGACGCAGTTCTTTGCCGCGGCATCGGCTGAACGCGGCGCGCGTTGGCATATCGACATGCACACGGCGATCCGCGCCTCCGCGTTCGAGCAGTTTGCGCTGCTGCCGCATACAGGCACGCCGTTTTCGCGTGCGATGTTCGAGTGGCTCGGCGAGGCGCGCATCAGCGCGGTACTGCTCCACACGACCAAGGGCCATACATTTTCGCATTTCACCGCGCAAGCGTGCGGCGCCGAGGCGTGTACGCTGGAACTCGGCAAAGTGCGTCCGTTCGGCCAGAACGATCTGAAGCGGTTTGCAGGCGCGGACGAAGCGTTGCGTCATTTGCTGGCTGGTACCAGTGGTACAAGCGGTGGTGCAAAGGCAGCGCTGCCGCGTGCATTCACTGTGATCGATCAGATCACCAAGCAAAGCGATGCATTCGAATTGCGGGTTGCAGCGGACGTGCCGAACTTCACGCCGTTCGTGAAGGATACGGTGCTCGCCTGTGACGGCGACTATCGCTATGTCGTGCGTCGCGACGAAGAACGCATCGTGTTCCCGAACGCGACGGTCAAGCCGGGCTTGCGCGCCGGCTTGATGGTGGTCGAGACGACTCAGGACACGCTGTCCCGACTCGTGTAGTCGCGCCGTTGGTGGTGAGACGTCGCGCGCCTTGACCCGCAACGTCTCACACCATGCGCGCTTCGTGCAGCTTAAGCCGCGTTCGCCTTCAGCAGGCCCTCCGCCACCATCGCTTCACGCACCGTCGGCCGCGCCGCGACGCGCTCCAGATACGCGCTCAGATACGGATACGCGCTCAGATCCACCGACAGCATCCGCGCCCAGCTCAACACCGTGAACGCATACGCATCGGCGACCGAGTACTGTCCGGTCAGATAATCGCGGTCAGTCAGCACGCGATCGAGTTCGCTGAACCGCGCGGCGAGTTTCGCGCGGCATTCGGCCTTCGTCGATTCCGCTGTCTCCTGATGCCAAAGCCACGGGCTGAACGTCTTGTGCAATTCCGTGCTGATGTAGGTGAGCCATGCGACCGCTGCGAGCCGTTGCGGCGATCCGGCGGGTGGCAACAACGCGTACTCCGGCGCGAGATCGGCGATGTATTGCAGCAGCGCGGCGCCTTCGGTGTGCCGTGAGCCGTCGGCGATCTCGACGAGCGGCACATAGCCGCGCGGCGAGATCGCGTAGTAGTCGTCGCCGTTGGCGAGCTTGTGCGTTTGCAGGTTGACCTTGATGGTTTCGAAGTCGAGCTCCGCTTCGCGCAAGGCAATGTGAACGGCCAGCGAGCAGGCGCCCGGCGAGTAATAGAGTTTCATGGTGTCACCGCTATAAACGAGAGTGAAATCCCGGCAGGCGCCGGTGGCAAGGCTCGTCGGCCGACAAGTCGATGTGGTAAAAGTAGCCCGGATCGCGTTCGGAATAAACAGGCGGCTTGCCAAACCATGCATGCAAAAACGCAATACGAACTGACTTCGGCGGATACCCAGACCATCCTCGCGCTGGTGCGCGCCGGCACGCTGGCGGAAGCGGCGCAGCGCCTGGGCATCGACGCGTCGACGATTTTCCGCTCCGTGCAGCGGATCGAACGCGGGCTCGGGCAGCGTCTGTTCGAACGCTCGCGCAGCGGTTATCGCGCGACGCCGCTCGGCGCGCAACTGGCGCGCCACGCCGAGCGCATCGAAAGCGAACTGGCGGCGGCGCGCTCGACGGTGCAGGCGAGCAGCGATCGCGTGTCCGGCAGCGTTCATGTCACGACCACCGACACCGTGCTGTACGGCCTCGTGCTGCCCGCGCTGCACGATTTCGCGGCGTTGCATCCCGCGTTGTCGTTCGAGCTGACCGCCACCAACAGCCTGGCGAGCTTGACCAAACGCGATGCCGATATCGCCGTGCGCGCCACGCGCCGCGCGCCGGATCATCTGGTCGGCAAACATGTGGGCCCGCTGCGTATCGCGGTGTTTGCCGCGAAGGGGAGCGGCATCCACGCGAGCGACGCCGATGCACTGTCACGCTGCGACTGGGCGGCGCCGGATAGCTCGCTCGGCGATCATCCTTCGGTCCTGTGGCGCAAGCGCCATTGCCCGACTGTCGAGCCGCGCTACAAGACCAATAGCGTGATGGCGGTGTTCGAACTGGTGGCGCGCGGCTTCGGCGTCGGCATCTTTCCGACCTTCCTTGCGCGCGGCCGCGACGATCTCGTGCAGTTGACGCCGCCGCTCGACGAAGCGGAATCGCAAGTCTGGGTGCTGGCGCATCCGGAATCGCGTCATCTGCCGCATGTCGCGTTGGTCTATACGCATCTGTCGCAGCGGCTCGGCAGCGATTTCGCCGGCGGCGACGGCGCGCTCTGATGTGCGCGGGAACGCGCGCGCCGGTTCGCTGCTTGTTCACTGCCTGGTATCCGTTCGTTTGCCCTTTGTTCGTCGCCCGTTTGCGCCTTGACGGCGGTTTGCCCGGCGCTGGGTCGCCCGTTGCTTGTCTGAGCGCGACACGCAATTGCACCTTTCCGTGCGCCATGCCGGCTGGGCCGAACGAGGCACACGCGGACGCGCCCGCCAGGCGTGCGCTGCGAAGTCTGTACAATCGCCGCCTCGCGGCTGTTGCGCGGCACCACACCGGCCGCACGGGTTTGAATCGCAATTTTGGCGCGGCAATCATGCCTGCTGGATTCGGCTCCGTCTTATTCAATACCGTAGAGGAACACCCGTAATGAAGATGAATTGGCGAAACACGGTTGCGCTCGCGCTGTTCGCGGCGGCAACGGTAGCGGCAGGCGCCGCGTCCGCAGCGGATATCAAGGAAGTGCGCTTCGGCGTCGAGGCGTCGTACGCGCCGTTCGAATCGAAGTCGGCGTCGGGCGAACTGCAAGGTTTCGATATCGATGTCGGCAACGCCGTGTGCGCAAAACTGAAGGCGAAATGCGTGTGGGTCGAGAATTCGTTCGACGGCCTGATTCCGGCGTTGCAGGCGCGCAAGTTCAACGCGATCAACTCGGACATGACGATCACCGAGCAGCGCCGTCAGGCGGTCGACTTCACCGATCCGATCTACACGATCCCGAATCAGATGATCGCGAAGAAGGGCAGCGGCCTGCTGCCGACGCCGGCATCGCTGAAGGGCAAGCACGTCGGCGTGCTGCAAGGCACGATTCAGGAAGCGTACGCGAAGGCGCGCTGGGCGTCGGCCGGCGTCGACGTCGTGCCGTATCAGACGCAGGATCAGATCTACGCCGACCTCGCCTCGGGGCGTCTCGACGCCGCATTCCAGGACGCGGAAGCCGCGTCGAAGGGATTTCTGAAAAAGCCGCAAGGCGCCGGCTTTGAATTCGCCGGTCCGGCGGTCGCCGACGAGAAACTGCTCGGCGCAGGCGTGGGCTACGGCATCCGCAAGGGCGACAAGGCGCTGAAGGATGCGCTGAACCAGGCGCTCAAGGAACTGAAGGCGGACGGCACGATCGACCGCTTCGCTGCAAAGTACTTCGACGTGAAGGTCGTGTTGAAGTAAAGCGTGGGTTGTCGTGAGTTGTCGTGGGTTGTCGTTATTCGCTGCATGCAAACCGGCCGCTTAAGCGGCCGGTTTGCATGGTGGCTGCAATCTGATCGGTATGGCCAGGTCAACAAGAAAACAGGGAACGGCCGCACGCGTCCATCGCCGCCTGTATCACCTCAGGTAATCGAACACGACCTCACCGAGACCGAGCGTGAGGTCGGCGATCAGATGCCGCGCCTCGACGACTTCGAGCACCGGCAAGGCGGCGACCGGCGCCAGCGCGTGCGGCGCCAGTTCGAGCGCGGCCGGGCCGGTCCATGCGCCTTTCAGGTCGATGTCTTGCAGGTAGTAACGCACCAGTTCGCAAATGCGCGGCGTGCCGTCCACGTGCGGAATCACTTTCAACAGGAAGTTCGGCGCTTCCAGGCGTTTTTTCTGTTGCGCGAGATCGAGCTGCCGATGCTTGTAGCCCATCGTGCCGGTGGCGATACGCACCGGGCCGTAGTCGAGCGTGCCGACCAGGGTGTCGGTGTGAACTTCGAGCACCGGCTTGGCGAGCTTCTTCGGAAAACCCCACAACTCACGGCCGCCGGCAATCGGCGGGTGGTCGTCCAGATACATCGCCAGCGTGTAGCCGCCCGCCACGCCGTTGTACGACACCGGAATCACCTGGCCGCTTTCCGTGTAGTCGCCGAAACCGGTCGAATCCGGCATGCGAATGAATTCGTAATGTACGAGCGGCTCGCCGATTTGCAGCGGCTCCGGTACCACGGCCCGCAGTTTGTCCGGATCGGTGCGGTAGGTGATGATCAGAAATTCCCGATCGGTGAAACGATACGGTCCCATTGGAAACGCCGGGCTGGTAATCGGCATCGCGAAAGCATTTGACAGCACGCTTTTGACGTCCATAGTTTTCCTTTCGGTGGTGAGCGACGGGGTAGCGCGGGGGGCGCGCTTTTGCGCTGCACGACAGTATCGTCGATTCCTTCCCGACGTTCAGCGAAGCCGGCATCCAATTATTTCAAGATATTGCGGTATGGCCGTGTCCGAGCGCGGCGGCCTGCGCTAAAATCGCCGGGCGCCGATAGCCGGCGCCGCACGGTGCCGCGAGCCGCGGGGGTTTGGACGCGCCGTCAGCGGAAACCAAAATACAGCAGGAAGCGCCAGGGCGGCGCTTAGCGGGGGACCGGAATGACCACCATCGCAATCGAGAATCCGCGCCGGACGGGCGGTGCGCCGGACGGCGCAGACGACGCGCAATTGAACGCCAGTTTTGCCCGTCAGCCGATCCTGAATCGGGACGGCATGCTCTGCGGCTATGAGCTCAAGGTGCGCGCGCCGGCGTTGCCGGCCGCGGACCCTGCCGCGGCAACTCAGGCCACTGATGCGGACCCGAGCGCAAACGTTGGCGCGTTGCCGGGCCGTCCGCCCGAGCCGGCGCAACTAGTGGCGCGAGCCGTGCTTCGCGGCCTGATGCAAGGCAATGTGCGCGGCGCGCTCACCGGGCATCCCGCCTACGTCGACGTGAGCCGCGAGATGCTGTTCGACGACTCGATCATGCACCTGCCCGCCGACCGTTTCATGTTCGAACTGTCGTCTTCGATCGAGGTCGACGAGGCGTTGATCGCGCGGATCGTTCAGCTGCATGGGCGGCGCTATCGCTTCGTGCTCGACGAAGTGGCCCAGCCCAACGACACATTCGCGCGGCTCCTGCCTTACGCGGACGTCGTCAAGATCGATTTCACACGTGCCTCGGGCGCGCTGTTGCCCAAGCTGGGCAGCGTACTCAAGTCCGCGGGCAAGCTGCTGATCGCATCGGGCGTCGATGCGCAGGCCGATTTCGAAACGGCGCAAGGTCTCGGCTTCGACCGTTTCCAGGGCTACTTCTTCGCGCGTGCCCAGTCCTCGTCGACGCGGCGTGTCAGCGCGCCGCGGCACGCCTTGCTGAACCTGCTGCAACTGCTGGCGGGCGATCCGACCGTCGCGCAACTCGAAGCGGAACTCAAGCTGAATCCGGTGCTGGTGATGCATCTGATGAAGCTCGCGAATTCGAGCGGGCTGGCGGTCGGGCACAAGGTGACGACGCTGCGCGAAGCGATCAACGCGACCGGCACCGACCGGATCGCGCGCTGGACGCAGTTGCTGCTGTATGCGGACGGCCGCAAGGTCGCACTGGAAGACGATCCGCTGTTGCAACTGGCGGCGACCCGCGCGCGCTTCATGGAACTGGCGATCGCGCGCTTGCCCGAAGCCGGGCGCGATGAGGCCGATGCGGCCTTTCTGACCGGCGTGTTTTCGTTTGTCGACGCGGTGTTCGGCGGCTCGCTCGAGAGCACCTTGAATGTGCTGACGCTGTCGCGGCCGATCCAGGCGGCGATCCTGCATCGCGAGGGCGTGCTGGGGGCGTTGCTGAGCGCGGTCGAAGCGCTGGAGCGGGGCGCCTGGGATGAGCTCGGCGCCGTTTGCGCGCGCTTGCAGCCGTTGACGGTGCAAGAGGTCGCGCAGCTTGGCCTCGCGGCAGGGGCATGGGCCGGAGTCGCGGACCGGAGCGCGGAGGGGTTGGAGCGGATCGAGGACTGAGTTCGGCGCATTTGCCGACGCAGCGAACCAGGTGGGGGCCGCGGCACGTCGTTTTGCTTTTCGTTGCCGCCTGAATCAGGGCAAATCCGGGAGGAGTAACGCAGCGTGATCAACGGTCACGCCACGTCTTCACATCATCTCCATTTCCCGCATTTGCCCCTGGGCGAAAAAACGTCCCAACTCCTTGGCTAGTTCGTTCAGCGCGCCCATCTCTTTCTGTGATATTCGGCGCGCCTCCTGGGTATCGGTCCAGTCTCCGTACAGCAGCGCGACTGTTTTCCCGGTTCCGTCGACCACCGGCAGCAGCACGAACGCTCGCGTGTCGTCGAACGAGCGGCGGAACCACTCGGGCAGCCGCGCGACCATCTTCGGATCGCGCGCGTTCTCGATGAAGATGCCCACCGAGTTTGCGATCGCGAGATGAAACACATCGGGCTCGAAGGCGGTGCTGAATGACAGCTTCGGCAGCGCCGCGTCGATCTTCGGACCGAGACCCAGGCGCGCACGGAAAGTGCCGTTGCTGTGCTTGACGAACACGACCGTGCGCGCAAAGCCGAGCCCGGCCAGCACGGTTTCGGAGGCCATCGCCAGCGCCGGCGCGAGCGGGCTGTCGGCGGGCAGCGCACGCAGATCTTCGACCCCCGCCGTGATGCGCGCCTCCGGATTGAGCGCCTCGCGCGCAATCGCGTCCGCATTGGCGCGCAACTCGACGATCTCGCGCATCACGCCGTCGCCGCCTTCTTCACGGGCGAGCGCGACGCTCATTTCGAGCAGCACGTCCGGGTCGGTGTTCAGCGTGCGGCTGTAGTCGTGGGCCAACTCGCTCATGCGGGATTCGCGTTCCCAGTCCGGCATGTTCTGCTGCGTCAGCACGTCCGCCACGGCCGTCGAATAGTTGGTGATGGCGCGCAGCCACTGCACCTGGCGCGGCTGTTCGGTATCCTGCGGATCGAACTCGCCCATGCCCGAGCGGATCATGTCCGGCAAACGCCAGCGCGTGGCCGCTTCCATGCCGATTTCGTCGAACGTCACGCCGAGCACCAGCACGCAGGCGTCGGCTTCGAGCGCACCGGCATCGATGTGGCGGCGGATCTGATCCCATTCGGCGTCGAGATAGAACACCACCAGCAGCTTGCCGATCTGGCGCATCAGCGTGCAGACCACGGCCTCTTCGCCGGCGCGCAGATCGCCGCGCTCAGTCAGCTTGCGCGCGACGCAGCCCGACAGCAGCGTACGGTTGAGTTCGAGCTTCGCGTCGATGCGGCGCGGCGCGCTGTGATGAAAGTGATCGACGATCTTCAGCCCGACGACGAGGTGGCCGACCGCATCCATGCCGAGCACCATCAGCGCGCGCGACACAGTCGTGATGTTGCCGCCGAACGCCATGTACATGGCCGAGTTGGCAAGGCGCAGCACTTTTTGCGTCAATGCGAAATCCGACAACACGACTTGCACGAGGCCGGTGAAGTCGAGGTCGTCATTGTTCATTGCCGCCATGGTGGTGCGCAGCGACTGCGACAGCATAGGGAAATCGCCGCGCTCGCTCATCCGAGTCCAGAGCCTGTCGAGCACCGCCGCCTTTACCATGTGATTCCCGCAAAAGCCATACATGTTCCAATGAGTGCCACGCCGGCGTTGAGCCGGCTTCTGCTGCGCAAGCGTCTGGCCTGCATCGCTACGAAGCGTGCAAGTGAAGCGAGCGCGTTTCGAAACGCCGCGCGAGTTCGTCGGAGGGCAACGCCTTGCAGACGAGCCAACCCTGAATATGGTCGCATCCCATTTCGGTCAGAAGGGCGCGTTGTGCTTCCGTTTCGACGCCCTCGGCGACCAGTTCGAGATCGAGTGTTTGCGCAAGACCCACGACCGCGCTAACGATTGCCTGATCGTTTCGCGAGGTTAGCAGATTCTCGACAAAACTCCTGTCGATCTTGAGCTTGGCCAAGGGAAATCGTTGCAGGTAGGCGAGACTCGAATAGCCGGTGCCGAAATCGTCGACGGCGAAGCGTATGCCCATCGCGGTGAAATCCTCGAGCAGGCCCTTGGCGTGCGCCGGGTCGTGCATCAGCAGGCTTTCGGTGATCTCGAACACGAGGCGGCGCGGGTCGATGCCGGTCAGCTCGATGGCTTCGTGCACGGCGTCCTTGAAACGCGGATCGCGGAACTGCTGCGGCGAGACGTTGACGGCCACATACTGCAGCGAGATGCCCTGTGCGTCCCACTGGATCAGCTGCATGCAGGCCACCTTCAGCACCCAGTTGCCGAGGAAGTTGATCAGGCCGACCGACTCCGCGAGCGGAATGAACATCGAAGGGGGCACCAGGCCATGCACGGGATGCAGCCAGCGGATCAGCGCCTCGACGCCGACCACGCCATGCGTGCGGCTGCTGGTGATCGGCTGGAAGTGCAGCGAGAATTCGCCGTTGCGCACGCCGTCGTACAGATCGGCCTCGAGCTTCAGACGTTCGGCGTCGGCGGGATTGTCGTCCGGCACGTAGAAGGCGAGCGTGTTGCCGCCGGCCGCCTTGGCCTGCTGCAGCGCATGGTCGGCCCAGCGCAGCAGATGGGTGTCGTGCGCAGCGGTGTCGTTGGCGTGGCGCACGTCGGGATAGAGCGCAATACCGATGCTCGCCGACAGATGCACCTGCTGGCCGTTGAATACATACGGCTGCTGGATCGCGGTCAACAGGCGCCGGGCCAGTGCTTCGGCGGCGGCTGCCGCGTGGGTGCGGTTCGCCGCCGCCTTCACGAGGATCGCGAATTCGTCGCTGGCCACGCGCGCGACCGTCTCGCTCGGGCTCGTCATGTTCAATAGACGCCGCGCGGTGTCACGCAGCATCTCGTCGCCGGCATCGTAGCCGAGCGCGCGGTTCACGCGCTGATAGTCGTCGATGTCGAGCAGCAGCAGCGCGGCCGGCGTGCCGTGCACATCGGCTTGCTGCTGTGCTTCGAGCAGCATGGGGATCAGCGCCGACTGATTGGCGAGGTTGGTCAGACGGTCGTGATGCAGCGCCTGGGTCAAGCGTTCCTCGGTGGCGCGCCAGGCCGAGACGTCGAAGCCGGCGATCGCATAGCCGTCGAGGCCGTCGTGGTTATTGCGCACCGCGCGCAACTCGACCGTGATCGGGTAGGTCAGCGACTTGATGAGGCCGAGCGTGGCTTTCTCGACGTTGCCCGTCGCGGTGGCGCGGGCGAGCAGCGCGTCGAGGCGCTGGACGTCGGCGGGCGCCACCAGATCGTGCAGCGTGATGGTCTCGAGATACTCGCGGTGATAACCGATGAAGCGCAGGCTGGCGTCGGAAACGTAGAGAAAGCGCAGTTCGTGATCGACGTGCGCCAGCAGGTCGACGGCGCCGACCACCTGTTCCAGTTGCGCAGTGCGGCTTGCGCCCAACTGCGGTTTGTGCTCCGCGCGCCGGCCGAACGCACGAAACCGGTCGATGACCGTGCGCAAGGAGCCCCGGCGGGGCGCGGTGATCCTGTTCGCTTCCATGTTTGTCGCTGAGAACCTGTGTTCGTCTGCAGGCGGGGCGGCTCGCTGGCCGCCGGGCCCGGGCGGTCGAGGGGTATCAGGCCGCCCCATCAGAACAGGATAACGACCCGCGGCGGGAAATCTTTAGCGCGCCGGCTGCAAAAAACCATTGGTAAGGAATGGCTGCGCGAGCCACCGCCGCGGCGGGATTGATTCGATTAAAGTGCGGGCTCGTTGTATCCGTTAACAGGGACAGACCCAAGGGCGGCCAACGCAAGGGCCAACGCAAGGGCCAACGCAAGGGCCAACCCAAGGGCCAACCCAAGGGCCAACCCAAGGGCCGATCTGAGGGCCAACCCGACGGCGGCAAACCCCTGCGGCAAGCCGCTATGCAGCGTCGGCGCGTCACGCCGCTGCATAGCGTTTCCGAATCCACGCACCGATGATCCATGTCTGAACGTCACCCTGTCAGGGCCGAGCCCGGGCACGTCGAGGTGCTTGCTCAATGCGCCGACAGCGTCGATCCGGCCGCTCAGGCGCAGTTTGTCTCGCAGTTCGTCTATCTGGGCCGCCAGCCGATTCTCGATCGCAACGGCGCGCTCAATGCTTACGAATTATTGTTTCGATCCGGCGCGCATAACTACGCCGAAGTCAGCGACGACGCCCAGGCGACGGCGCAGGTGGTGGCGCGCACGATCGGCGGAATCGGTGTGCCGGCGGTGCTGGGCCCGCACCGCGGCTTCGTCAATATCGACCGCGCACTGCTGTTCAACGACATCGTCCATCTGATGCCGCCCGAGCGCTTCGTGCTCGAGATTCTCGAGACCGTGACGTTCGACGCGCAACTGGTGCGCCGGCTGACCGAGTTGCGCCGCGCCGGCTTCCAGGTGGCGCTCGACGATGTCAGCGAACTGTCGAACGAGCTGATCGCCGTGCTGCCGTACGCCGACATCGTCAAGATCGATTTCCTGCTCACCGAGCGGGCGGCACTGGCCAGGCTGGCCTCGGTCGTGCGCGGCCACGGCAAGACATTGATCGCCGAGAAGGTCGAGACGCGCGACGATTTCATGTTGGCGCGCGAGCTCGGCTTCGACCTGTTCCAGGGATACTTCTTCGCGCGGCCGCAGGTGCTGGCCGCGCCGCGCAACCGCTCGCCGCGGCCGGCCTTGCTGCGTCTGCTCGCGTTGCTCTCGTGCGATGCCGGCATCGTCGAGCTCGAAGCGGAACTGAAGCTCAATCCGAGCGTGGTGGTGCAGTTGCTGCGCCTCGTCAATTCGAGTGCGTTCGGCTTGGGGCGCGACATTGCGTCGTTGCGCGAGGCTATCATCGCCGCCGGCACGCGGCAGATTGCGCGCTGGGCACAACTGCTGCTCTACGCCGACGGCGGTGAGCTGCCGTGGCGCGCCGATCCGCTGGTGCAACTAGCGGGCACGCGTTCGCGCTTTATGGAGCTGGCCGCAAGCTGGCTGCGCCCGGCCGACGACGATTTTGCCGATGCCGCTTTCATGACCGGTATTTTTTCTCTGGTCCACGTGGTGCTCGGCAGCACGCCCGCGGCTGTGCTCGAGAAGCTCGGCCTCGCGCCGCAGATCCGCGACGCGATCGTCTCGCGCAGCGGTCCGCTCGGCACCTTGTTGCGCATTGCCGAAGCGGCGGGCGAGGGCGCCGATGCCGCGTCGATCGCAGCCGGTCCCGATGTGCCGGCCGGCTTCGCCGCGCTTACGCCGGAAGTGCTGGCCGAACTGAACCTGTCGGCGGCTGCGTGGTTCGGCGCGCATATCGAAGAGGCGGCTACCTGACGCGTGCACGATGCGCATGCCGCGCGGTTGGGTTTCGCTGGATTGCTCCAGACGTGGTCCAATAGCGAAGGAGGGCTGCGCGGCGTTCGGATGAACGTTGCGCCCCTGGCTCATTGCACGAACTGCGTGCACTGCGTGTATTAACGCTTTTAACGCTTCGAGGGACTGCAGATGAAGAGGAAATTCATACCGGCAGCGCTTGCTGCTGTCATGTCGATGGGGTTCGCCATGCATTCGCTGACTGCGTCGGCAACGCTCAAGCCGGGCGACGCGGCGCCGCCCTTTACCGCGCAGGCATCTCTGGGCGGCAAGACCTACACCTATTCGCTCGCCAACGAATTGAAGAAAGGGCCGGTCGTGGTGTATTTCTATCCGGCGGCTTTCACGCAGGGCTGCACGATCGAGGCGCACGAGTTTGCCGAAGCGGTCGACGAGTACAAGAAATATGGCGCGACGGTGATCGGCGTGTCGCACGACAACATCGGCACGTTGACGAAGTTTTCGGTCAGCGAGTGCCGCAGCAAATTCCCGGTGGCCGCCGACGCCGACTCGAAGGTGATCGGCAAATACGACGCCGGTTTGCCGATGCATAGTTCGATGGCCAATCGCGTGTCGTACGTGATCGCGCCGGACGGCAAGATCATCTATGAGTACACGAGTCTGTCGCCGGAGAAGCATGTCGAGAACACGCTCAAGGCGGTGAAGGATTGGGCGGCGGCGCACAAGCAGCCATAGATTTTTGCCTGCGCCGCGGTGCATTTTGCGCAATAGGTTTTTATTTGCCTGCGCGGCGCTTATGTTTGTGCTGCCTGCGGCGTTGGTCTTTTCTTGTTCTGGCTTCTTTGGCCTTTCCTTGATTTCTTTGTGGTCTATTAGCTTTCCCCCTGTGCGGGGGAGCACCTACTTTTCTTTGCCGGCCGCAAAGAAAAGTAGGCAAAAGAAAGCGGCTTTACACCGCCAATTCTGAAGCGGGCACCTCGGTCAACCACGGGTAGTGGAAACCTGCCGGACCACACCGTGGTCCATGAGTGCCTGTGACAAGGCAGTCATCCACCCCTTCTCGCGCTGCGCGCTCGCCGGCAAGGTCCATCCCACACCTCCCGCTTCGTATTGCGCGAGCAGGGGCCATCGGCTTTCGCCTCGGCGAGGTGCAGATCTGGATTACCGAGCAGAACCTGGGCGTAATGGCGCGGCGCGCACGCGTGAAATGGCGAGCTACGCCCTGCGCAAAGCGCAGGCGCCAAACGTAGTGGGTGGTTGGATGAAGTACCTTTCCGGCGAGCGCGTAGCGCGAGAAGGGGTGGATGACTGCCTTGTCACCGGGGCGTGAAGGTGCACTGGCACAGATCAGGTGGCCTCCACCTCCCGTTGATCATAGAGGTGCCCGCTTAGTACTTGCGGTGTGAAGCCGCTTTCTTTTGCCTACTTTTCTTTGCGGCCGGCAAAGAAAAGTAGGTGCTCCCCCGCACAGGGGGAAAGCTAATAGACCACAAAGAAATCAAGGAAAGGCCAAAGAAGTCAGATCAAGGAAAGGCCAAAGAAGTCAGATCAAGGAAAGGCCAAAGAAGTCAGATCAAGGAAAGGCCAAAGAAGTCAGATCAAGGAAAGGCCAAAGAAGTCAGAACAGGGAAAGGCCAAAGAAGTCAGAACAGGGAAAGGCCAAAGAAGTCAGAACAGGGAAAGGCCAAAGAAGTCAGAACAGGGAAAGGCCAAAGAAGTCAGAACAGGGAAAGGCCAAAGAAGTCAGAACAGGGAAAGCCACTGCCGCAGGCAGCACGAACATAAGCGCCGCGCAGGCAGAAAAAATCAGGAAGGCGCTATTCCGGTTCTCCGAGCCTTCCTCGCTTCCCACCGGACCCGAATCCGGTCCATGTAGAGATAAACCACCGGCGTGGTATACAGGGTCAGCATCTGACTGACAATCAGTCCACCGACAATAGCGATCCCCAGCGGAGCTCGAAGCTCAGCCCCTTCCCCCCGGCCAAAAGCCAACGGCAACGCCCCCAGCATGGCGGCAAAAGTCGTCATCATGATCGGCCGGAACCGCAGCAAACAAGCCTGAAAAATCGCATCCCGCGACGACAGCCCCCGCCGGGAGGCTTCAATAGCAAAGTCCACCATCATGATCGCGTTCTTCTTCACGATCCCGATCAGCAGGATCACCCCGATCAAAGCGATGATGCTGAACTCGGTCTTGAACAACAACAAAGCCAGCAACGCTCCAACCCCGGCCGAAGGCAAAGTGGACAAAATCGTCAGCGGATGGATATAGCTCTCATACAGGATCCCCAGCACGATATACACCGCCGCGAGAGCGGCCAGAATCAGAATCGGCTGGTCCGACAGCGACTGCTGGAACGCCTGGGCAGTCCCCTGGAAACTGCCGTGGATCGTCCCCGGCATGCCGAGCTGCGCCATCGTGTCGTAGATCGCTTGCGTTGCCGTCGATAAGGACACGCCAGGCGGCAGATTGAACGAAATCGTCGACGCCACGAACTGGCTCTGGTGATTCACCGACAACGGCGTATTCCCCGGTCCGAATTTCGCTATCGCCGACAACGGCACCATCGTTTCCTTCGAGGTCGACACCGCCGCGCCCGACGAAGCACTCGACTTGCCGCTCGCCGCAATCGAATTGATCGCCTGGTTGCGCGCGGAATCGGCCGCAATGCTCGCCGCGCTCGATGCGGTCGTGCCCGCCGTGCCGCCCGTCGACGCACTCGTGCTCGACGATGCCGTTGCCTTCGCGGTCACGGTGCCGGCCGGCGCGTTGGTGGTCTGCGCGCCGCTCGCGCTGCCCCCCGACGTGCTGACGTAAATCTGTTTCAGCATATCCGGGCTCTGCCAGTACTTCGGCGCGACTTCCATCACGACGTGATACTGGTTCAGCGGGTTGTAAATCGTCGACACCTGGCGTTGGCCAAACGCGTCGTACAGCGTGTTGTCGATCTGCGCCGGCTTGATGCCGAGGCGTGCGGCGCTCGCCCGGTCAATCGTCACCATCGATTCGAGACCGCCTTGCTGCTGGTCGGAATTCACATCGGCGAGTTCGGGGCGCGCTTGCAGCGCCTCGGTGAGTTTGGGCACCCACAGATACAGATCGGCGGTCGAATCGGCCAGCAGCGTGAACTGATACTGCGCATTCGATTGCCGCCCGCCGACGCGAATGTCCTGCACCGCTTGCAGGAAAGTCCGCGCGCCGGCCACGTCGCCGAGCGGCGCGCGAAGTTGCTGGATCACCTGGTCAGCGGATATCTTGCGCTCGCTCTTCGGTTTCAGCGAAACGAACATGAAGCCGAAGTTGGTCTGCCGGCCGCCGGTGAAACCGGCCACGCTGTCCACCGCCGGATTCTTGCCGACTATCTCCATCATTTCCGAGAACTTGCCCTTCATCGCCTGAAACGACGTGCTCTGGTCGGCCTGGATGCCGCCGATTAGCCGGCCCGTGTCCTGCTGCGGGAAGAAACCCTTCGGCACGATGATGTACAGCCAGATGTTCAGTCCGATGGTCGCGAGCAGAATCGCCACGATCAGACGCGGATGCAGCAGCGCCCAGCCGAGCGTGCGTTCATAGCCGCGATGCATCGTCGCGAAGCCGCGTTCGAGCCAGCGTCCGAAACGTCCTTCTTCCTGCTGCTCGTGCGGTTCGCGCAGGAGGCGCGAACACATCATCGGCGTGAGGGTGAGGGAGACGAGCAGCGACACGGCGATCGCCAGCGAGAGCGTCAGCGCGAACTCGCGGAACAGCCGCCCGACAATGCCGCCCATCAGCAGAATCGGCAGGAACACGGCGACCAGCGAGATGCTGATCGACAGCACCGTGAAGCCGACTTCGCGTGCGCCGAGAAACGCCGCCTGCATGCGCGGTACGCCGTTCTCGATGTGCCGTGAAATGTTCTCCAGCACCACGATCGCGTCGTCGACCACGAAGCCGGTTGCGATCGTCAACGCCATCAATGACAGGTTGTCGATCGAAAAGCCGAGCAGGTACATCGCGGCGAACGTGCCGATGATCGAGATCGGCACGGCGACGCTCGGAATCAGCGTGGCGCGCCAGTTGCGCAGGAACAGGAACACCACCATCACCACCAGCGCCACCGCGATCATCAGCGTGCGCTCGGTGTCTTTCAGCGACGAGCGGATCGTCGTGGAACGGTCGGCGGCCGGCGCGATGTCGACGTCGGCGGGCAGCGACGCATGCAACTGCGGCAGCATCGCGGTCACGCGGTCGATCGTTTCGATGATGTTCGCGCCCGGCTGGCGGTACAGAATCACCAGCACTGAACGCTTGCCGTTGAAGAGGCCGAGGTTGCGCAGGTCCTCGACCGAATCGGCCACTTCCGAGACATCGGACAGTTTCACCGCCGCGCCGTTGCGATACGCGATCACGAGGTCGCGATACTGCGCCGCCTTGCTCGCCTGGTCGTTGGTATAGATCTGCACGCGGTTCGGGCCGAACTCGATCGAGCCTTTCGGACTGTTCGCGTTGGCCGCGGCGAGCGCCGCGCGCACGTCTTCGAGACCGATGCCGTAGTGGAACAGCGCCTGCGGTTCCAGTTCGACGCGCACCGCCGGGTTGGCCGAGCCGCTCACATCCACTTCGCCAACCCCGTCCACCTGCGACAGCGACTGCTGCAGCACGGTGGCCGCGGAGTCGTACAACTGGCCGGCGGTCAGCGTCTTCGAGGTGAGCGCGAGAATCAGGATCGGCGCGTCGGCCGGATTCACCTTGTGATACGTCGGGTTGCTGCGCAGGCTCGCCGGTAGATCGGCGCGCGCGGCATTGATGGCCGCCTGCACGTCGCGCGCGGCGCCGTCGATGTCGCGGTTCAGGCCAAACTGCAGCGTGATCCGCGTCGAGCCGACCGAGCTCTGCGAGGTCATTTCGGTCACGTCGGCAATCGAGCCGAGATGCCGTTCGAGCGGACTGGCGACACTCGTCGCGACCGTGTCCGGGCTCGCGCCCGGCAGCGTCGCCTGCACCGAAATGGTCGGGAAATCGATCTGCGGCAGCGGCGCGACCGGCAGCCTGGTGAACGCGAAAATGCCGGACAGCGCGATGCCGATCGCCAGCAAGGTGGTGGCGACCGGGCGGGAGATAAACGGACGCGACAGGTTCATCGGTCAGTTCCCTGCATCGGTGGCGGGCGGCGTAGGCCTGCCGCGATTGAAGCGCTCGCGCGCGCGGCGGGCGAGCGAGTCGAATGCGAGATAGATCACCGGCGTCGTGAACAGCGTCAGCAACTGGCTGACGACCAGGCCGCCGGCAATCGCAATACCGAGCGGCCGGCGCAATTCGGAGCCGGCGCCGGTGCCGAGCATCAGCGGCAGCGCGCCAAGCAGCGCGGCGAGCGTGGTCATCAGAATCGGCCGGAAGCGCAGCAGACACGCCTGATAGATCGCCTCGCGCGGCGCCTTGCCTTCCTCGCGCTCGGCGTAGAGCGCGAAGTCGATCATCATGATCGCGTTCTTCTTCACGATACCGATCAGCAGCACGATGCCGATGATGCCGATGATGTCGAGATCATGCCCCGTCATCACCAGCGCGAGCAATGCGCCGACCCCGGCCGACGGCAGCGTCGACAGAATCGTGATCGGGTGGATGAAGCTCTCGTACAGCACGCCGAGCACGATATACATCGTGACGATCGCCGCCAGAATCAGGAACAGTTCGTTCGACAGCGACGCCTGGAACGCCAGCGCCGCGCCCTGGAAGCGCGTCTGGAACGAAGCCGGCAAGCCGATATCCTTCTCCGCCTGGGCGATCGCTTTTACGGCCGCGCCGAGCGACGAACCGGGCGCGAGATTGAACGAGACGGTGGTGGCGGGGAATTGGCTCAGGTGCGTGACCAGCAGCGGCGCGGGCTTTTCGACGAAGCGCGCGATGGCCGACAGCGGCACCTGGCCGCCCGACGACGTGGAAGAGGGCAGATAGATCGCATTCAGCGATTCGGTGTAGTGCTGGACCTGCGGCTGCGCTTCCAGAATCACGCGGTACTGATTCGACTGCGTGAAGATGGTCGAGATGATGCGCTGGCCGAACGCGTCGTACAGCGCGTTATCGACGGTGGCGGGCGTGATGCCGTAACGCGACGCGGTGGCGCGGTCGATCTCGATGTAGACCGACTGACCGTTGTCCTGCAGGTCGGTGGCCACGTCCGCCAGTTCCGGCGCCTGCTTCAACCGCTCGACCAGCTTCGGCACCCACGTGGTGAATTCGCCGATGTTCGGATCGGTCAGCATGAACTGGTACTGCGTCGGGCTGACTGTCGAGTCGATCGTCAGATCCTGCACCGGCTGCATATACAGCGACGCGCCGGGAATATGCGCGACGTCCTGCTGCAACTGGCGGATCACTTCGCTCGCGGTGTTCTTGCGGTCGTCGCGCGGCTTCAGGTTGATCAGCATGCGGCCGCTGTTCAGCGTGATATTGCTGCCGTCCACGCCGATGAACGAGGTCAGGCTGTCGACGTCCGGGTTCTTCAGGATCTGCGCGGCGAGTTCCTGCTGCCGCTCGGCCATCGACGCATACGACACCGACTGCGGCGCCTGCGTGATCGCCTGGATCACGCCGGTATCCTGCACCGGGAAAAAGCCCTTCGGAATGAAGACATACAGCACGCCGGTCAGCACCAGCGTCAGCACCGCGACGAACAGCGTCGAGCGTTGCCGGTTCAGCACCCACGTGAGCGCGACGGCATAACGGGCGATCACGTAGTCGACGAACGCATGCGCCTTCGCTTCGAAGCGGTGGCTTTCGGGCGGCGGCGTGTGGCGCAGGAGTTTCGCGCACATCATCGGCACGAGCGTCAGCGAAACGATCGCCGAGATCACGATCGTCACGGCCAGCGTGATCGCGAATTCGTGGAACAGGCGCCCGACCACGTCGCCCATGAACAGCAGCGGAATCAGCACGGCGATCAGCGAAACCGTCAGCGAAATGATCGTGAAGCCGATCTGTTTCGAGCCTTTCAGCGCGGCCTCCAATGCCGAGTCGCCTTCTTCGACATAACGCGCGATGTTCTCGATCATCACGATCGCGTCGTCGACCACGAAACCGGTCGCGATGGTCAACGCCATCAGCGACAGATTGTCGAGCGAGAAGCCGCACAGGTACATCACGGCGAGCGTGCCGATCAGCGACAGCGGCACCGACAGGCTCGGGATGATCGTGGCGTAGATGTTGGCGAGGAACAGGTACATCACCAGCACCACCAGCACCACGGACATCAGCAGTTCGAACTGCACGTCGCGCACCGATGCGCGGATCGTGATGGTGCGGTCGGTGACGATCTGGACGTCGAGCGCGGCGGGCAGCGCCTGTTGCAACTGCGGCAGGAGCGTCTTGATGCTGTCCACCACCTGGATCACGTTCGCGCCCGGCTGGCGCTGCACGTTCAGGATGATCGCCGGCGTGTTGTTGACCCACGCGCCGAGCTTGGTGTTCTCCGCGCCTTGCACGATGGTGGCGACGTCCGTCAGCATCACCGCGCGGCCGTTCTTGTAGGCGACCACCGCGCTCCTGTACGCGTCGGCGTCGGTCAGCTGATCGTTCGCGTTGATCGTGTAGTTACGCGTGGGGCCGTCGAAGTTGCCCTTCGGCGTATTGACGTTCAGGTTCGAAATCGTGGTGCGCAGATCGTCGAGATTCAGTCCATAGGCGGCGAGCGCGCGCGGGTTCGCCTGAATCCGCACGGCCGGGCGCTGACCGCCCGACAGGCTCACCAGACCCACGCCCGCCACCTGCGAAATCTTCTGCGCGAGGCGCGTGTCGGCGAGATCCTGCACCTGCGTGAGCGGCAGCGTTTTCGACGTGATCGCGAGCGAGAGGATCGGCGCGTCGGCCGGATTGACCTTGGCGTAGATCGGCGGCGCGGGCAGATCGGACGGCAGCAGGTTGCCGGCTGCGTTGATCGCCGCCTGGACTTCCTGCTCGGCGATGTCGAGCGGCAGATCGAGGCTGAACTGCAGCGTGATGATCGAGGAGCCGGCCGAGCTTTGCGACGACATCTGATTCAACGACGGCATCTGCCCGAACTGCCGTTCGAGTGGCGCGGTGACGGAGGACGTCATCACGTCCGGGCTCGCGCCCGGATAGAAGGTCTGCACCTGGATCGTCGGGTAGTCGACCTCGGGCAGCGCGGACAGCGGCAGGAAGCGCAACGCGACGAGACCGACCAGCATGATCGCCGCCATCAGCAGGGCGGTGCCGACGGGACGCAGAATAAAGGCGCGGGAGGGATTCATGCGGTAATTGCCATGCCTTTATTGCGAGGCTTGCGCCGGGTGTTTGCCGTGATGTCCGCGTGCGCCGGATGCGCCCGACGCTGCGGCCGCGCCGCTCGCGCCACGGGCACCCGAGGCGGCGCGCGGCTTGTCGGCCGGGATCGTGATCTTCGCGCCTTCGCGCAGCCGGTCCGAACCGTCGATCACCACACGCTCGCCGACTTGCAGGCCGGATTTGATGCTGGTGCGTTCACCGTCGACCGGACCGATCTTGACGGGCCGCACCGTGACGGAGTTGTCCGGCTTCACGATGTACACGAACTGGCCCATCGAGCCGTTCAGCACGGCCGTTGTCGGCACGATCACCGCGTCCTTGATCGTATTCACCAGCAGGCGCGTGTTGACGAACTGATTTGGGTACAGCAGGCTCTTCGTGTTCTGGAAGACCGCGCGCAGCTTGACCGTGCCGGTGGTGGTGTCGATCTGGTTGTCGAGCGTTTCGAGCGTGCCGCTTTCGAGCGACGTGGTATTGCTGCGGTCATACGCGGTGACCGAAAGCTTCGCGCCGGTTTGGGTCTGCTGGAGAATCTGCTGGAGGTTGTCTTCGGAGGTCGTGAAGATCACGCTGATCGGCTGCAACTGCGTGATCACGACGATGCCGTTGGTCAGGCTCGGCGTCACGTAGTTGCCCGGATCGACCTGGCGCAGACCGACGCGCCCCGACACCGGCGCGGTGATGCGCGCGTAGACGAGGTCGAGCTTGAAGGTGTCGATGTTGGCCCGGTCGGATTTCACCGTGCCTTCGTACTGTCTGACGAGCGAGGCCTGCGTATCGACCTGCTGGCTCGCGATCGAGTCTTGCGCGAGCAGCGTCTGATAGCGCTTCAGGTCGAGACGGGCGGTTTGCAGCAGCGCCTCGTCGCGCGCCAGCGTGCCTTGCGCGTTGTCGAGCGAGATCTGATACGGACGCGGGTCGATCTGCGCGAGCACATCGCCCTTCTGGACCATTTGACCTTCCTTGAAATACACGTCCTGCAGCACGCCGCTCAACTGCGGCAGCACCGTCACGTTGGCGAGCGGCGTGACCGTGCCGAGCGCGGTCAGCACGACCGGCATTTCGCCTTGCGTGGCGCTTGCGACATGGACCGGTTGCGGCATGTTGGCCATGCCGCCGGGACCGCCGCGGCCCGGGCGGCCGCCGCTCGCACCGGCAGCCGCGCTGGCGCCGCCGGCCGGTCCGCCCCAAGGATGCCAGCGCCACAGCACGAACCCGAGGATCACCAGCGCCGCGACGATCAAGGCGATGTTGCGGCCGCGATGCCGCCGCACCTCGCCTGGCGCGTTCGCGGGACCGCCTGCCTGCGTGCCGGGGGTGGACGGTTGTGCGGCCGGTTGTGCGGCCGGTTGTGCAGCCGGTTGTGCAGCCGGCTGTGAAGCCGGAGCGGCAGGGCGTGAGGTTTCCGAATGCTTTTGTAGTTCGTCCATCGGTTCGGTCAGGTGGCTGGCTTGGATGTGAGCCGCTGCGCGAGGGGCCGCCTCGACAGTTGTTCGGCGGCTCGGCACGCACTCGGCGTAACAGGCGGTTTCGGCAGCGGGGCGCCGCGCTTGTTCAGCGCGATGCTACCCGAGGCGCGGGACAAAGATGTTAATGCAGTGCGCCATCATGACAGGTCGGCTGGGCCGTTATGGAGCTGTGCTGTGAGCCGGATTGCCGCAGCGAATTCGGTGCAAGCGCGGTGCACAGCGCTGTGCACCGCGACGATGCGCGGCAACGATGCCAGCAAGGCGCCGTGCCGGACGCAGCTGCAAGCGAGCCGCGCGCACACTTCATAACGGCAATCTCGGCAGCGCCCCGCAACGGGAAAGCATGATCGTACGTCGCACGCTCGGTAACAGTCCACCCGTGTATTTTTCTTTTGATTACGAAGGTTACAGGATGCACCCGGCGTTGACGGGGGACACTTCGGCGCGGTTTAGTTATCGAGACGGCGCCCAGGCGTGCCGCCGATTTCGAGCGTGATTTTCGAGATGCATTCGAGCAGCGCCGGCGCCGCGCGCGATACCAGCCAGTCGCGCGGACACTGGTCCGCTGAACCGCCGCAGTTGACCGCATAGCGTTCGCCCGACGGTCCGATGAAACCCGCCGCGATCGCATTCAGGCCGTCGTACCATTCGCCTGTCGCGATGGCGAAGCCTTGTTCGGCGGTTTCTTGCAGTGCGCTGACGAGCCGGTTGCTGATGGGCCCCCAGTCGTCGCCTTCGGCGGCCTGCAAGCCGATCAGCAGCTTTTCCCGTTCCGGTTCGCCGAGCGTCGCGAGATAGGCGCGGCCGATGGCGGTGCGGCTCAGATTCATCCGCGAGCCGATTTCGAGGCGCGACACCAGCACCGCCGAACGCGGCCGGATCGCGTCGATCACCACCATGTCGAGGCGGTCGCGCACGGCCAGATGCACGGACAGGGCGGTGCGTTCGGCAAGTTCGATCAGGAACGGCCGCGCGCGGGCCCGGATGTCGAAATTGCGCAGAAAACCGTTGCTCAGTTCCAGAACGGACGAGGTCAGCACGAAACGTTCGCTGTCCGGCAGGCGGAACAGGAAACCCGCGCCGACCAGCGTGGCCGTGATCCGCGAGACGGTCGGCTTCGGAATGCCGGTGAGTTCGGTCAGATCGCGATTGCTGAGCGGCGCGTCGGCCGAGGCGATCGAGCGCAGCACGGTCAAGCCGCGTGCCAGCGCGGTAACTTCGTCTCCCGAGCCCTCTTTCTCTCTGGGGAGGTCAGCAGCAGTCCGGGAAGGCGTGGGTTGGGTCATCTCGTTTTTTTGGAACTATATTTCAATTTATCTGTTCACATGCTGATGGCGACCGTCCGGCAATGTTCTTCCGACGGACCCCCTGGTGGGGCATGTAGTCCATTTTTCTTCTGAAGATTCATTGTATCGGAATATTTTGCCGAAACGAACGAAGACTCGCCAGATTTTGCTTGACTTAGTCAGCATAACCATAAAAAATGGAATCTCATTTCGAAAGACGGTTTGGTGTTCGAGAATTTGAAGTTTTTGAACCGAACTTGGTCTGCGCTGCTGTTCACATGGAATTTGCCAGTTGTCCGCGCTGTTCACGCCCGCGTCGCCGGGCAAAACTTTCGAAATACCGTCTCTCAGGTTCTAGCACGGCCCTCGGAATGGCTAGAACTTTTAAGGCGTCACGGCAACGTGACGCCTTTTTTTTGTGCGCTTATGGGCGCACAACAAAGTCTGCACCAATCGCTACCGACGCGTTAGCAGACAACAAAGTCTGCTCGAACGGCGAGGGACGATTCACCGGACAGTCGCATCCATCTGGCCGCGAAGTAATCCGGCGACACTGATGTCTTCGTCGAGGGTGTCCCAATGCAGACCCGCGCCTGAGGCAGAGATGCGGAATGCGTCGCGTTGTCCAGGCGTCGCCGCAGGCCGCCCCAGTCTTCCACCGAGCGTTGACCTTCACCCGTGATAGGCGTTGCCCGCGGGGCCACGGGAAATGCTTCTGCCTGCATTTCGTCTGCGGGAACGAGTCGCAGAAAATGGACCGTGTCCCCGATAAATTCGCAGCCGATCAAGCGTGTTCGCGCGCGTCCGGCCGCCCCGGACGGCGCGTGGTGAAGTCAATGCACCTGCCGTTGAGCCGGTCGTCGCGGAACCGGTCTGCCTGCAGGCGGTGATTGCGTGAAGGCGCGGGCATCGGGTAGGGTGGCGACATCCCAACCACAACGAGGAATCGATAATGAACAAGCAGGAACTGGTGGATGCGGTCGCCGCAACGACGGGCGCGAGCAAGGCGGCAACGGGCGAGGCGATCGATGCGTTCATCGGCGCGGTCACGGCGGCCGTCAAAAAAGGCGACACCGTGCAGCTGATCGGCTTCGGGTCGTTTTCGACGGGCGCGCGCGCCGCGCGGGTCGGCCGCAATCCGGCGACCGGCGCCGAAATCCAGATCCCGGCCGCGAAGACTGTCAAGTTCACGGCGGGCAAGGCGTTCAAGGATGCCGTGAACGGGGCCTGACCGCAGCGACAGCCGCCGGCCGCGGACAGTCGGGTGTCGAGATTTGCGGAAATGTCGCCGCCAGGGTTGGGTGCACCGCGGGACACTCCGGCTCTCCAGCTTCAATATGACGACCGGCCCCGCTGAGCTGCGACGAGTCACGCATCACGTCGCAGTGAATGCGGAAATTGGCCGCTTTTATACTGGTGCGGGTATCAGTCTCAGGGGAGCAGTATGCGGCGCGTGATCGTCCGGCGGTCGTCAGTTCATGGGAAGGGTGTGTTCGCGATGCGGCCGCTCGCAGCGGGCGAACGCGTGCTCGAGTACAAGGGTGAAGTCACGGCGTGGCGGGAAGCAGTGCGCCGGCATCGGCGTGAAGGCGTCGCCGGGCATACGTTTCTTTTTGGCCTGTCAGACGGGCGCGTGATCGACGGCAGCCGCGGCGGCAATAGCGCACGATGGCTGAACCACGCCTGCGCGCCAAACTGCGAGACCATCGAAGACGCCGGTCGCATTTTCATCCACACGCTCCGGCCGATCGAGGCCGGTGAAGAACTGTTTATTGAATATCTGCTCGCCACCGACGATCCGCTGGATGAAGACGTTCGGGCGCAGTATGCGTGCCGGTGCGCCGCGGTGGACTGTCGTCAGTCGATGCTGGCGGATGCAGTGTGAACAGGGTGGCGCAGGCGATCGAAGGCAGCGGTGCTATCCCGGAAAGCGGCCACGTCCCGAAGCAGAGGGATGCCTGCATTGTGAGGATCGGCGAGGCTGTGGTTTTTCATCTCGATGTGCTGAAGG
This sequence comes from Paraburkholderia sp. GW821-FHT02A12, assembly GCF_059422005.1. NCBI lineage: Bacteria > Pseudomonadati > Pseudomonadota > Betaproteobacteria > Burkholderiales > Burkholderiaceae > Paraburkholderia > Paraburkholderia sp. GW821-FHT02A12. Next base: position 2,837,251 of record NZ_JBWKWA010000001.1, on the reverse strand, counting down.
CATCGTTGCCAGAGGGCGATGCATCCGGCCGTGCTCCTGGCGCAAACACGAAGAAACAGATGTCGCTGGATCTTGACGATTTGCGGTGACGTCGACGCCAGCGCGTGTCGTCGACAGATACAGGGGAGCGGCCTTATGCCGAAGCGGAAGTTTCGATCCCTTTCGCATGCCATGCCGCGCATTGCTGGATCGCTTTCTCGGCGACCCAGTGCGAGATCGCCTTGATGTAACCCGTTTGCTCCGCAGTACCTGCCTGAACACGCGCTCAGCGACCGAGAGCTGCCCTAAGAATTGCTGCGGGCATTCGAACGGATGGCCGAGCTGACGACGATGTATCCAGCCACCTGCGGTGCCAGCATCAATAGCACGACGACAACCGCGATCCGGGCACGCAGACTGTGGAATCGCATGGTGATCGCCTCGGCGATCGACTGACTCCTTCACGCCCTGGAATAACCCGGTGTATTCCATCGTTTACCCATCAGGCAATCACGCCCCGAGCGGCAAGCCTCTACCGCCGCGGCGTGGATTTGCGCAAGCAAACCGATGTGCTGGGTGACGCCGGTGAAGCGGCGCGTCGAAACGTCGGGGATCCATTTCGGGACCCCATCATGGACAAATTACTTCCTTTTGGGACATTACTCGTCTGTCTCACCTTTTCTGCGCCTGCACTCGCGCAAACATATGATGATCTACCCGTATTGGCCGACGTCACCAATTGTCGGGCGGTCGTCGGGCAGGCACAAATCGACGGCACGACGCAGCAGATCGTTGGACGTGCATGCCTGCAAAGTGACGGAACATGGCAGATCGTGCAAAGCCCGGTTGATAGCGTGTTGTGGTATCCGGTCGCGGCCTACCCGTATCCCGACCCCTGGTATTGGGGGCCCCCGCTTTTCGTCGGCGCAGGAGCGAGCTTTATCTTTGTCGATCGTTTCCATCGTTTCCATCGTTTCGATCGTTTCGGCCATTTTCATCAGATGGGCCATAACCGCTTCGGTGCGCCAATGGGAGGAGGCTTTCACCGCACACCATTCCCCGGCGGTGGCATGCGCGGGTTCGGTGGAATGCGACGGCACTAATTCAACGTTTCCTGTTCGCACTTTGCATCCGGGATAGAGCAGGGGCGCCACTGAAGAGCGAACAACGCAAGCCGGCAAGGGGTTCAGCGGTACTGCCGGTCGCTGTTAGCCGGAGACGATGTCGGCGTCAAGTTGATGGAGAAAAACGTCCTATGAGGAGTTCGTCGTGAAGCGCCTGAAAATTTGCGTCACGCTGTCGGTGGTTGCCGCAGCGTGCGCATGCGGGTCAGCAGATGCCGCGCGCGTCCGCGTCTTTGTCGGACTAGGCGTTCCTTTCTACTATCCGGTCGCTCCGCTCCCGTACTACTACCAGCCCGTCGTCGTCGTGCCGGCTGCTCCGACAAACTACGTCGAACAGGGGCAGCCGTCAGCCGGACCGGGTCAGTCGAGCGGATCCTGGTATTACTGCGAAGCGTCCAGGGCCTATTACCCGTACGTGAACCAGTGCCCTGGCGGGTGGCGTGAAGTGTCGCCACAGCCAGCACCGTCCCGTTGACGATCAAACGGATTTTCAAAGCGACATGAACTATTCAAGGCTTGCCCTGATCGCCGCGCTGACCTGGGTCAGCGCGTGCTCCGTCCTGCCGACTGCCCCGAGCGTGATGGCGTTGCCCGGTACCGGAAAAACGTTTGATCAGTTCCGCGCGGACGACGCCTCGTGCCGGCAATTTGCGTTCGAACAGGTGGGCGGAGTGTCAGCCAACCAGGCGGCAACCGCAAGCGCGGTGGGCAGTGCCGCCGTTGGAACGGCACTCGGCGCGGCTGCGGGTGCGGCGTTCAACGGAGGCTCCGGCGCGGCCGTGGGCGCCGGTGCCGGCCTGCTTGTCGGGAGCGCGTTTGGCGCGGGCGCCGCGCAAGGCTCGGCCTACGACGTGCAGCGCCGCTACGACTATGCGTACCTCCAGTGCATGTATGCCGCCGGTGATCGCATTCCGGTCCGCGGACGCATGATGATCGCGCCGGGCACACGGCCCTATGCACCGCCGCCCCCAGGCTTCCCGCCACCGCCACCTCCGGCAAGTTAAGGCTGACACGCGCCGTCCGTTGCAATGTAGTTCTTGTTGATGTACAGCGTAGCGTCGCCTCACGTCGCGCTCACGCTCGCCTCTACGCCCTTCCGTCGACAAAGCTACGGAAACACGCCAGATCGTCACCCCGAACGATATCGTCGGCATGCGGTGTCGGCGCGCAGCGTTGCGTTTGTTCGGCATTGAATTCCGGCAGGCGCTGGCAAGCCGGAAGTTTGCCTCACAGCCTTCCCGGACTCCGATCCGCGCACCAACGCCGTTGGCGACTCGCTGCAGGCGACCTATAGTGTTGGGGAACGCCGGATAGTCCACGGATGACGCCCCTGCAGATGATTTAACGAAGCCTGGAAAAGCCAGCTCCGATGCGTGCTCAGTCCGGTGTCAGACGGGTGCAGACACCTCGACAGGAACATCATGACTTTCGGAATGCGACGCGCGATCCACGCGGGACTTGTATTCGGGTATGGGTGTCTTTTTCCGCTCATCGCATTCGCGCATATCGGCCAAGGCGACATATCCGGCGGCCTGCTCGCCGGTTTCAGACACCCGATTTCCGGCCTGGATCATGTCGTCGCGATGGTTGCAGTTGGATTGTGGGGTGCCCAGCTGGGGAGGCCGGCGATTTGGGTGCTGCCGGTCACGTTCCCGATCGTCATGGCCTTCGGCGCTGTTCTCGGCGGCCTGGGCGTCCCGATTCCGGGGATCGAGGTCGGCATTGCGCTATCGGCACTGGCGCTCGGTGCGGCGGTGGCACTTGCGTTGACGCCGCCGCTCTGGATTGCGGGTCTGCTGGTTGCCCTGTTCGCGATCTGCCATGGACACGCACACGGGGCGGAACTGCCCGGGTCCGCGAACCCAATGACCTACGCGATCGGCTTCGTCGCGGCCACCGGCACACTTCATGCACTCGGCATCCTGACCGGCACAGTCAATCGCTGGAAGGCGGGCGGCTATGCACTGCGGGCAGGCGGAGCCCTCATCTCCGGCTGCGGTGTCTATTTCCTCACGTATGCGATTCGGGGAGCGTGACGCATGCGCGCATTGCACCGGGTGGTCCGGCAAGCCGCTGCCGGTCTGAGTGCGCTGATGTTGCTTGCATCAGCCGAAGCACACGCGGTGTACCAGGGCGCGGGCGACTTTTACGCCGGGATGCTACATCCGTTGACGTCGCCGGAACATGTATTGCCCATGCTGGTACTCGGCGCGCTGGCGGGGCAGAACGGCCTGAAACGATGTGAATTCGTGCTTTGGGCATTTCCGGCCGCCATGGCGGCCGGCGCGTGCACTGCCCTTTCAGTTCCGGATCTGCGTGGTGTTCTCCTGCTCAACGTGGTCTCAGCCGTATTGCTGGGTTCCCTCCTTGCGGCTGCCTTGACGCTGCCGTCATGGCTGATCTTGATTCTATCGGTCGGGTTTGGCCTGACCCATGGGTACGCAAACGGATCAGCCATCGTGGGTCAAATCCGCCCAGGCGTTTTCATAGCGGGCATGGTGTTCGCGAGCTTCATCCTGATCGCCTACACGGTTGCGGCGACCTCGTTCCTGCTGCGGCTACGGCCCACCTGGATCGCCATTGCCGTGCGCGTCGCGGGCAGTTGGGCCGCGGCAATCGGGCTTCTCGTTCTCAGTCTCACTCAACGTGCGTTGCTCCTCTCCTAGGTCATCTCCATGGCCGTCAATGGCATCTAAAGTGCAAGCACTGTCAGCCCGGTCGTTCGTTCATAAATCCACAAGCTTGCGAAAACCGTGATGGCTGCCGATCCGCCGTACAAGGTAGCCAGGCGAAACCAACGACTTGACCGATAGATGTAAAGAATGGGCAATAGCAGCAGGACCAGCGAGATCTGCCCCAATTCGACACCGGTATTGAACCCGGCAAGGGCAGCCGCAAGCAGGGATGTCGGGAGGGCCATATCGGTGAGCACGCTTGCGAAACCGAAGCCGTGGATCAAGCCAAAAGAAAACGCGACCAGCCAACGGCGCCTGCGCACCAGCGGAACAATATTGTTGAGCGCGGAAAGCAGGATCGTCACGGCAATAGCGACTTCCACCCACCGCGACGGCAACGCCACAACGTGCAGCGTGGCAAGCGACAACGTGATTGCGTGTGCCGCCGTGAACGCAGTGACGAGCTTCAATACATCGATCGATACGGCACCCGGGGAGGCGGCGGGGAACCACTTTTTCCCGTGCAACACGCAAGCTGCCGGCAACATCAGTGACAGGAGAAACAAGGCGTGGTCGAAGCCGCGCCAGATGTGCCACATGCCCTCGCCAACGAAATCGATGAAGGCGCGCCCGACTCCCTTCCCGCGTATGTCCAGAATCTCGGTCGGATGACGGAGTCCAAGAATCGCGGTCGTTGTCGCGCCGTTGCTCACGACGTGCACGAGGCCCTTGTGCAGCGTGTCGACGTCGGCAAACAAACGGTAGTCGATGCCGAGCCGGGCCGGTCGAGTTGGACAGGCCACCTCGAATTCGAGCACCGCGTACGCGCCGTCGCTGTGGTGGTCGATCAGCATGTCGCCGGGATGAATCGTGCACGTTCGCCCGTCACCGGTAAGCTTGATCCGCGTGAAGGCATACGACTTGATGTCCGCTTCGCGGACGCGGACCTCGCACCACGTCAGCGCGCCGTCCCCGTCGGCATCGAGGATAAGCGGATTGTCCAGGTCCCGAAGTGCGATATCCCATCGGCCCGCAATCGTTTTGTCGCCGACTGTAAGCGTCAGGTAACTGTCGCTCGGCTTGTGCGCCTGCACCGCGGCAGCCCAGCACAACATGAAGAGAGCAACCCACCCGGACGCTCGCCGTTTCATGCAGACGGCTCGCCGCGCGGCGCCTGCATCGCGAACCCGGTCCCCAAGACAAGGCTTGCCAGCCGCGCTTCAAGGCGTGTCAAGGCCGGCTGGCGCAAACGGGCGGTCTTTAGCCATATCATCGCGGGAGCGGCACGGGCAGGCTGCCGGGCGGCGATCGCCGCCTCCATCAGGATCCGGCAGTCCGCGACCTCTTTTTGCACCTGCCAGTCAGCCTCGGCAAGGCTGAGCGCTTGCTCCGGGTCGTTAAGGAGTTTCAGGTTGAAAATGGCTTCCTCGCGCAGATGCACGCGATCACCGCGCTCGGCGGATGCCGCAAACCGGCTTCGCAAGTCTTCGATATGAGGCGCCAAATCAGCATTCAGCCCCGCCTGTTTCTCTGCCAGCGCCAGGCGAAGGAGCAGGTTGTCGTTGCGGATGTCGGCCGCGAGCAGGGCGAGGACCTCCCTAGGCCGGTTCCGGTCGAGCAGGAAGTCAGCCCAGGATGCTTTAAGGTATGCGTCGCGCGGATTGGCGGCCAGCGCATTGCGGAAGAACTGTTCGGCGGCTTCCTGCTTGTCCATCCAGACCGCCGTTTCGGCTTGACTGACCATCAGCCAGGTGTAGAGCGAATCTGTGGGCGGTATCTGCGCGTCAAGATGTTGTAAAAGGAGATAAGCCTGCTCGAGCCTGCCGCTGACCGCGGCCACATTGGCGAGGCATATCCCCGCGATGACGGTATTCATCAGGATGAGCCGACCGCAACTCTGCCGTGCTTCCAGGTAGCGGCCTTGCACTTGCAGGATATTCGCACGGATCAGCCACGCGTCCACGTTGTCCGGCTGGGCGTGAATTGCGTGATCGAGATCGTCGAGCGCGCTCGCAAAGAAATGGTTGCTTTGCCGGACGCTCGCACGCAACACTAATGCGCGCGGCGGTGGGTCTGGCTGCCGAAGCCACGGTTCGATTGCGGCTTCAGCCTGGCCTAGGTCGCGCGGGTCTTGATCGCGCCGAAAACGCTCCAGGTGGCGCTTCGCGAGCTCAGCCGCCAGCTCGAAGTTGTGACCGCCCGCAGCCAGGGCTGCGTGCATGCTCGCGATGGCCGAGTTAAGTGCGTCGTGCGCACGGGGCGCGAGCGTTTCCAGCACCTGTGAGTCCTGTTGCGGCCGCACGGGAGCCGCGTTCACCAACGCGCCTGCCAGTCCAACGAAGAGACACGATACGCACAGGATGCGGCGCACATTCGTTTCCCTTTTAACGACACGCGTCCGGTTCGAAAGAGAGGCCCGTAGCACCTTGAGGGCGGTCGATCTTCTTAGTGCCATAGCGGCCTCAGTCTGCCATGCGGCGACAGGGTGAACCCCGCGCCGCACCGTGGTCTGCTGTGACTCATTCAGGTTGCGCTTGCCCGGTTATCAATTCATCGCACCAGGGATCGGCGTGGTCAAATAAGGAAAGGAATTGTCAAATACGCTGTCGTCGATGGCTGCGCCGTCTGTCAGCGGAGCCGCTCCGGCTGGAGCGTCGGACGGCGAGCAGCCGAAGATTCCCGGCTTATTGAACGTACACAGCACGCCTATCACCACCCTGAGTGATGCCGTGACGACGTCGTCCCCTGGCCGCCGTCCGTTTGGAAAGCCCGCGTTGTCGCCTGCCAGGACCCCCAGATTCTTCTGACTGCCTTTGGGCGTGGGCGGAATAGACGTGTTCAGACGCAACATTTCGGATGGTGTGACCGTTCTCAGCTGATTGAGTCCCTGAAATCCTGTGAGGAATGTGAAAACCAGATCGAGGCGCGGGAAGTTTGTGGGCGCTTTGGCCCCCGGGAACAGGCTCTCGATCAACGCAGGAAGCGTGGGATTCGTCACATAGTCCGCAAACTGCCCATCGTTCGCGGGCTTTGAATTATTGAATTTGTCCTTGTCCTTCAAGCCAATCACGAGTTCGTTAACCAGTGGCATACCGAGCCGGGAAACTTGCGTCCAGCCCCTCTCTGATATTCCTGCTGCGTCGTTATCGCTCAGCCTCTCCTTGCGAATTCTTGACGTCGTCCAGCCACCGATGACCGGGCCGCCGCGCTCGCCAGTCAGACACTGGGTCGGAACCTCGAGCGCGATCGAGGTGATGTTCTTGTCGGACAGATCGTTCGGGTTACCGTTTCGGGGACCCAGAGGATTAAGGTTAAGCAAGTCGAACGTCTTGCCGAGCGCCACCGCAAACGACTCCTTTCTCTGGCCCACAAAGACGCGCCCTGGAGCACCGCACCCGGGAATGTTGATCGTGTACACATATTGCCGCGCGTAGCTGGCATAACCACTTACGCTGCCAAACGTCTTGGTCCCTATGAAGTCCGTTGGTTTGGTGAAGGTCGTAATGCCGCCCGGGCCCGTGACCACTTCGTCAGAATCTTCGTGATCGGCACCACGCGATACCTTGAGCGTGTACGTTTCGTTAACGTTCAGCTTCGATGAATCGCCCGCTGACACCGGGCCCGCCTGAACGAGCGGAATCGCCACCTGCTTGCCGCCGACGTTCAGTGCGACATTGCCAACTGTATTCTTGAAACGAAATTGAAACGTCAGGTGCGCTCTGCCGTCGCCGACGTTATCGATGTGAATTTCGTACAGCGCATTGGGGTCGAGGGTGAAGTAATTCGGGCCGCCGTAGGCGTCTTCCAAAGGCGAGTAGTTCGCGATCAGCGTCACATAGCCGCGTCGGTTCGGCTCATAGCTGTTGAACATGTAGAAGTCGGTGCCATCCACCTTCGGCATCGTTGCAATCAGCGGCGCCTCGCGATGGCTCGACGCATAAGCACCGCTCGCGGCGGCGCACAATAGAATTCCTGCGGCGAGTACCTGCTTCGATGCGAAGTAAGCAGGCCGAAGATTAAGTCTTGAAGTAAGCATGGCAACTCCTCAAAGATACGACGCCGAAACGGCGGTTCGTCACAGGAAGGAGGACACTGTCTCACTATAGGCAAGATTCGTTGCGGCGATATGGATTTCGCGCGGGCAAGTAGCGGGATGGTGTCGCGTGGCACGTGCATGTCGGCGGCTCATCGCGCCGCTCTCGTGGCATAGCGCCCAGTCTTCGCGACGTCAGCTTGCTGGCCACACTATCGTCAGAACGAAGTGCTGACCGACGCACCTCATCCCTCCATATATAGTCTGGCAAAGTCTGGCAACTCCGGTGAACGGTGATGCTTCAGCGGAAATGTTCTTCGATGCGTGTCCATGGGACCTGGCTCACATGTTAGTTCGCGTGCCGCGAAGTGCGGCCATCGTTCGCACTGCCTGCCACCCCGGCACTCATCGCTGCGTGCCACCCACACATAACCCGAGCCCGTCAGGGCAAGACGAGCAAAGACGTATGCAAGCCCATCGAGTAATGGCCAGGCTTGTTGCAGAATAGAACGTAGCGGCCCGGTGTCAACTTGAGCGTCATATGTTTGCTCGCGCCAGGCGCTATGTCCTCTACCTCTCCCATTTTCTTGAACTGGCTCTCTGGCACTTGCCCGTATTTAACTGGCAGCTTATCGGCAGCCAGGTCCGTTTTGAGGACCACCAGTTCATGTGTCAGACCGGTGTCCGGTGCGTTGCTTACCTCGAACGTGACTGAGCCTGCCTTTACGCGACTCGTATCAAGCTGGATCGTGTTGTTCTTGAGCAACGTGGCTTTTATCGTCTCATTTGCGTAACCAGGGCTGCACACGAGACCGAGTGCGACCATGCCAAGGAATACCACAGTACGTGAACTGGAGATCATGACGTTTTCCTCCACAGATCGCCGCTAGCATCATTCGTGTCGCCGATCGCTCTATGCATGATGCCAGGGGCGGGCGTTTCATTGCCAGGGTCCAGACGCGGCGCCGGGAAGCGACGTGCCATCGATCAGCATCAACATGATGTCAATACCCGACATTGGGGCGTTGCTCAGACCGCCGTCTGAGTAATAGTCGACACGCAGGAAGATGAATTTCATGCTCGAATACGCGTCGAGCGCTGATCATGCAACCCACCTGCCGACTACGATATAAAAACGTCCAGTCCAGCGTATTTATTCCAGTTTTTACGGCTAGTTTTATGTCGGCCGCTATCCAGTGATAGATGCATGCCGGACCATGACGTATCCCGCTGCATCGGATCTGCACGCACACGTTTCGTGCAATGCCAACGACCAGCGTACGCACTTACACGGGCGGCGACAGCGGGCCAAGCCACAGACCGTTGCAGCGGCATGGCCGCGCCTGCGATGGGTATACATCTGCGCAGGCACGCACGAACCCGTGTCTCCGCGCACGGCACACCGACACAGATCATTGGCACGATGACGCTTTAATGTGCAAGCGGACATGGTCACCTGGATTCAGGCGGTTCGAGCGCCAGTTAAACGCGACGGTCAAGGACGTTGCGGACCGCGCGGATGCGGGAGGCGAACGCGACCGCGCCGGTTACGGCATGAACCAGAGGAAAAGTTACGGCCTCGTGGCGAAATCAAGGTCGGTTCCATCACGCCAACCGTTCACCCGCCCCGAATGGAATAGAGCGGTGCCACGGGACGTTTACCTGTCGTGATCGCGCGATGCGCCACACATTTCCCTATCTATGGATTGGTCGCTGGCCAAGGAGGAGCAAGACACCGGGGACGTCGATCTTGCTGCCCGCGGTACGGGTCTTGTTGCTACGGCGTTTGACGGGAACGCCGAGGGCGGAAGGCCGGAAAATGGATCGACGAAGACGGCGAGAACCCTCACGTTTTCGACCCGGACGCCGTGTCTGGAGAAGTTCGTGCGACGGCGTCCGCCACACACACCGCGCTGAAGCGCTGGCGGACGGATTTGGCAAAGGCGGCCACACCGAGGAGTTTCATCGAAAGCAGCGACGGAAAACGCCCGCGAGCAAACGAGCGGCACCTCTGTTCCGTCTAGCCTTGGACAAGAAGCCGTCGACACGAATGATGACCGCTTTGAGGGCATATGACACATGGCAAGGCCCGTAGTTGGGCAATGAGCGCTAGTCGCGTCCACCGGAGATCAAGATGAAAACAACCAGACTATTAGCAGCATTCCTCATGGTTTTGTCGGTCACCTTAACGGGATGCCCATCAGACGCGAGCACGCATGGCGGCAGTGCGGCGTCGAGCAGTGGCGCCAGCAGTAGCAGCAGTGGTGGTGGATATTAACCACTACGGACGCGTCGCAAACTAGATGCCGTCAGGCTTCGGAAGCATACTTACGCCAGATGTCTGGACGGCCCTGGTCCGGCCGGATCCGAACCGGTGAGTTGGGCGGCACTGGCCAGTCGGTCATCGCGGATCAGGTCGGCACCGGCCCCAGGCCTACGTCTGGTGGAGTCAGGGTGGCCATGGAGGCGATGCACGATGAAAAACGATATCAACACGAAAGCGAGACTCGCGTTCGCGGCGTTCCTGCTTGTCTCGACTGTCGCTGGGGCAGGCTGGTATTTCTTTTCCGTAAGCCAATACGCGACCTATCAGATCTATACCCAGGAGTCGGTCTCCGGTCTCATTGCCGATGCTCCGGTCGAATTCCACGGCGTCGATGTGGGAAAGGTGAAAAGCGTCAGGCTGGTCAACCCGCATTCAGTGGGCATCGTGTTGAGTATCGACAGGACCGCGCCGGTTACTTCGGCGAGTGTAGCGACGATCACATCCCGAGGCCTTGCGGCACGGGGATTTACTGGCTACGTTTATATTTCTCTCGAAGACGTCGGCAGCGATTCCCGCCCACTGACCACACGACCAGGCGAGCCTTATCCGATCATACCGACGACACCTTCGAGAGCCGTGACACTCGATACGGCGATGAATCAGGTAAATAAAAATTTTCAGGTCGTCACGGAACTGCTGGAATCAATACTCGACAAGACGACCGTAGCTTCGCTGAAGCAATCAGCCGACAACTTGCAGCAGGTAACCAAAGTACTGGCGGACAATACCGGGAAGCTGAACGCTATCGTTGCTAACACGGAGCGTGCCAGTCATCGTTTTGAGCCGCTGCTGGAATCGAGCCATGACACCGTGACAGCGCTCCAGATGCAGATCTTGCCGGAAACGCACAAGGCGCTTTCCAACCTTGACAATCTGTCCAGTTCCGTCAATGACGTAGTGACCAGGATCAATCGAGACCCGTCAATCGTGATTCGCGGTGCGGTACCGCCGCCACCGGGGCCGGGCGAGCGGAAATGAAAATCGATATGGGCAGGGCGGCTTTCATCGTGCTATGCGTCGTCTCGTTGTCGGGCTGCACTCTCTTCTCGCCGGTCAGGATTGATACGAAAAAATATGTGCTGAACAGTATCCCGCTCGATCTGCCCAGCGAACAGACGCACTCCGCGACCCTGTTGGTCCTGGTCCCCGAGGCCGAGCCGATCTACGCCACAACGCAGATGGCGTATACGACCCAGGCGTATCAGGTCGCGTATTTCAGTCAGAATGAATGGGCGGAAACACCCGCGCAGATGATTCAGCCTTTGATCGTAGAGACGCTTCGACACACGCACTATTTCAGCGAGGTTCTGTCGCCCCCTCATTTCGGCCGCCACACTTTCGCGCTTCGCACCGAAATCCTGACGCTCGAGCAGGATTTCACTTCGGAGCCCGCGACGCTACAGATTGCGATGCGCGTCTCTCTGAGCCGCGAGGCAGTGAACCAGGTGATTGCGACGAGAGAATTGTCGGTGCGGGAACCCATGCGGGAGGGGAACGCTGCCGCAGGAGTTGCGGCGGCCAATGAGGCTATGGCAAAACTATTGCGGGAACTCGCGAGGTTCGTAATCGAGAAAGCACATTAAGGCAGCATTCTGCGTAAGGTGTCGTCCTTGAATACGAAATGATGCAACAGCGCCGCGCCCACATGAACGAATATGAGAACGATGAGCACGTAGCCCAACCATTTGTGGATGTCGATGAGTCGCTGAAACAGATAGTCGTCGCGAGCAAGGAAATCAGGCAGCGTGAAGAGCCCGAAAAACGATACCGGGATGCCAGCGGCGGAAGACATCAGCCAACCCGTCACCGGCAACGCGAACATCAGTGCGTAAAAGGAAAGATGGACGAATCGGGCCGCGATTTTTTGCCAGGCAGGCAGGTGTGCAACCAGTTGCGGCAGTATCTGGGTTAAACGCCAGGCCAACCGCACTACGAGTAGAACGAGTACCGACAAGCCGATCTCCTTGTGGTAGAGAATCAGCACGATCTTTTTCGTATCGAACCCGACATCGGGAAGCGTGACCATGTAAAGACCCAATGCCGCAAGTCCAATGACAAGAACCGCCATGGACCAGTGGAGCAGGATCGCGACCGCTCCGAAGCGGTCTTCGGTGTTCTCAATCGGCATCATCGCTCGGGTTCCGTTCATTGAGCATCGTGTCAGCGCAAGCCGGCGAAATCGCCGCCGAACTCATCGAGGTAGCTGCTGCGGGGCGGCTGCTGCACGATGAACCCGCTCGCCGCGGCGTCGAAAAACTCAACCCCCCACCCGACGGCGGGATCGGGCCGGGCGTCGCGCATAAGCCGGAATGGGCCTGATCAACGAAAGGCGCGCACCGTCCGCGGCGGCACCAGATAGCGCCGGCACAGCGTGAGCGTCGTCATGAACAGCAGCACGCTGCCGAATTGCCAGACGATCACCATCAACGCGGCGTCTTCCGTATGAAAGAGCCGCAGCGCCACGTTGGCGAACGCCGCAGCAGCCAGGCTGCCCCACAACACCGCAAAGGGCGCGCGCAGACGCGCGCCACGCCGGATAGCAAGCACCATCGCCAGGGCCGGGACAGCGCCGGTCATCGCAATGGCCGGCACGCACATGAGGTCGGAATGAAACCCCATCCCGCTCACTCCCAGGTGCACCCACTCGTCCCAGCACTGACGACCCAGGGTCGCCATCCAGAGGGCAAGCGGGGCCACGGGTGCCCACAGCTTCCAGCGCGGTTCGCCCGGAACGCACGTGACGAGAGCGGCCCACCCGGCCATTAACGCCGTGGCCAGCGATGCCAGTTCCTGCGTCAGGAAAACCGGATCGGCCAGCTTCGCCTGGAGATCGGGGCGGAGTCGCATCGCGATCACCATGAGGGCCGTGACCGGGACCGACACCGCGAGCCAGCGGAGCAGGCGCCAGGCGGGGGACAGCAGGCGTCGGACCGGCTTCAGGTCGGCGGCGAGCGAGTCGATGAGATCATCGGTATTCATGTCACTTCGTCACCAGCAGTAGATCGCGAAGCGTTTTCAACGCCCGATGTGTCGCCACCTTGAGTGCCGCAATGCTCATCCCGGTCGCCGCCGACGCTTCCTTGAGCGACATTTCCCTCTGCTTGAGCAGTTCGATCGCCTGTCGCTGGCCGGATGGCAGTGCGGCGATGGCCTTTCTTAGCGTGTCCTTATCCACCGGGGTCTCATACTCATCATTCGCCGGCTCGACCGGAAAGGTTACGTCGAGCATGTCAACCACGAGTTCTCTGCGGTTCGTCCGCGAGCGCCGCCTCACGCTGTCCACGAGGCGGCGCCGCAGGATCGCCATCAGCCACGGCATGATCGGGCGAGCCGGATCATAGGTATGACGGATCACGTGAATGGTCAGCAGCGTGTCCTGCACCGCGTCCTCGATGTCGGCAGCGCTGCCCGCTGGCCACCCTTGCCTGGCGAGGCGACGCAGGATCGGCGTGATCTCGTGCAGCAGGCGCGTGTAGCCTGCCTGATCGCCACGCTGGGCCGCAGCCATCAACGACGCCAAATGTGAATCGTCTTGATGCATCGCACAGGTTGTCCTCAGGGACGCCTCGGAAGTCAGTCGCGCTCGAGCACCTGAATGATCGGACATGCGCCCGCGGCGCTGCCGTGGTCGCATTGGTGAACCAACCCTCTCAGCGCCTCGCGCATGGCGGCAAGATCTGCCAGCTTGCGCTCGATCAGTGCCAGTTTTCGCACCGCGAGATCGCGCGTTTCAGCACACGCATGGGCGTCACCCAGTCGCAGCAGCCCAGTCACTTCATCGAGTGTAAAACCCAGCGCCTGCGCGCGCTTGACGAAGCGTACCCGCTTTGCGATCGCGCCAGGATAACGGCGATGCCCGCCTGGTGGCTTGGGGGGCTCATCGAGCAGGCCCCGGCGCTGGTAGTAGCGGATTGTCTCGACGTTCACGCCCGCCTGTTGCGCCAGTTTGCCGATTGTCAATTCCAGATTCATATGAACCCCTTGATTCCGTACCATAGTACGGAGTTTAGAGTATGTGTGAGACAACAGGTTCGGAGTATTCGGAATGCCGCAGTTCAGCGCGAAAAGCTCGCTTGTCGCCGGCGTACTGGCCGGTGTCGGTGCGTCGATATGCTGCGTTGGCCCGCTGGTACTGCTGGCGCTCGGCATCGGCGGCGCATGGGTCGGCAATCTGGCCGCGTTCACGCCGTATCGTCCGATCTTTATCGGCCTGGTGTTCCTGTTTCTGGGTCTTGCCTTTCGCACGCTCTATCTCGTCCCGCGACGTTGCGCGCCGGGTACTGCTTGTGCAGCGCCGCCTGTCGTCAGGCGGCAACGGCTCGTGTTCTGGATTGTTAGCGTGCTGCTGATCGCGCTGCTGGCTGTGCCATGGCTCGCGCCGCTTTTCTATTGAGGGGAGCCGCCATGCGTAAATTGCTGATAGCCGTATTGCTTTGGGTACCGCTCGCGGTATTCGCAGCCGGCACACAGACCGTCGTGCTGGACGTGCAAAACATGACGTGTACGCTATGTCCGATCACGGTCAAGGCGGCGCTGGGTCGTGTACCCGGTGTGAAGGGCGTGAAGATCGACTTCGACAGGAAAACCGCAACCGTGAGCATCGCGCCGGATAAGACCAATGCTGCAGCGCTCATCAGGGCGACGACCGACGCCGGCTATCCGTCCACGGTGCAAAGGTGAGTGGCATGACGAGCGAAGCCGTTTTGGAGTCTGTCCTGACGTGCCCGCGCTGCGGCTTTGCCAGGCGAGAGACGATGCCAGTGGATGCGTGCCAGTTCTTTTACGAGTGTGAGAACTGCAAGGCGTTGCTGCGTCCGAATCCCGGTGATTGCTGTGTGTTCTGTTCATTTGGCTCGGCGAAATGCCCGGCCGTGCGGGCGCGGCACGAGGGCTCGGCAAGCAGCGGCTGTGAAAACGATAACTGTATTGATCGCGGAGGCTGCGCTGGGTGGTCTGATGATGGCAGGCGGCAATGTCTCTAGTGCCGGCGTGCTGCCACTGGCGCGTGGCCGAACTGGCGCGAATACGCACGCGAGAATGCAGCGGCGCTACCGAAACCGA
The DNA here is from genome assembly GCF_059422005.1 of Paraburkholderia sp. GW821-FHT02A12. Classification (NCBI taxonomy): domain Bacteria; kingdom Pseudomonadati; phylum Pseudomonadota; class Betaproteobacteria; order Burkholderiales; family Burkholderiaceae; genus Paraburkholderia; species Paraburkholderia sp. GW821-FHT02A12. The sequence continues at coordinate 2,822,053 of NZ_JBWKWA010000001.1, read as the reverse complement.
CCCGCAGCGCAGTGGGTTTGACGCGGCCGCCTTCCTCCAACGCCCGCCGGGCGAGCATCAGACGCCAGCCAGTGAGATATGCGCCGGGCGTCGTGCCCACGGTGTCGCGGAACAGCGCCATGAACCGGCTGCGCGACATCCCGGCGAGCGAGGCCAGGTCGTCGATGCGCCAGGCTCGCGCGGGCGCATCATGCATCGCGACCAACGCCCGATGAAGCGCCGGATGGGAAAGTCCGGCGAGCAGTCCCGGCGCCGTTGTCCCGGCGTCGATCGCATTCCGCAAGATCATCAGCACAATCACCTCACACAAACGGCTGAGCGCTGCGTCGCGACCGCAGCGTGTGTCCAACGTCTCTTCCACAAAGGCGTCGGCGATGGCGCGCAATGTCGATGACTCGTCGAGGGTCAACGTCAATCGATCCGGCAGGGCGGTGACGAGCGGATTTGCCGGGCCGCCGAAGCTGATTGAGACCGCGACCAGGACGTCGTCTTCCGACTCGCGCGTTGCCTGCCCGCGTGCGTAAAAGACGAGCTGCAGCGGCTGCCGGTGAGGGCCGGCAAGGACGACCAGCTTCGCATCGCCGTGCGGCGCAGCCGGCGCGACCGGATGGACCGAAAAGTCGAAAGCCTTGAAGAAGGCTGATAGACGGTCGCATTTTGCTGGAGTGAATGGACTTTCGATCATGCTATTTGGACGTTTCATGTTACAAAGTATGGGAAAGTTCAATGTGCGCGTCAACCATTTCCGTCCTTCTTCAGCAATCACATGAAAGGAAGCAAATCATGCCTGTTCCCCGTCAGACAGCCCCCGAACTGATCGTCGAGACGCTTGACCATGGGCGCTTCAGTCTCGCACTTGACATGCCAGCCCGCATGACGCTCATCTGCTTTTATCGCGGCCTGCATTGTCCGATCTGCGCAACGTATCTCAAGGAACTCGAACGTCTGACACCGGCCTTCGCCGAGCGTGGCGTCACGACCATCGCCATCAGCTCGGATAATCAGGAACGCGCGCGCCAGATGGGGGAAAAGATTGCGGCCGGAAACCTGCGCGTCGGCTATGGGCTGCCGTTGGCCGAGGCGCGCAAATGGGGCCTCTATATCTCCGCCTCGCGCGGCAAGACCTCGATCGGCATCGAAGAACCCCCGTTGTTCTCGGAGCCCGGAGTGTTCCTCGTCAGACCGGACCGGTCGATCTACTATCTCTCAGTGCAATCGATGCCTTTCGTGCGGCCGAACTTCAGCGAGCTGCTCCAGGCGCTTGATTTCATCATCAAGAACGACTATCCGGCCCGAGGCGAATACGTGGGCGTGGTGTAAGCGGTTGGCATAAAAAGCTCGGCTTCGCCGCTGCGACACTTGCGACGGAGATGCGCTTCAGGCGATATCGAAGCCGACCGTCCTGTGCGCCTGACCGCACCGCGATGGCTTCAGCCTTCAGGTTGCATGATGCGCAATATCGTTCGCCCCCGAACATCCTTGAGCGGGAAATAGGCGCGGTGCGTCGCGCTATCCACCGCGACGACATGCGCATTGGGACCGACGTGGCCGTCGCCGATCTTCGACACCTTGCCTGCGTCGGCTTCGAACATGGAGACGATTCCCGCCTCTCCGGCGACGTAAAGCAGGTGCTGTTGCGGGTCAAAGGCGAGCACATCCGGATCCTTGCCGACATCGAACGACGAGGTGATATGCATCGTCCGCATGTCGAGCACCAGCAGCTTGTCATTGCCTTCGCACGCGATGAAAGCGAGCCGTTGCTGCGGCTCGATCAACAGGCCGTGGTTACCCCGTGCACCCGGCAGGTCCGTCCGCGTGATGACCCGGTCGGTGGCAGGGTCGATCTCGATCAGTTGCCGTCTCGATTGCACGTTCACAAAAATGTGCCGGGAAACCGGATCGTATTGCGTATTGCCGATTTCGCCACCGAGCGGAATCGTCGCGATCCGGGTGTTCGAGCGAACGTCGATCACCGTCTCAGTCTCACCCGTTTCATCGGAAACATAGAGCTTGTGCGCATCCGGCGCGTAAGCCATGCCGTCCGGGTAAACGCCGCCAGGCATGCGTGCGGTGATGTTCAGCGTGGTTTCATCGATCGCGACGATTTCATTCGAGCCGGTGGCTGACGCATACACGCGTGCCAGCTCGGGAATCGCCAGTACGCCGTGCACGGAGGCCACGTTCGGAATCCGGGCGATCACACGCGTAGCCCGCGTGTCGAATACGACAATCTCGCTGTCGCCCAGATGGGCGATAAACAGGAGGTGGCGATCGGGATCGACGCTTGCGTAGTCGAGCCGCGTCGGCCGTCCGCCCAGCGGCACGTCGGCGACTCGTTTCAACGGCAGGCCGGCTATATCGGAGCCGTCGTCCGCACCTGACGCTGCGAACACAAAGGACCCCAGCGCGACCGCGATAGCGCACGCGACAAGGACCAGCCAGCGAGCAGAAGGCCGGGTGTGAAGTGCGTTCATGACACGTGTGCTCCGTTACGCCTACCGTCGGCGATCGCAGACTGCTGCCAGACTTGCGTCGCGGTAGCGCTATCGACGGACGCCCGCTTGCGCATCGAGGGCGCTCTTGACGCCCTTCGCGAGGTCGACGGCCCGGCCTTTGCCCCAGTAATGCAGGAACAGGATGCGCGGCTGTTCTTGTGTCATATGCTGATGGATCGTCGCCGGGATGCGAATTTCAATCAGTGGGTTTCACCCGTCGGAATGCCCCCAGCAGCGCGAGGTCATAGCCAATCTTGAGCAGCCCACAGGCGACAAGCGGCACGCCAATCCAGCCGACAGCCAGCAGCGCGCCGGCGAGCGTGGGCGCGAGCGCTGCCGCCAGGCTTCGCGGTACCGCCGTGAAACTTGCCGCGGCCGGACGCTCGGGCGGCGTCACGACCGCCATCACGTAGGCGGTCCGGGTGGGCACATCCATTTGCGACAGCGCACTGCGTGCGAGCAACAATGCCAGGGTCAGCGCCAACGAAGGGGCGAACGCAGCAGCGATCAGGCAGAGGCTGGCCGGGATATGGGTGAACACCATCGTGTTCAGCAAGCCGATCTTGCGAGCCAGCGGCACTGCGGCGAGTTGTGAGCCTGCGCTCAACAGGCCCGCCCAGAAGAAAAACTGACCCGCTGCACCGAGCGAAAGGCCGAAGCGCTGCATCAGCCACAGTGCCAGCAACGAGTTCACGAGCAGGCCGCCGGCAAACGCGTCCACGCTGAAGAGCAGCGCGAGGCGAGTGACGATCCCGCGCGACGGGCCCAGCGGCACGCCGCGTGATCCGGCGGACGACGAGCGCTCGGGCAACCTGCGATAGAGCAACAAGAGCGCGGCACCGACGAGCGCGTAGACGATGAACATCGCACGCAGTGCCGCGAGCCGTGACAGCCCCCCATGCGCGATGAGCCAGTCCGGGAAAGCTGCCACTAGCGCACCCACCGCTGCAGACAGCGCGCCGACCAGACTGTAGCGCGCGAATAGAGCAGTGCGGGTACCGGTGCCGGCCGATTCGGCGAGGCGTGCCTGTTCGAGCGGGAGGAACAGGCTGACGTCCCCTGAACTCGGATTGAGCGTCCCGACGAACGCAACGATCAGCAGCGGCCAAAGAGAAGACAGGCCGGCGAAACCGAACCCGGTCGCGGCCATCAGGCTTGCCGCCAATGCGAGCATGCGACGCAGGGGATAACGATGGGCGACGATACCGACCAGGATGGTCGCGAGGGCCGAGCCGATCAGCGTGGCGCTGCTGACCAAACCCACGTCCAGCTGGCTGAAACCGAGCGCGAGCAGGTACGCCGGCAACAGCACGGCGATAAATCCGTCGCAGAAACCGCGCAACCCGCGGCCGATGAGCAACGGCAACGCGCTCGCGTCCGCACCGGCGGGCAGCACCAGGCGCGACACCGCGCCGCGACGTGGGATTGAAGCCGCTGCGTCCCTAGGTGCGCGCATCGCCCTGACACCACGCATACAGTGCGTCGTAGACGACCATGCCATACCGCAGCTGTTCGTGATCGTCGGCAAAATGGCGCGACAGCCCGACAGAAATTGCGTAGAGGCCGCTCGATTCAGGAGCGAGGTCGAGGCGGCTGGTGTCCGCCCCGCGCACAATCCGCGCGAGTTTCAGCAACGCGGGATCGCTCAGCTGGTACTTATGCAGGAATGCGTCGAAACTGCACAGCTCGCCGTGGTGCCCCAGTTCGACGTCCGGCACGTCATACGGGATTGCACCGGTCTCGTGCGCCACCCGACGCACGTCATCGCGAGACACGTAAAGGAACTCGGCGTCCCTGTCGATGAAATTGACGATCAGCCAGGGACAGGCGATCCGATCGACCTTGGGACGTTCTCGGGTGATCCATTTCATGATCTTTCTCCGTGTAGCCGTGTAGCCGTGTAGCCGTGTAGCCGCGTGGCCGCGTGATGTGTGAGTCGGCATCAACGGCGTTCAATCGTCGTCTTCTTTACCCGTGTCGGCGGCAATCATCTTGCCGCCTTCGTCGATGAGCAGCTCCTGCTTCTGGTTGCCAGAACCGAGCGTGACGGCGTAGCGCGTTGCGCCTTTAGCGGTCTGCTTTTCGATCTCGCCGACACTGCGGTGATCGCGTTCAGGCGTTTGACGGCGCTGCCGTAGTTGTTCTCGTAGTGACTGACGATCAGCTTCTCTGACAAGCCTGTGAGCCTGGCGGGATCGCAGGCCAATGGCTTCATCTGGCAGGTCATGAGCATCTCCTCCTTGAACAAGATCAATGGTGGATCAGTGAATGGGCCACCAACCCGATGAGTGCTGCACCTGCGACAATCACCGGCTCCTGCAGCTTCCTGAAGCGCCACAGCAGCAGGACCGTCGCGAGCGCGAGCACAACGGTCAGCCAGTCAACGATGGAGCGCCGCGCGATGACGATCACCGAGCCGGTGATGGCGCCCACGGCGGCCGCCGTGATGCCGTCGACGAACGCCTTGACGGCGGGCAGCTTGCCGTACTTCTTGAAGTACGGCGCGGGCAGCACCGTGAACAGGTAGCAGGGCAGGAAGGTCCCGAGTGCGGCAACGCAGGCGCCGCCGAATCCCGCGACCAGATAACCGATGAACCCGACCGTGATGACGACCGGCCCCGGCGTGATCATCGCGACGGCGACTGCATCGACGAACTGCTTGTCGTTGAGCCAGTGATGTTCAGTCACGACGCCACCGTAGAGGAACGGCACGATCGCGAGTCCCGAGCCGAACACGAACGCGCCCGCCTTGGTGAAAAAAAGGGCGATCTGGCCGAGCAATGACAGATCAAGCCCGCTCAGGACGCCGCTCATGCCCGGCGCCTGCGTCACTGCGAGCGCATTCAGTCCGCCCTTGTGCAGCCATTTCGGCGGCGCCCGCCAGAACCAGTTGAGCAGGCCGCCCGCGATAAACAGCCACGCGATTTCGGATTCGGTGACAACGGTCACGACCGCGAGCGTCAGGTAGATCGCCCACAGGAGCCTGTTCGTGCCGATGGTCTTCGTGGTCAGCTTGTACGCGCTCATCGCGATGATTCCGACCACCGCGGCGCCCACGCCATAGAACACCGCCTGCATCCAGGAGAGGCCGCCGAACCGGGCGTAGGCCCAGCCCAGCGCGACGACCATCAGGAACGAAGGCAGGACGAAGGCGAGACCGGCCAGCGTCGCACCGACGACGCGGTAGTGGACGTAGCCGAGGTAAATGCCGAGCTGTGCGGCGAGCGGCCCCGGCATCATTTGAGCCAGCGCCAGCCCCTCCTTGTAGTCCGCTTCGCTGATCCAGCCCCGGCGCTCGACCAGGTCGCGGTGCATGTAGCCGACCAGCGCCACCGGGCCGCCAAACCCGAAGGTGCCGAGGCGCAGCATGTAAAGAATCAACTGGCCAAGCGTATAGCCCGGCGCGGCCGTAGTGGTGGTGGTCACGGGCGCCCCCCGGCGTTGGTTTTTGTGCTCGCCACAAAGTGCGCGTGCAGCGAATCAAGCACGCGACCCATTTCATCGAGCAATTGATCGTCGTCCGACGCGCGTTGACGTGCGCCGGCCATCACCGCTTCGAAGCCGATCGCCTCGGGCACCGGTGCGCCGCCGACATCGAGTACGTGGACCAGTTCGCCAAGCCGAAGGAGGCCCGCATCCTCATCGAGGCCGAAGCTGGCGAGCAATACCTCGAACGTCACGCGATCGCCCACATGCGTAAAGGCGGCACCGTCGAAATCGAATCCGAGCACGTCGGGCGGGCAGGCATCCGGCGAAGCCAGCCAGAGGAAGCGTGCCTGCGGATCGATGAAGCGGCGGATCAGCCAGGCGCTCGCGACGCGATCAACCCATAGCCGTTGCCGGGTCGCCCACGTCCGGGCCTGATAGTCGTCGCGCCGTAGGGGCCGAATGACCCGCTCGTCCGCGTGCGGCTCGCCAGGCGACAGTACGGTATCCGCGAGGGCCAGAAAATCTTCCCAGGCAACCTCCGCGTTGGTCGACGCCGCGCCAGGAAAGTAGTCGATCATACGGATCGCGTCATAGTCCTTGCCCAGGCGGCGCAACAACCGGGTGACTTCAGCCGGCGGGAGGCCTCCCAACGTTTTCCGCGCGGCGCCGAGGGACGCGAGAAATGTTGCGTAGTCGTCGTTCCGATCGAACAGTGCGCGAAAGTCCGCTTCCTGCGATGCGTCCATGCTTTGCGCCCGCAACAGATGCGCAGTGCCGCCGGCTTCGTCGATGCTGCCGGCAAGTTCGCGCAGCATGTCCTCACGCTCCGCGGTATGCGGCAACAGGTAGATGCCGTCACGCAGCACGGCGCATCCCTTCGCTTTCAACGCCCGCCACGCCCGCATGCGCGCGGTGGCGTTCTCGGTGGGAAACGTCAGGACGAGCAATGACCAGGTAGTTAAAGTATTCATGTAACTTAAGCTACATCTATGTAGCGTAAGTTACAAGTAATTATTTGCTCGCCACGCCCAGAGTGGCTGATCGTCGTTCATGCAGCCGTAGCTGCGGTGGATTTGTACTCGTGGTGATCACAACGTAGGGCACGTCACGCACGGAGATCGTGTTCTTGCGAAGGGCTCCTGAGCTGCGCTGATCAACAGTCGCCTGCACCATCGCTGCATACTCACGTACGAAAACGATCGCTATAGACCTTCCCCTAACTGCCATCTGCGCGCGATGTGCGCCCACTGGCGAACCGCGGACGCTGATTTCGGCTTCCCCTTTTCTTCGAGGCGGCAGGCGAGGAGTTCAATGAACGCGGGCAAATCCTGCGTGCCCTGCAGCGTCACAAACTCCTCGATGGTTTCGTCAACCGCTGTCCTGTGCGAGGCGGCCGACTGCGTACTGCAGATGTAGGAGCTACCCCGCGCCAGCTCGACGGAATATGCGACCCGGCAACGGGTCATATCGGCCGCTGAAAGAGGTTTTCTTCTGACAGTCGCCACATTCGCTCCGGCTTTTCAAAGGCGCTGGCCCAGTTCTCCTGTTACTGCAGGTCGATCCGGCCGAACACGCCGTCAGCCTCGTCATTCGGGCCGGCGGCAAAGAACAGCGTATTCACCGGCTGCGCGTTGATCCCGTTGCCGAACGCGAGTCCCCAGATTCCATCCTCCACGATCGGCGAGCCGTTCTTCTGTCTCAGTTGCCCGTGGAGATTGCCACTGTTCCGCTCGTACGCGTTGATCGTGCCGTCGCCGAAATTGCCGATCAGCACGTCGTTGCTGAATGGGCCGAAGTTCGGTGGCGCCTGAGCGATGCCCCACGGTGCGTTCAGCGGCCCGCCCGTCGCAAAGCGCTGCAGCATCTGGCCGCTCAGATCGAATACGTTGACCAGGCCCAGGCCCGCGCCTTTCACGTCGTCGTGCGCGTTCGCGTCCTGTTTCGCGTAGGTGACGAAGATCTTCGAGCCGAACGCCTGGATCCCGAAGGGCGCGAACCCGGCCGGCAACGCCGGATCCGTGAATGCGCCCGCCGGTGTGACGCGCTTGAACGTCCTGTCGAACATGTCGACTTTGTTGTTGTGGAAGTCCGCCGCGTACAGGAAACTGGCCGTGCCGTTGTTTGCCAGTGCCAGCCCCTTGTAAACCGCACCGCCGTTGCCGTCATCGAACTCCGTCAAGGCGGCGGTCAGGCTGACTGCGGGCGACCAGGCGGTGATTGTGCCGCCCTCGCCCGCAAAAATGAAGGCGGCGGCACCTGTCTTGCCGCCTGCGGTGATCATGAAGTCCTGCGTGCCGCTGAATACGATGCCGGTCGGATTCGCCGGCCCGTTGCTGCCGGCCGGAATGCTGACAACCAGCGACTGCGCGACGCCGTTGCCGTCGTACAGCGTGGCGACTTGCGCGCCGTTGTCCGCGACCCAGACAAAAGCGGTCGGATTGAATACGATGCCCCACGGGTTCTTCAGGTGGGGATCGGTGTGCGGCGCGGCCACCGCGCCATCAGAAACCAGCACTGTCGCCTTGTAATGGCTGCCTACGATGCCGTCCGAATGGCCGCCACAGGCGGCCAGGCTGCCTAGCGCGACGACCGCGACGGCCGCCGCACAGCGCGCGACGGCACGCGCGCCCGGGAAACGCATCTTCATGGCTGAGACCTCCCCAGCGTGCGACGCACGCTGCGCATTCGCTGTTGATAGTCTTAAACGAATGCGCTGTCCCGGTTATTCCACCCATCACGTCACAGTTTGTTCGGCAGCGGCGCGTTGAGTGCGCGCGCCCCGGCACGCGCGGCGACCAGCTTGCACGACGCCACCGGCAAGTCGGCAACCACCGCCATGAAGACCGTACACCCCCGTGTCTCTGGCGACGTGGTCGCGGCCGTCAGTCGATTGTCGCCTCGAGCGTCGCCCAGACCTCGCGGATGAAGCTGACCGTGCATTCGACGCATTGCGCAGGTCAGTCGGCCCCTCGATATCTATCGCGATCAGGTCAACGAGTTAGTGGCGCACTTCATCGGTCTCGGCACGCTTTCAATTCGGCCCGAGGACACGATCGGCGCGCACGGATAGACGCCATTGCGGCTAAGCGAAACGTGGCCGATTAAAGAACGGTTGACCCAGGCCAGTCAGGATGTGACGACCAACGATGTATGCATGCCCATTGAGTAATGGCCGGACTTGTTGCACATCAGTACGTAGCGACCGGGTGTCAACTTGAGCGTCAAACGCTTGTTCTTGCCGGGGGCCATATCTTCCGCCTCTCCCATTTTTTTGAACCGGCTCTCTGGCACGTGTCCCCTATTAACTGGCAGTCTGCCGGCGGCCAGGTCCGTTTTTAGCACGACCAGTTCATGTGTCAGGTTGGTGTCCGATGCGTTACTTACCTCGAAAGTGATTGTGCCCGCCTTGACGCGACTAGCATCAAGCTGGATCGCGTTGTCGAGGAGCGTGATTTTTATCGTCGAATTGGCGTAACCAGGGCTCCAAACGAGGCCGAGCGCGACCATACCAAGGAAGATTGCGGTGCGTGGAGCAGAGATCATCACGTTGTCCTCCGCAAATCACCCGAGCATCCGCGCATGGCTGATCGCCCTATGCAAGACGCCGGCGCCACGCGCTTCATTGCTCAGGTCTGGACGCAGCAATAAAAAGCGACATGCTGTCTTCGCGGACATCTACATGCGTCATTAGCTGACATCCGTGCGTTGCTCACGTCGCCGTACGAGTCGTAGTCGTCGCAAGAGGCAATGAAGTCAAGGCCCGAGTGCGGTTCGAGGACTGACCGCTCCGCCCGTCTGCTCACTACGGTACTAAAACGTCATCGCAGCGGGATTATTCCTATGTCCGCGCGATATTTTTATGTCCGTCGCTATGCGATGAAAATGCAGCCCGGTCGGTGACGGACCAAGTGAATCGGAACTGTACGTACGCGTTTCGGGGATCCATCAAGAGCGGACTTTGTCGGACGCTAAGACCGGATAGCCCTTACCAGGCATCGATGTCGCGTAGTTCTTCGCCTCGCTGCAGCGACGCAATCAGCGGACATGACACGTTGTCCGTGCGCGAATGACACGCGCGCACAAGCTGGGTCAGCACGGCCTCCATGCGCCCGAGATCGGTGAGCTTGTCCTGTATGTCTCTGAGCTTGTGTTCAGCGAAACTGCTCGCCTCATCGCAGCGCGTCATCTTCCAGTTTCAGCAGGTCCGCGATTTCGTCGAGGCTGAAGCGGGCAGCTCATCTGGTCGACATTGCACGTACCCGCCGCCGTCTAATTGCGCTTTCTGACCGCCGGTCACAGCTTAAGGTCTGAACAGCAAATGATCGGGGTTTATCTGCCGGAGTGGCGTGAGCGACCCCGGATCGTTAAGCAAGACTTAAGTGTGGCCCACCTAGGCTGTCGACAGGCGATCCGGTGGATCGCCGATTCGCCCAGATGCGTCGGTGCCGTTTTTGGGATCAGGTATCACGCGCTAACGGGCCGTTTCGGGAGAACCGTATGATTTGGGTTGGCGAACGTCCCGCCGTCCAGCGGACCAGCGCGCGTGAGCTACGCGCAATACTTACACTTTTGCATTCTTGTGGTTTCGCGATTGAGCGTGGGGAACCAGACGGTCCTGCATCGATCGCCTGCGAGGCCGAGGAGCCATCACAGCAGAAATCCGGCTCGCCGGGCTCAACCAGTGCGGCTCGTCGCACGACGTGTCAAACGGATGATGCCACCAGCGTGCAGCCGTGCGAGGCGGCGGCCACGTCGGCGAGGACCGCACAGGTCCGTGTCAGAACGCTGTTCCTTTCCAATCTTCATCTCGGCACGATGGGCTGCCAGGCGGAGCTGCTGACTGATTTTCTGCGCCACTACGAGGCAAGCACGATCTATCTGGTCGGGGATATCATCGAAGCCCGGCGTCTGACGTCGGACCGGCCCTGGTCCGAGCGACATCGCGGCGTCGTGGCGGAACTGCTGACGAAGGCACGCAACGGCACCCGCGTCATCTACGTGCCGGGCAACCACGACCGGTTGCTACGGAGGTACGCCGGATTCAGCTTCGGCGGGATCGAGATCGCTTTGCGCGCTGTCCACGAAACCGCCGGCGGACAGCGTTACCTGATCACCCACGGCGACGAGTTCGACGCGGTGTTGCGGCACATGCCCTGGCTGGCTGCTTTTGGCCACGTTACGTATCACGGATTGTCCGCCCTCAATGCCACCCTGAACGTGGTCCGCCGCAGTCTGGGTCTGGGTCACTGGTCGTGCTCCGCCTGGGCGAAGCACGAGATCAAGCGTGCAGTCAGCTACATCAGCCAGTTTGAAGAAAGCCTCTTCGCGCAAGCCCGGCGGCACGGTGCACAGGGCGTGGTGTGCGGGCATATTGATCATGCTGCCGACCACGATCTGGGCGGCCTCCGCTGCCTCAACACCGGTGACTGGGGCGAATCCTGCACCGGCCTTCTTGAACATGAGGATGGCCGCTTCGAGCTTGTGCGTTGGACCGGGGCGGCACAAACGCGGCGCCGGCGCGACGGCCTGCTGCGCGCCCGTCAGGCTCCAGGCAGGCGAGCGGCAGCGCCTACATGGCTTTCTGGCCTAATGCGCCCCGGGCAGTCTCGCTCTGCTGCCCGGGCTCGCTCCAACCTCCGCCGAGCGCCTTGATCAGAAGCACGCTCGCGGTCAGGCGCCGCCCCTGGATATCCACCGCGGACCGCTCGTTGGCCAGCGCCGTGGCCTGCACAATCACCACGTTAAGGTAACTCACCGTGCCCGCCTTGTACTGATTGGCAGTGAGCACCACCGACTCTTGCGCGGCCTTCACCGCGCCGTCCTGGACCCGCGCCTCCTGTTCCAGGAGGCGCACGGCCGCCAGATTGTCCTCCACCTCCTGGAAGGCGCCGAGGACAGTCTGGCGGTAGCTGGCGACCGTGGCGTCGTGGGCCGCCACCGCCTGGTCGCTCAGGGCGCGCCGCAAGCCGCCGTCGAAGATCACCTGGGCGATGGCACCACCGAGAGCCCAGAAGCTGCTGGGGGCCGTGAACCAACGGGCGAAGGCAATACTGTCGTAGCCCGCGGAGCCCAAAAGGGTGATGGCGGGAAAGTAGGCGGCCTTGGCAGCACCAATCTGGGCGTTGGCTGCGGCCACCCGCCGCTCCGCTCCGGCGATGTCCGGGCGGCGCTCCAGCAGGGCCGACGGCACCCCGAAGGGGATCGCCGGCAGGTTGGCGAGGAGGGGCGCCCGCTCGACAGCAACGTCGGCCGGCGCCTTGCCCACCAGCAAAGCGATAGCGTGCTCCAGCTGGGCGCGCTGCACGTCGATGTCGATCACCTCGGCCTGGACAGTCTTGAGTTGGGTCTCCGCCTGGGCTACGTCTGCCTTCGTTGCCACGCCCGCTGCATACTGGTTGCGCACGAACTGGAACGAGCGCTCGTACGCCGCCACGGTGCGCTCGAGCAAGTCCTTTTGGGCGTCTGCCGTCCCCAGCAGGAAATAGTCCTGGGCCAGGGCTGCCTGGGCGCTGAGGCGTACCGATTCCAGGTCTGCTGCGCTAGCCTCGGCGTTGGCCTGGCTCGCCTCCACCTGTCGTCCCACGCGGCCCCACACGTCCGCCTCCCAGGAGGCATCGAGGGAGAGTCTGTGATCGGTGACGGTGGTGGAGCGCTTGGTCGGCGTCGCAGGGGAACGGCTGCGAGTCACCGAGATGTCCCCCGTCACGAGGGGGAAGTAGCTTGCCCGCGATGCTTGCACGATGGCCTGGGCCTGGCGGAACTGGGCCTCCGCGACGCGGATGTTCAGGTTGGAGATGTCCACCTGGGCTTCCAGCGCATTCAACCGCGCATCGCCAAAGATCTCCCACCATCGGCCGCGGGTGAGGTGGTCCGTGGGCTGGGCGACTTTCCAGCCCGCGGCCTCCTTGTAGGCGGCAGGTGCTTCCACTGTCGGGCGCACATAGTCGGGGCCGACCATGCAGGCGGAAAACACCGGCAGCACGGCAAGCAGCAAAATTCTTGTCCAGCGAACCATGGTCAAATCTCCTTATCCCTCGCGCGCAACGCTTGAACCGCGTGTGCTCCATATCCCGCGGCACCACAGACGGAAGCGATCGAGATAGAGGTACACGACTGGCGTGGTGTAGAGGGTGAGCATCTGGCTCACCATCAGCCCGCCGACGACGGATATCCCCAGAGGGTGGCGCAGCTCCGCCCCTTCGCCGCCGCCTAGAGCCAGGGGCAGGGCGCCCAGCATGGCGACCAGGGTGGTCATCATGATCGGCCGGAAGCGCAGCAGGCAGGCCTGGAAGATCGCCTCCTCGGGGCGCAGCCCCTGGCTGCGCTGCGCGTCCAGGGCGAAGTCCACCATCATGATGGCGTTCTTCTTGACGATGCCGATCAGCAGGATCACGCCGATCAGGGCCATGATGGTGAATTCGCTCTTGAAAGCGAGCAGGGCGAGCAGCGCCCCCACCCCGGCCGACGGCAGGGTGGACAGGATAGTGAGCGGGTGGACGTAGCTCTCGTACAGGACGCCCAGGACGACGTAGACGGTAACCAGCGCCGCCAGGATCAGCCAGGGCTGGCTTTCAAGGGAGGCCTGGAAAGCGCGGGCCGTGCTCTGGAAGCTACCGTGGACCGAGCTTGGCACGCCGATGCGGTCCATGGTGTCGTTGACGGCCTTCACCGCATCGCCCAAGGACACGCCGGGCGGCAAGTTGAAGGAAATAGTGCTCGCTGCGAACTGCCCCTGATGGTTGACCGCCAGCGAAGTCGAGGTCGTCTCGTAGCGGCCGACCGCCGTAAGGGGTACCTGCTGGCCGGCGGGGCTTTGCATTTGCGCCTGCTCCAGGGCGCTCGGCCGCTGCCAGTGTTCGGGTGCCACTTCCATCACCACATGGTATTGATTGAGCTCGGAATAGATGGTGGAAACCTGGCGCTGGCCAAAAGCGTCGTACAGCGTGGCGTCGATCAGGCGCGGGGTGAGTCCGACGCGGGCCGCGGTGGGCCGGTCGATCACGATGCTGGTCTGCAGCCCCTTGTTCTGCAGGTCGGTGTTGACGTCGGCAAGCTCGGGCAGCGCTTTCAGGGCGTGCTCGATGCGAGGCGTCCAGGTCACCAGATCGCCCATCTCGTCGGCCTGGAGGGTGAACTGGTACTGGGCGCTGGCTTGCCGGCCGCCCATGCGGATGTCCTGCGCAGCGCGGAAGTAGAGGCTCGCCCCCGGCTCCCGGGCGAGCTTGTGCCGCAGTCGTGCGATCACCTCATCGGCGGACATCTTGCGCTCGGCAAGCGGCTTGAGGGTGACGAACATGGAGCCCGAGTTGCGCTGTCCACCGCCGGTGAAACCTTCCACGTTTTCGACTGCCGGGTCGCTGCGCACGATCGCCATGAAGTCGGCGAGCTTTTGTCGCATCGCCTGGAAGGAGATGCCTTGGTCCGCCACGACATGGCCCACCAGCCGGCCGGTATCCTGCTGAGGGAAGAAACCTTTGGGCACGACCGTGTAGAGGTAGACGTTCAGGCCCACAGTGGCGGCGAGCAGCGTCATCATCAGGCGGGGATGGCGCAAGGCCCAGGCCAGGCTGGTCCTGTAGTGCGCCAGCAGCCAGGAGAAGGCATGTTCAGCGCCGCGCATCAGACGCCCGGGTTGCGGTTGCTTGCGACTGCCAAGCATCCTGGCGCACATCATGGGGGTCGTGGTGAGAGACAGCAGCAGGGAGATCAACACCGCTACGGACAGGCAGACGGCGAACTCGCGAAACAGGCGGCCGATGATGCCGCCCATCATCAGGATCGGGATGAACACCGCGATCAGGGACAGGCTCATGGAGAGAACGGTGAAGCCGACTTCCCGCGCCCCGCGCACGGCGGCCCGGAAGGTGGGCATCCCCGCCTCGATGTGGCGCGAGATGTTCTCGAGCACCACGATGGCGTCGTCCACCACGAAGCCGGTGGCGATGACGAGGGCCATCAGAGACACGTTGTCCAGGCTGTAGCCGGCGAGGTACATGGCGCCGAACGTGCCGATCAGGGACACCGGCACTGCCACCGCCGGGATCAGGGTTGCCCGCACGTTGCGCAGGAAAAGGAACACCACCAGGATCACCAGCGACACCGAGATCATCAGGGCGAGCTCCACGTCGCGGAGCGAGGCGCGAATGGTGGGGGTGCGGTCCATCATGACGTCCAGGTCGATCGCGCTGGGGATCGAGGCACGCAGCACGGGCAGCAGGGCGTTCACCCGGTCCACGGTCTCGATGATGTTGGAACCGGGCTGCCGGTACAGGATCAACAGCACCGCGGGCTTGGCGTTGGCAAGACCTGCGTTGCGCAGGTCCTCCACCGAGTCGGCCACCTCGGCCACGTCGGACAGGCGCACCGCCGCGCCATTGCGGAAGGCCACCACCAAGGGGAGATACTCGGCCGCTTTTTTCGCCTGGTCGGAGGCGCCGATCTGCCATTGCCGCTCGCCTTCCTCGACGAAGCCCTTGGGCCGGTTGGCGTTGGCCGCCCCGAGCGCCATGCGCACGTCCTCCAGTCCGATGCCATATTTGCTCAGCGCCGTGGGGTTCAGTTCCGCCCGCACAGCCGGCAACGAGCTGCCTCCGACGTCAACCTCACCGACGCCTGTCAGTTGCGACAGCTTCTGCGCCAGGATGGTGGAGGCCGCGTCGTACAACTGGCCGCGCTCCATGGTGTTCGAGGTGAGCGCCAGGATCATGATCGGCGCGTCGGCCGGGTTGACCTTGCGATAGGTGGGGTTGTGCGGCATCGAGGGTAGCTGCGCGCGGGCCGCGTTGATGGCTGCCTGCACGTCTCGCGCCGCGCCGTCGATGTCCCGGTCCAGGTCGAACTGGAGGGTAACGCGAGTCTTCCCCAGAGCACTCGACGAGGTCATCTCCGTTACCCCGGCGATGCGCCCGAGCTGGCGCTCCATCGGTGTCGCCACCGTGGTTGCCATGGTTTCGGGGCTGGCCCCGGGCAGGTTGGCCTGTACCGAGATGGTCGGAAAATCCACCTGGGGCAGGGGTGAGATGGGCAGCAGCGGAAAGGCAGACAAGCCGGCCAGCGCCAGCCCCAGGGTGAGCAGGGTGGTGGCGACGGGGCGGCGGATGAAGACGGTGGAGAGGCTCATGCTTCCTCCCCCATGTCCTGCACGCCCCGCACTGCCGCGTACTGTCGCGCCAGGCGGCCCAATGCCAGGTAGATCACCGGTGTGGTGAACAGGGTGAGCACCTGGCTCACGAGCAGTCCGCCCACCATGGTGATGCCCAGGGGCTGACGCAACTCCGCGCCCATGCCGGTTCCCAGCATCAGGGGCAGAGCTGAGAGCAACGCCGACATCGTGGTCATGAGGATGGGCCGGAAACGCAGCAGACAGGCCTCGTAGATAGCCTCCCGAGGCGACTTGCCCGCGTTGCGCTCGGCGTCCAGCGCGAAGTCGATCATCATGATGGCGTTCTTCTTCACGATGCCGATCAGCAGGATGATGCCGATGATGGCGACGATGCCGAGATCGTTCTTCGAAACCATCAGGGCGAGCAGTGCCCCGACCCCGGCCGAAGGCAGGGTGGAGAGGATCGTGATGGGATGGATGTAGCTCTCATAGAGAACCCCAAGCACGATGTACACGGTGACCACGGCCGCCAGGAGGAGGAACGTTTCGTTTGCGAGCGCCCCGCGGAACGCCAGCGCTGCGCCCTGGAAGCTGGTCTGCACGCTTGGCGGCACGTTCATCTCCTTCTGGGCCGTCTCGATGGCCTGGACCGCATCGCCCAGTGAGGCCCCGGGTGCGAGATTGAAGGAGAGGGTGGCGGCGGGGAACTGGCTCAGGTGGTTGACCGACAGGGGAGCGTACCGCTCGGTGACGTGGGCGACTGCGCCAAGGGGTACCTGGGTGCCGCTGGCCGAGGTAAGGTAGATGCCGTTCAGGGCGCCGAGTCCCTTCTGGAACTCGGGCCCCACCTCCAGCACGACCCGGTACTGGTTCGCCTGGGTGAAGATGCTGGACACCAGCCGCTGGCCGAACGCGTCATAGAGGGCGTTGTCGATGGCCGCCGGGGTGATGCCCAGGCGGCCCGCGGTGTCCCGGTCGATGGACACGAAGGCCTGAAGTCCCTTGTCCTGCAGGTCGCTGGTGACATCGGCGAGCTGGGGCAGGCGAGACAGGCGCTCTACCAGCCGCGGTACCCACTCGGCCAGCTCCCCGGGATCAGTGTCCTGTATGGAGAACTGGTACTGGGTCCGGCTCACCCGGCTCTCGATAGTGAGGTCCTGCAGGGGCTGCATGTAGAGGGTGATCCCCCCTACGTGGGCGAGCTTCAGCTGGAGGCGGCGGATCACTTCCAGGGCGCCGTCCCGTTCTTCCCGGGGTTTGAGGTCGATGAGCAGCCGGCCGCTGTTGAGGGTGGGGTTGGTGCCGTCCACGCCGATGAAAGACGACAGGCGTTCGACCGCCGGATCCTGGAGGATGACCCCGGCCACGGCCTGCTGGCGCTCGGCCATGGCTGAAAAGGACACGGACTGGGAGGCCTCGGAGATGCCCTGGATCACGCCGGTGTCCTGCACCGGGAAGAAGCCCTTGGGGATGTAGATGTAGAGCAGGACGGTGAACACGAGGGTGGCCGCCGCCACCAGCAGAGTGGTCCCCTGGCGGTCCAGGACCCAGGTGAGGGCCCGGCCGTAGCGCGCGATCAGGACATCGAACCACTGCCCGGTGACACGGTAGACCCGTCCCTGTTCGGCCTCCGGCCGGTGGCGCAGGAGGTTGGCGCAGAGCATGGGAGTGAGCGTGAGGGACACCACTGCCGAGATCAGGATGGAGACCGCCAGGGTGATGGCAAACTCCCGGAACAGCCGTCCCACCACTTCGCCCATGAACAGCAGCGGGATCAGCACCGCTACCAGGGAGAAGGTGAGGGAGATGATGGTGAAGCCGATCTGCCTCGAGCCCTTTAGCGCTGCCTTGAGGGGCGGCTCGCCCTGCTCGATGTAGCGTGTGATGTTTTCGATCATCACGATGGCGTCGTCCACCACGAAGCCGGTGGCGATGGTGAGCGCCATCAGGGTGAGGTTGTTGATGCTGAAGCCGGCGAGATACATGACACCGAAGGTGCCCACCAGGGACACCGGCACGGCGACGCTGGGGATGAAGGTGGTCCTGAGGTTTCTGAGGAAAAGGAAGATCACCATGACCACCTGGGCGACGGCCAGCAGCAGCTCGAACTGGACGTTCTTCACCGAGGCGCGGATGGTGACGGTCCGGTCGCTGAGCACGGTCATGTCCACGGCCGCGGGAAGCGCCCCCTGGAGCTCGGGCAGCAGGCGCTTGATGCGGTCCACCACCTCGATCACGTTGGCGCCCGGCTGGCGCTGGATGTTCAGGATCACGGCGGGCACTTCGTTGCGCCAGGCGGCCAGCCGCGTGTTCTCGGCGTCATCCGCCACTTCGGCTACGTCGGACAGGAGAATGGGCGCGCCCTTGCGGTAGGCGATTACCAGATGCGCGTACTCCGCGCCGGAGCGTAGCTGGTCGTTGGCATCGATGGTTGAGGCGCGCTGCGGGCCGTCGAAGCTGCCCTTGGCCTGGTTGACGTTGGCGTTGCCAATGGCGTTGCGCAGATCGTCCAGGCTCATCCCGTAGGCGGCCAGGGCCTTGGGGTTGGCGCGGACGCGCACCGAGGGCCGCTGGCCGCCGCTGAGGGTGACGAGGCCCACGCCGAGGAGCTGGGAAATCCTGGGTGCCAGCCTGGTGTCTGCCAGGTCTTCCACCTTGAACAGGGGCAGGGTCTTCGAGGTGAGCGCCAGGCTGAGGATCGGCGCGTCGGCGGGATTCACCTTGCTGTAGATCGGAGGGGCGGGAAGGTCGGTCGGGAGGAAAGTCCCGGCCGCGTTGATGGCCGCCTGCGCTTCCTGCTCGGCCACGTCCAGTGCAAGTTCCAGGCTGAACTGGAGGGTGATGACCGAGGCTCCGCCCGAGCTGCTGGACGACATCTGGTTGAGTCCGGGCATCTGCCCGAATTGGCGCTCCAGGGGCGCGGTGACCGAGGTAGTCATCACGTCCGGGCTCGCGCCGGGATAAAGAGTAACCACCTGGATCGTCGGGTAGTCTACCTGGGGCAGCGCCGACAGCGGAAGCATCCGGTAGGCAACGACGCCGGCAAGCAGGATCGCCACCATCAGCAGCGAGGTGGCGACGGGGCGAAGGATGAAGAGGCGCGAAGGGTTCATGCTAGTTCCAGTTCATGTCACAAATGGGCGCCGATGGTTGCCATACCGTCGGAAAGCATCGGGAGCGCCGGACGGGACGCCTTACTGGACAGCACTCGCCCCTTCACTGTCTCGCCGGTGTTTCGAGCCCTTTCCCGAGCCCTTTCCCGACCGGTGGGGGACCTCCTTCTGGCCGGCGCCCTGGGTCGGGAGCTCCACCGTCGCCCCTTCCCGCAGCTTGTCGGCACCATCCACCACCACCAGCTCGCCGGGAGCGAGGCCCTTTTCGATAGCGGCGGTGTCGTCCTCGGTAGGGCCGAGCTTTATCGGGCGCACGGTGACGGTCCTGTCCGCCTTCACCACGTAGACGAAGGTGCCATGTGCGCCTCGCTGGATGGCCGCCGTTGGCGCAAGGATGGCGCTGTGGCGCGTCTCCACCCGCATCCGGGCGTTGACGAACTGGTTGGGAAAGAGGGCGCCATCCTCATTGCTAAACTGGGCCTTGAGCTTGACCGTGCCGGTGCTCGGGTCGATCTGGTTGTCCACGGTCAACAGGTTGCCGACGGCGAGCCTGGTGCTCCCCTGACGGTCGTAGGCCTCCACCGTCAGGGTCTCGTCCTTGCGCAGGCGGGCGAGTACCGGCGGCAGGTTGTCCTCGGGCAGGGTGAACACCACGGTGACGGGCTGGAGCTCGGTGATCACCACCAGACCATTGGTATCAGAGGCATGGACGATGTTGCCAGGGTCCACCTGGCGCAGGCCCACCCGCCCGGATAGTGGCGCGGTGACGCGGGCGTAGACGAGCTGCAGCCGGACGTTGTCAATCTGGCCCTGATCCATCTTGACGACGCCCTCGTATTGCCGCACTAGCGTCTGCTGGGTGGCAAGCTGCTGCTGGGAGAGCGAATCCTGGGCATAAAGGGTGCGGTAGCGATCGAGGTCCACGCGCGCGTTCTGGAGCAGCGCCCGGTCGCGCGCGAATTGCCCTTCCGTCTGGGTGAGCTGGACCTGGAAGGGGCGCGGGTCGATCTCCGCCAGGAGTTCGCCTGTCTTGACGATCTGCCCTTCGCGGAACAGCACCCTCATGAGCTGACCATCCACCCGCGTCTTGACCGTGACGGTGTTGAGGGGCGTCACGGCGCCCAGGCCACTCACGTAGACGTTGATGTCCCCGGCCCGCACCGTCGCTGCCACTACCGGCAGCGCACGACCGCCTGGGTGGCCCTTCGTGCCGGGGCCTTGTTTGGCCACAGGGGATCCTGGGAAATACAGGTAAGCGCCTGCTCCAAGCAGGCAGAGCGCCGAGAGCAAAATTGCGCGTCGTCCCAGCGGCGCCAGACGGGTTCGCGATTTATTCATGGAGAATCGCTCCTTGCTCTGCGTGTGCCGCCCGGCCGGTCAACCCGCTGCCAACGGCAAAGTCGATGCCGATCGTCGGAGTCTTCATTCGTAGCGTAAAAATACGCTCGCAACGTGCCATGCATTTAGAAATGCTAAGGGCTGCTGCAAACAGTTGGTTGCTCATCATTGCGCTCCCGCGGGCCTGGTCCATCTCTAACCGTGTTGCTATTCGCCTGGTCAAACCATAGAGTCAACGGCCGATCCCGTAGTATTCGAACCCTTCAGCTTTCAGGCGCATGGGGTCATACTGGTTGCGCCCGTCGAAAATGACATTCCGCTTCATCGTTTTCTTCATGGCGTTGAAATCCGGTTGGCGAAACTGCACCCACTCCGTCACGAGGATCATGGCATCCACACCACTGAGCGCAGCGTACTGATGATCAGCGAGTTGCAGCGCGCTGTCCGTGAACCACGCGGCAGGCAGCATCTGTTTTGCCACCGCCATCGCCACCGGGTCGTAGGCCTGAACTTTCGCTCCCGCCCCGATCAAGCTGTGTAGCAGCACGAGCGAAGGCGCCTCCCGCATGTCGTCCGTTTCCGGTTTGAAGGCCAGCCCCCAAAGGCTGAAGGTCAGCCCCTCGAGCCTGGCGCCGAATCTCGTGACGATCTTTTCGAATAGCTTTTGTTTCTGGCCTTCATTCACGGCTTCGACGGCATTGAGGATGGTCGGAACGAATCCGACCTCTGCCGCGATTTTTGTGAGTGCCTTGACGTCCTTTGGAAAACATGACCCACCGTACCCGCAACCGGGGTAAATGAAGGAAGGACCGATTCGGCTGTCGGAACCGACACACCTGCGCACGTTGTCGACATCGACCCCCGTGCGCTCGCACAGGTTGGCGACTTCATTCATGAAGGAGATTTTCGTCGCCAGCATGGCATTTGAGACGTACTTGACCATTTCCGCGTCGCGCGGCCCGACCACCACCAGGCGCTCATGCTTGCGCATGAAGGGCGCGTAGAGGTTCCTCATGATATTGGTCGCTCGTTCGCTGTCGGAGCCCACCACGACGCGATCCGGCCGCATGAAATCGTGGACCGCATCGCCTTCTTTCAGGAATTCCGGATTGCTCACCACGTCAAATTCGATTTCGGCCCCGCGCCGGTGGAGCTCCTGCTGGATGAACTGCCTGACCTTATCCGCGGTACCAACGGGAACGGTCGATTTAACGACGACCACGCAGTAGCCGGTGATGATTTCCCCTATTGCGCGCGCCGATGCCATGACATGCTGCAAATTGGCTGAACCGTCCTGGTTCGGGGGCGTTCCCACCGCAATGAAAGCCAGACTGGCGTCCTCTGCGTCCGCGAGATCGGCGGTGAAACGAAGCCTCCCCGCCTTTTTGTTGTTTAGCACGATCGCGTCCAGTCCAGGCTCATAAAACGGCAAGTGTCCTTGCTTCAACTCGTCGATTTTTTTGACATCGACATCGACGCAAATCACGTTATTCCCCATCTCCGCAAAACATGCGCCGGTCACCAATCCAACATATCCAGTCCCGATGATGCTGATCATGTCTTTGCACTCCTTAACTGGATCCAGTTTGTCTTCAAAATCGACTTATGCAACAACGCCCTGCTGAACCTCAAGGGTTCACCATTTCCCGCCATGCACTGCATTCAATGCTGTGTTCGCACTTGCGGCGACATGAGCCACGACACCGGGCCATCGGGTGCTCCGTTCGACGGGAGGTACCTTGAAGAGGCGGGTAAGCACCTTGCGAATCAGCGTCATAGCGTAGAAGAAGGCGATGTGGCGGCTGCCCAGTTCCGGCATCGCATTCAGGCAGGCACGTTGCATCGTCGTCATTAGCTCCGGCGTTCGGGCCTCGAACGCAGGAAGGTTCAGACACTCGTATTCCAGCCTTGCCAGTAAATATCCAGCGTCATATGCGGGATCGGCATAGCCGTAGGTATCCAGATCGAGCAGCAGCCAGCGCTCGCCGTCCAGGAGAAAATTACCCGGCCCGGCATCGCCATGCACGAGCGTCGGGGCGGAAGGGGAAAGGTGCGGCAGTGCCGCCTGCAGCAGGTCGGTAAGAGGCATGATCAACTCGCGCGCTTCTGGACACTGCTGGTAACGCAGCTCCCAGCGCTCCACCGTGAATTGCACGAATGCCTGAGCAGTAGTCGGCGCTTCCGGCACGATCTGGATCGCGTGCAGTTGTGCCAGAGCTCGGGGCGCATCTCCGATGATGTCGGCGCGTCCGGCGCGAAGGGCTTCGGCCAGCGATATCCCGTGCACCCAGGGTGTGATCAACAGCCCTTCGTCACGGATGTAGCCATGAGGCTTGATCACCGGACATGGCTCACCCAGTTGTTCGCAGTGGCGGAAGAGCGCCCGGTAAAGCTCACCGATTTGTTCGCCACGGCCATCTGCGTAGCCCTTCAGCGCGTAGACTGCTCGGGTCCCATCGGCCGTCTCGGCATCCACCCGCACCACGAAACGGTTGCTCGGATATCGCGCCGGGGAACACTGGACCCTGATCGCATCGGAACGAACGTGACGGCGAATCACGGCGAGCGCGACCTCCGGCTCCATCAACGCTTCGAAACGTTGGCGCATGGCAGCGCGCTGCTCTGTCGTTCCCTTCACCGGCTTGAATCGCATAGCTATATCCCCCGTGGTTGAGGCATTGACTGCAGCGAACCAGAAATCTGAAACAGTTCGCAGTAATGCCCGCCCAGGTTCACCAGCTCTTCGTGCGTGCCCTGTTCGACGATGTGTCCGCCCTGGAGTACCAGGATCAGATCGACATCCCGCACCGTACAGAGCTGATGAGCCACCAGGATGAGGGTCTTGCCGGCCTGGCCGCGCACCAAGGCGTCTCGGATCATGGCCTCCGACTCGGCGTCCACGGCCGAGGTTGGCTCGTCAAGCACCAGGATGGCGGGTTGCCTCACCAGGGCACGGGCAAGGCAAAGGCGCTGACGCTGACCGCCTGACAGGGTTGCGCCCCCTTCGCCCAGCACTTCGTCGTAGCCGTTAGGCAAGACAGTGATGAAATGATGGGCGTTCGCCTGACGCGCTGCCTCTTCGATCTCCTGATCCGTGGCGTCGGCCTTGCCGTAAGCGATGTTTTCCCGGATGGTGGCGCCAAACAGCAGGCTGCTTTGAAATACCACGCCGACCGCGCGGCGCAGGGACTCGTGCCGGTAGCTGCGCACGTCAACGCCGTCGATGAGGATGCGGCCTTCGATTACGTCGTAGAGGCGAATAAGCAGATTGGCGATGGTGGACTTGCCCGCCCCTGAGGCTCCTACCAGGGCCACTCGCCGGCCTGCCGGGATGTGGAACGAGACTTTGTCCAGAACGGGTTCGCCTGGCTCATAGACGAAGCTCACCGCTTCGAAGCGAATGTCGCCCTGCAGCCCGCGGGCTTCGATGGCGTCAGCGGCATCCTGAACGTCGGGCACGGTTTCCAGGACTTCGTTGATGCGCTCAACGCTCGCCGAGGCCTTTGCCACACGCGCCGACAGCCGGGCCATGGTCCGCACCGGCTTGTACATGTGCTGGACATAAGTCAGGAACACCAGCAAGTCGCCGGGAGTCATGTGGCCGTGGAGCGCCCGCAATCCGCCGAAGATGAGCACCGCGGCGCTGCCGACGGCAGTGATCACGTTGACCAGGCGGGCGCCAGCCCTTTCCATGCGCATGGCGCGGATGCCTTCCTCGGTGAATTGGGCGCTCTCCTCGTCGAAACGCGCCCGCTCATGACTCTCGCGACCGAACGCCTGGACCAGGGACACCGCCCCGAGCATTTCCCCAAGCCTGGACGCTAAATTCCCCTCGCGCGAGCGTTGCTTGCGGACCGCGACCTTGACCCGGCGCAAAACGTAAAAGAGGGCCCCCGATAGCAGCGGGAAAGTCGCCTGTACGACAAGCGCCAGACGCCAGTCGATCAGCATCATCACCGCCATCATGCCGACTACCGTCAAGACGTTGCTCACCAGCGTCAGCAGATATTCGGTGTACATGTCCCGCAGCGCAGTGGTGTCCTGGGTCAGCTTGTTCATGAGTTCGCCCGCGCGTGTCTTATGGTGAAAAGACAACGGCAGGCGCTGCAAATGGTCAAACAGTTCGCCACGCAGCTTGTAGATGAGCTGATAACCGATGCGGAAGGTGATGAATTGCTGGCCATAGGCGAAGGAACCCGTACCCATGACGACGAGCACCAGCACTGCCCCTAACACCGCCAGGGCAGTCAGCGCATCTCCACTAAGCAGGCCGGACAAAAAGGCGAATCGATGCGGCAGTGGCTTGGCCAGAAGCAGATAGTCCACGACGATCTTGAATGGCCAAGGCTCCAGCAGTGCCAAGGCGCTCGATCCAACGAGACACAACAGGCCCAGGGCCAGCTGGCCCCGGGCAGCCCGCAGGTGGCTGAGGACGATCTGGTGGAAGGGGGAGAATCGTTCGAACATGGTTTAGCCCATCCCTACAGGCGCGAAATGCACGTTTCGCCCGCGCAGACCAACCGTGAGGCGTCCGACCGCCAGCCCGGATCCTGGTTGCGGAAGGCCTTGCATGCCCGCCGCAGACAGGTGAACCCTTCATACAGAGAAGACCGCCGTACCACTGCTGCCTCGCCACTCTCCAGGTAGCCTTTGACAAAAGCGGCGCGGCCCGCCTGTGCAAGCCCAGCCAGATGCTTGTCCAGGTTGTGCAGGAAATTCCCTACATCCAGTGCCGGATCGCCGCAGGCCGCAAGATCCCAATCGATAACCCATACCCGCCTCTGACCGTAGAACAGTTGGCCGATATGAAAGTCCCGGTGCAGCCAGGCTGACGCCTGCTTGGTGTCCCAGCTAGCCTCGATGCGAAGCATCGCCGCCGCCAAGGCTTCGACACGTACTCGCAGTTCGGGCACTGCTGCTGCCAGGACGAGCGGATGGGGCCGCATCAGCTCTTTCATATGATCGTCCAGGTGCTTGCCCCGCGCTGCTGCTACCCCAGGCAGGCGATGCAGAAGCGCGAGAGCCCTGCCAGCCTCTCGAAGATAGTGACGATAGCGTGAGCGCTTCAGGAGGTCCTGATAGGGCATACCTGGCACCGCCTCCTGTACAAGCATTTGCGACGCCGGGTCATAGAACAGTGGGCGTGGCGCAGCCAACAGGCACTCTTTCTGGGCTTCCAGTTGCACCTCCAGGGACTGCATCAACGCAAAGGTCGCACTCCCCATGGCGTCTCCATACCACTTGGCGATGACCCGTTGCCGCGATCGTTGCGTTTGGGGTTGGCACAGGGTGCAGGCGGCGGTCAGGCGTTCCTCTTCCCGCCACTGCAGGATCCTGAAGTCCCAACGCCAGTCGGGTCGCATGGGCCACGCACGTTGCAGTGCCTGTTCGCCCAACGCCAAGGCTCTCAGTTCCATGGTGCCAACTCCGCCAGTATTTCAGCCGCCCGTCGATGTCCCGTTTCCCCCGTACCCGTCTCGCGAATGTCACCTCGATATTCGGGAACCCGCCTGGCGCTTACCGTGGGCAGACGACGACGCGTCCAGGATTGCCTCGACCCGTTCCAACAGCGACTCAGTGCGTTGTGGCCAATCGGGTTCGCGAGTGCGGAATGGAAAGCGCGTCCGTCGGAATAGCTGCACCGCCGTCCACAGCCCGATCTGCTCTGGCAGCGGACGCTGCGTGGACGTGGCGTAACCGTCGAGCAGCGCATCTTTTAACTGCTCAACCCGGCTTGGCGACAAATCGCCACGGAGGCCTGCACGTTCGGCTTGCGCAATGATGTTGCCCAGGTCGTCAGCCGGGTCGCCGTAGCGTGCGGAATCCAGATCGATGATAGCCACTGTCTTCCGGTCGTGAACCAGGACCTGGTTGGCGGAAAAATCGCCGTGGACGGGGCAGCTCACTCCGGTGCCATTCAACTGTGTCGCGAGCCGCTCTGCCAGTTCGCCCGCATAGTGGGCGAAGCGCGGGCAAATGAAACCAAGCGTCGAAGACACCGAAACCAGGGCCTGTGCCTCCGCTTTATGGGTCCAGCGATCGAGTCCGTCGGGCCTTTGCGCATGGAGTGTTGCCAAGGCCGCGCCGGTGGCTCGTACCGCCGCGAAGTCGAGGTCGGGCGCTAGATAGAGATCTGTCAACAGCCGGCCTGGCAGCCACTCGTAGGCAATCAAATGGCGACTATCGAAGCAAGCCAGTGGTCGGGCAATCCGAAGCAGTCCGTCGGACTGGAATGCTTTCGCATTGTGCTTGCAGCGAGCGTAGAGCGTTTTCGGATAGCATTTCAGGATCGCCCGAGCCCCGTTTGCTGAAAGCAACTCAGCCACATAGCGCCGTTCGGGCTTGTAATGCAGGCAGCGGAGTTCGCCCTGCCAGCGGTCGGGCTGATCGGGCAACAGCTTGCGGAGCAAGTGTTGCCGTTCAACCGGGTCGGTCAGCTGCTGAAGCTGCGGCAGCATGGGATCGTTTGGAAAAACATTCAGCACGACGGCGCAATCTTCCAGAACAATGCGCCCCGTCGCCAGCAGCCCCGATACGTTCGATTCCCCATGATCTAGCCACGGTGCAAGATCCGCCGGTCGACAAGCACGCACACCTACGTCCAGTTCGGTTTCACCCAGGTAAATCCGATAGGCGGCCCGGCAGTAGCGTCGAGGTTCATATCGCAACCTGGTGATTCGCGCTGCCCTCGGATCGGCGCCCGGCGCCGCCCGCCGCAGGGCTTCAAGGAGTGCGTCGGGATCAAGCGCCACTGCCAACCCAGGAATGGCGGTGTCGCGGCGGACCAGATCCATTTCATCCGGGGAAAGCATGGGGCATCTCCTTGTTCAGCAACGGTCGAATTTCCCGGCATCGGCTAGCGGGGCTTCGGCGTCGCCAGGCTCTCAGTTCCATGGCGCCAACTCCGTCAGTATTTCAGCCGCCCGTCGGTTGCCGACTTCCGGTGTAATTGATCCATAAGCCCGGCGCATCGCGCTAAGGGCGTCGGGGTCACGGCACAGGGCAAGTGCTTTCGCGGTGGCCACGTTGCGCTCTGAGGGCCCACAGACCCATGCCAGGCCTCGGGCCTCCAACTGGCGCACGCGCTGTTCCTGGTCATCTATGTTCCGGGTGCCAGGCATGAACAGCGCCGGCGTACGGCTGACCCGGATTTCGTTCACGGTGTTGTAGCCTCCTTCCGCAATGACAAGGTCTGAGATGGCCAGGAGGCTGACCATCTCAGGCTCGGTGTCCACCAGGATCATCCCCGGCGGAGGCCTCGGTGTTTGGCAACCATTCGGCCCTCGCACGACGATGTGGCGCAGGTTCACCTTCTCCGGAGCGATACAGCCGTGGACTGCCCATACCGTGGCGAAAAATTCCTTGGCCTGCTCGGGGAAACCACCGCCGCCGCAGGTTGACGTGAGGACAAAATCGGTTGGGGTCAACGCATACTTGCGACGCAGTTTTTCCTGCGCCAAGGGGTCGGGCAGACGCACAATGGGACCGACGAAGGATGCTCGCTCGCGTAGCCACGCAGGCAGCTCGTGGCCAAATTCCTCCTGCGTGTGGGGAATAATCACTGCGTCAATGCACCGCAACAGCCGGTGACCCAACAGTTCCCGTTGCCGTTCGTCCTTCCACCGGCGCATGATGTAGGCCCGCCGCGCTCCCTCTGGTTCCCGAGGCCATTCCTCCTCCGCGGGCAGGGTCGTGTCGTACACGACGACGGCTGGATTGGCCGAGCGCATGGCCTGAGGCCAGTCGCGGTAGCCTTCCGTCTCGCCTTCAATGCGGAATTCAAAGCGGCGGTCCCAGAGTTGCTGCGGAGGCGCCGCGCGCCCATAGAACAGGATGCGTCCGGCAGTCCCCATGGCTGCCAGCTCGCGGCAAACGTTCAGCCCCCGCATAAGGTGGCCAATACCGTGACGATTGGAAAAGCGCAGCATAAAACGAACCCTGTCCTGAGCGAGTAGGGCGACTTTGTGGCTCACTGCGTTGGCAGGGTGTTGCATGCTCAGCCAGACCTCTATCTCTATTCCCGGGGCGGTGCATCCAGACGCATACGATGAGAGCTATTGCGAGCCTGTTTGGAGCAACCTCGCCAGGGCCGTACCAATGCGCGGTATGCCGTTCATCCTGGGCTCTCGCCGCGAAAGCCCGTCGGGGAGGTCACGGGACATTTCGCCCATCACTGTTGCCATGAGGCGTTGCGGCGCCAGTTCATCTGGATGTAATGCGCACAGCAGGCCGCGCGCCTGAAGGCGCTCGGCGCGGATCCACTGCTCCCGTACTGGTCTCACGCGCGGCACGACGATGGCACTTTTCCTCAAGGTCAAGAGCTCGCATACGGTGTTGTAGCCACACATCGAAACGACTAGATCAGCGCAGTTCATGGCACCCATCATGTCGTCGCAAAATTCATGGACGATGACATCTCTTCGGCGGGCGGCGAGGGCGCGCACCGCGCGACAGTTATCCGACGACATCTCAGGACCGGTCACCAGCAGGGTGGTGAAGCCGGGCTTTGAATATGTCGTCAGGCCCTGCAGATAAGAGATCATCAACGAATCGCCGTCGCCGCCACCGCCGACGGT
Organism: Paraburkholderia sp. GW821-FHT02A12; assembly: GCF_059422005.1. Taxonomy (NCBI): domain Bacteria; kingdom Pseudomonadati; phylum Pseudomonadota; class Betaproteobacteria; order Burkholderiales; family Burkholderiaceae; genus Paraburkholderia; species Paraburkholderia sp. GW821-FHT02A12. Next base: position 2,793,000 of record NZ_JBWKWA010000001.1, on the reverse strand, counting down.
AACCAGCACGAGAGGCGCATCGCCAATCCCAAGCTGCGCTCGCACTTGCCTGGGTGACACGGTCGGGAAGGGGCGCGCAATATAGCCGCAATATCGCAGCTTGTCCTTGGTGGGCGGAGGAAATCGGTATTCCTTGACGACGTCAAAAACTGCCGGATCGCCCGCCACCAGGACCCGATCGTAGTTTTGCCGAATGGCTTCGTGGTACCTGCCGGACTGCCACTCGAGGATAGTCGTTGCTGGTTCGTCCAGAATGTCCCGTAACAGGAGCGCCATCTTGGGGCGGTGCGGACCGCTACGCAGTGTAGTAAGCACGGGCGCCAGTTCGTTGGCAATGCCGAAAGGTTTTTTGTCCACCAGGATGAGATCAGGGTTGAAATCCTGGAGCGCCATCGTGATCACCTCGGTTCGCAGATGCACAACATCCGCGAAGGAGAGATCGAGAGTCTTCACTTCCACTTCACCTGTATTGTTACGTGCAAGGCAGGGAAGCTTTATATAATCGACCCGAGGCGGGATCCGGAACGCATGGATCAAGGGTGAACCCGTAATCAGCAACACGATGACATCGGGATAGGCATGCACCATGTGAGATATGACTTCAAGCATGCGCCGGATGTTGCCGAGGCCGTAGGCGTCGTGCGAATAAACCACAATTCTTTTCACGATCTGGTCCTCGCCCTGTGTCAATCACTCTTTTCCGCTTAGGCCAAAAATCTGCTGGACCAACGTTTCCAGGAATTCAATCATGCAAAACGTAAGGAATCCGACACGAATGGCCAGCTTGCATCCAGAAGAGCACGGGTCGGCTCAAAACTGAACGGATTGCCTGATCGCCTTCAGGCTCAAGGATGTCGTGTCATCGCGTAAAGTCGGCATCCATGAATCCTCGCGAACCAGAGGGGCGGTGGCCACGCGGGTGAATAGCATGCATATCGTTGATGTGCCGCCTCGCCGAAGCCCTACAGCTTGAATATTACGGCTTGATGTCTGGTGAGAAAAATGGGGGGACTTCCCACACTTTGTTGGGGAGATGGTCTCCGCCTCGTCCTGAATGAGGGTTGCCGGTCAACGGCACGCCGGAACACTTTGCCGTTGCGCCCGACACGCTCCCTCCAGTCGGGAGAATGGCGTCTGGTTTTCACTACTGCATCTGTAGGACGATGACCCATGCCAGGCCACCTCGCTCGCCCCTAACATTTCAAGCAGCGGAATAAGTATGTGTGTAAAGGCGGCAGCGCCCGCGATGTGCCGATCAGTGGCGCCTTGATCGCAGGCTTTGCACGATACCCGGCCTTCCACGGCGTCCCGATGTTCCCGGTTCCAGGCGAGATCACGTCTATCGTCAGATTGATCGCGCATCAGATCGAGAAGCTCCTGACCTCGGCGGCGGTGTACCTGATTCGGCCTCTCGAAGACGCCAAACGAGGGGAAGCTCACGAGCGCGCTGATTCGTGAGACTTCGACGCAGATGGAAATGTCACGATATCGCGGGTATAGCATGGGAATCATTCGGCAAACCTTTGAAATCTGGCGATGGCTCGCTTTGGTGGCGGTGCTCGGTGCTTCCGCCTACCAAACTGCACGCGCAGCTACCGGGGCGGGGGCTCTCCCGCTTCCGGATCACATCGTCATCGTCATCGAAGAAAACAAACCCTACTCGAAGATTATCGGGAGCGAGGATGCGCCCTACATTAATTCGCTGGTACGCCAAGGCGCCATCTTTTCCCAATCGTTTTCTCTCACCCATCCAAGTCAACCGAACTACCTAGCCCTGTTTTCGGGCTCTACGCAGGGCGTCGCCGACGACTCCTGCCCACACACCTTCTCAGGGGATAATCTCGGCACCGAACTCCTGCAGGCGGGACACAGCTTCGCCATCTACTCCGAATCGATGCCCACCGTCGGTTATACCGGCTGCGAGGACGGACGCTACGCCCGCAAACATAACCCCGCGGTGAACTGGCAAGGCGTGAACCTCCCGGCATCAGCCAACCTGCCTTTTGAAAGCTTCGACCTCGAGCAGCTCCCGACCGTCTCCATCGTGGTTCCGAACGAAATTCACGACATGCACAGCGGCTCCATTCGGGAGGGCGACGACTGGCTGAGAAAGAATATCGAGCCGTATCTCCGATGGGCCAAAACCCATAACGGCCTGTTGATCATCACCTGGGACGAGGGCTCTCACTCCGATAACCGGATTCCGACCATTTTTGTCGGTCCCCTGGTCAAGCCCGGAATCTACAATCAACGAATCGATCACTACAGCGTCCTGGCAATGATTACTGATATGTATCAGCTGCGGCGACTTGGGAACAGCAGGATAGCCGCTCCGATTAGTGAGGTTTGGAACAAGGCGCCTGAGGCAGGGCCGTCCCTGACTAGCGTCCCAGGGGCCGTGCGTACTACACTGCCGAGCCGATAATGTGGAAACCTCGGTCTGTTGCGATAGACGACTGTCCTCGCTTGCGCGTGCTAACGCGCCGACAGTCAACTATCGAGACGAATCGCCCGTGTCGGCGCGACTCAGTAACGTGAGGTAATCAAGCACTCTCTTTCTTGCCAGGACGGGAAGATAGTCCTTGATGCGAGCGTCGACGCTAAGGTATTCAAGGGCTTCTTCGTAGGCTCTCTCAACAAATTCTTCCGGGAATCCGGTTTGGCTGGCGATCTCGCGAATCACCTCAGGACGGGGGGAGTGCGCCACGGTTGCCTCGAAAAAGGCGTCAACAGTCCCACAAGGCGCGTCGCCTTGTACCCTTTTCCCCCGGCTTAAATACTTTGAGATTAAATGATGGGAGTCGCGTGTGCAACGCAAGAATGCGGCGCGCGTGCTCGACGTCGCAGGACATCGTGAGCGCTGTTGACACCCACCGGGAATTGACCCGTTTGAGAGGGTGTGATGCCGACTGAAAATTGACCAGGGTGTTCGACCTAATCCGGCTGTTTTGTATGCGGGGGCTGATGCTAATTGGTTTGATAGCTCAGTAAATTGCGCATAGGCGCCAATAGCTGGGGTGGCCAGCAGGCAGGCGATAATCGTCTTATTTAGAGGTCCTCTCGCACACAAAATCCGCGGCGCAACGACCGCGACGGAGGACAGCATATTGCAGCCAAACTTAAGCCCGAGAAGACGGGTGAATGTGAGGCCGGCCGCTGTAGCGGGGCCTCGATAACGAAGCTCGATAACGAAGCGTTAACGTAACGTTAACGTGCGGCCCGATACCATGCCGACTTGCCAGAGAAGATGGCAAGCGCATTGAGACAGGATCATGAGATGCGAATACTGCTCGTCGAAGACGATCCATTGATCGGCAACGGGTTGCAGCACGGACTGCGCCAGGAAGGATTCGCGGTGGACTGGGTGCAGGACGGCAATGCCGCCGCGCTCGTACTGCGCACAACGCCGTACGGACTGCTGCTGCTCGATCTGGGGTTACCCAGTCAGGGTGGCCTGATGGTGCTCAAAGGATTGCGGCAACGCGACGACACCTTACCGGTCATCATCATTACCGCACGGGATGGGTTGCCTGACCGGGTCACGGGACTCGATGGCGGTGCCGACGACTATCTGGTGAAGCCGTTCGCGCTTGAGGAACTCCTCGCGCGGATCCGCGCGGTGAACCGCCGCCATGCGGGGCGCGCGCAAACCGTGCTTACGGTGGGCGCGCTGCGCCTTGATCCCGTGCAGCACCGGGTGTGGCTGCGCAACGACGAAGTACCGGTCTCGCCCAGGGAGTTCGCGCTGCTTCACGAATTGATGCGGCAGCCCGGCGCGGTCATCTCCCGCGAGCAGCTCGAGGAGCGCCTGTATGGATGGAATGAGGAGGTTGAAAGCAACGCGGTACAGGTTCATGTCCATAACCTGCGCAAGAAGCTCGGATCCGATGCGATCCGCAATGTGCGTGGCGTCGGTTATCGCATCGGGGAGCTGGCATGACCGCGGGTGTGGCCGCACTACGTACGCGTCTCACGCGCTGGTTCATGACGTCGCTGCGCCGTCGCCTGCTGCTGTGGTTGTTGCCGGCGACGTTCCTCGCCGGCGTGCTGGCAAGTGCGGGAACGTACTGGGGCTCACTGGATGAGCTTAACGACCTGCTGAATGACCAGATGCGTGTGATCGCCCGACAGGTGAAAGTCGACGATGACGGAAAACTGTCGGTGGCCGGCAAGCGCCGCTCGAAGGGGGACGAGGCCGATCGTGTGCTCCTCCAGGTGTGGCGCGGACAGGCAGTCCAGTTCACGACCGATCCGGCCTCGCCGTTACCGCCCCCGCAGCAGCCCGGATTCGCCGACATCGTCGCAGACGGCCAGACCTGGCATACGTTCGTCAGCCAGAGCGGCGATACGCTGATCCGCGTCGCGCAGGCACGACAGGCGCGCTGGGAAGCGCTCGCCGGCATTGCCGTGCACCTGTTCTGGCCGGTGCTGTCGCTGTTGCCGCTGCTCGCGCTCTTTCTCTGGTTCGGCATCGACTACGGGCTGCGGCCGCTGCGGCAGATCGCTTCTGGACTCAAGCGGCGCAACGCGAACAACATGGAGCCGATCGACACGGCAGCGATGCCCGGCGAAGTGAAGCCGCTGGTCGAAGCGCTCAATGATCTGCTGCTGAGACTTGACCGTTCGTTTACGCTGCAGAAGCACTTCATCGCCGATGCCGCACACGAGCTGCGCACGCCGATCATGGGACTCAGCATCCAGGCACAGTTGCTGCAACGGGCCACGAGCGCCGATGAGCGGGAAAACATCCTCACGCAGATCCAGACGGGCACCACGCGGCTCGCACGCCTGGCCGAGCAGTTGCTGACACTGGCGCGGCTCGCGCCGGAAACTGACGTCGCGTCGGTCGGCACCGTGGACCTGTCGGCGCTCGGCCGGTCGGTCGTGACCGACAGGGCGAGGATCGCCGAGGCAAACCAGATCGACCTGGGGCTGGTCAGTTCGGAAACCGTGATCGTCGAGGGTAACGCGGACAACCTGCGCATCCTGCTCAACAACCTCGTCGGCAATGCGATCCGCTACGCCGGCGCGCACGCGCGTGTCGACGTCTCGGTGCGGCAGGACTGCAGCACTGCGGTGCTCGAAGTGAGCGACAACGGCCCGGGGATTCCACAGGCCGATCGGGCGCACGTCTGGGAGCGCTTCTACCGCGGCAGCGCCCACCCTGCGTCCGGCAGCGGCCTCGGACTGTCGATCGTCAAGCGCATCGCCGAACAACATCGAGCCACGGTATCGCTTGACACGGGACCTGATGGCAAGGGGTTGACAGTCCGGCTTTGCTTTCCAGCGCCGCCCCACCCGTTGCCAGGCCGGGCGAACATCCCGGCGTCCCCCAACCTTGAACAGCCATGAAAGTGCTCATTGTCGAAGACGACGCAGACATTGCGGCCAACCTGTGCGACTACCTGGATAGTCACGGCTACGAGGCGCCTTTCCTGCGGTTCATGCTGCTGGTGCTGATCGCAAAAGCAGGCCGATATATTCTGCTCACCGCAGTGACCCTGCAATTCATATAGCCACAGGCACGTGGGTGTACTTCCCCCTACTCTCGCATTGCGTTCCGGCTCAGGCTAGGACGATCCTTTCATCTTTCCCCATCGGCGCTGCCATGACGCCGAGACCCGTGCGCCGCGCTCGACTCAGTCTTTCATAAACATTTTTCGGCGGCTGTCGCGCACATGCGCGGGGCAATCCTGTCCAGATCCGGGAAAACGCGCGCGCATAGTGTGCAACAGAATTTTCCGCTAATCAGGACACCAAAAACAACATATCCACGCACCTACGGGGGCACGTTTCGAAATTGTTCGAAAAATGCTGGTGCTGTAATTCATCTGTCGTTGTCGTAGAGGTTTCCTGAAAGGAACGACGCCCCCTCATCAAACGGATAGCGCCATCAGTTGCGTGGCGTGGATTGCAGACTGGCGTAACGAAGGTCGCCCGGATTGTTCGAGCCGTCCTTTGTACGCCATCGATCAACGGAGAAACTTCAATGAAGCTGGCCATCTCTACTCTCGCTCTCGCCACCGCGTCGATGCTGTGCGCCGCAGGCGCAAGCGCTCATCAGATCTGGTTCGAGCAATCGCCTAACAAGACGATGACGTTCTATTACGGCGAGTTCGACAAGAACATGCTGGAAGTCACGCCGGGCGGCATGGACCGCTTCAAGGCGCTCGCCGGCCAGTCGATCTCGGAGTCAGGCGCGAAGCCGCTGGATATGAAACTGCAGCGGGCGAGCTTTTCGGTAGCGGAGAAGCCGGGTAGGGGCGACTCCTTCGTCGCGGTGGATCATAAGTATCCGATCTTCAAGGTCCACGACGAGGGTGGCACCGTGGATACCTACTGGACCCCGGCTACTCGTTGGGTCGGCGATTTCAGCGCGCGCCAGCCGGAACTCGAACTCGATATCGTGCCGACCGGCGTGGTCAAGGGCAATGTCGTGCAGTTTCAGGTGTTCTACCAGAAGGAACCGCTGACGAACAAGCCGGTGACGCTGTCGTCGTGGTCGGGCTGGGACTATCTCGGCACCACGGACGGAGAAGGCAAGGTGTCCTTCCCGTTGCCCTGGAAGGGCACCTATGTTCTCGGCATCGAGTATCGCGACCGTACCCCGGGCGAGCGGGTGAACACCGAAGGCGTCACGGAGAAATACGCGATCCGCAGTTTCAGTTCGACGCTCTCCTTTTACCAGGCAGCCGGCGCCGGGCCTATGCATCGCGCTCCGTCCACGCTCCCGGCGTCAGAAATCGCACGTCTGAACGCGAAGTAAAAAAGCGCCGCACGGCGTCGCATGGTTGCTTCGTATGCGGCGCGTTCCGAAACGCGAACACCGTCACACTGATCTCAACCGATATCCGACAAGGAGCATCGATGAACTACCTCGCTCGTATCCTGGCTGTCACGGCTGCTGCATTCACGGTCAACCAGGCTGTCGCGCATGGCGTTCCGCTTCCGCAGCATGGCGGAATCATGGACGACGCCGGGCTCGTCGCCGTCGAAATGGTCGCGAAGAACCGCACCGTCGAACTGTTCGTCACCGACGATGACGCTCCGGTCGACGCACGCAACATCAAGGGCGTGCTGACCGTCACATCCGCCACCGGCACGAAGAAGGAAACGCCGATCGCCGCCGTCTCCGGCAACCAGCTTCGTTCAAAGGATGTTGACGTGCCGCCCGGCTCGCGCGTCACCGCGTTGCTGACGATGGCAGACGGTACAACCAAGGTGAGCGCGCGGTTCAAGGTTCAGTGAAGCCGCGCGCATTCTGACGGCAACAAATCGGCTGCCGGGCGGTGCGCATCTTTTCTTTAACGTCTTTCGCAAAGGAACAGCGGATGAATCGCATCTGCAAGCTCTGCCGCGCCTGGGTAGTCCGGCTCGCATACGGCAGCCCGCTGATGTTGCTGCTGCTCGCCGGCACTACGGCGCTCGCATACGCACACGGCGTCTCGGATGACGACAAGTCGTTCATCGAGGGAAGTGCGGGTATCAATCTCATTCCGTACATCTACCTCGGTGCAAAACACATGGTCACAGGCTACGACCATCTGCTGTTTCTGTTCGGCGTGGTCTTCTTTCTCTACCGGCTCAAGGATGTCGGCCGCTATGTGACGCTGTTCGCTGTCGGGCACAGCACGACCTTGCTGTTCGGTGTGGTCGCGAACGTGCATGCGAATCCGTACCTGATCGACGCGGTGATCGGTTTGTCGGTGGTGTACAAGGCACTCGATAACCTCGGTGCTTTCAAGAAGGCGCTCGGTTTCGAGCCAAATCCGAGACTCGCCGTGCTGATGTTCGGTTTCTTTCACGGTTTCGGACTAGCAACGAAACTCCAGGAGATGACCATCTCGCGCGACGGCATGGTGCCGAACATCATCGCGTTCAACGTCGGCGTCGAGATCGGCCAGTTGATCGCACTCAGCATGATCCTGATCGCGATGACGTACTGGCGTCGTTCGCCAGGCTTTCGGCGCCACGCGCTGCTCGCCAACGCGGTGCTGATGACTGCGGGCTTCGTGCTCGTCGGCTTTCAGCTCTCCGGATATTTCTTTCCCACGGTGGCATGACATGAGCACATACGAAGTATCGAATCAAAGCCTGATGAAGGCCACATCAGGCGCAGCGGTCGCGGCCCTCGTTATTCTCGCGCTGTTCGTTCTGCCTGCCGAGCGGGGCATCGATATCACCGGAATCGGCGGTGTGCTCGGACTGACGAAGATGGGCATGAAGAGTCCGACCGCTGAGCCCGTTTCAGGAGTGGCGCCCGCGCAGACAGCGGGCGATCTGCCGATTCCGAACCGGCTGTCAATTGCGCAGGCTACGCCGTATCGCAGCGACGAGATGGAACTCGTCCTGCCACCGAATGCGGGGGCCGAGATCAAGGCGCAGATGAAGAAGGGCGATCACTACATCTTCCGGTGGTCGGCAACGGGCGGGCCGGTCAACGTCGATATGCACGGCGAACGGCCGCACGCGGGCAAGGCCTTCACCAGCTACTGGAAAGATGTCGATCAGACGTCGGCGCAAGGGTCGTTCACCGCGCCGTTCGACGGCACGCATGGCTGGTACTGGCGCAATCGCGGTGATGAAACCGTGACGATCAAAGTGAAGACCAGTGGTTTCTACGAAAAGCTCTTTCGCCCCGACGGGCATTGAACGGGTGGCGGGCCGCAGGCGCCCGCCACTTTCCTGAACGCTATGCCCTATCTCAGACAAGGGTGATCAAATGACTATCTCTTCGGGTTTATCCAACCCTGCGGCGGCGGCCGCACGGTCCGTCGCGACACCGGCGGTGCAGTCACGCACGCGGATGATCGCTATCGACGCACTGCGTGGCTTTGTGATGTTGTGCATGCTTGTCGATCACGTACGGGAGACGTTTTTTCTGCATCGTCAGGTGACCGACCCGATGGATGCGTTCACCGTAGCGCCGGAGCTGTTTTTCACGCGGATGGTGAGTGAAATCTGCGCGCCGGTGTTTATCTTCCTGACCGGCCTGTCCGCGTACCTGTATGGTCAGTCGCATACGCCGAAGGAAACCTCCGCGTTCCTGTTGAAGCGAGGTATCTTCCTGGTGTTGCTGGAGCTAACTTTCGTGTGCTTCGCGTGGACCGCGGAATTTCCACCCAAGACGCTGTGGCTGCAGGTGATCTGGTGTATCGGGCTGTGCATGATCGCGCTGTCGGCTTTGCTGCACTTGCCGCGCAAGTGGCAGATTGCGATCGGTATCGTCATCATTGCCGGGCACAATTTGCTCGACGGATTCACTCTTGGGCCTGATTCACCTCTGTTCGTGCCGTGGTCGATCCTGCATCAACGCGTATTCATCGACCTGGGTGGCATTACGCGGGCACGCACGACGTATCCGATTCTGCCGTGGATCGGCGTGATCCTGCTCGGCTATGCGATCGGCCCGTGGTTCGCCAAACAGGTCGATCCGAACGAGCGCACGTCGCGGCTGCTGAAGGTGGGTGCGGGCGTGCTGGTCGCTTTCGTCGTGATTCGCTATCTGAACTTCTACGGCGAAAAGCCGTGGGCGCATACCGGCGATGCACTGCGCACTTTCATGAGCTTCATGAGCGCGAAGAAGTATCCGCCGTCGTTGATGTTTCTGCTGCCGACGCTTGGACTTGGGCTGGTCTTGCTGGCCTGCTTCGAGAAGATTCAGGACCAGCGTATCTCAAGCATGCTCGCCGTACTTGGCGGCGCACCGATGTTCTTCTATCTGCTTCACCTGTACGTGCTGAAGGCCCTCTACCTGATTGCGCTGCATGTGTGGGGAGCCAACCAGGGTCAGTACTACGGCTTCGATAGCCTCGCGGGGATCTGGCTGTGGTGGGCGATCCTCGCGGTCGCGCTGTACCTGCCGGTGCGCTGGTTCTCGAAACTCAAGCAGCGCCGCAAGGATATCTGGTGGCTGAAATACCTTTGAAGGTCCGCCAGACTCGGCGCCGGCTTCGCATGCAACGCGCCTAGCGCTTTTCGGTACCCGGTTCGGAGCCGTTGTCTCCGGACCTCTCTTGCATCTCCAGCTCGACTCGCCACGACAGGTGGCGGGTCGGTCGGCGCGCGCCTCGTGCGCAGGTCGCCTCATCCACTTTTCTTTACCGGACGTTCATGATGAACAGGTCGCGTGCAGCAAGAACCACGATTAAAGGGGCGATAACGATCGCAACTTTCGGCGTCGCCGCCAGCGCATTGGCGCAAAGCTCAGTGACGTTGTATGGCATTGCCGATAACGGCTTCGTTTATACACGCAACAGCGGCGGCCAGTCGACCCAGGTCGGCCTGATCAGCGGCAGCTTGTCCGGGTCGCGCTGGGGGCTCAAAGGAGTTGAGCCGCTAGGCGGCGGGTTGTCCGCAATTTTCCAGTTGGAGAACGGGGTTAATCTCAACACCGGCAAGATGAATCAGGGCGGTCGGCTGTTCGGGCGTCAGAGTTATGTTGGCTTGAAGAGCTCGAAAGCCGGCGCGCTCACGATGGGCCGCATCTATGACCCGCTAACGGACCTCGTTCAGCCGGCGCAGGGTGACAACTATCTCGGACAGACCTTCACTTCGCCGGGCGACGTCGACAACGCCGACAGCAGCGCGCGCTTCAACAACGCGTTAAAGTGGGCGAGCCCCAACTGGTACGGCCTGACCGGCGAATTGATGTACGGATTCGGCGGTGTGGCCGGCAGTGTTGTGTCAGGCCAGACGTATAGCGCAGCGCTCAGTTACGGGCAGGGCGGCTTTACGGTCGCAGGCGGCTATCTGCACATGGACCGGGGCAACCCCACCTTATCGACGCGCGGTACCGCATCATCGGATACGCTGTTCAACAGTTCGGTCAACGCGGCGTATGCTTCCGCGAAAGCGATCGATGTATGGCGTGTCGCGACCCAATACGCGTTCTCTGCGTTCACGGTGGGAGCGTACTACAGCGACTCGCGCTATTCGGCCGATGGTGCATCGAAGTTCTCGCGCACCGAAATCTATCGGAACACTTCGGCGTTCGCAGTATGGAAAGTGACGCCCGCCTGGCTCGCGGAGACCGCTTATAACTTCCTGAAGTCATCTGGCGATTCCGCGGCACGCTACCACCAGGTCAGCATAGGTGCTGATTATCTGCTCAGCAAACGGACCGACATTTATACGATCGTCAGCTATACGCACGCGTCGGGACAAAACGGCGCAGGGAACGCTCAGGCGGTAATCGGCGCGACGGACATCGATGCTGGCAAGCCGTCGCAGACGCGTGTCAACATCGGTCTTAGACATCGATTCTGATTTGTCGGCGAGTGCGGGCGGCGTCCCGTATTCGCCTTCCCGTCACTCGCGATGGACGGCGGGCGCCCGAAGCACAAGCGGCATGCTGTTGCGAGGCCTGCCGGGTACTCACGCTCCCGACGATGGATCACCTGGTGGCTCGCCCGGCGCGAAAAGCGGTTCAAGCGGGTCGTATCGCTTGATGAACGGTGACTTGATAATCACGTAACTGGAAAATTTTTCTATGCCGATCTCTCGTTCGAGAAGACCTTCTATGACGCTTTGATAGTGACTCACACTACGCGTCACGAACTTCAACAGGTAGTCGCAACCGCCGCTCGCCAGATGGCATTCGACGATTTCATCGACACGCATAACTGCCGACAAGAAAGTCGCGAAGTCCTTGAGTCCGTGATCGGCGAGGGTGATTTTGGTGTAGACGATCTGCACGTCTCCCAGCTTTTCGAGCTGAACCTGCGCACCATAACCAACGATGAACCCTGCTTTCTCGAGCCGTTTCACGCGCATGAGACATGGACTCGGTGAGAGGCCGACGGTCTCCGCAAGCTCGAGGTTCGTGATGCGTCCTCGCCGTTGCAACTGCGAAAGTATCCGCAAATCGGTCCGATCTAGCTTGCAATCCATGTTCATCGCATGTGTTTGGCTTGCCGTCCATGGTGAGAATATGCGAGCGCAACACCGCCGTGTTTAACGCACGTGACGAACCGCAGTCACAGACAGAGCGCCTGATTCCCGATAGCAAATTCCGTAACGTTTGGATCAGACAGAAGAGGTCCATTGCGTGACATTTTCACGACAGCGTCGACGAGAGGCAACCCGAGTTCGTCAAGCCATTCGGAGAGGCCGGTGTTTCCGGGAATATCGACCCGTACGAACATCCCCGCATTCAGCGATAGCCAGTGACTGATGAGCGCCTTTGCCCGGCTTGAATCGATTGAGGCGGGAGCGACCACCGGGCCGATCACATACCCGTCGCCGAAGCGACGGAATAGCGCGAACCCGATCAGCTCGCCCTCGCGATCGAGCGCGATTCCAGCGGACTCGCGCAAAAGCGCGGGCATAACCGGCTTGCAATCGAGCCCGCTTGCGCGGGATGCCAGGTCGATGATGCGCGTAACGTCGTTGCCTCCGAGAGGTCGCAGGCGTTCGCCAGGCGGCAACGAGATAAGCGGGGGATGAAACGCCGCGCCCTGATGCTGCCTGACCGCGCCCACTTCTGCGAAGCCGAGCGATCGACAAAACTGCTCGCCCGGTGGGGTGGCGTGCAGCAGCGCAGTGCGTCCTCCCAGTTCATCGAGGACCTTTTCAATCAACTTGCGTCCGATGCCTTGCCGTTGCCGCTCGGGGGAGACGATCACCATGCCAATCGACCCGGCTCCGCGGCCATACTTCCAGCACAACGCAGTGCCGACGATACCCGTGGCGTCTTCCGCGACGAAGCCGTGTCCCGCTCGCGCAACGAAGCGCCAGTCATCCACTCGATGTCTCCACTTGACTGCCCGCGATAGCAGGTGAGCTGCAACCACGTCGTCGGGGGTGAACCGGCGGATTGAAATCGCTTGATTCTCTGCGAGGCGGGACACACACGGCTCCTTTGGCTACATGCACATGACACCACTCTGACAGCATGTAAAGGAGCTGACTAGGACGATCTTTCTGCCTTTTTTCCAGCAAAACGGTCGATGGGTTCTTTATGGTCGAGGCAAGGGTTCTGATGCAAATAGGCTCGGCGATTCAGATGCATCCAGACGAATCGAAGGTCGTGTACTGTAAGGACAGCAACCGCACGGGAGCCTATCCGAATGTGCAGTTCACGCTTCTGGGTTTTACGTTCCGGCCCAGGGGCGCTGAGTAAGCACAACCGGCGATTCACCAGTTTTCTGCCGGCAGTGAGTAGCGATGCGCTTAAACGGATGCGGCAGACGGTGCGAAAGTGGCGGCTGCACCGTCGTACATCAGAAACGCTAGAAGACCTTGCCGAGTGATGTAACCCGAAGGTTCAAGGCTGGTGGAACCGTCAACACTGCGGTGCCCACGCGGTTGCCGCGCCCTCGATGCTGCCGCACGAACCCGAAGTCCTTCGTCGACCGGGCATGCGGTCCGGGTCTGTAACCTTTTCCGCGCCCGAACGAATTAGTAAGTGAGGAAACACGTGGAGACCGATGTTCGTTCGAACGGCTCATCACCGGCAAGCTCTTCGTTCTGCACCTCAAACCGCGATTCGCGGCCCGATCGATCGGAATCGCGTTGTCGTCCCCGATCACACTCATGTCATCTTGCAGATGACCGGGAGTCTTACCATGAAACATTCATTTCCTGGCGGCGCCCAGCTACGCGCCCCCCTCGCCATACCAGCGCTGGCGCTATGCGCATTCGTACTCTGCGCACCCGCGTGGGCTCAAGGCAATGCGGCAACTTCGGCGCCGGCCACCCGCGTTCAGGTCAAGGCGGAACTGGCCGAGCTGGTTGCTGCGGGTTACAACCCTCGGGACTGGTATCACTATCCGGATAATCTCTGGGCTGCCCAACGAATTGTCGAACAGCGACACGCCGCATTAGCGCAGGCCGCTCCGGCATCCACGCCACACACTCAGGATGCGTCGAAGGCGACTGCCGCGGCTACCGGGATCGATGAATCGATGGGAGGCGTGCCTGCAGCAACGTCAGCGTCCGGTGGCCCGGCAGGGGCAGCAGGTGCGGGACAAACCGGGCGGAGTAACGGGTACGGTGCGCCGTGCGGTCATGGTCCGCAATGCAACGTCTTTTTCGGGCGCTGATCGTTGGTGGGCATTCGTTGAGGACCTCGGGCAATGCAGCGCACGCGTGCGCCCGAATCTGCGGGTGCGTCAGCCGTCAGACTGGCGTACCCGCGCTTTCGCCGCCAACGATAACCACGGTTCCGGCATCAGCAGCACTTTCGTCTATTCAGCTGAATCACACTTCCCCAAACGCGCGTCGGCGGATCAGCCAGTCGAGGGAGAATCGACCCGGTCCGCGGGCAAGCAGCACAAGCAGCATAGCCGCCCACTGGATGTGGGTGGGCCACGCCTGCGGGTACACGAAGACTTCGATGATCGTGGTCATGCCCAGCAGGACGGCGGCTGCCGGCCGCGTCAGCAAGCCGAGCACGAGCAGCACGGGCGTTGAGAGTTCGACGGACACGCCCATGTAAGCCGCGAGTTCCGGTGGCAGGAGCGGCAGTCGATACTCATCGCGAAACAATGCGACGGCCGTGTCCCAGCTGGCAAGCTTGACCATCGCCGAACTCCAGAACACGTTCGCGAGCGCGAGCCTTAGCGGGATGGCAAGCAACGAGTAGGGAATGCCATCCAGCCAGTGAACGGCATGCCTGCATAACGTCACGATGGGCCCGTTCGCCCGTAATGTGGTCTGTTGCATCATGTCACTCCTTCCGTCCGTGCGCGGCGTCGCCGGAAACGCTCAGGCTGAACCCCGCGCAACACCCGCGGGCGAGCAGATCGGCCAGCGCGATCGTCGCATTGATATCGGGTGTTCCCGCCAGCGCGCGCCCCAGCGGACACCCGGAGAAAAGTGCGTCAGTAAATTTCCATACCCCCTCATCCAGTCGGGAAACTTCGACGCCGGACTCGCCACGTTGCACGAAGAGCCAGACCGGACCAGCTGACGGGTCAACGGCCTCCAGCGCCGCATCGTTGTCATCCAGCACGGCGTGCCAGATCACGTCGGCGGGAAACTGCGCGCTGACGAGACTGACGGACGGATGTGGCGTGAAACAGATCCGCTCATGGTCGGCGGGCTCGACCGCATCCAGCGTTGTAACTGTCAACGCGGGTACGTCGGGAGCGTGAACGGCGCGGGTTACCGCCCATTCGAGACGCCCCACGTCGGCAAGATACGGCACCGAGGCGGCCGGGGGAAACTGTCCCAGAAAGCTGGCAAAATCGCCGCCGAACTCGTCAAGGTAGCTGCTGCGCGGCGGCTGCCGCGCAATGAACTCACGGGCCGCAGCATCGAAGAATGCCGTGCCGACGAGGCGGTCGACCGCCGGATAGGAGAGACGCAGTGCCCTGACCAATGTGCTCGTAAACGTGTTCCGGTAGACCGACAGGCGCCCCTGCGGCGCGATGTCGCCGGCCACGATAGACGCGACGGCGTCGCTGTCATCGTGATCGACGATCGCGCGTCGTACGGCTTCCTGCAGGTCACGTAGGGATGGCATGGTCGCTCCTGTTCCGCCAATGCGAGAGATGCCGGTCAGCTTGCGCGGCTTCGGCGAGCAGTACGTCCAGCGGCGGGATGTTGGTGTCCCACTCGATTAACGTGGGAACCGGACCCAGGCGGGCCAGCGCTTCCTCATAGAGGTCCCAGACGGCCGGAGCGACCCGCGAGCCATGGTCGTCGATCCGCAGTGTGGCGCCGGACTCGAGCGTCGTCACGGAGTGGCCCGCCAGATGTATCTCGCCAATCGCCGCCGACGGCAATGCCCGCAGATAGGCCGACGCATCCCAGCCGTGATTCTGGGCGCTCACGTAAATGTTGTTGACGTCGCACAGGATCCCGCAGCCGGTACGCGCCGCGACGCTCGACAGGAACTCCCATTCGGGAATCGTCGAATGCGCGAATTGCAGGTAAGTCGACGGATTCTCGATGAGGATTTGCCGCCTCAACCGCGCCTGGGTCTGGTCGACGTGACGGCAGACGATGTTGAGCGCCTCCTCAGTCATCGGCAAAGGCAACAGATCTGCGAGATACGTTTGCCCGATGACGCTCCAGGAAAGATGCTCCGAAATCAGGTGTGGCTCGATCCGCGCGACGGCGCGCGCAAGCCGGTCGAGATGGGCGGCGTCCAGTCCGTCCGCGCTGCCAAGCGACAGCCCGACGCCGTGCAGCGACACCGGATAGTCGCGGCGCAATGCGTCCAGATAGCGCAGCGGCGTGCCGCCGCCCATGTAGTTCTCCGTGTGGACCTCGAACCATCCGACCGGCGGACGCATGTCGACGAACACCTGATGGTGCGGGAAACGCAGCCCGATCCCGGCCGAGGGCGGGATCGGGGTACGGCCTGCCGTTCGCTGAACGGCAGAAGGGTTCACGACCGCGTCCATGGCCGGTCACGCGGGCTTCAGGTTCCCGCCCGCAATCTTGCCGCAGACCCCCGCGGGCAACAGCACGAACGATTTCGTGTCGTGCGCCTGGGTTGCCTGTCCGGCGCAGGAGTGGGCTCCTTCTGCACAATCGTTCTTGGCGACCGCGTTGATGCCGTAACACTTTTCCAGATGGTTCTTCATCATTTTGTCCATGTTTTCTTTCACGATCGGCGGTGCATTCGACATGTCCTTCATGGCCTGTGCGTTGGCCGCGACGCCCTGCATGACGAGCGCAAGTCCCATAGCCGTGGACAGCGCGGTGGTGGCGAGAAGTCGATTGTTCATGGCAAGTCTCCTGGTCTGAACGGCCTCGACGCGAGACCGACACCCAATACTTCGTCGGACACGGCAAAAAGGTTACATGCCGGACAGGCACGAATCCGGTCGTTGCCCGCAGCGCAGATCAGATCAGGCGATGCACACCTCGGGCAGGTATCAGAAAACGCTGGCACGAGGTGAGGATCGTCGTGAAAAGCGCAACGCTGCCAAATTGCCAGATGATTACCATCAAAGCCGCATCCTCGGCATGGAACAAACGCAGTGCCACGTTGGCGAGTGCCGCCGCAGCGAGGCTTCCCCACAGCACGGGCGCAGCGTTCAGGCGGGCGCCGCGCCGGATCGCGATCACGATAGCCAGCGCCGGTATCGCTCCGGTCAGGGCGATACCCGGCAAGCACATCCAGTCGGCACGAAACGCCATTCCGCTTGCGCCAAAACGCACCCATTCGTCCCAGCACTGGTGCCCGAGGCTCAGCATCCAGAAGATCAGCGGGATGCCCGGTGCCCACAACTTCCAGCGTGGCGCACCGGGCACGCATCCGACAAGCGCGGCCCACCCGGCCACGAACGCAGTGACGACTGCGGCCACTTGCTCGGCAAGGTAGGTCGGCTCCGCAAGTTTCGCCGCGAGATCCGGGCGCGTCCGTGCCATGGCGACCGCGACTGCCGCGGCCGGGACCGATGCTGCGAGCCATGCCAGCAGGCGCCAAACGGGCGGCAGCAGCCGACGGACCGGTTTGAGATCCGCGACGAGGGCTGCAATGAGTTCATGGGTATCCATATCACCTGGGTGCGCCGAGCATGGCGCGCAGAGCCTTCAGCGCGCGATGCGTCGCCACTTTGAGCGCCGCGGTGCTGATCCCGGTCGCGGCAGATGCTTCCTTGAGGGACATCGCTTCTGCTTGAGCAGCTCGATTGCCTGACGCTGGCCCGGCGGAAGCTCCGCGATCGCTTTTCGCAGCGCTTCGCTGTCTGCTGAAGACTCGTATTCAATATTCGTTGCTTCGGCCGAAAAGGTTACATCGAGCGTATCAACGGAAGTTTCGCGTCGACCCGTGCGCGCCCGTCGCCTCACGCCGTCAGCGGTTCGACGTTGCAACAGGGTCAGCAGTCGCACGGAGTAACCTCATACACGAGACCCCACGGGGACCACAGATTGTGTCCTGTCGCCATAACCGGCCTAAACTGGAATCAGCAACAAACGGGACACCGGTTCACGGCCGCTCACACCGGAAGCGCGGGTCGGTGCCAACGCACCATGAGCACGAAGTCTTGCCAGAAGATCAACCCGCCATGCGGCCGCCAGACGGCGCGCATTGATCTGCACGGCGCTCAGGCGGAAGACCCGGACAGCATTGCCGCGGGCAGCCCGTATGGCCGGTATCGTGCCGGGCCGCTGCGGGAGCCCGGCACATGGCGAGCCTTCGGACTGTCGGTGACGCTGCATGCCGCGCTATTGGCTTTGCTGGTCTCCGGGATGCACTGGCCTCGGGACACTCCCGCCGCTGCGGGTGTGGCGATTGCGGTGGCAACCGGACGGATCGCCGCCTCGCCGGTTGCCGCGCCGGCACCGCGTATCGAGAACCACCCGCCCACGTCGCCTGTCATGACCCTGGCTGCGCGACCCGGAGGCGGCGACGAACACACGGCTGTCGAGCCGCCTCGTAGCGGCACTGCGAAGCCGCGCCGCGCACACGGCGAAGCGTCGCTAACCGCGCACTCCGCCCGCGCGCGACAGACACACATGGCGGTGGTGCAGGAAATCGAACCACCCTCGGGCAGGTCGGCGGAACTGGAGCGTGAAGCGCGGTTGGCTGCGTTGCAGAGCCTCGCCGCAACGCCTGCTTCCCGGGCGGGGGCGCCGCGGACAGATGCCGGCGCCGAGGTATCGCCGGGTTACGCCGATATCGTGGCACGTCGCGTACGCGCCAACGTCGTTGCGCCGTTCGCTATCGAGGGCAATCCGTCTGCGGTAATTGCTGTCACGTGCGCACCCGACGGAGCGCTGCTCAGTGCCACGGTGCGACGCTCGAGCGGCGATCCGCAGTGGGACCGCGCAGCGCTCACCGCTGTGGAAAGATCCGATCCGATGCCAAGGGACGTCGATGGCACGACGCCGGCGAAGTTTCTGATTACGTTTCAGGCCAGGGGTTGACGAGGGCTGAGATCGGCACACACAATGAGCCGATCCGTGACGACGTCAAGCGGCATGCAAGGCGCACGTGGCACAATCCCGCGCATCGGCTTATTTCTGGCAAGACTACGGTGAAAGTGCTGATTATCGAGGATGACGTGGGCATCGCGACCAACCTCTATGACTACCTGGAGGGCGCAGGCTATGAGGTCGACGTCGCGGCGAGCGGCCACGCAGGTCTGCAGTTCGCGCTGGCTCAGCCTTGGGATGCGATCCTGCTCGACCTGTCGCTGCCCGGTATGGACGGCCTGACGCTCTGCCGAAAGTTGCGCGAGGAGGCGCATCGGGACACGCCGGTGCTGATGCTGACCGCGCGAGACACACTCGACAACAAGCTCGAAGGCTTCATGCACGGCGCCGACGATTACCTGGTCAAACCGTTCTCGCTCAAGGAGGTCGGCGCACGTCTCAGTGCGCTGATCAAACGCTACAGGGGGCAGGTCACGCAGGCGATCCTCTGCTGCGCGGACGTGCGCTTCGATCTGCAGACTCTGAGCGTCGAGCGTGCCGGTCGACCGATCAAGATGCCGCCCAAGTGCCTGCAGCTGCTGCGCATCCTGATGCAGTCGCCGAACCGTGTGTTCGGTCGCGCCGAGCTCGAAACTGAAGTCTGGGGTGAGCATTTGCCGGGCAGCGACACGCTGCGCACACACGTCTATACGCTGCGGCGCGCCTTGACGGCACCGGGCGAAAAATACCTCATCGAGACGGTTCATGGCCTCGGCTACCGGTTCGTCGTAAGCGATGCCAATGCGTCGTAGCCTGCGCTTCAAGGTCGCGCTCGTCTTTTCCGCGCTGACGATCATCCTGCTCGTCGCCCAGGCACTGGGCGTCAAAACGCTGGCTGAAGCGCAGGAAGAAAGACTGATCGCCGCACTGATCCACGACGACATGACCAACGTGCTGCAGGGCTACCACGCCAATCCGGCCCTGCTGCCACCCTTCGATGCACGCCTGAATGGCTACCTGTCGGCCGCGGACCACCCGCCGGTCGCACTGCCAGCATCGGCCAGGAATCTGCCCGACGGCATTCACGAGATCATCGTCGATGAGCGGGAGATTCATGTCGCGATCGTGCCGTTCGGCACGACCCGCCTGTATCGGGTCTACAACTTCAGCACTTACGAGCAGCGTTTCAAGGACGTGATCAACGCACTGATGGCCGGTACCGGCGTGTTCGCGCTGCTGACGATCTGGCTCTCGTTTGGCCTGTCGGGCCTGCTGGTGCGTCAGGTCGCAGGT
The DNA here is from genome assembly GCF_059422005.1 of Paraburkholderia sp. GW821-FHT02A12. Classification (NCBI taxonomy): domain Bacteria; kingdom Pseudomonadati; phylum Pseudomonadota; class Betaproteobacteria; order Burkholderiales; family Burkholderiaceae; genus Paraburkholderia; species Paraburkholderia sp. GW821-FHT02A12. The sequence goes on along the minus strand of NZ_JBWKWA010000001.1, from coordinate 2,772,888 downwards.
CTCGCGCGGCAGGTCAAAGCACTCAGGCTCGGGGGATCGACGCCGGTCAACCCGGGCAAATACGACGAAGCCGAGCTCGTCGGGCTCGTCGAGGCGTTCAATGACTATCACCGGCGTATGGCGGAGATGATCGAGCGCGAGAAAGAATTTACCGGCAACGTCAGCCATGAACTGCGCACTCCGCTGACCACCATCAAGACCAGCTGCGAGCTGCTCGAACAGGATCCCACGATCAGCGGGAAATCACGCGCACGGCTCAAGCAGATCGACAGGGCCGCCGACAGCATGCGCGAGCTGGTCAACGCGCTGCTGATGCTTGCGCGGGAGGATTCGGCAGAGGACCCCGAACCGGTGAGCGTGGCGCGCATGGTCGAAACTGCGCTCGCTCCGTTCGCCGGGCGTCTCGCGAACAAGGGTGTTGAGGCGATCATTGATGTGGATCGCGATCTTCACCTCGTAGCAAACCGGTCCGCACTCGCGATCGTGCTCTCAAACGTGATCGACAACGCCGTACGCCACACCGAGCATGGGCATCTGTGCTTCTCATACGCAGACGGCTGGTTGCGGATCGAGGACACTGGCCCCGGCATTCCGGCGCACGCGCTGCCACAGGTGTTCGACCGGTTCTATCAGGCCAGTCCGGGGGAGACGAGTGGGCGAGGATTCGGCATCGGGCTGGCGATCGTGAAGAAGATCTGCGACCGCTACGGGTGGCCGGTCCGGCTCGACAGCAAACCGGGCGAGGGCAGCTGCGTGTCGGTCGGTTTGCCGGTCGCGGGCAAGAATTCTCCTGACTTCACAGGAACCTGACGTCCTCTTGACGAAAACTTCACAGCCGCTTGCGTAGCATCCACGTCTGTGGCCATCTCGACAGATGGCCAACAGACCCTGGATGCCGCCATGCGCCGATCGTTGCTGCTCGCCTGCCTGATGCTGACGGGATGCGCGACTTACCACCCGCAGCCCATCGCGCCGATGCAACTCGCGCAACGCTTCGAGGAGCGTACGCTTGCGGACGCCGAACTACGCGCGTACCTCGCGCGGCAGCTGGGACACGATATCGATCCGTGGCCTCTGCCGCGCTGGAACCGCGAGATGCTCACGCTCGCGGCTGACTACTACAGCCCGGCCCTCGATATCGCCCGTGCGCAATGGGGCACCGCCAAAGCGGGCATCGATGTCGCGGGCGCGATGCCGAACCCGGTCCTGCAACTGCCGTTCCAGTACGCAACGCCCAACCCGGGCCCGGGTGCGCCATGGGTCGTCGGCCCCGCGCTCGACATTCCGATCGAGACCGCGCACAAGCGCGGCTATCGGATCGACCAGGCGTCACACCTGTCGGAAGCCGCGCGCCTCGCCATCGGCAACGAGGCCTGGAAGGTGCGCGCTCAGGTGCGTGACGCGCTGATTTCGCTGTACGCGGCCCGGCAGCACGCCGCGTTCCTGGCGCGCAAAGCCGACGCGCAGCAGCAGATCGTCGCGATGGTGACGAAGCGCCGTTCGGTCGGCGAAAACTCCGGACCGGACGTCGATGCGGCGGTGCTCGCAGCCACCCAGGCACAGGCCGATCTTGCCGCCGCACGCAGTGCCGCGCAGGACGCGAGTTCACAACTGGCGACGGCAATTGGCGTGCCGGTAACCGCGCTTAAGGACATCCAGTTCGATGGCGAGGCGTTCGTTACCGCGCCACCTGCGCCGCCCGCCGCTGACGCGCAGCGCGAAGCGGTTTTCCATCGCGCCGATCTGTTGGCATCGCTTGCCGAGTACGCGGCCGCCGAATCGGCGTTGCAGCTCGAGGTCGCGAAGCAATATCCGGACATTCATTTCGGCCCCGGCTACACCTACGACACCGGCACGCACAAGATCGCCTTCGGCCTCGCCGGCATCACGCTGCCGGTCTTCGACCAGAACCAGGGTGGCATCGCTCAGGCGGAGGCGAAACGCAAGGAGGCGGCCGCACGCACTGCAGCCTTGCAGGACACGATTTTCAACGACCTTGACCATGCACTCGCCCATTACCAGGCGAGCCTCGATGCCGTGCAGCGCTCCGTCGCACGCCTGGCAACCGCGCGAAAGCAACTGGACAGCCAGGCCGCCAGCTTCACTGCCGGCACCAGCGACCGCCTGACTTTCACACAAGCGAGGGCGGACTACGAGGCAAGCGAGATCGCTCATCTGGACGCCGTGATCGCCGCGCAGCAGGCAGCCGGCACGCTCGAAGACGCGATGCAGCGGCCGCTCGCGTTGGAGGCCGTCAACCCCACTGTGACCCAACAAGAGATACCCCGATGAAACGCACATTGGTCATTCTTTCCGTTGTCTCCGTGCTGCTGGCGGCCGGCGCCAGCTGGTTCATCTACCAGACACTCGTTGCCAGTCAACCGAGGCCGGACGCGCCTGCGCAGGCCGTCGCCCAGCCGTCCGTGCAGACGGAGAACGGCGAAACGGTGGTCGTGGTCGGCGCGGACGTGCAGCGTGCCAGCCATATCGATGTCGCGCCGCTCACGGTCGTTGCCATCCAGCCTGAGAACACTGCATACGCGACGGTGGTCGACCTGCAGCCTCTGTTCGATCTGCGCAACCGGCTCGCGGCCGCGCGGGCGGACTACGACACATTGCGCGCACAGGCCGGCAATTCGCACGCGCAATACGAGCGCAACCGCGTGCTGTTCGAAGACGATCGCAACGTCTCGCAGAAGAGCCTGCAGGATGCGCGAGCGGCCATGCAGGGCGATCAGGCGAAGCTGCAGTCGGCGGAAGCGGCGCAAAGCGGGCTGGACGCGACGATGCGGCAGCAGTTCGGCGATGCGCTCGCCAGCGCCGCGCTGGCGCCGGCCTCGGACCTGTTCCAGCGCCTGCTCACCGGCCGCGCGGTTGTATTGCGCGTGACGCTGCCCGCCGGCTACAGCGGCGCTGCGCCCGAGCGCATCAAGGTCGACGCGCCGGACGGCCAGCCGGTCGCGGCACAGAAACTCTCTGCCTCGCCGCAAGGCGATCCGGCGGTCCAGGGCAACCCATATTTCTACGCGGCCGGGCGCGCGTTGCCCGTGGGAACGCACACGGACGCGCATGTGCCGGCGTCGAGCCGGAGCGCGTCCGCGCTCGTGATTCCCGAAGCTGCCGTGATCTGGTACGGCGGACAGCTATGGGTCTACGTGCGCACCGCACCCGATCGCTTCACGCGACGTTACGTGCCGGATGCTTCTGTCAGCGATCAGGGTTTCGTCGTGACCGATGGTTTTCACGCGGGCGATGAAGTGGTGATGCATGGCGCGCAGCTGCTGCTCTCCCAGGAACTCCGGCCACAGGGCATCGCGACGGCGTGCAAGGATCCGCCCGAATGTGACGACTGATCCGCAGATCGGTTTCCCGCTTCGCCCACACCGCACACTTCTGGCCGCCGATGCTCAACGCCATCATCCGATTCTCGCTGCGCTTTCGCGGTGTCATTTACGCGCTGGCCGTGCTGCTGGCCGGCTATGGCCTCTATACCCTCACGCGCGCGAAGCTCGATGTGTTTCCGGAGTTCGCTCCGCCGATGAGCATTGTGCAAACCGAGGCGCCGGGTCTCACGAGCGAGCAGGTCGAGACGCTCGTAACCCAGCCGGTTGAAAACGCGCTCGCCGGCATGGTCGGCCTGCAGTCGATGCGGTCGAAGTCGCTGCAAGGCCTGTCCGCGATCACGGTGGTGTTCGATAGCCGCGCGAACCTGCTGCAGGTCCGGCAACTGGTGTCCGAGCGCGTCAACGCGCTGGCCGCGACGCTGCCCGCTGGCGTGCAGCCGCCGAGGCTGCTGCCGCTCACGACCACGACGAGCGTGGTGCGCACCATTGGCCTGACGTCGAAAACCCGTTCGCTGATGGACCTGTACGACATCGCACAGTGGACGGTCAAGCCGCAACTGCTCAGCGTGCCTGGCGTCGCGGACGCCATCGTGTTCGGCGGCGATACGCGGCAGTTGCAGATTCAGGTCGATCCGGCCAGGCTGATGCGCTACGGGCTGTCGATCCAGGACGTGATCGCCGCAGCCCGGACGTCCACCGGCGTGCGCGGCGCGGGCTTCATCGAGAGCGCGAATCAGCGCATCGCCATCAATACCGATGGCCAGATCCGGACACCCGACGCCATGACCGGTGTGGTCCTGCGCTGGAGCAATGGCGCAGCCGTGCGGCTCGGCGACGTTGCGACCGTCACCTGGGGAAGCGCGCCTCCGGTCGGTGCCGCATCGATCATGGGCACGCCCGGCGTGATGCTGGTCCTCGAAAGCCAGTACGGCACCAACACGCTCGCCGTCACCAAGGACATCGAGAAGACGCTCGCCGCGCTCAAGCCGGCACTGATCCAGCAAGGCGTCGACCTGAATGCGGACGTGTTCAGGCCAGCCAACTTCATCGACGCGGCGGTCGGCCACCTGCGCACCGCGCTGCTGGTCGGCGCGGTGCTGGTGATCGCGGTCCTGTTCCTGTTCCTGCTCAATGTCCGGACCGCGGTGATTTCAGCCGTCGCGATCCCGCTCTCGCTGCTGGTCGCGATCATCGTGCTGACGTCGTTCGGCGTGAGCCTGAACACGATGACGCTCGGCGGCCTCGCGATCGCGCTCGGTGAAGTGGTCGACGACGCGATCATCGACGTCGAGAACATCTACCGTCGGCTGCGCGAGAACCGCACCCGGCCCGCGCCATTGGCGGCGTTCCGCGTGGTGTTGCGCGCCTCGCTCGAGGTGCGCAGCGCGGTCGTATTCGCCACCTTCATCGTGATGCTGATCTTCCTGCCGGTGCTGACGCTCTCGGGCATAGCCGGCAAGCTGTTCGCGCCGCTGGGCGTCGCCTACATCCTCGCGGTGCTGGCGTCGCTCGGCGTCGCGCTCACGCTCACGCCGGCGATGGCGCTTGCGCTGCTGGCGCGCGGGCCGCTGCCGGCTCACGAGCCGCGCCTGCTGACGTGGCTGAAGGCGCGCTATGCCGCGTTGCTGCTGAGGGTCGAGCAGCGCGTGAAGACGGTCATGGTGGTGGTCGCCGTGATGTGCATGGCGGCTCTGGCCGCGCTGCCGTTTCTGCGCGGCAACTTCATTCCTGAGCTACGCGAGGGGCACTACATCGTGCACATGGGCCTGGCGCCTGGCACGTCGCTCGCCGAATCGATGCGCATCGGCACGCAGGTGTCGCAGGCGCTGATGCACGTGCCGGGGGTGCGACTGGTCGCGCAGCGGGCCGGCCGCGCCAACGAGGTCGTCGATCCGGTCGGCGTTCAGCTGAGCGAGTTCGAGGTCGACCTCGAGCCGATGAGCGCGGCCCGGCAGAGTACGATCCTGTACCGCATCCAGGAAACGCTCGCCCGCTTTCCGGGCCTCACCACCTCAGTCAACACATTTCTGGTCGAACGGATCGACGAGACCATTTCGGGCGTGACGGCGCCCGTTGCGGTCAACGTCTTCGGCGACGACCTCGATGTGATCGATCGCAAGGCGCAGGACATCGCCCGGCTGCTCGGCACGATCCGCGGCGCGGCGAGCGTTCGGGTGGAATCGCCGCCGGGCATTCCAGAGCTTGACGTCAGACTGAAGCCCGGCCCGTTGAGCCGCCGGGGCTTCCGGCCAGTCGACGTGCTCGACGCGATCCAGAGCGCCTATCAAGGCAGCACGGTTGCACAGACTTATGAAGGCAGCCGACCGTACGACGTCACCGTGATTCTCGCGCCCGGTGCGCGCAGGAATCTGGCCGACGTCGGCGCGCTGATGCTGCGCAATCCGGATGGGCTGGCCGTGCCGTTGCGCGAACTGGCGAGCATCGGCCAGGTTTCCGGCCGGTACCAGATCACGCACGACGGCGGCCGGCGGATGCAGACGGTCTCCGTTAACCTCGGCAGCCGGGCGGTGAGCGATTTCGTGAGCGAAGCGCAGGTGCGTGTGAATCGCGACATCGTGATGCCCAAGGGCACCTACGCGGTGTTCTCGGGCGAAAGTGAAGCGCGCACGCAGTCGCAGCGCGACCTGCTCGCGTATGGCGCGATGTCCATCGTCGGCATCGCACTGCTGCTGTTCCTCGCGATGAAGAGCCGGCGCGGGATCGTGCTGGTGATGGTGAACCTGCCGTTCGCGCTGGTGGGCGGGGTGCTGAGCGTGCTGCTGACAGGCGGCGACCTGTCACTGGGCGGCATGGTGGGTTTCGTCACCCTGTTCGGCATTTCGCTGCGCAACTCGATCATGCTGATCAGCCACTACGAGCACCTGGTGCACGTCGACGAAATGGCATGGGGCATGGAGGCGGCCGTGCGCGGTGCGTCCGAGCGGCTGGTGCCGATCCTGATGACGGCGCTCGTGACCGGGCTCGCCTTGCTGCCGCTTGCACTGACTAGCGGGGCGGCCGGCAACGAGATCGAGGGGCCGATGGCGATCGTCATTCTCGGCGGACTGACTACCTCCACGATCCTGAACCTGATCGTGCTGCCGACGCTCGCGTTGCGCTATGGCCGCTTCGAGCGCGACACGCTGGCGGAGCCCTAAGAAACCTGCAGCCGCCGCATCGAGCGGGTGATCAATGCACTTTCGCGAACCCCGCATCTAACCGGAGCCGCATATGCACGCGTTGCTCGCCAGCATTGGCGCCCATCCCTGGATTGTGCTCGCCGTCGTCTTCGGCGTCGCGTGCGTGGAGTCGCTGGCCGTCGTCGGGACCTTCATCCCCGCGGCCGTCGTGATGTTTACCGCGGGCGCGCTGGTCGGGGCCGGCGCCTTGAACGGGTGGGTGACGCTTGCCGTCGGCGCACTCGGCGCCGTAGCCGGCGACGGGATCAGCTTCGAGCTTGGTCACCGGTATCACCGGGAAGTGCGCGCGTGGTGGGTGGCGAAGGGACACGAGGCCGTCTGGGAGCGTGGCGAGCGTTTCGTTCAACGGCACGGCGGGAAAAGTATCGTTCTGGCCCGCTTCTTCGCGCCCGTGCGCGCGATCGTTCCGCTGGTCGTCGGCGCGGCGCACATGCCGCGGCGCAGGTTCTATCCGATCAACATCGCGTCGGCGCTGGCCTGGTCGCCGACGCATATCGGCCCGGGGATCGTGTTCGGCGCGTCTGCGCAACTCGCCGAAGCGGTCAGCGGGCGCCTTGCCGCGATGTTGCTCCTGCTGGCGGCACTGCTCTGGCTGGTCGTCCGGCTGACGCGTCTGGGGCTTCAGCGCGGCGTGCCGCTCGCCAGGACCGCTTCCCAACTGGCTCTACGACGCCTAAGTCGCCGGCATCCGCGGCTGGCGAGCCGGTTATCGGGCCTCGGCGATCCAGGCGGACCTGAGGCGCAGACACTCCTGGTGCTGGCGCTGCTTTTCATTGGCAGCGTGTGGCTGTTTCTGGGGATCCTGCAGGACGTGGTCGCGCACGATCCGCTGGTTCGCGCCGACACCATCATCTACAGCTTCCTGCAGACGTTGCGGACGGCGCCGACCGACTACGTGATGGCAGGCGTGGTTGAACTGGGCGCATACGATGTGGGTCTGGCGGTAGCCGCCGCCGTTCTTGCCTGGCTCATCGTGCGGCGATGCTGGCGCACGGCAGGCTACTGGATTCTCGCGGTCGGGATAGCGGGGGCCTTGAGTCCGGTGATCGAACCCGGGCATGATTATGCGCGACCGTTCGCGTGGCAGGCCGGCGCTGCGCATGCGCCGTTACCCAGCGGCGATGCCACGTTCAACGTGCTCGTGTACGGTTTCCTGGCCTGGCTGCTGGTGCGCCGGCAAGCTCCCCTCTGGCGCGGCGCCGTCATCTCCGTCGTCGCCATCTGGATCGCGCTCACCGGGTTTGCCCGCCTGTATCTCGGGCAAAACTGGCTGGCGGACGTGCTGGGCGGCTGGAGCCTGGGGCTCGCGTGGTTCGCGGTACTGGCCGGTGTCTACACGTACAGGCAGGTGCATGACGACGTGCAGCCAGGACTTCTGGCCTGCATCGCTATCGGGGTACTCGCCGTCTTCGGCCCCTGGACGAACCCTGAACGTTTTCAGGCCGATTTCGCGCGATACGCTCCCAGAACACACCCGACCGTGCTCGCGCTCAGCCAATGGACAGACGGAGGATGGCATGCGCTGCCGGGTCGCCGGACCGAGCTGAGCGGCGATGAGGAAGAGTCTCTGCCGTTGCAGTGGGCCGCCAGTTCCAGTGCGATCGCACATCGCCTCGAATCGGCGGGCTGGCAACCGGCACCGGCGTGGTCCGCCACGTCCGCCTTGCTGTGGCTGTCGCCCCAGACATCGGTGGCCGCGTTGCCCGTGCTGCAGAAACTTTCGGAAGGAAACAGCGCTGAGCTGGTTTTCGTGAAATTCGATCCGCGACGGCCTATGAACCGGTTAGTGCTGCGCCTCTGGCGGTCCCGTTACCGCTTGGCGATCGGTACCAGGGCCGATGGTGTGACCGATACACCGATCTGGTACGGCGCGCTCTACCAGGAAGCCTTCCAGCAACCGTGGCACTTCGTCACGCTGGGCGCCACCACGACCTGGCCGGCGGCCTCTGTGATTCCCGACATGCTCCCGGCGGGCCTGCCGATGTCGAGCCCTTCGGCGATCGAAGACGGGGCGGTGCGGCGCGCGGTGCTGGTCTTGCCGACCACCCCCGACGCGCCACCCCATTGAAACGCGGAGCCGCGAACGATCATGACGCACAATGTGCACAATGCGCTGCCCGGCGGGCCTGGATGGCTGCCGCGACCGAAGTCGGGATGCTGCGGAGTCAACGGCTGGTGGCCGTCGTCGCCTTGCTCGCTGCCTCGTTGAGCGTGGTGGCAGGCGCCGGCTGGGTCGAGGCATATTTCTGGAAAATCAATTAAAGCAATGGCCGACAAGACACCAGCGCCAGATTTCGCACGATTACCGCAACCCGCTCGCCATGTGCGGCTTGCGCGCCATGCTGCTTTAGCACTCGGCACGCTCCTCCTTGCCGCCTGTTCGACCACGCAAATCAATCGCGGCACCTACATCGCCGACACCCGCTACCACGCGCAGCATTCCGACTCCCGCGTGCGTTTCGTCGTGATGCACTACACTGAGATCGACGAGGAGCAATCGCTGCGCGTCCTGACCACCGAAGCCGTCAGCGCCCACTACGTCGTTCCCGACGCGCCGCAGGAGAACAACGGCGAACCGGTCGTCTGGCAACTGGTGCCGGAACCGCAACGCGCCTGGCACGCGGGCGTCAGCTACTGGCAGGGCGCCACCGAACTGAATGCGGCGTCGATCGGCATCGAGAGCGTCAACCGTGGGTGCGGGCCCGTCGATACGCCGCAGGGCTGCGTCTGGCAGCCGTATCCGCCGGCTCAGGTCGATGCGCTGATCCGCCTCGCGAAAGATATCGTCACGCGCTATTCGATCCTGCCGACGCGCGTCGTCGGTCATAGCGATATCGCCCCTCAACGAAAGATCGATCCAGGCCCGCTGTTTCCGTGGAAGCAGCTCTACGACGCGGGCATCGGCGCATGGCCGGATGCCGCGACGGTGGCCGCACATCTGGCCGGCCGCGATCCCCACGCTCCGGCCGACGTGCGCGGCCTGCAGGAGAAGCTTGCGCGCTACGGCTACGAAGTGGCGACTGACGGCGTGTTCGATGAGCGCACGCGCCGTGTCGTCGCGGCGTTCCAGATGCATTTCCGTCCGCGCGATTACGCGGGCAATCCGGACGCCGAAACCGACGCGATTGCCCAAGGGTTGCTGGACAAGTATGTCCCGGCGCCGGCGGCCGATGTGAAAGCGGCACCCTGACGGTGTGACGTCCAACGCGGCCATCGCCTCAAGGTTTTTCGGCAAGCCCTGTGCGCACGACCTCGGCCTCGATCGCGGTCAGCCCCCGCGACCGGGACCTTGAAGGCTTGCATGACGAAACTCCGCGTAACGGGGTGAAGCTGCTTCAATCTTCGATGGCGCGGCGCACGCTACCGCCGACAACCGCCAGGTGCGACTCGGCATCTTCGACCGAGATGCCGCGCTTTAACGCGACGATGGCCACTTTGACCTTGAACCCGCAAGACTCCAGCGTCCGGCGCGCCAGGTCACTCGAGGCGCCCGTCGCGCGCATGGTCAAATTGACCGAGCGACGGACCAGCTTGGCGTTGGTAGGCCGCAGGTCGACCATGAGGTTGCCGTATACCTTGTGGAGGCTCACCATCAACGCGCTGGAGAAACTGTTTAGCGCGATCTTCTGGGCGGTGCCGGCCTTGAGCCGCGTACTACCAGAGATGATCTCCGGCCCCGTATCCAGGGTAACGCCGATCTCCGCCTCAACCACGATCGCGGATTGCGGGTTATTGGCAAAGCCGATCGTGAGCGCGCCGGCACGCAGCGCGGCGCGCAGCGCACCGAGCACGTATGGGGTACGCCCCGATGCCGCAATTGCCAGCACCACATCGTCTGGAGAAAGTTGCGTTGCCAGCAGGTCTGCCGCGCCTTGCTCCTCGTTATCCTCGGCGCCCTCAACCGCTTCGGTGACGGCGGTGGCACCTCCTGCCAGCAAAGCAATCGCGCGCGCTTTTGGCCAGGAGAAGGTCGGGTAGAGCTCGACCGAGTCGAGCAGCCCGAGGCGCCCGGAGGTGCCGGCGCCGACGTAGATCAGGCGGCCACCGGCAGCTATCCGGGGTACCGCTGCACGCACCGCGTCAGTCAGTTGGGTACGGCTGGCCCATACGGCCTTCACCGCATTGATCTGGTCTTTAACAAAGGTATCGATCAGACGGTCCACTGGATAAAGATCGAGATTTGTATGAAGTGCGTTCGGAGTTTCGGTATGGTTCGGCATGATGACCTGACTATTGTGCGAAGGTCGGACTGCCCGGGAATGGACATGACTTCGTCATCCAGCTTACGCGCCGTTTCGCTCTTTCGAGATGCGCGCATCTGCTCGCGCGTGACGGACGGGTTCGACCGTGCGAACGAAGCCACCGGAGCGGCGGGAAGGAGACGCTTCAGCACGCGCACGAGGCGCTCGAGCACCATCGCACCGCCAGCGAGGAGCACCGGGGCAGTTGCTCGTTGAGTTGCAGATGGGCATCTGAATGCCCACCTGCTGACTTCACGATCGACCCATCCGGCGATCAGTCGTCGTCCCGCATCGCCATCTTCTGCGTGCTGCCCTTGATCCGCGGATAAGGCTTGCCCCCCATCATGCCCTTCCACAGCACGCGGTTAAACTGATCCGCCGGTACTTCGTCGGCGTCATCGAAATTGAACTTCGCGGTCACCCTGGCCCAGTACGTCGCGTCATGCTTCGGCGCGACGTCTGCGCCGGTCGCAAACTTCGTACCGGCTTCCTCTGTCATCTGGGCCACCTGGGTGGTCTTCAGTACCGTCGAGGCGACGGCCGTGTAATTCCACGAGGCCGAACCATGCACGTCGAACACGTCGGCCATCGGACGCTGGTAGGCGGTGTTGAGGTTCATGTGCTGCGTGCCGAGCACGTCTTCGATCGTGCGCAGCGCATTGACCTGGCTGTAACCCGTCCGAATCACCGCGCCCTGCTTCACGTAGGGGCCGACGATATACGCCGGGCCACGGTGCGAGTCCACATGGTCAGGACCGTCCTGCACATCGTCTTCGGTCACGACGATCAGCGTGTCGTTCGCGTACGGGCTCTTTGCGACCGCTTCAACCAGGCGTCCGACGGCGAGGTCGTTATCGGCCTGCTGCGTCTCCGGTGTGTTCACGCCCGCGAAGGCGGTGCCGAACGAACCCATGTGATCATGGGACAGGCGCACCAGTGACAGAGTCGGCAGACTGCCGCCCGCGACATACTGGTCGAATTCGCGCTTCCACTCGTTGAAACGCCACTGATCTGGATAGTTCTGGTCGAAGCCGCGGAAGTAAGTGTCAGTCAGCGACGCGAGTTTCGGATCGAGCGGCGCGACCTGGACGACGCCCGCTGCGTGCGGATCCGTCACGGGATTGGCCGCGGTGCCGATGCTGCCGATATTCTTCACGAGGAAGCCGTAATTGCGGACCGTGCCGCCGGCCGCGAGTACTGCGTCGAAGATGTAGCCCTGCTGGTGGCCGAACGGTGCGTCAGACGACGCATGGTTGCCCGTGCCCGTCAGCAGGTTGTCCGTGCCGCCCGTGACGCTGGCCGAGTTGTTGCTGTAGTTCGTGGTGCCGCTGGGACCGGCGGCCGCGTCGCGCTGCTGGGCCGTCGCCCAGTTGACGGGCACGTTGCGGTTCGCGCCCTCGCTGTCATATGACAGGCCGCGATTGACCGCCGCATAATTCATCTGCTGCGTGAGCGTCTCGGTATTGGTGACTCGGCCCTGCAGCGCCCACGACCAGCCGTCCATGCTGCCGTCGCCGGGGTTCATGAAATTGTCGAGCGTCACGAACTGGCTCGCCAGACGATGGAAGTTCGGCGTGATGGCCCGGCCAAACTGGCTCAGTCGCGGATCGCCGTTGCCGCCGTTGCCGAGATCGCCGAGGATCTGGTCGTACGTGCGGTTTTCCTTGACGATGTAGATCACGTGCTTGATGTGATTGTGCAGGAAGCCCATCACCTCGTTGTCCTGGTCATTGGATTCCGGGCGATAGAAGTTGTTGCGCGCGACCTGCTGCGTGAGCCGCGGCAGGTCGTTGTCGGTCGGCACTGGCGCACTGACCAGCGATGCGCGCTCGAGCTGGAACTGGTATTCGTTCGACGCGCGCGCGGCGGCGGCCTGTGCCGCGGTGCCGCCCGACAGGTGGTCCGGGTTCGGACCGGTCACGCTCTTGCCGTTCACGACATACATCCACGAACCGTCTGCGCTGAACGTCACGTCATGCGGTTCGAACGCGGTTGGGATCAGGCCGGTAACATGAAATGCGCGCGGGCCGCTCAGCGGAATCACCGCGATCTCGTTGGCGCCGGCATTCGTCGCGTACAGCGTGCCGCCGTCGCGCGACAGCGTCACCGAGTAGGTGCCTGCGCCGGTATGTTCCTGACGGTGGTCGAGCACGCCGGCCGGCGCGCGCGCATCGATCCTGGCCACCACGGTATTCGCGCTGGTATTGATCACCGCGACCTGGTCTGCATTGTCCTGCGCGACGTACAGCAGCGACTGCGATGCGTCCAGCGTCATGCCGAGCGCGTTGCCGTCGAGCTTGATGCGCTTGACCAGGCGGCCGTGTGACGGCGACGAGATATCGATTGCGACGATTTCGCGATCGCGGTCCGACGAGACATAGGCCGTGTTGTTGCCCTTCACGACCACCGCGAACGGATAAGTGCCGCCGACACCGCCCGGCGTGCCCTCGTTGCCGGAGAAGAACGGGCGCAGATCGTGCTCGTAACGCACCGAGTTGGAGGCGGTATCGATCACGCTGATCGAATCGTTGTAGTTATTGGCCACGACGAGCGTCTTGCCGTCGGCCGAAAGCGCGAGACCGCCCGCGTTCGGCTGCACGCCTATCCCTACGCCCTTGCCACTATGGCCGAGCGCGATCGTGGCCGACTGCACCCATGCGCCGCCGTGTTGGCTGTAAACCTGGACGACGTCATCATTGCCGCCTGTCGCATACAGCGTGTTGCCGTCGTGCGAGAACACCAGACCCACGAACGCATTCGTCTGGTGGATCACCTGCTTGAGCTGCGGCCGGGTCTTGTTCGCGCCCGACACGTCGTACAGGAAGATGTACTGCGTCGAGTTGGCCGTGTCGACCGAACCGTCCGCGTTGTACAGCGAGTTCTGGCCCGCGGTGATGATCGCGAGCGTCTTGCCGTCCGGGCTCAACTGCGAACGCACGGCTTCGCCAGCCACGAAATTCGGATGGGCCGGCAGGTCCGGATTCAGATATTGCTGGACCGCGCCGCGCACGACCAGCGGCGTGATCGACTGACCGCTGGGCAAGCGTGCGGTGTCGACAGCGCTGAGGTTGTCAGCGTGAGACTGCGCTGCGAGCAGCACGGCCGACATGATGACGCCGAGCCGGAGCCCAGTCACGATATTGTGGGTTTTCATTTTCATAGGATTCCTCATTGCGCAATAGCCATGCCGGACCGGCGACAGGTCTGGCATGACAGGCATGACCCGGCGCCGCTGCGTCGCCGTACGCTGCGCAGATGTGCCGGAATGTAATTTCTGGATATGTCGAACAGGACTTGTCGAGCGAACCTCTCATCGGCCAGTGGGGCTTGACCAACAAAGCGGTATTAAGTCACTTCCGAATGTCAGTAGGATGACGTGTTCTAAGCAGGATTCGGCGATTACAGATTGTTACAACGACGATAGCCGGCGGCGCTTCCGGCGCATCCGGCGCATCCGGCACTTTCAGCGCGCGAGCAACGCGACGGTCGCGATCCCGAGCACGGTCATCACCAGCGACGCTCCCACGTGAATGACGATCTCGCCGGCGGCCCAGCCGAGCCGGCCGTCCTGTAAGCGCTGCACGACTTCCGCGGAAAAGGTCGAGAAGGTCGACAGGCCGCCCATCAATCCGGTAATGACGAACAGCCGCCATTCCGGCGCGATTTGCGGCGCCCGCGCGAAGCCCGCGACGGCCACGCCGATGATGTAGCCGGCAATCACGTTGGCGGCGAAGGTGCCGAGCGGCAAGCCGGCAAACAGGCCGTTCAGACGGATGCCGAGGAACCAGCGGAAGAGTGAGCCGAGCGCGCCGCCGATGCCGACCGCGAGAATGGACAGATACATATCGATAAGACCTGGCAGCAGTGTCGAATGGTCGTTGGAGCGGGTTGAGCGCCCGGCCGCCGCGTCTGCCCAGCCAGGGTGAAGCGGAGCCAGGCGAGGCGAGGTTGACCCCCGCAGTCAGCCCGCGGTGGTCCGCAGCTGGCTTACCGCAGGCCTCGCAGCAGTCGAGGCACAGGCGACGAAGGCGCTCCGGCGCGCAAGTCTATCATCGGCGCGATGCCCGCTACAGAGACGGTGTACTCGTAGTGCGCCGGGGCGATATCGATAATCAACCGATGCTTTCGCGCTCGGGCGTCGCCGAAATCTTGTGAATCGACAGATCCGCGCCGTTGTATTCGTCTTCCTGGTCGAGCCGCAGGCCCACCGTCAGGCGAATCGCGCCATACACGAGCGTGCCGCCGAGCGATGCGACCACGATTCCGCCCAGCGTGCCGACCAACTGCGCGCCGAACGACACGCCGCCCATCCCGCCCAGTGCGTGCAAGCCGAAGATGCCGGCCGCCAGCCCGCCCCACGCGCCGCACAGACCGTGCAGCGGCCACACGCCGAGCACGTCGTCGATGCGCCAGCGGTTCTGCACGCAGGTGAACATGTAGACGAACAGCACGCCCGCGATACCGCCCGTGACCAGCGCGCCGAGCGGGTGCATCACGTCGGAGCCGGCGCATACCGCGACCAGTCCGGCGAGCGGCCCGTTGTATGTGAAGCCCGGGTCGTTGCGGCCCGCCAACCAGGCCGTCAGCGTGCCGCCGACCATCGCCATCAGTGAATTGACCGCGACCAGCCCGCTGATCTTGTCGATGGTTTGCGCGCTCATCACGTTAAAGCCGAACCAGCCGACCGCCAGCACCCACGCGCCCAGCGCGAGGAACGGAATATTCGACGGCGGATGTGCGGCGATGCCGCCGTCGCGGTGATAGCGGCCGTGGCGCGCGCCGAGCAGCAGCACGGCCGGCAACGCGACCCAGCCGCCGAACGCATGCACCACCACCGAACCGGCGAAGTCGTGAAACGGCGCACCGAAAACGTGTTCGAGCCAGGCCTGGATGCCAAAGCGCTCGTTCCACACGATCCCTTCGAAGAACGGGTAGACGAAGCCGACCAGCACGAAAGTCGCGAACAGTTGCGGATTGAATTTCGAGCGCTCGGCGATGCCGCCCGAAACGATCGCCGGAATTGCCGCGGCGAAGGTCAGAAGGAAAAAGAAGCGCACCAGCGCATAGCCGTTGTGCGCCGCCAGCGACTCGGCGCTACCGAAAAACTGGACGCCATAGGCGATCGTGTAGCCAATAAAGAAATACGCGATCGTCGAGACCGAGAAGTCCACCAGAATCTTGACCAGCGCATTGACCTGATTCTTTTTGCGTACCGTACCGAGTTCGAGAAACGCGAAACCTGCATGCATGGCGAGCACCATCGCGGCGCCTAGCAACAGGAAGAGGGTATCGGTGCCGGTTTTCAAGCTTTCCATCGATGTGTCCCGCTTATGCCAAAAAAGCGGGCAGTGGATGCAAGAAGTGGGCCAAACTTGTGCCTGTCGGCATCGGTTCGGTGCAGCGCCGCACCGGAAAGGATTCGTCACGCTCGCAACGGTTGTTATTCAGTTCGGGCGGTTAAACGACATGCACCTTGAAATGCATTCAAAAGCACAAGTTAAGTGCATGATGGTTCCGCCGCGGTCAGCGTGATCCAAATTGGTGCAATTTATTCGATCTGATTTACGTTTTAATTCAAAATCCTGACGGCGAATGCGCATTTCCGGCGCACGGTATCTCCCATTAAATGGCGAACCTTCGTCCCGCCGCACGCCGTCTTTGTCTTCGCGTTAAAACGCCGACATAATGTGCCGTCCCGGCGCATCCGCTGCCGGGCCACCGAACTCCAATGCGCGCGCATGAGACTGACTACCAAAGGCCTGTTGCTGATCGCGATTCCGGCGCTGCTCGAGCTGGCGCTGCTGTCCGGACTGGTCAAGGCTCAGGCGGATGCTGCGCAAGCCGAGCAGTGGGCCATCCATGGCGAAGACGTGCTGCGCCAGACCACCGCGGTTCTCGAACCGGTGCTCAGCGAATCGGTGCGCCTGCGTGGCGCAGTGCTCGCCAACGATGCCCGCTTCGCCACGCCTGTCTCGCTGTGGATGGACGTTGACCGGCGCATCGATCAGCTGGCCGAACTGGTCGCCGACAATCCGGCGCAAGTCGAGCGCGTGGTTCAGGTGCGCCAGACCGTGCAGGCCTATCGCCAGTGGTCGGACCGCATGCAGGACATGCTGCGCTCGGGGCGGCGGCGCGATGTCGTCGAGCGGTTCCGCGATCTGGCGGCGAGCGACGTGCTCGATCGGTTCCGTCAGCAGGTGGTGGCGTTTCAGACCGAAGAGCGGCGCCTCGACACGCTGCGCTCGAATGCCGCCGATGCCGCGCGTGAACGGCAACAGATGCTGGTGGTCGCCGCAGTGTTCGGCTCCTTGCTGTTTGTCGCGCTCGCGGTCTGGCTATTTACGCGCGGCGTGCGCGGCCGTCTCGCGCTGCTGTCCGACAACGCCGGGCGCCTCGCGGGAAATGAGCCGCTCGCGCCGCTCGGCCCGGGCCGCGATGAGATCGCCCGGCTCGATCTGACCTTGCACGAAACCAGCCGGCGCCTGCTCGAAGCCGAGCGCATCCAGGCGCGCTTCCAGTCCGATCTCGCGGGCCGCGCCCGCGAACTCGCGCGCATCAACGAGACCTTGCGGCAGCAGACCCAGGAAAACGAGATGTTCATTTACAGCGTGTCGCACGATCTGCGCGCGCCTCTGGTGAATCTGCAAGGCTTTTCGAAAGAACTGACCCGCGCCTGCGACGAACTGCGCGTGGCGGTGCGCCAGTCCTCGCTCACGGCCGAGACCCGGCAGCGCATCGAACGGGTGGTCGGCGAGGATATCGGCGAAGCGCTGCACTACTTGCAGACGGCTGTGCTGCGCGCGTCGCACATCATCGACGCGCTGTTGCGGCTGTCGCGCGTCGGCCGTGTCGAGTACCGGCAGCAGAAGGTCGAGGTGAGCGACCTCGTGCCCCGCGTGATCGACGCGATGCAGGCGTCGATCCGGGCGCGCCGCGCGCGCGTCATCGTCGATGAATTGCCGGCGGTGTGGGGCGACCCGACCGCGCTCGAGCAGGTGTTCGCGAATCTGATCGGCAATGCGGTCAATTATCTGGATCCGTCGCGCGAAGGCCGCATCGAAATCGGCATCACGCCAGCGCCGCCGGGCGTGCACTCGCTACGGATTTTTTACGTGCGGGACAACGGTCTGGGCATTCCGGCCGTCGCGTTGCCGCGGCTTTTCAACGCGTTTCAACGGTTGCACGGCAATGTGGCGGCGGGCGAAGGGATCGGTCTCGCGCTGGTGCGGCGCGTGGTGGAGCGGCACGGTGGGCGGGTGTGGGCGGAGTCCAGAGAGGCTGAGGGGACGACCTTTTATCTGTCATTGCCCGAAGCCGAGGCGCGCGCGGCGCGTCTGGCGGCCCAGACGACGCATGCCACGCCTGAAGCGGGCGGTCTTCATGAGGTTCGCGACGCGAGGGAGATGCACGGTGCCCGCGACGGCCGCGCCCTGAGCAGCGGCGCCGCTGCGCATACTGCCAATGCGGCGCATGGCGTCAGTACGCGGTAGTCAATGCGTGGTAGTCAATTCGCGGTAGTCAATTCGCGGTAGTCAGTACGCAGTAGTCAATTCGCGTTAAACAGCCGGCGCGGTTTGAGCAGCTTGCTGCCGCGAATCGACCAGTAGCAACCGCAACCCATGAGAATAACGACGCCCGTGAGCGCCTCCTGCGGCGCGGGGCGCAGGCCGAGCACGCCGTCGGGCGCGAACAGGCCGTGCGCGAGGATCAGCAGCGCCGCCCACCACGAGCACGCGGCTTGCACGAGCAGACGCGTGCCGGCCAGACGGCGCGCGCGGTTTTCCCGCGACCAGGCGGCCGGCGTGCGCGCACAGAAAAAAGCAATGGCCGTCAGCGTGACGGCGAGAATGACGATCCAATTAGTCAGTTCCATCGAAAAGGCTCTCAAGTCAACCGGTGACTATAGAAAAGCCTTTCGCTGCAAACTATCTGATTAGTCTCAAATTCTGATGGATTGGCCGTGGGCCGGCCCCCCGCAAATGCGGATGAGATGGGCGAGCGCGCGTTGTCGCTAGGACAAGGCGCCCGCCGCTGGATCAGAGTTCGATGCGGGTGCCGAGCAGCACGAGGAATTGGCGCAGCCACTCGGGATGAGCGGGCCATGCGGGCGCGGTGACGAAATTGGCGTCGGTGATCGCGGCATCGACCGGAATGTCGGCGTAATCGCCGCCCGCCAGCTTCACTTCGGGCGCGCAGGCCGGGTAGGCGGAAATACGCTTGCCGCGGATCACGTCGGCGGCGGCCAGCAGTTGCGCGGCGTGACAGATCGCCGCGATCGGCTTGCCCGCTTCGGCGAATTGCCGTACGAGTTCGATCACCTTATGGTTGAGCCGCAAATACTCCGGCGCACGGCCGCCGGCGATCGCCAACGCGTCGTACTGGCGGGCATCGGCGTCGTCGAAGGACGCGTTGAGCGTGAATTGGTGACCCGGTTTTTCGGTGTAGGTCTGGTCACCCTCAAAATCATGGATCGCGGTCTTGATGCGATCGCCCGCCTTCTTGTTCGGGCACACGGCGTCGACCACATGGCCGACTGCCTGCAGTGCCTGAAACGGCACCATCGTTTCATAATCCTCGGCGAAGTCGCCGGTCAGGAACAGAATCTTCTTTGCTGCCATCGCATGCCTCCAATTGATCAACGGAACACATCGAACGCTCATCGAACGCGGATTGAACGCTCTGGCAGTCTACCTCAACGCGTTTGACAGAACCGCGTCGGTTCATTCGGCGGTTCATGCGGCGGTTCATTCGATAGCTCGAGCAATGCGCCTGCCGGATGGCGCCAAGCCGGCTCCGCGAGGTTCGCGTGCAGGCATTGCAGATGCTCGCCGACGAGACCGTGCGGCACAACGGCGTATCATGGGCGCGTTTTCGCAAGCAGAAGCCGCCCGACGCGGCTCACATCCAGACATGATTTCATCTATTCGTTCGCCGTTGTTGCGCCGTGCCGCTTTTGCCGTTGTCGTGTTGGGCGGCCTCGCGGCTTGTCAGAAGAATGATGCGACGGCAGGACAGGTTGCCGGCAAGCTGAACGACGTCGCGCAAGCCGCCGGTCAGAAACTCGACCAGGCGGCCAGCTACGTCGGCCAGCAGGTTGACGCGACCAAAGCCGCCGCTCAGCAAAACCTCGACTCGGCGGCCTCCGTGCCGTCGATCACGATCGATCCGGCGTCGCTCGCTTCGAGCGCGCAAGCCAATCTGCAGGGCGCGACGGGCGCGGCCAATGCGCAGCTCGGCAAGGCTGCTGCGCTGACCGGTCAGGGACTGGAGACGGCAGGGCGCAAGCTGCAACAATGGTCGGCGCAGAATGCGGGGTCGGCTGGCGCTTCGGCTACCTCGTCGGCATCGAGCGATTCCCGCGATGCGCAAAAGCAGATGGACAAGTGATGCACGGGGGCGAGCCCGTTCGAGGGTTTGGCCATGATTTGACAAGCGGATTAAATGTAATTACCATGATTACACATTGTCGTCGGCGGGCAGGTTTGCTGTGAATACGAGTAGCCGGTTTGCGTTTGCGGTGCACGTGCTCGCGCTGCTGTCGTTGCAGGAAGGCGTGCCGCTATCGTCGGAGATGATTGCGGGCAGCGTGAATACGAATCCCGCGCTGATCCGGCGGCTGTTGACCATGCTGGCCGAAGCGGGCCTCACCACTTCGCAGCTCGGCGCAGGCGGCGGCGCGCTGCTCGCCCGGGCGCCGGAAGACATCACCTTGCTCGAGGTCTATCGTGCGGTGGACGACGCGCAATTGTTCGCGCTGCATCGCGAGGAGCCGAATCCGGCGTGCATGGTCGGGCGTAATATTCAGGTCGTGCTGCGCGATATCATCGACGAAGCACAGCAGGCCATGGAGGCATCGCTTGGCGCACGCACGCTCGCCGATGCCACCGCAGACGTAGTGCGTGCCGAACGGGCGCGCGAACGCAAGCGGCGCCCGCACGGGTGACGCGACAAAGAAGCTGTACGAGAGGGCGCGTGTCGAGTAATCGGGACACACGCGTCTGATAACGGACGGGGCCGTGGCCCCTCTTTTTTCGCGTTATATGTAATCAATACGGTTACATATAAGCGAATGACAGGAGCATCGAAATGAGCAAACAGTTGAAAATCGCATTGTTTGGCGCCACCGGCATGATTGGTTCGCGGATCGCTGAGGAAGCCGTCCGGCGCGGCCATCAGGTGACGGCGCTGGCGCGCAATCCGGAGCGCGTGCCCGCCGGCGTGGCGAATCTGCAAGCCGCCAAAGCGGATCTGCTCGACGCCGCCAGTGTCGGCGCTGCGGTGCGCGGCCACGACGTGGTGGCAAGCGCCTACGCGCCGCCGCACGGCGCTGTGGCTGCGCTCACGAAAGCAACCCACGCGCTCGTCGAAGGCGTGCGGGCCGCCGGCCTGAAGCGCCTCGTGGTGGTGGGCGGCGCGGGTTCGCTCGAAGTGGCGCCGGGCAAGCAGCTAGTGGATACGGAAGGTTTCCCCGACGCCTACAAGGCGGTCGCGCTTGCGCACCGCGACGCGTTCGACTTCTACCGTACCGTGACCGACCTCGACTGGACATTCTTTGCACCTGCCGCGCTGATCGCGCCGGGCGAGCGCGCCGGCAAGTTCCGCACCGGCACGAACACGCTGCTGGCCGACGCCGAAGGCAACAGCCGCATTTCCGCGGAAGACTACGCGATCGCTTTCGTCGACGAGCTGGAGCAGGGCCGTTTCATCCGTCAGATCGCGACGGTGGCTTATTGAGGGTCGCCGTAGCCATGGCATGAGCGCTGTCACGCGGCCTGCACACCGAACGCGCGTGATAAGCGGCGCTCCACGGATGTGAGCACCGGCCCGGCCTCACATTCCGGACATGCGCAAGCGTCCTAACATTCGGTTACGCATGTTCGGTCGCTCGCGGTGCAACTGCGGCTACACTGGCGTCTCCCGTTTTCTTACGGATCGCCATGCAGTCATGCCTGTTGCGGCGTGAGTCCGGGGCTGCGCCGTTCAACGGCGGGCAGCCGGCAACTCGCGCCGCCTTTCATTTTCCTTCTGAACATAGCCCGTGCGGCGCCCGCCGTCGCGTTCGCGCGCACGTCGCGGCGTGGCCCGGCGCGTGGTCGGCGATTGTTTGTCTCGCGCTGATCCTGTGCCTGGGATGGCTACCCGCGAATGCCCAGGCCGCCGGCAGCACCCCGGTCATTCCGGCGTTGCAGAGCCTGATCAATAGCGCGACGGTGGCGCCTGCTGCGGCCTCCGGCGCATCGGCGGCAGAGGCCGCCTCCGCGCCGTCGCCCGCCAGCCAGGCGGAACTGGCGCGCTCGCTCGACAGCGTGATCGCCACGCTCGACAACGACCGGCAGCGCACCGCGCTCGTCGCGCAACTCAAGAAGCTGCGCGACGTCTCGCAGAACGTCGCGCCGCCGACGCCCGCGTCCGCGCAACCGAGTCCCGGCTTGCTGGGCGCGATCGCCTCGGGCATCGCGTCGTTCGAATCCAACGTGCATCAGGGCCGCACGCCGGTGCGCTATTGGGGCGGACGCTTCAATGCGGCCGGCAACGAGCTTTATACGATCATTTCGAGCCAGGGGCATGAGAGCCTCGCCAGCACCGTGCTCTCGATGATCGCGATGCTGGCCGGCTGGGGCGTCTGCGCCGGTGCGCTGATCTATCTGCAGCACCGCTTGTATCGGCGCCTCGGCATCGTCATCGGGCTCAATCCGAATCCCACCACGCGCGAGCTGCTGATTTTCGCCTGGCGCCGCGTCGGGCCGTGGATCATCGCGTTTCTCGCGGCGCTGCTGTTCGTGCGAGCGATGCCCGATGCGCTCGGCCGCACGCTCGGCATGGTGGTCGCCTATGCGATTGTCGCGGGGGCGGTGTTTTCGGCGATCTGCCTGATCATGTTTTCGCTGTTCGGCTCGGGGCATCGGCGGGTCGCGGTGCGTCTCCTGATCGATCACGCGCGGCGCTTGCTGTTCGTGGTCGGCGTGTGCGGCGCGCTCGGCGACGCGGCCGTGAATTACGATGTCGCGCATCAACTCGGATCGAACCTGGCCGGCCTGATTTCGACCGTGGCCAACATGACGGCCGCCGTGCTGACTGCGTATTTCGCGCTGGCGTTCCGCCGCCCGGTCGCGCATCTGATCCGCAACCGGCCCTACCAGCAGCGCAACGATCACAAGGCCGCGACCGACGCGTTCGACGTACTCGCATCGCTCTGGCACGTGCCGGTGCTGGTGCTCGCGACGGCCTCGGTCGTGGCTACGCTCGGCGGCTCGGGAAGCAGCGAAAACGTGCTGCAGATTTCGGTGGTGACGGCGCTGTTGCTGGTGCTGGCGTTTTTCCTGTCGGCCATCGTGCTGCGCATGACGCGCCCGCGCAGTGTGCGCGCGCGGCGCCGCTCGCCGTATTTGACGCGCTTGCTGCGCTTTTTCGGCACGCTGCTGACACTCTTCATCTGGCTGTTTTTCTTCGAACTGGCAGCGCGCTTGTGGGGTTTGTCGCTCGCGGCAGTGATCGAGGAGAACGTCGCCGCGCGCGGTATTGCCCACGCTGTGACGGCGATCATCGCGACCGTGTTCATCGCGTGGCTGTTGTGGATTCTGGTCGACACGGCGATTACCGAAGCGCTCAACCCGGGCAGCCTGCGCAACAAGTCGCGCAATCCGAGCATGCGCGCGCGCACGATGCTGCCGCTGCTGCGCAACGTGCTGCTGGTATCGATCATGACGATCGCCGGGATCGTCACCGCGGCGAACCTGGGCATCAACGTGACGCCGCTTCTGGCGGGCGCGGGCGTGATCGGTCTGGCGATCGGTTTCGGCGCGCAGTCGCTCGTGACCGATCTGATCACGGGCCTTTTCATCATCATCGAAGACACGATTTCGGTCGGCGACTGGATCGACGTCGACGGCGGCCACGCGGGCACCGTCGAACATCTGTCGATCCGCACCGTGCGGCTGCGCGACGGGCAGGGCGCGATTCACGCGATCCCGTTCTCGCAGATCAAGATCGTGAAGAATCTGTCGCGCGATTTTGCCTATGCGGTATTCGAAGTCCGCATGGCGTTTTCGACCGACGTCGATCAGATCACGCAGCTGATCCGTGAAGTCGGCGCCGATCTGATGGCCGACTTCCGTTACCGGCGCGAAATGCTCGGGCCGATCGAGGTGTGGGGCCTGGACCGTTTCGATCCGAACTGGATGGTCGTGAAAGGGCAGATCAAGACGCGGCCGCTGCAGCAATGGAGCGTGGCGCGAGCCTTCAATCTGCGGCTCAAACGCAAGATGGACGAAGCCGGTATCGAGATTCCGGTGCCGCAGATGCGTGTGTACACGTCGTCGAAGGATAGCGAAGGACAACCTCTGCCGGACGACGACTTCCCTGAGTTCGGCGTGCATGGCCATGCGCAGGCGCAGGCCGAAATGGCTTCATCGGTGCGGGCCGCTCATGCCGGCGCCGCGGTGGCGCGCGATGTGTCGCACGAACCGCGTCCCGCGCCGCCGCCGACGGGACAGACCGCGCCGATCCCACCGCAAATTCCCACCGCGGGCGAAGCAGGCGGCAAGAGCTGATTGAATGACGGACGGGACGGGACGGGTCGGCGAAGGCTTCGGCTCGCATCGCCATGCATGAGTGCGCCTAGGCGAGCGCCTGGGTGTCGGTTGTGTCGGCCGCGCGGACCACGTCGTTGACATGCGTGGCGATCTGCGCGCCCGAGACGCCGTAGATATGCAGCGACACAGCGGGCTCGTTGCTGCCATTGCCCAACTGATGAATACCGCCGCGGCCGCCGCGCACAAACGATACCGCGCCGCTATTGCGCGCTTGCGTGCGCGTGGCGCTCGCGCAGTGTCGCGCGCCGTTCCATTCGAATACCGTTTCGCTCAGCGCGCCGTCCAGTACCGCGTAGCCGCACCACGTGTGATGCGCATGCACGGGGCTCGCCTGCTGCGGCAGCCAGACCAGGGCGGCAATGGCATAGCGGCCATGCGGATCGGCGGCCAACAGATGACGCCGGTAGTTTTCAGCCGAACCTTCGCGTTGCGCGGGCGTGAGCAGCGCGGGATCCGCCGCGGCTTGCTTGAGCGCTACGCGCATGGCGCGGGCGAAACAGGCGGAGTCCGACGGCACGGGAGCTTTGGCGCAGGCTTCGAAGATGGCGTCGAGCCTGTCGCACAGGCGCGCGAGCGGCGCGCTTCGTTGCGTGCCTGGCGAGGGCGCGTCATTGAGTTCGGCCAACTGCGCGTGGCTGGCGGAGGGGCGGTCGAAGGATGTCGGGCGGAGGCCTTGGTTCATGATGGCGGTGCAGCCGGCGGCTGCTTTCTCAATATTTTTGGATAGCGACATTTATACCGGTTTGCCCGGAGAAAGAGTTTCCATATAATTCCCCTCGAATTCGTAAAAGTAGAATAATTTCCTATGGGGGTGGATTGATGGGAATGGATATCATCGACCGGAAGCTGCTTGAGCTGTTGCAGGAAGACGCGACCATGCCGATCGCCGAGCTGGCGCAGCGCGTGAACCTGTCGCAAACGCCTTGCTGGAAGCGGCTGCAACGTCTGAAAGAGGCGGGCGTGATTCGCGCGCAGGTGGCGCTTTGCGATGCGCGCAAGCTCGGTGTGGGCACGACCGTTTTTGTCGCGGTGCGGACCAACCAGCACACCGAGGCCTGGGCGCAGACCTTCACGCATGCGGTGCGGGAGATTCAGGAGGTGGTCGAGGTATACCGGATGAGCGGCGAAACCGATTACCTGCTGCGCGTCGTGGTGTCCGATATCGACGACTACGATCGCGTCTACAAACAGTTGATCGCCGCCGTGCCGCTGTACGACGTGAGCTCGAGTTTTGCGATGGAACAGATCAAGTATTCGACGGCGTTGCCGGTGCGCTATCCCGGCTAATCGTGGCCCATACTCGCCAACTGCCAGGCCCAGTAGTGCGCGCTGCAGCAGGCGGGTGTCCGATGAAGCGCGCGCTCCTGACGCTTGCACTCGCGTGCTCGTCGGCATTTGCTGATACCCCTGATCCCGCTGATGTAATCTCGCAGCAGAGCGGACTGCCGGCGAGCGAGGTGCAAGGCATGCTCGCGAACTGCGACGCGAACCAGACAAGCCTGAACTTCTGCGCATGGCGCGACAGGGTGGTTGCCGAGCAGAAGCTGCAGGACGTCGTTGACGAGAAGGCCGCAAAATCCCCGGGCTGCAAAGCGCGCTTGGAACACAAAATCGCCGCGTGGAAGAAGCGCCGAGATGCAAGTTGCAAGAAATCTGCCGAGGCGGAAAACGGAGGTGGTTCCATCGTGCCGATGGAAATTGCCGCCTGCCAGGCGGCAGAGACCGACCGCATGACGAAGGCCATCGGATCGATCCGCCGATGCAATTGACCGTCAAACCGATGCATTTTCGGTTGCTGTAATACCAAGAAAAAGCATTTGGCGCGAGCGCCCTGCATGCCGGCCGGAAGTTGGTGATCGGCGACAAATATGCTTGTAAAAACGCTGCTGAATGAAGGACTCAGTCAACGCCGAAGCCTTCGTTCGCTGTTACCAGGTGCCCGGTTATCGGCCGCTACGGAAGCTCGACATGGGAGCGGGTTCGGTCGCACTGAGACGGTCGTCATCCGTCTCAGCGCGGCCACAACCGGTCGTTCGACATCGCCGTTCAGATCGTCGACACCCATTAGCGGGCCCGGTGTCAAGTGAGCAAACAACACCCTCGACTGCCTGAGCAGCCGATTTCGATTGCACTGACCGAATGCAGTAGCCGAGCGCACCCGTTTCTTCGATTCATGGCTGCGACGGATCGCGCCAGACACCCATCAGGCTCAAGCGATCGGCGTACATCGGTTGCCTGTCGCCCTGGTGGCTCTGCCACCCCAGAAGAACTTTGGTGCCGCAACGCGTCCATTGGGTTCGCACAATAGTCGTGGTTGCCAGACGTCCGGCACCAATCCAGGGCTGGCTCGCGTTGCCGGCGATCCGCGTTGCTGCACATCGGGGACGGCGGCACGGCATCCCATTCAATTGGGTGGCTTTTCGCCAGTCAACGATCAGGGCTTGCCGGTCGCCGTCGTAACGCTTATGCGAAGCAGCGGGTCACATCAAATGGTTTTCGCTCCTTCAGCATGTGGAAACACGCACGGGCGAGCTTGTGGGCCAGGGCCTTGCGTGCGATCACTGAATTCGTCCTGGCTTTCTTGCGCTCGTAGAACTGCCTGGCTTCGGCGCTAAAGTGCATCGCGAAGTTGGCCGCCTCGATGAATGCCCAGGACAGGTATGGATTTCCGTTCCTGGTATTGCCTTCGCCCTTCTTCTTGCCGTTGCTCATGCGCTGGCTGTCCACGCACCGCGCGTAGGAGGCGAAGTTGCCAGCGCTGGCGAAACGTTCGATGGTCCCGGTTTCCAGTACGATCACGGTGGCAAGCGTCTGGCCGATGCCGGGCACCGTGGTCAGGAGGGCGTAGTCCGCGTGTGGCGCGACCTTTTCCTGAAGACGCTTTTCCACGATGGCGATCTGTGAGGAGAGCGTCGTGATGACCGCGACGTTGGCGCGGACCGCGAGCGCCACGTCGTCTGGGAGATGCAGCTGGTCGACAGCGGCCTGGTCCAGTTGCTTGACCTGATTGCTCGTGATTCGCGTGCCGTACTGACGCGCCGTAATGTTCTCAACGGCGAGAATGTGGCTGGTGCGGCTGCGCACCAGTTGCATGCGTTTGCGGGCGAGGTCGCGCACATCACGGTGCTTCGCCGGCAGAATGGTGCCGGTAGGCAGGATGCCCAGGCGCAGCAGGTGGGCCAGGTAGCGCGCGTCGGTCTCGTCACCGCTGTGCTTGAGCCCATCGTACTTTTTGATTGCCGTGGTGTTGGCCAGATGGACCACGAAGCCGGCAGCCTGCAGGCCGTCGACAAGCCAGTACCAGTTGTACGTGGATTCGACCACGACGCCTGCCAGCTCGGCTCGCCACGGGGCAAGGAACGCCAGGATCTTAGCCAGCTCGTTCGGCAGCCGCTTTTCGGCGACCACGCGGTCCGTTTCGTCGATCACGCTCACCACGCTGTTGTTCGAATGCAGGTCAATGCCGCTATAGTTCATCATGACCTCCTTCCGGTTAAAGCGGTTTTGGCAAACTCACTTTAACCCCGTCGCCCGGCAGGGCGGCGGCAGGAGGTCCGCTAGATGATTTTCAATCACCACACACATGCACGTCGCATCGTACGGGCTGATCTACTTGCCATTTTGAAAATGACGGTTGAAAAACTACGGAGCAATTTGCTCCATCTGGTTGAAACCTACGTGATGGATTCCGGTGTTCGCGATGAGCTGCAGTCCTTGGTGAATCAGCACGACATTCCGGCGAAGGGAGTCCTTGTCCGATTGCCCCCTTCATGTCTGGCAGAGATTTCGGAATCTGACGCGAAGATCATTGGCGAAATTGCATTTTACTTTTGCTGACCGGCACGCAGTCGTAGTGGGTCGGCCTCGGCCTGCCGCGTCGGGCGGCGGTCGGCCAGGAAGCGACGTTCGCTTCTTCCGCCCTAGCATTCACCGCGCAATGCCGAACCACGCCAGCCTCAGATTTAGGAGCGGAACCCATTAGACATCATTCCGAAAAGCGAAATTAATCCTTGCGAACAATGCGCTTAATTATCGGCGACCTCTTTCCTAAACTCGGCATTATCTGCGGTTGCATCAAAATTCCAGTCCAATCTAGGAGGAACAGGTCATGAACAAGGCAACCAGCACATTAATCGCGGCTGTCGCCGCACTCGCGCTGTCGGGCGGGGCTTATGCACAAAGCAACAACACGCTGGCGACCCCGAGCGTAGTGTCGCCCGCCGCCGTGTCGCCGGCCAATGCAACGAGCGGCTACGGCACGCCTGGCGCCACCAACTCGGACAGCGGCATGAGCGCCGGGTCGGCGAACTCGGGCCTGCAGCAGAGCACGAACACTAGCTCGACGTCCAATACCAGCGCTTACGGGGTCAACAACACGCTGGCAACCCCAAGCACCGTGTCGCCGGCTGGCAAATAACAGCAATTAATAACGCACCAGGCGCAAGCACAAAGCGAACAAGCGTCCTCATTCACCAGCCGTTGTAAGAAAAGCCGCTGCCCTCACGGACAGCGGCTTTTTGTTTCTCCCTAAGCTCTTCCTGACAGCGGCTCGCGCCACACTGAATCCGGCCATTTTGCGACATTCCCGCATCGGACCTATTCGATGCCGTATCGCAACTTTTGATTGGCAGGCACATATTTCATTGCAATACTACTGCCGGATTGCGCGTTGTTGAGTGCGGGGTTTCACGGGCATTTTATTTAGCTGAATTTTTTCAATGAACGCTGAAGAACAAGCTCGTAAGGTTTTTTTAGGATTCTTATGGCCAATGTATACCGCAGTGACCGATATAAGCCGCAGGTCTTGCGGTTGACATTACGTTAGGCGTCAATCGAAAGGAAGGCATGAAAATGACACGCGTCCGAGTTGAGGGCTTTACCATCTCGCTTGACGGATACGGAGCTGGTCCGAATCAGGACATCAGGAATCCGCTCGGCGTGGGCGGGACAGATTTGCACCAGTGGTTAGTCCCGACACGCACGTTCCAACGGACCCTGTTTGGCGCCGACGGTGGCACAACGGGGATCGATGACGACTTCGCTGCGCGGGGCTTCAAGAATGTTGGCGCCTGGATTCTCGGAAGAAACATGTTCGGACCGATTCGCGGTTCCTGGCCTGACATGAACTGGAAAGGCTGGTGGGGGGACAACCCACCCTATCACGTTCCAACCTTCATCTTGACTCATCACGCGCGCCCGCCCATCCAGATGGAAGGCGGGACGACATTCTACTTCGTCACGGGCGGTATTCACGAGGCGCTTGACCGGGCGCGCGACGCAGCCAACGGAATGGATGTGCGCATTGGCGGCGGAGCTAGCACTATCCAGCAATATCTTCGTGCGGGCCTCATCGATGAGCTGCACGTCGCTATCTCGCCGGTCCTGCTGGGCGGGGGAGAGCGACTGTTCGAGGGGATTGACGTGCGCGTTCTGGGATACGAATGCGTTCAGTTCGTTGCGTCGGAGAAAGCCACCCATGTTGTACTCCGGCGCCAAGGTCACAATGACGCCTAACAACCGGTTGCAGCGGACGGCGCTACCGCGCCGCCGCTGAACCGGAACGTTGTGGGTTTTTCTTTGATTGAGGCGCCAATGTTCTTGCTGGATTCGGCGGTCGCACTACGAGAAAACGCCCACGGCAGATCGGCGGATCATTGCGATGGACGCATCTCTGCAATCGGGTCCGGGCACCGGTCCAGGAATGGCAAAAACAAATACGTGCGACGCGTGCGGCGTGCGGCAGCCTCCGTGGCCACCCACAACCCGGCCGGTCAACGGGGAATCGCCAGCAGGCGCTGCACTTCGATTTGAAGCACCGGTGGCGGCGACCCCGTTACCTCTACGTTGAACGGCAGGTATCGGGAAACGGCTATGACCGCTGTGGGTCGGCAGCTGACATTCGCCTCTCAGTGTTGACCCGAACGGGGCGGCCGGCTGCATACAGCCATCGGAGCTTCCGCTAGAGAGATGGACATACGCAAGGGATCTCACGCTTCATGTTCCATACAAATTGTGATTACCCGTCCGGTAGCCGCCATGACCTTCGTCTCTTGCACGAAAGGGCGGCTGAAAACAAGGCGGCCGATTACCTCGACCCGCTCCCGCCGCTCCCGCCGCTCCCGCCCCCGCCGTTCCCGCCTGCGCCCGAACCGCCCCCGCCGTGACCGCCTGCGCCTGAACCGCCCGCGCCCGAACCGCCTCCGCCGTGACCGCCTGCGCCTGCACCCGAACCGCCTGCGCCTGCACCCGAACCGCCTGCGCCTGCACCCGAACCGCCTGCGCCCGAACCGCCTGCGCCTGCACCCGAACCGCCTGCGCCTGCACCCGAACCGCCTGCGCCCGAACCGCCCGCGCCCGAACCGCCCGCGCCCGAACCGCCCGCGCCCGAACCGCCCGCGCTTGCACCCGAACCGCCTGCGCCCGAACCGCCTGCGCCCGAACCGCCTCCGCCCGAACCGCCTGTGCCCGAACCGCCTCCGCCCGAACCGCCTCCGCTGTGACCGCCTGCAGGCTGTCCTTCAGCCAGCTGCAGTGAAGCAGAATCCGGAGTAGGTCCAGCGCGCTGATCGAACGAAGCGGAAGACACGGGCGGGACGAGCTCAGCACTGCCAATTGCAGTTCCCCGGGCAGGAGGTGACGATGATCTCGCGACATCACCGGACGAAGACGCTTGTTGCGTTGGCGATGTGGGTCGGGTGATCCCGGGCGCATGCCGCGCGATTGCTCTCACGTGCGGCGTCGAATGGCGGCGATTCTGTGTGGCGGCATAGCTTGCTTGACCAGGCCCTCGTGTAACCGACTGCGGCGCAACAGAATCCGGAGTAGGTCCAGCGCGGTGATCGGACGGAGCGGAAGACACAGGCGGGGCGAGCTCAGCACTGGCAACCGCGGTTCCGCGAGCGGGAGGCGACGATGGTAGTGCGACATGACCGGACCAAGACGTGAGTCGCGCTGGCGACGTGGGTCCGATGATCCCGAGCGCCTGATCATAGTCGAACCGATCGCCATACGCGACGATACCCATGACCCCGACAGCCAATGCGCTTGCCGACGCAACCCAAAGCGCAAGGCGTCTGCCCCGCGCAGGCGGTGCGGCCTTGATGTCTGCATCGGGGCTACCTGCACCCGAATGCGCAAGCTCGGCCTGTCTGAACATTTCAACACGCTTCGGATCGTTTCGTCTGATCCTTCCATTCACTACTTTCATGTGCCGTCCCCTTGCGGAGTGCTCATCGAAATGAGCCGCGGGATCCCGAAACAAGTGTGTGAAGCCGCCGGAACCAGCTGGCAAGTGACGCACCGGCCGGCGTGCGGTTTCGTTTGACCGTTCTGCGTGTTCGCCCCCCTGGTTCCGCCACGGCAATGCGAGCGATGTACCAGGTTTTCTATCGTGAGCCTTTGAGCTATGAAAACGCTCGTGACAGACACTGCCAGAACCGATGGATTACCAGCATTCGCTGTGCCTGTTAGGCCGAACCCCCATTGAATTGTGGGATCGTGCACATAGCATGGGCATACACGATCCAACAGGATCTGCGCCAAGCGAGGCGGGGGTCGAACTGGTAAAAGATGGAAGAGAATGATCTATTTGTGAACCTGCCCAAAACCTTGACGCGGAAATAAGGCAAATCCGGGGATGGCTTGCGACTAACAGGGCGATAGCGAATAACTTCCTTCTAATATCGGCTAAGGACCAAATGGCTGATTTAGAGGCACGTCGACAAAAGATCGCGGAAGCGCTAAACGACGGACGTCGCAAGGCAATCGAAGCGCCGGGGAAAAGTCTGCTACCAAATACCATTCATGTGAAGAAGCCGAGGTGACGTAGCAGCACATTCGAGCGTTTGCTACATCACGCAAAGGTTGTTGTTATCCGGTTACAAATTCGGAAGCAGACTCACGCTGCCTACCTGCCGAATGTCGGCAACGGGTCGGGGGCTGACCATCGAAGTCGCTAGGGCAAAGGAGCGAATCGACGCGGCGAGGTCGGCGGGCGTCGACGCGACGAAGGCGCGGCGTACGCTGGTGTGCCTGGACCAGGAGCTCGCGGACGCAATAAAGCGCATGATCGAAGAATTCCATCGCGTGCCCAGCAACCCGTACGCATAACGATCGACGGCGACAAGAGGTAAGGCACGACGGGCCGCTTTCGAGCGGCTTTTTCTTTGCCCAGCACCTGATTGCAAACTCCTATCAAGGCCAGAGCATTCCGCCGATCGGCTCGGTACTGAACGAATCGACGCGATGAAGTGGTTCACGCAGGCGCCGTCCGGCCACGGCAAACTGAAGTACCTTATCCGACTGATCATGGCGCGTAAGTCCTCACCTCGTTGCGGGCAGCACGAGGCGCGCATTCTGTAATGAACGAACGTCCTGGAATGCTTGTTGCATAGCCTACTTGTCCAGTGCGCAGACGCTGGGGAGGAAATATGTACGGCCATTCTTGCGAACCGTATCGGGGACACGGCGTTTACGTCGAGGTAACGGAGAATCAATCCGTGTCGTTCAACGGTGCCGAGCGGCGTTACGCAGTCGCGTGGTACGTGTATAAGCGGGGGCCCTTCATCCAGGCAAACGTGATTGCACGTTTTGCCGAGTCGGTTGAATTTTTGTCCGCTGACGAGGCAGTGCGTTACGCAGAGGGGCGCGCGCATACGTTCGTCGATTGCTCACGCGTCATCTCGAGGGAGTGACGTCGGGAGATTTTTTCGCAACAACGTGATCTACCGCGCAGTGTGACGCACAGGTACTCCCTGATTATTGATAGCGCTGACTCACCAGTGGCTGTATGAAGAAGTGGTCGGCACAGTGGCGTTTTGCGCCCCCGGCGTGAAAGTCCGATTTGAAGCCGGGGGAATGTCACCTGACGATGAGAGGAGTTCATCATGCTGCGGTGGATAGCCAGCTGGGCTGTACGCAACGCACTTACTCCGGAGAAGCAGGCCGAAAAAGCGTTGCGAGAATTGCGTCTGGAACTCTTCCAGGCTGAACAACGCATCCTTGACGCTCAGATGCACGCAGATTACTACCGAGCCCGTCTGGCCTTTTGTGAAGCGGTCTTGAAAGGCGGCATCGAGCAAGTAAGCGATCAGCGAAAGGAGCCGCAGACGGGCTGGCAGGCATTGAGGACAAGCCCCAAACTCACAGCGGCCCAATAGCCCAACCCGTTGTGTTGGCGGAGCGGCGACTCCTTCCAGATTTCGTCCTGCGCATCGCCCTCCTCGACGGCCTGCTGAATCCCCCAAGCGGACACACGCGTCCGGGGACGTCATAGGCCTTCGCTGCGGCGACGGCCTGTGCGACCTGCTCCCTCAGCATGTCGAGAGGAACGAGCGCGGGCGTGACCAGTGAACCCTGCATTGCTTCTCCACGGCGTTGCTCTTCGCTGCATGTTGCGCCGCAGAAAGTAGTCTGCTTGATCGGTTTAACCCTTGAGGCGCACTATGAAAGGTGCTGGCCGCATCCCCAGCCAAATCTTGGCGCGCATGTGGAGGGAAACATGTCCGAGCTCGATCAGAAGAGGGTCGTCGAGGTGCTAAACCAGATCCTCGAGTCAGAACTTGCCGGCGTTGTTCGTTACACACACTATTCATTCCTCGTATTCGGGTTCGGCCGCATTCCGATCGTTTCCTGGCTGAGAGAGCAGGCCGACGAGTCACTGCTTCATGCGCAGCAGGCCGGCGAATGGATTACAACGCTAGGGGCGTACCCATCCCTCGAAATTGGGCCGTTACTCGATTCCCACACGTTTGACATTGGCTCCATCCTCCGCGAATCGTTGGAAGCCGAGAAAATTGCGCTGAGCCTTTACCGCGACCTGTTGGAGCTGGTGCAGGATCAATCGGTCGCGCTCGAAGAATATGCGCGGCAGCTGATCTATGTAGAAGAGCTGCATGCTGGGGAGGTCGACAAGATGCTGCGGCGTCCGGGCGCAGTCGCGAAATCACCGGACGCTGTGCCTGGCACCTAAGACTTCCCAAACTTTCAAGCGGCGTACCACCTTCGACGCCCCCTTCGTTGCGATATTGAATAGCGGTCGTGGGCCAAATTGCTGACTGGGAGCTGGCCGTTTAGGGTCGGACAGCGCCCCCTGACTGCAAGCACAGACTGAATCTCCCTTCACCTGAAAGGAGATAGTCATGAAAGCGCCTCAAGAAGGAACCGCCGCCCGAGTACCTTGGAACAAAGGCAGGTTGACGGGGCAGAAGCCGCCGCTGAAGCTCAAGGAAATCTGGGCCATTCGCATCCGTCTGCAGCTTTCGGCGCGCGTCCGGGACGGACCTCGCTATATTTACTCTGGCCATCGACAGCAAACTGCGCGCGTGCGACCTGACCAAACTTAAGGTACGTGACATATGCCACGGGGAGCACGTCGCCAGTCGGGCGCCGATCATGCAGCGGAAGACGCAGCGACCGGTTCAGTTCGAGATAACAGAGCAAGCGCGGGATAGCGTTGACGCATGGATCAAGGCGGCCGGACAGGCAGCGCCAGACTTCCTTTTCTCAAGCCGCCTCTACGAGTCACCTCATCTCTCGACGCGCCAGTATTCGCGTTTGGTGCATCGCTGGGTTGCGTCGACCGGACTGGACGACACGGCATACGGCACGTCGCTGATTTATCGTCGGACGAAGAACCTCAGTGCTGTTCAACTCCTCCTCGGGCATACCAGGCTGGAGAGCACCGTGCGAGATCTTGGCATCGAGGTCGACGATGCGCTGGAGATGGCGGAGCAGAGGGAGGTTTGAACGCGAGCAGAGCAGGATGGCGGTTGGCCATCGGTCGCTGTCCGGCCAGGTGCGGTCATTGGACTGATGGTGCTAGATTGGCGACAATCTGAAGCGCCAAACTTTGGGGACTCCGACATGATCGTTAAATTCATCCTCGAAATCATCGATGCGGCCACCGCGTGTCCTGCAAAGAGCTTTCCGATCGAACTGCCAGATCCGTCTGTCGTTTCCTCTTTACTGGAGGACGAGGAATTTGATGCACGTTGTGTCTATGAGTTAGACGCGCACGAGACGGCGAGAATTTCAGCGTATTTCGGTTTCTCGGTTGGAGAATCGACCTCAGCAATTCTGAGACCCCGTCATTGGCTTGACGACCTTCCTTACCAGGTCCACACAGATCGGGAGCTTGCGCTGATGCTTGACGGCGTGAAACCCTTTGCCGCTTTCGCCGACGAATATCCATCGTTGACAGACGACAGTGTGATTCCAGAGCGGCTATTCGACCCTTATGTGGCGGCTGGACGATTTGTAAAGAGAGAGTACGTCGGAACAAAGGTTCTCAAAGGCTACCGTACAAGGCGCGTTTTGTATGCGCGACCGGACGAAGCGTGGCGGATCGACGCCTATATACTTCTTTGGCATACAGGAGAAGTGACTGGCTGGAACGAATCGCTTGAACGCATGGAGGGGTTCCTTCTAGGTTACGAGGAGTGGCAGACAGACGCATACATTCGCGCGGCCAAAGCACGAATGGGTACAAGCCAGCAAAACACCTCATGACTGGCGACGGTAGTAAATTGCCGAAGGTAGCCGCTCATAACGACACTTTTGGGGTACCGCGAATGGCAGTTATCGAAACTCTGATGGATATAGCAACCGCTGACGTCGAGCTTTTGCGCAAGCTTGACGCCCGAGGGGATAATTTCAGCGTACATCGTGACGTCTCCTTTCTACTGCATGCGCCCTCCGGAGAGAAAGCTTCGATTGCGGCAGGCTTCGTCAATGACTACCGGTATGGGGTTGCCACGGTGCAACAATCAGATGGCGCTCACAGCGTTCTGGTCGTCGTTCACATGCCAATCCAACAGCACAACATCCTATCCGTTTCTGGGTTCATGACTTGTGTCTGTGAAATATTCGGGCTGGACTATGACGGGTGGGGGTGTGTCGTTCAGAAGCTTGCCTAACCAAGCGGGGCTTTAACAGCTTTAATTCAAGCGAAGCAAACCGTTCGCCGAAAGCCTGAGTTCGCTGCCAAGAGGAGTTATGAGAAACAATCTGTCAAAAAAAGAAGCTGCGCTGCGGAGCTTGGTCGTCGGCGACATTTTCCATGCCCGCTTTATTCCAAGGTGCAATCCAGATCACGAGCCGAGCCTCATCTGCCTGGTGACGTCTGTCACGAACGACAGCCTTTCGGCGAGGACTGTAACGACCCAAGTCAACTTTCGGTTCAATCTGATGACGGGTCTGTCGGAATCATTCGATGAGGGAGTCTATATATCGAAGGAAGGTGAAAAGCTTGCATGCGAAATTGATTCGATTGCGCCTCTGCCGATTGATACCCATAACGTCGTGCTAGGGCTCGACAGGAAATATCGGCTCGGCGTACACAGTCGAAATCCCGACGCGAAGTTGACCGATGCCGAGAAGAAGGCGTTGCTATTCATCGCTAAGCATTATCCAGAGAACCCGCTTTGATCGAATCAACGGTGAACAAGCCGGAACTGATGGAACGGGTCGTGCGTGGTGCCTTCGTTACACACTCAATGTGTCAGTACGCAGCCTCGTCCACCATTGAGATGCCATTCCACATTGTCAAGCAACCCCAAGGCCACGCGCTCGTCGGTCGGCGCGGAAAGTCAAGAAGGCGGCAGCTCGGTCATCAGGCGCGACGACCGCTTTTGAGAAGACTGAACGTCTTGAACGGGCCGACTGCCGCCGATCGCCGAAAGGCAGCGACCGGCCATTGAATCGCAAGAACATCCCGCTTTTGAGCGATTGCTTTTGTGTGCAGCGTGGGTTGGACCCCAAAGCCCCGTCATACAAGGAGGAGGCGCTGGTGCATCATCAGCATATGTTGCAGAACGCGGCCCGGATGGCGGAGTGGTTGGACGGCCGAACGCGTTCTGACGCAGACCTCGCCCGCACGCCGCTGTTATGCGAGGGGCAGAAATCGACCCACATCCTATTCGGTAACATGTTTGATCTCGGCAGTTTGACGCCACTTCAAAGCTGCCGCTCAACTCGGCTCACCGCTAGACGCCCGCTCCTCGCGCGCCACGGTTGCCTTGTTCCGCTTGCGCTTCGTTGCGCTCATGGTGTTGCAACGACCACCCGAATGTGGGCTCGGCATCGACACACGAGCCACCACGTCGGCGCATCCCTTTCGACAAGGCCGTCACGGAGGCGCCAACCGGCCACTGCGCCGCGCCTGCCGGTGTTTGTCGCGTTCCGCCAGCAGCAGCGGCATCAGTTCCTCGGCGTATTTTTTGGCGTCACCACGCGTGGCCACCTGGTGGAAGCGCTGATGTGCCTTATGGCGCCCAACCAGGGCGATATGGGCTTTCCTCAGCACATGCAGGAAGGCAATCAGACTGGTGCCGTCGCGCAAAGGCTCGTTGTCGCGCGGATCTGGGGAGGGTGCTTGGGCCATGGTCAGATCCTTTGCGGGCAGTCCGCGCGGCAGGTCGTTGTGAGCAGGGACAGCAGGTTGCTGGCGTTCCGGTCGCGGTCGGTCAGCGCCGGGAGGCCGAACAGTTGCTCGACGGTTGCGAGCACCGAGCCGTGGTCGTACACCGTGTGGTCGACCTGGCCTTGTGCCACCCAGGGCGACACCACGATCGCGGGGACGCGCACACCGTAGACATCGAACAGGAATCCATTCGTGTTCAGGGTCGAGGCCGCGCCGTCGTTCGGCGGGACCGCGGCGCCGGGTTTGACCGAGTCGTAAAATCCGCCGTGCTCGTCATAGAGGATCACGAGCAGGCTGCTTTCCCACTGCGGCGAGTTGCGGATCGCGTTGTAGACGCGGGCCGCGAGCTGGTCGCCGCCGGCTAGACCGTCCATTGGATGCTGCGAGCTTCCGCCCTCGTACGTATCGTGCGCGATGTCACCGTAGTTCGGCTCAATAAATGTATAGCGGGCGGTGTAGCCTGCCGCGAGGTCGGCCTCGAAGTGCGACAGGTCGTCGACGTCAAAGAAGCTGATGCCCTTGATGGACGAGACCTGCGGCACGCGCCCCGACAGCGAACCCGAGTCATCCTGGTAGAGACGGTAGTTGCCTTTGACCAGCGCATCAAAGATCGAACCTTTCGGGTAGGCAAAGCCGTCCACGGCCTCCCATTCGCCCATTTCAGCAGAGGTCGGCGAATGGTCGAGGCCGGCCGAGGACGCACCGTGCACGAAATACCGGTTCGGCCAGGTCGGGCCGGGCAGCGATGAGCGCCAGCCGTCGCACAGCACGAACTGTGTCGCCAACTTGTACAGCCCGGGCGACTGGGTAGCGGTGTTGATACCCAGCATAATCTTGCCCACGTCGGCGGTCTGTGGCGGATTGCCTTCGGTCCGGGTCGTCGCGTAGTTCGAGGCGAAGCCGGAGTTGTTGACCGGCGGGTAAGCTCGCCCGTTCGGGACCTGGACGCCCGCACCGCAAAGCTGTTCGACCACATCCGTGAACTCATGTCCGGGGTCGGTGGGCATCTGGTCGGGCGCGTCGCCGCCGAACGGATAGTCAGTGCCGCCGTAGGTGTTGGCATTCCCGGACGTGGCCGCGACGATGCCGGGTATGCCCGACAGTCCAAACAGGTGGTCAAACGATCGGTTCTCCAGCATCAGCACGAACACATGCTGGATGGGAGTCTGGACCGGCGCGGATGCGGTCGGTGCGTTTGCATTCATGGAGCCTCCTCCTGTCGTTTATCGGCCGTGGACTAAGGGTTGCCGTTGATCAAAGCGTCTACTTGAGTAGTGCGTAGTGTTGATCGCGGGCGGTAAGTCGGCCTAAGCGGCCACCCGTGATCCGCCCGCGGTCATCCTGTTTCAACGTCTGCTTTTGAGAGATTCAGGCGACCGTGAGCTTTGCCGGACGCCCAAACCAGGTTCTCGCTCACGGCTACCGGCTGACTCCGAGATCATCGAAACGCTTCGCGCGATAAATCAGAATCGATGCAATCCGGCTTGGCGCGAAGATACTGATAATCACATAGCCAAAGGTACCGAAGTTGTTGTTCAACGCGCCGGGCTTTTCATCTAGGCTTGACCGAAACAAAGCTGCGTGCGTTGTTGCGCTGTATGAGCACCGCTATCTCCTTGCCTGCCTTTGCTTCCAGCGCTGCCACTTCCGCCAGCGTTTCGACCAGCGTGCCGTTGAGCGAAAGGACGATATCGCCGGGCTGGATGCCAGCGCGCGCCGCCGGCCCCTCGACCCTGTCCACCATCAGACCTACGGCAAGGTCGCGGGCGTGCAGCTCGTCCTGACTCAGCGGATGCATGATCAAGCCCAGGCGATCCGTTGCGCCACCTTCGCTTTGCCGAGCCTGGGGGCTTTCCGCGGACGCGCCGACCATGACCGTCGTCGTCATCGGTCTTCGATTGCGGATCAGCTTGAGTGTGGTTTTCGTCCCGGGCAGCAGATCAGCAGCAGCCTCGCCGAGTTCGGCCGAGCGGTCAATCGTCTTGTCGCCGATCTGTATGATGACGTCACCTGGCTTGAGGCCGCTCGAGGCGGCCGGTGTGCCGGGCGCGACGGAATTGACCAGCGCACCTGCCGGTCGCGGCAGGCCAAAGGCCACCGCCAACCCGGGGCCGACGTCCTGTACCTCCACGCCAAGGCCGCCCGGAGATGTCGCGCGCAGGGCTAGCACCTGCGATCGCACCTTGGCCGCCAGGTTGATCGGGATGGCGAAGGTCAGGCTGGGGGTCCTGTCCGAGTCCGCATAAATCTGCACGTCGATGCCGATCACCTCGCCTGCACGGTTGAACAGTGGGCCACCCGAATTGTCCGGGTTGGCGGAGACATCGGTTTGAAAAAACGGCAAACTACTTCCGTCCGGGAGCGTGCGGGAGGTGGCGCTGACAATGCCGGCGGTAACGGTATTCTCGAAGCTGTCGGGCGACCCGATCGTCAGAACCGGTTCACCGACGCGTACCCGCGACGAGTCCCCAAGTTTGACGGTCGGAAGCTTTGTGGCATCGACCTGAATCACCGCGACGTCGCTCTG
Organism: Paraburkholderia sp. GW821-FHT02A12; assembly: GCF_059422005.1. NCBI lineage: Bacteria > Pseudomonadati > Pseudomonadota > Betaproteobacteria > Burkholderiales > Burkholderiaceae > Paraburkholderia > Paraburkholderia sp. GW821-FHT02A12. Next base: position 2,732,564 of record NZ_JBWKWA010000001.1, on the reverse strand, counting down.
AGTGTCGACCGCCAGGACCTTCGCTTTGAATTCGCGTCGATCGGTCAGTCTGACCGTTAGTTCGGCGGCTTGATCCACCACATGAGCGGTAGTCAGAATGAGGCCGTCGGGGCTAACAATGAAACCGGAGCCGGTACCGGTGATGACGCGTGGCGAACTGTCCTGAGATGTCTGCGAGCGCGGCACCATGCGCTTGACGAACGCTAGAAGGGGATCGTCGGCATCGATTGCCGGGAGAGCCGTCAGCGACGATTGCTGCTCCGGGGCAGTCGCGCTGATATTCACGACGGCGGGTCCGTATCGCTCTACGATGGTCGGGAAGTCGACCGGTGCTGAAGCGTTGGCCGATGAAACCCGCTTTTCTTTCGCAGGCAGCGGAGCCGCGCCCGCGGCGTTCGCCGTCGGCTGCAGGCAAGGATAGCAAGAGATAAACACAGCTATCACGGCAGCGTGGAACAAGGTGCGAGCAAGAGTCCGGTCAAACACAGTGCGCCTCCGTAGCGGGTGTTATGCACGGGCCGGGCGCGTGAAGCGCCGGTGCGAAAAAGCGTGACCCTCGCCTAGTATGATTTATAGCGGAGCAACAGGAAAATTGTAGGTAGCGCTATTCCTGGGAGACGTCTGCTGAGCTTGCGTGCTGGCTGCAAGCCTTGTGCAAGCTCAGTGGGCGTAGAATGCCGCCTTCCCAGACATCATCCGCGACTGACTCGCGAACCGAGCCCGCCTCATGAACAAGCCACTGCGCAAGAAGAACCCGACTCTCGGCATTGCTGTTTTTATCGTGGTCGCGGTGTTGCTGGTGATCGCCACGCTCTTCTATAACGCCATCACCGAAAAGCGCGATTTCGACCGTCAGAACGCGCCGGCGCCTTCGATTGCGTCTGGTGCGGCCGCTGTCGCAGCCAAAGCGGCGAGCGGCGCTTCGCAATAACGCGCTGAAGGGCGGCGCATTGTGCCGCGGCGTGTTTCGCCGTGGCACGTCGCGGTATTCGGAGGTTTCACTCCTCCGGCAGGCGAATCACGCTCGCATCCTTGCGAATCAGCGCGGACGCCGCCAGCATCTGCTTGCATTGATGCGCCAGCAATTTAAGATCGTGCACGGCGTCCGCCGAATAGCCCGGCGATTTCTCCGCTTCGACCACCATCGCATCCAGCTCACGCGTCAACTGCCTGATCTGCTCGCCCTGATCGGCGGGCGGCGCGTTGCCTGCCTCGGCTTCGGTCAGATTGTCGCGGACGATGCTCAGCGCGCGTTGCAGCGGCTGCAGCGAGACGCCTTCCGGTTGTTGCGCCGAGGTGCGCAGCAAGGGCGCCGCCACCGTGATCTGTGAGGCGAGCACGTGGCTGCGCACTAGCAAGCCGTTCAGTTCCGGCACGAACTTCTGCGCCGACTTGGGTTCCAGCATCATGCGCTGGAACGCCTGGCCGAGATTGGCAAACGCCACGTGGACGTTCTTGCGCGCGAGCCGGTAGCGATAGTCTCGATCGAGTGCGGTAGCGGCGGCTGCGGCGGCAGGAGACGCGGCAGCGGCTGGTTTGGCTGGGGTGGCGCTGACGGCAGTGGCGCCCGGATTCGTACCTCCGCCATCACCAGCGCCACTAACCGCACCTGCATTCGCACCAGCGCTCGAACCCGCATTCGCACCGGCAACCGCAAGTGCCGGCGTGCCGAACCCGATCGCCGGGTCCGCCATTGCCGCGGCCGGCGCACGCGCGCCGGCTTCGGTCACGGTCGCCGCAACCGCAGCGGCTGGTTTGCCGCTCCACCACCAGCTGGCTTCCAGATACTGGCGGGTCGCGTTGATCATGTTGTTGACGAGCTTGCCCATCAACCGGTATTCCCAGTACGGGAACAGATGGCTCGCCGCAATCGCGATCGCGCAGCCCACCACCGTATCGATGGCCCGTTCGCCGATGATGCGCATGCTGCCCGGCGCGAGCAGATGGAACATCAGCAACACATACGACGACGTGAACACTACGCTCGCGGTGTAATTGAACAGCAGCAGGCTGTAGCTCATCACCATCGACGCAAACATCACCACCAGCAGGATGTGCGGTTCCTTGACGAACACCATCAGCCCGATGCTGGCCGCGCAGCCGATCAGCGTGCCGACGATCCGCTGCCCGTTGCGCTGCTTGGTCAGCGAATAGCCGGGCTTCAGAATGATGACGGTGGTCATCACGATCCAGTAGGCATTGGTGAGCGGCAGCAGGCGGCCGAGCCAGAAGCCGACCGCCACCGCAATCGTCACCCGCAGCGCGTGACGGAAGCTCGGCGAGGCCATCGTCAGATTCGAGAATATCTGCCCGAACGGCACGCGGCGGCTCGATACGAAGCGCGAAAGCGCCTGGTCGAGGCGCAGTTCGGTTTCGGTGACGCGGGCGTCGCTCGACAGGCTCTTGCGCATCTTGTCGATCAGCCGCGTCGCACTCCAGATGCGCCGGAACGTGGCCGACACCGCCGAGTAGGCCTCAGGGTTTCTGGACGGCAGATCCTGCTTGCGCATCAGTTCGATCTCGAACTCGATGGCGCGCAATTCGGCTTTCACATTCACGCGTGTGCGCGGTGCCTGGTTTTGGAGCACCGCGAGCCCGATTTCTTCGAGATCGGCCGCGGATTTGCGAATCAGATCGCGATAGAACACCAGCAGATCGGAACCGCCGAACGTATTGCGCACCAGCGGGTAGTCGGTATGCGTGCCGACAAACAGCTCATGCAGATCGACGGTGTTGATGAACAGATTGAACAGCATCGCGCGGCGCGGTTCGAGCCGGCCGGTTTTCAGCTTCGGCAGGTTGCGCAGCACGATGTCGCGCGCGGCCTCCTGGCGATCGACCGCGGCGATCTGCTTGTCGACCAGATTGCGATAACACTCGTCGAGATCGTTATCGAGATCGTAGAACGCCGCGCGCGCGAGCAGATAGTCCGCGCATGCAAACACGCTTTCGGCGAGCGCCTGCTGTTCGATGCGATGCATCATCCAGCGGCTCACGAGGGTCGACCAGTAGGTGTACCAGAGGCCGCCCGCCAGAATCCACGACGCATTGACGAGCGCCTGCATCGGCGTGAAATGCTCCTCGAGCGTCATGATCATCATGAACAGCGTGGCGAAGCTGATCTGCGGCCAGCGGTTGCCATACACAACGATCAGCGACAGCACGAAAGTCAGCGGTACGACCGTGCACCACAGCGCCACCGAGTTGACCGTGGCGAGGCCGGTGGCGAGTGCGGACAGGAAGCCGATCACGCTGCACGCCAGCATTTCGTTGTGCTTGTACTTGAGCGGTCCCGGCATATCGACCACGCACGCGCCGAGCGCGCCGGTCGCGATCGTGAAGCCAAGCTCGCGATCGTGAAATACGATCAGGCACAGTACAGCCGGTAACGACACGCCGACTGCGATGCGCAGGCCGCCATAAAAGTACTGGCTATAGAGGAATTTTTTTATCTCGACCGAATAGCGCATCGACTGCCAGGATTCCATTCACAGAGAAAACAGCGGTTGAAGGGACAGACCCAAACTGCCGTCGAGTCTAACTGATTTTGTCGGCGATCCGACCTCGTCCGTTTGGCCGGGTTATGCCCTGGTAGCGCGTTTGTTATGCTGTCGCCTCGATGTCTGTTGCGGCCCGACTGTTCCGTTCGCGCCGCGCGCTTACCCCGACTCCATGCTCCAGCTCTTCTACTCGAACCGCTACGAAACCCTTGTCGGCGCGTTGCTCGACGACCTGGCGCGAGCGCCCTCCGATCCCTGGGCCGCGCAGCCCGTCATCGTTCCGAGCGCGGCGGTGCGGCGCCGGCTCGAGCTCGATATCGCGGCTCGCCAGGGGATCTGCGCAAATGTAAATTTTGGTTACCTCGCGCAATGGCTGTGGACGCAGATCGGCGGCGTGATCGAGGTGCCGAAGCATTCGCCGTTCGCACCGGACCGGCTCGTATGGCGTTGCTACCGGCTGCTGGGGGATGAAGACGCCGCGCTGCCGTGGAACGCATCGCCGCGCCTGCGCACGTATCTCGATGCGGCCGATGCGTCGATGCGCTACGAACTGGCGCGGCGCGTGGCCACGGTGCTGGACCACTATCTGACCTATCGCCCGGAGTGGCTGCTGCAATGGCAGAAGGGCGGTTCGATCTTCGCCAGCGGCGCCGCGGACGACACCGGCCCGCGTCTGACTGGCGCGAGCGAAGCGGCACGCGAAGACGAGCGCTGGCAAGCCGCGCTGTGGCGTGCGGTGCTCGCCGAGGTGGCGGGCGACGCGCAAACGCCCGCGGCCGCATTGCCGCCCGCCTATCGCTTTCTCGACGAGATCGGCACGCTCGATCTCGAAGCGATCTCGAACGCGCAGTGGCCCGAAGCCGTCAGCGTGTTCGCGCTGCCGACCATGCCGCCGCTGCACGTCGCGTTGCTGCGCGAACTGTCGCGCTGGGTCGATGTGCGTCTGTACGTGATGAACCCGTGCCGCGAGTTCTGGTTCGACGTCGTCAGTGCGGGGCGAGTCGAAGCGCTCGACGCAGCCGGTCAGCTTGACTATCAGGAAGTCGGCCATCCGCTGCTGGCGGAGTGGGGCCGCCAGACCCAGGCGCAGCTGCACATGCTGCACGAGTTGACGGAGAGCGCCGCGTCCGGCGAGACCGGCGACTTCACCGCAAACCCCGCGCCGAGCTGGCTCGCCGCCGTGCAGAACGGCATTCTCGATCTGCGAGCGGAAACGGACACCGACGAGCTGCCCGTCGAGCGCGGTATCGAAGTACACGTGTGTCACAGCCTGTCGCGGCAGCTGGAAGTGCTGCATGACCGCCTGCTCGGCTGGTTCGACGAGTTCGACGGCCTGCAGCCGTCCGACGTGCTGGTCGCCGTGTCCGATCTCGCGGCGGCCGGGCCGCTGATCGATGCGGTGTTCGGCACCGCGCCGGCCGGCGATACGCGCCGCATTCCGTATCGGATCACGGGGCTGCCGCCTTCGCAGGCGAATTCGGTGGCGCGCTTGCTGCTCGACTGGCTGGCGTTGCCGGAGCGCAGCGTCGGTGCGCCCGATCTGATCGAATGGCTGCGGGTGGATGCCATCGCGGCCCGTTACGGGATCGACGCAAGCGCGCTCGAAGCCGCGCAGGAATGGCTTGCGGCAGCCGGCGCGCGGCGCGGGCTTGCGCCGGTCGAGCCGGTCGGCGAACACGTGCCGGTCGCGCGCCACACTTTTGCCGACGCGCTGACGCGTTTGTATCTCGGCTACGCGATGCCTGACGGCGGCGAGCCGGTCGACGCGTGGCTGCCGGTTGAAGGCGCGGACGGCTCGGACGCCGAACTGCTTGGCCGGCTGTCGCGTTTCGTCGACGATATCGACACTTTCGCGCAGCGTTGCGCGGTCGAACAAACGCCTGCCGAATGGACGCAACTGCTGCTCGAAACACTCGCGCAGTGTTTCGACGGCGGGGTCGAGTTCGCCGATTCGCTGGCCACCGTGCGCGACGCGATCGACAAGATGGGCGACGCGATGGAGGCCGGCGCGCAAGACGTGGCGCTGCCGGCCGCCGTGGTGCGCGGCGCGCTCACCGAGGCGCTCGACGACCCGGCGCGCGGCGGCGTGCCTTGGGGCAGCGTCACGTTCTCGTCGCTGACCAGTTTGCGTGGCTTGCCGTATCGCATCGTCTGTCTGCTTGGCATGGACGACGGCGTGCTGCCGAGTCTCGCGCGCGCCGACGAGTTCGACCTGATGGCCGCCTTCGGCAAAGCCGGCGACCGGCAACGCCGCGACGACGAGCGCAACCTGTTCCTCGATCTTTTGCTGGCCGCGCGCGACCGTCTGTTCATCGCCTATACGGGCCGCAGCATCCGCGACAATGCACCGTTGCCGCCCGCCGCGCTGGTCGACGAATTGCTCGATCATCTCGCGCAGGTATCGGCAGGCTCGGCGGGCGAAGACGCGAGCCCCGCGGAGATCGAAGCCGCGCGGCATGCGTTTATCGTCGATCATCCGCTGCAGGCCTTCGCATCGGACTATTTTTCGTCGCAGCACGGGCTCTTCACCTACGACACCGATCGTGCGGAACTGGCGAGTTTGCTGGCCGCGCCGCAAGCTTCTCCGGCTGCGCCGTTCTTCGATCGACCCTTGCCGGCCGAAGACGCCGCTCCGGTTGCCTTCGACGAATTCGTGCGTTTCTGGCGTCATCCGGCGCGTGCCTTGCTGCGCGACCGGCTGGGTATCGTGTTGTCGGAGGCGCAGGGCGAACTGCTCGACACCGAGCCTTTCGAACTCGACTATGCGGGCCGTGACGCATTGGCTGAGCGTCTATTGCCGGTGCTGCTCGACAGCGATCTCGAAGACGATGACGGCAGGTTCGAACGCGTGCGCCGCGTCGCCGAAGCGAGTCCCGAGTTGCCGGGCGGCGCGACCGGCGCTGTGTGGCGCTCACGGGAACTGGGCGCGCTGCGCCAGCTCGCGGACAGCGTGCGCCGCGAAGTGGCCTCAGGTGTCGAACGCTTGCCGTTCGTGCTCGATATCGCGCCGCGCTGGCCCGATAGTGCCGACAGTGCCAACAGCGGCGACATGGCGGATACGCTCTTCGGCCCGCATGATGCAGCGCTTCGCAATGCCGCCGAAACCCCGTTGCAACTGCACGGCACCTTGAATTTGCTGACCGAAACAGGACAAGTGATTTTCCGCTACGCCAAACCCACCGCGCGCGACTACCTGTCCGCATGGCTCGCGCATCTGGTCTATTGCGCGGCGTTGCCTTCAGGCCCGCGCCGCACGGTCTGGCATGGCAGCGGCGAGCGTTTCGAGTTCACGCCGGTGGCCGCGCCGCTCGATCAACTGGCGCCGCTTGCCGCCTTGTTCAGAGCGGGACGCAGGTTGCCGCTGCGCTTTTTCCCGAAGAGCGCCTGGGCCAAGGTCAGCGAGAGCGACTCCGCCGCCCAGGGCGTATGGATCAACGACCGTGTGCGGGGCGAATCCGACGACCCGGCTTTGCGCATCGCGCTGCGCGGCACGCCGCTCACGCTCGACGAACCGTTCGGGAGCCTCGCGTCGATCGTCTTCAAGCCGCTCGTCCAGCATCTGCGGAGCGCATCATGAGCGGCGCGCTTCGGAACGACGCGCTGGCCGCCGGGGAACTCGACGTTTTCGCCTGTTCGCTCGACGGCGTCAACCAGATCGAGGCGTCGGCGGGAACCGGCAAGACCTGGAACATCTGCGCGCTGTACGTGCGGCTGCTGCTCGAAAAGAACTTCAACGCCGATCAGATCCTCGTCGTTACCTTCACGAAGGCGGCGACCGCCGAATTGCACGAGCGGATTCGCGGCCGGCTCGCGGAACTGCACCGGGCCATCGAAGCCGACGACGACGGCGGCGATCCGTTCATCCAGCGTCTCTTTGAGACGACCCTGGCGCCGGAGCGGGGTATCGAGCGCGAGGACGCCTTGAAGAGGGTGCGCCGCGCGCTGCGCACCTTCGACCAGGCCGCGATTCACACCATCCACGCGTTCTGTCAGCGCGCCTTGCAGGAAGCGCCGTTCGCCGCCGCCATGCCGTTCGCGTTCGAGATGGAAGCTGACGACGCCGCACTGCGTTTCGAAATGGCCGCCGACTTCTGGCGCGAGCAAGTGGAACCGGTGGCGCATGCGCATCCCGCGTTTGCCGCATGGCTGGTGGCGAGGCGCGCCGGCCCCGCATCGTTCGACGAACAACTGGCGCGGCGTCTGAAAAAGCCGCTCGCGCAATTGCGCTGGGGCAGTGTCGATGCAGACGGAAGCACAGCCGATCCGCAAGCGGGTTTCGACGCCGCTAGCGAGGTCTGGCACGCGCAGCGCGACGCGATCGTCAGTTTGCTGGCCGAGGCGCAGGACCGTCTGAGCAAGACCTCGCACAAGCCGGAAGCCGTCAGCGCCGCGATCCAGGCATGGGCCGACTACTTCGCGCAGGGCGATCCCCATGCACCGCCGCCGCGCGCCGCATTGAAGCTGACGGCGTCGGCGTTGAAGAAGGCCACCAAGGTCAAGTTCGAACCGCCCGAGCATCCGTTCTTCGTGCATGCCGACGAACTGGCGGCGGCGGTGGCCGCGGCCGAAGCCGCGCAACGCGCGCGCTGGCTCGAACTCGTGCAGGTCTGGCTCGACTACGCGCCCGCCGAACTGGTGGCGCGCAAGCGCACACGCCGCGTGGTGTCGTTCGACGATCTGCTGTCCAATCTGTATCGCGCGCTGGCCGCGCATCCGTGGCTTGCCGATGCTTTGCGCACGCGCTATCCGGCGGCGCTAATCGACGAGTTTCAGGACACCGATCCGCTGCAGTTCGCGATCTTCAGCCGCATCTTCGCGCCGGCCGGGCCGCTGTTCCTGGTCGGCGATCCGAAGCAGGCGATCTACAGCTTTCGCGCGGCGGACCTGCATACCTATCTGGCGGCGCGCGCGGCGGCTTCGGCGTGCTACACGCTGGCCGTCAATCAGCGCTCGACCGCGCCCATCGTCGCGGCCTGCAATCGTCTGTTCGAAGCTAACCCGCAGGCATTCGTGCTCGACGGGCTCGGCTATCAGCCGGTGCGTGCGGGCGAGCGGCGCCGGCCGCCGCTGTCCGACCCCGAGGCGAACGCGGGCGACTTCCGGATCTGGACCTTGCCGCAAGGCGACGCTGCGTTGACCAAACGCGAGGCCCAGCGCGCGGCGAGCGAAGCATGCGCCGCCGAGATTGTGCGGCTCCTGCGCGGCGCGCGCGAAGACACGGTGACGATCGGCGGCGCGCCGCTCGCGCCGGGCAACATTGCGGTGCTGGTGCAAACGCATAAGCAGGGCAGTCTGATCAAACGCGTGCTGGCGGCATGGGGCGTGGGCAGTGTGGAACTGGCGCAGGCCTCGGTGTTCGCCACGCTCGACGCCGAGCAGATCGAGCGCGTGCTGGCCGCTGTCGATACGCCAGGCGATCTGCGCCGCTTGCGCGCTGCGCTCGCCACCGATTGGCTGGGCCTCGACGCCGCCGCGCTGTGGCATCTGGAGCAGGTTGCCGACGCGCCCGCACCGGCCGGCGATCCCGCGCACGCCGCCAACGCAATGGGCTGGGTCGAGCGCTTTTCGCGCTATCGCACGTTGTGGCATGAGCGCGGCTTCGCAGTGATGTGGCGCACGCTGATGCGCGAGTTGCGGGTCGCGCAGCGGCTGGTTGCCGGACCCGACGGCGAGCGGCGTCTGACGAACGTGAATCATCTGGCCGAACTCGTGCAGGCGCGCGCCGCCACGCAGCCGGGCATCGCGCCCACGTTGCGCTGGCTGGCCGCGCAACGCGAGCAAGGCGGCGGTGAAGATGCGCAATTGCGGCTCGAGTCGGATCGCAACCTCGTGCAGATCGTCACCGTCCACAAATCGAAAGGGCTCGAATATGCGGTCGTGTTCTGTCCGTTTCTGAACGACGGCGCGCTGCGCGATCCGCCGTCGTCGGGTTTGCCCGATGCGCGCGAGTATCACGACGAAACGGGCGACGCGGTGCTGCACTACGGCTGCGATGATGACGAAGCCGAGCGCGCGTCCCGTTACGCGGCGCGCGAACAGGCGGCCGAGCGGGCGCGGCTCGTCTATGTGGCGCTGACACGCGCGGTGTATCGCTGCTACCTGGTCGCCGGCACGTACGTGTCGTCGCGCTCCACCAAGGAGTCGCGGCGCAGCGTGCTGAACTGGCTGGTGGGCGGCAGCGGGCACGGCTTCGACGACTGGCTTGCCGATCCGCCCGACGAAGCAGCCTTGTCCGCCCGGTGGCAGGCGCTGGCCGGCGGCCCGATTGCGCTGCAAGCCTTGCCCAGGGTCGAGCGCCGCGTGCCGCTGGAAAGCATGCAGGACCGCGGCGCGCGGATGCAGGCGCGCGTCAGTCGCCGGCCGCTGCGCGACCAGTGGCGCATGGCGAGCTTCAGCGGCCTGATCGCCGCCGGCAGCAAAGTCGAAGACATGCAGGCGCCGGCCGAAGAGGTGCGGCCCGACCACGATGAGATTGCCGACGCGCTCGCGCCTGCGCCACTGGCAGCGCCGCAAGCGCCGTCCTACGCAGCGGACGACATTCTTGCGTTTCCGCGCGGCGCGGCGGCGGGCGACTGTCTGCACCGGATGTTCGAACTCGCGGACTTCACCGCGCCGCACACGTGGCCGGACGCGATCCGGGGTGCGTTGCGCGAGCGTCCGGCGCCGGCCGTGCCGGAACTCGCGGCGCGCTTGCCCGCGATGATGCATAAGCTGATCGCCGATGTGGTGTCGACCGAACTGCTGCCCGGCATGGCGCTCGCGAAACTGAATCCGCGGCGGCGTCTGAACGAACTCGAGTTTCTGTTTGCGGCGCCGTCGCTCGATTTTCCCGCATTGCGCGAGTTGCTGATCGAGCACGGATATCCCGACGTCGCATTGGAGCCGGGCGTGTTGCGCGGTTTCGTCAAAGGATTTATCGACATGATCGTCGAGCACGACGGACGTTTCTGGATCGTCGACTGGAAGTCGAACCATCTGGGCGACACCGCCGCCGACTACGCCGCGGCGCCGCTCGAAGCGGCCATGGCGAGCCACGCGTATCACTTGCAGGGGCTGCTTTATACGGTCGCGCTGCATCGCTATCTGAATACGCGGGTGCGCGACTACGCGTACGACACGCACATCGGCGGCTATCTGTATCTGTTCGTGCGCGGCGTGCGTCCGGAGTGGCGCGACGCCGACGGGCCGGCCGGCGTGCACATGCGCCGGCCCGCATTCGAACTGGTCGCGTTGCTCGACGCGGCGATGATCGGAGGTGCGGCATGAGCACATTCGACCAGACGCCGCTTGCGCCGCCGGCGCTCGACGATATCGAGGTGAACGCGTCCGGGCCGGCCGATTTCAGCACCGCGCTCGCCGAAGGGTTCGCCCGCCGAATCGGTGCGCTGGCGCGGCGTAGCGGCGCGCCCGCAGAGGCGGCGAAGTGGGCTGCGCGTGCGGCCTTTGCCGCAAGCCGCGCGACTGCCGAAGGGCACGTTTGCGTGCCGCTCCCAGTGCTCGCGCGGCGTTTCGAGGCCTCGAGCGCCGAGGTGCGCGCGGCGCTCTTCGCCAGCGGGATGGCCAGCGACGGTTCGCAAAGCGCGGCGGCATTGCGGCCCCTGGTGATCGATGGACAAGGTCGGCTTTATCTCGCGCGCTACTACGATTACGAGCGGCGGCTTGCGCGCTCGCTGGTCGCCCATGCTGGGGCGGGTACGAGTGTTGACGAGGCGCAAGCGGCCACCACCGCGCAAACCCTGCACGATCGGCTGCTGCGCTACTTCGGCCCGCCGCGGGACGACGCGATCGACTGGCAGCGTGTCGCCGCGGTCATGGCTTTGTCCGGACGGCTCACGATCGTCAGCGGCGGTCCGGGCACCGGCAAGACCACTACCGTGGTCGGCGTGCTGGCCTGCCTGCTGGATGCACGCGCAGATCTGCGCATTGCGCTGGCTGCGCCGACCGGCAAGGCGGCCCAGCGGATGCAGGAAGCCTTGCTCGCGCGCGCCGGCGATTTGCCGCCGGAACTCGCCGCGCGGCTGCCGCAGACCTCGTACACCTTGCATCGGCTGCTGGGTTCCGGGCCGGGCGGGCGCTTCCGGCATCACCGAGACAATCCGCTGCCTTACGACGTGGTCGTGATCGACGAGGCGTCGATGATCGACGTCGCGATGGCGGCGCATCTGCTCGATGCCATTGCGCCGCGCACGCGTCTCGTGATGCTCGGTGACAAGGACCAGCTAGCGGCCGTCGAGGCCGGCGCGGTGTTCGCCGAACTCAGCGCGCGGCCGGCTTTCACGCGCACAGGACTGCAGCGGATCGCCGACGCACTCGGTACCGAGGCGGCGCGGCTCGCGCAGACATTGCCGGGGGCGCCGAACGGCTTCGATGCGGGACCCGACGACCTCTTCGCGCATGCCGGCGCGCCGGACGGTTTCGATGCGTCATCGCCCAACCTGTTCGCCTACGCGGACGAAGCAGGCGTCTTCGGCGGGCCGCCCGACGATCTGTTCGCAAGCGCTTCCGCGCCGGCGCCAGCATCGGCATTGCTGCCCGCGCAGAGCCCGCTTGCCGACAGCGTGGTCTGGCTCGAACGCAACTACCGATTCGGTCTCGAATCGCCGATCGGGCGCTTATCGCTCGCGATCCGCAACGGCTCCGCCGAGGCGGCGCTCGACGTGTTGCGCGTCGATCCTGCTGAACCCTGCGCCGCGGCGCTGCACGAAGACACCCAGGCGACGCTGGCCGAGCGCACCGTCGCGCGTCTTGCCGCGGGCTTTGCGCCGTATGCCGGTGCGCTTGCCGCGGCGCTTGCAGCCGGTACGCCGGATCCGCTGCCGCTCTTCGATGCGCTGAACCGTTTTCGCATTCTGTGCGCGACCCGTTCGGGGCCGCGTGGCGTCGATCAGGTGAATGCGTCGATGGCCGCGCAGGTGCGGCGCGCGGCGGGCGTGACATTGGCGGTCGGCGCACAGTGGTTCGCCGGCCGGCCGGTGATGGTGACGCGCAACGACTACGCGCTCGGTTTGTTCAACGGCGATATCGGAATTGCGTTGCCGGGCGCCGGCGGCGCATTGCGGGTGTACTTCCGCACCGGCGACGGCGGTTTGCGCGCCGTCTCGCCGGCGGCGCTCCCGCCGCACGACACCGCCTTCGCGCTGACGGTTCACAAGTCGCAGGGCTCGGAGTTCGAACACGCGGTGTTGATGCTGCCGTCGGTGTTCAGCCGGGTGTTGTCGCGCGAACTGGTTTATACGGCGATTACCCGCGCGCGCGAGCGGGTCGAAGTGGTCGGCGCGCGTGCCGTGCTGGCGCAGGCCATCGCGACGCCCACACAGCGCGACTCGGGACTGGCCGCACGAATAGCCGAGGCGTGGCGCGGCGCATAGATGGGAGATGGCGCGCGCAGTGAGGACGGCGCGTAGTGAGGACAGTGTTAAGGACGATAAAGGCGGCGTGCCGCTCAGTTCACGATACCGCCCGGCTGCACGTGCACCTCCGCCCGGCTGCGCATGGTCTTGCGATACCACACCGTCCACAGCGTCAGGCCGCCGTAGATGCCGTAGCCGATGAACGGCGAGACCACCAGGAAACGCTCGATCGGCCACGTGAGGGCCATCCACGCACGCAGCGCCGTTTCGCCGGTCAGGCCGACGCCCCAGACCAGCGTCATCAGCCGCAGCGAAGCGGCGAGAGCAGGGTGCTCGCGCCACAATGCCTCGAAGCGGGCGGCGCCGCCCTCCATTTCACGGGCGACGGTGGCGCGCGCAAGATAGAAGATCAGTGGGCGGCGCATCGGCAAGGACAGCAGAAACACCACGCCCACCGCGCCAGACACCAGCGATTCACGCAGCAACAGCATGCGTGGACTGCCGCCCAGCGCCATCGCCGCGACCGACAGCACGATGCCCGCCACGACTATCACGCTCAGCGCGTCGACGCGGCGCAATCGCGCCAGCTCGATCAGGCTCCAGATAATCGGCGGCGCGGCGGACGCGATCAGCGCGCCCGTTTCGCCCAGATGAGGCAGCGCGAACCGGTAAGCGAGCCACGGCAGCAGGAAGTTGACGGCCAGTTCCAGTACAAAACCCGGGCGGAGCTTCATATTAATTTACGCTGTAAGCGGAAAATGGCAGTATCGATGAATAGGTTGTTCGCACGCAAATAGTTTTTCGCATCGGCGGGCGCGGCCGATAGCGGTTGGGTCGCCGATGGTAGTCGATGGTAGTCGGTAGTCGGCAGCGCCCTGTGTACACTTGCATCTCCTAGCCCTTTATTGCGTCATGACCTCCCGTTATCCGATCCCGCCGAATGAAATCGAGTTGACCGCAGTGCGCGCGCAAGGGGCGGGCGGTCAGAACGTCAACAAGGTGTCGAGCGCCATCCATCTGCGTTTCGACGTCCAGGCTTCGTCGCTGCCCGAGGTGCTGAAAATGCGCCTGCTTGCGCTGTCCGACCATCGGCTCACGCGCGACGGCGTCGTGATCATCAAGGCGCAGGAGCATCGCACCCAGGAGATGAACCGCTCGGCGGCACTCGCGCGGCTCGACGAACTGATCGAAAGCGTCAGCGTGACGCGCAAGCCGCGCGTCGCGACCCGGCCGACGCGCGCGTCGAATCTGCGCCGCCTCAACGGCAAGGCGCAGCGCAGCGAGATCAAATCCGGCCGCGGCCGGGTGGTCGACTGAAGGAACTGGAAAATCCGCTGGCGCGGGCGGTCATGCCGGCATAAAACGGCCTGGCGAACGGCGAACGGCGAACGGCGAACGGCGAACGGCGAACGGCGAACGGCGAACGGCGAACGGCAAACGCTCAGCGCTTGCCGCCCCGGCCCGTGGAACGCGTGCGGGCGGGCGAGGGTGTCGGCACGAAGTCGACACATAGCACGTGGGTACCGTCGCAGTCGAACGCGATCGCCGCGGTGTAGCAGTCTTCGCCGTCGGCCAGCGAATAGTGCGGACCCATCATTGCGACGCGCCCCGGAGCGGCCAAAGCGTGCTTGAAATAGGCACGCCGCGACCAGTTGCTGCGCGTGTTGGCGTAGAGCGGCGCGAGCCGCGGCGGCGGCGACGGCACCGCCGCCGCTGTCACCGACGGCTGAGTCTGTTCGCCCTGACTGTCGGTGACGAACACCCGGCGCGCCTCGTGCAAATGCCAGACGTTTTGCGCCGCCTGCTGCAGATCGCCGGTCGCTTTGAACGTGTCGGCGGCGGCCAGCACCGCTTCGGCGAACCCCTCGAAGCCGAGCCGCTGGTGGCCAGCATGCGCGCGTTCGTAGTCGGCGAACTTGCTCCACATCGACTCGATCAGCGCGGGCACCTTCGCACACGCGGCCTGCACCGAGCCCTGCGGCTGGCCGAGCCAGAAACCCTGCACGAAATCGACGTCGGCCTGCATCAGGATCATCAGTTCTTCGTCGGTTTCGACGCCTTCGGCCAGCACCAGCGTGCCGGACTGATGCAGCATCGCGATCAGGTGGCTGATCATCGAGCCGTCGCCCTCGCGCTTGCCGGCACGCGCCACCAGCGAGCGGTCGAGCTTGACGATGTCGGGACGGAAGCGCCACACGCGGTCGAAGTTCGAGAAGCCGGTGCCGAAGTCGTCGATCGCGATCAGGAAGTCGCGCGGCTGCGAAGCGGCGAGCATGCTCGCGACGGCGGATTCGTCGTCGGCCGGCTGTTCGAGCACTTCGATCACGATGCGCTCCTGCGGCAGGCCGAAGTGCGCCGAAAGCTCGTCGATGAAGGCGCGTTGCGGCCAGCCGGTTTCGAATACCTGCGGGCGCGTATTCAGGAAGAGCCAGCCGGTCTCGATGCCTTGCTCCATGAAATTCGCCACGTGCAGGCAGCGCGCGATGCGGTCGAGCTCGCGTGCGTCGGCGGCCGAACGCGTGCCGGAAAACAGTACCTCCGGCGACACTGGCAAGCCGACCGGATCGAACGCGCGCAGCAGCCCCTCATAGCCGACCACGCATTGATGCGTCACCGACAGCACCGGCTGGAACACGCTGTGCAAGGTCAGCGCGCGCCACGTCGCGGTCCAGCCGGACTCGTCCCGGACCAGATGGGGGAGCAGGCCGCTCAGGGTCAATTCGCTGACGGTTGGCATAAGGGCGGACATGAGAGCGGGCATAAGGACATCGCAGCAAGCGGCGGGTGACGGGGCGCACAAACGGATTGTGCGCGCGATAGATGCAAAGCCCAAGCGCCGGCAGGGGGAGGCAGGCAAGGCTCGGGAACGCGGAGAGCGATACCAGCCATGCTGGACTCCGGCGGATTAGTCAAAACCAGTCTAACAGCTCGCACTTCGCATGAATGTGCGGGTTATCACAGACGCGGGCAACGGTGGATTCGCGGCAAACCGGCCGCCGGAACGCGAGTTCGACACGGCGCCGCAGGCGTCTGCGTGTGATTCGCCGGTGTTTGCCTCGGGCATCTGAGCCTCTGAGACTGGCCCATGAATCGCGCGGATGAAGCCGAACCTATGAAGCCGAACCTATGAAGCCGAACCTTATAAAGCCGAACCTTATAAAGCCGAACCTTATAAAGCCGAACCTTATAAAGCCGAACCTTATAAAGCCGAGCGTATCAGGGCGGTAAGCGGATGCCCGCCAAACTCCAGGCAAGGACGGTGCTCAGACGTTTGGCGGGTGGCCGGTCCTGGCCGCCTGCACGTTTGCCGGGTGGCGGGTATGCTGCTGCTTTTCGTGAAATGGAGTCAAGCATGGCGGAAATCGCGGTGGTCGCAATCTCGGTGGCAAAGCCGGGCTATGAAGAGCAATTGCGTGAAGCGCTTGAAGGCATCGTCGGGCCGACCCGCAAGGAGCAGGGCGCGCTTCAATACGACTTGCATCGCGACGTGGAGGAGCCGCGCCGGTTCGTGTTTGTCGAGCGCTGGGAAAGTCAGGAGGCGTTGGCCGCGCATGCCAGATCCGCGCATATTCAGGCTTACAGGAAAGCTGTGGCGGATTGGGTCGAGCATGCGGAAATTCGCGTCGTGTCGAAGATCGCGTAGCGAGTGCGTTGCAGGGTGAGCGCGAGATGCAGAGCGGGATGTGAAGCGGGATGTGAGGCGAGGCGCGAAGCGGAATGCAAAGCGGATGAAAGGCGGTTCAGCGCGATGTGAACCGCCCGGTAACGGCGAGCGAGCCGCGTGGCCCGATTGGGCTTGTGCTTCGCTCGCCGTTTGCTTTTAGTGCGTCGCTTGCGGGACGTCGAGAATCAGGATGATGGTCCAGTCGGCGTCGCCATCGTGATGATATTGGCGCTCCGCGACGATGAACGGTTGCTGCTTGCCGTCCGGGCCGAGAAACAGCACGTCGCCTTCCATCGGCAGGCACTCGACGGGCGGCAGCGCGAGGAACGCTTCCTGACCGCCGCGCGGCATCAGTTTTTCGATTTTGCGGGATGCTGCTTCAGTCCATTCGATATCTAGCTGGATGTTGCTCATGCTGTCCTCCGCACCAAGGTGCGCACGGGTTAGGGGGATTCCGGCTGGGCTTCCGGTCGGTGCGCGACTTTAGCATACCGTCCGCCGCGCGCAGGCGCGTGTGGAACCCGGTAGCGCTTCTTTAACGAAGCCCAGGCCGGCGCGCCACGCATCGCACGTTCTCAGGTCCTTCTCGAGTCCATTAGACAACAAAAAAGCCGAAGCCGGCGGCGCCGGCTTCGGCTTTTCACCTTCGCGGCGAGGCCGCGGGTGACACTGTCAGCTACGCTTACGAACTCGCGGCCTCGGCCTTGGCCGCCTTCTTATGATGCGGGGCAGCTTTGTGATGTTTGGCAGCCGGCATGGCCGGCGCGCTTTCCATTGCTTGCTGCCGGTTTTGCAAATCTTGCGCACGCTGTTCGACGTCAGCGGCCTTGGCCGGATCGGTGCTCATCATGACGCCGTTGTCCTGCGCATAAGCCGCGCCCGTTATGGCGCTGAGGGAAACCAGGATCGCCAGGGACACTTTCTTCATGTTACCTCCGTAGAGTGGTTGTGGACCCGAGTATTTGCCTGTCCAATCGGAAAGACAATGCATTCTAGCCAGCAATATCCGCTCCAGCGGACGTTTGTAACGGCGTTGACAATTGGTTACATCTTGTTACGCACCGCCCACGGTCCGCCCACAGCCAATACCGGGCGCGAGATTCCGTATAGCACGCTGCTGTGTCTTGCTCGTGTTTAAAAATCTTCGTATCGCTAAATAAAGCGCTTTTCATTACAGCGGTAATTCAGAACCATCCGATTGCACGGTAGACGTGAAACTGTGCAATCCCAACCAGTTCGTGCAGTGCAATTTCCGCACTCACAAGATTGTCATAACACGGTAGTAGACCGAGATGTGCGCGCCGCGCACTGGAAATCAATGGTTGCGGTGCGAGCCCAAAGCGATGGAAGTCGAGCAATGCGCGAGGCATCTGATACGCGGAGGTAACGAGTATCAACGAATCGTAGCGTGTGCGTTCGACGATAGCCGATACGTTGCGCGCATTTTCGTACGTCGTGCGGCTGCGGTTTTCCAGCACGATATCCGCGCGCGGCACCTGTTTGCGCAGCAGGTAGGGCAGGTAGGTATCGGCTTCGGTCGCGCGATGCCGCTGTGGGTTGCCGCCGCTCACGATCACCGCGCACGTCGCCGCGGTGCGCTTGCAGGCGGCGTAGTTGTCGGCGCTGACCGCGATGCGCGCAAGCACGTCGCGCGGCGGAACCAGTTCGTCTTCATCGTCGTACTCGGTGCCGCCGCCCAGCATGATGATCGCCGTGCGCGGCGCGAACGTCGCGGGTGCGTTCGTCTGCCGATGCGGCTGCGCCAGTTCGAGCAACGGGGCGGTTAGCCAGCCGGCGGCGAGCAGCCAGAACAGGGCAAGCGTGCAAATGGCAAGGTGTCGGCGGACGCGTTTCCATAGCACGATTGCTGCAAAAAAAAGCGCTAATAAAGTGAATAGAATCAATTTAAATGGGGTAACGTATGACTTTCGGGACAATCCACCAGCTTGCTATCGCGCCGCAGCGGTTGCATCGTCGGCTTGTGGACAGAACGCTATCATGCGTCGCGACGGGGGTCCTGAAAACGAGACCAAGCAGAACCTGGCGGGAGCTGGCGGCATCGCATACGTACAGCCGGCTTTCAGTCACGGGCGGTGCTATGCGCATCACTGGTGGCGCGGTGACGTGTTGGGCAAAGATGTGTCATAGCTGCACTTTAAGAAAGAAGTGAGATGACCACGTATTCCAACGAAGCGGTACTTGAAGCGCTGCGGCGAGCGCAATATCGCCAGGTCCCATGGGCCAGACGGCCGGGTGTATTTCAATATCTCCGGGCGCTGGGCCTGATGGACACTGTCCGGCAGCGCACGGTCGCGCCTGCACCGGGTTTTCATGCTCCTGTCGATATTGCCGTGTTGACCGAGCGGGGCAGAGCCGAGTTCGCACGACTCGAGCACAGTGAGCGCCTGCTGAGTTGGTCTGCGCAGCGAATGAACGACTACGTCGTCGCCACAGCCGAAACGCGGCCTGCAGCCGCTCTCGAAGTCAGGCCTTAGGGCCCTCGGCGGACTGGCGTTATTTCCCCGGCCGCACGACGCGGCCGGCGGCAAGTTTATTTTCTGCTGATTCGCGGGCGCGGCCCGGGCCTTCCCTGTTTGAGCGAAAAAATTGGCGAAAAAAAGCCCGTATCGCAAGGATACGGGCGTACCGGAATTACTACTGCCACGCTGTGCTAATGGCGTTAAATCAGACTGGTTCAGCGCCGGGTGGTTCCCTCAATTGCTTAATTCGCACTACAGCGCACTGTGACTCTCGGCGTATGGCGCACGAGACGCCCGCGCCTAGCGGCGGCGCGGCGGATCTTCCCGTGGCGGTTCGGGCCGTGCGCGGACATTGCTTGCGATATCGCCGCGCAAATCGCCTCGCGGCGCCGGCGGCGTGAAGTCGCGGTTGCGCGTTGCGCTTTGTTGCCAGGCGTCAACCGAGGCCGTGTGATCCGTCCGCGAGTTCCCGCCTTGCGGGCGCTGCTGTGCGAGCGCCGGTGCGGCCATTGATGAAACGACAATGCCGCACAGAAGCAGTGACATTGGTTTCATGCTGAGCTCCCGTCAAGCCGATCGACTCAAGGCCTGTTTGCATACACATACGGTATGCCGAGTAGCGAAAGCACGCTGTAAGTAATAGTAAATGGATGTTTCACCGGCAACATTCGTGCGGCTTCACCTATCTGAAACCGCGCGACGGCAAACTCGGGGAAGCTGAAGCGGACGACCAGGATGGGCGCGCCGTGGAGCGGTGCCCATGACAGGCCGGCCAAGCGCGTGAACGCGCGGGCGGCCCGGATACATGCCGGGCGCCCGCAGGCGCCCGGAGGCAAAACAATTCGCGTCAGGCCATCTTGACCGGCGCGCGCCACGATTCCGGATTGGTCCAGAACGCGCCACGCAGACGGTCGCGGCTTGGCGGTGCCGGCGGTTTCGCGGCGGTCGCGCCAATGCGCCCACGCAGCGAAATTTCGCGGCCGCTCGTGCCGAGTCGCTTAACTATTTCGGCGAGCGTACCATCGGCTTGCCACTCGTCGAAGCGGCGGCGGCAAGTCGGCGGCGACGGATACCTGCCGGGCAGCTTGGACCAGCCTTCGCCCGTCGACAGCACCCAAAGCACAGCGTTGACAACCGCGCGTGCTTCCACGCGTGGCCGACCGCGCCGTTCACTCCGTGCTGGCTCCGCACAGAACAACGCCTCGACCAGCGCCCACTCGTTGTCTCTCAAATCGTCGAACAGCATCATGTTTCACCTCAGCGAAGCTAACTCCGGTGCGCTGCCCCGCGCCGCGCACTCTCCATGCACTCGATAGGCGAGTGCCAAGGGGGGGTCGGGCTTGCCACGGTCTGCTATGCAGTCAGAAGTCATGGCGCCGACCCTGTGTGCATGTAAATGCAGGAAGTGTGCCAAGTTGAGTCCGACTGCCTGAAAGCCCCGTAACAGCGGGCCAGCGCGGGCGCTAGCTAGGGGCGTATAAGAATCTAAAAAACCCATCTCGCAAATCGGGACAATCACCAATCTTGTGCAATCAAGCCCGGCCAGCGTGCGTTTGCGCCTCATTGCTGCATTGCGGCGAGGTAATCCGGCACGGCGCCTGCGCGGCATTTCGCCATACAATGCGCATTAAATGACGTTATTGATGAGGCCGGCAAATGAATGTGACGCTGCGTCAGCTCAGGGTTTTCATCGAGGTGGCCCGTTTGCAGAGCTTCAGCCGCGCGGGCGATGAGATCGGCCTGACGCAATCGGCGGTCAGCCGCTGCGTGCGCGAACTGGAGGGCGAAATCGGCCTCAAGCTGATCGACCGCACCACGCGCGAGGTGCAGCTCACTGACGTCGGCAGCAACCTGGTGTCGAGCGTGTCGCGTCTGTTGACCGATCTGGACGGCGCGCTGCGCGAGATTCGCGAAATCGGCGAGCAGCGGCGTGGCCGCGTGGTGGTCGCGGCCAGCCCGACGGTGGCCTGCCGGTTGATGCCCGGCGTGGTGGCGTCGTGCGGCCGGCAATTCCCGTACATTGCGCTGGGTTTGCGCGACGACGTGCAAAGCGACGTGGTGCGCAAGGTCAAATCGGGCGAAGTCGATTTCGGCGTCATCATCGGCCCGTTTTCCGCCGACGACCTCGTCAGTGAATCGCTAATGACAGATTCGTTCTGCGTCGTGTCGCGCGACGATCATCCGCTGGCGGCTCAGAAACAGGTGGCGTGGACGGATCTCGAGGGCGAGCGGCTCGTCATGCTCGACTATGCGTCCGGCAGCCGGCCGATCATCGACGCGGTGATGAACGAGCACGGCGTGAGCGCCACGGTGGTGCAGGAGCTGGGGCATTCGGCGACCGTTTTTGGGCTGGTCGAGGCGGGCGTGGGCGTGAGCGTGCTGCCGTGGCTGGCTTTGCCTTTGCCGGCGGACGCCTCGCTGGTGGCGCGGCCGTTGGTGCCGCGCGCCGAACGCACGGTCGAAATGGTGCGGCGGCGCGACCGGTCGCTGTCGCCGGCGGCGGAGGCGGTGTGGGGCCTGATCCGGCAATTGCCGGCGCGGGCTGAGGATCTGGGCTGAAGTCCTTTGGTGCGCGGGTGATGCGCAATGGGTGCGAGTGCGCGTTTGGCGTCTCGTGGGGGCGCCGCCGCGGCTGCTCGCCCGGTGGCTTCGCCGCCTCGCAAACAGGCATCGCGCTAAACTGTCGCCTTTCCTGAACCTCGACCTTGACCGGTCATTCGTGTGGAAGCCTCGATGAGCGAATCGGATCTGCCTGTGCCATCCGTCCCTAACGCGCGCGAAGCCGTGCGCGCACTGCGTCCTTCGCAGATACGCGAAGTCGCCAACGCCGGTTTCGGCGTCGCCGACGTGCTGCCGTTCTGGTTCGGCGAGTCCGACCGGGTGACGCCGGCTTTCATCCGCGACGCCGCCAGCGCTGCGTTGGCCGCCGGCGCGACCTTCTATACGCACAACCTGGGCATCGCGCCGTTGCGCGCCGCGCTCGCTGACTACGTCAGCGAACTGCACGGTCCGACTTCGTCCGATAACGTCGCGGTGACGAGCGCGGGCGTCAATGCGCTGATGCTGGCCGCGCAGCTGGTGGTGGGCGCGGGCGACCGTGTCGTCGCGGTGACGCCGTTGTGGCCCAACCTGGTCGAGATCCCGAAGATTCTCGGCGCGCATGTCGAAACGGTGGCGCTCGGTTATGGCGAACACGGCTGGCAGCTCGATCTCGAGCAATTGCTGGCCGCCCTCACGCCGGACACGAAGATGCTGCTCGTCAACTCGCCGAACAATCCGACCGGCTGGGTGATGAGCCGCGACGAGCAGCGCGCCGTGCTGGCGCATTGCCGGCGCCACGGCATCTGGATTGTCGCGGACGAAGTCTACGAGCGTCTTTATTACGAGGATGCCGGCATCGGCGCCGGCGGCGCCCGGTCACGCACTGCGCCGTCCTTTCTCGATCTGGCCGCGCGCGACGAACGCGTGATCTGCGTGAACTCGTTCTCGAAGGCATGGCTGATGACTGGCTGGCGGCTCGGCTGGATCGTCGCGCCGGCCGCGCTGATGGACGATCTGGGCAAACTGGTCGAATACAACACCTCGTGCGCGCCTGCTTTCGTGCAGCAGGCGGGCATCGCGGCCGTCCAGCAGGGCGAGCGCTTCACGCAGGAGCTGGTGCGAGATCTTAAGGCGTCGCGCGATCATCTGGTGCGGGCGTTGTCCGCGGTGCCGGGCGTCGACCTGAAGACACCGCCGGGTGCGATGTATCTGTTTTTTTCGATGCCGGGGGCCTCGCGCAGTCTCGAGTTGTGCAAGGCGCTGGTGCGCGAAGTGGGGCTGGGTGTGGCGCCCGGCAGCGCGTTCGGCCCGCAAGGCGAGGGTTTCGTGCGCTGGTGCTATGCCTGCGACACGGCGCGGCTGGACACGGGCGTCGAGCGTCTGAAGCGGTTTCTCGCGCAGCACGGCGCACATTGAACGATGGCGGAGGCGAAGCCGGCCGGAGAGGAGGGTTTCAGGTCGAATTTCGTACGCTTTTGCTCTGAAGCAGATGGGCCAGAGCATCCGCGGAAAATGCGCGGCGGATTTCGTTCGGGATTTCGTCTTTACGCACCGATTGTTTTTGCGTAATATGGCGCTCAGTCACGCGGTTCCTTTCAGGAATATCGCTGCTCCGTCCGGCTGGGTTTGGCTCGATTGCCTGTTTCGCCTCCCCCCGGTGCGTGCTCCCATCAATATGACCGATCAGAATCGGGCGAGCGCGTCTTCAGTTCCACATCGTCTGTTTGATCCGGTTCTTTGACCCTAACTCATAAGGTCGACCTGGCTGCATGAATACCCAAGAGGCGAAGATCGTCCTCGAGACTGCTTTGATCTGCGCGCAGGAGCCGCTAAAGCTCGGCGAACTGCGCAAGCTCTTTGCCGACGGCGTGTCGGCAGATACCGTTCGGACTTTGCTCGAAGACCTCAAGCAGGATTGGTCTGGGCGCGGTGTGGAGTTGGTCGGGCTGGCTTCGGGCTGGCGGTTTCAAAGCAAGCCCGCGATGCGTTCGTACCTGGATCGTCTGCATCCCGAGAAACCGCCGAAATATTCGCGCGCGGTGCTCGAAACGCTCGCGATCATCGCGTATCGGCAACCGGTCACACGCGGCGATATCGAAGAGATTCGCGGCGTCACAGTGAATACGCAGGTCGTCAAGCAGCTCGAGGATCGGGGCTGGATCGAAGTGATCGGCCATCGTGATGTTCCGGGCCGTCCGGCGCTGTACGCGACCACGCGGCAGTTTCTCGACGACCTGGGTTTGAAGGCGCTCGACGAATTGCCGCCGCTTGCCGATCCGTCGGCGCAGCTGAATGCGGATCTGCTCGGGCAGCACGCGATCGAGTTCGCCGACGCTGAAGCCGCGCAGGCGCTGGCCTCGGGCGAGGCGGTTGAGCCCGAAGCGGATGCGGAAACTGCCGCGGTCGAAGCTGATCCGGTTGCGGCCGAATCCTTCGGCGCGACTGGGAGCGACGCGGAACAGAGCGCCCCACAAGCAGCAGCGGGCGAGACGCTGCATACTGAATCCGTAGACCCGGCGAGTCACGCAGATGGCGGCGACGTCGAACAAGCGGGAGTGGAACCTGCTAAAGAGCATCAAGCGCTGCACGATCAGCCGCAGCGTGGCGAGCCGGCCGATAGCGCTGCGGATGCCGCGCCGGCGTCCGAGCCGCATCAGGACGCCGCTGCCATTCCGGCCACGCAAGAGCATGCTGAAGCTGCACACGTTGAACCGCAAGCCGGCGCCGCCGAGCCTGCACTGAATCACGATTCGGTCTCCCAGGCCGATCCGGCAATACCCGCGCACGGCTCGGGCGTACTCCGCGAAACGGAGCACACCACCGAGCCGAACCCGACCACGGCGGCGCACGGCGATCCAGAGGATCGCCGCGATGCTGCACAGGACGCAGGTGTCCTGACCGACGACGAACCCGAGTCGCGCAGCGCCTGACGTAACCGAACTTTTTTGCCGCGCCCGCAACGGGCGCGCGCGACCTGACATTTTGAGGTTGTTTTGACACATACCCACGACACCGATTCGTCCGAATCCGAGCGCGCCGTGCCGTCGGCGCGCGCTGACGAAGCGCGCACCACGCAAGCGTCAGCAGGCGAGGGCGAGCGCCCGGCGCAGACCACGGAAGCAGACGGTGAAGACCGTCCGCGCCGTGGCCTGCGTCGCGGGCCGCGCAGCCTGATTGCGCGGCGCCGCGCCGGAGCGAAGACGAAGGGCGCCGAAGGCGCGCCGGTCGTCACCGAGGCACCGCCGGACGGCGAAGTCGTCGCGCCAGTGCGTATGCCGCGCAAGGATGCGGGCGCCAAGGGCCAGGGGCCGCGCCGCAACGCGGGCGGCGCGAAGCGCGAAGGCGGTCAGCGTGACGGCGCGCCCCGCGAAGGCGGACCTCGCGAAGGCGGACCTCGCGAGCGTCAGCCGCGCGAAGGCGGTCAGCGTCAGAACCGCCGCGGCGGCGAGGCGCCGGCAGCGGCGACTGAAGCCAGTCAGGACGATCTGTTTTCGTATGTCACGTCGCCTGCTTTCGATGCGGACAACAACGCCACTGGCGGCGTGCGCGCCCCGATGCTGCGCCGTGGCAAGCCGGCTGCGCCCAAGCGCGTGCTGTCGCCGGACGACGACGCGCCGAAGCTGCACAAGGTGCTGGCCGAAGCCGGCATGGGCTCGCGCCGCGACATGGAAGAGCTGATCGTGGCCGGCCGGGTATCGGTGAACGGCGAACCTGCGCACATCGGCCAGCGCATCATGCCGACCGACCAGGTCCGCATCAACGGCAAGCCGGTCAAGCGCAAGCTGGCCAACAAGCCGCCGCGCGTGCTGCTGTATCACAAACCGACGGGCGAAATCGTCAGCCACGCCGATCCGGAGGGCCGTCCGTCCGTGTTCGACAAGCTGCCGCCCATGAAGACCGCCAAGTGGCTCGCGGTCGGCCGCCTCGACTTCAACACCGAAGGTCTGCTGATGCTGACCACCTCGGGCGATCTGGCAAACCGGTTCATGCATCCGCGTTATAGCGTCGAGCGTGAATATGCGGTGCGCGTGGTCGGCGAGCTGGCTGAAGGGATGCGTCAGAAGCTGTTGCACGGCGTCGAACTGGAAGACGGCCCGGCGAACTTCCTGCGTATTCGTGACGGTGGTGGCGAGGGCACCAATCATTGGTATCACGTCGCGCTCGCCGAAGGGCGTAACCGCGAAGTGCGCCGCATGTTCGAAGCGGCCGGCCTGATGGTCAGCCGTCTGATCCGTACGCGACACGGCCCGATTTCGCTGCCGAAGGGCTTGAAGCGCGGCCGCTACGAAGAACTCGAAGACAATCAGGTGCGCGCGTTGATGGCCTCGGTCGGTCTGAAGGCGCCCACTGAAGAACGGGGTGGCCGCAATGCCGCGCCCGAGCGCAAGCAGCCGGATCCGATGCAGACGTCGATGGGCTTCATCAGCCGCGAGCCGGTGCTGATGTCGCATGGCCGTTTCGACCAGCAGCAGCCTCGTGGCCAGGGCCGGCGCGGTGCGGCGGGCGGCGGCTTCGGCGGCGGCGGTGGCGCGGGCTCCGGTTTCGGCGGCGGCTACGGCAATCGCGGTACAGGCCGCGGCGCTGGTGGCTTCAGCGGCCCGACGGGCGGCGGCGTGGGCGGCCCGCGTGGCGGCCGTGACGTCGACGGCAATCGTGCGCCGTCGGGCAATGGCAATCGGGCCGCGGGTGGCGGCAAGCGCGCCGGCGGCAACAGCGCCAATCCGGGCGGCGGCAACCGCGGGCCGGGCGGCAATCGCAGCGGTAACGCCAATCGTGCTGGCAGCGGCAACACCAACGCGGGCGGCGCCAATCGTGGCGGCGGCGCGCCGCGCGGCCGCTCGCGGGGCCGTTAAGCGGTAGTCGCAGTTGGCAGGGCAGCCGGCGCGGTCGTTTGTTCTTTGGCGATTGCGTCAGGCTGCCGTGAGAATCAATTGATAAGCGCTGCGGGTTTTATGTCGCGCATAAAAACTGTGGCGTGCGCATAAGTAGGGGCAGAGTTTCTTGCCCGATTCGCTGGCCGCCGCTGGTGCATGGTGCGAATCAGCTTGCAAAAGGCTGAAGCCGTCGCCGTATCGTTGATATAGCGTTGCAGGATTGCCATGAAAATCAAGCGGAAATGCGCTTCGCGCGGCGTTCTGCGGTTTGCGTTTGTCCCGAAAAATG
Organism: Paraburkholderia sp. GW821-FHT02A12; assembly: GCF_059422005.1. Taxonomy (NCBI): domain Bacteria; kingdom Pseudomonadati; phylum Pseudomonadota; class Betaproteobacteria; order Burkholderiales; family Burkholderiaceae; genus Paraburkholderia; species Paraburkholderia sp. GW821-FHT02A12. The sequence goes on along the minus strand of NZ_JBWKWA010000001.1, from coordinate 2,705,866 downwards.
GCTACAATCGCGAAGTCGCTGGGCGTGCGGCTTTTCATGTGCGGCTCAGGTGCGACCACCGGTAATAAGATGATGGGCGTTTAGCCCATTTTTTTTTGCCGCTCAGTTCATCGTGGTTCGGCATCTCGGGTAGCACGAACGTGCGCCGGCTTGGCGCGCGGCCCGCATGGATTGTTTGCAAAACAAGCGGCGCTCGCCGCGCGAACATCTTAGAGGGCACTGTGCAACTGACGGAACTGATTGAAACCACGGTCGTGGGACTCGGCTACGAGCTCGTCGATCTCGAGCGCACCGGGCGCGGCATGTTGTGTATTTATATCGACCAGCCGGCCGGCATCGCGATCGAAGACTGCGAGAAAGTCACGCGTCAGCTCCAGCACGTTCTGACGGTCGAAAATATCGATTACGAGCGGCTTGAAGTGTCGTCGCCGGGTCTCGATCGCCCGCTGAAAAAACTGGCGGATTTCGAACGCTTCGCGGGCAGCGAAGTGGTTATCACATTGAAAAAGCCATTGGACGGACGGAAATCGTACCGGGGCATTCTGCATGCTCCGCAAGGCGAGACGATCGGTCTGGAATTTGAAGGGAAGGAAGGCGCCGCGATGCTTGATTTCACGCTCGCGGACATGGATAAAGCACGCCTCGTTCCGAAAGTTGACTTTAGGAGCCGCAAACAATGAGTCGCGAAGTGTTGATGCTGGTGGATGCGCTGGCACGCGAGAAGAACGTCGACAAAGACGTGGTATTTGCCGCGCTCGAGGCGGCCCTCGCTTCGGCCTCCAAGAAACTCTTCGAAGAAGACGCGGACATCCGCGTCCAGATCGACCGTGAAAGCGGCGAACACGAAACGTTTCGCCGTTGGCGCGTGGTGCCGGACGAAGCCGGTTTGCAGGAGCCGGATCAGGAAATTCTGCTGTTCGAAGCACGTGAACAGAAGCCCGAAATCCAGCTCGACGAATTCATCGAGGAACCGGTGCCGTCGATCGAATTCGGCCGCATCGGCGCGCAGGCCGCCAAGCAGGTGATCCTGCAGAAGGTGCGTGACGCCGAGCGCGAGCAGATCCTGAACGACTTCCTCGAGCGCGGCGAAAGCATCATGACCGGCTCGGTCAAGCGCCTGGACAAGGGTAACTTCATCGTCGAAACCGGCCGTGTCGAAGCGTTGCTGCGCCGCGACCAGCTGATTCCGAAGGAAAACCTGCGCGTGGGCGACCGCGTGCGCGCCTATATCGCCAAGGTCGATCGCACCGCGCGTGGTCCGCAGATCGAACTGTCGCGTACGGCGCCTGAATTCCTGATGAAGCTGTTCGAAATGGAAGTGCCGGAAATCGAACAGGGCCTGCTGGAAATCAAGGCGGCGGCGCGCGATCCGGGCGTGCGCGCCAAGATCGGCGTGGTCGCTTACGACAAGCGCATCGATCCGATCGGCACCTGCGTCGGCATTCGCGGTTCGCGCGTGCAGGCCGTGCGTAACGAGCTCGGTGGCGAAAACGTCGACATCGTGCTATGGTCGGAAGATCCCGCCCAGTTTGTGATCGGCGCGCTCGCGCCGGCAGCCGTCCAGTCGATCGTCGTCGACGAAGAAAAGCATTCGATGGACGTCGTCGTAGACGAAAACGAACTGGCGGTCGCGATCGGCCGCAGCGGCCAGAACGTGCGTCTTGCCAGCGAACTCACCGGCTGGCAGATCAACATCATGACGCCGGACGAATCTGCGCAGAAGCAGAATCAGGAACGCGGCGTACTGCGCGACCTGTTCATGGCGCGTCTCGATGTCGACGAGGAAGTCGCTGACATCCTGATCGACGAAGGTTTCACGAGCCTCGAAGAGATCGCTTATGTGCCGCTCAACGAGATGCTCGAAATCGAAGCATTCGACGAAGACACCGTTCATGAACTGCGTAATCGCTCGCGCGACGCGTTGCTGACGCAGGCGATCGCGAATGAAGAAAAGGTCGAAAATGTGGCACTCGACCTGAAGAGCCTGGAAGGCATGGACGCCGACCTGCTCGCCAAGCTTGCCGAACATCAGATCCAGACGCGCGACGAACTCGCCGAGCTGGCTGTGGATGAACTGGTCGAGATGACCGGAATGGAAGAGGATGCCGCTAAGGCGTTGATCATGAAAGCACGTGAACACTGGTTCCAGTGAGAAATGACCATGGCGCACTAAATTGAACGCGGCCGTCAGGCCGCATGACCCGATGCTAACCGCAAGGAATCGGTCCTTGCATTAAGAGGAATGAATGGCGAGTAACAACGTAGCCCAATTTGCCGCGGAACTGAAAATGCCTGCAGGCGTGCTGCTCGAGCAGCTGCAGGCGGCGGGCGTCCAGAAAGCGAGCGAAGACGACAACCTGTCCGAGGCGGACAAGGCGCGTCTGCTCGACCACTTGCGCAAGTCGCACGGCTCCAACGATGCCGACAAGCGCAAGATCACGCTGACGCGCCGGCATACGTCGGAGATCAAGCAGTCCGACGCGACGGGTAAAGCTCGCACCATTCAGGTCGAAGTGCGCAAGAAGCGCACCTTCGTCCGCCGCGACGAATCCGCCGCCGAAGGCGCGGAAGCATCGAATCATGTGGCCGAAGCCGACGTGGACGACCTCGAACTCCAGCGTCGTGAAGAGGAAGCTCGTCACGAAGCCGAGCTGCTCGAAAAGCAGGCTCAGGAGCTGAAGGCGCGTCAGGAACAACTCGAACGCGAAGAGGCCGAGCGTCAGGCGCGCGAGCAGGCTGCCGAAGCCGAGCGCCGCCGTGCGGAAGAAGAGGCGGCGAAGAAGCGCGCGTCGGCTGCGGCCGAAGCGGCTGCTCGCGAGAAGGCTCAAGCGCCGCAAGCGGCTGCACAGCCGGCCGCCGCGAAGGCTGAGCCGGCCGCTGCCAAGGCCGCCGAGCCGGCGGCTGAGCAGGACGACGAGCGCGCCGCGGCAGAGCGCGCCGCTCAACGCGAAGCAGCGAAGAAAGCGGAAGACGCAGCGCGTCAGGCCGCCGAAAAGACGCGCGCCGAGCAGGAAGAAATCAGCAAGCGCCGTGCGGCGGCGGAAGCCGAAGCGCGTGCGATTCGCGAAATGATGAACACGCCGCGCAAGGCGCAGGTCAAGGCGCCGGAACCGGCACCGAAGCCCGCTGAGCCGGCCAAGGCCGCGGAAGCCAAGGGCACGCTGCACAAGCCGGCGCGTCCGGCAGGCGAAGCCCCGGCGCGTCCGGCAGCCAAGAAGCCGGCTGCCGCAGCTCCGGCTGCTCCGGCCGCACCGTCGGCTGGCGACAAGAAGAAGCCGGGCGCCGGCAAGGGCGGCTGGCAGGACGACGCAGCGAAGCGCCGCGGCATCAAGACGCGTGGCGATACGAGCGGCGGTGTCGATCGCGGCTGGCGCGGCGGCCCGAAGGGTCGCGGCAAGCATCAGGATCAGAGCACCACGTTCCAGGCGCCGACCGAACCGATCGTGCGTGAAGTGCACGTGCCGGAAACCATCACGGTCGCCGATCTGGCGCACAAGATGGCGGTGAAGGCATCGGAAGTCATCAAGTCGATGATGAAGCTCGGCCAGATGGTCACGATCAACCAGATGCTGGACCAGGAAACGGCGATGATCATCGTCGAGGAACTGGGCCATCACGCGGTTGCGGCCAAGCTGGACGATCCGGAAGCCATGCTGGTCGAAGGCGAAGTTTCCGACGCGGAAGCACTGCCGCGTCCGCCGGTCGTTACGGTCATGGGCCACGTCGACCACGGCAAGACGTCGCTGCTCGACTACATCCGCCGCGCCAAGGTTGCAGCGGGTGAAGCAGGTGGGATTACGCAGCACATCGGCGCCTATCACGTCGAAACGCCGCGCGGCGTCGTCACGTTCCTCGACACGCCGGGTCACGAAGCCTTTACGGCCATGCGTGCCCGTGGTGCGAAGGCAACCGACATCGTGATTCTGGTGGTCGCAGCCGACGACGGCGTGATGCCGCAAACGAAGGAAGCGATCGCCCACGCGAGGGCAGGCGGCGTGCCGCTCGTCGTCGCGATCAACAAGATCGACAAGCCGGAAGCGAATCTTGAGCGCGTCAAGCAGGAACTGGTCACCGAAGGCGTCGTGCCAGAAGAATACGGTGGCGATTCGCCGTTCGTGCCGGTGTCGGCCAAGACCGGTGCGGGTATCGACGATCTGCTGGAAAACGTGCTGCTGCAAGCCGAAGTGCTGGAACTGAAGGCGCCGGTCGAAGCACCGGCCAAGGGTCTCGTCATCGAAGCGAAGCTCGACAAGGGTAAGGGTCCGGTTGCAACGATCCTCGTCCAGTCCGGTACGCTGAACCGCGGCGACGTGGTGCTGGCAGGCAGCGCCTACGGTCGCGTGCGAGCCATGCTCGACGAAACCGGCAAGCCGACCAAGTCCGCTGGCCCGTCGATCCCGGTCGAGATCCAGGGTCTGTCGGAAGTGCCGCAGGCTGGCGAAGAAATGATCGTCATGCCGGACGACCGTAAGGCGCGTGAAGTCGCGCTGTTCCGTCAAGGCAAGTTCCGCGACGTCAAGCTGGCCAAGCAACAGGCCGCGAAGCTCGAGAACATGCTGGAGCAGATGGGCGAAGGCGAAGTGCAGTACATGCCGCTCATCGTCAAGGCCGACGTGCAAGGTTCGCAGGAAGCTTTGGTGCAGTCGCTGCTCAAGCTGTCGACCGACGAAGTGCGCGTGCAGATCGTGCACGGCGCCGTGGGTGGCATCAGCGAGTCCGACGTCAACCTGGCAACGGCTTCGAAGGCGGTCATCATCGGCTTCAACACCCGTGCGGATGCACAGGCTCGCAAGCTGGCGGAAGCCAATGGCGTCGATATTCGCTACTACAACATCATCTATGACGCAGTGGATGAAGTGAAGGCCGCGATGTCGGGCATGCTGGCACCGGAGAAGCGCGAGATCGTGACGGGTACGGTCGAAGTGCGTCAGGTCTTCAAGGTACCGAAGATCGGCGCGGTGGCAGGCTGTATGGTCACGGACGGTTTCGTCAAGCGCTCGTCGTCGGTGCGTGTGCTGCGCAACAACGTCGTCATCTTTACGGGCGAGCTCGATTCGCTCAAGCGCTTCAAGGACGACGTGAAGGAAGTCCGTCAGGGCTTCGAGTGCGGTATGTCGATCAAGAACTTCAACGATATCGTCGAAGGCGATCAGTTCGAAGTCTTCGAGGTTACCGAAGTCGCGCGTACGCTGTAATTCACGCGGCACGGCTAAAGGGGCGGAGCGGGCTTCAACGCCCGCTCCGCCCGTTGTTTTTGGCCCTGCCGTTTCGCGCCCGCAGCGGTCGTGGCGGTTGTCCCAGCCGCTTCATCGCCGCCTGGAAAAAACCGCGGCCCGCGCGAACAACCTTTGCTATCCGCCAGAACGGATCACCCATTCACCATGCCTAAAAAACGTACTTCTCCCAATCGCAACGTGCAGATCGCCGATCAGATCCAGCGCGATCTGTCCGAGCTGCTGCGCGAGGTCAAGGACCCGCGCATCGGTATCGTCACGATTCAAAGCGTCGAACTGACGCCGGACTATGCGCACGCGAAGGTCTACTTCACGACGCTGACCGGCGACCCGCAGCAGACGCTGGAAGCGCTCCAGCACGCTGCCGGCCATCTGCACAATCAGCTGTTCAAGCGCCTGCATATCCATACCGTGCCGACGCTGCATTTCCACTACGACAAGACCATCGAACGCGCCGTCGAAATGTCGCGTTTGATCGACGAGGCGAATGCCAGTCGCGCGAAGGAGGATTGAGCGCGCGGGTTGTGTCCGCGTCCTTATCCGCATGCTGATTGCGTCCATGCTTGCGTCCTGACCTGGCGTCCTCAGCCGCGCTGTTTTTCGTACCCATTGAAGCTCTCGTCTTTCTGACATGACCGCACCTCAACGCCCCCGCGTGCCGCGTCGCGCGCTCGACGGCGTGCTGCTACTCGACAAGCCGCTCGGCCTGTCGAGCAACGACGCGCTGATTCGCGCGAAGCGTCTCTATCTGGCGAAAAAGGCGGGCCATACCGGCACGCTCGATCCACTGGCCACCGGTCTGTTGCCGCTGTGTTTCGGCGAAGCCACCAAGTTCTCGCAGGACCTGCTCGAAGCCGACAAGACCTACGAGGCGACCATGCGCCTCGGCATCCGCACGACCACCGGCGACGCCGAAGGCGAAGCGCTCGACACGCGCGAGGTGACGTGCGACGAGGCTGCTGTAAAGGCCGCGCTGGACACTTTCCTCGGCGACATCGTTCAGGTTCCGCCGATGTATTCGGCGCTCAAACGCGACGGCAAGCCGCTCTACGAATACGCGCGCGCCGGTCAGACGGTCGAGCGGGAAGGGCGTCAGGTGACGATCCATGCGCTCGAGCTGCTCGCCTGCGCGCTGCCGGACGTCACGTTTCGCGTGACGTGCAGTAAAGGCACGTACGTAAGGACGCTGGCCGAGGATATCGGTGAAGCGCTCGGTTGCGGCGCGCATCTGGTCGCGTTGCGGCGCACGGGTGTTGGCGCGCTGACGTTGGAAAATTCGGTGACGCTCCGCGCGCTGTCCGACGCGACGCAAAGCCAGCGCGATGCGTGGCTGCAACCGGTCGATGCGTTGCTGTCCACGTTCCCGCTCGTGCAATTGAATGAAGACGCGACACGGCGGTTCCTGCATGGCCAGCGCTTGAAACTCTCCGAACTGACCATCAGCGCGGACGCGCTGAACGCGCCACGGGTTCGCGTCTACGCCGCTGAAGGCCGCTTGCTTGGCGTCGCGAAACAGGGCGAGGGCGTGCTTGCGCCGGAGCGGCTGGTGGTGACAGCCGCGAGCTGAACCGCGTTCGCAGCCCGGCACGCAGCAACGAAAAAGGCGGAACCGCTCGATAGCGGTTCCGCCTTTTTCATGCAGCCTGGTGCCTTGGATCGGCGCTAAACTCAGTGCGCCGCCGCGGCTGCGGCACCGGCGTCACCACCCGCGCGTTCCGGCTTGGTGATCCAGATCAGCGCAATCAACGCGACGAAGATGCCGGCGGAAACAAAGAACAGATCGTTCACGCCCAACTGCGCGGCTTGCTGTGTGGCCATCGTGTTGAAGAGTCCATATGCCTGCGGCTGACTGAACCCCGCCGCACCCATCTGCCGGATCGATTGATCGAACACGGGGTTGTACGCATTCGCCTGTTCCGACAACTGCGCGTGATGCATGATGGTCCGGTGATCCCATGCGGTCTGGAAGATCGAGGTGCCGATCCCGCCGCACATGATTCGCACGAAGTTCGACAAACCCGACGCGGCCGGAATCCGGTTGCCCGGCAAACCCGACAGCGTGATCGACACCAGCGGGATAAAGAACCCGGCCATGCCGATGCCTTGAATCAGCGTCGGCAGCAGCAGCGAATAGGTATCGACGCCGGTCGTATAACGCGAGCGCATCCAGAAGCACAGCGCGAACACGAGGAATGACAGGGTCGCGATATAGCGCGGATCGGTCCGCGGCAACACCTTGCCGGTGATCGGCGACAGCAGCACCGCGAACAGGCCCACCGGCGCCATCACCAGACCGGCTTCGGTTGCGGTGTAGCCGATGTCGGTTTGCAGCCACAGCGGCAACAACACGAGATTGCCGAAATAGAGTCCGTAGCCGATCGAAAGCGCGACCGTGCCGCCTGTGAAATTGCGCCGGCTGAAGAGCGACAGGTCGACCACCGGATGCTCGGCCGTCAATTCCCATACGATGAAGAACGCGAGCGCAATCACTGCGACCAGCGCCAGAACGACGATGGTGGTCGACGAGAACCAGTCGAGATCCTTGCCCTTATCGAGCATCACCTGCAACGAGCCGACCCAGACGATCAGCAGGCCGAGACCGACGCCGTCGATCGGCGCCTTTTTGACGACCGAGTCGCGGTTGCGGAAGATCATCCATGTCGCCACCGCGGCAATCGCGCCGACTGGAATGTTGACGTAAAAAATCCATGGCCACGAGATATTGTCTGAGATCCAGCCGCCGAGAATCGGCCCGGCCACCGGCGCAATCAGCGTGGTCATCGCCCACATCGACAGAGCCATGGGCGCCTTGGCGCGCGGATAGCTGGCGAGCAGCAGCGTTTGCGACAGCGGAATCATCGGGCCGGCCACCGCGCCTTGCAGTACGCGCGAGGCGAGCAGAAAGGGCAGGGTGGGCGCGAGGCCGCACATCCACGACGAGATCACGAACAGCACGATCGACGCCATGAACAGGCGCACCTGGCCGACGCGGTCGGTGAGCCAGCCGGTCAGCGGCACGGAAATCGCGTTGGCGACCGCGAACGACGTGATCACCCACGTACCCTGATCGGACGACACACCGAGGTCGCCCGAAATCGACGGGATCGACACGTTCGCAATCGACGTGTCGAGCACGTTCATGAACACGGCGAGCGACACCGCGATGGTGCCGATCACCAGTTGCGCGCCCTCGAGCGGCGGGTGAGGGACTTGCGCCTGAGCCTGAGCCATTAAAAAAGCCTTGTATGAATCGTGGCGAGGCTTACATCAGCTTCGCAGCGGGCTTCGCGCCAGTCTGGGCCGACTTCTGCGAGCCGGTGTTCGGGCCCGCGTTTTCCGAAATGATGCGGGCGATTTCCGCGTCGGCTTCGTCGCCGTACTTTTCGAACACGCTGGTTTGATAAACCGTGTTCGGCGCCTGGCCGAGCTGGCCGCCTTCATCGTTCTTGATGGTCACGTCGGCTTGCATCGACAGGCCGATGCGCAGCGGGTGCTTCTCGAGTTCCTGCGGGTCGAGCGCGATCCGCACCGGCAGACGCTGCACCACCTTGATCCAGTTGCCGGTCGCGTTCTGCGCGGGCAGCAGCGAGAAGGCCGAACCCGTGCCGGCCGAGAAGCCGACCACCTTGCCGTGGTACACCACCGACGAGCCGTACACGTCGGCCGTCAGGTCGACCGGCTGACCGATGCGCATATGCTTCAGCTGCACTTCCTTGAAGTTCGCGTCGACCCACACGCCGCCCAGCGGCACGATCGCCATCAGCGGGGTGCCCGGCGAGACGCGCTGGCCGACCTGCACCGAGCGTTTCGCGACGTAGCCCGTGACCGGCGCCGGCAGGTTGTTACGCGCGTTGTTCAGGTACGCGTCGCGGACCTTCGCGGCGGCGGCCTGGACGTTCGGGTGATTCGCGATCGTCGTGTTGGCGGTCAGCGCGCGGTTCGACGCCAGTTGCTGCTGGGCGGCGTCGACGGCGGCCTGCGCGCTCTTCACGGCGTCGCGGGCGTGCGAGATTTCTTCCTGCGACACGGCGCCCGTTTGCGCGACCGTCAGTCGGCGCTTCAGGTCGTCCTGGGCGCGTGACAGATCGGACTGGCGCACGGCGACTTGCGCCTGGTATTGATTGTCGTCGGCGAACAGGCCGCGCACCTGGCGCACCGTCTGCGCGAGATTCGCTTCGGCTTGTTCGAGCGCGACGCGCGCGTCGGCCGGATCGAGCACGACGAGCGGGTCGCCGGCCTTCACGGTTTGCGTGTCGTCCGCGTTCACCGCGACCACCGTACCGGTGACTTGCGGCGTGATCTGCACGACGTTGCCGTTCACATACGCGTCGTCGGTGTCCTCATGGAAGCGCGCGACGAGGAAGTAATACAGGCCGTAGGCGATCGCGGCGATCAGGATCACGCTGACGAGCAGCGTCATCATGCGCTTGCGTTTGCCGTTGTTCGCCGGTTGTGCGGGGGGCGCGGGTTGCTGGGGGGTGCTCATTGATGTGCTCCGGGTTCTCTCAAGCGTCGTCGTTTATGCGGATGTTCGGGCGAGTATGCGTCGCGTCGATGTGGCTTCAGTTTGCGGCGGCGGTCGCGGCCGTCGCCGAGGCCGGGGCGTCGGCCGGCACCACGAGGCCGGTCTGCGTCGCGTCGAAACCGCCGCCGAGCGCCTTGATGAGGCCGATCTGCATGCCACGGCGGCGCATCGTCAGGCTCGTCACCGTCTGTTCGGCGGCAAGGCGGTTCTGGTCGGCGGTCAGCACCTGCAACTGCGGCGACAAACCGGCCTTATAACGGATCACGGCGAGCTGATACGCCTTGGTCGACGCGTCGAGCGCGCGTTGGGCGTCGCCCGATTGCTGGTCGATCGAACGGATCGACGACACCTGCGTGGCGACGTCCGACAGCGAGCTGATCAGCGTCTGGTTGTAGTTCGCCACGTCGAGGTCGAAATCGGCATAACGGCCCTTCAACTGCGAGCGCAGCGCGCCGGCGTCGAAGATCGGCAGGTGGATGGCGGGACCGAATTGCATCTGACGGCTGCCCGATTTCAGGAAGCGGCCCCAGCCGAACGCGTCGAAACCGAAGCCGGCCGCGAGATTCACGTCCGGGAAGAATTCGGCTTTTGCTTCCTTCACGTCGTGCATTGCCGCTTCGACCTGCCAGCGCGCGGCGACGATATCGGCGCGGCGCGCCACGAGGTCGGCCGGCAGGTTGTTCGGCAACGCCACGGCGTTGCCGGTGGTCAGCACCGGCTGGGCGATTTGCAGGCCGCGATCCGGGCCTTTGCCGAGCAGCGCGCCCAGCTGATAACGCACCACCGTGATCTGGCCGTCGAGGTCGGTCAAATTCGACTGGCTGGTCGCGATGTTGCCGTTCGCGGTTTGCCGCTCGACGTTGGTGTCGAGACCGGCGATGACACGCCCGTCGGTAATCCGGCCGATGTCCTGGCGGTTGGCGATCTCACGCTGCGCGATGTCGCGGAACGCATACAGCTGCGCGAGCTGGTTATAGGTGCTCGCCACCGACGCGGCGAGCGTCACGCGCGCCTGCTGCATGTCGGCCTCCGCGGCCTTTTCCTGCGATACGGCCTGGCCCAGGCGCTGGCGATTCTTGCCCCACAGGTCCAGATCCCATGACGCGCTGGCCAGCACGTTGTTTTCGCTATACCAGGCGCCGCCGTACGGAGGCGGGTAGAGCGCGTTGCCGGAGAACAGCTCGCGGGTCCACGAATAGCTGCCGTTGACCTTCGGGTACAGCGCCGAGCGCGAGCTGTCGATGTACGAGGAGGCCTTCGCGAGGCGCGCCTGCGCCTGAGCGATCGACGGGTTGCCGTCGAGCGCTTCCGCGATCAGCTTGGGCAGCTGCGGGTCGCCAAACTGGTTGGCCCAGTCGAGCGACGGCCACTGGCCATTCTCGCCGGGCAGGCTCTGGGTGGACTCGTACTGAGCCGGCGACGCGATCTGCTTGTCGCTCTTCATACCGAAGTAGTTCGCGCACCCCGTAAGGGCGAGCGCCGTCACCGCGGCGGCGACAGCGGCCCGGCTCGACAGCGCGGGCGCGGACAGGGAAAGGGATTTCATCGCTCGACTCTTTGAATGTGAGTGTAATGATGGACACAGCAAGCAATTTCTTACGACTTGCTGTCAAAATTGCTTGCTGTATCACGGGTTAGCCCCGTTTGTTCGCCGGAATTGATGAGCACACGGCGCAGCATGCTCTTCAGGAAACCCACTTCCTCGGGGGTGAAACCGCCTAGCAGACTGTCCAGCACGCCGTTGAAAATCGCCGGCATTTTTGCCGCGATCGCGTGACCTTCCGGCGTCAACGCAAGCCGGACGGCACGCCGGTCCTCGTTGCTGCGCACCCGTGTCAGCAATCCGCGCTTTTCCAACCGGTCGATCAGGCGCGTGACCGCGCTTGCGTCGATGCCATATTCGCGCGCCAATTCGGCCGCCAGCAGACATTTGCCGCTGGCCACCATGAACAGGATGCTGCCTTGCTGGCTGGTGATGCCGAGTTCGGCCATGCTGCGTTGGGTGACCAGATTGGACAGGGTCGATTTCACCCGCGAGATCAGATAGCCGACGCTTTCGCCGAGCTGGTACTCGCTGAGGTCCGGCGCGGGGGTAGGGGACAGCTCCGTCATGATTCTCGTGCGAATGCAATGGTTGACTAGGCAGGATTATAGAGGCCGGTTGATTGACGCGGCAAGCGTTATTACAGCTTAGGCAAGGAACTTTTGCCGCTCAAGGCATAAAGCGTGGGGGTTGCATAGGGTTCGGCTGACGTGTGGCGGGTGCTAATCTGATGCACCGTCGCGTGGAAGGCGCCAGGTCCATCAGGGAATACCAGAAACCTTCATTAGCGCGTGCTATAATATTGGGTTCCCAAAAGTGCGCTTTGGGCTTGTCGTGGTTTATATAAGCAACCGGCGCACTCCCAACTGTCTCCAGGTTTCCTATGACCCGCGCCCTACGCAACATCGCCATCATTGCCCACGTCGACCACGGCAAGACTACGCTCGTCGACCAGCTCCTCCGCCAGACCGCAACGTTCCGTGAGAACCAGCAGATCGCCGAGCGCGTGATGGACTCGAACGACATCGAAAAGGAACGTGGCATCACGATTCTTTCCAAGAACTGTGCGGTCGAGTACGAAGGCACGCACATCAACATCGTCGACACCCCGGGCCACGCCGACTTCGGCGGTGAAGTGGAGCGCGTGCTGTCGATGGTCGACTCCGTGCTGCTGCTGGTGGACGCGGTCGAAGGCCCGATGCCGCAAACGCGTTTCGTGACCAAGAAAGCGCTGGCGCTCGGCCTCAAGCCGATCGTCGTGATCAACAAGGTGGACCGGCCGGGCGCGCGGATCGACTGGGTGATCAACCAGACATTCGACCTGTTCGACAAGCTGGGCGCAACCGACGAGCAACTCGACTTCCCGATCGTCTACGCATCGGGTCTGAATGGTTATGCAGGTTTGACCCCGGACGTGCGCGAAGGCGACATGCGTCCCCTGTTCGAAGCCGTGCTGAAGCACGTGCCGGTGCGTCCGGCCGATCCGGAAGGCCCGCTGCAACTGCAGATCACGTCGCTGGATTACTCGTCGTACGTCGGCCGTATCGGCGTGGGCCGCATCACGCGTGGCCGTATCAAGCCGGGCATGCAAGTGGCCGTCCGTTTGGGCCCGGACGGCGCAATCCTGAACCGCAAGATCAACCAGGTGCTGTCGTTCAAGGGCCTCGAGCGCGTGCAGGTCGAATCGGCTGAAGCCGGCGACATCGTGCTGATCAACGGTATTGAAGAAATCGGTATCGGCGTGACCATCTGCTCGCCGGAGCAACCGGAAGCGCTGCCGATGATCACCGTCGACGAACCGACGCTGACCATGAACTTCCTCGTGAATTCGTCGCCGCTGGCCGGCCGCGAAGGCAAGTTCGTCACGAGCCGTCAGATCCGCGACCGCCTGATGAAGGAACTGAACCACAACGTCGCGCTGCGCGTGAAGGAAACCGGCGACGAAACCACGTTCGAAGTGGCGGGCCGCGGCGAGCTGCACCTGACCATTCTCGTGGAAAACATGCGTCGTGAAGGTTACGAGCTGGCCGTGTCGCGTCCGCGCGTGGTGATGCAGGAAGTCGACGGCGTGAGGCACGAGCCGTACGAAAACCTGACCGTCGACATGGAAGACGGCCACCAGGGCGGCGTGATGGAAGAGTTGGGCCGCCGCAAGGGCGAAATGCTCGACATGGCGTCGGATGGCCGCGGCCGTACGCGTCTCGAATATCGTATTTCGGCACGTGGCCTGATCGGTTTCCAGTCGGAATTCCTCACGCTGACGCGCGGCACGGGCCTGATGAGCCACACGTTCGACTCGTACCAACCGGTCAAGGAAGGCGCGGTCGGCGAGCGTCGCAACGGCGTGCTGATTTCGCAGGACGACGGTGCGGCAGTCGCCTACGCGCTGTGGAAGCTGCAGGATCGCGGCCGTATGTTCGTGTCGCCGGGTGAGCCGCTGTATGAAGGCATGATCATCGGCATTCACAGCCGCGACAACGACCTGGTCGTGAATCCGATCAAGGGCAAGCAGCTGACCAACGTGCGTTCGTCGGGTACGGACGAAGCGGTGCGCCTCGTGCCGCCAATCCAGATGTCGCTGGAATACGCGGTCGAGTTCATCGACGACGATGAGCTGGTCGAAGTCACGCCGCAATCGATTCGTCTGCGCAAGCGCCACCTGAAGGAGCACGAGCGCCGCAGCGCGAGCCGTAAGGGCGCAGTGGACTGATAAGTAGCAGCGCGCCGCGATTTGCGGTCGATGTCGGCAAAAGCCACCTTCGGGTGGCTTTTGCCGTTTCTGCGTCCCAACATGACTGATGCGCCGTTGGTCGCGGCTTATCTTCCGTTGGTGGCTGTTTGTCCCCATTTGCTGCAGAAGACCGTTGCAAGAACTGGAAACTAGCCAGAAAGCCCGTCCTGGCAAGGCTCGAGCGACAATCCGTCTGCTATCTGGACTATCCGTTATGTGATATGCTCCCCGGGTGCAAAGTTTTAGGTCCTTCCAAGCAAGACTTGATTCGCGCAATCCGCTAAACGGTCAGGCCGTGTCGCGGAAGGTTCTGTAACCCGCTATTTCTCGAGAAACTCGAAGAAAGGTGAGCGTAAAAATGATGAAGCAATTCCAGTCGAACTCTTATCTGTTCGGCGGCAATGCTCCGTACGTAGAAGAAATGTACGAAGCGTATCTCGATAATCCGGCGTCAGTGCCCGAGAACTGGCGCAGCTATTTCGATGCGTTGCAGAACGTCCCTGCATCGGATGGCAGCAATGTCAACGACGTGGCCCACGGCCCGATCGTCGAATCGTTTGCTCAACGGGCCAAGGCCAACGCCTTCATCCCGCGCACGGCGGCCGGCGGCGAAGATCTCGCTACCGCACGCAAGCAGGTTTATGTGCAGTCCCTCATCGGCGCATATCGCTTCCTCGGCTCGCAATGGGCCAATCTCGATCCTCTGAAGCGCCGCGAACGTCCCGCTATCCCCGAACTTGAACCCGCGTTCTACGACTTCACTGAAGCCGACATGGACCAGGAATTCAGCGCCACGAATCTGTATTTCGGGTTCGAGCGCGCGTCGCTGCGCGAGATCGTCAAGGCGTTGCGTGACACGTACTGCGGCACGATCGGCGCCGAGTACATGTACCTGAGCGATCCGGAACAGAAGCGCTGGTGGAAAGAGAAGCTCGAGTCGATCCGTTCGACGCCGAATTTCTCCAATGAAAAGAAAAAGCACATCCTGAATCGCCTGACGGCCGCTGAAGGCCTCGAGCGCTTCCTGCACACCAAGTACGTTGGCCAGAAACGCTTCTCGCTCGAAGGCGGCGAAAGCTTCATCGCGTCGATGGACGAAGTCGTGCGTCATGGCGGCGCCAACGGCGTGCAGGAAATCGTCATCGGTATGGCTCACCGTGGCCGTCTGAACGTGCTGGTCAATACGCTCGGCAAGATGCCGGCGGACCTGTTCGCCGAATTCGAAGGCAAGCACGTCGACGACCTGCCGGCTGGCGACGTGAAGTACCACAAGGGTTTCTCGTCGGACGTCTCGACCGAAGGCGGCCCGGTTCACCTGTCGCTCGCGTTCAATCCGTCGCACCTCGAAATCGTCAACCCGGTGGTCGAAGGCTCGGCCAAGGCCCGGATGGACCGTCGCGGCGACGACAGCGGCCTGCAAGTGCTGCCGGTGCAGATCCACGGCGACGCGGCTTTCGCCGGCCAGGGCGTCGTGATGGAAACGCTGAACCTCGCGCAAACGCGCGGTTACGGCACGCACGGCACGCTGCACATCGTCATCAACAACCAGATCGGTTTCACGACGTCGGACCCGCGCGACTCGCGCTCCACGTTGTACTGCTCGGACGTCGTCAAGATGATCGAAGCGCCGGTGCTGCACGTGAACGGCGACGATCCCGAAGCGGTAGTGCTGGCTACGCAGCTCGCGATCGACTTCCGGATGCAGTTCCATAAGGACGTCGTCGTCGACATCGTCTGCTTCCGTAAGCTGGGTCACAACGAGCAGGACACGCCGGCGGTCACGCAGCCGCTGATGTACAAGACGATTGCGAAGCATCCGGGCACGCGCGCGCTGTACGCTGAAAAGCTGGCGCAACAAGGCGTGATCACGGCGCAAGACGGGGAAGAGTACGTCAAGGCGTACCGCAAGGCGATGGACGAAGGCCATCACACGATCGATCCGGTGCTCTCGAACTACAAGAGCAAGTATGCGGTCGACTGGGTCCCGTTCCTGAACCGCAAGTGGACCGACGCAGCCGACACGGCTGTGCCGCTCGCGGAACTGAAGCGCCTCGCAGAGCGCGTCACCACGATCCCGGAAAACTTCAAGGTTCACCCGCTGGTCGAGCGCGTCATCAACGACCGTCGCGCGATGGGCCGTGGCGAAGCGAAGCTCGACTGGGGCATGGGCGAACACCTCGCATTCGCGTCGCTGGTCGCATCGGGCTATGCCGTGCGCCTGACCGGCCAGGATTCGGGCCGCGGCACGTTCACGCACCGTCACGCAGTGCTGCATGATCAGAACCGCGAACGCTGGAACGACGGCACCTACGTGCCGCTGCAGAACATCGCCGAAGGTCAGGCGAAGTTCACGGTGATCGACTCGGTGCTGTCGGAAGAAGCGGTGCTGGGCTTCGAATACGGTTACTCGACCGCTGAACCGAATACGTTCGTCGCGTGGGAAGCGCAGTTCGGCGACTTCGTGAACGGCGCGCAAGTCGTGATCGACCAGTTCATCTCGTCGGGCGAAGTGAAGTGGGGCCGCGTCTCGGGTCTCACGATGCTGCTGCCGCACGGTTACGAAGGTCAGGGTCCGGAGCACTCGTCGGCACGTATCGAGCGTTTCCTGCAACTGTGCGCAGATCACAACATGCAGGTCGTTCAGCCGACCACGCCGGCGCAGATTTTCCACCTGCTGCGCCGTCAGATGATCCGTCTGTTCCGCAAGCCGCTGATCGTCGCTACGCCGAAGTCGCTGCTGCGTCACAAGGAAGCCGTGTCGGATCTGTCGGAGCTGGCGAAGGGTTCGTTCCAGCCGGTCATCGGCGAAGTGGACGAAGCCATCGACGCGAAGAAGGTCAAGCGCGTGCTGGTGTGCTCGGGCCGCGTGTACTACGACCTCGTCGCGCATCGCCGCGAAGCGAAGGCAAACGACGTCGCGATCATCCGTATCGAACAGCTCTATCCGTTCGCGCATAAGCAGTTCGAAGCGGAAATGAAGAAGTACGACAACACGACCGAAGTGGTCTGGGTGCAGGACGAGCCGCAGAATCAGGGCCCGTGGTTCTACATCGAGCACCACCTGAAGGAAGGCATGAAGGACGGGCAGAAGCTGGCATACAGCGGCCGTCCGGCTTCGGCCTCGCCGGCAGTCGGCTACTACGCGAAACACTACGAGCAGCAGAAGGCGCTGGTCGAAGGCGCTTTCGGCCGTCTCAAGAGCTCGTCGATCGCTAAATAAACACAAGAGCCGAACCGGGAAAGCGCGTTGCGCTTTCCCGTGCCGCGTCTAGTGAGCAATTTGATGGTTCATTAGCGGCATTCGAGGTTCGCAGACGGTCGTCCGGTCGTTGATAACCGCGCCGTCACCCGATACGTATTCAGGATATTCATAATGGCTATTGTTGAAGTCAAGGTTCCCCAGCTCTCCGAGTCGGTCTCGGAAGCCACGATGCTGCAGTGGAAGAAGAAGCCCGGCGAGGCTGTTGCTCAAGACGAAATTCTCATCGAAATCGAGACCGACAAGGTCGTGCTCGAAGTGCCGGCACCGGCTGCTGGCGTGCTCGCGCAAGTTATCGCGAACGACGGCGACACCGTCGTCGCCGATCAAGTGATCGCGAAGATCGACACCGAAGGCAAGGCAGGCGCTGCTGCTGTCGAAGCCGAAGTGAAGCCGGCACCTGTTGCCGCACCGGCACCGGCTCCTGCCGCTCAAGCCGCATCCGCAACGGGCGCGAACACTGCTGCTTCGCCGGCTGCCGGCAAGCTGATGGCCGAAAAGGGCCTGTCCGCTGGCGACGTCGCCGGCTCGGGCCGCGACGGCCGCATCACCAAGGGCGACGTGCTGACCGCCGGCGCTCCTGCTGCGAAACCTGCTGCACCGGCACCGGCTGCCGCACCGAAGGCTGCCAGGCCGTCGCTGCCGGACGTCAAGGCGCCGGCATCGGCCGAGCAGTGGCTGAAGGACCGCCCCGAACAACGCGTGCCGATGTCGCGTCTGCGTGCGCGTATCGCCGAGCGTCTGCTCGAGTCACAACAAACCAACGCCATCCTCACCACGTTCAACGAAGTGAACATGGCGCCGGTGATGGACCTGCGCAACAAGTACAAAGACAAGTTCGAGAAGGAACACGGCGTGAAGCTCGGCTTCATGTCGTTCTTCGTCAAGGCGGCTGTGCACGCGCTGAAGAAGTTCCCGCTCGTGAACGCGTCGATCGACGGTAATGACATCGTCTATCACGGCTACTTCGACATCGGTATCGCTGTCGGTTCGCCGCGCGGTCTGGTGGTGCCGATCCTGCGCAATGCGGATCAACTGAGCCTCGCCGAAATCGAGAAGAAGATCGCCGAATTCGGCCAGAAGGCGAAGGACGGCAAGCTGTCGATCGAAGAAATGACCGGCGGCACGTTCTCCATCTCGAACGGTGGTGTGTTCGGCTCGATGCTGTCGACCCCGATCATCAACCCGCCGCAATCCGCCATTCTGGGCGTGCACGCCACCAAGGAACGCGCTGTGGTCGAAAACGGCCAGATCGTGATCCGCCCGATGAACTACCTGGCGCTGTCGTACGACCATCGGATCATCGACGGTCGCGAAGCGGTGCTGTCGCTGGTCGCGATGAAGGACGCGCTGGAAGACCCGGCTCGCCTGCTGCTCGACTTGTAATCACGGCGTCTGTCGCGATTCAGGTAGTACGTCTCCAGCATTCCGCAGTACAGGAACGACGCGCGCCACGAAACGTGGCTGCGCGCCGTTCCGTCATAAAAAAAGGATTGTCATGTCCAAAGAATTTGACGTCGTCGTGATCGGCGCCGGCCCCGGCGGCTACATCGCCGCAATCCGCGCAGCGCAGCTCGGCAAGACCGTCGCATGTATCGAAAAATGGAAGAACCCGGCCGGCGCGCTGAAGCTCGGCGGCACGTGCCTGAACGTGGGTTGTATTCCGTCGAAGGCGCTGCTCGCGTCGTCGGAAGAATTTGAAAACGCGCAACACCACCTCGCCGATCACGGTATCAACGTGTCGGACGTGAAGCTCGACATCTCGAAGATGGTGGCCCGCAAGGAAGGCATCGTCGAAAAGATGACCAAGGGCATCGAGTTCCTGTTCCGCAAGAACAAGATCACGTGGCTCAAGGGTCACGGCAAGTTCACCGGCAAGACGGGCGCCGGCGTGCAGATCGAAGTGAGCGGCGAAGGTGAAACCGAAGTCGTCACGGCGAAGAATGTGATCATCGCGACGGGCTCGAAGGCGCGTCACCTGCCGAACGTGCCGGTCGACAACAAGATCGTGTCCGACAACGAAGGCGCACTGAGCTTCGACACCGTGCCGAAGAAACTCGCCGTGATCGGCGCAGGCGTGATCGGTCTGGAACTGGGCTCGGTGTGGCGCCGTCTGGGCGCGGAAGTGACCGTGCTCGAAGCGCTGCCGGAATTCCTCGGCTCAGCCGATCAGGCGCTGGCGAAGGAAGCCGCCAAGCAGTTCAGGAAGCAAGGTCTGGACATCCACGTGGGCGTGACGGTCGGCGAAGTGACGACGACCGGCAACAGCGTCGCGCTGAACTACACGGACAAGGACGGCAATGCGCAGACGCTCGAAGCCGACCGCCTGATCGTGTCGATCGGCCGCGTGCCGAACACCGACAACCTCGGCCTCGAAGCGATCGGCCTGAAGGCCAATGAACGCGGTTTCATCGACGTCGACGACCACTGCGCGACGGCGGTGCCGAACGTGTACGCGATCGGCGACGTGGTGCGCGGCCCGATGCTCGCGCACAAGGCCGAAGATGAAGGCGTGCTGGTTGCCGAAATCATCGACGGTCAGAAGCCGCATATCGACTACAACTGCATTCCGTGGGTGATCTACACCGAACCGG
This sequence comes from Paraburkholderia sp. GW821-FHT02A12, assembly GCF_059422005.1. NCBI lineage: Bacteria > Pseudomonadati > Pseudomonadota > Betaproteobacteria > Burkholderiales > Burkholderiaceae > Paraburkholderia > Paraburkholderia sp. GW821-FHT02A12. The sequence goes on along the minus strand of NZ_JBWKWA010000001.1, from coordinate 2,685,980 downwards.
AAATCGCGTGGGTCGGCAAGACCGAGCAGCAACTGAAGGCTGAAGGCCGCGAAGTCAAGACGGGCCAGTTCCCGTTCATGGCGAACGGCCGCGCGCTGGGCATCAACAAGGCGGATGGTTTCGTCAAGATGATCGCCGACGCGAAGACCGACGAACTGCTCGGCGTGCACATCATCTCGGCGAACGCATCGGACCTGATCGCGGAAGCCGTGGTGGCGATGGAATTCAAGGCGGCGTCGGAAGACATCGGCCGTATTTGCCATCCGCACCCGTCGCTGTCCGAAGTCATGCGCGAAGCGGCCTTGGCCGTCGACAAGCGCGCGCTGAACATGTAACCAGCGCACGCCTGACGGATCGCAGCACTCCAGCATCACCACGAAGGCGGGCGGGTTCACTCCCTCCCGCCTTTCTTTTTGCAGCAACACGATGAACGTCACCGAATACTACGAAAAAGAACTGCAGACGCGGGGTTATCAATCGGACCCGGCGCAACGCGCGGCGGTCGACCGTCTGCAGCGGTGCTATGAAGAGTGGGTCGAGTACAAATCGCGCCGCTCGAACGCGTTCAAGAAACTGATCATCCGCCCGGATCTGCCGCGCGGCGTGTACATGTGGGGCGGCGTAGGGCGGGGCAAGAGCTTCCTGATGGACAGCTTCTACATGATCGTGCCGGTGCAGCGCAAAACGCGGCTGCATTTCCACGAATTCATGCGCGAAGTGCATCGCGAACTGGAAGAACTGAAAGGCCAGGCCGACCCGCTCGACGAACTCGCGCGCCGTATCGCAAAGCGCTATCGGCTGATCTGTTTCGACGAATTCCACGTGTCGGATATCGCTGACGCGATGATCCTGTACCGTCTGCTCGACAAGCTGTTCGAGAACGGCGTGCAATTCGTGATGACGTCCAATTACGATCCGGACACGCTGTATCCGGACGGCCTGCATCGCGACCGCATGCTGCCGGCCATCGAACTCATCAAGGCGAAGCTCGACGTGGTCAACGTCGATGCGGGCATCGACTACCGGCAGCGCACGCTGGCCCAGGTCGAGGTGTATCACTCGCCGCTCGGCGCGGCGGCGGACAAGGCCCTGCGCGGCGCGTACTCGCGTCTGGCCGCGGTGCCCGACGAAAGCCCGATTCTGCACATCGAGAAGCGCGAGTTGAAGGCGCTGCGCAAGGCGGACGGCGTCGTGTGGTTCGATTTCGCGACCCTGTGCGGCGGTCCGCGCTCGCAGAACGACTACCTGGAACTGGCGAGCCGTTTTCACGCGGTGATCCTGTCCGGCGTGCCGCAGATGTCGGCGCGCATGGCTTCGGAAGCGCGCCGCTTCACATGGCTGATCGACGTGTTCTATGACCACAAGGTCAAGCTGCTGGTGTCCGCGGCGGTGCCACCCGAACAACTGTACGTCGACGGTCCGATGGCCAACGAGTTCACGCGCACGGTGTCGCGCATCGTCGAAATGCAATCGAAGGAATATCTCGACGCGCCGCGGCGGATCGTCGACACGTCGCTGACCTGAGGGTTCGTCTCATCCTCGCGGCGGCGCTTTTGCGATGGATCACGGTCCGCTTGCCAAAGAGGCGGCGTCTAAAGGCGTATTTTCAAGATTCAGACTGATCTTATATTCCGTCCGGAGACGACTGGGTATCTTCTTTGTCATGGTTCTGACAAAGGAGAAACCATGAATCCATACCGTGATATCAATGATGAAGAATGGCAACGCGTCTCACCGTTGCTCCCTGAATTGCGTCCGCGCTCCGAACTGCGTGGCCGGCCGTTGGCCAATACGCGCTCGGTGCTCAACGGCGTGCTGTGGGTGATGTATAGCGGCGCGACCTGGTCGGCCATGCCGCGCAAATACCCGTCGTATCAAACCTGCCATCGCCGCTTCAAGGCATGGTACGAGTCCGGCGTGCTCAAGCGTGTGGCGGATCAGTTGTTCGGCGCCGCAAGCGAAGAACTGTGCAGCCTGATGGAAGCGCGCATGCGTACGCATGTCAGCCAGGAAGAGAAGAGCGCACAGGCAGGCTCGGCTCCGGTCACAGCACCCGCGGCGTACAGCCGCGCATCAGCCAAACCTGTACTGCCTTCGCCGTTCGCGTATGTGTCGCCCTTCAAGCACGCTGCATGACGACGCGAACGAATCGAATCACATCAAGCGAAAAAAACGGCCGAACGATAGTGATCGTCGGCCGGTTCTTCTGACTCTCTCCTGACAGCAGTGGCGGCCCGCTGGTGACCCATCCCGGCACGTCAGGCGTTCATGCCTGATCTACGCGCGGACTATTGCTGACGTACCCACGTCTGCGAGCGGCCAAGCAGCGATACGCCGATATAGCCGCGCACCACCAGCTTGCTCCCGCCATCTTCCAGGTGCATCTTGCACTTGTAGACCTTGCCGTTTTCCGGGTCGAGAATCTGCCCGTGATCCCAGCCGTCGCCGTCCTTTTTCATATCGTTGATGATCGTCATGCCGAGAATCAATTGATCCTTGCGCTCGTCGGTACATGCCGTGCAGCGGCGATCCGGCTGGTCGTTCGCGCCCAATCCCTTGATCACCTTGCCGTTGAGCGAGCCGGCGCCGTCCTGGCTGATCTGAACGAGCGCCTTGGGCTGGCCGCTATGATCGTCGATGGTTTGCCAGGTGCCGACCGCGCTGTCGGCCTGCGCCATCGCGGTGACGGTGCTGGCGAGCAGCACGCCGGCGACGGCGGCATGTTTGGCGGTGCGGACCACAATTGCGCGGGCGCGTTGAGTGAATTGCGTCATGTCTTCCTCCTTGATGAAAATCGGCGCGATCATGGTCGCGCGGCGTTATTGGCATCGCGGGCCATCGTCGACGATAGGCGGCCTCGATGCCTCGTGCTGCCTCTCAGGTTTCACTTCGGCTGCATCGGTTGAAACGCGCGGGGCGAACAACGTCAGCGCAGAATACGTGAAAGTGCGCGCGCCGTTTGATAGTGGAACCTCTAATCAGAACGCGGCATTTTTCGTCGTCAGTTCAGCTGGTAGGAAAACGTCGCATTGATGCGCGGACTGCGTGACGCGCTTTCGTGCCTTATTTCTTCCTCGTGGGCAAACGCAACGTAACGGCGACTGCGACGGCGCTGGCATCCAACATCGATTCGTTCTCCCTCGGTACCGGCATTGCGACGATCAACACGCAGCAGTCGGCGCTGCTCAACGCGATCCTCGGCGGATTGTTGAACACCAGCGTGTCGCTCAGCGTGGGCGATATTCAAAGTCTTGCGACCGCGCATATCAAGATTGAGGATTTGATGGTGGCGCTGGGCGCTTGAGCCTGTCAGAATTTTAGTGTGCCGAGGTCATGAGACGATAACGGAAACAACGTCCTATGACCGAAGCAGCTGTGACTAAGAAGATCAAGAACCCGAAGGCGCCGAAGCTGTTCCCCGATGAACTGATCGATCAACTGCTGGCGCAGATTCAGAACAAGGATGCGGAGTCGGTTCTCGGCGAATCGGGCCTGGCCGGGCAACTGAAGAAACAACTGGCTGAGCGCATGCTGGCGGCGGAGCTAACGCATCACCTGGAGAACGAGGCGGAGCAAGGCAAGGCCGGCAACCACCGCAACGGCACGAGCCGCAAGACGGTCATCACGCCCAACGGCGAACTGAATCTGGACATTCCGCGTGACCGGCAGGCGACATTCGAGCCGCAACTGGTGGGCAAATATCAGCGCCGGCTGCCGGGCTTCGACGATCACGTCATCAGCATGTACGCGCGCGGCATGAGCGTGCGCGAGATCCAGGGCCATTTGCTGGAACTGTATGGCCTGCAGGTGTCGCCCGATCTGATTTCGACTGTCACCGATGAGGTGCTGGCCGAGGTCGAACAGTGGCAGCAACGCCCGCTTGAGGCGATGTATCCGATCGTGTATTTCGACGCACTTCGGCTGAAGATCCGCGACGAAGGCACGGTCAGGAACAAGGCGGTGTATCTGGCGCTGGGCATTCGCGCCGACGGCCGCAAGGAAGTGCTGGGTTTGTGGATCGAGCAAACCGAGGGAGCCAAGTTCTGGCTGAAGGTCTTCAACGAACTGAAGAACCGTGGCTTGCACGACATCCTGATCGCCGTCGTCGATGGCTTGCGCGGTTTCCCCGAGGCGATCGAGGCGGTCTATCCGGCCGCCCAGATCCAGACGTGCATCGTGCACCTGATCCGCAATTCGCTGAATCTGGCGAGCTGGAAGGACCGTAAGCCGCTGGCAACCGCGCTCAAGCCGATCTATCAGGCTGCCACGGCCGAAGCGGCGGCAGTCGCCCTGCAAGCCTTCTCTCAAGGCGAGTGGGGGCGCAAATTCCCCACCGTGGCCGCGATGTGGCAGCGCCAATGGGAGCAAGTCATCCCGTTCTTCGCCTATCCGCCGGAAGTACGCAAGATCATATACACGACCAACGCGATCGAGAGCATGCATATGCAGCTGCGAAAGATCGTCAAGAACCGCGGTCACTTCCCCAGCGACGAAGCCGCCAGCAAACTGCTGTACCTGGCCTTGCGCAACATCGAAAAGGATTGGAAGATGCCACCTATTACCTGGCGGCAAGCAGTCAATCAGTTCGCCATTCTGTTCGGCGAGCGCTTCACCGCCGCCATCAGCTGAGATTTTTAACCGACCTCAGCACACAAAATTCCTGACACCTCCGGGCGCTTCGACAGTCCAGGGCTTGCTCGGCATGACAGTTCAGTCGATTGTGAAAGCACCAAAGCAGCTACCACGGCCACGACTCAGGTTGCGCCGGGTATTGCATCGGTCTGCCTCGGCGCAAACTCGTCCTGTGGCGGATCGATCAATGAAGCATCGGTTTCGACGGCGATACTCGGTGCAAACGTGCAGGTGGCCAATGTCGTACTGAACGGCATCGGTCCATTGCAACTCGCCCCTGGCACAACCACGCCGCTGGTATTCGATGGCTCGTCCGGCAGCTTCGACGCGACCGGGAGCGCCAATTCCAACGCGATCGGCAGCGACGCCCCCGTTCTGACCACGCAATTGCTTGCGGCATTGCCCGGCGCATTGGACGTCTCGCTTCGTAACCATTTAGTCGATCTGTCCGCGCTCCTTTCACCCATTCTTTCCGGCGTAGCGAACGCCTTGACGCCCTTGCTTCAACCCGTCTTCTCCCTGCTCGATACAGTCCTCGTCCCGACACTCTCGCTGTTGGGCGTACAAGTCAGCACCGCCACAGTCCACAACATGTCGCTGACATGCGGCGTCTCGCAACTGGTCTACTAGCGTAACCAGGACAAGATGAGAACCACCACCAAAATCGAGGAACTCGATATCTACGTCTGGGAAGGCAAGGCCGATATCGTCGACCGGGTTGCGCGCTGCATGGCGAGCTTCGACGTCGAAGTGATCCGCGCGGACGATATCTCGATCTCGCCTGAACGGACCGCGCTGCGGCCGTCGCTCGCCATCATCAGCGTTTCGGTGATCGACAGCGGCGCGCTGATCCTGCGCGACTGGCAGGCCGCGCACGGCATCCCGGTGGTCTGGGTCGGCGCCGCGCCGCGCGACCACGATCCGGCGATGTATCCGTCCGAGTATTCGCACATCCTGCCGCTCGACTTCACCTGCGCCGAATTGCGCGGGATGGTCATGAAGCTCGTGCTGCAATTGCGCGCGCATAGCGCCAAGACGCACGAGTTGGACGCGATGATCGCCAACTCGGAGTGCATGCAGGCGCTGCTGCACGAAGTCGACACCTTCGCCGACTGCGACACGAGCGTGCTCGTGCACGGCGAAACCGGCGTCGGCAAGGAACGCATCGCGCAACTACTACACGAAAAACACAGCCGCTATGGTCAAGGTCCGTTCGTCGCGGTGAACTGCGGCGCGATTCCGGACGGGCTGTTCGAATCGCTGTTCTTTGGCCACTCGAAAGGCTCATTCACCGGCGCGGTGGTCGCGCATAAGGGTTACTTCGAGCAGGCTGACGGCGGCACGCTGTTCCTCGACGAAATCGGCGATCTGCCGCTTTACCAGCAGGTCAAGCTGCTGCGCGTATTGGAAGACAGCGCGGTCACGCGAATCGGCTCAGCTACGCCGGTGAAACTCGACTTCCGGCTGGTGGTGGCGACCAACAAGCATCTGCCGCAACGGGTCAACGACGGCAACTTCCGCGCCGAGCTCTACTACCGGCTCGCGGTGATCGAGCTGAAGATCCCGTCGCTGGAAGAGCGGGGCGCGGTCGACAAGATTGCGATCTTCAAGGCGTTCATCGCGCAGATCGTCGGCGCGGAGCGGCTCTCTGGGTTGCCCGACCTGCCGTACTGGCTGGCCGACGCTGTCGCCGACATCTATTTCCCCGGCAATGTGCGCGAACTGCGCAACCTCGCCGAGCGCATCGGCGTGACGGTGCGTCAGATCGGCGCATGGGACGCGGCGCGTTTGCAACGGTTGCTGGCGCTCGCGCGCGCCAGCCAGCCGGTGCCCGCCGAGGGCGCCGCCGAGGTGCTCGTGGACCGCAGCAAATGGGACATGGCCGAGCGCAACCGCGTGCTTGCCGCGCCCGACGCAAACGGTTGGCGCCGGCAGGACACGGCGCTGTACCTCGGCATCAGCCGCAAGGTGTTGTGGGAGAAGATGCGTAAGTACCAAATTTTCGACGAGGAGCCCGAAACACGCGAAAGTGAGTAATAATGAGACGGTTGTGCTAAAACAAAAACTGTTCGAGCAGGAATTACATGGACCGAAAGTCGAAACTACGGCAGATTGCCCTGGCCGCATTGATCACGTTGGGGGGCGTGCAGGGCGTTTATGCGCAGACTCTGCCGGATAACGGGACGAGCGTTGGCGTCGTTTCCCAGCCGGGCACGACAACCGCGTTGTCGGCGGCTTCGCAGGCGCAGACGGGAGCGCTGACGCCGGACGAAGTGAAGCAATCCGCCGCGGGGAATGTGGCGGAATTGCAGCAGATGATTCACGGCTCGGATCTGAGCGAATTGCGCACGACGTACAACGGCAGCTACGGTGCGAGCTTGCTGTTTTACGGCAAGGAGATGACTTACTACGTCGCGCTGTTCCAGCAAAAGAATTTCTGGCGCGTCATCAAGACGCAGGACGCAACGCGTGCCGACATGATCTACAAGGATTTTGTCCGCCAGACACTGCAACTGTCCGACGTCGAGATTCGCCGCACGCAACTGGAAGCGCAAAAAGCGTTCACGGAACGGATGATCGCGTTGTCGCAGGACCGGGCAAACCGCTTGCAGGCTGACCTGGCTGTCGCGCGTCAGCAGCAGAACATTGTCACGAGCCAGCAGCAGCAAACCCGCGCCGAAGCGACGGCGCTGGCGCAGCAGAAGGCCGCGGCGCAAGACCAGCTGCGCGCAGCGCAGCGCCAGGTACGCGAGCTGCAGCGCCAGTTGGAATCGGGCTTGCCGTCGCACTGAAAGAGAGCGATTGAACCGGCAGGGACGGGAGCGGTAGCGGTTCTGGACGTACCGGGTCGGCGCGCTGAGCGCGCCGCCCGAAGACGCTCTAATGCCGCTTCTTCCCGGCCTCCGGCGAGTGCACGGCCGGCAAATGATGCGGATCCGTGACATCGACAGCAATCGGATCGCTAGCAGGAAAACTTTCCTCAAGTGCCTCATCGAGGCGACTATCAATGGACTCAGCGAGCGGCGCCGCTCCCTTGATCTTGACCTTGACATCGGATGCATGCGGCTTCGGCTTGGACATGACGTGCTCCGCCTCAAAAGTGTCGATAGTCCAGCATAGCGCAAAAGCCAAACCCACCGACGATCGGCCGAACGGCCAGGGAAGCATTTCCCCAACGCCGGTAAGCATTTCCTTCAAAAGAACAGCCCGCGCAATTAAAGAACGCGATTAAAAAAACGAAATTAAAACCGGGCCGTTCCACCTCGTCTTCCAGTGTGTCGCCAGACAAAAGACCGAAAGACAAAAGGCAAAGAGGAAAAAGGCAATAGGCTCAATGCCGGCCGCCATCGAGGCCGACAACAACCGCATGCCGCCCAACGGCATCTCCACAACGGGGCAGCGCAATAACAAGGCAGCGCGAAAACATGGAACCCAAGACCCCTGCACCGACGCGGCGCTTCAATGCGTCACACGTGGTGGAAGCTGAATTGGATCATCTGGATTGGGCAACGCGGCAACCGGCGCTGAACATGCTGGACGCCGGCTACTGGCGGCGCCGCGTGCTGGCGGTCAAATGCAGATTCGAACTGACGCAGCGGCAGATCATGCGGCTGGAAAAGATTCTGCAGCGGCTCGGCTATCCTTCGGACTAGCCTGCCGCTGCGTCAAAACAGCTTATTCGTTGCCGCCACCGTTGCCGCCGCCATGATTACCGTTGCCATGGTTGCCGCCCTCGCCGCCGCCCGTGCCGAACAGGCGCCGGCGGCGCGTCACGACCACCGGTCCATCTGACGGGCTGCCGCGCTCGGACGATGCCGGCCGGTCCGACGACGGCTGTGCGCCGTACGACTCGCGCGGTTCACGCGGTTCGCGGGACTCACGATGGTCGCGCGGTTCACGCGAGCCGTGCGGGCCGCGGGTGGTGTGCTCGCCGTGCGAAGGCCGTCCGGCGCGCGGCGCCGGACGCGTGCCGGTGTCGAGCTGGATCGTCGAGATCGCGCGCTTGTAGATGCCTTGCAGGCCGACAGGCGTGCGCAGCATCACCAGGTACTGATCGAACGACTCGATGCACCCTGTCAGGCGAATGCCGTTGACAAGGTAGATTTCGACGCGCTTTCGTTCCTTGCGCGCTGCGTTCATGAAGTCGTTTTGCGGATGCGATTCTGCGGATGCCATGGACAATTCAGGTTAGAAAGACGGTTGTTCGCCGCGATTCTACCCTGTGTGGGGGCGGAACGCGTCGGTGGGCGAACTGCGTCCACTATAACGGCTTGCGCGCACATAAGCATCTGATAACTATTGACTGTAACGTTGAGTTACGAATCTGCGGACGGATGGCGCTTTCCGTGGTGGTGCTGGCGCGCCGCGGGCTCGGATGGCGGAAAAGGATGGCGCCTGCCGGCGAACACACGGAATAAACCGGCGTCCGCTCGCGTTAAATCAACATGGCAGCGCTGCATTCCGCGCGCGGCCGACCGGGGCCTGGCCCCGCCGGCCGTCGGCTGCGCCGCTCGAAACGTCAACAGGAGACAGACTATGAAAGCAATCCGCATTCTTTCCACCGTGTTTGTGCTATTCGCGCTCGCGTTAGGTTCGCTCACGACGAGCGGCTGCACGTCGGCGACCGACAGCAGCGCGTCGAGCCCCAGCGGCGGCGGTGGTGGCGGCGGTGGCGGCGGCGGCGGCGGCTACTGAGCATTTGCACGCCGGGTGAAATTCGAAGCGGAAGTGATTTCGTGGCTCCCGCAGTTGCGCCGCTATGCGCGCGCACTGACGGGCGACCGCGCCTGGGCCGACGATCTCGTGCAGGATACGGCGGAGCGCGCGCTTGCGCGCTGGGCGGCGTTCCGGCCGAACAGCAACCTGCGCGCGTGGCTGCTGACGATCCTGCGGCATCTGTACATCGATCAGTTGCGTGGACGCCGCGAGATCGCCGTCGACGATGAAAGCGCGCCGTGGCGCAATCTCGAGGCGCCGCACGGCGAAGTCGACGGTCTGGTGCTGCGCGATTTGCAGCGCGCGCTGTATTGTTTGCCGGTCGAGCAACGGGAAGTGCTGCTGCTCGTCTGCGTGGAGGAGTTGACGTACCAGGAGGCGTCGAGCGCGCTCGGGGTGCCGATCGGTACAGTGATGTCGCGGCTGTCGCGCGCGCGTGAACACATGCGCGTGCTGCTAACCGAAGGTCCGGCGCGCAAAAACGCGCCGCTGAAAGTAGTGAGAAATCCCTGATGAATAACGACGACTACGATTCCGGCTTGCCCGAAGGGCTCGATCTGCGAGCGCTGTCGGCGTTTGTCGACGGTGAGTTGCCGCCCGCGCAACGCGCCGCGGTCGAGGCGCAACTGACGCAGCACTCGCAGGCCGCCGCGCAGGTGGCCGCGTGGCGCGCGCAGAAGTCGGCGTTGCAGGCGCTGTGCGGTGCGCCGGAGCGTGAGGAGCCGGCTTTCATCGTGGTGCGCCCGTCGTCGCCCTGGTGGCGGCGCGCCGGTCTTGCGGCGTGCTGGCTGGCGGCCGGCGCCGGTCTCGCGCTGGCGTTGGGGCCGCTCGCGCCGCGTCTGACGGGCGGGGCATGGGGCGGCTTCGGCGCCAATCCGGCCAGCTTTGCCCAGCGTGCCGACATCGCGTATGCGGTTTATACGCCCGAACGGCGTCATCCGGTCGAAGTCGCCGCGAGCGAGGAAGAGCATCTGATCAACTGGCTGTCCAAACGGCTGAACCGGCCGCTGTCGGTGCCGTCATTGCAGGAATACGGATATTCGCTGGTGGGCGGCCGGCTGTTGCCCGGCGAAGCGGGGCCGGCCGCGCAGTTCATGTACGAGAACCGGAGCGGCGCGCGCCTCACGCTGTACATCACCGGCATTTCGCACGACGAAACCGCGTTCCGCCTGTTCCGCGACGGCAACCGGCGCACTTTCTACTGGGTCAGCGACCGCATGGGCTACGCCCTGTCCGGGCCGATCGCCGAAGGCAAGCTGCGCTCGATCGCAGTCGACGTGTGCAGCGCCCTCGGCGGCAAGCCGGAATCGTGGCAGTAACGCCGCGAGCGCGGTCGCGCGCGCTAAACACGGTAAGCACGGTAAGAGGCAAGTGCCGGCTCGCTCGCGCGCGTTGCCGTTGCAACACGCAGTAACAAAAAGCCCTCGCGCCCGCGTGCCGCCGGCGGAATAGCGCCGCGCGGCGCTTCGTTTACTCGTTGCAGGACCGTGCCGCAGCGGCGGCGCGCAGGCGCGCGCACGGTACGGATACGGTCCGGAGCGAGGCAAACCGACGGGGTCTTCACGGTGTCGACCCGCCTCTCGCGAGTCGCAACGCCGACGCGTCGAGGCAGCAAGATCATGCTTACTTTCCATCAGTTCGGCACGGGGCTATGCTCCGGCGTATGTTGTCTGTGTCTGAGCGCCGGCTGTGCGGCGCAGTCCGATGCGAATGCGCCGTTGAGCGACACGCCGACGTGCCGCATCGTCGCGGGGCAGGTGGAAATCGACGGCGTCATGCAGCCGCTTACCGGCCGCGCGTGCCTGCAGCCGGACGGCACCTGGCAGATCGTCGAAGGCGATGGCGTCGCGCTGGCGTCGTATCCGGCGCCGGTCTATTACTACGACCCGTGGTATTGGGGGCCGCCGGTGGTGTTTGGAGGCGGCGTGTCGTTCGTCTTTGTGGACCGCTTTCATCATCATCATATGGACCATGTGCGTATGGGCGAACGCGGCGAGTGGCATGGCGGAGGGCATGGCGAGTGGCGCGGAGGCCACGGCGACTGGCATGGCGGCCATGGCGGCTGGCATGGCGATCTGCCGATGCAGGGAGCGGGCGGCATGACGCACGGCGGCAGTGGTGGGATGCGTCGTTAGCGTGCCGCCGCTGATTCGCCCGCTCATTCGCCACCCACACGCCACCCACACGCCGCTCGCACATAGCGCAGCAAAGGAGACGCTTTGACACGCAGCTTGCCGCCAAAAGTTTCAACCGCACAGTTCGACCGCGCGCTCGCCGGCTGGCGCGCGATTGTCGGCGACGCGCAGGTGGTGAGTTCGGCAGCGGGGCTCGCGGCATATCTCGATCCGTTCGCGCCTGGCGAGCGGGAAGCGTTTTCGGCGTCCGCGGCGGTACTGCCTGCATCCGTCGACGAGATTCGCGCGGTGCTGCGCATTGCCAATCAATATCGCATTCCGCTGTGGACGGTCTCGACCGGCCGCAACTTCGCTTACGGAGGCGCGGCGCCGCGTCTGCCCGGCTCGGTAGTGCTCGATCTGCAACGGATGAACCGCATCATCGAAGTGAACGAGACGCTCGCCTATGCGCTGGTCGAACCGGGCGTCAGTTACTTCGACCTGTACGCACATCTGCGCGACAAAGGCTACAAGCTATGGGTCGATCCGCCCGCGGCGGGTTGGGGCAGCGTGGTCGGCAATACGCTCGAGCGCGGCTTCGGCTACACCGCGTATGGCGATCACGCGGCGTCCCAGTGCGGCATGGAGGTGGTGCTCGCCAACGGCGACGTGCTGCGCACGGGGATGGGCGGGATCGAAATCAGCACAGCGTGGCAGCTGTACCAGCCGGGCTACGGGCCGTCGTTCGACGCGATGTTCATGCAGTCGAACTACGGCATCGTCACCAAGCTGGGCGTGTGGCTGATGCCGGCGCCGCCCGCGTATCTGCTCGGCGAAATCCAGTTTCGTCACGAGCAGGATCTCGAAGCGATCGTCGACATTTTGCGGCCGCTGCGCCTCGATGAAACGATCCGCAATCACGCGGTGATCGAAGGCGGCCTGCGCCGCGCCGCGGGTTTGTCGTCGCGTCGGCAGTGGTATGAAGGCAAGGGCGCGATGCCCGAAAGCGCGGTGGTGGCGATGCTCGACAAGCTGAACGTCGGCCGCTGGAATCTGCATTTTGCGCTGTACGGTACCCCTGAATTGATCGACGCACGCTATGCGATCGTGCAGCGCGCGTTCGCCCGCGTCCGCGAGGCGAGACTCTCGGCCGCACGCTATGCAGGCGATGCGCAACCCGCCGCGGGCGGCGAGCGCAACCTCGCCGGCATTCCGGCGATGAGCGCCTTCCGCATGCTCGACTGGCGCGGCGGCGCGGGGGCGCACGTGGACTTCGCGCCCATCTGTCCGGCGACCGGGCGCGACGCGCTGCGCCAATACACGATGGTGAAGGCGCGCGCCGCGGAATACGGCTTCGATTACTACGGCGGCTTCACGGCGGGCGAGCGTCATCTGCATCACATCTTCGCGGCGATCTTCGACCGTAACGACGCGGATCAGGTCGAGCAGGCCGGCGCATTGTTGCGCTCGCTGATGAGCGATGCGCGCGCGGCCGGTTACGGCGAATACCGCGCGCATCTCGCGTACATGGATTTCGCCGCGGCGCAGTACAGTTTCAACGACGGTGCATTACTGAGGCTTTCGGAAACGATCAAGGACGTGCTCGACCCGAACGGCATCCTCGCGCCGGGCAAGCAGGGCATCTGGCCGGCGGCGTGGCGCGACCGGCGTGGCTATACCTGATGAGCGCGGTGTAATGGTGAAGTGGCGGTGAAGTGGCGCATTAAAGCAATGGACCGACGCACTTTCATGATGACAGGCGCATGGCTTTCGACCGCGGCGGGCGGCGTGTGGCCGTGGCTAGCGCATGCGGCTGCTCGCCCCCATACGCTGGCGGTGGTCGATTCCACCCTCGCGGCCGGCCCTGCGTTCGCGGATTACGTCGCGCGTATGAATCTGCCCGCGTTCGAAACGGGCGATGACATCGGCGCGCTCTGGTACGGGACGCTGGCGCCGCTTCTCAGTCAAACGCGCGCACAGACCCGGATGTCACTGATCGGTCTCACGCGCGCATCCGACTACTTCGTGCTCGCGCAGCTTGCAACCCGCAGCGCACACATGATCGAGCACAGCCACGAGCAGGGAGAGGGGCGCTTCGCGCATGTCGCCTTCGTGCTGGCGCCGCGTCTCGTTCGCTAGAACTTATAGGCCTTGTTCTTCGGATCGAACGCGGCGTCGTCGAACGTTTTCGGCGTAATGGTTTCGAAGACGATCTTCTCGAAGAGCCTGCCGTCGTTATCGTAGGACTCCACCGTGCGGAAATACGGGTGCCGCAGATCGAGCCCGAGCGTTTCCTTCTTCGCGTAGAACTTCGGCTGGCCGGTGGGCGATTCGAAGGTGAAGGCGATCACGCGTACGCCGTCGATCGTTTTCGCTTCCACCTGGGTCGAGCGGGGCAGGCCGGTCTCGATGTACTTCTTGCCTTCGGCGAGGTACTGATTGGCGATGAACTCGGTGCCGAGATCGCGCACCTGATGGTTCGATTGCGCACGCGCGAGCACACCGGTGGTCGACGTCCACAGCGGCATCACGTTCAGCAGGCCGCCGAGGTGGCCATACATTTCGTCGCTGCGTCTGGATTCGTCGTAGATGATTTCCTGGCCGGCGTGCGCGCCGTCGGGCAGCCACTTCGCGTAGATTCGCAGCGGGTCGTGCGCGATGCGCACCAGCATGTGATCGGCCTTGTCGGGCCACTGGCCGTGAATGCGTTCCGCGCGCGACATCGTGAACTCGTACGACGGATAGCCGTTCGGTCCTTCCTTGATGTAGCGCGGCAACGCGAGCGGATCGAGCGACTTGAAGAGCGCGACCAGTTGCGCGTCGTCGAGCTTGTCGAACGCGCCGCTTTGTTGCGCGGCGCGCAGCCACTTCACCTGTTGATCGAGCGTGAGTTTGCCGACCTGTGCGGATGGCGTGGCCGGCGCCTTGACGGTGCTGACTGTGTCGAGCGCGGGCGGCGTGTCGTCGTTCTGCGCAAGGGCGGGCGTGGCCGTCATGCCCGCCGCGCCTGCCGTCAGCACGCCGATCGATAGCGCACGCGCTGTAGTACGCGATATTGCACGCAGCGCAACGCACAATGAAGCGGCACGTAATGCAACCCGCAGCGAGACACGCAGCACGGCGGCGTCCGACGGCAAACCGGCAAGGCGCCTGAAGACCTGCGAGCGGCGCGAGCGTGCGGACGTGCTGTACTTCATGAATCTCTCCGAAAGAGTGTTGCGAGCCGGCGCGGCCGCGCGTTGCCTGTCAGGCAGGCTTTTGCTTCGCGAGTTCCTCGTCGCGCAGCGCACGGCGCAGAATCTTGCCGACGTTGGTTTGCGGCAGCTCGTCGCGGAACTCGACGAGCTTCGGCACCTTGTAGCCGGTCAGGTTCTTGCGGCAGTGGGCAATCACCTGCTCCTCGGTCAGCGACGCATTGCGCTTGACGATGAACACCTTCACCCGTTCGCCTTGCGCCGCATCGGGCACGCCGATTGCGGCGACTTCGCGCACGTCGGGATGCATGGCGATCACGTCTTCGACCTCGTTCGGATAGACGTTGAAGCCCGACACCAGGATCATGTCCTTCTTGCGGTCGATCAGGCGGATGAAGCCGCGCGAATCCATCACGCCGATATCGCCGGTGGCGAGCCAGCCGTCGGCATCGATCACCTTGGCGGTTTCCTCCGGACGGTTCCAGTAGCCTTTCATCACCTGCGGACCCTGCACGCACAGTTCGCCCGCTTCGCCGATGTTCGCCCACGTGCCGTCGTCTTTCCTGAAGCGCACTTGCGTGGACGGCGCGGGCAAGCCGATCGAGCCTTCGAAATCGCGCAGATTGGTGAGGTCGACCGGATTCATCGATACGATCGGCGAGCATTCGGTCAGCCCATAGCCTTCGATGATCGGCTTGCCGGTGACCGCTTTGAAGCGGTCCGCGACCGACTTCTGCATGGCCATGCCGCCGGCCATCGCGAGCTTCAGGTTCGAGAAGTCGCGCTTGCGGAATTCTTCGTTCTCGAGGAACGCGTTGTACAGCGTGTTCACGGCGGTGATGCCGGTGAATTTCTCGTGACGGATGATCATCATCACGCGTTTCATGTCGCGCGGATTCGCGATCAGGATGTTGCGCCCGCCGAGTCCCATGAAGATCAGTGCATTTACGGTCAGCGAATAGATGTGATAAAGCGGCAGCGGCGTGAGCACCGTTTCGATGTCGCCGCCCAGTTGGCGTTCGGACCACGCCTTCGCCTGCAACAGGTTGGCGATGATGTTCCTGTGCGTGAGCATCGCGCCTTTGGCGACGCCGGTGGTGCCGCCGGTGTATTGGAGGAGCGCGATGTCGTTGTGCGAAGGGCGCGCCGGCGTCAACGGCCGGGTGTAGCCGATCGCGAGTGCTTCGAGCAGCGGTACGGCTTTCGGCAGGTTGTACTTCGGCACCATTTTCTTCACGTGGCGCAGCATGAAATTGAGCAGACGCCCCTTCAGATTCAGGCCGTCGGCGAGCAGATCGCCGAGACCCGTGACGATGACGTTCTGCACCCTGGTGCCGGGCAGCGCGTCTTCGACCGTCTTCGCGAAGTTCTCGAACACGATGATGGTTTGCGCGCCGCTGTCCTTCAACTGATGCGCGAGTTCGCGCACGGTGTAGAGCGGATTCACGTTGACCACCACGGCGCCGGCTTTCAGCGCGCCGAACAGCGACACCGGATACTGAAACGTATTCGGCAGCATGATCGCGACGCGCTCGCCCGGCTTCACGCCGATGCTTTGCAGATAGGCGGCGAACGCCGTCGCCTTGCGGCCCAGTTCGCCGTACGTCATGTTCGCGCCGACGCTCACATACGCGACCCGCTCGCGAAACTGCGCGATGCAGTCGTCGAAGAACTGCACGACCGACTCGTATTGCCCGACGTCGATTTCGTGCGGCACGTCTGCCGGATACGACGCGTACCAGATGCCGTCGGTGTTCGGTGTGTGATTCGCCGCACTGGCCGAAGGCGCGGATGCGGCAGCAGGCGAGAACGGGGCTTGCGTGGGCTGGGTCATCGGTCGTCTCCTGAAGCAGTGGCTTCGTCTGTTTGTGTGCGTTCCAGAATCGCCACCACGCCCTGGCCGCCCGCCGCGCAGATCGATATCAGCCCGCGCGCGGTGCCGGCCGGTTTGTCGAGCTGCGCGAGCATTTTCGCGAGGCCGGCGACGATTCGCCCGCCGGTTGCCGCAAACGGATGACCGGTGGCGAGCGAGCTGCCGTTCACATTCAATTTTGCGCGATCGATTGCGCCGAGCGGACCCGGCAGACCGAGTTGCGTGCGGCAATATTCGTCGTCCTGCCACGCCGCAAGCGTGCATAACACCTGCGCGGCGAACGCTTCGTGGATTTCGTACAGATCGAAGTCCTGCAAGCTGAGCCCGGCGCGCGCCAGCATCCGCGGCACCGCATAGGCGGGCGCCATCAGCAGACCTTCCTGCTTGTCGACATAGTCGACAGCGGCGGTTTCGGACCAGCTCAGACAGGCCAGCACGGGCAGGCCATGTTGGGCCGCCCATGCTTCGCTTGCGAGCAGCACCGCGGACGCGCCATCGGTCAGCGGCGTCGAGTTGCCGGCTGTCAGTGTGCCGGCGTCGCGATCGAAGACCGGCTTCAGGCTGGAGAGTTGTTCGAGCGTCAGGTCCGGGCGCAGATTGTTGTCGCGCGCGAGGCCGCGGTACGGCGTCATCAGATCGTTGACGAAGCCGCGTGCATACGCGTCGGCGAGCCTGCGGTGGCTCTCGAAGGCGAGCACGTCCTGCGCCTCGCGCGAAATGTTCCAGCGCTTGGCCATCAGCTCGCAATGCTCGCCCATCGAGAGCCCAGTGCGCGGCTCGCCGTTGCGCGGCAGCAGCGGCTTGAAAAACATCGCGGGGCGCAGCTTGCTCAGCGCGCCGACGCGTTGCCCCGTGCTCGTGCCGCGATTCGCTTCGAGCAGGATCTTGCGCATCCGTTCGTTGACGCCGATCGGCGCGTCGGAGGTCGTATCGACGCCGCCCGCAATCCCCACATCGATCTGCCCGAGGGCGATCTTGCTGGCGACGAGGATCGCCGCCTCGAGGCCGGTGCCGCAGGCCTGTTGCACGTCGTAGGCGGGGGTTTCCTTCGCGAGCGTGGTGGACAGCAGCGCTTCGCGCGTCAGATTGAAGTCGCGCGAATGCTTGATGACGGCGCCGGCGGCGACTTCGCCGAGCCGTTGGCCGTGCAGGTTATAGCGGTCGATCAGGCCTTGCAGCGTGAAGGTCAGCATGTCCTGATTCGACGCGGTCGCGTAGGCGGTGTTCGAGCGGGCAAACGGAATCCGGTTGCCGCCGATGATGGCGACGCGGCGCACGGCGGGCAGCGGGTTGGACATGCTCGGCTCCTTTGGGGCGTTCCCTGGTTATCGAACTATTGAACTATTGAACGGTGCGAAAGATGAGTGCTTCGAGTCCGCGTTCTTCGGGTCCGTCTTCACTACAAAACGAATTTCACTCGGCTTCAATTCCATGCTGTTACGAAGCAGCGGACATGAAGCCGTGTAAGGCTCATTGCAGCATCCACTGCATGCGGCCGCGCAAATGCGGTTTTTCTCCGGCGATATCGCGCACTTCCAGCTCGCGCTCGATCAGCGAAGGCGACGCGCTCCAGAACGACACCTCGCCCGGCAGCAGCATCGGCGCCTTGAATTCCGCGCTGAGCGTGGCTTCGGCGAGCGGTTTCGGCGGTTGCAGCGCGGCGGCGGCGCGGGCCAGCGTCCACATGCCGTGCGCGATCGCGCGCGGAAAACCGAATGCTTTGGCTGACAGCGCCGTCATGTGAATCGGGTTGTAGTCGCCGGACACGCGGGCGTAGTCGCGGCCCAGCTGCGGCGGCAATTGCCAGCGCGACAGACGCTGCAACGCGGCGTGCTCGAGTTCGAGCGAGCCAAGCGGATTGCCGAGCGCCGGCACGCCGCGCTTCAGGTAGACGCTGTCGCCGTCCCACACCGCTTCGCCGCGCCGGTACAGGCGCGAATGCAGCACGAACGCCTGACCCTTGTCGTGACGCAGCAGCGCACCGAATTCGACTTCGACGCGCAGCACGTCGTTATGCGCGATCGGCCGTCTCAGCCGCACCTGATTGGCCAGATGCACGAGCCCGAGCGCCGGCCACGGAAACCCCGGGTCGGTCAGCATCAGCAGATGCAGCGGGAAGGCAAGCAGATGCGGAAAAGTGAGCGGCACGCCGTGCTCGGGAATGAAGCCGCACACCCGCGCGTAATGCCCGATCGCCGCCGGATCGAGCGGCGCGGCCGGGCGCACGAGGCGCAGAGCCGGCAGGTGCGTGTCGCGCCCACGTTTGACGAGGCCGGACAACGCGCGCGCATACAGCTTCGCCGGCGCGGGCAATTGCTCGATGACGACGGTTTTCGGACGCGCCGCGCTCGCTGCATGACCGCTCCTGAACGGATCACCAGGCTCGCCCATGGTCACGCTCCAATCAGACTTTGCCCGCACACGCGCACGATCTGGCCGGTCACGCCCGCCGATCCGGGATGCGCGAGCCACGCGACGGCCTGCGCGACGTCGACCGGCTGGCCGCCCTGGCTCATCGAATTCATGCGGCGGCCGGCTTCGCGAATGGTCAGCGGAATCTTCGCGGTCATCTGCGTTTCGATGAAGCCGGGCGCGACCGCGTTGATCGTGATGCCGCGCCCGCGCAGATGCGGCGCCATGCTTTGCACGCGGCCGATCACGCCGGCCTTCGAGGTCGCGTAATTGGTCTGCCCGAGATGGCCCGCGATGCCGCTGATCGACGACACGCCGATGATGCGTCCGCCGTCGCGCAAGGTGCCGGCCGCGAGCAACGCGTCGTCGATACGTTCCTGCGCGGACAGGTTGATGTCGATCACGCCGTGCCACGCGGCGTCGCTCATCTTGACGATGGTTTTGTCCCTGGTGATGCCGGCGTTGTGCACGACGATGTCGACGCCTTGCTCGTCGAGCGCCGCGGCGATTTGCGCGGGCGCTTCGGGTGCGGCGATGTCGAAGGCGAGGGCGGTGCCGTTCAATGGCCGCATGGTGGCGTCGAGTGCGTCGCGCGCCGCTGGAATGTCGATGCCGACCACATGCGCGCCTTCGGCGGCCAGCACGCTCGCAATCGCCGCGCCGATGCCGCGCGCCGCGCCGGTGACGACCGCGCGGCGGCCGGCGAGCGGCTGCTGCCAGTCGAACGCCGGCGCTGCCTCGCCGCCGGCGCTGATGCGCACCGCCTGACCCGACACATACGCCGAACGCGGCGACAGAAAGAACCGCAGCGTCGCTTCAATGCCGTTCTCCGCGCCTTGCCCGACGTACACGAGATTCGCGGTAATGCCGCGCCGCGCTTCCTTGCCGAGGGAGCGCGCGAGGCCTTCGAGCGCGCGTTGCGCGGTCCACTGGCGCGGGCTCGCGCAGGCTTCCGGCGGCCGGCCGAGCACGACGATGCGGCCGCACTTGCCGAGCGAGCGCAGGGTGTCGTGAAAGAACCCGTGCAGCGGGTCGAGCTGGCTGCTGTCTTCAATGCCGCTCGCGTCGAACAGCAGCGCGTTGAGCCGGCCGTGCGAGCCGGCGTCGGCTGCCTCGAAGCGGCCCGTCATCAGGCCGTGGCGATTCGCGAGCGGCACCCACAGCCCCGCGCTTTCGTGTGCAACGCTGGTCATGCCGATACGGGCGACGAGGCTGGCGAGCGCCTCCAGCAACTGCGGTTCGCGCCCCGCGCCAATCGCCACGAGGCCGTCGAACTCGGGCTGGTCCGCCCGATAGCGGCGCAGCACTTCGGGCTTCGGCAAGCCGAGCGAGCGCGCGAGGCGCGCGCCGAACGGCGAGTTGACGAAGTTCAGATAAGAATCGTTCATAGGGCGGCTTGCTCCGCTGGCCTCATCGGATGTGCGTCAGTTTGCATGCGTTGTGCGTTGGCAGGGGGCTTTTTTTGATGCCGTTCTAAAGTCCTCAGGCCGCCAGCTGCTGCGCTTTGTCGAGCGCCTCCTTGCGCTTTTGCAAGCTGGCCAGCATGTCGAAGTCGGCCGGGAAGTCGTCGACCTTCACGACTTCGGTGCTATAGCGTGCGTAGTCCTCGAGGACCTGGCGTTCGTCGGCGTCGATCAAGCCTTTCTGCTGCGCGGCGGCGGTCCACGCGGCCAGTTGCGGCAGGCTTTGCGGCATCGGCGCAAGCAGGCCTTGCCTGACCGCGTCGCGCAGTTTCTGATCGATCTGCGTGACGCGCGGGTTCAGCTGGAACGCCAGTTCGCCGTAACCGAGCGCATCGACATCCGGATGCGGCACGTACGAGTCCGACACGAGACGATCGCGCGCCGCGCCCGGCGTTTGCATCAGCTCGGCAATCTCGGTGCCGAGCCGGTCGGACGGCTCGCGATGCGGCAGGCCGAACGGAAACGCGAGCACCCGCACGAGGCGCGCGGCGAGGCGGTTCGGATAGTTGGCAAGCACGCCGTCGATCGCCTGTTGCGCTTTGTACAGCGAATCTTCGACGCCCCAGCGTACCAGCGGCAGATCTTCTTCCTGACGGCCTTCGTCCTCGAAACGCTTGAGTGTCGCCGAGATCAGGTACAGCTGCGACAGCACGTCGCCGAGACGCCCGGAAATGCGTTCGCGCCGTTTCAGATCGCCGCCGAGCACGAACATGGAGACGTCGGCGAGCAACGCGAAGGCGGTCGAGATGCGGGTCGCCGCGCGATAGTACGGGAAGAGCGGCGCATACGCGGTGCGCGGCCTGGCGATGAGCGCGCCGCCGCTCACGCCGTAGACGAAACTGCGCACCACGTTCGACAGTGTGAAGCTCACGTGGCCGAAAAACGCCGCATCGAAATCGCGCAGCGCTTTGGCGTGACCGGTTTCGCGCATCGCGGCTATTTCCTTGAGCGCATACGGATGACAGCGGATCGCGCCCTGGCCGAAGATGATCAGGCAGCGCGTCAGAATGTTCGCGCCTTCCACCGTGATGGAGATCGGTACCTGCTGATAGGTGCGCGCGAGGAAGTTCGACGGCCCCATGCAGATGCCCTTGCCGGCGGCGACATCCATGCCGTCGTTGATGACCATGCGGGCGCGCTCGGTGATGTGATATTTCGCGATCGCCGAAATCACCGACGGTTTTTCGCCGAGGTCCACCGCATGCGCGGACAATCGGCGCGCGGCGTCCATCACATACAGATTGCCGCCCATGCGGCCGAGCGCTTCCTGCACGCCTTCGAACTTGCCGACGGCGGTGCGGAACTGGCGGCGTATCGCGGCGTAGGCGCCGGTGCCGCGCACGGCGATCTTCGCGATCCCGACATTCGATGACGGCAGCGAAATCGCCCGGCCCGCCGCCAGGCATTCCATCAGCATGCGCCAGCCGTTGCCGACCTGCGCGCGGCCGCCGATCACCCAGTCGAGTGGAATGAAGACGTCCTTGCCCGAGTTCGGACCGTTCTGGAACACGGCATTGAGCGGCCAGTGACGCCGTCCGATCTCGACCCCCGGATGGTCGGCCGGAATCAGCGCGCAGGTGATGCCGGGCTCTTCATCTGAACCGAGCAGGCGGTCGGGATCGAGCGCGCGAAACGCGAGGCCGAGCACAGTCGCGATCGGGCCGAGCGTGATGTAGCGCTTGTCCCAGGTGACGCGAAAACCCAGCGCCTCGCGGCCTTCAAACGTGCCTGTGCAGATGATGCCGAGGTCCGGAATCGCCGCCGCATCGGAACCGGCGTAAGGATTCGTCAACGCGAAGCAGGGGATCTCTTCGCCACGCGCGAGGCGCGGCAAATAGTGGTTCTTTTGCTCTTCGGTGCCGTAGTGCATCAGCAATTCGGCGGGGCCGAGCGAGTTCGGCACCATCACCGAAACGGCGGCGGCCGAACAGCGCGTCGCGAGCTTCATGATGACCTGCGAATGCGCGTAGGCGGAGAACTGCTTGCCGCCGTACTGCTTCGGAATGATCATGCCGAGGAAGCCCTGATCCTTGATGTACTGCCAGGTTTGCGGCGACAGGTCCTGCCACACCATGGTGGTTTCCCAATCGTTGGCGAGATCGCACAGATGCTCGCATTCGTTATCGAGGAACGATTGCTCCTCGGCACTCAGCCTGGCCGGCCCGTAGCCAAGCAGCGTGTCCCAGTGCGGGCGGCCCGAGAACAGTTCGGCGTCCCACCAGACGGTGCCGGCTTCGATCGCGTCGCGCTCGGTCGGCGACATCTCCGGCAGGATCTTGCGGAAGGTATCGAGCACCGGCTTCGTGAGCCAAGCGCGGCGCAGCGGCTTGAGCGTCAGCACCAGCGCCGGCAGCACGAACAGGATGGTCAGCAGCGTTGCCGCTGCCGGCCCCGCCGAGCCGCTGACGTGCGCGGCCGCCACCCACGCGATCATGAAGGCAAGCCACCATGACGCGCGTGCCTGAACGTAGACGAGCGCAAGCGCGGCGATGACGAGCACAAGGATGAACCACGGCATGACGTTTCCTCCTGTTTCGATGGTGCGTGCGAACGCATCCACGAGGCGCGCACGGCTCGCGTTCTGTGGTTGATCTTCTGCTGGCGGTTTGGCAGCGTTCGCCGCGCTTTTTGCTCGCCTTCGAGTCGTGTTTTCTGTTCGACAGCGCGGCGGCGCTTAGGTGCGGCTTAGGTGCGGCCTAGGTGCGGGATCTGGACGCGCTGCTCAGCTATGCGGCATTCATGATGTTCCGGTGCGCACCTGGAGGTTTGTCTGGATTCGAGCCCGGCTTCGAGCGCGATGGCGTGGCGAGTACTCGCCGTGCCGCATCGCGCGGCTTGTGTCCGGGCGGCCCATGACGGCGCCGCCCGGCAGGCTGCGCTCAAGCCGTGCCGTGCAGCGCATGATGAAACGAACTCGCCTCGACGCTGCCGGCCGGGCGCTCACCGTCCGGCGCGGGCGAGGCCGCCGCCGATCCGCTCGAAGCCTGCTGCGCGGCAGCCACCGCCGGGTTGGCGCAGGCCGTCTGGCCTTGCTCGCCGCCGTCGGTGGCGTCGCCCAGCACGGCGGCGAACGTGGCCAGCTGGCTGCCGTCGGGCAGCGGCGCTTTGAGCGCGGCCACCATCAGCGAAGCGAGACGTGCGATCAGTTGCAGATCGTTCATCGACTTGCCCTGCGAGAACTCCGAAATCAGGCTGTCGGTATCGGTGCCGGCCAGCACGCCCGACAGCGCGCCGATCGCGAAGTGCAGACGCCAGCCGAGTTCTTCACGCGGCAGATGCGGCAGCGCGCGCTGGAACGCATCGAAGAAGCGCATGGCCACCGATTCGTAATGCGCATTCAGGAAGTCGCGAATGAAGGCTGACGGATCGGTATAAGCGCGCCCGAGCAGCCGCAGGAACGCCTTGCCGCCGATGCGCGGCTCGCGCGAAAGCCGTAGCGCCGGAATAAACATCGCGCCGAGCACGTGCTCGCAGGTCAAACGCGGGCCGAGCATGTCGTCGAAGCGGTCGAGCAGCTTGAGCCGCTCATGATTGAGCTGGTCGAGCCGGCGCGACAGCATCGAGTGAATCAGCGATTCCTTGCTGCCAAAGTGATAGTTGACCGCCGCGAGATTCACTTCGGCACGCGAAGTGATCTGGCGCAGCGACATGGCCTCATAGCCGCATTCGATGAACAGCGTTTCCGCCGCGTCGAGGATGCGGGACTTTGTGTCGCCGGCATGCCGGCCTGTTGTGCGAACTGCCATGTTGCGTCTCCCAGTTGCCGGGCGTCCGGCCGCAAACAAGCGATTCAAATGAGTATTTGGAACAGCCGTTTTTTTTCAGGATAAGGAAGGATGAACTTGGCGATCAAGGGTTCATTGTCGATTAACTCCTCTAGAAGACCTGACGAGAGTGGGGCTGCGAACCCGCGCGACACGTCAAGGCGCGCGGCAATAAAAAAGGCCGTTCCGATCGAAATCGGAACGGCCTCGTATGGCTTGTTACCCTGATTTGGTCCTGCGTTGGTTCTTTTGCTGCGTGGCGGTTCGAGCCGCCTTGGCGTCTGCCCGATAACGGGCCGGGGAAATAGCTGTTTGGTTCGAACGCTTAAAGCTGTGTCGCCACCTCTTTCGCGGACTGGGTCATGTCGATGCCGCGGCGCTCGCGGCTGAACGGAATCAGCGCGGCGATCACGATCACCACGATGCCGATCACGACGGCCATCACCAGCGCGTAGTTGTTGCCGTGCGCTTCGGCGGCGCTCGCCTGCAGCGGGCCGTTGACGGACGCGATCAGATTGCCGAGCTGATACACGAGGCCGGGGAAGGTCGCGCGAATTTCATCGGGCGAGATTTCGTTCAGATGCACCGGAATCACTCCCCATGCGCCTTGCACCGAAATCTGCATCAGGAAGGCGCCGGCCGCGAGCAGCACAGGCGTGGTCGAGAATGCCCACAGCGGCAGCACCGGCAGCGCGATCAGCGCGGCGATAAAGATTGCGCGCTTGCGGCCGATCTTCTCCGACAGAGCACCGAAGAACAGACCGCCGACAATCGCGCCGATGTTCAGCGTGATCGTGATCCAGGACACCGTATGCGCGTCGAACTGATGCTGAACGCGCAGGAAGGTCGGATACAGATCCTGCGAGCCGTGCGAAAAGAAGTTGAACGCGGTCATCAGAACGATCGCATACAGGGACAGCCCGATATGCTGCTTCAACGTGGCGACGAGACCCATGTGCGCTTTCTTTTCGAGCGTTTTGAACGCCGGCGACTCCGGCACGTGTGCGCGTATGTACAGCACGAGCAGCGCCGGCAGCACGCCGACGAAGAACATGCCGCGCCAGCCGATGTATTGATAGAACACGCCGAACACGATCGACGCGAGCAGATAGCCGCTCGGATAGCCGGCCTGCAACAGGCCCGATACGGCGCCGCGCGACTTCGGCGGCACGGTTTCCATCGTCAGCGCGCCGCCGACGCCCCATTCGCCGCCCATCGCGATGCCGAACAGCGCGCGCAGCACGAGCAGGGTGGTCAGATTCGGCGAAAAGCCGGACAGCAATTCCAGCAACGAGAAGCACGCGATGTTGACCATCAGCGTGGGGCGGCGGCCGAATTTGTCGGCGAGCCAGCCGAAAATCAATGCGCCGAGCGGACGCATCATCAGGGTCAGCATAATGCCGTAGGCTACTGCCGGGATTTTCGTATTGAACTCCGCCGCAATATCTTTCAATACGAAGACCATTAGAAAGAAATCGAATGCGTCGAGTGTCCAGCCCAGATAGGCGGCGATCGTGACGTTTCTCTGTTCCCGGGTCCAGTTCATTGATTGTTCTCCAGAGTCTCCATTAACCCCTGACGACGGGCGCCTGCGCGGCCCCGCACGCCCCGCAGCCTGCGGCTTCGAGCGAGTGTACGCCGAGCGTTAAGCGCTTGCATGAATGATCCGGCGTTTATACGTATTAGTACCTGGAGCGAATTGCGTCCCGAATCTTTATGCATGCCGGATGTCTGGAAAATGTAATTATTGTATTTTTGCGGCGGTCATCCGCCGTTGGCCGCATGCCTCATGGGTGCTCGAGGCGCAAGAGCGCATCTGCGAGGTCGTCGAGCGACAGCGGCTTGGTGAGGTGGCAGTCAAATACGCCAACGCCTGCCTCGTGGTGGCTGGAGTCATGGGTATAGCCCGTCAGCGCCACCAGCTTCGTCTGGGAGCACTGTGCGCGCAGGCGCAGCAGCTGCGCCAGCTCGAAGCCGTCCATGCCGGGCATCGTGATATCGATCAGGGCAACGTCCGGGGTAAATGACTCCACGATCCGCAGCGCGTCGGGTCCGCTCTGTGCCGGCCTGACTTCGTGCCCATCCAGTTCCAGCAACGTGCCCAGTGCCTCCGTGGTGTCCGCGCTGTCGTCCACGAGGAGGATGCGCATCGGCGCCATCGTGTGCCACGCGGTCATGGCCGCTTCGCCCGTGCTGGCGCAGACAATGGGGAGTTGCAGGCTGACTTCCGTCCCCTGGCCTTCACCGGCGCTCGCAATCGTGACGGTGCCGTTGTGAGCTGCCACCAGATGCTTCACGACGGCGAGTCCAATTCCGAGCCCGCCTTCCGCGTGCCGGCGTGCAGAAGGCGACTGGGCAAACATGTCGAAGACGTGCGGCAGCAGTGAAGCTGAAATGCCCGCGCCGCTGTCCTTCACCTTGATGAGCGCGGTGTGGGGCGAGGCATCGTGTATCGACCCGTCGCCGAGGTCCGGCGCCTCGACCAGCAAAGTAATCTCGCCGTCGGGCGGCGTGTATTTCACCGCATTCAACAGCAGATTCGACACGACCTGTGTGAGGCGGGCAGGGTCCGCGTGAACGGTCACCGGATACGGCGGAACGGTGACATGCAGCCGGTGCCCGCCGTTGTTGACGTCGGCCTTCAGTGCCGTTACCGCGTCCGCCACGATGTCCTGGAGCAATCCGTATGAAGGACGCACGGAAAGTTTGCCGTGCCTGATCCGGGAAGCGTCGAGCAGGTCACTGACGAGCCGTTTCAGTATCCGCATCTGCCGATCGGCGATGCCCAATGCGGACAACACGGCGGGATTGTCGGTAGCCAGCTTGCGCGCCGCCTTCAGGGCGCTGTCAATCGGGGCAATGGGATTGCGCAGTTCATGACTCAGGGTCGCAATGAAGTCGTCCTTGCGTGCTTCGACCAGCGCCAGCGCATTCCTTGCTGCCTCCGCTTCGGCCGCGCGGGCTTCCGCGTCGGCTTTCGCCCGGGTCATGGAGAGCGCCGCGCAGGTGAAGTTCGCCAGACTGGTCAGGATCCTGAGGTCCTCGGAGTCAAACAGATGCGCCTTGTCGTGCGACATCACCCACACCGTGCCCCATGGCTCGGGTTCGCCTGGAATCGGCACGACCAGTTGTTCGATAACCTCGGGCGTAACGTGTTTCAGGCATTCAAAGTGGCGTTGCGGAAACGAGAACAGCTGCCCGGCAGCCAGTTCGATCGTCACGCCGTTCGGACTGTCTTCAACGGGCGCGGTGGTGTTGATGGCGGCAACGCACTTGCCCGACACGGCGGCCCATCTGAAGACCGGCGCGCCGTTCGTGTCGCGTTCCAGCAAGCCGATGCCCGCGCTGCCCGCCTCGCATAGATCGAGCGCCATGTCGGAAAGCGTTTGCAGCATGGCGCCGTCCGAGGAGGTCAGCGCTCGTGCCAGACGATGCATCGATTCGCTTTCGGCAGCGAAGTCGGGTGGTCGATGTGAGCGCGCGCCAAGCGCTGGTGTGACCAGGGTGCCCGCGCGCCGCGCGCGGTCCGCTGCGGATTGCGCAGACGGTCCGGCCATATGGCCTCCAAGGCGTAATTGGTGTCGGGATGCACGCGCAAGGGACGGCGTGCAGACTGAATTGTAGTCCGCGCTTGTCGTCCGCGCGGCATAAACCGCCTGCAAGGCGAGGCGGCAATGCGAGGCGGCAATGCGGTCGCCCGCGAGGCCGGACATGCCCTTCGGGTATGCTTGTTGCGCCGATAATCTGTTCCTCCTTCGACGTATGCGCGGCACCTGAATTGGCGACGGTACTTCTAGTTGATGACGATCCGAATATTCTACGTCCGCTCCAATTACTGGTGGAACGCGAGGGATATCGTGTGCTGACTGCGCGCGATGGCGAGGCGGCCCAGGCCGTCGCTGCGATCGAGAGTCCGAGTCTCATCGTGACCGACTGGATGATGCCGCGCGTCGATGGCGTCGAACTGTGCCGGCGATTGAAGGGCGACGTCGCGACGGCCGGCATTCCGGTGATCATGCTGTCGGCCGCGCTGCCGCCCCATCCGGCTGAGCCGCTATGGGACGTGCTTTTGCTCAAGCCTGCCCCGATCGCGCGACTGATCGGGACTATTCATAACCTTCTCGACAAACCTCAACCGGACGCGCCATGAAGGACACGCGAGTGGTGAACGCTCAGGTGTGCGGATCGACAGACCGATCGCCGCGCCGCGATGGAAACCGCGAAACGCAATACCAAACGCAATATGTTTCGGAACCGTGATCGGGGCCCTGCGCGGTTTCTGCAGAGGAATAGGCGAAGGCCCGCGCGGCGGTCGGATTTCCTGTGATGAAAGCGGCATGTATGCCGCGAGTTTTTACACTTCATTGCAATTTGTGCACGGCACCGCGTGAAGAGCCGCATTTTTGCGGTGTCTGCGTTGGCATGCTGATTGCGTCGTCGCTTTTAAGAGGCTTCGCGCGTCGGCCGACGGCGAACGCGAGGTTTCTCGCCCGGTGTAGAGGCAAACCATGCAGGAGAGTTTGCGATGAAATCGAACTTCAGAAACATCATGGTGATCGCGGCAATCGCGCTGCTGACGGCGGGGGCGGCGGGCTGCAAGCGCGCCGACACCAGCAGCGGCGCCGCTACGGGTGCGGATAGCGCCGGCGCAATGAGCGGCCCTTCTGCCGCGAGTGGCGCAGCCGCCGCGGGAGGCATGAGTAAGGCCGCGTCAGGCGCGAGCCAGTAGCCCGCCTGGCGTTTCGCCGGCTACCGGCATGCACGAGGATCGAGGAGGGCGAGGAGCGGCCCGCGGCGGGCAACCGTCGCGGGCCGGCTCGCCAGGCACGGTCTGCCGTCCAGCCGGTTATCCTCCACGTACGTAGTGGTCGGAAACCACGCGTCGCCGGTGAATCCAGGCGATCGCCAGTTCGATCGCCTGGTCCATTGCCTCCTGTGCCTGTCCGAAATCACCGTCGACGCCGACCGAGCGCTCTTCTCCGTCCCGATCGACGATCGTCGCGGCGGCGGAAAATCGTCCACCCTTCGCGGCGGTCACAACCGGATGGATGAGGCAGCCGCCATATTCAATAGCGTTTCCGTGTTGCATGGTGACCTCCCTCTGCGATACGCCTTCATTCCGAACCCGGAAGCAGCACGCGCGCCACGCGCGCTTCGACTGCAAAAAGTCCGCGCTTCCAGGACCTCGACCTGCGCTTTTGATCGTAACGCTTCCCGCACTCGACGACACGCCTTGCCGTGCAGAAGGCGTGCGTCCCGAACTCTCGCGCACACAAGACCCGCGCGTCGCCAGGGTTATGCATATGGGCATAGACTGAGGATGAGTCGCCACTGATTCGCGGCAGCACCGCTGGCTGAAAAAGAAAAGAAACCGCGGGCTCGACGGCGGCACTTCCTGTCTGGACGACAGGCGGAACCGGCACCGGCCGGCCAGTTCGCCATCCGCAGGTCCTGGTGAGCGCCGCCGTCGACGGCCCATTGGACCCATTGGCCCCATCGGGTATGACCGAATGCAGCACGCTGCCCGGCCTCCGCATCCGGCAGGCGGCGTGTGCGGCGTGCGCGAGAGGCTGGCGGCGCGCGCGATCGACAAGGCGATCGACGAGGCGACTGAAGGAACATTGAAGGAACGATTGACGGAGGTGATGCATGAGCGTCTCCACGAGCAGTTTCGACGAGCTGATCGGTCGCGAATACCCGCATGGTTTCGTGACCGAGCTGCTGGCCGACGCGTTGCCGTGCGGATTGAGCGAGGACGTGATCCGGCTCATTTCCGCGAAGAAAGACGAGCCTGAGTTCATGCTCGAATGGCGGCTCACAGCCTATCGGCACTGGCTCACCATGACCGAGCCGCGTTGGGCGACGATCCAGCATCCGCCGATCGACTATCAGCGCATCGTCTATTATTCCGCGCCGATGGCGCAGAAGAATCGTCCGAAGAGTCTCGACGAAGTCGATCCGGAACTGCTGCGTACTTACGAGAAGCTGGGCGTGCCGCTGGCAGAGCGCGAACTCCTCGCGGGCGTGGCGGTGGACGCCGTCTTCGACAGCGTTTCGGTGGCCACGACGTTTCGCGAAAAGCTCGCGGAACTCGGCATCATCTTCTGTTCGTTCTCGGATGCCGTGCAGCACCACCCCGAGCTGGTGCGGGAGTATCTCGGCTCGGTCGTGCCGCACACCGACAATTTCTTCGCCGCGCTGAATTCCGCTGTGTTCAGCGACGGCTCGTTCTGCTACATCCCGCCGGGCGTGCGCTGCCCGATGGAGTTGTCGACCTACTTCCGCATCAACGCGCAAAACACCGGCCAGTTCGAGCGTACGCTGATCATCGCGGACAAAGGCACGTATGTGAGCTATCTGGAAGGCTGCACGGCGCCGATGCGCGACGAAAATCAGCTGCATGCCGCGGTGGTCGAACTGATCGCGCTGGAAGGCGCGCAGATCCGCTATTCGACCGTGCAGAACTGGTATCCGGGCGATGCCGCGGGCAAAGGCGGCATCTACAACTTCGTGACCAAGCGCGGCGACTGCCGCGAGGCGAATTCGAAGATTTCGTGGACGCAGGTGGAAACCGGTTCGGCGATCACGTGGAAGTACCCCAGCGTGATTCTGCGAGGCGATAACGCGGTCGGCGAGTTCTATTCGGTCGCGCTGACCAATCACTATCAGCAGGCCGACACCGGCACGAAGATGATTCACCTCGGCCGCAATACGCGCAGCACGATCCTGTCGAAGGGCATTTCGGCGGGCCGCGGCAAGAACGCGTATCGCGGGCTCGTGAAGGTCGGCCGCGCGGCGGAGGGCGCACGCAACTACACGCAGTGCGATTCGCTGTTGCTCGGCGCGCACTGCAGCGCCCATACGTTTCCGTATATCGAAGTCAAAAACCCGACCGCCAGGGTCGAGCACGAAGCCTCGACCTCGCGCATCGGCGAAGACCAGTTGTTCTATTGCCGGCAGCGCGGACTGTCTCCTGAAGACGCGGTGTCGATGATCGTCAACGGTTTCTGCAAGGAAGTGTTCAAGGAGCTGCCGATGGAATTCGCGGTCGAGGCGCAGAAGCTGCTCGGCGTCAGTCTGGAAGGCAGCGTGGGATAACCACGATATTCGTGAGGTAGACGAACCATGCTTGAGATCAGCAACCTGCAAGTCGAAGTCGACGGCAAGCAGATTCTGCGCGGCATCGATCTGAGCGTGAAGGCCGGCGAGGTGCACGCGATCATGGGCCCGAACGGCTCGGGCAAGAGCACGCTCGCGCATGTGCTGGCGGGGCGCGAGGACCTGGCCGTCACGGGCGGCGCGGTGTCGTATCTCGGACGCGATCTGCTGGCGCTCGCGCCTGAAGAACGCGCGCGCGAGGGACTCTTTCTCGCGTTCCAGTATCCCGTCGAGATACCCGGCGTAAGCAATATTTATCTGCTGAAGGCCGCGTTGAACGCGCAGCGCCGGCATCGCGGCGAGCCCGAACTCGACGCGATCGAGTTCCTGCAACTGATCAAGGAAAGAATGACGCTGATGCAGATGGACGAGACGCTGTTGTACCGCGCGATCAATGAAGGATTCTCCGGCGGCGAGAAGAAGCGCAACGAGATATTGCAGATGGCGGTGCTGGAACCCCGGCTCGCGATTCTCGACGAAACGGATTCCGGACTCGATATCGACGCCTTGCAGATCGTCGCGCGCGGTGTCAACAGCATGCGCGCGCCCGAACGGGCGATCGTGCTGGTGACGCACTATCAGCGGCTGCTGGATTACGTCGTGCCGGACCGCGTGCATGTGCTGGCGAACGGCCGCATCGTGAAATCGGGGCCGCGGCAGCTGGCCGAGGAACTGGAGCGCAAGGGCTATGGCTGGATCGAGAATGAGGTGGCGCATCCGGCAGCTCGCGCAAGTGCGGGGCATCGATGAAAGACAAGTCGCTCGATCCTTTCCATGACGCTTTCAGACACGTCGCCAGAACCTTGCCCGGCGCCGAGTTGCGGTGGCTGCGTGTCGCGCGCAACAGCGCCTTCGACCAGTTCGACGCGCTCGGCTTGCCGACCACGCGTCAGGAGGACTGGAAATACACGGACGTGTCGGCGATCGGCAAGCATGCATGGCATTTCGCGCCGCAGCATTCCGGCGGTGCGGCCCGCATCTACGATAGCGAGATGCGCCGCAGCGTCGATGAACTCGCGCTGGATCAGGCTGGTTACCGGCTGGTCTTCGTCGATGGACGCCACGTGCCGCGGCTGTCGAAACTGAACGGCTTGCCGCACGGCGTATTCGTGGGCTCGCTCGCGCGGGCGTTGCGGGAAATGCCGCAACGGCTCGAACCCACCATCGCGGCGAAGACCTATGCCGACGGCTTTGCGGCGTTGAATACGGCGTTCATGGCGGACGGCTTCGCGGTCGTGCTGCCGCCCGGCGAGGTCGTCGATCAGCCGCTGCACATGCTGTTCCTGAGCGACGAGTCGGGTCTCGCCGTGCAGCCTTTCAACATCGTGCTGGCAGGCGCGCGTTCGGGCTGCACAATCGTCGAACATTTCGTCGGACTGAGCGATGAGGACTATTGGACCAATGCGGTCACCCGCATCGTCGCGGACGAAGAGGCGGATGTGCAGCACTACCGGTTGCAGCAGGAAGGTCCGAAGGCGTTTCATATCGCGTCGGTGGTCGCGGCCCAGCAGCGCGCCAGCCGTTTTACCTCGCACGCGTTCGCGTTCGGCGGCGCGCTGTCGCGTACAGGCATCGGCACGAGCCTGAACGCCGCGAACGCGCACGCCACGCTGAACGGTCTGTACTTCGTCGGCGGGCGGCAGCACGTCGATCACCACACGCGCATCGACCACGCCGACGTGCATGGCACGAGCCGCGAGTACTACCGCGGCGTGCTTGACGGCGCCGCGCACGGCGTGTTCAACGGGCGCATCATCGTGCATCCCGATGCGCAGAAAACCGACACGCATCAGTCGAATCACAACCTGCTGCTGTCGCGCGACGCTGAAATCGACACCAAGCCGCAGCTCGAGATCTACGCCGACGACGTGAAATGCACGCACGGCGCGACGGTCGGCCAGCTGGACGAGGATCAGCTGTTCTATCTGCGCGCGCGCGGCGTCGAAGAGCGCATGGCGCGCTCGCTGCTGACCTACGCATTTGCGCGCGACGTCGTCGAGCGTGTGCGTATCGATTCGCTGCGCGGCCGGCTCGAAGACGTGCTGCTCGCGCATACCCCGGAAGGGGCGCGCATCAGGGAGTTGCTATGAAGCCGATCGAATCCATGCGGGCGCCGGATCCCCGCAATGTCGCGCACTGGCGGGCCGACTTTCCGATTCTGGGCGAACGCGTGCACGGCCGGCCGCTGGTCTATCTCGACAACGGCGCCACGACGCAAAAGCCCGCTTCGGTCATCTACGCGGAAAACGCTTTTTACCGTCATGGCAACGCCAATGTGCATCGCGGCGTGCATCTGCTGTCGCTGCGCGCGACCGATGCCTACGAAGCGGCACGCGCGAAAATCGCCCGCTTCATCCAGGCGCGGCGCCCGGAGGAGATCGTGTTCGTGCGCGGGACGACCGAAGCGATCAATCTGGTCGCGCAGAGCTACGCGCGGCCGCGGCTCGCGCCCGGCGACGAAATCCTGATCAGCGCGATGGAGCATCATTCGAACATCGTGCCGTGGCAGCTCGTCTGCCAGCAGACCGGCGCGGTGCTGAAAGTCGTGCCAATCGACGATACGGGCGCGCTCGATGTCGACGCATACGAAAGCCTGCTCGGCGAGCGTACCCGGCTAGTCGCGATCACGCATCTGGCCAATGCGCTCGGCAGCATCAATCCGGTGGAGCACATCGTTGCCGCCGCGCACGCGAAGGGCGTGCCGGTGCTGCTGGACGGCGCGCAGGCGATCTCGCATCTGCCCGTCGACGTGCGCGCGCTCGATTGCGATTTCTACGCGTTTTCCGGGCACAAGGTGTACGGGCCGACCGGAATCGGCGTGCTGTACGCCAAGGCCGCGCTGCTCGACGCGATGCCGCCATGGCAGGGCGGCGGCGACATGATCCGCTCGGTGACGTTCGAAAAGACGGAGTACAACGCAATTCCGTGGAAGTTCGAGGCCGGCACGCCGAATATCGCTGGCGCGATTGCGCTCGGCGCGGCGCTCGATTACGTCGACGCGATCGGCATGGAAGTCATCGCCGCGCACGAGGCCGGCATACTCGCCTACGCGACCGAAGCACTGCGGGCTGTTCAGGGCTTGCGCCTGATCGGCACCGCGGCCGATAAGGCGAGCATCCTGTCGTTCGTGCTCGACGGCGTGCATGCGCACGACGTCGGCACGATTCTCGATCGTCACGGCGTGGCCGTGCGGGCGGGCCACCACTGCGCGATGCCGGTGATGCAGCGCTTCGGCGTGCCGGCGACCGTGCGCGCGTCATTGGGCCTCTACAACACGCGTGAAGATATCGACGCGCTGATTGAAGGACTCGGCCACGTCGGGGAGGTATTCGGACGATGAACGATCTGAGCGAACTCTATCAGGAGGTCATCTTCGATCACTACCGGCAGCCGCGCAATCGCGGCGTGCTGGCCGGCGCCAACCGCACGGCGGAGGGTTACAACCCGTTGTGCGGTGACAAGGTGACGCTGTATCTGAGGATCGAGGACGGTATCGTCAAGGAGGCGAGCTTCGAGGGCTCGGGATGTGCGATCGCCACCGCATCGGCATCGCTGATGACCGAAGCGCTGAAGGGCAAGACGGAAGCCGAGGCGCAAGCGCTGTTCGGGCGCTTTCGCGACATGGTGACGGCAAGCGCTCCGGTATCGGCGCCGGTGCCGGATCTGGGCAAGCTCGCGGTGCTGTCCGGCGTGCGTGAATTTCCCGCGCGGGTGAAATGTGCGACGCTTGCGTGGCATACGCTGCGTGCCGCGCTGCAAGGCGAGAACAGTACGGTATCCACGGAGTAGCGAATCATGAGCGAATCCGGTTGGTGGAAGCGGGCGCAAGCCCGTGACGACGCTGCCGGCTCTGACAGCGGCGACCTGAAAAGCCGGGTCATCGAGGCGTTGCGCACGGTGTACGACCCGGAGATTCCAGTCAATATTTACGACCTGGGCCTGGTCTATGGGCTCGATGTCGATACGCAAGAGGGACGGATTGAGATCCGCATGACGCTCACCGCGCCCGGCTGCCCGGTCGCGCAGACTTTCCCGGCGACGGTGGAAGATGCGGTGTTCGAGGTAAGCGGCGTGAACGATGTGCACGTCGAACTGGTGTGGGATCCGCCGTGGTCGCGCGAGCGGATGTCCGATGCCGCGCGCCTGCAACTGGGGATGCTCTGACATGTCGGACTGGGTCGAGGTCGCCGCCATAGGGGATCTGCCGCCCGGGACGCACCGCACCGTGGAGGTGGACGGCGCGCAGGTGGCCGTATTCAATCTGGACGGCGTCTGCTATGCGATTGAAGACGTCTGCACGCACGACGGCGGCATCCTCACGGGCGGCGAGGTGAACGGCGACGTGGTGGTCTGTCCGCGTCACGGGGCCAGCTTTTGCATCAGGACAGGGAAGGTTCTCGGGCCGCCGGCTTACGAGGATGTCGCGACGTTTCCGGTTCGCGTCGAAGGCGGGTTCGTTCAGGTGCGGGACGCGCGGTGGGATTGAGCGTGTACGACGGTTGTGTACCACCCCGAATCGGCAGTGACTGAGCAAGGCATCCTGGACTTCAGGCTGCACCGCGCCACGCGTTGAAGCCGTTCCTAAAACGCCCGCACGCTCGACGCCTTCAATCCGGCAGCGAAGGCAGATATGCCGTGCGCCTCACGTTCGCCGGGCAGAATATCCGGAACTCTACCGGTCCTGGCGGAGGCGCATCCTCGACCACGCCGCACGCATGCAGCACGTGCTGCAGGGCGGATATCACCTGTCCATCCGGGTCCTGGTCGATGGCGATGTCCATCGTGTGTTCCTCGATGTATTGGCGATGCAAGTCCAGCATTTCATGGCTCACCCAGACGACCTTCCCGGTCGCGCCGAACTTGCGCAACGCGGCTTCGATACCGGGCGAGCCATACCCGCTGCTGTAGATGCCGACCAGATCGCCCCGCTTCAGTGCGCTGACGACGGCGCGATAACACCTGTCCGGGTCATCTTCGGTTTCCACCTCCGCGCTATCGCAGACGAGTTCCGGAAAGGATTCAGCAAGCTGTGCCCGGCAACCGCCGATCCGGTCGATATGGGCGCGATAGTCCTTGCGGCTGCACAGCAGCAGCACCCGTCCAGACCGTCTTGCAAGCCGGCCGACGAAGTAGCCCGCCGTGCGCCCGGCACACAGGTTGTCGATGCCCGCGTAATGCAGGCGCCCCACGTCGCGGACGTCGGTGACCATCGTGACCACCGGTTCGCCGCGTTCGATCACGGTGCGCAAAGCATCGCGCACGCGCGGCGTGTCGTGAGTCGTCACGATCAGCCCCGATCGCTTGTAGCGCGGATGAAGGATGGCGTCGGTAATCACGTCGTCATCGGCTTCAGGAAGGGTCGACCGGTGCATGACGACCCGCTTGTCCAGCATCTGCATCGAGCGTTGCAGCGCGAGATTCAGACGGCCAAAGAAAGGCGTGCTGTTTTGCGGCAGGAGCACGTCCACATGCATCAGTCCGTGCCGCGTATCCGGCAGGATGCGCGGCACCGCGAGCTGCCGGGCCGCTGCCACGACGCGCGCGCGGGTCGCAGCCGACACACTGCCGCGTTCGTTGAGCACGCGATCGACGGTTGCCGGGCTCACGCCCGCCGCCTCTGCGATTTCGATAAAGCGCGCCGTGCGCTTACGCCGTGACGGCGGGGTGGCGTCGGTCATGTCGTTGTCTCCGGTTCGCTTGTCTGTTCTGTTTTGTTCTGTTCTGTCTGGCGCTCGTGGTAATGGCGCAGCGCAGCATTATTTCGTGCCTTTTTTAACGCTAGGGGATTGACGAAAAAACGTCAATCTTTTCGTTGAGAGGAGTACGGCGGTCTCTTATCTTGCAGTCATCGCTTTGCCGCGCTCGTGACCTTCGGGACAGCCGGGAGAAGCCGATCTGAAAAAGAAAGGAGACGCAGGTGTCGAACTCACCTCTGAACATGCCATGCACGGGCAGCCTCGCAAACACCGGTTTCACCGGGCGTGATACATCCACCGCACAGTCCGAAGAGAACTGGTATCGCCCCGACATCCCACGCCAGACACTCAAGCAACTGATGAAGCGCAGCGACGCTGAAGGTCTGAAGAATTTCGGCCTGTGGATCGCGTTGCTGCTCGCATCGGGGGCGGCGGCGTTCTATGCGTGGGGCACGTGGTGGGCGATTCCGGCGTTTTTCGTCTACGGAACGATCTACTGTTCGAGCGACGCACGTTGGCATGAGCTTGCGCACGGCACGCCGTTTAAGACGCCGTGGCTGAACCAGGCCTTCTACCAGCTTTGTTCGTTCATGACGATCCGCGAGGCGACGCTCTGGCGCTGGAGTCACGCGCGGCATCACACGCATACGATCATGGTGGGACGCGATCCCGAGATTCAGGTATGCCGCCCGCCGCAACTCGTCACGATCCTGCTGGATTTCTTCTATCTGATTGGCGGCACCACCGAGATCGTCAAGACCGTGCGTCATGCATGCGGTTCGATCAGTCCGGAAGTCGCCGACTTTGTACCGGCGATGGAGCGCCGCAAGATGATCTGGATCAGCCGCTTCTACGTCGCCGTCATGGCCGCAGTAATCGGCTGGTGCTTCGTGATCCATAGCGTTCTGCCGCTGATGTTCGTGTGGACGCCGCGCTTTTACTGTGGCTGGTTCCACCAGACCCTCGGCCTCACGCAACACGCCGGCATGGCGATGAACGTTGCCGACCATCGGCTCAACACGCGCACGGTCTACATCAATCCGGTGTTCGCGTTTCTCTACATGAACATGCAGTACCACATTGAACATCACCTGCTACCGATGGTGCCGTATCACGCGCTGCCGAAACTGCACGAAGCGATCAAGACAGAGACGCCGCCTGCGTATCCGGGTCTCTGGTCGGTCTACAGGGAGATGATTCCGACCTTGATCCATCAGCGGCGAGATCGTTCCCACTTTATCCGTCGCCACGTGCCGCATCGCGAGCCAATGCGCTCGGCAACCTGAAAAACGTCCGGAACAGGGAGTATCTGAAATGGTGGATCAACGTGAATGGGTCGTCGCCTGCCAGACCGGCGACATCGATGAAGAAGACGTCGTGCGTTTCGATCATGGCGATGCAACCTTCGCCGTCTATCGTGTCGACGGCAAGTTCTACGCGTCCGACGGCTGGTGTACGCATGAGAAAGCCCATCTTGCCGACGGCTTCGTACTGGGTAACGCGATCGAATGTCCGCGGCATCAGGGGCGCTTCGATATTGCCAGCGGCAAGCCACTTTGCGCGCCGGTCTGTCAACAGCTGAAAACGCATCCGGTACGCATCGAAGGCGATGCGGTCCTGATCGGCGTGCCGACCGCGGAGTGATCATGGCAAGCGACGCACACATGGTCATCGTCGGGGCCGGCCTGGCTGGCGCCCGCGCCAGCGCCGAACTGCGCGAGGCGGGTTTTGATGGGCCGATTACGCTCATCGCCGGCGAACCGCATGCACCCTACGACAGGCCGCCGCTCTCCAAGGCAGTGCTGCTCAAGGAAAAATCGCCCGATGAGTGTGCGCTCTTCGGCGCAACCTTCTTTGCCGATCATGCGATCGATCTGAAGCTTGCAGCCAGTGCGGTCGAAATCGATCGTGCGGGACACGCGGTTCTCCTCGACAACGGTGAGCGCATCGGGTATAGGCGGCTGCTGATCGCGACCGGTGCGTCGCCCAGAATGTTGAGCGTGCCCGGGTCGGAATTGCCTGGCGTGGTCACACTGCGCACTGCCGAAGATGCTCGCGATCTCGCCGCACGGCTCCATCACGGACAACGTGTTGCGATCATCGGCGGCGGCTTTATCGGGCTCGAAGTGGCGGCAAGTGCTATCGCTGCCGGATGCAGTGTCACGGTCATCGAAGCCGGCGAGCGTCTGCTGATGCGCGCTGTGCCGCAGGAAATCGCTGCACGTATCGAAGCGCGGCACCGCGACGCCGGTGTGCAGTTCCGCTTTGGTGCGCGGTTGGCTGCCATCGCAGGTGCTCGTGCAGCTGAAGAGGTCCGTCTCGCCGACGGAGAGGTCATCCGCTGCGACACGGTTGTGGTCGGCATCGGCGCTGCGCCCCGTACGGCGTTAGCGCAGGCAGCAGGACTCGACGTCGCGGACGGTATCGTGGTCGACGACCGTCTGTGCACGAGCGATCCCGACATCTTCGCAGCGGGTGATGCGTGCTCGTTCCCGCATGCGCTGTACGGCTGCCGTGTGCGCCTCGAATGCTGGAAGAACGCTGAGGATCAAGGCCGCATCGCCGCGCGCAACATGCTCGGCGAAAACCTTCGTTACCGCGAAGTGCCGTGGTTCTGGTCCGATCAGTATGAGTTGTCGATTCAGATCGCAGGGCTTCCTGCATTCGGTCGTGGGACCGCCGTGCGCGAAGCGGTCGATGCGTTGTTGCTGTTTCATCTGTCGGCGGACGGATCGTTGATCGCGGCAAGCGGCGTCGGCCGGGCGGTCGGCCGCGATATCCGGATTGCACAAATGCTGATCGGCCGCCATGCCCGACTCTCCGCCGAAGAGCTCGCGGATCCGTCAGTGAAGCTCAAGTCGCTGCTTGTCGCCGAAGCGGCGTGAGCAGGACTCATCGCTCCAATACAAAGACACCATGAACCCCACTCTTCACATCGGCGTCAATATCGACGGCGTGCTGCATCGCGATGACATGCCGCCCGTCAGCGCTGAAACGCAATTCCGGATGATCGCTGACGCGGGCGTGTTCGACTATGTCGAGATGAATCCGCCCGAAGGCGTCGCACTTGCGCGCTATGTCGAGTTGAGCGAGCGCTACGCGTTGCCGGTTCGCGTGATCGGCGGCATCTTTTGTGCGGGCCGCGACGAAGCGCATCTGCGGCACGTGATCGAGTGGGCGCCGCGCTTCGGCTCGAAGGTACTGAATTGCCAGCTCTACGCGAATCATGCCGACGGACATCGCCTCACCGATGCCGAGGTCGCGCGGTTTTACGTGCAGGCATGCGAATGGGCGGCCCCGCTTGACTGCCTGCCGAGCCTCGAAGTGCACGTTGATATGTGGAATGAAGACTTCGGCCGGGTTAGCCGGGTTGGCGAACTGTTGGCGCGCGACGGCATTGCACTGCGCCTCACGCTCGATCATTCGCATCTGATCTTCAAGATCGGCAATGACGAAGAACTCGATGCATCAAGAATCCGTGCGTTGGTCGAGGCCGGCGAGATCGTGCTCGATCCCGATTCCCCTGATGCGATCTTCAAACAGTGGATCGCACGCGGCTGGGTTCATCACGCCCACGCGCGCAGTGTCACACCGAACAACCCGCGCAATTCCCGCATGCGTCGTCCCGATGGCAGACCTGGCCGCGGCATTCAATATCCGTTCGTGCGTCCGGCTGCGGATCAATGGGACGGTAGCTGGGATGAGGCAGCGCTTCTGCCGTGGAAGAACGCCGTACGGCATCTGCTCAACGCACGCGCACAAGGTGGAATTTCCACACCGCGGCACATCAGCTGCGAGTTCATCCCGTTTGCCGACTACGGCGGCGGTACGGGGTATTCGATCTTCGAGAATAACGTTGCATGCGCAGCATGGCTGCGCAACACATGGCTGGAGCAGACCGGCGGACAGACCGCCATAACGGCATGAACCTGAAAGAGAACCCATTCGTTCGCTATAACTGGAGACACAGATGACATTGACGAGTGACGACGCGCTGCAATTTTCCCTGAATCGCATGAGTGCACCGC
Source organism: Paraburkholderia sp. GW821-FHT02A12 (assembly GCF_059422005.1). Taxonomy (NCBI): domain Bacteria; kingdom Pseudomonadati; phylum Pseudomonadota; class Betaproteobacteria; order Burkholderiales; family Burkholderiaceae; genus Paraburkholderia; species Paraburkholderia sp. GW821-FHT02A12. The sequence continues at coordinate 2,644,930 of NZ_JBWKWA010000001.1, read as the reverse complement.
GGCTGGCGTTTGCCGAATATGCCGCGCTTTGCCAGCGGCTCGCGGTTGATGCGATCGAGATCCGCAACGACCTCGAAGGCGTCGAGATCAACGACGGCACGCCTGCCGGTGATATCAAGGCACTTAGCCTGGCAGCGGGTCTGGCGATCCTGTCGATCAATGCGCTGCAGCGCTTTGATCGCTTCGATGCGACTCGCGCGAAGGAAGCACTGGCATTGTCGCGCTATGCCGCTGACTGCGGCGCTCGCGCGATTGTCCTGTGCCCGACCAACAGCCGGCAGGATCAACGCACGGCAAGCGAGCGTCACGCCGATCTGGTTAATGCGCTCAGGCAACTTAAGCCGATCCTCGACTATCACGAACTGCTCGGTCTGATCGAACCGCTCGGCTTCGAGGAATGCGCGGTGCGGCGTAAATCCGATGCGGTCAAGGCCATTTACGACGCGGCAGGCGAGCGCCATTTCCGGTTGGTGCACGACACGTTTCATCACCACCTGTCGGGCGAAGACATTTTCTTTCCGGACCTCACGGGTCTGATCCACGTGTCGGGCGTCGAGGATGGCGGCCTGCCCGTTGACCAGATGCGCGACGGGCACCGTGTGCTGGTCGGTGCGGACGATCGGCTCGGCAACATCCGTCAGCTGAACGAGCTGTTTGCGCGTGGCTACCGCGGCCACGTATCGTTCGAGCCGTTCGCCGAGGAAATCGCCGGCGCTGACGACATCGAGCGCCGCTTGCGCGACAGCATCGCTTATATCCGCGCGGGCGTCGAGTCGGCACAGGTGCGCAAGGCCGCGTAGCAGGGTCTTTCACGTCACGCATAGAAATAGATAGAGAACGTGAACGCCGCATGAAAGTTTGCCGCGCGGACCTTGGCATCAGACCGATAGGCCGCGCGGGTTCAATCAACTGATAGGAGACATGTCAATGAAATTCTTTACCCGATCCCTGCTCGCGTTGTCGTTCGCGGCGGTGCTGCCGATTTCCGCAATGGCAAGTACGACGATAGGCGTCTCGATGGCGCACTTCGACGACAACTTCCTGACCACGGTGCGCGACGCAATGGCGACCGAAGGTAAAGCGCACAAAGACATCAACCTTGACTTCGAGGATGCGCAAGGCGACGTGGGGCGGCAGGTCAGCCAGGTCGAGAGCTTCGTGTCGCAGCGGGTGGCGGCGATCATCGTCAATCCCGCCGACGCGGCGGCAACCAGACGAATGACCGACACCGCACGCAAGGCCGGTATCCCGATCGTCTACGTCAATCGCAAGCCGGATGAGCCGATGGGCAACGGCGCCTGGTTCGTCGGCTCGGACAGCCTCGTGGCCGGGCATCTGCAAATGGATTACCTCGCGAAGCAACTCAAAGGCAAAGGCAATATCGCCATCATGCTCGGTGAGCTGTCGACCGATGCAACGCGGGACCGTACGCGCGGGGTGAAGGATATCGTCGCGAAGAATCCGGGCATCAAGATCGTCGAGGAGCAAACCGCGAACTTCGACCGCAGCCAGGGCATCAACCTGATGAGCCAGTGGCTGAGCTCCGGCAAGAAGTTCGATGCGATCGCCGCGAACAACGACGAGATGGCGCTCGGCGCGTTGATTGCGATGAAGCAGGCCGGCGTCTCGCCGAAAAGCGTGCTGGTCGGCGGGGTAGATGCGACCAAGGAAGCTTTGAACGCGATGGCCAAGGGCGATCTCGCTGTCACCGTGTTCCAGGACGCGCGAGGGCAGGGCAAGGCTGCGGTCGATACCGCGATCAAGGTGGCCGGCGGCGACAAGAGCGTGCCCAAAGAAGACTGGATCCCTTATCAACTCGTCACACCGGATAACTACAAGAGCTTTCTGAACAAATAGCCCGCATGACCTCGGGGCGCCGCGCGCGCCCCGTTTCATCCACAGAGGGAGTGCCACTATGTCAGATCTCACCATGAGAGCGCAGGCCGCTCGGACGGAACACGTCGCTACGTCGGCGGCGCACGAGCCGATCTTCGCCGCCCGCAAGATCCGCAAAGCCTTTCCCGGCGTGATCGCGCTCGACGACGTGTCGATCGACATCCACGCCGGCCGGGTGCATGCGCTGATGGGCGAAAACGGCGCCGGCAAGTCGACGATGATGAAAATCATCGCGGGCGTCTATTTTCCCGATGACGGCTCGTTGCATTTCAAAGGCAAACCGATTGCGCTGAAGTCACCGCGCGACGCACTCGACCGCGGTATAGCGATGATTCACCAGGAGCTGAATCTGCTGCCCTGCATGACGGTGGCGGAGAACATCTGGATCGGCCGCGAGCCGCGCAATCTGCTGGGCCTGATCGACCATCGCGCGCTGAACCGGTGCACCGGCGAACTGTTCGCGCAACTCGGCATCGAGATCGATCCGCAGGTGCAACTGGGCAGCCTGAGTATTGCGAACCGCCAGATGGTGGAAATCGCCAAGGCGGTGTCCTTCGACTCCGATCTGCTGATCATGGACGAACCGACCTCGGCGATCACCGACAAGGAAGTCGAGCATCTGTTCCGGATCATCGGCGAGCTGAAGGTGCAAGGCAAGGCGATCATCTACATCACGCACAAGATGGATGAGGTGTTCCAGATCGCCGACGATATTTCGATCTTCCGGGACGGTCACCATATCGTGACGCGCACGGCGAAAGAGTTTGACAAGCAATCGCTGATTGCGGCGATGGTGGGCCGTGAACTCACGCAGGTCTTTCCCAAGATGGAAGTCGAGCTCGGCGAAGTAGCACTCGCCGTGCGCAACCTCGGCCGCCGCGGGGCATTCTCGAACGTCAGCTTCGACCTTCGGTACGGCGAGATTCTCGGCGTGGCCGGTCTGATGGGGTCCGGGCGCACGGAGGTGATGGAATCGATCTTCGGCATCTATCCGGCGGACGAAGGCGAAGTGCTTTTCGACGGCAGACGCCGGGCGATTCGTTCTCCGCAACAGGCGATCGCCGCGGGTGTTGCGTTTCTCACCGAGGATCGCAAGAGTACTGGGCTGTTCCTTCAGCTTTCCGTCGGCGAAAATATGCAGATTTCGGCGTTGCGCCGCAATTGCGCGCTGGGCTTCGTCCGGCAAAAGCGCGTGAACGTTTCGTGCGCCGATATGTGCCGTCAACTGAAGGTCAAGACGCCCGGCCTGCACGAAGTCATCGAGAACCTGAGCGGCGGCAACCAGCAGAAAGTACTGCTCGCGCGCTGGCTGTTGAACAAACCGAAGATCCTGATCCTCGATGAGCCGACGCGCGGCGTCGACGTCGGCGCGAAGGCGGAGATCCATACGCTGATCACGCAGCTCGCAAGGGAGGGTGTCGCGATCATCATGATCTCGTCTGAACTGCCTGAAGTGATGGGCATGAGCGACCGGATCGTGGTGATGCACGAGGGTACCGTCAGCGGTGTTCTGCCTCGTGCGAGCGCGACGCAGGAAAGCATCATGGCGCTCGCTTCCGGCGAGCAGCCTGAATCAGCGGTAACGGCAACAACCATCTTGCATGGGACCGGAGTAAGCGCTAAAGCGCTAACTCCGATCGACAGCGTTGCATGGGACCGGAGTAAGCGCTAAAGCGCTAACTCCGATCGACACAGGAGACAACTATGCGTAACTCAGCAATCCTCACTCCGGACATTCAGCGTCCTGCTCCACGTAACTGGCGCTTACCGCAGGAGACCAGCATTCTGCTCGTGCTGCTCGGTATCGCGCTGGTCTTCGAAGCGCTCGGCTGGATCGAGCGCGGCCAATCGTTTCTCTACAACCCGCAGGGCCTGCTGATCATGGTGTTGCGCGTGTCCGAAATTGGGCTGATCGCTGTCGGCGTGACGATGATCATCATCGCGGGCGGCATCGATCTGTCATCCGGGTCCGTGGTCGCGCTATCCGCGATGATTGCCGGCAGCCTCGCGCAGACATCGGGTTTCGGGCGCACGGTGTTTCCAGGACTCGTCGATCTGCCGGTGCTCGTGCCGGTTGCGGTGGGTGTGCTGACGGGCGGAATTTGCGGCCTGATCAACGGTACGTTGATCGTGCGCACCGGTGTGCCGCCCTTCATCGTCACGCTCGGCATGATGGTGTCGGCGCGTGGACTGGCGCGCTACTACACGCACGGCCAACCCATCAGCATGTTCACCGACGCGTACTCGGCAATCGGCAGCGGCGCGAAGCCGGTGGCGATCTTTCTGCTGGCTGCGCTCGTCTTCCACATCGTGCTGCGCTACACGCGTTTCGGTAAATGCCTGTATGCGATCGGCGGCAATGTGCAGGCGGCGCGCGTGTCGGGCATCGGCGTCGGGCGCAATCTGGTGGCCGTCTACACGATTGCCGGGCTGCTGACGGGGCTGGCTGGTGTGGTCGTCTCGGCGCGCGCGCAGACGAGCCAGTCCGGCATGGGCATGTCATATGAACTCGACGCCATTGCCGCGGCCGTGATCGGCGGCACCAGTCTCGCCGGCGGCGTGGGTCGGATCACCGGCGCGGTGATCGGCGCATTGATCCTCGGCGTGATCTCGAGCGGCTTCACCTTTCTGGGCATCGACTCGTACATCCAGGAAATCGTCAAGGGAATGATTATCGTCGCGGCCGTGATCGCCGACCAATACCGCAAGCGGCGTGCCCGCTAAGCAACGCTATCCATCCGTCATCTATTTCGGTGCAATCGCATATGAACCATCCCACCTCTTTCGCTACAGACCGGCCACTGGACATCGTCTGTCTGGGCCGCCTCGCGGTCGACCTCTATGCGCAACAAATCGGTGCCCGGCTCGAAGACGTCACCAGCTTTTCACGGTATCTGGGCGGCTCGTCGGCCAACATCGCGTTCGGCTGCGCCCGCCTGGGATTGAAGTCAGCCATGCTTTCGCGCGTCGGTAATGACCACATGGGCCGGTTCCTCGTCGGCGCGCTGGCAAAGGAAGGCTGCGACGTCAGCCACGTGAAGACCGACATGGAGCGTCTGACGGCACTCGTGCTGCTCGGTCTGAAAGATCGCAGCACATTCCCGCTCGTGTTTCATCGCGAAAACTGCGCCGACATGGCGCTCGACGAGACGGACTTCGACGAAGCGTTCATCGCTTCCAGCAAGGCGCTGCTGATTACCGGGACGCATTTCTCGACTGAAGGGGTGCATCGCGCGAGCATGACGGCGCTTGACTATGCGCGGCGCAACGGTGTGCGCACCGTGCTCGATATCGACTATCGGCCGGTGCTGTGGGGTCTGACGGGCAAAGCGGACGGCGAAACGCGCTTTATCGCCGACGGCAGCGTGAGCGCGCATCTGCGTGGCATCTTGCCGAAGTTTGATCTGATCGTCGGCACGGAAGAGGAGTTCTGCATCGCCGGCGGGTTCGAAGATCTGCTCGAAGCCCTGCGCTCGGTGCGCGCCGTGAGTACGGCCACGCTGGTCGTCAAACGCGGCCCGCTGGGTTGCACGGTGATCGACGGCCAGATTCCGGCAGACCTCAATGGAGACCGGCATTTTCGTGGCGTTGAGGTCGAGGTCATAAATGTACTCGGTGCGGGTGATGCGTTTATCTCCGGCTTTCTCAAAGGATGGCTAACAGGCGCCGACTATGCAATTTGCTGCGCCTATGCAAACGCCTGTGGCGCGCTCGTCGTATCGCGCCACGCCTGCGCACCGGCCATGCCCACGCCGGCCGAACTGGAGTACTTCCTCGCCCACGCCGACCGTTTGCGCCGTCCCGATCAAGACGCGGCGCTCGCACGTCTGCATCGTGTGAGCGTGCCGCGCAAGCACTGGGACGAAGTGCTCGGCTTCGCGTTCGACCATCGCAATCAGTTCTTCGAAATGGCGCAGCGGGCTGGCGCCGATGAAGCGCGCATTGCGACGCTCAAGCAGCTTTTCGTGCGAGCGGTCGAAGAAACCGAAATGGCCGGTGGCTACGCCGGCAGGATCGCGGTGCTGATCGACGACCGCTATGGACAGGATGCGTTAAACGCGGCAACGGGCCGTGGCTGGTGGATCGGCCGCCCCGTCGAGTTGCCCGGATCGAACCCGCTGGAATTCGAACATGGCCGCTCGATCGGTACGGCGCTCACAAGCTGGCCTGGCGAGCACATCGTCAAATGCCTGGTTCAATACCATCCGGACGATGAAGCGCTGCATCGGCTCGAGCAGGAAAGCCAGCTTCGTGCGCTCTATGACGCGACGCAGGCAAGCGGTCACGAACTGCTGCTCGAAGTGATTCCGCCGAAGGATCGCCCACAGGCGCAGGACACTGTGCATCGGGCACTCAAGCGCCTCTATAACCTTGGTATTTATCCCGACTGGTGGAAGCTGGAGCCGATGAGTGCAGACGCATGGCGCGACATCGATGCACTGATCGAGGAACGCGATCCCTACTGCCGTGGTGTTGTGCTACTAGGCCTGAATGCGCCGGTTGCTCAGTTGGCTGAAGGCTTCGAGGCGGCGCGCTCGAGCACGACATGCCGCGGGTTTACCGTGGGCCGCACGATCTTCCAGGAACCGGGCCGGGCCTGGCTCGCGGGTGAGATCGACGATCGGATGCTGATCGACCAGGTGCGCAGCAACTTCGAGACGTTGATCGGCCTGTGGCGAACATCGCGTAACCCCATCACGGAAGTGCCGCGTGAGGAGCAAGCCGCATGACGCGCACCGTCCGACTGACTACCGCACAGGCGCTCGTCAAGTATCTGGCCGCGTTGCGTGCGCCAGCCGATGACGACCGGGCTACGCCCGTCCCGTTGTTTGGCGGCGTATTCGCGATCTTCGGACACGGCAACGTCGCGGGACTCGGCGAAGCGCTGTATCAGCAGCGTGACGCGTTGCCCACTTTGCGTGCGCACAACGAGCAGGCCATGGCTCACGCCGCGATTGCCTATGCGAAGGCGCATATGCGGCGCCGGATGATGGCTTGTACGTCGTCGATTGGTCCAGGCGCCACCAATCTGGTTACCGCGGCGGCGCTTGCGCACGTGAATCGTTTGCCGGTACTGCTGTTGCCTGGCGATACCTTCGTTTCACGCGCGCCTGATCCGGTCCTGCAGCAAATCGAAGACTTTCACGACGGGACGGTCTCCGCCAATGATTGCCTGAAACCCGTGTCGCGCTATTTCGACCGGATCGTCGCGCCGGAGCAATTGCTGAGCGCGCTGCCGCGGGCGGTGCGCATGCTGACCGATCCGGCGCTGTGTGGTCCGGTCACGCTGGCGTTGCCGCAGGACGTGCAGACGCATGCATACGACTATCCGGTCGAATTCTTCGAGCCTGCTGTGGTGAGTTTTCGTGCGCCGTCACCTGAGCAGGATCAACTGGCCGCGGCCGCCGCGGCGATACGCGCGGCGCAGCGTCCGTTGATCGTGGCCGGCGGCGGCGTGCTGTACGGGCGGGCCAGTGCCGCGCTGCGCGCGTTTTGTGAGCGGCACGGCGTGCCCGTGTGCGAAACGCAGGCCGGCAAAGGCGCGTTGAGCTGGGATCATCCGCTGCAACTGGGCTCGGTCGGCGTCACCGGCTCACCAGCCGCCAATACGCTCGCTCGGGAAGCGGATGTCGTGATCGCCATCGGTACGCGCTTGCAGGACTTCACCACTGGGTCCCATTCGCTGTTCGGGCAAGCGCGCGTCGTGACGATCAACGTGAATGCGTTCGATGCGGGCAAGGCGCGCGGCATAGCGTTGCTCGCCGATGCGCGGCTCGCACTCGATGCGCTGTCGCGCGAATTGTCCGCTGCAACGCCTGAAACGAAGGGCGCATGGCGAAGCAGCGTGGCGTGGCAGGACAGGGCGCGCACAGCCGCCGATAGCTGGCGCGCAACGGTCAGCAAGATCACCGGCCGGCGTGAACTAGCGCCGGACCAATTGCCGTACGACGGCAACGTGATCGGCGCGGTACAGCGTTCACACGCGGATTCGCCGTCGCACGATATCGTCGTTTGCGCGGCGGGCACGCTGCCTGCGGAGCTGCACAAGCTATGGCGCACCACGCGGCCGGGCGGTTATCACGTGGAGTATGGCTACTCGTGCATGGGCTACGAGATCGCGGGCGGTCTGGGTGTCAAGCTGGCGCAGCCGGATCGAGAAGTGATCGTGATGGTCGGCGACGGCAGCTATCTGATGATGAACAGCGAGATTGCCACGTCGGTGATGCTCGGCGCGAAGCTCATCATCGTCGTACTCGATAACCGCGGCTATGGTTGCATCAATCGTCTGCAACAGGCGTGCGGCAGCGCACCGTTCAACAATCTTCTGGACGACTGTGTTCAGGGGCCGCTCGGCGCGCCACAGATCGACTTCGCCGCCCATGCCGCGTCCCTCGGCGCGGGCGCCGAACACGTGGCAAGCCTCGCCGAACTCGCACCCGCGCTCGAGCGTGCACGCGATTCCGATCGCACCTATGTGATCTGTATCGACACGGACCCCGCTCGCACAACGGCCGAAGGCGGCTGCTGGTGGGAAGTCGCGGTACCCGAAGTGTCCTCCCGCGATGAGGTGCGGGCGGCACGCGCGGATTATGAACGGAGCAAGCAACAGCAAAAGAGCCCGCTATGACGAATTCCTTCGATGTAAAAATCGGCATCAATCCTATCTCGTGGTTCAACGACGATCTGCCTTCGCTCGGTCGCGAGACGCCACTCGAGGTCGCGCTCACCGAGGGCCGGGAAATCGGCTATCAAGGTTTCGAACTAGGCAACAAGTTTCCGCGCGAACCGCGCGCGTTGCGCGAGGTGCTGTCGCGTCATCAGCTCGAACTGGTGTCGGGCTGGTACTCGGGGCGTCTCGCCGAACGTAGCGCTGATAAGGAAATCGCCGCGCTCGGTTCGCATCTCGCGCTGCTTGCACAGGGCGGTGCGAAGGTGATGGTCTACGGCGAGGTCGCCGGCTCGATCCAGGGCGAACGTAACGTCCCGCTCCTCAAGCGCCCGCGTTTCTTTACGGACGAGCAGTGGCGGCGCTACGCGGACCGGTTGGACACGGTGGCGCGGTACACGCTTTCGCACGGTGTACGCCTCGCTTATCACCATCACATGGGCGCTTATGTCGAAACACCGGAAGACGTCGACCGTCTGATGGCGCTCACCTGCGACGACGTCGGCTTGCTGTTCGATAGCGGTCATGCAGCATTCGCCGGGAGCAAGACGACATACAGCGGCGCTGCGCCCCTGGAAATGCTCACCCGACATATCGCCCGCGTTTGCCACGTCCATTTCAAGGACGTCCGGCCTGAGATCGTCGAAATTGCGCGCAACCGTCAATGGAGTTTCCTCGATGCTGTGATTAACGGCGCCTTCACGGTGCCGGGCGACGGAGCGATCGACTTCGCGCCTTTAATCCGGCAACTACGCGATCACGGCTATCGCGGCTGGCTCGTCGTCGAAGCCGAGCAGGACCCGGCGGTGGCGCCGAGCCTTGCGTACGCGCAAAGCGGCTATCGGCATCTGCGTGCGCTGGTCGATCGTGCCGCCGCGCAGCGGGAGGCCGCATGAGCCTGCTCGTCAAGGGAAAGCCGGCGGGGCGCGAGATTGTCACAGTCACGCCTGATAGCGCCGGATGGCGTCACGTTGGTTTTGCCGCTCAACGGCTCGCGCGTGGCGAACAGGTGACGTTCAATACCGGCGCGACCGAGATGTGTGTGGTCGTGCTCACGGGCGTGGTCAGTGTCGGCATGCCAGAGCAGACGTGGCGCGAGATCGGCGCGCGACGCAGCGTCTTCGAGGCGCGCTCGCCGTATGCCGTCTACGTGCCACCCCATACCGCAGTGTCGATCGACGCGCACGACGATGCCGAAATCGCACTGGCCAGCGCGCCGGCCGAAGGGCGGTACGAAGCTCGCCTGATCGAGCCGGACACGATTGCCCGTTCGGTGCGCGGCAGTGGAACGAATACGCGCTACGTTTGCGACATTCTTCCTCAAACCGAGCCCGCCGAGTCGTTGCTGGTAGTCGAGGTGCTGACACCAGCGGGACACGCGTCGAGCTATCCGCCGCACAAGCACGACGTGGACGATATACCGGTGGAAAGCTACCTGGAAGAGACCTATTACCACCGCCTCAATCCGCCGCAAGGCTTCGCCTTCCAGCGTGTCTATACCGACGCGCGCGACATCGATGAAGCGCTGGCGGTCGAGGATCACGACGTGGTCATGGTGCCGCGCGGCTATCACCCGGTGGTGATGCCGCATGGCTACGACGGCTACTACCTGAACGTGATGGCTGGGCCGAAGCGCGCGTGGCACTTCAAGAACGATCCCGCTCACGAGTGGATGTTGTCGCGATAGCCGGGAATCGCGATTCCCGTAGTTGTTTTTTGTAATCTATGAGAAGGATGCCTTATGGAAGCGGCAGGAATCAGTACGTCTTTACAAGGTGATGTGACGGTAACGGCGCATTTTTTTGGTGGCAAGCATAGACGCGGCTCGAGTGAACGCCGGGCTCCCGTTTATAACCCCGCGACCGGCGACATTGCTTCGTACGTCGCACTTGCCTCACAAAGCGACGTCGACGCCGCGGTGACTGCGGCCGCGTCGGCATTCCCGGCATGGGCGGCGATGCCCCCTCTCAAGCGTGCCCGCATCATGTTCCGTTTCAAGGAACTGATCGAACGCAACGTCGACCGGCTCGCTGCGACGATTACAGCAGAGCACGGCAAGGTTCTGTCCGATGAAAAGGCCGTCACGCAACGCTGGCTAGGCGGTCGCGCACAGGGCGCAGAGTTTGCAATGCCGACGATGTAGGTCCGACCGTCCCCGATTGAAAAGACGAAGCATCGCGGCATACGACGGTGCGGGCGACGGCTTTTACATAACAAACGACCATGGTTATGGAGACACAATGAAGAAGGCATTTTTTAGTGTACTGATCGGTGCATGTTCATTCACTGTTGCAACAGCGCAGGCACAAAGCTCGGTGACGCTTTACGGCGTCGCGGATGCTGGCTTCGATTTTCTCAGCCAGGTGCAGACGGGGACCGGCACGACTGCGTCGCGTTTGCGCGCTGAAAGTAGCGACTTTGGGGCGAGCCGGTTCGGGTTGCTCGGCAAGGAGGACCTGGGCGGGGGGCTGGCAGTCATTTTCAATCTCGAATCGGGTACGAACCTGATGTCGGGAAATGCCGGCAGCAGCGGAGGGCGCCTCTTTAGCCGGAAGGCGTTGGTCGGGCTCAACAGCGAACAGTACGGGCGGCTTCAGATGGGACGCAATCTGTTCATTGCGAATGATCAGTGGGACGCGGACCCGATGGTGCAGCAGGCCTATTCGTCCACCGCACTCGTACGAAGCCGCAATGTGCCGATCACAAGCAACAACATTGAATATCAGTCGCCTTCCATTAACGGTTTCAGTGCGCATTTGCAGTATGCGCTCGGCAATCAGCCCGGCGCATTTAATCACGGAGCCGCCGACGAAGCCGGTCGTAGCGACGGGGTGCAACTGACCTACCGGAGCGCGTTGTTCATGCTGCGGGGCATGTACGACGAATTACGGGACCCGAACGGGCGCATGAGCAATGTCTTCGCCAGCTCACGGGAATTCTTTGTTGGCGCCAACCTGTATCTGGATGCGCTCACGCTGCAGACTGCCTACACGCATCTCAGCGCGCCGGACACACCTGCCGGTCTTGCGCGCAGCGCGGATCACTACTGGTTTGGCGGGCAGTATCGGCCGACGCCGGCGCTGACGCTCAGCGGCGCTGTGTACTACATCCATGTCGGGTCTGGTGCGGGAGACGCGACACACGATCCGTCCGGCCACGCAACGATGTTCGCGACGGGTGCAACGTACAGCCTGTCGAAGCGCACGCTCCTGTATGCGACGGTTGCGCACGTGCGCAACGCGAGCGGGTCGAATTTTTCTGTGGTGAACAACAACCCCGGTCTGAATAACGACAATCTCGACAACCCCTTGCCCGGGCGTTCGCAGACCGGCGGTTATATCGGCATCAACCACTCGTTCTAACAAAGTGTGTTGATGTCACGCGCTATTTACCGCTCTTGCCCACGGGCAAGAGCTTCATTTCGACGAAACCCATAAAACGGGAGAATACGATGATTGACATTGCTTTGTTCGGAGCCGGCCGCATCGGCAAGATTCATGCAGCGAACCTTGTACGTCAGGCGGGCGTGCGGCTCAAGTATGTGGTCGACATGCACGCGCCTTCGGCACAGGCGCTCGCGCAGATGCACGGCGCGAAAGTGACGGACGTCGAAGGCGCGCTGGGTGATCCTTCGATCGGCGCAGTTGTCATCGCGTCGAGCACGAATACGCATGCGGATCTGATTATCAAGGCGGCGAACGCAGGGAAAGCCGTGTTCTGCGAAAAGCCGGTGGACTTGACGGTCGAACGTTCACGTGAGAGTGCAGCGGCGGTTGCGCGCAATGGTGTGATCTGCATGATCGGCTTTCAGCGCCGTTTCGATCCGACGTTCGCGGCGCTCAAGACGCGCATCGAGCGCGGCGAGATCGGCGATCCAGAAATGCTGATCATCACGAGCCGCGATCCAGGGGCGCCGCCTGTCGAATACATCAAGAGTTCGGGCGGCATTTTCAAGGACATGCTGATCCACGATCTGGATGTGTTTCGCTGGATCCTGGGCGACGAGGCGCAAACGCTTCACGCCACCGGCAGTTGCCTGACCGATCCGGCTGTTCAGGATGCGGGCGATATCGATTCGACCGCGGTGACGATTCGCACCCGGCGCGGGCTCCTGTGCCAGATCAATACGTCGCGGCGGGCAGCCTATGGCTACGATCAGCGCTTCGAAGTGCTCGGCAGCAAGGGCATGTTGCAGGCGGGCAATGTGCGGCCGACCGAAGTGACCGGCTGGTCGGCAAGTGCTGTGTCGATCGATGTACCGCAGCCGTTTTTTCTCGAGCGCTATCGGCAGGCCTACGCTGCGGAGATGGCAAATTTTGTCGCGGCGCTAACCACAGGCACACCTGTGCGTACGACAATCGACGATGGCGTCAAGGCACTCGAGTTGGCTCAACTCGCTACGCTTTCGTGGCAAAGGAAAGGCGAGACACTTCAGGTCGAGTCTGGGAGTGGAGCGTAGCGCCTTTCTGACGTGGCATATCGGCATCCTCTTAAGCGCGGGAGTGCGTTCCCGCGTACATCATCTTTGGACGTCAGATTGCTGGTTCATGGCCTGTTGCTCACGCTCATCCGTGAAGGGCGGTTGCAGTGGCTTGCAGGCCGCTCGCGGTAGAGTGCGTACGGATTTTCGACATCGCGCCAAATTTCTAATCCGAAGATTTTTGCCTTGCCGCGTTGCGTAGAGTGCACGCAATTCTGGTACTCCGTGACTTAAGCGGGGGACGCTACCGCCAGAAACCGCGCCAGGCGATTCCACATTTCCACGGGATTTGAATACATGGGGAAATGCCCGCTGTGCGAGATTTCCGCCAGTTCCACGCCATGACCCTGAAGATGGGACAGATATGAGAGCGTAGCGTTCTGCTCGCCATACATGAACATCCGCGGGAACGGCAACGACAGGAATTTCGTCATCAGGTCCCCGTGGTCGGACAACTCGACCATGGATCTGAAGATGCCGCGCACCGCTTCGGCACGGACCTTGTGACGCAAGCTCGTCGCATAGAGCGGACACGAATAGAACGACGAATGCCACGTCCGTTCTATGAAGTCGTTGAAGAATTCCTCCGCGCTTTCCGCCGGATATTCGATGACCTGTCGGCTCAGGAAACAGTCCTCGGGCGCCACGTTGCCCTCGATGTCGGTAAGGCTCAGCACGCGCTGAGATATGTCATGAGCCAGCATGAGGGCGGTGAGGCCTCCCATCGAATGCCCGACGAGATGGAACCTGTCGATTCCGAAGCGATCAAGCACAGCCGTCGCGGTCGCTACGAGGAAAGGGATCGACACTTTCGATAGATCGCCGCAGTTCGTTGCTCCGCAGCCGGGTGCATCGTATGCGATAACCGGATGCATGTCGAAAGCCGGATGGTGAACGATATCGGCGTAATCCTCTTTGGTTGAACCGAAGCCGTGCAGGAACAGGACGGGCGCCAGGGTACCCGCTCGGAGCATCATGGAGAGATCGACCTCGACGCCCTGCACGCTCAGTGTCAGGTTTTCTTTCGCAAGCTCACCCGGCAACGGCATGATTTTCCTCACTGAGCGATTGGCAGAAGCGCGTGATCGCGCGGCATGCGTCGATCAGTGCGTCGTCATCGAGTGCATAAGCGATCCGGATGTATGGGCCGAGCCCAAAGGCACTGCCTTGCACGACGGCGACGCCGGCTTCGTCCAGTATTGCGCCTGCTACGTCTTCATCGGTATCGAGGCGTGTTCCAGCGGGCGTGACGCGGCCAATCAATCCCTTGCACGAGGAAAACGCATAAAAGGCGCCGCCGGGTAGGGCACACCTGAGACCGGGAGCCTGATTGAGCAGCTTCACCATCAGGTCGCGCCGCTGCTCGAAGACTGAACGCGATTCGGAGATGAACTGTTGCGGACCGGTGAGCGCAGCCAGCGCGGCATGCTGGGAAATCGCGCTCGCTCCTGAGGTCTGCTGTCCCTGAAGCTTCTCCATTGCGTCGAGCAGCCAGCGAGGCCCGGTACCGAAGCCGATGCGCCAGCCCGTCATCGCATAGGCCTTGGAGACGCCATTCATCGTCAGCGTGCGTGACATCAGGCGAGGCTCAACCTGAGCGATCGTATGGAAAGTCGCGCCGTCGAAAATCAGGTGTTCGTAGATGTCATCCGAGAGGATGAGCACATGCGGATGCGCCAGCAGCACTTCGGCAAGCGCTGCCAGTTCCTCTCGACTGTAGACCGCGCCGGTCGGATTCGACGGCGAGTTAAGGATCAGCCAACGCGTGCGAGGTCCGATCGCCCTTGCCAATGCCTCTGCTGTCAGTTTGAAACCGGTCTCGCTGCCGCATGTGACGATGATCGGGCGTGCACCGCACAACTGAACCATCTCCGGGTAGCTGACCCAGTACGGTGCGGGAACGATGACTTCATCCCCTTCGTTAAGCGTCGCAGCCAGCGCGTTGTAGATGACCTGCTTGCCGCCGCTGCAGATGATGGTGTCCTGCCAGCTGACGTCGAGTCCGTTCTCGCGCTGGAACTTCGCGGCCACGGCCTCACGTAGCGGTCGCATGCCGGCCACCTGCGTATAGCGCGTATGTCCGGCGCGCATCGCTTCGATGGCCGCGTCGCAGATGTGGACCGGCGTGTCGAAGTCCGGCTCGCCTGCACTCAGCGAGACGATCCGCGCACCCGAAGCGCGTTTCGCAGCGACGCGATCCATCATGCGATAGGTTGCCGAAGGTTGCGCCTTAGCGAGGTGCACGTTCAGGCGTTGCAGATCCACCGTCATAACGCTTTTCTCCACTGCGTCAGACCCATCAGTTCTAGCGTGCTCGCGCCTTCGGTGAGCTGTTGCATCATCGTCGCTTCCTTCGCTGCGCGCGCTTCTCCGGCAGTGAGAGTGCGCTCCGCTTCGGCGGCAGGAATAACGATAACGCCGTCGTCATCGGCCACCACCAGATCGCCCTGAGCGACGGGTACGCCGGTGAACATCGTGTGCTGGCCGACCGACGGTGCGCTGGCCTTGACCGTCCCGCGCACCGAGATCCCCCGCGCGAACACAGGAAAACGCCGCGCGGTCATGGCGGCAACGTCTCTCACACCGCCGTCGATGACCAGGCCCACCACGCCCGCAGCCTCAGCCGCTACCGTGAGCACTTCGCCCCAGTAGCCCGCTACGAAATTGCTGGTGCCGACTACCAGCACGCTACCGCGGGGCACGCGTTCCATGGCGATGTGAATCGCCAGGTTGTCCCCGGGCGAGCAAACCAGCGGATACGCTGGGGCCGCGATGAAAGCGCCGGGCCAGATCGTCCGCACCAGGGGATCGACGGCGCACGGCAGGCCCGATGCCTCGTAGAGCGTGGCGCTGCCCAACGCTCGCGCGCGCTGGGCGAAGTCTGCGGGCAAAGCCAGTGCTGAAGTGTGGGTGCTCATGACGCCTTCCGTTGCAGTGTGTGGTAACCGAGCGCTTCACGTGCTTCCCCAAGTGTCTTGCCCTGAGCAATCTGCGCGCGGATATCCGCTTCGACGGCTTCGATCTGTCGGGCCGTGGCGGCCACCTCGCGCGCCCGCTCGCGCGGGACGACGACGACACCGTTGGCGTCGGCGACGACGATGTCGCGGGCGCCAACCCGTGCCGTGCCGATGGACACGGGGACATTGACGGCCTCAACCTGAACGCGGTCTTTACCGGTGCGCATGTAGCGTCCTTTGGTGAACAGGGGATAACCGTCGCCCAGTGCTTTCGTCACGTCGCGACACACGCCGTCGATGACCGTACCGGCGATCTTGCGAGCCCCCGCGTACTGGGTCATGATGTCGCCCCACACCGTGCAGTCGGTCCGACCGCCGTTATCGATCACAACGACATCGCCTTGCGCGACATCGTCGATAAAGTCGCCGACTGTGCCAGCGGGCGTGCTCGCCGGAACATACTTCACCGTGAATGCCGGACCGACGACCACGCCCGCGTAGTTATCCAGCGGTGCGACGCCGAGGCACTGGCCGGGCAGTCCCAGCTTGTCTAACGCGTCCGATACGCCGGGTGTATCAAGCCCGGCGAACAGGGCAACCAGTTCCTGATCCTCGTGATTCATGACTTGCTCCCTTCCTTGATAGCCTCAAATTCCTTGTCGTGCATGACCTCGGCGACTGATCGACCGGTGCGCACGGCCTGTACCATGCCGTCCTGCCGCCGGGTGATGCGTTCGCCCAGTTCGACGACCTCTTCGATGCGCGCGGCCGGGACAAATACAGTGCCGCAACGGTCGGCGATGACATAGTCGTCTTCATGGACGAGCACGCCGGCAACGCTGACGGGCTCGCTCGATGAAACCTGAATGACCCGATTGCGCGCACTGATCATGGTTACACCGCGCCCAAAAACCGGATAGCCGATCGATTCGCTGCCTTCGATATCGCGGCTCATGCCGTCGATCACGGAACCACGAATGCGCTTGAATTGCGCTGCATTCGCAAGAATGTCGCCCCAGCACGAAATTCCGTCGATGCCGCCGGCGATAACCAGAATGCGGTCGTCTGACTGGATCTGTGCGATGACGGGAGAAATGAGGTGGACTGTCGGTCTAGCGTCCGTCTTCGGTCCGAGTTGGATAGTGCTGGCTCGGCCGACGATCTTCGGGCAATCCCACAGGGGACGCAGGCCGAACTTCGCGCCGGGAAGACCAAGGAAGTCCAGTGCGTCGGACACCGTATTGGTGTCGAGCGCGGCAAAACGGTCAAGCAGGGAGGTTGGAGTCACGGCCGTGCAGGGAACTGGTTGCGATACCGTACTTTCGCGCCTAAAGTTCGATATGTATATTCCGAATACCGGAAGCCATCAATACGTCAAACCTATCAAGCTATCATGATCAACTTCCGGCTTATTCGTCATTTGTGGCTCTTCCTGGCCGTGGCCGAGGAGCAGCACTTCGGGCGTGCTGCACGGCGCCTGGATATGTCCCAGCCGCCGCTGACCGAGCAGATCCAGGCACTCGAACAGGCGTTGAAGGTGAAGCTGTTCGAGCGGTCCCGGCGCGGAACACAACTTACCCCGATTGGGGCTGCGATCCTGCCGGCGGTGCGCAAGTTCGCGGAGCAACTCGAGCGACTTGAGTTTGCGGTGCGTGAGGCCGTTGCCGGCCGAAGCGGCGTCCTGACCATCGGCGCGATTTCGTCAGCGATGCTGGATGTGCTGCCGCCGCTCATCGGGAGGCTAAAGTCCGAGTATCCGCAACTCACGGTATCGGTAAGGGAGATCGACAGTGTCGAAGCTATTCCCCAACTCGAGTCGGGTGACATTGACCTGGCTTTTGCGAGACTGGAGGGCGAACTCGGCGGGAACATTGAGTCACTTCCGCTGGCACAGGACCGCCTGGTGGTGGCCATGCCGCGCAATCATGCAATGGCTAGCAGTTCACGGATCAGGCTGGCCTCGCTCGCAGACGAAGATTTCGTGATGTTTTCGCGCCAGGTCAGCCCGGTGCACTTCGACAGTCTGGTGGCGTCTTGCCGGGTCAACGGGTTCTCTCCCCGAATCCTGCATGAAGTGCGCTCGGTGGCTTCCCAGGTTGCGTTTGTGGGCTGCGGTCAGGGCATTGCGCTCGTGCCGGCTTCGTTGAAGAAACTGGCACCCGAGAACGTTGTGTTTCGTCCGCTCAAGGAAAACGTGAGCGTAGTGACCACCGCTCTGGCCTGGAGCACTGCTCGTGACAACCCGCTGATAAACGCGGTTGTTGCCGTATTAAGTAGCACGGTGGCCAGGCCGAGGGGGCGTAGGCTGTTGCGCTAGAGCCGCTGGATTGAGTCGCCCGCCTGCCACATCTCGGGATTTCCGTAGAGAGGTTCCTGCCGTATCGGTAAAACCCTCTTGAGCCTTCGGGGCGAAGTTCTTTCGACCTGACCGCCATGCCTGTTCCAGACGAATACCACTGGGAGCCCTAGGACGAGCCTATGGCGGGCAAAGCTAACTCGTATTTGCGCCAGAGCGCTGCCGGGGTTCCAATGCAGCCTGACCAATGCGGTTAACCACCGATAAATACTTTGAGGGCCGTCAAACGCCATCCGGCGTGCCGCTTTTCATCTGTAGAACGACCTGAACGTTCTCGTGCCACGGCATGTGCGAAGCAGTGCGACGACGAACATGGAGTAGACAATGAAGATCCTTGTACCAGTCAAGAGAGTGTTCGATTACAACGTGAAAGTCCGGGTGAAATCGGACGGCACGGGCGTCGACATCGCGAACGTGAAGATGTCGATGAATCCGTTCGACGAAATCGCGGTTGAAGAAGCCGTTCGTCTGCGCGAAGCGGGCGTGGCGACTGAAGTGATTGCCGTGTCGGCAGGTGTGACGCAAGCGCAGGAAACGCTGCGCACGGCGCTCGCGATCGGCGCGGACCGCGCGATCCTGATCGAGTCGGGCGAAGAACTGCAGCCGCTGGCGGTGGCCAAGCTGCTGAAAGCGCTGGTCGACAGGGAACAGCCTTCATTGATCATTCTTGGCAAACAGGCGATCGACGACGATTCGAACCAGACCGGCCAGATGCTGGCTGCACTGGCAAACCTGCCGCAGGCCACGTTTGCCTCGAAGGTTGTCGTCGCTGGCGGCAAGGCTACGGTGTCGCGCGAAGTCGACGGCGGTGCGGAAACGCTGTCGCTGAGCTTGCCGGCTGTGATCACGACCGACCTGCGCCTGAACGAGCCGCGCTACGTGACGCTGCCGAACATCATGAAGGCGAAGAAGAAGCCGCTGGAAACGATCAGGCCGGAAGACCTCGGCGTTGATGTGACGCCGCGCCTGAAGACGCTGAAAGTCGCCGAGCCGCCGAAGCGCTCCGCCGGTGTGATGGTGCCGGATGTGAAGACGCTGGTCGAGAAGCTGAAGACCGAAGCCAAGGTGCTTTAAGTAACACGCGGAGACGGAACAAATGACGAATCTGGTAATAGCGGAACACAACGCCCCGACGACCGAAGGAAGCCCCCGTGGGGAGGAAGCCCCCTTGGGGGGCAACGCGTCGATCAAGGCCGCGACGCTGAACACGATTGCAGCGGCGCAGAAGATCGGCGGCGATATTCACGTGCTGGTGGCAGGTCACAACGCGCAGGCCGCAGCGGATGCGGCCGCGAAGATTGCAGGCGTGAGCAAAGTGTTGCTGGCCGACGCGCCGCAACTCGCAGCGGGCCTGGCGGAAAACATCGAGGCGACGGTGCTGAACATCGCGAAAGATTACTCGCACATCCTCGCGCCGGCCACCGCCTACGGCAAGAACATCGCCCCGCGTATCGCCGCGAAGCTCGACGTCGCACAGATCAGCGACATCACCGCAGTGGTTTCCGCCGACACGTTCGAACGCCCGATCTACGCCGGTAACGCGATCGCAACGGTTCAATCGGCTGATCCGATCAAGGTCATCACGGTGCGCACGACCGGTTTCGACGCGGTCGCGGCCGTTGGCGGCAGCGCAACGGTCGAAAAGATCGAAGCCGCGGCAGACGCAGGCATTTCGCAGTTCGTGAGCCGTGAAGTGACGAAGCTGGACCGTCCGGAACTGACCTCGGCGAAGATCATCGTGTCGGGCGGTCGCGGTCTGGGCAACGGCGAGAACTACACGAAGGTGCTGGAGCCGCTGGCCGACAAGCTGAACGCAGCGCTGGGCGCCTCGCGTGCGGCGGTCGACGCGGGCTTCGTGCCGAACGACTATCAGGTCGGCCAGACCGGCAAGATCGTCGCGCCGCAACTGTACGTGGCCGTCGGCATCTCGGGGGCGATCCAGCATCTGGCAGGCATGAAGGACTCGAAGGTCATCGTCGCTATCAACAAGGACCCGGAAGCGCCGATTTTCAGCGTTGCCGACTATGGCCTGGAGGGCGATCTGTTCACGGTCGTGCCGGAACTGGCCGTTGCCATCTGATGCAAGCGCATCCCACCTCGCTCTATGAGAACTGAGATGTCAGATTTCAACAGGCCGCAACATCGGTCGTTTCTATTTGTACCAGGTAGCCAGCCGGATCGCTTCGCCAAGGCGCTCGCAAGTGGCGCAGACGCGGTCGTTGTCGATCTGGAGGATGCCGTTGCGCCGGGTGCCAAGGCGCAAGCCCGTCGCGCTGTGACAGAGTGGGTAAGCCCAGAGCGGCCGGTTCTCATCCGGGTCAACGCACGGAATACGCCGTGGTTTGCCGAAGATGCACAACTGTTAAAGCTGCGTGGTGTCGCAGGCGTGATCTTGCCCAAGGCGGAAAGTGCGTCAGATGTCGTGGCCTTGATTTCAGCGACCCGTACAAAGACTCCCGTATTCCCATTGATCGAAACGGCTCAGGGAATGTGGAATGCGCTGGAAATCGCGAAGGCTCCCTTCGTTCGACAACTGATGTTCGGGACGCTCGATTTTATTGCGGACATGGCGATGGCTTCCGACGGCCACGAACTGGATACCTTCCGCGCACAGTTGGTCATGATTTCGCGGATTGCCGGGATTCTGCCGCCCGTGGACGGCGTGACGCCGAGTATCGACGATTCCGAGCGTCTGACTGCCGAGACGACGAAAGGAAAACGATGGGGTTTCGGCGGAAAGCTGTGCATCCATCCCAGACAGATAGCGGTGGTCAACGCTTGCTATACACCATCCGACTCAGAAATCGCCTGGGCACAACGTGTACTGGATGAATCCGCAAAGGCAAACGGCGCTGCGGTTTCTGTTGACGGAAAAATGGTCGACCGGCCAGTGGTCCTGCACGCGAAGCGTGTCATGAATCTGGCTCACGGGTGACGTCATACCAGTCGGCACTTAACCTTCACGGATACGACATTGAGGTCGTTCTGGTTGCCGGCTGTGTGGGCGATGTCAATATTTTTTGTTAGTTCTGGTGCCGGATTCGTACGGCAGTCTCAATATCGGCACCGGGCTCGATCGTTTGTTCGGCATCGTGTTCGGGATGCTGTTGCTCAAGCCGGTCAGGCTCACCTTGACGCCGCGTCGCCAGTTTGTTCGAGCGCGAATAATTGCGGACTGAGTGGCAATAAACGGGATTCCATAGGTGTATCCTATGGCGACCCACAATGAGTCGCATTGCTATGGACGTCCGGCAGCTTCGCTATTTCGTCAGTATTGTTGATTACGGCAGCCTCGGAAAAGCGGCTGAGAAGCTTTTCGTCGCTCAGCCCTCGCTCAGCCAGCAAATGGCGCGCCTCGAGGAGGAACTGGGCGTGCCGCTTTTGTTGCGCAGCAACCATGGCGTCACGCCGACGTCTGCCGGAGACGCCATGTATCGTCACGCGCGGCTCGTCTTGCGCCAGATGGAGCAGCTCAAACAGGAGGTAACCAAAGGCGCCGGTGCCGAGTCCGGCACGGTGGCGGTGGGTCTTCCCACGACCATGGCGTCAGTGTTGGCGGTGCCGCTATTCGAGCGGATTCAGGCAATCTTTCCGGGGATCAGGCTGCAGTTCTTCGAGAGCATGAGCGGCTACCTCAACGAGCTGCTAGCCAACGGCCGCCTGGATCTCGCCATTCTGTTTCGCGAGTCCGACACGCCGGGGATTACAGCTATGCCCGTGCTCGATGAGGCACTGTATCTGCTGGGTGAACCCGGCGGTGAAGTATCGGCCCGGTCAACCACGTGTGCGCTCGCCAGGCTTTCGGGCGTGCCGCTTGTGGCGCCGGGGGTAACCAATGGACTGCGTCTGTTGCTTGAGCGTACCTTTTCGCGCGAAAACGTCGATCTGAATATCATCGCCGACATCGATTCGTTGCCGACGCTGATAGCGATTGCCCATTCGGGAAAGGCCTGCACGATTCTGCCTGCCTCGGCCGTCGCGCAATGGGATTCAGCCCGCCTACCCAGGATGCGGCGCATCGTCGAGCCGGGCATCGAGCGTCCGGCGAGCATCTGCTGGCCGAACGGCTTGCCTCTTCATTCCGCGACGCTGGCGGTGCGTCAGACAATGATCGAAATCATTTCAGAGCAGGTCGCGCAGGAAATGTGGAGGGGAGTGACCCTGCGCGATATCCGTTGAATGCATCGGACGGACCTAGATCGTCACCGGACCTCGCGCAGTACATCAATGATGATTCCGTCGCGATACTGCTGTAATGCAACGACGCGTGAATCGCCGTCCGCGCAAGAACGTAGCCCAAAGTGCCACATGCGTTGGGACCACCGACGCCGTTAAGGTTGCCGTAGTCATCGGCTGTAGGGTTGTCCATCCTATGATTTGCGCGGCCCTTGCGCGGAAGTGACGGCGTTTCATACGACCCGTCACACGCAAGGACCCGGCATACGCCTAGTGCGTCAATGGCTCCGTGTGCGACGGCGTTGCATCACTGGCGCCAGGCGCAATGTCCTCGAGCGAGTGACGGCTCGTTTCGATCCGCAACAGGGTGATCGCCAGACACAGGACGGCGAATACGATGCTCACCATCGCAATCACGCCCGAGACGCCAAAATGCTCGTAGAGCAACAGTGCCAGATACGGCGTAGCGATCGATGCCGCGCGTCCGCAGGTTCCCGCCACGCCGGTTCCGCGAAGCCGAACTTCGGTCGGAAAGAGCTCCGGGATGAAGCCGAACAACCCCAGTGTGGTAATCGTATAAATCGTCGTGACGAGGCAAAAGCCGACAAAGATGATCGCAGTCGTATCGCGAAGGTTGACGTAGATCCAGCCGAGCACGATGCTGATCAGCGCGGCGGCGACGATGCCTTTTGCACGGCCGATGCGGTCCGCGGTGAGGTAGCCAACCAGGCCGCCGACCGGCGAGCCGATGGACATGAGCAGAACAAAGCCGAGCGACTTGACGATCGACAGGCCCTCGGCCACGAAGAACGTAGGGAGCCATGCGATGAAGCCGTACAGCCCGATATTCACGGCAATCGCGGTCAATGCGGCCACGCCAGTTCTGCCACGCATGCCCGGCACAAACAGCGCGCGAAACGACGTGACGCCCACATGCAGATCGACCACGCACTGAACGGGCGGCAGTTTGCCGACCTGTGCTTCGACTTCCCGCTCGATGCTGGATAGCGTTGCTTCGGCTTCGTTGAGTTTGCCGACCGATTCCAACCAGCGCGGCGATTCGGGCATCCTGTGGCGCAGAAACCAGACGACGAGCGCTCCGACGCCCGCGATCGCGAACATGTAGCGCCAGCCGAGATTCGGAATGATCCAGTACCCTGCCGCCAGCGCGGCGAACAACCCGCTATTGATGATGATGGCGAGCAGCGAGACCCATTTGCCGCGGGTGGCGGGTGGGACGAATTCGGCGAGTGTGCCCGCCGCGACGACCAGTTCGGCACCCAGACCGACGCCCATAATGAACCGCAGGACGATCAGCCAGTCGATATTCGGTGCAAAGCACGCCGCGATCGAGGCGAGACCAAAGATCGCGAGATTGAGCTGGTATGAGTAGCGTCGACCCAGTTTGTCTCCGACATAACCCGCAGCAAACGCGCCGATCATCATGCCGACGAACGTTGCGGAGACGAACATCGCCCCATGCCGCAAGTCCGTGAATCCCTCTTTCACCATCGCCGCAACGGATCCATTGGCGAGGTAGATATCAAATGCGTCCAGGAAGGCACCGCCCGCAATCAGTCCTAGGATTTTCCAGTGGAAGCGGGAAATGGGTAAGCGGTCCAGGCGGCCAGCTGCATTGACCGTGTGTGACATGTTTGTCTCCTGCTATTTCGTGACTCGTGACGGCTGTCACGAGGAGGTGCTTCGCTTTGAGTGCGAAGTCTGCCTGTCAGGCGGGAAAGGCGGTCTTCGACTCAGATTGCGCCGAGTTCGCGCATTGCATGAATCTGCGAATCGTCGAAACCCAGCTCATGCAAGATGGACTCGGTGTGTTGGCCGAGTGCGGGCACACTGCCCATGAGCGGTTCTTCGGAAGGGGCCACACCGGGCGGGTAGAGTGCCGGAATCTCTCCTGCCGGCGTCTGAACTTTTGTCCATCTCCCGCGGGCCGCAAGTTGCTCGTGGTCCCAGACTGCTTGCATGTCGTTCATCCGGGCGTTGGCGATACCTGCCGCTTCGAGTCGCTCGATGACTTGTGCCGTGCTCAGCGATGCGAAGGCCGCCAGAATGACTTCCGTGAGTTCGTCGCGGTTCTTCGCACGGCGACTGTTAGTGCTGAAGCGCTCATCGGTCTGCAGTTGTGGTTGCTGGATCACCGTCTCACAGAAGCTCTTCCACTCGCGCTCGTTTTGCAGGCCCAGCATGACCGTTTTTCCGTCACCGGCCTTGAACGGACCGTAAGGAAATATCGTTGCGTGGGAGGCGCCCGCCTGCTTTGGCGCGCTCTGACCGTCGATGGCGTAGTAAAGCGGATAGCTCATCCATTCGACCATGCTCTCGAGCATCGAAATATCGATGTGCTTGCCGCGTCCGGTCCGGCCACGCTCGAGGAGGGCGGCGAGAATGTTGGTATAGCCATACATGCCCGCCGCGATGTCAGCGATCGAACAGCCAGCTTTGGCGGGCTGATTTTCGGAGCCGGTGATACTCAGAAAACCGGATTCGCTTTGAATCAGCAGATCGTAGGCCTTCTTGTCACGGAACGGCCCGTTCAGGCCATAACCCGAGATGTCGCAGACGATCAGTCGCGGATACTGTTTGCTCAGCGCGTCGTAGTCCAGACCGAGGCGCTGTGTTGCGCCCGGTGCCAGGTTCTGAACGAACACATCGGCGTCAGCGAGAAGCTTGTGCACGACATCGATCGCCTGGGTCTGTTTGACGTCGAGCGTGATACTTTCCTTGGATCGATTCGTCCAGACGAAGTGTGAGGCGAGACCGGACACCCGTTCATCGTAGTTGCGAGCGAAGTCGCCCGTACCGGGGCGCTCGATCTTGATGACGCGCGCACCGAGGTCCGCGAGTTGCCGGGTGCAAAACGGCGCGGCGATAGCGTGTTCAAACGTGACGACCTTGATTCCTTCGAGCGGGTGCATGATGGATCTCCCCGGTTAGAACGAGCGGGGCAGGCCGAGAATATGCTCGGCCACGTACGACAGAATCAGATTGGTCGAGATGGGGGCTACCTGGTAGAGACGCGTTTCGCGGAATTTGCGCTCGACGTCGTACTCGGAGGCGAACCCGAAGCCACCATGGAATTGCAGGCAGGCATTCGCGGCTTCCCAAGAGGCGTCGGCCGCAAGCAGCTTGGCCATGTTCGCCTGGGCACCGCAGTGCTGATGCGCGTCGAACAGTTCGCAGGCCTTGTAGCGCATCAGGTTTGCTGCTTCGACGTTGACGAGGGCGCGCGCAATCGGGAACTGCACACCCTGGTTCTGGCCGATCGGACGCCCGAACACCACGCGATCCTTCACGTACTGCGACACCTTGTCGATGAACCAGTAGCCATCGCCGATACACTCGGCGGCGATCAGTGTTCGCTCGGCGTTCAGGCCGTCCAGAATGTACTTGAAGCCTTTGCCTTCCTCGCCGATCAGATTTTCGGCGGGGATTTCCAGGTTGTCGAAAAACAGCTCGTTGGTCTCATGATTCACCATGTTGGGAATCGGACGGACGGACATGCCATTGCCGATTGCTTCGCGCAGATCGACGATGAAGATCGACATGCCCTCGCTCTTCTTTTTCACATCGGCGAGCGGCGTCGTGCGGGCCAGCAGAATCATCAGATCGGAGTGCTGGATGCGGGAGATCCAGACTTTCTGTCCGTTGACGACGTAGCGATCGCCCCTGCGCTCAGCCGTCGTTTTGATTTTCGTCGTATCGGTGCCGGTGGTCGGCTCGGTGACGCCCATGGACTGCAGACGCAACTCGCCCGACGCAATCCTGGGCAGGTAGTGCTGCTTCTGCTCGGCTGATCCGTGGCGAAGCAGCGTTCCCATGTTGTACATCTGTCCGTGACACGCGCCGGAGTTGCCACCCGACCGGTTGATTTCTTCCATGATTACCGATGCTTCGGTCAGGCCCAGACCCGAGCCGCCATATTCCTGCGGAATCAACGCGGCAAGCCAACCGGCTTTCGTCAATGCGTCGACGAACGCTTCGGGGTAGGTGCGTTCTTCGTCGATCTTGCGGAAGTATTCTGCGGGAAACTGTTGGCACAGGTCACGCACCGCTTCCCGAATGTCCTGATACGGATCCGTTGAGATGTTGATCATGGTACGGGTTTCTTCCTGACTATATGGATGTATGGGGTATCAGGCGAGCGTGGCGCGGGCGGACATCGTGAGCCACCCTTCGTGATCTTTCGACCAGAGCTCGACGGTCTTTCCGTCTGGAGAGGGGCGTGCGCAGAGGTTCAACGCATTGCCCAGGAAACTTGGCCGTACTGCCTTGAAGGAAAACTCGAGTACGGTGGCCCGTGGCTCATTCCTGCGAAGCAGGTCCATCAGCAGCGTTGCGATGAGCGGGCCATGAACGACGAGGTTTGGGTAGCCCTCGACCTCGGTCGCGTAGGGTTTGTCGTAGTGAATGCGGTGTCCGATGAAAGCCAGCGCCGAGTAGCGGAACAGCAGCACTTCTGTCGGCATGACCTGCCGGTGCCAAAGTTCATCGGACGGTGCAGCCGCAGGTGGCGGAGTGGTCGCGCCAGGCGTCGCGGGCTCGCGGTAGACAATGTCCTGCTCTTCGTGGATTGCCAGAGCACCGCCGGCACGTACCTCGTGCCTCACGGTGACGAATGCAAGCTTGCCGCTGCGGCCTGCCTTTTCACTCACGTTAACGATGGTCGAGTCGCGTGTGATGGAACTGCCGACCGCCAGGGGCGCATGGAAGCGCAACCGTCCGCCGGCCCACATGCGTCGCGGCAGCCCAAGGTCGGGCAGAAAGCCGCCTTTGACTGGATGTCCGTCTGTCGCAATCTGTGATTGCTGCACCGTGGGCCGGAAAAAAATCCAGTGCCACAGATGCGGGAGAAAATCTCCGGCGCGCGGCGCTGCATCGTAGTCAAGTGTTGCGCCGAGCGCGGCGACCGATGTTTGCGCGACGAAGTCAATCGCGCTTTCCGTGCGGGTTGTCGGCGGGTCGATGTTATCGGTCATGCTCGTCTCCGTCACTGGCTGCGCCAGCAAATATTTGTCCGGTGTGTGGACTTTATTTGAAGGCGTTTCGTGGCGGAAATACGAGTTTCATGTGCGGGGCATAGGGGGAACCTATTCCCGGCCGCTTGCCGGGCGACGCGCGGATGAGATGAGATCCCCCGGGGAAGATGGGTGGCTATCGAGCCGGTCGGCCAATGTCGAGATCACTGCCAAGCCATCGCGCGGCAGTCCACTTGCCACGCTGAACAGCATCGCTCATCTGGTCAACGAGCAGGTCGACGACGCACCGCACCGCGGCGGGTACCCTGCGCGTGTTCGGCAGCGCGAGCACGATCTTGCGCAACAGGTTGGCGTCCGACAGAGGCGCGGCGCTCAACAGTCCACGTGCGACATCGTCCACGATCGCAATACTCGGCAAGATCGTGACGCCCAACCCGCCCAACACCAGCCCCTTCTGCACGCTCATGGCGTTGGTTTCGGCCGCGATCGACAGTTCGATGCCTGCTGAAGCGCAGGTCTGTTCGACGAGGCTGCGTATGCCGTGCGGCGCGTTAGGCAGAATCAGCGGCTCGCCAGCTATCTCCCGCAACTCGACGGGAGATGCCGCGTTAAAGCCTGCCTCCGGTCGCCCGACCACCCACAGACGTTCCTCGAGAAGAGGCCGCACCTGCAGGGTAGGGGAGGGTTTCGGGTCGTACAGCAATGCTGCGTCGACCTCGCCGAGTTCAAGCCAGTTCTGCAAATGACCGGTGTAACCCATCGAGATTCGCAGCCTGATGGCCGGATAGACCCTGGCGACCCTGGCCACCAGGTCGCTTGCCAGCAAATCGCACGTGCTCGGAAGCAGTCCCATCGTCACGATACCGGCTACGCCCGCGGCAGGTTGCACTTCGGAGCGCGCCCGGTCCAGCTCGGCCAACGCTCGGCGCGCATATTCGACGAAGATTTCGCCGGATTCCGTGAGCTCCATGCCATATCGGCCGCGCGAGAACAATGCGGTGCCCACATCCTCTTCCAGCAGACGTAGCTGCCTGGAAACGGCAGGCTGCACGATGTGCAGCAGGGTTGCTGCCTTCGTGACGCTGCCGGTCTCCGCGATCGTCACCAGTGCGCGCAATTGCTTGATGTCCACGTTTCCCCCGTCAATGCCGAAATCACATACAGGAATCACAAAATTCTATTTATCAGGCTATCACATCACGATCTAAGATTCCTGAATTCCCCTGTCTTCGGAGACGAACAAATGAGTACAGATGCGCCCCAGGCGCCGGCGTGGCAACAGGAAATCTTCGACGTCCTTAAAGCCGGCAACGTCAGGCAGGTCGCCTACGTTCCCGACGCCGGCCATTCGCATGTGATCAGAAAAGTGATCGCCGACCCCAACATCCATGACGTGGTTCTGACCACGGAGGAAGAGGGCGTCGCGGTCACGAGCGGCGCCTGGCTGGGCGGGCAGCGCGCTGTCCTGCTCATGCAGAGCAGCGGTGTCGGTAACTGCGTGAACATGTTTTCGTTGTTGCAAAGCTGCCGGTTTCCGTTCTTCACGCTGGTCACGATGCGCGGCGAGTACGCGGAGTTCAATCCGTGGCAGAGGCCGATGGGGAAGAAGACGCAAGCCGCGCTCGAGCTCATGGGTATTACCGTGTTTCGCGCGGACGACCCCGAGTCGGTGGGCGAAATCGTGAGCGCAGGTTTCGATGCGGCTTTTGAAGCCGGCGAACAGGTCGCCGTTCTGCTGTCGCAAAGCCTGATTGGTCGTAAGAAATGGGAGAGAAAGTAATGGTCAAGGTTACTAGCCACGCTGGCATCGACCGTCGCGAGTTCGTCGCGGCCTTGCTGAAGGCGGTGCCCGACGCGCTGGTCGTCACGGGCCTCGGTTCCGCTTCGTATGACGTGTTTGCCGCTGGCGACCGTCCGGGGAACTTCTACCTTTGGGGCGTCATGGGCGGCGCTGCGTCGCTCGGGCTGGGTCTCGCGCTGGCGCAGCCCGAGAAACCCGTCCTCGTGATCACGGGCGACGGAGAACAACTGATGGGTGTCGGCAGTCTCGGCACCATCGGCGCGCGACAGCCACGCAACCTCTCGATCGTCGTGCTCGACAACGGCCATTTCGGTGAGACCGGAATGCAGCGTAGCCACACGAGCCTGGGCACCGACCTCGTGGCCGTTGCGAAGGGCTTTGGCATCGAGGATGCGTTTTCAGTCGAGACGCAAGGCGGTGTGGCGCAGGTGGCCGAACGCGCGTTGTCGCGCAGCGGACCTGTGCTAGTCAATGTGCATATCGCCGCAAATGAACCGCCTCGCGCGCTGCCGCCACGAGATGGCGTGTATGTCAAGAACCGCTTCCGAGAAGCGCTTGGATTCGCGCCGTTCTGAGGTCAGCCTGCGCAGCGCTATCCGGCACTGCGTCCCCGGCTCGATTCACCGGATCACTGTAAAGAGATATTGATGGAACGCTATCGTCTGTATATCGACGGCAAGAACTGCGACCCCGAGGGGGGCCAGTGGTTTCCGAGCGAGAGTCCGTTCACCGGTGAGGCGTGGGCCGAAGTCGCACGCGGCAACGCGGCCGACGTGGAGCGCGCCGTCAGCGCCGCTCACCGCGCCTTCGTGTCCGGTCCATGGCCGGACCTCAGTGCGAGCGCGCGCGGACTGCTTCTGCATCGGTTCGCCGACCGGATCGCAGCGGACGCATCACGCCTTGCCGCGATAGAGGTTCGTGACAACGGGAAGCTTTATGCCGAGATGCATGCCCAGTTGAGTTATCTCCCGCAGTGGTTCCGATACTACGGTGGACTGGCCGACAAGATCCAGGGCGATGTCATCCCGCTCGACAAAAAGGGCTACTTCAACTACACACGGCAGGAGCCGCTGGGTGTCGTCGCGATCATTACGCCGTGGAATTCGCCGTTGATGCTGCTCGCGTGGAAGCTCGCGCCGGCTCTCGCCGCGGGTTGCACGGTCGTCATCAAGCCCTCCGAGTTCACATCGGCTTCGACGCTGGAACTCGTGCAACTGCTCGACGAGGTCGGTTTCCCGCTGGGCGTGGTCAACGTTGTGACGGGCTTTGGCAACGAGGTCGGTGGCGCGCTGGTCGGTCACCCGCTGGTCAGGAAGATCACGTTCACAGGCGCTGACGCGACGGGACGGCGGATCAACGAACAGGCCGCACGAGACTTCAAGCACGTCAGTCTCGAACTGGGCGGCAAGTCGCCGAATATCGTGTTCGACGACGCCAATATCGATGACGCCGTGAATGGTGCGGTCGCCGGCATCTTCGCAGCGACGGGTCAAACCTGTATCGCGGGTTCCCGGCTGCTCGTGCAGGACGGCATCTATGACACAGTGGTCAGCCGTGTGGTGGAACTCGCAAAAACCGCACGAATGGGCGATCCGATGGAGGCCGCTACGCAGGTCGGACCGATCACCACGCGCCCGCAATATGAAAAGGTCTTGAGCTACATCGATATTGCGCGCGCCGAAGGCGCGACGCTTGCGCTGGGCGGCCAACCGGCGGAACGGCCGGAGTGCGGCAACGGCTGGTTTATCGAACCGACTATTTTCACTCACGTCGACAACCAGATGCGAATCGCCCAGGAGGAGGTGTTTGGGCCGGTTCTTTCGGTGATCCGCTTCCGCGATGAAGAGCACGCAGTCGAGATTGCCAACGACGTGCGCTTCGGGCTGGGCGCCGGCGTTTGGACTCGCGACATCGGGCGGGCGTTTCGCATGGCTGAGCGAATCCAGTCCGGCACGGTCTGGGTCAACACCTATCGCGCGGTCAGCTACATGTCGCCGTTCGGTGGGTACAAGGACTCCGGTCTCGGTCGTGAAAATGGTGTCGATGCCATCAGAGACTACCTTCAGACAAAGAGCGTCTGGATTAATACGGGTGCTTCAACCGGAAATCCGTTTGTGATCCGGTAATCCTGTGCACTTGTCGGTCACGATCAAAGTCGCGACCGACGTGCTGGATCTCACACCAGAGCTACAAGAAAAATGCGGCATCAGACCGCAAATGGATAGGCATACTAATGGAGACATCATGAAAGTCGAAGCACTTGGCAGTGGTGCCATGTCGAGCAGTAGCGAAACCCGGCGCTGCATCATGGCCATCGTGGGCGCGTCATCGGGAAATCTGGTCGAGTGGTTCGACTTCTTCGTCTATTCGTTTTGCTCCATCTACTTTGCGCACGCATTTTTCCCAAGCGGAAATACGAGCACACAGCTTCTGAATACCGCGGGCGTGTTTGCCACAGGCTTCCTGATGCGCCCTGTTGGCGGATGGATGTTTGGCCGCATTGCGGACAAATATGGCCGTCGTTCGTCGATGATCATTTCCGTTCTTATGATGTGTACCGGTTCGTTGGTGATCGCAGCGCTTCCCACTTACGCCACCATTGGCGCCGCTGCGCCGGCGCTTCTACTCGTGGCACGTTGCTTCCAGGGCCTGTCAGTCGGTGGCGAATACGGGACGAGTGCAACCTACATGAGCGAAGTGGCGGTGGCTGGAAGAAGGGGATTCTTCGCCTCGTTCCAGTACGTGACCGTGATCGGCGGACAGGTGTTGGCGCTGATCGTCGTCGTGATTCTCCAGCAGATACTGTCTACTGAAGAACTACACGCCTGGGGATGGCGTGTGCCGTTCGCCATCGGTGCAGTCGCAGCGCTGGTATCGCTGTATCTGCGCCGGTCACTCGAAGAAACCTCGACGAATGCGACACGGTCACGCTCCGACGCCGGGACGCTGCGTGGTTTGCTCACTCACAAACGTGCGATCGCTACCGTTGTGGGCTTTACGGCGGGTGGCTCGCTTGCGTTTTATACCTTTACGACCTACATGCAGAAATACCTGGTCAATACTGCGGGCATGCATCCCAAGACCGCCAGCGCAGTGATGACCACCGCCTTGATCGTCTACATGCTGATGCAGCCGGCCTTCGGCGCGCTCTCTGATCGTATCGGTCGACGGATGTCGATGATCCTGTTCGGCGTGTTGGCGACGATTGGCACCGTGCCGTTGCTGTATGCGCTGAAAGAGGTGACGAACCCGTACGCGGCGTTCGCTTTGGTGATCATCGCTCTTGCGATCGTCAGTCTCTACACTTCAATTAGCGGCCTCATCAAGGCGGAGATGTTTCCACCGGAGGTGCGCGCACTCGGCGTCGGTCTGTCGTATGCCATTGCCAACGCTATTTTCGGAGGATCCGCGGAGTATGTTGCCCTTTGGCTCAAGTCTGTGGGCAGCGAGCCCGCTTTCTACTGGTATGTGACCGCGCTTTGCCTGATTGCGGGAGTTGTTTCATGGCGCATGAGAGACCCAGCAACGGCCGGATATCTGCGAGATGGGAGGTAGTGTGTAAGAACCTACGTCGTTTTTAGCCTCCCAGACGACATGGTCGCTATATGACATTCAATTCAACCACCTCAACTCAACGACTGCTATTCCCGGGCCCCGCCGGGAATATCGAGGCCTTCCTCGATGAACCATATGGGGTTGTCACTGGTGTCGCGTACTTGATCCCATTCAAGTGAAAAACACGTAAACGTGCCAGTGGGGACTGCGGCTTTGATCCGTGGCATTGGGCCAGGATTGCCCGAGACCTGTGGCTGGTGTAACGGTTTGTGCGAACGCGGCGGACGTCATGCCGATCGCCATGCATCCAGCCAGTGCGAGCTTGCGTGAAAGGCTTCCGTGAGTGCAGGACATGCGCTTCTCCTTCTTGGTGAAATGGTAGTTGTCTACCGGGAGCGCAGACTGTACCAGGAGGCATGTTGAGGCTGATATCACTCGTCGCGGTACGCTCATTGCCAACGACGGCGAAGCGCGATGTCGAGCATCATGCTTCACGTTCGCTACACATTTTTTGCGAACCGATGCCGCTTTCGCTCAATCTCAATGTTGGGCAAAGGCGGCTTCGAGTTCCTCGATGTGTTGCGCGAAGACAGCGGGGCGGCGTTGTCGAAAAGTATCGAGGTTCGTGAGCTTCCAGCGCAGCGCGGGCAGTTCGGCGACATGGGGAACGGCGAGGAGGGACCAGTCCGGCTCACCACGTGCCAGACCAAGCAGGAATTGCCGTTGCGCAGGTGTGACGCGCGCCGGCAGTTCCTGGCGCAATCGCTGGCGGGTTTCCAGCAACGTGTCCAGGCTGCAAGGCATTTCGGTCATGCCCACAAAGCCGCTGTCGTAGTCGCGCGTGATGTTCTTGTCGCGGCCGAACAGCACTTCATGGATGGGGCGGTTATGGCCCGACAGATACACGACGAAGCACTCGATCATACCTTCCGTCAGCCCGCCCGATTGATAAAGCTGCCAGACGTCGAAGAGATCGCGCGGGTGCTGCCGATCGAGGGCCGCGACGAGTTTGCCGCCATAGAGTTCATCGGGCGCGAGCATGGGCAACGCCAGTTCCGCGGCGAATTGCTCCGTCGTTCGGGCGCACAACGCACGACGTTCGATAGGCAAGACGGTGCCGCGAAAGACTGTGTTGACCTCGATCTTGACCTGACTGGTTTCGTTCTCGACGAGGAGCTTGGTATCGCTGAGGTCCTTGCTGCCGACGAGGCGGGTGCGCAGCCCCAGGGGAGCCAGTCGTTGTTCGACGGCGGCCAGTTCCTGCTGGATAGCCGCGAGCGCTTCGTCGCGCGGTGTCTGCCGGGGTATATAGACGACATCGATATCGACGGACAGGCGCGGCATGTTCTGTACGAACAGGTTGATGGCCGTGCCGCCCTTCATCGCGAAGAGGTCGTTGGCAAAGACCTCCGGTGCAATGCGCAGCAGCAGCCGGACGGTATCGGCGAAGAATTTATCCATGTGGTTTCAGTACGAGCAACGTGCCATCGGGAAGACGGCTCATCCAGCGCCGATGGCTGCCGGTGGGGAGCTGGAACTGCGCAAGCAAAGCATCGACATCGAGCAGGTTGGTCTCGCGCGCCCAGGTCAGACACAGACGAACGGTTTTCACGCTGGTGCAGCAGGCGAGCAACTGGCCGACGAGTTCCTTGCGCGGACTGCGCAGACCTTCGAACACCGCGTGAGCGTCGTCGAGTCCTTCGCGGACACCCACGTCGTACAGCAACTCGAGCACGGCGCGTTCGGGGACGGCGACCTGGACGCCGTCCGGTACATCCGGTGGCGTAGTAAGTGTTCGGGCGGCAAGGGATGGATCGGGCCAGTCGAATAGACGGGCGTGCACATAGCG
Source organism: Paraburkholderia sp. GW821-FHT02A12 (assembly GCF_059422005.1). NCBI lineage: Bacteria > Pseudomonadati > Pseudomonadota > Betaproteobacteria > Burkholderiales > Burkholderiaceae > Paraburkholderia > Paraburkholderia sp. GW821-FHT02A12. Next base: position 2,610,199 of record NZ_JBWKWA010000001.1, on the reverse strand, counting down.
CGCGGGAAAGCGGCTGGTGAACCAGGAGGGCAGCACGAAACGCTCATCGCCCCACAGCACCAGGGGCTCGCGCCGGCCGAGCTGGTGTCGCACCCCATGCCAGGAGAGAGCGGTCTTGCTGCCGACGTGCAGGCCGGGCACACGCTGCTGCAGGAACCGGAGCGTGGCGTGGAGATGGAAATCGTCGTTGGGAAAGGCATACACGCCGGATGCCAGTCGCACCAGCCAGCCGCTGCTCACGTAGCGGGCGGCAAGCTGGGTCGACACGCCAAGCTGGTTCAGCGTGGCGAGATCGAAGGGCGCACCGCGGGGCAGGTCTGTCTGCAGGCGCTTGATTAGCTGATGTCGGGGAAATCGCTCCATGAGCGAATTCTACGACACATTCTAATCGCACGGACATCGCTTGATTAGAAATTGACGGATAAATCAAATAAAAGTATATTTTTGACGCTGAATCTAATCGACGAATGGGGGTAGCCATGCCGTTCCCGTTCATGACCTAAGATGAAACGGCTGGCCCCGAGTAAGGCGGAACGACCCCAGTACCTGGAGGGACACCACCATGACGGCCACATCGAGACCATCCTGGCCTCACCGGTTTGGCGAGGGAGCGGGGCATGCGTGGCGCTGGCTGGCGCGGCAGGATCGTCGCGCTGCGGCATACGATATCCACGAGAATGAACCGTTGGTCCAGACATGGGGTGCTGGATGGCGCGTTCACGTCGATTCACTCCGATAGCGTGAACGATGCGCGGCGGGGCGACGCTGCTCAGCCCCGGCAGTCGAGCATCCACTGCACGCCGAAGCGATCGGTCAGCTTGCCGAAGTAATCGCCCCAGGGCTGGATGCCGAGCGTCGTCGTCACGGTGCCGCCGTCCGCCAGCGCGTGGAACAGCCGGCCGGTCTCGTCGCGCCTGTCCATCACGAGCAGATGCGCTGATCCGCACATCGGCTCGGCGTCGTGATTGTCGGACGCATGGAAGAGCACGCACGGCCCCTCGAAGCGCGCATGCATGATCTTGCCGCGCAGTGCGTCGGTGGGCGCTGGCACGCCGTCAACGTCGTAGCGCCGCATCTCGGTCACGTGCCCAAGCCCGCATCGCGCGTAGAAAGCCAGCGCCTGCTCGCAGGTCGTCGTGAAGAAAAGGTAGTTGGACAACATCATCGTTGCTGCTCCTTCCACTCCATTGGAATGCCCGGATGTCCGCCCATCGCGCGCATCCGGGCGACAAGGTCCGTGCCGCCAGCGCAATCGGGCCACTGGTGCGCCGTTCAGCGCGCGGCGGCCGCGCCAATCATGTCGATCAACTCTGCGTTGCCGTAGCTGCGTCCCGCGATCCCCCAGGCACCATCGGCCGCGTACACACAGTCGGGCTCAAGCAGGCCCTCGGATACGGTGAGCGTAATCGGCATGACAGGTCCTCCAGATCATTGAATGGTGGGTCGTGATATAAATACTAATCACTCTCTATATAATACATACCAATCGCTCTCTATGCAAAAAGAGCGATCACTCTAAATGTGAGCTGTCCATGCGTTATTCCGTCGAACACAAGAACGAAACCCGTACCCGCATCCTCGACGCCGCGAGCCGACTGTTCCGTCAGGAAGGCTACGGCGGCGCGGGCATTGGCCCGCTGGCGAAGGCGGCGGGCGTCACCAATGGCGCGTTTTATGGCCATTTCAAATCGAAGAGCGAAGCGTTCCGCAGCGTTGTGCTGACGGGGCTCGAACAGCTGCGGCTCGGCATCGCGGCGCTGAAAGCCGCGCACGGCGCGCGTTGGCGGCGCCCGTTCGTGGACTTCTATCTGGGCCCCAGGCGCACGTGCGAACTTGGCGAGAGCTGCGCGCTGCCCAGCCTCTCGCCCGAAGTGATGCGTGCGGACGATGAAACCCGCGACGCATACGAAGAGGAGTTGCTGCGGATCGTCGGTGAGGTGTCGGCGGGGTTGGAGGATCTGCCGGTTGCCGATCGAGAGGATCGGGCCATTGCATTCCTCGCGCTGCTGTCAGGAGGTGTCACGCTCGCGCGCGCGGTGCGCGATCCGGCGCTGTCCGAACGGATCGCGCAGGCCGTCGGCCGGTTCGCGACGTCGATCACAGACCCCGCCGACGCAGGCACCCAACGCCGGCGATGACATATCGCATCGGTGCAGCGAACGCATCGCACGCCGGTATTTGCCGTTTTGCATGCCGGCAAGGCGCCACGTTCTGGCGTCAAGAAACGTGCATCGCGCATCGAATCACCATCCGGGAGCCTGCGGAAAGCAACCGATGAACGAACCCTTTTTGCCCGAGTGCGTGCGAGCGCCGTACTCAAAAACTGACTAAACCGCCTTGTCTATCAATCGTATGAGGTAAAGCAGCTACCCCTCCTATTCAAGGGAGTGAATGATGGGGTTCGCGTTTATCCGGGAGGGCGACCGGACATCACACGATGGCGTCGTGCTGAACTGCTCGCACAGCAACATGATGGATGGCAAGCCGATGGCGCTCCTCGGCGACATGGTGCCCTGTCCGCGATGGGTGGTGTTTTTCCAATCGTGACAGCGAAGCCTGCCTGTGGGGATGACGTTTGACGGGCGACCACCCGCGATGGAAGGCGACAAGACGGCGTGCGGCGCGACGCTCATTGCCTCCCAGCACAATTCGACGGCTGACATTACCAGTGGCGTCGGCAGGCCCACGGGCGGCGCGGCAGCGACCTATGAAAAGGACGCGACCGCGTCGCGGTACCGCGGTCGCTTCCAGGTACTGGATCCGGCGAGCGGATCGCCTGTTGCCGGACATCCTTATACGTTGCGAACGTCCGCCGGTCAGGTGGTGTCGCGCGTGACCGATGGCGACGGCTATACCCCATGGCACGAAGCCGATGAGCCCGCCTCGTTGCTGTTCGGACACGGCCACTCGACATCATGAGCGACTATGGGCGTGGCAAGGTCCCTGGCGGGATGGCGCCGGGGGAGGGCCAGACGACGATCGTTCAACTCGACAATGACCTCAGTCCGAAAGACCCAGATAGGTCCGTATTTTGTCGAGCGTGGACACTGATCGCCCCGCGTCTTGCTTGCCTTTGTACCATCGTTCCGCAGCCGCTCTGAAGGAGCCGTCGTCATCAGCGAAGGACTGGTCGTTGCTGCTTTGTCGATTGCGGGATGGATTGATGCCGTTCGCGACCTGCGTTCGAGCGGTAGCCGTAAGTTCGCGGGCGCGCTGAAGGAATATGTGAGGAAATACACCGAAGGAGATACGCTGCTGCTTCCGTTCAAAGCTGTAGCGAAAATGCCAGCTTTTCACGCCACTGACTGCAACGAAGAGAAACAAGCCGTCGCGGTCCTTGAGGGTGTATTCCTTGGCCGATGGCTCGGCGGCTTCGACCTGTTTGGCTGTCAGCGGCATGGCGATCACCTAGTACATTAGATTAGCTCGAACTTTCAATGTACTGGTTGCTGTACTACATGGGTGGTGGCTTGGAGGGGAAGGTGCTGGACGTCAGAAAACAAAAAAGCCCGCAGAGGCGGGCTTTTCAGGGGTGTTTCTGGAACATCTTGGATCTTGCTAAACCTACTAATGGTGCCCAGGAGAGGACCCGGATTTTATTTGTAGATGATTGATTTAACGGGAATTTAAGTTCAATGAGCCTTGTCGGCGTACTCATTGATGTACTCATTTCGGGCTGACTTGCAAACGACGCTCTCTTGTCGCGCAAACGCAACGCTCGGAGCAGCACATGAGCCTATCCCGACGGGAATCTGCTTCGATGGGCGAATCTTCGCACTCGTCCGAAGCTGTGACAAAAAGGGCGAGCAGGGTGAGCGTGGCAATGATGCAGCGGTACCCCGTGGTCCTTTACAGGCTGTTCGACTAGTCGGGCAGTCGCCTCGCAGCCGTACAAAAATTCCGCCGGTACACGGAACGTGTACGCACATGAGAACCGTAAAAATCAGGGGGGCACTAGCAAGCAAGTCGGAGGACTGGACAAATTACGTAAATTACGTAGAATGCGTACTATTCTGACCGGAGGTCTCCGTGACTACTGTAACCGCCACCGATCTCGCCCGGCGCACGAACCAGGTGCTCGACGCCTTGGCGCGCGGGGAATCGGTCACAATCACCCGCAATAACACCGTGCTTGGCACGATCAACCCGCCTGCGCGGGCTCTCACACTTCGCGAAGCCTTCGAGCGCATCCCTAAGATGTCGCCCGACGTCGCCGATCGGTACATGGCCGATATCCGTAATGCTGATTTCGACGACGAGGTGCGTGATCCGTGGCAGAAGTAATCGTTGATACATGTGTCTGGATCGATCTCAGTAAAGGCGCTCTCGACGTTGAAGCAATCTACAACGTCGCTGGGTCTCAATTGGTCCACGTTTCCGCGATCTCGCTTGGCGAATTGGAATTCGGCGCGCAACTTCCAAACGACGCCCGGGAGCGAGCACAGCGCACTGCATTTCTGCGTGCCGTGGAACGAATGTCGGTGCTTGCTGTGACGCGTGAGACCGCTCGTTCATTCGGGCTGCTCGCGACCGTGATGAAGGCGGCGGGTCGTAGCCCACGCCCGCGTTATAACGATCTCTGGATCGCTGCTCAGGCTCATGAACATCATCTGCCGCTTCTCACCAGCAACCCTGATGATTTCCGCGCGCTAGACGTGATCGAAATCATCGAAGCCCCGAAGACGGCTCATTGAACACGGGCATCGCGCAGTTCACTCCGTCGACGCTTTCCGAATGGCCCGGCGAGAAAGACGAACGCAAGATTAAGCTGGTAAGGAACGCACTAATCACGCTAAACGCTCAGCGGTTAAAGCGAACCATCGATACCCTTCGGCAGTATCTGTTCAGCCGGACGGCGGTGCAGGAAGTGGGACAGCTCGGCAGCCTTGGATATCGACAGGCCATCAGCGGCATGAGCCGGGTGATTTGCAAGATCGATGGCGAAATGATGCGTGAACGTCACGCACATCGACATCGGGAGGTCGAGTGCCTTCTTGGGAAGCAGACGCTAGGACAGTGAGCGTCGAGTAGTAGCGATTCCCCCGGCGCCCCGTGAGGCGGGGTGTCGCGTTCAGCGTCGGTTGCTGTTCAGGAAGTATGAACGCATGAAAAACTGAACAGCCCGCCGTTCCGATCCGTCGTGGTGGCAGCACGCGGAACTTCTTGCGCGGTAGGCATTGGAGTGGGGAAGTGGCTGCCGCGAAACTGACTGGGCAGCTTCGGCCGGGCTCGCAAACGGTCTATGTCGAACCCGCGGCAAGACCAACTGTAATGAGGCGCTGGCGAAGCGACGCCGCTTGCGTGCCGATCCCTCTAGCACGCTGGATGTCGAGAGTGACGTCCCTGCGTCGCCGCGTCCGAAATTTTGAGGGGAAACGAAGGGGGAACTGGCTATGGACCAAGTGCCAGACGTCAAGCTCGCCGAAGTTTTGCCGCCGAAAAAGACGAGCACCTGAGTGGGCAAGGAAGGGGACGATCCATTCGGCCTCGCTCGCGCAGCCGAGAGCATTCGACATGGCTTTATCGATACGACGCGGCAGATGGGATACCGCTGCGCGTCGATTTGCGTCGGGCCACAATCGCGGCATGATCGAACTCGATGATCTGCATTGGCTGATTGCCGTCAGCGATGAGTTACGCGAGCAGTATGCGGCGCACTACACGATGAATGAGGACGTAAAGCGCCGCTGTCAGGGTCCATCGTTGGTCAGCGACAGGTTTCCCCGGCGCTTGTGGGCGGTGTCGAGCTCCTCTACGAAATTTCCGAACACAGATTCGAGGCGTGCGCTGAGTACATGTTGGCGAACTCGAACTTTCGTGTACTCAAAAACGTACTCACTCGATGTCGGCTTATCGCGGAACGCGAGCACGTTTCAGTGCGCCCGAAAAGAAAAAGCCCGCAAGAGCAGGCTTCATCGCAAACATCATCCAGCAAACTGATCTGGATCTATTTTAGTGGCGCAGGAGAGGACTCGAATAAAAGCAATAAGTTATTGAATTTAAAGTATAAAATGTTCGAATGTGTTATGCGTATACGTTCCTGTATACGCAAAAACTTCGGATCAATTCGGCCGTGTGCGGTAGAAATTGGCCTTTCGCTGAGAGGAGGCGCGGCCGCTCGTTCTCCATGCTGCAGCGACGCAGCTTCGCCGGAAGTACCGGGCGGGCAGTCGCATAACGTCGTGGCGTCCCCGCGCGCGGTGAACGGCAGGAAGCTCTCGTTCAATCGGGGGATAGGGACGAGCACGACGTGCAAACTGCAGTTGGGGTCGCTGCCAAAATCCGAAAGCATCAAGTTGACCTTCTCGTGTCCGGCCAGCTTGAAAGCTGACCTCGACCGCTATGCCACGCTGCACGCGCAGACGTATGGCGAAATGGTCGATGCGGCGACGCTGATCCCGCACATGCTGGGGGGGCATGGCGGGGGATCGGGGATTCAAGAAGGGGCCGGGAACTGATCTTCAGCAAACTTTCAGGACAGAGACCTGAGTGGTTGCTTGTAAGTTGCCGTTCCAGCACCCGTGCGCCCATCGGCCAGTCGGTTGCAGAGGCAAGTACTCGGATAGTTGTCGTTGTCGTAGCCTGACTACGACTGGCTCAACAATCTGAAATTTCAGTGAGAAGTGGCATTTCAGCGTTCGCTGAAATTGGCAAATTTATTGAAATTAACGGCACGAGTTTCATAAAATATGCTATTTTCAGCGTATGTTGAAAGAGCCAAATATGGTGAAAGAGGCCGAGACCCGTGTTGGCGAAGCACTGCGCGAGGTGCTTGAGAAGATTCCGATCCTTCAGGTCGAAGGCATCGATGTCGAAGTCATGTCCGGCGATTGGGAGCCGGACTTGATCGCCCGGCTGCTCGTGGACGGTCGGCCGCACCTACTCATCTGCGAGTACAAGTCGAACGGGCAACCGCGGTACGCCCGGTCCGCGCTGCTGGAGCTGCGGAACTACATTGCGCACCGAGCCCCCGCGGCGACGCCAGTCTTCATCGCTCCCTACATCTCACCAGCAGTGAGACACATGTGCGAAGAGAAGGGCGTCGGCTATCTCGATTTGGAGGGAAACGCCCGGATTGCCTTCGGTGGCGTGTTCATCGAGCGCGCAGTGGCGGACAAGCCAGTGGCCGAACAGCGCGAACTCAAGTCGCTGTTCAGGCCGAAATCTGCGCAGGTGCTGCGCGCCATGCTGCGTGAGCCAGGCCGGGCATGGCGGGTAACCGAGTTGTCGGAAATCTCCGGGGTCAGCCTTGGACACGTCAGTAATGTGCGCACCGGCTTGATTGATCGGGAGTGGGCACGCGCCTCGGACGATGGCCTGGTCCTCTCGGAGCCCGATGCACTGCTGGACGCTTGGCGGGACAGCTACACCGCGCCACTAGGTGAGCGGCTGCGCTTCTACACGCCGCTGCATGGCAGCGCACTTGAAGACGCGGCTCGAAGCGCTCTGCGTGCGAATAACGGTCCCGGGCGTGCGGCCTTCGCATCGTTTTCGGCGGCGCAGTGGCTTTCTCCGTACGCGCGCACCGGCTCGCACTACTTCTTCGCCGATGACGAAGGCCTGCGCAAGCTCCAGGCAGCGCTGAAGCTCGCGCCCAGCTCGAAGGGGGAGAACGTGGTCGTCACCGTGCCGAAGGACTTGGGACTGCTCGCCGATACCGTTGAACCTGCGCCAGGCGCGGTCTGTACGAGCCCGGTTCAAACCTACCTTGACCTTTCCATCGCCGGCGAGCGTGGCGCCGAGGCTGCGGACCACCTGCGACAGGAACGACTCTCATGGCCCAAATGACACCCCCGAAAGAACCGCAATCCGCGGCTGAGTACGACGACCGCACGACCGCGGCCGTGAAGTCCGTGCTCATCGAAATCGGCCAGATCCTTGGCAGTTTCAAGGGCAAGTTCGCCATCATCGGTGGCGCGGTCCCCTGGCTGCTGCTGGCCAGCGAAGACATGCCCCACGTTGGCACGCTCGACGTGGACGTCGGGCTGGACGCGGAAGCACTCGGCGACGGCGAGTACGCCACCTTGATCGGCGCGCTTCAAGGCCATGGATACGCCCAGCGCGAGGGGCTTCGGCGCTTCCAGCTGGTACGTCAGGTTCCCGCACGAGATGGCGGGGAAGCAATCGACATCGTGGTTGATTTTTGATGCCCCGCGACGCCGAAATCGTCAAGAACGATCCACCCTTGATCAGCGACTTTGCTGTGCAGCGAGCGGATGGCGCCGATCTGGCGATGCGGTTCTATCAACTCGTGGCGGTGGCAGGGCCGATGCCGGACGGAGGGACGAACCGTGTAGAGATCGCGGTGTGCTCCATCCCCGCTTTGCTGGCGATGAAGGGCCGTGCACTGGCGGGCCGTTACAAGCAGAAGGACGCCTACGATATCTACTACTGTGTGCGGAACTACCCCGATGGGATCGATGCACTGGCACGGGAATGTCGGCCGCTGCTGGGGCATGCAAGCGGCGAACGCGGCTTCCGGTACATCGCCGAGAAGTTCGACACCTTCGAGGGACACGGGCCTACCTGCGTGAGGCGCTTCGTCGAAGACACGCGTGCGCTGGGTGATCGCACGCCCGAACAGTGGCAGCAGGATGCGTTCGGTCAGATCGACGCGTTGCTGCGCGCCATGGCGCTGCGAGGTTGAGTCGTACCCGATGGACTACGCGCAACTTCGCTCGCTGTTGGAGCCGCTCATCACGGGGTTAAAAGACGCCGGCACGCCGTCACCCGGAAGCTGGTCGAGATGTTCGGGCCATTTGATATGCGCGCTAGCGGGCGCCGATTCGAGTGCGATGCGGAATAGGCGATCGAAACCCGGATATTCCGGCACGTATTCGGATCGGTCGGACGGTCGATGCATATCGCGCAGCAGTCGCATCAGGTCGCCCCGACGATGGAACGCGCTCTCCGGGCCGACCGTGGCGATGCGCACGCGCGACGTATAGCCGCCAAACGAACCCTTCGAGTACGGCCCGAAATTCACCAGCCCGCGCAACGGATGGATGTCGACATGGGTCGCGTCAGATGGCGAGAAGGAGAGGTCCGGCTCGTCCAAAAGCGTGAACGGCGTCAGCTTAGTCAGGGCTGGACGCGCCATCACCTGCTCCTATCGAAGTAGGCATGATGATGCCTCCGGGCGGAGGTGGCGCGGAAATGCTGACGGATGCTGCAATCAAGGTCCTGAATCCAATGCATTTCCCTTTCGACAGACACCTCGATCCCCACAGCGTCCCTTATTGAAAAGGCAGCCGCAGCCTCATGGTGTGTGCCCACATAATCTTCATTCGAGCTTGGTCGGCGTGGACCGCGAAAGATGCGGGCTGCATCCCTTGAGCAACCTCATGCCATCCCCTATATAATTGCGTATCTACTCACTCAATATCGTTAGACGGAAATATGGCGCGTCCCCTCAGTGAAGAAAAGCGACAGGCGCTGCTCCATGCAGCGGCCGAGTTCGTCGCCAGCCTGGGCACAGGCGCGTCCACGGCCAAGATCGCAAAGGCTGCTGGCGTTTCTGAGGGGGCGCTGTTCACTTACTTTCCAACCAAGGACGATCTGCTCAACCAGCTCTTTCTCGAGATCGAGGCTGACTTCATAGAGACGATGCTGGCGCCATATCCCGCGGACGCCTCCGCCAAAGACCGACTATTCGTAGTCTGGAACCGTCTGATTGACTGGGGACTGGCTCACGCCACAGCGCGCAAGGCCCTTCGCCAGTTGAAGGTGTCGGATCGCGTGAAAGCGGAAAGCCGGAACCGGTGCCACGCCATGCTGCGGGATGCACGGACGATGGTGGAAGAGTGTCTCGCCGGCCATGCCGCGCCTGACAGGATCGCCTTCTACATCGATACCATTCTCTTCGACTTGGCCGACATAAGCATCAACGCGGTCACAGCCAAACCTCAGGAAAGTGACGCCATCCGGCAGGCCGGGTTCGACCTGTTCTGGAAGGGGTCTGCTGCCTGAGTTTTAACCAATAAATGAGTATGTAATCACTCATAGATAAGGATCGAAAATGTCTAATAGCAAGGGTTTCACCGAAGCTAAAGTTCCCAAGCAGACGGGAAAAAGCTTCATCGTCACTGGCGCCAACGCCGGCGTCGGGTTCGAAATCGCGCGGGTGCTTGCCGCCAGGGGCGCTCGCGTCCTCCTTGGCTGCCGCGAGCAGACCAAGGCGCAGGATGCCATCGCGCGGATCAAGCGGATCACGCCGAATGCCGATCTCGTCTGGTTGCCGCTCGACCTCGGTGACCTGGACAGCGTTCGCACCGCAGCCGAGATCGCCGCGAAGGAGCCACGGATCGATGCGCTCATCAACAATGCCGCGATCATGAATCCGCCGCTGACGCGCACGAAGCAGGGGTTCGAATCGCAGTTCGGCGTCAATCATCTCGGCGTGTTCGCGCTCACCTCGCTGCTCCTGCCTAAACTGGCGGAGACGCCGGGATCGCGGGTGGTCGTGACCTCGAGCATCGCGCATCTGAAGGCCAAGATCGACTGGGACGACCTCAACGCCGACAAGAGCTACATCAAGTACGATCGCTACGGCGGCAGCAAACTGGCGAACGCGTTGTTCTTCTTCGAACTGGATCGTCGCCTGCGCGCGGCGAAGTCGCCCGTCACAGCCATCGGCGTGCACCCTGGCGTCGCCAATACAAGTCTTGGCCGCCACATGGGGATTGCCCAGTTCGCAGGCCCAATCGTTGGCCTGTTGCTCAATAGCGCCGACAAGGGCGCGTGGCCGGCACTTCTGGCTGCGACCGGCAAGGTGAAGCCCGGAGGCTATTACGGTCCTACCGGCTTTGGCGGAATCCGCGGTGTAGCCGGCGAAGCAAAGCGCGCGCCGCATGCCGAAGATCCCGCGCTCGCGAAGCGGCTCTGGGACGTCTCCATCGCCATGACCGGCATCGATCCAGGCTTGCCGGCCGCCTGACCTCACTCACCAGATCAACGCTGCGAAGCCGTGGCTTCCAGCGAAAAGCAAAGGAAATGATTATGACCGTCCATTCGGAACTGATGTGACAGTGGCTTTCATGCTTCAGAAAATTCTTTTTCTGACATTCAAGTGGCGCGGAATAGGGGGGCGACAACGGTGCGTCAGGCCCTCGTGTAGGCTTGCTCTGGGGCGCGGGTTGGACGAGCCTCGCCCGGGCGACGAAACCTTGCTACAAGCGCCGTTGATGTTGCTCAGACCATCTCAATTGCCAGCGCCGTGGCCTCGCCGCCACCGATGCACAGACTCGCCACGCCTCGCCTCTCGCCGCGCTGCCGGAGTGCACCGAGCAGCGTCACGATGAGGCGCGCGCCCGTCGCGCCGATCGGATGACCCAGCGCACAAGCACCGCCATGCACGTTCACGCGCTCATGCGAAAGTGTCAGCTCGCGCATCGCGGCCATGGCTACCACGGCGAATGCCTCGTTGATTTCCCAGAGGTCGACATCGCTCGCCTGCCACCCCACCTTGGCTAGCAGCTTCTGGATGGCACCCACGGGCGCAGTGGTGAACCAGGCCGGCTCCTGAGAGTGTGTGGCGTGTCCGTGGATAACGGCTAGCGGCGATAAGCCACGCTCGCGTGCGGTCGACTGGCGCATGAGAACCAGGGCCGCTGCACCGTCGGAGATGGAACTGGAGTTCGCCGCCGTGACTGTGCCGTCCTTTCCAAAGGCGGGTTTGAGCTTCGGGATCTTGTCCAGTTGCGCCTTCGCGGGCGCCTCGTCCTCGTCGACGAGTATCTCGCCGTTGCGACCCGGCACGGCCACTGGCGCAATCTCCCACCGGAACAAGCCGTTGCGCTGCGCCTGCTGCGCGCGCAGCGTGGAGGTCGAAGCAAACGCGTCTTGCGCCTCGCGCGTGAAATCGAAGTGGCGCGCGCAGTCCTCGGCGAAGGTGCCCATGAGGCGGCCGTCGGAAGCGGGGCTATAGTGATCCTCCAGGCCGTCGAAGAACATGTGGTCCAGCACCTGACCGTGTCCCAGGCGCTGACCCGAGCGGGCCTTGGGCAACAGGTAGGGCGCGTTGCTCATGGACTCCATGCCGCCCGCCACGATCACCTGTTGACTCCCGCCCAGCAGCAGATCGTGCGCCAGCATCGTTGCCTTCATACCCGAGCCGCAGACCTTGTTGATCGTGGTGCAGCCCGCTGATACCGGCAAACCCGCTCCAAGCGACGCTTGGCGCGCGGGCGCCTGGCCGAGGCCTGCGGGCAGCACACAGCCCATGAGCACCTCATCTACGGCATCGAGTTGCAGCCCGGCTCGTTGCACTGCGGCCCGGATGGCGTTGGCGCCCAGGAGAGGCGCTGTCAGTGAAGCGAAGCTGCCCTGGAAACCACTCAGTGGCGTACGGGCAGCAGCGACGATCACGACGGGATCGTTGGAAATCGAAGAAGCAGGCATGCGAGTCTCCATCCGCCGCTTCGTGGCGGCGTTGCAAGGGGTGAGGAAAGTGTCATCGCGGATGAATCCTCTGAACCGATCGGGATTCGGCGCCTCGGCGGACCGAAGCAAGGCGGCGGCAGCATAACGATGCGCACTCCAGGCGCTGAGTTCACTTGGCCGCCATACGGATGGCGCCGTCAAGGCGAATCACCTCGCCGTTGAGGTAGGTGTTTTCGAGGATGTGCAGCACAAGTCCCGCGAATTCTTCTGGCCGACCAAGGCGCGCGGGAAAGGGGACCATTTTCCCAAGGGCGTCTTGTACTTCGGCGGGCATGCCTTTGAGCATCGGCGTCTCCATGATTCCGGGCGCGACGGCGAGCACGCGAATGCCATGGCGGGCCAATTCCCGCGCGACAGGCAGCGTCATTGCCACGACTCCGCCTTTGGAGGCAGCGTAGCCTGCTTGCCCGATCTGGCCGTCAAAGGCCGCGACTGAAGCGGTATTGATGATGACCCCGCGCTCGCCATCGGACTCGGGCATGTTCCCGGCCATGCAGGCTGCGGCCAGCCGTACCATGTTGAAGGCACCAATCAGGTTGATCTGAACGGTGCGCGCGAAACTCTCCAGCTGGTGCGGGCCTTCGCGCCCGAGCACTTTCTCGGCGGGGGCAACGCCTGCGCAATTGATCAGGCCATGGAGTGGGCCGAAGGTGTCGCGGAACGTAGCCAACGCACTCTCCGCGCTCGCTGAGTCGGATATGTCAGCCTTGACGAAGTGGGCATTGCGGCCCAGTTCCACCGCCACCGCAATACCGGCTTCCTGGTTCAAATCTACGAGCAGCACGCGAGCGCCGCCCGCCACCAGACGGCGCGCCGTGGCTGCGCCGAGCCCTGAGCCGCCACCTGTGACGACGAAACCTTTCCCTCGAATCTGCACTTCTGTCTCCCGGAAGTGACCACCCTGACGCGCAAGGCACCGGGCCCGTGCTTCGCTGTGAGCACTGAATGCCGGGGCCATGCATCCCGTTGGACGGTCATGTGATGCGACCGGCACGCTGCATGACCCCGGCCGACAAAGCCATGTTCGCGATGATCAACTGGCTGGTCATGGTAAGCGGCACGCGAAAGTACGCCCATGCCCATAGACCTCTTCATGCGTGCGCCTTTCGGACATATCGTGCGGGGATTGCGTCGCACGCCGGCGTTCCTCGGCCGATGACTGCTCGTGCCCAGTCGTACCAGGTTTCACTTGCGCGCGGCAGCGATTAACATCAGTGCACTTTCTGTGGGTGGACCCTGACCATGAATGACGCTCAAGACAAGGGCACAACCTCTATCGGCCTGGTACGTGAAGCTATTCTCGTTGCCACACAACGTAATCTCGATGTGCCGGCCGTTCTCCAGCACGCTGGAATCGCGGCAGAATTGTTGAATGCGCCGAGAGCCCGAGTGCCGGCGTTAGCCTTTTCGCGCCTGTGGGCGGCTCTGGCCGACTTGATGGACGATGAGTTCTTTGGTCTCGACAGCCACGCGCTGCGGCGGGGCAGTTACGCTCTGATGTGTCACGCCGTGCTGCATGCCGACAATCTGGAACACGCGCTGCGTCGCATGCTGAAGTTCCTGCGTGCGGTTCTCGACGACATTCATGGGGAGTTGCGCTGCGAAGGCGAGCATGCACTGATCATCCTGCATGACGATGGGCGGACGCGCCGCCTCTTTGCCTACGGGACCTGGTTCATCCTCGTGCACGGCCTTGCGTGCTGGCTCGCACGCAGACGGATTCCGCTAATCGAGATGAGGTTTCGCGCTTCGGCGCCAATCGATGACAGCGACTACCGTATGCGCTTCTGCGAGGATGTGACGTTCTCCGCAGAGGAGACCCTGATCCGGTTCGATCGCAGTTTCCTCGACCTGAAACTGTCCGAGACGGAAGCGAGCCTGCGTGCATTTCTGCGCAACGCACCAGCCAATATCCTGGTCAAATATCGCAACGAATCCAGCACTACGGCCCTGGTAAGACGCCGACTCAGAAACGAGGCTCCCGACGACTGGCCTGACCTCGACGCACTATCGCGCTTACTGAATCTGTCCGCGGCCACGCTGCAACGCCGCCTGCTGGCCGAAGGCACGAACTACCGGCAACTGAAAGACGAATTGCGCCGTGACATCGCCATCGAGTTGTTTTCCAGCAGCTCTCTCACGGTCGCCGAAGTCGCTGCACGGACTGGATTTCAGGAAACTAGCGCTTTCCACAGGGCCTTCAGGAAGTGGACGGGCGCCAGTCCGGGAATGTACCGCCATGGCAGGGCGAACTCTTGACGTTAGAAGTTGCAGCGTTGTCATGGCACAGTTGGCGCGCTCAGATGTGCTTGCACGTCTGAACGGTCGAAAGGTTCCTCCTCTCCCACCCACGCGTCGCGCAAACCCATGACTGCAGGTTCAATGCACAACCGTGCAACCGAATGAACCGCAGACAGACAGACAGGCGAGACCGAAGCGCCATCCAACTGACGCTCACCTGGTTCTCGGGGCGATGAGCGGGCCGGGCACGAAGCGCAACGAAAGCGCAGCGTGCCCATACACGTCATACAAACTGAGGTCGGCGGACATGGATTGGTGTCCCAACCAGGCTGACACTGCAGTCGCGTTCGGCAAATCAGAACAAGCCTCGCGCCCGGTTGCGCGGAATAAGCGGAGTTGGTTCCGCGAGAGCCTCGCATCTGATCGCCGCTGCCGAATAAATGAAGCTTTATCGCTTATTTGACAGCGGTCTTCTCGCCAACGCGTCACCTACTCAGCGGCGAGAAAAGAAAGTTTTCCGTCGATGAGCAACTCATTGCGGTAGCAAAAAATATGCGGAGACGAGAATGAGAACCCGGTTAAGTAGCCGCCGAAGCTCGGCAATTGTGAGTGCTTTATTCGCAGCATCAGCTGTTGGCGTATCTGGCTGTGGCGGCAATGACACCACACCGGCAAACGCCGCAGCCGTGACGCCAGCGGCCAGGTGCAGTGCGTTGGCTGGTATGACTGTCCCCGCCGGCTCGATCGGATTGCCGACGACCGGTGCCACGGTCGTGTCCGCGACGCTCGTTGCAGATACCGATTCCGGCAACAACAATGGCGAGTACTGCAAAGTGCTCGGAAGTATTCATCCGGTGGACTTCAATGCGCCCGATATCCGGGCGGAAGTGGATCTTCCGACTGACTTTAACGGAAAAACTGTTCACTTTGGTGGCGGGGGATTTGACGGCACCATCGCCAATACCGAGGGCTCACCCGCTGACGGGTTCTTAGTCGGGGCAGAGCCCGCAGGCGTCAGTACGCCGTTGCGCAGAGGTTATGTGACTGTCGGGAGTGACAGTGGGCATGAGGGAACCGCCCTGGACGGTTCCTTCGCAGCAAACGATGAGGCACTCGCCAACTACGCAGGCGACCACATCAAGAAGACCCATGACTTCGCAGCCTACATCGCAAAGGCACGATATGGCTCGGACTTCGCGCACAGTTATTTTATTGGTGGTTCGAGCGGAGGACGACAAGGTTTGATTGCGGCACAACGGTTCCCGCAAGACTACGACGGTATCATTTCGACCTTTCCCGCTTCAGGAATAACAGGACTATGGCTCCAGATGGGCAGGATCTCGCAATCTCTGCTGGCACCCGGAGGATACGTCACGCCTGCGAAAGGCAAGGCCGTTCTCGCAGCCGTCATGAAGCAATGCGACGCTCTGGATGGCGTCGCTGACGGCATTATCAGTAACCCTGCAGCATGCGTGTTCGATCCAACCGTGATTCGCTGCGCCGGCGGGGGCGACACCGGTGACAGTTGCTTGTCAGACGCACAAATTAATACCCTAACCACCGCTGGCACACCGCTTGACTTTAGATTCAATCTGGCAAACGGAATACAGACATTTCCAGCATATAACGCGTTCGCCGGGGCGGACTTCTGGTCGACCGGCCTGGCTTGGGGCGCGTCAGCCGCAGATGCGGTAATTGAACCTGGGGTGGCCGGCGAGAGCGCGTTTTATTACACGTTTTCAAACGACATGCTCCGGTTTGCGGTCGCTCGCGACCCCGGCTTGAGCATTCTGAATTTTAATCCCGCCAACCCGGGATCATTAACCTCGCGCGTGCAGACGGTGAGCGCACTCATGGACAGCACCAGCACCGACTTGAGTCAATTCCAGAGCCGCGGCGGCAAGATCATTCTCCAGCACGGGCAATCCGACCAGTTCATTCCGGCGCAATTGTCGATTGATTACTACAACGGGCTGGTGTCCCGGTTCGGGCAGCGGCCACTTAGTCAATTTCTGAAGTTTTATCTGGTGCCGGGCGCGGCGCACGGTCTCGGCGGACAATTCAATGGTTCATATGATGGTCTGACGGCATTGGACAACTGGGTGACGAAAGGGATCGAGCCCAAAGATCTGATTATCACCGACCTGACTCCGCCAACAGCTGGACGCACGCGGCCAATGTGCGAATACCCACAGTGGCCCAAATTCATCGGTGGCGACCAGAATCTTGCAGCCAGCTTCGTGTGCTCGAACTAATTGAGTTGGCTCTGCGGGCTACCCGCGGTGCCGGGCGGTCAGGTTACGTCCGGCACCGCGAGTGCTGCCGCGGCTGGGCGCATACATTCCTGCCAGATGCAACGCGGCATCTCATCGCCGAAGCGCAAGGGCATGCAGTCTGCCGCCAGTGGCGCAATACCGCCCAGGTGTTCGGCGACCTCACCCATCTTGACGTTAATGGACATGGACTGCCAGCAGCCTCAGCCTGACACTGCTTACCGCACAGCGGCGACAGACGATTAGGGCGCGACGAGGCCATGTTATCGACGACGCCATTAGCGCCTGCGTGGGCTTCGCTCACGACGTCAAATCAAAGGAGACAAACATGAACCAGATTGATGTTCATTCACTCGCGGGCCAGGCCAGATTCAATGGTTTGCACAGGCTGGTCCTGTTCTGGTGCATGTTGATGCTGATAGTTGACGGCTACGATCTCGCCATAGTCGGTGCAGCGCTCCCCTCGATCATGAAGGGCATGCGCATCGACGCGACGAGTGCCGGCATCATGGCCGCATCGGCTCTTTTTGGCGTCATGCTTGGCGCTATTTTCCTTGGGACGCTGGCTGACCGTTTCGGCCGGCCCATGATGATCTGCGTTTGTGTAGCACTGTTCAGTCTTTTCACCGCCGCCGCGGGGCTGACGAACGATCCCCTCAGTTTCAGCGTAACCAGATTCATTGCGGGCCTCGGCATTGGAGGCGTTTTACCGATTGTCACCGCGCAGATGGCGGAGTTCTCTCCCAACGCCTTGCGCACGCGATTGGTGACGCTCGTCTTCGCGGGGTATTCGATTGGCAGCATTCTGGTGGCGCTGACGGCAAAACAGCTTATCGGCACCTATGGCTGGCAATCCGTCTTTTTTGCCGCGGGCCTGCCCGTCCTGTTGATTCCGTTCATCATTAAAACGATGCCTCATTCGATGACCTTTCTGGTCAAAAGCGGCCGACACAACGAGCTGCGCACGCTCGTGAAGCGCCTGGCGCCCGACTATCCGCTGAGTGGTCAGGAGCAGTTTGCAGGACCTTCGTCGGACAAAAGCAAGCACCCTTCGGTGCGACAACTCTTCCGGGACGGGCTGGCTTTCAGCACTACGATGATGTGGGTCGCATTCATGACGGGCCTTTTCATGGTGTACGCACTGAGCTCCTGGTTGACCAAGCTAATGGCAATGGCTGGATATAGCCTGGGTTCAGCTTTGAACTTCGTGATCGTCTTCAATGTCGGCGCCATCGCAGGTGCGATCCTCGGCGGCTGGCTGGGCGACAGGATCAATATCAAGCGGGTGCTGATCGGGTTCTACATCGTGGGGACGGTTGCACTCTCACTGATGGGGTACACGAAATCGACAGTGTCGTTGTTTGTCGTTGTGTTTGTTGTGGGCGCATCGACGCTCGGTACTCAGTTGCTTGCCTATGCTTACGCGGGCGGCTTCTATCCTCATGCGATCCGCTCTACCGGTGTTGGCTTTGCTTCTGGCGTGGGCCGGATCGGCGCGATCGTGGCGCCCGTGCTCATTGGTTGGCTCGTCTCCCTGAAGCTTCCGCTGGAACAGAACTTCATGGCAATCGGCCTGGCTGGCCTTATCGGAGCAATGGCCGTGACGCTGATCGATCACGCGCGTGCCGATTCCTACCGCGAAGACAGCGCGCCTGTCGCCGAAGTTCAGGGCAGTGCAGGGCGCTGAGGTCTCTATCGCAAGCTGCTTGATGGGCGAGCGTCGTTTGTTCGAAGAGGGCCAGTCTTGCAGGTTCTTCACTCGAAAAAAAACCGCCCACGCCGCAGTACATTCTCGACATGCAGGAAAAAAATGGACCGTCTATCTCCTCCTCCTTTCAGCTCGTTTATCGACGTAAGTCGAGCCGTCGACTGGGCGCTCGTCAGCCGGCGCAGCGTCCGTGCCTTCTTGCCCACACCCGTTGCCCGCGAGGAAATCGAGTCTATCCTGGAGGTTGCGCGGTTTAGCGCCACGGGTGTCAACATCCAGCCGTGGCATGTGCATGTCGTGACAGGCGCGACGAAGTCCCGCCTGTCCGCCGCCATCAACGACATCAATGACGATCCGGCCCGCAGTTCAGATCTTGACGAGCCCTACGACTACTATCCACGCGAATGGATCGCGCCATATGTGGACCGCCGCCGCAAGGTCGGTTGGAACCTGTATGGGTTGCTGGGCATCGAGAAGGGTGACAAGGAGCGAATGCACGTGCAGCACGGTCGCAACTATCGCTTCTTCGATGCGCCGGTCGGGCTGTTTTTCACAGTGGACCGGGTCATGCGTGAAGGAAGTCTGCTGGATACCGGCATGTTTCTGCAAAGCGTCATGCTTGCTGCTCGCGCACGGGGCCTCGACACTTGCCCACAGGCGGCTTTCAACAAGTTCCATCGCGTCATCGCCGACGAACTGTCGATTCCCGACAACCAGATGCTGGTCTGTGGAATGAGCCTAGGTTACGCCGACCACAACTGTATCGAGAATTCGCTGGTGACGGACCGTGTCCCAGTGAGGGATTTCACCACTTTCTATAATGAATGAACGGAGACAAAGTCATGAGTGCAAACGCCTACTCTCGAGGACTTGAGAAGAACCCGGCGAACCACGTTCCGTTGACGCCATTGACGTTCCTCGACCGAACCGCCGACGTCTATCCGCAACGGACCGCGATCATTCATGGCGAATTCCGGCAGACGTGGGCGACGACTCGCGAGCGTTGCTATCGGCTCGCGTCGGCGCTCGTTGAGTTGGGGATCGAGCCGGGCGATACCGTGTCGATCATCGCACCGAATACGCCAGCCATGCTCGAGGCCCACTTCGGCGTGCCGCTCTCGGGGGCCGTGCTCAACGCCATCAATTGTCGTCTCGATGCTGACGGTGTCGCGTTCATTCTGCGCCACGGCGAATGCAAGCTCCTGCTGGTGGACCGCGAATTTGCTGCGCTGGTCGAAAAAGCATTGCAGTCAGTCCCCAATCCGCCGCGCCTCGTCGACATCAACGATCATGAAGCACCTGACGGCGCTGCCATCGGCGAAATCGATTACGAGTCGCTGCTGGCGAGCGGCGACCCGGCATTTGGCGGCCGCGGCCCCGTGGACGAATGGACGCCGATCGCCTTGAACTACACCTCGGGCACGACCGGAGATCCGAAAGGCGTCGTTCCGAGCCACCGCGGCACGTATCTGATGAGCCTTCTGCAGATGACGAACTGGCCTCTGCCTCGTGCGCCGATTTATTTGTGGACGCTTCCCATGTTCCATGCGAACGGCTGGTGCTTCACATGGGCGATTACTGCGGCGGCAGGAACGCACGTATGCATGCGCAAGGTCAATGCGGCCAATGTTCTTTCGGCGATCGCGAAACATGGCGTCGATCATTTTTGTGCGGCACCCATCGTTCTGGCAGGCATCGCGAGCATGCCGCAATCGGAACGGCAGCCGCTGCCGCGTCGTGTGCGCGTCCTTACCGCCGGCTCGCCCGCGCCGGCAGCAGTTCTGGAGGCCGTTGGCGCGATGGGTTTCGATGTCGGCCACGTGTTTGGAATTACCGAAATCTCCGGCACGCCCGTCAGCTGCGCATGGCACGATGAGTGGGATGCATTGCCGCCGGAGCAGCAAGGAAAATTGAAAGCGCGACAAGGTGTACGTGCGGCAGCGTTCGAGAAAATGGCGGTCGCCGATCTTACGACGCTCGAACCGGTGCCGGCCGATAGCCAGTCCTGCGGCGAAGTTCTGGTCCGCGGGAATACGGTGATGATGGGATACCTGAAGAATGCCGACGCAACGGCAAAAGCTTTCTCCGGCGGTTGGTTTCATACCGGCGATCTTGCTGTCGTTCATCCAGACGGCTATATCCAGATCACAGACCGCTCGAAGGACGTCATCATCTCGGGTGGAGAAAACATCTCATCTGTAGAAGTGGAAGAAGTTATCTATCGCATGTCAGGCGTACTCAACGCAGCCGTGGTCGCGCAGCCTGACGAAAAATGGGGCGAGACGCCTTGCGCCTTCATCGAACTGAAGCCGGATGCCGCCGACATAACGGAGCAGGACGTAATCCTGTTTTGCCGGGAGAAACTGGCCCATTTCAAATGCCCGCGTCGGGTAATTTTCGGTGAATTGCCGAAAACCGCTACAGGCAAGATCCAGAAATTTCGTCTGCGCGAGCAAGCGGGCAGCCGAATAGCCATTACCCGACTCGCCGGATGACGCGGGTTGTCTTCCGAACTCGCCATGGACTGTAGCGTGCGACTACAGTCACGTGCGGCGGTCATCGCGCGTATTCGTAGGCATGCTGCCGCAGACTGGCATGAACGAGGTACGCGCTTATGCGCTGCAGAGCATAAGCGCTTATCCCGGCCAGACCCCATAACGGCGTGGCAACCGCAGTGCTTGCGCAACATGAGGCCGTGTATGCAGAGGCCAGGCAGCGCAATCCACGGCGTTGGTTCCCATCGACGCGCAACTGGAAATTGAAGGATGAAGTGTGGCTTAATCCGGAGCGCATGCAACCGAAAGAACTAAATCAGCCCGTATGAAGTGACGTGACAAGTACGTTGACAGCCGCCGTGAGCCTCACTGCATCACCGCGTGAGACTTCGGCTGGGAGCGGAATGTTGCGCACACTATTGCCGCCAGAACGAATACTGCACAGGTGAAGATACCCGACAAAGAATCCTCTTAAATCCTGGCATCGCGAATACGAACAGTGTCATGATTTACGGACTGGCTATGTTCGTTCGCGGCCGAGGTATTCGACCGAACAGAAGAAGGCGGCCGTCGATCGTTATCTGAGCACATGAGGTTGTGCTGCTGCAACGCGTTACCGAAGGCTTTTGCGGCGAGCGCATCCGCATTATGGCGGACCTCGGCATGACGGAGATTTCGCCGTCGTGTCTGTTCACGACCGGGCCTGTGATTTACTAAGGGCCTTGAGAAGGCCTTCGGGGTGGGGTTTGTGCACCGAAAACCGTGGGCTGGGCCGCCGCGCCGGGTTGGCCTTCGTTACGTTCTCGCGCCTGTTCACCGCTACGACGCGCCGTCCTCCGCGTTTTCCGTTTCTTTTCTTTGATCGGACGATGCCGGTGCCGAGCGCGAACAGGCCGCTGGCGATGGAGCGGGTCCAGGTGTGACCCAACGTCTGTTCAGCGGTGGACGCTTTCAATGCCGGACTCGCGGCTTTGCCCGGGGTCGGCAAAGCTACGCTCAGGTCCGCGCGCTATCAACTGGAGGACACGCGCCGCAAAATGCCATGGAGCGCTGCTGAAGCGTCGTCGAAGTTACGACGGACAAAAGGCTGCTTAACCCTGGTCGCCGTGCCGTAGAGAACCCAAGCAACCCGACAGCCACATGTCGGTTCGCGAAACCAGGTGTCAGCATGCTGGCGCCGGTGTCCGTCGTGCCGTGCAGGACTAAGACAGGCTCTCCGGACGGGGCGCCGATGGTTCGGTAGTGTAGCCGCACATCCGACATTACCTCGCCGGTATTGAAACGGAAAGCTCGCGCGATCCAGTCGCCTTCCTGCGGCGCAGGATAGTCGGCCGGATTGCAATGTCTTGTTTGCAGCATAAGCGTGCGATCTGACAGATACGTCACTTAGAAATCGGCTCGAGAGTCTGAAGCGCACCCCCCTGGCGAGCTGACACGTAGGCCGCGTCCATGACTTGCATCATGAGCTCTGCGTCGCGCAATGACGCGATTGGCCTTGCGCCAGTACGGCATTCCGTGAGCACCCGCTTGACGAACAACGGGTAGTAAATGTCAGTCTCAAGCTGGAGGCGGCGGCTTCGCGTTCCGGCAGACAGGTTGTTTCTCTCCCGAATCTCGATTCGGTCGGGGCCGGATTTCGCGTACATACGATCGGATGCAAGAGTGAACGAGAATTCGCGCTGCTCGTCGGGGGTACTGGGGAAGCTATATCCCGTTTCCACCAGGCCGATCACGCCGTCTTCGGTTTGCATGGTCAGCAGCGAATAGTCCTCAACGGCACCCCGATGGGTTCTTGAGTTCATTGTGGCAGAGACTCGGGCGATCTCCTTGCCAGTGAGCAATCTAAACAGGTCGATGAAGTGAGTCGCCACGTTGATTGTCGATCCGCCTCCGGAATACACTGGATCGAGCGCCCAGCCGGCGCCGGCCGCTTCGTACCGACTGGGCGGACCCACAACGAAACGGAAGGACATGAAGTTGAAGTCCGACGGTATGCGCCCCTCCGCATCTTCGAGCGAGCTCAGCAACTCGCTCATTCGGAAGATCAATGGCACTGCGCAATAAAGATTGGCTTCCTCGGTCAGTTTGCGAAGTCGGGTGACCTGCGACATGTTGACACCGCACGGCTTCTCCAGTGCGAAGGGAATGTTACGCGCGATCGCGGCCTCAGCGAGCGCCGGCATTTCAGAATGCCGCCCGAACACGAATGCAAAATCGACTTCCTCGCGCTCGAGCAATTCATAGGCCGACGAGTACAGCGTGCTTCCGAATCGTGCGGCAATTGCCTCGCCCTTGACATGCTCTGCATCCGACACGGCAACCACTTCAATCCCGGGCGCCTCCAGCGCATCAAGATAGAGCGGGACATGCCAATGGCTGACCTCCAGTAAAGCAACTCTCATGCATGTTCTCCTTTGAAATTTCTCACGACTTCGTGCTTCGAGGTCGAATCGGTGGCAACTGTCTGCCTCGGCGCTTTCCCTATGTCTTTTGACTTGGCGGCCATGCGTTCCACTCGGCGTTTATCGCGGGGCGTCCTCTGGTGCTGATCGTCCATCGGGGCGGTAATCGAATCCCAGAAACCTGAGCGCATAGACAGCCTGCCCTTGATGCATCGGACCCCCGTCCTGGGTACGGCACCCGCGCGCGTGCGCGGCGCGTCGAAGCGGCGTTGGCTCGGCCGCATTGATGATGTCGACCACGATGGCGCCGGGCGCGAGCCGCTCCGGATCAACCGGCATGACATCGTTCGCTTTCATGCCAAGCGGGGTGGCATTGATAACGACTTCGAAGCCGTACGGATCGGGTAGCCCCGAACGTGCGTTGCAGCCGGTTTCGGCAGCAACGCATGCCGCAAGGTCGTGAGCCCGATGCTCATCAACATCGGAAATGGTTAGCTTGCTGGCGCCTGCAGACGCGACCGCAAATGCGATGGCACTACCTGCGCCTCCGGCGCCGACGAGAAGCACGGACTTATTCGCTGGATGGTGGCCTTCCCATTGCATCCCGAGAACGCAGCCGACGCCATCGAATATCGCGCCGACCCAGCGTCCATCTCCTTGGCAGCGGATGACGTTGAGCGCGCCGACCTGACGAGCAGTGGGATGTAGTTCGTCGACAAACGCGAGCATTCGTTGTTTGTGAGGCATGGTGACCAGCATGCCGGACAGATTGCCCATTGCTCGTGCACCGCTTACGAATGCGGACAGGTTTTCCGCCTTGACCCAGAATGGAACGCAAGCCGCGTCCGCGCGCTGTTCGATAAACAGCTGGTTCAACAATTGTGGCGACTTAGCTGCCGTCAGTGGATCGCCCACTAATCCATAGAGTCGCGTTTTACCTGTGATATGTGGATCCATTGCTGCGTGGTGTTCGATGTTGGCTGAAGGCGCAGTCTTACCTGACTGCTCGGAAATTTGGCGTACCAAGGGCGTGTCGGATACATACATTCTCCGACCGAGCCACTTTGATGACGAATACCGCATCTCTTTGACGCAACGCGTTCATTGCAGTTTTGGGCCGTCTGCGACTTTCGGATGTGCCGAGAACAAGCGATGTCATGACACTCGAAAGGCTTAGGGGTGTAGACGATCACTTCCAAGGCGCCGGCGGTACGTCCAGATCCCAAGTCCCGTAGACAGCGGGCTCGTTGATCTCGATGACCTCGAGGTCGTCGGAGCGCCATATCACGTTGTGCGGCACGCCGGCGGGCTGCGACAGGCCGTCACCAGCGTTAAGCGTCACGTCGCCCTCGACTCCGGCGAAACGGAACGTCACGGATCCGCGCAGCACATACAGGTAGTGTGCAGTCATGTCGTGCCAGTGCCAGCCAGTAGGATCGGTGAACGGCTTCAGCGCACGAATGTGCTTCGCCCCGATGCGACCGTTGGTCACCGCGGCGAGTCCGAGGTCGCGGTACTCAGAATCGGCGCGCAGGCCCTCCTGGTTCCACGGCGCCTCGGCCGCGCTGATGCGCGCAAACGCGCTTAGAGATTGCGCGAGCTCGCGCGGGCCGTCGTAACGGGGTGTGTCTTCGTTGTGCATATGCATTCCCTTGTGCGGTGTCAATGTATTCGCATGCGCCGCGGCCGCATCGTTTCTGCCAAGTTGCACCAACACAGTGGTCTCAACGAGTAGGGCCTCAGAGCGGCTACGGGCGAACCTGATTTGCGAGATTCTGCGCATGGGCAGTTTTGATTGCTCCAGCCATCGCTTCGCCGCGCAAGCGCTCGTACTCGGCTTTAGGTACGGGGACCGCATCGCGGTCGCCAAGATCGTTGAGGCGGATCCGATACGTCTCCCGCGTAGTGAAAGCGGCGAACGCAGCGACAACACAGATGCCGAACGTCAGAAAACCGATCTTCAGCGGAATATTGGCAGAGCCGGGGGGCGCGACGGCTACAAAGAGCGTCGGCGTTAGTGCTGAAAGCGTCGTTCCAACGTTCTGTCCGATGGCCATTCCCGACACGCGCACGCGCGTCCGGAACAGTTCTGGGAACAGGCTCGGGAACACACCGTTGAAGCCCTGGTAGGCGATGCCCCACATGAGCACCGAAAGAATCAGCGAGAGCCAGAGATTATGGATGCTGATGGCGTACAGGTATGCGAACGAGAGCAGCCCGGCGCTGAGTACGCCTGCAAGAACTGGCGGCCTGCGGCCAATTTTGTCAGAGAGATTGCCGACGAAGGGAATCAGTATGACCGAGCAGATGTTGCCAAGAACCGGAATCCAAAGAAAGACGCCGACAGGGAAGCCGATACCGTAGGCTGGCTGGACCGCATACGCGGCGCCGAAGACCGTGGCAAGAAGCGCGATTACGGCGGTGAGTGCCATGCAGACAACGCGCAAGACGTCGCCCCAACTCTCCCGGAGGACCTCGACGACCGGCGAGGCAGGAACTTCGCCGTGAGCCTGCTCCGCGGAGAAAGCCGGGGTTTCCGCGACCCGGCGGCGAATGATGTAACCCATGACGATAACGACAAAGCTGAGGAGGAATGGAATCCGCCATCCCCATGAAGCGAACTGTTCCTTCGACATGAAATGCGCGAGGGGCAAGAAGACCGCCGCCGCCAGGAGCTGCCCGGCTTGCACCCCTTGGAGCGTGAAGCTCGCAAAGTAGCCACGCCGGCCGAACGGTGCATGCTCGAGGATCATGGAACTGGCGCCGGAGACCTCTCCCGCGACGGCGAACCCTTGAATGAGCCGGAGGGTGACGAGCATGGCCGGAGCCCAGATGCCGACCTGCTGATACGTGGGCAAGAGTCCCACGCCCATCGTCGAAATACCCATTAAGAACATGCAGAAGATCAGCACCGTCTTCCGGCCGTGTCGGTCGCCGACATGGCCGAGCACCATCGCGCCTATTGGTCGGGCGACGTAGCCGACACCGAAGGTCGCCAGTGATGCGATGATGGCAACCGTCGGGTTGTGCGAGGGGAAGAAGAGCTGCGGAAAGAGCAACGACGCTGCGGTCGCATAAATGAAGAAGTCGTAGTACTCAAGTGCTGAACCAATCCAGCCGCTGGCCGCGGCTATCTTCGACTGGCGCTGACGATGGGCCTCAACCTGGGTGCTTCCACTCATGACTTGTCTCCGTCTTGGATTGACTTTTCGGCGTTCATTCTTTATTGTTGTAACATCGTTCCACTAAGAACAATGTTACCTACATCATGAGAGTTGTCAAGGGAGCAGTTGACCGTTCGCTTCAGGCCATCGAGTTGCTCGCACGGGAGGCGCGCTGGATGCGTATGTCCGATATCGCCGCTGAACTCGAGCTGGAGAAAGGCCCCGCCCATCGAGTGCTTGCGCAGCTGTGCGAGCAGGGCTGGGCTGAACAAGACCAACAGACTTCTCAGTACCGCTTGACCTTGAAGCTTTCTTTGCTCGGTCAGCGATACCTGCATGGGCTTGGTCTGCCGGGCCTGGTGCAGCCAATCCTCGACGAAGTCGCAGCGCAGTGCCACGAGCTAGTGCGGCTGACGGTGGTCAATGAAGGGACACTCGCGTGGCTCGCTGCGTCTCAGGGCGCGGCGCCCGGTCTCATGTATTCGCCGTCCATGCATAGCCCCATCGCATTGCATGCCACATCAGTCGGAAAGGCGTGGTTGGCGGCAATGTCAAACGACGAAGCAATCGGGTACGCATTGCGTGGAGGGCTCGGCAAGCCCAACGGCGCGGGGACATCGAAGGCGATCACTAGTGTCGACCAATTGATGCCGGAGCTCGAACTGACGAGGCAGCGCGGCTATGGTCTGGTGGTCGAGGAGGCGGAGCCAGGTGTCGTCGCTCTGGCCGTGATCGTGCGCTCGCTGACTGATGGGGCGGTAGTCGGGACGATGAGCATTGCTGGGCCGGTCTTACGCATACCGCCGGAGCGCTACGACGCCTTTTACGCGCTACTGCGCGAAGCATCCGCGAAGTTGGGAGCCGTCTGGCCGCGACAGAGCGTCGATGGACACGTCAACGAGGCGGCCTGAGATGCCGGATGCAGTTCATGCTTCTCAGCGAGTGGCCTTGTGGCATGAAAAGGCAGCAAGCATTCTCGTCGCAGCGCGCCGTCAAGGCACGCAGGTGGAGCGCCTCCCCGTCGAACTGCGGCCTTCAACGCTTGACGAGGGCTTCGCGATCCAGCGAAAGGTGAGTGATGTTCTTGGGCGCAGAACCGGCGCATGGAAATGCGCGCTGCCGCCGGCGGGCAAGGTCATCGCCGCGCCGATCTACGCGGATTCGATATACCGCTCCGTCGAATGCAGCTTCAGCGCCGGCTCGGTGCAGTCTACCGTGAAGGCAGAGCCCGAACTCGCCTGTTTTCTGAAGCGCGACCTGCCGCCTCGCAGGTACGCATACAGCGAAGCCGAGGTGCTCGATGCTTTAGGTGACGTCCACCTCGCGCTCGAATTGCTCGGCAGTCGTTACTCGCACCCGGCTTCCCTAACATTTCCTGAATTGCTGGCGGACGGTTTGTTCAATGCCGGGCTCGTCATCGGACCGCGCGTTGAGTTCGTCGAGGGCGCGACGCCGGAAGATTTTCCGGCCGAATTCACCATCAGTCTGACCGCCGCCGATGAAGCCCCGGTAAGTCATGATGGCCGGCACCCTGATGGCAATGTCCTCTCGCCGATTGTGTGGCTAGCCAATTTTCTCCGCGAACGCGGCCTCGGACTGCAAGCCGGCCAGGCTGTGATAACGGGCTCCTACGCGGGCGTGCTCGAGTTGCCGCTTGGTCGTCAGTTGCACATCGGATTTGGTGCGCTTGGCACGCTGTCCATTCGTTTTTCCTGTCTAAATAGGAGTACTTGATGCGTCTCGTCCGTTTTGGCAACCCTGGCCAAGAGCGTCCCGGTGTCCTTGACTCGAGCGGTGCAATCCGCGACCTCAGCGGCATCGCCGATGACATCGATGGAACAACCGTTTCGCCAGCCACCTTGGCAAAGCTGCGCCGACTCGACTTCAACAGCCTCCCTGTCGTGGAGGCGGGCACGCGGCTTGGCGCTTGTGTTGGCAACGTCCGCAACCTTGTCTGCATTGGTCTGAATTACTCGGATCATGCCGCCGAAACCGACACGCCGATCCCTCGGGAACCCGTCGTGTTCAACAAACATACGGGTTCGATCAGCGGTCCGAACGATCCGATCATCCTGCCGCTAGACGCACAGAAGCTGGATTGGGAGGTTGAATTAGGCGTGGTGATCGGCACACCCGCCTGGCAGATCGACGAAGCAACCGCGCTGGATCATGTGGCGGGTTACTGCCTTGCCAATGACGTTTCAGAGCGCGCATATCAGCTCGAACGTGAAGGCCAGTGGACCAAGGGCAAAAGCAGCTTCTCCTTCGCGCCGCTCGGCCCGTGGCTCGTGACGCGTGATGAAGTCCCCGACCCGCAGGTACTCGACTTGTGGCTCGAGGTCAACGGCACACGTCGTCAGACTGGCAACACACGCACGATGATCTTCAACGTCGCGCATATTGTGGCGTATCTCAGCCGCTTCATGCCACTCATGGCTGGCGACGTCATTATCACCGGAACTCCCCCCGGCGTAGGCCTCGGTCAAAAGCCGCCTGTCTTTCTGAAAGCGGGCGATACGATGACCCTCGGCGGTAGCGGACTTGGCGAGCAAACGCAGAAGATTGCGCAGTATTCGGAATCGCTTGGCGCGGCGTGGAGCCGTGGCGAGTACCCGTCGGCACGATAAGAGGCCAGTTCAAAAACCCGTGAGGGGGCTGTTTACTTTCCCAGCAAGCTGTTAACCTTGGTTGCCTCAACAACGGAACCCAAGGGATGGAACCGCCGGTTATTGATGACGAGTTGTGGATACTGATCGAACCGTTATTGCCGCCGCCCAAGCCGCGGCGCAAGAAGCATCCTGGTCGCCCACGCGTGTCGGATCGGGCGGCGCTGAATGGCATCTTGTTCGTGTTGAAGACAGGTCTGCGATGGAACCACCTGCCGACCAGATTGGGCTTTGGCTCCGGCGCAACCTGCTGGCGACGACTGCACGACTGGCAGAAGGCTGGTGTGTGGGACCGGCTGCACGAACTGCTGCTCGACAAGCTGCGCGAGGTTGGCCAGATCGACCTCTCACACGCTGCCGTCGATTCCTCGTCGATACGGGCCGTTGGGGCGGGCGAAAAACTGGCCCGAACCCCACGGATCGCGCGCGACCCGGTTCCAAGCACCACATCCTCGTCGACGCAAACGGCGTTCCCATCAGCGCGATCCTGACTGGCGCGAACCGAAACGACGTCACCCAGTTGCTGCCGCTCGTCGATGCGATTCCGCCTATTCGCGGCGTACGCGGTCGGCCGCTTCAGAAGCCCAAGGTCGTCTATGCTGATCGTGGCTACGATTCCGACTCGCATCGTCAGCGACTGCGCGAGCGCGGTATCAAGCCGGTGATCGCGAAGCGTCGCACTGAACATGGCAGCGGTCTGGGCAAATTCCGCTGGGTGGTTGAACGGACTCACTCGTGGCTCCACAGCTTCCGTCGTCTTCGTATTCGCTTCGATCGCCGAGCAAACATTCACGAAGCGTTCTTGAAACTCAGCTGCGCCCTCGTCTGCTGGAACATCTTCAGGCGTACGGAGCGGCCTTTTTGAACTGACCTCTAAGACAACTCCACCTGCAAAAAGGAAAAGATATGAGCCTTGCTGGAACAGGCGTAGTCGCGATTTGGCATGATCTGCTGCCGGAAGCGAAGGATGAATTCTACGAGTGGCACAACCGTGAGCATATGCCCGAACGTGCGGGGATTCCCGGGTTCAGGCGCGGGCGGCGCTACATTGCGCTGGATGCGGGTCCCGAGTACTTCAATCTCTATGAAGCCGACACCGTGGAGGTGCTCGGCGCGCAAGACTATCTCCTCCGGCTAAATTCGCCGACGCCGTGGACAAAGCAGGTCGTCCCCTCGTTTCGTAGCGTAGCCCGCTCGATCTGCCATGTAGCATATTCAGACGGTGCCGGACAGGGCGCCTATCTTGTGACGGTGCGTTTCGACGTGCCTTCGACGGCGCGCACGGAAGTCGTGAAAGGTCTGCGTCAGCACGTCCTGCCACTGCTTGTCGACATGGCGGGCATCACTGGAGTCCACCTTTGCCTGGCCGATGAGGTAGTCAGCAAGGTAGAGACAGCGGAGAAGCGGGCACGTTCTGAAGGCACCCAAGTGCCGAGATGGATCGTCTTGATTGAAGGATGCCGCGTTGACCGCGTCCGTTCAGCGGCGGACAGTTTCGCTGCCGGACTGGCGGCTTTGCCCGGGGGGGGCGCAGCTACTCCCAACTCCACGCTCTATCAACTCGAATACACGCGCTGCAAGACGCCATGGAGCGCCGGGTGAGGGGGCGAACAAAGCACAGCTTACTATCATAAACCGCGAAGTGATGAAAATTAACGTACATATACGGACATTGATATAAGTGACCCACCACTTAAAAGTTTCGTGCGCCAAACGCCAGACTGACTGCCGGCTCGCTGCACTTCGTCGCTGTGCGAGCGGGTCGACGTCGTCGAAATCGGGTCAATAGTCTGGCTGTTTTCATCTTGGTCTCCGGTGGACGCGACCAGCGTTGATTTTCCTACGGGCTTTGCCATGAGTCGTATGCCCTCGAAGCGGTCATGATCCGTGCCGACGGCTTCTTGTCCAAGGCTAACCGGAACAGAGGTGCCGCTCGTCTGCTCACGGGCGTTTTCCGTCGCTGCTTTCGATGACACTCCAGGGTGTGGCCACCTTTGCCAAATCCGTCCGCCAGCACTTCGAGCGGTGTGTGGTGGGGGACGACGTCGCACGAACTTTTCCAGATGCGGCTTCCGGGTCGAAAACGTGAGGGTTCTCGTCGACTTGCTCTATCCGTTTTCCGGTCTTCCGCCCTGGGCGCTTCCGTCGAACGCCGTAGCAACAAGACCCGTCCCGCGGGCAGCAAGGTCGACGTGCTCGGTGTAGTGCTCCTTCTTGGCCAGCGACCCATCCATAGAGGGGGAAATGCGCGGCGCACCGCGCCATCACGACAGGTGAACGTGCCGTCGCACCGCTCTATTCCATTCGGGGCGGGTGAACGTGGCGTGATGGGCAGATCCGATACTCAGTCAAGGGACACACTAATACCGCCTTATGTGATGGCGCCTATCTGCCACGGCACGAATTCGTTCTGGCCGTATCCGTGGATCTCGCTCTTCGACGCATGGCCTGACGCGGTCGCAAGCATGAGTTGGAAGATCTCTTCACCCAGTTCTTCGACCGTTCGCTCGCCGTCAAGAATCGACCCGCAATTCAGGTCGATATCCTCTTCCTGGCGTTGCCACAAAGCGGTATTGGTTCCCAGTTTCAACGACGGCGACGGCGCGCAACCATAGGCGGAGCCGCGACCGGTCGTAAAGCAGATCAGGTTTGCCCCACCCGCGACCTGCCCGGTCGCCGAAACCGGATCGTAGCCCGGCGTATCCATGAAGACGAGACCGTGTGCACGGACCAATTCGGCGTACCGGTACACGTCGACGAGATTGGTTGTGCCGCCTTTCGCGACCGCGCCGAGCGACTTTTCGAGGATCGTTGTCAGCCCGCCAGCCTTGTTCCCAGCCGATGGATTGTTGTTCAGATCGGCATTCATGCGCGCACAGTAGGCTTCCCACCAGTGAATCCGTTCGATGAGCTTTTCGCCGACTTCACGTGACACGGCCCGTCGCGTCAATAGATGTTCGGCGCCGTAGACCTCGGGGGTTTCGGAGAGAATCGCCGTTCCACCATGCGCGACCAGACGATCGACTGCCGCGCCGAGTGCCGGATTTGCCGTGATGCCCGAGTAGCCGTCTGAGCCACCGCATTGCAAGCCGATCATCAGGTGCTTCGCATCGACCGGCTCGCGCCGTACGTTGTTCGCTTCCACGAGCATGGCCTTGACCGCTTCGATGCCCGCCGCTACCGTGCGCGCCGTGCCGCCGGTCGCCTGAATGGTCATCGTCTTCAGCGCCGCGCCGGGCGTAAGACCCTGGCTTTGCACAAGCCGGTCGATCTGATTGGTTTCGCAACCCAGCCCGACGATCAGTACGCCAGCGAAATTGGGATGTCGCGCGTAACCGCCGAGAGTGCGCCGGATCATTTCCAGCGCTTCACCTTCGGAGTCGATCGCGCAGCCTTGACCGTGCGTCAGCGCGATCACGCCGTCGACGTTGGGATAGTCAGCCAGCGCTCCCGGATGGATATCGCGACGAAAGTAATCGGCGATGGCGCGGGCCGCCGTCGCGGAGCAATTGACCGACGTCAGAATGCCGATGTAGTTGCGCGTCGCGACACGTCCGTCGGCGCGCACGATGCCCATGAACTGTGCCGCTGCCGCGACCGTCGGCGCGGCCTTCGCGTCTGCGCCGAATGCGTAGTCGCGATCGAAGCTGCCCATCGAGAGGTTATGCGTGTGGACGTGCTCGCCGGCTTCGATAGCGCGCGTCGCAAAGCCGATGATCTGCCCATAGCGCCGTACTGGCGCGCCCGTTTCGATACCGTGGACGGCAAGCTTGTGACCCGCCGGGATCAATCCGCGTACCGCAAGACCGCTGCCAATACGCATGCCCGCGACAAGCTGATGCCGCGCGATGACGACATCGTCATCCGGATGCAGTTGGACGATCGGCCCCAGGATTGCCGAGGTATCGGTAACTGCGTTTTCAGCCTCAAACATCATGATGTGGCCTCCGCGATCTGCGCCGCGCGCACTGCCTCGCGCGTCGGAACGCCGTCGATCAGGCGAATCAGATTCAACGGGTTCGCGTCCTGCAAGGCGAGCGGCAGATTTGCGTCGGGATAGCCTTGATAGCACACGGGTCGCAGGAAGCGCTCGATCGCCACGCTGCCAACGGACGTGCCGCGCGCATCGGTGGTTGCCGGGTACGGACCGCCGTGAACGATGGCGTCGCTGACTTCCACTCCCGTTGGATAAGCATTGAACAGGAGACGCCCGACCTTTTCTTCCAGCAACGCGATGAGGCCGGCGTTTCGTTCCATGTCCGTTTCGCTCGCCAGCACGGTTGCAGTCAGCTGCCCGCGCATGGTTCTGGCAAATGCATGGAAGTCCGCTTCGGAATCCAGTTCGACGATGATCGTCGACGGGCCGAATACTTCCTCTTCCAGTGCCGCATCCTCAAACAAAGCGCGCCGGTCGGCTTTCAGGAGATGGCCGCCGAAACGCCCATCGAGTTCCACGGCCACGAGCACCTCGACGCCCTTAATCGCGCGCAGTCTGGCGAGGCCATGACGGAAGTTGTCGCGAATTCCAGCTCCGAGCATCGCCTGCGGCAAAGCCTGTTCGAATGCCTCGCGCAAGTCCGACACGAACGCGTCGAATTCCGGCGAACGAACGCCGAGCACGAGACCCGGATTTGTGCAGAGCTGACCACATCCGGTCGTGACAGAAGCGGCCAATTCCCGAGCGATCTGCGCACCGCGCTCGGTCAACGCGGACGGCATGACGAACACCGGGTTCACGCTGGACAGTTCAGCAAAAACCGGAATCGGCTCCGGCCGGGTTTGCGCCAGATCGAACAGCGCGCGGCCGCCAGCCAGCGAGCCCGTGAAGCCGACCGCCCTGATCTCCGGTGCCTGAACGAGCGCGGCACCAGCGGCGGCCGTGCCGTAGATCATGTTGAAAGTGCCGGCCGCCATGCCTGTTTTCGCGATCGCGCGTTCAATCGCATCGGCGACGTATTCGGCAGTCACCATATGGCCCGGATGCGCTTTCACGACGACAGAACATCCGGCTGCCAGCGCCGAGGCCGTGTCGCCGCCGGCCACGGAGAATGCGATCGGGAAATTGCTTGCGCCGAATACCGCCACCGGGCCAACACCGATCCGATATTGCCGCAAGTCGGGACGTGGCGACGGTTTGCGCTCCGGTTGTGCGCGATCGATCCGCGCACCGTGGAAGTCGCCCCGGCGCACCGTCGCGGCGAAGAGCCGCAACTGGCCGCTTGTGCGCTTGCGCTCGCCTTCCAGGCGCGCCTCGGGCAGCGCGGTCTCACGGCTTGCTTCGGCGATGAACGACGCATCGAGCGCGTCGATTTCGTCGGCGATTGCCTCGAGAAAAGCAGCGCGCTTCGCAGGGCGAAGGTTGCGATAAGCGGGAAACGCGTCGTGCGCCGCTCTCGCCGCCGCCAGGACTTCGGCACCCGACGCTTCAAAAAAACTGACAGCGTGGCGCTCGTCTGTTACGGCATCCAGGCTGAAGAGCGGCTTGTTCGATGCGCAAGCGCTGCGTCGTCCGCCAATGTAATGATGTCCGAGAATGGTCATGTGAAGTTCCGGTTGAATTCTATGCAGCGTGTCTGCATGTACCTGGCGAGGCGTCGCCTTCCGGGCGCATGGACGCTTCGGGGTCGGCCCGTGGATGCAAGAAGCCACCAAGTGACCATGATCCGGCTCAGCTGGAGCTTTGCACCCACCCGATGCAGCATCAGATTGCTCGGGATCTCGAACATGGCATAGCCGATGAAAAAGACCCCGGCCCCCAAAGGGCTTGTTTCACGAATCCGACGTTCGACCGGTCAAGCATCGATAGCGCGAACATCAGCGCGAGGGAAGGCGCGAGCCGCAAACGCGCCTTGCACGCTGCGCACTGCGCTTTCTAAGGGTTCTTGCATAACGTGTTGGGTCCGCATGTCATCTGTCTCCTTGGGAAGCCGGGTACAGTGGTCCGTTATGGGTCTGTGAGTGCGGATTCGTGTCTGATCAGAGAAGTGCTGCGCCGAGTAATCCTCGCGCAGCAAGATTCGCCATCAGCGCGCGCACTCCGAAGGTCCAGGGCTCGATGCGATCACTGTGGTTGACCCGGTTGACCAGCGTGCCGAGTTGCTTGCTCGAAATCTTCACGATATCGCCCAGCTTGTGTGTGAAGCCGGCCCCAGCGGCGTCGCGGTCTTCGATCGGGGCAAAGAGCGTGCCGAGGAACAGCATGGCGCCATCGGGGTATTGGTGAGTCGGACTGATTGCCTGCGAAACTAGATCGAGCGGGTCCCGTGTGATCTGGTCCATCGAACTCGTGCCTCGCAAGACAAAACCGTCGCTGCCCTCGACACGCAAATCGACCGTCGCGCGGCGTACATCATCGATCGAGAAAGTTTCGTCGAAAAGCCGCAGGAAAGGGCCGATCGCACACGAGCCGTTGTTGTCCTTCGCCTTGCCGAGCAGGAGCGCGCTGCGTCCTTCGAAGTCGCGCAGATTGACGTCGTTGCCCAGGGTCGCGCCGAGCGCGCGGCCGCGACTGTCGATCGAGAGCACGATTTCCGGCTCCGGGTTGTTCCAGGCCGAATTCGGATGCAACCCGATCTCCGTGCCCGTACCCAAAGCTGCCAGCACCGGCGCTTTGGTGAAGATTTCCGCGTCAGGGCCGATCCCGACTTCCAGGTATTGGGACCATAGTCCCTGCTCGATCAACAGCGCCTTCAATTTGCGCGCCTCGGCGGAGCCCGGCCGGATGCTGGCGAGACTATCGCCGACTAGCGACCTGATCTGGTCCCGCACGCGCACTGCGCCTTGCGGGTCGCCCTTTGCCTGCTCCTCGATCACGCGTTCAATCAGGCTCGCCGCGAAGGTCACCCCCGCGGCCTTGATAACCTGCAAGTCGCAAGGCGCGAGCAGGTGCGCACGCTCCGGGTTGCGTGCCATGCTGCCGGTTGCGGCGGCCGTGTCGGCGAGGATCGTGTCCAGACTGCCGATCCAGCGGCCACGCGCGGCTCGCACTGTCGCGACCGGATCGTCCCGCTCCAGCAGGCTGCTGAGGGTCGGTGCCACGTCGGAAATGTCGAACACGCCATCGGCGCGCAAGACGACGACAGCAGGACCGGCAGGCATTGCATTTGTGGCGGGAACCCAGGCGCGGCCGACAAGTGTGCCGGACAACCCGTCCGACGGAAGCGTGTCCGTTGCGCTGAGTGCAAGCGAGGATGTCATGTCTGTCTCCACTGATGTTTGTCTGGGCGCACGTGGCATGTCGCCAGTTCGCGTCAATCCGCTCAGCTGCCACTCTAGGCAGCCAACCGATAAACATCCAATCGCTTATTCAGTACAATCGATTCCATCCGGTTATGAGTTCTTGCGCGTTTACCCCATGTCCAGACAATTTGCCGTGCATACGTCGAGCGTCCTGGCAAGGCTGCGCTTCCGACATCTTCAACTGCTCGATGCCCTCGGACGTACGCACAACTTGCGCATCGCGGCCGAACAGATGCACATCACCCAGCCGGCGGCGACCAAGATCCTGAGCGACATCGAAACGATGTTCGGCGCCCAGTTGTTCGAACGGCTACCGCGGGAAATGCGCCCGACCGATCTCGGCGTATTGTCCGTGCGCTATGCAACCGCGGCGGTCGCCGATCTGGGTAGGTTCGTGAGCGAGTTCAGCACCTTGAGGAATGGCGGCTACGGTCATCTCACAGTGGGCGCTATCTCGGCTTCGGCTGCTCAGGTAGTCACGGCGGGCATCAGGGAGATTCGCCAGCAACGGCCGCAACTGGTCATCAAACTGGTTGAGCAGAGCAGTGACCAACTCGCTACCTGGCTCGAAGAAAAAAAGCTGGACGTGATGGTCGGCCGTCTGACGGAGCCGCGTCATCAAGTTCTGTTCGACTTCCAGGTGCTGTCAGGGGAACCGGTCTGGGTGGTCGTCGGGCAGCATCATCCGCTGCTGCAGCGGCGACGGCTGGAGTTGGCCGATCTTGGCGCGTGGCCATGGATTCTCTATCCGCAAGCAACGGCTATCAGGCAGCTGTTCGACGAAACGTTCGCCGGCGCGGGCATGCCTGCGCCGATCGGCATGGTGGAAACGTCGTCAATCTTTTCGACACTTGAATTGTTGCAGGCGACCGACATGATCTCGCTGCAGCCGCGTGCCGCCGTCGAAAAATATGTGAGCAAGGGTCTCCTCGGACACCTGGCCGTCCCCATCAACCGGACCATGACCAGCTACGGAATCGTCACGCGCAAGTACGAGTTGCCGTCACAGCCCATGCAGGAATTCATCACGATTCTGCGTTCCGTTGCAGGGCGTGTGAGCGATCAGCCGCTTCCAGAACGCGAAGGCTGACGGAGAGAGCGCGCCGATGCCATTAATAAGTCCTGCGACATAGCGAAATTGCTGCCCAACACCGATATCAACTGCGAAAACGGCGAGCAACACACCTCGGCATCAACCGCGGGCGATGGGTCAGGAGGCCTTTCGTTGGCTATCAACTTGACTACGACGTTGGCGCACCATAGCAAACGGGAAGTAGTTCATATCGCGATTAAGGCCTGTGCGCTCCGGCGCTAGCAGGCCGCCAAGCTTTCGCTGGCGCAAGACGGCGAGCGTCATCGGAAGCGTAGGGCCGTTGAAAAGTATGGATGTTGTTACTTTTTTGCGGACGAACTGCTCACAAACGGCACCGATTTTTCGAAAAAGGTTCATCAAGGGGCGAACAAGGTAAGCACAGTTTTCTATGATGAGCCGCGCGTGCATATGAGGAAATTCATATAAGCGGCCTACTGCTTGAAGTTCCGTGCGCCAAACGCCTGACCGAACTGCCGGGCTCGCTGCACTTCGTCGCTGTGCCACCCTTTCTTTCTCTCAGCGAACTTGAGGCAAGCATGACCAGAGCACGCCGGATGCTGCCGAGCACGCTGCGCGCGGATGCCCCGGGCGCCTTGCGGTCTCCAAGATCGCGTGGGATCCAATTGTGGGCGATATTCCCTGCGACATCGAGAACAACCATCGAGCCCAGATACTCAGCAGTTGCGCAGCGATCGAACGGCACTGCCCGATGCTGCCCAGGATCAGATGGCCGGCGTGAATCGCCGCCCAGGCAAGCGTCTGTAGAAGTGGCGGGAAGATCAA
This sequence comes from Paraburkholderia sp. GW821-FHT02A12, assembly GCF_059422005.1. Taxonomy (NCBI): domain Bacteria; kingdom Pseudomonadati; phylum Pseudomonadota; class Betaproteobacteria; order Burkholderiales; family Burkholderiaceae; genus Paraburkholderia; species Paraburkholderia sp. GW821-FHT02A12. Next base: position 2,571,694 of record NZ_JBWKWA010000001.1, on the reverse strand, counting down.
GCCGACCTTCACTCAGGACAATGAGCCGAAGAACATCCCCATAAAGACGTTGCTTAGAACTGCTTCGGCCGAAGCGCCCGGCAGCTCATCGGGCATCGTCATGGCGAAGTAGAGGACGCCATCTAGCAACGCGATGGTGGCGAGCGCGTGGTGGGCCGGAGAGCTTGGCAACTGAACATTAGCGCGCTTGCAGAACTGCTCGATGAAGGACGCGATCAGGTCGCGCTTTTCCAGGCACAGGGCGTTCATACGTTCTCGGAATTTCGCGTTACGCATGGCGTGCAGACGAGCCTCAGCCCAGATGACGTAATGGTTGTCGTCGCGATAGCATTGTGCGTACAACGAGGTGAGCTGCTTGTGTACGTCTTCGGTTGACGCGGCGACTAGCAGCTTCTGTAATTGTTCCCGGGTGTTCTGATGATCGAGACGGAGCAGTTCGACGAATAGGTCGCTCTTGTTGTTGAAGTTTGAGTAGAACGCGCCACGGGTATAGCCGGCCTGAGTGACGATGTCCTCCACGCTGGTCGCTGCCAGCCCTTTCCTGGCAATGCTCAGGGCCGCTGCGTCGAGCAGGCGCCGGCGGGTCTGTTCGCGGGCTTCCTCCCGGGTCAATCGTTTGCGTGGCATGCGAGTGGCGAAATTCCATGTTCCGTCTAAGGCGTTACGGGGCGTTCGATTGCTACTTGATGGCTACCGCCTCGGATTCGCGAGACTGCCAACCACCGCCGAGTGCCTTGAAGGCGGCGACTGCTGCACGTGCGGATTCCGTTTGCGCCTGTGCTCGCTCATCGGAGGCGCGTAGCAAGTTTTCGTCGGCTTGCAGGACTTCGATCAGGCTGACGACGCCTTTCTGATAGGCGGCGAACGAGGCCGCTCGCGCGCGGCCAAGCGAGTCCACGCCCTGGGCCAGGACAGCAGCCTGCTCCTCGCGTTTGACCAGTGCTGAAAAGGCGTTCTCCACGTCCTCAGTGGCGTGGAGTGCGGCAAGCCGATACGCTGCCAACATCTCGGCCTCCTGGCCCTTGGCCTGGTTGATCTGCGCATTGATGCGGCCGAAGTCGAACAGACGCCAGCGCAGACCCAATACGCCGGCCGCTTGATTGGCGCCGCTCGTGAACAGATTGCCGCTGGCCACGGAGGTCGCACTGCCGATCAGTCCATTCAGCGAGAGCTTGGGGTAGTACTCGGCGATGGCGACGCCAATACGTGCATTCGATGCGGCGAGACGTCGCTCGGCGACGATCAGGTCGGGGCGGCGCCTGAGCAACTCTCCCGGCGATCCGGTGGCCGCGATCTGCGGGGCGACCGGAATGTCGCGCGCTTCCATCAGTTCCGCCCGGTGCGTGCCGGGTTGCACTCCCACCATTACATCGAGTGCGTTCATCGCCGCCTCCAGGCCTGCTTCGAGGACCGGGACGGAGGCCCGAACCTGAGCAAGCGCGCCTTCGGCCTGTTCCACCTGGAGTTCGGCCGCCAATCCTTTGCCATACAGAAGATTGACGGTTGAAAGCAGGTCCTGCTGCGTCTGCACCTGTCGCCGGGCCACGTTCAGACGGGCTTGCAAGCCACGGATGGTGATGTAGATGTCGGCGGTTTGTGCCGCCACCGCCAATCGTGTGGCCGCTGCGCCGGCTTCCGAAGCCTGGTAGTCGGCAAGCGCCGCTTCCCGTCCACGACGCAGGCCTCCAAACACGTCCAGTTCCCAGCTGGCGGTGAGGTCGGCTTCGTATTGATTGCCGTAGCGGTCGAAACCGGGCGTCGAGTTCAAGACCCGCCCCAGGGGCGTTTCAACGGATTGGTACACTCTCGCTGCCTGGCCGCTGACGTTGCCGGAGGGCAGCAACGCGGCACTCGCCGCGCCAAGTCCGGCGCGTGCTTGTGCGACGCGAGCGGATGCCTGCGCGAGGTCGAGATTCTGTTCCAATGCAAGCGCGACGAATCGTGTCAGTTGCGGATCCCCGAAACCGGTCCACCACGTGGTGAGATCGGCACTGGCAGCCGCGTGCCGGTGAGCAACCGCGGCCTGGTCCTGGAACTGCTCCGGCATGGACACGTCGGGCCGGACGTAATCGGGGCCGACCGCGCAGCCCGTCAAGAGACTGGCGGCAATGAGCACAGCAAGGATGTGTTTGGGCGGCATGAGGATTTGTTCGCAATGGCACGGTAGTGACTATAATACCAAAAAGTCACTGGTTGTCCATTCCTGAGGCTGGCAATAAGCTGGCAATAAGCTGGAGCTATGAAACAAGCAATCACTTCCCCTGTCCCCATCCCAGCCCGCGGCCCGGCCGACCACGAGGTGCGCGATCAGATCGTTGTCGCCGCCACCGAGCACTTCAGCCGGTATGGCTACGAGAAAACGACCGTCTCTGACCTCGCCAAGGCGATCGGCTTCTCGAAGGCGTACATCTATAAGTTCTTTGAGTCCAAGCAGGCGATTGGCGAGATGATCTGTGCGAACTGCCTGCACGAGATCGAAACCGAGGTCAGAGCGGCTGTTGCGGAGGCCAACCTGCCGCCGGAGAAGCTGCGGCGCATGTTCAAGGTCTTCACTGAGGCGAGCCTTCGCCTGTTTTTTCAGGACCGCAAGCTTTACGAGATCGCCGCGTCGGCAGCCACTGAGCACTGGCAGGCCGTGCGTGCCTATGAAGAGCGCGTCCAGAAGCTGCTTCAGGACATCCTGCAGGAGGGCCGGCAGAGCGGGGACTTCGAGCGCAAAACGCCCCTGGATGAGACCGCCATGGCGATTTACCTGGTGATGCGGCCTTACCTTCATCCGCTACTGCTGCAGCACAGCTTCGATTACACCGATGCGGCGCCGGCGCATCTGTCCAGCCTCGTGCTTCGGAGTCTGTCCCCCTGAAATCTTGCGATTGTGACTATTGACTAAAGTGGTCACTAGAACCATAATGAAAGTCGTCATCACTTTGCCGATGGGACTTTCATGCGCTCGCGTCGCCTCGTTACCTCCACAGTCGTCTGTGCCGTACCGTTTGCGCTGGTCGCTTGCGGCGGCAAAGCCCCCTCCGATCCGCGAACCGAGGCGCCGCTGGTGCGTGCCGCCATCGTTCACAATGCGACCGTCGCATCGCGTTCGTTTACGGGAACCGTAGCCGCACGGGTGCAGAGCGACCTGGGGTTTCGCGTTTCCGGCAAGGTGCTCGAGCGGCTTGTGGATGCGGGGCAGACCGTCAAACGTGGCCAGCCACTCATGCGCATCGACCCCGTCGATCTGAAGCTTGCTGCGCAGGCGCAGCAGGAGGCGGTTGCGGCCGCGCGAGCACGGGCACAGCAGACGGCGCAGGATGAAACCCGCTACCGCGACCTGCGCGGCACCGGCGCGATATCGGCTTCGGCCTACGACCAGATCAAGGCGGCGGCGGATGCGGCCAAAGCCCAGCTCAGTGCGGCTGAAGCCCAAGCCGATGTGGCCCGTAACGCGACCCGTTATGCCGAGCTGCTAGCGGACGGCGATGGTGTCGTCATGGAAACGCTGGCCGAACCGGGCCAAGTCGTTAGCGCGGGACAGGCCGTGGTGCGCCTGGCCCACGCCGGGCGCCGCGAGGCCGTTATCCAGTTGCCGGAAACGCTGCGCCCCGAGATCGGTTCCGTCGCACAAGCCACGCTCTTCGGCAAGGAAGGCGTAAGCGTTCCGGCCACGCTCCGGCAGCTCTCGGATACTGCGGATCGCCTTACCCGCACCTTCGAGGCGCGGTATGTGCTGGAAGGGGAACTGGCCAACGCCCCGTTGGGCGCCACGGTGACGATCCAGATTCCGGATGCGCGCTCCTCCGTGCAAGGCGGCTTGCAGGTGCCGATGGGCGCCCTGTTCGACGCGGGCAAGGGACCGGGAGTGTGGGTCATCAACCGCGAGCCGGCAAAGGTGTCCTGGCGGCCTGTTGCGATCCAGCATCTGGATGACGACAGCGCACGTGTCATCGCTCAACTCCAGCAAGGTGACCGGATCGTCGCACTCGGCGCACATCTGCTGCACGAAGGCGAGCCGGTTCGGGTGGCAGGCCAAGCCGTTGCCACGGCGACTGAAGGAGTCCGTCCGTGAGCGAAGGCCGTTTCAACCTGTCAGCGCTTGCCGTGCGCGAGCGCGCCATCACCTTGTTCCTGATCTGCCTGATCTCACTGGCCGGGCTCGTGTCGTTCTTCAAGCTGGGCCGCGCGGAAGACCCGGCGTTCACGGTCAAGGTTATGACGATCATCACCGCGTGGCCTGGGGCCACCGCGCAGGAAATGCACGACCAGGTCGCCGAGAAGATCGAAAAGCGCATGCAGGAGTTGCGCTGGTACGACCGAACCGAAACCTACACACGACCTGGCCTGGCCTTCACGACCTTGACGTTGCTCGACAGCACGCCGCCGTCGGAAGTGCAGGAGCAGTTCTACCAGGCACGGAAAAAGATCGGCGACGAGGCGAGCAACCTTCCGGCCGGCGTAATCGGGCCGATGGTCAATGACGAATATGCGGACGTCACCTTTGCACTGTTCGCGCTGAAGGCGAAGGGCGAACCGCAGCGCCTGCTGGTGCGCGATGCGGAAACGCTGCGCCAACGGCTGCTGCATGTGCGGGGCGTGAAGAAGGTCAATATCATCGGCGAGCAGGCCGAGCGCATCTACGTACAGTTATCGCACGACCGGCTCGCGACGCTGGGCGTCAGCCCGCAGGACGTGTTTGCCGCACTCAACGGCCAGAACGCGCTGACGCCAGCCGGCTCCGTCGAGACCCACGGGCCGGAGATCTTCATTCGTCTGGATGGCGCATTCGACAAGTTGCAGAAGATTCGCGACACGCCGATCGTCGTGCAGGGCCGCACGCTGAAACTGTCGGACATCGCCACCGTCGAGCGCGGCTATGAAGATCCGGCAACGTTCATGATCCGCAACAACGGCGAACCCGCGCTGCTGCTGGGCATCGTCATGCGCGACGGCTGGAACGGACTCGACCTCGGCAAGGCACTGGACAGCGAAGTCGGCGCGATCAATCGCGAGCTGCCACTCGGCATGAGCCTGACCAAGGTCACCGATCAGGCCGTGAACATCAGCTCCGCGGTCGACGAGTTCATGGTCAAGTTCTTCGCCGCGTTGCTGGTGGTCATGCTGGTGAGCTTCGTCAGCATGGGCTGGCGCGTGGGCCTCGTCGTTGCCGCGGCCGTTCCGCTGACGCTGGCCGTGGTGTTCGTCGTGATGGCCGCGACCGGCAAGAACTTCGACCGCATCACGCTCGGCTCGCTGATCCTCGCGTTGGGGCTGCTGGTGGACGACGCGATCATCGCGATCGAAATGATGGTCGTGAAGATGGAGGAAGGCTACAGCCGCGTGGCCGCGTCGGCCTACGCGTGGAGCCATACGGCCGCGCCGATGCTGGCCGGCACGCTGGTGACCGCGGTCGGCTTCATGCCGAACGGCTTCGCACGCTCCACCGCCGGCGAATACACCAGCAACATGTTCTGGATCGTTGGGATCGCGCTGATCGCATCGTGGGTCGTCGCGGTGGTCTTCACGCCGTACCTCGGCGTGAAGATGCTGCCGGACTTCAAGAAGGTCGACGGCGGTCACGATGCGCTGTACGACACGCCGCGCTACAACCGCTTCCGTCAGGTGCTCGCACGCGTGATCGCGCGCAAATGGCTGGTCGCCGGGTCGGTCGTCGGCCTGTTCGTGCTGGCCATTCTCGGCATGGCGATCGTCAAGAAGCAGTTCTTCCCGATCTCCGATCGCCCCGAAGTGCTGGTCGAAGTACAGATGCCGTACGGCACTTCGATCTCGCAAACCAGCGCCGCCACGGCGAAGGTCGAAGCATGGCTTGCCGGACAGAAGGAAGCGAGGATCGTTACCGCCTATGTCGGCCAGGGCGCGCCACGCTTTTTCCTGGCAATGGGACCGGAGCTGCCCGATCCGTCGTTCGCGAAGATCGTGATTCGCACGGACAGCCAGGACGAACGCGACGCATTGAAGGCGCGACTGCGGGGGGCGATCGCCGACGGTCTTGTGCCAGAAGCACGGGTGCGCGTCACGCAACTCGTGTTCGGCCCGTATTCGCCGTTCCCGGTGGCCTACCGGATCGCGGGCCCGGATCCGGACAAGCTCCGTGATATCGCAGCCGAGGTTCAGCACCTGATGGCAGGCAGCCCGATGATGCGCACGGTCAACGCCGACTGGGGCACGCGCGCACCGACGCTGCACTTCACGTTGCAGCAGGATCGCTTGCAGGCGGTGGGGTTGACGTCCAGCGCCGTCGCGCAGCAACTGCAGTTCCTGCTCACCGGCGTGCCCGTCACTGCCGTGCGCGAGGATATTCGAACCGTACAGGTCGTCGCGCGCTCGGCCGGCGATGCGCGGCTCGACCCGGCCCGCCTCGGCGACTTCACGCTCGCCGGCGCGAACGGGCAGCGCATTCCGCTGTCGCAGGTCGGCAAGGTCGACGTGCGGATGGAGGAGCCGATCATGCGCTGGCGCGACCGCGTGCCGACGGTCACGGTGGGCGGCGATATTGCCGACGGTTTGCAGCCGCCGGACGTATCGGCTGCCATCACAAAGCAGCTTCAGCCGATTATGGCGAAGCTGCCGAGCGGCTATCGGATCGAGCAGGCCGGCTCCATCGAGGAATCGGGCAAGGCGACGACCGCGATGCTGCCGCTGTTCCCGATCATGCTGGCGATCACGCTGGTCATCATTATCTTCCAGGTGCGCTCGATCTCCGCGATGGTGATGGTATTCATGACCAGCCCGCTCGGCCTGATCGGCGTGGTGCCGACGCTGATCCTGTTCGGGCAGCCGTTCGGCATCAATGCGCTGGTCGGTCTCATCGCGCTGTCGGGGATCCTGATGCGCAACACGCTGATCCTGATCGGGCAGATTCACCAGAACGAACAGGCAGGGCTCGATCCGTTCCATGCAGTCGTCGAAGCCACCGTGCAGCGGGCGCGCCCGGTGATCCTCACGGCCATGGCGGCGATCCTGGCCTTCATCCCGCTGACTCATTCGGTGTTCTGGGGAACGCTCGCCTACACGCTGATCGGCGGCACGTTCGCCGGGACGGTTCTGACTCTGGTGTTTCTGCCGGCCATGTACGCGATCTGGTTCAGGATCCGGCCCGGCCATGCCGCCGGTTCGCGCCATGGCCGGCATGAACCGGCGCAGCCGGCGAAAAAGATGCTTGAGGACGTACTTGCTGCCAAGCGATGAGCCTTGACTGCAAAATCCATCGGGCGGCTGATCCGCTCTTTATCCCCATTCACCTGCATCGAAGGGAACTGTTATGTCGAATTCCAAAGTGGTCGTTGTGACGGGCGTGTCATCAGGTATCGGACGTGCCACCGCAGAGAAGTTTGTCAAACGGGGTTGCAAGGTATTCGGCACCGTACGCAACACTGCAAACGCACAGTCCATAACTGGTGTTGTGCTAATCGAAATGGATGTCCGTGACGACGCTTCCGTTCAACGTGGATTTCAGACCATCATCGCTCAGACCAAGCGCATCGATGTGCTTATCAATAGCGCGGGCGTGACCTTGCTCGGCGCGACGGAAGAAACGTCGCTTGCCGAGGCCCAGTCACTGTTCGATACCAACGTTTTTGGAGTCTTGCGCACCACACAGGCGGTACTGCCGCATATGCGCGCGCAGCGTTCGGGAAGAATCGTCAACGTTAGCTCTGTGCTGGGCTTCCTTCCAGCTCCGTATATGGGGCTCTATTCGGCATCCAAGCATGCCGTTGAGGGAATGTCTGAGACCCTGGATCATGAGGTGCGCAAGTTCGGAATCCGCGTGGTGCTGGTCGAGCCTTCCTATACCAAGACCAATCTGGATCTCAATGCGCCCCAGGCGGCGTCCAGGATCGCAGCCTATGACGATGAACGCGCCGTCGTGTCCCGCGCCATTCAAAAAAATGTCAACGAGGCGCCAGAGCCCGATGGTGTCGCAACGACGATTGTGGATGCCGCTTTGGGCGAGTGGAAAATGCGGCGCACGCCGAAAGGCCAAGCCACTCTCCTGAGCAAATTGCGTCGCTTCATGCCTGCGGGTCCCGTCGATGCAAACCTGAGAAAAACATTTGGGCTCTCGTGAAATCTCTTCCCGATTTCACGTCAACGCCAAAACGCAATGAGCTTTGTTTCTAAAGATCTGGCGCACCTCGTTATCGGAAGAACCTATGACCGTATCTGCTGATGCTGAAGGAAAGCTGGCTCTGCTAGCAGTCATGGATCGCGTGGCTCGGCTGAAGAGCCTGCGGTACTTCGTTGTCGGTGCGATGGCGCGCGACATCCTGATGTATCACCTCCACGGATTCCCTCTCAACCGCGCCAGTCCCGACATCGATTTCGCCATGGCCATCGAGAACTGGCCTATCGGGAAGGGAAAGATGCCAGGCGTGCGGTGAGTACGCTTCCATCAACTCGAACTTTCATGTACTCAAAAACGTACTCATTCGACGCCGGCTTATCGCGGAATGCGAGCACGTTTCAATGCGCCCGAAAAAGCAAAAAGCCCGCAAGAGCGGGCTTTATCGCGAACATCATTCAGCAAGCTGATCTGGATCTATTTTCTTGGTGCCCAGGAGAGGACTCGAACCTCCACGATGTTGCCACCGCTAGGACCTGAACCTAGTGCGTCTACCAATTCCGCCACCTGGGCACGTTTTCAAGCTAGACCGCTATTTTAACGGGATGATGCAGTGTGTCAATCCCTACTTGCAACATCGCTTCATCGAACCGTTCGGCTGTCGGACAGCGAAGCAAGTTCGCCAATCATCCACGACCGTCCTGCAAACTCATGATCCGAATATCAATCAATCCGATCACGAGCCTTCACACAAAAAGTAAAGCCGCCCGGAGGCGGCTTTACTTTTGAATCTGGTGCCCAAGAGAGGACTCGAACCTCCACAGTGTTGCCACCGCTAGGACCTGAACCTAGTGCGTCTACCAATTTCGCCACCTGGGCAGGTGATGAACAGCAAAGAACGCCATTATAGCGACAGATTCAGGGCTGTCAAGCGTTTCTCAAAACCCGCTTAACCAGCGCGGCAGCCAGACTGCACGCGGCTCGCGGCAACTATTGACGCGCCGCGTGGCGCGCTAGACGGGTGTTAGAATGCCTCGCAGTAGTTCGTTGGCACGGTGCACACGCCCGTCGGACTCAGACTTGAACGAGCCAGACCCGAGCAGTCATTCCAGTGCAATCGCAAGTGCAACTTGAGCGCAACCCAAGCGCTTCTTAAGCCGAGTCACATCGCCGACCGACGTCCATGCAACGAGAAAAAATCATCGACAAGCCCTTGAGCAAATTTCCGTATCCGATTCCAAGCCGCGAAGAAATCCTGGGCGTTTTGCGCACGAGTGAAGCGCCGCTTGCCGCGAACGACATCGCCGAAGCCTTGTCGATCAAGCGCCAGGAGCGCGAAGGATTTTTCAAGCGCCTCGGCGCCATGGAGCGCGACGGCCAGATCCGGCTCGATCAGCGCAATCTCTATCAGTTGACCCATCCGTCGAACTTCGTCGCCGGCCGTGTGCAGGGCCATCGCGACGGCTACGGTTTTCTCGTGCGCGACGACGGCCAGGACGATCTGTTTCTGCCCACCGGCGAGATGCAGAAGGTCATGCACAACGACCGCGTGCTCGCGCGCATTGTCGGCTATGACCGGCGCGGGCGTCCGGAAGGGCACATCGTCGAGGTCACGGATCGCGCCAACAAGCGTGTGATCGGGCGGCTGCTCAACGAGAACGGCGCGCTGATCGTCGCGCCGGAAGACAAGCGCATCGGTCACGACATTCTGATCACGCAGAACACCAAGAAAGCCAAGGTCGGCCAGGTGGTGGTGGTCGAACTGACCGATTTCCCGAGCCGCCATTCGCAGCCGCTCGGCCGCGTGGTGGAAGTGCTCGGCGATATCGACGACCCCGGCATGGAAATCGAAATCGCGGTGCGCAAGTACGGCGTGCCGCACGAATTCGGCCAGGCCGCGCTCGATGAAGCCGCCAGGCTGCCCGACGAAGTCCGTCCGGTCGACGCGCGTCATCGCATCGACCTGCGCGACGTGCCGCTCGTCACGATCGACGGCGAAGACGCCCGCGACTTCGACGACGCCGTGTACTGCGAGCCGATTCAGGTGGGCCGCGGCGAAGGCTTCCGCCTGATCGTCGCGATCGCGGATGTCTCGCACTACGTGCACCCGAAAAGCGCGCTCGATGCCGACGCGATCGAACGCAGCACCTCGGTCTATTTCCCGCGCCGCGTGATTCCGATGCTGCCGGAGAAGCTGTCGAACGGGTTGTGCTCGCTGAACCCGAATGTCGACCGTTGCGTGCTGGTGTGCGACATGATCGTCACCGCGCGCGGCGAAGTGAAGGGGTATCAGTTCTATCCGGGCGTGATGCACTCGGTGGCGCGGCTGACCTATACGGAAGTGGCCGCGGTGCTGAAGAACACCAAGGGCCCCGAAGCCGCGCGCCGCGCCGCCTTGCTGCCGCAGTTGCAGAATCTGTACGGCGTGTACAAGTCGCTGTTCGCCGCGCGTCAGAAGCGCGGTGCGATCGACTTCGATACCACGGAAACCTACATCGTCTGCAATGCGCAGGGCAAGATCGAGCAGATCGTGCCGCGCACCCGCAACGACGCGCACAAGCTGATCGAGGAGTGCATGCTGGCGGCGAACGTCTGCGCGGCCGACTTCCTCAAGCGTCATAAGCATCCGGGTCTGTACCGCGTGCATGCCGGGCCGACCGCCGAAAAGCTCGAAAACCTGCGCACTTTCCTGCGCGGCATGGGCCTGTCGCTCGGCGGCGGCGACGCGCCGCACGCGAGCGATTACGCCGCGCTGATGGCGCAGATCCGCGAACGGCCCGACGCGCAGATGATGCAGACCATGCTGCTGCGCTCGATGCAGCAAGCCGTCTATAGCCCGGACAACATCGGCCACTTCGGTCTCGCGTATGAGGCGTATGCGCACTTCACGAGCCCGATTCGCCGCTATCCTGACCTGCTGACGCACCGCGCGATCTACGCGATCCTGCAAGGCCGCAAGTATCAGCCGGAAGCGCCGCACGGCGTCGAGTTGAATACGGCGCTCTCGCCGCGAGCCCGCGCGATGCAGCAGGCCGACGAAGAAAAGCGCGGCCGTGCCCGTGCGAACAACGTTGCGATCTGGGAAGAACTCGGTCTGCATTGCTCGGCCAACGAGCGGCGCGCCGACGAAGCATCGCGCGACGTCGAAGCGTGGCTCAAGTGCTATTTCATGCGCGACAAGCTCGGCGAAGAGTATGGCGGGATGGTGAGCGGCGTGACGTCGTTCGGCATTTTCGTGCAGCTCGACGCGCTGTTCATCGAAGGCCTCGTGCACGTTACCGAACTGGGCTCGGACTACTTCCAGTACGACGAGATCAAGAACGAGCTGCGCGGCGAGCGCACCGGCATTCGTTATCGTCTGTCGGATCGTGTGCGGGTGCAGGTGAGCCGCGTCGATCTCGATGCACGCAAGATCGACTTCCGCCTCGTGCGCGATACGCCGATCAAGTCGCCGACAGGTCGTCCGGCGCCGGCCGACAAAGTTTCCGGCGAGAACGGCGGCGCGCGCGTGCGTCCGTTGCCGCCGGTTGACGGCATTGCGGGTGGCGCAGCCGGCGCGAGCGGGCGGCGCAAGAAGGCCGCACCGGCGCAAACCGCGGCTGTCAAGGAAGCGCGCGCCGCGCGCGGCGCAGCGAAAAAGCATGGCGGCGCAACGGCCAAATCGGCGTCGAAACCGCAGTCGCGCAAGAAGCGCTGAAGCCGCAGGGTGGTTGAACCGCGCGCATCGGGTACGTCGGCATGTACCGGTTGCGCGCGGTCTGCATTTCGTCTTGCCCCGCGTCGTACTGGGTTCGTACTCGGGCCGCATTCAGCTGGCATTCGGGTTGCACTCAAAGTCGTATTCATCACAGCAGCGCGCATGAAAGGCGCGCTCAATCAAAGGTTGTTTCAGTCATGGCACGTCTCAAGGTTCTATACGGTTTCCACGCAGTGACCGCGCGTATGCGGCACGACGCGTCGACGGTCGAAGAGGTTTATTACGACCAGACGCGCAAAGACCGTCGCATGACCGAATTCCTGCACGCGGCGAAGGAAGCCGGCGTGCGTCTGATCGCCGCCGATGAAACGCGTCTGTGGGGCCTCGCGCATACCGAGCGCCACCAGGGCGTGGTCGCACGCGCGAGCGACATGCCGCTCGCGCAGAACCTGGCCGAACTGCTCGACGGCATCAACGGTTCGCCGTTGATTCTCGTGCTGGACGGCGTGACCGATCCGCATAATCTGGGCGCCTGCTTGCGCGTCGCCGATGCCGCTGGCGCGCACGCGGTGATCGCGCCGCGCGATCGCGCGGTGGGTTTGAACGCGACGGCCGCCAAGGTGGCGAGCGGCGCGGCCGATACGGTGCCTTACATCACCGTCACGAATCTGGCGCGCTCTCTGCGCGAATTGAAGGACGCGGGCGTGTGGGTGGTCGGCACGGCCGGCGAGGCGACCCAGAGCCTCTACGAGACGGAACTGGACGGTCCGGTCGCTCTCGTGATGGGTGCCGAAGGCGAGGGCATGCGGCGCCTCACGCGCGATACCTGCGACGTGGTCATGCAGATTCCGATGGCCGGTACGGTCGAGAGCCTGAACGTCTCCGTGGCGAGCGGCGTGTGCCTGTTCGAAGCGGTGCGTCAGCGGTCCGTCAAGAAGTAGACTGAAGAGGCGTCGAGCCGGCTTCGGCGCAAAGCCGCGGGTTCGACGCCCCCATCTCCCATCAACCGCCAGTACCAGGCTGCCTCGCCGCTTCGCCGCGCATCTGCCCGATAAATCCGGCGCCCGCATGCCACTCCGGTAAACTTGGCGTTTTTACTGCTCGCCTGCCTTTCCCATGACTCAAGACGAACTCAAGCAACTGGTCGGCCAGGCCGCCGCCGACTACGTGAACGCCAACGTGCCCGAAGGCGCGGTGATCGGCGTCGGCACCGGCTCCACCGCGAACTGTTTCATCGACGCGCTGGCCGTCGACAAGACCCGTTATCGTGGCGCGGTGTCGAGCTCGCTCGCCACCACCGCGCGCCTGCAATCGCATGGCTTCAAGGTGCTCGACCTGAACGAAATCGATTTGCTGCCGGTATACGTGGACGGCGCCGACGAAATCGACCGCAGCGGCGCGATGATCAAGGGCGGCGGCGGCGCGCTGACGCGCGAGAAAGTCGTCGCGTCGGTGTCGGACGTGTTCGTCTGCATCGCCGATGCCAGCAAGCTGGTCGACACGCTCGGCAACTTCCCGCTGCCGATCGAAGTCGTGCCGATGGCGCGCACCGCGATCGGCCGCCGCGTCACGGCGCTCGGCGGCGTGCCGGTGGTGCGCGTCACGAAAGAAGGCGTGCCGTTCATCACCGACAACGGCAACGAGATTCTCGACGTCAAAGGTCTGCGGATCAGCGATCCGCGCACGCTGGAAATGCACATCAACGCATGGCCGGGCGTGGTGACGGTGGGTCTCTTCGCCGGCCGCGGCGCGGATCTGTGCCTGCTCGGCACCGATACCGGCGTCGAGACGATCGAGTACCGCAAGGGTTAAGCAAGACCACCGTTATGCAGCCGCGCGCCTGAACTGGTTTTAGCGCGCGGCCTGTGCGATGGCCTGCGTCATCCGTTGCAGATACTGCTCGACCGAAAACTCGTGTTGCGCATCGGCGAGCGCCTGCTTCGCGAGGCGCTGCGCCAGTGCCGGCTCGGCGCGCAACACGCCGGTTGCAACAGCGCGAATTCAGTGCCGCCGAGCTGGCCGCTCTGATCGACGAATAGCACGCTCGGCATCGCGAGCGCTGTGGATGCCACGGGTGTTGACGGTGTCGCGGGCGTATCGGGCAAGGCTGCCTGAACGAGCGGCAATGAATGGGTGAGCGGAGAGACGTCGATCGTCGGTCGAATAGGAAGGCGAATTAATTGAGCGTGTCTGCTTCGCAGGAGGCGAATGGCGAGTCTTAATTATTCGCGGACTGTCGCGCGTCGAATGTGGTCATGCGCACGCACGGCCAACGATGCGCCACCTACACTCGATCCTATGGACATGGGCTGTTTCTATAGGTAACGAGACTATGAAAGTGGCGATCGTGCACGACTGGCTCGTCGCACGCGACGGCGCGGAAAAAGTGCTCGAACAGATCATCGCGTGCTTTCCCGATGCGGATCTTTTCAGCCTCGTCGACTTTCTCGAAGACCGCAGGCCGCTCGGCGGCAAACCCGTCACGACCTCGTTCATCCAGCGCCTGCCATTTGCGCAGCGCCGCTATCGCGCGTATCTGCCGCTGATGCCGCTCGCTATCGAACAGTTCGATCTGTCGATCTACGACCTCGTAATCACCAGTTCATATGCGGTAGCCAAAGGCGTGCTGGTCGGCCCCCATCAGACGCACGTGAGCTATGTGCATTCGCCGATGCGTTACGCGTGGGATCTGCAGCACCAGTATCTGCGCGAAGCGAAATTGACGCGCGGGCCGCGCTCGTGGGCCGCGCGTATGCTGCTGCATTATCTGCGCGGCTGGGATTCGCATTCGGCGAACGGCGTCGACCGGTTGATCGCCAATTCGCAGTTCGTCGCGCGCCGCATGATGAAAACCTATCGGCGCGATGCGGCAGTGATTCCGCCGCCCGTCGACGTGCACAAGTTCGAAATGCGCGCGCACAAAGAAGACTTCTATCTGAGCGCCTCGCGGATGGTGCCGTACAAGCGCATCGACTTGATCGTGGAAGCCTTTACCGCGACGCCGCACCGCAAGCTGGTCGTGATCGGCGACGGTCCGGAGATGGCGGCGATTCGCGCCAGGGCCGGTCCGAATGTGAGGATCCTCGGCAATCAGCCGTTCACGGTTCTCCGCGATCATATGCAGCGCGCGAGAGCTTTCGTGTTCGCCGCCGAAGAAGACTCCGGCATCGTCGTGCTCGAAGCGCAGGCATGCGGCACGCCGGTGATCGCGTTCGGCAAGGGCGGGGCGCTCGAAACGGTGGTGCCGATCGGCGAGGCGCATCCTACCGGAGTGCATTTCGCACGCCAAACGGTCGTGTCGGTACTCGACGCGATCGACCGCTTTGAACGCCAGTGTGAACAGATCACACCGGCGGCGTGCCGTGCGAATGCCGAGCGTTTTTCGGCTGCGGTGTTCCGGCGCGCCTTCATGTGCGAAGTGACGCGCACAATCGCGGCGGCGGGCGAGCTTGCCTCGCGTATGGCTATAACGACCTGAAGCAGACGTTCGCCGGCGTGGACTACGTGCCGCCGCAATACACAGTGTTCGATGTGGGCGGCAACCGTTACCGGATCGTCGCGGCGATTCACTACAACAGGAAGTCGTTATTCGTTCGTCACGTATTGACGCATGCGGAATACGACCTTTGGACGAGGAAGAATTTAAAGTCATGAATGCCGATCGCCTCCCGGGATCTTTTCCCGACATCGCTCAGACCTGGGCTGCGCTGCAAAGCCAGTTGTCTCTCACACCCATTCGCAGCGAGCAGGATTATCAGAAGATGGTCCGGCTGGCCAACTCTCTCTCCGACCATCTGAACGGCAACGAAGAAGATCCGCTTGCCGATCTGTTTGCGATCGTCACCGACCTGATCGGGAACTGGGAAACCAGCAACGTGACGATCCCGAAAGCGGAGCCGCGCGAGGTGCTGCGGCATCTGCTCGAAACGCATGGACTCAAGCAAAAGGATCTGATGGGGATCGCATCGCCCACTGTGGTCAGCGATATTCTCGCGGGCCGCCGCGCCATCAGCAAGAAGGTCGCGAAGGCGCTGGCGGTGCGTTTTCATACCGACGTCAGCGCGTTTCTTTAAGGACGGCGTAGCGAGCACCAGCCTCGCTTGCGTTTCGTCCGAACTGAAACGCGTGCCTATTCATTTGGTGGTCCCTCGCGTGAAGCGATGCGCTGATCGGTCAGCGTGCCGCCTCCTGCCATGCCTCGCGCATTGCGCGTAAACCAACCCGCCATTTGCGAAACGCGAGTGCCGCGCCGCCGCTCCCGAATGCCAGCGACAATGCGCGCAGGAACCCCGGGTCCGCGCGATCGCCGATCAGCGTCGAGTAAGCGACGAACGCCCATCGGCCAGGTGGGCTCAGGTATTCGCACATGATGAGTCGGAGATTGAATGACGCGTTATAGAAAGCCGCGTCGTTGAAGGCGTAGCGCTGGTCTTCGTCGCTGCGCTGGGCCGGGAAATGCTGCCACCAGCAGCGACGGGTCGTAGATCAGGGCCCAGCCGCGCCGTTGCACGTCGAGGCTGAAGGCCATTTCGCAGTGCACCTGCGCGCCGGTGCCGCGCAAACGCCGGTCGAAGCGAAGCGAGCCGATCGCTTCGCGGCGAAACGCCATGTTCACGCCCTTGAGCACCTGCACCTCGCGGGCCGCGCCATGGCCGATATGGTGATTGCCGATCGCGCGGCCATACCAGCGCACCAGTCCCACGCACGGCTTCTGCCCCTGCAGAATGCCGTTGCGTTCATCCACGATGTCGCGTCCGCCCAAGCCCCCGAGCGAGGCGTCGTTTTCGAACGCGGCGGCGATCCGCTCGATCCAGTCGGGATGCGGCGCGGCGTCGTCGTCGGTGAAGCAGAGCACGTCGCCGCTGGCGCTTTCCAGCCCCAGGTTGTAGGCGGCCACCACGCCGGGCGTGCGCACCAGTACGATCCACAAGCGCGCGTCGGGCCGTCTCGCTGCGCGGGTGCGCAGCCAGTCGAGCGTCGCGTGGTCGTCGTGACGCGCGATCACGAGCACCTCGTCGGCGCGGCGCCGCTGCGCATCGAGTGCCGCGAGGCAGCGCGCCAGATCGGCGGGGCGCCGGTAGGTTGGCACGATCACGGAGACTTTCACGAGCGCTTCCCGAGGTGGCGTGTTCAAAATGCGTTGCGGTTGACAAAGCCTTTGAAGACCGTGATGAACACGATCTTCATGTCGAACCAGAACGACCAGTTGTGGATGTAGAAAAGATCGAACTGGACGCGCGTCTCCATCTTTTCGACCTTGGTGGTGGCGCCGCGATAGCCGTTCACCTGGGCCCAGCCGGTGATGCCCGGCTTGATCCCTTCGGCGCCCGTGTCGAACATGCAGACTGGTTTGAAACCGGCTTGCGGTGCGTGTTCGAGATGCGCGAGCATGGCCGGCAGCGCTTTGCCGCGTCACGTTTCATACACGCCGAAGCCGGGAAACAGCAGCAGCACGAGCACGCAGTTGAAGGCGATCAGGAGACGCTCGGTGTCCGTCAACGCAATCGGCGTCGAAAAGCGCATCCAGTGAGCGAGCAGGCCGCCCGCAATCACAAAGAGTGTGTCGAGACATCGAGCAGTATTCCTGAACATATTGGTTAGCCCGGTAATCTGACAGGTACGGCGCTTACTCGACGGTTTCAGCCTGGCGCAGACGCGGCAGAAGGCGGTCGAACTCACGCTTGACGAGGCCGTAGCATTCGCAGGCGCGCGCTTCGAGACCCTTGCGGTCGAGCACCTTGATATGGCCGCGGCTGTGATGAATCAAACCCTCGTCGTGCAGCTTGCCGGCCGCTTCGGTGATGCCTTCGCGGCGCACGCCGAGCATGTCGGCGATCAGTTGCTGGGTGACCGTCAGATCATTCGACGCGACTCTGTCCACTTCGATCAGCAGCCACCGGCACAGCTGCTTGTTCAGCGCGTGGTGGCGATTGCAGGCCGCCGTTTGCGCGACCTGCGTGAGCAGGGCGTGCATGTACAGCAGCATCAGGCGGCGCAGGAAGTCGGAGCGGGCGAATTGCTGCTTGAGCGCCTGTGCGCTCATCCGGTAGGCGAAACCGGCGCATTGCACCTGCACCCGGTTCGGCATGGTTTCGCCGCCCGTGAGCACCGGCACGCCGGTCATGCCTTCGCGGCCGACCGCGGCGATCTCGACCGAGCTGCCGTCTTCCATCGTCGAGAGCATCGAGATGATGGCGGTGGTCGGGAAGTAGACGTGATGGATGCGCTGGCCGGAGTCGCACAGCAACTGCTCGGTGCGCAGATGGACCAGTTCGAGGTGAGGAGCAAGCGCTTGCCATTCGTGGGACGGCAAGGCGCCGAGCAAATGGTTGCCATGCAGGTCTGATTGAAGTGTCAACATGATCGGTCCTCGCTTGAAGCCACGCACTCGCGACTCCTTGTTTTTTGATCCGATGCCTGCATCCATTGAGACAACCGGCTGCCTGGCGGGCAGCGAAGGATGCGCAGGAACGGCCCCGTATGGCCTTGCGCGCCACCGCCGTTCTTGTAGATCTCGTGCGCGGCGGCGCCGTGTCGCGCTAGCTCTTTAGCGAGGAGCGTGCCAGCCCTGGGGGAAACGAGAACCGATGCGGCGCGGCGAAGCTGACCTTAACGGTGCGCGACGCGAAATGTGGCTTTTTGTTTCAAATCTGTACAGCGCGCCGGACCCGGACAATGCCACAGCTCAATCTCTTTATTCGGCACAAGTCCTTGATCGGATTGGATTAGCAGCCGCGGCGAGCGGTTCTCCGGAAGGCGCCACGGTGGCGAAACAGCCTTTGCAGGCGTGTTTCAGCGGGGCGTCCGAAATGTGCTGAAATTGATTCAGATGTGTTCCATACATTGCGTACGGTGTCGTGCGGATCGCCTTTTTGGCGGCGGGAAAGTCGCTGAAAAACCAACATTGGCGCGCGAAAACAAACAGACGAATGCGCGCGGTACAAGGCTTTACGCGCATTGCGAAGGGGAGTCTAGATCGTGGACGACAGTCAACCGTAGAACGTGGCGGAAATCGCATTGATCGCGCGCACCTCGCCGGCGGGTATCGCGCATGTTGCGTCAGGTTTAAACGCCGGGTTCGACGCCAGGGGCGACACCAGGTTCGATGCGTGCGCAACGAGTTGGACCGAGGGGATGAGCGGCACGGCAACCGGACGGTTCGGCGCCAGTTCGACCGCACGGAACGCGGTTCACCATGCGTATGCGGCCACCAGCGTTCGGCATGCGGCACGCGCACGCTGCCGGTCAGTGTGCAGGCATCGCGCCATTGCGCAGACGAAACAAACCCGCCGCAATTCAACGAGGCGCCGTGCACCGCGCACGGCCGGTGCGGTGGTGGCGGCTTCCTCGGGCATCGCCGAGGCAGCGTCCAGCAGCGGGGCGTTCATGCTGCCGCCTTCGCCTGATGCAGTTCGGCGACCGCGGCGGCCATCGAATCAATGCCGGAGAAGTGCGCCGTCTCACGGACTTCGCCGGTGGTTCGTTCAACCAGCAAAGTCCGGTAATGCACGAGCGGCTAATGGAGAGCGCGCTGTTCGGCGTCAGCGTGCTCTCCGACGCGCAGGAGCCGCACCGCCGGCACTTCGCCGGCGAGCCGCAGACCTGGCTCGCGCCCCGCTTCGCGCCGGTCGACGGCTTACCGGACGTGGTGTTGCTCGAACACGCGGCGGCCCGCTTCGCGGCGCGGATGGTGGACCGCCATCCATGCGGCGATCACACGCTGCTCGTCGGCGAAGTGCGGATGTTCTCACTGGATGAACACGAGCCGTTGATCTTTTTGGGCGGGCGTTACGCGTCGGTCGCAACGAGCGCCTGCTGAGCGGATCGTCGTTGCAGATTTGCTTAAATCCGTTCTTGCCTCGCGCATCTGCCTTGTCCGCACCCGTCGGATGTTGCGGATTCGCCTATTCGTCTCACTACGTGCGTCTTCGCACGATGCAAATTTGGCAACGCAGGCACGCTTGTGACGCAAGCTTATGGCCCGTCAAACCATGCTGCGTTACACGGACGAAACAATTCTTCAGAGGGATAACCCTGTCAGGAAGTGTCCCAACTGGCGCAACTGGTTTGAAGCTAGCAACGTATCGTAGAAGAATCAATACGCATATAAAAACGACACACGAGGGCTGCTTGATCAACAGGCTACGCGGGGGCAAACACCGCTTCGGGGAGAGTGTCATGGAACAGGCAAACAAGGATCGATCGCTGGTGAGCAAGGTCATGGACGGGCTCGTCACGGGCATCGTCGAAGAAAAATACGGCGCGATCCTGCCACCGCAGGATGTGCTGTCGAAGGAGTTCGACGTCAGTCGGACCGTGATGCGCGAGGCGCTCTCGATGCTGCTCGCGCGCGACATGCTGGACGTGCGGCCGAAGATCGGCACGCGCATCCGGCCGATGAGCGATTGGCGCATGATCGACGAGGACGTCGTGAACTGGCGCTTTCGCGCGAAGCCCGATCCGCTATTTCTGCGCGACGTGATCGAGTTTCGCATCCTGATCGAACCGCGCGCGTCGGCGCAGGCGGCCGCGCGCGGCAGTGCAGCCGACATCGCGGCGATTCGCGAGGCCTTCGAAGCGTTCCGTGCAATCCGCCCGGCGGAGTCCGGCTATCAGGATGCCGACGAGCTGTTTCATACGCGCATCGTCGTCGCCAGCGGCAATCAGTTCTTCAAGCAGATGGCGGCGATCATTCGCGGCGCGCTTTCCACCGTCAACTCCATCGTCAACCAGAAGGAAGGTTTCTGGGAGAAGGCCATCGACACGCATCAACGCGTGGTCGAGGCGATCGAACGGCGCGATCCGAAGGAAGCGGAACTCGCTTCGCTGGCGATGATCGACTTCTCCACGGACGAGATCGGCAGTACCTTTGCATCGATACCTCCGGTACGCGGCTGAGGGTGGCTGCTGCGGCGGCGCATCGGCCACTGTCTGATTCGATTGCCTGCGGGACCGGCGGGACTGTGTGTCAGATCGAGCGGCGCGGCGGCATGTCTACGCATAAGCGTGCGGCATGCGCGACAATAGCGCCTGTTCTGAACTGCACGGACTCGAACGAACGATGACAATCGCCATGGAACAAACCCCCGCGGGGAACGCCGTGATTCGCTGGGGGATCGTCGGGACGGGCCGCATCGCCCGTCGGTTCGCTCAAGGCCTCGCCCATGTACCGCAAGCGCAACTGACCGCGTTGTGGTCGCGCCGCGCCGGACCGGCCAGCGCCTTCGCCGGGGAATTCGGCGGCGAGGTCTGCGCGAGTTTCGACGCGCTGCTCGCAAGCGGCATCGACGCACTCTATATCGCCACCGTCCAGGACAGCCACGCGGAGTACGCGATCGCCGCGCTGCAAGCCGGTCTGCACGTGCTGTGCGAAAAGCCCGCCACCATCAACGCAGCACAGCTCGAACGCGTGCTGAGCGCCGCGCGGGCCGCGCAACGGCTGTTCATGGAGGCGATGAAGCCGCCGTTTTATCCGCTCTACAGAAAGTTGCGCGCGCATCTTGATGCCGAGCCGATCGGCGAGGTGGGTCTCGTGCGCGCCGGCTGTTCAGTGCCGGGCGTGCCGGACGATCATCCGTCGCTGTCGTTCGAGCATGCGGGTGGCGCGTTGCTCGACATCGGCATCTACGAGATGTTTCTGGCGGTCGACTGGCTCGGCGCACCGCGCGACGTGCAGACGCTCGGACGGCTCGGGACCACCGGCGTCGATACCTTTGCAAGCCTGAATAGCCAGCACGAGCGCGGCATCGCGCAGCTGTTTTGCGGCCTCGATCTGCACGGCAAGGGCGACGCGCTGCTGATGGCGAAGGGCGGCCACGTGACGATCCACGAACCGTGGTGGAACCCGTCGCGCGCGACGATCCGTTACGCCGACGGCCGCGTGGTCGAACTCGACGAGCCGTTCGAAGGCGGCGGTCTGAACTATGAGACCGCGCACTTCTGCGAACTGATTCGCGCCGGCCGCCTGGAAAGCCCGCTGATGCCGTACGCCACGTCGTTGCAGATGATCGCGATGGCCGACGCGGCGCGCGCGGCGTTGGGGCTCAGATTCGCCGGCGAATGATGCGCGCATGAGGGGCGCATGAATCGCGCACGAGTAGCGCACGAATCGCGCATGAGGGGCCGCCGGGTTGGCGGCGTTGCTGCCAGTGGCAGTGGTACGATTCGCAGCGGCCAGGCGGACTCGAACACAACGTGGTTGCTTGAGTGCCTGCACGGCCGCAGCTTTCGAACACCTTCCACCGGAGCCGCCTTCAATGCGCATGTTTGGAAAATTGTGGCGCGACAACAAAAGCCTCGTCGCATTTCTGTTCTTGATGGTGCTGTTCCGCAGTGCCGTGGCCGACTGGAACGTCGTGCCGAGCGGCTCGATGCTGCCGACGATTCGCGAAGGCGACCGGATCTTCGTCGACAAGATGGCCTACGATCTGCGCGTACCGTTGACCCACATCGCGATCGCGCATCTGCACGATCCACAGCGCGGCGATATCGTCACGATCGATTCGTCGTCGGCGCATGAGCTGATCGTCAAGCGCCTGATCGGTTTGCCCGGCGACCGCGTCGCGATGCGCGACAACGTGCTGTACGTGAACGGCGTGCGGGCCGATTATCGGCCGCTGCAACTCAAGCCGCTGCCGGGCGATGCCGCGTCCCCCGGCGACTATCTGA
Source organism: Paraburkholderia sp. GW821-FHT02A12 (assembly GCF_059422005.1). Lineage (NCBI taxonomy): Bacteria > Pseudomonadati > Pseudomonadota > Betaproteobacteria > Burkholderiales > Burkholderiaceae > Paraburkholderia > Paraburkholderia sp. GW821-FHT02A12. The sequence goes on along the minus strand of NZ_JBWKWA010000001.1, from coordinate 2,549,258 downwards.
CCGAACGCTTCGACGGCGTCGCGCATGCGGTGCGGCTCTCGCCCGAAGCGCCGAGTCCGCGCAACTCGTTCGGGCCGGTGGTGGTGCCGCAAGGCGAGTATCTGATGCTCGGCGACAATCGAGACGACAGCGCCGACTCGCGCTACTTCGGCTTCTTTCCGCGCAAGGAATTGATGGGCCGCACGCGTCACGTCGCGTTTTCGCTCGACCCGGATCACTTCTACCTGCCGCGTTTCGAACGCTTCGGCGCGTCGCTGGATGCTGCGTCGTCCGTCGCCAGCCGTTAAGCCAGCCAACGATCCAGCCAACGAGCGGCGAGGAATGGGTGCTCAGTGCCGCGACGGCAGCGCAAGGCGCCGTTCATACCGGCGCTGCACCCATTCCAGCACCTGGCACAGCACCCAGTAGACCGCGGCTGCCGCGAGATACAGCGGCAGCGGCTGATAGGTCGATGCAATGACCTCCTGCGCGCTGCGCAGCAGTTCGGTCACGGTGATCACCGACACCAGCGAGGTATCCTTGATCAGGCTGATCAAGCTGTTCGACAGGCTCGGCACGGCGATGCGCAAGGCCTGCGGCGCGATCACGTAGCGCAGCGTCTGCCGCCGCGACAGGCCGAGGCTGTAAGCGGCCAGCCACTGGCCCTTGTGAATGCCGAGAATCGCGCCGCGCATGCTTTCCGACAGATACGCCGCCACGTTCGCCGACAATGCGATCACGCCGGCCGGCGTCGGATCGAGCGAGATGCCGAGGCTCGGCAAACCGTAATAGATCACGAAGATCTGCACCAGCAGCGGCGTGCCGCGGAACACACTCACATAGACGCGCGCGCTCCAGTTCAGCACGCGGCTGTGGCTGATGCCCATCACCGCGAGCACGGCGGCGGCGACGAGGCCGAAGATCATCGACAGAACCGCGAACTTGACCGTCAGGACGGCGCCCTGTGCGAGCACAGGAAGCGATTGGACGAGCAGGGAAGTGGTGGACATGAGCGGTGGCGAAGGTCTGGTTGGCGCGGCAAAGCGCACATCATAAACTTTGGCGGAAGAGGCGAATGCCCCCGACTGAACCTGACGCGAACGATCAAAAAGCGAAGGGCGGCATCATTGACGATGCCGCCCTTCGTTTCATCAAACGCGCTTTACCGGATCGGCTTGCTGACGTCGATGCCGAACCATTTGTCTGAGATCTTCGTGAACGTGCCGTCCGCTTCGAGCTGGGTCATCGCGTCGTCGATCGCCTTGGCGAACTTCGGATTGCCCTTTTTGAACGGAATGCCCGACGGGTTGCCCGCGCCGACCGTGGCGCCCGTGCGCAGCGGCAACTGCGAATTCTTCATCAGATACGCGAGCATCAGGCGGTCGTTGAGCGCCGCGTCCAGACGGCCGGTGGCCAGATCGCGCAGATACTCGGGCGCGCCCGGATACGTTTTCACGTCGATGCCCGGCACCGACTTCGCCATATCCATGTAGTTCGTGCCGAGACCGACGCCGAGCTTCTTGCCCTTCAGATCGTCGAGCGACTTGAACTGGCGCGTGTCGTCCTTACGCTGGATCAGCTGCGCGGCCGAGTACGTATAAGCCGGCGAGAAGTCGAGCGCCTGCTTGCGGGCGTCCGTGATGCCGACCTGGTTGACGATCACGTCGAACTTGCCCGCCTGCAGACCGGCAATGATGCCGCTCCATTCGGTCGTGACGAATTCCGGCTTCACGCCGAGTTTCGCGGCGACGGCTCTCGCCACGTCGACGTCATAGCCGACCAGTTCGCCCGACGGCGCTTTCGAGTTGAACGGCGGGAAGGTGCCTTCGAGACCGACGCGCAGCGTGCCGCGTTGCTTGACCTGGTCGAGCAGGTCGTCCGCGTGGGCGGCGCTCACCGCGGTGAACGACGCGCCGATCAGGCCGGCCATGACGATCTTCTTCAGCAAGCCAGATTTCATCGTGTTCCTTTTATTCGATTGGCGTTTTAACAGACAAAAGCATAACAAAGCAGACTATCGAAACCTAAATACCGTTTGCTTATGTCTATATTATGGACGTGGACGTGGACGTGGACGTGGACGTGGACGTGGACGTGGACGTGGACGTTAACGCAGCGCTTGTGCGCATTCGGCCACCAGCGCCGGTCCGCGATAGATGAAACCGGTGTAGAGCTGCACCAGCGAGGCGCCGGCGGCCAGCTTGGCGCGCGCATCGTCGCCCGAGAAAATCCCGCCCACGCCGATGATCGGCACCGTTTCGCCGACTTCCGCGCGCAGCTTGCGGATCACCTCGTTGGACGCGTCGAACACCGGCTTGCCCGACAGGCCGCCGGCTTCGTCGCCGTACTGCATGCCGGCGACGGCGCTGCGCGACAGCGTGGTGTTAGTGGCGATCACGCCTTCGAACTGGTGGCGCAGGAGCGTATCGGCGATCGATTTGATCTGCTCGTCGTCGAGATCCGGCGCGATCTTCAGCGCGAGCGGCACCAGCTTGCCGTGCAAGTCGGCGAGGCGCTGCTGCTTGTCTTTCAGCGCGGCGAGCAGCGCGTCGAGTTCGCCCGCGCCTTGCAGCTGGCGCAGATTCTTCGTATTCGGCGACGAGATGTTGACCGTCACGTAGCTGGCGAACGGGTACACGCGTTCGAGGCAGTACAGGTAGTCTTCGGCGGCGCGCTCGATCGGCGTATCCGCGTTCTTGCCGATATTCAGCCCGAGGATGCCGCGATAGCGCGCGGCCTGCACGTTCTTGACGAACTGGTCGACGCCCGCGTTGTTGAAGCCCATCCGGTTGATCACGGCGCCCGCCTGCGGCAGACGGAACATGCGTGGCTTCGGGTTGCCCGGCTGCGCGCGCGGCGTGACCGTGCCCACTTCGATGAAACCGAAGCCGAGCGCGGCGAGGCCGTCGATGCAGGCGCCGTCCTTATCGAGGCCTGCGGCGAGGCCGACCGGGTTGCGGAACGTCAGCCCCATCACGGTGCGCGGCGCATCCGGCACGCGCGGCGCGAGCATGCCCGCGAGGCCGGCGCGCCCGGCGGCGCCGAGGAGGCGCAAGGTGAGGTGGTGAGCGTCTTCCGCGTCCATGCGAAAGAGTTGGGCGCGTACGAGCGGGTAGAGGGAACTGAACACGAGACGAAGCCGGGCGGCCGGAAAATGGGAACCTGCTATTTTACCGGCTTTGAGACATTAATGAGACTCACGGGCGGGTGGACGGGGATCTGTCTCCACCGCCGGCTGCCATTACGGCCGAAACGATCCGCGCTTGCCGTGGATCGCCAGGTCGACCGGCGGCAGATCGACGCTCGTCGGATCGAGCACCTTCCAGGCGCCGTCGAGCAAGCCTTCGAGCGGGCGGAAATTCGCCTTGTACGCCATCTTCGGACTCTCGCGAATCCAGTAGCCGAGGTACACGTAGGGCAGCTTGAGGCTGCGTGCCTGCTCGATCTGCCAGTAGATGTTGTAGGTGCCGAAGCTGCTGTGCGGCAGATCCGGCTCGAAGAACGTGTACACCGACGAGAGCCCGTCGCCGAGGATGTCGATCATGCTGATCATGCGCAGGATGCCCGGCGCTTCGGGATGATCCGGCAGCGGTTCGCGAAACTCGACGAGCCGCGAGTTGATCCGGCTTTGCAGCAGGAACTGTTCGTATTGATCGCGGCTGTCGCGGTCCATGCCGCCGCCCGCATGCCGCGCCGACTGGTAGCGCATGTAAAGCGCATAGTGTTCTTCGTCGTAATGGAGCGGCGCGACCGTGGCGACCAGCTCGCCGTGCTTTTTCCAGACGCGCCGCTGCGTGCGGTTCGGCTCGAACTGATCGACCGGCACACGCACCGGCACGCACGCGCGGCAACCGTCGCAATACGGACGATAGGTGAACACGCCCGAACGCCGGAAGCCCGCCTTGACGAGGTCGGTGTAGACGTCGGAGTTGATCAGATGACTGGGGGTGGCGACTTGCGAGCGCGCGATGCGTCCATCCAGATAACTGCAGGGATAGGGCGCCGTTGCATAAAATTGCAGCGCGGAAAGCGGGGAAAGAGGCAGCTCGTTGGGATGAGTCACGTTGGCAGCTCTCGAAGCGTCTCTGGTAATGCAAATCCGGCGTGCCTTGCGGCTCGTGACCCGCGGTTCGGTAGGCAGCGGATCCGGATTCGGCCTGATTCTTCCTGATGCGTGCTGGTTCGTCAGTTACGCCGCCGGCGCGACTACATCGAGCAACACCGTCTTGTCGAAGCGCCAGGGAATCGGCGCTGCGTCGATAGACGCGCGAACATGCGCGATGAACGCTTTGCGCGCTATCTCGCGACCGCCCAGCGACGCCAGATGCGACGTGTTCTGCTGGCAGTCTATCATTTCTATTTCGTGGCGGCGCAAGTGCCCGACCAGGGCGGCGAGCGCCATTTTTGACGCGTCGGTGACGTCGGCGAACATCGATTCTCCGAAAAACATCCGGCCGAACGACACACCGTACAAGCCGCCCACGCGCTTGCCCTCGAACCAGGTTTCGATGCTGTGCGCGTCGCCCATCCGATGCAGCGACGAATACGCCTCGACCACGTCCGCGGTGATCCAGGTGCCGCGCTGACCGTGCCGCGGCGCCTGCGCGCAGGCGCGCATCACGGCGGCGAAATCGTGGTCGACGCGGATTTCCCACGCGTCGTCACGCAGCACGCGCTTGAGCGTTTTGCGCAGCGACGGCGACACTTTGAACTCGGCGGGGCGCAGGATCATGCGCGGGTCGGGACTCCACCACAACACCGGCTGGCCGTCTGAATACCACGGGAAGATGCCGTGCCGATAGGCGTCGATCAGGCGCGACGGCAGCAGATCGCCGCTTGCGGCGAGCAGACCGGGCGCGCCGCTCGTCGCGCCGAGCGCGCGCTCGACGGACGGAAACGGATCGTCAGGCCCAAGCCAGGGAACCATGCGCGCCGCTCAACCTTCGCGCAGCGAGCGGAAGATGTCGCCCGTGTGCAGGCCGAAGCTGCCGGCGGCGCGGTCGGCGAAGAAAAAGCGCAGGGTTTGGCCGACCGTCGGAAAGGCGATCTCGTCCCACGGAATTTCGTGTTCCTCGAAGAGCTTGACCTCGAGACTCTCCTCGCCGGCGGCGACGTCGAGATCGAGCAGGCGCGCCATGTAGAACAGATGCACCTGATGCACGTGCGGCACGTTCAGCAGCGAGAACAGGTTTTGCACCTCGACGCGGGCGCCGGCTTCTTCCAGTGTCTCGCGCGAGGCCGCTTCAGCCGTCGTTTCACCCATTTCCATGAAGCCTGCAGGCAGCGTCCAGTAGCCGTAGCGCGGTTCGATCGCGCGACGGCACAGCAGCACTTTGTCGTCCCAGACCGGGACAGTGCCGACCACGTTGCGCGGATTCTGATAGTGCACCGTGCCGCAACTGCCGCATACGAAGCGCTCGCGGTTGTCGCCCGGCGGAATGCTCAGGCTGACGCCGTGGCCGCAGACAGAACAGAATTTCATAGGAAGGGGACGAGAAAGGGTGATAGGAGTTTATCACTGGGGCGGGATTTTCTGAGGTCCGGCAGCGGCGGTGCGCTGGTGGCGGCGAGCAGCGGGCGGCGTGCCCGGCTATCGTGGCGCGCGTCCCCGCGCGCCACGATAGCCGCGAGCGAAATGCATATCTTGTTTGGACTACAGATAAACCGAAGGAAGTGCGTCGATAGGATCGATCGTCGATCGTGCCGAGCACCGCTCGCTCCGTGCGACTCGCCGTGTCGAAGAGTTTGCCAGGAGTTTGCGATCCGGCTGACAGCGCAAGGGTAGAACGAAGGCACGACGGAAAACAAAAAAGGCCTGCCGGTTGGGCAAGCCTTTGATGTTGGTATCGACGTTTGCTGATAACTTCAGCTGCTTGGTTGCGGGGGTAGGATTTGAACCTACGACCTTCGGGTTATGAGCCCGACGAGCTGCCAGACTGCTCCACCCCGCGTCCGTCGAAGAAAAGATTATAGAACAAAGCGGATGCCGACGCAATAGCTATTTAAGAACGGACTTCAATCGATGCAAAGCGGATCGACGCTAACCGGTCGACGCAATGCCTCGTGCGCGGCCCCGAAGTCGCGGCGCGCATGGCCGGCGTCGTGTGCGGGAAGGCCATCAGGAGGCGCTGCGCTAGAATTCAGGTTCTCTTCGCGGCGCCGTTCGTTTGCAGTGCGGTTATGTAGTACGGCGTGCGCTTCACCTCTTACCTTGCTCTGAACCCCATGAATATCGCTCACGATCTGCAGTCGATTGCCGCTCAGGAAAAAGCGCTGGTGTTCCCCCAATTCGATGCCGACCGCGCGTGGCAGCTCGGTGCGTATCTGCATGAGATCGCCAGGGCACGCGGTATCGCGGTGGCGATCGACGTGCGCACCTTCGGCCAGCCGCTCTTCTTCAGCGCCCTCGACGGCGCGACGCCCGACAATGTCGATTGGGTTCGCCGCAAGAGCAACACGGTCGCGCACTTCCGGCGCAGTTCGTACGCGATCGGCTTGAAGATGCAGCAGGCAGGCAGCACGCTCGCGGACAAACACGGCCTGCCGGCCACGGAATACGCATCGCATGGCGGCGCGTTTCCATTGACGGTGGCGGGCGCCGGCGTGATCGGCTCGATCACCGTCTCAGGCTTGCCGCAGCGCGCTGATCACGAACTGGTGGTGGAAGCCCTATGCGCACAACTCGGCCACGACTACAGCAAGCTCGCGCTTGCAAAGGCCTGAGGCGATGCGAGTGCCTCCTTATGCGTTGCTCGCCATTGCCATTGTTGCCGAAGTGATTGCGACCTCCGCGATGCGGGCATCGGAAGGATTTTCGCGGCTGCTGCCCGCGGCGGTGGTGGTGCTCGGCTATGGCATCGCCTTCTATTGCCTGTCGCTCACGCTCAAGAGCATTCCGGTCGGCATTGTGTACGCGATCTGGTCCGGCGCCGGCATCGTGCTGATTACGCTGGTCGCGGTCGTGATGTACCGGCAGGTGCCCGACGTGCCGGCCGTCATCGGACTCGGGCTGATCGTCGCGGGCGTCGCCGTGTTGAATATGTATTCGAAGATGCAGGCGCACTGAGTTCCGCTCAGGCGCACGGCCGTTTGCACGCGCCTGCACTTTACTTGTTATTTACGCGTCATTTGCAGCGCACGATCATCGAACGGTTTTTTACGTTGGCCGATACGACGTTTGTGATGCTGCCGCCCGCCGTGCCGCCTTCATCGCTGTCTTTCGAAACGATGTCGTAGCCGGTCGCGCCGCATGCTTTGCCGGCTTGTACGTAGCACGAGGCCCAGCTGGAGGCGGCGTCCGCGCCGCTGCAGTTCACCGCGAAGCCGGTCTGGCCGTTCGGCAGATTGATCAGCGAAGCCGTGTTCGACGATGCGCAGCCGCCAAGCCCGGCGCTCAGCAGCACCGCGGCGGGCAGGGCGGCGGACAGGGACGCCAGGCGCGACGCGAGACGTGCCAGAACAAGGGCTGCGCGGCGGGGTCGGAAGCGGCCGGAGCGGCGCAGGTGCGTCATGAAATGCATCGTGATTGTTTCCTTTCAAATAGGTGTCTGGAGCCCGTGATGACTCGCCACGTACGGCGAGGGCCGTGTCCTTACAGCCCGTCCGTCTCGATCGTGATGCCCGCCGCGCCGATTATCCGGCGGCTTTCCGCGCCGCTTTCGGTGGCTGCGTCTTCCCAGATGCTGATGGCTTTCGGAATGTCGATGCCGTGGTTTTCGGCGTAAGCAAACCATTTGTTTGCCGCATCCGGTTCAGGCACTTCGTGGCTTTGCAGAAAATATTTTCCCATATCGCGCTCGCTGGACTCGAATTTGCGTCAGTACACACCGTGTCGACGATCCTGTTCGACCGAAGCGAGCGCCACAAGTGCAGCTCGGCGTTGCGATCGGCATCGATCCGCGCGCAGAACTTATCGACGCGCGGCGCGCCTTACCAATCTATTGCGAGCGCACGCGTGCGAACCGTCCGCGCGGCGCGTGCTCACGAACTGATAACGAGGAGAACGAAGATGGCTGAACGAGTCAGCGGCCCATATCGCGGCTATTACATCAGCGCTGCCGCGCGCCTCGTGCCGGTGGCTGACGCGCCGGCGCCGGGCGCCAATATGGCGAGCGCGGCGAGCGGCACTTACGTCGGCTCGGTGAGTCTGGCGCAACAGGGTCCGGACGATCCGCACCGGATCGAAACCTTGCTCGAACTCGGCGACGAACACCGCTTCGCCAGCGAAGACGAGGCGCTCGCCTTCGTCGAACAGGCCGCGCGTGAGTATGTCGACCGCCTGCTCGGAGGCCGCTGATGGCGGCGTGCGACACGAAGGAGGGCAACTCGGGAAACTGGACCGCGGTCCAGCCGCGCGAGTACCATATCGACGTTGTCCGAGGCTGGACTGTATGCGCCGGCGTCCGTCTTCTGCCGGATACTTCTGATGAGGCGACCATGGAAATTCGGTTTCCCGCGGATGCGCCCGCTTACCGCGACTCCAATCTGACTGTTGTGTTTCCCGCGCTGGTGGATGGCGAACCGGTGCCGTGCGCGATCTCGGTCGAAGCGCTCGAAGATCACTTCGGCGCATTCAGCGAGAATCTGGAAGGCTGGATGCGCGCGTTCGATGCCGGGCGTCCGCACATCGAGGCCGTCGCGCGCGAACATTTGCAGATCAGCAATGGCACGCCTGTGCTGCTCAAGAGCGGCCACTTTCCGCCTGGCAACGTCGCGGGCTGACGCACTGACACATACCGCTGCGCGCGCAAAACCCGGCCGCAGCTTAAGTGGCATATGCGGCTTAAGCGGGTCCCGCAGATGTTCGGGCTGTCGCCGCGCTGGCCGAGGCCGCTTCGCGCGCTGCGGCGAACGATTGCCGGATACCGTCTTCGTACGAGGTTTTGCCGATCGGCCCGATCAGCGTACTCAAGGCCGTGTCGTCAAGCACCACGGGCTCCGTCATCAGGTAATTCATCTCCACCAGTTCCCGCATCAGCGGATTGAACAGGCCGAGCATGCGCAACATCGTCTTGCCGGCCACCGTCAACTTGGGCTCGCGCCCCGCCAGCGCATACGCCTGTCTGGCCACTTCGCGCTGCGTGATCGTGCCGGCGCCGGCCAGGTGCCACCAGCGGCCATAGGCTTCGGGCATGCGGGTGAGTTTCTCGACCACCGGCCCGATATCCGGCAGGTAAATGAATTCGTGCGGCACGTCCACCGGGCCAACCATCTGCGCGCGCGTGCCGTGCGCGGCGCCTTCGAACACGCCGTTCAGCAGACTGCGTTCGATGCCCGGACCGTAGAAGTCGGGCAGGCGCAATACCAATGTCGACAGACCGTCGCGGCCGTGCGCCGCCAGCACCAGATTTTCCTGTGCGAGCCGCATCTTGCCCTTGAAGGTATGCGGCTCGCGCGGATGATTTTCGGTGATCGGGTTGCCGCGCGCGCGGCCGTACGGATACACCGTGCCGATCAGAATGAAGCGTTCGACTCCTGCCGCCGTCACGCCGGCGAGGGTCTTTTCCATCAGCGGCGGGTGCGCGGCGAATTGATCGTAGGGCACACCGACCAGATAGATGACCGTCTGCAAACCGGCCGCGGCTGCGGCGATCGAGGCCGCATCGTCCGGATTCCAGATGACGATTTCCGCGTGCGGATCCTGGCCGAACGCGGCCTCGAGCGGCTTGCGCGAGCGGCCGACTACCCGATAGTCCCGGCTCGCCGCGCTCAGCGCCGTCGCGATGCATTGACCGGCCGCGCCTGCGGCGCCGAATAATCCTACTTTTCCTGTGGCTTGCATGACGACTCCTTGCGACGGCGCCAACGCGCCAGGTAGGCCCGACTGACGTCGAGATACTTTGTGAACATCGTTAAGTGAACAGCGTTCAGTTTAATTTGACTTTTCAGTTTGTCAACGCGAAAATGATCGTCATGGGAATCGCCGAACGAAAAAACCGTCAGAAACAGGCGCTGCGCGAGCGCATCCTCGATGCGGCGCGGCGCATTGTCGTGCGTGAAGGCTTCGCCGCGTTGTCGATGCGCAAGATCGCCGACGCGATCGAATATTCGCCTGCCACGCTGTATCTTCATTTCGCCAGCCGCGACGAGATCGCTCAGGCGTTGTGCGCGGAAGGCTATGCGCAATTGCTCGAGACCTTCGTGCCGCTTGCGCAGATCGCCGATCCGGCTGAGCGGCTCAAGGCGCTCGGACGCGCTTATGTGGCGTTCGGCGTCGCGCATCCGGAAACCTACCGGCTGATCTTCATGGAGGATCCGAGCTACACCGGCGCCGCGCTCGGCGGCGGTGCCGCGCCGGCTACATCGCGTGCGGCGGCCGACATGCCGCTGGCGGAAGAGAGCGGTGCGCCACTCACAGCAGAAGAGGACCCCGGCGGTGCCGCGTTGCGCATCATGATCGGCGCACTCGATGAGTTGAAAGCGACGGGGCGCCTGCCGGCAACGGTAGACGTGGCGGTATGGGCCGAGGCTTTCTGGGCGACCATGCACGGCATCGTCGCGCTCAATCTCACATGCCCGATTTTTCCGGGCGCGCCACTTGAAACGGTGGTGAGCGTCGCGCTCGACGTGTGGCTCGGTGCGCGGCCCTCGGAGGAGTCGCAGGCAGAAGCACAGGCGGCAGCGCAGGCAGAAGCGCAGGCAGCAGCGCAGGCAGCAGCGCAGGCAGCAGCGCAGCGCCGAACCATCGCCAAAACCTCACGTGCCCGCAAAAAAACCGCCGAGCCGCGAACCGATGAATTACGCGCCGGACCCGGCACCGAACCTGGCACTGAAGCAGGCGCCGAACCCGGCACCAAATCGCCCAGACAGGCGCCGGCCAAGCCCAAAGCAGCGAGCGCGTGATAACGTTCAGTTCCGGTTCACTTCGCGCCAGCGCGCTTCGCTCCCTATGTCCATTTCCGCCTCGCCCGCCCTCAGCGACGAAGTCGCGACTTACGTAGCCAATCGCATCGGTTTCATCGAACTGGAGCGCCCGAAGGCGCTCAACGCGCTGTCGACCGGCATGATTCGCGCGATGCATGCGGCGCTCGATCAATGGCGCGAAGACCCCGACGTGCTCGCGGTGGTGGTGCGCAGCCAGCATCCACGCGCCTTCTGCGCGGGCGGCGATATCCGCTTTCTGTACGAATCGGCGCAGCGCGGCGAACGTGATGTGCGCGATACGTTTTTCATCGAGGAATACCGGCTCAATCACGCGATCTTTACGTATCCGAAGCCGTATATCGCGTTGATGAACGGCGTAGTGATGGGCGGCGGCATGGGGATTTCGCAGGGCGCGCATCGTACCGGCGGTCTGCGTGTGGTCACGAACTCGTCGAAGATGGCGATGCCGGAGACGCGTATCGGACTCTTTCCCGACGTCGGCGCGAGCTGGTTTCTGTCGCGCACGCCGGGCGCGCTCGGCCGCTATCTGACGGTCACCGGCGAGACGATCGGCGCGGCCGACGCGCTGTACGCAGGTCTCGCCGACGTCTATATCGACGACGCGGCGCTGCCCGCGCTAGTCGATACGCTGCGCAGCGAATTGTTCGAACGCGGTGCCGACGTGGTGGCGTGCATCGAGCGCGAGACCGGCGCGCATCAGGTCGTGCCGGATCCCGAGGCGTCGCCGCTTGCGGCTGCACGTACGCTGATCGACCGGCATTTCGCGTTGCCCGATGTCGCGCGGATACTCGCGTCGCTCGAGCAGGAGAACGATGGCGATGCCGCTGAATGGGCCGAGCAGATCATCGGCGTGTTGCGTGAGCGTTCGCCGTTGTCGATGGCGGTGTCGCTGGAAGTGGTGACGCGCGCCGAAGGTTCGATGGCGGACGTGTTGCGCACCGATCTCGACCTGACGCGCACGTGCTTTGAGAAGGGCGACGTGATCGAAGGGATTCGCGCGCGCATCATCGATAAGGACAATGCGCCGCGCTGGCGTTTCGCGCGCATCGAAGACGTGAGCGCCGCCGACGTGGCGCGGATGTTCGAAAGCCCGTGGCCGGCAAGCGAACATCCGCTGCGCGATCTGCACGGCTAAGCGGAAGCCGGTGCGGCAGTAAAAACTATGCCGGTGCCTGCACCGGCATAGTCTTCCCGGCGGGCGTCAGGACGTCCAGCCCTCGCCCAGCTCTCTCTCAGTTCTCTTCCTCGCTCGCCATGAACGCGCGCATGAATACCAGCGCGCCCCAGCCCCACATTGCGTTCGCCGCGAAACCCACCGCGAGCTGCGGCAGCATGTTGCCGCTCGGCCAGATGCCGCGCAACGGATCGACCACGAACACGCTCGCCGCCGTCAATACGACGCCGCCGAACACGAAGGCGGGCACCCACGGCGCGCTCCGTTCGGGCGCAACACGCAACAGCCACGCCATCAGGATCGCCCAGAACGCGCTCCAGATCGCGTTCGCAATGAATTCAGGCAGCCCGAGCGGCAAAAACGGCGCGGTCGAAAAACCGGTCGGGTCGATCAGGCCGGCCGCGTGCAGCAGCGCAAGGGTGGATTCGTGAAAGAACAGCGAAGCCAGAAAACCGGCGACGAACGGAAGGATGAGTTTTTGCATGCATTGCACCGCGAGAGCTCAGGCGGCGCGGTTCACGCGGCCTGCACCGGATTATTGGAAACGTGCGCCATTATATATAGGGCCACCCCTTTTTCACGCGTGTGCAACGGCGAGTGCAACAGCGTGTGCAACGTACGCCAGCCGTATGCTTTAACGTCGGGCTAATGACGAAAGTGGAAAACTTAAGCTAAAAAAAATCGTTCAAAAGCCGCGGCCCGATCCATAGACTGCTTCTCCATGCAGACGGCTTTGCCGCCGTCGCCCATTTAATCGAGCGCATGACGCGCACGTTTGGTCGAGGGAAGCCGTCGCGATGTCCTGCCTGATGCCGATCTTCATCCGCCCCGCGGCGCACGCGCGCCGGCGGTTGCGCTGCTGGAACCAGACTGCGAGACAGCGTTAAAGCGCGCTGAACCGAGTTTTTCCGCCCCTTTTGCGATGCATCGTCCGGCCGCGCGCCGGTTGAATGCGCGCGGCCAGCGTGTGCGCCGGCACTCGGCGCGCCGTCGTTACACGCCCTCGTTACACGCCGTCGTTACACGCCGTCGTTACACGCCGTCGTTACACGCCGTCTCCATTCCATCCAGTTTCGAACAAGCAGGAGCAGCAAATGAATGTGTTCTGGTTCATTCCGACTCACGGCGACAGCCGCTATCTCGGTACGTCCCAAGGCGCACGCGCAGCCGATTACGACTACTTCCAGCAGATCGCCGTCGCCGCCGATACGCTCGGCTACGAGGGCGTGCTGCTGCCGACCGGACGTTCGTGCGAGGACGCGTGGGTGGTCGCGTCGAGCCTGATCGCCGCGACCCAACGCCTGAAGTTTCTGGTGGCGATCCGCCCGGGCATTTCGTCGCCGGGTCTCGCGGCGCGCATGGCGGCCACCTTCGACCGTCTGTCGAACGGGCGTCTCCTGATCAACGTGGTGACCGGCGGCGACGCGGCCGAACTGGAAGGCGACGGCGTGTTCGTCGACCACGACACACGCTATGAAATCACCGACGAGTTCCTGCACATCTGGCGCAAGTTGCTCCATGCATCGCACACCAACGACTCGATCGACTTCACCGGCAAGCATCTGACCTCGAAGGGCGGCAAGGCGCTATATCCGCCGGTGCAGAACCCGCATCCGCCGCTGTGGTTCGGCGGTTCGTCGCCGGCTGCGCACGACATGGCGGGCGAGCACATCGACACGTATCTGACGTGGGGCGAGCCGCCCGCAGCCGTCGCGAAGAAGATCGCCGACATTCGCGCCCGCGCCGAAGCGCATGACCGCACCATCAAGTTCGGCATCCGCCTGCACGTGATCGTGCGCGAAACCGAAGAAGAAGCGTGGGCCGCCGCCGACAAGCTGATCAGCAAGCTCGACGACGAGACCATTTCCCGTGCGCAGGCTTCGTTCTCGAAGATGGATTCCGAAGGACAGCGCCGCATGGCCGCGCTGCATGGCGGCAAGCGCGGCGGCCGCGCGGAGTTGGAGGTGTACCCGAATCTGTGGGCGGGCGTGGGCCTCGTGCGCGGCGGCGCGGGCACGGCGCTGGTCGGCAATCCGGAGCAGATTGCGGCGCGCATGAAGGAGTACGCCGACCTTGGCATCGATACGTTCATTCTGTCCGGCTATCCGCATCTCGAAGAGTCGTATCGCTTTGCCGAGCTGGTGTTTCCGCTGCTGCCGGGCCGTCGGAGCAAAGTCGCCGGCGGTCCGCTGTCGGGTCCGTTCGGCGAGATCGTCGGCAACAACTATCTGCCGAAGGCGGCGAGTTCGAGCTGAGCGCGTTCGCCGGCTCTGGCGGCGATGCCAATCGATAAGCAATGAGGAAAACAAGCATGGCTCAATCCACTGTGAATGCGGAACGACGCGCAGGCGGGGCGCTTGACGTGTTGCGCCGCGTCGGCGCGCATCTCGCGCCGTGGCTCGCACCGCTCGCGATTCTGCTGGCGTGGGAAGTCGCCGCGCGCAGCGGCGTTCTGTCGACGCGCGTTTTACCCGAGCCGCTTGCCGTCGTGAAGGCCGCGTGGTCGCTGATCCAGTCCGGCGAAATGTGGGCGGACGTGAAGGTCAGCACGTGGCGCGCGGTGTCGGGCTTTGCGATCGGCGGCGGCATCGGCCTCGTGCTCGGTCTCGCTACGGGCCTGTTCAGGCCGGCTGAAGTCGTGCTCGATTCGACCGTGCAGATGATCCGCAACATTCCCGCGCTGGCGATGATTCCGCTCGTGATCCTGTGGTTCGGTATCGAGGAAGAAGCGAAGGTGTTTCTCGTCGCGCTGGGCGTGTTTTTCCCGGTGTATGTGAACACTTTTCACGGCATTCGCTCGGTCGACGCAAATCTGATCGAAATGGCGCGCAGTTATGGCGTGAAGGGTTTCGCGCTCTACCGGCATGTGATCCTGCCGGGCGCGTTGCCGTCGATTCTGGTCGGCGTGCGTTTCGCGTTCGGGCTGATGTGGGTCACGCTGATCGTCGCCGAAACCATTTCCGCGCAGTCGGGCATCGGCTACATGACGATGAACGCGCGCGAATTCCTGCAAACCGATGTGGTGGTGGTCGGCATCCTGCTGTACGCGGCGCTCGGCAAGCTCGCCGACTTGCTGGCGAAGAGTCTCGAGCGCGTGTCGCTGCGCTGGCATCCGGCCTATCAACGAGGAGCGAAAGCATGAGCGCAACGACATTGTCGGCGTCGTTCGGCGGCATCGCGGGACGTGATCTCGAAGCCGAACTGGCGCAACCGCGCATCACGGATCGCGACGCGGACGAAGCGTCCGGACTCGATCGCGCGGGTCTGGTGCATGACGTCGACCGGCCGGGCGTGTTGCCGTTGGCGGGCGCGTCGGCGCGCAACGACGCGCGCCGTTCCGCCGATCATGCGGTCGAGCTGCGCGGCGTCGGCAAGCAGTATGGCGGGCGCACGGTGTTGTCCGATTTCAATCTGTCGATTGAGCGCGGCAGTTTCGTGGCGATCGTCGGGCGCAGCGGCTGCGGGAAATCGACTTTGCTGCGGCTCGTCGCCGGTCTGGAAAAAACCACCTCGGGTGTGCTCGAAAAGCGCGCCGAAGACGGCCGGCCGCTCGACACCCGTATCATGTTTCAGGACGCGCGCCTCTTACCCTGGAAGAGCGTGCTGCAAAACGTGATGCTCGGCCTTGGCCGCAACGCGCGTGACGATGCGCGCGCCGTGCTCGCCGAGGTCGGCTTGCTGGAGCGCGCCAACGACTGGCCCGCGCAGCTGTCCGGCGGTCAGCGGCAGCGCGTCGCGTTGGCGCGGGCGCTGGTGCATCGGCCGCAATTGCTGCTGCTGGACGAACCGCTCGGCGCGCTCGACGCGTTGACGCGCATTGAAATGCACGCGCTGATCGAACGGCTGTGGCGCGAGCATCAATTCACCGCGCTGCTGGTGACGCATGACGTGCATGAAGCGGTGGCCTTGGGCGACCGGATTCTGCTGATCGAAGAAGGACGTATCGCGCTCGATCAGCCGGTGCCGCTCGCGCGGCCGCGGGCGCGCGCATCGGCCGGTTTCGCCGCGCTGGAAGAGCATGTGTTGCAACGTGTACTGAAGACGGCGCCGAACGACGACGCGCTGTCTCATCGCGCTTACGACGCACGTGACGAGGGCCGCCTCACGCGGCCGACAGACGTCCGCTGGGCCGTCTGACATCCGTTGACTGACGGTTTTTAATCGATTTTCTGGAGTCACTCGATATGAGCATTTCCGCTATCAACGTACGTAATCAGTTCAAAGGCAAGGTCAAGGAAATCATCCGCGGGCCGGTGGTATCCGAAGTCGATGTGGATACGCCGTTCGGTATCGTCACCTCGGTGATCACCACGCGCTCGGTCGACGAACTCGAGCTGAAGGTCGGCTCGGAAGTGGTCGCGCTGGTCAAGTCGACGGAGGTGTCGATCGCGCGGTTGTAAGCCGCGCGAGGTTCCGTATTGCCGGTACCGTCGCCGCGCATGCCGGCACTATTTCGCGTTGGCGCTGCTGGCGGGCGGTTCGTGCATCATTTTGTCGTTAGTCGGTTTGCGCGGGCGCTTGATCGGCATGTTGTCCGGATTGTCCGGATTGCTCGAGCTGCCCGCGCCCGGCGCCGCCTTCGGCGGCTTCACCATCGATGCGCCGCTATCCTGCGGTGCCGGTTTGGTCGTTTGTGCGAGCGCGGCTGCGGCGAGCGCGCCGAATGCCGCGAGCGCGATGCTGGCTGATCGCGCGGCCAATCTGCTTCGTCTCATTTGATCCTCCTTGGCGGTGTCCGCCTGGCCGGTTTCACCGTTTTTCTCTTTGCGTGTTCGTCGCATTTTTATCGCGTCTTCGTTGCTGTGACGCTCGTAAGGTAGACCTGGTGTTGCGCGGAAAATTCGCCTGCGCGCTCCGATTTCCGATACCTCGCGCTTGCCCGCGCTGCCTCGGCGCACCCCTGCGCAAGCACCGGAAACTTGCTAGGATGAATTGAGCGTTACGGACGGAGGCGGTCATGTCGAAGTCATTGAGTCCTGAAGCGATCGAAGCATTGCGGTGTCTGAACGAGGTCGGCATCGGGCAGCCTGTGCCGAAGCTTGCGCAGACCGTCGCGGCCGAGTTGCTGGCAGGCGGCCTCGTCGCCGAAGCCGGCGACGGTGATGTCGAGATCACCTGCAACGGCCGGCAGTACCTTTCGGGCGATTGCGATTGATCGTTCGGCGAGTGCTGGGCGGGGTGCATGTGCGAGTCGGATGACGGCCCGCTGATCGAGCATGGCCGCATGCGCGCTGGAACTTCACCACGGAGGCGAACATGAAGCCGAAAGGCCTCGACATGGGCGACTACGAGGAGCGCTATCAGGACTACGACATCGAGGTCGCGGTCGAGCAGGTGCTCACAGGCGTCAAAGCACATTTTCGCGTGCTGCGGGGCGAGACCGTGGTGGTCGACTGGCGGCTCGTGCATATCGATACGTTATGGCCTACCGAGCATGCCGCGGCCGAGGCGGCGTTTCGGGCGGCGCGTGAAGCGATCGACGGCGGGCTGGTTGCTTAGCGGGCGGCTTGGTGGGCTGCTGAGTAGGCTGTCAATGAGCCAATGGACTCTTGAGTGGAGGCGCCGTTGGGCTGCGCGCGCGGTGAGCGCAAAAGCTGCATAAGCCACATAAGCGACATACGCAACGTAAACGCGACTAGGCGCCGGCATCGAATACTTCATGCACGGCGCCCAGTTCGTCTGCTGTCCGTGACGAACAGCAGGTCCAACGGCAACGATTTAGTGGCCGAAGAAAACCGATTGCGGACCCGAAACCGGTTCACGCGTGCCCGATTGCGACGACACGTTCTGCACGCCGCCGTAGGCGTTCGATTCGGCTTGCGCGCGTTCAGCGGCCACGGTTTGCGCGTTCTGGCCTTGTTGCGAAGCCGGTGCGCCGACCGACGGACGATAGGACGGTGCCGGGCCGTAGCCGCTAGCAAAAGCGGGTGCGGCGATCGAGGCGGAAGCAGCAACCAGCAGGGCGGCGATAAGCTTGGTCTTCATGGTATGACTCCAATAACGTTCGACTTCGGTTCTGGAAGGCGTTGCAGGGGCCGAGGAGGTCTGTCTGCAACGTCGATGGAAGGCAGTGTATACCCCTACTATCGAAAATTTGTACCGATAATCTGAAATTACTATTCTCGATACTGGAATAATCTGTCAGAGGTATATGAGACAAGGCTGGGCCGTGTTCCGACCCCGGCAACCAGGCGTTTTCTGGTCCGAAAGACCTGCTCGGCAGGGCGGTTATGGGCGGTCCTGGAATGAAGATCGATGCTTTCGCCCGCGCATGCGGGGCATTTGTCCACTTGCGGTAAAATTGCGCTTTGATTTACGCCGTCTGGCCGTCCCATGTCTTCAGCTCAAACTTCCAGTCCGCGTCGCGTTTCGGTGGCGCCCATGATGGACTGGACCGATCGCCATTGCCGTTCGTTGCATCGCGTGATATCGCGCCATACGTGGCTCTACACGGAGATGGTGACCACCGGCGCGCTATTGCACGGCGACGTGCCGCGCCATCTGGCGTTTACGCCCGCAGAGGCGCCGGTCGCCTTGCAGCTCGGCGGCAGCGAGCCCGACGACCTCGCGCGCTCGGCGAAACTCGGCGAGCAGTGGGGCTATGACGAGATCAATCTGAACTGCGGCTGTCCTTCCGAACGCGTGCAACGCGGTGCTTTCGGTGCTTGTCTGATGAACGAGCCTCAACTCGTCGCCGATTGTGTGAAGGCAATGCGCGACGCAGTGTCGGTACCGGTGACGGTCAAGCATCGGATCGGTGTCGATGCGGTCGAGGAATATGACTTCGTGCGCGATTTCGTAGGCACGATTGCGGACGCCGGCTGCAACGTGTTCGTCGTGCACGCGCGCAATGCGATTCTCAAGGGCTTGAGCCCGAAAGAGAACCGCGAGATTCCGCCGCTCAAGTATGAGTACGCGTATCAGTTGAAGCGCGACTTTCCGCATCTGGAGATCATCATCAACGGCGGCATCAAGACGCTCGATGAAGTGGAGACGCATCTTCAACACGTCGATGGCGTGATGCTCGGGCGCGAGGCATACCACAACCCCTATGTACTGGCTGAGGTGGACGCGCGCTTCTATGGTTCGACGGACGCGCCGCTCACGCGCGAGCAGGTCGAAGCAAAGCTGATCGCATATTGCGCGGCGGAAATGGCGCGGGGCACGTACCTCGGCGCGATCACGCGCCATGCGTTGGGTCTGTATCGGGGCGAGGCCGGCGCGCGTGGATGGCGTCGTGTGTTGTCCGATAGCAAGCGTCTCGCGGCGCGCGATCTGAGCATCTTCGACGAAGCAAGACAGCATCTGCGTGAGCCCGTTGAGATTTTTGAATAAAGGACTAGGCAAACGAGATTCTTGTTCGTATAATCTCGTTCTTCATTGATGAGCCGGATTTCTCTGGCAAGTCAAGCAGATTTCAGTGGTGGCTGTAGCTCAGTTGGTAGAGTCCAGGATTGTGATTCCTGTCGTCGTGGGTTCGAGTCCCATCAGCCACCCCAAAGAATTCACGCAGTAAAGGTTTTTGTGAAGCGGCGTTGTGAGAAATCACAACGCCGCTTTTTCATATGCTCAGGCGCTCTCCGATATGGGCAGCGACGATGCGTCATTCGAGCACTTCCTGCGGGGCAATGCGCTACACCGCGCCGGCGTGCGTTATGACGAAGCCGCGTCGCTCGGTTTTTTCGCGCATCTGCCTGAACTGCTCGGCGCCGATGTGCTGGCGGCCAAACGCGGTCTTGGCGATCCATCGGCGGCGCCGATTTTTATCGTTGGTATGCCGCGCTCCGGTTCAACCTTGATCGAGCAGATTCTCGCAAGCCATCCGCAGGTGTTCGGCGCCGGTGAGCGTGTGGAGTTCGGCGAGGCGGTGGTGCGCTGCATCGCGCGCGATCGCGACGATCCGCTGCGAATCGATATCGACGCATTGCAAGACGTGGGTGCGGCGCAACTCGGCGCGCTGGGCGCCGATTATCTACTCCGTATGCGCACAGCGCTGCCGGAAATTGCGGCCGTTGTGCATAACGAAGCGCACAACGAAGCACGCAACGAACCGCACAAAGAAGCACAGCGCTACACCCACTTTGTCGACAAATACCCGTTCAATTTCATCAACGTCGGACTGATCCATCTGGCGCTGCCGAATGCGCGCTTCATTCATAGCAGCCGCTCGCCGCTGCAAACCTGCCTGTCGATTTTTTCGCGGCTCTTTCACGACGTGCCGTTCAGCTACGACCTCGGCGAACTGGGCCGCTACTACCGCGCGTACGACGCGCTGATGGCGCATTGGCAACGCGTGCTGCCCGAGGGCGTGATGATCGAGGTCCAGTACGAAGACCTGGTCGAAAATCTCGAAGGCAACGTCCGTCGAATGCTGGCGCATTGCGGGCTCGACTGGAATGAACGCTGTCTCGCGTTTCACCGGACCGCGCGTCAGGTGAATACGGCAAGTGCGGCGCAGGTACGCCAGCCGATCTACAAGACGTCGGTGCGGCGCTGGCAGCCGCCGCAGGCGTTGCTGCAACCGCTGTTCGACGGACTGGGCCCGGCGCTGGCGGCGACCGATGGCTTCGCCACGCATGAGCACGCGTCGCCGGACTCCGGCGTTCAAGCCGTGACAACCCACCCGGAGTACAAATCATGAGTTCGATCGGCGGAGCGGTCGTATGGATGACCGGCTTGTCCGGCGCCGGCAAATCGACACTGGCCAATGTGTTGCACCGACGCCTCGCGGAGGCGGGCCAACGCTCGGTCGTGCTCGACGGCGACGTGCTGCGGCGCGGCCTGAACTCGGACCTCGGCTACACGCTCGCGGACCGCACCGAAAATCTGCGCCGGGTTGCGCATGTCGCGGCGTTGTTCAGGCAGCAGGGCTTCATCGTGATTGCCGCGGTGATCTCGCCCGAGCACCGGCATCGGCGCGCGGCGCGCGAGATCGTCGGCGAAGGCTTTATTGAAGTGTTCGTGAACGCGCCATTGCGGGTGTGCGAAGCGCGCGATGTCAAAGGGCTCTATGCGCGCGCCCGGCGCGGCGAGATCCCTCATTTCACCGGCATTTCCGGGCCGTTCGAAGCGCCGCTGGCACCCGACGTCGATATCGAAACCGATCGGGTGTCGCTCGATATGGCCGTCGCCACGCTGCTCGCGCATCTGGCAGAGGCGGGTCACCTGTCCGGACTTCCAGCAGAAGCGGCCAGCCACGCGTTCTAGGCGAAGCCGGTTGCACGCAGCCGTACCGCCCTTCCGGCTCGCAATTTTTCACCCGACACGCGGCGGTCTCGACCTGTTGGGCGTGATGGTGATCTCGTTTGTCGCAGCGCTCGGCGGCGGGGTGATCCGCGATCTGTTGATCGGCGACACGCCGCCGAATGCGATACGCGACTGGCGCTATCCGGCGCTGACGTTCGCGACCGGTTTGCTCATAAGGGCGACGAAGCGTTCGGCAGACGCTGCCTGACCTCGCACCGTCTTACCGCAGCAAGCCGGCCGTATGATGCAAAGCGGGGTACACGCCGATGATGAATGCCGCATAGATCGCGGCCATGGTCACGCCGGCCGCCGTGCCCCATACATCGCGCGATGCCGCGCCTTGCCGGAAATGCATCGGCAGGCCGACGACCAGATAGCCGAGCAGAAAGAACGCAATGACGGCGCACACCGGCGACAGATCGTGACCGATGAAATCCAGCAGCGCAGTCAGACTGAAATGACGCATGGGAAAGCCGGCTGTGTCACGTGCGAACGCTCGAAGAAACGTACGCAGGAATGCGGGATTTGAAGCGAATTTAAGACCACGGTTTAGCAAGGGTCAAGGCAAAGACGGTGTGAATTTGTCCAGGCTTCAATTGCCTGTACAACAACTTTCGTCCAGCTTTACCGTGCTTCAATTCGCTTTCATGGCAACGCGATCAGCGCTTGCGCAAGGGCTCGATCAGTGACGACAAACCGTTGTGATCGATCTCATGCATCAGCGCCAGCAGGCGGCCGATTTCGCCAGGCGGGAAGCCTTGGCTTGCAAACCAGTTTAGATAGTGCCCGGGCAGATCGGCAATCAGACGGCCTTTATATTTTCCGTAGGGCATCACGCGCGTGACCAGCAGTTCGAGATGTTCGGGATTCATCGTAGATGTTTCGACGGAAAGGATCGTGAGGCGACGGGCGTTCCGCCCGCTGCAACGGCATTTTAGCCGCGCTGCAGGCATCGCGCCGGCATGGTAACGTCTGCGCTTTCCATTCACACAATCAACAGGACAAGTTCGATGGAATACCGCAGACTCGGCGACACGGATGTGCAGGTTAGCCTGATCGGTCTCGGCACCATGACGTGGGGCGAGCAGAACACCGAACAGGACGCGCATGCGCAGATCGACTATGCGCTCGATCACGGCGTGAATCTGATCGACGCGGCTGAAATGTACCCGGTGCCGCCGCGTCCCGAGACGCAGGGCTCGACCGAGCGCCACATCGGCACGTGGCTCGCGCAGCATCGCAGCGCGCGCGAGAAGATCGTGCTCGCCACCAAGATCGCCGGGCCGGCGCGCCAGCCGCACAATCCGCGTCATATCCGCGGCGCGGACAACCAGTTCGATCGCAAGAACCTGACCGAGGCGCTGAATGGCAGCCTCGAGCGTCTGCAAACGGACTACGTCGATCTGTATCAGTTGCACTGGCCGGATCGCAGCACGATGACGTTCGGCCGCCCGGCGTATCCGTGGGTCGACGACGCGTATACGGTGCCGATCGAAGAAACGCTGTCGGTGCTCGCCGGGTTCGTCAAGGAAGGCAAGGTGCGCCATATCGGCGTGTCGAACGAAACGCCGTGGGGTGTCGCGCAGTTTCTGCGTGCCGCGGAAAAGCTCGGCTTGCCACGCATCGTCAGCATCCAGAATCCGTACAGCCTGCTGAACCGCACGTACGAAGCGGGTCTGTCCGAGTACGCGCATCGCGACCAGATCGGCTTGCTGGCCTATTCGCCGCTGGCCTTCGGCTGGCTGTCGGGCAAATACGAAGGCGGTGCGCGTCCAGCGGGCGCCCGCATCTCGCTGTTCGAGCGTTTTCAACGCTACAGCAAGCCGCAAGCGATCCAGGCAACCACGCGTTACGTCGAACTGGCGAGGCGTCATGGCTTGTCGCCAGCGCAGTTCGCGCTGGCCTTCGTCAATAGCCGGCCGTTCCTGACCAGCAATCTGATCGGCGCGACTTCGCTCGAGCAATTGAAGGAAAACATCGGCAGCGTCGAGGTGAAACTCTCGCCGGAAGTGCTCGCGGAAATCGACGCGCTGCATGAATTGCAGCCGAATCCCGCGCCTTGATGCAGTTGCTTTGACGTTGGCTGAGGTCAGCCTGAGGTTGTCGTTGCGTTGCCCCGGCTTCGATGCCGGGGCAGCCACGTGGTTTGATTCAGCTCAGCAGGCTTTGACCGCGTTCAGCGGATCTTCAATTTCAGGCGCACCGCATACAGCGCGAGCAGACTCGCTACCGCGCAGAACATCAGATAGAAGCCGGGCGCCAGCTTGTTGCCGCTCGCGTCGATCAGCCACGTGATCACGAATGGCGCAAAGCCGCCGAACACCGTCACGCCGATGTTGTAGCTGACCGCGAGACCGGTTGCGCGCGTCTGCATCGGGAATATCTCCGACATCAGCGCGGGCAGTGCGCCGAAATACGTCGCCTTCAATACGCCGATCCAGATCAGTGCGAGCAGCATTGTCGCGAACGACGGATGCGCGTTCATGTACATGAACGCCGGATAGACCGTCACGAGCATCAGCACAGCGGCGGCCGCCATGATGCGGATGCGTCCGAGGCTGTCGGACAGGTGGCCGGAGAACGGCGTCAGCACCGTCAGCACGACGCCCGTTGCGAGCGTGGCGGCGAAGCCGGTCGAAGCGGGCAGATGCAGTTGCTTGATCGCGTAGGTCGGCATGTACAGGATCATGTAGTTGGCCGCCGTCGAAATAATCAGCGAGCCGGTCGCGAGCAGCATGCGGACCTTCTGCGTGGCGAACAGATCGCGCAGCGGCGTATGGGTTTTCGGCTCCTTGCCGAACTCGGCGCCTTCGTCCACATAGCGGCGAATATAGAAGCCGACCGGACCGATCGCGAGACCGAAGAAGAACGGAATGCGCCATCCCCAGGATTCGAGCTGAACCGTTGTTAGCTGGCTCGTCAGCAGCGCGCCGAAACCGGATGCGAGCAGCGTCGCGAGGCCCTGGCTCGCGAACTGCCAGCTACCCATGAAGCCGCGCCGTTCGGGCGCATGTTCGACCAGAAACGCGGTCGAAGCGCCAAACTCGCCGCCCGCCGAGAACCCCTGGACCAAACGCGACAGCAGAATGCCGGCAGGCGCCCACAAGCCGATCGCCGCATAAGAGGGCATCACGGCGATCGTCAAGGTGCCGATCATCATCAGCCCAATCGACAGCAGCAGCGATGCCTTGCGTCCGGCGCGGTCCGCGAGCGAACCGAGCACGAGCCCGCCGAGCGGCCGGATCAGATACGAAATGCCGAACGTGCCGAGCGTGAGCATCAGCGAGATCGCCTCGGTGCTGGCGGGGAAGAACAGCTTCGCGATCGTGACCGCAAAGAAGCCGTAGACGACGAGGTCGAACCATTCGAGCGCGTTGCCGATCGACGCCGCGAGAATGATGCGATGGACCTTCGCGGCGGACGGCCGCGCGGCGCTGGCTTGCAGGGTGGACGTGCTGATCATGGGCGTGCCTCGGGACGGATGCGGATAGGGACGTGCTGGGTTCGATCGCTCTGGGTTGCTCAGGTTGGGTTGTTCAAGCTCGGTTGTTCAAGCTTCGCGCGAGGCGGGTTCTCGCCGAGATCCCAGAAGAGACCCGCCATGATCTGCAGACCTTCGCGCACGACCGGTCCGAGCAGATGCTCGTTCGGTGCGTGCTGCGAGCACGCCGGATACGAATGCGGGACCCAGATGGTCGGCAGGCCGAGCGTGTCGGCGAACACTTCGTTAGGCAGCGTGCCGCCGAGGTTCGGCAGCACCGCTGTTTTCTTGCCGGTGGTGTGTTCGAGCGAAGCGATTGCCCAGGTGACCCACGGATCGTCAGGGTCGAGCCGCGTGGCCGGCGCGCCGCGCTCGACGCTGATCTCCACCAGCGAAAATCCGTGCGCATCCAGATGCGTGCGCAGATGCTGTTCGAGTCTTTCCCAATCGGTGCCGACCACGAAACGCAACTGGCAATGCGCGAACGCCGACGACGGAATCGCGTTGACCGGGTTCTCGGGATTGCCCGCCTTCAAAGCCAGCACTTCGAAGCTGTTCCAGCCGAACACGCGTTCGGCCGGCGTGAGACCGGGCTCGCCCCAGTTGTCGTCGACGGCGGGGTCGCCCGGGCCGCCGCCCACCGTGATATCGGCCAGCGCGCGCCGCACCGCGGCGGGAATCGGCGGCGGGCGCAAGCCGTCGACGGCAATCACGCCGCGCGCATCGACCAGACTCGCGAGCGCGTTCGCGAGCACCGTGGCGGGATTGCGCAGCAGGCCGCCCCAGTTGCCCGAGTGATGCGCGCCGTCGCGCAGGTTCAGCGAGAGTTTGAAGTTCACCGAACCGCGCGAGCCGAGGAACACGGTGGGGCGGTGCGCGGCGAGGCGCGGGCCGTCGGAGGCGAGCAGCACGTCGGCGGCCAGTTCCTGTTTGTGAGCGCGGCAGATCGCGTCGAGCCCCGGCGAGCCGGTTTCCTCGCCCATCTCGATCAGCAGCTTCGCGTTGAAGCCGAGCTTGCCGCCGCGTGCGCCGAGCACGCTGGCCAGCGCGGCGAGGTTGATGCTGTGCTGACCCTTGTTATCGGCGGTGCCGCGGCCATACCAGCGCTCGCCTTCGACAGTCACGGCCCACGGCGTGAGCGGCTCGCGCCATTGATTGTCGTAGCCGCGCACCACATCGCCGTGGCCGTAGATCAGCACCGTCGGCAGGTGGTCGCCTTCGTGACGGGTGGCGATCAGAAACGGCCCGAAGCCGTCGGCCGGGTTGTCGACGATTCGCGTGCTGAAACCGAGACGCTGCGCTTCGGGCATGATTTCGTCGGTCAGATACGAGAGCAGAATGGCGGCGCGTTCGGTTTCCTGGCTCTCGGTACGAAAGCCGACGCGGCGGTTGAGGACGTCGAGAAAGGCGCCCGATTCGAAATGGCGTGTCGCGTGTTCGATGGCCTGGTCGCGGCTCATGCATGTCTCCGGTGTAGGGTGCGGATTCGACGCGCGGGGGTGCCATGCGTGGGATGCATTGCCGGCAGCGGTCTGAGTGGAATCGATTCTAGGAGGCCGTTTTTTTTGTCACAATGATCGTCTTTCGAAGCTTGCATTGCCGAAAAGGCAAAGCTCAATGCGCTCGGGCAGTGGCACAAGCAAGGGCGCAAGCAGGGGCGTACAAGGTCGCACGAGGCACCTCCCATGGCACTTTCGTTACACGGCATTGCATTGCGCTACTTCGTCGAAGTCGCGCGTACCGGCTCGATCAGCGACGCATCCGCGCGGCTGCATGTGGCCGTCTCCGCGATCAGCCGGCAGATTGCCCGGCTCGAAGGCGAGCTTGGCGCAGCGCTGTTCGAACGGCGGCCGCGCGGCATGGCGCTCTCCGAAGCCGGTGAGCGGCTGCTTGCCTACGCGCAGCGCAGCCTGCTCGAGGCTGAGCATGTGATCAAGGAGATCGGCGGCCTCGAGGCTTTGCACGGGAGCATGATCAAGGTAGCCAGTTCGGAGGGTTTCGCCGCGGACTTCCTGCCTGCCGCGATGGCCGGCTTCCGGCGCAGCTATCCTGGGATCGACTTCACGCTGTCCGTGATGTCGCCGGGCGGGGCGACCCGCCGGGTGCGCGACGGCGACGCCGATCTTGCGCTGACCTTCAGCCTTGCGCCGGAAAAGGGTGTCAAGGTCGAGCATACGGAGCGGGCGCCGGTACTGGCGCTGCTGCGGGCCGATCATCCGCTGGCCGCGCGCGCAAAGGTGTCGCTCGCCGACTTGCGCCGCTATCCAGTGGTACTGCCCGAGCCGGGCACGACGATTCGCCAGTTGATCGACATCACTTGCGCGCTCGAAGGCGTGCTGCTGGAACCCGATCTCGTGTGCAACAACAGTGGCGCGATGTACCGTTACGCGCAGAAGTCCGGCGCAATCATGTTCACGGGTTTGCTGTCGGTGCGAGACCGTTACGCGGACGACGGTTTTGTCGTGATGCCGCTGACGCATCCGCAGATGCGCCAGCGCAGCATTCAGGTGCAGACGATGGCGGGGCGCGAGTTGCCGCCGTCGGTCAGAGCATTCCGCGACCATCTGATCGCGGAGATCGGCGCACCGAAGCCGGCCGATGCCGCGACGCCGAAGCCAGCTCGAAGGCGCGCAAAAGGCTGATTGTCAGTGATTGTCAGCATGGATTGGGGCGTTTGAAACGAAGCGCGGATGCCACGACGAGCGGGCGGGACGATTGAGGATTTGACGGCGGGCTTGATTGCGGACTTGACGGCGGGCGGCCGATTGGAAGGCAAATCTCCCTGCCGGAAGGCAAATCACGACCTAAACTGTGGGGACGGGGCGGGCTGTGTCGGTTGGACTGCGCGGCGAGTCATGCTGCGGTGCACACCGGTGGTACGATTCAGCCCGAAAAATGGAGAGGGGTACGCAGCTGATACGGCGTGCCGTCCACAACAGAACGATAGGACTCAGGAAATCGAATGGCGCAACAAAAAACCAACCCAAAACTTGAACAGGCGCTGACGCGCGGGGATCTTGCAATTCGCCAGGCCAATTCGGCGCGGGCAACTGCGTTGCTGCGTGCGTTGGGCAAGATGATCGTGGACGCGTCGGCGACGATCGGCGTGGAAGCGTTCACGCTGATTCCTGACGGCGACAAGATTTACGATCCCGCCGATGGGTTGTGGCCGCAGGAATTGCTGGTGTCTCTCGACGGTCCTGTCGAGGATGCGGATCCTGACGAGGTTCGCACCGTGAGGTTGATTGCCGACGATCCTGGCACGGTGTTTCGCGTTGAGTGGCAACGGGCCGATGGGAAGATCGGGCGTCAGGATGGCGGGCCGTTCGCGACGGTGGCGTTTATTTCCGACGTGGATATTCCCTGGACGGATGACGAGGACTGATTCCTGTTCTTCGGCAACGCCGCCTGGTGGCGCCCTTGTGGCGGCGTTTTTTATGGCGCCGCGCACGCAAACAAAAAAACCTACTTCATCATCCTTCTTCGAAACAGAACGGCAGAAACAAGAAACCCAGCAACAACATACGCAAGCAGCACAGCAACGTGCAAAACAACCTCCTGAAGAGGCCGCCCAAGCATGGCGGGGCGAATCAGATCGACTGCATGCGCCAGCGGTAAAACTTCAGTAAAACCCCGCGCGGCAGAGGGCAACTGCGAAACAGGAAAAAACACCCCGGACAACAGCAGCATCGGCGTCAATACCAACGTCTGATAAAACATAAAAAAATCATACGACGGCGCCAATGCCGTCACCACCATCGCGATACTCGCAAACGCGAGTCCGGTCAGCACGATCACCGGCAACGCCAGCAACATCGACGGAAAACTCGCATACCCCAACGCTCCTGCGACCAGCATGATCGCCACGCCCGACAACATCGACTTGCTGCCGGCCCACATCACTTCGCCCAGCACGATGTCGCCGAGCGTCAGCGGCGTATGCATGATCGCTTCCCACGTGCGCTGCACATGCATTCGCGAGAAGCCGGAATACATCGACTCGAAACTGGCCGACATCATCACGCTCGATGGGACTGTGCCCGCTGCCAGAAATGCAATGTACGACACGCCGTCGACGTGCCCGACCATCAGCCCGAGCCCGAAACCCAGGCCGAACAGATAGATCATCGGATCGGCAAGATTGCCGAACATCGAAGCAATCGCAAGCTTCTTCCACACGAGATAGTTGCGGCGCCATACGGCAATCCAGTTCACGGTGTTCGCGGGCAAAGCGGCGAAAGGTTCCTGCCTGGACGGCGTGTCGTCGGGCGTGTCGTAAGTGCGTGCGTCCATTGCTTGTCTCTTGCGTTGTCTTATAGCTATAGAGGTAGGCGGCCAGCGCCGGTCCCGGCTCGTATCAGTCCTGCATCTCGCGGCCGGTTAGCCGCAGGAAGACATCTTCCAGATTCGCCGGACGATGCAGATAGCGCAAACCGGCGCGCTGCTTCAGACGTGCGTGCACCGGCTGCGCGTCGTTCACGTAGCAGAACAGCGTCTCGCCACTGATCTCGGTTCGCTCGACTAGCGGCGCCAACTCGTCGCGCAACGCAACCGGATCGGCGCCGAAGATTTCGATCACGTCGCAGCCGATCTCGGATGCGATCAGATCGTTCGGCGCGCCTTCAGCGATCTTGCGGCCTTCCTCGATCACGCACAGACGGTGGCAGAGCCGTTCGGCTTCTTCCATGAAGTGCGTGGTCAGCAGGATGGTCTTGCCGCGTGCGAGCAGCGAGCGCAGCCGTTCCCAGATCAGATGGCGCGCTTGCGGATCGAGCCCGGTGGTCGGCTCGTCCATGATCAGCACGTCGGGATCGTTGACGAGCGCGCGAGCCAGCGTGAGCCGCCGCTTCATGCCGCCCGACAGTTCGCTCACGCGCGCATCCGCCTTGCTTTCGAGGCGCGCGAACTCGAGCAGCGACGGCACCATCGTGCGGCATTGCGCGGCGCTCAGGCCAAAGTAGCGGCCGAACACAAGCAGATTTTCGCGGACCGTGAAATCGGGATCGAGATTGTCGAACTGCGGCACCACACCGACGCGCGCTCGCGCCACCCGCGCGCGGCGAGGAATCGGTTCGCCGCACAAGCGGATCGAGCCGGCATCCGGGGCCGCAATGCCCAGCAGCATGCGCAGCGTGGTGGTCTTGCCCGCGCCGTTCGGTCCAAGCAGACCAAAACATTCGCCGACGTTGACATGAAACGACAATCCGTCGACGACCGTCTTCTCGCCGTAGCTTTTTTTGACGTGGTGGAATTCAATGGCGGCTTCAGACATGGATCGAACGAGACTCCGGGAAAAAACGCGAATGGCCGGTAAGGTCGCTCATTCTATGGCATCGGCAGCCTGGCGTTGATCGGCGCTTCGCCACTCACGCGGCGTTTCTTGCGCTGCCGCATAGCCTCGCACCTGCCTGGGGCGCACTTAGCGTTTTCCATCCCTTGCAACCTGAATTGCGGCGCACCATGATTCATTTACGACCGCGTTCCCCGCGGTAAGGGAGAAAACCATGGCGAGCTACAAAAAAATCCTGCTTTGCTACGACGGCTCGCGCGAGGGCCGCAAAGCGCTGCGCTGTGGCGCCGATCTGGCGTTGGACCTGAAGGCGGAAACGCATCTGTTGTCGGTGGTGGACATGCGCTCGAGCATAGCGCAAAGCGCTGGCCTGCTCACCGACGTGGCCTGCGGCAGCTTCGAGAAGACAGCGCGTGACATCCTGCAGGAAGGGGTGGACTGGCTCACCGAGCGCGGCGTCAACGCGCAAGGACATTTCGCGTTCGGTCATCCCATCGACGAGATTGCCAATCTCGCCAACGAACTGCACGTCGACCTGGTGGTGGTCGGCCACCGTTGCCGCACGGGTCTGTCACGCTGGTGGATGGGCGCGGGAAATACGCCGCTGCTCGACCGGGTCTCGTGCAGCATTCTGGTGGCATGTTCGTCCGCCCAGGAGCAGCAGCAAGCGGCGGCTTGACGCCAGCCCCATGAACCGCGTCGACCGGAAGATCAGTCGTTCAGGTCGACCGCGGCGAACTTCCATGTGAACAAACCTTCGCGCCGAAAGATCGCCGCGTAGCGCGCGTCGCCCGCGCCGTGCTGATACCTGATGACGAATTCGTTGATGCTGCGATAGCCCGCCGTGGTTTGCGGCGGTTGCGGCGGCGTGGCGCTGTTGCCCGCGTTGTCAGCCGCGCTGTGCGCTGCGGTGTTAGCCGCGCTGTTAGCCGTTTTGCCATCGGCAGGGGACGCAGGCGCATTTTCCGCGGCAGGCGGCGCGGGCGGCCGCTCGCCCGGTTCGCCACGCGGCGGCATGCCGTTCAGCAACGCGGCTACGCCGTCCGGCGTCGCGTACGCATCTACTAGCGGTCCGATCAGCGCAACGCCGATCATCGCGCCAATGGCGGCAAATGGATTGCCGTTGCCATGTGCGTCGAGTCGGCGCGTCAGCAAGCCGGTGACCTGTTGCTTCAGGCTCTCGCGCAACGCCGGAAAGTCGACATACTGATTGACGGTCTCCGCATCGCGTGCGTCTGCCGCGCGTTTCAGATTGTTCAGCGCGATATATGGCGATGCATAGCCTAATCCCAGGGCGGCCACCACTGCAATCACAATCAGAACAACGATCAGCGGCCGTGCGGCGCTGCGTTTGGTGCGTGTCGAAACTGCCATCGAGTGGAACTCTCTATCAAGGGTGGTCTAACGTGGACCGCGGCCACACGAAAACGATCCCACGCGATGCAATATCTGAAGAGATCTGGAGAGGCGCGTGCAAGGCAACAGCATGGCAATGACAGGTCAATGATATGGCAACAGCAGAGCAACTACACGCACGCCCTGCACCTGATTACTCGAACACCGCCCCGTGCACGTTGGCTTCTTCAGCGATGCAGCGGTCGATCATCCGGCATACGGCGTCTACCGTGCCGACCATGATCAGCCGCGACGGCCCGTGATAGACGCGCACCGGTGCCCGTCGCGCCGGCTCTGCCGTATTCAGCCCTGAATTCAACGACACTCGAGCGAAAGCCGGCAACGACGACGGCAAGCTCGGCGCCCGCGATGCAGGTTCGTCGAACAGCGATGGAGCGCTGGCCGTGGACGCCTCGATCAGCGAACAGGGCACCAGCTTGCGCAGATGGCGCAAACGACCGAACTGGCGAAAAGGCAGCAGGCGGGCAAGGCGTTCCATGAGTCTCTCCAGGCGATTCAACGTAGGGGCAGCGGCGCGTTAGGCGTCGGGCAAGCGTTGGTAGAAGCAGGCGCTCAGAACTCGCCGGGGCGGATCAGCCCAACAGCGATGCCTTCCAGCGCGAAATCCGCACTGCCGGTCTGAACGAAGATGTTTTCGTAATCGGGGTTTTCCGCGATCAGTTCGATGCCGTTTGGCCGACGCTTCAGGCGCTTGACCGTTACGTCGTCGCCGAGCCGCGCGATGATGATCTGGCCGTCTTTCGCTTCGCTTTTCTTTTGCACCGCGAGCAGGTCGCCGTCGAAGATGCCGGCGTCGCGCATCGACAACCCGCGAACCTTCAGCAGGTAGTCCGGTTTGCTCGAGAACAGCGCCGGGTCGCACGCATAGTGCTGCGAGATATGTTCCTGTGCGAGGATCGGGCTGCCGGCCGCGACGCGGCCGATCAGCGGCAGCGACAGCTGCATGATGCTGGGGTGCGGCAACGTGAACTGGTGCGGCGAATCTTCGGGACCCGCCAGCAGACGAATGCCGCGCGACGCACCTGCCGCGAGTTCGATCACACCCTTGCGGGCCAAGGCACGCAGATGTTCTTCGGCCGAATTGGCCGAGCTGAAACCCAGTTCGGCGGCGATCTCCGCGCGGGTGGGCGGAAAGCCGGTACGTTCGATAGCCCGTCGGATCAGATCGAAAACCTGCTGCTGTCGTGCGGTGAGTTTGGTCATGGCGCTACTGTATGTATGAACAGGTGACTGTATTTTTATACAGTATTCGATGCAATTCAAGCTTTACTTTAAGTTCGTCGTCTGGGGTGTCGCTCCGGCGTCGCAAAAGGACGCTTAAACAACCGTTTTCGTGTCGCAACGCCTTATCCAGCTGCCATTACCACTTTTACGTATTAAAGAATGAAGAAACATTATTTTTAATGATGAAAGCCCTTCGATAGACTGGCTTCCGAGTTGACGCGCTGCAGACGCAAAAACAAGACGCCGTAACGGCAACCACAACGCGGAGAAGCTGGATGAACCATCGGGGCACGGGGCTGGCAGGCAAGACCAAAAAACTCATCGCGGCGCTCGCGTTCGGCGCGGCAACCGCTGTCGGCGTGATGGCGCAGGCGCACGCCGCCGACACGACGCTGCTGAACGTGTCGTACGACCCGACGCGTGAACTGTACCAGGACGTCAATCAGGCATTCGGCAAGGAATGGAAGGCCAGGACCGGCGAATCGATCACCTTCAAGCAGTCGCACGGCGGTTCGGGCGCTCAGGCGCGCTCGGTGCTCGACGGTCTGCAGGCGGATGTCGTGACGCTGGCGCTCGCCTACGACATCGACGCGCTGGCTAACAAGGGTTTGCTGGACAAGGGCTGGCAAAAGCGTTTGCCGGACAACGCGTCGCCGTACACGTCGACGATCGTGTTCCTCGTGCGCAAGGGCAACCCGAAGCACATCAAGGATTGGGACGATCTGACCAGGCCGGGCGTGTCGATCGTCACGCCGAATCCGAAGACCTCGGGCGGCGCGCGCTGGAACTATCTGGCCGCATGGGCCTACGCCGAACATCAGCCGGGCGGCAATGACCAGAAGGCGAAGGAATTCGTCGGCAAGCTCTATAAGAATGCCGGCGTGCTGGATTCGGGGGCGCGCGGCGCAACGACCAGCTTCGTGCAGCGCGGCATCGGCGACGTGCTGATTGCATGGGAAAACGAAGCGTTCCTGTCGCTGAAGGAATTCGGTCCGGACAAGTTTGAAATCGTCGTGCCGTCGGTGAGCATTCTGGCCGAGCCGCCGGTTGCCGTGGTGGACAAGGTGGTCGACAAGCACGGCACGCGCAAGCTGGCCGAAGCGTATTTGAACTTCCTGTATAGCGAGCAGGGTCAGGAGATCGCCGCGAAGAACTTCTACCGTCCGCGTTCGAACAAGGTGCCGGCCGAGCTGACCGCGAAGTTTCCGAAGCTGAAGCTGTACACGGTGGACGATTCGTTCGGCGGCTGGGCGAATGCGCAGAAGACCCACTTTGCCGACGGCGGCGTATTCGATTCGATCTACCAGCCGCAGTAAGACTGCCAATGCCAGAAGCCGCACAGGCGGCGAGAGGCGGCAACACCTGGCCAGAAAGCGCGCCCAGTGGGCGCGCTTTCTGGCTAGCCGGACGACCGCAAAAGCACGGCAAGCATCAACCCTGAAAGAGTATCCAGCATGACGACGTGGACCTTCCGAAAACCGAGCGCCTTGCCCGGTTTTGGCCTGACACTCGGCATCACGGTGGCGTATCTGAGCCTCGTGGTGCTGATTCCGCTTGCGGCAACTTTTCTGAAAACCGCCACGCTCGACTGGAGCCAGTTCGTGCGCGCGGTGAGCTCGCCGCGCGTGCTCGCGTCGTACCGGCTGACGTTTTTCTCGGCGCTCGGCGGCGCGCTGATCAACGCGGTGTTCGGCTTCCTCGTGGCGTGGGTGCTGGTGCGCTACACGTTCCCGTTCAGGCGGCTCGTCGATGCGGTGGTCGATCTGCCGTTCGCGCTGCCGACGTCGGTGGCCGGTATCTCGCTTGCGGCGGTCTATGCGGGCAACGGCTGGATTGGGCAGTTCCTCGAGCCGCTCGGCATCAAGGTCGCCTTTACGCCGGCCGGCGTGCTGATCGCGTTGACCTTCATCGGTTTGCCGTTCGTCGTGCGGACCGTGCAGCCGGTGCTCGAAGAATTCGAGCGCGAGCAGGAAGAAGCGGCCGCGTGCCTCGGCGCGTCGCGCTGGCTGACGTTCCGGCGCGTAGTGCTGCCTGCGGTGTTTCCGGCTCTGCTGACCGGTTTCGCGCTGGCGTTCGCACGGGCGCTCGGCGAGTACGGCTCGGTGATCTTCATCGCCGGCAACGTGCCGATGAAATCGGAAATCACCTCGCTGCTGATCATCACCAAGCTCGAACAATACGACTACGCGGGCGCAACCGCATTGGCGGTGGTGATGCTGGTCGTGTCGTTCCTGATGCTGTTGTTCATCAATACCTTGCAGTGGTATCTGCAGCGGCGCACGAGCCGCGGTGCAGCGGGCCCGGCGCCTGCGGCCGCGAGCGTTACGGCAAGCGGCGCAGGTGTGCAATGAGCCGCGATACTGTGGATACCGTCGCGCTTGCCGCCGCGCCGCGCGCGCCGCTCGAGGTGGCACGCCGGCCTGATCCGGTCACCGAGCCGCCCGTCGTGCGCTGGATTCTGACCGGCGTCGCGTTGCTGTTTCTCGCGCTGTTTCTGGTCGTACCGCTGGTCGCCGTGTTCTATCAGGCATTGAACAAGGGCATTGGTTTCTATCTGGAATCGCTCGCCGATCCGGATGCGCTGTCGGCCATCAAACTGACGGTGATTACCGCCGCGATTGCCGTGCCGCTGAACCTCGTGTTCGGCCTTGCCGCGTCATGGTGTATCGCCAGGTTCGAATTCCGCGGCAAGGCGCTCCTGACCACGCTGATCGATCTGCCGTTCTCGGTCTCGCCGGTGATCTCCGGTTTGATCTACGTGCTGATGTTCGGCGCGCAAGGCTGGTTCGGGCCGTGGCTGCAAGC
This sequence comes from Paraburkholderia sp. GW821-FHT02A12, assembly GCF_059422005.1. NCBI lineage: Bacteria > Pseudomonadati > Pseudomonadota > Betaproteobacteria > Burkholderiales > Burkholderiaceae > Paraburkholderia > Paraburkholderia sp. GW821-FHT02A12. The sequence goes on along the minus strand of NZ_JBWKWA010000001.1, from coordinate 2,513,759 downwards.
GCATAACGTGCAGATCATCTTCGCGGTGCCCGGCATCGTGCTGGCGACGATCTTCGTCACGTTCCCGTTCGTCGCGCGCGAGCTGATTCCGTTGATGCAGGCGCAAGGCAACGACGAAGAAGAAGCCGCGCACGTGCTCGGCGCGTCGGGCTGGCAGATCTTCCGCCGCGTCACCTTGCCGAACGTCAAATGGGGTCTGCTGTACGGCGTGATTCTGTGCAATGCGCGGGCGATGGGCGAGTTCGGCGCCGTGTCGGTGGTGTCCGGCCACATTCGCGGACAAACCGACACGATGCCGCTGCACGTCGAAATTCTCTACAACGAATACAACTTCTCGGCGGCGTTCGCCGTGGCGTCGGTGCTGGCCTTGCTCGCACTCGTGACGCTCGGTCTGAAGCTGCTCGCCGAACGCCATATGTCGGCGGAACTGTCGGACGCGCGCGATGTGCCCGCGTACGCAGGTCCCGCGTACGCAGATCCTGTCACGCAGCCGTCGTCGTCAGCGCCGTCCGTGAAGGCGGCGCATCGGCCCCCGGCGCATCGGCACCCGGTCAAGCAAGGAGAGCTGTAATGGGTATCACCGTTCGTAACCTGCAAAAGCGCTTTGGCGATTTCGTCGCGCTCGATAACGTTTCGCTCGACTTTCCGCCGGGCGAACTGGTTGCGCTGCTCGGGCCGTCGGGCTGTGGCAAGACGACCTTGCTGCGCGTGATCGCCGGACTCGAATATTCGGACGGCGGCCAGGTCGTGCTGCAAGGCCAGGACGTCGAGACAGTCGGGGCGCGCGAACGCGAAGTCGGCTTCGTGTTCCAGCATTACGCGCTGTTCCGTCATATGACGGTGTTCGAGAATGTCGCGTTCGGCCTGCGCGTGAAACCGCGCAAGGCACGGCCGTCGGAAGCGGTGATTCGCGAGAAGGTGCATGAACTGCTGAAGCTCGTGCAACTCGACTGGCTTGCGCAACGCTATCCGTCGGAACTGTCGGGTGGTCAGCGGCAGCGGATCGCTCTCGCGCGCGCGTTGGCCGTCGAACCGAAGGTGCTGCTGCTCGACGAACCGTTCGGCGCGCTGGATGCGAAGGTCCGCAAGGAGTTGCGCAGCTGGCTGCGGCGTCTGCACGACGATCTGCATATCTCGACGATTTTCGTCACGCACGATCAGGAAGAAGCGCTCGAAGTGGCCGACCGGATCGTCGTACTCAATCGCGGGCATGTGGAGCAGGTCGGCAGTCCGCAAGACGTGTACGACCATCCGCAGACCTCGTTCGTCTACGAGTTTCTCGGCGCGGCGAACCGGCTGCACGGCAACGTCGATTCGAGCGGCTTCGTGGTCGACGGCGCGGCGCTGCCGGTTGCGATCAAGGCCGACTTCAGCGGGCCGGCGTTCGCCTATGTGCGTCCGCACGATCTGCAGTTGTATCCGCCGGCAGCAGGCCATCGCGAAGGCATCGTCGTCGATGTGCGGCGCGTGGTGACGCTCGGCGGCTCGGTGCGTGTCGAACTCGCCGGGCGCGAGGGCAATCTGCTCGAAGCGGAACTCGATCGCGAGGCGTGGCGCGATCTGCAACTGGCGGTCGGCGACGGCGTCACCGCGGTGCCGCGTGCGTTGCGCGTTTTCCCCGCGCAATGAGCGGCCTCGCCTTGAGGAAACCCATTCGATTAACCTAACTCTGGCTGAACCGGGGACATAAAAGATGAACTTCCAGCAATTGCGCTTTGTGCGCGAGGCCGTGCGTCAGAACATGAATCTGACTGAGGTGGCGAACGTGCTGTACACGTCGCAGTCGGGCGTATCGAAACAGATCAAGGATCTCGAAGACGAACTCGGCGTCGACATTTTCATCCGGCGCGGCAAGCGTCTGACCGGCCTCACCGAGCCGGGCAAAGCGGTGCATCAGCTGATCGAGCGGATGCTGCTCGACGCGGAAAATCTGCGCCGCGTCGCGCGCCAGTTTGCCGACCAGGACAGCGGCCACCTGGTCGTGGCGACCACTCACACCCAGGCGCGTTACGCGCTGCCGAAGGTGATCCGCCAGTTCACCGAGGTGTTCCCGAAGGTGCACCTGGCGCTGCGCCAGGGCAGCCCGCAGCAGATCGCGCAGATGATCATCAACGGCGAGGCGGACATCGGCATTTCGACCGAAGCGCTCGACCGCTTCCCGGATATCGTCACGTTCCCGTGCTATTCGTGGCATCACATCGTGGTCGTGCCGAAGGACCATCCGCTGGTGGGCCGGCCGAATCTGACGCTCGACGAGATCGCCGAATTCCCGATCGTCACCTACGACCAGGACTTCACGGGTCGCTCGCACATCGACCAGGCGTTCGCGAAAGCGGGGGCATTACCGGACGTGGTGTTGACCGCGATCGACGCGGACGTGATCAAAACCTATGTCGAACTCGGCATGGGCATCGGCGTGGTCGCGGCGATGGCCTACGATCCGAAACGCGACACGGAACTGGTCGCGCTGGATACGCAGCATCTGTTCGAAGCGAGCACGACGCGGGTCGGTTTGCGCAAGGGCGCGTTCCTGCGCGCGTATGCGTACCGGCTGATCGAGATGTTCGCGCCGCAGTTGAGCGAAGCGGAAATCGCCGCGCAGTTGCGCGAAGCGGTTTGACGGGAGCGGGCCGTCGCGGCCCGTTTTGACGTGCGCTTATGTGCATGCTTAAGTGCGTGCTTAGGTGTGTGCTCAGGTGCGAGATTCGGCGCGCGCCTTGATGCGGTCTAAATGAGCATAAAACGAACGGCAATGCGTTTTTAAACGCATTGCGGCGGACGGCGCATCGCTTACAATCGCCGCCATGAACACTTTGACTTGCTCTTCCGCAACGCCTTCCGACGAAGGCAAGACGCCGCCGCTGTCGCCGCTGTTGCCTTGTATCGCCGTGGTGGCGACCGGCGGCACGATTGCCGGGGCGGCCGCGGACGCCACCAATACGTCCGGCTATCAGGCCGGCGTGGTCGGCGTCGATCAACTGCTGGGCGCGGTGCCGGCCTTGTCCGGCGTCGCGCGCATTCAACCCGAGCAGATTGCCAGCGTCGACAGCAAAGACATGGCGATGCCGCTATGGACCACGCTCGTGCAACGCATCAACACGCTGCTGGCGTCCGACGACATCGACGGCGTGGTGGTGACGCACGGCACTGACACGCTCGAAGAAACCGCCTATCTGCTGCACCTGACGATCAAATCCGCCAAGCCGGTCGTGCTGACCGCGGCGATGCGCCCGGCATCGGCGCTCTCCGCCGACGGCCCGCTGAATCTGCTCAACGCGGTGACGGTCGCCGCGCATAAGGCGTCGCGCGGGCAGGGCGTGCTGGTCGCGTTCAACAACAGGATTCACAGCGCACGCGACGTGGTCAAGACGAGCACTTACGCCGTCGATGCGTTCCATTCGCCGGAGATCGGCGCGCTTGGCTGGGTGCAGGACGGCCGTGTCGAATTCCAGCGCAGCGTGGTGCGCCCGCACACGGTCGCGACCGAATTCGTGATCGGCGCGAAGTGGCCGCATGTGGAGATCGTCGCGAGTTATGCGGGCGTATCGCGGATCGCCGTGGATGCGCTGGTCGCCGCCGGCGTGCGTGGCATCGTGGTGGCGGGCACGGGAAACGGCTCGATTCACGCGTCGATGCAGCAGGCTTTGGCCGATGCGGCTTCGCAAGGCGTCGCGGTGGTGCGTTCGTCGCGTGTCGGCTCAGGCCATGTGATGCGCAACGGCGCAGCCGCGGACGATGCGCTGGGTTTCGTCAGCGCGGGGTCGCTGAATCCCTACAAAGCGCGCGTGCTGCTGATGCTGGCGCTGGCCGCGGGCGGCACGGGTGCGGTGGCATTGCAGAAGGTGTTCGATACGTATTGACGCGGCGCTGACCAGGTCGCGCGTATGACGTCAAGCGAACGACTGCTCAATGAAAACGCGGCGCTCGCGGCATCTGCCCTGAGCGCCGCGTTGTCGTTTCCGGGTACGGCGATTGAATTGCCAGATTATTGAACCGGCGGAATCGCCAGCGCCTGACACGGTGGGGAAGAGGGCGGGTAGGTGCAAGCAGGCGGCGTGCATGAAACAGCCGCTGGGAGAAATTGGCGGCGAAAGCCTGTAAATGAGCCTGCACATGAAATCCGACAGCCGGACACCCGACGACGACGTCTGACCGACCAAGGCTTCCCCGGCGCCGCCGGGTGCCGCTGCGGACCCCACTTGCCGCTCTCAGCCCAGAGCGGCACGATTTGCCCGATCCGCCGCGCATGCCGCACGACTGACCGGGCGCCCCACCTGCGGTCGCCGTGACGATGACGATGCAACGATCACGGCAACCTGTGTGACATGCTTCATGTTGTGCTTCATGTCGTCTTTATGCGCTGCGTATGACGCTCGCTGCAGACTCCCCAATTGGCCTGTCGCGATTCGCTCCGATACGGCGGGTCGCATCTGCGACCCGTGCAACCGGCCTTTGCAGCAATGCGCGTCAAGCAGCCTTCGCTTCGCTGTCCGGCGCTTGCGCGACTTCGTAGTTCGCCATGATTTCGAGTGCGCGCACCATCGCCGAGTGATCCCATGCCTTGCCGCCGTTCGCGGCGCACACGCTGAACAGTTGCTGCGCGCTCGCCGTATGCGGCAGGGCGATGCCCAGCTTGCGCGCGCCGTCGAGCGCAAGGTTCAGATCCTTCTGGTGCAGTTCGATGCGAAAGCCCGGGTTGAAGGTGCGCCGGGTCATGCGTTCGCCGTGCACTTCGAGAATCCGCGACGAAGCGAAGCCGCCCATCAATGCCTTGCGCACGCGTTCCGGATCGGCGCCCGAACGCGAAGCGAACAGCAGCGCTTCCGCGACCGCTTCGATGTTCAGCGCGACGATGATCTGGTTCGCGACCTTGCACGTTTGACCCGCACCGTTGTCGCCGATCAGCGAGATGTTCTTGCCCATCAACTCGAACAGCGGCAAGGCCAGCGCGAAGGCTTTTTCCGGACCGCCGACCATGATCGTGAGCGACGCTTCACGTGCGCCGACTTCACCGCCGGATACCGGCGCGTCGAGGTAGTCGACGCCGAGCGCGTTGATCTTCTTCGCGAACGCCTGCGTGTCGAGCGGCGAGATCGAGCTCATGTCGATCACCAGCTTGCCCTTCGTGAGACCGGCGGCGACGCCGTCGTCGGCGAACAGCACGTTGGCGACGTCAGGCGTGTCCGGCACCATGATGATGACGATATCGGCGGCTTGCGCGACGGCGGTCGAATTGGCGACCACGCTGGTCGTCTTGCCCAGATCTTCCGGCACCGGATACGCGCCGTTCACGAACAGCGAGTGACCGCCCTTGATGAGGTTGCGCGCCATGTGCGCGCCCATGATGCCGAGGCCGATGAAACCGATCTTTGCCATGTTTCTGAATCTCCAGTGTTGTTGGGGTGGTGTGCCTGAGTCCGGCCAGGCGGTCGACAACGCAGTCGGCCAATCGGTCGATCAGGCGGCGGCGTGGGCTGCGCCGCGGGTTTGCCCAGCCACGCTCTGCACCCAGCCGAGGCCGGCCGTGGTGGTGGTGCGCGGCTTGTATTCGCAACCGACGTAACCGTCATAGCCGAGCGAGTCGAGCAGATCGAACAGGAACGGGTAGTTGATTTCGCCGGTGCCCGGCTCGTTGCGGCCCGGATTGTCGGCGAGCTGGATGTGCGCGATCTGCGGCAGGTTCTTTTTGATCGTTGCCGCTAGCTCACCTTCCATCCGTTGCATGTGATAGATGTCGTATTGCAGGAACAGATTGTCCGAACCCACTTCACGAATCACGTCGAGGCCTTCGCCCGAACGGTTCAGCGCGAAGCCCGGGATGTCGTACGAATTGCACGGCTCGACCAGCAGCTTGATGCCGGCCTTCTTCAGTTCGCCTGCGGCGAAGCGCAGGTTGTCGACGATCGCCGTGCGCGCCTTGTCCGCCTCCACGCCCGCGGTCGGGATGCCGACGAGGCAGTTCAGTTGCGGCACCTTCAGCGCTTTCGCGTATTCGATCGCGCGGCCGACGCCTTGCTGGAACTCGCCCACGCGATCCGGCAAACACGCGATGCCGCGTTCGCCGGCTTCCCAGTTGCCCGCGGGCAGGTTGTGCAGCACGAGCTTCAAGCGGTTTTGTTGCAGGCGCTCGCTCAATTCGGCGATCTGATACGGATACGGAAACAGGAATTCGACGGCGTCGAAGCCCGCGTCGGCTGCCGCGGCAAAGCGGTCGAGGAACGGCACTTCGTTGAACAGCATGGTTAGATTCGCTGCAAATTTCGGCATGGTGCGTAGATCTCGCTGGTCGGTCGGTGGAGTAACTTCATGAGGCGCTTCAGCGGCGTTCAGCCGCTGCGCTGCTTAACGTTGCTGAACGTGCGGAAGGTTGCTGAACCGCGCTCATGTGCTGCAAAGTCAGGAAGCTCAGTCGAGCATGCTGATCGCGGTCGGCGCGTCGGCGTGCTTTTCGGCCAGCTCCTCGAACTCGTTGATCGCGTCGATCTCTGTGCCCATCGAAATATTGGTCACGCGCTCGAGAATCACTTCGACGATCACCGGCACGTTGAACTCGGACAACATCGATTGCGCTTTCAACAACGCCGGCTTGAGTTCTTCCGGTTTGAACACGCGGATCGCCTTGCAACCCAGGCCTTCGGCGACGGCCACGTGATCCACGCCGTAGCCGTTCGTTTCCGGCGAGTTGATGTTCTCGAAGCCGAGCTGCACGCAGAAGTCCATGTCGAACGCGCGCTGTGCCTGGCGGATCAGGCCGAGGTACGAGTTGTTCACCACCACGTGCACGTACGGCAGCTTGAACTGCGCGCCCGCGGCGAGCTCTTCGATCATGAACTGGAAGTCGTAGTCGCCCGACAGCGCGACGATCGGACGTTGCGGATCAGCCGCACGCACGCCGAGCGCTGCCGGAATCGTCCAGCCGAGCGGGCCTGCCTGGCCGCAGTTGATCCAGTTGCGCGCCTTGTAGACGTGCAGGAATTGCGCGCCGGCGATCTGCGACAAACCGATCGTGCTCACGTAGCAGGTATCGCGGCCGAACACCTGGTTCATCTCTTCGTACACGCGCTGCGGCTTCATCGGCACGTTGTCGAAGTGCGTCTTGCGATGCATCGTGCGCTTGCGTTGCTGGCAGTCTTCGACCCATGCGCTGCGGTCCTTCAGCTTGCCGGCGGCCTTCCATTCCTGCGCCACTTCGACGAACAGTTCGAGCGCGGCCTTGGCGTCCGACACGATGCCCAGATCCGGACCGAACACGCGACCGATCTGCGTCGGCTCGATATCGACGTGCACGAACTTACGGCCTTTCGTATACACCTCGATGCTGCCCGTGTGACGGTTCGCCCAGCGGTTGCCGATGCCGAGCACGAAGTCGGAGGCGAGCATCGTCGCGTTGCCGTAGCGGTGCGAGGTTTGCAAGCCGACCATGCCGGCCATCAGCGGATGGTCGTCGGGAATCGCGCCCCACGACATCAGCGTCGGGATTACCGGCACGCCGACGGTTTCGGCGAATTGCACGAGCAGGTCTTCCGCGGCTGCGTTGAGCACGCCGCCGCCGGAGACGATCAACGGCTTGTCCGAATCGTTGAGCAGCGTGAGCGCGGCTTCGATCTGCTTTTTCGTCGCTTTCGGCTTGTAGACCGGCAGCGGTTCATAGGTGTCGATGTCGAACTCGATCTCGGCGAGCTGCACGTCGATCGGCAGGTCGATCAGCACCGGACCCGGGCGGCCCGAACGCATCAGGTGGAACGCCTGCTGGAAGACGCGCGGCACCAGCGCCGGTTCGCGTACGGTGACGGCCCACTTGGTGACGGGCTTGGCGATCGATTCGATATCGACGGCCTGGAAGTCTTCCTTATACAGACGCGCGCGCGGCGCCTGGCCCGTGATCGCCAGAATTGGAATCGAGTCGGCCTGAGCGGAGTACAAACCGGTGATCATGTCGGTGCCGGCGGGGCCCGACGTGCCGATACACACGCCGATGTTGCCGGGCCGGGCGCGCGTATAGCCTTCGGCCATGTGCGAAGCGCCTTCGACGTGACGCGCCAGCACGTGGCTGATGTTGCCTGCCTTGCGCATGGCCGAGTAGAACGGGTTGATGGCTGCGCCCGGAACGCCGAATGCGGTGTCGATGCCTTCTTTTTCGAGCACCAGCACGGCTGCGTCGACGGCTCTCATCTTGGCCATGAATGTCTCCTGAATGTCTGGGGATGGGCTAAATAGGGTGTTGAATGCACTTTAGGGCCCACCTGAAGGTTTGATAAGATCAGTCCGGGTCGCTTATTTCGAAACAAAAAGTATGGAATGCCCGTGGGCTTTGGCTTCAGCGCGCGGCAGCACCCGAAAGACCGGCAGGAGACAGAAATGGACCGCTTCAAACAGATCGAAACCTTTGTGCGCGTCGCGGACGCGGGCAGCCTAGCCGCTGCCGCGCTGGAAGAGGGCGTGTCGCCGGTGATTCTCGGGCGCCGCATCGACGCGCTCGAAAAGCGCCTGGGCGTCAAGCTGATGTACCGCTCGACGCGGCGCCTCGTGGTCAGCGAGGACGGCGCGGCGTTTCTGGAGCGCTGCCGCGGCTTGCTCACCGAATGGGATCAGGCGGAAAACGAATTGAGCGCGGGGCGGCGCGCGATCAATGGCCATCTGATCGTGTCGGCGCCGGCCGCGTTCGGGCGCAAGCACGTTGCGCCGCTCGCACCGGCCTTTCTCGCCGACAAGCCGGAACTCCAGGTGTCGTTCAATCTGACCGACCGGGTCGTGGATCTGGTGCGCGAGGGCTACGACCTGTCGATCCGCATCGGCGGCGCGGTCGATCCGAATTTCGTCGCGGTGAAGCTGGCGTCGAACCGCCGTGTGGTGTGCGGCACGCCGGAATACTTCCGCAAATACGGCAAGCCGAAAACGCTCGAGGACCTGCCGCACCACAACTGCCTCGCGTTCAACCTGCAAGGCGGCCAGAACCGCGGCTGGTACTTCCGCCGCAACGGCAAGCTGGCGACGGTGCGGGTGGGCGGCACGCTCGATTGCAACGACGGAGAGCTGCTGCATCGCTGGGTGTCCGAAGGGCTCGGGCTCGGCTGGCGCTCCACGTGGGAAATCCAGCAGCAGCTGGCGCGCGGCGAACTCGAAACCGTGCTCGACGAGTTCGCGTTGCCCGATTACGACATTCTCGCGGTCTATCCGCAGCAGCGTTATGTGCCGGCCAAGGTGCGCTACTTCATCGATTACCTGAAAGAGGTGTACGCCAGCAAGGATTACTGGAACCGCGCGACCTATTAGCGGCGCGGGAGCGTTTGCAGCCTCGGGCGCTCCTCGTGAGGCGTGCGCGGGGACCGGTGAGCGCCATCCCATTCCTTTTTCGCATTTTTCTGGCGGGGCGGGAATAAACTCGGAGCGTGGCCGGTCTTGTGGTGAGAGACAGTCATCACGCGTCAGCCAACCTGGTCACATCGCCTGGCCGCAATGCCCTGGAGGGCCGAGGTGGTCCAAACCGATTCACATGCCGTTCGCGCGCGCGACGATGCCGATGCCGACGCGATCAGGAGCCGCCGTTTCCAGCAACTGGCGCTGCCGCACCTCGACGCGGCGTATAACCTTGCGCGCTGGTTGTGCGGCAACTCCAACGATGCCGACGACGTCGTGCAGGAAGCGTTCATGCGCGCGTTCCGTTTCTTCGACACCTTCCGCGGCGAAACGGCCCGGCCGTGGCTGCTGGCGATCGTGCGCCGCACCTGGTACACGGAATGGCGGCGGCGCGCGTCGTCGCATGAAGTCGTCGAGTTCGACGACAGTATGGACGACGCCACCTTCGACGGCTGGAGCGCCGGCGGCGCCGATCCGCAGACGCTGCTGATCCGCAACGAGGACGCGAAGCTGGTGCACGAAGCGCTGGCGCAGTTGCCGGTCGAATACCGCGAGGTGCTGATCCTGCGCGAACTGGAAGAGATGGGTTATCGCGAGATCGCGATGGTGGCCGACGTGCCGATCGGCACGGTGATGTCGCGGCTCGCGCGAGGGCGCCGCAAGCTGGCCGCGCTGCTGACGGCGCTGCAAGGCGGCGGCCAGCCGGTGTCTGGCCTTGCGGCGTCGGCGCCGTCCGCGCACGGGGCGCCGCGGCCACCGCCGCATGCCTGTCAGGCCGATCCGAACGACAGCGCCCGCGCCGCAGGCGAGGGCGGGACCGAGCCGGGCGGGCCGCCGCGCGCTGCCATGTCAGCCGCGCGCGCAGCGCCGACGGCTTCCGTATCACCGCTCCGGGCGGTCTCCAACGCCCGGCCGTCCAATGCCCCCGGCGCGAGTGCCGCCGGCCTCACTCAGGAGACGCCAGATGGACTGTAACGAAGCGCGGCCGCTCCTCGATGCGAGCGCCGACCGTGAACTGCCGGCACCGGACGCATTGCGCGTCCAGCAACACATCGACGGCTGCGACGCCTGCCGGCGCGAAAGCGAAAGCCTGCGCGCGTTGAGCGAGTCGCTGCGCGCGGCGCCGTATCACCGCGCACCGGACTGGCTGCGCGACCGGATCGTCGCATCGCTGCCGGCCACCGACGATGCCGTCTCCACGACCGCGGCCCGCAAGCCGGCACCGCGCAAACCGCGCTGGCTAGCCAGGCTGCATGGCTGGCTGGATAGCCGGCGTGGTCCGCAAGGCGGCTTGGGCCGGCCGGTGCAGGCGGGCGCTCCGGGGCGTCTGATCGCGCAAGGCTGGCTGGTGGCGCTGGTCGTCGCCCTAGGTGCGGTGGCGGCGGGCGTTACGATGAGTCTGCGCCGTCCGGCGGAGTTCGCGCCGTTCGCCGACGAATTGGTCGAAAGCCATGTGCGCGCGCAGTTGTCCGGCCACGACATCGATGTGATTTCGACCGACCGGCATACGGTCAAGCCCTGGTTCAACGGCCGGCTCGACTATTCGCCGCCGGTCGAGGATCTGGCCGCGAGCGGTTTCGCGCTGGAAGGCGGGCGGCTCGACTACATCGCGCATCAGCGGGTAGCGGTGCTGGTGTACCGCTATCGCAAGCATGTGATCGACGTGTACGTGTTTCCCGAGGGTGGCGCGGCGGCCGCGGGCCTGCGCGGCAACGGGCCGGCTTCGCCGGCGCCGACCCGCGAAGGCTATGCGATCGCCCACTGGAACGCGGAGGGCATGACCTGGTGGGCGATTACCGACGCCGCGCCCGATGCGTTGAGCGGCCTGGAAACCGCGTTGAAGGCGCGTCTGCAAGGTGGCAGCGAGCGCACGGAAGGCGGCTGAGACGGTGGAAAAGGCGGCAAAAGGACGCAAAAGGACGCCGGGAGGGGCGCCGGAAGGGCGTCAGAAAGACCGCGGGCGAGCTTCGGACTTGCCGGCCGCCTTGGGCCGCTGCTGCCCGCCACCGCCTAAACCCTTGAAAACACACCCGAATCACGCGTCGCATTAACGGGATATCTTGCAACCCGGCCCCAATCGGGTTACACTCTTTGGCTTCTCGCTTGCCACACCGGTTCCGACGCCCGGGTGGCTTTAATCCACAAGGAGTGTGTATGCGTCATTATGAAATCGTCTTTATCGTGCATCCCGATCAGAGCGAGCAAGTGCCCGCCATGATCGAGCGTTACAAGAGCACGATCACGTCGCACGGTGGTCAGATCCATCGCATCGAAGACTGGGGCCGTCGCCAACTGGCCTACATGATCGAGAAACTCGCGAAGGCTCACTACGTCTGCATGAACATCGAATGCGACCAAACCACGCTCGACGAGCTGGAACACGCATTCAAGTTCAACGACGCTGTTCTGCGTCACCTGATCGTCAAGATGAAGAAGGCCGAAACCGGCCCGTCGCCGATGATGAAGGAAGTGCAGCGCGAAGAAGCCAAGAAGTCGGCCGCTACGCAGCCGTCCGAAGCGCAGGCTTAAGACACACTATTTAAGCTACCAGACCAAGCGTCGTTCTCGCCAAAGGGTACATGAACCGGCTGCAACTCACAGCCAGCGTCGTCGAACGCGAACCGGTGCGGTATACCCCCGCCGGCGTTCCGATTGCAGGCTGCACGTTGCACCACCGTACGGAAGTCGTCGAAGCCGGCATTGCCCGGCAAGTCGAACTGACCATGCCGGCGGTAGCCGCGGGCGAGGCGAGCGGTAAGCTGGAAAACTGTCCGATGGGCGTGGAAACGCTCTTCACAGGCTTCCTGGCAAAGAAACACCGCAACGCAAGAACTCTGGTATTTCACATCACAGCATTGCAGGACATTGGAAAGGACTGAACATGGCCCGCCCGACTGGTAAGAAATTCGACAAGCGTCGTCAGCAACAAAATCCGCTCTTCAAGCGCAAGAAGTTCTGCCGTTTCACGGCTGCAGGCGTCGAGTACATCGACTACAAGGACCTCGATACGCTGAAGGACTTCATCGGCGAAAACGGCAAGATCACGCCGGCGCGTCTCACGGGTACGAAGTCGCACTATCAACGCCAGCTGGATACGGCAATCAAGCGCGCACGTTTTCTCGCGCTGGTGCCGTACACCGACCAGCACAAGGCCTAACCCGACGACGCGATAAGGAGCATCCGAATGCAAATCATTCTTCTGGAAAAAGTCGTCAATCTGGGTAACCTGGGCGATATCGTGAAGGTCAAGGACGGTTACGCACGTAACTTCCTGATCCCGAACAAGCAAGCTCGCCGTGCAACGAAGGAAGCCCTGGCTGAATTCGAAGTCCGCCGCGCTGAACTCGAAAAGATCGCCGCTGAAAAGCTGGCTGCCGCTCAAGCTCAAGGCGAAAAGCTGGCAGGCTCGACGGTTCAGATCGGCCAGAAGGCCGGCGTCGACGGCCGTCTGTTCGGCTCGGTGACGAACGCTGACATCGCTGACGCGCTGGTCAAGCAAGGTTTCACGGTTGAAAAGGCGCAAGTGCGTCTGCCGGAAGGTCCGCTGAAGATCGTTGGCGACCATCCGGTGCAAATCTCGCTGCACACCGACGTGCTCGTCGATGTGACGGTGTCGGTGCTGGGCGAACACGTCTAAGACGACCGCGTCCAGGCATCAGATAGCATCTGCCAGGTTGTTGCTGGCAAAAGGCAGGGGCCGGGTGACCGGCCCCTGCCTTTTTTGTGCCCGGTTTTGGTGCCGGTCCGGCTGCAATGAAGTATCGGTTTTTGATTTCCTCCGCGCGCATTTACCCCGATAATTCCTCCCCATGAACGCACCGTCCAAAGATCCCCAACTCGAGTCGCTGAAAGTCCCGCCGCATTCGATCGAGGCCGAGCAATCGGTGCTGGGCGGCTTGCTGCTCGATAACGCGGCATGGGACCGCATCGCCGACTTCCTGTCGCAGAGTGATTTTTACCGCTACGACCATCGGATCATCTTCGAACACATCGGCAAGCTGATTGCGGCCACGCGTCCGGCCGACGTGATTACGGTCTACGAGGCGCTCGGTACCTCGGGCAAAGCGGATGAGGTCGGTGGTCTTGCCTACCTGAACGCGCTGGCGCAGAACACGCCGAGCGCGGCCAATATTCGTCGTTACGCGGAAATCGTGCGCGATCGCGCGGTGTTGCGCCGTCTCGTGTCGGTGGCCGACGAAATCTCGGCCGACGCGTTCAATCCGCAAGGCAAGGAAGTCCGCCAGTTGCTGGACGAGGCGGAGTCGAAAGTGTTTTCGATCGCCGAAGACGGCGCGCGCGGCACTCAGGGCTTCCTGGAAATCGGGCCGCTGCTGACCGAAGTAGTCGAGCGGATCGATACGCTGTATCACACCGCCAATCCGAGCGACGTGACCGGCACGCCGACCGGTTTTGTCGACCTGGACCGGATGACCTCCGGCATGCACGGCGGCGAATTGATCATCGTCGCGGGCCGGCCGTCGATGGGTAAAACGGCGTTTTCGATGAACGTCGGCGAATACGTGGCGGTCGAGTACGGTCTGCCGGTCGCAGTGTTCTCGATGGAAATGCCGGGCACGCAACTCACCATGCGTATGCTCGGCTCGGTCGGCCGGCTCGACCAGCACCGCATGCGAACCGGGCGTCTGACCGACGAGGATTGGCCGAAGCTCACGCACGCGGTGCAGAAAATGAGCGAGGCGCAGATTTTCATCGATGAAACCGGCGGCCTGAATCCGATGGAATTGCGCTCGCGCGCGCGCCGGCTGTCGCGCCAGTGCGGCAAGCTGGGCCTGATCATCATCGACTATTTGCAGCTGATGAGCGGTTCGTCGTCGGGCGAGAACCGCGCGACCGAAATCTCGGAAATCTCGCGTTCGTTGAAGAGTCTCGCCAAAGAACTCGATGTGCCGGTGATCGCGTTGTCGCAGCTGAACCGGGGCCTGGAGCAGCGTCCGAACAAGCGGCCGATCATGTCGGACCTGCGCGAATCCGGCGCTATCGAGCAGGACGCGGACGTGATCCTGTTCATCTACCGCGACGAGGTCTACAACCCGGACAGCCCGGACAAGGGTACGGCGGAAATCATCATCGGTAAGCAGCGGAATGGTCCGATCGGACCTGTTCGCCTCACGTTCCACGGTCAATTCACGAAGTTCGACAATTTTGCCGGTGCGCAGAATTTCTACGGCGGGGACTGACGCGAGCAGTAAAGCGATATCGGCGCAGGTGTTGTAACGACGCTTTCAAAAGTGCGACATCGATCCCGGAACGGTACAATGTGGCGGTTTTATGTCAGCCATTACGTGGCCAATTTCCGGGATCCCAATGTTCGGTCGTTTCATGCCCACCGAGGGCAAGTTCTTTGAAATTTTCAATGCGCACGCAAAGTGCATCGTCTCGGCGAGCCGCGAACTCGAGCTGCTGATCGACAATCTGCAGGACGCCGAGACTCATAAGCAAAACGTGCAGAAAGCCGAGAAGGCCGCTGACAAGCTCACGCACGAAACCATCGACCTGCTGCACAAGACTTTCATCACGCCGCTGGACCGCGACGAGATCCACAAGCTGATCACCACGATGGACGACATCCTCGATCTGATGGAGGACGTCGCCACCGCTATCTCGCTGTACGACGTGCAGGCGGTGACCTCGGAAGCGAGCCAGCTGGCGCACATCTGCACGGCCACGTCCGAACGCGTGCAGTTCGCCGTCAGCCTGCTGTCGGACATGAAGCAGGCGAGCCAGATTCTGAAGGCGTGCGAGGAAATCGACCGTCTGGAATCGGAAGCCGACCGCGTGCTGCGCTCGGCGATGTCGAAGCTGTTCCGCGAAGAAGACAACGTCAAGACGCTGATCAAGCTGAAAGCGATTTACGAACTGCTCGAAACGATCACCGACAAGTGTGAGGACGTAGCGAACATCATCGAAGGCATCGTGCTGGAAAACGCATAATGCAATCGATACAACTCGCTATCTGGGCGGTCGCCGCCCTGGTCGCCGTCGCGCTGATTTTCGACTTCATGAACGGCTTCCACGACGCGGCGAATTCGATCGCCACAGTCGTGTCGACCGGCGTGCTGAAACCGCAGCAGGCCGTGGCGTTCGCGGCGGCATTCAACGTCGTCGCGTATTTCGTATTCCATCTGAAAGTGGCGCAGACGGTCGGCAAGGGCACGATCGATCCGGCTATCGTCGACCACTACGTCATTTTCGGCGCGCTGGTCGGCGCGATCGGCTGGAACGTCATCACCTGGCATTACGGCATTCCGTCCAGTTCGTCGCACGCGCTAATCGGCGGGCTGGTGGGCGCGGCGCTCGCCAAGTCGGGCTGGAGTTCGCTCAATCTCGACGGTTTGATGAAGACGGTGGCCTTCATTTTCATCTCGCCTCTGCTCGGTTTCGTGCTCGGATCGTTCTTCATGCTGGCGGTGTCGTGGGTCTATTTCCGCACGCCACCGAGCAGGGTCGACCGGCGTTTCCGGCGCTTGCAACTGCTTTCCGCGGGTTTGTATAGCCTTGGCCACGGCGGCAACGATGCGCAGAAAACCATCGGCATCATCTGGATGCTGCTGATCGCGACCGGCTATGCGTCGTCGATTGCCGATGCGCCGCCGTTGTGGGTGATCGGCGGCTGCTATCTGTCGATGGGTATCGGCACACTGTTCGGCGGCTGGCGGATCGTGCGCACGATGGGGCAGAAGATCACCAAGCTGAAGCCGGTGGGCGGTTTTTGCGCGGAGTCGGGCGGGGCGATCACGCTGTTTACCGCGTCGTGGCTCGGCATTCCGGTGTCCACCACGCATACAATCACCGGCGCGATCGTCGGTGTCGGCGCTACGCAGAAGCTGAGCGCGGTGCGTTGGGGCGTGGCCGGCAACATTGTCTGGGCGTGGATTCTGACGATTCCGGCCTCCGCGGCGCTCGCCGCGGCAGGCTGGTGGCTCGGCCACCGCTTCCTGTAAGCGCGGGCAAAGCTGTCCGCGCTGTAAAAGCTGTCAAGCGCGCCGCTCAGATCAGCGGCGTGTTGCCTCCATCCATCGGGACGATTGCGCCCGTCACATAGCTCGCACGGCGGCTCGCCAGAAACAGCGCGACGTCGGCGATTTCCTCCGGTTTTGCATAGCGTCCGAGCGGCACTTTCGCCTGGCCGCGCGCCAGTGCGTCCGCGCTGTCGATGCCTTGCTGCGACGCTTCCAGCTTGACCGCTTCCTCGACGCGCTCGGTCAGCGTCGAACCCGGATTGATCGCGTTGATGCGGATGCCGTAGCGCGCATAGTAGTGCGCGAGGCCGACAGTCGCGAGCATCAGCGCCGCATTCGCTGCGCCGCCGGCGATGTGGATATCGCTCGCGATCTTGCCGCCCATACCGATGATATTGACGATCGTGCCGGGCTCCGTGCTTTCCCCGGTCTTTATCCGCGCGGTCATCCGGCGCAGCACTTCCTGCTGCGGATAGATGTACGGGAAATACTTCGCTTCCATGGTCGCCCGGAAAGCGTCTGCGTCGAGCGTTTCCGGGTCGTAGCGGCGGGCCGCGCCGGCGCTGTTGATCAGCACGTCGATCGGGCCGACCGCAGTCGTGACTTCCTCGACGATATCGGCGGCGCTGTGCGGCTCGTGCAGGTCGGCACGCGTCCGATGCACGTGCAGGCCTTCCTGGCGCAACTCTTCGTAGGCTCGCGCGAGATTGGCGGGGTCGCGCGAGACGATCGCGACCTTGGCGCCTTCCATCGCGAACGCGCGGGCACAGGCGAGTCCGATGCCTTTGCTGCCGCCGGTGATCAGCACCACCTTGTCTTTCAGCCCGAGATCCATCGTCGTTACCCGCTGTCGGAAGAATATCGAAGACGATAGCAGATCGGAGGCGTTACAGCAGGGACGGACGCGGAAGATGGCAACTGCCGCGCGGTCCGCCGCGGCGTCAGAAATTGCCGTTGGCGAAGCGTGCGATGGGGTCGTCGGTGGTTTGCGTGGGTGCGGCGACGCTGCGCGAGGCGGTGGAGGCGCGCATGATCTGCACCCCTTCATTCGCATCCGCCTGCCGCGCCTGCTGTGCCTGGCGTACTGCGACCGAGGCAGGTGGGGGCGGTTCGAACGCATCGGCGGCGGCGTCGATCGGGTCAGGAGCGCGGGCGATGGCGGCAGGCGCAGCGGACGCGCGAGTGCCGGTGGCAGTGCCAGCGCGTGGAGCCGGTACTTCTTGAGCTATCGAATTGGCGGGACCGCTGTCCGGCATGCCCGGCTGGGCGGCTTGCTCCGGTGTCGGCGCTACCGCGCCTGCTGCGCGCGCCTGCATTTGCGCGGTGCTCATGCCGGGCGGCGGCGGTTCAAACGGATCGGCTTGCGCTGCCAACGCTGTGTTTGGCGCTACGGCCGGCTGGGTTGCCGCGGTCAACGGAGCACGGGGGGGCGCCGCCATGCGTGTCGCTTGCTGCGGCGCCGGCGCGCCCGCCGCATAGGCCGGCGGCTGCGGCACCGCTTTCGCTGCCGGCGCCAGGTTTGCCGCAGTGTTCGTGTACGCCGGCGCGGCCCGCTCCTGCGGCGCCGAAGCCTGATAGCCCGGCGTATCGAACGGCGTTGGTGCCGCGGTCGGCGCCGCCACGCGCCGGATGCCGTCGAAGCGCTTGGCCCAATACGGATTGGTCAGATAGTCGAGCCGCACCGTGCCGCCCGTCGACGGTGCATTGACGAAGCGCAGCTTGCCGACGTAGATGCCGACGTGCGAATGCGGGCGGCCGGTCGTGTTGAAGAAAATCAGATCGCCGGGCGCGATTTCGTCCGGTTCGATCGACTCGCCGCGCCCGCTCATGTCCGCGGTGGTCCGGGGCAAATTCACGGACGCCGCGCGCGACACCACATAGCGAACCAATCCGCTGCAATCGAAGCCGCTATCGGGCGTATTGCCACCCCAGCGGTATGGAATGCCGACCAGACTCATCGCCTGAATCGAGATTTCCTCACGGCCGATGCTGTGATCGACGAAAGTCGGGAAGCCCGCCGGCGGCGTGCGATAAGCGCCGTTCGCCACGGTGACCGAGCTGCCGGACCCGCGCGACGTCTTCTGCGGTGCGCCGGCACAGGCGGCGAGCAGCGAAACGATCAGCAACGAAAAGGCAAGTCGGCGCATGAAGGCGGGCGAGCGGTAAACGTTCGTTTAAAGGCAGAGGATGTCCGGATGGTAGCCGGTCGAACATGGCTCCGGCAAGAATTCTTGACAAATTACTTGAAGTTCGTGCGCTAAGTGTTGTCCGCCGGGAACGCGCGGGCAATAAAAAAACCGCGTCCGGCGCAAACCGGACGCGGTTTCGAGAGAAACGCTAAATCGTTGAAGCTTAAAGAATTTCAGACGCGTAATCCGCGAGGCGCGAGCGTTCGCCGCGCGCCAGCGTCACGTGCCCGCTGTGCGCCCAGCCCTTGAAACGGTCGACCACGTACGTCAGCCCCGAACTGCCTTCCGTCAGGTATGGCGTGTCGATCTGCGCGATATTGCCGAGGCAGATGATCTTCGTGCCTGGACCGGCGCGCGTGACCAGCGTCTTCATCTGCTTGGGCGTCAGGTTTTGCGCCTCGTCGATGATCAGATACTTGTCCACGAACGTGCGGCCGCGCATGAAGTTCATGCTCTTGACCTTCAGGCGCGAGCGGATCAGCTCCTGAGTCGCGGCGCGCCCCCATTCGCCGGCGGCGTCGTCGGTTTTCTGCAGCACTTCGAGGTTGTCGTCGAATGCACCCATCCACGGCTGCATTTTTTCCTCTTCCGTGCCTGGCAGAAAGCCGATGTCTTCACCGACCGGCACCGTCGCGCGCGTCACGATGATCTCGTTGTAGCGCTTGTCGTCGAGCACCTGCGCGAGACCTGCGGCCAACGCGACCAAAGTCTTGCCGGTACCGGCCTGACCCAGCAGCGTGACGAAGTCGATTTCCGGATTCATCAACAGGTTCAGCGCGAAATTCTGCTCGCGATTGCGCGCCGTGATACCCCACACGTTGTTCTTGTGGTGGCCGTAGTCGCGCAAGGTTTGCAGGAGCGCCGTCTTGCCGTTCAACTCGCGCACCAGCGCATGAAAGGTCGGCTCGCCGTTCTGCGGTTCCAGATAGACGAACTCGTTGACCAGCATCGACGCGCACAGCGGACCGGTCACGCGGTAATACGTGGTGCCCGTTTTGGTGTCCTGCCAGCTCTCCATGCCCTTCGCGTGCCTGGTCCAGAAATCCTGTGGCAGCGCGCGAATGCCTGAAAACAGCAGATCGCTGTCCTCGAGCACCTGGTCGTTGAAGTAATCCTCGGCGGGCAGGCCGAGCGCATGCGCCTTGATGCGCATATTGATGTCTTTCGACACCAGCACGACCTGGCGGTCCATCCGGTCGCGCTGCAATGCGCGCACGACGCCGAGAATCTGGTTGTCGGCCTTACCTTCCGGCAGACCTTCAACAGGCTCGATGGCGGTGAGCTTGGTCTGGAAGTACAGACGCCCGGATGCCTCGCGGCTGCCCAGACGCGCGAGCGAAATGCCGTCCGACATGTTGCCGGCATTCGCCACCAGCGCGTCCAGTGTGCGGCTCACCTGGCGCGCGTTGCGGGCGACTTCCGACATGCCTTTCTTGTGGTTGTCGAGTTCTTCCAACGTCATCATCGGCAGATAGACGTCGTGTTCCTCGAAACGGAACAGGCAGCTCGGGTCGTGCATCAGCACGTTGGTGTCGAGCACGAAGAGCTTCTGGACTTCGACCTGCTCGGCGGCTGTGCCGCGTTGCTTGCCCGTGCCGCGCGTGCTGGGTGCTACGGCCGCAGGTGCGCTGGCAGCGGGTTGCTTCGCGCTCGGCGTGCGTGCGACAGCCGGCTGCGGCTGTGCAGCGGGTGTGGCGGACTTGGCATGCCCCGCCTCGGCTTGCGGACGGGCGGCAGGCACGGGCTGCAGCAGCGCGGCGGCCTGCTTCGATTTTCGGCCGCCACGCGCCGGTGCGGCTTGCCCGGCAACGGCAGACGCAGCAGCGGATGCGGACGACGCCGGCACGGGCCGCAAAGTGGTCGCGGCATTGGCGGCATGCGCCATCGGCGTGGCGACGTTCGCGCGGCCGTAATCGGCCGACTCTGCGGTGTCCCCTTCGCTCGCCTGTTTCTTCGCGGCGGAGCGCGCCGGCGTGGCGGCTTTGGCCTTGTATTCGTCAGGCGGCAGGAGATTGCCGAGCTTGCTGGGGGGGGTAGGCAAAGGCATGGTTTCCCTCGAAATAATCGGGTCACATATCGTGCGCCGCCTGTCGCATTCTGCCGGTGCCAGTGAGTGCGCACGCAGTTTGCGCCCGGAGGCGCGCATTCGGTCTAGAGATGCCGGTTCGCCTGGTCTTCGATCGGCTCCTTAACGGAAGCGCCTGGCCGAGTGAACGAACGGCTGTGCGCAATTAAAAAAGCCGCCGCCCCGGCGTACGGGGCAAGCGGCTCGCCTACGGTTATCGAGTTGCGCCTCACGGCTTCGACGGAACCGGTAAAACGGCCGTGAAGTCTGGCGCAGCTGCGGAAAGAATGGGGTGGACAGGCACTCATTGCAACCCAATATAACGCGCCTCAAAGCGCTTGTACAGCCTCCAGAATGTCATCGACATGCCCCGGCACTTTCACGCCGCGCCACTCCTGACGCAGCACGCCTTCGCCGTCGATGAGGAACGTGGAGCGCTCGATTCCCCGTACTTCTTTGCCATACATTTTCTTCATTTTCATGACATTGAAGAGCGTGCACAGCGCCTCGTCCGGATCCGAGATCAACGGGAACGGCAGTTCGAGCTTCGCCTTGAAATTGTCATGCGAGCGCAGGCTGTCGCGCGACACGCCGAGAATTTCCGCGCCGGCTTTCTTGAACTTCGGATACAGATCGCGGAATTGCAGGCCTTCGGTCGTGCAGCCCGGCGTGTTGTCCTTCGGATAAAAATACAGCACCACCTTTTTGCTCCGCAGCTTGGACAGCGTGATCTCGCCGCCGGTAGCAGGGGCGGTGAAGTCGGGGACGGGTTGGTCGACTGCGATGGGCACGAGGTTCTCCGGTTGTTATGGCCGGCGCCGGATTGTTGCGGCAGCGTCGGCCTGGCATAGAGGCATTCGGGGAGGTCGACCGGTGCGCGGAACATGGACGCGCGGCGGTCGGGTCGGTCAGGGCCGCCTATGATGGCTGGACAATCAACTCGCCGGAGCGGCCTGGAATTTCACCCCATGTAACAGGGTACGATGGCAGCGTGCTGCGGTCTAGCGTGGCGTAGTAGTCGCCCATCGTCGCGAAGCTGTGGCCTTGCGCGCGCCAGCCGTCCAGCAGCTGTTCGAAAATCGGCGCGAGCTTTTGTCCTTCGAGTTCGGCGTGCAGCGTGAACACCTGATCGTGCGGATTGTTTTCAGTGTGCTTCAGCATCCAAGCGGCGACGTTGTTCAGATCGACGCCGTCCACGCCGAGCACTTCGTCGAGGGTCGGCAGCGTGGTGGGCATCTGCACATGCGACAGTTGCCGGCCGTCGACTACCGGCAGATACGGCGAGTGGCCGCGCCCGTCGGACGCGTAGCGCATGCCCCACGCGTCGATCTGTTCGAACGCGTGGCCGTTCATCTGCCAGCCGGCCGCGCCGTGCGTGACGGGCG
This sequence comes from Paraburkholderia sp. GW821-FHT02A12, assembly GCF_059422005.1. NCBI lineage: Bacteria > Pseudomonadati > Pseudomonadota > Betaproteobacteria > Burkholderiales > Burkholderiaceae > Paraburkholderia > Paraburkholderia sp. GW821-FHT02A12. The sequence goes on along the minus strand of NZ_JBWKWA010000001.1, from coordinate 2,491,783 downwards.
GCGCGCCGAAGATCTCGATGAAGCGGTCATGGCTTTTCTGCATCTGCGCCGCGGTCCATGCGCGGTCGCGCGTGCGCACGTTGTCCTGCCAGTACACGTGATCCCACGTATGAATGCCGCATTCGAAGCCGGCTTCATGGATCGCCCGCATTTCCGCCGACGCCTTCGCGCCGATGTCCGGACCGGGCAGCAGCACCCCGTACATCAGTTGCTTGACGCCATAATGTTCGACCACCGAAGTGCGCGACACCTTCTGCAGAAAGCCCGGCCGCAATACGCGGCGCATCGCCCAACCGGTATGGTCGGGGCCGAGGCTGAAGAGGAAGGTGGCGCGCGCCTTGAAGCGGTCGAAGATACGCGCGAGATTCGGCACGCCTTCGCGGGTCCCGCGCAGCGTGTCGACGTCGATCTTCAGAACGATACGAGGCAAGGATCAGCCCTTATTACTGTTCGACGAGCGCGCGTGCTTCGGCGACGTGGCCGCGGTACGCTTCGAAAATCTTGCGCAGCGCTTCGTCGAAAGTCGACTTCGGCGCCCAGCCGAGTTCCTGCATCGTGTTGTCGATCTTCGGCACGCGGTTTTGCACGTCCTGGTAGCCCGCACCGTAGTACGCGCCCGACGACGTTTCGACCAGTTGCACCTGCTTGGCCGTCTCCGCGTATTCCGGGAATTCGGCGGCCAGCGTCAGCATCTTGTGCGCGAGCTCGCGCACCGAGAAGTTGTTGGTCGGATTGCCGATGTTGTAGATCTTGCCCGTCGCCACGCCGTTCCTGTTCTCGATGATCTTCATCAGCGCGCCGATGCCGTCGTCGATATCCGTGAACGCACGCTTTTGCGCGCCGCCGTCGACGAGGCTGATGTTCTCGCCGCGCACGATATGGCCGAGGAACTGCGTGACCACGCGCGAGCTGCCTTCCTTCGGCGTATAGATCGAGTCGAGGCCCGGGCCGATCCAGTTGAACGGACGGAACAGCGTGAAGTTCAGGCCTTCCATGCCGTAGCCCCAGATCACGCGGTCCATCAGCTGCTTCGAGCACGCGTAAATCCAGCGCGGCTTGTTGATCGGGCCGTACGACAGTTGCGATTCTTCCGGGTCGAACTGCTCGTCCGTGCACATGCCGTAGACCTCGGACGTGGACGGAAACACGAGATGCTTGCCGTACTTGACGGCCGAACGCACGATCGGCAGATTCGCTTCGAAGTCCAGCTCGAACACGCGCAGCGGCTGCTTCACGTACGTGGCGGGCGTAGCGATCGCGACCAGCGGCAGAATCACATCGCACTTCTTGATGTGATATTCGACCCACTCCTTGTTGATCGTGATGTCGCCTTCAAAGAAGTGCATCCGCTCATGATTGACGAGGTCGCCGAGACGTTCGGTCTGCATGTCCATCCCGAAGACTTCCCAATCGGTCGTTTCGAGAATGCGTTTGGACAGGTGATGGCCAATGAAGCCGTTCACACCCAGAATCAGGACTTTTTTCATGAATGACGGGGAGTTTGGATGAGCTGGGCGAATTCGGCCGGGGTGACGACGGTTTCGTGGCCGTCATGCTGGCGCCGCAATTCGTGGATGGCGATCGCGCGGCCGTCGCCGCATATCGCGAAAACGGCATTATCGCTTACGTGCAGGCCCGGGGGCAAATCCGAGCGAAGCGCGCCGGGCGTGGCCAGACGTGCGCGGGCGATGATGAAACGCTGGTCGCCGATATCGGTGAACGCGCCGGGATAGGGCGGCGCGACGGCGCGGATCAGGTTGTAGACGTGCTGCGCCGGCTGCGCCCAGTCGATGCGGCCGTCGTCGGGCTTGCGCCCGCCGTAGTAACTGCCGTGCGACAGATCGTTCGGCAGATGCGGCGCTTCGCCCGCCAGCAGGGCCGGCAGCACGCGCCACAGGGTTTGCTCGGCAGCCACCGTGACTTTGTCGAACACTTGCGCGGCGGTGTCGTCGGGCAGGATCGGCACCGGCGTTTGCGCGATGATCGCGCCCGCGTCGGGCTTGGCGGCCATTTCGTGCAGCGTCGCGCCGGTCTCGGTTTCGCCGTTGAGCACCGCCCAGTTGGTCGGCACGCGGCCGCGGTACTTCGGCAGCAGCGAGCCGTGCATGTTGTAAGCGCCCCGTGCGGCGAGCGCCAGCAGGTCGACCGGCAACATATGGCGGTAGTAGAACGAGAAAATGAAGTCCGGCCGCGCGGCGCTCACCGCGGCGCGCAGTTCGGCGCTCTTCGGATCGGCCGGCGTGACGACCGGAATGCCGTGCCCGGCCGCCACCGAGGCGACGCTGCCGAACCAGATGTTTTCGGTCGGGCTGTCTTCGTGGGTGACGACCAGCGCCACGTCGACGCCGCGTGCGAGCAGCACCTGCAGGCAGCGCACGCCGACGTTGTGATACGCGAATACGACTGCGCGCGGTTTCATGGAGTGGGTCCCTGATCGATCAGCGGTGCGGTTTGCACCGCCTGCACAACGGACTGACGCGGCGCTTCGGTGACGGTGGCGCCGTCGCGCTGTTCGAGAATCGTCTGCACCAGATAACGCGGACGCGCGCGCACCTGCTGATAGATCCGCCCGATGTATTCGCCGAGCAGGCCAAGCGCGAAGATGATCACGCCGAGCAGGAAGAAGGTGATGGCGAACAGCGTGAACACACCTTGCACTTCCGCTCCGATGATGAAGCGGCGAATCAGCAGCAGCACGAACAGCGCCGCGGAACCGAGCGACAGAATCACGCCGATGAACGACAGCCATTGCAACGGCACGACCGAGAAGCCGGTGACCAGGTCGAAATTCAGACGGATCAGGCTGTAGAGCGAGTATTTCGATTCGCCGGCAAAACGCTCTTCGTGCGCGACTTCGATTTCGACCGGATTTTGCGCGAAGGTGTACGCGAGCGCCGGAATGAAGGTGTTGATCTCGCCGCAGCGATTGATCGTGTCGATGATGTGCCGGCTGTACGCGCGCAGCATGCAGCCCTGGTCGGTCATCTTGATACGCGTGATGCGCTCGCGCAGGCGGTTCATTGCGCGCGATGCCTTGCGGCGCCACAAGCTGTCCTGGCGTTGCAGGCGAATCGTGCCGACGTAGTCGTAGCCTTCGCGCATCTTCGAGACCAGCTTGCCGATTTCTTCAGGCGGATTCTGCAAGTCGGCGTCGAGCGTGATCACGATCTCGCCGCGCGATTGCTCGAAGCCCGCCAGAATCGCCATGTGCTGGCCGTAGTTGCCGTTCAGCAGAATCACGCGGGTGGTGTCGGGCCGCGCGCGGAACTGCCCGGCGAGCAGGGCGGCGGATTTGTCGCGGCTGCCGTCGTTGATGAAGATCACTTCATAGCCGGTGCCGAGCGCGTCGAGCGCCGGATAGAGGCGCGCGAACAGCGCGGCCAGCCCGGCTTCCTCGTTGTACACCGGGATGATGATCGACACTTCCGGTGCGACGGCGCCATGTTCCGTATAACTCATTTCCGCTTATTTTCCGTATTGTTCGCAAATTTCATTGACCGCGCGGCAGACCCGCTCCACGTCGCCTTCGTTCATCAGTGTGAACAGCGGCAGTGTGACGTTGGTGGAGCCGAAGCGCTCCGCATGCGGGAACATCCCTTCCTTGAAGCCGCGCGCACGGTACAGCGAGAACAGGTGGATCGCCGGGTAGTGCACGCCCGAGCCGATGCCGCGCTCTTTCAGCGCGCCCATGAAACCGGCGCGGTCGATCGAGAGTTTCTCGAGCGGCAGCGTGATCTGGAACATGTGCCAGTTGCTGTTTTCGAAGTCGGCAAACGGCAGGCCGATACCCAGCTTCACCGCCGCGCCGCCTTCGAGGCCGGCGAAATAGGCGCGCACGAGCTTCTTGCGCTGCGCAATGAAGCGCTCCAGATGCGGCAACTGGCCGAGGCCGACGCGCGCCGCGACGTCCGTGAGGTTGTACTTGCCGCCGAGCACGTCGCAGTCCATGCCGTCGAAGCCGGTGCGGGTGATGCCTTGCAGCCGGTACTTCTGCGCGAGGATCGCTTCTTCTTCGTTGTTCAGCACCAATGCGCCGCCTTCGATCGAAGTCAGGTTCTTGTTCGCGTGGAAGCTGAACGAGACCATATCGCCGAGCTTGCCGATCCGCTCGCCCTTCCACGTCGAACCGAATGCCTGAGCGGCGTCTTCGATCACACGCAGCTTGTGGGCGCGGGCGATGGCGTAGAGACGGTCCATGTCGACCGGCAGGCCCGACAGGTAAACCGGAATAATCGCCTTGGTGCGCGGCGTGATCGCCTTCTCGAGCAGATTCAGGTCGATATTGCGGGTGACCGGATCGATGTCCACGAACACCGGCGTCGCGCCGACTTCATAGATCACGTTGCTGGTCGCGACCCACGACGCGGGCGTGGTGATGACTTCGTCGCCTTCGCCCACGCCGGCAATGCGCAGCCCGATTTCGAGCGTCGCCGTGCCCGAGTTGAACGTGCGCACCGGACGGCCGCCGCAGAATTCGGACAGCGCCGCTTCGAACTTCTGGTTCTGCGGGCCGGTGGTGATCCAGCCGGAGCGGAGCACGTCGGCGACGCCCTGGATCGTTTCTTCATCGATTTCGGGTTTGACAAACGGCAAAAACGGGACTGTTGATTGGCTCATGAATGCTTCGCTCGATTGAAAGGGGCGTAACCAGTGGGTGCGAAATGACGCGCAATTGCGAATGTGCAACCGCAAACGTGCGAACTGCGCGCAAACCCAAGGCCACGGCTAAAAAAGGGCGCAACCGCGAAGGATGCCGCGGCCATCCTTACGTTTTGCTTAGCCGGCGTCGAGGCCCGCTTACGGCATCTTTGCCGCGAGCATCCTTGCCGCGTGCGCCCGCGCGGCAATAAACGGTAATAAATCGTGCCCGGCATGCTCCGCCGGCCGCGTGGCGCCTAGCTTCGCGCCAGGATGAACACGCCGATCAGGATGATGCCGATTCCCACCAGTTTCTGCACCGATAGCACTTCGCCGAACAGATACCACGCCGCGAACGCGTTGACGATGTAACCGAGCGACAGCATCGGATAGGCAATCGACACATCCACGCGCGACAGTCCGATCACCCACACGGCGACGCTGATCACATAGCAGGCCAGTCCGCCGATGATCGGCGGCTGGGTCGCGAGCCGGGAGGCGATGGGCAGGATATTCGCACGTGTGAATTCGAAGTGTCCAACGGCATTCGTTCCGGCTTTGAGCAGCAACTGCGCGCCGGCGTTCAACGTGACACCGGCGAGAATGCAAAAGAGGGAAATCGGGTTCATCGAACGTTCAGATCCTGATCTGGGGTCATTGTTGTGGTTTGTCTACGGGCGCCATTGCAGCGGGCGTCGATGCAGCGGGCGCCGATGCTGGCTTCATCACCACCACACGGCGCGCATCGCGAGCGATGACCTGCATCGGCAGGTGCTGCGCGAGCAGCTTGTCGTAAGTGGACGGCGGGATCAGCGCGAGCGCGTAGCGATCGGCCTTCCAGCGTTCGATCCAGGCGTCGACCGACGGCACCCACTTCTGCGGTTCGACGGAAATGCCGAAGGCCAGCTCGTCCGGATGCTCGACCATGATCATCGTATGGCCGACGTAGAACGGCAGCGTGTGATCGAGCACGCCGACCGAGTAGAACGGCGTATCCGCCGGCAGTTGGGCGATCTCGGCCTTGATCGGGGGCGCGAGCGGCGCGCCGGAGCTCAGCCGCCCGAACACATCGTGGCCGGTTCCGGCGATCGTGCCGAGCAGCAGCCACGCCGCGCCGAAGGCGGCGACGGCGCCGAGGATGCCGGCCCGGCTGCGGCGGTTCAGCCACAGCGCCGCCAGCGTCAGCACGAAGCCGACGGCGAGCGCCGCCAGCACCCACGTGCGGTATTCGACATACAGTTCGGCGGGATTGCGCGCGCTGCCGAAGCGCGACAGGAACAGCGCGGCGAATGCCGCCACCACCAGAAACAGCGCGTAGCCGGCCAGGTGGCGGCGCAGCTGGTCGCGCGTGACGAGCGGCAGATACATGCCGATCAGGAGTGCGATGGCGGGGGCGATCGGCAGCGTGTAGGACAGCAGCTTCGAGTGCGACGCGCTGAAGAACAGGAAGATGAACACGATCCACACCAGCATCAGCACGACCGGTGCGAAGCCGTTCGGCTGACGCGGCAGGCGCCATGCGTGGCGAATGCTCTGCACGCTGACCGACAGCCACGGCAGGAACCCGACCAGCAGCACCGGCACGAAGTAGTAGAACGGCCCGGGGCGGTTCTGTTCAGGCGTCAGATAGCGTTTGAATTGCTGGACGATGAAGAAGAAGTTCAGGAACTCCGGATTGCGCTGTTGAACCAGCACGAACCAGGGCGTGACGATCACGAAGAACACGATCAGGCCGCCGATCAGGTGCAGGCGTTTCCAGACTGCCCAGTCGCGCGCGATCAGCGTATACAGCACCAGCACCGCGCCCGGCAGGATCACGCCGACGAGGCCCTTGGACAGCACCGCCAGCGCCATCGACGCCCAGCACAGCCACATCCACCCGCGCACGCTGGCGTTCGGCAGGTTGGGGCGCTGCGCAAGCAGCAGCGCGCACAGCGCGAGCTCCATCCAGAGCGACAGGCCCATGTCGAGCGTATTGAAGTGGCCCATCAGGTTCCAGTACGGCGAGGTCGCCAGCACGAGCGCCGCGAACACGCCAGTCGCCGCGTTGAACACGCGCGCGCCGGTGAAGCCGATCAACAGCACGCCGGCGAAGCCTGTCAGCGCGGTGTAAAGCCGCGCCTGCCATTCGCCGATGCCGAACCACGCGAACGTGAGCGCGTTCGCCCAGGTTTGCAGCGGCGGTTTCTCGAAGTACTTGTAGCCGTTGTAGCGCGGCGTGATCCAGTCGCCGGTGACGAACATCTCGCGTGCCATTTCGGCGTAGCGGCCTTCGTCGCTCGGCAGCAGATGGCGCCAGCCGAGCGGCACGAACCAGATTACGGCGAGGGTCAGCAGGAGCAGCAGGATCGCGGTGCGATTGAGCGGTAGCCGGGACGGCGTATCGTTCATGGATTTCAACCTGTTGGGCGACGCCGCATGGGACGGCGTTGCGATGTTGTTCGGAAATGACGGCTGGTGCTTCAGGGCCGGTGCTTTGGCTGATGGCCTCGTGACAGCAGGGCCCAAGGCGACGCTTGCCGCCGGGCGCCGGCGCGGCACCAATGGCGCGCAGTGTACGTTATCGGCTGTGACGCGGCCAGGGTGTGCGGCGAATTCGGCGGGTTGCCGCAGTTTCCATACGCAGCGGGAGCCCCCGTGCCGGCACGGCATCTGCGCGGCACCCCGCGGCACCCTTACGGCGCTGTTACGCTTCGATCAGCAACGCGGCCGCAACCTTGCGGCCCTCGGCCATCAGAATGTTGTAGGTGCGGCAGGCGGCCTTGAAGTCCATCGTTTCGACGCCGATGCGTTTGGCGGTGAGCGCGGCGGTCAGGCGCGGATGCGGAAAACGCAGCCGTTCGCCGCTGCCGAACACGACCACCTCGGGCGCCGACTCCACCAGCATGGCGAAGTGCTCTGCGCTCAGTTGATCGAACGAGGAGACGGGCCAGGGGATGACGGGCGCATCCGGCAGCACGAGAATGCTGCCCGAATGGCGTACCAGATTGATTTCGACATAGTCGGCGCCGTAGCCGGTGACGGTGTTCAGGGCGCCGCTGGAATCCTGATGTAATTTCAAATTCGTTTTCCGAAGTCGTCGTGAGACATCATGCGTGTTCGCGGCCTGACCAGGCGGATGCCGAACAGGGCGGTTTGACGCGAGTGGGACACGCGAGTGGGACAGAAGCGGCCGAAAAGGCTTGCCGTTGCGGTTGGCGCATTGCGGAAGTCGGCCAAAATCCGCTAAATTATAGCTTTTTAGCCGGAGAGCGGCGCCCCTCGCTTCATGGGCCGCCTCGTGGGTCGCCTCGTGGGCCGCTTCATAGGCGACCTCATGTGCCGCTTCATGTGCCGCCACAAGCCGCACGCGAGAGCCGGGCACGGTCGGCTACCCGCCTTCGTTGCGCGCGCTGTTTTGTTCGTTGTTCCGCCCGGCGGCTCGTTGTTTGGCTCGTTGTCTCGCGCGGTCTTTGCCCGGCGGTCGCCCGGCGTGTGTCCAGCGGTTGCCGCAGCGTTTGCCCGGCGGCTTTTCGTTCGGCGGCTTCACCGGTGCGATCCGCCGGTTCTGTGGCCGGATCTGCGCAAAGCCGGCTCAACCCGCGTCTGTCAGCCGTCGCCGGCCGCGCCGCGTCAGCATTCCCCATATCGGCGGATTTGCCCGGCCCGGCGTTTTTTCGCCCCCGCTTGTTCGCCCAAGCCCATCAACCAGGATGAAGTGCCCGCCGTGAAACAGATTCTCAAGTCCAACAAGTTGCTGAACGTCTGCTACGACATTCGCGGGCCCGTCCTCGAACATGCGAAGCGGCTCGAAGAAGAAGGCCATCGCATCATCAAGCTGAACATCGGCAACCTCGCGCCGTTCGGCTTCGACGCACCGGATGAAATCATTCAGGACATGATCCTGAACCTGCCGGGCTCGTCTGGCTACTCGGATTCCAAGGGTGTGTTCGCCGCGCGCAAGGCGATCATGCATTACACGCAGCAAAAGGGCGTGCACGGCGTCGAACTCGACGACATCTATATCGGCAACGGCGCCTCCGAACTGATCGTGATGGCGATGCAGGGGCTGCTCAACGACGGCGACGAAGTGCTGCTGCCCGCACCGGACTACCCGCTGTGGACCGCGGGCGTGAGCCTGTCGGGCGGCACGCCGGTGCATTACATCTGCGACGAAGCGAACAGCTGGATGCCCGATCTCGACGACATCCGCTCGAAAATCACGCCGAACACGCGTGCGCTCGTGGTCATCAACCCGAACAACCCCACCGGCGCGCTGTATTCGGACGAATTGCTGCTCGGCCTGATCGAGATCGCCCGTCAGCACGGCCTGATCATCTTCGCCGACGAGGTCTACGACAAGATCGTCTACGACGGCAAGGTGCATACGTCGATGGCCGCGTTGTCCGAGGACGTGCTCACCGTCACGTTCAACAGCCTGTCGAAGAGCTACCGTTCATGCGGCTACCGCGCCGGCTGGATGTTCATCTCGGGCCTCACCGGCGAGAACCGCCGTCACGCGAAAGACTACTTCGAAGGGCTCGGCATTCTGGCCTCCATGCGCCTGTGCCCGAACGTGCCCGGCCAGTACGCGATCCAGACCGCGCTCGGCGGCTATCAGAGCATCAACGACCTGATCGTGCCGAACGGCCGCCTGTACAAACAGCGCGAACTCGCGTATGACATGCTGACGGCCATTCCCGGCGTGACCTGCGTGAAGCCCGAAGCGGCGCTCTATATGTTTCCGCGCCTCGATCCGAAGCTGTATCCGATCCATGACGACCAGCAGTTCATCCTCGACCTGCTGCTGGAAGAACGTGTGCTGCTCGTGCAGGGCAGCGGTTTCAACTGGAAGACGCCGGATCACTTCCGCGTCGTGTTCCTGCCGAACGTGGACGATCTCGCGGATTCGATCAACCGGATCGCGCGTTTCCTCGACGGTTACCGTAAGCGTCACACAGCCTAGCGCACAATGTGGCGTACGGCGCGGCACACCCCGCGCCGTACATGGCGCGCCACACCCGACACCCGTTTCCTTTTAATCATCTACTCGAAAACACACGCTGCATGGAACCGATCAAAGTTGGACTGCTGGGCTTCGGCACGGTAGGCAGCGGCACCTTCACGGTACTGCGCCGCAATCAGGAAGAAATCAAACGCCGCGCGGGCCGCGGTATCGAGATTGCGCGCATCGCCGTGCGCAATCCCGCCAAGGCGACCGCGGCGCTCGGCAGCGTTGCCGGCACCGTGGCGCTGACCGATGACTTCAACGCGGTGGTCGACGATCCGTCGATCGATATCGTGGCGGAAATGATCGGCGGCACGGGCGTGGCGCGCGACCTCGTCCTGCGCGCGATCAGGAACCGCAAGCACGTGGTCACGGCCAACAAGGCGCTGCTCGCGGTGCACGGCACGGAGATTTTCGAAGCGGCGCGCGCCAACGGCGTGATGGTGGCGTTCGAAGCGGCGGTGGCGGGCGGCATTCCGATCATCAAGGCGCTGCGCGAAGGGCTCACGGCGAACCGCATTCAGTACATCGCCGGGATCATCAACGGCACGACCAACTACATCCTGTCGGAGATGCGCGACCGCGGTCTCGACTTCGCGACCGCGCTGAAGGCCGCCCAGGAACTGGGCTACGCCGAAGCCGATCCGACTTTCGATATCGAAGGCGTCGACGCCGCGCACAAGGCGACGATCATGAGCGCGATCGCGTTCGGCGTGCCGGTGCAGTTCGACAAGGCTTATGTCGAAGGCATCAGCAAGCTCGCCGCGATCGACATCAAATACGCCGAAGAACTCGGCTATCGCATCAAGCTGCTCGGCATCGCGCGCCGTACCGACAAGGGCATCGAACTGCGCGTGCACCCCACGCTGATTCCGGAAAAGCGCCTGCTGGCGAACGTGGAAGGCGCGATGAACGCGGTCGTCGTGCACGGCGACGCGGTCGGCACGACGCTCTACTACGGCAAGGGCGCGGGCGCGGAGCCGACGGCCTCCGCGGTGGTCGCAGATCTGGTCGACGTGACGCGTCTGCATACAGCCGATCCGGAGCATCGCGTGCCGCATCTGGCGTTCCAGCCGGACAGCCTGTCGAGCACGCCGATCCTGCCGATCGACGAGGTGACGAGCGGTTATTACCTGCGTCTGCGTGTGGCTGACGTAACCGGCGTGCTGGCCGACATCACGCGCATTCTCGCGGACACCGGCATCTCGATCGACGCGCTGTTGCAGAAGGAATCGGAGCAGGTCGACGCGAACGGCAAGGGCGAGACCGACATCATCCTGATCACGCACGAGACGGTCGAAAAGAACGTCAACGCCGCGATCAGAACGATCGAAGCGCTGAAGACCGTTGTCTCGCAAGTTACGAAGCTGCGCATGGAAGCGCTCAACTAGGCCGACATATGAACTACCTCTCCACGCGCGGCGCCGGAGCCGGCGAGCGCCATACGTTTTCCGACATCCTGCTGGGCGGTCTCGCGAAAGACGGCGGCCTGTACCTGCCCGCCGAATATCCGCGCGTTTCCGCTGACGAACTGACGCGCTGGCGCACGCTGCCGTACGCCGATCTCGCCTTCGAGATCCTGGCGAAATTCAGCGACGACATTCCCGCCGAAGATCTGCGCGCGCTGACGCGCAAGACCTACACGGCCGAGACCTACTGCAACGTCCGCGACGACGAAAGCGCCGCACAGATCACGCCGCTGAAGACGCTGGGTGTCGAGAACGGCGCGCCGCTGTCGCTGCTCGAACTGTCGAACGGTCCGACGCTCGCGTTCAAGGACATGGCGATGCAGCTGATCGGCAACCTGTTCGAGTACGCGCTGGCGAGGCACGGCGAGACGCTGAACATTCTCGGCGCGACCTCGGGCGACACCGGCAGCGCGGCCGAATACGCGATGCGCGGCAAGCAGGGCATTCGCGTGTTCATGCTGTCGCCGCACAAGAAGATGAGCGCGTTCCAGACCGCGCAGATGTACAGCTTGCAGGACCCGAACATTTTCAACCTCGCGGTTGAGGGCGTGTTCGATGACTGCCAGGACATCGTCAAGGCTGTGTCGAACGATCACGCGTTCAAGGCGAAGTACAAGATCGGCACGGTCAACTCGATCAACTGGGCGCGCGTCGTGGCGCAGGTCGTGTACTACTTCAAGGGCTATTTTGCCGCGACGAAGTCAAACGACGAGCGCGTGTCGTTCACGGTGCCGTCGGGCAACTTCGGCAATGTTTGCGCGGGTCACATTGCGCGGATGATGGGCTTGCCGATCGAGAAGCTGGTAGTGGCGACGAACGAAAACGACGTGCTGGACGAGTTTTTCCGCACGGGCATTTACCGTGTGCGCAAGGCGGCTGAGACGTATCACACGAGCAGCCCGAGCATGGACATTTCGAAGGCATCGAACTTCGAGCGTTTCGTGTTCGACCTGCTCGGGCGCGATCCGGCGCGGGTGCTGCAACTGTTCCGCGACGTCGAAGAGAAGGGTGGTTTCGATCTGGCGGCGAGCGGCGATTTTGCGCGCGTGAAGGAATTCGGTTTCGTGTCGGGCCGCAGCAGCCACGAAGACCGGGTGGAAGCGATCCGCGACGTATTCGAGCGCTACGACACGATGATCGACACGCACACGGCCGACGGTTTGAAGGTCGCGCGTGAACATTTGCAGCCGGGCATTCCGATGGTCGTGCTGGAGACGGCGCAGCCGATCAAGTTTGGCGAAACGATCCGCGAAGCGCTGCTGCGCGAACCGGAGCGTCCGGCCGCGTTTTCGGGTTTGGAGTCGTTGCCGCAACGTTTCGAGGTGCTGCCGGCGGACGTGCAGCGCGTGAAGGACTTCGTGATGGCGAACACCGGCGATTAAGCGGGCGATTAAACGGGCGATTAAACGGGCAACTAAGCGGGCAACTAAGCGGGCAACTAAGCGGGCGATTAAGCGGGCGACTAAAGCCATGAGCATCGGGCGCGACGGGGGGCGCGCTCCCCAGGGCACCCCCATCGACCGCTACAATATTCTTTTAACCTGCGGCTCCGAACCCCGATGTCCACCCCAACGCCCCGCGCTCCAATGCTCTCAACCGCCGACGCCTTGGCGACATTGCTTGGCGCCGCGAGCCCAATCGCCGGTACAGAATCGATCCCCACGCTGGAAGCGCTAAACCGCGTGCTATCGGAAGACGTCGTCTCGCTACTGGACGTCCCTCCAATGAACACAAGTTCAATGGACGGTTACGCACTAAGCACCGGAGACCTGGCGCATGGCAACCGCCGGTTCCCGGTCTCCCAACGCATCCCGGCGGGCCACGCCCCGGAACCCTTAAAGGCAAACACAGCAGCCCGCATCTTCACGGGCGCAACGGTGCCGCCTGGCGCCGACGCAATCGTGATGCAGGAGCAAACCGAAGCCGCTGGCGACGATGTCACGATCCTGCACAGCCCCAAACCGGGCGAATGGATCACAGCACAAGGCGCGGACATCCGCAGCGGTTCGATCATCCTGCCCGCGGGCACACGCCTGACACCGCAAGCACTGGGACTCGCCGCCTCGGTCGGTTGCGCGGAATTGCACGTGCGCCGCCGTGTAAAAGTCGCCGTTTTCTTCACCGGAGACGAACTGACGATGCCCGGCGAGCCGCTGAAACCGGGCGCGATCTACAACTCGAACCGCTTTACGCTGCGCGGGCTGCTGGAAAACCTCGGCTGCGAGGTCACGGACTACGGCATCGTCCCGGACAAGCTCGATGCGACCCGCGCGACATTACGCGAGGCCGCCCAGGCGCATGATCTGATTCTGACCTGCGGCGGCGTGTCGGTGGGCGAGGAGGATCACGTGAAACCCGCGGTCGAAGCCGAAGGGCGCCTGTCGATGTGGCAAATCGCGATGAAACCCGGCAAGCCGCTCGCCTTTGGCGCGGTGCGCCGCACGCCGCCGCAAGCCGATGCCGTCACGTCGGACCAAACTTTCTTCATCGGTTTGCCGGGCAACCCGGTGTCGAGCTTCGTCACCTTCCTGCTGTTCGTACGCCCGTTCGTCCTGCGCCTCGCCGGTGTGCGTACGGTCGCGCCGCGCGCGCTGTCGCTGCGCGCCGACTTCACGCAGAACAAGGCTGACCGCCGCAACGAATTCCTGCGCGCACGCGTCAATCCGGCCGGCGGTCTCGATCTGTTCCCGAATCAGAGTTCAGCCGTGCTGACGTCGACGGTATGGGGCGACGGCCTGATCGACAATCCACCGAATCACGCGATCAGCGCCGGCGAGACCGTGCGTTTCATTCCCTTTTCCGAATTGCTGAACTAAGGCCGGCAACGGCCGGTGGCATCCCGATGAAGATTCAACTCAGATATTTTGCAAGTGTGCGCGAAGCGCTCGAGACGGCCGACGAAATGGTCGACCTGCCCGACGGCATCGCCACGGTCGGCGATGTGCGCGCGTGGCTGCGCGTGCGCGGCGGCATCTGGGCCGACACCCTTGCCGAAGGCCGCGCGCTGCGCATGGCGTGCAATCACGTGATGACCGGCGCCGGCACACGCATCACGGAAGATTGCGAAGTCGCGTTCTTTCCGCCCGTCACCGGCGGCTGAACTGCGCTGAAGAGCCGCTCGACCGCACAGGAGCCTGCCATGCCCGTTCGCGTACAAACGGAAGACTTCGACCTCTCTGCCGAGGTTGCCGCGCTGCGCGCGCTCAATCCGAAGATCGGCGCGGTGGCCTGTTTCGTCGGCACCGTGCGCGATCTGAACGAAGGCAGCGCAGTCGAAACGATGGAGCTCGAACACTATCCGGGCATGACGGAGAAGTCGCTGGAGGCGATTGTCGTGAGCGCGCGAGAGCGTTGGCCGGGGATCGAGGTGCTGATCGTGCATCGGGTCGGCAAGCTCTATCCGCTCGACCAGATCGTGCTGGTGGCGACGACTGCCGCGCATCGCGGCGACGCTTTTGCGTCGTGTGAATTCGTGATGGACTATCTGAAGACCCAGGCGCCGTTCTGGAAGAAAGAGAGGACCGAGGAGGGCGAACGCTGGGTCGATGCGCGCGTCGCCGACGACGCCGCACTCGCCCGTTGGGGCATCGAATCGGCTAACCGGACGGCGAAGTAATCCGCGCACCGTTCGGATTCGCCGAAGGGCGCGCTTCACGCACGTCGTTCAATCGTCCTGCGTTTTGCCGATGATCCGGGCCGGAAACGGCTCGCCGCGTGGCCGCGCCGATGCGCGCGAGTCATGTGAGTCGTGCGGCTCATCGTCGCGTGGATGCCGCCTGGGCGCGATGCGCTCCAGCAATGCCTGCTGTTCCGCCGGAATCGTGTAATCCCAGCCGAAGCGGCTCAACTGCAAACTCTGTGCGATGCGCAGCGCCGGCTCCATGAAGCGGATCGCCGCAGCCGGTTCATAGCGCGATTCCACCGTGCCCAGGAACAGATACAGCCAGCGGCTGAAATGTTGCGGCTCGATCCCCTCGAGCGGCTGATGCGCCTGCTGCACGTTGCCGCGGTATTGCTTCGCACCCAGCACGAGGCTCGCCCAGAACGTGCACATCTTCGGCAGATGGTCGTCCCAGCGGCCCGCCAGCGTTGTTTCGAACACGGGACCGAGCAGCGGATCGGCGCGCACGCGGTCGTAAAAACCGTAGACGAGGCCGCGGATATTCGCGTCGGTGGGCTCGGCGGCGCGCTCGACAACCGGCGCTGCGGGGAAGGATGGATTCATGCAATTTCCATAAGATGCCGCCATTCGTCGCGGATCGCCACAGCGCGCCACATGGCGCCACAGACAGTCACGAATGGCCTCAAACTGAGTCGATACGGAAGGAACTAGGCCGCGAATGCCCCGCTTTTCGCATGAATGGCCCAAGCGGGAAACGTTACCATTACTGCCGAAAGACAAATACCGCCAGTCAACGCACAAAAATATGCGTAGCGCCTGCATCTTATGGCGAAGCGACGGCCCCCGGCAACCCTTGCATCGACGCGGTTATCTCCCGGATCGCGGCTTGCGCTCATTGTGGCATTAGTACTTATGAGACTGACCGACTATACGGACTATTCGCTGCGCGTCCTGTTGTATCTCGCCGTCCGCGGCGAGGGATTATCGACGATCCAGGACATTTCCGAGGCCTATGGGATCTCCCGGAATCACCTGATGAAAGTCGTGCAGCAGCTCGGCGAACTCGGCTGGGTCGAGACTGTGCGCGGGCGCAACGGCGGCTTGCGTCTGGCCGAGCAGACCAGCGCGCTGACGGTCGGCGAAATTGTGCGCGCCACCGAAAGCGACTTTGCGTTGGCCGGCTGTTTCCCGGACGAGCACGGTGAGCGCCGCGCCTGCGTCATTACGGCGCAATGCCGTCTGAAAGGGGCGCTCGAAGCGGCGCGCAATGCGTTCTTTGCCGAACTCGACCGTCATACCATCGGCGAAGTCGCGCAGCCGCACGGTCCGCTGGCTGCGGTCCTCGGCCTGAGTACGGCAATTCCGATCGTGCCGATCGCACCGGCCACGCCCGCCGGCGGCGGCGCGGCGCCGGCGGGCTGAAGCCGGCGCGGCAGATCTCGCGCATCAAATGTTAAATAGTTGTCGCTTGATGCAAAAAAGCGCTTGAAACCCGCGCAAAACGCCTCATTTTGGTGGTAATCGAAATTGGAGGTCTCTTGATGAGAATCGACAAACTCACCACTAAATTCCAGGAAGCGCTGGCTGATGCGCAGAGTCTGGCCGTCGGCCACGACAATCAATACATTGAACCGGTCCATGTCCTTTCGGCGCTCGTCGCCCAGCAGGACGGTTCGGCGCGCTCGCTGCTCTCGCGTGCCGGCGTGCATGTCCAGGCGCTGCAAACCGCGTTGAACGACGCGATGACGCGCCTGCCGCAGGTGCAGGGCACCGACGGCAACGTGCAGATCGGCCGCGAGCTGACCGGCTTGCTGAACCAGGCCGACAAGGAAGCACAAAAACTCAACGACACGTTCATTGCGAGCGAAATGTTCCTGCTCGCCATCGCCGACGACAAAGGCGAGGCGGGCCGCCTCGCGCGTCAGCACGGCCTGTCGCGCAAGTCGCTGGAAAGCGCGATTGCCGCGGTGCGCGGCGGCTCGCAGGTGCATAGCCAGGACGCCGAAAGCCAGCGCGAAGCGCTGAAGAAGTACACCATCGATCTGACCGAGCGCGCGCGTGCAGGCAAGCTCGATCCGGTGATCGGCCGCGACGACGAGATCCGCCGTTCGATTCAGATCCTGCAGCGCCGCACCAAGAACAATCCGGTGCTGATCGGCGAGCCGGGCGTGGGAAAGACCGCGATCGTCGAAGGCCTGGCGCAGCGCATCGTCAACGGCGAGGTGCCGGAAACGCTGAAGGGCAAGCGCGTGCTGTCGTTGGACATGGCGGCCTTGCTGGCCGGCGCCAAGTATCGCGGCGAGTTTGAAGAACGCCTGAAGGCCGTCTTGAACGACATCGCGAAAGACGAAGGCCAGACCATCGTCTTCATCGACGAGATTCACACGATGGTCGGTGCGGGCAAAGCGGAAGGCGCAATGGACGCGGGCAATATGCTCAAGCCGGCGCTCTCGCGCGGCGAATTGCATTGCGTCGGCGCCACCACGCTCGACGAATATCGCAAGTACATCGAGAAGGATGCTGCGCTCGAACGCCGCTTCCAGAAGGTGCTGGTCGACGAGCCGACTGTCGAGGCCACCATCGCGATCCTGCGCGGTTTGCAGGAGAAGTACGAGCTGCATCACGGCGTCGATATCACCGACCCGGCGATCGTCGCGGCAGCCGAACTGTCGCATCGCTATATCACGGACCGTTTTCTGCCGGACAAGGCGATCGACCTGATCGACGAAGCCGCTTCGAAGATCAAGATGGAAATCGACTCGAAGCCGGAAGAAATGGACCGGCTCGACCGTCGTTTGATCCAGTTGAAGATCGAACGCGAAGCGGTCAAGAAGGAAAAGGATGAAGCGTCGCAAAAGCGTCTGCAATTGATCGAGGAAGAAATCGAGCGGCTGGATCGCGAATATTCGGACCTCGAAGAAATCTGGACCGCGGAAAAAGCCGCGGTGCAGGGCAGCGCGCAACTGAAGGAAGAGATTGAGAAAACGCGTGCGGAAATCACGCGTTTGCAGCGCGAAGGCAAGCTGGAGAAGGTCGCCGAGTTGCAATACGGCAAGCTGCCGGGGCTCGAGGCTCAGCTGAAGGAAGTGACCCAGGCCGAGGCGAAAGAGCAGAACAACCCGACCCGGCCGCGCCTGTTACGCACGCAGGTCGGCGCGGAGGAAATCGCCGAAGTCGTGTCGCGTTCAACCGGCATTCCGGTGTCGCGCATGATGCAGGGCGAGCGCGAAAAGCTGCTGCAGATCGAGGAGAAACTGCACGACCGCGTGGTGGGTCAGGACGAGGCGATCAGCGCGGTCGCCGATGCGATCCGCCGTTCGCGGGCAGGTCTGGCGGATCCGAACCGGCCGTATGGTTCGTTCCTGTTCCTCGGGCCGACCGGCGTGGGCAAGACCGAGCTGTGCAAGGCACTGGCGTCGTTCCTGTTCGATTCGGAGGATCATCTGATCCGCATCGACATGAGCGAATTCATGGAGAAGCATAGCGTCGCGCGTTTGATCGGTGCGCCGCCGGGGTACGTCGGTTACGAGGAAGGCGGTTATCTGACCGAAGCCGTGCGCCGCAAACCGTACAGCGTGATCCTGCTCGACGAAATCGAGAAGGCTCATCCGGACGTGTTCAACGTGCTGCTGCAAGTGCTCGATGACGGCCGCATGACCGACGGCCAGGGCCGTACCGTGGACTTCAAGAACACGGTGATCGTAATGACGTCGAACCTCGGCTCGCAATTGATCCAGTCGATGGTCGGCGAGCCGCAGGAAGCAGTGAAGGATGCGGTCTGGGAAGAAGTGAAGCTGCATTTCCGGCCCGAATTCCTTAACCGGATCGACGACGTCGTGGTGTTTCATGCGCTCGACCGCTCGAATATCCAGTCGATCGCGCGGATTCAGCTGCAGCGTCTGCATGAACGGCTTGCCAGGCTCGACATGCAACTGGTGGTGTCGGACGCGGCGCTCGAGCACGTCGGCAAGGTCGGCTACGATCCGCTGTTCGGTGCGCGGCCGTTAAAGCGTGCGATCCAGCAGGAGATCGAAAATCCGGTCGCGAAGCTGATTCTCGCCGGCAAGTTCGGCCCGAAGGATGTGATTCCGGTCGAAGTGGAAGACGGCAAGCTGGTGTTCGAACGCGTCGTGCATTAAGCGACCGGCGTTCGGCAGGGAACGGCTGAGGTGCGGGCCGAATCTGCCAAAGTCCTTTGCCAAACTCATCTGGCAAAATCAAAAGCGGCAACGAAGGTGACTTCGTTGCCGCTTTTTTTCACCCTTTGACGGGCGGTCAGGATGCCTGACGAGCCCGCGCATGAGGCCGACGACGAGGTCGACGACGAGGCCGATGATGGGGCCCGCTTACGCGTTGCCCTTGCCGAACAACGCCGACAGGCCGCCGAGCGCGCCGAGCACGGTCGGCGCATTCAGTTGACCTTCGGCGGGCACTTCGCCTTCCGGTGTGGCCGCGTTGACGACGTGCGGCAAAATCTGCGACAGGAGTCCGGTGACCTGATCCGGCTGCACGCCGGCTTTCTCCGCGAGGCTGGCGACGGCATCCGAGCCGAGCACGCTGTGCAGTGCATCCGGTGCGATCGGCTGGTTCTCGCCGTTACTGACCCACGACGAAACGACGTCGCCGAGGCCCTTTTCCTTGAAGCGGTCGATCAGGCCGTTCAAGCCGCCCGGCTGGTTATTGACGAATTCGAGCGCGGCGGAAACCAGGGCTTGCTGGCCGCCGCCCTCGGGCGATTTGCCAACCAGGGAACCAATAGTGTCGAGTAGGCTCATGACGGTCTCTCTTGAATGCCGACTCGTGCTTGACGGGTCGGCGGGTTGAAAACGCTGCGCGGTTGCGCGGCGCCGGGAAGGCGAGGCGGACGGCGGCGTAAGCGCGGCCATCACGCTGCCGATGCTCAAGCCGATATTACGCGCCGCCGGAGGCCGCAGCAGCCGACGCCGCCTTGCTCTTCTTCGCCTTTTTCTTCGAAGCCTTGGTGCCGGACGCGTCGGCCGGCGCGCTGGCTGCTGCCGCAGTAACCGGTGCCGAAGCCGCTGCCGCATCGGACGCCGCGGCTTTGCTCTTCTTGTTCGACTTCGAAGCTTTCGTGCCCGATGCTGCGGCCGGCGCTGTGGTCGGCGTGGTAGCCGCAGGTGCAGCCGCCGGCGCTGCCTTGGTGCTTGCGGCGCTGGTCGACTTCGCGGCCGGCTTGGCGCCGGTCGGCGGTGCGGACGAGCCGTTGATCGTCAGGCCCGCCGCCTCGAGGTTGGTCACCGATTTGGTGCCGATGCCTTTGACGCGGGCGGCGAGATCGTCAGCGTCCTTGAAGGGGCCGTTCCTGGTGCGTTCGTCGATGATCGCTTTTGCGTGAACCGGGCCGATGCCCTTGACCGATTCGAGCGCGGCCTGGTCGGCGGAATTCACTTCGACGGCCGCCGCGAATCCGGCCGACAGCGACAAAGCCAAAGCAACGCAAAGCATGAGAAGCTTCTTCAGCATGGCAAGCACTCCATTGAGGGCAAAAAAAGTTAGCCGGGAACGGACGACGCATCCTGTCAGCAGGCGCTGCGCTTAAGGATAGGACAAATTGCGCGCCCTTATTTGCGAACGCCGTCGATTTATACCGATCGATTCATGACAAGTAAATCAGTCTCGACAATATTTAAACCTTTTGCCTCGCACATAAGCCGTTGTGCGCTTATCGATCAACGCGTCGCTGAATGACAGCGCAATTCTCTTGACTTAGAGTGCACTCGAAGTCCTAACCTGAGTACCGTCATGTCGAAAATGTCGAAAGCACTCACCATCGGCCAGGTCGCGCAAGCGCTGGGCGTCTCGACTCACACGCTGCGCTATTACGAACAGGCCGGTCTGATTCGGGCCGTCGGGCGTACGCAGGCGGGGCATCGCCTGTATTCGCCTGCCGATCTCGACTGGTTGCAGTTCGTGATGCGCCTGAAGGCGACCGGTATGCCGATCGCCGGGATGCAGGCATTCGCCGCATTGCGGGCCGAAGGTCAGCCCACGATAGGCGAGCGGCGCGAGATGCTGATGGCGCATCGGGACGAGGTTCTGGCGCGGATCGCCGAGTTGCAGACCAACCTCGGCGTTATCGTCGACAAGATCGCGTACTACGAAGCGGCTGGGCGGCATCCCGCTGGGCGGCATCCCGCTGAGCAGCATCCGACACGACAAATCGACGAAACTCAATCGCATTCGGAAAAGGACTCACCATGGAACACGCACAAAACGATCGCTACACCCGAGGCTGGAACAAACTGAAGGAAATCGACGGCTCGGCCGGCGAGCAGGTGATCGCCGCACTCGCGCCGATTGCGCCGGATTTCGGACGCCTGTTGCTCGAATTCGGCTTCGGCGATATTTACAGCCGGCCGCAACTCGATCTGCGCGCGCGAGAGATCGCGACGATTGCCTCACTGGCAACGCTCGGCTGCGCGCAGCCGCAGTTGAAAGTGCATATCGAGGCGGCGCTGAACGTCGGCTGCTCGCGCGAAGAGATCGTCGAGGTCTTCATGCAGATGGCGCTCTACGCGGGATTCCCGGCGGCGCTGAACGCGCTGTTCGCGGCGCGGGAGATTTTCGAGCGGCACGATCAGGCATCGAGCGAAGCGCAAGCGGCTTGAGATGACGGCAGGGTAGGGTGGAGCGGCTGCTGGGTGCAGCCGCTTTTTATCTGGAGCCGAATGCAACTAACGGTCAATTTCAGCAGCCAACTTGCACGACGTGCCGGCAGCTAACCCAAAAGCATGGTTTTCCAGGAAGGGGCACTTTCCCATACGTGCGGCCATCCGCTTCGCGTCAAGCCGCCGAATCCGCCCTGACCACTGTCTCGACGCGCAAATACCGCTTACTGACAACCCGCCAGTACAGCAGCAAGCCAATACCGGCAATCACCAGGCTCGCCGTATTCGCGACCCAGAACCCTCGCGCGCCCGTCAGCCACTCGGGTATGGCGCCGCTCACATTGAAGCCGAGCAGATAGCCGCCGCCCAGCCCCACGCCCCACAACGCAATCGCATAGATCACGGTCGGCACGATCGCCACCTTGTAGGCGCGCAGCACGAACGCGGTGGTGATCTGCAATGCATCGAACAGGTGATAGCACACGACGATCAGCACCAGCGGCATCGCAGCCGCGGCCACCTGCGCATCCGGCGTGTAGCCTTCGATCACGTACGGTCGCAGCACCAGCACGATCGCGCCGTAGCAGAGCGCAATCGTCACGGCCATCATGATGCCGTGACGCGACAACGTGCGCGCCGCTTCGTGACGATGCGCGCCGAGCGCCTGGGCGACCAGCGTGGACGATGCGATGCCGATCGACAGCGGCGTCATATATAGCACCGCGCCGATGTTGCCCGCGATCTGGTGGCCGGCAAGCGTCGTCGTGCCGAAGCGCGCAATGAAGAGCGCCATGAACGTGTACGAGGTGACTTCGATCAGATACGACAGGCCCATCGGAATGCCGAGCCGCAGCTGCGCCGCCTGGCGCCGCCAGACCGGCCAGCAGAAGCGCGCGAAAATCGCGAAAGGGGTGAACACGTCGACGCGCGTCAACAGCAGCATGCCGACCAGAGCGAGCCCCCAGTTGATCGCGATACTGGCGAGCGCGCAGCCCGGGCCGCCCATCGCCGGCACGCCGAGGCCGCCGAAGATGAACCACGTGTTGAGCGGAAACTTGAGCAGCAGCGCGCTGATCTGCAGGATCATCACCAGCCGCGGTTTGCCGACGGCATTGGTCAGCGAACTGTAGACGCGAAACGCAAGGCTCGCCGGCAAGCCGAACGACAGAATCCGCAGGTAGGCGACCGTGCGTTCGTGCAGCGCGTCAGGTACGCGCGCCAGCCTCAGCATCGGCCCCGGAAAATAGAGAATCAGGAAACCGATCACGGTCAACGCGAGCGCGAGCCATAGCGCCTGCCGAACTTCCTCGCCGATCTCGATGTAGCGGCGCGCGCCGTAGAGTTGCGCGGTAATGGGTTGCAGCGCGGTCAGAATGCCGGTCAGGCCGATGTAGACGGAAATGTAGATCGACGAGCCGAGGCCGAGCGCGGCGAGATCGACGGCCGAATAGCGGCCGACCATCGCCGTATCGATCACTCCGAAGGCGATGATCGCCAACTGGCCGATCAGCACGGGCCACGCGAGCCCGGCGATTTTCCGTACGTCGGCGAACATGCTCAATCCGGCTTCTTGCGCCAGTTGCGGCGTTTGACGACCGGCGGCTTCGGACGGTCGATGCGCACGTACAAGCGGAAGCGTTCGTCACGGTCGGCCACGCGGCGGCCTTCCCACACCAGCTTCCAGACGAAGTCCGACATCGCGCTGGGCTCGCCGAAATCCTGGGTGTCCTGGCGCAGGATCACGTCGCAATCCTGATCGAACGAGAAATGCATGTCGCCGAAATAGGCGAAGGTCGCGATCTGCGCATTGCCGAGGCGCACCGGCGAGATGCAGGTGTAGTCCTCCGGCAGATGGCTCGCGATCTGTTCGGCGACGTCCTTATAGGTCCGGCTGTAGTTGACGACCGGCAGCCACAGCGTCATCAGCAGTACCCACATCAGCGTGGTGCCGGCGCTCGACAGCACCACGCTGCGCCACAAGACTTTCGGATGACGCGCGAGACGCCACTGCACCAGCACGAACCAGCACACGGTCACAGCGACCGCGCACACGAACGACAGAATCTTGAACTGGGGCGCGAAACCCGGCGCGAGCCGCGCGAGATTGCGTGCAAGCGGATGCGGGAAGCCGGTTAGTCCGGCCACGTACACCAGCCAGACGAAACTGCCGAGTATCGTGAAGCTCAGCAGCGCGAACCAGTCGATCGCGTTGATTGCGCCGCGTTTGAGCGTGGGCAGCGCGAACGTGGCCAGTACCGCGAGCGGCGGCAGCAACAGCATGTAAAGCCGGTTCGACTGATGGCTTTGCAGCACGACGAGCACCAGCAGCGGCCCGATCACCGACAGCGGAATCGCCACGTGCGGCGCGCGCCGCAGGCCCGACCAGCTGAACCACGCCCAGATCGCCAGCGGCCACGCCGGCCACGTGAACAGCGGCAGGTTTTTCAGCGCGTATTTCGCCACCGAGCCGGGCGGCCCGGCAAACGAGCTCACGCTCACGTGCACCCATTGATTCAGGTACCAGACGGCGTCGTCGGGAAACGTGGCGAGCGCCGCGATCGGCCACGCGACCGACAGCGCCAGTGCGACCGGCAAACCGGCCAGCAGCAGCCAGCGCGAACGCGCCTCGCGCACGATCAACGTCATCGCCAGCGTGCCGAGCAGCAATGCGCCGACCAGCACCGGACTGCTGGCGAGCGTCACCAGTCCGAGCGCGAGGCCCCAGATCAGCGCGCCCTGAATCGGCTTGTCGATCATCCGCACGAGCCCGTACACGAGCATCGCGATGCCGACGAACTGCGCCAGTTGCGGCGTGGTTTCGTGGCCGCGTTCGGCGAGGCCGAAGCACGCGAGCAGGATCAGCAGTGCGCCGTCGGCGAGGGTGCGGCCGTAGTCGCGCGGTTCCGGCTCGCCGCCGAACGCATACTTGAACGGCTGGACTTCGGCGCGCCGGCCGAGCAGGTAGGCCGCATACCAGACGAACGCGCAGCCCGCGCAGAACAGCAGGCCGGTGAAGACCCGCGACGCGTTGCTCGCATCGACCCACGGCGCCAGCACGCGGATCGCGCTGGCGCCGAGCCAGTAGCCGAGCGGGCCGTCTTCCGTAAGGTATTTGCCGAGCAGATTCGGCAGCAGCCAATCGTGGGCGCCGCCGCTGGCCATCGTCCACATGACGCCGAAGCCGGCTGCGTCCTCGTTCTTCCACGGATCGCGGCCGAAGAGGCCAAACGATGCGTAGACGATACAGATGGTCAGCAGCAGCCAGCGCGGCAATGCGCTGGTCGCAGAGGCTGTGAGGCGAACGGCAGGTCTCATGCGGTGTGTGGATATCGGATAAGCGGTGCAGCCGGCACCGGACGGAATGTCCGGTGGAATGGCCGATTCGGAGCATCCGGCATTGTAGTCGTGCGGTGCGATGCGCGTCACGGCCGGTAATGACTCGCAACGTCGTCGGGGCGCTGGTAACAATGCCGCTGGAACGGGCGGCGCCGTCAGCGCTATGTACGAGCGCCCGGCATGAGGTGACAAAAAAGGGCAGCTCGCGCTGCCCTTTTTTGCTGCTGCTTCGCAGCCGGCCCATGGCCGGCGACGAGGCGCGTATTACTTCGCTGCTGCCTTGCCGGTAGCGCGCGAGCCGAACTTCTTGTTGAACTTTTCGACGCGGCCAGCCGTGTCCATGATCTTTTGTTGGCCGGTGTAGAACGGATGCGATTCCGACGACACTTCGATCTTGGCGAGCGGGTAAGTCTTGCCGTTGAATTCGGCGGTTTCACGCGTCTGGATGGTCGAGCGCGTCACAAACTTGAAGTCGTTCGACATATCGATGAACAGGACTTCGCGGTAATCCGGGTGAATACCTTCTTTCATGGTCTTTCCTTTAATCTGGCGGTAGCCAACCCGCGTGCAGCCGCGTAAAGAACACATAACGCTAACCGCATCTTGGCGCGAGCCACTTGCCTAGGGTCGAAAAACGGCGATTATGCCAGAAAATCAGACGGTTGGCGAGCTTTCTACCCGCTGGTTCTGATTGCCTGGGCTGCACGGCGGCCCTTATTGGGCGGGCCTCGGCCATTGTTATGCCGGTGTGAACGCTACGCCCACGCGCGCCGGGTCCTGCCGGTAATAGCGGGCCAGCAGCCGGTACAGCTCCGGGTACTCGGCCTCGAACGCCTGCGGTTTGACGAACAGCGCCTCGCTGCAAACGGCAAAAAATTCCGATGGATGATCGGCAGCGTAAGGATCGATCAGCGAATCACGCTCGAAACGCGCCCAGCGGCGCTCCGGCACTGCGTCGACTTTGGCGCAGAAGTGGTCGTAGGCGTGGTCGAAGACGTCTGCCCACGCCTGTGAATCGAGCGGCGCATGCCAGCGGCGCAAGAGCGGCGGATGGCCGTCCGCTTCGCCGGTCAGCATGTCGATCTTGTGCGCGAATTCATGAATCACGACGTTGTACGCATCCGTGCCGTCCGTCATCTGCGCGTCTTCCCACGACAGCACCACCGGCCCGCCTTCCCACGCTTCGCCGCTCGCATCGTGTTCGACTTCGTGCACCACGCCGTCTTCGTCCTCGACTGTTTTGCGGATCACGAACTCGCCCGGATAGACGATCACGCCGACCCAGCCGCGATACAGGTCGAGGCTCAGGTTCAGCACCGGCAAGCAGGCTTGCGCGGCGATCGCAACGGTCATCGCGTTGGTCAGCTCGAGCTCGTGCGCGGTCGAAAACTTCTTTTGCGCGATGAACAGGCTCGTCAGTTCGCGCAGGCGCACGAGATTCGGCGCGTCGAGGTGCGCGAGGAACGGCAGGCCATCGAGCGTGGCTTGCCAGAGCGCGTCGTCGATTGCGTACTCGCGCAGCGCGCGGTCGCGGCGGCGCGTGCCGAGCCATTGAGTGAGTTTCGAAAGCATGGCCTGATGAAACCCCTAGTCGATCTGATTTTGCCACGCGGCAAAAATGCCGCCGCATATCGCTATGCCGATCAGGAAGTAAAAACCGTCCAGCGACGTCAAAAAGCTCGCCTGCTGCATGATCGTCCGGCTGATTTCCACCACCGCGAGCGAGTGCGCTTCGGACGGCGAGCGGCCC
Organism: Paraburkholderia sp. GW821-FHT02A12; assembly: GCF_059422005.1. NCBI lineage: Bacteria > Pseudomonadati > Pseudomonadota > Betaproteobacteria > Burkholderiales > Burkholderiaceae > Paraburkholderia > Paraburkholderia sp. GW821-FHT02A12. Next base: position 2,465,352 of record NZ_JBWKWA010000001.1, on the reverse strand, counting down.
GCGGCGGCAAAGCTGTTGGTCAACGCGGCAAGCGAACCCTGGAAGGCTGGATTGTACGGATTCACGAACTCCGCGAGCCGCGTTTGATGCAGCGCCTGCCGATGCTGCTCGACGATGATCACCGAGGCCGTCGCAAACGAGATCGTCAATTGCCGCACGATGTTTTTCAGCCGGTAGCCGTGCGTGAACTCTTCAATAGCGAAGATTCTAAACGTCAGATTGGCAACCGGCAGCACGATGAACAACAGCAGTAAGCCGCGCAGCAGCAGCGGCACGATCAACGCCGCCTCGCCGACGCCCGGCGACATGCGCGTCATCCACGCCGCGGTGAACGCCGCCACCGCGAAGCCCGGCACGATGATCCATTTTTTGCGCGGCAGGAGCTTCGCGTAGCGCAGGTAGACGAACAGTGCGCTGGCTGAAATCAGCGACGTGACGCCGACCAGTTGACCCGTGTTTTCGACCGGATAGCCGAGACCGCTTTCGAGAAAGCGTGAGATCAGATAGCTGAAAACGGTCGAGACGTAATAGTAGAACATGTACAGCACGAGCCCGACCTGGAAGACTTTTTCGCGCAGCGCATGCAGGCGCACGAGCGGAGCCGGATGATGCCATTGGTGGTGGGCAAACCAGCCCAGCGCGACGATCCCCGCGACCGTGAGAAGAATCAGCCCCGGCGACGCGCTGAACAACTGGAAGCGCACTTGCTGCATCACGATTTGCAGCGCACCTTGCGCGAACGCGAAGATGATGTACGGCCAGAAATGCGCCGAACCGCGTTCCTCCGGTAGGCGATTGCCCGAGTCGGGCAGCGCGAGCATGGCCAGCACGGCGAACAGCACGCCCACCGGCGCCGTGCAGGCGAACAGCGCGCGCCAGTCGAAATGCGCGACCAGCTGGCCGCCGATCAACGGCGCGAGCGCGCTGCTCAACACGATCAGTATGAGAAACGCTCGTGTCGCCGCCGGCCGTTGTTGCGGCGTGAAGCTCATCTGGATCAGGATGCGGCAGGTGCCCATCATCGGGCCGACAAAGTAGCCTTGAAAGCCGCGCGCGAACGCGAGTTCGATCGACGACTCGCACAGCGCGGCGGCGACCGCGCCGACTGAATAGAGCAGCATGCAGCCGGCCACGTAGCGCCGGTAACCGAAGCGTTCGACCCACCACTGTTGTTGCAGGATGCCGAGCACGGCCGCAACCGCGTACGCGCTCGACGCCCACACGAGTTCGTCGGGCGAAGCATTGATGCCGCCCGCGATGTGGCTGGTGAAGAACGAAAAGATCGAGTTGTCGAAATAGTCGAGGCCGGTGACGACGGCCAATACCCAAGGGAAAAAATCGCCGCGCAGCTTTTCGACGCTGAACAAGGGGACGCGGGACGACGTCGCACTCATGTGGATTCGCCCGGCTTTCTGGGGCGCTTCGCGAGTGGCGGCGTGTTCGTGCTCCCGGCTTTGGCGAGTGCGTTGCGGCGCTGTTCCAGCAGCGTGTCGGCATTCTCGCCGGCGAGACGCCGTTCGAGATAGTCCAGATCGGGGCTCAGTTCGGCTCTGAGCCTTTGCGCTTCCTTGAGTTCACGGCGCATCGCATCGATGCGCGTGTCGAGCGCGTCGACCTGTTGCGCGATGGCGTCGCGAATCTGCTGTAGCGATTCGTTGGAATAGCGGTGGGTGCCGCCGACCGCTTCGAGCGGACGTTTGAGCATTTCCGTGATGCCGTGCAGCGAGAAGCCAAGCGAGCGCAGACGCAAAATCCGGCCGAAGCGCTTGAGGTCTTCTTCGTCGTAAAGCCGGTAGCGGCCCTCGCTGCGCGTGGGCGAGACGAGGCCGCGTTCCTCGTAGTATTTCAGCGTGCGCGGCGTGACGCCGAGGCGTTCGGCGGCGTCGCGCACGGTCAGCAGGGTGGGTGAGTCCTTCGACATAAGCGGCGAGAGGCATGACGGAGTGTTCGCATTATAGCAAAACGTGTACGTTCACGTACACGTTTTCGGGATAGCCTGCAGCGGCGTGCATGCAGTGGCGCGCATTTCTTGCAGGCGAAAAAAAGCCGCTCGTTTGCGGCGAGCGGCTTTCTTACGCGATGCGGCTAGCGCGGGACCAGGTTTTAGCCGCCGCCGCCACGACGCATCATGTCGAAGAACTCGGAGTTGCTCTTCGTCTGGCGGATCTTGTCGAGCAGGAATTCCATCGATTCGACTTCGTCCATGTCGTGAATGAACTTGCGCAGCACCCAGATCTTTTGCAGCACTTCGGGCTTGATCAGCAGTTCTTCGCGGCGCGTGCCGGACTTGTTCAGGTTGATCGACGGATAGACGCGCTTTTCAGCAAGGCGGCGTTCCAGGTGCACTTCCATGTTGCCGGTGCCCTTGAATTCTTCGTAGATCACGTCGTCCATGCGGCTGCCGGTTTCGATCAGCGCCGTGCCGATGATGGTGAGCGAGCCGCCTTCTTCGATATTGCGCGCCGCGCCGAAGAAGCGCTTCGGACGTTGCAGCGCGTTCGCGTCGACACCGCCCGTCAGCACCTTGCCCGAGGCCGGCACCACCGTGTTGTATGCGCGTGCGAGACGCGTGATCGAGTCGAGCAGAATCACCACGTCGTTCTTCATTTCGACGAGGCGCTTGGCTTTTTCGATCACCATTTCGGCGACTTGCACGTGACGCGCAGCCGGTTCGTCGAAGGTGGAGGCGATCACTTCGCCGGCCACCGAACGCTGCATTTCGGTCACTTCTTCCGGGCGTTCGTCGATCAGCAACACGAACAGCACGACATCCGGATGGTTCTGTTTGATCGCATGCGCGATGTGCTGCAGCATCACGGTCTTGCCCGACTTCGGCGACGCGACCAGCAAGCCGCGCTGGCCCTTGCCGATCGGCGCGATCATGTCGATGATGCGGCCCGTGACGTTTTCTTCACCGCGCATTTCACGTTCGAGCAGCAGCACCTTGTTCGGGTGCAGCGGCGTCAGGTTTTCGAACATGATCTTGTGTTTCGAGGCTTCCGGCGGCTGGCCGTTGACCTTGTCCACCTTCACCAGCGCGAAATAGCGTTCGCCGTCTTTAGGCGTGCGCACCTCGCCTTCGATCGTGTCGCCCGTATGCAGGTTGAAGCGGCGGATTTGCGACGGGCTGATGTAGATATCGTCCGTGCTGGCGAGATAGGAGGTTTCCGGGGATCGCAGGAAACCGAAGCCGTCCGGCAGCACTTCGAGCGTGCCGTCGCCGAAGATCGTGTCGCCCGTTTTGGCTCGTTTTTTTAGAATGGCGAACATCAATTCCTGCTTGCGCAGGCGGTTCGCACTTTCGATCTCGAGGCCGTTGGCCATCTCGATCAATTCGGACACGTGCAGAGTCTTAAGCTCGGATAAATGCATACGGAGAACCCGCAGGAGAAGATGCGACGAAATGAAATCTGGGAGGAGAGTGAGCGGAACCGCTCAAGGACTTACACGTCTTTTCGACGTTTTGCGGATTCTAGCATAGCACACGCCAATTTCCGCCAGTGCGGCGGCATGGCATCTTTCTTATTGAGCGTGTTGCCGGCTGACAACACGCTCAAGGCGATGCGCCTCAAGTTTCCGAGGGGTCTCGAGGCGCACCGACGCGCTCCGCTTTACAGGTTGCCGTCGAGGAACGCGGTGAGTTGCGATTTCGACAGTGCGCCGACTTTCTGCGCGGCGACAGCGCCGTTCTTGAACAGGATCAGCGTGGGGATGCCGCGCACGCCGAACTTGACCGGCGTCGATTGATGCTCGTCGACGTTGATCTTGGCGATTTGCAGGCGATCGGCGTAATCCTTCGCGACTTCGTCGAGGATCGGCGCGATCATCTTGCACGGACCGCACCATTCAGCCCAGAAATCGAGCAGCACGGGTTTATCGGATTTCACGACGTCCTGTTCGAACGATGCGTCGCTAATATGCTTGATTTGTTCGCTCATTGTATGAATACCTCTATCGGTTCGAGGCCCGCCTGAATTGCTCGCCACGATACACCAAAACCTAAGGAAACTTCCGTTCGCTTTGCCGCAATTGGAGTCTGCCGGCACACGCCTGAAAAGGCCAAAAACCATTTCAGGAATGTGCGGAAGGCTCGCGTTTGCGGGTCATCCGTACGGCAGTTTAGCTTAATTCGCTATGCGTTGCCGGGGGTGATAGTACTCATCAAGGGCAGTGGGGCCATTGGCTGCCGGTGAAGTTCCGCTACGTTCCATGCACTGCTACGCACCTTATCTGGTGGCTCGGACGGCAAACACAAGTGGCTCGCGCGCGTGCGGCCGGTGCGGTTGCCTATATTGAGCGAAGGCCCTGATTCGGCGCTCCGGAGGAGCTTTGGTCGTATTAACAGTCGCGCGACGGGCCAAGCAGTGATAGAATGTTTCGTGACGGGCCTCCTCGCATGGAGGGATGGTCAACCTGGTCAGGTCGGGAACGAAGCAGCCACAGCCGTTTTCCACCAGTGCCGAGGGTCGGGCTCGTCACCTTCCTTTTTCTTCCGCTTTGCTTCCTGTTGTTCTTCCCAGATCCTTTGTTGTTGTCGGCGTGAATTTTGCGCGGCCCATCTATTTTTTTCTATCAGTTCGTTAGCCAATTTCAATGAAGCGACAACACGCGTTCGTGCGCTGTCGATTCGGCTTTGCGCGGCATCGTTACTGATACAATTTCCGGATGACCTATCAAGTTCTCGCACGCAAATGGCGGCCGAAGGATTTCGCTTCGCTCGTCGGACAGGAGCACGTGGTGCGCGCGCTCACGCACGCGCTCGACGGTGGCCGTCTGCATCATGCCTATTTGTTTACCGGCACCCGCGGCGTCGGCAAAACGACGCTGTCGCGCATCTTCGCCAAGGCGCTGAATTGCGAAACCGGTGTGACCTCGACGCCGTGCGGCGTGTGCCGCGCGTGTCGCGAGATCGATGAAGGCCGCTTTGTCGATTATGTCGAGATGGACGCGGCGAGTAATCGCGGCGTCGACGAAATGGCCGCGTTGCTGGAGCGGGCAGTTTATGCGCCGGTCGATGCGCGCTTCAAGGTCTACATGATCGACGAAGTGCACATGCTGACCAACCATGCGTTCAACGCGATGTTGAAGACGCTGGAAGAACCGCCGTCGCACGTCAAGTTCATTCTGGCCACCACTGACCCGCAGAAGATTCCGGTCACGGTGCTCTCGCGCTGTCTGCAATTCAATCTGAAGCAGATGCCGGCCGGGCACATCGTCTCGCATCTCGAACATATTCTCGGCGAAGAGCAGGTGCCGTTCGACGCCCAGGCGCTGCGCCTGCTCGCGCGCGCGGCCGATGGTTCGATGCGCGACGCGCTCTCGCTGACCGATCAGGCGATTGCCTATTCGGCCAATCAGGTCAGTGAAGATGCGGTGCGCGGAATGCTCGGCGCGCTCGATCAGAGCTATCTGATTCGTCTGCTCGGCGCGCTTGCCGACGGCGACGGCGCCGCGGTGCTGGCGGTCGCGGACGAGATGGCGTTGCGCAGCCTGTCGTTTTCGACAGCATTGCAGGATCTGGCGAGCTTGCTGCATCGGATCGCGTGGGCGCAATTCGCGCCGTCGTCGGTGCTGGACGAGTGGCCGGAGGCGGGCGATTTGCGTCGTTTTGCCGAAGCGCTGAGCGCCGAGCAGGTGCAGTTGTTTTATCAGATCGCGACGGTCGGCCGAAGCGAACTGGGTCTCGCTCCCGACGAATATGCCGGCTTCACGATGACGCTGTTGCGCATGCTGGCGTTCGAACCGGCGCCCACCGGCGGTGGCGGCGGGGCGGCGGGTTCAGGCCGCGCGGCGGGACCGTCGAATTCGAGCGGCGCTAAACGCGCCGATACGCCGGCGGTGGCTGCGTCGCAGGCGGCGGCGTCCGCGCGTCCGCCGGCGGTGCGTCCGGCAGATGCGGTTGCGCCGCGAGCTGCGTCGATTCCTGCGGCGCCGGCAGCGGGTGCTGCCTCATCAGTGCGCGAGCCGCGCATTGATGAGGCGACAGCAGCGAAGAGCGCTGAGCCTGAGGTAGCGGAGGCGTCGGACAAGCCCGCTGTGGAAAACGCGAGCGTGGCTGATGCGCCAAACGCAGCGGCTGAGGTCCGACCGGTTGACGCCGAAGCCAAGGGCCAGAAGCAACCGGAAGCCGCTCAAGTTACGGCGTCGATGGAGTCGACATCCGCGGCAAGCGAACCTGCCTCCCAGGCGTCGCAAAGCAATGCGTCCACGCTCGAGGCATCAGACGGCGTAGCGCCGGAATCGTCCGCCCATGTCGTCGCGCAGAACGCCACCCCGGCGCCGGACGCTGTCGAAATGGCCGCGGCGCCGAGCGAAGCGCCGGTGCAGCCCGCTCGCGAAGTAGCAGCCACGCAAGCCGAACAGGCCGCCGAGCCCGTCGGCAACGAACCATCCGCGGCAGACAGCGGCGCCGACGAAGCGCCCGCGCAACCGCCCGCCGCACCGGCCGCCGCCGCGACGGCAGGCGGCGAGGAAAGCTCGGCGGAGGCCGCAGCCGCAGCCGATATCCCGCCGCGCCGCGCGGGCGGCGCCAGCGCGGCGCTAGACGTCTTGCGCAGCGCCGGTTTGAAGGTCTCATCGGACCGTGGCCGCGCCTCTGCCGCGCCGATCGCCAAGCCTTCCACGCCGGCCACGCCGAAACCCGCCGCGCCGCGCGTCGTCGTGCCCGTGCCTACGCCGGGCGCCCCGCGCCGCGCGCCGCAGCAGGACACCGCACCCGCCGCGCGGGCGTCTTCGTCGCCGGCGCAAAGCAGCGGCGCGGAGCAGAGCGGCTCGCCGGTCCCGCCGTGGGACGACATGCCGCCCGACGATTACTTGCCGCTCTCGCCAGCGGACGAAGGCTATTACGGCCTGCCGGAAGACAATGATGTGCCTGTGTTCGACAGCGGCCCTGACGACGTCCGCGTAAGCGCCGCGGCGCCGTCCGCGCCCGCGCCGGTGGTCGACAAACGCCCGCTGCCGCCGGCCGTGCCGCTCGACCCGCTGGGCTTCGAAGGCGACTGGCCCGCGCTTGCCGTCGGCCTGCCGCTCAAAGGCATTTCGTACCAGTTGGCATTCAACAGCGAACTGATGGCCCTCGAAGGCGCCACGCTCAAGCTGAACGTGCCGGTGCCGCAGTACGCGGAAGCCTCGCAGGTCGCTAAACTGAAAACCGCGCTCGCCGAAAAGCTCGGCCGGAACGTCGAAGTGCTGGTCGAAGTCGGTCCGGCACGCCGCACCGCGGCCGCGCACGACGCCGCCATGCGCGCCCAGCGTCAGCAGGAAGCGGAGCGCGAGATCGGCGCCGATCCGTTCGTGCAGTCGCTGATCCGCGAGTTTGGCGCGAGCATCGTGCCCGGCTCGATCCGCCCGATTACGCAGGACGCCGGCCCGAACGGCGCGCCGTCCGCTCACTGATTCGCCGCGCCGTGGAGCGCCCGATTTCCGGATTTCACGCTATCAAGAAGGAGCATGTCCATGATGAAAGGCCAACTCGCCGGGCTGATGAAGCAAGCCCAGCAGATGCAGGAAAACATGAAGAAGATGCAGGAGCAACTCGCGCAGATCGAAGTCGAGGGGCAGTCGGGCGCCGGTCTCGTCAAGGTGACGATGACCTGCAAGAACGACGTGCGCCGCGTATCGATCGATCCGAGCCTGCTCGCGGACGACAAGGACATGCTGGAAGACCTCGTCGCCGCTGCGTTCAACGACGCCGTGCGCAAGGCCGAAGCCACCGCCCAGGAAAAGATGGGCGGCATGACCTCGGGCCTGCCGCTGCCGCCGGGCTTCAAGCTGCCGTTCTGAGCGCAGCCGCTGCAAGGCGGGACGAGCGCCGCGGCAGCTGCCGCCGCGGCGTCCGCTGAACGCACGAGTCACGTTCTTTGTGTGCTCGTCCCAGTTCGTCCTGGCTTGTCAGTCAGGCGCGCCCGCCTGATTCGCCTGCGCGCCGACGGAGCCGCATCGCTCCCGCTCTCTGGCAACATGACGGGCAACACCCACTTCGACGCCGCCGATCCGCATGAAACAACCTTCCGCCTTGTCGGCGCTCGTCGAAGCGCTGCGCGTGCTGCCCGGTGTCGGGCCGAAGTCCGCGCAACGCATGGCGTACCACCTGATGCAGCACGACCGCGACGGCGCCGAAAAGCTCGGCCGCTCGCTGCTGTTCGCGACCGAGCATCTGCAGCACTGCGAGAAGTGCAACACCTTTACCGAAGCGCAGATCTGCGAGGTCTGCCTCGATTCTGAGCGCGATCCCACGCTGCTGTGCGTCGTCGAGACGCCCGCCGACCAGATCATGCTCGAACAGACGATGACCTATCGCGGCCTCTATTTCGTACTGATGGGGCGGCTCAGTCCGCTCGACGGCATCGGCCCTAAGGAGATTCATTTCGACCGGCTGGTCAAACGCGCGTCGGACGGCATCGTCAAGGAAGTCGTGCTCGCGACCAATTTCACCAACGAAGGCGAGGCCACCGCGCATTACCTCGGGCAGACGCTCAAGGCGCGCGGGCTTGCCGTAACGCGCCTCGCGCGCGGCGTGCCGGTGGGCGGCGAACTCGAATACGTCGACGCCGGCACAATCGCCCGCGCGATGCTCGACCGGCGCTCGATGTAGCCGAGGCACTTGCTGCGCCCGCCGCGCCGACCAACCGCGCGCACCGCCGCGCACACCTTAAGCGACGCCGCCGGAATAGAACAAAGGAGACCCCATGAGCGCCATCCCCGAATCAAGCGCAACCGCCGCGCCCAAAGGCCCGCTCGCCGGCGTCAAGGTGCTCGAACTCGGCACGCTGATCGCCGGCCCGTTCGCCGCGCGCTTTCTCGGCGAGTTCGGCGCCGACGTCATCAAGATCGAAGATCCCAAAGGCGGCGACCCGCTGCGCAAATGGCGCAAGCTCTACCCGGAAGTCGGCGGCACGTCGCTGTGGTGGGCCGTGCAGGCGCGCAACAAGAAATCCGTGACGATCAATCTGAAAGCCGAAGAGGGCAAGGAGATCGTGCGGCGTCTCGCGAAAGAGGCGGATATCGTCGTCGAGAATTTCCGGCCCGGGCTGCTCGAGAAGCTTGGGCTCGGCTACGACGTGTTGTCCGCAGAGAATCCCAGCCTCGTGATGGTGCGTTTGTCCGGCTACGGCCAGACCGGACCGTATCGCGACCGGCCCGGATTCGGCGCGATTGCCGAATCAATGGGCGGCTTGCGCCACATCACAGGCTATCCCGACTTGCCGCCGCCGCGCATCGGCATTTCGATCGGCGACTCGATCGCCGCGCTGCATGGCGTGATCGGCGCGCTGATGGCGCTGCATCACAAGCAGGTGAACGGCGGCAAAGGGCAGGTCGTCGACGTCGCGCTGTACGAGGCCGTGTTCAACATGATGGAAAGCGTGGTGCCGGAATACGGCGTGTACGGCATGGTGCGCGAGCGCACCGGCGCGTCGCTGCCGGGCATCGTGCCGTCGAACACGTATCCGTGCCGCGACGGCAGCATCGTGATCGGAGGCAACAGCGATCCGATTTTCAAACGGCTGATGCTGGCGATCGAACGCGATGATCTGGCGAACGATCCCACGTTGGCGCACAACGACGGCCGCGTGCCGCGCACTCAGGAAATCGACGCCGCGATCGCCGCGTGGCTCGCCACGCGCACCATCGACGAAGCGCTCGCCGTACTGAATGCCGCCGACGTCCCGGTCGGCCGCATCTACAGCGTTGCCGACATGTTTACCGATCCGCAGTTCATCGCGCGTCAGATGATCCAGCGCTTCAAGTGGCAGGACGGCCAGGAAATCACGTTGCCGGCGGTCACGCCGAAGCTCTCGGAAACGCCCGGCGAAACCCGCTGGCTCGGCCCGGAACTGGGTGAACATACCGATGAAGTCCTGCAATCGCTAGGTTATGATGCAGACCACATTGCACGGTTGCATGCGCAACAGATAGTCTGAGTGAGTGTGGTTCGGGAGCGTTCGCCGCACGTGATTTGCCACCGTTCTGCAGGTCACGCGCCGCAAGCAGAGAGGCAAAGCCAGACGCAGACCAGGGACGTACACCAGGACGCAAGCGCCGCGCCCCCTGAACGCCGCGGCAAAAGACAAAAATGCTGAACAAAAAAGCTGGACAACAAAAGTTGGAGAGTACGGACCATGCAACGCAGAACCTTCCTCGCCGGTAGCGCCGCCCTCGCAGGCGTCACGCTTGCGGCCACGCCGCTCGCCTTCGCGCAGGGCAAACCTGAAACCACGAAGGTGGCGATCGCTGTCGGCGGCAAGAATCTGTTCTATTACTTGCCGCTCACCATTGCCGAGCGCCGCAATTACTTCAAGGACGAAGGCCTCGAAGTCGAAATCTCCGATTTCGCCGGCGGCTCGCAAGCGCTGAAGGCGGCGGTCGGCGGCAGCGCGGACGTGGTCTCCGGCGCGTTCGAACACACCTTGCTGCTGCAGGCGCAAAAGCAGTCGTTCCGTGAATTCGTGCTGCAAGGACGCGCGCCGCAGATCGTGCTCGCCGTGTCGAAGAAGGCGATGCCGAACTACAAGTCGATCGCCGATCTGAAGGGTAAGAAAATCGGCGTGACCGCGCCGGGTTCGTCGACCTCGATCATGGCGAGCTTTGTGCTGGCGAAGGCCGGGCTGACCGCGAAAGACGTGTCATTCATCGGCGTGGGCGCCGGAGCGGGCGCGATCGCCGCGTTGCAGTCGGGCCAGATCGATGCGATCGCCAATCTCGACCCCGTGATGACCAGGCTCGAAAGGACCGGCGAGATCCGCGTCGTGTCGGACACGCGCACGCTCGCCGATACTCGCAGCGTATTCGGCGGCGATATGCCGGCAGGGTGCCTGTACGCGTCGCAGAGCTTCATCACGAAGAATCCGAACACCACGCAGGCGTTGACCAACGCGATGGTGCGCGCGCTCAAGTGGTTGCAAACGGCGACCGGCAGCGAGCTGATCAACACGGTGCCGGAAGGCTATCTGCTCGGCGACCGCGCGGTATATCTGGACGCGTGGCAGCACGTGAAGGAGGCGATGTCGCCGGATGGACTGATGCCCGCCGACGGCCCGGCTACCTCGCTGAAAACCTTGCAGGCGTTCGATCCGGCGGTGCAGGGCAAGCCGATCGATCTGTCGAAGACGTGGACCAACGACTTCGTCAAGAAAGCGTTGGCCACCGTCAAGGCGTAAGCCTTTACCTGCGGGGGCAAGGGTGGCCGCGCAGCGCGTTCGCCTTGACCACCGCAGTCGCGATAACAGACAAACCGAAACCGATCTTCGAAGCGAGTCGAATGATGACCGTTGCCGCGCTGGCGCTCGAGAACATCACCTGCACGTTTGCCGCACGCGATAACCGCGCGCAGCGCTACACGGCAGTCAAGGACACCACCTTGCGCATCGCGCCGGGCGAATTCGTTTCGGTAGTCGGTCCGACCGGCTGCGGCAAATCCACTTTGCTGAATGTCGGCGCCGGTTTGCTGGACCCGTCGTCAGGCGTGGTCAACGTATTCGGCGAGCCGCTCAAGGGCATCAACCGGCGCGCCGGCTACATGTTCCAGGCCGATGCGCTGATGCCGTGGCGCTCCGCAATCGACAACGTGATGGCCGGCCTCGCATTCCAGGGTGTGCCGCCGGCCGCAGCGCGCAGCAAAGCTGACGAGTGGCTCAAACGCGTCGGTCTCGGCGGTTTCGGCGACCGCTATCCGCATCAGCTGTCGGGCGGCATGCGCAAGCGCGTCGCGATGGCGCAGACGCTGATTCTCGACCCTGACATCATCCTGATGGACGAGCCGTTTTCCGCGCTCGATATCCAGACGCGTCAGTTGATGGAAAACGAGCTGCTCGACCTGTGGGTCGCCAAACGCAAGGCGGTGCTGTTCATCACGCACGATCTCGACGAAGCGATCGCGATGTCCGATCGCGTGGTGGTGCTCTCAGCCGGACCAGGCACGCGTCCGATCGGCGAGTTTACGATCGACTTGCCGCGTCCGCGTGACGTCGCCGAGATTCGCTCGCATCCGCGTTTCGTCGAGTTGCACGCGCAGATCTGGAGCGTGCTGCGCGACGAGGTGCTCAAGGGGTACCAGCAACAACTCACGGCCGTTTAACCGCGTCCGGGCGGTTGTGTCCTGTAGTTGCGCTTCGCAGTTACGTCAATTAACCGTGTAAGGCAATCGATCCATGTGGAAGACGTTGCGCCCGAACCGGGCGAACCTGGTGATCTGGCAGTGGCTTCTGCTCGTGCTGTGCTTCGTGCTCTGGTACGTGCTGACCAGCCCGACGCTGCTGCCGGCATTCTATTTCGACGACCCGAACAAGGCCGCGTTCTTCTTCGGCGAGCCGCAGAGGGTGCTGCAGCGGATCTGGGAATGGTTCACGGGCGGCGAGATCTATCTGCATCTGTGGATCACGCTGATCGAAACCGTGCTGGCGTTCACACTCGGCACTGCGCTGGGGCTGGGCGTCGGCCTGTGGCTCGCGCTGTCGCCGCTCGCGAGCGCGCTGTTCGACCCGTACATCAAGGCCGCCAACTCGATGCCGCGCGTGATTCTCGCGCCGATCTTCGGCGTGTGGTTCGGTCTCGGGATCTGGTCGAAGGTCGCGCTGGGCGTCACGCTGGTGTTCTTTATCGTGTTCTTCAACGTCTATCAGGGTGTGAAGGAAGTCAGCCCGGTCGTGCTCGCCAACGCGCGCATGCTCGGTGCGAACCGCAAGCAGTTGCTGCGCTTCGTGTATCTGCCGAGCGCGATGAGCTGGGTGTTTTCGAGCCTGCATACATCGGTGGGGCTCGCGTTCGTCGGTTCGGTGGTCGGCGAGTATCTCGGCTCGGCACGCGGCGTCGGTTATCTGATCTTGCAGGCCGAAGGCACCTTCGATATCAATACCGTGTTCGCCGGGATTCTGGTGCTGACCGCGTTCGCGCTGATTCTCGATGCCATCGTCGGGATCGGCGAGCGGCGTCTGATGAAATGGCAACCGAAAACGGGCGAGACGGAAAAGCTCTAACGCGGGCACGCGGTCCAGATAAAAAAGCGCACGGTTCGCAAGCCGCGCGCTTTTGTTCGCATCTTCCACAAGTGCTTCGTAAGCGCACCGTGGCGCACCGTGGTCAAGGCGTAATCACCACCTTGCCGATCACGCGGCGCTCCGCCATGTCGCGCAACGCGCGGCCGGTGTCTTCGAGCGAATAGCGCGCCGACACGTAGGGCTTGAGCTTGCCTTCGCCAATCCAGCCGACCATCTGCTCGAACGCGGCATGATTGTGTTGTGGCTCGCGTTTCGCAAAGTCACCCCAGAACACGCCGACGATGCTCGCGCCTTTGAGCAGCGTCAGATTGAGCGGCAGCTTCGGAATCTCGCCGTTCGCGAAGCCGACCACCAGATAGCGCCCGCGCCAGCCGATGCTGCGAAACGCCGGTTCTGCGTACACGCCGCCGACCGGATCGTAGATCACGTCCGGACCTTTGCCGCCGGTGAGCGCCTTGATGCGTTCGCGCAGGTCTTCGGTGCTGTAGTTGATGGTGGCGTCGGCGCCGTGCTCCACGCAGACGGCGAGCTTTTCATCGCTAGACGCCGCCGCGATCACGCGTGCGCCGAGCGCCTTGCCGATTTCGACCGCCGCCAGCCCGACGCCGCCTGCCGCGCCCAGAACCAGCATCGTCTCGCCGGCCTTCAACTCGCCCCGGTCGACCACCGCATGGTGCGACGTGCCATAGGCCAGCGTGAACGCGGCTGCCAGCTCGAATTCGACGCCATCGGCAAGCGGCACGCACGCCGCTGCGGGCGCCCGCGCCTGCTCGGCAAAGCCGCCAGAACCGGTGAACGCGACCACGCGCGAACCCGGCTTGAACTGGGCGACCTCCGCGCCGACCGCACGCACAATACCCGCGACTTCGGAGCCCGGCGTAAACGGTAGCGGTGGTTTGAACTGGTATTTGTTCTCGATGATCAAGACGTCGGGAAAATTGACGGCCGCGGCTTTGACGTCGATCACGACGTGACCGGGCGGCGGTTCGAGGTCCGGCAGATTTTCGACGACCAGGCTCTCCGGCGGCCCGTACTGATTACAGCGAATCGCGCGCATCGTGTCTCCATATCGATCAGGGTTCCCCAAGGAGACTTCCTTCGGGGCGTCGCAAGTAGTCTGAGTGTAAAGCAAGCAGCACGACCGTGCGTTTTTATTGCGTGAGGCCGGCTCGTTGCGTCCCCGATGAGTGCCCGCCGGGTGCTCGACGCGTGCTCGACGCGTGCGCTTTGTATGCGCCGTGCGCGCCGCCTTCCGTGTCGTTCGCGCGTCTTCTTTCCTCGGTTACAATCGCCGCATGCGAATCCTACTCAGCAATGACGACGGTTATCTGGCGCCCGGCCTTGCCGCGCTTTACGAAGCGCTCAAGCCGATCGCGGACGTCACCGTGATGGCCCCCGAGCAGAACTGCAGCGGCGCGTCCAATTCATTGACGCTGTCGCGGCCGCTCTCGGTGCTGCGCTCGGCGAATGGTTTCTATTATGTGAACGGCACGCCCACCGACTCTGTGCACATCGCGCTGACGGGCATGCTGGACCACACGCCGGACCTCGTCGTCTCGGGCATCAACAACGGCCAGAACATGGGCGAGGACACGCTCTATTCGGGCACCGTCGCCGCCGCCACTGAAGGCATCATGTTCGGCGTGCCGGCCATCGCGTTCTCGCTGGTCGACAAGGACTGGGTGCATCTCGAAGACGCGGCTCGCGTCGCTGCGGAGATCGTCGCGCATTACCTCGAGCAGCCGCTGCCGGGGCATCCGTTGCTGAACATCAATATTCCGAACCTGCCGTACGAGCAGCTCGGCGGCTGGCACATCACGCGGCTCGGCAAGCGCCACCCGTCGCAGCCGGTGATCCGCCAGACCAACCCGCGCGGCGAACCGATCTACTGGATCGGCCCGTCGGGCAGCGCGCGCGACGCCAGCGAAGGCACCGATTTCCACGCTGTCGCGAACGGCCACGTGTCGATCACGCCGTTGCAGCTCGACCTGACCCACACGCAAATGCTGCCCGCAGCGCGCGACTGGGCGCGCGCCGGCAGCGGCGCTTCATGACCGGCGAGCGCGCAAAGCGCTTTCCGCTCGGTCTCGAGGACCTGGTGCGCGAACCGCGCCGGCCCGAAGGGCGCCCGGGCGAAGTGCGCGCGGCGGCACTCGCCGCAAGTGCTGCGCTCAATGCACGCCAGCAACCGGCGAAGAATTCGCCGCTCGGCTCCGCGGTCAAGCCTAAAGCAAAGTCTCAAGCGAAGCCGCAGACCGGAGCGCAGGCTCAGCCGCAAGCGAAGCCTCAGGTAAAAACGCAGGTAAAAACGCAGGTAACGACCCAGGTTAAGCCCCAAGTTAAGCCCCAGGTTAAGCCCCAGGTCCAGCCGCAACCCAAACCACAGGCGAAAGCCGCCGCACAGATTTCGACTGCGCGCGCCGCGCCAAAAGCGGCGCTGCCGGGCAAACCCGCTGCCAAACCCAGCGAGCGCGCCGCCGCACCGAACGTTGCTCTGAACGGCGCATTGGCGTTGACTTCGGAACGGGTTCGCGAACGGATGGTCGAACGCCTGCGAGCGAACGGCGTGACCGATCAGCGCGTGCTGAACGCGATGTCGGTGGTGCCGCGCCACATGTTCGTCGACCCGGGCCTCGCGGCTCAGGCCTATGAAGATGCCGCGCTGCCGATCGGCCATCACCAGACGATTTCCAAGCCCTCGGTAGTCGCCCGGATGATCGAGCTGGCCGCAGCGGGCCGCGCGCTGAACAACGTGCTCGAAATCGGTACCGGTTGCGGTTATCAGGCAGCCGTGCTGAGCCAGGTCGCGCGCGATGTCTATTCGATCGAACGCATCAAGCCGCTGTCCGAACGCGCGAAGACGAACTTGCGCCCGCTGCGCATACCGAACATCCGGCTGCACTACGGCGATGGCCGCCTCGGGTTGCCGTCGGCGGCGCCGTTCGATGCGATCGTGATTGCCGCGGCCGGGCTCGATGTACCGCAAGCCTTACTTGAACAACTCGCGATTGGCGGCCGTCTGGTCGCGCCGGTCGGCTCGCAGGACGGCCAGAACCAGGTGCTGACTCTGGTCGAGCGCCTCGGACCCGCGCAGTGGCGCGAGTCGCGGCTTGATCGCGTTTTCTTTGTACCCTTAAAATCCGGAGTGATTTGACACCGATGAGTATGTTGCGCGCGATGCAAAGACCCAGCCTGAATGTCCCCATGACCGTAACCCAGCGTAGCGTGTGCGTGCTCGCCTTGTCCCTGTTGATGACGGCCTGTGCTTCCCGGCTCGATCAGGCGCCTGTCGTCGATCGCTCCGGTGGCGGCGCGCTCAGTACGCAAACCGCGCAGCAACCGGCTGTGCCGCTCGGACCGCCGCCGCCCGGTTACTACCGCGTGAAGCCGGGCGACACGCTGTATCGGATCGCGTTGGAGAACGGCCAGAACTACCGCGATATCTCGGCGTGGAACAATCTCACCAATCCGAATCAGATCGAAGTCGATCAGTTGCTGCGCGTGGTGCCGCCGGGCGCCAACACCGCCGCGCTGACGCCGGGCGTCACGACCGCGCCGATCGGCAGCGGCGGCGCGGTGCAAAGCGCGCCGCTCGGCAGCACGGCGCCGTCGACGGGCGCAGCAGCAGGCGTCGCAGCGGCGCCGCCCATCTATGGTTCGGGTTCGAACGGCGCCTCGCTGACGCCGCCGGCCAATCAAGGCGCCGCGAGCGACTCGACCTCCGGCGCGTCCGGCAACGTCGCGTTCGCATGGCCGGTGCGCGGCCCGCTGCTCGGCACCTTCAACGACTCGACCAACAAGGGCGTCAATATCGGAGGCGCGTCGGGCGACACAGTCAAGGCTTCGGCGGACGGCCGGGTGGTTTATGCAGGAAATGGGCTGCGTGGTTACGGCAATCTCATTATCATCAAGCATGATGCAACTTATCTCACCGCGTATGCACACAACCGCGCTTTGATGGTAAAAGAGGGGGATGCGGTGACCAAAGGGCAGAAGATCGCTGAGATGGGCAATAGCGATTCCGACCGTGTGATGTTGCATTTCGAAGTTCGCCGGCAGGGTAAACCTGTCGACCCACTGAAGTATTTGCCGCCGCAATAAGCGATACGACCATGCCGAAACCGAAGCGCCGCCCGCCGCAAGCCGAGTCTGAAACGATCAGCCGTGCCACGTCCGCGTTGGTGGACGAAGGTAGCGCTTCGGAAGTCGAAGAAGAGATCGTGGAAGAGCGCGACCTCGACGAGCGCCAGGCCGGCGTGGAAGATGCCGGCGACGCGCGCGAAAGCGCGAGCGAAGCCGTGCCGGACGCGGACGATTTCCGCGCGCTGCTGCAAGCCGAGCTGACGGCCGACACGATCCAGCACTACCTGAACCGTATCAGCGTCAAACCGCTTCTGACCGTCGAAGAAGAGCAGAAGTATTCGCGCCTTGCCAAGGCGGGCGAGTTCGACGCCCGGCAGGTGATGATCGAGCGTAATTTGCGGCTCGTCGTCAGCATTGCGAAGGGCTACCTGAACCGCGGCGTGCCGCTGCTCGATCTGATCGAAGAGGGCAACCTCGGTCTGATGCACGCGATCGAGAAGTTCGATCCCACACGCGGCTTCCGGTTTTCGACGTATGCCACCTGGTGGATTCGCCAGAGCATCGAGCGCGCAATCATGAACCAGGCGCGCACCGTGCGTTTGCCGGTGCACGTGATTCGTGAGCTCAATCAGGTGCTGCGCGCCAAGCGCCATCTGGAAAAAAATTCGATGAATTCGGGCGAAGCGGCAGAGCGCCGCGACGCCAGCATCGACGACATTGCCTATCTGACCGGCAAGACCACCGACGAAGTCACCGACATCCTCGCGTTGAACGAGCACACCGCATCGCTTGACGCGCCGCTCGACCTGGACCCGGCGAGCAGCCTGCTCGATCTGCTGTCTGACGATCAGAGCCAGTCGCCAGACGCCGAGGTGCAGCACCGCGAGCTGGAAACGCTCACACGCGCGTGGCTCGCACGGTTGTCGGACAAGCATCGTCATGTGATCGAGCGGCGGTTTGGGCTGAACCACATCGAGCCGGCCACGCTCGAAGAACTGGCCGATGAAATGGGCCTCACGCGCGAGCGTGTGCGCCAGATCCAGCAGGAAGCGCTGGTGCGGTTGAAGCGCTTCTTTGCCTCTAACGGTGTGCGCAAGGACGCCGTTCTCTAATTCAATGACACCGATCCTGGTTTTCGACATCGAGACGATTCCCGATGTCGCCGGCATTCGCCGCCTCGAAGATTTGCCCGCCACGCTGAGCGACGCCGCAGTCGCCGAGCACGCGTTCGCCGCGCGTCGCGAAAAGACCGGCAGCGATTTTCTGCCGCATCACCTGCAACGGATCGCAGCGATTTCCTGCGTATTCCGCGACAACAACGGTTTCCGGGTGCGCTCGCTCGGCACGCCGGAAGATGGCGAGGCCGCGCTAGTGCAATCGTTTTATCGCGTGATCGAGAAATACACACCGCAGCTCGTATCGTGGAACGGCGGCGGTTTCGACTTGCCGGTGCTGAATTACCGCGCGCTGGTCAATGGCATTCCGGCCTACCGTTTCTGGGATCTCGGCGAGGACGATCGCGAGTTCAAGTGGAACAACTACATCAGCCGCTACCACGCCCGTCACACGGATCTGATGGACGTGCTGGCGATGTATCAGGCGCGCGCCAATGCGCCGCTCGATGCGCTCGCCAGGATGTGTGGTTTTCCCGGCAAGATGGGCATGGACGGCAGCCAGGTGTGGCACGCGTATCAGGAAGGCCGCATCGAGGAGATCCGTAACTACTGCGAGACTGACGTCGTCAACACGTATCTGCTGTATTGCCGTTTCCAGCTAGTCCGCGGCGCGTTTTCCGCCGAAGAGTATGCTGACGAGATCACGCTGGTGAAAAACGCGCTCGCGCTGGAGACGGCGCCGCAATGGGCCGAGTACCTGGCAGCGTTCGATAACTAGTCAGTGGGTGAAGCGGTTCGCCGTACGCTAATCGAGAGCGCGGCGCCCAGCACATGCTGCGGTCATGACATCGTGGCCGCGCCAAATCGTTGGCAAAGGCGGAGCTTCGTCTACAATCTCGCCTTTCTCCCAAGTTTGTCAGGAAGTTGCAGGTGTCCCGAACTGCCCCCCATCGTCGCCCGCCGAAGCGCCAGAAGGCGCCCGCTCCGGTGCGTGCGCCCGTCATCACCGGTGACGAGCCGGTCATCGAAATCGTTTCGCTCGATATGGAAGCGCGCGGCGTTGGCCGCACCGAGGGCGAAGGCGGCGCGCCCGGCAAGGTCATCTTTGTCGAAGGCGCATTGCCCGGTGAGCGCGTCAGCTACGCGACTCATCGCAGCAAGCCGAAATACGAGCAGGCCGAGGTCGTCGAGGTGCTGCGCGAAAGCGTGGCCCGCACCACGCCGAAATGCGCGTACTTCAGCATCTGCGGCGGCTGTTCGATGCAGCATCTCGACATCCGCGCGCAGGTGGCGGTCAAGCAGCGCGTGCTCGAAGACAATCTCCAGCATCTCGCCAGGCTTCGCCCGGAAACCGTGTTTCGGCCGATTCACGGGCCGTCTTGGGGTTATCGCTATCGCGCGCGTCTGGCGGTGCACTACCTGCCGGAAAAGGGCGGCATGCGTATCGGCTTTCACGAGAAGAAGAGCAGCTACATCGCCGACATGAAGACTTGCGAGGTGTTGCCGCCGCATGTGTCGGCGATGCTGATGCCGCTGCGCTTCATGGTCCGCAAGCTGTCGATCTACGACCGCATGCCGCAGCTCGAACTCGCGGTCGGCTCGTCGGTCACCGCGCTGGTGGTGCGCAACCTCGAGCCGCTCACGGAAGCCGACGAACAGGTGCTGCGCGATTTCGCCGACGAGCACAAGGTGCAGTTCTGGCTGCAGCCGAAGGGTCCCGACACGGTCACGCCGTTCTATCCGCTCGACGTGGAACTGGATTACACGCTGCCGGAATACAACATCCGGATGCCGTTCAAGCCGACCGACTTCACCCAGGTGAATCACGCGATCAACCGCGTGCTGGTGAGCCGCGCGCTGCGGCTGCTCGCGCCGGCGCGCACGGACCGCGTGCTCGATCTGTTCTGCGGGATCGGCAACTTCACGCTGCCGCTTGCGCGGATTTCGAAGGAGGTGGTCGGCATTGAAGGCAGCGAGGTGCTGACCTCGCGCGCGCTGGCCAATGCCGAACTGAACGGCGTGGCGGGCCATACGTCGTTCGCGTGCCGCAATCTGTTCGAAGTCACCGCCGACGACATGCGCGCGCTCGGCCATTTCGACAAATTTCTCGTCGATCCGCCGCGCGAAGGCGCGCTGGCCGTGGCGAAGGCGTTGGCCGAGATCGCGCAGAGCGGCAATGGGCCGCTGCCCAGGCGGATTGTCTACGTGTCGTGCAATCCGGCGACACTCGCGCGCGACGCCGGTCTGCTGGTGCACGAGGCAGGCTATCGGCTGGTCGGCGCGGGCGTGGTGAACATGTTCCCGCACACGTCGCATGTGGAGTCGATTGCGTTGTTCGAGCGGGATTGAGGCAATGGATTGAAGCAGGGGCTTGAAGCAGGAGCTTGAAGCAGGAGCCCCAAATCAGAGCGACGTAGCCGGCACAAACAAAAACGCCACGACTTCGGTCGTGGCGTTTTTGTTTTCAGCGCGTGGCGGGACTTAGAACTGCCACCACGACTTTTCCTTACCCGGCCTTGCATGCCCGGTGATATACGGGCTGTCGGGGAAGGTGCCGGCCAGCACGCGCTTGGTGTCGTCGGCCAGTTGCGGCTGATTCAGCTTCTCGTACGACAGCATCATGATGTGCAGCGCGTCTTCGATCGCCGGTGCGTTCTTGTATTCCTTCAACGCCAACTGTGCGCGGTTGATCGCGGCGACATAGGCGCCACGGCGGTAGTAGTAATCCGCCGCGTGGACTTCGTGCGACGCCAGCGCGTTCACGATGTAACGCATGCGTTGCGCGGCGTCCGGCGCGTACTTGCTGTTCGGATAGCGGTCGACCACGATCTTGAACGCGTCATACGATTCACGCAGCGACTTCGGATCGCGCTCGCTCATGTCCTGGCCGGAGAAGCGGCCGAACAGACCGAGGTCGTCGTTGAAGTGGATCATGCCCTTCAGGTAGTACGCGTAGGCAATGTCCGGATGATCCGGGTGCAGCTGGATGAAGCGGTCGATCGCCTGGTCGGCGGCGGCGTTTTCATTGTCTTTCCAGTTGCAATACGCAACGTTGATCTGCGCTTGCTGGGCGAAGTGGCCGAACGGATCGCGGCCCTCGAGCATCTCGAAATACTTGGCGCACTTGCCGAAGTCGCCACCGGACAGGGCGTCGTTCGCCTCCGTATATAATTTGTTGTTGTTCCACGTAGCTGTTTCGTCGGTCTTTTCCGGCAGGCCGTGACAAGCCGCAACAACGGCGACGGCTGCGGCGCACGCAATGTATCCGGCCACTTTCCGGGCTGCCTTCTTGATGGCCGCCAAATTGATCGCCGCTTTAGTGATGGTGTTCAAGGCTCGCATTTTCCAGTCTAGCTTTACGTCCAGGTGACCCAGACTCAATGACCCGCTCAAATACTCCAGGTACCGCTACCGGCGCCGGGAATAGCAACGAAGATTATAGCTTAAGCGCTGACCCCTCCGACGCGTTGGGCGTCGATTCGCTCGACGACGACCTCGGCAGCGACGCGCTCGCCGCCGCCGGCGAGCCCGGCATCGTGCCGACCGTGGCCGGCCGCGTCGCGGACGAAACGCCGCGCAGCGTCACCGTGCCCGACGAACTGGCCGGCGAGCGCCTCGACAAGGTGCTCGCCCGGGTGTTTCCCGAGTTCTCGCGCAACCGGCTGCAAAGCTGGATCGAGGCGGAGCGCGTGCGTATCGACGGCAAGCCGGCCAGGATCCGTCAGCCGGTGCCGCTCGGCGCGACCATCGAGCTCGTGCCCGATCTGCTGCCCGAACAGCTCGCGTTCACACCCGAGCCGGTTCCGCTCGAGATCGTCTATGAGGACGACACGCTGGTGGTCATCAACAAGCCGGCCGGCATGGTCGTGCATCCGGCCGCCGGCAACTGGAGCGGCACGGTGCTGAACGGTCTGCTGTACCGCTATGGCGACGCCGCCGCGGGCCTGCCGCGCGCGGGCATCGTGCATCGGCTCGACAAGGAAACCTCCGGTTTGATGGTGGTCGCGCGCACGCTCGAGGCGCAGACCGATCTGGTGCGTCAGCTGCAGGCGCGCACGGTCAAGCGCCGCTACCTCGCGCTGGTGTGGGGCAACATGCCCGAAGAAGGCACGATCGACGCGCCGATCGGCCGCGACCCGCGTGAACGCACGCGCATGGCGGTCGTCAAGAGCGCGTCGGGCAAACCGGCGCGCACGCATTTCCGGCGCGTCGAAACGGCGATCTGGCAGCGTCAGCCGGTCACCGCGATTCATTGCGACCTGGAAACCGGCCGCACCCATCAGATTCGCGTCCATTGCGCGCACATCGGCCATCCGCTGCTGGGCGACCCGGTGTACGGGCGCGCACGCGGCAAGCGCTCGGTCACGCCGCTGCCGGACGGCTTCGCGCGCCAGGCGCTGCATGCGTGGCGCCTCGGGCTGATCCATCCGCAAACCGGCCGGACGATGCAATGGCGCGCGGATGTGCCGGAAGACATGGCGGTGCTGTCGGCCGCGCTCGGCCTGGGGCGCGACGATGCCGGCGAGTTCGACGAGACGTACTATGAGGACGAGGACTACGATGCGTCGCTCGACGAAGACATCGACGAAGACGGCGCACCCGGCCACGACGACGAAGCCGCCGAACACCACGAGGACGACGAGGACGACCACGCATGAGCTTGCCCGAGCTGACCTTTGCCGATGTTGTGCAACCCGCATGGAACGTATCGCCGCGCGTGCGTGCGCTCGTCACGACGCGCAATGGCGGTGTGAGTGAGCCGCCGTTCGGCCGTTGGCACGACGGCATGGATCAGCCCGGCGGCCTGAACCTCGGCATGAAAGCCGGCGACGATCCCGCCGCGGTCGCCGCCAACCGCGCGCGTCTGCTTGCGCTGGCGGGCGTCGGCGAGGCTGCCTGGCTCGCGCAGATTCACTGCGCCGGCATCGTGCGCGCGGAAGATGTGCTGGCGCAAACTCGCGCGAGCGGCGCGCCGACGCAAGCCGATGCGAGCGTCACCGATCGGCCCGGCACGGTATGCGTCGTGATGGTGGCCGACTGCATGCCGGTGCTGTTGTGCGATGAGGCGGGGCGTGCGGTTGGCGCGGCTCATGCGGGATGGCGCGGCCTCGCGGCAGGCATCGTCGAACAGACCGCGCAGCGCGTCGCGGGTCTGGCCGGCGTCGATGCCGCTTCGCTGCATGCGTACCTCGGTCCGGCGATCGGACCCGACGCTTTCGAGGTGGGTGCAGACGTGCGTGACGCCTTCATGAACGGTGTCGGCGGCGCGCAACGCGATGCCACCGCGGATGCGTTCGTTGCCCATCCGCAAAACGCAGGCAAATACCTGGCCAATCTCGCGGCGCTCGCGCGCTTGCGTTTGCAGCGGCTCGGCATCAGCCGGATTGTCGGCGGCGACCTTTGCACGGTCACGCAACGCGAGCGTTTCTATTCCTATCGCCGCGACCGCGAAACGGGGCGCATGGCCGCGCTGATCTGGCTGGACGATCAGGCGCAGACCATCGCGGACTAGCGAACGAACCGCGTGGCGGCAGCCGGTGCGGCCACGTGTGCGCTAGCGCGCAGAGCATGTCTGCTGAGATGCGTATGAGGGTTTGTTCGGAGGCGCAGCAGGCTTTTTTGCTGCGCTGCCGGAATTCGTCGGACAAGCGTAAATCCGCCGCGAAAAGCATGGGTACGCGCACGGATGAGCGCGTATAAGCCCATGCCAAATGGGAGCTTTTTCCTTGGTGAGTCCATGTGGCGAACCATGTTCAAAAGCGCGATCTGCTACACAGGGAAAACGATAATTAAAAAAATATCGCACTGCGGCAAAATCGGGAACAAGCATTGACATGCCTTGCAATGGGGAGCAAGAATGTTCCTCACACATGGAGCAGGGCGTGACGAGGTCGCGAGCAATCGCCCACGTGCGCAAGAACCTGCCTCTCAAACCGTCCGCAAGGACTTACCGGTCAAAAGCAGGTATGGCAGCATCATATTCCTCAGCTTCCCCCAGCACGGACTCCTCGACGGAGCATGCGCAGCAGGCCGGTACGGGCGGCGCAGCTTCAGCCGCCGGCATGCAGCAGTTATTCGACGCCTGGGTGAACGCATGGCGTTCGCTCGGCACACCGCCCGGCGGCAACGGCGCGCCATTCACCATGCCGCAGATGCCGGCGCAGATGCCGCAAATGCCAGCGTTTCCCGGCATGCCGGACTTCAGCAAAGCAGCCGCTGCCGCATCTATTCCGGCGATGCCGTCGCTGACGTCATTCGCCGGACTCAATGTTCCGGGCGCGGCGATCCCATCGGAGCGTCTGCAAAAGCTGCAAGCCGATTATTCCCGCGAGGCGATGGAGTTGATCCAGCAGGCCGCCGCCTCGACGACGAAAATCCCCGAACTCAAAGACCGCCGTTTCAGTGCCGACGCATGGAGCGCAACGCCGGCCTACGCGTTCACCGCGGCGTGGTATCTGTTGAATGCACGTTATCTGCAGGAACTGGTCGATGCGCTCGAAACCGAACCGAAGATGCGGGAACGCATTCGCTTCGCTGTGCAGCAATGGACCGCGGCGGCATCGCCCAGCAACTTCCTCGCCTTGAATCCGGAAGCGCAAAAGACCTTGCTCGAGAGTCAGGGCGAGAGTTTGCGGCAGGGTGTGATGAACCTGCTCAGCGACTTGCAGCGCGGCAAAATTTCGCAGACTGACGAATCGCGTTTCGTGGTCGGCGACAATCTCGCGAACACCGAAGGCTCGGTCGTTTTCGAAAACGATCTGATCCAGTTGATCCAGTACAAGCCGCGTGCAGCCACCGTGCACGAACGGCCGCTGTTGATCGTGCCGCCTTGCATTAACAAGTTCTACATTCTCGATCTGCAGCCGGAGAACTCGCTGGTCGCGCATGCGCTCGATTCGGGGCATCAGGTGTTCCTGATCTCGTGGCGCAACGCGGATGCATCCATTGCGCATAAGACGTGGGACGATTACATCGGCGAAGGCGTGCTCACCGCGATCGATACGGTGTGCAAGATCAGCGGCCGCGAGCAGATCAACACGCTCGGCTTCTGTGTCGGCGGCACGATGCTGGCCACGGCGCTGGCGGTGGCAGCCGCGCGCGGCGAACATCCGGCTGCGTCGATGACCTTGCTCACCGCGATGCTCGATTTCTCGGACACGGGCGTGCTCGACATCTTCGTCGACGAAGCGCATGTGCAGATGCGCGAGCAGAGCATCGGCGGCAAGAACGGCGGCGCGCCGGGGCTGATGCGCGGCATCGAGTTCGCCAACACGTTCTCGTTCCTGCGCCCGAACGACCTGGTGTGGAACTACGTCGTCGACAACTACCTCAAAGGGCGCACGCCGGTGCCGTTCGATCTGCTGTACTGGAACAGCGATTCGACCAGTCTGCCGGGTCCGATGTACGTCTGGTATCTGCGCAATACGTATCTCGAGAACCGTCTGCGCGATCCGGGTGCGTTGACCACCTGCGGCGAGCCGGTCGACCTGTCGAAGATCGACGTGCCGACCTTCATTTACGGTTCGCGCGAAGACCATATCGTGCCGTGGCAAACGGCGTATGCGTCGGTGCCGTTGCTGACGGGGCCGCTGAAGTTCGTGCTCGGCGCGTCGGGCCATATCGCGGGCGTGATCAATCCGCCGGCGAAGAAAAAGCGCAATTACTGGGTTCTGGAAGGCGACACCAGAACACTGCCGGAAGGCCCGGACGAGTGGCTGGATCAGGCCGCCGAAGTCCCCGGCAGCTGGTGGCCCGAATGGACCGCCTGGCTGGAGCAGTACGGCGGCAAGAAAGTGAAGCCGCGCGCCAAACCGGGCTCGGCCGGGTTTCCGGTCATCGAGCCGGCGCCGGGGCGCTATGTGCGGCGGCGCGAGTAGTGTGTAATGTGAGTCGCCGTGAAGATTTCATTGCGCAGTTCGAAGAGTGATCCGGATGAGCGCGTGATTGAAGCAAGAGCGAAAGAGCAACTAGACTTTTAACTTGACGGGCTGCGGCGCAATTGGCCGGCGTGCCCGGAGGATATGGAAATGACTGATGTTGTGATCGTATCGGCCGCCCGTACGGCAGTAGGCAAATTCGGTGGGTCTCTGGCGAAGATCGCCGCGCCCGATCTTGGCGCGACGGTGATTCGTGCCGTTCTCGAACGGGCCGGTTTGAAGCCCGAGCAGGTCAGCGAAGTGATCATGGGCCAGGTGCTGGCGGCCGGCTCCGGCCAGAACCCGGCGCGTCAGTCGCTGATCAAGGCAGGGCTGCCATCGGCCGTGCCCGGCATGACGATCAACAAGGTGTGCGGCTCGGGGCTGAAGGCGGTGATGCTGGCCGCCAACGCGATCATCGCGGGCGACGCCGACATCGTGGTCGCCGGCGGTCAGGAAAACATGAGCGCGGCGCCGCACGTGCTGCCGGGTTCGCGCGACGGCTTCCGCATGGGCGACGCCAAGCTGATCGACTCGATGGTCGTCGACGGCCTGTGGGACGTGTATAACCAGTACCACATGGGCGTGACGGCGGAGAACGTCGCCAAGGAATACGGCATCACGCGCGAGCAGCAGGATGCGTTCGCGGCGCTGTCGCAGAACAAGGCGGAAGCCGCGCAGAAGTCGGGCCGTTTCGGCGACGAAATCGTGCCGGTCGAAATTCCGCAACGCAAGGGCGAGCCGCTGCGTTTCGCCACGGATGAATTCGTGCGTCATGGCGTGACGGCCGAATCGCTCGCGGGCCTGAAGCCGGCGTTCTCGAAGGAAGGCACGGTGACGGCGGCGAACGCGTCGGGTCTGAACGACGGCGCGGCGGCGGTGATCGTGATGTCGGCGAAGAAGGCCGAGGCGCTCGGCCTCACGCCGCTCGCGCGCATCAAGGCCTACGCCAACGCGGGCGTCGATCCGAAGGTGATGGGCATGGGCCCGGTGCCGGCTTCGCGCCGCTGTCTGGAGCGCGCGGGCTGGAGCCCGGCCGATCTCGACCTGATGGAAATCAATGAAGCCTTTGCCGCGCAGGCGCTCGCCGTGCACAAGCAGATGGGCTGGGATACGTCGAAGGTCAACGTGAACGGCGGGGCGATCGCGATCGGCCATCCGATCGGCGCGTCCGGTTGCCGGATTCTCGTCACGCTGCTGCACGAAATGCAGAAGCGCGATGCGAAGAAGGGTCTGGCGTCGCTGTGTATCGGCGGCGGCATGGGCGTCGCGTTGGCGGTCGAGCGCGCGTAAGGCGGTTTCAGGCATGGTTGCCGCGCGCCTCGTTGCAGCGGGCGGCGCGCGGTGAGCAGTGGCCTCGCCGGCCGGTCGCCCGGCGGCAGTGGAGATGAAGCACAAGGCGAGGGATGAGGCAGCCGGTCGGCGCCTCGAAAACGATAACGGAGTGAAGTTTATGACACAGCGAATTGCGTACGTAACGGGCGGCATGGGTGGCATCGGCACGAGCATTTGCCAGCGGCTCCACAAAGAAGGCTTCAAGGTGGTCGCAGGCTGCGGCCCGAACTCGCCGCGCCGCGTGAAGTGGCTCGACGAGCAGAAGGCGCTGGGTTTCGACTTCATCGCGTCCGAAGGCAATGTCGGCGACTGGGATTCGACCAGGGCCGCGTTCGACAAGGTCAAGTCCGAAGTCGGCGAGATCGACGTGCTGGTGAACAACGCCGGCATCACGCGCGACGTCGTGTTCCGCAAGATGACGCATGAAGACTGGACGGCGGTGATCGACACCAACCTGACCAGCCTGTTCAACGTCACCAAGCAGGTGATCGACGGCATGGTTGAGCGCGGCTGGGGCCGGGTCATCAACATTTCGTCGGTGAACGGGCAGAAAGGCCAGTTCGGCCAGACCAACTACTCCACTGCGAAGGCCGGCATTCACGGCTTCACGATGTCTTTGGCGCAGGAAGTGGCCACCAAGGGCGTGACGGTCAACACCGTGTCGCCGGGCTATATCGGCACTGATATGGTCAAGTCGATCCGCCCGGACGTGCTGGAAAAAATCGTCGCAACGATTCCGGTGCGCCGTCTCGGCCAGCCGGACGAAATCGGTTCGATCGTGGCGTGGCTGGCCTCGGACGAATCGGGTTTCTCCACGGGCGCTGATTTTTCGCTGAACGGCGGTTTGCATATGGGCTGAGTCTCGAGCGCGCCGCTCACAAGGCGGCGGGCTTCGGCTCAGATGGTTCCGGCGGCGTCTCGATTGTGCGATTACCCGATCGTGCAGTCGACGGGACGCCGTTTCCGCGCTCAACTCGCGCTCAAAGGCGTTACATGACCACTACTACAAAGAAAACAGCCGAACGACTGATCAAGAAGTATCCGAATCGTCGGCTCTACGATACAGAGACAAGCACGTACATCACGCTGACGGATGTCAAACAGCTCGTGCTGGATCAGGAGGATTTCAAGGTCATCGATGCAAAGAGCAACGAGGATCTGACGCGCGCCATCCTGTTGCAGATCATTCTCGAAGAGGAGAGCGGCGGCTTGCCGATGTTCTCGTCGTCGATGCTGTCGCAGATCATCCGCTTCTACGGCCATGCGATGCAGGGCATGATGGGCACGTATCTGGAAAAGAACATCCAGGCGTTCATCGACATTCAGGCGAAACTCGCCGACCAGTCGAAGAACCTGTACGAAGGCAAGGCGATGAATCCCGAAGTCTGGTCGCAGTTCATGAACATGCAGGCGCCGATGATGCAGGGCATGATGACCAGCTATATCGAGCAGTCGAAGAACATGTTCGTGCAGATGCAGGAGCAGATGCAGAACCAGGCGAAGTCCATGTTCAGCACCTTCCCGTTTACGCCGGGCGGCCCGGTGAATGCGGCCAACGCGCCGGCAAATGCGCCGGCAAATCCGTCGGGCAATCCGCAAGGCAATCCGCAAGGCAATCCGGAGCCGGAGAAGAAGTAACGGCGCAAGCAACGATGGCGGCGAGGGCGCAGGCGTTCGCGTGGCCGCCGCGCGGCCGGCGGTGGACCGGCGTGCACTCGGCGTGCATGGCGGATTCGATCAGAGCGGCCGGCGCGGCGCGCGCAAGCGGAGGGCCGCCGGCGCGGTACAATGATCGGTTGCGTGTGCGGGGCGTTTT
The DNA here is from genome assembly GCF_059422005.1 of Paraburkholderia sp. GW821-FHT02A12. NCBI lineage: Bacteria > Pseudomonadati > Pseudomonadota > Betaproteobacteria > Burkholderiales > Burkholderiaceae > Paraburkholderia > Paraburkholderia sp. GW821-FHT02A12. Next base: position 2,436,095 of record NZ_JBWKWA010000001.1, on the reverse strand, counting down.
GCCGGGGATGATTCTTTAACCCCGTAGTTCCTGCCACACCGTCCCCCAATTCGTCCCCATTTGTCGCCATCGCCACCGCTATACGCCGGACCCACCCTATGCCGCAGACCACTTCCCCCGCCGCGCCGACGTCTTCCACGCCGAAGGTCGGCTTCGTCAGCCTCGGCTGCCCCAAAGCGCTTGTCGACTCCGAGCAGATCATCACGCAGTTGCGTGCCGAGGGCTACGAGATCTCCGGCACGTACGACGGCGCGGACCTCGTGGTCGTCAACACCTGCGGCTTCATCGACGAAGCCGTTCAGGAAAGCCTCGACGCGATCGGCGAAGCGCTCCACGAAAACGGCAAAGTGATCGTCACCGGCTGCCTCGGCGCGAAAAAGAGCGCGAGCGGTTCCGGTCTGATCGAAGAAGTGCATCCGAAGGTGCTGGCCGTGACCGGCCCGCACGCGGTCGGCGAAGTGATGCAGGCGGTGCACAACCATCTGCCGAAGCCGCACGATCCGTTCGTCGATCTGGTGCCGGCGGCGGGCGTGAAGCTCACGCCGCGTCACTACGCGTACCTGAAAATTTCCGAAGGCTGCAACCACCGCTGCACGTTCTGCATCATTCCGTCGATGCGCGGCGACCTCGTGTCGCGTCCGCTCGCCGAGGTCATGCTCGAAGCGGAAAACCTGTTCAAGTCCGGCGTGAAGGAACTGCTGGTGATTTCGCAGGACACCAGCGCTTATGGCGTCGACGTCAAGTACCGCACGGGTTTCTGGAACGGCAAGCCGATCAAGACGCGCATGACCGATCTGGTCGGCGCGCTCGGCGAACTCGCCGCGCAATACGGCGCATGGGTGCGTCTGCACTATGTGTATCCGTATCCGAGCGTCGACGAAGTGATCCCGATGATGGCCGAAGGTCCGTACAAGGGCCATGTGCTGCCGTATCTCGACGTGCCGTTCCAGCACGCGCACCCTGAAGTGTTGAAGCGCATGAAACGTCCGGCCAACGCCGAGAAGGTGATGGAGCGCGTGAAGGCGTGGCGCGAAATGTGTCCCGATCTGACGATCCGCAGCACTTTCATTGCCGGCTTCCCGGGCGAGACCGAAGAGCAGTTCCAGACGCTGCTCGATTTCATCCGCGAGGCGGAGCTGGATCGGGTCGGCTGCTTTGCGTACTCGCCGGTCGAAGGCGCCACGGCCAACGAACTCGACGGCGCGCTGCCCGACGAAGTGCGTGAGGAACGCCGTGCGCGTTTCATGGAAGTGGCCGAAGAAGTGTCGGCGAAGCGCATCGCGAAGAAGGTCGGCAAGACGCTCAAGGTGCTGGTCGACGAGATCAACGCCGACGGCGGCATTGGCCGCACCGCTGCGGATGCGCCTGAGATCGACGGTGTCGTGTATATCGCGCCCGCCGCCAAAGCGTCGAAGCGCTACAAGGTCGGCGATTTCGTGTCGGTGAAGATCACCGGCGCCGACGGCCACGACCTGTGGGGCGAGGTTTAAGCGATGGCCTTAAGCGTAACTCGTGTGCTGGAAGCCCGGATGCCGGACGCCCGGACGCCGGAAGCCCGGAGACCGGAGATCCTCGCGCTCGGCGAGGCGATGATCGAATTCAACCAGTCGGCCAAGGATCAGCCGAACTACCTGCAAGGTTTCGGCGGCGACACGTCGAACTTCTGTATCGCGGCGGCGCGGCAGGGCGCGAAGACCGGTTTCGTGTCGGCGGTCGGCGGCGATCATTTCGGGCGTTTGCTGATCGATTTGTGGGAACGCGAGCAGGTGAATACCTCGCTCGTGCGGGTGGACGAGCGCGCATCGACCGGCGTGTATTTTGTCTCGCACGGCCCCAACGGCCACGCGTTCGACTATCTGCGCGCCGGTTCGGCCGCGAGCCGTTATGCGCCGCACGACCTGCCGCTCGATGCGATTGCCGCGGCCAAAGTCATCCATCTATCCGGCATCAGCCTCGCGATCAGCCTGAGCGCCTGCGACGCGGCGCTTGCCGCGATCGAACATGCACGCGCCAACGGCGTGGGCGTGAGCTTCGACACCAACCTGCGCCTGAAGCTGTGGCCGTTGGCCCGGGCGCGTGCGGTGATGCTCGAAGCGATCCGTCAGACCGACATCTGTCTGCCGAGTTGGGACGACGTGACCGAACTCACCGGCTTGACCGGCCGCGACGAGATCGTCGATTTCCTGCTGTCGCACGGTCCGCGTGTGGTCGCGCTCAAGCTCGGCAAGGAAGGCTCGTATATCGCGACGCCCAATGAGCGGCGCGTCGTGCCGGGCCACGTCGTCAATGCGGTCGATGCGACCGGCGCGGGCGACTGCTTCGGCGGCGCGTTCATCGCGCGCATCGTCGCCGGTGACGATCCTTTTGAAGCGGCGCGTTATGCGAACGTCGCCGCGGCGCTGTCGACGCAAGGCTACGGCGCCGTCGCGCCGATCCCTTCGCGGGCGACGGTCGAACACATCCTGGCTGGCTGATCGCTTCGCGCTGCGACACGCGGCCCGCCAAGGCAAGATCATCTTGAGAGACTAAAGAGAGGAGCGAACGATGCAACGGGACGTAGTGGTGGTAAGCGGCGTGCGTACGGCGATCGGCGGCTTTGGCGGCAGTCTGAAGGATTTTCCGCCGACCGATCTCGGCGCCCGCGTGGTGCGTGAAGCGCTGGCGCGCGCCAATGTGTCCGGCGACGAAGTCGGCCATGTGGTGTTCGGCAATGTCGTGCATACCGAACCGAAAGACATGTATCTGGCGCGCGTGGCCGCGATCAACGGCGGCGTCGCGCAACACGCGCCCGCGTTGACGGTGAACCGCCTGTGCGGCTCGGGCTTGCAGGCGATCGTGTCGGCCGCGCAAAGCGTGCTGCTCGGCGACGCCGACATCGCGATCGGCGGCGGCGCGGAAAACATGAGCCGCGCGCCATACTCGATGCCCGCCGCGCGCTTCGGCCAGCGCATGGGCGATGTGCGCCTCGTCGACATGATGGTCGGCGCGCTGAACGACCCGTTCCAGTCGGTCCATATGGGTGTGACGGCTGAGAACGTCGCGCGCAAATACGACATCTCGCGTGAAGCGCAGGATGCGCTCGCGCTCGAATCGCATCGTCGCGCGGCTCACGCGATCAGCAGCGGCTACTTCAAGGACCAGATCCTGCCGATCACGATTCCTTCGAAGAAGGGCGACGTCGTGTTCGATACGGACGAGCACGCACGCATGAATGCAACGGCGGAAGACTTCTCGAAGCTCAAGCCGGTGTTCGCGAAGGAAAACGGCACGGTGACGGCCGGTAATGCGTCGGGCATCAACGACGCCGCCGCGGCGGTCGTACTGATGGAGCGCGGCGTCGCCGAACAGCGCGGCATCAAGCCGCTGGCGCGGCTGGTTTCGTACGCGCATGCCGGCGTCGATCCGGCTTATATGGGTATCGGCCCGGTTCCGGCCACGCGCAAGGCGCTCGAGCGCGCCGGCCTGACGGTCGCCGATCTCGATGTGATCGAGGCGAACGAGGCATTTGCCGCTCAGGCGTGCGCGGTCAGCAAGGAACTCGGCCTCGATCCCGCGAAGGTCAATCCGAACGGCTCGGGTATTTCGCTCGGCCACCCGATCGGCGCGACCGGCGCGCTGATTACCGTCAAGGCGCTGTACGAGCTGCAGCGGGTTGGCGGCCGGTATGCGCTGGTGACGATGTGTATCGGCGGCGGGCAGGGTATTGCGGCGATCTTCGAACGGATCTGAGGCCGGGCGGCAAACTCGCGTCAGACAGGTATCACGCAGGTATCGAGCAGGTATCAAGCAACAAGGAAAGGAACGGATGCAGGAATCGAAAGCGATGAAGGGTGCGGCGCGTCGGCGCGGCTGGACCGGTTGGAAGGGGTGGACAGTCGTGAGCGTTGCCGCATTGCTGTGTGCCGGCGCGGCGGCGTTGATGCCCGCGCAGGCATGGGCGGAAAGCGACGCGGTGAAGGAATTGGCGGCGCCGCCGCCGATTCAGTTGCCGCTCAAGCCGAGCCCCGAATTCGCGAAGTTCCCGCGCTACGCCGGCATGCTGGGCTCACGTCAGATCGTGCTGCGGCTCGGCGCGAAAACCGATGATCCGTCCGGCGTGCACGGCGAGTATCAGTACACGGATAACGGCGAAGTGGTGCTGATCGCCGGCGACCGTGACGGCGACGTGCTCGAAGTCGAAGAGTCGAACGACGGCACGCATATCACCGGGAACTGGGTCGGCAAATTTGCCGCCGACGGTTCCGTCACCGGCGAACGGATGAACGTCGACGATGCCAATCCGCTGGCGTTCGATCTGAAGCCGCTGGCAGCGGGGCAGGCGGTGCCGGCCGCCGCGGCTGTCACGGCGGCGGGCGCTGCTGTGAACAAGGCCGCGCCGGCGCCGCAGCCATCCGCGGGTGTTGCCGCCGCACCGGCCCCGGCGGCCGGAACGGGCGGTCACGCGGTAGGTGGCGTCAGCAACCTGCAAACCGGCGAGTGAAATTCACCATGACCCAATCCAAATCCAAACCCGGTCTGCAAACCCGCATCGTGCGCGCCAAGGATCAGCTCACGCCTGGCTTCGAATCGTTCTCGATGCCGGTCATGCGGGCTTCGACCGTCGTGTTCCCCGATCTCGCGACGATGCGCGCGCTCGACTGGAAAAACGATGCGCAATGGCGCTACGGGCTGCACGCCACGCCGACTTCGCTCGCGCTGGCGCAGCGGCTTGCGACCATCGAAGGCGGCAAGCACGCGTTATTGCAGCCGTCGGGGCTGTCGTCGATTTCGAACGTGTACTTCGGCATTGTCAAAGCCGGCGACGACGTGCTGATTCCCGATGACGTCTACTCGCCGAATCGCGATCACGGCGACTGGCTGGCGCGCGATTTCGGCATCACGGCGCGTTACTACGATCCGATGATCGGCGCGGGCATCGCCGATCTGATCCAGCCCAACACGCGCTTGATCTGGCTGGAAGCGCCGGGTTCGGTCACGATGGAAGTGGCCGACGTGCCCGCCATCACCGCGGTTGCGCGCGCGCGCAACGTCGTCACGGCCATCGACAATACGTGGTCGGCGGGGCTTGGGTTCCGGCCGTTCGACCACGGCGTCGATATCTCGGTGCAGGCGCTGACCAAGTACCAGTCGGGCGGCGGCGATGTGCTGATGGGCGCGACCATTACCGTCGATCGCGAGTTGCATCTGAAGCTGAAGGCCGCGCGCATGCGCATGGGCATCGGCGTCTCCTCGGATGACTGTTCGCTGATTCTGCGCAGCCTGCCGACCCTGCAACTGCGCTTCGAACAACATGACCGCGCGGCGCTCGGGCTGGCCAGATGGCTGAAGACGCGGCCGGAAATCGCGGCGGTATTGCACCCGGCGCTGCCCGATTGCCCGGGGCATGAATTTTTCAAGCGCGACTTCACGGGCGCGGGCGGCCTGTTTTCCGTTGTGTTCGATGGGCGTTACAGTCCGGCGCAAATCGATACGTTCTGCGAGTCGCTGGAACTGTTTTCGCTCGGTTGGAGCTGGGGCGGCGCGCATAGTCTCGCGATGCCGTACGACGTCGCGTCGATGCGCACCGAAGGGCAATGGCCGCATCGCGGTACGTTAGTGCGGTTTTATATCGGCCTGGAAGAGGAGGCCGATTTGCGCGCGGATATCGAGCACAGTCTGGCTGCGCTGGGTTAAACGCCTGAGCGTTTTTGTCGAAGTTCAAGCAAGCCCATCGGGACCTGGTTCCGGTGGGCTTTTCCTTGTGCCGATATAGCCAGTAAGCCTAACCATTCGGCCGAATGTTCGATGCCGGATCTCGACGCTACGGTGGGGGCCGTCACCGTCGAACCAGGCGAGTCCCCGCGGGTCGCCATCGGTGCTTGCCGGAGTTCGCGCGCGAATGGTCGGCGTCACGAGACGCGTCTGTGCGCGCTGAAACTGCAATCGCGCCGGCGACGACGTTCTGTCGGGACCGTGACTCGGACGCATCCAGGCGAGCGCCGCCGACAATGTGACGGTGCTTTGCAACTTTTCTTGCGCAGATCGGTACTCACAGTTCGATGTAACCCGAAAGCGCAATCTGATATTTCATTCGAGGATAAGGATGCTTAAAACGTCACTGACCGTGCTCTCATTCGCTGCCTTTTCCGGCGCGGCTTACGCTTCCTCCACGGTCGAACTGTCGAGTTTGTCCGATGTCGAAGCCGCGCTCGCTCGCGGCGCCAGCGTCTCCGTCGCTGTCGACCTTACCAGGTGTGAACCCGCAGCTGGCACGACTTCTCCCGGCACAACTCGCGGAGGCCTGAAGATAGGCGCATACCGGATCATTCCGGACGGCACACTCAGTTTTGCTGACGAACACGCAACGGTTGATCGCACCGGCCAGCCGATCTGGCAGTTTCTGCGCTATCAGGTCAAGCCTGACCAGACAGTCGCCTTTACCATGGACATCTTTTCACTACCTTCGTACACACGCATCGCTTCTCAGATCGGCTACATGTGCGCCATCAATCAGGGCGTAAGTTTCCTCACGGATCACCGCTGATCCAATTGCGTCCCCATAAATGGCCTGGCAAGAACGGATCGGGACGGGGGCGGCTTCACTTGCGCGGAACTTAAGCCATCAGACCGCTACCCAGGACAACGGTATCCCTTATGCTGTCACCGGTGTTATAGCAACCTGTTGCCAGGTGAACCGGTCCCCCTTCGGAGCTAAGTTGGAATCTTCAAATCTTATTCGCCAGCGGCTGGCCTGCGTCGCGCGTTTCAGCTGCGGCATTCTTGCGGCACTCTTCTTCGTCAGCACCAACCCGGAAGCACTGGCAAACGATGCTCATCCATTCGTGCATCCGGGCTTGCTTCACACACAGCAGGACTTCGACCGGATGCGCATCAAGGTCGCGCACGGCGATCAGCCCTGGGTCGCCGGCTGGCAGAAGCTCGTCGCCAATCGACACGCGTCGCTGAACTGGAAGCCCAATCCGCAGGCGATCGTGTATCGGGGTGCGGACGGCCACCATGCAGAGAACTATGCAGCGCTCTTCAACGATGCCGCAGCCGCCTACGCGCTGGCCTTGCGATGGAAGATTTCCGGCGACGACGCGTATGCCGGAAAGGCGGTTGAGATTCTGAATGCCTGGTCATCGACCCTGACTGCGATTGACGGCACTTCGGACAAGTTCCTGGCCTCAGGAATCTACGGCTACCAGCTTGCCAACGCCGCCGAGATCCTGCGCACTTATCCTGAATGGCGCCCAGCCGACTTCGGCCGCTTCAAGACGACGATGCTGACGGTCTTCTATCCGATGAACCACGACTTCCTCGTTCGCCACAACGGCGCGAAGACAGACCACTACTGGGCGAACTGGGATCTCGCGAACATGGACTCGATGCTCGCTATCGGCGTGCTCACGGATCGCCGCGACATCTACGACGAGGCCACCGGGTATTTCAGGCACGGCGCCGGCAACGGCGCTATCGGCCATGTCGTGTGGAAAGTCTACGATGGCGGAATCGGACAGGTGCAGGAGAGCGGACGTGATCAGGGACACACCATGCTCGACGTAGCGCTGCTCGGTACGTTCTGCCAGATGGCGTGGAATCAGGGAGACGATCTGTTCGGTTATGACCACAATCGTTTTCTGCTAGGCGCTGAATATGCAGCCCGGTACAACCTCGGTCGCGATGTGCCCTATACCACGTACACCAACAGCGATGTCACGCAGATGACGATTTCGGACAAGTCGCGTGGCGATGTGCGGCCGATCTGGGAACTGCTGTACAACCACTACGTTGTGCTCAAGGGCATGAACGCACCTGATGTGGAAGCCTTCGCGAAAAAGGTGCGCGCGGAAGGCGGCGGGGGTGACTACGGCCCCAACAGCGGCGGCTTTGACCAGCTTGGTTACGGAACGCTAACCTTCACCTTGAAGTAGGCCAGTTCGCGGGCAGCCGGTGCGCGCTTTGCCGCAGGGAGGTTTGTCTCGAGAACCGCCACGTCGAAGCCGCACGGGCGCAACAACGCATTGCAGACAAGACGCGCGATCGGAGTGCCACTTCCCCGCCAGGCAAGACCTGACCGGATCGGTCCAATCCGGAATGCAGTTGGTGCCGGTGAAACCCGGCCACGATTGTGCTGCGAATGCCTGATCTATTCCTTGACCCGTTGCAGGGTGACGTCTTCAGGACGGCCGACCCACACCGCGAGTGCCGAGTAGTTATCCATTGATGTGCCGCGCGTATGCTGATGTGAAACAGCGTGCCGGAGTAGGGACAACCAGTCGTCCACCTTGTTGACGATTCGCAGATGTTGCCCGATGCTTGCGTCGGACAGCGCGTGCCAAAGACCATCCGTGCACAGCAGAAAGGCGTCGCCGTCATGTAGCGACTGAATCGGGCTGACGCAAGGCGTGATGTCGCCGCGTACGCCAAGTGCGCGATCGAGAAGATTCGGGCTGATTCCGTCGAATGGCAGGCCGGCGTCTGCCATGCGTTGCAACAGACTGTGGTCGCGCGTGCGATGGATCAGCAAGCCACGCCGGAAGTGATAGAGCCGGCTGTCGCCGAGGTGTGCCCATTGTGCGGTGCGCGCCATGCGATCGATGAACAGCGCGACGACAGTGGCGCCCATCTTCCGGTTGCGCGGATCGCGCGCCTGTTCGGCCAGAATCGCATCGTTCGCGTCCTTGATGCAAGCCTCGATTGCCGCGGAAGTCATCGGGCGCGCGCTGCCGTGGGCGAGGATATGATTCACTGCGCATTGCGCCGCAACCTCGCCGCCCGGTTCGCCGGCGATGCCGTCGCTAACCACAAAGCATGCGTGCCTCTCTGATACTACGTGGCCGATGACGTCCTGGTTACCCGAGCGGCTTCCAGTGCACGAGAAATAGGCATACGAAATATCCATGCGCCCGCCGCTTCAGCCGCGGCAGCTATTGCGGTACTGCGTGACCTCCGCGTCGTAGGCCGCGAGAAACGCACTGCCGAACACAGCACTGAAATCGTCCTCGACGGCGAGCAGCGTGTCGCGGTGGAGCTTCACATATTCATCCCATAGCCGGGCCTTGCGCCGCATCGGCACATAACGATCCAGCCACTGCTGCACCGGAGTACGCTGTTCCAGCCGTTCTGGAGCAAAACGCCGGAGCAGTTCGGTGAGTGCCGCGCGCATGCCGGCAACCATGCCGATCTGATGCGCATGCAGATCGTTGAAGGCGTCGCTGACTGCACCTTGTGGCGACATGAACCCTGGAAAAGGCAGGCCGAACATCTGCCTGAGTACTGCGCCACCGTCCGGAAGCAGCTTGAGCGGATTGTTCTCACGGTCGAGCAGCATCGTCATGTCGGCTTTCACTTCGCGCTTGAGAATACTGCGCGACGAGAGCAGCTTCACGGTGCCGTTGGCGAACAGCGCTAGCAACTGTCCTGCGGTGTAGAACTGATCGGTCGTCCACCGGTCACTCGCGGTGTCGAGACCCGCGCCTCGCATAAATGCCATCAGCAAGGGCTGAGCCGATACGTCGAGATGGGGCGCGGCAGGTCCGTCATCGCTCCTGTCGGGCTGCCCGACGGCTCGCACGGTGTCCGGCGTGTCCGGTACGAGCGGGCGGGCGCGTATCGTCTGCGTCCATTCGCCTGCATGGTCCGATGCCGTGTTCTGCACGCCGAATGGGCGATCGCGGCTGCCTGGCGCCGCCTGCGGTAACGGCGCTGCGGATTGCGCAAGGTGGCTCGGAGACGGTTCAAACAGGGCGTCGCCTGCACTGTCGGCTGGACCAAACAATTCAAGCGGATCGGAAGGAACGTTGCGCAGTTCGTCGAACGCGGTGGCGCGCTGAACCGCATCGCTGCCGCGTTCGCGTGCGCCGGGCTGAGCGCCTGGGTGCGTGCCGCCGCCGAAGCGCGATTCGAGCGTATGCCAGAAATCGTCGCGGCTCTGCGATGCCGGCGCCTCGCCAGTACCCGCATCCACATTGTCGCGCTCGGCGCGCAACAGATACGTTCCGATGCGAATCGCATCGCCGGCCTTCAACGCGTGCTCGTCCGCGCATGACAACGGCGTGCTGTTGACCTCGACCACCAATACGCTGCTGAGATTCTTGAGCACGCAGCGATCGCCGTCCATCTGCAGCAGCGCTTGCAGCCGCGAGATCTGCCGCGTTTCGTCGGGTAACACGAGATGATTGTCGACGTTGCGGCCAATGGTGCCGCCGGGTGGCTTGAATACTGCAGTGGTGCCGCGTTGGATAGGGCGGCCGGCGTGTTCAATAACAGTCAATTGCATGATGGACGCTGACTCGATTATGCAGATTTCCCGGCTTGCATCACGTTGCGCTATGACGATGACGCCGCCGCACGTTGCCGGCGCGCTGCTTCGAATGCCGGCCCCCAGATCGGATGTCCCCGTTCAGCCGCTGACAACGCGAAGCGCGGATCAATATCGAGGATCTTCCGGAATTCGGCACGGCATGCCGATACCCTGCCGGTGACGCAATAGCTGAACGCCATGAGCTTATGAGCCTCGATCTGCGTGGTGCTATCGGACCGGTCGATTTCACTGGCATGACTGAGCAATTGGATCGTGCGCGAGTAATCGCCGCTCGAATAAGCACTGCGCGCGTTCTGAACGGTTTCTGTGGCCGCGCGCTGCTGCGGCGAAACGCTCGAGCAACCGGCAAGGATGGAGGCGGAGAACACCAGCACGGTAGCGATAATGCCAATGAGCTTCATGGAGTCACGCTACCAATGGCAAAACGCGTGTTATCCGGATCAGGAATTTTTTTCAGCATTTCGAAAAACAGCAGGTAGTTTTTTCATGAAATCAAATGGAGCCTAACCCACTCTGGATAGGGTGATATCGACACGTGAAACAGGCAACTGTTAACTATATCTCGCAATTTTTCTATTGCAATGGTGAAAATTCGTAGTCTGTGCGCGAGTGCGGCTTTGGATAATTGTATGCCAGAAAAATGGAATTAAAAACTAATTAGAAGAACGATCCAAGTATCAATTTTTGAATAATGGTAAACCAGATGTTGCTATTTGGTTTAAATGTGAATTACGCTGAATCAGATTTTTTATCTGTGCGCACGTGACCGCAAAAAAGTGCGCACGGCGAAGCAATGCCCGTTTTCGAGCAGCCTTCCGCCGGCGGACCCGCTCGGTCAAAAACTCCAGGTACCGGCGCGAACGCCTCGGCGCAACCATGCCGTTCTGACGAACGAGAGAGATGATGCAAGTGTCGATTAAACAGGCGCATTGGCCGCTCGTGGGAATCGTGCTGGCCGGCATGCTGCTGGGCAGTTGCGCAGCAACGGAAAAATCGCTGCCGATACCGTACGCGATTTCCTTTGAGGTGGCACCCGACGTGAATCCGGATGGAAGCGCAAGGCCGTCGCCGATCGTTTTGCAGATATTCCGGCTCAAGTCAGCTGCGAGTTTCGACGGAGCCGATTTCTTTTCGCTTCAGAGCAAGACGCAAAGCACACTGGCCGGCGAACTGCTGGGCGTGGACCGGCTGATTCTACGTCCCGGCGAATCGCGCACGGTCCGATATGCGGGCGATCTCGATGCTCGCAATGTCGGTGTGGTCGCGGGCTATCGCGCGCTCGAGCGCAATCGCTGGAAATTGATCGTGCCGTTACCCGCTGCCAAGGAAACGAATCTGCTGAAATTCTGGCAGACCTCGCCTGGAGAGATCCGGCTTTCGATTGCCGTGAGGAACGGCGGAATGCAAATCGTCGACCAGACGGGGGCAAACCGATGAGCACGATCGATTTGCCGCCGAGGGCAGGCGCAGCGCTGCGCCACCGCGTCGTCTGGTCCGAGGGCATGTTCCTGAGACCGCAGCATTTCCAGCAGCTCGAGCGCCATTTCGAACGCTATGTGCAACTGCGCTGCCTGCCCGTTCAGGGGCTGTTCTGGGGGTTCAGCACGCTCGACGTCGACACCGAGGCGCTTGCCCAGGGCAAGGTCGTGCTGCTCGCTGCATCGGGCGTGCTGCCGGATGGCACGCCGTTCGATTTTGCCGGCGGCAGCGACGCCCCCGCGCCGCTCGATATCCGCACCGACGTGACGAACGAGACGATCGTGCTCGCGGTGCCGACGTGGCGCGGCGACAGTGCGCAGGTCTCGTTCGACGAGAACAGTGTGTCGCCGCTGTCGCGTTACGTTGCCACGGAGACCGAGGTCGCCGACGTGAATACGATCGGACTCGGTCCGGCACTGATACAGATCGGCAAGTTGCACTTGCGGCTGATGGTGGAATCGGATCTCTCGTCCGACTGGCAGGCGATGGGGGTGATGCGCATCGTCGAGCGCCGCGCAGACCGTCGCGTGATTGCCGAGCCCGGCTACATTCCGCCGATGCTCGCGGCGCAAACGAGCCCGGTGCTGGCAACGTACATGAGTGAATTGCACCGGCTGCTCACGCAGCGCGGCGAAACGCTGGCGAGCCGCCTGACGCAGCCGGGCCGCTCCGGGGTGGGCGAAGTGGCGGATTTTCTGCTGCTCGAGCTGATCAACCGCTACGTCGCCGTGACGTGGCATGCGCAGCAGCCGGTTGCGATTCATCCGGAGACGTTGTACCGCGACTGGCTCAAGCTCGCGTGCGATCTCAGCACGTTCACGTCGAGCACACACAGTCCGCAGGTGCTCCCCCGTTATGACCACGACGATCTGAGCACGACGTTCGGCGAGCTGATGAGCGAATTGCGCCGCTCGCTCGCGACCATGCTCGAGCAGAACGCGATCCAGATCGAGTTGAAGGATGCGGGCAACGGCGTGCGCGTGGCAATCATGTCGGATACCGAATTGATGCGCGATGCCGGATTTGTGCTGGCGGTACACGCGGACGTGCCGGCAGATGTCTTGCACACGCGCTTTCCCGCACAGGTGAAGCTCGGCCCCGTCGAGCGGATCCGCGATCTCGTGCAGCTTCAATTACCGGGCATCGGCGTGCGCGCGTTGCCGGTCGCGCCGCGGCAGATTCCGTATCACGCGGGCTATGCGTACTTCGAGCTCGACAAGAGCGGCGATCTGTGGCGGCAACTCGACCGTTCAGGCGGGCTTGCGCTGCATCTTGCCGGCGAGTTTCCCGGATTGTCGATGGCTTTCTGGGCGATCCGCGGTTGATGCGGACGAGGCGGATGACGGACGGAAACGACTCATGAATCACTGGAATGATGCAGTTGCAGGCACGCCCGGCGGCTTCGTGCATCCGAACCCCGGCGGAGCGCCGCCAATGTCCGACGCTGCCGGGGCGGGCACGGCTTATGGCGGGCCGCTGCCGGAGCGCGTGGCGCCGAGCGGCAGCAACCCGCTCGTCGCGGCGGCCAATCCGTTATTGAGCCTCGTGCCGCAGATTCGCTGGACCGTGCATCACCCGAATCCGCGATGGTTGCGCGAGCATCTTGCATCGGAGGTCCGGCAGTTCGAAATGCGCGCGCAACGCGCGGGAATCGCGCTCGACGTGATCGTCGGGGCACGCTATTGCCTGTGTACCGCGCTCGACGAGGCGGCGTCGCTGACACCGTGGGGCGGCGGCGGGGCATGGTCGGCCGACAGCCTGCTGGTTGCCTTCCATAACGAGACCTGGGGTGGCGAGAAATTCTTCCAGGTGCTCGCGCGTCTTTCGCAACAGCCGCAGCAACACCTCGATCTGATCGAACTGCTGTACTACTGTCTCGCGCTCGGCTTCGAGGGGCGCTACCGTGTGCTCGACAACGGCCGTGGCCAGCTCGACACGTTGATGCACCGCGTTGCGCAGCTGATTCGCCAGGCGCGCGGCGAATACGATGCGCCGCTCTCGCCGCACTGGCGCGACGAGATTCCGGCCGAACGTGCGCGTCGCCTGGCAGTGCCGGTGTGGGCGTGGGCCGCCGTCGCCGGGCTGATCGGATTCGGCGCGTTTGTCGCATTCGACCTGACGCTCGCGCGGCGATCCGATGAAGTGTTCACGGCGATCGACCGCGTACGCGTGCCTCATCTGCAGCAGCAGGCCGTGGCGGCGGCCGTTCATCCCGCCGCCGCGCCGCGTCTTGCGGGGTTTCTCGATCCCGAAGTGCGTGCGGGGCTCGTCTCGGTTCACGACGACGCTGAGCGCAGTGTCGTGACGCTGCACGGCGACGGACTGTTCGAGTCGGGTTCAGCGTCGGTGATCGACCGCTATACGCCCGTGCTTGCGCGAGTGGCCGATGCGCTCGAGCGTGTGCCGGGCAACATCGTTGTCGCGGGCTACTCGGACAACGTGCCGGTGCGCAGCGCGCGTTTCGCGTCGAACTGGGATCTGTCGCAGGCGCGCGCGCAGGCGGTCGCGCAGATGCTCGCGTCGCGCATGACGCAAACAGGCCGTATCCGTGCGGAAGGGCGCGGCGAAATGGACCCGGTCGCCCCGAACGACACGCCGGCCAACCGCGCGCGCAACCGGCGCGTCGAAATAACGTTGCTGACGGCGCCTGCGCACGCGGCGTCCTCCGCGCAGGGGACGCCATGAGCTCGTTCGCTTCATCGCTGCCGTCCCGGCCGTTCCTCGCACGATCTTTCTGGGTGTTCGTCGGGCTCGTCGCGGTTGCCGTGCTCATCTGGGTTGCCGGACCGCTCATCGCCTTCGGCACGTGGCGTCCGCTCGAATCGACCGGTGCGCGTGCGCTGCTGATCTGCGCGCTGTTCGCCGCCTGGGGCCTGCGCCTTGCATACCGTCGCTGGCGCGCGGCACATCTGAACGCCCAGTTGCTGAACCAGTTGCGCGCGAGCGAGCCCGCACCGGCCGATCAAAGCGCGGATCCCGCTCATCTGGCCGAATTGCACCACCGCTTCAACGAAGCCGCGGCACTGTTGAAAAGCATGCGCCTCACCGCCGGCGAGCGCGCACGAGCGGGGCTCGCCGGCTGGATCGAACGCTTTTCGCCGCGCTATCTGTATCAGTTGCCCTGGTACGTCTTTATCGGCGCGCCCGGTTCGGGCAAGACCACGGCACTGGTCAACTCGGGGTTGAGTTTTCCGCTGGCCGAGCAGTTCGGCCGTGCTGCGATTCGAGGCGTCGGCGGCACGCGGCATTGCGATTGGTGGTTCACCAACGAAGCGGTGCTGATCGACACGGCCGGACGCTACACCACGCACGAGAGCAATCGCGCGCTGGACGAGCAGGAGTGGCGGGGCTTCGTCGGCCTGCTCAGGAAGTATCGGCCGCGCCAGCCGCTCAATGGCGCGCTGCTGACGATCAGCGTCGCGGACCTGCTCGGCGCCTCCGATACGCAGCGCACCGAGCACGCGATGTCGCTGCGCAAGCGGCTTCAGGAATTGCGCGAACAACTGGGCATCCAGTTTCCCGTCTACGTGCTGGTGACCAAGGCCGACCTGCTCGCCGGCTTCGCCGAGTATTTCGCCGCGCTCGGGCGCGCGCAACGGGCTCAGGTTTGGGGCTTCACTTTCCGGCTCGACGAGACCCGCAAGCCGGACTTCGATCTGCGCGCGGCTTTCGATCACGAGTACCAGTTGCTGCACCGGCGCCTGAACGACGCGCTGCCGGAGTTGCTGGCGGCTGAATCCGACGTGCGCCAGCGTGAGCTGATCTATTCGTTGCCGCAGCAGTTCGCGTTGCTGCAAGACGTACTCGGGCAACTGATCGCAGAGGTGTTCTCGCAGTCGAAGTTCGACTCGCTTCCGCTGTTGCGCGGCGTCTATCTGACGAGCGGGACCCAGGAAGGCACGGTGTTCGACCGCGTGATGGGCGGCATCAAGCGGTTTCTGCAGATCGAGGGCGTGCCGCCCGCCACCCACAGCGGGGCGAACGGGCGCAGTTTTTTCCTGACAGATCTGCTGCAGGCGCTCATCTTCAGCGAGACGTCGCTCGCCGGCATGAACCTGCGGTGGCACAGGCGGCAACGCGTGCTGAGCGTCGCGGGCTATGGCGCGGCGGCCGTGTTGCTGTGCGTCGCGCTTGCGCTGTGGATACGCAGCTACGCGAACAACAGCGACTATCTCCAGCAGATGAGTGAGCGCGTGAGCGTACTCGACAGGCAGTTGCAGCGCACGTCGATTACCGATGCCGCCGGCATGGGGCAGGTGCTGCCGGTGCTCGACGAACTGAGGGGATTGGCGCGAACCGATCGCGTCGATCCCGCGTCGCCGCCGCTTGCGTATCGCTGGGGGCTGTTTCAGGGCGACAAGACGCAGGCAGCGGCGAGCGGCGTCTATCACCGTGCGCTTGACGAGTTGTTGCTGCCGCTCGCGGCACGGCGTCTCGAACAGACGCTGCGGGACGCGCGTCAGGACGATCCCGCGTTCGCCTATGCAGCGCTCAAGGCCTATCTGATGCTCTACGACAGCGCGCACTACGACCCCGCCTTCGTGCAGGCCGTGCTCGACCTCGAATTCGAGCGCTCGTTGCCGCGGCCGCTGGCCGCCGCGCAACGTGCGGCGTTGAGCGCCCATCTGGACAGCCTGTTCGCGGACCGCGTCGTGCTGTCGCCGTTCGCGATGGACGAGCGGCTCGTCGCCGATACCCGCGACCGGTTGCAGCGGCTCACCTTCGCGCAGCGGCTCTATGCGCAGCTCACGCACACGCTGCGGACCAGTACCGCGTCGTATGGCTTCGATGTCGCGCACGCCGCGGGACCGTCGGCCGCGCTGGTGTTCCGGCGAGCGAGCGGCCAGAGCCTGAACGACGGGCTGCCCGGGCTGTACACGTATCGAGGCTACTGGGACGTCTTCGACAAGCGGCTGGACGATTCGATCGATGCATTCGCGGCGGAAGAAAAGTGGGTGCTCAATCTGAAAGAATCCGAAGTGCCGAATCGCGCTGCGGGGGAGTCGTGGTCACGCGATATCCGCTCGCTCTACCTGAATGACTACGTGCGCGAGTGGGATGCGTATCTGGGTGACATCCGTCTGCAAACCGGCGATTCGCTGGCCCAGAGCATTCAGGCCGCGCGGGTGCTGTCGGCGCCGGATTCGCCGCTGACACGGCTCATCGACGCAGCCGCGCGCCAGACTGCACTAACCCGCAGCGAAGCGGGCACGGCTGGCGCGGGACTCGCGGACCGCGCGCAGGACAAGGTGGACAGCGCGCGCCACGCGCTGGCTGGAATCTTTGCAGATGCGCCGGCGAGCGATGGCGCGCCGGTGCCCACCGACAAGCCGGAGGCCGTGGTCGACAACCACTTTGCCGGCTTGCGGCAGTTCGCGCACAGCAGCGAACGCCAGGATTCCGCGCCGATCGACGCCGCGCTGAAACTGATCGACGAGCTTTACACGTACTTGAGCGCGACCGACTCCGCGTTGCGCAGCGGCGGGATGCCGCCGCCGTCCGATGTGCCGGACAAGGTGCGCGCACAGGCTGGCCGCATGCCCGCGCCGTTCAGGCAGATGCTCGGCGAGCTGGCCGATGCCGCGAACGGCAGCGTGGCGTCGCTCGCGCAGCGCAATATCGCCCGCAGCGCGTCGGCCGACATCGGCGACTTTTGCCGCCAGGCGATCGCGGGGCGCTATCCGTTTGCGCACGGCTCGTCGCGCGATGTCGCGCTTGGCGACTTCGCGCAGCTATTCGCGCCGGCCGGACTGATGGACGATTTCTTCCGCAAGAACCTGCAAGGTCACGTCGATACGGCCACTCGCCCGTGGCGGTTCAATACGGCGCCGGGCGATGGCAATGCAGAGGGAAATGCGGCGCCGTTCCTCGCGTCGTTCGAGAAGGCGGCCGTGATCCGCGATGTGTTCTTTGCCGGCGGCGCTCACGATCCCGGCGTGAAGGTGCAGATCAAGCCGCTGGACATGGATCCGGCGATATCCGAGTGGGCGCTCGATGTGGGCGGTCAGAGCGTGCGCTACGCGCACGGTCCGCAAGCGCCGGTCACCGTGCAATGGCCGGCGTCGGGAGGCAGCAACCAGGTTCGGCTGCAGGTCGTCGAGCAGTCGGGTACGACCGATGGATGGGTGGCGGATGGGCCCTGGGCACTGTATCGCCTGTTCGATCACGCGCGGCTCGAGCAGGGGCACGCACCTGAGGAACTGATCGCCAGCTTTGCGGTGGACGGCAAGCAGTTCAAGGTCGAGCTCACCGCGGATTCGGTGCACAACCCGTTCCGTCTGGGGCAAATGGAGTCGTTCACGTGTCCGGGCAAGTCATGAGGATCGCAGAGGCGAACGGCCACGTGTTGTGGCCCGGCTGGTACGGGAAGGTCCCCGGGGCGGGCGACTTCGTCAACCGCGGGCTGTCCGCGGGGCTCGCCGCATGGTGGGACCGCTGGATTCAGCAGGGGATGGCCGCGCTCCGCCAGGACGCGCCGGACGGACTGAGCCGCTATTTCGCGATTGCGCCAGTGTGGAATTTCGTGATCCCGGCCGGTGCCGGCGCCGACTGTGTTCAGCTCGGCAGCCTCGCACCGAGTTGTGACCGCGTCGGTCGCTATTACCCGGTCATCGCGACGCTTGCACTGGACGCGGCCGGCTATTCGAGCCACACGACCGCGTCGGCCGGCGGTTTTTTCCCGCAGGTCGGGGCGGCGCTGCTCGACGCCGTTCGCGATGCACAGGGGCCCGAGGAACTCGATCTGGCGTTGAGCCGCGTACGGCTGCCGCGCGACACAGAGGCCTTCGCGGAACGGAATAGCGTGGCGCAGCCAGGCGGTGCAGCACGCGCGACTGAACACGCGGCAGGCTGGCCCAACCTGGCCGAGTACTTCGACCCGCACGGAATGACGAGCTTCTGGTGGACCTATCAGGCAGACGACGTGCTGCCGAAAACGCACGCGCATACCGGCAGGTTCGATGCGCGGCTGTTTCAGACGCTTTTCGGCGTGCCGCCGCGCGATATGTATTGACGCGGCGGCGACGCGTGGCGGCATTCCTGCGCGTTTGCCCCAGGCAGTATTGACGAGAGGTCGTGGATGATGGACCCGTTGTTTAAAGAGCGCATGACGGCTGCTTCCGATGAGGAGCCGGCCGGCGGATCGCGGCCGCTGCCGATCGGGCACCGGCTTGGCGAATTCGAACTGGACTCGGTGCTGGGGATCGGCGGTTTCGGCATCGTCTATCGGGCGTTCGATCGCACGTTGCAGCGTACGGTCGCCGTCAAGGAATACATGCCCTCGCTGCTCGCGCGGCGTGGCGGCGATTTCACCGTATGCCTGCGCGCGGACCGCTTTGCCCAGGCGTTCGACTCGGGACGCGCCGCATTCCTGAACGAGGCGAGGCTGCTCGCGCAATTCGATCATCCTGATCTGGTGAAGGTGCTGCAGTTCTGGCAAAGCCATGGCACTGCTTACATGGTGATGCCGTTTTACGAAGGGCAGACGTTGAAGCAACGCGCGGCGACGCGCGCGCCGATGAGTGAAGCAGAGCTGATGAGCCTGCTTGCCGCATTGCTCGGCGCGCTTGGCACACTGCATCGCGCGCAATGCTTTCACCGCGACATTTCGCTCGACAATGTGCTGATCAGGTCCGACGGCAAACCCGTGCTGCTCGACTTCGGGGCGGCGCGCAAATCGATCGGCGACGCCGTCGACGAAACCTCGGTGATGCTCAAGCCCGGCTATGCGCCGATCGAGCAGTACACGGACGACCCCGCATTCGTGCAAGGGCCGTGGACCGATATCTATTCGCTCGGCGCGCTGGTCCACGCGATGATCGTCGGCGAGCCGCCAAGCGCCGCCGTCGTGCGCAGCATTCAGGATACCTGGCAGCCGCTGGCATCGCGTGAATTTCCCGGCCGTGAACGATACAGCCGAACGTTTCTGGAGGCGATCGACCATGCATTGCAGTTGCGCATCGCCGACCGTCCGGACTCCGTGGCGGCGTTCGCACAGTTGCTGGGACTGCGCGAAGCGGGTGCGGGGATGTATATCGTGGGCGATCGCTCGCAAGGACCGAGTGCGGCCGCGGCGATGCCGGAAGGCACGCAGCGGGACACGGCTGCCGGCGCCGCGACAGCGGCGGCGCAAGCGGATGAAGCGCGCCCGGGCGTCGATGATTTGCCGGGCGTCCCGCGGCCGTCTTTCGCAGGCGAATCGTCACGCCCGTCACCCCCGTCACCCCCGTCAGACGCGCCTCATAAGGACGACAAAGACCAAAGCGGAGCGGTGATTCACGGTGCGACGGGGCTGCTCAACGACGCGTCGGGCAGCAATGCGGAAGCGAGCCTCATCGCCGGAACACCGGAGGTCCCGCAGAGCCGGCCGGCTGCAGAGGGTCAGCAGGATGATCATCGACGCGGCGTCCACGGCACCCCCGACGGCAGCGAGCCGCTTGCCGGTGCGCCTGGGCGCAGTGCCGGAACGCAGCGGCGCTCGATCCCGGGCGTCGCGCAGCTTGCTAGCGCGTTGCATACGCTGGTCGCCGCATTGCGGGGATGGGCGTCCGCGCGCGGCGCGCAGCGCGCAGGCGCCCGCCGTCCCTACGCGATTGCGGGTGCGCTGGTCCTGATCGTTGCAGCATGCGTCGGCACCTTCAAATTGCTGCAGTTCGCCATACAGGCCCCGGAACAGCGCTTTGCCGCGACGGCGCCGCCCGAGGTTCACGCGCCTGTTGTGGTCGTTCCGCGCGAGCCGGCGCCGCCCCTGGCACAGGCCGCTCCGGTCGAGCCGCCGCGGGCGGTGCAAGCGTCCGGCGCGGGTGGGTCCACGCCTCGCGAGCCGGTTA
Organism: Paraburkholderia sp. GW821-FHT02A12; assembly: GCF_059422005.1. Lineage (NCBI taxonomy): Bacteria > Pseudomonadati > Pseudomonadota > Betaproteobacteria > Burkholderiales > Burkholderiaceae > Paraburkholderia > Paraburkholderia sp. GW821-FHT02A12. Next base: position 2,415,482 of record NZ_JBWKWA010000001.1, on the reverse strand, counting down.
AACCGGCGAATGCGGCTGCCGCTCCCGCCACGGCTGCGTCGGCGCCGGACTCGATCACGGCCGACGCACAGGCGGCATCCGCTGCGATCACGGCCGACGCGCAGACCGCATCCGCTTCGATCGCAGCCGACGCGCAGACCGCATCCGCTGCCGACGCGTCCGGGCAGAGCGCCGCGCGGGGTGTTGCCGCCGGCGACGATCGCAAGATGGCAAAGCTCGTGGCAGTTCGGCTCCAGGTCTATCCGTGGGGCGAAGTCTACGTCGGAGGTGTCAAGCGCGGCGTCAGTCCGCCGCTGAAGACGCTCACGCTTGCGCCCGGTACGTACGACATCGAAATTCGCAACGGCGAGTTGCCGCCGATGCGGCGCACGGTCCGGCTCGATGCCGGCGGCGGACCGGTCAGCATCAGCTACACGTTCGAATGACCGGCGATATCACCTTTCGCGTGGGCGCATGCGCCTTGCGCAGGAAATCATCGACATGATTGAGCGCTTTCTTGCCCCCGTCGATACGAACTCGCGATGCGGGCCCGATCTCGAGTACGACGCCGACTTTCTGCGGCTGCACCAGTGCGCGGCGGGCCGGCCCGAGCAGCAGTACGGCGCGACGGTCATCGCGGCCGAGGCACCGGACTGGACCGAAGTCGAACGCCTCGCGCAGTCGCTGCTCGCGCGCACGAGGGATCTGCGCATCGTGCCGCCGCTGGTGCGTGCGTGGATCGACGCTCGCGGTCTCGAAGGTTACGCGGATGGGCTGACGCTTGTCCGGACATGGCTCGACGATTACTGGGACGATCTGCATCCGGCGCTGTCCGTCGACGGCGAGGCCGACCCGGCGCCGCGCATGAACGCGCTCGCCGAACTCATCGGTGCGCATGCTTGCGCTGGGTCCGCGCGCGAGCAGTCGCTCGCCGGCGCGCTCAGTGTGCGCGAGGTTGCCGACGTGCTCGACGGCCGCGCGCTCGATGCGGCTCATTATCCAGGCGGTTCCGAGCGCCTGAAGCGCGAACTGGAACGATCGCGGGACGAAGGCGGGCGCGAGTGGCTTGCCGCGCATGCCGTGCTCGACGGTCTCGATGCGATTCGCGCCAGCGTGACGGTTCGGCTCGGCCCTCAATGGATGCCCGAGCCGAGCCGTTGCGAACTGGCGCTGCGGCGCATCTGCCACGAGGTGGGCGAACCGCCGGGAGCCGACGCGCATGACGCTGGTGTTGCGCAACGTGACGCATCCGCGCACGGCGACGCCGATGCCGGCCAGGTTCATCACGCCGATCGCAGCAACGGCGGCAATGGCGCATCCGCCGTGCCGCCGCCGCACATGTGGCGTGACGTCGAGTTCACGAACCTGGCCGACGTCGCGCTCGTGCTCGACAAGATGTGCCGCTATTTCGAGGACCACGAGCGGAGCCATCCGGCGCCGCTGCTGCTGCGCCGCGTGCAGCGTCTACTGACGCTCGATTTCTACGAGATCGTCAGAGACATTGCGCCGGAAAGTCTGCAACAGGTCGAGCTGTTGAGCGGGCGGCGCACGGATGCGTAGAGCAGGGCGTGCGATGCCGGCGAATGGTCGCATGCCCCTTACCGTTGAACCAGGATCAGCGCACATAGGGTGCGCGGGGAGCATGAGCGAATGTCACGTCAGAAACTTTCATCCAGCGGACAGAAACAGATTGCGCGCAATCGCGCGCCTCGGGTCCAGATCGAATACGACGTCGAACTCTACGGTGCGCAGCAGAAGGTGCAGCTGCCGTTCGTGATGGGCGTGCTGGCCGATCTGGCCGGACATCGGGCCACGCCGCTGCCCGATCTCGCTGAGCGCAAGTTCATGGAGATCGACGTCGACAGTTTCGACGAGCGCATGAAGGCGCTCGCCCCGGCGCTGTCGCTCGAGGTGGATAACACGTTGACCGGCGACGGCAAGCTGAAGGTCGACATCGCGTTTCAAAGCATGGACGACTTCGCGCCGGCGGCGCTCGCGCGTCACGTCGAACCTCTGCGGCGACTGCTCGAGGCACGCACCGAGCTCGCGAACCTGCTGTCGTATATCGACGGCAAGCGCGGCGCGGAGCAGCTGATCGCGCGGGCGCTCGCGAATCCCGCCTTGCTTGCGGCCCTTGCTGGAACGGGTGCGAGCGGCGCGACGCCGCAGGCCGGCGAGGCCCCGCGTCTTGAAGGAGGAGAAGATCATGAATAGGAGCGCACCGACGACACTGACGCAGGTGGTTGAAGCGACGCTGACGGACGAACGGTTTTCCGCGCTGCTCGACGCGGAAGTCAAACCGAAGACCGAGCAGGCGCGCAACGCGGTGCAACGCGCGGTGCGCACGCTCGCCCATCAGGCCCTCGAGAACACGGCCATGCTGTCGTCCGATGCCTATGACGCGATTGCGCAGTTGATCGGCGAAATCGACGGGAAGCTGGGTGAGCAGATCAATCAGATCCTGCACCACCCGGAATTTCAGCAGATCGAGGGCGCCTGGCGTGGCCTGCATTATCTGGTGAATCACACCGAAACCGACGAGCTGCTGAAAATCCGCGTGCTGCCGGCGAGCAAACGGGAAGTCGCGCGCATGCTCAAGCGCCACAAGGGCGTCGCGTGGGACCAGAGTCCGCTGTTCAAGAAGGTCTATGAAGACGAGTACGGACAGTTGGGCGGCGAGCCGTTCGGCTGCCTGATCGGCGACTACCATTTCGACCATTCCCCACCGGATGTCGAGATGCTCGGCGAGCTCGCGAAAATCTCCGCGGCGGCGCATGCGCCTTTCATCGGCGGGGTGTCTCCCGCGTTGATGCAGATGGAGTCGTGGCAGCAGCTATCGGATCCGCGCGACCTGACGAAGATCTTCCAGAACACCGAATACGCCGCGTGGCGCAGCTTGCGCGAGTCGGAGGATGCGCGCTATCTCGGTCTCGCGATGCCGCGCTTTCTTGCACGCCTGCCGTATGGCGCGCGCACCGATCCCGTCGACGAATTCGACTTCGAGGAGGAAACCGACGGCGCGCGGCATGACCGCTATACGTGGGCCAATGCCGCCTACGCGATGGCCGCGAATATCAACCGTTCGTTCAAGCTGTACGGCTGGTGTTCGTCGATTCGCGGCGTCGAGTCGGGCGGCATCGTCGAAAACCTGCCATGCCACACGTTTCCGACCGACGACGGCGGCATCGACATGAAATGTCCGACCGAGATCGCGATCAGCGACCGGCGTGAAGCGGAACTCGCGAAAAATGGACTGATGCCGCTCGTGCATCGCAAGAACTCCGATATTGCCGCATTCATCGGCGCGCAGTCGCTGCTGAACAGCGCCGAATATCATGATCCCGATGCGTCGGCCAACGCGCGCCTGTCCGGCCGGCTGCCGTATCTGTTCGCGTGCTGCCGCTTCGCGCATTACCTGAAGTGCATTGTGCGCGACAAGATCGGCTCTTTTCATGAGCGCAGCGACATGGAGCGATGGATGAACGATTGGATCATGAACTACGTCGACGGCGACCCCGTGAATTCATCGCAGCAGACCAAGGCGAGCAAGCCGCTCGCGGCCGCCCAGGTCGTCGTCGAGGACGTCGAGGACAACCCTGGCTACTACGCGGCGAAGTTCTTCCTGCGTCCGCACTATCAGCTCGAAGGGTTGACGGTGTCGTTACGGCTCGTTGCAAAGCTGCCGTCGGTCAAGACGGTGGATCGCTGATACGTGGCGCTTATTTCAATTGGAGGGTGTGATGGCGGTGGCAATGTTCATGAAGGTCGGTGGCACGACAGGCGAGTCGGCCGACGAGCAACATCAGGGATGGACCGATATCCAGTCGTTCTCGTGGGGCGCGAGCCAGCCCGCGGCGATGGCAGTGGGCGGTGGTGGCGGCACCGGCAAGGCCAGCTTCAATGATCTGTCCGTGATCGCCTACATGGACAAGGCGGCGCCGGCGATCATCAAGTGCTGCGCGAGCGGCAAGCATCTCGACAAGGTCGAGATTTCCTCGTGCAAGACCGGCGGCACGCAGATCGAGTTCTCACGGGTGACGCTCGAAGAGGTGCTCGTCACCTCCGCGCAGGTTGCCGGCACCGACCCGGCCGACGCGGCGGACCGGTTGCTGATGAGCTATGCGTTTCAGGCCGCGCGCGTCAAGAAGCAGTACTGGGAACAGAACGCGAACGGCGGCAAGGGGGCCGAGGTGACGATGGGGTGGGACATCAAGAAGAACAAGGAAATGTAGCTGGGAGGCAGCGACGATGCTCGAAACCGATGGTCAACCGATGAACCGTCCGCCCGGCTCACGGCGGCACAGCGCGCGTGACCGGCTGCAGCCCGCGCTGCTCGACCGGCTCACCGATGCGGCGCCCCGCGAACGCAAGGAAGCTTTGCCGGCGCACTGGATCGATGAGCGCAAGCTGCGCGCCGCGGTGCTGCGCGACCTGTCCTGGCTGTTCAATACAGCGAACATGCAGGACGGGATCGATCCGGCGGCACATCCGGAAGTGGTGCGTTCGGTTGTCAATTACGGCGTTCCTCCGCTTGCCGGCATGCAGATGTCCAGCATCGACCACGCAGCGCTCGAGCGCTGGATTCGCGATGCGCTCGTGCACTTCGAGCCGCGATTCTGCGCCGACAGCGTCGACGTGCGTTGCGTGACGGATCCGCGCGGGGCGAACCATCAGAACAGGCTGACGCTGGAGATTCACGCAAGGCTGTGGTCGGTGCCGTACCCGCTCGAGATTCTGCTGCTGTCCGATCTCGATCTCGAATCGGGCGTCGTGTCGGTCAGGGAGTGCACGGGGGTGTAGCGCATGGACGAGCGATTTCTTGACTACTACAACCGGGAACTGACCTATCTGCGGCAGCTCGGCGCCGAATTCGCACAGCAGTTTCCGAAGATCGCCGGTCGCCTCGGGATGCATGGTATCGACGTCGCCGACCCCTATGTCGAACGGCTGCTCGAAGGATTCTGCTTTCTGACTGCGCGCGTGCAGATGAAGATGGATGCGGAGTTTCCGCGCTTTTCGCAGCGCCTGCTCGATGTCGTCTATCCGAACGCGCTCGCGCCGATGCCGGCGATGGCGATCGTGCAGATGACACCGGATCAGAACGAAGGCAGTCTCGTGCGAGGCTTTGCGGTGCCGGCCGGCACCGCGCTGCAGGCGAAGGTCGCGAGCGGCGAAGTGACGCCGTGCGAATTCCGCACGGCGCATGATCTCGTGCTGTGGCCGCTCGCGATTACCGCGGTGCAGATGACCGGCGTTCCGATTGATCTGCCGGCTGGTGCGCTAAGACGGCGCGCGCGCGCCGCGCTGCGCATCCGGATCGAGGTGACGGCCGGCGCGCTGGCGAACCAGTTGCCGCTGGATCAGTTGACGTTCTACCTGTCGGGCCCGGAGTCTCAGGCTGCGCGGCTTGTCGAGCTGCTGACCGCTCACGTGGCCGGCGCCATCGTGCATGCGCCGGGCGATGCCGCACGCAACGCCGTGGCCCTCGACGCAGATGCGATCGCGCACGAGGGATTCCATCCGTCGCAAGCGATGCTGCCGAACGACGGCCGGATGTTCGAAGGTTACCGGCTCCTTCAGGAATACTTCGCGTTCCCCGCACGCTATCTGTTTTTCAGCGTAAGCGGCCTGCGGCGCGCACTCGCACAATGCGGCGGCAGTGCATTCGAGTTGACGCTGCTGCTCGACCGGGATGACGCGGCGCTCGCATCCGAGGTCGATACGCGGCATCTGGCGTTGAACTGCACACCGGCGGTCAATCTGTTTGCGAAGCGCACCGACCGCATTCCGGTTACGCCGCGCACCCACGAATATCATCTGGTCGTCGACCGCGTGCGGCCGCTCGATCACGAGGTGTACGCGGTGACGCGCGTCACGGGGCATCGCATCGGCGACGCAGGCGATTGCGACTTCCGTCCGTTCTACGCATCGTACGGCGGCGACAGTGGCGAGTCAGGTGCGTACTACTCGATCCGGCGCGAGGGGCGTGTTGCATCCGCACAGATGCGAGCCAACGGCGCGCGCACCAGCTACCCCGGAACGGAAGTGTTCGTTTCGCTCGTCGACCGGCAGCAGGCACCGTTCGACGAACGCGTGCGGCACCTTTCCGCCGACACCCTGTGTACGAACCGGGATCTGCCGCTCCTGCTGCCGCTCGGCTCGGCGAGCGATTTCACGCCGAAGATCTCCGCGCCGCTCGCGCGCATCAAGGTGTTGCGCGGACCCTCGCGCCCGCGGCCGCCGCTCGCGCAGGACGCGGCGGCGTGGCGGCTCATCAGCCACCTCGGGCTGAACTATCAGCCTTTGACCGATATCGACGATGACGCCGGTGCGCGCGCGCTGCGCGAACTGCTGGGACTGTATGCGCAACAGGGAGACACGGCGACGCGCAAGCAGACCGGGGCACTGCAGCGGCTCGCTTGCGAACCGGTTTATCGCCGGCTGCCGGAGTGCGGCCCCATTGTGTTTGGCCGTGGCGTGCGCGTGACGCTGACCGTCGACGAGCAGGCATTCGCCGGTGATAGCCCCTACCTGCTCGGCGCGGTGCTCGAACAGTTTTTTGCCCGGCATGCGTCGATCAACGCGTTCACCGAGTTCGCGTTGCATTCGGTTCAGCGTGGCGAACTCGCGCAATGGCCCGCACGTGTTGGGCGGAGGCCGGCAATATGACGCACCGCGATCCGCTGGCGAGCGCCGCGGCGCGATACGACGCGTATTGGGCGCGCTTGCGCGCCGCGCCCGAGGAGCACGATCTGTTCAATGCACTGCGCTGGCTCGACGCATTGTCCCAGCACGCGGCGCCGCTCGGACGGGCCACGCACCCGCGCGACGAGCCGTTGCGGCTTGGCCAGGAGCCGTCGCTTGCGTTCGCTGCGTCGATGATCGCTGCGGTGCGCGAGGCAGGCGCCGTGCCGCGCGTGACGATTCACGGCTTCGGACTGTTCGGGCCGAACGGGCCCCTGCCACATCATCTGACCGAATACGCCCACGAACGGGCGAATGCGTTCGACGATCGCACGATGTCCGGTTTCGCCGACTGGTTCCATCACCGGCTGATCCTGCTGTTCTATCGCGCGTGGGCCGATGCGCAGCCGGTGGCTGGGCATGACCGGCCGGGGCGATCGCGCTTCGACCAGTATGTCGCGAGTCTGATCGGACGCGCGGTCGACCCCGTCGAGACCCGCGGCCCCGCGCACGCGCAGTATTTCCAGGCAGGCCACTGGGTGCGGCAGACGCGCAATCCGGAAGGCCTCGTCCAGATTCTGCGGCGCGAGTTTGGTGTGCCGGTGCGCATCGTCGAACACGTCGTGCACTGGGCGCTGATCGGCGCACCGCTGCGTACGACGCTGCACGCGACGGCGCCCACGCAACGCCTCGGCGATGGCGCCGTGCTCGGCCGCGCGGTACGCGACGCCCAGTCGCGCTTTCGCATCGTGCTCGGGCCTATGCCGCTCGGTACGTATCGCATGTTCCTGCCCGGCGGTAGAAATGCGGCGCGCGCGGCGCACTGGGTTCGCGAATACATTGGCGCCGAGTTCGCATGGGAGCTGCAACTGGAGCTTGCGCCCGATCACGTACCCGCGCTGACGCTGGGCCGTGAGGAAGGGCTCGGCCGTAGCACATGGCTCGGCACGCGGTGCGGCAGCACGCCGGCGAGCGATGTCGTCATCGATCACGCCACGATCCGGCCGGCGCAGCGCGATACGAAGGATTGCGCTGCCGACGCGCAGCCTTGATTGAACCAGCTGAACCAGCTGAACCAGCTGAACCAGGAGACGCATCCGTGTCACGCATCTTTACGTTGGACAGTCCGCTGGGAGACCAATTGAAGTTCCGCAGCTTGTGCGGCGACGAGGAGCTCGGCCGGATGTTCGAGTTTCGCATCGACGCGCTCGCCGACAGTCATAGTCTGTCGCTGCAAGCGCTACTGGGCCAGTCGGTCACCGTGCATATCGAGGAGCAGGGCGGCGCGACGCGCTACCTGAACGGCGTGATCGCGCGGGCGTCGCTTGCCGGACGCGATGCCGCGCGCCACTACCGTTACGAACTCGTCGTGCGGCCGTGGTTGTGGCTCGCGACGCGCCGCGCGGATTGCCGGATCTACCAGATGCGCAGTGTGCCGGAGATCGTTCAGGAGACGCTCGCGCCGTATGGCTTCCAGATCGAGAACAGGCTGACCGACAGCTATGCGCCGCGCGAGTATTGCGTCCAGTACAACGAGACCGACGCGGATTTCGTCTCGCGGCTGATCGAGCATGAGGGCATCTACTATTACTTCGAGCATGCATCCGGCAAGCACACGCTGGTGCTGTGCGACGCGATGTCGTCGCACCATCCGTTGCCGGGATACGCAAGCATCCCGTACCTCGGTCACGACCGGGCAACGATCGCCGATGAAGAACATATTGATACCTGGGTGCCTGCGAAAGAAATCAACGCGGGGCGGCACGAGGCCGACGACTACGATTTCACGAAACCGCGAGCCGATTTGTCGGTGCGCCGGGCCGATCCTCGCGGGCACAGCCATGACAGCCTGCCGGTCTACGAATGGCCGGGCGGATATCGCGACGACGCGCACGGCGAGCGATACAACCGCGTGAGGCTCGAGGAACTGCAGTCCGAACATGAGCGCGCGGCCGGACACACGAATGTCCGCGGCGTCGCGCCGGGGTATCTGTTCACGCTGAAGAACTGTCCGCGCGACGATCAGAACCGCGAGTATCTGGTGGTTCGATGCAGCTACCGCTTCCAGGAAAACGTGTACGCGAGCGGTAGTGACGACGAGGTGATGCACGACACGCAGCTCGTCGCGCAGCCGACCAGCCTGCCGTACCGTTCGCAGCGCGTGACGCCCCGACCCCGCACCAGCGGCCCGCAGACCGCGGTCGTGGTCGGCCCGCCGGGACAAGAGATCTGGACCGACCAGTATGGGCGCGTGAAGCTGCAGTTCCAGTGGGACCGGTACGGGCAGCGCGACCAGAACTCATCGTGCTGGATCCGGGTGTCGAACCCATGGGCGGGCAGCGGGTTCGGGGGCGTCCAGATTCCGCGCGTGGGAGACGAGGTCATCGTGGATTTCCTGAACGGCGATCCCGACTATCCGATCGTGACCGGGCGCGTGTATAACGGCGAGCGGACGCCGCCGTGGGGGCTGCCGGCGAGCGCGACGCAAAGCGGGATCCTGTCGCGTTCGACACCGGGTGGCACCACCGAACACGCGAATGCGATGCGCTTCGAGGACCGCAAGGGCGCGGAGCAGCTGTGGATGCATGCGGAACGCAACTTCGATGCGGAGACCGAGCTGGATCACACGCTGTCGGTCGGGCACGACCACACGCATACGGTCGGTAACGACGAGACGATGCAGGTGAAGAACAACCGGCAAAGGAGCGTCGGATTGAACGAGACGGTGAACATCGGGCAGCATCGGGTTGCGCAGATCAGGGGGAATGAGACGCATGGCGTGGGAGGGAATCGCAGCGTGTCCATTGAAGGCGACAGTACGCATACCGTTGCGAAAGGCAATCACAGCCTGGCGGTGGCGAGCGGCAAGCACGACGTTTTCGTCCAGGGAGACAGCACGCATGTCGTCGGCGCGGGCTCGTATGCCGCGCTAGTCAAGGCGGGAAACTATGCGGTCGAAGTTGCGAAGGTCGCGTCGATGGTCGCATGCGATTGTGTCGTGATGGGCGTCGAAAAGAGCGTTGTATCGATCAACAAGGAAAAAGTCGGCGTATCCATTGACGGGACGGGTAGCGATCTCGGTGTCGGTATCGTAGGTCGCGTCGGCGGCGTGAGTATCGCCGGAGATGGCAAGGGCGTGGACATCTCCGGCCTTAATCAAGGAGTCAAGATCTACGGCGAGGACGATCTCAAGCTTGCAGGCAAGGCGACGGCGAGTCTGCAGGCGCCGAAGATCTATATCGATAACGGCACGGACAGTTGTGAAGTCAATGTCACGGCGACGAAGATCGTCCTCTCGACGAAGGGCGGCTCCGTCACGCTCGACGGTTCGGGCGTGACGATCCAGGGGACGATTGCCCATATCAATTGATTGCGACGTAGTGGCCGGGTGTCGACGGCCGCTTGCCGGATCCCTGGTTGCATTTGACGCATAGGAGACGTTCGATGGAGAACGAAGCGGAGCAGATGACGATCGACGAGGCGCTTGAAGCGGACACCGTCAAGGCATTGCGCCGGCTGTTCGAGAACGATGCGGTGCCGGATCCTTCCCCGGCGGTCGAACGTAACGAGTCGTCGCCGCTGATCGGCGAGGTGACGGATACGCACCATCCCGATGCGATGGGGCGGGTTCGCGTGAAATGGTCGGTGCAGGACGGCAACACGTGCGAGCGTTGGCTCGAATGTCTGGATGGCGTGAAACCGGGCATCGGCGATCGCGTGTTGTTGCAGTCGCCGGCGAACTGGCCCGGGTATCTGGTCTCCGGTTCGCTGAAGCGGGCAGGCTGCGGCGAGCCGGTCGAGCCGGTCGTCGAGCCGGCCGTCGCACTGGCGCTCGAACCGGACAAATGCGTGCAGGTGTCGGATGCGTCGGGTTGTCCGCTGTTGCAGGTGCGTGCGTCGCCGGACGGACCGGTCGTGACGTTGCTGAACCGGAACGTGAATATCGAAGTCGCCGGCAAGCTGCGGCTGAGCGCGCAGACGCTCGAACTCGAAGGCGGCCGTGGCGGTGTCGACATCCGGACGGAAGCGGACACCGTCGTGCGAAGCCGGTATGTCCGGTTGAACTGACAAGGAAGCGCGCCGTCATGCATCGCGAGTTCGCCGCCATCGAATCGTCGATCGAAGCATTCGTCGAGCAGCCCGACGATCCGACGCTGCTGCTCGAGATGACCGACAACGACGTCGTGCCCGTGCTGAAGATGCTGCAATCGCTCGATCAGCGAGTCGGCGATGCGATTTTCCTGACCTTTCCGTTCCCATGCGACGCGGTCGACGCGTACCTGCAGCAGTGCATGGAGGTGCTCGCCCGTCAGATCGACGAAGAGAACCGGGCGCGTGTCGAACGCGGCGAAACGCGCTGGCCGTCATTGCCACTGACGTGCATCGACCCGAGGCGGGCGCTCGCGGATCGGCTGCGTGACGCCGTCATGCACGTTCGCGGGTTGGTGCCGGAAGGTGCGAAAGTCGTTTGGGCATGGTTACCGTCGTCGATCGCCGATGCCGGCGGCTTCGCGAAGATGGTGCTGCACTTGCTGGCGCTGAACGGTTACGAAGACTGGATGGAAGGGCATCGCTTCTGCATCCGCGACGATCGAAATCATCCTTGCCTGATTCCGCTTGCTCGAGAGAGAAAGGCGGAGCATGTATTGATACTTCCCGTGGACTTCTCGTCCGAGAAAGCGACCCGCAACCTGGTCGACGTCGCAAACGATGCGGCGCAGCCGATCGCGCAGCGCATGGGGGCGTTGATGCAGATCGCGGCGATCGACCTCGCGCACGGCAGGCTGCCGGACGCGCAGCGCAAATATCACGCGCTCTTTGCGTTTCATGCCGAGCGACAGGATGCGACGGGCTGCGCAGTGGCGTTGCACGGCCTGGGTGACGTGGCGTTGCGTCAGGGATCGCAGCGCGACGCGAAGGAGTGGTATGTGCGGTCACTGCCGGCGGCGCTCGACGGCCGCAATCTGCTCGTCGTGCTCAATTCGCTGATGGCGGTCGGCAATTGCTGCAATGCGCTCGGCGAGCATGCGAAGGCTGCAGTCTATTTCGATCTGGCGAGTGGCGCTGCCGGCAGGTTGATGCTCGTGCATACGAAGATCGAGGCGATGGAGAAGGCCGGCGTCGCGCTGCTCGCGTGCGACAAGGCGGCCGAGGCCGCGAAGAGCTGGATCGATGCTAAGGGGTTGTGCGAGCAGTTTGGCTGCGAACGGCAACGCTGCAACATGCTCGATCGGCTCGTGTCGTTGTATGCGAAAGCCGGCCTGAAAACCGAGGCAAAAGCGTACGAGCTGGAAAAGGATCCGCTTTTCGCGGCTCGACAGCGGGGAGCTGCGGCGGCCGCTTTACACGATAGCCGGATATGAACGGGCACAGCGATGAGTGATTCGGAAAACCGGTTGATACGCGCATCCGATTCGTCTGCGAGCGGCAAGACGCAATCGGAATCGAAGGTGAACACCGCGTGCGACGCGCTCCTCGACACGGCGCGGTCGACCTATGACTCGTTCAAGCAAACGTTCTCATCGGATGGAAACGCGTTTCATCACATCAGCGAGGCCGTGAATGCGCTCGCTTCGTTGCAGGGCGCGCCGTCGCAGTTGCTCAATACCGGCATCGCACAGATACCACTGCTCGACAAGATGCCGGGGATGCCGGCTGCCGTCATCGGCGCCCCGCATCTCGGCACGCCGCATGCACACAGTCACCCGCCGAGCAACGGCCTTCCGTTACAGAGCATGGGCATGACGATCGGCAGTGGCTGCGTGAGCGTGCTGATCGGCGGCATGCCGGCGGCCCGCGTGCAGGACATCGGCATCGCGCCGACGTGCGGCGGGCTGACGCCTTATTTCGACATTCAAACGGGTTCGAGCAATACGTTTATCGGCGGGATGCGTGCCGCGCGCATGGGGATCGACATGACGCGGCACTGTAATCCGATGGGGCATGCGGGGAAGTCCGGCGAAGAAGCGGAGAGCGCTGCGGAGAAAGGCGAGCAAGCCGCGAGCGAGGCCGCCGAGGTGACGAGCCGGGCACGCTGGATGGGGCGTGCGGGCAAGGCATGGAAAGTCGGCAATGCGGCGGTCGGGCCGGGGGCCGGTGTGGCGAGCGCAGCCGATGACGTGTCGCAAGGGGAGGATCTGGCTGCCGCGATGATGGTCGCGCAGACCGCTGCGGATCTCGGGGTGATGCTGCTGAGCAACCTGATGGGCAAGGATCCGGGTATCGAGCCGAGCATGGGCATGCTGATGGACGGCAACCAGACGGTGCTGATCGGCGGGTTTCCGGTGCCGGATTCGCAGGTGATGTGGCATGGCGTCAAGCATGGGATCGGGAAGAAAGTCAGAGCCCGAAGAGCGGCTGGGCAGAAAGAAGCCGGCCCGTGCAGGGATGGACATCCGGTCGATGTGGTCAGAGGCACGGCCGAGAATGAATTCGTCGACTATGAGGCGAGCGCGGCACCCGCATTCAAATGGGAGCGCTATTACTGCAGTGGCTGGAGCGATGAAAACGGCGCCCTGGGCTTCGGTTTTCGTCACAACTTCCAGCATGAACTGCATTTTCGGCGCACGCGCGCGATATACGTCGATGGTCTTCACCGTGAATACCTGTTTCGCAGAAACAAGGACGGCCGCTACGAGGGCGTGTTTGCGGGCTACGAATTGGAGCAGCGCGATGCGAACCACTTCGTGCTGTGGCACGAGGGGCTTGGGAATCTGGGCTTCGAGCGCGACAGCGAAGCGGGCTCATCGGCCCGGCCCGTGAGCCATGTTCGCGATGGCGTACGGAGCGTCTTTCACTATGCCAGCACTGGCGCCCTGCAGAACATCAGCCAGGCCGACGAGCGCGGCAACGTCCGACAGGTAATCCACTTCGTCCACGATAGTCTCGGTCGTATCGTGGAGATCCACCTGACCGGCTCAAGTGGCGTCACGCAGTGTATCGCGCGCTATGAGTATGACGCGGCCGGCTGCCTCACGGCTATTGCCGACCCGCTTGGCGCGGTGATTTCGCACGGGTATGACGGCCAGCGCCGGATGGTCCGGGAAACGGACGCCAACGGCTATTCGTTCTTCTACAAGTACGACAGCGAGGGCCGCTGCATCGAGAGCGTCGGCCAGGACGGGCTGTGGCACGTGGCGCTCGACTATCAGCCGGGCCGCACGGTGGTGACGCGCGCCGACGGTGGCAAATGGACCTTCCTGTACGACGAGGCGCGCACGGTGACACGCATTGTCGATCCGTATGGCGGGGCGACCGAGCGCGTGACCGGCGACGACGGCCGCATCCTGCGCGAGATCGATTCGGGCGGACGCGTGATGCGCTGGCTCTATGACGGGCGCGGGCGCAACACCGGACGGATGGACCGCTGGGGCAACCGCTGGCCGACGCGGGACGAGGCGCCGGTCTTGCCCAATCCGTTGGCGCACACCGTACCCGGAACGCCGCTGGGCCTGCAATGGGGGGATGTCAAGCAGGCAGATCTGGCCGATACGGTGCTGCTGCCGGCGGAAATAACGGGAATTGCCGCGACGGTCTTCGCCCGGAACGCCCCCACGTTCGAGGGAGCCGAACAACGCGATGCCGCGGGACGGGTGATCTCCCGCACCGACGGATATGGGCACACTGAACGCTTTCAACACGACGCCGCCGGGAATGTGCTGCGGCTTCGCGACAAGGACGGCTGCGAGTACCGCTACAACGTTGCGTCGTGGAACCTGCGGGCGAGCGAGACGGATCCGCTCGGCAACACGATCCGTTACGGCTACACGTCCAGGGAGATGATCGAGGCGATCGCCGATGCGAACGGCAACGAAAGCGCGTACACGTATGACCGCAAGAGCCGGATTACCAGCGTCAAACGCCATGGCACGCTGCGCGAAACCTACGCATACGATGTTGGCGACCGGCTGATCGAAAAGCGCGACGGTGATGGTAACGTGCTGCTGCGCTTCGAGGTCGCGGAAAATGGGCTGTACCGGAGGCGCATCCTCGCGAGTGGCGAAAAGCACACCTATGAATACGACGCGCGCGGAAATATCACGAGCGCATCGACGGACAGGTTCGACGTCAGGCTGGCTTACGATGCAGCCGGCCGTCGCACCGGGGACAAGCGCAATGGATGCGGTATCGAGCACAGCTTCGTCGGTGGACGCCTCGCGAGCACTACGTACTTCGAGCGCTTCGTCGTGCGCTACGAAACGGGCTCGGCCGGCGATGTGGTGATTCATACGCCGAGCGGGGGCATCCATCGGCTTCAGCGCGCAGCGGACGGCACGGTTCTGCTGCGCTTGGGCAACCGCACCAATGTGCAGTACGGGTTCGATGCAAACGGTCGGTGCACCGGGCGGCTGACCTGGCCGGAGGGCCGCACGACAGAGATCCGTTGCGTGCAATACCAGTACAGCGCGATGGGCGAACTGCGGCGTGTGATCGATAGCACGGGCGGCACCACAGAGTATCAATACGATGCCGCGCATCGACTGGTCGGCGAGCGTCGCGATGGGTGGTCCGTGCGGCATTTCGAATACGACCGTGGCGGCAACCTGTTGTCGACGCCGACGTGCCAGTGGATGCGCTATGCCGAGGGCAACCGGCTTTCGACCGCCGCGTGTGGTGCGTTTCGCTACAACAGCCGCAATCACCTGGCCGAGCAGATCGGCGAGAACGACCGTCGCACGACCTATCGCTACGACAGCATGGATCTGCTGGTGCAGGTGAAGTGGAGCGATCGGGGCGACATATGGACGGCGGACTATGATGGGCTGTGCCGCCGGGTTTGCAAAGCCATGAACGGGCGGCAAACAGACTTTTACTGGGACGGGGACAGGCTGGCGGCCGAAAAAGGACCGGACGGGCAGTTACGGATATACCTGTATGTGAACCAGGAGGCGTTCCTGCCTTTCATGTTCATCGATTACCCGGCCGCAGACGCATCGCCCGAATCGGGGCAAGCGTACTTCGTTGTCTGCAATCAGGCCGGGTTGCCGGAATGGGTAGAAGATGCTGCTCGACGAGTGGCTTGGCGGGCCGCCGAGATTGATCCGTATGGGCTGATTTACGCTACCACGGGCAATGTTGTCGATTATGTGCTTCGCTGGCCCGGGCATTACTATGACCACGAGACTGGACTGCACTATAACCGATTCAGATCGTATCATCCGGGATTGGGGCGATATTTGCAATCGGACCCAGCTGGACAGTACGGTGGGATTCATCTGTACGCGTACGCCTGCAACCCGACAATTAATGTCGATGTCTTGGGGCTCAGGTGCCAGAACCCGGACCATCCCGATGATTGCGACGGCAAGGGGCCGGAACATGAACATCCGGGGTTGCCCAGGCTTTACAGAGGAGCGCCCCTGGGCGGGGTCAACGAGCTACATATAGTTGACGATCCGAGATTAGTCGTAGACATGCCGTTCGTCGGCGTGCACGCGCCGCAGTATAAGCGGAACGCTGCTGGATGGCTTCGAGACCTCCGGTATTATTGGGACGAGATAAAGGTTAGGCATCCGGAAGCGTTCAGCCCCTTCAATTCAAGAATTTTGAATGGCGAAATTACGTTAAAGCGCAAAGATGGAACTCCTTATACACCATTGTCCCCAAAAAATGATCCGATTTTTAGATCGGTATTTACGCAGTTTGATGTTGTGGGATTGCGCGGGCATATGCTGGTGCATCACCATATAGGCGGTGGAGGGCAAGCGGTAGGGATCCCTAAGCCTCTGCATCCGGGCTTTGGTGGTATTCATAACACCGAAAAGGAGCTTGGTATCTGGGGGGGCGAAGACCACATTGCGGAATTGCTGCAACAATTCATTTGACTCCAACAAGCTGTAAGATCCAATACGAGCAGGATATACCTACAGGTGGCATATGATAAAGGAAAATAGCGTAAGAGAGGCGTTGCGGCCGTATTTTAAACAATTCGATACGCTGGATGATGAGCGGCTACCTAAGATGCCTGTACTAGATGGTGCGACACCAGGCATCTTTGTTGGGGCCGAGGAGAACGGCTGGGTCAGATGGAGGCCAAGGGAAAAGGACGAGTTTTTTGATCTTGGTGAGCTCGAAAGCAATGCAAAAATATCCATTCAGCAATCGATCAAGGATTTCATGAATTCATGGTGGTTTGGTGATCTCGAGGTGCAGTTCGGGAAAAATCGGTTTGCAATTAATCCAATCGTCCCAGGGAATTACAGGGCTGATTTTTATTCCCGCCTGCTTGGTTACAAACGCGCGCATCAAGGGAGGCTGGAGTATGTCCCGATAGGCATCTGCGTGATAACAGGAGATCTTCTTGTGGTTGAGATCAAGTCTGGCAAGGTGTGTGCAGAGGAATTTGAGGCGGGTGAGTATCGAGTGATTAGCAACGATCTAGGGGAATTCTTCGAGGCGGGAAATTGACGATACTGCGGAGCAGACTTCGCGACCTCGGCAAGGCGACTGGCAGAATTAGCGGGCATACCTGCGGCAAACCACCGTTTGCCGCGCCTGAGAATGCTGTCCGCCTGAACGGCGCGACGCTTGTCGCACCGACGTCGTCGTCCCACCAGCCAGAGGACACCTGGGCATAAGCGATGCCGGTGCCCGCCAAGCACCAGAGCAGATCGATCCGGAACGAGGACTCGCGCCCGTTTTCCTCGAGAGGCCGCCGGCCACGCATCCTGAAGCCGAACTTGGCAATCGCGGCCAGCAGCAGCACATTTGCCGCAACTACGTCGAGAAACCAGAAAGTAAAGTGCCGCGAAATACCCGGTAGTCGCCATCGCAAGCTGCAGCATCGCGGTCCACCTCCGCATTCATTTTCCACCCCCGCACTGTGTTTCAGAACGGCCGGCGGGCCCGTTGCGTCAATTCGGGAAAATCTCCTGCCCGATGTCTGTTGCCAAACGATCCTCCGATGGACTACTTTGCTTGAATGACGCGAGCTTTCGCGGCGCAGCGCTTTCACCACGGAGTACAACAATGCTGGAGACACGGTTTCGTATCAAAACGCCACGATGCTCCCACGCTTTCGCTGTCACCACTACCGCCACCGCCGCCGTGGTCACACTCGCATTCGCCGCGAGCACGGTCTACGCTGCAACCCCAACGGCCTACGTGACAAGCGAGAAGGCAGGTGTCGGCGTGATCGATCTGGATCAGATGACGCTGACAAAGACGTTGCCGGTCGGCGCTGACGGTCCGCGCGGCCTGAGTCTGAATCCGGACGGCACACGGCTTCTGGTGGCCAACAAGAATACCGGCGACCTGGCGGTTATCGACACGGCTTCGGGTCAGGTCGTGCAGCGCGTGAAGATCGGCAAGAACCCCGAATATGTGCGCGTGCACAACGGCTACGCGTACGTGACCTACGAGCCCGGCGACGAGGGCGGCCCGCCCGCGGCCAACAGCAAACCGGGTGCCGACGACGATGACGCCAGCAAGCCGCCCGCGGAAATCGCGATCGTCGATATGAAGACATGGCGCGTGATACGTTCGGTGACGAGCGGCCACGAAACCGAAGGCATCGAATTTTCACGCGACGGCAAGACGATGCTCGTCACCAACGAGGGCGACGATACGGTCTCCGTCTATCACGCCCGCACGGGCGCGCCGGTCAGAACCGTGAAGCTCGCGGCAGGCGGCCGTCCGCGCGGCATCCGCTTGTCGCCCGACGGCAAGGACTACGTGGTCACGCTCGAATCGCTGAGCAAGTTCGTGGTGATCGATGCGCGCACGTTCCAGGTGGTCAAGACCGTCGATACGAAACTCGGGCCGTATGGCGTGGCGTTCGGTCCCGACGGCCAGCGGCTCTTCGTCGCCGCGGCGCGCGACAAGACGGTCCAGGTTTTCGACGGACACAGCTACGAGCATGTCGCCGACGTACCGGTCGGACAGCGCTGCTGGCACTTCAGCTTTACGCCGGACGGCGCGAAGCTGCTGGTAGCATGCGGGCGCTCCGATGCGGTCTACGTAGTCGACGCGCGGAACTACCAGCCAATCAAGCAGATCGGCGAACTGCCGCTCGCATGGGGCATCGTCACCTATCCGCATAGCGACGGCTCGATCGAGTCGCATTGATCGTCCGTCGCCGCCTGCCGGGAACGACAGCGTGGTGTCAACGTCGGTATAGCGGAGATGTCTCCCGCTGCCATGGTCAGCCTTCTGTGTGGCCGTGGCCATCCGGCTGGCCGCCCGACCGGGCGGCCGCCAGCCTGCGCGAGTTGGCGTCGTTGCGAAACAGGATCGGCTGCTCGCGCGGTTCGACTGCCGCGGCCGCGCGGCGCACCACGTTCACCACCGTGTCATGCGACGGCGACTTGTCGCAGACGGGGTCGGCGTTGGCCGCATCGCCGGTGAGCAGATAGGCCTGACAGCGGCAGCCGCCGAGATCGCGTTCCTTTTCGTCGCAACTGCGGCAGGGCTCCTTCATCCAGGCGAGACCGCGAAAGCGGTTGAACGCGTCGCTCTCGTACCAGATTTCGCGCAGCGGTGTCTCTTTCACGTTCGGCAGCACGAGTCCGGGCAGACTCCGTGCGGCGTGGCAGGGCAGCGCCGCGCCGTCCGGGGCGACGCCGAGAAAGACCGCGCCCCAGCCATTCATGCAGCGCTTCGGGCGTCGTTCGAAATAGTCCGGTACGACGAAGAAGATCTTGCAGCGCTCGCCCTGCGTGCGGCGGTATTGCTCGACCACTGCCTCGGCTTCTTCGAGCTGTTCACGCGTCGGCATCAACTGCGCTTCGTTGTGATGCGCCCAGCCGTAGTACTGCGTATTCGCGAGCTCCAGATATTCGGCGCCCATCGCGAGCGCCATGTCGATGATCTTGTCGACGTGCGGCAGGTTGTAGCGATGCAGCACGCAGTTGAGCACCATCGGAAAGCCGTGCTGTTTGATCGATGCGGCAACGCGCTGTTTCAGGTCGAAGGTGCGGGTGCTGCTCAGAAAGTCATTCAGTTCCTGGGTCGAATCCTGGAACGACAGCTGGATATGATCGAGACCGGCCGCCTTCAGGTCGCCGAGGCGCTTGTCGGTCAGGCCGACCCCCGATGTAATCAGGTTGGTGTAAAAACCAAGCTTGCGCGCTTCGCCGACCAGCACTTCGAGATCGTCGCGCACGAGAGGCTCGCCGCCCGAAAACCCCAGTTGCGCGGCGCCGAGCGCGCGCGCCTCACGCAGCACGCCGATCCATTGTTCTGTGCTGAGTTCGCGGCTGTGATCCGTATAGTCGACCGGGTTGTAGCAGAACGCGCAGTGCAGCGGACAACGATAAGTCAGTTCCGCGAGCAGCCAGAGCGGCGGCGCCACGCCAGTTGGGGCCGCTTGAGACTGTGCGTCGGCACCGGCTTGCGAGAGATCCGTCATGGCGCTACTCCAGCCAGCCGCGCAACAGCGCGTCGGCCACGAACGCACGCACTTCGGGACCGAGCCCGGTCGTGTTGAACGCCTGTTCCAGGTCGGCGATCAGTGCGTGCATATCGCGCGTGCCGTCGCAACGTTTGAGGATTTCCGCCGCGCTCTGATTGAGCTTCACCATGCCTTCGGGGTAGAGCAGCACGTGAGCGTTCTGAGCGGGCTCCCATTGCAGACGAAAGAGCTTGCTGATCGTCGGACGATCGGCGGTGGGCACGGCGCCGCCGGCGCGTGGCAGGTCGTTCATTGCGGGAAGGCCTTTTCGATCGAGTCCAGCATGGTCCACAGGATGTCGAGCTTGAATTGCAGAATCTCGAGCGCGCGTTCCTGCTGTTCGCGCCGTGTGAAATGATCGAGCGTGACAGCGAGTCCGTGCTGCACGTCGCGCTGCGCCAGCGAAATGCGCGAGCGGAAATACGCAAGACCAGAAGGCTCGATCCACGGATAGTGTTCCGGCCAGCTCGCGAGCCGGTCGCGGTGAACCTGCGGCGCGAACATTTCGGTGAGCGACGAGCACACCGCTTCCTGCCACGGCGCGCGACGGGCGAAGTTCACGTAGGCATCGACGGCGAAGCGCACGCCCGGCGTCACCTGCTTCAGCGACCACAGGTCGGCACGCGACAAGCCAACCGCGTCGGCAAGACGCGCCCATGTTTCGATGCCGCCTTCCTCGTCGCCATAGCCGTCGTGGTCGAGAATGCGCAGCACCCAGCGGCGGCGCGTTTCACGGTCCGGACAGTTGGAGAGGATCGCCGCATCCTTCAGCGGAATATTGATCTGATAGTAGAAGCGGTTGGCGACCCAGCCGCGAATCTGTTCGCGCGAGCAGCCGCCGCTATTCATCTTCACGTTGAACGGATGATGGATATGGTAGGCCGTGCCCTTGGCGCGCAACTGGGCTTCGAATTCTTCACGGGTCCAGGCGGGCCGGTCGTCGCGTCCGGTCGTCTGCGCATCCCTCGGCGGCGCCGTGCCTAAGGTGTCTTTCGCGTTCATGCCGTCTCCGTTTTTTGCTTCATGGCCACGTTTTTTAACGGGTGTTTCGTAGCCCCATTTCATCGCCACACTTCATATGTCGAATGTCATTCCATCGTAGGCCACTTCGATGCCGTGTTCGGTCAGGATGCGCCGCTCGGGGCCATCCTCGACCAGAATCGGATTCGTGTTGTTGATATGGATGAGCACCTTGCGGACGTTGCGCGCCACAAGCGAGTCCAGCACTTCGATCATGCCGCCCGGGCCGGACTGCTGCAGATGGCCCATATCCGCCGCGGTTTTCTTCGACAGACCCAGTCGGATCATTTCATCGCCGGTCCACAGCGTGCCGTCGACGAGCAGCAGATCCGCCTCGCGCATCGCCGCGAGCACATGTGCTTCGATAGCACCGAGCCCCGGCGCGTAGAACACGCGCTTGCCGGTCTGCTGGTTAGTGAAGACGAGTCCGATGCTGTCGCCGCGCTCGGGTGCGTTGCGATGCGGCGAGTAGGGCGGCGCCTTGCTCGACAGCGGCAGCGCATCGATCTGCACGCCGTTCAGCGCGGCGACGGCCAGCGGCGCACCGTCGAGCGCGATGCGGTGATGCTCGACGCCGCAATAGTGCGCGAGGATCGGCGCGACCGGAAAGCCGCTGCACAGGTCCTGCCAAACCGCATCGGTAGCGTAGAGCGGCAGCGGCGTGTCGCGCTCGCGCAGCATCAGGAGGCCGGTGACGTGATCGATCTGCGCGTCGATGACCAGCACCGCGGCAATGCCGCTATCGCGCGCGCGGCGGGCCGGCTGCAGTTCCGGGTTGGCGGCGATCTGCGCGAGCAGATCGGGTGACGCATTGACGAGCAGCCAGTCCTCGCCGTTCGCGCTGACCGCGATCGACGATTGCGTTCGGCGCGTCGCCTTTAACGAGCCGCGCCGCACGCCGTCGCAATTGCGGCAATTGCAGTTCCATTGCGGGAAGCCACCGCCCGCCGACGAGCCGAGTACCTTGATCTTCATGCCGCGCTGGTGTGAGGCGGGCTGTGAAGCGGGGTGTGAAGCGCGCCGCGTCATGGCAGCATCCTCGCAAGCAGATTGTCGCGATCGATCAACTGATGCTTGAGCACGCCCGCCACGTGCAGCGCAATCAGCGCGATCAGCGCGTAGCCGAGGGCCTCGTGAATGCCGAAGAAGAGTCCGCGTAAACCCGCATCGTCCCAGCCCCATTTCGGCAGCGGGATACCCCAGAATCGCGTCCCATAACGATTGAACGACGAGCCGAGATAGCCGCACAGCGGCATTGCGACCATGGCTACGTATAAAAGGCCCTGCGTAGTGCGCGCGGCGGCGCGTTGCCACGGTCGCATCGGCGGCAAGGGCGGCCGGTGGAGGGCCACACGCGCCATGATGCGCAGAAGCACCAGCAGGAAAACCGTCAGTCCGAGCGACTTGTGAAGGTTGATCAATGTCGCTTTGACAGGCAAACCCTTCGGCAGTCCGACCATATAGAGTCCGAGCGCGAGCAGGCCGATGATGCCGAGCGCGATCAGCCAATGCAGGGCAATCATCGAGGCGGCATAGCTCGGCGCGCGTGCGTCGGCGCCTGGCTGTACGTGGGGAGAATGCGCGATCGTCATGCCTGTCTCCTGCCTTATCCGGCGTCTCTGTCGAACACCATGTTACTGCCTGTTCCGTGGGCCGCGCGCGGCTCCGACCCCTAGCCCACGACCAGTATTTCGCCTCGTCCGTCGACCGCGAGGTCGCCCGCGTAGCGCATCGGCAGCCTCGCTGCGTGCCACTGCGAAAAGGGCGCGATTTCGTCGGCGAGACTGCGCACGAGAAGCGCCCAGAATACGTCGAAACCGCGGCCGCCGTCGGTAAAAGTCGGCGGCCAATGCGCGGGCTGTTGCGTGAGCAGGAGCGTGCCACGCCTCATACCGTACGCATAATGCGCGCCCAGTTGACCGGCGACGCCGACAGTCCCGGCCACGAGCCGTGACGCAGCAAATTCGCCCGCATCGCCGCCGACCAGCACGAGGCCGCGGCGCATGCGGTCGGCCAGCCGTGCTCCTGCATTGCCGTGAATCGTCAGCGTGCCGCCCGTCATGCCTTCCATGTCGCCGGCGAGCGCGCCGGCGGTGAAATCACCACTGTCGCCGGTCACCGTCAGCCGGCCGCCACGCATTTCGCAGGCGGTGAAGTGGCCCGCATGGCCGTCAATCTGCAGGACGCCGCCCGCCATCTGGAAACCGCTGTAGTCGCCGGTCGAACCGTGCACGGCGAGGTGGCCATCCGTCATGCGCGCGCCGACGCGATCGAGCCATGGCGCGGCGTTGTCGATCACCAGGCTGGCGTCGGCGTGCGGCGCTTCAGATGCAGCAGCGGTTTCACTGCGCGACACTTCGAACACATCGCCCACGACGCACCTGTCATTGCCCGCAGGCAGAAGAATGCGCTCGATTTCCGCCACGGCCATGGTCGCGAGCGGCACCGGCAGCAAGGCGGACGCATCGACGCGGAAACCGGGGGGTGTCTTCACGCGCAGGGTCGTGCGGCGGCTCATGCGCGGCTCCCGTCGAGGCCCGCTGCGAGGCTATGGAGATGAAAGTGGTAAGGCCCGAGCTTGCCGCCGTAGTTGCCGGCTGAAATCCGCAGCATGCCCGCCGCTCGCCCGAGCCCGGCGGCCGCGGCGATACCGGCGCTCATCGCCGCGCCGACGTCCGCATCGGTGAGCCCGTCGATCACGATTTCAAGCACGCAGCCGACTTCCGCGCTCAGTTCGCTGCGCGCCGAGAGGCCCGTGAGGGTCGGACAGAACGCATCGTTGGTGGACGCGCTCGCCCCTTTGTATTTGGAGCCGACCTTCGATCCCGAACGCACGACGCCGCCCGGAAACGGCATGATCACGTTCGGCAGCCTGCGCATCGCCGTGACTGCGGCCTCGGATGCGGCCAGCGCGGCGTCGATATCGCGCGCCAGCAGGATCAGGTTGCCGCCGCCCACGGCTTTGACGGTGGGCACCGCCTCTTCGCAGACGAACTCTCCGTCCATCACCGGCACGCGCCAGTAACGCGTGTCGCCGAGCATCTTCGAGATCTGCCAGCCGTCGCCGAAAAAGCGTAATCCGCTGCCGAGCGACGCCCGGTCGGAAAGCGGTGCGCGGCTCGTCTGAGGATCGATGCCGCCATACACGGCGGTGGTCGGACACGTGAGCACGCATTGCCCGACGCGCTGTTCGATCTGTCTGGCCAATTCCTTCGAAGACACCGCGAACAGCAGCACCGCGACGCCAGGCCGGCCATCCGGCGTTTCCCCGGCCGCCAGCATTCGCTCGACGCCGGCTTCGCAGCCGCAGCCGATCACCGAGGTCGCGAAACCGGTCAGCGAGTTGGCGGCGTTCATCGCCCACGCCGGCGTATGCGCGGTGATGACGAGCCGGGTCGCCTTCATCGGAAAGGCTTCCGCGAAGGTGGCATCGATCGTGGTGCCGTTGATCTGCAGGGTCGCCGGGTCGCTCATCGTGTGCGGTTCGCCTTGTGATCAGCCGTGCGCGAAACATTCGACGGGCAGCAGCCTGCCGCCGCGACAGCAGTTGCAGACCTCGTCGTCGCTGATGGCGGCATGCGCGAAGTTGCTCGCGAGGTTGGCGTCGCTGTAGGCGCGCAGCGTCTTCTCGATGCCGCGGTCGAATTCGGGCGAGACGAAATGGATGCCGCCCGTCGGCGTGGCGACGAGCGTGCCGTCGCGCGCGACCAGTTCGCCGTCCTTGAACACATAGGCGGGCGACGTGAACATCCGCTCGCGGTCCGGGTCGTCGCGATAGACGGCGACGTCCGCCGCCGCGCCGACGCCCAGATGGCCGCGATCGCGCAGGCCGAGCAGACGTGCCGGTCCTGCTCGCGTGATGATGGCGATCTCGTACAGCGAGAACTCGCGCTGCAGCTGCGGCAACGCGCTCGCCACTTGCGCGTCGGCATTGAGCTTCGCGAGTTGCTCGTCGCGAAACGATTTGTCCATCAGCAAACGGATCAGATGCGGATAGCTCGTAAACGGGCCGCCGTTCGGATGATCGGTCGTCATCGCGACGCGCCACGGGTCGTCGACCAGCAGGAAGATCTCGAGGCCGATGATCCACTGCAGCGCATTCACGTAGCTCTGCTCGCGATAGCGGAACGGCACCACGCCGCAGCCCGCGTCGCATTCGATATCGCCGACCACCCACTTGTGCGGCCGCGCGAGCGGTGTGTTGCGGAACTGCATCATCGTGTCACCGGAGGCCGTGACGGTCTGTCCGAAGATGATCTGGCCGACGTCGATCGACACGTTCGGCCGCGCGTTCACCGCCTCCGCGATCTGGCGCGCGCCCGACGAAAATTTTTGCGGCCCCTCAATGCCATAGCTATGAAACTGGATATGCGTGAGATGGATCGGCAGGCCGTCGGCGGCGTCCATGGTGGCGATTGTCGAATCGATGTTGCCGGGCACGCCGAGATTGCTCGCGTGAACATGCAGCGGATGCGGCACGCGCAGCTCGGTCAACGCGCGCGACAGTGTGTGCAGCACTTCGCGCGGTGTGATGCCGTAGTGCACGTGCGGCTCGTCGACGTTCAGCGAGCGCTGGTTGAACTTGAAGGCGGAGATACCGCCTGGATTGACGACCTTCACGCCGAGTGCCTTGCTCGCGTGGATCGTCCAGCCGATGTAGTCGCGTAGACGCTCGAAGTCGTCGCGTGCGGCGAGCATCTGCAGGAACAGTTCGTCGTTGCCGAGCATCACGTAGGCGCCGTGATCGATGATCGGCGTGTCGCCCATTTCGAGGTGCGTGTGGCGCGCGTTGGACGGCATCATGGCCGGTTCGAATGCGGCCGTGTAGCCCATTTCGGCGTAGCGGTAGCCGGTCGCGAGCGTGCCGGGCGTGCACACGCCGCACGACGGCAGCCTCAGGTAGCGGCCGTTCGCGTCCTGCACCGATTCGTAGGCGGGCTCGCGCACAGGATCGTCACGGTGATCCTCGGGGAGCAGCAGCCGCGACAGATTGGTCTTGCCGCCGCCGATATGCGAGTGCATGTCGATGCCGCCTGCCATCACGATCATGCCGGTGGCGTCGTATTCGCGGTCGGCCGGCGTGCCGGCGGGCACGTCGACGATGCGGCCGTCGCGGATCGCCAGGTCGCGGCGCTCGCCGTCGACGCCGTTTGCCGGATCGAAGATCGTGCCGCCCTTGAGCCGGATGAGACTCATGGCTGCACCTGCGCGGCGGGCTGGGGATGAAGGCGCGCGGTCAATTGCGCCGCGATTGTCGCCACCGTGGGAAGCGCCGCGCCGCGTGCGGCGACGAGCGGTATCACGACCGAGCCGTCGACGCGAAACAGATGGCCGCCGCTATCGATGCCAGGCGTTGCGACGGGAATGAAGACGGTGGCGGCGCCGCGCACTTTTGCGGCTTCCGCTAAAGCGGGATGACCGAGCACGATCGCAGGCACATTCTGATCGAGCGCTTCCGGCCATGCCGGCGGCGCGAAGCTGGCGACCCACAGCAGGGCATCGATCTCGCCGTCGGCGAGCAGTCTGGCGGTGCGATAGCGAGTCGGATCGTGGTCGAGCGGCGCCGTGCCGGCGCTGCGTGCGGGCGCGCAGACACGAGTACGAAGCGGCAGACCCGTGAGCCAGGTCACGGTCTGGTTGACCGTCAATGCGCCATCATCGCCGCCGAGCGCGAGACAGCCCGCACGTGCGGTGCGATTGGCCGCCTTGACGATCCGGTTCAATGCTTCGATGAGCAGCGCCGCATGCGGGCCGGGCAGCGCGGCGGGCTCGTAGACGAGCACGGTGTAACGCGCGGCGGCGATACGCGCCTGCAACGTGGAGAGTGTTTCTGCCGCGCCCGTCCCGTTGTCTTGCAACGCGCTCGGCTGACGTCCTTCGCTAAGCGCGGACCAGAGTGCGAGCGTGTCAAAAGGATCGGCGTCCGGAAGAACCGCTTCAATTCGCGCATTCGCTAGGCCTCCCGCAGCCGGGTCGGGCGTGCAGCCGACGAATACCAGCTCACGTGTCTTTTCAGCACCTTCCAGCGCACGCGTGAAGAAGCGCGGATAACGCCGCGAAGGCTGGCAGCCGAAAAACACCAGCAGGTCGGCGCGCGAGCGCACTTCTGAAAGGGTCGTGAAGAACGACCCGCGGTCTTGCAACGCGAGCGTGGCCGCGCTCATCGCATCGCCGTGCAAATGATCGAGGATGGCGCCGCAGCCCGCCGCCAGCGCATATAGCGCACGGGCGCCGGCAACGTCGGTCGTCAGTGCGCCGAACAATGGGCGGCGTGCTGACGACAGTATCCGCGCCGCGTGAGCCAGGGCGGTATCGAGATCCGCGTCGTCTCCGCCGACGCTGTTGCGGCACTGTGCGTCCGAGCCGCCATAGCATGCGAGCGCCTGCGCGAGCCGTGGGCATTCGGTGTTCGGCACAGCGAGCGTGGCGTCGTCATGCGAGTCGACGACGAGGTCGTCGCACAGCAGTGGGCAGAACGGGCAGGTCCAGTCGTGCGTGATCGACGAGGCGGGTGCGTTGGCCGCGGCCGATGAGCTCGTGTTCGATGGATCGATGGGCGAGAGGTGCATGGGCGCACTTTTAGCAAGCTCCATGCCGATTCGACTGTTAGCGCCGTGGCGCCGGTGCGCAACGGATCGCGCGCCGCTTAGGTGGCCTCGAGCTTAAAAGGATCAGTACGGTCGCGGCATGTGCGATGCCCCGCATCGACTGTGTCGGATCCGCGCCGCGTCAGCCTGTCCGCGCCGCACAGGTTGTGCGTCCATCTGGAGCAGAGTGTCACGCGCGGGTACAGCGGCTTGCCGTTTGTTTACATCTGCACGTTGTTCGACGATTGGCATGGAATTTGTATAGCACGCCTACGTGGATTCGAAGAGCGGCGTGCCGATCTGGCGATCATGCAGCGCGGACGCCACCAGCCATGCTGAAGCGCCGGTTCTGGCGGCCGCCGCCATATCGTCGCGATGGCGAATGCCGCCCGCGCCGATCACGGCAGTATGCGCGGGGGCACTGGCACGGATGCGTTCGAACGTGGCGAGGTCGGGGCCGTCGTAGCTGCCGACCTGATCGAGCGTCATCGCGATCACCCTGCGAGGCCACCATGCGGAGGTGCGCTCGAGTGCGATAGCGGTGAGCAGCTGGCCGGCGCGGTGGTCGAGCGAAAGGATCGGCGAGAGCCCGGCGGTTTCGGCGGCGCGCGGCGCGTCGATGTCGTGCAGCGACTCGGTGCCGAACACCGGCACGAGGGTCGCGAGATCGTACGGCGCAGGTTGGCTATGGCTGTTGCGCTTGCCGGTCTCGTCGATACGTTCGAACAGCGAATGCATCGACGCGTAGTCGGCATAGCCCGCGTCGAGCCAGATGTCAGTGCCGGGCAGGGCGGCACGCAATGCAGCGAGCGTCTCGACATGAGCGCCATGCTGCAGGATCGCGCCGAGGTCGGCGATATAGAGCGTGCGTGCGCCGCTTGCAGCAAGCAGCGCACGGGCGATGTGAAGCGGCTCGCTGGTGGCGGCGAGCGACGACTGGATGGGCAGATAGGCCGTCCGTTCGCCGCGCACCGCGCGTACGACGTGGCCGTCGAGCAGATCGAGAACCGGTATCACCTGCATGGGGGCGCGTTCCTTTGACCAAGATCTTTGTCTTTGAGTATCTCACCGGCGGTGGCATCGACCCGGCCCATGCCGGCGCGGGGAGTCTTGCCGACCTGAGCGCGCTGATCGTCGAAGGCCGGGTGATGCGCGACGCACTGGTGACTGACCTGCGCGAACTCGACGGTGTGGAGGTGAGCTTCGCGAGCTCGCGCTTCGAAACCGTCGACCCGGCGCTCACCCATTGTATGGCCGCGCAAGGGGAATCGATGACGGCCTTTGTCGCACGGGCGGCGCGTGAGCACGATTACGCGTGGATCATCGCGCCGGAATGCGACGGCTTGCTGCTGCATCTGTACGACGCGGTGGGCGCGGCGCGTTGGCTCGGCTGCGCGAAAGAAGCGATCCGTGTGGCGTCGAGCAAGAGCGCGACGGCGGCGTGCCTCGTGGCGCATGGCATCGCGACGACGCCCTCTGTCGAACCCGGACAGGCCGACGGGCAGCCAGGCGACCGCCGGGTCGCCGGCCGCCAGACCGCCGGCCGCCGGACCGCCGGCCGCCGGACCGCCGGCCGCCGGATCGCCGGCCGCTGGGTCGTGAAACCGGACGACGGCGCGGGCGGTCTCGATACCTTCGTGTTCGACAACTTTGCGGACGCCTGCGCCGAATACGAGGCACGCGCGGCCGCCGCGCGCAATCCGGTGCTGCAGGCATGGGTCGACGGCGAGCCGCTCAGCCTTTCGCTGATCTGCCATGGCGAGCGCGTCGAACTCATCAGCATCAACCGGCAGCAAATCGGCTTGAGCGGAGGCAAGGCGCCGGGGCAGCACCCGCGCATCGTCGAATTCGATGGCGTGACGGTCAACCAGATCGATCCGGCTGGCGACCAGGGCCGCACGCTCGGCGCGCTCGCGCAGCGGGTGGCGAAGGCGATGCCGGGCCTGCGCGGCTTTGTCGGCATCGACGTGGTGTGGCATCCGTTGCGCGGGCCGGTGGTGATCGAGGTCAATCCGCGTCTGACGGTTGCGTATGCCGGCCTGTCCGCGGCGCTCGGCGGC
This sequence comes from Paraburkholderia sp. GW821-FHT02A12, assembly GCF_059422005.1. Taxonomy (NCBI): domain Bacteria; kingdom Pseudomonadati; phylum Pseudomonadota; class Betaproteobacteria; order Burkholderiales; family Burkholderiaceae; genus Paraburkholderia; species Paraburkholderia sp. GW821-FHT02A12. Next base: position 2,385,762 of record NZ_JBWKWA010000001.1, on the reverse strand, counting down.
AATCTCGCGCCCGCATTGCTGGCGGCGCATGGGGTGCGGGTTGACCGATCCGCAGCGGCGACGCGCACGTTCGGGTCGCAGCCGACCTGTGGAGCCCAGCCATGAGCGCCGCGCGCATCACGCATGCATGCCCCGCGGCGGCCGCTGGCGCGGCGGTATTCGGCTGGGATGTCGGCGGCGCGCATGTGAAGGTGTCGATGACCGAGGCCGGCGGCGCCGTGCTCGATGTCGCGCAATGGGCGTGTCCGCTGTGGCAGGGCCTCGACCATCTTGAGCGGACCATCGACCTCGTCTTCGAGCGCTGGCCGGCCGCGAAGACGTACGCCGCGCAGCACGCGGTGACGATGACTGGCGAGATGGTCGACCTTTTCGAGGACCGCGCGCAAGGCGTGCGGGCGATCGCCGCCGCGCTGGCGCAGCGGCTCGGACCGCGGTTGCGTTTCTATGCGGGCGACGCCGGCTGGTTCACGCCGCAGGCATGCGCGGCCGGTTGGCGCAGCGTCGCCTCGGCGAACTGGCTCGCTACCGCGCGCTGGGTCGCGACACGCGTCCCCGATGCGCTGCTCATCGACATCGGCAGCACGACCACCGACATCATTCCGATCGCGGGCGGCCGTGTCGTCGCGCGTGCCGCGACCGATGCCGGGCGGCTCGGCACCGGCGAACTCGTCTACCAGGGTGTCGTGCGCACGCCGTTGTGCGGTATCGCGCATCGCATCGAATTCGAAGGGGCGGCCGTCAACGTGATGAACGAATGGTTTGCGACCACGGCGGACATCTACCGGCTCACAGGTGAACTGGCGCCGCAGTACGACCTGTATCCGAGCGCCGACCATGGGCCGAAGACGGAAAGCGCAAGCCGAACGCGGCTCGCGCGGATGATCGGCCGGGATGCTCATGAAACGAGTCCCGTCGAATGGCGCGGGTTCGCGCTGCGCTGGCGCGAGCTGCAGTTGCGCGAGATCGGCGTCAATCTGGCGCGCGTGACGGCGGCCCACCCAGGGCTCGCCGCCGCGCCGCTGGTGGGCGCAGGCTGCGGGCGTTTTCTCGCGGCGGCGCTGGCGCGCGAAGAGGCGCGCGGCTACATCGATTTCGGCACGCTGGCAGGTGTGCCGGCAAGTCGATCGGAGTGGGCCGCGACGTGCGCGCCGAGTGTGGCGGTGGCATTACTGGCGGCGATCCGCGATAGGGACGCCGACGCTGATAGCCGCAGCGCGACATCGCGGGCGGCTTGAGTCATCGGGCAGGCAAACGCGGTTAATCGGAAACGAGCGGAAACGAGGACAACGGTCATGTGGGTGGTCAAGATCGGGGGCAGCCTGAGTCACGAGCCGACGCTGCGCCAGTGGCTCACCGAGCTATGCGAAGTGGGGGGCGGGCGCGTCGTCATCGTGCCCGGCGGTGGCGATTTCGCGGACAAGGTGCGGCAATACCAGAGCGAGTGGCGCTTCGACGATCTCGCCGCGCACAACATGTGTCTGCTCGCCATGACGCAATACGCGATTCTCATGCAAGGGGTATTGCCCGAACTCGTGCTCGCCTCGAGCGAGGCGAAGATCCGCCGCGCGCTGCGCGACGGGCATGTCGCCGTGTGGGTGCCGACCGCGCTGATGCGCGACACGCCCGACGCGATGAGCAACTGGGACACCACCTCCGACAGCCTCGCCGCGTGGCTCTCGACGATGCTCAACGCCGAACGGCTGATCGTGGTGAAGTCATGCCCTATCTCCGAGGACGAGCGGCTCGAGACGCTGGCCGCAACGGGCGTGGTCGACCGGCGTTTCGTCGACTATGTGAACGAAGCCAATTATGTCGTCGAGCTGTTCAACAAGGACAATGTCGCGTTGATGCGCGACCGGCTGCTGAACACGCCGGTGATCTAGCGTTTTGCCGTGGGGGTGGCGCAAACGCTAGCCATGCGTGCGGTCATTCCATGCGGACAACGCCCGACCTGATCGAGTCCGGCGTGGTGCCGGCAGGACCGACATCGCCGGAGCACCGATGCAACGCGGCAGCCCATTGCGCGACGCGTTGCGGATCGAGTCGCGAGCGTCGTCCATCGACGCATAACGCCGTGCGAAAACCCGCCACATCCGGCGCGAGCGCACGGATCTGCTCGAACTGCGCCCAGCCGAGCGAGCCGGCGATGCCGCTCATTGCGCCATGCTCGCGCGTGAGCCGCAGCCACTGGGCGAGCGTGGCGCTATCCACGTGGTCGAACAGTGTGCTGCCGTCCTTGCCGGCGGTGTCGAACATCACGCCTGCAAAGCCGAGCGTGGCCGCATAGGCGACCAGTTCGCCGTCCATGCCGCCGTCGCACAGCAACACCGGCACGACCGCGGCCGGCAGATTGGCCAGTTGTTCGAGGCAGCGCCGTGCAGCCGGTCCGGGCGTCACGCCCACTTTCACATAGTCGATGCCCGCGTCGCTGACTTCGATGACGCGTGCGGCGATCTCGTCGAGCGCGTCCGCCGGCACGTCGCCGATCGTCGCGCTGATCGGCTTGACCGGATAGCGGGCGTGAAGCCGGCGGACGATATGCGTGATGTCGCCGATCGCCAAACCGCCGAGCGCGCCTGCGTTCGGCTCTTTCAGGTCGATCAGTTCGGCGCCGGCCTGGGCGGCCTCGAACGCCTCGTCGTCCGAGCGGACGCTCGCGAGCAATGCAGTCATCGATGTTCTCCGAAAAGACGGGAAAGACTAGTGGGATACGAGTTCGCCGGCCGAACCGCCGGAAGATTCGAGGCTCTCGCGGTGCCGCGCGATCGCGGAGGTGAGCCACCCCCAGGCGGTGCGTTCGGCATCGCCCGCGGTTTTGTCGATGGCGATCTGCAGATAGGCCATTTCGCGGTCGACCTTGTCGGCCGGCAGCATGAAGAGCCGGCTCACGAGAATCGAGCCTTCCACCACCGCGGCCTGGGCACGGTTGAAACCGGCGAACGGCGCATGGTTTTCGCGGTGCACGCATTTCATGCGCAGCACCGGACGCGCCTTGTCGTCGCGCAGCTCGTCGAGTTCGAGCTCGGCGTGCGCAAGCGACTCGGCGAGCCTCACGCTCGCCACGCGGCTGGCGGCGAGCGTCGGCCAATCGGTCGCGCAATGCGTGACGCAGCCGGCGAAGATCCGGACGTCCGTGGTGAAGTTCAACACCGCCGCACGCGACGCGACGATATTGTCGAGCGTCACGGACGGACGAAAAGGCGACAGGAGGATGAAGTCGCCTTCGTAACGGGCCCCCATCGGCGCGATATGAGGACGGCCATCGCGCGCTGCCGTGGTGACGATCGTTTCGTGGATCATGGATGGGAACGCATGTCCTGGCGGCGCCGAAAGGCCGGCCGTTTAGCGAGTGAATAACACCCGATCCGCGGAGGGGCCGCGTCTCGCGGCCCGTGCGGGCTTAACGCGTAGCGATATACATCGTGATTTCAAAACCAAAACGCATATCGGTGTAGCTCGGAGTCTTCCATTGCATATGTGCTTCCTCCACGTGTTGATGCAGCGTTGCGCCGTCGGCCCGGCGTGATACCGGGACTTCATTGGCGTGCATTGCCACGCAAGCTCCATGCCGGGCGTCGGATGACGACGCGTGGGCTGCATATTGCCCGTATTGCCGCACTGCCATGCAGCGTCTGTCGAAAAAGGCCGGCGCGGCGGCCGGGAGAGCGACATGATGCAGCCACGCGGCGCACTGTTCCGGGAATGCAGCAAAGTGTTCCATCACGGACAGAAGGTTTCTGTCCGTCTGTCACGCCGTGTTTGCCATTCCCGTGCAAGCCGTTCTCCACCGACCGGTAGCGCATGGGTTGAAAATTCGCTCCGCGCTCTGAGATCGATAACGGATCGGTTAAGTCTGCCAAATAAAATCGTGAATTCTCAATAGCGACGTCCTTGCCTACAGTGCAAACAAGCGCTTCGTTCTTCCGGCAGCGCGCTTGTCCACATTCGAGGATACGTCATGAACGATTTCAGTCAACCGGTGATCGAGTCCGTACACAAGCCGCGCAACGCGGGCAATCCTCGCGAGCGGTACACCGCGGGGGTCATGAAGTATCGCGAGATGGGCTACTGGCAGCCGGATTACACGCCGAAAGAAACCGACATCATCGCGCTCTTTCGCATCACGCCGCAACCGGGCGTCGATCCGGAGGAAGCGGCGGCGGCCGTGGCCGGCGAATCGTCGACGGCCACCTGGACCGTGGTGTGGACCGACCGGCTGACCGCGTGCGACATGTATCGGGCCAAGGCCTACCGCGTCGAGCCGGTGCCGGCCTCGCGCGACGGCGAACCGCAATACTTCGCGTACATCGCCTATGAGCTCGATCTGTTCGAAGAGGGTTCCGTCGCCAACCTGACGGCGTCGATCATCGGCAACGTGTTCGGCTTCAAACCGCTCAAGGCGCTGCGTCTCGAAGACATGCGCATACCTGTTGCTTATCTGAAGACCTTCCAGGGGCCGCCGACGGGAATCGTTGTCGAGCGCGAGCGCCTCGACAAGTACGGACGGCCGCTGCTTGGCGCAACCGTCAAGCCGAAGCTCGGTTTGTCGGGCAAGAACTATGGCCGCGTCGTGTACGAAGGATTGCGAGGCGGCCTGGATTTTCTGAAGGACGACGAGAACATCAACTCGCAGGCTTTCATGCACTGGCGCGAACGTTTTCTGTTTTCGATGGAAGCGGTGAATCGCGCGCAAGCGGAAACGGGTGAGGTCAAAGGTCACTACCTGAACGTGACGGCCGGCACGATGGAGGACATGTATGAGCGTGCCGAATTCGCGAAGGAACTGGGTTCATGCATCGTGATGATCGATCTCGTGATCGGCTGGACCGCGATTCAGTCGATGGCGCGCTGGGCGCGCAGGAACGACATGATTCTGCATCTGCATCGCGCGGGACACAGTACGTATACGCGGCAGCGCAATCACGGCATTTCGTTTCGCGTGATCGCGAAGTGGCTGCGGATGGCGGGCGTCGATCACGCGCATGCGGGCACCGCGGTCGGCAAGCTCGAAGGCGATCCGCTGTCGGTGCAGGGCTATTACAACGTGTGCCGCGAGGCGCACAACGAGGTCGACCTGTCGCGCGGGATTTTCTTCGATCAGCCGTGGGCCGGCTTGCGCAAGGTGATGCCGGTGGCCTCGGGCGGCATTCATGCGGGGCAGATGCATCAGCTGCTCGATCTGTTTGGCGACGACGCGATCCTGCAGTTCGGCGGCGGCACGATCGGCCATCCGGCCGGTATTCAGGCGGGCGCGGTGGCGAATCGCGTCGCGCTCGAAGCGATGGTGAAGGCGCGCAACGAGGGCCGCGACATCGTTCACGAAGGGCCGGACATTCTCGACGCCGCGGCGCGCTGGTGCACGCCGCTCCAGCAGGCGCTCGATACGTGGCGGGATGTGACTTTCAACTACGCGTCGACCGACACGCCAGATTTCGCCGCCACGCCGACCGCGGCCTGAGCGGCGGGCATTCAAAGATTCTCAGGGTAAGTCCGAGCGCAGTGCTGCGGCACTGCGCGGGAGACTGTTGACGCCGTTCCGGGCGCTGCATCCCGTTGCATCCATTGATGAGGTACGTCATGCGTATTACACAGGGCACGTTTTCCTTCTTGCCGGAACTGACCGACGAGGAGATCAGCTTGCAGATCGACTATGCGCTGCGCCAGGGCTGGGCCTGTTCGGTCGAATTCACTGACGACCCGCATCCGCGCAACACCTATTGGGACATGTGGGGCCTGCCGATGTTCGATCTGCACGATGCGGCAGGCGTGTTGCAGGAAGTGAAGGCGTGCCGCGCGGCGCGGCCGCAGCACTACATCAAGGTCAACGCATTCGACTCGGTGCGCGGCTTCGAGTCGATGCGCCTGTCGTTCATCGTCAACCGTCCGGACGAGGAACCGGGCTTCCGCCTCACACGCCAGGACGGGCAGGGACGGGTGCAGCGGTACGGGCTGTCGAGCTACGCGGGCGACCGGCCGTCGGGTGAGCGATACGGACCGGCACGCTAGAAGAAGGCCCGCGATGCGAGGTGCGATGAACCGCCATAAACAAAGGGAGAGGCCATGACCGAAGCTGCCGCCATCGATGCCAACGCGCCGCCGTCCGTCGCACGGGACGCTGCCACGGCGCGAGACAGCCGCGCGGCAGCGCCCCATATCGATCTCGCCGCGCTCTATCGCGACTCCGGCATCGGCGACGTGCTCGCCGAACTCGACCGCGATCTGGTCGGGCTCGCCCCGGTGAAGACCCGCATTCGCGAGGTCGCGGCGCATCTGCTGGTCGAGCGCGCGCGCGATTCGCTCGGTCTCGCGGGCGGCGCGCCGACCCTGCATATGTGCTTTTCCGGCAATCCCGGCACCGGCAAGACCACGGTCGCGCTGCGCATGGCCGAAGTGCTGCACCGGCTCGGCTACATTCGCCGCAATCATCTGGTGTCGGTGACGCGCGACGATCTGGTCGGCCAGTACATCGGCCATACCGCGCCGAAAACGCGCGATGTGTTGAAGCGTGCGATGGGCGGCGTGCTCTTCATCGACGAAGCGTATTACCTGTATCGCCCGGAAAACGAACGCGACTACGGTCAGGAAGCGATCGAAATCCTGCTCCAGACGATGGAAAACCAGCGTGACGATCTGGTGGTGATTCTGGCCGGTTACGCGGCGCGCATGGAAGTGTTCTTCGAGAGCAATCCGGGTTTTCGTTCGCGCATCGCGCATCACATCACGTTTCCCGACTACGGCGACGCGGAACTGCTCGACATCGCCGAGCGAATGCTCGCGACGATGCACTACCGCTTCGACGCCGACTCGCGGCGCGCTTTCGCGGACTATCTCGCGCTGCGCATCCGCCAGCCGAATTTCGCCAACGCCCGCTCGGTGCGCAATGCGCTCGATCGCTCGCGGCTGCGCCAGGCCAATCGCCTCTTCGCCACGGCGATGCAAGGCGGCGCGCCGATCGATGCCGACGCGCTCACCCTGATTGCCGCCGCCGACGTTCGCGCGAGCCGCGTGTTCGCCGAGCCGCTTGCGGCGAGCGAAGGGGCGCCCGCGTCCTCTCATGCAACGCGCGCCGTGACGGCGCCGCCAGGCTGAACGAAAACAATCCCTCAGGAGATCGCCATGCAAGACGGACGTACGACCCTTTCGAAGTTCCTGCTCGACACCCTCGACCGCCAGCCATGTTGCGCGGGGACGGCGCAGAACGCCGGCCTCTCGGCGCTGCTGATCGACGTAGCCGCCGCAATCAAGTCGATCTCGGCGATGCTCACCAAAGGCGCGCTTGGCGGCAATTACGGCTCCGCCCAGAGCATCAACACGCACGGTGAGGAACAGAAGAAGCTCGATGTCGCGACCAACGAGATTTTTGTGCAGCAGTGCGAGTGGGACGGACTGCTCGCCGCGATGGCGTCCGAGGAAATGGAGACCGTCTATTCGATTCCGCCGGGCTACCCGCGCGGCGACTATCTGCTCGCCTTCGATCCGCTCGACGGTTCGTCGAATATCGACATCAACGGCGTGGTGGGGTCGATCTTTTCGGTGCTGCGCAATGGCAATGGCAATGGCAACACCGGCGATCCGCAGGGGCGGGTCGGCGAGTCCGCGTTTCTGCGGCCGGGCTGCGAGCAGGTCGCAGCCGGCTACGCGGTCTACGGTCCGTCGACGATGCTCGTGCTCTCGGTCGGCGACGGCACGCATGGCTTCACGCTGGAGCGCGACATCGGCAACTTCGTGCTCACGCATTCGAACATCCGCATTCCCGAAGACACCGTCGAGTTCGCGATCAACGCGTCGAACGAACGTTTCTGGGAGCCGCCGGTGCTTCGCTACGTGCAGGAGTGCAAGGACGGACGCAGCGGCTGCCGCGCGCGCGACTTCAATATGCGCTGGATCGCGTCGATGGTCGCCGAGGTGCACCGCATCCTGATGCGCGGCGGCGTGTTCATGTACCCGCGCGACTCGAAGACACCGGCCATGGAAGGGCGCTTGCGGCTTTTGTATGAAGCCAACCCGATGAGCTTCCTCATCGAACAGGCGGGCGGTCTCTCGATCACCGGGCGCGAGCGCATTCTCGACGTTGTTCCGCACGCGCTGCATGGACGCGTGCCGGTGATCCTCGGTTCGAAGAACGAGGTGGAGCGCATCGGCCGCTATCACGGTGAATACGATCGCGGCGAAGATCAGCCCTTCACGTCGCCGCTTTTTGGCCGGCGCTCGCTTTTCCTGCCGGGTTTCACGGCCTGACGGATTGCGACGCGGGTTCGCCAGGCACCACCCGATCAGAACACTACTATCCGGAGACAAGCGCATGTCAGTCAAACACCCGCTCATCGCGGTGACCGGTTCGAGCGGCGCCGGCACCACCACCGTGATGAAGAGCTTCACCCATATCTTCCGGCGCGAAAAGATCAACGCGCAGATCGTCGAAGGCGATGCATTTCACCGTTACGACCGCAACGGCATGCGCGAGGCCATGAAGCAGCATGAGCGGGATGGCGCACAGAACTTCAGCCATTTCGGACCGGGGGCGAATCTGCTCAAAGAACTCGAATCACTGTTCGCCAGCTACGGCGAGAACGGCACCGGGCAGTTGCGCCACTACGTGCACGACGAAGCCGAAACGCGGCTCTACAAGCAGGACGTCGGAACCTTCACGCCGTGGGAGGACGTCACCCCTGACACCGACCTGATGTTCTACGAAGGGCTGCACGGCGCGGCGGTGACCGACAGCATCGACATCGCGCGGCACCCGGATCTGCTGATCGGCGTCGTGCCGATCATCAACCTCGAATGGATTCAGAAACTGCATCGCGACCAGACCATGCGCGGCTACTCGCACGAGGCGGTGGTCGATACGATCCTGCGGCGCATGCCTGACTACGTGAACTACATCTGTCCGCAGTTCTCGCGCACGCATGTGAACTTCCAGCGCGTGCCGACGGTGGATACGTCGAATCCGTTCATCGCCCGGGAGATTCCGCAGCCGGACGAGAGCTTCGTCGTGATCCGTTTCGCGCGCCCGAAGGGGATCGACTTCCAGTATCTGCTGACGATGCTGCACGACTCGTTCATGTCGCGCCCCAATGTGATCGTCGTGCCGGGCGGCAAGATGGGCCTTGCGATGCAGCTGATTTTCACGCCGATGATTCTTCAACTGATCGACCGGCGGGCGCGGGCCTGAAGCACTGCGCAACGCGGTTTGTTTAATTCGTGCAAGGAGACGTTCGATGAGTGCCGTCGCAGAATCCGTCGCAACACCCGCGACCCGGCTGATGGCCGACGCGCTGCGCATGCTCGCGATCGATGCGGTCGAAGCGGCGAAGTCCGGCCATCCCGGTATGCCGCTCGGCATGGCCGAGATTGCCGTCGCGCTGTGGGACCGGCATCTGAAACACAATCCGCGCAATCCGGCATGGCCCGACCGTGACCGCTTCGTGCTGTCGAACGGACACGGCTCGATGCTGTTGTATGGTCTACTGCATCTCACCGGCTACGACCTGCCCATCGACGAACTGAAGCGCTTCCGTCAATTGCACAGCAGGACACCGGGGCATCCTGAAGTCGGTGTCACGCCCGGGGTCGAAACGACCACGGGGCCGCTCGGGCAAGGGCTGGCGAACGCTGTCGGCATGGCGCTCGCCGAGGCGCTGCTCGCGCGCGAATTCAACCGGCCTGATCATCCGGTCGTCGATCATCGCACTTACGTGTTTGCCGGCGACGGCTGCCTGATGGAAGGCATCTCGCACGAGGCGGCGTCGCTCGCCGGCACGCTGAAGCTCGACAAGCTCACGGTGCTGTACGACGACAACGGTATCTCGATCGACGGCCACGTCGCGCAGTGGTTCAGCGACGACACGCCAGCGCGCTTCGCCGCCTACGGCTGGCACGTCGTACGCGAAGTGGACGGACACGACGTCGACGCGGTCGACCGGGCCTTGCGAGGCGCGCGCGCAGCGGGCCGGCCGGCGCTGATCTGTTGCCGCACGGTGATCGGCAAAGGGGCACCGTCGAAAGCGGGTACGCACGATGTACACGGCGCGCCGCTCGGCGCCGACGAAGTCGCCGACACGCGGCGCGCGCTTGGCTGGCCGCATCCACCGTTTTCGATGCCGGCCGAAGTCCGCGCGCATTGGGATGCCGGTGAGCGCGGCGCGGTCGCCGAAGCGGACTGGACGAAGCGTTTCGAAGCCTATCGCAAGCGCTATCCGCACGAGGCCGCCGAGTTCGAGCGCAGGATGCAAGGCACGCTGCCTGCGCATTGGCGCGATGCGGTCCGCGCGATGGTGCGCGACGCGGACTGCGCGGCCGAATCGATTGCGACCCGCAAGGCCTCGCAGCAGGCGATCGCGGTACTCGCGCGCACGCTCCCGGAACTGCTGGGCGGCTCCGCCGACCTGACCGGCTCGAACCTCACCCACTGGAAAGCCGCGGTCGACGTCCATGCCGACGATGGCGGCCTGCAAGGCGGCAACTATCTGCACTACGGCGTGCGCGAGTTCGGCATGAGCGCGGTGATGAACGGCATCGCGCTGCATCGCGGGCAGATTCCGTTCGGCGGCACCTTCCTCACGTTCTCCGACTACTCGCGCAACGCCTTGCGCATGGCTGCGTTGATGAAGACCCGTTCGATCTTCGTGTTCACGCACGACTCGATCGGCCTCGGCGAAGACGGACCGACGCATCAGTCGGTGGAACACGCGGCGAGCTTGCGGCTCATTCCCGGACTCGACGTCTGGCGTCCATGCGACACGGTCGAGACCGCGCAGGCGTGGGCCTCTGCTGTTGAACGCGACGGGCCGTCGTGCCTGCTGCTGAGTCGCCAGAATCTGCCGTTTGCCGCACGCAGCGGCGAGCAGATCGACGCGATCGAGCGGGGCGGTTATGTGTTGCGCGACTGGCCGGCCGAGCCCAAACAACCGCGCGTCGTGCTCATCGCTACGGGCTCGGAAGTCTCACTGGCGCTCGATGCCGTCGCGCCGCTGGCCGAAGCCGGCATCGCCGCGCGGGTCGTGTCGATGCCATCCACCAGCGTGTTCGACCGGCAGCCGGGCGCATGGCGCGACGCGGTCCTGCCGCCGGGCGTGCTGCGCGTCGCGGTCGAAGCGGGTGTGCGCGCGTTCTGGCGGCAATACGTGGGGCTTGAAGGCGGCGTGGTGGGCATCGATACCTTCGGCGAATCCGCCCCCGCGGCCGCGCTGTTCGCGCATTTCAATCTGACCACGCGCGCAGTGGTGGACGAAGCCCGCCGCGTTGCGCAACTCGCGCCATAAGTACACACCAGCGGCATGCACCGCGCGCCACCACCTGATTCGATGATGGCGCGCCGCTATCACTAACCTGTTTGCAAGGACACGGTCATGCGCGACTTCCTGATTGCCCCATCGCTGCTGTCGGCGGATTTCGCCCGCCTTGCTGACGAGATTCGCGACGTCACGGCAGCCGGCGCGGATTGGATTCATCTGGACGTGATGGACAATCACTACGTGCCGAACCTCACGGTCGGCCCGCTCGTGTGCTCGGCGATCCGGCCGCACACGTCGGTGCCGATCGACGTGCATCTGATGACCATACCCGTCGATCCGCTCGTCGTCAGCTTTGCCGAGGCGGGCGCGAATACCATCAGCTTTCATCCGGAGGCGTCGCTCCATGTGCACCGGACCATCGATCTCATCAGGACGAGCGGCGCGCGCGCGGGACTGGCGCTCAATCCGGCCACGCCGCTCGCGGTGCTCGATCATGTGATCGAGCGGCTCGACGTGGTGCTCGTGATGTCGGTGAATCCGGGCTTCGGCGGGCAGGCCTTCATTCCGGAAACGCTAGACAAACTGCGGACCTTGCGCGAAAGGGTCGATGCGACGATGCAGCGGACAGGACGGCCGTTGCTGATCGAGGTGGATGGCGGCGTGAAGGCGTCGAACATCGCGCAGATCGCAGCGGCGGGCGCGGACGTGTTCGTGGCCGGTTCCGCAGTGTTCGGTACTGACGACTACGCGCAGGCCATCGGCGGGATGCACGACGAGCTCGAGCAGGTGAACGAAGACAACGAAGGCGCCGGCGCTTTGGCGGTGGCGCGATGAATGGCTGCGCTTGCTTGAGCGCTCAGCGCTTCTTCATCGTCTCGCCCGGCGCGCACCACGCCGTGAGATCCTGTTCGGGACGGTCGGCCGCGCAGCCCCAGTCGAGCGGCTGGTCCTGATCGAAACGTTTGCCGAGCCGCCATGCGATCTCCGCACGGGCGAGCTGGACGCCCATATAGAATGCGTGGCCGCCGTCGGCTTCGAGGTGCAGGTCCGGGTAGAGTGCGAACGGGTCGCCGGCCCGGCGATGTCCGTCGCGGTTGTAAACATGAATGCCGTCGGCGCTGATCTGGACGCGAAAGTTGGGATCGCGCACGTCGCGGGCAAACTCGCCGATTTCGGCGGCGCTGTATGGAAAGGGGCGTTTGGCATGGACGGTCGCGAGGTCGCTGTTGATACCCTTGGGCAGCACCTGCGCTTCGCGGGCGGCGTGCATCACCCGGCGCGCGACATCGGCTTCGCGCAGCGCGCGCCGCGCATGCAGGCTGACGGAAGTGGTGAGCACCGCACTCACATGAAGCTCCGCTGCCATACCCAGCAGCACTGCGTTGATGCCGCTGGTGTCGGCCTCGGTCAACTCGGTCACATTGCCGATGCCCATCATGATGGCGGTGTCCGGGTAGCGTTCGCGCAGCCGGACATAACGCGCAATCGATGCGGCGAGACCGAACGGAATCGGATCGAGAATCGGGTCGGCGAGAAACGCGCGGCCGCGTGCGGCGAGCAGGTCGATCGCGGCGTCGAGCGAATCGGGATCGCGCGGTTCGCGCGCGACGAGGATCGGCGTGGACGGCACCTCGTCGGCGATCCATAGCGTATCGAGGTTCAGGCTCATCAGGTAGTCTGCGCCCGCGCGGCCGCCGCGCAGCAGTTCCTCGCTGCGCATCGAATCGACGCTCACACGATACCCTTCGGCTTTCAGCAGGCGCACCGCGTCTTCGAGATGCGGAAACGGTGTTTCGGGCAGGCAACCGATGTCGATCACATCGGCGCCCTGCGCGGCGTAGTCGCGCGCACGCGCGGCGATGCCGTCCAGATCGAGCCGCGGCGCATCGACGATCTCAGCAAAAATCTCGGTCTCGTAACGCGTCAGATCGAACGGCTGCGCCTCCCGGCCGAAGAATTGCGGCAGATCCTTGACCTCTTCAGGACCGCGCTCGAACGGCACGCCATAGTGCCCGGTCAGCGCAGCGAGATCGCCGCGGCAGCGCCCGGGCACGATAACCCGCTGCGCCGCGAGCGGGGCGGGCACCCGGCGGCGGATCATGTCGGCGGTCATCAGCGCGGCGACCTGCAGGCCGATTTCGCGAATCTCCCAGCTGAACGGCGTCGGCGCCATGCTTTCGAGCACGCGGATCAGGCTCTTTTCGGCGAGCCGGCCAGTCAGGAAGACGATGTGGTCCATGTCAGTACGCGCCGGGCCGCCCCAAGCGTACTGACTCCCCCTCGGGGGGGCAGCGACCATAGGGACCGTGGGGGCTGTTCATTTAAGATCGAGCGTCGACAAGCGTTCACCGAGCGCCGCTTTCAGTTCATCCAGCGAGCGGACGAGCGTCGTATATTCGAAGCGCGACAGGCGCTCAACGTTGTCGAGTTCGATCGCCCGCGGACGCAATTCGACCCATTCGTTCGGGCTTTGCGTGACCACGGTCGGTTCCGTATCGCATGCAAAGACAATGCCCGGAATGCATTGCTTGCCTGCCTGCGCGTACATATTGGTCGGCAGCGTATCGGAGATGCCGAACGCGCATTTGGCCACGGTGTTGCTGGTGGCCGGCGCGATCACCACGGTGTGGTAGATGCCGTGATAGAGCATGCCGACCGGCACGCCGCTCGCGCTGTTGTCGCGAAACACGCGGAAGTGCTTGCGCAGCTCGGGCAGCGGCCAGCCATAGAGCGGCAGGACTTCCTCCGCGGCCGCGGAAAGGAAGAGGTCGGCGCGCGGCAACGTCAGGGCGAGCGCGATCGACTCTTCGAGCAGATGGCCGGAACCGGTTACGCACCACGCGAAGCGCGCATCGGGCTTGAAGTCGGCGAGATTGCGAGCGGGCGCCTGGGTCATGCGTTGGCGGCGGGCGGCGATTCTTCGAGTGGCGAATCGTCGGGCGGCGCACTGTCGAGCGCCGAGCCGTCGTGCGACAGACGGATATGCAGCCGGCGCATCTTGCGGTACAGCGTGTTGCGGCTGATGCTGAGCGCCTTGGCGACATTGCTGACGTTCCAGCGATGCTCATCGAGCAGCGTGAGGACGGTCTCGCGTTCGTTCAGCTGAATTGCATTGAGCGCGGAAAGATCCGCGTCGTTGGCCGGATGCGGATCGAGGTCCGCATCCGCGCGCGAAGCGACCGGCAGCCCGGTGGCCGGCAATCCGGCGGCCGGCGAACCGGCGGCCGGCGAACCGGTTTCCGGCATACGTTGCGTGATTTCGGCAGGCAGGTCCTCGCAGCGGATCGGTTGTCCGTCGCACAGCGCGATGGCCATCTGCAATACGTGCCGCAGCTGGCGGATATTGCCGGGCCATGCATAGGTCAGCAATGCGTGCTCGGCTTCCGGGGTCAGCTCAGGCGGATCGTTGTCGGTTTCGTTTTCGAGCAGATGATGAATCAGCGCGAGCTTGTCGACCCGCTCGCTGAGCGGCGGCAGATTCAGCTCGACGCCCTTGAGCCGGTAGTACAGATCCTCGCGGAACTGCCCGCCGTGCACGAGTTCGAGCAGGTTGCGGTGACTTGCGCTAATGAGCTGAAAATTGACCTTGACGGTCGTTTCAGCGCCGAGCGGCGTGACCTCGTGTTCCTCGATCACGCGCAAGAGCCGCGCCTGCAACGTGAGCGGCATGTCGCCGATTTCATCGAGAAAGAGCGTGCCGCCGTTGGCCTGCACGATCTTGCCGCGCCGTCCTTCGCGCTGCGCGCCGGTGAACGCGCCGGCACGATAGCCGAACAGTTCGCTTTCGATCAGGTTTTCGGGCAGCGACGCGCAATTCACCGGCACGAACGGGCCGGACGCGTGCGGGCTGATGCTATGCAGCGCCTGCGCGAAGACTTCCTTGCCGGTACCCGTTTGCCCTCTGAGCACGATCGGGATCTTGCGCTGGACCACGCGCGCCGCGAGCTGGATTTGCGAGGCCATGCGCGGGTCGCCGAACTCGAGGTGCGCGATCTCGTCGAGCCGGGCCGGCGGCGGCCGTTTTTCCGGCGCGCTGGCGCGGGCAACAGGCGCTGTCACCGCCACCCGCGTGCCGCGTGCCGCGCTGTTTTGCGCAGTCTGCGCGACGAGAAAGAAGCGGTTGGTCGCGTTCGCGCTATACACGGTGACCGGATGGAACGACCCGCGGATGCTGCGCGCGATCATGTCTTCGAGCGACGCATTGAACGCTTCCTCGATGCGCCGGCCGCGCAATTCGCCGAGCGTGCGGAAGCCGAGCTGGAAGAGTGCGCTGCGGTTCGCGGCGAGCACCGTGCTGTCGTCCGCCACCGCCAGCTTGCCGCCGTGCAGCGTACCGACGAATTCCGGGCGGCTATGGAAATGAATCATGTTCGCGTGACGGTAACGCGCATCCAGCAAACGGTTCTCGATCATCTGCCGCGACATGCCGACGAGCACCAGCGAATGCTGCTGCAGCAGCTTCGAGCGGCTCGTCACATCCAGCACGCCGGCAATCTCGCCGCTGTCGTCGAAAATCGGCGCGGCGGAGCAGGTGAGCGACGTATAGCGCGGATAGAAATGCTCGTGCTGGCAGACCGCGATGCAGTCGCGCTCGGCCAGACACGTGCCCATTCCGTTTGTGCCGGCTTCGCGCTCGCTCCACAAGGCGCCGACGCGAAAGCCGTCGGAGGCGACTGCTTCGGCGAAAGGCACCGACGAAACCTGATGGACGATCACGCCACCCGCGTCGACCAGCACCACCGCGAGTTCGGGATCGGCCAGTTGCTGATAAAGCGTGGTCATCTCGAGCTTCGAGCAGGCAATCAGATCGCCCATCGCCTCGCGGCGCGAACGTAGTTCGTAGTCCGTCAGGACAGGGGGCGTGACGAACCGCGAAGGGTCGAGCTGGAATTCGTTCATGCAGCGCGCCCAGGATTGAGCGACGGGCGCGCTCGTCGGACGGGTCGCCAATTGATGATTGACGACGTTCAGAACTTCACGGACGTGCATACTGCTGTCAGCGAGCAACGACATGAGGTTTGTCTCCGATGCGTCAATTCGTGCGTGCCGGGTTTGCATTGCGTTGCATTGCGTTGCGGTTGCGTCTGCTTCGCCATGCACGTCACGAGTGCCGCTTTATCGATACCGTCTTCCCCTGGCGCCGCGATCTCTGGGTCCGCATGCGCACTGGGTAATTCGCCCTTGTATCAGACGTTGGCTTAAAACTGTACGCCCGATGGCGCTCCCGTTCAATAAGAAGTCGCATTAAGCCTCCATGGCGTGCCCGATTTTTGCTTTTCTCAACGCCATGCTGTTTCAGGCCCCCTGTCACTGGCCGGCAGCGAAGAGCGTGTTGCAGGTTCGGCGCAGAGTGCTTCGCGTCCTGTTACCCCTGTCCTGCTTTGCGTTTACCCGAGTTGCGTCTGCTCACTATTTGCCGCTTTGCGGCGGAGTACACCATGGACCGTATCGATGCCGTTCGCCTTGCCAGTTTCTCCGCAGCCTGCGCCGATGACGGCGCGCCGGGCGCCACTGCCCCGTTCGACGCGCCATCTACTGGCACGCTGTCCGGGCGCATGGACATCGTCTTCATCGAGAACTTTATCGGTCAGACGATCATCGGTATCGACACCAGCGAGCAACATGTCCTGCAACCGGTGCGAATGAATCTCGCAATCGGTGTCCCTGCTATCCGTGCGTGCACAACCGATCGCATCGAGGACACGATCAACTATGCAGCGGTACGCAGTGCGCTGCATGCGCTGCTCGCGTCGCACGGCGTGCGTCTGCTCGAAGCGCTTGCCGAAGCGGTGGCGCGCCTGCTGATTGCCGACTTCGGCGCTCACTGGGTGCGCGTTGCGCTTGCCAAACCGGCCAAGTTCGACGACGTGTCGGCTGTCGGCGTGCAGATCGAACGGCGGCGCAGCGATATACCTCAAGCGGCTAGCGCGCTCGTGGGTTATGCGTCGCTTGGGGAAGGGCTGATTCCGAACTAACGTAAGGCGGCGCGGCGCCGTTGCCAGCGCCGCGTGCAGTGCCTCACGCGGCGCCCACTACTTCGCTGACGCTGTCTTGTCATGGCCTAGCCCACAACTGCGGTATGCATCGGTCTGCAACGTGCGGAATTTCTTCGTCTGCGCTTTCGCGTGATCGACGCGAAACTCCGAACCGCCTTCGCCGCCCAGCGTCGCGTACTTCGAGAACGTCGACTGATCGACGAACTCGTCGTAGGGCAGCGCGGTGGCCATCTTGTCGATCACGCACGAGCATTTATAGACGTTCACGAAATCGTGTCCGTTGTCGTCCATGCAACCCAGCACGTATTCGACGCGTCCCTGCGTCGGGTAGTTGTAACCTCCCGCCGGGGCCGTCGCCCTGGGCGTGTCGCCGTCCGCCCTGGCGAGCGGCACGGCGAGCGCGATGCAGGCACAGGCCGCCAGCGCACGACATCGTATGGTCATCTCATGCCTCTATGAGAGCGTTCGCACCATGGCGAAGGCCCGCGCAGCTGCGGGCCCTCGTCACATCCACGCGAACCCGCGCACCGTCAGTTCGGTGCAAACGGATGCGCGACGCTGCTCTTTTTCGCCACGACCTCCGCGGCGCTCGGTTCACCGTTGACGGCGCGCTTGAGCGCCTCGCGCGTCGCCTGGTAGTTGAACTGCTGGATCTTCTTGTCGTCGTCCGCCTGCCAGTGAATGAACACGCCGACGCACAGGAACAGATCGTCTGCCTCGTCCTTCGGGATCGTGCCGTCCTCGACGCTGTCCGCGACCGCGAGCGCCACGGCGTGCTGAGCGGGACCGAACATCTGAACGGCCTGCTTGGCGCCCTTGATCGTCACCTTGTTGAACAGGATCGTGTTCGGTTTGGTGAGCAGGTTCGGCGCGACGACAGCGAGCAGCGATGTGAAGCCATCCTTATTGTTAGTGAGCGCATTGCAGAATGCGGTTTCCGCAGGCGAACCTCGCGGTCCGATCAGCAAATCGATGTGTGCGACCTCGTTGCCGTCGCCGACGAGCGACTCTCCTATCAGGACGCGATTGATCTTGGCCATTCTGTTCCTCCGATGAGTGGAATAGGGACTTGCTGACTAACTGACATGCCGCCCGTGGCGGTGCTGGTCCGCGATCGCCGGGCGGCGTGTCGATGCACGGTGGCACTAACTAACAGGATCCGTGCCAGTGCGCCGCCCTCGTGGCCCGCGCGGCCCGCGCGACGTAAGGCCGGCGCTGCAGGCCGGTGCGAGGCAGCCGGCGACGAACAGCGTCGCCACCGTCAGGTCCGCACTGGTGCCGGGGTTGATGGCGCCAGCCTTCAGTTCGGCGTCCCATGCATCGAGCGGCTGAGCCGCCGCGTCATGGCCCGGTTGCGCGAGCGCGTGGCGCCATTGCGCGTGCCGTTCGCGTGCCGCAAGCGTGACACTCTGCGCCAGCGCCATGCCCTGCTTACGCACAATGTGAGAGTCGGGCCAAGTGCGGAGGAAGGTGAGAAAGACATTGAGCGTGGCGACCCGCGGCTGATTCGCGGGCACTTCGCGGAACGCGGCGAGGCCGGTCTCGAAGATGTCACGAAAGCCTTCCGCGTATTGGCGAGCGATGCTGTCGCGCCCGGCGGCGAGCGTCATCGCGTCGCGCAGGCCGACCGTGGGCGAGGCATGGACCGATTGCTCGGCGGCCTCGCCGAGACCGCCGGGATTGGCGAGCGCAATCGCGCGGTACGCGAGGCGTGCGTCGTCGAGGTCGAGCCGCGCGAGCACGCGCTCGGTCGCCGCGCGCCAGTGGTCGGCCGACAGCGGGCCCGCGGTTGCCTCCAGCGCCGCGGCGAGCGGGGCGACCAGCAGCAGGATGCCGAGGTTCGTATTGCAGGCGACCGCGGCGCGCGTGCGGGTGACCGCATCGAGCACGCGCAGGCCGACAGGCGCGCCGCGGGTGAGCAGTGCGTCGGCGGCCACCTCCGCGCTGGTGATGAACTGGGCCGCGCGCATGCCGTGTCCGGCGCATTGCACGCTGACGTTGCCGGGCTTGGGTGTTTCCACATCGAGTCGACAGGCCGCGAGAAAGGCCGTGCGAACGCGCTCGAACGCGACAAGACAGGGCGGCTCAGCCATGGCGTCCATGCAACGCCACGACGGCGGGCTCGCCGGTCTGCGCGAGCGCGCGACGCTGCGCGGGCAGCTTGCGCTGGAGCAGGTCATCGGCGAGCGCCGCCGCGAGGTCGACCGAAGTGACCGACTGCAGGCCGCGCCATGCCGCCACGCCGTTGACTTCCAGCACGAGCGGCCGCGCGGCATCGTGCGGATCGGGGATCAGGTCGACGCCTGCGTAGTCGAGTCCGAGTGCCTCGGTGGCGCGCACCGCGGTCTGCGCGAGCGGCGGATCGAGTTCGGCCGCTTCGCACACGGCGCCCTGCGCGAAGTTATGAATCCAGCCCTTGCCGCCGACGCGCCGCATCGCCGCCACGGCACGGCCGCCAATCACCAGTACGCGCCAGTCGAAGCCCAGGCGGCCGCCATCGACATAGCGCTGCAGATAAGCGACCTGCCGATACGGCTTGAGCGAAGGCAGAGGCGCCAGCGCGCCATGGTGGGCGCCACCCGTGCCGAGCCGTTTGAGTCCATGGCCTTGCGAGCCGAACAGCGGTTTGAGCACGAGCTGGCGTCCGGCCGCGGCTTCGCGGATCAGCACGCGCTGCGCGAACGCCGCGGATTCGCCGGCCCATGTCGCGGGTGTCGGTACGCCGTTGCGATGCAGCAGAAAACTCGTCATCGATTTATCGACGCTGCGCTCGATCGCGCGCGCGTCGTTGTAGACCGGCACACCGGATTCGCGCAACGCATGCAGGATACCGAGCCGCAGCGTGACCTGCTCGAAGGTGCCGCCGGCAATCCCACGCACGAAGACCGCATCGGGCAGCGTGTGGCCGAAGCCCGGCAGCATCAGCCCATGGGGGGCCCACGTCGTGTCGATCCGGCAGTCGGCGAGATCGATGCAGCGCGCTTCCGCGCCGCGCGCACGGAAGGCCTTTTTGAGGCGCCCGGTGTGCCAGCCGGTTTCGTCGGTCATGATCGCAATGCGCAGGGGCGCTTGCGCGTCAGCGGGGTTTTGCGCGTTGGCGGGGTTTTGCGCGTCGGCGGGGTTCACGCCAGGCAAAGGGAGGCTCATGGCTTGCCGCCCCATTGGTCGTGCAGCAACGCCGCGTCGACGCGCCCGCCGTGATAGGTCGCGCCGCTTTCGAGGCTGCTCACCCATACTTCGGCCGGGGCGAACAGCGCGGGATCGATCTGGTAGAAGTCGTAGTTGAACGACGTGAAGATGTCCGCGAACGGGCGGCCGTAATCGCGCGAGGTCGAGGCGGGCAATTCGGCGGCGAGCTGTTTCGCTACCGCATCGTGCTTCACGGTGAGATGCACGCGGCCGCCATAGAGGATCGCATCGTTGGTGCGGCCCATCGCCTGAATGCCGTCCGGCGCGGGCGGCGGCAAGGGCGCCGAGCCGCCGCCTTCGACCACCTCTTCCAGCGCGACGCCAAGCACATGTGTTTTGTGCAATGCAACTTCGACGACGCGCGCCACCACCTGTACCGTTCCCGCGACAGAGTGTGTCGGCGTGACGACAAGCGTCAGCCGCTCGGGCGCCAGGCCACAGTCGTGCAGCACCTTGTCGATCACGACCTGCGGCGGCAGGCGGTCAACCTCGAGTACCAGCACGCCGCGCTCGTGCCTGTCGCGGTAGCCGAGTTCGGCAAACAGCGGCTCCTTGACGGCCAGCGCGCGCGCCGGCCCCGACCCGAGCGAAAAAAACTTCTTGCCGCCGGTCTGTTCTTTGGTCGCCGACAGGCTCCATCCGGCGTACTGGCTGCCGAGGCAGGCCAGCACGGGCCACGAGGTGCGCACCTCGATCATGCTCGGCCACAGCGGCTGCGCATCCAGGCTCTCGCGCACCGTGACGTGGCCAAGGCCGCCCATGCAGATGCGCGCGATCAGCACGCCGGCCGCGACGCTGCCAGGCGCGGCGACGCCTGCGTCCACGAGCACGCTGCCGCTTTCCGCGTGGTTGATTTTCACGCCGAAGCGCGCTGCATCGTCGGCCAACCGGGCAACGAGACGCTCGCTGAGCGCGTTGACGCTCAGCGCGGCAGCACTGGCGAGCGGCGGCTGGGGTGCATCAGGAGTGGCATTGGATGAAGGCATAGTCGGGCTCATGGCAGGTTTCGATTCGTTGCAGAACGAGCGCGTGCTGTGCTTCGAGTGCACGCCGCACCGCGTCCATCGAAGCCGCGCGCACGAGCAGCGTGCAGACCGGCTGTCCGGCTTCGATCCACGTCCCGGGCATCGGCACGTCGCGGCAGCGCGGGTCGCGCAGGCAGGCGTCGCTGAAGCCCTCGGAGACGGCGAACGGACGCGGCGCGAACAGCACCTGTTGACCGGCGCGCCACGCTGCGGGCGCAGGCGATTTCGCTGCTGGCAGGCGGCCGTAGCGACATGCTTCGATATGACACGCGAGCAGCCCGCGCGGCCATGCGCGAGGCGACGCGGTTTCGTAGAGCGTCATCGTCGACGAGGGGCGGGTGTTGATTTCAAGCAGCGCGAATGCGTCGCCGTCGAGCAGAAAGTCGCAGCTATTGATGCCAGTGAGGCCGGTCTGCGCACAGAGTGCAGCGATCGCCGCGCGCACACGCGCCTCGACGGCTGGCGGCAGATCGATCGGACCCATCGATCCGGCATGCACGAAGGGCAGATTGCCCATCGTGCAGATGAGCTGCTCAGCGAAGCCGAGCACACGCGCGCTACCGCGAGCGGCGATAAACAGCGCCGACAGCGAGCGGCCGCTGCTCTGCTGCTGGAAATAAGCTTGCGCGGGAACGCGCGGATCGCCAAACGCCGTGGCCGGTTCGATATGCGTGCCGCCGCAACCGTTCGCGTGTTTGACCAGCCACCCTTGCGCCGCAGCGGGCCGCGTGAACGCGACCGCCGGATGCGGAATATCCAGCGCATCCAGCAGCGCAAAGAACCGCTGGGGTTCGCGCACCGCGGCGCTGGCTTCCACAGGATTGCCGATGAAACGGGGCAGGCCGGGCGCGCGGCACAACGGCGCGACGAACGGCTCGAGCCCGCTGCCGTCGATCCAGCCGATGAGACCCGGCAAGCGCGCGGCGCGTTCGAGCGCCTGCGCGAGCCGCGCGCCATCGATCGACAGCTGGCCGCCGCCGATGTCGAACCACAGTTCGGCTGCCTCGCGAGTGTCGCGGTCGCCGAACACATCGAGCGCGGCGACGCGCAGGCCGGCACGCGCAGCGGACTGCGCGAGCATCCGTGCGGACAGTCCCGCTACCGCGACGAGCGGCGCATGCGAGAGCGACGGACGCGAGTTCATGGTGACTCGGATAGCGGCAGCGTGCGGCCCGTAACGCGGGGCGCACTCAACCGAGGCCGGCCGCGACGGCGCGGGCCTCGTCGAAGGCTTGCGGGAAACCCAGGTAGACCGGCTTGCCGCCCGTGCGCATTCGGATGAAGAGCCGATGCTCCACCTGGTATTTGACATTGCCGATCGCCAGCGCGCCGATGCCGATTGCGCCGCCGGCAGTCGGCACGCCCTCGATCGGCTTGCCGTCGTTCATCACGTTGACGCCCGCGATGCCTTCCGGCGGCACGGCGTTCACATCCGCGGCAATCAGCAGATGTCTGGCATGCGCGAGATCGGCGGCACTAACCACCTGAACGCCGGCGATGGCGGTGGCGAGTACGATCTCGGCAACGCCCAACGCCGCGCGCAGTTCTTCCAGCGTCGCAGTGCTCACACCCTTGGTCACGATGCCGAAGCGCTGATTGATGTCGTCGCTGACGCGCGCCGCGCGCGCCTGCCCGGCGTGGCTCGCAATCGACACGTCGGCGCCGAGCGAGGCCGCCATCGCCGCCGCCACGCGCCCGACCGCGCCGGTGCCGCCG
This sequence comes from Paraburkholderia sp. GW821-FHT02A12, assembly GCF_059422005.1. NCBI lineage: Bacteria > Pseudomonadati > Pseudomonadota > Betaproteobacteria > Burkholderiales > Burkholderiaceae > Paraburkholderia > Paraburkholderia sp. GW821-FHT02A12. The sequence continues at coordinate 2,362,599 of NZ_JBWKWA010000001.1, read as the reverse complement.
AGAATCAGCACGCGCTTGCCGCCCAGTTCCATGCCGTACGCTTTGGCCAGATGCCGCTCGACTAGGGCGACGAGCGCGGCGGCGGTCGTGTATGCACCGCTCGGATCGGCGAACACCGACACTTCGAACGGCAGGACCATGGCTTTGCGCGCGGTGTCGAGCATGTCGGCGGCGAGCATGACGTCGCGCCCGCCGATGAAGATGCCGGTGCGCGACACGCCCTTCGGACCACGCGAAAAGATCGCGTCCTGAGTCAGGTTCGCGACCATCCCGGCCTCGACCCCGCAATACGGCACGATGATCTGGTAGCCGGCGTCGGCGGCCATGTTCACGTCGAACGGACTAATCTGCGGAGCGGCCGTGAACATGTGCAGGATATAAGGCCTTTCAGTGGGCTTTTCAGTGGTGTCGGACATGGCAGGAGGCTCGTTTCTGTGGCGTTTCTGTGGCGTTTCTCATGGAGGGCGCAAGGCAAGGGCGCACGGCTGCGTGGGCCACTGGATTCGCAGGCAGCGGCGCGGGACCGAGGCGCGTCATGCGGCGTCGATGCGCTGCTGCTGCCGTGCTTCGGCGGAGCGCACCGTCGCGCCGCGATTGCGTCCCGCGACGACCGTGCATTCGATGTGCGGCATGCCTCGCGTAGCCTCGCGTGCCGTGGCGAGCGCGCACTCGGCCTCGCGCGCGTTGGCGACGATCGCAAAGCCCGTCGGCCCCCACGAAGTCTGGCCGATGCCCGCGGTTCGCTGCGCGGCCACGGCGCGCAGCGCGCGCTCGACATCGGGGCTCGCGAACACGCCGCCTTGCACGGGGGCAAAGTATTCGCCGATGGTCTGCTGCATCTCCGTCAGGCCATGCGCGAAGGGCACGATGTTGCGCTCCGCGGCGCCCGGCAGAATCTTCATCAGGACGAGGTGGCACAGACGCGCGGCGAGTTCTTGCGGAAACGGGGCGAGCGCGGCGAGGCCGCGGCGCTCTTCAGCGCCGTGCAGGCCCTCGCGAGCGTTGTCGCTGACGAGCAGGACGCGCCAGCTATCCGGAAACGGCTGACGCGCGAGCAGAGGCGGCACGCCCGGGTGCAGGTCGCCGGACGGTCCGCCATCCACCAGCAAGCCGCCGGCATCGAAGCCGAGGATGCCGATGCCCGAGCGCACGCCGCGTCCGAGCAGGCTCGCGAGCTCGGCGCTAGTCGCGACATGGCCGAGCAGACGAACGAAGGCGCTGCCGACTGCGAGTGCGAGTTGCGTGCCCGATCCCAGGCCGCTGTGCGCGCGCGGCGTCCGGGTGACCTCGATAGCGACGGGAGTCGGGTCGTACGCGGCGTGCAGCCGTTCCAGACAGATCGCGATACGCTCGCGTTCCGCATCGGTCGCCGCACCGTCGATCCGGTCGCGCTCGGCGAGCCGCGCTTCGATGCGGGTGCCGGCGCCGTCGATCACGAGGCCGAGGCTGCCGAACGCGCGTCCAAGCGAGGCGTTCGGATCGAGAAACCCCAGATGCAGCCGTGCGGGCGCATCGACCGTCACGGCGGCATGAGGCGGAAGGCGGCGAACGTGAAGCTGCATCGCGAGTGTCCTTGTTCGTGCGTGACTTGTTCGTGCATGGGCGGGCGAACCCGAAGGGCCGTCGTGGCGACGGCGCGTGCCGCAGCGCAGCGGCCCGGCGGGGGACTTAAAGCGAAAGCCGTACCCGCCCCGCAGCACGGCGCCGGGCTTCAACCGCCTTGCGCGGTTTTCGGCGCGTCGTACTTGATATAGCGGAAGCGCTGGTCGTCCGCCGGCGTGCCTTCGAGCGGGCCGCCTTCGGTTCCCGGCTGCCACTGAATGAACGATTCGATCTTGCTGGCAAGCGCAAAGTCCTTGTCCGTGATGCCCTTCGCGGAATGCGTCTTCAGCTTCACGGTCACGAATGCATAGGAGACCGTGAGATCAGGGTGATGCCATGCGGCTTCCGCGAGGTGGCCCACCGCGTTCACCACCATCAATGTCCCTTTCCAGCCTTCGGTGCGGTATTTGCGCCGCAGCCAGCCGTCTTCCAGATACCAGTGCTGTAGCGGACCGACGAGGCGCTGCTGGATCTGCGCGTCGGAATAGACCTGTTCTGTGTTTGCCATGACCATTGCTCCACACGTGTTGGAACGACCCGTAGGAGCATGACGTGCTGCAATTGACGGGCCAGCCGCATGATCGCGCTGTCGGCGCAGGTGTTCTCTCGCTGCGTGCCTCGCGACGGACACGCTTCGTATCGGGCAGTGACACAGTATGTCCCACGTGCTGCGGCGCAGGCGGTCACGGCCGTGACACCGCTGCGCCAGATCGCGCGTGCGCCGAAGGTGATGCGCGCGTGGCGCGAACCGCCGCGCGGCGTGTGTGCGCGAGCTTGTGGCGGCGAACGACGCGCACGGTAGTTCGATTCCGGCATGGAATATGCGTTGGCCGTCATGCGCCGCAAAGCCTGACAACGATCGGGAAAGGGCGCGGATCGTTACCTGCATTCGAGGAGGCGCGCCCGATGCAACGAGGTAGCGTGGGTCATTCGTGAGTTGAACAGCAAGACCATTCTGGAGGAGACATGAACTTACGCACCACGGTTCTTGGGCTCGCGATCCTCGCGTCGGCAGCCTTGAGCTCTCTCGTTGCACAGGCCGATTCGCAGCTCGATGGGCTCATGAAAAATCCGTCCAACTGGGCGGCGCAGGCGGGCGACTATGCGAATCATCGCTACAGCCCACTCAAGCAGATCAACGAAAACAACGTCGGGAAACTACAGGTCGCATGGACCATGTCGACCGGCGTGCTGCGCGGCCACGAAGGCGCGCCGCTCGTGATCGGCGACACCATGTATATCCACTCGCCGTTCCCCAACAAGGTGATCGCGATCAACCTGAAGGATCAGACGTTCATCTGGCAGTACCAGCCGAAGCAGGACGATGCGGTGGTGTCTGTGATGTGCTGCGATACCGTCAACCGCGGGCTCGCGTATGGCGACGGCAAGATTTTCCTGCAGCAGGCCGACACAAAACTCGTCGCGCTGAACGCGAAAACTGGCGACGTGGTCTGGACCGCGCAAAACGGCAATCCGAAAGCGGGTGAAACCAACACCAACGCGCCGCACGTATTCGGCGACAAGGTGCTGACCGGCATCTCGGGCGGTGAGTTCGGCGTGCGCGGGCGTCTCATCGCGTACGACATCAAGACCGGAAAACCGGCCTGGACGGCCTACAGCACGGGTCCGGACAAGGACATGCTGATGGACCCCGACAAGACGATGACCTACGCCGACGGCAAGATGGTGCCGGTGGGCGCGGACTCGTCGCTGAAGTCCTGGAAGGGGGATCAGTGGAAACTGGGCGGCGGCACCACCTGGGGTTGGTATGCGTGGGACCCGAAACTCAACCTTGTCTACTACGGCACCGGCAATCCGGGCACCTGGAATCCGACGCAACGTCCGGGCGACAACAGATGGTCGCTGTCGATCATCGCGCGCGATCTGAATACCGGCACCGCCAAATGGGTCTACCAGATGACCCCGCACGACGAGTGGGACTATGACGGCGTCAATGAAATGATCCTCTCGGAGCTGAACATCGACGGCAAGAAGGTGCCGGCCATCGTTCACTTCGACCGCAATGGTTTCGGCTACACGTTGAATCGCGAAACCGGACAGCTGCTCGTTGCCCAGAAGTTCGATCCGGCGGTGAACTGGGCTGACCATGTCGATATGAAGAGCGGCAAGCCGATTCGCAACGCGGCCTATTCGACGCAGGCGGCCGGCTCCGACCACAACGTGAAGGGCATCTGTCCGGCGGCGCTCGGTTCGAAGGATCAGCAGCCGGCGGCGTACGACCCGAACTCGAGCCTCTTCCTCGTGCCGACCAATCACGTCTGCATGGACTACGAACCGTTCGATGTCGACTACGTGTCGGGCCAGCCGTATGTGGGCGCCACGTTGTCGATGTATCCGGGCCCGAACGACAACAACTCGATGGGTAACTTCATCGCGTGGGATGCCTCGAAGGGCAAGATCGTCTGGTCGAAGCCGGAGCGGTTCTCGGTGTGGTCGGGCGCGCTGGCCACCGCGGGCGGCGTGGCGTTCTACGGCACGCTCGAAGGCTACATCAAGGCAGTCCGCATCAAGGACGGCAAGGAACTGTGGCGCTTCAAGACCCCGTCGGGGATCATCGGCAACGTGTTTACCTACGAGTATCAGGGCAAGCAGTTCATCGGCGTCTACTCGGGCATCGGCGGCTGGGCCGGTATCGGCATGGCGGCTGGCCTCGAGAAGTCGACCGAAGGCCTCGGTGCGGTGGGCGGTTATCGTGAGCTTGCGAAGTACACGGCGTTGGGCGGCACGCTCTTCGTGTTTGCCATTCCCGGCGGCAACAGCTGAATGGCCGGGCCGCATTGAAACGCGCGGCCGGTTTGCCCTTGCAGGGGATCGGGCGACCGGCAGCGGCTTCAGTCATATACGAGTCATCTGGACCGCGCCATTTCGCAGATGCGTCGATGAAACGCATCGCGGCGCGGCCTTACCTTGAAGGAGACATCTGCATATGAAAGGCCGATCAATCTTGTTGCGGGCGGCACTGCCCGCCGTTTTCGTCGTGCTGCCTGTTACATACGCCCAGACCAATCCCGCGATTGCCCAGGTGGCGTACAAGGTGGTCGACGGCAGCAAGGTCGACAGCAATACGCTGCAAGGATGGAGGACCTGGCGCGCGCTTGCCTGCGAACGTTGTCATGGCGCGCAGCAGCAGGGGATGGTCGGACCATCGCTGGTCGACGCGTTCAAGACGCTGGATAAGAACGAGTTCCACCGCACGGTGTTCGGCGGCCGGGTGGACAAGGGCATGCCCGACTTCAGTTCGAGCCAGATGATGCAGAAGAACTGGGAGAACCTCTACGCCTATCTGAAAGGGCGCTCCGACGGCCAGATCAAGCCGGGCGATCTGCAGTCCATCGACGCGAAATAACGCCCACGGTTCTACCTCAGGAGGTTATCGATGCGTCATGGCAAACGAATGCCCGCGCACGCCGCGCTCGTGGCCGCCGCGCTGTGCTACGCGGCGCTGGCGAGCGGTGCTGTGCGCGCCGAAGGCGAGGCACTGCCCAACAACGATGGCGCCGACGGCGTGCTGCGGGTCTGCGCGGACCCGAACAACATGCCTTTGTCCAACAACAGAGGCGAAGGCTACGAGAACCGCATCGCAAGCCAGATGGCGAGCGATTTCGGCTACAAGCTCGAATACACCTATTTTCCGCAGCGCATGGGCTTCGTGCGCCACACTTTGCGCGAGAAGGTGGCGGATACCGAGCGGTATAAGTGCGATCTGATCATCGGCGTGCCGAAAGGCTACGACATGACCTCGACGACGCAGCCCTACCTGCGCTCCACCTATGCGATGGTGTTTACGAAGCGGCCTGAGCTGGCCGGCATCAATACGCCGGACGATCTGCTCAAGCTGCCGCCGGACCAGTTGCACAAACTGCGCTTCGGCATCTTCTCGCAGACGCCCGCGGTCGACTGGCTGCTCAGTCACGACCTGATTGATCAGGCGGTCTCGTATCAGGTGCAAAGCGGCGACCCGCAGGAATACCCGGGCCAGATGATCGAAAACGATCTGCGTGCGGGCAATGTCGACGTCGTATTCCTGTGGGGGCCGATTGCGGGCTATTTCGCCAAGCGCTCCGGCGATACGGTGAAGCTGGTGCCGTTCCCGGCCACGCCGGGCATCCGCTTCGACTATACGATCGCGATGGGGGTGCGCTACGGGGAGAAAGCGTGGAAGGACAAGGTCGACCAATGGATCGGCGCGAACCATGACAAGATCGACAGCATCCTCACGAGTTACGAAGTGCCGCTTCTGAAGCCCGTCGACGCGCCGGCCGGCAAGCCCGCGGATGGGGCGCCATGAGGGGGGCGCAGAGGCGCTTGCGCCGCGCGTGGCGGTGTGTGCTCGCCGCGTGCATCACGTGCGTGGCTTGTGCAATGCATACCGCCGCGCTTGCTGCGGGCACCGGCGATATCTCGCCCGCCGAGCGGCTCATCTTCACGACGGATCATCTGCACGGCATCGCGCAGCAAACCGAGCTCGACTACGCATTGCTCAGCTCGGACCAGCTGGCGCACAGCGCGGACATGGTCAGGGTGCTGGTGGTCAGCCCGGACAACGCCAAAGGCGATGCCCAGGTGTCCGATCACAGCGGAGCGGTGCCGTTACCGAACGCCGGCTTGCCGTGCAACCCCGTGATCATCTATTTCCTCGAACGCGACATCACGGAGATGGAGCACCTGACAGGCGGCCAGCGCCGTTATTTCCAGCGGCGCCTGCGGCTCGCGCTCGCCGCGGGGCCGCAGATCGAGATGGTGACGAGCCAGATCGGCGGCAAGCCTGTGAAGGCCCAGCAGGTCGTCGTGCAGCCGTACCTGGGCGATCCCAATGCGGAACGCTTCGCTCAATACACCGGCAAGCGCTACACGTTCGTGATCGCCGATACCGTGCCGGGCCAGGTCGCGCTGATCCGTACCGACGTGCCCGGCGCGAACAACGATTTCGTGCATCCGCTGCATACCCAGACGCTGAGCTTCCAGGCGGTGTTGCGAAAACTGCCGCCACCGCCGAACGCGCCGAATGTGCCGGTGAAACCGTCCAACGCGCCTCGGGCGAGCCGTTAACGAGGTCGCGCCAACGTGAATTTCATCCGCTCGCTGACCTTGCGTCAGTTGCAGATCTTCGTCGTGGCGAGCCGCTACACGAGCTTCGCGCGCGCCGCGGAGGAACTGCATCTGACCCAGCCGGCGATATCGATGCAGATTCATCAGCTCGAGGAGGCGGTTGGCCTGTGTCTGTTCGAGCGCATCGCGCGCAAACTCGCCTTGACCGAAGCGGGCGAAAAGCTAAGCCATCATGCGAGCCGGATTCTCGGCGAGATCAAGGATGCCGAAGATGCGATGACGTCGCTCAAGCAGGCCGATAGCGGCTCGATCGCGGTGGGCATCGTCAGTTCCGCGACGTATTTCGCGCCGAAGCTGCTGGCCATGTATTCGCACCTGTATCCCAAGGTCGACGTGCACTTCTCCGTCGGCAACCGCGATGCGTTGCTGCGCATGCTGCAGGACAACGCGATCGACCTCGCCATCATGGGGCGGCCGCCGCCGGAACTCGATACCACGACCGAGCCGCTTGCGTGGCATCCGCAAGTGGTGATCGCGCCGCGGAGCCATCCATTGTGCGACGCGCGGCGCTTCGATCTGCAGGAGTTGCGTGGCGACACGTTCCTGTTGCGCGAGCCCGGCTCGGGAACGCGCATGGCCGCCGAGGAAATGTTCAGACACCATCTTTTCACGCCCGCGAAGGTCGTCACGCTCGGCAGCAACGAAACGATCAAACAGGCAGTGATGGCAGGTATGGGAGTGAGCCTGATTTCTCTCCATACGCTGCTGCTCGAACTGCGTATGAAGGAAATCGCGTTGCTCGACGTGAGCGGCACGCCGATTGAACGCACATGGCAGATCGTGCATCTGCGGGCCAAGCAGCTATCCCCGACCGGCACGGTATTCAGGCAGTTTCTGCTCGAGCAGGCCGCCGCTTATCTGGAGCGCGAGTACGCGGCATTCGCCACATCGCCCCCGAAGCCAGGCGTTCCGAAATGAGCAGTCGATACTGATCTGGCCTGGCGCCGCGGCGCGATGGCGCTGGTCGGACTGATTGCCGGCAGTGCCGCAGCGGGTTCACCTGGTGACGGCACGTCCCCGTGAGATGGGCGGCGATTTTTCGGCAGCGGCACACTGTGTACCCGAAAGGCGTGACAGGTTGACATCTTTCGTCGCGCGACTGCGCGTGCTGCATCCGCCGGCGTGCTGGCACAGAGTATGCACGGAGGTCCGCTCATATCCATGAGAAGCATTTTCGTATCGCGGGTTCACGACGAGCCTGCGCGTGTAGGCCTGCTATAGGGGATTGCATCGATGGGTGCTGGCGAACAGCTTCAGGACTGGCGTCTGCATGCGCTGCAAATCGAAGACGAAGTCTCGAGAGTCGTGATTGGCCAGTCGCAGACCATCCGCCTCATCAACGTCGCCTTGTTCGCCCGTGGTCATGTGCTCCTCGAAGGCGGCGTGGGTGTCGGCAAGACAACCGTGCTGCGCGCGTTTGCGCGTGTCGTGGGCGGGGAGTTCGAGCGCGTCGAGGGCACCATCGATCTGATGCCGGGCGACCTCGTCTATCACACGTACGTCGACGCCGAGGGTAAGCCGCGAATCGATCCCGGTCCGCTTCTTCGACACGGCGAGCGCCTGACCACGTTCTTCTTCAACGAAATCAATCGCGCCCGTCCGCAGGTCCAGTCGCTCCTGCTGCGCGCCATGGCGGAGCGTTCGGTGTGGGCGTTCGATCGCGAATATCGCTTCCCGCATATGACGGTGTTCGCCGACCGCAACAAGGTCGAGAAGGAAGAGACTTTCGAGCTGGCATCGGCCGCGCGCGACCGCTTCCTGTTCGAGTTGGGCATGCCCACGCCGACCGGGCCCGAGGTGCGGCGCGCGCTGGTGTTCGATGCGACGTTCCATGACGTCGACAGGCTGCTTGCACGGCTCTCGCCCGCGATCGTACCGTGGGAACAGTTGAACCAGGTCGGCGCGGCCATTCAGGCGAGCGTGCAGTCGAGTAAAACGATCGAGCGCTATGTCCTGGACATCTGGCAGGCCACGGAAACACCGCAGCGATTTGGCATTGCACTCGACGGCGTCGATATGCAGCGGCTCATTCTGGCGGGCGCAAGCCCGCGAGGCATGAGCGCGCTGTTGCGGGCAGCGCGCGTGGTGGCGTGGCTGGCGGGCCGCTCGCATCTGGTTCCGGAAGACATTCATGCCGTGCTGATGCCCGGGCTCGGGCATCGCGTGTTCTTCACGCCGATCTATGAACTGCGCCGCCAGGAACTCGCTGAAGCCCTGACTGCGCAAATCATGAACAGGCTCGCCGTGCCCTGAACCATGAACGGGACATCGGAATTTCACTACCGTTTGCCGATGCGCTCCGGGGGATTTCGTCCCGGTTCGCACCCGGCATCGAGCTTCGGGGCCGGTCAGGAATTTGCGATGCACGGCCGCCTGTTCGACTACCCGGATCCGCGCCGCCTCGATCTGCGTGCCAGCGTGCGCGCCGCACGCTCGGAGTGGCTGGTGCGGGTTCACCTGCAACGCACCGCGGTGCCAGTACAGGTGATCGTCGACGTCTCGGCGTCGATGCACTTCGGCGCGCACCAGACGAAGTTGCAGGTTGCCGCGGATTTTGTCGAAGCCTTGGGATACAGCGCGTTCCGTGTCGGCGATCAGTTGGGCACGCTTGCCTTCGATACCGGCGCACGCGACGATCTTTTCATGCCGGCGCGATATGGCCGGGGCGTCGGCAACGTGCTCGCAACGATGTTGCGCGAGAGCACGAGCGCCACAACTGGAAGCAGCAGTATGGCGGGGCTGCAACGCGCCGCTTCGACACTGGCTGGACGGCAGGCGCTGGTGTTCCTTGTTTCCGACTTCCACTGGCCGCTCGCGGCGTTGCCCGCCGTACTCGATCTGCTGGTCCATGCATGCGTGGTCCCGATGGTTGTCTGGGACGCCGCGGAGATCGCACCGCCCAACGGCGGCCCGCTGCTTGCTGTCAACGACGCCGAGTCCAACGGGCAGCGCACGCTGTGGCTGCGTGGTAGCGTGCGTGAGCGTTGGCGCGAGGCCGTCGTGCGGCGGCGTGTGGAACTCGCGGAGATGTTCGGCACGCGCGGGATCCGGCCGTTTTACGTCGAGAACGCTTTTGATCCGGAGGCCATGTCACGCTACTTTCTGGAGGCGATCGCATGAGACCTGGTGGGCGCCGGATTGGCACGGCGAGTGGTTCGCTTCGCCGGACACGGGTCGCGACGATGTTGGTCACCTCGCTGGCGCTAGCGCCGCTAATGAGCACTGCCGCAGCCCCGGGCGCGGTCTTTCAGCCGACGGTCCAACAGCCGCGCGCATTCGGCTACCTGCTCGGAGATGTCCTCACGCAACGTATTCTGCTGCCAGCCGGAGATAACGACGTGGGTTCGGTGGCGCCGCCGTCCATTGGCCGCACCGGCGCGTGGCTCGAGCGCCGGCTTGCCCGGCTCGAAACCGATGCCGAGGGTCGCCGGTGGATGGCGATCGACTACCAGATCGTCAACGTCGCGCCAACGCTCACCAGGAGTGTATTGCCCGCGTTGACATTGACCTCGGCGTCCGGCGCGACGCTGCAGGTTGCAGAGTGGCCCCTCAGCGTCGGCCCGATGACGCCCGCCGACGCCTTCAATGCCGGCGACCTGCAACCGATGCGGCCCGACCGGCAGGCTCCCCTGGTGCCGACCGCGCCGCTGCGGCGGCAGGCGAGCCTCGCGCTCGGCCTGTTGCTGCTGACTATGCTGTCATGGGCAGGCTGGTGGCTGTGGCGCAACTGGCACGAGTCGGCCCGGCTGCCGTTCGCGCGCGCCTCGCGGCAGATGCGGCAGATGCGGCGGCTCGACGGGGCGCGCGTCGATACGTCCGCGGACGCGTGGCTCTGTCTGCACCGCGCGCTGAACGAAGCGGCGGGCCACGTCGTTCACGCGGGTTCTCTGCCCAGCCTGTTCGCTCGAGCGCCGTATTTGCAGCCACTACGCGCACAACTTGAACACTTCTATCAGCAATCGACCGAGCGATTCTTCACGCCTGCACCGGCGGCGGCCCCTTATCCGCTGCAGGTGCTATGCCGGGCACTGTATCGCGCTGAGCAGCGTCACCATCGATGAACACGGCGTTCGATTTTGCCCATCCGTGGCTGCTCGCCTTGCTGCCGCTGGCCGTGCTGCCGTTGTTGCCACGGCGCGGCGACACGCTGGCGTTCTCGTGGGTCGCGTGGTTGCCTGACGATCGCGTCGGACGATGGATCGGCTTCATCGGGCAGGGCAGTGCCGTGCTGGCGATGCTGGGGATTGTCGTCGGCCTGGCCGGTCCGGGAAGCTCGTATCGGCAGGTGTTGCGTACGGGCAGCGGGGCGCAAATTCTGATCCTGATGGATCGCAGTGCGAGCATGGACGAACCGATGAACAGCAAAGGTGTGGAGTCGCCGGCGGGCGACTCGAAGAACAAGGTAGCGCGCGCTTCGTTGACCGGGTTCGTTGCCCAACGGCCTAATGACCGGCTCGCGCTCATGATGTTCGGTACGAGCCCGGTGCTTGCCATGCCGTTCACCTACGACCACCGTGTGATCGAGGCGGCGATCGCCGGCACGGCTGTGGGCCGCGGCATGCCGGACACGCAACTCGACCGTGGGCTGCTGGCGGCGATCGGCGAGTTCGACGGGCGGGCCTCGTCGGGCCGCCGGGCGATCGTCCTCGTCTCCGACGGCGGCGCGAGACTCGACGCGCACGTGCGGCGGCTCATCGAGGATGGACTGATGCGCAACCAGATCGCGCTTTACTTCATCTATTTGCGCAGCGGCGTATTCAGTCCCGATCTGAACGCCTCTATTCCCGCGAGTGAGTCTTCGGCTGAAGCCGAACTGCATCGCTACTTCATCTCGCTGAAGACGCCTTATCGGCTTTTTCAGGCCGGTAATGCGAAGGCGATGATGGACGCGATGGCCGAGATCAACCGGCAGCAAAACGCGCTGACTTCATTTGTCGAGCGCTTGCCGCGGCAGGATTTCAGCCCGTACTGCTTCGCGGCGGCGCTGTCTGGTTGCGCGCTGCTGCTGGCTTTGCGGCAGCTTCAGGTGCGGGCCTGGTCGTGAAGCGCGCGTCGATTCACGTCATCTTCGCGGCAGTAGCGCTGTGCTGCGCCGGGACGGCAGGGTATGACTGGGCGCGCCTGCAGCACGCGCAGCATGTCAATCAGGCGGCGGCTGCCGCGGCGGGCGAAACGGGCAAACCCGGCAAACCCGGCAAACCCGGCACGACAGGTGCCCCGCGCAACGGCCGTGGCAGCGACGACGCCCGGCAGGTCAGACTCGCGCGCGCCATCGCGCTGTCGAAGGCGGGCGCCTACGATACGGCTGGCCCGCTCTATGAGGAGCTGATTCGCGACGAGCGCCTTGACGAAGTAGGGCGCGCGGCGCTGTTCGACCTTGGCAACATGTACCTGCGTGAGGGAATGGGTAACAGCCCGTCCGGCACGGTTCAGTCGGTCGCCATGATCGAGGAGGCCAAGGCGCGCTACCGGACGTTGCTGCGTGCGACGCCGGACGATTGGGATGCGCGCTACAACCTCGAGCGTGCGCTGTGGCTCGCGCCTGAAATGCGCTCCGCGCCCGATGCGCCTGACGTCAAGTCGCAGCACAACGTGAAGGTGAGCGACCCGCAAAGCAAGGATTTGCCGTGAGCCCCGGCGCGCTGGCGCGTGATTTTTTCGGAAGGCGCCACTGGGCGACGTCGGTGGCATTCCTGTTGCTGATCGCCGCAGTCGCCATGCCACGTGTGACACTGCCGCGCGATACGTTCAGCTACATTGCCACCTTCGATATTACGCAAAGCATGGACGTCGAGGACGTCGCACTGAATGGCGCACCGGTGAGCCGGCTGGTGTTCGCGCGGGCTGCGATGCGCGACGCGCTGGGGCGATTGCCGTGCGGCTCGAAGATCGGCTGGAGTGTGTTCACCGGCCAGCGGACTTTGCTGTTGCTGCCGCCCGTCGAAGTCTGCAGCAACTTTGACGCGCTGCTGTTGTCGCTCGACAGGATTGACGGGCGCATGCGCTGGACCAACTGGAGCCGCATTGCGGAGGGCGGCGTCTATTCGGCGGTTCGCGTGGCGCAAGACGTCGGTCATGGCGCGGCCGTCGTGTTCGTCACAGATGGGCAGGAGGCGCCGCCGGTCCTGCCGTCGGATGCGCTGACGCGGGACATCAATCCCGCTCAGGTCAGGGGCTGGCTGATCGGCGTGGGTGGCGATCAAGCCGGGCCCATTCCACGTACCGATGCCGACGGTAACCGTGACGGCTACTGGCAGGCAGAGGATGTGATCCAGGTTCCGGGGACGCCAGGTTCCGCGCCGCTGGCGGAAAGTCACGAGGAGCTGTCCGCGTTGCATGGACACTACCTCGCGTCGGTGGCCGAACAGATCGGCTTCGGGTATCGCCGCCTGTCGAGCGCGGCGTCTTTGAGCGACGCCATGCTCGATGCGCGACTCGCTCACCGGGAACCGGTGCCGACTGATTTACGCTGGTGTCCTGCGCTGCTTGCGTTGCTGTTGCTCGCCTGGCGGTTCGTGCCGGAGTTCGGTTGGGCGAGGCGCCGCGCGGGGCTCTGGTGCAAATAGGTGGCGCGACGCCTACTGTGCGTCAAGTCGGTGGGTTTGCACCCTGACTCTACGCCAGCCGTTCTACCGGAACGGAGGCAGGCCGGCTATATGATTATCGTGCGACACGAAGTCGCTTGTAGAAGTTGTTCCCACGGCAACGGAGGGTACCACCCGTGTCACCGGGTGAATCTAGGAGCCTGAATAAAGAGCGGTTCTGACAACGTAACGAAGCGCCGCAAGGTGCGGGGTATCAATCGCGAGAGGCGTACCCTTCTGGCAGCCACACGCCGGATGAGTGCCAGATAGTCGGTAGGGTGAAAACATTTGAATCTGCGATAAAGATCGTCATGTAGAACAAGCGGAAGTGGCTACCACGCTTGAACCAAAACGGTAACGGAGGCGGGAATAGCGTCTGATAATTGCGCTCTCGTGACCCATACGCCTCCCGGTCAATAGCAGGCACCTAACCCGACGTACTTTACAAGCGGAACGTGGAAACCCCGTATCGCTCCCTTCGGGGACAGCAGGCTGCAAGGTCTGCCCATGGTGGTGCGGGCATAGGAACGAGGACAAAGCGAACGCCGGCCTGTAATGGGACGGATAGGGGTTGCAACATCACCTCACGCGAAAGCGGGCAGACTTCCTCATGGTCTCTCTTCACCAGAGAGTTTCCAGAACCATCTTAACGGAGGGAAAGCAAATGAGCGCTGCAACACAGGCGCGTGCGCCTTCTGGCGTGACGTGGGACGGCATCAATTGGGCCAAGGTCCGACGGTACGTAAGAAGGCTGCAGACGCGTATGGTGAAGGCGTCACAGGCCGGCCGCCACAACAAGGCGAAAGCCTTGCAATGGTTGCTGACCCACTCGTTCAGCGGCAAGGCATTAGCCGTGAAGCGGGTGACTGAAAATCAAGGCAGGAACACCCCCGGTGTGGACAAGGTAACGTGGAAAACACCGGCGGCAAAGACCAACGCGATTGCGTCGTTGAAGAGGCGGGGCTACTCGCCCCTTCCGCTTCGGAGAGTGTTGATTCCGAAGAAAAACGGCAAGACGAGGCCGCTCGGCATACCCGTCATGAAGTGCAGAGCCATGCAAGCATTACATTTGCTGGCGCTGGAACCGATTGCGGAAACCACCGCCGATCTGAACTCCTATGGGTTCAGGCCGGAGCGCTCAACCGCTGATGCAGGAGAGCAATGCTTCACTTCTCTTGCGCAAAAGACGAGTGCGGAATGGGTGCTAGAGGCCGACATTCAAGGCTGTTTCGACCAAATCAGTCACGACTGGATGCTCGCCCATATCCCCACGGATAAGGCGATCCTCAAGAAGTGGCTCAAGGCGGGATTCGTGTACCAGAACGAACTCTTCCCGACTGAGGCAGGTGCCCCGCAAGGGGGAATTATCAGCCCTGTCTTGGCTAACATGACGTTGGACGGTCTCGAAGCCAGGCTGGCGGAGAAGTTTCCGAAGGCAAGGCGGGCAGGCTTAAAAATGAACATGGTGCGTTACGCGGACGACTTCATTATTACGGGCAATTCAAAAGAATGGCTGGAACAGGAGGTCAAGGCCGCAGTGGTTGAATTTCTGGCGGAACGCGGGTTAGTCCTATCGCCAGAGAAGACCAGAATAACGCATATCAGGGAGGGGTTTGACTTTCTCGGATGGAACATTCGCAAGTACAACGGCAAGCTGCTCATGAAGCCGTCCAAAGCGAACGTCAAAGCGCATCTTGACAAGATCCGTGAGGTCGTCAAGGCCAACAAGACGGCTAAACAGGCCCACCTGATAAGGCTGCTCAATCCGGTACTACGTGGATGGGCGAATTACCACAGGCATGTAGTCGCCAAGGAAACCTTCGCTCGGGTTGATGACGATGTCTGGTCGATGCTATGGCGATGGGCGGTAAGAAGGCATCCGAACAAGGGAGCCCGCTGGGTTAAGGAAAAATATTTCAAGACCCGAGGTGCCCGGAA
Organism: Paraburkholderia sp. GW821-FHT02A12; assembly: GCF_059422005.1. Lineage (NCBI taxonomy): Bacteria > Pseudomonadati > Pseudomonadota > Betaproteobacteria > Burkholderiales > Burkholderiaceae > Paraburkholderia > Paraburkholderia sp. GW821-FHT02A12. Next base: position 2,347,345 of record NZ_JBWKWA010000001.1, on the reverse strand, counting down.
CTGGGTATTCATCGCCACAGAAAAACAAGAGGATGGAACGCAACGGGAGCTCACCCTGCTACAAGAATCTGATACGCCAATCCAGCGGCATATCAAGATCAGAGCCAACGCCAATCCGCACGACCCAGACTGGAAGCATTACTTCGAGTCCCGATGGGGCACGAAAATGCAGAACTCGTCAAAAGGCCGTGCGAAGCTGTACCGCGTCTGGCTCAGGCAGGACGGCCTGTGTCCTGACTGTCAGGAACCCATCACGACGGGCATCCCTTGGGGTGTTCGTTGTATCGTGAAAAGAACCGAAGGCGGATCGGACGCAGCGAGTAATCTTCAAGTACACCATCCCGATTGCCGTAGAAATCATTAGTCTGCCGAAAATACCGTTGTGAAACCGGGTGTCGCGAGATGCCTTTGCAGAGGCTTGAGCCGTGTGGATCGAAAGACCCATGCACGGTTCTGAGGGGGCTGGACGCGGGTAACCGCGCCCAGCTACCCGACAGTGCCCCTCACACTCCTATTGATCCAGCAATCCGGCCCCGGCGCAGAAGCGCGCTCGCCTCAGCGGCCCCCACCGCCTTGCTGAAATGAAAGCCCTGCGCCTTCGTCGCCCGATTTGTGTCAGCCAGAAACTGACGCTGCTGTTCGGTCTCCACGCCCTGTGCAATCACGCCGAACCCACCCTCGCGTGCAAGGTTGACAATGGCACGGATCGTCGCCGCACTCCCGGGATCGCTGTCGACCCGCTGGATGACTGACCGGGCGATCTTCAGATGACTCACGCCATAGGCGCGGATATAGTCAAACGACGCGTACTCGCTGCCGAAATCGTCGATGGCGATCTTCGCGCCGAACTTACGCAGCGCCTGGAGGACATCGTTATGGGCCCACGCGAGCCGGGTCAGGGTTGCCTCGGTCACGTCGAACTCCAGATCGGACGGGGCAAGCTGCCATTTCATGATGGTTTCGGTCACGTCGCGAATGAACCCCTGAGCGTCCCTGAGTTCGCACAAGGACAGGTTGACCGCGATCATCAGGGGGGCCACCCCTTCGTCGCGCCATGCCCTCATTTGGCGGCAGGCCTCGTCCAGCACCCAGTGCCGAATGTCTGCCATGGTGCCGGTCTGCTCTGCGAGCGGCATGAAAACGCCTGGGGCAAGCAGGCCACGGGTCGGATGGTGCCAGCGCACCAGTCCTTCCATCCCGATGATGTTCCCGGAGGACAGCTCGACCTCGGGCTGGTACTGGAGTTCCAGCTCGCCGCGATCCATTGCGTCTCGCAGATCTTCGGCGAGCGTCATCCGTTCGTGGACCGCCTGATCGAGCCCGTCGGAATCGAAACGATACCGGTTGCCGCCCTCGTCTCGGGCGCGGTGGAATGCCTGGTCAGCCTGGAGGAGCAGCGCGTGCGCGCCGCTGCTTCCCGCACTGTAAGGACAGACGCCGATGCTGGCGGTGATCCGCACGTCGCTGCCGTCGAGGCGACAGGCAGACGCCAGCGCGGTCCCGAGCCTCACCGCAAGAACCCCGGCGTTGGCAGGCTCACCGGCCTCCGCCTGCAATACGGCGAATTCATCGTCACCTACCCGGGCTACCAGGTCGCGTTCGCTCGTACAGGCCATCAAGCGTCGGGCGACTTCTCGAAGCAGCAGGCCGCCGACCCGCGGACCCAGCGTGTCATTGACTGACCCGAAATGATCGAGACCCAGATGGAAGACCGCAAACGGCATCGCGCCACGCTGGGTGGCGGCAAACGCGTGGCTCAGCCGACGCAGGAATGTCGCGCGGTTCGCCAGCCCCGTAAGCGCATCGGTGCCGGCAAGCTGGGTAATTTTTTCGTCCGCCGCCTGCGTTCTGGTCCTGTCGAGGATGATGCCTTCAATTTCGATGAGCCGCCCATCTTTGTCGCGTACCGGGATAAAGCGGTTTTCGACACTACGGTACGCTCCGTCGCCCGTGCGCAGGCGGAACTCGACTGATGCACCGTTGACGCCCCGCTCCAGCACGCCCGCGATGGCCGCCTCAACCCTCGCCCGATCGCGCGGATCAACCAGGTCGTTGACCCAGGCGGGTGAGGCCAGCAACGCGGCACGGTCGTGACCGAGCCTGATGACGTCATGCGATATGTACATGAGCGAAAGCGCAGGCTCGCCTCGCAGGCGGTAAAAGACGACCGGACAGTTTTCGGCGATGATGTTCACCTCGTCGAGTGCCTCGGCTCGTTCCTCGAGCGCCTGCGCGAAGCGGCCCATTCTGGCAGCGGCCGCTCCTGTCGTCCGCCACTTCGCGGCGAACAGGCGCGCCGTCTCGCGGATCTCATCAGGGTTCCATGGCTCGTCCAGAATGAGCAGCCGATCCTCCGACTCCGGGCGCACGCCCAATGCTTCGCGGCAGGCGTCTGCATCCGCGCCAATCAGGGCGAATCTCAGACGCGGGGCCACCTTCATGAGCCGTCTGATCGTCTGAAGGCTGTCCCATCCGGACGACATGCGCATGTTGATGAATGCCATGGCATAGGGCTGGTTCCTCCCAAGCGCACGCATGACCCGCACAAGCGCTTCCCGGCCCGAATGCACGGAATCGATCTGAAACGCCTCGCGTGCAGCTGGCACACCCCCAGACGAGATCGCTTGGGTTGCCGTCAGCGCAGCCTCATTGTCCGGACGACTAGAGAGAATCCTGCACAGGTCCCTCTGGGTCGCCGGGTCGTCATCGACCACCAGAATGCGCCAACTGGCCGCGTCGGTCTGCATAGTCATCCGGGACCTCTCACGGCCTGAATGGCCATGCGCGGGCAGAACCCGCGCGCCGGTCTGTGCCGTCGCGGGCTGCGTGGTGCGGTGCGTCCCGCCCCTTGAAGACCAGTGCTGAACAATATGGGCTGAAACCATGATTCCCCCCCCCGTTCGTTGCGCTGCCGCAATGGACGGCGCGTGTCCCGTGCTCCCGGCCACCATCACGGAACTGGGCAGCGCGGCGGCGCGGCGGCGCTCAAACGTTCGCTCCTCCGTCCGTGTTCCGGGGACGCTGCTCATCGTGCGGCACCGAACCGACATGCTGTCGCGAAAGACCTGACGGCAACGAGCAGTCCTGCGAATTCGCGAAAATTGCCGCGCCTTGCGCCAGGCACAGGCTGTTCGCGCGTGCAATGCGCTGAGATCCCAGGTGTGAAAGCAGCCACGCGGATGCCCAGCGTCCGAAGCCGGGTTGGGTACTTCCGGGGTTTCCGCCCCGCGGAATCCGCCGGTTCTGTCAGACGATTAAAAGTATAGTTGGGCATAGGTGTCTGACAAGTCCAGCTAGCCCCACTGCCTCGCAGCAGCGGTGCGTCTCAGCAACCGTGCACGCTGCTTTAGCCGCACACGGCTGTTGGCCGACTTCGCACGCTGGGCGAAATCCTCGCGTCGTACTGCCCGATACCCCGCCGGCAGGCGAATTGAGGATCGCGGAAAAGATTCGCGCAGCGATCAGTAAATGCGCGAACTGGCCTTGCGAGTGGCCTTTATTTGACGTACTGACAGTTCGGATACTCCGCTACGCTGCTGTCGTGATAGCCCGATGCTGAGGCTGACATGCCCGACCTGAGCCGGCCGGGCAACAGCGGTATTCCGGAGACAGACGTGAACCTGATCGAGATGGCCAGAAAGGCTGGCATGCAGGTCCTGCTGGACGCGCAGATCGGTCGCGAGACCTATCACAGCGTGTGCGGGCCGATTTCTTCATTACAGAGGTTTGCCGAGGAAGTCGTGAAGTCGATGAATCCCGGACAGACCGCGCCAGCCTTTCAGGCGGGCGAGCAGGAGCCGTAGCCCATTGCGCGCCGGCCCGCTACCACGCCCTCTGCGGCAGGGTCCGCCGTAATCCGCCCGGACGGCGCGCGCCGATGGGGACGCCGCGTCAGGTACACAAAGGGGGAGCCCGTTTTCCTTCAGGCCCTGAATGTTGTTGCTGGCGACGATCGCGCGGGTTGGGGGGCTCAAGATCCGTAAATTTGCGCTCTGAAAATCGCTTGGCCAACCGCCAGGACGCCGCCGGTAACCGGCGCCGGGGGCGAACAGGCTCACCGTCCACCCGCCAGGGGCCGCGCGCAAGGCGGAACCCCTGAAAGACCCCCTGAACCGTCTCCAGGTAATAGTCGGCCGCCATGTCGAGCACCGCGCTGTATCCGTCGTAAAAGCGGCGATGCGCTTCAGCCGCCTCGGCGTCCTCGCCGGACACGTCGAAGTAGTCGTTCAGGTGCGAGGCCAGGTGACGTTCCGGATTCACTGTCACGAAGGCAGTGTGCTGCAGAAAACCCGGATAAACGCCGCGTCTCCTGGCAGCCGCGATGCGGGTTACGCCTTGCGTCATCGCTTCGCTGTGTCTCAGTGCGAATCGGTCGTGAACTCGTCTCGGCACTCACGCCATACTTCCGTGGCAGCCCATCAGTTCAGGCGAGGGCATGGCCCCGTAACCCACAGGCGTGAGGTCTTCAGCGGAAGGCCGGGGCGCGGGCCGATGGGTCACCTGGTTTCGCCCACTACCCTTGGCTCCGTACAATGCGGCGTCTGCTGCGTCGACCATCGCCCTGAACTGGCGATAGTCTCCCTGTTCGGAGCACGCGAGACCGATGCTCACCGTCAGCACGCCGTGTGCGCTATCGGCATGCTGTAGTGCCCGTTGCTGGACCGATGCGCGAATCCTTTCGGCGACGTGGGCGGCACCGTGCAGGTCGGTGTCAGGGAGCAGCACGGCGAATTCCTCTCCACCGTAGCGCATCGCCGCATCCCCTGGGCGTTGAAGGCTCGCGTGGATGCATCGGGCGACGGCGGCTAGCGCACCGTCGCCGGCGCCGTGGCCGTAGCGATCGTTAAACCCCTTGAAATGGTCGACGTCGATGACTAGCACCGACAGCGGCCGTCGCTGGCGCCTTGTGCGATCCCACTCGGTTTGCGCCGTGTCGTCGAACGCGCGTCGATTGCCCAGGCCCGTCAGGCTATCGGTGCACGCAAGCGCCTGGAGCTCGTCTTCGAGCGCGAGTCTGTGCTGTAGATGCCGCGACAACGCTATCGCCATCAGGACGATGGCCGCGCCGAGCGTTGCAGCCAGCGAGCCGAAAATCCACGCGCGCGGGCGCCACCCCGCGTAGACTTCCTGTCGCGTGAGCACCACATCCACCATCAACGGCAGGCCGGTGGCGTGCCGAACCACATGCCAGGACCGGACGCCGTCGACGGACGCGGCGCCTGCGACCGTTCCCGCGACAGACCGGCTACCCCGGGTAGTATTCGCTTGCGGGTCCGTCTCGATGATCTTCTTGCCAGACGGGCGCTCTGCCATCGTCGTGCCATCGGCCAGCATCAATAATATCGAGTTGCCTGCGCCGGGATTCACGCTCGCGAGTCGGTGCCGGAATGGGTCCAGTCGCACGAAGCCGACCACTACGCCAGCAAGACTGCCGTCCTGGCGTGGGATCTGGCGGCTCACTGCGATGGTGTCAATGTCGCCCGACGGGTCCGACCGGTACGCGTGACTCAGGTGGAGTCCGGCATTCGCGGACTGACGGGGCGCCCCGAAGTCGTCGCGCCCGGTCAGGTTCGCGATGCGCGCCAGGCCATTTCCCGACTCGGCGATCACTGCGCCCGTTGCGTCCAGAACCACGAACCCGTCCATACCCGTCGAGGCACCGACGCAATCGAACAACACCCGCTGACGCAGTTCGGGCGGCAGCTTGCCCACAGCCGGGTCATTCAGCTTCGCGATGACCGCCTGCAGGCACAGGTCGTCGGTCTCGATGAGCTGCGACGCGTCGTGCTCGACGATGAGCGCGAGGTTGGCGGCCCGCGCAAGCGCATGCCTCGCCGCATCCTCACGTGACTCATTGAGCATCGCTGCGCACAGCACGCAAAGGGCGAACGCCAGACTGACGCCGATGGTGAGGAGACCGACAGGCCCACGTACCGACATGGGTGCTGCCCGCATTGTGAGAGTCCGTTGCATCACGCACCTCTTGTTATGCTTGAGAACCGGGGCTAGAGCAGGACGGATCCGCCGACGCATGCGACGAACACGATGCCGTACACCAGATAGACGGGCAGCTTCAGTTTGCCGAAGGCAACGAGCGCGAAGCCTGCCGTCAGCAGATAGACCGGCTGAAGCGGGATGCGCATGGCGATGTGGAGCACCGCGACGGCGAGAAACGCCGTTGTCACCGCGCGCAATACACGCATCCCGTGTTCGAAGCGCGTGTGTGCCTTCAGGCGCCGCAGATGGCGCTGCGCCAGGACGACGAGGCAACCGGACGGCACAAACAGTGCGAGCGTTGCCACGATGGCGCCGGTCCACCCCTGAATCATGTAGCCGAGGAACGGGATGACGTTCAGAAGCGGACCGGGGGAGATGGGGGATAGCGCGAACGCGAGGTGGAAGTCGCTTTCGGTCACGCCGACAGCCGGCGTGACGAAGAGGCTCTTTAACACGGGCAGTGCGGAGAACCCACCGCCGAACAGTGTCATGCCGGCGCCGGCCAGGCGCGGCCAGAGCAGCGCGCTTTCCCATGGGCCCGGGATCTGAACCGCGAAGAGGGCGAGCATCGCCACGAGCGCCACCACAAGCGGCCATTCTGCGCGCGACATCTTCAGTTTCACGGGGTTGCCGCTGGCGGCGCTTTTCCACCAGCCGAGCAGGAACGCGCTGCCAAGCAGCGCGACGTAGGCCGCCGGATGGTGCGAAAGCGCGAGCACGACGGTCGCTGCGATGGTCGCGCTCCGTTCAAGGCGGCCCTTCACGAGGGTGCGCGTCTGCTTCCACCACGTCACCCCGATCAATGTCGCAAGGACGACGCTGAAATGCGTGAGCAGCGTGGGCGACGCGACTGCGCGGATTGATGGCGACCGGTAGAAGATCGCGAAGAGCGTCATCACGATGACGAATGGCAGCACGCTTGCCGCGCCGGCTACCCATGCGCCACACCGGCCCCGCAACGCGTTGCCGAGTTGCACGGCCACGTTGCAGCCGACCGGGCCCGGCGTCATCCACGCCAGCGCAACGAGGTCGGCATACTCCTGCCGCGAGAGCAGTCCGCGCCGCTCGACATACTGATTTTCAAGTTGCGCCATGAGCGCGAGACCGCCCCACGACACTGACGACAACCCGATTACGATCCAGAAAAGACTCCACAAAGACTCGCCGGCAGGATGAGCAGCTACCTCATCCCTGATCGCTGCCGTTGCTTCGAACGCCGGGGTCGGTTCAATGAGCCGGTTCGAGCGCAGAAGCCGAATGCTCTCGAGAATTCTTGTCATCTTGTTATCATCCTTTAAATTTGCATCACTAAATATATGCAGAACGGAAGAGGCGAAAATGTGCGACTACGGTTGGTGCGGCATCCAACAGACCAGCCACAAAAAATGCGGTAGCCCCTGCCGGCCAGCGTGAACGACATCCCTCTGCCGCGGCGCATCTGGACCAGGTGTGCGTCCGGCTGCAGTGCTGCCGGTCGAAGCGTCCTGTTCATGGGACACTGCGGCACACCGGAAACGCCTTGACTACCGCGCGCTTCCTCTCCTACGCGACAACTGTGCCAGTACCACCTTCTGTGTGGTCGCCGGGGCGCCTGCAACGAAAGGATGAACAGCAACCGGGGAAATCCGTGCGCGGTGTATCAGACGTGAAACCTGAAAGCGGCCGCATAACACGGTTAGGCATGTTGTGTATGTCGGAATGCTAACTAAAAATGATGTTTTAATGTGCTAGCGGCGTAACGGCGCGGTCGGCCGTTTTAACACCGTCGAGCCATGCTCCGTCGTGTGCTACGAGCGAGGGTAAGGGCATCCGCCAGGACGACCACATGACGGAAGCAGTCGTTGTGGTTCGATGAGAAGGGCTTTGCCCGAGATGTTGCAAATTTGTATCTCGAACGCTGATGGAACGGCCTCTATCTGCGAGGCGGCTTTGCGCATTTGCCCGATCCTCTGGCGTTTTCGCGACAAGAGCCTCGAGGGTGTGACGCGACCCGAATCGCACGCTGGGAGCCCAGGCACGCGCGAATCATGTGGTGTCGTGCCCCCCAATGGACTCGGCTCAGTGACTTCAAGCAACGCGCGAGGGTGATGTCTCAGGCGTGAGACTCACCTGGGCGGGATGTTCCAGCGCCTTGCATTTCCCGACAGGGCAGCGTCCGCATCTCTGCATTCGGCGAGATCCGCGCAAAGTCAACCTCGCGGGTGCGCGGGAGAGGGTATACACGCGGTCAACGCGATTCAATGAGGGCCAGTTTGTCGCAGCCGGGGAGATTTTTCGGAATGACACTGCTGCGTGTTTCGCCTCTTTGCGTCAACCGCCCGTCTATGGCGAAATCCACCGAAATTTCCTCATCGATGCTGCTACCCGTAAAGGTCGTCTGCGTGCAACCGTTATTACAGACAGACAAGTTCGCTTGGAACACGATTGCTAAAGAGTACGTAGTTTTTACGAAACTGGACGCGGGTCCGCCGACCAGGCCGGGTATGGCTGGCATCCGTCGTCGCGACGCCGACGGAGCAACGCCTGATGCCAGCAGTGGCCTGGTCGGCCTGCCGTCAGGGAATAAAGGTGATGCCGTGATGCTTCTTGCATACATGAAAATCGGAACCAGATTAACCGTGGGCTTCGGGCTCGTCCTGATGTTGCTGGCCGCGCTACTCGTCGTGGGGCTGACGCGCCTCGCCAGTATCGCCGACAACAACCAGCAGATCGACGAGCACTGGGTCAAGGCGGATGCGGCGCAGATCATCAATGCGCGCACGCGCTGGAACGCAAGGAACACCCTTGAACTCTTCATTGCCAGTGATCCGGCGCACACAGCCAGAATCCAGGCGTCGATCGACGCTAACAGGAAAGCGATCGATGAGGCGATGCAGACGTTGCGTCAACGCGTATCGTCGGCGCAAGGCATGGTGGTGCTGAACAAAGTAGAGGACACCCGCGCCCGCTATGTGATGTCCTTCACGCAGGTGGGAAAGCTGCTCGCGCAAGGGCGACGCGACGAGGCGACCGAGATGGTGCGCAAGGAGACGCTTCCGGCACTGGATGCCTTGCAGGACGAGGTCAGGGCGATGGTCGTGTTCCAGAGGCAGCAGATGGAGGTGGCCGGCGCTCAGGCGCGCCTTGACATTGCCGCCGCGCGCAGGCTCATCGTGGGGTTGGGGACCTTGGCCGTGATGCTCGGCCTCGGCCTCGCGTGGTGGATCACCCGCAGCATTACAAGGCCGTTGGGCGAAGCGGTGCAGGTCGCTCAGGCGGTGGCCTCGGGAGACCTGACCGGTGCGATTGATTTCAGGTCAAGGGACGAAACCGGCTTGCTGATGCAGGCACTCAACGACATGAAAGACAGCCTGGCCCGAACCGTGGGCAAGGTACGGGAGGCGGCTGACTCGGTGGTCACGTCAACCAGCCAGATTTCGGCCGGCAATCTCGACCTGTCCCAGCGCACCGAGCAACAGGCCGCCTCGCTCGAAGAGACCGCCGCGATCATGGACGAGCTGACCGCTACCGCGAAGCAGAATGCCGGGCACGCGCGCGAGGCGGGTCAACTCGCCGGCAACACAGCGGCAATCGCGGTGTGTGGCGGCGACGTCATGAGCGAGGTCGTGCAGACCATGCGCGGTATCACCGACCGCTCGAAGCAGATCAAAGACGTCATTCGCGTGATCGATGAGATCGCCTTCCAGACCAATCTCCTGGCACTGAACGCTGCAGTCGAAGCTGCGCGGGCAGGCGAACAGGGCCGCGGCTTTGCCGTGGTGGCGGCCGAAGTGCGCCGGCTGGCGCAGCGCAGCGCGACCGCGGCGCAGGGGAGCAGGGAGTTGATCGAAGATTCCACACGCCAGGTGGAGCGCGGCTCCCAACTGGTGGAGCAGGCCGGCCGTACGATGGACGAGATTGTCCAGGCGGTTCGCGGCATGAGCGACAGGATGGGTGATATCGCGGCGGCTTCCGCCGAGCAGAGCAGCGGAGTCGAGCAGGTCAATCGCGCGGTTTCGCAGATGGACGAAGTCACACAACAGAATGCGGCACTGGTCGAGGAGGCCGCCGCCGCAGCCGGGTCGCTCGAAGATCAGACGCAGCACCTGAAGGCGGCGGTGTCGGTATTCCGACTGCCGGAAGCGATCGAGGTGAAGGACGGCATCGTACGCGATTACAACCTGAGGATGCCAAAGGACCAGCTCCACGCGGTAGCCGAGAGTGGAGCTTGACGGGAGAGGGTGGGCAGGGGGCGCAATCGCGGCATCGCTCGCGCCGGGCTAAGGCTCGGAACGTCGCGCCGATTCGCGCTTTCCTGTATTGACGACCCGACGCGCCGGCGAATACGGTGCAGTCGACCATGTACGCAGGAGACAGCTGATGCAGCAAACAATTGATTTGAACGTCGATATTGGCGAGGGATTTGAGCACGATACGGCACTGCTGGCTTTCGCCAGTTCGGTCAATATCGCGTGTGGGTGGCATGCCGGTGACGCAACAACGATGCGCCGCGTGACGGATGAAGCGCTGCAGCGCGGCGTCGCGATCGGCGCTCACCCGAGCTTTCCCGACCGCGAGCATTTCGGGCGGGTCGTCATGGATCTTCGTCCCGAAGAGGTCTATGCCGGCGTGCAGTATCAGGTCGGGGCGCTTGCGGCGATTGTCCACGGCCGTGGCGGCCGCCTGACCCATGTCAAGCCTCATGGGGCCCTGTATAACCAGGCTGAGCGGGATCTCAACCTGGCACTGGCGGTTGTGCATGCCGTCCGGGACACTAACGCTCGCCTGGCGGTCTTTGGGCTCGCAGGTGGCCAACTGATCGACGTGGCGCGCGCCATGGGTCTGGCTGCCGTCGAAGAGGGGTTTGCCGACCGGGGATACACGGCGGATGGCAAACTCGTGCCGCGCACGGAGTCGGGGGCGCTGCTGGACAGTGACGCCGAGGCCTGCGAGCAGGCGCTCGTCATGATCCGGGACCAGCGCGTGCGCACGCGCGACGGTACATGGGTGCGAGTGCGTGCGCAGACCCTCTGTCTGCACCGAGACGGGGCGCACGCAGTGACGTTTGCCAGGCAGATTCGTGCCGTACTGGCGGCAGCGGAAATATCGGTTCGCCCATCAACCTGCGCAACGCAAATGATTCCGGAGGTTGAGCTGAGTGATTGAGTTGTTCTGGCGTATCGGCTTGCGTTCGAAGTGGGTTTAATCGCTGTTGTCCACAAATGCCAAAAAGAAAATGCCGTCTGGATGATATGGGTCAAGAAAACAGATAAATTGCCGACAACGGATGGGCGAACCGGTAGAATTCCGGTCGCTCTTTCAGACGCCGGATCTGGAAATGCCAGTTAGCGCCAGACGATCAACGCTGGACTTCAGCCCGGCCTCGCGTACATGCGCGGTGGATTTTCCTGAAGGGCATTGGGGGCAGGATGGAGACCGTGACGAAAAAGAAGAGGGCGCTTCCGTCCCTGGCTGGACGCCTGTGGCGCGGCGGCCTCGCGCCCCAGGCCATTATCTGGGGCGGGATTTTCATCGCGCTTGTCATGGTCTCCCTATGCGCGACGGTGCTGTACCAGGGGCGCCTCGACGCGATGGACCGCGCCCGCGAGACGTCACGCAACCTTGCCCTGATCGCCGAGCGCGACATCGAGCGGAATTTCGAGCTGTACGCGCTATCCCTGCAGGAGGTCGTCGACGGCATGCGCGACCCTGACGTGCTGGCACTGCCGCCCCGTCTGCGGCGACAGGTGCTGTTCGATCGTGCGGCGACTGCCAGATACCTTGAATCGATGCTGGTGCTGGATGCCTCGGGCAACGTCGTCGTTGATTCGGGGAGCGACGTTCCGCGCAAGGGCAATTTTGCCGATCGCAGGTATTTCACGATCCAGCGCGACCATCCGGATGTCGGCCTCTACATCAGCGATCCCTTTCGCTCGCGACTGCGTAACGGCTCGCCGAGCGTCGCGCTGACCCGGCGGCTTTCGCGTCCGGACGGCTCGTTTGCCGGCATCGTGCTGATCGCCGTCGATCTCGAGTATTTCCACACGTTGTTCGCCGGACTGTCCCTTGGGCCGCACGGATCCGTGGCCCTGATCGGCCGGGACGGCATCATGGTCATGCGCCAGCCGTATAACGTGCGCACCATCGGACGCGATATCAGCAAGGCCAGCACGTTCCGGCATTTCAGGTCGGCAGCAGAAGGCAGCTTCTCGGACACTGCGTCGATTGACGGTGTGCGCCGGCTGTATCTATTCAGGAATTTTCCGGATCTGCCGCTGATCATCATGGTGGCCGAGGCGGAGCAGGACATCTATGCGGCGTGGCGGCAGCGCGCGATGACGATCGGCTCGGTGATGGTCGCCTTCGGTCTGGGGTTCGTCGCGCTGTCGTTCATGCTGGGCGCCCAGCTGCGGCGCCGGATGCGTGCCGAATCGGAACTGGAACTGCTCGCGAAAACGGACGGTCTCACCGGGCTGAACAACCGCCGGACGCTGGGCGAGATTCTCGACCAGGAATGGCGCCGGGCCCGCCGCACGCGCAGCATGTTTTCGCTGCTGTTCGTCGACATTGACCGGTTCAAGGCCTACAACGACACGTACGGCCACCAGGCCGGCGACGACGCGCTGGCCGCGGTGGCACGGTGCATCGGCGAGAACATCCGGCGGCCTGGAGACAGTGCGGCGCGCTACGGCGGGGAGGAGTTCGTCGTGGTGCTGCCTGACACCCCACCGGCGGGCGCCGCGCGGATCGCCGAGCAGATCCGCGAGGCGATCAGCGAACTGGCGATCGAGCACGCGGGCAGCGAATACGGGCGCGTCACCGCCAGCATTGGCACGGCCAGCTGGGCACCAGAGCAGGACGGTGATGTGACCGCGGTGATCAAGGCTGCCGACGAGGCGCTGTACACCGCCAAGGCCACCGGCCGGAACAAGGTGTCGCCGTTCGTGCCGGCATGAGCACCCGGTTCCGGACGCCCCGACAGGGTGTTGGACGGTAACTCCGGCATAGACGTTTCAGTGGCTGTGAGAGGAAGCCGAGCGTTGGTGGGCTTCTAGCTAGGGCGGCGTTGTAGCGGCCAATGCTTTTTGGCCGTCTGCGCTCAAAGCGCCGGAGTGTAAACTTTAGGCTACAGCCTACTTCCGTCACTAGGCCGTCCCGGGGCGATTCGTTATCAGGTCGCGCGACGGAGTCCGGTTCTCACGCCCGTAGCGTAGAGATGATTGACACAATACGCACTGCCGTTTAGCTGTCGTTTCTCGCAGTCGTTCCGCATACACTTCGCTTCTGCGTTCTCGCCACGCGACTGGGTAAGGTGCAACTTACGCTGGACCTCATCAGACACTTGCCAAGCGTCGAAGTCCGCGATCTTGACCGCGAACTGGGCCTGATATTTGTCCCATTCGTCGACGGACCAGAGCTGCCCACACGTTGGGCATCGGAGAAGTGCCTTCCAATCTGCAGTATCGATGCGACTAAAGCTCGGAAAGAGTGCCCGCACGGTGCCTTCGATCCTGCAGATTGTGGGCTGCTCGAGGCAATCACATTTCATCTTTCTTTCTATAGTAGTGGCAAGCTTGCGCCCGCATAGCGCATCTCCCGGCAAAGGGGCGGATGATATTGGACGACCGTTATTCGAAGGACTGAAGGACCCCAAGGTTCGGCGACGGAAGTTCGTCGTTCAACGATGCAGAGGCGCCACCCGCGAGGGTGTCATTCGTCTCAGTGCGGCCATCAAGCGACGGTCGCTCACTGCGCATGAATGGCTGGTTCCTTGACCATTTCGGACGATCGCACTACATCAGTGGCAGTCCGGCCGCCAACTGATAGAGCGCTGAAGCGCCAGGCCTCCGACGAGGCGCCGGGGGCCGAGCGGAACAGATCATCGCGCAGTGCCTGCACTTTTCATAGGGATGCCGCTCGGGTGCGGATTCGCGTCACTCATGTCCTCGGGCAGCAAGTTACCGTCAGCAAGACTTTCATCGGCCTGCGCGGTGGCCGGGTAACGCTCCGGATAGAAATGACGCTCCGCAACCTGCGCATCGAACGTATGCGACCACTTTGCAATCACGACCGTAGCAAGGCTGTTACCGATCGTGTTGCAGGTGGCGATCGCCATTGACATGAAGCGGTAGACACCGAAGATCACCGCGACCCCTTCAACAGGCAGGATGCCGGTCGACGCCACCGTCGCAGCAAACACCACAAACGATCCGCCCGACACCGTGGCCGCGCCCTTGGAGGTCAACAGCATCAACAGGAGTAGGCCCACCTGATGCTGTAGCGTAATTGGCACGCCATACGCGTGAGCAATGAACAGCACGCCCATCGACATGAACAGGGACGTCCCGTCAAGGTTGAATGCATAACCCGTCGGCAGCACGAGCCCGACAGTCTGCTTCGCGCAGCCAAGCCGCTCGAGTTTGATCAGAAGACGCGGCAGCGCGCTCTCCGACGACGCAGTACCCAGCACGATGAAGATCTCGTCCTTGATATAGCGCAGGAAGCGCCACAGACTGAAACCTGCCACCTTCGCGATGATCCCCATTACCACGGCGATGAACAGGATTACGACCGCATAGAAACTGAAAACGAGCTGGGCAAGCGCAATCAGCACAGCAGTACCGTTGCTACCCACCGAATAAGCGACGGCGCCGAAGGTGCCGAGCGGCGCAAACTTCATCACCAGGTTGATGAACGAGAACAGGACTTCGGAAACCAGATCGAGTCCCTCGTTGATCCTGACGCGGCGGCGTTCAGGAATCGCAAGTATCCCGATACCGACCATCACAGCCAGCACCACCACCTGCAGCAGTTCTCCCTTCACGAAGGCGCCGATGAAGTTGTCCGGCACGATGTGCATGACAAACGCGACGAAGCCTTGTGACTCCATCTTTGCAACCACCGGCGGTGCCGCTCCAACTGCGACGGCCGTCATGCCTTTTCCGGTTTGCAGCAGGTTGCCCGCCAGCAGGCCGACCATCAAGGCAATGGTCGATACCACTTCGAAATAGACGATCGAGCGCCATCCTACGCGGCCCGCGCTCTTGACGTCACCCGCCGACGCGATGCCATGCACGATGGTGAGAAACACCAGCGGCGCAACACCGGCCTTGATAAGCGACAGAAAGATGTCGCCCAGTACCTTAAGCTGTCCACCAGCTTTTGGGAAGATCAGACCAACGGCAATCCCGAGGACCAGCCCGACCAGAACCTGTATGCCCAGCTTGCGGTACCACGGCAGCCTTCTGGGCGGCGGAACGTCCGGCGTTTCGTTTAATGCGATATCGTTGTTCATGATGTGTGCTCCTCCACGCCTTTCACTCAGATGCCGCTGGACAATTCGACGGCGCGATCAACCATGTGCGGCGCGAGGCCGAGATAGTTGGCTGGATCGGTCATTCGATCGATCGCCGCGCGGTCGAAGTGCGTGGTGACTTCGGGCAGCGCCGCTAGCGCTTCGGCGAGCGTGCCGCCTTTCTCGTTCACGGTACGGCAGGCGTCGTAGACGATATCGTGAGCCTGTTGGCGGCCGGTGAACGGCGCCATTCCCATCATGACCGCCTCCGCGACGATCAATCCCCTGGTGATGCCCAGGTTATGTTTCATGCGTTCGGTGTCGACGATCAAGCCGCCGAGCGCGAACTTCGCCTGATGCAGCGCGCCAGCCGAAAGGATGAAGCTCTCGGGAATCGCGATCCATTCCGCGTGCCATGGGCCCGTGGCGCGCTCGAAATCCTGGATCATCGCGTCGACCATCAGCCCCGCGTGCTGACGCACCGCTTTCGCCGCGGCAAGCATCAGTTCGCTGGAAATCGGATTGCGTTTTTGCGGCATGGTGCTGCTCGCTCCGCGCCCCTTGACGAACGGCTCGTACACTTCGGCGAACTCCGTCGACGCCATGATCATGATGTCCAGCGCGATCTTGCCGAGCGAGCCAGTCACGAGCGCGAGCAGGTTGACCGCTTCGGCGAAACCGTCGCGTGCCACGTGCCACGTGGTTGCGGGTACGCCGAGCTTCAATTCATCGGCGAGCGCCTTCTGAACCTCGAAACCTTTGTCACCGAGCGAGGCCAGCGTGCCCGCGGCCCCTGCGAATTCGACGACGGCCACCCTCGGACGCAGCTCGGCGAGGCGTTGCTGATGCCGGTCGAACATCGCCAGCCAGATCGCGACCTTGTAGCCAAACGTGACGGGCAACGCCTGCTGCAAGTGTGTGCGGCCCGCCATCGGCGTATCGCGGTGTTTCTTTGCAAGATCGACCAGAATCGCGCGCAGTTCGCGTATGTCGCTGTCGATCACATCGAGCGCATCGCGCACCTGCAGCGAGACCGCCGTATCCATGATGTCCTGTGTCGTCGCGCCCCAATGGACGTAGCGGCCCGCTTCGCCGCACATGCCGACGAGTTGGTGAACGAGCGGCAGAATCGGATAACCCACAATGCCTGTCTCCTCGCGCATGTGATCGAAATCGATCCGCTCGATCGTCGATTCACGGGCGATCACTTCCGCCGCGTCGGCCGGAATCACGCCGACGCGCGCTTCAGCCTTGGCCAGCGCCACTTCCACTTCGATATAGCGCTGCACGAGCGCGTAATCGGAGAACAGCGCACGCATCTTCGCCGTGCCGAAGGCGTCGCGGAACAGGATTGAATCGACCACCGTGCTGGCCATGGGGATAGTGCGGCTCGTCATGACGACCTCTGGAAAGTGCAGGAAACCGGTTTTAAAAAGGGGCGGAGTCATTCGCTAAATCAGCGATATGTCCGGACATAAACAAATTAATATGTCCGGACATGTTGAGCAAGCTATGATTTACCCTGGCCTCTGATAAATCGACTGCATCGCCACCCAAATGAACAGACCGCACTTCGCTGACATCGCTCGCGACTTGACTCAGGGCATTGCGTCCGGCCGCTATCCGGTCGGCTCGTATCTGCCCACCGAACTTGAACTGCGCGACCACTATCAGACGAGCCGGCATACGGTTCGCGCAGCACTGCACGAATTGCAGCAGTTGGGGTTCGTGTCGCGGCGCAAGAACGCGGGAACGCGCGTCGAATCGGCGCAGCCGAAGAACGAGTTTCGGCCGTCGCTCGCATCGGTGGACGATCTCGTGCAGTTCGGCTCCGAGCACTTGCGTCTGGTGCAATCGACGGAGGAGATCTTCGCAAGCGGCAAGCTCGCCAAGACGCTGAAATGTGCAGACGGTGCGCGATGGCTGCGCGTGTCGAGCCTGCGCATCGACGGCGACAGAGAGAGTCCGCCAGTCGGTTGGACCGACGTGTATATCGACCCGGCTTATACGGAAGTCGCAGAGGCTGCGCGAGCTCAACCGGATACGCTGATCAGTTCGTTAATCGAAGCGCGCTATGGTCGCTGCATCGCGGAGATCCAGCAGGACGTGCACGCCGCTCTGATTTCGCAGGAGATGGCGGAAAGGCTGAAAGTCGCGAAGGGGACTGCGGCGCTTGAGATTGTGCGGCGCTATCTCGACTCCGCGGGGGAAACCTTCGAGGTGTCGATTAGCGTCCATCCAGCTGAACGCTTCTCGGTTTCGATGCGACTGAAGCGCTCCGACGCTTAGCCCCCGCAGGGGTTATAGGGGCGGCGTAGGTGGACCAATCGACCGCATTTTGCGGCCAATTGGCTGCTTCGTTCCAAACCCGACCGACAGCAACGCTTAAGACAATCGACCCTCGGTGTCCGCTATGTGCGTCATTGCTGACGGTAGAAATGTCTTCATGAAGGGCAGGTGTGGGTCGGCTACGGCCGGCCGCGTTCGGCGGCAGTCGGCCAGGAGTGGACGTTCTGGTATTCGACGCTGACCGGTGGCGCACAGACGGGGCACTTTCCGTGAGCACGGCGTCGGTTATTGCATTGCGCCTTTGTTCAGGTAGCCCCGATTCTTACATTCGAAGGAAATTCCTTTCTCCGCGACGCCCCCTCCGAGGGGGCGAATCCACTGGAGGGGCTGGGTGGTCTGCGCGGTGGTGCGTAGATCTTCGTCTGAGAAAAGCAGATAGTTATTAATGTAGCTATGTTGGCGTGGTACGAATTGCAATCTTCTTGATCCTCCCGCGCGCACGAATCGTTCGAGTCACTTGAAGGCTACTAGCGGACCGCAGCGCTGCGCTACCTCTCGCCACAGAAACAATGAGCGCTGTTTGTGTAGGCTAGAGAATGTCGCGCGAAGATTGCGACGGCGTGTACGCCTTAGCCCACTTCCCAACTTCCTGTGCCGCGCCAGGGACCGTAACGCCTGGTCGACACGACTCTATGCGGGGACGCCATGGAAGATGAAAAAGACGGACGAACCCCACAGCGAATACCGAGGCACCTGTGGGCGATGTTGCGAGAGCGGGTTAGCGAATGGTTCATTGGGGGCGTCCTCTTGGCAATCACCGGCTTCGCGCCGCAGGAATTCATCGCTCGACTAATCCGCTATATTGCGGCGCCAGAGAGGGTGGAGCATTTGTCGCGCTTGGCGCTCGATGCCCGGCCGGTGATTGTCTTTGTTGGAATCGCAATCATTGTGGCTGATGCGCTGTATCGGAACCGGCACCGACCGGTCACTGCTGTCCCAGGAAGGCCGCCGCTCACCGAGGATGGACCGGGGCGTTTGCAACCTAACGGCAGGGCGCTGGTGGAAAGCGAACCGAGTGAACGGGAAGCATTACCGCTCCCAAATAATCCATGGCCATCGGAGGGGCGAGTGATACTGGTCGTGCTTCCGTTCGAAAGTCTTGGTGGCGGCGACAAATATGATTACTTCAGTGAGGGCTTAACTGAGGATATGATCACCCAACTTGCCCGGCTCAGCCCGGAGCGCCTGGGTGTAATCGCCCGGACTTCGGCGATGCGCTACAAATCCACGACCAAGACCGTTCATCAGATCGGCCAAGACCTCGGGGTTTCCCACGTGCTTGAGGGAAGCGTCCGGCGTGCCGGAGATCGGGTACGGGTTGCGGCGCAGCTCATCCGGGTAAGCGACGAAACGCACCTTTGGGCCGAGACCTACGAGGGGAACCGACATGACATCCTGGCACTCCAGATCGAGGTGGCCAAGGCAATTGCCCGCGAAATTGAGATCAAGCTCACGCCGCACGAGCAAGGGCGTTTAGACCGTACTCCTGCCATTGATGCGCAGGCGCACGAAGCGTATCTCAAGGGGCGTCACTTCTTGTCCAAGCGCACCGAAGAAGGAATGCGAAAGAGCATTGAGTATTTTCAGCTCGCTATTGGACACCAGCCGAACTTTGCGGCCGCCTATGACGGAGTGGCCGATGCTTACACGATGCTTGCATGTCGCGGCGTGAGCCCTGCGCGCGAAACGTTTCATAAAGCAAAAATGGCAGCCAGGAAAGCGCTGCAGATTGAACCTGATTTGGGTGAGGCTTATGCGTCACTGGCCCATGTGCGTTTGCACGATTGGGATTGGGTCGATCTGGAACAGGATTTTCTGCGCGCCATTGAACTGAATCCAGGACACGCGATCGCCTATTATTGGTACGCGGAATATCTCATGATGGCAGGCAGAGCCGAAGAAGCCATTGCCAGGGTCAGGCAGTCCCAACAGATGGATCCGTTGAATTCAGTGCTGAATTCATCTGTTGCCATCATCTTGTACCTTGCTCGGCGATACGACCAGGCACGGGACGAACTCCGTAAAGCCCTGGAAATCGATCCAAACCACTTTCTGCTTCACTTCAGGCTGGGATTGGTTTACCAGCAACAGAAGTTGTTCGATGACGCAATCGAGGAGATGCAGAAGGCTGTAACGCTTTCCGGGAGGAGCACAGAGGCGCTGACGGGGCTGTCCCAGACCTACGCTGCCGCCGACATGAGAGCGGCCATGCAGCAGATCGTGGATGCGCTGGAGACGGAATCCGAAAAGCACTACGTCCACCCCTACAACATGGCGAAAGTGTTTGGTTCGCTCGGGGACAAAGAGCAGACCTTCGGCTGGCTGGAAAAAGCCTACGATGAGCACAGTCCTGACTTCATTGAGCTCAGGACAGAACCTACCTTCGACAGCGCTCGCTTCGATCCCAGATTCTCTGAACTGCTATCCCGCGTCGGGTTCAACCAGATCTGAAGGACGACGCTCTGTGATGGGCGCCAGGGCAAGTGGTTGCGCATTACTCCGGCTGCAGTCGCTGAATCAGCGTCTCCCCCTAACGCTGTCGCGTCGGCGGGGGGGGGGAATGGCTGGAGCCATGAGCGCATCCGACTGTAGCCAGAATTGACCTAGCCTCACCTAGAGCGGCCTATAAATGCGTTGAAAGCGGCCGGGGCTGGTATGAGTCGGAGCGAGGCTAAAGGGGTGGCCATTGCAGTTTTGCTGGCGACAATCATCATGTCGAGGTCCTGCTCTCGATTGCCTTATGCATGGGCTCATACGCGCTGGCAGAACTGCTTCACTTCTCAGGGCCCATTGCCGTTGTGGTTGACGGGCTGTTTCTGGGCAATGAAGGATGGAAGACGGCATTCTCGGAACAGACTCGCCAGTACCTGACAGTGTTTTGGGAGGTGATCGACGATATTCTGGATGGCGTGCTCTTTCTCCTGATCGGCCTGGAGATGATCGCGATCAAGGCCGCTGGCTCATATCTGCTGCTCGGACTGATCGGTATCGAATGCGTGCTGCTTGGTCGTGCGATCAGTGTGGCGATTCCGATCTGGACGATCCGCGCGCGTTTCGAGTTTCCGGCAGGCACGATCCCGCTGCTGATCTGGGGCGGGCTTCGAGGCGCCCTGTCGATCGCGCTGGCGCTATTGCTGCCGGCGGGTCCGGAGCGTGAGCTGATCCTCACCGCGACCTACGTGATCGTCATTTTTTCCATACTCGTGCAAGGAACGACCTTCGGGCGTGTCCTCAGAAGGGCTATGCCCGCTATGAGCGAGATGCCTGTGCGCAAGTAAGAAACTCCACGGAACGCTCCGCTTTCCTCCATCCCTCGATCGCCCGTCGCCGTGAACAGGATGCTGCTTGAGCTGCCCGGATCAGGCCCTGGGGGTTCGCGCGCGCCTAGGGATCGAACGGCTCATATTTGCTCTACAGCCGCCGATCGAAAATGCTGTTTGACCGGCTCCTTTGGGTCGAAAGCGGGTGTTAAGCGTCAGCGCCAGAATTCGGTGAGCTGATCGGCAAGGGCTCTGCCTTGGTTGTAACCGGCTTGAGCGGCGGGCGGACGCGTCGACAGATCCATCATGTTGACACCGAACGCGCTGAGCGAGTCGCCGTCCGGGAAGATCGTCTCGACTCTGCTGTTGCCCGCGCGGAGTTCGTCGACCTGTGCAGCAAGGTGCATGCCCCACTCCAGCGGATGCCGTGATCTGCCACCGAAGGGTGACAGCACCAGCACCCGCGCGTATCCGGCTGCCAGATCGGCATTCTCGTTGCGTCGGTAGCCGCCGTCGATGTATCGGTTGTCGCCGATGCTGTAGGGAGGGACACCGAAGCCGTTGGAAGTGCTGGCGGCGACGGCGTCCACGAGGTCGACTCCGCTGTGGCGGTCGAACACGACCGGTTCACCGGTATGGGCATCGACCGCCGTGATGAGCAACGGCCGTTCCGGCCAGCGCTGACTGGGCAGCCGAGCGGCGACGACAGCGCGCCACCGCGTTTGCCCGGAGCCGTCCGACGCCGCGTCCATTTCAAGCGCCGCCGCACCCATTCTGCGGCGCATGTCGGCCGCATCCTCAGCGGCGGCGATGATTCGGCTCGTTATCTCCATATGGTTCGCCGCCGGTCCAATGGGAACGCCTCCACCCTCGGGTCCGCTCGGACCAGTCCGTTGCTGGGATGCAGCGGAAAGGATGGCGGCAAGCAGTTCGGTCGGGGTCGCGCTAGTGATCTGGGCCGCGGCAGTCGATCCAGCCGACGTCCCGATGATCAAATCGGCCTCGGTCACATCCAACCCGGCATCGAACAGGCCGGCGACGACGCCGATCTCCCACGCATTGCCGGCCGATCCACCACCATGGAGGACCAACGCTCGCTCACGTCTGGTTTCCATGTCACCCCCTGTATGGATTGATCCGATCAAGTCGATGATTTTTGCCTGCTGGTCAAGAATGTCCGCTTCATTGGGTCAAAAGCGGACCTTTTCAGAATATAGCCTGTGGGGCATGACAGCAGCAGGCCACCCGCCCCTGGTCTGCACCAGCAGGGTGTTCAGTGCTCGCCGGAATCAATGTTCAGTCTGACCGGAATCCGCATCTGACGATCGAGACGAACTGGTTACCGTAGGCGCCGTGTTGCTTTGCTTGTCGGTTCGGCGCGACTATTCCCGAAAAGAGTAAGTCGCTGGTCAGCGTTTGCGAATAGATGCTTCATGTCAACATTGATCACCGACCAAAGCCTGGTTCGGTTGGCGGCGACGGGCAGTACGCGGCCACTTTCAGGCGCACGAGAAAGGAATACGAACGTCCGGTCGCAGGGCAACAAGAGACGTTCGTCGATGAGCTTTTCGAGCGCTACACGATCAAGATCGGAGGATGAGGACTTTGCGGCGACCCAGTGCGCTTTAAATGCTTCAAGTTAGCGCCCCGCCTTGAGTTGTGTCCACAGCCTGTTTTCAAGGCGCAGGATATCGGCTGGCAAAGGCAATGACAGTGTGAGCGATTTCATCTTTTCACCGCGGGGGTAGACCGCTTCGTTATCGAGGATGGCCGGCTTCACATAAGTGCGGGCAGCAGCGTTAGCGTTTGGATAGAAAACCTGATTGGTGATCGCCGCGCTAATCTTGGGCTGAAGGATGTAATTGATCCATTGCATTGCGGCTTCCGGGTGAGGCGCATCTTTGGGAACACCCATCAGATCGAACCACAGCACGCCATCGCCTTTAGGAATGACGTATCGAATCTCATAGGGCCGATGCGCCTCTTCTGCACGCCGCTTCGCGATCCCGACGTCGCCCGACCATGCTAGGGCGATGCAGACATCGTTATTGGCGAGATCGTTGATGTAGCCGGAAGAATTGAACTGGGTAATATAGGGGCGAATTGTTTTGAGCAGCTTGTACACGGCTTGGTAATCAGCGGGGTTGGTGCTATTGGAATCCTTATGCAGGTAGATCAGCCCAACCGAGAATGCGTCCTCTGCAGAGTCGAGCACGGAAACGCCGCAGGTTTTCAGCTTCGAAACGTATTGCGGATCGAACAGCAGGTCCCAGCTATCGTAGGGTGCGTCCTTGCCTAGTATCTGCGTTACTTTCGTAACGTTGTAGCCGATACCGTCCGTTCCCCATGACCATGGCACGGTGTATTGATTGCCCGGATCGGCTGACGCAAGCATCTTCATGAGTACGGGATCCAGATTGGCCAGGTTTGGAATCTTGCTCTTGTCGAGCTTCCGATAGACGCCCGCTTCGATCTGCTTGCCTGCATAGCTGGACGATGGCACCACCACGTCATAGCCCGATGAACCGCTTAGCAATTTTGCCTGCAAGGTGTCGTCGCCGTCATAGACGTCGTATCGCGTGTGAATGCCAGTTTCCTTTTCGAACCCCGAGACGGTGTCGTCGGCGATATTGTCCGACCAGTTGTAGACATTCAGCTCTTCGGCTTGAACATGGTTTGTGGTCGCAGCCAGCATCCCCCCAGTTGCGAGGATTCCAGTGACGACAGTGATGAGATAGCGGGGTGTCATAGCAGCCTTTCGGTTTTAATGAAGGAACTCATGTAAGGGGAAGAGGCGTCAGTCAGCGTGCGGGTGGTCCACCTGAACGATTCCGCGGCGCCAGCCAACTTGTTCCAGTGCTTTCAGCAGTCGGGCGGCGCCGAGCGCGGGAACATGGACGCCTTGGCCATCCATATCGTCAGCAGCAACGAGGGCGTTGAGAATGGCTTCCTCGACCGCTTCCGCAGCCGCGACGAATATCGGCGAAATGAAATCGTGGATGACGCTGTGCACGCTGATGACAGGCTCGATCGCCTTGCCGTAATCCGCCGGCGGTATGCCGCGGTTACCTACCGAGAAGGCGATGAAAATATCGCCACTGGAGTATTCGGTGCCGCCGCCCACGCGGGCCAGTCCAATGCTGGCGCGTCGTGCAACCTGCTCGCACTGATGCGGAAGAAGAGGCGCATCGGTCGCAAGCGTCACCACGATCGACCCCATTCCGGGGACACCCGCCCGACGCCTGTCGAATGGCGACGGCAGATCTCGCAGCACCTCGCCAACCGGATAGCCGGCCACACGCAGCGCTTCGCGACGGCCGTAGTTCGCCTGGACCAGCGCGCCGACGGTCCAGCCGCCGTCCTCTGGTGCGAGCTTGCGCGAGGCTGTTCCGATGCCCCCTTTGAATTCATGACAAATCATGCCGGTCCCGCCGCCAACCGATCCCTCGGCCACCGGTCCGCTGCGAGCCTCGGCCTGCGCCTTGTGAACGTGCGCCGCGGTGACATGCTGCCCCCAGATGTCGTTCAACACCCCGTCGAAGGTTTCCAGCACCACCGGCATGCACCAGTACTGGCTATCGCCGACCCATGCGCGTTCGGCGGCGACCAGTGCATCGCGAACCACGCCGACGCTGTGTGTGTTGGTGTAAGCAATGGGCGTGGTCAGCAAGCCTGATTCGCGTATCCATTCGAGACCGGTGGCATCGCCGTTTCCGTTGAGCACATAACAGCCGGCAAAACATGGGTCGAGCCGTGCGATGCCAGCGCGTGGTTCGATGATTGTCACGCCGGTTCGAATCGAAGCGTCTGCGCGATTTTCGACCAGGGTACGATGACCGACTCTTACGCCTTGCACGTCGGTGATGCTGTTAAACGGACCGGGCGTGCCCTGGCCAACTCGAACACCGATGTCTCTGATACCCATACCTTTCTCCTGTATTGCTCGCTGCGAGCAAGCCTGCCGACGCGCATGCATCGGGGTACTGAGATGGTAGGGTGGGGGACTAGGCGTGAAAATCAGGCCGAAGGGCTACAACGATGGGGCGATCTACCCTCTTAGGGGTAGTAGGGGAAACTGACATGCAGCTTGAAGTAGCGGACGTTGCATTTCATCAGCGGCTCGGACGTCTGGTCGAAAAACTCGAAGACAAACAGTTCTGGCACGCGCTAATAGACCTGTTGCGCAAAGTGGTCCACTTTGACAACTGGGTGGTGGTGATCTTCTGGCCTAACGGGAAACCCCAATTGATTGCGGAGACCCAGTCCCGCACGCCACACGACGAACTGTTCAAAGGGTATTTGAACAGCGTCTATTTGCTGGACCCTTTCTATCAATTCAGCCTGGGCGAGATCAACCCGGGCGTATACTGCCTGGACGAAGTGGCGCCCGACCACTTCCGGGAAACCGAATATTTTCGTCGATATTTTTCGGTGAACGTGCTGGAAGATGAGGTGCAGTTGTTGGCCCCGCTGCCTGCGGGCGGAACGCTGTCTGTGTCGATGGGCAGTGAACGCCGCTTTAACTCGACTGAGATCGGGACCCTCTGCATTTACGGCGCATGGTTGCTTCCGTTGATGTGCCATGCCCTCGCGGCGCAAACAGCCGTGCTCCCCCCGCCGGTGAGTTCAACCGCAGGAGGTGATCGGCGCCTTCACTTCGAACAGGCGTTGCGCAAGCGGTCCAATGCCTCGCTGACCAATCGCGAGATCGAAATCGCGCTGATGATTCTTGCCGGGCATTCGACCAAGAATATGGCAAGGCTACTTGGCATGTCACCTGCCACTGCCAAAGTTCACCGGCGCAATCTTTACAAGAAGCTGAATATCTCATCCCAGGCGACACTATTTCTGCTCATCATGGACGAGGAACCGGAGGCAAGCTGATGCGGACTGATTTTGATCGATAATCTCAAAGAACCGAGCGACTTCGCCAAGCCGATGGCGTCGTTTGAGGTTCAGTCCGAAAAATGGACTTCGATGAAACAGGGGGTCACTCATCACCCTTCGGTTTAGCAGATTGACCGTCTAATATCTGCCGGGGAGCAGACGGTCATTAATTCTGCTCGACCGACCGTTCAGGGTCGACTTCTGCCCTGTCATCCGAGTTGGAAGGCGGGACATGGAGGAGCGGGACTATTGCCTCGCTTGATTAAAACATCCACTATGAATAGTGCTTGTTCAACATTCGGAGACGCAGACGTGGCTATCTACTGGACCCTCAAAAGCATCCCTGAGCTTTCGCAACTCTCATCAAAGGAGCGGCGCTTGACTTGGAGGCAGGCATATCCACGGACATTCCGCCATTGGCAAACCTGGGTTGGTCTGGCTGCTTGCGGTGCGTGTGCATACATTGGTTGCCGTCTGGGGTTTGTCCTTGGTCATCCTGTGCCCGGGGCCGCTATCGGGGGAGGTATAGGCGGGTTCATCTTTTCGCAAGCTTCTATCTACGTTGCGCGGATGCATTACAAAAATATTCTGCTTAAAAGCAATCGATAATTTAAGGCTCGAATGAACGGCTGCTCCTAGTCGTCGCGGCGGGCCGCTTCGGCCAACTTCTTCCCGACCCGGACCGATCAATGGCGACCCACTCCGCCATTTCAACGTCGGACCGGGTTCGTTTAGGGTTGTTCGATGCCTGCCATCGTGCGCAGGAATGTGAGTGTGCCACCACGCCTTGCTGGCAGGCGTCGAACGAGCCTCGATGGAGGAAACCGCGGAGTGCCCCGATGCGGTCGGAGTCCTGGCCGCTATGGCGATTGATAGACCGGGATGGCCAGCAATGTTGATGGATGCGCAGTCAGGTGGGATGCTGGATGCGCGCTGACGCAGTGATGAAGCGGTGCAGTGGCGCAATTGTGATGGCGAAGCGGACGTGCGAGGGACTGAGCGAAGCGGCAGGCGCAAACGTCCGCTCGTGGGCCGCGTTGCCGCAGAGCCGACGGTCGGGTTACACGTGCAGGAGGCGTTGCGCTCATGTCGGGCCTCGTGGCATGGGTGGTGCGCGAATGGGCGCCGTGCGTTCCAGTATCTCGATGACGATCATCGGCGCACCGCAGTGCCAGCAGACGAAGGCGGGGCGGGCTGCAACGACCGCGTCTTGCGGCGGTATGTTGAACTCGGGCACGACGTCCAGCAGTTCACGCACCCTGGCGAGACTGACGCGGCGCACCGGGTTGGCCAGCAACCCGTAGTGACGGATGCGATGGAAGCCGCCGGGCAGCACGTGCAGCAGGAAGCGACGCATGAACTCGCCGGCTTCGAGCGTCATGGTCTTGTAGCGGGTGTGTCCCTTCGCGCGGTAGTCCTTCCAGCGGAAGGTCACGCCGCGCTCATCGAATGCGACCAGGCGCTGGTTGGAGATCGCGACGCGGTGGGTATAGCGTGAGAGGTACTCGAGCACCGCTTCCGGTCCCGCAAACGGGCGCTTGGCGTACACGACCCATTCGCAGGTGCGCAGCGGGGCAAGCCACCGGGCAAAGGCGGCTGGATCCGCGAGCCCCGCATACTCGCCGAAGAACTGCAGCACACCGCGTCGGTGTGCGTCTGCGAGCGCTTCGAGGAAGCGGCGCCGGAACAGGCGTGACAGGACGCGCACCGGCAGGAAGAAGCCGGGCCGGCACGCAATCCACCGCTCACCATCGGGCGACAGGCCACCACCGGGCACGATGCCGTGCACGTGCGGATGATGCGTGAGAGCGGAGCCCCAGGTGTGCAGCACGAGGGTGGCGCCGATCTGTGCGCCCAGGTGCCTGGGGTCTGCCGCGATGGTACGCAGTGTTTCGGCGGCGATATCGAACAGCAGTCCGTAGATCACCCGCTTGTTGTACCAGGCGATCGCGCTGACAGGCGCGGGCAGCGTGAAGACGACGTGGTAGTACTCGACCGGAAGCAGGTCGGCCTGGCGCGCCTCGAGCCAGCGATGTGCGGCACTGGCCTGGCACTTCATGCAGTGCCGGTTGCGGCAGGAGTTGTAGGCGACCTCGATCTGCGAGCAGCCGGAACAGCGCAGCACATGCCCGCCCAGCGCCGCGGTGCGGCACTGTTCGATGGCCGACATGACCTTCAGCTGCCCCAGGCTCAGGTGTGCCGTGGCTCGCCACGCTGGCCCGTGGCTGCGGAAGATGTCCGCAACCTCCAGCATGAGGCGCTACAGCGCGCGGCTTACCCGGCGGGCAGGCGGTCCAGCGGACTGGTCACCTCGTGCAGCAGGTCGGTGGCCACCTGGACGTAGAGCGCGGTGTTCTCGAGCTTGGCGTGGCCGAGCAGGACCTGGATCACGCGGATATCCACCTTCTGTTCGAGCAGGTGTGTCGCGAAACTGTGCCGCAGGGTGTGCATGGAGACGCGCTTGTCGATGTGTGCGGCCTCGGCGGCGGCATGGATGGCGCGGTTCAGCTGGCGCGTGCTGAGCGGGTCGACGGGATCGAGCCCGGGAAAGAGCCACCCGCCCTCCAGCATCCTGCCCTGGGCCCGGGCCACATGCCACCACACGCGCAGGCGCTCGAGCAGCACCGGCGAGAGCATGGCGTAGCGGTCGCGGCGGCCCTTGCCCTGCTCGATGCGCAGCGTCATGCGCTGGCTGTCGATGTCGGTGACCTTCAGGGCCACCACTTCGCTGGCGCGCAGGCCGGCCCCGTACGCGACCGATAGCGCGGTCTGGTGCTTAAGATTCCCCGCTGCCTCGATGAGTCGCCGTACTTCGTCGGGACTGAGCACGACGGGCAGCGTGCGGGGCATGCGCACCGGGTGCATCCTGACCATCAGCTCGGGCCGGTCGAGCGTGACCTCGAAGAAGAACTTCAGGCCGGTAATGGCGTGGTTCAGTGACACGGGCGAGGTGCCTTGATCGACGAGATGCAGCTGGTAGCGCCGCAGGTCCTCGACGGTGGCTGTATCAGGTGAGCGCCCGAGAAACCTGGCAAATTCGCGCACGATGCGCAGATAGGTGTCCTGCGTCTTCGGCGAAAGCTGGCGCATGCGCATGTCGTCGGTCATGCGCTGGCGCAGTGGACTGGCGTTCGTATGGGAGGAGGTCATGATTGGGCTCCTGCTGGAGAACGAGGCGGATTGCCTCATTCGCCAACATACGAAACCGCGCGGCGGACCTCCCATGAACCGCACACGCCGGCCGGAGCCCCCTACCGCGCGAGCGGTTTAGGCAGTATGACTTTCCGTGAGCTAGTGGCTGGCCCGCCGTGAGGAACCAAACGCGGGTTAGCATCACTGCCAGAGCCGCACGATGTGCACAGGGCACACCCCGGCGATTTCCAGCGCGGAGGCCAGCGTGAACCACGATAGCACGGTGTTTGTCGGTCTGGATGTTCACAAGGAGTCGATCACGGTGGCGTACGCGATCGATATGGGCGACGTGGAACTGTTGGGCAAGATCGGAACGCTGAAGGCGGATATCGATCGATTGTGCAAGCGTGTTCAGTCGAAGGCGCGCCATGTCCGCGTTGTCTATGAAGCCGGCCCCTGTGGCTACGGACTCTTCAGGGAACTCGTTGAAAGAGGATTCGACTGCGTAGTATGCGCGCCGTCCCTGATTCCGAAGAAGCCGGGCGAGCGCGTCAAGACGGACCGGCGCGACGCGGTCAAGCTAGTACGCGCACTGCGCGCTGGCGACCTGTCAGCGGTACACGTGCCGGATGTTGAAGATGAGGCATTCCGGGACCTGGCGCGCGCATGGGCGGCAGCGAAAGCAGATCTCAGACAGGCCCGCCAGCGATTGAAGTCCTTCCTTCTATCGCATGGAGTCCGCTACTCAGGTAACGCCAACTGGGGGCCCGCGCACCGGCGATGGATAAGTCTATTTGCATTCCCAAACCACTGGCAACAACTGGCCTTCGACGAGTGCCGTCGCACGATTGAAGACAGGTTTGCGCAATGTGAGCGCCTCGAGGCGACCTTGCGTGAAGCTGTCGTCGGCTGGCGATTTTATCCGGCCATACTTGGTCTGCAGACCATGCGCGGCATACAGTTCATCACCGCCGTGGGCATGCTCTCCGAATTGGGGGACCTCTCCCGCTTCGAGCACCCGCGTCAGTTGATGGCCTGGCTGGGCGTGACGCCCTCAGAACATTCTTCGGGTGAGCGGCGGCGTCAGGGCAGCATCACGAAGAATGGCAACAGCTATGCAAGGAAGCTGCTCGTCGAGGCCGCCTGGAGTTACAGATACCCGGCACGCGTGAGTCCGGAAATTCAGCGCCGACATGAAGGCATTCCCAAACGTATCCTTGACCGTGCCTGGGACGCACAGGTCCGACTCTGCCGCCGATACCGCAAGCTGGCAGCACGAGGCAAGAATGTGAACATCGCTGTCGTCGCCGTCGCACGCGAACTTGCGGGGTTCATCTGGGACATCAGCAAGCTCTCAATGTCGCTCGCCGTAACGCGAAACGGGCAGCCGGCGTAACGCTGAGCTTTGCTACCTAGATTCGACGAGTTTCCTGAAGGCGGCGTAGCCCGGCACCCGAGCAACCCGCGGTTGGACTATGCAACGGACATCATTCGATTTGCGGCTTTAGATAGCGGCAGGCTCAAGGGGCGGACCTCTGTAATGCGGTACCCAACCCGCGAATATCAGTGCGATCCACCGTCGAGACTTACTGCTACGTCGCCTCCAGGAAATTCAGGTGCCTGACAAACGAAAACCGATCCCGATTGACACGGAAAGTCATATCAGTCCTTCGGCCATCTCCAGTCGTTCGTTTGCGCGCTCAGACGGACACTCAAGCGTCGGCTCCGCCCGGATAGCGGACTTTCAGTCGTCACTCGAACTCGCGTCGCCATCGTCTGAATCGGCGAACATTCCAGTCTTACTGACTACGGGCAGCGACTTCTGACAGGTTACGTTGCTCGCTCTTTGCAAGGATCTCGCGAAGGCGAGCGATATTGATAGAGCCACTTGCTAAGTCGATGATGACATTGTGGTCGAGCGTGAGCTTCATAACCCGGACCTACCTCCGACTGGATTCTGAGCACCGAAGGATACGCACTCGCCCACGGCGTGCCGATGCTGCGTCAGTCCACGAAAGGAAGCAGAGCATGACGCTCCAAATCGATGCCCTGCGGGCGCCGGTGCTGGACCACTCCGTGCAGCACGGCCGGTCAGACAACGCGAGTCCCCCGGGGCCTTGCAGATCTTACCCGACCGCTTTGAGCTGGCCATGCTTGCATGGCGACATCTGCGATCGCCTTCAGCTTTTGCGGGCCGCCTCCGTCTCGTGCCTGGACGGCCATTCCGCGGGTCACGGCGCTGTAGAAGGCAGCAAGTGCGGGCACGTCGGTGGCAGGCGGTAAGTCGCCGTCTTCGACCCCCTTGCGCAACCGCTGCGCCATCATCTCTTCAGCGTTTGCGCGGTGCTCGGCCATCGTCTCACGAATAGAAGCGAGTTCGGGGGGCAGGTGAGTGCCGGCCAGAGAGATCATGCAGCCCGATGGGTGGCTGTTTCGAGTGAATTCCACGACGGTAGCATCGAGAAGCTTCTTGAATGCTTCTCGCGTGTCGGCCGTGCCGAACAGTCTGCCAGCGAACCAGACTTCGGACATGCTCAGGTATGCGTCAGTCGCTTCCTTGTAGAGCTGCTCCTTGCTGCCGAACGAGTTATAGAAGCTCGAGGGGCTGATCCCCATGGCCTGGATCAACCGGTCGAAGGAGGCTCCTTCGTATCCCTGCTCCCAGAAGAGCTTCATGGCTCGGTTCAGAGCTTCCGTACGATCAAAGGTTGAGGGCCTGCCGCGGCTGCGCCGGGGTTGCGTATCTTTTTTTGTAGTCATGGCTCCAAAAATAATTGACATGCTGTAGAGATGAACCTATTCTGCCATAACGGAGCGATCGCTCCAATAATCAAATCCTTGCGGAAGGAGTCTGTGATGCAGCGAATTGTTCACACCAACCATGGCGAGCCCGCCGAGGTGCTCACGCTGGAAGCATTTTCCGATGCCCCTTCTCTTGTGAGCGGAGCGGGGCTTGTGCGTGTGTCCGCCGCACCGGTTCATCCGGGCGACTTGCTGGGCGTCTCCGCTTCCCCCGCCTTCGGGGCGGCTCCCCTCATCCCGAGGGGAGGTCGAGTGCCCGGCGTCGAAGGTGTAGGGGTGGTGGAAGCGCTGGCCGCTGACATCGACCCTTCACACCGGATTCAGGTCGGCACACGTGTGGCCTTCTTTCCCGTCAACGGCGCCTGGAGCTCCAGGATCGCCGCGCCTGTCCAGTCGCTGATAGCCGTGCCCGATGAAGTGAGCGATGAGGTCGCAGCGCAGATGTTGGTCAACACGTTGACTGCACGCCTTGCGATGCGGGCTGGTCACAACGCGTTGCCTGAAGACAAGCGCGAAGATGTCACGGTTATTCAGACGGCGGCCAATTCCGCCGTCGGAAAGCTGCTCACTCATCTGCTCGTCGAAGTGGGCGTCAATCCGATCCTGCTCGTCGGCTCCGCGGCGAGCGCGCAAGCGCTTAAAGCTGCTCGCCCCAGCCTTTCTGTCATCGTCACGGAGAACCAGGGCTGGAAGGACGAGCTTCGCGATGCGCTTGCGAACAAGCCCGTCTACGTGGCGTTCGATGGCGTCGGCGGCGCGCTATTGCCCGACGTAGCGAGCTTCCTCGCTCGCGGTGGAACGATCGTTAGCTACGGCTCCCTGGGCGGCGCTACGACGGACATTCGTTCCATCGCCCCTCGAGCGCTGACCATCAAGGGTGTGTCGTTGTTCAGTTGGCAATTCGAACCTGCGGCGGTGCACGATGCAGACGTGGCCAAGGCGCTCGAGCTCGCACGCAACTTCCCGAGCCTTTTCCCCGTAGCGGAACGATATCAGGCGAGCGACTACCTGGGAGCGCTCGAACATACGTACCGCAGGGGAAGGACCGGCATGGTGCTGCTCGCGTTCTAGCGCTACGCGTCCTGCGCAATGTGAGGCGCTCCTCGTCGTGAGGGGCGGCTTGGTAGCGTTCACCCCGGTTTTTGCACGATTTCGAAATGAGCCCCGAGTGCCGAAGTATTGCCTCTCGGCTTTCCAGCTAAGCATCTTATGAAAGGACGTAAGCCATGCGTGCTATCCAGAACACCGCTTTCGGCGACCCCGTCGAGACTTTGAAACTCGTTGACCTTCCGGAGCCGGCCAACCCCGGCCCGGATGAAGTCCTGATCGCGATGGAGTATGCCCCCATCAACGGCAATGACCTGGCCGTCATCACCAATCGCTTCGTCTACTCGACTCCACTGCCCTCGATCGTGGGCAACGAAGGCGTCGGGCGAGTTCTGCAGGTAGGCTCGAATGTCTCCAACGTGAAGGTCGGCGACCGCGTGTTGTCCCCGCTTTATGCGTTGACCTGGCGCGAGCGCCTGGTGATCCCGGCCAAGGGGCTGATTGCGCTGCCTGCCAACGTCGATCCACGTCAACTGGCCATGCTGCGCATCAATCCTCCCACGGCCGTACTTCTGCTCGGGCGCTTCGTTGACCTCAAGGAAGGCGACTGGATCGTGCAAAACGCGGCCAACTCCGGCATCGGCCGCACGGTGATCGCGTTGGCGAAGAAGCGTGGCCTGCGGACCATCAACTTCGTGCGTCGTCCGGAACTGGTCAAGGAACTGGAAGAAGCTGGTGGGGACGTCGTTCTCGTCGATGAGCCAGGCGCCATCGACAAAGCCAGGG
The DNA here is from genome assembly GCF_059422005.1 of Paraburkholderia sp. GW821-FHT02A12. Lineage (NCBI taxonomy): Bacteria > Pseudomonadati > Pseudomonadota > Betaproteobacteria > Burkholderiales > Burkholderiaceae > Paraburkholderia > Paraburkholderia sp. GW821-FHT02A12. The sequence continues at coordinate 2,313,811 of NZ_JBWKWA010000001.1, read as the reverse complement.
CCGCGGTCGGTCCGGGCAACGTCCGTCTGGCCATCGACGGCCTGAGCGGTTCGGCTGCGGTGCGCCTGATCGACGTGCTGTCGCAAAACGGTACGCTGGTGAGCTATGCGTTCACAAGCGGCGAGCTGGTCACGCCGCTCAAGGTCGTGGACCTGCATCTGCGCGGCATCGTCGTGCGCGGCATATACATCGACCTTCCCGAATACCTGCCGTACATCATGGACGCAATCAAGGAGTCTGCCGAACTGATGGCTCGCGGCGAGCTTGACCTGCCTGTGGCTGCCGTCTATCCGCTTGCGGACTACCAGAAGGCCGTCGCTCACGCAATCAAGGGTGGCAAGGTGCTGCTCGACTTGCGCTCATCGAACTGACCTGGCTGTTCTCCCAAGTGCCGTGCTCCTGGACGAGCATGGCTTCGTTGACTTACGTTGCCGCTGAGGTGTCGAAATGAAGATTGGTTTTATTGGAGCCGGTGCTGTAGCGCAGTCCATCGCCAGGAGTGCCATTCAAGCAGGACATGAGGTTGTCTTGAGCGCTCGTCGTGGGCCGCAGGCTTTGGGCGATATCGTGGCCGGACTCGGTCCGAACGCGTCGGCAGATACGGTCCAGGAGGTGGCCCGGCTCGAGCTGGTCATGCTCGCCGTTCCATGGCTTCAAGTCCCGTCGGCCCTGGATGGGCTGCCCAATTGGGCGGGTCGCATTTTGGTGGATACCACCAACCCTTTTACGCAACTCGAGCCTGAGCTCGTTCTGGCGGACTTGGGGGGCACGGGCGCCAGCGAGATCGTCGCGGCACACGCGCCAGAGGCTCGCGTCGTCAAGGCGTTCAATGCTATCCGCATGGAGCACTACGACAAGGGCCCGAAGTTTCATGACGGAAAGCGCGTCATCTTCGTCTCCGGTGACGACAAGGACGCAAAGGCGGTGGTGATCGGACTCGTCAACGATTTTGGCTACGCACCAGTGGATCTTGGCGGTCTGGTTTCGGGCGGTCGCATGCAGCAAGCGGGTGGTCCGATTGCTGGCCACGACTGGGTCGTCGCATAGGACTGCAAGGTATGCAAACCAATGTCGCGTTATTTCGGGAAGCAGAGCGGCTGGATGTCCGGCTGTCTTTGTGATCTGCCGTTGGCGGGACGCCACTTCGAACGTCGGCAACGGGTCGATTGCAGTCATACGACGCCCGGGCCTAGTGTCCTGAGTTAGAAATTCATTGAAAGATGTCAATCCCGTACTAAAGTGTCTTGTGTGGCACTTGATACGGGAGGTAACGATGAGCGGACGGCCCAAAGGAGAACTCGTGCTGAGCGAATCGGAACGCGAACAACTGCAAGCGCTGACGATGCGACGCAAGACGGCACAGGCCCTGGCATTGCGGGCGCGCATCGTACTGGCTTGTGCCGATGGTATGGATAACAAGACAGTTGCGGCGAAACAGCGGGTCACTCAGCAAACGGTTTCGAAGTGGCGGGCGCGGTTCGTGATCCACCGTCTGGACGGACTGCTTGATGCGCCTCGGCCCGGCGCGCCGAGAACGATCGATGACGCGCGCGTCGATGCTGTCATTGCGAAGACGCTCGAGTCCGTTCCTGTCGGAGCTACTCACTGGAGCACGCGCACGATGGCTCATGAGATGAAATTGTCGCAGACCGCAGTCACGCGAATCTGGCGTGCTTTTGGTTTGCAACCGCATCGGCAGGAAACGTTCAAGCTCTCCAGCGATCCGATGTTCGTCGACAAGGTGCGAGATATCGTCGGGCTTTATCTGGATCCGCCGCTCAAGGCCATGGTGCTGTGCGTGGACGAGAAGAGCCAGATTCAGGCGCTGGACCGCACGCAACCCATATTGCCACTGGCACCCGGCATCGCTGAGCGACGCACGCATGATTACATGCGCCACGGCACGACCACGCTGTTCGCTGCGCTGGACATTGCTACTGGTGAAGTGATCGGGGAGGTACATCGGCGCCATCGCAGCAGCGAATTCCTGCGCTTTCTGCGTACCATCGAAGCCAGCGTGCCATCCGGTCTGGATGTGCATCTGGTGATGGACAACTATGGGACGCACAAAACACCCTCGATCAAAGCCTGGTTCGCTCGCCATCCTCGCTTCCATGTTCACTTCACGCCCACTTCGGCGTCCTGGCTTAATCAGGTCGAACGCTGGTTCGCCACGCTCACTGAAAAATACCTTCGACGCGGCACGCATCGATCGACACGTCAGCTCGAAGACGCGATTCGTCATTACCTGGACACCTATAACGCTAATCCCCAGCCGTTTGCCTGGAGCAAGTCGGCTGACGAGATCCTGGCCAGCCTCGAACGGTTTTGTGTGCGGGTTCGTAAGGCCGCGGGAGTAGCACCATGAAAATCAATACCGATGCAATTGATGAAGTCGCCCTGGCACTCCTCTACCTGACCCTGCATGATCGATACCGCGCATGGAAGGGTTTCGACTGGGATGTGCTAAATCGGCTCTACGAACGCGGCTTCATTGATGATCCGGTCAACAAGACGAAATCCGTGATCTTTACCGAAGAAGGGTTGCGCGAGTCCGAGCGGCTTTTTAATCAGCATTTCGTCATTTCGGATAGAGCGGAAGATTGATTCAACGAACTTCTAACTCAGGACACTAGATGATTTTCAATCGATGGACCTACATCTCAAATCGCGAGCGCTGGACGGTTCGAAAAACTGCCAGTAAAGGGGTGCGGCTCACTGATGGAACCATACTGAAATCCCAGTAATAGACGGAATACGGGCTGGAACATTGTCCGACGCGAAAGCGGGCAGACTTGCGCGCGGTCATTCATGGCGAGAGAACATTGACCAATCGTTATACAAGGGAAGCCGGCACTGAAAGTAGTTTGATCGGTCGTAGTAGCCAGCCAGAAGTAATGGCAAGGGCAATGGACGCGGCAACGCAGCGCCTGCGCGAACTCGGTGCAACGCTCACTGACGGCAAGGGCAAGGCGACGCTCGATGAACTGCGTCCGGATCTCGATCCGCAGGGGTATGCTGCACGGGCAGTGGCTTGTGCATAGGGCCCGAATCGTCAGCGGCTGTTGCGGCATCGGACCGGAGCATATCGCACAACTGCACCGCGTGCTGGACGTACGCCAACAGGGACGCCCTCAGGATTCGGACGAAAACGTGCGCCAGCTGACCAGAAAGAAGGCCTTATTGGGCAAGGACGTGATCTTATCCGCGAAACTGCGAGCCAAACCCCGACCGTTCACCCTCCCGACTATTAGCTCATAGGTCCCTTAACCGACAAAAGCGCGTCTATCTCTGTCATAACGTTCGGCGGCAATGGGCCATAAGATAGTGCGCCTAAGTTTTCTATCACCTGCTTGGGCGTTCTGAAACCAGGAATCGGAATGGTGGTGTCGCTTCGAGCCCATATCCAGCACAAGGCGCCTTGGGCAAGGCTGCGTCCACCAATCGTCAGCAAGTCACGGACCGCATCCAGGCGGCGAGCAAAATCTGGATGTGGACGTCCATTGGCAAAATAGGGCAGCCACGCTGGTGGCGTGGCGCGCACATCCGCACCACGAACCTCAATGGAATCATCGAATTTGGCAGTCAGAAGACCCATGGCAAGAGGAGAGCGATTGAGGCTCAGCAAACCTTCTGCTTTACACAGGTTCGTCATTTCGACTGCGGGCTGGAATAGATTCAGTGTGTATTGAACGGCGATAAATCCTGAGCGTCCGACCCAGCGAGCTGCTTGCGTAGGCTGGTCCGTACTCCAACCAAATGCATCAATTTTCCCCTCTGCGCAGAGATCCTGCAGCGTATCGACTACCGACCCGGCCATGTCACCAGGGTCATCGACATGTAATTGGTAAAGCCCAATCCGTTCACTGCCCAAACGCGTCAGCGATGCCTCAACCGCCCAGCGGATGTATTCTGCCGATAGATTGGTACCAGTAAGCATTCGCGTCTCACTATCATACGTATTCCCGAATTTTGTGGCGATTATGGCGTCGGGCCGACCTTTTAGTGCCCGGCCGAGGATTGTTTCCGAGTGGCCCGTACCATACGCATCGGAGGTGTCGAATAAACGGACGCCAGCATCGTAGGCGGCATGGATTGCGCGAATTGAAACGTTATCGTCAATCTCACCCCATCCCAACGGCTGATCGCCCGCAAAGAATGGCCCGCCAATCGCCCAGCATCCAAGCCCTAGCGCGGGAACTGAGGCGCCCGTCCATAATTTTCGCGTCGTCATCGAATTGCCTTTCGTGTTGTTGCGTTGAGTTGTGGTGAACAACCGAGGGGTTCCTTGATTTTGATGCCGGCGCTTTGCCTGAACACCCAACGCTTCAAAACAACCGCAACAACCCATCCAGTCCAACATGGTTGAACGCCACGCTGGCCGCTTCGCACACCACCGGCTTCGCGCGGAACGCCACCGATAGGCCCGCCTCGGCCATCATCTTCAGATCGTTCGAACCATCGCCCATCGCGATCGCGCGGGCCGGCTCGATGCCTAGTTGGGCGCAAGTCTCGCGCAGCGTGCGCGCTTTCACGTCGGCGTTGACGATCTCGCCGATCACCTTGCCGGTCAGCTTCCCGTCAACGATTTCGAGCGTATTGGCGCGTGTGAAGTCCAGACCGAGTCGGGCCTTCAGCTTCTCGGTGAAAAACGTAAATCCGCCCGACACCAGCAGCGTTTTCAAACCGGCTGCCTGCGCGCCGGCCAGCATCTGTTCCGCCCCCGGCGAGAGTTGCAGGCGTTCTTCATAAACGCGTTCGAGCGCGCCGGCGTCGAGTCCCTTGAGCAGCGCCACGCGGCGCGTCAGACTTTCGTTGAAATCCTTGATTTCGCCGCGCATCGAAGCTTCGGTGATGGCGGCCACTTCGGCCTTTAGCCCGCAGAAATCGGCAATTTCGTCGATGCATTCGATCGTGATCAGCGTCGAATCCATGTCCATCGCAACCAGCCCGAAATCGCGCAGCTGGCGGCCTGCTTCGACAAACGCGTAGTCCAGTTGATGGGTGCCGCAATAGACCTCGAGGTCGGCGCGCTGCGTAACGCTGGCTTCGGCGATGCGAATCGCGTTCGCGTCGATGATGCTGGCGTGCGAGCCGCGCGCGAGGGCGACGAGCGTTTTGTGGTGGTCGGCGGACAGGGGCGCGGGGCTTTGGATGACGAGGTTCATGGACGACGCAGCAGTAACGCAGGAAAGGGCACGCGCGGCGCGCGCGGAAAATCCCGCTATTGTAACGGTTCGGCGGCACGCAACCGTCGGGCAAACCGTGCGCAACCCGCGCGTGCAATCCGGGCCTGCAACCCGCGTGCAACCATCAGACGCGCGGTTCATACTGGCGCATCGAACGATGATCCGCCGCGGCATACGCGGGTGCGCAAGCTGATCGCCGGCGCGCTGACGGCGCGCACGATCGCGGCGATGGAGCCGGGCCTGGTCCGCCTCGTCGACGGCTTGCTCGACACCGCCGCTGCGCGCGGCCGGATCGACCTGATCGGCGAATTCGCGTCGGCGCTTCCGCTGGAGATCATCGGCAATCTGCTGAATGTGCCGCATGCCGAGCGCGAGCCGTTGCGGGGCTGGTCGCTGGCGATTCTCGGCGCGCTCGAGCCGTCGCGGACCGACGCGCAGTTCGAGCGCGGCAACCGCGCGGTTAGCGAATTGCAACTGTTCGAGGCGTCGGCGCCCCTGCCGCCGACGAGCCGGCACGCCGTATTTTTTGCCGACATGACGCAAGACTTACAGCCGATGCCCTGAGCGGCAAGCACGCCGTCACGCCGCCCGTCGCGCGGAACTGCGTGGCACGCTTGCTGCTTGACCGAAGGATTCAGGACTTGGGGAGCGCACGATGGCACACATGATCTGGAAGGGCGCAATCAGCTTCGGCCTCGTCCACATACCAGTGCAACTGTACCCGGCGACGCACTCGGAGAAGGTCGGCTTCAATCTGCTCGACAAGCGCTCGATCGATCCGGTCGGCTACAAGCAGATTAACAAGCGCACCGGCAAAGAAGTCGCGCGCGAGAACATCGTGCGCGGCTTCGAATACGAAAAGGACAAGTACGTCGTGCTGTCCGATGAGGAGATCCGCGCGGCGAATCCCGAGTCCACGCAGACGGTCGATATCCTCGCATTCGTCGATGCGCCCGAGATCTCGTTTCTCTATCTCGACACGCCGTACTTCCTCACGCCGGACCGCAACGGCGAAAAGGTGTATGCGCTGCTGCGCGAGGCGATGAAGTCGTCGGGCAAGGCGGGCGTGGCGAGCGTCGTGCTGCATAACAAGCAGCATCTCGCGGTCTTGATCCCGGTCGGTCCGGTGCTGGCGTTGAATACGCTGCGCTGGGCCGCCGAAGTGCGCGACTTCGACGAATTCAAGCTGCCCGCCGAAGATCCGAAGAAAGCCGGCTTCACCGCGCGCGAGCTCGACATGGCGAAAAAGCTGATCGACGACATGAGCGACACGTGGGACCCGGCGACGTATCACGACACGTTCCGCGACGACATCATGGCGCTGGTCGATCGCAAGATCCGCGCGGGCAAGACTGAGGAAATCCCCGAGGTCGAAGTGCCACAGGCGTCGCGTCAATCCGCCGATATTCTCGATCTGTCGGACCTGCTCAAGCGCAGCCTCGGCCGCGGCAAAGGCAAGCCGACGGCGGGCGGGCGCAAGAATGCGGTGGACGATGAGGACGACGCGGAAGCCACCGCACCGGCGCGCAAGAAGCCGCGCACGGCGAGCACGCCCCGCAGCGGCGGCAGCGGCAGCGGTAGCGGTAGCGGCGGCAAGACCACTCCGGCGGCGCGCAAACGACGCGCGGCCGCTTGACGGGGAACCCGGGCAGCCGCGCGGATAACCCCGTGCCACTTTGCCCGGCGACGAGTTCACCGCCATGAACGACAGACTCGATCTCTATAACCGCAAGCGCCGTTTTGACGAAACGCCGGAACCGTCCGGCGCAACCGCGCGCAAGAAAGCAAGCCGGACAACCACTGCGCGTGAATCGAAGCAGGGTCTGTCGTATGTGATCCAGGAGCACGATGCGCGGCGCCTGCATTACGACTTCCGGCTCGAACTGAACGGCACGTTGCTATCCTGGGCAGTGCCCAAAGGGCCGAGCCTCGACCCGTCGGTGAAGCGGCTCGCGGTGCATGTCGAAGATCATCCAGTCGAATACGGCTCTTTCGAGGGCGAGATTCCGCCTGGCAACTATGGCGCGGGCACCGTGATCGTGTGGGATCGCGGCACATGGGAACCGGTTGGCGGCGCGGCGGAAGCGGCCAGATCCTACAAGACCGGCAAGCTCAAGTTCGAACTCTTCGGCGAGAAGCTGCATGGCGGCTGGACGCTGGTGCGCAGTCATATGCGCGGCAGCGGTGATAAGGAGCAATGGCTGCTGATCAAGGAACGCGACGACGAAGCCCGCGACGAAAACGAATACGACGTGCTGAAGGAGCGGCCGGGCAGCGTGCTCGGTGGCGGCGCGTCGGCGGGCAAAGGTGCCAGGCCCTTGGCGAGGAAAGCCGCGAACAAGCTGGCAACGAGCGCAAAGACCGCCGGCACGAAGGGCGCGAAGACTGCTTCAGCGCACCGCGCCGACCCGAAAAAAACCGATCTCGTCACGACGCGCAGCACGCAGTCGCTGCGCGAGCTGGCCGTGTCGCCGTCGATCGAGGGCGCGGTCAAAGGCGCGTTGCCCGCCACGTTCGAACCGCAACTGGCGACGCTCGTCGATGCCGTGCCGCCCGGCGAAAACTGGTCGTACGAAATCAAGTTCGACGGCTACCGCGTGCTGACGCGCATCGACCGTCCGGCGAGCGACAAGGTGAAGAGAACGGCGAAGGGAAAAGCGAAGGGAAAAGCGAGGGGAAAAGCGAAGAGCAACGCAGTGAAGGTGTTCACGCGTGCCGGCAACGACTGGACCGCGAAATTCAGCAAACAGGTCAAGGCGTTCGAACAACTCGACATCGAGCGCGCGTGGCTCGACGGCGAAGCGGTGGTGCTCGATAAAAATGGCGTGCCGAGTTTTCAGGCGCTGCAAAACGCGTTCGACGCCAACCGCCCGCAGGACATCGTCATCTATCTGTTCGACATCCCGTTTCTGAACGGCTATGACTTGCGCGGCGTGCCACTCGAACAACGCCGCGCGATCCTGCGCGCGCTGATGGAAGACGTCGACGACAGCGTGCTGCGCTTCTCGAACGACTTCGGCTACACCGCCGACGATCTGCTGAAGAGCGCCTGCGACGCGGGGCTCGAAGGCATCATCGGCAAGCGGCGCGACAGCGGCTATACCTCCGGGCGCACGTCCGCGTGGATCAAATTGAAGTGCCGGCAGCGTCAGGAGTTTGTGATCGGCGGCTATTCGGAGCCGTCGGGCAGCCGCGCCGCATTCGGCGCGCTGCTGCTCGGAGTCTACGACGGGGACGGCGAATTGGAATACGCCGGGCGCGTCGGCACCGGCTTCGACGCCGCGTCGCTGCGTTCAATCAGGAACAAGCTCGACGCGCTCGAAACCCAACGCATGCCGTTCGCCGCTGAGCCGCGCGAACGCAGCCGCACGTCGGTGCATTGGGTCAAGCCGGAACTCGTCTGCGAATGCAATTTCGCCGAATGGACCAGCGAGCGCATCGTGCGGCAGGCGTCGTTCGTCAGTCTGCGCAGCGACAAACCGGCACGGCAGATCGTCCAGGAAGCACCCCGTCAAGGAACCGACGTGCAACAGCAAACCGATATCGCGTCCGAAGTCGCCGGCGTGCGCGTGTCCCATCCCGACCGCGTGATCGACAGGAGCACCGGCACACGCAAGATCGATCTCGTCCGGTACTACGAATCGGTCGCCGGCTGGATGCTGCCGCATCTGCAGGACCGGCCCGTGTCGCTGGTGCGCGCGCCAGAGGATATCGGCGGCGAACTGTTCTTTCAGAAGCACAGCCAGAAGCTGGCGATTCCGAACGTCACGCAGCATCCCGGACTGGACCCCGGACATCCGCCGCTGATTACCGTCGATACGCTCGAGGCGTTGGTCGGCGCCGCGCAAATGGGCACGATCGAATTTCATACGTGGAACGGCGTGGCGTCGAAGCTCGACAAGCCCGATCGCATGGTGTTCGATCTCGACCCCGACGCGTCGCTCGGCTGGGACAGGATGATCGAGGCGGCGCAACTGACGCGCTCGCTGCTTGAGGAACTTGGCCTGACGTCGTTCTGCAAGACAAGCGGCGGCAAAGGGCTGCATGTGGTCGTGCCGCTCGCGAGGCAGGCGGACTGGGACGAAGTGAAGGCGTTCTCGCAGGCCGTCGCGCAGCACATGGCGGCGATGCTGCCTAAGTACTTCAGTGCCAGGATGGGTGCGCAAAATCGCAAGCAGAAAATCTTCGTCGATTATCTGCGCAATAACCGCGGCTCGAGCACGGTCGCCGCGTTCTCGGCGCGCGCCCGGCCGGGGCTGGGCGTTTCGGTGCCGCTCGCGTGGGACGAGGTCGCCGCGACCACCGGTGGCGCTCAATGGAACATCGAGAACCTGCACGAGCGGCTCGCGGACCTCGAACGCGACCCCTGGGCAGACTATGCGAAGTCGCGTCAGCGCATCACGGCGACGATGAAAAAACGTCTGGACGGAGCGGAGTGAGCGCTATCGAGCCGGCGGAGCCTCCGCGCCTCGGTCAGTCGCCGTGTCCCAATACGGCGGATCGCCGAAATGCGCAGCAAGGAACTCGATGAACGCCAGCGTTTTCGGCGGCACGAACGCGCGGCTCGGATAAACCGCCCAGATGGCGACCTGCTGCGCGAGCGGATAGGTGTCGAGCACGCTGACCAGCTCGCCGCTGCGCAGATACGGTGCGACGTCCCATGTCGATTTGAGCGCGATGCCGAAGCCGGCCAGCAGCGCATCGCGGATCACTTCGCCGTTGTCGGTGACGAGGCGCCCGCTCACCCGCACGTCGAGCGGACCGGCAGGCGTCACGAACGCCCAGTCGCGCTGGTCCGACAGGATCATGCATTCGTGCTGTGTCAGGTCTGACGGATGATGCGGCGTGCCGCGCGCGGCGAGATAGGCGGGCGCCGCGCAGATCACACGGCGGTTCGCCGCGAGGCGCCGCGCCACCAGCGACGAATCCTTCAGCACGCCGACGCGGATCGCCACGTCGATGCCCGCATCGACCAGATCGACGAGTTGATCGGTCAGCCGCAAATCGACGCTCACGCCGGGATAGCGGCGCAGAAACTCGCTGATCACCGGCGACACATGCTGTCGCCCGAACGACGACGGCATCGACACCCGCAAGCGGCCCTGCGGTTCGGCCTGGGCGCGGCCGACCGAGGCCCGCGCGGCGGCGGCAGCATCGAGCAGCGCCTGGGCGCGCGTCATGAACACTTCGCCGTCCTGAGTGAGACTGATGCGGCGCGTGGTCCGGTGCAGCAGGCGCGCGCCGAGCAGCTTTTCCAGCTGCGCGATCCGCGAACTTGCCACCGCCGCCGACAAGCCGAATTCGCGGCCGGAGGCCGAGACGTTGGCGAGCAAGGCGGCCCGCACGAACAGCGCGACGTCGAGCAGATCGAGGCGCTCGCGGTCGCCGGACAAGGATGGCGCTAGCTGGTCAGTAGGATCCATTGTTCTGAAATTCAAAAAGATGTTTCAGTCATTATGATGGTTTTATGAGAATAAGAGCCGCTTTACGATGACGTCAATGCGAACGCGGGCGGCATCGGCGGCCAATACAACCAGACGCCGCCCGCCAGGTTCGCCAGTCGTCCAACCTCATCTGAATGAACAGGAGCTGTGATGAAAGCCGTCGGTCTCTACCGTTATTTGCCGATCGATCAAGCCGAAGCGCTGGTCGACGTCGAGATCAGGAAACCCGAAGCCACCGGCCATGACCTGCTGGTCAAGGTCGAGGCGATCTCGGTCAATCCCGTTGACACCAAAGTGCGCGCCCCGAAAGACACCGTCGAGAAAGAGCCGCGCGTTCTAGGCTGGGACGCAGCCGGTACGGTGGCGGCGGTCGGGCCGGACGTCACGCTGTTCAAGGTCGGCGATCCGGTGTTTTACGCCGGCAGCATCACGCGGCCGGGCGCCAATAGCGAGTTCCATCTGGTGGACGAGCGCATCGCCGGGCGCAAGCCGGCGTCGCTCGATTTCAGCCATGCGGCCGCGTTGCCGTTGACCGCGATCACCGCGTGGGAAGCGCTGTTCGATCGCCTCGGCGTATCGCCGCAAGGCGCGGACGAAGGCCGCACGGTGATGATCATCGGCGGTGCGGGCGGGGTCGGTTCGATCGGCATCCAGTTGGCGAAGCAACTCGCGAAGCTGAAGGTGATCGCGACCGCCTCGCGTCCCGAATCGGCGAAGTGGGCGACGGAACTGGGCGCGGATCACATCGTCGATCACTTCGGCGACATGCCCGCGCAGTTGAAAAAGCTCGGTATCGACCTGGTCGATTATGTGCTGATATTCAACGACACCGACAGGCATTTCCCGGCCGCAGCCGAAGTGGTCAAACCGCAAGGCGGCATTTGCACGATCGTCGAGAACAGCAAGCCGGTTCCCGTCGAACTGTTGACGGCGAAAAGCGCCGCGTTCCATTGGGAGTTCATGTTTACGCGTTCGATGTTCGGCACGCCTGACATGATCGAGCAGCACAAGCTGTTGACCGAAGTGGCGCGTCTGGTCGACGCTGGCACGCTGCGCACGACAGTCGGTCAGGATCTCGGCAAGATCAACGCCGACAATCTGCGCCGCGCGCATCAACTGCTCGAACAGGGGCGCGTGATCGGCAAGCTGGTGCTGACGGGCTTCTAAGCCGCGCAGCCCGATGATTGAGCATGGCCGGCGTCGCAGCAATGCGCCGCCGGCCATGTGTCTTTTGGAGAGCAGCCTATGCGGGGACGCAGCAAGGGACAGCGACGAATCTCACGCGCAGAAAACGCGTCGCCGCAAGCGGGTTAACACCCGATTCGTATGAAGCGCGCGCGTGGCCGCTTGGCGTTAGACTGGCAGGGCATCATGCTAAAACAGTTGCGTGTCTCGTGGTTCGCCCGGCCGGTCGCCATCAGGCGCGAGTCGGGCAGTAGCGCTTAAGCGCGCGCGCAGCGGCACAACAACGAGGTGACAGTATGAGCTTCAGACTTTCCGCCGTTTCGGTTGTTGCTTGTCTCGCCTGCGCTTTGGCGCCCGGCATGCTCGTGCCGGTGGCCCATGCGGCCACGCCGATTACGGTCACGTCGCAAGCCGCCACCGATGGTCCGATCCGCTACACGGTTCGCGTCACATCGAAACAGTTCGGCAATTCACAGGAAACGCGTACGATCCGTTCCGGCGAATCGGATGACTTCACGTGGAAGACCGTGCCGCCGGGTGGGCCGGTTCCCGCGACGGGCACATGTCCGAATTACGCATCGCTGCCGGTCGACGCCAACGGCGCGATGATTCGTCAGACGCAGATCCGCTTTGCGCCCGTGGTCGCCGGCGACGGCACCGCGACCGTGCAACTGAGCTTCCAGGCGCAGACGCCGCACGGCGTCAAGACCGTGACGAGCGGCGGCAAAACGCTCAAGTGTCCGAACGACGTGAGCCTCAGCCAGATCCTGCGCTTTACGATGCCGACCAACGGCAGCACCAGGACGCTGACGCTCACCGACGGCACCCAGGTGGCGGTGACAGCAAAGCGCTGAGTCACTGAGTCACTGAGTCGCCGGATCGCTGAGTCGTGCTTGGGGGGACGGTAGTCAACGCTGCGCTGCCGGCCGCTCGACCAGCCGCGCGGCCAGAAACCGGTGCTCGGCGGAGAAGAGCCGCCGGTAGGTGAGCAGCACCGCGCCCACCGTCCCCAACGCGGACGATGCCGCGATCAGAAACATGATCACGATCTGATAGCGCACCGCCTGCAACGGCGACTGACCCGCCAGCACCTGGCCGGTCATCATGCCCGGCAAACTCACCACGCCGACCACCGCCATCTGATTCAGCGTCGGCATCATGCCCGCGCGTACAGCTTGGCGCGCCGGCGCCTGCGCCGCTTCCCAACGCGTCGCGCCCAGCGCGAGCGCCATATCGACGCGGTCGCGCCGCGCGGTCAGCTCCTCGGTCATCCGTTCGATGCCGAGCGACACGCCGGTCAGCGTATTGCCGAGGATCATGCCGAGGATCGGAATCGCATACTGCGGCTCGTACCACGGATGAATGCGGATCACGACGAAGAGTCCCACCGCCGCCACCAGCCACGAACTGACCCAGATCGACAGCACGCTGTCCGCACGTTGTCCGGCATAGGTGCGATTGCCGCGCTGCGCGCCCGCGAAGCCGGCGATCAGTGTCATCACGATCATCAGCGGCAGCACCACGAACCAGCGGTCATAGCGGAACACCCAGCCGAGCACATAGCCGATCGCGAGCAACTGCAAGACGGTGCGTGCTGCCGCCCATGCCAGCTTGCGTTCGAGATCCAGCTTGAGCGCCACCGATACCACGCCGTTCACGACGATCAGCAACGCGGCAATCGCGACGTCCCAGAGACTCAGATTCTGCAATGTCATTGGTCGAGTTCCGGTTGAGCCTGGGTCACGGCCGATTCGTCGAGCACGCCGGCGCGCATCGTCAGATGCCGCTCGCTCATGCGCACGGCTTGCGCCGGGTCGTGCGACACCCACACCGAGGCGTGCCGGCCCGGCTCGGCATCGAACCACGCGTGCACCAGGCCCTCGATCGCACGCGACGACTCCGGGTCGAGCGAGGCCGTCGGTTCGTCGAGCAGCAGGACGTCGGGCGCGAGTTGCAGGACGCGGATCAGCGCGGTGATCTGCGCCTCGCCACCCGAGAGTTCGCTCGCGCGCTTGTCGAGGAAATCGCCGCCGCGCCCGGCCTGGGCGGCGAGGCTCGTCGCGCGCGCCCGGTCGAAGCGGACATCGCGATAGGTTCGCAGCTCGAACGGATAGCGCAGATTGTCTTCGACGCTGCCGTCGAGCAGCGCGGGCCGCTGCCGGATATATGCGACGTTGCGCCGGTAACGCGGAATGGCGGCGCGCGCGACCGGCGCGCCGCGCCACATGATGCGTCCCGCATCGAGCGGATCGAGCAGGGCGAGCGTGCGCAGAAACACGCTCTTGCCGGACCCCGACGGACCGGTGACCGCGACCCGGTCGCCCGCCTGCAAGGCGAAATGGGTCGGTTGCAGGAGCGTTTGCCCGCGTAGCGCGTCGCGCCGGGCGATGCCGTCGGCGAGGACCAGGGGAATATCGTTCATGAGTGAAATCGTTGTGGGGTTTGGCATTTTTGAGGCACTGCCGTGACGCTGCCGTGGCCTTCCCGTTGCACGCTACGTGCATCCGAGCCGTGTGGCATGATAAAACGACAACTATCAGGCACGATACGTGCTGTCAGTTGCATAACCAAGAAGAAACCGCGGGGCCCTCAATGGCAGTGTCGAACACAATCGGAAGACGGATCGGGAAAATCATCGCATGGCTGATGGGGATCATCGTCGTTCTGATTGCTGCGCTGGCGGTTTTTATTCTGACTTTTGACTGGAACCGGGCTCGGCCGTGGGTCAACGACAAAGTCACGCAGGCGATCGGCCGGCCGTTCGCGATCACCGGCGATCTGAAGGTTGGATGGCGGCATCCGGTGGGCGAGACCGGTTGGCGGGGCTGGGTGCCCTGGCCGCGTTTCTCCGCGGCCAATATCACGGTGGGCAATCCAGACTGGAGCAGACAGCCGCACTTCGCGACGCTCGACGAGATCGACTTCGAGGTCAAGGTCTTGCCGCTGCTTGCGCACGACATCGTGATTCCCGCGATCAACCTCGTGAATCCTTCGGTCGACCTTGAGCGCCTGCTCGACGGGCGTAATAACTGGACCTTCAAATTGCCCGCTTCGACCGGGCCTTCGGAATGGAAGCTCGATCTGCACGACATCGCGTTTGCGAAGGGTAGCGTCGTGCTGTCGGACCAGCAGAAGAAAATCGAGATGCAGACCGTCATCGATACGCTCGGCCAGCCGATTCCGATCGGCGAGGCGATGAAGCAGCAGGAAGCGGCATCGCGCAGCGCGTCGGCGGAAGCGGTCGGCAAGGCGGGCGCGAGCAAGCTTGCCGCGCAGGTTAACGCGGCCGCGGCTTCCGGCGCTTCGTCGGCGGATGGCAATGCTTCGCGGGCGAAGGCGGGCACGGGCGGCTCGGGAGCCTCGGAAGCGCTGGTTGCCGGCGGTTCGAAGGGCGCAGGTGAGGGGGGAAACAAGGGCGCGAGCGGCACAGCGGCTGCATTAGCGTCGCCCACCAGCGGGACGGCAGGCACGGCAGGCGGCCACGGACCGGCGACTCCGCTGTATGCGATCGGCTGGACCATCAAGGGCACCTACAACAAGACGCCGCTGTCGGGCAGCGGCAAGGTCGGCGGCGTGCTGGCGCTGCAGGATGCGAACCGGCCATTTCCGGTGCAAGCCGATGTGAAGACCGGCGATCTGCGTGTCGGCCTGGTGGGTACGATCACCGATCCGGCGCATCTCGCTGCGGTCGATCTGCGTCTCTGGCTGCAAGGCGACAGCATGGCGCGGCTCTATTCGCTGACTGGGGTGACCTTGCCGGAAACGCCGCCGTACGCGACCGAGGGGCGTCTCGTCGGTCAGTTCAAGGCCGGCGGCAACGTCTTCAAGTATGAGAATTTTACCGGCCGGGTAGGCGGAAGCGATCTGAATGGTTCGCTGACCTATACGGCGCGCGAGCCACGTCCGCTGTTGCAGGGGGAACTGGTGTCGCATCTGTTGCAATTCGCCGATCTGGCGCCGGTGATCGGCGCGGACTCGAACGCGAGCAAGGCCCGGCGCGGTGACGCGACACGCCAGCCGGGCGGCAAGGCATTGCCGGTCGAAGAATTTCGCACCGACCGCTGGAAGGCAATCGACGCCGACGTGAAATTCACGGGCCGCCGCATCGTCAAGAACGTGAATCTGCCGATCACCGATCTGTACACGCACGTCGTCCTGGCCGACGGCGTGCTGTCGCTGGAGCCGTTGAAGTTCGGCGTGGCCGGCGGTTCGCTCGCATCCGACATCCATCTGGACGGCAGCACGGTGCCGCTCAAGGGGCGCTTCTCTACGTCGGCGCGGCATCTGAAGCTCAAGCAACTGTTCCCGAACTTCAAGACGATGCAAAACGCGCTTGGAGAAATCAACGGCGATGCCGCGTTGACCGCGACCGGCAATTCGCCGGCGGCGTTGGCTGCGACTTCGAACGGCGAGGTGAAGGCGCTGGTCACCGACGGCACGGTGAGCCGCCTGTTGATGGAGGCGGCCGGGCTGAACGTGGCAAACGTCGTGTATGAAAAACTGTTCGGCAATCGCGACGTGAAGATCAACTGCGCCGCGGCCGATTTTGTCGCGACCAACGGCGTGCTGAATTCACGCGTCTTCGCGCTCGATACAGACGATGCGGTGATCAACATCGACGGCGACGTGAATTTGCGCGATGAATCGATGGACCTTGGCGTGCATCCGCATACCAAGGGTTTCCGGGTGTTTTCGCTGCGCTCGCCGTTGTATGTGAAGGGGACCTTCAAGGATCCCCATGTCGGGGTCAATGCTGCCGCGTTGGCATTGCGAGGCGGCGCCGTTGTCGGGCTTGGATTGATGAATCCGTTTGCCGCGTTGATTCCGTTGCTTGCGCCCAGCAATAGTAAGCCGTTGGCTTGTAATCGGTTGCTGTCGCAGGTGCGTCAGGCGCCGACCGCGCCGCCTCCGGGGCAGAAGCAGAAGCCCAAGGCGGCGATTTCACTGGACGGTTTGCCGGGCGCCAAATCGGGTTCTGCGCCTGCTGCGGCTGGAAAGAAACCCGCTGGTTTGGCGCCGGGTAATTCGGGCAATGCGCCGGGTAATGCGGTTGATGCGGCTAAATATAAGGGGAGTTGAGGTTTTCTGTTCGACAGAAACAAAACGCATCCGAGGGGCAAAAACCTTACCTTAAAGACCGCGGAGCGGCATCCCCGGCGGCGTCCTGCCGCCGAACCCCGCGGCGCGCGCCACCGACCCGGGTAGCGCCAAATTCCGTCAGGATCTTACCTCTCGCCCGGCTGGCAAAGACCAGAAATCCAAAGCCATCCGCCTCATACCAATACCCGCCATTTTCCAGCCCATCGAGCGGCTGCTCCAGCGCATTGGTAATCGACTCGATGCAACGCCGCCGCAATTCGGCAGGCGCCGGATAAGGAGGCTGCGCGCCGCGCACGCTGCACAAGAGCACATCGAGACCAGGCAGCACGTGCGCATAAAGCACCGGTTCGTCCTGCGCGCGAGCGCGCGCAATTTTGGTGTCGAGCTGAGCGAATGGTTTGAAATGCCGCAGCACCGCGAGGAACGACTCATCGCCGTCCACCTTCGCGCGTCTACGCTTTTTCGGGAAGGACATAAAAATTCGCCTGAAAAAGAATTGCAAGAAACGCAGCGTCCTCATGCGACAACTCCCGGCTTCGCGCGCCGCACGTCGATCTTTTATAGCATACGACAAGGCCGGATTCACGGTGATTCGACGACTACGCCGTCACACCGCCTCCCGCACGAATCATGCCGAACCGCCTCGCCGCGCGCTTTCCCTTCCCAGCACATCTGTCTCCATCATAGACGCACGCGCCCTCGAAAAAACATGTGTGATCAATAAAAAAGTCATTTTTATGTGGGCGCGCGCATCTTGCCTCTACGTTGAAATATCTCACATTCGCGTCGATAATGGCCCGTCCGGCTGCATCGCGCCGTGCTCGCCGGTCCAGTACTGCGCGGCCAGCCAGCAGGCCAGGCGGCAAGCCGTCCGCGCGTACCGCCGCGGCCTGAGTGACCCCTTGGGCGAACATGAAACTTTTTACCAAGGGTCTGCTGCTGATTGCAGTGCCGAGCGTGGTCGAGCTGGCGCTTCTGGGCGTCGTCTTCGATACCCAGGAGCAAACGGCGCAGGCCGCGCAGTGGGTCGCCAACAGCAAGCAGATCCTCTATCAGTCGTCTGCCATCGTCGATCCGCTGCTGCGTCAGGCCGCGCGGGTACGCACGGGCATGGTCGTCGGCGACCCGTCGTTTATTGACCGGCATACAGTGTGGGTCGAGCTCGGCGACCGGCTTGCGCACCTCGAGACGCTGGTCGGCGATACGCCGCAGCAAGTCCAGCGGGTGCACCAGATGCAAAAGGCGATCGAAACGTATCGCGCGCAGACCGCCGCGATCTCGCAGGCCCTGCATGCGGGGCGCAGCCTGAACGCGTTTATTGCACGGGAAAACGGCGCGCTGCCCCAGCAGATCGCGCTGTTTCGCGACGAGCTTGCCGCGTTCGTCAACGAAGCGGCGCGGCTCGACGCAGAGCGCGACGCGTCCCTTGCGCGGCGGGGCGAGCGCCAGCAATACGCGCTGATCGCCGCCGTGATCGGCTCGATGCTGATCTGGGCGGCCACTGCTGTGGTGTTCGCGCGCAACATCGGCCGGCGGCTGGAAGTGCTGACCGATAATGCCGAGCGGCTGGGCAACGGGCGGCCGCTTGCGGCGCCGCTCTCCGGCAACGACGAAATCGCCGCACTCGATGCGGTGCTTCATCAGACGGGCGCACGTCTGCGTGAAGCGGAAGGCGAGCAGACCCTGCTGAAAGCGCGGCTCGAAGCGCGCGCGCAGGAACTCGGGGGCGTCAACGAGGAGCTGCGCCAGGAGACGCAAGACAACGAAATGTTCATCTATAGCGTCTCGCACGATCTGCGCTCCCCGTTGGTGAATCTGCAAGGCTTTTCAAAAGAGTTACAGGTGTCGTGCGACGAACTGCACAGCACCGTCGAGGCGGCCGGCTTGCCGCACGCCGAGCACCGGCGCATGGTACATATCCTCGACGGCGACGTGCGGGAGTCCTTGCAATATCTGCGTACCGCGGTGACGCGGGCCGCGGCGATCATCGACGCGCTGTTGCGCATTTCGCGCGCCGGCCGGCTCGAATATCAGTGGCAGCGCGTGAGCGTCGGCCGGGTGGTGGGGCGGGTGGTCGATGCGCTGCAAGGCGCGATCAGCCAGCGCGCGGCGGTCGTCACCGTGCGCGAATTGCCGCCCGCGTGGGGCGACCCGGGCGCGATCGAGCAGATTTTCAGCAACCTGATCGGTAACGCGCTCAACTATCTCGACCCGGTGCGTCAAGGGCGCATCGAGATCGGTGCGCTGGAGCCGGAACCCGTGGACGAACTGGAGCCGCGCGCGCTGCGCACCCGCACCTATTACGTGCGCGATAACGGACTTGGAATTCCGGCGGCCTATATGTCGAAGGTGTTCCGTGCGTTTCAGCGTCTGCACGGCGACGTCGCGAGCGGCGAGGGCATCGGGCTCGCGGTGGTGCGGCGGATGGCGGAGCGGCACGGCGGCAGGGTTTGGGTGGAATCGGCGGAAGGCGCGGGGTCGACCTTTTTCGTCGTGCTGCCGGAACAGCCGGCGCGCCATTGAATTGAGACCCGCAGTGGGACTATCCAGAAGCAGTATGCATAACCAGATCGTCGGTACGGAGGGCATATGAGTCACGGGGAGACGGTCAGCATCGTGCTGATCGAAGATGACGACGGCCATGCAACGCTCGTCGAGCGCAACTTGCGCCGCGCCGGCATTTCGAACGGTTTCGTGCGTTTTCGCGACGGTCAGCAAGCGCTCGATTATTTTTTCGGCCCGGCGCCGGCCGACGCCGCTGCCAGTCCTTATCCGCCGCGCGAAGATCTGACGAATTTCGTCGTGTTGCTGGATCTGAAGATGCCGCGCGTAGATGGTTTCGAAGTGTTGCGGCGCCTGAAAGATTCGCCGCAGACGGCCGCCGTGCCGGTCATCGTCCTGACCACGACCGACGATCCACGCGAAATCGCGCGCTGCTATGAGCTCGGCTGCAATGTCTACATCACCAAGCCGGTCGAATACGATGCGTTCATCGAAGCGGTGCGCCGTCTCGGCTTTTTCCTGCAAGTGGTCAAGCTGCCGCCCGGTCATCGGCTGGCGGCGCCGTGAGGGGCGCCTCATGGAAGGCGCCCGAAAGCAGCCATGACAATATAGCTACATCAGACCTAGCCAAAGAAGATTCCGCATGACCGAAGAAGTATCCACGCAGCCCGCCGCGTATGTACTGGTAGTCGATGACGACGAAGGCATCCTGCGGCTTGCGCGCAAGTCGCTCGAGCGCGCCCGCTGCCGGGTGGCGATCTGCGCAGGTGTCGAGTCGGCCCGCGAGCGGCTCGCCGCCGGCTCTCCCGACCTGCTGGTGCTCGACTACCAGTTGAGCGGGCCGGAGACCGGCCTCGATTTCTTTCGCCGCTTGCGCGCTGAAGGGGTGCGGATTCCCGCCATTCTCGTGACCGGTTTCACCGACGAATCCCGCGTGATCGAGGCATTGCGCGCGGGCGTGTCCGACGTGGTGCCCAAGTCCGGCGATTACCTCGATTACCTGCCTGAAGCCGTCGAGCGGGTGCTGTCGCAGGTGCGCTTGCAGAAAGCCTCGGACGAAGCCTTGTTGCTGCGCGATCGCGAACAGCATTACCGGACCTTGTCGGAGGCATTGCCGCACCTTGTGCTGACCAGCAACGCGGAGGGCGATTGCGATTTTCTCTCGAAGCAATGGTTCGACTACACGGGGCTCGCCGAAAGCAGTTCGTACGGCCTCGCGTGGCTCGACGCCGTGCATGCCGACGATCGTGAGGAAATCCGCAGCACCTGGCTCAAGGCGGTGAAGAGCGGCGCCGGCGACTATCGGCACGAACTGCGGATTCGCCGCCACGACGGCGAATTTCGCTGGTTCGATGCCCGCGTGGTCGCCATGCGGGATGCCGACGGCAACGTCACCAAATGGTTCGGCAGTTGCACGGACATCCATCCGCAGCGTGAGGCGATTGAGGAGCGTGAACGGCTGCTCGCGTCGGAACAGGCCGCCCGCCAGACTGCCGAAGAAGCCAACCGCGCGAAAGACCGCTTTCTGGCGATGCTGTCGCATGAATTGCGCACGCCGCTCACGCCGGTGCTGGCCGGCGCCAGCGTGCTCGAGATGATCCCCGGTCTGCCCGACCAGGCGCGCGCGAGCGTGCGCATGATCCGTCGCAATGTCGAACTCGAAGCGCGGCTGATCGACGATCTGCTCGACCTCACGCGGGTGGCGAACGGCAAGCTGCGTCTGTCGCTGGAAACCGTCGACGTGCACGATGTGCTCGACAGCGTGCTCGAACTGTTTCGCAGCGAGATTCAGGTCAAGCAGCAGGACGTGCACGTGCACAAGAACGCCCAGCACCACTACGTGCTGGCCGACCGCGCACGGCTGCAACAAATGCTGTGGAACCTGATTCGCAACGCCGCCAAGTTTACGCCGGACGGCGGCCATATCTACGTGCGTACGCGCGACGAACGCATGCACGTGCAGATCTCGGTTGAAGACACGGGGATCGGCATCGAGCCGGAACAGATCGGCAAGCTGTTCAACGCATTCGAGCAAGGCAACCAGAACATGACGCGGCAGTTCGGCGGGCTCGGCCTCGGTCTCGCGATCACCAAGGCGCTGACCGACGTGCATGGCGGCACGGTGGTTGCGCAAAGCCCGGGCGCGCATTGCGGCGCGACCTTCACGATCACGCTGCCGACCGCCGCGAAACCTGCCGAGGCACCCCTCGCCAGTGCGCCCGCTGAAGTGCATTCGGCCGGCCTTCTGACCATTCTGCTGATCGAAGATCACCTGGATACCGCCGAGGTGATGGCACAGCTGATTCGCAGCCTCGGACACGACGTGACGGTGGTCGGACGCGTGGACGACGCGCTGGCCGCCACCCAGGCGCGCACCTTCGACCTGGTGGTCAGCGACGTAGGCTTGCCCGACGGCACCGGTCTCGATTTCATCAAGGCGTTCCGCGAACATTCGGACGTCCCCGCGATCGCGTTGACAGGCTTCGGCACCGACGAAGACGTGCGCCGTTGTCTGAGCGCCGGTTTCACTTCGCATTTGACCAAGCCGGTCAATTTCGGCCAGCTTGAAACGATGATCGAAAGCGCGGTGAGCCGGAAGGCCGAGGAAGACACCTGGCGCGCCGGATGATTCACGAGTGTGCTGAGGGTAGGTTGAGCGCACGATAAAAAAGGCCTGCTGCGAGTCGATCGCAGCAGGCCTTTTTACTGGACCCGGCTGACGGCGCCTCGCGACGCCGGGTCGAATGCCGGGGCGAATGTTTAACGCGACGAGTTCTTAAGAGAGTCGCGGATTTCGCGCAGCAGCAGCACGTCTTCCGGCGGCGCCGGCGGCTCGGCCGGTGCGGCCTCGGCCGGCTTGCGCAGATTGTTGATGAACTTGACCATCAGAAAGATGATGAACGCAAGAATCAGAAAGTTGATCAGGACGGTGATGAACGAGCCATAACCGAACACGGCGACGCCCGCCGTCTGCAAGTCTTTATACGACTCCGGACTGCCTTTGAAGCTGGCCGGAATATCACCCAGACGGATGAACTTATTGGAGAAATCGAGACCGCCGGTGGCGACCCCGACAACGGGCATGATCAGGTCTTTAACAATCGAATTGACGATGGTGGAAAATGCGCCGCCGATAATCACCCCGACGGCTAGATCCATCACGTTGCCCTTGAGGGCAAATTCCTTGAATTCCTTGACCATGCTCATAGAGGTTCCCCCTTGAAAATTGATCCCCGAATGATACCAATCTCATGAGGATAGGCCAGTCTTTTGGTCAGGAACGGCGTGCCGGATTGTTAATTTGGGTTAATTGGAAATTAAGCCGGAAACTCCGGCGTTAGCGCGCGAGCCCGTTCGATGTGCGCCGCAAAACTGACCGGGTCGGTGTTAGTGCCGCATAGCAGAACACCCACACGCTTGCCTTGCAGCTTTTCGCGCAGCGGTCCGAGCAGCGCTGCGGTTGCCGCGGCGCAGGCCGGTTCGACGGCGAGCTTCAGTTGTCCGAACAAGGTCAGCATGGCCGAACGCAGTTGGTCGTCGGATACGGTGACGAGCTGGTCGATGTGACGGCGGCAGAGTTCGTAGCTGTATTCCTCGGTGTGCGGCGCCATCAGCGAATCGGCGATGCTGTGCATGTGGCCCATCTTGACCGTGTGATTGGCGGCGAAGCTCTTGCCCATCGCATCCGAGCCTTCGGGTTCGACGCCGTACACATGCACACGTGGATTCGCGAGCCTCATTGCCGTGGCAACGCCGGCGGCGAGGCCGCCGCCGCCGATCGGCACGATCACCGCTTCGAGGTCGGGCGTTTGCGTGACCCATTCGTAGCCGAGCGTGGCCGACCCCAACACCGTGCGATAGCCGTTGAACGGATGCACGAAGTAGCGGCCTTCCTCCGCCTCGATACGGCGCACCAGTTCGAAGGCTTCGGCGAGATTTTCCGCGAACACGATCTCGGCACGGTACTGCCGGCACAACGCGACACGCGCTGGATTGGCCGTGCGGAACAACACCACCTTCGCACTGACGCCAAGCCGCTGCGCCGCATAGGCGACCGCCACCGCATGATTGCCGCCCGACACGCAGGTGACGCCCGCGCTGCGTTGCGCTTCGTCGAGCGCGAGCAGGTTGGTGAACGCGCCGCGCGCCTTGAAGCTGCCGCCCGCTTGCAGCAGCTCGAACTTGAAGTTCACCACCGTGCCTTCCAGCGACGGAAAGTCGAGCCGGTCGAACACCGGCGTTCGCGCGACCCACGGCGTCAGCGCGAAATGCTGTGTGGCGATGTCGTCGAGAGTCGGGATCGGCTCGCCGTCGATCGTGTGGTCGGTGTGCTGCGGCGTGGCGGTTGACATGGCGTGGGCGTGGTTTTTGTCGGTATGCGTGGGACTCTTTTCGAGCCGCTCAGTTTCAGTGCGCGTGTGCGTCCCCCAAGGGGACTTCCTCCGGGGCGCCAACAGACATACTGTGAATGAATTTCTGCAAGAAACGCTCGCAGGCGACGAGCTGGTCGAGCGCGACGAATTCGTTCGCTTTGTGCGCCTGCTGGATGTCGCCAGGTCCGCATACGATGCTCGGAATTCCCGCCAGCGAGAACAGCCCGGCTTCCGTGCCGTACGCTACCTTGCGTTTGTCCTGGTCGGCGGTCAGTGCCCGCACGAGTTGCGTGATGGCCGCTTGTTCAGACGAATCGAGCCCGGGCGCCGCGGCGATCCTGGTGATCTCGATAGCAGCCGATGGATGCTCGCGCAACATTTTCGGCAGCAGCGTTTCGCGCGCGTATTGATCGATGCGCGCGAAGATCGGTGCGGGATCGAGCGTGGGCAGATTGCGGAATTCGAACTGGAAGCTGCATTCGGCCGGCACCGTGTTGATCGCGTTGCCGCCGATGATCGTGCTGGTCTGCGCGGTGGTGAAGGGCACGTCGTACAGCTCGTCGAACGGACCTTGCTCGCGGAACTGCTCGGCCATGTCGCGGATGTAGCAGATCAGGCGCGCGGCGTATTCGATGGCGTTCAAGCCCTTGGGCGTCAGCGACGAATGCGCCGCCTGGCCGCGCACGCAGCATCGATACGCGTTGATGCCTTTGTGCGCGACGATCGGGCGCATGCTGGTCGGCTCGCCGACGATGCAGCCGTCCGGCTTCACGCCGCGCTTCATCAGGTCTGCAATCAGCAGTGGTGCGCCCGCGCAGCCCACTTCTTCATCGAACGAAAGCGCGAGGTGAATCGGCTTGGCGAGTTTGGCGCGCTGCATGTCGGGCACCAGTGCAAGCGCCGCGCCGATGAAGCCTTTCATGTCGCAGGTGCCGCGCCCGTATAGTTTGTCGCCGCGGATTTCCGGCTTGAACGGATCGCTGTCCCATTGCTGACCGTCGACCGGCACGACGTCCGTATGGCCCGACAGCACCACGCCGCCGTTGGTCTCGCCGTCGTGTGCGGGAATCGTCGCGAACAGGTTGGCCCATTTGCCGCTTTCGTCGTGAGTGAGCGTGGCTTCGATACCGGCGGCGCGCAGTTCGTCGCGCACGGTTTCGATCAGGCCGAGATTCGGATTGCGGCTTACCGTGTCCATCGACACGAGACGGGTGACCCAGGGAAGCGAAACAGGCGAGGCGGTGTTCGATGCGGAGGCGGGCGTTGACGAAGACTGCGCTGATTCAGCGACGTGAGACATGACGGGACTCCAGCATTTGAGTCTTCCGATCATACCCAAAAAATAGGCAGCCGTATGCTGCGGCGGCTGCGGCGCGCGTTTTGCGCACCGCAGCATGAACGAAAAAACGGCTGGACGCAGCGCGTTTTTTAATTGCGCGCGATCGTGTTATCGCTGTTATCGCGCGACGGCAGCAGCGGCTGTGCCGCGGCTCGGTGAACCGAGCGCGCGCAAGGTTTCTTTCACCGTCGCGACGCGAACCGCCAGATCCGGGCTGCGTGTTTCGATACGCAACTTGTCCTGACCGGCGAGCTTGATGTGCTTGTGCTTCTGCACCATCTCGATGATCCGCATCGCGTCGATCGGCGGATTGGGGATGAACTGCAAACCGATCACGGCTTCGCCCGCATCGATCTTCGAAATGCCCAGCGGCTTCGCCGCCAGCCGCAGACGATGCGTCTCCACCAGCGCATGCGCTTGCGGCGGCAACTTGCCGAAGCGGTCGATCAACTCTTCCTGAATGCCGTCGATCGAATCGTGGTGTTCGCAATTCGCAAGGCGCTTGTACAGCGACAGACGCTCCTGCACATCGCCGCAATAGTCCGCGGGCAGAATCGCCGGAGCGTGCAGGTTGATCTCGGTGGTCGCGGCGAGCGGCGCGGTGAGGTCGGGCTCCTTGCCTTCCTTGAGCGCTTTCACGGCGTCGTTCAGCATGTCGGTATAGAGCTGGAAACCGATCTCGTGAATCTCGCCCGATTGCTTGTCGCCAAGCACTTCGCCGGTGCCGCGAATTTCGAGGTCGTGCATCGCCAGATAGAAGCCCGAACCGAGCTCCTCCATCTGCTGGATCGCTTCGAGCCGGCGCTGCGCCTGCTTCGTCAAACCTTGCGGATCGTGTACCAGCAGATACGAATACGCCTGGTGGTGCGAACGGCCCACGCGGCCACGCAGCTGATGCAACTGCGCGAGACCGAATTTGTCGGCACGGTGGATCAGGATCGTGTTGGCGCTCGGCACGTCGATGCCGGTTTCGATAATCGTCGTGCACAGCAGCACGTTGGCGCGTTGCGCGACGAAGTCACGCATCACGCGTTCGAGTTCGCGCTCATGCATCTGGCCGTGCGCGACCGCGATTCGCGCTTCGGGCACCAGCGCTTCGAGCATCTGCCGGCGATTCTCGATCGTCTCGACTTCGTTGTGAAGGAAGTAGACCTGGCCGCCGCGCTTCAGCTCGCGCAGCATCGCTTCGCGGATCACGCTCTCTTCCTCGCGACGCACGAAGGTCTTGATCGCGAGGCGCTTTTGCGGCGCGGTGGCGATCACCGAGAAATCGCGCAGGCCTTCGAGCGCCATGCCGAGCGTACGCGGGATCGGCGTGGCGGTGAGCGTCAGCACGTCGACTTCAGCGCGCAAGGCCTTCAAGGCTTCCTTCTGACGCACGCCGAAGCGGTGTTCCTCGTCGATGACCACGAGCCCCAGCCGCTTGAACTGCACATCCGACGACAGCAGCTTGTGCGTGCCGATCACGATATCGACACTGCCTTCGTTGATCTGCTGGATCGCCGCATTGACTTCTTTCGTCGACTTGAAGCGCGACAATTCGGCGATCCGCACCGGCCAGTCGGAGAAGCGGTCTGTGAAGGTTTGCGTGTGCTGTTCGGCGAGCAGCGTGGTGGGCGAGAGCAGCGCCACCTGCTTGCCGCCCATCACCGCGATGAATGCCGCGCGCAACGCGACTTCAGTCTTGCCGAAGCCGACGTCGCCGCAAACGAGGCGATCCATCGGCTTGCCGCTCGTCATATCGCCGATCACCGCGGCGATGGCCGCGGCCTGGTCCGGCGTTTCCTCGAAGCCGAAGCTCTCGGCGAACTTCACGTAGTCTTTCGGTTCGAGTGCGAACGCGTGGCCTTCGCGCGCGGCGCGACGGGCGTACAGGTTCAGCAGTTCGGCTGCGGTGTCGCGGATCTGCTGCGCCGCTTTGCGCTTCGCCTTTTCCCACTGACCGGAGCCGAGCGAGTGCAAGGGCGCGCTTTCGGGATCGGCGCCGCTGTAGCGCGAGATCACGTGCAGTTGCGCGACCGGCACGTACAGTTTGCTTTCCCCTGCGTATTCGAGGTGCAGAAACTCGGTTTCGCCTTCGCCGAGATCCATTGTGACGAGGCCCATATAGCGGCCGATGCCGTGCTGCGAATGCACGACCGGATCGCCGACCTTCAGCTCGGACAGGTCGCGCACCATCGAATCGACGTTGCTCGCCTGTTCCTGGCGGCGGCGTCCCGCGCGGCGCGCGAGCGGTCCGTATAGTTCGGTCTCGGTGATGATCGCGATGCCATCCGCCGGCACGGCAAAACCGTTGGCGAGCGGCGCGACGCCTAGCGAAAAACGCGCATCGCCCGTGAGCCAGTTCTGGAAGCTGTCGCTCGATGTGGGCTTCAGGTGATTGTCGGCCAGCAGCTGCAGCAGCGTTTCGCGACGCCCCGCCGATTCCGCGGCGAACAGTACGCGGTTCGGCGTGGTGTCGAGATACGCGCGCAATGCGGAGACCGGATCGTCCGCATGACGGTCGATCGCGAGGTTCGGCAAGGCAAGCGACCAGCCGCCGCCTGCGTTCGTGGGCAGCACGAGTCGCGCGAACGGTTTGGCGAAGGCGAAGAAATCCTCGTCCGAGAGGAACAGACGCTGCGGCTCGAGGATCGGCCGGTCGCGATCGTGCGACAGGAAGTTGTGGCGTTGCCGGGTGTCGTTGGTGAAGCGCCGGATCGCCGCGTCCAGATCGCCGACGAAGGCCAGTTGCGCGCCTTCGGGCAGGTAATGGAACAGCGTGGCGGTTTCGTCGAAGAACAGCGGCAAATAGTATTCGATGCCCGCCGACGGCACGCCGTTGCCGATGTCCTTATAGATCGACGCACGGCTCGGGTCGCCTTCGAAGGTTTCGCGCCAGCGGCTGCGGAAGGCGGTGCGGGCGGCTTCGTCGAACGGGAATTCGCGGCCCGGCAGCATGCGTACGTCCTTGACCGGATAAAGGCTGCGTTGCGTGTCCGGGTCGAATGCGCGAATCGAGTCGACCTGGTCGTCGAACAGATCGATCCGGTACGGCAGCGGCGAGCCCATCGGGAAAAGGTCGAGCAGCGAGCCGCGCACGCAGTATTCGCCCGGACGCACCACCTGGCTCACGTGCTCGTAGCCGGCGAGCGTCAACTGCGCTTTGAGCTTGGCCTCGTCGAGCCGCTCGCCTTGCGAGAACGAGAACGTGTAGGCCGCCATGAACGACGCGGGCGGCATCCGGTAGAGGGCCGTGGTGGCGGGCACCAGCAGGATGTCGCAGCGGCCCTCGCCAAGGTCGTGCAGCGTGGCGAGGCGCTCGGACACCAGGTCCTGGTGCGGCGAGAAGGTGTCGTAAGGCAGCGTTTCCCAGTCGGGCAGCAAGCGCACGCGCGCCTCGGGCGCGAAGAAGCCGATTTCCTGCGACAGACGCTGCGCGTCGACGGCGCTTTCGCACACGACTGCCAGCAGCGGCACCTTCTCGCGGTAGGCGAGATGGTAGCGGGCGATCAGCAGCGCGTCGGACGAGCCGTGCGTGCCGTCGAAGGCGAAACGCTGGCCGGGCTTGACGAGCGCGACGGGCGGGGTGTACTGCGATGATGCGGCGATGTCTGGCATAGAAGAGAAAAGGCGGCCTCGGGCTCACACGTGATCGGCAAGTTTACGCGTGTCGGGGCGTGGATGCGAAGGACCTATTATAAAATCCGTCCTTTACTTTGACTTCGCGGCATCCGCACTCGTGACTTCCCGTCTATTTGCCCTGATTCCGTGCGCTGGCACAGGCAGCCGTTCCGGCGCCGCGATGCCCAAACAATATCGCACTGTCGCCGGCCGCGACATGTTGCATTACTCGCTGGCCGCGTTCGACGCGTGCAGCGAGTTTGCGCAAACGCTGGTCGTGATTGCGCCTGACGACCAGCACTTCGACGCCCGCCGCTTCGGCGGCTTGCGTTTCGCCGTGCGCCGCTGCGGCGGGGCTTCGCGCCAGGCGTCGGTGCTGAACGGGCTGCACGCGCTGGCCGAATTCGGCGCACGCGACGACGATTGGGTGCTGGTGCACGACGCGGCAAGGCCCGGCATTACGCCTGCGCTCATCCGCACGCTGATTGGCGCGTTGAAGGACGACGCGGTGGGCGGGATCATGGCGTTGCCGGTGGCGGACACGTTAAAGCGTATCGACTCCGGCTCGGGCGACGGACGGATTGCCCGCACCGAAGCACGTGATGGTCTGTGGCAGGCGCAGACGCCGCAGATGTTTCGCATCGGCATGTTGCGCGAGGCGATTCTGCGCGCCCAGGCGGACGGTCACGATTTGACCGACGAAGCGAGCGCGATCGAGTGGCTCGGGCACGCGCCGAAGCTGGTGCAAGGTAGCTTGCGGAACTTCAAGGTCACGTATCCGGAAGATTTCGATCTGGCCGAGGCGATTCTTTGCCGGCCTTCAGCTTCCTGATTCAGGATTTCAATTTTTATTAGCGGACTTGACGCATATGGATTTCAGAATTGGGCAGGGGTATGACGTGCATGCGCTGGTGCCGGGGCGTCCGTTGATTATCGGCGGCGTGACGATTCCTTATGAGCGCGGGCTGCTCGGGCATTCGGACGCGGATGTGCTGTTGCATGCCATTACTGACGCTATTTTTGGTGCTGCCGCAATGGGGGATATTGGGCGGCATTTCTCCGACACTGATGCCAGGTTCGCTGGCGCGGATAGCCGGGTTTTGCTTCGCGAGTGTTTTGCTCGCGTGAAGGCGGCCGGGTTTTCCATCGCTAATGTCGATAGTAGCGTTGTTGCGCAAGCGCCCAAGCTTGCTCCCCATATTGAGGGGATGCGGGCTAATATCGCTGCTGATCTTAACCTGCCGGTCGAGCGGGTTAATGTTAAAGCCAAGACCAATGAGAAACTTGGTTACCTCGGAAGAGGGGAGGGCATTGAAGCTCAAGCTGTTGTTTTGTTAATCAGGAATTGATTTGGGTTATTGCCTTTGGCATTGATCTTGTTTCGTATGTCAATGCCGTGGGCCTGCAGAACAGAAAAAATACCGCCGCCGAAGGCAAGCCCACTGGCGCGCAGCCGCAAAAAACCAATGCGCTGCGCGCAAAAACAACTATTTGCCTTCAGCAGCAATAACCTGCGCAGCAGCGTTGACTACCGCCGCGATGCGGCCCACATCGCGCAATTGAGTGGAACTCATCCCCTCCGCGACCAGCGTATCAAAGTGCGATTTCACACAAGAATGGCATTTGCCAATAATAGAAGCCGCCAACGCGTACATCTCGAACCGCCGCTTATCGACACCCCCATGGGAAGCATAGGCATTCATCCGCAATTGCGCCGGCTGCGATTTCAAATCAGCGTTATCGGTCATCTCGACATAGGGATACCAGACATTATTCATCCCCATCAGCGCGGCGGCAGTCAAAGCGCCATTCGTCTCCTCAGGAGACAAAACCCCCGCATTGCGAATCGCATCAACAATAACCGTACTCTTCGCAGCAAACGCAGCCGCCAAAGCCACCCCAACCGCGTCATTTCCCTCTAGGGAGGAACGAGCAATCGTCCCATCGAGGTTAAGCCGAATGTCCTTGGCGTAGTCAGGCACAAGTACTTTAATCGAGGACAATAATTCCATAGGTATCTCCTATCCGGTTGTCGATAAAAAAGCCCGCCGGCTTTTTCAAGCTTAGCGGGCTTCCGGCGGCAATACTTACAGCGTTGCGCCGCCGACTGCGCGGTTGCACGGGCACAGTTCGTCCGTTTGCAGACCGTCCAGAATCCGCAGCACTTCTTCCGGGTTACGGCCGACGTTCAGGTTGTTGACCGAAACGTGCTGGATCGTGTTGTCCGGATCGATGATGAACGTTGCGCGCAAAGCCACGCCCGCTTCCTTGTCGCGCACGCCGAGCTGGTCGATCAGCTCGCCTTTCACGTCGCCGAACGAATAGTGGTTCAGCTTGTTCAGGTCCTTGTGCTCACGGCGCCACGCCAGCTTCACGAATTCGTTGTCCACGCTGCCGCCGAGCAGCACCGCGTCGCGCTCGTCGAAATCCTTGAGCAGCTTGCCGAACTCGACGATTTCCGTCGGACACACGAATGTGAAGTCCTTCGGGTAGAAATAGAGGATTTTCCACTTGCCCGGGAACGACTGCTCCGTGATCTCTTCGAATGCCGACGCGCCATTTTCTTCGTGAGTGTTGAAGCCCGGCTTCGCAGCAGTGACGGTGAACGCTTCGAGTTTGTCGCCAACGGTTTTCATTCCGATACTCCTAGGTGTGTTGGAAAAACAGCCTGATCAACCTACCAGCTCATCGCAACGAGCGCGTTACATGGTTTTGACTATAGTTCTATTGAACTATGCTATCAATAGTTTTTTCCTAACAACCCGGATAGTTATTATTCAACGCGTCGATAGGTTATCGGTCTGATCCAGGCCCGACCGGCAGCCGCTTCCGATCAGGCGCCTTTTGCCAGCGGAAACTCGATCGTGACCTCGAGCCCCGGGCCTGGCGTGCGATTGCGCAAGCGCAGCGCCCCGCGGTAACGGCCTACCAGCCGCTGCACAATTGCCATGCCAAGGCCCGTGCCGTTCGCCTGGGTGCGCGCCGAATTCACACGATAGAACGGCCGTGTGACAAGCGCCAGCTGGTCTTCTGGAATGCCAGGTCCTTCGTCGACGACGGACAACTCGACCCGCGAGTGCGACACCCGTGTTTCGAGAATCACATGCGGGATGCCGTCACCATCGCTGAGTCCATACTTGCGCGCGTTTTCCAGCAGATTGCCGACTACGCGCCGCATATCGGTCTCGTCGGCTTCGATCACCGCCGAGGGTGCGAGGCGCGTGATGAGCCGCATGCTGTCCTCGCTCTGCATTCGCGCGGCCAGTTCTCCTGCGATGACGGAAAGATCGACAGGTTCCGGCGTGCGTTGCACCGGGCGAGCGTAATCCAGGAACCGGCCGATGATCATGTCCATCTGCTCGATGTCGTCGACCATCGCGTCCTTGGTCTGCTGGTCGGACGGACTCATTTCGGTTTCGAGCCGCAGCCGCGCGAGCGGGGTGCGCAAGTCGTGCGAAATACCGGCGAGCATCAGCGCACGGTCGGCCTCGAGCTGTTCGAGGTCCTGCACCATCTGGTTGAAGCTGCGATTGGTTTCAGCGGCCACGCCCATGCCGCGCTCAGGCAGCGGCTCCGGCGATTGTCCGGAACCAACCTTGCGCGCGGCCATCGCAAGCCGGGCAAACGGTCTATTCACAAGACTCGTGATGAACGCCGCACCGAACAGCGACAGCGCCAGCGCGAACACCCCCCAGCCGGCCCATTGCAAACCGGTGGCGTTGTCCAGCTGATCGCGGTCGAGTGCGACCCAGTAATCGTCGTCGTCGATCTTGAAGCTGATCCAGACGCCGGGAATGTCGTTGACGGTCTGCGCGATCACCGTGTCGTCGCCGAGACGGCCGCGAATGTCGTGTTCGATCAGCCGGTTCAGGGACTCGTCGGGTTGCAGTTTGTACTTGTCGGAGATTTCGCGCGGGTACACCCGCACCCCTTCATTGCTCTCGAGATCCTGCAGCAGCGCGCGCCGCAGGTCGGGATCGGAATAGAGGAGCGCGGTGCGCGTGAGCTTGACGATGGCAACCAGTTGCAGAGCCACGCGCTGCGCGCGCGGCTCGCGTTCGATCACCCGGAAACTCTGGAACCACGCGGCGAGACTGACTGCGATCAACAGCGCGATCAACAGAAAGGTCCGCCAGAAAAGGCCGCCGAACGCGAGCGTCAGGAGGCGCCGGTCGATCCGCATGGGCCCTTCTTATCTGAAATCAAAAACGGGAGGCGGGAACAAACTCAGGCTGCACCGTCGGGAATGAACACGTAGCCAAGCCCCCAGACGGTCTGGATGAAGCGCGGGCTGCCCGGATCGGGTTCGATCAACTTGCGCAGGCGCGAGATTTGCACGTCGAGGCTGCGGTCGAAGACTTCGTATTCACGGCCGCGCGCCAGTTCCATCAGCTTTTCACGCGACAGCGGCTGACGCGGGTGACGGGCGAACACCTTCAGCACCGAGAACTCACCGGTGGTCAGCGGAATTTCCTGGCCGGCCTTGGTGAGCGTGCGGGTGGCGAGATTCAGCGCGAACTCGCCGAACTCGAACACTTCGGTGGTCTCGGACGGCGCACCAGGCAGCTCGGACGGCGACTGGCGGCGCAGCACGGCGTGAATCCGCGCGACCAGTTCGCGCGGGTTGAAGGGCTTGGGCAGATAGTCGTCGGCGCCCATTTCGAGCCCGACGATACGATCGACGTCTTCACCCTTGGCCGTCAGCATGATGATCGGTGTGCGGTCGTTGCTGCCGCGCAAGCGGCGGCAGATCGACAGGCCGTCCTCGCCGGGCAGCATCAGGTCGAGCACCAGCAAGTCGAAGCGCTCACGCACCCAGAGCTTGTTCATGGACGGCGCGTTCTCGGCAACATAGACATTGAAGCCCTGTTCACCAAGGTAACGGCGCAGCAGATCGCGTAAGCGCGGATCGTCGTCGACGACGAGGATTTTCGAAGGGTTTTTGGTTTCCATGGTCGGCATCTTAGCGCGATTAGAAAGTAGCGCGCGGTTGCATCATTTATCGGGTTACAGTCAGTTACAAAATTTACCCGTACTGTGGCACGGCGTAAAGCATGCAAAGGTAGACTGCTTTACTGAATGCGGCTGTTCGGTGGATACTTCACTCGACAAAACTCTCGCACCCGGCTCGTTACCGGGGTTTGTATACGCATTTGAGGTAGCCGGTTGCCGCGCCACGAAGGGAACAACATGAAGGGAGGGGTTTGGCCGAATGTGCGCCTAAGCGTGATTGCACTGGCGGTTGCCGGTACGCTTGCAGGCACACTGGGACCAAGGCTCGCCCACGCCCAGCCTTCCGCCGACAGAGTTGCGAGCGAGCGCGCGCCCCGCTCAGCCAACAGCAAAGCCAATCGCCATAACCCAAACGCCGATCACTCTGCGTCAGACGTGATCTTGCGCACTGCGGTTCCCCCCGATCTGGATCAACGTCGTCGTGATGGCCATATGACGCCCGACGAACGGCGTCTGTTACGTCAACACATCGAAGACGCCGTCCGCGAACTCTACAAGCGGTAGTGGTTTATGCGCGTGGCCGCGGCGCGCTAGTTGCGTTCGTTGCGTTCGTCGTGTGTGAAAGATTTCGTTGCACTTCCCCAGTCAACTTTCCTTTTCCGTCTGCCGTTGAGCCGCCATAGGGCATGTCGCATTGCATGCGCCGATGCCTGTCCATGACGTCCTGCGAACCCGGATGATCGACGATGAAATTGCTCACAGGCAGTAAGCATGCGCGATGGCTGGCGGTCACCGCCACGGTCACTGCCACGATAACGGCGGCGGTGACGTGCAGCGTGCCGGCCCTGGCGGAGCAACAAGGTGCGCCCCATGCACCGCGTCTCAAGCATCACGCGCAAGCGGCTGCGTTCGCAGTTTCTCCATCCGAGCAGGACATCCTCGATGCCAACGACGCGCGCTTCTTCCTGACGCGCGTCGGCTTCGCGCCGGATAACGCCGAGCTCGCGCAATACGTCGGGCTGACGCGGGGACAGGCGGCCGACAAAGTATTGGCGAGCACCCGGACCGAAGCCGTCACGCCGATGCCCGACTGGATTGTCGAACCGATCCCGACGCGCGAAATGCGCAAGGCATGGACTGTCGATCAGCGTCGCGAGGAGCAGCGTCTGCGTGGCCAGCGTTACGAAATATTACGTGCGTGGTGGGTGCGTGAGATGGCGGGCACGCCGTCGCCGCTGACCGAGCGCATGACGCTCTTCTGGCACAACCATTTCACTTCGGGCCAGGACAAGGTGCAGTTTCCGCAGCACATGGCGCAGCAGAACATCCTGTTGCGACGCGACGCGCTCGGCAATTTCGGCGAGTTGTTGCACGACGTCGCGAAAGACCCGGCGATGCTGCAGTACCTGGACGGCGCGAGCAATCGCAAAGGCAAGCCCAACGAAAACTTCGCGCGTGAGGTGATGGAGCTGTTCACGCTCGGCGAAGGACACTACGCGCAGCTAGACGTATCGGAAGCCGCGCGTGCGTACACGGGCTGGAGTCTCGACCCCGACACCGAGGCGTACGTCTGGCGCTCCAACCTGCACGACGACGGCAACAAGACCGTGCTCGGTCAGACTGGCCCGTTCGACGGCGATCAGGTGCTCGACATTCTGCTCGCGCGGCCGGAAACCGCCACCTTCGTCACGAACAAGCTGTGGCGCGAGTTCATCTCCGACACGCCTGACGAAGCTCGCATCGCGCCGATCGCCGCACAGTTTCGCGCGAGCCACTATGACATCAAGGTGGCGCTGCGCGGGCTCTTCACGAGCGACGCGTTCTGGAACGACGACGATCGAGGCGTCCTCGTGAAATCGCCGGTGGAGTTCGTGGTCGGGACACTGCGTGCGTTCGACATCGGTTACGACAACACTGCGCCGTTCGCCGCGCAGATTCGCACGCTCGGCGAGAACCTGTTCTATCCGCCGAACGTCAAAGGGTGGCCCGGCGGCACGACCTGGATCAACAGCTCGACGCTGCTCGCGCGCAAGCAATTCGTCGAGCAACTGTTTCGCGCGACCGAAGCTGCCGGTCCGCGGCGCATGAAGAACGCGATGGACGGCGCGAGTGGCGCGGGCGGCATGCAGGCGAATCCGCCGGCGCAGCGGGCAATGGCGCGCGTCGGCCAGGGCGGCGTACGCTTCGATATCGACACGTGGCTCGCGCACTACAACACCGCGCCGACGGCGAAGCCGGGACTCTCGGCGGAGCTTCAGTTGCAGCATGCCGTCCTGCCGCTGACGCCCGTCGATGCAATCGAAACGGACTCGACCGCCAGCGCTTATCTGGAAGCGTTGCTGATGGACCCGGCCTATCAACTCAAGTGAGCAGTTGACATGACGTGGCTATTCACTGCGGCGTGACTCGTGCCCCGAGTCATGTCCCCGACTCATGCCCCGAGCCATGCCCCGAGCCATGCCCTGACCCGAGTCCTGACAATCGAACGAGGTGCAGGATGAAACGACGCAGCTTTCTCTCGATGGGCGCAGCCGCAAGCGTGGCGCTCTGGTTGCCGCGCGCGTTCGGTGCGCAGCCCGCAGCGCCCGGCGCGCCGATGAATCGCGGCTACAACAATCTGCTGATCCTCGTCGAACTGAAAGGCGGCAACGACGGGTTGAATACCGTGATTCCGTTTGCCGACCCGGTTTACTATCAGTTGCGCAAGAACATCGGCATCAAGCGCGAGCAGGTGATTCAACTCGATGAGCGCACCGCGCTGCATCCGTCGTTGCAGCCGCTGATGCCGCTCTGGCAGAGCCGGCAACTGGCGATCGTCCAGGGCGTCAGTTACGCTCAGCCGAACCTGTCGCATTTCCGCTCGATCGAGATCTGGGACACCGCGTCGCGTTCTGACCAGTATTTGCGTGAGGGCTGGCTTACGCGTGCCTTTGCGCAGGCGCCGGTGCCCGCCGGTTTTGCCGCCGACGGCGTGGTGATTGGCAGCGCCGAAATGGGACCGCTCGCGAACGGCGCGCGCGCGATTGCGCTGGTCAATCCCGCACAGTTCATCAAGGCCTCGCGTCTCGCCACGCCGGTATCGCTTCACGAGCGCAATCCCGAGTTGGCGCACATTCTCGACGTCGAGAACGACATCGTGAAGGCGGCCGATCGCCTGCGTCCCGCGCAAGGGCAGGCGTCATTGAAGACGGCGTTTCCGGGCGGCGCATTCGGCGCCTCGATCAAGACCGCGATGCAGGTGCTCGCCGCCGGCGACGCCCCGAAGGAAGTCCCCTTGCGCCCCGAAGGAAACGCCCTTGGGGCGGGGGACACGCCACAAGGACAGCCGAAGAGCGGGCGGGGCGTCGCGGCGATCCGTCTGACGCTGAACGGTTTCGATACGCACCAGAACCAGCCGGGCCAGCAGGCGGCGCTGCTCAAGCAGTTGGCGGAAGGATTTGCGTCGATGAAGGCCGCGCTGGTCGAGCTTGGCCGCTGGGACGATACGCTGGTGATGACTTATGCCGAGTTCGGACGGCGCCCGCGCGAGAATCAAAGTAACGGCACCGATCATGGCACCGTTGCGCCGCATTTCGTGATGGGCGGCCGCGTGCGAGGTGGGCTGTATGGCGCGCCGCCAGTGCTCGCGCGCCTCGACAGCAACGGTAATCTGCCCGTGGTCATCGATTTCCGGCAGCTCTATACCACCGTGCTGGGACCGTGGTGGGGGCTCGATTCATCCGCGATCCTGCAGCAGCGGTTCGAGCCGCTGCCGTTGCTGCGCGTCTGATGGTGGTTCACGATCGATTGGCGAGGGTAGCGAGCGTTGTCTCGCCTACTTCGCCCGCCACGCGATCCACAACTTGCGGATCGGCGTCAACGCGATGCGCTGATGCAGCACGTGAAAGCCGTCGCGCTCGATTTCATCCAGCAACGCCAACGCCAGCGCCGTGTGCGCCACGAGGATGCGCTGTGTGCGGCGCTCATTGGCGGGCAGCGCGGCGAGCGCGGCGAGCAGCGCATCGCGGGCGCGCTTCGTTTCGAAGCGCATCAACTCGGTAAAGGCGTCGGTGTACTTGCGGTTGATCAGATCGGCAGCGGTGACGTTAAAGCGCTGCATTTCGTCGATCGGAATATAGATGCGGCCATGCCGCGCATCGTTGCCGGTTTCGGCGACGAACTGCGCAAGCAGCAGCGCCTCGCCGAGCGGTGCGGACCAGTTCGACGCCTGCGCCGTGTCTTTTGCCGTCGCGCGCGCCACCAGTGACGCGAAAGTGCCGCCGACGCTTTGCAGATAGCGCCGCAGATTCGGGTAATCGAGGTAGCGCGCCTGGTCGAGGTCCATTTCAAAACCGGCGAGCAATGCCTGCAACGCTGAGTATTCTGTTTTGACATCGGGCAAGTAAGCCGTCAGCGCTTTTGAAACCGGATGCGACGGCGAACCCGAAGCCAACGCGGCAATCTCGTTTTGCCACCACGCGAGTTTGGTGCGGCCGATAGCCGGGTCGCTGATCTCCTGAACCGTTTCCTCGAACTCGCGGCGCAGCGCGAACAACGCGGTCAGGAGCGGCAGGCTTGCTGTGGGCGCCTGCCGAAGCGCATAGTAAGTGCTCGATCCGGGCGGCGCCGCCTTTTGCTGGCAATATTCGTCGAAATTCACTGGATTGGAATGTGGGGAAGGGCACGCGAAGAGGGGGTACGGCATGCGTGCGTTTAGCCCAAAATTGTAGCATCGACGCCCTTTATCGATACCCTTCGGACGGACGCCGGCCAGATGCAGACAAGCGCGAATCAATCGGTTAGAATCTCGCGCTTACGCTTTCGGACGCGCGTTTTCAAGCGCGCCGCGGGCATGCAGGACATCGGGCAGGACGCACAGCGTCTTACCCGGCTGCGAGGGTGGCGAAATTGGTAGACGCACCAGGTTTAGGTCCTGACGCCAGCAATGGTGTAGGGGTTCGAGTCCCCTCCCTCGCACCATCATGTAATTCCCAACGGAACCAAAGTAGACCGCAAAGCAAGTAAAATAGCGGTTCTGCGGGCGTTCCGCTTGGTCTCTCGAATTACGCAAACACCACACTAAACCACGTTAAACTACGCCTCACTACGCGAAAATTACGCAGGGGATTACGCACGTGGCGTCATTCAGAAAAACGCAATCCGGTTGGCGCGTTGAAATCTATGTGAAGGGTACGCGCGACTCAGGCAGCTTCGATACGAAGGCTGAGGCGCAGGCTTGGGCCGCGAAACGCGAGGACCAGCTTCGGTCGATCACCGGCGGCGCGGGCAGTAAGACGCACACCGTCGGCGACGTGCTGAATGAATACCGGGACAAGGTCAGCCCTACGAAGAAGGGCGAGAAGTGGGAAGTGCTCCGGCTGAACCTGATCGGCGCAAAGAAAATCGACGGAGTGGAGCTCTCTAAGATTCGACTGGCCGATTTGCAACCTAGCCACATTGCCGCCTGGCGTGACGCGCGCCTCCGTGAGGTCGCCGGTTCGTCGGTCTCCCGCGAGATGTCCCTACTTTCGTCAGCGCTCGAGGTCGCCCGGAAGGAATGGGGCTGGCTGATCACCGACCCGATGAAAGATGTTAAGCGGCCGCCAGATGGTCCGGCGCGCGATCGTCTGATTTCGCAAAAAGAAATCGACGCGATTCTTCTCGCTCACGGGTATCAGGAAGGCTCGCCAGTGGTCTCGCCGATGCAGCGCGTCGCCGTCGCATTTCTCTTTGCGCTGGAGACGGCAATGCGGTCGGGCGAGATCCTCGGGCTGACCAGCTTTACGGTCGACCTTCGGCAACGGGTCGCTCACCTGCCGTTCACGAAGAACGGTGCCGCCCGCGATGTGCCGATGTCGACCCGGGCAATCGAACTGCTCGGAATGCTACCGAGGGTGCCGGATGGCCAGCCGCTATTCAAGCTGACTGACAAAAGCCGGGACGCCCTGTTCAGAAAGGCGAGGGATCGATCGGGCGCGCCAGAGGTGACATTCCACGATACGCGGCATGAGGCAATTACGCGTCTTGCGAAAAAGCTGCAGGTGTTGGATCTGGCCCGGATGACGGGCCACAAAAACCTGAACGAGCTGATGACGTATTACAACGAGACGGCCGCCGACATAGCGGCGCGCCTCGGCTAGCCTTTCGCCCGCGACCGGGCGCCGCGGCCGCCCTGGTGGGATTCAACCCACTGGATGACCTCAGCTGCTTTCCAGCGCGGGAAGCTTTTTCCTCCGTCGACGTTCGGCAGCCGGATCGCGGCGGGGAATCCTGGCAGACAAACGATGCGCTCGCGCACCACCTGCGCCGGCCGTTGCAGGTATTCCCCGATCTCCTTCGTCGACCAAAGGGCATGCTCGATCGGGATCGCGGGCTTAATGCGCTTGTCCAGTTCCTGGACAATTCTTTCGAGAAGGTCTTCTTCGCTCATTTGATACCCCATGCGTTGCGTGTCGTTTCGATGATTCGTGCTGCTGCTTCAGTCATGCTGTTAATTCGAAGGCCTTACACCGCAAACTGTTCGCGGCAGATAACGTCTATTCATGCATTATATATGCATATGTGGCTATACCGTGGCGAATTTAACGACGCTTTCCCGGGCGTGCTGTTTGCCTCGCACGCGCCGCACTTCTTGCGCGTGTCCTGCACAGACACTAACCGGCTCTCCGGCGCTATCCAGGCGCTCGTGACACATGAACCGCTTCCCTTCCTGAAAGCAATACTCGAGATCGCTCATCGTCGGGAGGCACTGGTTCGCTGGGGTTCCTTTCCGGTAAGCGCACCCGGCGCACAGTCCGCGTTGGGTGACCGAGCTCGCGGCCGCGACACCCATCATGGCGCCGAGCAGTGTCGGGAGGTTGATCTTCTCGGCCTGCGTGGGCTGCACGTTCCCTTCGGTAATCAGCAGAATTTCAGCCATCTCCCGACAATTGGAGACGACTGAATTCGCTGCGCCGATGAACTGGGCGAACAGATCGACCAGCGCGGGCGCGCCGTGGCTGGTCAGATATCGGCCAAGCAGTTCGCGGCGCAGATCGGCCGGTACCGAAACTGCGCCCTTCAATACGTCAGCCTGCGCGTCACTGAGTTGGTAGTCGGTCATGCTACGATTCCTCGAAAATCACCAGGGGGCGAAAATGACGACAAAATTCGGCCAGCCATACAGAGGACATACCTTTGCCGTCGAGGCCCGAGAGCTTCAGACTTCCGGCGGAAATTTCATACCGGTGATGTTCCTCTACGCCCATGGCAGGTGGGGTGAGATCAATATCGGCGCAAGTGTGTTGTTCAACTCGCCGAACGAAGCAATCGCCCATGGAGAGAAGGCAGCGCGCGCCTATATCGACGAGCTCGTGGATAAAGCAGGTCAAAAGGGGTGATTTCACGATTCAACCTTTCGAAACTCGACCACCCACACCCACGGATTGATGTCCCACCCATAGCCGCGCGCGGCGTTGAGGCTGTCCCACAGCGACCTGTACGAGAAGACCGGAGCGCTATCCACGCCTTCCGGATACCAACCGTTGGCGCTCCCATAGGCTTTCCACGACCGACAGACGTCGCCAGCTATGCGGTGCTCTTGGAACTCGATCCCTTCCGCACGTGCATCCGCTGCACTGATGTCCTGCAGCCGCTCGACGCGCACGCCAATCACCTCGAGCGTGATGCGCGACGCCGTGCGCGGCATGAAG
The DNA here is from genome assembly GCF_059422005.1 of Paraburkholderia sp. GW821-FHT02A12. Taxonomy (NCBI): domain Bacteria; kingdom Pseudomonadati; phylum Pseudomonadota; class Betaproteobacteria; order Burkholderiales; family Burkholderiaceae; genus Paraburkholderia; species Paraburkholderia sp. GW821-FHT02A12. Next base: position 2,272,453 of record NZ_JBWKWA010000001.1, on the reverse strand, counting down.
ATGGACGGGCGTACATGCCAGGTCGGCGCGGCACCGGCGACGCGACGGCCGCGCTTGACTGTCGGCTCGTACCGGTATTCAAAGCCGCACTCGATCGTCATATCGACGAAATGCCATTCATCGCACTTCTTCTTTTCGCTGAATCGGGTTTCCCAGCGGCCGAATGCCTCGTACGTCTCGCGCACCCACAGGCGGTCACCGATATAACCGTAGGGACACTTGACCGTGTGCCAATTTGCCGACGGGCAATCCTGGTCGGTCCAACCGTAGACCGGCGCTGAGTACCAGCAATGACGTTCGTCGCCGACGGGAGGCTGAGGCTTCACGACGCGCCGAGTCTGCGTCTTCGGGTTTTCGACTCGCTGCAGCGCGCTCACCATCGGGCCGTTGAAAAGGATGGGGCCTTCCTTCATGCTAGGATTCCTCTGGTCATCGGGAGGCGCACATGACAACGCACGTGTTTCATGAGTTTCCGCAGGACGAACAAGAAGATGTGACAGCGGCTGCGGCTGCTGAAGGGTTCGACATCGGCGAATTCACGATCACTGACGAAGAGTTGTATCCCCCTCGCAAAACTGTCGGGCCGATTCGCCGACAAGTCGCAGTGACTCGGTTGATCAACAACACAAGCAAGGTCTACGACGCCGGCCATGGCACTGCTTGGACGGTCGAATTCGAGCAGGATTTGGCCTCCGGCGCATTCGGTCCGTGATAAGCCCAGTCTCATACGGTCGCCTCCGGATATTCGTCATACGTGCGGCCGTCGAGCAGCCGCCCGGTGGCTTTCTTGCTTTCACCACCTACTATCACCCCAGGATCGGTCAACGCGATTTTGCTGTTCTCGCTCATGCTAGGATTCCTTGCGACCAAAAACGGAGGGCGACATGCGAACACCTGAGCAGCGTGCAGAGTTTCAGGCGGCATCTAAAGCTTTGACTGAATTGCGGAAACGACGCGGAGCCGAAATGCTGGCGATCTTTCGAGGTGAAAAAGCACCTGACCGACAGCATCTGTTGACACAAGCAGCCGAGCTGGTTCGGGCACACAAGCGGTTTATGAACGCCACGGAGCCTTTTACGGGGTGGGGTGGCGGCCTTAACACGTAGCCCGGGATGCCAAACTACTTCCGTGGTCGAGCCTGTAGACAAGCGCCCATATTTGCTCACAATGCACTCCCCGGGAATTCATCGTGCGTGCGGCCGTCGAGGTGGCGGCCGGCATTTTTCTTGCCGCAGCGGTACAGCGTCGGCTCATCGTCGGCGTGCATGCCCACGGATGCGCTCGGCGTCATCGTGTCAAACCACCATTTGTCGTCCCACCAATCTGCAGTGCGTTCCGTCCGTTTCATCGGGGCGCCGCAGTTTTCACCGGGCGCCCATTCGCCCCATTGCTTGAACAGGAACGGCACGCCAGCCTCGGTGCATTGATCGCGTAGGTCGCGCGCCCAATCTGGATGCATCGGCCGCGCGCCGGGACCGCTTTCGCCGCCCACGATGACCCAATCCAGGTGCGGATAGGCCGCGGTTTCATCAGCGTCCTGTGGGCCGTTCGGCGTAATTCCCGTACCCGTCAGCGCATCGAACCAATCGTATTTATCATCAACGCCGCCGATGGTTGATAGGTTCGCCGGTATCGACCGGAGATTCACGGCGCCGAGCAACGGCTCCATGCTTAGCAAGTTGGGGCAGCCGAGTGCGAGCAGCTTCGGGATGTCACGGGCAGCCTCCGTCTGATTGACGATCGTGATACCGATACGGACATGTTCCGGCCAGCCGCCCGGCTTGAGCCATGTGGCCGGGACCATGCCGCGCACGTTGCCGATGCGCTTGGTCAACAGAAGATGGTCAAGATTCGGGGTGCGCTGAACGAACTGCCAATGTCGCTCGCGCACGCCAGCGGGCGCGAACTTGTCGAATAGGTCCGACATGCTGTTCGTGAAGACGCGACGGCGCACGCCATCTGCCGCCGCCTTGCGATCCCAGCGGATCAGGTCGTTCCAGTGATCTTCACCAAACTCGCGCTTCGGCGCGTCATCACCCCACCCATAGCCAAAACGCTTAGCCAGCGCTTCTGCGTAGCAGCCGTCACAACCCGGGCTGATCTTGCTGCAACCCCAGTGGGTGTTGAACGTGTGATCGGTCCATTCGATATTGCTGTTCTGGCTCAAAGCGCACCTCCAAAGTTTTGCTTTCGGGTGCCGATAAGCGGCACATGGACAAGATCGAAGCTCAAAAAATTCTGGACGCGGCCGACGCGACTGCCGACGCTATCGTTACTGCGCAGTACGGGTACTGCGACATACTCGACAAGGAGATCGGCGCGGCGTACGACCGCGTCCTGTTCGCCCTTCTTGCGGAAAAGGTTGGCGACATGACGATCGCCGACTTCCTTTCCTTGACCTGGTAGCCTGATCACGACATCTACTCCAGCTATTCGCAGATCAATATCTGCCGGTGGTTGTTCGAGCAAACGTCGTCGTGTCCTTCAACGATTCCGTACCAGCACAAATAGGGTGTGCCGTCGCCTGCGATCGCCTTCCACATCTTTCCTGGATAGACGCCGCTCGGGCGCGACGACGAGTATTCATGGAGACGGTCGAACGACGCTCGGCTCAGGACTGCATGTGATTCGTCGACGGCGATCTCTTCGAGGTGTGGCTGTTCCCAGTAACGTCCCAGCGAGTCCACCATCGGAGGGATGACGCTTGAGGCTCGTACGTCGAGATTGGCGGTCATAGGGTCAAGCTCCGTAGTATTTGAGAGAGTCATTCCAGCGTGACCAGCGGTTGTGGCAGGATGGGCACACAGACCGATAGCCGCCTTCGCTGCATCCGTCGGCGACTGGTCCGCAGTAGTACGGCACGCAGTGCAGCCAGTCTCCGATTGCAGGGCACATGGCGCATTCAATGGCCGCCGGCGGCGTCATGTTGACGACATGAAAGTCGCCGCGGTGGATCATGGCTGATCCTTTTGCGCTGGCTTCGTCGCGTTCGCGATGCCCAGATATTCACGCCAGCCGACCTTGCCGCTCTCGGTGAGAAAGCCCCATGCGTTGGAGCGCTTGCCGACCACAAAGATAGACTTCGTTACCACACCGCGGGGCAGCACAAGTCTGTGAAAGCTGTTCGCGCGACGGAACACAACTGCACCGGGTCCGCGCCAGTAAATGCCAAAAGCGTTCATGTAGGCGTGGTCGGCAGCACCCTCCGGAGCGATCCACGACTGGCGGATCGTGTCGAGTGCGGCGCGATACATCAAGGGGCATGTTTTTGCGAATGGAGTAGGTTCGAGCACTTCCCAGAAGCCGCCGGCCAGCACGACTGACACTGACCAGCCTGGGTGATCGTGCGGATGACGGTCTTGATCGCTACGTAGGATCGTATGAGCGCGTATCGCGATGCGCCGACATAGCGCGCGGTACAGAAAGCCCGCACGCGGAACTGCGAAATCTGGCGCTCGCCATGCTGGGGTTCCAGTGTTTCGCTCCGGACTGCGCGCTCCGAGGATCCAGTTTCGAAGCATGTAGCCGGGCAAATCGAAGTACGGGGTCCGCGAAGCGCGTCCGTGGAGTCGCAGGAGAATCAGAACTAGAAGGGCGCGCATCATGCCTCCTGTGCACGGTTAGCCAGAGTTCGGATAGCGTCGGCGTGGTAGTGCGCGTTGTCTCCGCCGGCATCTTCCACGGCTACGATCGCCTGCGCCGGCCAGTGCTTAGCCCTGATGCCATGAAGCACATCAACAACCTGATCGACTGCCCCGGCATTTGCAAACGACACGTATGCAAGCACGTTGCGAGCCGGTGAGCCTTCTGGATACACGTCGCTAGTGTCCGTGCCGATTGGTCTGGGCGGACCCAACTCCATGAAAATAATCCCAGGCTCGCCAACTTCCGCAGAGAAGCAGTCACCGACGGCCACGGTTCCGTAACCCATGCGTGCGCATGTCACTTTGTCAGGTGTATCCGCCTGCACAGTAGCGACCTGCGATTCGGCTTCAATCTCCGCCGTCACGGTCAACTCGTCGCGCACGTGGACCGGTTCGCCTCCTTCAATCCAACTTCCTTCATCGTGGTCATATCGTTCGGCGCGGAATAGGCCATCCTCATCCGGCTCGGCGATCGTGAAGCTGTCGAATGGGCCACCGTAGGTAGGCACATAGCCGAGTTCGGGGTGGTCAAGCCACATGAAGAACCGCATACCTGTGATCGGGCATTCATCCGGGCACCAGCGGCCTTCTTTCATGTCCGGTTTTGCATCGGGCGGCGCAACGATGCGGTCGGCATGGAAGTCATGATGCAGCTCCTGAACGAGCGGCTTTATGTTGTCTTCGATCCACCGCTGCACTTCGCCACCGCTCCACATCTTGCGGATGATCGTCGGGAACGGTGGAAGATCGATAACGGCGATCGGCTCCGGAGCATTCGCGGCACCCGGGCGCCGCGCCTTGTCGATCAGCTTCGACAACGCTCGCACGGTACGTTTAACAAGCCCCGCCGGCTCAGTGAAATAGCTGTCGTTGTAGCTCATGCAAGGGATGTATTTGTCCAACGCGCTGACCTGCGCGGCTACCGCGTCGAACCATTGCGCTGGTCGCTGGTCGATGGGATTTGCCTGATCGGTGTTGCTCTGTTCGTTCATCTCAACTCCAAAATGTGGCTATTGCTGACAGCAGTAAAAGGGCTGCTATTGCTACGCATGTCCAATCGCTACCGTTCATGGATGGTCTGCAGCCGCGCTTAGTTGCCTCCCATTGGCGAGGAATACGGCGCGAGCGAAACCAATGGGCGTCGCACTTCGAATGTCGCCGCGGTCATCAGATGGGGGCGCGGCGTGGATGCGGTTGTCGGGCTCGCCGATTCCTTCTGCCTTGAACGGCGTCGGCATGACGAAGCCATTGCCAACCCACAGGCATGTTTTCTTCGTATAGTTGTCGCCTAGTTCGTAGCCAGTGAACTCGTACGGATGGAACGTGTAATCCGGCTTGCGCCAATGAGTCGAGATAACGCTGACCGGGTTTTCGAGCCCGTATCGCACGCCAAGCGCCTCGAAAAACTCCGCGGCTGCTGCGAACATCTCGATCGACTGGGCAAGCAAGCGCAACCCCTTGCCCTTGAACCACCGGGCGCCGCTGACGGCCACATGAGTGCAAGGCGGAAATGCGAAGCCAAACACAACATCCGAATCCGGCGGCACAGTCGGGAAGCCAAGCAGAGCGTCCCATTGCTGAAAGATGACCCCGTTACGGACTGTGCGGCCAACATGCTGCACGTCATAGCAGATGCATCGATAGCCCGCATCACGCCACGGCTCGGCCATGTTGCCCGTACGATCGAACAGGAAAACAGCCGTAGGTACCAAGTCCATGGTCAGGCTCCTTATCTCCATCTCGTCCTGGTCTGTTAGGCAAACCGATCGACCGGTACAGACGCTCATGCTGCGGCACCTGCCATCTGCTTTTCGTGCGTGAAATTCGCGCCGATCAGCGCAGCTGCGACGTCTGGGCAAACGCTGTTGCCGATCATTCGAACCTGCGCTGACTTGGAAAGCGGCTTGCCGTTGATCTTCGGATCCAGCAGGTAGCTATCTGGGAAACCTTGGGCCCGTGCTAACTCGCGCGGCGCAAGCATCCGCATTCCGATATCGACGATCGCGTATGTCTCGCCGTCGATCGTGACCGTGCCAAGCGCGTCGGGCCCGTGGTATTTCTGCAGCAGCGCGCGCACTTCGCCGACGTGACCGCCGCCGGCCGTGAGTGTCGGCATCGGCTCGCGCATATCTTGGCCGAACTGGTTATTGCGAAGCTTCAGGAGGTGCGATGTCACGACCGCCGTATCTGCCTTGCTCGTGACTGTTGCGACGGGTTCGCTCGCGTCGCGAGGCCGGGACTGGCCGGCCCGGCCGCCGCATCCAACGAGCTGGGCGGTGACGAGCGCGTGATGGTCCTGCGACGTGACCGTGCTCATCGAGCCGCGAAGGTCACTACCCGGCGTCTCGTTGCCGCCGTAGTGTTTCGCAAGGAAGGCGGACACCACGGCATGCTTTACGCCGCCTGCGACCGCCGTGCCGAGCGGCTTGTCGAGGCCTGGCACGCGCGGCTCTTGACCTTCGCGCTCGCCATATCCAGTCTGGATCAGCGTTGCAGAGACGATCTGCTGTTGGCCGCCGCTCGACGTGATTGTGCTTATTGGGGCTTCTGCAGAGCGCCCGGCCTTAACCCCGGTCCGCTCCTTGTTGTGTTGGGCGAGGAAGGCCGTCACAAGAGCCTGCTCGCCCCGGTTGGCCCCAGTCACGGTCGCAATGGGCGCTTCGATATCTGCGATCCGGTCTGCGCCTTGGTGGGTGACGTGCATCAGCGTCGGCGCGACGACATACTTGTCGTTCGAGCTCGTGACCGTGCGCACTGGTTCGTCGGTGCTCCAGACGTTGGGCCCGCGACCAGTGGTCGTGCTGTGGGCGACTGAGACGAGGAATGGTTCCACGACGGCAAACCGGTTTTCCGTACTTTGCGTACGCAGCGGTTCGTCGATCGCGGATCCGCGGAACTCGCCGGCTTTGTCGCCATAGTAGGTGACGATGAATGGATCTGCGGCGTTCACCACGAATTTCATGATGCCTTTGGCGATCCGGCGCAGCGTCGCGTCTTTCAGCGGCCGCGCGCGCTCGAAGATCGACGGGCAGGGCATAGACAAGTCGATACACTCGGCAGCCGTTCGCCACGGCAGGAGCTTGCCGGTCTTCACCGCTTCGGTTTTCGGGTCGCCGTGCGTCGGGGTTGGCCATACGATCGGCCGTCCATCGCGGCGGCAGAAGACGTAGAGGCGTTTGCGAATCGTTGGCGTGCCGTAGTCGCACGCGCGCAAGATGCGCCACTCTGCCTTGTAGCCTAAACCGGCATACAGGCGCTCCATCGGGAAGTCGGCACCGAGGGTCTCATAGATCTCGTCGGCGTCCGGATGATCCTTTGGCAGGCCTGTCGACAGCGCGGCGATGAATGCCTTAAACGTGCGTCCCTTCTCCGATTTGATCGGGCGACCCTCGTCGTCCAGTGGGCCCCAGTCCTGGAATTCCTCAACGTTCTCGAGCGCGATGCAGCGCGGTGCCTGAAACGTTGCCCACTTGAGCGTCACCCACGCGAGTCCGCGAATCTTCTGCTCGCGCGGCTTGCCGCCCTTGGCTTTGCTGTGGTGCTTGCAGTTGTGGACAACGATCCCATCTGCAATGTAGGTCTCGTCGTCTTCAACGGAAATATTGAATACTTCCATCTCGGTGACTGCGTCGGACACGCGCTGGACGCGCGACCAGTTGTGCAATCCATCGCGGACCGTTTGCTTCCGCTGTGGCTCGGTTCTCCACCGCACCAAATAGCACGGCTTTGCGTCTACTGATCGACCTTCGATTTCACGGCTGTTTTCCCGGGGGCCAAATACCTGGGCTGTATAACCAAGACTTTCCGCCAACGCTTTTGTGCTGAAGGCAAGCGCACGTGAGATCGTTACTGTCTCTGTTACCGAGAAGCCTTTGACGCGGAGATCGCTACCGTCAGCAGAGACGTAGCCGTCAAGCAGCGCCCGACGCAGGCTTTCTGAACAGCCAAGCGCCCACGCAGGAAAACTCTTGACGCCGCCGCCATGACCAAACTCAGTACGTAGCCATTCGACCAAGCCACGATGGCTCGTTGAGAACTGGTATGCCGTCGCCGTGTCCCGCTCATGCCATGCGATTTCACCAAATCCAGAGCGGGCGCCTTCTCGTGGCCACGCATTCAGCTTTTCGCCAAGGGCCACTGCTTCGCTCTTTCCGCAGATGATGACTAGTTCGGCTCGGTCAGCGGTAGTGCGCGACCAACCGTCGCCGACATACCTTCCGGCCAGCCACATAAGCCGCTCGTCGACGGTTACACCGCGACCGGCAACAGATGGGATTGGAAGGGAAGGAAAGACGCAGGGCGTAGCGCAGAAATGCCGATCACCGCCCACGGCATTCATGTCCGCGGTACCCACTCGGAGGTCTCGCGCAGGGACCCACTCAGGCGCGCTGAGCGTGCGTTCGTAGCGTCGGTTGGCATTGTCCCAGATGTTCGTCATCGCGCGGGCGTAGAAGGGGTGCTCAGCGCTAACAAGAATCGTCGGGACGCCCTGAATATCCACTTCGTGGACCGACTTAGTGTTAGACATCGTCGCGTAGACCCTGCGATAGCGTCCGGCGTGTGTCAGCACCATGTCTCCTTCGCGAATCGATTCAATGGACCGGTATCCGCGATCGGTCAAGATCAAGGTTCCCGCCGGGAAACAATCAGGACTGAACCATGCGAGCCCGATCGGTCGCTCGCCGGTCACGAAACCGGGATGGATAGCAAACACGTCCTCCGGATAGTGCTTCGTGCCAGGATGGTTCGCTGCGTGCATCGCGAGCGCCTCTTCATCGTGGTTTATCGCAATGTCGATCGGGCGCCCAAAAGCACGCTCGATGCCTGTGCTTGCGCCACCGCCTCCGGCAAAGTTGTCGACGATTAGTTCGTTGCCGAGGTCAAGCGAAAGGGAGATGGAGTCGCGCTTCATGTCTTGTTTGGTTGAGGTGGAAGGCACGGGCCGAATCAGTCGTCGTGACCGGGATAGTTGGTGTTGATGTAGTCCGGGTCTTCATCGACGATCAGCTTCGTGCCGGCTGCGTACATCTGGAAGAGGCGACGCTCGAAGCCATACAGGGGACCGATGAAAAGGGATTTTTTCGGATCCTTTTCGTCGATTTTCAGGCTGTACACGTGGCCTTCCTTATTGGTCGCGATCTGAATTGCACAGCTGTATTTCCGAACGCCTTCCTTCTCGTCGAGATATACGTGGTGATATCCCTCGCACGAACCACCGTCCTCCACGATCAAGGTGATCCGGCCGGGCCCATCGCACGAGCACCCGGCATCCTCTGACCGGTCCTTGATGAACTGTTCGACCAATTCGGAGAGCTTGATCTCCGTAGGAGCAGGGCTAAGCAAGTCTTTCATTTGCTGCTCGACCTGATTGGCCAAAACCGTTTGCACATTCGAATCGACCTGCTGCCGAATGACTTTCAGGATCAGATCGTTATAGCCGGGCAAGCCGAGGTTGCTGAAATCGACCTGCAGCGAGGCTTTGACCTGCTCTTCGACGGCCTTGCCGAAGTCCGAATAGCTGCGCAACTGCTCTTTGATGATGGAGCCGATGGTGTCCGTCAGTTGCTTTTCAATCGCCGCCTCAATTGCGCCGGATGCGACGATTTTCGAAAATGCCGTTGCGACAACCTGATCTAGCTGTTCCATGAAGTCATCTCGCGTAAAAAAAGCGGCCGCTATCCGAGCCGGCCACCAAAAAGGCAGCGCATACGGGGAGTAGCGCCGCCGACCAGGAAAGAAAGCTAGGAAATCACCGCGGTGTAGACCGGTCGAACGGACTCGATCGCCTTCTTGACGGTGACAATGAAATCGATGTGTGCGCGCGGCCCGCGCGTCGGGCGGTCGCATGCGGTGAAGATCGTTTTGAGTGCGCTTGCAGCCTGAAGCGACTTCACGAAGTGCTCCGCCGGTTCGCGCTCGCCGAAATCTGCGACCCAGTGATCCATTCGATCTGGGCCGACGACCTCATAAACGCTGTACGTGTTGTGATCGCCGTCCGGTACGACAGTGACGCACACGGCGCCTTGAATGATCGTCTGTAGAGTCGGTTTGATAACAAATTCAGGCATCTTTCAAAGTTCCGAGAGGAGCGATGCTGCGTTATGCCGGAGCGCTTAGGCCGGCCGCACGCTGATTGACCGCGCGCTCGATCCGAACTGCGCTAGCGCCGTGTCAAAGAGCGCGAACGAGCTCGCCGCTATCCCGGTACCGCGATAGCGGCCGGCCGCCGTGTAGACCGTGATCACGAACTTATGCACTTCCGAGCTCGCGATCAGAACGTGCGCCGACACCGCACATAGCGCGCGCGACCACTGCGAAAAAAAGGAACACTGCAATTGCGAAGAACATTTAAGCCTCCTGTATGCATATGTGGATATGGCAGCGCGCAACTGTTCCGGTTCACTTCGCCCATCCTGACCAACCCGCACTTTTATTCGCTGTAGGGCTGGCTTCGGCTCTTCGCTGCGGACTCCGAGTAACGCGCTGCCATGTCGAGAACTATACGCGGTGAGAATGCGCAAAGCAATATAAATATGCGTATATGGCTAGTTCTGTGGAAATGCTTATGACCGCATCCACGCCGTCGCGACGGGATCCGGGTGTGGGCGCCATCCAGGCTGAATGTGGGGATTTTCGCTCTTGCGCAGCGCATCGTTTGCAAAGTTGTCGAGGGCTTCACCGGTTGGTCGTGGGCCGATCGAATACAGGCGCATCAGGCCAATCGACTCGCACAGATGGATCTGTCGACCTATGGCCATATGCTGGAGGTAGCCTCGCGCGCCGCTCGCGCTGAGGCCGGTGAAGGCCATCACCGCCTGGTAGTCGATCGGCTTCCGGGCAGCTTCAGCAGCGATCTGCTCCATGATCTTTTGGGACTTTGCGCTTCGATATTTGCACTCAGCCATTTTCAACCTCGGGCGGTGTGAACCGACGAATCTGCTCGGTAAGGAACTGCGTAACGACGATCCGCTGGTGCCGGTTCATTTCCGCGATTGCGTCGTCTGGGATGCCGCGAAGGAAGGTCGCAATGTTGCTCAGACCCGCCAGAAGCTCGGCCCGTTCTGTAGGGCTTTCCGCGAACATGCCAACGATGTCCTCGGCGCTCACATGCACGTCTACCTCAGCTTGCGTCTCAATCCATTTCTTGATTTTCAAGCGCACCTCCCTTTGTCGGAATCAATTCGCCGATCGGCAGATCCTTGCCGGCCGATGCGTCGCCATACACCTGGTGATAGACCGCTAGCTGCTGCTTGCGCGTGGTTGCCTTCTGCAGCTCGTCCGTTGCGTTCAGGCCTTGACCGATTGCAATGAACTCGTCGCCCTTCAGTACGAACCGGCCCAGTTCCTTGTATCGCTTGCCAAGCTCGGACACGGCAAGCACCGCTTTCGCCATATCGTCCAGCACATCACCATCGAAATACTGTCCAGCCAGAAGCTGACCGATGTTGATGCGAAAGGCGAGGGTATGCCACGATGTTTCGGTACCGGCGCCGTCCCGAATATTGTTCAGTTCGACGTGCGGCACGAGGTTGAGACGCAACTCATCCGCCCCGCCGTAGCGCAGCAGGACCGGGATGCGGGCTTCTCGCGGCTGAGCCTGAGCTACCCGGCGCGTGACGCGCGACACGCGCTTTTGGCGCTTTGCCGCGCGTTCGGCTCTCAAGGTTTCAGACAGGCTCACGGGAGTCCTCGACCGCGAACTGCTCATACAGCGCGTCGATGCGCTCGATCTGGTCGTCGGTCGCGCGGATGACTGCGCCGGCTTCCATGTGTGCGAGCAGGGGTTCGAGTAGCGCTGCATCGTCGGCGGCCAAGGTCGCGCGGCAGGATTCAATGAGGCGAAGCTTTTCAAATAGGCGGATCATGGGTGGCTCTCGGATGAAGGGGGCTGCTTAGTTGGAGATGGTGAGCGCGCGCAGGCCATCTTCCGCATACAGGATCGCGCAGGCCAGGATGCCGCACGCGAGCATGCGCAGGATCAGGCCACCAGTGGTGGGGATGGGGGGCTTCATGCCGCCAGCTCGGTCGCGACAACGTTCGAAACGACGCCATCCAGAATGCATGCCGACTGGAAATGCTCCGGCAGGCCTGTCGCCCAGTTGGCGCGCAGATCGCCGTTTGCAGCTTGCGCGGGTGGCTCGTTGAGCGTCATCGTTACCACGGCGGATTCCAGATCGCCGGTCGCGACGTATGCGTTTAGCCATTCGATCAAGTCTTGCCGCGCGCTCGCCTGCAGAATGTCCGCCGCGTCGATGCACAGGAATCGCAGCCCTGAGAGCACCGCGAGCGCACCCGCGATCAGCACGTCTGCGCGGAACTGCTCGCTCTTGGAGCGCATGACATACGGACGCGCGCCGTACTTGATGAGCATGTCCGGTCCGATGGCGGGTACTTCCCATTGAGTGAACTCGGCAAATTCGGCGAGCATCAGATTGACTGGTTCAACCGCGGTGGACATGAGGTCATTCGGGATGCCGGTCGGGGATAGGGCGATTGCGATCGCTTCCCACTGAGCGACATCGGCATGGTGGCCGGCCGCCGTGCCGGTGATTTCGTCGGCTGCGTCGGCCTTGCGCTTCGCTTCGTTTAGCGTCGCCAGTTCATCTTGCGCCGCGCGGCGCTCGGTGCGAAGGTCGTCAATTGCAGAGCGGGCCGCGTCGATCGCGCTTTGCGTTACGCCTTCTTCCTTCGATTGCTCCAGTTCCGAGAGGGCGGCTACTGCGGAATCCACCGTCGTCAAATCGCGCTCGCCGCTTTCGACGGACCGCTTCATGGTCGCGAGAGCCTGCTCATATTCTGGCAACTTGGCTGCCGCCTCGTCATCGCGGGTAACCTTCGGCGGCACGTATGCGACAAGTTTGTCGCCGCCTCGCTCGACCAGGCCGCCGCAGTGGGGGCACGCATCGGGCTTTTTGGCCGCGGCACCAGTCGCTTTGGCGCGCGTTTCATCGACTTTAGTTTGCCATTTCGCATGCTCCGCGCGGTCGAGCGTCAGCTTCTCGACGACGCGTGCGCGCCGCGCGGCCGTGGTCTGCAATGCTTCAATGCGGGTAGCCTGATCGCGCGCACGGTTGGCGCGGCCGGTCAGTTCACCGAGCGCCTCGGAGCCGGTATTGATATGAATGTCGAGCTCGTCGATGCGCGCCGCAGTGGAAGCAATCTGCTCGGCGTCGAATTCGGGTTTGACCGCCTTCCATGTCTCAGCCTTGACCGGACCGTAGGTTTCGCCGGTCCGCGCCTTCCACGCACCCTTCGCTTCGCGCGCCTTTGCCGAAGCTTCTTTCGCGGCGAAATCAAAGCCGTTAATCACGAGCGGCGCGGCTTCCTTCGACTTTTCGACATCGCAATTGCGCTTGATGAGGCGCTCGAGCACGGCCGACGGCGTCGCGTCGACGCGCGTCAGCGTATAGAGAAACTCCCGGCGCTCGTCGGGCGTGATCGCCGCAAAGCGCGCCGGATCAAGCACGAAGGGCAGAGCGGCCTGGATCAGAACCGACTCGCCCATGGTCACACCCGGATACTCAAAGGCCTGCGCGCCGCTCGGTAGCGCGAGCGATGCCTTGCCACCAGTCCATTCGATAACCGCGCTCCCGGCCTTTGCGCCGCTGCGGTCGTGGATCAGATCCTTGAATTCCTTCTTCTGTCCAACGCGCGTGGAAACGCCCGTCATGGCGTGGCGAATAATCTCGCAAAGCCCGCTCTTTCCTTTGCCGTTCTCGGCGCCGATCAGAAGGATCGGCTTATCAATGGTCAGTTGAGCGCGATGGATCGCGAGGATATCGGTGATGTCGAGGCCTGTTAGGCGCATGGTGTGATCCGTTTGTGGTTTGTGTATGCGTAAATGGCTAGATTCCGTCGTGCGAATAGACGCGTCAGGCCAGGTTCAATTGCGCCGTTGTCTGGCGGGTGGGCCGAACGCGGGTCGTGCGCGGTGTGATGTTGGCCAGTTCAGCGGAGGCGATCTGTTCCACGGCTTGCGAAACTGGCTCCGCTTGCTGCATGGCGGGTTCCGGATCCTGTGCCTCGTGGACCGCATCGGCGGCCATTTGGTTGATGGCTTCAATGGACGGCGCTACGTCGAGCGCGGGACCGGTGGGCGCGGCCGTCGCGGGAGAAGGCTCCGCGTCTGCGTGCTTGTGCGCGACGACACCCACGATGGCGCTTTTGATCCGCTCCGCCGAGCCTTTGCGTTCGGATTTGTCCGCAGCTTTCGCCTTGCCGTCGGTGGTCGGCGCGTCAAACCATTGCGGCGCCCGGCGATCCATGATGGATTGCCAACTGATCTCACCGTCGCGCAGGAAGTCGGCGGTGCAGCGCAACTCGACGATTTCAGCGGCGGTGCACGCGTCGGCGCCATGGCCAAGGTACAGCTCGAGCGATTCGGCGTTGATGCCCAGTCGCTCAAGTGCGTCGAGTATCTGCTTGCGCGCGCCGTCGATATCCTTGTTGATCTCCACCTCGCGCGCGGCGCGGATCGTTTCTCGCGCTTCCGCCTGGATATCGCTCGGAACGAGTTTCAGCCCAAGCGACCGGATCGCCTTGGACGTCAGCACCGCGCGGCGGTTCAGCATGTCATCGTCGCTGGCCGGCAGTGCATACACCGGACGGCCGGCGGCGTTGGTACGGACCGACGCGAACGAGCCGTCGAGCGCAGGCTGGAATCGCTCAACTGTCTTGGTAACAGGGAACTCGATGGGATACGTCACGTTCGCCTCAAGGTCGGTCACGCGTACGAGGCGCGTCTCCCGGGCGTCATCGTCGGCAATCAACTCGGTCTCGACCAGGATGTTCGTCAAGCAGCGGATCGCCAATTCAACGAAGCCGATCCCGAGGCCTTCGCCAGTGATCGGGTGGAAATACCACGTGCGCTTGTCATTCGCGACTCGAGGGCGCTTGCATTCCTGGATGATCTTCTGGCAGGCCTGCTCAAGGTTGCGCGGCCGGCGCATCGCCATGAGATGGCGCGCATCGACCGATGCTTTCGCGAGCGATGCGGCAGGAGAGTCCGGGAAGCCGAACTCAGATTGCGGCGAAGACGCCTTGATAGCCGCCGCGGCGGATTGGGTAGCACTCATGGATCGTTCCTCATTTAAGCCGGAAAATGCGGCTCTTGGTGGACTGTGTGAATTGCTCCGCCAGCTCAGGATGCGCGCGGCGGAACCCGTCGATATTGAAGCGGGCGGTGCTGCTGGTCTTCCAGGTAATGACAGGGCGGCCGCGGTGCGTCAACGTCGCGCGCTCGCCCATATAGGACTTGATTCCGATCTCGTAGGCTTCGATTTCGGCGGCGATCACTTCGGCGCGCACGTTCGCCGCCTTGAGATTCGAGACGAGCGTGAAGACGCGCTGGTCGATCTCGACCTTTCCGCCGTCATCGATCGGATAGATCGAGGCTATGTCGCTGTTCGTCTCGGGCTGCGGTGGAACGCCGGCGAGCACGTGGTTAAACCAGAAGTCGCGGCACTTGCTGATGAGCAGGGCCTCGAGCTCGAAGTCGCGCTCAATGTGGAATTCCCGATAGTCGTTCCCACCAAACAGCGCGGCCAAGCGCGCGTAGCTGTAGTTCATAACGGCCATGTACCACGCGCACTGCGCGACATAGCAAAGCGGAACGTCGTCGCTATCTTCCTCGCCCCAAAGCCGCGCCATGTGCTTGTCGACATTCTTGATCTCCAGCACACCCGGCTTTTCGCTGGGGATGGTGGCGTCGAGATTGCCAATCATCCAAGGGTGCTCGGGATGCCGCGCGGTGGGCGGCGACCGCACGATATCGATGCCGTGCTCTTCGGCGAACCGGTCGGCAATTACCGGTTCGATCACACGACCCCAGTATGTTCGCTCGTTGGGTTCGTCATCAGGCGATTCGGTCGCAACCTTGGAGAGATAGATTCCCACCCGCGTACGGAAGCCCGGGAGCCCGACGATAGGGCCGGCGTCGGAGCCACCAATACCAGTCTTTCGACCGGCAAGGAATTCGAGGCGGCTCACAGATCAACGCCGGTTATCCGCCCGCGATGGAGCGCCGCGATCCGCTGCACGCGCGCTGCGCGTTCTGCTTCCAATTGGCGGATCGAGATGTCTATGCCGCGAAGATCGGACTCGTGCCAGACAAGCCGGGCCATGAAGATGATCTGTCGAAGATGTCGCAACATTGCACTTGTTCCTTGTGACGTTTGCGGCTATATTAGCCACATACGCATACACAAGCAAGCAGGCAAATGAACTTTCGCGTTAATACGTTACGCATAAAAAAAGCCCACCTAAGATGGTGGGCCTTGCGATACGGGGCGACTCGAACCGAAATGGGTGGCGGCCTATTTGGCGGCTCGCTTCTTGGCGGGTGGGAGTGCCGGGCTGGCCTTGACGACTGTCGGTTTCGGACCAGTGCGCCGAACTCGCCGAGGATCGGCTTCCGCCTGCTGCAGGGCTGCAGCGCGCGTTGCATCGCCAACAGCTTCCTGGGCTACCTTGTACTCGTACTCTGCGATGACCGATTTGATAAAGGCCTCGACGCGGGCCTTCTCATACGAAGGAATGCGCGCATACCGATCCCGTTCGTAATCGATCCCACCTCGCTCCGGATCGTCGCGCAACAGATCGCCCATGTCACGGCCAAATGCATCCGCGATTTTTTGGATCACGTCCACCGAGCATGCCACCTGCCCGTGGAGGATGCGCCCGATAGTCGTCTGGCCGGCTCCTGAAATATCTCCGAGCCGTTTCTGGTTGTAAAGCTGAACGTGGCCATCCATCCACTCGCTCAAGCGCGCGGCGAGGACTTGCCTGCCTCGAAGAGTAGTTGTTGTCATGTTCGACCTCTATGTGGTTGTTAAGGGTGTAGGCGGCCTTTGTTAAGCCAGTGATGCATTTGTAAAGCCTGTGCTGCATTTGAAAAGGAGTCTAATCTAATAGATTTAGCCATGCAAGCAACTTTTAGCCGAATATGGCGCGGTCCAGACTGTTGCAGTCTTGCAAATGTAGCCAGATGTGCATACCATAAGCTGAATAATCGATCTTTGTGAGGGTGTGACCGTGGGAGAGAGCGCAGAAGAATCGCAGCTGGAAGCCGTCAAACGCTTGGCGGAGAAGCACTTCAAGCGAAAGCGCGGGGTGCTCGCGGATCTAGCGGGAGTTCCGCGCAACACGGTGCAGAAGATCCTGATGGGCTACACGCGTCAACCGTTGTCGGGGACTTTGCAAAAGCTCTATGACGCATTGATAAGAGTCGAAGACGATGCTCTGAAGGCACTTCAGGCCGACGTCGAGAGACTCCAAGCGGAAGCGGATGCTTTGCAATTGAAAACAGGTGGCCAGCCACCCGAGTGCGGGCTGGAAGTGGGCGCAGTGGCATGCATTCCGGCGCCTGAGGCGCACGGAGCAATAGCTTGACCTCCGGAAGTGAGCGCGCGGGCCTGCGGCAGGTGGGGAATATCGATGTCCCGGATTCTGTCATGTCGCATCGCTTCGCTATCGAAGCGCTCGCTTCGGCGATGTTGCTGACGGAAAAACGCGATCCGCTGAAACAAGTGGTTGGCACCGGAAACACGCGCAAATGTGAGTTGTACGGCTGGGCGCCATGTGTCGATAGCCATCGGGATGCCACCGGCTTTGTCTATCTGGTCACGCTGAATGGTGGCACTACGTCCCTCGCGGCATTCCAGGGGGATGACGTCGTTGAAGTCTTCTTGCCGCCCGGCGCGGTCGTCCGGCTCGATGATCACCTCGAGCACTGGACGACCGACTCCGGGCCTCGCGTCGCGGCGTTTGTCGGCTCCTATGAGGAAGCGGACGACGCCGGCGCGATCGAGATCCTGCGGGGAGGTATTGAGGCGCTCGCGCGCGGTGATTACTACGGCGCGCCGCGCGTGCGCCCAGGCTTCCGGGCGATGCTCGATGACGAGTGCCACGCGATGACAGGCGACGGGCAGAGCATTGAGATGGTGCTGATCGAGGATGCGCAGGCTCAGGATCGCATCGTCGTGCCGTGCACGATATGCGGAAGGCCTGCATGCCGAGTCGACGAACACTGGCCGTACCACACGGAACGCTCGCGATGTCGTGAGCACCTGCATAGAGAAGTTGGCGGCCATTCGCTTGCGCCAGTGTAGCCATATATGCATACATGAGCCATATTGCGAGCCTCGCACTAGTCCTTAGCCCCCGAATGTTCTGAACCGCATCCGGGAATCTGCTGCCGATAGTGCGCGATCAAGAGGGGAGTGGTGTCCGCAAGGTCCACACCTCGAACTGTCGGCGAGGGGTTCACCCCTCTCTTGATCGCGCGGAGAAATAGATGTCTGAATCAAACCTCGGTTACGCCGACGAGTACAGAGCTTTCCTTGAAGGGAAGTTCAAGTTCTCAGTGGCGCACGGCTTCGACGTCGCTATCGCAGACGTAAATCCGCACTTGAAACCGCACACCCGCGAGATCGTGCGCTGGGCGCTGAAGGGCGGACGTCGCGCGATCTTCGCCGCGTTCGGTCTGCACAAGACTTCGACGCAGATCGAGATCATGCGGTTAATCATGCGTTTCGTCGGCGGACGTTGCCTTATTGTGATCCCGCTGGGGGTGCGGCAAGAATTCTTCCGCGAGGTAGTCGAGCGCTTCCAGGGCGAGTATGCCGTCAAGCTGAAGTTCATCCGGCGCGCCGAGGAGATCGAAGGCGACGACGTCATTTACCTGACCAACTACGAATCGATCCGGGACGGGAAACTGGACCCGAATCTGTTCATCGCCGCGACGCTGGACGAAGCCAGCGTCCTTCGAAGTTTTGGCTCTAAGACCTATCAGGAGTTCTTGACGCTCTTCGATGGCGTCAAGTATCGCTTCGTCGCTACGGCTACGCCGAGCCCCAACCGTTTCAAGGAACTGATCCATTACGCCGGCTTCCTTGGTGTGATGGATACGGGGCATGCCCTCACCAGATTTTTCCAGCGCGATAGCGAAAAGGCCGGAAACCTCACGCTCTACCCGCATATGGAACAAGAGTTTTTCGTGTGGCTGCATAGCTGGGCGATTTTCGTCCAGAAGCCGTCCGACCTCGGGTATTCCGACGACGGATACGCACTTCCACCGATGCAGGTTCGCTATCACGAAGTCAAGGTGCGCGAGCTCGGCGGACAGTTCGATCGAGACGGTCAGGGTCAATTGATCAAGGATGCCGCGATCGGGCTGAAAGATGCTGCTGCCGAAAAGCGCGAGAGCATCGACATTCGCGTCGCGAAGATGCTCGAAATCGTTCGCGCAGACCCCGACTCGCATTACATCCTTTGGCACGACCTCGAGGATGAGCGGCACGCCATTAAAGCGGCTCTGCCGGCGGCCGTGAGCGTGTACGGATCGCAAGACCTTGATGCCCGCGAGCAGGCGATCATCGATTTCAGCGATGGGAAATACCAGTACCTCTCGACCAAAAAGGAGATCGCTGGCTCCGGCTGCAATTTCCAACGGCATTGCTACAAGGCGATCTTCACCGGTATCGACTACCGCTTCAACGATTTCATTCAGGCTATTCACCGGATCTTCAGATTCGGTCAGGTGCATGGCGTCGAAATTCACATCATCTTTACGGAGACGGAGCGCGAGATCCTCGCGGGCCTGCAGGGGAAGTGGGCCGAGGATGACCGCTTGCGTACGCGCATGAGCGAAATTATCAGGGAGCACGGGCTCTCCACCACCGGTCTTGAAGAGCAATTGAGCCGGTCCATCGGCATAACTCGTCGCGAAGAGCGCGGCGATATGTACCTTGTGGCGAACAACGACTGCGTCGAAGAGTGCCGCTTGATGGAAACGAACTCGGTGGGCCAGATCGTCACTTCGATCCCGTTTGGGAACTTATACCAATATTCGGAAAGCTATAACGACTTTGGCCACACCGAGAGCAACGGGCACTTCTGGCGGCAGATGGACTTTTTGACCCCGCATCTACTGCGTGTCCTGGAGCCGGGTCGTTTGTACTGTTGCCACGTTAAGGATCGGATCGTATTTGGCAATGTCGCAGGGACCGGTGCACCTACGGTCAGTCCGTTCCATGCGGAAGCGATATTTCATTGCCAGAAACACGGCTTCGACTATATGGGCATGGTCACCGTGGTGACTGATGTCGTGCGCGAGAACAACCAGACCTACCGCCTCGGGTGGTCCGAGCAATGCAAGGACGGCACGAAGATGGGTGTCGGTTCGCCCGAGTATGTCCTGCTGTTCCGCAAGCCGCAGACGGACCGCTCGAAGGGTTATGCCGATGTGCCGGTGAAGAAGGGCAAGCTCGATCGTGTGGTACTCGCCGATGGCCGGGTGTTCCTGGCTGATGACCCGGAATTCGAAGAAGCCGCAGATGGCGCCTTCGGCGAGGTCGCTCGACTGGAGAAAGGTTATTCGCGCGGGCACTGGCAGATCGACGCGCATGCATTGTGGCGGTCAAGTGGGAATCGCTACCTGACAGCTGACGAGCTTTCCGGCTATGGGGCCGATCAGATCGGGAAGGTCTTCACCAAGCATACTCTCGAGACGATCTACGACTACAGGCAACATGTGCGCCTTGCGGAAGAGTTGGATGCGCGCGGCGCACTGCCGTCGACTTTCATGTCCGTCGCGCCGGGTAGCCACCACCCGGACGTTTGGCACGATATCAATCGGATGCGGACGCTCAACGGTGAGCAGGCGCAGAAAAATCTGGTGCAGCACGTCTGTCCGATCCAGTTCGATATCGTGGATCGTTTGATCGATCGATACAGCAACAAGGGTGATCTCGTGTTTGACCCCTTTGGCGGATTGATGACCGTGCCAGTCAGAGCCATGAAGTTGGGTCGACGTGGTCGAGCGGTCGAACTGAATGAAGCATATTTCCGGGACGGCTTGCAGTATTGCGTCGCCGCTGAGCGCGAAGCGTCAATGCCCGACCTGTTCGACTTCGAGGACCTCGGGGCGACGGCATGAGTGCGACGAAATCGCGCTATGCGCGCCCGAACGCCGAGCGGCTTACATATCTCTACTCCGAGCTGGGCCTCACATGCCCTGACATCGGCTGGCTCTATGAGCGCGATCCGAAGACGGTTCACTATTGGCTACGCGCCGCTAACATCGAGACACGTGCGCGGGGCTCGTACGCGGCCCAGCAATTCAAGAAGGGCGAGCGCAGTGCTTTCGCCGGCCACAAGCACAAGCCCGCGAGCATCGCGAAGGTACGCGCCGCTTCCGTTGCGCGCGGTGCGGTGCCGTATCTCCGTAACGGTCAGCATTGGCTCAAGGGCCAGCCGCCCGAAGCAAACCCACGGTGGGCCGGTGGCGCAACGCCAGAGCGTCAGGAGTTCTACCGCTCCCCCGAATGGAAAGCGGTTGTCCGCTATGTATGGGCGCGCGATAACGCCTGCTGCCGCAACTGCGGTAAGGACTGGCGCAAGGTCGACCGCGCGACAGAGCCGACTTTCCATCTCCATCACGTGTGGAGCTTCCAGATCGCGGCGCTTCGGGCGCACCCGGCGATCCTGGTGCTGCTGTGTCGAACGTGCCACCTGTGGGTGCATAGCAAAGCCAATGTCACGCGCGCGTGGTTGCCGCAGGAGCCTGATAGTCCGCACTTTCCAGGGCTTGCCGATCTACAGATCATGGCCGAGTCGAATCGGGCTAGACTCAATATGTCGATGCCGCCCGTCTTCGGCCCTGAGGAAATGAGCGAGGCGGCCTAATGCGCGAGTACGGAAAGTTACATTCGACCTTCTGGTCGAGTCAAACCATTCAGTCTTTGACAGACGATGGTCGCACTCTTGCGGCCTATCTGATCACATCACCACACACGAGCATGCTGGGCTGTTTCAGGTTGCCAGACGGATACGTCGCGGACGATCTGAGGTGGTCTTTCGGAAGGGTATCCGAAGCGTTTGCGAACCTTTCAGAGAAGGGTTTCGCTACCCGTGACGAAGTGTCGAAATGGGTCTTTATCCACATGTTCCTGAAGTGGAATCAGTTCGAAAACCCGAATGTCGTGAAGGCAGCCGAAAAGCTCTTCCTCAAGGTGCCCGACGATTGTGGTGTGAAGCCTTTGCTGGCGCGGTCTATGAAGGAATGGGAGCCGCGTTTTAAGGCGGCGTTGCTGAACCCTTTTTTAACCCTTTCCGAACCATATCGAAAACCAGAGCCTGAGCCGGAGCCACAACCAGAGCCTAAGCCAGAACCAGAGCCCACCCCTTTTCCGGCCGCCGTCCCGGCGCCCGGCGAGAAAAAAGCGAAGAAGGCCGCTGCTGCGAAAGGCAAGGGCGAGGCGAAAGGCGAATCGACGCCGGATACGTCGGCGGCATGGGCGGCCTATGCCGAGGCATACGAAGTCCGATATGGCACACCGCCGGTTCGCAACGCGACCGTAAATGCCCAGTTGCTCAATTTCGTCAAGCGGGTGCCACGCGAGGAGGCTCCGCACATCGCTCGGTTCTATGTCGCGCACAACAACCGCTTCTACGTCCAAAAGGGGCATTCGGTCGGTGCCATGACGCTCGAAGCGGAAAAGCTCCGGACGGAATGGGCGACGCAGCGACAGGTGACGGCGGCCGAGGCGGCGCAGGTCGACCGGACGCAGACGAACATGAACGCTTTCGGCCCGCTCATCGCCGAAGCGCAGGCACGCGAAGCGCAGGAGGCAGGTAATGCCTAGCAGTGAGGTGATCCAAGCTGTTGCCGTCACGGCCGAACTATGCGGGCGGACGTTCTCGCCGGCCGCCGCGGCCGTCTTCGTCTCTGACCTTGACGGCTATCCCGATGCTGCCGTGTTGCGCGCGCTTGTGCGCTGTCGTCGCGAGATTCGCGGTGTGCTGACGCCGTCCGATGTAATCCAGCGCATCGATGACGGGCGCCCTGGGGTCGAGGAGGCGTGGGCGATGTTGCCGCGTGATGAAGATGCGACTGTCGTGTGGACGGAAGAGATGACTCGCGCCTGGGGAATCGCTCTTCCATTGCTCAAAGCCGGCGAAGATATTCCTGCGCGTATGGCGTTCAAGGAAGCGTATGCGAAAGCTGTATCGGACGCGAGGGACCAGCGGCGCCCAGTTCGGTGGACCGCCACGCTGGGCAAGAGTCCGCTCGAGCGTGCGCAGGCAGTGAATGTTGCCGTGCAGAAGGGGCAGTTGACTGCGGAGTACGCGGATCGATTGCTCGCATCACCGGATGCAGGGAGCCCCATGCAGGTGCTGCTCGAAACAGGCAACGCCGTGCCACTACTGGCGGCGGCCGGACCGAGCAATGCTGCCGCGGAAGAAGCGATCGTGAGCATCAAGGACTTCTTGAAAAGGCGGACATCATGTGTCAGTGCATAGCGTGCGAGAACCTCGGCGATCCGAACGAATTCAAGGAGCATGCGCGTGTCGGTCTGGCGCACTGCAAAAAGGACGACTTCATTGGCCGCTTTCGAAATGCGACGGTCGAGCGTGAATGCCGGAAGTTCGTTCAGGTTGATCCTGATCGCGAGACGGCGCGGCGCGAGTGGGACGAAAAGCGATTAAAAAGTCTTTTCCAGATGTAGCCATATATGCATATACTATGCGTGAGACGGAGTGATGGGAAATTCGGTTCGATGGACGCCTGAGCAGTACGAAGAGTTACTGCGCCGTCGCTCGACGCCTGTCGCGCAAGAACCAAAACCGAAGGCAAGCGAATCCCCAGTGGTGTCGGCGATGTCTGCCGAGGACGCGAAGGTGCTGCGCGCGCACCAAAGCAAGGAGCGCTGGCAGGCAAAAGGGCGCCTGCCGAAAGACGTGATGAACGACACCGAAGCCGCCTATGCCGCGATGCTCGATCAGCGGATACAGGCGGGGGAGATCAAGTGGTGGAAGTTCCACGCGATCAAGGTGCGGCTTGCCGACCGGACATGGTACGAGGTCGATTTCCTTGTAATGGCAGCGGACGACACACTCGAAATCCACGAAACGAAGGGCGGATACACGAGTGACAAGGGGCAGTTGAAGATCAAGCTGTGCGCCGAAGTGCTGCCGATCGCGCGCATGGTGAAGGTGACCAAGCTGAAGAAGAAAGACGGCGGCGGTTGGAAATACGAAGACTTTTAAGGACGAAACCCATGCGGGATTTGAATAGCTTTCCTGTCGATGGCTGGTTGCAAAGCGATGGTCTTCTGTACCGCCTCAACGAAGCGGGGGCCAATTGCGACGAGATCAACGTAACGCAGGCCGGTGGTTCGCGCTTGCCGACCAGTCGCGGTGCACGCGCGGCGCAATTGCTCGCGCTGCTCAATGGCCCGAGCGACGCCACGCGGTACCGGACGCTCAAGTTTCTGATGTTCGCAGAATTGAATGGCGACGAAGAGGTGCTTCGCCTCGCCGAAAACTCGCTCGGAGACGAGCCGTCGCTCACCCCCGAAGACCTCGACCGTAGGGTCGATCTGCTCGGCGAGGCGATCGCGGAGCACATGGCCGAGGCGTTGCAGGATGGCCAAGCCGAAGTGGCTGAGTGCTAAGGGGGACGATCATGCAACTACAACCGGATCCGGTCACGGACGCTGAGCGGTATGTGAAGCGAGTACGCAGCAATGGCACCGTCGGCATGGTGCTGAATGACGAATGGTCGCGCGCGCAAAGCATTGCCACTCTTGAGCGCGACGGCCCGATGAGTGTCACGAAGCTGGCCCGTACGATGCAATTTTCGCCGCCGGCCGCTGCAAAAGTTCTGGCCGACCTTCTTGAATTGGGGCTCGTCGAGACATACACCAGCGGAAGTCATCGTGGCCAGCCTGTCACGTTCTGGTGTGTCACCGGCGACGTGCGGCGCGTTGCCCGGGTACCGGCATATGCGTTTCGCGCCGGCGAGATCCTGATGGGGTTCCAGCGAATCGCAGCGCAACGACTCGGAGCGGTCGCGCCGTGACGGCGTGTTCATCGATTTACGGACTATGCGAATGAACTGGAAACATGATGATCTCGCGCACGATCTCGCCGGTCACCTCCGCGGCCTGTCGGATCGACGCGTCTGGGTCGACATGCAGTTAGGTGCCGCCGGCAGCACGCGGCCCGACGTCTACACAATGCCGTGCAGCTTCTCGCGTTTCACGCCTCTCGCTTACGAGTGCAAGGTGTCCGTCTCTGACTTTCGCGCGGATGTGACGAAAGGCAAGTACACCGACTATCTCGCGTATGCAAGCGGGGTCGTTTTCGTGTGTCCGGCGGGGTTGCTGAAAAAAGACGACATCCCGAAGGGCGCCGGATTGATGGTGCGCGGCGACGATGGCTGGCGCACGCTGAAGGCGCCTACCCTCTCGAAGTGCCCCGAGCTGCCGCGGTCGTTCTGGCTGAAGCTGGTGATGGACGGTGAGCGGCGCGACCACGAGCGTCAGGCCTATATGGAGGAACACAGCAAGCGCGATCTCAACGAATACCTCGCCGTCAGGAAGGTGCGCGAGAAGTTCGGCGAGGTAATCGCGGCGGCGGTGCAAGACCATCTGAATCAGACCACACACCGGCTCGAGCGGCTCAAACACGATATCGCCATCCAGGCGGGGACACTCGAGCAGGACCTGCTTCGCCTGAAAGAGCGCCGCGCCGCGGAACTCAAGGGACAGGAGCGCGAGTGCTCGGACATGCTGCGCGACCTGGCTGCGGTCGTCGGCATGGAGGCCGATCCAGCCAACATCCGCAAGATGAGCAGCAAGCTCGACGCGATGATTGCGCTCGCGCAGGAAAGCACCACGGTAAAGGAACTGACAAGCATTGTGGGACAGATTCGCTGGGGTGTGGACCGCTTCCGCGAGATCGAGAGCGCGCTCAAACCCCACGAAAAGCAGGAGGCTGCTTGACCATCCCTCCGCTAATCGTTGCCGCCCCTATCACTCGCGACCGGACTTCGGCGGCTCCCGTCATGAAGGTGGATGCGGACACAGGGCGCCTGCTCGCGGCTCGGCATGGTGCGCTGATAAGCGGCGATGGCGAACACGCTTCGTTCGTCTATGGAATCAAGTTCACTAAAGAAGGTCATCCGCACACAGGGCTGATTCGCTACGTAGGAAAGTCACGAAATCCAATGAGGAGATTTCGTCGGCATATGCGAGAAAGGTCGGCCAGTCACATCCACAGGAGCGCGCGTGCGCATGGCACCAGTTGCTTCGCCCTTGAGATTCTCGAGCAATGCAACGCCGACACGCCTCAAATGGCGGATGCTGCCGCTCTTGCAAGGGAGATTCACTGGATTCAAACGCTGCACACCGCGAATGGCAAGCATGGATTGAATCTCACGAGGGGAGGCGAAGGAACCGTCTTGACGGACGAGATCCGTGCGCTGCACGCGCCTAAGCGTCGCGAGATGTTGAACGCTATAAAACGCCGCCCGGAAGTAAGCGAGAAATTGCGCGCAATAGCAAGAAGCCGTGCGCAGGAACCGACTTACGGAGCCCAGTGCGCTGCGATCCTGAAGCGGACTTGGGAGCGACCGGAATATCGAGCGAATCAGGCCGAAGCTAGGCGTCGGTGGCATAGTGACCCCGAGAATCAAAAGAAGCACGCGGAACGCGTAAGGCAGCAATCGCAGCGAACAGAGGTTCGGAAGGTGTTGCGCGACAGGCTGCGCGCAATGAATAAGGATCCCGTCATCCGCGCGAAGATACATGCGACGCAAAGGCGTATGTATGCTGAGAATCCCGCGCTCGCTGAAGCAAAGGCAATGGTCGCACGAGCGCTGCATCAGGATCCAGACTACCGACGCCGCCGCGCCGACGGAATCAAAGCCAAGCAGTCTGATCCAGCATACGTTGCACACCGCGTTGCTCTCACCAAAGCCAACCACGCCAAGTCGCCGGCGTTTGGGAGGTCCGCGATCATCGGCATCCACCTGCATTGGCACAAAGTTCATAGCGCCAATGGAAAATTTGACGCTGCTGAAAAGCAACTGGCGTCTCTGAGGGTGCACCTCGGAGAGGCGCTCAAAGCCAGCGAGACTTCAAAGGTAATCGGCCACGCCAAGGAATACCTTGCAGCCATTGGCGCGGCAAAGATCGGGGGCTTGGTGAATTTCGTACAGGTAGAGCTTTTCTGATGCCGGTTATCGATTGGGTTGTATTCAAGCCGCCTGGCCACGCGCACTTCACGCTCGTGCCGTCGACGACAACTGACATAAAGACAGTAGCGCAACAGCGATGGAAGCACGGCGATGTCGTTTCAGCAGAATTCCGCAAGCCGCGCAACGGTCGGCACCATCGAAGGGTATTTGGCTTGTTGCGTTTCGTATATGAGGCGCAAGAGCGATTTGAGCATATGGAAGCGCTCCGCAGGCATCTCACGTTGAAGACATCGTTTGTCGTCGAGACGATAGACCGCGCGACCGGTCGCATCCTGCGTATGCCGCGCTCATGGTCGTACGATGAACTCGACCAGGCAGATTTTGAACAGCTTCACGAGGAACTCTACCCGGCAGTAATCGGTGAGTTCTTTCCGACCGAATCGGTCAACTGGCTTAAGCGCAGCGTGAATGAACAGGCATTCCTTGATGGCGTCCTGTCTTTTTTCGATTGAGACTATGCATATATGGCTAATATATGCCTATAATGCGATCCATGGCGAAGCGAGCGGCGACTAAGGCAGAACGGGATTACATGGGTCGCGTGCAGCGCCTTGGTTGTGCCGCATGTCGACGGTTAGGTCTTGGCGAAACGCCCGCCCTTGTGCATCACCAGCGAACCGGGCAGGGAAAGATGCGTGCAAGCCACTACAGGACATGCCCGTTATGCCCTCGCCACCACCAGTTCAGCGGGTTCGGTGTGCACGATATGGGGCGGCCGCAGTTCGAAGCGATGTACGGATTCAGCGAGGTCGAGCTTGTCGAAGAGACGAGGCTGATCCTGTGGATTTACATCCCCGAGCACGAGAGGAGCAACTGATGACCGAGCGCAGCGATGACGAGGTTTATCCGGATGCGGTCCGCGTGGTCGAGGAATTCGAATGCGCGTCGATCGCGCGGGTGCAGCGCGTCTGCCGAATCGGCTGGGCGCAGGCCAAGCGGTTGCTCGAGCGGATGGTGGCCGACGAAATCGGCGTCGTGCCGCACCGGCAGTTTGATGGCCTGTTTGAATACGTGAAGAAGGCTCCGTAGAAATGGCAAAGCTGAAGATGATCGTCGAGATCGAGTACGAAACCGAGCCGTCGCATTACCCGGATGGTTTCACGCCGAAGCAGATGGCCGAGTTAGACGCGGCCAATGCGACAGAGGATCGCACGATCATCGGCGAACTGCTCGGTGCGCCGGTGCAAGTGAGTGTTCGCGGTGAGGCTGCGTGACTAGCGCGCTGCTTGATGTCCTCATCAAGCGGGCTATCCCAGCGCCGCGTGATACGACGCCGACCATGTGGCATGGCGTTGTCGCGCCGAAATGGATGGTGGAGGAAGCCTCGCGGGCCGAAGTCGCGCCAGACCACCCGGAGCACGTGGCGATCAAGGGACTGGCAAGTTGGTGCGATGGCCAAGCAGCATGGGCCGAACGGACTCGGCAGAGCGACGCGGAGCTGCTCAGTCGGTTCCACGCCAAATTTCCGCGTCTCTTTTCATTGAGCGAAGCAAGTAGGGGATTTTGATGAAAAAACTTCTGGCCACCATTGGCCTGGTTGTTGTGACCCTTGCGGTATTGGGTGCGTTGGGAATCGGACAGTTCCGCATCCACTACGGGATTTCACAACCGTCATGCGGCTTAAAGGTACCGGCGTGAAAGTTGCGGAACTGACCGGGGCACTACTCGATTACTGGGTTGCGCGCGCCGAGGGCATCGAACACCCGCCGGAAATGTGCGAGATGCGACCCGGCAGGGTGTTCGTGCTGGGGAAGAGCGACAACGGGGCGCGATTTTACGTAGCGTTTGAGCCGTCGACGAACGTTCTTCAGGCGTGGCCAATCTTTGATCGCGAGGGCCTGGGCATCGCGAAATTCTACCCGCCACATGACGGCGAACCGGTGCCGGGGCGGGAGTGGTTTGGGATCAGTCTGGATGATTCGATAGCGATCGGAGGACCTGACGGTCTAACGGCGGGTTTGCGCTGCTTTGTAGCGATGAAATTCGGCGAGACGGTACCGGATGAGGTTCCATGCTGAACGCGACAAGGCGTCTCTACGTTCTGCATCCCGGGCCCGTGACAGAACGGGCCACGGGAAAGACGCGCCATCTCGACGCCGGTGAACTCGCCGAGCTGTACGGCGTGAGCATGGACGAGTGCGAGGTCGAGTCGGGCCCGCGCGCGTTCGACCGCCGCCGCTATAACCATGACCGCGACCGTTATCAAGGCATGACACATTTGCGCCCGCGCCCGGATGGCGACTACACCCTGCCGACGGGTACCTGATGAAGCCCAACGAAATCAGGATCAACACCGCGTACACAGATGGCCGAGGCGGCTTTCGCGTGGTGCTGAAGATCGAGAACCGACCAATGCGCGCCGGCGATCCGCACACCGATAACGTCGTCTATGCAACCGAGCGCCATGGTCGCCAGATGATCAAGTGCACAAAACTCGCCAGCTTCGCCGCGGCGGTAACAAAGGAGATTCGCCAATGATTGCCCGGGGCAAAGATATTCCCCAACACGTAATTGATGCCGGCGTTGCGGCGATGCAGAAGCGCGACGAGTTCTTGCCGGTCGACATCCGGGACGCGATTGACGCGGTCTGGGGTGCCGACCTGCCGGAACTCGAACGTACGGACATCGTGCGCACGGCCAGCCGTAACCTGATCGATCTCGAAAGCCGCGCTGGCCGGATCGATCTGGTGCGCCGCGGCGTCTATCGCTGCATTACCGCGTGACGGAGC
Organism: Paraburkholderia sp. GW821-FHT02A12; assembly: GCF_059422005.1. Taxonomy (NCBI): domain Bacteria; kingdom Pseudomonadati; phylum Pseudomonadota; class Betaproteobacteria; order Burkholderiales; family Burkholderiaceae; genus Paraburkholderia; species Paraburkholderia sp. GW821-FHT02A12. Next base: position 2,243,036 of record NZ_JBWKWA010000001.1, on the reverse strand, counting down.
GAAACGTGTCCAAGCCGCCGCTCAACATCGATTCAGTCTGGTTTGGGAATGCCCGGCCGACAGCACGCGTGTTCCGGCCGGCGGACACGGGCGACGAGATCGTGCGCGAGCGCCTGATATCCGCCCGGCGGCTAAACCGGCTCGACCAGAAAGACGCGGCGAAGAAGCTCGGCTATAAGAACTCGGCGCCGCTGTCGAAGATCGAAGGCGGGCAGGCGAAGATGCCCAAGGGCTTCCTGGTGAAGGCCTCGCTCGCGTACAACGTCAGCGCCGACTATCTGCTGGGACTGTCCGCCGAGCCCGAGCGCGACCCGCGCACGGCTGAGCAAATGGCAATCGTGCGCTCGGTCGAGTCGGCGATCAGTGAGCACATGGCCATCGTGTCGGCCATGCTGCTGCGTAATGCGGCCGACCTGACGCCTTTGGAAAGCCATCTGGTATCCGTCATGAACCGTTCGCGAACGGTTTGCGAAGCGTTCGAGGCAGTGTGCCGCAAGAACAAGAAGTTCCTCGACGATGTGTTGGCCGGCAGCCGGCTGATGTCCGCAGTGGACGATATGCGCGAGATGGAGCGCGCGGCCCGCGAGTTCCTGCAGCACCGAATTGACGTCAAGAGCGCGCGCATCGACGCGCTGTGCAATGGCGAATCCCTGCCGCTGTTCGCCGGCGAGGAGCCGGACAGCACCGATTCAGATTGACGGTCCCGGATAGAGACGAAGGTCCCATGAAAGAGCACATTGAAGCGATCAAGATCGAAGGCGCGCGAGGGGGCGACGTGGTGTTTCTCACGGTGCCGGCAGACTTTCCCGTCTTCGCGTACGAACGCTATTCGAACATGCTGCGGGAGCAGGCTGAACATGTTCGCAGTCAAGGCGGATTCTTTCCGACCTGCATCATGCTGCCGCCCGGCATGTCCGCCACGGTGACGCGCGAGCACGCTTCGGACGATCATCCGGCCGACTCCCATCCGGTATGACGATAGGTTTGAAGGAGCCTGTGCGCCAGCCGCCGGGCATGCCACTACTTCAGCGTAATGCAAACATAGCGGATGGCTTGCTCGTGCGCGTCGGCATTCCGCACCGCGGCGGTAAGCTTGCGTTCCACGCTTTCAACCATGGCTACGCTGCCATGGTGTCGGCCAGCGCGTTCTGGAACGCCCGGCGCTGTGCGTTCACGTTCCCTGAGGCGACGGACCTGACTGAACTGGATTTCGCGCTCGATAGCGCCGGCTACACGGCAATGATGCTCTGGCTCGCGAAGGGCAGACAGCCGGGGATGGCTGGTATCTTCCCTTGGACCTACGAGCAATACGTCGAGCTCGCGACGCTGTCGGGTGCATCGTGGTGGTCCCAGCCGGATCTGTGCTGTGAGCCAGACATCGCACGGGACCAAGACACTATCGATTACCGAATCGACGCGACGGCCACGCTGCTCGAGGGAGTGCTGCGCGTCGTCTATGCGTGGCAAAGCGAGTTGGCCCGAACCTGCGGTCACGACGTCGTCCGTCACCTGATCCGGCCACCGGTGCCAGTGCTGCAGGGCTGGTCGGTGGCGGACTACCTGCGCAGCCTAGATCTATTGCTGGAAGTCTGGAGCCGATGGGAGCCATGGTTGGCTCCGCCGGCGCTGATCGGACTCGGATCCGTTTGCCGACGGGACCTGAAACATCCACGACACGGCTTGTATGCGATTCTGGCGGGCCTGGAGGGTCGCCTGCCGGCTGGTGCGCGGCTGCACATGTTCGGCGTGAAGGGGGCATGCCTGTCGGAACTCAAGATGTACGACTGGATAGCGTCGGCCGACTCGATGGCGTTTGATTACAGCGCGCGCGTGAAAGCGCGCGATCGCGGCGTATCGAACTCGCTCTCGCACCGATCGGCCGAGATGACGCGGTGGATGCAGTCCGCCACCGCACGTGCCCAGCCAGCCGCTGGTGACCAGTTCAGGCTTGCGCTGGTGGACTGAGCAAAGCCGTTCATGGCCGTCTACGTGGATGACGCCAGCATAGAGTGGCAGGGCCGCCCGCGCGTCCACATGTCCGCTGATACGCTGGATGAACTGCACATGTTCGCCGCGTCGATCGGCATCAAGCGCTGCTGGTATCACACCGGCACGCGTCACCCTCATTACGACATCACTGCCCCACAGCGGGCAGCAGCGCTTCAGGCAGGCGCCCACCCCGTCGACCAGCGCACACTGCTCCGCATGGCGAAGCGCCTCATTCCCGCATAGCCGTTCATGTTCACCGTCCGCGTGAACATGTTCAATCCCCGGAAAACGCCACATGAACATGTTCTCGCTGTGAGCGAACATGTTCGGCATGAGTATCGACAAGTCTGCCCACGACCATAACGAGCCAGCCAGCCAAGGGGATGGCAAGGGCGTCCGCTACTCGCCTGAATTGTGGAAGGCGATACAGGGCGCATGGGAAGCGGACCCGACCATGAGCTACGCCGCCGCGGTGAAGATCGTCGGCGAGCGGCTGAGTGTTCCGGTACCGTCAAAGGGTGCATGCGCCACATTCGCCAAGCGCAACAACTGGACGAAGGGCGGAAGCGACGCTGCACCGGAAGCGCCGCAGAGCAAGCCAGCAAAGGCCGTGCGCGCTAAGAAGCCCGTTGAACATGTTCAGACCGTTGAGCATGTCGGAATACCCAGCGAACATGTTCAACCGAGCGCAGCACAGCCGCCCGATCCCGAAGCCGTCATTCCGCCTGATGCCGATAAGCTAGACGAACAGATCCGTTACGCTGCCGCCGCGTTAAATCCTCAACAGCGACGCTTCGCTGATTTTTACCTCATAAGCCTAAATGCAACGGACGCATACAAGCGGGCTGGATACACGGGAAAGACGGACCTTGTCGCTCGTGTAGAGGGGCATCGGCTCGTAACAAACCCCAACGTGGCAGCGTACGTCGCGGCGCGTCAGGCGAAGTTGCAGGCGAAACTCGAAATTACTCAGGAGATGGTTCTGAAGCGCTGGTGGGATATTGCGACCGCTAACGTGAACGAGCTAGTCGAGTACCGGCGCAACTGCTGCCGCAACTGTTGGGGCGTGGGCTTCGCTTACCAGTGGACGAAAGAGGAGTTCGACAAGGCAACCCGCAAGCATTTGCTCGAGTGCACGAAGGCCAACGGAAGAGGCAAGCCCGAACCTGAGCCCCCGGACGGTGCAGGCGGGGACGGGTTCGACCGGAATCGGGAGCCTAATCCGGAGTGCCCCGAGTGCGCGGGCGAAGGCTATGGCTACGCTCACTACCATGACTCTCGCCGGCTCAGTGCGCAGGCGCTGATGCTCTATGACGGTGTAAAGATCACCAAGGAAGGCATCGAGGTCTTGAAATTGGACCGCGCAAAGGCATTGGATAACGTCGCGCGCCATATCGGCATGTTCACCGAGAGCCTAGAGGTCAACATAACCGCCACGTCGACGGAAGACTTGGACCGGTGGTATGCCGAAAAGACCGCGGTGGCGAAAGCGAGGCAAGCGAAGGTGATTGGCAGGTCACAGCGGCTCGCCGAAGAGGATGGTGTGTGGACGCCGGTTGACGACAGCGATTCCGATACTGAATCCGATGGCAGCTAAGCGCAGATACCTGCCGGACGATCCGCGGTGGCGTGACTTCGTAGAGCGCTATGCATTCGACCTGCAGCGCTTCGCCGTTGAGGTCTGTGGCATGGAGTGCACCGACCAGCAAGACGAACTGTTCGAGTCGGTCGCAGTGCCGGGCTCGCGCACCAGCGTCTCATCTGGCCACGGTACCGGTAAGACGCGATCGATCGGCGTGACGGCCGTATGGCACCTGCTGTGCTATTTCAACAGCAATACCATGCTGACGGCGCCGAAGATCACCCAGGTCAAGGATCAGGCGTGGAAGGAAATCACCGACATCAAAGACCGGATCCTCGCCGGCCCGCAGGCGTGGGTTGCCGAGTATTTCGAGGTCGAGGCCGAGCGCGTGTTCGTCAAGGGCTACAAGCTGCAGTGGTTCATCATCGCGAAGACGGCGCCGCGCGGCTCGCCTGAAAATCTGGCCGGTATGCACCGGGACTGGTACCTGATCATCGCCGACGAAGCGTCGGGAATCCCGGACAAGAATTTCAGCGTGCTGACCGGCGCGCTCACCGACGAGCGCAACCGCATGTTGGTGACCAGCCAGCCGACGCGCAACGCAGGCTTCTTTTACGACACGCACCATTCGCTTTCGATTGCGCAGGGCGGCGTCTGGAATAACCTTGTGTTCAATTCCGAGGACTCGCCGCTCGTGTCGGACGCGTTCATCAAGGAAAAGCGCCTCGAATACACCGACGTCGAATATTCGATCAAGGTCAAAGGCGAATTCCCCGACAATCAGGATGGCTTCCTGCTCGGCCGCAAAGCGCTCGAGGCGTGCATCGGTCGCGACGTTCTGCCCGACGGTATCCAGTTCGGCTTCATCCTGTCGGCTGACGTCGGCGCAGGCGAGTATCGCGACAAGTCGGTGCTCGTTGTCGGTAAGGTGAGCGGATATGGAGACTTCGGGCCGGATGCCCGCCGCGTGCAGGTCGCCGCGGTGCCGATCATCTCGAACACCCGCCAAGTGCACGACTTCACAGGCGAGGTTTTCAACGAGTCGCAGCAATACGAGAATCCGACCGTGCTGGTGGATGCCGGCGGCATGGGCATCCCGGCTTGCCAGCAGCTCGAATCGATGGGCACGCCGAACCTGAAGCGCGTCAACTGGGGTAAGCCGTGCTTCAAGAAACGGAATACCGAGCGGTTCGTCAATCTGCGTGCGCAGGCGATGGTTCATGCCGCGCGAGCTGCGAAGGAGGGGCGACTTGGCATCATGGATGGGCCATGGCGTAAGGACATCCTGGATCAGGGGTCGCGCGTTCCGTACCACTTCGACGAAAAGGCGCGGTACCAGATCGAGAAGAAGGAACAGATGCGCCGCGACGGCATCCCGTCGCCGGACATATGGGATGCCATCAGTTTCCTGTTCCTTGAAGATGCCGACTACATCATCGCCGAGTACGCCGCAGAGATCACTGATGCCGGCGCAGGCATTGAGGCCGTAAGAAAGGCCGCGCGCGATGCATTTTCAAATGCATAACGCATACCGAGGGGATCAACGTCGGTCTCACAGATAAGTCGCCTGCGCAGGCAGTAATTAGTTCGCTGCGGTTGTCTCTTTGAGCCTCACGTCCAAAGGAAGCGGTCTGGCAAGCACCGACGAGATAATACCGTTTATGGTGTCTGGGCCAGCGCCAAGGTTGTTGTAGACGCCGACAACTCTCGGCACAATTGTGGTGTTCTTGGTGTCATATAGCTTTGCTTTCATTGTGCCTATTGCCTGCATGGCACTCTGGATTGAGGCAACGCTTATGTCACTCGGGATCGGGAGAGCGGTGGAAATGTTTTCGCCAGTCAAGCCGAGTGTTTGTAGCACCATCGTGCCAGTCAGCTGACTCGCTTGCGCAGCGGCACCGATCGCTACTATGTTTCCGAGATTAATACCTCCCTTGCTCGTATGCAGGATAGCTGTGAGCCGCAATCCAACCCCGATGTAGACGGGAACGGATATGTCAGCGTCATGTTCGTTGTCGACGACCGTGGCAGTAAATGATCCATCCAACGCTAGCAGACCCTTCTTCACGAACAGTGGGTGCGTCGTTGACTTGATGTAGTCGATTGTCACGACGTAGTTGGTATCAGATGCACTGACGGTGACCGGGCCGTAAGTGACATTACCGGTGGCGTCGAACTGGCCAATTGCCAGTCTCATAGTTTCGTCTGGCAGCGAGTCGAGCACTTCCTGCGGCGTAGCCGTCCGGCTTGGCGGAAGCGACCGAATGTAAATCGGCGCAGGGTCTAGGGGTTGATAGCCATATGCAACTGGGGCGAGTGGATCACGTGGGCGAGTACCAGGCGTGGTACTTGGTTGAGTTGGCCCAGCGGAAGCAGCGGGTTGTGCCTGATTGGGCGTGTTGACGCGGAAGTTCGTTGCGCAACCCGAAAGAACAACTGCGGCGCCGATAAAGATGAGTTTGTAAATTGCAACTGCTTGCATTTTTTGAATAACTAACGAATCCATGCGCACCCCCTGTCAAGTTATCTTTCTTAGGACGATCCACGAACCGATGGCAGCCTACACGTTGCATATGTTTTAAGCAATGTCGTGGGGAGATCAGCCAATATTTTGTCCGAATAACGTTGGATTCTCAGACAGTGACGAGAGCGCCTTGACCGGCGCTTTTTTGTCGCCTACTGTGTCTATCAATTTATCTAACAATCTAAGTAAGAAAAATGTCCAAAAATCAAACGAAGATAGGCTATGCGCGCGTCTCGACCGACGATCAGAATCTTGATCTGCAGCGCGACGCATTGGCGAAAGCGGGGTGTCTCCAGATCTACGAAGAGAAGGCGAGCGGCAAAAGCACCGAGCGGCCCGAGTTGGAGCATTGTCTGCGTGCGCTGCGCGATGGCGACATCCTGACCGTGTGGCGGCTTGACCGTCTAGGCCGTTCGCTCTCCGACCTCGTGCGCATCGTTGCTGATCTGGAGAAGCGCGGCGTTGGGTTCGAATCGGTCACCGAGAAGATCGACACCAGCAGCGCCACCGGCCGGCTGACGTTTCATGTGTTTGCCGCGCTCGCCGAGTTCGAACGCAACCTAATCCGTGAGCGTACGCGCGCCGGACTGGATGCCGCCAGAGCCCGCGGTCGCAAAGGTGGGCGCAAGCCGTCGCTCGATACGAAGCAGATCCGCGAGATCAAGGCGGCGCTTAAGGACCCGGATGTGCAGGTCACCGACCTCGCGAAGCGCTACGGTGTCTCGCGCGCGACCGTCTACAAACACCTCGGACCGGTCAAGCCGACGCGCACGGCTGAATGATTCATGTGAACCACATACGCATAATATAGCCATTGACGGCTATATTCATATCGCCTACTATTCGCCCATCGACGGTAAAACGGCAACGCGAATTGGGGCGAAAGTTGATGAACGAGGTCGTCAAAAGCATCAGTGTTGAGAACATGCTGCGTCAGCGCGACGCCATCTTGGAGCGCGTCGAGCAGGCGAAAAAGCTGATCGATGAAGCCGACGCTATCGGTCTTGCCGGAGGCTTCGGCACTATCAGCCCGCACCTGTCAGACCGCTACGGGCGTCATGGCGGCGTCTCGATCAACCAGCCGGACCTCATGGATCGCATCACCAAGCGCGTAGACTCGTGCGGCTGGAATCACCTGATGCGCGAGTCCGGCTTGCGCTCGTTCATGGATGCGAAGGCGCGCGAGGAATGGGACAAGGGCGTCATGGAATTTACAACGCCTCCGCTCACCGCAAATAACGTCTCCTCGACCTTCACTATGCTACGGGATGGCCGCGGCGAACTGTTCGAGAGAGGCGTGATTGCTTGCTTCAAGCGTCTAAGTTGGAGCTACAAAACGAATCAGCCGTTCAAATTCGGGAGGCGCCTTGTCGTGTCCTACGTCATGCACAAGCAGGCGTCTAACGACAAGTGGACGCAGAACGTGAACTCCAGCAACGCGAACGAACTGGACGATCTGGTGCGTGTTTTCAGCGTGCTAGATGGCAAGCCAGAGCCCGATCACCGCAACGGCATTTATTCGCAGCTCACGCGCGCTGCGCACGAGCGACAGACCTTCGCGGAACTCGACTACTTCACGATCAAGTGGTTCAAGAACGGTAACGGCCATATCACGTTCAAGCGGTCCGACCTGGTCGACAAGCTGAACCTGATACTCGCCAAGCACTATCCGAACGCGCTGGCAAGCGATGTTCGATAGACCAGCAGGTTCGCGGCGCAGCCCGGTCCGCCGGACACTGGCCCACAAGGGGAACGAGATGCACGCAGCAACTCTGATTGCCCGTAATGAGTTCGTGCGCCTTGTGCCGTACTGGCGTGCCCGAGTTGATTGGGGTGATGATCTCGCGCGCCGCATGTGGCGCATCGCATATCGCCGCGCTCGTTGCGATGTGCGGGACATGTTCGCTTAACGCTTCCGACCACGTCGGAAGTCGCCGCTTAGAACCCATCCACCAGACCGGAACTGCCTCGCAGGAGCATCGCAATCGTGAGAACCCACACCGTCGAAGAACTGATCTCGAAGGCTTTCTCGCCTGGCCGCGACCCGCGCAGCCAGGAATACAAGCAAGGCGTGCTGTCGATCCTGCGTCTGCGCATCGACGGCGTTCTTCGCGCGCTTCCCTATGAACTCGGCACTGCACAGGCAGACGCTTACTTTGCCGGCCAGGATGAAGGCAACGCGATATGGCGTGCGCTGCAGGCAGGCGATGCATAGCTAGGGACTGCGGTCCCCTGATTTTTAGCATCCGAAGACGTAGAGCCCGCCGCGAGCGGGCTTTTTTACGTGTTGGTGAATGCATATACGGCTAGAAAATGCTTTGACGATATATGCGTATGTGGCTATAGTATGTTCAAACTACGGCGGGAGACGACATGCGACAGGTCAAGGCGACTCACCGAGCGGCAGCTGCTTCTCTGGATGGCCATTTTCGTTTTGTCGTTCGCTGCGGCGCTCAAATCCGTGTGCTGAGGTTGTATGAATTGGCATGTGCGAAGTCGGCGCGCGTCGAGGCGGCGTTCTTCTGTGGCAAGCGAGTGGGAAGCGCCTAAAGAACCGGTCTATCTACCTTTTTGTGGGGTGCATTGTGAGCGATGTGGTTGTAAGCCCGGACGAAGGGCGTCCGCTGCAGATGGCATTGAATGACAAGCTCACGGCGGCCAAGCGGGAATTGGCGAGCACGTACAGGCGTTATTTGTGCGGGGATTGTGGAACGACGCACAAGCGCGAGTACGAAGCGCAAGAGTGCTGTCCGCCTGACGTTGACGAGGTATATGAGTGCCCATCCTGTGAGGAAACATACAACGATATCGATGGTGCGATGTCGTGCGAAGCATCGCATACGGGAACGATGAGCGATCCGCTCTCCGATTCCGTTTGTCCGGTGTGCCTGAAGCGCGCTGAAGACATTCAAGGTGCCGTCGATTGCCACCTCTGGATTCGCCTGAGCTGGGCCGAGCGTGACCAGCTTGCGCGCGATGTTCAACTTGGCCGGCACGATCCGGCCGCGTACCGGACCCATTGATGTCGATTATTTCCCACTACGTGAAGCTGCTGCGCAGCGACGTACAGCTACCGCCAGACGAGCGCGAGAAGATGGCTCAAGTGGTCGAGGCGCAGGAGCGTTTCCTGCTCGAGCGGACGGCGGCGTTGCAGCGCATCCGTCAGATAGTCGCTGCGCCAGGCGGCACGGATCTCGTTACCCGATTGCCAGCGTTAGTGCGCGATCGCATTGCGCCGGCGACGCGCTGGATCTCAGTCGACGAAGGACTGCCAGAAGAGCGGGCACAGCCGTATCAGGTGATCGTCACGTGCGCAAAGCGGCACGATGGCGGTTCGATGTACGAGGGGGAGGGCCAGCGCCGCTTTCTGCAAGACTGGGTAGTGCGACGTTGGCCGAAGAACTTCACCCACTAGATGGAAGCGATGCCCTGGCCGAAAGGCTGAGCAACGACGCCGACCTCTTTATTCCGACACAACCCATGAGCAAACCAATTGTGATGACGTTCGCCGATCTCGGCGACTTCCAGGCAACGTATGCCGCGGAACGCTGGTGCGCTGACAACGGATATTCGTTCGGCAGCATGCAGGGCGATCAACCGCGCGGTCTACTGCGTGGCGAGTACGTGATTTCGAAGTGGCGCAACCTCACCAAGCGGGAGCGCGCGGAACTTGACGGCCGGATGACTGGCGATATGCGCAATGGACCGGTAACTGTTGAGGTGAAAGCGTGACCACAAACACATCCGCAGTGCCTCTGTCTGAAAGCGATCTGCGCAAATTGCAGCACATGCTCGGCGCGACCCCGGGGCATCACCCGAAGCGCGTTTGGGGCTTTCGCAACCGTTACGCCGCCAACGGCGGTGAAGCGCTGGAGGCGATGAGACGCATGGAATCGCTCGGGCTGGTGCGGTTCCGTGGCGCCTCGGAGGGCAGCATGCATTACTTCCAAGCCACCGAGGCAGGTTGCCGTGCCGCCGGCCTGGTCGGCAAACAGATCAAGAACGCACTGGAGGAATGATGGCCACTAATACAGACGCAGTGCCGAGCGACCTAATGGAAAAGTTGCGCGCTATTCATGCGGCACTACACACGCAGAACAACCGCATCACCGCCGCCCCGATGTTTCTCCTCTCCTGTCGAACTGGCAAGCAAAGGTTGGAAGTCAGTTCACTTCCAAGGCTCAAGCGAATGCAGCTCACTGGACATTATCTGCAGCCGTCGAACCGCCTCACGAAGGCGTTCGCGACCGTCTGGCAGCGCGTTCATATTGTCGATGTTGCCGATCAGGTAGACGTTGTCCATGACAATGCCGCGCGCAATCGTATAACGCCTTACCAACTCGGCATATTGCAGATTCGCAATCGGATAGGTTTGCCACACGGAAAAAGCATATGTGAAGTCGCGCTCCGCACGCTTCACGTCGACATCGTCGAGGCCTCGATTTTCATCGAGCACAAGTTTTACGTAACGAATCACCGGGTCGACCAGCTGGTCGAATATCTCAACAACGGTCTCGTATGCGTTTTTTTGATCGCTTGCTTCCCGCCGAAGTGTTTCGCGCGTCTGATTGCTGGCCACACGGAAGGCAGCGTAGATCGCCGCGATCGAACCAACTGCTTGCACCCATGCAGCGACGTCCCCTGGAGTGTGTGGCTGGTAGTGAACAAAGATCGCCGCGCCGATCACGCCGCCCAAGACACCGAGCGGCAACTTCCATTCGTCCCGATTCATTTGCTTCCCCGTTATTTTTGCGAGGCATCGTAGCATGAACGAACAATCAAATCTCGACTCGACCGCGGCTCTGACCGAACAGCGGGATGACGCTACTGTCGATCAATTCGCCGCGGTCATGAAACAGACGCTGGCGGACGCACGCGCCAAGGGCTGCGGCGGCGGCAACATTGCGCCCCGACCGAGCTATCGCTCATGTTGCGCGAGCAAGAAAGACGACCCGCTTGACGTCGCCTACTTCTGGATGTTCCTGTGGAATCTCGGCCAGCCTATCGCCCCTGCTTCCGAAGTGCGGGCAGTCGGTACGGTCCGATTCTGGAATAACGGGGCGCCGACTATCGAGCGGCATGGCGAGCGGCCACCGGGCGGAACGGAGCTGACGGTCTATGCCCCCGCTTCATCTGCCCGGGATAAGGAGGCGGGATCGGGAACAAGATACGGTCAGTGTTTATTCGCGCTGGTGGCCGCCGAAGCGCCATCTCGCAGGTCGATGTCTTTACCGTTGTGGCTCATCTGGACATTTTTCATGTCGATCTGTGCGCCGCTGTTCGCAGGCAAACTGATTCCGGTGCCCGAATCGGAAAAGTTGCTGTTCTGGATCGTTATGAGCGACCCAGCATGCGGAGCGACGATCGGCGAAACCGGGGCCGGGGCCGGGGCCGAAGGCGAACTCAAACGACTCCCCACGACAGCTACGACGAGAGCGAGAACTGCTCCAACGATCGACATGATCAATTGCCAGCCCCGCGTTGCAGTAGATGCGGGCTCTTTGGAGGCCGCTTTCGGTTGCTTTCCACCAGGTTTGCTTCGCGTCATGCCAACCCCGTCAGCTTTTTGCGAATCCTAGCATGACCGGCCCCACTAACAAGCTCCACGTAGGAGCGAGGATGACAGATCGAGAGCAGTTCGAAGCATGGATGAAAGAGCAAGGCTGCTCAGACGCAAATCTTGAGCGCTGGATTCGGAACACGGACCAATACAGCAGCCAGATCTCGCAAGCGGCGTGGGAAGGCTGGCGAGCGGCCGCCCAGCTATCTGCAAGCAAACCTGCCGAGCAGGAAAGATGGAGGCTGGTGCCGACCGAGTTGACCGAGAAGATGATTCGCGCATGGTTCGACACAGATCCAGCAGAAGTAACAATGGGCGACAGCAAAGACCACTTCCAGCCGCGATACGCCGCCATGCTCGCCGCATCCCCTGCCGCGCCATCGGATGCGCAGCACTTTACGCAGCAGGCGCGCGATGCTGCGGCGAGGCTTGCGCAAATTCAAAGTGACGTGCCGTCGGATGCGCAGGACGAGCGCGGGGCGTTGACGAAGCAGCGTATTGCCGAAATCGTCGCCGAATTCTACGAGGCTGGCGACGGCGACACGGAGCACGCTTACCTTGACGTGGACGGCCTCACGGAAGCGCTACACCGCGCCGCATTGCCTTCCACCGATGCAGCAGCGCAGGGGCAATCGATGCCTACGTTGGGGGATATTGAAAGGGGCTGCGTGCAAACTGCAATTGACTCGGTACTCCATAGCCAGCCTCCGGGATGGCCTGTCGTGGTCAACACACTGAAAGACATTCTTGCCGCGCCAGCGCAATCGGGAGAGCCGGTGGCGATAGTCGAGTCATGGACGAACGGTAGCTATCACCGGAACTATCGGCTGAAGTGGCTGAAGGACGTTCCGGAAGGCACGAATCTCTACGCCGCCCATCTCCCTCAATCGGATGGGGAAAGGAAAGATGCGGAGCGGTGGCGTTGGCTCGCGCCTAGGTTCGTTGGTGCTGATTTCGACTGGAACGAGCAGGGTGTAAAGGTCCTGTGCTTTGAGATCGACCGGGAATTTCGCGTGAGCAGGGACGTTGGAGCTTCTATCGACGCCACTCTGGCTAAACAACAGGCGCAGGAAGGAGCGCCAACGTGAAGCGGGCGTGGGATCCGGTAAAGCTGCGAGTCGACGGTTGGAGCACGGACGCGCCGCACAATGGCGATGAGATCGTGACGACGACCGGGCGCCGGTACCGGATTCTTGACATCCACACGCGTGATGGTCGGATCCGTCAACTCCACTGCATCGTGTTGCCGGCCGATGCCCCGCTGCTGGGGCGTCAGTTCAATTGGTTCTGGACGCCTCGCACCAAGAAATCGGTGTCGCTATGACGCTCGTCGAGCTGCACGAGTGGCACTTGAAGCAGGCAGTCCGCTTCCGAAGCCTGTCACAGGATGAGCAGTCGAACCTGCCGGCGTCGTACAAGCAGTCGCATCGGCGTAGGCTAGGTAAGACGGCCGATTTTCACTCTGCCGCCGCGGCGGTCATCCACAGCTTACTTACCGTCAAGGCACCTGACCAGATATGAGCGCCATCATCAGCCCCTGCGGGACCTTTCGCTACAGATTGGAGCGCGAGCTGGCACTCTATGGCATCGTCGTTGCGTTCTTCGGCGTGAACCCAGCTCTAGCCGAGGCGACCGTATCCGACCAGACGGACATGAAATGGCGTGGATTCGGAAAGCTGATCGGCGCACGCAAGTACATTGCCGGCAATCCGTTCGCGTACCGCTCGCAGGACGTCAAAGCACTCGCGCGGGCCGCCGATCCGATTGGCCCGGAGAACGACGCGCACCTTGCGCAGATCATCGCCGATGCGGATATCTTGGTCCCTTGCTGGGGCCCGCGAACGAAGGTGCCGCGAGCGTTGCGTCACCGGTATGACGAACTGGAAGACATGCTGTTCGCCAGCGGAAAGCCGGTGATGGTCTTCGGCCTGTCGAAGTGCGGTGCGCCGCTGCATCCGTTGATGCTGTCCTACAACACACCTCTCATTCCATGGACGCGATCATGAGCGATACACCCAAGCGCGCTATCCAGTTTCGGGTAGACATCCAGGCGGACGACCTGAGCGCCTTAGCATCAGCGCTTTTCAATCTCTCCAATCGCGTTGCGGCCAACGATCTATCGACCCACTCGGTCAGCGGCGGCTACGACTCGGGCTATGAGCATTGGATGACCGTGTCAGACGGCCCGACGCACGCTCAATACGTCGAGCAATTGAATGCGTGGCTGGCGGCTCGGCGACAAGAGCCAGGCTCCCAGCCACAGGATTGATTTTCGATCACGTATCGAACATAGATTCTAAGACGGGTTTATGTGCAATCAATAGGCGTATCTGCACTCGACCGGTGAGCCTTTTCGGGATGTCTTAAAAACCACCGTTTGCGTGACATCTGCGTGAGCATAAGTAGTCACAGCAGTCCAAAGCCCCCGTGTGTCGGGCGGCCCGCGATCGACACACGGGGGCCTTCCTCGAAAGCTGTCATTCCAACAAGCCGAATTGGAAATGTGATGCGGCCACCGATAGTCGGTCTGCTCAAGAGCGTGTGTGGTTTCCGAGTACTGAAGCGATCGATTTGCCGGCGAGTCGTTCGCTGTGCGCTACGGCAAAGCAAGTACTGATATGCTTGGCAACTTACACGAGCGCGCTCCGAGCGGGCTAGTGGCTCAACATAAAGTTCTGCCGCACGGGGGGGACGGAAATCAGCGATGAGCACGGCATTGAACGACGACCCGCTACACACTGCTATACCGCTAAGCCACTTGTTGTTGCCGCCGGAGCCGCCGACGCTTGCTCCAGGCATCGTGCACAGCAATTTCAGCGTTCAAGGCGACGCCCGTCAAAGCTTTCTGGCCTGGCAGGAGCGTATGAGTCCTGTCTACGACATACAACCTTCCTCAAAGCAAGCTGAGGATACGTTCGATGCATCGCTGTCCCGTTACACGATCGACAATCTGAGCTTTTTCGACTTCCGCACCGGGCCGAACCTGGCCGTGCGGTCGTTGGGTCGGGTTTCGACGGAAAGCATTCGCGACGTCAGCTTTAGCGTGTTCCTTGAAGGGCCACCGGGGCAGTTCCTCGGCAGCAAGCCACGGTCCGACGCGCCGCACATACCGCAAGTGCCAAGTATCCTCGCGCTGGACATGGATCAGCCGTGCACAATCCGGAGTTTTCATGGTCGGATACTGCTCCTTTTTGTGCCGCGCGCCTTGGTGGAGAAGTCGTTCCCTGATGCCGCCTCGTTGCATGGCCGCTGGATTCACGCCACCACCCCTTTGACGCGCATACTGATTGAGCATCTGGTGGCGCTAAAGCGACAAATCGTCGGACTGAGCAAGGAGGAAGCGCATCAGTCCTTTCTCACTGCGGTAGAGCTGCTCGCCGCGGCTTTCAGCCGTCAAGCGGGTCTTTCCGGCAACGGTCGCGCAGCGGTCCGTGCTGCGGTCTATGGACAGGTGCGGCGGCATGTCGAGACCAATCTGCACGATCCGGAATTGTCGCCTGACAGCGTGTTGGCATCGCTGCATCTCTCGCGCGCCAGCGTGTATCGCATATTTGAGCATGAGGGTGGCTTGGCCGCTTATATCCGCAACCGCAGGCTGCGAATGGCGGCCGATGAGCTGGTGCGCTTTCCGCATCTGGAGGTACAGGACATTGCCTCGGGGTTGGGTTTCAATGATGCGTCGAGCTTTACGCGCGCATTCCGTCGTGCCTTCGACATCGTGCCACGGGAATTGCATGAGTACGCGCCGTTGCTCCAGCGCGAACATGCAAGACGGGAGCGCTTCACATAAACGGGCAATGTTGAACAGGTTGGATCGTTAGCTGCGGTCGGGGGCGCGAAATCACAGGGCCGTCTCAGTTCGACAGAAGGCCTCGCCAGCGCAGAGGCGCCTGCTGATTGAACGATCTACGCAACCTTGCCGAGTGACCGAACCGGGCCCGCCGAGACCGATAAAAAAATTTCTGAGAGTCTAGCCATATATGCATATAATAACCACAACGTGGGCGCTCGAGTGAGCCCGTCAACCTCCGAGTCAAGCGGGGCCGGTCGGGGCTAAGCGACCGGGACATTCTGCCCATGCTTTGGACGTGGACTTGACGATCCAGAGAAGCGCAGTCGCCAGTTCGCAAGCAGGGTAGTCCGCGAATAAGTCGCATGGCGAAAGAGGTGCTGCGCTTTCGGGTGCGGCGCTTCGCTAATGGCCTATTCGGCAGAGAGGCGATCAGCGAAGCGAAAGCGGATGCGTTGCTGTGGATAGCTTCCGCGGTTCTCCGTGAAACGACGCACGAAATCCCGGTTAGGCGTCGGCCCGCAAGGGTGCGGAACGGGCGTGCAGCGAAGTAGCTTCGGTAATCAACCTTGGAGAGTTCATGCACTTAACCAAACAGCAGCGCCGGGATCTCGCTTGCGCGACCCCGGGAACGTTGGACGCAACGATTGAGCAGATCAAGGAACAGAACCCGCGCGCGTTCCACATCGATGAGACGCTCGGTACGCGGGTGTTTTTCGATCAGCCTGTGCGCAATGAGCCCTGCAAGGGGTTTATCCGGTTCGCGGTGAAACCAGCTCTTGTGGGTTAGCGAATGGCAGCCGCGATTCTTGCGGTGCTCATCGTCGGCCTTCAACTCAGTTTTGAATTACCTGTCGCACGCTCTCGACCGTCAGCCAACGGCGAGCACGACTCACAAGCGACAACAGCGGATGCGCCGCTCGACTATGGCTGAGGTGTGGGGTTTCCGGGCGTGGCTGCGCCCAGGTGGTCCCCGGTAACAAAACTGCCAAAGATACACGGCTAGCCCGCGCAACGGGCCGGCTAACGACTGGTTTCCGATCTCCGATCTGTGCCCAGTCCTGAGCCGTTCCCCTGTGCAGTTCCAAACTGGAGTTGATTATGAAAAAGCTGTTCCTTGCGTGCTTTGCGCACGCTCCGATGTTCTCGATCGTTGAAGGCGATACGGCTGGCGCTGCATCGGATGCGCCCGTCGATCCGGCGCCGGCGGGTAGTACGGATCTGGTTGGTCAGGTCGAGCAGGCGGCAGACGCAGTTGCGACGGCAACCACCGACACGGCGATCGCAGTCGCGGCAGCAACTACCGCAGCGGACGACGTCGAGCAGGCGGGTGCAGCCGTCGCCAACGATGGCGCGCAAGCCGAGCAGACGGTGTCGCAGTGGATCAGTTCCGAGCTCGCGACCATCGTCGCCGACGTCGAGGCTGGCCTTCACAACGGCGTTGACGCGATCAAGTCGCTGATCTCCAAGCTGTAACGGAATAACCCACGCCGAAGCAGTAGCGCCTGGGGCAGCAGATGTTGTGCGTAAGACCCCTGGCAGGCTCCGCCAAGGCTGTTCCCACTGGAGTAGAGCATGTCATTCGTTTGATTTCGCTGTGGCTACCAAGGCCGAAGCCAAGGAGCGAGTTGCAACTGAACTCGACGCCGTGGTCAAGGTACAGCCGGTGCACGCGCAGGACCGAAGGGCAGCGCTCGCGGCCGCCCACGCGTTTATCGACCTGCTGGCGGACGACGACACGAAGGACATTCGCGTCAACGTGCATGGCTCAGTTAGCTGGAACCACAACCCGGACGATCCGTATGGCGAGAAGTCGCCGCCGCTCACGAACACGTCGGTCGGCGTCAGCGCGTGGCACATCCCGAAAGCGGCCGCGTAGCAAGAACACCTCGTAGAGCGATAAAACGGCCGCACAGATAGGGCGGCGCACGATCCCCGTAACGTGTCCGCTGGTCCCGGCGTAATGGGCACCTTCACGCATGGCGATCAAACGCGCGGCAGCGACTCGTAACGGGCCTAAATGCCAGCACACCGAATCGAGCCGGTCGCCATGACGTGAAGGTGAAGTTGATGTGGTCCGTAGCCGCGGCGGCCCTTAGGGGATAGCGCGGATGGTGATTAGCGGGTAGTACGCCAGTCATGAATAACCACCGCAGCACAGCACGGTGCCTCCAATGCCGGGGCTGTTCGATGGAAGCGCGAGACCGGTGCAATAGGGCCCGACAGGGACAGGGTGCCGGCGCGCGGAGATCGTTAGCCGAGTGACTCCCGTAAGGAGTTGCCTTCGGGCTTACGCGAAACACCAACTAGGGAGCATTGAATGTCAATTGAAGACAGGGTACGCAAGGTCATTGCCGACCAATTCAGCGTGGACGTCGAACAGGTCAAGAATGACGCTTCGCTGAAAGCGGAATTCGAAGCCGATTCGCTGGACAACGTCGAGATCACGATGGCGATCGAGGACGAGTTCGGTATCGAAATTCCGGACGATGTCGCAGCGAACATGGATACGGTCCAGGCGTTCAGCGACCATGTGCGTTCGAGCGGGGTGGTGGCATGAAAAGCGCTATCGACATGCAGTCCGTCACCTCGTCGCAGCTCGACAGCGTCGGCCACGATGCTGAAACGAACAAGCTCGCGATCCGATTCAAGGGAAAGGGCGCCGCGCGCGGCTCGCTCTACCACTACAGCAATGTGAGCGCGAGCGACTTCGATGCTCTGGTGAGCGCAGAGTCGGTCGGGTCGCACTTCAAGCAGCACATCAAGGCGGACCCGGAAAAGTACCCTTACGAGCTGATCAACGAAAACGAGCCGCCCGCGACGCTCGGCTGACGGGCTCCCGTTTTATCTCACCTTTGAATGTACGAGGAGTTGTCGACCGTGTTTTGCATGTTTCCATGGCTGATATGGCCCGCTTACCTCAAAATGGTGGCGGGCTTACTGCATGGAAACGTGATGATATACAGGCCTGTGGGGTCGTTCGATAGCTGGCTGATTGAATGCGCCGAGGTAACGGTGTCAAGCGATTTATGCCCCGATTTCTATGCTTGGGATGACGCGAACATTGAAGGATGGCATTCACTCTACGCCGCAGGCCTGTCGCCGGCCGACGCCGTGCAGCGAATTCTTGGGGTATTGCACTGATGAAGATCGCCCACTACGACCGGAACACGCGGGGCCGCGATTATGTGGTCGGCGACATCCACGGCGTCTTTTCGCGACTGCGCGCGCATCTGGACTATCTTGGGTTCGACCCGGCGCGCGACAGGCTGTTTTCGGTCGGCGATCTAATCGACCGTGGGCCAGAATCGGAACAGGTGCTCGATTGGCTGGCCCAGCCATGGTTTCACGCCATCAAGGGAAATCACGAAGAAGCTGTGATGTGCTTCGCGCGCGGCTCGCTGCGCAGCGATGTGTATCTGTCGTTCGGTGGGGCCTGGCTGATCGGCAAGCCGCAGGCGGAGCGCATGTTGTTTGCAGATGCGTTTTCAGTCCTTCCTGTCGCGATGGAAGTCGAGACTGCTAACGGGCTGATCGGGATAGTGCACGCCGATTGTCCGGTGCCTGACTGGTCGATGCTCAGTGTCGCGCTCACGGATCACAACGCCGAAGCGTTCGCAACCGCGTGCATGTGGAGCCGGACGAGGTTTGACGATCAGTTCGGCGAGAACGTGGAGGGCGTGCGCGCTGTCGTCGTCGGCCACACACCAGTGGAACGCTGGACGAGCCTCGGGAACGTCCTCTACATCGATACCGGTGCAGTCTTTGCGGGTCGGGAATTCACGATACTCGACCTCGAGACGCTACGGCCTGTGAAACTCGCTCCGAAATTGCTTGATTGGTCATAGCGAGAAAACGCCCACGGTTGCCAACCGTTGCCCACTTGAAAATGGGCCATGGCACAGAAGATCCAAATCACCGGGCAGGACGTTCAGGACATGGTCACCCATAACCTGGGCACGCGGCCGTGCGGCTATCTCGGATCGGACTACGGCGCCGACCTTCAGTCTCTCCTGCAGCAGCCGTTTGCGACCGGCGCGTCGAATGCGTTCATCACCAAGATGAAAACGGATGTGCCGGTGCTGACAATGCTTCCGGCCAATGCGGTCAGCCTGGGCTTTATCGATAGCCCGCCTGACCGGCGCACGCTTGTGGTCGACGTGGCCGGCAAATCCATCACGACCACAGGTAACTGACCGTGTACACCAAAGCCGACTTCCAGCAAGCGATTGTTGATTCGATCGCGAACTATCCGACGCTGGCCGCGCTGTATCAGGCCGGCGACCCGCGCATCCTGCAACCTCAACTCGCCATCGCGACGATGCTAGGGATGATCTCCCAGCAACTTGAGATCGCGATGACTGAGCCTTTCCTTAAGGTTCGCGACGCGACGGTTCTGGCGGACGCATCCGTGAAGGGCATCGTCCCAATGGCGACGCCGACGCAGTTGCAGATTTCGCTAACGAACGCGAGCTCGGCGCCGTACGCGCTGGTGGCCGGGCGCAACCTCTACGACTCGAGCGGACTGATCTATGTCGTCACAACGCCAGTAACGGTGCCGGCCGGCGAGACGGGCACGGCCACGCTCACGCAGATGCAGACCGTCCAGCAATCGTTCACCGTTTCGAATTCGGCACCGTTCTACCAGATCCCGATCGTCGTGCCGGATGCGGGCATGCTGCTCGCCGGTATCGCTGTGGCCGACGCGCTGGGTAACGAGTTCACGTATCACCCGGACTTCGTCAACGTCAACGCGGGCGATCTGGTGTACACGGTGGAGGCCGACGAGTACCAGAACGTCTATGTGCGCTTCGGCTATCAGGATGTCGTCGGCTATCAGCCTGCAAACGGCGATGTGATCAACATCACGTTGACCGAAACCAATGGGGCAGTCTCGCCGGCGGCCGGCAGTCCGTTCGCGCTGCAGTACGCATACACCCCGCAGGACTCGCAAGTCACGTTCGCGCTCAGTTCGATCACGGTTCCCGGTCAGGATCCGATGGACGTGGCGACTCTGCGCGAACTGTGCAAGTACCCCAGCATCTACGATGCGAATGCAGTCTATCTCGGCGAATTCGACTTTCTCGTGCGGCGCAATTTCCCGTCCCTCCAGTTCCTGTCGATTTGGAACGAACAGGTCGAAGAGTCGGTACGCGGCGCGAACATCAACAATATCAACCGCCTCTTCGTTTCGTTTTCACCGGCGGCGGGGGCGAATAGCGCTGCTGTACAGGTAGCGATTCAGGCGCTCATATTGGGCGCAGATGATTCGTACTCGCTCGATTTCATCGCGCCAAATCAGCAGAACATCGGCATGGTCGTCACCGCGACGATCCCGCGGGTCTACGACCCGGTGGCCGTGAAGGCGCAGATTGATGCCAAGCTGCTCGCGCAATACGGAATCAACACGAAATTCTCCTCGCGCGGATTTCCGCAGTTGCGCAACAAGGATGTGTTCGCGCTGCTGCAGGCGCAGGTTCCGGCGCTCGCTGACCCGAACAGCGACTTTTCCGTAGCAGTATCGCTCCCGAGCGGCACGCTGCTCCCGGAAATGTGGCAATACGTACAAGCCAGTAGCCTGACGGTGAACGTGTCGCTCGCGAACTATACCAACGGACAGTGGGGCGTCTAGTGACTGTCCAGACGCCGCCAACGCTCGGGCCGATCGTCAACAGCGCGAGCGCGAACGAGTTCGAAGCTGAACTGAAGCAAATGTTCATCGACCTGTTCTCGAACTACCTTCGTTCGAGAGAGCGCGATCTGAATGTCTATGGGGTCGCGCAGCTGGGCTCGCTCGATCTGCTGCAACAGAGCGTCACGCGCGATGGTCTTGCGGCATTCCCAAACGATATCAATGCGCTTGGGTATCTCTATCGCGCGTGGCATGCGCGCAACCCGAAGCGCGGCATGGCGTTTCTGAAAACGTACCTGCAACTGATGTGGCCAAACGGATGGACGGTGCAGCAGATGTGGCAGGACAAGAGTAAGCCGTATCCCACGGCCTTGGTCGCGGTCGATGCCATTTCTGGCAATCCGCACGATAACTATTTTCTGACGAGCCGCATCGTCGTGTCGGTAGACGACGCTAACGAAACTGGTGTCAACGTGGAGCGCGTGTCGCCCGCGATCCGGTCTGTCCTGGCTGCTCGATTCCTGCTCGAGATCCAGACGCTTCGCCGCTTCGCCGACACCGGGGCAAACGCGATCGGAGTCGGCTCTGCATGCTACATCGAGCAACTGGCCTCGTTCACCGGCACCGCGGTTCCGGCCGGCACGATGATCACGCTGGCCGGCGATCTCATGAACACATTCGCTGGCGACACGATGACGGTGATGGGTTCCTAGCAAAGGTGGAAATTCGTAAGCGCCGCTCGACTCTTGCGATGCGACCATTTCGTCATTCTAGGTCACGGGCACCGACATGAGCGACGCGCTCAATTCAGCGGTTGATCAGTTCAACGCCGACGTCGCATTGGCGAATCAGATCGTCAACGGTAACGCGAGCACCGTCGTTGAGACAACTGGCGGACCGGTCAACTCATTCGCGAAGCTGCAGGCGGATTTCATTGCTGTTATGAATGCGCTCGGCAGCAGCTTTTTGCCGTCGGTACAAGACGCGGCAGCTCAGGCCGCAGCGAGCGCGGCCGCGGCGGCTTCGATGACGCCTGCTGTGCCGTTTTACATCGCCCAAGGCTCCATCGTTACAGTCCCTGAGGACTTTCAGGCGATGGCGGCGCTCCCTATAAATATTGATGGCGTCCTGATGGTGGATGGCGTCCTGATCGAGGCGTGACATGAGTATCGGTTTTCGAAAGGTCGATCCATCAACGATTCCGAATGCCCCGGCGGGGCGTGTGATCTTTTTCGTGGACCTGTCCGGTAAGCCGCAGTACAAGGACGAGAACGGAAACATCACCACGTTCACTGGGCCGGCTGGCCAGAACGGCGCGCCCGGTCAAGGATTCAACTGGCGCGGAGCATGGTCCGCCGCGGCGGCGTACAGCGCGTACGACATGGTGTCGAACAACGGAGCTTCGTGGGTAGCGTTGGCTGGCAACACGAACTCCGCGCCGGCGGCCGGCAACGCTAACTGGAGTCTTTCCGCGGCGCAGGGCGCGACGGGGCCGACAGGCGCAGGGTTCAACCCGCGCGGCACGTATTCGAACTCGAACGGCTATGCCCCGATGGACGTCGCCCTATATGGCGGATCGTCCTGGGTCGCGCTCGTTCCGATTGCCGCAGGCGTTGGTATCGCCCCCGGCAGTGACTCAACCAAATGGCAACTGTTCGCGCAGGTCGGCAACCAGGGTCAGCAAGGCCCTTCGGGTGTCAACAATTTTCCGACCTACGCGGCAGCTATCGCGGCCGAGGCGACCATCGGGCAGGGGACGTTCGTCTTCGTGTTGGCTGACGAGTCGATCGACGGCGGACCGTCGACCTACTTCTGGGATGGCACGAACCTCAATTACGTTGTGATGAGCTGATGCCATGACAAAAGTTTGGGACCAGTTCGCCCCGCCTAACTATCCGGTCGCGGACACGGACGTCATTGTTGGCTTCCAGACGATCAATGGCGTAAAGACCGAGGTCAAGTACGCCCGCAGTGATGTCTCTGGCTTCCACACGTTCCCGACATATGCCGCGGCGTCTGCGGCAACGATCCCGCAGCCGGGCTTTGTGTTCGTGCAAGCCGATGAATCGATAGATGGTGGCCCGTCGACGTACTTCTGGAACGGCGCGACCCTTGAATACGTAGTGATGAGCTAAATGGAGCAATAGATGCCACTTCGCAAAATCCCCGTCCAGGTCCTGAATGTTCAGGTTACAGGGACGTTGCAGGTAGTCAGTGATCCGACCACTGGCGCTGTCGTGATTCCCACCGACTCGCTTGGGTCGGTGGGAATTTCACTGAAGAACGGAAGCACTGCGCCGTCCGGCGCGAATGTCGTGTTCGAGGGAACTGTGGACGGCGCGTCGTGGGACGCATTGAAGGCTTTCCCGAAGATCATTGGCGCGGCCGGCGTAACGAGTGCGACAGCCGCCGGTGACTTCGGGGTTGACTGTGCCGAATTCGCTCAGATTCGTGTGCGCCTGACCGCGATTACCGCTGGGTCGTTTGCCGTCAAGCTGAACGGCACCGCAGCTGTCTCCCGTATGGGCGTCAAGAACTCGAATGCGGTTGATCTGCAAGCGACGGCCACCCTCGCTTACCAAAACGGAGCGGGCGCAACGGTTCTTGTATCGCCGACCAATCCTTTGCCTGTTTCCGGTGGCGGGGGTGGTGGCTCATCGATCTCCGATGTGCTGCTAACTGATGCCACCGGCACGCTGTACATCGCTCGGGACAATGGGACGACGCTCACATACGTGAATGTGGCTACTGGTGCGGCCTACACGCCGACGGCACCCATTCAGGTGGCCGATACGCTTGCAGATGCCCCCCTCGCATCCATCACTGACAACACAAGCACGGCGGGCTACGTGTACTTCTGCGAGGCCCTGCCGGGGACGCTCACCAGCGCAGCAGCATGGCGCATCAGTCGAATGGCCACGGCGACTGCCCAAGTGCAATGGGCGAACGGCAACGCAAGTTTCTCAAACGTCGCGGCTAACCGCGCGGCCCTTGCATATTCCTAAAGGCCACCACTATGAGCATTGCAAAATTCTGGAAAGACGCCATTCGGTGGCGGGTCGCAGGGGGGCATGCATCAGAGCATGCGGCTATGGGGCTCGGCGTTCCGTTTGTCGACGTCTCTTCGTTCCTGACGCCAAACTCTGCCGGCGCGGCAGCAGCGAATGCAGCCATAGTCCAGGCGGCAATCATCGCTGCGCAGTCTTCCGCGCCCAACACCGTCGCCATCACGATGCCGGGCATCTACTACCTGAATCAGGTAGTGATGCACTCGTACACCAGCCTGTACATCGGCACAGGTGTGACGATCCGCAAGCCGGCGAATACCATTGCGTCAATGTTCATCAACTACGGCGCGTTGCAAGCTACGCCGGTGACGGATACGGACATCTCGATCTATGGCCCTGGAACGATTGATGGCAATGCTTCCAATCAGACAGGATTGACTGGCGTGTCAAATGGCGGCGCTGCGAGTAATACGTTCCTGTACGGAATTCAGGGCGAGATCGCGATGATCGGCGTGAATAACTTTACGTGCGAAGTCCGCTATCCGTACAACTGTAACGGATTTTTCGTGCAGTGGATTGGTCAGAATGGTCGGTTCGCGAACATGTATCCGAATACGGCACGTGACTTTATCCACATCAACGGTCCATCCAGCCACATCGTGGTTGACAACTGCGCTGGCTATTCATCGGATGCGTTCATCGCCTTGAATGCGTACGACTGGCACCGCAGTGGTCCGACCGTTGGTGATATTAGTGACATTCGGGTCACGCGCAGCGCGTACTACGGATCGAACGGCCTGAGCGGGGCAAATAGAACGTCAGGGATGTTGATCTGTTTGCCAGGCACACGTACCACCGGCTATGGTCAAGGCACTGGCAACGTCAAGAACGTGACGGTCGACGGTTTTACTGTCGACATGACGCGTGGTTCGGTCACGCCGGCGTCTGATGCATTCTTCTTCCAGCAAACACTTGACACGTTGCAAGGTTCGGAATATTCCGGCGCTGGTAGCATCTTCAATGTCGTGATTCGTAATGGGTATGTCGCCGTACCGAATTCGAACTGCTCCTTGGCTAACCTGGTTAGTTCTGGGTTGACGGCGGATGGACAGTGTACAACGACGTTGCGGGATGTCTGGTTCGAAAATGTACACGCGGATGCATCAGTTGGCACAACTGGCAGCAATATCATCAAGGCCAATTCGATCTACAACTACTGGTACGTCGAGAATCTCGGCTTCAGGAATTGTCAGTGGACGCCGGTTAGTGGATCTGGTGCCCAGTCGTTCCTTAACTGGTCCACCAAGACGCCGGCTGACAGCATTGTGTTTGACGGCTTGATGATAAATTCGAATACGGCTACCAGCACGCTCCAGGTGATGTTGGTGAATCAGTATTCGGCTGGCGTTGCCTCGGTCATTAATGACCTGACGATGGACCGGATTAAGACTGCACCGGGCTATCAGTACGCCAGCCCGTGGTTGTATGTGGTCGGGGTGATCAACAACTTCCGTTCGCGCGGGAACTACATCGTCGGTTCGGGTACAGGTTCGGATGACCAAGGTATTTGGTTGAATGGCACGACCGCCCAGATTGTGAATGGCGTTGTTTCAGACGGCTACTTCAATGGCGTCAAAGAGCTGGTGATGGTGAGTTCGGCAGTGGCTTCTGCTATCAATCTGATCGTCAACAATTGCGTGCTCAACAACGTGACGCACCCCGTGTACCTCAATGCGGGCGTCACGGCGGATGTTTCGTTCAGGGGGTGCTCGATTAACACGGCTTCAAACCTTGCTCGGCTTGGTAATGCGAGTGGGACGCTGAAGTTGTCGTTTGCCGACACGCAATCGAGCGGTGCGGGCGCGGCGATTATCACTGCCGTTGCTGCTGGAGCAGTGCAGGTGCGTAACTCAGATCGCATTCAGTTGCCAGCGGGCTTGACTGCCACGAATCCGCCTACGCCGCAAAACAATGATGTGGTGAACTTTGCGGCCACGCCGAGCTATACCGGCTCGAACGTGGTAAGCGGAACTGGTGCCGGTTTGTATGTCTATCGAGGTACCGGCACTGTCGGCTGGCTGAAGCTCAACTAACCCTCCGCTCCAACCACACAACCGCCTTCGGGCGGTTTTTTCGTTGTCAACGCCGAAAGCCGGGTCAGCGATAGCCGAGCCGCCGTCAGCTCCTGTTTCAAGTTGCGGATGGCGGGCCCATCGGCGCGCCGCTCCATCGTCCTTCTGCCATACCGAAACGGCCGGCAAGAAAGAGGGTCTGCGCTGTGCGATCTGCAGCCAGCCGAATCCCCAATATCCCACGTGTATGTGAGTGGGCCCAACGACCTGATGACACCGTACGCATATTTTCAAGGATATGCATCCCTTCGAGGGGTGACAATCTAATCCGGGCCATCGACGCACTCACGCCGCAGGAGCGCTGCGGCGCGTTCCAATAGTTACCAGACCGGCCCGATCCATTTATCAGCGTACGCGTGGCCCATCGCCCAGGAGCTATGCTGCTCATTGCCTTTCGGGTAAGGATTGTAGTCCCACCCTGAAAGCCACGAATCGTACCCTTGTTGCCAAGCTCGCTCATCGGATGAACAGTGTTTGGCATTCTGTTGGGCTGTGGGTTCGGTACACAACGACAGAAGGGCCTTCACGCGCTGCAAAAAGCGATCCAAAAAGTTGAGCATAGCTGGGAACTCCATAAGTTTTCTTGAAAGCGTATTGCTACGAAGCCCGTTTTACTCAGCCTGATAGGTCGAATTTCGCCATGATTCTGCAAAGAGGCGCCGGCGCGCATTTCGCTGCCACTAACGACCTGTGTCTAACGGATAGCGATTATCCTCGGCTGAAGATGGTTGCATCAGTCGAACCAATGACGAATTCCGCCAAATCCCGTGGCGTCTCATTAGCAAAGCGTAAGTGGAAGGTGAGCGACTGAGCGACGCATTGTAATCTGAGTGCGTCCGCAAACTATCCCGAGACCGGTTCCTTCTGACCGCGGTCGGCCGTTTCGAGTCGGCCGGCTGCTACTAATTCGTTGGACGGACTCGCACGGCGCAGGAGCTTTTCGCGCGTCCATCGTGATGCCGGTTTTTCTACGAACCTCTGGGTTATCGCGGACGCCTGGTATGCAAAAGCGATCACGAATACCATTCCAGACGTGAACACTATTATTACTGGGACCGAGGACAAGTGCGTCCCCAGCTCCTTCAAGAAAATCCGAAAAATAAAAACGCCGACGAAATGCCAAATGTAGAGGCCGTAGCTTTTCTCCCCCAGCCTTCGAATGAAATTGAATCTGTTCGTGGGCCAGGGGGATGATAGGAGCAGAAGTAATATTGATGCGCCTACGCCTGCCGCGATAAGTGGGGCGACGGCGGTCGCCAAGTTCAATCCGACGCCCGCCGCTAGGAGTGGCGGGTAGAGAAGTGCTATACCCAAACCTGCTGCAATCGCAACTCTCCCGCGCGGTTGCTCATTCATCAATCGGGGCTTCCAGAAGGTCCACAGCGCGACGCCGAGTAAGAAACACGGGAATTGTGTCGGTGGCCAATAGTAAAGGAATGAACTGTGGACCACGGCCCTTTCGCCTGCGATGTGCAAAGCCAACCGATCGGCTCCGTAACAGAGGCAGAGAAGGGTCGTCGCAGTGACCCAAAAGCCCCTTCGAGTCTCACACATAAAAAAGAGGGCTGGCGCCACGACATAGAACGCCATCTCAACGCCGATCGACCAGCCGCCCGGCACGACGCTATTGATGGCCGTCGAAACAAACGCATGCACAAACAACGCGTTTGCCATAATATCCCACGCGCCGTGCACCGAAAGAATGCGGCTATGGACGGTCTTCATCGCAATGAGATCAAGCAGTCCGTACAGAACGATGCCGACGTAGTACAGCGGCACGATCCGGGCGAAGCGTTTTAGATAGAAGCGTTGGATGAGCGAGGTGGTTTCGAGACCTTTGTTCCTGTCATCGGATAGGCTCTTGAAAATCGTGAACGCACTAATCACAAAAAAGAGTTGGACTCCGTATTCGCCGCTTTTTGCGGGCAGCAAGAGCCAAAATGGTAAGTTCGGTATCCAAGGCGAAAGGTGTACTGCAACCACCCCGATTATAGCTATCGCTCTGCCTATATCCAGGGCGACCAGCCGATTGTTCTTGTTCACTTTCTTTCCCCGCTGTGCATACGTCCATTCCGACTCCCGCGCGTACTCAACAGCATCTCAAAGCATGGTCGTGCGAGATGGAAGGCCTAGGCCCATAGGATCGACGTCTACCCATGAATGGTTCCGTCAAAATTGTGTCCGATTCCGCCAAGTACAATGCCGATCGCTAATGAATTCGGTCATGCCACGGTCGTGAACGCGGAAATTATCCGTCGCTCACCCATCTCCGCACATCAATAATTGGTACATGAAGCTATGTGTGAGCCAAGATGGAAACTGAAGTCATCCGGTATAACCTGGCGGACCGCGGTCGAACGTACCGCGGCGTCGAGCGACACTTTGACGTTCCTCGGATTGTCGAGGCGATCAATTCCGCAGCGACGCAGGAACGCGTCCGGCACCGCGACATGCTGGGGTACCTTGGGCACTGGCCGCGCATCAGATTCGGCATGATGCCGGCGGAAGGCGGGGTGATCGACGGCAAGTCTGTTGCGGTCGAGCCAGCGCTGCTGACCACGCACCTGTGCGCGTTTGACGACGGGACGATCGAGCACAAGGCAGATTTCCTTGACACGAATGCAGGGCGTGTCGCCGCGCGACTCTACAGCAGCAAGGCGGGCGGCTTCTCGTCCGCAATTGAAGAACACCCGCGCGCGAAGTTTTTCGGCTTCGACTATGTGTTCGAGCCGAACTACAGTACAAACCGAGGTTACGAAGTCGCACTCGACGACGCAAGTGGCACATTCGACGCGGTGGCCGAGTACAACCGCGAGATGACCGGCGCGCTGCGCTTGCTGGATAGCGTCTTGACGGAGCACGACCGCGTGATGGATTCGATTGCGGTTATGGAGCGCAAGCTGCGCGACCGTGACGCGGAAATCGAGCAGTATCTCTCGCTGCTATCGAAACGAGGCATTGCGATCCCGACGCTGGACTCTCTTGAAGCGATCAACGGCATCTCGTCGGACCCGGACAGTACAGCGGCGATGCGGGAGGCGATAGCGTCTTTCGGGACCGCGGTGCTGGCTCGCAGGGTAGAGCCGAAGCCGCCCGAGAACGTTGACGATGAGCGCCTGCTCTCACAATTCCTCAGGTAGCCATGCAAGAACTCCAGAAGGGCCTGGGCGCCTATCTGTTCGCCTTCTACAACACACTGATTCCGACGACGCCGGCCGCCACAGGATTTTGCCAGCGCGGATTCAAGAATTGCTTCGCGTGGGCGCCTGCGCGCATGATCGACGAAGCCGAGCAGATGATCGAGACGTGGCGGCGCAACGACAACACGGGAGGCCCATCGAGTTCGGCATTCCTGCCCGTCGTCATTGCCGCAGTTTCGAAAGACAGCACGCCAGTAGCCGGCGACGTGTCGCGGCAACTGGCGGACCCGCAATGGATAGCGCTCCCTCAAGATCCGAAGGGGCGCGTGTTCAAGATCATTCAGACGCAGAGCGAACGACGCGCCCAGTTGCTTTTCGCGGCTGCCGACGAGAGTACCGCGCGCACGCTCGCTAATCAGTTCTGTCTCTGGCTCGCAGCGCCGCCGAATCGCCGGTTCACCGCGCCGTACAAGTTTTGTGGCATCTCCAACGACTGGCCGGTGATGATCGTGACGCCGGACAACCCGGCTTCCGTCGTCCAGACGGAGCAGAAGAACCTGACGATGATCGTCGTCGACGTCGCGCTGCATGAAACGGTGCCGTTCTTCATGGCGCCCGGCCCAGGAGAGCCAAACGACGGGAAGGGTAGCGGAACGGCAGACGATCCGAACGGCTACCCGGTCACGCTGCACATCAACAACTACGATAGCGTGGTTGACGTCCCGAGCATGACGAACACGACTTACCCGGACGATACGATGTTCGGCATCAATTATGCGGTCGGCGATCTTAGCTCCTCGTTCCATACGTTGATCAACCAGACCATGCCGAGTCAGGGCATATGAAGATTCAGGCCAGCATCTCGGGATTCGGCAAGACCGCATCGACCGTCTACGGGCTATATGACGAAGAGAGCGGCTACCTCGTGGTCAGCAAGCTGGTCAAATATCGCGAGGATCGCTTTGAAGACTGCCTGCTGATCAGCAACCAGGGGCTTAAAGCTCGCGACGTTCTGTTCGGCGAGGAACTGATTCAGGACGCGGTCCGGTGCTTCTTCGATCTGTTCAATAGCGGCCGCCTCCGGATAGAAGACGCCGCGCAGCAGTGCAATCCGTCGAATCGCATTGAGCAGGATGAGGTGAAGGAAAGCGGCCGGTCGTACCGCATGCAGGGAATTGAGGATTCGCAGATCGCCGTGCTGGCCATGTGCCATTACGTCAAGCGGGCCCGGGCAATCGACGCCGTTCTGACTATGCAAGACCAGCTCTTGGCACTGTCGAAGGGCGGCATCCTCTCGATCTGACTTGGAAAATAGCCGACCGTTACACCGCTCGCGTTAAAGAGAATGAGGCAACCACTCGACGCGGGTCAGTATGCCTATTTCCGTTCCACTTACGCCGACCATCACAGCGGCCGGCCTTGCACTCGCCGCCAGCTTGAGCGGCACCGGTATATCGCTTCCGCTCACTCACATCGGCTTCGGGACCGGGGCCTACAGCCCGACGGGTGCGGAGACCGCTCTTCACGCAGAGGTGCAGCGCGTTACGATCGCCGGGGGCGGGGCTACTTCGGCGAATAGCGTCCAGGTGTACGCGCAAACGATCGCGAACGCCGGCGCGCCGTACTGGTGTAGCGAGATCGGGTTCTATTCGAATGCGACGCTGGTTGCGGTCTTTAGTCGCACATCATCACCGATTCTGTACATCTCAGACCAGATCGTAACGGCGATCGTCTATGCGCTCGGTCTGGCGGCGCTTCCACCGAACACGGTTACGGTAACAGTTGACCCGAGCGCATCGGCTGCGCTTGCCGCGCTCGGCGTACATGTGTCTAATCCCAATGCGCACCAACAGTACGTCAAACGCCTGAACGGCGTTGGCGTGTATGACCCGCTCTTGACCTATGGCGCCCAGGCGATCGTCATTGGTGATGACGGCTCGCTGTATCAATCGCTGCAAGCGAACAATATCGGTAACACACCATCCGCCTCTGCGACATGGTGGGGATCTGTAGAGATTAAAGGAATTGAAGCTCTCGGCAAGATCAACGGCGTCAATAGCCCTAACCTGCTGTTCAATGGGTCGGCAGAGTTTGGCGTCGCCGGATGGCTTAGCGCCACGGGCGCGACCCTTGCCGCACTCACGGGTGGCGAGGGTGAGGGGACGTATTTCCAAAACAGCTCCGCAATCAGCGGCGTGTTTGCATTCGCTTCGAACAATATCCCGTTTGCTGCCGGCCAGCCTATTTGTCTATCGGGCCTTGTGGCCACGCCAGGTGTTACTGCTGGTAGCCTGGTTATGCAAGTAGTATTTCTTAACAGCAGCCTAGGCCTAATCAGTTCCCTCAACACCCCCATCGTCAACAGCTCCGGATCGTGGACGCCCTACATCGTTTCCGGTACAACACCGGCGGGCACAGCCTTCGCATACGCCCAAATTTCCGGTAACTCTGCATCCGCAATATCGGTGAGTGGACTTGATTGGCGTCGCATGAAGCTTGAAGCGGGCACCACTCCCTCCCTCTACTCTCAAGAGGCGAGCGTTGCAGGGATACCCGGTTCGTCGCCAGGCGTGCCGCTCAATTTCCTTGTGGCACCCGCGACTCTGCCGGGCCACGCTCCACAATTGGCTCAAATCCAAGCGGCCATTGCCGCCGCTTTTGCTGCCGAGGCCGGGAAGGTCGGAAATTTTGCAATGTCAGCGCCGCCAGTTGGGTGGCTTAAGGCAAACGGCGCTGCAGTCAGCAGAACAGCCTATGCGAATCTGTTTGCTCAGATCGGCACTTTCTATGGAGCCGGCGACGGGGCAACGACGTTCAATCTTCCCGACTATCGCGGTGAGTTCCTTCGTGGTTTCGACGACGGAAGGGGGGTCGACTCGGGCCGAGCATTCGGATCATTCCAAGCCGACGTCTACGCCAGCCACGCTCACGGCGTCACCGATCCGACTCACGCTCACAGCGTCTCTGACCCGGGCCACGCTCACAGCGTCTCTGACCCGGGCCACGCTCACGGGGTCAGCGACCCCGGTCACGGCCACGGCGTTAGTGACTCCGGCCACGCCCACGGTGTCCCGTATGGGGCTTCTCCAGGTAGTGACACTGCGACGGTTGCGGGTCCCGGTGCCAGCAATGCAGGCACGATGGAGTCGAACGTTTCGACCACAGGGATCGGCATCAATTCATCCGGAACCGGTATCGGCATCAACGGCGCAGGCACTGGCATTGGCATATATGGCGCAGGCACGGGCATTGGCATATATGGCGCGGCCACCGGTATCAGTATCCAGGCGAGCGGTAGCAACGAAACGAGACCGCGAAATAAGGCGGTTCTTGTTTGTATCAAATATTGAGGATGAGAATGACGGACACGACAAAACCAGCATATTCATACGATCCGGGCGCCGGCGTTTTCACGGGTGAGACGGTCGCCGACTTGGACCCGCTTGTCGAAGGGAACTGGCTTTACCCTGCTAATTCAACGAGTGTTGCTCCGCCTGCAGCACCGTCCGGTCAGATTCAGATGTTTGATGCGACGGCCGGGACGTGGTCACTTACCGCATCGTGGCTAGCGACCCAACTCTATCTGACCGGTACCGGTGAGGCCTATGTGCTTGGCGCCGTTATCGGCAGCGAAAGCTTCAGTGGACTCGGCGCGCTTCCGGCCTGGTTGACCAGCATCGCGCGCCCATCATCGGAGTATGTGTGGACGAATGGCGCGTGGGTGATTGACCCGAGCCTCCAGAATGAAGCACAAGTACAGACTGCACAGGCGAAATGTGCGCAATTGATGGCGCAGGCCAGCTTGATCACGAGTGGACTTTCGGACGCCTTTATCGCCGGGATTCTGTCGGCTGCGGATCAGTCGCGATACAAGGAGTGGGCTGCATATAAGCTCGCGCTTACCCAGATCGCGCAGCAGTCCGGATACCCTGCAAACATTAACTGGCCGGCGCAGCCGCAATAAGCCGTGACAGCTTCCGTTATTGAAACCAGCACGGGTTCGATCAACCTGTTTTTTCGGCTGATCCGCGACTTCGCAGTGCAGACACCGCCTTGGGGCACCGCGATCCGCTACCAGACTAAGCCCGACGAGCGCTGGGAAATGTCGCTCGTTTCGGCGCGCGTGTACGGCCGGCGTGATGAATTCCTGACGGTGCAGGCCGCGGCTGGCCTTGATTGCATCGAGTACGAGCTCACGGAACAACTTCTCGTGCTCCCGACGGACACCCAGCTCACCGCTATCAAGGCGCAGGCGCAGTTCGTCAACCTTGATGCCGATCGCCCGTCGGGCAGCCCGAGCGACGTGCCATCCGACTATGCTGCGATTCTGAAGGCGCTTGCACAATAATGGCAGTCAACAAACGCGTCACCAAGAGTCAGGTCGATGACGTAACGCGCGTCCGCGGGTCGGCGAAGGAACTGAAGGAGCGGCACCGCGCCGGTACCGAGCACCGAGCGAAGTCCGGTTCGCTCCTGATGCCGAACGAGGTTGCTGGCGAATACGATGCCGCACGCCTCCTCTACACGACGCTTGGCGGCGAGGCTCGAGCGCTCACGCTCGATGACCTCGCCCAGTTCCGCGCAAATATCAAGAAGCTTGGACGGAAGTACAAAAAGGGCATCACTGCGCAGCAGGTGATCAACCTGTCGCGTCAGGAGGACCGGGACAAGGCCAACAAGGAAATTCACCTCGCGGTACCGGCCGCCACTAACAAAGGGGTCATTCGGTTCATCACGAATGCGAGTCGCGAATCGGACGTAAAGCGGCACCATGTGACCGTTGATCTGTTGGGCTTCGATGCAGCGACGGCAACGCCAGACAAGGCTTCGAAGGTTGCGGCCACCCTGGTTAAAACGAGTCCCCTCCGGATCGACTGTGATTGCGGCCGCTGGCGCTTCTGGTACCGCTACATCGCGACGGTCGGGCACTACAACATTAATTTATCGGAGCCGGCCTACCCGAAGATTCGCAACCCCAATTTGACAGGCGTCGCGTGCAAGCACATCCTGCGCGTCATGCATGTCCTGACGAGCGATATGTCAGTCCGCCGTTACGTCGAGCGCATGATCGAGAAGGGGCAGGCGGACGTCGAAGGGCGGCAGCACCAGGCAGTCAAGACGGAAGAAGCCCGCGAGTTGGCGAAGAAGCAGGCTGCGCGGCGCAAGGAAATTGCCGTCAAGGCAGTGCCGAAGTCCACCGCCAAGCTGAAAGCCAAGGTGGCTGCCGTCAAGCCGACTGCGCAAAAGCCGAGCACGCAAAGACCGGTGACGGCTAAGGGCGTCGATAAGGCCCGCTCCGCAGCGGAGCGAAACTTGCGTAAGCTTCATGAAATGGGCCAGATATCCAAGCAGGATTTCGAGGCGATTCTCAAGACTCTGTCGAAGGGCGCGTAATGCTTTCTTCCATCCCGAACGACGTCAATCTGGCGGTACGCGCGAGCGTGCTGAACAACCCGAACGCCATCGAATTCGTCGCATTCAGGAAAGTGATTTTGCGTGCAGCGCACGATGCTGATGAAGAGCTTGTTGGTGGCATACCGACGCTCGGTGGCATGACGCAGATGGATACAGAAGACGAGCCCGACGTGGATTGGAATCTGCTCGGCACGGGCATGCTGTGCATCACGACCAATTTCGAGCCGTCGCCGATGACCAATCGGGACGACGCGGTCGATAATGCTTATCCAATGATGTACGCATTGCTCGAGATGACCAACCCGGAACCGGGATCAGTTAATTCGATTCAGTTGCTACGTCACGACGTTATCTACATGCTGTTCGACCAGAACGTGAAGATAGCGTATGAAATTGAAATGGTGGATTCGACGATGAATATCCCGCCGTTCGTCAGGCGATACCTGTTGAACAAGCGGGATGATCTTTCTTATGTCACCGCGTTTCAGACGGAAGCTTCCTCTTGAGCATGACGACGTTGTAGCATAGCCGCTCGCTTGCGCAGCGCAGAGACGACCATCATTCCAACAGCACCAAAGTCCTCGCCGTCCAACGCCGCAACGGCCTCCAGTCCCTCGGGATCGGTGACGTGCTCGTGCAGTGCTGCGGTGATTTCCTCTGCCAATGCACCCACGGCGAATCCTCCGTCTGTGAAAAGTGCATTGCTTCTCTCAATCCATTGATAGCTCATTTTTCTCCCTGTTACACGTGTAACAAAATGTACAACGGCCGGTTTCATTATATGCTTAAATCGTAATTGTTAACCATATACGCATACATTGGCTGAATACGACAATCATCGTGTATTAAAGCGCCAAGCGCGATGGCGTAATAATGCGATTCGCATTGTCTTAGTCCGACAAACATATTGATTCTCGATTACTAAAAATTCGCCTGTAATTCTCGTGGCGGAAAAGCGCATCAGCGTGGGATTGCGCGCGCCCATATGATCCGTGAAGGCAACGAGAGCACACATGGACCAGTTCACGCGAATCGAGACGGCAGCCCACGAAGGGGCATTTGGTAACAACGCGATTCGCGTGCCGACCGCTGCCCAAGCCGCGGCGAACAACTACAAGGTGGGGCGCGCGCGGCTGCATGGATTGGATCTCGCCATTGAGCAGCCTCGTGGCTCGGTTCGAACGGGCGTATCGCCATCGGGGAAACGGTGGTCGAACCGCATGGCGGCGCACTACGGTTATGTGACCGGGACACGCGGCGCCGACGGTGACGAGATCGATGTGTTCGTCGGGCCGACTCCGGAATCCACCGCCGTGTACGCGATCAACCAGATCGATCCTGAAACGGGCTCATTCGACGAGCACAAGATCTGCCTCGGCTTCATCGACCGGTCAAGCGCGGTGCAGGCGTATCAGGGCAGCTATGACCGCGACTGGAAAGGGCTCGGCAGCATCGTCGCGATGTCAATGCCCGACTTCAAACAATGGCTTGCGGCAGGCGACAAATCGCAGCCGATCGAACCTCAACAAGGAACCCTCATGGACAAGGTGTTTTGGGACGGCGAGCAGCCGCGCGGCCAGACCTTTGACGCATTGCTATACGAAGTCCGCCGCCACGATGCGGGAGGTCTCATCTTTGATCGCGTGTCGATCAACGAGATCGAGCAGGACGCCGACTCGGTCGAAACGCTCGATGCGCTCGTCGTGCCTTTCGCGAATTTCCCGCATCAGATGCAGTTGCTCGACGCGGTGATGTGCCGGGTAAATACGGCAGTCAAACCTGTTGCGATTCAGATCACGAAGGCCTTTAAGCAGAATGGCCTGATCAACATCGCTTCCGTGTTCGAGTTGTCCGATGGCCAGACGCTCAGCATCTTTTTTCACACCGGCGCGGCCGACCAGACCAGGATAAAGCCGGCCGACGAGCTGGTGTCATGGAAGTGGATGCTCAACAAGCGCGACGTCACGACCGTGGTGGCGCGCGAGCGGGGGGACGAACTGGATCTGCGCGAGGTCGCGCGACGCGTGCTGCGCCTCGCGGATCGCAATTCGAAGGCCTTTGCGCGCGCCAACGAGAATCGCGCAGCCCGGCTGTCCAGCATCGACGGCCTGAAGGCTGAGGTGGCCGCAAAGACGGCGACCCTCATGGCTTTGCAGAAGCGGCTCGACACGAAGAAGATCGAGAAGGAGATCGCGGACAGCCAGACCCCGCCACCCGAACCGGTAGAAGTGGACGCGCCTATCGAGGGCTCGTGGGTGACCGGGTTCACGGATGCCGGTGCACACCGTACGGACCTGAAGCAGATTGCTCGTGAAGGCGGGTATGCGGCCATTCTCGCGGATCGCGAAAAGCAGGAAGCCAATCAGGACATGCTCGATCACCTGCTCGATCACCTGCTCGGTCGCCGCTTCATCGACGTGCGCAATGCGCTGCGCGAGCGTGGCTTCGAGGGCGAGCGCGGCCAGCCGCTGGCGCGTAACGGGATCGTGGTGTCGTCGTCGGACTCACAGTTCGTCGGTGCGGGCCGCAATCTCGTGAAGCTCGTCTATACGATCGGTGGCGCCGCCGGGTGCCGCCAGATTTACGACGACATGGAGCGCACGACTGACGATATGGCGACAACGATTACCGCCGCAGCGTGTGACCTTGAGCCGAAGCGGCCTGTGATCGACAGTGCCGAATCGGTCGCGGCGGAGGCCCGCACGGACGATCAGGCTACGGCTCTCGCCGCATCGACAGACGAGAGCGCTGCCGAGCGCGCGGACGGCGCCGAGGTTGCGTCGACGACTGCCGAGCAGGCCGCAGTAGCGAGTGCAGAAGGCGAGCCTAAGGCCGCGATCGAAGCGATCGTTGCCGAAGGGGGCGAACCTGATGCGCTGGTTGCGCGACTTGTGCAGGAGTTCGGTTTGACCGAGGCTGACGCGCGCGCGCAGGTTGGGTTGGAAGGCGTTGGCGGCCTGGCGGTGACCGACCTGTCAACGGATCGCGCAAACGCGGTCGCGCAGACGGGCGACGACGCAGCGGCGCGCCTGGATTCCGCCGAGCCGCCGCACGTGGAAGTG
Organism: Paraburkholderia sp. GW821-FHT02A12; assembly: GCF_059422005.1. NCBI lineage: Bacteria > Pseudomonadati > Pseudomonadota > Betaproteobacteria > Burkholderiales > Burkholderiaceae > Paraburkholderia > Paraburkholderia sp. GW821-FHT02A12. Next base: position 2,205,202 of record NZ_JBWKWA010000001.1, on the reverse strand, counting down.
CCGCCGGCGGACGGTTCCAGCACGCCAGCCGACAACGGGCCGGAATCCGGCGAGGAGAGGTTGCCGTCGCCGAGCCCGGCGCCCAGCGCGGAAGCTGCAACCCATGAAGCAGCGCCGCGCGATCCCGAGAAGCCGCTCGTGAATAACGATGTCGGTTCGAATTCCGATGTGGTGGCGGCCAGCGAGCAGAAGCCCGAACCGATTGACGGCGATTTCAAGGGCGATGCGGTTCAGCCGGTAGAGACGCAGCAGCAGATCCACGCCGAGGGGGGAGATCTCGCGGCGGCCGTGGACGACGTGCCGCCAGTCGCTGATGATCCGGGTGCATTGGGCGCGCCCAATGAGTCTGAAGCCAATACCGGCGACGAAGGCGCATCGCAAGAGGTGACCGCGCCCGCTGCCGATACCGCCACAACCGAATCTGCGCCTGAAGCCGAGACTGCGCTCGCGGTGACTCCCGCGCGTGATCGCGACGCGGACTGCGCGTTCCTCCAGTCGATCATTGACGGCGCTGCGGAGGATGTTTTCGATCCCGATCTGCCGGCGAGGCTCGAGGAGGTATTCAGTGCTTACGCGGAAGATCCGGATGTGTCCGCGAAGGCGACGGTGGCCATTCGCGCATACACGGATCTGATGCTGGCGCGTGCGACGGCGGAGGCCTGATGCAGGAAGCAACGCAGGTAACGCCGCTGGAGGCGGAGCGCGATCTCGTTTATCTGGACGCCTCGCCGGACATATTCGAACCAGCGTTCATTGGGTTCAGGAATGACCCGGAAGGGGCGATCAGGAAACTTCTCCACGAGAAGCGCGGTGAAGTTCCCGATGCGTACCATCACCCTGAGCTCGGCGAGATCAGCTTCGTCTATGGCAATGAGCGTCTGGGACTTGCGCACATCATTGCCGGTCACGGGCTTTCGTTTGTCGAGCACATTCCGCGTCTGCTGCGTACGGGGCGTGTGGTTAAAGATCCGCACGGCTTTCCCCGGGCTTATGTCGTAGACGATCAAAAGCCGACTAACGTTGTTGTCGTCAGGCTGGATTGGAACGGGCGGGAGAAGGCTTGGGTAGTTACGTCGTTTGACGACGTACGAGGGAAGTTCACGGCAACCGAAAAGACGTCGGACACTCTCGATTCGAGCGCTTCGATGGGGATTCCCGAAGCGAATCCGCAAACTTCCGCAACAACGTTAACGGAACCGAATATGGCTGTCAACGACGACGCCACCTTGAAGCCAAAATCGATGGTATTCGGCGTATTTCCCGATCAGGGTATCGGGCCGGCGGCCGTCGATGTCGCACCGAATGGCTTGGACGCCACGCAAGACCTGACGTCTGCAGCCATCCCGAACGAGCCGACTGGGGCACTCGACAGTGTGTCGATTCCGATCGATCAGCATATTGATGTCGTTCGCAAACTGGCGATAGCTTGTAGCAGGCTCTCGCAACTGACCGGCGAGCCGCAATATGCGCTCGACTCCCTCCGGTGCGCGCGTCAGCTTCGCTGGCTGGCTGCCAGGTAGCTGCTAGATAGCAGGCAGCGCCAATCTCGCGCACCGGAAAACGGCGCGGCAATAGGCTGTGTCTCGCCTCCAGAATGAGGCACACCCTCGACGCCCGTGCCCATGCCAACCAAAGATTCTTCTCCAGGACTGCTCGCCCGCGTAGGCCAATCCGCTCGGCAGTTCTTCACGCGCAACGTCAAGGTCGCCAACGAGATCACCACCGCGGACTCGTTCACGTTCGACGGCGGCACGACCATCTCGTCGCTGCTGGGGAGCGGCCGGCGTATGGCGCGCTCGCGCGCGCAGATTTACGAGAAGTGGTCGTATATGGAAGGCGATCCGATCATTTCGGCGGCCTTGATGTTGCTGGTCACTTCGGCGCTCGGTGGCGATGAGGATAGCGGTGACAGCGTCCTGATCGAAAAAACGCCGGCGGCGCAGAAGGATAAGCGGCTTGCGCGGATCGTTGACGAGATGCAGAACGACCTGTCCGCCATGTTCAACAAGGTCGCGTTTCAGATGGCGTACAACGGCACCGCGTTCGGCGATTCGTATGCGCGAATCTACGCCGACAAGTCCGGTCTGCGCCACCTGTACACGGACGAGCTCGTACGGCCGCCAATCGTTCAGCCCTATGAGAAGGGCGGCAAGACGGTCGGTTGCATCATCTACAGTGGCGAGAAGATGCTCCAGCGGATGGACATTTCGCAGATCGCCCGCCTGCAGATGCCGCGCGTACTGTATGTGCCGCAGATGTCGGTGGTCGAAAAGTCGTTCCGTATGGCGCTCGCCGAAAACGACATCGACAATCTCCCGATTCTGCCGGCCAGCGTGGGTGGCTCGTTCCTGTACCAGGCCGAAGAGCCGTACGACAACCTGTCGGCATCGTTGCTTGGGCTGGTTGGCCAGCGATGGATTGACTCGATCGACGAGCGCATGGTGGGCGTCAATCTAGAATCGATGACCACCGAGCAGCAGAGCCGGTTTCTCCAGTCTGTCGCGAACATGCTCAAGATCAGCAAGCAGCGGGCGGAATACGCCGTTAAGTCTGGCCAGCCGATGCTCGAGCGCATCACGCACATCCTGCCGATGTTCAACGAGAAGCAGCTGACCACGTTGAACAAGGACAACGGATCGGCGCGCGGGGCTACGATCAGTGTTGAGGACATCATGGTCCACGCGCGGTTGCTCGCCGGTTCCATGGGTGTCGACCTGAGCATGATCGGCTTTGCCGACCAGTTGAACGGTGGCTTCGGCGACGGGGGCGGCTTCCGGCTCAGCGCGCAGGCGGCCGAACGTGCGCGCGTGATTCGCACCGCTACAGGGGGTTTCTTCGACAACCTGATCGACATCCATACGTACAACCGGTACGGCATGGTGTTCGCACCATCGCAGCGGCCGTGGCAGATCAGGTTCGCAGGCTCGATTTCGGCGCTGGAAGCGGAGCAGCAGAACACGCGCCGTGATGCGCAGGACTCCGCGTCGCACCTGGTAGACGTGATGGCGCGCATTCGCGAACTCAGGCCCACGCGCGCGGTGGCGGTCCACTTTCTGACGAAACAATGCCGCCTCGATGAAGACGAGGCGGGTATGTATGCAGACATGTGCTTGCAGCCCCCCGATGATCCGGCCGGTGCCATTGGGCGCGCGCAACCGGAGGATGATGATGGGGCTGTTTGATGCTGTGAGCAGCGCCGTATCAAATCTGACCGATAACGCGATCGGTCAGACGTCGATCAATCAGGCCGCAGGATTCGCAAGCGCGGAAGTGAGCAAGCTAGTTTCCGCGTCGGTGCTGAACAAGCTCAATTCGGGCGTCAGTGCTATCCAACAGATTGCGCAAGGCAACTACCTGGGCGCTGCGGCCGGCTTGTTGAATTCCGGGTTGATTACCGGTGCGCTCGGCGCGGCCGGGGCAGAGGTCGCCGCTCAGATCGCCTTCATGGCAACGGCCAATCCGCTGATGGGCGGCATCACGCCATTAGAGGCGAAACAGATCTTCGAGAAGTCCGCGCAGACGAAATTCGCTAAGCAGAACCTGTTTCTCATCGAGGTAACGGACTTCAACGGAAACCTCCCTCAGTTTTTCGACGATGCGAACAAACCGTCGTTCAACCTGTTCGTCACAGGCATCGACTATTCGCCGCTGAGCACGTCCGGCGAGAAGTTCCAGATCGGCGCCGCGTCGATCGATTCCGTTCGGTCGCTCGATCCTGTCGAGATGCGCATCACGACGCTGGACGATACCGATGGACGGGTCAAGAGCTGGTTTGACTACAAGGTGCAGCAGATGGTCAACACCGATGGGACCGTTGGTGTGCCCAAAGACTATCTGGTGCAGATTCGCGTGCTGCACGCGTTCATTACGAACGACTCCAATCCGGGCGGCTACGAGAACACGCGGTTCATGCGGCCGGCGTCGATGGATGTCTCTCTGTCCAGGCGCGATGACGGATTGCAGGAAATCCATTTGACCTTTACCCAGCATGCGACGTTTCTGCATGCCTTCTGATGGCGCACTACGATGGCACTGAAAAGCGACGCGCACGGCTTTCTTGTCGGTAGCCCGATAGAGTGGGGCCGTGCGATTGATACGTGGGCGCAAATTCTTACGGAGATCAAAGGGCTGCGGTCTGATCTCGGAAATGTTCCCCGCTCGACTAGCTCGCAAGCTGCGAGTACGGCGCGTGCGCGTAGCCAGTCGAGCGGTCCGACATTGGTATTGGTGCCGTCTGCAGTGTCGGCGCCGCGGCGCGGCAATAGCAACCACGTCACCATGATGCGCGGGCCGAATGGACGATTCCTTTCGGCGATTCCGTCGACCGCTCCTGCGAGCGCCGCACCGAAACCTGCTGTCGCTGTGGTCGCAGTCGTGAACGCCAGTCCTGTGCGGACGGCTAATGGACCTCAGGCGTTTCCGAAAGCCAATGCCCAGCTGATTCAGAGTCAGAACGCCGCAATGGCTCAAGCAGTTCGCGCAGCCTCCACAGCCCCGCGCGGCGGCATCAATCAGCCGCGGGGTGCCGGAGGCAAGTTTGTACCCAAGAATCCGGCGGCAACGCCCAGTTCGCCCGCTACACCGCCCTCGGTGCCCAACGCGGTCCCGAGCAAAGCCCCCCGCTCGAGGTTTTCGTGGCCGTGGCGCCGCGGCAAAAATAAGTCTCAGGAAGGCGGCGAAGACAAACCGTCGATCGCCTCTAGGACGGGGGAGCTTATCGACAAGGCTCCCGACATCGATCCGACGATAGCCGCTCTCAAAGAGGTCAGGGGCATCGTCTCGCCGCTAGGGCGCGGCGTCGGCATGCTGTTCGGCACAGGCAAATCCAGAGAAGCCTGGTACAGCCGTATCTGGAAGTCGCTCACTAGTCTGTTCAAGTTGCAGTCGAGCTTCAATGCGGCGGCGCTCAAAGCGCTCCAGAATCCGCCGGCTAAGTCAGGAATTCTGGGCGGCTTGCGCAATCTGCCAGTAGTAGGGCCCCTGATGAGGATCATCGGGGGCGTCGGTGGATTGTTAGGCCCGCTGCTCAAGTTGGGTGGAGGGCTCGGTGGTGGACTTCTAAAGGGCGGATTGAAAGGGGGGAAATTCCTTCTCAGGCGCCTTCCTTTACTAGGCGCGCTATTTGCGGGCGGGTCAGCAATCGCGAGTGCCGCTGGGTTCGGTGATGATCCGAACGCAACGCCCGAAGAAAATCGAAAGAAGCGATTCGAAGGTGCTGGCAGTGGCGTGGGATCGCTACTAGGCGGAGCGCTGGGAACCGTTTTGGGCGGACCAGCAGGGGCGCTCATTGGCGGCGTCATTGGGGACAAAGTTGGGGAGTTGGTCGGCGACTGGCTATCAACTGTCGACTGGGGAAAGATCGGCAAGCGCATAACCGATACCTGGGATTCGGCGGTTGGCATATTCGAGTCCGGGTGGAATAGCATCATCGGTTGGTTCAAAGACAAATTTGGCATAGCGGGGGACCTTGCCAAAAAGGCTAACGATGCCGTCAAGAATGCAACTGGCGTAGACGTAGCTGCGACCGCGAAAAGCGCGGCTAAGGCGGTGTCCAATGCTGCAGGGGCCGCGGCCGATATGGTCGGGAAGGGCGCAAGCGTTGCGGCAGACTACACTGAAGGTCGCTTGTCGAAAATGGCCAAGCCGATTGCGAATGCTGCGGGACAGGTTGTTTCCAAGCTGATCAGTTCGGTTGGATTGTCGCGCGTGTTCCAGAACAGCGACGGATCGATCGAGGAGCGCAAAGGCGGATCCGTTTCATGGCGGAACAACAACTCCGGAAATCTGAAGTTTGAATACGCCGGCAGTGCTGACCCCTCAGTGAAGTCGAAGCGTACAAAGGCACAAGCGCTAGCTGCGGCTCAGGTGCGGTACAAAGGTGTCGTTGATCTGGACCAATGGGGCAATGCGATATTCGATACCCAGGCATCCGGGGACGCAGCGCGCGCCCAACTGCTAAAGCAGTCTCACGGCAATGAGACAGTCGATCAGATGCTGTCCAAGTACGCTATTTCTGATTACAGCGGGAAAGCCAATATCGGTGCGTATTCGGCGACTATCAACAAGGTTGCTGGTGCGCGCGGCCTGAATCTCAGCGGCAAGAAAATCAGCGAGCTATCGCCCGCTGAGTTCTCTGCATTGATGGACGGCATGAAGCAGATGGAGGGCTTCAAGGTTGGGCAGACTAACATTTCCGGTGCGCCTGCGGGTTCCGCGAGCCTTGCGTCGGCGTTCAACTATCCGGGTGCCGTAACGATCGCATCCGTCGCGAGCAGTGGCGCTGCTCCGCGATTTTCTATGCCGATAGCTTCAGCCGCGCCGGCCGCACCGTCTGTTACGCCGATATTCACGTTGCCGCGTCAGGAGGCGCAGGCCGCATCGAATCAGCCTACGGTTTCGCAAGACGTGTCTGATCGAAAGGTAGCGCATCTGATTACGGGCGGCCTCGGTGGCTCGTTGTCCTGACTTTTGAGTGTAAACCACCACTTAAGACCGGGATTGGAAGAAACACTTACGCATTTAAGAGCCATATATGCAAAGTTTACGTTGCGTGTGGCTTACCGCACATTTAAGATTCGGGCGTCAGGGATATTCTTCGTATCTCTTGACGCGAATGTATTTCGGGCATAATCTGCACTTGTCGCCGTAGACAACGGCGCACGGGTTTGACAGCCCGGAATACACAGGCGCAAACAAGCCGCGCCGCACTCATGCACGCGGCTTTTGTTTTTGCGCAGCTTGGCATCGCTCCTATGGGCGGGCCGGGTGGGGAGGGCTTCGGCCCTGCCGGTTCCTGTGTTCCGGTCTGTCAACCCTGCTCGGTCCGCTCACCCCATTTGACAGTGGGGTAGCGGGACATAACCGCTACACAGGAAAAAGAACAATGCACGCTATTACGCCTTCTGACGACATCGGCGCCACCGCAGCAAAATCCCTCCTTCTCGACATCGACCGCATTCGACAGCAGACCGTCGAAGCCGCCGGCGACTTTGATCTCAACCGCATTGCCGATCTGATCATCCCTTTTCTCTCCCCCGATTTGGCTGGCCGGCGCGAGTTCGCGACAGTGCTGGCTGATTTTATGGCGACCATGCTGGACATGGGAGCATTGGACTTTGACTGTCTGAGATCCTGCGCCGAGCACTAACGCGATTTTGAGCCCGCCGCGTGCGGGCTTTGTTTTGATGTAAAGTATGCAAATATGGAGTTTGAAAGCGTATCTAGATACCGATGATTCTGGAGCTCTATGACCACCCTTAAAATTTACGATGTCGCTGTTCGTCAGGATGCCGATGGTCGGTACTGTCTGAATGATCTTCATCGCGCATCGGGCGGTGCCAAGCGTCATCAGCCATCCGACTGGCTGCGCCTCCAGCAGACTCAAGAGTTGGTCGCTGAGGTTGATAAGTCGATACCGGGAATTCCCGGTATTCAATCAAAACAAGGACTTGGAACGTTTGCTGTAGAGGAATTGGTGATCGCCTACGCATCATGGATATCGCCGGCCTTTCATCTTCGCGTGATCCGAACTTTCCGTGATACGGCAATGGGAAGTGCGGCCGGAGTCGAGCTCGCATCACAACCGCAGGCGCCGACAACACTGACGGGCGAAATCGCGCTACTTGAGTGCTTTGGTCGCTTGATGAACGTATCGGACTCGGGGAAGCTCGCGCTTCTGCACAAGCTCGGGGAAAACCACGGGCTAAATACGACCTTTCTGCCGCGCCAGGCGGTCGATGCACCTCTGGGCTCGAACGTCGACTCCAGTGAGCCGACCGCATCCGTCTCGGAGTTGCTCAAAAAACGTGGCGGGAAGATCAGCGCGCGCAAATTCAACCTGATGCTTGAGCAGGCCGGTTTCCTGCGACAGCACTATCGGAATACCACATCGCTGGACAAGTACCCCGATGGGCGCAAGGCATACTGGGCGATTACGCAAAAGGGCTTGCCATTTGGAAAAAACGTCGTCGATGCGGAGTGTCCGCGTGAGACGAAGCCGGTCTGGTTCACGGCGTCATTCGACGCGCTTTGCCGACTCGTATGGGCAGAGACCCGCGAGCCGGCCTGATGAATTGCGTGGCTCGATCGCGATACGCTGATCAGTGTGTAGGTGCTTTTGGAAAATGGCGACCAAAGTGACGAGGGGCATTCCTTAGATTGGGCGTAGATATCAATGCCCGTCTAAGGGGATCGCCGTGACCGTTTCAACGCCGTCTTACCTCAAGAGCTTTTACGATGCCACCCGCGCGATGGGGGACAAGGCGGTGTCGAGTGACGCCGCGTTCGAAATCACCGGGTTCGAGTCGATGTGGCTCGCGATCAAGGCCTTTCCGTGGCCGCAGGCTTCGACCGGAGGTGAAATCGAAGTCCCGACTCCCCTTGGCGCCGGAGCGTGGCAATCGCAGCAGTTGAAGATCCACAATCAAGGCCAGATCACTCTGTTCGAAACGCCGAAAGGGCAAGTAGATAACCTGATGCTGAACCTGCTGACGCAGGGCGGCAAGTTCAATGCGAAGGTGTACGAAGGCACGCCGGATCGGTTCTACCGCGCGAAGCCGATCTACGATTGCTTCATCCAGCTCGATACGCCCGATCGCGACTGGGAAAACCGGTCGCAGCTTCTGACGTTCAGCGGCACGTTGTACTTCCATTACTTCGGCGAAATCCTGCCGGGCAACATCACGTGACGGACAAGACGCTCGAAGACCTTGCAGCCGAGTGGCGGGAAGCAGACCGCCTAGTCGGTTGCGTTCTCCCACAGTCCCAGGTAGCGCAAGCGGCAGTGGCTGCTGCGCGCTTCTATGCGGGGTTCGGGTACATCGAGAGTCTCCTGCCGGCCGCACCGGCAACTCCCGCGCCGCAACCGTTTCCGGATTCGTTCGTCGATGACGTTTGGGGGCTGTTCGGCTTCATCTACGATTACCCGATTTTCGCGCCCCAGCCGCCCAAGATCATCCCGGGCTCGCCGCTCGCGCCCGTCGATTGGGTGCTCGATGCGACGACGGTCATTCAACCGAGTGAGTGGTCGGTGATCCGGTCGCTGTTCATTCTTTATGTTGAGCGGGAAAACGCGCTCTATCAGGAAGCTTCGCGCCAGGCTGGCCTTGAGGTGTATGGCCGGTCATCGTCCGAGATTGCGACCGACATCGAGCGCATGGAAACGGAACTTCCGCACCGGGCGGCCTGCCAGCCGATCTTCACGATCTAGAGCGATGGACCTTCTCGTCGGAACTCCGCTGATGTTGGTACGGGCCGATCTGGTTCTGTCGATCATCATCCGCTCCGACATGACGCCGACGCCTCAGACGTTGGAGGTGGTCGTCCGTCTGGACGACAAGCTGCAGGTGAATCTGACCGAGGGCAGTATTGTCCAGGCTGGGCCTGACGGCGCGAAGTACCAGATCATCAGCACCAAGACGCCAAAGGAAGTCGAAGCCACGCAGGGCGACCGCCCGTATGGGGTGATGTCGTTTATCGCGGTGCTCGCGAGCTGTGCGCCGGTTTCCCAGCGGCGCAAAACCGCGGTGATCAAACAGAACTGCGCGCTGACCGAGGTGTATCGCGCGTGCGGTGCAACGGCGATCATCCAGTCAGACTTCACGGTGCGCCGATTCGCCTGCTTCGTCGGCGGTGTGCCGTCGTACGGAATCGCGCAGCTCCTGCAGGAAGAGGGCGGCGGCATATTCTGGAACGGCAAGAGCATCCAGTTCATGCGCCTGATCGATATCTTCAAGCAGACGCCAGCGGTGACCTTGCCGGTCGATACCGCGATGGACATCTATAGCGACTTCATGCAATTGCATGAGGTGCCGTTCTTTTACAGCACGGCCGACGATGGGTCATTCATATTCGGGAACCGGACGGATAACCGCTCCGCGCGCTATATGCCGCGCTCTGACGTCCGCGTGCTGGCGAACATGACACGGGTGCTCGTGCAGAAAAAGACCCTCAATTCGCCGATCAACCCCCGCGTCAACGCCGGCAACCTCATCGTGATTGCGGGGACCCCGTATGCCGTCGTGACGGCGGCGCATGTCGAGCAGCGCGGCGGGGACGGCAGCGGCATCAATTCCTATTCGAAGTTCTGGCTGGGCACCTTGGAGACCGGATCGTGATGCTCGCCTCCAGAACGCCCGGAGTCGTCGTCAGTTATGACGCGGATACGCGCACTTGCATCGTCAAGATCCCGGGCATTACTGACGGCGCGGACAGCGGGCTCGAAGCGGACATCGAATATCCGATCGGCGACAAGAGCGCGAGTGGACACCCCACGGAAATCGAGATACTCGCGGGCGATCTCGTTTGGCTGGCGTTTGAGAATGGCGACCCGCGGTTCCCGATCATCACGGGCTGGCGCAACCCGCGCGCTGGAAACTCGACCGCGTGGCGCCGATGGCATCACCTCAATATCGAGATGAATGCCGACGACCAGGTGCTCATTACCGGCGTGCAGAACGTGACCGTGCAGACACAGACCGCGAACGTCAATGCATCGACGAGCGCCACGATCGATTCTCCGTTGACGCACTGTACCGGCGACATGACGGTCGACGGGACGCTCACCTACAAGGGCGGCATGAATGGTTCGAACAGCAATGGCGGCGCTACCGCTGTGATTCAGGGCGGCATAACGGTAGAGAACGGCGACGTGACTGTCGACGGTATCGGCGTCAAGAGTCACCACCACACCGCCCAGGGGGCGAACGCACCTACCACGGATTCACAGGCGTAAGGAGCAGCGATGCAGAACACGATTTTTTCATTCAATGACATGGCCGCCGATAGCCGGGTGGCCGCGAGCGTTTCGCATCGCTTCAGCCAGGCCGGCGCGCGCGTCGTGCAAGCCGAAGTCGACCCGAAGATGCGTCGCACGGCGGGCGTCTCCTACCGCACGGTCACGCTCACGTTTGCCGATGGCCAACGCGCGACGCTCTATGTGACGTCGTCCAATGAGATCTATCAGGTCGACCTGAACGGCAAAGTCATCCCGCTGCGCGATGGTGCCGATCATGTCCGCGCTATCGACGAGGTGGTGCGAATGATGGACTCCGGGCGCGTGCGATATCAGGCCACTCTGGCCAAGACGCGAGTCGCGCTCCCTACGGGAATCCGGACGGCCGCGCCCAGGATGGAAGAGGCGCTGCGGCAGAAGATCGCCGACCTCGACGCAGCGATTGCCGCGACTCACGAAGAGATTGCGCGCTATGCCTGACCTCGCGGATATGGCCGATGGTGCCGCGTGGATTGATGTAGAGGTTGGCGTTCGTCGCGTCCGGGCGGCGGAGCGGCTGCCTGCGTGCGGTCATTGCTACAACTGCTCAGAGCCTGTCGATGCCGGCCTTCGCTTCTGCGACTCGGCATGCCGGTCTGATTACGAGGCGCGCGAGGCTGCCCGCAAGCGTGCGGGCCGCTAATCTGGAAAACGGGGAGGGGAGCGACGTATCGCAGTCCACAGAATTGGAATTGCACCGATTGCGCGGGTTTGGCCTGCGCTCAGGCGAACCCGGATCAATTCTCCATGAGGACAGCGATGCATACCCAGCGCGCGCAATACAGCAACAGAGAAACGGCGAACATCGAAGTGTTCGCCAATCAGCTGCGCGAGACCGCGCACACCGGCGGAACGTTCGATTCCGCTGCCGCCGGCGATTTCATCAGCAACGTAACGAATCAGTCGGCTGGCGTAACCGGCATCGAAATGCCGCGTTCGTTGTCAATGCTGCTGGACGAGATGAAGCAGCCGGATCAGAACCGCGTGATTCGCGGCCTGCTCGACGGTATCGCGAACTACGAAGAGCAGCATGGCGAGTTGCCCACGGCTGACAAGATCGAGGCGGCGCTAGCGCAGGGCTATGCCACCACGGAGCATGCGCGCAAGACGTATTCCCTGGATTCGGCGAGCAGCCTCGCGAGTGATCCGCTTTCGCTGCAGCCGAACCGCGCTGTCGTCGCGATCACCGCGGCGCTGGCCGAAGCGATCCCGGTTGCGAACTACCTGCCGGTCGACATCGGCTCGAACCAGGCGAAGCTGGTGATTGTCTCCCACCTCGCCGGCAACAACTACGGCAGCTACGCGCAGAACGCTCTGATGGACGGCGTCTATAGCGGTCAGCCGTACGTCACGTCGGCGCGCGTCGATACCGGTGTCCTGCAAGCGACCGGCCCGAATACGGGTTCGTACACCGCGACCCTGACGCAGGTTCAAGCGACGACGGAAACCTGTAATCAGGGCGCGACAGGGGCGGTTGTGCTGCCGGGTCGCACGAAAGTCTACGTCAACGGTTTTCCTTGCGCGTTCGAAGTGAAGCCGTCGAGCGGCGCTACGGTGGGCGTGCTGAGCGGCTCGATCACCCTGGGCGCGACGACGTTCACGATTTCCGGTTCGGTGACCTACGCCACAGGCGTGATCGTCATCACGTTCTCGGGTGCTTTGCCGGGTGGCACGATCGTGCTGGCGGAAGGTTTCATCGATTACGAACATTCGCCGTCGGGTACGACGCCGGTCATCATCACGAACGCTCAACCGTTCGACCTGTATGCCGCGCCGTGGCGTGTCACGACGAAGCAGTCGATCGATACCCGCACCCAGTTCGCAAACGAACTCGGGTTGGACCCGGCGGCTGAGTCGATGCTCGCGGTGCGCTTCCAGTTCGCGAACGAACGTCACTACGACGTGCTGCGCAAGGCGTACCGGATTGGTCAGCAACGCGCGTACTCGTTCAACATGAACTGGGCCGCGGAAGGTACGTACAAGACGCGCGCCAAGATCTGGCAAGACTTCTCGGCGGTGATCGGTGCCGCGTCGCAACAGATGGCGCAAGACACCATCGACCACGGCATCACTCACTTGTACGTCTCGAAGAACGTAATGGCGCAGCTGATCTCGCTGCCGACCGACCTCTTCGAGCCGAGCGGTGTGACCGTGCGTCCCGGCATCTACCGACTCGGGCGTTTGTTTGGCCAGTACGAGGTGTACTACTCGCCCTACGTCGCGTTCGATTCCCCCGACGGCACGACGGCGACGATCGTCGGCATCGGTCGCTCCTCGCAGGTGGCTCGCTGCCCGTTCGTGCTCGGCGATGCGGTGCCGCCGACCGTGAACCCGGTGCCGATGAACTTTGACCAGGTCAGCGGCGCTGCGTTCTACGCGCGGAACTTCACGTCGGTGAACCCGCATCAGCCGTCGTCGATGGGCGCCTGCATCTTCACCATCACCAACATGAACCTGAATTCGTAATTCAGGCGGAACGGAGGATAGCCACATGGCCAAGCGTACAGCGAATGTCGGCTCTCCTTCCCTTCCGGGGAAGGATGAAGCCAGCGTCGTCGAGAAGGAGTTCGCCGGGGAGAAATTCCCGACGAACTTCAAGCTCACCAACAACACCCTGCATCCGTTGAGCTTCCCGGATGTGCGGGCATCCCTGCAAAACAACCTCGTGACCGATGGTTCGAATTCGCAGGTGGTAGAGATCCGTGACGCGGATCAGTTCCAGCGGTTGGTGACCGACATCGAGCACCTGTCCGCGCATTACGGCTGGACCGATGCCGTGACGATCGAGGAAACGGTGGATCTAGTCGAGCAGCCGGTGCCGGCCGTCGAAGTGCCGCCGGTACCGCCCATCGAGATTCCGGTCTCGAACGTCTCGACGGAATAAGGGGAATCCATGTCCGCGCCTTTCGTGCGTCAACTCGGTAGCCAGCCGGGTATTCAGCTTAACCCGCTGCAAGACAACTCGGACGGGTTTGCTCCGCCGCCGACCGATCAGGTGTTTGCTTGCGCGGCGCGCTTTACGCGCGGTCGTATCGATAAGCCCTTCCGCGCCAATGCTGGTAACTTCCTGACGAAGTGCGGCCCGGGTGAGACGATTCGCGTGAATGCGCTCAACGAGGCGCACGTGCAGATCTATGAGGCGCTGAACAATGGCGCGGCCTCGGCGGTGCTCCAGCGCCTCGTTACTCCGGGTGCGGTTCTCAGTGCGATTCAGGTCGCACAATCAACCTCACCGGTCACCGCGTTCGCATATTCGCTCATCACCGGCACGCCCACCGTTCCGTACCTCTTTACGGTACAGGACCTGAACTGTTTCAACGACGGCATCAAACTGTCCTTCCACTCGCCGCAACTTATGAGTGCCGGCGCGCCGGTCGCCAATACGGCGATCACGCTGCGTATTCTCGACGCGAACGGCAACAAACTGTGGGAGTTCACGGGCGATCTAGATCCTCTCGAGGTCGACGACTACGGCAACAGCCTTTACTTGCCGGACGTCATCGCTCAACAGACGGACTCGTTCGTGGTTAGCGTAGCTGCGGGCGCCGCGATCACGGTGGGTTCGGATGCGTATGGTCGGGATGCCAACGGCAACGACAAGTGGGCGACGTCGCCTGTTCAGATCTACTTCAGCGAAGGTGGCTTCGCCTACGCGACGACGGACTACGCCGCGGCAGCGACCGCGCTGCAACGTACGCCTCTAGACTTCGGCTACATCATAAGCGGCGGCTCGCAGTCGCCGGCGCTGATCGGGCAACTGGTGCAGCTTTCGTACAACACGAATACCCAGTTCCGATTCGACGTGCCTGGAACGCTAACGCCGGCCGCCGCCGAAACATTCATTGCCCAGCTGAGCCTCGACACTCATTACGTCGGGGCCTTCTGGGCGCCGCTCAAGACGAATGACCCGCTCGGCATCAACGGCAAGGTGGTGATCGGGACGGCTGGCTATAACGTCGCTCGAGCCTGCGCTCGCAATGCGCAGACGAACTCGAAAGGCTTCGCGCCGAAGAACTACCCGATCGCGGGCAAGGCGTGGCCGCTGAATCGTACGGGCATCACCCAGATTTACAGCCCGCTCGACAACGAACTGAGCGATCTAGCCGACGCGAAGATCAACCCGGTGCTTTGGGAAACCTACAACGGCGGCGGTGCGTACGTCTTCACGGACTCGCTGACGACGGCCGTCACAAAGGTCTCGTTGCGCAAACTCATCTCCGTATCAGAGATGGCGACGACCATTGACCAGTGGATCACGCTATTCGGCAAGGAGGTCATGCAACTTCCGCAGGAAGTCTCCATCAAGAAGCTGAACGACTTCCTGACGACGACCTTCAATGGCGCACAAACGTCGGGCTGGATCAAGCCGAGTCAGTACATGAATGGCGCGGCCTACCAGTTTCTCGTGCAGCCCAACGCTGTCGAGCCGGCGGACAAGATCGACGTGACGCACTCGTTGCATTACGACGGCGTAACTCGCCAGATCACCGTCACCCAAACGCTGTCCAAATAACCGGCATCCTTAAGAGGAGCTTCACCATGAATTCGCATTACCCGGCCGCCGACCTCCTGCGGGCAGCGGTGGCTCAACCGAAAGAGAAAGCCGTCATCAAGCCGAAGATCGTACTTGACGGCATTGCTGACGATCCGGACGCGGCTGGCGACGCGCAGGATTACGCGCTCACGAATCTCGCCGTGACGACCGCGGCGGCGATTCAGGATTGGGCCGAGACCGACGATCTCGATGAAGGCGAGACGCTGGCTGACCGCCTGCAAAACACGCTCGTCGGCGTGGTCGATCCGGATCAGGACGGCGACGAACTGGACGACGATGAGCAGGACGTGCTGGGCTTCGTGCTCGAAGCGGCCGGTGACTACCTTGCGGCGAAAGGCGTAGCCGAGGACGACATCGATGCGCTGATGAACGACTGGGACAACGATGCCGCCGTACGCATTCAGGACCTGCTCGTTTCGACTTTGCCGAATGGTGACGAAGCCGCTGCCGACGACATCGACGACTTCGCCTTCGCTGAAGACGATCCCACGCTCGACGCAGCCTACAAGACGAAAAGCGCGGTGCGCGGCGGCAAGAAGGTGCGCATCCGTAAGCGAATCAGCGGCACCGTGAAGCTTTCGCCCAAACAGAAGCTCGCGATCCGCAAGGCGCAAAAGAAGGCGCATTCGGCCGGCGCCATGTCGCGTCGCATCAAGTCGCTGCGTAAAGAAGGCCTGGCGAAGTAGGCCTCCAGCCCGGCTTTTGACTCGTACGGGCTGCCCGCGATGGGCGGCCCGTTTTGTTCCCACGGGGGAATCGTATGGCGGTATCGAACGGCGGCACGGGCGCCGCGCCGGGGACTCTTCTTCCGGACCCATCCGTGACGTGGACGGGACTCAACCCGAACCTCATTGCGCGCTTCTTCGCAGTCGACAACAAGGGTGTCCCCGTTCAGCCGCAGATTGAAGTGTGCGCGCCGCTGACCGACGTACATATGGATGCAGTGCTGAACTGGCAAAGCCCGTTCGAGTCGTCAAGCCCAGACACGAAGGCTCCCGCACTGATGGCCATGGTGCAGAGCGGGCTGCTGGCCACGGTACTGGCCGACACGACGAACGTGACACTTCAGAAGGCGAGTCAGCCACTTCAGAATTTCGCAAATCAGCAAAATCAGGCGTTGCAGTCTCTGCAAGGGATGACCGGCATCACGAAGCTTAATAGTGTCCAGGTATTCACCGGTATGCCCCCGCTGAAGATCCAGTTGACGGCGCTATTTCGTGCATTCGCAGATCCACAGTCAGAAGTCGAGCAGCCATTCGTTCAACTCATGTCGTGGGCACTACCGCAGAAGCTATCTGCTGATTCGATCGTGCAGCGCGTGTCGAATGCGAACCAGAGCGGCGGTGGTGTGTCGGCTTACCTCAAGGCGCTGCTGCCATCGATCGCACCGACGATGGTCGGGTTTCAGTACAAGCGTCGGCTCTACGCTCCAATGGTGATCGAGAGCATCGGTGAACCGATGTCTTCGCCGATCGACGTCAACGGGTTTTATACCGAGCTCGCTGTGCCGATGACGATCGCGACGCTCACGGCCCTCGATAAGGATGATTACGCGCTAATCACTCAGAACTCGCCGACGGGCTCGACAAACTCCTCCGGGAACACCTCTCAATGATCAATTTTTCCCCGCTCCGCACGCGCCGGCTGTCGGTGCGCATGCGCGAGCTGTCTATCGGTGATGCGATCCTGCTGCTTTCGATCCCCTCCGAAATGAACGAAGCGGCGACGACGGAATTGCTGCGGAAGATCATCGAGTCCGCCGAGCGTCCGACCGACCGGCATGTCACCGATCCGCGCGCGTGGACGGTACAGGAACGGATGTTTGCGGTCTGCCACTACCTCGCCAGCACGAGCGAAACGGGCCCCGACTTCGAGATCGGCCGGGGCGGCAAATATTCCGACTACCTCGATACGCAGCAAGATGCGCCCGGCGATCCCGTACCCGTCGGTACCGTCGGCGATGACGAGTGGCTGATCCAGCCGCTGATCGGTGCAGCTGCGGAGTGCATCGAGCAGCTGGCCGGCGACATAGGGCCTGCCATCAAGGGGCGGTTCCACTGGATCCTCGGCGCGATGGCGGCGCAATTGATACGTAAGGGGGAGGCGGCACCGGAGCATGCGGACTTGCCGGCCTATGTCGAGTGGTTGCGGTCGCGCATGAAGACGTTTGCCGCGTATCCCGAGTCGGATTTTGTACAACTACTCGCGGCGTTCATGCAAGGCCAGGAGCGCTTGCGGCATTTCTTCGCGATTCAATTCAATGAGGACGGCGTGATCGCGCTTCCAGTTCGGAAACAGGAGGCGGGGGCGGCTGAGTTGCCCCCGACACGATTTCCAGTGGGCTCCTGCGTCAGCGACTTCGCGAAGGGAATTGCTGGAAAACTTGAACAATGAAATCGCGACCGTCTCCCTATATTTTCATACGTCGCTTGTCGATGCACCGAAGCTCACACGGTCGGCGCTGATGGACATCACGAAGACCAAGGTCTTCACGGATTGGAAGGCCTCGCGCGAGGCCTCGCACAATCTGAGCATCGGCATTCTCGAGCGCATCGATAACGTGGTGCGGGCCATCGTCAACCTCGGCAAGGCTCTTGCCCACCGCTAACAAGGAGTTAAGCATGTTCCGATCCATCAAATATCACGCGGTCGACTGGCTGAAACGCATTGCGGCCCTGTTCGACAAGAGCGCGCTGCTGCTGATCGTGCCGGCGGTTGCTCTGCTGTATCACATTTATCCGCCGATCATCCAGACGAACCTCGAGCTGAGCCTGTATGTGGCAATTTTCGTCGGAATGACGATCATCCTCACGATCCTCGCGTTTCCGCAGATCAACATCGAGGCCCTGATTCGATCCGTCCTCTTGGAGAAGAATGTCGCCGCGGCGTTGGTGGTGGTCGCAATGATCGTCTTCTTCATCGCGATCTTCCTTGGGCTGCTGCAATGGGCGCCGCGGCAGTCATGATCCCTGCGCTCGCCAAGGTCTACCTGCCGGTGCTTATCGCGGTGATGGAGCAGGTATGGCCGGGTGCGCCGATGCCGTCGTTCCTCGCCGGTCAGGTTGAGAACGAGTCGTGTGTGTCGCTCACAAACCCGAAGTGCTGGAACCCGCGTGCCGAACTGCACACAAGCCGGGAGTGGGGCATTGGTTTGGGAATGACCACGATCGCGTACAACCCGGACGGCACGGTGCGGTTCAACAAGTTCGAGGAACTGCGCCGGCAGTACGCAGCGCTCAACGGGTGGACATGGGACAAGCGCTACGACGCGCGCTACCAGCTCACGGCTCTCGTGGAAATGGACCGCACGCTGTTTCTGAATGTCGCTGGCACTCGCTCGGACCTGGACCGAATCGCGTTCACGCTGGTCGGCTACAACGGCGGGGCCGGGGGTGTCATGCGGGACCGGATGCTGTGCCGAAACACGCCCGGTTGTGACCCGGCGCTATGGTTTGGAAATGTCGAGCGAACCAGCTTCAAGAGCAAGGTCATCATGAAGGGGTACGGACGCAGCCCCTTTCAGATTAGTCGGGATTATCCGAAGTCAGTTCTGTCAAGGCGGCTGAAATATGAACCTTACTTTTAATGACGCGATGACGCCAAACGAATTTGGAAGCGAGAACAGCGGGATTGTCGGAATCGTCTCGATGGCTCTTGCAGCCATAGCCGGCGCCTTTCTCATAGTTCGTCGCTGGCTGGATAGCGGCTCGATCGAGCGAAAGAAAGATCAGGCCGACGTCGATTCCATCGACCGTCTCATGAAGCTGCTCGATAGTGAACGCAAGCGGGCCGACGACGCGGAAGCGCGCGCGGACCGATTCGCGATTGAGCGAAACGACGCCGTGAAGATGATCGGCGAACTCCGGGGCGAAATCGCAGCGCTGCGCCAGAAGGTCGAAAGTCTGGAGCTTGCGGTGAACGATTCTCACAACAAGACGGAATGAGAGGGCGTAGTGATCACAAAACCTGGCACCGAGCGGCCTAAGCGGCGGTCTCGCAAGAGGCTGTCGATGCACGCCCTCTCTGTGTTAGGTGTGGCGCTCCAGGGAGCGTGGATCGAGATTCCTGATGCATGGAAAGCGGGGGTGCCGAAGCAAGCGCTACCCGTAGCCACCGTCCTGATTTTTATCGCGCTCGTGGTCTGCCACCTGGTAATGGCCAGCGAGTAGAACCGCTCACAAGGATCGACATGAACGGCTATTTCATCACCGGCATTGCCGCCACTCTTCTCGGGGTCGCAGTCGGCGCCGGCGGCACTCACGCGCTCGATGCGAACCACTACGGTGCGGAGCTCAGCACAGAGAAGGCCGCGCACGCGCGCGACAACGAGCAGCATTCGAACGACCTGAACGCAATATCGAAGGCCGCGCTTGACGCTGAGCAGCGCGCGATCGACGCGCATACCGTGGCGGAAGGGAAGATCGCGACCCTGGACGATCAGCTTACCAAGGAGAAACAAGCCCATGAAACGGACAACGCTCTCAATCGCGCTGCTATCGCTGACGGCACTCGCCGGCTGCGCATCGCAGTGTCCAACTTCCGTCCAGCCAGTGGCGACCAAGCCGGTTCCACTGCCGGCACCGGCAGCGTGGGCGATGGTGCCGCCGGCACCGCAGAGCTACCACGACCGTTTGGACTCGCTCTTTTCAGCATCGCCGACGACGCCGACATCGACCGCCGGAAAGTGATTTACCTGCAGGGCTACGTGTGCGCGGTGCGCCCGGAAACGGACGGCTGTGCGCTTGCCCACTGATACCCATCGCTAATTCCCGTGGCGGGAGCGATGTCAGCATTCAGGCAGCGACAGGCGCGGACGTGATGTCGGCGTAGCAACGCATCGCAGCATCGAAATCATTCTCGCCCATCCAGTGCCGTCCATCGTCAGATCTGACGCCACCCAGCGTCACCTTCCCGACGCATGCAATCGACTTGTTCCCAAACTCGGCATCAGCGACTCTCCCAACGACAATTCCTAGGCCTCTCAGGTCATCTAGGGTCATATTCATCTCCTTCGGCCATTTTTCCGCCACTCTTCGAGCATCCGCATCCGCTCATCTATAAATTGCTGCTGTCGCGGTGTGGGTGGATCAGTCAGGCACGGCTCCGCATCCAGTTCGCGCTCGAAGCACTCCCATACAGTTCCCGCCACGTACGCGCTGCCGCCTTTCCCGATCATCTTTCGGATCTGGTCGGCGCGCATAATCGTCGAGCGCAATCGGTGTATCTCCCTTAGCAGCTTCAACACCACCGGGATGGGGTTCTGGTCATAGATTTCGGCCAGTTCCGCAGCAGTTAGAGGGCGAGGGCGACGCACGATCGAATGAAAAAATACTGTATAGATGTACAGTAGTATATCTAGGATTTCCGAGTTTGCATCCGGCACTATCGTGGCAGGGTCCAAGGGAGGCATCTATGTGCTATTCGGCTCAAATAGAGGCGGACTATAGGAAGTACGTAAAGATGTTCGGCGCTGTCATGAGTCTTCGGGAGTTCGCGGAGTTGTACTGGGAGCGCGGCGGACACAATCTGAAGACCCCGATGGCGATGGACGCGGCGTTTTCGGATGCCCGGACCGAGGATGAGCGGCGCATCCAGGCGCTGATTGCCGAGTACAACGCCCTGCAGGCGACGAAGCTCGAGCAGGAGCTTTTCAAGCAGCGTGCCCGGCTCGCCGAAGCGGAACGCATTCTGGAAACGAAGGTGACGAAGGCGGCCACTGAAAGCAGGCGGATCGCGTCCGAAAAGATCGACGCCGCAGTGGGCCGGCTTGCTGACCTGAAGCGCACGACGTTGAACGATGGTGATTCACGGATTTTTCCCGGCTGGTATGCCCCAGTGATGATCGTTCAGGACGGGCACCGGGTTGTTGTGCCGATGCGTTATCGCTGCCGGTTACCGGGCTGGACCAAGCAGATGGAGAAGGAAAAACCGGGGACGTACAATGCCCGAAAAAGCAACCTGAAGCGGGTATGGGGGAAGTTGTTCGGCTACAACCACGGCATCATGGTCGTCAATCGTTTCTATGAGAACGTGGACCGCGGCGGGAAGAACGTCGTTCTGCAATTCGATCCGACGCCGCCGCAACAAATGCTGGTCGCCTGCCTGTGGTCGCGCACGGCGATTCCTGGTGAACCTGACCTGTGGTCCTTTGCGGCCATCACCGACGAACCGCCCCCGGAGGTCGCAGCCGCTGGTCACAATCGCTGCATCATTCCAATCAAGCCGGGCAACGTCGACGCGTGGCTCAACCCTGATCCTTCAAATCTGGCGGAACAATACGCCATTCTTGATGACCGGGTGCGGCCTTACTACGAGCATCGGATGGCAGCTTGAGCTGCTGCCACTGCTGCGCTGGTGGGGTATAAAGTCTACTGGGCAACGATCACCGCCGGTGTGCTGCGGACGTTCCCGAATCTATGCCCAGCCGAAGAGATGGCGGCCGTCGCGTCCCCGACGCCGCCGCGCACGGCACCCAAAGCCGTCGGTGACGGTGACCTGCTTGGCATTTAGCGGCAAGCAGGCTGCTATCCCGGCAGGAAGTTCCAGAACGAACTCGAAGGGTACTTTTCCACGACGAGCGCCAAAATGTGACCCCCGAGATTTACTGTCTTGCCGAGCAAGTCCTCGAAACCGACATAGAACGTTAAAAGTTCGTCTTGGGAGAGTTTGTCGAGGTCCCCGTCATACATCGCGTCGACGTCTTCCAGCAGAGAATTCACGCAAATGTAGAACGTTGGGATTCGCTCGGCCAAGGAAGGGTGGAGCATGCCGATGCGATCGATGTTTTTTGCATACAACTCGACGTAGTTGCGCTGCGCGCGGACCTTGATGGCTGAAATTTGTTGTCCAACGCGGGCGGCGGCGATCACTGCTGTGACGTGAGACTCGAACTGACGTTGGCTGACGATTGCGAGGATCGCCGAGATGCCGCCATGAAACGCGTACGCAAGATTGCGGGCGTCGCGTCTCTGCTTGATCCACTCCATGCCGAACGTCGCAACTAGAGTACTCGTGAGGCTGATTGCGCCACCCACCAGAGTTCCTACCAAAGCTGTATCTGCCATCCCCATCCCCTTTTTATTGACCGTTGCTCGCGCTTTGATTTGCCAGCTTTTTGCCAGCAACGTGGATCTGGGCCTGCTCCGTCGGCGGTTGTCCTGCATGCAACAACGCCACGTTTCACCACATCTGACTTGTTGGAAATTTTTTGGAACTACGCGGAAATTACGCGCGTTGCTAAAAAAGCCTTGTCTGTATTGGTGCACGGAGTCCCCTCCCTCGCACCATTCATGTGGCAGAGAACCCCGTTAAGTCTTTGGACTGACGGGGTTTTTTGTTTTTTCCGGCCCGGTGCGCCTCGTGCGTCCCGTATCGGGCAGCGCTCAGGCGCCCGGCGCTTGCGGTGCCGTGCCGGGCAACTCGGCTTGCGCGGCGCCTTCGAGAAAGCGGCGGGTCGATTCGAACGCCTGCAGCATCTGATCGGGCCAGGGCGTCTGCAGCATGACGGCCTGGTGGTTTTCGAACGCCGAAGTCAGCAATTTTGCGAGTTCGGGCGAGCGCAGATGCCGCAGCAGCACGCTGACCGCAATCGCCGTTGCCTGGCTCGCGCCGGCGGTCTGGAGTTCCGACGCGGTGAGGGCGGCGATCTGTTTGTTGATGTCCACTGAAGCTTCCTTGGAAGAAATGGGCGGAGATTGAAGGCGCGGTGGCCAATCCCGAATTTTGACATGGTTGGCGCTGTTGCTGCGCGGGCAAGTTGCGCGCCGGATCGCCTGCCGCGCCCGATCGGCGGCACTCGTTTCGGTGTTTAATCTGCTGCGCGACGCATGTCGTGCCAATTGAAATGTCGGAAAATTCGCGACCGATATGCTGAACTCAAACGAGTGGCGCAAGGATCAGACGATATCCGATTCAGTTGATATTGCGCTGCCGCTTATCCGGGTTCGCGTTCCGCGCGGACTGTCTAATTAAAAGTTCGTTTTGCTCGGTGCGGCTTCTATGGCGAGGGCACTTGCGGCGCGCCGGCTAATGTGCCAGCGCAATAGCGGCTTCTTCCATCCATCAGTGCGGGTGGAGAAATCGTGCGGATGCCGGCGGTTATCCGGCAGTAAAAATCAGTACGCATTGCGGGATATCCGCTGGTATGCGATTTCGTTTGTTCGAGGGTTCGACGGCTCGGATAACATGGTATTCTGCGCGCCGATTTTCGCCATATTGCTCGCACAATATAGGCGCATTAATCCGTGCGACTAAACGGATCTCGATAGAAGACAATAAGAGGGATGCGATGAGCTGGATATTAGCGGTGCTCGGCGCGGTGATCGGCATGGTGACCGCGTTGTCGAACGACTTTTCGATCGGTAACGGAGCAGTGGTGGGTGCGCTCGCCGGTTTTGCGCTGGCGCGCGTGCTGGCGAAAAAGCCTCACGGCGCGCCAAGCGACGCTACGGCTAAACCGGCCACGGCCGATAGCTGGAATCCACCCGGCGAACTGGCCGCGCGTGTCGAGCGTCTCGAACGCGAGATCGTCGCGCTGCGCGGTGAAATCCGGCAACTGCGCAGCGGCGCCACTACTGGAGCGACCGCCGGCGCCACCCCCGCCGCGTCCGCCGACCAAGCCGCGAGCGCTCAGCCTCCCACGTTCACACCGAAGCCGCCCGGGACCGTGCCGCATCCGTACGCGATGCCTCCCGCCACTGCAACAGACCAAACGCAAAATCATGCGTCTGGAGTCGCGCCGGCGCAGCCGGCGGCTATGCATTCTACGGCGAGCGTCGGCGCGGCAACGCCGCTGGTGTCGGCCGACAGCAGCGCTGCAGTGCCGGTTGCGCCGCTCGAGCCTGAATTGATCCCGGCTACGCCGCCGCAGCCGCCAGCACCACCACAGGGCCCGGGTCTCGCCGAACGCCTCTTCAAAGCCGGCCGCGACTGGCTATTCGGCGGCAACACGGTGGTGCGGGTCGGCATCGTCGTGCTGTTCTTCGGCATCGCCTTCCTGCTCAAGTACGCGGCCGACAATAGTCTGCTGCCGATCGAATTCCGCCTTGCCGGCGTCGCGCTTGCCGCGACCGTCCTGCTCGGCTTCGGCTGGCGCATCGGCGAGCGTCGCGGCGCGTACGGGTTGGTCCTGCAAGGTGGCGGCGTCGGCGCGCTGTATCTGACCGTGTTCGCCGCGACCAGGCTCTACCATTTGTTGCCGGCCGGCGCGGCACTGCCGCTGATGATCGCGATCTGCGCGTTGAGCGCGTTTCTGGCGGTACGGCAGAACGCGTCGTCGCTCGCCTTTATGGGCAGCGCGGGCGGGTTTCTCGCGCCGGTGCTGCTCTCGACCGGCGGCGGCAGTCATGTGATGCTGTTCAGCTACTACGCGCTGCTCAACGCCGGGATCTTCGCGATCGCGTGGTTCAAGGCGTGGCGTCCGCTGAATCTGCTCGGGTTCGTGTTCACGTTTTCGATCGGCGCCGTGTGGGGCGTGACGGCCTACCGACCCGAACTGCTCGCCAGCACTGAGCCGTTCCTGATTCTTTTCTTCCTGATGTACGTCGGCATTGCGTTGCTGTATGCGGTGCGCCGCGAGCTTGCACTCAGGCATTACGTCGACGGTACGCTGGTATTCGGTACGCCGCTGGTCGCGATCGGTCTGCAAGCCGCGTTGATGAAAAACATCGGGTTCGGCCTGGCGTGGAGCGCGGTGGCGCTGGCCGCGTTCTACCTCGCGATCGCCGACTGGCTGGCGCGGCGCCGCGAGCGGCTCGGCATGCTGTTCGAAGCCATGCTGGCGCTGGCCGTGATCTTCGCGACCCTGGCCGTGCCGCTCGCTTTCAGCGGCCCGACGACGAGCGCCACGTGGGCCATCGAAGGCGCCGCGATCACCTGGCTCGGCGTGCGCCAGCGGCGCCTCGGCGCGTTCGGTTTCGGCTTGCTGCTGCAACTGGCCGCGGCCTGTGCGTTTATCGCCGGCACGGGAACGCAGGTCGATTACAGGGAAGTTTGGCCGGTCCTGAACGGCGCCTATATCGCCACGGCGCTGATCGCGCTCGCCAGTATTTTCACGGGATGGCGCCTGCACGGCCGCAGCGAAGCGAGCGCGTGGCACGCGTGGATGCCGCAGGTCGGCCTTGTCGCCGCAATCTGGGGGCTGCTGTGGTGGGTTTTGGGCGGCGTCCATGAAATCTTCGAATATGCGCATGCCCATCTGTCCTACGATCGCGGTCGTTTCGAGAACGCGTTCGTCGCGCTGTTCGCCGTTCTGACCGGCTGGCTCGCGCATGGCGCGCGCCGCAGGCTGCGTTGGCCGCTCGCCGAGTGGCCGGCGCTGGCGCTGGTGCCGGTCCTTGCGTTGCTGGTGCTGAACCTGTTCATGTACAACATGGCGCCGGTCAGCGGCTACGGCTGGCTGGTTTGCGCGATCGTGGCTGTCCTCGCCTACGCACTGCTGCGGCGCCAGCAGCGCGATGTCGGCGACAGTGTGCTCGCGCCGCTCCATACGCTGATGTTCTGGACCGCCGCCGCGCTTCTCGCGCTCGAAGGCTACTGGGGTTTGCGCGTCTATGTGCCCGAAGGGGCGTGGAGCTGGAGCGCGTGGGCCTATGGTTTCGGCATTCTGCTGCTGTTGGTGGCAGGTGCCGGGCATCGTCTGCGCTGGCCGGTCGGCAGCTTCACGCAGGCTTATCAGGTGTGGGGCGCGGCGCCTCTCGCCGCGTTGCTGTGGGCGTGGAGTATCGCGAGCGTCGTCAGCGACGGCAGCGCCGCGCCGCTTTTCTGGCTGCCGCTCGTGAATCCGCTCGATGTCGCGCAGATACTCGCGTTCGTCGCGTTCGCCGTGTGGTTGCGGCGTCTGCGCGCGCTCGCCCTGCATTGGCATCCGCGGGCTTTCGATTACGCCGTGCTCGCCACGCTCTTCCTGTGGTTCAACGCGTTGCTGCTGCGTACGCTGCACCATCATTTTCACGCCGCGTACGATGTCGACGCCGTGCTGGCATCGTTCAATCTGCAGCAGGTGTTCCTTGTCGGCTGGAGCGCGTTTGCTTTTGCCGGACTATGGCTCGCGCGGCGCGACGGCATCGTGCGGCTGTGCGCGCGCGCTTCGACACCGCTCGTGCTGGTGATGTGGGCGTGGACCTTCTACGCGAACCTGACCCAGGACGGCGGCGCGTGGGCGCGTCTGCCGCTGCTCAATCCGCTCGATCTGGTGCAGGCGGTGATTTTTGCGCTGGCGGCGGTGTGGCTCGTGCGCATCAGCCGCCTCGGCGTGCCGATCGGCGAATATCGTGTGCCGTTGCAGGCAGTGGTCGGCGTGACGGGCTTCATCTGGCTCAATGCAATGCTGCTGCGTACGCTGCATCATTGGACCGGCGTGCCGTACCAGTTCGATGACATGTCGCGCTCCATGCTCGTACAGGCGTCCGTTTCGGTATTCTGGACGGTCTGCGCGCTGGCCATGATGATCTGGGCGACGCGCCGGGCGAGCCGCCTGTTCTGGTTCGTCGGCGGCGCCTTGCTGGCGGCGACCGTCGTCAAGCTGTTCCTGTTCGACCTGTCGCACGTGACGGGTATCGAGCGGATCGTGTCGTTCATCGGTATCGGCGTGATGTTGCTGCTGATCGGCTACTTCTCGCCGCTGCCGCCAAAAGCTGCCGTGATGGAAACTGAGCAATGAAGCGTTTCTTGATTGTGACTGTCTGGTGCCTTGCGATCCCGGCCATCTGGGCGTCTCCGGTGGCTGCTGCGGCCGATCATTTTGCGCAGCGCTTCGCACTCGAACTCGACAGCGGCGCCGCGTACTACAGCATCAGGCTGCCGGTCGCCGTGTACGCGGCGAGCCGGCGCAGCGATCTCGGCGACGTGCGGGTATTCAACGGCGCCGGCGAGCCGGTGCCGTATTCGCTCGACGCGCCGCGCGAGGCGGCCAGGACGCCGCCCACGCTGCGCACGGTACGCTGGTTCCCGTTGCCGGCCACCGAGGCGGGCAGCGCCGGTGCGCCGCTCGGCGTGACGATCGCGGCCGACGGGTCGCTGCGGACGACCGCGGCGCCGCCGACACGCGCGCAACACGATACGGATCTCGTCGATGTCGGCCGTGTGGCGGGCGAGGCGGGCGCGCTGGTCGTGCATCTGCGCAACGACAACTATCAAGGGCGCGTGACAGTCGAATCGAGCAACGATTTGCGCAGCTGGCACCCCGCCGGCGATGCACAACTTCTCAAGGTCACCTATAACGGCAGCACGTTGAGCCAGGACCGCATTGCGCTGGATGGCGTGCCAGCGCGTTATGTGCGTTTGCGCTGGCTCGACGGCGCGCCGTACATCGAATCGATCGACCTCGAGGTGCAGGCGGCCAACTCGGACCGCGCGCAGCGCGCGGATACCCAGCGGGAATGGCGCGAAGGCATCGTGGCTCGTGCGGGGCCGACGGCCGGCGAATATTTCTTCGACACGGGCGGCCCTTATCCCGTCGACCGCTTGCGCCTGAATTTGCCGCAGCCCAATACGGTGGCGCCGGCCGTCGTCTATTCGCGCCCAGGTCTGCAATCGCCCTGGCGCGAGGTCTCGAACGCGACGCTGTACCGCCTGCACAACGGCGCGGTGGAGCAGAGCAATCCATCGCTCGAAGTGGCGGCGGATACGGATCGGCAATGGCGCGTGGTGGTGGATGCGCGCAACGGCGGCCTGGGGAGCGGTGCGCTGACCGTCGCGGCGGGCTGGCGTCCGGCGACGCTGACGTTCGTTGCGCGCGGCGCGGCGCCGTTCACGCTGGCGGTGGGCAATGAGGCGGCTGTGTCTTCGGCGGTGAGCCGCGAGGATTTGCTGATGGGCGCGTCGTCAGTCGCCGTCGCGGCGCGGTTGGGAGAAGCGCTGCCCGTCGCGCCGCAAGATGCCGATGGGCAGTCGGCGAACAAAGACCGGGATGCAATGCGCCGCTATGTGTTGTGGGCGGCGCTGCTGCTCGCCGTCGGCTCGCTCGGCATGATCGCGTGGCGGCTCGCGCGTGGCGCCCGGGCCGCTGTGGATGTGGCCGGCGCTCGGGCAGGTACTACGGCAGGTCCTGAGGCAGGTAATGTAGCCGGTACTACGGCAGGTACCGAGGCAAGTGCTGCAACAGGTACTACGGCCGGCATCGTGGCTGATAACGCGGGCAGTGCAGACGGCACCGGTCAAAGCAGCGGCAAGGCCTGATTGCAGCGAGTGCCGGTCGCACTTCTTGCAGCCCGCACTCGCGCTTCGTTGTTCATTCCTCGCGCGCGGTCATCGTATGGATGATCTTGTCGAGCGCATGGCCGAACGCGAGCTTTTCCTGTTCGTCCAGACACTCGAACAGATCGTCATTCCATTTGCGCGCGATCGGCATCACTTTGCGATACAGCGCGCGGCCCTCGGCAGTGAGCGACACCAGCACCACGCGACCGTCTTCGGCGCTCGGCTCGCGCTTCACGAGGCCTTGTTTGATCAGCGCCTCGGCAGCACGGCTCGCCTGGCTCTTGTCGAGATTCGCGTGACGGGCCAGCTCCATGATTGAAAACGGTCCGAACGATCCCACCGACGCAATCACCCGCGCTTCCGGCAACGTCACGCCCAGCTTGTCCTGATAGCGCTCGCTGATGCCACGCTCGGTGAGCTTGTTCAGCACATGCAGACGGTACGTGAGGAATTGCTCGAGTCCGGTTTTGGCGGAGGCCTTCATGGTCTTCCCGTGATAAGAGACGCGGTCGTGGCGCTGTGATTGTTGCCGCAACCGATTCGCCGGTCAACGCGCGCCGAATTTCAGCCGCGTCAGCTGCTCGGCCGCGTCGGCGAGCAGGCGCGCCGCGTCGCGAATCGCGACTTCCAGCGTGATTGGTCCGGGAGCCGGCGAGAAGCAGCCGCTGAAGAATTCGCCGAGACGCGGCAGGGCCGCGGAGTCGACCGCGCCCGACAGCAGCGTGGCGGGCACGCCTGCTGCCTGCGCATGACGGCAGGCGATGAAGGGCGCCTTGCCGTGCAGCGTTTGGACGTCCGAACGGCCCTCGCCGGTAATCAGCCAGTTCGCGCCCTCGAGCGCGGCATCGAGGCCGATTTGCCGCGCGACGGTTTCCGCGCCCGGCTCGAATTGCGCGCCCAGCATATGCAGTGCAAAGCCGAGGCCGCCGGCCGCGCCCGCGCCGGGCCGATCGCGCGCGGTTCGCCCGAGCGCCGCTTCGAGCAGATCGGCGAAGCGGGCGAGAGCGGCGTCGATCGTGGCGATCTGCTCCGGCTTCACGCCTTTTTGCGGGCCGAACACCGCAGTCGCGCCGTGATCGCCGGTCAGCGGGTTGTCGACATCGGACATGCCGACGAACGACGCATCCGCCAGCCGGGCGTCGAGTTGCGAGACATCGAGGCGCGCCACGCGTGCGAGTTGTTCGGGTGTCGCGTCGAGTTCCTGGTTCTGCGCGTCGAAGAGCTTCAGGCCGAGGCCGGCGAGCAGGCCCGCGCCGCCGTCATTCGTACTGCTGCCGCCGAGCGCGACGAAAAAGCGCCGCACGCCCTCGTCGAGCAGTGCGCGGATCGCTTCGCCCATGCCGCGCGTGCTGCGCGCCTCGACCGGCACGCCCATGCCGACCGGATCGGTAATGCCGACGATTTCCGCCGTTTCGATGATCGCGCTGCCGTCCGCGAGCAGTGCGGTGAGCGCTTCGCGCACCGGCCCGGCCGCGCCGCGCACGCTCAGCTTGCGGCGCTCGCCGCCGCTCGTGAGCATGGCTTCGAGCGTGCCTTCGCCGCCGTCGGCCATCGGACAGATGCGCACCTCGGCGTCGGACCGGGCGCGCCGGATGCCGGACGCAATCGCCTGCGCGACCTGCTCGGCGCTGAGCGAGCCTTTGAAGGAATCGGGAGCAATAACGACGACAGGCGAGGACGGCGGATTCGGCATGGTGTCTCTGAATGGTTGGAATCGTTGCGAGGGCGCAGGACCTGAGCGAAAAGACACGCAGCCCCGAGCGCGTCCGTTAGCTTAGCAGCATGGCGGCGCCGACTGAATAGGCCTAACGGCATAGCCGGAATCGTCTGGCGAAAGACGCAGCAAGCGAGGTCGCCCGCCGCGCGCCGCATGTGAGGCGGTGCGACCGAATGGCCGTAAAGCCGGTGAAAACACGCCGGAAAGCGCTTGGAAAGCCGATAAAAACGTGCGCAATCATCGAATCCCGGCTAGGCGCGCAAATAGTTTGCTAAAATATTCGGCTCTTTGGACCCAACCGTGCTGCCGGCGGCCTGCAAGCCCGCGGCGCAGGCGCCGAATTGATGTGATGTGACGCGCGATGCGATGCGACATCGAAAAGCGGCACGGAGAAGATAACTGATTCGCTCGAATAATTTTAGGACGATTGAAGCCATGGCTAACGTTGTTGAAAACCTCGGCAAGCTCGAACGCCGCGTAACGATTTCCCTGCCGAAGGACGCCGTGCAGAAGGAAGTGGACTCGCGTATCCGTCAACTCGCGAAGAACGTGCGCATGCCGGGTTTCCGCCCGGGCAAGGTGCCGCTCAAGATGGTGACGCAACAGTATTCGGGGCAGGTGGAAGCCGAAGTGCTGAGCGACAAGGTCGGCAAGGAATTCTTCGACATCAGCCGCACCGAAAACCTGCGCGTGGCCGGCCAGCCGAGCTTCGCGCCGAAGGTCGACGCCACGGAAGGCGACTACGCGTTCGACGCGACCTTCGAGGTGTATCCGGAAGTGAAGCTGGGCGACGTCGCCACGGCTGAAATCGAGCGCACCACGACCACCATCAGCGAAGCGGAAATCGACCGCACGCTGGACATCCTGCGCAAGCAGCGCGTGCACTTCCACGCTCGCGGCGAAGCCGGCGAGCACGGTGACGGCGGTGCGGATACGGCAGCGAAAGAAGGCGATCGCGTGACGGTTGACTTCGTCGGCAAGATCGACGGTGAAGTATTCCAGGGCGGCAGCGCAGAAGATTTCGCATTCGTGCTGGGCGAAGGCCGCATGCTGCCGGAATTCGAAAAGGCGGCGCTGGGTCTGACGGTCGGCGCATCGACCGAATTCGACCTGAAATTCCCGGACGACTACCACGGCAAGGAAGTGGCAGGCAAAACGGCGCAATTCACGATCACGATGAAGAAGATCGAGTGGCCGCATCTGCCGGAAATCGACGCTGAATTTGCGAAGTCGCTCGGCATCGAAGACGGCGATCTGACCAAGATGCGCGCTGAGATCAAGGACAATCTCGAACGCGAAGCGAAGCGCCGCACGCAAGCCATCGTCAAGAACCAGGTGATGGACGCGCTCCTGAAGATTTCTGAACTCGACGTGCCGAACGCGCTGATCGAACAGGATCAGGAACGCCTCGTCGGGATGGCTCGTCAGGATCTGGAGCAACGTGGCGTGCCGAACGCCAAAGACGCGCCGATCCCGGCTGAAATGTTCAAGGAACAGGCTGAGCGTCGGGTGAAGCTGGGCCTCGTGCTGGCCGAACTGGTCAAGGCCAACGAACTGCAGGCAAAGCCGGAGCAGATTCGTGCCGAAGTCGACGAATTCGCGAAAAGCTACGAAGACCCGAAGGAAGTCGTCCGCTGGTATTATTCCAATCAGCAACGTCTTGCCGAAATGGAAGCGTACGTCGTTGAAGCCAACGTCGTCGATTTCGTCCTCAGCAAGGCCAAGGTGAAGGACAAGGAAGTGAGCTTCGAAGAACTGGCAAGCGCAACGGCGCAAGCGTAAGCGTCGCTGCAACGGCGTGCCGGCTGTCGGAGCGACGGCCCGCACGCCGTTTTTTTGTGCTGTGAACGTGTGCTGCGTTTTGCATTGTTTTCTGCACTACGCTCGCGTTGATCGCGCACTTGAATACTGGCTGGTCGTACACACCTGTCTAGCATCTAATATTTAGAGTATTTCCAGACAAGGATCCATTGCATGACCTTTCGCGCCCAAATGCTGGACACGTTGACCTCCCAGTCGTCGCGGGATCTCGAAGCGCAGGCGCTCGGACTGGTGCCGATCGTCGTGGAAACGAGCGGCCGGGGTGAGCGCTCGTATGACATCTACTCGCGCCTGCTGAAGGAGCGCATCGTGTTCCTGGTCGGCGAAGTGAACGACCAGACGGCCAATCTCGTCGTCGCGCAGATGCTGT
This sequence comes from Paraburkholderia sp. GW821-FHT02A12, assembly GCF_059422005.1. Taxonomy (NCBI): domain Bacteria; kingdom Pseudomonadati; phylum Pseudomonadota; class Betaproteobacteria; order Burkholderiales; family Burkholderiaceae; genus Paraburkholderia; species Paraburkholderia sp. GW821-FHT02A12. The sequence goes on along the minus strand of NZ_JBWKWA010000001.1, from coordinate 2,172,771 downwards.
TCCTCGAAAGCGAGAATCCGGACAAGGACATCAGCTTCTACATCAACAGCCCGGGCGGTTCGGTTTCGGCCGGGATGGCGATCTACGATACGATGCAGTTCATCAAGCCGGACGTGTCGACGCTGTGCATGGGCCTCGCGGCCAGCATGGGTGCGTTCCTGCTGGCGGCCGGCGCGAAGGGCAAGCGCTTTGCGCTGCCGAATTCGCGCGTGATGATTCACCAGCCGCTGGGTGGCGCGCGCGGCCAGGCGTCAGACATCGAAATCCAGGCACGCGAAATCCTGTATTTGAAGGAACGGCTGAATCATCTGCTCGCGCACCACACTGGCCAGCCGGTCGAGCGTATCGCGCGCGATACCGATCGCGACAATTTCATGTCCGGCGATGACGCGCAAGCTTATGGTCTGGTCGATCAGGTGGCGCACAAGCGTCCTTGAACTGGTGCGTTTTTGCCCCAAAATGGGGTAAAAACGTCATCGAATCGGTTGTGAAATAATCAAGACTCGTCCGAGCGCCTGCGGCAAACGCCGTTATCCTGGCTCAAGCCCTGCCGCGCCCAACTGCGAGGCAGGGGCAAACGGCGTATCATGTAATCGAGTGTCCGGAGGCTCACACATTTATGGCGGACAAGAAAGGTTCTAACAGCGAGAAGCTGTTGTATTGCTCGTTCTGCGGCAAGAGCCAGCATGAAGTCAAAAAACTGATTGCCGGCCCGTCGGTGTTCATCTGCGATGAATGTATCGACCTGTGCAACGAAATCATCCGCGATGAGGCTGCAGGCGCGGGCATCGAGGCGGGCTTGTCCAAGTCCGACCTGCCGAGTCCGCAGGAAATCCGTGAAATCCTCGATCAGTATGTGATCGGTCAGGAGCGCGCGAAGAAAATTCTCGCAGTCGCGGTGTACAACCACTACAAGCGCCTCAAGCACCTCGACAAGAAGGATGAAATCGAACTGTCGAAGAGCAACATCCTGCTGATCGGCCCAACCGGTTCCGGCAAGACCTTGCTCGCGCAGACGCTCGCGCGCCTTCTGAACGTCCCGTTCGTCATTGCCGATGCAACGACGCTGACGGAAGCTGGCTACGTCGGCGAAGACGTCGAGAACATCATCCAGAAGCTGCTGCAGAACTGCAATTACGAAGTCGACAAGGCTCAGCGCGGTATTGTCTACATCGACGAAATCGACAAGATCAGCCGCAAGTCCGACAACCCGTCGATCACCCGCGATGTGTCGGGTGAAGGCGTGCAGCAGGCCTTGCTGAAGCTGGTCGAAGGCACGATGGCGTCGGTGCCGCCGCAAGGTGGCCGTAAGCATCCGAATCAGGACTTCATCCAGGTCGACACCACCAACATTCTGTTCATTTGCGGTGGCGCATTCGACGGCCTCGAGAAAGTCATCGTCGACCGTACCGAGAAAACCGGTATTGGCTTCGGCGCGAGCGTGAAGAGCAAGCAGGACCGCGACGCGGGCGAAGTGCTGCGCGAAGTGGAACCGGAAGATCTGATCAAGTTCGGTCTGATTCCCGAGTTGATCGGCCGTCTGCCGGTGGTGGCTACGCTCGGCAAGCTCGACGAAGCGGCGCTGATGACGATCCTCGTCGAACCGAAGAACGCGCTGGTGAAGCAGTACCACAAGCTGTTCAATATGGAACGCGTCGAACTCGAGATTCGTCCGGCCGCATTGCAGGCCGTGGCGCGTAAGGCGATCCGTCGCAAGACGGGCGCGCGGGGTTTGCGTTCGATCCTGGAACAGGCGTTGCTTGATGTGATGTACGACCTGCCGGCAATGAAAGGCGTTAGCAAGGTTATCATCGACGACAACGTGATTGACGGCGACGGCAAACCGTTACTGATCTATGAAGACGCACCCAAGGTTGCGGGTTCGAACTGATCGGCTTTCGGGTTTTGCAAACAAGCCGTTCATGGCGACGTGAACGGCTTTTTCGTTTATCGTGTGGTCAGGATGGTTGTTTTCACTATGGAGTCACTGAACCTTCGGAGTCACTGAACTTTTCCCACACGCGGAGGCTTGCAATCTTTTCTGCTGGCCTCACCTATCGAACGAACTGATTCCACTCATGGGGAAATGAAATGTCAGGAACCCAACTCCTTCCGCCGGAACGCATTACGCTCCCGCTGCTCCCGCTGCGTGACGTAGTCGTCTTCCCGCACATGGTGATTCCGCTCTTCGTAGGCCGCCCGAAGTCGATCAAGGCTCTCGAAGCAGCGATGGAAGGCGGCAAGCACATCATGCTCGTCGCCCAAAAAACGGCTGCGAAAGATGAGCCGACCGAAAAGGACATGTACGAAGTAGGGTGCGTTGCCAACATCCTGCAAATGCTGAAGCTGCCCGATGGCACCGTGAAGGTGCTCGTCGAGGGCTTGCAGCGCGCGAAAACGCTTTCCATCGAAGAACAGGAAACGCAGTTCTCGTGCGAAGTCATGCCGCTCGAACCCGACCACGCCGACAGCGCTGAAACTGAAGCGCTGCGCCGCGCGATCGTGTCGCAGTTCGACCAGTATGTGAAGCTGAACAAGAAAATCCCGCCGGAGATCCTGACCTCGCTGTCGGGTATTGACGAGGCAGGGCGTCTGGCCGATACGATCGCGGCGCATCTGCCGCTCAAGCTCGACCAGAAGCAGCACATCCTCGAAATGTTCCCGGTCATCGAGCGCCTCGAGCATCTGCTCGCGCAACTCGAAGCCGAGATCGACATCCTGCAGGTCGAAAAGCGCATCCGTGGGCGTGTCAAACGCCAGATGGAGAAGAGCCAGCGCGAGTACTACCTGAACGAACAGGTCAAGGCGATCCAGAAGGAACTTGGCGAAGGCGAAGAAGGTGCGGATCTCGAGGAACTCGAGAAGCGCATCACGGCCGCCCGCATGCCGAAGGAAGCCAAGAAGAAGGCCGACGCCGAGCTGAAGAAGCTCAAGCTGATGTCGCCGATGTCGGCTGAAGCTACGGTCGTGCGCAACTACATCGATACGCTGATCGGCTTGCCGTGGCGCAAGAAGAGCAAGGTCAACAACGACCTCTCGAATGCGGAACGCGTGCTCGACGAAGACCACTTCGGTCTCGAGAAAGTGAAGGAACGCATTCTCGAGTATCTCGCGGTCCAGCAGCGTGTCGACAAGGTCAAAGCGCCGATCCTGTGCCTCGTTGGGCCTCCGGGTGTCGGTAAGACGTCGCTGGGTCAGTCGATCGCTCGCGCCACGAACCGCAAGTTCGTGCGTATGGCGCTCGGCGGCGTGCGCGACGAAGCCGAGATTCGCGGTCACCGTCGTACGTATATCGGTTCGATGCCCGGCAAGATTCTGCAAAGCCTGACCAAGGTCGGCGTGCGCAATCCGCTCTTCCTGCTCGACGAAGTCGACAAGATGGGGCAGGATTTCCGCGGCGATCCGTCGTCGGCGTTGCTGGAAGTGCTCGATCCGGAACAGAATCATACGTTCGCCGATCACTACGTCGAAGTCGACTTCGATCTGTCGGACGTGATGTTCGTGGCGACGTCGAACTCGCTGAACATCCCGCCGCCGTTGCTCGACCGGATGGAAGTGATCCGTCTGTCGGGTTACACGGAAGACGAGAAGGTCAGCATCGCGCAACGGTATCTTTTGCCGAAGCAGAAGAAGAACAACGGCCTCAAGGATGGCGAGGTCGAAGTGACGGAAACCGCGATCCGCGACATCATTCGTTACTACACGCGCGAAGCGGGTGTCCGTTCGCTCGAGCGTGAAATTTCGAAGATCTGCCGCAAGGTCGTGAAGATGCTTCTGCTGAAGAAGGCGGAAGGCGCGGTGAAGGTCGACGGCAGCAATCTCGACACTTTCCTCGGTGTGCGCAAGTACGACTTCGGTCTCGCTGCGAAGGAAAATCAGGTTGGCCAGGTCACGGGTCTTGCGTGGACGGAAGTCGGCGGCGATCTGCTGACGATCGAAGCCGCGGTGATGCCGGGTAAGGGCAATGTGATCCGCACGGGTTCACTCGGCGACGTGATGAAGGAATCCGTCGAAGCCGCGCGTTCTGTGGTCCGCTCGCGCTCGCGCCGTCTGGGTGTCAAGGACGAGGCGTTCGAGAAGCAGGACATTCACATCCACGTGCCGGAAGGTGCTACGCCGAAAGACGGTCCTTCGGCCGGTATTGCGATGACGACCGCGCTGGTGTCGGTGTTGACCGGGATTCCGGTTCGCGCCAATGTCGCGATGACGGGCGAAATCACGTTGCGTGGCGAAGTCTTGCCGATCGGCGGCCTGAAGGAAAAACTGCTGGCCGCGCATCGAGGCGGTATCAAGCTGGTACTGATTCCGGAAGAAAACGTCAAAGACTTGACGGAAATTCCGGACAACGTGAAGAACGCGATCGAGATCGTGCCGGTCCGCTGGATCGACAAGGTGCTCGAGCTGGCGCTCGAACGTGTGCCTGCGGCATTGCCTGAGGAAGAGCCGAAGCCTGCAGCGCCTGTCGCAGCAGAGCCGGCGAAGGACGCCGGTGCGACAGAAGTCGTGAAGCACTAAGGCAGTCAGCAGCGAAAGCAGTTTGCTGTACGGAAACCCGCGGCTTGGTCCGCGGGTTTTTCATTGCCCGCCACATTCCGAAAAGATTCGCCGGAATACACGCCAACCTACCTTTTGAGCAACCGCGGCCGCGATCGCCCGACTGGTTGTACGCGCATCGATCGGCGCCGAGAGAGACAGCAAGATTTGGTCATCAAACGATCGTTCGGGAAACTGCGCGATCCGGCGCAACCCCGCTTGACACAAGGGTTTCGGCCAATTCTAATTAGTCGGCTCGGCGCTACCCGCCGGCCGTGTGATGCCAGGTGCTACAGAGCGCCGTCACGATTGCCATAATATTCTCGGGGGTTGGAATGAATAAAACGGAATTGATCGATCACATTGCACAGCAAGCCGACATTTCGAAGGCTGCGGCCGGCCGTGCACTCGATGCGGTGATCGGTGGCGTCAAAGGTACGTTAAAGAAAGGCGGTTCGGTAACGCTGGTCGGTTTCGGCACGTTTGCCGTTGGTAAGCGTACGGCACGTACGGGCCGCAATCCGCGTACCGGCGCGGCTATCAAGATCAAGGCAGCGAAGGTCCCTAAATTTAGGCCTGGCAAAGCGCTGAAGGATGCGTTAAACTGATGGGCTTGCTGCTTGATGAACCTGCAAGTTCGTTGGAAAGAAGTGCAACGAAAATGTAGAGACTTGGTGTCATCTATAGGTGATACATAGGCCGGTCCCGGTGCCGTATCAAGCAGTGTCAAGCAGCAGAACAGAAGCACGTTGAATCGCGAAACGGGTGCTTAGCTCAGTTGGTAGAGCGGCGCCCTTACAAGGCGTAGGTCGGGAGTTCGAGCCTCTCAGCACCCACCATTTCCGTTTCGTGCGCAACGTCCAGCGCAGTCTGAAGACGTTCACGGAAGTATTGGAAAACCCGCATGGCTAATGATGGCTCTGCGGGTTTTTTTATTGTTTTCGATCAGGTCGAAGACGTCCGATGCACATCAGCAGGATCTCAGGTCGCCGAAAGTCGTGCAGAAGTCGCGCGGCTTCACGGCAGGCGCGTTCACCTCGGAACCGATGCCGGAAATCGCCCTGAAGCCCTGGAAGGACGGAGAGACGTCATTCAGGCGAGGCAAAGGCGTCGTCATGTTCGTGCGTCACTTCACCGGTCCGGTTTCGTGCGCAGACGCCGGAACGCCGGATGCCTGATCCGCCTGGTTCGCCGACTCGCGCTTGATCCGCTCGATGTCGCGAAACCGCGCCGCAGGATGCGTGTCCGGCAGCAGGGCCGTCGCGCCGAACAGCTTCTCGCGCAGGGTGCCTGGCTTGTAAGCGGTGGGGTACACGCCGCGCCGCTGCAACTCGGGCACCAGATGGTTCACCACGTCCTCGAAGGTCTCATGGGCGATGGCGTAGGCGAGGTTGAAGCCGTCGACGCCGGTGGTCTCGACCCACTGCTGCAGAATGTCGGCGACCGTCGCCGCCGAGCCGACGAACACCGGCCCGAGGCCGCCGATCCCACCCCAGGTCGCGAGTTCTTCGATCGTCCATGCCTTGTCGCCGCCCGCCAGATGCTCGACGGCCGACACGATGGCGTTGGTCTCGACGCGCTTCACGAGGTCGGTCGGCGCGTACTGGCCGAAGTCGATGCCGGTCCAGCCGGACATGAAGACGAGCGAGCCGTCGTAGGACACGTAGCGCTTGTATTCCTCGAACTTTGCCTGCGCCTTCGCGTCGGTCTCGTCGACGATCACCGTGACGAGGTTGTAGATCAGGATCCGTTGCGGATCGCGTCCCGCTTCGGCAGCCTGGCGGCGCACGTCGGCCACGTAATTTTTCAGCACCGATTGCGAGGGCGCGGCCACGAACACGCACTCGGCATGCCGGGCGGCGAACGCCTTGCCAGGACCGGACGCGCCGGCCTGATACAGCACCGGCGTGCGCTGCGGCGAAGGCTCGCACAGGTGATAGCCCGGCACCTCGAAAAATTTGCCTTTGTGGCCGATCTCATGGACCTTGCCGGGGTTCGTAAAGACCCGGTTGTGGCGATCGCGCACGACGGCGCCTTCTTCCCAGCTGCCTTCGAACAGCTTGTAGAGCACCTCGACGTACTCGGTGGCTACCTCGTAGCGGTTGCTGTGATCGCGCAGGCCGCCTTCGCTGATATTCTTCGCGCCGCTTTCCAGATACGACGTGACGATGTTCCAGCCGACGCGCCCTTGAGTGTGGTGATCGGCGGTGGAGAGCCTGCGCGCGAAAGTGTATGGATGCTCGAACGTCGTCGAGGCGGTAATGCCAATGCCCAGATGCTCGGTCACCATCGCAATCGGCGCGGCGAGCTGCAACGGATCGTTGACGGGAATCTGCGCCGCCTGGTGCAGCGCGTGATAGTTGCTGCCCTTGTAGACGTCGTAGTAACCCACCACGTCGGCGATGAAAATGCCGTCGAAGATGCCTTTTTCCAGCACCTTGGCCAGATCGGTCCAGTACGTCAGATCCTTGTACTGCCAGGAACGGTCGCGCGGATGAGCCCACAAGCCTGGCGACTGGTGACCCACGCAGTTCATTTCGAACGCGTTGAAACGAATGGATTTGCTCATGATGGTTAGCTGTTCCCGCGGGCCGGTCCAGTGCCGATCTGCCATACGTACGGCGGCTCAGTGCCGTTGATCGCCCAGTTGCCGACGATCCTTGCCTTGTAGACCAGCGGGTTGTGGGACGAGATCGTGCGCGCATTGCGCCAATGGCGGTCGAGCGCCTTGCTGGTGCTGGTCGCCGAAGCGCCGAGCGCATTGAACAGGTGCGTGGCTGCGCGCAGCACGAGTTCCGACGCGACCACTTGAGCCTGTGCCGATTCGATTTCCGCGTTGACGTTCGCTGCGTGTTCGGCTTCGGCGTTGCCGGCGAAATGAGCTTCATAGGCGCGCTGCGAAGGGCGGGTTGCCCGCAGCGCGACGGCTTCGGCCGCATATGCCCACGACGCGATTTCGCCGACCACCTGCTGGATCTGCGCATCGTCGCTCGCGCGAGGCGCGTTGCCGTGGCTGTAGACACGCGTGCGCTCGCGCACCAGCGTCGCCGCGTCGCGCTTGACGGCTTGACCGATGCCCGCCAGCGTCGCCAGATGGAACAGCTGATAGAACGCGGTCTGATATCTGAAACGGCGGGCAAAGTCGATGACGTCATGTTCGTCGACCGCGGCGTCTTCGAACAACGTGGTGCCGCTGCCCGTGGTGGTCTGGCCGAAACCGTCCCAGTCGTCCTTGCGAATCACGCCGGCCTGATGCGTGCTGACTGCTGCAATCACGTCGCTACCGTCGTCCGAGCGTTGTGCATACACATCGATCCAGTCGGCGAAGATGCTGCCGGTGCTGTAGTACTTCGAACCATTCACGACCCAGCGGCCGTCCTTCTTCGATACCTTGGTATTGACGCTGCCAATCGCCACGCTGCCGACTTCCGTCCATGCGCTGCCGACCAGCTGGCCGCTGACGAAGCGGTCGAACCATGTTTGCTGTTCGGCGCCCGGCGGCGCATTCAGCCAGTCTTCGACGAATGCGAAATGGGCGCGCAGCGCTTGCGGCAGGTTCGAGTCGGCTGCGGCCAGTTCGGTGATCAACTGGAACAGCTGCGGGATCGACGCACCGGCGCCGCCAAAGCGGCTCGGCACGCGCACCGCGCCGAACCCGGCTTCCTTCAGCCAGGCAATCGCGTCGTGCGGCAAATCACGGGAGCGGTCTCTGCTCACCGCGCCTTCGGCGATGCGCGTGAATATGGGTCTGAAGCGATTCGCGAGCTGTTCGTAGTCGGCGCCGGTGGACAAATGAATGTCGCGCTGGTGTAGGGTCATCTGGGCTTCCTTGCGGTTCATCTGCTCGCAAAGTTAAAGCAGGTTGTGCGCAAGCGCCTACCACCGAATAGTCACTTGCTAATGACGTTTTCTTGATTTCGGGTCAAGCCGTTGTTTTTCCGGGATATTTGAACGCGCCGCTGCCGCACGCGGACCGGCTGGTCACCGGACGAACGCTTGAACAGCGAGAATCGTGTTTGAACGACGCGATCTGGCATTCCACAAGAATCCAAATGAAAAATCGTTGGTTCCCCGACGGCGGGCGCCTACGTAATCTTGTCGGCTATCGCAGACAGGAACCGGGCAGCGTTGCGACGCGCCCTTCATGAGGAGAACCACATGCCCACGTTGCGCGGTGCATGGGCAACGCCGTTCGCGGCGGTTTTCAGTTCGATCGCCGCAACAGCGAGCGATGCTGCCGATCCGAATGAGCAGCAGGCAATCCGCTTCGGCGTCACCAAGGGGCGCCATGCCGGCAAGATTCGCCACGGGACCGAGCCGGTCCTGACCGCCGTCGCCATAACAAAGCACTTCGGTCCCACCGTCGCGCTGTCGAAGCTCGATCTTTCTATCCGTCCCGGCGAAGTCGTCGCGTTGATGGGCGCCAACGGTGCGGGCAAGTCCACGCTCGTCAAGATTCTGAGCGGTGTGTATCTGCCTGACGGCGGGACATTGACGCTGCGCGGCGCACCGTTTCGGCCGGCTTCTCCTCAGGCCGCAAAACGGCTCGGCGTCGCCACAGTGCATCAATCGATCGCCGATGCGGTCGTGCCGGCGCTGTCGATCGCCGACAATCTGCTGCTCGACCGCCTGTGCGATCCGGGCTCGCCGTGGCGCGTGCCGCCTGCGGCGCGCCGCAACGCCGCGGGGCCACTTGCCGCGCGAGTCGGGCTGGATGTCGATCTGTCGGCGCCGCTCGCGTCGTTGTCGCTCGCGAGTCAGCAACTCGTCACGCTCGCGCGCGCCCTGGCGTCACACCCCGCATTGCTGATTCTCGACGAGCCGACCGCCAGCCTGTCCGCACCGGAAGCCGAACGGCTCTTCGCGCTGCTCGACCCGTTGCGTGACGAAGGTGTCGCGATCCTGCTGGTCTCGCATCGACTCGGCGATCTGCGGCGCATCGCCGATCGGGTGACGATCGTCCGCGACGGACGTATCGTCGCCGACCTGCAAGCGCCGATCGATTTTGATGCGGCTGTCGAAACGATGATCGGGCGGCCCATACTCAAAGATCGCGCTTACCATGCAGCGGATAGGGCGTCGCTCGAAGCGTGTTTCAGCTTGCGCGACTTTCAGCTGACGCCTGACAGCATCCCGTTCGATCTCGACGTGCGACGCGGCGAGATCGTCGCAATTGCGGGCCCGGTGGGAGGAGGAAAGTCGCGTCTTGCGAGTGCGATCTTCGGTTGCGCACGCGCGGCCGCCGGCGAGATGGTGCTCGACGGGGCGCCATGGCGTCCGCGCTCGCCCGCCGATGCGATTCGCGCCGGCGTGTTCCTTGCCGGAGAGGATCGCTGGCGCACGTCGCTGTTTCCCGACAGCGTGCCGTTTGCGTCGATTGCGGGCACGCTCAGTTTTCCGTTCCTGTCGCGCTGGTTCACACGCGGCACAGTGCGCCAGACGTTGGAGCGCGATGCCGCGATCGAAGCGATCAGAAACTTCGGCATTCGCTGCACGGGTCCCGACGATCGCCTCTCGCGCCTGTCCGGCGGCAATCAGCAGAAGGTCGTGCTCGCGCGCTGGCATGCGGAACGCGCGCGCTTGTTGCTGCTCGACGAACCGTTTCAGGGCGTCGACGCCGGCGCACGCGCCGATATCGTCGATACCTTGCGGCGGCACGCTCATGAACGCGCGACGATCGTGTTCGTCAGCGATCTCGAGGAGGCGTTCGAGATTGCGGATCGCGTCGTGCGCTTCGATCGCGCGACGCTCGATCGCGTACCCACCACCGACCTGACTGCTCACATCCATCGATGAAACCCGTTACACCTTCTCTCGCTGTCAACGCGGTAACGGCCAAGCGTGTGCGCCCCGCATTGCGCGGCTTGCGCGAATACCTCGAATGCACCGGTATCCTGCTCGTGCTCGCCGTGCTGATTGCCGTGTTCGCCACAAAGGAACCGGCGTTTCTGAACATCGACAATCTGTTCAGCATCCTGCAGGCGGTATCGATCGTCGCGTTGCTCGGCATCGGTGTGACGATCACGCTGGCGGCAGGCGGCTTCGATCTGTCGGTGGGCAGCGTGGCCGCGTCGGCACAGATGGCGGCGAGCTACGTGCTGATCGTCTGGCACGGCAGCGCGCTGGCGGCCGTGGCCGCATGCGTCGCGCTCGGCGTCGCAGCCGGTCTGTTCAACGGCTTGCTGATCACGCGGTTGCGTGTGCCGGACCAGCTCGCAACACTCGGCACGCTGTTCCTGCTGGCCGGTCTGCAACTGATTCCCACCGGCGGCCGTTCGCTCGCCACCGGCACCGTGTTGCCTGACGGCACGGAGGCAACCGGCGTTTTCCCCGCCGCGTTTCTCGCGCTTGGGCGTCTGCGTCTTTTCGACGTGGTGCCGTTGCCCGTGCTGATTCTCGCTGCGTTGACAGTGCTTGCCTGCATCGCGATGGAGACCACGCGCTGGGGCCGCGTGATCTACGCGATCGGCGGCAACGAGACGGCCGCACGGCTCGCCGGTGCGCCCACCGCGCGCTACCGGATCGCGGCATACGTCGCGTCGGGAGCGATCGCGTCGCTGGGCGGCGTGCTGATTGCCGCGCGCGTCGGCCGGGGCGACGCCAGCGCCGGGCACTCGCTGCTGCTCGACGGCGTGGCCGCGGCGCTGGTGGGCTACGCGGTGTGGGGCGCGAAGCGGCCCAACGTGTTCGGCACGGTGGTGGGCGCGGTGTTCGTCGGCGTGCTGCTCAACGGACTGACGATGCTGAACGCGCCGTACTACATGCAGGATTTCATCAAGGGCGTCTTGCTGGTGCTCGCCCTGGCGTTCACGTTCAGTGTCGGGCGACGCGCGGATTCACACACGTGAGCCATGCGTGCCGGCGTGCCGACGACAGCGTCGTGCCGACGGACGTCGTGCCGACCGCATTCGGCACAAAGCCGTTGGCGGTCGTTTGCCATCCGAAGGAATATCGATTACCGAATCGTTCAGTTTGCGCGCGCGATGTCCGCTGATAGATTGTGCGAACGGTAATTCAAGCGGAGACGCTCATGGCAGAGATTGACGAAGCAGCTTCATCGCACACGATCGAAGCGGACCGGCATGCGGTCCGCGTGATCGCCGACGACGCGGAGGCGCTCGCGGTCGCACACGAACTTGCGTCGCGCCTTGCGCAAGGCGCAGCGGAGCGCGACCGCGAGCGCCGCTTGCCGCACGACGAGATCGAGTGGTTCTCGCAGTCCGGCCTGTGGGCGATCACGGTGCCGAAGGCATACGGCGGGGCAGGCGTGTCGTTTGTCACGTTGACGGAGGTCGTCAAGATCGTCGCCGCGGCCGACCCTTCGCTCGGACAGTTGCCGCAGAACCACTTCGGCCTCGTCGATGTGATCGCGCTGACAGGCACAGAAGAGCAGAAGCGGTATTTCTTCGCGCAGGTGCTGAACGGCAAGCGCTTTGGCAACGGGTTTTCGGAGAAGGGCACGAAACACGTGCTCGATCTGAAGACGCGTGTGCGGCGCGACGGTGAGCACTATGTGGTCGATGGCGCCAAGTTCTATTCGACGGGCGCGCTGTTCGCTCACTTCGTGCCGGTGCTCGGACTCGACGACGAGCGCAAGGGCTGGCTCGCGTGGATTCCGAAGGGCACGCCGGGCTTGACCGTCATCGACGACTGGTCGGGCTTCGGTCAACGCACGACGGCGAGCGGAACCGTGGTGCTGGAAGGCGCACGTGTTCCGGCATCCCACGTGTTTCCGGCGCACCGTGTGTCCGATTTTCCGACGCTCAACGGCCCGATCTCGCAGATCATTCAGGCCGCGATCGACGCCGGTATCGCGAAGGCGGCGCTCGACGATACGCTGACATTCGTGCGCACACGCTCGCGGCCGTGGATCGATAGCGGCGTGGAGCGTGCAGGCGACGATCCGCTGACCGTGCGGGAGATCGGTCATCTGCACATCCAGCTGCATGCCGCCGACGCATTGCTTGAACGCGCTGCGCGTGTGATCGACGAGATCGCCGCAAAGGGCGGCATAAGCGAAGACGACGTTGCGCGTGCATCGGTGGCGGTGGGCGAAGCAAAAGTGCTGACGACTGGAATCGCCTTGCTCGCGGGCGAAAAACTGTTCGAACTCGGCGGCACCCAAGCCACGCTCAGTGAGCACGGCCTGGACCGGCATTGGCGCAACGCGCGCACGCATACGCTGCATGATCCGGTGCGCTGGAAGTATCACCTGGTCGGCAACTACTATCTGAACGGCGTCAAACCGGCCCGTCATCCGTGGAATTGATGAACTGAGCGGACCGCGTCGCGCCCGAAACGCATCCGGGCGCGCGTTGTCGCGTACGCACCGCGGCGCAAGCCGGATAGCGCCTGCTTCGCCATAACTACCTCGTTTATCGGGTTGGGGATCATTCATGAAATCAGTTTTTCTCCGCAAGTCTTTCTTAGGCCGCATGATCGGTGCGCTAACTTTGTTCTCGGCTGCCGCGCTGACAGGACTCGCCGCACACGCCGCGCCGCTGAAGGGCGCGCCCGCGCCGTTCGATAAGGGCGGCGTCAAGATCGCGCTGGTCAACTATCTGTCCACCGGCGATTTCTTTCAGGCCTATGAAGCCGGCGCGCAAAAGCAGGCGCAAGCGCTCGGCATCGATCTGCGCATCTATGAAGGCCGCCAGGATGCGGCCGAGCAGCGCGAGCAGATCCAGCAGGCGATCAGCCTGGGCGTGTCGGCGATCATCGTCAATCACGGGTTGCCTGAGTCGCTGAAAGACGTCGTGCAGCGCGCGCTGGACAAAGGCATCAAGGTGGTCGCGTTCGACGTCGATCTGGGCAACCCGAAGGTGCCGCAGATCGAGCAGAGCGATCGCGACCTGGCGGCGTTGCTGCTCGATCAGGCGGTGAAGGATAACGGCGACGCGTTTGCAGCGGGTTATGTGTATGTAGCCGGCTTCGCGCCGCTCGACCGGCGCGATGCGGTATGGCGGGACTTCAGGAGCGCCCATCCGAAGGTCCAGGAAAAGGCGCGTTGGGGCACCGTCGACAATCCGATCGCGCAATCGGTGGCGAACCAGGCCGCCGCGGCCTATCGCGCGCATCCCGACATTCGTGTGGTGTTCGCGCCTTACGACGAGTTCGCGCGCGGCGCGAAACTCGCGGCGGACGAAGCGAACCTGTCGTCGAAGATCCGCATTTACAGCGCGGACATTTCGACCGCCGACATCGAGGCCATCCGCGCACCGGGCAGCGCATGGGTGGCGACGGCGGCGACCAACCCGGCGGTCGTCGGCGCGGTGTCCGTGCGCGCGGCGGCATTGCTTGTGGCCGGGCAGGATCCCGGGCGCCGGATCGTCGTCAAGCCGGCGCTGATTACGCGCGACGATCTGGTGAAGAACAACATCAGGACCATCGCGGAGCTTGGCGCAAAATTCCCGGCCTTTCGCGCGAGCGACACTGCAACGGCGCCGTGGATTCCCGCGGCGGATTGAGCCGCGTCATGCGGTCTACGCGTTGCCGATCGTTCTGTCGGCGATCGATCTGACGTCGACCGCCTTCGGCAAGATCCCATCTTTGAACGCGCTGTCGGCAACACGCTGCAATGCATCGATATCGTCATTGCTGACCGCGCGTTGACGCAAAGCCGAGCGTCTCGTGATGACAGCAGCCGCTTCGAGCGGCAACCGCGTGAGCGACGCGTAGACCCGCGCGTAGTCGTCGGGATGCGCGACCGCCCAGTCGCCGGCGCGCTGAAAACGCCGCAGCGCGTCGGCGATCGCCGGACGTTTCGCCTGATCCGCCGCCGCCGCGCCCGACGCGGTAATGAACCCAAGACCGCTGTTGATACCGCTGCCATCGCGCAACACGCGCGCTCCGCGTTGCACGGCGGTGCCGTAGTACGGATCGAAGGTCGCCCACACGTCGAGCTGTTTCGCTTCGAACGCGGCAAACGCATCGACGGGCATCACAAAGCGCACGTTCACGTCGGCGCGCGATAGCCCGGCTTCGGCCAGCGCGCCATACAACTGGAACTGCGAGATGCTGCCGCGCGCCGACGACACCACCACGGTCTTGCCCTTCAGTTCCGCGACATGGCGGATCGGCGAATCCGCCTGCACGATAATGCCGAGGGAGGACGGCGAGCCCACGCGGGTGGCGACGAGCTTTAGCGTTGGGTCGCCGATCGCGGCCGCGAGGACCGGCAGGTCGCCCGCCGGAGCGAGATCGACGGCGTTCGCGCGCTGTGCTTCGAAGAGCGGCGCCGCGCCCTGAAAGTTGGCCCAGCGAAACGCGTACGGCGTGCCGTCGAGCACATGCGCGGCCTCAGCCAGGGCGCGCAGACCGCCGGCCTGGTCGCCGAAGACCAGACTTGCCGGCGCCGCCTGAGCGGACCGTGAAGCGAGCAATGAAGCGAGCCATGAAGCGGACCATACGGCGGCAGGCGTGATGCCACAGGCGACTAGCGTGCGCAGCAGGCGGCGGCGCTGCACCCCGGAAATTTTCATTGCATGGTCCTTTGAAGCTGTTTCGTTAAGACCGGTCAATGTAATCAACGCCCGAATGCAAGCGAACCAATAAAAGCTCACAACCAAAACACGCTGCGCGCTATGGACTTCAGAAAGCTCGTGCCGACATCGAGCGGCCCCCGAGGGGCCGCTCTTTGATTCGTGTCCGTAGATGACAGCTTCGATCGGTTCATATGGCTATTCAGGCACGAAACAGCAGGGCGCCGCCAATCCGGGTATTCGCCGCAAGTTCTGAGCACGTGCGGATCGCCACGCAGCAGGCGCCCCTCGCGACAACCCTCCTCATAGGGAGGGCTGCGGCGCGGGGACGTCCGACGCGTACCTGGGATCGCTTTAAGCCCTCAGCCGGCCCGTTACGACGATCCGCGCAACTGCCGCCCGTTGGCGCGATACTCGGTGGGTGTCGTTGCAAGATTCTTGCGGAAGAGTTTGGAGAGCTGTCCACCGGTGCCGATGCCGCATCGGCGAGCGATCTTGTCGACGGGGAGGCTGGTTTCGACAAGAAGGCGGCAGCTCAGGTCGAGCCGTACCTTCAGCAAATAATCAGACGGGCTTAGACCGACTTCCAGCTTGAAGCGGCGCAGGAAATTCCGTTCGCTCATCGCGGCGACCTGTGCCGCGTCGCCGATCGAGATCGGCTGGTCGCCGTGGGATTCCAGCCACTGTGCGGCCGTCTGAATTTGCTTACTCAAAAGAGCGGAGGTGTGCTTGCGAACCGTCGAGGTGAACGGCGTTTCAGCGAGTGGTTGCGTCCTGGCGGCGATTTGCCGGGCGATCTCAGGACCGAGATCTTCCTGAACCACGCTTAGCGCCAGTTGCAGGGCGATGGTGGCGTCGGCGCTACGCGGCTGTCGGCTGGCGTCGCCGCAGCCGGCGCCAAGCTTGCGGCCGGCGATGAATTTTGTGAGTCCGGTTGCCTCCAGCAGTGGGTTCCCGTCGAAAGGGAGGCATACGTGCTCGGCGCCTTGCGAGGCGCGCTGCAGCCACCTGATCAGATGGACGTCGTGCAGTGTGTTCCACAGGTCTGCGCCGCCTGCAATGAAAAGTGCGTGAAGCTTATCCGCCTGTTGGCGCGCCTCGATGCTTTCTGTGAACACGAACACCGATGACGAACTGGCTACCCGGCCTCCGGTCGCCGACAGCAGCCGAACGTTGTAACGTGTCCTGGCCAGCTTGCGGGTCTCGGCGAGAGCGTTCGCCGCCTGGAATACCTCGATAACCGAAGCCGCCTCAGGCAGCGCAAAGCCGTTAAACAAGGCGATGCCGATATGCTTGACGTTACTGGTTTGCAACATAACGTGCCGTTGCAGCCGGTCGTTATTTTGAACGGTTGAATAGTGCTCCATTTTGATCCTCGGAAATAAATGAACCGATTCGAGTCGGTTTAATTGGTATGGACGTGTGCCCGCCATCGGTTTTGGGCAAAACCGATGGCGGGTGTTTTTTAATTCACGGGCTTTCGCCGCAATATGCGTCTGGTTGGAAAACCGTCGATCACTCGAGAGGCGAGTGTAAGCTACCGACTATATTACATTTGACCGCGCGTCTCATTTCAAAAAATAGTATTTTCGTTCGATATGCCAGTTGCTGGTCAGGTTCGTCCTGTTCGCTGCCGCGTACCTTTATTTTATCGTTTGCGGGCAGCGCCTTCGAGGCACGTGTTGCGCCCTTGGAGATCGGTCTTTACTCCGGGAGACAGCGTTTTACTTCGTGGCCGAATTCTGACTGGCAGTGAAATATCAGACTGAATCTTCAGGATCTTCTCCACGAGTCCGATGACGTACGGCTGAAGGAGATATATCGAATAGCTCGCCGCGCCCAAATATCCGTTGGCCGGAGCCGCGTGTGCGTGCACCAGCGAACAGGGTTTGGTCGCATCAGACTCGGAAATCGATACCAGGATTGGCGCATAACGAGAAACAGATATCCACCTTCGTCGAGCCGGGGGCGCACGTGACGTCAGCGTTGACTTGCTTGCTAATACTTCTGGTAATGGCTTATCCGCTCTTGAGCATCTCATCGGCGCTACGAACGTTGCGTGTGCACGGCGCATACGTGCATATCGAGTTCGCCGCGAAGAAGTGGCGCCGAATCGGACATTGGGCGCCGAGGAGGGTGAAGGCATCAAGCAATTTTCGCTTGCTCGCGATTCTGGCGGTCGTAGGCCTCGTTGCGATTTCTATTGGTAAGGCGCTCGCTCCGTAAGTACCGCGCGGCCTCGACAGCTCAATCGATGGCGTGCGCTTCACCTGATGTTCGCTGAGCGCTTGCTCCTGGCGCTATCAGTCAATGTGTTGGCTGGTTCAGCCGCTCACGCATGACACCCCGTCCGTTCCCTATACTGGCCGGCTCGCTGCGCACCCGATGGCCCTCACCCATGGCGGAGTGTGTTGTGCGTCGTCGCCCCCCGTTACCCATTTACCCCTGCTCAATATTTGATTTGCCAATTCATGAAATACCCCTACGACCTCCTTCTTTCAGCAGCTTTGCTGCTGCTCGCCCTCGGCTGCATTGTGAAGCTGGCCATCGGATGAGCGCCTCGCCGGCGTCGGTCGTTGCGCCGGCGCCGCCATCCGCCACGGCGAAGAGCGGAGTTGCGGGGGCGGGGGCTCGGGCCAGGTTTGGGGCGACACCGGCACGACGGCCGGCCACTGTTCGACCGCCTAATACTCCGGCAAGACAGGAGCGGTGTGGACATGTCCGAAGCTGAAGCGACGGCAAAGGATTGTCACGCCGTTCGCGGCAGGGCCTGCCAATCGGCCTGACCTGCTTCAAGGCCCGTCGGGCAAAGCGGCGGCCGTGCGGAAATGTTGCGGTCATGCGACGGTTTCGGTTACAATTTCCGTTCGTTGTATTTTTCGATGTATCCGTCGGATCGTGTCGGATTGGATTGCGTGGGCGCCTTACCCCATAAGGCTTGGCGGGCCGTTTTCGAGCCCCCGGCGCCATCGGATCCGGCTGGAGTGCGTCGGCAGTAGTGCGGCATCAATGGCCTGGAGGCAAGTCAGGCGCAGTACAAGGAGTGGTAGTTCAGTCGGTTAGAATACCGGCCTGTCACGCCGGGGGTCGCGGGTTCGAGTCCCGTCCACTCCGCCAGTATCTTCGAAAGGCGAACTCCGGTTCGCCTTTTTTATTGCCCGCTGTTGTAATATCGGGCGTTCTGTTTTTGGCACTCCTCACGCATGCTCGATTTTTTCCGCAATCACAAACGCCTGATGATGTTCATGCTCATCCTCGTCATTGTGCCGGGGTTGGGTTTTGTGGGTATTCAAGGCTTCCGCGGCTTTTTTGACGAAAGCGCAAACGTCGCCGGCGTCAACGGTCACAAGATCACCCGCGCTGAGTATGACAACGCCATGCGTCAGCAGCTCGACCGCGCCCGCCAGATGCTGGGTGCGCAATTCGACATGAAGTCGTTCGACACGCCGGAGCGCCGTCGCGACATGCTCGACGGTCTGATCGAGCAGCGCGTGCTGGCCGACGAAACGCAGCGCCTGCATCTGACCGCTTCGGACGACGCCGTGCGGCGCGTCTTGCTGAACGATCCGGTGATCTCGTCGCTGAAGAATCCCGACGGGTCGATCGACGTCGATCGTTACAAGCAATTGCTCGCGATGCAGGGCATGACGCCCGATCAATACGACGAGCGTGTGCGCTACAGCATCGCCACGCAACAACTGCCCGCCAGCATTCAGGGCAGCGCATTCACGTCGAAGACTCTCGCACAGCGTCTGACCGAACTCGCCGAACAGCAGCGCGAAGTGCAGGGCATCGCGTTCCATCCGCGTGACTATGCAGCGAAGGTGCAGCCGACCGACGCGCAACTGCAAGCCTATTATGACGCGCATCGCAACGACTTCGCCACGCCGGCCAAGGCAACGATCCAGTACCTCGTGTTGTCGCCGGCAACGCTCGCGGCTGCGGTGCAACCGAGCGACGCCGATCTGAAAAAGTATTACGACGACAACATTGCGAAGTACCGCACCGACGGCCAGGTGCGCGCGAGCCACATCCTGATCGCCGCGCCGAAAGACGCAAGCGCGGCCGACAAGGCCAAGGCGAAGCAGAAGGCTGGAGAGCTGCTCGCGCAGATCAAGGCGCATCCGGATCAATTTGCGCAGATCGCGCAACAGAACTCGCAGGATCCGGGTTCCGCATCGAAAGGCGGCGACCTGGGTTATTTCGGCCGCGGCATGATCGCGGGCGGCCAGGTATTCGATGACGCCGTGTTCGCTCTCAAGAAAGACGAAGTCAGTGGCATCGTGCAGACCGACTTCGGTTATCACATCGTCAAGGTCACGGACGTGAAACCGGCCGTCACCAAGCCGTTCGACGAAGTGAAGGATGCGATCGCGAAAGACATCAAGACGCAGCAGGCGAGCAAGACCTTCAGCGACGAGTCGGAAGGCTTCACGTCGATCGTCTACGAAAAAGCGAAGAGCCTGCAACCGGCCGCCGACAAGTACAAACTGCAATTGCAAACGGCCACGGTTACGCCGCAGCCCGACGCGAAGCTGCCGCCGGATAGCCCGCTGAACAACGCGAAATTCCTCACCGCTGTGTTCGCAAACGATGCGGTGACGGCGCGCAACAACACGCAAGCGATCGACGTCGGCGGCAATACGCTGATCGCCGCGCGCGTGACGGACTACAAGGCCGCGGCGGTACCGGCGCTCGCTACCATCAAGGACGCGGTGCGTCAGAAGGTGATCGCGGCTCAGTCGGACGAGGCGGCGCACAAGGACGGTATTGCGAAGCTGGCCGAATTGCAGAAGTCGAATGCCACGACGGGTTTCTCGTCGCCGGTGAAGGTGTCGCGTAACGTCGCACAAGGCGTACCGCCCGCGGCGTTGAGCGCAATTTACAAAGCGGATGCGCAAAAACTGCCGGCTTACGTCGGTGTCGATCTCGGCAACGACGGCTATGCGATCTATCGCGTGAACTCGGTGGCGGCTAGCGCGCCGGTCGATCCGCAGCGTCTGGCAGCGGCACAACAGCAGATTGCGCAGGTCGACGCGCAGTCCGAAGCAGAGGCTTATGTTCAAGCGCTGCGTGAACGGTCGAAGGTGAAGTTCTACGGTTCGCTCGACAGCAGCAATGCCCAGGCGAGCGGCGAATAAGCTTCGGCTCCAGCGTATCGGTAAACGCGCGGTAAAACCGCGGTACAACGCGCGGTAAAACGAAACGCTCAGATGCAAAAAAGCCCCGCAATGCAATTGCGGGGCTTTTTTTATTGTGCGAGTTTGACGAGCGCAAACTCATCAAACGGTTGGCTGCGGAGCGCTGCTCCAGACGGTTTTCAGTTGCGTTCAGTTGCCTTGTTGAAGGCAAGCGCTGATCGCACCAGTGGCGTCGCTGCCCGCGGCGCCATTCGCGCGGAAGCCGACCCACGTACCCTTGCCGGTGTACGACGGGCGTACCACTGCGGCTGCGCCATTAGGCGGCTGTTGGCCCGGAACGTAGACGTCGAGCGCCTGATCGTTGGCCAGCGTATCTTGCGACACGACTTTTTGTTGCGAGCCATCCGCCCACTTCTGCGCAATGCAGGCAGCGACGGCCTTGGGTGGTTGCTGGCTTTGCCCAACGGACTGGACGCCTGAGGGCGGTTGAGCGGCCAAGGCAGAAATTGCCACGGTCAAAGCGATTAACGGTAAGTATTTCATGTCATCTCCTCAAAAGTCGCTCAGAATCGACTCAGAGACGAGCCAGGTTGCATGGATTACGAAATTGACCTTACGGATCCATGTTCCCCAATTTTCGGAAACACGTTGTTAGCCAACTTTTCAGCGCGGCGAACTTGTGCGCAGCAACGGCTTCACAGCCGGCCACACGTTGTTGAGCAGCACGGGTTGTGCCTGCTGCGTCGGATGAATCTGGTCGGCCTGAAACATCTCCGGTTTGTCGGCGATGCCCGCGAGCAGGAAGGGCACCAGCGGTACGCGCAGTTGTTTCGACAGTTCGCCGTACAAGCCGTGGAACTTTTGTGTGTAGTCCGGGCCGTAATTAGGCGGTACATACATGCCGACCAGCACGACCTTCGCATGACCTTGCTGAGCCTGCTCGATGATCGTGCGCAGGTTGTCTTCGGTGGTGGCGAGCGGCACGCCGCGCAACGCATCGTTGGCGCCAAGTTCGACGATCACGATGCTCGGTTTGAGTCTTTGCAGGAGCGCCGGCAAGCGGGCCCGGCCGCCGCTCGTGGTGTCGCCGCTGATGCTTGCATTGGCGACGCTATAATCGATTCGCTCGTCGGTCAGGCGCCGGCGCATCAAGGCCACCCAGCCGGTGTCGCGGGGCAGGCCGTATTCGGCGGAGATGCTGTCGCCGAGCACCACGATCACCGGCTTGGCCGCATCGGGCGCGTTGGCGGCGCGAGCCACGAAGGGCGTCGAAAACATGGCTGCGGCCAGCACGGCCGAGCCGAATGCCGTAGTCAGCGCCGCAGCGCGAGGCGCCATGGCGCGCACTTTCAACCTACGCTTCATCATGCTAAACAAAACTGATCCAGTCATTGACGTGCGGGGTTTGAGCAAGAGGGTTAAGGATGCTACGGGCGAACTGACGATTCTCGACGATATCGATCTTGCCATCGCTGCCGGCAGCAGTGTGGCGATCGTCGGTGCGTCCGGGTCGGGCAAGTCTACGCTGCTTGGCTTGCTCGCAGGATTGGACAGCGCGAGTTCGGGCTCGGTTCGGCTGCTGGGCCGCGAACTCACCGAACTGAACGAAGATGAGCGCGCCGCGTTGCGCAGCGGCTCGGTCGGCTTCGTGTTCCAGTCGTTCCAACTGATGCCGCATTTGACGGCGCTCGAAAACGTCACCTTGCCGCTGGAACTGCAAGGGGGCATCGGCACGCGCGAGGCCGCGGCGCGAGCGCGCCGCTTGCTGGAGCAGGTGGGCCTCGGGCAGCGCACCGGTCATTATCCGAAGCTGCTGTCGGGCGGCGAACAGCAACGCGTCGCGCTCGCGCGGGCGTTCGTCACGCACCCGGCGATCCTGTTTGCCGACGAGCCGACCGGCAGTCTCGATGCGGCTACGGGTCATGCGGTGATCGACCTGATGTTCGAGATGAATCGCGCGAACGGCGCTACGTTGATTCTCGTCACGCACGACATCGAGCTTGCGCGCCGCTGCGATACCACGGTGACGATCGAGGCGGGGCGATTGGCCTGAGCGTGGCGCCGCACCGCCCGGCGCATTGAGCGGTCAGCGCAAGCGCATGCGGCGCGAACGGGCGCGCCGCACACGTTCAACGCTTTAACGCAGCGCGTGCCCGCGCAATCAGCGCCGAGGTCGACGAATCGTGTTTCGCCGCATCGATGCTTGCCGCGGTCAGATCCGCCTCGACAACCTTGCCGAGAATCTTGCCCAGCTCGACGCCCCACTGATCGAACGGATTGATGTTCCATACCGACGCCTGCACCAGCACCTTGTGCTCGTAAAGCGCGATCAGGGCGCCGAGCGAACGGGCGGTCAGTGCGTCGACCAGCAGCGTGCTGGTCGGACGGTTACCCGGAAACACCAGATGCGGTGCGAGTTCCGGCGTGTCCGCGCCGGCCACCTTTTTCGCTTCTTCCAGCGTGCGGCCGAGCATCAGCGCTTCGCTCTGCGCGAAGCAGTTGGCCAGCAGCTTCGGATGATGGCTGACGAGCGGATGCTCCGGCGTCAGCACCGCGATGAAGTCGATCGGCACGATGGTCGGGCCCTGGTGCAGCATCTGGAAGAACGCATGCTGACCGTTCGTACCCGGCTCGCCCCACGTGACGGCGGAAGTCGGATAGTCGACCATTGCGCCGTCCAGCCGCGCCGACTTGCCGTTGCTCTCCATCTCGAGCTGTTGCAGATACGACGGCAGGAAATGCAGCGCTTCCGAATACGGCGCGACCAGATAGCTTTGCGAGCCGAAGAAGTTGCGATACCAGATGCCGATCATGCCGAGCAGCACCGGCAGATTCTTTTCGAGCGGCGCGGCGCGGAAATGCTGGTCCATTTCGTTGGCGCCGGCCAGCAGTTCGCCGAACTGCCGCGGACCGATCGCGATCATGATCGACAGGCCCACCGCCGACCACAGCGAATAACGGCCGCCGACCCAGTCCCACATCTCGAACACGTTCTCTTTCGCGATGCCGAACCTGACCACTTCCGCCGGGTTCGCCGACACGCCGACGAAGTGTTTGGCCAGCGCGCTTTCCGGGCAGCCTTTCTCGATGAACCAGTCGCGCAGCGAGCGCGCATTGGTCATCGTTTCGAGCGTCGTGAAGGTCTTGGAGACGATGATCGCGAGCGTTTCTTCGGGATCGATCTGCTGCATCACGTTGTACAGATCGGCGCCGTCGACGTTCGACACGAAGTGAGTGGCGATCTCCGGGCTCGCCAGATGGTGCAGCGCGTGCACGACCATCTTCGGCCCGAGGTCCGAGCCGCCGATGCCGATGTTCACGATATGGCGGATCCGTTTGCCGGTGTAGCCGGTCCAGGCGCCGCTGCGCACCTGGTCGGCGAAAGCGGCCATTCTGGCGCGCTCGGCCTGCACCTGTGCGTAGAACGGCGCTTGCGGGTCGCTGGCGCGCAGCGCGGTGTGCAAGGCGGCGCGGCCTTCGGTCGGATTGACGACTTCGCCCGCGAACATCGCGTCGCGGCGCTGTTCGACGCCGGCTTCGCGGGCGAGTTGCACCAGCAGTGTCAGGGTTTCGTCGGTGATGCGGTTCTTCGAGAAATCGGCCGCGAGACCGCCGCCCGCGAACGCAAAGCGCTCAGCACGGGTAGGGGCGGGATCGTTCTCGGGGGCGAACCAGTCGCGCAGGTGCGCATCGCGAATCTTCTCGTAATGCGTTTGCAGCGAGGACCAGGAGGGGAGCGAGTTCTGCGTCATAGCGTCCGTCTAACGAAGGGGCACGAAGAAAGGCGCGCGCGTGAAGCGCTGCCGAGGATGATGCAACGATGCTGTTAGAGCGATGCCGCGCGGCCGGGTTCGTCGCGGGTTGCGGCGAAGCTTCGCGAGCCGGCTTCGGGATGAAATCACTCGCTGAAGTTTCGCCGCAACCCGCAATGAATCTGTCGGGCGGCGCAGTCAATCAGTATAACGGCGTTGCGTGACAGGCGGCAGCGAGGCGGCCGCGGTTTGGGCATCTGCGGCAGACTGCGCGAGATGCGGGTTCATCGATTCGGCGCCGGATAGAACATCCGGTTCAGCAAGGTCCGCACCATCGGCGCCAGTTCTCCCGCCGTCAGGCCGGCCGGGCCGTGGCCCTGGGCGCTCAGCGTGTCGGCGGCGAGGCCGTGCAGGTAGACGCCCGCCAGCGCCGCTTCAAAGCGCGGCAAGTGTTGCGCAAGCAGGGCGCCGATGATGCCGCCGAGCACGTCCCCGGTGCCGCCTGTCGCTAGCGCGGCATTGCCGGTCGGATTGATCGCGAGGCGGCCGTCCGGCGCGGCGATCACCGTGCCGGAGCCCTTCAGCACGACGACGCCGGCAAAGCGCGCCGCCAGCGCGCGCGCCGCGGCCAGCCGGTCGCGCTGCACGGCCGGGGCGTCGGTGCCGAGGAGGCGCGCGGCTTCGAGCGGATGCGGCGTCAGCACGCACGGATCGCCTTGCACGCCGCGCGCCGTGACCGCTGCCGCAAGCGACGGGTCTTTCGAAATCAGATTCAGCGCGTCGGCGTCGAGCAGCTTGGGCGCGTCGAGGGGCAACACGTCATGCAGGATCCGCGTGGCGCGCTCGAGATGACCCATGCCGCAGCCGACGGCGAGCGCGTCCATCGTATCGAGCGGCAGATCGTCGATTGCGTGGAGCATCAGTTCGGGATGCGGCGGATCGTAGGGCGGCGCGCCAACGCCCAGCAGGGCGACGTGCACTTTGCCCGCGCCGGCGTAGAGCGCCGCGCGCGCCGCGAGGATCGGCGCGCCGCACATGCCGGTGTCGCCGCCGACCACCGCGAGGCTACCGAAAGTGCCCTTGTTGGTGGCGAAATCGCGTGACGGCAGGAAGGCGGCGAACAGTTCGGGCGCGTTGAGTTGCACGCCCGTGCGGGCGGAGCTGTCGATGCCGATCGGCGCCACCGTTACCGCGCCGGCGAGGTCGCGGCCTTGTGCCGTGAAGAGACCAGGCTTGGCGCCGATGAAGGTGATGGTGTGGGTGGCGCGGACCACGTCGCCTTCGTTTTGCTCCTGGCCGACTATCGTGCCTGTATCGCTGTCGAGGCCGCTTGGGGTGTCCAGCGCCAGCACGCCGCCTTTTTTTGTTTTGCTGCGTTGCGAGAGTCGGCGGGCGGCGGTCGCGAAGACGCCTTCCAGTGGGCGCGTCAGGCCTATACCGAACATGCCGTCCACTAGCCACGTGTATTCGTCCAGCGAGGCCGGGAGTGTCGAGCTGATTGCAATGCCGGCGGCGCGGGCGTTGTTCAGGGCCCAGCGGGCGTCTTCCGGTTTTACCTCGACGGGCATGCAGAGTTCAACCGCGAGGCCGGCTTTGTGGAGTTCCGTCGCCATGACCAGGGCGTCGCCGCCGTTGTTGCCCGGCCCGGCGATTAGCCACACTTTGTGCTTTGTCCTGGCGACTGACGTGTCACGGGTTATTTGCTCGCTCAGGAAGCTCGCGGCGGCTTTGCCTGCGCGGCCCATTAACGTATGAGCCGGCAACGCGGCCGATGCCTGAGTTTCCAGGATCCTCAGGTCCGTCAGGGTGAGGAGGGGGAGCGCACGGTTGTGCGGGGTGACGAGCTGCGGTGGCGTGGTGTCGGATCGGGTCATGGCGGCGGCTTGGGGTTCGCCTTTTAGCAAGGTGAGTCAGCTTTTGACGCCATTATGGTAGTGCGGATTGGGGGTGTGGGGATTTTTGCCTGCGCGGCAGAAAGCCCCTGTTAAAACCGGTCCGGCCGAAGCGCCGCCAACGTATCCACGGGCAAGTCAGGCGCCGCACCGGCAACGAGATCAGCCACCAGTTTCCCTGCTCCGCATGCCAGCCCCCATCCCGCAGGGCCGTGACCCACATTCACAAAGAGACGAGGATGCAACGCGTTGCCAATCACCGGCAAACCATCCGGCGACAGCAGCTTGACCCCCTCCCACGGCAGCGCCGCGGAAATCCGTGCGGCGCCCGGGATCCAGTCGTGCGTCGCCTGGCCCAGCAGCGCAAGCGCCTCCTTGGTCAAGGCATCGCCGAGCGGTTTGTCGATCTGGCCGGTACTTTGCAATACCGCGCCACCCGCAATCCGCAGACGGTGGTTCATCCGTGTGATCGCAATTCGCTTCACCGCATCGACGATCGCAACGTGCGGCGCACATTCCTCATGCGCAATCGGTGCAACCAGCGTGTGCAGGCGCAACGGATGCAGCGGCAGTCGCAGCCCGAGGCGTTCGAGCAGCGGCAAGCTGCCGTAGCCCGCGGCCACGACGATCGCATCAGCGTTGATGACGTCGACGTCGCGTGAACGGGACATCTTGCCGGGGCGCGCCGCCAATTCCACCGCCGGGCGCTCGCCGTCGAGGCGGATCGCCGACACTTCGCAGCCAGGCATGAATTGCACGCCGCCCTGCGTATCCAGCGTCTGTTTGATCAGCTTGGCAAACAGCGGACAGTTTGCCGTGCGCTCATGGTCGAACAGCACGCCGCCGGCGAATTCGGGATCGGTCGGCACGGAATGCTCGAATGCGGCGCATTCGGCAGGCGTCAGTACGTGATGCGGCACTTCGTATTGACGCAGCAATTCGAGCGCGGTTTGTGTCTGCTCCCATTCTTGCGCGGAGCGCACCAGATAAAGCAGGCCGTTCGCCTGTTCGAATTCCAGGCCGAAGCGCGCCTCCATGTCGGCCATCGCGTCACGCGACGCCTCGATCAGCGGGCGCAGCCGCCCGTATTGCTGGCTGAACGCCTCCGGCTCCTGCAAGGCGGCAAGCTGCTTGACGAACTGGCGCGCCGGCCCGTTGAAGCCGGTCTTGCTGATGACACCGTTCTTCGCGCCCTGACGGTTCGCCATGAAAGTCGGGCCGAACCAGACGTCGAGCGGGGTCGGGAGGACGGTGCCGCCGTGTCCATAGGTCGCGCCTTGCGCGACGGTCGCGTGGCGCTCGACCACGCAAACCCTGTGGCCCGCCGCGCGCAGATGATAAGCGGTGGCGACGCCAACTATCCCGCCGCCGATGACGATGACATCCATGTTCTGATTCGATTTGCCGGCGGGATACCGAAGCCCTGCATTCCGCTTAAGCGTGACATGCGGCGCGAAGCCCGGCTTTGCTCAGGCTGTTCGCGCCGATCTGGTGAAAGGGCGAATGATAGCAGCCAAAACGATCGCTTTGTCACGCGAGGGCCGCAGGCGGCGCCTGGCGCGCTAGCCCCGAAACCCTGCCGGCACCGCGCTAACCCCCTATCTGCAAGCCCGCTGGAAGCCCGTTCCCGGGGTATAATCCCGGACTTCCTTTCCGCCTCACGTCGCCTGCACGCGCGACTCATCGGCATCACTCATCGGCATCATTAGCGACGCAACGTCAAGTCCATGGCCCACTTCTCGTGTTTCCCCGGCGCTTCGGCCCTTTCCGATTTCCGTCAAACCCGCCTGCTCGAAACGCTTACGCGCATCGACGCCAACATTACCGGCGTGCGCGGACAGTATCTGCACTTCGTCAACGCGCAAACGCCGCTCTCCGCGGAAGACAACGCGAAGATCGAAGCGCTGATGCACTACGGCCATCCGTTCGAAGAAAGCCAAGAACGCGGCTCGGCCGAAAGCTTCCTCGTGGTGCCGCGCTTCGGCACGGTGTCGCCGTGGGCCAGCAAGGCAACCGACATCGCCCATCTGTGCGGCCTCACGCAGGTGCGCCGTATCGAGCGCGGCGTCGAGTACACGGTCACGTTGAAAAGCGGCCTGCTGGGCGGCAAGAAGGCGCTCTCCGACGAAGCCCGTGCGGCGGTCGCCGCGGCGCTGCACGACCGCATGACCGAAAGCGTCGCACCGTCGCGCGATCACGCGCTGCATCTGTTCGACGAACTGCCGGCCAAGCCGCTACAAACCGTCGACGTGCTCGCCAACGGCCGCGGCGCGCTGGAAGCGGCGAACACGGAACTCGGCCTCGCGCTCGCCGACGACGAAATCGACTACCTGGTCGAGGCGTTCACGAAGCTCGGCCGCAACCCGACCGACGTCGAACTGATGATGTTCGCGCAGGCCAACAGCGAACACTGCCGCCACAAGATTTTCAACGCGCAATGGACCATCGACGGCGAGCCGCAGGACATCTCGCTGTTCAACATGATCCGCAACACCGAGAAGCTGAATCCGCAAGGCACGATCGTCGCGTATTCGGACAACTCGGCGATCATGGCGGGCGGCATGGCCGAGCGCTGGTTCCCGCGCACGCCGGCTGAACCCGGCGAAAACGGGTTGCCCGAGCACTATCGCCGCAACGTCGAACTGACGCACACCTTGATGAAGGTGGAAACGCACAACCACCCGACCGCGATCTCGCCGTTCCCGGGCGCCTCGACCGGCGCGGGCGGCGAAATCCGCGACGAAGGCGCAACCGGCCGCGGCGCGCGTCCGAAGGCGGGTCTGGCGGGCTTCACGGTGTCGAATCTGGAATTGCCGGACGGCGTGGAAGCATGGGAAAACGCCCGCGACGCCGCGCAGCCGCTCGCGCACCGCAATCCGAACGACAAGCATGAAGCGTACGGCCGTCCCGACCGCATCGCGTCGCCGCTGCAAATCATGATCGACGGGCCGCTGGGCGGCGCCGCGTTCAACAATGAATTCGGCCGGCCGAATCTGGGCGGCTATTTCCGCGCTTACGAACAAAACGTGGCCGGTCTGGTGCGCGGCTATCACAAGCCGATCATGATCGCGGGCGGCATCGGCAATATTTCCGATCAGCACACGCACAAGCACGATCTGCCGGAGGGATCGCTGCTGATCCAGATCGGCGGCCCTGGCATGCGCATCGGCATGGGCGGCGGCGCGGCCAGCTCGATGGCGACCGGCACCAACACCGCCGAACTCGACTTCGACTCGGTGCAGCGCGGCAACCCGGAAATCGAACGCCGTGCGCAGGAAGTCATCAATGCGTGCTGGCAACTCGGCGAAAAGAATCCGATTCTGAGCATTCACGACGTCGGCGCGGGCGGTCTGTCGAACGCGTTTCCGGAAGTGGTGGACGGCGCGGGCAAAGGCGCGATCTTCGAACTGCGCAAGATCCAGCTGGAAGAAAGCGGTCTGTCGCCGCGCGAAATCTGGTCGAACGAAGCGCAGGAGCGTTACGTGCTGGCGATCGCGTCGGCCGATCTGCCGGCCTTCGAGGCGATGTGCCAGCGCGAGCGCTGCCCGTTCGCGGTGATCGGCACGGCCACCGCCGAGCGCCAGCTGAAGCTGATCGACGCCGAACTGAAAGACGGCGCCGCGCATCAGCCGGTCGACATGCCGATGGAAGTGCTGCTCGGCAAGGCGCCGCGCATGCATCGCGACGTCAAGCGCGTCGAGACGAAGCTCGAGCCGGTGGACGTCACCGGCATCGCGCTGTCGGACGTCGCGCTCAGCGTGTTGCGTCACCCGACGGTGGCGAGCAAGTCGTTCCTGATCACGATCGGCGACCGCTCGGTCGGCGGCACGACCGCGCGCGACCAGATGGTCGGCCCGTGGCAGGTGCCGGTCGCCGACGTCGCGATCACGACAATGGACTACGCCGGCTTCCGCGGCGAAGCGATGACCATGGCCGAGCGCACGCCGCTCGCCGTGATCGACGCGCCGGCGTCGGGCCGCATGGCGGTCGGCGAGGCGGTCACCAACATCGCGGCGGCGCCGATCGCGTCGCTCGATAAGCTCAAGCTGTCGGCCAACTGGATGGCCGCGTGCGGCGCACCGGGCGAAGACGCCGCGCTGTACGACACGGTCAAGGCGATCGGCATGGCGTTGTGCCCGGCGCTCGGCATCAGCATTCCGGTCGGCAAGGATTCGCTGTCGATGCGCACCAAGTGGGAAGACAAGGGCGTCGCGAAGGAAGTGGTCGCGCCGGTCTCGCTGATCATCTCGGCCTTCGCGCCGGTCGAAGACGTGCGCCGCCACCTCACGCCGCAACTGCGCCGCGCGAGCGGAACGGGTGGCGTGGGCGATTCGGTGCTGATCGCGATCGACCTCGGCCGCGGCAAGCATCGGCTGGGCGGCAGTATCCTCGCGCAAGTCACGCAGCAGGTCGGCGACACGGTGCCGGACGTCGACGATCCGGAAGATCTGAAGCGCTTCTTCACCGCGATCCAGTCGCTCAACAGCGACGGCAAGCTGCTCGCGTACCACGACCGCTCGGACGGCGGCCTGTGGGCGACGGTGTGCGAAATGGCGTTTGCGGGTCATGTCGGCGTGTCGCTGAACGTCGACATGCTGGTGCTCGATCCGCATCACGAATCCGATTACGGCGACGCCAAAGACTGGGCCAGGCAGACCAGCGGCCGCCGCGAAGACCGCACGATCCGCGCGCTCTTCACCGAGGAACTCGGCGCGGTGATCCAGGTGCGCGCCGCGGACCGCGACGCCGTGCTGGGCGCGCTGCGCGAGCATGGCCTGTCGGCGTGCTCGCACGTGATCGGCAAAATCAACGAACGCGACACGATTGAAATCTACCGCGACGCGAAGAAGGTCTACGAAGCGCCGCGCACCGAATTGCATCGCGCGTGGAGCGAAGTGAGCTGGCGCATTTCGCGTTTGCGCGACAACCCGGCTTGCGCCGACGCCGAATACGACGCGCTGCTGGACGCGGCCGATCCGGGCATTTCGCCGGTCCTCACATTCGATCCGGCTGAAGACGTCGCCGCGCCGTTCATCCCCCAAGGGGACTTCCTTCGGGGCGCCCCCCAAGGGGACTTCCTTCGGGGCGTTGGCAAGGGCGCGCGGCCGCGCGTGGCGATCCTGCGTGAGCAAGGCGTGAACTCGCACCTCGAAACCGCGTACGCATTCGACCGCGCCGGTTTCGACGCGCACGACGTGCACATGAGCGACCTGTTGTCGGGCCGCGCCACGCTGGCGGATTTCGCCGGTGCGGTGGCGTGCGGCGGCTTCTCATACGGCGACACGCTGGGCGCCGGCGAAGGCTGGGCCAAGGCGATCCGCTTCAACGCGCAGCTGGCCGACATGTTCGCGGCGTTCTTCGGCCGCGAAGACACGTTCGCGCTCGGCATCTGCAACGGCTGCCAGATGATGAGCAGCCTCGCGTCGATGATTCCGGGCGCCGAAGCGTGGCCGAAGTTCACGCGCAACAAGTCGGAAAAATTCGAAGCGCGCTTCTCGCTGGTCGAGGTGCAGGCGTCGCCGTCGATTTTCTTCGCCGGCATGGAAGGCTCGCGCATTCCGGTGGCGATCGCGCACGGCGAAGGCTTCGCCGACTTCTCGCAGCAAGGCGATGCGTCGAAGGTGGCCGTGGCGATGCGCTATGTCGATCACCGCGGCCAGGCCACCGAGCAATATCCGTTCAACCCGAACGGCTCGCCGGACGGCATCACCTCGGTGACCACGCCGGATGGCCGCTTCACCGTGTTGATGCCGCACACCGAGCGTGTGCATCGCGCGGTGCAGATGAGCTGGCATCCGGAAGGCTGGGGCGAGGGCCGCACGGACGGCAGCCCGTGGATGCGCGTGTTCCAGAACGCGCGCCGCTGGCTGGGTTGAGGTTGGAAAGGCCGCTGCGTTGCGCGGCGGCCTTCGAAATTGAAACCGGACCGCAGAACTCGCAGAAACAAGAAAGCCGCCCTCGGGCGGCTTTTCTATTCTCAACCGGCAGGCAACAACCCGCTTACTGAATCTTCGCGTTCTTGCGCAGACCTTCTTCGAACGCTTGCAGCTTTTCCTGCTGGATCTGCTGCACGATCTGCGGACGCACTTGTTCGAGCGGCGGCGGCGTGATGTTGCGCACGTCGTCGACACGGATGATGTGCCAGCCGAATTGCGTATGCACCGGCGCGTCGGTCATCTGGCCTTTCTGCAGATGCGTGGCCGCGTCCGCGAATTCAGGCACGTAGGCCTTCGGGTCCGACCAGTCCAGGTCGCCGCCGTTCTTGCCGGATCCCGGATCCTTCGAGTACTGCTTGGCGAGATCTTCGAAGCTCGCGCCGCCCTTGATCTTCGCGATCAGATCCTTGGCTTGCTGCTCGTTGTCGACGAGGATGTGGTGCAGGTGATATTCCTTGCCGCCTGCGTCCTTGATCAGCGCGTTGTAACGCGCGGTGACTTCGGCGTCGGTCGGCTGGTTGTTCTTCACGAAGTCTTCGATCAGCGCGCGCAGCACCACGGTTTGTTGTGCGACGGCGATTTGCGCCTTGATGTCCGGCCGATTCGGCAGACCACGGCGCAGCGCTTCCTGCATCAGGATTTCGCGGTTCACCAGCTCTTCGCGCACGGCCATTTGCAGTTGCGGCGTGTTTTGCTGGCCTTGATGAACCAGTTGGTCGATCAGCGCATCGGCGCGCGCCTTCGGAATCGGCGTGCCGTTCACGACGGCGATGTTCTGTGCGAATGCAGGTGCGGCCGCAAACGCAGCCAGCAATACCCAGAGGCGGGTTTTCTTCAAGGTCATCGAAAATTTTCCTAGCGGGGCAACAAAGCGAATTCTTCGGGCGTATACGCCGTGATTGCAAGGGCGTGAATGCCGCGCTGCATGGCATCGGCCAGCGCATCATACACCATGCGATGCCGCGCCACGCGGGCCTTGCCGGCGAATGCGGCGCTCACGATCGTGACACTGAAATGACCGCCGGCGGACGCGCCGGCGTGGCCGGCGTGCTGCGCGCTGTCGTCGGTGATCTGGATCGACGTCACGGGCGCGAGCGCCGCGGTGAGGCGCGCTTCGATCAGCGCGGCGCGCTCGGCGGTGGTGGCGTGCATGAACACATCGCTCGTCATGTCATTCTTCCTTCATATACTTCGACAGCCACAAACTCTGCCCGACGATGAACACCACCAGGCACCCGGTCGCGCCGAACAGCTTGAAATTGACCCACTGGTCGGTCGTGTAGTTGTACGCGACGAACAGGTTGGCCAGTCCGAGCAGCACGAAAAACACCGCCCAGACGATATTCAGCTTGCCCCAGATCGCGTGCGGCAGCGTGATCTGCTTGCCCATCATCGCTTCGATCAGGTTCTTGTTGAAGGCCAGTTGCGAGACGATCAGCGCGACCGAAAACGCCCAGTACAGCACGGTCGGCTTCCATTTGATGAAGGTGTCGTTGTGCAGCACGAGCGTCGCGCCGCCGAACACGGTGACGACGCCGAGGCTCACCCACAGCATCGGATCGACCTTGCGGTGGCGGAACGCCACCCACGCGATCTGCACCAGCGTGGCGACGATCGCCACTGCCGTCGCCGTGAAAATGCCCCATACCTTGAAGGCGACGAAGAACAGGATGATCGGAAACAGATCGAACAGGAATTTCATTATCTGGTCGGGAATTCGGAGAGTGAGTCAGTGAGTCAGTGAGTCGGACAAGGAGGGGCGCTTTAGCCGCGCACCCGGTGGTGTGCGTGCTGAAGAGTCCGTCGCGGCGGCCGGGCGAGCCGCGCCGGCCAGTGTTGGCGGCCGCGCTTTGCCTGACTGCCGGTAACGGGTCGGCCGGTTCGCAAGCCGGACGAAGTGCGTCGCGACCGGCCGACGATCAATGATGCAGGTGGTGCACGCCGGCCGGCAACGCGCCGGACTCCGCGCTGCGTTACTTGGGCTCGAATTGTAACGCAGCCGAATTGATGCAGTAGCGCAGGCCGGTCGGCGCCGGTCCGTCTTCGAACACATGGCCCAGATGCGCGCCGCAATTCTTGCACTGCACTTCGATGCGCAGCATGCCGTGCGAGCGGTCGGTTTTCTCGGCGATCACTTCGCCGTTGATCGGCTTGAAGTAGCTCGGCCAGCCGCAACCGGCGTCGAACTTGGTGTCCGATTCGAACAGCGGCGTGCCGCAGCAGACGCAGTCATAGATGCCGCGCTCCCAGTGGTCGTGGTAGCGGCCGGTGAACGGCCGTTCGGTGGCGGCGTGGCGCGTCACCTGATATTCGATGTCGGACAACTGCTTGCGCCATTCCGCGTCGTCTTTCTGCACCGCCGGGGCGCCGGTCTCGATGTCGTCGGGGTTGTTCATGGTCGGGGTTCCTGTCTCGGGTTTGTTGTTGGAGCGTGCTTGCAGCGGCGCTTCACGAAGAGCAACTGACTTCCAGCGAACTCGCCCAATCCGGGGGCAACCCCGCATACGCTTCGTATTCCGGCTGCTCGTCGAACGGACGGCGCAGCACCGTCGCCAGACGTTCCACTTCGGAGAAGTCCTTCTCCTTGGCGCGGCGGATCGCTGTTTCCGCCAGATGATTGCGAAGGACGAATTTGGGGTTCACATGGTTCATTGCAATGGCGCGCGCGGCGTCGTCGCGTGTTTCCTGGGACAGCCGCGCGCGGTAGTCGTTCGCCCACGCATCGAAGGCGGCGCGGTCGAGGAACAGATCGCGCGCCGGCGCGTCGCCGCTCGCATCGTGCTTCGAGAGACGCGACAGATTGCGGAACGTCAGCGTGAAGTCCGCACGGTTGGCGTGCATCAATTCGAACAGGCGATTGATCAGCGAAGCGTCGCCGGATGCATCGTCGCCGTCGCGTTCGATTTCGAGGCCGAGCTTCGCGCGCATGCGCCGCTCCAGCGTCGGCGCGAAACGGTCCTTGAAGCCGCCGAGCACGCGTTGCGCGTCTTCGATCGCCTTGTCGCCGCGCACACTTTCCTCGTGCTTTGCGCCGATGAGCGGCAGCAGGCCTTGGGCGAGGCAGAAGAGGTTCCAATACGCGATCTGCGGCTGCATACGGTACGCATAACGGCCTTGCGAGTCCGAGTGATTGCAGATGTAGCCGGCGTCGAAGCCGTCCATGAAGCCGAACGGGCCGTAGTCGATCGTGAGGCCCAGAATCGACATGTTGTCGGTGTTCATCACGCCGTGGCAAAAGCCGACCGCTTGCCATTCGACCATCAGATCGGCGGTCGACATCACCGCTTCGTTCAGCAGCGCGAGATACGGGTCGTCGGCTTCGCGGCAATGCGGATAGAAACGTTCGATTACGTGATCGGCGAGCGCACGCAGTGCGTCGGTGCGGTCGTTCGAATAGAAATGTTCGAAGTGCCCGAAGCGCACGAAGCTCGGCGCCACGCGCGTGACCACCGCGGCGGTTTCGATTTCCTCGCGCCGCACCGGCTGGTCGGAGCCGATCACGCACAGCGCGCGGGTAGTCGGAATGCCGAGGTGGTGCATCGCCTCGGAACACAGATACTCGCGAATCGACGAACGCAGCACCGCGCGGCCGTCGCCCATGCGCGAATAGGGCGTGCGCCCCGCGCCTTTGAGTTGCAGCTCGAAGCGCTGGCCGTCATGTTCGATTTCGCCAAGACCGAGCGCGCGGCCGTCGCCGAGCTGGCCGGCCCACACGCCGAACTGATGCCCCGAATACACCGAAGCGTACGGCAACGCCTCGGCCGGCCACTCGCGCGTGGCGTTGCCGGAGAAGAGTTCGGCGAAGCCGGGATCGCTCTGGAGGCTGGGTTCCAGACCGAGCATCGCGGCGGTTTCTGCCGAGAAACCGACCATGTACGGCGCACTGAGCGGCGCCGCGGGCAGGCGCGTCAGAAACGTGCTGCCGAGCCGCGCGAACGCGCTTTCGGGCGAGGTGGCAAGAGCGTCGGAAAGAGCGGACAAAGGCCCGGATAACCCTGCAATGCTTGGGGAAAACGACATATTGAGCGCCTCTGGATTAACCGATATTGTAAGTCCGCGCCCGCGGAGCTGCTGGCAGGCCTTTTGCCCGACACCTCCCGCGTGCTGGGCGCCCTCGTCAAAGCCTCCGCGACACGTAGAAAAACGCAAGCCCCGCAAGCCCATCGCAACCCCGATTGACGGAAACAAGGCGAGGAGACCTCTCTTTATGACGACGCCGCTGCTTGGCCAGATGATGGACGTGCCGCTCACCGTGTCTTCGTTGCTCGCGCATGCCGCGCGGCATTTCGGCGATACCGAGATCGTGTCGCGGCGTATCGAAGGCGACGTGCATCGCTACACCTATCGCGACTGCGAAAAGCGCGCGAAGCAGCTGGCGCAGGCGCTGATCGCGCTGAGCGTCGAACCCGGCGAGCGGGTCGCCACGCTGGCCTGGAACGGTTACCGGCACCTCGAAGCGTATTACGGCACCACCGGCTTCGGCGCGGTGTGCCACACGATCAATCCGCGCCTCTTTCCCGATCAGATCGCCTACATCGTCAATCACGCCGACGACGCCTACGTGCTGTTCGACACCACGTTCGCGCCGCTTGTCGATGCTCTGGCGCCGCAATGCCCGAAGGTGCGCGGCTGGATCGCGCTGGCCGACGAAGCGCATCTGCCGAAGATGCAAACGCCCGTGCTCAGCTACGAGACGCTCGTCACCGCGCAGGACGGCAACTACGCATGGCCGCCGCTCGACGAACGCCAGGCGTCGTACCTTTGCTATACGTCCGGCACCACCGGCAATCCCAAGGGCGCGCTGTATGCGCATCGCTCGACCGTGCTGCATGCGTTCGGCGCTTCGCTGCCCGACGCGATGGGCCTGTCCGCGCGCGACTCCGTGTTGCCGGTCGTGCCGATGTTCCATGTGAACGCATGGGGCATTCCGCACGCCGCGCCGCTGACCGGCGCGAAGCTGGTGTTTCCCGGCAAGGATCTCGACGGCAAATCGCTGTATGAACTGATGGAAAACGAGCGTGTCACGTATTCGGCCGGTGTGCCGACCGTCTGGCTCGGCTTGCTCAACTACCTGCGCGAGGCCGGCGTGCGCTTTTCGTCGCTGAACCGCACGGTGATTGGCGGTTCAGCGTGTCCGCCGGCGATGTTGCGCGCGTTCCAGGACGAATACGGCGTCGAAGTGATTCATGCATGGGGCATGACCGAGATGTCGCCGCTCGGCACCTTGTCGAAACTGACGTGGGAACAAAGCCAGCGCTCGCCGGACGAGCAGCGCAAACTGCGCGCAAAGCAAGGCCACGTGATCTACGGCGTCGACATGAAAATCGTCGGCGACGATGGGCGCGATCTGCCGTGGGACGGCGTCGCTTTCGGCGATCTGCACGTGCGCGGCCCGTGGGTGATCGACCGGTATTTCCGCAAGGACGATTCGCCGCTGGTGAACGGCTGGTTCCCCACCGGCGACGTCGCCACCATCGACCAGGACAGCTTCCTGAACATCACGGATCGCTCCAAGGACGTAATCAAGTCGGGCGGCGAATGGATCAGCTCGATCGATATCGAGAACGTCGCGATCGCGCATCCGGCGGTGGCGGAAGCGGCGTGCATCGCCTGCGCGCATCCGAAGTGGACCGAGCGGCCGCTGCTGGTGGTGGTCAAGCGCGCGGGTTTCGACGTGACGCGCGAAGAACTGCTCGCGTTCTATGACGGCAAGGTCGCCAAATGGTGGATTCCCGACGACGTCGTATTCGTCGAAGAACTGCCGCACACGGCCACCGGCAAGCTGCAGAAACTCAAGCTGCGCGACCTCTTCCGCGACCACGTGTTGCCGTCCGCGCTCGCAGACGAAAAGGACTGTCCGCTTGCCAGGGGAAACCCTGTCCAACGATAAATTGAACGAGCGTGCTTTTTTGTGTATTCTGCCTGCTGACCCCGGAAAAATCGGACACAAAGTTGGACAATGAGCCAACTCGATGAACCGGACGGGCGGCGCGCCATGCGCCGCCTCATCGCATGGAGGCAGGCAGATGGCAGTGGACTACACGACTCATGACGGCGTGGCCGTCATCACGCTGAACAATCCCCCCGTAAACGGCCTCGGCCTCTCGACGCGAGCGGGTATCGTCGAAGGGATCGAGCGTGCGCAGAACGATCCGGCCATCAAGGCGATCGTGCTGACGGGTGCGGGCAAAGCCTTCTCAGGCGGCGCCGACATCACCGAATTCAATACGCCCAAGGCCACTCAGGAGCCGACGCTCGCCACAGTCATCAGGACCGTCGAGAGCAGCGCGAAGCCGGTGGTCGCGGCGATTCACAGCGTCGCGATGGGCGGCGGTCTCGAACTGGCGCTCGGCGCGCATTACCGCATCGCCGCACCCGGCGCGCAGATCGCGCTGCCGGAAGTGAAGCTCGGCATCCTGCCGGGCGCGGGCGGCACGCAGCGTCTGCCGCGTGCGATCGGCCTCGAAGCGGCGCTCAACATGATCGTCTCCGGCGCGCCGGTGATGTCGGAGAAGCTGGCCGACTCGGGTCTGTTCGACGAAGTCGTCGAAGGCGATCTGGCCGAAGCGGCGCTCGCGTTTGCCCGTCAAGTCGGCGCGAAGGAAGGCCCGCATCCCACGGTGCGCGAGCGCAAGATCGAACATCCGAATGCGGCCGGTTTCATCCAGTTCGCCCGCAACAGCGTCGCCGCTGTCGCGAAGCATTTCCCGGCGCCGCAGAAATGTATCGACGCAGTGGAAGCGGGCGTGCAGAACGGTTTCGACAAGGGTCTCGCGTTCGAGCGCGAATGCTTCATCGCGCTCGTGCAAACGCCCGAGAGCCGCGCGCTGCGTCATGCGTTCTTCGGCGAACGCGCGGCGAGCAAGATTCCCGACGTGCCGTCGGATACGCCGGTGCGCGACATCAGGCAGGTCGCCGTGATCGGCGCCGGCACGATGGGCGGCGGCATCGCGATGAACTTCATCAATGCGGGTATTCCGGTCACGCTGCTGGAAACGAAGCAGGAAGCGCTCGAGCGCGGGCTGGCTACGATCCGCAAGAACTACGAAGCCACGGTCAGGAAGGGCAAGCTCAAGCCCGAGGCGCTCGAACAGCGCATGGCGCTGATCACGCCGACGCTCTCCTACGACGACCTGAGGAACGCCGACCTGATCGTCGAAGCCGTGTTCGAAGAACTCGGCGTGAAGGAGCAGGTGTTCAGGCGTCTCGATGAGATCGCCAAACCCGGCGCGATCCTCGCGTCGAATACCTCGACTCTGGACGTCGACAAGATCGCCGCGTACACGTTGCGTCCGCAGGACGTGGTCGGCATGCACTTCTTCAGCCCGGCCAACGTGATGAAGCTGCTCGAAGTCGTGCGCGGCAAGGAAACGGCGAAAGACGTGCTCGCCACCGTCATGCAACTGGCGAAGAAGATCAGGAAGACCGCGGTCGTCTCGGGCGTGTGCGACGGCTTCATCGGCAACCGGATGATCGAGCAGTACATCCGCCAGGCGCTCTTCATGCTCGAAGAAGGCGCGCTGCCCGCGCAGGTGGACAAAGCCATCGAGAAGTTCGGCTTCGCGATGGGGCCGTTCCGCATGAGCGACCTGGCCGGTAACGACATCGGCTGGGCGATTCGCAAGCGCCGCTATCAGGAACATCCTGACATGCACTATTCGAAGATCGCCGACCGTCTGTGCGAGACGGGGCGTTTCGGGCAGAAGACCGGCGGCGGCTGGTACGACTACAAGGCGGGCGACCGCGCCGCGTATCCGTCGAAGGTGGTCGACGAGATGATCACCGCGTACTCGAAGGAAACCAGCGCCGGGCGCCGCAAGATCAGCGACGAGGAAATCGTCGAACGCCTCGTGTTCGCGCTCGTGAACGAAGGCGCGAAGATTCTCGAGGAAGGCATTGCGTCGAAGGCGTCGGACATCGACATGGTCTATCTGACCGGCTACGGCTTCCCGCTCCATCGCGGCGGTCCGATGCTGTACGCGGACACGGTCGGCCTTTACAACGTGGAGCGCGCGATTCGCCGCTACGCGTCGCAGCAGAACGGCGATGCGTGGCAGCTGGCGCCGAGCATTGCGGAGCTGGCGGCGAAGGGCCGTGGCTTTAATGGCTGACCGGGCTGAGTCGGCTGAACGGCCGCCCGGCTGAAAATGAGTGAAACGAGTGGGCGGCGCGGCTGAGCGAAAACGCCGGCGCGCCGCCATCGACATCTGGAAGTACCAGCCAACTTGTATGGGACCCGAGTAAGCGCTAAAGCGCCAACTCTGGTCGACAGCTTTGCATGGGACCCGAGTAAGCGCTAAAGCGCCAACTCTGGTCGACAGCTTTGCATGGGACCCGAGTAAGCGCTAAAGCGCCAACTCTGGTCGACAGCTTTGCATGGGACCAGAGTAAGCGCTAAAGCGCCAACTCTGGTCGACACAGGAGACTTGCATGACTGACGCCGTAATCGTATCGACTGCCCGTACGGGTCTCGCCAAATCATGGCGCGGCGGATTCAACATGACGCACGGCGCGACGCTCGGCGGGCACGTGACGCAGGCCGCCGTCGAGCGCGCGAAGCTCGACCCGGCGCGCGTCGAAGACGTGATCATGGGCTGTGCGAATCCGGAAGGCGCGACGGGCATGAACATCGCGCGCCAGATCGCGCTGCGCGCCGGTTTGCCGGTCAGCGTGCCGGGCATGACGGTGAACCGTTTCTGCTCGTCGGGTTTGCAGACCATCGCACTCGCCGCGCAACGTGTGATCGCCGGTGAGGGCGACGTGTTCGTCGCGGGCGGCGTGGAGTCGATCTCGTGCGTGCAGAACGAGATGAACCGCCACATGCTGACTGAAGGCTGGCTCAGCCAGAACAAGCCGGAAATCTACTGGTCGATGTTGCAGACGGCCGAGAACGTCGCGAAGCGCTATTCGATCTCGAAGGAGCGTCAGGACGAATATGGCGTGCGCTCGCAGCAGCGTGCCGCGGCTGCGCTCGAAGCCGGCAGGTTCAACGACGAAATCGTTCCGCTGACGGTGCTCGCCGGCGTCGCCGACAAAGCGACCGGGCGTCTCTACACGAAGGCGGTCACGGTCAGCGCCGACGAAGGCATTCGCGCCGACACGACGCTCGAAGGCGTGTCGGCGATTCGCACGGCGCTGCCGGGCGGCGTGATTACCGCGGGCAATGCGAGCCAGTTCTCAGACGGCGCGTCAGCTTGCGTCGTGATGAACGCGAAGGTTGCGGAGCGCGAAGGTTTGCAACCGCTCGGTATTTTCCGCGGCTTCGCGGTGGCCGGTTGCGAGCCGGACGAGATGGGTATCGGCCCGGTGTTCGCGGTGCCGAAGCTGCTCAGGCAAGCGGGTCTCAAGGTCGAGGACATCGACCTGTGGGAACTGAACGAAGCGTTTGCGGTGCAGGTGCTGTATTGCGCCGACAAGCTCGGCATTCCGCACGACCGTCTGAACGTGAACGGCGGCGCGATTGCGGTCGGTCATCCTTATGGCGTATCGGGCGCGCGTTTGACCGGCCATGCGCTGATCGAAGGCAAGCGGCGCGGCGCGAAGCGGGTCGTCGTGACGATGTGTATCGGCGGCGGGCAGGGCGCGGCGGGCCTGTTCGAAGTGGTTTGATCCGGCTTGTGACGCGGTGAAAAGCGGGTGTCGTGTGGTTCGGTGCGAGTCGACGTTCAGGCGTGGAATCCGCGCCACCCGTTTTTTACCTGAGAGGCAGGCACCGTCAGCGGCACATGCATTGTACCGGCCGGTTTTGCGGCCGAAGAGCAGGGTCAAGCCGGGCTGCTTGTCAAGCCGGGCTGCGCAGAAGGATTCTGACCAGGTTGGACAGGCTGCGCGCGGTCCGACGGACGAAGCCGTTGTTTTCAGGCCGCTGCGGTTGAACAAGGAACACCGCCGCGCGTGCGGGTGCTGCGCTGATCGACACGACGCCGCGCTGTGGCGTGACGTATTGCTCGCCTTCATGCACGGTGAT
This sequence comes from Paraburkholderia sp. GW821-FHT02A12, assembly GCF_059422005.1. Taxonomy (NCBI): domain Bacteria; kingdom Pseudomonadati; phylum Pseudomonadota; class Betaproteobacteria; order Burkholderiales; family Burkholderiaceae; genus Paraburkholderia; species Paraburkholderia sp. GW821-FHT02A12. Next base: position 2,131,069 of record NZ_JBWKWA010000001.1, on the reverse strand, counting down.
CCTTGTGGGCATGACGGCGTCGCCCAACCACGCCAGCGAATGGTCGCGAAAGCCGAGTTGCAGATTGCCTTCGACGGCCACGATCGAGGTTCGCGCCCGCAGGTCGAGCAGGGTCGCCTGACCGGCGTGAAGGTGTGAGCTGGCGGCTTCGCGAGGCAACGAGGCGCGGGATTGACTGGCAGGCATGATCGATTCCTTTAAACCGTTTTCATGCCATCAAGCTTATGGAGTCCGTCGAAGTGAAAACAGCCGCAGCCATCTGCAATGTGAACCGGTGCAGCCGAAGGTTTTCGCATGCTGTATCGGTCGCAATCGCGGGGATGTGTATCTGTTGCGGCGCGCGAACAGTCCGCACCATCGGCTCATGACCCATTCGACCCTCGCGCCTGAAGCGCCACAAGACAGCTTGCCCATGGACAGCCGGCCTCCTGATGGCCGGCCCCCGGAGAGCCGCCCCCAAAGGAGCCCGTCCCCGGAGGGACAGCCCCCGGAGAGCCGGCCTCCTGATGGCCGGCCCCCGGAAACCCGGCCTCCTGATGGCCGGCCCCTCTACGTCCAACTGGCCGACCAATACCGTCGCGCGATCGACACCGGCGTGCTGCGCCCCGGCGACCGCATGCCGTCGATGCGCGCGTTCATGCAGCGCCACGGCGTGAGCCTGTCGACGGCGACCGAGAGCTATCGCGCGCTGGAACGCGCCGCGTTGATCGACGCCCGTCCGCGCGCCGGTTATTTCGTGCGCGCCCGGCTGACGGCGGCCTTGCCCGCGGCGAGCGAACCCGACCTCGCGGTCGCGCCTGGCGGCGCGCAGTTCGTCGGCATCCATTCGGCCATTTCGGCGATCGTGTCGAAATTCCAGCGCTATCCCGACGCGCTGAATCTGGGCGGCGCCACCGCTTCCCCCGATCTCTATCCCACCGACGCGTTGCAGAAAGCCGCATTGCGCGCATTACGCCGCCGCCCGACCTTGCTGACCGCCGTCGGCCACGATCAGGGCGATCCGGCGTTGCGCGCGATCATCGCGCGCCGGGCGTTCGACGTCGGCATCCAGATCGGCGCCGACGACGTGATCATGACCCACGGCGGCATCGAAGCCGTGAACCTGGCGTTGCGCGCGGTGACCCAACCCGGCGACACCGTCGCGGTCGAATCGCCATGCTTTTTCGGCTTGTTGCAGGCGCTGGAAAGCCTCGGTTTGCGCGCGCTGGAAATCCCGGCGAGTCCGTCGACGGGCCTCGCGGTCGAGGCCCTGGCGTTCGCGCTGCAAACGCATCCCGACATCAAGGCCGTGGTGGTCGTACCGAATCTGCAAAACCCGCTCGGCAGCGTGATGCCCGATGCGCACAAGGCGCGGCTCGTCGAACTGTGCGCGCGCGCCCGCATCCCGCTGATCGAAGACGACCCCTATCGCGAACTCGCCGACGCCGCGCAGCCGCCCAAAGCGTTGAAGGCGTGGGACACCGACGGCACGGTGATCCACTGCACGTCGTTCAACAAGACGCTCGCGCCTGGCATGCGGGTAGGCTGGATCAACGGCGGACGCTGGCATCCGCGTATCGGCATGCTGAAGTTCGCGCAGTCGCGGCATAACGAGCAGTTGTCGCAAGTGGTGCTCGCCGAGTTTCTCGAAACGAATGCGTATGAGCGGCATCTGCGGCGCTTGCGCGACCGTCTGCGGATCCAGCGCGAACGGATGGCAGCCGCTATCGCCGCATCGTTTCCGGAAGGAACGCGCTTTACGCCGCCGTGCGGCGGGATGTTTTTCTGGATCGAGTTGCCCCGCAATGTATCTTCCGCGAGTTTTTTCGATGCCGCTCTGGATGAAGGCATACGCGTAATGCCGGGGACGGTGTTCTCGAACGCGGGGCGCTTCGATCATTTCATTCGCTTGAGTTCGCCGAGCACGGATCTCGATCTCGCGGACGAAGCGGTGCGCAGGCTAGGGCGTCTGGCGGCGCGGATGGTGGCACGAGTGGTAGCACATGCAACCTGATCCGATCGGCCAGCCGGCGCGGCGCCCGCGCATGTGCGAACGCCATACCGGGTATCATTTCCTGCTGCGCGTGCGCGGCATGCAGCGCACGTTCGAGCAGCCTGAAGCCTGCGGACTTTCGCGCGACCCGTCAGCGCCGAGCGCGGATGCAGAGTCCCCAGCCCAACGAATTGAATCGAAGAAGGTAACCCCGTGATCCGTCATATTGTGATGTGGAAGCTCAAAGAAACCGCCGAGGGCGCAACCCGTGCGGACAATGTTCTGAAGCTGAAAGAAAAGCTCGAAGGCTGCCGCGACATCGTGCCGGGCATCCTGAAGCTCGAAGTCGGCATCGCGCAGCCGGGGCTGGAGTCGACCTACGACGTCGTGCTGGTCTCCGATTTCGCCGACAAGGCCGCGCTCGACGCGTACCAGGTTCATCCGCAGCACGAAGCGCTCAAGGGCTTCGTCGGCGCCGTGCGTGAAGCGCGCCAGTGTGTCGATTACGAAATCTGAAAGCAGCGCAATGACCGATTCGTCCTCATCCAAAGCGAACAGCGCGGCGCTGCCCGAGAGCCCGTTCGTCGACCGGCTCGGCGCGCAGCTCGTCTCGGCTGCCGACGGCGTCAGCGAGGTCATGCTGCCGTTGCAGCCGGATCACATGAACACGTGGGACGTCGCTCACGGCGGCGTCACGATGACGCTGGCCGACGTCGCGCTCGCGATGGCCGCGCGCAGTCTGGCCGGCGACGGCGTCGGCGTGGTCACCGTCGAGATGAAGGTCAACTTCATGCAGCCGGGGCGCGGCGAGTTGCGCGCCACCGGCCGCGTGCTGCACCGCTCCACGACGATGGCCTATTGCGAAGGCGAGATCCGCGACAGCGAAGGTCACTTCGTCGCCAAAGCGCTCGGCACCTTCAAATACATGCGGCGCCTCGCCGTGGGCCGCGACGTGACGCAACAGCGTCTGCGCAGCGATCCTTCCGCCAAACCCGGACCAAGCGACGGCTGATTCTCCGTGGACGGCGCTTATCGGGAACCGCGCGCGCCGTCGGTGCCTTCGCAAACGTTGTTCGCATCATTCGCCGTTCGCATCATCCGCGCTGTTCACAACAGCGCACAACATCGCACAACATCGACCCATGGAGACGATCGTCATGCCCCAGATCAACCGTCAGCTCGTGCTCGCTTCGCGTCCGCAAGGCGCGGTCACGCCCGATAATTTCAAGCTCGTCGAAACGCCGCTCGCGCCGCTTGCCGATGGCGAATTCCGCGTGCGCAATCATTTCCTGTCACTCGATCCGTACATGCGCGGCCGGATGAACGACAGCAAGTCGTACGCGGCGCCGCAGCCCCTGAACGAAGTGATGATCGGCGGCACGGCGGGCGAAGTGGTCGAGTCGAAAAATCCGAAGTTCGCGGTCGGCGACAAGGTTGTCGCGATGTTCGGCTGGCAGGAGTACGGCACCTCGAACGGGGCGGGCGTGCAGAAAGTCGACGACACGCACGTGCCGCTGTCGGCGTATCTCGGTCCGGTCGGCATGCCGGGCGTCACCGCCTGGTACGGGCTGAACAGAATCATCGCGCCGAAGGCGGGCGAGACGGTGGTGGTCAGCGCGGCGAGCGGCGCCGTGGGCAGCGTGGTCGGGCAACTGGCCAGGCTGGCCGGCGCGCGCGCGGTCGGCATTGCGGGCGGCGCGGACAAGTGCCGCTACGTGGTCGAGACGCTCGGCTTCGATGCCTGCGTCGATTACAAGGCCGGCAATCTGTATCAGGATCTGAAGGCGGTGACGCCGGACGGCGTCGACGGCTACTTCGAGAACGTCGGCGGCGAAGTACTCGACGTGACCCTCGCGCGCATGAACGCGTTCGGCCGCATCGCGCTGTGCGGGTTTATCGCCGGTTACGACGGCCAGCCGATGCCGCTCAAGCATCCGTCGCTGATGCTCACACAGCGTCTGCTGGTGCAAGGTTTCATCGTCAGCGAGCACATGGACGTGTGGCCGGAAGCGCTCAAGCAGCTCGGCACGCTGGTCGCGCAGAAGAAGCTGCAGTATCGCGAGACCATCGCGCAAGGGCTCGACCAGGCGCCGGAGGCGTTCATCGGTCTGCTGAAGGGCAAGAACTTCGGCAAGCAGCTCGTCAAGCTGATCTGATTCATTTGAGCCCGGCTGAAGAACAGCTCAACCCAGGAGGCACACGATGTTCGAATTCGAAGGCAAGGTGGCGGTGATCACCGGTGCGGCGAGCGGCTTCGGCCGTGCGTTCGCGGAGAAGGGCGCGTCGCTCGGCATGAAGCTCGTGCTGGCCGATGTCGATCCCGCCGCGCTCGCGCAAACCGTCGACGCATTGCGCGCCGGCGGCGCCGAAGTGCTCGGCGTGCCCACCGACGTCGCCAGCGCCGCCCAGGTCGAAGCGCTCGCACAAGCGGCGCTCGGCGCCTTCGGCAAGGTTCATCTGCTGTTCAACAACGCGGGCGTGGGTTCGGGCGGCTTCCTGTGGGAAAGCTCGGCGAACGACTGGGCGTGGGTGTTCGGCGTCAACGTGATGGGCGTCGCGCACGGCGTGCGCGTCTTCACGCCGATCATGCTGCGGCAGAACGAGCCGGCGCATATCGTCAATACGGCGTCGGTGGCGGGCTTGCTGTCGCCGCCCGCGATGGGCATTTACAACGCGTCGAAGCACGCGGTCGTGTCGCTCACCGAGACCCTCTATCACGACCTGCAATTGGCACAAGCGGCGCAAGCGGCACAAGCGGCGCCAGGCGGCGAGGTCGGCTGTTCGCTGCTGTGTCCGGCCTTCGTGCCGACCGGCATTGCCAACGCGGAACGCGCGCGGCCCGAGGCGCTGCGCAACGACACCGGGCCGACGCGCTCGCAAATCGCCGCCGGCAAGCAGCTGCAACGCGCGGTGCAGTCCGGCAAGCTGACGGCGGCCGACGTCGCCGCGCTCACGTTCGAGGCGATCAAGACGCGGCGTTTCTACGTCGTCACGCATCCGGGCATCATGGAGACGGTGAAGCTGCGCCACGACGACATCGAACAGCAGCGCAATCCCACCGATCCGCTGTCGCTGAAGCCTGAGGTAAAGAGCGAAAGCTAGGCGCTCATGGCATCATACGGCGCTCGTTCCGCTCACCCTCGGCGCACCCGCGCCACTTGACGCACAATGCCGCTGAATCCGAAACTCGAGCAGGTGCTCGACATGATCGCGCGCGCCAGGCGCCCGCCGTATCACGAACTGACCGCGCAACAGGCGCGCGCGTCCTACGAGAAAAGCGCGCCGATTCTGGAGATCGCGAGCGCGCCGATGTTCGCGCTCGAGGATCTGCAAGTACCCACGCGCGACGGCGCGGCAATTCGCGCGCGCCTTTATCAACCTGTCGAGGCGAGCTGGGCCGAGCCTGCGCCCGCGCTGGTCTATTTTCACGGCGGCGGCTTCACGGTCGGCAGCGTCGATACGCACGATGCGCTGTGCCGGATGTTCGCGCGCGATGGCCGCTGCACGGTGCTGTCGGTCGATTACCGGCTCGCACCCGAGTACAAATTCCCCACTGCCGTTGACGATGCATTCGACGCACTGACCTGGCTGCACGCGCACGCCGCGCAATACGGCGTGGATGCCGGACGGCTCGCGGTTGGCGGCGACAGCGCGGGCGGCACGCTGGCAACGGTCTGCGCGGTGCTGGCGCGCGACGCCGGCATCGAGCTCGCGCTGCAATTGCTGATCTATCCAGGCACGACCGGTTATCAGCAGACCGATTCCCACTCGCGTCTGGCCGACGGCTTTCTGCTGTCGGGCGATACGATCCAGTGGTTCTTCGAGCAATACGTCCGGGATGCCGGCGATCGCGACGACTGGCGTTTCGCGCCGCTCGACGGCAAGCGCGGTGCGCCCGATTTCAGCGGCCTCGCGCCGGCCTGGATCGCGACCGCCGAATACGATCCCTTAAGCGACGAAGGCGATGCCTACGCGGAAAAGCTGCGTGCGGCGGGCAACGAGCTCACGCTAAAACGCTATCCGGGCATGATCCACGAGTTCTTCAAGATGGGCGGCTTTGTACCCGAGGTCGCGCGGGCTCATGCGGATGCCGCGGCGGCCTTGCGCGCGGCGTTCGGCGTCGTGGAGTTCGATATCGGGTAATGGCCGCGACGTTTCAGGCGATCGCGCGTTCGACGTTGAACGCGAAGCTGCGCTCGAAGCCGCCGGGCCGGACGATCCGGTGCGAGCCGTTGTCGTCGCTGCGCTCGGCGACTGCCACGCCGATCACGTCGCCGTGTACGAGCACCCGCAGCGCGGTGGTGCCGCGCGTGCCGTATTCCGGCGTTTCGATAAACGCCGCCGACAGCGCCCGTTCGCGTTCGAGCGGAATGCCGGTGGCCGGCAATTCGTCGTCGCGGGCGAGGCGCGGATCGCGCAGCAGATCGATCAGGCGTTCGAGCGGCGGCGCCGGATCGCGTGCGAGCAGGGCGCCCAATTCCGCGCGCTTGTTGACCAGCTTCGGCCACGCGGTGTCGAGCACCGCGTTCGAGATGCCGTGCGTGCCGGGTGCAAGCAGCGTCGGCGCGGTGTCCGCGCGATTGCAATACCAGCCGAGTTCGCGTCGCGTCCAGTCGCCGATCAGCAGGTTGAAGCCGTTGTAGATGTCGCCGGTTTGCGCGACATGCTGCAGGTAGTCGAGCGGCGTGGCGTGGGTTCCGTTGTTCCCGTTGGTGGAGCCGATGAGCCAGTCGCTGACGAGCGTGCCGCGGGTCGGTGCATCGGCGCGCATTTCATGCGGCGCGCGATAGTTGGTCAGCGCGGCGAAGCGGCCGTCGCGCGACATTCCCAGCCACGTGCCGCCGCCCACCAGATCGCGGCCGGCGAGCACGGTGGGCGCGTCATGCCACCAGTTGATCGGTTCGGCGGTGCGGCGAAAGAATTCGTCGCGGTTCGCGGCGAGCGTGAAGAGCGGGCCGTTGGCCGCGTCGGGCCGCCAATCGAAGACGATCAGGCACATCGGGCGGAGTCTCCCGGTGGGGATGGGTGAAGTACAAACGACACAAACGCCGGGGAAAACGACGCGAAGTTGCGTCGCTTCAGCCCAGCAGATCAAGCCTCGGTCGGCAACCCGTACGGCAGTTGCAGGAACCGCAACGCCGGGCCATCCGCCACGCCCAGATGCACCGAGCCATTTTCCAGCGCCGCGAGCTTGATCTCCGCCAGCAGATCGACGCCGCCGTCCGGTGCGGACGCCGCGTTCACCACCATCCCGCATGGCTGGCCCGGGTCGTCCGAGTGGAACAGTTCCGCGCCGGCCTTGACCGTGTCCGGTTCGCCCGCCACATTCGCGAGCGATGTGCGCCGCTTGATGGTGCCGCGATACTGGCTGCGCGCCACGACTTCCTGACCCGGATAGCAGCCTTTGCGGAAGTTCACCGCGCCGAGCACGTCGAAATTGACCATTTGCGGCACGAACTGCTCGACCACCGGCTGCGTGATGCGCGGCTCGCCCGCGCGAATGTCGAGCCAATCCCACACCGCCGGCGAGACGCGCTTGAGCTTGTCATCGAGCAAAGGCAGGCGGGCCTCGATCCCGGCTTTCGGTCCGATCCACAGGTAACGCAGCCGGCCGAGCGCATCGGGCACGCGGATCAGCGAACCCGCCGCGCCGTCCACCTTCACGTGCACGCCGTCCGGCAGCGCGTCGAACACGCTGGAGAGCGCGCGGCGCACGTCGCCCGCGAGGCCGACCACCGCCAGCTCGCCGCTCGCATCCACGAGTCTGGCCTTGGCGCGCAGCACGAACATCGAGAGCCGCTTCTGCACCGCGGCCTGCACGTCTTTCGACACCAGCAGGCGGATCGTCTCGCCGCTGCGCCACGTCAGAAACGACGCCAGCAAACGGCCCTTCGCCGAGCAGTAACCGGCGAGCCGCGCATTGGCGGCGTCGAGATGCTGGGTGTCGTTGGTCAGCTGGCCGTGCAGGAAGCTGGCCGCGTCGTCGCCGGTCGCGTCGATCACGCCGAACTGCGTGAGCGGCATATAGGCGCCTTGCTGGACCACGGCGTCGAATTCATCGGGAGCCGGGCGCGGCAGCGTGGGGAGCCCGGCAGGTGAAGAAGATGCCGTAGCAGCGGTGCCTGATGAGGTGCCTGCGAGGGTGCCTGAAGCAGTAGCGAGCGGTGTGTTCATGGATTCGGAGAACAGTCAATTCTGACTTTAGCTAAGGCAAACAAGTATTATATGAGCTTCACCCCAGCCACGTTTCGCATGTCCCTCCTGAAGAAATGTCTCGTCGCCGGCTCAATCGTCGTTGTGCTGGCCGCAGCCGCCATTGCCGGCGGATATCACTGGGCCAATAGCCCGCTCGATTTGACTCCTGCCCAACTCGACGTCACCGTCAAACCGCATAGCAGCCTGCGCAGCGTCACGCTGCAACTCAACCGCGGCGGCGTGCCGGTCGAGCCGGAACTGTTCGTCATCATGACGCGGCTGCTCGGGCTGCAAAGCGAGCTGAAGTCGGGCAACTACGAGTTCAAGACGGGCGTGACGCCCTATGAAGTGCTGCAAAAAGTCGCCCGTGGCGACGTCAACGAATATGTGGCGACGATTATCGAAGGCTGGACTTTCAAGCGCATGCGCGCCGAGCTGGACGCCAATCCGGCGCTCAAGCACGACACCGCCGGCATGAGCGACACCGATCTGATGAACGCGATCGGCGCGCCGGAAGCGGCGATCGGCAACGGCGAGGGGCTGTTTTTCCCCGACACGTATCTGTTCGACAAGGACACCAGCGATCTCGACGTGTACCGCCGCGCGTACCGGCTGATGCGCGTGCGTCTGGACGAAGCGTGGACCGCGCGCGCGGCCAATCTGCCGTACAAGACGCCGTACGACGCGTTGACGATGGCGTCGATCATCGAAAAGGAAACCGGCAAGAAGTTGGACCGGCCGATGGTCGCGGCGGTGTTCGCGAACCGTCTGCGGGTGGGCATGCCCTTGCAAACCGACCCGACCGTGATCTACGGAATGGGCGAGAGCTACACCGGCCGCATCAGGAAGAAAGACCTGCAGACCGACACTCCCTACAATACCTACACCCGGACGGGCCTGCCGCCGACGCCCATCTCGCTGCCCGGTGTCGCGTCGCTGCAGGCAGCTCTGAACCCGGCGCAAACCACCGCGCTGTACTTCGTATCGCGCGGCGACGGCAGCAGTATCTTTTCTGACACCCTCGGCGATCACAACAAGGCCGTGGACAAATACATTCGAGGGCAATAATGGCGCGGGGCAAATTCATCACGTTTGAGGGTATCGACGGCGCCGGCAAGACTACCCATCTTGCCTGGTTTCGTGAGCGCCTCGAACAGAAAGTCGCGGCAAGCGGCCGCTCGGTCGTCATGACGCGCGAACCGGGCGGCACGCCGCTCGGCGAGCAGATCCGCGAGATCGTGCTGCATCAGAAGATGGACCTCGAAACCGAGGCGCTGCTGATGTTCGCGCTGCGCCGCCAGCATCTGGCGGATGTGATCGAACCGGCACTGGCGCGCGGCGACTGGGTGCTGTCGGATCGGTTCACCGACGCCACCTTCGCCTATCAGGGCGGCGGCCGCGGCCTGCCGCGCGACAAGCTCGAAACGCTGGAGCGCTGGGTGCAGGGCGGCTTTCAGCCGGATCTGACGGTGTTGTTCGACCTCGCGCCCGAGATCGCCAACGAACGGCGCAGCGCGGCGCGCGACCCGGATCGTTTCGAGAGCGAATCGGAGGCGTTTTTCAACCGCGCGCGCGCGGAGTATCTGCGCCGCGCGGAAGAGGCGCCGTACCGGTTCGCTATCATTGACTCTTCGCAGAGCGTCGCCCGTATTCAGAAGCAACTTGAAGAGTTGATCACAAATATTTGATTTTAAAATAATATAATCCTGCGTTATAGCGGCGCTGATGATTCGTGCGATGTCTCATCAAGCGCCGTCAACCGATTGAATTAAAAGAGAAACGATGATTTATCCGTGGCAAGCCGATGACTGGAATCGCCTGCAACAGTTGCGCGGTCACTGGCCGCACGCCTTGTTGCTGCATGGGCAGGCTGGCATCGGCAAGCTGCGCTTTGCCCAGCATCTGGCGCAGGGCCTGCTGTGCGAGGCGCAGCAGGCCAATGGCGAGCCGTGCGGCGCCTGTGTGGCGTGCAACTGGTTCTCGCAGGGCAATCATCCGGACTACCGGATCGTCGTGCCCGAAGCGCTGGCTGCCGAAGCAGGCCTCGCCAGCAATGCCGACGAAAAAGCCGACAAGGCAGACGCCGACGAAGGCAAGAAAACCCGCACGCCCAGCAAGGAAATCAAGATCGAGCAGGTCCGCGGCTTGCTCGATTTCGTCGGCGTCGGCTCGCATCGCGGCGGCGCGCGCGTGGTCGTGCTGTATCCGGCCGAAGGGCTGAACCTCGCGGCGGCCAATGCGCTCCTGAAAACGCTCGAAGAACCGCCGGCTGGCGTGGTGTTCCTGATGGTGTCGGCGCGCATCGATCGCTTGCTGCCGACCATCATCAGCCGTTGCCGGCAATGGCCGATGACCACGCCCGCCCCGGATGTCGCGACGCAGTGGCTGGCCGCGCAAGGCGTGGCCGACGCCCCGGCGTTGCTAGCCGAAGCCGGCGGCGCGCCGCTCACGGCACTCGCGCTCGCCGGCGACGAAAACCGCGCACTGCGCGACTGGACGCTGAAGCAACTGGCGGCCGGTCCGGATTGCGACGCCTTCGCTTGCGGCGAAGCGCTGCAGAAACTGCCGGTGCCGCTGGTGCTCGGCTGGCTGCAACGCTGGACGTACGACTTGCTGGCGCAGCGCACGGCCGGCGCGCCGCGCTATTTTCCGCAGGCGTCGGCGGCGTTGACACGCTGTGCGTCGCAGGCCGACGCCAGCGCGTTTGCGCGTTTCATGCGGACCGTGACGCGCCAACGCGCTGTGGAGAACCATCCGCTGAACGCGCGGCTGGTGTTCGAGGAACTGTTTATCGGCTACCGCGAGCTGTTCGCGTAAGCCTGCTGCTTTCGTGCGCGGGCCTTGTCGGCGCCTCGCTCCCGGGCCCGTCCGCTGTCCCGCCTTTCACCCCAGGTTCAATACACCATGACCCTTTCCTACCGCGACGCCACCCTCGACGACTTGCCGGCGATCGTTGCCATCTACAACTCGACTGTGCCGTCGCGGCAAGTGACCGCCGATCTGGAGCCGGTCAGCGTCGAAAGCCGGGTGGCCTGGTTTCACGCGCACGGTCCGCAAAAGCGTCCGCTGTGGGTGGTGGAAGATCCGCAAACCGGCAGCGTCATCGCATGGCTGAGCTTTTCGGATTTCTACGGCCGCCCAGCCTATCAGCGTAGCGCCGAAGTCAGCATCTATCTGGACGAAAGCGCACGCGGCAAGGGCCTCGGCAAGCAGTTGCTGGCCGCCTCGCTCGCGGCGGCGCCGGCGCTCGGCATCGACACGGTGCTCGGATTTATCTTTGGCCACAATGAAGCGAGCCTGCGCCTGTTCCGCGGCTTCGGCTTCGACACGTGGGGTTCGCTGCCGCGCGTCGCGGTGCTGGACGGCGTGGAGCGCGATCTGGTGATTCTCGGCAAGCGGCTCGGCACGGCCGCCGCCTGATCCACCTCAAGCTATTTATCAGCAGGACACACCATGTTTGTCGACTCGCACTGCCATATCAACTTCGAAGGACTCGCCGACCGCCTGCCGCAGGTGCTGGAGAACATGCGCAGCCATTCGGTCACGCACGCGCTGTGCGTGTCGGTCGATCTCGAGACGCTGCCGTCCGTGCTGGAGATCGCCAGTCAGTATGAGAACGTTTATGCGTCGGTCGGCGTGCATCCGGATCACGAGGATATGCGCGAGCCGAGCGTCGCCGAGCTGATCGAACTGGCCGAACATCCGAAAGTGGTCGCGATCGGCGAGACGGGGCTCGACTACTACCGCCTGGAAGGCCGCACGATCGCCGACATGGAATGGCAGCGCGAGCGCTTTCGCACTCATATCCGCGCGGCGCACGCCACGCAAAAGCCGCTGATCATTCACACGCGTTCGTCGTCGGAAGACACGCTGCGCATCATGGCCGAGGAGCGCGCGAGCGAGCCCGGCGGCGTGATGCATTGCTTCACCGAGCCGTGGGCAGTCGCCAAGCAAGCTCTGGCGCAGAATTTTTACATATCGCTGTCGGGCATCGTCACGTTCAAGAGCGCGACCGACGTGCAGGATGTCGCGCGCCGTGTGCCGCTCGACCGGCTGCTGATCGAAACCGACTCGCCGTACCTCGCGCCGGTGCCGTATCGCGGCAAGCCTAATGAACCTGCGTACGTCAGCTATGTCGGACGGTTTATCGCGCAACAACGCGAGATGCCGGATACGGCGCTGGCCGCTGCGACCACGCAAAACTTCTTTCGGCTTTTCAAGATCCCCGCGCCGGCTGGCGTGTGATCGACAAAGATTAAATATATCAAGAGGATAGGGAAATTTCCTAAAGCAAAATATGAGAAAAAATTCGACTTCGATCGCAGCGTTTGAACAGACTTCAGCCGCGCCGAATGCTTTCGGCTCGGCGCGCCGCAGCCTGTCCCGTTTTGCGTACGCCGCCACGCTGGCTTGCGCCGCGCTGAGTTCGATGATTGCGACGCCGGCTGAGGCCGCGCCGATCGACTCGCTGATCAAGTCGGTCAAGTTCGACGACGTCGACGGCGTCAACAAGCTGCTCGCCAAGGGCATGGACCCGAACAGCGTCGACAACCAGGGCATTCCGTTGCTGGTGCTGGCCGCGCGCGAGAAGTCCGACAAGGTGGGCGCCGCGCTGATCGCCAATCCGAAGACCGACATCGAGATCCAGGACAAGGCCGGCGAAAACGCGATGATGATGGCGGCGTTGAATGGCGACATCGACTTCGTCAAGCTGCTGATCGCGAAGGACGCCGAAGTCAGCAAGAAGGGCTGGGCGCCGCTGCACTACGCGGCGGCGAACGGCCACGACGACATCGTCAAGCTGCTGCTCGACCATTCGGCCTATATCGACGCCGGTTCGCCCAACGGCACCACGCCGCTGATGATGGCCGCGCGCGGCGGTCACGTGTCGACCGTCAAGCTGCTGCTCGACAACGGCGCGGACCTCACGGTGAAGAACCAGATTGGCCTGACCGCGCTCGATTTCGCGAAGACCTATAAGGAACCGGACGTGGTCGAGGGGCTGACCGCGCGTTTGCAGCAAATGCAACAGAAATAAAACGCGCGGGGCGTCTCCGACGGCCGGAGCGCTGAACCGGCAATTGAGCCTTAAAAGGGCGGCAGTTCGCACGACTGCCGCCTGGCAAAACAGTGCAGAATGACGGCTTTGGCGCGCCGTGTTGGGCGCGCCCTCCGGATGCGGCACCCGACCGCCTCATAAACACCCCTGGAAAGGAACACCATGCTGCGGGCTTTGATTTTCGCCAGCGCGCTTGCCATACCGCTATCGGCAGCTGCGTTTACGGGAGGCGACCTCAACAAGCTGTGCACGAAGACCGATGTGGCGTCGCGCAGCGCGTGCGCCGCGTATATCGAAGGCGCCGCGGACGGCATCTTCAATACGATCGACGCGATCGGCGGCACCACTGGGCCGCGCGTCGGCCAGTACTTCTGCTTGCCGCAAGACGCGCGCTCGGCGCAGCTCACCGACGCGGTGCGCAAGTACATCGCGGAAAACCCGATCGTCGCGGGCTATAACGCCAGTACGGCGATCTCGCTGGGGCTCGGCAAGGCGTTTCCTTGCAAGAGCGGCAGTTGATTTCGATTTGAATTACGGCTAACGCCGACGTGCTCGCTACGGGCTCGTTCGGCGGTTCGGCCGGCTTGAGCGGTACTGTTTCAACCCGGCGCGATGCCGGTTAAAACCGGGTTTGAACCCCGGCCGCGCTTTCAGAAGTTGCCCGCGGCGGCCGTCTTTCCCAGTCCGGACGGACGAATGCCTTGGCCTTGCACAGGCGGGCCGTGCCGACCGGGCGGCGGATGCAGCAATGCATAACCGGCGCGCCGTCGTAGCGCTCGCGCCAATGTCATCAACCGGGCAGCTTCGGCGCTTACACCCGCTCCGGAGGCTGCCTGCTGCTTGCCGGCAGCCGCTTCACCGCCTGTCCACCCGGCGGCATGGCCCGCGCGGCGCGCACCACGCACCACGCAACACGCGACGTCGCCGCCGCCCGGTCGCCGGTTTCGTTTTCAGCCACCAAGAGGACAACGCCCCCATGCCCACTTTCGACGAATTGAGCCGTATCGCGGAAGCGCCGCTGCATACGTGGCTCGGCGCCTTGACCGTCTCGGTGATCGCGGCGCTGCTGGCCGCCGGCGTGCATCGGGTCGGCGCGCGCATCGTCACGCGGATCGCGCGGCCGTATCCGCTCACCAGCGTCGTGCTGCGCTATATCGACAAACCGTCGCTGTCCGTCCTCGTGATCCTTGCGCTGGAGGCGGTCTGGTGGGAGGCGCCCGACACCCTCACGTTCATCACGCCGCTGCGCGACGGCGCCGCGATCGCGCTGATCGGCGCGCTCACCTGGCTGTCGGTGCGCTCGGCGGCGGCGATCGGCGAGGCGATCATCCAGGCCCATCCGCTCGATACCGCCGACAACCTGCAGGCACGCCGCATCCATACGCAGGCGCGGGTGCTGGCGCGTTCGGTGATGCTGGTGATCGTGATCATCGGCGTAGGCGGCGCGCTGATGACGTTTCCGAATGTGCGGCAGATCGGCGCGAGCCTGCTGGCCTCGGCGGGCGTGGCCGGTCTGGTCGCCGGTATTGCGGCGCGGCCGGTGCTCGGCAATCTGATCGCCGGCTTGCAGATCGCGCTGTCGCAACCGATCCGGCTCGACGACGTCGTCGTGATCCAGGGCGAGTGGGGGCGTATCGAGGAAATCACCGGCACGTATGTGTCGGTGCGCTTGTGGGACCAGCGGCGGCTGATTGTGCCGCTGCAATGGTTCATCGAGAATCCGTTCTCCAACTGGACGCGCAGCAGTTCGCAGATCATCGGCACGGTGTTTCTGTACGTCGATTACCGGATGCCGCTCGCGCCGTTGCGCGAGGAACTCGCGCGCATCGTCGAGAACGCGCCGGAGTGGGATCGCCGCGTGCAGGTGCTGCAAGTCACCGACGGCACCGAGCGCTCGATGCAGTTGCGCGCGCTGGTCAGCTCGCTCGATTCAGGCTTGAACTGGGACTTGCGCTGCCGGGTCCGCGAGGGGCTGCTCGACTTCATTCAGAAGCACTATCCACAATACTTGCCGAGAGCGCGCGCCGAAGTATCGGCCGAACTGGAAAGCGGCAAGGACGAGCCGCTCGACTGGGTGCCGCGCAGCGCGCAGACGCCCGCGGGCAGCACCGCGGCGCACACCGAAGCCGATCCGGTGGCGAGCCGCGTGGGCCTTGCGCAGGCGAGCGGTCCGCAGCACAAGCAGAAGGAAACGGCGTAGCGGGGACGCTCGTGTGCAGATGCGTGCGGCGGGCGGTGTGTGCCGCGCCATGCGAACCAGGGAGGACAACCAGGATGGGTCGACTGATCGTTGTGTCGAATCGCGTCGCAACGCCGACGGAAACCAGAGGATCGGCGGGCGGCCTCGCCGTTGGCGTGTTCGGCGCGCTCAAGGATGCGGGAGGCGTGTGGTTCGGCTGGAGCGGCGACGTGGTGAGCGAGACCGTCGCCAATGCCGGTCCGAATTTGGAGCAGGACGGCGCGGTGACCTTTGCGACTGTCGGCCTCACACGCAAGGATTACGACCAGTACTATCGTGGCTTTTCGAACGCGACGCTGTGGCCGGTGTTCCACTACCGCAACGACCTCGCGCGCTACGAGCGTGAAGAGTATGCGGGCTACCGGCGCGTGAACGCGTGGCTCGCGCACAAGCTGATCAAGCTGCTCGAACCCGACGACGTGATCTGGGTTCACGACTACCATCTGATCCCGTTCGCCGAAGCGCTGCGCTCGGAAGGCATCACGAACCGGATCGGTTTCTTCCTGCACATTCCGTTTCCCGCGCCGCAGATTCTGCTCAACATTCCGCCGCACGAAGAGCTGGTGAAGTCGCTGTCGTGCTACGACCTGTTGGGTTTCCAGACCACGACCGATGAACTCGCTTTTCACGACTACGTGACGCGCCACGCGCGCGGCAGCGTGAGCGCGGACGGCCACGTCGACGCATTCGGCCGCAAGCTGCGCACGGGCGTCTATCGGATCGGCGTGTTTCCCGACGAAATCGCCGAGCAGGCGAAGCGCTATGAAAGCCGTCAGCATGTGCTCGACCTGAAACAGAGCCTCGAAGGCCGCAAGCTGATCATGAGCGTCGACCGGCTCGATTATTCGAAGGGACTGGTCGAACGGTTCCGTGCGTTCGAGCATCTGCTGGAGCGCTCGCCCGAATGGCGCGGCAATGTCACGCTGGTGCAGATCGCACCGCCAACCCGCTCGGACGTCGCCACCTATCAGAAGATCCGTCAGGATCTGGAATACGAAGCAGGGCGCATCAACGGACGCTACTCGGGCCTCGACTACACGCCGATCCGCTATCTGAATCAGCAGTACGACCGCTGGAAGCTGATGTCGCTGTTTCGCGAGTCGCAGATCGGCTTTGTCACGCCGTTGCACGACGGCATGAATCTCGTTGCGAAAGAGTATGTGGCCGCGCAGAATCCCGACGATCCGGGCGTGCTGGTGCTGTCGATTTTCGCCGGTGCGGCGGCGGAGCTGAGCGGCGCGCTGCTGGTCAATCCGCACGATGCGATCGGCATGTGCGAGGCCTTGCAGCGTGCTTTGCAGATGCCGCTCGATGCGCGCCGGCGGCGTCATGAGATCAACATGGCGGCGCTGCGCAAGAACGACCTCGGCGTGTGGCGTGATACCTTCCTGAATGATCTGCGCAGTGTGCCGGTGCAGAAACCGGGTAACGGCGGCGGGCATACATCATGGCGCGCGTGAACGAGATTGCCGGGGGCGCAGGGGTTGCCGAACGTGCCGGGGTTGCTAACCTAAACGCTGGACCTAAGCGCCGGACCTAAGCGCCGGATGTAAATTGAATGTAACAGCGCCGAGGAATTGAAAGGGTCAAGCGCTTTTTATTGCGCCCTGATGAATAATGCTTGGATGCGGATGGTGCAGGCGGCCGCGCGGCACTCCGTTGCATTGATCGGAGATGCCGGCGCTGTCATACTCAGCGTCCCTGATGCGCCGGTAGTGCGTCCCGCCGCAGGCCAAAAGCGGCCCAAGCCGCCCGTTCACGGAGACAAGATATGAAGATTGCGCAGATCGCCCCTTTGACCGAATCGGTGCCGCCGAAGCTGTATGGCGGCACGGAGCGCGTCGTGTCGTACATCACCGAGGCGCTGGTCGATCTCGGCCATGACGTGACGCTGTTCGCGAGCGGCGACTCCGTCACCAGTGCGAAGCTCGAAGCGGTATGGCCGCGCGCGCTGCGTCTGGACCCGGGCATACGCGACCGCATCGCGCCCCATATGCTGTTGATGGAACTGGTGCGCCGTCAGGCCGAAGATTTCGACGTGCTGCATTTCCACCTCGACTACTACTCGTTTTCGGTCTTCAAGCGGCAGGACACGCCGTTCGTCACGACCATGCACGGCCGCCTCGATTTGCCCGAGCAACAACCGGTGTTCGACACCTTCAACACCGCGCCGGTCATTTCGATTTCGAATGCGCAGCGTCATCCGTTGCCGCAGGCCAGGTGGCTCACCACCGTCTATCACGGCTTGCCGGAACAGCTCTACACGCCGCAACCGGTCGAGCAGAAGTACCTTGCGTTTCTCGGCCGCATCTCGCCGGAAAAGCGGGTCGACACGGCGATCCGCATTGCCGGGCGCTGCGGCATGCAGATTCGCATCGCCGCGAAAGTCGATGCCGCCGACCGCGAATACTTCGAACGCGACATCCGGCCTTTGCTGGATCTGCCGTACGTTGAGTACATCGGCGAAATCGCGGATAACCAGAAGGCCGAATTCCTGTCCGGCGCGCATGCGCTGCTATTTCCGATCGACTGGCCGGAGCCGTTCGGTCTGGTGATGATCGAGGCGATGGCGTGCGGCACGCCGGTGATCGCGTTCAATCGCGGCTCGGTCCCCGAAGTGCTAGAAGAGGGCGTGACGGGCTTCATCGTCGAAGACGAGATCGGCGCGGTGGCAGCGGTGAATCGCTTGCACAAGGTGCCGCGGGCGGGTGTCCGGCAACGCTTCGAAGAACGCTTCACCTCGCACCGGATGGCGCAGCAATATGTGGACGCGTATCAATCGGTGATTCGCGCGCAAAAACGCTCGCGCTTCAAGGTGATCGATACGTCGGGGAGCTGAGTTGCGCTGAGCCGCGGCGGGCGGCTGCGCAAAAAAAAGAACGGCGGTGCAGTGCGCATCGCCGTTTTTTATTGCCGCTGCACCGGGCTCACAGCCCTGGCGTCAGCCTGATGGAACATGGACTGCGTTTGCCCCGCTGCATTTGACCCGGTTACCGCCGCGTGCGAAACCGGCGGATCAAACGCGGACCTGTCAACCGGTAGCGCGCTTAGATCTTCAGGCGCGATACCTTGGTGCCCTGGAGCGATACATCGGCCATCAGGCCGGCATTGGTTAGCACGAATACTTCGACCGGCGCCGTAGCTGTGGTCGTATCGATCGCGCCGTTCGCGCCCACCTTGACCAGCGCCACCGAGGCGTCGCCACCCACGGCCCAGCCGTCCGAGTTGCGGAATTTGTCGAGCGAATCCTGCGTCATGAACAGGAAGATGATGGCCTTCGACTGCGCACCGGCCTGCAGACCGAGTGAGCCGGAAATCGTGCTGTAGTAGCCGACCGTGCCGCCGCCCACGCGCAGCGCGCCTTCGCCGTACTGGCCGCCGACGATGAAGCCCGCTTGCAGCACCGACGGGAACACGAGTACGCCGCGCGCCTTCGACACGAGTTCACGCGAACCCGCCACGGAGGTGAACAGCCGGGACATGGTGCCGTCGACGCTGGCGTCGATCGACTTGCGTTTGGATGCATCAGTGGACGCTGTGTCGTGGCTGCTCCCGCTCGTTGTACAACCGGCGAGTGCAAGGCCTCCGAAAGCAAGCGCAGCGGCAGTCGTCAGCATGAAGTTTCGTCTTTGCATCGTTTTTCTCCATCGTGGTTCCTGGGCGCAACCTCAAATGTATTGCCGGGTTGCCTTTGCGTTATAGCACACGCAAGCCTGGAACGTTTTCTTGGCGTTATCTCTAAAAGCCTTGTGCGGCGGGGCTTTGCGCCAGATCGCAAAACTCGATGCTGTAAATTTGACCGGCCGCAAGAGGCGCTTGCCAGCCGTTTGGAAGGTGCGGCCGAGTGGTGCCCGGCAGCATCGTGCCCGATAACTATCTGGACGAAGAAACCGGCACTCCGGCCGCGCGCCCCCCCGTTTTTACTGATTCTTGCTTCGTACTTGCTTCGTGCGAATGGTGTCGAAATCGAATTGAAAGTGTTGTCGGGATGCTGCAACAGCGCACGGGTCGGTCGCTCGTCAGCTGTTGTTCGCCGGACTTTTCACCGGTGGCCGCCGCAACACGCGGCGGATGACGCCGATCACCGCGCCGATCACGAACAGCGTGATGGCCGGTACGATCCAGTAGCCGACGAAGGCGTGCCAGAGGTATGCGAAGAGGGTCGAGCGGCGCACGCTGTATTCATCGCGGGCGTCCTGTTGACGCGGCGCGTTGGCGGCCAGCACGTCGGCCGGGCAGCCGGCTGCCTGCGCTTCGTCGGGTTTGCCGTGACAGTGCGCGGGTGCGCCAGCGGCGCGTTGTGCGTCGGTGAAATTCCAGGTGGTTAGCGCGCGGTCGAGGTCGACGGCGTTATACGCCATTTCCTCCCTGATCTCATTGACCGCGACGATCGCCACCGGCACCGCCCAGAATATGATGACGACCAGCCACCGCCTCAACCAGCGGTTTTTATGCTTCGATACCATCCTTGCCTCCGATCGATGCTCTTTGGCATCAACGACAAGATGGCGGCCCGTCTAATGTTGTGTGTGGGGGTGGGCCGTCTCCGCAGCCATCATAGAAGAAAAACGGCGCGTTCGCGCGAATGGGCTATGAAGCTCTTATGAAGGTGCTATGAAGGTGCTATGAAGCTGCTACGAAGCGGCTATGAAGCTGCTACGAAGCGGCGGGGCGGCAGGAAGGAAAAAGCAGTGACCGCGCCGGGGAGCGGCGCGGCCCTGTTCAGGCAAGGCGCGGTGACGCGCCGCGCGATTAGTTAGCCGGCGCGGACGACAGGCAGGTCTTCATGAACGCCTTGCGGTCGTCGCCTTTCTTGCCGGCGGCCTGCGTGTTGCACGCCTTCATCTTGTCCTGCTGGCTCATCGGCGCAGCGGCGGCCGGTTTCGCCGCCAAGCAGGTCTTCATGAAAGCCTTGCGGTCGTCGCCCTTCTTGTCGCCGGCCTGCTTGTTACAGTCGGCCATTTTCGTTTGCTGGCTGTTCTGCGCGAACACTGGCGAAACGAGGACCGCGCCCAACAACAGCGTTGCGATTGCGGATTGGATCTTCATGTGACACTCCCTTCGGTGGTGAAAACGTTTTTTTAGTGGTCGTGCGCGCGGGCATCAACGGCATCCAGGGCACCCTTAGCACGTCCATTGTGGCAATTGCTGTCTGCCAGAACGGACAAAAGCGCATTCCGGTTGACAAGCCATGACGCTGGTTTTCCCTACCTGGCGGGGAAGCAGAAGCCGCCCTCCAGTGTAGGGACGGACGGATCGTAGCACTGTCAAGTTATGTTATGCATTCCAGATTAATTGGCCACGAAAAATTCAAACAGATCACCGCCATGGGTGATGAAATAATGAAAGATCCAGCAATGCAATCGGCATTGAGATTTTGGACAATTGAATTAGAAATAGGCAGGAAATTTCGCTGTCGATCGGAGGGTGATATCGACTCGAATTCCGCGCCGAGGTGCTGCCCATCTCATCTATCACGCATGCCAAGGAGGCTACGCCATGCACTACCTGTTGATGTACGACCTTGTGCCCGACTACCTCGAACGTCGCGGCGCGTATCGCGATGAGCATCTGAAACACGCACGGGCGGCGGTCGAGCGCGGCGAATTGCTACTCGCCGGCGCGCTGGCCGATCCGGTCGATACGGCTGTGCTGCTCTTCCAGGGCGACTCGCCCGCGGCCGCCGGAGCCTTTGCCGAGGCCGATCCGTATGTGCTTGCGGGTCTCGTGACGCGCTGGCGCGTGCGTCCATGGACGACCGTGGTGGGCGAGCACGCGTCGCAACCGGTGCGCTAGACGCAACGCCCTGAACTTCTTTCGAGCATCACGGACACCGATGCGAACGCATGCCTGAGGGCTGCCGTTCGCTGTTTCATCGCATCGCGCCGATTACGGGCAAGCGTAGTTGGCGCGGTGTTCGTGCGCGCTGCGTCAGCGATCAAATTCGTTCAAAGCGCAGCGAAATGATTCGCCGCGCATTTCGCCGATTTCATAAAGGCTATTCGCCGCTGATCCTTTGCCGTTTCGCTGCCCAATAGCGGGTTTCGTCGCCGGAACCAACCGCCTTTCTGTTACGGCAATTCGAGAAATGACGCAGCAAAAAGGACAAGATTGTTTCCATCCGTAACACTTGTCTCAAGGATATTCACGCAAACCCTGGTGGTGGTATGCTTCGTGCACAAATTCTCCCATGCACGAGTGAGACCACGTTTTGTGCTTCGCAATAGGGACAAACCGCACTAACGCAGTGCGGCGCGGACTTACAAACAGAACGTACAAAACATATTTGTGCAACCGAGGGCTGTACACGGATCGTGAAAGTTGAATCCGTGGCGGTCCAAAGCCGCGGCCCGGCCAGGCTGCGTGGAGAACTCCATGTTTTTCGATGAGCTAAGCAATGAAGAATGGGCGCTGCTGGCAGCGCTTGTCTCTGATGAGCCGGCCGTCCGTCTGAATCGACGCGGCCGGCCGCGCGCCGAACCACGTATCGTGGCGAATGCCGTCCTGTGGATTCTGACAACTGGCGAACCCTGGTCGAAGCTGCCAGGCCGCTATCCGTCGGGTCCCACCTGCCGGCGCCGTTTTGAAGAATGGCAATTGAACGGCACCCTCCTCGAGATGGTTCGGCTGTTATCCCAAACCGGGCGTACCTTCGCGTACGTCCCGCAACCGGCGCCGCCCGTCGCGGCCAAACCCGCAGCACCGGTAGCAGAACCTCCCAGCGCGCGCGAAGACAGTCTGCGTGGCGTGTCCTGGAAAAGCCCCGAGTCGTGGCAGGCGCCCGGCATGGCGAGCCGCCTGAGCAGCTGGCGTTCGGCCGATCCGATCGCCGACATCACACGCCAGTTGTCCGGCATGGCGGATGTGCCGCCGGCGCCGTCCGCTCACGCGGTGCGTGCCGCGCCGTCCAGCTTCGCCGAAACGGACGCGATGGGCGCGATGGGCGGCATGACGTCCGCCGCCATCGCCGAAGGCCGGCCGCAACAATCCGACGACCAGCGCAGTCCGCTGTCGATGAGCCTCGCGCCACGCGGCACGCAGGTCGCCGACCGGCGCGGCTATCTGATCTACGTGGTGGCGGAGCGGGTGCCTAACGCGATGTATCGCGCATGGGCGGAGATCATGAAGGACGGCAAACGCGTCGAGCGTTCCGGTCTGGTCGGCCCGCGCTTTGCGGAGGCGGAAGCAGCGGAGCAGTGCGCGCTCGACTGGGCGCGGCAGTGGATCGACCGCGAATGCCGCACGCTGGCGACTGCGGGTACTGCGCCTGCCGTCAATGCCGTTGTGCCGGTTGCACGTCCGCTACCGGCACGTCCGCTACCGGCCATGCGCCAGGTGCCGGAGCCCGTCACGGTGAATCACGGCGCGCCTTTGCATGGTCCTATGGGTGCGTTCCGCGGTCCGCTGCGCCGTTATCCCAGCGAACCGGCTACAACAGCTACGGCGGCCACAGAGAGCAGTGCGTCAGATCGTTTCCCGGCGTTCCCAGAACTCATCTCCCACGCGGGATGAGCGCGGCGGCTAGCGCGGCGGCTAGCACTGCGGTACCCCGCGGCCGGTAGGAGCAACCGCCGCAGGGTCCTGCTTCATCCGTTGTGACTCACTGGCGCTGTCTTATTGACGTCCTTCATTGACGGCCTTTACTGGCGTCCGTACGTGTCGTCAAAGCGCACGATGTCGTCTTCGCCGAGATACGAACCGGACTGCACCTCGATCATTTCGAGCGGCATCTTGCCCGGGTTCTCGAGACGGTGGGTCACGCCCAGCGGAATATAGGCCGATTCGTTTTCGGAGACGATAAAGCGCTCTTCGCCCCGCGTGACGAGCGCCGTGCCGCGCACGACGATCCAATGTTCGGCGCGGTGATGATGCATTTGCAGCGAGAGCCGCGCACCCGGCTTCACGACGATGCGTTTGACCTGGAAGCGCTCGCCCGTGTCGACGGAATCGTAGTTGCCCCACGGCCGGTGTACCTTGCGATGGTTGGCCGCTTCCAGGCCGCCGTCGTTGCGAATCCGTCCGACGATCTTCTTGACGTCCTGCACGCGCGATTTGTCGGCAACCAGAATCGCGTCCGCCGTTTCCACCACGACCAGATTCTGGGTGCCTACGCAGGCAATCAGGCGTCCTTCCGAGTGCGCGAAGGTCGAGGCCGCGCCTTCGAACATCACGCGGCCGCGGCCCACGTTGCGGTCAGCGTCCTTGTCCGAGATTTCCCAGATCGCGTCCCATGAACCCACGTCCGACCAACCCGCCTGCAAGGGCACGACTACGCCGGAAGCGGCGGTCTGATCGTTGCCCAGTTGTTCCATCACGGCGTAGTCGATCGAATTCGACGGCGAGGCGCTAAATGCGTCGCGTTGCAGACGGAAGAAGTCGCCGTCCGCCTTGCCGCCCGCAAACGCCGCATCACAGGCTTCGTAAATGGCCGGCTGGAAGTGGCGGATCGCCTTCAGCCAGGTCGACGCGCGCATGATGAAAATGCCGCTGTTCCACCAGTATTCCTGCGACTCTATATAGCGCTGCGCCAGCTCCAGATGCGGCTTTTCGACGAAGCGGTCGAGTTTGTGCGCGGCGAGCGTGCCGGCCGCTTTGGCGCTGTCTTCAGCGCTGTCGTTAGGCATGCCTGGCTGTGTACCAAGCGCCGCGCCGATACGGATATAGCCGTAGCCGGTTTCCGCGCGCGTCGGCACGATGCCCATTGTCACGATATGGCCGGCTTCGGCGTGCTGCACGCCCGTGGCGACCGCCGCACGAAAACCGTCGATGTCGGTCACCGCGTGATCGGCGGGCATCACGACCATGATGCCGTCCTCGTCCTGCGCGGCGATCGACAGCGCGGCCACCGTGAGCGCCGGCGCGGTGTCGCGGCCGGCGGGCTCGAGAATCAGCCGGCTCGGTTTGCCGCTCGTGCGCAATTGCTCGGCGGTCGTGAAGCGATGCTCTTCGTTGGCCACCACGACGAGCTGCTCGGCCAGGAGATGACCGGTTTCGAGTCCGTCGAGACGGCGCGTCGTGGATTGCAGCAGCGAATCATCGCCGAGCAGGCCAATCAGCTGTTTCGGGTACTGCTCGCGCGACATCGGCCACAAGCGTGTGCCGGAGCCGCCGGCGAGAATGACGGGGTGAACCTTGAGCTTGACGTTCAGGGGCATGGCTTGCGTGGACCGGGTGTCGGCGGGAGTGGCCGTAACCGGAGCTGTCATGATGGACTCCTCGAGGCTGGGTGAATGCGTCGAGTTTTAACACGAAGTAACGAGTCAATAAAAGCGCGTTAAATAGAAGTTATATAAAAAAGCCAGTAAAATTAGTCCTTCCGTGACGCCAGAATGTCTGTTTATTTTTTTAAAAAATAAAAAATACAATAAAAAAATCGGGGGCAATTTTTTTACGCGGGCGAATGTCGCAGAATAGAGCCGAAGGGCGGTGCGTAAGCTTCGTAGGCAAACAGGAAGAAATGACGGTCCGGGCTTTCGGCGGGGCACTCAACCGGTCTTTCGAACACCAAAACCGGCAATAATTGCCGAACAAATTCCGAAAAAATATCGAAATTTTGACCGATACATTTTGAGATTTTTTGCTGTCTTGCGGTCCGAATTTTAATACCGCTTTATCTATACCTGTACAAGGGTATTCACTCATTCCGACACGCGTTATCCGTCTCGGCCACCTGGTTGGCTAGCTGGATTTTTTAGAGCGGAGAAACGGCGTGGCAATAGCACAGGCCAATTAGTTTCGCGGCGCGCATTCGGTGGCGGGGCGCGCATGGCGGCGTTGTGCGTCCTGCTGCGGGGCTGATGTGCATAACCGGGTACCAGGAATTCAACCAACCGACGGATGGCCCTTGACTGACGAACTGAGGTGCAGCGCATGCTGAGCGTTCTATCGAGAATCATCGACATTGCGATGGTCGCCCTTGGCGCCTGGATTGGGGCGGCCGTGCACAGCGGGAAATTCGTGTGGCTGGACGATGTGCAAAGCATTTCGCTGGCGTTCGACTGCCTGCTGGTGGTGGTGTTTTTCCCCGCGCTCGGGATCTATCAGTCGTGGCGCGGCAAGCCGCTGTACGACCTGCTGTGCCGCGTGGCGGGCGGATGGCTGATGGTGGAGGTCACCGGCATTCTGATCAGCTTCAGCCTGCACCGCTCGGACAGCCTGTCGCGCTTGTGGCTCGTGTACTGGGCGGCGGCCACCATCGTGCTGCTGATCGTGAACAAGGTGATCGTCTATTCGATCCTCAAGGGATTGCGCCGCGAGGGTTTCAATCAGCGCGCGGTGGCGATCGTCGGCGGCGCGCCGTATGGCCGCTTTCTGATCGAGCAGATGCGCAGCCGGCCGGAAGCGGGCTTTAGCCCGGTCGCCGTGTTTGATGAAGATGGCACGATCAATCCTTATGAAGACCCGGACGCCGCCGACGCGATCGACGGCGTGCCGGTCGAGCGCGACTACCAGCGCATGATCCAGCTGGTGCGCCAGCGCGCGATTCGCGAACTGTGGCTCGCACTGCCGATCTCGAAGGAAAAGGCGATTCACCGCTTCGTAATGGATCTGCGCAACGATTTCGTGAACATCCGCTTCATTCCGGATGTGCGGAGCCTCACGCTCTTCAATCAGCCGATGGTCGATCTGCTCGGCGTGCCCGCGATCAACCTGGCCGCTTCGCCGATCACGGACTTGCGCGTGCTGCCCAAGCGCATTTTCGACCGCATGTTCGCGCTCGGCGCGCTGACCGCGCTGTCGCCGGTGATGCTCGCGATCGCCGTGGCGGTGAAACTGAGCTCGCCGGGGCCGGTGTTCTTCCGCCAGAAGAGGAAGGGCATCGACGGCAACCAGTTCGAGATCTACAAGTTCCGCTCGATGAAAGTACACAAGGAAGAGGTCGGCAGGATCACCCAGGCCACGCGGCGCGACCCGCGCATCACCGCGGTCGGCGCGTTCCTGCGGCGCACCAGCCTCGACGAATTGCCGCAATTCATCAACGTGCTGCGCGGCGAGATGTCGGTGGTCGGTCCACGTCCGCATGCGCTCGAACACGACGACATCTACAAGGATCTGGTGAAGGGCTACATGCACCGCTACCGGATCAAACCGGGCATCACCGGGTGGGCGCAGATCAACGGCTATCGCGGCGAAACCGACCGCATCGAAAAGATGATGGGCCGCGTCAAGCTCGATCTGTACTACATGCAGCACTGGACCTTCTGGCTCGACATCAAGATCGTCGTGCTGACGCTGTGGAAGGGCTTTGTGGGCAGCAACGCTTATTGAGCGACAGCCGCGCAATGCATCGCGTGTCTGCTGTTCTGAACCAACTCAATTCTCCGAGGTGTAATACATGAACCTGACGATCATCGGTAGCGGCTACGTAGGCCTCGTGACGGGCGCGTGTCTGGCGGACATCGGCCACGACGTATTCTGTCTCGACGTCGATCAGCGCAAGATCGACGTGCTCAACAACGGCGGCGTGCCGATCCATGAGCCGGGATTGCAGGAGATCATCGCGCGCAATCGCCGTGCCGGCCGCCTGAAATTTTCGACCGACGTCGAAGCCGCGGTCGCGCACGGCGATATCCAGTTCATCGCGGTCGGCACGCCGTCCGACGAAGACGGTTCCGCCGACCTGCAATACGTGCTGGCCGCCGCGCGCAATATCGGCCGCCATATGACGGCCTTCAAGGTGATCGTCGACAAATCGACGGTGCCGGTCGGCACGGCCTCGCGCGTGCGCGAGGTGATCGCCGGTGAACTGGCCGCACGCGGCGAGAGCCACATGTTCTCGGTGGTGTCGAACCCGGAGTTCCTGAAAGAGGGCGCGGCCGTGGAAGATTTCACGCGCCCCGACCGCATCGTGCTCGGCTGCGATGAAGACGTGCCGGGCGAGAAGGCGCGCGAATTGATGAAGCGCCTGTACGCGCCGTTCAATCGCAATCGCGAACGCACGCTGTACATGGACGTGCGTTCGGCCGAATTCACCAAGTACGCGGCCAACGCGATGCTTGCCACGCGCATTTCGTACATGAACGAGCTGGCGAATCTGGCTGATCGCGTCGGCGCGGATATCGAAGCGGTGCGCCGCGGCATCGGCTCCGATCCGCGTATCGGCTACGACTTCCTGTATGCCGGCTGCGGCTACGGCGGTTCGTGCTTTCCGAAGGACGTGCAGGCGCTGATCCGCACCGCCGCCGACTACAAGCAGAATCTGCGCATTCTCGAAGCGGTGGAAGCCGTCAACGACACGCAGAAAAAAATCCTCGCGCACAAGATCGTGGCGCGTCTGGGCGAAGACCTGTCGGACCGCACTTTCGGCGTGTGGGGCCTCGCGTTCAAGCCGAATACCGACGACATGCGCGCAGCGCCGAGCCGCCCGCTGATCGCCGAGCTGCTGCGCCGCGGCGCGCGCGTAAAGGCCTATGACCCGGTCGCGATCGACGAATCGAAGCGCGTCTTCGCACTCGATCTGAAGGACGTGCCGCAACAGCTCGCGCGCCTGTCGTTCGTGAACGAAGAGATGGAGGCGGCCGAGGGCGCCGACGCGCTGGTGATCCTTACCGAATGGAAGGTCTTCAAGAGCCCGGATTTCGACTCGCTCAAGCAGATCCTCGAGACACCGCTGATTTTCGACGGCCGCAATCTGTACGAGCCGGAGGCGCTGCTCGAACTCGGTATCGAGTACCACGCGATCGGCCGCCAGCACGCGCTGCGCAACGCGCCGGCACGGGTCGGCGCGAACGGCCCGGTCACGGCCGACACGGCCGCCGTGGCCACCGCGGCGGCTGGACGCTAGGCCGCCAAGCCGTGCTAGGGAGCCCGCTATGTTTGCCAACGTTCTGATCGTCTGTCACGCCAACGTGTGCCGTTCGCCTGCCGCCGAAATGCTGTTCAAGGCACGGCAGCGCGCGGCCTCGCAGCCGTGCTCGGCGCCGATCGCGTTTCATTCGGCGGGCATCCGTGCCGTGGAGGGTCACGGCATGGACCCGGTGATGCGGCGCCTGCTCGCCGAGCAGGGCGTCGCCTCCGATATCCATTACTCGCGGCGTCTCGACCGGCGCCTCGTGCGCTCCGCCGATCTGGTGCTGGTCAGCGAGCGCGCGCAGGTGAGCGAAGTCGAAGCGCTCGATCCGGCCTCGCGCGGCAAGGTCTATCCGCTCGGCAAGTGGGAACACGATTCCGACGTCTCCGATCCCCACGGCGGCGCGGAAGCCGCTTATCGAGAGAGTCTCGTGCTCATCGAACATCTGGTCATGGGATGGCTGAAGAAAATATGCTGATGAAGAAAATCACCGCGAACCTCAACGCGAATTCACCGGCGAATCTTCGAACGAAATTCGCCGCCACCTTTTTGCTGACGTCCTTTCTGTCGGCCTGCGCCACCGCGCCTGGGAATTACCTCGACACGTCCCATCTGAAAGACGACGGGCAGCATCAGAGTCAGCCCACTGAGACCTATCCGGTCCATCTGATCGACGGGCCGCTCGTGGCCGCCCAGACGCAAGCGGCCGGCGCGCCGCAGGCGCTGCCGACCTCGAGCATCGGCGACCCGTCGCAGTACGTGTACCGGCTTGCGCCGCAGGACATTCTCGGCATCACCGTGTGGGACCACCCTGAACTGACCACGCCGCAGGGCAGTACGCTGTCGGCCGGCGGCAACACCACGCAATCGGTCGGCGGCGCCTTGCAGCAGCCGTACACGGCCGCATTGCCGGGCCAGGCCGATCCGTACGGCCAGACGGTCGCCGCCGACGGCACGATCTTTTTCCCGTTCGTCGGCCGCATCAAGGCCGCGGGCAAGACCGTCGGCGAATTGCGCGATCAACTGAGCAGCGGCCTCGTGCGCTACATCCGCAACCCGCAGGTCGACGTGCGCGTGCTGTCGTATCGCGGCCAGAAAATCCAGGTGACCGGCGAAGTGAAGACGCCGGGGCCGCTCGCCGTCAGCGACGTGCCGCTCACGCTGGTCGACGCGATCACACGCTCGGGCGGCACGACCAGCGAAGCCGACATCCAGCGTGTGCGTCTGACGCGCAACAAGCAGCTCTACGTGCTCGACGCGAACCGCATGCTCGATAGCGGCGACACCACGCAGAACGTGATGCTGCAAAGCGGCGACGTGATCAACATTCCGGATCGCAGCGCCAGCCGCGTGTTCGTGATGGGCGAGGTGAAGACGCCGATGCAGATGCCGATGCTCAAGGGGCGTCTGTCGATCGCCGATGCGCTCACGCAAGCGGGCGGCATCCTCGATACCGACGCCAATCCGCGTCAGATCTACGTGATGCGCGGCATGCGCGAGAAGCCGACCACGCCGGACGTCTACCGCCTCGACATGACGCAGCCGGACGCGATCATGCTGTCGACCCAGTTCCAGTTGCAGCCGATGGATGTCGTGTATGTGGGCACCGCCGCTTCGACCACGTTCAACCGTGTGTTGCAGCAGATCTTGCCGACCGTGCAGACGGTGTTCTACCTGAAGCAGCTGACGAAATAAGCGTCTGAGCCGCCGACAGCCCCGCGCCGCTCTCCCAGGGCGCGGGACTGCAGCAAATGCTGGAGCAACCGCTGACGTAACCGATACGGGATCGAATTGTGAGCAATCAAATCACTCCACACATGGTCGCACCGGCCAGGACCGAAGAAGAGGACGTCGTCCTCGGCCAACTGGTGCAGGTGATCCTCGACGACATCTGGTGGCTGATCGCCATCGCCGCGGTGATCGTCGGGATCGCCGTCGCGTACTGTTTCCTCGCCAAGCCGATCTATTCGGCCGATGCGCACGTGCGGGTCGAACAGTCCGATAACACGTCGCAGGCGCTCACGCAGACGCAGACGGGCGCGGCGATCACCACCGGGTCGAGTTCGCTGCCGACCGATGCCGAAATCGAAATCATCAAGAGCCGCGGCGTGGTCGGCCCGGTGGTGCAGCAACTGAAGCTGAACTTCAGCGTCACGCCGAAGACCATTCCGCTGCTCGGCAGCATCGCCGCGCGCATGGCGACGCCGGGCCAGCCGGCGCGGCCGTGGCTGGGTCTGTCTTCGTACGGCTGGGGCGGCGAGATCGCCGACGTCGATTCGATCGACGTGGTGCCCGCGCTCGAAGGCCAGAAGCTGACGATGAAGGTGATCGACGACCAGCACTACGAGCTGTATGCGGAGAACGGCGCGCTGCTGCTGCACGGCCAGGTCGGCCAGCAGGAGCAGGGCGGCGGCGTGACGATGGTGGTCAACAAGCTGGTGGCGCGCCCGGGTGAGCAATTTACGGTGGTGCGTTCCAACGACCTCGACGCGATCACCGCGTTCCAGTCGGCGATCACCGTGCAGGAGCAGGGCAAGCAGACCGGCGTGATCCAGATCTCGCTGGAAGACAAGAGCCCGGAGCATGCCGCTGAAGTGGCCAATGCGCTCGCGCAGTCGTATGTGCGTCAACACGTGTCGAACAAGCAGGTCGACGCGAGCAAGATGCTCGACTTCCTGAAGAGCGAAGAGCCGCGTCTGAAGAGTGATCTCGAACGCGCGGAAGCCGCCTTGACCGCGTATCAGCGCCAGTCCGGCTCGATCAACGCGAGCGACGAAGCCAAGGTGTACCTGGAAGGCAGCGTGCAGTACGAGCAGCAGATCGCCGGTTTGCGTCTGCAAATGGCGCAGCTGACCGAGCGTTACGGCGACGACCATCCGATGCTCAAGACCGCGCGCCAGCAGATGGCCGAGTTGGAGGCGCAGCGCACCAAATACGCCGACCGCTTCCGCGATCTGCCGGCCACCGAAGTGAAGGCCGTGCAGCTGCAACGCGATGCGAAGGTGGCCGAAGACATCTACGTGCTGCTGCTCAACCGCGTGCAGGAATTGTCGGTGCAGAAGGCCGGCACCGGCGGCAACGTGCATATCGTCGACGCCGCGCTGCGACCGGGCGTGCCGGTCAAGCCGAAGAAGGCGCTGATCCTGTCGGCGGCGGTGATTCTCGGGCTGATCGCCGGCACGGGTTTCGTGTTCCTGCGCCGCAATATGTTCAAGGGCATCGACGACCCCGAGCACATCGAACGCGCATTCCATCTGCCGGTGTTCGGTCTCGTGCCGCTCAGCGCCGAGCAGGCGGTGCTCGAAAGCAGTTTCCAGCGCGGCGGCGAGCGCCTGCGTTCGGTGCTGGCCAGCGCGCGTCCCAAGGACTTCACGGTCGAAAGCCTGCGCAGTCTGCGCACCTCGATGCAGTTCTCGATGATGGACGCGAAGAACCGCATCGTCATGCTGACCGGTCCGATGGCCGGCGTCGGCAAGAGCTTTCTGACGGCCAATCTGGCGGTGCTGCTCGCGCATTCGGGCAAGCGCGTGCTGATGATCGACGGCGATATGCGGCGCGGCGTGCTCGAACGCTACATGGGCGGTTCGCAGGAGAACGGCATGTCGGAATTGCTGAGCGGACAGATCTCGCTCGAAGAGGCGATCCGCAGCTCGAACATCGAGAACCTGAGCTTCATTTCGTGCGGCCGCCGTCCGCCGAATCCGTCGGAGCTCCTGATGTCGCCGCGTCTGCCGCAATACCTCGACGGCCTCGCCAAACGCTACGACGTGATCCTGATCGATACGCCACCGGTGCTGGCCGTGACCGATGCGTCGATCATCGGGGCTTATGCGGGTTCGACCTTCTTCGTCATGCGCTCGGGCGTGCATAACGAAGGCGAGATCGCCGATGCGTTGAAGCGCTTGCGGGCGGCCGGCGTGCACGTGCAGGGCGGGATCTTCAACGGCATGCCGGCGCGCTCGCGCGGCGGCTACGACCGCAGCTATGCGGCGGTCCAGGAATACCTTAGTACCTGAAGAGGCGCGGAGGCGATCCCTGTGCTCCGCATTCAGTGCAACTGCGCAGCGCAACTACGAAAAAAGGACTTCACGATGAAAGTGACCGTACTGGTTCCCACTTTCCGCCGCCCGGCCGATCTCGCGCGCTGTCTCGCGGCGCTGCAACGGCAGTCGCGCGCGCCGGACGAAGTGGTGGTGGTCGCGCGCGCCGACGACGAGGCGACTCGCGCGTGCCTGCGCGATCCGGCGGTGCCCGGCGAGCTGCCGCTTGCCGTCGCGCTGGTCGAGGTGCCAGGCCAGGTCGCGGCCCTGAATCGCGGGCTCGACGCGGCCAACGGCGACGTGATCGCGATCACCGACGACGACGCCGCGCCGCACGCCGACTGGGTCGAACGGATTGCGGCGGCATTCGAAAGCGATGCGCGTCTGGGCGCTCTCGGCGGGCGCGACTGGGTGCACGAAAAAGGCCGCGTGCTGGACGGCGAGCGGCCGCTGGTCGGCAAGGTCACCGCGCACGGCAGGATCATCGGCAATCATCATCTCGGGGTGGGCGGCGCGCGCGAAGTCGATATCCTGAAGGGCGCCAACATGAGCTACCGCAGCGATGCGGTCCGCACGATCCGTTTCGACGCGCGCCTGCGCGGCGCGGGCGCGCAGGTTCACAACGACATGGCCTTCAGTCTGAGCGTGAAGAACGCCGGCTGGAAGCTGATGTACGACCCGCGCGTGGCGGTCGATCATTTCCCGGCCGAGCGTTTCGACGACGACCGGCGCGACGCGCAAACCATGGCGGCGTTGCGCAATGCCGCCTTCAACTTCCATCTGATCCTGCGCGACCAGCTGCCGCCGCTGCGCCGCGAAACCGCCTGGTGGTGGTGGACGCTGGTCGGCACGCGGGTCTATCCGGGGCTCACGCACGCGGCGCTCGCGCTGCTCTCCAAACAGGCGGGCCTGAAGCTGTCGCGCTGGCGCGCGGTGCGTACCGGCGCGCATGAGGCGCGGCGCGCGCTGTCCTGAGCCTCGTGATCCAGCGCCTGACCCATGCGTTCCTGTATCGGCGCCGGCCCCGCAGGCCGGCCGCCGATGCCCCTTTCCACCGGCAGAGCGGAGTGCCTGCATGAGTACGAAAGTTCACGTTCATCTGTTTTACGGCGCCGACCCGCGCTTTTATCGACCGGGCGACAACATCGGCTGTCTGTACGGTTATCACCACGCCGAATCCGACGCGTTCGCGCTGACCTATTCGCAGGACGCGCGCGAAAGCAAGCCGGTGCGCCTGTTGCGCCGCGCATTGAAGGCGGCGCTCGGCTTCGACTTCATTCATACGTGGCGCAACCGCGCCGAGATGCTGCGCTCGGACGTGATCTGGACGCATACCGAGCAGGAACATCTGTCGGCCGCGCTGATGCTGCTGCTGAGCGGCCGCAAGGCGGGCGCCGCGGACGGGCCGTTGCTGCTCGCGCAAAGCGTGTGGCTGCTCGATAAATGGCCTGGTTACGGGATCTTGCGCAGTTGGCTGTATCGCAAGCTGCTTGCGCGCGCCGATCAGCTGACCACGCTCGCCAGCGAAAACGCCGAGCTGTGCCAGCGCTTTTTCAACCGCGACGCCAGGCATGTCTACTATGGCCTGAACACGCAGGACTTCCCGGTGCAAGCGCCGACCGAATGGACGCCGCACACGCCGATCCGTATCGCCGCGATCGGCAACGATCGCGATCGCGATTGGGAGAGCCTCATCAAGGCGTTCGGCAACGATGCGCGCTACACGGTGAAACTTGCAACGCGCCGGCGTATTCCCGCGTCGCTGCGCGCAGCGAATGTCGAGATCGCGCTGTTTTCGGGCATCAAAAAGCAGCACGAACTCTACGACTGGGCCGACGTGATCGTCGTGCCGCTGCGGCCGAATTCGCACGCCTCCGGCATCACCGTGATGCTCGAAGCGGCGGCGCTCGGCAAGCCGATGGTGGTCACCGACGTCGGCGCGTTGCAGGATTATTTCCCGGCGGGCGAGGCGGCTTATGTGCCGCCGTTCAACCCGCAGGCGCTGCGCGAAGCAGTCGACGGCTTCGCGGCCTCGCCCGCTGAGGCCTTGCGCCAGGCGCAGGCGGCAGCGGCCGGTTTGCTGTCGCGCGATCTGACGACGCAGCACTACGCGATGCAGCACGTGCGGATCACGCAGGACATGCTGCGTGCCCGGGCCGCGCTGCGGGCCCAGGCGGTGGGGCAAGGCCGGCGCCCCAGCCCGCGTGAATCGAGCGGGAGCCTCTAAACGATGTCGACGATTACGCGAGCTGGCGAGAGCGGCGCCGGACGTCTTTTGTCCGGCGGTCCGCAGGAATGGCTGCCGCCGGCGTTACTGTGGCTGATCACGGCGGTGCTGATCGTCGCGCATCAGGGCACAGTGCTCACGCTCGCGTTCCCAGTGCTCGCGATCCTGACCGGCCTGTGGCTGTACTTCAAGAGCCCGGCGCGCTACATCGGGTTCATGTGGTGGCTGTGGTTCCTGAGCCCGGAAGTGCGGCGTCTCGCCGACTGGTCCAAAGGCTCCTTCACACCCACCAGCCTGATCCAGGTTGCGCCGCTTGCGGTGACGATGATCAGCGCGCTCTCCTTGTTGCGTTACTACAGACTGCTCGCGCAGCGGCGCGGTCTGCCGGTGCTGCTGATCCTGCTCGGCCTGGCCTACGCGTTCATGGTCGGCGTGATGTCGAGCGGGCCGCTTGCCGCGACCTATGACCTCGCCAACTGGCTCTATCCGATCCTGATCGGCTTTCACATCATGGCGCACACGCGCCAATATCCGCAGTACCGCGCGACCATCGTCAACACGTTCATCTGGGGCATGCTGGTGATGGGCGGCTACGGCCTGATCCAGTTCTTCATCATGCCGCCGTGGGACGCGCTGTGGATGCTCGGCTCGCAGATGAACTCGCAGGGCGACGCCGTGCCGATGGGCGTGCGCGTGTTCAGCACGATGAACTCGTCGGGGCCGTTCGCGTTCGCGATGATGGGTGCGATGGTCTACGTGATGGCGGCCACGCACCGGGTGCGCTGGATCGCCGCGGCGCTGGGCTTTTTTTCGTTCGCGCTGAGCCTCGTGCGCTCGACGTGGGGCGGCTGGGTGATCGCGCTGCTGATCCAGCTGGTCAAATCGAACAACAAGGTGCGGATGCGCATCGTCGCCAGCGCCGTGCTGCTCGCCGGCCTGTGCGTGCCGCTGCTGGCGGTCGGCCCGGTGGCCGACCGGATGCAGGCGCGTCTTAACACGATCGTCAACCTGAGCGACGACCAGAGCTATGCCGCGCGTAACGAGTTCTACGCGACCTTCGCGAAGACCGCCTTCACCGACGTCTCCGGCGAAGGGATGGGCGCGACCGGCACCTCCACCAAGCTCTCGAACGATGGCGGCCAGCTCGGCCAGTACGGCAACTTCGACAGCGGCGTGATGAACATTCCGTTCGTGCTCGGCTGGCCCGGCACGCTGCTGTATATGTCGGGCATCGTCTGGCTGGTGGTGCGCGCGGTGCTTGCGTCGTTCAAGCTGCGCAACGACAAATACGTTTCGGCTTGCCTCAGTCTCAGTCTCGCGACCTTCGCGATGCTGGTGTTCACCAATTCGCTGGTCGGCACCGGCGGCCTGCTGCTTTTCATGAGCGTTTTTTCGATCCTTTCTGCGGTGCATTACGAAAAGATGAACCGCAGACGCACGCTACTTCTCCACGGAGGCACTGATTGAGAGTCGCCATTGTCACGCATGTCGTGCGCCATAACGACGGCCAGGGGCGCGTCAACCACGAGATCGCGCGCGCCGCCCTCGACGAGAACATCGGCGTGACGCTGGTTGCGTCGCACGTCGCGCCCGATCTGCTCGCCCATCCGAACGTCCGCTGGGCGCCGATAAAAATCGGCCGCTGGTGGCCCACCAATCTGCTGCGCCAGCAGGTGTTCGCGTTCAAGAGCGCGATGTGGCTGCGCGCGCATCGAAGCGAATACGACGTGCTGCACGTGAACGGCTTCATCACGTGGATGCCGGCTGACGTCAACACCTCGCACTTCGTGCATAGCGGCTGGTTCGGCAGCAAGTACTACCCGTTCGGACTGACCAAGGGCGTGTGGTCCGCGTATCAGTCGGTCTATACGCGCTGCAACGCGTTGCTCGAACGCTGGGCTTACCGGCGCTCGAAGGTGATCACAGCGGTGTCGCAAAAGGTCGCCGACGAAATCCGCGCGATCGGGCTCACGCCGGATAACCGGGTGGATGTGATCTACAACGGCGTCGATACGCAAGGCTTCGCCGCGGCCCAGGGCGATCGCGCGCGCTTCGGCCTGCCGGCGCAGGCGTTCCTGTTGCTGTTCGTGGGCGACCTGCGCACGCCGCGCAAGAACCTCGGCACGGTGCTGGCGGCGCTGAAGCATTTGCCTGAGCACGTGCAGATCGCGGTGGCCGGGTTCCTGCCGGGCAGCCCTTATCCGGACGAGGCGAAGGCGCTCGGCATTGCGCATCGCGTGCATTTTCTCGGGCTGGTGAAGGAAATGCCGGTGCTGATGCATTCGGTCGATGCGTTCGTGTTTCCGTCCCGCTATGAGGCGATGAGCCTCTCGCTGCTCGAAGCGATGGCGGCGGGGCTGCCGGTGGTCACGGCGCGCACGGCGGGCGGCGCGGAAATCATTACGCCCGAATGCGGCATCGTGCTCGATGACCCGGACGATCCCAAGGCGCTGGCGGGCGCGGTCTCGCGTCTGGCTGCGAACGACGACGCGCGCCGCGCGATGGGTGTCGCCGCCAACGAGCTCGCGACCGGCTTCGGCTGGGCGCGGATGGCCGCGCAGTACATCGCGCTGTACCGGCAGATCGAAGGTGAGCAGAAGGACCGCCGGCGCAGCAAGGCCGAAGCCGCCGTGGCCGCCAAGACCGACGCGCTGACGCTGAACACGCTGGCCGGCCAGAAGACCGCGGAATGACGATTTGCGCAGAAACCTCGGAAACCGCGGAAACAGGCCGGCACGCAACCGATCACAACTCTCAGAACGCACAGGGGCAACAACTATGACGACGAGCTCAATCAAATCGCTGCAGATCGGGATGCACTGGTTTCCCGAGCGCGCCGGCGGCCTCGACCGCATGTACTACTCGCTGGTCGGCGCGCTGCCGGGCGCGGGCGTCGCGGTGCGCGGCGTAGTGGCAGGCTCGCCCAAGGTGGCCGCGGACACTGGCGGCGCGATCAACGGCTTCGGCCCGGCCGCGCAATCGCTGCCGTTGCGGCTGATGGCGGCACGCCGCGCGCTGCGCCACGAAATCAGCACGGCGCGTCCCGACGTGATTTCGTCGCATTTCGCGCTGTACACCTTCCCGGGCCTCGACGTGACGCGCGGGATCCCGCAGGTGTCGCATTTCCAGGGGCCGTGGGCCGACGAGAGCCACGTGGAAGGCGCCGATTCGCTCGGCCAGCGCGCCAAGCGTTATCTGGAGCAGTCGGTGTATGCGCGCTCGTCGCGGCTGATCGTGTTGTCCGAAGCGTTCGGCAAGATTCTCACCTCGCGCTACCGTATCGCGCCGGAGCGCGTGCGCGTGGTGCCGGGCTGCGTGGACGTCGAGCAGTTCAATCTGCCGATCACACCGGCCGAGGCACGGCTGAAGCTGCAGTTGCCGCAAGACCGGCCGATCGTGCTGGCGGTGCGGCGCCTGGTGCGCCGCATGGGTCTCGAGGATCTGATCGACGCGGTGAAGCTGCTCAAGCGCCGCGAACCCGACGTGCTGCTGCTGATCGCGGGCAAAGGCCGGCTCGAAGGCGAGTTGCAGGCGCGTATCACCGAGGCGGGCCTCGAAAACAACGTCAAGCTGCTGGGCTTCGTGCCGGATCAGCACCTGGCGGCGCTCTATCGCGCGGCGAATATCAGCGTGGTGCCGACGGTCGCGCTAGAGGGCTTCGGCCTGATCACGGTCGAATCGCTGGCCTCGGGCACGCCCGTACTGGTGACGCCGGTGGGCGGCTTGCCGGAAGCGGTGGCAGGCTTGTCGCCGAATCTGGTGCTGCCGGCGACCGGCGCTCAGGCGATCGCGGAAGGCCTGGCAGGTGCGTTGAACGGCTCACTGAAGTTGCCGGATGCGGATGCATGCCGTCGCTACGCGCGCGATAACTTCGACAATTCGGTCATCGCGAGGCGCGTGGCGTCGGTGTATAGCGAGGCGATTACGGCGGGTGGGGTGCACTGAAGGCGCTGACGCTGCTCAGAGTGAACGCGGCGCATGGCTCGCCGCATTCACTCTCGCAAGCGGCAAAAAACTAACGCCGCCTGGCGGCGTAAACGCAGACGAGGCCTGAATCATTGCGATCAGGCCTCGTCTGCTTTTGCATCGGGTGAAATGTCGGCGGTGGGTGTGCGGCGGCCGCTCGTGCGGCCGCCATCCCGCTTAGAACGTTTCGTGATGCTGATTGCGGCCGAGATCCGCATGAACCATCATGTGGCACAGCTGTTCGAGCGTGGTCTCCGGCTTCCAGCCGAGCTTCTCGTGGGCCTTGTCGGCGCAGCCGATCAGCAGATCGACTTCCGCCGGACGGTAGAACCTGGGGTTCACGCGCACCAGCGTCTTGCCGGTCGCGACGTCGATGCCGACTTCGCGCTCGTCCTTGCCCGACCATTCGATCTGATAGTCCGCGGCGGCGAACGCCATGCGCACGAAGTCGCGTACCGTCTCGGTGCGGTTGGTGGCGAGCACATAAGTGTCGGGTTCGTCGGCTTGCAGCATGCGCCACATGCCTTCCACGTATTCGAGCGCGAAGCCCCAGTCGCGCTTCGCGCTGAGGTTGCCGAGTTCCAGCACGTCCTGTTTGCCGAGCTTGATCTTCGCGACGGTGTCGGTGATCTTGCGCGTGACGAATTCGCGGCCACGCAGCGGCGATTCGTGATTGAACAGAATCCCGCTGCTCGCAAACAGGTTGTACGACTCGCGATAGTTGATGGTCGTCCAGTGCGCGAACAGCTTGGCGACGCCATACGGGCTGCGCGGGTAGAACGGCGTGTCCTCGCGTTGCGGCACCGCTTGCACGAGGCCGAACATTTCCGAGGTCGACGCCTGGTAGTAACGGGTCTTCGGATTCAGGATGCGGATGCCTTCGAGCAGATTCAACGCGCCGATGCCGGTCACTTCGGCGGTCGTCACCGGCTGGTCGAACGACACGCCCACGAAGCTCTGCGCGGCGAGGTTGTACAACTCGTCGGCGTGCGCGCCTTCGAGCAGACGCAGCGTCGAGCCGAGATCGGTCAGGTCGTGTTCGACAAGGCGCAGATTCGGATGATCGAGCACGCCGAGCTCACGAATGCGCCAGAAGTTGACCGAGCTGGTGCGCCGGTAGGTGCCGGTCACGTGGTAGCCCTTGTCGAGCAGCAGTTTGGTCAGATAGGCGCCGTCCTGTCCGGATACGCCGGTGATGATCGCTTTGCGTGGTTGGCTCATAGCTTGCCTTCGATATTGGTAAAAGAGAAAGAGAAGAAGCATCCGCGCCATGACGGCGCATTTCATCGGCACATTTCATCGGCACATTCAGAAGCGCATTTCAGAAGCACGTTCCAAACGCGGGCTTTGGGACGCAAACCCGGAAACGCACTTGAAAAAACGCTTCAGGACGTACCGTCCAGCAGTTGCCGCACCAGCGGATCGACGATACGAAAATCCTGTTCGGCCTTGAGCCGGTACAAGCCCGGCTTCGGATGCGCGCCGTCGGACATCAGCGTCTTCCAGTCGGGCAGGCCGCAGATGTAGGCGAACTGGTCGACGAGCGGCACCTGCTGTTCCGCGGCGACCCGGCGCGTCATCGCGACCATCGCGGCGAGCCGCGCATTGAGCCGGTTGTCGGGCATCGGATTCGAGGTCTGCAGAACCGGCCGCTTGCCGAGCGCGCGAGCGGTTTTCACGAGCGTCGTTTCGGCCTCGTAGAACTGCTCGGGCGTCTGGTTCTGCATCACTTCGTTGATGCCGTAGTTGATCAGCACAATCTGCGCGCGCGAAGCCGCGAGCCGCTCCTGCCACGGCAAACCCGCCGTGCGGTCGAGGCGGCCGCGCTGCGTGCCGTCGCGCAACTGGGTGGCCGTCGTGCCGCCCACGCCATAGTTCATGACCTGCACCCGCTCGCCGTGCGTGGCCTGCAACGCATCTTGCAGATACATGACGGCGTTTTGCGCCTGCGGCCCGCAGTGGCCGCCGCTGCATGAAATGCCGAGCGTGGTCGAATCGCCGTAAGCTTCAATCAGCACCTGCGCTTGCGGCGTCTGGATCTTTTCAGCCGTTTGCACTGCGCCGGCGCTGGCGGCGCGCGCGTCGAATGCAAGCCAAGCCACCGCCGAAGCGGCGGCCCACAAGCTTGCCGCGAGCCACGTGCGGCGCCTCATGCGCGGCTTTGCGGCGCTTGCCGCGCGGCCCCGCTGATACCCGTGGCCCCGCTGACATCCGCGGCGCTGGCCGGCGCGTGGCCCTTGCCCGCCGAGCCGAAGATCAAACGCCGTTCGAACGCGAACCACGTGAGGCTGGCGTAGGCGAGGGTGATCGCCAGCGCCAGCGCCGCGGTCAGATATCGGTTCAGATGCAGCGGCCACAGCGTGTACAGCACGCTCAGGTGAATCAGGTAAATCGTGTAGCTGATGGTGCCGATATAGACCAGCACGGGATTGCACAGCAGCCGTTTGACGATGCCCTTGCTTTGCAGGGCGATGATCACAACGGAAGTACAAAGCACCAGCGAAATGCTGTAGAGCCCGGCATTCGAGAGCGGCGTATTCGCCGCGCGAAACCGCGGATAGTGCAGGTGCAGCCACGCGAGCACGGCCAGCGCGGCGAAAAAGCCGAGCACCGCGAACCCTTTGAACGGTTCCAGCACATCGCGATCGCGCCGCACGGCGACCGCGAGCAGCGCGCCGGCCGAGAGCAGGTCCATGCGAAACGGCGTCAGATAGTAGATCGGCCAGAACGAGTCGAACCAGGGCGTGGCGACGGCGCGCAGCACCGGCACCGCGAAGATCAACGCGGCCGCCACGTAGCCGAGCACGCGCTCGGGCACGAGCAGGATCACGAACGGCCAGAAAATATAGAACTGCTCTTCGACGGCCAGCGACCACAACACATTCAGGCTGTCGTGACCACTCTGATTGAGCGCGTCGCCGATATTGGTGGCGAAAAACGCGTACCACTGCCAGTGCTGCGCCCAGCCAAACCCGAACAGAATCGACGACACCACCATCAGCAACAGATACGGCGGCAGGATGCGCCGCGCCCGGCGTGCGTAGAAATAACCGAAATACGACTGCTGGCGCGCCTTACGTTCGAGCAGGATGCCGGTGATCAAAAAGCCGCTCAGGACGAAAAACAGATCGACGCCCATCCACAGCGGCGCTTTCAGCGCGTGCTGCGCGAACACCGCAAGCACGGCGATGGCGCGCAAGCCGTCGAGCTGCACGATGCGGCGTGAGTGGGAAGGCGCTGAGGGCGATGCGCTAGCTGTCATGAACCGTCCATGGTGTGAAGCGGATGGGCCGGGCGAAGGATCGGGCCAGGGTTCGCGCGGTCAGGCGGACGAACGGGCGCGGTCGCTTCGCGTCGCAACGGAAGTGCATTCGATTCTAGGGAAAAGAAATTGATGAAAAAACGGGAATGAAATAGATAAATGAATCAGATTGCAACAGGGTGTTTCGTTGCTCATTCCAGATGAATTTTTGTGCTTGCATCGAGACGGCGGGGGCATCCGCAAAGAGCGTGCAAAGAGCGGGTAAAGAGCGGGTAAGAAGTGCGGCACGCATGCGGCTTCATCGGTAAAGATGGGCTGACAGGGTGCGGCTGCGAGCGTCTTTGCCGAGTCCATTGCGCTTTA
Organism: Paraburkholderia sp. GW821-FHT02A12; assembly: GCF_059422005.1. Lineage (NCBI taxonomy): Bacteria > Pseudomonadati > Pseudomonadota > Betaproteobacteria > Burkholderiales > Burkholderiaceae > Paraburkholderia > Paraburkholderia sp. GW821-FHT02A12. The sequence continues at coordinate 2,088,956 of NZ_JBWKWA010000001.1, read as the reverse complement.
ATCGATTTTTAAATCGATTTCTTTCACTACGGTTAAAGCGGCGAATATTTTTGAATTATTTTCGATTTTCGTCGCGCTGTTTTTTCCGCGTAATGTGAGCCGTGCGGATTGGGCGGCCAAGGACGGCGCGTGGGTCGCGCGCTCAGCGTGTGCCCAGGTTTTCGTGGTCCTGTCTTTATCCATGGTTCAAAGCCGGGTCATGCACGGGTTGCGGCTCGCGCAAACCGGTTTCACCGTTCTTACGCCGCTTCTTCGTTCCTTAGCTCATCTCATTCGATTGTTTCCATGCTGGCGCGGGCCTTTTTCCTGACCGCGGCACGGCCCTGACTGGAGGAAATACTTTGTCCCGTTTCACGTTCAAGACCTCCTCGATCGCTGTGCTCGTCGGTGTGGCCGGATTGACGGCGGCATCGATCAGCTTCACGGCATCTGCGGAAACCGTGTTGAACGCGAAGACTTCCTGGATCGGCAATAGCTTCGGTTTCGGCGACGGCACATGGGCGCAGATCAACATTACCGCGATCGCGGTTGCGCCGGACGGCAAGGTCTATACGAACGCACCGTGGGACGAAAGCGGCGCCGAAGCCAGCGTCTACCAGAACGGCAAGATGCTTGGCTTCGCGGGCGGCACGCATGGCTGGGGCAACGGCGGCGGCAACGCGATCGCGGTGAATCGCCGCTACGCGTTCGTCGCGATCGCGGTCGGCAACGAAAAGGGGCATCTGGTCGAGCAGGGCGTGTGGCCGGAGAAGGGCAAACAATGGTTCGGCATTTCGCGTCGCCAGATTGCCGATCCGAAGCACGCGGCGCCGTTCCAGCCGGCCGCCAAAAACGCCGATCCGCATGCGCAACTGGCCGCCGGCTTCCTGATGATGAACGAGGTGCCGACCGGCACCAGCGCCGAAATCGGCGGCCTCGCGGCGAACGACACCACGCTGTACGCGGCCAATACCGCGCGCGATCGCATTGAGGTCTACGACGCCGAATCGATGCAGCAGAAAACCACCTGGAGCGTGCATGAGCCGGGGCGCATCGCGCTCGCCCCCGATGGCACGCTGTGGGTGCTGAGCGGCACGCGCAACGACAGGACACCGCACGTCGAGCACTACGCCGCCGACGGCAAGCGCATCGACGAGACTGTCGCGCTGCCCGCCGACACGGTCGCGGTGGATATCGCCGTGGATGCGCAAGGCCGCGTGCTGATTGCCGATAACGGCCCGCGCCAGCAGGTGCTGTTCTTCGGCAAGAGCAACGGCCGTTATGCGGAGTCGGGCACGCTCGGCGAGCGCGGCGGCATTTTCAGCGGTGTGCCCGGCAAGCCGGGGCCGCAGCGCTTCAACGGCCTGACCGGCATCGGCGTGGATGCGCGCGGCAACGTCTACCTATCGACCAACGGCATCGGTCCGCGCTACGAGCCGATCGGCGCGGGCCTCGGCGCGACGCTCGAAAGCTATGCGCCGGACGGCAAACAGAACTGGCAGGTGCAAGGTCTCCTGTTCGTCGACGGCGCGTGGATCGACCCGTCGCGGCCCGACAGTGTCTACAGCGGCAACAAGCGCTTCGAACTCGATCTGTCGAAGCCCGCCGGACAGGACTGGAAATACGCGGGCTTTCTGTCGAACCGTTTCAAGTATCCCGACGATCCCGTCTTTCACGTCGATCAATATCCCGGCTTGCCGATGGCCCGCAAGCTCAAGGGCCGCACGTTCCTGTACCTGACGGACATGTACGCGGACCATCTGAAGATCTATCGCTTCGACCCGCAGCGCGACGGCGAAACCGCAATTCCATCGGGTTTCATCGCCGGGCGTGAACGCGCGGTCGCCAGGGTGCCGAATGCGCCGCCCGGCGGCGACTGGATCTGGCGCGATACGAACGGCGACGGCAAGTTCAACAGCGACGAATTCACCCTCAACACCAGCGGCACGAAGCTCGCGGGCGGCTGGGGCTGGTGGGTCGACAGCGCCGGCGACATCTGGCACACGCGCGATTCGAAGGGCATCTACCGCTTCCGCTTCGGCGGACTCGACGCGAAGGGCAATCCGGTCTACGCGTACTCGAACATGACGCAGTACCCGGTGCCGCAACCGTTCACCGAACTGCATCGCGCGATCTACGAACCCGACACCGACACGATGTACGTGGCCGGCTATACGCCCGACACGCCGGCCGATCACGGCTTCTGGAAGGAAGTGGGCCGCGTGCTGGTGCGCTACGACAAATGGTCGAGCGGCAATCCGGTGCAGCGCTATTCGATCACGCTGCCCTGGCAGACGAGCAAACCCATTGCGACGATCATCGGCCTGACCGTCGAAGGGCAATACCTCTTCGGCGTCGAGCCGGTCGGCGCGGTGCACGTGTGGGACAAGGACAGCGGCAAGGAGCTCGGCGTGATCCGGCCGGGTCCCGAAGTGGGCCGCGCGTCCGGCTGGGTCGATGTGCCCAACGGCATCAGCGCCGCGAAGCGCAGCAATGGCGAGTACCTCGTGTTCGTCGAGGAAGACGCGCGCGGCAAAGTGATGATGTACCGCTGGAAGCCGTCATGAAACGCACGTCGTGACAGCTTTTTTCGCGCTTTCCCGCAATACAGGACATTACCAGGCATCACCAGGCAATAACCCGGCAATAACCCGGCCTCACCAGGCCAACGTAGTCAAACCCAGGGCATCCGATGGACAAAGGCATTCTCAAGAATGTAGCGATCAATTTCTTCGGCCTCGTGCTGCCGACTTTCGTTTCGCTCGTGACCGTGCCGTCGTATATCAAGCTGCTCGGCGTCGAGCGCTACGGCGTGATCAGTCTCGTGTGGACCTTGATCGGCTACTTCGGGATTCTCGATCTCGGCATGAGCATGGCCGCGCAGAATCACATCTCGAAGGCGCGAGCCTCCGGCGACAAGGATGAGAGCGCGCGCGTGTTCTGGAGCGCGACGTGGCTCAATCTCGCGACCGGCGTGATCGGCGGCCTGGTCATCTATTTCGGCGCGTTCCTGTACACCGCGTATTTCACCAAGGTGTCGCCCGAGTTGCAGCACGAAGTCTATATGGCGCTGCCGTGGCTCGCGGTGGCGATTCCGATTGCGAATGTGTCGTGGGTATTCGCCGGTGCGATCAACGGCGCGGAACGCTTCGGCGTCTACAACACCAACCAGACGATCGGCACCTTCCTGTTCCAGTTGCTGCCGCTCGGCGCCGCATGGTGGATGGGCGCGACCCTGCAGAACGTGCTGGCCGCGGCGGTGTTCGCGCGCATTCTCGCCGCGGCGCTGTTGGGCCGCTCCGCGTTGCAGGTGCTGGAAATTCGCCGCATCCTGCCGCCGCAACTCGGCGTGGCCAAGGGCCTCTTCAACTTCGGCGGCTGGATGCTGATCGCGAGCGTCACCAACATGATCGCCGAATCGCTCGACCGCGTGATGCTCGGCACGAGTCTCGGCGCGCGTTTCGTCACGTATTACACGGTGCCGCAGAACCTCGTGACGCGTTTGAACATCGTGCCGACCGCACTGGTGCGCACGCTGTTTCCCAGGCTTTCCGCCGTGGGCCGCGCCGATGCCGACACCATCACGCAGCAGTCGCTCGAATTTCTCAATGGCGTGTTCACGCCGGTCGCGCTCGTCGCGATGCTGGTGCTGGAGCCGTTCCTGCATCTGTGGGTGGGCAATGAAATCGCCACCGTGGCCGCGCCCGTGGGCCGGATCATGATCGTCGCCGTGTGGCTCGTCGGGCAGGCCAACGTGACGCGGATTCTGATCCAGTCGCAGGTCAATCCGGCCACTGCCGCGCGCGTCGGCCTGTTCGAATTGCCCTTGTTTGCAGGCGCATTGTGGCTCGGCATCACCCATTTCGGCCTGACCGGCGCGGCGATGGCCGTGGCCGGCCGCGCGCTGTTCGATTACGCGGTGCTGCTGCGCCTGTCGGCGATTCGTGCCCGGCAGATCGCGCTCGACATGCTCGCGCATCTCGCTTTCCTGCTGGCGAGCCTGTGGCTCGCCGGTTTCCTGCCGAGTCTCGCTTTGGCGATCGTCGCCGGTGTGTTGATGGTGGGCGCGAATCTCGCCTGGTCCATCACGATGACGCCCGCCTTACGCGATCTTGCGCGTTCACTGCTGTTGCGACTGAATCCGAGGAAAAGCGCATGAACCACGAAGTCCTTGACGAAGCCGTGCTGCAACCCGCGACGCGCAGCGCTCTGGCTGAACTCACTACCGTTCCCGGCGTTCAGGCGCCGCCGCGCCGCGCGGCGCGCGCCGGCAAGACAGTGCGCGTCGCGATCGTGCACGACTGGCTCGTCACCTATGCGGGCGCGGAGAAGGTGCTCGAGCAGATCGTCGCGTGCTTTCCGGACGCGGACCTGTTCAGCCTCGTCGATTTTCTCGACGACCGCAGTTTCCTGCGCGGCAAGCCGGTCACGACCTCGTTCATCCAGAAGCTGCCGCGCGCGCGCACCAAGTACCGCGCCTATCTGCCGTTGATGCCGCTCGCGATCGAGCAGCTCGACGTGTCGGCGTACGACGTGGTGATTTCGAGCAGCCACGCGGTCGCCAAAGGGATTCTCACCGGTCCCGACCAGGTGCATATCAGCTACGTGCATTCGCCGATCCGCTATGCGTGGGATTTGCAGCATCAGTACCTGCAACAGTCGAAGCTGACCGGCGGCCCGAAGTCGGCGATGGCGCGGCTGATTCTTCACTACATCCGCAACTGGGATATCCGCACGTCGAATTCGGTGGATGGCTTCGTCGCCAACTCCGAGTTCATCGCGCGGCGTATCAAGAAGGTCTATCAGCGCGATTCGACAGTGATCTTTCCGCCGGTCGACGTCGAGGCTTTTTCGCTCTGCACGGAGAAGGACGATTTTTATCTGACCGCCTCGCGGATGGTGCCGTACAAGAAAATCGATCTGATCGTCGAAGCCTTCGCGCGGATGCCCGAGCGCAAGCTGGTGGTGATCGGCGACGGTCCCGACATGCAGAAGATCCGCGCGAAGGCGGCGCCGAATGTCGAGATCATGGGCTATCAGCCGTTCAAGGTGTTGAAGGACCGGATGAGCCGCGCCAGGGCCTTCGTGTTCGCGGCCGAAGAAGACTTCGGCATCTCGGTGGTCGAGGCGCAGGCTTGCGGTACGCCGGTGATCGCCTACGGCAAGGGCGGGGCGCTCGAAACCGTGCGCGATCTGTCCAACGCACGGCCCACGGGCATGTTCTTCGACGAGCAGAGCGCCGAGTCGATCATCGCCGCGGTTGAGCGTTTCGATACCGACGCGAAGCATTTTTCGCCGGCGGATTGCCGGGCCAATGCCGAGCAGTTTTCGGCCGCGCATTTCCGCGAACGTTTCTTCGAGCATGTGCGGGCTTCGGCGCCGGCGTTGCGCTCGGCGACATTGCCGCCGTACGTCCCGTATAAAACGGACCCGGCCGTCACGGCGCCGCGCGTGCTGGCCGTCGATCAGAGCGGTGTGCTCGGCGGCGCCGAGCTGTCCTTGCTGGAAATCGTCAAGGCATTGCGTGCGCGCATCGAAGTCGTGCTGTTCGACGACGGCCCGTTCCGCACCGCGCTGGCCAAAACCGGCGTGAGCGTCAACGTGCTGGACGCGGGCGCCTTGCGCCACGTCCGCAAGCAAGGCGGTTCATTGCCGAAGGGGCAGGCGCTCAAGAGCCTGATTTCGCTCGTGCGCGCGACCGCGAAACGCGCGCGCGACGCCGAGGTGATCTACGCGAACACGCAGCGCGCGATGGTGATCGGCGCGATTGCCGGCAAGCTGGCGCGGCGGCCGGTGGTGTGGCATCTGCGCGATATCGTCAGCCCCGAGCATTTCGGCGGCAAGCAGCTGGCGATCATCAAGTGGTGCGCGCGCTTCGGCCTCACGCATGTGATCGCCAATTCGGCGGCTTCGGCGCGTGCGTTCACCGACCTGACGCGCTTCGACGAAAAGCGTATCGATGTGGTGTTCAACGGCATTTCCGCGGCGCCGTTCGACGCGTTGCACACAGTCCCGCAGGCGGTGCTGCGTAAGCGCCTCAGCTTGCCGCAGGACGCGTTTCTGGTCGGCTCGTTCAGCCGCCTCGCGCGCTGGAAGGGGCAGCACGTGCTGCTCGAGGCGATGGTGCTGAATCCGCAGATGCATGCGGTGCTGGTCGGTGCGCCGCTGTTCGGCGAAGACGCCTACGAGATCGAATTGCACGCTTTCGTCGCCGCGCACAACCTGGGCGACCGGGTGCATTTCCTCGGCTTCCAGCACGATATTCCGGCCTGCATGTGCGCGGTCGACGCGGTGGTTCATACGTCGATTACGCCGGAGCCGTTCGGCCGCGTGATCGTCGAAGGGATGCTGGCGCAGCGGCCGGTGGTGGCGGCACGCGCGGGCGGCGTGCTGGAGATCATCGACGACTACGAGAATGGCCTGCTGTGCACCCCTGGCGATGCGCACGGTCTGGCCGATACGCTGGCTGAGTTGCGCTCGAACGACGAACTGCGCGGCAGGCTGGTCAAGAACGGTTATCAGACGGCGCTGAGCCGGTTTGGGACCTCGGCCTATGTGGAAGGTGTCGAGCGGATTCTGAGGCGCGTGGCGGGGTGCTAAAGCGGTTTAACGTCGGGGTAGGCAGGGGCTGGCCGGCTCCTGTCGTTTGCGCAGCGGAGCGAAAGTCTTGACGACCTTCGCTCCGTTTTTTTGGGCGCGCTTCTTTTTAATCTTCAAGCCTGTTTCAACGCGGCTTTGGGTTTGAAACTCGCCGACCACTTCATCGCCGGCAATTCGACCAGCCGATAGAACACGTAAGCGACCGGCACGGCCACCAGCATGTAGCCGAACGACGGCCAGATCGACATTTGCAGCGACGAGCGGAACAGCAGCGACGACAGCAGCACGAAGATCGGCAGATGGATCAGGTACAGCGAGAAGCTGAAATCGCCGAAACGCGACAGCAGGCGCAATCCGGCCGAGTCGGCCTTGCCGGCCCGGGGGCGTTCCAACGCCTTGTACAGGTAGAACGCGAAGCCGAGCGCCCAGAGCTGAAACGCGCCGTATTGGCCATAACGGAACGCCACGCAGCCGAGCGCGACGAACGCCGCGGCGAGCACGTAGAGCCAGACGGACGAACGGGCATCCGGCGCGGTGCGGGCCTTCGCGTCGGCGATCCATGCGCCGAGCGTCCACGAAAACCAGTACGACGGGAAGAACTGGATATCGTGGCGTTCGAGCACATAGGCGGACACCACGTTGATCACGGCGACGATCGCCAGCACGGAGGTCATGCCCAGACGCCGGCGCAGCGCGAACAGCAGCGGATAGATCGCGTAGAACTGTACTTCGAGGGAGAGCGTCCACAGCGCGCCGTTCGATCCGTAGGTCTTGCCGGCCACGCCTTGCAGCGAAAACAGGTTGACGAGGAACGCGTGCAGGCCGATTTCGCGGATCTTGTGATTGACTGGCGGTAGTTGCAGGCTGACCCAGTCGAGCGCGAAGGTCAGCGCCAGCGCGGCGAGCAACACCGGATAAATACGCGCGAAACGGCGCACCCAGAAATTGCCGGCATCGAGCCGGTAATCGGAATTTTTTGCAAGGCGCAGCGCGCCGCTGCGATGAATGCAGTAGCCGCTGATCACGAAGAAAATCGGCACGCCGGCGGAACCCCAGGCGATCGGGAACGTCAGGTACGCGGCGATCGCATTCAGATTCAGTGCATGGCCGACGCTCTGATGGAAAGCCTGCATGCCGACCCATTCGACCTGGCGGCAGTGGAAATACGCGACCAGCAGCGCGGCAAAGCCCCGCATGGCGTCGATGACATGTTCCTTACCGGCGCTGTCCGCGCGTGCTTCGCTGCGGGCGCGCGGCGGCGTCGCGGGGCGCGGCGGGGAGAGGGGCAGGGATGAGCCGGCGGCATCCAGTGCTGAGTCGCTCATGCGCGGTCCTTAATCTGACGGAGGAAAAAGCTTATTTACGGGCACGCCATGCGCGCCCGCGGTGCATGACATCGTAGTGCACCGCGGAGGCAAAAAAATCGATAAAAAATTGCGTAATGGTTCGAATTAAATGTCAGGGTTGTGACGAATTGTAATTGCGCATAACTATGTGCTACGACGAATTATTTGCCGATTTTGTTGTGCTAATTTAAGCCACGGATTCTCTGACCAGGGGTGAAGTCATGAACCTGCATTTACTCGCCGGCATTGCCGTGCTGTTGATCCTCGTCGCCGCCTCCGCGTACCGGGAGGCGCTACGCAACGAGCCTATTCGCCGTTTTCGCATCAACCCGGGCAAGCTGCCGCAACTCGAAGAAAACGAGTAAGCGGCTTGGCGCGCTCACTTCCGTTCGCGTCCGGCCCCGCTCTATCAGATTTGGCGGCCGGCGATCCGGGGCTGGATCGCCGGCCGCCGGATCGCCGGCCGCCGGATCGCCAGGCCGCGAATACGTAAAATTTTCAGCATTCTCGTCATAATTCGATTTCGATACGTAATTGTTTCCTGATTTTTGTCACGATGCGGCATATCGAAAGCGAATTGATTTATTTATTCGAGTCGAGAAAATTTCACTCGTGAATTGGATTAAATTTTTTGTTAGCCTTTCTGGCGACATCGAGTGGCCACGAGGCCAGCGAACACCCTAATTTCTAACCGATGTGGGAATGCCAACCATGCTGAAAGTCACCAAAGCCGTGTTTCCCGTAGCGGGCCTCGGGACACGATTCCTGCCGGCCACCAAGGCAAGCCCGAAGGAAATGCTGCCGATCGTCGACAAGCCGCTGATTCAATATGCGGTGGAAGAAGCGATTGCCGCCGGCATCACCGAGATGATCTTCGTGACGGGCCGCAGCAAGCGCGCCATCGAAGATCATTTCGACAAGTCCTATGAAATCGAAGCCGAACTCGAAGCGCGCAACAAGCAGAAGCTGCTCGATCTCGTGCGCAGCATCAAGCCGGCCAACGTGGACTGTTTCTATGTGCGTCAGGCCGAAGCGCTCGGTCTCGGCCATGCGGTGCTGTGCGCCGAAAAGCTGGTGGGCGACAGCCCGTTCGCCGTGATTCTCGCCGACGACTTGCTGCACAGCTCGAAGCCGGTGATGAGCCAGCTCGTCGACACCTTCAATCACTATCACAGCTCGGTGATCGGCGTTGAAACCATCGCGCGCGAAGACAGCCGTTCGTACGGCGTCGTGGACGGCAAGGAGTGGGAAGACAACGTGATCAAGCTGTCGGGCATCATCGAAAAGCCGGCGCCGGACGTGGCGCCGTCGAACCTCGGCGTGGTGGGCCGCTACGTGCTGATGCCGACCATCTTCAAGCATATCCGCGCGCTGAAGCCGGGTGCGGGCGGCGAGTTGCAATTGACCGATGCGGTGCAATCGCTGCTGACGGAAGAGCAGGTGCTCGCGTACCGCTACTTCGGCACGCGCTTCGATTGCGGCAGCAAGCTCGGCTATCTGAAGGCGACGGTGGAATTCGCGCTGCGTCATCCGGAAGTGAAGGCGGAGTTCGAAGCGTATCTGCAAACCTATATGCAGGCCAATCTGCCGGATCAGTTCGCGGCTGAAGCGGCTTAACCCAGCTTTACCCGCTTCACCGGCTTGACCCGCTTCACCGGCGCAGTCAGCCTGAGAGTGCGGCCTGCGCGGTTCAAGCGCTCAGGCTGTCAACGCATCCACGTAGCAGCGAACGCGCGGCAGCAACGCGCACATTAAAAACGGGCGCCGCTAACCACGCGGCGCCCGTCTTTCTTTTCAGCCGGACTCGAGCCGGGATCAACCCAGACTCTCAAGCAGCGCTCGAGCGGCGGCTGAAAAACTTCACCCCTTCTTCACTTCCAGCCGGAACTTGTGCAGCAACGGTTCCGTGTAGCCGCTCGGCTGCGCGCGGCCCTCGAACACCAGCGTTTGCGCGGCCTTGAACGCCAGCGTATCGAAGCCCGGCGCCATCGGCTTGTAGTGCGGATCGCCCGCGTTCTGCTCGTCGACCACCTTCGCCATCCGCTTGAAGGTTTCTTCAACCAGTTCGCGCGTCACCACGCCGTGATGCAGCCAGTTGGCGATGTGCTGGCTGGAAATGCGCAGCGTCGCGCGGTCTTCCATCAGGCCGACGTTGTGAATGTCCGGCACCTTCGAGCAGCCCACGCCCTGATCGACCCAGCGCACCACATAGCCGAGAATGCCTTGCACGTTGTTCTCGATTTCGCTGCGGATTTCGTCCGCGCTCCACTTGGCCGTTTCGACGACCGGAATCGTCAGCAGGCCGTCGAGCAGTTCGTCGCGCACCTTCGCGTAGTCCGTGCGTTCGAGTTCCTGCTGAACCGCTTGCACGTCGACCTGGTGATAATGCAGCGCATGCAGCGTGGCGGCGGTGGGCGAGGGCACCCAGGCGGTGTTCGCGCCTGACTTCGGATGCGCGATCTTCTGTTCGAGCATCGCATGCATCAGGTCGGGCATCGCCCACATGCCCTTGCCGATCTGCGCACGGCCGCGCAGGCCCGCGCTCAGACCGACCAGCACGTTGCTGCGCTCGTAGGCGGTGATCCACGCGCTCGACTTCATGTCGCCCTTGCGCATCATCGGGCCGGCTTCCATCGCCGTGTGCATTTCGTCGCCGGTGCGGTCGAGGAAACCGGTGTTGATGAACGCCACACGTTGGTTCGCTTCGGCGATACAGGCGAGCAGGTTGAGGCTGGTGCGGCGCTCCTCGTCCATGATGCCCATCTTGATCGTGTTGCGCGGCAGCTTCAGCAGGTCTTCCACGCGCGCGAACAGCTCGCTCGCGAACGCGACTTCAGCCGGGCCGTGCATTTTCGGCTTCACGATATAGATCGAGCCGGTGCGCGAGTTCAGCTTGTGCTGACGGTCGTGCAGCGAGCACAGCGTGGTGATCACCGCATCGAGAATGCCTTCCGGAATCTCTTTGCCGTCTTTCGTGAGCACGGCCGGATTCGACATCAAATGACCGACGTTGCGGATGAACAGCAGCGAGCGGCCATGCAGCAAGACCTGCGACTTGCCGTCCGCGCCCGTGTATTCGCGATCGGCGTTCAGACGGCGCGTGAAGGTCTTGCCGTTCTTCGTGACCTCTTCGGTGAGATCGCCGTTCATCAGGCCGAGCCAGTTGCGGTAGAGCTGGACCTTGTCGTCCGCATCCACGGCCGCCACCGAGTCTTCGCAATCGATGATCGTGCTCACCGCCGCTTCGACCACCACGTCCTTCACATGCGCCGCATCCGTTTTGCCGATCGGATCGTTCGCGTCGATCTGGATTTCGAAGTGCAGGCCGTTGTGCTTGAGCAGCACCGCCGACGGCGCGCTCGCTTCGCCCTGATAGCCGATGAACTGCGCCGGTGTTTGCAGCGCGCTCGCGCCGCTCTTCAGCGCGACGACCAGCTTGCCGCCTTCGACGCGATAGTCCGTTGCATCGGCATGCGAACCGTTTGCGAGCGGGGCGGCCTGATCGAGAAATGTGCGTGTATAGGCGATCACCGCGGCGCCGCGCACCGGATTGAAGGTCTTCTGCTTTTCGGCGCCGTTGGTCTCGGGGATCGCATCGGTGCCGTACAGCGCGTCGTACAGGCTGCCCCAACGCGCGTTCGCGGCGTTCAGCGCATAGCGCTGGTTGGACAGCGGCACGACGAGTTGCGGGCCGGCCTGTTCGGCGATTTCGGTATCCACGTGGTCGGTCGTGGCTTTGACGCTCGCGGGCGCCGGCACGATATAGCCGATGCCTTCAAGAAAGGCACGGTACGCGCGCAGATCGCGCACCGGACCCGGATTGGCGCGATGCCAGTTGTCGAGTTCGGTTTGCAGGCGGTCGCGCTCGGCGAGCAGCGCACGGTTTTTGGGCGCCAGCTCGTGCACGAGGGCGTCGAAACCTGACCAGAATGCGGCGCTGTCGAGTCCGGTGCCGGGCAGGGCTTCCGTTTCGACGAACTGGTCGAGGTTGGCGGCGACTTGCAGTCCACCGCGCGGGTTCATCTGAGTCATCGACTGCTCCATCTGAATGGGGCCGATGTGGGGAGCACCGGCCCGTAAGTAGCGTTTCGTTTTTTATGAGCCGCCGTGAGAAAACTTAAGCGGCGACTGCCTGAATACCCGCGCGGGCGATCTGCGCGTCCTGATCCGACTTGACGCCCGACACGCCCACCGCGCCGACCACCTGGCCGTCGACGATCACCGGCACGCCGCCTTCCAGCGTGCCTTGCAACGGCGCGCTCAGGAATGCCGTGCGGCCGTTGTTGATCATGTCTTCATATACCTTGGTTTCGCGGCGGCCGAGCGCCGAAGTGCGGGCTTTTTCCGTCGCGATGTAGGCGCTGGCCGGCGCGCTGCCGTCCAGACGCAGCAGGCCGAGCGGATGACCACCGTCGTCGACTACCGCGATGGCGACGGCCCACTGGTTCTTCTCGGCCTCCGCGCGGGCGGCTTCGAGGATTCGGGTGGTTTCGGCAACAGTCAACACGGGTTTGCTCAACATAATGAATTTCCTGTTTCGCTTATGGTAGGGATGCTTCTACGGCATTCACGATGCTGATGCCGAGCCGTTCGAGCACGCGGGCGGCGGCCGTGTTGGTGTTCGGCGACAGCGCGGGTTGCACGCAGCCTTCCAGCATCAGCATTTTGCGCGGATGCCGCGGCGCCGGCCTTGTTTTCGCCCGGGCGCTACGCTTGGGAATTTTACGTCCAAGCGCGGCCGATATCGAGCAGCGCGTAATAGGCGACACCCAGGCGACACCCGATGGGCAGGTGGTTTCACAGTTGCGGCAGGTCAGGCAGCGGTCGAGGTGCAACTGGGTTTTCTGCGTGACCGGTTCGACTTCGAGCCTCTGCTCGGCTGGAAGGGTGGGAGTGATCGGTGCAGCGGCCTCGGCGTTTTCCGCGTAAGTGGCGGGGGGGCCACGCGCCGCCAGGAACGCGGGCCGCAGGCGCTTTACAATCGACCCCTACGACAAAAAATATCGAGCGCCCCCATACCATGCCTACCATCAGCGAACTCTATGTCTATCCGATCAAATCGTGCGCCGGCATTGCGCTGAACGAAGCGCGCCTGCTCGCCACCGGCTTCGAATACGATCGAAGCTGGATGGTCACTGACCCAGGCGGCGCGATGCTCACGCAGCGCGCCTATCCGCGCATGGCGTTGATCAAGATCGCGCTTGCCGAACATGAACTGGTGATCAGCGCGCCGGGCATGAGCGCGCTGCGCACGCCGCTCGATGCGGCCGAACTCGCCGCGCCGGAGCCGGTGCAAACCACCGTATGGCGCGACGCGGTCCACGGGCTCGACACCGGCGACGCAAGCGCCGCATGGTTTTCGACATTTCTCGGCGTGCCGGCGCGGTTGTTGCGCTTCGATCCGCGGCGCGAGCGGATCGTCGATCCGGAATACACCGGCGAGATTGGCGCAACCACGCATTTCGCCGACGGCTTTCCGTTGCTCGTGATCGGCCAGGCGTCGCTCGACGATCTGAACCTGCGTCTGAACCGCAAGGGCGCGCCGTCGATTCCGATCGACCGGTTCCGGCCCAACGTCGTGCTGACGGGGCTCGATCCGTATGAAGAAGACTATGTGGAGAGCCTGAGCGTCGGCAATGCCGGCAGCGAAGCGGAGGCCGTGCAATTGCAGCTGGTCAAACTGTGCTCGCGCTGCCCGATGCCGACCATCGATCAGGCCAACGGCGCGCCCGACCCGGACTGGCCGAACGAACCGACCGACACGATGAGCGTCTACCGCGCGAATGCGCAGCGCGGCGGCGCGTTGACGTTCGGCAACAACGCGATCGTCGCGCGTGGAGCGGGGGCATGGCTGCGCGTCGGGCAAGACGTCGAGGCTGAATTGGGGTTCGGCGACTGAGGTGGCCGAAGCGTCGGCCAATAAGTCGGCCGATGTGTTCGCGGTGCGTTCGCGGCTCAGGCAGCGGCCCGTTCAACGGCTCAAGCAACGACTCACTCTGCGGCTCGAGCAACGGCTCACTCAGCGACTCACTCAACAATTCACGCGGCTTGCGCAATGGCTCCCGCCGCCGTCATCAGGCCGTCAGTCATCACAGCCGCCGCTTCTTCGCTCCACTGAACCCCGCGCTCGACGCTCTCGCCGACCGCGCTCCCCACCAGAATCACCGCGGGACTGCCGAACCCCGCGCTTGCGGCATCGGCGGCGAGCCGGTCGAGCCGGGTCAGCAAGCGCCGTTCGCCGGCTCCGCCTGCCCATTGGACGACGGCCGCCGGCGTATCGGCAGGCAGACTCGCCAGCAGCGCGGTGGCAAGACTCTCGATGCGCCGCATCCCCATATAGATCGCCAGCGTAGTGCGGGTCGCGGCCAGCGCGGCCCAGTCCGGCTCGCCGTGATCTTCGGTATGCGCGGTGACGAAGCTCACGCCGTGGCAATGGCGGCGATGCGTCAACGAAATGCCGAGACTCGCCGCCGCCGCGAAACCCGATGAAATCCCATTGACGATCTCCACCGGAATCCGCGCGCCGCGCAGCGCCGCGAGTTCTTCTCCGGCCCGGCCGAACAACAGCGCTTCGCCGCCCTTGACGCGCACCACATGCAAGCCCTTGAGCGCGTAGCGCTGCATCAGGCGTTCGATGAACGCTTGCAGCGTCGAACGGCAGCCGCCGCGTTTGCCGACGCGAATCACACGCGCTTGCGGCGCCAGCGACACGATCTCGGGATTGGCGAGGTCGTCGAGCAGCACGATGTCGGCGGCGGCGAGTGCTTTGACGGCTTTGAGCGTGAGCAGGTCGAGCTCGCCCGGGCCTGCGCTCAACAGTGTGACCTTGCCGGTGGTGGTGTTCATCGCGATGTCCTTGGCTTGTTTGATGTGTTTAATGTGTTCGATGGCTGGCTGCCGTCGCGGTGGGGGCGCGGTGGGGCGTATAGGCTGCGCCAAATAAAAAACGGCGTCCGCTCGTGGTGGTCACGAGAGGACGCCGTTGTCCGGATGCTGCTCACTATCTTTAAGCGGAGCGAAGCACTGCGCTGTGCTTTGCCCGGATTTCATGCACTCGCGGCTGCATTGCCTGCAAGGCTCGACACCCGCTCATGCAAGTACCACGCCATCACGCGGCAACCTACGCTCAACCCTCGCCACGCGTCGCCGGCAGGCCGGGAAATGCACCGGAAACGCACCGCTCGTGTGCTTGCCCCTCGCACGCGCACAGTGCTGCGTCGCACCACCCATGTGCCTGGCTGCATCAAAACGCGTCGCATACCGCGTTCGCCGCACACCCGTGCCATTCGCCACAAACCCCCGCGTCACAGCCCTGCGGCGGGCATTCCGCACAGTTGGCACGGCCTTTGCGTTAAGCCTTGCCATCGGATCAACGTGGATCCGGCGCGAGCGCAACAACAAGGCGTTCGCTGCATCACAGGTTTGGACAACGGCGTCCCTCGAATTCAGTCATCGACTGGGTTCGCGGGACGCCGTTTTTATTTCCGGAATCGCTTTTGCACACCAGTCGGCCGGCAGCGATTCAAGCCCAGCACATCGAGGACACCGCGCTCATGAAAATCATCGTTATCGGTCACGGGATGGTCGGTCACAAACTGGTCGAGTGCCTCACGCAGGACGCGGCACATGGCCTCGACATCACGGTGCTGTGCGAAGAATCGCGACCCGCGTACGACCGCGTGCATCTGTCCGAATTCTTCGCCGGCAAATCGGCGGACGATCTCTCGCTGGTCGAGCCGGGTTTCTTCGAACGCCAGAACGTGTTGCTCAAACTGAGCGCGAAGGCCGTCGCGATCGACCGTGATGCACGCACCGTGACGGTGTCGACCGGCGAAACCTTGCCGTACGACAAGCTGGTGTTCGCCACCGGTTCGTATCCGTTCGTGCCGCTGGTGCCGGGCCGCGAGCGCACCGACTGCTTCGTCTACCGCACCATCGACGACCTCGAAGCGATGCAGGAATGCGGCGCGCGCTCGAAGACGGGCACGGTGGTCGGCGGCGGCCTGCTCGGCCTCGAATGCGCGAAGGCGCTGCGCGACATGGGCCTGCAAACGCACGTGGTCGAATTCGCGCCGCGCCTGATGGCGGTGCAGGTCGACGACGGCGGCGGCCGCGTGCTGCGCAGCAAGATCGAAGAACTTGGCGTGACCGTGCACACGCAGAAGAACACCACGGCGATCGTCGACGGCGAGAACGGCACGCACCGCATGCAGTTCGCCGACGGCAGCCATCTCGACACCGACATGATCGTGTTCTCCGCGGGCATCCGTCCGCGCGACGACCTCGCGCGGGAAAGCGGCCTCGCGCTCGGCGCGCGCGGCGGCATCGTGATCGACAACGCGTGCCGCACCAGCGATCCGCACATCTACGCGATCGGCGAATGCGCGCTGTGGAACGGTCAATTGTTCGGCCTCGTCGCGCCGGGCTATGACATGGCGCGCACGGTGGCGAAGCAACTGCTCGGCGATTCGGCGGAATTCGCCGGCGCCGACATGAGCACCAAGCTCAAGCTGATGGGCGTGGACGTCGCGAGCATCGGCGACGCGCATGGCAAGACGCCGGGCAGCCGCGCGTACCAGTTCAGCGACGAACGCAAGCAGGTCTACAAGAAGCTGGTGGTGTCGGAGTGCGGCAAGCAACTGCTCGGCGCCGTGATGGTGGGCGATGCGACCGAATACGGCACGCTGCTGCAGATGATGCTGAACCGCATCGAATTGCCGGACGCACCGGAATTCCTGATCCTGCCGCAAGGCGACGGCAAGGCCAAGCCCGGACTTGGGGTCGACGCGCTGCCCGAGGCCGCGCAGATCTGCTCGTGCAACAACGTCTCGAAGGGCGAAATCTGCGCGGCGGTGTGTGCGGGCGCGACCAGTATCGGCGCTGTGAAGAGCGCGACATGCGCCGGCACCTCGTGCGGCGGCTGCGTACCGCTCGTCACCCAGGTGATGAAGGCCGAGATGAAGAAACAGGGGCTCGCGGTCAACAACCACCTGTGCGAGCACTTCCCGTATTCGCGCCAGGAGCTGTATCACATCGTGCGTGTCGAGGGCCTACGCAGCTTCGGCGAATTGCTCGCGAAGCATGGTCGCGGGCTCGGCTGCGATATCTGCAAGCCGGCGGTGGCGAGCATCCTCGCGTCGTGCTGGAACGAATTCGTGCTGAAGAAAGAGCACGCGTCGCTGCAGGACACCAACGATTACTACCTCGCCAACATCCAGCGCGACGGCACGTATTCGGTCGTGCCGCGCATGCCGGGCGGCGAAGTGACCCCCGACGGCCTGATCGCGGTCGGCCAGGTCGCGAAGAAATACGGTCTCTACACGAAGATCACCGGCGGTCAGCGCGTCGATATGTTCGGCGCGCGCGTCGAGCAACTGCCACTGATCTGGGAAGAACTGATCGCCGCCGGTTTCGAATCGGGCCATGCGTACGGCAAATCGCTGCGCACCGTGAAGTCGTGTGTCGGGTCGACGTGGTGCCGCTACGGCGTCGGCGATTCGGTGGGCCTCGCGGTCGAGATCGAGAACCGCTACAAGGGCCTGCGCACGCCGCACAAGATCAAGTTCGGCGTGTCGGGCTGCACCCGCGAATGCGCGGAAGCGCAGGGCAAGGACGTCGGCATCATCGCCACCGAGAAGGGCTGGAATCTCTACGTATGCGGCAACGGCGGCATGAAACCGCGCCACGCCGAACTGCTCGCATCGGACCTCGATCACGACACGCTGGTGCGCTACATCGACCGCTTCCTGATGTTCTACGTGCGCACCGCCGACCGGCTGCAACGCACCAGCGTGTGGCGCGACAACCTCGAAGGCGGCCTCGCGTATCTGATCGACGTGGTCGTCAACGATCGTCTGGGTGTTGCGGCGGAGCTCGAGGCGGAGATGCAGCACGTGGTCGACAGCTACGAAGACGAGTGGAAAAAGGCCGTCACCGATCCCGAAACACGCAAGCGCTTCCGCCATTTCGTCAACAGCGAGCAGGCCGACAGCAACGTCGCGTTCGTCGAGGAACGCGGCCAGATCCGGCCCGCGACGCCGGCCGAGCGGCAAGCGAAGCTGGCCGCGATTCCTGTCGTTGTCGAGACCGTTTGATTTTTTTGCGCCATTCACCGAGGACTTCCGCCATGAACAACGACCGCCTGCCGCGTGCCTGGACGCCGATTTGCCCACTCGACGACATCGTCCCCAACACGGGCGTCTGCGCGCTCGTCAATGGCGAACAGGTGGCGGTATTTCACGTGAGCGAAGGCGGCACGAACAACCGCGTGTTCGCGATCGACAACTTCGATCCGGGTTCGCAGGCGGCGGTGCTCTCGCGCGGGCTGATCGGCAGTCTTGGTGAGCGCATCGTGGTGGCCTCGCCGATCTACAAGCATCATTTCGATCTGCGCACCGGCGAGTGCCTCGAGGCGCCCGAGAATTCCGTCAACGCCTACCCGGTGCGCGTCGAGAGCGGTAAGGTGTGGGTCGCGGTCTGAGCCGCTGATTTTTCCATCTTCTTCGAACGGCTTCACGCGACATGGCGAGCAATAGCGTAAAAACCGTGTGTCCTTACTGCGGCGTTGGCTGCGGCATGGTGCTGCACGTCGAGGACGGCCAGGTCGTCAAGATTTCCGGCGACAAGGAGCATCCGGCCAACTTCGGACGGCTGTGCACGAAGGGCCAGTCGGCGCACGTCGCGTTGCGCAAGTCGGGACGGCTGGAGGGCGCGTTCGTGCGCCACGCACGCGATCAGGACCCGGCGCCGCTGCCGATGGCGCAGGCGATCAGCAACACGGCGTCGCGCTTGCGCGGCCTGCTCGACGAATACGGGCCGGACGCGCTGTCGTTCTATGTGTCAGGGCAAATGTCGATCGAGGCGCAGTACCTCGTCAACAAGCTCGCAAAGGGTTTTGTCGGCACCAGCAACATCGAATCGAATTCGCGGCTGTGCATGGCGAGCGCGGGCAGCGGCTACAAGCTCTCGCTTGGCGCGGATGGCCCGCCTGGATCGTACGACGATATCGACCACGCCGATCTGTTCCTCGTGATCGGCGCGAATATGGCCGACTGTCACCCGATTCTGTTCCTGCGGATGATGGATCGTGTGAAGGCGGGCGCGAAACTGATCGTCGTCGATCCGCGCCGCAACACCACCGCCGACAAGGCCGATCTGTTCATGCAGATCAAACCGGGCACCGACCTCGCGTTGCTCAACGGCCTGCTGCATCTGCTGCATCGGAACGGCCATACGGATGCCGAATTTATCGCCGAAGCCACCGAAGGCTGGGACGAGATGCCCGCGTTCCTCGCCGGCTACACGCCGGCCAGCGTCGCGGAGATCACGGGCCTGGCCGAAGCGGACATCCGTCAAGCGGCGGCCATGATCGGTGAAGCGCCCGAGTGGATGAGCTGCTGGACCATGGGCCTCAATCAGAGCACGCACGGCACGTGGCACACGAACGCGATCTGCAATCTGCATCTGGCCACGGGCAAGATCTGCCGCCGCGGCAGCGGACCGTTTTCGCTGACGGGCCAGCCGAATGCGATGGGCGGCCGCGAAATGGGCTACATGGGACCGGGTTTGCCGGGCCAGCGTTCGGTGCTGGTGGAAGAAGACCGTGCGTTTATCGAAGACCTGTGGGGCATTCCGAAAGGCACGCTGAAGCCCGAGGCCGGCAACGGCACGATCGACATGTTCGCGCGTATGGCCGCGGGCGAGATCAAGGCGTGCTGGATCATCTGCACCAATCCGGTGGCGAGCATCGCCAACCGCCAAAACGCGATCGCCGGATTGCAGGCGGCGGAACTGGTGATCGCCCAGGACGCATTCCTCGACACCGAGACCAACCGTTACGCCGACGTGCTGTTGCCCGGCGCGCTGTGGGCCGAAGCCGAAGGCGTGATGATCAACTCCGAGCGCAACCTGACGCTGATGCAAAAGGGCATCGAGCCGCCGGGTGCCGCGTTGCCGGACTGGCAGATCATCGCGCGCATCGCTTGCGAAATGGGTTTCGCCGATGCGTTCAGCTACACGAGCGCCGAAGAAGTTTTCGCGGAAATCACCCGTGCGTCGAATCCGAAAACCGGCTACGACTTGCGCGGCGCGAGCCACCGCCGTCTGAAGGAAACGCCGCTGCAATGGCCGCTTGCGTCAGAGGATTCTGCCGGGCGCAATCCGGTTCGCTATATCAACGACGGCGTCAGCCAAACGCTGAAGGCGTTGCCCGACGGCAGCCGTCCGCGGCTCGTGTTTCCGACCGCGAGCGGCAAGGCTGTGTTTTTCGCGCGCGCTTACGCGGCGCCGGCCGAATTACCCGATGCGGAATTTCCGATCGTGTTGAACACCGGCCGCGTGCAGCATCAATGGCACACGATGACCAAGACCGGCAAGGTCGCGATGCTCAACAAGCTGAACCCGGGACCGTTCGTCGAGATTCATCCCGAAGACGCCACCGCGCTCGGCATCAAGCCCAAAGACCCCGTCGAGATTCGCTCGCGACGCGGCCGTGCGGTGTTGCCGGCGGTCGTCACCGAACGGGTGAGCGCAGGCAGCTGCTTCGCGCCGATGCACTGGAACGACGTATTTGGCGACGACCTGTGCATCAACGCCGTGACGAGCGATGCAATCGATCCGGTCTCGCAGCAGCCCGAACTCAAGTTCTGCGCGGTCGCGCTGAGCCCGGTTGCGCTCGACACCCTCGCGCCGCCCCCATTCGACGCCCATGATGAAACGCTCGCCGATGCTGCCGGCGCATCGGCGAGCGCAGCGCCGGCGAGCGCCGAGGAACTGGACATGCCCCGTATCGATGCACTCAGCAGTCTGTTGCAGCTTCCACAGACACCACCGCCTTCGTTCAACGAGACCGAGCGTGCGTATCTGGCTGGTTTTATCAGCGGCCTGCGCTCGGCTGAAGCACGGGGTATCGGCAGCGTGCCGGTCCTGCCGCACGGCGCACCGGTCGATGCGGCGACGCGCCTCTACGTGGACGGTTTGCTCGGCGGTCTCTATAGCCGCAGCGGAGCGGGCGCCGCGGCGCTTCTTGCGCCGACGTCACAGCCACACCCGCAGCCGCAGCCGCAGCCGGACGCGGCGCCTTCGTCCGCCGTGCGCATCGTGCGTGCGCGGCCCAAAGTGACCTTGCTGTGGGCCTCGCAAACCGGCAATACCGAATCGCTCACCGAGCGTTACGCCACGCGTCTGATGGAGTCGGGCTTCGAGATCCGCACGTCATGCATGGCCGACTATCCGGCCTCGGCGCTCGCCAAAGCGCAATACGTGCTGCTGATGACGAGCACTTTCGGCGACGGCGATCCGCCGGATAACGCGCAAAGCTTCTGGACCCAACTGGCGAGCGAAGCCGCGCCTCGCCTCGACGGCGTGCGCTACGCCGTGCTCGCGCTCGGCGACCGCAACTACGACCAGTTCTGCGGCCACGGCCGCCGCCTGGATGAACGCCTCACGGCCCAAGGCGCGCTGCGTCTGCTCGATCGCACCGACTGCGATAGCGAGTACCAGGAGATCGCCGACGCGTGGCTCGAACGGATCATCGTCCGCATCAAGGAAGAAGATGCCGCGCTGCATGCGGTACCGCGCGACGGCATGGTCAACGCCGTGGTGCCGGGCCTCATGCCGACCAAAACGCGTCCGGCCGCATCGCGGCTGGTGAAGAACCTGCAATTGAACAAGCAGGGCACCGCCAAGGACACGCGCTACTTCTCGCTGAGCACCGGCGACTCGGGCCTCGAATACGAAGCCGGCGATGCGTTGGGCGTATGGCCGAGCAATTGCCCCGAACTGGTGGACGAATTGATCGACCTGAGCGGCCTGAGCGCGGACGCCGCCGTGAAAGTGTCCGGCGCGGGCGAAATGCGCCTTGCCGACGCGCTCGGCAAGCACTACGAAATCGCCCGTCCGAACCCGGACGCGCTCGCGTTCATCGCGTCGCGCAGCCGCAACGGCGCGTTGCGCGATCTGCTGACGCCTGAGCGCAAAGCCGACCTCAAACAATGGCTATGGGGACAGCAGCTCGCCGACGTGCTGCATGAATTTCCGGTGGACCTGACGGCCGCCGAATTGACCGGCATGCTCAAGCGTTTGCAGCCGCGTCTCTATTCGATCGCATCGAGCCCGAAGGCGCATTCGGGTGAAGTCCATCTGACTGTTTCCGCGGTGCGCTATAGCAATGGCCGGCGCAATCGCAAGGGCGTCTCATCGACGTTTCTCGCCGACCGCGCCGGCGAGGTGAACGTACCGGTGTTCGTGCAGAAGTCCGCGCACTTTCGTCCTCCTCACGCTTCTGACACGCCGATGATCATGGTCGGCCCCGGCACCGGCGTTGCACCGTTCCGCAGCTTTCTGCACGAGCGGCGTGCGCGTGGCGACAAGGGGCGCAACTGGCTGTTCTTCGGCGAGCAGCATGCGGCCACCGATTTCTACTATCGCGACGAACTCGAAGCGCTGCGCGACAGCGGTGTGCTGACCCGGCTGGATGTCGCGTTCTCGCGCGATCAGGCGGAAAAGATCTACGTGCAGGACCGCATGCGCGAGCAGGGTGCGCAACTGTGGGCATGGCTCGAAGACGGTGCACATTTCTACGTCTGCGGCGACGCCAACCGGATGGCCAGGGATGTCGACGCGGCGCTCAAGGAGGTGGTCGCCCAACACGGCGGCATGAGCGATGACAAGGCGCTCGAGTACGTGAGCCGCCTCGCGCAGGAAAAGCGCTACGCGCGCGACGTTTATTGATTATTCGGCGCACCGAAAAAGGCACCGAAAAAGACGCGGTTTCAGGTTTCACAGAGTAGGCAGGAAAGTTTCAAAAGACGGTTCCGGATGGCATGGACGTTGCATGACCACACCGGATTTCAACATCGCGACCATTCCGGTGCGCAGCGTGGCCGGTAAGCGAACAATCAGTACATTTGAGGATGTCTAATGAAAAACGTGATGAGCTCCCTTAAAAGCGGGGACTGGCGCGCGCTAGTGGCGTGTTTCCTCTATTTCGACACGGGCTTCACCGTCTGGGTGCTGTACGGACCGCTCGCGCCGTTCATCAGCAAGAGCATTGCGATGACGCCGGCGCAGCAGGGTTTGCTGGTCGCGGTGCCGGTGCTGTCGGCGGCGATTCTGCGCGTGACGCTCGGCAATCTGTATCAATCGGCGCATGGCAAGCGGATCGCGCTGATGGGCGTGTTGTTGTCTGCCGTGCCGACGATCGTGCTGCCGCTGTTGCCGTTCCCGCCGTCGTACACGCTGCTGCTGGTGCTCGGCGTGTTTCTCGGCGTGGGCGGTGCGAGTTTCTCGGTGGCTCTGCCGATGGCGGGCAGCAACTATCCGCCGAAAGTGCAGGGGCTGGTGCTGGGTCTGGCCGCGGCCGGCAACATCGGCGCGGTGCTGGACGGTTTCCTGTTCCCGCAGCTGGCAACCCATTTTGGCTGGCAGGTGGCGACCGGCGGCGCACTGCCGTTGCTCGCGATTGCGGCTATCACGCTGTACTTCTGGGCCAACGACTCCGGTTTGAAATCGGGCAGCGTGCTGCGCGCGTTCGGCAGTTTCGCGGTGACGCTTGCTGGTCTGATCGTGCTCGTGATGCTGATCGAAGCAGGCATGTTCGGCTCCGGCAAGAGCGGCGTACTGCTGTTGCCCGTGATCGGCGCGCTGCTGGCGATCGCGGTGCTGCCGCAGCGTTATCGCGCGGTGCTGGCCGAGCGTGACACGTGGGTCATCATGCTGGTGTACAGCATTACGTTTGGCGGCTTTGTCGGCATGTCGTCGTACGTGGCGCTGCTGCTGACCAACCTGTATCAGCTGTCGAAGATCGATGCGGGTCTGTTCATGGCGCTGCTTGCAGCGACCGGCGCGATCGTGCGGCCGCTCGGCGGGCTGATCGCCGACAAGGTGTCCGGCGTGCGCGCGCTAACGTTCCTGCTCGCCGTCATTTCGCTGGCCGACTTCGTGTTTGCCGCCGCCATGCCGTCGCTTACCGGCGGGATCGCGCTGCTGTTGTTGCTGTACGTGGCGTTCGGTCTGGGCAATGGCGCGACGTTCCAACTGGTGCCGCATCGCTGGGCGGGGCGCACCGGGCTGATGTCGGGCATCGTGGGCGCGGCGGGCGGCATCGGCGGGTTCTATCTGCCGGTCGTGATGGGCATCGCGAAGGAAAGCACGGGCAGCTATCAGATGGGCTTTGCGACCTTCGGCGCGCTGGCCGCTTGTGCGTTCCTTGCGATCGTGGCGTTGCGCCGTCCGTGGATGGCGTGGTCGATGCAGACCAGCGCGATTCACGTGCACGCAACGGAGTAAGGCAAACCTCGATATCCGCGCTGTGCGACTGCTTTCACAGGTCGCCCGGCGCGCGACCGGGGGCTAATCGAATCATAAGAACAAACATGAGCATCACGAGAGAACCGGTTCAAGTGCCGTCGTCCGAAGCGGACGTCTCCAGCGAGGTATTGAGCTCGTTGATCAACACGGCCGGGCGTCAACGCATGCTTTCCCAGCGTATCGTGCTGAAGGCGATGCTGGCGTTCCAGCAGTTCGACGGCGCGCTCGCCGTTGCACGCGATATGTTGCGCACGTTCGCGGACAGCCACGAGACGCTCGTGGAAGGCCGCGACGGTTTGCCCGGACTTTTTTCGCCGGCGATCCGCGACGCTTTTCACGGCAGAGACAATGTCGCGAAGAAGATCGCGGACTTTATCGCGCTGGCGTCAATGGCGCTCGAGGCGATCGAGCGCTCGTCACCGCGCGCGGATGAGGCGTTGAGGGCGTTAATCGAAACGGTCGATCCGTTGCTGACACATCTGCATGGCGTGACTGCCGTGTATGAACAGGAAAGCCGGCGGATTGCGCGGGCGCAGAAAAAAGGCCAGCAGGATCTGATCGACCGGATCAAGGCGATTGCGAAGGAAGCGCATATCGTGTCGTTCAACGGTCAGATCGTGGCGAGCCGCGCGAATGTGACCGGCCGCGAGTTCGCGGTGGTGGCCGGTGTGATGACCTCCATCACGCGTGAACTGGAAGCCGTGGTGGGCGCGTTCGTCACGAAGACTTCGGGGGGGTGAAGCCGTAGTGCGGCATTGTTGACTGTGCGATTGGCTATTTTTGCCCTACGTTCCGGTCCGGGTGCGAGGCCGCGATTTCGCTGCCGGTGAGACGGGAGTCGCGACCGGAATGGGCTCGAACAGCGCTACGAGGTCATCGGCCGAGAACTTGACGGCGCCGGCGGTATCCTCGGACAGGATGCTGTCTGCCAGCAGGGCCTTTTTTTCCTGCAGGGCGACGATCTTTTCCTCGATACTGCCGGCGGCGATCAGCTTGTAGACGAACACCGGTTTGTCCTGACCGAGACGATGCGCGCGGTCGGCGGCCTGATTTTCCGCGGCGGGGTTCCACCACGGATCGTAGTGGATCACGGTGTCGGCTGCGGTCAGGTTCAGACCGACGCCGCCGGCCTTCAGGCTGATCAGGAAGAGGGGCACTTCGCCCTGCTGGAAGCGCCGCACGGGCGTCACGCGATCGGTAGTGTCACCGGTGAGGATGACGTACGGGATGGCGGCCTTCTCCAGTGCGTCGGCGATCAGCGCCAGCATGCCGGTGAACTGCGAGAACAGCAGCACGCGGCGGCCTTCATCGATCAGTTCCGGCAGCATGGCGAGCAGCAGGTCGAGTTTGGCTGATTCCTTGACGCGGGAGGCTTTCTCCAGTTTGACAAGGCGTGGATCACAACAGACCTGCCGCAGCTTGAGCAACGCTTCGAGCACGATGATGTGACTGCGCGCGAGTCCTTGAGCGGTGACGGCGGCCCGGACTTTTTCGTGCATCGCGGCGCGCACCGTTTCGTACAGGTCGCGCTGCGCGCCTTCGAGGTCGACGGTGCGCACGATCGTGGTCTTCGGCGGGAGTTCTTTCGCGACCTCGTCCTTGCGCCGGCGCAGCATGAAGGGGCGGATGCGGCGCGCGAGCAGATCACGCCGCACGGTGTCGCCGCCTTTCTCGATCGGGGTGCGCCAGCGCTTCGTAAAATCTTTCTGACTGCCGAGGAATCCCGGCAGCAGGAAATCGAATTGCGACCACAACTCGCCGAGGTGATTCTCGAGCGGCGTGCCGGTGAGACACAGGCGGTGTCGCGCGCGCAGTTCGCGGATGGTCGCCGCCGCTTTGGTGGTTGCGTTCTTGACGTACTGCGCCTCGTCGAGGATCAGCAGGTGATAGTCATGCTGTGCAAGGACTTCCTGGTCGCGCCACAGCAACGCGTAAGTCGTCAGGATGAGATCGTGATCCCCGATCTGGTCGAAGCGGTCCCTGCGTTCAGGTCCATTCAGATCCAGCACCTTCAGGTCGGGCGCGAAGCGCTGCGCTTCCTCGCGCCAGTTGTGCACCAGCGTGGTTGGCACGACGATCAGCGCGGGCCGGTCAAGGCGGCCGGCTTCCTTCTCCGCCAGCACATGGGCGAGCGTCTGCACGGTTTTACCGAGTCCCATGTCGTCGGCCAGCACACCCGAGAGGTTGTGTTCGCGCAGGAACTGCATCCAGCTCAGCCCCTGATGCTGGTACACACGTAGCTCGGCCTGCAATCCATCTGGCACACGCGCCTCGGTCAAACCGGGGGCAACCTGCAGGCGTTGCGCCAGTTGGCGGATCGACGTGTCGCCATGGAATTGCCAGCGGCCCGTATTGTTCAACGCATCGAGCCGGCCCGCGTCCAGTTCTGAAATACGCAGGGAGCCGTCGCCGACCGTATCGAACAGGTCAACCAGCACACGTACGACCGGCTTGAGCCGATCGGCGCGCAGACGCAGGCGTTCACCCCGGTCAGTCTTGAGTTCGATCGGTTCGTCATCAGGAATAGTTTCGAGTGCGCCAGCAAGCCAGCGCCGGTCGCGCCGGAACAGCTCGGCCAGCAACGGCTCGAGGCGCACCGTGCGATTGTCGACCGTGATGCCCATCTCGACATTGAACCAGCCGTCGCCCGCCTGATGTAACGTGCCGTCGATCGCAGCGATCTCGATCACGTTGAAACGAAACGCATCGGCCATGACCACGTGCCAGCCCTTTTGACGAAGGGAGGGCAACGTCCCCTGCATGAAATCGGGCCAGCCATCAGCGTTTTTCAGACCCAGCATGGCAGCCGGGAACGGAAGCGGGCCAGATGCACGATTCGCTGGAATCCTGACGAGCCCGGCCCGGCTCATCTCGCCCAGTCGCAGTCTTTCTGTTTCGGCGTTGCGCCTGAGCTGGACGACTTCTCCATGCGCGGTTCTGTGCAACGTCGCGCCGTCATTCGCATCAAGTCTAACTCCGTCATAGTCGAAGCTGACCGTCGCGAAATCCAGCACGCCTGTCTGCAATCGTGGTGCCCAGCCGGACGTATAGGTGGGCAGCGTGTTGAGCGACAGCACCGGCACGGGTTCGGTATCGATCACGCGGACTGCGGACGCATCGTGCGCGGGCGGCAACGGTAGCTCCGGCGCGATCTCGCGCAGCACGGCGCCGACCAGCGGTGCCTCAGCGAGCGAAATGGGCGGCATCGACAGGTAATCGGCGAGATCCAGCGTTGACCACGGCAATTCCACCGCCCCGGCTTCTCCCGAATCTGCATCGACGTACCAGAGTGGTTCGGTAGCAAACACCATCGTGGCGGGCGGATCAGTCCGCAGGACGGGCCGCAGACGCTCATCGGGCTGCGGCTCCCACTCGACCTGCCCGCGACGCGCTGGCCCGGGGCGCAACGCGGCAGGCGTGATGTTCGCGACGGGCGCGGCAAAAGCACGGCCGGTATCGACCAGCTTTTGCAGGACCGCAGCACCCGTCCCGCCGCGCAGTACAAAATGCCCGTAATCCTCGCGAGTACGGCCGAGCCACAGTCCGCGCAGGATGGCCAGATCCTCCTCGGCCACAAATTTCGGTGGCTTGACGAGCGCGGCCTCCACATTGCTCCACGAGTCGTCGATGGTCCGGATTGCGCCGTCGACACTCCGGCGCGCCTTGTAGAGCTGGACTTCGGGGTGCCGGTGATACGTCCATGAAAGGACATAGGCGAGCGCATGTGTGGATCTGGTATCGGTTGATTTCTTGCCGGCGGGGCGAGCGGCCGTGCGCCGCGTGCGGAAACCTTCGAGCCAGCTGACCAATTCGGGGCGCACACCGGGTTGCGGCTTCGGCATGTTTTCGAGGTTTGCGACGAGCAGCGCGGCCACGTGTTTGCAGTCGACGCCGACCGGACACGTACATTCGCCTTCAACCCACATGTCGCGCTGATCGTCGATATCGTGAAAATACGCCCTCACGTCATACGGACGGGTCCGCGTGCCTTGCACCTGGCCACTCAGGGTGTCGGCGCTTCGCCAGCGCACCTCGGAGACAGCGTGGGCGTACTCACGTGCTTTGGCTACCGTATGGGAACCTAACCAATCCGTGATTTGCTTGCGATTGTAGAAGACGGACATTGCTGATGGATTCGGGTTGACGACGCGAGGGGCATTTTACGCGGGGCGGTTGCCGGACGGCACATTATGGAAGAGGCGTTCGAAGCTGAACGCAACAAGGCATCGCGGCCCTATGACGGCATGGCGCAGCTTCCCGAACAGCACAAGCAACTGGCGACTCAATTGCTGACAACGGCGGCGACACTTGAGCGCGGCTATCAGGCGTTTCCTGGAAGCGGCAACCTGCAAGTCTTTCAGCCTCAAGTCGACGAGATGGACAAGCTGCATCGGCAATGGCTTTCCGATCTGGAAAGCTTCAAAAGCGCCCTACGTGCGCTAGGCGCCGAACCCAGGGCATTGGAGTACGTGAATGAAGCGTTCGGACGCCTAGCCGAGCGTATCAAGAAACTTGCAGGTTGAAGATAGAGTTGGGGGGACGGAATTTTCTGGGGTTCCGGCTTAGAACCCAATCCGCTGCCCACTGTGACGTCGTCATGCAGCGAGCGCGAGCCGCCGCGCGACGCGTCTTCGCGCTTAACGGCGAACAGATGCGTTTCACGCTGATCCGGATCGCCGCACAGCGAATATTAGCGCGTGACGCCCGAGGGTCCGGTCACGTCGATATGCGCGCCGGGCTCGTACTGCTCGAAGGGGTTGCCGTCCGGCCGCGGCATCGCGCTCGGATCGCGCTTGCAGATCAGCAGATGACGCGTCTCCCAGCTGTCGGTCAGTTGGCAGACGGAAAGAGCGTGCAGGTGCGGCAAATATCTACCGGATCCTCAATACATTGATATATTTACAAATCGAGCGCAGATAGATTTACGATATCTGCGAAATAGCGATTATTCGTGTACAGGCGCTCCTTGCTGCCCTGATCAACAATTTCGCCTTGATGGAAAACAAATATTCTGTCAGCAAAGCTCATGGCGCTGGCGCGATGACAAACCATAATAATCGTTTTTTCGCCAAAAACCTCCATGATGTTCTCAATCACGGTTCGCTCGGTTAGCACATCCAGAGAGGATGTGCCTTCATCGACGATTAAAATTTCAGGTTTTCTCAGAAAAACCCTGGCAAGCGAAATCCGCTGCTTCTGCCCCCCAGAGAGCGTTGCGCCACGATCGCCAAGCATGGCATCCAGTCCATCTGGCAACTGATCCAGAAAGCTTGCCAGCCCCGCCTTTCTGAGTGCTCCATTGACTTCTTCATCAGATGCATCCGGGTTTGCAACAAGCATATTAAAGCGCAATGTATCCTTGAAGATCAACGCATCCTGCGCCACCAATCCAACGATCGAACACAGTGACGCCTGCGTGACGTCCATAATATTTTTTCCGAAGATTTTCACGCACCCAGAATCAGGCCGATACTGCCCGGTTAATATTTTAATGAGGGAACTTTTCCCCGCTCCACTTTCACCCGTCCAGACGATTTTCTGTCCAGCCTCGATGTCCATGGAAACCGCTTTGAGTGCCGCGGTATTCTGGCCAGGGTAGGAGAGACTGATATTGTGGATTTCAATGATGGGAGAACATCGATTCAATACGTCAACCTTCTTGTCAAGCGGGCTTGCGATCTTGATTTTTCGAACAAAGCCAGACAACGTAAACAAAGACTGATTAATTTCGCTGAACACATTGCCAAGACTCTCTATGGGTGCCGTCAGCATGATGATATATGATGCGACCATGACAAAGTGTCCGGGCGAAACGTGTCCGTCCAGAACGCCGCGCAGGACCCAGAGAAACGAGAAGGAAAAAAGTCCAACGAACAGAACTGCATTGACAGCGAGCATTGTAATGTTCGTGCCCCAGTAGCGTAGTTGCACTTTCTTGTCTGCATCCAGGACGTTTCTATATCGAGAAGCGAGATAGGCATGCGTCCCATATTGCCGAATGACAGACAGATTCACGATCGAATCCACTAGCGTAGAGTAGGACCTCCGCCCGGCCTCCATAACGTCATTTTTGAGTGCAGTCAGTTTTTTTGTCTGCAATACGTTATTTAAAATGAAAAGCAACGCGTAAACCAAGAATGCTAGTGCGATGATGCTGCTCCCGGAATGCACTAATACAAAGAACGCAGAAAACAGCTGTATCAGTGGAGACGCAACATTAAACACAAAATTTCTTATGACAAGATAAAAATCATTGTTTGCCTGATTGATTTCATGGCTCAGCTCACCTGAGTTTCTGTGTGAGAAGAAGCTTGCATCCTGCCGGTAGAGATAGAGAAAATACTTCGTCGAAAGGAGGGTGACAACACCTATCCTCAACATGCTCTGGAGGTACATCGATATGGTGCTGGAGAGTCGATTGATGCCAATGCATGCAAGGTAGGCAACTGTCAAGGCAAGTATACTGATCGGAAACGCCGCTTTTATCGTCGGCAACGCTACAAGTTGATCGGTCAGCGCAGAGAGTATGACCGGTGAAATCGCGGTCAGCACAGACGATGCCACTGTGACGATAAGCACGTACGCAAATCGGATTTTTTCACGTGCATTGAGTTCATCCCGCATGAACCTAAAGAGCTCCAGCCATTTCTTCATGATTTATCTGCAACTCCACCCGAGTCTGACATTTCGTCATTTAAGATATTTTGAATACCCACCAACAAAGCTTTCAAGTTTGTACAAATTCAAGATATTTTTTATATCCATTGAAAGGGATAGCATTCCGCTGCGCTCCATGCTACTCGTTAGAGTGTCCGCATTGATCTTCAGGTTGCGCACGACTCTTCCGGAGCAGACTGATGAAATGTCGAAATAGTTTTTGTCCAGGTATGAAAACCACTCTTGCATGCATGGCTGGACTGCCGGCACACTTGGCAGACTGGTGGTAGCGATGACCGATGCAAGAACGATGAATGCACAAATGCTGGCGAGAATTTTGATGACAATTGCTTGCCTATGGTTGCTTGCGAGTGCCGTGCTTGCTTCGGCAGGCTGGCTCACGCGAACGCGGCCGGCAGATGTTGCGGTGGTGTTGGGAAACGCGGTGCATCGCACTGGTAGCCCGTCGCCGCGTTTGGCGGCAAGGCTGGATAGAGCTTACCAGTGCTACGAACAGCGGCAATGCGGAATCATCTAACTGAGCGTTTGAGAACTGACGCGGCGGACAACGAGCTGAGGGCTTTATCGTGTGGTCGGGCGTTCTGGAGACGATAGGGGCTTTAGCGGTGCTGGCGAGCCTGGCGGTGCAGATTTCAACGTGGCGCGAGCCGCTCGGGCAGCGCGTAACGTTGCATCGTGCGCTCCATGCCGTCGAGAAATGCCTGCTCGGCCGCATTCATCTTGCGCGAACGAAGCCACAGCAGGTCGATATCGACGTCGACTAGACCTTCTTCCGGCGGCAGGCGCCACAGGCGCTGCTGCGCAAGATCGTCGCGCACGATGTGCTCGGGCAGGCAGCCGATGCCATAACCGGCAAAGATCAGCCGCCGCACTTCATCGAGGCTCGGCGAGGCTGCCACGATGCGCCCGGTGAAACCGCGTTGATCGCGGAACACGGTGAGCGGCGACAGACTGTCGCCGATCTGGTCGCTGGTAAACGACACGAAATTCTCCGCGAGCAACTGATCGACCGATAGCGCGTGCCGCCCGAACAGCCGATGATGGCGCCCGCAATAGAGCGCATAGCGTTGGCGCAGAAAGCAGCGTTGTTCGAGTTTGTCGACGGGCGTGCGGCACAGGCCGAGACCGGCGGTGGCGGTCTTCTGCAGGAGCGACGAGATGATGTCCGACGAGCGCATCACCTCGATCTGCAAGTCGACACGCGGATAGGTCTTGTGGAATTCGGCGAGGAATTCGTCGTAGACGCCCGAATCGATCCGGCTCACCGTCAGCAGGCGGATCGAACCGGTGATGTCGTCGCTGCGGTCGTCGAGCTCGGTTTCGAGGCGCGACATATGGCCGTAAATATCGCTGGCGATCCGGTAGACCTCCTCGCCGGCGCGGGTCGGTTCGAAGTGCGGCCCGCGCCGTTGGATCAGCGTGCGCTCGAGCGTGTCTTCCAGCCGTTTGAGCGCCTGGCTGACCGCCGGCTGCGTCAGGTGCAAGCGGGCCGCGGCGCGGCTGACGCTGCGCTCCTGCATGATGACGAGGAAGGTGCGCAGCAGATTCCAGTCGAGCCGGTCGTTCAGAAAACGCGTGACGTCCGCGCGCAGTTGCGTCATGAAATCACCTTCGATATTAGCGATATTTATAGTCGAGATAATAATACGAAATTTGACTAATGTTTAATGGCTGGCGATAAAACCCCTCACCGTATGCCCCGATTTCCGGAAATCGCGACTGAGGAGCCGCCATGACTGCTTCATCCACCGCCACCCGTCAGCCCGTGCGAGCGGCAAGCGCCGCGTTCATCGGCACGATGATCGAGTGGTACGACTTTTACATTTACGCGACCGCTGCCGCGCTGGTGTTCGGCGAGTTGTACTTTCCATCGCACGACCCGTTCGTCAGCACGATGGCGTCGTTTGCGACGTTCGCAGTCGGTTTCTTCGCGCGGCCGCTCGGCGGCGTGATCTTCGGCCACCTCGGCGACCGCATCGGCCGCAAGAAAGCGCTGATGACCACGTTGATGATGATGGGCGTGGCGACTGTGTGCGTCGGCTTGCTGCCGGCTTATACCAAGGTCGGCATGCTGGCGCCGGTGCTGCTGGTGTTGCTGCGCGTGGTGCAGGGCGTGGCGGTGGGCGGCGAATGGGGCGGGGCGGTGCTGATGGCCGGCGAACATGCGCCGCAAGGGCGGCGTACTTTCTTCGCGTCGTTCGCGCAACTCGGCAGCCCGGCTGGGCTGATCCTCTCGCTGATCGCGTTTCGCGCGGTGACGTCGATGCCGCACGACGACTTCATTTCGTATGGCTGGCGCCTGCCGTTTCTGGCGAGCGCGGTGCTGCTCGCGGTCGGCATCTTCATTCGCCTCGGCGTGAACGAGTCGCCGGAATTCGAGCGCGAGAAAGCGGCGCGGCGTACCGTCGAGCTGCCGATCGCCGAAGTGTTCCGTTCGTCCGGCGCGCTGGTGGCGTTCTGCATCGGTGCGAACACGATCGGGATCGCGGGCGTGTACTTCACCAATACCTTCATGATCTCGTACACGACACAATACGTCGGCGTGTCGAAGTCGCTGATTCTCGATTGCCTGTTCGCGGTCGCGATCATCCAGTTCCTGTCGCAGCCGCTGGCCGCGTGGCTCGCTGAAAGGCTCGGTGGCGCGCGTTTCCTGAAGCTCGCCGCGCTGGGCGCGATGCTCTCGCCGTATCCGATGTTCACACTGGTGCAAGGCGGTCATCGCATGTCGATGATCGCCGGTATCGCGATCGCCGTGGTGTGTATGGCGAGCTTCTATTCGGTGATCGCGGGTTTTGTCAGCGGCGTGTTTCCGGTGCGTGTGCGGTATTCCGCGATTTCGCTTTCGTACCAGGTGTGCGGCGCGCTTGCCGGCGGCCTGACGCCGCTTGCGGGCACGTGGCTCGCGCACAAGTTCATCGGGCAATGGTGGCCGCTTGCGGTGTTTTACACTTGCCTTGCAGGTATTTCGCTGCTTTGCATCGTCGCGCTGGATGCGCTGAAACACCGTCGCGCGGATGCACCTGAGGCACCCGAGGCACTGCCTGCACGCTGATTGAAAGGAACCGGAACATGCAGACGTTTTTTCATCCCGCACAGTTGAAGCACCATCCGCGCAGTTATTTGTCGCGTGGCCAGATGCGCACGCCGCAGGAAGTGCCGGAGCGTGCGTTGCGGCTTGTCGAAGCCGCCCGAACGCTCGGCTTCGACGTGCGCGAACCGGCGGATTTCGGCACGGCGCCGCTCGCTGAAGTGCACGGGATGAACTATCTGCGCTTCCTCGAAGAAGCGCATCGCGAATGGAAAAAGATCCCCGCGGAATGGGGCGACGAAGTGATGTCGAACGTGTATATCCGCGAGAACAATCCGCTGCGCGGCATCCTCGCGCAAGCCGCGCGCTATCTCGCCGACGGCAGTTGCCCGGTCGGCGCGCATACCTACGAATCCGCGTACTGGTCCGCGCAAAGCGCGCTCGCCGGCGCGCACGCGATCCTCGACGGCGCGGGCGAAGCGTACGCATTGTGCCGGCCGCCCGGCCATCATGCGCGCGCGGAGGCGGCCGGCGGTTTCTGCTATCTGAACAATGCTGCTGTGGCGGCGCAGGCGTTGCGGCGCAAATACGGACGCGTCGCGATACTGGACACCGACATGCATCACGGCCAGGGCATTCAGGAGATTTTCTACGGCCGCGACGACGTGCTGTATGTGTCGATCCACGGCGACCCGACCAATTTCTATCCAGTGGTGGCGGGCTTCGAAGACGAACGCGGCGTTGCGCAAGGCGAGGGCTACAACGTCAATCTGCCGATGCCGCACGGCTCATCGGAAGAAGTGTTTTTCGAGCAACTGGATACGGCGCTGCGCGTGGTGGCGCGCTTTCAGCCTGACGCGCTGGTGATTGCGCTTGGCTTCGACATCTACAAAGACGATCCGCAATCGATGGTGGCCGTCACGACCGAAGGCTTCGGCAAGCTCGGCGGCAAGCTCGGTGCGTTGAAGCTGCCTACGCTCATCGTGCAGGAAGGCGGATATCACGTCGAGACGCTCGACGCGAACGCGCAAGCGTTCTTCGACGGCTTGACGTCCAGCCGGTAAAGAAGCCGGCGTGAAGGGGATAGGGACACGGGCAGGGGGCGCCGCAACCCACTCGCCCCATAACCCATTCACCGCTTCAAACAAAATCCGATTGTTCGCCTGACCCGACGTAACTATTCGTTCTGAGCCGCTTTATCCCACCGGCTTACCTGCCTACAGTGTCTGCTGTGACAGCGCCGCTGCATCTGCTGCTTCATCGAAGCCAGCCCCGCGAATCTTCGCGGCAGCGCGTCGGCGCAAACCCCACCTCAAAGGAGACGATCATGAGCAAGCTCGCAGGTAAAGTCGCGGTTGTGACAGGCGCATCGAAAGGTATCGGCGCTGCTATCGCCAAGGCCCTCGCGGCGCAAGGCGCGTCGGTGGTAGTCAACTATGCGTCCAGCAAGGCCGGCGCGGACGCGGTGGTCGACGCCATCGCCGCGGCGGGCGGCAAGGCGGTTGCCGTGGCGGGCGATGTGTCGAAAGCCGCGGACGCGCAAGGCATCATCGATGCAGCGGTCGAAACGTATGGCCGCCTCGACATCCTCGTCAACAATTCCGGCGTGTATGAGTTCGCGCCGCTCGAAGCCATCACCGAAGAGCACTTCCATAAACACTTCAATGTGAACGTGCTGGGTCTGCTGCTGGTCACGCAGGCGGCGGCGAAACATCTCGGCGAAGGCGGCAGCATCATCAACATCGGCTCGCTGGTCAGCCGCATCACGCCGGCGGGCAGCGCGGTCTATACCGGCACGAAGGCCGCGGTGGACGGCATCACCGGCGTGCTAGCCCGTGAACTCGGACCGCGGAAGATTCGCGTCAACTCGGTGAATCCGGGCATGGTTGCAACAGAAGGCACGCATAGCGCAGGCTTTGTCGGTTCCGACTTCGAGACGTGGGCGGTCAGCCAGACTCCGCTCGGCCGTATCGGGCAGCCTGACGATATCGCGGGCGTCGCCGTATTTCTCGCCTCGGACGACGCGCGCTGGATAACCGGCGAGAGCCTGCTCGCTGGCGGCGGAGCGCGTTAAGCAGTTTTGCGCGGAGGCGTTTGTTTGCTCGAGGCAAGGCGGCGCCGATAGGCGCGTTTGTCGAGACTCGAGTGGTTCGGGGCGCCAATCTGTGAGTATCGGCACCAGTTCGCCTCGTTCGATGGCGGGGCGCACCATGAAATCCGGCATATGGACGATGCCGGGACCGGTTAGCGCGGTTGCGAAGTGAGCATGACTTTCGCTTACCAGAACGCCGGCCGGAAGAGGGCGGCGCGATCGATATCGTTCGCTGGCGCCGCCCACGCCACCCTCAACTCGCAATCAGCTTCAATCCCGCGGGCAACGACTCGCCGAACACACGGCCTTCGTCCGCGTTATCGAGCTCCACCGTCTCGCCGACCATGGTGATCCACGCGCGCGGCGCGTTGGCCGCTTCGAGCCTGCGCACGACCGTGTTGCGCAACGCCTCGGGCAGGTCGCGCGAACGGTCGCCGGTCATGCGGGCGATCTGCACGGCGGCAAACGCGGCGGGGTCGACCTTCTTCCAGTCGAGCGCGAGGATCGTGTTCAGCCATTGCGCAGCCACTTCGGGCGGCACGACGCTATGCGCGCTGCCGTAGAACGGCCGGCGTGCGCCGATGCGGCCGACCGCCCACCAGCTCTGATGGTTTTCAGCGGGTTTCTTCAAGCGCGCCAGCACGGACTCGCCAAGTTCGATCTTGCGCGCGACAGGAATGCGTTCGAGCGACGCGCTCAAGCGGAGCATATCCGTGAAGCCCGTTTTCGACACATCGAACGGCAGCTTGTGACGCGATTGAGCGGCCTT
Organism: Paraburkholderia sp. GW821-FHT02A12; assembly: GCF_059422005.1. NCBI lineage: Bacteria > Pseudomonadati > Pseudomonadota > Betaproteobacteria > Burkholderiales > Burkholderiaceae > Paraburkholderia > Paraburkholderia sp. GW821-FHT02A12. The sequence continues at coordinate 2,052,156 of NZ_JBWKWA010000001.1, read as the reverse complement.
TTGCAGATACGCCATCGCGTCGAGCACGCGCAGCTGCGCGCTCTCGTCGAGGCCACCCGCCGCGCGGCGCCACAGCGTCCACCATTCCGACCAGACCTGGCTCTCGTTCACGTACTGAATGCCGTCGTCGAAGAGCGACCAGAGTTGCTCGACGCGCCATTCGTCGAGCGGGTAGCCGAAACCCGGCCGCACGCAGTAGCCGGCGAGATTCAGCCACAGGCGCTCGTGATCCGCCGAACGCCGCCGGCGGCGCGCGCGCTCCCACAGCGCGCCGAACAGTTCGCGCAGCAGCGCGCTGTTCCAGCTTTCGCGCGGTCCGAGCAGTTGTTCGAGTTGCGCGCGCAGCCGTTTCACTTCCTTCGGGCCGACGTCCTGCGAGCGCGCGCCGAAGGTGCGGTCGATCTGTTCGATCGCTTCACCGAGCGCCGCATGCGGAGTCTGTGCGGGATCGGCTGACAACCGCACCTGCGCGTCTTCACGGCGCAGCTGGAATTCGAGCAGCCAGCGCTGCGCGGGGTTGTCGATCTCGATGCAGTGCACGTCCAGCGTGCCGACTTCAGTCAGCGACGTAGCGATCTGCACCGGCGTTTCGCGCGCGTTGCTGTTTCCGCGCGGCTGCACGATCGTCGCGATCGGCGGCAGACGAACGAAGTCGCCGCCCGCGAGATCGGCGAGTTCGCCTGGCCGATATTCGGTGTCCGCGATCGATGAGACCAGGTGGAAACGCACCGGATGCCCGAGGCGCAGCGCAAAGGTGCGGTCCTCGATCAGGATCTCGTGGCCTTCTTCCGTGCCGCGCGGCAGCAGGCAGATGCCTCGCGGCGACGTTTCATCGTTCTGCTCGCCGCCATCCTTGCCATTGCCTTCGCCGGTTTCGTCGAGCACGAGAAAGTAGCTGCGTGGCGAGCCGCCGCCGATTTTCGGCGCCTGACCGGCGCGGGCGAGGGCAAAAGCCACCGCGCCACGAGCGACGGCCACATCGGGATTGTCGTTATGCAGGACGTTGAGCGGCTCGCCGCGCCAGTCGCCCAGGGTGCTGGCGAGACGTTGCGTCAACGCTTCGGCACGGAACACGCCGCCGTTCAGCAACAGCGTGTCGGGCACCGGCAAGGGAGCGTCGTCCGTCGCGTCATGCTCGCTCTCGCCGGTAGAAGACAGACCCAGCGCTTTGCGCGACTGCGCGGCGAAGCGGCTCAGGAACGCCGCGATATGCCGCGTGACTGCCGCATCGGTGGCATAGGGCAGGCCGAACTCGACGATCGCGCCGCGCGGACGCCCCGGCCGTTCGTTTGGCGCCACCGCCGGAAAGAAACCGTCGACGATGATCTGCTCGACCTCGGCGCGCGTCACCTGCGCGGTGCGCGCGCCGCCGATCAGCTTCGACCCGGCGCCGAGCAGCGTAATGGAAGCCGAGTCGGGCGCTTCCCGGCCGAGCAGTTGCTCTTTCGCGCCGCGGCACCGCTCGACCAGTTGCGACAGGCTGGCCGCCGATAAACGCGTGCGCTCGCTGCCGGCGTGAGGCAAGCGCGCCTCGACGAGATGCGCGAGCGCGAGATCCATATTGTCGCCGCCGAGCATCAGATGGTTGCCCACGCCAATGCGCGTCAATTCAGGCTCGCCGTCGCGCGCCTGCACGTTTCGCACTTCGATCAGCGTGAGGTCGGTGGTGCCGCCGCCGACGTCGCAGATCAACACGAGCCGGGTGTCCGCCAGTTCCTTCGACAGGTTCTCGCGATGATGAAACAGCCAGTCGTAGAACGCCGCCTGCGGCTCTTCCAGCAACCGCAACGCGGGCAGGCCGGCGAGCCGCGCCGCTTCCACCGTCAGCGCTCGCGCGCCTTCGTCGAAAGAAGCGGGCACGGTGAGCACGACGTCCTGATCTTCGAGCCGCGCATCCGGAAAGCGCTGATTCCAGGCCGCGCGCACGTGCGCCAGATAGCTCGCGCTGGCTTCGACCGGCGAGACCTTGCGGACCTCGTCGGCGGCGCCCCACGGCAGGATCGGCGCGATCCGGTCGACCGACGCGTGCGACAGCCAGCTCTTCGCGCTCGCCACCAGCCGGCCCGGCACCTGGCCGCCGAGCGTGCGCGCGAGCCGGCCGACCACGACCGGCTGCTCTTCCGTGCCGGTACGGTCCGGCGCGTTCGCCACGCCGCTCGCCGCGCTTGCCGCCTTGGCGTCGCTCCACGGCAATTGCAGATCGCCCGCGCTCAGTTCGCCCGGCGCCGCGTGATACCGCACCGACGGCAGCAACGGGCGCGCGGCGACCTCGCCGGGACTCACCAGCTGATCGATCTCGAAGACGCGAATGTCCGTGCTGCCCGCCTCGGCATAGGCGAGCACCGTGTTGCTCGTGCCGAGATCAATCCCGACGCTGTAGCGCTTCATCGCGGTCATGCATTGGCGTTGCCGCGCACGTCGAACTCGACTTTCCAGCGCTCGTCCGTGCCGCGCGGCACGGCTTCCAGTTCGAGCGTGCCGGCTTCGGTGACACGCGCATGCAGTTTCACCGGCACGACTTCACCGGCGGTGCGGCCGGCGGCCGGCAGCGACGCCTCGATCTCCTCCAGTTCCTGCAACTCCTCGGGCCCCCAGAAGTCGAGCAGCGTGCCGACCTGATCCTGGCGGCGCACCGATGAACCGAAGAAGCGGAAATGCACCGGCTCGCCGACCACGAGGCCGAACTCCTGGGCCGGCAACTCGGCTTCGGTGCCTTCTTCCATGCCGAACGGCGCGACGCACAGCGCCTCGATGGGCGGCTCGAGGCCGGGCACGGCGGGCATCGCCGATTCGATCGCGATGTAGTACGCGCGCGCCGTGCCGCCGCGAATGCGCACGCCCTTGCCACGCCGCACATAGCCGTAATACGCGGCGCCGCGCGCGACGGCGAGATCGAGATCCGCGCCTTCGAGCAGGCGCGCCGGCGCCGCGCCTTCAGCCGCGAGCCAGCCGTTGAGCGTGCCGAGGATGCGCTCCACCAGCAACGGCGACTTGAACACGCCGCCGTTGAACAGCACCGCGGTGGGATGCAGGAAGCTCGCGCCTTCCGCCGTACCTCCGGCGCCCATCTCGCGCAAGCCTTCGAGTTCGGCGAGCGCGCCCACCTGGCGGCCGAGGAACGCCGCAAGATGCCGCGTAATGCCGGCGTCCTGCGCATACGGCAGGCCGAGTTGCGTCAGACCCGCACGCGTGCGGCTCACCGGACGCGCCGCGCTGTCCACTTGCGGGAAGAAGCCTTCGAGGATCGTCTGGGTCAACTCGGCGCGCGTCAGCTCCGTGCGGATCGAACCGCCGATCAGCTTCGAACCGCGGCTCGGCACGACGAGCGGCACGGTGTCGGTCGCCGGATCGCTGAGCAGCGTTTCCTTGGCGGCGCGGCACGCGTAGGTGAGGGCGCGCAGTTGCCACGCGTCGGCCTGGGTGCCAAGCGCTGCGAGTTTGCGCGCGACCACGTGAGCGAGCGCGAGATCCATGTTGTCGCCGCCGAGCAGAATGTGTTCGCCGACCGCGACGCGATGCAGTTCGAGGTTGCCTTCGCGCTCGATCACGGCGATCAGCGAGAGGTCGGTGGTGCCGCCGCCGACGTCCGCCACCAGGATGATGTCGCCGACTTTGACCTGCTTGCGCCACTGCCCGCCGCTCTTCTGAATCCAGCTATACAAGGCGGCCTGCGGTTCTTCGAGCAGCGTCATGCGGCCGTAGCCGGCGGCCTCGGCGGCTTCCGCGGTCAGTTCGCGCGCGGCCGGATCGAACGACGCTGGGATCGTCACCGTGATGTCCTGCTGGCTGAACGGCGCGTCGGGATGCGCGTGGTCCCACGCTTCGCGCAGATGCGTCAGGTAACGCACCGAGCTTTCGAGCGGCGACACGCGCGCGACTTCAGGCGGCGCGTCGTTGGGCAGAATCGCCGCGCGCCGGTCGACGCCCGGATGACACAGCCAGCTTTTCGCGCTCGAGACGAGCCGGATCGGCGTGGCCGCGCCGCGGCTGCGCGCGAACTCGCCGACCGCGAATTCGCGCTGGCCGGTCCACGGCAGGTACAGGTCGCCCGAGGCCAGTTCGTCCGGATGCGGCAGGTAGAGAAACGAGGGCAGCAGGTCGAGGTTGTCGATCGCGCCCGGTCCGGTGAGTTGCGCGATCGGCAGGACGCCCTGGTTGGTCTTCTCGCCGTCGCTGGCGTTGCAGTCGACATAGGACAACGCGCAGTGCGTGGTGCCCAGGTCGATGCCGATCGAATAACGTGCGTCGAGTGTGTCGCGTTCGTCGCGTGCGTCGCTCATAGTTCCACCTCGGCCGGCGCGATCACGCGGGCGTTGTGGCTGTCCGTCAGCTTCGGCAGACGCACTTCGTCGACGCGCCAGCCGCGGTGGCTGATGCTGCCGTTGAACGGCGCCTTGCCGACGACGTTGCCGGTCAGACGGATCGCAGTGGCGTCGAAGCCAACGGCCAGCGTCACGCGGCTGCCTTCGGCTTCGTCGCGCACCGGGCGGATCGTGAAATGCTCGCGCAGCGTCGCGCGACAGCCGTCGTGCACGAGGCGGGCGGCGGCGCCGATGTCGGCGTCGCTAAAGCCCTTGATGTCTTCTTCGACGAAATCGATGAAGCGCGCGTCGCGTTGCAGCAGGCCGAGCAGCTGGAGCGCGGCGTCCGGGCTCGCTTCTTTCAGCGTGGGGGCGGGCTGCGGAGCAGGGGCGGGGGCGGGTGCCGCGGCAGGCGCGGGCGCCGGGGTAGGCGCTGCGGTGGCCGCAGCGCTGCCGCCATCGCGCAGGCGCAGGACCCCGGCGGCGAACTCGCCATCGCCGAGGATACTGAAAAAGGTGCTGACGGCAAGTGAAATCCTGCCGAGGAAAGACGGGTTCGAATCGGTCATAAATGCTCCTGATGGGCTCTGTTAAAGGACGAGCCATCCTGTTGCCGCGTCGCACGCGACGGGCCTTTGGGCGCCGTCGTGCGTCTTGGTCGACGGCATATTCCGCCGACGTCTGATTCTCCAGAATTTTGCGGCGCCGCCGGGGCGCGCAAACCCGTATTTTGCCTTGTGCGGCGCGGAAAGCGGGCAAAGCCGGAAATTCTCGCGGTGAATGACCGGCAATCAGGTGGAGAGTAAGCGCCAATTGGGTGACGCCGACGCAGCGACGGAGGCGCGGCGCAGGAGCGCCAGTCGGCCTTGCCTCGCCTCGCCGCGTCGCCTCACACCGTATCCGGCCCGAATTCAGCCACGACCTGATCGATGAACGCGCGCAATTTCGGTGTCGCGCGGCTCGCCGGAAACACCAGCTGCATGGGCCGCGCAGGCGCTTCGTAGTCGGCTAGCACACGCACCAGCCGGCCCGCGGCGAGGTCGTCTCTCACGGCCACTTCGGGCCCGAGAATCACGCCGCCGCCGTTGAGCGCGGCGGCTTGCAGCGCCTTCATGTCGTTGGCCTGAAAGCGGCCCGAGATCGGCACGGCCTGTTCGCCGTGCGTGTCGCTGAAACGCCATTCGGTGTCGACCGGTTGTGCGGTATAGACGAAGCTCAGGCACTCGTGGTCCGCCAGCTCCTGCGGCGTTTGCGGCACGCCGCGCTCGGCCAGATAGCGGGGCGCCGCACACACCACTAGCCGGTAGGGCATCAGCGGCCGCGCGATCAGCGACGAATCCGACAGCGAACCCAAACGAATCGCCGCCTCATACCCCTCGTCGATCAGATCGACGAAGCGGTCGGTCAGCGACAACTCGACCCGCACTTCGGGGTTGGCTTGCAGATAGCGCGTAATCAGCGGTGCGAGACAGCAGGCGCCGAATGTGACCGGCGCCGTGATGCGCAAACGGCCGCGCGGCGACGACGACAGATCCTGCGCGACCGATTCCGCAGCTTCCGCGTCGGCGAGCAGCGCTTTGCAGCGTTCGTAGAAGATCTGGCCGATTTCGGTGAGGCTCTGACGCCGCGTCGTGCGGTTCAGCAGGCGTGCACCGACGCGCTCTTCCAGCGTGCTCACATGCTTGCCCGCCATCTGCGACGAGATGCCGAACGCGAGCGCCGCCGCGGCGAACGAGCCGCTGTCGGCGGTTTTTACGAATACAGCCATGCTGGTCAAACGATCCATTATTCCCCACCTGTGGTTTCGACAGTCGGCAAATTATGCGCGTTTATCTTGCTGAGGTTTTGAATCATAGTGTGCTCACCGAGGAGCAAGCGCTCGACCGAGCGACCCTCAGACATTCATGGAGTGTGAGCAATGAAGATAGGCATTCTCGGCGCGGGCTTTATCGGCCGCGCATTGGCGACCCTGGCAAGGAACCGCGGTCATGAGGTGATGATCAGCAATTCCCGCGATCCGCTGACCTTGACCAGTACGGCCGCCGCGCTCGGCTGCGCGCTCGGCACCGCTGAAGACGCCGCGAAGTTCGGCGACGTCGTGGTGGTCGCCGTGCCGTTCAGGAATATTCAGGCGCTGCCGGCGGCGGCGCTCGACGGCAAGATCGTGATCGATACCTGCAACCACTACCCTGGGCACGACGGCCACATCGAAGCGCTCGACCAGCACACGACCACCACCAGTCAGATGATGGCCGCCGCGTTGCCGGGCGCCAAAGTGGTCAAGGCCTTCAACGCGATCCTCGCGAAGGACCTGGAAACGGACGGCAAGCCGGCCGGTACGCCGAAGCGCCGCGCGTTGCCGTTCGCCGGCGACGACGAAGAGGCGAGGCGCGTGGTGAGCGCGCTGCTCGATGAGTTCGGTTTCGATCCTGTCGATGCGGGCACGCTCGCCGAGAGTTGGCGCTTCGAGCGCGCCAAGCCGGTGTACTGCATTCCGCTGGACCGCGCGGGCCTCGCCGAAGGGCTGGCCGCGGCGCGGCGCGATGTCGAGTTGCCGCATGGGTCGTGGCGGCGGCGATCGGCACAGTAGGCAATCGTCACACGGAGCTTGCGATGTACTCACGCAGCCATTGATGCGCCGGGTCGCGATGGGAGCGCTCATGCCAGAGCATAGCCATCTCGTAGCCCGGTATATCGACAGGCGGCTCGACTACCCGCAGCGCACTGTTGTCGCGAACCAGGCGCGCAGGCAGCATCGCCACGAGGTCCGTGCTCGCGAGGACCGACAGCATGAACAGGAAGTGCGGAACGGAAAGCACCACGCGGCGCGCGAGGCCTGCCTCCGCGAGCACTTGATCCGTGACGCCGCGAAACCCTCCGCCATCCTGCGACACGACCACGTGATCGAGTGCACAGAATTGCGCAAGCGTTGGCCGGCGCTTCAGGCGCGGGTGACCTGCGCGGCCTGCCAGAACATACCGTTCCTTGAAGAGCGCCCGCCGATGCAGTCCGGCAGGCGCGTCCTCGCTGGTATGAAAGGCAAGATCGATCTCCCCCTGTTCCGCCTGTTTGGCGATGCGTGACGGAACAATCTCCAGCACCGCCAGCCGGGTACCCGGCGCCGCCGAGCGCAAGCCGGCCAAAGCCGGCAGCAGGACTGTCGATTCGCCGTAGTCGGCAGCGGCGACACGCCACGTATGACCGGCCTCGGCCGGATCGAAAGGACTGGCAGGCGATACCGCGCGCTCGAGCGCATCCAGTGCCTGCCGCAAAGGTTCGCGCAACGCCTCGGCCCTCGCTGTGGGCCGCATTCCTCGCGGCCCGGGCAGCAGCAGCGGGTCGCCGAGGACATCCCTCAGCTTGGCGAGATGAACGCTCACCGACGGTTGAGAGAAGTTCAGACGTTGTGCTGCGCGGGTCACATTGTGTTCGGAGAGCAAAACATCGAGCGTTACCAGCAGGTTGAGGTCCAGCCGCCTGAGATTATTCATCTTAATACCTGAAATATCAGAAATTCATTTCCAATATACCGGACAAAAACCTATCCTGCGCTCTTCTAGCAATGGAGGTTCAACCATGAATGTTCTTCTCGTCTATGCCCATCCCGAACCGAAGTCATTGAACGGCTCGCTCAAGGACTTTTCGGTCAAACGCCTCGAGGATGCCGGACACGTCGTCCAGGTTTCCGATTTGTATGCAATGAAGTGGAAAGCCTCGCTCGATGCGGACGACAGCACGGACAGGCGGACCGACGAGCGCTTTGATCCATCCCTCGAGTCCATGCATGCGTTCGAGAACGGTTTGCAGAGCGAGGACATCGCACTCGAACAGGACAAGCTGCGGTGGGCGGATGCGCTCATTCTGCAGTTTCCGCTGTGGTGGTTCTCGATGCCGGCGATCCTCAAAGGCTGGGTGGAACGCGTCTATGCGTATGGCTTCGCGTATGGCGTAGGAGAGCACTCCGACGCACGCTGGGGCGACCGCTATGGGGAAGGCACGCTGGCAGGAAAACGGGCGATGCTGATCGTCACTGCGGGCGGATGGGAGTCGCATTACGGCCCGCGCGGTATCAACGGCCCCATAGACGACATTTTGTTCCCCATCCAGCATGGGATCCTGTATTACCCCGGCTTCGACGTCTTGCCGCCGTTCGTGACCTATCGGACCGGCCGGGTTGACGCAGCCAAATTTGCAAGGATTTGCGACGCGCTCGGCCAGCGTCTCGACGATCTCAGGAAGACCGAGCCAATCCCATTTCGCCCGCAGAATGCCGGCGCGTACGAGATTCCGGAACTCACGTTGCGAGCCGATATTTCTCCGGATCGGACCGGCTTCGCGGCACACATCGCGTAGCAATTTCGCGGATCACTGCAACTCGAGCCACAGCGGCTGATGATCGGACGAGCGGCTATTCTGGTCCACGTCGCAAGCAACGATGTGCGGCGTCAGATCCTCGGTGACAAAGACAAAATCGCAGGCGAACGGTCCGCCGGGCCATTGCTCGTGATCGTATAGACCGACTGTCGCGGCGCGCGGGGCGTTTGGGTGCGCACAGGTCCACGCGTCGGCGAAGGCGGGCGCGCCGGCAATCGGCTCGAGCATCCTGCAATAGGCGGAGTCTGCGAACGCGCTGTTGAAATCGCCGCATATGATGGCGCTCATTGGGCGCGCGGTATCGGCAAACGGACTGTCCGGCTTTTCCGCTTTTGCCGGACGGTGGGCATGGTCGCATGCTTCCTTGTGCACTTCGTGCAGCCTCGCCACTTGCGCCAGCCGTTGTGCTTCGGAGTAGAACTCGAGATGCGTCGTGATGATGCGCAACGGACCGACATCGGTGTCGATTACTGCTTCGAGCGCGACACGCAGCATCGACGGTTCGGCGGGATCGGCGGGCCAAGGCAGCGAATGACGCAGCACTTGCCTGACTGGCAGCCGGCTCACGATCGCATTGCCGAACTGGCGCCGATCTCGCGCGGCCCCGAGCGGCGGAAGATCGGAGCCGATCGCATCGAGCACGGTCGCGTGCGGCAGCAATGCGGCAAGCTCGGCGAACTGATCGGCAGAAGGGCCGCCAGCCAATCCGCCTTGCGCCGGCCCGCGATGAAAGCCGCGCGTGACTTCCTGCAGGCACAGAATGTCGAAATCGCACAGCGCCCGTGCCTCGCGCACGATGCGAACGAGGTCGACGCGGCCATCCACACCGCGTCCCCACTGAATGTTCCAGTCGACGAGACGCATGATGTTCTCCTTGGCGAAACCATCTTGCCAGTTTACTGCCGCAATGCCGGATGGATAAATCCATGCATGCAGAAGAGCCGACAGGCGGTTTGCGTGGCTGCGAGCGAGCCGGCTGCTATTAAGCTGAAGATAAGCTTTCCCCGTCTATCCTGATGATGCGCGCAAGGTGCATAGTTACATTTCGCGCCGTCAATAGCGCGTCTTCAGAACAAGCAATCTGCAACGAGGATATGACGTGAAAAGATTGAGCAAGCTAGCAGTGGCTGTCTCAGCTGTTTTGACCTGCTTGTCGCCAGTCGGCGAGGCCACGCAGACCCTGAATCCGCGCGTCGAAACAAGTCTGGCCAGGAGCATGCAGAGTCGACTCGACGCGCTTGCCCAGCGTGCGGAACCTGGCGTGCTGGGTGTTTCGGTTGTCGACTTGCAGAGCGGCGCTCATTGGGAAGTGAACGCGGACCGCGCGTATCCGATGATGAGCGTCTTCAAGGCGCCGCTTGGCGCGACGGTTCTCCATCAAATCGAGAGTGGTCGGCTCTCGCTGGATCAAACCGTGACTTTGACACGTGCAGACCTGCGCAACGGCGCGAGCGCCATCCGCGACAATTTCAAAGGTGAGCGAATGTCTTTCACCGTGAGGCAGTTGCTGGAGGACGCGGTGAGCCATAGCGATAATACGGCCGCTGACGCGTTAGTAAAGCTCATCGGCGGCCCGCAGGTAGCGACTGCTTTTCTGACCGGGCACGGCATCACCGGTATGCGCATCGACATGGACGAGGGGACGGTGTCGAGTATCTTCAATAACCTCGGTGCCGCCGTCACGCCGCCGGCACACGAGACTGCCGCCGCGCGTGACCGGAGGCTGAGAGACGGCTACTCGGCTTATCTGGCCGACCCGCGCAACCGAACGACGCCGCAGGCCGCGGTTAGTTTTCTCCGCTCACTCTGGCAGGGCCAGTTGCTTTCTGCCGAGTCGACGCGATACCTGCTTGGGCTGCTGTATGCGCAAACGGTCCCTCGTCGTTTGAGAAACGGCATTCCCGACGGTATCCGACTGGCCGATAAATGCGGGACATCGGAAAGCGTCTCTGGAATGACGGCAGCATATAACGATATCGGCATCGTAACGGGACGAGATGGACATACGATTATCGTTGCGGCATTCCTCATGGCATCGCACGCTTCGCAACCCGCCAGGGACGCGATTTACGCCGATCTTGGCCGGGACATTGCGAACCTGGTCCAGTAGCGAAGTCCAGTAGCGAAGCGCGGGGCGAGCCGGATTGAAAAAACGGTTTCGATATGCCTGACGGTCTGCTTGCGGTTTTGCAGCCAGGAGGATCAGAGAACTTTCTTCATGGAGGGAGAGGGGTGGAACACATAGCTCTCGTGCTCATAGAAAGCAATCGCCTCCTGCCGCGCGTCGAGAAACACCGCCGTCATGTCGCGAGCACGCGCATCGGCTTGCGCATATTCCAGCAGGGCGTGACCTGCGCCGCTTCCGCGCGCCTGAGCGTCGACCACAAGGTCATCGACGTGCAAGTGCGCCCCGCGCGCCAACGTATGGACAGGCCTCATTCCGATTACGCCAATGAGCTTGCTGTCCTGAAACGCTCCAACAAGCTCGTAGCCGGAAAACGATTGCCGGCGTGCTCGCCGCAGAAACTCGTCCAGATCCAGAGGGCGTAATTGAGCGATGATGGGAAATGCTTGCGCCCATTGCGCTGGGGAAAGTCTTCGGATATCCAGACTGGTGCGGCGATTTGCAGTCATGGTTTCGGTCCGTCCTCGTTGGAAAAGTCTCGATTTTTGCACACAATTTAAATTGCTTTCCTTTCTGCGCAGCTCCGATTTATTCTCCTGTTCGCAATAGATCCAGAGGCCCAATGACGGTAAGTTGGACCGCCGACAACGGTAACAGCGGGAAGGCGACGCTTGCCGCCGCGTGTCACCGATCGCCGACAGGCAGAGGCTCCCTTTGCGGACGGTGCCGGAGAACCACCCGCTCGACCGAATCACACGCGTGACGTCGCCACAAGAACCATGGTGTTCAAGGCTGGCTTAGCAGGTTCTGCACTAACCCAGCAGCGCCAGCAGCGCGCGGTGATCCGAATCCAGTAACATAATCATAACCACCTGAAGCGTTGCAAATGGCGCCACAACTGCCATTGCTGCCAGTCGTGACATCATTGTAGGCGTTGTAGTAGGCAGTCTTGCCAATGCTATAGAGTGTGTTATAGGTGGCAGAAAGTTTTAATTTTCCAGCGGCAACGCGCATGGAATTGGCGATTGCAAATAGTCCGGCCCATTGCGGTGCTCCCGCACTGGTACCGCCCACTTTAAACCAGCCTGATTGCCCGAGGTAGCTGACAGAGTCATAGACGGCGAATCCGGTATTTGGATCGCCGTTGTAAGCGACATCCGGAATGCCGCGCTTTCCAGCATAAGGTAACGGCCATGCAGCCTGGCCAGCCGGTTCTGTCTCATAGGCGCTAAGACCGCCGCCACTCCCGCTCCACGCGGTTTCGCCGATGTAATTGCCGTACGGATCGACATTAAGGGTAGTGCCGCCAACACCAACGACGTATGTCGAAGCAGCCGGGTATTCAGAACCGTAACCGCTATCCCCTGACGACGCCAGGAAGGTCACGCCAGGGTGATTGTTATTGTTGAAATGACTGTCATAGGTGGTCTCCGAACTGAATTCGCTCGCCCCGAAGCTCATGGAAACCGTCGATGCGCCATTCTGCATTGCCACATCGACTGCCTTCATCAGATCGCTGAAGCGACTCGTCGCTGCTTCAACCAGCAAGATCTTTGCTTTGGGAGCAATCGCATGTGCCCACTCGACATCAAGAGACATTTCGATTGCCCAACCGGCATCGGTCCTCGGTTTGCTGCTGCTCGCGTATATCTTGCGGAAACAGCCATTGGGAGTCGTGCATGACGGCAGACCGAACGTGGAGCTGAATACGCCAAGGTCAGATTCGATATTCGGCTGATCATAAGCATCGATGATGGCAATCACCATGCCTTCACCCTGATTGGAAATTTCGTCAAAACCATAGGCATGCCGCACTGTAGCGGGTGCCAGACCGATTGGCGTGGCAGTGCTGACACCCGGCTTTATGTGAAAAGGCGGGCGTGCATAGCCTTTGGGAGGACGCATGCCTTCGGTGTACGAAACCGACAGACTATCCTGCTGAGCCGTCGCTGGAATGGCGAAGCCGATTGACGCGCCAAGTAGAACCGCAAACCCGGCTTTGGGGAAATTTTTCATTTTTCGATTCCCTTACTTCATGTGTGATCCCCGACTTCCAGGCTGACTACACTACGGCCAAGCCGCTTGTTGCCGAGGCGCAGATTGAACATCGCAAGATTGCGATTGGTGGTCCGTCGCCTGACACTCAGGCTCTTCGATCAGCTTGAATGCCGAACTCAGGAAGGTTGGCCGCCACACGCAGTTGCATGTGCGCATGGTGTGGCCAGACCAAGGCTGTATGAGGGTGTGGTCCACGCTGAAGTGTTCGCCGGGAACCCAGTTTTTTCTGTGCAATCGCCAACACTTCATTGAAGAAACAGATCGGCATCGACCTTGTCCGGATGGGGCGTGTCAACGCGATTTGTCACTCTGTCGCTCCGGCGCTGCCGCCCAGATACGCTGCGCGAACCCGGCTATCCTGCGCCAGATCCCTGGCAGGGCCGGCAAGCGCGATGCGGCCGCTTTCCAGCACGTAGGCACGATGAGCGATGCGCAGTGCCTGCCGTGCGTTCTGCTCGACGAGAAGGATCGAGGTGCCTTCGTTGCAGATGTCGGCAATCATGCCGAAGATCACCCGGACCAGCTTCGGCGCCAGTCCCATGGACGGTTCGTCCAGCACGACGACACGTGGCCGCAGCATCAGGGCGCGCGCGATTGCCAGCATCTGCTGTTCGCCACCGCTGAGCGTGCCCGCCAACTGGCTGCGTCGCTCTCCGAGCCGCGGGAAAGTCTGATAGACCTCGGTCATCCGCTGTTCCAGCAAGGCGCCGTCGGCCCGGATCAGATAGCCGCCGAGCCGCAGATTTTCCTGGACTGTCAGCGCCCCGAACATGCGACGGCCTTCCGGCACATGACCGAGACCCAGGGCCACGATCTGGTGAGCCCGCAGTCCGGCGAGCGTGTGCCCGGCCATCACGATCTGTCCAGCACGTGGGCGAATCAGGCCGGAAATGGCGCGTAGTGTAGTGGTCTTGCCCGCCCCGTTGCTGCCGAGCAATGCCACGATCTCACCTTCCGCGACATCCAGCGATATGCCATGCAGAACCTCTACGTTCCCATAGCTCACATGCAGATCGCGGATTTCTAGGAGTCCCACAGCGATTTCTCCCCGGCGGCATCGTCGGCCGCTTCGTCTATCCCGGCTGTACCGAGATAGGCGTCGATCACACGCGGGTCGGCCTGGATCTCGATTGGCGGACCCTCGGCGATGATGACGCCATGGTCCATGACGATGATCCGGTCCGACACGCCCATCACCAGCATCATGTCGTGTTCGATCAGCAGCACCGTCACGCCAAGATCCCGAATACGCCGGATCAATTCCATCAGTGCGTGCTTCTCGGTCGGATTCATTCCCGCTGCCGGCTCGTCCAGCAACAGGAGATGCGGGTTGCTGGCGAGCGCACGAGCGATCTCCAGCCGGCGTTGGTCGCCATAGGGCAGGTCGGCCGCGCGTTCGCCCGCCCGGGCGCCGAGGCCGACGAAGCTGAGCCAGCCGAGGCCCTCTGTCGCGTGATTTTCCGCCTCGGAACGAGCGGAGGATAGCGCGAGCAGCTCGGCGATCAACTGAGCCCGGAGCCGATGATCCATGCCGATCAGCACGTTCTCGAAGGCAGTCATGTTGGCAAACAGGCGGATGCCCTGGAAGGTGCGCGCGATGCCGCGATGGACGATGCGATGAGGTGCTCCGCCAACCAGCGAGGCGCCGCGCCAGAGAACCTGACCGCCGGTCGGACGGGTCACGCCGGTAAGACAATTGAACACTGTGGTCTTGCCGGCGCCGTTCGGGCCGATCAGGCTGAGAATCTCACCGCGGCGCACCGTGAAACTGACGTCGCCGACCGCCAGCACCCCGCCAAAGCGGCGCTGCATGTTGCGCACCTCGAGCAGGATTGCATCGGTGACGCTCTCCCGGGGCGCGGGCTTTGCGGCGACCGCGCCCTCGCGTGGCGGCGCCACGCGGCGCAGTGGCGCCGGCCACAGGCCTTGCGGCCGGAGCAGCATCAGGATCACCAGCCCGATCGCGAACCCGAAGATGCGCCAAAGGTTGAGAAAACGCAGCATCTCGGGCAGGCCGGCAACGATGACGGCGCCGAGTATCACGCCAGGAATGCTCCCTCGACCGCCAAGCACGACGATGATCAGGATCGTGACGGACTGCAGATAGGTGAAGCCGGTCGGGTCGATCGTCCCGAAACGCGCAGCGAACAGGCTGCCGCCAAAACCGCCGATCAATGCGCCCATCACATAGGCAAGCAGTTTGACGCGCAGCGTCGGCACGCCGACGGCCTCGGCAGCCGCCTCGTCCTCGCGGATGCTGGTCCAGGCGCGGCCGAGCCGCGACTGGCCGAGCCGGATCGCGAACCCGAGCACCAGCACGAGGAACGCGATGCCCAGTTCGTAGACCGCATGGGGCGAACTGATCTCGTAACCGAACAGGCTGGGGCTGTCGATACCGTAGATGCCGTTCGGGCCGCCTGTAATCCGAAGGTTGGTGGCAATGATGCGCGTGATCTCGCCGAAGCCAAGCGTGACGATCGCCAGGTAGTCGCTGCGCAGCCGCAGTGTCGGGTAGCCAATGACGATGCCCGAAGCGCCGGCAAACGCAAGGCTGAACGGCAGCGTTTCCCAGAACGAGAAGTGCAGCAGTGTTTCCAGCAGCGCCGTCGTGTAGGCACCGATTGCAAAGAAGGCTGCATAGCCCAGATCCAGCAGCCCTGCATAACCGACCACGATATTCAGCCCGAGGCCGAGGATCGAATAGGTGGCGATGGTCAGGCCGACATCGACGATATAGCTGCTGGCGACAGCCGGCAGCGCCACGGCGGCGACAAGAAGACCTGCGCCGGCCGCAGGGCGGCGCCAACGCGCTGAAGCTTGCGGCGCGCCCATGGTCTACATTCTCTCGACGACGCGTTCGCCGAACAAGCCAGTCGGCTTGATCACGAGCACACCGATCAGCACGCCGAACACCAGCACATCGGTCCACTGCGACGAGACATAGCCGGCGCCGAAGGCCTCGAGCAGGCCGATCAGGATGCCGCCGGCCATCGCACCAGGAATGTTGCCGATGCCGCCGAGAACGGCGGCGGTGAAAGCACGAAGACCCAGCACGAAGCCCATGAAGAAATTGATCTGCGTGTAGTAGAGCCCCTCCATGACACCTGCCACGGCGGCCAGCACCGAACCTAGCAGGAAGGTCAGCTGGATCAGCCGCTCGACATTGATGCCCATCAGACGTGCCGCGTCCTGATCGATCGCCAGCGCGCGCATTGCCGTGCCGAGGAAGGTGTGATGGACGAAGAAATACAGCGCCAGCATCAGCGCGAGGCTCGCCACGATGATGCCTATCTGTGTGAAGCTGACCCGCACGCCGAGCAGATCGAATCCTGTCTGGCTGAGCACATGCGGATAGGTGTCGAAGCCGGCGCCGTAGAGCAGCAGCACGCCGTTCTCCAGCGCGAGAGAAACGCCGAGCGCCGTGATCAGAATCGACAGCCGCGGCGCGCGCAACAGCGGCTGGTAGGCCAGCCGCTCGATGGCGAGGCCAAGGGCGCCGGTGACCGCCATCGAGGCGACGAGAGCAATCAGCAACGCCAGGGCGAGCGGCAGGTGCGCCGCGGCCAGCACGGTCAAAGCGGTCCAACCGACGAACGCACCAACCATGAACAAGTCGCCGTGAGCGAAGTTGATCAGCCGGATAATCCCGTAGACCATCGTGTAGCCGAGGGCGACGAGGGCATAGAAAGAGCCGGTGGTCAGCCCCTCGACGACGAACTGGAAGAAGGTGCTCATGGCCGGGCGCAGCGCGCGACAGAGCCTACTTCATCGCCACCCAGTGTCCGCCTGCATCGAGCCGCTGGTAGGGCGTGAAATTGCCGCCGCGCACGATGATGACGATATACACCGCGTTGCTGCGGTCACCTTTCGGATTGAAGCCGATCGTCCCGGTCACGCCCTGGTAACCCGAGATCTTGTGCAGGGCAGCACTGATCGCCGCGGGCGCCGTCGATTTTGCGTTCGCGATCGCTGTTGCGGTGACCCCGACGGCATCGTATTCGTAGACGGAATAGGGGCCGGGCGCTTGTCCGTAGGCCTTCGTATAGTCGTCGACATAGCCGTGCGCGGCGCTCAGGAACTGCGCCAGCGGCGCTGTGGTGATGACCATGTCGTCGGCCGCGGGGCCGGCTGTTTTCATCAGTGTGGGGTCGTTGGTGGCGTCGCCGCCCATCAGCGTCATCTTCAGGCCCAGCTGTCGCGCCTCCTTCACCATCAGGCCGGCTTCGGCGAAATAGCCAGTGTAATAAATGACGTCCGGCTTCAGTGAGGCAACATGGGTCAGCGTGGGCGAGTAGTCCATCTGGCCGGGCGTGATCGCATCGTCATAGACGACATCGACGCCGTTCTTCTTCAGGGCTTCCACCGTGTTGTCGGCGAGGCCCTTGGAATAGGTCGTGTTGTCGTTGATGACCGCCGCACGTTTCGCGTGCAGGAAGTTCTTGATGAAGCTGGCCGCAAACGGACCCTGCTCGTCGTCACGGCCGATCGTGCGGAACACGTTCGCGTAGCCCATCTCGGTCAGCTTGGGATTGGTCGATGCGTCCATCACGTAGGGAATGCCGACGCGGTGAAATGTCGTCAATTCCGGCAGCGCCGCGCTGGAGCAGTAGCCGCCGGCCACTGCAACGACGCCTGCATCGACAAGTTTCTGCGCCGCCTGTACCGCCGTTTGCGCGTCGCAGGCGTCGTCTTCCGGCACTAGCTCGATCTGCTTGCCGAGCACGCCGCCGGCCGCATTGATTTTGGCGGCGGCCAGCTTGGCGCCGTTGACGATGTCCTGGCCGGCATTGGCGCTGCTGCCCGACAGCGGCACGGGCACGCCGATCTTGAGCGTGGCGCCCTGGCTTCGCGCCAAACCGGGGATCGTGCCGGCGAGCACGGCCAGAGCGGCCATGGCCGCGATGGTTGTTCGCCGCAAAACGCGAACTGCGTCGGGCGTGCCATTCTTCCGAGCAATCATGTTAGTCACTCCTTATTGTGAAAGGGATCGAAGCGATCCGCCACGCGGATAGACCGGTGACATCAGAAAGCGGACGAAAACGTGCGTGCTGGATCAATGGCTTGTCTGGCAGGCTCATCGCAGCGCCGCGACGAAAGTGATCCTTTCATAATAGGTCTCGACGCACATCGGACGGGATAGGGTATCCGCGTATAAACCACCATCCAACGTGTCGGCAGCGCTATATTTGAACGGCTAGCTGCTTTGCATGGGACCGGAGTAAGCGCTAAAGCGCTAACTCCGGCCGACAGCTCTGCATGGGGCTGGAGTAAGTGCTCTGCATGGGATCGGAGTAACGCGCTATGGGGCTGGAGTAAGCGCTATGGGACCAGAGTAAGCGCTAAAGCGCCAACTCTGGTCGACACGCTAACTCCAGCCGACAGCTTTGCATGGGAGTCACGCATGAAAAGCATAGTGCTGGGGGGCGGAATCGCAGGCGTCACGGCCGCCTGGTACCTCGCGAAAGAGGGCCGCGAGGTCACGGTGATCGACCGCCAGCCGGACGTCGCGCTCGAGACCAGTTTTGCCAACGCTGGGTTGGTTGCGCCGGGACATTCGTATACATGGGCCTCTCCGCGTGCGCCGAAAATCCTGCTGAAGTCGCTCTTCGTCGAAGGGCAGGCGCTGCGCCTGAAGCTCAACGCGGACCCGCGCATGTGGATCTGGTGCCTCCAGTTCCTGCGAAACTGCACGGCGGAGCGCTCCCGGGTGAACACGACGCGCAAGGTCACGCTCTGCCGCTACGCGCAGACGCAACTGCAACGGCTGACCGCCGCCGAGAACCTGCAATACGACCGCATCAGCCGCGGCCTGTTATATCTCTATCGCGACGAAGCATCTTTTGCGCGAGGCGCGCAGAACATGTCGATCCTCAAGGACAACGGCCTGCCGCTCAAAACGCTCGATGCGGCACAGGTCGTCGCACAGGAACCCGCGCTTGGCGCTGCGCGTGACAGGATTGCCGGAGCAATCTATTGCCCAACCGACGAAAGCGGCGATGCGCACCTTTTCACCCGCGCCTTGAAGACGGCGTGCGAAGGCCTTGGCGTGCGTTTCGAATTCGACACGCCGATCAGCGCAATCGAGGCGTCAGGCGACCAGATAGTCGGCGTGCATACGCCGGCGGGACTCGTGCAAGGTGACGAGTTCGTCCTGGCGCTCGGTTCCTGGTCGCCAATTCTTGCGCGTCGCTTGGGTTATCGGCTACCGGTGTATCCGGTAAAGGGCTACTCGGCCACTTTCCCGATCGGGCCGGATCACCGTGCGCCGGATCTTGGCGGCGTCGATGAGAACAACCTCGTGGCGTGGGCGCGTTTTGGCCGGCGGCTGCGCTTTACTGCAACTGCGGAATTCGCCGGCTATGACACCCGCCACACACCCGCCGACTTCACGACCATGCGGCAGGCCGCACGCGAGCTGTTCCCCGGCGGCGCCGACTATGACAGTCCGTCCTACTGGGCCGGTCTGCGCCCGATGACGCCGGAGGGTACGCCGTTGATCGGCCGCACGCGTCACAGGAACCTGTATCTGAACACCGGTCACGGACACATGGGGTGGACGATGTCGTGCGGCACCGCGAAACTGCTGGCCGACATCATGACCGGTCGCCAACCCGAGATCGACATGACAGGGATGACACTGAAATGAGCACTGGTGCACTGCAGGGCGATGCCTACGCAAAACTCGATTTCGTGCTGGACGACGGCATCTGCTGGCGTGCCGCCATTGGCCTCGTGGTGCTCGCCACCGATCATACGATCGAACACGAATGGCGCAAGCTGCTGACGCAGGACGGCGTGGCGTTCTACGAAAGCCGGGTGTACAACTCGGCGGACATCACGCCCGAACGACTGATGGAAATGGACTCCCGCATTGCAGCGGCGGTGGCGCTGATTCGCCCTGGCGAGCGGATCGACGTCGTGGCGTTTGGCTGCACGTCGGCATCGATGGTGATCGGCGAGGAAAATGTGTTCGCGCGCATCCGCGAAGCACGTCCCGGCGTCGCCTGCACCACGCCCATCACCGCTGCGCTCACGGCGTTGCGCGCGCTCGGCGTGCGGCGAGCCGCACTGCTGACGCCCTATGTGCGCGCAATCAATAACACCATGCGCGACTACATCGAGGCGCGGGGTGTCGGAGTCACGCGGATGGCGTCATTCGAGCATGCGAACGATAACGAAGTTGCGCGGATTGACGCGGCGTCTCTGCGAGCCGCCGTCGAGCACCTTGCACAGAACGCCGACGTGGACGCCGTTTTCGTGTCTTGCACGAGCTTGCGCATCGCCGGGCTCATTCCAGAACTCGAGGCAAGGATCGGCAAGCCAGTGATATCGAGCAACTTCGCGATGGCCTGGCACGCGTTGCGCCTCGCAGGTGTGGAGGATTGCGAGCCTCATCTGGGGAGCTTGTTCGCGCTTTGATCGTAGATCAGGCGCGTGACCCGGGAGCAATCAGAACGGCTGGTTATCCTCGTGTTCATGCAGCGTTCATGCAGCGGGTTTGCAAATCGTAGCCGTAAGCTGTTGCCACCATCCTGGTGAAATCCCTTAACGACGCGCGCCGATGGTATCGCTACCCTCGGCGGCATTGAACAGACCGTTGCGGGTTCGGCCTGCACGGCACGATGGTAGCGCTACCACGGAGAAATCAGTGTCATCGAACCGCAAAACACCTGAGCAGCTTCGCAGCTATCGCTGGTACGGCGTGAATGACCTCCGCTCGTTCGGCCACCGTTCCCGCACGGCGCAAATGGGGTATCACGCGTCGGATTACATGGGCAAGCCGGTGATCGCCGTCGTCAACACGTGGAGCGAGATCAACTCCTGCCATACGCATTTCAAGCAGCGCGCGGAAGAAGTGAAGCGGGGCATCTGGCAGGCCGGAGGCTTTCCGGTCGAAATGCCGGTGATGACGCTCGCCGAACCATTCCAGAAACCGACCACCATGCTCTATCGCAACTTCCTCGCGATGGAGACGGAGGAGTTGCTGAAGTCTTATCAGTTCGACGGTTGCGTACTGATGGGCGGCTGCGACAAGACCACGCCCGGCTTGCTGATGGGCGCGATCAGCATGAATCTGCCGACGATCTTTCTGCCGGCCGGCCCGATGCTGCGCGGCAACTGGAACGGCCGCACGCTGGGTAGCGGTTCGGACACCTGGAAATACTGGGCTGAATTGCGGGCCGGCAAGATCACGGAAGAGGAGTGGGAGGGCATCGAGAGCGGCATCGCGCGCTCGCCCGGTCACTGCATGACGATGGGCACGGCGTCCACGATGACGAGCGCCGCCGAAGCGCTCGGGCTGACCTTGTCCGGATTTTCGTCGATCCCCGCAGTCGACTCGCGGCACGCGCAATTCGCATCGCTCACCGGCCAGCGGATCGTGGAGATGGTATGGACCGATCAGAAACCGTCGGACATCCTGACCGCCAAGTCCTTCGACAACGCCGTCACGACCGTGCTGGCGATGTCGGGCTCGACCAACGCGATCGTTCATCTGGTGGCCGTGGCGCGCCGCGCCGGCATCGATCTGACCACGGCCCGCTTCGACGAACTGGCGCGCATCACGCCGGTCATCGGCAATCTGCGTCCGGCCGGCCAGTACCTGATGGAAGACTTTTTCTATGCAGGCGGTCTGCGCGCGCTGCTCGTCGAACTGGGTGAGCTGATCGACGGATCGCAGATGACGGTCAACGGCTCGACGCTCGGCGAAAACATCGCGGGCGCGGAGATCTTCAACGACGACGTGATCCGCAGGCGCGGCAATCCGCTCGTCGCGAGCGACGGCCTTGCGGTGCTGACCGGCAATCTCGCGCCGGACGGCGCCGTGATCAAGCCGGCGGCGATGGAGGCGCATCTGCTGAAGCACCGCGGTCCCGCTGTCGTGTTCAAGGACTACGCCGATATGGCCGCGCGTATCGATTCGGAAGCGCTGGAGGTCACAGCCGATTCCGTGATCGTGCTGCAGCACGCGGGTCCGGTCGGCGCGCCAGGCATGCCCGAGTGGGGCCAGTTGCCGATTCCGCAAAAGTTGCTGAAGCAGGGCGTGCGCGACATGCTGCGCATTTCCGATGCGCGCATGAGCGGCACGAGCTACGGCGCGTGCGTGCTGCATGTGGCGCCCGAATCGTTCGTCGGCGGACCACTCGCGCTCGTTAAGGACGGCGACATGATCGAGATGGACGTGCACGCGCGCCGCTTGCATCTCGAGGTCAGCGATGCGGAACTCGCCGCGCGCAAGGCCGCATGGCAGCCACCGAAACGTCCTTTCGAGCGCGGCTTCGGCGTCATGCATCAGTTGCACGTGACGCAGGCCAACAAGGGCTGCGACTTCGACTTTCTTGAAGAGCCCGTAAAAGCAGCCGCGCAGCCGCATGCAACGTCAGCCGTTCTGACCGGGCAGCCTGACCACGATGGGTCGGCCACGAAGCGCACCGAGCCCGAAATCCACTAACTCGTGCAGAGCCTGTCATGGCCGCATCCGATATCCCCGTCAGCGAAGCGACGCTCGAACAACTCCGGTACGTCAGCACGGCCACGTTGACGACCCAACTCTTCAAGCGCGGCCTGCGCAATGTTTTCCTGCAAGGCGTCGCGCCGCTCGTCAAACCGGCGCCGGGTACGCCGAACGTGGTCGGCCCGGCGTTCACGCTACGCAACATTCCCGCACGGGAAGACCTCGATCACGTCGGCGTCTTCCTGGATCCGGACCATCCGCAGCGTAAAGCCGTCGAGACGGCGCCGCCGGGCAGCGTGCTGGTGCAGGACTGCCGCGGCGAGCGCGCCGTTGCGTCGGTCGGTTCGATTCTCGCACTGCGTCTTCTCCCGCTACTGAATCATGCCGAATCACAAGCCGAGCGCCGCGGCCGCGCCTGACGTGCCGGAGCCGACGGTCACGCCCGCCAAGCGCCGGCGCGGCGGCCCCAAGGGCCTGCGCATCACCGATGTCGCCGCGTTGGCCGGCGTCGCGCCGATTACGGTGTCGCGTGTATTCAACAGCCCGGAGACGGTCGCGCCCGAAACGCTCGAACGGGTGAGGCAGGTCGTGCAGAAGCTCGGTTATGTGCCCAATCGCCTGGCCGGCGGCTTGTCGTCATCGCGCTCGCGGCTGATCGCGGCCATCGTGCCGACTATCGCTCACTCGCTCTTTTCGGAAACGATCCAGGTGTTCAGCGAGACGATGACGCGCGCCGGCTATCAGGTGCTGCTGGCCCTGAGCGGCTACAGCGATTCGAGTGAGGAGGCGCTGCTCGACGCGGTGCTGAGCCGGCGCCCCGAGGGCGTGTTGCTGACCGGTGTCGCGCATACCCAATCCTTGCGCGAGCGATTGCGCAACGTGGGCTTGCCGATCGTCGAAACGTGGGACATGACCGAGACTCCGATCGACATGCTGGTTGGCTTTTCGCACTATCAGATCGGCGTGGCGGTGGCCGAGCATTTTTTGCAACGCAATGTGCGCGCGCCCGGCCTGGTCTCCGCTAACGACGACCGCGCACTCGCGCGCCGCGACGGTTTTCGCGAGCGGCTGGCTCAGGCCGGCATCCACGAGATCGCCGAAGTGCTGGTGTCGCCGCCAAGTTCGGTGGCCGTCGGCAAGGCCGCGTTGCCGACGCTGATCGAACAGGCGCCGCATCTGGACGCTGTGTTCTGCGGCTCTGATCTGCTGGCGATCGGCGTGCTCGGCGCGGCCAGGCGTCTTGGGCTGGACGTGCCGTCGCAGTTGTCGATCTGCGGCTTCGGCGACCTCGAATTCGCCACTGAAACCACGCCGCAATTGACCACGGTGCGGGTGGACGGCACGCGCATCGGACGCACGGCCGCGCGTTGCCTGCTAGACCGGCTGGCGGGCAACGACAAGACCAGGGTGACCGATGTGGGTTTTCATATCGTCGAACGCGAAACGACCTGAAAGCAGCATGCAGGCGCTTTCCGAGGGTGTCGAGGCCGGTCGGATCACTGCTGCCCAGGTCGGGCTGTGCCTCAGGGACGTTTACATGTCCGACCGCGAGGGTG
Source organism: Paraburkholderia sp. GW821-FHT02A12 (assembly GCF_059422005.1). Classification (NCBI taxonomy): domain Bacteria; kingdom Pseudomonadati; phylum Pseudomonadota; class Betaproteobacteria; order Burkholderiales; family Burkholderiaceae; genus Paraburkholderia; species Paraburkholderia sp. GW821-FHT02A12. Next base: position 2,028,288 of record NZ_JBWKWA010000001.1, on the reverse strand, counting down.
GGCGTCGCCAGCAGGATGAATGCGAACTGGCAGTGTGTGAAAATGCTTCTCGACCTTGGCATCAAGTCGGTGGATGCATGACCAAACGCGCACTATGACGACCTCGGTGAGAGATTGCCAGTCGGTCTCTCACCGAAATGCCTCTGATCGAGACGGAGGAGTGTAGAGCATGTCGCGCTTTCCCAGCTTTCAAAGCTTGCGGCCGGCGGGAGTGCGATCGGTCCGGCTGACCACCGGACTGGTGCTGTTCACCTACGTGGGCTCGCACCTCCTGAATCACTCGCTGGGGAATATCTCGCTCGCGTGGCTGGAGCGTGATCTGCTTGTGCAGAAGTTCATCTGGCAAGGATGGTTTGGAACGAGCGTGCTGTACAGCGCGCTGGTGACGCATTTCTTCCTGGGTCTGTGGGCCCTGTATGAGCGGCGTTCCTTGCATTGGAATCCGGCTGAGGTGACGCAGCTCGTCCTCGGCCTATGCATACCACCCCTGCTAGCCAACCATCTCGCGAATACGCGCGTGGCGTTTGCCGAGTTCGGCCTGAACAAGGGTTACGCGCAGTTGCTGTATTCGTTCTGGATCGCTTCGCCGTTCTTCGGCCGTGCGCAGCTGATGCTGTTAGTGGTCGCGTGGCTGCATGGATGTTTCGGACTCTGGTTCTGGTTGCGGTTGAAACCATGGTTTGGGGCGTGGCGCAGCGTGCTGCTGAGCGTCGCCGTGCTGCTCCCGGTGCTGGCGCTGCTAGGCTATCTTCAGGGCGGGCGGGAAGTGTTCGCGCTTGCGCAGGATCCTGTCTGGCGCGCCGCGGCGATTCGGCCAACGATCATCGGGACGGAACGGCAAAACCTCTGGCTCGCCAATCTGCGCAACGATTTTTTGCTCTTCGATGGTGGCGCGCTTCTGCTGGTACTCGCAGCGCGGCTGGTGCGCACGGTGCGGGAGCGTCGTGCCGGGCGGCTCTGCATTCTGTATCCAGACGGGCGAAAGGTATTCGTGCCGCTCGGATTTTCGGTGCTGGAGGCTAGCCGCATGGCCGGCGTTCCCCATGCCAGCACATGCGGTGGCCGAGCCCGATGTACGTTGTGCCGGGTGCGCGTGCTCAGCAATGTGCCGTTGCCGGTGCCGGCCGAGGCGGAGCGGCGTGTTCTGGAGCGGCTGGGCGCTGACTCACAGACAGTGCGCCTCGCTTGCCAGTTGCGGCCGACCCATGATCTCTCTGTATGGCCGCTGGTGCCGCCGGGCGCATCCACGGCCTTTCTGCAACGGCGCCAGCGCGACGTCATGCCGCAAGAGCGATTCGCGGCGTTCATGTTCGTGGACATGCGGAATTCCACACAGCTTGCGGCGGCACAATTACCATTCGACAGCATATTCGTGGTCAGTCGCTTCCTGAGTGCGGTCTGCGCCGCAGTGGTCCAGGCGGGAGGCCTGCCAAACCAGTTCCTGGGGGACGCTGTGCTCGCGATCTTTGGCTTACGCAGCGAGCCGGCCGCTGCTTGTCGCCAGGCGCTCAGCGCGGTGCCGCTGGTGGCCGCCAATATCGACGAACTCAATGCTGCGCTGGAGCAGCAACTGCAAACGCCGATCCGGTTCGGCATTGGATTGCATTGCGGCCGGGCTGTCATGGGTGAGATTGGTTTTCGCGAGCATGTGACGTTTACGGCGATTGGTGACCCGTTGAACGTAGCCTCGCGACTTGAGCAATTGACAAGAGAGATCGATTGCGAGGCTATTGTCTCGGAACAGGTGTTCCAGCATGCCGGCGTTTCGGCCTCAGGCCTGCCGGAGCTTACCGCACGTCTGCGAGGCCACAATGACCCAGTGCCCGTCCGCGTGCTGTCCAAGGCGGTGCAGATGCCTCGGGCCTGACACTTCGAGATATTGCCCGGCACTCGGCGCTTCTCCCACGGCAGCTTGCAAAACGGGATGCTCGTCTCCGCCGCACGGGATCGAGTCAAAACTCGCGCAGTGCGATGTGTGCGCCATCGGGTCCTCCCTGCAGCAGCCCCCACGCGAAGGCGCCGTGCGCCCTACCTGTCAACGTCGGGCGTCATTTCCCCGGATCAGAACGCGTGGCAGAAATCTCCACGCCCTGCTGGTGAGCTGATTTGACGCTCGGACCAAGATGTTTTCTCGAGGGCGCGGGAATATCCGGCGGCGAAACGGCGTCTACTCATTACGCATCACACAAAACGTTCAGAACGTCTGAAGTGAACAAATTCTCAATGGTCGCCCCTTTCTCTGGTCGTACTAGCGCTTGACGAGTGCATTTGCTCAAGGCAAGACCCGCGCCGAGGTCTATCAGCAGCCAAGCTGAAACGCGCGTGGGTCAACCCGCCAGTTGGGTGGGTAATCGGGGTGTGGCTGAACCCGACATTGAGGAGGTTTTCGATGGCTGCACAGAACAGCAAACGGCCGAGCGGGCAGAAGACGATCGCACTCGCACTGCAAGGCGGCGGGATGCACGGCGCGTTCGCCTGGGGCGTGCTTGATCGACTGCTGGAGGACGGCCGGCTTGAAATTGAAGGCGTCAGCGCGACCAGTGCAGGTGCAATGAATGCGGCCGTGCTGGCCTACGGTCTACAAAAGGGTGATGCCGAAAACGCGCGCCGGGCGCTGCACGACTTCTGGCGCGCCGTTGCGCAATCGGCAGAGAGCTACGATCCCTTCGGCAAGATACCCTGGTTGAAAGGAACCCACACGTTCGGACTGGACCACTCGCCCATGTACCTGCTGGCGGACATCGTTCTTCGCATCCTCTCACCTTACCAGTTCAATCCCCACAACATGAATCCGCTGCGCGAGATACTGGAGCAACACGTCGATTTCGCCGCGCTGCGCAGACATTGCCCGATCCATCTATATCTATGCGCAACTAATGTCGAGACCGGCAAAATAAGAATATTTTCTAGCCAGGACATGTGTATAGAGGCGGTGCTTGCTTCAGCCTGCCTGCCAACACTGTTCCAGGCGGTAGAGATCGGCGGCCAACACTACTGGGACGGCGGCTATGTCGGTAACCCGGCAATTTTCCCTCTGATCTATAACTGCAGAACGCAAGACGTGGTGATTGTCCACATCAATCCGATTGTGCGCCCCGGCGTACCGACCACGGTGGCCGACATCCTCAACCGCATCAACGAAGTGAGCTTCAATTCGTCACTGATGCGTGAGATGCGCGCAATCGCCTTCGTCACCAAACTGATCCAGCAAGGCAAGGTTGAGCTCGGCGGAATGAAGGAAATGTTGATCCACTCGATTCGGTCCGACCAGACAATGGCCGCACTCGGTGTGTCGAGCAAATACAACGCCGACTGGGACTTCCTCTGCTCTTTGCGTGACAAGGGACGGACCGAGGCCGGGGCATGGCTCGAGGAAAACTACCGCCACATCGGCCAGCGATCGAGCGTTGACATCGGCAAGGAATTTCTTTAGGCAAAAGACGCTCATAAAAAAGGGAGGGCTTCATCCTGCTGATGGCACCTACGTGGACACGGGTTTGCGCGTGGCCGAAGCACACGAACTAGTGCATCCACCGGCTGAATCCGCAGATCTCTTAGGGACACGCCCGTCTTAGCCAACAAGCGCTTCCGCGTTGTACCCCTGAAGCGCATGCGCTTCGCTGGCGTAAGAAAACGCCGCCGGCCCAGGCAAATTGCTCGACCGGCAACATCGGGGGGCCGCTAGTGCTCAACACCCACACTTCCACTGCGGCTGCTGCAACGTCATCCCGTGCTGCCCCTTGTACGCGGCGACCGCAGGCGAGGTCCATCCCTCCAGCATCTGCGGAGCGAGCCGGTAGATCTCGATGCCGAGCGGACGGCATACCTCCAGCGGATCGCGCGCGTCCGGCCCCCACATCGGCAACGACAGATCGCCGCCCGGGCAGGTCGACAGCGCGCACAGCAGGTCGATTTCCGCGAAGAACTCGAGGTAATCACCCTTCTTCGCGGGGCATGCCTTCATGAAATACTTGTCTTCGAGATTCAGCCCGGTGCACTGGAACACGTTCAGCACGTCGTGCACGTCGTATTCGGTCAAGCCATATGGAGCGATTGCGCGCGTCAGGTTCGAGTGGCAGTGGAAATGGAAATCCTCGCCGGTCAGCATGCGGTTCACGTACGGATCGCAACGCGTGCCGAGCAGGTCGTGGACGCGACCGCCGTGCTCGTCGACGCCGTAGTCGGCCAGGCTGTCGTCCGTGATGGTCACCATCGGACGCAGGAACGGCAGGGTCGACCAAAGACGGTCGAAGGTGCTGACGTGCGCCTGTTGCAGCTGGCGGGTGCGCGAGGCCCACATGCGCTCGCGCGGGTTGTGCTGGTTCCACATGTTCAGGTCGGCGACTTGCGGGCCTTCGATCGTCACAATCCGGAACACGTGACCGGCCGGCACGGTCCACGCCTGACCCGAACGGATCGGCACGACGATGGATTCGACCAGCGTGCGCATATCGTGCTCAGAGGCGATGCGTTGATAAAACGCTTTGTCGGGGTCGAGCGCGGATCCCTTGGTCGACTGATAGGCGGCGGGGTAGTTCAACATGACGGAGACTCCTTCATAAGACATGCGGACAGGCTACGCCTGCCACGCGCTGTAGCCCGTTTGGGCAGTGGCCGTTATCGGTGAATGAAATTGGAGTGAGGGTGTAACGAATCAGAGTGTGCTTCCTTCAGCCGAGGGTTGAAAGGGCGCGCAGCTACGCTAACCCGGCTCAAAGCGAAAACTCATCAAATATGAGTTGCCGAAGCCACTGATTGCTGGGTTCGCGATGATTGCGCGCATGCCAGAGAACGTTAATCGAGATATCTGGAATCTTGATGGGACACGGCGCCGACTCGAGACCAAACGGAGCGAGTGTTCTCGCCGCATAAGCCTCTGGAACAACGGCGATCAGATCCGTCGTCTGAAGGATGTGTCCCACAGCCACGAAATGCGGTACGCGCAGACGCATGTGACGCGTTACACCGGCGCGCTGGATGGCCGTATCGACCATGCCATGGCCTGTACCCTCCGCCACAATCGAGACATGCTCCGCTTGCCAGAATGCTTCTGGAGTCATGCCGGTCCTGGCCAGTGGATGGTCTTTGCGAAAGATGCAAACGTATCGCTGCCTGAAAAGACGCCGCTGAAAGAAACCTGTCTTGAGGTCGGGTAGGAATCCGATTGCGAGGTCGACACGTCCCGTCTCCATATCCTCGCTAAGCGTGTCGGCATGATTGCGCACCGTGCTGATAGAAATGCCCGGCGCAACCTGAGCGAGCCGCTTCATGAGGGCGGGGAGAAAGTAGATTTCTCCGATATCGGTCATCGCCAGTGTGAACGCACGAGTGCTGGACGCTGGGTCGAAGTTCGATGTCGCATTCAGCGTGTTGTATATCGCACCGAGCGCATAGCCGATGGGCTCCGCAAGCGTCTCAGCCAGGGGTGTCGGGATCATTCCTTTCGACGTTCTGAGGAATAGTTCGTCCCCCAGCAGTTTTCGCAGCCGATTGAGCGCGTTGCTAATGGCAGGCTGGGAAATCCCTAGTGTGTTCGCGACTGCCGATACACGGCGTTGCCGAAGTAGCTCATTGAATACGACCAGTAGGTTGAGGTCGATATCTTGAAGTTCCATCCGTGGTCTCCTCCTTTTGATCACCATTATCACGACCGGTGATATCAACTATCAAGCAGTTTCTATTTATCAATAGGGTTGTCGGCGGCATCATGAATGCACCCACTGACCAGCTCGGAGACACTGGCGCCATGGAAGTATCTATTCTGCCGCTTCAGCGCATGCTCGACGTGCGCGCCGGCGAAAACCTGCTCGAAGTGCTGCGTGCCAACCAGATTCCCATCTCATACAGTTGCATGGCTGGCCGCTGTGGCACATGCCGCTGCCGGGTCGCATCCGGCCGCGTGCTGGTGACGGGTAGCGGGGACTCGAATGCACCGTTGAGTCGGGGCGAGTCCGTGCTCGCATGTCAGACGACCCTCGTTGAAAACTGCTCGATCGAGATTCCGGAGGTGGACGAAGTGGTCGTTCATCCGGCGAAGATCCTGAAGTCGATCGTGCTCGGCATCGAAGACCTGACGCACGATATCAAGCGTCTGCGCCTCGGGCTGTCCAGGCCGCTCGAATTTTCACCAGGTCAGTACGCGAATCTCCAGTTCACGCCACAGCATATTCGCCCCTATTCGATGGCGGTGACGCAGAACCCTGAAGAGATCGAGTTTCATATCCGGCTTGTACCGGATGGCCGCGTTACTTCTTACATTGCCCGCGATCTGAAAGTCGGTGACCCGGTGCGGATCAGTGGTCCGCTTGGGACTGCATACCTGCGCCGAAAAAACGCTGCTCCCATCGTTTGTATCGCTGGCGGTACTGGACTCGCGCCAATTCTCTCGATCCTCAGGGGCATGGCTGACGCAGGAATGAATAACCGTGTCCACGTGTATTTTGGGGTTCGCTCGAATATCGACGTATACGGCGAACCCTGGTTGAGGGAGTTGCAAAGCCGGCTTCCCCACTTGAAGTTTCACGTCGTCGTCGCGTCCGGTGAGAAGGTGGACGGTTTCCGCAGCGGTGTTGTAACGCAAGCCGTGGGTGACGACTGGAGTGACATGCGCGGCTGGAGCGCGTACGTCGCCGGCGCTCCGGTCATGGTCGACGCGGCATCGATACTGCTCAGGCAGAAGGGTGTCGAGCCTGAACGCATCTACGCCGATGCTTTTTATCCAAGTGGCGTCTGACGGACCCGCAGCGTCAAAGAAATTCAATCATAGGAGACAGGTATGAACGAGGCTCCCGTTGTATTCAAGAAATCGGAGTGGAAGGGGGAAGGCTCGAGCCGCATTCCATTCTGGGCATACACAGACGAAGACGTCTATCGCCGCGAGCTCGAGCGTTTCTTTTACTCGGGTCACTGGTGCTACGTCGCTCTCGAAGCAGAGATCCCGAACCCAGGCGATTTCAAGCGAACGGTTATCGGCGAGCGGTCCGTTATCATCAGCCGGGCAGCCGATGGCGAAATCTATGCGGTGGAGAATGTTTGCGCACATCGGGGCGTTCAATTTTGCCGTGAGAAGTCGGGCAACCGAAAAGACTTCACCTGCCCCTATCACCAGTGGAACTACGACCTGAAGGGCAATCTGGTTGGCGTTCCGTTCCGTCGCGGCGTGAAGCTCGATGGCAAGGTCAACGGCGGTATGCCCGCCGATTTCGATCCGAAAGCGCACGGCCTCACCAGGCTGAAGGTCGCAGCGCGTAACGGCGTCGTGTTTGCCTCTTTCGATCACGACGTTCTGCCGCTGGAGGAGTATCTGGGTCCGACGATCCTGCGCTACTTCGATCGCGTCTTCGACGGACGCAAGCTGACTATTCTCGGCTACAACCGGCAGCGCATTCCGGGCAACTGGAAGTTGATGCAGGAGAATATCAAGGATCCCTACCACCCCGGACTGCTGCACACGTGGTTCGTCACGTTCGGGCTATGGCGAGCCGACAATAAGTCGGAACTGAAGATGGATGAGCACTTCCGTCACGCAGCCATGATCTCGACACGCGGTGCCGCAGGCAAAAGCGAAGTGACGTCTGGCGTCTCGAGCTTCAAGGAACAGATGCACCTGAATGACGCTCGAATTCTCGATATCGTCAAGGAAGATTGGTGGGGCGAACCGACGGCCGTCATGATGACGCTGTTTCCAAGCGTGATCATCCAGCAGCAGGTCAACTCCGTGTCGACGCGACACATTCAGCCTAACGGCCACGGAGCATTCGATTTCGTGTGGACGCATTTCGGCTTCGAAGACGACAGCGAAGAGATGACGCGGCGTCGACTTCGTCAGGCCAACCTGTTCGGCCCGGCTGGCTTTGTTTCCGCCGACGACGGAGAAGTCATCGAGTTCTCGCAGGAGGGTTTTGAGCAGAAGCCGTTCCATCGAACGATTGCCGAACTGGGCGGCCGCGAAGTGGCCGACGCCGATCACATGGTGACCGAAACGCTGATTCGCGGGATGTATGACTACTGGCGCAGTGTCATGGAGGTTTGAGATGCTCGATTTCACTACATACCAACAACTGCTAGCGCTTTACTCGGACTACGCATCTGCCATTGATAACAACGAATGGGATAAGTGGCTAGCGTTCTTTACGGAAGAGTGCGAGTACAAGGTACAGCCTCGTGAGAACTTCGACCGGGGCCACCCGCTCGCGACCTTGGCATTCGAAAGCCGCGGCATGTTGAAAGATCGGGTCTACGGCATGACGGAGACGATCTTTCACGATCCGTACTACCAGAGGCATGTTGTGGGTACCCCACGCATCCTGCACGTAGACCAGGAGCGTATTCGTTCCGAGGCGAACTATGCCGTCTTTCGTACCAAGCCCGATGAGATTTCCACCGTTTTCAACGTCGGTCGCTACATCGACACGATTCGCCGCACGGACGACGGCCTGAAATTTGAATCGCGCGTGTGCGTTTTCGATAGCGAAATGATCGCCAACTCGCTGATTTATCCGATTTGAGGTTTGCCATGACACAACAATGGACCAAGGTCATCGAGCTGGTTGCAGTCCCGAATGACGACGTCGTCGCGATACAAGCTAGCGGGAAGGAGCTCGCGATCTACGGCGTAGACGGAGACGTATTCGCCACGGACAACATCTGCACGCATGGCCACGCGCGATTGTGTGACGGTTTTCTGGAAGGGCACGAAATCGAGTGTCCGCTGCATCAGGGACGTTTCGATATCCGCAACGGGAAGGCGATGTGTGAACCGCTGACCGCGGACATCAAGGCATATCCCGTGAAGATCGAGGATGGCAGCGTCTTCGTCCAGATCTAGATTGTGCCGAGCCTTGGAAGTGTCTCGAAGTTAAATCCCTGACGTCCCGCTAGCCGCAATGTCGGAACAATTTGCACTACAGGGGGCGTCGCCGATCCAATCACCGGAGACGTGTATGACCGCAAATACGCAATTCGAACAACGCGCGGCTTATTACGGACAGATCGCCCAGCAAAAATTGGCCCCGTTGTGGGAATCGCTGCACAACCTCGTTCCGAAGCAGCCCAAGCCGCATGCCGTTGCCGCGATCTGGAAATACGCGCAGATACGTCACCTCGTCTTGCAGTCCGGGGCGCTGATCAGCGCGGAAGAAGCGGTGCGCCGCGTGCTGATCCTCGAGAATCCCGGCCTGCCCGGCAAGTCGAGCATGACGCCAAATCTTTATGCGGGCCTCCAGCTAATCCTACCCGGCGAGATTGCGCCGAGCCATCGTCATACCCAGTCGGCTTTGCGCTTCATTGTAGAAGGTGAGAGCGCATGGACCGCCGTCAATGGCGAGCGCACGGTGATGCGCCCGGGCGACTTCATTATTACGCCGTCGTGGACCTGGCACGACCACGGCAATTTGACGGTTGAGGAGCGCGGTGTACCGGTGGTCTGGCTCGATGGGCTCGATATCCCGCTTGTCGCGCATCTGGACGCGGGTTTCGCAGAGAGTTTTCCCGAAGCGACGCAGCCTGTTACTCGGCCCAAGGGTGACAGCTTTGCTCGCTATGGCCACAACATGCTGCCGGTTCGGCACAAGGTAGAGGATCCCACGTCGCCGATTTTCAGCTACCCGTACGAACGCAGCCGCGAGGCGCTCGATCGCCTGTACCGCAACGGCGAGCACGACGAGTGGGACGGTGTAAAGCTGCGTTACGTGAATCCTGCGACGGGCGGCTATCCGATGCCGACCATTGCTACCTTCATGCAGTTCCTGCCGGGCGGATTTCGCGGGCGGACTTATCGCAGTACCGATGCAACCGTTTACTGCGTTGTGGAAGGGCGCGGCGCGGCACATATCGGCGAACAGACTTTCACGTTCGAGCCGCACGACGTTTTCGTCGCGCCTTCGTGGGCACAGGTGCGTCTCGACGCGAACAGCGACGCGGTGCTGTTCAGCTACTCGGATCGTCCGGTCCTGGCTGCACTGAATTTGCTACGCGAAGAGCGCGCTTGAAGTCACTTTTAACTATTTTTCAGGTTGAACACTATGGCATTCGTTTTCACTCCAGAGGCGCCCGTCGCTGTTCCTGTCGTCGGCGGGGACGACAAGTTCGCTGTGCGCCGCGTCTATTGCGTCGGCCGTAACTATGCGGCACACGCTCGCGAGATGGGTTTCGATCCGGATCGCGAGCCGCCGTTCTTCTTCTGCAAGCCGGCTGACGCGGTGGTACCGGTTGCGTACGGCGAAACGCTCGATCTCGAATACCCGTCGCAAACGTCGAACTATCACTACGAAGCGGAACTCGTCGCGGTGATCGGCAAGGGCGGCTCAGACATTCCCGTCGAAAAATCACTCGACTACGTCTGGGGCTATGCGGTCGGTCTGGATATGACGCGCCGTGACTTGCAGATGAAAATGCGTGAAATGGGCAGACCGTGGGAGCTGGGCAAAGCATTTGACCGCTCCGCGCCGCTGGGTCCGATTCACCCGGTTACGAGCGTTGGTCACTTCGAGAACGCAGGCTTGTGGCTCACGGTGAATGGTGAAACGAAGCAGAAGAGTGACGTGTCGCACCTGATCTGGTCGGTTGCGGAAACGGTTGCTTACCTGTCGCAGTTCTTCCGCCTTGAACCCGGCGATGTGATCTTCACGGGCACTCCGGAGGGCGTCGGCGCGGTCAGAACCGGCGACACGATAAAAGTCGGTGTTGAGCGGCTCGGCGAGCTGACCGTGCGTGTTGTTTGACCGTGCTCAGGAGGGTGTTGCCGTGGAGCTCTACAGCTTTTTCAATAGTTCGACGTCGTACCGCGTGCGCATCGCGCTTGCGCTGAAGGGTCTCGATTTTTCGTACGGGCAAGTCAACATCCGCACCGGCGCACATCGCGACGCTCGTTACGTCGCTGAAATCAATCCTTCAGCAGCGGTGCCCGCACTGGTCGACGGCGAGTTCCGCCTTGGCCAGTCGCTCGCGATCATCGACTACCTCGATGAGCGCCATCCGGAGCCACGCCTGATTCCCGACGATGCGCACGAGCGGGCGCGAGTGCTTGAGTTGTCAAACCTGATCGCGTGCGATATTCATCCGCTCAACAATCTGCGCGTGCTGCGGTATCTGCAGGATGAGCTGAAGGTGACGCCCGAGCAGAAGGATGCGTGGTATCGGCACTGGATCGCCGAGGGTATGACGAGCGTTGAGCGCCTGCTCGCGCGCGCCGATGCTGAAACTGCTGCCCGTGGCGCCGCTGGTCCGTGGTGCTTCGGCGCGAAGCCTACGCTAGCCGATGTGTGCCTCGTGCCGCAATTTGCCAACGCGCAGAGAATGGGGTGCGATATGAGCGCTTATACGAGGAGCCTCAGGATCTATCAGCACGCGAATGAACATCCCGCGTTCGAGCGTGCGAAGCCGCAGAACCAGCCCGATTACGTGTCGGCTTGATAAAGCCAGGCGAAAAGAAAAAGGAGGCAGCCTTCCATTTGCAAATATGAATGCAGATGGAAGGCGACGTCCCACAAACTCTTCCAGCTCGTCGCCAGCAACTTCGCCTATTGGACAAATTTATCGCCCACCAGTCGCCCGCGTTCGCAAGCGAAATGCCTGCGTGCGGACTGGTTGACGAAGGCGCGGGCGATGGTCGAGGTATTCAGAATTTATGTCGAAGACCCAGACGCAGGCCGATCTGTTTATCGGTTGCCGACGGCGTGAATCCGCTAATGTTAGCTACAGCAGACTGGCCCAATGAGTCGCGACCGTTTGCCTTTTGAAGTACTGCAAGGGCATAGACATCGGTCCTCTTCGAGAGGTTATAGTCGGCTCCCAGATCAAGCTGAAGATATTTCGCGCCTCCGTCCCCGTTGACTGAGTTGCGCTGCGTGTAATCGAAAGCGATACCTGTGAGCAGCGCTGGTGTGATCATGGTTCGAACGCCAAGCTCTGCGCTGGTAAAAATGGCATTGCCCGAGTAGTGAAGTGGGTTCGGACCGGACGACGAGCCGAGCGATCCGAAGCGCGTGTTCGTCACCACCGCACTGATGGTGGTTTGGCTGATCTTGTAAGCCGCACCGCCGCCGATAATCTCGAGTGTCTTGGCTGAAGCGTATCCCGCTGAACCCGGAGAAGCCTCCGGTGCGGTAGTAGAGCCGAAAGAGCCGATATTGTTGGCAGTGGCGAGTCCCTTGTTTGGCGTGTTGCCATAGAAGGAGACATTTGGATCACGGGCATTCAGGTATCCCGCTCCTAACGAGAGAGAGCCGCCGTTATAGTTCATGCCCAGAGACCAGATCTGATTCTGCGTCTTGCTACCTGCGACGCCGCCGAAGCTATACAGGCCACCCGCGCGGATACCGTGGAAAGTCGGCGTAGTGTATTTGATCGAGTTATTGATACGGTTCGTGTTGCTCAGGTTGTCGATGTCGTTCAGGTGCGAGGACATGTAGCCACCCCAATACCCTGACGCCGAAAACTGCTGGACAGACTCAACAAGCGGGTCGTACTGACGGCCCGCCGTCATGGTGCCGTAGTTTGCCGACAATAGTCCCACATAGGCCTGCCGCCCGAATTCCGCCCCGCCTTGTGCGAAGGCGCCGCTGTTCACCATGAACCCATTTTCCAGTACGAAGATAGCCTTTAGGCCGCCCCCCAGATCTTCTGTGCCACGAAGACCCCAGCGGCTCCCCGACAGACCCGTGGTGTGCGCATCCGTCAGCGCAACCTGACTGGCGCCGGTATTGCGGCCATTTGCTTTGCCGGTTTGCGCGTTGTTTGTATAAGTCACGCCGACATCGATCAAACCGTACAGCGTGACGCTGCTTTGGGCATGAGCGGTTCCCGCCGTAACGGCAATAAGGCAGGCAGCAGAATACCTCTTCATGGAAGTCTCCGATTTTTGTAGGGAAGGAATGTGTGCCTCGAGGAGGCACACGGGTTACAGCGTTGTCGATGCCATGCAGATCTAACCGGCGTCAGACGACCTTAGACGACAGCGGATTGGGCGCTGCGACTGCCTGGCTGGAGGCCGCATGCATAGATCGCAACCGAGGCGATCGCAGCTGGAACGGCAACGATGAGGAAGAGGAGGGAGAAGCTGATGTTCGCCGCAAGAAGTACTCCGCCGACGAGTGCGCCGCAGACCGACCCGAAGCGACCGACTCCGAGTGCCCAACTGACACCAGTGACCCGGCTCGTCGTGGGATAGTAGCGAGCCGCGAATGCATTGGCGCCCACTTGTGAGCCGCTAATGCAGAAGCCGACGCCTGTGACCGCAGCGCCCAGCAGTGGGCCCTGTGCGCAGCCCGTCGCCATGAGGAAAAGCGTGCCGGCCGCATACGCGGAACCGAGCACGATGGTCGGCGGGAAGCGGTCCATCAAAAAACCAATGACGAGCGCGCCGACGGTGCCGCCTACCTGATAAAGAATTGCGATCCTTGCCGCGGCGGCGAGGGACAAGCCAGAGCTATGGATGAGCGTCGGCAGCCAATTCGTCATGAGATAAACAATGAACAGGCTCATGAAGAAAACACTCCAGAGCAGCAAGGTGCCGCGCCGAAAGCCGGCAGCAAAAAGCTGTCGGACCGGCGAGCCGTCGGCTTTAGCTTCCCGCAGGGAAAAATGAGTATTGTCGTCGTACTGAACGGGGGCGATGCGCGACAGAAGCGGCCCAATCCGGGTCGATTCAAATCCGCGCGATACCATGAACCGTACCGATTCAGGGAGCAGCGCCGCGAGGAGCGGCACCAGCGCCAAAGGAAGCACGCCCCCAAAAATGAGCACACTTCGCCATCCGTGGTCGGGCAACAGTTGAGCTGCGACGACGCCGCCCAAGCCGGATCCCATCGTGAATCCGCAGAACATGACCGTCGTGAGAAAAGACTTCCGGCGTTCGGGGCAATACTCCGAGGTCAGCGCGATGGCGTTCGGCATCGCGCCTCCGAGACCGAGGCCGGTGACGAAACGCAGAGCGATAAGGAACTCGATGCTTGGCGCGTACGCTGCTGCGAGGCTTGCGACGCCGAAGAACGCCACCGTGGCGATCAGTGTCTTCTTGCGCCCAATTCGATCGGCAAGTGGACCGAACGCCAACGCACCGATCATCAGGCCGGCCAATCCGGCGCCGAACAGCGGACCCAGCACGGAAGGGCCGATATGCCAATCGTGCATCAATGCGGGTGCGATAAAGCCGACGCAGGCAGTGTCGAAACCGTCGACAGCGACGATGCAGAAACAAAGGAACACGACCCGCCATTGAAACAGTGAGAAAGGTTGCGCGTCCAGCCAGGCGCGGACGTCGATGACCAGCGAAGAGGTCTTCATTGCATGTCTCCAGAATGTGATTTTTATCTCTGGCCTCCAAAGTAATCGGGCGGTCTTGCCGCCGTCTACGGGAGGCCAGCGCATATTGCCTATTCACGATAGTTATTTCGCATCTGGCGGTATGGCATCTGGCGAAGACGGGTTCTAACTTGCAGCCGATCGGGTTACCTGGTTGTGGCGCACGCGTCGTCGAAACGCAGATCCAACAACGCTTGGGAGGATTCGCCGGGTTGCTGCGCTCAAGACAGCCTTGCATCTGGGCAAACAGGGCAGTGCGGCGATCCCATAGAGAATCGCCGCGTAGACGCGGATGCATCGTTATCCCTGGATTGACGGCGTCGGAGGTCAGTTGGCGACCAGCTTGCCTGAACGCCGTTCTCGCGTCGTGCCGGACCCGACGTCGGCCGAACTGTCGGCTATTGCGTCATCAACACGTCGACGTGACAATGCCGCAAGCGCAGCTTGGTGAAGTCGTCTGTTCGACGCAGGATGCGTAGCTGATCGCTGATGCCATTGAAGGGGGGCAGCAGGTTGCTCACGCTGACTCCCAGCATGAACCACTGGGTCGGTAGCCGATGATCGGAAGCATCGGCAGGAGGTCGCTTGTTTACCCCAGGTGGTACCGATAAATCAGCTCGCGTATCTGCGGATATATCTGCGTGCGCCAGCTACTCCCTGAAAAGATGCCGTAGTGACCGCATTCCGCCACCGTGATGCGGTGCTTGCGCGCTGCGTCGATTGCCGTGCAGAGATCGTGCGCGGCGTGAGTTTGACCCGCTCCGCAGATATCGTCCCGTTCACCCTCGACCGTGATCAGAGCGGACCCACGGATAGTGTCCGGGCGCACATGCTCGCCATCCACCCGCCAGGTACCGCGAGCCAGGCAAAATTCCTGAAAAACCACCCGGACCGTTTCCAGATAGTAGTCGGCTGTCATGTCGAGGACGGCGTTGTACTCGTCATAGAAGCGGCGATGTTTGACGCTCGCCTCCGCGTTGCCCGCCGACACATCGAAGTAGTAATCGACGTGTGCTTTCAGGTGGCGATCGGGATTCATCGCCATGAAGGCCATATGCTGGCGGAATCCCGGGTACACACGCCGACCGGCGCCGGCGTGAGGACGCGGTACTGTATTGATCAATGTGCGCGCGAACCAGTCGAGTGGTTTGCTGGTGGCCAGCTGGTTGACCACGGTAGGACTGCGGCGCGCGTCGACCGGTCCGCCCATCAGGGTCACGCTCACGGGTGTAGGCTCGCCTCGTGCCGCTGCAAGGGCCACGGCGGCGAGGACGGGGACCGTGGACTGGCACACCGCCACTACATGAACATCCGGGCCGAGGAAGTCGATGAACTCACGCACATAGGCGACGTAATCATCAAGATGGAACGTTCCGTCGGAGACAGGGACCTGGCGCGCATCGAGCCAGTCAGTGATATAGACATCGAAATCCGGCAACATGGCCCGTACGGTGTCACGCAGGAGCGACGCGTGATGACCCGACAGCGGAGCGACGAGTAGAACGACAGGATGCTTGCAGGTGGACGCGCGCTCGAAGTGAACCAGTCGGCAGTGCGCTTTTTCCATCGCCACGGCCTCGATCACCGGCACCCGCTCGCCATCAATGACGGTCTCGGTCAGCCCGAACTGCGGTTTTGTATAGCGCTTGTACAGTCTCGCCAACAAGTCACAGCCGGCGGCAATCTGTCGGGACGGTGTCGAGTGAAACGGGTTGCCGGCGCGGGTGAGGGTGTTTGCTGTGACTTGAAGCCAGGGAATGAACGGAGCCCACGCTGCTCTCTGCCATTCATGCAACTCATACAACATTCGGGGCCTCGAAAAGTCATGCAAATCGAAAGACCGAAGAAGCGTCCTTCGCGTTAATCGGTTGGCCATTGTTCGCGGCTCCACGGGACGTCTGCGGAAGCAGTTCTGGACACGCCCGCCAACTTTCTGAATCGGTGGCATCGACGATGATCTTACGTGTGCCGAACCGTTGTATCGGTCGGGAAAGCCGGATAGTGCCGCCGATATCAACTGAATTTTTCGTAAGGTATTCCCTACGGCTGGTATGACGGAAAGGCCTGTTGGAGTCGCACGTTGCGATTCCCATCGCGCCGAGCGGAGAAATTGCTCGCCTTCGTCATCGAATTTGCGGCCGGCGCCACCCGATCGTGACTGTGACAAGGCGATTGCCGAGCCTGTCCGACTAGCCGGCTTGCGGGACCCCACGCGCAAGGCGTGAGGTCTGTTCATCGGTTACGCCCAGGCGTCAGGACGATCGGCTCCCCCGTTCTCACGATGCTCTGCGTTCGAACAGACACCTCGATCGAAGTAGGAGCCATGCCGCTCAGGCGTCACCCAAACGCATCAGAACGAGTGTTGAATACCGGCATAGACTCCGGACTGCGAGTGACCGGCCAGCGGGTTGTCAGCGTTACCGGGTAGATTCGCTTCGAGGCTGAACGTGCCAGTCTTGCTGTTACGCACGTGCGCCACCTGGACATCGAGCAAGGTACGCTTCGACAGGTTGTAGCTGCCGCCGACCGTATAGATCGTCGCGTTGCCGGCGCCATGATTCGCGTTCACGTGATACACCGCGCCGATCAGCGCGGCTGCCGGCGTGGCCTGCCAGGTCACGCCACCCCATTCCAGCTGTGTCGTCGAAGGTGTGCCCGCTGTCACGCCGGACGCGTGCGACGCCTGATAGGCGGCCTGCAACTTGACCGGACCGAGGAACACGTTGGCGCCGGCGAAGTATTCGCGCGAATACCGGAAAACGTCATTCAGGCCGCCGTTGGCCGGATTGCGGATTTCGTCATAAATTCCGCGCAACTGGAAGAGTGCCGCCGAATAGGTCAACTGGACGCCGGCTTCGCGTCCCTGCCCAGTCGTGCCGTTGCCGTTCCAGTTGGTCGCGTTCGACAACGCGTATTGGCCGTAAAGGTCGAATCCCCCAAACTTTGGCGACTGGTACGAAATGTTGTTGCTCGACTGCGGCCAGTTGCGGCCCCGGACCAGCGATCCCGACGACCACGACGTCTGGCCGAACGGATCGAAATCCCACAACCCGTTCGAGATGAAGAGTTCACGGCCGAACAGCAACGTGCCATACGTGTCGTTCGCAAAGCCGACGGTCGCCCAGCGGTTCCAGATCGAATTCGTGGTGCCGAGTTGTCCGTTCATCGTGTTGAAGGACCCTTCCAGCTGGAACACGGCCTTGGTGCCGCCGCCGAGATCTTCAGCACCCTTCAGGCCCCAGAGGCTCGTGCCCCAATCGCCGCTCTCGGCGCGCACACGGGATGTACTGCCGCCACTGCTGGATGGAATGCCAGACATGTACTCGATTCCGGCGTCGAGTCGTCCATACAGAGTCACGCTGCTCTGAGCGTGAACCGCTGTCGCAGTGGCAATAAGCGACAATGCCGTTACCAGCTTTTTCATTGACTTTCTCCAAATAATTTTATCTTTAACTACATTTAATTAACCGGTATTCACCGATTTCATGGGCGCGGCGAGCCAGCCGGCTGTCTCCGTGGCCGGTCTCTCGCCAGATGCCGGGTGCCCCGATAATCCGGCACTACGCACCCCGGCAAATAGGGATCGGCTCGATCGAGCCAGATCAATTTCCTCTAAATTAGCGATACGAATTTATAGTTCTATTGAAAGATTGCGGAAATATCCGCTTTCAGAGCATCTGCGGTTTTCAATCGGTCAGAACCTCGAATCGATATGCGATTTCGAGGGGCTGCTCCGGGTCAATCGGGACCGCGGTGGAAATTCCCCGCTCGTTGATCGGATTTGCGGCGAGTCCCGCGCGACAGCCAAGTTCAAAAGCGCCTGCGATTGGCTCGATGCCGACGCAGAGATTGCGCCCATTCCAGGGACTGTAGGTACGGCCGCGATTGCTGATCCACAGCAGAAGCGATGGGAGTACGGATGCGTCCCAGTTGAGCCGGTACGCGACACGTGATTCGTCATCGGCCAGAACAACAGATCCGTCGACGCCGCAAAGCTGGATGATTTCTTCGGTGTCGTGCGCGAATGGCAGGCGATCAAAGGCCGCCGTGCCACCGGCCCGCAGGGGTACCTTGTCCAGTTCGACGAAGATCGCGCCCGGGGCGGCACGGGAGACACCTGGCTCGGGTCCCGCCGGGTGGACGATGCCGAAATCGAACGAACCCGGGTCGACCCTCAGCGCACCGGCGATCGACGGCAACGCCAGGTTCGGGTGCAGACCGATCGGACGGCGCGTCTGCCTGCGCGAGTGGACCGTCAAGGTGAAGTCGATCGCGGGACCGTTGGGGTCGGCGCGGATCATTCTGACCACACGGGCAATTGAGGAACTGACCGGATAGTCGAGCGCGATCACGATTTCATGCGCGGTTTGTCGCACGAGCGTCCATTCGCCCACGCAGCCGTAGCCGTGAAGCAGATCATCGCTCGCATCCAGCGCAGGGTCATAGTCGGCCACCGGTGTGTCGAGGCTTTGCCGCCAACTTTCCTCGACAGCTTCCGGCGCATAGGGCACGCCAAACGGAACACATGGGAATTCGCTTCTCATGTGGCCGATCAGTCCCGCCTGCCCGGGGCTGTCGTCGCCGAGCCATGGCGCTTCGTAGAACGGCCGGATTTGCCTGTCACCACGCTTTAGCGTGACATCCCCGAGCATCCCGCCCAGGGCGTAGACGGCGAGAGAACCATGAGCCCATTCCAGGCGCCAGCTTGTATTCATATTTTGTCTTGACAGGGAATATTCGAGCGGTGCGCCCCAAGGCACGCAATCCGCACTCAGTTCTGTTCTTCCAACCAGCAGGTGTTATTGCGCGCAAGCAGCGCACTGGCAGCGGCTGGCCCCCAGGTGCCGGAAGCGTAGGGCTTGGCGGCGGAGTCGGGTTTGGCCCATGCGTCGATGATCGGTGCGACCCAGCGCCACGCCGCTTCCTGTTCGTCGCGCCGCACGAAGAGGGCAAGCCGTCCCGCGATCACGTCGAGGAGCAGACGCTGATACGCCTCCATCCGGTCCGCCTTGAAGAACTGGTCGAACGCAAGATCAAGGTAGACGCCACGCAGGTTCATCCCCATGCCAGGTTGCTTCGCGAGGGCGCTGAGCCGGATCGATTCGTCCGGCTGCAGGCGGATCGTCAACCGGTTGGAGCCCGGGCGCAAAGCCACCGCGCCCAATGCCGAATGCGGCACGGTCCGGAAATTGACGACGATTTCAGCCACGCGGCCCGCGAGACGCTTGCCGGTGCGCAGAAAAAACGGTACGCCTGCCCATCGCCAGTTCTCGACCTCCGCTTTCAACGCGACGAAGGTCTCGGTAGTGCTGTCCGGCTTCACACCCGGCTCGGCATGATAGGCGGACACCGGCGTCCCCTTGATCGCACCGGCGTGGTATTGCCCACGCACCACGTTCTCCCTGATCTCGTGCGCCTGCAGCGGTTTGAGCGCGCGCAACACGCGTAGCTTCTCGCCGCGCACCGCATCGGCATCCATCGATTGCGGGGGCTCCATGGCAACGATCGACAGCAGCTGCAAGAGGTGGTTCTGCACCATATCCCGCAGCGCGCCTGTCTGGTCGTAGAAGTTGCCGCGGCCCTCGACGCCGAGTTCCTCGGCTACCGTAATCTGGATGCTGTCGACCCATTCGCGGCGCCATAGCGGCTCGAACAGCGAGTTGCCGAAGCGCAGCGCGAACAGGTTCTGTACCGCTTCCTTGCCGAGATAGTGGTCGATCCGGTAAATCTGGTCCTCGGCGAAGATCTCGCCCACCGCGTTGTTGATCGCGTTGGACGACGCCAGATCGTAACCAAGCGGCTTCTCCAGAACGATGCGCGCGCCCTCGGCAAGTCCGACGGAGGCGAGAGCACGGCAGATCGGTACGAAAAGCGACGGGCCGGTCGCCAGATAGAAGATGCGCTGGCTGCGCTGCGCGCCAAGCGTATCGCGCAACGATGAGAACGCTTCGGGCTGGCTGGCGTCGAGCGAGACATAGCCAATGCGATCGAGAAAGCTGCGCCATGCTGCATCGTCCGTTGGCGCTCCCGGTATGTGCGGCTTGACGTGCTTGTCGACCCATTGCAGATAGCCGCTGCCATCCAGCGCCGTCTGCGCGACCGAGACAATCCTGCCGTCCGGCGCGAGCATGCCGTCGCGGTGCGCGGCATAGAGTGCGGGCAGGATCTTGCGCATCGCGAGGTCGCCGGTTCCGCCAAACAGCACGAAGGCGAATCCGCCAGCGTTCACGGGGCCGGTGGAGTTTTTCATCATGAGATGGATTGGCTCAGTTTGTCGCTCGGTTTGTCGATTCCGCACGCGCGTTGCGCCGCGCCTTGAAACGGTCGATCAGGCCGTTGGTGGATCTGTCATGCGCACCTGTCGTGTCCGGCTGGGTGATTTCACCCTCGATGGCCACCGCGAGCCGCTTGCCGAGCTCCACGCCCCACTGGTCGAACGAGTTGATGTTCCAGATCACGCCTTGTACGAACACCTTGTGCTCGTACAGAGCGAGCAGTGCACCCAGCGACGTGGGGTCGAGCTTATCGAGGCAGATCGTGTTGGTCGGACGGTTGCCGTCGAAGCTCCGGTGGGGTGCGTCTTTGGCATGCGAGCCGTTCATCAGCGCTTCGGTCTGCGCAAAGCAGTTGGCGAGCAGGACTTCGTGGTGAGCGTCCAGCACATGATGCGGCTGCATGCATACGATGAAGTCAGCCGGAATCAGTGCGCTGCCCTGATGCAGCAACTGGAAGAACGCGTGCTGGCCGTTGGTTCCCGGTTCGCCCCAGATCACCGGTCCGGTCGCATAGTCGACGCGTTCGCCGGAAAGCGTGACCGACTTGCCGTTGCTTTCCATGTCGAGCTGCTGCAGATAGGCTGGCAGGCGGTGCAGATACCGGTCGTATGGAGCGATCAGGTGACTTGCCGCACCGAAGAAGTTCGTGTGCCAGATCCCGATCAACGCGAGCAGCACAGGCAAGTTCTGTTCGAGCGGGGCCTCGGCAAAATGCCGGTCCATCGCATGCGCGCCGGCCAATAGCGCTTCGAACGCATCCATGCCGACATACAGCGCAATCGGAAGCCCAATGGCGGACCACAGTGAGTATCGGCCGCCGACCCAGTCCCAGAATTCGAACATGTTCCCCGGATCGATGCCGAACGCCGCGACCGCCTCCCCGTTGGTCGACACGGCCACGAAGTGCTTCGCGATGGCCGCTTCGGCTGCGCCGCTGCGCAGAAACCAGGCGCGCGCGGTGTGGGCGTTGAGCAGCGTTTCTCGCGTGGTGAAGGTCTTCGACGCGATGACGAATAGCGTCGTTTCAGGATCGACGGCTTGCAGCACCTCGGCCATGTCCGCGCCATCGACATTGGACACGAAGTGCATCGTCAGCGCCCGGCGGCCATACGGTTTCAAGGCTTCGCAGACCATGTGCGGGCCCAGGTCCGAGCCGCCGATGCCGACGTTGACCACGTCGGTGATCGCGCGCCCCGTATGTCCACGCCAGGCGCCCTCGCGCACGGCATCGGTAAAGCGCCGGATTTTTGCAAGGACGCCGGACACGTTGGGGATGACGTTCTCGCCGTCAACCAGGATCGCCGTGCCGCTGCGCTCGCGCAATGCAACGTGCAGTACGGGGCGATCCTCGGTGACATTGATCCGCTCGCCCGCAAACATGGCGCGCCGCCGCTCCTCCACGCCGGCCTGACGCGCGAGCGCGGCGAGCAGGGCGATCGTGTCGTCGTTGATCAGGTTCTTCGAGTAGTCGACGTACACGCCGGCGGCTTCCCGTGAGAACCGCTCGACACGTTCGGGATCCTGCGCGAACAACTCGCGTATCGACGTGCTTGCGAGACTGTCGCGATGCGCGGCGAGCGCCCGCCAGGCGGGTGACTGAGTGAGGTTTGACATGTTGGCTGAGCGAGTGGTGGCGAGAGTGCGTTAGCGGGGTGCGGACCAGCCCTTGTAGCTGCCCACGCTGTCACGCGTGACGAGCGTCGACGGCAACAGGGTCATCGGATTGGCAAGCTGTTTGCCATTCATGAGCCCATAGCCGATGTCCACTGCCGTTTGTGCCATCGCCCACGGATCCTGACTGGCGGAAGCCTGCACCAGGGTATCGCTCTTGAGGGCCGTCTCGATGTCCGGCGCGCCGTCGACCGACGTGATCACGATGTTCTTGCGTTGCAGCTGTTTGGCTGCAAGATCGCTGCCCACGGCCTGCGGGTCGTTGATCGCGAAGACTGCGTCGACTTTCGGGAACCGCGTCAGGTAGCCCTGCATCGCGTTCATGCCGCCTTCACGCGAGCCCTTCGCGTCCTGGTCGTCCGACAGAATCTTGATGCCGGCCTCCTTGGCGAGCACGGACTTGCAACCCTTCACGCGATCCACGACGGCCGACACCGGCGGCCCGTTCTCGATGATGACGTTGCCGTGCCCGTTGAGCTTCTTCGCGATATAACCGCATGAAATTTCGCCGGCCTGGACATTGTTGGTCTGCACCGTGGCGTTCGCGCCAGCAGCGGCCACGTCGACTGCGACCACGACGATGCCGGCTGCCTCGGCCTTCTTCACCGCGGGCTCGATCGCTTTCGGGTCCGCTGCGTTCAGCAGGATCATGTCGACGTGAGCGGAGATGAAGTTGTCGATCTGCGTGAACTGCTTGTTCAGGTCATAGTCGGCAGACACTGCTGTGACTTTGGCATTGGGGTTGATCTGCTTCGCCTTCGCTTCTGCGCCCTTGACGATCGTGACGAAATACGGATTGCCGAGCGAGCCGACAGTAATCCCGATCGACTTGAGCGGCTTGTCGGCAGCCTGTGCCGCCGTCATGGCGAAACCGAGCCCCAGGGCGATGCTGGCCAGTACAGCTTTCTGCTTGAACATTTTCGTTGTCTCCAGGTTGGTCCGTGGTGTTGTCGGGCGCAAGCGGACCAGCTTGCGCCTGTACGCCGTCAAGGCGAGGGGAATGCGTGCTTGCGGGGATAGGGCAGGTGCGGCCAGGTGCGCCTTCAGGTACGGGCGGATCCGCGCTGGCGATAGCGGTCGAGCGCCACGGCACCGATGATCACCAGCCCCTTGATGATGTATTGCCAGATATCCGACACGCCGAGCAGCACGAGGCCGTTGGTCAGTACCGCAATGATCAGCGCGCCGATCAAGGTGCCGACGATCGATCCGACGCCGCCGACAAAGCTGGTGCCGCCGAGAATCACTGCGGCGATGGCATCCAGTTCGTAGGACTGCCCCATCTGCAGGCCATTGGCGGCATACAGGCGGGCAGCCGACATCACCGCGCCCAGTCCGGCCAGCAAACCGGACATCGCGTAGACGAACATCTCGATACCCCAGACCTTGATGCCTGACAGGCGCGCGGCCTCAGGATTGCCGCCGACCGAATAGATTCGCAGCCCGAGGACGGTGCGGCGCAGGATGAACCAGGAGATGGCGACCACGGCGACGGCGATGACCACCAGCCACGGGATGCCGAAAACCGAGCCATTGCCGATGAAAGCAAACGGCAGTTGTGGATTGAAGACGGTCGTGTCGCTGCCGAGAAGCCGCGCGACGCCACGCACTGCAGTCAGCGCGCCGAGCGTGACGATGAACGGCGGCAGCCGCAAAAGAGCAATCAGTCCGCCGTTGATGGCGCCGAAACCGAGCCCGACGAGCAACGCGACCGGGACGCCGAGCCAGCCCCAGTGGGGGATGTTCGACGCGAGCATCGCAGCTACCGCCGCAGCGGCCAGCACCGACCCCACTGACAGGTCGATGCCGCCGGTCAGAATGACGAAGGTCATGCCAGCGGCGAGCACGATATTGATCGACGCCTGCTGCGTGACGATCGACAGGTTCTGCAGGCTGAAAAAGCTGTCTGTCATCACGCCGAAGCCGATGCAGAGCAGCAGCAGAACCGGCAGCATGCCCGCGGTACGCATCAGCGACTGCATCCGTTCCCGGCGACCGCCAAGAGGTGGTTGCGGCACCGGCTTATGCGCCGGATCGAGCGGCGTGGCAACGCCTTGTTGCGTGGTTGAATTAGGCATATCGTTCTCTCCTGAATACATGTCAAGCTGTTTTTCGGCGCGCCGTGCTTCCGGCTGACTCACTACGCCGCCTCGTCCAGTGCGGGCCGCGAGCCCGTGGCCAGTTCGATGATGGCTTCCTGGCTGATCGGCCTGTCGGTATGTCCGCCAAGCTCGCCCGCGATCTCGCCTTCGCGCATCACCAGCACGCGGTCGGCTACACCGATGATCTCGGGCAATTCGCTCGATATGACAATGATGCCGACACCGGATTTAGCCAGTTCGTTGATGATGCGGTAGATCTCCGATTTCGCACCGATATCGACGCCGCGGGTCGGTTCGTCGAGGATGAGAACGCGCGGACGGGTCTCAAGCAGCCGCGACAGCAGCACCTTCTGCTGGTTGCCGCCCGAAAGGGCGCCGACGTTGATCTTCGGATGCGCGACCCGGATCGACAGTGAGCGAATGGCGTCCCGCGCCCGCTCCGCGCCCCGCGTGAGGTTAAGGACACCCAGCCGCGCATCGCGTCCGCATACGGACACATTGATGTTGTCCCGCACGCTCATGTCGAGAAAGAGGCCTTGCCGCTTGCGATCTTCCGTCAGATAAACGAGGCCTGCGTCGATCGCATTGCGCGGCGTGCGCAGTGCGAGCGTGTGCCCGTCGATGGCCACTTCGCCGCGCACGCGCGGCTCGGCACCGAAGATCAATCGCGCCATCTCGGTGCGGCCGGCCCCCACGAGCCCCGCGATGCCGAGGACTTCCCCGGCGTGAAGCTCGAAGCTGCAGCCGCGCACGCGGCGATCGTCGGCGATATCGCGCACCGACAGCACGGACTTGCCTGGATCGTAGGGCGCATGCTGCTTTCTGTAGAAGCCGGAAATGTCGCGGCCGACCATCATTTTCACGAGGCTCTCTGCGGAGAGCGCCTCGCGCCCGAGCGTGCCGACGTACGAACCGTCGCGCAGCACCGAGACGCGATCGGAGAGTTCGTAGATTTCGGCCATGCGATGGCTGATATAGATGATCGCCAGGCCTTCTGCGCGCAACTGGCGAATCAGGTGGAAGAGGCGTTCCGTCTCACGCGACGACAACGGCGTGGTGGGCTCGTCCATCACGAGAATACGTGCACGCGTGTGGACGGCCCGTGCAATTTCCACGAGTTGCTGCTCGGCGATCGACAGCTCGCCCACGCGCGTTTGCGGCCGGAAGCTCGCGCCCAGACGGGTGAGCACCTCTTCGCAGTCGCGTTCCATCGCCGCGCGATCGACGAGGCCCCAGCGGCGGCCGCCCTTGCGCAGTTCGCGCCCGGCATGGATGTTTTCGGCGACTGTCAGGTTGGGCGCAAGACTCAACTCCTGGTAGATCACCGCTATCCCCAGTTCTCTCGCTGCAAGCGGTCCGTCGATGACCGCGGCCTTGCCGTCGACGAGGATTTCTCCGCCGGGATCGGCCTGGTAGGCGCCGGAAAGGATCTTCATCAGCGTGGACTTTCCGGCGCCGTTTTCGCCCATCAGCGCATGCACTTCGCCGGCCTGCACCGATAGACGAACGTTGTCGAGTGCGCGGACACCCGGAAAGGTCTTGCTGATGCCGCGCATTTCCAGCAACGCGGGAGTGGCTTCAGAACGGGGCATGATTCACCTCCTGCAATTCGGCGCCGGCACCCTTGAGAATTCCTGTGCGCGGCGAGAAATTGAAAAACATAGGCAACGTCGCGGCGCCGATCGCGCCGGCATCCGACCCGAACGTGCCGCGCATGAGTTCCGGCGTGCCGCGGGCTTCCGGTGCGCCCAGCGCGAGAGCCGTGCTCAGGCGTTTCATCAGTGCGTCGATCAGCCCGGCGTCCACGTCGGCGTCAAGGACGACCATCGGAACGTCGAGCACACACAGCATCGCGCGCAGGGCGGGGGCGAGCGCCTCGACGCAATCGTCCAGCCATTCGTCGACGGCCGGCGGACGGCGGGCAATGCAGGCTTCGAGATCGGCGCGTGTCTCGACCGACTCGCCGCAATAGCGCAGATGCCGTGCGAGCGCGTTGAGGGACGCACGCGCGAGCAGGATGTCCGATGGTCCGGCCGGCTGAGGGGCCGATGGCAAACGGCTGGGCGGAACCGGCATGACGCCGATATCGCCCGCGTTACCGCTCACGCCGCGCAGGCAGTCGCCGTCGACGGCGATACCGCCGCCGATCGCAGGCCCGAGAAACAGATAGATGAAATCGTCCGATTGGCGCCCGCAGCCGTAGAACAGCTCGGCAATAGCAGCCGCATTGCCGTCGTTTTCGCTGAATACAGGCAGGGCCAAGGCACACCCAAGTTCGCTGGCGAAGTCGAATTCGTCCCAGGCGCAGAACGTCTGCAACGGCAGCCCAAGTTCGCGCAGCCAGCTCCCGAGATTGAACGGATGCGCGACGCCGACGCCGGCCAGCCGTGCGCGCTCATGTGAAGAGAGGCGTTGCAGCATGGCGTGGATGTCGCTCGTCACAATCTCCAGCACCTTGCGAGGGTGGGGCAGGACCCTATCGTGACCGCTGCGGGCCAGCACCTCGCCTCCAAAATTCACCAGCACCGTTTCGATGCTGGTCCGGTCGAGCCGCACGCCGATGCCGAAGGCGCCGCCTGGAGCCAGGCGGATCAGGGAAGCGGGCTGGCCGCGCTTGCCTTCGATGCGGCGGCCGGTAAATTCGATCAGCCCGGCGTTGTCCAGCGTGGCGACGATGGTGCCTACCGCTGTGCCGGTCAGGTTCGCCTGACGAGCCAGATCGGCCTTCGATGCCGGCTGTGTGCGCCGCAGCGCCTGCAGCAGCAGTCGCTCGTTGTAACGACGGACGTTAGCCGAATTGCTGCCGCGGCCGACATGGGGGTGCCTCACGAATCTCCTCCAGACCGGGTGTCATCCCGGGTGATTAATTAAATCAAGTGGATTTATTTAATCACCCGACAGGGTGTGGCGGGAATAAGGGTTTGCACGAAGCAGGAGGCAAAATTGGACGGAGCGCGTCCGCGCGCGGCCCTGTCACTGTGCCTTCGCGAAGCAGATTTGAACTTGGCTGGAAGCGGACATTACAGCTTTGCCGTAACACCACTGATGTTGATAATTTATATTATGTCAACTCAAGCATCAGCCGAATAGCGCCACTCTTTGGCCTCATATCGCGGCATCAATTCACTGAGCCCGTCGCTACCATCTAGTTCACGAGTGTTTCAGCGCGCAACGGCAGATCTGTTTTGAGATCCTAAAGACCCGCTCGGATTCCGCCGATAACCCGCTTGGAAGATTCCCCCCCGGATTTTCCGTCAACTCGTTTCCGTGACCGAACAGCCTATAACCAGGAGCTACTTATGCTGCAATTCATCAAGTCCCTGTCGCGTGATGAACGCGGCGTCAGCGCACTCGAGTACGCAGTGCTCGCGGGTATCGTCGTCGTTGCGGTCGTGGCCGTAGGCGCGTACTTCAGCCCGGCGCTCGTGGGCGTATTCACCAATCTGATCGCCAAGATAACGGCCGCTGCCTAAACGTCTTCGCGATCGACATGGCGGGAATACATGTTCATCAAACATTCTCGTCACGTCCATCGCCCGAAAACGCATGACTCGGCCCCAGGCAAACCAAGATGCTGTATTCAGTGAAGCTGGCGACCTGCCTCGTGTTGACGTCACTGGCGGTCTCCGATCTGCTCTCCCGGCGCCTGCCCACCCGCGCGGTGGTCATCGTCGCCGGTCTCTATTGCGTCGCAGCAGCGCTCGTGCCGATCAGCGCCGCTGCGTTTCTCGGCCACGTCGGCCTGGCGGCGGCAGCGCTCGCCGTGTCCGCGTTGCTGTTCCGTTTCGGCTGGATCGCCGGCGGTGATGCGAAGCTCGCCGCAGCGGTCTTTCTGTGGGCGGGTCCGTCGCTTGCGGCGCCCGTCTTCTTCATCGTCTCCGTTTGCGGCCTGATATTGGGCCTTGCGGTCATCGCGGCGGACCCCCTGCACCGCCGCAGCGGCGCCTTGCGCTGGCTGTCATGTCTGTCGCGTGCGCGCGGCGTGCCTTACGGCATCGCGCTCGCGCTGGGTGGTGGCGCAGCCGTGTGGGCGCCGCTCGCGCATAGCGCGCCTATCTAAGGCAGCTCGTCGCCATGCCCAGAATCATCAAATTCGCCGGCCTGATCGTCGTCGCCATCATTGGCGCACTCATTCTGCGCACCCTCTTCGTCGCGGCGTCGCATCCGGCTGCGACCAGTTCGCACGGGATGGACCGCATTCGCGTCGCTGCCGCGGATCTGCCCGACGGTCTGCTGCTTCGCGACAGCGACCTCGCATGGAAAAGCGTGCCGCGTGGACAAGCTCCGGCTGGCGTGCTCGTCGAAGGGCAAGCGGCCGGCGACGGCGCGGACAACGACCTCAAGGGCGACCTGCTGCGCCACGCGGTACGCGCCGGCACGCCGCTCGGGTCCGCCGATGTCATCTCGCCTAACGCGCCGGGCTTTCTCGCTGCCGCCCTCAAGCCCGACATGCGCGCGATCTCGGTTGCGATCGACGAAGTATCAGGCAATGCAGGGCTGATTCAGCCCGGCGACTATGTCGACGTGCTGCTCACGCAAACCCTCGGCGATTCTGCGAAAGACACGCCCGAGGCCGGCCGGGGAGTCGAATCGGAGACGGTGGTCAATCGAGTGCGCGTGCTCGCGGTCGGCTCCGCGTTTCAGCGCCCGAAGGACAATGCCGCGCAAGCCGATACGCGCGCACGCACGGTCACGTTCGAGGTGACGCCGCGCACCGCCCAGGTGATCGCGGTTGCGACACACCTCGGCACGCTATCGCTCGCGTTGCGCAGCTTCGCGACCCAGGACCGTCGCGAGCCGCCCGCCGCCGCCACCACGGAGCCGCAAACGCCTCCGGTATGGGGCGGCGACGTGTCGCGCGCATTGCGTGCGGCGGACATGAATGCGAAGCGCGGCACCGCAAATGGGCGTTCGGCCGCCCCTTCCGTGATCGTCTATCGCGGATCGCAGTCGAGCGAGGCGTCAGGCGGCGCGTCGGTCGGCGGCGCAACGGGTATGCCGGGACTGCCGCCTCTGCCGCCCGGCGGACAGCCGTCGCAAGCGTCCACGCCTGTGCCGGCGCAGCCGCTCGAAGCCGCGCAAACCGGGACCGGCGCGCAGCCGCTCGCACGGTAGCGGGACGGGCGCAACGGTGTCGCAACGGTCGAAAGAAGCAGTACGCGTGCCACGGTGCATCGCCTGCATCGGTACGTGACCAGGTTTCAGACAGGAACGTCCATGTCGTATTTTGTTTGCTCAGTCCTTCGCTCGCGGCGTCGATTTACATCGACGGTCGTCGCGTGCGCAGCAATCGCGTGCGGCTTCGTCGCAAACGTGAACCGCGCATCCGCTGCGGACCCGGGTCCGACGCTGGTCGTGCCGGCGGGTAAAGGCGAGATGGTGAAGCTGTCGGAGCCGGCCGTCGCGGTATTCGTGGCGGACCCGGAAGTCGCCGACGTGCATGTGCCGACGCCTCAAACCGTATTCGTGCTCGGCAAGAAAGCGGGAACGACGACGCTCTTTGCGCTCGGCGCGAACAATCGGACGATCCTGCGCGAAACCATTGCAGTCAGCGTCGATACGCAGTCGGTGCAGCGCATGCTCGACGCGCGCTTCCCGCAATTGCACCTGACGCTCACCAGCGCACCCGGCTCGATGATGATTGCCGGCCGCGTGCCGGGCGCGGCGGATGCCGACGCGGTCGCGCAATCGCTCACACCTTACCTGCGCGACAAGGAAACGCTCGTCAACCGGCTCACCTTGAATCATCCGATTCAGGTCAGTCTGCACGTACGGATTACCGAAGTCGATCGAAACATCACGCAGGAGCTCGGCATCAACTGGGGTTCGCTCGGCTCGGTCGGCAACTTTGTCGGCGGGCTCTTCAACGGCCGCCAGTTGTTCAACACGGCGGGCAACTTCCTCCTGTCGTCGACCGGCGCGTTCTCGACGGTCGCGGGTTTTCATACAGCACACGTCAACGTCGAGGCGGTGCTCGATGCGCTCGATCAGGAGGGTCTCATCACGACACTCTCCGAGCCGAATCTGACTGCGATGTCCGGCCAGACCGCGAGCTTCCTTGCAGGCGGCGAGTTCCCGGTCCCTGTCGCGCAAGACACGACGGGCGCCATCACGGTCGCGTTCAAGCCTTACGGCGTGTCGCTCGACTTCACGCCCACCGTGCTGGCCGACAACCGGATCAGCCTCAAGGTGCGTCCGGAAGTCAGCGAGATCGACTTGACCAACTCGGTGACGCTCGACAGCATCAAGATTCCCGCGCTGACCGTGCGCCGCGTGGAGACCACCGTCGAGTTGTCGAGCGGGCAAAGCTTTGCGATCGGCGGTCTGCTCCAAAGCAAGACGACCGACATCCTCGCGCAGTTTCCCGGCCTCGGCAGACTGCCGATACTCGGCAAGCTGTTCTCGTCGAAGAACTACCAGAACAACAAGACGGAAGTCGTCGTCATCGTCACGCCTTATATCGTGCAGCCCGCCGATCCCGGGCAACTGCGGCAGCCGCTCGACAGCGTCACGCATCCAAGCAGCGACGTCGAATACGTGCTGCAGCGTTCGCTCGGGATCGATCCGCTGTCCAGCGACGCCCCGCGCCTTGTCGGCGCGGCGGGCTTCGTCTACTGAACCGATGGAGTCATGCCATGTTTGCGCGCCTATCCGCCCTCACCCTCCTCACCCTGCTTGCCGCGCTCTCGGGCTGCATGTCGGCGCCTCCGCCGCTCGGCATGCCTGACGCGTCGGTGGTCGGGTTCGACGGCACGCGCGCGGTGCCGCCCGATTGCGCGAAACTCGAACAGCCGTCGCATCTGGTCGACGCGGGCTTTGGGCGTCCCGGTGTCGCGTTCGGCTGCGCCACGTACACCAATCTGGCGATCATGCTCGCGCGCCCCGCCGACCTCGTCCAGCCGATTCCTTACGCAGGCGCCGACGCGGCGCTCGGCGCAAGCGCGGTGCGCCGTTACGACGAGGGGCGCGCGACGCCGCTCAATGTGAACTCGACGACCACCAACGTGATGCATTGATCGCGGAGCATTTCAATGAGCACCCTCGAATTACTCCGTCAGCTCAAGAGCAGCAGCGCAATCAACGCCGAGGATCTGCTGGCCGTCGTATCCGATCGCGACAGCGAAACCGCGGTGAAGAGCCTGATTGTCGATCAGTCGATCGCCAACGCATGCGTGCAGAGGGGAACGATCGACGACGCGATCGAACTGCTGCGAAAGCTCGATCGTTCACCCAGGCAACTGATCGTTGATCTGTCGGGGTCCGCGATGCCGCTCAGCGATCTCGCGCGCCTTTCCGACGTCTGCGAGCCATCGGTCGCCGTAGTGGTGGTCGGAGACCGCAATGACGTGGACCTGTATCGCAGCCTGCTCGGCGCCGGTGTCCAGGACTATCTTTTCAAGCCGTTGTCGGTCGGCCTCCTGCAGCGCGCGCTGGCGGCACGCGACCCGGGCGCCGCCGTGCGCGCCGGCCGGGCCGTCAGTTTTGTCGGCGCACGCGGGGGCGTCGGCACAACCACCGTCGCGGTGTCGCTCGCGCGCCACCTGGCCGACGTGACCCATCGGCACATCGCATATGTCGACCTGAATGTTCACGGCGGGGCCGCCAATTCGATGCTGGGGCTCACCACCAACAACGGGTTGACCGAACTGCTGCAAAACGCACAGCGCGTCGATGCGCAGCTGATCAACCGGATGCTTGTCCAGAAGAGCAATCACCTGCGAGTACTCTCGTCCGAACTGCCCTACGGCGACGATTTCGCGCGTCGTCCCGGCGCGCTCTCCGAGTTGATCAATACGCTCAAACGGCAATTCCATTACGTGATGCTCGACCTGTCCGGCCTCACCGGCAATATCGCCGAAGAGGCACTCGACGCATCCTCATCCGTCTATATCACGTCGGACCGATCCGTCCATGCCGCCCGCGAGACAGCGCGGCTGCTCCGGTTCATCGAAGACCGCGACAGCAACCCGACGATCTCGCTGCTGCTGAACAACCCGCACGAACCCGTTGCGGGCCGCGTCGATCCAGCCGATTTCCAGCGCGCGCTCGGCCGTGCGTCGATGCACGAGCTGCCCTACGAGCCGAAAACGCTCGCGGCGGCCGAGAATCTCGGCGAACCGATCGCGGCCGGCAAGCCGACGCCTTTTGCCTCGGCCATCGTCGACCTGGCGAACACGTTGACCGGCCGATCGGAGAGCGCACCGCCGAAGCAGCCCTGGTATGCGCGCCTCGTCGGGAACAGGAGCCGGGCATGACGACGTTCGGCAAAAGGAAACACACAGCGGTCATGTCGCCTGTTGCCGATAGCGGAATGGACGCAAGAGCGGACACGGGAACGGACGCGGGCCCGCCGACGCCCGCTGCGGCGCCTGTGCGCGCGGCCGTTCCGATCGACCGGCATGAAGCGCTGATCCGCTCGGCCACCTTCAAGACGATCCGCACCGTCGTATTCGCTTCGATGAACATGTCGGCCGCATTGATGATGTCGCGCGATCAGGTGCGCGCGGGCATCGAGCAGATCGCGACCGAGGTGGTCGCGCGCGACCGGCTCAACGTGACGATGGCCGAGCAGACGCTGATCGTGGGCGAGATACTGAACGACATGTTCGGCGTCGGCCCGATCGAGCCGTTGCTCGCCGACGAAGCGGTGACCGACATCCTCGTCAACGGCCCGGACCAGGTCTATGCGGAACGGCACGGCCGGCTGGAACTGACACCGCTCAAGTTCCGCGACAACGCACACGTGATCAACGTCGCGCAGCGCATCGCCGCGGCGATCGGGCGCCGCGTCGACGAAAGCAGCCCGATGGTCGATGCGCGCCTGGCCGACGGCAGCCGGGTCAACGTCGTACTGCCGCCGATCGCGATTCGCGGCGCGTCGATTTCGATCCGCAAGTTTTCCAAGCGCAACATCACCCTGGCCCGCATGGCGCAGCAGGGCAATCTGTCGCCCGCGATGATGCGCGTGCTGAAGATCGCCGGTGCGTGCCGGCTCAACGTCGTGATCTCCGGCGGCACGGGTTCCGGCAAGACGACGTTGCTCAACGCGCTGTCGCATCACATCGACGAGCATGAGCGGATCGTCACCATCGAAGACGCGGCCGAATTGCAATTGCAGCAACCGCATGTCGTGAGCCTCGAGACGCGCCCGGAAAATGCCGAAGGACTCGGCGCCGTCTCGCAGCGCGACCTCGTGCGCAATGCGCTGCGGATGCGTCCCGACCGCATCATCCTTGGCGAAACCCGCGGGCCTGAGGCGTTCGACGTCCTGCAGGCGATGAACACCGGGCACGACGGCTCGATGACGACGATCCACGCGAATACCCCGCGCGACGCAATCACCCGCCTCGAGAGCATGGTGATGATGGCGAACGGCAATTTGCCGCTGCTGTCGATCCGCCGGCAAATCGCGAGCGCGGTGCACCTGATCCTGCAGATCGAGCGGATGCGCGACGGCATGCGCCGTGTGACACGCATCACTGAGATCGCCGGCATGGAAGGCGACGTCGTCATCACTCAAGACCTCTTCACGTTCCGCTTCGATACGAGCGCGTACCAGGACGAAGTGCGCGGCGTGTACGAGTCGTCGTCGCTGCGCCCTGCGTTCACGGCACGGGCCGCGTACTACGGGCTAGAAGAGCAACTGATCGAGGCGATGCGGCCATGACGCCCGCCGATGTCGTCGCCGCCGGCGCGTTTTTCGCGATCCTGATTGCGGGCATGATGGTCGCGTCGCTGCGCGACATGGCGCGACGCCGGCCGGCGCAGCGCATCCGCAGCCGGATCGATGAACTGGCGACCGTCGTGGCTCGCCAGCGCAAAGCCGGCCCTAAAACACCGGAGCAGGAGGAGCTTTTTAGCCGGCAACGCGCCCCCCGGGGCGACGGCGGGCTGCTCGCGTGGTGGCAAAAGCACGTCGAACGCGTGCGCTCGGTCAGCGGCGCCGGCGGTATCCGTCTGATTGCGGTGATCGCGATCGCCATCGTCATCGCCGCGCTTGTGGGCATCAGGCTAGGCTCGCCTCCCGTCTGGACGCGTCCGTTGCTGATCGTCGGCCTGCCGTTGTTCGCCGTGCGAGCCACCTATGGTTTCCTGATCGAACGGTTTCGCACGCGCTTCCTGACGGTCTTTCCGGACACGCTCGATCTGATCATCCGCGCGGTGCGGGCAGGCATTCCGGTCGTGCAGGCGATCAGCACCGCGGGCCGCGAGGCCGACGAGCCAGTGCGCGCCACGTTTCGCACGATGGGCGACGCCCTGCGCCTTGGCGCCGATCTGGACGAGGTGCTGGATCAAGCGGTGAAGCGGCTGCAGATCGCCGACTTTTCATTCTTCGCCGTCTGCTTGCTGCTGCAGCGCGAGACCGGCGGCAATCTGGCCGAGACGCTTGAGAACCTCGCGGGGATCATCCGCAGCCGGCGCGACATCCGTTTGAAAACGAAGGCGCTGACCGCCGAAGGGCGGCTCGCGACCAACATCATTTCGGCCGTGCCGTTCGGGATCACAGGCATGTTGTATATCGTCAACCGGCCGTACATCGAGCTGCTGTTCAATACGCGCGCCGGGCACAAGATCATGACGCTCGCCGCGGTGCTGCTGACGATCGGGCTGTGGATGGTGCGGAAGATGTCGCAACTGGATACCTCGCGATGAACACACTAGATGCCGGTACTGTCACCAATCTCGCGTTGCTGATCGTCCTGATCGGCGCCGTCGTATTGATTCTGCTTCGCACGGGCGGTAAGCGCCATCGTATTGCGCAACGCGTGCGGCAAGCCACCGCGCGTGGAGCCGCCGACTCGGCCGCCGACGAGCATGCGCTCGCGAACATGCGGCAACGGATGGCGCGGCGGGTCGCGCTAATCGGCGAACGCGTGCCGCTCATCGATGCGTTCCAGCGCGAGACGCTCGCGCGGCAGCTCGCCAGTGCCGGCTTTCGCGACCGGCGCGCGGCGGCGGGCATGGTGGGCCTGAAAATCGTCGTCGGCGCCCTGCTCGCGCTCGTCGCGATCGTGCTCGGCTCGCACGTGCCTCACCTCGGCGAATACTTCGTGTTTCGCGTCCTGATGATGGCCGCGGCGTTCATCGTCGGCATGATCGCGCCGGAGTACGTGCTCGGATTCCTGATCCGGCGCAGGCAACGGGCCATCGCGTCGTGCCTGCCGGATGCGCTCGACCTGCTCGTCATCTGCACGAATGCCGGCAATAGCCTCGTCGTCGCGATCAAGCGCGTCGCGCACGAACTGAAGCCGATCTGCCTGCCGCTCGCGGACGAGTTCTCGGTGACGGCCGACGAGTTGCAAATCGGCAGCGACAGCGCCACCGCGCTGCGCAACATGGCGGGCCGCATCGGCCTGGCGTCGGTGCGCGGACTCGTGACGACGCTGATTCAATCGCAGCAATACGGCACGCCGATCACGCAGTCGCTGCGCATGCTCTCTCGCGCCGAACGCTCCGCGCAAATATTCGCCCTCGAAGAAAAGGCCGCGAAGCTCGCCCCAAAGATGACCTTGCCGATGATGTTGTTCGTGTTGCCGACGGTGGGCCTGATTTCGGCCGGCCCCGCCGTCATTCGCCTCCTTGCGGTGTTCAAATGAAGAACGTTATTGCCTCGTGCCTGCTCGCCATCGCGTCAGTGGTCGCCGCCGCCCTTCTTGCAGGATGTGCAAGCGAAGGCAGCTTCAATCCGCGGCCTGTCTCGATGCAGCGTAACGTCGGTGCCGTGAGCGACCTGCGCCTTGCCGATAGCGCGCTCGCCTCGGGCAGCACCGAACTCGCGTCGAGCTTGTACGAAAAGGCTTTGCAGGCCGAGCCGAACTCGCTCGAAGCCCAGCTTGGATTGGCCGACACGCTGTACCAGGCGGGCGACCTCGAACGCGCACGCGTGCTCTATGCGCGTGCGGCGAGCGCCGCACCGGCCAATCCGGGGCCGAAACTCGGCCTGGCTCGGGTCGCATTGCGGCAGCGTCGGCTCGACGATGCCGCGGCGCTTTACCGTGCGCTCGTCGCCGAACATCCGGACAACCCGGTCGCAGCCGAGGGCCTTGGCACGGCGCTCGATCTGCAAGGCCATCACGATGAAGCGCAAACCGTCTACCGCGCCGCGCTGCGCGTGCATCCCGAAGCGCAGGGCCTGACGGCGAACCTCGGCCTGTCGCTGATCCTCGCCAACAAGCCACGGGAAGGTGCAAACGTGCTGCTCGACATCGCGGGCCTCGCCAACGCCCCGCCGCAAGCGCGCCAGAACCTCGCGCTCGCGTATGCGCTGCTCGGCAACACGAACGCGGCGAAACAGATCTTGCAGGCCGACCTGCCCCCCGCATCGGTCGAAGACAACCTGCGGTTCTATCAAATCCTTCGAGCAAGATTCGGCGCCTCGGGCGGCGATCCGTCCGCGGCTCGTCTCGGCGCGGCTCGTCTTGGCGCGCTGCCCGCGGACGAAATGCCGCATGACGCGGAGAGCCAGAAATGAAAGCGCCCTGCCCTTCATTGCTGCGTGATGAAGGAGGCATTGCCGCGCTCGAGTTCGTGCTCATGCTTCCTTTCCTGATGATGGTGCTGTTCGGCATCATCGATGTGAGCATGATCCTGTGCGACAAGGCCGTAATCACGAATGCGAGCCGGGAAGCGGCGCGCGCGGGTGTCGTGCTGCGTGCCACGCCGTGGAGCAGCACGCAGATCCAGGCCGTCGCGCTGAACTATACGCGGAACAACCTGGTGACGGGCGGGACGGCGACCGCCGCGACCGCGGCCGCCACCTGGGTCAGTCAAACGTCGGGCTCGCCTTTGACGGTAACGGTCACGTACACGTATCAAGGGTTCGTGCTCGGCACGATATTCAGCGCACTCACGGGGCCTGTCACGATCAAGGCCGTCACCGTGATGAACTACGAGTGATCGGACCATGTGCGCACGCGTATCCCGCTCGAGCCCTTGCGCAGCCGCCG
This sequence comes from Paraburkholderia sp. GW821-FHT02A12, assembly GCF_059422005.1. NCBI lineage: Bacteria > Pseudomonadati > Pseudomonadota > Betaproteobacteria > Burkholderiales > Burkholderiaceae > Paraburkholderia > Paraburkholderia sp. GW821-FHT02A12. Next base: position 1,990,992 of record NZ_JBWKWA010000001.1, on the reverse strand, counting down.
CAGCGGCGTCATCCCCGTCATCTGCCTCGCCCGCCTCGGCTGCCCTCGCCGCCGTCGCCGCCGTCGGCCGGCGCTCGCGCACGCGAGGCCGACACGCATCGCCGTCGCGCCCGCGGCAGCGAGGATCGGTTGTCCTGTTCTTCGTCGCTTTCCTGATCCCGCTGCTGATGTTCGGCGCGTTTGCGATCAACCTTGCGCGTGTGAGCGTGGTGCGCAACGAGTTGCAGAATGCCGCGGACGCAGCGGCGCTTGCCGGCGCCTCGGGGCTCGTCGCAAAAGGCTCCGGCACGCCCGGCTGGGCCGCGGGGTCGACGGCGGCGACCTCCGCGATCGCGCTCAACGCATCGGACAATACGAAACTGTCGAGCGCAACCGTGACAACGGGTTACTGGAACCTGGCGGGCTCGCCGTCGACCTTGCAGGCAACGACGATTACGCGCGGCACCTACGACGCCGCCGCGGTGCAAGTCACGGTGACGCGCAGCGCGAACCAGAACGGCGGCGCGATCAGCCTGACGTTCGGTTCATTGCTCGGACTGGCCAGCACGAACGGCACTGCCACCGCGATCGCCGTCGCCGCGGCGCCCGGCACCGTCGCAGGTGGCCTCTTCCCGGTCGCGCTCGGTCAATGCGTGTACAACACGTATTGGAATTCGAGCACCAATCAACCGAAAATCGATCCGTCGACCGGCACGGCATACGAATTCGATATCGGCAACGGACAGACCTACGGCGGCTCATGCGAGGCCGGCCAGTGGACCTCGTTTTTGAGCGTCGCGAACGATGTCCCGACGATCCGCGGGCTGATCGCGAACGGCAACCCTGCACCGCTCAGCATCGGCAACAGCATCTACATTCAGCCCGGCGTCAAGGACACGATTTACAACTCCGTTCCGATTAACACGGTCGTCTACGTTCCCATTGTGAGCACTATCCCCAACAGCAGCGCCTATGAGCCTATCGTCGCGTTCGCAGCGTTTTATATCGATGGTGTCGCGGGCGGCAGCGGCAAGTACATCAAGGGCCATTTCCTCACCGGCTATGACATCCCGCAGTCTTCGGGCGTCGGCCCCAATTACGGAGCGTATGTGCCGCCCCGCCTGGCACTTTGACGAAACGGCACGCGCTGCTCACCGTGCGTCCGCGACCAGCACGCGCAGACCTGGTACGTGTTCAGCAATATCGCCGGGCTGACATTGATGGTGGCGTCTGCTACAACATTTGGGCTGAAGGCAACGGCCATGTCCTATGTTTCCAGCGTTGCAACGGTCATTCGTTGCCGCGGCAGGAGGCTCCGGACGCGCGTTGCCAGTCCGCGATCCTCCGTCTTTCATCATACGTTTTGCGCGAATCTCTTTTCGCCGGTACCGTGTCGCTGGTGCAGCACGGAGCGAAGGGCACAGTCAGACTGGCGCGTGCAGGCGCTCACCTCGGGCGCTCCGGGGAGGTCACTATTTCGTCGCGGTCGTCGAGGTGTATCGTGACAACGATGCCCGCTGCTGTACGCGTTGCCGACTGCGCAGATGCCGCCTTGTCATTTGCATTTCATGCACACCCGGCGCAGTCGAGGCAGATGAATGGGGGCGCCCCCTCTTAACCAATGACGAGCAGAAGCCTGATGGCGAAGTACGGCAGATGAACGCTACACACGGTTCCGACGCAGCTAGCAACCTCCAGATCCTGTGGGAAGATGGCGAGCGCGTCTTCTGTCGAGCGCGGCCCCCGGGCCGCAGCGACAGCGTGCTGCTTGCGCGGGCAAGCGCCGAACATCCCTCACCCACCAGCCTCGATCGCCTCGCTCACGAATTCGCTCTGAAGGCCCACCTCAATGGCGCGTGGGCGGTGCGGCCTATGGAGCTGGTGCACGCCGCAGACGGCCGGACCGTGCTGGTGCTCGAGGATCCGGGCGGCGAGCCGCTCGAGCGGCTGATCGGCGCACCCATGGAGGTGGGCAGCGTGTTGCGCCTCGCCGTGGGCATCACCGCGGCGCTGGGCCAGCTCCACCAGTGTGGCCTCGTCCATAAGGACCTCAAGCCCGCTCATATTTTGGTGAACTGCGCGGACGGCCAGGTGCGGCTCACCGGCTTCGGCATCGCCTCGCGGCTGCCGCGCGAACGGCAGCCGCCCGAGCCGCCCGAAACAATCGCCGGCACGCTCGCCTACATGGCGCCCGAGCAGACCGGGCGGATGAACCGTTCGATCGATTCGCGCAGCGACCTCTATGCATTCGGCGTCGCGCTCTATCAGATGCTCACCGGTGCGCTGCCGTTCACGGCCGCCGACCCCATGGAATGGGTGCACTGCCATGTCGCCCGAAAGCCGATGCCGCCCAGCGCGCGGGTCGAGACGGTCCCGCCTGCCCTCTCGGGACTCGTCATGAAGCTGCTCGCCAAGACCCCCGAGGAGCGCTATCAGACCGCGGCCGGCGTCGAGCGGGATCTGCGGCACTCCCTGGCCGAATGGCAGCGTCAGCGCCGCATCGATGCCTTCCTGCTGGGTGAACACGACACGCCCGACCGGCTGCTTATCCCCGAGAAGCTCTACGGGCGGGAGCGCGAGGTCGAGGCTTTGGTCGCTGCATTCGACCGTGTCGTCAGGAGCGGCACGCCGGAACTGGTGCTGGTTTCCGGCTATTCCGGCATCGGCAAATCCGCGGTCGTCAACGAACTACACAAGGTGCTGGTGCCGCCGAGGGGACTCTTCGCCTCGGGCAAGTTCGATCAGTACAAACGCGACATACCCTATTCGACACTGGTGCAGGCTTTTCAAGGCCTGGTGCGGCCGCTTCTCGGCAAGCGCGACATGGAGCTGGCGATCTGGCGCGACGCATTGATGGAGACACTGGCGCCGAATGCGCGGCTCATGACCGATCTGATCCCCGAACTGAAGCTCATCATTGGTGATCAGCCGCCGGTCCCGGAACTTGAGCCGCATCAGGCACAACGCCGTTTCCAGCTCGTCTTCCGGCGCTTCATGGGTGTCTTTGCCCGACCGGAACACCCGCTGGCGCTGTTTCTCGACGATCTGCAATGGCTCGACGCCGCGACGCTCGACCTGCTGGAGGACCTCCTTACCCGCTCCGATCTGCAACACCTGATGCTAATCGGCGCCTATCGCAACAACGAGGTCGATGCTGCACATCCGCTGATGCGCAAGCTTCAGGCCGTCAGGAACGCGGGCGCCAGGCTCGATGAAATCGCCCTGGCGCCTCTCGCCCGTGAGCACGTGGAGCAATTGATTGGAGAGACGCTTCGCAGCGAGCCGAAACGCGCCGCGCCGCTCGCGCAGCTCGTGCATGAAAAAACCGCGGGCAATCCGTTCTTCGTCATTCAGTTTCTGCACGCGCTCGCTGACGAGGATTTACTCACCTTCGATCATGACACGGCCTGCTGGTCCTGGGATCTGCCCCACATTCATAGCAAGGGTTACACCGACAACGTGGCCGACCTGATGGTCGCGAAGCTGGTCCGCCTGCCCATCGAAACGCAGCGGGCGTTGCAACAGCTCGCCTGCCTCGGCAACACCGCCGCGATCGCGATGCTGTCGAATGTTTTGGGGAACTCGAAGCAGCAGGTCCGGGCGTTGCTGCGGCCGGCAGTCCACCAGGAACTGGTCGAGCACCTCGACGGTTCCTATAAATTTGTGCACGACCGGGTGCAGGAGGCCGCCTATTCACTGATCCCGGAATCCTCGCGCGCCGAGGCTCATCTGCGTATCGGGCGGCTGCTCGCGGCGCAGGCGTCCCCCGGAAAACGGGAGGAGGCGATATTCGAGATCGTCAATCAACTCAACCGTGGCGCAGGGCTGGTGACCTCACGAGAGGAACAGGAGCAGCTGGCCGAGTTCAATCTGCTCGCCGGCCAGCGCGCCAAAGCGTCGACAGCCTATGCGTCGGCCCTCACCTATTTGATCACCGGTGCGGAACTCCTGAAAGACGATTGCTGGGAACGCAGGCATGAACTGATCTTCACGCTGGCGTTGAATCGGGCCGAATGCGAATTTTTGACCGGCCGGTTATCGGTCGCGGAGGAGCGATTGGCAAGGCTGTCGTACCGCGCGACGACAACGGTCGAACAAGCTCTCGTCGCGTGCCTGCAAATGGATGTCTACCTGACCCTCGACCAGAGTGGGCACGCGGTCGGTGTTTGTCTCGACCACCTCCGGCGCGTCGGTATTGAGTGGTCGGCCCATCCGAACGAGGAGGATGTGCAACGGGAATACGAGCGCATCCGGTCACAGCTTGCAGGCCGGGCAATTGAGGATCTCATCGATTTGCCGCTAATGGAGGACCCGGCGTCCCTCGCGACCGCCGATGTTCTGAGTAAGCTCTTGAGGCCGGCGTGGTTTACCGATGCCAACCTGGCTTCCCTGACGATATGCAAAGCGGTCAGTCTCAGCCTTGAGCATGGCAACTGCGATGCTTCATGTTTCGCCTATGTCATGTTTGCCAGGATCGCCGGACCGCGTTTTGGCGACTATCAGGCCGGATTCCGGTTCGGCCAGCTCGGCTACGAACTGGTCGAACAACGCGGGCTCAAACGCTTCGAGGCGGTGACGTATCTTTGCTTCGCGCTTTACGTCGTGCGCTGGATGAAACACGTGCGCGTGAGCCGCGAGCTGCTGGACCGCGCATTCGAAGCGGCGAACCGGATCGGCGACCTCCCGTCTGCAGCCTATACATGCTGCCACATCAGTTCGAACCTGCTCTTTGCCGGCGAGCCGTTGACCGCGGTGGAACGCGAAGCCGAACAGGGCCTGGCGTTTTCCGGGAAGGCACGATTCGGCCTGGTCATTGATAACATCACCACGCAACTCGCGCTGATCCGGATGCTCCGCGGCATGACACTGAAATTCGGTTGCTTTGACGCCGGTGGATTCAACGAGCTTCATATCGAGCACCGTTTGTCCAGCAACCCGGCCCTGGCGACCGCTGCGTGCTGGTACTGGATCCGGAAATTACAGGGGCGCTATATCGCCGGCGACTATGCGGCGGCCATGGACGCTGCATCGACGGCACAGCGGCTGCTATGGACCTCATCGTCGCATTTTGAGGAATGCGAATATCACTTCTACGGCGCGCTGGCCCGAGCCGCCCATTGCGACCGCGCGCCAGCCGAGGAGCGACCGCAGCATCTGGACGCTGTGGCTGCGCATCACCGGCAACTGCAGGTCTGGGCGACGAACTGTCCGGAGAATTTCGAGAACCGCGCGGCGTTGGTCGGTGCCGAGATGGCTCGCCTCGCGGGCCGCGATAGTGACGCGATGCGCCTCTACGAAGAGGCCATCCGGTCGGCACGCGCAAACGGCTTTGTGCACAACGAAGCGCTTGCCAACGAACTCGCGTCCCGCTTCTACGCGGTGCGCGGTTTTGAGAAGATTGCCCGGGTGTATTTGCAGGACGCCCGACAAGGCTACCGACGTTGGGGCGCCGACGGCAAGGTGCGGCAACTCGACGAGATGTATCCGTATCTCAGGGAGGAGGAGCGAGCCCCCGGGCCGACCAGTACGATCGGGGCGCCGGTCGAACACCTCGACCTCGCTACCGTGATAAAGGTGTCGCAGGCCGTCTCGGGTGAGATCGTCCTGGACAGGCTGATCGATATGGTCATGCGCACGGCGATAGAACAGGCCGGCGCCGAACGCGGTTTGTTGATTCTTCCTGACGGCGGCGAACAACGGATCGCAGCGGAAGCCACGACGGGAGGCGACACGCCTCGCGTGCAGTTGCGCGATGTGCCGGTGAGCGCGGCGGTGCTGCCCGAGTCCGTGCTCTATCATGTCCTGCGCACGAGGGAGAGCGTCATTCTCGACGATGCCGCGGGCGAGCCTACGTTTGCCGCGGATCCTTACATCCGTCAGCATCGTACCCGTTCAATTCTCTGCTTGCCCTTGATGAATCAAGCCAAGCTCATCGGCGCGCTCTACCTCGAAAACAATCTGATCACCCGTGCATTCGCGCCAGCCCGGATTGCGGTGCTCCGGCTCCTCGCTTCCCAGGCGGCGACCTCGCTCGATAACACCCGTTTGTACCGCGACCTCGCGGAACGTGAAGCCAGGATCCGGCGACTCGTCGACGCCAACATCATCGGAATCATCGTGTGGAATGCCGATGGCGACATCCTTGAGGCCAATGACGCATTTCTGCGCATGGTGGGATACGAGCGCGAGGATCTTGTCTCAGGTCGCGTACGCTGGAAGGATCTGACGCCGTCGGAATGGCGCGAACGCACCGAACGCGCCTTGGCACAGGTCGGGCAGACCGGGAGTACGCCGCCCGACGAGAAGGAGTACATCAGGAAGGACGGCAGCCGTGTGCCCGTCATGGTCGGTAGGGCCGCTTTCGACGCCAGCGGGAAGGAAGGCGTCGCTTTCGTGGTCGATCTGACCGAGCGCAAGGAAGCCGAGCACCGCTTGCGCGAGTCCTACGAGATGCTGCGGGAACTTACCTCCCGTCGCGAGACGGCACGCGAGGAAGAGCGCAAACACATTGCGCGGGAAATGCACGACGAACTCGGACAACACCTCACCGCGCTTCGCATGAGGGCGTCGGCATTACGCATGCAGTTTGGCAATGACCGCCCGGAACTGGTCGAACAGACTCGGGCACTGATTGCCCTGGCGGACGAAACCATGCAGGTTGTAAGGGGCGTCATCGCATCGCTCCGCCCTGCCGCATTAGACACGGGTATTGCGGCAGCGCTCGAGTGGCTCGCTGCCGAGTTCAACCGCAATGGCCGCACGGTGTGTCGCCTCCGCTTGCAGGACGAGAATATCGTCGTGAGCGAGGACCGCGCTATCGTGCTGTTTCGCCTCGTCCAGGAGGCGCTGACCAATGTCGCCCGTCACGCCGCGGCCAACCAGGTGATCATCACGCTGGAACGAACGCCCGATGCCTGTCTGCTGGAAGTCCGCGACGACGGTCAAGGATTCGATGCTCTGGCGACCCGAAAAAAATCGTTCGGACTGGCGGGAATGGAAGAGCGCGTTCTGATGCTGGGCGGGAAGATCGACATTGTCAGTTCGCCGGGAACCGGCACCGCGATCAAGGTAAGTCTTCCCGAGGCGTTGATCTGAAAGCCAAACCTCAATTGGCGTTTGTTCCCTCAAACTCGACGATTTCGACCCAGTTCGCCCCCTTACCTACCGGATATTGCCCAATCGCACTCAACGCGCCTGTCTTGCTGTCGATGCGGTAAGCGCTCAGGTTCGTCGACAACTGGCCCACCGCCAGCAGGTACTTGCCCGACGGATCGATATTGAATCCGCGCGGTTGTTTTTCGGTCTGGTACGTACCGATGCGCGTCAACTCACCCGAGGCCGCGCTGACCTTGTAAGCCGCGAGCGTGCTCGATGTGCGCTCCGATGCATACAGGAAACGCCCGTCCGGCGTCAGGTGGAGATCCGCTCCCCAAGGCTTGTCGCCCGAGAAATTGGGCGGCAGGATGGAGACCGCCTGAACCGGCTTGACCGTGTCGCGGGAGCCATCGAAGGCGAGCACGTGAAGCTTGCCGTCGAGTTCATCGATCAGGTACGTAAAGCGATGATCCGCCGAGAACACGAAGTGGCGCGGTCCCGATTTTGGCGGTAACGAATACGCAGGCGCGGCGTCGGCGGTCAACTGCCCGTTCGACGCGTCGAACTTCAGACGCAGCCAGGCATCCGAGCCGAGTACCGACGCGAACACGTAGCGGTTGTCGGGGGCGCTCCGGATCGCGTGCGCCATCGGGCCGGTGCTCACAGTCTGCAGCACTTCGCCGACCACGCCATCTGCGGCGATCCGGTTCACCGCCAGAAGGTTGCCGCCGTATGACGCGGAAAAGAGGTAGCGGCCGGTCGCGTCCGTCGAGACATACGGCATGCTCTCTGCGAGCGGCGCCCTGCCGAGTTCGATCAGCCGGCCGTCGAGCGGATTGACCGCAAAGCTCACCACGCGATACGGCTTCGAGCGCAGTCCGGCGTAGAGCCGGAGATGGTCGGGCGAAAACGCCATCGGCATCACCGTTCCGGCGACAGCCACCGTCTCTACTGCAGCAAGCGAGCCATTCGACTTGTCGAGGCTGAAGACCGAGATATCCTGGCTATCTGCATTCGATACGTATGCGTAGGTTGCGGCCTGCGAGGCGCAAGACACAGCAACGCCAGCCAACATGATTGCGCCTGCACCCAGGACGCTTTTAATGTTCATGCTCACACTCCGTTTAAAAATGATTGAAATCGCCTGACGTAGGCGCACGCGATTGGCGCCTCGAACGACGATCGTGGTTTGCTTGAGAAACGAAGGCTCGACCAGCGCTATGTTTCGATGATTCGTAGCACCTATTGACTGCTGAGACGAAATGCCGACACAGCATCCGTCATTGACTGCGCCTGCTGCTCGAGCGCGCTCGCGGCAGCGGCGGCTTGTTCGACGAGCGCTGCATTTTGCTGAGTGACCTGGTCCATCTGGGTCACTGCCTGGCCAACCTGTTCGATGCCAGCGCTCTGCTCGATCGTCGCCGCCTTGATTTCATTCATGATGGTGGCCACGCTGCGCACCGCACCGACAATGTCCTTCATCGACTGCCCTGCCTGGCCGACAAGACTATTGCCGTTCGCGACATCCTCGGCCGATGCGCCGATCAAGGCCTTGATCTCGCGCGCGGCATCGGCGCTGCGCAACGCGAGACTGCGCACCTCGCTTGCGACCACGGCGAAGCCGCGTCCCTGCTCGCCCGCCCGAGCCGACTCGACCGCCGCGTTCAACGCGAGGATATTGGTCTGAAACGCGATACTGTCGATCATCCCCGTGATCTCCGCGATCCTGCGAGAACTCTGGCTGATCGCATTCATCGTCTGGATGGCGCGCTCGACGACTTCGCCGCCACCCTGCGCGACATCCGCCGCGTTCGAAGCCTGTCTGCTAGCCTGCTGTGCGTTGTCCGCATTCTGTTTGACGGTCGACGTCAGTTGTTCCATGCTGGCCGCGGTTTCTTCCAGCGCCGCGGACTGCTGTTCCGTGCGGCTCGACAGATCGAGATTGCCCGCGGCAATCTCCCGCGCCCCGCGGTAAATCGCCTCGCAACTATTGCGCACGTTCGCCACGGTCTGCGACAAACCACGCTGCATCCGCTGCATCGCCGCAAATAGCTGACCGATCTCATTGCCGCTCGCCTCGGGAATGCGCGCCGTCAGATCGTTCGCCGCGATTCGATCGAGCAGGTCGGCGGCGTCCTTTAGCGGAGCCGTCACGATGCGCCGCAGCGCGAAATGCGTGGCGACGATCAGCGCAAGCGCGCCGCCCCCCCCAAAAACGACCAGGCTGACAACCCACGTGTATTCGCGATCGGCCTGCGCGATGGCGTCGCTCGACAGCGTGTTCGCCATGCTCTGGAATTTCTCGACCTTCACCGAATACGCTGCGCCCGCCGCCGTAATGTCGCGATCGTTGATCGCGGCGTAGGCGTTCGTATCGCCGGCACGCAGGGCATCGGCGGCTTTCTTCAGGATCGCCGCGAGATTGACCGACGATTCGATCAGCTGCCGCTTCAACTCGTCGTCCTGATCACGAAATACGGGCGCGCCGCGAAACGAGTCCGTTTCCATGGCCGCCCGGTTCAGCGTGGTTTCGGCGCTTTTCAGCGCTGAGTCTCGCATCGCCTCGTCGTTGCGCTCCTTCAGCGCCGAGTAGGCTCGCGTCAGCGCGGCGCGGGTGCGTGTGGAATCCTTGTAGCCGTCGTTGACGAGAATTTCCTGTGTCGCAATCTGATGGATGCGCGCGAGATTGCTGTTCGCGCGGCTGAGCGTGGTGATACCGATCACCCCGCCCAGCAAAATCATCGCGGCAAAGATCAGGAAGACAGCCAGGAGACTATTTCGAACCGATACGTTTCGCATGCCGCTTTCTCAATCCCGTGTTGTACGATGACGGGTTTAACGGCAGATGGCGGGATCTCTTTAGCAGAATAAGCTAAGCGAGCGTTTTGACCTTCAGCAGAATAAGCGTTTCGGCCGGTTTGACGTAGGACATCAGACCACTGATCTGTCAATGGTCAAGGCGTTCCGCCTTGCTGCCCGCCGCCTCGATGTAACCGCGCAACTGGCTTGGCGAATTGCTGTCGACCTGGTTGAGGGTGATCTTCGCGGACTGGCCCGGTGCGAAATTCGGATTGCCGTTGACATAGCCGGCCTGCTGCATCGAAACGATCACGGGTGAGCTTTCGGCATCCCCGGCAATCCCTACGACGAAGCTATGACAGGTCCAGGCTCAGGATCTGCTCCTGTGGAGCGGCATCGGCGTCAGGCTCCCGTGTCGTCAAGTCAGTAGCGGTTGAAAGACCGTGCCGGTCGATCCAGCGGCGTGCCCAGTTAAGCGCGTGCTGCTGCGCACTTTCGACGTCTGCGAAACGCGGGCCAACGAGTCCTGAACGTTCGACGCGCTTGCCATCCTTCACAATCTCCGCCCATGCGCGGAACATTGCGCCCGGCCCCGGCTCTGCCGCCGCATAGATGACGTAGCCGCGCCGGTCGGCAATCTGCGAGCTGTAAGACGACAGCCCCTTCCGCAAGCTACGCGTGCGGTACGCTTGCGGCAAGGGCCGCGCCACCGCCGTCACTCGCGACTCGACATTGAGGGGCGCATCGACCCTTCGCCCCAGAAGCTGCCGGCTGATTTCAGCGAATGGATCGACCGCCGTCGAACCGTTCGTTGCGCCCTTCGACGTCTGCCATGACCCTGCACTCCTCCAGACCACGCCACCCTGATCATCGCCGGTGTGCCTCCGCGAAACAGGTCCAGCTGCGGGTCTCGCGGCAGCCGAAGAATGTTCTGAAAGGAAGGAAAATTCTCTTCCAGTTTGCGACAGCAGTCGAATCATCTCGGCAAGCGTACCGCTCAGTTGCCATTCCTCGAAGCGGCGTCGGCATGTGGGACTGGACGGATAACGGCCCGGCAGCCTCGACCATGATTCGCCGGTTGTCAGAATCCACAGGACTGCATTTGCGATGACGCGCGGCTCGATTCGGGGCCTGCCGCGGCGGTTCAGACGAACAAGCGGCTCATCGGGTACGAGATCGGCAACCGTGTTCCATTCGTCATCACTTAGCTCTTCGAAAAACATGTCTTTCTCCACGCAGACTGGACCGGTCCACGCCTCTGGACAGTCACGGATTCATGACTCCCGATCCGGGTGATGTCCTCGGTTGCACAGTATGTCGGTACGCACGGTGCGGCGGTCCGCGGTCCGCGGTCCGCGGTCCGAATCCGGCCGCTCGGAAATCCAACTCGTTCGGCGCGTGTCACAGCGCGTCGATCCCGGCGCGCGATAGGCGCTCGAAGACTTCGAAGGCGATGTCATGACCCGGAGCACGTCGAGAACAGGCGAAAGATCCGGTGCGATGGCCAACGCATTCGACTACATGCGTCTGCCGTCAGGCGGCAAGCCGGTCAAGGCTCATAGCAGGTCGAATCGTCTCCGGCGGAAACACTTGCCAGTTGCCATCGTTGTGACGGAAGAAAAACACCGTAAGCGTACCGGCCGGCCGCTGGGCCTCGACGCAAATACAGCGTGCGGCGGCGGGCCCCGGGAGACGGCAAAGCTGAACACGCACAAGACGTACGCCAGTCGCGCCAAACCACTTGTCAACCAGCACGCGCAAGGACTTCTCCGCCGTTGTCATATCCGCCTCCGTGTGATCCCGTACGAAACCATGCTAGGGCTTCGAAATACTTCTTTCCGTCGGGAGCGGCGGATCGCGCGGTGGGGAATCATTGATTCGCGTGTCAGGATATCCGTACATTAGCTGTCATGCCGGGAGCCGCCCTACTCTGGCGGCATGCTGGGCCGATCCGGCGTTGTGACGGGGACAGAAGAGGCGGTGCTTGATGTGTTGCCGGAAAAGGAATTCGCGGTAGACAACAGGCCCCGCGTGAACAGGCCCCGCGTGGCCCCCCGGCAGAGCTTGGGGTGCTCCCAACCGGTTACCGGGAGGTAACGAAATCGTCCTGGACCCAAAGGCGCACGACCGATCCGGAGTCCGGCTCGCTCTGGATATGCAGGCTGGCATCGATCAACCGGGCGCGTTCGGCCATCCCCTGCAAGCCGTACGAGTAGCCAGCGCGCGCAGCCACGGTATCGAAACCTCTTCCGTCATCGCAGATGCTCAACTCGATGCCCGCTTCGGTGCTGACCAGCGTCACGTCAACGCGCGACGCTTCAGCATGGCGGGCCACATTGGTCAGCGACTCCTGCACGATGCGGAATATCGCCGTCGCACGCGGATCGGCGAAATTGGGTTCGGCACCCTCCATATGAAAGTAGCAGGGAATCTGCGCATGGCGGCTGAAGTCCTCGGCGAGCCATTCCAGCGCCGACGCAAGACCGAAGTTCAGCGCAGCCGGCCGAAGGTGGCTCGACACGTGGCGCACGATCTGGATGGTTTTCTCGACCAGTTCCCGCATCTCAACGGCTTTTCGCATTGCAACGGAATCGCCGGCGAGATGCATCTTCAGCAACGACACGTCCATTTTCAGCGCGGTCAGCAACTGGCCGAGTTCATCGTGGATTTCCATCGCGATGCGTTTTCTCTCCTCCTCGCGGACCGCCTCCAGATGTGCGGACAACTCGCGCATTTGCTCGCGCGACGCCAACAGTTCGAGCTCGGTCCGTTTGCGCTCGCCGACTTCCAGTTCGAGCTGGTCACGATGGCGGCGCAAGTTCTCCTCCGCGCGCTTGCGGACGGTCACATCGGTCAGCAGGCCCTCGATAGACTGCGGGGCGCCATCGCCGTCAGCGACGCCACGTGCGTTCAACTGAGCCCAGATCGGCTTGCCGTCCAGCCGGTGCAACTGCAGTTCGAGGCCGGCAATTTCGCCGCGCGCGTTCAGGATGTCGAACAGGTGCTCGGTTTGTGCCGGCGAAAACGGCCTCCGGCCCGGATCGTTTGTCGATGCTTCGATCAGCTCGGTCGCCGTGTCGTACCCGAGCAGTTGCGCCGTCGCCGCGTTGGCCTCGTTGAGCCGCCCGCTGCGATCCAGCAGGAAGATGCCTTCGAGCGAATTCTCCACGATGCTGCGGTACTTTCTTTCGCTCTCGCGCAGGCACGCCGTCGATTCGCGGAGCCGGTCCGCCATAACATTCACGCGTGTAGCAAGCCGCCCCAGTTCATCTCCGGATTCCACTACGCAGCGCGCGTCAAGATCGCCGCCGGCGATCCGGTCGACCATTTCTTCCAGGCGATTGATCGGGCTGCGCACCATCCGCTTGAGCAGGATGAAAGTCGCGGCATAGAGGACGGCGACAACCATCGCCATCGTCGCGAGAATGGTCCGGCGGGCGCGCCCGATCGCCTGTTCGGCGGCCGCCTTCGTCAGGACGACGCGGATCTCGCCGATCTTTTCCCGCGGCGCCGCGCCGGGCGGATCATATTCGATCGCCCTGATGCGCACCACGCTGTCGCCCGGGTCAGGATGATGTGCGCCCTTGACGGAGGACACCGTGCCGTAATTCGCCGCCGTCACCGTGAATTCCGCGACCTCGGGATTGGGCGCAAGCGCGGCAAGCTGGCTGTCGATTGCGCCACGATCGACGTTCCACAAAGGTTGCGCCAGCGAATGGCTGAACAGATCGGCGATCCGTGTGGCTCGCTCCTCCAGCTCGACGAGCCGTCGCTCCCGCTCGTGTTCGACCAGACTGTACACGGAGGTGCCGACCACCAGCGCGACGAGCACGACGAGGGCGAGCATCAGCTTGGTGTGCAGACTGAGCGAGCGCGCAAGCCGTGGAGACAGACGCATCAGGAATCCTTCGGTGCGGTGTTCAGGAGCCGTTCCAGGCTGAAGTCGTATGGGCCGGCACGTGGATACAGGTATTTGGAGTACAGGCCGAAGTCGAGCGTATGGTCGTGCCCAAAAACAGCCTCATTGTACCGAGCGACGTTGTCATGGTGGATGACGCTCAGGTAGTCGAGCTTTTGGCGAACGCCTCCGGACGCGGCGAAGTCCTTGCCGTGATGGTAGTCGTGCAGCAGAACCATGGCCCAGGCGCCGATGAAATAGTCCCCTGCCACCATGGCCGCCAGACCGCCGTCAGCTACGTTGGCCAGCGCCTCTTGCAGGGCCCCCACTCCTCCGACGAGGACGCGAGCGTTGCGCGCCTTGACCGCGTTCAACGCCCCGAGCGCCATCGAGTCGTTCGCGGCCCAGATCACATTGGCGTCCGGATACCGGGCAAGCAGCACGCGGGCCTTTTGATTGCTGTCGGCGTAGCTCCAGTCGCTGAAAACCAGTTGGCTGGTGCGCGCATTCGGAGTCTGGGCAAGGAACGTCTCGACACCGGCGGCACGCTCCTGCGAGACTGGCGTTTTGGGGTCTCCTGTAATGCCGATCACCTGCGCCCCGCCCTGGCCAAGGCATTGGTACAGATATTCCATCAACCGGTAGGCACCGAGCGCGGCGTTTGCCGTCACCGTTCCGATCCAGTTCCGGATCTGCTGCCGCTCATTGCCGATCTCGCGCCGCTGCCCTGGCGTCAGATCGTTGTGGAGGAGCAGCACCTTCGCCGGTGAACGCGCCAACGTCTTCAGCATCTGCTGCGCGGCCATCTTTTCGTTGACGATCACGACATAGTCCGGCGCATCCGGACGTCGCGCGACCTCCTCGGCTTGACGCAGCATCAACAGGTGATCACGCTCCGCGTAAAGGACCTCCAGTTGCATATCGAAGGTCTTCGCTGCGACGGCCATGAATTGGGCGGTCAGTTGCCAATGCTGGCCGGTGCCACGTTCGACGGCCTCGCCCGGGTTGAGGAATACCACACGAGGCGGCGGCCTGGATGCAAAAGTGGGGCGCGTCATGCACAGCAGGCCGGCATGCGCGCAGGCGAGCAATGCTTTTCTGCGATTCATAAGACGATTCACTCGGTTACCGCTGCGGGGCGCTGCGCGCGGGCCGACGCTTGCTGCGATCTGTTTTCATGGAGCGGCCTAGCATCGAGCCACGGCAGCCGGCCGCGCCGCAAAGACAGCGGTAGCGCGCCCGCACTGCCTCGGTCCGGCGCCCTTCGACACTCAGTTGATAGTCGATGAACAACTCGTCGCCCATGCTTATATCGGCGGCAGCGAACACAAAAACCCTCTGCCCCTCTTCGACCGTTTCGCAGTTG
Source organism: Paraburkholderia sp. GW821-FHT02A12 (assembly GCF_059422005.1). Taxonomy (NCBI): domain Bacteria; kingdom Pseudomonadati; phylum Pseudomonadota; class Betaproteobacteria; order Burkholderiales; family Burkholderiaceae; genus Paraburkholderia; species Paraburkholderia sp. GW821-FHT02A12. Next base: position 1,975,855 of record NZ_JBWKWA010000001.1, on the reverse strand, counting down.
GGCACGCAGGCATGGTTCAGCCAGCGCGCGCTATTGCCGCCGCGTTCGCCATCGATGACACGCCCGTCGGACAAACCAAAGAAGAAGGTATGCCCGTCAGCGCGACCGTCACGCTGGTAGCGTTTGACCGCTCGATCCCACATAGTGACTTCACCCTTGTATTCGAGGATCCGTTCGCCGGCCTTGATCGTCCGCAGCGCAAATACGCCTTTGCCGTGCACCGGGGACCTTCGCACCACCACGCTACGCATGTCCGCTGGCTCAATGAAAGAGTAAAAATGGATAGGCGGATGCTCGCATGCCAAAATTCCTGCCGATGCCCCGGCGACGATCGGCGTGGCCTATCCGCGTTGTCCGGCTCACGTCAACATGGATCGTCAACATGGATGAGGGTGCTGCAAACGTGGTGACGCTGCGGACTCGTCATTCGACGAGGAAGTCCCCGCCGTCAAATTAAACTTGTGCAGGATTTCCTGACAGACAGATCAGGTCATTCGACCTGTAATTTCCACCGCTCCTGACAGGAGTAACACGATTGTTCCCCTACCATCGCAATCTTACTGTCCTCCCGAGTGTTGTGCCGTCATGTGTGCAGTTCCCTCTGAAGGCGTAAGCGACGCAGATCACATCGATACGATTTGCCTGATTCTGTTCGACGACTGGTGCGCCACGCGCAGCATCATTCCTCTCATCTATCTGATGCAATGCTGGCCCCTGCTGGACCAGAAGTATGGGCGGATCAGTCTGCTGAGCAGCACACTCGCCGAATTGCTGAAGTATCACGCGGACGCTCTCACACCTGAGCAAACCAGACTGCTGGGCGAATTGATTTATCGCGCCGACAACCTGCTCATGCACACCGCGCCCTAGCCGTCGCATCTGGTCTTCGCGACCGCCGTCCACGCCCGCAATCCTCCCAACGAATTGCCGCTCACGATAGCCAGGTTATGCCAGAGCGAGTCCTCGTCGAGTAGCAGCGACTACAGATTCTTTTATGAATCGCGGATTTCGTCCTTCAGTAATGACCAGGACTGCCGTATACCCATAATGACTGCGCGGAGCAACGCAACTCGATCTTGCGCAACAGCCGCCACGCGAGACCAGATGTCCCCCGCTGCTATCAAAACTGTGCGGGCGATTATCCACGTCGCCACATTCACGCGCATACCGGAATTAGCCAGCAAGGCATCATGACAAGTCGTCAACTTTATCGCCCGTGGTTCATTCACTGTAAACAATTCTTCCGATCCGGCATCACGCTATTCGCGGTATCGGTAGAAAACGAGGAGCTGAACCGATCGCAGTCGGTCGCACTGTCGACGCAGATCCCGCTGCTGTACTTCATCCTCGTTACGAACAGCATCGCATTAGCCCTCACGCATCTCGCTTCCGCTCCACTCTTTCTAAGCGCTGTCGTACCGGCCCTGCTGTCCGCCGTTTGCCTCGGCCGTCTCGTCTGGTGGCGGCGGACCCGCCACGCCGACGTCGATGCCGCCACCCTTGCGAGGCGGCTGCGGATCACCGCGCGGCTCGTGCCGCTGCTCGGTGTGGTGTTTACGGCGTGGGCCCTGAGTCTGTACCGATACGGCGATGCCTACGCAAAGGTCCACGTCGCGTTCTATATGTCGATCACGGTGATCGGCTGCATCTTCTGCCTGATGCACCTGCGCGCCGCAGCGTTATCGCTGGCCGTCGTCGTGATCGTGCCGTTCTCGATCTTCTTTTCGTTGACCGGCAAGCTGGTGCTTGTGCTGATTGCGGTGAACCTTTTGCTCGTGTCCATCGCGATGACTGTTGTGCTGTTCGTTCACTACCGGCATTTTGCGCGATTGATCGAGTCATCGGCCGACCTGAAGATGAAGCAACTGGAGACACAGCGTCTGAGCGACGAAAATTTCCAGCTGGCGAATCTCGACTCGCTGACCGGGCTGCCGAACCGGCGCGCGTTCCTCTCCTGCATCGCCGCTTCGACGCCGGCAGATGCAGGCCGTGTGGCAATCGGGCTCATCGACCTCGACGACTTCAAGCTCGTCAACGATGCTTATGGTCATGCGACAGGGGATCGAGTGCTCGCCGAAGCGGGGCGCCGTCTCGGCGAGTTCAGGGAATCTGAGATCTTCTTTGCGCGCCTCGGCGGAGACGAGTTCGGCATGCTGATTCGCGGTGATCTCTCCGCTGACGAACTGATGCTTTGCGGCGGGGCAATTTGCCGTTTGCTTCGGCAACCGTATGAAGTGGCGGATCTCACACTCAGATTATCCGCGTCGATCGGGTTCGCCGTATCGGATGCCGATACTGTCAGCTTCGAACTCCCGTTTGAGCGTGCGGATCACGCGCTATACCATGCAAAGCAAAACGCCCGGGGAGAACCCGTCATCTTTTCGCACGCGCACGAAAGCGAAAGGCGCCGCACGGCGCTGGTCGAGCAGGCGCTCGCCCATGCCAACCTCGAACGCGAACTCTTTGTAGTGTTTCAACCGATTGTCGAGTTACCTGACCAACGCATTCTGGGATTCGAGGCGCTTGCACGCTGGACACATGACAAGCTCGGCATCGTTTCGCCGGCGGAATTCATCAGGTGCGCAGAGCGGTCGAACCGGATCCTGCCGATGAGCGAAATTCTGCTGTGGAAAACGCTCAGGCACGCCAAACAGTGGCGAAACGCCACGTGCGTGTCGTTCAATCTGTCGGCTCGCGACATCGGATCACCCGATGCGATCCAGCGCATTATCCGGATCGTCCTTGCGAGTGGAATGCCGCCACACCGGATCGAAATGGAAATCACCGAAACTGCGCTCGTGAGCGATTTCGGGGTGGCGAGCGAATCGCTTCGCTTGCTCAAGCAACTCGGCGTTCGCATTGCGCTGGACGATTTCGGCACTGGATTCTCGAGCCTTACGTACGTGCACCGTTTGCCGCTCGACAAGATCAAGATCGATCGCAGCTTCGTCAGGGATATTGTGGACAATGTAACCGGGCAAAAGGTCGTCAAGTCCATCATCGACCTGTGCCGCAATCTCGATCTCGACTGCGTGGTGGAAGGCGCGGAAGCCGAAGAGCAGGTGCAAATCCTGCATGAACTGGGTTGCAGCAAGATGCAAGGCTATCTGTTCGGTAAGCCCATGTCCGCCGAAGCCGTACTTGCTCTGGCCGCAGACGATTCACACGCTTCTGCTCCCGGTGCATTGGCCGGGAGTACGCCCTGCGGGCATTGCAGCCAGAATTTCGCGGATTGACGCGAGCGACTGTTCGGCGGTCGCAGTCGGTATGTGCGGGCGAGACGCCCTGAACTCCGGCGGGCGCAGCCCGAGGCACCGGCAAACTTGCGACACGTAGGGCTTTGTCGGTCCGCTGCACCGCCTGGCGGCCGCAGACAGTGACGCGTCGCTGACCTGCTGCCGCAACCAGGCCAGCGTCCGGCGGTCCCGGTCGTTAAGAACACGAACCATATGCTCCATATCGCCTCCAGAACTGTACGCATGAACAGTACTGTTAATATATACAGTAGTCATGCTGGGTTCAAGGCTGATTTCGAGACGGCGGTCAGGCGCCGGGAACTTGCATCGGGTACAGGATCACGTCGCCTCCTTGCTGCAGAGAAGAGGCTTTTGCGTTTGGTGAGACGAGGCCGGGAAAGACGAACACCTCAAAAAATCAGACAACGAGCACCCTGCTGTTCGAATGTTTCTTGACGCGACTAGAAATGGCTATATGTTTGTACGATTTTTGACTGATGTACGATTTTTTCATACACTACCCATAAATCGTACACGAGAAGTCAGATGCCACGTACTCTCTCTTTCAACGAGCAGCAGCTTCTCGAAGACGCATGCGCGGCTTTCGGGCGCTCGACGCGCATCTTCAAAGCCATACCCGGTCGCGCGCGGCGCGCATCGGACGGCCTGACCGACGGCACGATCCGGTTCGAACTCGCCGGAAAGAAGTTCGAGATGCCCGTTTTCATCAAGACCCGGGCTGATGCCTCGGGCATCCTTCTCGCGCAACATCGCCTGTATGCCGCTCAACCGGGTGAGCATCGGCGCCAGCTCATGCTGGTCGCGCCGTACATCGGTTCCGAACTTGCCGCCCGTCTCATCGACGGGAAAGTCCCGTTTCTGGATGCTGCCGGCAACGCGTTTATCAGCGAACCCGAGGGCACGGTCATGGTCACCGGCCGCGCCAAACCGCAGCTTCTGCACAGCGCTCCGACAGCGCGCGCCACCACGCGCAAAGGTCTGCAGGTGATGTTCGCCATCGCAACGCGGCCAGGGCTCGTGTCACAGCCCTATCGAGCCATTGCTCAAGCATCGGGCGTAGCGTTGAGCACGGTGAATCAGGTCGTCGACGACCTGCAGTCGCGGGGACTCGTCGCGCTCAGGAGCAACGGCGAGCGCATTTTCACGGACTGGCCAAAGCTGGTTCAAGAATGGATAAGCCTCTACCCTTCCCGCCTGCGCCCAAAGCTTGGCGCCAGACGATTCGCGAGCGCGAAACCGGACTGGTGGCGAACCTTTGACTTCGCTGAATTCAAGGGCCTGCTCGGCAGCGAAGCGGCCGCCGATGTCCTGACGCACGATCTAAAGGCGGCCAGCGTCACAATCTACAGTCAGACGGCGCTCGACAGTCAGTTCATGCTGAAGGCCCGGCTTCGCCCGGATTCGCGGGGCGACGTCGAAATCCTCGACGCATTCTGGCCCGGGACGCCAGCGTCCGGCTGGCAGGCCGGCGATCCACCACTCGTGCACCCGCTCCTTATTTACGCCGATCTTGTCGCGTCGGGCGATGATCGCAACCTCTCTGCTGCGCAAAGGATCTATGAGCAGTACCTCTCCCAACCCTAACGCCAAGGTCAGCGAGGAACGGCCCGTTCATCCGGCCACCATCGCATTGCTGCGTCACGTTCGGGACGCAGCGGATCGGCGCGGCATTGATTTCGTGGTGGCGGGTGCGACCGCCCGCGACATCGTGCTCTGGCACGTACACGGTGTTCGCGCGGAGCGCGCAACCCGGGACATCGACGTCGCGGTTTGTGCGATCAGCTGGGAAGCTCACGGCGGCCTCGTCGGGGAGCTCGAGGCAACCGGTCTCTTCAAGGCTGATAGAAAAACGCAGCAGACATTGGTGTTCAGAGATCCGGCCGGCGGCTGGGCCCTTCCGTTAGACCTGGTTCCCTTCGGTGATCTCGAAGCGCCAGCCGGATTGATCGCATGGCCGCCGAAAGGCGACTTTGTGATGAACGTGCTCGGTTTCCGCGAGGCCGTCGATCATGCGATCGAGATCGACCTCGGGGAAGACCTCGCGGTACCCATAGTGACGCTGCCGGCGCTCACGTTACTGAAAGTCCTCGCCTGGCACGATCGTCGCACGCGAAAGAATACGGATGCATCGGACCTCCTGCTCGTCCTCCGGAGCTACTTCAGGGCGGGAAACGAAGAGCGCATCTGGGAGGCCGCGGCCGATCTGCTGGTGGAGTACGAATACAACGTCGACCTCGCGGCGTCGGCATTGCTCGGCCGGGAGGCACGCCAGATAGCATTGCCTGCCACGCTCGACGCGGTCACGGCAATCCTCGCGGACGAGGCAAGCTACGAGACACTCAGGCGTGACATGTTGGCGCGCGCGGCCGCGCAGTTGCTGGACGATTTTGCGGACGCGTCAGATAAGACGCTTGCTGCATTCCGGCGCGGCTTTTTGAGCGCTGCGGCTCGCTGAATCTACAAGGCGACCGCCCGCACGCATGTTAGACACGTAGTCAATCACATCAGCATCATTCATCCCGGTCCAGGCACGCACGGATCGCTCGGCGCTCCCGACATTGCTGCCGGCACGCGGCGGGCGGCTACTGGCTATTCGCCCACTCCCGCACCGCCTGTGCGAACAGCCTGAGTGCGGTCGGAGGATGTCGATTGGCGGGGTAATAGAGGCACACGCCCGGAAATGAAGGACTCCATTCGGGCAGCAATTGCTCCAGCCGCCCCGCCGCCAGATGCTCCGCAACCAGGTATTCCGGCACCCACGCCACGCCGATGCCAACCAGCGCCGCCTCGACCATCAGGTTCAGATTGCCCAGAGTCATCGGGCCGTCGACATCGACGCTGGCGCTTTTACCGCGATACTCGAGATCCCATCGGTAGAGCGCGCCGCTCTCGAAGCGGAACCGGATACACCGGTGCTGCGCCAGATCGTGCGGCGCTTTTGGCCGCTCGTGATGCGTGAGGTAGTCGGGCGATGCCACCGCGGCGAACCGGATGTCGGGACCGAACCGGATGGCGACCATATCGCGCGGCACATCCTCCAGGACACGAATGCCGGCATCGAAACCATCAGCCACGATGTCCACGAGCCGCGTGTCCACGACGAATTCCACGTGAATATCCGGGTAAGCAGCGAGGAAATTGGGAAGCACATGCCGAACAAGAGATTTCGCCGCAGATTCGGATGCGCTGATGCGGATCGAGCCCGAGGGACGATCGCGTGCGGAAGCGACATCGTTCACCGCGTCCTCGAGATCCGCGATAGCCGGTCCAACGCGCCGCAGGAGCTGGCCACCCGCTTCGGTCAGCGCGACTGACCGGGTTGTCCGGTTGAACAACCGCACGCCGAGTCTCGCTTCGAGACCTCGCATCGCATGGCTGAGCGCAGACGGGGAGACACCCAGCGTACGCGCGGCCCCGCTGAAGCTTCGCTGATGGGCGATGGCGACGAAAGCAGTGAGTTCGGACAGGCCGGCACGCAACATAGATGAATTTTCCTCAAGACCCCGTGAAATTGTAGCCGTATTGTTGAGCGACTCACAACAGCCTAAGCTTGACTCCTCTGAGCGCCGAACAGCGCTGATTTGCGCTGCCGCCGGCGGCTGCCGCGCCTGGAATATCTCGAAAGGAGTTGGAGAGCATGCAAAAACGCACACTGGGAAACAGCGGGCTTGAAGTGTCCGCGATCGGTCTCGGCTGTATGGGTCTGAGCTATGGCTATGGCCCGGCCACCGAAAAGTCCGAAGGGATCGAGCTGATCCGGGCTGCGTTCGAGAAGGGGGTGACGTTCTTCGACACTGCTGAAGCCTATGGCCCGTTCGCCAACGAGGAACTGGTCGGCGAGGCAGTGGCGCCGTTTCGCGACCAGATCGTGATCGCGACCAAGTTCGGCTTTCAGGACGGTGATTCGAAAAAGCCCCTCGACAGCCGGCCCGAGCGGATCCGTGCTGTCGCCGAGGCCTCGCTGAAGCGGTTGAAGACCGATCGCATCGATCTGTTCTATCAGCATCGTGTCGATCCGAACGTGCCGATCGAGGACGTGGCCGGCACCGTCAAGGATCTGATTCAGCAGGGCAAGGTCAAGCACTTCGGCATGTCCGAAGCTGGCGCGCAGTCGATCCGCCGCGCCCACGCCGTACAGCCGGTCGCCGCGCTGCAAAGCGAATATTCGCTGTGGTGGCGCGAGCCGGAACACACGGTACTGCCGACTCTCGAAGAACTGGGCATCGGTTTCGTACCGTTCAGCCCGCTCGGCAAAGGCTTTCTGACCGGCGCGATCGATGCGAACACAACGTTCGACAAAACCGACTTCCGCAACGTCGTGCCGCGTTTCTCCGAGGAAAACCGCAAGGCGAACGCGGGTCTCGTCGACGTGCTCGGCAAGATCGCCAACAGCCGTGGCGCCACGCGTGCGCAGATCGCAATCGCCTGGCTGCTCGCCCAGAAGCCGTGGATCGCGCCGATTCCGGGTACGACGAAACTGCATCGACTGGAAGAGAACATCGGCGCGGCCGCGGTCGCGCTGTCGGCCGACGATCTGGCCACGATCGAAACCGCCCTGCAGCAGATCAAGGTGGTGGGCGATCGCTACCCGGCGCATCTGCAGCAGCGCGTCGACCGCTAACGGATGGTGCTCGGCTCACAAGCCCTGGAAAGCACACTGGCGACGCTGCGCAAGCGGATCGCCGGCTTCGAGGCACAGGTCGAACTCGCGGCTTCGACCGACTTTCCTGCTGGTCAGCGCCGAACCCAAGGTGTCACCCGCTTCATCGTCAAGCTGTTCGCTTCTCGCTTGCGCATCCGCATACAGTTCGTATACTTCGCATATAACTTCTGCGAGACAGCGTGAACACGACCTCCCCTGCCAGTGCCGAAAAACTGGGCGAACTGGCGTATCAGACCCTGCGCCGCATGATTCTCGACAAGGCGCTGCGCAGCGGCGGCCCGGTCGTTGAAGGACGGCTTGCCGACGAACTCAACATCTCACGCACCCCCATGCGCGAGGCCTTGCTGCGTCTCGAAGGCGAAGGCCTGCTGGTGCGCGCCGGCGCACGTTCCTATTCCGTGCGCTTCGTCAGCGCCCAGGAATACTTTCAGGCCATGAAAGTGCGCGAACTGCTGGAGCCCGAAGCGATCGCGCTCGCCGTCGGCAAGATCGACAAGAAGCAGGTTCAGCAGTTGATCAGGAAGATCAAGGCGCTCAGCAGCGGCCAGCAGGAGCAGGCGCACTGGCAGATCGACGACCAGGTCCATACGATGATGGCCCGCGCAAGCGGCAACGACGTGCTGGCCCGCACGATCGATGTGGTCCGCACCAACAGCCGCCTGTTCGAACTGGTCACGCCGTTCAACCGCATCGAGGAAGATCGCGCGGAGCATCTCGCGATCCTCGAAGCCTATGCGGCGGACGACGCCGACGCGGCACGCGCGGCGGTGCGCACCCATCTGCAAAACCTTCGCCGCTTCGTACTCGAACGGCTCAGCGAAGGCACCTACATCTGAATCAAGTTTTGCGGAACAGCCGCATCAGTGACGCAGTATCTTGCCGACGAATTCGCGCGTACGTGCTTCCTGCGGCGCGTCGAATACCTGTTTCGGCGTGCCGGTCTCGATCACATGGCCGCCCGCCATGAAAACCACTTTCGACGATACCTCGCGTACGAAGCTCATCTCATGCGACACGATGAACATCGTGATGCCATCGGAGGCGAGCGCGCGAATCGTATCGAGCACTTCGTTCACGAGTTCGGGATCGAGCGCGGCCGTGACTTCGTCGAGCAACAGCACCTTCGGCTTCAACGCCAGCGCGCGTGCAATCGCCACTCGCTGCTGCTGGCCGCCCGAGAGTTCGTCGGGATAAGCACGCAACCGGTGCGCAAGACCGACACGCGTCAGCAGCCTGATCGCGTCTTCCTCGACTTCCTTGCGCGGCCAGCCCTTGATTCTGGTCGGCGTGATCATGACGTTGTCGAGCACCGTCATGTTCTGGAACAGGTTGTACTGCTGGAACACGATCGCGATATCCGAGCGCAGCGCGCGCACCGCGGCCTTGTCGGCATAATTCACGGCCGCGCCGTTCAGATGCACGCTGCCGTGCACCGGCGGGAGCAGCCCCATCAACACGCGCAACAAGGTGCTCTTACCCGATCCGGACGGCCCGATCAGACTGACTATCTCGCCCTTTTCGACGCAGAGACTGATTCTCTCCAGCACCGTGTGCGGCCCATAAGACGCCTTCAGGTCAACGATTTCGAGTTGCGGCAAGTTTCCTCTCCATGCGCTTACCGAAGCGCGACAGCGGATACGACATCAGAAAATAGAGCGCCAGAATCGAACCGTAAACGATCCACGCGGAAAAGCCCTTGTTGTTGAGCACTTTCCCGGCCGACGTGAGTTCCATCACACCGATCTGCGAGGCCAGCGCGGTGTCCTTGATGAACATCACGAAGAAGCCGAAAGTGGGCGGTACGATGACGCGCCATGCCTGCGGCACGATCACGTAGCGCAGCGTCTGAACATAACTGAAGTTCAGCGTGCCGGCCGCTTCCCACTGACTGACGTGAACCGACTCGAGGCCGCTTCGCACGATCTCGCCGAGATACGCCGACGCGATCAGGCAGACGCTGACGAGCGCCACCGTGAAGGTGGACAGATTGGCGCTCATCGCCTGGCTCGCGAAAAACACCAGCATCAGCGTGACAAGGAACGGTATGCGCCGGAACAGCGCGCAGTAGACGAACATGATCGCGCGCACCGGCGCCATGGCGCGCGAACGCGTCACCCTCAGCACCGCGACGAGAAAACCCGCTATGAATCCCGCGAAACAGCCGATTGACGACAACACGAAGGTGGCGGCGAAACCTTCGAGCAACAGCAACAGGTTGTAGTACGAAAACAGCTGGGTGAGTTGAGCCATGGACGAAGCGAACATCAGAACACCTTTATCTTCGCGCGGCAGACGTGGCGCCCGAACATCGCCAGCGCGAAGGTGGCCAGCACCGTCACCGCGATGTACATGAGCGCGGCCACGCTGAACGCTTCGACCGACAGATAGGTCTGCGAGCTGATGTTATACGTGCGCCCGGTCAGTTCCTCCACGCCGAAGATCGCCGCCATCGAGGTGCCGAGCGTCATCACGATGAACTGGTTCGACAGCGGCGGAAACATCACCTTCATGACGTGCGGAAAAATCACGTGACGCACGATTTGCGGCGTCGAAAAACCCAGCACTTCGGCCGCTTCGATCTCCGCCCATCGAACCGACGCGAAGCCGGCCCGCTGGATTTCGCACAGGTAAGCACCCGCGTTGAAGGTGGCGCCCAGCACCACCGCGGTGAGCGGCGAGAGCGTGATGCCGATCTCCGGCAACGCGAAGAACAGAAAGAAGATCTGTACGAGCTGCGGCGTATTGGTCGCGAAAGTCACATAGGCTTTGACCACGCGCTGCAACGAGGCCGGCCCATAGCGCAGGATCGCGGCGCAAACGAGGCCGATCAGCATGCCGAGGCCGAATGCGAGCACCGCGATCTGCAAACTGAGCCACGCGCCGCCGAGCAGATACGGCCATTGCTCGAGGATGGGCCCAAAGTGAAGCGTCATCGAAACAGGCCTCCTTGCGGCGAAGTTGTGGGGCGCTCATCGCCCGCTTGCGGCGCGCCGCGCTGCGTTCGTTCGATCACGCCCCGCAGATCACGCTCATGGGTCACGCTCACTGGGCGGCGGCCGTTGGCGGAGCCGCAGTCGGATCGTGCAGCATCGGACTGCCGAACCATTGCTTCCAGCGCGCCGCGACGAAACCGCTCTTGTGCAGTGTCGCGATCTCCTTGTTCAGCCGCTCGGTGAGCGCGGCGTTGCCCTTTTTCACGCCGATACAGTCGTAATCTACTTCGATCGGCTCATCGACCACACGCCATTTCGTCGAATAGTTCTTCGTATAACTGAGCATGAAATCGAGCACGTCGATCAGCGCGTCGGCGCGCCCCTGCGCAATCGTGCGCACGGCGTCCGGATAGTTGTCGAGCAGCAGCAGTTGCGCCTTCGGCAACTTCTCCTGAATCAGCTTGACCGGCGTCGTGCCACGCACCTGAACCAGCCGCACCGACGGATCGTTCAACTGGGTCCAGTCTTTATAGGGTTTGTCCTGCGTCGTCAGCACGCCGAGCACTTCCGTATTGACCGGGTCGGTGAAGTCGATGACCTTGAGACGGTCGGCGTTACGCGTCATGCCGCCCATCACGGCGTCGATCTTGTCGGTCATCAGGAACGGCACGCGATCGTTCGACCCGACCGGCACGATTTCCAGTTTCACGCCGAGCGAGTCCGCGATCTTCCTCGCGATATTGACGTCGAAACCGTCAATGTTGTTCTTTGCGTCGTAGCTGCCGAGCGGCGGCAGATTCGGATTAATGCCGAATACGATCTTCTTCGACGCCAGAATCTCGTCCAGCGTGCGCGCGCCGGCATCGAGTGAACCGAGCAGCGCGCATGCCGCGATACCAGCGGCGAGCATGCGGCCCAGGATGATCGAGTGTTTCATTCGTGGACTCCGTAAGCGTTACATGATGAAGGTTTGAAGCATCCGGACGAGGCATTCGCAAGGCCGTTCTTTTTTGGCGACTTTGCGTATACGTATCGTATACGTTAGTATCAAAACATCGCCTAAATTACTTGTCAAGCGAGGTTAGGAGCGATGCTTGGAGAACACACCATGCGTATCGACAGTGCGGAAAGCTCGCTCACGGTCGAGCTTTTTCTTGATGGTCAGCGCCTCCCCGCGCGCGCCGGCGAGAGTGTCGCCGCGGCCCTGTTTGCGTGCGGCAGGAAGGCGCTGCGCGTGAGCCCTCGCCTGCGTCAGGCGCGCGGCATGTTCTGTCTGATGGGTTCCTGCCAGGAGTGTCTCGTGATGGTGAATGGCCGCCGCGTGCTGGCCTGCCAGACGCGCGTCGTCGACGGCTTGCGTGTCGAAACCGTTCCGGAGACCGGCGCCGATGTCTGACTTCGATGTGGCGGTGCTCGGCGGCGGCCCGGCTGGCGCCCATGCGGCGATGGCAGCTTCGGCTGCGGGACTGAGCGTCGCGCTGTTCGACGAGAACCCGGCTGCGGGCGGTCAGGTGTACCGGGCGCCGGTCGAGGGCGCGGCTTCGTCCGGCGGCGCGGATCAGGAGGCCGGAAACACACTGCGCCGCGAGCTGGCCGCAAGCGGCGTCACGACATTCTTCGGCCATTCCGTATGGGCCGTCACCGGCGACTATCGCATCGACGCAACGGGCCCGCACGGCCCGCTGCATTGCACCGCGCGCGCACTGATCGCCGCAGCCGGCACGACCGAGCGGGTCGTGCCATTCGAAGGATGGACCACGCCTGGCGTAATCGGTCTGGCTGCCGCCACCATCCTGTTGAAGTCGCAGCACATGCTGCCCGGCCAGTCGACGCTCGTCGCCGGTTGCGGTCCGCTGCTCGCGGCCGTGGCGGCCAAAACGATCGAAGGCGGCGGCAGGGTCGAGGCCATCGCGGATCTCGCCGGCACCGGCGACTGGTTACGCACCGTGCCCGCCCTGCTTGCGCGTCCCGATCTGTTGCGCGAGGGTCTGCGCTGGTGGAGCACGATCCGCCGTGCAGGCACACGCAGATATGCGCGCCATACGATCGTGCGGGTTGAGCCGGCCGGCGATCAACTGCGCGCGACCCTCGCCCCTTGCGATGCAAGCGGGCGTCCCGTGGATGGAAAGCGCAGGACCGTGACGGCCGATTGCGTCGCCGTCGGTCATGGGCTCACGCCGTCTACCGAGGTGACGCGTCTGTTGCGCGCACAACATCGCTACTCGCGCGAAGCGGGCGGCTGGATTGCCGTCGCCGACCAGGACGGGCGCACTTCGCGCCCTCGTCTCTATGTCGCGGGCGACGGCGCCGGGATCGCCGGCGCAGCCGCCGCCGCGAAGCACGGCACGCTGGCCGGACTTGCCTGCGCGCTCGATCTCGGCGCACAAGCGCCTGCGCGACTGCAAAGCCTCGTCGAGACGGCGCGCGACGAATCTCACCAGGCTGCGCGTTTCGGTCACGCGATGGCGAATCTGATGGCCCTGCGTCCCGGGCACGTGGACAGCATTGCCCCCGGCACCATCGTCTGCCGCTGCGAGGATGTGACGCGCGCCGAAATCGACGCGGCCTTCGACGCGGGCGCTCATGACGTCAACCAGCTCAAGGCATGGACGCGATGCGGCATGGGCCCCTGCCAGGGGCGCACCTGCGGCGACATGGCGGGCGAACTGCTCGCCCGCCGCGCGGACGATACATCGCGCGAACGCGTCGGCTGCTTTTCCGCGCGCACGCCGCTGCGCCCGGTGACGGTCGAAGCGCTGACCGGCGACTACACCTACGACGACATCCCGATCCCCAAGGCGGCGCCGCTATGAACGCACCGGCTGAAACGTTGCACGGACCGTTCGATGTCGCCGTGGTCGGCGGCGGCGTGATGGGCTGCACGACCGCACTGTTCCTTGCGCGCGCCGGCATGCGGGTGGCCGTGATCGAGCGCGACGCGCTGTGCCGCGCCGCGTCCGGCGTGAACGCCGGCACGCTGACTCTGCACATGACGCGGGCGGCGCTGGTGCCCTACGCGATCCGCGCATGGAAGATGTGGATGGAGACGGACCAGTGGCTCGGTCAAGGCGTGCTGGCAACCGCCGCGCCGGGTCTTTCGCTCGCCTTCACCGAAGCCGAACGGGAGCTGCTCCGGGCCCGCGCCGCTGCCCGCCGCGAATACGGCGCGCAGATCGACCTGCTCGAGCGCGACGCCGCGCTCGCCGTCGAGCCCGGACTCAATCCCGCGATGCTGGAGGCCGCGTTCTGCGCGACCGACGGTTTCGCGAGCGCCTATCTGACCGGCCGCGCCTATCACGCGGCATTGCGTGAAGCCGGCGTGCGGATTGTCGAGCAGACGCCGGTCACGCGGATCGATCGGGTGAACGGATGCTATCGCGTATCTGGCCAGGAACGCGGTCCAGAGCACGGCCCGGAACGCGGTCCCGAAAGGGGTCCCGACGGCGGCCCCGACAGCGCCGCCGCTTCGCTTCGCATCGACGCGAAGCGGCTCGTCATGGCGGGCGGCGTATGGCTCGAACCGCTGCTGGCGATGCTCGACGTGCACATTCCCGTGAAGACGCTCGTCAACCAGCTGATCGTCACCGAACGCATGCCGCCCATCATGCGTTCGGTGCTGAGCATCGCCAACGGGCTGCTCTCGATGAAGCAATTCGCCAATGGCAGCGTGCTGATCGGTGGCGGCTGGCAAGGCGTCGGCGACCGTATTCGAGGCCCGGTCGAAACCATTCCGCAGAACCTGACCGGCAATCTTCGGCTGGCGCAGCACGTGATCCCGGCGCTCGCCAAAGCGCGCGTTGCGCGCATCTGGCTCGGACTCGAAGCCGAAACCGCCGACGCGATGCCGATGCTCGGCGCGCTGCCCGGCCTCCCGGATGCCTGGGTCATCGGCTGCGTGCACTCCGGCTACACCAGCGGCCCCTATATGGGAAAACTACTGGCCCAGACGATGCTCGGCGAGGCACCCGAGCTGCCCTTATTCGATCCCGCGCGGCTCGTGGTTCAAGCCGCCGCGCCCGCCCTTACTCCTCGAGAAAACACTGAATGATTCCCTCGCATGACGCCCCCTTCAACGGCATCTATGCCGCCACCCTTTGTCCGCTCGACGCGCAGGGCCGTCATCTGGACGAAGCCGCGCTCGCCCGCCATCTGGAGGACGTCGCCACGGTCGACGGTATTGTCGGCTTGCTGATCAACGGCCATGCCGGCGAGAACTTCGTGCTGTCGCGCGACGAAAAGCGGCGCGTGGTGGAGATCGCGCACAGCGTGTGCGGCGACCGCTCGATCATCGTGGCCGGCGTGAATTCCGAAGACAGCTACGAAGCGCAGGCGCATACCGACGACGCAAAACGTGCGGGCGCCGACGCGATGCTGCTTTTTCCGCCTTTCTCATGGGCGCTTTCCACTGATCTCGACACCGTCGTCGCGCATCATCGGATCGCCAATGCCAACGCGCGCCTGCCCATGATGCTGTACCAGGCGGGCGTGAGCACCGGAGCAATGGCCTACACGGAGCCCATGCTGCGTGCGCTGGTCGGATTGCCGGAGGTCGTGGCCATCAAGGAAGGCAGTTGGGAGACCGCAGCCTATGAGGGAAACCGGCGCTTCGTCAAATCGATGGCGCCGCACGTCGCCGTCATGGCATCCGGCGACGAGCACCTGTTCACGTGCTTTGCCGTCGGCACCGAAGGCAGCCTGGTGAGTCTCGCCGTCGTCGTGCCGGAATTGATCGTGGCGCTCTATCGCGCGGTCCTGCGCGGCGACCTGCTCGAAGCGCAGCGGTTTCATGCCCGCATCTATCCGCTCGCGAAGGCCATTTACGGCACCGCGCCGGGATCGCATGCGAACGCCCGGCTCAAGGCCTGTCTTCATCTGCTCGGAAAATTTCCGCACGCGTCGATGCGGCCGCCGATTCCTCCGCTGTCCGCCGCGGAAACCGGCCGTCTTGAAAGCGCGCTCTCGATTGCCCTCGAACACGACCGGAGCCACTCATGACTCACAGCACGACCCGCACGCTCATCCGCGGCGGCCGCCTGATCACCGCGGTGGACGACTACAGCGCCGACATCATGATCGAAGGCGAACGCATTGCCTGTATCGGGCAGCAGCTGGAAGCCGGCCCGGACACGAAGGTGATCGACGCGAGCGGCCTGCTGGTGTTTCCCGGCGGTGTCGATTGCCATACGCATATGGAGAATACGTTCGGGCCGTCGGTGACCTGCGACAACTTCGCCTCCGGCACACGCTCGGCCGCTTTCGGCGGCACCACGACGATCGTCGATTTCGCGTTGCAGAATGCCGGAACCAGTCCGCTCGACGCTATCGCGAGAGCGCAGTCGAAAGCGGGCCCGGCGGCCAGCATCGACTACGGATTTCACGTGATCGTCACGCACGTCGATGAAGACGTGCTGGCCGACATGCAATACGCGATCCGCCACGAAGGCGTGTCGAGCTTCAAGATGTTCATGGCGTATCCAGGCACCGTGATGTCCGACGACGCCACGATTTTCCGGGCGATGCGGATGGTCGGCCAGCACGGCGGCATGATCGCGCTGCACGCCGAGAACGGCACGGTCATCGACCTGCTGATTCGCGAGGCGCTGGCGCAAGGGCACACCTCGCCCCGCCATCACGCGCTGACGCGTCCCGCGATCATGGAAGGCGAAGCCACGCATCGCGGCATCAAACTCGCCGAGCTGGCCGAGGCTCCCGTGTACTTCGTTCACCTGTCGGCGAAGGAAGCGCTCAAGCATGTCATCGAGGCACGCGATCTCGGCATTCCGGTGTTCGCCGAAACCTGCCCGCATTACCTGTTCTTCGACGAATCCGCGTATGCCGACGACAGCTTCGATCTCGCGCGCTACGTCATGAGTCCGCCGCTGCGCTCGAAAGACGCCCAGAACGCGCTATGGACCGCGCTCAAGACCGACGATCTGCAATTGATATCGACCGATCATTGCCCGTACTGCATGAAGGAAGGCCATCTCGGCAACGTGAACCAGAAGCCGCTCGGGCGCGATGACTTTTCGAAGATCCCGAACGGCGTGCCGGGCGTCGAAACGCGCATGACGGTGGTGTACGACGGCGGCGTGCGGAGCGGCCGGATTTCGTTGAACCGCTTCGTCGAATTGACGTCGACCGCGCCCGCGAAACTGTTCGGGTTGTTCCCGAAGAAAGGCACGCTCGCTATCGGCAGCGACGCGGATATCGTGCTATTCGATCCCGACGAACCGCATACGATCAACGCCCAGACGCAACACAGCGACTGCGACTTCACACTGTTCGAAGGCCATCAGGTGACGGGCCGTGTGAAGAAGGTGCTGCTGCGGGGTGAACTGCTGATCGACGACGGCGAATGGGTCGGCCGTACCGGACAGGGCCAATTCGTCGCGCGCGGCGAGCTGAGCGCGCACTGGTAACGCCGGTAAGCGCGATGCCGATCTACGACTACCAGTGCACGCAGTGCGGTGCGTTCGACCAGATGCAAAGCGTGGCGGCTCGCCACACCGCGCCTTGCCCTCGGTGCGGCGAGCCTGCGCCCCGGATCCAGAGCGGTTTGCCCGTGGTATTGACGCATACCCGCAAGGCGCCGCCGGCGGAAGACGGGACTGCTTCGTCCAGCGGGCGTTACCGGTGCGTTTGTTGCCGCTGACTTGCCGCTGACTTGCCGCTGACGACCTTGCCTGGGGCGAACCGTCCGGCAAGCGGTCTGCGCTAACTGGCAAATGGTGCTGTGCGGCAAACGTGCCCAGCGGCCGGCATGCCCATTGCATCGCGTGCGAGCGTTTGAAACGCGCCGGCTTTTATGCGATGCTTCCTTCGCCTCAGCATCCATCAGAAGAATGAGAGGCCGCGCCGGAGACCAATCCTGTTGCCCACTTCCCAGGAGGAGACATGATTGAGCCGTCCCAAGTCCGCCGCAACATTGCAATCTCCCTGATCTCGCCCCGCCGCGCAGCCGGCACGCTTCGGCACCGAAGCGTTCACCGGGCGGCCGTTTCAAGCTTTGTGCTCGTAGCCAGTGTCGCCAGCGTCTGCTTCGCGGACACTCAGGTCGGCGCAGCGCTGCCGCCTGCGCCGAGCGTGCTGTACGGCGACCTGTTCGTCGCCGTACAAACCGCGCAGATCTATCCCGATCAGAAGACCTTCGTCGACGCCACGCCGAATGCGGACCCTGCCGCGATCGTGCAGTTGTATGAGCAGCAGAAGAACAATCCAGGCTTTTCGCTGGCGAGCTTCGTCAACCAGTACTTCACGCCGCCGAGCGAGCCGGTCATCACGCCGCCGCCGAACCAGACGCTGCGCGAGCATATCAACTGGCTGTGGCCCGCGCTCACGCGCACCACGACGAGCGCGCCGGCGAACAGTTCGCTGATTCCCTTGCCGAAGCCGTATGTCGTGCCGGGCGGACGCTTCCGCGAGGGTTACTACTGGGACACCTGGTTCACGATGCTGGGGCTCCAGGAGGCCGGCCGCGAAGACCTCGTCGACAACATGCTCGATAACTTCGCGTATGAGATCAACACCTTCGGCCACATCCCGAACGGCAATCGCACGTATTACCTGGATCGTTCGCAGCCGCCGTTTTTCTCGTACATGGTGACGCTCGCGGCGAAGGTCGAAGGCGGCAAGGTCTACCAGAAATATCTGCCCGCCCTGCGCAAGGAGTACGCGTACTGGATGCAAGGCGCGGACTCGACCAAACCGGGCGACGCGACGCGCAACGTCGTGGTGATGCCGGATCATACGGTGCTCAACCGCTATTGGGACGAACTCGACACGCCGCGTGACGAGTCGTATCTCGAGGACGTGAAGACCGCGCAGCAGGCCACGGGGCGCTCGCCAAACGAGGTCTACCGCGAACTGCGCGCGACCGCGGAGAGCGGCTGGGATTTCAGCTCGCGCTGGTTCGGCGACAACATGACGCTCGCGACGGTCCGCACCACGTCGATCATTCCGGTCGATCTGAACAGCCTGATGTTCCACCTCGAAACGACCATCGCCAGAGGCTGTGGCGAGACCCGCGATTTCCGCTGCGTGGGCGAGTTCGCCGAACGCGCGGCGAAACGCGCGGTGGGCATCAACCGGTATCTGTGGAATGCCAACGGCTATTACGGGGACTACGACTGGAAGCTCGCGAAGCCGCGCGACAACAAAACGGCGGCGATGCTGTATCCGCTGTTCGTGGGCGCGGCGTGGCCGGAACGTGCGCGGAAAACGGCCCAGCAGGTGCAATCGACGCTTCTGCAACCCGGCGGCCTCGTGACGACCACCTACAACACGACGCAGCAGTGGGACGCGCCGAACGGCTGGGCGCCGTTGCACTGGATCGCGGTCGAGGGCCTGAAGCGCTATGGACAGGACGCGCTCGCGCAACAGATCGGCACGCGGTTTCTGGCTGACGTCAAGGGCGTCTACGCGTCCGACAGGAAGCTGGTCGAGAAGTACGTTGTCGAAGGCGCGGGAACCGGTGGCGGAGGCGGTGGCGAGTATCCGTTGCAGGACGGCTTCGGCTGGACCAACGGCGTGACGCTCAAGCTGCTCGATCTGTATAGCCCGGGCGAGTAGCGTTCGGGCTAGCGTTCGTGCAAACGTCCCGGCATGGCGAGGGGCGCACACGGTTGCGGGTGACGTGTGCGCCTCTCGTGCATGCAACCGGATCGACCGTCAGGGCGACGTGCCGGTACTTGCCGGCGCGTTCGCGGGATCGTTGGCCGTGCTGCCTGCGTCGGCCGGCGTGATGTCGTCCGGTGTGGGCGTCGGCGCGGAGGCCGGCACGCCGCCCGCGGGCGCCTGCCCGTCGATGTGCTCGCTGGCCGGTTGCGGCGCGGACGCCGGCGTCGGGGAAATGAGCGGCGGCTGCGGCATCGGCTGCGGTTCAATCGCGGCAGTGGAAGCAATGGAAGCCGCGGAAGCGACTGAGGCAGCCGGCGCGCGCCGCGTCGCATTGCGGCTTGCCGGCGGCGCCTCGGGCCTGGCCGGCGACGCAAACAGATGCTCGAACCACGCGCGGATCTTGCCGGACAGTTCGGCGAACCTGCCCGGTTCCTGCTCCGTCGCGAACCTGGCGCGAACGTCGACCAGCCTCGAGCGCTGCGCACGCTGGAAAAAATCGCCGACGATCGGTAAGGCGCTGTGCGCCCCCTGCCCCCAATAGTCGCTGCGCAATGTCACGCGGCTGTCGTTGAAGCCGACCCAGGCGCCGGCCACGAGTTGCGGATGGATGAGGATGAACCAGCCGTCCGCGTTACCCTGCGTCGTGCCCGTCTTGCCGGCGACATCGCCGCGCACGCCGAAGCGGCTGCGGATGTTCGAACCCGTGCCCCGGCTGACCACGTCGCGCATCACGTCCACCAGCGTTCGCGCGGTGTCGGCCGGCAATTCCTGTCTGGGCGGCACCGGCGCGAACTCCGCCAGCACTTCGCCGTTGCGATCCTCGACGCGCGTGACCATCACCGGCTCCACATAGCCGCCGAGGTTGGCAATCGTGCCGTACGCCGAGACCATTTCCTTCAGCGTCACGGGGCTCGTGCCCAGCGCCAGCGAGGGCACCGGATTGAGCTCGCTGTCGCGCACGCCCATTGCGCGAGCGAGCCGCGCGACCTTGGCCGGACCGACTGTCTCCATCAGCTGCGCGGTAATCCGGTTGCGCGAATAAGCGAGACCGTCGCGCAGGCTGATAGCGCGCCCGGTCGGTTCGTCGTCGTCGCTCGGGCGCCAGATTTCGCCGCCGGCCAGCGGGATTTCGATGGGTTTGTCCACGAACGTATCGGCCGGTTTGGCGCCGTCTTCGAATGCTGCGGCATAGACGAACGGCTTGAAGGTCGAGCCCGGCTGGCGGCGCGCCTGCTGCACGTGGTCGAACGGATCCTGGCTGAAGTCGCGGCTGCCGACCCATGCCTTGATCTGCCCGTTGCGCGGATCCAGCGCGAGGAAATCCGCCTGTACCCGGGTCTTGCTCTCACACACCGTCTGCACCAGATTGCGATCGGACGAGAGCCGTTTCAACGCTTCGCCGTCCGTCAGACCCGAGTCTTTCGCCGCGCGATAGTCAGGCGTCTCGCGCAGGAAGACCTGCAACAGGTCCTTGCCGTTCGCGCAACCCGCGCGCGCTCCCCATGCCGAGTTCGCGATGCCCTGCAACTGGTTGCCCTGCCACACCACGGCCTGGGTCGCCATGGCCTGCAAGCGGGAATCGATGGTGGTGCGCACCACCAGTCCATCGGAATAGATGTTGTAGTCGTTGCGATCGGCCCATGCTGCAAGCCATTTGCGCAGTTGCTGCGCGAAGTGCGGCGCGGGTCCGGGCGGCTCGGTCTGCCGCTCGAAATCGATGCGCAGCGGACGGCGCTTCAGCGTCTCGTAGGCCGAGGGGGGCAGCTTGCCGTACTTGACCATCTGGGCCAGCACTATGTTGCGCCGCTGCACGGCGCGCTCCGGGTTGAGCACCGGGTTGTAGTAGCTGTTGCCCTTCAGCATGCCGGCCAGCGTCGCGCTTTCCAGCACGTTGAGCTCGGCGGCCGATTTGTCGAAATAGGTACGCGCCGCCATTTCGATGCCGTAAGCGTTGTAGAGGAACGGCACCGTGTTCAGATACGTCTCGAGAATCTCGTTCTTGGTGTAGAGCGCCTCGATCTTGAAGGCGGTGATCGCCTCCTTCAGCTTGCGGGTCAGCGTGGGCGCGCGGCCGATTTCGTCGGGATACAGATTACGGGCAAGTTGCTGCGTGATGGTCGAGCCGCCCTGGCGGTCGCCGGAAAACGTATGCAGCGCGGCCGATGCCGTACGCCGCCAGTCGAGACCAAAATGCTGGTAGAAGCGATGGTCTTCCGTGGCGATCAAGGCGTCCACCACGTGCGGCGAGATATCCGCGAGCTTCACCCACTCGCGGTTGGACGGCTTGAATTCGGCCAGCAATTTGCCGTCCGCCGAGAGCACCTGGGCGGGCTGCTCCACCTTCGCCTTGCGGATGTCGCCGATACTCGGGGTGAACGGAATCAGGATCAGCACATAAAGGAACAGCAGCGCCGGCACGGCGGCGCAGGTCAGCGCCACGCCGCGTCGCGTGGGGCGGCGGACGCGCCGAAGCACGTCGGCGGCAACTGGCCGGATCTCCGCCAGTCTTGCTGCACAGAACTCGAAAAACTGCGTGATCAGGCGTTTCACACTTGCATACCGTCAACGGGAAAGCCAGCATCGTACCAAGACGGGAAACGGATCACTAAAGAGCCGGTACCTAAGGGGCCGCCAGACCGTTGGCGCGATATGCGCGCTCGGGGGCGGCAGACAGGTTTTCGCCCATTTCCGGCAGTCGTCGGCTCCCAATATAATCGCGGCATCTCAAACAACAGGGGGCTTCATGATCATCAAACCGCGCGTGCGTGGCTTCATCTGCGTGACTACGCATCCTGCCGGCTGCGAAGCCAACGTCAAGGAACAGATCAACTACGTCACCGCACGCGGTCCCATCGCCAATGGCCCGAAGAAAGTACTGGTGATCGGCGCATCGACGGGCTACGGCCTCGCGGCGCGCATCAGCGCCGCGTTCGGCTCGGACGCCGCCACGCTCGGCGTGTTTTTCGAGCGCGCCGGCAGTGAGACCAAGCCGGGCACCGCGGGCTGGTACAACACCGCGGCCTTCGAGAAATTCGCCACGGCCAAGGGGCTGTACGCGACGAGCATCAATGGCGACGCGTTCTCGGACGAGATCAGGCAACGCACCATCGACGTCATCAAGCGCGATCTCGGTCAGGTCGATCTGGTGGTGTACAGTCTGGCCGCGCCGAAGCGCACCCACCCCAAGACCGGCGCGGTCTTCAGCTCGACGTTGAAACCGGTCGGCAAGGCCGTCAGCCTGCGCGGCATCGACACCGACAAGGAAGTCGTCAAGGAAACCGTTCTGGAGCCCGCGACGCAGGACGAAATCGACCACACGGTCGCGGTGATGGGCGGCGAGGACTGGCAGATGTGGATCGACGCCCTGCTCGACGCCGGCGTGCTGGCCGAAGGCGCGAAGACGACCGCCTTCACCTATCTCGGCGAAAAGATCACGCACGATATCTACTGGAACGGCTCCATCGGCGCGGCCAAGAAGGATCTGGACCGGAAGGTTCTCGGCATCCGCGAGAAACTGGCGGCGAGAGGCGGCGATGCACGCGTCTCGGTGCTGAAGGCGGTCGTCACCCAGGCGAGCTCCGCCATTCCGATGATGCCGCTGTATCTGTCGCTGCTCTTCAAGGTCATGAAGGAGAAAGGCACGCACGAAGGCTGCATCGAGCAGGTCTATGGACTCTACAAAGATAGCCTCTACGGCGCGGCGCCGCTCGTGGATGACGAAGGCCGTCTGCGTGCGGACTACAAGGAACTCGATCCGGACGTGCAAGCCCGCGTCCAGCAGCTCTGGAATCAGGTCACCAGCGACAACATCTACGAACTCACCGACTTCAGCGGCTACAAGACGGAATTTCTGCGCCTGTTCGGCTTCGAGATCGCAGGGGTCGACTATGAAGCGGACGTGAATCCCGACGTGCAGATTCCCAACCTCGTTCAGGCCTGAGTTTCTGCGTGAGTGCAGTCATGAGCGTTGCCGTCCACGCTCATCGACTGCGCCGCGTAGCCATCCACCGCACGCATCACGCGCACTAGTGTGGCTTCAGGTGGGGCCGATTTCGAACCTGCTATTCGACGACGCGCAATTTGCCGGCACGCTCAACGGCGCGCACGACGACCTGCTGGAGGCGGCGAAAGCACGCGATGCAGCGCGAGTACAAAGCGCGATCGAGCGCGATCTGAGTCATGCCGCGACGTGTTTGCGCACGCAGTGCCTCTGATCCGGAATCGTATGATCGATTGCGGTGAATTGGCGTGTTTATGGATATTCCGCAGCGCAACAGCACGTGATATTGTTTAATGAAAGCAGAGGGAATTGTTCTGCCGTCCTGACCTGAAGCAATTCACAGCCGCGAGCGTCGCCATGAGTGATGTACGCCACCATTTAAGTCCACGGGACCGTTTGGAGCTGCTATGTTGGCTCACCTGCGGAATCCTTGGCGCTTATTACCTGAATGAGGAGTGGCCTGACGCGGCATTTCACGTCCAGGCCGCGCACAAATGGCTGGACCGCCGCATGCGGGAGGCGGACTGGCTGAGCGTGGCCAGGTTGTCGGCACTGGCGTTAGAGATTGCGCGCCGGCATGCAAAGTTTGTCGATACCGAGTGGGCACGGGATGCAGTCGAAGAGATCCTCGACACGGATGAGCTGGACCCGCAAGCGCGGTTGGTGAGACAGGTTTTGGCCGATTGTCAGAACGCGCTTGCCGATAAGCGGGTAGCGGATTGATTGGGTTCATTGGCGTTGCCCCCGCACAGGGGGAACGCCAATGAACCCATAATGAAAACAAAAGAAAAACCAGCGCCGCAGGCTGCCGTACGCAGTAACCCGTAACAGGCTATCTCACATCAAACGCATCATCCCCATGCGTGCGATGTCCATCGGCTGCCACGGCCACCCAATGCACGCACCCAATGCACGGTGTAACGACCGGCCGCCATTCCTTCCCGGGCGCAATCCTCGGCAATCCGCTCCGGCGTTTTCCATTCGTCAGTCAATAGAGCATACTGCCGACGGCAAAGCCACGGCGGACAGTGGAAAATGCGTCATCCCGGCTACCGGCACGGAGTGCTCATGAAACCGCATCGCCCGCGTCCCCCGCAACTCCCCGGCGATCAGTCGCATGCGGAGTGGCGGGATCACACCTTGCCGTATGCGATCGTCGCCGCGCTCGTCGTACTGGTGGTCACGCTGATCGTCTGGCTGGTCGATCCAGCGCCGCCAAAGACGATCACGATGAGCGCGGGTCCGCACGACAGTTCATTCCTCGTCGCCGCCGAGCAGTACAAGAAAATTCTCGCCCGCAACGGCATCACGCTGAAGGTGCTGGAATCCGATGGCTCGGTGCAAAACCTGCATCGGCTGCTGGACCCGAAACAGCATGTCGATCTTGCTCTCGTGCAAGGCGGCGTGGCGGATGGCATGGCGACTTCATCGCTGATGTCGCTCGGCAGCGTTTTCTATATACCAGTGGTGGTGTTCTATCGCGGCACGGGCGTGACCCAGCTTTCGCAGCTGGAAGGCAAAAGGATTGCGATAGGCCGCGAAGGCAGCGGCACTCGCCTGCTTGCGCTCAAGCTGCTGGAAGCAAACGGCATCGAGCCGGGCGGCGACACCGCGCTGGTGCCGAGCGACGGCTTGCAGGCCGCCACGCAACTGGTTGCGGGCGATGTCGACGCGGCGATCCTGAACGGCGACTCGGCGACCCGTGGCTTGATGCTCCGGCTCCTGAAGGTGCCCGGCATCTCCGTGATGAACTTCGACGAGGCGAGCGCTTATACACGTCTCTTTCCGTATCTCGACCAGATCGACCTG
This sequence comes from Paraburkholderia sp. GW821-FHT02A12, assembly GCF_059422005.1. Taxonomy (NCBI): domain Bacteria; kingdom Pseudomonadati; phylum Pseudomonadota; class Betaproteobacteria; order Burkholderiales; family Burkholderiaceae; genus Paraburkholderia; species Paraburkholderia sp. GW821-FHT02A12. The sequence goes on along the minus strand of NZ_JBWKWA010000001.1, from coordinate 1,950,577 downwards.
CCGCCCGGCGTGCTGGATCTCAAGCACAGAATCCCGCCCGAAACCGTCCACCTGGTCAGCCCGACTGTTGAAATCGTCGCCCGCGCCAATTTGCACCCGGCCATCTCCGACCTGCTGATCGAAGCCGCGCAGGAAGTTCACGGCATGCCCGGGCTCCTGCAGCATGCGGGCGAATTCCCTAATCCCGTCGCCCGTGAATATCAGATCAGCGAAGACGCGCAGCGCTACTACAAGACGGGAAAAAGTTTTCTGTATCGCAACCTGCCGTTCTGGCTGGCCAACATTGGCGACCGCACGCTTGTTCTGCTGCTGCCGATGGCCGTGCTGCTATTCCCGGCGATGCGCCTGATACCCGCGCTGTACCAATGGCGCGTGCGCTCGCGCATCTATCGATATTACGGTTCGCTGATTGCGATCGAACGCGGCGCGCTCACCACCGACTCGAGCGATGAAGAACGCAAAGCGCTCTTCAAGGAACTCGATCATATCGAGGAGTCGCTTAACCAGTTGCGCATGCCGCTTGCCTATGCCGACGCTTTTTACGTGCTGCGCGAGCATGTCGGTTTTGTGCGCGCCCGGCTCTCGATGGCGTCGAGGCAAGGCAGCCCGCCCTAGACGAGGTTCCGGCTGTCAGGCCTCTGAATCGACCGGCGAGCTGGTCGGCGAGTCGACTTGCTGTGCATCGGCCTGTGACTCGGCTTGCGCGTTGGCTTGTGAGGCGGCCGGCGGCGTAGCCGTCGGGTTGGCTGCTTTAGGCGCGGCTTTAGCTGCCCGGTGCGCCTGCAGGCGTTGTGCGCCGGCGGCTTCCTGTGCCGTCACCTTCCCCGCCTCGCTGCCGGTCAGATCGACTCGCGCGGCACCTTCGACGAGGCACTTCCAGTAGCGGCTGCCGCGGCACCAGGTTTTGATCGCGTCGCGCAGCTCGGCTTCGCTCAACGACAATTCCTTCGCGTGAACGACGAGGTCCTCGAAGACGCCGACCTTCAGCGGGAGCTTGGGTGCTGGATTCTTTGGAAACGCAATGGGGAAGCGCTTTTGCAGTTTCCCGATCGTTTTGACGACCGGGTCGACGGGTTTCGCGTCCGGCGCCGGTGCGGGCGCAGCCCGGCGCTGTTGCGGCGGCTTGCGGGCGGGCCTCGCGCCAGGCTTTGCACCAGCCTTTACACCAGGTTTTGCAGCGGGCTTGGCGGCAGGCGCGGCGGGGGCGGCTTCGGCCCGTGCCGCGGCAAGTTGCTTTTTCAGTTCAGCGAGTTGTTCGAAACCCATGGCGCACAGTCGATCGAGAAAGACGAGATTGTAGCAGCGAGTCGATCCAGTCATGACGACGCCGGCGGCCTGCCGCAAAGGTTTGCCCGGTAATAGTTCTACCGCGGTGAGATTACGCTGGAAGCTCAAACCTCATACGCCGTCAGGCCGAAAACATCCACACACAAGCCGCTACGCCCAGCGTTATTTCGCAATGCCAGCGTCAGCTGATGCCTCTGCGCGATCCGCGAGACAATCGCCAACCCCAGGCCACTGCCCTCGCCGTGCGCCTCCTCGCCTCGATAGAACCGATCGAAAACCCGTTCGAGCTCAGGCTCGGGAATCCCGGACCCGCTATCCACCACCTCTAATCCCACCCGGTTTCCAGAGCGCTTCAACACCACATCGACCTTGCCGCCGCGCGGCGTATGCCGAATCGCGTTATTGATCAGATTGCCCAACAACACAGTCATCCCATACGGCTCGGCCAGCACCGTATACGCATCGCCAGGCGTGCGCGCCTGCTCGCACTCGAGCCCAAGATCGATCTCCCTGGTCTCGGCAAGCAGCGAAAAATCTCCCACCGCCTGCTCGCCGATCCGGCGCAAGCTCACCGGCACCATCGACGTCACCGGATGCGCATCCTCGCGCGCCAGCGTCAGCAACTGCTGCACCAGATGGATGATCCGGTTGACCCGTCCCTCGACACGCTCCAGCGCCTGCCCCTCGCCCTTTAACGTGCCGTCGCGCGAGGCGGCCTGCAGTTGCAGTTTCAGCGCGGCCAGCGGCGAACGCAACTCGTGCGCGGCATCCGCGATAAAAGTGCGCTGCGCTTGCGACGCAGTATTCAAACGCTGCAGCAAATCATTGAGCGCCTCGACCAGCGGCCGGATTTCGACCGGCAGGGCGCCGTCCAGACGCAGGGGTTCCAGCGAATCGATCGAACGGGTCGCCAGCGCGCGGGACAAGCCGCCAATCGGCGCGAGCCCGCGCGCGACCACCAGCAATACCAGCACGATCGTCACCGGCAGCAGCAAGCCAAGCGGCCACAGCGTATGCAGCGCCAAGGTGAGCGCGAGATCCTCGCGCACGGACACCGGTTGCGCGACCTGGATATAGCGGTCCGGCTGCTGCAACCCGAACGCGCGCCAGTGAGATTCACCGCGCTCGACCGTGCTGTAACCTTCGCGCAGGCGCGAAAACACCGGCGCTTGCATCGAGTGATAAATGAGCTTGCCGGCACGGTCCCAGATTTCGATGACGACGCGGTCGTCGGCGAGATCGCCCAAATCGGGGCTGCGATGCTCGACATTCGACGGGCCCTGGAGGTTCGACGGCAGCGACAGCGCCACCGTGCGCAGTTCGTAGTCGAACAGCTCGCTCGCCTCCTCCCGCGCCGTATGAAAGATGCCGTAGCCGGCTACGCCCGAGGCCGCTGCCATGCCGAAAATCAGCCAGCCGAGCAGCCAGCGGCGAATCGACGTCATCCGCACCTCTTCAGGCGATAACCGACGCCGCGCACGGTCACCACCTGGTCCGCGCCGATCTTGCGCCGCAAGCTGTGCACATGCACCTCGATCGTGTTGCTGCCCACCTCCTCGCCCCAGCCGTACAGTTTTTCTTCGAGCTCGGCCTTGGTGAAGACGCGCGTGGGTTCCTCGATCAGCGCCTGCAGCAGCGCGAATTCGCGCGGCACGAGCGCCACCGGCTCGCCGTCCTTAGTCACCTCGTGCGCCGCCGGGTCGAGTGTGAGCTCGCCGTGCGCGTACACGGGCTGCTTCTGGCCGGTACGCCGCCGCAACAGCGCGCGCACCCGCGCGGCAAGCTCGTCGAGATCGAATGGCTTGATCAGATAATCGTCGGCGCCTGCGTCGAGGCCGCGAATCCGGTCGTCCACCGCGTCGCGCGCGGTCAGGATGATCACTGGCGCAGCGCCGCCGGCCTTGCGATATGCATTCAGCACGTCGATGCCGTCTTTCTTCGGCAAGCCGAGATCCAGCAGCACGAGGTCGTACACGCCGTTGCCGAGCGACAACTCCGCAGCGCGGCCGTCTTCGGCACAATCGATCGCATAGCCAGCGCGGCGCATCGCGCCCAGTACGGTCTCCGCAATCATGTCGTCGTCTTCGACTAATAACAGACGCATGGCCTCTCCTCTCTCCAGTTTGCCCGCATTGTTCCGTTCTTCAGCTTAACGTTTCCTTATGGCTCGCTTATGTTTTCCTTATGGGAGGCTTATGCGACGCTGAAGCTACGCTTATGGGATGCTTAAGCGCCGGTTAGGCATCACTTAAGCTCATCCTCAGCAGAATCGGCCCCTGTTGAGCCGCGTCCGCTCAGGATGCCCCCACCTTTTGCTCAGGAGCCGGACCTTTCGAGGAAGTCGCGATGCTCGCCGTGGCCAACATATAGCCTCACGTCGCAGCAGCAATCGCAGTCGGCGCTGCACGATCTGGCGCAGTTCCAGATGCGGCCGCTGCTTTCTTCGGTGGAAGGCGTGGCGCGCGTCGACGTGATGGGCCGTGCGCAGGACGAATTCGAAGTCGCGATCGAGCATGGCGACGGCCAGGGCGATTAGCGCAAAGCTCGCCGCCTTCCAGCATCAGACGCCCGCCAGCGCGCATCTTTCTGATTTTTCTCTTTGCCTGCGCGGCGCCATAAAAAAGCGCCGGTAGGCACACAACGCCCATAGCGAAACCCTACCCTCCGTCAGACGTCTCCATCACCCTCAAAGCCGCACTGCGCGCCGCGCGCGCAGAACCTCCGCCAACCGGCACTCGAGCTCCGCGCCAAACCACATGTGATCCAAACGCCCCGGCCAGCCACTGCGCGGCGAGCAACATATCCCGCAACGGCACAAGCGGCAAATCCCGCCAGAACCTGCGCTCATGCCGCGCGCTACGCAGATGCAGCAACATTCGCGCGGCAAACCCGGCCGCGGTGCAGGCAGCACTCGCAAGCGCCGCCCACAGATGCACGCCGTCGTACGGCCCCACCGCCAGGCTGCCGGTCAGCCACGCACCGGCCGCGATCCACGGCGACGGAAACGTGATGAACAAAAAAGCAAACCCGAGCGGGTTCACGGAGCGAATCGTGCGCAGCCACCGCGTCTCACGCTGCCACAACGAGGCGAAAGTCGGCTCGATAACGTCGGTGGCCACCATCACGCGCGACAAAACCGTCTGCAGCCCCAGTTCCCGCACATGTTCGGCGAGCCAGTAATCGTCGGCGAGACAATTTTTCAGCGCGTCGAAGCCGCCGATCTGCTCGAGCGTCTCGCGACGCAACGCCAGCGTCGCACCGAAGCCGAAGCGGCGCGACCCTGCCGCGTGCGCGACGCGCACCGAAGGCGCAAACCACTCGTTGATGAACAGCGCGCCGACGCGCGGCCAGAATCCGCCGACGCCCTGCGCCACGTAAAGGCACGTGACGACGCCGACGCGAGGATCGGCCAGCGGCGCGGCCACGGTGTCGAGATAATCGGCTTCGACGGCGATGTCGCTGTCGGCAATCACGATCACGTCGTGACGCGCCCGCTCGGCCATGTTGATCAGATTGCTGACCTTGAGATTGCAGCCGTGCACCCGCGTATCCACCGCGAGCCCGATGTCGTGCAGCGGATACGCGGCCTGCAAACGCCGCACCACGGCGATCGCGGGATCGTCGGGCGAGGACACGCCGAGCACCAGTTGAAAGTGCCCGTGACGCTGCTCGCAGAAGGTCCTGAGGTTTTCGTAGAGACGCGGCTCCGCACCGCAAAGCGGCTTGAGCACGCTCACGCCGACCTTCGTGAAAGGATCGGTCCGGCATCTGGCGGCGCCGCCACGGCGCGCCGCGAAGAACGGCATGGCCACCGCCGCCAGCATCGCGTACAGCGAAGCCGCGCCACATCCGACGAGCAACAACCATTGGCATGCTGTCAACGTGTGGGCCGCCATTGGCTGGCTCCGTTAGTGCTCGGCGAGCTGGGAACCCGGCAAGACCAGCAGCACGAGCGATGCGAGGGCTTCGGCGCACATGGCCGTGAGCGAAGCCGCCATCAGATGGGCTCGCAGCATGTCGACGGTGACTGGCTTCATGGCTTGGCCTCGTGACCTGACGATATGCACGGCGCGATGGATGCGCAAACAGGCGCCCGTCGTGCATTTCATCGATGTGCTTACGATTGCATTGCGAAAATCTGACAACGCGATGCTGCTCTCGCGCGCTCATGCCGAGCCGCGCGACAGCGGCCTGTTGAGGGGCGATAGTATCGATTCAAACTGAAGGAAACCTTAAGGAAGATGGCGGTATAAAGCGGGTGTCGAACATCGTGGTTACACTTCGCCATATGGCCCGGCGCTTGCTTGAAGGCCGGCGCAGCCGGGCCGGATCAAGGCCACACCCTGAACGGAATGAACTGACTTATGCGCATCCTCCTCGTAGAAGACGACGACCTGATCGGCTGCGGTATCGAAGCGGGGCTGCGTCAGACCGGTTTCACGGTCGACTGGGCGCGCGACGGTCACAAGGCCGATCTCGCGCTCGTCACGACGGCCTATGCGCTCGTGATACTGGATATCGGCTTGCCCCGGGTGTCGGGCATGGACATCCTGAAGCGCCTGCGCGACGCGGGCAACGACGTGCCGGTGCTGGTGCTGACCGCGAAGGGCACGGTGGTCGATCGCGTCGGCGGGCTCGAAGCCGGCGCCGACGACTACCTCGGCAAGCCGTTCGACCTGACCGAGCTGATTGCGCGTTGCCGGGCCTTGCTGCGCCGCGCGCAAGGGCGCAGCGTCGAGGTGATCCGCTATCAGGATCTGACCGTCAACCCGGCCGCGCAAACGGTCGAGATCGGCGACTCTCGCGTGTCCCTCACCTCGCGCGAATGGGCGATCCTGATGCAGTTGCTGACCAACCAGGGTATTCCCCAGTCGCGTTCGCGCCTCGAAGAAAGCCTGTATGGATGGCAGGAAGAAATCGAAAGCAATGCCATCGAAGTGCATGTGTCGAATCTGCGCAAGAAGCTCGGCGCGAAACTGATCAGAACGGTTCGCAATATCGGCTACGTGGTGGAGAAAGCGTGATGTCGTCGATACGCCGTCGGCTGATGCTGCTGATTCTCGCCTGCATCGCACTGATATGGGCCGTCGCGCTGGTATCGAGCTATCGTCAGGCGACCCGCGAAGTCAGCCAATGGGAAGACGCTCGCCTCGCCGAACTGGCGCAAATCCTCGCCCTGCTCGATGAGAGCAGTCTGATCACGCTCGCCAATGCGCGGATCGATGTGCGGGAGGAAGGCGGCGACCCCGGCGCCAGCAACGAAGACGACGACGACAGCCTGCCGCGCGACGCGCTGTTCCAGGTGCGCAGCGCCAGCGGCGAGGTGCTGGCGGGCAGCCCGCAATTGCGTGCGTTGCAGGCGTGGGATCTGCCGCTGCCGGCGGTCGGCGGCGCGCAAACCATCACGCTGGGCGGCAAGGCGTGGCACTCGTTCACCTTGCGCGATACGGCGCTCGGCCACATCGTGCGCGTGTTCGAACCGGCCAATACGCGCAGCGATCTGGTGAGCGGCGTTGCGAACCGGGTTGCCCGGCCCACGCTGCTTGCGCTGCCGGTGCTGGCGTTGCTGGTGTGGTTCAGCATCGGCTGGAGCCTGACGCCGCTCAAGATCCTGTCGGGCGCGATCCGCGCGCGCAACATCAACCGGCTGGAACCGATCGACATCGGCCATTCGCCCACCGAAGTGCGGCCGCTGATCGATGCGATCAATCTGGTGCTGTCGCGCTTGCGGCACTCGCTGGAGCGCGAACGCGCGTTTACCGCCGACGCCGCCCACGAACTGAAAACGCCGCTCGCGGCGATCAAGGTGCAGGCGCAAGTCGCGCTGGCCGAGCCGGACGCCGCGTTGCAGCGGCTGGCGATGGAGCGCGTGGTGCAAGGGGTGGACCGCAGCGCGCGGCTCGCCGAGCAATTGCTGCTGCTGGCGCGGCTGGATGCGCACGAGAAACTGTCGAGCGCGCCGCTCAAGCCCGCCGCGGTCGCCAAAGACGCGCTGCTCGCCAACGAGCGCAATGCGCAGCAAAAAAACATTCACGTGACGCTGACCGGCGACCTGCGCGCCGAGATCAACGCGGAACCGGTGCTGATCGGCATCCTGCTCGACAATCTGCTCGACAACGCGATCAAGTACGGCCGCGCCGGCGGCCGCGTGGAGGTTGCGGTGCAGCATGCGCTCGACCGCGTGCGGCTGACCGTGCGTGACGACGGGCCTGGCGTCGCGTCCGCCGATCTCGCTCATCTGACGAATCGCTTCTATCGCGCGACCGGCAATCAGGCGACCGGCAGCGGCCTCGGCCTGTCGATCGTCGCGCGGATCGCGGAGCATTTCGATGCGAGCCTGCATCTCGGCACGGGTATCGGCGAGCGCGGGCTCGCCGTCGAAGTGTCGTTTCCGGCTTATGGGGGCGCGCACTGAGGCTGGGCTGGGCGGCTGATCGCTGCTTCCGCTGCTTCCGCCCCGGCGCTCGGCGTGTACTCAGTCAGCGCTGGCTTGCCTCGCGAACGCTCCCTTGCTCCGCAAGCTCCGAAAGCTCGGCCCGCCTGGGCGCGCGAGCCGACGACTCGGCGAACTGCCACGCAAAGAGTCCCGGCACGAAGATCAGCAGGTCGCGAATGCGCCGCGCGCCAGCCAGCGCGAGGCAGATTGAAGGATCGAGGCCCAGCGCGCCGCCGATCAGAATGAAACCGCCCTCCTGTACGCCCAGCCCGCCCGGCACGAAGAACGCCGCGCTGCTGACCGCCTGAATCAGCGATTCGATCACCACCGCTTCGACAAGCGTGACCTGCACGCCGAGGAAGTACAGCGCGAGCCAGATTTCCAGCGAGGTCAGGAAGCACTGCAGCGGCTGCCAGAAGAACAGGTAGCGCAACACCACGCCGCGCCGGCGCCAGATCAGCTTGATGGCCTGATCGATCTGGGCGGATTGCCCGACCAGTGCGGCGAGCTTGCCGCTCGTCATGCGATTGAGCGCGCGCGTGATGCGCTCGAAGGGATTGGCGTGCTGCACGAGCGCGAACAGCAGCAGCAGCGGGGTCAGCACCACCACGCCCCACGCCAGCTGTCCCGCCAGCCGCAGCGTACCCGAATGCGCGTGCGCGAACAGAAAGCCGATACCGACCATCGTGAACAGCAGCTGGCTGATCACGGTGAGCTGCATGTCGACGATGATGCTGCCGACCGCCGTCGACGGACGCACACCCCAGCGCTTGAGTATCCGGAACGATACGACCTCGCCGCCGATGCGGGCGACCGGCAGCATGCAATTGACCGATTCGCGCACCCACACCAGATGCAGCATCGCGGCGACGCTCGGCCGGTTCGCGCCCCGAATCAGCGAGCGCCAATCGGCGGCATTGGCGAGCATCGGCAGCACGTGCGCGATGGCGGCCAGCAGCAGGCCGGCGCCTGCGGTGCGCAGCGCGCCGAGCACGGCGCCGGGGTTGCCTTGCCAGACCAGCCACAGCGAAACCAGCAAGCCGGCTAGCGCGGCCACGCGGCCGAGATGCTTCACCACGCGTGTACCTTTCGCTTGCGCTTCAAACCGCTTCCGCCACCGTCTTCGAAATACCTGCGCTTCATTGCTGACCCAACCCGCTGTTCTGTCTATCCGTTCCGCTTCATTCGCCGTGCTTCATTCGTCCTGAGCCGCCGACAGCAGGCCGTCGCCGTCAACCTTGAAGCTGAAGCCGCGCCAGATCACGCGCGACGACCAGAAGCTCGCCACAAAAATCGCAAACGATACGATATCCCACAACGGCAGCAGCCACAGGTCGCGATGCGCTTGCCGCAACGCCCGATCGGACAGCAAGTTCAGCATGAACCGCGCGCACACGGCGGCCAGCGCGAGCAGCCAGGCCCACCTGGCGCCCCCTGAGAAGGCTATCGCGAGCAGCGCGAAGGCGAGCGGATGAATCAGCGCCGAGCCGATGTGGCCGAGCGGATCGACGCTGCGGATCGTGCGGCTCCAGCGCAGTTCGTGAGCAACCAGTTGCGCCGCACTCGTTTCGACGCAGGCATGCGAGATCGTGAACGGCGGAATCACCACCTTTTCGCCGATCATCCGCACCGCTTCGCCGATCGCGTGATCTTCGGCCAGATGCCGGACGAACGGCGTGAAACCGCCGATCTTTTCGAGCGTGTCGCGGCGCATCGCGATGGTCTGCCCGAAACACGGGCGCGCGAGACCGAGCGCCAGCCCCATCACCACGCCCGGCAAAAACTGATAGTTGGTGGACTTGGCAGACAGACGCGGCCAGAAACCCGGGTCGGGCTGCCCGCGATAAACGCAGGTCACGAGACCGACGTCCGGTTTTTGCAATTCGCCGATCACGTTGCGCAAATAATCCGGCCCGACGCTCACGTCGCTGTCGGCGAAGACCAGCACATCGTGCTGCGCTTGCGGCAGCATATTGAGGATGTTGCTGATTTTGCGATTCGGGCCGTACAGGCGCGCATCAGCGACCACGGTGATGTCCGCTTCGGGATGCAGACGCCGCAGTTCGTCGACGGTTTGCAAGGCGGGATCGGTCGATTCGTGCACGCCGAACAGAAATTGCACGGGGCCCGGATAGTCCTGCCGACAAAAGCTCGACAGGTTGGCGAGCAGCGCCCATTCATTGCCATGCAAGGGTTTGACGACCGTGACCGGCGGGAAGCTGGTCGGCTCGGACACCGGCCGTGCGAAGAACCGGCCGATCAGCGCGCCGGCCAGCACGGTGTAAACGATACCGAAGACCGCGCACGCCGCGCACGCGCAGGCCAGCGTGACGGCGAGCAGATGCGCGGCGATCACGCTTGGTGGGCGCGCAGGAACCGGAAGAATTCGACGCCTTCGCGCAGGCGCCGTTTCATCATGTCCCAGCTCGTCAGCATCTCGCGCAGGATTTCCCAGATCTTCGACGGACGGAAATAGAAGCGCTTGTAGAAGTTCTCGAGCTGGTGGTAGATCTCGTCGCGCGACAGATGCGGATAGCCGATCGCCGCGAGCTGCACCCCTTCCTTGCTGACGAGATTGATGACCTTGTTCTCTTCGAGCCAGCCGTTCTCGACCGCCTGGTTATAGAGCGTCGTGCCCGGATACGGCGCGGCGAGCGACACCTGGATCGTGTGCGGATTGATCTCTTTCGCGTACTCGATGGTCTTCTGGATCGTGTCCTGCGTCTCGCCCGGCAGCCCCAGAATGAAGGTGCCGTGAATCTTGATGCCGAGCTTGCGGCAGTCGTCGCTGAAACGGCGCGCAATGTCGGTGCGCAACCCCTTCTTGATGTTCAGCAGGATCTGGTCGTCGCCCGATTCATAGCCCACCAGCAACAGGCGCAGGCCGTTTTCCTTCATGATCTTCAGCGTCGGGTACGGCACGTTCGCCTTCGCGTTGCACGACCACGTCACGCCCAGCTTGCCCAGCCCGCGGGCGATTTCCTCGACGCGCGGCTTGAAGTCGGTGAAGGTGTCGTCGTCGAACATGATCTCCCTGACTTCAGGCATGTTGTCGCGAATCCACTTCACTTCCTCGAGCACGTTCTCCACCGACCGCGTGCGGTAGCGGTGGCCGCCCACTGTCTGCGGCCACAGGCAGAAGGTGCACTTCGAGCGGCAGCCGCGGCCCGTGTAGATCGACACGTACGGATGCTTCAGATAGCCGATGAAGTAGTTGTCGATCGTCAGGTCGCGCTTGTAGACCGGCGCGACGAACGGCAGCTCGTCCATGTTCTCGAGGATCGGGCGCGCTTCGTTGTGCTCGATCGAGCCGTCGCGGGCGCGATAGCTCAGCCCCTTGATGTCGGCGAACGGCTTGCCCTCGGCCACTTCCTGGCAGGTGAAATCGAACTCTTCGCGGCCGACGAAATCGATCGCCTCACTGGCGGTCAGCGAATTGTGCGGGTCGACCGCGACCTTCGCGCCGACCATGCCGATCAGCACCGAAGGCTTGCGCTTCTTGAGGTCCTCGGCGAACAGGGCGTCGGTGGGAAAGGACGGCGTGCTGGTGTGGATGATCACCAGATCGTATTGCTGCGCGATCTCGAGCGAGGCTTCGACGGACAGGCTGTCGGCCGGGGCGTCGAGCACGCGGCTGTCGGGGATCAGCGCGGCGGGCTGCGCGAGCCACGTCGGATACCAGAACGAGCGGATTTCACGCTTGGCCTGATAGCGCGAACCCGCGCCACCATCGAAACCGTCGTACGACGGCGCCTGCAAGAACAGGGTTTTCATGAATGCTCCAGCAAGCCTTTTGATTGGCGCTTTCAGTTTTCTGTCGGAAAACTATCGGAATCATTGCGTCGCGGGGATGCGAGTGGTCGCGCAAATACTACGGAGCAAAGCTGAAGGAAACCTTAAGGATCGGGAGCCTGGCGCGGCGGGGGCTTTGCCTGCGGCGGCGCGGCGGTCGGTACGCTGCCGGCGCACAGCCAATCAATCGCGCCACGCAAGGCAAAACCCCAAACCTTCACACTGGCTTGATATCCGCCGCCTGTTTCCCCTTCGGTCCCTGCTTGATTTCGAAGCTGACCTTCTGGTTCTCCTGCAACGACTTGAACCCTTCGGTTCGAATCTCCGAAAAATGTGCAAACAGATCTTCGCCACCGTCGTCCGGCGTGATAAAGCCAAATCCCTTTGCATCGTTGAACCACTTCACTGTACCGGTTGGCATGTCGACCTCGCTTGCACCTTGGTTGAGATTGGAGCTGCATTCGCCGTCCAGCGTCAGCAATCGCCATCGCTGCTGGCTCCAGCCGGTTCCTGCAACTGCTGTTTGACTTTACGCCTGTTTGCGCGCCGGTGCTTTGCCAGGATTTTCTCCGCTCCGGCCACATCGCGGCAAACACCGCCACGAACCGTCCGCATTGCACCACGCGCGAGCACGCCACCGGTGCGCTATCGCTCAATCAGATAAGATCATCCCTATCGGCAGTCCATTCCGGGCCGCGCAGGTCCCGCCCCCATCCCACGACCGAGCGCGCAGCCTATCGTTCTCCCACTCACAGGAACCCAGCATGGCCATCTCAAGCTATACCGATACCCGGCTTCTGATCAACGGCGAATGGTGCGACGCCGCCAGCGGTAAGACCCTCGACGTCGTCAATCCCGCCACCGGCAAGGCCATCGGCAAGGTCGCCCACGCCGGCATCGCCGATCTGGACCGAGCGCTGGCCGCCGCGCAACGCGGCTTCGAAGCCTGGCGCAAGATCCCCGCCAACGAACGCGCGACGACCATGCGCAAAGCCGCGGCGCTGGTGCGCGAGCGCGCGTCGGACATCGCCCGCCTGATGACCCAGGAACAGGGCAAGCCGTTCCCCGAAGCACGCGTCGAAGTGCTGTCCGCCGCGGACATCATCGAATGGTTTGCCGACGAAGGCCGGCGCGTCTATGGCCGGATCGTGCCGTCGCGCAATCTGGCAGCGCAGCAACTGGTTCTCAAGGAGCCGATCGGCCCGGTGGCGGCGTTCACGCCGTGGAATTTCCCGATCAACCAGGTCGTGCGCAAGCTGAGCGCGGCGCTCGCGAGCGGCTGCTCGTTCCTCGTCAAGGCACCGGAAGAAACCCCGGCGTCGCCGGCGGCCCTGTTGCAGGCTTTTGTCGAAGCCGGCGTGCCGGCGGGTACGGTCGGCCTCGTATTCGGCGACCCGGCGGAGATTTCGAGCTATCTGATTCCGCATCCGGTGATCCGCAAGGTCACGTTTACGGGCTCGACGCCGGTCGGCAAGCAATTGGCGGCATTGGCCGGCGCGCACATGAAGCGCGCGACAATGGAACTGGGCGGTCATGCGCCCGTCATCGTGGCCGAGGACGCGGACGTCGCGCTGGCGGTCAAGGCAGCGGGCGGCGCGAAGTTCCGTAACGCGGGCCAGGTGTGCATCTCGCCCACGCGCTTTCTCGTGCACAACAGCATCCGCGAAGCGTTCGCGGCGGCGCTCGTCAAGCACGCGGAAAGCCTCAAGCTCGGCGACGGTCTCGCCGAAGGCACGACCCTCGGGCCGCTCGCCAACGCGCGCCGCCTCGCCGCGATGAGCAAGGTGCTCGACGACGCGCGCAAAACCGGCGCCAGGGTCGAGACGGGCGGCGAACGCGTGGGCACTGAAGGCAACTTCTTCGCGCCGACCGTGCTGACCAACGTATCGCTCGAAGCCGACGTGTTCAATAACGAGCCGTTCGGCCCGATCGCCGCGATCCGCGGTTTCGACAAGCTCGAAGAAGCCATCGCCGAAGCGAACCGTCTGCCGTACGGGCTCGCGAGTTATGCATTCACGAAATCGTTCAGCAACGTCCATCTGCTGTCGCAACAGCTGGAAGTCGGCATGTTGTGGATCAATCAGCCTGCAACACCTTGGCCGGAAATGCCATTCGGCGGCGTGAAGGATTCCGGCTACGGCTCGGAAGGCGGACCGGAGGCAATGGAAGCCTATCTGGTCACCAAGGCGGTATCGGTGATGGCTGTCTAAGCTGTTTTTCAACTTGATCCGCTAACCATGCCAGGTCCGCGAACGCCCGTTCGCGGACCTTTTTATCGTCATGAACGACAACGCCCCTGGTTTCATTCAACCTGCGCTGACCGGCGAGACAGTCGAGCTAAGGCCGCTTCAGCAGGAACACGCACAGGGTCTGCTCGACGCCGCCGCGGACGGTCAACTGTGGAACATGAAGCTGACCGTGGTGCCCGGGCCCGAAACCGTCGGCAGTTACGTCGCTACGGCATTGGCAGGAAAACAGGCCGGCAGCGTGATGCCCTATGTGATCGTCAGGCGCGATACCGGCTCGATCGTCGGCAGCACGCGCTTCTGGAAGATCGACCGGGTGAACCGGAAGCTGGAAATCGGCCACACGTGGCTGAGCTCGTCGGTGCAGCGCTCAGTTGTCAACACTGAAGCAAAATTCCTTCTGCTGACTCACGCGTTCGAAGTCATGCAGTGCGTACGCGTGCAGTTCACCACCGACGAACTCAACGAGAAATCCAGAGCGGCGATTCTGCGGATCGGCGCCAAACAGGAAGGCATTGTCCGGCACGAACGCATCATGCCGGATGGACGCAAGCGCAATTCGGTGCGCTTTAGCATCATCGATTCAGAGTGGGCTGAGGTGAAGGCGATGCTCGAGCGCAAGCTCGCGCGATAAGCGCCCTACTGCCGCTCCCCCTGCCCCTCGCCACGCAAAACTCCCCGCTCAAGGCAGCATTCGCTGCAAGACCTGATCCTTGAGAACGAAGCGGTGAAACAGCGCGGCCGCGATATGCAGTCCTATCAGCGCGAACAGCACCCAGGCCAAAACGCCATGGATGTCGCCCATTGCGTGACCGACTGGCGAACCCGTTGCCGAGAGACTCGGATAAGGCAGCAGACCGAACAACTTGACGGACCATCCGCGCGACGATGCATTGGCCCACCCCAGCAGAGGCACCGCGACCAGCGTGCCATACAGAAGCGCATGCGTGATGCGCGAAACAACGCCAAGCAGCGGCGAAAGCGAAGCGGGCGCGGGTGGATGCGTCAGACGCCAGACTATTCTCACCACCACCGCCGCTATCAGCGCCGCGCCAACGCCAAGATGCCACGCGATCAACCCCGCGGGCAGCGTGCCCTTGTGAATGTCGGGCATGGTCCAGCCGATTACGAACTGCGCGGCTATCAATACCACCACTAACCAGTGAAGAAACTTTGCCATGCCGTCATAGCTTGCGGCGTATCGCAGGAAACTGGCTTCGTCGGATCGCATCATCGGGAGATTTTCTACTCGTCGTTTAGCGGCAGTGTCGTTGCGTCGACGCAGAGCACATTTGGCCGCAGGCGGTGGACATGCTACGGGCCAAACCTTAAGAAAAGCTGATGCAGCCCGGCCGGGGCTCATCCAGATGCGTGGGCCGGCGGCACCTCAGCAGCACGCAAAAGATACGGTTTTTCGCGTATGACGCTGCCGCCCCTCTCAAGTCTGAAACTGAATGTTTCCGCCGGGCACGCGCGAAACGATAGGCCGCGCCGCGCGCACTTCACTTGATCGCCACCGCGTGAATCAACTGCCGCGAAGGCGTCCGGTCCGGCGATGGGGGACGCTTTTCGTAACGCGCTCAACGGGTTGAAGGGAATCGTGGCACCTGCGGCCCGTCCCATCGCAGCGCCGGAATATCCGGCCGGTTCGTCCCGCTTACGTCGCCATCGCGCAATGGAAGCGACACGTCCTGTTACACACGAACACACCGGTAATCTGGCCGCTCAGTAGAGTTCGAGCAAACGTAAAGGGGAATGCAACGTCATGAAAAGAATTCTCACGCTGATGATATTGGCAGTCACTCTCGGGAGTGCATTGGGCGGTTGCATCGTGGTTCCCGGGGGCGGCGGCTACTACGATCACGATCATTATCACGGCCACGATCACGATCGTGACCACGACTGAACGGCTGAACGCAGTCTGCCCGTTTGGCCCTACTCTGAATTCTAAAACCCGAGAATAAATCATGAACATTTCACGAAGCCGGTGGTTATCCATCACCATCGTTGCCTGTCTGGGCATAGGCGCATCGTCGGTCGCGCTGGCCCACGTCGACGTCGGCGTGAACATCGGCATTCCTGGCGTCGCGTACGCACCCGAACCGGTGTACGCACCGCCTCCGCCGGTATACGTCCAGCCGCCTCCGGTGGTGGTCGTGAGTCCGGGCTGGTACGGCGAGCGCTATTACGACGGCCACCGCTATTGGGAACGCCGGGAGTGGGAGGAGCGTCACCACGACAACCGTGAGTGGCATGACGCGCGTGATTATCGCGGCGGCCCGCACGGCGACTGGCGTGGTCACGATGGCGGCGGGCATGACGACTGGCACGGTCATGGCGGCGACCACGGCAGAGCCGACGAGCACGGCCGGGGCGACCACTAAAGCGCAGGCGACGGCGGCGTCCGTGACGACGCCGGGCCATGCAAGCATCCGTGTCACATCATTTGCAGGAGCGACGATTTGCTACGCAACGATCCACGGCGTGTAACGGCGCAGTTCGACGGCACGTCCATTTCCGCCGAATACAGCGAACAGACCGGCCAACTGTGCTTGCGTCAGGACGGCGCCGTGCTCCGCGAATGGTTTCCGCCTCACTCGTGGATCGCGATTGCGTCGGTGGCGGGCGCGCGGCACTGGGGCACGAAACCCACTGACGACGACCTTCTCGCGTTGCTGCGAAACGAAGTGACGTTGTTGCGCACGCCATAGCTGAGATTGGCGGGTACCGGGTCGTCTTGTCGCGCGGCAGAATCCGCGGCCACGTCCCCCGTCTTTGCAAAACGGGTTGAATGCAGGAAAGCCGAAAAAATGCCAAAGGCCGGCCCGGATATCCTCCGGCGCCGGCCTTTTTTCGATTCGACTCGTGAATTGCCCGACGAGCCGTTTAGTGAGGCACTTAACGCGCGTTATAAATCGGCGGCGAGTAGGAACTCACTGTCGTTTCCGAATGACCAGCTTGCCACGTGCCGTGGCTGCCCGAACCATAACCGCTGGTATCGGCTTGCGCGGCATCCTTCTGTTCCGAGACGCGTTGTTCCGCAGACTGGGGGTTTTGCTGCGCACCGGTGACCGGCTGATTCGACTGGGCAAACGAAGCAATCGGCGCGCTGAAAACAACAGCAATAGCAACAGCCTTGATGAGCGATTTCATGAAACCACCTCCAGAGATTGTTTTATACGCGCTGCAGATGTGGGCTCAATGTGGCCTCGATGTAACCTCTGTGCAGCCGATGAGTACAGTGTAGGAGGGGAACGCTCGCGGATAAATCCTCGATTCCTGAATTCTCTGTTGCTTTGGGTACGACAATGGCAACGCCCGCTCATCACGGGATGCCCCATGTGCAGGGCGCGCTCCGCATGCGCCCCGCCCGTTCACTCTGCTTCTCACACCGCTGCGACGCCCACATAGTTTTCCGCCATCGCGGTGGCAGCTGCGCGCGAAGTCGTCACGTATTCGAGTTCGGCGACCTGCAGTTGCCGTTCGAATGGCGACGCGCCTTCGATGCGGTGCATCATGCTCGTCATCCAGTACGAGAAGTGCTCGGCGCGCCAGACACGCTTAAGCGCGGTTTCGCTGTAGCTGTCGAGCAGATCGCCGCGGTTTTCGACGTAGAACGCGTTCAACGCGCGAGTCAGCACCCGCACGTCGGCGACCGCGAGATTCATGCCCTTGGCGCCGGTCGGCGGCACGATGTGCGCGGCGTCGCCAGCGAGAAAGAGCCGCCCATGCTGCATCGTGGCCGACACGAAACTGCGCATGCCGACGATGTTCTTCTGGAAGATCTTGCCGTCCACGATTTTCTGGCCGTCATGCGAATCGACGCGCGCATGCAGTTCGGCCCAGATTCTGTCGTCGGACCAGTTATCGACCGAATCCTTCGGATCGCACTGAAAATACATGCGTTGCACGTTCGCCGAGCGCGTGCTGATCAGCGCAAAACCGCGTTCGTGACGTGCATAAATCAATTCACCCGATGAAGGCGGACCTTCGCAAAGAATGCCGAACCAGCCGAACGGATAGACGCGTTCATAGTCTTTGCGCAAAGCGTGTGGAATCGATGCGCGCGAAACGCCCTGCGAGCCATCGCAGCCGATCACGAAGTCGCATTGCAGTTCGTGCTCTTCGCCTTCGTGACGATAGCGGATCGACGGGGTCCCGGTGTCGATGCCGTGCAGCGACGTATCCGACACGTTGAAGCGCAGCGCCCCGCCTGCGGCGACGCGCGCGGCCACCAGGTCCTTGATGACTTCGTGCTGCGCATAGACGGTGATCGAATGGCCGGTGAGTCCGGTCAGGTCGATACGGCGCCGCTTGCCGTCGAACGCGAGTTCGAAGCCGTGATGCAGCGCGCCTTCGGCCTTCATCCGCGCACCGACCCCGGCTTCGGTGAGCAGGTCCATCGTGCCCTGTTCGAGCACGCCGGCACGGATGGTGGATTCGATCTGTTCGCGGCTGCGTGATTCGAGCACGACGGATTCAATGCCACGCAAATGAAGAAGATGGGAAAGAAGCAGGCCTGCCGGCCCGGCACCGATGATGCCGACCTGGGTGCGCATGAGTTGTCTCCTGAAATGCGGCGTTTGATTTGCACCCAGTTTGACAATCATGAGATCTATCGCGCAATGCGATATGGTGGATAAGCAGTATCTCGTTCTGAGATAAGACCTGATCTACCTGAACGCCAATGACGCTATGGGGAAATTCATTTCAACAATCCTTGAAATATAGAAATGGATGGCGTATCGTCCGGTCATGGACTCCAATCTCGTTGTACGCGCACTCGGTGCGCTAGCTCATGAATCCCGCCTCGCCATCTTCCGCAAGCTGGTCATCGCCGGCCAAGACGGCATGGCGGCCGGTGAGATCGCTCAGCAACTGGCACTCTCCCCTTCCAGCCTGTCGTTCCATCTCAAGGACCTGTCGCACGCGGGGCTCGTGAATTCGCGCCAGGACGGGCGTTTTGTCATCTACACGGCGAATTTCGACGCGATGTCCAGCCTGATCGGCTTCCTCACGGAGAACTGCTGCGCCGGCGCACCATGCGCCGTCGGCGATATCCCGGACTGCTGCGCGGACAAGTCATGAAGCGCGTGCAATTTCACGTTTCGGTAAGAATCCTGAGGACTTGCGGGAGAATCAAATGAGTAGCACTGATGCGGCAATCCGCGATACGCGGCCGGCCATCGGTTTTTTCGAGCGTTATCTGACGGTGTGGGTCGCGCTTTGCATCGTCGGCGGCATTCTGTTTGGGCAGGCGCTGCCACGATTTTTTCAGGCAATTGGCCGCATGGAAGTGGCGCACGTCAATCTGCCGGTCGGCGTGCTGATCTGGGTAATGATCATTCCCATGCTGGTCAAGATCGACTTTTCCGCGATGACACAGGTGAAGCGCCAATGGCGCGGCATCGGCGTCACGCTGTTTGTGAACTGGTTAGTCAAGCCGTTTTCGATGGCATTGCTCGGCTGGATTTTCATCCGTCATGTGTTCGCGCCGTGGCTACCCGCCGCTCAGCTCGACAGCTATGTCGCCGGCCTGATTCTGCTGGCCGCTGCGCCCTGCACCGCGATGGTTTTCGTGTGGTCGCAACTGTGCAAGGGCGATCCGTATTTCACGCTGTCGCAAGTCGCGCTCAACGATTCGATCATGATCGTGGCCTTCGCGCCGCTCGTCGCGCTGCTGCTCGGCCTGTCAGCCATTACAGTGCCGTGGGACACGCTGATTATCTCGGTCGCGCTTTATATCGTCGTCCCCGTCGTGCTCGCGCAGTGGCTGCGCCGGCGTCTGCTGGCACAGGGCGAAGCGCATTTCCAGCAGGCGGTCGCCCGGCTCGGCCCCTATTCGATCTGTGCGCTGCTCATCACCCTCGTGTTGCTGTTTGCTTTCCAGGGACAGGCGATTCTCAGCGAGCCGCTTGTGATCGCCATGCTCGCCGTGCCGATTCTGATTCAGGTGTTTTTCAACTCCGGTCTCGCGTATCTGCTCAATCGCCGGCTCGGCGTCGCCCATTGCGTCGCGGGTCCGTCCAGTTTGATCGGCGCGAGCAATTTCTTCGAGCTGGCAGTGGCCACGGCGATCAGCCTGTTCGGTTTTCACTCCGGCGCGGCGCTGGCCACAGTGGTGGGCGTTCTGATCGAAGTGCCGGTGATGCTGCTGGTCGTCGGCGTGGTCAATCGCTCGCAGCGTTGGTACGAAGCAAAATCACTTTGAAGACTCGAAGGTAACCGCCATGAGCGTCACGATCTATCACAACCCTGCTTGCGGCACGTCGCGCAACACGCTCGCCATGATCCGCAACGCCGGCATCGAGCCGGTCGTCATCGAGTATCTGCAAACGCCGCCGGACCGCGAAACGCTCACGAGCCTGATCACGCGCGCGGGCCTGAACGTGCGCGGAGCACTGCGCGAAAAAGGCACGCCCTATGCCGAACTCGGCCTCGGCGATACGAGCTTGAGTGACGAACAATTGCTGAGCGCGATGCTGAAACATCCGATCCTGATCAACCGGCCGTTTGTCGTAACGCCGCTCGGTGTCCGGCTGTGCCGGCCGTCCGAGGTCGTGCTCGAGATCCTGCCCACGGCGCAACAAGGTCCGTTTTCCAAGGAAGATGGCGAAGCGGTGATCGATCGGGAAGGACGCCGGGTTCGATGATGCCGCACGATCTCCCCTCCGCCTATTACGATCGCGTCGTCGACGTGATGGAGGAACTGTACAAGTTCACGCTGCTGGTGCGCGACCGTTCGGACAATCTGACGGATCGCTATAGCGAGCGCAAGGAGGCGCATCCCGAGCTTGCGACGACGCTTGCGGCGAATGCTATGGATCATGAAGCGCTCGCCGCCAACGCCGATGTCAACGGCGACACCGACGCCAGCGAAACCAAGTGACCACGCGCCACCGCGCAAAAGAGTTCGGCTACGCGAGAAACAGCCGGTACACCGGATTACCGGTCTCTTCCCAGTACGGATAGCCGAGCGTCGCAAGAAAGCGCTCGAACTCGCCGTTCCCGCTTTCCGGCACCTGGATGCCGACCAGAATCGAGCTGTAGTCCGCGCCCTGGTTGCGGTAGTGGAACAGGCTGATATTCCAGTTCGGCGCCATCGACGACAGGAACTTCATCAGCGCGCCCGGCCGCTCCGGAAACTCGAAGCGAAAGAGCCGCTCGTCATGCGCGAGCGGCGAACGGCCGCCGACCATATAGCGGATGTGCTGCTTGGAGAGTTCATCGAACGTCAGATCGACGGTGGGAAAGCCGTGCGCCTCGAACGCGCCCGCGATCTGCGCGGACTCGCTGCGATTCCTGATCTGCACGCCGACGAAGATGTGCGCCGAATTCGCATCCGCGATCCGGTAGTTGAACTCGGTCACGCTGCGCGTGCCGACCAGCTCGCAGAAGCGGCGGAAGCTGCCGCGCTCCTCGGGGATCGTCACCGCGAACACCGCTTCGCGCGCTTCCCCCACTTCCGCGCGCTCGGCGACGAAACGCATCCGGTCGAAATTCATGTTCGCGCCCGACGTGATCGCGATCAGCGTCTGGTTCTCGATGCCTTCGCGCTCCGCATACTGCTTGGCGCCGGCGACAGCGAGCGAGCCCGCGGGCTCCAGCACGCTGCGGGTGTCCTGGAACACGTCCTTGATCGCGGCACATAGCGCATCGGTATCCACCAGCAGCACGTCGTCGAGATATTCGCGGCACAGCCGGAAGGTTTCCTCGCCGACCAGCTTCACCGCGGTGCCGTCCGAAAACAGGCCGACTTCATTGAGCGTGACCCGCTCACCCGCTTTCAGCGACGCCGCCATCGCGCACGAATCGTCGGTCTGCACGCCGATCACCTTGATCTCCGGACGCACCGATTTCACGTACGCCGCGACGCCCGCCGCCAGTCCGCCGCCGCCGATCGGCACGAAGATCGCGTGGATCGGCCCCTGGTGCTGGCTGAGGATCTCCATCGCGACGGTGCCCTGGCCGGCGATCACGTACGGATCGTCGAACGGATGCACGAAGGTCAGGCCGCGCGCTTCCTGCAGCTTCACCGCATGCCCGTAAGCATCGCTGTACGACTCGCCGAACTGCACCACCTCGACGGTCGGCCCGCCATGCGCGCGCACCGCATCGACCTTCACCTGCGGCGTGGTGACCGGCACGACGATGATCGCCTTCACGCCCATGCGCGCCGCCGACAGCGCCACGCCCTGCGCATGATTGCCCGCCGACGCGGTAATCACGCCGCGTTCCAGCGCCTCGGCCGGAATATGCGCCATCTTGTTGTACGCACCGCGCAGCTTGAACGAGAACACCGGCTGGTTGTCCTCGCGCTTCAGATAGACGGGATTGCGCAGGCGTGCCGACAGATTCGGCGCACGTTCGAGTTCGGTCTCGCGCGCCACGTCGTAGACGCGCGCGGTCAGGGTTTTCTTCAGGTAGTCGTGCCGGAGGGCCACGCTGTCAGCGGCTTCAGCAACCTGTTTGAGTTCGTGTAACGGCAAGGCAAGCTCCTGTGCGGCACGGGCAAATCACTAGAAAGTCACCAGGAGACGGATATAAAAAAACCCGCCTCGTGGGGCGGGTTGATGTCACTGCTATCAGACGCGCGCTAACCCACCATTCGATGAATGGTGCTAATAATCAGCGCAATACGGATGTCGAGGCAGTTCATGCAGGCGATCTTCGTTGACTTGGCCGGCTTTGTCAATCCCCGCTTTATCAACCCGGTTTTTGGGCACGCCAGCCGCGGTGAACGCCCGGCGCGTCGTAGCCGAACGGACTGCGCACGACACCGTTGAGCGCTCGCCGGCCGGTGCAGCCACCCGAAACAGCCGTCGAACGTCACCGGTCTCAGAGTAGCGATACTCGTCATGAGCGCTCGCCGCGGCGGCACGTCAGGTTCGCGGCACAATCGACGCCTCCGGCACGAGTTGCGCAAGGCCGCCCGCGAGCGACTCGACGCTCTGAAACAGATCGTGCGTAATCAGCGAGGCCGGAATTTCGATGGCGAAGGTCGCTTCGATGGCCATCATCAAGCGGACCGTGCCGAGCGATGACAAGCCCGCGGCATAGAGATTGTCCCGATCGCCCAGCATATCGATCGACACGTCCAGACATGCTGTTTCCTGAAGAATGCGGCGCACATCGTTTTTCATTGACTCCCCCCATTACTTGAATTTTTGACTACTACGTCATCCGAATTAACTCTCGAAACGCGGCTCAGGCGACCGCATGGCCACTGACGCAGCGTTCGGCGAGCGCCCTTCTGTCTATCTTGCCGTTCACATTGAGTGGCAGCGTGTCGAGCACGACGAGCCGTTGCGGCACGGCGTAAGCCGGCAGCCGCTGACGACATGCCTGCAGAATCCGCGCGACGCTGCCGCGCGGGTTGGTGAAAAAAGCAATGAGGCCGGCGGCACTGCCGGCTTCGTCGACAGGCCAGGCGACCACTGCGCAGAGCGTGGCGTGGCTGCACGCCTGCATGACACGCTCGACTTCTTCGAGCTCGATCCGGTTGCCGCGAATCTTGATCTGCGTATCCAGCCGCCCCTGAAACACGATGCCCTGCCCGGCCGCTTCGCGCGCGGCGTCCGAACTGCGAAACCAGCGCTGCGACCGGTGCCCCGGATAGGTCTTCGAAATGAAGCGGCGATTGCCGGGTTCGTCCGGCGACAGATAGCCGCCTGCCAGCTGCGGCCCGCCGATCAGCAGTTCGCCGCTCTGGCCGGGCGCGACCGGTTCGAGCGCCGCATCGACAATCAGTAACTCCATACCCGGCAGCGCGCTGCCGAGCGGCATCACGGCATGACGCGAATCTTCAATGAATTCGGCGGTGACTTCGAACGCCGCGCAACCCACCGTCGTCTCGGTCGGGCCATACATATTGAAGACGCGGCTGTTCGGCGCGGCACGCAGCCACGCCAGCACGATCGTGCGAGAGAGCGGCTCGCCACCGAACGACGTCATGCGCAGGCTCGGCAACTCATTCGGCGGCAGTTTGCGAAACTGCTGCATGAAACCGGCCACTGAGGGCACGCTGTTCCAGTGCGTGATCGCGTGTTCCTTGATGAAGGCCGCGTTGTAGATCGGCTCGACCGTCTTGGGCACGTACAGACAGCCTCCGTTCGCCCAGCAGACGAACATGTCGTGCACCGACGGATCGAAGGTGAGTTCGCAGAACTGCACGTAGCGCGCACCGGGCACCCTGTCGAAGATTTGCAACTGGGCCTTCACATAGGCATCGGCGTTCTCGTGCGAGATGGGTACGCCCTTGGGCGCACCCGTCGAACCCGACGTGAACAGCAGGTAGGCGAGATCCCGCGGCTGCGCTTCGGCATGCGAAACCGCCACCGACGGCACTATCGACGGCACGATTGACGGCACGATCGACGGCACTACCGGCCGCATTACCGACGACGGCACTACCGACGCAACTGCCGACACAAGTGCCGGCGCAACGACCGGCGCCACCAGTCCGGCAGGCAGCATTGCCAGCCCGCCGGTCTCTTCCCCAGTCTCTTCGAGCAGGAAAATCCGCGGGCAGTCGTCGAGCAAGGACAGCACTTCACCGAGCGACGCCGCACAGCGCCGATCCACCAGCAGCACCTGCGCGCCCGACTGCTCGATCACGCTCGCGGTCCGCGCGGCCGGCACCAGCGGATTGAGCGGAACGTAGGCGAAACCGGCCTCGAGAATCCCCAGCAAACCGGTATACGCGGTGACGCTTCGATGCGCAAACAGCAGACAGCGGCCGGGACCGCCGGCCGGCATCACGGCCTTCAGCCCGGCCGCGACCCGGCGCGAGCGCAGTGCAATTTCGCCGTAGCAATAGAGGCGATCGTCGACCCACAGCGCGGGGCTATCCGGCTGGCTCGCGGCGGTATCGAAGAAGAAGGAACCCAGCATCTCACGGCCTCGATCGATAAGGGCATTGCACGTGAGCGTTGCATCAGGCCGTGAAAGCGGGCGCCGGTGCAAGCGTCACTCGTGCCAACAGCGCGCCACCGGACGGGTGAACTGCCCGGTAGCGCGCTGCGGTTTTCGCAGGAGAATTCACAAGGAAGATTCGCTGACGACAGCCCAGCACAGCACAGTCCGCTCGCGTGATATCGCGTGAGCGGACTGCCGTCGAAGGCTTCGTAGGATCATAGAATCCGGCAAGGCCGGTATATGTGCGATACCGCTCTCAACATCTGATTGAGAGAACGCGGGCTCCCCGCCGCGCGCGATGTGATGTGGCCCCCGGCATTTATCGCGGCCAATGCCGGTTCAAACGTCGCATTAAAACCGCATTAAATACCGCGTCGAGCATGAATCAAGCGCGCCGCTCGCTAAAAATCGGCAGCTAATTCATGCGGCGTGCTCATTCGGGCATGCCGCTTTGCTTCCTGAAGGCGCTGAGAATGCGCCGCTCCAGCGCGTTGTAATCGCGGCCGAAGTGATGATCGCCCGATGTGCGAATGATCTCGACGCCGGTGTTGGCCAGCGCCGGACACAAGGTGTCTTTCTCGTTCTCGCCGTAAAAGCATTGCACGATCGCAGGCGGCACGCGCGTCAATTCAGGCTGCGCCTTCAGCGCCTTGTCGCTCGCCGGCATGCCGAGCCAGCCGCCGACGCGAATCTGAAAATCGGCGTCGGGCGCGAAGCCGAGCAGCGAGATCAGCGACACTTTCGCACGCAACGCGTCAGGCAAGCGGTTATAGGCGAACGGCATCACGTCGGCGCCGAACGAATAGCCGACCAGCGCGATGTGGTCCGCATGCCAGCGCGCCGCATAGGTTTGCATCACGCGCGCGAGGTCGCGGCTCGTCTGCGCGGGCGTCTTCTCGCTCCAGAAATAACGCAGGCTGTCCAGGCCGATCACCGAAACGCCGTCTTTCTGCAAGGCCTGAGCGATGGTCTTGTCGAGATCGCGCCAGCCGCCGTCGCCGGAGATCACGACCGCCATCAGTCCGTTCGGATGCGCCGCGGGCAACTCGATCAGCGGCAGATCGGAGACATCGTCCTCGTTCGCCGGCGCCGCGCGCAGGTGCGGCGCCATCAACGCGACGAGGCGCGCGCGGTCGGCCGTGCCAGACGTGCCAGACGCGCCCGTCGTTGCCGTCTCGACGAAGCCCGGCACCTTGTCGCGAATCACGGTGGGGTCCGGCGGGCACGGTTGAAAGCGCGGGTCCAGATCGCGCTGCGCGTCCACCGCGACCGCGCCGGCGATCGTGTTCGACGGCGCCTGCTCGAGCACATGGATCGCGAGCGTCGCACCCTGGCCGGTGCCGGCAACGATCGGCGCGAAATAGCGGCTCGATTGCGATTGCCGTTCGAGCTGGTGGCTCAAGGCTTCGGCATCGCCCACCAGTTGATGGCAGGCTTCCTTTTTTTCGCTCAGATTCGCCGCATAGCGCGCCGTATCCACGCCGACTGTCATCGCGCCGGCCTTGGCGAGCGCATCGGCGCTCTGCTGGTCCGCGGCCGTCCAGCCGCCCGCTTGCGAGTACAGCACCACGAAGCCGCGCAAGGGACCGACCGGTTGCGTGACTGAAACGTCGCCGTAGCGGCCGCCGGACACGGTGGTGGCCGCCTGAACGCCCGCGCAGCAAACAACGAGGCTCGCCGCAACGGCGAGCTTGAAAACCGGATGCAATGTCATGAGCGCCGGCCTCCCGCCAGCAATGACAGGTCCGCCAGCGTGAAGAACACGCCCACCGAACCCGACGCCGCGAGATAGCGCGGCTCCCAATGCGGCTGGAACTTGCTCTTGAAAGCGCGCAGTCCGCGGAAGTTGTAGAAGCGGCCGCCGAAGCGCCACACGATTCCCGCCAGCCGATGCCAGCGCGAGGCGAGCGGCGTGGGCTGCATGCCGGAGAGCGGCGCGATGCCGAGACTGAGCGAGCGGAAACCTGCCTGCTTCAGATACAGCGCCAGCTGCGTGAACAGATATTCCATCGCATACGCCGACGCGGCCTCGACGTGGCGCATCACGCCGACCGTCGCCTCGGTGTTCAGATCGGTCGTCATGAAGGTCACGAAAGCGGCCGGCTCGCCGTTCTGCCGCACCAGCATGACCGACTGCGCGGCGAGATACTCGTCGGTAAACGCGGCCACCGAAAAGCTTTTTTCGCGCGCGTCGCGGCTGTCGAGCCAGCCGTCCGAGATTTGCCGCAACGTCTCGAGCGACGCGGGCACGTCCGCCTGATCGATCACTTCGACGGTAAAGCCGTCACGTTCGCCACGTTTGAGCGCATAGCGAAGATGCGCGCGATGCGAGCCCTTCAGGTCGAAATCGTCGAGCACCACGTGGGCTTCTTCGCCAAGCTTCATCAGCGTGAGGCCGGCGTCGAGATACAACGGCAACGCATTGGCCCGCACCTGATAGAACGCCGCACGGCCGCCATGCGCATGCGCGAGCGCGACGAACTTGCTGATGAGGCCAGCCCACGCTTCGCGCGGACCCACCGGATCGTGCAGCGCCGCCCACGTCCGGCCATATTTCGCGTACATCAGGAAGGCCTCGCGCGACTCGGAGAACAGGAAACTCTTGTCGCCCATCAGCGCGAGACCGGCGTCGCTGCGTTCCTGCGCGCGCACGATGCGCGCCGCGTCCAGCAGATCCTCTTGCGCGGGCTTGACGAAGCGGCCCGGCGCCGGGCGCAGCAACTGCCAGAACGCGAAGGTGGCCGCGAAGACGCTCGCTGCCAGCGTCGCGCGCAATGCCCGCGGCGCGCGTTCGTCGAAGGCGAATTGCCACCACAGATCGCGCGTGTAGGGCACGTCGCGGAACGCAAACAGCATCACCCACACGGCCAGCATCAGCACCATCGCCACGGACACCAGCCAGCCCGCCGTGAAGCGCTCGGCGAACAGCGACGAATGACGGTTGAAACGGCGGCGCGTGGCAAGCAGCAGGACGATCAGCGTACCGAGCACGCCCGCTTCGACGAACGCGAGGCCCTTCATGAGCGACAACCCGAGACTCAGCACCGTCAGCAGCAGCGTCACCCACCACGCGGCATCCAGACGCCGCAGCAAACCACGCGCGACGAACAGCAGCAGCACGCCGAGCACGCTGCACAGCATCTGCGAGCTTTCGAGCACCCACAGCGGCAGCACGTCGCGCAGCATCTGAAGACGTTGCCAGAACGCGGGCGTCGCGCTGGAAATCACCAGCATGCCGCCGACCACGAAGGTCACGAGGCTCAGGAACAGCGGCGCGAGTTTCGAGGCGTCCGCCGCGTGCCGCAACGGCAAACGGCTTTTCAGCGCGCGGCCTTCGAAGCCGGCGAGCAGTCCCGCCGACACGATCAGCGGCACGCCGAAGTAGATCGCGCGATACGCGAGCAGCGCCGCGACCATCTGATGCGTGGCTACGCTGCCGTTCAGCGTGAACACCATGGCCGCTTCGAATACGCCGACGCCGCCGGGTGTGTGGCCGATCATGCCGAGCAGCATCGCCGCCGCGTAGACCGTGATGAAAGTCACGAAGCTCACGTCCGCATGCGGCAGCAGCGCCCACAACGCGAGACCCGCGGCCACCACGTCGAGTACCGCGAGGCCCACTTGCGCGAGCAGATCGCGGCGCGCCGGAATATCGAACGAGAGCCACTGCCAGCGCGTGCGGATCGGGCGGGTTTCGCTGCGGCAAGCGGCGGCGGCGAGGCCAAGCACGGTCAATAGCGCCGCGCCGCCCCAGCCAAGCGCGAGCGGCGCGAGATGCAGCATCGACGCAAGCGGTTCGGCTGCGCACACCATGCCGAGCGCCGTCATCAGCACCAGCGCGAGCGCCAGCGAGACGCTCGTGAACACCGTCATGCGGCCGATCTGCGCAGGCGTGACGCTCGCAACGCCATAGACGCGCGCGCGCACCGCCCCGCCGGTCAACGCGCCGAAGCCGGTCGCGTTGCCGAGCGCGGAACCCGCGGTCGCGCCGATCCACAGCGCCGCGCGCGGCACCACGGCGCCGAGATAACGCAAACCGATCGCGTCGCGGCCGACCAGCGCGACATAACTGAGCGCGGTCGCGCCGAGCGACGCGGCCCATTCGGCGGCGCTCAGGTGACGCAACTGGCGCATCACCGAACGGTAGTCGACGGCCTGCGACAGATGCTGCAAGACGACCAGCAACAGCCCGCAAATGACGAGCGCGAGCACGGGCGACAGGATGCCCCGGCTGCCAAGCGTTTTCGATGCACGGTCGAACATCGCGCCTAGCCGGTCGAATTTATTGTTATATCGGTGGAACATAGGTCAGTGCGGCCTTGCTGAGTGCTGTCTCTTAATGCTGTCGCGGCGACGGGTCGTCTGCCGTGGCGTCGCCCTGCTCCGGCGATTACAAATGGATAACGGCACAATCCGTAAAAGGTTGACAACGTCAGGCAGCTCGCCGGTATTTAATCCCGGCCGGGAAAGCGAGGCGGAATAAGGGCTGGAGGCTTGGCGCAGCAATACGCGCCGATAATCGGTCGATATTGCCGAATGCGTTACCGGCTACGACCGGTCAAGTCACGCAGGGGGCAGGAGTTTAAACGCTAATCACGATCGGCGAGATGAAGATTCGACGTCATGTGGATGACGCACGATCGGCAACGGCTTCAGGCCGCGCTGCGCTGCTGTCCAGAGGCGGCCCTCCAGCGGCGCGACGCGTTTTTGATGCTCTAATCGCCGACAGTGCATCGAATCGCGACGCATGCTTTCCAACCGGACAGGAGACACGAATTGACGAACGAACAGCAACTCGAACGCTGGCTCGCGCAGGAACAGGAAGTATTGGCAAAGTTGAATGCGGGCCCCGGCCCCGGCGTCGCCACCCCTGAACAGGTCGCGGGCAAGACCGGCCTCGAAATCATGCAGGCTATGATGAACGCCGAGCTGCCGTATGCCGCGATCGCGCGCACGCTCGACTTCACGATTATCGAAGTCAGCGCGGGACACGCGGTATTTCAGGGCACGCCGCTCGTGCAGCATCTGAATCCGCTGGGAACCGTGCATGGCGGCTGGGTCGCGACGCTGCTCGATTCCGCGCTAGGCTGCTCGGTGCATACGCTGATGCCGCCAGGCCGTAGCTACACCACGGCCGAGCTGAGCGTGAACTACGTGAAAGCGGTGACGCCGCGCGTGCAGCGCGTGCGCGCCGAAGGCAAGGTGATCCATTGCGGCCGGCAACTGGCGACGGCGGAAGCGCGCCTCGTCGGGCCCGACGGCACGCTGTACGCGCATGCCACGACGACCTGCCTCGTGTTCGAGATTCCCAGCCGTTGATTCCCCACCGCTCAAGGCGCACGCGGGCTCTGATCCCGGGCGCCTGTTTCAGCCGCCGGCTGGCGCGGCCATGACCGCGAGCGCGGCGATTGTTACTTGTGCTGCACGCTTACTTCGTACTTACTCTTTATTACTGCGGGCGGCGATGCGCTTCAGCGATCACGGCGCAGTTCTGCAGATGCAGGTTCAGCGCATGCAACGCGAGCGCGCGGAGCTTGCCGAGCCACGTGGTGTTGGCGGCGAGGAGAGTGCGGGCGGTCGTGGTGTTGGTAGCGGTGTTCATCGTGGACTCCTGTATAGGGTTTATACCTAGGCAATAACCCGATTATAACCCTCCGATGCCGCACCGCAACAAATATCAAAAATATCGCCCGGCCGTTGTGCGGCGGTCACATCGGCCTGTTTGCACCATCTTGAAAAGGGGCGGCATCAGCTTGCCGGCTCATTCACCATCCGCACCGTACGGGTGCAATAATCACACCTTTGCCCGCGCCTGCCCGCCGCAGCCCGCCTCCATGACGCTCGCCCAGAAAGCCCTGATTGCGCCTCTCATCGTCGCGTGCGCGATGTTCATGGAAAGTGTCGATGCCAACGTGATCGTTACCGCGTTGCCGGCCATGGCGCGTGACTTCGGCCGCGATCCGGTCACGCTGAAAATCGCGGTGACGAGTTATGTGCTCGGCCTCGGCGTCTTCATTCCCGTGTGCGGCTGGCTTGCCGACCGTTTCGGCGCGCGCACGATCTTCCGCACCGCCATCGGCATCTTCGTGACCGGCTCGCTGCTGTGCGCGGCGTCGAACTCGCTGGCCACCTTCACGCTCGCGCGCTTCGTCCAAGGCGTGGGCGGCGCGATGATGGTGCCGGTCGGCCGGATCATCATCTTCCGGGTGGTGCACAAATCCGATTTCATCCGCGCGATGAATTATCTGAGCGTTCCCGCGATGCTCGGCCCCGCCGCGGGACCGTTGCTCGGCGGCTTCATCACCACGTATCTGCACTGGCGCCTGATCTTTTTCATCAACGTGCCGATCGGCATTCTCGGCATCTATCTGACCAACCGGCATATCGCCAACACACGCGAGTCCGATCCGGGTCCGCTCGACTGGATCGGCTTCTTTCTGTCGGCGGCCGGCGCGGTGCTGCTTCTGCTCGGTTTGTCGCTGGTCGGCGGCGAGCTGATTTCCAATCGCGACGCGTTCGGCATGTGCGCGTGCGGCGCCGCCCTGCTCGCGGCCTATATCGCGTACGCTCAGCGCATCAAACTGCCGTTGCTCGATTTGCGCTTTTTCAAAGTACCGACCTTCCAGGCGAGCGTGCTCGGCGGCTCGCTGTTTCGCATCGGCCTCGGCGCGCTGCCGTTTCTGCTGCCGCTGATGCTGCAGGAAGGGCACGGAATGAGCGCGTTCGAATCCGGCCTCATCACCTGCGCGTCCGCGTTCGGCGGCATGTTCATGCGCGTGATCGCTTCGAGCGCGCTGCATCGCTTCGGCTTTCGCTCCGTGCTGGTGGTCAATGCGGCGCTGTCCGGGCTGTCGATCGCGGCGTGCGGCCTGTTTTTTCCCGGCACGCCGGTCTGGATCATCTGGGTGGTCGTGCTGCTCGGCGGCTTTTTCCCCGCGCTGCAATTCACCAGCCTGAATTCGCTGACTTACGCGGAAATCGCCAGCCGCGACGTGGGGCGCGCCACGAGCCTCGGCAGCGTAGTGCAACAGATGTCGCTCGGGCTCGGCGTGACAATCGGCGGGATCGTGCTGCAGATTTCACGCGTGCTGCATGGGCACCCGGCGATCGCGTGGTCGGATTTCTGGCCGGCGTTTCTGGTGGTGGGGCTTTGCTCGTTCGCGTCGATTCCGGTTACTTTGCGCATGCCGCACGGCGCCGGCGAAGAGATCACGCGAGGCGGCCGGGGGTAAAAACCGCGCGGGCGCCGAACAGCGTGTCCGCCACCGGCGGTATCTCGCGCAACGCGGCGAGCGTCGCGTAGCCGTCCATCTTCGGCATCGCGATGTCGATCAGCGCGAGATGCGGCGTAAAGCGCCACGCGACATCGAGCGCCTGCGGGCCGTCAGCCCGCCGCCGCGACCTTTTCCGCCAGCCTGGCGTCGTAGCTCGAATGGACGTGCACCCGCTTCCTGTCGGGAAACGCGTACGCATAAGCCTTGCGCAAGGCCAGCGACGCCTCGTGAAAGCCGGACAGAATCAGCTTCTGCTTATTCGGGTAGTTGGCGATATCGCCGACCGCGAAGATGCCGGGCCGCGAGCTTTCGTAGTTGGAGGTATCCACGTCGACGCGGCCACCGTGGATCAACAGGTTCCACTGCGCGATCGGCCCCAGGTCCGCAACCAGCCCGTACAGCACGACGAGCTGCTCGGCCTCGAGCTGGGTCTCCCCTTCGATATGACGCAGTCCGATCGACTTCAACGCGTTGTCCTGCACCGTCAGCCCGGAAATCGCGCCGACGATGAAGTCCATCTCACCCGCCTCGACCGCGCGCCGCATCACCGCGACGCTCGAATCCGCCGCGCTGAAGCCGTTGCGCCGATGCACCAGCGTCACGCGGCGCGCGACCTTGCGCAAGGCGAGCGCCCAGTCGAGCGCGGAATCGCCGCCGCCCGCCACCACCACGGTCTTGTCGGCGAAATCGGCGGCACGCTGCACGCTGTAGTGCACATGACGGCCTTCCAGCGGCACGGCCTCGGCGAGCGCCAGCTTTTGCGGGACGAACGCACCGTTGCCGGCGGCGAGCAGAATCGCCGCGACGTCGAATACGAGGCCCCGATCGGTGCGCACGATCCAGTGCCCGCCGTCGCGCTGTTCGACCGACTGAACCCGCTGTTCCAGATGGATCGGTACGTCGAACGGCTTGCACTGCACCATCAAACGGTCGACCAGCTCACGCGCGGTACATGCCGGGATCGCGGGAATGTCGTAGATCGGCTTGTCGGGATACAGCTCCGTGCACTGGCCGCCGATCTTGCCGAGCGCATCGACGACCTGGCACGACAGGCCGATTACGCCCGCCTCGAAAGCGGCGAAGAGGCCCACCGGCCCGGCGCCGACGATCAGGACATCGGTGCGAATCGGTTGCGGGAGTTGGTCTGCGTCGGACGTCATTCGATATCTCTTGGGTAGGTCGATAATCCACCATACAGAATCGCACCAGGCCCGGCAACGATGCCATTACGAAGCGTATGGTCGCTGGAGCCGCGCAAATCGCTGTCGTGCAACAGTCGCAGCAACGTACCCGCCGGACGGCTGAGCCGTTTGGCCGCCAGCGAGATGAATTCCACTGACGGCAGCGTCGGCAGACTGGCGGTGTTCAGCGGCGGCGCGAGCCCGCGCGCTGCCAGATACTGCTGACGAACCGTGGTGCCCAGCCCGCCGCGGGCGGCCGCGATGCAGCCCGCGTGACTGCTGCTGGTGCACAACGCCCCCAGCAGGGTTCCCGATTGACGACGATGTCAATAAGATGACGGAATCCCAGAACAATTGCCCCGGGGCACGGCCACATGCCGTGCCGTCGCCCTCCCAATGACCAGGCATTCATCCCACACCGCGCTGCTCTGGATCGTCGCTGCCGGCTTCTTCATGCAGGCGCTCGACACGACGATCGTCAACACTGCGTTGCCGTCGATTGCGGCCAGCCTGCACGTCTCGCCGCTCGCGATGCAGCCGATCGTGGTCGCCTACACGCTGACCATGGCGATGCTCACGCCCGCCTCCGGCTGGCTCGCCGACCGCTTCGGCACACGGCGGGTCTATTTCACGGCGATCCTCGTGTTCGTGCTCGGCTCGATCTGCAGCGCGAGCGCGCATACGCTGGGTCAACTGGTGCTGGCGCGCGTGCTGCAAGGCCTGGGCGGCTCGATGCTGCTGCCGATTGGACGGCTCGCGGTGCTGCGCAGCGTCTCCAGCGAGCAATACG
This sequence comes from Paraburkholderia sp. GW821-FHT02A12, assembly GCF_059422005.1. Classification (NCBI taxonomy): domain Bacteria; kingdom Pseudomonadati; phylum Pseudomonadota; class Betaproteobacteria; order Burkholderiales; family Burkholderiaceae; genus Paraburkholderia; species Paraburkholderia sp. GW821-FHT02A12. Next base: position 1,916,654 of record NZ_JBWKWA010000001.1, on the reverse strand, counting down.
TGTCGGCGCTGGCTTTCATTTCGGTTTCCGGCCAGCTCGGGCCGATTGTCGGACCGACGCTCGGCGGCTGGCTCGTTCAAGCCATCAGCTGGCATTGGATCTTCCTGATCAACGTGCCGATCGGCGCGGTGGGCCTGTATGCGGTGCAGCGGTTTTTGCCGCCGCATGGGGCCACGCAGGCGCCGCCGTTCGACTTCGCCGGCTGCGGGCTGCTGTCGCTGTGCATGATCGCGTTTTCGCTGGCGGTGGATACGCCGGTGGAAACGCATCGGGCAGCGTGGTCGGCGGGCCTCTTCGTGCTCGCCTTGGTCAGCGCGCTGGCCTACATTCCCTACGCACGGCGCCGCCGCAATCCGCTCTTCAAACTGGCGCTCTTCAGCGAACCGAATTTCAGCGTAGGGCTGATCGGCAATCTGTTGTGCCGCATCGGCGCGAGCGCCGTGCCGTTCCTGTTGCCGCTGCTGATGCAGTTGCAACTGGGCTATACGCCGCTGCACTCCGGCTTGATGATGCTGCCCGCCGCGCTGGCCGGCGCCGTGGCGAAGCGCTGGATTGCACCGCTCGTGCGCCGCTATGGCTACGACACGTTCCTGCTCGTCAACACGTTGATTGTGGGCGCATCGATCGTCGCGTTCGCGCTGATCTCGCGCGGCACGCCGGTCGCCGTCGAGATCGCGATTCTGATGGTGTTCGGCGCGGCCGCCTCGATGCAGTTCGCGGCGATGAACAGCGTCACGCTCAAAGGCCTCTCGCATGAAGACGCCGGCAGCGGCAACAGCCTGTTTTCGATGGTCCAGATGCTGGCGATCGGACTGGGCGTGTCGATCGGCGGCGGCCTCGTGAACCTGTTTTCCGCGCAATCGGGTTCGGCAGCGCTCGGGTTCCGCTTGAGCTTTGTTTGCGTCGGCGTGATTACGCTGGTGTCGGCGTGGGTGTTCCGTCACCTCGACGAAGACGTGCCGGGCGCCCGCACGGCGCGCCCGCATGCGGCGCCGAGCACGGGCCGCTGAATCGCCGCCACCGGCGCCGCGGCTGTCTCAGCCAGGCAAGCGGACGCCTGATAATCGCTCGCAGGCTTCGATCAAACGGTCTTGCACGGCGACGTCATACACCGCCGGATGAGGCCCGCGCTATGCACAACGCATGACGAGAACCGCATTGACTCGTGCATCCGGCGAATTCGCTCAGATTAGCGCCAACTGCGTGCCTGACGCGATTGCGTGGCTGTCATTCAACTCATGACAATATGTCATTTATCGAGCGTTCCGGATGGCATTTGACGACACTATGTCTCTACGTTCAAACGCGCTTTCGCGTTAGCATGTGACGCTTGGAATCCATCATAAGGTCACACCACCATGCCATTTGACGAGCGCATGCTGAACGGAATGGGCGTGTTGACGGCGATCGTCGACAGCGGCAGTTTCGCGGCGGCGGGCGAAGCGCTCGATATGTCACAATCCGGCGTCAGCCGTTCGGTCGCGCGGCTCGAGGCGCGCCTGGGCATCAGGCTATTCGACCGCACTACGCGCTCGGTCACGCTGACCGACGAAGGCCGGCGCTTTTACGAACAGATCGTGCCGCTGCTCGGCGGCCTGGAAGAAGCGGCTGCATCGGCGGCGCAAGGCGCGACTGCGGTTCGTGGACGTTTGCGCGTGAACATGGACCCGTTCTTTTCACGTCTTGTGCCGGGTCCGCGATTGGGCGGCTTCATCGACAAACATACCGACCTGCAACTCGAACTGATCACGCGCGATCAATTGGGCGATATGGTCGCGGACGGGTTCGACCTCGCTGTTCGTTTCGGCGAGCCGCCGGTGTCTTCGCTGATTGCACGCAAGCTGCTGGACACGCGCATTCTGACGGTGGCCGCGCCGTCGTATTTGAAGAAACATGGGCAGCCGGCGAGCCCAGCCGAACTCGAAAACAACCAGCATGTGTGCATCAAGTTTCGTGATCCGCTGACCGGTTATCCGTTTAGCTGGGCGTTTCATCGCGGACGCAAGAAGATTGTGATTACTCCGCAGGGGCGGCTGACGGTGAATGATGTCGGCACGTTGCACAGCGCGTGCGCTGCCGGGCAGGGGGTGGCGCAGATTCTTGCGTTGGGGGCCGAGCCGTTGCTGGCCAATGGAAAGCTGGTGGAGTTGTTCCCCGATTGGGGCGACGAGGTTTATCCGTTGTATGCGCTTTATCCTTCCAGGCATCACCCGCCGGCCAAGGTTCGGGCGTTTTTTGACTTTATTGTCTCTCTCGTGAAGGAAGCAGCCTGAGCGGCTGCTTCCCGGCCTGCGGTGTTGCTGTTGTTCTGTCTCACGCACTCGCGCAACCAGATCCTCTTCAGCAGTCGCAATCACATGATCCGCGCCAACCGCTGACAAGGCGTCCTGTTTGGCACGCGCTTTCTCGAGGCGCGCTACGGAATGCGGCTCATCGACCGCACCACGCGCCGCCGGCCTCGGCATCATTCAGCAGCCGCGCGAGATGCTCGACGAAGATCTCGCCAGCGGCCGGCTCGTCCGGGTGCTGCCGGGCTATGAATCGCCGTCGCGGCCGATGCACATCCTGTTCTCGCCCGATCGCCGGATTGTGCAGACCGAAGTAACGCGGATCGTCGAGGCGGTAGATCGCCTGGTCCGCCGCATAGCCCGGCGCGAGCCTGGCGACTTCGAAGGAACGCGAGGCCGCGAGGCCCGCCAATCTCGAACACCCGCAGCCTGCCGTCCACAGCGACAACGAGAAGAGCAAACTGCCCGAACGCGACGATAAGGAGCGCAATCAGTCGCTCGCCGAGCGTCGGGGCAAAAAAACCGGTGAGGATGAGCCGTCAGCGAGTTGAAAAAAATATCTGGCAAGGCTGGGCCGTCAGCCGGTTGAAAAAAATACCATGATCAATATGCAAGCGGCTTTGCTGTGAGTCAGGCGGCAAAGCCGCAGCATTTCACCCTTCGACGCCCTTTCAGAAGGAAGACATTTTTTCCGAATTATTACCGATTATTTTTTTCGCGCAATCGACTATTTTGCTGCGTGCAGCAATGTGTGCGCAAAGCGAACCTGCTGCCGCCCCTCAACAGATAAGAACGGAGACGGTCATGTTCACCTTCTCAACCTCTTCCAGCTCGCGTCCCTCTCCCAAAGTCTCCATTTGCCTGCCGACCTGCAATCGGCCCGAGCTGATTGCGGAGTGCATCGATTCGTGCCTCGCGCAAACGTATAGCAATCTGGAGATCGTGATCGGAGACGATTCCAGGGACGACCGCACCCAGCAGTTGATCGCGCAGCGCTATCCGAACGAGCCGCGCATTCGCTATGCGATGAACCGGCCGTCTCTCGGCCAGGCACGCAATGTCGCGAGCCTGTTCAAGCGGGCGAGCGGCGACAAGATCCTGCTGATTCACGACGACGATTTCCTCACGACCGACGGCATCGAAAAACTGGTGTCGCTATGGACGCGCCATCCGCAGCTCGAAGTGGCGTTCGCCGATCAATACGAAGCCGATCACACCGGCGCCGTCGACTACGACGCCAGCACGCGTCTGAACACTGCGTTTCGACGCACCAAAGACGCGGAAGGCCTGCAACCGCTGCCCGGCAGAACCGGACTGATCCAGATGTTTCCGAACAACGGCTGGATGGCCAACGCCGAACTCGTGAAGCGGATCAGTTATAAGGAACAGTACGGCATGTGCTGCGATTTCGTGTTCGGCACTGAACTCTGTCTCGCGGCGCGCGCGGTGTTTTATCTGCACGAGTACGTGTCGGTCTATCGCAAGACTGCGACCTCGATCTCGCACAGCACACGCGGCACGACAGTAGCGGCTACCGTCAGTGCGTATGCGTTCGTCAAGGCGCTGAAACTGCCGCCGCAACTGGAGCCTTCGCGCAAACTGGCATTGCGCCGGCTCGTGCCGATCGTCGTTTCGGTCTACGCGAAGAATCGCGAGCCGCTATTCGGCTTCAAGATCGCGCTCACTCATCTGTTCGCGTACAACTACGGTTTCAGCATGCGGCTCTACTACCACCTGCTGATGCTATCGCGTGCGGCAGTGGCCAGGCGGCCACAGGTGGCGGTGGCGGTGGCTGCGACGGTATCCGCTGCTGTCGTCGATGCTGTCGCCGATCCCGCGGTCGTGACGGACCTCATGACCGACCACTCCGAACTCGTTTGAGCGTGCAGCGGCGTTCGTGCTGGGTCAGTCGCCGGACCATGCCCGCGCCGCGGCAGGCGCAGGCGGTCGAGCGGCGCGCTTTCGCCGCGTCAGCGCATAAGCATCAGCAACGGCGGGTTGCGAAACGCAATCACGTACGCTGCCGTCGCGCGACGCAACCAGCGATACCGCGCGTGGCGCGCGATTGCCAGCACGAAGCCGAACGCGTGCCGTGCAACCCACACAGCGCAACGATATCGACGCATGGCCGCCACATTCGCAGCGGCGGCGCCACCGCTGAACCAGGAAATGCTCCTGTAATAAGCGCGTTTTCTGCTAAGCATCCACTGATTAGCAAACGCGTATTTGTCGCTTGGTATGGAGCGCGCGGCTGATTAGGATGGACCTCGAACCGTCATCAGCCCCGGAGGTTGTTCGCCATGTCCGACAGTGCCTGTTTCAAGCCGCGCGTGATCGAGCCGGTCGTCGTCAATCAGCCGGAAGGATTGGGGCTCGCGGTGGAGCTGTGGCTCGCGCATCCCGTCGATGGGATCGCAGGGCGCGCGTTGCAGATTCATTTGCGCAGCGGCGCGAAGATGGCGCAGGCGGAGGCGTTGCGCGATCTGCTGCATGCGTTGGGGACGGAGATCGTGGTGGCGTGAGCGTGCGTACTATCGCTGGTTCGCGGCGCATTTTCGGTGCGTTTGCGGCGCTGGTTCGCGGCTGGTTCGCGGCTGGTTCGCGGCTGGTTCGCGGTTGATTCGCGGTTGATTCGCAGCGCTGATTTGCCGCGGCTTTCCGCGTCCGCCGACCCCATGAAAAACGGCGGCCGGGTTGCCCCTGGCCGCCGTTTTCAATCAGCGCTGACGTGTGTCGCTCAGGCTCAAGGCTCGTTACGCAGATACCCTTCTTTCGACGGATCGCGCATGCGCAGCGACACGAGGCCGGCGATCGCGCACAGCGCGGTCACGTACCAGTAGAACATCGACTCGTTGCCCACCGACTTCAGCCACAGCGCGACATACTCCGCCGAACCGCCGAAGATCGCATTGGCCACCGCATACGAGAGCCCGACGCCGAGCGCGCGCACTTCCGGCGGGAACATTTCGGCCTTGATCAGCCCGCTGATCGACGTATAGAAGCTGACGATCGCCAGCGCCACGACCACGAGGCCGAACGCCGCATACGGGCTCGTCACGTCTTTCAGCGCATGCAGCAGCGGCACCGTGCCGATCGTCGCGAAGAAGCCGAAGAACAGCATCGAGCGGCGCCGGCCAATGCGATCCGACAATGCGCCGAAGACCGGCTGTATCACCATGTAGACGAACAGCGCCGCGGTCATCACGTTGCTGGCCGTCTTCGCGTGCATGCCGGCCGTGTTGACCAGGTACTTCTGCATGTACGTCGTGAAGGTGTAGAAAATCAGCGAGCCGCCGGCCGTGAAGCCGAGCACCGTCATGAACGCGCCCTTGTGCTGCCAGAGGCCGCGCATTGTGCCGGCTTCCTTGCGCTGACGCGTCTCGGCGGTGGTGGTTTCGTCGAGCGATTTACGCAGATACAGCGCGATCAGCGCGGCCATCGCGCCGATCACGAACGGCACGCGCCAGCCCCACGCCTTCAGTTCCTCGGTCGAGAGCGTCTGTTGCAGGATCACCAGCACCAGCAGCGCGCACAACTGGCCGCCGATCAGCGTGACGTACTGGAACGACGCGAAGAAGCCGCGGCGCCCCTTGAGCGCGACTTCACTCATATAGGTGGCGCTGGTGCCGTACTCGCCGCCCACCGACAGGCCCTGGAAGAGCCGCGCGGCCAGCAGCAGCGCCGGCGCGAGGGCGCCGATCTGCGCGTAGGTGGGCAATAAAGCGATCACGAGCGAACCGCCGCACATCATGAACACCGACACCATCATCGCGGTTCGCCGCCCATGCTTGTCGGCGAGGCGGCCGAAAAACCAGCCGCCGATCGGGCGCATCAGGAAGCCCGCGGCGAACACGCCCGCGGTATTGAGTAACTGCGTGGTGGTGTTGCCGCTAGGGAAGAAGGCCGGCGCGAAGTACAGCGCGCAGAACGAGTACACGTAGAAGTCGAACCATTCGACTAGGTTCCCCGATGAAGCGCCGACGATCGCAAAGATACGGCGCCGGGTGTCGTGGGCGGAGACCACGGTGTGATCGGTCAGGTCGGTCATATTGTTGTCTTTCCTTGTCTTTAAACGGAGGTAGCGGTCGTGGCGCCGCCTTCACAACACGCGGTGAGGCACTCGTCGCGCGCGTGCGCGGATTTTACAGAATCGCAAGAAAAAGAGGAGTGTTTGTTAGCAGGCCAAGGCCGCAAGGCTTGTCTCAAGTTCGGCGGTCCGGCCTCTTGGGCGTCCCGTATCGTTTTTTACTGACTTTTTACTGACAACCGGAGGCCGCGGTTTGCGAGCTCTTCAATGATGAAAAGCCCCTGTCAGTCGGAGACAAACAGGGGCTTCGGACAAATGGGCCTGATTTCTACGTCACGGACCGCTTCAGATCTCAAACCCTCACCGCAGGCGGCACATACCGGCACTCATAGCGCTTCCTCACCGTGCCATTCTCATCGACGCTCTCGAGATACACGTCGAACTGCCACAAGCGCGCCATGTGCTTGAGCACCTCGTCGCTGTCCGACGACAGATGCCGGTTATCGCTCATGAAATGCCGCAGCGTCAGACTGCGATCGCCGCGTGTATTCACCGCCCACACCTGAATGTTCGGCTCGCGATGATGCATGTCGTACTGCCGCGACAACGCCTGTCGCACGTACTGATAGCCGCTGTCGTCGTGAATGGCGGAAACCTCGAGCGCATCGCGCATATCGTCGTCGAGCACGGAGAAGAGGCGCATCTCCCGGATCAGATGCGGCGACAGATACTGCGCGACGAAACTCTCGTCCTTGAAATTGCGCATTGCGTAGTGCATCGCCTGCAACCAGGGGCTGCCGGCCAGCTCCGGGAACCACTTGCGGTCCTCGTCCGTCGGCGCTTCGCAGATCCGGCGGATGTCGCTCATCATCGAAAAACCCAGCGCGTACGGATTGATGCCGCTGTAGTACGGCTTCGTGACCGGCGGCTGGTAGACCACATTGCTGTGCGAATGGAGAAACTCCATCATGAAGCCGTCTTCCAGCTTGCCCTGGTTGTACATCGTATTGAGCAAGGTGTAGTGCCAGAACGTCGCCCAGCCTTCGTTCATCACCTGGGTCTGCCGCTGCGGATAGAAATACTGGCCCACCTTGCGCACGATGCGGATCACTTCCCGCTCCCACGGCTCCAGCAGCGGCGCGTTCTTCTCCGCGAAGTACAGCAGGTTTTCCTGCGGCTCCGGCGGATAGCGTTCCTCGATTTCCTCCGGCAGCGGCGTATGCCGGGTCGGCAAGGTGCGCCACAGTTCGTTCACCTGCGATTGCAGATACGCCTCACGCTCGCGGCGCGCGGCGAATTCCTTCTCCAGCGACAATTTCTGCGGCCGCTTGTAACGGTCCACGCCGTAATTCATCAGCGCGTGGCACGAGTCGAGCAGCTCCTCCACCCGGTCGAGCCCAAAGCGCTCCTCGCACTCCGCAATGTAGTTCTTCGCGTAGACGAGGTAATCGATGATCGCGTGCGCATCCGTCCACAGCTTGAACAGATAGTTACCCTTGAAGAACGAGTTGTGCCCATAGGCCGCGTGCGCGATGACGAGCGCCTGCATCGTCATCGTGTTCTCTTCCATCAGGTACGCGATGCAGGGATTCGAATTGATGACGATCTCATACGCCAGCCCCATCTGCCCGCGACGGTAGCTTTTTTCGGTGGAGAGAAAGTGTTTGCCGAACGACCAGTGACGGTAATTCACCGGCATGCCGACGGATGCGTAGGCGTCCATCATCTGTTCGGCGCTGATGAGTTCGAGCTGGATCGGATACACGTCGAGTTCATATTGCTCTGCAACAAGAGCAATATGAGAGTCGTACTCTTCGATCAACTCGAAGGTCCAGTCGGACGGGCACGGCAGAGGCCGTCTATCGGCTACGTTCATACGGACTTCCCTTTGCCCCTCAGTGGGCGTTCCGGTGTGTCCCCGTGCTGCAGCGACATCGACTGCTCCGGCTGCGGCGGCTCCGGTAGAGTCCGCCCCGGCCTCGGCATGCCCCGACTGACGCTGCGACACGCCTTTCCGGCGCTCCGGCTGATAGCCGCGCGCTTCGTTGTGCAAGTGCTTTGTCGTCATGAAGACGCCACCTGCTTCTCAAACAACTCGCGAAACACCGGATAAATATCGGCCGCGGTTTCGACCTTCTTCATCGCCATGTGCGGCTGGCTCAGTGCCAGTTGCGCGTATTCGAGCCACAAGTTTTGCTCTTCGGGTGTTACCTGAATATACGCAAAATAGCGCACCTTCTCCAGGATGTCATTCGAGAGTATCTTGCGGCACTTGGGCGAGTCGTCGGTCCAGTTGTCGCCGTCCGAGGCCTGAGCGCCGTAAATGTTCCATTCAGTCGGCGAATAGCGCTCCTCCATCACCTTCTGCATCAGCTCCAGCGCGCTCGACACCACCGTGCCGCCGCTTTCGGTCGAATGAAAGAAGGTGTCTTCGTCGACTTCCTCGGCACGCGTGTGGTGGCGGATGAACACCACCTCGATGCGCTCGTAATTCCGCTTCAGGAACAGATACAACAGGATGAAAAAGCGCTTGGCGAGATCCTTGCGCTGCTCGTCCATCGAGCCGGACACATCCATCAGACAGAACATCACGGCCTGACTGGACGGCGTGGGCTGCTTCACCCGGTTCACGTAGCGCAGATCGAACGGATCGATGAAGGGAATACGCCAGATGCGCCCGCGCAAATGGTGGATTTCGTCTTCGAGCAGCCTGATTTCCTCACGACGGTCGGCCGGATCGGCCTTCATCACTTCGAGCTGCCGCTCCATCTCGTGCAACTGATTGACGAGCGGCGCCCCGAGCGCGATGCGGCGGCCGAGCGCGCTCCTCAGCGAACGGACCACATCGATATTGTTCGGCGTACCTTCGGCCGCCCAGCCGGCGCGGATGCTTTTCCACGTGGGCACGGCCATCAGATGGGTTTTGACGAGGCGAGGCAGCTCGAGATCGTCGAAGAAATACTGCATGAATTCTTCGCGGCTCAACTCGAACACAAAGTCGTCCTGACCCTCGCCCTCGTTGCTGGCCTGGTTGCCCCCGCCGCCTCCGCCGCCTTGCGGACGCTGGATCTTGTCGCCGCGGATATAGTCGGAATTGCCCGGATGCACCATTTCCCGCTTGCCGCCGGGACCATGCCGGAACGACGGCTCCGCAATGTCCTTGCGCGGAATGGTGATGCTCTGGGTGTTCTGAATGTCCTTGATGCTCCGGTCGCGCACCGCCTCCGAAACGGCACGACGAATATAGTTCTTAACGCGGCGCAGAAAGCGCTCGCGATTTGCAATGCTCTTGTTCTTGCCTGCTAACCTGCGGTCGATGATTTGATGAAGCACGCCCGGTCTCCCGCTGTAATTTCGAGTGCGCGAGACGCACGTTGCATTTGCATGTCTACAAACACAACGCTATGTCCATGCAGCTTGCGCCTCGCAAGGTGCCCGAGCGGTCGGACCGCGCGGGCGGCACGCAGTGCGTATCATGACGACTTACGCACGCGCAGATACCAGTCACACAGCAAGCGCACCTGCTTCGGCGTATACCCCTTCGTGACCATCCGGTTGACGAAGTCTTCGTGCTTGCGTTGCTCTTCCGCCGAACCTTTGGCGTTGAACGAGATCACCGGCAGCAGTTCCTCCGTGTTCGAGAACATTTTCTTTTCGATCACGACGCGCAGCTTCTCGTAGCTGATCCACGCGGGGTTCTTACCTGCATTCGCAGCTCGCGCGCGCAGCACGAAATTGACGATCTCGTTGCGGAAGTCCTTCGGGTTGCTGATGCCCGCAGGTTTCTCGATCTTCTCCAGTTCCGCGTTCAGCGCCGCGCGGTCGAAGCTCTCGCCGGTGTCGTGGTCACGGAACTCCTGATCCTGAATCCAGAAGTCGGCATACGTCACGTAGCGATCGAAGATGTTCTGCCCATACTCGGAATACGACTCCAGATACGCGGTCTGAATCTCCTTGCCGATGAACTCGGCGTAGCGCGAGGCCAGCACGTCCTTGATGAACGACAGATACTTCTGCTCGGTTTCCGGCGGAAACTGTTCGCGCTCGATCTGCTGTTCGAGCACGTACATCAGGTGCACCGGATTCGCCGCGACTTCGGTCGAATCGAAGTTGAAGACGCGCGACAGGATCTTGAACGCGAAGCGGGTCGACACGCCGGTCATCCCTTCATCCACGCCCGCGAAGTCGCGGTACTCCTGATACGACTTGGCCTTCGGATCGGTGTCCTTGAGATTCTCGCCGTCATACACCTGCATCTTCGAAAAGAGGCTGGAATTCTCCGGCTCCTGCAAGCGCGTGAGCACCGACATCTGCGCCATCATCTTCAGCGTGCCCGGCGCGCAGACCGCACTGGCCAGCGACGAATTACGCAGCAGCTTCTCGTAGATCTTGACCTCTTCGCTGTAGCGCAGGCAGTACGGCACCTTCACGACGAAGATCCGGTCGAGCAGTGCTTCGTTGTTGCGGTTGTTGCGGAACGCCTTCCATTCGGACTCATTCGAGTGGGCCAGGATCACGCCGTCGAACGGGATCGCACCGAAGCCTTCCGTGCCCTTGAAGTTGCCTTCCTGAGTGGCGGTCAGCAACGGGTGCAAGACCTTGATCGGCGCCTTGAACATTTCGACGAACTCGAGCAAGCCCTGATTCGCGAGACACAGACCGCCGGAGTAGCTGTATGCGTCGGCGTCGTCTTGTGCGTATTGTTCGAGCTTGCGGATATCGACCTTGCCGACGAGTGACGAGATGTCCTGATTGTTTTCGTCGCCCGGTTCGGTCTTGGCGATGCCGATTTGCCGCAAGATCGACGGATAGCGGCGGACCACGCGGAACTTGCGGATGTCGCCGTTGTATTCGTGCAAGCGCTTCACGGCCCACGGACTCAGAATGTTTTTCAGGTAGCGGCGTGGAATGCCATACTGTTCTTCGAGGATCGGACCGTCCTCGTCGTAATCGAACAAGCCGAGCGGCGACTCGTTCACGGGCGAACCCTTGATCGCGTAGAAAGGCACGCGTTCCATCAGTTGCTTCAAGCGTTCCGCGATCGACGATTTACCGCCGCCGACCGGGCCTAACAGATACAGGATCTGTTTCTTCTCTTCGAGCCCCTGGGCCGAATGCCGGAAGTACGCGACCACCTGCTCGATCACATCTTCCATTCCGTAGAACTCACGGAATGCGGGGTATACCTTGATGACCTTGTTCGCGAAGATGCGCGACAGGCGCGGATCGTTGCGAGTGTCGATCTGTTCTGGTTCTCCAATTGCCATCAACATGCGTTCGCCGGCCGTGGCGTACGCGGCGGGATTGTCTTTGCAGAGCGCGAGATACTCCTCGAGCGAGAGTTCATCCTCTCGCGTTTTCTCGAAGCGGGTCGCGAAACTGCTGTAGATATCCATGCTACCTCCTCGCCGAAGTCTAGACCGATGTCGTGCGCGGCGCGCTATTCGGAAACGACATCGCTCGAATTCATCCTAAACCCTTTTAAATTTTTTTTCACGAACTACGTTGCGAAAAATCGCGCCGACCGTAGTCACCTCCCGACATTCCTGACTTGGAAACACAGATTCGCTCACCTACAATCTTGCGCAGACATTGCAGCGATTGCGGACCTGCTCTGCTGCCTCGCCGCTGCCTGCTCCACGCTCCGCTTGCACTGCTGTATCGCGCGGACCGTCTCGTTCATCGGATGATCTCCCTGCTACGCCGGACAGGCTGTATGCACGCGCACACTTTGCTGCATTACGCGTAGACGTCATGTGTTTCGCGCTTGCCCGGCTACTTTTTCATCAACGCGCCGCATGAGCTTTTGGTCTACAGCTACGAGCGCGTGTTACATGTTCGTTCACCGATGCTTCGGCGCGCGACGCATCGGCGCCCGACGCATCGGCGCCCGGCACAGGGACGCATCCTCAAGCTGTTCGTCAATGCGTGAGCGGATTTGTTCCGCGCCGTTCCCCACTGGCTTCAAAGCGTAGTGGGACGCGTCGGGCGGTCACCGCTTGCCCTTCGCCGCCCGCATAACCCGCATTGGGGACATGGTTAGCCGCGGTCAATAACTGGATGACGGCCGCGCGCCCCCGGCTTCCATAGGTGTATACGGCTAGACGATCCGGCTAGCCGATCGCCGTAGGCGCCGCAAATGTAAAACGGCTACCTTCCTGCAGCTTACGCAGTTCAGGCAGCCGTTTGCAGCACACTTCGTAACGCGCCGTTACACGTTCAGGTCAGTTCAATCTCGACTTCGCCGAGACCGTCGATATGCCCACGGACAACGCCGGGCTTGTCCACATTGTGAGCGCCGACGTACGAACCGGTGGTGAGGGTCCATTCGGGTTCGATGGTGATGCCCATGGCCGCGCAGTGGTTGACGAACCAGACCAGCAGTTCGCGCGGATCGCCGGCGGGATTACCGGTGGCGTCCGGCACCAGCGAGTCGCCGTCGAAGCTCAATTCCAGTTCGGGTGACACGAAATCGAAACCGCGCGCGAGTCCCGCGTAGGCAACCGGATGACCGGTGATCAGCGCGCCGTTGTTCTGTGCGTCGGCCAGCTGCGCGAGCGGCGCGACATTCGGCCACTCGGCAAAGCGGCTGTCGACGATCTCGATGGCCGGCAGCACCACGCCCACCTTGGAGAGCACCTCGTCGCGCGCATACGCTGTGCCGCGCGGCTCGATCGCCTCGGTGAAGCGGAACGCGATCTCAAGTTCCAGCAGCATCCGGAAGAATCCCGCACGGGCGACCCGCGCCGGCGACGGCAGCACCAGCGAGGCCGGAATCGGCGCGCCTGCGGCCGCGCCGCCCGGTGCTTTGGCGCCGATCTTCCACGCCCCGGTCGATTCGCCGAGGCCCGCGATGACGGCCTGCTGGATCGCGTACGCGGTTGCGGCATCGGGCGGCAGGCTGTCGGGTGCGGGCGCATCGATCGGGCGATGCCGCCGGCGTGCTTCGACGAGGCGGTGCGCGAGGTCGTGTGGCGTCATGTCGGTCCTTTATGGCTGGCGCGTTGAAAGGTGGGTTGCTGCGGAGTCGCGGCGCCCGAATTGCGTTTGCGTCGTCCGGGGTCCGCACGCGGACTGCCGGCACCGGCCGATGCAGCCGATGCAAGCAGCAGTCGCGCCCGTCAATGTACCGGATCACAGCGCTCGCCAGGGCACGGACTGCCATCGTAGACGTTAGTTGGCCCGCCGTGCACGGCAAAAGGCCGCGGTTGCCTGCGCAATCGCGGCCTTTTGCCGCCATACGGATATCTGCGCCGGCACGGTTCGATACGCGGCGCAATCGGGAACGAATGTTGCAACACGACTGCCGACGCTACTGCTCGCCACAGCCGCATCGTCGCGTCAAAAGCGCGGCGATGACGCCGTACGTCCCCCTTTTTGCTGTGCCGCGCGATCTACGTCCTCAGGCCGATCAGAAGGTTTCCCAATTCTGATCGCTGCCTGCACTCGCCAGCGCCTTGGGAGGCGCCTTGGCCGGCGCTGCGGCAGACGGCGTGCTGGACAGTGCCGCGGCCGGTGCGGCAAAGGCCTTCGCATGCGCGGCCGGCGGTGCCTTACGCGCCGTCATCGGCCGGGCCGGCGTCGTTGCGCGCCTTGGCGCCACGCTCACCGGCACCTTGTGAGCTTCATCGTCGAGCTGGAACACCGCCACCGCGGTGCGCAGCTTGCCGGCCTGATCTTCGAGCGATTGCGCTGCCGCCGCTGCTTCTTCGACCAGCGCCGCGTTCTGCTGCGTGACCTCGTCCATTTGCGTGACGGCGCGCGCCACCTGGTCGATGCCGCTGCTTTGCTCTTCCGAAGCCGCCGCGATTTCGCCCATGATGTCGGTCACGCGCTGCACCGCGCTGATGATTTCGGTCATGGTGCGGCCGGCTTCGTCGACCAGCGCCGAGCCGGACTGCACGCGCTCGACCGAGGTGTCGATCAGTTCCTTGATTTCCTTGGCCGCCGCCGACGAACGCTGCGCCAGACTGCGCACTTCGCCTGCCACGACCGCGAAACCGCGCCCTTCCTCGCCGGCCCGCGCCGCTTCCACCGCGGCGTTCAGCGCCAGAATATTGGTCTGGAACGCAATCCCTTCGATGATCGAGATGATGTCGGCGATCTTCGCCGAGCTCTGATTGATGTCGCCCATCGTGCCGACCACCTGGCCGACCACCGCGCTGCCCTTGTTCGCGATGTCCGACGCATTGGCTGCCAGCGAACTCGCCTGGCGGGCGTTGTCGGCGTTCTGCTTGACGGTGCCGGTCAGCTCTTCCATGCTCGACGCGGTTTCCTGCAGCGCCGACGCCTGCTCTTCGGTGCGCGAAGACAGGTCGATATTGCCGGCGGCGATCTGACGGGTCGCGGTCGCGATCGATTCGCTGCCGCCGCGCACCGTACGCACCGTTTCGGTGAGACTGTGCTGCATCCTGGCGATGCCTTCGAGCAACTGCCCCATTTCGTCGCGCGACGTGACGACGACCGGACGGCGCAAATCGCCTGCGGAGATCGCATCGAAATGACCGAGCGCTTCGCCGAGCGGACGGCCAATCGCGCGGCTGAGCGTCAGATAGGACAGCGCGGCGGCGATCACGCCCACCAGCAGCGCGCCGAAGCTGGCCATGCGGAACACCGCGAAGCTGTTTTGCGCGGAGTCGAAACCCGCCTCGGCCGATACGAACTGGAATTTGCGCAACGCGTCGTCGGCTTCGGCCAGATCGTTGTAGGCAACCTGCAAGCGCCTGGCGCTATCGGCGATTTTGCCCTGGTCGTTCGCTGCAATGATCGCGGCGAATGCATCCAACTGCTGATGCAGCGCGTCGCGCTTACCGATCACCGCCTGCGCCAGACGGTCTTCCTCCGCATCGCGCGGCAGATCCATGTACTTTTTCCACCACGAATCAGACAAGGTGCGCATGGCGCGCGCACGCTCGAGCGTCGCTGCGGCGTCCGGCGTGCCCGCCTGGAACGCGGCGCGATCGAGTGCGAGACGCTCGCGTGCCGCGTAGAGTTCGGCGTTGCCGATGTCCACCGCACTCGGCATTGCGTTGGTGAAAGTATCCCGGTACGCGTCATTCGAGCGGCTCATGCCGAACAAGCCGAAAACGCCGATGGCGACCAGCAGCGCGGCGAGAAAAGCCATCGTGAGGCCAATTCGCGCCTTGATCGTGATCCCTTTGTTCAACATGCTCTTCCTGTACTTAACCAAATGAGAGGCTGCGTGCGCAGCGCGGGGTAGCGTGTTGCGTCTTCGTGCGCGGCGCCTTTTTGACAAGGCGCTCTAATTTCGTTTACGGCACTAAAGTGCGGTACTTGAAACTTTTATATGGTATGAGGAAAGCTGTTGTAAGCAGATGGAAGAAATTACAAGGCGCGGTCGGCGCGAGCGCGTGATAGTTGCGTGCGCCGACGTGCGGGATGCGGCAGGGAGGGTGAGATGGACAGGTGGTGCTGCAGCGGTGCGAGCGGCCTTCGCGCCGGCAACTCAATCGAGCGGCGCTGAAGGCTCACGCTGCAACGCTACGGCTATGAAGACGGCTATGAAGCGGAGGATTTGTTTAACGCAGCGCCGCCGACCGCCGAGGTCCAATCGAACGCGCGGCATTTTGCACGCTCGCGGACAGCGCCACGTTTTCGTCAGGCCGACTCGTCCAGTTCGGCGCGGGTAGGAATCGAAGGCTGCGCGCCGGCGCGCGTCACCGAAAGCGCCGCGGCGCGCTGCGCGAAACGGATCGCCGCGTCGACGCTCGCGCCCCGCGCGAGTTGCGCCGCGAATCCACCAATGAAGGTGTCGCCCGCCGCGGTGGTGTCGACGGCTTTGACGCGCGGCGCGTCGTAAAGCGTGGCATCCGCGCCGTCGAGCGCGGCGTGCACGCCGCGCGGACCGAGCGTCACCAGCACATTGCGCGCGCCGGCTTCGCGCAACGCAGCGGCGGCCTGCGCCGCGTCGGCGGGTGTGGCGACCGGCAAACCGGTCAGCGTCGCGGCTTCGAGTTCGTTCGGAATCAGATAGTCGATCAGCGGCAGCCAGTCGGCCGGTAACGGGCCGACGGCAGGCGCGGGATTCAGGATCACCGTTTTGGAGAGCCGCCGCGCCGCGGCAAGCGCCGCGTACACCGCATCGGGCGGCGTTTCGAGCTGGCAGATCACGACGTCCGCGGCGGCCAGCACCGCTTCATGACGGGCGATCGTCTCGGGCGTGAGTTCGCCGTTGCTGCCCGCGACGATCACGATCGCGTTCTGGCTGGCGTCGTCGACAATGATCAGCGCGACGCCCGACGCCTCTGCCCCGGTTTCGAGAGCCGCACAGTCGATACCTTCCACTTCGAGTCCGGCGCGCAATTGCGCGCCATTTGCGTCGGCGCCGACACAGCCGAGCATCGACACCTGAGCGCCGAGGCGCGCGGCGGCGACCGCCTGATTGCCGCCCTTGCCGCCCGCCACCTGGGCAAAGGTCCGGCCGGCCAGCGTCTCGCCGGGGTGCGGCAGACGCGGCGCGCGCGCCACGAGGTCCATGTTCAGACTGCCGACCACCGCCACACGGCCACGCGTTTCTTTACTTGCCACTGCCTTTTCTCCCAGGTTCGTTCATGCCGCCAGATTGCGCTTGGGCGCGCCGGCCCACGTCGCGGTGGATTCGCGCACGATCAGCCGCGGCGATACGACCCGCCGGCGGCCCGGCGCACGCGGACTGCCCGCCGAGGTCCCGGCGATGCGTTCGATCAGCGTCTGCGCGGCCATGTCGCCGAGCGCGCGCACCGACTGCCCGACCGTCGAAAGCGCCGGATAGGTGAAGCGCCCCAGTTCGATATCGTCGAAGCCGATGATCGAGCAATCGCGCGGCACGCTGATATTGCGTTCCGCCGCGGCCCGCAGCGCGCCGATGCCCATCATGTCGTTGCCGGCAAAAATCGCCGACGGCTTCACGGTATCGAACAGTTGCCCCGCGGCGCGATGGCCGCCCGTGCCCGAAAAGTCGCTTTCGACGATCGCATCGGGTGGAATGTCGATGCCGCGCTCGGTCATCGCACGGATGAAGCCGTGCACCCGCATCGCGCTCACCGCCGTCTCGACCGGCCCGGTGATGCAGCCGATCCGCACGTGCCCCAGTTCGAGCAGATGGCGGGTCGCCAGATACGCGCCCTTCTCGTGGTCGATCTGCACCAGGTCCGCGTTGAGGCCTTCGATATTGCGATCCACGATGACGAGCGGCTCGTGCGCGTCGGCGAGCGTTTGCGCGAGCACCGCGTCGTCGCCCGCGGATGCGACGATCAGCCCGTCGATGCGCTTTTCCTGCAGCACGCGCAGATAGTTACGCTGCTTGGCCGGATCGTCGTCGGAATTGCAGAAGAACACGCAGTAGCCGTTGCGCGAGCAACCGTCCTCGATGCCGCGCGCCAGTTCCGCGAAATACGGATTCGTACTGTTCGGCACCACCAGACCGATCGTCGCCGTCGCCTTCGCCTTGAGCGAACGGGCCACCGCTGACGGTACATAGTGAAGCTGACGGATCGCGTGTTCGACCTTAGCCCGCACGTCGGCCGACACCGGCCGCGAGTTGTTCACCACGTGCGAAACCGTCGTGAACGACACACCCGCCACAGCCGCTACATCCTTGATCGTCGCCATAACCTGTTGCTCTCCTGCCAGTTTGTTCCCGCCTGTTCCCGCCGGCCGCGCCAAGCTGGCGACCCACCGGACGTTTTCATCGATGACAGACCAAAACCCTTGAACCTTACACTTTCTTGATGCCAATGCTAATCGTTACCGATCATGCCGCTTTGCTGTACTTTGCCGTATGCCGCTCAGGCGCGCTTGCGCCGGCTGCGGTACGTATCCAGCACCACCGCCACGACGATGACCGCGCCGGTGATCATCCGCTTGGTCGGCTCGTTCGCGCCGATTTGCGCGAGGCCGGCGGCCAGCACTGAAATGATCAACACCCCGAAAAAGGTGCTGATAACCGACCCGCGCCCGCCCATCAGACTGGTGCCGCCGATCACCACCGCCGCGATCACCTGCAATTCCATGCCGACGCCCGCGTTCGGGTCGGCCGCTTCCAGACGCGAAATCTGGAATAGCGCGGCCAATCCCGCGAGCGCGCCCATCAGCGCGAACACAATGATCTTGTACGGTCGCGGATTGACGCCCGCGAGCCGCACGGCTTCCTCGTTGGTGCCGATGCCGACCAGATAGCGGCCGAATACCGTGCGCGTAAGCACCAGTTGCGCAATGACCATGACCGCCACCGCGATCAGGAACGCCGGCGAGATGCCGAGCGCGATCGGGTTCGACAGAAAATCGAACGCGTCGCCGATATAGGCGGTGCGCGAATTCGTCATCTGATACGCGAGCCCCCGCGCGGCTTCGAGCACGCCGAGCGACACGATGAACGACGGAATCCGCCAGCCCACTGTCACCGAACCGGTCAGGGTGCCGGTCAGCGCCGCCGCGGCGACGCCGAGCAGCGCGGACGGCAACGGGCCCCAGCCCCACTTCAGGGCCGCCACGCTGACCACCGACGCCCCCAGCGCCAGCACCGAACCCACCGACAGATCGATCCCGGCGATGATCAGCACGAATGTCATGCCGACCGACATCACCACCAGATCAGGAATCTGGTTGGCGATCGTGCTGAACGTGTCGTACGTCAAAAAGTGCGAACTCAGCAGCGAGAACAGCACGATCATCGCCAGCAGTGCGCCGGCGAGGCCCAGGTAGTTCGAAAAGCCGAGCCGCGTGCCGGCCGGTTTGCCGCTGGCGAGCGGCGCGGACGGGTCGGCCGGCGGCGTGATGTTCGCCACATCGGCGGCGCCATGCTTGCCGCCCGACGCGTCCTGCATCGATTGATGGGTCATGACAGACTCCCTGCTTCATTGGTGTCGGAGGCATGCAGCAACGCTTCGCGGCTGCGGTAGCCGGCGAAAGCCGCGGCCAGCAACGCATCCTGCGACCAGTCGTCGCGCTCGAACACACCCGTCATGCTTCCCGCGGACATCACGCCGATCCGGTCGCAGATCAGCATCAGTTCACGCAGGTCGCTCGACACCACGACGAGCGCGCGCCCTTCGCGGGCCAGCGCACCCATCAAGCCATAGATATCGAACTTCGCGCCGACGTCGATGCCGCGCGTAGGTTCGTCGAATAACAGCACGCGGCAATCGCGCGCCAGCCAGCGGCCGATCACGACCTTCTGCTGGTTGCCGCCCGACAGCTCGCCGACAATCTGCCCAGGCCCCGAACTGCGAATCCGCATCGCGTCGATCTGCTTTTGCGCCAGCGCGCTCTCGCGCTTCGCATCGACGATGCCGTGCCGCGCCACCCCGCCGATATTGCCGAGCGACACGTTGGCCGCGATCGGTTGCGGCAGCAACAGGCCCTCGCCCTTGCGGTCTTCGGTGATGAGCGCGATGCCGGCGCGCACGGCGTCGACCGGCGAGGCAATGTGCACCGGCCTGGGCGGCCCGCCCGGTTGTTGCGCCAGCGACACCGTGCCGCCGTCCTTCTGGTCGGCGCCGTAAATCAGCCGCATCAGTTCGGTACGGCCCGCGCCGATCAGTCCGCTGACGCCGAAAATCTCGCCCGCGCGCACCTCGAACGACACGTCGCGCACCACCTTGCCGCGCGTCAGCCCGTCCACCTTCAGCAAGGGCGCGCCGATCTTGCGCACGCCCAGATCGATCCGCTCGCCCAGTTCGCGGCCTACCATCCATGTGACGATCTGGTCGCTGGTCAGGTTGGCCATCGCGTCGACATGCACCAGCCTGCCGTCGCGCAGCACCGCGATCTGCTCGGCCACGCGGGCCAGTTCTTCGAGGCGATGCGAGATATAGACCAGCGCGACGCCGCGAGATTTCAGCCGTTCGATCTGCTCAAACAGCAGATCGACCTCGCGCGCGGTCAGCATCGCGGTCGGCTCGTCCAGGATCAGCACACGGCAATCGTCGATCAGATTGCGTGCGATCTCGACCATCTGCTGATGCCCGATGCCGAGTTCGCCCACCAGCGTATCCGGATCGATTGCGTCGAGCCCGACTTGCGCCATCGCATGACGGGCGTCTTCGCGCAGCTTGCGGCGATCAATCCAGCCGAAGCGGAACGCGCCGGCCTGCGGCAAGCGGTTCAGAAACAGGTTTTCCGCGACCGACAGCGTCGGCAGCAGATTCAGCTCCTGCATGACCATCCGCACGCCGAGCGCTTCGGCTTCGGTGCGGCTTGCCGGCGCATACGGCGCGCCGGCAAGCCGCATCGTGCCGGTAGTCGGATCGACAAGGCCGCCGATAATCTTGGACAGCGTGCTCTTGCCGGCGCCGTTCTCGCCGGTCAGCGCCAATACCTCGCCGCCGCGCAGCGACAACGAAACATCGGCGAGCACCGGTTCGGCATAGGTCTTACCGATGCCGCTGACGGACAGTACGGCGGGCAAGGCGTCGTGGTCGGTTGAATCCATCGCAATCCTGGTTCCAGGGTACTCGAAGAGGCTTCATGCAATTCGCTCGACTAAAGCAGCCCACCGATAGCCCCGTGTCATGCCGGCCCAATGCGCGGAATGCGCAGGCGCTTTCGGCCACGCACCCTCCCGCCGCGCAGCCGCCGTCATGACGCTTACCTCTGGATTTAACGGCGGCGCTGCAGGTTTCTTGAGCGTTTCTTGAATTGACGCGGATTCACCCAGGTTCACCGCACCTTGACGGTACAGCACAGCGGCGTGAGCGCGAATCCGCGTGGCTGGGCTTGCTGGCCGACGCTTACTTCGTCACCAGATCAACCGGCGTTTCCACCACGCCGGACAACTGCGACTGCTTCTTGTGCTCGTTGAGCGCCTTCAGCGCGGTGTCGATGCCGAACACGGCCTGCTTGGCGGCGTACTGATCCGCAGTGGCGAGCACGCGGCCGTCCTTCAGCATCGGCTTGATCGCGCCGATGTTGTCGTAGCCGACCACCATCACCTTGCCCTGCTTGCCCGCCGCGCGCACGGCCGAGACCGCGCCGATCGCCATGTTGTCGTTGCCGGCGAGCAGCGCCTTGAGGTTCGGATACTCGTTGAGCATGGCCGACGCGACCGCGTTGCCCTTGTCGATTTCCCACTCGCCCGATTGCACCGAGACGACCTTCGCGCCGACCGCCTGCATCGCGTCCTTGAAGCCCGCGGTGCGCTGCTGCGCGTTGGTGGTGGTCGACACGCCTTCGAGAATCCCGACCTCGTCGCCCGCCTTCAGCTTCCTGGCCAGGTCGTCGCCGACCTTCTGCGCGCCCTTGCGGTTATCCGGGCCGACGAACGGCACGTTCAGACCTTTCGACTTGAGCACGTCCGGGTCGAGCCGGTTGTCGATGTTCACGACGATGATGCCCGCATCCACGGCCTTCCTGACGACCGGCACCAGCGCCTTCGAATCAGCCGGGGCCAGCACGATCGCATCGACCTTCGAGACGATCATCTGTTCGACGATACGGATCTGGTTCGCGGTATCGGTTTCGTCCTTGATGCCGTTGGTGATCAGATCGAACTGCGCGGGATTGTGTTTCTGGTAGTCCTTCGCGCCGTTTTCCATGGTCAGGAAAAACTCGTTCGCGAGCGACTTCATCACCAGCGCAACCTTCGGCTTGTGGGCGGGAGCGGTTTGCGCGTACGCGGTGGAAAACGGCAAGGCGGCGGTGGCGGTGACGAGGACAGCGGCCGCCAGCAAGCGGCGGCGAATGCGATGGTTCATGCCTATCTCCAAGGTTTGTGAGCCCGCGAGCGAGCCGTATTTTTAATTACGCGCAAACGTTTGCGAGGCCTATTTTCAGCGCAGTCTGTTCGGAATGTCAACGATTCGCGGTGTTGCAGTGCACCGGCGCGCAGAATGTGCGTCTGTGCATACACTCGATCGATTCGAGCCGGCACGCTGGGTAAGCGCACCGGCAGGCAGCGTTCTGGCAAGGGTCCCTCGCTTGGTCCGTGCGTGGCGGATGATTCCCGCTGGCTGCAAGGCTTGCAGCCGACGGGCCGCTTATGCTGGACTTTTATTGCGCGCGATGCAAGCGGGAACAACGCTGGGCGCTCGAAACGGCGGCGCTCGGCTCAGGGTTATCTGGAGTGGCTCGGGATGGCTCTCGGGATGGCTACGAGCGGCTCGGCGCGGTTCAGCCGCGACCGGCTTTATAGCCAGCCTGCTTTGCGGAAGCGCAGGAACAGCACCAGATCGACCGTCAGCATGACTGCCAGACAAACCGGATAACCGTACTGGTAGTGCAGCTCCGGGATGCTCTGGAAGTTCATCCCGTAGATGCCCGCGATCATGGTCGGCACCGCGAACAGCGCGGCGAACGAGCCGAGGCGCTTGGTCACCTCGCTCTCGGCGAGCGAGATCATCCCCAGATTGACCTGCACCGCGGTGACGACCATTTCGCGCCTGCCCTCGATGGTTCTGACGATCCGCTCGAGATGGTCGTAGACGTCGCGAAAGTAAGCCTGCATGCCGTCGCAAATGCGCGGAATGCGGCCGCCCGTCAGCTTGCTGATCGCTTCCTGCAACGGCGTGATGTGATGCTGAAGGATCACGAGGCGCCGCTTGAGCGAGTACAGATCCTGAATGATCGCGCGCGAGGCCGCCGAATTGTTGCGCTCGAAGATGCGGTCTTCGAGTTCCTCGATCTCGGCGTTCATCGCCTCGATGATCGGGAAATAGCGATCGACGACATCATCGGCCAGCGCGTACAGCACGAACGCCGAGCCTTCCTTGAGCAATTTCGGCTCGCGTTCGCAGCGGGCGCGCACATTCTGAAAGCCGACGCGGGCGCCGCGCCGCACCGACAGCACATAGTTAGGCCCGACGAACACGTCGACTTCGCCGATCAGCAGTTCGTCGTCGTCGTCCATCTCGACGGTGTGCAGCACGGCGAATAGCGACTCGCCGTATTCCTCGATTTTCGGCCGCTGATGGCCGTTTTGAGCGTCCTCGATCGCGAGCTCGTGCAGGCCGAATTCGTGTTTCATCACGGCCAGTTCGCCCGGCCCCGGATCCTTCAACGCGACCCAGACAAAACACTCGGGCCGCGCCACGTAGTCGCTGATGTTGTCGATCTCGATGTCAGCCAGCTTTCGGCCGTCCTGATAGGCGGCGCAATTGATCAGCATGTTGGATTACCTTGAAAACGGAAACAAACCGGCCGCCGCCGCGGCGTGAGTAAGCTCGGCGCCAGGTCTGCGGGGGCGAATGCGCGATAGCCGTTATGTTAAGTGCTCCGGGCCAAGGTCATGTATTCAATTGTTAAGCCTGGTGCGGTGCCGTGCGGTGCGGTGCGGTGCGATGGCGTTCAGTGCGGTGCGCTACCGCGCAACACGGCGCAAGGCAATGCGATGATCTTCGCCAAACGAGACCGACGCGCGGTTCGTGTAGCGCGTATCCGCGGTCACCGTAAACTGCAACTCGACGACCGGATCGAACTGCGTGGACACGCCGATGCGATGCACGCCCATTCGCTTCGGCTTCCCGAACGAGTGCCTCAAACAGCGCTTCATCAACGCCACGCACCCATAGATTTGCGATCCTGCTCACGCCACCGTCACACACTGCCACGCATGATAACAACGCGTGTCCGCTCCGCCATCCTGGCCAATCGGCCAAAGTCCACACCGCCTCTTGCGCGGCGCGGCGTTCTTCTTCATGATCGCTGCAAAGGGCTGCGGCGTAGGCGCTGCCGGCTGCGGATTTACCCTCGGTTCCATCGCGCGCTACCTTTGTTTGCCGGCATGCTCGCTTCTCCATACCGGCTCCGCGCCACGCTTTGCCGTGCGCCACACCGGACAGACGATCAAGGAGACTGCAATGTGGTATTTCAGCTGGATTCTCGGCATCGGCGTGGCCTTGGGCTTCGGCATCATCAATGTGATGTGGCTCGAAACCAACGGCAAATTCGCACGTGATCCATTACGCGCCGACGCGCAAGGCAGTCCGCCGGATACCCGCGAGGACACGCCTTCGTGACCCGTCTGGTTTTCATCTGCGGTCACGCGGGCACCGGCAAGACCACGTTGGCAAAGAAGCTGATCGGCCCGCTGATGGACGCGTGCGCCTCGCCCTTCTGCCTGCTCGATAAAGATACGCTGTACGGCAGCTACAGCGCAGCCGCCATGGGCATGCTGACCGGCAATCCGAACGACCGCGACAGCCCGCTTTTCTTGCAGCATCTGCGCGATCCGGAGTATCGCGGCCTGCTCGATACCGCTCGCGACAATCTCGAACTCGGTGTGAGTGCGCTGGTGGTCGGGCCGCTCTCGCGCGAAGTTCGCGAGCGGCGCCTGTTCGATCGCGCCTGGCTGGATGTCGGCGCGGATGTGCAACTGCGGGTGGTGTGGGTCTATACGTCGGAGGAGATGGCGCATCAGCGGATCGTCGATCGCGGCAATCCGAACGATGCGTACAAGCTCGCGCATTGGAACGAGTATCGGCAGCGCCGCTTCGTGCCAAGCGGCGAAATCTGCGAAGACCTGTTGATGTTCGACAATACCGCGCCAACTCACGCGGACTACGAAGCGTTGCTCGCGCGGATCGTAGGCGAACCGGAGGTATGGGGGACGATGCTGCCGCCGGTGCCGGCGTAGCATCGCCGGCTCAGACAGAAAACGCCCCGATTCACGGGGCGTTCGGGTGACCCTCTGCGGGGCTTCCTTCGTTGCTCGCGACAGACTCCAGCGCGCTGCTGCACGGCCCTCGGTTATGAGCCTTGATAAGCCTTGATGAGTCTTAAGGCGACCGCAACAGCTTATACCGTCGCCATCGCGTCCAGCGACTGCCCTTCGTACAACTGGCCGAAGCGATTCGCAAGGAAGTCGCGCAGCGACACCTGCTCCTGGCGCACAAAACCGCTTTGCGGCAGCTTCTTCTCGCGGAACAGATCGAGGACCGCGCACATCGCGCCGGCCGTGGTGATCTGGATCGCGCTCATCGCCATGCCGCACACGGTCTTCGCGAAGATCTTGCGGGTGAACACCTCCTGCACCAGTTGACCGTCGCGCATGCCGCTCACCGTGATGAACACCAGCACGACGTCCTGGGCGGTCGAAGGCACCGAACGGCGCAGGATGGTCTTGAGCGTATCGCGGTCGCTGGAAAGGCGCAGATCTTCGAGCAGGAACTGCATCAGGTTGCGGTGGCCCGGATAGCGCACCGACTTGTAGTCGAGCGATTCGACCCGGCCGGACAGCGTTTCGCACAGCGTGCCGAGGCCGCCTGACGTGTTGAAGGCTTCGTATTCGGTGCCGTCGAGCGAGAAATGTTCGAGGCCCTCGAGCGGCTGCACCCACTGCGTGCGGCTGTCGCGGATCGCCTCGCAAGGCTGGCAGTACTCGTTGATCAGACCGTCGACGCTCCACGTCAGGTTGTACTTCAGCGCATTGGTCGGGAACTCCGGCAGCGCGCCGACGCGCATCTTGACGTCGCGGATTTCCGTGAAGCGGTTCGCCAGTTCATGCGCGGCGATGCCGATAAAGCCCGGCGCCAGACCGCACTGCGGCATGAAGGCGTGATCGGCGTCGGCGGCGATCGCGCGGATCGCGTGAGTGGCGCGCACGTCTTCGGTCAGATCGAAATAGTGAACGCCCGCGCCCTTGGCCGCCGACGCGACATTCACCGCAAGGTAATACGGCAGCGCGTTGACGAGCGCATCGAAACCTTGCACGGCGGCGCGCAGCGCGGCGGCATCGGCGGAATCCACGCGGCGGGTCGGGATGCCCTGGGCGGCGAGCTTGTCGAGCGCGTGCTGATCGCGGTCGAACGCCACGACGTCGTAGTCGCCGGTCTCACGCAACATGTGAGCAATGGTGTGACCGATCAAACCTGCGCCAACGATGGCTACTTTCATGCGCTTCTCCTTGTTTTCTGTGTGCTGTCTCGAGCTTGGGAAGTGCGCGGCGCTTAAGGCGCCGCGCCCGGCGGGCTGAACCCTTGAGACACAGTTTAGGGAGAAGCAAAAACAGTTCATACCCGCAAAATGCTGCGGTATGACCATGAATTTCGACGTTATGACGAAGCGGTCAGTCGATATGTCGAAAACGCGTTAAAACGATGTAAAAACCGGGCCACTTTGGTCACACCATCCCCCGATCGATCTTGCGCGCCAGAATGATCGAGGTCGTGGTCCGCTCCACCCCTTCAAGGCCGCCGATCTGGTCGAGCAGATCGTTGAGCCGGTCGGGCGAATCGGCGCGCAGCCACGCGACATAGTCGAACTCGCCGCTCACCGCGCAGAGCAGCTGCACCTCGGGCATCTTGCCGAGGCGCTTCTGCACCGCCGGCCCAAACTTCGGCGCGATGATGATGCCGACGTACGCATAGATGCTCGAGTCGAGCACGTCCTGGCCGAGACGCACGCTATAGCCTGCGATCACATTGCTGCGTTCGAGCCGCGCGATGCGCGCGATCACGGTGGTGCGCGCCACGTCCAGCTGGCGCGCGAGATTGGCGACGCTCTCGCGGGCGTTGGCTTGCAGCAGCGCAACGAGGTTGCGGTCGAGGTCGTCGAGTTGGTCGAGGCGCGGAGGTCTCATCGAGGGCAGAAGAAGTGGGTCGGTAATGGAGCGGATTATCGCGCGTCTTCCGCATCGAGCGGCGGGCAAAGGAGTGGAGAACAGCAAGCGGCGGCAAGCAGTAGCAAGCAGCGCGCTCACACGCCGAACCGCTCGATCACGAAATCGATGAAGGTGGTGAGCTTGGGCGTCGCCCGGCGATCGCGCGGGTAGATCAGATGGACGGGCGCGCCGTCAGGCAGATAGTCCTCGAGCACGGACACCAGCTCGCCGCTGGCAATCTCCTTGGCGAGCAGCGCTTCGGGCTGCAACACCAGACCGAAGCCGCGCAACGCGGCGACCTTCAGCGCCTGGCCGTTGTTCGCCCGAAACCGGCCGGCGCGCAACTGGTGTTCGTCGGCGGTTTCGCCGCCGAGCCGCCACACGCCCTCGCGGCCCCAGTGCAGAAAGCCCAGGCACTCGTGCTGTGCGAGGTCGGCCGGTGTGCGCGGCGTGCCGGCGCGCTGCAGATACGCCGGCGACGCGCACGCGCGCATCCGGTACGGCTTCAACGGCCGCGCGACAAAACTCGAATCCGGCAGATGGCCGATTCGCACCGACGCGTCGAAACCCTCCTCCACCAGATCGATCACGCGATTCGACAGATCCAGTTCGAGCGTCACGTCCGGCCACGCGGTCAGATAGTCGGTCATCGCCGGGGCGAACACTTCAACGCCGTAGGTCAGCGGCACCGTCACTTTGAGCACGCCGCGCGGCGCGGCCGCCATCGCCTCGGCGAGCGACTCCGCCTCCTTCACGGCCGCCAGAATCCGCTTGCACTGCTCGTAATACTGGCGGCCGATCTCCGTCAGACTTTGTCGACGCGTGGTACGCGTGAGCAGCCGTGTCGCGAGCTTGGTTTCGAGCGAACGGATGTGTTTGCCCACCATCGCCGACGAAATGTCGAAGCGCTCGGCCGCTGCCGTCAGGCTGCCGGCCTCGACCACGGCGACGAAGATTTCCATGCTGACGAATTTATCCACCGGCTATTTCCTGTTCGTTTCGGTTGTAAGCGTTTGTCGCACAAGAGCCGCATTGTAGGGATATCGTGATACTAATAGCGGCGACGGCGAAGCAGTCAGCCGGCCGCCTGGCGTCGCCCAAGGGCTGACGCGCGGCGTGCCGCTCGCCTTGCGCGCGTTGTCCCGATACGAACAGACATCAGGAATTTCGATGAAAAAAGCACTGGTTACGCTGGCCTCCGCTCTCGCCATGAGCGGTGCATTCGCACAAACTTCCGCGCCGGCTTCGGCACCGGTGAGCGCCGCCGCTTCGGCACCCGCTGCCAAAGCCGGCCACGAGCGCAATGTCGAAGACCGCATCGCCTATCTGCACACGCAGTTGAAGATCACTTCGGCACAGGAACCGCAATGGAACGCGTTCGCCGATGTCATGCGCAACAACGGCCAGACGATGGGCCAGCTGTTTGAGCAGCGCAAGGCTGCCGCGAACCTGTCCGCGCCGGACGATATGAAGCAGTACACGACTATCGCGCAGGCTCATGCGGATGGCATGAAGAAACTGGTCGACGCGTTTGATCCGCTGTATAGCAGCTTTTCGCCGGAACAGAAGAAGCTTGCTGACGTGACCTTCCGTCAGCCCGGCGGCGCGATGGGTGGTGGGCATCGGCATTATGGCAAGGGTGCCGGCAAGCAGGCGCCGGCTGATGATGCCGGTGCGAAGCCTTAAGGGTTGGGGTTGGCGCGCGCAGCGCGAGTCGAAAAACATCAATCTCCGAATCCATCTGGCATGATGCGAGTGCTCGGGACCATCAGCGCATGGGCGCATGGCCCTGGCGCTGTCTTTCCAACACCATCACCCACTCGCTTCATGACCGAACTCAAAAACCTCGACCTGCGTACCGACGCAGCCACCCAACGCGTCGTCAAAAACGAAATCGTCGGCGTGGAATTCGCCGCCGCCGAAGGCGAATTGATGAGCCTCGAAGGCCCGAACCGTTATGCTCGCGGCGATGCGCTGATCACGGGCTCGACAGGCGACCGCTGGGTGGTGTCGCGCGAACGCTTCGACGCCAAATACCTACCGGCGGATGGCGCGCTCGCGCACGGCGAGCCGGGCGCTTACCGGAACCGTCCGGCGGTCGTGTTGGCGAAGCAGATGAATGAAGCGTTCTCGCTCGCCCGCTCGGCAGACGGCGGCGATGTACTGCACGGCGCAGCCGGCGACTGGATCATGCAATACGCCCCCGGCGACTACGGCGTGGTGCAGGCCGCGCGCTTCGCGAAAGTCTATCGGCGCGCGGACTGACGCCCGCGAGCGTCAATCAATGCTCCCACCGCGTCAAGCAAACTCATCGCCCAACTCTACGATGACATCGCGCGGCACCGTCTCGCCGTTCGCGTACTGCTCTTCGAGCGAGCCGATGCTCGCTTCGACATACGCCCGCAGCACCGCGAAACTCCGGCCGCGCAGCCGCGCCGGCAACGCGCGATAGCGCGCCCACGCGGGCGGCGCGATCACCACGTTCATCACGATCCGGCGCGCGGCCGCCCCGAAACGCATGGCGACCCAGTGAATCGCCAGCGCCGGGGTGCCTTCGTCGGCCAGGCGCTGCACGAACTGGGTCTGCTCGGGGAACAGATCGCTGATGACGCGCGCCAGTTCCTCGAACTCGGGATTCGCGCAATCGTATTGGTAAGCTTCCATGAGGGGCCGAAGATTAGAAATTCGTCGATGATACGCGCAGCGATCTACGCGACAGCGCAATCAAGCGGCCAAGGCCGGCCGCCGGAACACTTTGACGAGCCAGCCGGCGACAACGAGCGCCCCCAGCGCGTACGCTCCGTCCACCGCCGCGAGCGGCACGAGGTTCGCCTGGAATAGCGCGGCGGGCACGTCGACCAGCGCGTGCAGAACGATTGCCAGCGGCAGGATACCTCGCCAGCCCGCCCGCACGCCGCGCCACATCAACACCGACAGACCGATCTGGAACACCAGCGCGGCCACCCGCTCGAGCGCGAAAATGCCGGCCGTCTGCGGACTCAGGCTGGCAAGGATCAGGTGAATGCGCATCAGCGAATCGGCCGGCAGATTGCTCAGGTAACCGTCGAGCTCGCCGCGATTCTCGAAGACCGCGAACAGGAGCCACTGCACCTGTATCAGCACGCCGACGAGCCACGCTTCGGCGCCGCCGTGGCCAAGGCCGTAAGTGAGCGCGGTGCCGTCGCCCGCAACCTCGGCAGCGGACGCCGCGGCGGATGCCGGCTTCGCCGCCGCGCGTTTGAGCATCAGGCGCATGCCGATGAAACGCCCCACTTCCTCGCAGATACCCGCGACCAGCGCGCCGTACACCACGAATGCCAGCGGATTCGACAGGAAGGTGGCCGTCGCCTCGTTCCGAAGCAGCACGTAGTCGTTCAGCGCGCGCTCGATCACCATCGCGAATAGCGCGAACACGGCGATGCCGACAATCGCGTCGCGCGGGTTCAGCGCGAACGGCCGGCGTAGACGGCGATACAGAATGAACGGTAAGGCGGCGACCAACAGCGTCGCGAGGGCGAGGCTCGAGAGAGTAAGCGGTGCAACAACCATGAGTTTCCTTGCGATGACCGGTGCGCACCCGCTGCGCGCCGCAGCCCGCATGATCGCAGATCAGCGCGAAGTTGACGCGCGGACGATCAATTCGCCTGGCAGCAGGCAGTCGCGCGCCGCGGTCTGGACACCCTCGATGCGCTCATGCAGAAACTCGACCGCGCGGTAGCCGATCTCGTAGGTCGGCTGGCGGATCGTCGTGACGCCGGTCAATTCGGCCCACTCCGGGTCGTCGATCGACAACAGCGCGACGCGGGCTTGCCAGTCCGCGCCGTAACGCGCTTTCAGATGCAGCGCGAGGCACAGCGCGACCGGCGCATTGGCCGCGAACAAGGCGACGCGGCCCGGCTTGCGCGCACGGCCGCCATCGCTCGCTGCCGCCTCCAGCGCGTGGTCCAGCTCGGCGAGACTGCGTTCGACCGCCGCAGGATCGGCAAGATTCAGCACCAGCGTATGCCCGCGCGCGCCGCTCTTCCCACCCTCCCCACCCTTCCCGCTGTGCCCTTTTTGCCCTTTCTGGCCGCTCATCACCTCGCGAAACGCCGCCTCGCGCAGTTGCCGCGAGCTGACCTGCTCGAACGGCTGCACGACAAACCAGATCTCGTCGAAGCCGTTTTCAAGCAGATGCCGCGTACCGAGCTCGGCCGCCGCCCGGTTGTCCAACCCGACCATGTCGGCGACGAGGCCCTCCACCGTACGGTCGACCAGCACCGCCGGAATCCCGCCGCCGCCCACCGGCCGCAGCGTTTCTTCGCGCACGCCGAGCGCGTTGACGATCACGCCTTCCACGCGATAGGTGGTCAGCAGTTGCAGATAGCGCCGCTCCATTTCGACTTCATTGGCCGCGTGGCAGATCAGCGGCATCAGCCCGAGCGCGTGGCACGCCGCTTCGACGCCTTGCAGCACTTCGACCGTGTACGGATTGGTCAGGTCGGCGAGCAGCATGCCGATCAGCCGGTTGCGGCCACGCTTCAGGCCGCGCGCCATCTGGTTCGGCTGATAGTCGAGCCGCGCGATCGCCGCCTCGATGCGCGCGCGCAACGCCGGCGACAGCACGCTCATCTCGCCGTTCAGATAGCGCGAAATGCTGGTCTTGCCGGTGCCGGCTTCGCGCGCGACGTCGGTGATCGTCGCGCGGCGCGGAGCGGCAACGGGCGTCGTGCTCATGTGCGCCTCACTCATAGGCGTCTCATCGACCCAAGACTTCGCGGTTGACGATATTGGCGGCGAGCGTGCCGTCGAGCGCGGCGACGAGATTTTCCGCCGCGTTGCGCGCCATCGCATGGCGGGTTTCGTGGGTCGCCGAGCCGATGTGCGGCAGCGCGACCACGTTCGGCATTTTCAGCAGCGGCGAATCGGCCGGCAGCGGTTCGGTCTCGAACACGTCGAGACCCGCGCCGTGGATGGTGCCGTTTTGCAGCGCCTCGATCAGCGCTTGTTCATCGACCGTGGCGCCGCGCGATGCATTGATGAGAATCGCGCTTTTCTTCATCGACTCGAGCTCCGCCGCGCCGATCATGTGCCTCGTCTCGGGCGTCAACGGCACTTGCAGACAGACGAAGTCCGCGCTCGCGAGCAGCTCCGGCAACTCGACGCGCCGCGCGCCGTACGCCTGTTCAGCGTGCGGGTTCGCGGCCTGGTTCGTGTACAGCACCTTCATGTTGAAACCGAGCGCCGCGCGGCGCGCGACCGCGCTGCCGATCCGCCCCAGCCCGATGATGCCGAGCGTCTTGCCCTGCACGTCCACGCCGAACAGCGCCGGCCCGATGCTGCGCTGCCAGTTGCCCGCCTTCACCCATTCCGCGAGTTCGACCACCCGGCGCGCCGACGCGAGGATCAGCGAGAACACCGTATCGGCGGTGGATTCGGTCAGCACTTCCGGCGTGTGCGCGAGCAGGATGCCGCGGCGCGTCAGGTCGGCAACGTCGAACTGGTCGAAGCCCACCGAGACGGTCGACAATGCCTTCAGCCGGGTCGCGCCTTCGAGCATCGCCGGAGTGATCTTCACGCTCGAACCGATGCCGCCGTCCGCGTCCTTCAATGCGGCGACGAACGTGTCGTGCCGGGCGGGGTCGACCTGCACGACTTCCGCATGCTGTTGCAGATACGCGAGCACGTCTTCGGGCAGCGCCTTCCAGGCGACGATCTTCTTCATCAGCTTATTTTCCTTGCAACGGTGTAGCGAGCACAGGCGTAGTCAACGGCTGCGGCTGCGGCTGCGGCTGCGGTTTGACGATCAGCGTCAGGATCACCGCGGCGACCAGCGCCACGCTCATAAACGCATAGGACGCCGCAGGCGAGCCCGTCGCGCCATTCAGATAGCCGACCACATACGAGCCGACAAACGAACCGAGCGCACCCATGCTGTTGATCAGCGCCATCGCGCCGCCCGCGACGTTCTTCGGCAGCAGCTCCGGCACGATCGCGAAGAACGGTCCGTACGGCGCGTACATTGCGGCGCCGGCGATCACCAGCAGCGCGTACGAGATCCAGAAGTGCGTCGAGCCGAGCGCGTACGACGCCGCGAACGCCGCCGCGCCGACCAGCAGGAACGGCCACACGAACACTTTGCGGCGGTTGAGTTTATCCGATGCCCACGAAGCGGCAAGCATCGCGATCGTCGCGGCCAGATACGGCAGCGCCGAGAGCCAGCCGGTTTCGACCATGCCGAGCGTCGAACCGTTCTTCAGGATCGACGGCAGCCACAGCACGAAACCATACACGCCGATGCTCCAGCAAAAATATTGCGCGCACAGCTTGATCACCGCGGGCGTGCGAAAGGCTTCGCTGTAATTGCGCACCGGCTTGATCGCGGCCTGTTCGGCGCGCAGCGTTTCGGCGAGATCGTCCTTTTGCTGCTGCGTGAGCCACGACACCTGCTGCGGCTTATCCTTCACGATGAACCACCAGCACACGGCCCACAGGATCGCGGGCGCGCCCTCGGCGATGAACATGTGACGCCAGCCGAACGAGTGCACCAGATAGCCGGACACCACTGACATCCACAGCACCGTCACCGGATTGCCGAGAATCAGGAAGGTGTTGGCGCGCGAGCGCTCGCGCCTGGTGAACCAGTTGCTGATGAAGATCAGCATCGCGGGCATCACGGCGGCTTCGACCACGCCGAGCACGAAGCGGATCACCATCAGCGACGGAATGTTGCTGACCATCCCGGTCAGCGCCGCGCAGCCGCCCCACAGGATCAGGCTCCAGAACACCAGTTTCTTGACGCTGCGCCGTTCCGCGTAGATCGCACCGGGAATCTGGAAGAAGAAATAGCCGAGAAAGAACAGCGCGCCGATCAGCGACGACAGCCCTTTGCTGATGCCGAGATCCTGATTGATGCCGGCGGCCGACGCAAAACCGTAGTTCGCGCGGTCGAGATAAGCGAGGCTATAGGTGATGAATACGATCGGCATGATCGTCCACCAACGGCGAATCGCAAGCGATGAAGTCATGGGTGTCTCCTTACTGCTTCCCGAAACGATGATGAGGGGTGCTGGGGCGCTGTCCGAGCGCTCTTGTCGTTATCGAATTCGTTGCGTGCGGCGGCGGACGGTCAAGCCGCGGTCGCGATGGGCGGCGCGTCGGCAAGTGACTTCGCATCGGCAAGTGCCTTCGCATCGGCAGGTGCCTTCTCATCGGCAGGTGCCTTCTCATCGGCAGGTGCCTTCTCATCGGCAGGTGCCTTCTCATCGGCAGGTGCCTTCGCATCGGCAGGTGCCTTCGCATCGGCGAGTTCCAGCGCGTCGAGTTCCGCGCGGCTCGGCAGGCCTTCGGAGTCGCCGATCACCTGAATCGCCAGCCCGCCGATCCGGTTGCCGCGCGCCACCGCTTGCGGCAGCGGCTTGCCTTCGAGCAGCGCGCTGATCACGCCGACGGCGAAACCGTCGCCCGCGCCCACCGTATCCACCACCCTCGCGACCGGCTTGCACACGACCACGCCGGCGTCGTCGGCGGTACGGAAGTACGCGCCTTGCGCGCCGAGCTTGATGATCACGCCGCGCGCGCCGTGGTCGAGATAGAAACGCGCGATGTCGTCCGGCTTCGTGTAGCCGGTCAGAATCCCGCCCTCGCCGATGCCCGGCAGCACCCAGTCGGCCAACGCCGCAAGCGCGTTCAGGCCTTCGACCATCGCGGCGCGCGACGGCCAGAGCGTCGGGCGCAGGTTCGGATCGAACGAAATCGTCTTGCCGGCAGCGCGCATTTCACGCGCCAGATGAAACGCGAGTTCACGCGAGCTTGCCGAGATCGCCGGCGCCACGCCGGTCAGATGCAGGTGACGCGCGGGCAGCACGTAATCCGCCGCGTAGTCGGCCAGCGACAGGTGGCTCGCGGCCGAGCCCTTGCGGAAGTATTCGACCGCCGGATCGCTGCCGTCGTCGCATTTCGACTTCATCTGGAAGCCGGTTGGGTAGCGCTCGTCGGTGGTGACGCAGCGCTGGTCGATACCTTCTTTGCGCAAGGTGTCGCGCACATACTGGCCGAACGAATCGCTGCCGACACGGCTCATCCAGCCGACCCTGAAACCGAGTCGCGCAAGACCGATCGCCACGTTCAGATCGGCGCCCGCGACACGCTTCGTGAACTGCCCGACGCCGGCGAGCGGGCCGGTTTCGGCGGCCACGAACATGGCCATCGCTTCGCCGTAGGTGACGACGTCGAGTGCTGCGGGTATCCGGGTTGTCTCGTTCATGCTTGCTCCTGCGTTCTTCTGCTGCGGGTTCTCTTCTGCTGCTGTGTTCTCTTCTGCTGCGCGCGTTTTTTACCGCGTTTTTTGTCGTTCTCTCAGGTCCTACGAGCTGCTCAAGCAGCGGCCAGCCACGCGACGTAATGCGCCGCGTCGGCCTCGATGCGCGTGGCATCGAAGAGAAACTCGATGGCGCGCGGCACATCGTGCGGCAAGCTGGCGAGCACCGCCGCGAACTGCGCGTCGTCCGCGGCCGGCGCGCTCGCGAAGCGGCGTGCGCCCTCGCCGGTCATCGTCTTGCAATGAACGTATTCGACATGCGCCGCAAGTTGCTGCGCGGCGTCGAGCGGCGCGACACCGCGCCACAACCAGTTGCCGACATCGAACGTCATGCCGAGCACGCCGGCGTAGCCTTCGCGCGCCAACGCATCGAACAGGCCGACGAATTGCGCGAGCGAGCCGCCCTGCTCCAGCTGACCATTTTCGACGACGAGCCGCGGCTTCATCCCGCGCACGCAAGCCGCAATCGCCGCGCCGTTCGCTTGCGTGGCAAAGCCGCCAAGCTGCAATTTCACAAAACGCGCGCCGAGTGCCGCGGCCTCGGTCACGGCGAGACGCAAGGCATAGATATCGAGCACGCCTTCGGCCGTGTAGAGCGAATCCGGCGTTGAGTAAACCGACCACAAGCCGAGTTTCGCCATTGCGTTGCCCAGCGAGCGCAGCGCTTCAACGGAGGCGTCGGCATCGCTCGCGAACAACTCGCGGCGCACCTCGAAACCGCCGGCGCCAGCCGCCGCGCTCACGCTCGTCCACTTCACGTGGCCGCCGGCGCGAACCGCGTCCATTCCGAATGCACTTGCGACAATCACCACATCAGCCATGTCGAATTTACCCAGCCCCGTTTCCGCACCGGCATATGGAACCGGTTCCAAACTGCGATCTAAAAAAAGCGCCGTTGCGCTTTGGTGTGCGAATAGTGCGCCGAGGCGATGGGAACGCACCATAGTGGAAATCCCCAGGCGCCAGCCTGAAAGGCTAGCTTTGGACGCCGGATTGGGTCGCCAGCCCTGGACGCCAGCGTGGGACGCCGGGCGACGCCGAATAGGAACGCCCGAGGCCCGGCGATCAGGAACCGTCCGCCAGACACAGCGCGAGAAACCGCTGCAACACCCGCGAGGGCGCGCTCGCGTGGGGCACCAGAATCGACAGCCGCCGCGTCAAGGGCTCGGGGCTCAGCGAGAACAGGCACAGCGCGCCGTCTTCGTGCCGCATCGACATGGCCGAGACGAAGCCGATGCCCATGCCCGCCCGCACCGCTTCCTTGACGCCTTCGACCCCGGCAATCTCCAGCGCCACGCGCATCGGCACGCCGGCCCGCGCAAAAGCCCGCTCGACGAGCTGCCGCACGCCCGACCCGGCTTCGCGCAACACCAGCGGATGTGCGCCGAACGCCGCCAGTTCCACCCGGCCGCCCTCGCCGGCCGCGCCGCCCGGCTGCGCGAGGGGATGCGCGCGCGGCATGATCGCGACGATCTCGTCCTCGCGCCACGCGTGCACCGCGGTGTCCGGCGGCAGATCCGAGCCGACCGGCCCTTCGATCATCGCAACGTCCACCGAATCGAGTGCGCCGACGATTTCCGTGGTGTTGCCGTCGGCGGTATGCAACGACACGTCCGGATAGCGACGATGAAAGTCGGCGATCAGGTAGGGCAGCAGATAACTGGCCGGCGTGGTGCTCGCGCCGATGCGCAAGGTGCCCTGCTCCATGCCGCGCAACGCGTCGCGGTACGCGTGCGCCTGGCGCCACGTGTCGCGCAGCCGCGTGGCGTAGCTGGCGAGCTGCTCGCCGGCGGGCGTGAGCCGCACGCCGCGGCCGTCGCGCTGGTACAGCGGTTCGCCGAATTCGTCCTGCAACTGCCGCAATTGCCCGGACACTGCCGGCTGCGACAGATGCAGCGCCACAGCGGCCCGGCTGATATTGCGATGCTCGGCGACAGCGGCGAACGTTATAAGTTGATCCGGGGTCATGATGGTCAATGTATCAGCTCAACCGATACTTTGCATTCTAAATCACGATTTTTCATATTGATATATCTAATTTAGGATTAGGCCCATCGAATCAAGACAGTCACAGAAAGGCGCTACGCCATGTCCACCGCTCATCTCACCGCCACTGCCGCATCAACCGGGTCTTCGACTCGCGGCCAACTCAACGGCATTCTGTTCGTTGCGCTGTTTGCCGCCGCCGTGACCCGCATCGCGTCAATTCCAGCCGTCGCCGGTCTGGGTTTGAGCCCGCTGATCGTCGGCATCGTGGCGGGCGCCATCTATGGCAACGCGCTGCGCGACGGCATGCCCGCAAGCTGGGCGGCCGGCGTCAACTTCTCGGCGCGCAAGCTGCTGCGCATCGCCGTCGCGTTTTTCGGCCTGCGCGTGAGCTTGCAGGAAATCGCCCAGGTCGGTCTGCCCGGCCTCGCGGAATCAGTGCTGATCGTGGTGAGCACGCTTGTCATCGGCACGTGGGCCGGCATGAGGATCATGAAGCTCGATCGCGACACGGCGCTCCTGACCGCGGCCGGCAGCGCGATCTGCGGCGCGGCGGCCGTGCTCGCCTTCGAATCCACGCTGCAATCGAAGCCGCACAAGAGCGCGATGGCGGTCGGCAGCGTGGTGCTGTTCGGCACGCTGTCGATGTTCCTCTACCCTGTGCTGTTCAAGGCAGGCTGGCTGCATCTCGACACGGTCGGCGCGGGCCTCTTTTTCGGCGGCACGATTCATGAAGTCGCGCAGGTGGTCGGCGCGGCCAGCAATGTGAGCCCGGAAGCGACCCACGTCGCGACCATCGTCAAGATGACCCGCGTGATGCTGCTGGTGCCGGTGCTGCTGGCGATCGGTATGTGGGTGAACCGCTCGGCCCGCCGCGCAACGGCATCCACTTCGGCCACGGCGCACGACGGCGCACAGCAAGCACCGCGCAAGCTGGCGATACCCTGGTTCGCGCTCGGTTTCCTCGCCTTCGTCGTGATCAATTCGCTGCATGTGTTGCCGGACACCGCGACGAACACGCTGAATACGCTCGACACCTTCGCGCTGACGATGGCCATGACCGCGCTCGGCATCGAAACCCGCATCTCGCAGATTCGTCAGGCCGGGCCCCGCGCGCTGACCACCGGCCTGATCCTGTATGTGTGGCTGATTGCCGGCGGACTGGGGATCACGTGGACTGTCCAGCACCTGCTCGGTTAAGCCGCCCTCGCCTGCAAACCCACCCCGCCGCGCGCGGGGTTTTGCGCATTCAGGAGAACAATCCGACATGCTCACACGGCATACTGGCTGCTGACGTAACCCGTTCACGCAAACCCGTTCATGCAACCGGAATGAGGATCGACCGATGAGCCTGGAACTTTACTATTGGGACGGCTTGCAAGGCCGCGGCGAATTCGTGCGGCTCGCGCTGGAAGAAGCCGGCGCCGACTATGTGGAAGTGGCGCGCGGCAAGAAGGCCGAGGGCCTCGGCACGAGCGCGATGATGTCGGTGATGAAGAGCGCCGACGAGCCGTATCCGCCGTTCGCGCCGCCGTTTCTGAAAGACGGCGATCTGGTGATCTCGCAGACCGCCAACATCCTGTTCTACCTGGGCCCGCGCCTGAACCTGGCGCCTGCCGTCGAGGGCCTGCGCTACGTCGCCAACGGCCTGCAACTGACGATCGCCGACGTCGTCACCGAAGCGCACGACACGCATCATCCGCTCGCCACCGGCCTCTACTACGAAGACCAGAAAGACGCCGCAAAACTGCGCGCGCACGACTTCATCGACAACCGGATTCCGAAGTTCATGAAGTACTTCGAGCGCGTGCTCAAGCAGAATCCGGCCGGCGCTCAGTTCATGGTGGGCGACGCGCTGACTTACGTCGACCTGTCGATGTTCCAGCTGATCGACGGCCTGCTGTATGCGTTTCCGCGCGCGCTCCAGCGGTTCGGCGAACACTTTCCGCGCCTCGCCGCGCTGCACGACGCGGTGATGGCGCGGCCGAACATCGCCGCGTATCTCGAGTCCGACCGGCGCATCGCACATAACGAGGCCTGCATCTTCCGGCACTACCCCGAACTCGACAAGGCGTCGGCTTGATCCGCGCCGCCCTCCTGCGCACGGCAACAGCATCGCGCCCGCTTACGATAGCGGGCGCGATGCTGTTGCCGTGCGCGCTTTTCATCCACCCATCACGCCCTCCACTGCCGACGTGCTTTCATTTCTGCTGAAGCTGCGCACCCGCGCCCAACGCCTGTTCCGCCTTTCCGATGCCCACACGATGCTGGTCTGGTCGGTGGTGGTCGGCGTCGCGGGTGCGTTCGCGACGATCCTCTTTCGCGAAGGCATCGCGCTGCTGCAACTCGCGGTGTCCGGCAAATCCGGCAGTTTCGTCGAAATGGCGCGCGGCCTGCCGTGGACCGTGCGTGTATGGCTGCCGGCCGCGGGCGGCCTGATCGCCGGCGTCTTTCTGCTGATCGCGCGGCGTTACGCCGCCAAATGCAATCACATCGACTACATGGAAGCGGTCGCGATCGGCGACGGCGTGGTGCCGGTGAAGCTGAGCTTGTGGCGCAGCGTGTCGTCGCTGTTCACGATTTCGAGCGGCGGCTCGATCGGCCGCGAAGGTCCGATGGTGCAACTGGCGGCGCTGGCCGCGTCGCTGATCGGCCGCTGGGTGCATTTCGATCCGGCGAGTCTGCGGCTGCTGGTGGCGTGCGGGGCCGCGGCCGGGATTACATCCGCTTATAGCGCGCCGATTGCCGGCGCTTTTTTTGTCACCGAGATCGTGCTCGGCTCGATCGCGATGGAAAGCTTTGGGCCGGTGGTGGTCGCGGCGGTGGTCGCCAACATCACGATGCGTGAATTCACCGGCTACAAGCCGCCGTACGAGATGCCCGTGTTCCCGCCGGTGGCGGGCGTCGAAGTGCTGTTGTTCGTCGCGCTCGGCGTACTGTGCGGCGCGGCCGCGCCGCAATTCCTGCGGCTGCTCGATGTCTCGAAGGCGGGCTTTCGCAAGCTGCCGTTACCGCTGCCGGTGCGGCTCGCGCTCGGCGGCCTGATGGTCGGCATTCTGTCGGTGTGGTCGCCCGAGGTGTGGGGCAACGGCTATAGCGTCGTCAACTCGATTCTGCACTCGCCGTGGAGCGGGGGCGCGCTCGTCCTCGTGCTGGTGTTCAAGCTCGTCGCCACCGCGGCCACCGCCGGTTCCGGCGCGGTCGGCGGCGTGTTCACGCCGACGCTCTTCGTCGGCGCGGTGGTGGGCTCGCTGTTCGGCCAGGGCATGCATGCGCTGTGGCCGCACGGCACCTCGGCGCCGTTCGCGTATGCGATGGTCGGCATGGGCGCGTTTCTGGCCGGCGCCACCCAGGCGCCATTGATGGCGATCCTGATGATCTTCGAAATGACGCTCAGCTATCAGGTCGTGCTGCCGCTGATGCTCTCGTGCGTGGTCGCCTATTTCGTGTCGCGCGCGATTGCGAAGACTTCGATGTACGAAATCACGCTGCGCCGCAATCGTGAGGAACAGGAGCGCTCGCGGCTGCGTGCGACGCAGATGCGCGAGCTGATCCGTCCCGCTGAAACCGTGGTGCCGCCCAACGCGACTGTGCACGACATGACACGCGTGTTCCTCGAATATCCGGTGAAGTATCTGTACGTCGCCAACGAATCCGGCGCGTTTCTCGGCGTGGTCGCACTGAAGGACATCACGTCCGATCTACTCGACAAGCGCGACACCGCCACGAAAACCGCCGCCGACTATTTGCAGCCGCATTTCGATGTGCTCACGCCCGACATGCCGCTCGGCGTTGCACTGCAGCACTTCATGGCGTTCCAGGGCGAGCGGCTGCCGGTGATCGAAAGCACCGCGCATCCGACGCTCGCGGGCGTGGTCTATAAGACCTCGCTGCTCGATGCGTATTTCCGCATGAATCCGACCCGCTAGAACTGTGCTTCCGTCACGCCGCACGCGTACCGTTCGGCGCCGCGCCAACGGACGCATCGCGCGCCGTGCAAAGCGCGCCAGATTCTCTACAATGGGGAAGACGCTGCGGCGATTGCACGCAGCGCGCGTTACGCCAAGACGGGCGCACCGAGACGCCCGCCCTTCGATCGGAGCGAAGATGAGCGAACCTTCCCTCGATGCCGTGCGCCGCGATCAGGCGGGCTGGATTTTTCTGCATATCGAAGGCGAGCCGTACGATCGCGGCGAGCAGCACGGCCAGTTGCTCGCCACTGAAATCCAGAACGCGATCCGCACCGCCCGCTACCTCGCGAAGTGGGATACCGGCGAAGACTTCGATACCTTCGTCAACGCTGCCGTCTCGCAGTTCGCCAACAAACTCGACACCGAATTCGCCGACGAAATCCAGGGCATCGCCGACGGCGCAAAGCTGCCGTTCGCGGAGGTGCTGGCGTGGAACGGCTACATGGATCTGCTGCAAAGCTGGTGGCCTACCTACGCCGCGCAGCAGCAACCGCGGCTCGGGCTGAAACCGTGGCGCGGGCGGCGCGGCCATCATTGCAGCGCGTTCATCGCCACCGGCAAGGCCACGCGCGACGGCCGCATCGTGATGGCGCACAACTCGTGGGACCGCTACGCCGCGGGCGACGCGTTCAACGTGGTGTTCGACATCGTGCCGGATCGCGGCAACCGGATCCTGATGCAGGGCCTGCCCGGCTGCATCTCCAGTCTCACCGATTTCTGGGTGACGGCCGCCGGCCTGATGGTGACCGAAACCACCATCTCCAACTTTGCTGGCTACAACGCGGCGGGCGCGCCGGAGTTCTACCGCTCGCGGCGCGCGTCGCAGTACGCGAACAGCATCGGCGAATGGTGCGAGATGTTCGCGATCGCCAATAACGGCGGCTATGCGAACAGCTGGCTGCTCGGCGACACCAAAACCGGCGAGATCGCCCGCTACGAACTCGGGCTGCACTATTCCGGCTTCGAAAGCACCAAGGACGGTTTCTACAGCGGCTACAACACCGCGACCGATCTGAAGATCCGCAACCAGGAATGCATCGGCGAAGGCGAGGACTATACGGACGTGCGCAAGAACGGCGCGCGGCGCTTGCGTTTCATGCAACTGGAGGAAATCCATCACGGCAAGATCGACGTCGAACTCGCCAAGCAGATGATCGCGGATCATCACGACGTCTATCTCGACCGCAACGACAACCCGTGCTCGCGCACCATCTGCGGACACCTGGAACTGGACGACGCGCGCTTCGGCGGCACCGATCACGGGCCCTTCAATCCGTGGGGCGCCAACGACGGCAAAGTGGCCGACAGCGAAATGGCGCGCAA
Source organism: Paraburkholderia sp. GW821-FHT02A12 (assembly GCF_059422005.1). Taxonomy (NCBI): domain Bacteria; kingdom Pseudomonadati; phylum Pseudomonadota; class Betaproteobacteria; order Burkholderiales; family Burkholderiaceae; genus Paraburkholderia; species Paraburkholderia sp. GW821-FHT02A12. The sequence goes on along the minus strand of NZ_JBWKWA010000001.1, from coordinate 1,874,227 downwards.
TATGTCGTTCAGTGCGCGCTGGGGCCATCCGTGCGGGCGGCCGTTCGACGCGCAAGCGTTCATGAAACGCCATCCGCAGTGGAACTGGCTCAACGGGTATATGCGCGACCGGCCATCGTGGCCCTGGACGCGCTTCGAGGTTTTGCGCTAGAGGCCAATCCTCCGCACTGGGTGAACGAGCCGTGGCACGCTGCGCTGCGGTGTTGCCGCGCCGTGCTGCGTCGCAACACAAACCCGGCACGACCGTTCGCGACGGATCTGCCTTTTTCCTGCCATCATTTGAAACCGACAACCTGGTTTTGTCGCATTTGCGCGGGCGTTGCGCAAATTTGCCATCTAAGATGATAGAGGCACACCGGCCGCGAACAGCAGCGCCGTGCGAAGACTGGGCCGTCTTTTCGACGCGGGGACGGCACAGCGCTTGCCAAGCCGTTAGCGCCGCATGAGCTTAGGAGGTCGGGCGATGAAAACCTCGACACTGATGACGATGGTGACGCTGTCGGCCTCGTGCTTTGCCGCGCCGGTTCACACCGCGCCCGACAGCACCGCCGCCGGCAGCCTGGCCGAACGCGCCAACGCCGCCCCGGTCGCCCCTGCGGCGCCGGACGTCGCCGCCACGGACGACATCCGTCCGCAACAATGGCAACATATCGCGCTGCCCAAGTCGCGACATCTGGACCGAAGCTTCGCCGGACAGAACGAGCATCTCCAGACTTGATGCCTGGCGGCGCCTGGTGGCGCCTGGCAGGCGGGTTTTTGCGCCGCCCCGGCGCGGGGCCGGCAAACCACGGGCGGCAAACTTCAGGCGAAGTCCAGCAGGCTCTCACCGGGTATTGAGCATTCGGCCAGCGGCAAAATTCACATCGAAGAGAAAAGAACAGGAGCGCTGCATGACCGCATCGGCTATTCCCGGCGAACCGATTGACCTGCAAATCGCCGACATACTGCGCGAAGTCCATTTCCCGGCCAACAAGGACGCGCTAGTCGACGTCGCTCGCGAAGCGGGCGCCAGCAACGAGGTGCTGTCGATGCTCGACGGCTTGCCCGAGCAGGACTATGCGGACGTGGCATCCGTCACCCGTCTGATCGGCGGCAACTACGGGCCGGGTCTGGGCGCATGAACGGGGAGCCGGCGGCGTACAACCCGCCCCGCCCACGCTAACCGCCTCAAACCGGCGAGGCCGCCGCCATCCTTCCGCGCGGCGCCTTGCGTAACGGCCGCACCGCTTCACCGGCCGAGGCCGACACCGGCCGATCGCCGTCGGCATACGCCGGCAGCCCGGCAACCGTACCAGCAACCGCACGCGGCGGCGCAGCAGGTCGCGGGTCGCGCGCATACTCGTCGGCGCGCTGGAAATACTCGACGAGATGGTCGATAAACGTGCGCACCTTCGCCGGCAAATGACGGCGGCTCGGATAAGCAATCGTGATTTCGACGTTCGGCAGACGGTAATCGCTGAGCAACGGCACCAGTCGCCCTGACTCGAGATCGCGGCCGATCAGATAGCTCGGCAAAATCGCCACGCCCATGCCCAGCAGCGCGAACTGCCGCAGCATCTCCGTATTGTTCGCGGCGATCGCATTGGTCGTCCGCACGCGCACCTCGCCGTCCGGTCCGGTGAATACGCGCTCGTCGCCGCCTTGCTCGGCCGGCCGGCTCAAACACGGATGCGCGCGCAGATGTTCGGGGTGCGTCGGCGTGCCATGCCGCTCCAGATACGCCGGGCTCGCGCAGACCGTCATGTAGCCGGTCGTCAAACGCCGCGTGACGATGCTCGCGCTGCGCATCTGCCGCGCGACCATGATGCCGACGTCGAAGCCCTCTTCGACCAGATCGGCATGACGATCCGCCAGCGTGACGTCGGGCACGACCTCCGGATAGCGCTCGGCGTACGACTGCACGACCGGCGCGAGACTATGCAGGCCGAACACGACCGGCGCGACGATCCGCAACGTGCCGACCGGTTCGTGATTGCGCGCCACCACCATCTGCTCGACGCCTTCCAGGTCGTCGAGAATGTGGCGCACCCGTTCCAGATAGGTCCTGCCGGACTCGGTCAGCGAAAGACGGCGCGTGGTGCGATTGAGCAGGCGGGTGCCGAGCCGCCCTTCCAGATCGGCGACGTGGCGCGTGACGACCGCCGTGGATAGATCCAGCACACCGGCCGCACGAACGAAACTGCCGAGATCGGCCACTTTGACGAACACGCGCATCGACTGCAATTGATTCATGGGGCGACTCCTGCCACGGTAACGCGGGCCGGCGGGCCACTCGCCACGCGTGTCGAACCCAAGCGGCAAAACGCGCTCAGGCCAGCCCAACAAACCGATTGTATCGACCCGACCATGTCCCAACCCTGACCCGAACGTGACAAAACGGTCAGGTTCGCGGTCAGGTTCGCGGTCAGGTTCGCGATGCTCCCGCGACGCCGTTGCAGAGCCTTTTACGGATCTCGGCTAGGTATAAACCCTTATATTCTGATACCATAGCGCCCGACGGAAATCATCGCTCGATCGCTATGCCACATCGTTTTCAGCTTTTCGAAAAAATCGCGTTTTCGCTGGTCTGCTGGTCGGCCGCCGCCTGCTCGGCGTTCATCGCTTACGAGCGGTGTCCAGACATCAAGGTCGTTCTGCACGTCGGCGAAGAAGTCCTGCGTTATAGCGGGCAATATTCGTTCGTCTGCGCGACGCCGGTTGCGGACGCCTGCGCGCAATTGCCGACCAACTAGGCAAGAAGTAATCCGCCAGCGCCGGGCGGTGGTCCGGGCGTGTTCGAGTCACGCCCCGTCGCTCGCCATCGTTACGCGTCGCGCCCGAACACCACACGCGCGAAAAACCCCGCCAGCACCGACTCCGCCATCTGGAACGACACGTTCTGCGGGTCGACCGTGTAGAAGAACTGCACGCCGTCGCACAATCCCATCAAGCCTATCGCCAGCGTCTCGGCCGGCAACGGCAGCGGCGTGCCCACCCGCACCGAAAATTCGCGGATATAGGCGCTCAACTGCTCCAGTTTCTCGTGCATGAACGCGTTGAAGCGGATCCGGAAACGGCCGTCGCGCACCGCGAGCAGCTTCGCCTCGACCCACAGCAAAAAGCATTTGTTCTCGCGATGCAGAGTGCTGTAGTAGCTCAGCACGCGCTTTTCCATTTCCTCGCGCGACGCCGCACTCTCGAAAATCGCATGCAGACCCGCCTGCATCGTTTCGTGATCGCGCCGCAGTAATTCGAGGAACAGTTCGCTCTTGCTGCGGAAGTTCGAATAGAACGCTCCACGCGTATAGCCTGCCGCCCCGGCGATGTCTTCGACACTCGCCGCGACAAAGCCTTTCTTCATAAAAATTGCCTGAGCAGCATCGAGCAGGCGCTGGCGCGTCTGGTCTTTGCTCTGCTCGCGTGTGAGTCGTTGCCTTTTCATGGCCGCCAGTCTAGCACCGGAAAGAATTTCAATTCATCTCGACATTCAGATACACAGGTGTATTAGAATTCAACCAATCATTCTAAGTCAAACGCGTATGCCGATTGCATCGGTTGCATCGGTTCGATCTGCGCGTCTTCGCTGGCAGGCCGCTGCGGCTTGCCGTGTTCGTTCGCTGTTTCCAAGTTGGGGTCATCGTGAAGCGTCCCGGTCCTTCCGCATCCTCTGCGATGCGCCAGCAGTCCCATCGCTCTGCCCGTGCTGCCCGCGCCGCATGCGCCTTCGCGCTAGCCGGCGTCGTCATGCTCAGCGCGTGCTCGAAGAAAGAAGTTGCCGCGCCGGCGCCGCGTCCGGTGGTCGCCGTCGCCGTGCATGCGGACGGCAGCGCCACGCCGGCGGCGTCGTTGCCCGGTGAAGTGCAATCGCGTTATGCAACACCGCTGTCGTTTCGCGTCGGCGGCAAGATCGTCGAGCGGCGCGTGCGGCTCGGCGACGTCGTGAAGAACGGCCAGATCGTCGCCCGGCTCGATCCAGCCGATGCGCAGAAGAGCGCCGCCAGCGCGCAAGCGCAGCTCGCGGCTGCCGAGCACAGTCTGGTTTATGCGAAGCAGCAGCTCGATCGCGACCAGGCGCAGGCAAAAGAGAACCTGATCGCGCCCGCGCAACTCGAACAGACGACCAATGCCTACGCGTCTGCCCTGGCTCAACGCGATCAGGCCGCGCAGCAGGCGGCCTTGTCGAAGGATCAGTTGCAGTACACCACGCTGATGGCCGACCACGCCGGCGTGATCACCGCCGAACTGGCCGACACGGGCCAGAACGTGTCAGCGGGCCAGGCCGTCTACAACCTCGCGTGGAGCGGCGATGTCGACGTGGTCTGCGATGTGCCGGAAAGCGCACTGGCCGCGCTGTCGGTCGGGCAAACCGCCACGGTCACGCTGGCCGCGCTGCCGGGGCGCAGCTTCACCGCGCGCGTGCGCGAACTGTCGCCCGCCGCCGATCCGCAAAGCCGCACCTACCGCGCCAAACTCACGCTCGACAATCCCGGCCCCGACGTGCGCCTCGGCATGACGGCCGATATCGCGTTGTCGCCCGCGAACGCATCGGCGAATCAGCACAGCGTGTTCATCCTGCCCGCCACCGCGCTATTCCACGACGGCACGCAACCGGCCGTGTGGGTCGTGCGCGCCGGCGGCAACGCGTCCAGCGCCGATACGCTGGAACTGCGACGCGTCGACGTGATGCGCTACAACGAGCGTACGATCGCCATCGCCCAGGGACTGAAAGACGGTGAACGCGTCGTGCTGCAAGGCGTGCACACAGTGACCGCCGACGAGAAAGTCCACGTGATCCCGCCGCTGCATCCCGAGGACTTCGCTTCATGAGCACCACGCCTGAAGAAGGACGCTTCAACCTGTCCGCATGGGCGCTGCGCCATCAGGCGCTGGTCGTGTTCCTGATCGCGCTCGCTACCGCATTCGGCATCCTCGCGTACACGCGCCTCGCGCAATCCGAAGACCCGCCCTTCACATTCCGTGTGATGGTGATCCGCACCTTCTGGCCTGGCGCGACCGCGCGCCAGATGCAGGAACAGGTCACCGACCGCATCGGCCGGAAATTGCAGGAAACGCCCGCCATCGACTTCGTGCGCAGTTACTCGCGCCCCGGCGAATCGCTGATGTTCTTCACAATGAAGGACTCCGCACCGGTGAAGGACGTGCCGCAAACCTGGTATCAGGTGCGCAAGAAAGTCGGCGATATCGCGGCGACCTTGCCGCCAGGCATTCAAGGCCCATTCTTCAACGACGAATTCGGCGACGTCTACACGAACATCTACACGCTCGAAGGCGACGGCTTTTCCGCCGCGCAACTGCACGATTACGCGGATCAGCTGCGTACGATGCTGCTGCGCGTGCCGGGCATCGGCAAGGTCGATTACTTCGGCGATCCGGATCAGCACATTTACATCGAGATCGCCAACACGCAACTCACGCGCCTTGGCATCTCGCCGCAGCAGCTCGGCCAGGCGATCAATTCGCAGAACAGCGTCTCGCAGGCCGGCACGCTGACCACCACCGACGACCGCGTGTTCGTGCGCCCCACCGGCCAGTTCAAGGACGTCGCCGCGCTCGCCGACACGCTGATCCGCATCAACAACCGCTCGTTCCTTCTCGGCGACATCGCGACGATCAGGCGCGGCTACGACGACCCGGTCGCCACGCAAATGCGCTCCGCCGGCAAGGTCGTGCTCGGCATCGGCGTGACCATGCAGCCGGGCGGCGATGTGATTCGTCTGGGCAAGGCGCTCGACCAGCAGACGGTGCAGCTGCGCAAGCACCTGCCGGCCGGCCTGAATCTCGTCGAAGTGTCGAGCATGCCGCACGCGGTCGCGCGTTCGGTCGACGACTTTCTCGAAGCGGTCGCCGAGGCGATCGCGATCGTGCTGGTGGTGAGTCTCGTGTCGTTGGGCGTGCGCACCGGCATGGTGGTCGTGATCTCGATTCCGGTCGTGCTCGCGCTCACGGCGTTGTGCATGTATCTGTTCGATATCGGCTTGCACAAGGTATCGCTCGGCACGCTGGTGCTGGCGCTGGGACTATTGGTCGACGACGCGATCATCGCGGTCGAGATGATGTCGGTCAAGCTCGAGCAAGGCTGGAACCGCACGCGCGCCGCGGCCTACGCGTACACCAGCACCGCGTTTCCGATGCTGACCGGCACGCTCGTGACCGTGTCCGGCTTCCTGCCGATCGCGCTCGCGAAATCGAGCACCGGCGAATACACACGTTCGATCTTCGAGGTGTCGGCGATCGCGCTGATCGCGTCGTGGTTCGCCGCGGTGGTGCTGATTCCGCTGCTCGGCTATCACATGCTGCCGGAGCGCAAACGCGAGGCGCATGAGAGGCATCTGCCGGACGATCACGAGCACGACATCTACGACACGCGCTTCTACACGCGCCTGCGCGGCTGGATCAGCTGGTGTATCGAGCGGCGCTTTGTCGTGCTGGCGATCACCGTCGCGCTGTTCATCGCGGCGATGGCGGGTTTCACGCTCGTGCCCCAGCAGTTCTTCCCGAGCTCGGATCGTCCGGAATTGCTGGTGGATGTGCGCCTGCCTGAAGGCGCATCGTTCGAAGCGACGTTGCGGCAGGCGCAGCGCCTGGAAAAGGCGCTCGTGGGCCGCCCCGAAATCGATCACACCGTGGACTTCGTCGGCACCGGCGCGCCGCGTTTTTATCTGCCGCTCGATCAGCAACTGCAGCAGCCGAATTTCGCGCAGTTCGTGATCACGGCGAAGTCCGTCAAGGACCGCGAGAAACTCGCGCAGTGGCTCGAACCGGAACTGCGCAACCGGTTTCCGGCGATCCGCACGCGCCTGTCGCGTCTCGAGAATGGACCGCCGGTCGGCTATCCGGTGCAGTTCCGCGTGAGCGGCGACGACATCGCCACCGTGCGTTCGATCGCCGAGCGCGTCGCCGCGACGATGCGCGCCGACCGCCGCACCAGCAACGTCCAGTTCGACTGGGACGAACCCGCCGAGCGCTCGGTGCGTTTCGAAGTCGATCAGAAGAAGGCGCGCGAACTCGGCGTGAGTTCCGAAGACGTGTCGAGCTTCCTCGCGATGACGCTGTCCGGCTACACGGTCACGCAGTATCGCGAACGCGACAAGCTGATCAGCGTCGATCTGCGTGCACCGAAATCGGAACGCGTCGACCCAGTCCAGCTCCTGACGCTGGCAATGCCGACGCCGAACGGCCCGGTGCCGCTCAGCACGCTCGGCCACTTGCGCAACGATCTCGAATACGGCGTGATCTGGGAGCGCGACCGGCAACCGACGATCACCGTGCAGTCCGATGTCGCTGCCGGCGCGCAAGGGATCGACGTCACGCATAGCATGGACAAAGCCTTGAGCCAGATTCGCGACTCGCTGCCGGTCGGCTACCGGATCGAAGTGGGCGGCTCGGTCGAGGAAAGCGGCAAGGGTCAGACGTCGATCAACGCGCAGATGCCGATCATGATCATCGCGGTGCTGACGCTGCTGATGATCCAGTTGCAGAGCTTCGCACGCGTGCTGATGGTGGTGCTGACCGCGCCGCTCGGCCTGATCGGCGTGGTGCCGACGCTGCTGCTGTTCGGCAAGCCGTTCGGTTTCGTCGCGATGCTTGGCGTGATCGCGATGTTCGGCATCATCATGCGCAACTCGGTGATTCTGGTCGACCAGATCGAGCAGGACATCGCCGCCGGGTACAAGCGCTTCGACGCGATCGTCGGCGCGACCGTGCGGCGTTTCCGGCCCATCACGCTGACCGCCGCGGCCGCCGTGCTCGCGCTGATTCCGCTGCTGCGCTCGAACTTCTTCGGCCCAATGGCCACCGCGCTGATGGGCGGCATCACGAGCGCGACCATCCTCACACTGTTCTATCTGCCCGCGCTGTACGCCGCGTCGTTCAGGGTGCGCGGCGACGAGCGCGAGCCGCCGGCGCCGTCCGGCGCGACGCATACGGGGAATTGACCATGGCTACTTTTGCATTCCCTCGACCCTGGTGCAGCACGGCGCTGAGCGCCGCGACACTCGCGCTCGCCGCCTGCTCGTTCGGCCCGAGCGGCGCGCCGCCCGCGATGCCGCAGCCGGCCCACTACGGCGCCGAAGCGCAGCCGACGCAGACCGTGGCCGCGCAAGGCGTCACGCAGCAGTTCGTGGCCGGTGCGAAACCCGTGCCCGAATGGTGGAAGCTTTATCGGTCGGATGCGCTCGATGCACTGGTCGACGAAGGCTTGCGCAACAGCCCGACGCTGGCCGCCACCGACAAGAACCTCGCCGCCGCGCGCGAGCAGCTGCGCGCGCAGATCGGCAGTTCGATGCTGCCGACCATCGACGCGGGCGGTCAGGCGACCCGCAACCGCGCGCTTGCGATTCCCGAGGCCGGCCCGAATACGTTCCTGTACAACATATTCGTCGGCCAATTGCAGGCGCACTACACGTTCGACCTGTTCGGCGCGGCGCGGCTCGCGGATGCCGCGCTTGCCGCGCGCGTGAACGTGCAGGCGTATCAGTTCGATGCCGCGCGCCGCACGCTGGCTGCCAACATCGTCACGGCGGCGATCACCAGTGCCGCGTTGCATGCGCAGATCGACACGACCGAGCGGCTTGTGACGATCGCCGGCGATCAGGCGCGCGACACGCAGCGGCGCTACGCGCTCGGCGCGGTCTCGCACGCCGACCAGCTGAGCGCGCAACAAAGCGCGGCCAGTTTGTCCGCCAGCTTGCCGGGTCTGAAGCAGCAGTGGCTGACCACGCGCCACGCGCTGGCCGTGCTGCTCGGCCGCACGCCGGACGCCGCTCCCGACGACCTCGATCTGGCGCAACTGCATGTGCCCGAACAGGTGCCCGTGGTGGTGCCGTCCGAACTGTTGCGCACGCGCCCCGACATCCAGGCTGCGGACGCCGCGTTGAAGGCGGCGGCGGCCGAGGTCGGCGTCGCGACGGCGCAGATGTTCCCTAGCCTGTCGCTGAGCGCATCGATGGGACAAGGCGGCTTTAGCTGGCCGGTGGCGCTGTCGGGCGCCGGTGCGATCTGGAGCATCGGCGCGTCGCTGTCGCAGCCGCTCTTTCATGGCGGCGCACTGGTCGCCCAGCGCCGCGCGGCGATGGACACGTATGACGCCACGGTTTCGCAATACAGGCAAACCGTGTTGACCGCGTTTCAGAACGTCGCCGATACGCTCGCCGCGCTTCAGCACGACACGCAGGCGCTCGACGCAGCGAACGTTGCGGCGCGCTCGGCGCAGGGGATTTTCGAGGAGACGTCGGGGCGCTATCGGTTGGGCGCCGTACCGGTATCGTCGGCTCGTTCGAGCGAGCAGCAGTTTCGCAACGCGCGACTCGATGAGATCCGCTATACCAGCGCGCGGCTGACGGATACGGCGGCGTTGTTTCAGGCGATGGGCAATCCGCCAGTGGAGTCGGCGCCGTCCGCTGCGACGGTGGTGCCGGCGGGTCCGGCAGCGAATGCGGGTGCGCCCACAACCAACTAAACCTGGGATTCCGTAACGACGGTTGCGGAGTTATCCCCAGTTTGTGTTGACAGGGTTGTTGATAACCATGGGGCAATGAGCTTAAGTGCTTGATGCAGATCGGTTTGTCGTTCGCGGTGTCCGCGAGTGCAATGACGATTTCTTGCCAGGCGCGGCCGACTGGCAGATTTGCGAGTGGCTCGCTTATCCACAGATTTTGTTGAAAGGCCTGTTGATAAGCTTAGGACAGAGTGTTTAAGTGCTTGAGTGCTTGAGTGCGCTTTGAATTCCGTTTCAGATGTTTTTGCTCGCGCGGCGCTATGGTTGTACGCCGCCATAGGCAAAAAAACCAGCTGCCACGCGCAAAAGACCATCAATAAACCCCTGCTTCCCCCACCGGCCGATTCTTAAACCGCTTGTGCACCCAATAATATTGATCAGGAATCCGTCTCACTTGAGTCTCAAGAAAAGCCGTAATCCGCCGCGCGTCGACGGCGGCATCATCGGACGGAAAATCGCTCAACGCCTCGAAAATAGTCAGCTTATAGCCGCGATAGTCCGGCAGCACCTCGGTAACAAACGGCACCACCCGCGCATTACCCGCGCGCGCCATCCGCGACACGGAAGTCAGCGTGCAAGCCGGCACGCCAAAGAACGGCACGAACACCGAATCGCGCAAACCGAAATCCATATCCGCCGCCAGCATCACCGGCTTGCCCTCGCGCAGCACCCGCAGCGCGCGCCGCACACTATCGCTGCGCGGAATCATCTCGGTGCCGAAGCGGCCGCGCTGACGCTTGGCCATTGCGTCCAGCAATAGATTCGACATCGGCGTGTACAGCGAGGCGACCGGGTGCCGCGTCGAATACATCATGCAGCCCGCCTCGATGCCGACAAAATGGAAGCCGACAAAAATCGTCGGCTGGGCCTGAATGTCGGCGAGATCGATCGCGCTCTCCACTTCGACGAGACGCTCGAGCGCCTGGGCATTGCCGAACCATTGCGGCCCGCGTTCGACGTAGCTGCGGATCACATGACAGAAATGCGCGCGTGCAAGGCGTTCGCGCACGTCATCGCTCATGTCCGGGAAACACAGTTTGAGATTGGTATGCACGACGCGGCGGCGTGCGCTCGGAATGCGATAGAGCAGCGCGCCGATGCCAGTGCCGATCCGCGCGACGACGCCGTACGGCAAGAAGGCAAGCACGCGCAGCAGCGCTGTCATCAGACAGATGAGTATTCGACTTTTCACGAGTGGGACCCGGTGGATGCTGGATGGCAAACACGCCGGCCGCAGCAGCACGACAGCTGCTGACGGACGAAGTGGCTTGTGCGCGCGTCATACCGGGTCTCACGCGGCGCCTGGTTCGAAGAAGTACGTCTCGCTCGCGGCGAAACGCAGCGGTGCTGGGAGCTGAAACTGGTTAGGAATCGAGCGTCTCTGCGGGACCCATAAAAGCACCGCAGGCGTGATTAAAACACACCGCGCAGGCCGCCACAAAATCTGCCGGCGAGCCCGCCCGTGAACATCTGCAAACGCCCGCCAGACAACTATGCGCACGCCCCAAGCCTAAGCTTGCTTTTTTATTACGGCGTCCGAGCCATCGCAACCCGGACGCTCGCACTGCCGCAAGGTTGCCTCAAGGTTTTCAAGCTTGCCTCAAGGTTTTCAAGCTTGCCTCAAGGTTTTCAAGCTTGCCGCAAGGTGGCCTAAAGGCTGCCTCAAGGCTGCCTCAGGGTTTGGTCGTTTCGAACAGATCCAGGATCTGTTTCTTCTCGTTCGACGAGACGCTCGGCGGCGGCACCGCCGGCGGCGTCATGCCCGCCGGCCCCACGCCGCCGACCGCGTCGCTCACGCCGGCGGTCGGATTCGCCGAGTCAAGGCCGATGCTCGCGACAAAGCCATTGCCAGGCGTCATGTCGGTGTAGAACAGTTCACCATCGACCACCGACACGCCGTCCGGCTGCGCCGGTTCGTCCTGCGGCACGCCGCGCAACGCGCGCTGCATGTACTCGACCCAGATCGGCAAGGCGAGCTGTGCGCCGAATTCGCGGCTGCCGAGGCTCTTCGGCTGGTCGTAGCCCATCCACGCAACCGCCACCAGCGATTGCTGATAGCCGGCAAACCAGCCGTCCTTCGCGTCGTTGGTCGTACCGGTTTTGCCCTGCAGATCCGAACGATGCAGCACGTTGGTGCCCGCGCCCGTCCCTGCGGTCGCGACCGAATGCAGCAGGCTGTTGATGATGTACGCGTTACGCGGTTCGAGCGTGCGCGGCGCATCGCGGCCGGCGGTCAGCGGCTGGGCTTTGGACAGCGGCTCGCCGCGCGCGTCGGTGACCTCGTTGATCAGATACGGATTGATCCGGTAGCCGCCGTTCGCGAACACCGAATACGCTCCAGCCGATTGCAGCGGCGTGACGAGCCCCGCGCCGAGCGCCATCGGCAGATACGGCGGCGTCTTGTCGGCGTCGAAACCGAAACGCTGCGTCACGAAGTCTTGTGCATACCTGGTGCCGATGAACGACAGGATGCGGATCGACACCAGGTTCTTCGACTTCTGCAGCGCGATGCGCATCGGCATCGGACCATCCGGCTGGTCGTCGTCCTTCGGCTCCCACGCGTCGCCGCCCGGCGTGCTCGACGGGAAGTACAACGGCGCGTCGTTGATGATCGTCGCCGGTCCAAGTCCTTTATCGAGCGCCGCCGAATAGATGAACGGCTTGAAGCTCGAACCCGGCTGACGCCAGGCTTGCGTCACGTGGTTGAACTTGTTCTTGTTGAAATCGAAGCCGCCCACCAGCGCACGGATCGCGCCGTCCTGCGGCGTGAGCGACACCAGTGCGCCCTCCACTTGCGGCAGTTGCGTGATCTGCCAGTTGCCTTTGTCGTCGGCATCGAGGCGCACGATCGAACCCGGCTTGATCTTCGCGGCAGCCGCCGCGCGCGCGCTCAATGCGCCCGCGGCAAAGCGCAGACCGTCGCCCGCGATGGTCACCTGGGTGCCGTCGACCAGCTGCGCCTTCACCTGTTTCGGATTCGCGTCCGTCACCACCGCGGCGATGATTTCACCGTTGTCGGGGTGATCGGTGAGCGCGTCGTCGATCGTCTGGTCGCGGTCGTCGCCCGGTGCGGGCAGTTGCACGAAACCTTCCGGCCCGCGATAGCCATGACGCCGCTCGTAATCCATCACGCCCTTGCGCACCGCGCGGTAAGCGGCGTCCTGGTCGGCGGAATCGATCGTGGTGGTGACGTTCAGGCCGCGCGTATAGGTTTCGTCCTTGTACTGCGCATACATCATCTGCCGGACCATTTCGGCGATGTACTCGGCGTGCACGCTGTATTCGTTGCCCGGGTTCCGGGTGTGAATCTCTTCCTTGACGGCCTGGTCGTACTGATCCTGGCTGATGTATTTCAGTTCGAGCATGCGCTTCAGGATGTATTCCTGACGGATCTTCGCGCGCTTCGGATTGACCACCGGGTTGTACGCCGACGGCGCCTTCGGCAGGCCGGCCAGCATCGCCGCTTCAGCCAGCGAGATGTCTTTCAGATCCTTACCGAAGTACACGCGCGCAGCCGCGGCAAAGCCGTAAGCGCGCTCGCCCAGATAGATCTGGTTCATGTACAGCTCGAGAATCTGATCCTTGGTCAGCGCACGCTCGATCTTGTACGCGAGCAGCATTTCGTAGATCTTGCGCGTGTAGGTCTTCTCGCTCGACAGGAAGAAGTTGCGCGCCACCTGCATCGTGATCGTGCTCGCGCCCTGCGAGGCGCCACCGTGCATCAGGTCGGCCGTGCCCGCGCGCAGAATGCCCAGGAAGTCGACGCCGCCGTGCTCATAGAAGCGATAGTCTTCGATCGCCAGCACGGCTTTCTTCATCTGGTCGGGAATGTCCTGGAAGCGCACGATGCTGCGCCGCTCTTCGCCGAACTCGCCGATCAGCACGTGATCCGCGGTGTAGACCCGCAGCGGCACTTTCGGGCGGTAGTCGGTCAGTGCGTCGAGCGACGGCAGTTGCGGCCCCATCACCACCAGTGCATAGCCGATGATCAGCGCGCCGACCACAGCGATCGTCGCCAGCAAGCCGACGAACCAGAGCGCGATGGAGGCGCCGAACGAACGGCGGCCGTCTTCGGCGTCGCGCGAGGCGGCATTGCGTCCTGGAGTGCGGTGGTAGGAGTCCCGGTTTTCACTAGCCGGAGAATGTGCAGAATGCGGTCGTTTGATGATTGGCATGACTGGAATAGTGGGCGCGTGACTGAACGCCTTCTGCGCACGCTCGCGGCGCGCGCAGGGATCGGTCGTCGCGTCTTAGCGTGAGGACGCCGTTACCGTCTGCTTGCCACAGCCCGAATTCAAGGTTCACGGCACCGGCAGCATACGCGGCAAAAAACGACACAAACAAACGGACCGCATGAGGCGCAAAAACGGCATGCGGCCCTACGCCCCGGGCGGCCGCACGGCGCGCCTGGGACGGTGTCCGGCGCAACGTAACAGCGCATTTTAAAGAAATCAAGCGCCGTCCAAGACAGTTTTTTTGTAAGAATTCCCTTCGCGCTGCTTGTTTTGCGCCTGTTGCGGGGCCCGCGCCGCCGTTCTGCGCCATCTGCCCCGGGTTATCAACAGAAAATGTTGAAAGGCCTGTGGACAAGCCCGCCGGAAACGTTACAACTCGTTGATGCGGCGGCATTTTCATGCCGCGCCCGTTTCGCATCGGCACGACTCGTCATATGATGGACCCGGCGCATGAGTCACCATCGACGCGCGTGAACGGCCTACGCCCAACGCACGCGATAAACCGCCAATGCCAACAAATATGCGAGCCGACCATGAACAAGCCCAGCGAACGCATCGTCGTATTCGTCACGACCGCGCAGAAACGCGCGATCACCGCCGCCGCCGACAATCTGGGCATTAGCGTCAGCGAACTGATGCGGCGCGCGGTACTGAGCTTCGGGGCGACCAGCGAACAGGTGAAAGCGGCCAGTATCGTCGACCGGCTGCGCGCGCCGCGCGAGCCGGACGCGCTCGACGCGGCGCTGCAACGGGTCGCGCGCGGCACGCGGCACGCGCGGGCGGCGCTGCCGGCCGCCTTGCAAACACGAGACGGCAGCCATTCCGCCGCGCCGGCAGACGGCGTTGCCGCGCCGCATGCGGATGAATTGCCGGACACGCCCGCCGCTGCAAACCCTGCGCCCCTGCTGCCGGCCGGCGTACTAGCCGCCCTCGCCGCCACCGCAGCCGACGAAGAAGCCGCCGCGGCAGCCGAAGCCGTGGCGCGCGTCACTGCGGCCAAAGCGGCGGCAACAGCCGGATCGGCGACGGAAGAAACGAAAACGGAAGTGCAGCCGCTCAGCGTGCTCAAGCGCCCGCGCCTCGACTCCGCCGCTCGCGACGAAGCCGATCCGCACGGCGACCCGAGCACCGAAGGCGGCCGCTTTGCGTGAACGGCGTTGCATGACGCCATGAATGGCGTCATGCGGGAACGATGCGCCGGAAAATCAGCAATCAGCGATTGCGCATCGTCGCATCATGACATTGCGAGGCTTTCGGCATTGCAAGGTGAAACAGTCGAACCGCCTCGCCTCCCGGCAGCGGCATATTGGCAACGCACACGCCAGGCGGCCTCCAGGCGCAGCTCATGCGGCAACGCCGCACTGCGCCGCCCGCGTGCGGCGCCTGCTCGAGCGTGCGCTTGACACGCGATCATAATTTCACATTCGCGACACCGATGGCGAGCAGAGTTCGCGATTGCCTCGTCATGCCCTTTAAGACGTTTTTAAGAGATTGCGTGGTGTAATATCCGCGAGCAGCTGAATTCCCGTCGCGCGTTTTAACAGCTGGGCACTGTTTGCAAACCCGATTTTACGAACCCGGACAATTTACGGCGCCGCTATTGCAATCGGCGCATGCGCCCCGAAATCCGGTGCGACCGCTTGCGCAGCTTCGTGCGCAGCGGCGTAAAGTAACAGTTGAAAAGCAGTTAAGCGCGCTGGGATTTATTCAGCGCCGATTACATTCTTTGGAGGTTTTCATGTCGCTTTTTGACAGCATTTCGCGCACGCTTAAAGGTCTCCTGAACGATGCAGCCGATTCGGTGCAAGACCCGTCGCGCGACTCGCGCCAGATCGTGCGCGAACTCGACGACAGCATCGCTAAAGCGGAGAACTCGCTGATCGAGATTCAGGCGCAAGTGGCCACGCAGCAAAGCAAGCGCGATGTTGCCGCGGACAAGGCGAAGAAATACGAAGACGGCGCCAAGCGCGCGCTGCAATCCGGCGACGAAGCGCTGGCGCGTGAAGCCCTCGGCGCGCAAGCCACCGCCGAAGCCGAACGCGACGCGCTGGCCAAGGAGCTGACCACGCTGGAACCTTCGGTTGAACAGTTGAAGAGTCAGATCGAAGACATGCGCGCCCGCCGTAACGACCTGAACGCACGCTCGAACATTCTGCAAGCCAAGCAGCAGATCGCTCAGGCCAAGGACGTCGCGGCAACCGCGTTGGGTGGTATCGGCGGCCAGAATCTGTCCGAAGATTTCCAGAAGCTGGAAGACAAGGTCGCGCTGTCCAATGCCCGTTCCGACGCGCGTCTGAATTCGGCTGACGTGAAGAGCGGCAAGGCGCTCGACGACAAACTCGCGGATCTGAACCGCGGCCCGTCGGTCGAAGACCGTCTCGAAGCGTTGAAGAAACAGATCAATACGCCGGCCCAGTAATTGTGTTGGCGGGATGGCGCAGAGCCAGTTCGCAGTAAGCTGTCAGGCAGCGTCCGCATGGTGCGACGCTGCGAGTTTTACCGGCGTTCCGGGCGTATTCCGGCACCCCCGCCACATGCGTATTAACCGGATCGCCGGCCGCCGGATCGCCGGCCGCCGGAATCGATTGCCAAGGAGACGGGCGCGCAGCGCCCGGCCCGTACATGAAAAAATTTCTCGCAACCGCGTTCGCTTCACTGCTGCTGGCGTCGGCCGCGGCGTTCGCCGTCCCGACGGTTCAGCAGATCGAATCCGCGATGTCGCAAGGCAACTGGCAACAAGCCGGCGCAGGCTTGAGCGAAGTGCTGCAAGCGCATCCGAACAATGCCCGCGCGCACTATCTGTACAGCCAGGTGCTCGATCGCGAAGGCCGTTATGCCGACGCGCTCGCCCAGGTCCAACAGGCCAAGACGCTCGACCCGCAAATCCGCTTCACCGACCCGACCCGTTTCGCGCAAACCGAAGCGCGCATCCGCAAGGACGCGGAACGTGCCGGCGGCAACACCACGAATCGCGCGGCTAACCCGTTCGTGCAACAGAACACGCCGGCCGTGCAGCAACAGTCGGCGATGGTGTCGCAGGCGCCGCAACGGCATGGTCCGGGGATCGGCTCGTGGATCGGCATCATTCTCGTCATCGGCGTGATCGCGCTGGTGCTGCGCTGGACACTGCGCCGCGCCCGCTCGCAAGACGATTCGCGCGCCGACGACGATCGTCGCGTGCAACTCAAACGAGCGACCGACATGTTGAACGCCGTGCGTTCGTTGAAGCTCGACGTCAAGCTCTCCACCGTGCAAGGGCATGAAGCGCTGGAGAAGGAAGTCGAAGCGACCGAAGAACAGCTGCGCGGCCTCATGGAAACGCTGTCGAACGGCAAGAACCCGGTGCCGCCGTATCAGCTGGACGAACTGGAGCAGCGCATCGCCAGCCTGCGCGCACGCGCTGACGGGCGGCCCGATCCGTATGCCGCGCCGGCCGCCGCCAGCACACCGCAGTCGCCGTATGCGCAGGAAGCCGAGCGTTTCGGCAATCCGCCGCAAGCGCCCTATCCGCAGCAAGGCCCTTATCAGCAACAGCCGCAGGTGATCGTGCAGCAAGGCGGCGGCGGTTTCGGCGGCGGCATGGGCGGCTTGCTGACCGGCGTGCTGCTCGGCGAAGCGCTGAATTCCGGCCGTGAACGCGTGGTCGAACGCGATGTGATCGTCGATGACGAAACGCGTCGCCGCGGCGGCAACGAAGGCGGCAATGGTGGCGGGCTCGATTTCGGCGAGGGTTCGAACGACTGGAACGACAACAGCGGCGGCGGCGTCGATCTGGGCAGCAACGACGACTCCGGCGGCTGGAACGATACCTGAGCACGACCAGAGCACGCGCTTTCGGTACGCCATCAATGAAAACAGGCTCCTTCACGGAGCCTGTTTTTTTGCGCTTCCTCTCTACGCCCTCGCCGCTTCGTGTTGCGCGAGCAGCACGGACCCCGCAAACAGCCTGACGATGAAACGCTCCGCATAAGCTATCAGGGCTTCCCGGCGCGCGGCATTGGCGGCGATGTATTCATCCGACAGATGAAACAGTTGCAGCACGATCTGCGTGCAGACTTCGTCGATAGTCTCGCGGGCTAGCGCCGGCATCAGATTCAACTGCACGACGTCGTCCGCCATTTCCGCCGACACCTCGTGGAGGTTCGCACGCACCGCTTCGCGCAGCGCCGGCGAGGTGCCGTGATACTCGGCCAGCGCGCTGCGGAAGACTTCGCGGCTTTCCAGCGCGAACTCGAAAAACGCCAGGCAGGCGCGGCGCGGCACGCTATGCGGCTCGTCGTGCGCGGCCAGCCAGCGTTCGCGCCGCAGCATCGGCCGCAAGCGGCGGCTCACCGATTCGACCGCTTCGCGCGCCAGATCGTCGAGCGTGTCGAAATGACGATAGAACGTGTTGGGATTCAACCCCGCCTCGCGCGCCAGTTCGCGCAAACCCAGGCTCGCAAAACTGCGGCCGCCCGCAGTCAGGCGCAACGCGGCTTCGATCAGCTTGCGCTTGCCGGGCGGTAATTCCTGCCCGGCCGCGGCGTAGTCAGCGGCGGGCGCCGCTTCGGGTACGGATATCATGAGGTTTCAATCGGCGCGAAACACGTGCGTTTAATTGTCGTACTCTAAACGATCTTGACGCGAAGTGTACAGTTGTCTACCCTGCGCGTCAGGCTGCAGTAGACACCTGTAGAAACCTGCAGACACCTGAATTTTGCAGTCCCTCGACCAACTCCGGAGACCCGCCGTGACACCTGCCTCATCTGCCACGCCACGCATTGCCATTGTCGGAAGCGGATTCGCGGGCATCGGCATGGCGATTCGTCTTCAGCGAATGGGCATCACGTCGTTTACGGTCTACGAGGCGGCCGGCGATATCGGCGGCACGTGGCGCGACAACGCCTATCCCGGCGCGGCCTGTGATGTGCCGTCGCATCTGTATTCGTTTTCTTTCGAACCCAACCCGGCGTGGTCGCGCGCGTTCAGCGGCCAGGCGGAAATCTTTGCGTACCTGAAGCATTGCGCGCGCAAGTACGGCGTCGAGCGTTTCGTGCGCTGCAACGCGCGCGTGAGCGGCGCGCGCTTCGATGAAGCGCGGCAGATATGGCACGTCGAGATCGATGCGAACGGCCAGCGCGAAAGCATCGAAGCCGATGTCGTGATCGCCGCGAGCGGTCCGCTGTCGCGGCCGGCCATGCCGCAAATCGCCGGGCTCGAGCGCTTCGAAGGCAAGCTGTTTCACTCGGCCCGCTGGGACCATGCGTATCCGCTCGAAGGCAAGCGCGTCGCCGTCATCGGCACCGGCGCGAGCGCGATCCAGTTCGTGCCGCGGATCCAGCCGCGCGTCGCCCGGCTCGAACTGTTCCAGCGCACCGCGCCGTGGATCATGCCGAAGCCCAACAAACCGATCGGCCCGCGCGCGCGTTGGCTGTTCCACCATCTGCCGTTCACGCAGCGTTTCGTGCGCAATGCCATCTATTGGCAACTCGAATCGCGCGCGATTGCGTTCGTCGTCAATCCGAAGCTGATGAAGTTTCCGATGAAGTTCGGTCTGAGCTATCTGGAACGGCGCGTCAAGGACCCGGTGCTGCGCGCCAGGTTAACGCCGAACTACCGGCTCGGCTGCAAGCGCGTGCTGTTGTCGAGCGACTATTATCCGGCGCTCGGTCAGCCGAACGTCGACGTGGTGACGGCCGGCATCCGCGAGATCGTCGCCGACGGCATCGTGACCGAGGACGGCGCGCATCACCCCGCCGACGCGATCATTTGCGGCACGGGCTTCCAGGTCAACGACGTCGGTGCGCCGTTCGACGTGACCGGCATCGGCGGCGCCGATCTCGGTGCGATGTGGCTGCACGACGGCCCGCAAGCGTACCTCGGCACCAGCATTGCGAACTTCCCGAACTTCTTCATGATGGCCGGCCCGAACACCGGCCTCGGTCACAATTCGATGATCTACATGATCGAGTCGCAGGTGCAATACATCGCCGATTGCCTGCGCGAACTGCGCCGGCGCCGCGCGCGCACGATGAATCTGCGGCCCGACGTGCAGCGCGACTTCAACGCGCGTTTGCAGAAAGAGATGCAGCACTCCGTCTGGGCGAGCGGCTGCCATAGCTGGTATCAGACGAAGAGCGGCAAGGTGACCGCGATCTGGCCTGGCTTCACGTTCAGTTTTCGCAAGCGCACGCGCCGCGTGCGGCCGCGCGATTATCGCTTTGCGCCTTGATGCGCGTCGATGTGCATTGATTCGTGACGATTCATGGTTTTGCGTTCTCGCTGCATACGTGGAATCGCGTCGCCGACGACCTCAAGCGCGCGAATCGCGCGATCCGTCTCGATCTGCCGCCGTTCGGCGTAACAGGTCCGCTGCGCTCGACTTCCGGCGCGATCGAAACGATGAATCTGCCGACCTACCGGCGCTTCATCGATTCGTTCATGCAGGCGCTGGGCATTGTGCGCGCGACGCAATCAGGCGTCAGACGCAAAAAACCTAGACCGCCATAACGGCCCTCTTCCTCTCGGCTCTCTGCATGAAGTAATTCCCCACCACGACCCCAACCGTGACGACGGCAATGAACAGAGTAGCAAGCGCATTCATCTCGGGATTCAACCCAAGCCGAACACGGGAGAAAACCACCAGTGGCAGGGTAGTCGACCCAGGACCCGACAGGAACGCCGACAAAACCAGATCGTCGATCGACAGAGTGAATGACAACAGCCACCCGGACACGAGCGCCTGCGAAATCAGCGGCAACGTAATGGAGAAAAACACCCTGACCGGCGTAGCGCCAAGATCGAGCGCCGCTTCTTCAAGAGCAGGATGCAATTCCTTCACGCGGGACTGAACGATGATGGCCACATAAGAAATACACAGCATTACGTGCCCGATCCAGATCGTGAAAATGCCACGCCCGGCGGGCCATCCCAGCCACTTGGCCATTTCGATGAACAACAGCAGCAGCGAAATCCCCTGAATCACCTCGGGAATCACCAGCGGTGCATTGATCATCCCGGTATAGAGCGTGAAGCCGCGAAACCGTCCCATTCGCGCGAGCACAAACCCGGCCCACGTGCCGATCACCACGGAAGCAAACGCCGTCAACAAAGCCACCCGCAAAGACAACCACGCGGCGGCAATCAATTCGTCATCGTGCAGCAACGCCGCATACCAGCGCGTCGAAAAGCGCGTCCACACGGTGACCAGCTGCGATTCGTTGAACGAATACACAACCAGACTCACGATCGGAACATACAGAAACAAAAACCCAATCCCCAATGCAATGAACTGCAAAATCCGGTTCGGCTTCATCAGCGCCCTTCCTCCATCGCCTTAGCCTGCGCGTATTGGAAAAATGCCATCGGCACCAATAGCAACAACACCATCGCACACGTCACGGCAGACGCCATCGGCCAATCGGCATTGTCGAAAAACTCATTCCACATCACGCGGCCAATCATCAGCGTGTTCGCGCCGCCCAACAATTCGGGAATCACGTACTCGCCTACCGCCGGGATGAACACCAGCAAACAACCGGCGATGATGCCGTTCTTCGACAGCGGCAAGGTGATCTGCCAGAACGCCTTCCACGGCTTCGCGCCGAGGTCGTAGGCGGCTTCCAGCAAGGTCATGTCCATCTTCACCAGGTGCGCGTACAGCGGCATCACGAGAAACGGCAGGTACGAGTACACCATGCCGATATAAACCGCGGTATTCGTGTGGTACAGCTCGACCGGCGTATGAATCAAGCCGGTCGACATCAGAAAGTTGTTCAGCAAACCGTTGTTCTTCAGAATCCCGATCCACGCATATACGCGAATTAGAAACGACGTCCAGAACGGCAGCATCACCGCCATCATCAGCAGATTGCGCCTCGCCGGATTCGAACGCGCGATGTAGTACGCCATCGGATAACCGATCAGCAAACACAGCAAGGTCGATATCGCCGCCACCACCACGGAATTCACATAGGTCGCGAAATACAGGCTGTCGGTCAGCAAAAACGCGTAATGCGACAGATCGAGCGCGACGTGAATCACGCCGTCCGTATAGGTCGTCAGTTCCGTATACGGCGGAATGCCGAGCTGCAAATCGGCGAAGCTGATCTTCACGACCAGCAGGAACGGTACGAGGAAAAACAGCAGCAGCCAGGTGAACGGCCCGGCCACCACCGCAGTGCGGCCGGTCAGGTTGAAGCGGCGCACCGGCCACGCTGCCAGAGAACTCACCAGGCGCTTCATGATGTCAGCACCACGCCGGCCGATGCGCTCCAGCGCACATACACTTCGTCGCCCCAGGTGGGCGGATCGATCTCCGTCAAGGCGAGGCTCGTGACGTTCGCAATCACCGTTTTGCCGGCCTCGAGCTTCACGTGATACAGCGAATAGCCGCCCATGTACGCGATATTCGTGACGACGCCCTTGCCCCAGTTGTACGCGCCTTCAGGCGGCTTGCGCGTGAGCGCAATACGCTCGGGCCGCACCGAGATCGTCACCGGCATGCCGAGCGGCCCGCTGATGCCGTGACTCACGTAGAGGCGGCACGGCAGATCGGGCGTTTCGATGAACACGTGATCGGGCTCGTCCTCGACGGTACGGCCTTCGAACAGATTGGTCGAGCCGATGAACTCGGCTGAAAAGCGGCAGTTCGGAAATTCGTACACTGCGTGCGGCGTGCCGAGCTGGACGATCTCGCCTTCGCTCATCACGGCAAGGCGGCCGGCCATCGTCATCGCCTCTTCCTGGTCGTGGGTCACCATGATGCAGGTCACGCCGACCTTGTCGAGAATGTTGACCAGTTCGATCTGGGTGCGCTGACGGATCTGTTTGTCGAGCGCGGACATCGGCTCGTCGAGCAACAGGAGTTTGGGCCGCTTGACCAGCGAGCGCGCGAGCGCCACACGCTGCTGCTGACCGCCGGAGAGCTGATGCGGCTTGCGCTTCGCGAAGCGGGTCATCTGCACCAGTTCGAGCGTGTTCTGCACACGCTCTTTCATCTCGGCTTTCGGCACGCCTTCCTGCCTGAGGCCGAAGGCGACGTTGGCCTCGACCGTCATGTGCGGAAAGAGCGCGTACGACTGGAACATCATGTTGGTCGGGCGGCGGTACGGCGGCAACTGCGCGAGGTCTTCGCCGTCGATCAGAATCTTGCCCGAGGTCACGGTTTCGAGGCCTGCGAGCATGCGCAGCAAGGTCGACTTGCCGCAGCCGGAACTGCCGAGCAGTGCGAACAGTTCGCCCTTTTTCACCGACAGACTGACCTGCTTGACCGCCACGGTCTCGCCGAATTTTTTCACGACGTCGACGATCTGCACGAAATTGTCCGCGGCGTCGTCCGCAACGGCGAGATGGCTCGGGGACCGTGCTACAGCCCCCGCCAGCACGCCCGTCTGGTCACTACTCATCATAATGCTGCTTCACTCCGGCGTTTGACGAACAAAGCCCCCGGTGGACACCGAGGGCTTCATGATGATGCTTACCCGTTCACTCTGGCCGCGGGTCAGCGGCCGGACTTGAATTCAGTCCACAGCCGCGTTTGCAGCCGCTGGATTTCCGGCGGCAACGGCTTGAGCAGGAACAGGGTCTTGATGACTTCAGGCGGCGGATACACGGCCGGGTCGCTCGCCACGTCCTTGTCCACGTACTTGCGCGCTTCGAGGTTGGTGCTCGGATAGTAGACGGCGTTGGTGATCGCGGCGTGCACCTGTGGCGTCTCGATGTAGTTGATCCACTCGTGCGCGGCTTCCTTGTTCTTCGCGTCCTTCGGAATCGCCATCACGTCGAACCACACCGGCGCGCCGCCCTTCGGAATGTAGTACTCGATCTTGTAGGCCTTCTTCGCTTCGACCGCGCGATGTTTGGCGATCACGACGTCGCCCGACCAGCCGTATGCAAAGCACACGTCGCCGCCCACCAGATCGTTGATATAACCCGACGAGTTGAACTGCGTGATGTACGGGCGGATCTTCTTCATCATCGCGAGCGCGGCGCGGTAGTCGGCCGGGTTCGTGCTCATCGGATCCTTGCCGATGTAGTGCAGCGCGGCGGCGAACATCTGGTCCGGTGCGTCGAGCACGGACACGCCGCAGGCTTTCAGCTTCGAAATGTTTTCCGGCTTGAAGAGAACGTCCCAGTTGTCGAGCGGCACGTTCTTGCCGAGGATCTGCTGCGCCTTGGTGACGTTGTAGCCGAGGCCGGTCGTACCGTACGCCCAGGGCACCGTGTACTTGTTGCCCGGATCGGCGCCGGCCACCAGCGCCATCAGCGACGGGTCGAGATATTTCAGGTTCGGCAGCTTCGATTTGTCGAGCGGCGCGAAGATGCCTGCGGAGATCTGCTTGCCGGCGTAGTTGCTGGTCGGCACGACGATGTCGTAGCCGGAATGGCCGGTAAGGAGCTTGGCTTGCAGCGTGTCGTCGCTATCGTAGTTGTCGTACTTGATCTGGACGCCGGTCTGCTTGGTGAAGTTCGGGATGGTGTCCTTCGCGATGTAATCGGACCAGTTATACACATTCAGCTGCGTGTCTTTCGCAACGGCTGTCAACCAGGGCGCCGCGCACAAGACCAGCGCCGCCACTTGCCCTACTACTCGTTTTTTCATCCCGTTCTCCGATCCTGACCGGCCCGAGCCGGACTCGTCCTCACTCACGCCGCGAAACATCACCCGCGGCTCCCCTGAAAAACCCGAAAACTACCATCAATTATTGCGCGCTTCAAAAAAAATGCCAGGTTGTCGCGCAAACGGTACAGCGTAAGCCGCGCGGCTACAAAATGGGCGCAATTTTAGCGAGTTATCAGCCCGTGTCTACCCGAAAAAAACACCAGTGGCCGTCCCGGTGCGATCGCGTTGTCACGTTGCGCGTGCTGCGTGCGCGGGGTTCGCGCTCCGGGTTCGCCGCTGGGCTCGCCGCTGGGTTCGCAGCCGGGCTCGCTTCGGTCACGCGAGTGTAACCGTCGACGGTTGGGGTCGACGGTTGACGTCGGGCGCCTATGCGCATCGGCTATTGTCTGAGCGACGATCAACGGACTGCCGTTTCACGGTGCACAAATAGCTGACGGAAAGACAAAGCGGGACAAAGAAGGTTTTTTGTTTGCTCTGCTCGATCCGTTTCTGCCCGATCCCTATGCGAACGAAGCTATTTTGTAAGTATTCTCTTAGCATCTCCCGATGACGCGCGACGACACCGCTCGGCACGGCGTCGTTTGACGCTGGGCCGCGTTCCTCATTGCGCCCTTCCTTGCGACGGCAAGACGCATGCGCCGCATCGGTTAACATAGCGGAACTCCGCTTCCCGCCCAAGGTTTCCGATGGCTTCGAATCTCCACGATCTTCCCGACAGCCCGTGCATCGGCGTCTGTTCCACGCTCTTCGACGAAGTCTGCAAGGGCTGCGGCCGCACCGCAGCCGAAGTGTCCAACTGGGTGTTCCTCAGCGACGAGGAAAAGCACGCTGTGTGGGTCCGGATCCAGCAGGATGGCACGGCAATGCGCTTCAAATATGACAAGCTGTGACCTCCGTTGGGTTCGTTTCGCGCTTGCCATTAAAAACGCCGGGATATCCCGGCGTTTTTTTGAGCGCTAATTTTGAGCGCCGAGCCTGACAAGGCTGTCATCAGAACCGCATACCGACGCCCAGGCCGACCACCACTGGGTCGATACTCAGCCGACCGAGCGACTGACCGCCGAGCGATGCATCGGTGTGCATCCAGATTTTCTTGATGTCCGCGTTGACGAACAGCGACCTGGTCACCTGCACGTCGACGCCGGCTTGCAGCGCCGGGCCGAAGCTGTGATTGGTGATCGAGATCGGCTGGCCGCCGGCGTTCAGGCCGTTGTTGTAGAAGTACGTGTAATTGATACCCGCGCCGACATACGGACGAATGCGCCCCGCGTGATTGAAGTGATATTGCAACAGCAGCGTGGGCGGCAACACGTTCACGCCGCCGAGATTGCCGAGGCTCGATGTGAGCTGATGGCGCGAGGTGGCCAGAATCAGCTCGACGCCGAGGTAATCGCGGATCATGTACGTCAGATCCAGCTCCGGCACGATTGCATTGTTGACGCCCACATTCAGCGCCGACAGCGATTGGCTGGTCTCCACGTTCGGCATGATGCTGATCGCGCGCAGACGCACCAGGACGTCGCCGGCATGAATGCCGTTCATCTGGTCGTCACCGGCTGCATGCGCCTGCTGAGCCAGAGCGCCCGCGCATAGCAGACTCGACGCGACGGCGGCCACCTTGATTTTTTTCCTGAGCGAGTGCTTCATGTGCTTCCCCGAGTGTTTGTTTGCGTGCGGGGATTGTCGAGGGTCTCGCCAGGCTCCGCGTTGACCCGCATCAACCCAGCGAGTACGCCCATCGCCCTGCGACAGCCGGTCGCGTCGCGCCGGTCAGCAGCAATTCGATCAGATCGTGCACGCTGCGTATTGCCGCGCCGAACGGCAACGCTTCGCGGCCGCGGAAGAACAGACCATTGGCCACGTCGCCGCGCAACGCCGCGGCGAGCCGCGTATCGATGCAGAAGTGGCCGAATTTCTCGATTCCGTCGCGCATGCCGCACACGCTGAGGCACTCGAGCGCGGTCGGGCAGACTTGTTTGAGCGCGCCGATCTTCTCGCGAATTTTTGTTTCGTTGCGCAGATAGCGCATCAGCCAGGGCGTTTTCACGGCGCGCGCGGGCAGTCCCGTCACGCTGACGAACTCGACGATGTCGTCGGGCGTCGCTTCAGCCAGCACGCGCTTGAAGTTGGGATGCGCATCGCCTTCTTCGGTGACGGCGAACGGCGTGCCGAGCTGCACGCCGTTTGCGCCCGCGCTCAACAGATTGCGCACCGCTTCGTGGCTATTGACGCCGCCCGCGACGATCAGCGGCACGTCGTTGCGATCCAGGCCGAGCGACGCAAATACTGAATCGAGCTCTTCGAGAATGCGAAAAAAGTCGAAGCGCGGGTCGTGCAGGTCGGCGAGGTTGCTCACACCGAGGTGTCCGCCTGCATGGGCGGGATGTTCGATCACCACAGCGTCCGGCAGACGGCCTTTTTTCAGCCATTTTTTCAGCACCAGGGCGACGCCACGGCTGTCCGACAGGATGGGAATCAGCGCAATGTCGTGGCCCGCGGTCATGTCGGGCAAATCGAGCGGCAGGCCCGCGCCCATCACGATCGCATCGGCACCGTTTTCACAGGCGACGCGCACGTAGTCTGCTTGCGCGCTGACTGCTTTCATCACGTTGACGGCGATCATGCCGCGGCCTTCGCTGATTGCTTTCGCGGAGTGGATCTCGCGGGCCAGCGCGGTGAGGTTGGCTTGTTCCAGGGTAGCCCGGTCCGGGCTTTGACGGCAGAGTTCGATCAGATCGGCATGGTGATGGCGCAGGTCGATGCTGGCGATGGTGCCGAGAGCGCCCTCGCGGGCGACCGTGCCGGCGAGCCGGTGAGCCGAGATGCCGACACCCATACCGCCTTGCACGATCGGCAGCAAGGTGCGGCCGCGGATGACCAGAGGTGGGAAGGAGTGAGAGGTAAACATGGCGACCTATGGGTTCGGTTTTTCGAAACGGTCATAGTCGTTGTTGGGGCGCGATTTGCATTGCGCTGGGTCAAGCAGTTGGCGACAGGTTTGAGTTTCTGGTTGGAAGGTTGACGCTCGTCACGCTGTAGCAGGGTCTTTGTGCGGCGCATTGGCGCGGGATGGTTTGGTTTTTTCGGGCAAGGACAGTCACGGCCGCAGGCACATAAAAAAAGCCCGCTTCAAAGAAGCGGGCTTTGCAGTAGCAACGTGAGGCAGCGAACGGCCTATTGCACGCCCTGGGTCAACAGGAAGTCTTCATAGTTGCCGCCGAAGTCGTTCAACGTGCCATTAGTGCGCACTTCGATGATCCGGTTCGCGAGACCGCTCACAAACTCCCGGTCGTGCGACACGAAAATCAGCGTGCCTTCGTACTTGTCGAGCGCGATCTGCAGCGATTCGATCGACTCCATGTCCATGTGGTTGGTCGGCTCGTCCATCAGCAGCACGTTGTGGCGGCCCAGCATCAGCTTGCCCCAGATCATGCGGCCCTTCTCGCCGCCCGAGAGAACCTTCACGGACTTGCGGATGTCGTCGGCATTGAACAGCAGCCGGCCGAGCGTGCCGCGCACCATCTGCTCGTCGTCGCCTTCCTTACGGTAGCCGTCGATCCACTCCATCAGCGTGACGTCGGCCGGAAACTCTTCATACGTATCCTGCGGCATGTAACCAACATTGGCGTTTTCAGCCCACTTCACCGCGCCGTGATCGAGCGTGAGCTTGCCGAGCAGCGAACGCAGCAGCGTGGTCTTGCCCGCGCCGTTCTCGCCGATGATCGCGATACGCTCGCCCGGTTGCACGCTGATGCTGAAATCGTTGAAGATCTGGCGCTCGTACTTCTTCGAGATCTTGTCGGCCACCACAGCAATGTTGTGCAGCTTCTTCTCGTATTCGAAGCGGATGAACGGATTCTGCCGCGACGACGGCTTGAATTCCTCGATCTTGATCTTGTCGATCATCTTCAGACGGCTGGTCGCCTGACGCGCCTTCGACTTGTTGGCCGAGAAGCGGCGCACGAAGTCCTGCAGGTCGGCGACGCGCTCTTTCGCCTTCGCGTTGGCGTTCTGCTGACGCTCGCGCGCCTGCGTGCTCGCCAACATGTAGTCGTCGTAGTTGCCCGGATAGACCTTCAGCGTGCCGAAGTCCATGTCGGCCATGTGCGTGCAGACCTGGTTCAGGAAGTGCCGGTCGTGCGAGATGATGATCATCGTCGAGTTGTACTGGTTGAGCACGTCCTCCAACCAACGGATCGAGTTGATGTCCAGGTTGTTGGTCGGCTCGTCCAGCAGCAGCACGTCCGGCTTCGAGAACAGCGCCTGCGCGAGCAGCACGCGCAGTTTCCAGCCAGGCGCCACGTTGCTCATCGGGCCGTTGTGGTCTTCGATCGCAATGCCGATGCCGAGCAGCAGTTCGCCCGCGCGCGCTTCGGCCGTGTAGCCGTCATACTCGGCGAACTTCGCTTCGAGTTCGGCGGCGTGCATGTAATCGTCGTCGGTAGCGTCCGGGTTCGCGTAGATCGCATCGCGCTCGGTCATTGCGGCCCACATTTCGGTGTGGCCCATCATCACGACGTCGAGCACGCGAACGTCTTCGTACGCGAACTGGTCCTGGCGCAGCTTGCCGAGGCGGACGTTCGGCTCGAGCATCACGTTGCCCGCGCTCGGCTCCAGATCGCTGCCGAGGATCTTCATGAAGGTGGATTTACCGCAGCCGTTCGCACCGATCAGGCCATAGCGGTTCCCTTCCCCGAATTTGACCGAAATGTTCTCGAAGAGGGGCTTCGGCCCGAATTGCATGGTGATATTGGCGGTAGACAGCACGGCGCGTCCCTTTGAATGTGATATCGGCGAAAAACCCAACATTTTAGCAGGTTATCGCGAATTCAACCCGCGCGTGCGCCACGCTTGCGCGCTTTCACGCCTCTTTCCCGCGTCCGGGGCGGCCCTTTGCTCGCCTCGAAACCGCCGTTGCGTCACCTTTGCGTCGGCCTCGAAGCTAGCCTTTAGCCGCCGCGCGGC
Source organism: Paraburkholderia sp. GW821-FHT02A12 (assembly GCF_059422005.1). NCBI lineage: Bacteria > Pseudomonadati > Pseudomonadota > Betaproteobacteria > Burkholderiales > Burkholderiaceae > Paraburkholderia > Paraburkholderia sp. GW821-FHT02A12. The sequence continues at coordinate 1,844,928 of NZ_JBWKWA010000001.1, read as the reverse complement.
GTGCACGGTGTGCCCCGCGCGCAGCAGATACCGGATCATCGGCGCGCCCATCAAACCGGGACCGCAAAAACCAGCTTCCACGTTCAAGCCTCGTCAGTTTCAGGTTGAGTTTGCGCGGACATGATAACGGCCGCGCCTGCCACCGGCATGTCGGGCACGCGATGTGCGGGATGACTCGCTCACGCGGGGGACTTCGGTCGAGTTCCATTGCCTATACTTTTTGCACACCAACGAAGATCAAAGGAGGAAGTTCATGTCAGACCACGTCTATAAACAAATCGAGCTGACCGGTTCATCGACCAAGTCGATCGACGACGCCATCAGCACCGCGATCTCCAAAGCGTCGAAGACCTTGCGCAATTTGCACTGGTTCGAGGTGACGGAAACGCGGGGCCAGATCGAGGACGACAAAGTCGCCTACTGGCAGGTGACGATCAAGGTCGGCTTGCGCATCGAATAAGCAGCGCGCGATCCATCTGAACGAACGTCAAAGCAGAATCCGTACCCCAAAAAAGCTGCGTCCGTACTGGACGCAGCTCCTCGAAGCAGCGGTTGCCGACACCGCCGCCTGGTCGATCGCGACCCGGTCTGGCGAGGCCCGGTCGATCGCGACCCGGTCTGGCGAGCCCCCGGTCTGGCGAGCCCCCGGTCAAGCGAGCCCCCGGCCAAGCGAGACCCGGTCATTCATTACGAAGCTACATTACTTCGGCAGCGAACCGTCCACGCCTTCCACATACCAGTTCAGACGCTGCAATTCCGGATCCGTCAGCGTCTTGCCGGCCGGCACCTTCACCGCGCCAGCCTGGTCCTTGATCGGGCCGGCGAATACGTCCCACTTGCCGCCCGCCAGTTCATCGCGTTTCGCCGCCACTTGCTTTTGCGCGTCGGCCGGAATCGCCGACGTGTTCAGGTCCTCAAGATTGACGGCCTTTTGCGGAATGCCCCACCACACCGGATCGTTCTTCCACTTGCCGTCCAGCACCTGCTGGATCGCCGCGTTGTAATACACGCCCCAGTGCGCGACCACCGAACCGAGGTGCGCCTCAGGACCGAACTTCTTCATGTCCGAATCCCAGCCGAACGCATGCACGTGCTTTTCCGATGCGGTCGCGAGCGTGGCGCTCGAATCGGTATTTTGCAGCAGCACGTCGGCGCCCTGGCCGATCAGCGTTTCAGCAGCCTGCTTTTCCTTGCCCGGATCGAACCAGCTGTTGATCCAGATGACCTTGGTGTGCACCTTCGGATTCACCGAACGCGCACCGAGCGTGTACGCGTTGATGTTGCGGATCACTTCGGGAATCGGCACCGAGGCGACGAAGCCGAGCGTGTTGGTCTTCGTCACGTAGCCCGCGGCGACGCCGGCCAGATACGCGCCCTGATACATGCGCACATCATAGGTGCCGAAATTCGGCGCCTTCTTGTAGCCGGTTGCGTGCAGGAACACCGTGTCATGGAAGTCCTTCGCGACCTTCAGTTCGAAATCCTGATAGCCGAAGCTCGAACCGATGATGATCTTGTTGCCCTTGTTCGCCAGATCGCGGAACACGCGTTCGGAGTCGGCCGATTCCGGCACGTTCTCGATACGCGTGATCTTGATCTTGCCGCCGAACTTCGCTTCCGCTTCCTTCGAACCCTGGTCGTGCGCGAAAGTCCAGCCGGCGTCGCCCGGGTTGCCAAGGTAGACGAACACGACGCCCGGCGCGTCGGCGGCCTGCGCGGTTTGCGCGAGCGGCGCGGCGAGCGCCAGCGAGGCCGCGCCCCATGCAAAAGCGGTCAGCAGATTTCTTCTCTTCATGTTTTCTCCTGTCGTGTCTAACGAATGCGTGTTTATCAACTGATGTGAAACGTGTGGCCGGTCACGGGGGATGACCGCGTCAGCCTGCCGAGAAAAACGGCTTGCCGAGCGATGCAGGCGCATTCAGGCGGATCGTGTTCGGATTGCGCGAAATCAGCACCAGCACGACGACGGTCGCGATGTACGGCAGCATCGCAAGAAACTGTGTCGGCACCGGGACGCCGATTGCCTGCGCATAGAACTGCAAGCCGGTCACCGCGCCGAACAGCAGCGCGCCGATCAGCAGCCGCCCGGGGCGCCACGTCGCGAACACGACCAGCGCGAGCGCAATCCAGCCGCGGCCCGAGGTGAGCTGTTCCTGCCACAGGTGCAGGTTGACGATCGAGTAATAACCGCCCGCGAGCCCGGCCATGCCGCCGCCAAAGGCCACCGCGCCGTAGCGCACGCCGACCACCGGAAAGCCGACCGAGTGCGCGACTTGCGGCGATTCGCCGACCGAGCGCAGCACGAGCCCGGCGCGCGTGCGATACAGGAACCAGCCGATCACCGCGAACATCAGGAACGCGAGGTAATCGAGTGGCGTGAGGCTGAAGAGTGCGGGCCCAAGCACGGGAATCTTCGAGAGACCGGGAATGGTCCAGATGTCGATCGTCGCGCGCACGGCCGCCGACGTGTACGGCTTGCCGACATAAGCCGACAGCCCGATGCCGAAGATCGTCAGCGAAAGACCCGTGGCGACCTGGTTGGCGAGCATCGTGAGCGTGAGGAACGCGAACAGCAGCGACATCGCGAGACCGGCGCCGATCGCGGCGACCACGCCGAGCCAAGGGTTGCCGGTAATCGCGGTGACCGCGTAGCCGGTGACCGCGCCCATCAGCATCATCCCTTCGACGCCGAGATTGAGCACGCCCGACTTCTCGGCGACGAGTTCGCCCGCGCCCGCGAACATCAGCGGGATCGCGGCGGTGACGGCGCTCGAGGTGAGCGCGCTGGCTTGTTGAATATCCATGGAGATCCGGCGGGAAAATCAGTGAGCTAATTAGTGAACTGGTGCTGCCAGCGAACGGCGGCGCACGCGGTAGTTCACGAACAGGTCGGCGCCCAGCAGGCAGAACAGCAGCAGCCCCTGGAACACGCCGGAGAGTGCCTGCGGCAATTGCATCGAGGTCTGCACCGCTTCGCCGCCGAGATAAAGCAGCGCCATCAGCAGGCTCGCGAGCACTATGCCGACCGGATGCAGCCGTCCGACGAACACGACGATGATCGCGGTGAAGCCATAGCCCGGCGACCACGTCGCCTGCAACTGGCCGATCGGGCCGGCGATCTCGCCCATGCCGGCGAGGCCCGCCAGACCGCCGCTGATCAGCAGCGACGTCCAGATGGTTTTCTTGTCGGAGAAACCGGCGTAGCGCGCGGCGAGCGGCGCAAGACCGCCGACGTTCATCCGGTAACCCGCAAAGCTCTTGCGCACGAACAGCCACACGAGCGGAATCGCGATCAGCGTGACGAACACCGACGCGTTCAGACGCGTGCCGCGCAGCCATTTCCAGTGCCAGTCGCCGGCGAAGGTCGGGTACAGCGCGTCGCCGCTGAACATCTCCGAGAGCGGGAAGTTCATGCCCTGCGGATCGCGCCACGGGCCGCTCACCAGATAGATGAGCAACTGCGTCGCCACATACGTGAGCATCAGGCTGACGAGAATCTCGTTGGTGTTGAAGCGGCTCTTCAGCAGCGCCGGAATCGCCGCCCACACCATCCCGCCGAGCACACCGGCGATCATCATGGTTGGCAGAATCCACCAGCCGGTGGCCTGATCGAAATAGATCGCGACGCCGCTCGCGGCAATACCGCCAAGCAGCATCTGCCCTTCGGCGCCGATATTCCAGACGTTCGCGCGATAACCGATCGCGAGGCCGAGACCGATCAGACACAGGGGCGAGGCCTTCAGCAGCAACTCGGACCAGCCATTCGCGCTGGAGAGCGGCTCGATGAAAAACGCATGCATCGCTTGCAGCGGATCACGGCCGACGAGGCTGAAAATCAGAAAGCCGATCGCGAGCGTGAGCAAAGCGGCGATCAGCGGCACGGCGAGCTGCATCGTGCGCGAGGGCGTCGTGCGTGCTTCGAGTCGATACGGAAGAATCATGAGTAGCGTGTCTTTATGTGGGTTGCTGGCGTCGAAGAACGGCTCACGCGTGGGCCGTCTGTTCCGCCGAAGGCGCCGCATCCTCGCGGCCGCCGAACAGGCCCGCCATCCAGCGGCCGATTTCCTCGGCGTTGGTCGCGCCGGTCGCACGCACCGGCGAGAGTCTGCCGCGCGCGAGCACCGCGATGCGATCGCAGATGTCGAACAATTCTTCGAGCTCCTCGGAAATCACCAGAATCGCCACGCCGCGCGCGGACAGATCGAGCAACTGCTGCCGGATGAAGGCCGCCGCGCCGACGTCGACGCCCCAGGTCGGCTGTGCGACCACCAGCACCTTGGGCGCCTGCAAAATCTCGCGCCCCACGATGTATTTCTGCAAGTTGCCGCCGGAGAGACTTTGCGCCAGCGCTTCCGAGCCGCCGCAGCGCACGTCGAAGGCTTCGATGCAACGCTTCGCGAACGCGCGCATGGCGCCTGACCTGATCCAGCCGGAGTTCACCATCTGCTGACGATGCGCGGTCAGCAACGCGTTTTCCGACAGGGTCATGGCCGGCACTGCGCCGCGGCCGAGGCGCTCTTCCGGCACGAAACCCAAACCGAGTGCGCGCCGTCCGCCCGCGCCCATGCGCCCCGCCGCCTTGCCGCAGAGGGTGACCGCGTCGGCGCGCACGCCGCGCTTCTCACCCGAAAGCGCCGACAGCAGTTCAGCCTGCCCATTGCCCGACACGCCCGCGATGCCGAATATCTCGCCGGCATGCACGCCGAACGACACGTTATCGAGCGAGGTCCCGAACGGATCGTCGCTTTCCACCGACAGTTGCTTCACGTCGAGCAGCACGTCGCCCGGCTTATGCTCGCGCCGCGTGTAATCGGGCAGCGAATGGCCGACCATCAATTGCGCGAGCGACGCGTGCGTTTCCTCTTTCGGCTTCACGTGACCGGTCACACGGCCGCCGCGCATCACCGTCGCGGTGTCGCACAGTTCCTGGATCTCGTCGAGCTTGTGGCTGATGTAGAGGATGCTGCAACCTTCGGCGGCCAGCCGCCGAAGCGTCGCGAACAGCTTGCGGACCGCCTGCGGCGTGAGCACCGAAGTCGGTTCGTCCATGATCAGCAAACGCGGGTTCTGCAACAGGCAGCGCACGATCTCGACGCGTTGCCGCTCGCCCACGGTCAGGCTGTGAACGTGACGTTGCGGATCGATGTCGAGGCCGTAGTCGGCGGAGACTTCGCGGATGCGTTTCGCGAGCGTCTTCAGATCGAAGGGTTCGTCGAGCGCGAGCGCGATGTTTTCGCCGACCGTGAGCGTCTCGAACAGCGAAAAGTGCTGAAACACCATGCCGATGCCGAACTTGCGCGCCGCCGCGGGACTGGCGATCTCGACCGCCTCGCCTTCCCAGCGGATCTCGCCGGCGTCGGGCCGCACCGCACCATAGATGATCTTCATCAGCGTGCTTTTGCCGGCGCCGTTTTCGCCGAGCACGGCGTGGATTTCGCCCGGCGCGACGACCAGCGTGACGTCGTCGTTGGCGCGCACGGCCGGGTACTGTTTGGTGATGCCCTCGAGCACCAGCCGGGGCACCGCCTGTTCCGGCCGCGTTGCCGGCTGCGCGGCGGCGCCGTCGCTATAAGAAGAGTCGCTCATGTGATTCCGTAATACGTCAGTGACTGCCGGCTACAGCGCGTCCGCCCGCCCTCACAGCGAGCGATCCGTCACCACAACCGGATGACAATACCTAATTCGACCCACTCAGTCGAGCCGTCAAAATTCCCCGCAAACCCGCGCCGTAGCGTGCTCCGCGGGTATCCCACTCTTGACGTGTTTTTGTGTTCATATTAAAAGCCATATACCCCCACGCCCGTTCGATCAGCCAGAACATATATTTCGGAGAAGTCATGAGTCAGCAACGCGAGGCGATCGATACGTATTTACTGCGCGTCTTGCACACCCTGTTGATGGAACGCAGCGTCACGCGCGCGGCCGTCAAACTGAATCAATCGCAACCCGCGATCAGCGCGGCGCTGCGCCGTTTGCGCGACATCACCGGCGACCCGCTGCTGGTGCGCGGCAAGTCCGGCATGGTGCCGACCGAGTATGGCCTGCGCCTGCTCGAACCGGTGCAGAACGCGCTGCGCGAGATCGAGCGCATCAAGTTTCAGCAGCACAACTTCGATCCCGCCACCTCCATTCGCTGCTACCGGATCGGCTGCCCGGACTATCTGAACGTGCTGTTCGTGCCGACGGTGGTCGAACGCTTTCGTCAGGCCGCGCCGAATGCGACGCTCGAGTTTCACTCGCTCGGGCCGGCTTTCGACTACGAACTCGCGCTCGAGGACGGCAAGCTCGACATCGTGGTCGGCAACTGGCCGGAGCCGCCGGAGCAGTTGCACCTGTCGAACCTGTTCGTCGACCAGATCGTCTGCCTGATGAGCAACACGCATCCGTTCGCCAAGCGCGGCGGGCTGACGCTCGACCAGTACCTGAATGCTCCGCATCTTGCGCCTACTCCTTACTCGGTGGGCCAGCGCGGCGCGATCGACGTGCACCTCGCGCGCGAGCGGTTAAAGCGTCATGTGGTCGTAACGTTGCCATACTTCAATCTGGCGCCGTACGTGCTGATCAAGTCCGATCTGATCTTCACAACGACGCGCCTGTTTGCCGATTACTACGCCAAATTCCTGCCGCTGACCGTGGTACCCGCACCGCTCGATTTCCCGCCGATGCAGTACTACCAGCTGTGGCACGAACGCGTGCATTACTCCGACGAAGTGCGCTGGCTGCGCAGTCTGGTTGCGGAAGCAACCAGGACCTTGATCGACAAGCCTTGAGCTTTTTTAGCGATCTATCGGCATCTCTCATGCATTGCGGATGCCGATAGTTTTCACGCCCGGCATTATTTCGTTACGCCGCTGCTTCGTAAAGGGTCTTCGCCAACCGGTTGTGCTGCTCGATGACCGGTCCGAGCTCCAGCGTCGTCAACTGCCCGTCCTTCACCACCACCTTGCCGCCGATCACGCTGCAGCTCACCTGCGACGGTGCGCAGAACACCAGCGCCGCCACCGGATCGTGCAAGGCGCCCGCAAACAACGGCTGGCGCAGATCGAACGACACGAAGTCCGCCGCCATGCCCGGCGCCAATGCGCCGATATCGTCGCGATTCAACACCTTCGCGCCACCCAGGGTCGCAATCTCCAATGCCTCACGCGCGGTCATCGCATCCGGGCCGAAACCGACCCGCTGCAACAGCAGCGCCTGGCGCACTTCCGCGACCATTTGCGCACCGTCGTTCGAAGCCGAGCCATCCACACCGAGCCCGACCGGCACACCCGCGAGACGCATCCGCTTGACCGGCGCAATGCCCGATGCGAGCCGCATGTTCGAACACGGACAGTGCGCGACACCCGTTCCGGTACGGGCGAACAGTTCGATGCCTGCTTCGTCGAGCTGTACGCAGTGCGCATGCCACACATCGTGGCCGATCCAGCCGAGGTCTTGCGCATACTCGGCAGGCGTCATGCCGAACTTCTCGCGGCTGTACGCGATGTCGTTGACGTTCTCCGCGAGGTGCGTGTGCAGCGACACGCCGTAGTGCCGCGCCATCTTCGCCGATTCACGCATCAGATCGCGGCTCACCGAGAACGGCGAACACGGCGCCACCACCACGCGCAGCATCGCGTAACGTCCCTCGTCGTGATACGTCTCGATCAGACGCTGCGTGTCCTTCAGAATGTCCGCTTCATGCTCGACCACCGAATCCGGGGGCAAACCGCCGTCCTTCTGCCCCACGCTCATGCTGCCGCGGGCCGCGTGAAAACGCATGCCGATCCGGCGCGCCGCAGCGATGCTGTCATCGAGGCGGCTACCGTTCGGATAGATATACAAATGGTCGCTCGAGGTCGTGCAACCGGACAGCAGCAGTTCGGCCATGGCCGTCAACGTCGAGACTTCGATCATCTCCGGCGTGAGGTTCGCCCACACCTTGTAGAGGCTGGTCAGCCAGCCGAACAGCTCGGCGTCCTGCGCGGCGGGAATCGCCCGCGTCAGGCTCTGATACATGTGGTGGTGCGTGTTCACCAGTCCCGGAATCACCAGATGCCCACGCATGTCCAGCACTTCGTCGGCCGTTTGCGGCAGCTCCGCCGTCGGTCCGGCCGCGACGATCCGGTTGTCCTCGATATACAGTCCGCCGTCGCGCAGTTCGCGCCGGGCGCCATCCATCGTGACCAGCACGTCCGCGTGCCTGACCAGCATCGTTTTCTTCGGCTTACCCGCTTCATGCGACGCCCTCGCCGCCTGCTCCATCGTCATTCGTTTCTCCGCTTCATTACTTCCGTGCAAAGCCGTTCGAACGCGATGTGACGGCACGCCACCGTGCCGCCGCGTCCCGTCGAACGCCGTTGGCCCGGTTACCCAGCGTATTCCGCCGTCTTCGGGGTCCCCCGAGGGGACCTCCTTCGGGGCGTGCGCCTTGCCTGAAACCTGTTTGTTGCGGCGCACAGACGTAACCTTCGACGGCCAAAATTACGCTGACAACTCATGCCGGTGCGATACCCGGCTTCACGCTGCCGATATAGTGGGCCTTTTTTGGCGCCAGTAGGATCCGCCGGTAAGGTTAAATGCACTGCAATAGTCGAACGAATCGACTCGCTACGGCTTTCAGAGGGCTGTCTGTCATGCGCCAGGTATTATCTTTCCTATCTCGCGCGCGCTGACGGGAACAACCTTTTTACAATAGCTGCCACGGCGCTCGCTTCAATTCGCCGACGGGTATGTAGCCACTGACGTGGAGCCTCGATCCGCCGCAAACGTATCTGGATCGGGCTGCCGCCGAAACCTCGCATTCACATAAGGAAAATTGCGAATGGGAAAGCTCACTACCCATGTGCTCGACACCGCGAACGGCCGTCCCGGCGCGGGCATCAAGGTCGAACTCTTCGCGCTCGCGGGCGACACCCGCCGCGTGCTCAAAACCACCATCACCAATGACGACGGCCGCTGCGATCAGCCGCTGCTCGAAGGCGACGCGCTGGTCGCGGGCGAATACGAACTGGTGTTCGCTGCCGGCGATTATTTCGCATCGATCGGCACGAAGGTGCCGGAGCCGCGCTTCGTCGATCGCGTCGTGCTGCGCTTCGGCATCGCCGATGCCGGCGCGCACTATCACGTGCCGCTGCTGGTGTCGCCGTGGTCGTACAGCACGTATCGGGGCAGCTAAGGAATGAAGGCGAGTTTGAAGTCGCGCTGCATTTTTTGATCGAACGCCAGCGACTCGACCCGCAGCTCCATAAAAAACGGCGCACGCGAACTGAACGCACCGCGTCTTTCACCCCGCAGTCTGCGCAACGACGCGATGCATGCCGATGACTCGTGGGCCGGGTCCCCGAAGGCAACTACGTCGTTGCGCGTACAACGAATCAGAAGTGGAGGAGTGTCATGGAAGGCTTTATCACCGACTGGCTGAATCTGGCGATTCGCTGGTTCCACGTCATCGCCGCGATTGCATGGATCGGCGAGTCGTTTTATTTCGTCGCGCTGGACAACAGCCTGACACCGCCGCAGGACCCGAACCAGCGCAAGCGCGGCGTGTTCGGCGAGCTGTGGCACGTGCACGGCGGCGGCTTCTACAACATGCAGAAGTACACTGTCGCACCACCGGAAATGCCGGAAGATCTGCACTGGTCGAAGTGGCCGTCGTACACCACGTGGCTGTCGGGCTTCGGTCTGTTCACCGTGCTGTACCTGTTCTCGCCCACTACTTACCTGATTGACAGGAACGTGCTCGACATGGGCCCGGTGGTCGCCGTCGCTTCGGCGCTTGGCTTTCTGGCAGCCGGCTGGATCGTCTACGACTCGCTGTGCCGCATTCTCGGCAACAAGGACACGGTGCTCGGCATCTGCGTCGGCGCGTATGTGCTGATCGCGGCATGGCTTGCGTGCCACATTTTCGCCGGCCGCGCGGCTTATCTGATCATGGGCGCAATGCTGGCCACGATCATGTCGGCGAACGTGTTCTTCGTGATCATTCCGGGCCAACGCAAGATGGTCGACGCGATGCTCAAGGGCGAAACGCCGAACCCGATCTATGGCAAGCGCGGCAAGCAACGTTCGGTGCACAACACGTATTTCACGTTGCCGGTGGTGTTCGCGATGCTGTCGAACCACTATGCAATGACGTACACGCACCCGTACAACTGGGCCGTGCTCGTGATCATCATGCTGGCCGGCGCGCTGATTCGCCAGTTCTTCGTGATGCGTCACCGTGGCCAGGTGCTGTGGTACCTGCCGCTGGTGGGTATCGTGCTGATGTTCGCCGCTCTCTTCTGGACGATGCCGAAGCCGGTCGTGCCGCAAGCGCAAGCCGCGAATGCGCCGGTGGTCAAGGTGGCCGATATCGCACCCGTGCTGCAACAGCGTTGCGTGGCCTGCCACTCCGCCCATCCGACGATGATGGGCAGCGCCCCGGCCGGTGTGCTGCTGGATACGTCGGATGAGATTTCGCAGAATGCACAGCGGATTTATCAGCAGGCGGTGACGTTGAAGGCGATGCCGCTGGGCAATGTCACCCACATGACCGACGACGAGCGGATGAAGATCGCTGCGTGGTTCCAGGGCGGTGCCATGAAGTAATGAGCGAACCGGGCCTCGTGCCCGGCCTGGCGAAACATGAAGCGGGCTTTTCGCGCGAGCGGGAAGCCCGCTTTTTTTACTGCCTGTAAATGACCACCGTAGCTGACGTCGCGGACCTGCTGGTCGCGGACCCGCTGAAGCAACAAATCTCAAACCGTCATCGCGCTCAACGCATCTTCGGTGAGCCAGAGCGACTCGGCCAGATCCTGCTCATTGAGGTTAAGCCCGTCCCCGCCACGATCGACGACGATGAAGTCGCTCACGTCACCTAACGCGATCAGCGGATGGTGCCAAACGCCCTTCGCATAGTTGACGCCCTGCCAGCCGCTCGTCACGAACGCGCGAATCCGCTTGGGATCCAGTTCGCCCGCCGGCGCCACCACCACCAGATACGGCTTGTCGTTCAACGGCACGAACGCCTGGCTGCCGAGCGGATGACGCTCGAGCATCTTCACTTCGAACGGCAGCGTGCGCGGCTGCCCACGAAACAGATTCACGAGCGTGCGGCCGTTCTCGTCGGTGACGTCCACCTTCGCAAGGTCGTGATAACGGATCGTGGTGCCGAGGTTGATCGGAATCTGCTTCGCGCCTTCGAGTTCGATCACGTCGCCGAACGCGGCGAACGCTTCCTTCGTCAACGGTTCGATAGCCAGCGTTTTCATGATTCGAGCGTGCCCCACAGACGCAGACGCGACACGCCGCCGTCCGGAATGATGTTGAAGCGCACATGCGTCACCGGACCCAGTGCGGCGATTTCGCTCTCGAAGTAATGCTGCTTGTCCATTTGCAGCTTCTGTTCGCCGAGCAGCACCGGCCAGAACATCGCCTGCGTGATCAGCGAGCTATCCGTGCCGCCCGTCACATACGCGGCCTGGATCGAGCAGCGGTCCGGATAGTTGCCCTTGAAGTGAGCCGTATCCACTTCGATCTTCCTGATCACGCCCGGCTGCGCCAGCGCGACGATCGCCCAGTCGTTGCCCGGCTCGCGGCGGCGGCGCGTTTCCCAGCCGTCGCCCATGTTCACGCCACGGCCCGGCATCAGGATCGTCGACGCTGCGCCGAAGTGCTGGTTGTTCGCGGCGACCAGATACGCGCCGTTTTCCATTGCCGCCAGATCGAACTGCTCGGTGCGGCTCGCGCCCGCCCAGTCCACTTGCGGCTGACCATACACACGCAGGCGCGCGATGCCGCCGTCCGGGTAGATGTTCACGCGCAGGTGCGTGTACGCGTTCGCGTCGCTGACTTCGTGATAGTGGTGGCTGTTGCCTTGCAGCGTGGTCGACGGGACGATCCCGGTCCATTGCGTCGACTGGTTCGGCACGCCGTCCACCACCCGCGCGGCTTCCACCGAAGCCGCCGGCGGGAAGTTACCGGTGAAGTGGCTGGTGTCGAGATCGAGCCCCTTGATCACGCCCGGACGCGCGAGCTTGACGACGCACCAGTCGTAGCCGGTGGCGCGCTTGCGGCGCGTTTCCCAGCCGTCCATCCACTTGCCGTTGTCGTCGTACTTGCCGGGAATGAAGACGGCCGGCTCCGGATTCAGCATGCGTTCCTTCGGCGCGAAGAAATCGTCGCTGGCCTCGAGCGCCTGTGCGCCCAGACGCGGGTCCGCGAGGTTCACATAGCGGCGCGTGAAGTCCGGTGCGTTGGGGTCGAGAATCGGGAGTGCCATCTTTGTCTTCCTTGAAGTTGTTAGTGCTGAAAAAACGTTTCGGTTCGAGGTCCGCGACGCGCGCGGTTCAAGTTACGAGCCTTACGCGTCGATCAGGTCGTCGAGCCGGAAACGTGCGATGCGGTAGATCTGGTCGAGGCTGGCGCGCAATTCGTCAGCGCGGCTGTTGTTCACACGCGCCTCGAAGTTCGCGATGATGCCGTGGCGGTCGAAGCCGCGCACCGCGAGGATGAACGGGAAACCGAACTTCTCGCGATAGGCGCTGTTCAGCGCGACCAGTGTGTCGAATTCTTCCTGCGTGCATTGGGAGAGGCCCGCGCCGCTCTGCTCACGCGTCGACTCGGCCGTCAGCTCGCCGCGCACCGCAGCTTTGCCCGCGAGCTCCGGGTGGGCGTTGATCAAGGCAAGCTGCTTCTCTTCGCCTGCCGTTTCGACGATATTCGACATCTTGCGATGCAACTCGTCGATGCTCGCAAAGGGCCTTTGACTCGCGGCAAGTTCCGCGACCCACGGCGAGTGCTCGAAAATGCCCGACAGCGCCGCGACAAAGGCGTCGGTCGAGGTGCTGTTGAGTTGATCAAGAGTGTATTGCATCGCCTTCATGCCGCTGCCCCGCGGCTGTTCTGCTGGTAGGGGTGATGTTCGCGCCAGTGCCGCGCGATATCGACGCGCCGCGTCACCCACACGTGATCGTGCTGTTCGATATGGTCGAGGAAACGTTGCAGCGCGCGCAAACGCCCTGGGCGGCCGAGCAAGCGGCAGTGCATGCCGATCGACAGCATCTTGGGCGCTTCGTCGCCTTCTTCGTAGAGCACGTCGAATGCATCGCGCAGATAGGTGAAGAAGTGATCCGCGGTATTGAAGCCTTGCGGACTCGCAAAACGCATATCGTTGGTGTCGAGCGTGTACGGCACGATCAGTTGCGGCACTTTTGCGCCGCCGGTCACTTCGACGTCCATCCAGAACGGCAGGTCGTCGCCGTAGTAATCCGAGTCGTAAAGGAAGCCGCCGTATTCCGCGACCAGCCGATGCGTATTGGGACTATCGCGGCCGGTGTACCAGCCGAGCGGCCGCTCGCCCGTGACGCGCTCGATCGCTTCCATGCCGAGGCGCATGTGCTCCGCTTCTTTCTCCGGCGGCATGTCCTGATAGTGAATCCAGCGATAGCCGTGGCAGGCGATCTCATGACCGAGCTCGACGAACGCGCGCGCCACTTCCGGATGCCGTTCGATCGCCATGCCGACACCGAACACGGTGAGCGGCAAACCGCGCTTTTCGAATTCGCGCAGAATGCGCCACACGCCCGCGCGCGAGCCGTATTCGTAGATCGACTCCATGCTCATATGGCGGGCCGGATAGGCCGCCGCGCCGACGATCTCCGACAGGAACTGCTCCGAACCCGGATCGCCGTGCAGCACGCAGTTTTCACCGCCCTCTTCGTAGTTCAGGACGAATTGCACCGCCACGCGCGCTCGCCCGGGCCAGTTCGCCTGCACCGGGTGGCGGCCGTAGCCGATCAGATCGCGTGGATAGTTCGAGTCGAGTGGCATGGTTTGACGAGATGCGTGGTGACGGTACGTAAAATTCGCGTGGAACTCACATGAAATGCATGTGAAGTTCGCTCGGGGTTTGCTCAGAATCGGCTTGTGATCCGAGCCGGCGCGGGCGGCAACAGCCCCCAGAACAGCACCAGAAAGCAGCAGCAAAAAGCGCTTCGGGCACCAGCGCCGAGTGGGATCAGTGTAGCGAAAACGCCCGGGTGCGCCCATACACCCGGGCAGATAGTGCGTGTCAGACTGAATGTATGTGCGGCGCCGCGTCTGTAGTGTTTACCCGCAGCAAATCGGCGTTTTATGCGGTTTCCTGCGCATTTCCCGCAAAACCGCGCGGGGGCAGCGGGTTCGGACCGGTATCGGTCGGACTGAAAGCTTCCAGCGCGCCCTCGTAGCGCTTCGCCAGCGGCCGCGCATAGTCGCCGCGCTTGGCGGTCGACAGACGCAGCGCAACCAGCGCCTCGGTCCATTTGACAGCCGCCGTCACGCCCTCGATAACCGGTGCGCCCAATGCATCTTCGATCTCCGCGCACAACTCCGCCATGCCGGCGCAACCGAGCACGATCGCGTCCGAACCGTCTTCGTCCAGCGCGCGGCGGCATTCGTCGAGGATGATGCGGCGTGCCGCCGAACCGGGTTTGTCGAGATCGAGCACGGCGACGTCGGTGGCGCGTACATTGCGGCAAAAACGCTTCATGCCGTAGCGCTCGGCGAGATGCCACGCCATGCCGCAGGTGCGCGCCAGCGTCGTCACCACCGAAAAACCGGGCGCCAGCACGCTTGCCGCGTGCATCGCCGCTTCAGCGATGCCGATGACCGGCCCGCGCGCCAGTTCGCGCGCGGCGTACAGACCGGGATCGCCGAAGCAGGCGATCACGTAGCCGTCACAACCGTCGCGCTCGCCAGCGCTGATCTCGGCCAGCAAGCCGGGCGTCGCGAGAGCCTCGTCGTAGTAGCCTTCGATCGACGGCGGTCCCATCGTCGGATTCACCGCGATCACTTCGGTGCCGGGCGCGGCGACTTCGCGAGCGCAACGGCCCATTGCCTCCGTCATACGTTGCGTCGTATTCGGGTTGATCAGTTTGATGCGCATATCGACTCCTGTTGCGACGCCAGCTCAGCGAGCGAGCACGCGGTAGAACAACGCACCCAACGCGGCGCCGATGAACCACGAGAAATTCGCCAGCCCATCGAGCGTCGGCACCATCACGCAGACCACGGCGATGAGCGCGGCCGGCAGCAACGCAGCCACAGCCCGGTAGTTGACGCCGTTGCGGTACCAGTACGAGCCGGTTTGGGACACCGTGTAGAGGTCGTCGAGCACGATCTTCTGGCGCTTCACAAGATAATAATCGACGATCAGGACGCCATACAAAGGTCCGATGAAGCTGCCGAGCACATCGAGCGTGTAGTGAATCACCGCAGGATTGTTGAACAGATTCCACGGCGTGATGAAAATCGACGCCACCGCGGCGAGCATGCCGCCCGCGCGCCAGCTGATCAGGCGCGGCGCGACATTCGAGAAATCGAAGGCCGGCGACACGAAATTGGCGACGATGTTGATACCGATGGTCGCGATCGTGAAGGTCAGCGCGCCGAGAATCACCGCGGTCGGGTAATCGATACGGCCCACCGTTTCGACCGGATCCGTGATCAGTTGGCCGAACACCGGCAGCGTGGCCGCGGTCGTGACCACCGTCACCAGCGAGAAGGCCAGGAAGTTGACCGGCAGGCCCCAGAAGTTGCCGCGCTGCACGCTGCGAAAGCTCTTGCCGTAGCGCGAAAAGTCGCCGAAATTCAGCATCGGTCCGGAGAAGTACGACACCACCAGCGAGGTCGCCGTGATCATCACCGGCACCACTTCCATGCCGTGATATTTGACGCCGCCCAGGTTGATGCCGATGTTCTGCCATCCTGCGCGATACACCATGTAGCCCGCGAGAATGAACATCACCACGTAGACCGCCGGACCGGCGAAGTCGATGAACTTCTTGATGGTCTCCATGCCGTGCCAGAACACCAGCGCCTGCAATACCCACAGCAGCATGAAACCGGCCCAGCCGAGGGTCGAGAGACCCATGAAGCCGTGGTGATGAACGTCCGCATACGGCAACAGTTGCGGGACGAACTTCAGCACCACGATCACCAGCGCGCTCGAAGCCAGATAGGTCTGAATCCCGTACCACGCCACCGCGATCAAACCGCGAATCACTGCGGGAATATTCGCGCCGAGCACGCCGAAGGTCGCACGGCAGGCAACCGGATAAGGCACGCCGTTCTGCTGACTCGGCCTGGCAATCAGATTGCACAGCACGTTGACGATCGTAATGCCGACCAGCAGTGCAATCAGCACCTGCCAGCTCGTCAACCCGAGCGCGAACAGACTGCCCGCGAACACGTAGCCGCCGACGCTGTGCACGTCCGACATCCAGAACGCAAAGATGTTGTAAGCGCCCCAGGTTTGATGGCGCAGCGGCGCCAGGTCTTCGTTGTAGAGCCTCTCGCTGTAACCTGACGGCAGCGACGGGGTGCCGGTCGCGCTGTCGTCTTCATAAGTGGAAATTGCGGGACTGCCGGGCGCTGCACTGAACTGAGCCATGATTCCTCCTTTGGGATAGGGACCATCGATAGCGAATCGAAGGACGTTGCATCGGCTATGCCAGGCGCACCCTCTCGTCCGAGTGGAACCGAAGGGAATTTCAATCGCCTGAATGGCCGCGCCGCGGATATCTCCGTACCGAAGTACTTGTGCTTATCGCACCGCCAGCAGCCGCGGACTCCTGACGATGTGTTACTACTCCCAGGCCACCGCCCGGCGATGGCCACGCGCACGCAAGCCGGCAGCGCTCGCGCCAGGCCGCCTTGCAACGCTTGATTCAGTTCAGTTCAGTTCAATTCAGTGCGGCGCGCACCGGCAACGGGCGCACACCGGCCGCTTGCCTCAGCCTGGCGCGGACTTGCCTTTGCGTGCATCGTTACGTGCACCGAACACTTCATGCAGATCGGCCGCGCCGCGTGCCGGGCGGTCCAGCATCTTCAACTCGACGCTTTGCAGATGGCGCGACATCAAGGCCGCCGCCTCTTTCGCATCGCCGGCGTCGAGTGCGGCGAGAATGGTTTCGTGGTCCTCGAACGAGCACGGGCTGCGTCCGAGCGACTCGTACAGTGCGGAAATCAGCGTGGACCGCGCCACCAGGCCGTTCAGACAGTCGCACAGCACAGTGTTGCCGGTCAGCGCGGCCAACTCGGTGTGAAACTCTCCCGACAGACGAATCCATGCCGGAAAATCACGGGTTTCGAACGCTTTGCGTTCGCGGCCGATCATGCTGCCGATACTCTTCAAACGCCGGGTGCCGTGCCCGCTGCAAAGCCGCTCCACCACGGCCAGTTCGATGATCCGGCGCATCTCGAACACCTCGTGCACCTCTTGCAGCGACGGACTCGCGACAAATGCGCCACGGTTCGGCTCGAGGTCGACGAGGTGATCGGTGGCCAGTTGCGCAAGCGCCTGGCGGATCGGACCGCGCTTCACGCCAAATACTTCGCATAACTGTGCTTCTGTCAGTTTGGCGCCAGGAGCCAGCCGATGTTCGAGGATCGCGGCGCGGATGCGCTCGGCGATCGCCTCGGGTTTCGAACTATTCGAGCTGGCGGAATCTGTGTCGGACATGATGTTCGTCTCGGTATGTCGGTCATCATAGGATGGACATAAAGATTGTCAACAATTTTTATCTTAATTTTTGACAATCTTTATGACGATATTAGGCTTCAGCCTATCTGGTCCAGGACTGAAGCTCGGTCTCGCTTCAATATCAGTTTAATTAAGGTGAGCGCGGCCTGTCTATTGGCGGCGGTTTTTGTCAACAAAATGGATGGACCTTCACTGTCTGCACTGCCGGCGGTGACGATAAATGCTTGACCGTTAGTTGCGCCTGCAGCCCCAAAGAAAGCGGACAACCGCCCGCTTTCTTTGCCGCTTCAATCCAGACAGGGATAGCCCGATAACGTCAGCTTGAATCCGTGTGCGCCGGCTACGAGGTGTGCGTCGGCGCCGACCGGCAGCGTCAGCAGGTCCGGCATATGTCCGAATTGCAGACCGGTGATGACCGGAATCCCGATCACCGAGCGCACGTGCTCGATCATCGCCTGCAGGTCATACCCGTTGTCGTAATCGTAAGAACTGCCGCCGGAGAAATCGCCCAGCACAAGCGCCTGCTGCTGCGCGAGGATGCCAGAAAGATGCAACTGGTAAAGCATCCGCTCGAGCCGGAACGGCTGCTCGTTGATGTCCTCGACGAACAGGATGCCGCCCTGCACCGGCGGCATGTACGGCGTGCCGATCAACGATGCCAGCACCGCCAGATTGCCGCCCCACAACATGCCGGAGACATCGGCAGATTGTGCTTGCGGCACATTGCTTGTCACCGTCATGGTCGGCTTCGTCAGCGCCGACCAGAAGTGCCGCATGGTGAACTCGCTCAGATTTTCGGCGCCGAAATCGCTCATCAGCATGGGACCGCCGAAAGTCTTCACCCCCGCGCGCGCGAGCAACGCGAGCTGGATCGCGGTGAAATCGCTGTGCCCCACCAACGCGACCGGCTGATCGGTCAGCCGCCGCTGGAGCCCTGCATAGTCGAGTCCGTGCAGAACGCGTATCGCGCCGTAACCGCCGCGGACCGTCAGCACGATGTCGGGCAGTTTCCGCGAAGGGTCAGCCAGCCGGTTCAACTCGGCCGCACGCTCGCCGTCGGTACCGGCGAAACGCTGGTAGCGGCGCATCGCCGCCTCCACGCCGTCGACGCGATGCCCCTGCGCATGCAAGCGGTGCAATGCGCGATGCAGCACCTCCGGGTCATGCGGATAGCCGGACGGCGCGATCAGTTCGATGGTGCGATGAACGGTCATGGGCAAGACCTGTAGAACGTTGTAGTTTTTAGAGCGGCTCGGCCGGTCCCGGTTCGGTGCGCGCCGCCTCGCGTGCTTCGCGGCTTGCGCGCCGCCGCTCGGCGAAGAATACTTTGAGCGCGGCGCCGCATTCGCTTTCGAGCACGCCGCCGGTCACCGTGGTGTGATGATTCAACTGGGGATTCGCGAATGCATCGACGACGCTGCCGCACGCGCCCGTTTTCGGGTCGCGCGCACCGAAGACGACGCGGGCAATACGCGCATGCATGATCGCGCCGGCGCACATCAGACAGGGTTCGAGCGTCACATACAGCTCGCAGCCGGGCAGCCGGTAGTTCTCGACGGCTTGCGCGGCTGCGCGTAACGCGACCATTTCCGCATGCGCCGATGGGTCGTGCGCACCGATCGGATGGTTGAAACCTTTGGCAATGACTTCGTCGCCACGCACGAGCACCGCGCCGACCGGCACTTCGCCCGCCGCACGTGCTTCTTCTGCTGCGGCCTGGGCGAGCGCCATGAAGCGGCGATCGCGCTCGGAAATCAGCGGTGCAGGCGGTTCGTCCGGCAATGCGGCGTTAGTCGCTGCGCCGACTGGTGGGTCATACGCCGCCGGTTCGGCGGAACTGGCGCCGACGGTTTCGGCTTGACGCACCGGCGACCACACCGGCGACGCTGCGGCTTCGCTCGGTTCGACAGATTCCGCACGAGGCGTGGCGGAGCGGATAAACGGGTCGCTCACTGCGAACCCGCTTCGGCCGTATTGAGGTTGCCGACGCGCTCCGACACCCGCTCGGCGATCCGCCGGCAGTATTCGCGCGGCAGGACCAGTGGGCCGCCGCGCAGCGATTCGAGCGCCATGTCGAGTGCCAGCATGCGAGCCTGCAGGCGGCAACGGGTAACCCGCTCGCTGACCGCGCTCAACTCCGCCTGCAGGTCGCGCAAAGCGCGCAACTGCTCGACGGCGGGCGGCACGAAGCCCGCATTCTTCAAAATCCGGTTGGCGACGCGCACTTCTTCCGGGACCAGTGCATCGTCGTCCAGGGGCAGCGGCGCGCCGGCGCCCGGTAAATCGTCGAACTCACCGCGCGCGGCTGCGGCGGCAATACGCTGTTCGACTAACGCATCAAGCAATTTCATCTGCAGTCCACTACGTTGCGGCCAAAGCATTCTATCAGGGAGCGCATGCCCGTTCCGGCAGTCCGACCGACGAAACCTTCTGGTTTTCAGATTTTGCAGGCGGCAGCGGCGGCGGTTTTGCAGGCGGTTGCGCGACCGGCGTGCGGTTCTAGTCCGCCGCGTTTCGGCACAGTTGCTCCACGACGGCCGGCGCGCGCGAGAACCTTTCACTCGGCCGCCAATCGCCAGCGCGCCAGCGCGACATGCCGGGTGCGCCCGAGCAAGCTGTGCACCAGAACAAGCTCACGCACGTTCCAACTGACGGCTTCGATAGCACGTGTCGCTACCCACGGCATGCCGTAAGCCAGCGTCACGTGCGGGGTGTACGGCGCATTTGGCGAGGCTGCGCGATCCCCGAATGCCGCGGTTTGCAATGCCAGTCCAAGCGCTTCGTGAAGTGCCTGGAGTCCCACGACGCCCTCGCCTCCAGCCAACACCAACGGCCCCGGCCGCGGCTTGAGCGCAAAACTGACCGCACGATCGAACTCGACGCTAAAAGGCGCCATCCTGATCGACGCCGCTGCCTTCATCGCCGCCTCTACACGGGCGGGCGGCAAACCTCCCGCAAAGTTTCCGAGGTGAAGCAACGTGACGTGCAAACGGTTGGCCGCGAGAGGCTTGCTCTTCGAGCGCGTCTCGCCGCAGAGCTGTTGCGCCAGCTTCGAGATGCTGGCCGCCGTATTCGTGTCTGGAAAGACGGCGAAGAACAGGCCATCTGTCGGGATTGGCGGCGCCTCGAGCCCGGGCAACCAAAGCTGTTCAGGCATGGCGCGCCTGAGTGGGTGAAACCGGCATGAGTTGAATCTCCATTCAAACGTGCGCGCTTGCCCGCGCGCCCGGAAAAATTAATCGGCGGCAGCCGGATTGACGGTGCGCCTTCGCCGCGACAGCCGGCCGATATTTGATTTGTAGGCCATCGATCGGCCCACGGCCGAGCACTTGCCACAGAATCATTGCATCGTTCCCCCGGCCGGGATGCGCCGCGCTCGCTGTCTGGCTACGCACGATACTGTACATTCGTACAGTATTGGCGGCAACGTCGAAATGCTCAGAAAGGTGGGAGTATTGGCTGACGCCGCGAAGAACGGCAGGTTTCGTGCTCGAACAGCGGCATGCCCCAGGAGGAGCCGGCGTGCAACAAGATGTGGGGCATCAGCGCGAGGCCGGCCCGGGCGCGAAAGTCTGCGGTAGAAAGTCGGCGGTATCTATACGCCCGAGGCAATACGAATGCCCCGCGATGCGCGGTTCTAATTAGTTCTGCGGCATCCAGTAAAAAACTGTTGTCAGCCCGCGAGCGTGTCGTCCACTATCCGCTGCCCGGCGCTATATCCCGCCATGAGCGCCTCGGCTTGTGTCGCGAACGGTTGCTGGGTGGTCGCCGAGAGGCGTATCGGCGCAACCACAGGGACAGTAGCGCCCACCATTCTGATTTGCACGACAGCTACGAAACCCTGCGGGGGCAATAGCGTAACGCCTCCCGCAGTCTTCCACACCGGCTCAAGCTCCACCGCGACTTCAAAGCCTTTGTATCCGTAAATTCTTTTCATTGCCGACCTTGCCCGGCTGATTCAGCCTATCCTGAAACTGCCCTCTACCGGGAAGTGTACATCCCGCTGGCAACGTGGCGACGGAGCGCATCTTCGACTACTCATCTTGTCCTGCATCCTCAACTGCCCGATTTGGTCACGGGGTCACTACAGCAATAGTTTGCGCGATGCATCAGCATCGCTAGCCCGCTATTTTCCGCAGTGGAGCTGATGTTCATACGTAACAACGCAAGGGGGTGTTGCGGGCACCGGTCTACAGGTTTCACCTAACAGGTTGGAAAACCTGTACCACTGGGTACTCAAGGCGCAATTGCTTTACGAGGATGTCGGCGCTTTTTGGGGCGGGCACGTATCGCGAACAACGGGCCGCTTTGAATCTCCTGAAGTTCCTTGCCAACGATCTTCGTGCCAGCATCGTCCTTGCCGGTACCGACGACGCGGTGATCGCTCTCTAAAGCGATACGCAAGTGGTGAGTCGTTTCACACCATTTGAGATATCCCGCTGGCGCGAAAGCAAAGCGTTTTGCCGGCTGCTATCGGCATTCGAACGCATATTGCCGCTACGCATAGCGGTAGATGCCGACCGGCTGCTTCGGGTGGTAACAACGGGAAAGCGAATCCGGCGTGTTGCGCCGTGTATTTGAGCACGTCCTGACTCAATTCGGCATCCTACCCTTCCCGCAGGACTAGCCGTCCCCTCGTTCGGCGTCGTCAGGCGGCGTGTGGCGGGGGGTGTGGCCGACCGTCACTCGGCCACGCGCGGCGCCGCGGCGGCGGGGTCGCCGGCGGTGCGCCCGCGCAGCGGCCAGTACAGCGCGACCAGCACTGACGCGGGCTCGGCGGCGTCGTCGAGCCCGGTTGGCGGCCATTCGTGCGGCGCCGGTGCCCACATCGTGCCGAACAGGCGATCCCACAGCGGCAACATTTGCGTGAAGTTCTTATTGAAATGTTCGGCGCGGCGAGAGTGATGCAGCCGGTGATATTGCGGGTTGTTGACCCACGTAACGAAGCGACCGAGGTTGATGCGCAGGTTCATATGCGCAAAAAAGTTGACCGGCAAAAACACCAGGGTGGCGATGCCCGCGATCGACGGATCGACCCTGAACATCACACCGACCAGCGGAAACAGCAGGAAGCCCTTGAGTAGCGACTCAAACCAGTAGTGGCGCGTGGTCACGGTGACGTTGAACGATTCCGCGCTGTGATGCAACGAATGCATGCGCCACAGCAGTGGCCACGCATGCTGCAGGCGATGAAACAGATATTCGAGCAGGTCGATCGTGAGCACGAGCGCAAGAACCGATACGAGCACGCCCCAGCCGTGGGCGGGCAACACGATCAGGCCGCCTCCCAGCAGGTTGACGATCCAGACCGAGGCGGCCGCGGTCAACGGCCGCGCGGCCTGACCCAAGGCGGTATAGATGGCTGAGTACGCGACGTTCAGACGGATCGCCGCCCTGGACTGCAGACGCTGTACCGGCCGGCGCGCCTCGATCAACGCGCCTACGATGAACAGCGACAACACGATCTCATAGCCGATCCACCATTCGCATGCGAAGTGCCACAGCGCGGGAAGCGGATTGGACGCAAGCATGGATTTCCTCTATAGATACAAGATCGGCTTCTTGCTCGGCCGCCAGTTATGCTGTTCATCGTCGGCATCAGTCGGCGCAGCACCTGGATCGTCGACGGACCGGTCAATATCGAAACCGAACGATTCACAGCATCAGAACACCCCAGGAATCACCCGATAGCGCACTTTTCCTTTGTACCGACGATAGTTCTCGTCGGAAGACAGGATCCGTTCCTCACGCAGGATGCGCCCACCCTGCAAGGCAAACTGAAAGCCGTACACGAGAACGTTCTGCAAACCGAAGTTCGTCAGCAGAAAGCCAATATCCGCAACGAGGTAGCCGAGATACATCGGATGCCGTACGAACCGGTAGGCACCACAGGACACGACACCGCGGTTGGCCGGCAGAATGCCGAACGAGCGCCGCAGCGAGGCCTTTGCAACGAGCTGCCAGCAGATACCGGAAACCTGAAGCGCAGCCCCGACCGATTCCGGTACGAGTCGGGCCCCAGGTCCAAGCTGAACGGCAAGAAAGTAGTACGTGGCACCCATCGAGCACACGAATGCGAACGGTGTCCAGTCACGCTTGACCGGAACCCTTGTGAAAAGCGACAGACCCACGGTGAAGCACTCGGCGATCACCAGCAGCAACAGCGTGATACGTCCGGGATCGGCAAGCCAATGCCGGATCGCGAAGTATGCGAACATGCCCAACAGCAAAGCCGAGCCGACCCGTGCCAATACTTCGAGCAGCGCATCACCCAAGCGCGGTATCGCCTTGTGCATCATGTACGCGAAGCTCCCGGCTAGAGGTATTACAAGTGCCGCTGTTTCGGTGGTGATCGTGCTCATGTCCTTCTCCGACTGTTCTTACTGGGGCGGAGCATCGAGTGGGCCTGCATCATCGGGCTGGGTGCCGACATACATTCGTCGAGGATCCTCAACAATCCGCAAAGATACTTTTTGACGCTTTTCAGTTCTCCGCTATCGAGCGTGCGATCGAAATCGGCCAGATCACGATTGACCGGTTCAAAGTAAGCATCGATCATCGCCCGCCGGCCTGGAATAAAGCGCAACAGGATGCGCCGCCCGTCGGTCGGATCGGTTTCGCGTTTTATCAGCTCGGCTTTTTCAAGGTTTTTCAGGGAAGTCGTGATCGTGCCTGGCGATAATCCCGTCAGTTTTGACAGCCGTCCAGGCGTGACCGGCTGTACCTCATCGTAATAAGCGACTTCCAGACACTTCAGGTCGGTCACGTTCAGTCTCAGTTGCCCGGCAACAAATTGATTGAAGGCCGCCAGCTTGACACCCAGCATGAACCGGAGCTTGACGACCTCCACGCGTTCGTCAGGGGCATGAGTCATGTTTCCGCTCCAGTCATCAAAACAGCGACATGGCTGCGTCTGCCTCACCGGCCAGCGTCGGCAGCAGTACGCGCATAACCTGAATGACCGCCGGGCCGAGCAACACCAGCATCAGCGTCGGAAATATGCAGAACATAAGCGGAAACAATAATTTGACGGCGATTTTCCCGGCTGCCTCCTCGGCCCGAAGCCGTCGCTTGAGCCGCAGATTTTCCGAATGCACGCGCAGCGAATCGCCCATGCTGGTGCCGAAGCGCTCCGCCTGTATCAGCATGGCCACCAGTACGTCCAGTTCTTCCACACCCGTGCGCAGTGCCAGGTTCTTGAGCGCGGTTTCCTTGCTTGACCCCGCCCTCAACTCGAGCAGCAGCAGTTGCAATTCTTCGCTCAACGTCCGGCTTTTGAGGTGCATTTCATCGGCCACTTTCATCAGCGCCGCGTCCAGCCCGAGACCCGCCTCCACGCACACGGTGAGCAGATCCAGCGCGTCGGGAAAATCCTCGAAAATAGTCAGCTGGCGCTGACGCACCTTGCGAGCCAGGGCGACATTGGGCAGGTAATAGCCGATACCCGCCAGCACCAGCAGCAGGACCATAAGCAGACTGCCGTTATTGTTCGAGAGGTAAGGTCCAACCGCTATCAGGCAGACGAGAGGCAGCCCAATGACCAGAACCGTCTTGGCGGCAAAAAAAATTCCGGGGGCAGACGGACCGCGCCATCCCGCATGCATGAATTTCGTGCGCAACACCGAATGCTCCCAACCTTCTTTGGGAATCGAGAGTCTGGCGATCGGCTTCGAAGCCTGCACAATCTTCCTGACCCATTGCGCAACCTCGCCATCGTCAGTTTTCGACAAGGGCTGGCCGGAGCTCGTGAGCTGACCAAGGCGGCGATGGATCGAGTTCGGCATGAGCAGCGCCATCACCCCGAATGCGACAACGGCGACAATCACAAAAACGACGGCCAGCAGTATGAGTTGTTCATTTTTCATGGCGGGCATGGGATCGACCCATCTCCAAAGAATGAAAGTGACGTGCCTCGATCAAACATGGATGCGAATGACTTTTCTCATCCAGACCACGCCGAGCATCATCATGACCAGCGCCGCGCCGATCAGTTTTATGCCGGCCGGATCGGTCCACAGAATGCGCAGAAAACCCGGATTCACAATCGAGATCACGAAGGCAATCACGAACGGCAGAGCCCCAAGGATCCAGGCCGACAGCCGGCCTTCTGCCGACAGCACCCGGACCTTGCCCAGCAGCGCGAGCCGGCTACGGATGAGCTGGCCGATATTGGCAAGAATTTCGGCCAGGTTGCCACCACTCTCGCGCTGAATCAGCACCGCGATCACAAAGTAGCGCAGATCGCTGATCGGTACGCGGTTGGCCAGCCCACCCAATGCGTCGTTGAGCGGCACGCCGAAATTGATTTCGTCGAACGCCGTGCGAAACTCGGGGCCGATCGGCTTGGGCATCT
Source organism: Paraburkholderia sp. GW821-FHT02A12 (assembly GCF_059422005.1). Taxonomy (NCBI): domain Bacteria; kingdom Pseudomonadati; phylum Pseudomonadota; class Betaproteobacteria; order Burkholderiales; family Burkholderiaceae; genus Paraburkholderia; species Paraburkholderia sp. GW821-FHT02A12. Next base: position 1,819,090 of record NZ_JBWKWA010000001.1, on the reverse strand, counting down.
CGTCGCCCACGATGCCGAGAGCCGTCGAGAATGAATGACCGGCCCGCAATGACCGGCTGAGCATATCGGTGGCTTCGGGCAATTGCTCCTCGATCAGTGTCAGCCGCTTAGCCTTGGCCCGGCTGACTCTGAGCGGCGCAAAGACGCCCGAGATCAGCATCACCGCCAACAGCGGCAGCGACGGAATGTAGATCATGCTGCCGACCACCCACACCGCAAGCGGTGGAAACACAGTGTAAGAAAGAAACTTCCCCACCGACCAGCTCAGCCCCGACTGAACCAGCCAGCGATCCAGCACATGAATGCGCGGCACCTGCAGCAGCAGCCGGGTCATCAGCTGTGAATTGCTCAACTCGCGCTGCTTGAGAATCGATACCGCCTTGTCATTGCCATGCCCGCCTGCGGACATCATGCGGATGCGGCTTTCGAGGCGTTTGGCGGCGCTGCTGTGCCGGCTCTGCCACCAGATATGGCCGGCCTCGATCAACAAAATGATCGCAAAGAAGACCAGGATGATGAAGCCGTAGTAAAGATAGTTCATGGCGATGTCCCTTTTGGTGGGGCGGCCGCATTCTCGCAGCCGTCCCCGTCCTGCCAGTCGTCTTTGTCTGCCCCCGTTACACCGGATAGTGCTGTGTCGGGTCATACAACGTATCCGGCACCGCCACGCCAAACGCCTGTAGCCGCTCGGAAAATTTCGGCCGCACGCCCGTCGCGCAAAAGTGCCCGCACACCTTCCCGTCCTTATCCACACCGCTACGCTTGAACGTGAAGATTTCCTGCAAATTGATCACCTCGCCTTCCATGCCGGTGATTTCCTGAATACTGACGATCTTTCTGCGCCCGTCGGTAAGACGGGCCACCTGAATGATGACGCTGATCGCCGAGCTGATCTGGTGACGCGCGGCCTTCTGCGGCAGATTCAATCCGGCCATGCCGATCATGTTCTCGAGCCGTGTCAGCGCGTCTCGCGGGGTATTGGCATGCACCGTCGCGAGCGAGCCCTCATGCCCTGTGTTCATCGCCTGCAGCATGTCCAGCGCCTCGGGGCCGCGCACTTCGCCCAGAATGATCCGGTCGGGCCGCATCCGCAGCGCGTTGCGCACCAGCGAGCGCTGCGTGATCTCCCCCTTGCCTTCAATGTTGGGCGGACGCGTTTCGAGCCGCAGCACGTGTATCTGGCGCAACTGAAGTTCGGCGGCGTCTTCGATCGTCACGATACGTTCGTCGGACGGAATGAACCCCGACAGAACATTGAGCAATGTCGTCTTGCCGCTGCCCGTGCCGCCCGAAATCAACGTGTTGATCTTGGCAGCGGACAGCGCTTCCAGCATCTGAACCATCGGTGGCGTGAGGCTCTGATAGTCGACCAGATCCTTCACCGTCAGCGGATTGACGGCAAAGCGGCGAATCGACAGCAGCGGGCCGTCGATCGCCGACGGCGGAATGATCGCGTTCATGCGCGAGCCATCCGGCAGACGTGCGTCCACCATCGGGTTCGATTCGTCGATGCGGCGGCCGACGCGCGACACAATTTTTTCGATGACTTTCATCAAATGCGCGTCGTCGTAGAACGTGACGTCGGTCAGTTCCAGTTTGCCGCGCCGCTCGATATATACGTGCTTGCAAGTGTTGACCAGAATGTCGGAGATCGTCGGATCCGCCAGCAGCGGCTCGAGCGGTCCAAAGCCGAGCATCTCGTCACGCACGTCTCGCACGAGGTGGCGCCGCTCGACCTCGTTGATCGGAATGTTGTCTTCTTCGATGATGCGCTCGACCAGTTGCGCCAGTTCATGCTGAATCTGTTCATTCGACAGGCGCTGGAGTTTTTCCAGCTCAACGCGGTCGATAATGGCCTCATGCACGTTCTTCTTGAGTTCCTGGTACGCTCTCCTAGCCATTCTGTTCCGGTTAAGGCTTTGCTCGTGCGCAGACGCATCGCCTTGCTCACGAAATTGCTCGCGCAGCGTCAAGATGTTTTCCATTTTCCTCTCCTGTCTCAAGCCCTGCTCAACACGGGCTTACCGAAAAATTTCTGCAGAACGCCCCGCCGATCGTTTGCCGGCGGCGGCGACAGGCTTCGCACCAGTTCGCTCAGGCTCTTTGCCACGCCACTCGATTTGGCGAGCCGCAAAATCGGTACGCCCTGATTGATCGACGCCGACACCGCAGCACCGTCTTCCGGAATCACACTGGCCACCCGCAGGCCCAGTGCCTTCTCCAGTTCGGGCAACCCCACCGGCCCCTTCTTCTCGTAGCGATTGACCAGCACGCGCACCTTGTCACCCCGGTAGCCGAGCGAGCGGAAGATATCGAGCAGCCGGCGGCCACCACGCAGATACGGCAAACTTAGTTGCAGCACCGGAAAAATGCACTCGCTCTGGTCGAGTGCCGCAATCGATACGTTGCTAATACTCTGGCCGATATCGAAAATGATCACGTCGTATTGACTCCGCACCAGATGCAGAATCCGCTGCAAATGTTCCGGCTTGATTTCCTTCGCCTTGGCTGGATCAGGTGCGCCGGCCAGCACATCGAAACGATCGCTGACGTGAGTCAGGCACGCATCGAGAAATGCGGGGTCGAGCCGGTCGATCTGGATGCTCACATCGGCCAGCGTGGCGGGCGGCGTGACTTCCGATACCAGAAAGGCCGCCTCACCGAATTGCTGATTCAGATCGATCAGCAGCGTACGCTTGCCGACCGCCGACGCGGCGAACCCTAGATTAGCGGCCAGGAACGATGTGCCGCTTCCACCTTTGCAGGACACGAAAGAGATCACCCGGCCCTCGCACCGCGTGCCGGTAACTTTTTGAGCGATGCCTTCGACGGCATGCTGCAGGTCTTTTGGATCAGCCGGCCACGGCTGCACATCGCGCACGCCGGCACGCATCGCACGAATCAGCAGATCGGCGGACGGCGACGGTGCCAGCAGCATGCAGGCCAGACCGGCTCGCTGTGCAGTGAGCGCAGTGAGTGTGCCGAAATCCTGCTGCGTCATCTGCGCGCCATCGATAACCAGCAAATCGACACCATCGAGCGCCTGTTGATGCGCGCACAGATCGGCCAGCCCTGAGGTCGATGTCCTGACCCGGTGATGGGACTCTCCCGCCGCGACGATCCGTGCGATCGCGCTGGCATGGGCGGGATCCGATGAAATCGTGAGGATGTCGATCATTTCGTTCTTCCCTGTGGATGGGCGATGTACTAATTGCAAGTGGGATTGGTGCCGTTCACACTATTCAGGCTTTCTCTTGGCAAAGTTGTCGAGAATGGCGGCATCGATATCGAAAGCGGCAGAAAGGGCATGAAAGTATTGACAGTGACGTTGGTCACGCTGACCGTGACCGCAGTGCATGACGAAGCGTCGCATCCCGACGGCGTGTAGGCCACGGTGACGTTGGCAGGCTGCAGGATCGGCAGCAACTGCCGCATCTGTGCGATCACCGGGTTGCTCGCCGACTGGCTGCTGTTGACGTCGCACACCACTGCCATACGGGCGCCAAGCCGGGTCGCTTCCGCTGCGGTGTTCCAGTAAAAGAGCACGCGTCCCATCTCCATGATGCCGATCAGCAACGTGAAGAAAACCATCGATATCATGGCAAATTCGAGCGCCGCGGCACCGCACTGGCGCCGGGCGCCAGGCAAACGATGGGTGTTGAGCATTTTCATAGCGTCTGCCTCATCACGCAGCTGATATCGCCGAAGATCAGATTCGCCAGATTAAAAAACCCGGTGATCTGCGCATACGGATATCCGGTGACTTTCACTTGTACGAGATTGATCGTGTCGCCAGTCGGATCGGTTTGCACGTTCTTGAATTGCCCGGTACAGCCGTTGGTATTCACCTGATCGCACACCACGACCATGTTCGTCGTCAATCCCTCGACGAGAGGGGCGCCCGAGCAGTCATTCGTGCCGTAAGCAGCGAGACACTGGGCTTGTGCGATCGGGTAGGTGCTCGTCGTCGGATCGTATGCTGACAACAAGCGTGTCGCATCGCGAACCGACTTGACGATGGTGTTGTACTCATAGAACGCATGACCGAACTCGGCGATGCCAAGCAGCAGAATGATCATCGGGATCGACAGCAGCGCGAATTCGACGGCCACGGCACCCCGCATGCGGCGAGGGGATCTGATTCGATTGCGCATGACGGCTCTCCTATTGCACCAGCACGGGCACCATCGGCCCTATGCCGGCAGTCGTGCTGCCGGGGATACCCTGCGACGCACAGGGCGAAGTCGGGTCGGAGGCATCGCCGCGATATTCGAGATAGACGGAGCCGTTGAGCGGCGCGTGGTTGATGTTTTTCTCCATCGGGTGAAGCATCAGCACGCAGGCCCATGACTGAATCGCCGATTTCTGGCTGCTTTGCAGCGCCCCGCAGTCGACCACAGGGACCAACGCCAGCCGGCGGTCGGCGCCATTGGTGTAATAGCTTGTCGGTTGTGGCCCAGAGCTGGATCCCTGAACGGACAGCCCCGATGCCGTATCGCCCTGGTAGGGTGTGCGGCCCGGCCGCCGGTTGTCGCGGAAATCCGGGAAGACATTCTGCTGGAGCTGTGGCGCGCCTTTGTACGGGGCGGCTGCGGGCGAGTAGGCATAGCCGGTGAAATCGGGCACCGCAGCGGAGGGATCAGGCGGAGCTTTGTAGGGATTCTGGTAAATCCCGAAACGGGTATTCCAGGGACCGTCCATGCTCTGAATGTTGCCTGTCGCGCCGACCTTGCTGCCAACCGTGGGTAACGAGCACTGGCCGGCACCCGTCAGGAGTGTCTTGATCTCGGGAACCGTCATGAGACTCCCATCGGAGTTGTAATACTTGACCCACATGAAGTTGCCGGTCAGCTGGTTACTAGAACCGACCTTGCTGGCCAGCCACTGGCCCACCGTATAGGGGGTGGCGGCCGGCGGCTGGCAAACGGACACCGGCAGTGCACACGTCGTCTGCGACTGCGTGGTCGACGCTACCGCGGTTGCAGCAACAGCTGACGTGCCGAGCGTGGCGCTGATCACCTGCATGAACCAGTTGCTGATGTTGGCGCGGTTGACGGTACAGCGCACAAAACCGATGCTGGGCACATCTGCAGCACCGAACTGGTCTTTGGTCAGATACGGGCCGGTAAACTGCTTGCTGAACGTGACGTTGCTGTTGGTCGTGAGCACCACATTTTCACTCTGCAGCAACACCCGATTTTTCTCACCGACAGAAATACCCGCTGCCTCGGGCGTCGCCAGCGACACCGCCTTCGTGAGATCGCGCGCAGCCGCCAGCGCACAGGCATCGGCGGCGTTGGACAACTCGCTCTTGGCGGTGTACAGCTTGCCCAGATCGATGGCGAGACCAGCAAAGCCGATCAGCACCGCGAGCGTCAGTGCGACGATGATCGCCACGACGCCGCGCTCGCTCCGACGAGCCGGACTGCGCGCACCAGCTTGCATTACGTGACGCATGACGACCTCCCCTGCATGTTGTTTTCACTGACCGCCGGCCCCGCCGCCGCTTCCGCCCCCAACGCCGATAACGAATGCATTCGGCGAGGGTGTGGGCTGTTGAAACGATTTTTCGTAGGTGTCCATCGCCGAGACGGCGGACTTGCCGTCAATGCCCGGTGCGGACTGCGCGTGCTCGGCGGCGTGCGGATCGATGATCTGGGCCTGCATGACGGCGCGCTCGGCCTCGCCGAAGTGTGCATCCCAGATCGGCGTGCTGCTCATGCAGCCGCCGAGGGCGGTGAGCATCGACACGGCGAGCACGGACCGATGCGCGAAGACGATGTGTGCGAGTTTCATGAGAGTCTCCTTGACGATGGCATCAGTGTTCGACAACCTGGCTGGCCGCGGCGGTCTTTGCGACCTGCTGTGGCTTGTGGCCTTGCGTGCTTGCGGCGGCAATCCGGGCGGCAGCGCTTTCGATGCGCGCGGCGCGCTCGGCTTCACGGTCGGCGGCCGATTGCGCTGCTGCCGTTGTTGGTGGCGATGTCGCCGCTGTCGCTGCTGTTGACGGCGCCGCGGTCGACGTCGGGCCCGGCACCGCAGCCTGCGGCTCGGCGGGCGGCAACGCTGTCGCGACGGGTGCGGCGGGCGTTTGCGGCGCCGGTTCGGGCGAGGACAGCGGTGCCGGCGGGGTTACCGAAGCCGGTGCCGGCGTGGGCGAAGCGGCCGGAGCAGTGCCAGCTGGTGCAGCAATCCCTTTCGGGTGACGGCCTTCCATGTTGCCGGTCGCGTAGACATCGACTGCGTTGGGCTGCGAGAAGCTGTCCGTCGGCAGCGGCAGGTCGGCGGTTTGCAGCGGCTTGACGAGATGCGGCGTGACGATGAACACGAGTTCCGTCAGGTCCTGCTGGAACGACGTGCTGCGCGCCAGCGCACCGAGCACCGGTATTTCGCCAATACCGGGTATCGCTTTCAGCGCGCCGGTGACGTTGCTCTTCATGAGTCCGCCGATCGCAAACGACTCGCCGTCGCTCATCTGGACGACAGTGGACGCACGACGGGTCGTGATCAGCGGCAGGATTGATACTCCGCTAACGTTGGTCGCGCTGAGCGTAATGCCGGTCGGCGACAGCTCGGACACCTCGGGTGCGACCTTCAGGCTGATACGGCCGTTGGAGAGCACGGTCGGCGTGAACTTCAGGCCGACGCCGAATTCCTCTTCCTGCAGCGTGATCGTCGTCGCGCCTGTACTGCTGCTCTGCGGCACCGGAATGAAGATCTTGCCGCCGGCGAGGAAGGTGGCCTCCTGGCCGCTGATCGCGACGAGATTCGGTTCGGCGAGGATCTTGACGAGGTCGTCCGTCTTCTGCGCATCGATGGCGAAGCTCAACGGGTGGTTGTTTGCCTTGCTGCCCGTAATGAGGCTCGTCACACCGGCCAGCAGGTTGCTCACGAGCGCGCCGCTCCATGAGCCGAAGCCGCCCTGAATGTTGAGCGCCGAGCCCAACTGGTTGATGAGCGTCTTCGACACCTCGGCGACCTTGACTTCGAGCATCACCTGCTGCGGCGCGTCGACCGTCATCATGTTGATCACTTCGGCCGACTTGCTGGTGCTCGAACTCTGCTGGTTCACAGGCATGCCGCCTAAGCTCCCGGATCCCGCCTGCGATTGCTGAGTCGGCTGTGCGTCCGCGTAGGCCTTCGCGATCTGCATCGCCTGCTGGGCGGCCGGCGAGTTCGATACGTGGCCCCCGAGCACCAGGTTTCCCGCTGCGGTCGAGACCCGAATGCCGCGCTCGCCGGGCAACAGTTGCCCAAGCGATTGCTGCACGCCATTGGCGTCGATGTTGACGATCACGTCGATCATCTGGCATCCGCCGCTGCGCCCCTGAACGATCATGTTGGTCGTGCCGACCGCCATGCCGACGAGGTAGAGCGTGCGCGGCGACACCAGCGTGGCCTGCACGATCGACGGATTGCCGAGTGTGCGGTTGCGTGCCGGTTCGGCGAGCGGCACGAGCGTCGACTTGCCGACCGGCACGACGACACTGGTCTCGTCGTGGATATCGCCGCTGCAGTTCGGGCCGCGCAGCGGCGCGGCGGCAGCGGCGCCGGCTGCTCCGCCGGCCGGCATCGGCGCCATGCTGACCATCATCGGCATCGGCGCGCGGCCAGCCGGCAACGGCGCATTCGGCCTGGCCTTCGCGAGCGCCGGAAGCTCGACCGCTTCCTGCGCTGCGCCGCTTTGCGCGACAAGCAATCCGGTGCACAGCGTCGCGGCGAGCACGATGCTGCCCGGCGCGCGGCAACGCATCGCGCCGCTGGATGAGAACCCCAGTTTCGTCTTCATTTTTTCATGCCCCCGTTTCCCGACATCTGTCGATCGAGACTTCCATTCGTTGCTTTCGTGATACTGGTCGCAGCGGCTCGTCTTCGCAGATGCCGCCGCCTCCGCCCTAGAAACATTCGACGCTGCCCAATACACCCGAGAGCACGCCTACGCAGTCCCGCTTCGCCGCCGGTCGTGCGGCGTAGCGCACGCGCGCCGGACGTACTGGCAAAGCAGCAGGTGCCGAGGCGGGTGCGGCTGCAGGTGTGCCGAGCAATGTGACCTTCGTCGCGCCGACGGTAGGCAGCGTCGCGGTATCCACCTGGTTGCGCAGCACCAGCGACAGCGTGCCGACACTGCGCGCCAGGTCGAGTTTTTCCGCCTGCTCAGGCGTGACTTCGAGCGTGACCGCATTGACGACTTTTGGTTTCGTTTCGTCACGGCCTACTTCCTGCGCGACAGCCAGCACCAGAATTTTTTCCAGCACGATCTTGGAGATGCTTTCGTCGTTGCCCGATTTGTTCGCGCTGCCTTTGTCTCGTTGGGTGCTGACAATGATGTCGACATAGTTGCCCGGGAGGGCGAAGCCCGCCACGCCGATCACATCATTGACGCGCACCGTGATTGCGCGGCGGCCTTCTCCGATCACCGCCGATAGCCCGCCCTGTGTACCGACCGGCGTCAGCTTTCCCTCCAGAATCGGTTCGCCACGCAGCGCGCTGTTTTTCATCACACGCCCGTCGAGTTTCTGCACATCGGTGAACGCGCCGGCCGGTATGCTGCCCGCTGGCCAGTCGACCATCTTGATGAATTCAGGGTTAAGGCGTTGCCCGAGATTGACGTCAAGGGCGGCGACCGCGACTTTGGTCGTCATCCCCGACGATCGATCCATCAGCCAGCGCGATGCCATCGCGACCGCACCGAGCCCCGCCACTGCGGCGACCAGCAACATCACCAACGCACGTACGTTCTTCATGATGAATCTCCCTTATGCCTGACCTGTTCCTGACTAGAATTTCCGGCCGCCTAACCGGTCACTTAACCGGCCGCGAATTTTTTTGCTACCCACTCCGCGCCGCCCTGTTGCTGTGGCGGCTGGTTGTCGTGTTCGCCGACCACCGCGAAGTAACTGTTCCAGGCGCGCAGCAGGTTCGGCCCGTCTGCTACGGCTGGCTGTTCGAGGTATCGCGCGTTGGCCAGCACGATGCGTAGCAGATCACCCGGATAACACGCCAGCAGTGGCCGGCCGGACGACATATGCAAGTGATGCACGAGGTACTCGAAGGCGTCGTCGTCCGACGCCACGCCGAGTTCTTCACTGCGCCGCTCGTACACGGCGCGATACTCGACGACATCGAGCGGACCGACATACAGCTTGCAGCCGAGGCGCCGGAAGAACGCCTCGTCACCGAGGTCCGACGGTGCGAAATTGCTCGAAAACGCGACCCAGACATCGAAAGGCAGCGAGAAGCGTGTACCGGTATGCAGCGTGAGCATGTCGCGTCCGCGATCGAATGGCACGATCCAGCGATTGAGCAGATCGGCCGGTGCCACGCGCTGGCGGCCCAGGTCGTCTACAACGTACAGGCCGCCGTTGGCCTTCACATGCGGTGGCGCCTGGTAAAAGCCGCTGGCCGCGTCATAGCGCAGTTCGAGCATGTCGAGCGTCAGCTCGCCGCCGGAGAGCACGGTGGGCCGCTTGCAAATTTGCCAGCGGGCATCCGGAGGCGCGCTCAACGCGCTGTCGGGCGCTGTCGTGTCGCAGGGTTCGTGAATCAGCGGGTCGAAAATCTGGATGACTTCGTTTTCGACGACGATCGCATATGGCACGGCCACCTGGCCCGGCAGCAGCCGTCCCAATCGTTCGGCTAACGAAGTTTTTCCGCTGCCCGGCGGGCCGAAGAAGATCACCGGTTTGCCGCTGTTGACTGCGCCGCCGATCTCGTCGAGCAGCGCTGCCTTGATCGTCAGACCGGCAAAGGCAGCCCGCATGCCGGCGCGGGTGGCCTGCATCTGCCGCACCGATTGCCGCTGCAGCACGGCTTCGTAGGTGGCGAGCGCTACCGGCGCCGGGCCGACGTAGCGGCAATGGGCCATAAACTCGGCTGCGCGCTGACGCCCGTTATCGGTCAACTGAAGGTCGACGTCCATATCGCTGGCGCCGCGCCGCACGATCTCGAGCACCCGTTCGCGCACCGCAAAGGCCGCCACGCTGTCGAGCACGTTGACGCCCAGCTTGAGGCGCTGCACCAGTTGAGACAGCGACACCCTGCCCAGCAGGAAGGCAGTCTTCGCCACCAGTTCAAGCAGGAAATTCTGATCCAGGCCGGTATCAGCGATCGTGCGCGGCGCACGCGCCAGCAGATGCGTTTCTGCGTCCCCCCCGTTGAGGCGAGCGCGGCTGGCGTCCTGCAGGCGACTGATGTCAGCCGGCGCGCCTGACGCCGTTTTCAGCTTGTCGGTCATGTTATTCCCCCGGTTATCCCGTGCCGCGCACGAGCCCTGCTGCGCTTATTGCTTATTGCTTATTGCTTATTGCTTATTGCTTATTGCTTATTGCTTATTGCTTATTGCTTATTGCTTATTGCTTATTGCTTATTGCTTATTGCTTATTGCTTCTTCCCCCTTCTACGAGGGCTTTTCCGTTATGCTCGGGCGCTTACCCACTTCGCCATCAGAGCGTGCCTCCTCTCGCCTAGAGAAGCATCACACCCAGCGTGCCGAGGGCAATCGCAACGCCGTATGGCAGCGACCCTACCGAGACGAACGTAGCGCCTTCGCCTCGCGCTTCGTTGTTGCCGAACCGCGCGGTGCCCGCCAGCAGGATCGCCAACATGTTCGCTCCGGTGGCCTTCACTGCACGCTTGAGTACGATCGCCGCCAGCGCCCACACGCCGCCTAGCACCCATGTCACCAGCACAATCTCCAGCGCCACGTCCGGTCCGACGAACGAGCCGACCGCCGCCATCAGTTTCACGTCGCCCGCGCCCATCGCGCGCAGCAGGTACAGCGGCAAGAACAGGCCTCCCCCGGTGAGCATGCCAAGCCCCCACCGGCTGCTACCTTCACCTGCCCCATGCAGACGCCACTCTATCGCCAGCGCCAGCGCCAGCCCTGTCAACACAAGCCAGTTCGGAATGCGACGGGTGTGTAAATCCCAACCCGCGGCCACCGCCACCAGTGCCAACAGGCACGCACCTACCGGAAATTCGAAGGCATTCATGGCGTTTCCCGTTTTTGTTTTGCCATGGCAAAACAAGCAGCTGACCCAATGAAAAAAGGGACGGCCCCTTCTCAATTTTTAGGGCACTGTGATATTGCTAAACCACAACTCCGTTAAACCACGCACCGAGATTGTTGAACAGGGTATTGAGGCCCCCGCCGAGAATCGTTGCGCCCCCAATGATGGCCACCCCTACCAGCGCGGCGAGCAGGCCATACTCGATCGCCGTCACGCCATCTTCTTCGCGCAAGATGTTGTGAATCAAATCAAAAGTCCTCGTCATCTGAGCCCCCAGAAAAAGTTCGTTCCTCAAGCGTACTTCGCCAGTGCGATGCAAGGAGCTGCTCTGAAGCAGGCACAGGCAGCTCCTTTACCGACGGTTATGCTGCGGTTGCAGCGGCGGCGGTCATTCTGCCGCCGATGTTGGTGAACAGGGTATTGAGGCCCCCGCCGAGAATTGTTGCACCGGCAATAATGGCGACACCCACCAACGCAGCCAGAAGTCCATATTCAATCGCCGTCACACCATCCTCTTCGCGGGCGAAGTCACGGACCAGGTTGAGAGTCTTTTGCATTTGAAGCTCCTTGAAAAAAAAGTTTTTAGTACCCCAAACATGCCCGCGCGGGACCGAGCAATCATGAACGGCTGCTGACTGCGCAGCCACGATTGGCCTGGCTCATTGGGACGGCGCTGGCGCGCATCGTGTCGGCTTAGCGCACTCCGCCCCGTCCCCCTCCCCAAACCCACCACTCCGGAAACCTCGATAACCGTCGATAGCAGTGATCGATGTTCCGGCCTTCGGCACGACCGGTCATGCAGACTGGTGATGTGCGAAGTTTTCCGGCGCCGCAGAATTGATTACCCCGTCAGCAGTTCTGTGACGCCGAAACCGGGACGCCCCGCACTGCTCGAGCGGCGCGTCACCGGTGCGAGACAGTTAGCCAGAAGGATGCCAGGCCGTGGAAAGGCTTGATGGCATTGAATGTTTGGGGCAAGCAAAAGAGTTAGACGCGCTAGCGATGCGAAGAATGTTTCACTTCTGATAAGGCTTTGGCGAGAAATCGGCCCAGCTGGCCGAAAAAATGCATCACCGCCACGCATGAAAGATGGCCGGCATCCGGGGCACGTGTTGTTGCGATCAGCGCTACGTCTGTGCGAATGTGTCCTGCCCGATTTGCCACCCTAACCGCTTGTTTTTCCGAAGAAAAAACTGGCTAGCCCGGCGCCATAAAAAGTAAAGAGCCCGCGGGTCTGCGATACAGCGACAGCTCGCGGAATGATCGTTTGCTCATGCGCAGAATGTTCGCTCGACTACAGAGTCGATCTGTTTTTGGTAAGGAGAAACACGGATGACGCGCAGTCTCGGCACTGATTCGACTACCCAAAGGAAACTGTCCCACTTGTTGCAACGTTGATACGTCAGTCACATCCTTGGTTCTCACGGCGCTTGAAATTTTCAGATATGGGAGCGTTTTCGTTCGAGCGCTCGAATGTCTCCTCGCGTGTCGCGGTGCCGCTCGCTCAAGTTCGAATGCAACGGCAGCTTCTGAGTGCACAGCGGCCGTAGCTTCGACCGTTTTGGTCGACGGAACATCAACCGATGAGGGCTTTTCTGTCTAACCGCGTACAGCCCTCGATGAATGACTGTACCTGTTTAAGGTCGATGCCCCGAGTCGACTCTGATCGGGCTGTCGCGCCCTTGCGAAGAATGCCAATAAACCGGCTGGGCGCAAACGACGCGGTGTTCGTTCGTTTCCTCACAAACGGCCTGACGCGCTTCCTTTAGACTCCCGGAAAACGCCATCGCTGGCGCAATCAAATATAGAAGCGACCAATACGGGGAACACTTCATGGACAGCAACACGCATTGGCTAAATCGGGAACGCCTGACAATTTATCCGCCAAGCTGGCACCGACCAACGAACAGAACAGACCATGCAACCCTGCCGCAAGCCAGGGCGGCCTGACGAAATCGACCTCCCCAATTTTTGCTCGCTCTCTGGGACACCAGCCGGCTCGCGATATCGTTTGCCATACCGCACGAGGTGCTCACAGCGTGACGCGACACTTGAGTAACCCCAGACCCCGCCATCATGACTGGTATAGAGTCGTGTCAGCCTTCTGATGCATCGCGCAGAACGACGGCATCGCGTACGTCGGTAACGAGCCGTGATTCGAGCCGTGCTCCGAGCCGTGATTCGTCGGGGAAAATACCGATACATCCGCGGACGAATCGGGACGTTACCCCTGTATGGGAGTTTTGTGGTCCTGGCTGTGACGGCCGCATCGAGATTCTTTTTTTTGCAGCACCCGCAGCGAGTAGCATCGAAGCACCGGACGTCGTCGCGCAGCCGATTTTCAGGCGTGCAACAACGTAAAAAGAAAGGGGGGAATATCGTGCCAAAATCACCAGACCGTTTTCGAACGACCTCTTGCGTGACGGCCGATTCAGCGCAGTCCGCACCCCAACGCCAGCCGGACACCCAGCACCGTCTGATTTGCGTTGCTCGCGCACCGAGCGACGTGCTCCTGGCGAATATGCGCCTGGCCGGCTGGGAGGTTACCGTGGCGAAAACCGCCGCCGGTGCGCAAGCCGTGACAGGGAAAACAGGCGTCGCAGCAGGTCTCATCGATTTCGACGGCTTCGCGCCACGCGACTTTGCGGCCCTCAAGGAGTGCCTGAGCCAACCGGCCATCGGCTGGGTGGCGGTCTCGGCCGAAGGCCACACGGCAAGCCGCGTCGTGCGCGAACTGATTCGCAATTATTGTTTCGATTACGTCACGCTGCCGCTGCCGTCTGAATGGCTCTCCCATGTGCTCGGGCATGCTCGAGGCATGGCGGCGTTGGATTATTTTGACCATGCTGCCGAAGCCACCCTTCCGGGCGACAAGGAGATGGTTGGCACCTGCGAGGCGATGCAGCAGCTTTTCGGCATAATCCGCAAGGTCGCCAACACCAATGCCAGCGTGTTCATTTCCGGAGAATCCGGCACCGGCAAAGAACTCACCGCTCACGCTATCCACGAGCGGTCGCCGCGGCGCAAGGCGCCGTTCGTTGCGATCAATTGCGGCGCGATTCCGCAGCATCTTCTTCAGTCGGAACTGTTCGGCTACGAACGCGGCGCGTTCACCGGCGCGGAGCAGCGCAAGATCGGCCGCATCGAATCGGCGAACGGCGGCACCCTGTTTCTCGATGAAATTGGCGACATGCCGCTCGAGGCACAGGCGAGCCTGTTGCGCTTCCTGCAAGAAGGCAGGATCGAACGGCTTGGCAGCCACGAATCGCTTCCCGTCGACATACGCGTGATTTCGGCCACCCACGTCGACCTCGAAGCCGCCATACTCGACGGACGCTTCCGCGCCGATCTGTTCCATCGTCTGTGCGTGCTGCGTGTCGACGAGCCGCCGCTGCGCGCACGCGGCAAAGACATCGAAATACTCGCGCATCACGTCCTGCAGAAGTACAAGACCGAAAGCACGCGCAAGATTCGCGGCTTCACGCCATCGGCGATCGCCGCCATGTACAACCACCCGTGGCCCGGCAATGTGCGCGAGTTAAACAATCGTGTGCGCCGTGCGCTCGTGATGGCTGAAGGCAGGCTGCTGACGCCCCATGATCTCGACCTCGAATCGCCGACCGACAAGGAAGCGATGACGCTCGACCTCGTACGCGAAGAGGCCGAGCGCAGCGCGATCGAAACCGCATTGCGGCGGCACGATTACCGGATGGGCGAAACGGCGGCGGCGCTCGGAATCTCGCGCGTCACGCTGTATCGGCTGATGGTCGCGTACGGAATGCGCAACGTCAAAGATATGGCTGTGGACGATACGGACGAGATACTGAACGGGGACCCGTCCGTCTGATTGGCGACTTTCCGGTTATCCATGTGCGTGATGCCGACGCTCCATCGTCTGCGCCGAACTTGTCCACAGCAACGAATGCATCAGGGCGTTTCTCCTTCCTGCGGCTTTTCGTCAAGATCGCTCCTGAACTCGCTCTTCCTGTGTGAACCGTCGCAGAACGGCTTGTTGTTCGAGTGTCCACATCGACATAGCCAGACTTCATCCTTATCTACCTCGATATTTTTCCCGCCTTGGGTGGTAATCTTGAAGTCGCCCTTGATGTGGTAAGGGCCGTTGTTCCGGGGGGTGATAATTGCAGTTGCCATTTGCGCCTCCGATCGTTGTGAATCGCGCGGTCCCGCACATGTTAGGGACACCCGATGCGGCAACCTGAATACAGGTTAAATTTCAGTCTATCTCTGATACGGCGCCAAGGTGCGGCGCGCATCGCGGCATCGCACAAAAACCAGTCGGAAATTCGCCGCGAATCGTGTGAGGACATCATGATCCTGCTCGCCGATGCGGTGCTCGTCATGCACGCACTGATCGCGCTTTTTATCGTGGGCGGACTCGCTGCGATCTGGGTCGGCTCGGCCCTCGGTTGGGATTGGGTACGCCGCCGGCTGTTCCGGCTCACTCATCTGTTCGCGATCGGCCTGGTGTCGGCCCTGTCAGTGCTGGGCGTAGTCTGCCCCCTGACTGCGCTGGAAGACTGGCTGCGAAATGGCTCGGTTGGGGCGCAAGGCTTCATCCAGCGCTGGGTGAGCCGCCTGCTCTATTACGATGTGCCGGTCTGGGTGTTTACGCTCGCTTATGTGGTGTTCGCTCTGGCGGTGCTGCTGACCTGGCGCAGGGTGCCGCCCCGGCAACGCACCTGACGCACCGAACGCACCCAACGCACCCAACGCAAAGGCAGTTTGCCGTGCGATCTACGGCGCGGCCGTTGTGTCGAGAAGACGGGCTGCTTCACGTCGGGTCTCGTCGGCCTCACGCGGTCGCCGGGTCTGGCTGAAGAGCGCGCTCAGGTTGCCAAGTGTCCGCGCTTCATCCTGACGGTAGGCCGCGCGATTATCTCGCGACAGAGTCCGGTAAAGATCCAGCGCGTGTCGGTAGGCGTCTTCCGCCTCGCGTGGGTGGCCGCCGTGACTGAAAAGGACACCTAGATTGTTCAGCGTCCGCGCTTCGTCCGGCTGGTAGGCAGCGGGGTCTTCCTGCACGAGCGAACGATAGATTTGCAACGCATCCTGATAAGCCTGCTGTGCATCCTTCGGCCGTCGCGTGGCACGATAGAGCGCGCCAAGATTGGTCAGCGTGCGCGCCACGTCGGGCCGATACAGTGCTGGACTCTCCCGGGCAAGCTGCTGCCGGATCGTGAGCGCTTCCTTGTAGGCATGTTTTGCCTGCTGCAGTCGATGCATGGCGCTATACAGGTTGCCGAGGTTGTTGAGCGTACGCGCGAGTGCCGGGCGATAGGCCGCAGGGTTGCCTCGCACGAGAGCCCGCTGGATGTCCAGCGCCTCGCGATACGCCTGCTCCGCATCGCTCATGCGTTGTGTGGCGTCGTACAGGATGCCGAGGTCGTTGAGCGTCGTCGCGATATCAGGCTTGTAGGTCGCGGGATCGCGATAGGCCAACGCACGATCGATGTCTAGCGCTTCGCGGTAGGCATCCGCTGCTTCCCTCAGGCGCTGTGTATCGCGATATAGAACGCCCAGGTTGTCGAAGGTTTCTGCCACAGCCGGCCCGTAGGCCGCCGGGTTCTGTTGCGCCAGTACCCAGTAGATCTCAAGCGCCCGCAGATAGGCGGCCTCCGCCTCCTTTGGCCGTTGCATCCCGACGTAAAGGTTGCCAAGCTTGTCGAGCGTGCGTGCAATTTGCGGCTGGTAGGCCGTAGGCTTCTCCTGCGCAAGCATCTGATAGCGCGACAGCAGCGTACGGTAAATCGGTTCCGCACGTTCAAACTCGCGTTGCTCCTGCAAAGAGTCGGAAAATGCAGTCGCAATGTCGGCGTCTTCCGGTTGCAACGCGTAGGCCTTTTCCAGATACGGCAATGCGTTCTGCGGCGCGAAGCGCAGCAGTTCGATTTCGCCAGCCTCATAACAACGCACCGCCAACACCTGCGCGGTTCCCTGTTGTTCGGCAAGCAGCCTGGTCAGCAGTTTTGACGCGCCATCCAGATCGAAGCGCTCGAGCGCTTCGTCTATCTGCAGTTCAAGCGGATCGGAACTCCGTGCGATCGAGGATCTGCGCAGCAGATCCTCGTAACGTGCGGTCCATTTCCGGGCTTCGGCTACCAGATCTGCGTCGGGCCGCGCCCCGATTTTCCCGGCAAGGCGCTCGATTAGCGGTTCGATATTGACGAACGCGGTATCGGTCCTGCGCCCGATGCGGCCCGATTGCGCATGCACTGCACCGAGTATCACGTTGGCGGCTCTCGCGAGCGAGACCCGCTGCGCACCGGAGAGTCTCGCGCCCTTCACCGCGCGGTTCAACCCGATGGTCATGCGGTTGAGCGTCTGGACGGACAATCCGCAATCGGCCTGTACCTTGAGGCCATCTTTGACATCGACCTCGGAGAACGCCGGAGAACAGGCACTTCCCGCGTCCGCAGCCAGGCATCCTCCGGACAACACGGCCAGCGCCACGCCCGAAAGAATCTTGCGCGCACTCATTTCCCATCACGCTCGCCGTTCTATGGAAAGCAGCGGCGTCCGGCAATGCAGCTTGCTTCCCTCCTCCGGCCGACGATCGCGGCAGCCACGCGGAGCAGAGCAGCGCTCCTGCCAGGAGGTGCAGCGAGTCGGGCTGCCCAACTGCGGAGCAGATGTTTTACCGGTTGAAAAAGCACTACGCGGGCCTGCAGTCAGATCAGGCCCGCACCTGGATGTGATTGACGACGCCCTCGACGGCATCCAGACACCAGGCGTCCTGTTCCGCCCGCCGTCTTTCGGCTTCGGTCGCCACCCAACCTGCCAGCGTAATCCTGTGGTTTTCCACATTGATGGTGATCTGGTCGGCGCGCACCCGCAGATCGGTTTCGAGCACCAGTTGCAAAGCATCGGAAATCTCATCGTCGCCGTCCGCTTCGGCGGGCACCAGCTCCAGCAGATTCACGACGTCACGGCAGCCGCCGACCCACCACGCAGTCACACTCGCGAGGCGCCTGTGAGACAGGCTGATCACTTGCCCCGTCAGGGTCACCACACCGTCCTCGACCGTCACTTCGACGACGCCGCTGCCGTCGTTGCCCGCCTGATCCATGGTGCCGCGCAGCACTTCAAGCTGGCCCTTGACGCGCGCACAGATCACGCAATTGCGGAAATCCACCGCCTGCGCCAGCCGTTCGCAGACACGCGTGCGCAACTCGCCATCGCCGACCGGCGGGCTGACGGCGACACGCAGCCGGTCGACCAGACGCTGGCCCTCGCTGTGTACCTGGGTCAACTGAAGAAGCCGTTTCTTGGATGCGATATCTGGCACCTCGCCTGCCACGGTCAAGGTGCCGCCGTCGAAACTCATATGAATGGGATGATTCTGGAGCTTCAGGTGTGATTCGCGTTCGAAGGCTGCCATCACCTGCTTCAACACCGTATCGCTGCGTTGCATGATCCGCCTCGCGCAATGGTTGGGTGACACAGCGCCCCTTTATGGCGCACTGCACAAGCCTTGCCGTATCAGGCGGGCGCTGCTCAGGTCGGCAGACCATGCATGCGACGGGCGAAGCGTGCCCGCTCGGCTCGATCCATCAGTTCCAGGAATTGATCCGTGTCCATGTGAATCAGCTCTTGATGATCGCCGGCCTCAAAATAGACGTCCGGATGCTGGGCAAGGCTCTCGTCGAGATAGGTTTGCATGCCATAGGCCGTACATACCGGCGGAAGCGCCCCTGCGTCGCAATCCTTGAACAGCTCCCGCAGATCGACCTCTTTGGCCAGCAGGAGGTGGCGTCCGGTCTTTGCCCAAAGCTCGGACAGCCGCACGGCGTAGGTCGATGGCAGCACAGCCGCCACATAGCCGTGTTCGTCTTCGAAAAGCACGGTCTTGGCGAGACGGTCGCCGGGAATATGTGCCGCCGCCGCAGTTTCGGTGCTGGAATGGCTGTACGGATGATGCACGATTTCGTACTGGGAGCCCTTGCTGCTCAGGCAGCTCTGGAGAGTGGCAGAGATTGCCATGACACACCTCCTCTGGAAGGAAGGAAACGAGGGATTATTGCGCAAGATTCCTTAAGGATAGTTCGCTTTAGCTCGCGCGTGAAAACATGCAGACGGCCGCATGCGGACGGCAGCGCCATGACTGTGCGGGCGTGACGACGAATGGGACGATCATCCCGTATGGCACGCGGGTCTGTTTTCGCCAATAATGGCCCCACATCCACTACTGGACGAGGGCGGCCATGCGCTACAGCCCCGACGCCATCCGCACGATCGCCCTGGTCGGGCATGCCGGATGCGGCAAGACATCGCTTGTCGAAGCCCTGCTGCACCGAGGCGGCGCGCTCCACGCGCCCGGCAGCGTGGAGCGCGGCACCACGGTCTGCGATTTCGACCCGCTCGAGCGCAAATATCACCACTCGCTGAACTCCGCCGTCACCCACCTGCACTACCGGGATACACGCATTTATCTGCTGGATACACCCGGCTATCCGGACTTTTCCGGGCTGTCGATCAGTGCGCTGCCCGCTGTGGAGACTGCCGCCATCGTCGTCAATGCGCAGACCGGCATCGAAACCACCACCCGGCGCATGATGGCGTGGGCGGAGGAGCGCAAGCTCTGCAGAATGATCGTCGTGAACGGCATCGATGGAGAAAAAGCCGACCTTCCCGGCCTGCTGCTGCAGATTCAGGAGA
Source organism: Paraburkholderia sp. GW821-FHT02A12 (assembly GCF_059422005.1). Taxonomy (NCBI): domain Bacteria; kingdom Pseudomonadati; phylum Pseudomonadota; class Betaproteobacteria; order Burkholderiales; family Burkholderiaceae; genus Paraburkholderia; species Paraburkholderia sp. GW821-FHT02A12. Next base: position 1,799,405 of record NZ_JBWKWA010000001.1, on the reverse strand, counting down.
ACTTCGGCAAGGGATGCCTGCCCATCAACCTGCCGGCGCAGAGCGGCCGCCAGGTGGTGGATTGTTTTTTCAACCCTGCCGGCGACGCCGATTTCCTGTCTGTTGCGGCCGCGCACGATGCGCTGGTCGATCAAGTGGTCGAGATCGACCCGGCCTTGATGGAGCTTTACCTGGAGCAAGGCGAGGCCATCAGCCCGGAGCAGCTGCACGAGCCCTTCGAGCGGGCGCTGCGCGAAGGTCATCTGGTGCCGGTCTGCTTCACGTCGGCGGCCAACGGCGCCGGCATCGCGGAACTGCTCGACGTGTTCGTCCGGCTTCTGCCCAATCCGCTGGAAGGCAACGCGCCGCTCTTCTACCGCGATGCCGGCGGCCGCCGGGAGGTCGTGCGCGCCGAACCGGTCGCCGACAAGCATGTATTGGCCCATACCTTCAAGATCGTCATGGACCCCTACATCGGCAAGATGGCCGTGTTTCGCATCCATCAGGGCACGATCAGGCGCGATAGCCAGCTCTATATCGGCGACGGGCGCCAGCCGTTCAAGGTCGCCCATCTATTGATGCTGCAGGGCAAGGAGCACGAGGACGTCCAGCAGGCCGGTCCAGGCGATATCTGCGCCACGGCCAAGGTCGACGAGATCGGCTTCGATGCCGTGCTGCACGACGCGCCCGAGGACGGCGACATCCACCTGACCCCGCTCGACTTCCCCACCCCCATCTACGGTTTGGCGATCGAGCCTGCGCGCCGGGGCAACGAGCAGCGCCTCTGGGAAATTCTGCAAAAGCTGAGTGCGGAAGATCCGTGCCTGCGTATCGAACACCCGGTCGGCACCAACGAGACGGTGGTGCGAGGTCTGGGCGAGTTGCACCTGCGCCTCGTTCTGGAGCGACTCTCCGAGCAGTACAAGCTCGAGGTGGTGACACGGCCGCCGAAGATCGCCTATCGGGAAACCATCGGCGCCAAGGCCGAGGGGCATCATCGCCACAAGAAGCAAACCGGCGGCGCCGGACAATTCGGCGAAGTGATGCTGCGCGTGGAGCCCCTGCCGCGCGGCGCCGGCTTCGAGTTCGTCGACGCCGTCAAGGGCGGCGCCATCCCCGGCCAGTTCATGCCCGCCGTGGAAAAGGGCATCCAGCAGGTCATCGACAGCGGGCCGCTTGCCGGCTTCCCGATGCAGGACGTGCGAGTCACCGTCTTCGACGGCAAGAGCCATCCAGTCGACTCCAAGGAAGTGGCGTTCGTCTCCGCCGGGCGCAAGGCCTTCATCGACGCCGTGCTGAAAGCCCAGCCCGTCCTGCTCGAACCCATCGTGGACATCGAGGTGATGACGCCGGAAGCCGCGATGGGCGACATCATCGGCGACCTGTCCGCCAAGCGCGGGCAGGTTCATGGCACACGCACGGCCGCCGGCAACGCCGTGGTCGTCGCAGGGCAGGTGCCGTTGTCCGAACTCAACGACTATCAGTCGCGTCTGAACGCCATTGCCGGCGGGCACGGCACGTACAGTATCCAGCTCAGCCACTACGATCCGGTGTCCCCCGCTCAGCAGGAGCGGATGGCGGCGCAGCACAAAAAACAGGGCGACGGCGCGGCGCCATGAGCGGCATGCCAGTCGAGCGACCCGACACGCCACCTGATACGCCACCTGATACGCCACCTGATACGCAACCTGATACGCAACCCGACAGGCCACCCGGCGTAACGCGTATTCGACGACAGGCGGTCGAACACCCGTTCGCCCTCCCTGAAGCACTGGATCGCGGCTACGCACTTTCTGACGGCGACGCTGCACCGCCGCACGTGAGAACGACGCCGTGCGCAGATCCGGGCTACGATGTGCCGGACCCAGGCACATAGGACGGCACAGCGTTGGAAGGAGGCTATGCGATGATCGCGCTGTTTACTGACTTCGGGGCCGACGACATCTATGTCGGACAGCTGAAGACTGCCTTGCTGCGGCACGCGGCAGCCGGCACCACTCTCATCGATGTGCTGCACACTGCGCCGAATTACAACCCGCGGGCAAGCGCGCATCTGCTCGCCGCGCTTCGAGGCTGGTACCTGCCGGATACGGTGTTTCTGGCCGTGGTCGACCCCGGCGTAGGCGGCGAGCGCGATGCGGTCGTGCTGCAAGCCGACGCGCAGTGGTTCGTGGGACCGGACAACGGTTTGCTCTCGGTCGTGGCGGCGCGCGCGGCGCGTTCCCGAACCTGGCGCATTACATGGCGTCCCGCGATGCTCTCCGCCTCGTTCCATGGCCGCGATCTGTTCGCCCCGCTGGCAGCCTGGCTCAGCTGCGGCGACCTGCGTCCCGACCCGCTTCTCAATCCGCTTCCCGACAAGCTGGCTGAAAGCGCGGGTTTGCGTGTGCAGCTTGGTGCGGACGATCTGGCCGAAGTCATCTACGTGGATCACTATGGCAATGCGCTGACCGGGCTGCGGGCTGGCACCGTGCCGAGGAGCGCCCGGCTGGACATTGCGTCCAGAGAAGTCGCCTATGCCCGGGTCTTTGCCGATGCACCGGCCGGTCAAGCCTTCTGGTACGAGAACTCGGTCGGGCTAGTGGAGATTGCGGTGAGCGGCGGCAGCGCCGCGGCTCAGCTTGGTGTGCGTGTCGGGGATGCAGTTCGACAGCGGCGCTTGCCCCCCGATCCGTGCAAGGACGGGAACAGCTGACGCCCCGTAGTCCGCCGTCGCCGATGCGCGCGTGTCCGATCATCCGGGCACGGCTACTGCGCCATCTGCAGATCCGCCATCGTCGCGGCAAGAAAACGCGCCGCCTCACCGCCCGTGACGACCCGATGGTCGAATGTCAGACTCAGCGGCAAGATCCGGTGCACGGCGGGAACTCCGGCTGCCGCCACGACCTGCTCGTGAATACGCCCGGCTCCGAGAATCGCGACGGTGGGCGGCACCACCACGGGAGCCGCATATTTACCGGCGATCATGCCGAAATTCGACAGCGTGATCGTATTGCCGCGCAGTTCTTCCGGCGGAATCTTGCGGGCCCGGATGTCGGCACGCATCCGGTCGAGCCCGGCGCGCAGATCCGCTGGGTCGCGCAGCGCGACGTTGCGCAACACCGGGACGAACAGGCCGTCCGGCAGATCGACGGCGATGCCGAGATCGATCTTCTCCAGCACGTGGCGCCGTCCCGTATGTCCGTCGAACCATGCGTTGAGCCCCGGTTCGGCGCGGCATCCGGCCACCAGCGCGCGGATCAGCCTGATCGTGACATCGGTATGCGGCGGCCACGCATGAATGTCGGCGTCGTCGATGACGGTTGCCGCCGCCACTTCGCTCCGCGCGCGTGCCATGTTCTGCGCCATCGCGCGCCGCACGCCGCGCAGCACTTCGGGCGGCCCGAGTTCGGCGAGGATCTTCGCGACACGCTGCACGTCTGCCGCCGTGATCACACCCTCCGGCCCCGACGGCGTCACCATCGCCAGATCGACATCCAGCTTGCGCGCGAGCGCCCGCGCCGCCGGGATCGCCTTGATCACGGCGACACCCGCGCCGATGCCTGCGCCGATACCCGCGCCGATACCGCCGCCAGGCTCCGCCGGCGCTTCCCGCACAACATGCTGGCCGACCTCCATATGACCGACCACGGTGCCGGCATCGGCTTCGTCGCCCTCTCCTTCGAATGCGACGAGCGGCGCGCCCAGATGCACGACGTCGCCCGGCTGGCCGAACAGCTTCGCGATGCGGCCGGATTGCGGCGACGGAATCTCGACGATCGCTTTCGCCGTTTCGACCGACAGCAGCGGCTGATCCGCGCGAATGTCGTCACCGCTCTTGACGTGCCACTCGACGATCTCCGCTTCTTGCAAGCCTTCGCCGAGATCAGGCAGTTTGAAGACTTTCATGGCTTCACGACGCCTCCAGAGTCTGCCTGACCGCGGCAACGATGCGCTCCGTGCCTGGCATATATTGATTCTCGAGCCTGTACAGCGGCACCACCACGTCATATCCGGTGACGCGCTGCACCGGCGCGAGCAGCGAATACAGTCCGCGTTCGGCGATGCCGGCGGCAATCTCCGCGCCCACCCCTCCGGTGCGCGAGCCCTCGTGCACGATCACGCAGCGCCCGGTTTTCGCCACCGACGCGAGAATCGTGTTCATGTCGAGCGGCTTGAGCGTCGCCACGTCGATCACCTCGGCCATCACGCCTTCCTGCGCGAGCACATCGGCTGCGGCCTGCACGTCCTGCAATGCGCCCCCCCAACTCACCAGGGTGACGTCCGACCCATCGCGCAACGTAAAGCAGGTGTCGAGCGGCAACGCCTCGCCGTTATCCTCCACCGGCTGCCTGAAGAGCCGGTACAGCCGTGTCGGCTCGAAGAAGATCACCGGGTCCGGGTCGCGGATCGACGCGAGCAGCAAGCCGTACGCGCGTGCTGGCGATGACGGCGTCACGACACGCAGTCCGGGTATATGGGTGAACAACGCTTCAGGGCTTTCGGAGTGATGCTCCGGTGCGTGAATACCTGCGCCGCACGGCGCACGGATCACAAGCGGGCACGCCAGCCGTCCGCGGGTTCGATGCCGCAGACGCGACGCATGATTCAGAATGTGGTCGATGGCCGGATAGATGAAGCCGCTGAACTGGATCTCCACGACCGGCTTCAGGTCCATCGCCGCCATGCCGATCGCGGCGCCGGCGATCGCGGTTTCGGCCAAAGGCGTATCGATCACCCGCTGCGCGCCGAATCGGGCCTGTAAGCCGACCGTCGCGCGGAACACGCCGCCGTTCACGCCGATATCCTCGCCGAGCAGCACGACGGTCGGGTCGTGCGCCAGTTCATAGGCGAGCGCCTGATTGAGCGCTTCGACCATGTTGAGGTCAGCCATGGCGGTTCCCCGCAGGAGGCGCGAATCGCTGTGCCATCGCCAGTTGCTCACGCATCGCCAGCGGCAAGGCTTCATACAGGTGATCGAACATGGCGGATGGGTCCGGCGGCAGTATCGCCAGATACGCGTCGACGGCCTGCTCGACCTGCGCAAGACACGCGCGGCCGAGCTGCTCGTCCTGCGCCTTGTCCCAGACGTTCATACGCATCAGGTAAGTACGCAACCGCAGCAACGGTTCGAATTCCCATTGCTTGCTGAGGACCTCGGAGTCGCGATAGCGCGTCGCGTCGTCGGCTGTCGTGTGATCGCCAAGGCGATAGCTGAGCGCTTCGATCAGCGTCGGGCCATCGCCGCGGCGAGCTTTGGCGAGAGCCGCGTGGACCACCTGATGCACCGCGATCACGTCGTTGCCGTCGACCTGCAGCCCGTCGATTCCCGCAGCGATCGCTTTTTGCGCGAGCGTTTGCGCAGCGCTCTGCCGGCTGCGCGGCACCGAGATCGCCCATTGATTGTTATTGATCACGAGGACCAGCGGCGCCTGCCAGACGCCGGCCATGTTCATGGCCTCGTAGAAGTCGCCTTTGGACGTGCCGCCGTCGCCGAATATCGCCACCGCGACGCGCGGCTCCTGACGCAACATGAACGCGTAAGCCGCGCCGGCGGCATGGCATACCTGCGTGCCGATCGGCACACAGTTCGGGAAATCGTAGCGCGGCCCGCTGAAGTCGCTGCCGCGTTCGTCGCCGCCCCAATACAGCAGGCTTTCCGTCATCGTGACGCCGCGCAGCAATTGCGCGGCGTGATCGCGATAGGAAGGAAACAGCACGTCGTCGGACTGCATCGCGCTGGCGACGCCGACGCCAATCGCCTCCTGTCCGAGCGACGACGCGAAGGTGCCGAGCTTGCCGGTACGCTGCAGTGCGACCGCCTTCGTGTCGAACGCGCGTGTCAGCATCATCGCGCGATAGAGCGGAATCAGCGCCGCCGGGTCCCGCGCAAACGCAGGCAACGGCTGAACAGGCTCGCCGCCGGGGCCGAGGTATTGCGTGTAGCCGATATGAAAACTGGCAGCCGTGGTCATGACCGCTCTCCATGTTCATTCAGATATCGTATACGCGGCGGAGTTCGCACGCACGAGCGCTACCGCACAAACACCGCTGCGCTCGCGCATTCAAACCGGGCCGAAGGCCCGATTGTCGCGATGCACCACAAGAGACGCGGCCTAACGTCTGACATAAGGAACCCGCTCAGACGTGTCCCGCTTGATAGATGGGCGAGATTAACTATGCTTCCAATAATGATTGCCCGACTGTGACCTGCCGCGCAGAAAAACCCTATCGTTTCTGGGAAATTGACGTGTTCACCGTCGCCGTGAACCACGGTGACAGGTCGGTGTTCACGTATCTTCAACGGAGGTCCGTATGAGCTATCACCTGGAAGGTCGTCTGCTCGAGGTTTGTAACTGCAAGGTCCTATGTCCCTGCTGGATCGGCGAGGACCCTGACAACGGCACCTGCGACACCATCGTCGCGTGGCACGTAGACAAGGGAACGATCGACGGTGTCGATGTGGCCGGCAATACCATCGCAGCCGTGGCTCATATACCCGGCAACATCCTGCAAGGCAACTGGACTGCCGCGATCTACATCGACGATCAGGCCTCCAAGGCGCAGGAAGAAGCACTGCTGAAGGTGTACACCGGGCAGGCCGGCGGACCCGTCGCCGAACTCGCCAAGCTCATCGGCCAGGTCGTCTCGGTGGAGCGGGCGCCGATTCGCTTCACGGTAGTCGCAGGCAAGGGCGAACTCGAGATCGGCACGAACTACTACGCCGAACTCGAGCCCTATCTCGGCGCGACCGGCGGCCAGACGACCCTCTCCGACACCGTGTTCTCGACGGTGCCGGGGGCTCCAGTGTTTGTCGGCAAGGCCCCGAGCTATCGATCCAAAAACGCCGCCCTCGGCATCGACCTCGACATCAAGAACCACAACGCCCTGCAGAGCATCTTCGTCTTTGACGCATGAGCCCGACGCCAGCCGCGTTGCCGCCCAGCGCGTCGCGCCACTATCGCGTGTTCGTGCCGGTCCTGGCCGTGCTGATCGCGCTCGCGTGGCTGACATTGTGGGCATGGGCGCGCAGCCCGTACGGACGCTATCTCGAGCACGGTGACTGGACAGCGTCAGGACCGGCGGCGTTTCTGTGCCGTGTCGTTCCCGCCGGCAATGTGATCGTGCCCGTGGTGCTCTACGCGACCGCATGGATACTCATGACGGCGGCCATGATGCTGCCCACCACCTTGCCGTTGTTCAATATCTTCGACCGGTTGACGGCCCAGCGCCCGGATCATGGGCGCCTCCTCATGCTGCTCGTCCTCGGTTACATGACGGTGTGGGGCGCCTTCGGGCTCCTCGCGCATGCACTTCAAAGTACGGTGCTGTTCCTGCTCGCCAGCGCACCCACATTGGCCTGGCATGGCTGGCTGATCGGCGCCGCGACCATTGCGTTGGCCGGTGCATTTCAGTTCAGCAGCCTCAAGTACCAGTGCCTGGAAAAGTGCCGCACGCCCTTGAGTTTCGTTATCGAGCGCTGGCGTGGGCATGCGCAAGCCCGGCATGCGTTCGCGCTTGGCGTGCAGCACGGCCTGTTCTGCGTCGGGTGCTGCTGGGCGCTGATGCTGCTGATGTTCGCACTCGGCACCGGCAGCCTCGGCTGGATGCTCCTGCTTGCGGCCGTGATGGCGATCGAAAAGAACGTTCGCTGGGGCCGGCGTCTCGGCAAGCCGCTCGGTGTTGCGCTGCTGTCCTGGGCAATCGTGCTGGTGGCGACCCATGCATGAAGCGCGCAGCGGCTTGCCCACCTTGCAGACGATCGTCCTCACCGGGGCGGCGATGCTCGCCTTCGCGGGCAATTCACTGTTGTGCCGGCTCGCATTGCTGCAACGAGGCATCGATCCGGCCAGCTTCGCCAGCATCAGGCTGATTTCCGGAGCGATTGCGCTCGCCGTCATCGTGCGCTTCCGGTCGGAACGATCCTTGCCCCGCCATGCCGACTGGCGCGCTGCAGCGATGCTGTTCGCGTATGTCGCGTTCTTCTCCTTCGCCTATCTCACCTTGCCCGCGGGCACAGGCGCATTGATTCTGTTCGGCGCGGTTCAATTGACGATGTTAAGCGGCGGTTTGCGCTCAGGCGAGATGTTCGGATCCGTTGCATGGCTGGGTCTCGCTCTGGCTGTCGCGGGGCTCGTCTACCTGGTGTCGCCGGGTGTCGCTGCGCCTGCGCCATTCGGTGCCGCGCTGATGGCGATCGCCGGCGTGGCGTGGGGCGTGTACTCGCTGCGCGGCCGCGCCGTCGCCGATCCGCTAGCCGCCACGGCAGGCAACTTCGCACGGGCGGCGCCGCTCGCCCTCGTACTGAGCCTGCTTTTCGTCGCCAACGCTCATGCGAACGTGGCCGGCGTCGGCATGGCTATTGCCTCCGGTGCACTCACGTCCGGCATCGGGTATGTCATCTGGTATGCCGCGCTCGGCAAGCTTTCCGCCATGCGAGCCGCCACCGTACAGTTGTCGGTGCCGCTGCTCGCTGCATTTGGCGGCGTGGCGTTCCTGTCGGAAGCGATCACAGCGCGGCTGGCTGCCGCCTCCGCGGCGATCCTCGGCGGCATTGCGATGGTGCTGTTCAGCAGGTCGCACAGGCCGCGCCCGTAGCGTCCTGCTTCGGACGCACGGCCGGTCTCAGCGTGGCAGGCCGGGAATGTCGACGCCGAACGTTTGCAGCACGAGCACGACGTTGAACGCTAAAACAATAAGTGCCGCCAGCATCGCAACCACCGCGATGGACGGGCGATTCGTGTATGCGCCCATCACATCCCTGTGGCAAGTGAACCAGAGCAACGCTGCCATCGGCAGCGGCAACGCAAGACTCAACACAACCTGACTGATGACAAGCGCCTGGGTCGCATTGACCCCAAGCGCCACCACGACGAAACTCGGCACCATCGTGACGACCCGGCGCAACCATAGCGGAATTCGAAAACCGACGAACCCTTGCATGATCATCTGACCCGCCATCGTGCCGACAACGGAACTGGATACGCCCGAAGCGATCAGGGACAACAGAAAGATGCCTGCCGCCCCAATGCCTAATAGCGGCGCCAGCGTGTGATAGGCCGTTTCGATCTCCGCAACCTCCGGATACCCATGGTGAAATGCGCCAGCGGCCATGATGACCATCGCCATATTGATGAGGCCGGCAATGGTCAGCGCGATGACGACTTCGATATTCGAGAATTTCAGCAACGTTGCCCGCTCGCGCTCCGTCCTGGCGGGCGCTCGCCTTTGCGTCAGCCCCGAATGCAGGAAGAGCGCGTGCGGCATCACGGTCGCGCCCACGATACCGACGGAAATCGTCAGCGCATCCGCGTCGGGCAATTGAGGGGAAAAGGTATGGACGAATACACCCGGCCACGCAACCGGGGTAATGAATAGCTCGGCAAGGTAGGACAGGCCGATGATGCCTACGAGTGCGCCAATCGCCAGTTCAAGGGGACGAAAACCCGCGCTCTCGAACAATAGCAGGCCGTAGGTCACCACCGCCGTGACCATCATGCCGGTGAGCAACGGCATGTGAAACAGTAACGACAGCCCGATAGCACCGCCGAGAAATTCGGCCAGGTCGGTTGCCATGGCGGCGATTTCGCTTACGCCCCACATCAGCAGCACGACAGGTTTGGGGAAACGTTCGCGGCACAATTCCGCAAGGTTGCGCCCTGTGGCGATGCCGAGTTTCGCGGATAGCGCCTGAAACAGCATCGCCACGAGGTTTGCGAACAGCACCACCCACAGCAGCGCGTAACCGTATCGGGCGCCCGCCTGAATGTTCGTCGCAAAGTTGCCCGGATCCATATAGGCAACGGAGACGACTATGGCCGGTCCAGCAAACGGCAACAGCATCAGCGCGCCACGGCGGCGACCTTCCAATACCTCTCTCGCCGCAAGCGTGGTGCGCTCGGTACTCGTTGCAGGTCTGGCTGCCTTACGAACGCGATCGTCCAAGCTCGTCGCTCCTTGCTCACGCCAATGACAGAAGTGCCCGATTTACCACGCAGGCGTGACAATCAGGCCATCGCGAGGCCATCGCGCCTCGGCTTGCATCGAGGACATTTTGCAACAGCGGAGTCACCGCTGTGCCCACCTCGGTCATAAGAAGAAATGTACCGCAGAGTGTGATTGTCCACCCTAATGCGAACTTGCGCAGGCGCTCGAAGGCCAGTTCCAGCGATTGAGCGCGGCATCCGGATTCGACGTCGTGACAAGGTTCACTCCGGCGCGCCCGTCGAGGACCCGAACGTGATGAACTGCGCCGACGTCCACACCTTGCTGTCATCCCGCTGCCGCCCGAACAGATACACGGGCCGGAAACCGAACGGCGCGTTCAGCGGTGCAATCTCCAGCGTGCCCGACAGATCCTGCGGCAACGGCTTTTCGGTCAGGCGCTCGGCGGCGACGAACAGTTCCGTCCCCCCCAGTTCATGTCTTGCAGTCCCCTGCGCGAGCAGCTCCGCGCCGCTGATCTCCCAGCGAAACGTCGGCGCATGCGCGAACGGATTGCCCTGTAGCGGATCGCCAACTTTCACGAAACTGTCGATAGTCCCTTCGATCACGATCCGCGCGTTCGCCAGATTGCCGACGTCGATTTCGACGCTGTCGGCATCGCCATACGTATCGCTGCGAAATTCGATGTCGGTCGTGCCGGTGCGCCAGGCGGCTTCCTCGATGTGCTCGAAGCCCGCCGAGCCGAAGTTGTGGATCGTCCCGTTGAGAATGCGGACCCGGCCACGCCACGATGCCCATCGGTAGCGGTCGCGAATACGCGCGCCGCCCCAGCGGATACGGATCAGCCGATCCGAATAACCCAGTTCTTCATGCAGGTCGCGCTCCCAGATCAGGCCCGAGTGGTCGAACGCCGCAATGTATTCCCAGCCGGCGCGCCCGAGCAGACGGTAGTCGAGCGTAGCCGGGCCGCGATGCGCAAATGCATCGCCCTGCCGGTGTTCGCCGCAGCGAACCAGCGCGGCGCTATGCTCGCCGGTGGTCGCCCATGTGTGGCGTGCCCGCAGCGCGCGGCCCACCGCTTTCCGGTCGAGTGTGTCGGACAGCACGCCGGTCAGGCCGCCGTGCACGCCGAACACCTGCACGCCGGGCGCGCCGCCGCCCGGCCTGCCGCGATGTTCGTCGCCGCTCGCCGCGACGCCCAACTGGTAGCCTCGCGCAATCACGTCGCGGTAAAGCCAGTCGAAGTGTCCCCACGTCGACGCGATTTCGACCAGCCGTTCCAGTTCCGGATGATGCCAGTCGGGGATGTAGCGTCGTCCGCCCACGTGCGGCATCACGAGGTGCTGCTCGGCATCGTCGACATAAGCGTCCCACAGTTCCTCGACCGGCCAGCGGCCCAGTTCGACCGCGGAGCCCTTCATGTCCTCGTTCCACACCAGCGTGCGGTTATGTTCGCCGCGTGCGTTATAGGGGAAGCCCGGCGGCTCGTCGCCGAGAAAGACGACGTTGTGATCGCCGCCGGCCGTCGAACTGCCGCACCATTCCTGAACCGGGTAGACGACGAAGCGTCCCGCCTCGTTGAATGCTTCGACCGTGTCGACGCCGAGCTGCCAGTTCGCATCCGTGATCTGGAAGTCGTTCGCGGTGTAACCGAGCACGTCGATACCGCCGATGTCGCGAGCGTACGCCGCGTTGTATGCCGGGCTGTTCGTGCCGACCGTATCGTGAGCGTGAACGTGCAGGTCGGCGTACAGCGAGCGGGCAACCGGCAAACCCGGGTCGATGGTCAGCAAGACTTCGGCCGCGCGCACGCCGTGCAGCGCAGGCGCAGTTGCCACGATGCGCAGCGTGCCTTCGGTGGAGGTCGGCAGGTCATCCAGCGCGCAGGTAGCCCAGCCCTCTTCTGGCAGCCGCAGTTCGCGGCGATGGACCAACTGATCGCGATCGTCATAGGCGCACACTTCGATCGCCCCACCGGCATCGCGGCATGCATTGCCCCAGCGGTCCTGCAACGAGACGCGAAACGTCGCCGGTTCCGACGGCCGCACGAACCGCGGACCGTTCAGCAGCACCTGCGACGGCGCGCCCGCATGAATATCGATCACGACATCGCCGGGCACCGCCACGAAGCGCGACGTACCGAGCGGGTCGACATAGAACCTGAAGCGGAACTGATCCTCGACGAAGGTCTGCACGCGCGTGCCCGGTCCGCGGCGCCGGTCGCCAAGCCGGATGACGATGTGGTCGCCCGCGTTCAGATAGCCGTCCGCGACGTCGACGATCACCGCTTTCTGGAACGGCCGCTCATGTCCCTTCTGGTCGAAGCGTACGTTCAGCGCCTGGACCGTCGCCGGACTCTGGCCCGGCGCGAGCGGCGCCGCATGATATTCCGCGCTGATGAAGTTCGCGGCGCCCGGGTCGCTCGTCTGGAACAACGCCCAGTCGGAATAGAACTTGAACGTCGCCTTGAGCCACGCGCCGTCCGCAATGCCGGATGCGCCGACTTCATAGTCGAGCACGATCTCGCTCCAGCTGCCCGCCTCCAGACGCGTCACGTTGCAGCTCACACGCCCGGCGAACGGCAGGGCCTTGTGACGCTCATACAATCCGGCCGGTGCGACGTGCGTCCCCAGTCGCTCGCGCAACGCGGCGCCCTTCGCTTCGATTCCCTGTGCGCTGTCATTCATCGCCATGCTTTCCTGAAAGTGAAATTCGTGAGATCCGGTACGCAGCAGGATGCCGGTCAGTGCGTGAACGGCCACGGCGCGGCCGGATTCCAGACCGGCACGCCTAGCCACGCATACCAGGGCGCCATCACGCAGATACCGTAGACAATCGCGATCAGCACCGACACCACACCGACCTTCGCGTAATCCGCCGTCGTGAACGCGCCGCTGCTGTAGGCGATGACGCCCGCGGTGATTTGCGTCGGCAGCAAATAAGCAAAGCTGTCGGTGTCGCTGATCAGCAGCGTGAACGCGACCGGATGCAGACCGAGCCGCGGCGCCAAAGCCAATGCGACTGGCGCGATCATCGTCACGGCAGCGACGTTCGACAGCATGCCGATCCGGATCACGTGCGTACCGACCATCACGATCGCCAGCACGGCCCACCAGACATAACCATGCGCGAGCGCGTAGATGTGATCCGCTGCCCACTGCGCGAGCCCCGAACCGCTGATCGCCGCAGACAGCGACAACGCGCCGCCCAGCAGAAACAGCGTGCCCCAGATGGTCCGCTCCTGAACCTCTTTCCAGCCGAAGCGCAGCACGCCCGGCGCGAACATCAGCGCGAGCCCGATCAACGCGACGATTTCCGACGGCAAGCCGTGCAGCGATTCGGTTGCCCACATCAATGCGACAAACGCGAACACGGCGAGCACCGCGTAGTCGTGCCCGCCTGCGGGCGGCAGCTTGCGCCGCTCCGCGACGATCGACTGACGGCCCCCGGGAATCGCGACCGCACGCGATTTGAAATAGTGCTGCACCCAGAACTGGGTCAGCACGAACATGCCGAGATACGGCCATTGCAGCTTGAACCACGTGAAATACGACAGCCGCAGCCCAAGCTGTTTCTCCAGCAGACCGGACACGACCATGTTCGGCAGATGCGCGGTGAGAATGCACATGCCGCTGATCATCGAGCCATAAACGAGCGTCTGGATCACGATCGCCTTCTTCGCCTCACGTTCGCGCGCGCTGCTGCCGAACAGGCCGACGATGCCGTTGGTCACCGGCAACAGTGTGGCGGCGCGCGCGTTGGCGGCCGGCACGACGAGCGACATCACGAAGTTGACCGCGAACATCGCCCAGATCACACCGTTCGCGGTGCGTGCCCTGAAGCGCTCGAGCAGCAGCAGCGCGATGCGGCGATCGAGACCGGCGGCCTGCATGATCGCGGAGAACAGGAACGCGACGAGGCAAAGAAACACCACCGGCGCGGCAAACCCGCTCGCGGCCTTTGGAAACGGCGTGACCGCATGCGACAGCACCAGCAGCATCGGCACGAGAATGCCGCTCACGCCGACTGGAATCGCTTCGACGACCCACACGATCGCCACCCATGCGACGACCGCCAGCGTTGCCTTGCCCTGCGCGGTCAGGCCCTGTGGTGTCGGCAGCCACCATGCAATCGCGAAGAAGCACAGCCACGCGGCGATGAATCCCACGCGGGCTTTCAACGGAGTCCGCGGGATGCGCCTCGCGTCCGATGCGCGCGGCTCCCGCGAATCCGCAGCGGTGCCGAAAGAGGCACGCCAGCCTTCCCTTTCCAGCGGCGGATTGCCTGCTGTTTTGTTCGTCACTTCCCAACTCCCCATCGTTCGGATCTAATGCGACGGTCGCTTGCCGCCCTGGAGTTGGCATAATACGTATTAATACAAGTTATCGATCTAACAGGATTTCACATCGATATCGTGATTTGTGGGAAAGGAACGGTCGCCCGCCGTGGCTGCCGTCCCGGACACACCGCCTTGAGGACGCACTACCCCTATGACACTGGTTCGCGAACACATCACATCGCTGTATGAACAGATCGCCAGCACGTTGCGCGGCGAGATCGAGCGCGGCCGTTATGAGCCTTCAGGGAAGCTGCCGTCGGAGGCCGAGTTGAGCGAGCGCTTTTCGGTGAGCCGCGTGACCGTGCGCCTCGCGATCGGCAAGCTCGCCGACGAAAAGCTGGTGGAGCGCAAACAGGGCAAAGGAACCTTTGCAACCGGCAAGCGCCTCCAGCATCGGCTCGACGTATTGCGCGGCTTTTACGATTCGCTCGCGCGCCAGGGTGCCGCCCCGCATATGGAGTTGCGGCGGATGGAAGAATGCAGCGTGCCGCCGGGCCTGCAGGACGTGTTCGGCGCGGATGTCGAAACGTGTGTGTATCTGGAGAGGTTGCATTCCGTCGACGGCGAGCCGGTCGCGCTGGCGCAAACCTGCCTGTTGCCGGAAGCACGGGCTATCTCACACGAGCAGGCCGCCGGCATGCCGTCTTACGAGATGCTTGACGCGCTGCTGCGGTGGCAGATCGAGCGCGCCGATATGTCGATCACTGCGGTCGCCGCATCCGCCGAAACCGCACGCGTGCTGGGCGTATCGAAACATGCGCCGCTGATGGTGATGAAGCGGACGTCGTATCTCACCGACGGGCGCGCGTGTGAATCGACGGTTTTCCACATTCGTCCGGAGCGCTACGAATTCACCGTCAGCAGCGCGATGAACGCGACGCTCACCTATGGTGCCCGCTAGAACCAACCGGCGCCGCAGGGACAAAACGGAAGATCATTGCAGCGGGTTCAGAATTTTGGCAAGCCCGGCGGGTTGCTTTCGGCACGGTTCAGCGCCTCAGCCTGAATCCCCCAGCGCGCGAGCGAGCGCGTGTAAGTGCCATTGGCGATCACGCCATTGGTCGCCAGCGTCAGCCCATCGACGAGTCCGCTGCCTTTGCGTGTTGCGATCGCAACGTCCGCTCTCGCGGGCCAGCCCGCATTCACGGTTCCTACCTGGCGAATCGCGCCGGTTCGCGCGGCGTCGTAGGCAAGCGGCGCATTGGGATCGAACTCGACGTCCGCACGACCGGAGAGCAGCGCAACGCGACTTGCCGCGTCGTCGTCGAAATACTGAACCTCGACAGGTTTGAGACCTTTCGCGACGTTCTGCCGGTTCCATTCGAGGATGATCTTTTCCTGAATCGTCCCCGAACCGGTGATCACGCGCAGGCCCGCAATGTCTTTCGGCTCCGCGATGCGGCGTATCGGGCTGGCGGAGCGCACATAGAAACCATGCAAACCCTGACGGTACGTGGTGAAGTCGAACTTCTCCTTGCGCTGTTCCGTTACGCCGACGTTCGAGATGACTGCGTCGTATTTCCCCGAACTCAAACCCAATGGCCAGTCGACCCATGCAATAGGCACGATGTCGAGCTTGAGCCCCAACGCGTCGGCGATCAGTTGCGCATAGTCCGCATCCGAACCGATGACGGTTCGCGCATCCGTCGCATAGGTTGCAGTGGGCGGGCCATGCGGCGAGATGGCGACCGTCAGGAATCCTTCCCTGACGAAGCGGTAGCGATTCGCGATCGCCGCGATCGCCTGCTCGTTTTTCCCGGTACGAATGCGTCCCGGCTGCTGCGGACTGAGATCGACGCTGGCCTGCGCGGCATGGGCACCACCACTGATCGTCGCCAGCCCGGCCGTGATGCCGGTAATAACGAATGTTCGCCTGTTGATCATTGCGTTGCGAAGATGGAGTTGTCAGAGCACGCGCGACAGAAATTCGCGCGTGCGGGAATGTTGGGGTGCGTTCAGCACGTTCGCCGGCGGACCGACTTCGATCACCCGGCCGCGATCCATGAATACGATGGTGTCGGCCACTTCCCGCGCAAAGCCGATCTCATGCGTGACGATCACCATCGTGGTACCCGAGCGCGCAAGCTCCTTGATGACGTCGAGCACTTCATTCACCAGCTCGGGATCGAGAGCGGATGTCGGTTCGTCGAACAGCAGCACCTTCGGCCTCAACGCCAATGCGCGAGCAATCGCGACCCGCTGCTGCTGGCCGCCCGACAATTGTCGCGGCCACGCATCCGCCTTATTCGCCAGCCCGACGCGCGCAAGCAGACCACGCGCAAGCTGCTCCGCTTCCTTGCGCGGCAGCCGGCCAAGCGCGACGGGCGCCTCGACGATGTTCTGCAGCACGCTCAGATGCGGGAAAAGATTGAAGTTCTGAAACACCATGCCGACATCCACGCGACGCCGTAGCACGTCCTTCTCCTTCAGTTCGTACAACGTCATGCCTTCGCGGCGATATCCGATCAGTTCACCGTCGATATCGATAAAGCCGTCGTCGACCCGTTCGAGGTGATTGATCGTGCGCAACAACGTCGACTTGCCCGAGCCGGATTGACCGAGGATTACGGTCACACTGCCGGGGCGCATGGTGAGCGAGACGTTGTCGAGCACCTTTAGTGTGCCGAAACTCTTCGACACCTTCTGAATGACGACCTCGCCGCCTTTGCGCTGATCGGCCCACAGATTCGCATCGCTGTCGACCGTCGACTCAGCCGGCGCGGCGGCGAATCGAGGATCGCCGGACGATGCGATTTCATCCCGGCGCCAGAGCCGACGCCGCACAAACCCGGGAAGCGCTTTGACGAAATCGTCGAATACGGTCGGCGTTGTGCTGCGCGTGGCCCCGCGCGAGAAATGGCGTTCGACATACACCTGGATCGCTGAAAGCACCGTGAGAATGATCAGATACCACACGGTCGCCACCATCAGCAGCGGGATGACCTCAAGATTGCGCCGATAGATGATCTGCACCGTATAGAACAGTTCGGGCATGGCCAGCACGTAGACCATTGCGGAACCCTTCGCCAGTGCGATGAGATCGTTGAACGCGGTCGGCACAATGGCCCGCATTGCCTGCGGCAGCACGATGCGCCGCGCCTGGCGAAGCCGCGGCAGTCCCAGCGCAGCGGCTGCTTCGAGCTGCCCCTGATCGACGGACAGAATGCCGCCTCGAATCACTTCCGCCGAAAAAGCTGCGTGATGGAGCGTCAGACCGAGAACGGCCGCGCAGAAAGGACTGATGACTTCGGTGGTCGGCCAGTTGGCAAACGTGATGCCGGTAAAGGGAATGCCGATGCTGACGGTTTCGTACAGATAGCCGAGGTTGTTCAGGATCAGCAGCAGCACGATGAGCGGAATCGAGCGGAACAACCACACAAAGACCCACGCGCTGCCTGCCAGAAGCGGGGAACGCGAGCCCCTTGCCAGCGCGATCAGCATGCCGAGCGCGAAGCCGCTCGATGCGCCGAGCGCCGTCAGCAGCAGTGTCCTTCCCAGCCCCGACAGCACCGGTTCCGACAGAAACCATTCGGCAAAAACGCCCCAGCCCCAGCGCGGGTTGGCCAGCACGGAGTCGAGCACGAGCGCGATCAGGATCGCCGCGACGACAGCGCCGGCCGTACGCGCGCGATGCTTCGCGGGCACGACGTGATATCGGCTCCGATCTCGTTGCAATTCTCCTTGCCCGGAACCCGGCGCCTGTACGGCGATTTCAGCGGTTTCGTTCATCGTTCGCACCGTGTCCGTTTCGTGTCTGTTTCATATGCGCTTTGTGTCCGCTTTGTGTCCGCTTTGTGTCCGCTTTGTGTCCGCTTTGTGTCCGCTTTGTGTCCGCTTTGTGTCCGCTTTGTGTCCGCTTTGTGTCCGCTTTGTGTCCGCTTTGTGTCCGCTTTGTGTCCGCTTTGTGCCCGCTTTGTGCCCGCTTTGTGCCCGCTTTGTGCCCGCTTTGTGCCCGCTTTGTGCCCGTTTATGCAGGCTCGGCGAGCGTGTAACGGCTTTCCTTGCGTGGCAGGCCAAGATGGTCGCGCAGCGTCGCACCCGCGAGCGTTGTCTCGTAACGGCCGCGCAGCAGCAACTCAGGAATCACGTAGCGGACAAAATCGTCGAGGCCCTGGGCCTGCACCGCGAAGCCAAGAATGAATCCGTCGGCGGCACCTGCGTCTATCCAGCGAATGAGTTCATCGGCCACGTGTTCCGCCGTACCGAGGAAATGTGTCTTCGGCGTCGCGACTTCGAGCGCGACCTCGCGTAAGGTTTGCCCCTTGTTGCGCGCATCGGCCTTGATGCGATCGGTCGTCGAGCGGAAGCTGTTCCTGCCGATATCGCCGAGTTCAGGGAACGGGGCATCGAGCGGGTACTGCGTAAAGTCGTGGTGATCGAAAAAGCGGCCCAGATAGGCGAGCGCTTCATCGATATTGAGCAGATCGCGAATTGCCCGGTACTTTGCTTCGGCTTCCTCATGCGTGGCGCCGACAATCGGACCGATACCGGGGAAGATCTTTACGTCATCGCGGCTGCGCCCATGCGCCTCGGCGCTGTCCTTGACATGCTGTGCGAACACCCGCGTCTCTTCGACCGATACCGAATGCGTGAACACCGCATCGGCGTATTTACCCGCCAATTCGATACCCGCATCCGACGAGCCAGCCTGGAATATCACCGGCTGCCCTTGCGGCGAACGCTGGATGTTGAGCGGACCCGCTACCTGAAAGAACTTGCCCTGGTGGTTCAGCGCATGCAGCTTGTCGCGATCGAAAAACACGCCACGCTCGCGGTCGCGCACGAATGCGTTGTCGTCCCAGCTGTCCCACAGCCCTTGTGTGACGCTCAGATACTCGTCCGCAATTTCATAGCGCAACGCGTGTTCCGGATGCGATCCACCGTAGTTCTTCGCGGTGCCTTCGAGCGGCGTCGTGACGACGTTCCAACCGGCGCGGCCGCCGCTGATCAGATCGAGCGATGCGAACTGACGTGCGACTGTGAACGGGTCGCTATATGAAGTTGAAACCGTACCCGCCAGACCGATCTTCGACGTAACGGTAGCGAGCGCCGACAGGATCGAAATGGGCTCGAAGCGGTTCAGGAAATGCGGGATCGATTTCTCGTTGATATAGAGACCGTCCGCGACGAATGCGAACGCAATGCCGTTGGCTTCCGCTTTTTGCGCCGTCCTGATCATGAAATCCAGATTGACGCTGGCATCCACGGGGCCGGCGGGATGTTTCCACGCATTCATGTGGCTGCCGGCACCTTGCAGCATGATGCCGAATGGGATGTGCTTCTTGCTCATGATGTCGTTCCCCAGACAGAAGGAAAAATTGAAGCGGGCTAGGCATTTGCGCTCGCGAGAAAACCGCCCGGCGCGCTCACTACTGCTCGGTTGCCGCGAATTACGCTGATGCGGTACGCCGAAGGCTGATGCGTCCCGATGCGTGCATACGGCGCGTCACGACTTCGGCAAACCCGGCGGATTGGTCGCCGCCCGCCCGATCGCCTCGGACTCGAGATGCCAGCGCGCGAGCACCGCGCGATACTGTCCGTTCTGGATGAGGTCGTTCAGCGCGATGGTGAGCGGATCGGCAAGACCGCTGCCCCTGCGGGACGTCACTGCAACCTCCGCCGTGCGCGGCCAGCCGCCGCTCAACGTGCCGACCTGGCGCGTCTTGCCTCGCCTCGCTGCATCGTAGGCAAGCACCGCGTTGACGCTGAAGATTGCGTCCGCCCGTCCCGACTGCAGCGCGACGGACCTCACCGCATCGTCGTCGTAGTACTGCACGGAAACGGGCTTGAGTCCACGCGCGACATTCTGCCGGTCCCACTCCAGCAGAATCTTTTCCTGATTGGTCCCGGCGTCGGTGATGATCCGCAGACCGGCGACGTCCTTCGGCTCCGTGATTTGCCTGATCGGACTGTCGGTTCTCACATAGAAGCCGAGCTGATCCTGCCGGTAGGTCGAGAAGTCGAACTTCGCCTTGCGCTCTTCCGTCACCGTGACGTTGGAAATCACCACGTCGACCTTGCCCGACGCGAGCGCCAGCGGCCAGTCCGGCCACGCGAGAATCACGACGTCGAGATGCTTGCCGAGACTGTCCGCTATCAGTTGCGCGAGATCCGGGTCGAATCCGACTACCGTCTTCGCATCGCTCGCATAGGTGCTGATCGGCGGATGACCAACGACGATGCCCACCGTCAACGCATTCTTCCCAACGAAGGCGAAGTTCGAGGGTACGGCCTTGATGGCGGCCGGGTCCTGCGTGCCGCGAATCCGGCTCTGTTGCGCCGGGCTCAGATCGAACCCCGGCGCCGCGGCGAGGGCTGGAGCGATGCCGGCCGTCAAGCCGGTCACGCCCGCCAATACAAGCGCTGCAAGATGCGCGCGCAATCTCATCGTCATTTGCTCCATGGGAATTGCAGGTGGGTTTATCGGCTTGCGAGGTCGGCTTCGTTGGCACGAAGATCGTCGAGGGTATCGATACGGCCAGGATCGAGGAGATCCTTTCCGTAGCGCAGATGAACATGCACCTCAGGCGGCAACGATGTGTCGAACAGGCTGGCGTAGCCGGCATTCGCGTACAACGCCCACGCTTCGGGTTGCCGGAAGCCTGTCGTCAGATAAACGCGGGTGTAGCCCTGAGCGAGCGCGCGCTGTTCGAGTTCATGCACGACGCGGCGCGCGAGACCCTGGCGGCGCACATCGTCGCGCGTCCAGACACGCTTGAGTTCGGCGGTGCGTGCGTCGTAGCGCTTGAACGCGCCGCCCCCGATCGCCTCGCCGTCCCGCACCAGCAGAATGAATGCGCCCTCAGGCGGCGCAAATGCCTCGGCCGGATAACGCGCGATTTCCTGCGCGGCCGACTCGCCGTTATCCTGGTGAAACGACGCATAACGCGTGGCGTACTCACGCTGTAACGCGCTCAACAAAGGTCCGGCGAGCGGATCGAGCGGAGTGGTATCGACAACACTAAAACTCATGATGATCGACCGGCTTACCGGCTTGTCTTCGGGAGTTCATACGATAGCGCGCAGTCGTTCGGCGACTAAACAAGCAATTGGTATATGAATATGGCGCCGCCGTGGCGAACGTTTTTCGTTATCTGTTCGACTGCTCGCGCATCTTTTTACGTTATCGGCGCATCGCATGCGTCAATGGAACGTCATCACCGCGCAAGCGCAGCGGAGAACGACGCGTCATCCTCGGCAAGATGAAACAGACAATCGCCTCTTCGGACCAGCGCGGGCACCCGTTTGCAGACCACTTCACCGTCACTGTCGAAATGGCGGATCACGGGTTCGCGCCATGGCGTATCGGGAAAATGAATTCGCGCAGCGGGTTGCCCCTGACTCACGCGTTCACCCAGTTCGACAAGCGGCTCATAGACGCCGCTGTCGTAGGCATAGACGTAATGGCGCGCGCCGGCAACCCGTCTGAAACGCGTGCTCGCAGGTGGCGATTCCGGCACGAGTGACCCATGCAGCAGGCCGACGTGGCCGAGAAAATGCAGCAGCCCTTGTCGCGCCTCACGAATCAACGCGGGGTTGACCGTTCCCGCACCGCCCAGTTCAGTCGTGATGGATAGCGCGCCTTGACGACGCGCCGCTGCCGCCGCGTGCACAGGATTCTCGCGATGAATGAAGGCGTTCGGCAAGCCGAATGCATTCAGCAAATCGACCAGCCGCGCTTTCTCGGCTTCGTCGCGCGGCTCGATCGCAAGCATGTTGCTGCCGTGATAAAGCAGTGAACTGCCGCCCGAATGCAGATCGATCAGATAGTCGGCACGCGCGAGCAGTTCGTGCTCGATGTAGTGCGCGATGATTTGCGTGGGCGACCCTCGCGGGTCGCCGGGAAACGCGCGGTTGAGGTTGCCATCGTCTATCGGAGACGTCCGTAGCCCCTGTTCCACCGCGGGCGCATTGGCAGCCGGCAGCACGATGATTTGCCCGGTCACATGGGTGGGATCGATCTCGCGCGCGAGTTGCGAGGCGAGAATTTGCCCTTCGAATTCGTCGCCGTGATTGCCTGCCATCAAGAGCACGACCGGCCCGCTTCCATTTCGTATCGAGACAACGGGTAGTGGCAGCCAGCCGTATGCGGAACGATGCACCGAGTGCGGAAGACGCAGATAGCCGCCGTGCCGGCCAGGCGCATCGAAGTCGATTTCGCTGACGATCGGATTCAGGCGCATATGTCAGGTCCTATGGCAGTGCCGGCAACTCGAGGTTGGACCGAGTTGCCGATAACCGAATCGAAAGGTCGAAAAGTCTTCGGTTATACGTGACTCACACGAAAATAGCGTTACCGGGTACGGCTCCCGAGTGTATCGATGTTGGCTCCACTAAACATCTGTTCGCGTAGCCGCGTTGAACAAATCTTTTTGTCTTTACTTATTCTTCTTGATTGTTTGACCTTGCCGTTCACGGCGAAATACTATCGTCGTACTAATCAGATATCGGCTCACCAGGCCGCGCGAGCCCGACACATGTCGTACTTCCAGAAATTCCAATGACCGCCTACGCCTTAAGCCTGCTGGACAAGAGCCCTATCGCACAAGGCGAGACACCGACCCAGGCACTGATGCGCAGTGTCGACCTGGCGCGTCACGCCGAAGCGTGGGGATACCGGCGCTATTGGCTGGCTGAGCACCACAACACGAGTCAGCTAGCCTGCCCTTCGCCTGAAATCCTGATCGCTTATCTCCTTGCGCGGACAAGTCGCATACGTATCGGTTCAGGCGGCGTGATGCTGCAGCATTACAGTCCGTACAAGGTCGCGGAAAATTTCAATCTGCTGGCCTCGCTCGCACCCGGGCGTGTCGACCTCGGCATCGGCAAGGCGCCTGGCGGCTTGCCGCTTTCGACGCGCGCGCTGCAATCGACGCACGACCACGCGCACAAACCGGATTTCGCGGCGCTCGCATTCGAGCTGGACCGCTATCTCGCCGAGAATCGCGAACACGGCGCTGTCGACGGTGAGGAACAGTTCGGTTCCGTTCTGCGGGCGACGCCGCTGCCGCCGTCGCCCGCACGCCCTTTCCTGCTCGGAGCGAGCATCGATAGCGCGGCGCTCGCGGCTCGTCTTGGCTGGGACTTCGTGTACGCGGCTCACATCAACGGCGCGCCGGACGAGATCGAGCGCGCTTTCAAGCGCTATCGCGTTGCATCGAACGGGCGCAAGCCACTGCTGGCCATCTCCGTGATCGCTGCAGAAACCACTGCCGAAGCAGCACGGCTCGCATCGGACACCCAGCGTTTTCGTGTGCAGGTCGGGGACCAACAGCCGGTGACGGTGGGCAGCATGGCCCAGGCCGAAGAGTTCGTTCGCCAGGCAGGCGGTGGCGCTCATCGCATCGAGGAGCGTGAGACGCACATCGTGCATGGCACGCCCGACGCTGTCCATGACGCGCTCGGTGAACTGCAACACCGTTATGGCGTCGATGAATTCATCGTCGACAACCCGGTGACGGACGCCGCGCAGCGCCTCGCCTCAGTGCGTTTGCTGGCACGCGGGCTCTTGCACGGCGAAGCGTCGTACGCCGCTGAAGCAACGCGCGACTGAACCGATCCCCGCGACTCAATGATGAAAGACACAGTCCGCATTGCCACTGCCGACGATGCACCAGCACTCCATCGTCTGCTTCGCGTCCGTATGAAGAAACCGGAATCTTCGGTTACGAAGTCCACATCGATAACCCATTAATTCGACTTTGCTAAGTCCTTCTGACGTCACTCAGATTCGTCGGCCGGAAACGTCTGATGATTAGGTAGGGCCGTCGTTTGCGCAGTACGCACCAGGTCGTCGTAGCACTGTTGCGGGCCTGACCGTGCCGCTCGATGCCGCACCCAGCCGTTGGGCGCTACCCGACATCCGCAAGCGGCATCCCCCTTACTGAACCGCCACCTCCTGTCGCCCGACTACTGCCAATCCCGCAAATTAGCCCGCAGTAACACCCCTGTTCAAGACAATGGCCGTTGCCGCGCAAGGCTATGCTTTCCCCGTAGTCACGCAGCCTTTGGTTGTCCGCACCACGCGGACATGGCCACCGGCATGCCCTCGCCCGCTTGTAAAGGGCGCACACGGGGCTATACGCGCCAGCGCGAGCTTATCCGGGGATAGAAGAGCATCAATCATGGTCATAAAACGAATCTGTGCGGCGTTCCTTGCTGCAGTCCTGATCGCCGCGATCGCGCCGGAATCTGAGGCGCAGTACACCACCGACTGGGTGGCGAACACCTTTGGGACCAACACCACCCGCGTGGGCAGCGTCGCGCGTTCCATGTGGATAGCGCCCGAGGGAGTCATCTATACGGCTTCCATGTGGGACGAAAACGAGGGCGGTGTCGCGATATACCAGAACGGTCAAAGCATGGGGTCCATAGGGGGGCACGGCGAGTTTCAGGGCAGCGCCATTACGGGTAATGCAACTTCCATCTTCGCCGCCTTGCAATACAACACCACTTACGGCAGTGGAGCGGTAGGCCGATATAACCGCGCGAGTCAAACGCGCGACCTTGTCATCCCAGTCAGCGCGACAACGACCGAGCAGCGGGCTGATGTCATCACCGGACTCGCGACATCGGGCTCACTCTTTTATGCAAGCGACCTTCCTGGAAATCGCGTCCGGGTCTACACCACCGCCGGTGTCTGGCAGCAAGATATCAACGTCTCAGGCCCTGGCGCGCTCGCCGTCGACGGCGCCGGCAATATCTGGGTTGCTCAGAAGAGCGCGGGTACGATCCTCGAATTCAATCCGGCCGGCGCGCCACTTAACGCCATCCAGATGTCCGTTGCCTCCCGACCGTCCGCACTGTATTTCGACGCGGCGACGGGGCGTCTCATGATCGGCGACGAGGGGCCTGACATGAACATCAAGATCTACGACGTCTCGCGCACGCCTGTTTTGATCGGCACGTTTGGCATTCAGGGCGGATATCTCGACACCACGGCTGGAATAAAAGGCCAGGTCGGCGACAAGCGGTTCACCCGCGTCGCCGGCATCGGCAAAGACTCCGCCGGCAATCTGTATGTGCTCAACAATCCATGGGGCGGAACCTGGGACCTCGGCCGCGACGGCGGTACGGACATTCACTCCTACGGTCCCTCCGGCAACCTGCAATGGAAGCTTCAGTCCCTCAACTTCGAAGCGATCGGCGCTCCGGATCCAGGTACAGACGGCGCCTGGTTCTACGGCGGCACCAACATCTACACCGGCGCCGCTGGAGGAACCTTCGTCGCGAACACCGTCGATCCAATCGACTATCCGTCCGATCCAAGAATCAACGTCAACGATCCTGGACGCGGTGAGCACTTCGGTCAACTCGCCACCATCGGCGCAAACCGGATTCTCGTGGCGGCCGGCCAGAATCCCGACATCTTCTACCTCTTCCACTTCAACGCTGCGAATGGCTACGTCGCCATACCGGACGCCTCGATTCCAGGCACGGCGTTCAATACGACTGCGAGGATCAGGGATGGATTCTGCCTCGACAGCAAGGGAGACATCTGGGCCGGCCTGGACAAGACGAACGCCATCTGGCACTACCCGCTGGTCAGCTTTGATGCCAACGGCAAGCCGACATGGGGAGCAGGAATTTCAACTCCCATTCCGGGCACGATCACGCCATTAACGCGGATCATCTACCTGCCGGAAAGCGACACCATGATCCTGGCACAGGGCATTGCCGGGAGCACAGACTGGACGGCCATCGGAACGAGGGTCGAGGTGTATCACGGCTGGCTCACAGGCAACACCGCCGCTCCCAATCCGGTGATCAACCTCACCAGCGCCAATCCCAAGTCGATCACGGCAACGGGCAACTATCTCTTCGTCGGATACGTGCACACGGTGCCCAACATCGACGCCTTCAATCTCAACACCGGCAACCTGGACATCACGCTGACCAACAATAGCTCCGGGACCGTCTATGTTGGCTATGACGTGGATTCGATGTACGGCCTTAGATCGTACCGAAGGTCGACCGGAGAGTACGTGGTGACGAAGGACGACTACAACGGCTCCAGCATCGTTGTTTATCATTGGACTCCCTGATCGTCCGGAACCGTGGCTGCGCGCCGACACGCAAACGAGCCGTAAGAGTCTTCACGCGGCTCACACAGATCATGCGCGTTCACACTCGCATGCGCGGGTGAATGCGAAGCTTCACCGCAGTCAGCACGTCGCAATCAGCCATTCGACCTGATGGAACACAGAGGGCGCCCGCAGGCGCCCTCGTTGATCCATCTTTCTTCTCGTCAGCAGTTACCCTTCTTCGCCTGTCCTGGCGGACAGAAGCCGTTGCCCGGACCACCCTGGGGCCCGCCTTGCGGCACGACAACCACGCCCGGCGAATCAGGCACATACAGCGCACAGCCGCCCAACAGGGCGGCACCCGCCATCAGGAGACAGAAGATTTTTTTCATGGGGTTCCCCGAGGAAGGGCTTACGCCCTTCCTTCATTACGTGATGATCGTTAGAAACTGAAGTTGACGTTGGCTTGATCGCTTGTCGATACATTGACTGCGGACGACTGAGTCGCCCCGCTCGCGCTATCGGCCTCTGCGATGTACTGTCCAGCGACGCTCGCGACCGGGGTCAGCGCGACCGGCAGGCTCCCCGAATAAGTGCCGGTCAGTGGTGCGGCGGCTGGCAGGTTCAACGCGTAGGCGCCGCTATCCAGATTGGCGTTCGCGCTGGTGATTTCGTAGTTGAGGCCGCTAATCGATTGCAGTGCCCGTACGATGGCTTGCGCGCTAACCGGCAGAACTGTCCCGCTTGCGACGTGCATGACGGAGGCCGGCAGCACGATCGGTGCCGACGACGTGGCCACGACCGTCGATGTATTCACAACGACCGGCACGGAGCGCACGATACCCGTTGCAACGTTATTCTGGACGATGACGACATCATAGTTGCCGTTGGTTGAACTCTGCTCGAGCGGCGTTAGCACGAACTGTCCGTTGCTGTCGGCAACCGTGCCCTTGATGACGTGGCCGTTCTGCTCCGCATAAACGGCAGCCCCCGCTTCGGCCGGCGCGACGAAGCCGGAGATCGTGCCGCTCACGACCGTCGGCGTCGCGGTCACGACCGGCTTCAGACTGTACGAGCCGTTACCTTTCTGGACGATCGATTTGCACGCGTTGAAGTCGAGTACGAGATCGACCAGCGTGTTGGGTTGAACCGTGAACGGCCGGATGATCTTGTAGCCGCTTTGCGTGGCGCTTGGCGTGTCGAGCGGCTGCTCGCTGCCGCCGGTCGGAACAATCGAATTTGCCAGCGTGTTGCCCTGATTCTGCGCGAGCACCAGACGAACCTGCTGATACTGGCCGGCGGGCAATGCGGTTTGTCCAAGGTCGGCCAGCACGCCGTTGGTCAGCGACAGCAGATCGATCTTCTGCGGGCTCGACAATGCCACGTCAGTCCAGCCGCCGTCAGTGTCAGCAGCCTGCGCGTTCGTGTTGACACGAACCTTGCTGACCGTCACATAGACATGGTCGAAACCGCATGACGGGGAGTCTGTCATCTGGACATGGAGCGTGCCGGTGGCGGTGCTGCCGCCATCGCCACCTCCGCCTCCACATCCGGCAAGCACGAGTGGAAACGCCAGCACGCACGTCAGCGTCTTGAGTATCGTTTTCATGGGGAATCCTCCTTCATTGTTGTGTGCTGAAGGATACGGAAACGCCTTGTAAGCAGATCGAGCAAATTGCAACAGCCAGTAACTAGAATTTTTTACATTTTCTGTCATGCAGGGCGAAATTCCGCATGTCAGTTTGCACGTGATGCAGTATGGACTTCTGGGACGACTGACTCCCGGCTTTAGCGAGGCGACTGATAACCGACCCAATTGTTAATCCGCGGCATTTGGATTAGGGTTGTGGTAGCTCTTTGTTACATAACAAGAACGCACGTTGCGAGACAAGCCATGGCCACGTTAATCGACCTCGAAATCGCACATCTTGCGCGGGTGATGGGCGCATCAATGATCGGAGACCTCGCGGGACCGATTCTGCCGGGCGCCTACTGGCGCGGGCGGCTTCATCAACTGCTCGATGCACAGCACCTGACCAATGCGCAATTGCGCTCGCTGGACAGCCTGCTGCGGCAACTGGATGAACTCGAAGCCCGGGCCGAGAATAATACCGGCACCCTGGCCACTGTCCTCATGGGCCAACGGGTCTGATCATCTGAATGAAGAAGTGCGGAGATTGACAAAGGCATTTTTGCCGGCACGTGGTTCCAATTGCCGAATCGCAGCCAGGCGCATGGAAGTTGTGGTCGTCCGCTATCAGACTCACGGGGAGCCAGGAGCCAATGGAGGCGTCACATCGTACTCGGCGGCAACGCGTACGAGGACGCCATCAAGATTTTATGCGCCGACTGGCTGCGGCCATTAACATACGGACAACATACGGACCTGACTGGATTTAACCCGATGGTCCATTTCATTGCTTCCCCAGACCCCCATGCTGTGAATCTGACAGGAGATAAGTCATGAAGAAATCCCGCGTACTTCTCGCGTCGCTGATGGTCACGGGTATGCTGACATCGTCGCTCGCTCTTGCACAACCACCCCATGACAATCCCGGCAAGGGTAATCACGGTCAAGGATCCGATGGGCACGGTCCGAAACAGGTTCCGCCTGGGCACAACCCCGAGGGTCCGGGCAACTCGGCGAACGCGCCCGGACACTGGCGCAAGGGTGATCGTCTGCCTCCCGAATACCGCGATCGACAGTATGTGATCGATGACTGGCGCGCCTACCGGCTTGCTCCGCCTCCGCGCGGCTATTCCTGGGTCGGCGTCGGCGGCGACTATCTGATGGTGCAGATCTCTTCCGGGCTGATTCTGCGAGTCGGGCCGTAAATTTGGCCCTGATGTAGCGATGTCGCCGCATCAGGCTATTTGGCATGGCCCTTCGCGCAGCCTGACCCGGTGTCTTGTGACGAAGCGTGAAACTTGCTGTCTCCATCGAGAGTCGCAAGGAAAGGAGCCGGCGACAGTACAAGGCCCTGTCTGGTTCGACGCTGAACACCTGAATACCGCTGAGCCACGCCGAAGAAACGTCAGACATGGCACCGCTCCATCGCCGGATCGCCAACGGCATGCCGCCCATTTGCGTCGCTTTTGCAAAGACTGAACGGCAAGGCCCGGGAAACAGCGTTCCGCTTGGGAGGAATCATGCAAAAGCACTTTGTCATCCGAGCCGTCGCAGGCGGTGTCTGCCTGATGGCGCTCTCCGGCGCAGCTTTCGCGCAGGTCCAGGCGTATACGAATGCGCCCGTGTACGTCTACGCCGGTCCAGCACCGGATTACCCGGTGGTAGCCGAGGTGCCGGAAGGCGTGCCGCTCACGGTGATGGGCTGCGTCGAGGGTTACAGCTGGTGCGACGTCGCGGCGCCCGACTTGCGCGGATGGGTCTACGGCGGGAGTCTCAGCTATCCGTACCAGGGTGCGAATGTTCTGGTCATGACTTATGGCGTGCAGATCGGGCTGCCTGTCGTCGTATTTTCGGTCGATTCCTACTGGGGCCATCATTACCGTGGCCGCCCGTGGTACCACGATGCGGCGCGCTGGGCAAATCACCCGCCGCCCGCGCGTGGAGGCCCCCCGCCGGTTCGCGGTGACGTCGGTCGACCGCCGGGGCCGCCGCCCGGTCGTGAACCTGCGTATGGTCGTGCGCCGGAAACGCCGCGGGAGCGTCGCGGCGCTCCTCAGGTTCAGCCTCAGGTTCAGCCTCAGGTTCAGCCTCAGGTTCAGCCTCAGGTTCAGCCTCAGGTTCAGCCTCAGGTTCAGCCTCAGGTTCAGCCTCAGGTTCAGCCTCAGGTTCAGCCTCAGGTTCAGCCTCAGGTTCAGCCTCAGGTTCAGCCTCAGGTTCAGCCTCAGGTTCAGCCTCAGGTTCAGCCTCAGGTTCGGCCGCAGGTTCAGCCTCAGGCTCGGCCGCAGCCCGGTCTTCAGCCAGCGCCAGGCCCTGCTAATGCGATGGGTGCACCGCAGATGCACGGCGGCGGCTCTCCGCCCGCACAGCACGGTGGAGAAGCACGCGGCGGCAATGAACACGAAAACCGTCCTGACAACCATTAGGCTATGTTCAGATTGTCACGAACGATTCATGGCACGGTTAAAAGCAAAATATAAGTCACCGAGCCGCTGCGCCAGTTGAATTTGCCGCAGCCGTTCCGCTGCGGCGTCATCGTAGATACGGTAGCCATTCGGGCCACGTCCTACGCGTGAGCCGGGAAACCGATCAGTTGGCCGCGTTCCAGCAGGCTGGCGGCCCGCCCGATTCGCGGAAAGCCGATCAGAACGAGTCACGCAAGATCGACTGACGACTGGCATTGGCGTGAGATGCCGTCGCACGCGGAGTCCCGCATCCGCCCAGAGGAAGTTCAGTCCGGCTCCATATGTCTGGCGCGAAACAGCGTCTCGAACGCGCGCATGAATTCCTGCAAGCGATTGCGCGGAAGCGAATTGATGCCGGCCGCTGCCGCTCGCCCGCCGCCGCTCGCAAACCGCCGGCAGAGCTCGTCGGCACCATACGGCGAAGTGAGCGGCGCACGCACGCTCACCGTATAGTCCCCTCGCGCATCCTCGGTCAGGACCGCATGGGCAAGATCGGGGAAACTCGTCGCCAGATGATTGGAGAGTATCCCATGCACGCGACGTGTCCACGCCTCGTACGGCAACACGTATATCGTCCCGCAGGACAGCGCGGCGTGGGGACGCAACTGCAGCGCCAGATCCAGGTCGCGCCGCATTTGTTCACCTAACGCCTGCACGATTGGCTCGTTCGCCGCAAAATCGAAGGGACATCGATAAAGACGCACCGCTTCGTACAGCCTGGCGGGCGAGATCATGAGATCCGCCTCGTTGTCGCCATAGGCGTTGTAATTGATCGACTCGCCAAGTTCACGCAGCTGCTGCATTTGCTCAGGTCGGAGATCGCAGCCCTGCGCGAGCGTATGTGCGGCATGCGAGAGGTTGTCGCCAAAGGCGCCGACGACAGCCCAGAGCCGGTGTTGTCCGCCGATATGACGATCTACGAGCATGCTGGTACATATGTCTGGCGCCGTATCGATGTGTGCGGTCAGGTTGGTGCGCCGGGGAATCGCTCCAGCAGAGTGATGGTCGAAGTACTCGATGTCGACGCCCTGCCGGAGCAACGCACGCAACGCGACACGATTTGCGTCAAGGGATATGTCCAGCACCGTCACGGAATCGCCCCGCCGAGCCGTAACACGGCGGAGCAACGCGACCTCACGCTTGACGCCGGTGATCAGCGAAGACGCAATCGGGTTCGCCAGACGCAGTTGATGCAACGCGCAGATTCCGTCTGCGTCACCGTTGAAGACATCGAAGTGTGTCATGCGCCGCCCCCCAGGAGAAACACGCTATTTGCACTGCATCAGGCTGGCGGCCGCACGACTCTGCAAAAACGCCGGTCAGCCTCACCCTACGCTTCAGACCAGGCATTGAAGGTGTCCAGGTTGTTGACCTGCGTCACCTCCGCGCCCGTGCTCATGGACCTCTTTCTCATTCGAGCATGGATCAGGAAATCTTCAGCCGCTTCGAGAAGCATCGGCTCGTGAAACCGAAATGAGGCAAGGTCGCGGACAGGGTTATTTCGCGAGTTGCTTGCGGATGGCTTGCAACTCCTGTCGGCGCTTTGCGGTGCTTTTGGGGTAAGTCATTTTGAGTTCCTGGAGCGTATCGACAAGAACTTGCGATACGATCAGGCGCGCGTTCTCTTTATCGTCGGCGGGAACGACGTACCAGGGCGCGTCCTTTGTGCTTGTCGCGCTAAGGCAATCTTCATACGCCGTCATGTACTGATTCCAGAACTTCCTCTCCTCGATGTCCGCAAGGCTGAATTTCCAGTTTTTTTCCGGTTCATCTATACGTTGAAGGAAACGCTTTCGCTGCTCGTCTTTCGATAGATGGAGGTAGAACTTGACGATGCGGGTTCCATTTGTATAGAGGTGTCGCTCCAGGTCCGTGATGGAGCGATACCGTTCGTGCCAGACGGTCTTGCGATCGGGCAGCGCTCCCGGGACGCCTTCGCTGCGGAGAATCTCCGGATGGACTCGCGCGATCAGCACTTCCTCGTAGTAGGACCGGTTGAAGATGCCGATCCGGCCACGTTCCGGCAAATCACGGGTAGTACGCCAGAGGAAATCGTGCTGCAATTCCGCGGCGCTCGGATGTTTAAAGCTGAATACTTCACAACCTTGCGGGTTCACGCCGGACATCACATGTTTGATCGCGCCATCTTTTCCCGCCGCATCCATGGCCTGGAAGATGAGCAGGACAGCATAGCGGTTGGATGCGTAAAGAAGCTGTTGCAGCGAGCTGAGCTGCGCCACGTGCTCCGCTAGAAGCCGTTGATAGTGTTCCTTTGACGTGTATATGGGCGCTGTCTTCGTCGGCCACTTCCGCAAGTCGACCTCATCGCCTTCCCGCACACGAAAGTCTCTTGAATTGATGTCCATTTGCATCCTTTCGCAGGTGCCCGCCGCGTGAGTCGCGTTCCCTGTCTTGCGGCCCGGTCTCCAGAAATCCCACTTTGCCACTTCCCAGAACCGATGCCAATGACTGGCACTCTCACATCGCGATGTCACCACGTCCGGGACGCGGCGATAGTACCCAATGCATCCCCTGATGCGAGCGGATATGGGCGCGCGCGCATCGCGGCGCCTGGTTGTGCGGTAGATAACCTCAGTCTCGGCAGACCGCATGACACGATCTTGACAAAAACGCCGCTATCCGAAGCGTTAGTTGACATGTATCAAGCGCGCGTGGATTCAGTGAGGTTTGATGTGACACGCGCTACGTGATGCGCGGCACCTGCGCTCGCGAGCTGTGCGGCCGCGAGCCTGTTGTTCGCCTTGCGAAAGTAGCCGGAGATGGGGGGGCTACTCGCATCCAATGTGGATGGAGTTCATCTTCGGGGGCGTCACTCAGTCCACACTCCTGTCGTCTGCGATACCCGTGCTTGTTTCCCACTAGCGAGGTGAATGTATGGACATCAACGAGGCGCCGCGCGCGAACACCTTTCGGCTCCTTTGGGGGCGCCTGAAGGAGCACCCTCTGTCGCGGGTCGGGCCGGGGCTTATCACCGGTGTGGCTGACGACGATCCAGGCGGCATCGCCACCTATTCCCAGGCGGGCGCCCAATTCGGCCTCGACATGCTTTGGACGATGCCGCTGGCCTTCCCGTTGATGGCCGCCGTTCAGTCGATGTGCGCGAATCTCGGCCGGGTGACCGGCAAAGGACTTGCCGCCAATATCAAGTCGGCCTTCCCGCCCATCGTGCTTCGGGGCGTCGTGCTGCTACTGCTCGTCGCCAATATCCTCAACATTGCCGCCGATGTCGCCGCCATGGGAGAGGTCGCGGAGCTGGTCAGCGGCATCGATCGCCACCTGATGACGGCGTTCTTCGTGTTCGGTACGCTCTTGCTGCAGATGTTCGTCCCCTATCATCGCTACGTCTTCTTCCTGAAGTGGCTGACAGTCTCCCTGCTCGCCTATGCAGCGGTACTGTTCACCGTCCATGTTCCGTGGAGCCAGGTGGCTTTACGTACGCTACGGCCGAGGTTCACGCCCGACGCCAGTGCCGCCGCCGTGGTCGTTGGCGTCTTCGGTACGACCATCAGCCCATACCTCTTTTTCTGGCAGGCATCAGAAGAAGTCGAGGACATGCAGGCAAACCACGACAGTGCGCCGCTCGTACGGGATGCACGCACAGCCGCCGTGGAGCTCCGGCGGATCCGGTGGGATACGTGGAGCGGCATGCTCTACTCCGACATCACCGCCTACTTCATCATTCTGGCGACCGCAGTCACGCTTCACGCGGCTGGCATCACCGACATCAATACGGCAGCGCAGGCCGCCAGCGCATTGCGCCCGCTTGCCGGTGACTTCGCCTACATCCTCTTTGCCCTCGGCATTCTCGGCGTCGGCCTCATTGGCGTGCCCGTGCTGGCCGGATCTGGCGCCTATGCCCTTTCCGAAGCGATGGGCTGGAAGGAGGGGCTCGAGCGCAAGGTGGCCGATGCGCGCGGCTTCTACGGCATCATCGCCGTCAGCGTGCTTGCCGGACTCGGCATCCAGTATTCGCCGATCAGTCCGATGAAAGCCCTGTTCTGGAGTGCAGTCATCAACGGCGTGGTCGCCGTGCCGCTGATGGTGGTCATCATCATGCTGGTTTCGAAGAAGTCGGTGATGGGGGCTTTCACCGCGAGCCGTCCGCTGATCATCCTTGGCTGGATCGCGACGGCCGTCATGGGCGCGGCAGCCGTGGCGATGCTGCTGCCCGGATAGGGCCGCCGACTTGCGGCACCAGAATTCGCACGGAAAGTACGACAACCCCGATGCTCAGTTGACAAGCTCGCACCTCACGACGGGCGCCGTATAGGGTGACGGGTATTCCGATTTGGGGCCGCTCAGCAGGCGCAGGCGCTGCGTGGCTAGCACCTCAGCCTTGCGCTGATCGCTCAGGTCAAGCGTAGTGCTTGAGACGCGCGCGGCATCCGCAGGCTCATTCACGGCACACTGCGCCGTTTTACCGTCGGGCAGACGTACGGTTGTCTCGTACGTGTAGTCGGGCTGCGCGGCCAGGCAGGCAGTGCTGCAAACAGTCACTGCAATCAGCACGATATGCTTTGCAGGATCTTTCACTTTCCTCTCCACGAAAAACTACATGAACGTTTGACCCGTTCTCGCTCGGGCCGTTCGGGTCGTTCGGGTCGTTTGGGAACCTGTACGGCGCGAATCAGTCGACCGGAGCCGGACCCGACCGGCCAGCCCCGTCGCCGGACGAGAAACGAACCTCAACCGGCAGATCATTGTCTTCGGCAAACCGGGCAACGAAGTCAAAGGCTTCCGGACAAACGCTTCGGAGTTCACCGGACACGATCAGGCATTTCACGCCAGTATCGACGACAGGCATGGCGAGGCGCGTCGAGGCAATATGAATGCCGGGCCGACGCTCCCCGACGAACAGGATGATGACGCCCATCAGACGCTCGGCCCAGTCGCCCGGCCGGAAGACTGTCCGGTGGTGCGTGAGGCCACTGATCAGATAGTGTTCGCTTCTGTCGGCTGCCGTCATGCGTCTGCAGTCAATGGCTCGGACGCCATCCAGTTCTGCCCGCCGGGTTCCACGGTGGACGGCTTGTCTGTTTCAGCCAGCCGGAACACGGCCACCGCATGGTCGAGCGCGCGTGCCTGTTCTTCAAGCGACGCAGCAGCCGCGGCGGCCTGCTCGACCAGTGCGGCGTTCTGCTGGGTCGCGTTATCCATCTGCGTCACGGCGCGATTGATCTGATCGATGCCGCGCGACTGTTCTTCCGAGGCCACACTGATTTCGCTGACGATGCCGGTAACGTTGCGGGCCGCTGTGACGATTTCGGTCATTGTGTCGCCAGCGCGAGCCGCCAGGTCGGCACCGTTCTTCACCTTCGCAACCGAATCGCCGATCAGCTCCCTGATTTCCTTCGCTGCAGCGGCCGAACGTTGCGCGAGCGCGCGGACCTCGCCCGCGACCACCGCGAATCCGCGCCCTTCCTCGCCGGCACGCGCAGCTTCGACGGCTGCATTCAGCGCGAGGATGTTGGTCTGGAACGCGATGCCCTCAATCGCGCCAATGATGTCGACGATCCGGTTTGAACTCGATGACATGTCCGCGATCACATCGACAACCTGACCGACGACATCGCCGCCGCGGGCCGCGACTTCCGACGCGTGTTCGGCGAGCGCGCTGGCCTGCCGCGCGTTGTCGGCGTTTTGCCGGACGGTCGCAGTCAACTCTTCCATGCTCGATGCGGTCTCCTCCAAAGTCGCTGCCTGCTGCTCGGTACGTGTCGACAGATCGCCATTGCCACTCGCGATTTCGCGCGCCCCGTGTGTGATCGCCGCCGTCCCGCGCCGCACCTGCCCCACGGCGGCAGCAAGCCCCGCCTGCATTCGCGCGAGCGCAGCCATCAGCCGGCCCATCTCGTTGGCGCGCAGCGTATCGATCGCACTGGTCAGATCACCCGCCGCAATCCGCTCGAAATGCTGAATTGCCCGATCGATGGGCCGCACGATCGACGCCGTCAACGCGAAACGTGCGAACAGGCCCAGCACGATCGCAGCGGATCCGATCGCGCCGAAGAGCCAGAGCAGCATATGAAAATGCTGTTGCGCTGACGCAAAACGCGCCTTTTGCTGCTCTGCCTGAAAATCCTCCAGCGCGAGCTCGGCGCTCCGGTAGTCACTGAAAAGAGTGTCAGGCGCCTGCCGCTGCGCCGTGCGAAACGACATGAAATCGTTCTGGTCGAGCGCCGTAATTTCAGGCGCAAGTGCCTGCTTCATCAATTGCTCACGCTTCGCGCGCAGTGCGTCAGCCAGCTTCCTCTCGACCTCATTCGAAGGCGGTTGCGCCGCATAACCAGCCAGTTCGCGATCGCTGCTGGTCTGCTCGGCATGCACCCGGGCGAGCACTGCGTCGGTCGGTTTGCCCTGCGCGACGAGCGTTTCGTACGCACCGAGATCGACCCGCACCTGCAGAAGCGCGTCGCTGCTGGCGCTCAGGTGTCGCAGCGACGCCGTTTCCTCGCGGTACATCCTGTCGAGCGCCGTGTTGGCCGCTTTCAGACCCGCGATCGACGTTGCGATCACGAGCATCAGCGCTGCTGAATAACCGGCGATGGTGATCGTCAAAGCTGTTCGGACAGTGGTATCTCTGAACATGGTTGTCTTCTTCCCCGACCCGCTGAACATAAAAAAGCGGCAGACGGATAAATCCGCCGCCGCAAATTGGAGCAAATCGATCAAAAAGATCTGCTGCGAGGAGTTGATGCCAGGATCAGAAGCGGGTGCGGATACCCGTGGCCACTTCGAGCTGGTTGCTGTGGCCATGCGTTGCCGCCACCGTGTAGCCGCCATGCAGTTTCATGTAGTCGGCAGCCAGGTACAGCTCGGTGCGCTTCGAGATGTGGTAGAAGGTCGACGCGTAGAGCGTCTCCTTGTAGCCGTTG
This sequence comes from Paraburkholderia sp. GW821-FHT02A12, assembly GCF_059422005.1. Classification (NCBI taxonomy): domain Bacteria; kingdom Pseudomonadati; phylum Pseudomonadota; class Betaproteobacteria; order Burkholderiales; family Burkholderiaceae; genus Paraburkholderia; species Paraburkholderia sp. GW821-FHT02A12. The sequence goes on along the minus strand of NZ_JBWKWA010000001.1, from coordinate 1,762,152 downwards.
TGAACCGTCGTGGCCGTCGTATCGAACGCGCCGGAATTGGCGTTCGGGATGAAGCCGGCGCTGTTGTAGGCGGCGTTCTTCACGTGCATCTGCTGATAGCCGAGTTCGTAGTCCATCGGACCGTGCGGCGCGAGCTTGAATGACACCGTCCACGCGTTGTCCTCACGCTCCGGCAACGCACCCTGCTTGCCCGTGTAATGGAAGTAGCCGGCGTTGACACGGCCGATGCCGAAACGATAGTCGCCGCCCACCGAGTACGTCTGGTCGACGAAGCCGCCGTTGTTCGTGTGGCTGTAGAAGCCGCCGATGGAGAACGCCCCGCCGTTGTAGCCGAGCGCGGCCTGATAGCCCGAGCCGTTGGCGAACTGCGTCGAGTTGCTGAATTGATAGTCGGCGGCCGCATAGATGCCGTTGCTGAAGAGCTTCTTCCACGCGATGCTGTTTTCGGAGCGCGTACCAGTCGGGCCAGCCGAGTAGAAGACCAGTTGCTTGAAGTTATTGGAGTTGGTGTAGGCGCCTTCGTTCGTCGAGAACGTCGCGCTGACGTACGGGTCGCCGTAGAGGCCCGAGAAGTCCTTCGCGACCGTGTCCTGGAAGCCGGCCGTCACCTTGCCGATCGTAGCGTTCTCGATACCGACCCAGGCGTCACGGTCGAAGAGCTGACCGGGATCTTCCATGTTGCCGTTCGTGGGGACGAACTCGCTCTCCAACGTGAAGATGACCTTCGTACCGCCACCGATGTCCTCGGCGCCGCGCACGCCCCAGCGGCTGCCGCTGAACCACGGCTCGCCGTTCCCGTCGGTGGGGTGGCCCATGGAGACCAGGTGATTGCCGGCTGCGTTGGCATTCGTCGTGTAGGCGAGGGCGCTCAAATCGATGAGGCCATAGAGTTGCACGCTCGACTGTGCATGCGCGCCGCTCGCCGCCAAGGCGCCTGCTGCGACGGCCAAGGTCAGATATTTTTGCTTCAAGGTCATCTCCTCTGATTACTGCGTTGAAATTTTTTTCTGGTTGCCCGCTGCAACTGCGCTCCGGACATCCGGATGGCGGTCCCGATCAGCCAATGAGCGCTATCCTAATCACCTCAATCCTTCAGGCAGCTTTCCCGTGTCACTCGTACAACTAAGTGCATTCACTGATATACGCTGCTGATTTGGCATCCGCTACGCCGCATCCCTGCTGCGCAAAATGTAGCCAAGCCCACGCAATGTCACGATCTGCGCGCTCGACAAGGCCAGGTGCCTGCGCAAACGGTGAATATAGATGTCGATAGCATCCGCGCTCAGCTCGTCGTCGAAACTGAACATGCTTTCCATCAGGGTTATCTTCGAGACTGTCTTTCCCTGTCTCAGCATCAGGGCTTCGAGGATGGTCTGCTCACGAGGTCGCAACGCCAGCGGCTGGCTGTTATGACGGAAATCACGCGTGTCGGGTATGTACTGCAGGTCGCCACAAACGAGACAGGCCGACATGGCGCCTGCCTGCCTGCGGTTCAGCGCCTTGATCCGCGCCACCAGTTCGCGTGCATCGAATGGCTTGACGACATAGTCGTCGGCCCCCGCACTGAAACAGTCGACCTTATCGTCTGTCGAGCCATACGCCGTCAGGATCAGTACCGGCACCTTGTCGCCGCGGCGGCGCAGTCGTCCCAGCACCTCCTTGCCGTCCATCCGTGGCAGCTGGATGTCCAGTAGCACCACGTCGTAGCATTGAGCCGCCAGCACCCTATCCGCGCTTTCGCCGTCGCCGACGCAATCGATCGCGAAGTCTTCACGGCGCAGCAGGTTGACAATCCAGTGCGCGAGTTCCGCGTTGTCTTCCACGAGCAGCAGCTTCATCGCTTTTCCTCAATCGCGCGACGCGCGCAAGCTACGGCACACAGACGCAACCGGCAGGCGCTGACTTATTTCGCGCCAACGAACTCGTTCGTATAGGTTTTCCCCAGCTCGACACGCTTGCCCTTGACCGACGGATTGAACGCCGACAACACCTTGAGCACGGTCGCCGGGCCGTCGGCCGGCATCTTGCCGTCCGCCGTGTACATCGGCAGCGAAGCCTTCAGCGCGCTCACGTAAAGCGGCTTGTCCTTCTGATAGTCGTCGGGCATCTTCGCGGCGATTTCTTCCGCGCTGTGCGTGTGGATGAACTGCATCGTGCGAACGAACGCGTGCGCGAGCTTCGCTGCTTCAGCCTTGTGCGAATCGGCCCATGCCGCCTGCACATAGAGGCTCGACGCCGGGTAGGTGCCGCCCAGCGCTGCCTTCGTGCCCTCGACCGAGCGCATGTCGACCAGCACCTTGGCGTCGCCGGACTTCTGCAACGCCGAAACCGTAGGTTCGGTCGTCATGCCCGCGTCGATCCGGCCCTGCTTGATTGCCGCGATAAAGCTGGCGTCGGCACCCACCGGCAGCATCGTGTATTCCGTCGACTGGATGCCGTGCTGGCCAGCGAGGTATTGCGTGAGGAAGCTGGTCGACGAGCCGAGGCCCGTCACGCCAAGCGTCTTGCCCTTCACGTCGGCCATCGATTTGACTGTGTCGGCGGCTTTGGTCGATACCAGCTCCACCTCGCCCGGCACCTGCCCGAACACCACAATCGCCTTGACGTCCTTGCCTTTGGTTTGCAGGTCGATCGTATGGTCGTAGAAGCCGACCACCGCCTGGACAGCGCCGGCCAGCAGTTCGTTTTCCGCGTCGACGCCGGCCGGTTGCGACAGCAGTTCGACGTCAAGCCCTTCGTCCTTGAAATAGCCGAGCTGTTCGGTCAGGCGCGCCGGCAGGTAGATCAGCTTCGTGATGCCGCCCACCATGATGGTGATCTTGCCGCCGTCGGCCGCCGTCGCCTGCTGCGAAGCAAGGCCGAACAGCAGGCCGGAAGCGATGGCGATATGGCGCAGCGTGCGAAAGCCGTGGGTCATCGATAGTCTCCGTTATTGTCTGTGGCGGCGGGATGCCGCCTGTCTGCATCGACGGACCGATTCTAGAAGAACGAATCCTTCTCCCGGCTTTCATCGAGATCCATGTTTCATACGGGATTTCCATGAGGATGAGTCGCGCTCCCATTCAAAAGCATCCCTTCCCTATTCCGTCACTAACACCGCGACGTGACAGTGCCGGCACCCGTCGTTGCGGTTGCGGCGGGGTCGCGGGTTAACACCCATGATTTGGCGGTGGCACAGAAAGCTGGCAGAAGGCGTCCGGTTTCTATAATCCGTTTCAACCATCCAGAAAGCGCCACGCATTTAAAATGCGATGTCACCCCATATGCGTTGCCAGCGGTTTATCAACCATGCGGCAGCAGCGGAGAAACAGTGGGTGGACGGATGCTCTTTCCCTGCGATGTGTCGCGTAGCGTCGGAATCACTGCATGGCGCCGGCCTGCAATCAGCGTCATCTGTGGAGCAGCGATGAAAGATACCGAAATGGAGCGGTGGCCATTTGCGACCCTCGTATTGGTCTGCCTTGGTGGCCTGATGTTGAAGGCGTGCGCGTTGGGGCAATACTCTTCCACTATTGATGGTGTGGTAACGCGTACATTCAGCGACTTCCTGGTCTTTCTTGGGGGCGTTGGAAGTGCCGGACTCCTTTGTACCAAGCTCTTCGGTCTGGCCAGGATTGAGAGCACGGTTTTCTGGGTGTTCCTGGCGGGGATCATTGGCGCTGCGATCCTGTTTTGCCGGGGGACTTGAAGGAAGACAACCACATAGCGCGAATCATGAGGCGACGCAGGAGTTGGCGATGACCGGCCTATCTGCGCTATTGACCTTGCGCGCCGCAGCAGCGGGCTGCCTGATCTGCATCAATTGCCGCGCTGGGTTTCGGACTACCGTGAGATAGCGCATTCTCGCGGAAAACAGTGCCGCATTCCTCACGGAACCCCTGACTTATCCCACCGTCAGATCGTCGACGACCGCATGGACACCCGGCGCCGACCATGCCGCTCCGCGCGCGGCCAAACGCTCCGCATAGGAATCGACCTTACCCGTCAGCGTAACGGTGCCTTCGTGCACCTTTATCCCGATATGCTTCGCCTCGCGGTCGGCATGACGCCGCAGCGCCTCGCTGATCTGCCCGGCGATATCTTCCGTGGCGGCTTTGCCGCCTATCCGGATCATGTTCGACACGCCTGTCACCCCGCGCATGTGCGTGATGGTCCGCGTCGCGACATGCCCCTGATACGCCTGGTCGACCTCGCCGCGCAAGGTCACCCAGCCCTTCTCGACCTGCACCTGGACGGCGTTTTCGTACAGTCCGACGGTCCAATGCAGGATCGAGCGAACCGCGGTGGCAATGTCTTCATCAGTCCGCACGTCGGAGTGCGGCAAGCGAATGTCCATTTCCACGACCACGGCCTTCACGCCTGCCACCCGCTGCGCCGCTTTCTCGGCCGCCAGCTTCTCGGCGTAGCTCGTCGGATGCCCGGACAGTGTCACCACTCGTTCGTGCACCTCGACGCCAATGTCCGTAACGTTGACCGCCGGATCCCACGACAGTTCGTCTTCGACTTCCCGTTGCAACTGCATATCCGACTTCATTTCCCTGCTCCTTGATTGATTCAGAACCTCAATTCGCGCGTCCCGCGCCGGACATGTCACCGTCGCCCCGGCTCGGTGCGGCTCAACCGATCTGCAAACGCTTGCCTGCGGCCATTGCTCTCCTGAGCAGCGTGCCGCGATACCGCTTACTGTGCAGCCGCCCCTCTTCGCATTCTTTGATGTGTGTCAAGGCTCGGGGTGCTCGCATACTGGTTACTGGCATTACCCGCTGGATCTTTGCACGATGCGTGCAAGAACCCGGCACAGGACCGTCTCGTCGGAAGGAAATCGATGGCAACCAGAAGGCATTTTCTCGCGGGGATCGCGGCGGCAGCGGCCGGTGCATCGATCGGGAGCAGCTGTAGCGCCCGCAGCGCGGACGAAGACTATGATGAGACTGCGCGGCATATCTGGCGTCGTCCGGACCGTGGCGTCGCAAGCGGCATGCAGCTGATGCACGGGCTGGTGCGCTACGCAACGCTCGCGCCGTCGAGTCATAACACCCAGTGCTGGAAATTCCGGATTGGCCCGCGTGCCATCTCGATACTGCCGGACCTGAGCCGGCGTTGCCCGATCGTAGACCCTGACGATCATCATCTGTTTGTCTCGCTGGGCTGCGCGACCGAAAATCTGCGCCAGGCAGCGATTGCGCACGGGTTGAACGCAGAGGTGACATTCGACTCCGCAGCGAGCACAGTGCGGGTCGGCCTCGCGCCAACGAAGGCGCAAGCGTCGCCGCTATTCGATGCGATTACCATGCGACAGTGCACCCGCACAGAATTCGATGCGAAACCACTGTCGGCGGCTGAGTTGACCGTGCTTGAACGGGCGGCCACTGGAAACGGCGTGCGTGCGCTCCTGCTGACCGACAGAAAAGTGATGGAAAACGTACTGGAATACGTGGTCCACGGCAACACCCTGCAAATGAACGACCCGGCGTTCGTCGGCGAGCTCAAGCACTGGATTCGCTTCAGCGCCGCTGAAGCGGTTCACACCGGCGATGGGTTGTTCTCGCGATGCTCCGGAAATCCATCGGTTCCGCCGTGGCTCGGAAATATGCTCTTTGGCCTGCTATACAGACACGAGAGCGAAAACGCCAGGTACGTGCGGCACCTCCGCAGTTCGAGCGGGCTTGCGGTGTTCGTATCCGACTCGAGCGACAGCGCGCATTGGCTGGAGACGGGGCGCTGCTATGAGCGCTTTGCGCTGCAGGCCACCGTGTTGGGCATCCGCAATGCGCATCTGAATCAGCCCGTCGAGGTCGCAAATGTCAGATCGCAATTGGCGCGTTTCCTGAATCTCGACGGCCGGCGAGCCGACCTCGTTGTTCGTTTCGGCCGCGGCCCCGCGATGCCGCGCTCGCTGCGCCGCCCGATAGAAGCGGTGCTGGCGTGAAACAAGTGCACTAACCATGGCCGAGACGGGAGCGCGAGGCGCCACGCGGCCGCAGGAGTCGTCCCCGCGATGTTAACCATACTGTTGCTGACATTCGTCGTATTGAGCGCAGCCATCCTGCTCGCCTTCGGCTCGCGGCGTTGGCGGCGTGTTACCGAGGCGTTGTGTGCGAAGCTCGATGCGACGCGTGCGCCCCCGAGACCTCACCGGTACATGGCGCAGGAACTCGAGTGCCTTCCTGCGCCTGTGCAGCGCTATTTCCGGGCGTCGTTGCAGGAAGGCCAGCCGATGGTGGCGACGGTGAAGGTCGAGCACACCGGCCGCTTCAACATGAGTGAGAACGGCGAGCACTGGAGGCCGTTCTTCTCGACCCAGCGCGTGACGGCTGGACCTCCGGGTTTCGTGTGGGATGGACGTATTGCGCTGCTGCCGGGCCTGCAGGTCAGGGTGCATGACGCCTACGTCGCAGGTAAAGGCATTCTGCACGCCAGCCTGTTCGGACTGGTCACGCTCGCCGAGCTGCGCGGAACGCCGGCGCTCGCGCATGGCGAGTTGATGCGGTTCCTGGCCGAAGCGGTGTGGTATCCGACGGCACTGCTGCCGAGCCAGGGCGTAGAGTGGGAACCGGTCGACGACACGTCGGCGAAGGCGACGCTCAATGACCGCAACGTGAAGGTCACGCTTCTGATTCGTTTTGACGAGAGAGGGTTGATCGCGTCGGCGCGTGCCGAAGCGCGCGAGCGCACAATCGCCGGCTCAGTGATTCCGACGCCGTGGGAGGCCTACTGTCGAGATTACGCGGTTCGCGACGGCATGCTCGTGCCGCTCGAGGGCGAAGTGGCGTGGCTGCTTCCAGAAGGACCGAAGCCCTACTGGCGAGGCCGGATCACCAGCCTGGCCTATGACTGGACGGACATGCGGGAAAGGCCTACACCCTGACCGGCGACGAAGCGTTGTCGAACGCGGAAGCGATGGCGCGCATCAGTGCCGCGCCGGGTCGCCGGATCGACAGGTTACAGCGTGGCAGTCACTCCGCCATCCACGTAAAGAATATGGCCGTTCACAAAGTTCGAGGCGTTGCTCGCCAGGAACACGGCGGCGCCGACGAGATCTTCCACATCGCCCCAACGCCGCGACGGCGTGCGTCCGATCAGCCAGTTGCTGAAAGTTTCATCCTTGACGAGCGCCTCGGTCAGTTCCGTCTTGAAGTAACCCGGCCCAAGGCCATTGACCTGGATCCCGTGTTGCCCCCAATCGATCGCCATTCCCTTCGTCAGCATCTTCACCGCGCCTTTGCTCGCGGTGTAGGCGGCGATGTTGGGACGGCCCAGTTCGCTTTGCACGGAACAGATGTTGACGATCTTCCCGCGCTTGCGAGCAATCATGTACCGCGCTACCGCCTGGCCGACAAGGAACACGCTGTCGACATTGGTCTTCATCAGCTCTTCCCATTGAGCATGGGAAAACTGTTCGAGCGGTGCGCGACGCTGCATGCCTGCGTTGTTGACAAGAATGTCGATCGCGCCGATTTCGCGCTCGATTTGCGCGATAGCCGCTTCGACCTCATTGGCTGACGTCACGTCGAAACTCGCAGCATGGACGGTCGCCCCCTCGTCGCGCAAACGGCTGACAGCCTCCGCCAGCCTGGCTTCGCTGCGACCATTCAGAATGACTTCAGCGCCGGCGCCGGCCAATCCTTTGGCGAGCGCATAGCCGATACCGGTACTCGACCCGGTGACCAGAGCACGACGCCCCGACAGATCAAACATCTTCAGATTGTTGTCCAACTCAACTCCTCTTCGATTCTAATTCGTCCGACTTCCATCCAGCACCATCCGGCGCACTCAGCCATTGCATGACTTCTCTCATGCTGCACGCACTGTCCTGCGAAGCGGAAAGATGGAGCACACCGGCTTCACCAACAGGCGACTCGAGCGTATCGAATTGATCCGCGACCAGGGTCGCTGGAAACTCATGATCAAGCCGCCCAGCCACCCGCGCAACTGCCGCGGACAAGGTGATGTCGAGAAACACAAATCTCAGCCCGGCGACACGCGCGCGCATGCGCTCCCGGTAGCTACGCCTCAACGCGGAACAGGACAGCACAGCCGTACCATGCGTCTCATTCATCCGCTCGGCGAGATGGTCCAGCCATGGCTCCCGGTCACTGTCGCACAACGCGATACCCCGGCGCATCCTGTCGCGGCTGTCCGCCGAGTGATGCTCGTCCCCCTCGATGAAAGCGCCTCCCAGCGCTGCGGCCAGGCGCCGCGCAAGTGTCGACTTACCCGAGCCCGACACGCCCATCACCACTATTTTATGTGTCACGTTGCAAAGTCCTGCCACCTTGTCCCGGCACGCGGTCTACGGAATCGCGTCGGCCATTCAACAGGTAGCGGTGCGCAAATGAAAGCGTACCGCTACCTCACAAACTCTCCGCTTCAGGACACCGGTGTGAACTTGAGCTGGTCGATCGGCGTGACCTTGTCGGTCCGGATCAGGCCATAAGGCGTCTTCGGTCCAAGCCACTTGTCGAAAATATTGCTCATCTCGCCGCTCTGCTCCATCGCTGCCAAAGCTTTGTTGACTGCGCCCAGCATGGCCGGCTCGTTCTGGCGCAATCCCACCGCGATCGGCTCGATCAGCATCGGCTCCGCCGCAATCGCCACTGCGCCGTCCGTGCCATCCACCTGCTTGGCGATTTTCGTCGCCGTCATCTGATTGGTGACGAAGCCTTTGACCTTGTTCTGCTCAAGCGCGAGAAACGCCGAACTCGTATCGTGGAAGGTCACTGCCTGGCCATCCTTGATGGAAATGGGAATCGACTGTGCAGAGGTGGAGCCATCCGCCGCACTGATCTTCTGTCCCGCGAAGTCAATCAGCTTCTTCTTCGCATCAGCCTTCTTCACGACAAGCACTTCCTTGGTCGAATAGTACGAATCGCTAAACGCGATCTGCGTGGCCCGCGTCTTGGTGTACGCGAGATTGGCGACCACGATGTCGACCCGGCCCAGCTTCAATTGCGGAATGCGTGCCTCGACGGCCAACGGTTCGAGCTTCGCCTTCACGCCCAGCTGTTTTGCCACCGCGTTGCACAAGTCCACGTCCATACCCTCGAGCTGACGCGTCTGCGCGTTGGGATACGAGAAGGGCTCCACATTGGAATACACGCCGCAGCTCAACTCGCCGCGACTCTTGATATCGGTCAATTGATCAGCATGTGCCGGGGCAATCGATGCAACTGCACCGCCAACGACCAACATCCCCGCGAAAATCTTCTTTACCTGCATCGTGATGCTCCTGAAGTTTATGTGTAAAGCAATCGACTGCTGATCAAAGGTGGTCAATCTGAATCGCGGTGGCTATTCCGCTTGCTTGCCTCAATGCGTGCGAAGATCGGACAGGAATCTCTGAGCGCGTGCGTGTTTCGGGTGCGAAAAGAATGCTTCCGGCTCCGCCGTTTCGAGAATCTTCCCCGCGTCCATAAACCACACGCGGTCGGCAACCTCACGCGCAAACCCCATCTCATGCGTGACGCACATCATCGTCATGCCTTCCTGCGCGAGGCTCTTCATCACGTTCAGCACTTCGCCAACCATCTCCGGATCGAGCGCGCTGGTGGGCTCGTCGAACAACATCGCCGGCGGATCCATCGCCAGCGCTCTCGCAATCGCGACGCGCTGCTGCTGACCACCAGACAATTGCGACGGAAAAGCATTGGCCTTGCTCGACAGGCCGACGCGCGAGAGCAAATCTGCCGCTTTGCGTTCAGCATCCGCGCGCTTGAGGCCGTTCACGCGCATCGGCGAAAGCGTGATGTTTTCCATCACCGACAGATGCGGAAACAGATTGAACTGCTGAAACACGAAACCGATTCTGCTGCGGTAAGCATTCAGACCCAGCTTCCTGTCATGAATGTTTTGACCGTCGAACGAAATCTGTCCCCGGTCGATCTCCTCGAGCCGGTTGACGGTGCGAATCAGCGTCGACTTACCCGAGCCGGATGGCCCGCAGACGACCACGACTTCGCCTTTACGAACTTCGGCGTTCACGTCCACGAGAGCGTGATATTCGCCGTACCATTTGTTGACGCTGGAAAACTTGATCATGCGAATTACCTCGAAGTGATTGAACGCCTAGTTCTCGGTGGGCAGCGGATCGGTCAGCGCAACGGCGCCCGCCTTCTGGGTCTTCGTGACGACGCCGGCCCGCTTGCGTGTCACGCGCCGCTCCAGATACTGCGCAAACTGTGTCAGCGCGTAACAGAGGGCGAAGTAGCTCAAGGCGAGAATCAGATACACGGGGAACGGCTTCGTCAGCAGCCGGTTGTTGATCTGATCCGCCGCGAAAGAGATCTCCTGAACGTTGATGATGTAACCGAGCGAGGTCTCCTTGATCGTCGATACGAACTGCGTGACCATGCTCGGCACCACGTTGTAAAGCGCCTGCGGCAGGATGACCGCGCGCATGGTCTGCAGGTAGCTCATGCCGAGCGCCCTCGAGGCTTCGGCCTGCCCTTTCGGCAGCCCCTCGATGCCCGCACGGATGATTTCCCCGAGATAGGCGGAGTCGTAGATGACGAGCGCGCACAGCATCGTGACAAACCCGGTGACCGGATAGCCGGTCAGAACTGGCACGAGAAAGTACACCCAGAAGATCACCATCAGGAGCGGGATGCCCCGCACCATGTAGACGAGACCGGTGGCCGGCGCCCGCAGAAACCGGAAGGGGCTGATGCGGGCCAGTGCGACCAGGATACCCAAAGGAAATGCGATGACGAGCGCTGAAAGCGACAGCAGTATCGTCAGCACGATGCCGCCTAGCGGGCCGTGCGGATACTGCCCAATGAGCAGAAGTGTCCAGTTGTCGCGCAGGATGTCGAACATGTCACTTCACTCCCGGGATGCGGTAGTGCATCGCGATTTTGGCGCCGCCCAGCATGATGACGAGGGAGAGGCCGAGATACAACGCTGTGGCGACGAAATACGACTCGAAAGACAGGAAGGTTTCGTTCTCGACCTGACGGGTGACATACGTCAGCTCCGCCGCGCCGATCGCCATCGCGAGACTCGTATTCTTGAACAGCAAGACTGCGTGATTGACCATCGGCGGAATCGCATTGCGCAGCGCTTGCGGAAGAACGACGTAACGCATGCCATTCAGGAAGTTCAGGCCTAGCGCGCGCGAAGCTTCGTACTGACCGTAGGGAATCGCCCGCAATCCGCTGCGGATATCCTCGGACAGATAGGCCGCACTACACAACCCTATCGCCACGACCGCAAAAATGAACTGGCCGTTGTAGTGGTTCAGCAGCGCCTGCAATGAATCCGGCAGGATGTTCGAAATGCCGAAGTACCAGAACAGGATCTGGACCAGCATCGGCACATTACGGTGGTAGGCCACGAACGCCTTGACGAAGGCCGTCGCGAGACGATTGTTGGTCAGGCGGATCAGCGTGAGAAGAATGCCCACGACCAGCGAGAGCATCCACGCCAGCGCTGCCATCGCGAGGGTGAGCTCGATCCCATGGAGAAACAGCGCCCCATAGTCGCCTTGCAGCACCGTCGCCAGGTCAAAATGAAGTTTCATGTTGCACGCCCCAATGATTCGGATCGAAGCGATGATCCCGGTCTGACTCGACCTGCGGCACCATCGTTATCCCGCCAGAAGTCGTCATTGACCTCCGTGTTGAACTGATACTAGCTCGCGAAAAAAGGCTGTTGCAGAGGCCTTTCTTCTGGTGCAATAAGTTTCGGGAATGATGAATCGGGACGGCTTCCGGCAGCGGAACAGGCGTGGTCGTGCATGGTGTTTGTCTCCAGTATGCGGCGCCTCTGCGGGCGCCTCATCGGTTGGCGCGCTCCGCGACCGGAGCGCCCATTTTTGCGAAACAGCGCCGGCGCAGCATACTGCGCCGGTCATCGCTCAGGCAGTGGCTGCCGGGCGCGTCAGCACCTGCGGATTCACCGGTGTCGGCGGCTTGCCAGCCGATGCGCCGTAACCCAGCGCGGCAATCAAATTGTCTGCGCAAAGCGCGGCCATCGCACGTCGCGTGCTGACAGACGCGCTGCCGATGTGCGGCGTCAATACCACATTCTTTTGCGCGAGAAGCGCCGGGCAGACAACCGGCTCGCCTTCGAACACGTCCAGACCGGCCGCCGCGATGCTGCCTTCGTTGAGCGCCACCGCCAGGGCGGCATCGTCCACCACGCCGCCACGTGCGATGTTGGTGAGCGTGGCCGACGATTTCATCTGCTTGAGCTCCGCCGCGCCGATCGCGTGGTGCGAACTGGCCGAGTACGGCACCACGACGATCAGATGATCGGATTCGCGCAACAGCGTCTCCTTGTCGACATAGCGTGCCCGGCAGCTCGCCTCGACATCCGGCGTCAGTGGCGAACGATTGTGATAGATCACACGCATGCCAAAACCGAATGCGCCGCGCCGCGCGATGGCCTGCCCGATACGTCCCATGCCGAGAATGCCGAGCGTCGAACCATGCACGTCGCTACCGACGAACATGTCATAGCGCCCTGTCCTGGTCCACTCGCCGCCGCGCAGGAAGTGTTCCGACTCGGTGATGCGCCGCGCCGTTGCCATCATCAGCGCGAAACCGAAGTCGGCGGTGGTATCCGTCAGGACGTCTGGCGTATTCGTCACCAGCACGCCACGCGCGGTACAGGCTTCCACGTCGACGTTGTTGTAACCCACGCCGATGTTGCATACCGCCTTGAGTTGCGGGCAGGCGTCGAGCAAGGTCGCGTCGATCCGGTCGCTGCCGGCCGTCATGGCCCCCACCTTGCCTTGCAGCCGGGCAATCAGCTCCGGTTGCGTCCAGATCGTGTCTTCCGGGTTGTCGGTCACATCAAAGTTCGCGCGCAGGCGATCAACGATGTCCGGAAATGACGCACGGGTAACCAGTACCGATGCACGCATGGAAAACCTCCTTGTTGGGCTCTGGTGATGGTCTCGCGCGGCCGTTGCGCGAGAGTCGAATGGGTTAGCCGAACGCGCCGACCTCGCGGGTCACCGCGGTCGAGATCTCACGAATGCAATGGAATTGCCGCGACATCGGCATAAAAATCCCGGCAAGCTCGCGCGCGTAGGGTCCGCTCGCGCGCGGCCCGGCTAAGAAGCGCGCGATCGAGCCACATGCCGGGGTCCAGCGTCGAGACGACCGCGGCAAGATTCGAAGACATGCTTGCACTTACTCGTTGTGGTCGGCCGGGTCGCGTTTGATCGTCGTCAGGCCGCCCGGCACCTGCAGCGTGGGCAGGATTTCCATATTGCTGATGTTGACCGCGAGCGGCGCAGCGATCGCAAAGGCGATGGCATCGGCAATATCGGATGGCAGCGGCAACTCGAAGCCGTCGATAAACTTCTTGCGCGCCTCTTCGATGTCGCCATGCACGTGGCCAAAGATATCGGTGGCGACCCGGCCCGGGCAGATTTCCGTCACGCGCACACGCTTGCCGGTCGCATCCACTCGCAACTGGCGCGACAACGCGTGAATTCCGGCCTTCGTGGCGTGATAGATGGAGTTGCCGTTGAAGTTGTAGATCGCCGCGATCGAACTGATGTTGACGATATGACCGCGATCCCGCGCGACCATGCCCGGCATGGTGAGCCGCACGAGATGCAGAACGGCTTGCAGGTTGACTTCCACCTGAACGTCGATGTCTTCGACACTGGCGTCCAGAATCGAGCCCTTGCGCGATACGCCGGCATTGTTCACGACGATATCGAAAGGCACTTCCTGGGTGAGCTTCGTCACCGCCGCCAGATCGCACACGTCGATCGCGTGCGGAATGCAACCGGTTCGCTCCGCCAGCTCATTCAGACGATCGGCGTTGCGGGCGAGCGCATGCACTTCGAGTCCTTCACGGCAGAAGCGCTCGACGATCGCAGCACCCATCCCGGTCGAAGCGCCCGTCACCAGCGCGGTCTTATAGTCTGAAAACGGCATGAATGACCTCTATCTCTAGTTCCTGACTGTCGCCCTTTGAGGCGTGCGATAAGCCTGTTACCAATGCTGTTACCAATGTATACGCCGTGAAAACGCGAGGCAAAGACGGATTGGCTTTGTGGCGATAAGGCTGGCTTATGGTTGAACGACGCGGTTTGGCCAATGCGGGTTGCCCGACGCGCCGTCTAGCGTACGAGCTTCGACACGGGCACGACCCGGCCGCCCGCCGACTCGATCACACCACGCACCGTGCGCGCGAGTTCGACAGCGCCGGGCGTATCGCCGTGCAGCAGGATCGACTGGATCGCGACCTTGAGCTTGTGGCCCGCGATCGTCGTGATGGTGCCTTCTTCGAGCAACTCTTTGACGCGTGCCAGGACGGCCGCGCGGTCCTTGATGACCGCGCCTTCCAGCTTGCGCGACACGAGCGCACCCTGATCGTCGTAGGCACGGTCGGCGAGAAACGTGTTCGCTGTGCGAATCCCGATGTGGTCGGCGGCCCGTTCGATTTCCGTGTTCGTCGACACGCTGATGATCAGATCGCGGTCGAATTCGGCAACCGCCCGCACCAGCGGCTCGGCCAGTTCATATGATGCTGCAGCCATGTTGCCCAGCGCGCCGTGGAAGCTCATGTGCGTGACGCGGTGTCCCGCTGCCTTGGCAATGCCGGCAAGCGCGCCCATCTGATACACCACGTAATTCGCCAGTTCAAGCGGGTCCGCCTGAATTTGCCGCCGGCCGAAGCCCATCAGGTCGGGAAAGCCGACATGCGCGCCGACGTCGATCTTGCGCGCCAGTGCCATCCGCACCGTCCTGTCCATGATGACCGGGTCGCCCGCGTGATAGCCGCATGCGACGTTGGCGGACGACACGATATCGAGCATCGCTTCGTCCTCGCCCATACGATAGGGCCCGAAGCCTTCGCCCAGGTCCGCGTTCAGGTCGATTTCCACAATCCACTCTCCATTCTTTAAGCGGTCTGTGCCGGGCAATCCGCAGCGGACCCCTTCGGCTCAGAGTCTGTCTATCGATAAACGTCTACGCCGATGGCGATAGCTCGAGCAATGGCGTTCCATAACCGACCGTCGTACCATGCGCGGCACACCACTGCATGACCACGCCATCCACTGGCGCGACCACCGGAACACACAACTGCGCGATCTGCAGCAAGCCGACGATGTCGCCCAGTTTGACGTGAGCGCCCGCGCTGACCAACGGCGTTGAACGCGCCGGATGCGCGGTCAGAAAGATGCCGGCCGACTTCGCGGTGACGCTGACGGCCTGCCCGTTCAGCGACGGTTCCGGCGCGCCCGCTCGTCCAGAGCGGGCTATAGGCGGAGCCGCCGGCGCCGACGCGTCCACGCCGGCGGAGCAGGACACCTGCTCCATCGTCAAACGAACCGTCGCCCCGGGCTTGCTGATTTCGATGAACTCGATATCGACCGCTGCCAGCCACGACGTGATTTGCCGAAGCTCGTCGATATCCACTTCGATTTTTTGTGTCATGTTTCAGTGTCGGGAAGGACGAAACAGCGCAATGAGATTGCGCACCTTGACGAGATAGCTGTCCAGTTCTTCCAGTGCGTTGACGGCTTCCGTATACGTCGTCTGAACAAAGCGAATCTTCGTACCAATGCGCGCCTGCGCGAGCCGCCACAAATCCGCCTCGATCACGGTGCCGATCTTCGGATAGCCGCCGGACGGCTGGGCATCCCGAAGCTGAATGATCGGCTGTCCGCTATGCGGCACCTGGATCACACCCGGCACGATCCCATGCGAGCGCTTTTCGATCGCATGCGTCGCGATCAATGTCGGACCGGCGAGGCGATATCCGTACCGATCGCTCTGCGGCGTCACTTTCCACCCATCGCGCCAGAACGCTTCCAGCGATTCCGGCTGGTAGCAGTCGTACTCCGCGGCGGGCAGCACGCGCACCACGGTTTCGCCTGCGTCGGCTCCGGGAAGGGATAACGGAGCCGGCAACGAGTACTCAGGCGGCACAGTGCCGAATCCCGCGGCGTACATGGGATCTTGCAGCGCGGCCGGGTCGGTCTGATTGGCCAACCCCACCGCCTTCACCACATCGCCTTTCTGCAATTGACGACCGTTATAGCCGCCGAACTGGCCGCGCAACTGCGTGCTACGCGAGCCGAGCACCACCGGTACGTCCACGCCGCCTGCAAGCGACAGGTAACAGCGCGTGCCGCTGGTCGGGACGCCAATCGTCAGCACGTCGCCCTGTTTCGCATGCACCGTCCACCACGGCAACACGGGCCGCTCGCCCAGCCGCGCCGAGCAGTCGGCGCCGGTGATGGCGAACGCAAGGTCCTCGAGGAAGCGGATACGGAAGGGAAACATCGGAATTTCGATGCCGGCCGCGTCGTCCGGATTGCCGAGCAGCAGATTGCCGACCGCGAGCGCCAACCGGTCCATCGCGCCGGCCGTTCCGACGCCGTAGCGCAGATAGCCTTCACGCCCCTGGTCCTGCACCGTGGCGAGCGCGGAAGAAGACAGGATCTCGATCATGGAACAATCCTCTCGACGCGAAAACGGATCATGTCGCCGGGTGCGAGCGTGGCCGGGTTGTCACGCGCCGGGTCGAAGAACGACATCGACGTATGACCGATGGTGTTCCAGCCGCTGGGTCCCGCCGACGCCGAGACCCCGGTCTGCACCCCGCCGATCGACACCGCGCCGCCTGGCAGTCCCAGCACCGGCACCTTGCGCCGCGGCGTGGCGATGCGCGGATCCATGCCGCCCAGGTAGCAGTAACCCGGATGGCTGCCGAGCGCATAGACCGTGTAGAGCGGCGCGCAGTGCAATTTCACGACCTCATCGACAGACAACCCAGTGTGATTCACGACGTCCTGCAGATGCGGCCCGAACTCGCCGCCATATTCCACCGGCAATTCCACCACCTTCCCTTCGATCTGCAACTCGCTCGCCGCGGCCCACGCGTCGCGCAAAGCAGCGCCCAGCGAATCCGGATCCGCGGGCGGCGTGGAAAACGTCAGCATCAGATTGGTCACCCCCGGTACTGCCTCACGCACGCCCGGCCACGATTCGACCTCACGGGCGAGCGTCCAGATACGGCGCTGTGCACGCAGATCGAGTGCGCCCGGTGCTTCGAACAGCATGGCCGTCGTACCCAGCATGCTGATGCAAAGCGGCTGCTCCGATTCATCCTGTTTCATTGCAAGGACGGTCCCCTGTGAATCCGGCCGTAGCCGTTCGACTGCGTCCGCGTGCGCGATCGACGCATGCTCAACGGTCAGCGTCATGTCTGTTTCCTCTTTGCGAGCCAACGCTCCAGATGATGAATATCGACCCCGCCCTCACCGAATCCTTCGTCCTCGAGCATGGCCTGATGCAATGGCACGTTGGTGCGAATGCCTTCGATGCGCATCTCCGAGAGTGCAAGGCGCATGCGCGCCAGCGCCTCCTCACGGGTTGCGCCGTGTGTGATCACCTTGGCGATCAGCGAGTCGTAATACGGCGGTACGACAGCGCCGCCGCTCATATGCGAGTCCACCCGTACGCCGTTGCCGCCCGGCAGTTCCCAAACGGAAATCTTCCCCGGACACGGGACGAATGTGAACGGGTCCTCCGCGTTGATCCGGCACTCCAGAGAATGGCCAAGCGTGCGAATGTCCGACTGACGAAGGGTCAACGCGTGTCCCTGGGCGATCCGGATCTGTTCCCGCACGATGTCGATGCCCGACGTCATCTCCGTCACGGGATGCTCGACCTGCAACCGCGTGTTCATTTCGATGAAATAGAACTGGCCGTTCTCGAACAGGAATTCGAAGGTGCCCGCGCCGCGGTAATTCGTCTGCCGGCAGGCCTCGACACAGCGCTCGCCCACTTGCCGGATCAGCTCCGGGTCGATGCCGGGTGCGGGCGCCTCTTCCAGTACCTTCTGATGACGCCGTTGCAGCGAACAGTCGCGCGAACCGAGCCACAGGGCATTGCCGTGCGTATCGCACAAGACCTGAATTTCGACGTGACGCGGATGCTCGAGAAACTTCTCGACATAGAGTTCCGGCTTGCCGAACGCGCGGCGTGCTTCCTCCCGCGTCACCGACACCGCCTCGAGCAACTGCTCGGGGCCCGGCACGACTCGCATGCCCCGCCCGCCGCCGCCGCCCGCCGCTTTGACGATGACCGGATAGCCGATGTCCTGCGCGACCCGCAGGATCTCCGTGGGGTCGTCCGGCAGACCGCCATCCGGGCCCGGCACGCATGGCACGCCGGCCGCGCGCATCGCCCGTTTGGCGGCGACCTTGTCGCCCATGGTCCGGATAGAGTCGGGTTCGGGGCCGATGAAGGCCATGCCCGCTGCCTCGACCTGCGCGGCAAAATCGGCGTTTTCCGAAAGAAAGCCGTAACCGGGATGAATCGCCTGCGCGCCGCTCACGTGCGCCGCGAACAGGATCGCGGCCCGGTTCAGATAACTCTGCCCAGGTGCAGCAGGACCGATGCACAGCGCTTCGTCGGCGAGCCGCACATACCGTGCATCGGCGTCGGCCTCGGAATGGACGGCAACGGTTTTAAGACCCAGTTCACGGCAGGCGCGCTGGATTCGAAGCGCGATCTCGCCGCGGTTGGCAATCAGTACCTTGTTGAACATGGTCGATCAGCCGATCCGAAACAGCGGCTGCCCAGATTCCACTTCGCTGCCCGGAGCCACCAGAATCTCCAGAACGGCGCCGCTGAATTCGGACTCGATCGCGTTGAACATCTTCATTGCCTCGATCGTGCAGAGCACCTGCCCTTCTTCGATCGCGTCACCGGGATTCACGAATGGCGACTCGCCGGGCGCCGGCGTCAGATGAACGACGCCGAACATGGGCGCACGAACGAGTTGCGGCTCATTTGCGGTTGCAGGGGGTGCGGGGGTTGCAGGGATTGCGGGGGCTGCGCGGGTTACGTCGGCTGATTGCGCCGGCTCGGCGAGCGGCGCTTGAGCCCCTTGAGCCCCTTGAACGTCCGAGGCGCACGCCGTGGCTGCACGTTCGTCGCCCGCTGGCGCATCAGCCCGCTTGCCGCGCCGTTTCGCCTTCACGAGCTTGACCCGTTCGTCGCCCTCGATGACCTCGAGCTTGGCTAGCGGAGATTCCGCTAACAGGTCGATAAGCGCCTTAATCTTCTGGAGATCCATCTTTGAGTCCGTGGCCGGTTGGACGCGCGCCGGTCGACTGGCGTGCGCGAAGCACCGCTGGGGCTGTACGGCAACCAGATTCGCTCTCCAGTTGTCTCGCCCGCGTGACGGCTAGCCTCGTCGCTCCGGCTCACTGCGAACCGGGCGATCGACGATGGACTCAATGTATCCGGCGCATAAAAATTGCGCCAAGACGGTTTGGCTTTGTAGCGATAAGGTGCGCTTATGTATCGGCGCCGGGCTCCGAACGCACGTCGAGCGCAAGGTCGCCTGCCAGTTCCAGCAGGATGTCCTTGACGGCCGCGGCGGGCTCGGAAAGCGGCAGGTGATCGGACAGACAGACCGATAGCGGAATCTTGATGACGGGCGAAACGATGCGGCAGCAGACAATGTCGCCCGCCGCGGCGACCACGCGAGCGGTGGAATCCGGCAGGATGGTCGCGCCGATCCCCGCGCTCACCGCCGCCGACAACGTCGACGCGGATTCGATTTCGGCCACGACCTTGGGGATCATCTGGACGCGCGCGAATCCCTCGTCGACGTACTTGCGCAGATAGTTGTAAGGACGCGGCAGCAGCAAAGGCACGTCGCGCAATTCTGTCACGCCGATCTGCTCCTGCGTGATTCCCATGCTGCGCGGGGCGACAAGGAACAGTTCCTCGTTCATCAGAAGCTGGAACGACAGACCGTGCACGGGCTTATCGCCATACAGCACCGCCATGTCCATCCGCCCGTTCATGATCAGCTCGCTAAGCGTCGTGCCGAAATTCTCGTTGATGTAGAGAAGGATGTCCGGATGCCGGGCGCGAACAGTGCGCAACAGCGGCAACGACAGCGCCGACGCTCCGGTGCCGGGCGCCAATCCCACCGAAACCTGGCCTGACAGCGTCTGGCCGGCACTCTTGACGTCGGCCTGAGCCTGTTCATACTGCCGCAGGATCAGCTGGGCGTGGCGATACAGCGTCGCGCCCGCCTCGGTGGCCGTCACGCCCCGCTTGGTACGCACCAGCAGCTGTTGCTGGAACTCGTCCTCGAGCGTGATCAACTGCTGGCTCAGCGCCGGCTGGGCGATATGAAGCACTTCGGCGGCCTGCGTCAGGCTGCCGATATCGACGATCTTCACGAAGTACTTCAAACGCCGCAGGTTCACGGTAGTCGCGTCTCAACATTAAGGGATGGCAACAATGATAGGGCAAGCGCCGCCCGGCGCACAGTGCTTAAAAAACCTTCCTCTGACTGTGGCAACGCGAAACAGCAGTGTGTCAGCGTATTCCCGCCTGGACCTCGATCGGCAAAGGCCGGACGGACGCGCACGCGTACCATTGCGTCATAAGTGGATGTTATTGCACCAGCGGAAAGTCATCTTGGCTTGAACTTTTTCGCGCGCTTAATGTAAAGGCTCGTCAAATGCCGTTGAGGAGTCAAGTGTGAGTGCATCGCGAATTGCCGCCCGCGTCCAGCGAATCAAACCTTCGCCGAGTAGTGCCGCGGCCGACCGGGCCGCGGAACTGCGGCGGCAGGGAAAAACCATCGTCAACCTCGTGGTCGGCGAACCCGATTTCGATACGCCGGAGCATATCCGTCGCGCCGCCTTCGACGCCATGGAGCGTGGCGAAACGCGCTACACGCAAACAGCCGGCACGCCGGCACTGCGCGCCGCCATCGCGCAGAAGCTCGCGCGGGAAAACGGACTCTCATACGATCCCAAACACATCATCGTCACGTGCGGCGCCAAACACGCGATCTTTAACGCGCTTGCCGTCACCGTGGAAGCGGGCGACGAAGTCCTGATTCCCGCCCCTTACTGGGTGTCCTACCCGGACATGGCGCTCGCCTGCGATGGGGCGCCGGTCGTCGTGCCCTGCACCGAGGAAGACAGCTTCAAGCTCACACCCGCCAGCCTCGAAGCGGCGATCACGCCACGCACGCGCTGGCTCATCATCAATTCGCCGACCAACCCCACGGGCGCAACTTATAGCACCGGCGAACTGCGCGCATTGGCGGATGTGCTGTTGCGTCACCCGCACGTGCTGGTGATGATGGACGACATTTACGAGCATATCCGCTTCGACGGCGAAGCGCCGCAACACCTGCTTTCGATCGAACCCCAACTCAGCTCACGCACACTGGTCGTCAACGGCGTTTCCAAGACCTACGCGATGACCGGATGGCGTATCGGCTACGCCGCTGGCCCCGCCGACCTGATCGCGGCCATGGACACGCTTCAGTCCCAATCCACCAGCAACGCCAGCTCGATCAGCCAGGCCGCGGCGCTCGCGGCGCTGAACGGCGACCAGACATTCGTACAGCAATCGGTGCGGACCTACAAAGCGCGCCGTGACCACGCGCTCGAAGCCCTCAACGCGATTCCCGGTATCAGTTGCAAAACACCGGGCGGCGCCTTCTATCTGTATGTCAATTGCGGCGGCATGATCGGCCGCACCACGCCGCAAGGCAAGCGCCTCGAGGGCGACGCGGATGTCGTTCTGTATCTGCTCGAGCACGCCGGCGTCGCATTGGTTGCCGGATCGGCCTATGGCGTTTCACCTTTCTTCCGGATGTCGATCGCCACGAGCATCGAGATCATCGATGAGGGCTGCAGGAAGATTGCAGCCGCGGTAGCCGCACTGAAATGAGAGTATGGCGACGACGTGAATACGTAGCGTCGTCGCTTTGTAAAAAGACATGCCGCGCCGAGAGGACGCGGCAGTCGGTTTGGAGTTTTCCACTTTTCGTCAATCTGCAAGGGGATCTATTCGTGAAAAAGCATACTTTAGCCATACTAACTGGTCTTGGACTGGCAATCTCCGGGATCGCACACGCGCAGTCGAGCGTCACCCTATACGGCATCATCGACGAAGCGGTGCGCTACGACACCCACCAGAACAAGTCCGGCGGGAAGCTTTTCACGATGGGTAGCGGCGGCGAGATCCAGGGCAGCCGCTGGGGTTTGCAGGGAACCGAGGATCTCGGCGGCGGGCTGGCCGCCATTTTCCAACTCGAAGGCGGCTTTACACCGAATACCGGTGTGACACAGCAGTCCACGCCGTCCGGTGCCGCCCGCCTGTTCGGCCGCACCGCGATGGTCGGGCTCAGCAGCCCTTACGGCACGGTGACGATGGGGCGTCAATACACGCTGGTGCATGAAATGGGATGGACGCACGACATCTTTGCGTTCGCCAATTACACCGGCACAATCGGCTTTCAGGGCGCCGGATTGACCGGCGGCGGCCGTCTGGACAATTCCGTGCGATACACCTCGCCGACGCTCGCCGGCTTCACCCTCAAGGGTGCCTATACGTTTGGCCAGACAGCGGGCAACATTCACCAGAACTCCTCACCGGCCGTCAGCCTCTCCTATGACCACGGCCCGTTGAGCGTCGGCGCGGCCTACCAGGTCGTGAACGACATTGGCGGCCTGACGCCTGCGACTAGCACCTATGGCAGTACCTACTTCGGCGTGACGATCCCGGACAGCTCGCAAAAGATCTTCACCGCGGGCGCAACCTATAAATTCGGCGCGGCGAAGGTGTTCGGCTCGTATATCTACAGCCACGTCTATCCGGCCGATTATCGCAACGACTCCTTCTCCACCGCGGTCCAGTACTACATCACGCCGGCACTCGTGCTCGATCTGCCGTTCTACATCGACTTCGTCCATCACGCGGGCCGGAGCGGCACACGCATCACCGGCGGCCCGACGCTCGACTACTTTTTGAGCAAGCGCACCGATGTCTATGTCGGCGTGGACTACAACCACCTCACCGGCGCGTGGACGACTCTCGCGGCCGCCTCCGGTTCGAACCAGCCGTTTTTTGGCTACAACTCGCTGTTCGAGGCAGCGATCGGTCTGCGTCACAAGTTCTAACGTCTAAGGCATCCAACGACTGTTCGGCGTTTCCCGATGCCGAACAGTCCCCGCCGAAAGCCGCATCACATCGGAGCGCAATCTCGCTCCGATCGCCAATACCAAGTCTCAGGTTCAGAAGGCAGACCTCGATCCGCCAATACCGCCCACCCATCCCAGGAGGAACACTCATGAGAATCGGCATCCCTGCCGAAAGCCGCGCCGGCGAGACGCGCGTCGCCGGCACGCCGGAAACAGTCAAAAAACTCACCGCGCAGGGGCATACCGTTCTAGTGCAAAGCACGGCAGGCGAGCGTGCCCATTTCCCCGATACCGCCTACACACAGGCCGGCGCAACGTTGGTCGAATCAGCCGAAGCATTCGCCGCCGATCTCGTACTCAAAGTACAGACACCGACAGAAACCGAACTCCAGAAAATGAAGCGTGGCGCGATTCTCGTCGGCATGCTTAACCCGTTCGACGTGGATCAGGTCGCCCGAATTCGCGCCGCGGGCGTACCCGCGTTCGCACTCGAATCGATTCCGCGTACGACTCGCGCGCAAAGCATGGATGTGCTGTCGTCACAAGCCAATATCGCCGGCTACAAGGCCGTGCTGCTGGCGGCGAGTTTGTACCAGCGGTTCCTGCCCATGCTGATGACCGCTGCGGGCACCGTCAAAGCGGCACGGGTACTCGTCCTCGGCGCAGGCGTCGCAGGCCTGCAGGCGATTGCCACGGCAAAGCGACTGGGCGCGGTGATCGAAGCGTCGGACGTGCGCCCCGCTGTCAAGGAGCAAATCGAATCCCTGGGCGCAAAGTTTCTCGACGTCCCGTGCGAAACCGACGAAGAGCGCGAAGCCGCCCAGGGTGCAGGCGGCTACGCGCGCCCGATGCCGGCCTCGTGGATCGCACGCCAGGGCGCTCTGGTTCATGAACGGGCCCGACAAGCGGATATCGTCATTACGACCGCGCTGATCCCGGGACGCACAGCCCCCACGTTGCTCAACGAAGAGACGGTACGCGAGATGAAACCGGGCTCGGTGATCATCGATCTGGCCGCAGGCAGAGGTGCAAGCGTGGGCGACAGGCGCGGCGGCAATTGCCCGCTGACCGAAGCGGATGCCGTGGTGCTGCGCCACGGTGTCCATATCGCCGGCTATACCAATCTGCCGGCCATGGTCGCAACAGATGCATCTTCGCTCTACGCGCGCAACGTGTTCGACTTTCTGAAACTGATCGTCGATACAGACGGCAATCTGAAGATCGATACCAGCGACGACATCGTTGCGGCCACCTTGCTGGGCCACGACGCCTCGATGCTGAAAACCGCGTAAGGAGACCGCCATGGAACTCATCACTCATACCACCACCAATCTCATCATTTTTGTTCTGGCGATCTATGTCGGTTACCACGTTGTCTGGAACGTGACCCCTGCCCTGCATACGCCTCTGATGGCCGTCACCAACGCGATATCCGCGATTGTCATAGTCGGCGCCATGCTGGCGGCAGGACTGACCGTGGGCGGCACCGGCAAAGCGTTCGGCGCATTCGCCGTGGCGCTCGCGGCAGTCAATGTATTCGGCGGCTTCCTCGTGACGCGTCGCATGCTTGAGATGTTCAGGAAAAAAGACACTAAAAGGCCGGCCGCAAACGAAGCCAACGGAGCCTCGCGATGAGCATGAATGTCGTCACTTTGTTGTACCTTGTCGCCTCCGTATGCTTCATTCAGGCGCTCAAAGGGCTGTCGAATCCGAAAAGCGCCAGGCTGGGCAATGCCTTCGGCATGGTCGGCATGGCGCTCGCCATTCTGACGACCCTCGCGTTGATCGCGAAACAGGCATCCTCACTCGGCTCGGACCTGATGCTCGGGCTGGCGGTCCTGGTCGTCGCGCTGATCGTCGGTGGCGCGATCGGCACTGTTGTTGCCGCGCGCGTCGAGATGACCAAAATGCCCGAGTTGATTGCAGCCATGCACTCGTTGATCGGGCTGGCCGCCGTTTGTATTGCCTATGCGGTAGTTTCCGAGCCAGCCGCTTTCGGACTGGCCGCAACCGGCGGCGAGCTGCCGTATGGCAATCGCGTCGAGTTGTTCATCGGCACCTTCATCGGCGCGATCACGTTCTCCGGGTCAGTGATCGCCTTCGGCAAACTGTCCGGCAAATACCGCTTCCGTCTGTTTCAGGGCGCACCGGTCGTGTATCCCGGGCAGCATGCGCTCAATCTTGCACTAGCCATTGCGATGGTCGGCTTCGGGATTGCGTTCTTTCTGACCCAGTCATGGTTGCCCTTCATCGTCATGACCGCTATTGCGTTCGCGCTTGGCGTGCTGATCATCATTCCGATCGGCGGCGCCGACATGCCGGTCGTTGTCTCGATGCTCAACTCGTATTCGGGCTGGGCTGCCGCGGGCATCGGCTTCTCGCTGAACAACCCCATGCTGATCATTGCCGGATCGTTGGTCGGCTCGTCGGGTGCGATTCTTTCGTACATCATGTGCCGGGCGATGAACCGGTCGTTCTTTAGCGTGCTGCTCGGCGGCTTCGGCGCTGAAGCCGCGGCTGAGGGCGGCGCCAAACGGGAACAACGGCCGGTCAAATCAGGTTCCGCCGACGATGCAGCGTTCCTGCTAGGCAATGCGGAATCAGTCGTGATCGTTCCCGGCTACGGATTGGCGGTCGCGCGAGCACAGCATGCGCTGAAGGAGTTGACCGACAAGCTCACCGGCAAGGGCATCGAGGTCCGTTACGCGATCCATCCGGTGGCCGGCCGGATGCCGGGTCATATGAACGTGCTGCTCGCCGAAGCGGAAGTGCCGTACGACCAGGTATTCGAAATGGAAGACATCAACGCGGAGTTCGGCCAGACCGACGTTGTGCTCGTCCTGGGCGCCAACGACGTGGTCAATCCCGCCGCAAAAACAGACCCGGCGTCGCCGATCGCCGGCATGCCGATTCTGGAGGCCTACAAGGCACGCACCGTGATCGTCAACAAGCGGTCGATGGCGTCCGGATATGCCGGTCTCGACAATGATCTGTTCTATATGGACAAAACAATGATGGTGTTCTCGGATGCCAAGAAGGTCATCGAGAACATGACCAAGGCGCTCGAGTGAGCAACCATAAGCGGCGACTATCGGCCCAGACAACTTCGGTCTTTGTCGATCAGGGCTTTAAACGCTACCGTATAGCGTGCTGATCCCGTATTCACCGTTATAGGCACTTACCATGCATGCACTTGTCATTCACGCACCACTCGATCTGCGCATCGAGGACGTTCCCACGCCTGAACCGGAAGCAAACCAGTTGCTCGTACGGGTTCGGGCCGGCGGTATCTGCGGCTCCGATCTTCACTACTTCAATCATGGCGGTTTCGGCACGGTTCGCATCAAGGAACCCATGGTGCTCGGCCATGAAGTATCCGGCGCCGTCTCGCGTGTGGGGCCTGGCGTGACGGATATGCCGGCCGGCACCCGGATCTCCATCAGCCCGAGCCGGCCTTGTGGTCTGTGCCAATACTGTCAGCAAGGGCTGCAGAACCACTGTCTGGATATGCGCTACTACGGCAGCGCCATGCGCACGCCGCACGTGCAAGGCGCATTCCAGCAGGAGATCGTGATCGAACGTTCGCAGGCGCACGTCGTGGCGGACTCGTTGAGCGATGCGGAAGCCGCGATGGCCGAACCGCTCTCTGTCGCGCTTCACGCCGTTCGACGCGCGGGTCCGTTGCTCGGTAAGCGTGTGCTCGTCACAGGGTGCGGACCGATCGGCGCGTTGATCGTGGCGGCCGCGCGCAGAGCCGGTGCGGCGATGATCGTAGCAACCGATGTGAATACGCTGCCGCTCGACAGCGCGAAAAAGGTCGGCGCCGACCTTGCGCTCAACATCGCGGAGACGCCGGACGCGCTCCAGCCGTTCGCCGCCGACAAGGGCAGCTTCGATGTTCTGTTCGAGGCCAGCGGCAACGCGGCGGCATTGCGCGGTGCATTCGACGTGCTCAAACCACGCGGCGTGATCGTCCAGGTCGGCCTCGGCGGCGACATCGCCTTGCCGATCAACGTGATTGTCGCCAAGGAATTCGATCTGCGCGGGGCGTTCCGGTTTCACGAAGAGTTCGCTGTTGCCGTCGAACTGCTGAACAAGGGATTGATCGACGTGAAGCCTTTGATTTCAGGCATTTTCCCGTATCAGGATTCGGTCAAGGCGTTCCAGACAGCGGGCGACCGTTCAAAATCGATGAAGGTGCTGGTGAGCTTCGATTGATCGCGCACGTAGGGCGGCGATGACGCGGCAATCCGCGTTCGTCGCCGTGCGTCCACCCATGACTGCTCCCTTTCCGACGACACCGTTCACGAAAACTCCATGCCTCCGGTGCCCGAACTTCCCGCTTGCGAACGGCTCGATCACCTGTTCGAGAACAACGAGCGCTGAGCCATATAAAAAGCCGACGTCGATGCAGACGTCGGCTCTTGCCCTTCTCTCTACGCGTTGCTCAGTTGTTGCATCGCGCTTCGAGCGCATCGATAAACGCGCGGTTCCAGCGGCCCTCCTTCATCGCCCGCATGGTCTCCGCCTCCGCTTCCAGAACGGCTAGCGCTTTTTCAATGACATGCTCGGCATCGTCTTGGGGAATGGCCAGCAAGCCGTCCTGATCACCGACCACGATGTCCCCCGGATTGACCACCATGCCTCCGACCGACACCGGCACATTGATTTCACCCGGACCGTCCTTATACGGCCCACGGTGCGTGACCCCGCGCGCGTAAACTGGAAAATCCCGATCGCGAATTTCTGCGACGTCGCGGATTGCGCCATCTACCACCAAACCGACAACGCCGATGTGGGCTGCGTAGAAAGACAGAATCCCGCCGACCACAGCGTTGTTAAGATCGCCACCCGCGTCCACGACCAGTACGTCACCTGGACGGCAAAACTCCAGGACGCGCAGGTAAGTCAGGTTATCCCCGCCTCGCGAGCGCACCGTGACCGCGGTGCCGGCCATCGTCTTCTTGCCGGGCCGTTGATAGGGGTGGAGTCCCACACTGCCGATGTTGCGATGCATGTTGTCGCTGAGAGCAGATACGGGAATATCACGCAATGCAGTAAGGATCTTGTCGGCAGCTTGAGGCGCCGAAGGGTTTTTCCTGATGGCTTTGTACATGGTCGATCTTCGCTTCCAAGTGTAAGGGGAGCGGCTCATGCAGGTCAGGAACGAGTAGGCACGACGCGCTCATCCGGGCACATCACATCAGTCCGAAGACGGGAGTCGATTTGCACCTGTCGACGCACAGATGCCTCACTGGCTACCCGGCCGTCTGACAGTGATAGCCAGGCGCTCTCCATTGCCTTCCTTGCTGCCGCTGTAACACGGATATAACGGTATATCGCCCCCGCCAATCACGCCAAGACGGGTTCGTTCTTGCGCGATAGGAAACGCTTATGAAACGCAATTGTCGGAGGAAGCGGCGCTGGAACTCGCACATGGGGAGTTCGCGTTGTGGAAGACGTGAGCGCGAGACCTGTTCTCCGCACGGCAATAAGGCAGAGCCTCCCAGGACGCCGCGACCACCGCAGTCCCGCGAAAAGTCACCGCAAACTGCTGAATAGCTGAGCCACCAGATCGCGCAGCCAGCGATTTCCCGCTTCGTGGTGATAGCGGGCGTGCCAGTGCTGCCGCACCGCAAATCCCTCCACCGGTATCGGACACGGATGCACCGACAGGCCATTCACCTTCGCCAGCGTCTCGCCGATATGCCGCGGCAGCGTGGCAATCAGGTCGGTGCTCTTGATGATGGCCCCGAGCCCGAGAAAACCCGGCAGCTCGAGTACAACGTCCCGCTCGACGTGCTCGCGCACAAGAGCCTGCTCCAGCAGTTGCGCCCCGGTCCCTGCCGCGATGGCGACATGGCCTTCCGCGCGGTACTGCTTAAGCCCGAGCTTTCCGCGCACGCGCGGATGATGCTTATTCATCAGACACACCCAGTCCTGCGTGTACAACTGCTGCTGGTAAATGTTGCCGCCGAGCCAGGGCACGTGGCCGATCGCAAGGTCTGCCTCACCTGATTCCAGCGCGCGTTCGGTATTGCCGTCGATCCTGGCCGCTTCGAGGCGGATCCCCGGCGCCTGCGCGCGCACGTGCGCCAGCATTCGAGGAAGCAACGTGATGTGGCTCGCGTCGGTCATGCAGATGCGGAACCGCCGCTTTGCGGTGGTGGGATCGAATGCGATCTCCCACGCAGCGAAGCGCCGCAGTGATTCGAGAATCTCCCTGCACGGACCGATCAGCGCATCGGCTTGCGGCGTCGGCGCCATGCCGCCAGGCGTACGTACGAACAGCGGGTCTTGCAGATGCTCCCGCAAACGCCCGAGCCAGATGCTGATCGTCGGCTGACTCTGTCCGAGCTGCTCCGCGACGCGTGTGACGCTGCGGACATCGTAGAGAAGATCGAAAAGCTGCAGCAGCTTCAGATCGGGGAGTTCTGCCGGGTTCATAGCGATATTGTCTGGTGCAATGACGTCATTGTATCCATTGCATTGCGGACATGAGCACCGAATCGTATCTTGATCTCCGGATTAAGGAGACGACAGTGAAGATTGCGATTCTGGGTGCGGGTGCGCTGGGCTGCGCCATTGGCGCGGCGCTGACCGAAGGCGGCAACGAAGTCTGGCTGCTGAACCGCTCGGCGGCACACATAGCAGCCATGCGACGCGATGGTCTATGCGTAGACGATGCGAACGGCTCGCGTCGCGTGAAAGTCCGCGCGGCGACGCGGGCCGCGGAGGCCGGCGCCGTCGATCTGGTCGTCGTGCTGGTCAAGTCATTTCATACCGATGCGGCGATGCGCGGCGCCCTGGAGCTGATCGGACCCGACACGCTGGTCCTGTCGTTGCAGAACGGCCTTGGGCACGAAGATGTGCTCGCCGACATCGTGGGGCGCGAGCGCGTGCTGGCCGGCAAGACGTACGTCGGCGGCGTGATGCGCAATCCGGGGCACATCGAGTCCGGCGTCGCCGGCAAGGCGACTTACATCGGCGAACTCGATGGCCGGATCACCTCCCGCGTGACGGCGATCGCTGAAACCTTCAACGCCGCCGGACTGGCCACCACGGTCAGCGACAACATCGTCGGCACGATGTGGGACAAGCTGCTGGTCAATGTCGCAACCGGCGCGCTGACGGGCACCACCGGCCTGACCTACGGTCAGCTTTACGACGAGCCGCTTCTGAAGAATGCGGCGCTCGCAGCGGTCGCCGAAGCGATCGCGGTCGCCCAGGCCGCAGGCGTAACGCTCTCCACCACCGATCCCGAACGCCCGTGGACCCTCGCCGGCGAAGGACTATCCGCCACCTTCAAGACTTCGATGCTGCAAAGCCTCGAAAAAGGCTCCATCACCGAAATCGACTTTATCAACGGCGCGGTCGTGCGCTGGGGACAACGGCACGGCGTGCCGACGCCCGTCAACGCGACGCTGGTCGCGTGCATCAAGGGCATCGAGCGCGCCATGACCGACCGACAACACAGCAACATCTTGCATGGGACCAGAGTAACGCGCTATGGGGCTGGAGTAAGCGCTAAAGCGCTAACTCCAGCCGACACGCGAACTCTGGTCGACCGCAATGAATTGCATGGGACCAGAGTAGGCGCTAAAGCGCCAACTCTGGTCGACAAGGGAGACAACCGCATGAACGGCAGCAAGGCTTATCTGGAGCATGTCGCCATCTGGGTGAAGGACATCCACTGGCACATCCGTTTTTTCGAAGACGTTCTCGGCATGACGATGCGCGAGGTCGACGGCACCGTCGAGGAACCCCGTCAGTACTGGACGCTCGGCGGTTTGCAATTCATCCATAACCCGCAGCATGACGCGCCTGAAGGCCGCCTCGGCCACCTGGGTGTCATGTGCGAAGACATGGAGGCCGCGCTGGCTGCCGCGCAAAAGTATGACGTCAGCGAAATGCCACAGGGACGCAACTGGTTGCGCCTGCCGGACGGCCTCGCCGTCGAACTGATCCAGGCGAAGCCCGCGTCGTGCGTGGCGCGCGCACTGGACATTAATCCGCGTGCGGAGGTTTGAGATGACGATCGTCGATAAATATTGGGACGATGCCCGCGAGGGCGACGAGTGCGTGAGCCCGAACTACACGGTAACGAAGGAACGCATTCTGGCCTATGCAGACCTGACAGGCGATCACACGCCGGTGCATGTGGACGAGGAATACGCTAGTGCGAGCCACTTCGGTTCGATCGTCGCACACGGTCTGTTTGGCTTGTCGATCGCCGATGGGCTCAAGACCCAAAGCGACTACCGCTTCCTGCCTGGCATGTCGCTCGGGTGGACGTGGGACTTCAACCTGCCGATCAAGGTCAATGACGTGCTGCACGTGAAATTCCGTGTGGGCACGATGCGCGCGAGCAAGAGCCGTCCCGACTGGGGGATCGTCGTACTGCCGTCCGAACTGATTAATCAGGACGGAAATGTCGTCCAGCATGGCGAGCATCGTCTGATGGTTCCGCGCCGCCCGGGAGCATTCTGATGCAAGCACGTCCTCTCGAAGGTATTCGCGTCGTCGATTACAGCCATTTTCTGGCCGGTCCGTATGTTGGGCGCTGTCTCGCGGCGCTCGGCGCCGAAGTCATCAAGGTCGAACGTCCCGGCAGCGGCGACGCCGGGCGTCAGCATGCCACGGCGCTCGATGACGAGCAGAGCGGCTATTTCCTGCAACTGAACATGGGCAAGCGCGGCGTCAGCGTCAACATGCGCGACCCGCGCGGCAAGGAATTCATGCAGCGGCTGTGCGACTCGGCAGACGTATTCGTCGAGAACTACCGGCCGGGTGCGCTCAACAAGCTCGGGCTCGGTTATGACGAACTGTCTGCGCGCAATCCGAAACTGGTCTACTGCTCGATATCAGCTTACGGCCATACCGGACCGGATGCGCATCGCGCCGGTTTCGGCCTGATTGCCGAAGCGCGGAGCGGGATCATGCAGATGATCGGCAATCCCGGCGAACCGCCGCCGCTGATGCGTATTTCGCTCGGCGACATGTACACCGGCATTCATGCAGTGGCCGCGATCAATGCCGCGCTGCTTGGTCGCGTGAAGAGCGGCCGCGGGCAACACGTCGACATGGCGCTGTACGACACACTGGTGTCAATGCACGAATACGCGGTGCAGTGCTACACGATGCAAGGCATCGTGCCGGAGCAGACCGGTCACGACATGCCCACGTCAACGCTCTACGGCGTGTTCCGTGCCGCCGACGGCGACCTCGTGATCGCAGCGCAGGTGGACGACGCGTGGCAGCGCTTCGCCGCCCTGGTCGAGTCGCACGGCGGACCGGACGGTTTTGGCACCGACACACGCTTTCACACCCTCGCGGGACGCAATACGAACCGGTTGGAGATTCTGTCCGTCGTGAAGCCCTGGGTGGCAAGCCGACCGGTCGCGCGGGTGCTTGATCTGTTGGATAGCATCGACGTGCCTTGCGCGAAGGTGCAGCGCATTGACGAAGTGCTTGCCGATCCGCAGATCGTCGCGCGCGGCATGGTGGTCGAGCAGGAGCACCCGCGCTACGGCAAGTTGCGTCTGCCGAACCTGCCGTTCCGTTTCTCCGACTGCGACACGACGATCCGCGAGGTCGCGCCCGATCTCGGTCAGCACAACGCGGAAGTGGCGCAATCGCTGGGCTTCGGCGCTGCCGAGATCGACGCAATGCAAACCGATGGTGTGTTGTATTCGAAAGTGAGGCCATGATGACTGACCAATACGCAGTGGTCGGCAATCCGATCGGCCATACGAAATCCCCGCTGATCCACGGTCTCTTCGCGCAGGAGACGCAGCAGGACATGTCCTATACGGCAATCGAAGGACCGTTGGAACCGCAGGACGCGTTCGCCGCGACCGTGCGCGCGTTCATCGCAGCGGGCGGCAAAGGCATGAACGTGACCGCGCCGTTCAAGCTGAAGGCGTTCGCGATGGCCGACGAACGCAGCGAACGGGCGGCACTGGCTGGCGCCGCTAACGCGCTGAGCTTTAAGGACGGCCGGATCATTGCCGAGAACTTCGATGGCGTCGGCCTGTTACGCGACATCGAAGTCAACCTGAACCTGCCGATGGCCGGCAAGCGCGTGCTAGTCCTCGGCGCGGGCGGCGCAGTGCGTGGCGCATTGCTGCCCTTCCTTGCCGCCCGTCCCGCGGAACTGGTCGTCGTCAACAGGGACATCGCGAAGGTTCGGGCGCTGATCGACCAGGTCGCCACGAGCGGGCCGCTTGCCGCCTGCGGCTACGGCAATCTTGAGGCGATGGGACAGTTCGACCTGGTGGTCAACGCGACGTCGGCCAGTCTCACCGGCGATCTGCCGCCGGTTCCACCGAGCGTTTTCAGCCCAACCGGCGCGGCCTATGAACTGGCCTACGGCAAGCGGCTCACGCCCTTCCTGAGACTCGCGCGCAATGCGGGTGTGCTGGGTGTCGCGGACGGTGTCGGCATGCTGGTGGAGCAAGCCGCAGAGGCGTTCGCGTGGTGGCGCGGCGTGCGGCCCCAGACCCGCGCCGTGATCGACCGGCTCACCGTGCCGCTCGATTGAGAATGCAACGGAGTGACGAATGAAAACGACCCTGATGCTTCACGGTATCAACCACAATATGTTTGGCAAGCGCGACCCGGCGCAGTACGGAACAATCCTGCACTGCCGTCCTGTTCACGCTGTCCGTTTCGCTGCATGCAGGGTTTGCCCACGCTGACATCGAGACCGCCGAACACGTACATCATGATGGTGTCTAGATCTGCTTGCGCGCGCGTCACCCGCAGCGGCAAGTTTGCGCAGTTCGGCGGTTGCGTCCGCCGTACGGTTTTCGCTTAGCGTTCTTGGCATGCCTCACGACAGGGTCTCCCTCGCGATCCGGATGGCTTTATCGAAGCTGCTATCCGTGGCGACGTGCCGGTTGTCAACGCTCACGAGCCAACGGTCACTGCTACAGCACCAGCGAATCCTTCGCTCTTCAAGCAGCAATGCGAACCACCGCCAAATGGAGGCATCTTCGGCATTAGCGGCCAAGGCCGCCGCCGCTCTGACATGCCTCATATCATTCAAATTGCTCACGTGTCACCTCATCCGACCTGGACTTTCCCTCGACGTACCGCTTAAGACAGCATGGCCTCGAACTCCGGCACGACCGAGAACAGATCGCCCACCAGACCATAATCGGCGACGCTGAAAATCGGCGCTTCCGGGTCCTTGTTGATGGCCACGATGACCTTCGAGTCCTTCATGCCGGCCAGATGCTGGATCGCCCCCGAGATGCCGACTGCCACGTACAGTTGCGGCGCGACGATCTTGCCGGTCTGGCCGACCTGATAGTCGTTCGGCACGAAGCCTGCGTCGACCGCCGCACGCGAGGCGCCCAGCGCTGCGTTCAGCTTGTCGGCCAGCGGCTCCAGCACCTTCGTGTAGTTCTCGCCATTGCCCAGACCGCGACCGCCCGACACGATGATCTTCGCCGAGGTCAGCTCCGGACGGTCCAGCTTCGTCACTTCACGGCTCACGAACTGCGAAATGTCTGTGTCTGCCGCGGCTTCGATCTTTTCGACCGTTGCGCTGCCGCCAACGGCCGCGACCGCGTCGAAACCCGTCGTGCGCACCGTGATGACCTTGATCGGATCAGCCGATTGAACCGTTGCGATCGCGTTACCGGCGTAGATCGGGCGTTCGAACGTGTCGGCGGAAACCACTGCGGTGATGTCGCTGATCTGTGCGACGTCGAGCTTTGCGGCGATACGCGGGGCGATGTTCTTGCCGTAAGCAGTCGCCGGCGCGAGGATGTGCGTGTAGTCCTTCGCGATGTTCAGCACCGTCGCCTCGATGTTTTCCGCCAGGCCCGCTGCGAGTTGCGGCGCGTCGGCCAGCAACACCTTCGAAACGCCTGCGATCTTCGCTGCCGCATCCGCTGCGGCTTGTGTGTTGTGCCCTGCCACCAGCACGTGGACATCTCCACCAATCTTCTGCGCGGCTGCAATCGTGTTCAGCGTCGCGGCCTTGATCGACGCGTTGCCCCCCAAGGGGGCTTCCTCCCCACGGGGGCTTCCTTCGGTCGTCGGGGCGTCGTGTTCTGCTATTACAAGATTCACCAGATTCGTCATTTCGTCCGTCTCCTCACAGCACCTTGGCTTCGGTCTTCAGCTTCTCGACCAGCGTCTTCACATCCGGCACCATCACACCGGCGGAGCGCCTCGGCGGCTCGACGACTTTCAGCGTCTTCAGGCGCGGCGTCACATCAACGCCGAGGTCTTCCGGCTTGATGACTTCCAGCGGCTTCTTCTTCGCCTTCATGATGTTCGGCAGCGTCACGTAGCGCGGCTCGTTCAGGCGCAGATCGGTCGTGATCACAGCCGGCAAGCTCAGCGACAGCGTTTCCGCACCGCCGTCGACTTCGCGCGACACCGTAGCCTTGCCGCCAGCGACGACAACCTTCGAGGCAAACGTGGCCTGCGGCAGGTTTGCCAGTGCAGCCAGCATCTGGCCGGTCTGGTTCGAATCGTCGTCGATCGCCTGTTTGCCAAGAATGATCAATGAAGGCTGTTCCCTGTCGACCAGCGCTTTCAGCAGCTTGGCCACCGCCAGCGGCTGCAGTTCTTCGCCCGACTCGATCAGGATCGCGCGGTCCGCGCCGATCGCGAGCGCCGTGCGCAACGTTTCCTGCGCTTGCGTCACACCTGCCGACACGGCAATCACTTCGGTCGCCACGCCCGCTTCCTTCAGACGAACGGCTTCTTCAACGGCGATTTCGTCGAACGGGTTCATCGACATCTTTACGTTCGCCAGGTCAACGCCACTGCCGTCAGACTTCACCCGGACCTTTACGTTGTAATCGACCACTCTCTTGACCGGCACAACAATCTTCATGGTTCCCTCTCCAATCGGTTTGAACGCTAGTGTGCTTACTCAAACCAAGGGTTGGAATTCGGCATTCTGGAACGCCGCATTTCAGACGCTCGAATGCACACGCAAGCCAGAAGGGAAAGGATCCGCGCGTGAATCCGCACCGACAAATCCCGTTAACCCCAGCCTAATCGCGCCTTCCGCAATCAGTAATTGAGCGACGACTTT
The DNA here is from genome assembly GCF_059422005.1 of Paraburkholderia sp. GW821-FHT02A12. Lineage (NCBI taxonomy): Bacteria > Pseudomonadati > Pseudomonadota > Betaproteobacteria > Burkholderiales > Burkholderiaceae > Paraburkholderia > Paraburkholderia sp. GW821-FHT02A12. Next base: position 1,726,144 of record NZ_JBWKWA010000001.1, on the reverse strand, counting down.
TGCTGATGCACGCTATCACTCATCAAAGCACGGTAATCGATCGGCCCTGCTTAGCGCGACGGCTATCCGTTTTCATCAACCTACCAAAACTCGTCATCATGTCAGTCAACTGGCCGGAAACAATCTTCGAGCACTTCAAAGCCGCTGACGTGCGGCAAGTGGCATACGTACCTGATGCGGGGCACAAACGTCTTATCGAACTCTGCGAAGCAGACGCTGAAATCCATGCGGTTTCGCTGACCACCGAAGAAGAAGGGGTGGCCATGATGGGCGGCGCATGGGTCGGTGGCCAGCGCGGCGTATTGCTGCTGCAATCGAGCGGCGTGGGCAATTGCATCAACATGCTTTCTCTGCAACACGAGTGCCGCATGCCCATCGTGATGCTGGTCACCATGCGCGGAGAGTGGGGAGAATTCAATCCCTGGCAAGTCGCCATGGGCAAATCCACCCAGGAAGCCCTCGAATCGGCGGGCGTCTACGTCTACCGCGCGGATGATCCCGCCGAAGTCCCTGAGACCGTGCGCGCCGCGCTGAATTTTGGCTACAACACCTCCCGGATGGTCGCTGTCCTGATCGGACAGCGCGTTATCGGCACCAAGAACTTTAACAAGTGAGCACGAACATGACTCAGCAGACGACGCCCCTGAACCGTCGACTGACGGTGAAGCGGATTCTCCGCGATCGGCAGCAGGACGTTCTTGCAGTGACCAGCCTTGGCAATCCGACCTTCGATGTGGCCGCCGCCGGCGACACGCCACAGAACTTCTACCTGTGGGGTGCGATGGGAGGCGCCGTCAGCTTCGGTCTCGGTCTTGCGCTTGCACAACCTGAGAAACGCGTGATCGTGTTCGTTGGCGACGGCGAAATGATGATGGGACTGGGATCGCTGGCAACCGTAGGCGTTGATCGGCCGGCCAATCTCTCCATCGTCGTTATCGACAACGAACACTACGCGGAAACAGGTATGCAACTGGCCCACGCGGGGCGAGGTGTCGACATCACGGCAATCGCGCGCGCGGCCGGATTCGAAAAGGCGACGACGATCTACGCCGAGGGCGAGCTCGAGGAGTATGTCGACGTCATTCTGAAGGCATCGGGTCCCGTGCTCGCCACGGTGAAGGTCGGAACCGATCCCGAACCGACCGCCCTCCCCCCACGTGACGGTCCGTACCTGCGAAGCCGTTTCCGTGAAGCATTGCTTGGCGCCAAGGCCCACGCGAGTCAATAAGCACCAAGGCGCGGATTCCTGCAGGAAAGCGGTGGAGCGGCTAGCTGCCGCCCCACCGCTTTCTTCGCTCCCGCCCCGGATTACACCCCCTGTACAATCGGGATCACTGTGACTTCACGCTGATCCCCTTATGCCCGCCAAGGCCTATTCCGATATGTTGGTGGAGGTCTTTCGACAGCTGGACCGGCAGCCCGAGATGCTCGAGCGCGTCTTCGATTGTTTTCCGGACGTGCTGTACTACATCAAGGACGCCCAGGCGCGCTATCTTTCCGTTAATCAAACGCTCATCAACCGAAGTGGGATGTCGCGCGACGATGTGATTGGCCAGACGGCCGACCAGCTATTTCCCGTGACCGGTGCAAGCACCAACGCGCAAGATCTGAACGTTATCGAAACCCAGTCTCCCATTGTCGATCGCCTGCGCCTCTACTCGTCAGGATCGGGGCATCGATACTGGTGCCTGAGCTCCAAGTTCCCGGTACTCAACGAGGACGGGCAAGCGATCGGACTGATCGGCATCTCGCGCGATCTGCCTCGCCCCGACGAACGGCACCACGGCTACCGCCGCTTACTGGAATATCTGGATTATCTGGAACAGAACCTCGGACAGAACATCCTGGTCACTGAGGCGGCGGAACGCGCCTCCATCTCTGTCGACACGTTGGAACGTCTGACCCGTGAAGTGTTTCATCTGACGCCCAAGCAACTGCTGATGAAATTGCGGATCGATCACGCGTGCAAGCTGCTCGAAACGACTGACAACAGCATTACTGATATCGCGACGGACTGCGGCTACGCGGACCACAGCGCTTTTGCGCGGCAATTCAAGTCCGCCACGCACCTCACGCCCCGACAGTATCGAAACGCGCGAGGGCGTGGCCTGCATTCACACTGATCGACCGCCTGCCGGGTGCTAGTAAACACCCTCTTCGATCACAAGTTGGCCCGACGTGAGCCGCGCCGGCGATAGCGGCGAGAGGTCCAAAGTTCTGAACTCGCCGAAGGCCAGCAGTTCAGCCATTGCACGACCGACACCGGGACTGTGCATCATGCCGTGGCCGCTGAAACCGGCCGCCACTAACGAGTTTTCCGGCCCCGACTGACCGACGATGCCGTTCTGGTCGAGGATGTTGTATTCGTAGTAGCCAGCCCATGCGTGTTCCACGCGTAGCGCCTCAAACGCGGGGATCCGCTCTGCCAGCGTCGGCCAGATGATCTCGTCAAATTCGGAAAACTGCACGTCGAGTGGCAGGTTATCCAGATCCATCTCCGTCGAGGGCGAGACGATGCACAGGAAATGGTTCTGTTCCCTACGCAGGTACACGCCAGACGTGTCGATCAGGATCGGCATATCCGGGATCGACGTCGGGCATGAAACGACGAACGCCGAACGCCGTCTTGGCCGAACCGGCAGATCGACACCGACGCTTTTGGCAAGAGGCGCGCACCACGCTCCGCTTGCATTCACGAACGTATCCCCGGAGATTTCTCGCCCATCCGTCAGTTCGACATGGGTAATCCGGTTTCCGCGTGTACGGTAGCCCGCCGCTTCACCCGTGGCGAAATGAACGCCCGCCTCGCGCGCACGGTTTCTGAACCACTGCATGACGCTGTACCCATCGAACCAGCCTTCGCCTGCAAGGCCTTCAACGGCATAAGTCAGATCGCCGACGTTCATCCACGGGTAGCGCTGCTGCAACGCTTCAGCGGAATGTTCCTGCAGCTCGACGCCTAACGATCTGGCGAGCGAGCTCCGCCGACGTAGCACACTCTCTTGCTGCGCATTACCCACGAACAGATAGCCGCAATCCACCAGATCGACACCGGCCCCGTACTGCGCCTTCTCCCGCTCGCAGGCGGAGAAGAAGTCGTAGCCGAACTGCGATAGCTGAATGCAGATGGGCGTTGAAAACTGCTGGCGGATCGAACTGGCCGAGAGCGACGATGACGCGATCTGATAGGTCGGATCTTTTTCGATCACCCAGATCTCACGTCCGGGCGTCTTCTGGAGGCTCAGGAAATACGCGATTGAACAACCAATCGCACCACCACCCGTGATGACAATCCTTTCGCTCATGATTTACCTTCGAAGGCTCGTTGGGCTCCTGAGAGCCGAGCAGTGTGTGACTAATGGACTATCAGACCGCTACAGTTTCGAGGCTTTGACTCGCGGCGCGAATCCGGGCGAGCGCTTCGTTCAGGTCGTCGAGTGATGCGGCATAAGAGAGTCTGAAGTACGGCGAGAGCAGAAAACCGGAACCTGAAACCACCGCCACGTTCGCCTCTTCCAACAGGTACATGACGAAGTCATGGTCGTTTTCCAGAAGCCTGCCACTCGGCGTACGGCTTCCGATGACACCATGGCAGCCAACGAAGGCATAAAACGCGCCTTCGGGCTGGTTGCTATGGAGCCCCGGTATGTCGCTCAGCGTTTTGACGACCAGTTTCCGGCGCTCGTCAAAAGCCGATCGCGATGTCTCCACGAATGACTGATCCCCCGTTAGCGCTTCGATCGCTGCGTATTGCGACACCGATGACGCACTGGTGACAATCTGGCCTTGCACGAGATTCATGGCGCGGATGAGCGCAGCCGGTCCGGCGGAATAGCCAATCCGCCAGCCAGTCATCGAGTACACCTTGGACACGCCGTTGATGATGAGCGTCCGCTCCTGCAACTCCGGTGCCACGTTCAGGATATTGACGAACGGGCTTCCGGTATAGATGAGCTTTTCGTAGATGTCGTCCGACAGCACCCAGACATGGGGATGTCGACGCAGTACTTCCGCGATGGTGCGGAGTTCCTCAACCGAGTAAACCGCCCCGGTCGGATTCGATGGCGAATTCAGCATCAGCCACTTGGTGCGCGGCGTGATCGACGTCTCCAGCTGAGCGGCCGTCAGTTTGAACCCTGCCGCTTCGTCGCACGCCACGACGATGGGCGTGCCGGTCGCCATTTTGACGATCTCCGGATAGGAGACCCAGCACGGCGCGGGCACGATCACTTCATCGCCCGGATTGAGGGTCGCGAAAAAGGCCGCGAAAATCGCCTGTTTCGCACCAACCGACACGCTGACACCATCCACTGGGTAGTCGACACCGTTGTCGCACTTCAGTTTCGCGACGATCGCCTCGCGCAACTCCCGAATACCCGCGGCCTCCGTGTAGCGCGTCTTGCCTTCGCGCATCGCACGAATCGCTGCTGCCTGGATGTTCTCGGGCGTGTGAAAGTCTGGTTCGCCTTGCGACAGGGAAATAACGTTCTTCCCGGCACGACGCAGTTCTGCCGCTTTTGCTGCCATTGCCATCGTCTGCGCAGGGGCGATCTGGCCAATGCGGTCTGCAATGAAGCCCATTGTGTTCATTCCGTTCGTTTTAAAAGCCTACCGTGTGAACCGGGGCTGCCTGTCGGTGGCGCCCCGGAACACGCACGCTTACAGACGTTCAGCCACTGCCTTCATTTGCAGGAACTGCAAAAGGTAGTCAGGACCGCCCGTCTTGGTATCGGTACCCGTCAGATTGAACCCGCCGAACGGCTGAACCCCGACCAGCGCGCCCGTACACTTGCGGTTGAAGTACAGATTGCCGACGTGGAAATCACGGCGTGCTCGTTCGATGCGGCTGCGGTCGTTCGAGAAGAGCGCGCCGGTCAGCCCGTAGACCGTGTCGTTAACCACGGCCAGACCTTCCTCGAAATCCTTGACGCGAATCGCGGCGACGAACGGTCCGAACACTTCCTCTTGTGCAATGCGCGCGCGGGGCGACACGTCGCCGAAGATGGTCGGCTCAATCAGATAGCCGGCTGCATGCTCCACGGCCTTGCCACCCGTAAGCAGCTTGCCCTCGGTGTGACCGATATCGATATACGACAGCACCTTCTTGTACTGCAGTTCATTGCAGACCGGACCGAAACTCGGATTGTCCTTGGCTTCACTGACAACGAGTTCCTTCGTCTTCGCAACGACCTTCTCGAGCAATGCGTCGTAGACCGAATCCACCACGATCAGACGCGAGCAAGCCGAACACTTCTGGCCGGAATAGCCGAAGGCTGCCTGGATCACTGCAGCCGCTGCGTCATCGAGATTGGCCGTTTCATCGACCAGAATGGCGTCCTTGCCACCCAACTCGAGGAAAACCCGCTTGAACCATTTCTGGCCTTCGGCAAGCTTTGCAGCGGACTCGTTGATCTGGGCACCGGTTGCGAGCGAGCCCGTGAAGTTGATGAAGCGCGTCTTCGGATGGGCGACCAGATACGAACCAATTTCGCGTCCGGTACCCGGCAGATAATTCACCACGCCGGGCGGCAGACCTGCTTCGGCGAAGATGTCGAAGATCTTGGCCAGTGATACCACTGTATCTTCCGCAGGCTTGCAAACGACCGTGTTGCCCACCACAATCGCGCCGACCGTCATGCCGGTCATCAACGCCATCGGGAAATTCCACGGCGAAATCGTCACACCCACGCCCAGCGGGATGTAGAAGCTCTCGTTCTCTTCACCCGGATAATCAATCAGCGAACCGAGGCCGCCAACGTGCTTGATCGCCTGACGTGCGTAGTACTCGGTGAAGTCGATCATTTCCGCGACTTCGGCGCTCGCTTCGACATAGTTCTTGCCGATTTCATAGACCAGCCACGCCTCGAGCTCGCGCTTGCGCCTGCGCATGATTGCCGCAGCCTTCAACATGACGCGCGATCGATCTTCCTGGCTCCAACGTTTCCACGATTCGAAGGCGGTCCAGGCTGCTTCCAGCGCGGCGTCCGCGTGCTGCGTCGTCGCCTTGGCGGTATAGCCGACGATCTCGTCCGGATTCGAAGGATTCGTCGAGGCGAGTGTCGCTTCGGTCTGCACGCGCTCGCCATTGATCACCAGCGGATAGGTCTGGCCAAACTCTGCACGCACTTTTTTCAGCGCCTGCTGCATGTCTGCCTTGGCACTTTCGGTGTCGAACAAATCGAACGGCTCGTTCTTGAACGGCGCAATCAACATCGCTTTCTCCAGATTGAATGGTTTGGGCTGCTCTGCCGCCCTGAAGAGCGCAGCACGCTACCGTGAACCGATTGTCCGGCGCAAAAATGTTCCGGTCTTGATCTGGCTCCATCGATTCGTGCGGAATTTCGCATACTTATATAAACTGTACGGAAGTCGATATCCACTAATGAACCTTATTTATAAGGACATCTGTAAAATAATAAAAAAATATCGCAAATACCGATTTGCGGATTTCTGCTATTTGCTACACTGGATCAACGGGGCATCTCTTCATTCGGAGCACGTATCATGGCCATGCATTTCGATCTGGTTGATCTTCGTCTCATCACATGTATTGCTGAGACGGATAGCTTGACGCGGGGTGCCGAGCGGTTTCATATGTCCGTACCCGCAGCGAGCACCCGGATCAAAAATCTGGAAGAAAGCATGGGAGCCAAACTGCTGTATCGGACCAGCCAGGGGGTTACCCTCACGCCGCCGGGCCAAGCGTTCCTACATCACGCCCGGCTCGTCCTGTCGCAGCTCGAACAGTTGCGCGGCGACATGCAGGAGTACGCGCGCGGCATCAAAGGTCATGTGCGGATCTTTGCGAACACTACCGCTACGACTGAATTCCTGCCTAACGACCTGCGTGACTTTCTCGCCGACCATCCCGACGTGAACGTCGAGCTTCGCGAACGGTTGAGCCATGACGTGGTGCGTGCGGTCAGTGAAGGCACTGCGGACGTCGGGATAGTCGCGGGCAATGTCAGGCCCGAATCTCTGCAAGTCCTGCCGTACCGGTCAGACCGGCTCATATTGGCGGTCTCGAATTCGCACCCCCTCGCCGGAAAGACGTCCATTCCATTTGAGGAGGCCACCGGGTTTGACTTCGTCGGAATGCCCGAAGCTAGCGCGATTCATACCTTTCTGAACCGCGTAGCAAACGACATGCACAAGAAACTTCAGGTGCGAATTGAAGTGGGTAACTTCGAAGCGCTGTGCCGAATGATCGAGGCTAACGTGGGGATCGGGGTGTTGCCTTGCTCGTCAGCGGTGCGCTACGTCAAGACCATGAACATCCGGCTCGTTGAAATCGAAGACGACTGGGCAACGCGAAATCTGCTGATCTGCGTGCGCAACCTCGACCTGTTGCCGTCTTTCGCGCGGGAACTGGTCGACCTCCTCACGCAGAAGTGCAAAACCGATCATGAGCCCCAGCCGGCCTGAACGTCAGCAGTTAGTCTGCGTTTAAAGCCCTCTTCTCCACACACAAATTGTAGTCAGCAGACGGGTGCGTCAATCTAGCGCGAACGACGCTACCCGACGACCCAATGACTGCTGAACTCAACTACCTACGCTCCTGGATCGGCCGTACACAGGCCGAACGCGAATTCGTCTCGCCACGTCTCTCGCAACAACTCGCTGCTACGCTGGACTATGAGGACGTCCCGCGTACCGGCAGTCCGTTGCCGCCGCTGTGGCACTGGGCGCTTTTTCCCCACATTGTTTCGCAGTCACAGGTCGGCGCGGACGGACATCCGACACGCGGTGGATTCCTGCCGCCGGTGCCACTGCCCAGACGTATGTGGGCCGGAAGCCGCGTCCGGTTCGAGCGTCCGCTCGCGGTCGGCAGCGAAGTCACCAGGACGTCGCAGATTCTTGATATAGCGGCCAAGGAAGGACGCACCGGAAAGCTCGTGTTTGTACGTCTGCGTCACGAACTGGAAGACCTCGAAGGTCCGCTGATTTCTGAAGAACAGGACGTTGTGTACCGCGAGTCCGCAACGACAGCGTACGCCGTAGCAACCGGCCCGGCCGCACCGGTGGAGTTCACCTGGAAACGGGAGATCGTGCCCGACCCGGTCCTGCTCTTTCGCTACTCCGCCGATACCTTCAACGGGCACCGCATTCACTATGACCGCACCTATGCCCAGGAGCAGGAAGGCTATCCGGCGCTGGTCGTCCACGGGCCGCTGACTGCGACGTTGCTGATCGATCTCGTCCGGCGCAGCCTTCCCGGCGATTCGATCGCTTCTTTCTCATTCAAAGCGGTCAACCCACTGTTTGACCAGGCCCCGTTTCATCTCTACGCGGCCCGCGCCCCAGGATCGACCGAGGTAAAGCTCTGGGCAGCCAATTCCGATGGCGTGCTGTGCGTCGATGCCGAGGCGACGCTAACGGCACCCGCGTGTGTTTTTCAAAAATGAACTCTGAGGAGTAGAGACAAGTGCTGGCTAACGTTGACCCCTATCAGGACATTCGCGAAGCGGTTCGCGATTTGTGTTCCAACTTCCCCGCCGAGTATTTCCGCAAGATCGACGAGGAACGAGCCTACCCCGAGACCTTTGTGCAAGCCCTAACCGACGCCGGTTGGCTGGCAGCCCTTATTCCACAGGAATATGGCGGCTCGGGGCTCGGACTGACCGAAGCTTCGGTGATCATGGAAGAGATCAACCGCAGCGGTGGCAATTCCGGCGCGTGTCACGGGCAGATGTACAACATGGGGACACTGCTCAGGCACGGCTCGGCAGAGCAAAAGGCCAGGTACCTTCCGGAAATCGCCAGCGGAAAATTGCGGCTTCAGTCGATGGGCGTGACCGAGCCGACGACCGGTACCGACACCACAAAACTCAAGACGACTGCGGTTCGCAAGGGTGACCGTTATGTTGTCAATGGCCAGAAGGTCTGGATCTCGCGGGTTCAACACTCCGACCTGATGATTCTGCTCGCACGGACCACGCCGATTGATCAGGTCGCGAAGAAATCCGAAGGCATGTCGATCTTTCTAGTCGACTTGCATCAGGCGATCCGCAAGGGCATGACGGTTCGCCCCATCCCGAACATGGTGAATCACGAGACTAACGAGCTATTTTTCGACAACCTCGAGATCCCCGCCGAAAACCTCATCGGCGAAGAAGGCAAAGGCTTCAAGTACATCCTTGATGGCCTGAACGCTGAGCGGACGCTAATTGCCGCCGAATGTATCGGCGACGGGTACTGGTTCCTCGACAAGGTTTGTAAGTACGTCAAAGAACGCGTCGTCTTCGGCCGCCCGATCGGACAGAACCAGGGCGTGCAGTTTCCGATCGCCCGCGCGCACGTCAACGTCGAAGCTGCGAGCTTGATGCGCTACAAAGCCTGCGAGCTTTTCGACGCCAGGCAGCCCGCCGGCGCGCAAGCCAATATGGCCAAGCTGCTTGCGGCTGACGCCTCCTGGGAGGCGGCCAACGCGTGCCTGCAGTTCCACGGCGGCTTCGGTTTTGCGAACGAATACGACGTCGAACGTAAATTCCGCGAGACACGGCTCTATCAGGTCGCGCCGATCTCGACCAATCTCATTCTCTCGTACGTAGCCGAGCATCTGCTCGGGCTGCCACGTTCTTTCTAAGGGGAAGGACATGAAACCGCTGGACGGCGTGAAGGTCATCACCCTCGAACACGCGATTGCAGCACCCTTCTGTACCCGGCAGCTTGCGGATCTTGGCGCACGCGTGATCAAGATCGAACGCCCTGGTGTCGGGGACTTCGCGCGTGCCTATGATGAGCGCGTGCACGGCATGGCCTCGCACTTTGTATGGTGCAACCGCTCGAAGGAGAGCCTCACGCTAGACGTCAAGGCCCCGCAGGCGCAGGGGATTTTCGAGCGCCTGCTTGAGGACACCGACGTGCTGGTGCAAAACCTGGCACCCGGCGCCGCGGCGCGATTGGGGCTGTCGTATGAAGCGTTGCGTGACAAGTATCCCCGCCTGATTGTCTGCAACATCTCCGGTTACGGATCCGATGGTCCCTATCGCGACAAGAAAGCATACGACCTGCTGATCCAGAGTGAGTCCGGGTTCCTGTCGATTACCGGCGGTCCGGACTCACCGGCAAAAGCCGGCTGCTCCATTGCTGACATCGCTGCAGGGATGTACGCCTATACGAACATCCTCTCCGCGCTTCTGCAGCTATCGAAAACCGGGTTGGGGCGGGAAATCGACGTCTCGATGCTCGAGAGCATGGTGGAGTGGATGACGTATCCCCTTTACTACGCATTCGACGGCGCATCCCCGCCACCTCGCGCCGGCGCTGCTCACGCGACCATCTACCCCTATGGCCCTTTCCCCGCCGGCGATGCAAAGACAGTCATGCTGGGATTGCAGAACGAGCGTGAATGGGGTGTCTTCTGTGCGCAAGTCCTTCTGGCACCTGAACTCGCCGTCGATCCTCGTTTCAGTTCCAACTCGAAGCGGGTAGCAGCACGCGAGGAACTGCGCGAAATCATTGTCGCCGCATTCGGCAAACTGACTTCGGAAGAAGTCATCAGTCGGCTGGATACCGCGCAGATCGCCAACGCACGGATGAATGATATGCCCGACGTGTGGTCGCATCCTCAGCTTAAAGAACGCAATCGCTGGGTGAGCATCGACTCCCCTGCAGGCGCCATTCCCGCCTTGCTGCCGCCGGGCGTCAGTACAGCATCCGATGTCCGACTGGACGCCGTGCCCGCGTTAGGCCAACACACCGAAGCCCTTTTGAGTGAATTGGGTTTTTCGACCGATGCCATCCGCGAGCTTCGTGAAGCGGCCGTAATCTAACTCCCCAGTTAAGGTAAGCCTGTTATGAGCAATACCCAGATTCTTGCTTCGTTTGCGGCCAATCTCAAGTTTGAACAGATCCCTACAGACGTGGTAGCGCGCACGGAGGACCTTTTTCTTGACTGGTTCGGCTCAGCACTGGCCGGCCGGGGCGCGCGCCCGGTCGAGACGATCCAGAAGCACGCATTGGATTTCGGGCCGCAGTCCGGTCCCTGCGAAGTACTGATCTCCCGCCGAACGACCAGTCCACTCTTCGCGGCAATGATCAACGCCGCCGCATCGCACTTCGCTGAACAGGACGACCTCCACAACAGTTCGGTCCTGCACCCGGCAACCGTCGTCTTCCCCGCAGCGTGGGCCGCCGCGCAAGCGCTTGGCAGAAGTGGCAAAGAGTTCATCGCTGCATCTGTCGCAGGCTATGAAGTGGGCATCCGTGTCGGAGAATTCCTCGGCCGGTCGCACTACAAGATTTTTCATACCACCGGTACGGTCGGTACGGTCGCAGCCGCAGCAGCGGTCGGTAATCTCTTGCGATTGAGCGACGAGCAGATGGTGAATGCGTTTGGCTCCGCCGGCACCCAGGCAGCCGGACTCTGGGAATTCTTGAAAGACGCCGCGGACTCCAAGCAACTGCATACGGCCAAGGCTGCGGCGAATGGTCTTCTCGCAGCCTACCTGGCGGCCGACGGTTTCACCGGTGCGAAGGACATCTTCGAGGGCGCGAAAGGCATGGGGGCCGGCATGTCCACGCAAACGCATCCGGACAAACTCGCCGAAGCGCTCGGCGAGCGGTGGGCGCTGATCGAGACGTCTTTCAAGTATCACGCTTCGTGCCGGCACACTCATCCGGCAGCCGATGCTCTGCTGCAGGTTATTCAGCGCGAGAAGCTCGTGCCGGATGACATCGAGACGGTGGTAACCCATGTTCACCAGGCTGCAATTGACGTCCTCGGCCCGGTAACCGACCCAAAGACTGTTCATCAGGCGAAGTTCTCCATGGGCACCGTGCTCGCTCTGGTAGCGGAATTCGGCCACGCGGGTGTGCGTGAGTTCGACGGCCATTACAAGGAAAGCAGGATCGCGCACTTCTGCAAAAAGGTTTCGATGGTGCTCGACCCTGAAGTCGATACGGCCTATCCGTCACGCTGGATTGGGAAGGTCATCGTTCAGACGAAGGATGGCCGCACCTTCGAGGGCCGCGTGGATGATCCCAAGGGCGATCCGGGCAATACGCTCACGCGCGCTGAACTCGAGCACAAAACGATGACGCTGGGTTTGTATGGCCATGCGGCCACCGAAGACGAACTCAAGCGCTCAATCACATCGGTATGGACGATTACCGATGCAACCGTCGTACCCAAACTGCTCCCCGAATCGAAACTGGAGGCCCAACATGGCTGACCTTGCACCCCGCTCCTATCTCTTCGTTCCCGGCAACCGGCCGGACAGGTTTGCCAAGGCGGCTGCGTCGGGCGTCGATGTGGTCGTTATCGATCTGGAGGATGCAGTGCCTCCCAGTGAGAAGAAGATCGCTCGGGCGGCCCTCGCCGAGTGGCTGTCGACAAACAGTACGCCAGTCGCCGTGCGGGTAAATGATGTGAACAGCGAATGGTTTCGCGACGACATCGCCGTATGCCGTGCGCCATCCGTCGCCGCCGTCATGCTGCCCAAGACGGAACGCATCGACGATATCTTCCTTTGCGAGTTCGCGGGCAAGCCGACCGACATCCTGCCGATGATCGAGACCGCCCAAGGTTTTCGGAATGTGGTCGCTATCGCCCAGCACCGGCTAACCACCCGACTCGTATTCGGCAATGTGGATTTCCAGCTCGACCTCGGCATTGACGGCGACGATGAGCAGCTTCTGTACTTCCGCTCACAGATCGTCTTCGCCTCTCGCATCGGCAATCTGCTGCCACCGGTGGACGGCGTCAGCACCACACTCGACGATCCCGAGCAGATCACGCGCGACACGATCCGTGCAAAGCGGCTCGGCTTCGGCGCCAAGCTTTGTATTCATCCCAGGCAGGTGGCTGCGGTCAATGCCGCGTTCGTCCCCAGCGAGAAGGATGTCGAATGGGCGCACCGGGTTGTCGAAGGCGCAGCTGCATCCCACGGGGCGGCCGTTGCTGTGGACGGCCGCATGGTAGACAGGCCGGTCATTTTGAAGGCGCAGGAAATCCTGGCTGAGTCCCAGCGACGTCTGCCCCTTGGCGCCTGATTCAATATCAATTGGAGACGAGAGTCATGCAACGATTTGAGATGTACATCAATGGCGAATCTTGCCAGTCGACTTCGGGCGAATGGTTCGATACGGAAAATCCGTTCACGGGAGAAACCTGGGCGCAGATTGCAAAAGGCAACGGGACCGACGTCGATCGGGCTGTGCAAGCGGCGCATACCGCATTCAGTACAGGACCATGGTCACAGATGTCTCCGAGCCAGCGAGGCCTGCTGCTTCATCGGGTCGGCGACCTGATCGCGCGAGACGCAAAGCGGCTTGCCGAACTCGAAGTTCGGGACAACGGCAAGCTCATGGCGGAGATGCTCGGCCAGTGCCAGTATTTGCCCCAGTGGTATTACTATTTTGGCGGCCTGGCGGACAAGATTCAGGGCGCCGTCATTCCGCTCGACAAGAAGGGATACTTCAACTTCACGCGCAATGAACCGTTGGGCGTCGTCGCCGCGATCACGCCGTGGAATTCGCCCCTGCTACTGGCAACATGGAAGATTGCGCCCGCGTTGGCCGCAGGTTGCACTGTTGTGATCAAACCGTCCGAGTTCACTTCGGCGTCCACGATCGAGTTTGCGAAACTCTTCATCGAAGCCGGCTTTCCGCCGGGTGTAGTGAACGTCGTGACCGGATTCGGTGCGGACGTCGGCTCGCCTTTGGTGGAACACCCCCTGGTCAAGAAGATCACGTTCACCGGCGCAGATTCCACAGGCCGGGCGATCAACGAGGCGGCAGCACGTCAATTCAAACACGTTAGTCTCGAACTCGGCGGCAAGTCACCCAACATCGTGTTCGACGATGCCGATCTGGAAGACGCAGTGAATGGCGCGGTTTCCGGCATCTTCGCCGCGACCGGACAGACCTGTATTGCCGGTTCGCGGCTGTTGTTGCAAGAAAGCATCTACGACACGTTCGTCGACAAACTCCTGACGCTGGCACGTACCGCGAAGATGGGTGATCCGTCGAGTATGGATACACAGGTCGGGCCGGTAACGACGCGTCCTCAATACCAGAAAGTCCTGTCTTACATTGAAACCGCGAAGCAGGAAGGCGCGACGTTGCTGCTCGGTGGGAAGCCTGGCAGTGCACCGGAATGCGGTAATGGCTGGTTCGTCGAGCCAACCATTTTCGGTGACGTCAACAACAGGATGCGGATCGCACAGGAAGAAGTCTTTGGTCCTATCCTGTCTATCATCAAGTTCAAGGACGAAGACGAGGCGGTTGCACTGGCGAATGATGTGCGCTTCGGTCTGGGCTCAGGGGTCTGGACGAAAGGTATCGGCCGGTCCATTCGTGTCGCCGAAAGGCTGCAGGCCGGCATGGTCTGGGTGAACAGCTATCGCGCGGTGAGCTACATGTCGCCGTTCGGCGGCTACAAGGATTCCGGGCTTGGCCGCGAGAACGGTATCGACGCGATCCGCGAGTATCTGCAAACGAAGAGCGTCTGGATCAATACGGGGGTCAAGACTGCAAACCCGTTCGTCATGAGATAAATGTGACGATGCCCCGCGGCGTACCGCGGGGCCGTTCTGAATTCGAACTCAGGGCGACTGGGATAACGAAAGGATCACGCGTTGCCTTGCACAACGCTTCGCGTTCACGGCCGCGGCATTGCCCCCGACCGCCGACGTGCTTCGGGGGATCACCTCGAAGGTGAATCACAGGAATCGCTCGCCGGGCAATGACTGCCCGACGCTGTTAGAACTGTCTTGTCGAGTGCGAAGAAGAATTCAGGGAAGCGCTTTGCAAGCGTATCAGGACTTGATGCCCTGAGCTCCCCTGGTGCTCGGCGCCCGGACCTCTAACGTGACCCCTGCCCCTTCGTTGACCGTCTTGAAGTACGTGAAGCCGCTTCGATCATCGAGACGCCCGCGTGCCAGGACATCCAGTCCGGCGCTCGCTGCCTGTTCCTCCGCCTTGTCACAGCTCTCGACAGAGAAGCCGAGATGAAAAACACCCTCGCCGCGCGACTCCAGAAAGCGTCGTTGCGGCGTGTCCCCGTCTCCTGGCTGGCAAAGCTGCAGCTGGGCGTTGTCGATGTTCGCGAACTTATAACGCATCTTCAGAAAGGCTGGACGATCGTAGCCGTCCAGTTCGTACGCATCCATCGGCGGAAAATCTGTCCACGGACCGACTCCGATCGACTCGTAATACTTCACGGCCTTCTCAATGTCACGAACCACGATGCAGACGTGGTGCAGCTTCTGAAACATGGGCAGCTTTTCCATCGTGTGTTTCACTCCTGGTCAGTTTCGATGCTGGGCCACAGAAGCTTTCGAAAGCAGCTGCGGCCCGACGCCACACCGGATCATCCCGCGTTCGCAATCTTCTTCGGCGTGTACGTTTCTGCCGCATCATCATGCGACTGGCCGACGGCCGGGTTCCATTGGAAGCCGGAACGGGCCACCACACCTGGCTTCAGACGTTGGTCAGGACCAAAGTCCGCAAAGGGATGGAAGAACAGGGGCTCCGTGCTCTCGAGCGTGCGCAACCGCGCTGCGTAGGAGTCGAGGTACGCTTGCCGCTCCGCGGCGCTCACGCGGCCAGGCATCCACGACACATGCGGCGGCAGCACATCGAAGCCAAGGTAATTGAAGATCCCGTTGTGGATCGGCCAGAGAATGTGATTGATATCACCGTCGACACCGTCCGGTTCGTAAAGGCTCGCGGCCGTTCCCGTCGTGGTCGAGACCATCGCCTTGCGGCCCCTGAACATACCGGTCTCGTATTTTCGCCCGGTCGCATAGGCGAATCCGCGGGTCATCACGCGATCCACCCAACCCTTCAGAATCGCCGGCATCCCGAACCACCACATCGGATACTGGAAGATGATCAGATCGGACCAGAGCACCTTCTGCTGCTCGGCGTAAACATCCGGCGTCGATTTCGTGGACATCCCGAACATATGTTCCTGTTCCGCCGAGAGATCGAGGAAGTCAGGATTGAGACGCTCACCCACGAAGTCTTCGACGCCGAGTTCGGGCCGCCACTTCAGTTGATACAGGTCGGTTACCTGAACCTCGTGTCCCTGCGCTTTCAGGGTCGAGACAGCCGTATCTTTCAGCGCACCATTGAACGACCTGGGTTCGGGGTGAGCGAAAACGATGAGCACTTTCATGCGAAAAACTCCACAAAAAACCAGTTCATTGAGCGTGCGGGCCGGTGGCCTGCACTTGAATTCGTTCCGTATATGCCGCCATCGTCCCGTGTAGTCCCAGTAGGCAGGCTCATGGATCAGCCCTCATTCTGGAACGCAATCCCGTGGCGGCGATCGATTCGGTTTACAGCATTCTGGTTCTTTGCGAAATTCCGGTCTTGAGGAGGCTCGGCTAATTTGCGCGGAATTCCGCACATTTCTTGAGGATAAACGCCCCTACGTAGGCCAGAGAACCACTTTCCGCAATGGCGCTCAACTCACCTACAGGGCACCATTACTCTGCGGAGAATTGCCGCAATTCCCCTGCCTCGAACCTCGAAAAGTGGGGGCGAGCACCCCGCGCCCTCCAGATCATCGCTCAGGCCGCATCCAATTGAGCGGTGTCGCCCTCCAGATACGCCGCCCGCACAGCAGGGTTGGCCAGCAACTCAGCACCGCTCCCGTCAAGGGCAATCTGCCCGTGCTGGAGAACATACCCTCGATGCGCCACACGCAGCGCGTGATGAGCGTTCTGTTCGACAAGCAGAATCGTCATCCCGAGCTGCTCGTTCAACTCCTTGATAACCGAAAAAATCTTCTTGATGAAGATCGGCGCGAGACCGAGCGACGGCTCATCGAGCAGGAGCAATCTCGGCCGCGACATCAGTGCGCGTCCTATCGCGAGCATCTGCTGCTCCCCTCCTGACAGCGTGCCGGCACGCTGCGAAGCTCTGCTTCTCAGGATCGGGAACATCTCGTACATGCGCTCGAGATCATCCGCGGTCCGGCGATTGCCCGACGTATCGCCCATCAGAAGATTCTCGAGCACGGTCATCCGCTGAAAGATACGGCGCCCTTCGGGCACAACCGCAATATCGAGTTTGCCGATCGCATGCGATGGCAGATTCGAAATCTTCTGTCCGTCGAATTCGACCGTGCCGCCGCTGGCCCGTGGATAGCCGAAAATGGTATTCATCAGCGTCGACTTGCCTGCGCCGTTCGCACCGATCAACGTGACGATCTCGCCAGTCTTCACGCCAAGGCTCACCCCGCGCAGCGCCTGGACGCTGCCATAGTGGGCACTGAGTTCGGTAATCTTAAGCATGAGCTGACTTCTCCTGCGTTGCTTCACCGAGTGACGACGTCTCGTCGTCCTCGCCGAGGTATGCGCTGATCACCTCAGGATTCACCTTGATGTCAGCAGGCAAGCCTTCTGCAATTTTCTTCCCGTGATTGAGCACGACGATATGGTCTGAAACCTTCATGACGACGCTCATATCGTGTTCGATCAACAATATGCCGATGCCCTGCTCCCTGGCGAGCGAGGTCAACAACGCGGTGAGTTCTGCCGACTCGCGCGGATTGAGGCCGGCAGCCGGCTCATCCAGACACAGCAGAATGGGATCTGCGCACATCGCGCGCGCGATCTCGACGCGACGCTGCACCCCATAAGGCATGTCGCCGGCAGGTTTGTTGGCGATATCTCGAACGCTTAATCGCTCGAGCCACATCAAAGCGTTTTCTATCGCCTTGTCGTTCGCGCGTCGAAACGACCTCGCATTGAGTGCGCCAGCAATCGAGAACCTGGACGCGTCCTGCAACACATTGTGCTGGGCGATCATCAGGTTTTCGAGCACGGTCATGCGCGGGAACAGCCGTATGTTCTGGAACGTCCGGACGACCTGGCCAATCCGCGCCACGTCGACATTCTTCATCGCATCCAGCCGAAGCGTCCCATGACGGGGATGCCCCAACGTGATGGCGCCTTTGGTCGGCTTGTAGAAGCCCGTCAGGCAGTTAAAAAACGTCGTCTTTCCGGCTCCGTTCGGCCCGATCACCGACGTCACCTCTCCTGCGCGCGCCGTCATGGACAGGTCTTCGATCGCACGAAGTCCGCCAAACTGCATCGTCAGATTCTCAACGCTGAGCAGCGAAGTAGAGGCGTTCATTGTTTTGCCTCCACGCCAGGCGCGCTGACAGTCGCACGGCGATGGCTGATCAGGCCGCCGGGCCGCACGACCATGATAAAGACCATTGCAACACCGAAAAGCAGCATTCTGTACTCGGAGAAATCACGCCCTAACTCGGGCAAAATCACCAGCAAGGCTGCCGCAAGGACGACGCCGAGCTGGCTCCCCATACCGCCGAGCACCACGATCGCGAGAATCGTGGCCGACTCTGAAAATGTGAAGCTCTCTGGCGAAATGAAACCCTGCCGTGCGGCGAAGAACACGCCGGCGAATCCGGCCAGCATTGCGCCAGTCGCAAAGGCTGACAGTTTCACATTGGTTACGTTGATGCCCATTGCTTTGCAGGCGATCTCGTCTTCGCGCACCGCTTCCCACGCGCGCCCAACAGGTAGCCGTCTGAGGCGCGAAACAAGAAGGTTAGTCAGGAGCGCGAGTGCGAGAATCAGGTAATACAGAAAGACGACTCGCTGGCCGGGCGAGTAATCAAGGCCGAACACGGTCGCGAAGGTCGGACCGTCGCCAGATGCCTGCATGGGCAGCCCGAAGAAGGTCGGCTTCGGAATGGACGAGACGCCGTTGGGTCCGCCTGTCACGTCGCCCCAATTCACGAGTATCAACCGTATGATTTCCCCGAATCCGAGCGTGACGATGGCCAGATAATCGCCTCTGAGCCGGAGAGTCGGGTAACCAAGCAACATGCCGAACGCCGCAGCGAGGCCGCCGGCGATCGGCAAACACTGCCAGAAACCAAAGCCGAAATGCGTCGACAACAGGCCGTATGTGTACGCGCCTACCGCATAGAACGCGACATAACCGAGGTCCAGCAGTCCCGCCAGACCGACAACGACATTCAGGCCCCAGCCAAGCATGACGTAGATCAGTACGGTCGTCGCTGTATCGACGACGTAGCGATTTCCGGCGAACAACGCAGGCAACAGCACGGCGAACGCCACGCATCCGGCCCCGGCCCAGACAAGCGAGCCGTTACCCGCGACTTGAGGAGCGGGTCTGGCGCGCGACCGGCGCTTTGAAAAAAGACTAAAACGCTGCAGCAAAAGCTGCATGACGATGCGCCCGGCAAATGCGATCGCGATGAAAGCCGCCAGCAGCGCCCATCGCGTCTGAACCTCGAGACCATTGCTGCCATCTCGCGTCGTCAAACCCAGCATGGGCAAGCCGACGAGGCCCGCTACCAGCGCCGCGCCAAGTGCATCCTTGACGCGAAAATGTAGATTCGTTTCTTGCATAACGGTCGAACTCATCACACCTTCTCCACTTCGGGTCGGCCGAGAAGCCCGGATGGACGAAACATCAAGACCACAATCAGAATCACGAATGTGGCCACATCCTTGTATTCGGGCGAGAGGTAGGCAGCCCAGAGTGCTTCGATCAAACCGATGATCACACCGCCCAGCATTGCCCCGGGAATCGAGCCAATTCCGCCGAGCACGGCTGCGGTAAACGCCTTGATACCCGCCTCGAATCCGATCGAGAAATCGATCACACCGTAGTAGAGCGTCACCATGACGCCTGCGACGGCCGCCAGTGCGGCGCCAATCATGAACGTCAGGGCGATGATCCGATTGACGTTGTAGCCGAGGAACTGCATCATCCGCTGATCCTGTTCACAAGCTCGCTGCTGTCTGCCGAAAGGTGTTTTATTGATGAACAACGTGAAGGCGCACATCAGCAGAATCGTCACAACGACGATGAGAATTTGCACGTACGAAACGTATGGCCCGTGAAATTGTTCGCCGGAGAAAAGGTTCACCCCTCCCGTCACGAGCGGCTGGATAGACTTGACTCGCGCGCCTTGAGTAAGCTGAACCATGTTCTGCAGGAAGATGGAAATCCCGATTGACGAGATCAGTGGCGCGAGACGATTGGACCCGCGAAGCGGCCGATATCCGACACGTTCGACGGTCCAGCCGAATACGGACGTCAGTGCGATCGATACGATCAGCGTAATTGCAATGCTCGCCACGACCGACGAGATCCCGCTGCCGGCAAGCAGCGTGAAGCAGGTCACGGCGATGAACGCGCTCACCATGTAAATATCGCCGTGAGCGAAATTGATCATGCCGATAATGCCGTAGACCATCGTGTAGCCGATCGCGATCAGGCCGTAGACGGCGCCCAAGGTCAGCCCGTTAATCAGTTGTTGCAATGCCTGGCTCATGTCCTCTCCGGTGAATCTGCTGCAGAGGCGGCGCAGTAGAGCGACGCACCGCCTCTTTCCATGCTACATCGACTGGACAGGACGCTTCACTTTACATAGTCGTAGTTGTTGCCTTTCCAGCGGTAGACCACATAGCCGGGGCTCTTCAGATCGCCTTTCGCGTCGAAATCCACCTGGCCGACTACCGTGCTGAACGATGCGTTGTGAAGCTGCTTCACGATCGCCGCATAGTCCGTGGAGTTGGCTTTCTTCGCGGCCTCTGCGAAAACCTGCATGGCGGCATACGAGTACAGCATGTAGCCTTCCGGCTCGATCTTCTGCGCGCGAAACGCCGCCACCACCTTTGCGGCTGCGGCACTCTTACGCGGGTCGGGCGGGAAGGTGAACAGGACCTTGTTGATTTCCGGCCCTGCGGCAGTCACCAGTTCATTGTTCGTCAGCGTGTCGCCGCCGAGGACCGTCACGTTGAGCCCTGCCTGCGCCGCCTGCCGCAGAATCAGTGCGACTTCCTGGTAGTAGCCGCCGTAAGCAAGAATCTGAATGCCGTTCGCCTTCAGTTTGCTGATCAAACCGGAGTAGTCCTTTTCACCGGCCGCGATCGACTGGCGCAGCGCCACGGGTGTCTGCTTCGCCGCTAGATCTTTTGCAATCTCGTCCGCCAGACCGCCGCCATACGCCGTCTTGTCATCAATAACGGCGATTTTCTTGCCCTTGAAGTTCGCGGCGATATAGTCCGCCGCGACCTCTCCCTGCTGGTCGTCCCTGCCCGTGATACGGAAAATCCCCTTAATGCCGCGCTCCGTAATTTTGGGGTTGGTCGACACAGTCACCTGCGGAATCTGCGCGTCGTTGTAGACATCTGACGCGGGCAACGTGGAACTGGAGCACCAGTGGCCATCGACGAACGCCACCTTCTTGTTGACGAAACTGTTGGCGACGGAAACCGCCTGCTTGGGATCGCAGACGTCATCACCGACGACCAGGTCGAGTTGCTGCCCGAGCAAACCACCTGCCGCATTGATGTCTTTCACCGCCTGTTCCGCGCCTTTGCGAAACTGGTCGCCCCCCGATGCGTACTCCCCCGTCATCGGACCGGCCACTCCCACCACAACGCTTGCGTCCGCAGTGGCCGAACAGGCCAGAGCCATTCCGCCCATGCTGAGTGCCGCACCTAATTTAACCAATCCTTTCCGGCCGTTCATAACCATCTCCAAGAGCAGGCTTCGATGCAGGAACGAACAGGTCTCGGCTATCGTTCCTGAGTGTCGCCTCGCGTTCGTTCACGAGGTAGAGCGCAGGTTGCCGACATCAAAAACAGGTTGGAATTTGATTGTTCGAAAGCGGGGATTAGGTGCAGCCTAAAGATGCGGAATACCGCGTTGTATGCGCGGCAAAACGCACAATTCAGCGGTTCGACCAGAGACATGATCGAGTAAACGACTAGTCGGCAAACTACGCGTACTTATCGCCGACAGTGCTGCGGATAGGATAAGTGTCGTACACAATTATCATGCGCTCGACCAGCCCGTTGGCGCTGAACTCGAACACATCGACGCACTCGAAGCTCGCCGCGGAGCCGTCTTTCAGCACCCAATCGTAGATGAAGTAACCCGTCGCACGCCGAGCGCCCGTTGTGCTCACGCAGATGTCGATAGGCCTGATCGTGCTCTCTCCCGATGCTTCGCTGACTTTGGCAAAGAACGGTGCAGCTTGCATCCAACCGAGAAACGGCGAGAAAATCTGTGCGTCCGGTGCAAACAGGGCGCAGATCGCGGCGACGTCGCCGCGCTCCAACTCTTTGAGGTAGGTGCGAACCTGCTGCGTATAGAGTAGTTCCGGCGACGACACCACAGTAACCTCCGATAATTCGTTAAAGATGCGGCCCGGTCAAACGAGCACGCCCCTGGTTGAAACACGATAGCGACGCGCCGATGACCGAACAATCGAAAAATCCGCAAGCGGGGTATGCAACCGGAACATACCCGCTGGCCGATCTGACCCGCCCGCTGCCGTCGCTAGCTGGATTTCAGGCGTTCGTCGCTGCGGCGTCTCTCGGCAGCGTCAGCAAGGCCGCAGACCATCTGTGCCGCACGCAGGGAGCGGTCAGCCGGCAGATCCAGCAACTGGAAGCGCACTATCAATGTGCGCTGTTCGTGCGTCACGCGTCGGGGCTGGCATTGACAGCAGAGGGGAACACGCTGCTCACGGTGGCAGTCCACGTGCTGACGCAACTCGTTCAGCATGCTGCAATTCAGCATGGCGCGACGTCGGTGATTACGCTGCGGTTACCGTCCACGTTTGCGATTCGCTGGTTGCTCCCGCGGCTGGCAGAAATCAACAATGCGCTGGGCGGCACTGAGCTGCGCATCTCGACATCCGCTGACGACATGCCGGATTTCACCGCGCCAGATGTCGACGCCGTTGTCGTGCGTGGCACCGGACAGTGGGCGGGCGTAGAAGCGGTACCGCTGTTTGCCGAGACGCTCACGCCGATGTGCACACCCGCATTGGCTGCGTCTCTCAGATCGGTCGCTGATCTTGCGGACGCGACGTTGCTACATCCTGGACCTGGTTATGCGGAATGGCGTGGTTGGCTTGATGGTGTCGGGGCGACGTACATCAATGCTCGACAGGGGCTTGTATTCGATACACTTGAATTGACGCTCACTGCCGCAGCAGAAGGTCATGGGGTTGCAATCGGCGATCCACGCATGGCGCAAGAAAAACTTAATGTGGGTTCCCTGATGACGCCGTTTCGCGAGGTAGTGCGAAACGGTGCGTCGTACTTTCTGGTATATCCATCTCAACGTGCGGCCCAGCCGAAGATTCGTGTCCTTGCCGACATCCTCGTGCGGCTGGCGCAAGAAGAGTGACTTACCCGAGTGCGCCAAACAAAAGCAATCGCCACATGCGTCCGCTGAGCTGTCGGTCGCGTCATCGGCATTGGAGCCGCTCGCGTCGCGCGATGATATGGAATTTACCAATACAATCCCCTTTATGGCACATATACCCGACTCCCTCTTCGCCGAACGCATTCGCGCCAGCTTCATGCGCCAGAATGCGATGACGTTGATCCAGGCGACTCTGCCCGTAATTGAACACGGCCACACCGAAATTCACCTACCAGTTTGGAGTGGTGTCGAGCAGCAGCACGGCTTCGTACATGGCGGCGTGGTGGGTATGATTGCCGACTCCGCAGGCGGCTACGCTGCGATGACCTTGGTGCCGGCCAGTGCGTCTGTATTGACTGTCGAATACAAGATGAATCTGGTCGCTCCGGCCGACGGCGAAATCCTGATCGCCCGTGGCCAGGTTGTCCGCCCCGGCCGTACGCTAATCGTCACTCAGGCAGAGGTATTCGCTGTCAAAGACGGCCGTGAAACGCTTTGTGCACTGATGCAACAAACGATCATGGTGATGCACGACAAGCTGGAGAAGTAGGACCAGGTGGACCGGAGCCAGTCCAGCTTGGCGAGATGGTTCAGTGGTCTCGACGAACTCCGGCATGGAGCCGCACTCAGCCCGTTGACATAGGTGCAATACCGGCCTGAAGCACTCAGTCAACGTTTCAAAAGCGAACATAAAGTGTTGCTTCGAATCCGGCGCGCGCGACTTAGTCTTTTATCGAGGCCCTCTGAACTTCAGCGGCAGGCGATGACAACTTGAACTCAGTCGAACGTGGCATGAACTCGACCTGCTCTTTGGCAGCTCGGCAAACACGCTACAAGTGTGAACTTCTTCAACATCGAGTAATGAATATGTCTGGATATCTTCAAGAAGGCCAAAGCACCGTGCGCAGCAAAGTGGTCACCGCGCCTTCACTATTGAATATGAAAAGTGCAGGCGAAAAGATTGCGATGCTGACCTGCTACGACGCCAGCTTCGCTTCGCTGATGGACCGCTGTGGCGTTGATGTGATGCTGGTAGGGGATTCACTGGGCAACGTGTTGCAGGGGCACAGCACGACATTGCCGGTCACACTTGCGGATATTGCTTATCACACGGCGTCTGTCACCCGAGGGAACCGATCTGCATTGGTGGCCGCGGACATGCCATTCGGTACCTATGCAACTCCGCAGTCTGCATTCGACAACGCGGTGAAACTCATGCAGGCAGGTGCGCATATGGTCAAACTCGAAGGGGGAGCCTGGCTGGTCGATACCGTGAAATTTCTCACTGAACGTGGTGTACCAGTTTTCGCTCATCTGGGCTTGACGCCGCAGTCCGTGCATCGACTCGGTGGCTTCAAGGTACAGGGTAAAAAAGCGGAAGACGCAGAGCAATTGAAAGCCGATGCTATGGCACTGCAGACAGCAGGCGCATCTCTCCTCCTCCTTGAGGCCATTCCGACCTCACTAGGCAAGGAGGTGACGGAGATGCTAGACATCCCGACAATTGGTATTGGAGCCGGTCCGGACTGTTCGGGTCAAGTGCTCGTGATGCACGACATGTTGGGCGTGTTCCCCGGCAAAACCGCTCGCTTCGTGCGTAACTTCATGGACGGGCAGTCGAGCATCGAAGGAGCGATCCGCGCCTATATCGAGGCGGTGAAGAACAAATGCTTCCCTGCGCCGGAACACTGCTTTTAAGCAGCGCCACGTCAAACGATTTCGTCTTCATATCACGTAGGACCGCGCACCGCTTCTGCGCCGGCAACCGTCGTCGTGCGACGGTCCGCTGTCTGGCCGTAGCCGACGCTCGAACGTCTGTGGAAGCGTGAGCGAACGGTCGCAGATGACCGGTCACAGCCTTTTGACGGACAGCCCCATGCGAAAGGCCGCTCCGGGTCGGCTACCGAAGTTGGACGCCGCGTCGGAGGTCCTGATCGCCCGGCCTTCGCCGAGCGTCCAACAGTTTCTCCCGCGCCAAGGCGGGCGAGACACCTCCCCGGCGATACCGCCACCAATACCGTCAGGCTCTTTCGAACGCGGTCCTCGATACCGGTCACAACCGCAATGCAGCGCAAAGATCATCGTGCTCGAAGGCACTCGCCATGCGTGCGATCTCCGCTCGCCTGCAACCGACCTCCTCGGCAACCGCTTGCCATGTCTGGGTCACGTCAGCCACCTCCCGCATCGTGGCCCGAGCCTGTTTCAGCGACAAGCCGAAAAACTCCGCCGCATTTTCAAGGAGGCCGACCGAACACGTTCCCTCGTCGAGATCGATGTTAGTCGTCAGGATGCGCGCCTTAACATCGGTTGGCGTGGGATTGAGGTCATAGGCCGGTGACAACACCCACCCATCGCGCCCCGCCCACAGGAAGCCGTGGTTGCGCAGATGGTCATCGACATTGGAAACCAGCACATTGAACGTCACGCGTCGATATAACTGCGCAGCATCGGCCCGCGCCTTCGCTCCGTGTTGTGTCAGTGCGTCAACCAGTTCGGGATAACTGCCGCGTTGACCGTCCCGCGACCCCGTCATTGACATAGCCGAGAGAAAGGGAATGCGAATGCTCCCCGAGCGATCGAAGCGACGCGACAGCAGCACAGGCTTGCCCGCTACCTGGAGCAGTTCATGATGCGGGGTGGAAATGCCGGCGCGTTCAGCCAATCGCAGGGCGATTTCCTCCCAGGTCTCAATGCTGTATTCGTCGGTCTCCTTCGGGAATTTGGCAATCGACAAATGGCCGTACTGGTCGATGACCGAGGCCTTGGGACGTGCGCCACCGAGTGACGACCCAGGCGCGAAGATCAGTTGCAAATCCTCATCGGTTTCCTCGTCCCGCAGGATGCGCTCAGTGATTTGAAGCAGCCGCCCCAATTCGATCAGCGCGGGGACACCGGCGGGCACGGGCGCCTGGAATTCGTCTTCTCCGCTCCAGCAGAATCGCAGCGCGCCCAGGCGCGTTTCATCAGCTACGCCCAGCAGATAGTCCAGTTCACCGAGCGTGCGGACGCGCCGTCCTTCTCGTTCGGCTTGTCGACGCTCCGCGCGCTGCATGAGGCGGCGCCCCCAGGTATCCGGCGCCGAATCGCCGATCGAACCAAAGATGGGTTGATCAGGCTGCGATGGGAAGACACCGCGCGTCAACGCCAGCGCCGGCTCAATCGAAAAGCGCTCGTCGTCGGCCAGCCAGGTCTCGTCATATTCGAACGTGACCGTTTCTTCCCGACGCGACGCATGGCGTCTGAGCAGCCCCACTGGCCGCGGCGTGCCGTCGAGATCGATATACACCTCGACATCAGCCATGGCCACCCGTCCCCCCGCTACGGGGCAGCCGGACGCGCTGCGGCAATGCCGCGGTTGCCAGCGACTGCCCCACTGTATCCCGGGCAGCGTCGGCAACCTCCAGTAGTCCATCCAGAAGCCCAAGCGCTTGCAGCACGGCCGCATAGATGCCGATGCTAACGCCCGGATCACCCCCCTCGACGCGCTGCAGAGTTGCTCTCGACGTGAAGGCCCGCTCGGCAACCACCGCCATGGTCAACCGGCGGCGGCGGCGCGCATCGTGAATATCGGCGCCCAATTTACGCAGCGCCCGCCTGACGCCGGCCGAAGAAGCGTGAGGGGTTGGCATTTTGCTACCTTGATAAGTCTCTAACTCCATTAATGTAGCACGAAGATTACATTACCGCCAAACGACATGGCTACGGAGGACGATCAGTGCCCGAACAGTTTCATAAACCGCGAAGACCTAGCATTTCAAGATGATTCGTGAGAGATACGATCACCAGTACCGCCATACTCGTTCCAGCGCTGAAGCGTGGCAAAGTCGGGTAACAATTGCAGTAGCATGATGATCCTTCGAGTTCATTGCACACAAAAGTACGGATACTGGAGCTTTGGCGAGTGGAATCAGCGCGCACGTCGATATGCGGCCATTGTTTACGGCGCGGGTGAAGCGTTCCGAAGCACGGGTGCGGCGCTAGGCCAAGTGCTGCACGAGGTGAATGGCTCCGGCGCTCTGTACTTGGGTGACCTGGACCCCAAGGGCATTGGCATCCCGCTCGAGTTCAATCGGTCCGTCGCCGCCGATGAGCCCGAAGTCCTACCCGCTGTCGAGTGGTACGAGTGGCTGCTGTCCCACGGTCGTCGGCGCGAGAAGGCCGACTGTGCCGCCTCCGCGTCGCGATCAGCGATCACGTGGCTGGGTAGCACACTTGGAAACGAACTGGCGAGCGTATGGGCGACAGGCCGCTGGATTCCTCAAGAGGCTCTGGGGTTCGAGCAACTGCAGGCGCTGTAAAGAAGCGCTTCGGATGCCGAAGGGTACTGTTCTTAAACCTCCGCAGGGACGATAAGTGTCGCCGGCGAGCACCGCATCAAGCGGCTTAATGTCAGCCCTTGAAGGTCGCGGCAGGAGTCTTATCACGTCATCGCGCGCCAGAAGCGAGGGCCGGAACCACCGCCTTTCCTAAGTTCATCGTCCGCGACGGCCAGGAGCGCGCGGACGGGTGCCGTCAAGGAAAGAAGCGCCGGGTGGGTGCGGCGCGCAGGCGCCGCCGAGGACAGCCCGGCGCGCCTTGACGGCGCACGGTCGCGGGCTACAGTCGCGGACAATGTGATGAATTCAGGGAAGACTGCTGGACAGGCAACCGACCACAGTTGGCGCAGACCCCACGCAACCGAAGCGCGCAGGCCCGGATCAAGAAACCACGACCGGTTCGAGCTCCGCATCGACATTCATGTTGAATAAGCGCCGCATAAGACCGTGCATATGGTGAAGGCTTTGCTACTTTCCGGTCGCAATGCGCGCGACGTCCCCTGTTCGTGCGCTCAACACCGCCGCAATCAGGGCCTCGTGCCACGATCCGCAAGCAGACAAGCCAAAGCGTCTGCAGCATCGCCCAGATACCGTCAAAGATACCGTCGGTACCGCTGACGGTATTAAGCGAGCCCCTCCGCGTGCTGCCTGCGTATACCGTCAGAAATATCGTCAAATTGCGGTTGCCCGGGCTCGCAGCAGGTGCGGATGCACTTTTAGAATTCCCATATTTCTCAAAGGCTTACAAACCTGCACCGGCCAATTTAGAACTGGGCGTGCGTTATTCACCACCCACCGTAGAATTTTGATTTTAAAGAGAATTTCAGGAGCCCCTACTCCCACTCGATCGTTGCCGGCGGCTTACCCGAGATGTCGTACACCACCCGGTTGATTCCGCGCACTTCGTTGATGATCCGGTTCGACACATGCCCCAGCAATTCATGCGGCAGATGCGCCCAGTGCGCAGTCATGAAGTCCAGCGTCTGCACGGCGCGCAGCGCGACGACGTACTCGTAAGTGCGGCCGTCGCCCATCACGCCGACGCTCTTCACCGGCAGAAACACCGCGAACGCCTGGCTCGTCAAATCGTACCAGGACTTGCCGGTTTCCTTATCGATGAAGGTGTGCAGCGTCTCGATGAAAATCGCATCCGCACGACGCAACAGGTCGGCGAAATCGCGCTTCACTTCGCCGAGAATCCGCACGCCCAGACCCGGGCCCGGGAACGGATGGCGATACACCATCGCCGGCGGCAAACCGAGCTTGACGCCGAGTTCGCGCACTTCATCCTTGAAGAGTTCGCGCAACGGCTCGAGCAGCTTCAGATTCAGCGTCTCAGGCAGGCCGCCCACGTTGTGATGGCTCTTGATCGTCTGCGTTGCCTTCTTGCCCTTGCCGGCCGATTCGATCACGTCCGGATAGATCGTGCCTTGCGCGAGCCACTTCGCGTCGGTGAGCTTGCCGGCTTCAGCCTGGAACACTTCGACGAATTCCGCGCCGATGATCTTGCGCTTCGCTTCCGGGTCAGTGACGCCCTTCAGCTTCGAGAGGAACACTTCGCTCGCGTCGACGTGAATCACCTTCACGCCGAGGTGATCGGCGAAGGTCGCCATCACCTGCTCGGCTTCGTTCAGGCGCAAGAGGCCATGGTCGACGAACACGCAGGTCAGCTGATCGCCGATCGCGCGATGCAACAGCGCCGCCGCCACCGACGAATCCACGCCGCCCGACAAGCCCAGAATCACATGCTCGCTGCCGACCTGCTCGCGAATCTTCGCGACCGCTTCGTCGATGTAATGGCCCATTTCCCAGTCGGGCCTGGCGCCGCAAATCTGCAGCACGAAGCGCTCGAGCATCGCGCGGCCCTGCACGGTGTGCGTGACTTCCGGGTGCCATTGCAGACCGTAGAAATGGCGCTTTTCGTCAGCCATCGCCGCGATCGGGCACGATTCCGTCGACGCCATCAGCGCGAAGCCCGGCGGCATTTCCAGCACCTTGTCGCCGTGGCTCATCCACACTTTCAGCATGCCGTGCCCTTCCGGCGTGGTGAAATCGCTGATGCCCTCGAGCAGGCTCGTATGGTTGCGCGCGCGCACTTCGGCATAACCGAATTCGCGCAGGTGGCCGATATCGACCTTGCCGCCCAGTTGCTCGGCCATCGCCTGCATGCCGTAGCAGATGCCGAGCACAGGCACGCCGAGTTCGAACACCGCTTGCGGCACGCGCGGCGTATCCGTTTCGGTGACCGAGCTCGGCCCGCCGGACAGGATCACGCCCGTCGGCGCGAAGTCGCGAATGAACGACGCATCGACGTCGTAGGGATGAATTTCCGAATACACGTTGGCTTCGCGAACGCGACGTGCAATCAGTTGGGTGACTTGCGAACCGAAGTCGAGGATCAGGATCTTGTCATGCATGGCAGCGGACGGAGTCAAAAGTGAACGGATACGGGATGCCGCGCACGAAGCGCGGCGTTGAATTCAAAGCGGTCCGCCTGGCGGACCGTCGAGCATGAAGCGCAACGATGAAGCGCGTCCAGATGTTCAGCACCGCAGGCGCACTCACTTGCGGCGCGCACGAACGATCCGGTAGCTTCGGCAGACGGTTTGGCGCTGAGCGCGTCAGCCATGAAACGGCGGCCGGGGCGCGCCGG
This sequence comes from Paraburkholderia sp. GW821-FHT02A12, assembly GCF_059422005.1. NCBI lineage: Bacteria > Pseudomonadati > Pseudomonadota > Betaproteobacteria > Burkholderiales > Burkholderiaceae > Paraburkholderia > Paraburkholderia sp. GW821-FHT02A12. The sequence goes on along the minus strand of NZ_JBWKWA010000001.1, from coordinate 1,695,991 downwards.
GTGCATCGGCGGCTGCGTTACGGGCCTCGTCGCGCGCGGCGGCGGTTTCAGCCCGCGCAGCTCGCTCCGACGCCGTCAGACCAGGTTCGTCGACCACCGGATGAACCGGCGCCGCCGAAACTGGATTGACGGGGCGCGTCGCCGGCAAGACAGGCTCGACCACCGGCTCCGCGCGATAGGCCGAAAATTCAGCCGTCACACGACCGGGTTCGCGCTTGTTGCCTGCATCTTTGACTGTCTCTTTGCCGGCATCTCTGGCTGCATCTTTCGCGGCCTGCCGCTCGGCGCGCCCGGTAGCGGCGGCCTCAGCCAGCCGCACCTTCTCGCGACGCCGCACCGCGCCTGACAAACGCACGCCGCCGAGGCCGATCAGCAGCAGCACTACACCGGTCAGCACCGCGACGATCTGCCCAAAGCCGGTCAACGCCGGCGTATGCAAGCCGAGCAGCCATACCAGCATCAACACGCCGGTCAGCCAGTTCACATGCCCGACTACCTTGGCGACCGTCGACGTCAGCGCACCGTCGATCGACGCATGCAACGCAAGCCACGCGAGCCCGATCAGCGCCACGCCGAACCCCTGGCCGGCCAGAGCCGGCTGGGTTTGCACCAGTTGCAGCGCGTTGTACAGCGAAGTCCAGGGCGTCAGCAGAAACAGCAGGCCGAACGCAAGCAACAGCAAGGCATCGAGGATGAGTACAGCGCGCAGCAATGGCTTCATTCGCGTTTAGTCCACGTGGTAGTTGGGCGCTTCCTTGGTGATCTGCACGTCATGCACATGCGACTCGCGCAAGCCCGCGCCCGTGATCTGCACGAACTCGGCCTTGTCGTTCATCTCCGCGATCGTGCGGCAACCGCAGTAGCCCATGCTGGCGCGCACGCCGCCGATCAGCTGGAACAGGATCGCGTTGACCGAGCCCTTGTAGGCGACGCGGCCTTCGATGCCTTCCGGCACCAGCTTGTCGATGTTTGCGGAGTTGTCCTGGAAGTAGCGGTCCGCCGCGCCGTCCTTCATCGCGCCGACCGAGCCCATGCCACGGTACGACTTGTACTGGCGGCCCTGATACAGGAACACGTCGCCCGGCGCTTCTTCAGTACCGGCGAACATGCTGCCCATCATCACGGCATTCGCACCCGCTGCCAGCGCCTTGCTGATGTCGCCCGAGAAGCGCACGCCGCCGTCTGCGATGACCGGCACGCCCGTGCCCTTCAAGGCTTCGGACACGTTGGCGATCGCAGTGACCTGCGGCACGCCGACGCCGGCGACGATCCGTGTCGTGCAGATCGAGCCCGGGCCGATACCGACCTTCACACCGTCCGCACCGTACTCGACCAGCGCCTTCGCAGCTGCGGCAGTCGCAATGTTGCCGCCGATCACTTCGACGTGCGGGAAATTATGCTTGACCCACCTGACGCGCTCGAGCACGCCCTTGCTGTGGCCGTGCGCCGTATCGACGACGATCACGTCGACGCCCGCCTGCGCCAGCAGCGCCACGCGCTCTTCGTTGTCTTCGCCGACACCGACCGCCGCGCCCGCGCGCAGCTTGCCGTGTTCGTCTTTACATGCGTCCGGGTGCTCGGTTTGCTTGGTGATGTCCTTGACGGTCATCAAGCCGCGCAGTTCGAAGGCGTCATTGACGACCAGCACGCGCTCGAGGCGGTGGCTGTGCATCAGCGCCTTGGCTTCGGCGAGCGGCGTGCCTTCCTTGACAGTGACGAGGCGCTCGCGCGGCGTCATGATATTGCGCACCGGCTCGTCCAGACGCTCTTCAAAACGCAAGTCGCGGTTCGTGACGATACCGACCAGTTGCGCGCCTTCCACGACCGGGAAGCCCGAAATGCCATGCTGGCGCGACAGCGCGATCACGTCGCGCACCTTCATTTGCGGCGGAACCGTGATCGGATCGCGCACGACGCCCGATTCGAAGCGCTTGACCTTGGCGACTTCACGCGCCTGCTCGGCCGGCGTGAGGTTCTTGTGGATGATGCCCACGCCACCCATTTGCGCCATTGCGATCGCGAGACGGGCTTCGGTGACGGTGTCCATCGCGGCGGACACGAGCGGCATATTCAGGGAGATGTTGCGGGTCAGCCGGGTCTTGAGGCTGGTGTCGCGCGGCAGAACATCGGAGTAGGCCGGGACGAGGAGCACGTCATCGAACGTGAGTGCTGTTTGGATCAGACGCATGGCAAATCCTATAGGCGCAAAAGCGAATTATACGCGATACCTCCCCGGTTTTCACTGCACGAACAGCAGCTTAGCGAATTTCAGGCGATTTTTTTCGTGACTTTTCGTGACTTCAGGCACTTCGATTTCGCTTGCCTGTTCGGCTCGGGTTCGATCGGATTTCGTTTGTGCGTTCGCAGGCGGCGAGCCGCCAGCCGGGGTGAGCGCCGGAATTTGCTCCGGCGCTCGCGCCGAATCGGGGCGGCCACACGCCGCTGAATACGACGGAATCCGGCCGCGAATGCAGAATCAAACAAGACGCGCCGCCCTCCAACCGGCTATTCTCCGCACCATTCCAGTTTTTTGCAGGGGCAGTCGATGCAGCGCGGCGTGGCATATGGGGTGATGGCCGGGGCCTTATGGGGCATGGTGTTTCTGGTGCCGCGGGTATTGCCCGATTTTTCGCCGCTGCTGCTGAGCGCCGGCCGCTACACGATGTACGGCGTCGTCTCGCTGGCCGCCGCGCTGCCGATGGCGCGCTCGCTCGTCAAACGCCTGACCCGCGAGGATCTCGGCGCGCTCGTCAAGCTGGCTCTGGCGGGCAACCTGCTCTATTACCTGCTGCTGACGGCCGCCGTCCATATGGTCGGCATCGCGCCGGCGTCGCTGATCGTCGGCGTGTTGCCGGTCACGGTGACGCTGCTCGGCCGGCGCGACCACGGCGCCGTGCCGCTCGCGCGCCTCGCGTGGCCGCTGGCGATGGTGATGGCGGGCATCGCGTGCATCAACGTCGACGTGTTTACCGTGGCGGACAGCACGCCGGTGAGCATCGTCACGAAGCTGGCCGGCCTCGCCTGCGCGGTCGGCGCGCTGGCTTGCTGGACGTGGTTCGCGGTCGAAAACGCCCGCTATCTGCAACGCCAGACACATTTCAGCGGCAACGAATGGTCTGTGTTATGGGGCGTGATAACCGGCGCGCTCGGCGCCGCCCTGTGGCTGGTGGTCGCCGTGCTGCCGTCCGGCAGCCTGCAAAGCACGCTTGCGGACAACCGCTGGCACACCTTCTGGGTGCTGAATCTGGCCCTCGCGATCGGCGCTTCGTGGCTCGGCAACGGCCTGTGGAACGCCGCGTCGAAGCGCTTGCCGCTGACGCTGTCCGGTCAGTTGATCGTGTTCGAAACGCTGTTCGCACTGCTCTACGCGTTCATCTACGACCAGCGGCTCCCGCGTCCGCTGGAAACGGCGGCGATTTTGCTGCTGGTGGCGGGGGTGAGCTGGTCGGTGCGCCAGCATGCCGGCGACGATTCGTCCGGCGAGCCCTCGATCGAGGAGAAGGCACAGGTTTCGGCGCACTGAGGTTTGCGCAGGCGCGCCGGCATCGCGCAATGGCCGCGGTTCACGCGAACCGGTTAGCGCGCTACAGCCGAAGTACAGGCCGAAGTACAGGCTGAAGCGCGCCACGGGATGCACTCAGCGCGAATCCTTGTTCTGCCAGCGGCGGCCTTCGATCGAACCCGCCTTGCGGGTCTTCTCGACGCGCCGCTGACGCGACACCTTCGGATCCACCAGAAGCGGCCGGTAAATCTCAACCCGGTCGTGGTCGGCGAGCACCGTATCCAGTGTTTTGACCTTGCCGAACACGCCGACCTTCTGCTTCGTCAGATCGATTTGCGGGTGGCGCTGCAGGATGCCGCTCGCGTCGAGCGCCTGCTGCACCGTGGCGCCTTCGGGCAACTCGATGGCGATCAGCGTCTGCGTATCGGCGAGCGCGTAGCAGACTTCAATCGACAAGCGCGCGCTCATGCCTTACCGTAGCGCTGATCGGCGCGCTTCACGAATGACTCGACAAAGGTGTTGGCAATGTGGCTGAACACCGGCCCGATGATCTTCTCGAGAATGACGTTGGTGAATTCGTAGTGCAATGCGAATTCGATCTTGCAGGCATCGGCCCGCAGCGGCGTGAAACGCCAGAAACCGGTGAATTTGCGAAACGGGCCGTCCGCGAATTCCATGTCGATGCGCGTGGGCCGCTCCATGCTGTTGTGGGTGGCGAAATGCTGCTTGATGCCCTTGAAGTTGATATCGATCTTCGCCTCCATGCCGGTTTCGTCCTGGCGGCGGATTTCGACTCCCCCGCACCACGGCAGGAAGTTGGGGTAATCGGCGACGTCGGTGACGAGGTCGAACATCTGTTCCGCCGAATGGCGGATTAACACGGTTTTCTGGACATCCGCCATAAATTGAACAGCACGTGGCAAGGGTGGACAAGCGCCGCGGGCTTTCCTTGCCCCGCTTTGCTAAAATCGTGATTTTAAACGAGTTGGGCACTTTCCATTCATGAGCATCATCGACAACAGAAAAGCCTTCTACGACTACTCGGTCGAAGAACGCTATGAAGCAGGGCTCGTGCTCGAAGGATGGGAGGTCAAGGCGCTGCGCGCCGGGCGCGGCCAGATCAAGGAAGGTTACGTGGTGATCCGTAACGGCGAACTGTTCCTGATCGGCACGCACATCAGCCCGCTGCCCGAAGCCTCGACCCACATCAACCCGGACCCGGTGCGCACGCGCAAGCTGCTTCTGCATAGCGAGGAAATCAGCAAACTGATCGGCAAGGTCGAGCAGCGCGGCTATACGCTCGTGCCGCTGAACTTCCATTACAAAGGCGGCCGCGTCAAATGCGAGATCGGTCTGGCGAAGGGCAAGAAGCTGCACGACAAGCGCGAGACCGAAAAGAAGCGCGACTGGGAACGCGAAAAGGCGCGCCTGATGCGCTCGCCGACATGATCTGATCGGCGTCGCATGATGCGCGGATTTGCCGCGCTTTGTTTGCCGCCTTGCTTTCCAAAGCAGTAATTCAACAAAAAATGGCCCGCCGATTCTTCAGCGGGCCATTTTTTTCGGCAAGGACAAAAGCGCTCAGCGCATGTCCGATACGCCCTTCCCTTTGTTCACGATCGTCAACGCCGACGCGATCATCGAACTCATCTCCGCAAGATTGCCCGGCACGATCAGCGTGGTGCCCTGCTTCGCCAGATTGCCGAACGCGTTCACATATTGTTCGGCCACCTTCAGATTCACCGCCTCCATCCCACCATGCGACTGGATCGCCGCTGCAATCTTCTGAATCGCCTGTGAGTTGGCTTCCGCCACCGCCAGAATCGCCGCCGCCTGCCCTTGCGCCTGGTTGATGGCCGCCTGCCGCTCGCCCTCCGACTTCTGGATCGCCGCCTCGCGGCCGCCTGACGCGATGTTGATCTGCTCCTGCTTGCGCCCTTCCGACGCCGCGATCAGCGCGCGCTTTTCACGCTCGGCGGTGATCTGCGCCTGCATTGCGTGGAGAATTTCCTTCGGCGGCGTCAGGTCCTTGATCTCGTAGCGCAGCACCTTTACGCCCCAGTTCGCGGCGGCCTCATCGAGCGCGGACACGATGCTGTGGTTGATGAAGTCGCGCTCTTCGAACGTCTTGTCGAGTTCGAGCTTGCCGATCACCGAACGCAGCGTGGTCTGCGACAACTGCGTGATCGCGAACACGAAATTGCTCGACCCGTACGACGCCTTCATCGGGTCGGTGACCTGAAAATACAGTACGCCGTCCACCTGCAACTGCGTGTTGTCGCGCGTGATACAGACCTGGCTTGGCACTTCGAGCGGGATTTCCTTGAGGATGTGCTTATAAGCGATCCGGTCGACGAACGGAAACGCGAAACTCAAGCCCGGCGTCAACGTGCGGTGATAGCGGCCAAGCCGCTCCAGCACCCACGCATGCTGCTGCGGCACGATCTTGAGCGTCTGCGCCGCCAGCACGATCACGATGATCAGAAGCACCGCCCCGACGATGGTCGAATCCATTGCTGCCCTCCCGTCTGTAGTTCGAATTGTTGCGCGTGCGCGGTCCGTATTGCGTACGTGTTTTGTGCGTGATGTGCGCCTGATGTGTGTGCACAGTCAGGCCGCCGTCGCGCGTTTGCGCGCTACGACGACGAGGCAACTGCCGCGCAGTTCGACAATTTCGTAGACCTGCGCGTCTTCGGGCTCGCCGGCGGCCAGTTCGACGTCCCATTCCGCACCGCGATAATTGGCTCGCGCGCGGCGCTCATGCCAGACCGGCACGGTCAGCGTCTGACCGATATCCAGATTGACGTCCGGGTTCTTCGACGCCTCCTTGCGCGGCCTGCGGCCAAAACGCGAGCGCCGCAAGATCACCACGGCCGCCAGCGCCACCGCGGCGGCGACCGCCAATTGAAGATCGGCGGCCGCGCCCGCCATGTGCGCAATAGCCGCTGCCACAAAGCCCAACGCGATCATCAACAGATAGAACGTGCCACTCATCAACTCCAGCGCGACAAGCACGCCCGCCCCGATCCACCAGAACAATCCACCTGGCGCCACGTCGACCTCCACAAAACAAAACACCCCGGATCTACCGGGGTGTTTATAGCACGAAGCGGGTGCATTTTACCGAGCGGTACAGCACGCTTTCGACGCGAAGTTGACATACCGCACCGCTCGTTATGCAAGCCGCTTAGCGACGGCCGCTCGACAGCTTACTTCGCCGACGACTTCGCCAGTTGTTGCCACGTCTCGATGATCGTGTCCGGGTTCAGCGAGATCGACTTGATGCCTTCATCGGTCAGCCACTGCGCGAAGTCCGGGTGATCCGACGGGCCCTGGCCGCAGATACCGACGTACTTGTTCAGCCGCAGACACGTGTCGATTGCGCGCTTCAACATGAACTTGACGGCCGGATCGCGCTCGTCGAAGTCGACGGCCAGCAGTTCCATGCCGGAGTCACGGTCGAGGCCGAGCGTGAGCTGCGTCAGGTCGTTCGAACCGATCGAAAATCCGTCGAAGAATTGCAGGAATTCCTCGGCGAGAATCGCGTTCGACGGCACTTCGCACATCATGATCAGGCGCAGGCCCTTCTCGCCGCGCTTCAGGCCGAATTTCTCCAGCAGCCCGACCACGCGCTCCGCCTGCTTCAGCGTGCGCACGAACGGCACCATGATCTCGACATTGTCGAGGCCCATCTCTTCACGCACCTTCTTCAGCGCGACGCATTCCATCTGGAACGCTTCGGCGAAGTCTTCGGCGATGTAACGCGACGCGCCACGGAAACCCAGCATCGGGTTTTCTTCGTCCGGCTCGTAGCGCGAGCCGCCGATCAGCTTCTTGTACTCGTTCGACTTGAAGTCCGACAGACGCACGATCACGGGCTTCGGATAGAACGCCGCCGCGATCGTCGCGATGCCTTCGGTCAGCTTGTCGACGTAGAACGCGCGCGGCGATGCATGGCCGCGCGCCACGCTTTCCACGGCCTTCTTCAGGTCCTGATCGATGTTCGGGTACTCGAGAATCGCCTTCGGGTGCACACCGATGTTGTTGTTGATGATGAACTCGAGACGCGCCAGACCCACGCCTGCGTTCGGTAGTTGCGAGAAATCGAAGGCCAGTTGCGGGTTGCCCACGTTCATCATGATCTTCACCGGAATCGGCGGCAGCTCGCCGCGCTGCACTTCGGTGATTTCGGTTTCGAGCAGACCGTCGTAGATCTTGCCTTCGTCGCCTTCCGCGCACGACACGGTGACGAGCGCGCCTTCCTTCAGCACGTCGGTCGCGTCGCCGCAGCCCACCACCGCCGGCACGCCCAGTTCACGCGCGATGATCGCCGCGTGGCAGGTCCGGCCGCCACGGTTCGTGACGATTGCCGAAGCGCGCTTCATCACCGGCTCCCAGTTCGGGTCGGTCATGTCGGCGACCAGCACGTCGCCCGGCTGCACACGGTCCATTTCCGACGGATCGTGAATCACGCGCACCGGACCCGCGCCGATCTTCTGGCCGATGGCACGACCGGTTGCCAGCACGTTCGATTGGCCTTTCAGCTTGAAGCGCTGCTCGGCCTTGCCCGCGGCCTGGCTCTTCACCGTTTCCGGACGCGCCTGGAGGATGAAGATCTTGCCGTCGCGGCCGTCCTTGCCCCACTCGATGTCCATCGGACGCTCGTAGTGCTTTTCGATGATGATGGCGTACTTCGCCAGCTCGATCACGTCTTCGTCGGTGATCGAGAAGCGGTTGCGCTGCTCATGCGGCACGTCCACGGTCTTCACGCGGCCCTGCTCGCCGGCCTTGGTGAATTCCATCTTGATCAGCTTCGAGCCGATCGAGCGGCGAATGATCGGGTACTTGCCTTGCGCGAGCGTGGTCTTGTAGACGTAGAACTCATCCGGATTCACCGCGCCCTGCACGACCGTTTCGCCCAGGCCGTAGCTCGACGTGATGAACACGGCGTCCTTGAAGCCCGATTCGGTATCCAGCGTGAACATCACGCCGGCCGCGCCGACGTCCGAGCGCACCATGCGCTGCACGCCGGCAGACAACGCCACTTCCGCGTGGGTGAAGCCCTTGTGGACGCGATAGGAGATAGCGCGGTCGTTATACAGCGACGCGAACACGTGCTTCATGCGATCGAGCACGTCGTCGATGCCGACCACGTTGAGGTAGCTTTCCTGCTGACCCGCGAACGATGCGTCCGGCAAGTCTTCTGCCGTTGCCGACGAACGCACGGCAAACGACAGCTCTTCAGGCGAGCTGTTTTGCAGGGTGTCGAAGCCTGCGCGGATATCCGCTTCGAGACGCGGCTGCAACGGCGCATCGACGATCCATTGACGGATCTCCTTGCCCGCTTCGGCGAGCGCCTTCACGTCGTCGACGTCGAGCGTTTCGAGACGTTGGGCGATGCGTTCAGTCAGATTGTTGTGATGCAGGAAGTCACGGAAGGCCAGCGCCGTGGTGGCGAAACCGGTCGGCACGCGCACGCCGGCTTCGGCGAGCTGGCTGATCATCTCGCCAAGCGACGCGTTCTTGCCGCCGACAATTTCCACATCGGTCATCCGCAACTGCTCGAACGGAACTACATACGCCTCATCCTTTGCGACGGTAACTGCGTTAGTCATACAAGCCCCTAAGTGTGAAAGAAATTCACGGCTGTGCAAGTGGGCTTGAACGCGAGCGCTCATAGGAAGCGTGACCTCGCGTCTTGCACAACCTGTTGGAGAAACAATCGCCTGAAAAGCCTGAACCACGACGAAGAAAGCGGTTGGACGAATTTACCGATCGATCCACCCCATTCGCCGCAGGTTACCAGCTGATAGCGAGGCGTTGAACGACCGTTCGCGGTAAGTTAGACGCCAATCGCCTGCAATTGCTTATCCAACAGGTTGCCGCTATTCTACCGTGCCGACTCTCGAAATGTGACAGTCGGACGAGAATTGCGCCTCGAATCGCGCCCCGGACCGGCCGGCGGGCTCCTAGCGAGGCCCAAGCCGCATCCGGGCGCAGTTGCGGTGCCCACGGCGCGCTCCGTCGACGCCGCTGCAATCCCCGGTTAACCGCCGTGCAGCGAAGTCCACGCCGCGATGTTTCTTTCGAGCGCTCTTTCCCGCTCATGTTCCCCAGCTCCACTGATGCCGCCCACCGTATTCATCGTCTCTGACGGGACCGGGATCACTGCCGAAACCTTCGCGCATTCGATCCTCTCCCAGTTCGACCAGAAATTCCGCCTGGTTCGGGTACCCTTCGTCGACTCGATCGACAAAGCCTACGCCACGCTCGAAAAGATCAACGAAGCAATCCAGCAGGACGGCCGCCGTCCGATCGTGTTCACCACGCTGGTGGACAGCGCGTCGAACCAGATCGTCAAAGGTTCGAACGCGCTCGTGCTCGACATGTTCCAGACCTTCGTCGAGCCGCTCGAACAGGAACTGGAGCTGAAGTCGAGCCATGCGATGGGCCGCGGTCACCAGAATGCGGACACCGAGGAATACAAGAACCGCATCGAGGCGATCAATTTTTCGCTCGCGCACGACGACGGTCAATCGAACCGTAATCTCGCCGACGCCGACGTGATTCTGGTGGGCGTATCCCGCAGCGGCAAAACGCCGACGAGCCTGTATCTGGCGATGCAGTATGGTGTGAAAGCGGCCAATTACCCGCTGATTCCGGAAGATTTCGAACGCGGCAAGCTGCCCACGCCGCTATTGGCGCATCGGCAGAAGATGTTTGGTTTGTCGATCGATCCGCAGCGGCTGTCGGAGATTCGTAACGAGCGCCGGCCGGGCAGCAAGTACGCCGCACCGGAAAATTGCCGTTACGAGATCAATGAAGCGGAGACGATGATGCGGCGCGAAGGCGTCAAGTGGCTGTCGTCGACGCATAAGTCGATCGAAGAGATCGCGACGACGATCTTGCAGGAGATCAAGCTGGACCGGCCGGTTTATTGAGCACGTTGAGCGCGGCCTGAAGAAGGAACGCGCGTGGCCGCGAGTGGCCGCGCGCGTTTTATGTCATGCGCTCACGCGCGGCGGCGCTGCTGGCGGCACTGCTCGAATACGCAGACCGCGGCGGCGGCCGCCACGTTCAACGATTCCATGCCGCCCGGCTGCGGAATCGTCACCCGCAACGTGACCGCATCGCGCCACGTCTGCGACACGCCCGCCCCTTCGTTACCGAACACCCACGCCAACGGTCCGCGCAGATCGCAATCGTAAAGCGCCTCGGCGCCGTGCGAATCCGTAATGACGATGGGCACCGCGAGGCGTTCGATCAGCGTCTGCGCTTCGACGTCCTCGTGAATCTGCAGCAGAAAATGCGCGCCCATCCCCGAGCGCAACACCTTCGACGACCACGCGTACGCCGTGCCCGGCGCGCAGAACACCTGTTGAATACCGGCAGCAGCCGCGCTGCGCAGAATCGAGCCAACGTTGCCGGCATCCTGCACGCCATCGAGTACGAGGCAGGTCTGCGCGACCTGTTCCGGCAACGGCGTGTCGAGCTTTTCGACCAGCAGCACAATCCCGACGCCGTGCACTACGTTCGACAACTGACCGAACAAAGCATCCGGCAGCGTAACGATCCGATGCTCGTCGATGCGTGACACGATGTCCTGCGCCTCGTCGTGACGCAGCGCGCCCTCCGTGACGATGCACATTTCCGGCTGCCCGGCGACGTCGAGATAGGTGCTCGCGAGATGGAAGCCTTCAAGCAGCGCATGACCGCTGCGACGCTGCTGATGCGTCGAGCCGGCCAATGCCTTGAGGCGCTTATAGAGCGGATTGTCCCGCGAGGTGATGGCTTTCACAGGCAGCGCAGACAGTGAGAATGAGGAAAGAGTTGGCGACGCGCGAGGCTACACGGCGCTCAGGCGCCAGTACGTTCGCCGAAGGCGTCGTCGTCGAGCATGGCGTCGGTGATCGTGTCCGGCACGACGATCACGTTGCCCGACGACAGCGGCACGCCCGTGCCGAATCGCAAATGCGCTTCGCGCACCGGCGCAAACGAGCGCCGATGATGCTCGCATGGCCCATGCTCGCGCAGCGCCGCGAGATGCTGCGGCGTGCCGTAGCCGGCGTGCGCGTCGAAGCCGTAGACGGGATAGGCCTCATGCAGTTGCAGCAGCATCCGGTCGCGCGTGACTTTCGCGAGGATCGACGCCGCCGAAATGGATTTGACCAGCGCGTCGCCGCCGATGATCGCCTCGCTGCGAATGCTCAGCGCCGGGCAACGATTGCCGTCGATTTTCGCGAGCGTCGGCACGACCGACAAGCCTTCGACCGCGCGCTTCATCGCCAGCATCGTGGCGTGCAGGATATTCAGCGTATCGATTTCTTCGACGGTGGCGGACGCGATGCAATACGCGAGCGCCCGGTCGACAATTTTGTCGTACAGTTCGTCGCGCTTTTTGGCGGTGAGCGCTTTCGAATCGTCGAGGCCGCGAATCATCGGTTTCGACGGGTCAAAAATGACCGCCGCCGCGACCACCGGGCCGGCCAGCGGTCCGCGCCCTGCTTCGTCGACGCCGCAGACGATGTCATCCGGCGCTTCGAAGTTCAGGCCGGCCTGCTGGGCCGCCGCTCCGGCGACGCCTGCGGTCTTGCGGCGTGGTGCGCGTGCAGTCGTCACGGCCGCGTCTTCCGCGTTTCGATGACGTTCGCCACGACTTCCGCCGCACGCTGCGCGGTGTTCTGCTTCAGCACGTGATGCATCTCCGTGAAGATTTCCGTCAGCGTGCGCCGGTTGGCTTCGTCGCGCAACTGTTTCAACGTGGCCTCGGCGAGCGCTTGGGGCGTGGCGAAATGCTGGAGAATTTCCGGCACCACGAAACGCCCGGCCAGAATGTTCGGCAAGCCGACGTACGGCAGATAGCCTTGCCGGCGCATGATCTGACCGGTCAGCCAGGGCACCTTGTACGAGATCACCATTGGCTTTTTCAGCAGCGCGGCTTCGAGCGTTACCGTGCCGCTCTTGACGAGGATCGCGTCCGCCGCGGTCATCGCAAGTTGCGACTGGCCGTCGGTAATCGTCAGCGCGAGACCCGGGTGCGCATCGACCAGCGGCCGCAGCATTTCGCGCAATGCGGGCGTGGCCGCCGGCATCACGAAACGCAAGCCTGGCTCCTGGTGCTGCATCATCTCCATCGCGGCGAAGAACGTCGGACCGATCAGATCGATTTCCGAACGCCGGCTGCCCGGCAGCACCGCAATGACCGGACCGCTTTCCGGCAGACCGAGCGTGCGGCGCGCGCCCAGCGTGTCGGGCTCGAACGGGATTTCGTCAGCCAGCGGGTGCCCCACGTACGACGCCGCGACGCCCGCCTTCTCCAGCAGCGCCGTTTCGAACGGGAACACGCACAGCATATGATCGACCGCTTTGGCGATCTTCTTGATCCGGCCGCCGCGCCACGCCCAGATCGACGGGCAGACGAAGTGAACCGTCGGAATGCCCGCATCGCGCAGCGGATGTTCCAGGCCGAAGTTGAAATCGGGCGCATCCACGCCGACGAACACCGATGGAGGCTCAGCGAGCAACTGGCGCTTCAGCTCGTTGCGGATGCCGAGAATCTCGGGGATATGCCGCAGCGCTTCGACGTAGCCGCGCACCGTCAGCTTTTCCATCGGCCAGTGCGCGTCGAACCCCGTAGCGATCATGCGCGGGCCGCCGATCCCGTAGTACTGGGTGCCGGCGGGCAGACGGCTGGCAAGGCCGTCGAGCAGCGACGCCGCCAGCAGATCGCCGGATGGCTCGCCGGCCACCATGGCGACGCGCAGCGGACTCGGTTGCAATACCATCGGTTAGCGGATGATGCCGCGCTGCGACGCTTCGACGAACGCGAGCAGCGTTTGCACCGGTTCATCGCCATCGCCACCCGCGGACGCGAGTTCTCGCAACTGCACCTTCGCTTCTTCCAGCGACAGGCCGTTCTTGTAGAGCAGCCGATACGCCGAGCGCAGCGCCGAGATCGCATCCGGCGAAAAGCCGCGGCGGCGCAGACCTTCGACATTGATGCCGTGCGGCTCGGCCTTGTTACCTGCCGCGATGACGAACGGCGGAATGTCCTGCACCAGCGCCGACGCGCCGCCCAGCATCGAATGCGCGCCGATGCGCACGAACTGATGCACGCCGGACATGCCGCCGACGATCGCGTGGTCGCCGATCGTCACGTGACCGGCCATCTGCGCGTTGCTCGACAGAATGACGTTGCTGCCGACGTGGCAGTCGTGACCGATGTGCACGTAGGCCATGATCCAGTTGTCATCGCCGAGCGTGGTGACACCCGCGTCCTGCACCGTACCGGTGTGGATCGTGGTGAATTCACGGATCGTGTTGCGGTTGCCGATCACGAGCCGGGTCGGCTCGTCCTTGTACTTCATGTCCTGCGGACGGCCGCCGACCGATGCGTAGTGGCCGATCCGGTTGTCTTCGCCGATCGTCGTGTGACCTTCGATCACGCTGTGCGAACCGACCGTGGTCCGTGCGCCGATCGTCACGTGTGCGCCGATCACGGCATACGGTCCGATTTCGACGGATTCGTCGAGTTGTGCGCCCGGTTCGACGATCGCAGTAGGATGAATCCTGCTCATGCGTCCTCGCTTCTGATTCTGTTGCGTTGTCTGGATGGGCTGGGCAGGGCTTGCGACCAGCCGCTGACTGCCCGACGCTGAATTCCCGACGACTTAAGCGTCCTTGTCCGTGTGCCGCACCGCGCACATCAGGTCGGCTTCCGCCGCCACAACGCCATCCACCTCGGCGCGCGCCTTGAACTTCCAGATACCGCGCATGTGACGCTCGAACGTGCAGTTCAGGATCAGCTGATCGCCCGGTTCGACCACGCGCTTGAAGCGTGCATTGTCGATGCCCACGAACAGGTACAGCGTGTTCGACGGATCGCTCGGCTCTTCCGAAAACGTCAGCAGCGCCGCCGTTTGCGCGAGCGCCTCGAGAATCAGCACGCCGGGCATCACCGGGCGGGTCGGAAAGTGACCCTGGAAATACGGTTCATTGATCGACACGTTCTTCAACGCTTTGATGCTCTTGTGCGGTTCGAGTTCGAGCACCCGATCGACCAGCAGGATCGGATAACGATGAGGCAGCAGCGTGAGAATCTTATGAATGTCGAGATTGATTTTTTCGGTGCTCATGGTGTTTCTACTCGCGCATTGACTGCGCGATGATGACTGCGGATGCTGGTGCAGGTGGGTTGGTAACGCGTGCTGCCGACGGTTGCCGTGACCCGGAGGCCATGCCACCCGGTCACGGCAACCGACTTGCTTCTTGATGCTTGCCCGCTATTTTACGCGGTGCCGGCAGGCTGCCCCTGATATCTCAGGCTTTGTCGCCCGCGGCACCACCGGCTGCCTTGACCGATCCGTCGGCCGCGGCACCCGCTTCAAGGGCCTTGATACGGTCGCGCAGTTTGTCGATGTTACGCAGCAAAGCGGCGCTCTTGTTCCAGTCCGCATGGTTCACGGCCGGAAAAGCGCTGGTGTACAGGCCGGGCTTCAACAGCGACTTCGAGACGCCCGACTTCGCCGTGACGATCACATAATCGGCCAGCGTGACGTGCCCGGCGATGCCGACCGCGCCGCCGATCATGCAATGGCGGCCAATGGTCGTGCTTCCGGCGATCCCCGCGCAACCGGCGATCACAGTGTAGGCACCGACCTTGCAGTTGTGGCCGATCTGCACGAGGTTGTCGATCTTCACGCACGCTTCGATGATCGTGTCAGCCATTGCGCCACGGTCGATCGTGGTGTTCGCGCCGATTTCGACGTCCTCCGCAATCGACACGCCGCCGACCTGCGGAATCTTCACCCAGCTGCCAGTACGCGCGTCGCCGTCGCCGACGAAATCAGGCGCGAAGCCGAAACCGTCCGAACCGATCACCGCGCCCGCATGCACGATCACGCGCTCGCCGAGCTTGCAGCCGTGGTACACCGCGACATTCGGATACAGGTGCGAACTCGCGCCGATCTGCGTGCCGCGGCCGATGAACACATTGGCGTCTAGCCGCGCATTCTCGCCGATCACCGCGCCCGCTTCCACCGTGACATGCGGACCGACCACCGCGCTCGCGGCAATCTGCGCCGACGGATCGATCGTCGCACTCGGATGCACGCCGGGCACCGGCTTGGGCGCAGCCATGTCGATGAAGGTTTGCGCGACGCGCGCGAAGTAAGCGTACGGATTCGGCGTGACGATGAAGTTACGGGCGTCGCGGGAGCCGAGCTTGACGAGGTCGTCGGCGTTGATCAACACCGCGCCCGCACGGGTCGTCTCGACCTGCGACAAATACTTCGGATTGGCGAGGAACGCCAACTGGTTCGGGCCTGCCTGGTCGAGCGGCGCCAGACTGCTAACGCGCTGCGAACCGTCTCCGACTACTTCACCGCCGAACCGCTGGACGATGTCCTCGAGCGTAAATGCCATGCCTATCCTGTCTCCTGCAGTTCAGTCCAGCTTGTCAGTTCCGCGGCCCGGTTCTACGGGCCGCCCGGCGCGTTCAGTTGCCCGACGCCGCGAGCGCCTTGAGGACCTGATCGGTAATATCGATGCGCGGGCTCACGTACACCGCTTCCTGAACGATCAGGTCGTAGTGCTGCGCCTCGGCGATCTGCTTGATCACCTTGTTGGCGCGATCGAGCACCGCCGCCAGCTCTTCGTTGCGGCGCTGGTTCAGGTCTTCGCGGAACTCGCGTTGCTTGCGCTGGAAGTCGGTATCCAGCTGCGACAGATCGCGCTGCTTCTGTGCGCGATCAGCCGCCGACATCGACGCGCCGTTCTTGTCGAGCGAATCGGACATCGACTTCAGCTTCTGCGCCATGTCGGCCAGGTCCTTGTCACGCTTGGCGAACTCGGCCTCGAGCTTGACCTGCGCGGCCTTCGCGGCAGCCGATTCGCGCAGGATGCGGTCCGAATTCACCGCGGCGATCCTGGCTTCCTGCGCGTGCGCCACGCCCACACCCAAGGTCATTGCCAGCGCCAGTGCGCACGCCACACGTTTCGAAAACATACCGGTTCGCAAAGTCATCCTCTCGATACTGTAGTTTGGCCGGGCCCACCGTCGGGAGCCGCCCGTCGCCGGGGTCGCCCGCCGCCGGATCAGAATGCCGTCCCAATCTGGAACTGGAATTTCTGATACTGGTCGCCGGTGTGCTTCGTGAGCGGGAAGCCCAGGCTGAGCTTGAGCGGGCCGATCGGCGAGATCCACGCCAGGCCGACACCATAGCCGTAACGCAGGCCGTTCGCGCCGATGCTGTTGCCCTCCGTCCCCCAGACGTTACCGCCGTCGAGGAACGTGAAGACGCGCAGCGTGCGGTCGTAGCCCGTGCCCGGCAGCGGGAACGTCAGTTCGACGTTACCCACCAGCAGCTTCGACCCGCCGATCGGGTCGTTCGTCTTGGCATCGCGTGGACCCAGCGAGCTCGGCTCGTAGCCACGCACCGATCCGATACCGCCCGCGTAGTAGTTCTTGAAAATCGGGTAAGGCTTGCCGGCGAGGCCGTTACCGTAACCGCCCTGGAAGTTGAAGCCCAGCACGAAGCCGCGCGCAAACGAGTAATAGTACTGCGCGTTGATGTCGGCCTTGTAGTACTGCGTGCCGCCGATCGGCGTGCCGTATTCGGCGTTCGCCTGCGTGAAGTAACCGCGGCTCGGCACCAGCGCGCTGTCACGCGCGTCGCGCGACCAGCCCACCGTGATCGGCACGTTGGTTGAGCGGCGGCCGAACTGGTTCACATAATCGATGTAGCTTTGCGGCGTGTTCGCGTCGATATCCAGCTGGTTCTGCTCGAGGCCCGCGCCGAAGTAGACCGTGTCGACTTCGGAGAACGGAATGCCGAACTTCAGGTCGCCGCCGATCGTGACGATCTTGAAGCTCGAATCCGTCGAGTAGTACAGCGGCTGGTACGTACGGTAGTAGACGTCGGTAATCCGCTTGATGCCGTCGACCGTGAAGTACGGGTCAACTTGCGTGACCGTCAGCGTACGGTACGTCTTGGCGGTATTCACGTTCACCGCGAGACTCGTGCCCGAACCGAACACGTTGTCCTGCGACACGCCCGCGGACAGCACCACCTTGTCGGTCGACGAGAAGCCTGCACCCAGCGTGATTGCGCCGGTCGGCTTTTCGGCCACCTTGACGTCCACGTCGACCTGGTCCGGCGTGCCTTCCACAGGCGTGGTGGTCACGTCCACGTCGGTGAAGTAGCCGAGACGGTTGATCCGGTCTTTCGACAGCGCGAGACGGTTCGAGTCGAACCACGAGCTTTCGAGCTGGCGCATTTCGCGACGCACCACTTCGTCGCGGGTGCGTGTGTTGCCGACCACGTTGATGCGGCGCACGTACACGCGGCGGCTCGGATCCACTTGCAGCGTCAGGTCGACCTTGTGGTTGGCCTGATCGATCTGCGGCTGTGCGTTGACGGTAGCGAACGCATAGCCGTATTCGCCGAGCTTGTCGACGATCGCCTTGGTGGTGGCTTGCAGCTTTTCAGCCGAGAAGCGGTCACCTGGTTTGATCTTGATGAGCTTGGACAGCTCCGCCTCGCGGTCGAGCAGATTGCCCGCCAACTTGATGTTCGAAATCGTGTACGGCTCGCCTTCATGCAGCGTGACCGTCAGATACATGTCCTTCTTGTCCGGCGTGATCGACACCTGGGTCGATTCGATGTTGAACTCGAGATAGCCGCGATTCAGGTAATACGAGCGGACGTTCTCGAGGTCGCCGGTGAGCTTGTCTTTCGCGTACAGGTCGTTCTTCGTGTACCACGAGAACCAGTTCGGCGTGGACAGCTGCATTTCGTCGCGCAGCGTACCGGTGCTGAACGCCTTGTTGCCGATGAAGTTGATCTGGCGGATCTTCGCGCTCGGGCCTTCGGCCACCGAGAACAGTACCGACACGCGGTTGCGGTCGATCGGCGTGATCGTGGTGGTGACTTCGGCGGCGTAGTAGCCGCGCGTCAGATACTGGCGCTTCAGTTCCTGCTCAGCCTTGTCGACCAGCGCCTTGTCGTAGTACCGGCCCTGCGACAAACCGACCGCGCGCAGCGCCTTGGTCAGGTTTTCCTTGTCGAATTCATGGATGCCGGCGAAATCGATCGTGCCGATCGCCGGACGCTCCAGCACCTGCACGATGACTACGTTGCCTTCGGTCGCGATCTTGACGTCGTTGAAGAAGCCGGTGGCGTACAACGCGCGAATGGCTTCGGAAGCCTTGTCGTCGCTAAAGGTGTCGCCTTGCTTGATCGGCAGGTACGCGAACACGGTACCAGGTTCGACGCGTTGCAATCCCTCGATCCGGATGTCTTGCACCACGAAGGGCGTCGTTGCGTGAGCAACCAACCCATGCGCGGCGAACGCCGCGGCTATAACCGTCTTTGGAACAAAGCGATGAGGTTTAAACAACGTGCTTCCCCAGTGTGTATAGCTGCATCAGGTCAGGCGGTCGCCATCGTGAGCGCCGCCGGACACTTTAAAAATGGATTAAACGAGCCAGATCGTTGAACAGCGCGATCGCCGACAACGCGACGATGCAGGCGAGCCCCGCCCTCTGAAAAACGAGTTGCCAGCGATCGGAGACAACTTTGCCGGTCACAGCTTCAACCAAATAATATAACAGATGACCCCCGTCCAATACCGGAATTGGTAACAGGTTCAGTACACCGAGACTAATACTGACAAGGGCCAGGAACGACAGGAATGCAGAAGGACCCAGACGTGCGCTCTTTCCTGCGTAATCGGCGATCGTCACCGGACCGGACAGATTCTTCAGCGAAGCCTCGCCGACGATCATCCGGCCGAACATGCGCACCGAGTACACCGCGAGATCCCAGGTGCGGCGCGCGCCCAGTTGCAGACTCTCGATCGGCCCATAACGCACGTCGATCGACGGCACCTGGGTCGCCAGTTCCGCACCGATGCGGCCGATCTGCTGACCCGTCGCATCGTCGCGCTGCGACTGCGGCACGATGCGGATGTCTTCGAGCTTGCCTGCGGCCTGCGTAGCTTGCGTACCTTGCCCGCCGCGCTCCACTTGCAGCGTGAGCGGCTTGCCGGCGTGCGATTTCACATACGCGATGAATGCCGTGGCATTGTCGGTGGGCATGCCGTCGACCGCGTGCAAGCGGTCACCGGCTACAAGGCCTGCCTTTTGCGCCGCGCTGCCGGGCTGCACACCCGCGACCGTCAGCTTGCCACCGCCCGGCTCGAAGCCGAGATGCGACATAAAGTCGTCGTCGACCTCTTTCTCGGTGATGCCGCGCAGATCGAGCTGGAAATCCGAGGTGCCGTGAGCATCCTTTGCGCTCAGCACGACACGCCTGTGATCGAAGGCCGCGCCCAACAGTTTCCAGCGCAGGTCCGACCATGAACGCACCGGCTCCGATTCACCGGCATTCTCGGCGCGCACCGCGACGATGGTTTCGCCGCCGTCGAAACCGGCCAAAGCCGCCGGCGTATTCGGCGCGGGTGCCGCGACCACGGCCGCGGGTTCCGTCACGCCGGTCGCGAACACGAGCGCGAACAGCACGATAGCCAGCAGGAAATTGGCTACGGGCCCGGCCGTGACAATCGCGATACGGCGCCACACCGACTGCCGGTTAAACGCATACGGCAACGCTTCAGCGGCAATCGGCGCGCCCGTCTCGCGCTCGTCGAGCATCTTCACATAGCCGCCGAGCGGCAACGCGGCAACAGTCCATTCGGTACCCGTCTTCGGGCTCACCCATTGGAACAGCGGCTTGCCAAAGCCAATCGAAAAGCGCAGCACGCGCACGCCGCACAGGCGCGCAACGCTGTAATGGCCGTATTCGTGAACGACCACGAGTACGCCAATCGCGACCGCGAAGGCAAGCAGTTCGATCAGCAGATTCATAAGCGCCTCACTGGACGGCGCGTTCCGTGCGACGAGCGCCGTCCGGCAGACGCGCGATGAATTCGGCAGCGGCGCGACGCGCGGCGGCGTCAGCTTCGATCACGTCTTCGAGCGCATGCGCGCTGCGGTTCGGCAACGCGTTGAGCACCGCGTCGACCACCTGGGCAATCGCCATGAAGCCGACCTGGCGCGACAGGAACGCTTCAACAGCGATTTCGTTTGCGGCATTCAAGGCCGCGCTCGCGACCCCGCCTTCGGCCAGCGCCTTCATGGCGAGCGCGAGACACGGAAAGCGCGTGTAGTCCGGCTTTTCGAACGACAGCGACGCGACCTCCGCCAGATCCAGTTGCGCGACGCCCGAATCGACCCGATCCGGAAACGCCAGCGCGTGCGCGATCGGCGTGCGCATGTCCGGGTTGCCGAGTTGTGCGAGCACCGAGCCGTCGGCGTACGACACCAGCGAGTGGATCACGCTCTGCGGATGAATCAGCACGTCGATACGTTCGCCCGACAGGCCGAACAGCCAGTGCGCCTCGATCACTTCGAGACCCTTGTTCATCATCGTGGCCGAGTCCACGGAAATCTTGCGACCCATGACCCAGTTCGGATGCTTGCAGGCCTCTTCCGGCGTGACGTCGACGAGCGTGGCCGGTTCGCGGGCGCGGAACGGGCCGCCCGAGGCTGTCAGAATGATCTTCGACACACCGCCATGCGCCGCGGCTTCGCGCGGCAGGCATTGGAAAATCGCGTTGTGTTCGCTGTCCACCGGCAGCAGCACCGCGCCGTTGTCGCGCACCGCGTCCATGAAGATCGCGCCGGACATCACCAGCGCTTCCTTGTTGGCGAGCAGAATGCGCTTGCCGGCGCGCGCCGCGGCAAGGCTCGGCGCAAGGCCCGCGGCGCCGACGATCGCCGCCACCACCGTATCGCATCCGTCGCTCTTCGACACGTCGACAAGCGCTTGCGGCCCGAACGTGACTTCGGTCTTGCAGCCGGCTTCGCGCAGCTTCGCCGCGACCCGCGCGGCCGTATCGGCGTCACCGACTACGGCGACTTCGGGCTGAAAGCGCAGGCATTGTTCGACGAGCTTGTCGCCGTTGCGATGCGCGGAGAGTGCGTAAACCGAAAAGCGCTCGGGATGTCGCGCGACGACGTCGAGCGTACTATCTCCAATCGAGCCCGTGGAACCGAGCAATGTCAGACGTTTTTGCATATCTCTTTCTCTAGCCGACGAGCAGCATGGCAAGCGGCAGCACCGGCAACAATGCGTCGATGCGATCGAGCACGCCACCGTGCCCTGGCAACAGGCCGCTTGAATCCTTGACTCCGGCCTGGCGTTTCAACATCGATTCGAACAGGTCGCCCACCACGCTGAATGCCACCAGCACGGTCAGTGCGAGCAGCGTGCGCACGGCGCCCAATTGCGCCAGCAGCGCAGAATACAGGGTCGGCTCGAACGCGTGCAAAAAGACCGCCGCCGCCGCGACGATCATCACCACCAGCCAGCCGCCGATCGCGCCCTCCCAGGTTTTACCCGGGCTGATGGCAGACGCGAGCTTATGTTTTCCGAAGGCTTTACCTGAGAAGTATGCGCCGATATCAGCCAGCCATACCAATAGCAGCAACGACAGCACGAACGGCACACCCTTCATGCGCGCGGCGACGAGAGCATGCCAGCACGCGACGAATATCACAATGCCGGCAAGGAATAGAAATGCACGCCACGCGCCCTGCGCGAGCGTCGGCTTGCGCAACAGCACGAACGGCCCTGCGATCACCCAGAAGATGGCAGCCGCCTGAAACAGCGGCCGCGACTCTTCGACGCCGGTGCCGGGGCGCGTGCTCGCGACCAGCGCCACCGCGGCAATCAGCGCGTAAATGACCGGGCCGGCGCCGCCGAGCTTCAACAGACGGGCCCATTCCCACGCAGCGAACACGACGACGAATGCGATCAGTGCGCCGAACGCGCCCACCGGCGCGAACAACGTGACCGGCAGGAATACCGCCAGCAGGATGATCGCCGTGATGACACGGGTTTTTAGCATGGAAGCGAATCGACGTTCTGCGATTGCGGCTCGAGTTGAGCGCTGGTGCGGCCGAAGCGGCGCTCACGCTCCGCGTACGAAGCGATGGCGTGGCCGAGGGCGTCGGCGTCGAAATCCGGCCAGAAGGTGTCGGTGAAGTAGAACTCGGTGTACGCGAGTTGCCACAGCAGGAAGTTGCTGACGCGGCGCTCGCCGCCGGTGCGGATGAAGAGATCCGGCTCGGGCGCATAGGCCATCGACAGGTGTTCGGCGAACGATTCCTCGTTGATATCGACCGCCTGCCCCGCCAGCGCCGATTGCTCGGCCAGCTTGCGGGTAGCCTGCATGATGTCCCAGCGGCCGCCGTAATTGGCGGCGATGGTCAGCGTGAGACGGGTATTGCGCGCGGTTTTGGTTTCCGCGCGCTTGATCAGATCGCGGATGCGCGTGTCGAACTTCGACAGATCGCCGACAACCCGCAGACGGATGCCGTTCGCGTGCAGCTTGCCGATTTCGCGCTCGAGCGCCGTGACGAACAGGCGCATCAGGAACGACACTTCGTCGGTCGGACGGCGCCAGTTTTCCGAACTGAAAGCGAACAGCGTCAGATATTCGACGCCCTGGCGTGCGCAAGCCTCGACGGCCGAGCGCACCGCGTCGACGCCGCGCGTATGGCCGGCCACGCGCGGCAGGCGCCGCTGGGTCGCCCAACGGCCGTTGCCGTCCATGATGATCGCGATATGTCGCGGCACCGCTGCGACATCAGGCACGCGCACGGTTGAGCTGGTATAGGTCATGGCCGTCGGGACAGTGACTGCAAAAAAAGAAGTGGAAACCCTGAAAATACTGAGTGCCCCCAAACTTGGCACTTCGCGCCAAGCCCCCGAGGGGGCAATCCCCCAAGGGGACTTCCTGCGGGGCGGAAAACCTGGGGCGGCCCGGCGTTTTCTTGAGAGCCAACCGGCCTCAGACCGTCATGATCTCGGCTTCTTTGGTCACCACGAGTTTGTCGATTTCAGCGACGAACTTGTCCGTCAGCTTCTGGACGTCGTCACCTGCACGACGCTCGTCGTCTTCTGAAATTTCTTTGTCTTTCACGAGCTTTTTGAGTTGCTCGTTTGCATCGCGGCGCAGGTTGCGCACTGCCACCTTGGCCGTTTCCGCTTCGCTCTTGACCACTTTGGTCAGTTCGCGGCGGCGTTCTTCGGTCAGCGCGGGCATCGGCACGCGGATCACGTCGCCCTGGGTGGCCGGATTCAGACCGAGGTCCGATTCACGGATCGCCTTTTCGACGACCTGGACCATCTTCTTTTCCCACGGCTGCACGCCGATCGTGCGTGCGTCGATCAGCGTCAGGTTCGCAACCTGCGAAATCGGCACCGGCGAACCGTAGTAGTCGCACTGGATGTGATCGAGCAGGCCCGTGTGCGCACGGCCCGTACGGATCTTCGACAAATCGTTCTTGAACGCGTCGATCGAGCGCTGCATCTTTTGTTCAGCGCCCTTCCTGATATCAGCCACAGACATTTTTAAACCTCCGAACCTTCAAAACGGTGCGAGCCGGCCAGCGCGCGCGAAAGACGGCGGCCTGGGCTCGCGTCAAAGCCCACGTTATGTGAACGAGAGTTTACACGTGGACGAGGGTGCCCTCGTCCTCGCCCAGTACAATGCGCTTGAGCGCGCCCGGCTTGACGATCGAAAACACGCGGATCGGCAGCTTCTGGTCGCGGCACAGCGCGAACGCCGTAGCGTCCATCACCTGCAGATTGCGGCCGATCGCTTCGTCGAAGCTGATCGTGGTGTAACGGGTCGCGCTCGGGTCTTTCTTGGGGTCGGCCGAATAGACGCCGTCCACCTTGGTGGCTTTCAGCACGACTTCCGCGCCGACTTCCGCGCCGCGCAGCGCAGCGGCCGTGTCCGTCGTAAAGAACGGGTTGCCGGTACCGGCCGCGAAAATCACGACTTTGCCTTCTTCGAGCTGGCGAATCGCACGCGGGCGGATGTACGGCTCAACCACCTGGTCCATGCGCAGCGCGGATTGCACGCGCGCTTCGATACCGGCGTGGCGCATTGCGTCCTGCAGCGCCAACGCGTTCATCATCGTGGCCAACATACCCATGTAGTCGGCCGTGGCACGGTCCATGCCGGCCGCGCCGCCCGCGACGCCGCGGAAAATATTGCCGCCGCCGATCACCACGGCCAACTGCGTACCGAGCCGAACCACTTCGGCCACGTCCGCCACCATTCGTTCGATGGTCGCGCGATTGATGCCGAAGGCATCGTCGCCCATCAGAGCTTCGCCGGAGAGTTTGAGCAGGACGCGTTTATAGGCAGTGGGCATAGAGATATCCAGATCGCGCAGAACAGGGCAACAACAAGGGACTAATGTAGGGGTGAAATGCTGATTCGGGCAAGCGCCGCCAAATTCACGAACCCCAAGGTTCGCCTGCGGCGGCTGCGCGGCGAGGGTCAACCCGCGCGCAGCCTTGCGGCGCTGCCGACCGCGGCAAAGTCTTGCTCCGCCGCGGGTCCAACGGTACTGCGGTAAAACTTACGCGAGACTTATTGCTGCTTTGCAGCAGCGACTTGAGCGGCCACTTCGGCTGCGAAGTCGTCCTGCTTCTTCTCGATGCCTTCGCCGACCACGAACAACGCGAACTTCTGCACGCTCGAGTTGCCGGCCTTCAGCATCTGTTCGATCGTCTGCTTGTCGTTCTTAACGAACGTCTGGTTCAGCAGCGACACTTCCTTCAGGTACTTCTGCACGCTGCCGTCGACCATCTTGGCGACGATTTCAGCCGGCTTGCCCGATTCGGCAGCCTTCTGTTCAGCGATGCTGCGTTCCTTGGCGATCAGATCCGCCGGCACGTCTTCCGACGACAACGAGACCGGCTTCATTGCCGCAATGTGCATTGCGACGTCCTTGCCGACCTGCTCGTCCGCGCCGGTGTACTCGACCAGCACGCCGATACGCGTGCCGTGCAGGTACGCTGCCAGCTTGTTCGAGGTTTCGAAACGCACGAAACGGCGGATCGACAGGTTTTCGCCGATCTTGCCGACCAGCGCCAGACGCACTGCGTCGACCGTCGAGCCGTCCAGCGGCAGCGCCGACAGAGCGGCGACGTCAGCCGGGTTTTGCGTAGCGACCAGCTCAGCGATCTGCTTCGAGAAAGCCAGGAAGTCGTCGTTCTTCGAAACGAAGTCGGTTTCGCAGTTCAGTTCGACCAGCGAACCAGCGTTGCCGCCGATGAACGATGCAACCACGCCTTCAGCCGTCACGCGCGACGCTGCCTTGCTGGCCTTGTTGCCCAGCTTCACGCGCAGCAGCTCTTCAGCACGCGCCATGTCGCCTTCGGCTTCCGTCAGCGCCTTCTTGCATTCCATCATCGGCGCGTCGGTCTTCGCGCGCAGTTCTGCAACCATGCTTGCGGTAATTGCCGCCATCATTTGCTCCTTGAGTTCCGTCTGTCACACGCCGCCCGGACTTCGATACCGGCGGCAAGAATTCGTTTCAGCGTTGTGCGTATTTTTTACAAACAACGTTTCGGGCATCGTTTGCGACGCCCCACCACAATGTCGCGGCTTAAAAAAAGGGGGCCTGTAGAAAGCCCCCTTTTTTGCCGGACACGGGGTAGCTTTACGCTTCCCCGTTAACCTCGACGAACTCGTCGCCTTCACCGCCACGGGCAGCTTGCACCACCTCGTTGACCGCGTTCGCACGGCCTTCCAGGATAGCGTCAGCCACGCCAGCCGTGTACAGAGCGACAGCCTTGCTGGCGTCGTCGTTACCCGGGATCACGTAGTCCACGCCTTCCGGCGAGTGGTTCGTATCGACCACGGCGATGACCGGCACGCCGAGCTTGTTCGCTTCGGTGACGGCAATCTTGTGGTAGCCGACGTCGACCACGAAGATCGCGTCCGGAATGCCGCCCATGTCCTTCACGCCGCCGATCGACTTTTGCAGCTTGAGCATTTCGCGTTCGAACAGCAGCGCTTCTTTCTTGCTCATGCGTTCGGTTTCGCCTGCTTCCAGCGCTGCTTCCATGTCCTTCAGGCGCTTGATCGAGACCTTCAGCGTCTTGAAGTTGGTCAGCATGCCGCCGAGCCAGCGTGCGTTGACATACGGCATGCCAGCGCGTTGCGCCTCTTCAGCGATCGTGTCGCGCGATTGACGCTTCGTGCCGACGAACAGAATCGTGCCGCGATTCGCCGCCAGTTGACGCGCGTACTTCAGCGCGTCGTTGTACATCGGCAGCGTCTTTTCGAGGTTGATGATGTGAATCTTGTTGCGATGACCGAA
The DNA here is from genome assembly GCF_059422005.1 of Paraburkholderia sp. GW821-FHT02A12. NCBI lineage: Bacteria > Pseudomonadati > Pseudomonadota > Betaproteobacteria > Burkholderiales > Burkholderiaceae > Paraburkholderia > Paraburkholderia sp. GW821-FHT02A12. Next base: position 1,669,298 of record NZ_JBWKWA010000001.1, on the reverse strand, counting down.
AATGAAAGGAGCCATCTTCGGGTTCCAGAAGCGCGTTTGGTGACCGAAGTGGACACCGGCTTCCAGCATTTGACGCATGGTAACTGCCATGAAATTCTCCGCGAGGGTTGGGTCTTAAGCCGGCTGCCGTATCGGCCGCGCCTGCCTTCTCCGGCTGAACGCGACGGACACCCTGGGTGCGCCGGCTTGCGAGTCTGCTGCCTTGAGTCTGCTGCCTGGTACTGCCTCACTCATGGCGCAGGCAACTATCGCCATGAGCAGCGGCCTCCCTTGCTCTCTCGCCACGTTACGCCGCAGCTATACAGCACAAATGAGAACAAGGATCGACTTAGCCAGAGATTATAGCACGCGACTATCGACCGACTCAACCCGCGCGGTAGCTCCTGTTTGCCGCGGCCGGGTTGCACCTGCCTTTTTGCGACCGGCCTTCAACAGCGCGCGACCGGCAGCGGCGCGACCGAAGGCCAGTTTCGATCCGCACCCGCAAAAACCAGCCTTGCAGCCGCGTTCAAGGTGCCCGAAACACGCCAGGGACATGGCCGCAAAGCGCGCCGGCCCTATCGCAAAAGCCTGCGGCGGCCGGAATATGGTGCGATAATCCCCGGATAAATCGCATTTCAGGCCCGACCCATGGCTATTACGCTCAAAAACGAACACGATATCGCGCAAATGCGCGTCGCCTGCAAGCTTGCAAGCGAGGTGCTCGACTACATCACGCCGCTCGTCACGGCCGGCATCACCACCGGCGAACTCGACCGGCTGTGCCACGAATACATGCTCAAGGTACAGGGCACGGTTCCGGCGCCGCTGAATTACCAGCCGCCCGGCTATCCGCCCTATCCGAAAGCCACCTGCATCTCGGTCAACGACGTGATCTGCCACGGCATTCCGGGCGACAAGACGCTGAAGAACGGCGACGCGCTGAATATCGACGTCACCGTGATCAAGGAAGGCTATTTCGGCGACACGAGCCGGATGTTCATCGTCGGCGAAGGGTCGATCCTGGCCAAACGCCTCGTGCAGACCACTTACGAATGCATGTGGCTCGGCATCGATCAGGTGCGCCCTGGCGCACATCTGGGCGACATCGGCTACGCGATCCAGAAGCATGCCGAAGCGCAGGGCTACAGCGTGGTGCGCGAATACTGCGGCCACGGCATCGGCACGGTGTTCCACGAAGATCCGCAGATTCTGCACTACGGCCGCCCGGGCACCGGGCTCGAATTGCAGGCGGGCATGATTTTCACGATCGAGCCGATGATCAACGCCGGCCGTCGCGAGATCCGCACCATGCCGGACCAGTGGACCGTCAAGACCAAGGACCGCAGCCTGTCGGCGCAGTGGGAGCACACCGTGCTCGTCACGGAAACCGGCTACGACGTGCTGACCGTCTCCGCCGGCACGCCAGCGCGCCCGCCGGTGGTGGCCGCCACTGCCTGACCGCTTTCCGCCCCCACTCGCCCGCCTGCCAATGAGTAGTGTTCCAGTCGTCGCCCAATCCCATGCCACGTCGCTCAAGGCGGACTACAAAGTGGCCAAAGCCCAGTTGCTGGAACGCTTCAAGACGGCCACCAACGTCGATGCGCTGATGGCCGCCCTCGCGCGCGCCACCGACGATTCGCTGCGCGCCGCCTGGAACACCTGCGAACTGCCGTCCGAGCTGGCGCTGCTGGCCGTGGGCGGCTATGGACGAGGCGAACTCGCGCCGCATTCGGACATCGATATCCTGGTCTTGCTGCCGGACGCGCCGATTGCCCATCTGGAAGCGCGCATCGAACGCTTCATCAGCCTCGCGTGGGACCTGGGGCTGGAACTCGGCAGCAGCGTGCGCAGCGTGTCGCAGTGTCTGGAAGAAGCCGCCAACGACGTTACCGTGCGCACTTCGCTGCTCGAAGCGCGGCGCATCACCGGCAGCGCCCCACTATTCGACGACTTCGTGCGGCGTTACCGCGAAGCGCTCGACCCGCGCGCATTTTTCCAGGCGAAAGTGCTGGAAATGCGCCAGCGGCACGCCAAGTTCCAGGACACGCCGTATGCGCTCGAGCCGAACATCAAGGAAAGCCCGGGCGGCCTGCGCGATCTGCAACTGATTCTGTGGATCACCCAGGCGGCCGGCTTCGGCAGCAGCTGGCGCGAACTCGAGGCACGCGGCCTGATTACCGAGCGCGAAGCGCGCGAACTGCGCCGCAACGAAGGCTTCCTGAAAGCGCTGCGCGCCCGCTTGCACGTGATTGCAGGCCGCCGTCAGGACATTCTGGTATTCGACCTGCAAACGCCCGTGGCCGAGAGCTTCGGCTACAAGCCGACCGCCACCAAGCGCGCCAGCGAACAGCTGATGCGCCGCTATTACTGGTCGGCCAAGGCCGTCACGCAGCTCGCGACGATCCTGATCCAGAACATCGAAGCGCAACTCTTCCCCAGCACGAGCGGCATTACGCGCGTGCTGTCCGACCGCTTCGTCGAGAAGCAAGGCATGCTTGAAATCGCCAGCGACGACGTGTTCGAACGCGAACCGAACGCGATTCTCGAAGCCTTCCTGCTGTACGAGCAGACGCCGGGCGTAAAAGGCTTGTCGGCGCGCACGCTGCGCGCGATCTACAACGCCCGCGACGTGATGGATCAGCACTGGCGGCGCGACCCGGCAAACCGGCGCCTCTTCATGAACATCCTGAAGCAGCCGGCCGGCATCACGCACGCGCTGCGGCTGATGAACCAGACCAGCGTGCTTGGGCGCTATCTGCTGAATTTCCGGCGCATCGTCGGGCAGATGCAACACGACCTGTATCACGTCTACACGGTCGATCAGCACATCCTGATGGTGCTGCGCAACCTGCGCCGTTTCGCGGTGGCCGAGCACGCGCACGAATATCCGTTCTGCAGCCAGTTGATCGCCAATTTCGATCAGCCGTGGGTGCTGTACGTCGCGGCGCTGTTTCACGATATCGCCAAGGGCCGCGGCGGCGACCATTCGGTGCTCGGCATGGCCGACGCGCGGCGCTTTTGCCGCAGCCACGGCATCGAGGGCGACGACGGCGAACTGGTCGTCTGGCTGGTCCAGCAGCACCTGACCATGAGCCAGGTCGCGCAGAAGCAGGACACGAGCGACCCTGAGGTGATCAAGCGGTTTGCGGAACTGGTCGGCAATGAACGGCGTCTGACGGCGCTTTACCTGCTGACCGTCGCCGACATTCGCGGCACTAGCCCGAAAGTCTGGAATACGTGGAAAGCCAAGCTGCTCGAAGACCTGTATCGCTCGACGCTGGCGGTGCTCGGCGGCGCACGGCCTGACGCGCATTCCGAACTGAAGTCGCGTCAGGAAGAGGCGCTTGCGCTGCTGCGCCTCGAAACCGTGCCGGAAAGCGCACAAAAGGCGCTATGGGACAAGCTGGATATCGGCTACTTCCTGCGCCACGACGCAGCGGATATCGCGTGGCAGACACGCGTGCTGTACCGCCACGTCGAAACGCCGACCCCGATCGTGCGCGCCCGGCCGGCGCCGATCGGCGAGGCGCTCCAGGTGCTGGTTTACGTGAAGGACCAGCCCGACCTGTTCGCCGCCATTTGCGCGTATTTCGACCGCAACGGCCTGTCGGTGCTCGATGCGCGGGTCAGCACGACCCGTCACGGGTACGCGCTCGATAATTTCCTCGTCGCGCATACCGAAGAAGACGTGCATTATCGCGATATTGCCAATCTGGTCGAACAGGAACTGACCGCACGCCTGACGGGCGACGGCACACTGCTGCCGGGACCGTCGAAAGGCCGTCTGTCGAGGCTGTCGCGGACTTTCCCTGTTACGCCGCGCGTCGATCTTCGGGCCGACGAGCGCGGCCAATACTACATCCTGTCCGTGTCGGCCAACGACCGGCCAGGCCTTCTTTATTCGATCGCGCGCGTGCTGGCCGAGCATCGGGTCGGCGTCTCTTCGGCGCGGATCAATACGCTCGGCGAACGCGTCGAAGACGTGTTCCTGCTGGATGGACACGGTCTGTCGGACAACCGCCTGCAAATTCAGGTCGAGACCGAACTGCTGCGCGCGATCGCAGTGTGAGATTTCATGCGAGTCAAATTAACAGCCAAGCACCCGCGGCCGGCTTCGTCCGAACGCGCCCCTGTCCGTACCGGAAGCGCATCGGCGCGTAAGCCGACGCGCCCGGTGGGACCGAAGCCGTCGGCGTCCGCGACGGGTTTTAGCGGGGCGCGCGGTGAAGGCACAGCGGCGGGCGGCGGCAAGCGGCCAGCGGGCGCCGGCGCGCGTCCGGCGCGGGCCGAAGGGTCGTTTTCGCGTGAGCGGGACGCGGCCGGTACTGGCGCGGCGCGCCGGGCGACGTCGGATCGCCCGCCGCGGCGTGAGGGTGCGGGCGGTGTCCCGCGCCGGGCCGATGTTGAGCGTGGCGAACGGGCGCCGAGGCGATTTGACGGCGGCGCTGAACGTAGTGAACGAGCCCCACGCCGTGCAGAAGGCGAACGCAGCGAGCGTGCGCCGCGACGCTTCGAAGGCGGCGGTGATCGTAGCGAACGAGCTCCACGCCGGGCAGAAGGCGAACGCACCGAGCGTGCGCCGCGACGCTTTGAAGGCGGCGGCGATCGTAGCGAGCGCGCCCCACGCCGCTTTGAAGGCAGCGGCGATCGTAGCGAACGGGCGCCGCGACGCTTCGAAGGCGGATCGGATCGCGGTGAGCGCGCGCCGCGTCGTCCCGACGGCGAGCGGTCCGAGCGCGCCCCCCGCCGCTTCGAAGGCAGCGCGGATCGCAGTGAGCGTGCGCCGCGCAGTTTCGAAGGCAGCCGTGTGCCGCGTCGCGACGATGGCGAGCGTCGCTCATTCAGTGGTGCCCGCCCTGGTGCCGGCCGGCCGTCGGAAGGCGGACTGCGCCGTGAGCGCGATGCGTCCGATCGGCCGCGCTTCGGCAGCGACCGCGGCGCCCCGCAAGAGCGCCGCACCGGCGAGCGGCCGTCGCGCAGCGACAGCGCACCGCGCCGTTACGAAGGCGAGCGCGGCTCGTCCGATCGGGGTGAGCGCACATTCGCGAAACCCGTCAAAAGCGGTTACGGCGACCGCGCGGACCGACCCGCCCGCGCGCCACGCGACGACCGTGGTGGGCGTGGCGAGCGAGCGCCCGCAAAACGCGAATTCGGCGATCGGCCGCCGCGAGCCGAGCGCGGGGAGCGCACGGAACGTAACGACCGCCCTGCCCGCGGCTTCGACAAAGCACTGCCAGCCGCCGCACGCCGCTTCGGCGACAACGACCGCCCAGCACGCGCCGACAAGCCGCGCGGCCCGTCCTCAGCCAAAATTGAACGGGACGCCGACGCCTCGCCGCGCACACCGCGCCGCGATTACGAAGATGCGCCAGGCACCTTGCGCTTGTCGAAGCTGATGTCCGAACTCGGCCTGTGTTCGCGCCGCGAAGCCGACGAATGGATCGAAAAAGGCTGGGTACTGGTCGACGGCGAGCGGATCGACACGCTCGGCACCAAGGTTCGTTCGGATCAGCGAATCGAGATCGACCCCGCCGCCGAGGCCGCGCAGGCGAGCCAGGTGACGGTCCTGATTCACAAGACCGTGGGTTTCGTGTCGGGCCAGGCGGAAGACGGCTATCAGCCGGCCATCACGCTGGTTACGCCGGAAAACCGCTGGGAAGGCGACCGCTCGGACATTCGCTTCTCCGTTGCGCATCTGCGCCAACTCGCGCCGGCCGGACGTCTGGACATCGATTCGACGGGCCTGCTGGTGCTGACGCAGGACGGCCGCATCGCCAAGCAGTTGATAGGCGGCCATTCGGAGATCGACAAGGAGTATCTGGTGCGCGTGTCGTACGGCGAGCACACCACCGACGTCGAAAGCCATTTCCCGCCGGAAAGCCTCGCGCTGCTTCGCCACGGCCTCTCGCTCGACGACGTGCCGCTGAAGCCTGCGCAGGTCAGCTGGCAAAACGGCGAGCAGCTGCGTTTCGTGCTGCGCGAAGGCAAGAAGCGCCAGATCCGCCGCATGTGCGAGCTGGTCGGCCTCGAAGTGATCGGCCTGAAGCGCGTGCGGATGGGCCGCGTGATGCTGGGCGCGCTGCCGCCGGGTCAATGGCGCTACCTGTCGCCGGACGAGTCGTTCTGACCCCAGGCGCGTAAGGCCGGCTTGAGGCTCACCCAACAAAAAACCCACGCAAATGCGTGGGTTTTTTTTCCCGGCAGCTCGATGATCCGACCGCCGCCGGATAAAAAGCGGCATCAATCGTCACTATTCGGGTCCAGATCCGGAAATAGAACTTCCGTGAAGCCGAACTGCGAGAAATCGGTGATCCGCATCGGATACAGTTTGCCGATCAGGTGATCGCACTCATGTTGCACGACGCGCGCGTGGAAGCCTTCGGCGACGCGATCGATCGGCTTGCCATACTGATCGAAGCCGTGATACCGGATCATCGAAAACCGGCTGACCGCACCTCGCAGTCCCGGCACCGACAGACAGCCTTCCCACCCCTCTTCCATATCCAGCGAAACGGGCGTGATGGTCGGATTGATCAGCACCGTCTCCGGCACCGGCGGCGCGTCCGGATAGCGCTCGCTGTGCCCGAAGCCGAAGATCACCACCTGCAGATTGACGCCGACCTGCGGCGCGGCGAGCCCCGCGCCGTTCGCGTCGTGCATGGTCTCGAACATGTCTTTCACGAGTTCATGCAGTTCGGGCGTGTCGAAGTGATCGACCGGATCAGCAATACGCAGAAGGCGCGGATCGCCCATCTTGAGAATTTCTCGGATCATAACTGCCCCTCCAGGAGCTTGCGCATACCATCTTCGTCGAGTACGGGGATGCCGAGTTCCTCCGCCTTTGCAAGCTTGCTGCCTGCTTCGACGCCGGCCACCACGTAATCGGTTTTCTTCGACACCGAACCGGCCACTTTGGCGCCGGCCGCTTCGAGCATTTCTTTCGCCTCTTCGCGGGCGAGCGTCGGCAAGGTGCCCGTCAGCACGACCGACTTGCCAGCCAGTATGCCTTGCGGCGCCTTCGGTGCGGGCGGCCCTTCCGGCCATGTGACCTTGCCGGGCGCGCGCAGTTGCTCGATCACTGTGCGATTGTGCTCTTCGGCGAAAAACTGATGAATCGACTCGGCGACCACCGGCCCGACATCGTTTACCTCCAGCAAGGCCTCGACCGACGCGTCCATGATCGGATCCAGCGAGCCGAAATGTTTGGCCAGGTCTTTCGCCGTCGATTCGCCGACGTGGCGGATGCCGAGCGCGTAGATAAAACGCGCCAGCGTGGTGTGCTTGGCTTTTTCGAGCGAGTCGAGCAGATTCTGCGCGGATTTCTCGGCGAAACGGTCGAGCTCGGCGAGCGTCGCAAAGCCGAGGTTGAACAGATCGGCAGGCGTGCGCACCAGATTCTGCTCGACCAGCTGGTCGATGATCTTTTCGCCGAGCCCGTCGATATCCAGCGCGCGACGCTGCGCGAAGTGCCACAGCGCCTGCTTGCGTTGCGCGGGACAGAACAGGCCGCCCGTGCAGCGGGCAATCGCCTCGTCCGGCAACCGTTCGATGCTCGAGCCGCACACCGGGCAGTGCGTGGGCATGACGAACTCGCGGGCGTCGTCTGGACGCCGGTCGAGCAGCGCGCTCACCACCTCCGGAATCACGTCGCCGGCACGCCGCACAATCACCGTATCGCCGATACGGATGTCTTTGCGGCGCACTTCGTCTTCATTGTGCAGGGTCGCGTTCGTCACCGTCGCGCCGCCGACGAAGACCGGCTCCAGCCGCGCGACCGGCGTGATCGCGCCGGTGCGGCCGACCTGCACGTCGATCGCGACGAGTTTGGTGAGCGCTTCCTGCGCGGGGAATTTGTGCGCCAACGCGAAACGCGGCGCGCGCGACACGAAGCCGAGCGCGTCCTGCTCATCGCGCCGGTTGACCTTGTAGACCACGCCGTCGATGTCGTATGGCAAGCTATCGCGCTTCTCGCCCACCGCATGAAAAAATCCCAGCAGGCCGTCGGCGCCTTGCACCACTGCTCGCTCGCCATTGACCGGCAAGCCGAGTTCCTTGTACCAGTCGAGCAGTCCGCTATGCGTGGCCGGCATCTCGATGCCTTCGAGCACGCCGATGCCATACGCGAAAAACGACAGCGGCCGCTGTGCGGTGATCTTCGAATCGAGTTGCCGCAAACTGCCGGCCGCGGCATTGCGCGGGTTGGCGAATTCCTTTTGCTCCGCGGCCCGCTGACGTTCGTTCAGGCGCTCGAAGTCGCGCTTGAACATCAGCACTTCGCCGCGCACGTCGAGCACGCGCGGCACGCGTTTGCCTTTGAGCTTCAGCGGAATGGAACGGATCGTGCGGACGTTTTCGGTGACGTTCTCGCCGGTGGCGCCGTCGCCGCGCGTGGACGCCTGCACGAAATTGCCGTCGACGTAACGCAGCGAGATGGCGAGGCCGTCGAACTTCAGCTCGGTAGCGTAATCGACCGGCACCGGCGGCTCGCTCGCATTCTTGCCGAGTGCATCGCCGACGCGTTTGTCGAACGCAATGATGTCTTCGTCCGCGAAGCCGTTGTTCAGCGACAGCATCGGCTGATCGTGCACGACCGGCTCGAAGCCGCTCGCCGCCTCGCCGCCCACACGCTGGGTGGGCGAATCCGGCACGATCAGATCTGGATGGTCCGTCTCGATCTGTTGCAGCGCCTTGAAGAGCTTGTCGTATTCCGCATCCGGCAAGTCAGGCTGGTCGAGCACGTAGTACGCGTAGTTGGCGCGTTCGAGTTCCGCGCGCAGCCACGCGGCCCGCTCTGCCGGAGCGCTGGTTGCTGAATTGGAGACGGGGGTTCGGGCCATGCTGTCGGAAGGTTCTTTGTGAAATTCAGACATTGGATTATCGCAGGAAAGCGTGCCCCTTTACATCGGCCGAACGACCAGTTTCGAGTGTTCGACGGCCGCGCGAGGCGCCGCCTGAAGCCCCGCCTCCAATGACAACGGCCGCACATCGTGCGGCCGTCGAATACAACATGAAAAAACAGGAACGTTACTGGCTGAAGAGGCGGCGCGTCGCGGGCGAACCGGCCGGAATGCCCGCCTGTTCGAGCTTCGCGTAGAGCGTCATCAACTGCTTCTCGATCGCCAGCAACGCGGTTTCCGGCAACGGCCGCCGGCCGTCGTCGACCACCCGCCCGCCGATGCGCTCGGCCAGCGATTTCGCGTAGTCGCACATCAGACGGAACGGCAGGATGTCTTCATCGGCCACCGGCACGTCGAGCACCAGCGTGATCATCTGGCCGCCCTTGTAGGTGAGGTCGTCGCGCAGGAAGTTGGTGTCGCCGAATTGCAGCATGAACACCGGGCTCTGCTTCGCGTCGAGCTTGACGAAGCGCGTGCCGTCGCGCGACAGCAGCAGGCCGTCTTGCGAGGCGATCGCCTGCACGTAGTTGGCCGACCACGGCGCGCCGTCGGAGAGCACGTTGATCGACAGTTGTGCGTCGCACTGCGCGGCAAAGCCGTCCAGTTCGCGCGCCATCGCGACCGTTTCGAGCATGTCGGGGAATTCCGGCGACGCGTCGAGCGCGTCGGCAAACTGCTGCACGCCGGTCACGAACTCCGAGAACTCCAGCTCATTGAGCGCTCCGCTGCGATTGGCCAACTGCGCGGCCGCGCGCAACTCTTCGTAGCGCGCGCCGTTTTGCAGCAGTTCCCACGCCCCGCCTTCAAGCTGGCCTTCGATATGCACCGGCTTGCTGCCGGCGCGGCGCAGGCGCTGCGCGAGCGGAATCACCTTGTCGCCGGCCACCGGACCGTTCAGGCGAATCGGCACGATACAGTCGATGCGGCGATCGACGATAGCGGGCGGCGCCGACGAAATCGTCGTGGCGGCCGGCAGGATCGGTTCGACCGGCTCGCCGGCTTTGGCAGCCTTGCCGCCCTTAGCCGCGTGACCGCCTTCCGCAGCCGCCACGCCTTCGGCTTCGGGATAGCCGTTCGGCGTAGTCGTCTCCGCCTGAATATCGGCCGGCGTATCGAGCGGTGCGGCGGCTGCACCGAAAGTCGGTTCGACGCGCGCCGCCGTTTCCACAACCGCATCGGAACCCACCACCGGCTCGCGGCGCGTGGTCGGCCGGGCCGGCTCGATGAACGGGCTCTGTTCCTGCTGATCGTCCCGCGCCAGCGTTTCGGCAGCGTCGGCCGGCATCGGCCGCGGCATCTTGCGGCGCACTTTCGCGCCCTGCCAGGCGTTGTACACGACCACGCCCCCGACCACCACGGCACCCGCGCCGATCAAACCGAGTGTCAACTCGTCCATGCATGCTCCATCAGCAATTCTTCTGTCTGCGCGGCTATGCGCCCGCCCCACGTGCCGCGCGGCCGGCAGCCGCTGCGGTGAACGCGGACGCCCGCGCGGCTTTTCTTAACTTAAACGATATTCTGGGCGAAACCGGCGGCCGTTTCCATGTCCACCGCCACGATCCGCGATACGCCCTGCTCCTGCATGGTCACGCCGATCAGCTGCTGCGCCATTTCCATCGCGATCTTGTTGTGCGAAATGAACAGGAACTGGGTTTTGTGCGACATCGCGCGCACCAGGTTCGCGAAGCGTTCCGTGTTGGCGTCGTCGAGCGGCGCGTCCACTTCGTCGAGCAGACAGAACGGCGCGGGATTCAGCTGGAACATCGCGAACACCAGCGCGGTGGCGGTCAGCGCTTTTTCGCCGCCCGACAACAAGTGGATCGTCGAATTCTTCTTGCCCGGCGGTTGCGCCATCACCTGCACGCCGGCGTCGAGAATTTCGTCGCCGGTCATGATCAGCCTGGCCTGGCCGCCGCCGAACAGGCGCGGGAACAGTTCGCCGAAATGACGGTTCACTTCGTCGAAGGTGCCTTGCAGCAGCGTGCGCGTTTCGCCGTCGATCTTGCGGATCGCGTCTTCGAGCGTTTCGATCGCGTCGGTCAGGTCGGCCGATTGCGAATCGAGGAACATCTTGCGCTCGCTCGCCGCCTTCAACTCGTCGAGCGCGGCCATGTTGACCGGGCCGAGCGCAGTGATCGCGTTGTTGATCCGCGTGACCTCGCCTTGCAGGTACGACGGCTTCATGTCCGGCGTCAGCTTAGCCTGCAGCTCGGCTTCATCGACCCCGGCCGTGGCCAGTTGCTCGATGAACTGCTCGCCGTTCAGGCGCGCGGCCTGTTCCTTCAGCTGCAACTCATTGATGCGGTCGCGCAGCGGCTGCAACGCGCGCTCGGCAGTCAGACGGGTCTCGTCGGCTGCGCGCAGCTTGGCAGTCAGGTCGTCGAGTTCGAGGCGCGCGGCGTGCAACGCTTCTTCCTTGACCGCGCGGATGTCGAGCGCGTCCTGCAAGCCGGTGTGCGCGGTCTGCTCGTTGATCGTCTCCAGCTCGGCGCGCGCGTCTTCCAGCGATGCGGCCACACGTTCGCTCTGCTCATGTGCGACCTGGATGCTGCGCTTCAATTCGTCGATGCGGTTCGCCATGTTGCGCGCGGCGAAGCGCGCGTCGGTGGCGGCACGGTCGAGATCGCGCGATTGCGCACGCGCAGCGGTCAGTTCTTCGTCGAGCGCTTCGAAGGCCATCTGGTGATCTTCAAAACGCGCCTGCAATTCGGCGAGTTCCGCGTCATGGCGCTCGAAGTTCGCTTCCGACTCGGTGCGCATCGCGCGTTGCTCTTCGATCTGCGCGGTGATTTCTTCGAGTTCTTCGCGGATCTGCGTGCTGCGCTGCGTGTAGCGCTCGTGCGCTTGCGTGAGCTTGAGCACGTCCATCTGCAACGCGTGGACACGTTGCGTCGCGCGCTCCGACTGCTGGCGCACATCGGTCAGTGCTTGCGCGGCTTGCGTGTGAGCGGCTTCGGCGCGGATCGCGGCGGTCTTTGCCTCGTCGGCGAGCAAGGCCTGGGCGCGCACCTGACGCGTCAGGTTTTCGATTTCCTGCTGACGGGCCAGCATGCCGGCCTGTTCGGAATCGGCGGCATACAGTTGCACGCCGACGCGCGTCACCACATGTCCGGCCTTGACGACGAACGAGCCGCCTTCCGGCAGCTGCGAGCGCATCGCGAGCGCTTGCGCCAGATCGTCGGCGACGAACGCGAGGCCGAGCCAGTCGTTCAGCACCGCGCGCAAACCGGCGTCGTCGATGCGAACCAGCGACAGCAGCGGGCGCAATGCGGGCGGCGTAGCGGCCGGCTGAGCGGCCAAAGGCGGCGCGTAGAAAGCGAGCTTGGCGGGCGGCGCATCGGTGGCGAACGCCTTGACCCAGTCGAGATTCGACACTTCCAGCGCGGCGAGCCGCTCGCGCAGCACCGCCTCGAGCGCGGTTTCCCAACCGGCTTCGACATGCAGCTTCTTCCACAGACGCGGCAGGCCGTTCAGCTCGTGCTTCTCGAGCCACGGCTGGATCTTGCCTTCGGTCTGGACGTTTTCCTGCAGCTGCTTGAGCGCGGCAAGGCGTGCGTCGAGCTGATGAATCTGCGCGCTTTCCGACTGCACGCGCTCCTGCGCGGCGCGCCGTTCGCCATCGAGGCGTGGCAGCGTTTCCTGCGCGTCGGCCAAACGGGCCTGGGCGTCATGGAGGATTTCTTCGTGCTCGGCGAGCTGCATGCGCAGGTCTTCGAGCTGCGCTTCGTCGGGGGCATCGAGACCGCCCGCTTCCGACTTCAGCCGCTCGTGACGCTGCTGCAACTGCTGCAATTGCTGGTCGGCATTGCGCTGATGCGCGGCTTCGAGCTTCAACGCCTGTTCGGTCTGCGCGATACCGCCGCGCTCGGCGTTCAACTCGGTCTGCGCATCGCGCCAGCGCGCTTCGAGCGCCGGCAACGCGTCGTGCTTCGCGGCGGCTTCGTCTTCGGCCAGCGCGGCTTTTTCTTCGGCGACGGCGAGTTGTTCCTCAGCGTCTTCGAGATCGCCTTGCGCCTTTTCGGCCTGCGACAGCCACTGCTCGCGCTGCGCGGTCAGCGCCGCGATCTGCGCCTGCACGCGGTTGCGCGATTCGACGATGAACCTGATTTCGGCCTCAAGGCGGCTGACTTCGGCATTCGCCTCGTACAGCGCGCCTTGCGCGCCTTGCATCGCGTCGCTCGCTGAGTAATGCGCGACGCGCAGCGTTTCGAGCTGCGCTTCGACTTCGCGCAGCTTCGCAGTTTGTGCTTCGAGGTCGATCTGCGCCTGTTCGATCGCGCGCTGCTGGCGTTCCTGCTCGCTGCCGGCTTCGTTCTTGCGCAACAGCCACAACAGACGCTGCTTCTCTTCGCCGTCGGTCTGCAATTCCTTGTAGCGCGTGGCGACCACCGCCTGCGCTTCCAGCTTTTCGAGGTTCGTCCCCAGTTCGCGGACGATGTCCTCGACCCGCGTCAGGTTCTCGCGCGTGTCGTGCAGACGGTTCTCGGTCTCGCGGCGGCGCTCCTTGTATTTCGACACGCCCGCGGCTTCTTCGAGAAACACGCGCAGCTCTTCCGGCTTCGCCTCGATCAGGCGCGCGATCATGCCCTGCCCGATGATCGCGTAAGCGCGCGGCCCGAGACCGGTGCCGAGGAAGATGTCCTGGATGTCGCGGCGGCGCGCCGGCAGGTTGTTGATGTAGTAGCTCGAGGTGCCGTCGCGCGTCAGCACGCGCTTGACGGCGATTTCGCCATACTGGCCCCACTGCCCTGCGGCGCGGCCGTCGGCGTTGTCGAACACGAGTTCGACGCTGGCGCGGCTACCCGGCTTGCGCGCGGTCGAGCCGTTGAAGATCACGTCCTGCATCGACTCGCCGCGCAGCTCGGAGGCGCGCGATTCGCCGAGCACCCAGCGCACGGCGTCGATGATGTTGGACTTGCCGCACCCATTGGGACCGACCACACCGACTAATTGGCCCGGAACCTGGAAATGCGTGGGATCGACGAATGACTTGAAGCCAGCGAGTTTGATCGAGGTCAGACGCACGGCAATATCGCTGATTGAAAAGGGAAAATAAAGGTGGCTCGCGAAAGCCGCGCAAGCCGTTTGCCGATGCGGCGAAACGGCCCGTGAAGCCCCCGCGATACGGGCGCCAATCGCACGCGGTCAAGCGCGCGTCAGCCAATGAGGGGCAATCATACCATCGCGCGTGGACGGTTCTTACCGTCCTTACGGTCGGCGTTGTGGTCGGCGTTGTGGTCGGTGTTGTGGTCAGTACCCGGGCCGGCCTCCCGATTGGTCTGATCAGCCGGTCCGGCTCCGGTTCGATGCACCCAGCTGGACAAGGCGGAGGCCAGCACGATGCACGCGCCGCCCGCCCATTCGCGCGGACCGGGCGTCTCGCCGGCAAAGAACCACGCGGACAAGGCCGTGATCACGATCTCGAACAGCATGATGATCGAGGCCCGGTTGGCCGGCACGCGCGCAAGACCGTACTGCACCAGCATATTGTTCGACGCCAGCAGGAAACCGAGGCCGAGCACCAGTAGCGCGGCCGTGCCGAGCTGCGCGCCGGCGGGCGGCGCCGGCATCGCTTCGAACAGCGACGCACACGCGCTGAAAATCGCCGCGCCGCCGAAAATTGTCGCGGTACGCATTTCGGGCTTCATCCCGGGCAGCACGCGGCTCGTCTTCAGGATCAGCACATTGCTCATCGCGAAGCCCATGCCGCCGGCGAGGCCCGCCCATTCGGCGAGATTGCCGGGCACCGGGATGCCCAGTTGCGGCGACCACAGCATCGCCATCGCGCCCGCCAGCGACAGCGCGGCAAGACCCGCGCCCGACCACGTCAGCCGTTCTTGCAGGATGAAATGCGCGAACAGCGCGGTCCATGCGGGGGTGAGATAGAACAGCAGCAGCACGCGCATCACCTGCCCGTGGATCGAACCCCACACGAAGCCGAGATTGGTGATGCCCGCTGTAAGCGCCAGGGCCGGCAGCAGCCAGTGCCAGCGCACCGTCTTCAGTGCACTGCGGCGTACCAGCAGCACGAACAGACAACCGGCGCCGCTCGTCAGCGCGCTCGCCGCCGTGCCGGTTACGCCAAGTGCCGACAGCGTGCGCAGCGGATACCAGATCATGCCCCAGACCGACGCGCCCAGCATGATCGCGAGCGTCGGCCAACCATTGCGAAGCCAGTTGGTCATGGCGCGGCGCTCCCGCTGCTGTAGCGGCCGTCAGTGCTATTGCGGCTTTTGCCGGTTGTGCCGCCGGCGGCGGCGCGTTCGCGCCAGATTCGTCCGGACCTCGATCCGAAACGTGTCCCGAAACGTGTCTCGATTGTTGTGACGTACATTGCTGCTCCTGCTTCCTTTCACGCGAACCGTCCGCGGTTCGCGTCGTTCCCGCTGCTGCGCATTGCCTGCGCTGCCTGGCGGGTTGCGCCGGGGTGCGCCGCTTCCTGCGCGCGAGGCGCGCCGCACGGCTGCTGTGCGTCCGACGGCGGGCGCCGCCCGGGGGCGCCCCACGCCTGGCGCGCCCGGCTATAATCATCCGTTCGTCGCCGCTGCCGGCCGTTGCGCGTGTTTCATGCGATTCATTCGTTTGGCGCCAGCGCGCGCACCCTGCATTCCCTCTGCGCCCATCCTCGATCAGGCCCGATCCGCCCCGTGAACCCGCTACTCGACTCCCTTCAGCCCTATCCGTTCGAAAAGCTGCGCGCGCTTTTCAAGGACATCACGCCGCCGGCCGGCCTCGCGCACATCAGCTTCGGCATCGGCGAGCCGAAACATCCCACGCCGGCGCTGATTCGCGACGCCGTGGTCGCCTCGCTCGGCGGTTTGTCGGCGTATCCGGCGACCATCGGTTCGTTGCCGCTGCGCGAGTCGATTGCAAAATGGGCCACGCAGCGCTACCACCTGCCGCCGGTCGATCCGGCCACCCAGGTGCTGCCAGTGTCGGGCTCGCGCGAAGCGCTTTTTGCGCTGGCACAAACGGTGATCGCCCCAAAACGGAAGGCGTCGGGCGAGCCTGCGATCGTACTCTGTCCGAACCCGTTCTACCAAATCTACGAAGGCGCGGCGATCCTGGCGGGCGCCCAGCCGTACTTCGTCAATAGCGACCCGGCGCGCAATTTCGCCTGCGACTATTCGGCGGTGCCGGCAGACATCTGGGCCCGCACGCAGCTGCTGTACGTGTGCTCGCCGGGCAATCCGACCGGCGCGGTGCTGACGCTGGACGACTGGCGCGAGCTGTTCGCGCTGTCGGACCGCTACGGCTTCGTGATCGCGTCGGACGAGTGCTACTCGGAAATCTACTTCGACGAGGCCAACCCGCCGCTCGGCGGCCTGGAAGCGGCGCACAAGCTCGGTCGCGGCTTCGAGCGCCTCGTGATGCTGTCGAGCCTGTCCAAGCGCTCGAACGTGCCCGGCATGCGCTCGGGTTTCGTGGCCGGCGACGCGGCGATCCTCAAGGATTTCCTGCTATACCGGACATACCACGGCGCGGCCTTGTCGACCGTGTTCCAGAGTGCCAGCATCGCTGCCTGGAACGACGAGGCGCACGTGCGCGAGAACCGCGCGAAGTATGTGCAGAAGTTTTTCACTGTGACGCCGATGCTCGCGAAGGTGCTCGACGTACGCCTGCCGGACGCCGCGTTCTACCTGTGGGCCGACGTGTCGCGCACGGGCCTCACGGACACCGAGTTCGCCCAGCGCCTTTACGCCGACTATAATGTGACGGTTCTGCCGGGCTCGTTCCTCGCGCGCACCGCGCACGGCGTGAATCCCGGCCGCAATTTTGTGCGCATGGCGCTTGTCGCCGATGTCGACGAATGCACGCAAGGCGCACAGCGAATCGTCGATTTTTGCCGCGCGTTGGCGGGTTGAGTTGCGGGTTGAGTTCCGTAACCAGCCCCGCACCGCCTCCCCTTCTTCAGACTTCAACTCTTCGATAAAGCACGCATATGTCGCAACAACTTCAGCAGATCATTGACACCGCCTGGGAAAACCGCGCCGACCTGTCGCCGAAAGCCGCCCCGGCCGAAGTGCGCGAAGCCGTCGCGCACGCGATCGAGCAACTGGACAAGGGCGCGCTGCGCGTCGCAGAAAAGAAGGACGGCGACTGGGTCGTCAATCAATGGCTGAAGAAAGCCGTGCTGCTGTCGTTCCGTCTGGAAGACAACGTGGTGCAACCAGCCGGCGGTTACTCACAGTTCTACGACAAAGTGCCGTCGAAGTTCGCCAACTACACCGCTGAAGACTTCGCCGCCGGCGGCTTCCGGGTCGTGCCGCCCGCCATCGCGCGCCGCGGCTCGTTCATCGCGAAGAACGTCGTGCTGATGCCGTCGTACACCAACATCGGCGCATATGTCGACGAAGGCACGATGGTCGACACGTGGGCGACCGTCGGTTCGTGCGCGCAGATCGGCAAGAACGTCCACCTGTCGGGCGGCGTGGGCATCGGCGGCGTGCTGGAGCCGCTGCAGGCCAATCCGGTCATCATCGAAGACAACTGCTTCATCGGCGCGCGTTCGGAAGTCGTGGAAGGCGTGATCGTCGAAGAGAACTCGGTGATCTCGATGGGCGTGTACCTCGGCCAGAGCACCAAGATTTACGACCGCGAAACCGGCGAAGTCACGTACGGCCGCATTCCGGCGGGCTCGGTGGTGGTGGCGGGCAACCTGCCGTCGAAGGACGGCTCGCATAGCCTCTACTGCGCCGTGATCGTCAAGAAGGTCGACGCCAAAACGCGTGCGAAGGTCGGCCTGAACGAGCTGCTGCGAGGCGATTGATGGCGCGCGGCACCAAAACCGTCGTCTACGGCATCCCGAACTGCGACACCGTGAAGAAGGCCCGCGTGTGGCTGGAAGAGCACGGCGTCGAGTTCGAGTTTCACGACTTCAAGAAGGCCGGCGTGACCGAGCCGCTCGTGCAGGACTGGCTGAAAGACGTCAAGCTCGACGCGTTGCTGAACCGTCGCGGCACCACGTGGCGCGGGCTGTCGGACGACATGAAGTCGGCGGCGGATACGCAGCCGGGCGCGATCGCGCTGATGATCCACAAGCCGTCGGTGATCAAGCGGCCGGTGCTGGTCGTCAACGGCCGCGTCAAGTCGCTCGGTTTTTCCGCGGACGAATACGCCACGCTGTTCGCCTGATCGGCAGGGTGATTTCGAACGCGACAAAGAAGCAAAGCGCAGGTTAAACGCAAGTTAGGCGCAGATAAAGCGCAGATAAGCGCGGCCTCGCCGCGTTGCTCAAAAGCTGTTGCCGGCTGCGGTGCTCAACCGCCAGCCGGCATTTTTTCATTTCAAAGTGGCTTGTACTGAATCCATGTCCGGCACCCTCGCCCTTACCGAACAACTGATCGCGCGTGCGTCCGTCACGCCCGACGACCAGCATTGCCAGCGCCTCCTGATCGAGCGCCTGTCCGCGCTCGGCTTCGAGCACGAGACCATCGAATCGAACGGCGTGACCAACCTGTGGGCCGTCAAACGCGGCGTCGACGGCACCCGCGGCAAGCTGCTCGTGTTCGCCGGCCACACGGACGTCGTGCCGACCGGCCCGCTCGAACAATGGAATTCGGCGCCGTTCGAGCCGACCCATCGCGACGGCAAACTGTACGGGCGCGGCGCGGCGGACATGAAGACGTCGATCGCCGGCTTCGTGGTGGCAAGCGAAGAGTTCGTCGCGGCGCACCCCGCGCACCGCGGCTCGATCGCATTCCTGATCACGAGCGACGAAGAAGGCCCCGCCACCGACGGCACCGTCAAGGTCGTCGACGCGTTGCAAGCGCGCGGCGAACGCCTCGACTATTGCATCGTCGGCGAGCCGACCTCGAGCACACAGTTCGGCGACACCGTGAAGAACGGCCGGCGCGGCTCGATGTCGGGCAAGCTGATCGTCAAGGGCGTGCAGGGCCATATTGCGTATCCGCATCTGGCGAAAAATCCGGTGCACCTGCTCGCGCCCGCGCTGGCCGAGCTGGTCGCCGAACGCTGGGACGACGGCAACGAATACTTCCCGCCGACCACCTGGCAAGTGTCGAACATTCACAGCGGCACCGGCGCGAGCAACGTGATCCCGGGCCACGCCGACATGCTGTTCAACTTCCGCTTTTCGACGGCGAGCACGGTCGAAGGTTTGCAGGCACGCGTGCACGCGATCCTCGACAGGCACAACCTGGAGTACGACCTGCAGTGGGCCGTGAGCGGCCTGCCGTTCCTCACGCCGCGCGGCGATCTGTCGAACGCGCTCGCCAAGGCGATCGAGGACGAGACCGGCATTGCGACCGAACTGTCCACCACCGGCGGCACCTCGGACGGCCGCTTCATTGCGCGCATCTGCGACCAGGTGGTCGAATTCGGCCCGCTGAACGCCAGCATCCACAAGATCGACGAGCATATCGAAGTCGCTCACATCGAGCCGCTGAAGAACGTGTATCGCCGCGTGCTCGAACAACTGATCGCCTGACCAAGGACTATTTGCGATGACGCTCCCGTTTTCCACCGTCCGCGACCTGCTGCGTTTCGCGGTGTCGCGCTTCAATCAGGCCGGGCTGTCGTTCGGCCACGGCTCGGCCAACGCTTACGACGAAGCCGCTTATCTGGTCCTGCACACGCTGCATTTGCCGCTCGATCTGCTGGAGCCGTTTCTCGACGCGCGTTTGAGCGCGGACGAAATCGACGCCGTGCTCAACGTGATCGAGCGCCGCGCCGGCGAACGCGTGCCGGCCGCGTACATCACGCAGGAAGCGTGGATGCACGGCTTTCGCTTCCACGTGGACGAACGCGTGATCGTGCCGCGCTCGTTCATCGGCGAACTGCTGCAGGACGGCCTGCAACCGTACGTGGAAGATCCCGAGCAGGTCGGCGCAGTGCTCGAACTGTGCACCGGCTCCGGCTGTCTCGCGATTCTCGCGGCGCACGCGTTCCCGAATGCGGATATCGACGCCGTCGATCTGTCGGCGCCCGCGCTCGAAGTCGCGACGCGCAACGTGACGGACTACCACCTCGATGACCGCATCGCGCTGTTCGAAGGCGATCTGTACGCACCGCTCGCCGAGCGCCGCTACGACGTGATCATCAGCAATCCGCCGTATGTGAACGCGGCGTCGATGCAGACCTTGCCCGCCGAGTACAAGCACGAGCCGGACATGGCGCTGGCAGGCGGCGCGGACGGCATGGACATCGTGCGCCGGATCATCGGCGAAGCGCGCAACTGGCTAACCGAAAACGGCGTGCTGGTGGTCGAAATCGGCAACGAGCGCGCGAACGTCGAGGCGGCGTTCGGCGGCCTCGACCTCGTCTGGCTGTCGACCAGCGCCGGCGACGACAACGTGTTCCTGATCCAGGCCGCGGATCTGCCGGTCTGACGCTTCATCGCTTCAGCCGGCGATGCGCGCGGCGGCATCTCAACGTCCGTCGCGCGCAACGTGCCTCCCTTCCCGCTGTTTTGCCGCACTGCGGTAAATCAAGCAGACGTTTGTCCGTAACGCACCCCCAACGCGTGCGCGTTCGGTAAGATGGGCGCGGTCGGCTGCCCACGGCGGCTTCAAGCCGCCCGGCAGCACCCCGAAACCCATCAGCCGCCTATGCAATTCGACCTGCTTCACATCGGCCCGCTGGTCGTCCTCGCCCACATCCTCGGCGGGATCGCCGCGTGCCATGCGATTCTCAACACCCGCACGTCGCAAGGCGCGATCGCGTGGGCAGTGTCGCTGGTCGCGATGCCCTATTTGACGCTGGTGCCGTACCTGTTCCTTGGCCGCAGCAAGTTTGAGGGCTACGCGGACGCCCGCCGCGTCGAGAACGAACTGCTGCGCACACGCTCACATCCGCTGGAATGGGACACGCAAGACTCTTCAGCGGGCCTGCCCACGGAGGAACTCGGCGCAAGCTTCGTGCATTCGTTGACGCGTCTCGGCGGCATGCCGTTCCTGTCGGGCAATTCGGTACGCACGCTGGTGAACGGCGAAGCGACCTTCGAGGCGATCTTCGAAGCGATCGAAGGCGCGCGCCACTACGTGATCGTGCAATTCTTCATCGTGCGCGACGACGCGCTCGGCGAGATGTTCAAGGACGCGCTGATCGCGAAAGCGCAGCAAGGCGTGCGCGTCTACTTTCTGTACGACAGCATCGGCAGCTTCGATCTGCCCCACCGCTACGTAGCGGCACTGCGCGCAGCCGGCGTCGAGACGCATCCGTTCGCCACCAATCGCCGCTTCGTCAACCGTTTGCAACTGAACTTCCGCAATCACCGCAAGATCGTCTCGGTCGACGGCGAGCGCGCGTTTGTCGGCGGACACAACGTCGGCGTCGAGTATCTGGGCGGCAAGCCGCCGCTTTCGCCATGGCGCGATACGCATATCGAAGTGCGCGGCCCGGCGGTTGCCAGCATCCAGTTCGTGTTTACCGAAGACTGGCATTGGGCGACCCAGCAGTTGCCGGCGTTCGACGTCCCGCCGTTCGAACCGGCCGGCGCAGGCATGCATTGCCTCGTGATGCCGAGCGGTCCGGCCGACAAGCAGGAGACCTGTTCGCTCTTCTTCGTCGAAGCGATCAGCGCGGCGCGCGAGCGGATCTGGATCACCACGCCCTACCTCGTGCCCGACGAGGCGGTGTTCGCGGCGTTGCGGCTTGCGGCCCTGCGCGGCGTGGACGTGCGCATCCTGATTCCGAGCCGGCGCGACCATCTCGTCGTGTTCGAAGCGTCGAAACTCTATGCATACGACTCGGTGCGCGCAGGCATCCGGATCTTCCGCTACCAACCGGGCTTCCTGCATCAGAAAGTCGTGCTGATCGACGGCGTGGCCGCCGCAATAGGCAGCGCCAATCTCGACAACCGCTCGTTCCGCCTGAACTTCGAGATCATGGTGATGACGGTAGACCGCGGTTTTGCCAAAGAAGTCGAAGCGATGCTACTGAAGGATTTCGCCCAGTCGCTCGAAATCGACCGCAACGATTACCGGCAAGCGAGCGCGTTGCGGCGCGTGCTGATGCACGTCGCGCGGTTGTTCTCGCCGATCCTGTAGCCGCCGCGCTGCCCGACTGCGCGGCGGGTTACAGCAGCTTCTCGATGTCTTCGGTAATCGCCTCGGGCTTGGTCAGCGGCGCGTAGCGTTTGACCACATCGCCGTCGCGGCCGATCAGGAACTTGGTGAAATTCCACTTGATCGCCTCGAGCCCCAGCAGGCCCGGCGCTTCGCCCGTCAGGTAGCGGAACAACGGATGCGCATTCGCGCCGTTCACGTCGATCTTGTCGAACATCGGGAAGGTCACACCGTAGTTCTTCTCGCAGAAACCGCCGATCTGCACGGCGTCGCCCGGCTCCTGCTTGCCGAACTGGTTGCACGGAAAACCGAGCACCGTCAGGCCGCGCGCCGCGTAGGTGTCATAGAGCTTTTGCAGGCCCGCGTACTGCGGCGTGAACCCGCATTCGCTCGCCGTGTTGACGATCAGCAAAACCTTGCCTTGATACTGCTCGAGGCTCACTTCCTCGCCGCCAAGGGTGTGTGCCGAAAACGAATAAATCGATGTCATGTGCTCTCCCCGTGAAAGCCGTCAGTCTATGCCAAAAGCTTCGCCAGTACAGTCGGCCGAATGGCCAATCCCGGCTGAGCGCCCGGTGTCAGCCCCGGCAGTCTAAAATAGCGGTTTTCTTCAGCCGGCCTCTTCGTGATCCGCTTTAACCAGTTCAGCCTCGCGCGCGGTACCAAGCCGCTCTTCGACAACACCACGTTCACCCTCAACCCCGGCGAAAAGGCCGGCCTGGTGGGGGCGAACGGCGCGGGCAAGTCGACGCTGTTTGCCGTGCTGCTCGGCGAACTGCACGCGGACGGCGGCGATTTCTCGATCCCGCCGACCTGGCAGATCGCCCACGTCGCGCAGGAAACGCCCGCTGCCGACAAGACTGCCCTCGCCTACACGCTCGACGGCGACGCCGCGTTGCGCGCGATCGAAGCGCGCATTGCCGCGGCGTCGGCCGCGCATGACGGCGCCGCTGAAGGCGAAGCGCACGCCGCGTTCGCCGACGCCGACGGCTACACCGCGCCCGCTCGCGCCGAAGCGCTGTTGCTCGGCCTCGGTTTCACGCTCGAGCAGACGCGCGAGCCGGTCAGCAGCTTCTCGGGCGGCTGGCGCATGCGGCTGAATCTCGCGCAGGCGCTGATGTGCCGCTCCGACTTGCTGCTGCTCGACGAACCGACCAACCACCTCGATCTGGACGCGATCGTCTGGCTCGAAGACTGGCTGAACCGTTATCCGGGCACGCTGATCGTGATCTCGCACGACCGCGAGTTTCTCGATTCGGTCTGCAACGTGACGCTGCACCTGGAGCAGCAGCAGATCAGGCGTTACGGCGGCAACTACTCGCAGTTCGAAATCCTGCGCGCGCAACAGATCGCGTTGCAGCAGAGCGCGTACGAGAAACAGCAGCGCACCGTCGAGCATTTACAGAGCTACATCAACCGCTTCAAGGCGCAGGCCACCAAGGCGCGTCAGGCGCAAAGCCGTGTGAAGGCGCTCGAAAAGATGGAACTGATCGCGCCGGCGCATGCGGCCTCGCCGTTCACGTTCGAATTCCGCGCGCCCGATTCCGCGCCGAATCCGATGATGGTGATGGAAGACGTACGCTGCGGCTATCGCAATGACGGCGTCGAGATTCCGATTGTCGGGAACGTGATGCTGTCGATCCAGAATGGACAGCGCATCGGCCTGCTCGGCGCGAACGGCCAAGGCAAATCGACGCTGATCAAGACGCTGGCCGGGACGCTCGAGGCGCTCGGCGGACAGGTGCGCGAAGGCAAGGGTCTGCGGATCGGCTACTTCGCGCAGCATCAGCTGGAAACGCTGCGCCCGGACGACACGCCGTTGCAGCATCTGGCGCGACTCGCGCCGGATACGCGCGAACAGGAACTGCGCGACTTCCTCGGCAGCTTCAACTTCTCCGGCGAGATGGCGACCTCGAAAATCGCGCCCTTCTCGGGCGGCGAAAAGGCTCGCCTCGCGTTGGCGCTGATCATCTGGCAAAAGCCGAATCTGCTGCTGCTCGACGAACCGACCAACCACCTGGACCTCGAAACGCGTCACGCGCTGACCATGGCGCTCGCGCAGTTCGAGGGCACGCTGATTCTGGTGTCGCACGACCGGCATCTGCTGCGCGCCACGACCGATCAGTTCATGCTGGTCGCGAAACACCGCCTGCACGAGTTCGACGGCGATCTCGACGACTACCGCGACTGGCTGCTGCAACACGCGGCTGAACAGCGTGCGGCGCTGAAAGCGGGCGCGGCCTCGAACGGTGCGGATAGCGCGGACAATGGGGTCAACCGCAAGGAGCAGCGCCGACTCGAAGCCGAAACGCGGCAAAAGCTGGCTCACCTGAAAAAGCCGCTGCAAAGCCGCATCACGAAAATTGAAAAGGAAATGGACTCGCTCAACGCGGAAAAGGCGACGCTCGATGCATTCGTCGTCGATCCGGCGAGTTACGAGCCCGAGCAGAAAAGCAAACTGACGGAGGCGATCCGCCGTCAGGCAGATGTGAACGCGCGCCTCGAAGCGCTCGAAGCCGAATGGCTCGACGCTCATGAGGAACTCGAACAAATCGGCTAGCGGTACGCAGTTTCCAGGTCCGCGCCGGCATCGACGAGAGGTTGGCTTTGTCATCTGCGACGTCATCCATATCAGGGTCCGCATCAGCGCCGCCCGCGCTGCAGGGCCTGCGCGTGCTCGATCTGACGCGCCTGTTGCCGGGCCCGGTCGCCGCATTGCGGCTTGCCGAACTCGGCGCCGACGTGCTGAAGATCGAAGCGCCCGGCGCGGGAGACCCCACCCGCACGATGATGCAGTCGTCGAGCGACCGCGTGGCCGGCCGGCCCGGCGCGTTTTACCGGCTCGTCAATCGCGGCAAGCGCGAAACGCGGCTCGACCTGAAGTCGGAAGCGGGACGCAGCGTGTTACGCGCGCTCGCGGCCGAAGCGGACGTGCTGATCGAAAGCTTCAGGCCCGGTGTGATGGAGCGCCTCGGCCTCGGCTACGAAACACTGCGCGCGGCGAATCCCAAACTGGTTTACTGCGCAATTAGCGGCTACGGCGCGAGCGGTCCGTTTGTCGACCATGCCGGCCACGATCTGAACTACATCGGCTACGCGGGTGTACTCGATCAACTGGCCGGCCGCGACGGCGCGCCGATCCTGCCGAACTTCCAGATTGCCGACCTGCTCGGCGGCGCCTTGAGCGCCGTGACGCGGATTCTCGCCGCGTTATGGCACGTGTCGCGCGGCGGCGAAGGCCGCTTCGTCGACGTATCGATGACCCATGTCACGCACGCGCACAACGTCGTCGCGCAGGTCTCGCTCGCCAATGAAGGCACCGCTCCGGCCGCCGGCGAAGGCCTGCTGAACGGCGGCGTGCCCTGCTACAACCTGTACCGCACGCTCGACAACCGCTGGCTCGCGGTCGGCGCGCTCGAACTCAAATTCTGGGAAACGCTGTGCATGGCGCTGGACCGGCCCGAATGGGCGACGCGCCACTGGAGTCTGGGTCAGGCAATCGGCGGGCCTGACGCGGCCGCGCTGACGCAGGAACTGGCCGATGTGATCGGCAAGCGTCCGCTGGAGGAATGGGTGCTGCTGCTGGAGCCGCTCGACTGTTGCGTGTCACCGGTGCTGACCCCGGCAGAAGCCGCGCGGCACCCGCTCTTCAATCCGCAGGCCCGCGTGGCCGCGCGCGCAGGTGAAAACGAAACTGAGGCCGAAGACGACGAGGACCGTTACGCCGGTTGAGGCAAGCGGCCGCCGCCCGGCACGTCAGCGTTTCGCCGCCGCTTGCCGCGGCAAAGTCTGGCGCGGCGTTTTTTCGTCGTCGTACAGCAGATGCTTGCGGCCTTCAACGTGACGGTTGATGGTGGCCCGCACTTCCGCCGCCGTGACATGTTCGGCCACCACCCGCCGCGAAATCTGCCCCGTCGTGTCGATCCACTCGACAATCCGGCAAGCGCCGCCCCAAGGCTGGCGAATGGGCGCGGAGACGCGGCAGCCGCGCACCTGCATTGGCCGCTCGGCTACGGTTTCATGTGGCTGTTTCAAGGCGCAATCCTTTTTTCGGCATCAGAAGGGAAGCAATACCCCTCAGCTTAGGAAAAAGGAATGTCGGGTAGGTTACAGCCAATATGGAGATATTTACCGGGCATTACGCGGCAGACCGCGCCTGCAGCCGTGACAGGCCCGTTTATTCGAGCGTGCGGACCCGGTCGATGGCTTGCTCGATCCTTTCGACCGCAATGACCTGTAAGCCGTCGATCGGCTGCTTCGGCGCATTGGCCTTCGGAATCAGCGCGGTCGAGAAACCGAGCTTGGCCGCTTCCTTCAGACGCTCCTGGCCGCGCGGCGAAGGCCGGATTTCGCCGGCGAGGCCCACTTCGCCGAACACGACCAGCCCCTTCGGCAACGGTTTGTTACGCATCGACGAATGAATCGCGAGCAGCACGGCCAGGTCGGCGGCGGGTTCGGCAATCTTCACGCCGCCCACCGCGTTCAGGAACACGTCCTGATCGAAGCAGGCGATGCCGGCATGCCGGTGCAGCACCGCCAGCAGCATCGCGAGTCGGTTCTGTTCCAGGCCGACGGCGAGCCGCCGCGGATTCGGCGCGTTCGCCGCGTCCACCAGCGCCTGCACTTCGACCAGCAGCGGCCGCGTGCCTTCCTGCGTGACCAGCACACACGAACCCGGCACGGATTGTTCATGCTGCGACAGAAACAGCGCGGAAGGATTGGCGACGCCACGCAGGCCGCGCTCGGTCATCGCGAACACACCGAGTTCGTTGACCGCACCGAAGCGGTTCTTGATCGCGCGCACCAGCCGGAACGACGAATGCGTGTCGCCCTCGAAGTACAGCACCGTATCGACGATGTGCTCAAGCACGCGCGGCCCGGCGAGCGCGCCTTCCTTGGTCACGTGGCCGACCATGATGATGGTGGTGCCCGACTGCTTGGCGATCCGCGTCAATTGCGCCGCGCACTCGCGCACCTGCGCGACCGAACCGGGCGCGGAGGTCAGCGCGTCGGAATAAACCGTCTGGATCGAGTCGATCACGGCGACGTCGGGCCGCTGCCCGGCGACGGTCGCCTGGATCTTTTCGAGCTGGATTTCCGCGAGCAACTGCAGTTCGCTGGCCTTCGAACCGGGCTCGAGCAGCGAGAGCCGCTGCGCGCGCAGCGCGATCTGCGCAGCCGATTCCTCGCCGCTGATATAGAGCGCCCGTTTATCCGCGGCGATTTCCGCAAGCGATTGCAGCAACAGCGTCGATTTGCCGATGCCCGGGTCGCCGCCGATCAGCACCACCCCGCCCGGCACCAGACCGCCGCCCAGCACGCGGTCGAACTCGCTGACGCCGGTTGAAAAACGCGGCACGTCGGTCGCGTCGATATCGGCGAGACGCCGCACCGGTGCGCTTTTCGCGAGCGACTGGAAGCGATGCGTGGAGGGCGCTTCCGCCACTGATTCGACCAGTGTGTTCCACGCGTTGCATGAAGGGCACTGCCCGGCCCACTTCGGCGATTGCCCGCCGCATTCACTGCAGATGTACAACGTCTTCTGTTTAGCCACGCGCCCTTGCCTGTTGCTGTTCTATTGGATATCCGGCCGATAAGTCCGTGAGCCCGCCGATCGCTTCCGTGCTTACTTCCGTGCTTACTTCCGTGCTTACTTCCGTGCTTATGTTCGTGCCTACTCGGCGCGCACCGGCACGCGCGGCGCCACCGCGCACATCAGCTCGTAGCCAATCGTGCCGCAGGCTTGCGCGACTTCGTCGATCGGCAGCGACGTGCCCCACAATTCGACGCGCGAGCCGACGTTGGCAGTTGGGATCGGCGTCAGGTCGACGGTCAGCATGTCCATCGAAACGCGCCCGACGAGCCGCGTCAGGACCCCGTCGACGATTACCGGCGTACCTTCCGGCGCGCTCCGCGGATAGCCGTCCGCGTAACCGCAGGCAACCACACCGATGCGCATCGGCCCGCGCGCCTTGAACGACGAACCGTAGCCGACCGTCTGGCTTTCGGCGAGGGTCTGCACGGCGATCAGTTCGGAGGCGAGCGTCATGGCCGGTTGCAGACCGGTGTCTGCGATCGCGGCGTTCACGCCGGACGGCGATGCGCCGTACAGAATGATGCCCGGGCGCACCCAGTCGAAGTGCGCGGCGGGATGCCACAGCGTCGCCGCCGAATTCGCGAGGCTGCGCGCACCCGCGATGCCTTGCGCGCCGCGTTCGAACGCTTCCAACTGATAGGCGATGCCGCGTTCGCTGTCGGCATCCGAGAAATGGGTCATCAACGTGATCTGGCCGACACCCTGACAGGCACGCGCGCGCTCCCACGCGGCACGGAATTTTTCCGGCACGTAACCGAGGCGGTTCATGCCACTGTTCATCTTCAGTTGAATGTTGACGGGCTTCGACAGACGCGCCATTTCCAGCATCCGCAACTGTTCGTCCGAGTGCAGCGCCGTGGTCAGGCTGTAGCGGTCGATCACGTCGATATCGGTCGGACGGAAAAAGCCCTCGAGCAACAAAATTGGCCCGGCCCATCCCAATTCACGCAACTTCACGGCTTCTTCGAGGTCCAGCAAGCCAAAGCCGTCGGTTGCGCGCAGTCCTGGGAAAGCGCGTGCGAGGCCGTGTCCGTAAGCGTTTGCCTTGACGACGGCCCAAATCTTGGATTTGGGTGCGTAGCGACGGGCGACGGCGAGATTGTTGGCGAGTGCGGCGGTATGGATCGTGGCTGAGAGGGGGCGCGGCATGGGAAATTTTCGTAAAGACGCTTGCGAATCAGCAGCTTACAGGGCGTTTTCAACGCTCGGCAGCCCGCTGGGCGGTGCGGTCAAGGATTTTGCTAGTCCGAAACCAGCTATTTTCATGATATAAAGCCGTGCGCACAACCCATTTCGAACAGCATAAGCCCGGACGCCTCTCACACGGCCGGGGCGGACAGACCGCAGCGAGGACAGCATCGCATCAGATGAAAAAAGGTTTTTACACCATCATGGCCGCGCAATTTTTTTCATCGCTGGCCGACAATGCGCTTCTGATCGCTGCTATCGCACTGCTGAAAGATCTTCACGCACCAAACTGGATGACGCCGCTGCTCAAGTTGTTCTTTGTGCTGTCGTACGTCGTTCTGGCCGCCTTCGTGGGCGCTTTCGCCGACTCGCGTCCGAAAGGACGCGTGATGTTCATCACCAATACCATCAAGGTGGTCGGCTGCGTCACGATGCTGGTCGGCGCGCATCCGCTACTCGCCTATGGCATCGTCGGCTTTGGCGCGGCGGCCTACTCGCCCGCCAAATATGGGATTCTCACCGAACTGCTGCCGCCTGAGCGGCTGGTCGCCGCGAATGGCTGGATCGAAGGCACCACGGTCGGTTCGATCATTCTCGGCACTGTGCTCGGCGGCGCCCTGATCAGTCCGCACATCGCGGCTCCGATCCTCAAGCACCACATTCCCGCCGTCAACACGCCCGCCGAAGCGGCGATGCTGGTGATCATGGGAATCTACGTGATCGCCGCGCTGTTCAATCTGCGCATTCCCGACACGGGCGCGCGCTATCCGAAACAGGAACGCGGCCCGATCAAGCTCGTCACCGATTTCGCCGATTGTTTCCTCGTGCTGTGGCGCGACAAGCTCGGCCAGATTTCGCTCGCCGTCACCACGCTGTTCTGGGGCGCCGGCGCGACGCTGCAATTCATCGTACTGAAGTGGGCCGAGGTATCACTCAACATGTCGCTGTCGGAAGCCGCGATCCTGCAGGCGGTGGTGGCCGTGGGCGTGGCGGCCGGCGCGATCTTCGCGGCCTCGCGCGTGCCGCTGAAGAAGTCGCTCTCGGTGCTGCCGGTCGGCATCATGATGGGCATCGCCGTGATGCTGATGGCGTTCTACACGCGCGACCTGTTCCCCGCGCATTGGGGCCTCTACTTCGGCCGCATGCACGTGCCGGGCTATCTGATCGTCGCGTATATCTTCCTGATGGTCGTAGGCGGGTTGTCCGGTTTTTTTGTCGTACCGATGAATGCGCTGCTCCAGCATCGCGGCCACGTGCTGCTGTCGGCGGGCCACTCGATCGCCGTGCAGAATTTCAACGAGAATCTCTCCGTGCTCGTGATGCTGTGCCTGTACGCGGTACTGGTGTGGCTCGACGTGCCGGTCACGGTGGTGATCATGCTGTTCGGCACGTTCGTCTGCCTGATGATGTGGCTCGTGATGCGGCGCCACCAGGCGAATCAGCGCGCGTTCGATTCGGTCGCGCTGATCGGCGAAGTCAAGCACTGACCCGCGGGGGCCTGCAAGCGGCATCCCGCGCGCTTTCTCTTATTCCCGCCTTGCCATGACTCAACCGATTCCCAATGTGCTGACGATCGCCGGTTCCGATTCCGGCGGCGGCGCCGGCATTCAGGCCGATCTGAAGACATTCTCGGCGCTCGGCGCCTATGGCGCGAGTGTGATCACCGCACTGACCGCGCAGAACACGCGCGGCGTCACGGCGATTCACACGCCGGAACCGGCCTTCGTCACCGCGCAGCTCGATGCGGTGTTCGACGACATCCGTATCGACGCCGTGAAGATCGGCATGCTCGCGAACGCGGCGATCGCGCGCGCGGTGGCCGACGCGTTGCGCCGGCACAAGCCGAAGCACATCGTGCTCGACACAGTGATGATTTCGAAGAGCAATCACGCGTTGCTGCTGCCGGATGCGGTCGCTGCGGTGCGTGAGGAGTTGCTGCCGCTCGCCGATCTGCTGACACCGAATCTGCCGGAAGCCGCTGCCTTGCTCGGCGTAGAGGCCGCAACGGATGAAGCCGGCATGGTCGCGCAAGGCGAAGCGCTGCGTGCGCTCGGCGCGCGCGCGGTGCTGATGAAAGGCGGTCATCTCAGCGCGGCGGATAGTCCCGACTGGCTCGTGCAGGACAGCGGCACGCTGCGTCTGGGCGGCCCGCGCGTGCCGGTGAAGAACACGCATGGGACGGGCTGCACGCTGTCGTCGGCGATTGCCGCGCTGATTCCGCAACGCGACGATCTGGCGAGCGCGGTCGCCGATGCGAAGCTGTATCTGACCGGCGCGTTGCAAGCGAGCGACCGGCTCGAGGTCGGCAGCGGCGTCGGGCCGGTGCATCATTTTTATCGGTGGTGGTGAGGCTTGAGGTGGTGAGGCCATGAGCCGGCGCTGCGGAGTGGCGCCAGGGTCTTACCTGCCGTTCACGGCCTGTTACTGCCGCGCGTAGGCCTGCGCCTGTTGCGGCCAGTCGTCGGGGACGATGAACCCGCGCGAGCGTTCAAGCCAGTTGCCCGCGCCGTCATGGGCGAACGCCGCGACCATCGCCGGTCCATGTTGATGTGAAATTTGCGCAGCGAGTGTTCGCGCATCGACGAAAGCGATCTCCGCCTGCTCCGCCGCAGCTGGCTCATGCCGCCTCGGCGCGAGCCACTCCAGACGCGGCAGCGCGCGCCACGCCTGTGCATGCGCGGCGGCAAAAGCCGGCCAATCGCTACGCGTCACCCACCAGCCGCGTCCGTGTGAAGGATCGAGCGCGGCCGGATCTGCCGGCGACTCGCCATGCCGGTAAAACAGCCAGCCTTTGACGAACATCTGCGGCGTCCACCGCCCGCCATAGCCGAGCGACGCGAATTCTTCGCGTGCGCTCAACGGCAGCTGATGATTCAGCAAATGCGCGAGCTTCAGGTCGAAACGATCCCTCAGATTCGGGCCGACGTAATCCGCCAGCTGCCCGCGACCGTCGCCGGCATGCAGATAGCACTTCACCGCCAATTCCCAGTGCAGTCGCGCGCCCTGTTGCGTCTGCACCAGAAAATCGCATTCACCGAGCGTAACGCCGACGCGCCGCAGCAGCACGCCGGCCGCAACCAGCTGCGCCGCGGGCCCATGCCGCAGAAACCACGCGAGCAGACGTTCGGCGTAGCGGCCAAGGCGCGTGATGCGCGTCGCGGCGAGGTCGCGCTGCAATTCGGCCGGATCGGCGTCGAGCGTGCGCAACCAGTCGATCGTCGCACGGGCTTCCTGCGACGTGTCGAACGGCGTGGCCAGCGCCCCCACCGGTGGTTGCGCCCGCAACAAATCGGTGCTCAGCAACAGCCACGCCAGATCGCGCACCGCCGGGACGCGCAAGGTGTCGAGAAGCGTCTCGAGTAGCGCGGCAGGTGTGCCGGGCGCAGCGGCGGCTGCCGACGCTATCGGCGCTATCGGCGCTATCGGCGCTATCGGCCCGGTGGCCGCCATCACTTCGCTTCGTTCGAAGCCGCGCCGCCCGCCTGGCGCCACGTATCGCGCGCGAGGCACAGGTCGGCCCAGGCTTTCGCCTTGTCGGACAAGCTGCGCAGCAGATAGGCCGGGTGATACGTGACGATGACCGGCACCCCTTCGTATTCGTGCACGCGGCCGCGCAGCGACGAAATGCTCGCGTCGGTCTTCAGCAGACTCTGCGCGGCGAAGCGGCCGAGCGCGACGATCAGCTTCGGCTTGACCAGTTCGACCTGGCGTTGCAGATAAGGCTCGCAACGCGCGACTTCATCGGGCTCGGGATTGCGGTTGCCGGGCGGCCGACACTTGATCACATTGGCGATATAGACGTTGGTGTCGCGCGCGAGGGTCAGCGCACGCAGCATGTTGTCGAGCAGCTTGCCGGCCTGGCCGACGAACGGCTCGCCCAGGCGATCTTCGTTCTCGCCGGGCGCTTCGCCGATCAGCATCCAGTCGGCGTTGCGATCGCCGACGCCGAACACCGTATTCGTGCGTTTCTCGCACAGACGACAGCGTTCGCAGCCGGCGACGCGATCGCTCAACGCGTCCCAGTCGAGCAGATGGATCGGCAATGCTTCCGGCGTCTCGCGGCGCGGTTCGGCGCTCGCGTGGCCAGGCTCATCGGCCGGCAGATCGTCAAACCACGCGAAATCGTCGTCGGGTGGTGCTTCGCCGAACGAGGATGGCGGCGTTTGCCGTGCCGGCTCGCTACGTTGCGCAGGCGAACGGTGCTCGTCCGGCTCGCGCGCGGGTGCTGGCTGCCGCGGTTCGCTTGCGCGCATCGACGGTGATTGCCCACTGCCAGGCTGTGTTTGGCCGGACTGCGGCGCCTCGCTTGCGCGCATCGCCGGGCGCTGCTCATCGTGCGAACGCGCCGTTGCCTGCTGCGAGGTTGCCTGCTGCGAGGTTGCTTCCTGCGAGGTTGCTTCCTGCGAGGTTGGTTGCCGATCGTCGCGCTGCTCACGGGCGGCCGGCGACGTTGACGGCGCCGTTACTCCCGGGTCCGCAGCCAGCGGCTCTTCGCGACGCGCGCCGGTGTCCGCGGCGCCGGCCTCGCCCGGCTGCGCATGGCTGGTCTGCGTGCCTGAAGCAAGCTCGACAGCCTCGGCGGACGCGACCACCGCCATCCCGCGACGCACCCACAGCGGCGCGAGTCCGAACTCTTCCAGTACCGATTCATGCAGCGCCATCTGCGCCCTCCCTGGCAAACGAATAACGCATCACGATGGCGTCCTCCCGGCTGCGATGCCGCGCCGGATAATAGTTTTTGCGCCGGCCGATCGACGCAAACCCGAAGCGTTCGTAAAGCCGGATCGCTCGATGGTTGGACGGCCGCACTTCGAGCAGCAGGCCGTCGAGCTTTTCGGCGCGCGTGATGCGCACCGCTTCGCGCAACAGCGCGAGCCCGGCACCGGCGCCTTGCGCGGCGGGCGTCACGCACAAATTGAGGAGATGCATTTCGTCGACGACCGGCATCAATACGCAATAGCCGATCAGTGTGCCCGTCACATGACGCAGACAAACGCCGAAATAGCCGTTGCGCAGCGAGTCGCCGAAATTGCCGCGACTCCAGGGAAATTCGTAAGCGATCTTTTCGATTGCGGCAACTTCGTCCAGATCGCCTTCGGTCATCGGCGACATGTAGCGGTCCGCGAGCAACACCCCGCTCATCTCTGGCCCTCGCCCTGATGCGCGCCGTGCGCCGCCTGCGCGGCCAGTTCGGCCTTGGCGGCTTTTTCAGCGACGCGTTCCGCCGTGGTTTGGGCGACTTTATCGCGCACATATTCCGGCGCGGCCTGGTCGGCGGGCACCGTGTGGCCAGCGCGGAATGCGCGTAGCGCCGCGTAAGCGATGGGCAACGCATGCGGCAGCGCTTCGCCGTCGACCGTCCGGGCCGCAGCGACGGCGGGCAGGCGCGCGCCGAAGGCTGCAGCGGCGTTGCCTGCCAGCGTAAACGGCACGCCGGGCAAGACGAGGCGCTCGGGGGTATCGAGCGAAGCCGGCTGGAGCGTGCGCCACTCGCCCTGAGCCTCGTCCCACGCGTAGTCGGCCCAATAGATTTCGTCCATGCGGGCGTCGAGCGCGGCGAGCACGCGAAGCGCCGATGGATCGTGCAGACGGGCGCTTTCCGCGCAGGCGAGCAAGGTGCCGACCGGCACGACCGGCAGGTTCAGGCCGAACGCGAGGCCCTGGGCGACACCGGTTGCCGTGCGAAGCCCCGTGAACGAACCGGGCCCGGAGCCGAAGGCGATGGCATTGCAATCGGCCAGTTTCAAACCGGCCTCGTCGAAGAGTTCGCGAATCGCCGGCAGCAGGCGCGTGCTGGAAACCGCACCGGTTTGCTCGTGACGGACCCAGATACGGGGTTCAGGGGCGGTGTGGACCGATGATTCGTCGGCGGCGAGAAGCGCTACCGAGCAGAATTCGGTCGATGTATCGAGGGCAAGAAGCACTGTTTGAGTCATGAGGCGTATTGTAATCGGCACCGCACGGGGGCATGGGGTTTTGGTTTTCTCTGCCGGCGAGGCGCCGTTGGTCCGCTGCTGGTCCGCTGCTGGTCTGTCCGTCCGCGGCGTTGGACGTTCCTTGTTCTGCTTGCCTTTGGCCTACCGACCATAACGCCGCAGGGCAAAAACAAAAACCCGAACAAAAACCCGAAACCGTTTGGAATAACCCCTCAGCCCCGCGGCGGCAACCAATTGTTATGATCACCGGCCAAGCCTGAAACCCAGCGAAAACCAGCCAAACCCACCCCCGCCCGGAGGGCAAAATCACAATGACGGACATCAACACCCAATTCATCCAGGCCCAGGAAGACGCCAGGCAATTGCCGGAACGCCCAGGCAACCTGACCCTGCTGCGTCTCTACGCCCTTTTCAAGCAGGCCACCGACGGCGACGTTCACGGCGACAAACCCGGCTTCACCGACATCGTCGGCAAATACAAATACGACGCATGGGCCGCCCTGAAGGGCACCGTACCGGACGCCGCGAAGCAGCAATACATCGACCTGGTCGAATCCCTCAAAAGCGGCGCATCAGCCTGACCCAGACTCGCCAGGGCATCGGCAGTCAAAACTTTTTCGCCAGGAAATGTCCTAATAGTGGCGCAGTGCAACAAATATCTATACAATACTGCCTGCGCTTCACTGCTTTGCCCGGCTTTCCTCTAGCGGCCTTTGCGGCGCAGCGCCTCGTAGCGTTTAGCTCCAATCCAGTTTAGAACCTGTCCCCTCCTGCCTAGCCCCCTACGGGCGATCATGTCCCAGGCTGGCGGCACGCCGTGTTGGCATGTCGCATCCGATACAGCTTCTAACGAAAAGCTCGCCTTCATTGTCGCGAGCTGCCCCCGTTTTTCGATTTGCTCGCTGCTTCTTTGCTCGCTGAATCCGACGACTTGGGTATGCCGATTGGCGCCGACGTTTTAATTCCCTGCATCCTCCAGGATCGTTTCAAGGATTCTCATGACTTCGAGCAATACCCCCAGCAGCCCGTTGAACGCCATCGCCGACCAAGCCCTCGGTCTCGCCGACGCACCCGCAGCAGCCGCTGCCGCGCCGGAAGCCGTTGTCGCAGCGCCCGCCGGCCCGTCGTTCGCGTCGCTCGGTCTGTCCGCGGATGTCGTCTCCGCGCTGACCGCCGCTGGTTACCAAACGCCGACCCCGGTTCAGCAACGCGCCATCCCCGCCGGCATCGCCGGCCGCGATCTGCTGGTCTCGAGCCCGACCGGTTCGGGCAAGACCGCCGCGTTCATGCTGCCCGCCATCGAGCGTTTCTCGCAACTGCAAAAAGTGCAAGCCAGCCAGCCGCGTGAGCCGCGTCCGGCTGACGGAGGCCGCACGCGCCGTCCGCAACCGGTTGCCCGTCCGACCATGCTGGTTCTGACGCCGACCCGCGAACTCGCGATGCAGGTCACCACTGCCGCTGCCACGTACGGCAAGCACCTGAAGCGTCTGCGCACCGTCAGCATTCTGGGCGGCGTCGCTTACGGTCAACAGTTGATGCTGCTGGCGAAGAACCCGGAAATCCTGGTTGCCACGCCGGGCCGTCTGATCGACCACCTGGAACGCGGCCGTATCGATCTGTCGCAACTGCAGATCCTGGTGCTCGACGAAGCCGACCGCATGCTCGACATGGGCTTCATCGACGACATCGATACCATCGTTGCCGCTACGCCGGCCACGCGCCAAACCATGCTGTTCTCGGCCACGCTCGACGGCAAGATCGGTTCGCTGACCGGCCGTCTGCTGAAAGATCCGGAGCGTATCGAGATCGTTCAACGCCTGGAACAGCGCACCAACATCGCGCAAACCGTTCACTACGTTGACGACCGCGATCACAAGGATCGTCTGCTCGACCATCTGCTGCGCGACGCCGGCCTCGATCAGGCTATCGTCTTCACGGCAACCAAGATGGACGCGGACCAGCTGGCCGGGCGCCTGGCCGATGCCGGTTTCGAATCGGCAGCGCTGCACGGCGACCTGCCGCAAGGCGCACGCAACCGCACCATCCGCGCGCTGCGCGAGCGCCGCGTGCGCGTGCTGGTCGCCACGGACGTCGCCGCTCGCGGCATCGACATCCCGGGCATCACGCACGTGTTCAACTACGACCTGCCGAAGTTCGCCGAAGACTACGTGCACCGTATCGGCCGTACCGGCCGTGCCGGCCGCTCGGGTATCGCCGTGAGCCTCGTGCATCACGCTGAACAAGGCGCGCTGAAGCGCATCGAGCGCTTCGTGCGCACCCCGCTGCCGGTCAACGTCGTCGAAGGCTTCGAGCCGCGCAAGTCGGCTCCGTCGGGCAACGGCCGTCCTGGCTTTGGCGGCCGTGGCCGTCCGGGCGGCGGCAACGGCGGCGGCCGTCGCTTCGGCAGCGGTGCAGGCAAGCCGGCCGGTAACGGCGGCGGCGCTCGCAGCGGTAGCGGCAATGGCGGCGGCTGGGCCGGCAAGTCGGCTGGCGGCGGTTCGCGCGAAGGCTACGGCGGTTCCGGTTCGCGCGAAGGCTACGGCGGTTCGCGCGACGGCGGCTACGGTGCACGCCGCAGTGACGGCCCGCGTACGGCGCGCCGCGGCAGCTGAGTCGCGACTATCGAGTTGCAGTGCAGTCGGGCAGTAACCGGGCAGCAGCCATTCGCGCCGCCCGATTGCCGCTGAAGTCAGCTTGAAGAAAGACCCGGACGGCCCTGCGCCGTCCGTCAGTCGGAAGAAACCGGTGCTCATGCGCCGGTTTTTTTTCGCCCGTATTTTGGCCCCCGCCAAATTTCACGATGTGGAAAATTTTTTTGCGTCGTAAAAAATCGTGCTGCAAGGCACAACAAGCGCTATTGCAAGATGGAAAACCACATTTCTTAATGCGGAATTAATGCAATAAGTCATTGATTTAAAACAAATATAAATATTATAAAAATGCTCCCGGTCGGCTATTGCCCGACCACTGATTTGCCTAGACTCTTATATAAGACTTCACGAAGCGAAACGCCTGACCGGGCCAGCCGCTTCGACGAAGACAGAGTTCACCCATTTATCTACAGGCAACCAAGGAGCACATCATGTCCCGCGAACAACAAGCCAGGCAACTCCAACAGCAGTGGGAAACCGACCCGCGCTGGAACGGCATCAAACGTACGTACACCGCCGACGACGTGGTGCGCCTGCGCGGTTCGGTGCCGGTCGAGCACACGCTGGCCAGGCGCGGCGCGGAAAAGCTGTGGGATTCGATCCACAACGAGCCGTTCGTCAACGCGCTCGGCGCGCTGACCGGCAACCAGGCCATGCAGCAAGTGAAGGCCGGCCTCAAGGCAATCTATCTGTCGGGCTGGCAAGTGGCGGGCGATGCGAACGTCGCCGGCGAAATGTACCCGGACCAGTCGCTCTATCCGGCGAACTCGGTGCCGCTCGTCGTGAAGCGCATCAACAACACGCTGACTCGCGCCGACCAGATCCAGTGGTCGGAAGGCAAGAACCCGGGCGACGAAGGCTACGTGGACTTCTTCGCGCCGATCGTCGCCGATGCTGAAGCCGGTTTTGGCGGCGTGCTGAACGCGTTCGAACTGATGAAGGCGATGATCGAAGCCGGCGCCGCGGGCGTGCACTTCGAAGACCAGCTCGCCTCGGTGAAAAAGTGCGGCCACATGGGCGGCAAGGTGCTCGTACCGACCCGCGAAAACGTCGCCAAGCTGACCGCTGCGCGTCTGGCCGCCGACGTCTCGGGCGTGCCGACCGTCCTGCTGGCTCGCACCGACGCTGAAGCCGCCGACCTCGTCACCTCGGACATCGACGACAACGACAAGCCGTTCCTGACCGGCGAGCGCACCGTCGAAGGTTTCTACCGCACGAAGCCGGGTCTGGAGCAAGCGATCTCGCGCGGTCTCGCCTACGCGCCGTACGCCGACATGATCTGGTGCGAAACCGGCAAGCCGGACCTCGAATTCGCGAAGAAATTCGCGGAAGCAATCCACAAGGAATTCCCGGGCAAGCTGCTGTCGTACAACTGCTCGCCGTCGTTCAACTGGAAGAAGAACCTCGACGACGCAACCATCGCCAAATTCCAGAAGGAACTCGGCGCGATGGGCTACAAGTTCCAGTTCATCACGCTGGCAGGCTTCCACGCGCTGAACTACTCGATGTTCAACCTCGCGCACGGTTATGCCCGCACGCAGATGAGCGCGTTCGTCGAAATGCAGCAGGCCGAATTCGCAGCTGCCGAAAAGGGCTTCACCGCCGTGAAGCACCAGCGCGAAGTCGGCACCGGCTACTTCGACGCCGTCACGCAAACGGTCGAACGCGAAGCATCGACGACCGCGCTGCACGGCTCGACGGAAGACGAACAGTTCTTCGACAAGAAGGTCGCGTAACAGGCCACATGAGTCATAGCGCGGTCTGATCGCAAGAACGGCTTGGCAGACAGACGGCAAAAGGCCCGCCAGAGGGCCGCCGTCAGGGAGGAGAACAACATGGCCGCAGAGCCAGAGCCCGCAGGACCCATAGGACCAAAGGGCCAAAGGGCCACAGGGCTGTAATCTGGGAGATAGCGCTCGCACAGCGGATCGTGCGGCGACGCATACCGCGCGCCGGCCTCATCGCTGGCGCTTTTTTTCGCAATGCGCCACGCACGCCGGGCCGGACCGGCAAGCTCAGCGATACACGATTACCGGGATTTTCGTATGCGCGAGCACCCGCTGCGTTTCACTGCCGATCAGCAGGCTGCCAAGACCGCGCCGTCCGTGCGAAGCCATGAAAATCACGTCGCAGCCACCCTGCTCGGCCGCTTCGATGATGCCGAGATAGGGCGCCGGATGCACGCTGGTGCGGCTGTCGAACGCGACGCCCACGCGGCGCGCGGCCAGTTCCACTTCCCGCAGATGCACGCGCGCCTCGCGCTCGCTGCGCTGCAGGAATTCGGCCGGCGGCTCGATCACGACCTCGGAAAACGGCGAGTACGGATATTGCGGCAGACACGCGTAGGCCGTCACGCGCGCGCCGACGGCCTGCGCGAGATCGATGGCGCCGTCGATCGCTTTACGTGACAGGTCTGAACCATCGGTCGGAACCAGGATGTGCCTGAACATGATGCCCTCCGTCGCCATGCGGCTCGCCGCGCGGCGTCAGCGTCCAACGAGACCCAGCATGAAAGCCGCTGCAATCGATTGTAGTGCGCCGAAATCACGCGCAAGGCACGCGTGCGGGTCTGTCCGCATATCGGAAACCCCTTGCGCGGCGTCGCCTGAGCTTGGCGAACGTCAGCCCCAGTAACCGGGATCGCTATACGTATGCTTGAGAAAATCGAGAAAGAGCCGCACCCGCAACGGCAAATGACGGCGCTGCGGAAATACCGCATGAATGCCGATCGGCGGCGCGGCGAACTCGTCGAGCACGCTCACCAGCCGCCCGGCGGCGATATCGCTGCCGACTTCCCACCACGAGCGCCACGCGAGGCCATAACCTTCGAGGCACCACTCATGCAGTACAGCGCCGTCCGAACACTCCATCGTGCCGGACACCTTGATCGACACGACCTTGTCGCCCTGCTGGAACATCCAGCCGCGCTGCTGGTTGGCGCTCGCACCGAGCGCGAGACAGTTGTGATGCGCGAGATCGGCCAGCGTATGCGGCGCACCGCGCCGGCTCAGATACGAGGGCGAGGCCACGCACACGCGGCGGTTTTCGCCGAGCTTGAGCGACACCAGCGACGAATCCGGCAACTCGCCGAGCCGCACCGCGCAATCGAAACCCTCGTTGACCAGATCGACCATCCGGTCGGACAGATCGAGCGTGATCGACACATCCGGATGCGCGACGGTAAACGCGGGCACGAGCGGCGCGACGTGCCGGCGGCCGAAACCCGCCGGCGCCGACAGCCGCAAATGACCGCTCGCCTTCACGCCGCCCGCCGACACGCTGGCCTCGGCGTTCTGCATATCGTGCATGACGCGCTGGCAGTCTTCGAGAAACGCCGAGCCCTCGAAGGTCAGCGTGATCTTGCGGGTGGTGCGCACCAGCAGCTTGACGCCGAGGCGCTCTTCGAGCGCGTCGAGGCGGCGGCCGATGATCGCGGGCGCGACGCCCTCGGCCAGTGCCGCGGCGGACAGGCTGCCCTTTGCCGCAACGGCGACGAAAGTTTCGATCTGCTTGAAACGGTCCATGAATGGGCAGAGCCGGAATTGCGCATGAAAGTGATCGGTGCGGGTCAGATTAGGTACATAAAAGTAAAAGATCAAGTGATCTTTACGCTCTTTTTTAGCACAGACCATCACTAATACAATCCATCCTGACCTCTGATAGGAACGCACGGCAATGTCGGCCACAACGACACTCTTCCCCAAAGCAGTGATTTTCGACGCCTACGGCACGCTTTTCGACGTGCATTCGGTGATCGCTGCCGCAGAGCAGATGTTCCCCGGC
Organism: Paraburkholderia sp. GW821-FHT02A12; assembly: GCF_059422005.1. Classification (NCBI taxonomy): domain Bacteria; kingdom Pseudomonadati; phylum Pseudomonadota; class Betaproteobacteria; order Burkholderiales; family Burkholderiaceae; genus Paraburkholderia; species Paraburkholderia sp. GW821-FHT02A12. Next base: position 1,628,237 of record NZ_JBWKWA010000001.1, on the reverse strand, counting down.
CACGGCGACGCGCTCTCGCAGCTGTGGCGTCTCAAGCAGATCGAATACACGCAACTGCGCACGCTCGCCGACCCCGCCGGCGCGCCCGGTGCGCACTACCAGCCGTTCTGGGACATCACGATCGACGCGTTGCGCTTCGCCGCGAAGAAGCTTCAGCTCAGGCTCAATCGCGCCGCCGAGAAGCGTCTGATGGACGAATACGCGTGTCTGTCCGCGTTCCCCGATGCTGTGCCCGCGCTGCGCCAGTTGCGCGAAGCGCCCGCTGCGCGGGCGGGCACCAAAACCGGCCCACGGCCCGGTCTCGCGATCCTCTCGAACGGCAATCCGCAAATGCTCGACATCGCCGTGAAGAGCGCCGGCATGACGGGCCTGTTCGACCATGTTCTGTCCGTCGACGCCGTGCGCGCCTACAAACCCTCGCCCGCCGCTTATGCGCTCGGCACGCAAGCCTTCGGCGCGCAGCCGCGCGAGATCGTCTTCGTGTCGTCGAACGGCTGGGACGTGGCGGGCGCGACCTGGTTCGGTTTCACCGCTTTCTGGCTCAACCGGCAAAACGCACCAGCCGAAGAACTGGGCGTCATGCCGCATGGCGCGGGCGGGAGCATGAACGACCTGCTCGCTTTTCTGAAAACCCTCGTGCCGCCCGAACGCAGCAACAACAGCGGCAGCCGCACGCGCCACAGCCCCGGCGCCTGACGGCTACCACTGCGGACCACGCTCGGACCACACAACGCATTTCAACCGCATTTTCAACATTTGCATCTTTGCAATCTGACCGACCAAGGAGAAACCATGGCGAACACGCTTTCATCGTCGCAGCTGCCGCAGGGCACGGAAATCACCGCTGAGATCAAGCCGGGCTTTGAGGCTATCCTCACGCGCGACGCGCTCGAGCTCGTCGCCGCGCTGCATCGCGCGTTCGAACCACGCCGTCAGGCGCTGTTGCAGGCGCGTGCGGAACGCACGAAGCGCCTCGATGCCGGCGAGCGCCCCGACTTCCTCACCGAAACGAAGAGTATTCGCGAAGGCGACTGGACAATCGCGCCGCTGCCGCAGGATCTGCAATGCCGCCGCGTGGAAATCACCGGTCCGGTCGAACGCAAGATGATCATCAACGCGCTGAATTCGGGCGCGGATTCGTACATGACCGACTTCGAAGATTCGAATGCGCCGAGCTGGGACAACCAGATTAACGGCCATATCAATCTGAAGGACGCGGTGCGCCGCACGATTTCGCTCGAACAGAACGGCAAGTCGTACAGGCTGAACGACCGGATCGCCACGCTGATCGTGCGTCCGCGCGGCTGGCATCTGGATGAGAAGCACGTGAAAGTGGACGGCCAGCGCGTGTCCGGCGGCATTTTCGACTTCGCGCTCTTCATGGTTCACAACGCGAAGGAACAGGTGGCGCGCGGCACGGCGCCCTACTTCTATTTGCCGAAGATGGAAAGCCATCTGGAAGCGCGCCTGTGGAACGACATTTTCGTCGCCGCACAGGAAGCCGTGGGCGTGCCGCGCGGGACGATTCGCGCGACGGTGCTGATCGAAACGATCGTCGCCGCATTCGAAATGGACGAGATTCTTTACGAGCTGCGCGAACACAGCTCGGGCCTGAACGCCGGCCGTTGGGACTACATCTTCTCGGCGATCAAGAAGTTCAGGAGCGACAAGGATTTCTGCCTCGCCGACCGTTCCCGGATCACGATGACTTCGCCGTTCATGCGCGCGTACGCGCTGCTGTTGCTGAAGACCTGTCATCGCCGCAACGCGCCGGCGATCGGCGGCATGAGCGCGCTGATTCCAATCAAGAACGATCCGGCAGCGAACGACAAGGCCATGGGCGGCGTGCGTTCGGACAAGGCACGCGATGCGGGCGACGGTTACGACGGCGGCTGGGTCGCGCATCCGGGCCTCGTGCCGATCGCGATGGAAGAGTTCGTCAAGGTGCTCGGCGACAAACCGAACCAGATCGGCAAGCAGCGCGACGACGTGCTCGTCACGGCCGCCGATCTGATGGACTTCCGTCCGGAAGCGCCGATCACCGAAGCAGGTCTGCGCAACAACATCAACGTCGGCATTCACTACCTGGGTTCGTGGCTCGCCGGCAATGGCTGCGTGCCGATTCACAATCTGATGGAAGACGCCGCCACCGCGGAGATCTCGCGCTCGCAGGTGTGGCAATGGATTCGCTCGCCGAAGGGCAAGCTCGACGATGGCCGCAAGGTGACCGCCGAGCTGGTGCGCGAGTTGTCGGCGCAAGAACTCGCCAACGTGAAGCAGGCGGTCGGCGGCGATACGAAGCCGTACGAGCGTGCCGCACAGATCTTCGAGGCGATGTCGACCTCGGAACAGTTCACCGACTTCCTGACGCTGCCGCTGTACGAGGAAATCTGAGGCCCTTGAGAAGCCTCATGCATCAGCAACCAACGACGCAGTATCGGACCCGCTTTCGCCAGCCACGCAAGCGGTGAAAGCGGCCGGGGTCGCAAGGCTGACCGACCGGACGGCCCGACAGGCTCATGCTTGCCGGGCCGTTTTTTTGCTGCGTTTTTTTGCTGCGTTTTTTCGCTTCCGGTTAGCGCGTTCTGCGATGCGCGACCCAGTCGCCCGAGCGGATTTCCTGCAGGCCTTTGATGGCTCCAGGCGTCACCGGATAGAAACGGCAATTCACCGCGCTGCCGTCCACCTTCACCATGACTTCGTGCGCGAGGAAGATACCCTCGACGCCCGGATTCACCGCTTCGATTTCGTCGAGTACCGCGACCAGTTCATCGTCGATCTCGTACACGTCGCCTTTGACGTCGACGCCCGCTTCGTCGACGACGAGGCCCGGATACGAGCCGAAGTCGAACAGGTGTCCGCGCACAGTGGCCATGCCGAGCAGGTTCGGCGCGGCGATGTCGTGCCGCGCCGCCGCCTCGCTGATGTCGTTCACTTCACCGGCCCGCAACGTGCCGTATACAAAGACGGTTTGCATCGTCGTCTGCTCTCCTTGATTGTGGGTTCAGTTGCCTGCGGATTCAGCTCAGCTCAGCGCTCGCCACCAGCACGCCATCGATATCCGCATAGATCCATTCGCCGGGGCGCACGGTCGCGCCCGGCAATTGCACCGCCACGCCGCGCTCGCCGGTGCCTAGCTTCTGGCCGCGTCGCGGACAGGTTGCCAACGCCGCCACACCCACGCTGATTTCATTGAGCTCCAGCGTATCGCGCACGCAGCCGTTGAGCACGATGCCCGCCCAGCCGTTCTGCTCCGCGAGCTGCGCCAGATTGCCGCCGACCAGCGCGCAACGCAGACTCCCGCCGCCGTCGACCACCAGCACACGGCCCGCGCCCTTCTCTTCGAGCGTGGCGCGCACGAGCGCGTTGTCTTCGAACACTTTCAGCGTGACCGCCCCGCCGCTGAAGCACTCGGCGCGGCTGAACAGATGAAAGACCGGCTCGAGCACGCGCAACGTGCCGAGCGACAGCTGGTCCTCGTGCGCATCGCACAAGTCCGCGGTTGCAAAGCTCATGAGGTTCTCCTTAGGGTCGGCACAATCGGCACATTATGCAACGTCGGCTCTCACGCAACCTACAATGGGAAGCCCGTACCGCCTTTGGGGTTCGCGCGCGCTTTTGGGGTTCGCGGGCCCTTTTGGGGTTGCGCGCTTTTTGAGCCGTCTATCTGGATCGATCTTCACCATGACTTCGTCCGCCGACTCAGACCAGTCGCGCTTCGTCCACTTCGCCGACATCCCGCCGGAGTTCCAGCCGACCTTGACGCACCCGATCCGCGTACGCTCGCGTCCGATGCCCTCAGGCTGGCGTATCGCTCGTCATACGCACGCGTGGGCGCAGGTGGCGTACGCGTCGCGCGGTGTGCTGCGGGTCGCGACGACCGGCACGACGTGGATGGTGCCGCCGTCGCGGGCGATCTGGGTGCCGCCGCATGTGACACATGAAGTGGTCGCCGTCGAAGACGCGTTCCTGCGCACGCTGTACATCACCGAAAACACCGTACCGCCAGGACTGGATACGCCCCGCGTGGTCGAGGTATCGGATCTGCTGCGCGAGGTGATCGCCGCGCTCGATACGCCCGGCATCTCGGCGACGCGCGAACAATTGCTCGGCGCGCTCGCGCTCGACGAACTGACGCGCTCGGAGCCGCTGCCGCTGTCGGTTCCGATGCCAAACGAGAAGCGCCTGCGCGCGCTGTGCGAGGCGGTGATTGCCGATCCGACTCACGGCGAATCGCTCGAGCAATGGGCGTCGAGCGTGGGCGCGAGTACGCGCACGATCGCGCGACTGTTTCGTCAGGAGTTGGGCGTGAGCTTTTCGCAATGGCGTCAGCAAGCGATTCTGGCGCGCGCAATTCCACTTCTGAGCCAGGGACGGCCGCTATCGCATGTCGCGCTGGAATTAGGCTACCAGAGCCAGAGCGCGTTCTCGGCGATGTTCCGGCGGGCGTTTGGCGCAAGTCCACGGGCGTTCATCGAGCGCGGTTCGGAACATCGTGCGGAAAATGATGAACGTGGCGATGAAGAGACGGACGACGAGGCGGCTCAGGACCGGACAGATGTCTGAAGGATTCCGGGTGCTGCCCGAGTGCTGCCCGAACGTTCACCGAGCAATGCTGGCGCGATGCCGGCATCGTAAAGCCTCAAACGCGCCGCGCCAGATGGCGGATCGCGCCGAGTTGCGCGAGACGCGGCCCGGCCAGCTTATAGCCCTTGCGCTGGTAAAGCCGCGCCGCGGGATTGTCGACGAACACGCGCAATTGCAGCTCGCGCAGCCCGCGCTCACGCGCCCATTGATGCGCGATGTCCAGCAGATACGTCCCGGCGCCCAGCCGCCGATGTCCCTCGGCAATCTGCACGTCGCGGATATGCAGCGAATCGCCTTCTTGCGTGATGCGCAGGACGCCGATCGGCTGACCGTCCACTTCGAGAATGAAATTCTCCGACTCGCGCCAGCTGCCAAGAAACAGATCGCCACGCCAGACCAGATGATGCCGGCGATAGTAGCCGCCCATGTTGTTGCGAGTCAGCGCCTCGGCAAACTCGAAATCGTCCATGCTGGCCTGACGCAGATGAAACGGTGACGGAGCTTCGGTTGGATCGAACATGGCGGAACGACGAAGATGAGTCGACTCAACGGTAAAACAGGCCACGCGTGCTGGCAATGGCTGTTTGTCCCGAGCATACCCCGGACGGAATCGGGCGCGGAAATACGCGCGAAAAAAGGGGGGCAATAAAAAAGCCCACTTCTTTCGAAGTGGGCTTTCTAAAATCTGGCGGAGCGGACGGGACTCGAACCCGCGACCCCCGGCGTGACAGGCCGGTATTCTAACCAACTGAACTACCGCTCCAGATCTTTGCACCATGGCTTGCAGGCTTTACTCAGCTTGCACAAGCCGCACCGTTCATACTGCTGACCGAACGACGCCGATGTTTTGGCGTCCCCTAGGGGATTCGAACCCCTGTACTCACCGTGAAAGGGTGATGTCCTAGGCCTCTAGACGAAGGGGACAACGTACTGCTTACACCTTTAATGAAAAAGCCCGTTCAAGTTTGTATGAACGGGCTTTGTCTGGCGGAGTGGACGGGACTCGAACCCGCGACCCCCGGCGTGACAGGCCGGTATTCTAACCGACTGAACTACCACTCCAGTCTTTACACCCTAGCTTGCGAGCGTCGGTTATTTCTCTGCAAGCTGCGCTGCTTTACTGCCACTCGAACATTACTTCGAACACTAAAGCGACGCTGATGTTTGGCGTCCCCTAGGGGATTCGAACCCCTGTACTCACCGTGAAAGGGTGATGTCCTAGGCCTCTAGACGAAGGGGACATAATCTTTTCAGATCTGTCTATCTGACTTTAACTCGCCGCCAACTTGTCAGTTATTTCGTTTCGTCAACTGCGAAGACCGCTATTTTAACTACGTTACAGCTGTTTGTGAAGTCTTTTTTCCTACAAGCTCCAGACTTCGGAACCACTTCACTCTGCTCTGATGGTGGAGGTAAGCGGGATCGAACCGCTGACCTCTTGCATGCCATGCAAGCGCTCTCCCAGCTGAGCTATACCCCCCCTTGCAGAACAGAAACGAGATTTTAGAGGCCAATTTGCGCTTTGTAAATACCCTTTGAGCAATTGCATGCGACTTTTTTCGCAAGTCGCATGCAAACCCTCTCATTGCACGCGCGCACGCGCTCAGGCCAGCGCTTTTTCGATACGGCCAACAACGACATCGCGGCCGAACAGCATCAACACGCTGTCGATCGACGGCGTGTGCGTCGTGCCCGCCACCAGCAGGCGCACCGGCATCGCCAGTTGCGGCATCTTCAGCTTGTGTGCGCCGAGCGTGGCCTTCAACGCGGCGGCGATCGCTTCCCTGGTCCACTCCACGGTCTTCAGCGCCGCAGCCAGATCGGCCAGCGCCGGACGCACTGCCTCGGTGATGTGCTGCGCCAGTGCATCCGCTTCGGGTGCCGGAGCGCGATAGAACATCGCGGCGTTCCCGGCGATTTCCTTCACCGTCGACGCGCGGTCCTTCAGCAGGCCCACGACCGCGGTCAGATCGGCGCCTTGCGCAATGGCGGCCTCGTCGATACCCAATTCGGCGAAGAACGGCCGCGCGAGGTCCGCGAGGCGCACGTTGTCGGCCTCCTTGATGTAGTGCGCGTTGAGCCAGTTCAGCTTGTCGTGGTCGTACTGCGCCGGCGACTTGCCGAGATGCTCCAGGTCGAACCATTCGACGAACTGCTCACGCGTGAAGATCTCCGCATCGCCATGCGACCAGCCCAGACGCGCCAGATAGTTGACCACAGCCTCCGGCAAATAGCCGGCGTCGCGATAGCCCATCACGCTCATCGCGCCGTGACGCTTGCTCATCTTTTCGCCCTGCTCGTTCAGCACGGTCGGCAAGTGCGCATACACCGGCGGTTCGCCGCCGAGCGCGCGCAAGATGTTGATCTGACGCGGCGTGTTGTTCACGTGGTCGTCGCCGCGAATCACGTGCGTGATACGCATATCGAGATCGTCCACCACCACGCAGAAGTTATAGGTGGGCGTGCCGTCCGGGCGCGCGATCACGAGGTCGTCGAGTTCTTCGTTCGAGATCTCGATGCGGCCCTTCACCGCGTCGTCCCACGCCACCACGCCGGTGAGCGGATTGCGGAAGCGCAGCACGGGCTGCACGCCTGCCGGCACCGGCGGCAGCGTCTTGCCGGGCTCCGGGCGCCACGTGCCGTCGTAGCGCGGCTTTTCGCCGGCCTCACGTTGACGTTCACGCAGCGCATCCAGTTCTTCTGTCGACATGTAGCACGGGTACACGAGCCCGGCGTCCTGCATCTGCTCGAGCACTTCGCGATAACGGTCCATGCGCTGCATCTGATAGAACGGGCCTTCGTCGAAGTCGAGGCCGAGCCACGCCATGCCTTCGAGAATGGCATCGACAGCCTCGGAAGTGGAACGCTCGACGTCGGTGTCCTCGATCCGCAGCACGAAGCTCCCTTTCATCTTGCGCGCGAACGCCCACGGATAGAGCGCGGAGCGGATGTTGCCCAGGTGGATGAAACCGGTGGGACTCGGTGCGAAGCGGGTGCGAACGGAGGTGGTCATAAGCGGTTACTCGGAAGACGGGCGCCGGCGCCAGGCAAAGCTCGCCAGAAAAGCGCGGCAGCGGACCGCATCCATGCGGCAGACAGCGCCGTGCACGGACACGAAGGAAAAATGCGAGAGCCGAATTATACCTTCCGAAGCCTTGTTAGCCCCTCTCGTCCAAACGGCCCATTGCGGCGCACGATACGCGCGTCGCGGCGCCCGAAGGCGTCCTCTGCAACGTTTCATTACGGGCTCGCCGCGCGCCTGAAGCTTTGATTTATGATGTGCGCGCGCCGCGGGTCGGCATAGAACCGCCAGAGCCGCCGCGCGCTACGAATTGCGATCGCCGCCGGCGATCCCGTCCGTTTGACTATCCGCCTGATCGCGACACACAGTTACGCCGATTGCGTCGCCCGTGCCGTTGCTGGAGAACTCGTTGAAACCGTCATCCCCTCGCCTCGCCCGTCGCAATTTCTCGCTGGCCGCCGCCTCCGCGGTGCTCGCCGCCTGCACCACGACGGGCGGCAAAACCGATATCGCGCCGGTCGCCGCCGCGCCTGCGGCAAACACGCCGCCGCTCGACAAGCCGCAACGGCCGATCCGCGTCGGCCTCGCTCTTGGCGGCGGCGCCGCGCGCGGCTTCGCCCACATCGGCGTCATCAAGGCGCTCGAGGCGCGCAACATCCAGGTCGATCTGGTGGCCGGCACCAGCGCCGGCTCGGTGGTCGGTGCGCTGTACGCGTCGGGCATGAACGGCTTTGCGCTGAACAAGCTCGCGCTCACCATGGACGAAGCGTCGATCAGCGACTGGGCGATGCCGTTTCGCACACGCGGTTTTCTGCAAGGCGTCGCGCTGCAAAACTACCTGAACACGACGCTCAACAACCGTCCGATCGAGAAGATGGTCAAGCCGCTCGGCGTCGTCGCGACCGATCTGAAGACCGGTCAGCCGATCCTGTTTCAGCGCGGCAACACCGGCATCGCCGTGCGCGCATCGTGCAGCTTGCCGTCGATTTTCGAGCCGGTGAAGATCGGCGGTCATGAATATGTCGACGGCGGCCTGGTGAGCCCGGTGCCCGCCTCGTTCGCGCGCAAGATGGGCGCGGACTTCGTGATCGCCGTCGACATCTCGCAGCGCCCCGAGAGCGGGCTGACGGCCAGCTCGTTCGACGTGCTGCTGCAGACCTTCACGATCATGGGCCAGACCATCAAGGCCTATGAGCTCGACAAGTACGCCGACGTCGTGATCCGCCCGAACCTCGCCGCCATGAGCGGCAGCGATTTTTCGCAACGTAACGCGGCGATTCTGGCGGGTGAGGAAGCGGTGGCGAAGATGATGCCGGAGTTGCAACGCAAGCTGGCAGCGAGCCGCGTAGCGGTGTAAGCCTTCGGTCAAGCGCCGGCTATGCCAGCCGGCGCAGCGGCGTCCAAAGGCGGGACGCTCGCGACCAGGAGATCGAAGAGCGCAAACCCTGGAGCACAAGCCCTCGTGCACGAACCCAAGGGCGCAAAACCAGGAGCGCAAACGCAAAAAGCCTGCTTCATTCGAAGCAGGCTTTTTTGTCGCGCCGATATTGCCGGCGCGCGCCAGATCAGTTGTTGCCGCCGATCGTAGCGTTCACGCGCTTCTTCAGATCCTCGCCGTCCTGATAGGACGTCTCGACCCGGCGTGCGCCCGTGAAGCGCTTTTCCCAGTAACCGCTATCCATATCGTCGACGCGGATCGTGCTGCCCGTGGAAGGCGAGTGCACGAACTTGTTGTCGCCGATGTAGATGCCGACGTGCGAGAACGTGCGGCGCATCGTGTTGAAGAACACCAGATCGCCCGGCTTGAGGTCGCTCACGCGGACCTTCTCGCCGACGCGGCTCATTTCTTCGGCGCGGCGCGGCAGCGCCATACCGAGCGTGTCCTGGAACACGTAGCGGACGAAGCCGCTGCAATCGAGCCCCGAATCCGGAGTATTGCCGCCCCAACGGTAACGAACGCCGATCATGTTCAGCGCGCCGACCACCACGTCGCCAGCTTTTCCGGCCATGCCGGACAGGAACGATTTGGCGCCGCCGCTGCTGTCAGGAACAGACGATTGCGAATTCGGGGAGGACAGCGAATTCGACCCGCTGGAGGTCGAATATGAGGCATTCTGATTAAAACTGCTTACTTCGTCGGCGAACGCGCCGGGAGCTGCTGCCATCAAGACGCCAATGAACATCCCGGCGACGACGCGCGTACAAGCCTGGGTGAGATTTCTGTGCTGCATTGGTCGGTAGTTTTTGCCTAAAAATCAGTGGGCTACGAAAAAAAGTTTGGTCGATACTAGCCAGTAAGTATTCGTGTGTCAAAACAAATAGAAAAATACAATCGAGACACGCACCCAATTGGTGAAAGGGGTGAAAAATCAATGGCCGAGCGCCGCTTTCAGCAGCTTTCGAGTGTAAGGGTGGGAGGGTGTCGCAAAAATCTGCTCGACCTCCCCGCTTTCAACGATCGAACCGTTTTGCATAACGGCCACACGGTGCGCCATCGCCCCAATCACGGCCAGATCGTGGCTGATGAATACGAAGCCGAGGTTGTACTTGTGTTGCAACCCGGCGAGCAGTTTCAGTACCTGCTGCTGGATCGAAACGTCGAGCGCACTGGTCGGCTCGTCGAGGATCAGGATGCGCGGCTCCAGCACCAAAGCGCGCGCGATCGCGATCCGCTGACGCTGGCCGCCGGAGAATTCATGCGGATAGCGGTACAGCACCGTGCGGTCGAGTCCGACTTCGCGCAGCACGGAAATCACCTTGTCGCGCCGCGCGTCCTGGGTCATCTGCGGCCGATGCAGCGCAAGTCCTTCGCTGACAATCCGCTCGATGGTCTGGCGCGGCGAAAGCGAACTGAACGGATCCTGAAAGACCACCTGCATGTTCGAACGCAAGGTAGTCTGTTCGGCGCCGCGATAGCTGCCGAGCGGCCTGCCCTGAAACTCGATCTCGCCATGAGCGGTGCGTTGCAGACCGAGCAGCGCCATCGCGAGGGTCGATTTGCCCGAACCCGATTCGCCGACGATCCCCAGCGTCTCGCCCTGGCGCACCGATACGTTCGCATCCGCGACCGCGCGGAAACGCCCTGAACGGAACCAGCCGGTCAAGCCCGGGAGTTTCGTCTTGAAATCGACCGAGACGTCGCGCGCTTCGAGCAGCACCGGCGATATCGGCAGCACCGGCACGACCGAGCGTTCAGGCCGGCTCGCCAGCAGCCGCTGCGTGTACGGATGCTGCGGCGACTCGAACACCTGCTCGACCGGCCCGCTTTCGACCAGCACGCCCTTCTCCATCACCGCGATGCGCTGCGCGAAGTGCCGCACCAGGTTCAGGTCGTGCGTGATCAGCAGCACAGCCATGCCGCGCTTTGCCGCTTCGTCGCGTTGCAATTCCAGCAGCAGGTCGACGATCTGCGCGCGGATCGTCACGTCGAGCGCGGTGGTGGGTTCGTCGGCGAGCAGCAGGCGTGGGCGGCACGCGAGCGCCATCGCGATCATTGCGCGCTGCCGCTGGCCGCCCGACAACTGATGCGGATAGCTGTTCACGCGCTTGCCCGGCTCCGCGATGCCGGTGCGCCCCAACAGCGCCACCGCGCGCTTGCGCGCCTCGCCGGCCGCTACACCATCGTGCACGACGATGGTCTCCGCAATCTGATCGCCGATCGTGTAGAGCGGATTGAGCGCCGTCATCGGCTCCTGGAAGATCATCGCGATGTCCGAGCCGCGCATGCCGCGCATTTCGCGCTCGCTTTTGGCGAGCAGATCTTCGCCGTCGAAACGGATCGCCCCGCTCACCTGCGCATCGCTCAACAGACGCAAAATCGACAGCGCGGTCACGCTCTTGCCCGACCCCGATTCGCCGACCAGCGCGACCCGCTCGCCGCGTTCGATCGCGAGCGTGACGTCGTTCACCGCGACGGTGTCGCCGAACGTCACATGCAGACGATCGAGTTCCAGCAGCGGCACGCTCACGCCCTGTTGTGCTTTTTGCTCCATGCCGGCGCTCACTGATTACCTCCGGCGCGCATCGCATCGGAAATGCGGGTGTCGAGCGCGTTGCGCAGCGCGTCGCCCATGAAGGTCAGCAGCAACAGCATCGCGACCAGCACGCCGAAGGTCGACAACGAGATCCACCATGCGTCGAGATTCGCTTTGCCTTGCGCCAGCAATTCACCGAGGCTCGGTGTCGGCGACGGGACGCCCAAGCCTAGAAAATCAAGGCTGGTGAGCGCGAGAATTGCGCCGCTCATGCGGAACGGCAGAAACGTGATGACCGGCGTCAGACTGTTGGGCAGTACGTGCCGCCACATGATCTGCCAGTTCGACAGCCCCATCGCCCGCGCCGCGCGCACATAGTCCTGGTGACGATTGCGCAGAAACTCCGCGCGCACGTAATCGGACAAGCCGATCCAGCCGAACAGCGACAGCAGCACGATCAGCAGGATGAAGCCCGGCTCGAAGATCGACGAAAAAATGATCAGCAGGTAAAGCTCCGGCAACGCACTCCAGATTTCGATCAGCCGCTGCCCGATGATATCGATACGTCCACCGAAGTAACCCTGCACGGCGCCCGCGGCAATCCCGAGCACGGTGCCGATCAGCGTCAACACCAGCGCGAATTCGACCGACACGCGAAAGCCGTACAGCAGGCGCGCGAACAGATCGCGGCCGCGGTCGTCGGTGCCGAGCCAATTCTCGCGCGATGGCGGCGCCGGGTTTGGCGCCTTCGAGAAGTAGTTCAGCGTGTCGTAGTAGTACCGGTTCGGCGGATAGAGCGCGAAGTTGCCGGGCGTGTCGAAACGATGCTTGATATACGGATCGAGATAGTCGGCGGGCGCCGGGAAGTCGCCGCCGAAAGTGGTCTCCGCGTAGGTCTTGAACATCGGGAAATACAGTTGGCCGTCGTAGCGCACCACCAGCGGCTTGTCGTTCGACCACAGCGGACCGGCAAGGCTCGCCGCGAACGCGACGACGAACACGATCAGACTCCAGTAGCCAGGACGCTGCTGGCGAAAGCGCTGCCAGACGCGGCGCGCGGGCGAAGGCGACACGAATGCGCGAACCGGTTCGGTGCGCGCCGCCACGTCGGCTGGAAGGCGGGCTCGATTCATCAGCGCTCCAGTTGTTCGAATTGGATGCGGGGATCGACCCACACATAGCAAAGGTCGGAAATCAGCTTGGTCGCGAGACCGATCAGCGTGAACAGATACAGCGTGCCGAGCACGACCGGATAGTCGCGCCGCACCACCGATTCGTATGACAGCAAGCCGAGGCCGTCGAGCGAAAAGAGCGTCTCGATCAGCAGGCTGCCGGTGAAGAACGCGCCGATAAACGCCGCCGGAAAACCGACGATCAGCGGCAGCAACGCATTGCGAAACACGTGCTTCCACAGCACCCGTTTCTCGGACAAGCCTTTCGCGCGCGCGGTCAGCACGTACTGTTTGCGGATCTCGTCGAGGAAGGCGTTTTTCGTGAGCATCGTCACGACCGCGAAGCTGCCCACCACGGAGGCTGTGATCGGCAACGTGATATGCCACAGGTAATCGACGATCTTGCCGCCGAGGCTCAACTGCGCCCAATTGTCCGAAGTGAGATTGCGCAGCGGGAACAGTTGCAGGAAGGTGCCGCCGCCGAACAGCACGAGCAACAGCACGCCCAGCACGAAGCCCGGAATCGCGTAGCCGATCAGCACCACCAGACTCGTCGCGACGTCGAAGCGCGAACCGTTGCGCACCGCTTTCGCGATGCCCAACGGCACCGATATCAGGTACGTGAGAAAAAAGGTCCATAAGCCGATGCTGATCGACACCGGCAGCTTGGAAACGATCAACGACCACACGCTTTGATGGCGGAAATAGCTCTGCCCGAGGTCGAACGTCGCGAAACGTTTGAGCATCAGGACGTAGCGTTCGAGCGGCGGTTTGTCGAAACCGTACAGCGCCTTCAGTTGCGCGACTTGCTGCGCGTCGACGCCGTTATGCGCGCGCAGGCCGAACGGCGAGCCGCCCTCCGCGCCCTTGCGCAGCTCGTGCTGCATCTGCTCGACCGGGCCACCCGGCACGAACTGGATCACGCCGAAAGTCAGCGTCAGCACGCCGAGCAAGGTCGGGATCATCAACAGCAGGCGTTTTAGGATGTAGCTCCACATGGGCGGTGTTTCCGGTGCGAAGGCAGTGAATGAATGGACGTTTCAGCGCGGCTGCGGCTGCGGCTGCGGCTATGGCTGCGCATACCACCACGTCGACGTGATCCAGCCTTCCGCTGAATAGTACAAGGGCAGCGTCTGCGGCCACGCAAGGCCGCGCTTGAACGCCACCCGGTGCGTCGCGCTGTACCAGTGCGGCACTACATAGTAGCCATGCATCAGCACACGGTCGAGCGCGTGCGTTGCGTCGACCAGTTGCTCGCGTGTCTGCGCATGCACGAGCGCATTCAGGATCGCATCCACAGCCGGCGATTTCAGGCCGACCATATTGTCCGAGCCCGTAGTGTCCGCGGCCTTGCTGCCGAAGCGGTCGATCTGCTCCGAACCGGGCACCTGCACGTCCGGCATGCGGATTGTGGTCGTGTCGAAATCGAAAGCGTCGAGACGCTTCTGATAGACCGCAAAATCGGACACGCGAAACGTCGCGGTGATACCAAGCTTCTGCAGATTGCGGATGAAGGTCGCGACGATCGGCTCCATTGACGAGGACGAACCCGCATCGTCGAGGATCTCGAAGCGGAACGGCTCGCCTTTGGCGTTACGCAACGCGCCGTCGCGATAGGTCCAGCCGGCCTGCTGCAGCAACGCACGCGCTTGCAGCAGATTGGCGCGCAGCGAACCGGGCGGATCGGTGTCCGGCTGTTTCGGCGGCGGGCCGAACACGGCCGGGTCGAGTTTCGAACGCCACGGTTCAAGCAAAGCCAACTCGCCCGGCGATGGCAGCCCCTTCGCCTGCAAATCGGTGTTGGCAAAGAAGCTGTCGATGCGCGTGTACTGATTGAAGAACAACTGGCGGTTCAGCCATTGAAAGTCGAGCGTGAGATCGAGCGCCTTGCGTACGCGCACATCCTGGAACAACGGCCGCCGCGTGTTCAGCATGAAACCCTGCATGCCGGTGCCGTTATGTTGCGCAAACTCGCGCTTGATCAGCTCGCCGCTGTCGAACTTCTTGCCGACGTCGCGCCGCACCCAATTGCGCGCGACGTACTCCACCAGCGCATCGTACTCGCCCGCCTTGAACGCCTCGAGCCGCGCCGTGCTATCCGAATACAGCTTGTAGACAATGCGCTCGAAGTTGTTCGTGCCGACGCGCACCGGCAACGCCGCACCCCAATAATTCGGATCGCGCCGGTACGTAATCGTGCGGCCGTTGTCGTACTGCTCGATCAGATAGGGCCCGCTGCCGATCGGTTTTTCAAACGCCAGTTGATCGAACGCAATCCGGCTGCCGTCCGGTTTCATCCCCCACTTGCGCGAAAACACCGGCATCCCGCCCGCCAGCAAAGGCAACTCGCGATTGCGTTGACGAAACTCGAAGCGGATCGTTTGCGGATCGATCACCACCGCACGCGTGATCTCGCCGAAGATCGACGCGAATTGCGGCGCGGCTTGCGGGCTCTTCAACGTGTCGAGAGAAAACTTGACGTCGGCGGCGGTGACCGGATCGCCGTTCGAGAAGCGCGCGCGCGGGTTGATGTGGAAGGTCGTCGAAAGGCCGTCGGGCGCGATGCTGATGTCGTCGGCAAGCAGGCCGTACGCGGAGGCCACTTCGTCGCTGCTGCCGGTCGTCAGGCTTTCGAACAGCAGATTGACGCCCGGCGCGGTATTGCCGCGCAGCGTGAACGGATTGAATTTGTCGAAGCTGGTGAGCCGGCTCGGATTGGCCAGCACTAGCGTGCCGCCCTTCGGCGCGTCCGGATTGACGTAGTCGAAGTGTTTGAAACCGGCCGGATATTTCGGTTCGCCGTATTGGGCGATCGCGTAGACGGCATGAGCCTGCGGCGCGGCGAGCCATGCCCACGCGCTGCACAGTGCGACGGCGAACCTCGTCCTGAATGAGCGCGGCACAACCGGTAGACCGACACGCGAGAGCCTGTGAATCATGCCGCACCGAGGTGCACGAGGCGCTTGAACCCGTCGCGAGCCAGTTGTCATAGGGGCCTTGTTGGTCAGAGGGCGGTTGCAATGTGAGAGAATTCTACCTAATTAAATCCACACAATCCGCACCTGCGCGCTGGCGACATGCGCAGGCCCGGCATCCGGGCGCGTGACGTCCTCGTGTGCGGCGCACAGACCTTATTAGGAGAATTCATGGGCTTCCTCGCTGGTAAACGAATCTTGCTGACCGGCCTGCTGTCGAACCGTTCGATCGCATACGGCATTGCGCAAGCCTGCAAGCGCGAAGGCGCCGAACTGGCGTTCACGTATGTCGGCGAACGTTTCAAGGACCGCATTACCGAGTTCGCCACCGAGTTCGGCAGCAACCTCGTATTCCCGTGCGACGTCGCCGACGACGCGCAGATCGACGCCCTCTTCGCGTCGCTGAAAGAGCACTGGGACGGCCTCGACGGCATCGTTCACTCGATCGGCTTTGCGCCGCGCGAAGCGATTGCCGGCGACTTCCTCGACGGCATGACGCGCGAAAATTTCCGCATCGCGCATGACATCTCCGCGTACAGTTTCCCGGCGCTCGCCAAAGCCGCGCAATCGATGCTGACGCCGGATGCGTCACTGCTCACGCTGAGCTACCTGGGTGCCGAACGCGCTATCCCGAACTACAACACGATGGGTCTCGCCAAGGCATCGCTCGAGGCGAGCGTGCGTTATCTGGCGGTGTCGCTCGGCGCGAAGGGTGTACGCGTGAACGGCATTTCGGCGGGCCCGATCAAGACGCTGGCCGCAAGCGGCATCAAGGGCTTTGGCAAGATTCTCGAATTCGTCGAAGGTAACGCGCCGCTCAAGCGTAATGTGACGATCGAACAGGTCGGCAACACGGCGGCGTTCCTGCTGTCGGATCTGGCGGCCGGCGTGACGGCGGAGATCGTGCACGTCGACAGCGGCTTTAACGCCGTGGTCGGCGGCATGGCTGCCGTAGCCGAATAAATGTGCATGCGTTGACGCGAGTCGACGACCCGGCCGCTTTGTACCGGCAATGAAAAACCGCCCTTTCCCGGGCGGTTTTTTTCGGCTCGACGATGGACGATGGCCGGCTCTGCAGCGCCATTGGCGGCTTAGTGCCAGCCGCGACGATTGTCGTAGTGGTCGCGACCGTAGTCGTAACGGCCCGGCGGATGACGGCGATACCAGTCGTTACGCGCCCAGTAGCGGCGGCCATCCCAGTAGCGGTCGCCATGCCAGCCGATCACGATGGCCGGGCCGCCGTAATACACCGGCGCGGGCTGATAGACGACGGGCGGCGGAGGCGGAGGCGGCGGTGCATAGACCGGTGCTGGCGCGACATAAACCGGCGCAGGAATGCCGATGTTGACACCGATGTTGACCCCACCGGCCATTGCAGCACCTGAGGCGCCCAACGCGAAAACCCCGAGCAGAAGTGGAACAAGACGAGCGGACTTCATCGATCACCCTTTTTGAGAACGTGTTGTTGGGCGAAATATAGCGCAAGGCCGCGCCCCGCGTATTTCAAGTTTGTAATAACTGATGCACTACATCGCGTAGCTCGCCGCCCGGTTACGTCTCGTTACAAAGGACAGGGGTTGGTGAAAAAAGCGTGGGAAATCCAGGCGCCAACTTCTCGACCCGCGGCGCATCGCTGGCGGCATTATCGGCGCCCCGCGATCGATAGGATATCGAAGCATTGCTGCGGCAAGCGCAATATCCCGATAGACATCCGAATGCACCTTCGTCATCGCCCCGGTAGCACCTTGCCCACTCTCCAACCGACGCGGCGCGTCCCGTAACGGCCACGCGCAATCGCATAGCGTCGCCGTTGCCCGGCAAGTCTCCGCCTCCGATCGCACGGTCGATCGCACAAACCTCACTCACACAAACGAACATTTGGTGTTCGAAAGAACATTTACGCAAAAATCAAATGTGAGCAGTCGTCAGACTTCTTTGAAATATTGATCAGCGAGAATCGCCTGTTTCTACGGCTATTTCAAAGTAATCAGCACGTTAAACCATGGTTTTCCCTGGTAGTTCAGCGCCAGCCAAGTGATACGATGACTGACACAAAAAGCAGGAAAATGTTCGAATTCGCGCATACCTGCCTTTCCCACCGGACAGGCGGCAGACACATTGGGTAGGAGACAAAGTTGAAAACAATCATCGGTTTGCGCTGGTGGATCATTGCGCTCGTTTGCCTTGGGACGATCGTCAACTATCTGTCGCGCAATGCACTCGGCGTGATGGCGCCCGAGTTGACGAAGCTGCTGCACATGAGCACGCAGCAGTATTCGTATGTGGTCGGCGCGTTTCAGGTCGGCTATACGCTGATGCAGCCGGTATGCGGCCTCATCATCGATCTGATCGGTTTGCGGCTCGGCTTTGCCCTGTTCGCCTGCCTATGGTCGATGACCGGCGTGCTGCATGGCTTTGCGAGCGGCTGGCTGTCGCTGGCGGCGTTACGCGGGTTAATGGGTCTGACCGAAGCCGTCGCCATTCCGGCCGGTATGAAGGTTGTCGCCGAATGGTTCCCCAATCGTGAAAAGTCAGTGGCGGTGGGCTACTTCAATGCGGGCACGTCGCTCGGTTCGCTGCTCGCCCCGCCGCTCGTCGTCTTCCTGTCCTTGAGGTATGGCTGGCAAAGCGCGTTTGCCGTGACGGGTGCGCTCGGCTTCGTCTGGGCCGCCGTCTGGTACGTGCTCTATCGCTCGCCGACCGACCACGCGCGCATCAGCGAAGCGGAGCGCGAGACGATCATCGGCGGACAAACCCCGCCCGCGCAGCAGCGGCGCAGCATCCGCGAGGTGCTCAGCACGCGCCGGTTCTGGGCTATCGCACAAGCGCGTTTCTTCGCGGAACCCGCATGGCAAACCTTCAGCTTCTGGATTCCCCTCTACCTCGCGACCCAGCGCCACATGGATCTGAAGCAGATCGCGTTGTTCGCGTGGCTGCCGTTTCTCGCCGCCGACCTGGGCGGGCTGTTCGGTGGCTATCTTTCGCCGTTCCTGATGAAGCATCTGCGCGTGCCGCTGATCTGGTCGCGTATTGCGGGTGTCGTGCTCGGCGCCTTCATGATGATCGGGCCGGCGTGCATAGGACTGGTCGCCTCACCGTATCAGGCGATTGCGCTCTTCTGCGTGGGCGGCTTCGCGCATCAGATGATCTCGGCGCTCGTCAATACGCTCGCGGCCGATGTGTTCGACCCCAGCGAGGTCGGCACCGTGGCCGGCTTTGCGGGAATGTCCGCGTGGATCGGCGGCCTCGGTTTTTCGCTGCTCGTCGGCGCGCTGGCCGATTCGATCGGCTACACGCCGCTATTCGGCGCCCTCGGCGCGTTCGACCTGATCGGCGCCACGCTGCTGGTGATCCTGATGCGCGGCGTGTCGCGTGACGCGCGCCCGCGTCAAGTGGACAACGGCGCCAGCACCACAGCCTGACCTCACTTCAAGACATATCATGAGTTCATTGAAGAATATGAAACATCGGCCGCGCTTTTCGCTATCTGCCCACGCCGGCAATCGCATCGTGCTGGCCGCGCAAGACAATTGCCGGATCGAACTGTTCGTACTCGCCGACGACATCATTCGCGTGCTCGTCCTGCCGGACGGCGAGCCACACGGACCGCGAACCTGGGCCATCGCGCCGGGCGCGGACGACGTTCCGCTCGAAGGCCGCGACCGCCGCGACATGAGCGGCTTCATCCCGCCTTCATTCGAAGTGTCGAGCGACGCCGGCCACATCATCGTCGAAACGGCGTGCATCCGCCTGACGGTCGAGCTCGATGGCGGGTTCTGCTCGTGGGAGATCCTGCACGGCGCGGCATGGCATCACGTGATGAGCGACCGGAAGACCCAGGCGTACAACTTCGGCTGGTGGGACGCACGCGTGTATCACTACATCGAGCGCCGTCGCGGCGAAATGTACGTCGGTCTCGGCGAGCGCGCCGGGTCGCTGGATCGCGCGAATCAGAGCTACGAAATGCGCAACATCGATGCAATGGGTTATAGCGCACGCACTACGGATCCGCTCTACAAGCACATCCCGTTCTACGTGACGTGGCAACCGGAAACGTCGACGGGATTCGGTCTGTTCTACGACACGCTTGCCGACTGCCGCTTCGACATGGGCCGCGAGCTCGACAACTATCATGGGCACTACCGGCACTTTGTCGCCGGGCATGGCGATCTCGACTATTACTTCATCGCGTCGGCGGGCACGCCGTTGCATGCGGTACGGCGTTTTACGTGGCTGACCGGACGTCCCGCGTGGATGCCGAAGTGGGGGCTGGGCTACTCCGGTTCGACGATGAGCTATACCGACGCGCCCAATGCGCAGCACCGCATGAGCGAATTCATCGAACGATGCAGCGAGCACGACGTGTTGTGCGATTCGTTCCATCTTTCGTCGGGCTACACGTCGATCGGTGCGAAGCGCTATGTGTTCAACTGGAACCACGAGAAGTTTCCGGATATCGACGGCTTCGTGCGGGGTTATCTCGAGCATGGCGTGCGTCTGTGCGCGAACATCAAGCCGTGTCTGCTGCAGGATCATCCGGCGTTCGACGAAGTGGCGCGAGCCGGCCTGCTGATCGAATCGCGCGACGGCAATCCGGCGTGGGTGCAGTTCTGGGACGAAGTCGGCGCGTATCTGGACTTCACGAATCCCGACACCATCGAATGGTGGAAGGCGCGCGTGAAAGACAGCCTGTTGAAACACGGCGTCGCGGCGACCTGGAACGACAACAACGAGTTCGAGATCTGGTCGCCCGATGCGATGGCCCAAGGCTTCGGCCAGCCGTATCCGGCGCATCAGGCAAAGGTGCTGCAAACGCAACTGATGATGCGCGCGTCGCGCGACGCGCAGCGCGAACACGCGCCCGACCGGCGGCCGTTCCTCGTGTCCCGTTCGGGCGGCGTAGGCATGCACCGTTATGTACAGACGTGGTCCGGCGACAACTACACGTCATGGGAAACGCTGCGTTACAACCTGAAGATGGGTCTCGGGCTCGCGATGTCCGGCGTGTCGAACAGCGGCCACGATATCGGCGGATTCTCCGGCCCCGCGCCGGGCCCGGAACTGTTCGCGCGGTGGGTCGCCTTCGGCATCTTCCTGCCGCGCTTCAGCATTCATTCGTGGAACGACGACGGCACGGTCAACGAACCGTGGATGCATCCCGAAGTCACGCAACAGGTAGCCAGCCTGCTCAAACTGCGCTACCGGCTCATTCCTTACCTGTACGAGTTGCTATGGCAGTCGCACTGCGCGTACGAACCGGTATTGCGCCCGATGTTCGCGGAGTTTCCGCACGACCCGTGCTGTCTCGCCGACGGCGACGACATGATGCTCGGTTCGTCGATGCTGGTCGCACCGGTCGTCGAGGCAGGCCAGTCGACACGCGACGTTTATTTGCCGGCAGGCGGGCGCTGGGTGTCGTACTGGAGCGGCGAGGCGTTCGAGGGCGCCCAGACGGTGAGCTTGCCCGCCCCCTTCGACCAGCCGGTCGTATTGCTGCGGGAAGGCAGCGTGATTCCGCTGAACGTTGCTGAACAACACTTCGGCCGTCCCGCCGATGAGCGCGCCTTCATCGCCGTGCCGTTCGCGGGCACCGGCACCGCTCGCGGCCGCTGCGTCGAAGACGATGGCGAAAGCGAAGCCTGGCGTAAAGGCGCGCAAGGCCGCTGGAATGTCACGATCACGAGCGACGCGAGCACCCTGCGCATTTCGGTCGAGCGCGAAGGCTGGATGCAGCAGGCGCAGCCGGAAATCCAGATCCTCGTGCCGGCGGACGAAGTGCGCCAGGCCGTCTGCGATGGCCGTGCGCTGCTGGCCGACCACACGGCCGACGGCTGGCGCTGCCTGACGATTTCCATGACCACTGAGAAGCCCTGAATAACCGACCTGAAGGACAAAGGTCGCCTATCCAATCCGGAGACCCGCAAACCATGAACTCATTGAAGCGCTCACGTGCACGTACACTCGTCCTCTCATGCCTGCCCGTTGCGGGCACGTTGCTGTCAGCAGGCGCGTCGGCGCAAAGCAGCGTCACGTTATACGGCGTCGTCGATAACGCGTTCGCCTATGTCAGCAATCAGCGCGGACACTCGAACTTCTACATGAGCCAGGGCAACCTGCAGGCGAGCAAGTTCGGCCTGCTCGGTGCGGAGGACCTGGGCGCCGGCACGAAGGCGATTTTCCGGCTCGAAAGCGGCTTCAACTCGCTGACTGGCGCGCAAAGTAGCTCAGGCTTCATTTTCAACCGACAGGCATACGTCGGGCTGAGCAACGACAAATACGGGACGGTGACACTCGGCCGCCAATACACGCCCTACTTCCAGATGGTCGGCGCACTCGGACCAACGGGCGTGCTGACGGGCGCGACAGGCGCGCACCCCGGCGACCTCGACGCTCTCGACACGACGCTGCGCCTCAACAATTCGGCAACCTACCTTTCGCCGAACATCGCGGGCTTGCAGGTCAGCGCGCAGTACGGCCTCGGCGGCGTCCCCGGCAGCGTGGCTAACGGCAGCCATTTCAGCGCGGCGTTTCGCTACGACTACCAGCCTTTTTCGATCGCCGCAGGCTACGTGAAACTGAAAGACATCGCAACGAGCCAGGCGCTCGGCAGCTACGCCGTCAACTCGCCGGTGAACAGCGGCTATGCGACAGCACGCAGCGCGCAGCTGTTCGCCGCGGCGGCCCGCTACACGCACGAAGACCTGATGGTCGGCGTGAACTATTCGAACGTGCAGTACACGCCAGGCTCCGGCTCGCTGTTCGCCAACGAAGGCGTGTTCAACACGTACGGCGTGATTTCCACCTACCGGATCACGCCGGCCGTGATTGTCGGCGCAGGATACAGCTACACGCAGGCAAGCAAAGCGAATGGCATCAGCGATCCGGCGCGCTATCACCAGATTTCGCTCGAACAGACCTACAGCCTGTCCACCCGCACCACGTTGTACGCGCTGGAAGCGTATCAGCATGCGCGGGGCAAGACGTTGGTCGCGGCGGGCAGCACGGGGACGAGTGTGACTAACGCTGTCGCTGTGGTCGGCGACTCGCAGAATACGACGCCGTCTTCGGGACCGTCGCAATTCGTCGGCATGGTGGGATTGCGTCACGCGTTCTGAGCGCTGCCGGCGGTACATACGCACCGCCATGCTCACGTTACACGTCACGCGATCCGCTCGGACGATGTGATCGTGTCAGCGACCGGGATACGCACCCGCACCACGGCACCGCGTCCCCGTTTGCTCACGACGACCATCTCGCCGCTGCCCCCCAGCGTACGCTCGCGCATGCCGACGAGGCCAAAAGTGTTCTGCTTGCGGATGTTCTGCACATCGAACCCGATACCGTTGTCCTTGATTTCGATGACGAATGCTTCCGGTTCGCAGCGAAACACCAAGTCGACGCAAGGCAAGCAGAGTTCTGGGCAGGCGTGTTCTACGGTTTCTGGCGTAGAGCGTCGCGAGATACGGTCTGAATGGCACGTAATCGAGCGGCTCTCGGACTCCAGTCATTCGATCCTGCAATCGGCTGCGGCGGCGACGGCAGATCCATCCGCCTTCCGGACGACCTCTGCCATTTCCGCAAAAGATATCGGACGACCGGTCAGAAACCCCTGGACGATATCGCACCCGGCATCGCGTAACCAGGCAAGTTGCGCAGGGTACTCGACGCCTTCGGCCACGACCGTGAGGCCAAAGCTGTGCGCCATCGAGATAATCGCGGTCACAATGGGCTGCCCCGCTTGCGGTAGCGCCTTCACGAAGCTTCGGTCGATCTTGAGCTGACTGAGCGGAAACGACTGCAGGTAGGATAGTGACGAGTAACCCGTGCCAAAGTCGTCGATAGACAAGCGTATCCCTTTAGCGCGCAACTGCGTCATCACATTCACCGCAACGGCCATGTTGGCCATGAGCAGGCTCTCGGTGAGTTCGAGTTCGAGCAGATCCGCCGGCAGCGCATTCTCATTTAGTGCGTCGAGCACGTCACGTTGAAATCGGGGCTCTCGAAGCTGCCGTGCGGATACGTTCACCGACACGCTGACCGAATTGCGTGCATCTGTGTTCCAGCGCGCGGCATCCCGACAGGCGCGCCGCATCACCCATCGTCCCAAGGCGACGATGAGCTCGCTGTTCTCCGCAATCGGGACGAATTCCATCGGCGGAATGTTGCCGTCCGATGGATGAGTCCACCGCACAAGTGCTTCCGCGCCGACCAGGCGCCCCGTCTGGCAATCGTATTGAGGCTGATACGCCAATTCGAGCGCGTCCTGTTCAATGGCATGCCTCAGTTCACGTTCGAGCCGGGCACGCCGCTGCGCATCCGTCGTCATCTGCGGCCTGAACTCCACAGCGACATTTTTCCCGCTGCTTTTCGCGGCGTACAAGGCGATGTCCGCGCTGCTGACGAGCGAAGCGACGTCCGCTGCGTCGTCGGGGAACTGGCTGAATCCCACGCTTGCTGTCACCCGAACGTCGGCACCATGCAGTTCAAACGATCGGGCCAGCATGGTCGTGATGCGCTCGGCGGTATGGCGGCTTCCATGACGGTCGGCATCGTCGATGGCGAGCACCGCGAATTCGTCGCCGCCAATGCGGCTGACGACATCCGAGGAGCGAACCGCGGCGCGCAGCGCGCCTGCCACGGAACGCAGCAATTCGTCGCCTGCGCCATGACCCAGCGTGTCGTTGACGGTCTTGAAGTTGTCGAGGTCGATCAGGATCAGCGCCAAATGCTCGTTGCCCCCAGGCCGCAGCCGTGCGGCCAGCGCCTCGTAAAACGCACGGCGGTTCGGCAGACCCGTCAGGGGGTCCGTGTTCGCGAGGTATTCGAGTTCCCGCTCGGCCGCGAAGACACGCGCTTTCATGCGCGAAGTGACGACAGACGATACCCAAAGCGCGCCTGCACAAGCTGAGATCAGAAAGCCGGCATAGCGCCAAAGCTCATGAACCATGCCTTCAGTGCTGGCAACGAGCACGACTGTGCCCAGCGTCTCGCCATCGTGAATGACCGGCGTTGCAACGAAGACATCGCTCAGCGTGAAGTGATCCCGCACCATGGCCCTGCTGAGCGTCCCTTCATTGGCCTCATACTCCGAGATGCCTGCTCTGGCATAACGCGCATGCAGGGTTCCCTTCGGATTGAACACCACGACGCTCTCGACGTAAGGCACGTTGGCAAGCGGCCGGAGTATTTCGGTCGTGGCCTGAACGTCATGAAACATCAGCGACGCGGTGATATTGGCCGACACCATTGCCGCCTGCAGGCGGGCGTCGGCAGTGAGCGCGGATCGCAACGACAGTGCCTGGTAGGCAAGCAAACCGGCACTGGAGATCAGCAACGCGATGGCGATGCCGGCAATATTGACTCGCCCCATCGCACGCGTCAGATTGGGTGCGGGTTCCTCGCGCGAGGTCATAAGACGCTCCTTGCAAGACGGAGCAGCTTGGAACTGAGCGTCAGATGCCGGTGCAGCGCCTGCTGGTTTTCGATGTCGAAGCGAAGATGATTTTCGTCAGTGAAGAGGCGGATGATGGCCGTATGGTCGCCGGTATCGAAATCGCTAACGACAAGAACCGGTTGATCCGACGCGAGAACTTCCTTCACCGCGCCGGGAATGGAGGCGCCGCTTTCCAGTACGACGACATTGCATCGGCATTGACTGCTCCTGGTGGGCAAAGGGACGACGGACCACAACCGGCCGCCCTCGTTTCGCCCGTCAAGTTTGGCCAGCGCGGCGCCCAGATCGCTGTCCCGGTTTGCGCACACGACAAGTGAGGCGTCGGACAGACTTCCCGACGGCCATGTCGTGAACTCGGTGAAGTTGAAGATATACGCGGCCTTCAATGCGGACTCGTCCACCTGCGCGTACGCCGATAAGGTGATCAGCTCCGAGATCACGAAGGCTAGCATGCTGGCAGCGCGGAAGGGACTGGCGGAGCGCATGTCAGAACCCGTACACCAGCTTGACGAGGAACTCCCGGCTCTGCTGGGCGATGACTTCCTGCGTAAAGCCCGGGCCGGCCGGGTCCGCGTAGCGCGCGTTGGTCACGTTGTAGACGGAGAACGACAGATCCGTGTGTTCGATCAGGCGTGAGCTGCCTACCGTCACGTTGCCGAGGCAGTAACCGGCCGCGTGTCCCTGGTCCGCGAGCCGGCTGGAAACGCACCGGATCTCCGCGCCAATGCGCGCGGCATTGGCGTAGACGGGCATCACAACGTTCAGCTTGAACAGGTTCCGCGGCGAGTTTTGCAGGATGGCTCCGGAGTTGCTGTCGCGAGCGATCTGCCATGAATAGCTGGCGCGGATCCGCGCGCCGCCGGCAAATTTCTGCTCGTAGCTCAGTTCGGCGCCATCCGCGTTCGCACGACTCAGGTTCTCGAAAATGTACAGGCCCGACGACGGGTCAAGAATCTCCGAGATCAGGTCGCGGATGTCGTAGTGGAATAGCGAAAGAGTTGCCCTGCCCGAGACGCCGATTTCCCGTTCGTAGATGAATTCGTTGGTGGTGATGTGCTCGGCCTTGAGCGACGGGTTAGCCAGCTGTCCGCCGACGCCCGGGACCGCGTAGTAGAGTTCGTAGGCGTTAGGCGCCCGATACGCCAGGCCATAGACGAACTTGAAGGTGTCTCTGGGGGTAGCCTTGTAGGCAAGCGCCACGCGGGGGCTGATGTTGCCGCCGGAGACGGTCTCCTTGTCATAGCGTAGCCCGGCGTTAAGTGAAAAATTTGCCGGTAACTGCAGTTCGTCTTCGGCGTAGACGCCCTCCCGATTGCTGCTGTGCCTGTTGTCGAGAATGACCACGTAGGGATCGACGTTATAGTTGTACTGGTCGCGCTGGGCATCGCGTGTGTAGTCCATTCCGAAGACCATCTTGTTCCCCGGAATAGAGGTGATGGTGGCGTGCACGTCGCCTCCGTACCAGAGCGCGTGATCGCCGTCGACATTTGCCACCGGGCCGGGCGCATAAAGGCTCGGGCTGCGGTAGTCGTAGCGCCCCCAGTAGACTTCCGCTGCGAGCTGCAAGCCGTCATTTACCGCATGATGGAACGAACCATTAATGAAGCTGTGCGTGTCCGTGGTGCTATAAGGCGAATTGAACAGCGTGCCATATGGCGCATTCGGCACGCCCTTGGTGCGGTTGCTGTAGCCCATGCTCAGGCCGAAATCCCCGTAAGCAAATTTGGCAAGAAAGTTCTGGACGCGGTTGTAGTCCAGACCTTGCGCGACGCCGTTGTTTTGATCCGGTGTGTCGAATTCCGGGTAATACAGGTCCTGCCCACTCCGGTCATAAGCGCTCGCAGAGAGCACCAGATCTGCGCCGTTACTGCCGTGCCAGCCGTAACTCGCCCGTGCATGCTTCTCGCCGAAACTGCCTGCGGCGACCGCCACCTGGACGCCCTTAAGCGACTGCCCGGTTTTGGTGATCACATTCACGATGCCGAATAGGGCATTCGAACCGTACACCGCCGATCCCGGGCCCGGAACATATTCGATCCGCTCGACCATATCCATGTCGACCGGGAAGTCGGTACCGATCGGTGCCTGGTCGTAGACGGCGTCGTTCAGCCGGACACCATCGACCAGAAGCAGAAAGCGGCTATTGTAGTCACCGGGCCGCTGGAAGCCACGCGCGCCAAGATACGCATAGTCGCGATCATAGGTGACGTAAAGCCCCGGCAACGACGCCAATGCATCGGCGAGCGTTCTCCATCCGAAATCCTGGATGTCTTTGGCCGTGAGCACGAAGACAGCGGCAGGGGCATCCGAGATCGGTTGCGTGAGCCGGGTTGCCGTGCTCACCGTTTCCTGCATCAGCACCTCAAGCGGCAAGGTTGCCAGGTCTGTGTCCGCGGTCCTTCCGCTGTCAGTGCCCTGATGGGGGCCGGTGGCCGGCGGCGCGTCAGCGGACCATCCCGGCGCGCAGACACCGGCAAGCAGCGCAAAGCTTGAAATTCGCAGAAAAGGCAGAACTATGCGCGAACGCTCACTCAAACCAGACATTTCGGGAAGTCTTATTCAAAGCTCTTGCGTAAAGGGATGCGTCTTCTGCACTTTTATCGACCTGGCGATAGCGGTCTTTAGTCACGCATGCGCTGCCGCTTTGGGTAGGCGATGCGGTGCCGGCGCCGACATTTTTTTCCTACGCTTAGGGCTTCTTAGGTTGACGTCGGTAAGCTACCCTTCACCCCGATCACGAGCGCTACGCAGGCGCCAAGCGTTACTACGGTTTCGAATCTGATTGTGCGCACCAAGTTGCTCACGTCGTTCCCTTCAAAGGATTCATATCGAATTTTTTGGCGAATATGCAAGCAGCCTTGCTGCTTATACGTATGTCGTCAACGAGCGAAGATTGCTGAAGTGAAATCGTCGTAAGGTCAATCTGGATTTGTTGTAGGTTTATCCTTAATAACTTTGCGCAAAGCGGCCAATGGCCTTGTCGGATAAGACACCGTCTAACGACTCCAGATGCGTATCGCCAAGCCAAGCAGGAAAGGCAGATGGGGCCAGGCAGGTACCCCTGCAGCGACTGCTGACCCGCTCGCACAGCGGCCAAATGGAAAGGGATGGAGGCGATGCAACAGCACGGATATCGTACGTTGCCGCTTCGGCGGGTCTGCATCGTAAGCGCCCGGGGAAGGCATCTTGATCGCGTTAGGCGCGAAGGCGAGGATCGTGTCCATCTAAATTTTTGATGGACAGATGTGCACGATGGATGAGACCGAGGCGATGCAGGAGGTTGTGCAACCGACGCGACGTCGGCGGCATAGCAAGGAGTTCAAGGCACTGCATTGATAGCGACGGACGCCGAGAGCCCGGCCGGTCCCACACGGCGGGCAGATTGCGCACTACTCACCGCCGAGCGCGAATCCCGGATTAGCGCTCAACGGCGTAACCGCCCCTGCGACGCGCGTCGCTGCACGGTGCACATTCAGCTTGAACACACTGACGGCCTGGACCAGCGTCGCGGCCTGCTCGCGCATCGATTCGGTCGCAGCAGCGGCCTCTTCGACAAGCGACGCGTTCTGCTGCGTGACCTCCCTGTGCGACGCGTTCCTGTACACCGCGATGCTGCCCTGGAGAGAGTCCACCGGGCGCTCGGACGTCTACCGCCGCTAGTTGAGGCCGGTCGATCGGGCTTCCGATGGTGGACAGCAAGCGGACCGTCACGTCAGTTACGCCATCCACCTCGTTCAGAATGCGCTGCGCCAACTGGTGCGCGAGCACGTTATACAGCTTCCCGACATGAGAAGCTGGATTCTTACCCGCCGCCGCCTCAAGCGACATCGGACGATAGGGTGTGATCAAGCCGTTGACACGGTTACCACGACCCACTTCGCCATCGTCTCCCTGCTCGGCGCTTAGACCCGTTACCGTCAGATAGAGCCCGGCTTCGTCGCGAGCATGGGGATCATCCAGCGTATTGATCTGAAGCATGCAGGTTTGTCCCAGGCATTCGTCGACTCGTTGGGTGACACTAGCCTTCACAGCAAAATAATCTTCAAGGTTTCCTACCCAACGATCGATGAAGGCAACCGCGAGCGTGATGTCCATGCGGTCGCCAACGCGCTTGCCCATAACCTTGAAATCCCGCCCGAGCGCCGGAAACGCGGAGCGCAAATTGTCGGAGTTCAGGATCTCCGCCACGGACAGCACCTGTCGTTCGAGACGCGACAACGGAGCGTAACCGACACCGAAGGACGTGTCGTTGGCGAGCGGCATTGCCGCCGCACCATTCACGCGACGTAAACTCGGTGCGCTCGCGCGCACCACGGGCTCCACGCCAATCACGCTCGTGCCGAGGTCCAGCGTCGCTTTCAGGTGATCGTAATGGAGAACGGGGGAATGTCTGAACCGGTGGCATACAAAACCCGAGCCGCAAGGCTGCCATCCAAACCCCCAACGCGTCTGCCGCACCGAACTGAGGAAGGGGCAGTAGCCGAACCTTTTGCGCCTGCATTGTCCGCCCCCCCGTTTTGCGAACCGCTCGTCTACCTGCGGGGACGTCTGCGAACCGAGCGTGCTCTTCTCGGATGCTTTGCGCCAGCGCGCCGACAACATGATCGCCCACGGGCGCGCCGGCAAGCCGCCGTTGCTCGACTTTGACTACAAGATGCTGCGAGACGCACGGCGCTTTGAGCATTCCAGCGAAGCTGGACACGAAGATGCCTAGACTTTCACCGCCCGCAACCGGAGCGCATTCCCGATCACCGACACGGAACTCAACGCCATCGCGGCACTCGCGATAATGGGACTGAGCAGGATCCCCAACCACGGATAAAGGACGCCGGCGGCGATCGGGATGCCGATCACGTTGTAGGCGAACGCGAAAAACAGGTTTTGCCGAATGTTCTTCATCGTGCCAACGCTCAATGCGCGCGCTTTCGCGATGCCGCGCAAGTCGCCCTTGACAAGCACCACGTGTGCGCTGCTCATTGCGACATCCGTCCCGGTTCCCATCGCAATGCCGACATTGGCTTGCGCAAGGGCAGGTGCATCGTTGACGCCATCGCCTGCCATCGCGACGATGCGCCCCTGGTTCTGCAACTCCTGGACGTGCTTGTATTTGTCCTGCGGCAATACGCCTGCTTTGACACCATCGAGCGAGAGCGCCTTTGCGACCGCGTTGGCGGTCACCGGATTATCGCCGGTGAGCATGATGATTTTCACGCCGGACTCGCGCAGCAGCCGGATCGCTTCGGGCGTCGTGCCTTTGACTGAATCGGCGACCCCGATGCAGCCAGCCAGTTTGCCGTCGACGGACAGGTACATCACGGTCTGCCCCTGTTCGCGCAGAGTTTCGGCTCGCTCATTCAGCACCGTAAGGCCGACGTGGTTATTCTCCATCAGATGCGCATTCCCGAGCAGCACTGCATGGCCGTCAATGTCGCCCGTCACTCCCTTGCCGGGCACTGCGGCGAAATCCCGCACCTCCCGGATCGTCGCATGGGTAGCCTTCGCCCGGCTGATGATGGCCTGCGCTAGCGGATGTTCGCTCAGCCCTTCAAGACTTGCCGAGTATGACAACACGTCGACGTCCGACATGCCGGCGAGCACTTCGACGGCCTGTACTTGCGGTTTGCCCTCGGTCAACGTGCCGGTCTTGTCGACCACTAACGTGTCGACCCTTTCCATCAGTTCGAGCGCCTCTGCATCCTTGATCAGCACGCCCTCTTTCGCGCCCCGGCCGACACCGACGATGATCGAAACGGGTGTCGCCAGTCCGAGTGCACAGGGACACGCGATAATCAGCACGCTGATCGCGACCACCAGCGCATGCGCAAGCGCGGGCGCCGGCCCAACCAGTGCCCACACCGCAAATGACAACGCAGCGATCCCCAGTACGGCGAGCACGAACCACCCCGACACCTTATCGGCCAGCTTCTGGATCGGGGCGCGCGAGCGGCTCGCGTCGGCCACCATCTGGACGATCCTCGCGAGCAGCGTCTCGGAGCCGACCCTTTCCGCGCGCATCAAGAACGAACCGGTCTGGTTCACGGTGGCACCGGTCACCTTGCTACCGGCCCCCTTCTCGGCGGGTATCGACTCACCGGTAATCATCGACTCGTCGATGCTCGATTGACCTTCGATGACCACGCCATCAACCGGCACCTTCGAGCCGGGCTTCACGCGCAGCAGATCGCCGACTGCCACGGCATCGAGTCCCACTTCCTCCTCGGTGCCGTCCGCGTTGACCCGAAACGCCGTGTTCGGCGCAAGACTGAGCAGATCCCGGATCGCACTCGACGTGCGTGACCGGGCGCGCAGCTCGAGAACCTGACCGAGCAGAATGAGCGTCACGATCACTGACGCCGCTTCAAAGTAGAGCGGAAGCTCGTTACCTTGCCGGAAAGCCTGCGGCAATTGCGCAGGGAAGAATAAGGCGAAGATGCTGAAAGCATAGGCGACTGCCACACCCAGCCCGATCAGGCTGAACATGTTGAGTTGCCATGTCACGAACGAGCGCCAGCCGCGTTCCAGAAACGGCCATCCCGCCCATAGCACGACCGGCGTCGCGAGCAGTGCCTGTGCACACTGCGCCCAGGTCGCCGACATCAGGTGGGGCCAGCCCAGGTTGTCACCAAGGCGATTGAGAAGTGCGCCGAGATCGAGCGACGGCAGCGCAGCGCCCATCGTGATTGACAGGAGCGGTATCGACAGCACCAGCGCAACCCAGAACCGGCGTGTCATCGATTCCAGTTCGGGATTGCGTTCCTCGGTCGCCGCCGGCATGACGGGCTCGAGCGTCATCCCGCAGATAGGGCAGTTACCCGGAGCCGGTTGACGCACCTGCGGGTGCATCGGGCAGGTATAAACGACACTAGGTTTTGCCTCGGACACCGGCTCGGGGCGGTCCGATACGTGAATATATTTCGTCGGCTCCGCCCGAAAAGAATCGGCGCACTTTGCACTGCAAAAATAGTAGGTTGTCCCCTGAAAGTCGGTGGAGCGGGCGCTAGCTGAACTGACGCGCATTCCGCAAACGGGGTCTGTGACATCCGCCCTTGCTGCTGTCAAAGCGCCTCCGACACGCGCCTCTGGGTGGTGGTGATGGGCAATATGTTCGTCTTGCATGGAAACTCCACTCGAGGATCAGTGCGCGTGCCCGACTGGCGCCTCAGCCGGATCTCGTGCCGAGGTGTAGCGTGTACTTCTTAAATTCCACCAGCCTGTAGTCATATTGTGGGAATTTACGACGCGCAGGCGTAGTGCGTTGGCGAGTCTGCAATTCAAGTGAACATCAACGCGTCACGCCAATGCTCAGGCACGGAGACGACCGACGATCTCTGTGACGCATTCGAGTCTCCGCCGGGAGGTTCATATGCTTACCTCGACGGTCGCAGTCGCCCCGTCGCGAACGGCCGTGTGTTCGCCCGTAAGCCGCCTCGCGAGTGCGTGTAGGTCGTCGCCAGACATCGTTTCCTTGGCGAGCAGATCGCCTGCAGCCTCGTTGAGCAGCGCGCGGTTTGCCGTCAGAATGGATGACGCCTTCTGGAACGCCGCGTCAATCAGCTCACGCACGGCGGTGTCGATGGCAGTCGCCGTCTGCTCGCCGTATTGCCGGGGGCGCCAGTCCGTGCCGGCTGGCATACCCAGCGCAGAGACGCTTTCCGGTTCATAGGCGACCTGGCCGAGCTTCGGGTCCATGCCATAGCGCACGACCATGCTGCGGGCGATGTCGCTGGCCCTGGCGAGATCGTCGGCCGCACCTGTGGACACTTCTTCGAAGACAAGGCTTTCGGCCGCGCGCCCGCCAAGCAGCACCGCCATCCGGTTCATCAGCTCGGCGCGGTCCATCAGGAAGCGGTCCTCGATGGGGCGTTGAATCGTGTAGCCAAGCGCTGCGATGCCGCGGGGAATAATCGAGATCTTCTGCACGGGGTCGACGCCGGGCAGCGCCATCGCTACCAGCGCGTGCCCCATCTCGTGGTGGGCCACGACCTCCCGCTCATGCGGATTGAGCAGACGGTTGCGCTTCTCGAGCCCGGCCACGATCCGCTCAATTGCCTGCGTGAAGTCGTCCAGGGTGACGTCCGCTGCGTTGCGACGCGTCGCGAGCAGGGCCGCCTCGTTGACGAGGTTGGCCAGATCCGCGCCGGAAAATCCCGGAGTGAGCGCGGCGATGTCTTCGACAGGGACGCCCGAGGCCAGCCTGATCTTCCTCAGATGGACGGCGAGGATTTCACAGCGCCCTTTTTTGTCCGGCCGGTCGACCAGAACCTGCCGATCGAAGCGTCCCGCCCGCAGCAACGCGGGGTCGAGAATCTCTGGCCGGTTGGTCGCGGCGAGCAGCACCACGCCGATCGACGTATCAAAGCCGTCCAGCTCGCTCAGCAGCTGGTTCAGGGTTTGTTCCTTTTCATCGTGACCGCCGCCACCGGGCAGAGCACTGCCACGCGCGCGGCCGAGTGCGTCGAGTTCGTCAATGAACACGATGGCTGGCGCATGCTGGCGCGCCTGCTCAAAAAGATCGCGCACGCGCGCCGCGCCAACACCAACGAACATCTCGACAAACTCCGAGCCCGAGATCGAAAAAAACGCCACGCCCGCCTCACCGGCGACGGCCCGGGCCAACAACGTCTTGCCGGTACCGGGCGGCCCGACCAGCAGGACTCCCTTCGGCACGTGTGCGCCGAGCCTGCCGTAACTTCGTGGATCTTTCAGGAAGGACACCACCTCCTTCAGTTCATCCTTGGCTTCGTCGACGCCCGCGACATCGGCAAACGTGACCTTGGTGTCCTTCTCGACGTAGATCTTCGCCTTGCTCTTGCCGATCGCCATCATGCCGCCCGCTCCGCCCCCCATGGCCATCGGACGGATGAGAAACATCCAGACCAGGGCAAACCCGATGGCCGGCATCAGCCAGCCCAGGATTGTCGGAAGCAGGCCGGGCGAGGGTTCACCGGAAAACACCAGATTGGCCCTGGCGAGCTCCTGCGCAAGCCCCGGCTCGACCCGAAGCGTCGAAAAATGCTGCGGCTTGCCGGCCTCGACGTCCCTGGCCGTCACGTCCTTGTAGGTGCCGGTAATCTGAGTTGGCCCAATGACGAGGTCCGTCACCTTGCCCTGGCTCACCAGCTGCTGAAATTCGCTATACGGGATCGTCTTGATGTGATCGGGTTTGACGAAGAAGCTCTGGATCATCATCACCGCCAGAAACGCGGCGACGATATAGAGGACGTTGATCTGATGCTCCCGCTTCATTTCCATGACGCGCCTCTATCAGTCTGGTCCGGCCGGGCCGTGCGTCGAGCCGCCGTGGCGAGCGCCGAGCCGCGGAATGAATGCCGGCACGTCGTCCATGTATTGGTGATACGCCGGCCCGAACCCGGTCATCGACTCCCGTTCCTCGGCGCGCGCCAGTCGCACGTACATGAAGACGAGAACGGGGAACATCACCAGGGTCAGCAAGGTCGGCCATTGCAGCAGAAAGCCGAACATGACCAGCACGAAGCCGTCATATTGCGGATGTCGTATGTGCGCATAGACGCCGGTCGTCGCGAGCGTGTGGCGACGCTGTGCGGCGTAAAGGACCTGCCAGCCTGCCGAAATAAGCCAGAAACCGCCGCCGATGAAGGCGAAGCTCAGCAGATGAAATGGACCGAAGTGCGGGTTCGTTTTCCAGCCGAACATCATTTCCAGCAGGTGCCCGGCGTCGTGCGAAAACCAGTTCACCTGTGGGTAGTGACTCTGCAGCCAGCCCGAGAGCAGATAGATCGTCAGCGGAAACCCGTACATTTCCGTGAACAGCGCGATGAGGAAGGCGCTGAACGCGCTGAACGAGCGCCAGTCCCGTTTCGTCTTCGGCTTGAAGAAGGTGAACGCAAAGAGGATGAAGATGGCCGAGTTGACGACGGCCAGCAACCACAAACCGTAAGCGGGGGGATTGTCATGCATGGCAGGCTCCAGGCGAATGCCGGCGATCAGTGCTGGTGAGGGGGCGTGTTCTCGGGACGATCCGCGGCTCTGTCGCTGGAGTATTCGCTGTCATCATGTCCGCCGTGACCGTGGTGCATGAAGAGATGCATCAGCGGGTACGCGAGGATAAAGAGGAAGGGCCACCAACCGTACAGGTGCGCCCGGTGCTCCGTCACCAGATAGAATCCGCCGATGGCCAGAAACCCAATCAGCACAAGGTTGGCACGCGAGACAGAGAAGCCGCCCGGTTTGCGATCGCGATTCTCGTGTTCCATCTCGACCTCCGCAGTCGCAGGGCACCGAATATAGTGAACACAGGCTATGCCCGGGCGAAAAGACGCTCTTGATTCAGATCAATCGTTAGGGTGCGCGGACTGCATCCAGCGGAAGGAGCGACCGCGCTGCCAGGCCGCAAAGCTCGCTGCGCAGACACGCGCATTCTGCATCGGCAATGCGCACTCAGTGGGTCGAATGGCATCGCAATGTGTTGAGGCCAGAACAGACGAGCGCTACGGCCCACACAGCCGTGAGCGCCAATAGGGCGAACCGGAAATGTGACCCGATCAGCACATTCACGACCGACATCAGTGCGGTAGTCAGGATGCCGGCCAGCGCAGCCACTAGGACAGCGTACGGCTTACGCTCTGCGAATGCGCCCAGCGCCAGATGCACGAGCAGCACCCCGGTGCCGCCGACGTAGCCGCCCAGGACAGCGAAAACCCATCCAAGCCAGAGCGTGAGCCGGGGTGCTGCGGTCCGTAGTTGTTCGCTGGACACCGCCATGTAGTGCAGGTCTTCCGGCAGCAGAGGCGGTCGAACGAATATAAAATAGAGGCCGATCAGAATCATCGCCGCGCCGACTGCAGCAAGAAGCCAGGCGTTCAGAGGCCGACGTATTTTGGGGTGTTTCCGGGCCGCGACGGCTGACATCGGCCTAACTCCTGATGAGCTGCCCATGCGGTCGATCACGGTCCTCCGCGAGCCGAGCGGCCTGGATCAGAGTATTGCTGGGGTGTCCGGCAATTCGTTTGCTGAGTTCCGATGCGCTGGAAAGTGGCGCTTGAGGAGCTGCGCGGTCGCCTGGATCCCGCTGATCGCCCCGTCGCGGTACGCGCCCTTCCGAAAAGCCTCTTCCATCGTGTGGCAAATCGCCTGCCACTCCTGCGAACCGACCTTCGCGTGCACGCCGCGATCGGCCACGATCTCGACGCCGCGATCAGCCAGCAGTACGTAAATCAGCACACCGTTGTTGTACTCGGTATCCCAGACCCGCAATTGCGAGAACACTTCGACAGCTCGGTCTCGCGCCGATTGCCCGTTGAATAGCGCCGTGCTGTGGAGTGCGCCTTCGATTGCGAAGCAGACCTCGCCGACGTGTTCGGCATCGCAAGCCTTGATTGCCTTTTCGATCGCGATCAGGGTGTCACGTGGAAACGCCGTATTGACCTTTCCATGGGTGGTAAAGAGGTGTCTGACGATTCGCTTGATGTTCATCTCACCACCTGCCTGACGCGCCACCGCCACCAAAGCCGCCGCCGCCACCGCCGAATCCGCCGCGTCCAGATCCGCCGCCACGGCGCCCGAGGCCGTAGGTTCCAACATAGCTCCCTATGCCCCCGCTGGTCAGCGTGAACAGGAAGGCGATCGCGCCTGCCACGATCGTTGCTGCGAGGCCAGCCGCCAACAACCAGCCAATCACGGCCACGACACCGCCGGCCACGGCGGCTCCGGGCAATCGGCCGAGCATCGATCGCAGGGCGCTGCCAAACACGATCGCCAGCATGAAAATGACGGGCGCAAATCGCCAGACGTTGGGGGGGCCTTCCCCTTTACGCGACTGCGGGGGCGGCAACGACTCCCCGTCGGCCACCCGGATCAACTGATCGATTCCTGCCGTAATGCCACCGGAGAAGTCGCCTTCCCGGAATCGCGGCACAATGATCTCGTTGATGATCCGGTTGCTGATCGCGTCGTTGAGCGCGCCCTCCAGGCCGTAACCGACCTCGATGCGCAGCGTGCGGTCATTTTTCGCGACGATGAGCAACGCCCCATCGTCCACCTTCTTGCGTCCCAGCTTCCATTGATCAACCACACGCAGCGAGTACTGCTCGATGGTCTCCGGCTCCGTGGTGGGAACGATCAGAACGGCGATCTGGGTGCCCTTTCTGCTCTCGAAAGCCTGCAGCGTCTGTTCGAGCTCACTCACCTGGTCACTTGTGAGCGTGCCGGTCTGGTCCGTGACGCGAGCCGTCAGAGGCGGCACGGCGACCTGCGCCATGGCACCCGAGGAGCCGCACAGCGCAACGCCGATGACCAGCGCCAGAAGAACTTTAAGCGCATTCAATTGGTGGCTCCCGCCGCCGGCTGGGCTTTCCCGGGTGTAGCGCCGAAATCGACGCGCGGGGGTTTGGCGATTTCCGCCTCGTTGGTCACGGAAAAATTGGGTTTCTCCTTGTAGCCGAAGGCCATCGCCGTCAGGTTGGACGGAAACGACCGGATGGTAACGTTGTAGTCCTGAACCGCCTTTATATAGCGGTCGCGGGCAACGGTGATCCTGTTCTCCGTCCCTTCCAGTTGTGCCTGCAGGTCACGAAAGTTGGCATCGGACTTCAGTTGCGGATAGTTCTCCGAGACGACCAGCAGCCGGGAGAGCGACGAAGTCAGTTGTCCCTGGGCCGCCTGGAACTTCGCGAATTCGTCTGGATTATTGAGTAGTTCCGGGGATGCCTGAATTGAGCCGACGCGAGCGCGGGCTTCGGTAACCTGCGTGAGCACGTCCCGCTCCTGTCTGGCGTATCCCTTGACGGTGTTGACCAGGTTCGGCACAAGGTCAGCACGACGCTGATATTGGTTGACGACCTCGGACCAACTCGCCTTGATCTGTTCGTCCTGAGTTTGCACGGTGTTGTAGCCGCAGCCTGCGAGGCCTAGTGTCAGGAGCGCCGCCACGACCAGCCATATTTTTCGCATTCTGGATCTCCAGTATTTTGTCGGGGCGTTAGCAAGAAGCCGCTTGGTCGCCACGTTCAACCGGTCAAGCGCCTGAGGCCCGCTGCGCCGTCGAGCGAAATCGCATCTTTCGACGCCTGCACCACCTATCGTGCGAGTGCATTCATCTGCGCGAATTGACGTAGCTCAACGAAATCCGTGTTCCGACGTCGCATAGATGCCGTCAAGGCACCCAGGTTGAGCGGCTGGCACAGATTGGGTTGCGGCCGGCATCAAGCGGTTGACACACGTTGCTCGGCCAGGCCGGCAATGCGATCGGGCGCTCGACCTGGATCAATCCGCCAGCCCCGTGTGTAACTAAGCTAGTTGGCGTATATGTGGCGGTTTGCGCAGGTACACGGATAGGCCCTGCCATCGCAGTGGGTGGAAATCATGAGCATGAAACCATACTGGAAAACCGGTGTCGTTCTCGCGTTGACGCTGGCGGTTGGCTACACGGTTTGCGCGGCCCTCTATGCTGCATGGCCAAGCCTTGGCATCGACTTTCTGAACGCAATGTTTCATGGCCTCGATTTTCACAAACTCGACACCGGTGAGCCGTTTACGCTCCGGATGTTCGTGTATCCGTTCGTTGTCTTTGTCGTGTGGGGCTTCGCGGTAGGGACATTGTTTGCATGGGTTCATCACCTCATTTACCCGGAGCAGTGAACAAGGGCCGCCCACGAGACGAGCCAGAAGTGAGCGATGTGCGCCCCAAGGGCATGACCTGTTTCCCGTTCATCTGAACGCGGTCGTGTGCCGATGAATCCATCGGCGACGTCATGAAGGTTGGTTGTGAGCTAAGCGGAGAAGCAGCTGGTACAACCGTGCAGGCGTCGAGCCGGTCATGGGTTTTTGCACGCCGGAAGAGCATGAGGCTTTCATGCAGGCGGTGCCACGGTTCGAAGCCTTGCTTGTCGACTCCGGGATCAGGTTGCTGAAGTACTACCTCGACATCACTAGGAGCGAACAGTCGAAGCGCCTGAAAGCGCGCAAACGCGACCCGCTCAAGCAGTGGAAAGTCAGTCCGATCGACGAGGCCGCGGTAAAGCACTGGAAGGACTACTCGAAGGCTCGTGACACGATGTTCTTGCGGACCCACACCGCCGTAGCGCCGTGGCGCATCGTCCACGCGGACGACAAGAAGCTCGCGCGGTTGAATCTGATTAGGGACATGCTGTCCCGGCTCGACTACTGCGACAAGGACGAGAAGCTGGCACAGCCCGATCCTGCCGTCGTCTTCGAGATCGAACCTGCACGCATTGCCGAAGGGCTGCTGGCGAAGTAATGCCAACGTGCGTTGACAGGGCTATTTCGGTCGCAACTGATTGAGCAAGCGGCAGTTCCACCGCTGATCATTGACAGTCTCATGCGCCTGGCAAGCGGACGGTCACCGATCTTTGGTGAGCGGCTCAAACGGGTCGACTCAGGGCATTCGCCGCAACCCAGCCTGCATTTCTGTGAATGACGGCTCCGACGAGCTGCCGGGCACCGCATACGTACGTTGAACGCCGCCCTTTGGAAGCTGCCAGCCAACGAACAGCAGAGCGGGGTCAATCCGCGCCGCTCAATACGCAGCACTGCCACGCGACGCGTGTGAGACGCCGCCACCATGACACGACCTTGCGGAACAATACCGATGCGGTCACTATCGGGCTACACATCACCATTGCAGAAGATCGCCGGTACTTTGTCCGCGTCTACGTCGTACTTCAGGTTGACGACGTCACATCCTCCCTCAAATAGCTTGGGAGCCTTTTCCGCCGGCGTGACGCGTACGGCAGGCAGCTTCCCGTCGCGTACGAATACACCCATCAGAAGCCGGTGGCCATGTTGCAATTCGCCATAGTAATAGCGCGTGTAGCTGTTCAACGTCGTGCCCGATGGCATCGTGAGTTCGGACTCGACCTTCGCTACCAGTGAAGCCGAAGGGGGGGCCATGTATGGGTCGATTGCGCGTGACCGTCGAAGGCAAGCAGCATGCTTGCCAGCGCACCGATTCGTAGCATGCGTATCGGGCGCCCCCCGCGCGTCATGGTTGACCATCCTGCTTCGTCGGCACGGGATCGTAATAGCTCGGTCGCAGCGGCAATCCGTGTTCGTTTCGCACCATGTTTTCGTTGGCCATCGCAGGAATCTCGCTCGGTGGCGTCGTACGTGTCACGCGCTTCACGCGTTTTTGTCCGGATAGACCAACTTCTGGCTTGAGTCCTGACAACTAGCCGAACAACACCTGCGCGCATCGGATAAGGGCAACGCCTTCGTTCATCTCGCGCCCGAGCGCGCGCTCAGCCCCAAAGCCACATGCCAGCCTCTGCATTGTATTTCCCGGAATGCGGTCATCGGCTGTGGTCAATGGCTTCGACAGGCGGCGCAGAAGAAGCCAGTCCCCAACGTCTCGCTGGCGGAGCGACGCCTGAGCCTCATCGCGGTTCTGATGGCTCGGCCACCAACTCAACCACATCTTCAAAGACCACGTCGATCTCCATTCGAACCGATTTCAAGAATCGAACTCCGATTTTTCGGGCCGATGGCCTCGTCGGGCGATGACTGCATCGCGGCAACATTCGACGGCGCTTGCTCCTCGATATGGCAACCAAGGGCGACATTGTTGGCGCAGGCCGGCACGATGCTATGCCTGATCTTCGGACCGACGAAGCCCGATCACATGGTGGCTGAAAACTGTCCCGTTTTACTCCAGTCGGGCTTTCTGTCGCTGCCCTCCCACATAGCATCTAAGGACGCGGCACTGCTTCACGGCACGAGCGCCGGCGCGACGAATGCGATGGACGACGACTTGGCGGGCATGCCGTTCTGAGCACCGCAGTGATCCGCGACTTTTAAGCCACAACCGGCGGTGAGCGGGAAACACCGACAGCTGTCGTCGGGATGCATACCGATCGCCCCATGAAAGTTCCGGTCATCCGCGACGGGTGCAGCGACCCCAGCGAAGACGTTTTGTTGACGCCCTCCTGCCCGAAAACCCTTGAAAAACCAGCGATGTCGCGTTAGTCGGCTTCTAGATTCATTTGTTGTCATTAAACTGACGTTTATCATCATTTGTTGTCAATGAGAAAGGGCCACTCCCTGAGGCCCCGAGCTTGGGGAAAATGCGGGTCTGCGCCGTGTGGCGGGCGAATGGGGTGTCCACAATTTTGTGGAGACCCTGCGGCAAGGATCGAGCGAGTCAGAATTTACATAGCGCGGAACGGCACCACACCCTCCAAGCCGAGCAAAGCATTTCTCAAATTGCTGACCAGCGGTTCGATGATGGCAGGGTCGAACTCGGCATCCTGATCGGCGACGCTCAGCAACGATGCCGTGTAAATCATGAAGCCATCGCGCACCGCGAGGCGCGTCTCGCCTTCAATGCGCAATGCCTTGAGCAGGTATTCGCCCAGCTGCTCTGGCGTATTCCATGGGCCAAGTTGATACGTGCCCGAGGGCGACGTGCCGAGGAAAAGACCATTCATGGCGTGGCAGCGGAAATCAAGCTGCGTCAGAAAATCCTCGCGCCCGAACAACCCGAGAACGTCGGTGGTGAAATCGCGGATGATGTGATCGACCACATCTGCATTGCTAAGCGGCTCGCGCCTCATGTCACGTTTCCATTGCCGCACGCTGGCGGGCACGGAGGATACTCTGCCGCGTAGTTTTATAGTCGCGCGCGAGCTGCGCGATGGTGACACCCTCACCCAGCCGCTTGAGCGCTTCGGCCTGCTCGGTCGGCGTCAGCGCAGGGCGTCGGCCCAACTTCTTCCCTTGGGACCGCGCGCGGGCGAGACCGGCCTGGGTGCGCTCGATCAGAAGGTCACGCTCAAATTCTGCGACCGCGCATATCACCTGCATTGTCATTTTTCCCGCTGCTGAGGTCAGGTCAACGCCGCCTAGTGCTAAGCAATGCACCCGCACGCCCATCGCGGCGAGCCGCTCGATGGTCTGACGCACGTCGAGCGCATTACGTCCCAAACCGGTCGAGCTTCGTGCAGAGGAGCACGTCGCCATCCTCCAAACGGTCGAGCAGCTTCGCAAATGCCAGACGCTCGCTGGCGGCCACGCTACCCGAAATGTTCTCTGTGATGACGCGGCGCTTGTCGACGTTGAACCCGGCCGTTTGGATCTCCAAGACTTGATTTTCGGTGTTCTGGTCTGCCGTACAGACCCGGCAATAGGCGAACACTCTGGACATGGCGCGAGGGCCTCCTGAACGAGCGATGGACGTGTACGAAATCTGAGTACGGATCATATGCTCGGTACGTAACCAGTCAACGCTAACTTTCGTACGGACATACCCGGTGCGTACGAATGCGT
Source organism: Paraburkholderia sp. GW821-FHT02A12 (assembly GCF_059422005.1). Lineage (NCBI taxonomy): Bacteria > Pseudomonadati > Pseudomonadota > Betaproteobacteria > Burkholderiales > Burkholderiaceae > Paraburkholderia > Paraburkholderia sp. GW821-FHT02A12. The sequence goes on along the minus strand of NZ_JBWKWA010000001.1, from coordinate 1,585,794 downwards.
TCGGTTTCGTACAGAGTGCGTAGCCGAATATCGTTCAGAGTTTCAGCACGGCGGGATGTGAAGAGACGCGCGGCGTTGCGACGAAAGCAACTACCGCCGCGCAAGACTTGGGGCTGCTCCGGGTCAATGTCGCGTCACCGGCCCCATATGAGACATCACAAGAAAGGACCACCAGCGTGCTCGATGAGCGTCGCTGGACTTCAATCAGGTGCACCTGCCAGGCGTGCACGTCCTCCGGACCAAGCAGGTCCGGGGAGCGCCCGAAGTGCTCGGCAAAGGCATGTACCTGCTGGAGATAGGCGCGCTGCGTGTTGGCGGCGAGGTTGCGCACGCGGCACCTCGGCGCCACGATCGGCTTCATCGCGCTCCTGCATACCTGGGGGCAGAATCTGGGTCACAGTTGCATTTTGAAATTGGAAAAGGCGTAGAACGGTGAGCCATTACGAGAGGCCCTCACTGGCTGATGTCGGTTTGCATGACTCAATGAAAGTGGCGAGGGAGGACGGAAAGATACCTTCGCTGCGTGGCAGAAGTCTGGCTGGTTCGATCAGCTGGCACACTTTCTCACGGGCATGCGCCTCAATACCATAGCTGCTCTTGCAAGATCGTCTGATGAGCCGCCCTACCATTCCGCCACGGAACCCGCAGTTCCCACTGACGGGACCAGATGATCTCCTGTCTTTCGACGACCTCGCGTGATCAACCGGGCATAGTCGACATCAACTGAGGCCTGATCTCGAACGAGGTGACGTCGGCGTCACATTGACCATCCGTACGTGCCCACCATAACTTTGCTGCTCCGAAGGATTTGAACCTGCTCCACTTATCCGGGAATCGGTCCTCGCCGGTCAATCGGCAAAGTGAAAACAAATATCGTCCCGCCGGGATGCCCAGGTGCAGCCGTCAACGTGCCGCCGTGGGCTTCCATGATGGATTTACAGATCGCCAGCCCCATTCCCATTCCGCTGTCCTTGGTCGTAAAGAACGCATCGAAAATACGAGGCGCAATCTCGGCGCTGATGCCGCAGCCATTGTCCTGTACGGAAACCACCACCGAGCCGCCCTGGTCGTCGATGCCGGACGTGATGCTCAGCAAGCGCCGCCGCGCATCGAGATGGCTCATCGCGTCCGCGGCGTTCATGATCAGGTTGAGTACAACCTGCTGCAATTGCACGCGGTCGGCCTGCACGGCGCGACCGGCTGCCAGATCGAGACGGATGACCAAGCCCTTCTGCTCGATTTCGGCAGCCGCAAGCGCCAACACTTCGCGAACCACGGCGTCGACGGATATCCGCACAAAGCTCGGCTTCGCCTCCTTGGCAAGCGACTGCAATGCACGGATGATGCTGCCGGCTCGCTTCCCATCCTTGACGATATCGCGCAATCCCGCCAGCGCCTCTGGAATATCGGGTTCTGGGCGGCTCAGCCAACGTACTCCCGCGCTCGCGTTCGAGATGATCGAGGCGAGCGGCTGATTGATTTCATGCGCGATCGAAGCGGCAAGCTCGCCCATCGTGGTCGCCCGCGACGCTCTCGCCAACTCGATCTTTGCGTTCTGCAACGCCAGCTCTGTGGTGTGCCGCTCGGTAAAATCCGTGACAATCCCGACAAAGTTGCTGACGCCCGACGGTTCGCCGCGCACTTCGAGATGCTTGATCGTTCCATCAGGCTCGAGCACCCGGAATTTCATCTGGAACGTAGCGCGGTTGCGCGCGGCGCGCTCGACCGTTTCCCGGTATCGCCCCACGTCCTCGGGATGGATCCGCGCTTGGATCATCTCCGTGCTTGGGTTTTTCACGGACGCCGGGATGCCGAACACGTTGTAAAGCTCGTCGGACCAGTAACGCTCGCCGGTCAGACTGTTCCAGATGTAGCTGCCCGAGCGGCCGATCTTCTGCCCCAGCGCGAGCGCTTCTTCACTCATCCGCAGCGCCGTTTCGGTTTGCTTTCTTCGCTTGTTTTCCTCGACGAGTTCCGCATAAAGACGCGCTGTCTCGAGCGAAATCGCCGCTTGCGAAGCCAGCAATTCGAGAACCGAAGTGCGGCTCGCCGTGAAAACACCCGCGGTCAAACTGTTTTCCAGATACAACGCACCGATGGCGTTGCCCTGTTTGACCAGCGGCAAACACAATACCGAACGAACCGTCCGGTCCGAAAGAGACGAATCGAACGAGAATCGCGCATCGCGTTGCGCGTCCTCCACGACGACGGCTTTGCGCGTGCGCAGCGCCGTATAGAGCACCGAGAGCGGAATATCGGCGCCCACGGCCAGTGCGTCGGAAAGCGTGACCTGAACGCCTGACTGCTCCTCCTGCCCGCGAGCCTCAATCACCGGAACCTCGTCCTTCAGCAGGATCAGCATGCCGCGCTGGGCGCCCGCGTGCAAGATCGCCAATGTGACGAGGGTCCTGATGAGCCTGTCGAGCACGATCTCTTCGGACAGCGCCTGCGACGATTTCAGCGCGGACACGAGGTCGAACTGCTCCTGCGCATCGGCAATCTCAATCGAGGGCTGCGATACCGCGGGCCGTTCGAGCGAATGGCGCCCAAGCCGTTCGGCGCTTTCGAGCTGCTCGACCTTCGCGAACGCTCCCCAACGGGTATAGGAATCGATCGCGCAACGGCGATGGTGGCGCGCTGCCGTCAACAGAGCGTTCGACTGACAGCACAGCGAAGCCAGTTCGTGAGCGAGCGCATTGCTGTGGGTGAAGCCGTTTTCCGACGCCGCGGCAGCAGCTTGCTCGTACAACGACAAGGCCGCGAGGGGTGAGCCGTTGAGCCGGGCAACCTCGGCCTCGACCAACAAAAGCTTGTCCTTGAAGGTCGCCGGATTGATTTGCGCCCAGTTCCTCAGTTTCGCCAGATGCGGCTGGATCCTCAACACCGCGTCAGCCGCTTCCTGCTCGTTCGTGCACAACTTCGCGAGGGTCAGCGGCGTATAGAAGTGATAGTCCAACAAGTGAATGTGCGCAGGCGTAGCCCATTTCGACTCGCCGGATTCGGCCAGGCAATAGATGGCGTTCTGATAGTCGCCATGAAAATAGCAGGCGACGCCCTTCAGCAGCCAGATCCAGAAGCGCAGCGTCGTCATCTGCGTATCGAGCAAATCGACGTCGAACGTCATTCTTCCGTCGACGACGACACCGAAGCTGCCCGGCAGAGCGGTCCCGCCGGTCAGGCTTTGGACGAAGCGCTTCTGCGTTTCGAGGATGTCCTCGACGTCCTTGAAACGCACGCGTCTGGCGAATGACAGGCCCACGTCGATTTCCTGATCGACCTGGTCCAACGGCACCCCTTGAATCAGCAGGTCCGACACGATGTGATTGCACGAATAGCAACTCATTGTCAGATCGCCGCTCGGACGCGCCGACTCGAACGCATCGCGCGCGCACTGGAGCACGTACGAAAGCGGTTGCGTCCAAACGCTGACCTGATCGAGCGCGACCAGTGTGCTTGTGATCACCGAATGGTAGCCGCGCCGTTCGGACAGCATGCGTCCGAGCCGCGAATATTCAAATCCGTCTTCATAGCGGCCAAAAACTTCGGCGACGTACACGCCGAACCACGCCAGACAGTGCGCCGATGCCGCCGTTATCCCGTGGTCGATCGTCAACTGCACCATCCGGCACAGATGCAAAAAGCCAAGCCGTTCGTTCACGAACGACGCGGGTGCAAACATGCTCGCCAGCAGCCCCATTTCCGACTCGATCGTGTCGTCGCGCAACGTCGGCAAATCAGCCAATGAGGCAATGCTTCGAGTCCGCAGCGATTCGCTGAGCCGGCTGTATGCGACCTCGACATCCAAAGCCTCCGGATAGCGAGGCAAGTGCGTATTGAACAGCTTGAGACCTTCGAGCGCGGTCTCGACTGCAGCCTCATAGTCGGACAGGTGCTGCTGCATGTCGGCTTTCAGCTTATACACCGCCGCACGCGCGATCACCGACAGATCCTGACGCAGCAGCTTTTCGATTTGCATGCCGGCCGCGTCGAAGTCCGCATTCAGAATATGGCACTGCACCCGCACAATCCCGATCTCATAGCCAAGCGAGCGGGGATAATCTTCGCTGCTCATATCGAGCAGGCTTTGTGCGACATCGAGATAGTTCAGCGCGGACTGGATCGCAATCGCTTCTTTTGCGTCGCGCGCCGCCTGCAGACAGATCTTGCCGAACGCCGCCGTCTCGGCCGCGTCCAGCCCCTGGAGTGCTCCCGCCGCCTGCGCGCTCTCGATGTGATGCGCGATTTCGAAAGCCGACTTCCGCATCTCGCGCACGTTGAACTCGTCGAACAGGATACGGGCGATCCGCGCGTGCTCGACAGCACGATCCTTCACGGCCGTCAGCGCATACGCGGCCTCCTGGACACGATCGTGCGCGAACGCGAACCCGGTGCGATCCGGGATGATCAGCCCCGCCTCCACGGCGGGACGCAGACGTCGCTCCAACTCGACATCGCCGCCCCGATCGATCCGCACGAGGGTCGTCTTATCGACGCGTCGCCCCATGAATGCAAGCAGTCTAAGGACCGCCTGAGCGTCTTCGGGCAGTCTCGATACGCGCCCGACCATCAGATCGACGACGTTGTCGGAATACTGATGCTCGCCGATTCGATCGAGGTCCCACGTCCACCGGCCCGCAATGCCGTCGTAACGGATCAGCTGATTGTCGGCCAACGTAAGCAGCAGTTGCTTGACGAAAAAAGGGTTCCCGTCGGTCTTTTCGTGAACGACCTCCGCCAGCGCGGATACGTGCCCGGGTGCGCAATGCAGCGCGTCAGCCAGCAACGCACTGACATTGGCGGGATCGAGTGGCCCCACCGCGAGGCTCGTGACCCGCGCGTTGCTGCGCGGCAGCGACTGAAGAAATGCTTTGAGTTTTGGCGACCGTTCGATTTCGTTGTCGCGATACGCGCAGATCAGCAGGACGTGCCTGATCTCGGCGGTAGCCACGAAACCGGCGATGAAGTTCAACGTTGCGTCATCGAACCAATGAACATCGTCGAAGAAGAGAACCAAGGGATGCTGTTCCGTGGCGAAGACGGATAGCAGCCGCGTGATGAGGGCCTGGAAGCGAAGCTGCGCTTCTACCGGCGGCAAATCCGGCACGTCCGGTTGCGTCCCGAGAACCAGTTCCAGCTCCGGAATGAAACTGACGAGGAGCTTTCCCTGCGACCCGAGCGCATCGCGCAGAACGCATCGCCACGCTTCCAGATCGGCCTCCGGTTCCGCCAGAATGCGCTCGAACAGCGAGCGTACAGCCTGCATCAACGGTGCGTAGGGGGCGTTCTGACCGTACTGCTCGAGCTTCCCTGATGCGAATAATGTAGGCGTTTGAGCGGTGGCGCGATACACGCTTCGCACGAGCTCGGATTTCCCAGCGCCCGAATATCCGGACACGAGGATCAATTCGGACATGCCCTGCCGCGCGTTGCGCCGGAAAGCGTCGAGCAGCGCGTTATATTCACTCGCCCGTCCAAAGAGACGATGCGTGACCGCGAGGTTCCTGACGTTGTCCTCCGCGGCCGGCTCGAATGGAACGATATGCTGCATTTCATTCCAGTCCGCCAGACAGCGCCGCAGATCCGCCTCGAGACTCGACGCGCTTTGATACCGCTCCGCAGAGTTCTTGGACAGAAGCTTCAGAATGATCGAGCCGAGCACCGCCGGAAGCGCTTTGCGAACGTGCCTCGGGTCCACAGGCTGTCGGGCAACGTGGCTATAAACCCATTCAGCCGCGTCCGCCGCCTCGAAAGGCAGCGCTCCGGTGAGCAGCTCGTATAACGTGACGCCGAGCGAATAGAGATCGCTGCGCTCGTCGGCCTGGCGCTCCACGCGCCGCGCTTGCTCCGGCGACATGTAGGCCAGCGTGCCGTATAACGTGTCCGGGGTTTCCACTGCCGCCTCGCCGAGCCCGCCGAACGCGTCGCGCAAACCCAGCAGCCGGATCGTGCCGTCACCGCCTTCCAACAGATTCGACGGCTTGATGTCGCGGTGCAGGACACCGTGCGCGTGCGCGAGCCGCAAAGCGTGGGCGGCGCCTACGGCAATCCTCAGGAAGCGGCCAACCGCAATCGTTCCGTCCGCCGACAGGTGAACCAGCGCGCCGCCGCGATCTTCGTATACGAGAACAGGTCCTCGCGACAGACGCACAAGCGCAATCGGCCGCACGGCCCATGTCGAATCGAGCTTGTGAGCCGCCGCGAATTCCTGCTGCAAGCGCCGAACCACCGCTTCCGACGGCAGATCCGTGGGCGCCGCGATGAGCCACGACTGCGATCCGTCGCGCGATTTCGCGCGATAACGAACGATGTTGCCGTCGACCAGCAGCGCCTCGAGCGAAAGCTGGTCGAACCATATCTGATCAAAATGCACAGTCGCGCCGGAGTCGCCGGACGATCCGACCGTCCGCTCGATATAGGCGCCTGTGCTCAATTCGCCGCCCCTTTGCGTCCAATGGCGAGCTCGATCGAATCGAGCAGGACTTCTTCAGCAAAGGGCTTGCGCAAAAAACCGACGGCGCCGTGCAGCATCGCGCGGCGAACCGTTTCGTCGTCTCCGTGCGCCGACATGAAAACGATGGGAATACTCCGGTGCGCCGCGTTCAGTTGGCGTTGCACTTCGAGACCTTGCATGCCTTGCATTTTCAGATCGAGCAACACACACAACGCATCGTCTACGACTGGAGAGGCGAGAAACTCCTCTCCCGATGAAAATGACACAGTCGTATAACCCACTGACTTCAGGAGGTTTCCGAGACCGCTTCGTACCGAGGCGTCGTCGTCAACGATGCAAACAAAGCTCATAGCTGCCAATACTCCAATTGCGCCGAGATGATGTTGGAAAGAAATATCGGGCGCGATATATATGCAGTGTCAGGAGGCGCACCGGGTCCGGCGTATCACATCCCACATCTTCGCGAGTTCGATGACCGTCTTCGCCTGCATCTTGCTCATCACGCGTCGCTTGTGCACCTTCACAGTCACTTCCTGCGTGCCCAGTTCGTGCGCGATCTGCTTGATCATCCTGCCTTGCACGGCAAGTTCGAACACGTCCATTTCGCGCGGCGTCAGCGTCGCGGCACGGTTGTGCACATCCGCGTTGAACGCACGCTCCGCGAGGTTGGCCTTATCCTGGATGAGCGCCTGCCTGACTGCAGCGAGCAATTCTTCTTCGTCGACCGGCTTGGTGAGAAATTCATGCGCACCCGCCTTGATCGCACGCACCGACATGGGAATGGATCCGTATCCGGTCAGAAAAATGATCGGAACCAGCACACCCTTCTGGGTGAGCTGGCTTTGCACGTCAAAACCAGTCGTGGATTGCAAGTTCATGTCCAGCAAAATGCACATCGGCATATTGGGCAGTTCTTTCCAAAGAACCTCCGCCGGCGACGCGAAACCTTGTGCCGCAAAACCGGCCGAGCGCAGCAAGCGCGCCAGCGAGTCGCGCACCGTCTCTTCGTCGTCAATCACATATACCGTCGACTCGAGCTCCGAAGGACCCAGCATTTCAGATTCCAGAGAGAGATTGCAAATGCCGTCATGGTACATGAGGTCGCCTCCTCGAAAGACTGCCCCCGCCACCCCATTCGCGCATCTCACCTCGACGCAACGGATGCCAGGACAGGTTCGTTCCCAAGCGTACCGGCACCGAAACCGTGCACATGACTTTGTTCGCACAATGGCCCGAGGAAATTCGCCTTTCGGGCCAGAACGTCGTCCGCTTCGTCTGACTCGCACAGCTTTCGCAACGCATATTCGCGCGTCGTTTCCAGCAAAAAGTACTCTCTGATCTTGCTGTCGAAGGTCGTCATGATGAGGCACTTCGAGGCAAGACCCACAATGGCTTCCGTCACTTCGCTGCTCGACAGCTGTCCCCAAGTGGCAAAGGCACAGGCAGCATCCAATGAAAACCGTGCCGGGAAAACGGCGAGCCGATGCAATACGACTCTCTCCGGCGCGCTGAGAAGCCGGTAGCTCCAGTCGAGCGCGGCTTCCAGCGTTTGCTGCCGCGGCGGTGCGGTACGGCGGCCGCCCGTCAGGGAGCGGAACCGGTCGTCCAGTTCGGACACGAGCTTGCGAATGCCGAAGACGCTCGCGCGTGCTGCCGCCAGCTCCAGTGCAAGCGGCACGCCGTCGAGCCGGCGACAGACGGTCGCGATCATGTCAATGCAGCCGGGATCGCTCGTAAAGTCGGCATTGAGTGCATTCACTTGAGCCAGAAACATCCTGACCGAGCCACAGGCGCGGATGCTCTGCGGGCTCGCTCCCACCTCCGGCGTACCGAGCGGCGCGACCCAGTAGGACTTTTCGTCGCGCGTTCGCAGCAGTTCGCGGCTGGTCGCCAGAATGCGGACATCCGCGCTGGCCTGCACGAGCAGTTCACAAACGGTTGCCGCCGACTCGATCACGTGCTCGCAGTTGTCCAGCAGGATCAGCAGCTTGCGGCCCACGATCGCAGCGACGAGCGCCTCGGGCGAGATGTCCTCGCCGGAACGTCCCACGCCGAGCGCTTCGGCAACCGTGCTCACGACACTCTGCGCGTTATCCACCGAGGCCAGCGCGATGAAGCACACTTCCATCCCCGAAGCGGCTGCGATCGACCGCGCCACCGCGATGCCGAGTTGCGTCTTGCCGATGCCGCCCGGGCCGAGCAAGGTGACGATCGCCGTCTCCCGCAGGGCGCGGGCGATGTCGGCAATCGCACCATCGCGGCCGATCAATGGCGCGTGGCGAATCGGCAGGCCGTTCAGCCGCGCGGTTTTAGTGCGCGCGGTCTGGTCGGGTTCGGGGTGCCCGACCGGACCACTTGCTTCGGCCGGAATCGCCAGCCGGTAGCCGCGGCCCGAGATCGTGTGAATCACCTGCTTGTCAGCGCCAAAGATTTTTCTGAGCGCCGACAACTGAACATGAATATTGTTTTCCTCGACCACGCAATGCGGCCACACTTCTCGCAGGATCTCGTCTTTGGTGACGACCTTTCCCTTGGCCCGGATCAGAAGCTCGAGGATATCGAATGCGCGCGAGCCGAGCTGAAGCAGTTGATCATCCAGGTACACCTCGCGCATTTCAAGTGACACCGTGACTCGACCAATCTTAATCATGCTGCACTCACGCCTGGTTCGTTAGCGGGACAGGGCACGTTCGAAGACGCCGCTCGTTGAACCACATCCCAATGCGAGGCGAACGTCGTAAGAAGCATGTTAGTCGGGCAGGTCATCCGATACTATTATCGATATGGATATGGTGCCCCCTTTCACATGCCACCCGCGTGCGCCGGTTCGCGAGCGCCGGTTCGCGAGCGCCGGTTCGCGAGCGCCGGTTCGCGAGCGCCGGTTCGCGAGCGCGGCTTGCACCGAACCGTCGGCAACTGGAAGGACTGGATAAGCTCGCAAGCGGTGTATTGCGCTGAAGCTCGGTTGTGCGCCATCCTACGCAGGTGTTCCGTCGGCCAGAGGCGTGCCCGAAGCGCTCCCGAGGTCACATCCCCGCATCCGATCCGCCTATTCGCCATGAACCTATCCTTTGAAGTCCTGCAGGCCCTCGATGCCATCGATCGAACCGGCACCTTTGCCAGCGCGGCGGAAACGCTGCACAAGGTCCCGTCGTCGTTGACGTATCTCGTTCAGAAACTGGAGCTCGATCTCGGCGTTAAGCTGTTCGACCGCACCGGCCGCCGAGCGACGCTCACGCATGCGGGGCGTGTGGTCGTCGAGGAAGGACGCCGCCTGCTGGAGGCCGCGGAGGACCTCGAATGCAAAGCGAAGCGAATCCAGCACGGCTGGGAATCCGAACTACGCATCGCCATCGACGAGATCATCCCATTCGATTTGCTGTGGGAGCATGTCGACACGTTTTATCAGTTGAAACTCGACACACGGCTGCATCTGGCGAAGGAAGTGCTGGGCGGTTCGTGGGATGCGCTGCTGACGCGCCGCGCCGACCTGATCGTCGGCGCCGCGGGCGATCCGCCGCCGATTCCCAACCTGGTGGCCAAACCGATCGGCTCGCTACGGCACGTCTTCGTGGTGGCGCCGCATCACCCGCTCGCTTCGATGCCGGAGCCGCTCACGCCGGATATCGTCGCGCGCCATCGCGCCGTCGCGATCGGCGATACGTCCCGCAAGCTTGCGCCGCGCACCATCGCACTTGCGGCCAGTCAGGAGGTCCTGACGGTGCCGACGCTCGAAGCCAAGCTCGCCGCTCAGATCAGGGGCCTGGCAGCGGGCACGATTCCGGAATGTCTTGCAGTCGAGCCGCTCGCCCGCGGTGAGCTGGTGAAAAAGGACGTGATCGGCATGCGGGATATCACGCATTTCTATCTCGCATGGCGCGACGATGAGACCGGTAGAGCCCTGCGTTGGTGGGTCGACCAACTGGACCGCCCGGATTTGATCGACGAGGTCGTGCAACAGAGGATATTGCACGGGTGAACGTTGGCTAGGCGCGTTCGTCCATCTCGGCGACCGGCGGTTCGTCGTATGAATCGGGTGCCGCATCCGCATCGGCGGAATCGTTGGCCGGCGCGCTTGCAGTGGCCGCGATGCGCAGCAACTGGCTGGCAGCCTTGAAGTCGTCCCAATCGAGGCCTTCCGTGAGCTGCGCGCATGCGGATTGCAACAGCTGCACCGCTTCCGCACTCCGGCCTTGCGCGTGCCAGAGCCGGCCGAGACTCGTCGCGGCGCGCAATTGCAGCGAGCGGCAGCCTTGCATCAGGGATTCTTCGAGCGCCGCGTTCAGGCACGCCTCCCCGTCCCTCGCATCGCCAGCGGATGGTGCATAGCCTGCATGCTCCATCAACAGCAGTTCGCCGTGTATGCGCCTGAGTTCGCCGGCATACCAATGGTCGCCGGCTTCGTCACACTGCGCCAGCACACGCACAATGGCGGCGATGCCCTCTTCCCGCTGTCCCGATCGGCCAAGCGCGACGCTGTATTGTCCGGCGAGCATGGCGCGCTGCGCACCGAACTCGAGCGAATCCAGATCGTTCAACGCCGCGCGGAAAGCATGCAAACGTTCCGGCACCGCCTCGTCCAGCGAGCGCAGATATTCATCGAAACAGCGACAGCACGCCTGCGACACACTCAGACCGGCGCGCGCCGACACTTCCTGCAACACCGCGATCGCCTGGGCCGCCTGTTCCCGCTTACCGGAGAGTAGCGTGAGCGGAACCAGCGCCTCGACCAGCACGTAACACGTGACGATGGCCTGCTCCTGATTGCACGCATCGACCACGCAATCCTCCGCGAGTTTCAGCGCCTGATCACGGAAACCTTGCAGCCACAGCACGCGCGCGAGCGTGGCGCGGCCGACGATCCGCTGATCGACGGACTGTCCCAGGGGCAACCAGTGCTGCAGGCTATCGCTGTGCTGCAGCAGTTTTTCGAGGGACAAACGTGCCTGCTTCTGATCGCCCGCGTAGTGCGACGCGATCCCCAGCAACCGGTATCCGAGGGTCGCGCCGCTCGCGTCGCCCGTCTCCGAGGCGAGCGATGCAAAGCGCCTCGCGAACGCCAACGCGTTACGCGCCGCGCCGGACGATTGACAGACGTTCCACATGCCCCACAACGCACGGGCTTCAAACGCCGGGGCGCCAAGCGCGATCGCCGACGCGAGAATTTCGGCCCAGATGCCGAGGGTTTCCCGGTTCGGTCCATTGACAAACATCCGTGCGGCCCCGAGTGCCGCCAGCAGTTGCATACGCACGCGCAAATGCCGGGTCGAATGCGAATCCCGATGGGTCGCGGCCACGGTATCGAGCGCTCGCCGCGCCCACGCACAACACTCGTCGACCAGCGATAATTCATAGAGAAGAAACACGACTTTCACGGCGAGCGTTTCGCCGAGCGCCTCGTCACCCTTCGGCGATAAAGCCCAGCCCAGTGCCGCGCGCAAGTCGTCGAGCAACTCGCGCATGCGGTGATGCCAACGATCTGCGAGCGCGCCGGCAGCGCCCGCACCACTCGACGAGTCGTGGTCGAGCAGACTGGAGAAATAGTGCGCGTGATTGAGCGTGACGAGGCGCCGCTCGCCGTTATCCTCCAGCTTCTGCATCGCGTACGCACGCGTGGTTTCCAGCAGGCGGTAGCTGACTACGCCACGCTCCACGCGCGTCACCACCAGCGATTTTTCGACCAGCCCGGATACCGCCGCGATCACATCGAGCTCGCGCAATGCGCCGTCACCGGCAACAGCGATAGCCGCCTCCATCGTGAAGCTGTTGAAGAAGATGCCAAGCCTGCGCAACGTCGCCCGCTCAGCGTCGTCAAGGAGTGCGTGGCTCCAGTCGAGCGTCGCCTTCAAAGTCTGATGGCGCGGCAATGCAGTGCGATTGCCGCCGCTCAGCATGTTGAAGCGGTCGTCCAGATGGGCCGCCAGCGTCTCGATGCCGAGTATCGCCGCACGCGCCGCCGCCAGTTCGATTGCCAGCGGTATGCCGTCGAGCCGGCGGCATACCATACCGGTCAGATAGACGCTTCTTGCATCCGACGAAAAACGTGCATCGATCGCGCGCGCGCGTGACAGGAACAACTGCACGGCGCTGCATTGCAGTACGTGCTGGCACTGATCCTCTTGCACGGGCACCTGCAACGGGGCGACCCAATAGAGGCGCTCATCCACGACGCGTAGCGGCTCCCGGCTGGTCGCGAGAACGCGTATGGCCGCACTCACGCTCAATAGCGTTTCAGCAAGCTCAGCGGCAGGGCCAAGAACATGCTCGCAATTGTCGAATATGAACAACGCGCACCGCCCGCTGAGTTCCTTGCTGACACGCGCGAGCGTAAGCGGTCCGGATGCTGGATTCCCGCCGAAGCTGGTCGCGAACATCGCGAGGACGCTGCTCGCATCACTGGCCGAAGCGAGCGATATCAGATAGACGCCGTCCGGGAAGCGCGCCTGCAAGCCGCGCGCGACCTCGATCGCCAGTCGGGTCTTGCCGATACCACCGGAGCCGATAAGCGTCACGTGGCGGACCGAAGCCAGCGCCAGCGCGACGTCTTCCATCGCTTTGTCCCGTCCGATCAGCGCCGATGAATTGGAAGGCAGGTTGTTGCGGACGATCCTGTCTTGCAGGCTGCCCTTGACGTTGTCGAGTTCATCGTCACGATCGGCCGTGTTCTCACTGGAAGGGGCCGTTGATGGACTCGACAGTACGAGCCGGTAGCCTCGTCCAGACACGGTCTGGATCAGTCCGCGACTTTCCCCCAGCACCTTGCGCAGTGCGGACATATGCACCTGAAGGTTGTTCTCTTCAACGATCGTGTCCGGCCAGACTTGTTTGAGTAATTCGTTTTTCGACACCAGCGCGCCTTTTGACGCAATCAGCACTGCGAGCATGTCGAATGCACGGCTTCCAAGCCGCACAGGCTGGCCGTCGAGAAACAACTCCCGGCGGGCGAGGTCCACCTGAAGCGGGCCAATGCAAATCATTTTCCTGAGTATCCAAGACGCAGCGGGTATAGGAAAAACTGAGGACTGACCGCTCAGTGTTGCGTTCCCAAAGTCTAGAACAACGGCGAATTGGCATGCGCGGAAAAAACTGAACGTATAGTTCAAAAAACTTGTACTAAGCATGCGCTCGAGTCGATCTCACACGTCCAGCAACGTTAAGAACGTTTCATGTTTTTCTAAAGACTTAATGCGCACCGCGCAATAGACTTCGTCGTCTCGACAGAGGTTGCCTCGGCCGATTGCGACATTCAACGGCGCCCGACGGGGACGCCATCACGCGAGCAACGACAGATGATTCACGAGATTGCTTACGCGCTAGTGCCGTTCTTCTTTTCGATGGCGATGGGCTATCTGGCGGGCAAGCTCACTCGGGGCGCCATGCCGTTGTCGTCGCTCAATACCATGCTGGTCGTCTATGCGCTGCCGTCGGATCAAAAAAATCCGATTCTCGGCGGCAATGCGGCAAACTCCTGGAAGATCTAGCGCGAACCGCCCTTCATGCCATGGAGGGCATTCGCGCGATCACGGAAGCCAGAATCATCGCGTTGGCGTTAGCTGGAATCGCGCTGCGCACCCTCGGCTTATAGATGAAATCGTCGCGATGGATCACCGCCCCGCTCAGCGCACAGCGCCCTTTTTTCCGGGCGCGGCAACTGATCCACACCTGGTCGGCGTAGCGGCAGCGTGTTGCATCCTGCCAGAGAACCGCGACCGACGTGACAGACAAACGCTCGAGCACTTCGACCTGTATGTGCGGCGACGGCGCATACGCAGCGATGCCACGCGCCGACCGCGTGAGGTACGCTTCACCCGCACCTTGATCGTGAAAGCCGGCCAGAAGCGCATCGATCACATGATCCCACACGGGAGCACGGCTGCCGTTCATCACCGCAGCCACTTGCTCGCGCGGAGCGCAACACGTTTCACGTTGGACTCGCGCGTCTTCCCAAACAGCTTCAGCGCGTTGCTCCAGTTGGGTTTGGCTGTGCATCATGCTTCTCCCTATCAACCGGCCGCGGATCATGCACCGCGGCCGAAAATGTCACCCTTCATGCAGCCGTGGCCTTCGACCGTCTGGCGGGCATTCAACGCCCGGTCCAGCCCCGCAAGAAATCCACCAGCAGTTCATTGACCCGTTCCGGCTGCTCCTCTTGGGGCAAATGTCCGCAATTCGAGACCGGTTCGGCACGGAGATTGTTCGCCATGCCTTCCCAGACGGCCTTCATATCGAACATGCCGCCCACCGCATAGAAGTCTTCACCCCACAGCGCCATAGTCGGGCACGCAATCTTCACATCCGCGTCGACCAGATCCTGCGCAACGTCCTCGGAATTCGCGCGATAGTCCGACATTGCGCCTCGCACCGCGCCCGGCCGCTTGTACGCTTTCACGTACGTATCGAAGTCCGCGCCTTCGATCGTGTGTGGGTTGTAGCACCAGTCGGCGAAGAAGTGATGCAGCCACGCGTCTTCCTTTCCCGCGATCAGCGTTTCCGGCAGGTCTGCGACCAGATGAAACAGAAAAAACCAGTACGCACGCGCTGTTTGTGGATTCATATTTTGCGCGACCACCCGCGTCGGCACGTTATCCATCACGACAAGCCGATCGACCCGTTCAGGATGATCCTTGGTCAGCCGTGTCGCCACGCGCGCGCCGCGGTCGTGCCCGACGAGCGCGACCTTGCCGATTCCCAGTTCGTCGAGCAGCCCGATGATATCCATCGCCATGTTCCGCTTGTCGTAGCCGGAACCGGGCTTGTCGGTTTCGCCATAGCCCCGCAGGTCCGGAGCGATGACTCGATAGTGCTGGGCCAGCACGGAAATCTGATAACGCCAGGCAAAGCTCGTCTCCGGGAAGCCGTGCAGGAGCGCGACGACTGGGCCGCTTCCGGCATCGAGGAAATGCTGCCGGATGCCGTTTGCACGCAGCGTGTGGTGCGTGACCATCGTCGCTTCAGTTGCCATTTCTCGTTCCATGGAAGTGGTGAAAGGTGGGGTTCACGCCGTGGCTATTGACCGGGCGCGGCTTCGTAATTGACCGGCACCCAGTCATAGGTGCTGCCGTTTGTCCTGATGTGTCCCAGTCCCGGAAAAGCGATATGCGCTGCGCCGACGAGATAATGTTTTCTCACCGCGAGCTCGAACGCGTAGCGGCGCGAGCGCTGCGCCGCGGCCGCGTCGGTGTCGTATTCAACCGATGCCTTCGGGTTCCGCAACTGGATCGACGCCACGTGAACTATGTCGCCCCACACGAGCAGATCTTTCGACTCGCTCTCCACGAGATACCCGGTATGACCCGGCGTATGACCGGGCAACGCGATCGCGCGAATGCCCGGATCGAGTTCGACATCTCCGCTGAACGGCTTGAACCGGCCGGCCGCGACGTAGGGCGCGACGGATGCGATTGCAGCGTCGAAGAATGTGCTGAGGAAGGCGGGCGCCTTTGACTTGTTGGCCGGGTTCAACCAGTAGTCGGCTTCAATCTGGCTTGTCCGTACGACAGCATTTGGGAACGTCATGGCGCCGTTCGAAATGACGCCACCGACATGGTCCTTGTGCAGATGCGTCAGCAACACCTCATCGACCTGCTCCGGTTGATAGCCCGCCGAGCGCAAGTTCGCGAGCAGGTTGCCGCAACAATCTCCATAGAGCACGCCTGCGCCGGTGTCGATAAGAATCAGCTTCGAACCGGTGTTGATCAGAAACGCGTTGATCGAGCCTTGAACGGGCGTTTGCAGAAAATCGCGCTGCAGGTCACGCGCGATTTCAGCCTTCGGCACATCTTCCACCACGGTATCGATCGGAAACGGGTGCGTGCCGTCGAGCAACGCTGTCACTTCAAAACCGCCCAGCATGATCCGATAAAAACCCGCCCCCTGCGTTTTGACCTGAGGGGCAGCGGCAAGCGCCGTGTCAGACCACACGGACGCAAAGATGCTCAAGATAACTACACACCACGCATTGACATGGACCGCCCATTTGCACTGAATCTGTTTCATCATTCGTTCCCTGGCACTTGCCGTTTGTATGCGAAAAAGCATAGCGCCCACGCTTTCGAAGCAGTTGCTAATTTTTATTAAACATCGTGAGCCGACGTTGTTGTCAGTTGGCTCAGATAGGAATGGATCTGGCTCACGACCGCCGCACCGTCGCCCACCGCCGAGGCAACCCGTTTCGCGGATTCCGAGCGCACGTCGCCGACGGCAAACATGCCGGGCACACTGGTTTCGAGCGGGTATCGCTCGTTTGCATCAGACAGACCATGCACGCTGCGTGCGAACCCGGTGACGACAAACCCCCTGTTGTCGAGCTCCACGCCACTCGAAGCGAGCCAATCCGTCTTCGGGTCCGCGCCGATGAAGAGAAACAGATGACGCGACGCCACCACTTCGTCCCAATCATCGTCTTCACGACGAATATGAACATGCGTGAGTCCTGCTTCGTCGCCGTCGAGGGATCGCAATGTGCAACGGGTGCAAAGCGTGACGTTGGGTAACGAGCCGATCCGGTCGATCAGATATTTCGACATGCTTGCGCACAGATCCTTGCCGCGAATCAGCACGCGGATGCTGCGCGCGAAATTGGCGAGAAACACGACCGCCTGTCCTGCGGAGTTGCCCCCGCCGATCAGCACGATGTCCTGCCCTTTCACGAGCCTGGCTTCGATCGTCGACGCCCAGTAGTACGTGCCCCGTCCTTCAAAGCGCTCGAAGCCCAGCACCGACGGTCGCCGATAAGCGGCGCCGCTGGCGACCACGACCGTCCGGGCGCTGATCCGTTGTCCATCAAGAAGCGTCAGCAGGAAGATGCCGTCCTGACGGCTCACGTCCTTGACCATACCGGGAATGGCCAGATGGGCACCGAACTTCAACGCCTGTTGAAATGCCCGGGCGGCGAGTGCCTGGCCCGAAATGCCAGTGGGAAAACCCAGATAGTTTTCGATCCGCGAGCTGGCACCGGCCTGACCGCCGGGGGCGCGCTGGTCGAAAACGGCGACCGACAAACCTTCCGTGGCCGCATAGACGGACGCAGCGAGCCCGGCCGGTCCGGCGCCGACGATAGCGACGTCATAAATATGCGATTGCTCGAATGTCGGCACGAGCCCGAGGCACGACGCGAGCTGCGCTTCGTCCGGCGCGCGCAGCACATATCCGTTCGGGCAGAAGACAAGCGGAAAATCGTCGGGGCCGGTTGTCATCCCGCCCAGCAGCGTGATCGCTTCAGGATCGCTACGCGCGTCGATCACCATTGCGGGGTACGCGTTGCGGCGCAGGAACCCCTGAAGCCTGACAAGCCGCGCGTCATCGCCATTGCCGACAATGATCGGCCCCAGTCCTTGCTCGATCAATCCAAGCCGCCGCAGGATCAGGGCGCGCATGATGTGCTCGCCCAGCTGAGCATCGGCGACGATCAGTGCCCGCAACCGTTCCGGCTCGAGCACGAGCGTCTCTGCATCCGTCAACGCCACGCCGTCGATTAACGCGGGCTTGCCGGACAGTTGCGCCATCTCGGCCATGAAATGGCCGTCTTCATGCTCGGTGACGAGCGTCGATCTCCCGAAACTGTCACGCGAAAAGATCCGCACGCGCCCATGCAACAAAACGAACAGACCCAGCGCCACCTGACCTGTTTCGAAGATCAGTTCGCCGGCCTTGAACGACATCGGCTTCGCGAAGCGTTGCAGGCTTCGAATCTCAGCAGCCGACAGACGGGGGAACATCTGGTGCTGCCGATATTCCAGCGAAGAAAACGGAATCTCGAGTTCCGACGGAGTCAAGGCGTCGGCAGAAAAATCCGCGGTGCTCATATTTTCGACCTCATCTAACACGTCAAGCTGATGACGGCACGCGAATACGGTGTCTACCAGCTGAATTTCATTTCAGCGCCGACGTAGTCGGCATTGCGCGCGCCCAGGTCGCGCAGCGACTGCCCGACCTGGAAATGCACGGCTTCGAGTGCTGCGGCGAGGTTCGTGCTGACCGCCCAGTCGGCGCGAAGCTGCGTATAGAAACCGGTCCAGCGGCCGCCACGTCCCGCGGTGCCCGGCACGACCGCCGATCCTTGCTGATAAACCGCGTCCGCGGTGGTCTCGCGCCATTGAAGGCCTACGCCGGCCAGCAGCGTCAGCTTGCTGTTCGGTTTAACGATGAGCGACGGCTTGACGTGAATCAGGTTCGAGTAACCTGTATAACCGGCCAGCGCGAAGTAGTATCCGTTCGGAAAGAGCGGATTGAATGTGCCGACCCGGCCGTCTCCCGGATGGCTGTCGCCCGAAGCTGCATCCACCTGGATGCCGACTCGCGGCGTCCATGGCACTGTCGCCAGCGTGTAGCCGGCGAGCGAGCCGACCGCCCACGCACCAATCGTATTGCTGCCGACATGTCCGGACTGATACATCGCTTCGACGTCCCAGTCGAGATGGTTGACGTTGCCGGAATAGCGCACATCGAATACGTCGCGATGTTCGTCGCCGGTCGCGTCCAGAAAGTGCGCGTTGCTGCGGTTGTAGCGGGAGTAGTACGCGGACAGATCGCCTGGCCCGACATTTTTGCGCTCCACGCGTACGCCGCTGAAGGTCAGATCGCGATTGGAAACGTCATCGAAAGCGGTATTGTCGCGATACTGCACCGGCTGCGTCGCATAGGCGATCCAGCGCCACGGACCGGTTTCATAGTCGGCCCAGATCGCGTCGAACGCCTGACGCACGTTCGGGCCGTCACGAACCGAGATGAATCGTTGCAGGTCGAACGCCATTTCCTGCCGCCCCACCCGGAACTTGACGGTGCCAGGTCCAAGCGGCTCGGTGATGGCGACGAACGCCTGCCGCAGATCCAGCGGGTTCTTGTCGACGGGCGTGACCATGTCCTTGCCGTACGGGCGCGCGTCCTCGAATTGCGTGAAGATCTGCACATGAGGGCCGAGGCGGACATCCGCGTGGACTTCCAGCCGTTGCAACAGATACGTGTCGTCGTGCCCTGACCCGAGGCCGAACAGCGGCGCGTCGTTCACTTCCAGCCGCTCGCGCAACACCATGCCCAGCGAGATATACGCGTCGGGGTTGCCGAACAGCGGAATGTACTTGAGCGAATCGAAAGGCCGTTTCGGCACACAGGGATTGGCCAAGACCGACCAGTTTTCCTGCCAGCGGTTGAACATCACCGCAGGGCGCACGCACGAGGCACTCGCGGCAGAGGCGGCCGTCGCCGTTGTGCCGCCCGTGGTGGTATCGTCAGCGCCGCCTGTCGCGGTATCGGCCGCCGAGACCGGCAGCGCGGCCGCGAGGCCTGTGCTGATCAGCAAAGCACGGGCGGCACGCAGCGCTGCACACCGCCGCGAGCGCTTATGTGCATTCAGCATCTTCGGCGTATTCATCGCAGTTTCCTTACTGGCCATCGTGTACTTCGGCGATGTACCCGCCTGGGAATTCAACCATGGCCGTCTTTCCTGATCTGCTGCTGTACGGCGCATACAGCACTTTCGCGCCGGCTGCTTGCGCGCGCTCGAGCGTCTGGGCGACATCATCAACGCCGTAGCCAGTCGTTTCACGCCCGAACGGGAACGGCAGCTTGCCGTCCGTGACAAACACCACCATCCGGCCGAACCCCGAGTCGATGCGGATCTCCCGGATCGTCTCGCCCGGCCGGCCAATCACGCCCGCATCCGCGCGCGGATCGTCCGAGACCACCTTGCCATGCGAGAAGTGCAGCCACCGGCGCACGAAGTTGTTCGTTTCATAGCGCGACACGTACACACGGTTGTCCGGCACGCTATGCAACGGCGCATAGTTAGGTGCCTTCGTGTGCCAATACAATTGCATCGTCAGGCCACCCGGCCATTGAATAACCGCGTCCTTGCCGATCGGATCATCGAACGAATCGACGAGAACGTCCGCGCCCGAGGCTCGCGCCGCCTTCACCGCCTGATCGATATCGGTGACCAGATAGCCGGTTCGCTCATTGCCGAACGGGTACGGAATCGGCGTTTCGAAGCCAAACACCGAAAGCATGCCGACCGGCGTCTGCACGTACTGCGACGCGGTCCTGCTCGGCGTAGGCGTGACCGTGAAAACCGCGCGCGGGGACGCTTTGCCACCGAACGTGGCAAGGAAGCTGGTGACGAACGCATCGAGATCGGCCGAGGCGACATACACGTGCGTGGTGTCGTACTGCGGGCCAACCGATACGTTGGGCCGTTTCGCGGAGAGCTCGGTTTTTCCGGTCGGCACTTCCGGCGGTCCCGCATCGGCGAAGGCGGACGAAACAGACGTCAATCCAATCAGTAGCGCGGTGGAGAGAATTGCGACTGGACGGAACCGATGAAGCGACTTGAACATTTGATTACCCATGAGTGTTAGCAATGTTTGAACGACCAGCCTCTGTTCGAGGCCATGTCTCGTGTCTGGCGGGTGCCTTCGAAGCGATGTATTCGCGGCAAGCTAACCGCTTTCCTCCGCCATCGCCCTTCTCTTCCAGGCAAGAAACAGCAAAACGGCTACCGGCAATGCAATCGCGAGAAACGAAAAATTGACGTATGCCAGTGCGCCGCCGATCGCGCCGACGGCAAAGCCGCACATCGCCGCCAACGTCGATTTGAGGCGTCCTCTAACCTGTTGCCCATGCCCGCCAGCGGCGCCTCTATGTATCAGTTCGATCAAGTCGAGCACGATCTGCGTCACGTTTCCGGTCATCACTGTGTTCGGCAATCCCGTTACTTGCAGCAACCTGCCACGCGCGTTCTGTACGCCCATCGCCATGGTTCCCAGTACGCCGCACACCAACACCATTGATGCATTCGGCGCCTCGATTGGTGTCGCGATCAAGCCTGTTACAAGGAAGGAAACAAGCAACATTGCCTGCAGCAGATACAAAGCGCTCGCAGCATTCGCCGAATGATTCCGCTCCAGAAACTTGAAAATCACGCTGCTCAGCGCAATGCCGACTACAAAAGACGGAAACGCGAGCAGTTTTAGCAGCACACCCTGCCCCACGCCGGCAACTCCCGCGCCGATCAGTACGAAGTTGCCCGTCACATGCGCGGTGAAGAGTCCGAACAACGCAACGAACCCGACGGTGTCAACGTAGCCCGCTATCAGCGCAAGAATCGTGTCTTCGTGTTTATTCACGAACGATTCCCCGGAAAACAGAACGCACGCGCCAGCGACATCAGCCGCCCTCTTTCGTCGCGCCCGGCGTCATCGGCTTTTGCGCCGCGGTACTCTTCATAGGCTCGGCGACCTCGACCGTCCGCGTCTGCGCGAAAAGCTGTGCCTTGACGACCGGTATGGCGTGCTCACCCAACACCATGCCGAGCAGCCCGGCCAGCGCGATCAGCGGCGGCGCCGGCGACTGCACCTTGAGTAGCCAATAGAGGAGCCCGACTGCGAAGCCGACGCCCAATGAAATGATGTAGCCCATTCTGATTGTCCTTTTGATAACTGCCACTTCGTCGCGCATGCCGTTAGCATCCGCTATTCGTACCCACCGCAAAGGCAGGCGCCAGTACTTCACGTCACCCCAGGTCAATTCGGCCAGTCCGATCCAAGCACCAGGCCGCAGAAATTCAATCTGCGATAGTTCGGGTCCCACCGATCCAGCACATCAGCGTTCACCGTGCCGAACGTCGTCTCCGGACGATGCGCCATGCCGCGCGCATAGGCTTCGATGATCTTCTTCTTGAAACCGGATTCGCGGGGATAGGCTTGTACGATTTCGTCGCGCTGTTGCGCAGTGAATTCGTCGAAGCGGGCGCCGCGTACATCCATCTGCACCCCGGCGCTGATCAGCGCGACGAGCGGCGACATATGCTCAGGAATACCCGGCGTCGTATGTAGCGCGATCCCCTCCCATACCTGACCGATCGCGGACTCAGTGACACCGTGTTGGCGCAGGAATTCACGCGCCGCATTCGCGCCGTCCACCTCAAACCGGTACGGAGAGCGCCGGTGCTGTACATTCAAACCGACGTTGTGAAACATCGTGCCGACGTAAAGCAGCTCGGCGTCGAAAGTCAGCTTGCCGCGATACCCAGTCAGCGCGCCGAACAGAAAAGCCCTTAGCGCATGATGGAACATCAACTCACACTCCGTGCCCCGGATCTGATCGGTTGCTGCCCGGGTCATCACACTGTCGGGAATCGCGACTCCCGCAATGATTTTCTTCATGTCACTCCTCCGTGTCAGACATCCCCTCGGTATGGATCACCCGGCATGCGGACGGGCATCGCGACCCGGCGATGTCTAGGACCGGACGAAGTCCAGGAGGTCCTGGTTGAGCCGGTCTTTGTGCGAGAAGTAAAGCGCATGCGGTGCGCCCTTATAGACCAGCAGCTTCGCGTCCTTGATCAGCGCGGCAGCTGCCTTTCCGGTTACGTCGAAGTTCACGACCGCGTCCCCATCGCCGTGCACCACCAGTGTGGGCACATCGAATTTCGCGAGGTCCGACCTGAAGTCAGTCTCGGAGAAAGCTGCAACGCAGTCGTAGGTTCCTTTCAGACCGCCCTGAAGCCCCAGCGACAAAGTCCAGTCGAGCATCTGCTTCGTCACGTTCGAGCCCTCCTGATCGCTGCCCATGAAAAGCGGGCCGAAGTCGTCGAGGAATTTGGGCCGGTCGTTCAACAGTCCCGCACGGATGCCGTCGAAGATGGCGGGGTCCATTCCTTGCGGATGATCCTCACGGCGAATCATTAAAGGCGTCACGGCGCTGAGCAGAATTGCCTTCGCGATGCGCCGCGTGCCGAAACGGCCGATATAACGCGCCACTTCGCCACCGCCCATCGAAAACCCGCCGAGAATCACGTCCCTGAGATCAAGCGCCTCGATCAACTCATTGACGTCGCCGGCAAACGTGTCGTAGTCGTATCCCGACCACGGCTGCGCGGAACGTCCAAAGCCGCGGCGATCATGAGCGATGACACGAAAACCGTTGTCGGCGAGAAACTTCATCTGGTATTCCCACATGTCGGCGTTCAACGGCCAACCATGGCTCAAAACAATCGGCTGGCCCGTGCCCCAGTCCTTGTAGTAAAGCTGGGTGCCGTCGGATGTGGTGAAAGTACTCACGTGAGACTCCATGGTCAATGGTGTTGGATCGATTCGGCGGAACGCTTACCGACTGTTCGATACAGCGTAGCGAATAAATCAATTAAAGACTTTGTCGGATTCTTAAAAACCCTTAAGAGACGAGACAGTTCTGTGAGCCCGCTCAAATCGTGAGTTCATGGAATCGCCTTACGCCGTCGCGAATCCATTGCAGCAAGCCGCCTGACGTCTCGTCCACATTCGCTGGCGATTCAAGCAACATCTTTTCGGTTGCGTGATGTTCCGAAAGCAAACGGCACATCTCCTTGGCCACTTCGGGGCGTCGCGCGAGAATCGGCGTCAATGCGGCCTTATCCAGCCGGAAAACGGTGGCGCGAGTCAGCGCTCGAACGATCACTTCCGTCCTGACGCCGGCCAGAATGCCTGACTGTCCGATCGAATCGCCAGGCGCCAGCCTCCGCAGTTCGATCTCACCGCCATCCTTCGGCACGCTCACTTTTGCGACGCCTTGCGCGAGAATGTGAAGCTCGTGGCCGTTCTCATCGGCCGCGGCATAAATGGTCTCGGCTACATCGAATTCGTGCTTCGTCAGCTTCGCGTTAAGCTCCAGTACTTCGTCGTCCTCGAGTGTCTGAAAGATCATGACGTTGCGCAGCAATCGGTGCCTCTGATCCGCCACGTCGGTAGCAGGCTCGGGTACTGACAAGGGATGCAACACGACGCCGCGCGAGACCAGATGCCGGTACGCGAGATCGAAGAGTTCGTTGCGCACATCGGTCTTTTTGCTCAGTGCGTCGACGTAGCAGACGATCTCGTACTCGATCGAGTCGCTCGTGGCACGGCGCACACTCACCAGTGGCTTAGGCTCGCTCAAGACATTTTCTGAGCTGGCGGCGGCGTTGGCGAGCGCCTCCAGCACGATTGCCGGCCGGATCGATGGTTTGACCGGTAGCACCACACTAATGCCGTGCGTATGCACCGGTTCATTCGCGTTGACGATATTGGCGCGCGCCGCCACGCTATTGGGAATCACGACGATATTGCCCTGGCCGTTCAGCAGACTGGTCGCGCGCCAGTTACTCTCGACCACCTTCCCTTCGACATCGCCGATCGTGACCCAATCGCCAATGTGAAAGGGCTGCGTGGCGTTCAGTACCACACCGGAAAACACGTCATTGAGCGTGCTCTGAATCGCAAGGCCGAGCACGACCGCGACCGCCCCGGACGTTGCGAGCAGGCCGCGCACAGGCAGTTGCAACACAAAAGCGATCGCTCCGACCGCTGCAGCCAGAAACACGAGCGCGCCGAGCACATCCTGAAACAGACGCTCCTTGTGCCACGTCTCGGGTAACACCGCACGATCCAGCATGACGGTCACGAGGCGCGCGCCCTGCAGCCACCACACCACCTCCAGCACTTGCGCGAGAAGATGGCGCAGCGGCTCGGATTCCCAGGGCGCCGCGCGCAGCGGATTCATGCCTGAACTGAACAGCACGTAGGTCGACAAACCAAACAGGAGCGCCCGGAACGCCAGACGCACCTGCTCGCTCGTGCGGTCCATGAAACGCCAGGCGAGGAAGTCGAGAACCAGTATGCCTATGCCAAACAACACTCCGTCAGTCAGGGTCGGCATGGTGGTCCTCGCTGGCCTGGTGGCACCAAGCTATGGATGTCAGAACGCGAAACAACTACAACCCAACGCGCCCCAGAAACCGTTGGAGTCACTGACAGGCACGTTTTTACGCCATGCCCAACCATGCGCATGCGCATGCACGCCGCACAGATTCACACAGCCATCCACGCACGCCACCGCCGTCGGTTTGTAACGGCTATAGCCACCGAATTCCGCGACCGGCGACCACGACGGGCTGACCGGCAGGTCAGGCGGCGCGAGCGGCGCGAATTCGTCATCGGCATACACGACCTTGCCGCCTACCACCGTCATCACCGAGGTCAGGAACTTGATGCGGCTCTCGTCGACGGTAAAGTAGTCTTCACTGAGCACCGCGAAATCCGCGAACTGGCCCGGAACCAGCGCGCCTTTACGGTCATCCTCGTTCGAGAACCATGCGCTGCCCACCGTGTAGCGGCGCAGCGCTTCCATCCGGTCCAGACGGTTCTCGCTGGCATACATCGCGGTGCCGCCGACCGTCTTGCCCGATACCATCCAGTACAGTGAAACGAACGGGTTGAAGCTCGCGACGCGCGTCGCGTCCGTCCCCGCGCCAACGGGCAGTCCGGCATCGAGCATGTGGCGAATGGGCGGAGTGCGCTTCACGGCCTCTTCACCATATTGCTGGATGAAGTACTCGCCCTGAAAGGCCATCCGGTGCTGGATCGCAATGCCGCCGCCGAGCGCGCGCACCCGCTCGATATTCTGTTGCGTGATGGTCTCGCAGTGATCGAAGAACCAGCGCAACCCATTGAACGGAATGTCGGCGTTCACGCGTTCGAATACATTCAGGAAGCGCTCGATCGATTCGTTGTAGGTCGCATGCAGACGGAACGGCCAGCGGTTTGCCACCAGCAGCCGAACGACGGCTTCCAGTTCGTCTTCGAGCGTGTCCGGCAGATCCGGTCGCGGTTCGAGAAAGTCTTCGAAGTCCGCGGCCGAAAACACCAGCATTTCACCGGCGCCGTTCACGCGCAGGAAATCGTCACCTTCGCCGGGCTTCGTCACCTTCACCCACTTCGCGAAATCCTCGATTTCTTTTTTCGCATTCTGCGTGAACAGGTTGTACGCAATACGCACGGTCAGTTCACTATGCTTCGCCAGATCCATGATGACGGCGTAGTCGTCCGGGTAGGCCTGGTAACCGCCGCCTGCGTCAATCGCGCTCGTCACACCAAGCCGGTTCAGCTCACGCATGAAGTGGCGCGTGGAATTGCGCTGATCCTCCAGCGCGAGCTTCGGACCTTTCGCCAGCGTGGCGTACAGGAGCCCGGCGTTCGGACGTGCAATGAGCATGCCGGTCGGATTGCCACGCTTGTCGCGCTGAATCTCGCCGCCGGGTGGATTGGGCGTATCTTTCGTATAGCCGACCGCGCGCAGCGCCGCTGCATTCAGGAGCGCGCTGTCGTACAGGTGCAGGATGAACACCGGCGTATCCGGCGCGATCGCGTTGATTTCTTCGAGCGTCGGGCCACGCCGCTCGGCGAACTGGAATTCGTTCCAGCCGCCCACTACGCGGACCCATTGCGGCGCCGGCGTGCGGGCCACCTGCTTCTTCAGCATGTCGAGTGCGTCCGCCAGCGAGGGCACGCCGTCCCAGCGCAACTCCATGTTGAAGTTCAACCCGCCGCGAATGATGTGCAGGTGGGAGTCGTTCAGACCGGGAATGACGGTGCGGCCTTTGAGGTCGACGTGGCGCGTGCTGTCGTTCGCGTGACGCATCACGGCATCGCGAGATCCCGAAGCGATAATGCGGCCGTTCGCGACGGCGAGCGCATCGGCAAAAGAGCGCTTGTCGTCCTGGATGGCGATCTTGCCATTGAAGAAGACAACTTCAGCCGGCGTCGGCACGGAAGTATTGGAAGTCATGGCGATCCTCATAGGGAGCGCTCCGCTTTTCACGCGCGGAGCTATTCATGGGAAGCGGGCGCTCGTCGCGACTGTTTACTTCTTTGCAGGCACCGGTGCCAGAACTTCGTGTGTCCCCGCCGCGCGCTGGGGAGCCTTGTGCACCATGGTGTAGGCATAGTCCACGCCCATCCCGTACGCCCCGGAATGCTCTTTGGCAATCGCCATGACTTCGTTGTAAGTCTCTTTGTGCGCCCAATCGCGCTGCCATTCGAGCAGCACCTGTTGCCAGGTCATCGGAACCACGCCGGCCTGAATCATTCGCTGCATTGCATAGTCATGCGCGTCCTTCGAGGTGCCACCCGACGCGTCGGCGACCATATAGATTTCGTAGTCACCTTCGGCCATGGCGCATAGCGCGAACGTGTTGTTGCAAACCTCGGTCCACAGACCTGACACCACCACCTTTTTTCGGCCGTTTGCAGCAAGCGAGTCACGAACCTTCTGGTCGTCCCACGAATTCATGGACGAGCGTTCGAGCACCTTGTGCTCCGGAAATACGTCCAGCAATTCGGGGTACGTATAGCCCGAAAAACTTTCGGATTCCACTGTCGTAATAGTGGTGGGAATGTTAAACACTCGCGCTGCCTTCGCGAGGCCTACCACGTTGTTCTTGAGCACCTGACGGTCGATGGACTGGACCCCAAAAGCCATTTGCGGCTGTTGGTCGATGAAGATGATCTGCGAGTTTGCAGGCGTAAGGACTTCAAGTTTCGGATTTGCCATGGCTTTGTACTTCCTAAAGGTTTGGTGAACATGGGAGGACAGGCCGCACTCGCTTGAAGTGCGAGAAAAACTGAAGCCCAGTCTAGCCACGGCTCCTCGCCGAGTCCTTGGCAAAGTCCTTAATAGTTCTTAAATAAAACTTGCTGGAAGAGATCCGCGACTGATCGCGAGGCGGGCATCTTTATTCTCGGTTCAGAACATTTCATGTTTTCCGCAGGACTTTACGTATCACGCATTCCTACAATGCAAGCTGCCGGATTCACGAACTCGCACGTTGTATCTATCGACACGTCAAAGGACTCGCTATGAATGAAGCATTTACCGCCGCAGCCCATCGCGCGGCTCCACTTAAAACACCGACACGCCTGACCGAGGAGGCAACCCGCGACATTGCCGCCGCTTTGACGACCTTGCTTGCCGACGTGTTCGCGGTGTATCTGAAGACGAAGAACTTCCACTGGCATATGTCGGGGCCGTACTTCCGCGACTACCACCTGCTGCTCGACGAGCAGTCCAACCAGATCTTCGCGACGACGGACCCGATGGCGGAACGCGCACGCAAGGTCGGCGGCAAAACGCTGCACTCCACCGGGCAGATCACGAAGCTGCAGCGGATTCTCGACAACGACGCCGATTTCGTGACGCCCAGCGACATGCTGGCCGAATTGCGCGAGGACAATCTGGCGCTCGCCGGCTACATGCGCGAGACGCATTCGCTGTGCGGCGAGTACAACGATGTCGCGACGGCAAGTCTGCTCGAAAACTGGATCGACGAAGCAGAACAGCGCGTGTGGTTCCTGTTCGAATCAGGACGTCACGCATAACGCTGCGTGATGTGAAGACGCTTGCAAGACGTAAGCACGCCGTGGCTCAAGCTTCCAGCGAAGTGTGGACCCGCGATTCGAGAAACTGAACGAGCGCGCGCACTTTGCTGGAGTGGCGGCGATTGGGCAGATACGCTGCATAGACGATTGCGTCGCCGTTATGGGGACTCGCCTCGAAGTTCTGAAACAGGCGCATCAGGCGTCCCGCGCGAATTTCGGCGGCAACCAGCCATTCAGGCAGCAACGCAATGCCACGCCCTGCCAGCACCGCGTCAAGCAGGATGTCGAGACTGTTCGACAGCAGATGGCCGCGCACTTCAACGCGAACCTCGGCACGCTCCTCAACGGTTTCGCGGCGGAAGGTCCAGACCTGGCGTGTTCGATAGGCGCCGCCGTATGCCACGCGAAAGCACTCGTGTGCATCGAGTGCCTGCGGCGTTTCCGGCATGCCGCTGCGTTCGAGGTAGTCGTGGCTGGCAACGACATAGCGCCGATTGTCCGCCAGCTTTCTGACGATCAGGTTGGCGTCGCGGTCAGGCAGGCCGATCCGTATCGCAACGTCGATTCTGTCGAGCGCGAGATCGGCATAGTGATCGGCCACGACGACATCGAGCAGCTTCGAGATGACGCCAAGGCGCTGCTTGCGCCAACGTTTCGCGCGCTCGTCGATGCGACGGAAGAACCGTTTATGCAACCGATCGTCGACCTGCGCGCGCCGCAGATGGTGTTCGGCCGGGTCGTGCTAATCGGCGACGCCGCCTCGGTCCCGCGGCCGCACACGGCCGGCAGCACCGCGAAGGCCGCAGCCAATGCACATGCGCTCGCGCTTGCCTTGGCGGCAACGTGGCAGGCCGGGGCGACCATCGATTCGGTACTCAAGCGTTGGGAAAACCAGCAGTTGCAACGCGGCAGGCTGATGACGGATCTAGGCATATCGCTCGGCAACCGGGCAATGAACATCGCTCGCTGAGCTCGCATCTGAGCTTACGTACAAGTCCACGTTTATCTATTTCCTGATTTCACGGAGTTTCCATGTCAACCCAGGCATCCCCCACTGCGGGCAGCGCAAGCCCGGTCAAGCTGACACGCGGCCTGATCGCGCTGTTCGCGTTCTGCTGCGGCGCGATCGTCGCGAATCTCTACTATGCGCAACCGATCACCGAACTGATCGCACCCGACATCCACATGTCAAGCAGCATGGCCAGCCTGATCGTTTCGTTGACGCAGATCGGCTACGCATTCGGACTGTTCTTTCTCGTGCCGCTGGGCGACCTGCTGGAGAACCGCAAGCTGATGATCACCACCGCGCTGGTGTCGATCGCAAGTCTTGGCGCCGCGGCCTTCACTCATCAGCCGGGCTGGTTCCTCGCGATCTCGCTGCTGGTCGGCTTCAGCTCCGTCGCCGTGCAGATTCTGATTCCGCTCGCGGCTCACCTCGCGCCGGACGAGACGCGCGGCAAGGTCGTCGGCACCATCATGAGCGGGCTGTTGCTCGGCATTCTGTTGGCCCGGCCAATTTCTAGCATGATCGCCGGGCACTTCGGCTGGCGCGCGGTGTTCGGTTCCGCGACCGTCGTGATGGCGATCGTCACCAGCGTGCTCGCGCTGACCATTCCGCGCCGCCAGCCGGACCACAGGGCCACCTACTTCCAGTTGATCGGCTCGCTCGGCCATCTGGTCCGCACCATGCCGGTTCTGCGTCACCGGTCGTTGTATCAGGCGCTGATGTTCGCTTCGTTCAGCCTGTTCTGGACCGCAATCCCCGTCGAGTTAACCCGGCAGTTCGGGCTCTCGCAAACCGCCATCGGCATCTTCGCGCTGGTCGGCGCGATCGGCGCGACCTCCGCACCGGTTGCGGGGCGTCTGGCCGACGCAGGGCACACCGTGCGCGCGACGCTGATCGCGCTCGTCGTTGGCGCGCTCGCCTACACACCGGCCTTGATCCATCCGGCGTGGGGCGTAGTGGGACTCGTCGCGACCGGCATCGTCCTCGATTTCGCCGTGCAGATGAACATGGTACTGGGACAACGCGAAATCTATGCGTTGCATGCCGCGAGCAGAAACCGTCTGAACGCGCTGTATATGACCAGCATCTTTGTAGGCGGCGCATTCGGCTCGGCGCTGGCCAGCCCGCTCTATGAGCACGGTGGCTGGCCGCTGGTCGCCGGCGTCGCCACCGCCTTCCCGCTCGTGGCGCTCGTTCACTATCTGGCGATCGGCCGTCCGCACGCCGCCCGCCAGGCCTAACGCAATAGGTTTATTCAGGAAGCCGGACAGACACTCTCCGGTTTGACAAAAATTCAGCGTGGCTTCAGGAATTCTTGTGCTGTCGTCGATACGCTGCTCAGTACTGTCACGCATCTGAACGACGCTCGATCGTTCGCAAAAAGGAACAACCATGTCACCTCTTCTCAGCGCTCACGACCTGCATGAGCTGCGCTTACCGAATCGCGTCGTGATGGCCCCGATGACACGCTCGCGTGCACCGCTGCGCGGCCGCCCGACGGACATGATGGCGCAGTACTATGCGCAGCGCGCGTCGGCGGGGCTGATCATCACCGAGGCGACCAATGTCAGTTCGGCGTCAGCAGCCTTCGAGCTCACGCCGGGCATCATCACGGCCGAGCAGATCGCCGGCTGGCGCAACATCACGGGCCGGGTGCACGACGCCGGCGGCCGTATCTTCATGCAACTGTGGCACGGCGGACGAGTTGCCTCGTTCGCGTTGCTCGGCGGCGAGGCGCCGTTGTCGCCCTCGGGCCTGAACGACGATCTCGAGCAATTGCAGGTGTGGGCGCAGTTGCAAAACGGCCAGTACACCAAGATCCACGCAACGCCCTCGCGCGCTATGTCGACCGACGAAGTGAAGCTCGCCATAGCGGAGTTCAGGCAAGGCGCGGCCAACGCGATCGAAGCCGGATTCGACGGTGTCGAAGTGCACGCTGCAAACGGCTATCTGCCGCATCAATTCCTCTCTTCGACCACCAACAGGCGGGATGACCGATACGGCGGCTCGTTGGCGAACCGCGCCAACTCTCTTCGCGACACGCTCACGGAGATCGGCTCAGTGGTCCCCCTCGATCGCGTCGGCGTCCGCATTTCGCCGTATGCGCACTACAACAACGTGCGCGACGCGGATCCGGACGGCACCTATGACTACGTCGGCAAGATGCTCAACGAATTCGGCGTCGCCTACCTTCACGCGGCTGACACGAACGGCTGGAGCGGCGCACCGGATTTGCCGCGCATCATTGAGCGCATGCGCAAGGTTTTCTCGGGGACCTTGATTCTCAACGGCGGCATTTCCATCGATCAGGCAGACGCATTGATCCGTGACGGCGAAGCCGATCTGGTCGCGTTTGCCCGCGCGTATATCGCCAATCCCGATCTGGTCGAGCGCATCGCTACCCATGCACCGCTCGCAACACCGAAGCCGGTCGGCTGGTACGGCGGCGACCACTCCGGCTATATCGACTACCCGTTCCATAGCAGCGGCGCTCAGGCATGACGGAGGCATCCCGTTGGCCGCGCACACCGCGCGGTGTGCCGATTCGATTCAAGACTTCTGTGACAGGTGGGTGAATGACTCGAAAGGCCAAATTGCTGGCGGTAGGAGGCGTAGTCATCCTGGCCGCGCTAATCGTCGCCACGCTGCTGATGTGGAAACCCGCCATTGCCCCCATACAACCTCCGCCGGCTTCGTCGTTCGATGCGCAGACGAAGCTCGCCGGCGCGAGAGTCGTGGCGCTGGGCGACTGCATCGTCTGTCATACCGCCAAGGGTGGCAAGCCGTTCGCCGGCGGCTTGCCGCTTGCAACGCCGTTTGGGACGATCTACGCGACCAACATCACGCCCGACGTCGAGACGGGCATCGGTGGCTGGTCGCTGGAAGCGTTCACGCGAGCGGTGCGTCACGGCGTCTCCCGCGATGGTCACCTGCTCTATCCCGCGTTTCCTTATATTCACTTCACACGCATGTCCGATGGCGACATCTCGGCGGCCTACGCGTATCTGATGACACGTGAGCCGGTCAACGCGAGCGCGCCCGCGAACGAACTGATCTTCCCGCTGAACTTCCGTCCCTTGCTAGTCTTCTGGAACGTGTTGTTCCTTCACCCCGGCGAGCAGGCCGCGGATGCCTCGAAAGATGCCGAGTGGAATCGCGGAAAGCTGCTGGTCGACGGCCTCGGACACTGCGCTTCATGCCATTCGCCGCTCAATGCGATTGGTGGTGAAAAAACGGGACATGCATTCGACGGCGGCATCGTCGACGGCTGGGAAGCCCCCCCACTGAACGCACTTGGCTCGGCGCCAAAACCGTGGACTAAGGAACAGCTCGTCATGTATTTACGCAGCGGTCGTGCAAGCGAACACGGTGCCGCGGCCGCTCCCATGCTGCCCGTCACTCGCGACCTCGCCACCGTGCCTGAGGAGGACGTGAACGCGATTGCTGCGTACATCCTGTCGATACAGAAAGCGCAGCCGGCCGTCGCGAATGCGTCTGCCGACGTTGCAGCACATGGCGAACCATCGCCTGCGGCGCAACGCGGCGCATTCCTGTTCGCCGCGTCGTGCGCGCAATGCCACGGCCCCGCCGCACCGATGCAATCGATTGGCGAGCGCCCCACGCTCGCGTTCAGCACCGCCGTCAATGCCCCGACGCCACGTAACACCGCTCAGATGATCCTTAGCGGTAACGGCTGGCATGGCGAGGACAGCATGAACTACATGCCGGCCTTCAGCGAGGTCTATGACGATCAGCAAATCGCCGATCTGGCGTCCTACATCCGCACAACCTATTCGCAGCGCGACCCGTGGAACGACGTCGAAGCCACCGTGGCAAAAGTCAGAGAGGAGAACAAGGCGCGATGATCAACCTTACCGTCAATGGCGTGCAGCACGCGCTGGATATCGATCCGTCGACGCCACTGCTCTATGCGCTGCGCAATGATTTGCACCTGCACGGCGCGAAGTTCGGCTGCGGGCTCGGACAATGTGGCGCATGCACGGTGATCGTGGGCGATCAGGCGGTGTTTTCCTGCCTGATTCCCGTGTCGTCGATCGGCAGCCGCGCCGTTCGCACGATCGAAAGTCTCGGCACGGCCGACCGTCCCGGTCCGCTGCAAAAGTCGTTCATCGAGCATCAAGCCGCGCAGTGCGGTTATTGCATCGCCGGCATGATCATGCGCGCGCAGGCGCTGCTCGACCGCAATCCGCAGCCGACCGAGCGCGAACTGCGCGAGCATATGGAGCCGAACCTGTGCCGTTGCGGAACCCATATGCGTATCCTCGCCGCGATCCGCGAAGTCGCGCACCTGCCCGCACCGGGCGCTGCGCCCACCCCGCCTCACGGCGCGGCGAGCCACGGAGGCACGCAATGAGCGTCAAAGAAGACGATATCAACGAAGGACGCCGCCGCTTCATGATGTCCGGCGCGCTCATGGTGAGCTTCAGTCTGTTCCCCGGCGTCAAGGCCATGGCGCAAGAAGTGATCGCGGACGAAGGCGCCGCCGTGCACGTCGCCAAAGCGACCGAGACGCTCGCGGGCAGCCTGAAGACCAACCCCTTTCTCGACGCGTGGATCAAGATCGACGCAGCGGGCAAAGTCACCGTCTACACCGGCAAGGTCGAACTCGGCACCGGCGTGCGCACCGCGCTGTTGCAGATCGCGGCAGAAGAGCTCGACATGGCGCCGTCGCTGATCACGTTTCTGACCGCCGACACGGGCGCCTCACCGGACGAAGGACTCACAGCGGGAAGTCACACCATCGCCGACAGCGGCAGCGCGTTGTTGAACGCCGCAGCCCAGGTGCGGGGACTGCTGGTCGACGCAGCGGCCAAACGCTTCGGCGTCAGCAGCAGCGTGCTGAAAGCCCACAACGCGATCATCACGGCGCCAGATGGCCGGACGATGACGTATGGCGAAGCGGTCGGCGCCGCCGGTCTGCATCGCATCGCTTCGCCTGAGTCGCCGTTGAAAGACCCGGCAACGTTCGCGATGATCGGCACGTCATTGCCGCGGCTGGACATCCCCGGCAAGGTGACCGGCGGCCCGAGCTACGTTCAGGACATGTCGATGCCGGACATGCTGCATGCGCGTGTGGTACTGCCGCCGGTTTACGGCGCAGAACTGACGCATACCAACACACCCGATATTCTGAAGATGCCGGGTGTGGTCAACGTCATCAGAAACGGCAGCATGCTCGCGGTGGTCGCCAAACGCGAATGGCAGGCCGTGCTGGCACAACGTGCACTGGCAGCGGGAAGCCAGTGGAGCGCCGGGCGCGCCCTGCCCGACCCAGCCACTGTGCACCGCGATCTGAAACAGATCGCCACCGAACACATCGAGATCGCGAACACCCACGGCGCGGCCGGAACGGCTGCGAAAACGCTGAGCGCAAAGTACACCAAGCGCTATATGTTGCACGGTTCGATCGGCCCTTCCTGCTCGGTCGCACAATTCAAGGACGGCAACATGACCGTCTGGACTCACTCTCAAGGCGTCTATCCGCTGCGCGATGGCCTTGCGGAAATGCTGTCGCTGCCCAAGGAGAACGTACGCTGCATTCACGTAGAAGGATCGGGATGCTACGGCCACAACGGCGCGGACGACGTAGCCGCACACGCCGCGTTGATCGCCCGCGAAATGGCCGGCCGGCCGGTTCGCGTGCAATGGATGCGCGAACAGGAGCACACGTGGGACCACTTCACGCCCGCCATGGTCACCGAAGTGAGTGCTTCGCTGGACGCGAGCGGAAGCATCGTGGGCTGGAACTATGCGTTGTGGAGCAGCTCGCACAACGAGCGGATCGTGAATGCGGGCCGGCTCGTTCCGGCGACCATGCTGGAGAAACCGTTCGTATCGGCGCCGTCGGTGCCGATGGTGCAGCCCGAGGGCGGCGGCGACCGCAACGCGATTCCGCTGTATACGTTCCCGAACCTGCATGTGATGAACAACTTCTCGCCGACCATGCCGTTGCATACGTCGGCGATGCGCTCACTCGGGGCGCACATGAACGTCTTCACGATCGAGACGTTCATGGATGAGTTGAGCGCCGCTGCCGGCGCCGATCCGGTCGCGTTCCGGCTCAAGCATATGCAGGACCCGCGCGCGCGCGAGGTCATTCAGCTCGCCGCTGCAAAATTCGGCTGGCCGCGGGCACCACGCAATCCGAATCACGGTGTCGGTTTCGCCTTCGGTAAATATAAGAACCTGATGGCTTATGTGGCCATGGCCGTTGAGATTTCCGTCGTGCCCGAGACGGGCCAGGTGATTCTCGAACGCGCCGAGGTCGCGGTGGACTCCGGGCAGATCGTC
This sequence comes from Paraburkholderia sp. GW821-FHT02A12, assembly GCF_059422005.1. Classification (NCBI taxonomy): domain Bacteria; kingdom Pseudomonadati; phylum Pseudomonadota; class Betaproteobacteria; order Burkholderiales; family Burkholderiaceae; genus Paraburkholderia; species Paraburkholderia sp. GW821-FHT02A12. The sequence continues at coordinate 1,549,862 of NZ_JBWKWA010000001.1, read as the reverse complement.
AACCCCGACGGTATCCGCAATCAGATCGAGGGTGGCGTGATTCAATCGGCCAGTTGGACGCTTTACGAAGAGTTGAAGTTCGATACCGAGAGAATCAGAAGCTTCGACTGGAGCAGTTACCCGATCCTGCGCTTCTCCGCCGTTCCGCGCAGTTTGAACGTCCATCTCATCAATCGTCCTGGTGCAGCGTTTCTCGGGGCTGCCGAAGCGTCGATGGGACCGACCGCCGGCGCGCTCGGCAACGCACTCTTCGATGCAACCGGAAAGCGTCTGCGCGACATGCCTTTGGGCGGTGACAGCTTGCGCCGGCAAATAGACGCATAGAGGATCGACATGGCGTCGCTAACAGCATGAAAATTGCAATCGCGGGCGGTTCAATCGCAGGGCTCGCATGCGCTTTGACGCTGACATGCACGGGTCACGACGTGCATGTCTACGAGCGCTCCGCAGGGCCGCTGCGGGGCCGCGGCGGCGGAGTCGTGGTGCTGCGGCAGATGCTGCGGTTTCTCGAACAGCACGGCCATCGAACCCGCGCGATGCTTGCGGTGCCGACGCACCGACGGCGTTGGATCGATATCGACGGCAATGTGACACGCGACGATCCCGAGCTGCTGCCGTTTTCATCGTGGGACGCCGTCTACCGGTCGCTGTGCAGCATGCTGCCGCCCGGCGCGCTTCACTACGGGCGCAACGTAACGAGTGTTGCCGAAGACGCGGACGGCGTCGAAATCCGCTTCGACGACGGCGCGGCGCCGGTTCGCGCAGACATGCTGATCGCCGCCGACGGCACCGGCTCGCGGCTTCGTTCCATGCTGTTTCCCGGTAACGCTTCGTCGTACGCAGGTTACATTGCGTGGCGCGGGGTGGTGAGCGAAAACGCTTTCAACCGCGGCGATGTCGTGGATCTGGTCGAGAACATGACGCTCTACCGTTCAGATGCCGAACTGTTCATGACGTTTCTGATACCTGCGCTGAACGGCTCGCTCGAGTCCGGCATGCGCCGGTTCAATTGGCTCTGGTACAGAAATGAACCGGACGAGTCATCGATCGGCGCGTTCCTGACCGGACGCGACGGTCACCGGCACCACGCATCAGTCTCGCCAGGCGATCTGTCAGAGCAGTCGCTTGCGTATCTGCATCGGGCCGCACTCGATGGGCTGCCGCGCACGTTGTCGCAACTGGTGGCCGCGACGGACGCGCCATTCCTGCAAGCCATCTCCGACGCCCTGAGCCCCTCGTTCGCCAAAGGGCGCATCGCGCTGGTGGGCGACGCCGCGTGCACGCTGCGGCCCCACACGGGCTCCGGCACCTCGAAATCCGCCGACGACGCCGTGAGCCTCGCCGAAGCGCTCGCTACGCCTCAAACGGACCTCGTGCAGCTCCTCCACGATTGGGCCACCGCGCGGCGGAGCGCTGTCGAGCCCCTGCTTCAGAAGGGTCCGCGGCTTGCCCAATCGTTCGGGCTCGGGTATCCGTCACAGTGATCGCTTTAGGGCCGCCCACGCATCCGGCGGCCCACCACTTACCGGCCGCCGCCTTCTTCCTCAACGATCACACGGTTGTCGACGGCTGCCACTTGCGGAACGCGTTTGGCAACATCGCCCGCTACCGGAATCTGTGCTGCATCAGGTACCGTACCTACCAGAGAAACCGTTCCGTTTTTGACGAGCACCGCAATGTTGCTGGCGTTCAACCCTTTGGTCGAATACAGCGCGCGACGAACAGCCTTCGACAATTGCCGGTTCTGCAAACGGATCGACGCCTTCGTCATTCCTGCGGCGGGTTGCGATGCCACGGCTTCGTTACTCGTTTGGGCAATGGCTGCGTTTGAGACGAGCGCGACGACGGCAGCGCAAGTCGCGACGAGTGTGGAAATTCGCATGATAGTTTCCTGTTGATTGGATTGAATTGAGATGGGCCGCAAAGGCCATGTCAGCGCGGGGGAACTCGCTCCCGTTGCAACCGTTTCATCTTAATCAGCTCCGCTGCCCCGGGGTCAGTGAAACGTTATTAAAACTCGTTAACCGAAGTGACGTGACCCGCGCATGCGCTTCAAGTTAATAAGATTTAAGGATTCTGAAGTTCAAAAAAACTACCAAATCCGTACGATTGAAACCCGTGATGTCCCGTCACGCATCGTCACGACGACACATCCACCAACATCACAAGATTGGAGAGAAAATGACTAATCAATCGGGAATTCCATCGGCAAATCGTCGGCAGATGCTTGTGGCGGGCGCAGGCGCAGCCGGCGCGGCAATCGCTGCAATGGCCGTACCGACCGTCGCGATGGCCGCTGCGTCCGCCAGCAGCAGTACACACGCGGGCAATTCATCCAACCCACAGCATGGAGAGCGTCATACGATGAACACGGTAACGACTAAAGACGGTACGCGCATTTTCTTCAAGGATTGGGGCAGCGGCAAGCCGGTCGTCTTCTCACATGGCTGGCCGCTCGATGCCGACGCGTGGGACCCACAGATGCTGTTCCTGGTGCAGAAAGGCTATCGGGTCATCGCCCACGACCGCCGCGGCCATGGCCGTTCCGACCAGCCGTCTCACGGCAACGACATGGACACCTACGCTGACGATCTGGCTGCGGTGATCAACGCGCTCGACCTGAAGGGCGCCATGCTCGTCGGCCATTCGACGGGCGGCGGCGAGATCGCACACTACATCGGCCGCCACGGTACCTCGCGTGTTGCCAAGGTCGTGCTGATCGGCGCAGTGCCGCCGATCATGGTCAAGACCGAAAGCAACCCGAACGGCCTGCCGATGTCCGTGTTCGACGGCATCCGTGCAAGTGTCGTGAGCAACCGTTCGCAGTTCTATAAGGACCTCGCAGTGCCCTTCTTCGGCTTCAATCGGCCCAACGCGAAAATCTCGCAAGGCACGATCGACGAGTTCTGGCGCGAAGGCATGCTCGGCTCGGTCCAAGGCCAGTACGAATGTATCAAGCAGTTCTCGGAGGTCGACTACACTGCTGATCTGAAGAAGATCGATGTGCCGACGCTGGTCCTTCACGGCGACGACGACCAGATCGTTCCGATCGACCAGGCGGGTCGCCTGTCGGCGAAAATCGTGAAGAATGCCACGCTGAAGGTCTATCCGGGTGCGCCCCATGGCATGTGCACGACCGAGGCGGATAAGATCAATGCCGATCTGCTCGAGTTCCTGCAGAGCTAAGGCGCATTCGAGTGCTGCGCTTGCATCATTGAGCGCGGCACTCCTGCAGATGCGCGGGGCCTTGGCTGTTTAGCGCAGCCGAGGCCCGCAAACGCGCGATCCTGCTTCCCGATACACATGTCCACGCAAGGTGGACTGCGAGTCACCTTCCTCGTACCGACGCACTCGTGCCCTCGCACGATCTCCTGCGTCAGTCACGTGTACACCGGACCCCGATACTGCTTTGCACAGCGATCGGCTATTCCCGGCATTTCTGCTTCAAAGCACCTACGCCTTTGTCGTTTCGCAGTCACGTCATATGTCGAGGCGAAAATAGAAACGGTGGCATACGAGGCAAATACGCCACAATGATAGGACTCTTACACCCCTTAATTTTCGGTTAAATTTACCCTGGAGTAAGACTGCAACGCGACGAGCCGAGGTTACGAATCATGTTTAAACATACACAAACTTCCACCGCCACAGCAGTACGACCGAAGGACTCGCTAGGATGCTTGTCGAGCCAATTGCACAAAGACCTCGAACTCGACACGGGTGAGTTCAAGTTTTTTCGCAAGTGCACGCGCGACGACAGGACGAGTGCGGTGGACATGCCCGCCTCGGATCGTGGTTTTCTTATCGGCGTGTCACTGAAGGCCGGACATCGCCGGCGCATTTTTTCTGGGCACGGGTGGACGACGCACGGCTTCGACACGGGTTCGGTCTATATTCGCGACTTCGCAGAAGACTATAGAGCCGAGTTGCAGGACGGGTTCGATTTCCTTCTGGTGGAACTCTCACGCGCTTTCATCACGAACACTTGCTACGAGCGATTCGGATCGAGCACACCACGTCTTTCATCGGTGGCCGGCCGCAAAGATCCCATCCTCGGCCACCTAGCGCAGGTATTGGCGCTCACGCTCGATAGCCCGAGCGAGGCAAGCCCACTCTTTGTCGAGCAACTGGGCGTCACCATCGGGACGCATTTGCTCGATCGATACGGCAACGCGCCCTCTCAATCGAACCAGAAAAACCGGCGACTTTCCGGATTACATGAAGCTCGAGCCAAAGACATGCTGCTCGCAAAGACGCAGGGAAATGTTTCGATCGAAGAGATCGCAAACGCATGCAATCTGTCACGAAGCTACTTCATCCGCGCGTTTCGTGAAACCACAGATCGCACACCGCATCAATGGCTGCTCGAGCATCGTATCGATCGCGCGCGCGACCTGCTCAAACACTCGGACTCATCTCTGTCGGAAATCGCCATCGCGTGTGGCTTCGCCGATCAAAGCCACTTCACGCGAACCTTTTCGCAAATGGTTGGCACTCCGCCGGGATCGTGGCGTCGGCAGGTAGGCCGCTGAGCAATGTGCACTTCGCTTCGATCAAACGTTGGCACGATAGATCGACCAGCGGCCCCGGTGTATGCCGATAGACTTTTATACAAAGCATCGCACTAACAGACAAGACGCGCCCTTTTAGCCAAGGTACCTTTCGATCAGATCGATGATGACCGTTCGGGCGTGTGGCGGCGTGTCCCGTCGTCTTCTGTCTGACGAACTGCCGTTGGGACACGCGTTTTGCACTGGTTAGTTCACGCAACACGGCGGGACGGCAGTAACTTCAGTCTCGACGGGTGGTAAGCGACTGCGATCTGTATCGGCGACTAGTTCAACATATCCACAGTAGGGCAGTAAGGCAAAGACTCGCAGCAAGGTGCACGCCCATGCGAATGCTCATAGCTGTGCTCCGTCAGCACCCCACCTTCATTTCCCTATCACGCTCATTGTTCCTGCACCTGAAACTGACATGATCGAACTCGGCCGCTTTCAAATCGATCTGGAGACGCGCACTTTGTGGCAAGGCGGCGAAGTCGTGCGCCTCGGGTCCCGCGCTTTCGACATTCTCGCCGTGGTCACATCAGCCGCTGGGCGTCTCGTCACGAAAGACGAGTTGATGAATGCAGTCTGGCCGGAGACCATAGTCGAAGAGAACAACATACATGTCCATCTTTCTGCGCTGCGAAAGGTACTCGGCCCGGACCGGGGTCTGATCCTCACCGTCCCCGGCCGCGGGTATCAGCTTCTACGAGCGCGAAAAAAATCCCCGCCAGAAGAAGCCGACTCACGTGCGTCCTGCGGGCGCCGTCTGCCGACGCCCAAGACCGACTTCGTGGGGCGCGATGCAGCGGTCAGCGAGATCCGCGCGATGCTGGGCCAAACCCATGTGTTGACGCTGGTCGGCGCCGGCGGCGTAGGCAAAACCAGTCTCGCGATCGAAGCGGCACGTCACGCCGCGCCGGATTTTCCCGTACCTGTGTGTTTAGTCGAATTGGCCACGTTAAACACACATGAGGCAGTGCTCGCCGCAATTGTCGAAGGGTGCGGGCTGTCCATGTCTGGCCAGCAGCCTGACATTGAGCAAGTCGCGACAGCGCTGGGAAAAAACCGCAGGCTCCTTCTTCTAGATAATGCGGAGCATGTTATCCGCTATGTGGCGGAGACCGTGGAGTCACTGATTGCAGCGAACGCTTTACTGCGCGTGCTCGTCACGAGCAGAGAACCGCTTCGTATCGTGCCCGAGACGGTGTTTCGGGTCGATCCGCTGGATGTTCCACCGCCCCATTCCTCCGACGCCGAGATTTTGCAGCGTTCGGCGGTGAATCTGTTTCTGATGCGGGCCAATTCGTTGCAGGGACAAGGCGGCGCGGAAAGCCTGGATATCCAGCTCGTCGGCGAGATCTGCCGCCGCCTGGACGGCATCCCACTGGCCATCGAGTTGGCAGCCGCCCGCATCGTCTCGCTCGGCGTAGAAGGCGTGTATCGGCGGCTGGATGACCGGATGGCGATTCTGGCGGGCGGTTATCGGACCGCGCTACCGCGCCATCAAACCTTACGCGAAACTTTCGACTGGAGCTTCGCGCTACTCGACGCAAGCACCCAGTCGCTATTCCGCCGTCTCGCGGTATTCGGCGGCAATTTCACTTTCGAGGCGATGTGCGCGGTCGTGTGCGACGCGGAATTGACGAGAGGAAGCGTGATCTGCGGCATCAGTGAACTCGTGGCCAAATCGCTCGTCAATGTCGAGTTCGATGGTCCCGTGGCGAAATATCGCTTGTCCGAATCGACCCGTGCGTATGCATTGGAGAAGCTACAGGCTGAAGGCGAAAAGCAGGAAATCACTTCGCGTAGTGCCCGCTATCTCTCCAGTTGCTTCCAGGCCCGCTCGAGCGAGACGATTCGGCGTGGCGCAGACAATTCACCGGATCTTCGACAGACGCTCGACGACGCGCGGAGTGCTTTCGATTGGGCGTTTTCACCCGACGGCGATCCGCCGCTCGGCGTCGAACTCGCGTCGAATCTGGTCGGCGCTTTGCTCGATTGCGGCATGATCGAAGAGTGCTGCACGCGCGCCGCGCAAGCAGTCGATGCCCTGGAAACCCATCCCGCCAGATCGATCGATGTCGCAAGTGAAATGCGCGTGCGCGCCGCCTTGGTGTCGGCACTATCTTCTGCTCATGGACCCGTCTCGAAGTCGGCCGAACTTTGACGGCATGTATTCACGCTTGCGCTCGAATGCGGCGACCAGGAGTTTTATGCCCGTGCACTGTGGGGCTTGTGGAACTCGATTTGCGAATGCAAAAAGTCCCCCTCGGTCCAGCGGGTGTGTTCGGCTCAAGCAATTTCCCAATCCTCTATTCGGTCGCAGGTGGCGACACGGCTTCGGCTCTCGCGGCAGGCTGCAGCGTGGTCGTCAAGGCCCAGCGGCAAGGTCGATCGGAGCAACCTGAAGCAGTTTGGCCGGGCGCTCGCCCAGTTTCGCGTCAAGCACATCGCCGCCAATCACCCGAGGCGCCCGGGGCGCGGCGGCGCTCAGAGCGCGCTATTTGTCCGTGACAGATCAAAGAAAACATACCGCTTTTGGCCCGAGAGCAATAATGCGCAAGAGACGTTGGGTCGTGATTCCTCTCTGCTTTCTGGCGAATCTGGTGAACTACGTCGACCGCGCGAACCTTGCGGTTGCCGCGCCGCAGATCGAAAGTGCGCTAGGCATAGGCCCGACTGAAATGGGTTTTGTTTTGAGCGGATTCTTCTGGACCTACGCGCTCATGCAGATGCCATTCGGATGGTTCGTCGACCGCGTCGGCGCGCGCGTTGCACTTCCTCTCGCCGTAGGCTGGTGGTCGTTTTTCACCGTGCTTACCGCCGTACCGACCAGCATCGCAGGCATATTCGGCTGCCGACTGATGCTCGGCGTCGGCGAAGCGGGTGCGTATCCGTCTTGTGTGAAGCTCGTATCCCAATGGTTCACCCTCAGCAACGAGCGCTCGCGACCGGCATTTACGACAGCGGCACCCGCGTCGGCTCCGCGCTTTCGATCCCAGTCGTCGCGTTGATCATCAGTTCTTTCGGCTGGAGGGCCGCCTTTATTTTCACCGGAGCCTTGGGCTTCGTCTGGATCGTCGGATGGCTTCTGATTTACCGCGATCCTTCACACGGACATCTCACCGGTGAAGTCGATCCATACCCGCAATCGGAAGCCGCTAATTCGAGGAAAATCACCTGGAGTTCGCTCTTCACATATCGCACGCTATGGGGAATGATGCTCGGCTTCTTCTGCCTGAACTTCGTAATTTATTTTTTCATCACGTGGTTTCCGAGCTATCTGATCCAGACGCACCGGTTCTCGTTGAAGTCTCTCGGCACGCTTGGCATGGTTCCCGCGCTCATCGCGATCCCCGCCGGTTGGCTGGGCGGCTTCGTGTCCGATTCTCTCGTTCGGCTCGGCTGGAGTCTGACGGCCGCGCGCAAATCCTGCATGGTCGGCGGAATGCTGCTCTCGTCGGTCATTACGCTTTCCGCATTTACGACGAACATCTATCTGGTGCTCGCGTTCTTTAGCGTCGCTTATGGCAGCCTCGCGTTTGCTGCCGCCAGCATCTTGTCACTGCCTAACGATGTCGCGCCAACGCCAGATCACGTCGCATCGATCGGTGGAATCCAGAATTTCGCGTCAAATCTCGCGGGCATCGTCATAACGACCTTCACCGGTTGCATGGTCGCCCTGACGAATGGCTCCTTCAAGGTTCCACTTTGTGTCGCCGGCGGCTCCTGCCTGCTAGGTGCACTCAGCTATCTCGTGATCGTCGGCAGGATCGAACCCCTTACTGTTGCTGATGCCTCTGATGTCGCCGTAGAACTTGGCGTCGGCTCAAGAATATGAAAGTCGCCTTCACCGCCGCAAGTGATCAAGGAACGTCTTCGTCTCCCAGTCGAAGTTTATCGAGAAGATTGCTGGCAACTCGAGCGTCCTCACTCTCCTCAGCTGGAAACGCCGACAAAATAGGTGCCAGGAGGAGCGCATCCTGAACGCGACCCTGCGTTTGCAATAGATTTGCAAGACTGAACGCGGCCCGGAGTTCGAACAGTTTTGCGCCCTGGTTGCGGGCCAGGACCATCGCAGCAATCAGAGTCGACTCAGCCTCAACCGCCCAATCCTGTCCGTTTTGCCACTGACGCAGAATGTCCCCTTTTATCCGTAACAGCTCGGGGTAATACCAGCGCTCGCCAGTTCGCTCACAGTGACTCAACGCGGGTTTCAACCAGGCCAGCGCCTCCTGGTTCCTGCCCGCCTTCTGGAGGACAGTTGCTGTCAGACCGTGGAGCAAGGTGTAGTGCGCCAGATAGTTAAGAGCGCACATCGCGGCGATTGACTCGGTGAAGCGGGTATACAGTCGTTCGTCATATTCGTAGGCCCACGCCACTAAAGCAGAGAAGCATTCGCTGCATGTTCGCCAAATTTCGAATCCGAATCTTGTCGACAACTCGTGAAGGTTCTCGAGCGCGGGGCGGGCCGCCTCCATATCACCTGTCAGGAGCGAAATCGGTACGACTGCCTCGACCAGCACGTAGCTGGTCACCATGGCTTGGCCGTAACTATGGGCCTCCTCCAATGTGGCGCTGGCCAAATGACGCGCCTCATTGGTTTGCCCCTGTACAAGTCGGAGCCGCGCCAAGGTAGCCTTCGCAACGATACAGTGATTGACACCAAGGCCGATGGCATCGCGTCGATGTATGTTGTGCACATAACGATCAAGCATTTTCTCAAGTAACTCGTCAGCTCGGGCGTGATTGCCGCAGTAGTGTTCCGCAATGGCGATAATGCGCAGCGAAAGGATCTGATGCGGCTCGCTTGCGGCGCGGTCCGCAACTTCTGCGAACCGCCTGGCATGGCAGAGTGCATCGCGGGATCTGCCGCCATATTGACAGGCGTTCCACAATCCCCACATTGCGCGCGCCTCAAACCATGATTCCCCGGCTGTTACTGCCAACTCGAGCACCTTCGTCCATTCTTGCCTTACCTGCGGACCCGGGCCGCCGGTATAGACCATGCCTGACGCGTGAGCGCAAAGCAGGCGCAGCTGACTTCCGTCCTCTGCGAGAGGGTCGCCATTCTCTGGGATGGAGCTGATGGCTTGTCGCGCGCGGTCACTACATTCCTGTACTAGTGAAAGGTCAAATAGCCGCGGAACAAGAAGGACCGCGAGCTCGCGCGCAAGCCTTGTATTGGCTGGCTTCGAGAACGCCCAATCCAGAGCTGCGCGGGTGTTCTCAAGCCGTCGATGAATCTCGACGAGCGATTGATCGACCGGGGTTATAGCCCAGTTGTCGCGGATGTGCCGAAACTCCGCGCACAGGTGAATTACGCGCCTGAGTTCGGTTGCATCCTGTTCACCGCTGTCTTTGAGTTTCTGGAATGCGTACCCTCTCGTTGTCTCAAGCAGCCTATATATGCCAGGTCGTCGCGCGATATCAGCCACTATGAGCGATTTAGTCGTCAGTGCCCATATCGCATCCGTTATCTGGTGCGCCAGCAGATCATCGCGTGACGCAACAGCGCTAGCATCTTCGAGGGTGAAATGACCGCGAAGTACGCTGAGTCTGTTGAGTACTTTCTGCTCGATTGATGGCAGAAGTTTATAGCTCCAATCGAAAGTTGCTTTCAATGTCTGGTGGCGCGGCAGTGCATTTCGATGGCCGCCTCCCAGCGTTTGAATCCTGTCGTCGATATCTTTAGCAAGTACCTCTACACCAAGGTATGCGGCACGGGCCGCGGCGAGTTCAATAGCGAGCGGAATTCCATCTAGCCGTTTGCACACAAAGCCCGTGAGTGCGAGGCTCCGCACGTCCGAAGGGAATCGCGCGTCCATGGCTCTCGCGCGAGCAAGGAATAACTGGACGGCGCTATGTTGTAGTACCGATGTACCAGACTCTTCCGTGCTGGGTACGTCGAGAGGTTCGACATGGAAAAGGAATTCATCCTGGATGCGCAGCGACTCCCGACTCGTCGCCAGCACCTTGCAATTCGGACTTGCGAGCGCTAGGAGGCATACAAATTCGGCTACAGCGCTAACCAGATGCTCACAGTTGTCAAGGATGAGAAGTGTTTGCTTGCCGCCAATCAGATTGATCACGGCTTGGGCGGCCCGCGCGTCACTCGACATAGTAAAGCCCATGGCGCTGGCAATTGCTGCCGGAACGCTTTCCGCGTCGCTCTGCTTTGTCAGTTCGACCAGCCAGACTCCTCCAGAGTAATCTTCGACGCTTCGTCTGCCTACCTCGAGGCCAAGGGTCGTCTTTCCGATTCCGCCGGCCCCTATCAAGGTAACAATATTGCGCGCCGTGAGCATCCCTAGAATCTCTTCGACGGATGTTTCGCGTCCAAAAAGCCTGGGCGAATAGCTGGGCAGGTTGGTAGCGGGCGCAAGCTGGTTCCCATGAACCTGGACGGGCGGCGCGACTTCTGTGGATTCTCTGGTCGTCAGCAGCCGATAGCCGCGCCCAGGGATGCTAAGCAGGAGATTGCGATGTTTGCCCAGCAGTTTTCGGAGAGTTGAGATGTGAACGTGGAGATTGTTCTCTTCCACGATGGTTTCTGGCCATACTTTCGCCATCAACTCGGACTTCGACACCAAGGCGCCGTCTGCCTCAATTAGCAGTAGCAGAACGTCCCAGGCCCGCGTCCCTATAGGCACAATTTCGCCTTCGACGCAGACTTGCCTTCTGTCCCGGAATATCTCCAGGTTGCCAATGCGAATTGTCACGCGATGTTCCCTGTGCTGAGCCCACTCCCAGATGCGCGACACGCACGCCGTCGTCACGATAGCGTGACAATCGTACGGTAGCACCTAGCACGCGGTGTCTACGAGGTTCAGGCTTTGAACAGAGGCGGTAGGTTGCGAGTAAGTAACTGGTACTATGAATGACGATGTGCCGAGGCGGAATGCAGTTAGTTGAAAGCCATATTCATCGAGGTGTGTGCCCATGCAGGAGGATAGCCTGTCCAGCTTCTCCCTTTCCGTCAGTAAATCCTGATTCCGCTGTAGGGAATCATCGTCCGTAAAGCGTCACTTTCGATTTCATCCCGACCAGCGCGACGTGCTCGCCCCCCTTTGCCGGCATCAAGGTGCTCGCCCGCACGCGGGTTGTGTCGCTCGATACGGCGCGCAGTTTCACCGAGGACGAGTGGCTGCTCGCGCACGCGATCAGCCAGCGAAACAGTGCACTGGGCACCGACAGAGCATAGGCGGCCGAGCGCGCCAACAAGGCGCCTGTGGACGGACGCCAGTCCGGCGCGATGCGCGACCTCGGGGGCCCGGCCCAGCGCTTGCGGGGCAATGCAGACGGTCGAGCCACGGAGCGTGGCGCAATAACAAATGCGTTGAACGGCTAAGGTGACCGAGAACCGCAACGAGCAGCTTGTCACCGTCAGGACGGCGCACGGCGTTGACGTATTCACTGTCGGTCGCGAAGTCGCGCTCGAAGTCGGTCTGCTGGAACGCCCGCCCGCGACACCGAAGCAGTGACAACGCCAATCCCGAAAAAGCGCGCGGATAACCCGCAAGTTCGGCAGTCGGCGCTATCGTCCAATGCGTAACAGCGCACAGAAAATCGTTGGCAAATGCGTATTGTCGATCCACGGCATGGGGGAGTCTTTGCCGTGGCCTGAACCGGTCGCGCTACTGCTCACGTAGATTGCAGCGCGCAATTGGACAGGCGACCAATAATCACACGCCCGCTTTGACCGGCACGACAAAAATGAAACGGGGTCCAAATCATGAAACATGAAACCCTGAAGGGCATCGCGCAGTTGCAGTCACGGCAGCGTCAGCGGCTGGCTGAAGACGCCACGCGCACCCTGCGTGACAGGAACCTGACGCTCTCACAGCGCGAGCTGCTGGGTCGCATGCGCCTCGCGCTGATCGACATCGACGTAGGGACGGTGTTCGGGCAGGATCAGGAGAACTACGTGTCGCGTTACGTGTACGACGCGGTTCAACAGGTGCTTAACGATATCCGGTTCGTGCTACTCGAATACGGCTTTCCGCCGGAAGCTACAGTGACCGACTGGCTGCGCGAGCGGCTTGAGGCAACCAAATGAAAACTCATCAATGAGCGGCTCGTCGCAGTGGAGAACCGTGCGCTGGATACGCTCACGCCAGTCTTCACCGAAGCGAGCCACGGCGAGAGCATTGCGTGACGAATCGTTGCGCCAGATGTGCGCCGCATCCAGGCGCGCGCGATCCGGCGCTGTGGCGAACTGCTGAAGACTCACAAGCGGCCGTTCGTCCAATCCTTGTACGAGCCACTCGAACGTCGGCTCCTGCCCAGGTAGCTGACCATCACATATCGAACAAGGTGTCCCATCATCTTTCAGCCTTTCCAGACGGTCGCGGGTCGCGAGCCGAGGCGGACCGGCACGGCAATCTACACGTCCGCTTCCGAAAACGCGGATGGATCACCCGCGGCCCGAACCGCACGGTTGGTACGCGTTGGACGCAGTTTTGAAAGCGCCTTCAGCTCGTAGCCGGCGTGACACCCGCTCAACCTCCGTCAGCCCGGTCCCACGGAGGCAGTCCACCGAACGCATCGACCAGGAAATCGATCACCGCGCGTATCTTGGCGCTCAGGTGCCGACGACTCGGGTACAACGCGAGTACGTCGATGTCAGGCAAGCGATACTCAGGCAATACCTGAACGAGCTTGCCGACGCGTAGGTCGTTGCCGACCAGAAACGTGGGTTGCCAGATCACGCCTTGCCCAGCGAGTGCGGCTGCGCGCGCCGTATCGCCATTGTTTGTATGCATGTGACAGTTGACCTTCACGGTGTGAGCCTTGCTCTCGCTGTCGATCAGTTGCCACTCGTCGCCGGTGGCCGCATACGAGTAGCCGATGCATCGATGCTCGATCAGGTCGGCTGGTGTAGCGGGGTGTCCGCAACGCGCCAGATAGGCTGGCGACGCACACAGGATGTTTCTCGATGTCGCCAGCTTGCGGGCTGCCTGGTTAGTTGAGCCGGCGCGTGAGATGCGAATGGCGAGGTCATAGCCTTCATCGACAATATCGACGACGCGGTCAATTAGCGCAACGTCGAGTTCCACTTCGGGATATTTCCGCATGAACTCGGGCCATAGCGGCGCCAGGTACAGAATCCCAAAGCTCACAGGCGCATTGATGCGCAGACGGCCGCGCGGTTCGACCGACGCAGATGACACGAGCCCCTCAGTCTCGGCGACGTCGTCGAGGATAGATTTGCAGCGGGCGTAAAAGGTCTCGCCGCCCTCGGTGAGAGAAAGCCTGCGTGAGGTGCGATTCAGCAGGCGCGTGCCGAGATGCGCTTCCAACTCATTCACGTAGCGGGTCACGTTGGCAGGCGACGTCTCGAGCACATCGGCTGCGCGCGTGAAGCTGCCGCGGCTCACCACGGTCACGAAGACTTCAAAAGCGCGCAGCCGATCCATGTAGTTCCTCGATCGTTCACAAATGCTGAATGATATACCCTTGTTTTGTGCCTTTCTGCATTTGTGGCTGAAGCCTATATTGCTTCTCACGGACCAAGGCATTGGGCCTTGGCCAACAAACTGCAGCAGGAGATTGAACATGCAACGCTTGACAGGAAAAGTCGCCATCGTGACCGGCGCCAGCGCGGGAATTGGCCGTGCCACCGCAAAACTATTCGCCGCGGAAGGCGCAAAAGTGGTGATCGCGGCGCGCCGCGAAGCTGAACTTGAAACGCTCGCTGCCGAGATCGTGAGCGCAGGCGGTGAGGCCGCGTTTCTGGCGGGCGACGTGCAGTCAGAGGACTTCGCGAAAGCGCTGGTCGCGCTCGCAGTCAGCCGCTTCGGCCGTCTTGACATCGCCTATAACAACGCCGGCACCCTGGGCGAAATGGGCCCGACCACGGGCGTGTCGGAGGCTGGCTGGTCGGCCGCATTGGCGACCAATCTGACGAGCGCCTTTTTGGGTGCGAAGCATCAAATCCCCGAAATGCTGAAGCAAGGCGGTGGATCAATCATCTTCACGTCGACGTTCGTCGGTTATTCATTCGCTTTCCCGGGCACCGCGGCATACGCTGCGAGCAAGGCCGGGTTGATTGGACTGACGCAGGCGCTTGCTGCCGAGTACGGGCCGCAAGGGGTGCGCGTCAACGCCATTCTGCCCGGCGCGGTGGACACGCCAATGTACCGGGACATGAATGACACGGCCGAGTCGCAGGCCTTCGTGACTGGGTTGCATGCGCTCAAGCGGGTCGCACGGCCGGAAGAACTCGCCCGCTCGGTGCTATATCTCGCGTCCGATGATTCGTCCTTTGTGACCGGTACCGCTTCGCTAGTCGATGGCGGCGCATCGATTACGCGTACCTGAATCCCTTGCCGGCATCAGACGTTCAAGACGCTTCGTTTGAAACGATCGTCAACGTGAGCTGGCTGCGCTTCGTCGGCGTCAACGCCAACGTCTTGAGCCGGATATGGCGTTAGCGACCGCTAGTATTCCGGAAGCTGCCGCTGAGGTGGCGGCGGCGCCAATGACGGCAACGGGTCGGCATGAGACCTTCGCGACTGGTATCGCGTACATCAACGACAACTTCCAGCTATGGGAAAGGTCAGTGACATGCCGCCCCACGTATCGACGGCGTTGAACCAGACAAGGCGGGTCGCCGGGAGCGATGCCTCAGAGACGGGCCAGAACGGCCCAAGGCAGGACGGCGCGTGGGTTCCGTTCGCCCCCCCCAGGCAGGGTCTGCGGTACCCCTGCGGAAGTGTTGTAGCGCGCTCAGGCTTTGGCGGGTTGTTTGGTGGGTAGAAATGAACACGGGCCCCGAAGGGCCCGTGTGTACTACCTCTGTGGCGGAGACGGAGGGATTCGAACCCTCGATCCAGGTTTTGGCCCAGATGCTCCCTTAGCAGGGGAGTGCCTTCGACCTCTCGGCCACGTCTCCCAAACTTTCGGTCGCGCAGGGAGTCAGCGCGACGAAGCCAAGATAATAGCGGGCCGAACCGCAGAGGTCAACGTCTACCGAACACTTTTTGTGCCAGGGTTTGTCATCGCCACGCAATTTTTTCGTATTGGCTGCGCGTTAACCACGCATGAGCCACGCATGAGCGCGCACGTGTGCGCACACGTGAGCGGATGAGGCGCTCTTGTCCGCCTCATCCTTTACGCAAATTACGCCTGATCCAGTTCGAACGCCTTATGCAGCGCGCGCACGGCGAGCTCCATGTACTTCTCGTCGATCAGCACCGAAATCTTGATTTCGGAGGTCGAGATCATCTGGATGTTGATACCCTCTTCCGACAGCGTGCGGAACATCGTACTCGCGATACCGACGTGCGAACGCATGCCGACGCCGACCACCGACACCTTCGACACCTTCGGATCGCCCAGCACCTGCTCGGCCTGCACGTGACCCTTCACCTGGTTCGTGAGGATTTCCATGGCGCGCTGATAGTCGCCGCGGCCGACCGTGAACGTGAAGGCGGTTTTGCCCTCGACGCTCTGGTTCTGGATGATCATGTCGACGTCGATATTCGCGTCCGCCACCGGGCCGAGAATCTGATACGCGATGCCCGGCTTGTCGGGCACACCCATCACGGCGATGCGAGCTTCGTCGCGCTGGAACGCGATGCCCGAGATGACTGCTTTTTCCATGGTCTCGTCTTCTTCAAAAGTAATCAGGGTGCCCGACTTCATTTCAGCTTCGAGCGGGATGAGCGGATCGGTCAGGCTCGACAGCACGCGCGTCTTCACCTGATATTTGCCGGCGAATTCCACCGAGCGGATCTGCAGCACCTTCGACCCCAGGCTTGCCATTTCCAGCATTTCTTCAAACGTCACACGATCGAGCCGGCGCGCTTCTTCCACCACGCGCGGGTCGGTCGTGTAGACGCCGTCGACGTCCGTGTAGATCAGGCACTCGTCGGCTTTCAGCGCAGCCGCGACCGCGACCGCCGACGTATCCGAACCGCCGCGGCCGAGCGTGGTGATGTGGCCGTCGGGGTCGATACCCTGGAAGCCCGTGATCACCACCACTTTGCCCGCGTCGAGATCGCGCACCACGCGCTCGCCGTCGATTTCGTTGATACGCGCTTTCGTGAACGCGCTGTCGGTCTTGACCGGCACTTGCCAGCCGGCATAGCTGACCGCTTCGACGCCGGCTTCCTGCAGCGCGATCGCCAGCAGCCCCGAGCTGACCTGCTCGCCGGTGGCGGCGATCATGTCGAGTTCGCGCGGGCTCGGCTGAGTCGTGATTTCTTTCGCAAGGCCGAGCAAGCGGTTGGTTTCGCCGGACATCGCCGACGGCACGACGACCATCTTGTGGCCGGCCTTGTGCCATTTCGCGACGCGCTTGGCGACGTTCTTGATGCGCTCGACCGAGCCCATCGAGGTGCCGCCGTATTTATGTACGATGAGTGCCATTGTCGTTCTGAACTGGAGGAGAAACCGCGCTGGCGCGCTGGAGACGACCGCACAAAAGCACAACAGCGCAACGTTTCTGGAACGACGGCAAGGTGTGTGGCGGCGAGATGCAGCGCGCGTGCAGCACGCGCGGATTTGCCCGTGAATGATCGCTAATGGCTTACCGGAAACTACGGAACACAATCGGCAGCACGTCAAAAAGCGACGGCAAAAGCGGGTCGGGCAAACAAGCTAACGTACCCGATCAAGCGCAAAAAGACAAGCCAAAATGGCCGGAATAAGGGCTGAAAAGGCTTATCCACTATGGTTTTGCGCCCTATTTGGGGCATTTCCGAGATATGTGACGCGAACGTCCGACCGGTCGGTCAGGCGATCAGCAGATCGTCGCACCAGACGATCTTGATGCGTGGTTCGGCCGGGTCCGCCTGTTCGTGCAGCGCGGCGCGGTTCACGCCGAGCAAGGGCACGAACAGCAGTTCGTCGCCGACATAAAGCAGCGGCACATCGCGCTTCCATGCAGGAACACCGCGCTCCTGGAAGAGGTTCTTCAGCGTACGGCTCGGGCTCTTTTGCGCGGCGCTCGCGCGCATGCGTTCGCCGCCGCTGCGCGAACGCGCGCTTAGCAATGCGCGGCGCAGAACGCTGACGGGAACGGCGTCGGGGTCGTCAAAGGCGGCATCGGCTTCGACATCGATTTCGGCGAACACGAAGGTGCCGCGCCATTGCGGCAAACGCCAGACCGATTCGCCCTGCCATGCGAGTTCGCTGACGCCGCGCGTGGTGAGCGCGGTTTCGTCGGCAGGTTCGCTGCTTTCGCCGGCTTCCCAGTAGATCTGGCCGCGATAGCTGCGCAGCGCCTGCCCTGCATGATCGACACGCAGACTATGGCCCTCGCCTGCTTCGCCGACTTCGCGCAACTGGCGCAACGCATCGGTCAGACGCGCGGTGGATGCGGCGACCAGACCCAGCGTGCGCAACCAGTAGCGCAGCAGGTTGAGCGCGCGGGCGTCGTCGAGAGCGAGCAGCGCGTCATGCGACAGCGCGCGGCCTTCGTCGCGGGCCGCGGTGTTCATGTCGATGCGCGCAAGCTCATCGAGCAGATGCTGTGCGGCCGCCGCATGCGCCGCCGTGCGCGCGAGCGCGTCGCGAAAACCTGGAAAGTGGACCGCCAGCGCAGGCGTCACGTCGTGGCGCAGCGCATTGCGCGCGTAACGCGTATCCGCGTTCGATTCGTCGTCGATCCAGCGCAGATCGCGCGCGAGTGCATATTGCTCGAGTTGTGCACGCAGCAGATGAAGCAAGGGCCGCACACGCACCGCGGACGCGCCCGCCGGCAAGTACTCGGGCGCCATCGCCGCAAGCCCCGCCAGCCCGGCGCCGCGCAGCAGTTGCAACAGCACCGTCTCCGCCTGGTCGTCCGCGTGTTGCGCGAGCCAGAGCGTGTGAATGCCGCGCGTCGCGCACAGGGCGTCCAGTGCGCGATAACGCGCGTCGCGTGCCGCCGCTTCGACGCTCATGCCCGCGTCGCGCGACACCTCGACACGCTGCGCCGCGAATTCGACGCCACGCTCCTGCGCAAACGCCTCGCAGTGCGCGAGCCATTGATCGGCGTGGGCGCTCAGCCCGTGATGCACATGCAGTGCCACGCAACGCGACGCCCCAGCGACCCGCACCGCCGCATCGAGCAATACGCTCGAATCGACACCGCCGCTGAACGCGATCGCAATGCGTGCATCCGCAGGCCACGCGGACAGCGTCACGCCGACTGCCTCGAGAACAAGGCGGTCGGCGGGAGATTCGGCAGTGGGATTCACGTCGTTAGCGCCTTGAGCGCCGGATGACGAAAGAAAACACGCGCGGGCTTACACACCCGGCGTAGTTTCCTTGAACTTGCCGTACGACATCAACCGTTCGAAACGGCGTTGACGCAGGTCGTTGATGCTCATGCCCTGGAACTGACGCAGCGAATCGGCGAGCGCACGGCGCAGCATCGCGGCCATGCCCTTCGGATCGCGATGCGCGCCGCCGAGCGGCTCGTTGACGATCTTGTCGATCAGGCCGAGCGCCTTCAGACGATGTGCGGTCAAACCCAGCGCTTCCGCGGCTTCCGGCGCTTTCGCGGCGCTCTTCCACAGAATCGATGCGCAGCCTTCCGGTGAAATCACCGAATAGGTCGAGAATTGCAGCATCAGCACGCTATCGCCGACGGCGATCGCCAGCGCGCCGCCCGAGCCGCCTTCGCCGATGATCGTGGCGATCAGCGGCGTCTTCAGTTCGGCCATCACATACAGATTGCGGCCGATCGCTTCGGACTGGCCGCGCTCTTCCGCGCCGATGCCCGGGTAGGCGCCCGGCGTATCGATGAACGTGAAGATCGGCAGGCCGAATTTTTCGGCCAGACGCATCAGCCGTTCAGCCTTGCGATAGCCTTCCGGGCGCGGCATGCCGAAGTTGCGCAGCGCGCGCTCCTTCGTGTCGCGGCCTTTCTGATGACCGATCACCATGCAGGCCTGACCGTTGAAACGCGCGAGGCCGCCGACGATCGACAGGTCGTCCGCATAATTGCGGTCGCCATGCAGTTCGTGGAAATCGGTGAACAGCTCGCTCACGTAATCGAACGTGTACGGACGCTGCGGATGACGGGCGATTTGCGAAACCTGCCACGGCGTGAGGTTCGCATAGAGATCTTTGGTGAGCTGTTGACTCTTCTTGGACAGCCGCTCGATTTCTTCCGAAATATCGACGGCCGAATCGTCCTGCACGAAGCGCAATTCTTCGATCTTCGCTTCGAGTTCAGCGATCGGCTGTTCGAAATCCAGAAAGGTGGTCTTCATTGGTTGTAATCCTTGGACTTACCGGCAGCGCGTATTCTAACCGCGCTCGCCGATGTCAAAACCATCTCTCAACTATCAAACCTTAAAAATTGATAGTTTTTGAAACAACATTGCTTCTTGTTCTTCTCAAGAAAACGCCGGGCCGCCCCAAGTTTTCCGCCCCGCAGGAAGTCCCCTTGAGGGATGGCCCCTCGGGGACCTGGTGCAAAGCGCCAGGTTTGGGGGCACTTAGTAGTCGACCGGCAACGGATCGAGACTACGCCACATATACCAGGTGGCGACGGTGCGCCACGGCTCCCAGTTCGCCGCCACTTCACGCGCTTCGCTGCGCGTGACGGGCTCACCGCTAAAGTAGTTGACGCTGATCGCGCGGATCAGGCCCAGGTCGTCGAGCGGCAGAACGTCCGGACGCGACAGATTGAAGATCAGGAACATCTCCGCGGTCCAGCGGCCGATGCCGCGAATCTGCGTGAGCTCGGCGATCACCGCCTCGTCTTCCATCGAAGTCCATTTGCCGACGTGCAGCGCACCCGAGACGAAATGCTGCGCGAGATCGAGCACGTATTCGGCCTTGCGTTTGGACAGTCCGCACGCGGTCAGCTTGTCCTGACCGAGCTTGATGAACTGTTGCGGCACGAGCTTCGGACACGCGCTCTCCACTTTGGCCCAGACCGCTTGCGCGGACGCCACCGAAATCTGCTGCCCCACCACCGACCGCGCGAGCGTGACGAACGGATCGCCGCGACTCAGCAGATGCACCGGGCCGAACTTCGGAATCAGCTTCTTCAGAATGCGGTCGCGCTTGACAAGGTCGGCACACGCCTTGTCCCAATACGCCGGACGCGTGACTTCAGGCGTGAGGCCGCCGATCTGCACCGGCACCGCGACTTCGCTGGCGCTCGCGGCTTCCCCGCCCGCGGTTACCGGCGTGCGCGTCTTGCGCACGACTTCACCCTCGCGGGCGTCGCGCGCGAGTTCCTGCACGTCGCCGGCGAGTTCAGCCGGCAATGCGCCATTGCCTTTGGCGCGGGACGCCTTCGCGCGTTTCGAAGCAGGCGCGTGCGCCGACGCGCCATTGAGCGCGCGTTTGACCATGGCTTTTTTCACCGCAGTCACACCGGTCTTTGCCGCCGCCCCGGCGGCTTTCGACGATGCTTTCTTTACCGCGCCGCTGCCCGCGCGAGTCGACTTCCTGGTCGATTTTGCTGCCGCTGCTGCATTTGTTTGAGACGCGGCTCGTTTAGCCGGCGTCTTCGTGGCCGTTGCCATCCTGCCTCCTGCCTGGCGAGTCGATCAAAGGGAAGTACGAGGTGCGCTCACACGCGCCGCCACTCGGTCAACCCGCCGGGTTTGTCTTCAAGTGCAACGCCGGCCTCGAGCAATTCAGCTCGAATCCGGTCCGCTGCCGCATAATCTTTCGCCTGCTTGGCGGCCACACGCGCGGCGATCTTCGCTTCGATCGCGGCGGCATCGAGTGCGCCCTCGGCAGCGCTGCCCGCTGCCTGCTGCAGGTACGCACGCGGATCACGGCCGAGCAGTCCGATCACCTGCGCGAGCGAGCGCAATTGACGGGCCAGCGCGGGGTCGCGCGTGCGGTTGACTTCAGTTGCCAGCTCGAACAACACCGATACCGCCACCGGCGTGTTGAAGTCGTCGTTCATTGCTGCCCGGAAACGCTGCGCGTGCGCTTCGTTCCAGTCGAGTTCCGCGCTGTCCGGCGTGACGTCCTTCAGCGCAGTGTACAAACGCGCAAGGGCGTTGCGGGCGTCGTCGATATGCACGTCGCTGTAATTTAACGGCGAACGGTAATGAGCACGCGCGATAAAAAAGCGCACGACCTCGGCATCGTACTGCGCCAATACTTCACGGATCGTAAAGAAATTATTCAACGACTTCGACATCTTCTCGTTGTCGATCTGCACGTAGCCGTTGTGCATCCAGTAATTCACGAACGGCCGACCGGTGGCGCCTTCGCTTTGCGCGATTTCGTTTTCGTGGTGCGGAAACTGCAGGTCCTGACCGCCGCCATGAATGTCGAACTGATCGCCGAGCAATGTGCAGCCCATTGCCGAGCATTCGATATGCCAGCCAGGGCGCCCGCGGCCATACTTCGAATCCCAGCCGGTATCGGCCGGTTCGTCCGGCTTCGCCTGTTTCCAAAGGACAAAGTCGAGCGGGTCCTGCTTCGCGTCGTTCGCCGCGACGCGTTCGCCCGCGCGCAGATCTTCGAGCGACTTGCCCGACAGCTTGCCGTAGCCGGCGAACTTGCGCACCGCGTAGTTCACGTCGCCGTCGCTCGCCTGGTACGCGTAGCCGTTCGTTTCGAGCTTCTCGATCATGCCGAGCATCTGCGCAATGAAATCGGTGGCGCGCGGCTCGATATCGGGCCGCTCGATGCCGAGCGCATCCGCGTCTTCATGCAACGCCGCGATGAAGCGATTGGTCAGCGATTTGATCGTCTCGCCGTTCTCCACCGCGCGCCGGATGATCTTGTCGTCGATGTCGGTGATGTTGCGCACATAGGTCACCTCGTAACCGAGCGTGCGCAGCCACCGCTGCACGATATCGAACACGACCATTACCCGCGCGTGACCGACGTGACAATAGTCGTACACGGTCATCCCGCAGACGTACATCCGCACAACGCCCTCTTGCAGCGGCACGAAAGTTTGCTTGTCACGCGCGAGCGTGTTGTAGATGCGCAGTGATTCCATAGAGAACGGTGCGTGGGCCGAAAGAAATCCGCAATGTGTTTCGTGCTGTTTCGTGACTGCCGCGCCCCCGCAAGCAGACTGGCGGGAACGTCATATACAGCAACAAGCAGCAACAAACCGGTGCACCTGGTGCGGCGGTCAGGCTGCGATCAAGGCGGAGACGACCACGAGTGGCGAAAAGACAGTCGGCGGCTCGACGGAACGCGCAGACCTTTTGTTAGAATGGCTCGGAGTATAACATCCAGACCTGAGCCTATGAAACCTTCCAGCGGCCGCGCGCGCAGCGCTGCGACCCTCGCCGCAACGGCCTTGAGGAGTGTCTCCCTCGGCGCCACTCTCGGCCTCGCCCTTACGGTCTTGCCGGTCACTGCCGCGTACGCGCAGAAAGCTGCCACGCTGCCGACAGGCCCCGCCGTGCGCGACAACACGCCGGAGATCGACGCATCGATCGCGCAGAAGAACTGGGAAGCCTCGTTGACGCAACTCGACGCGCGCATCGCGTCGAATCCGCGCGACGCGCAGGCCAAATTCAAGCGCGGCACGGTGCTGGCCCACCTGAATCGCGACGACGACGCGATCGCCGCGCTCACCGAGCTGACGCAGCTGTATCCGGAACTGCCCGAGCCGTACAACAATCTCGCCGCGCTCTATGCGAAACACGGCCGCTATGCCGAAGCCCGCGCCGCGCTCGAAACGGCGACCAAGGTGAATCCGGGCTACGGTCTCGCGTACGAGAATCTGGGCGACCTGTATCTGCGCATGGCCGACGCCGCGTACCGCCGCGCGCAAGGCCTCGGCAAGGCGAGCGCCACGACCTCGCAACGCCTCGCCGAGATCCAGAAGATCGTCTCGCCGCCCAAAACGAAAACGCCGCCGGCGAAGAAAGCCGCCGTCACGCCCGACGAGGAATACACCAGACGCGCCACGTCGAATATGACGGAGACGCCAAGCTTCCAGTTCGGCGGCGCGAACGGCTCGCTCGCCATGCCGCCCTACATGGCGCCGTCGAACTAGCCCCGCCACCGTTTTCGCCAATACGTTTTTTCCAACCCTGAGGATCTTCATGAAATGGTTGATGTTGGCGCTCGGCAGCGCCGCCCTGATCGCAAACGCACCCGCATTTGCCCAGTCCGGCTCGCAAGCCGCGCATCCGTCTGTGCTCTTCAAGACATCGGAAGGCGACATCCGCGTCGAGTTGTATCCTGAGAAGGCGCCCAAGACTGTCGCCAACTTCCTCGACTACGTGAAATCCGGCCAGTACAGCGGCACGATCTTTCATCGCGTGATTCGCGGCTTCATGATTCAGGGCGGCGGCTATACGCAGAGCTTCGCCGAGAAGCCGACGCGCGCGCCGATTCCGCTCGAAAGCCGTAACGGTCTGAAGAACACCGCCGGCACGCTCGCCATGGCGCGCACCAGCGATCCGAATTCGGCCACCGCGCAATTCTTCATCAACACGGTGGACAACGCCGGTCTCGACTATCCGAATCCGGACGGCAACGGCTACGCGGTGTTCGGCAAGGTCACGGGCGGCATGGACGTCGTGAAGAAGATCGAGGGCACGCCCACCACCACGCGCGGGCCGATGAGCGACGTGCCGCAAAAGGCGGTCGTGATCGAGTCGGCAACGGTTATCGGCAAGTAAGCGCACAACAACAGGCAAGCGCCAGATCTACGCTCCGGCGCGGCCCGCCGTCATTTCATGTGACGGCGCGCCGCGCCTTTTATCCACCCCGTTCATTCATCAAAGGTTTCCATCATGGTTGAACTGCATACGAACCACGGCGTCATCAAACTCGAACTGGACGCTGAAAAGGCGCCGAAGTCGGTCGAGAACTTCATCAACTACGTGAAGGCCGGTCACTACGACAACACGGTATTCCATCGCGTGATCGACGGTTTCATGATCCAGGGCGGCGGCTTCGAACCCGGCATGAAGCAGAAGCCGACGGCCGAGCCGATCACCAACGAAGCGAACAACGGTCTGAAGAACGTGACCGGCTCGATCGCGATGGCTCGCACGAACGACCCGCACTCGGCAACCGCGCAATTCTTCATCAACGTGAACGACAACGACTTCCTGAACCACTCGTCGCCGACGCCGCAGGGCTGGGGCTACGCCGTGTTCGGCAAGGTGGTCGAAGGTCTCGACATCGTCGAAAAGATCAAGAAAGTGAAGACGGGCTCGAAGGGCTTCCATCAGGACGTGCCGGTCGACGACGTCGTGATCGAGAAAGCAGTGATCGTCGACTAAGGTCGGCTCGTTTGAACCGAAGTTTGAACTGATTTCAGGCACCTTCAATGCTGCAAGAAACGCCGCTGCGAAGCGTCGCCGCGGGCGTGCCTGGCGAGGGCAAACGCCCGCACGCCGCACGCCCGTTTTTTTTCCTCTCCGATATTCACCTGAGCGAGGCGATCCCGCGCACGGTCGCCGCGTTCGAACACTTTGTCCGCGTCACCGCCGAGCAGGCGGATTCGGTTTTCATTCTCGGCGATCTGTTCGAATACTGGATCGGCGACGACATGCTCGTCGAACCGTTCGCGGCGCGCATGGCGGCGTTGCTGCACACGCTGTCCGAGCGCGGCATTGCGCTTTACATCATGCACGGCAATCGCGATTTTCTGCTGGGCAAGCGTTTCATGAAAGCGGCCGGCGCAATCTGGCTACCCGATCCGTTCGTGATCACCGCATTCGGCACGCGCATTGCGCTCGCGCACGGCGACGGGCTGTGCACAGCCGATCATGGCTATCAGCTGTTTCGGTGCTTTGCGCGCAGCGGTTTCGCGCAGATGCTGTTTCTCGCGTGGCCGTTTCGCTGGCGCCAGGCGCTCGCGGAACGCATGCGCTCGAAGAGCGAAGAAGGCCGCTCGCGCCCGGTTTCGTCCAAGTACGACGTAACGGCGAAAGGCGTGGCGGCGCTATTCAAGTCGACGAAAACGGCCACGATCATTCATGGGCACACGCATCGGCCGGCGCGGCATCGCGAACCGGGCGGCACGCGCTGGGTCCTGCCCGATTGGGATCTCGACCACGGCGTGCGCCGGGGCGGTTATCTGCGGATCGACGCGGACGGAATCCGGGCATGGCCGCTCGATTGAAACGAGCTTGAAGCAAGCCCATCAGGGCAAGCGCGTTAGCGCTCCGCCACCGTCCCTTCCACTTTTCCTGCAATCGCGGCCGACAGACGCCGCAGATCGAGCAGCGCCGCATCGGCGCCTTGCAGTCCTTCCAGGCTGGTCCCCAGCCGCTCCAGCGCGACGACGATTTCATCGATACGCTGAGCCTGCGTGGCCGCGTGATCGATTAGCCCGTGAATCGCCAGCGACACCGGATCGTCCGCGTTCGGCGTGATGCCGTACGCACAAAACGCGCTGCGTTCCGTGGCGGCTTTCGACTCGCGCGCCGCGCCGATCGCGGACGCGCCCGCCTCGGCCAAAGCCGTGGCAGCGCCCGCCGGGACGATGATCCGCGCCGGATTGCCCACCGCCGTGCCGCGTGCCGGCACCGGCTTGGTGACCACCGCGTTCGAGCCGATCTTCGCGTCCGCGCCAATCGTAAAGCCGCCGAGCACCTTCGCCCCCGCGCCGACGATCACGCCGCGCTCGAGCGTCGGATGACGCTTGGCGCCACGCGTAAGCGAGGTGCCGCCGAGCGTCACACCCTGATAGATCGTGCAGTCGTCGCCGATTTGTGCGGTTTCGCCGATCACTACACCCATGCCATGATCGATGAACACGCGGCGGCCTACCGTCGCGCCCGGATGAATCTCGATGCCGGTCATGAAGCGCGCCATCTGCGAGATGAAACGCGCGAGCCAGCGGCGCTTTGCGCTCCAGCAAGCATGTGCGAGCCGGTGCAGCACGAGTGCGTGCAGCCCCGGATAACACGTGAGGACTTCCCAGGCGCTGCGGGCGGCGGGATCGCGCTCGCGGATCGTGGCGATGTCTTCGCGAAGTCTCGTGAACATGGCAGGGACGTGGTTGTGGGGAAAAAACCGTCGACGCGGAAAAACCACGCGACGGATGCCTGCCGCATAGCAGACCGGCAGCTTTGCTTAGAACGTTTCGAGCGATTGTAGGTCGATTGCGCCGAACTTGCCGGAAGCCCACGCTGCCGGCAGGGGCGCAAGGCCGTCGCGGGGCCGTCGGCCAGACCGCTCTTTGCTGCATCGAGATTGCCGCCCGCAGCCTGGCTTGCGGCCCGGCGGCCCGGTTAAGAGTCGTCGTCACCGGGGCGTTTGGTCTTCAGCAGAATGTGCTTGGCGATGCCGCGCACGATGTTCACTTCCTCGCGCTCCAGCCCGGAACGCGCGAATAGCCGCCGCAGGCGCGACATCAGCTTCTTCGGATTGGCGGGATCGAGAAAATCGAGCGCGACCAGCGCACTTTCCAGATGCGCGTACATGCTTTCGATTTCGTCGCTCGCTGCCCGAGCACCGACCGGCTCGCTCTGCCCCGCGGGCGCCTGAACCGCCGAGGGCACGGCGTCGTCCGCGGCCAGGTACGCCGTGCGCAACTCATACGACAGTACCTGCACGGCCTGCGCCAGATTGAGCGAACTGTAGGCCGGATTGGCCGGAATGTGCGCGAGCGCGCTGCAGCGCTCGACGTCCTCGTTCGACAAACCGGTGCGCTCGTTACCGAACACCAGTGCGATCTCGCCGTGCACCGCGTGCTCGCGCGCAACGCTTGCGGCCGCACGCGGCGTCAGTTGCGGCGGCCCGTATTCGCGCAGCCGCGCGGTCAGCGCGATCGACCAATGCACGCCGTTCAACGCATCGGCCAGCGTCGGCACGACGTGCGCGGACGCCAGCACGTCGTCGGCGCCGCTCGCCATGGCGACGGCTTCAGGATCGCTCTGCACGTGCGGCACGCGCGGCGACACCAGCACGAGGCGCGAAAAGCCCATGGTTTTCAGCGCGCGCGCCGCCGCCCCCACATTGCCGGGATGACTCGGTTCGACGAGTACGAAACGGGTCGACGTGAAACCGCCGCGCAGGTCCATGACGGCAGGATCGGAAGAATGGTGGGTGTGGTCCACGATGGAATTCGGCAAGCTGAAAGAACGCGTATGGTAGCGCCAACCGGGGCCGGCTCCGAATTGTCCACGCCAGGCGCACGAACGCGGCCATCAATGTGCCGATACGGCGGCCAATATCGCGTGCGCTGCCGGAGCGTCCCGGACTCAGGTAAAATACTAAAATTCGCGCCGTCTTCGTACGAGCGCCTCGTTCTTATTCAATTTGTCTCCGTCGGCGGAATGCGCACCGGGTCCTGTATCGGACGTGCGTTCCGTGTTGTTTCCGCGTTTAGTTTGCGCGTCGTTTGCGCTTAATTACAGCTCATTCATCGCTCATTCATCGCTCATTTACCGGTAAGCAGCCGTGCTGCCCCGGCACAAGGATCCAGGCTCATGCATCCCATGCTCAATATCGCCGTGAAGGCCGCGCGCCGCGCAGCACAGATCATCAACCGCGCGTCGCTCGACCTCGATCTGCTCCAGGTCAGCAAGAAACAGCACAACGATTTCGTCACGGAGGTCGACAAAGCGTCTGAAGCGGCGATCATCGATACGCTGAAGACCGCCTACCCCGATCACGCAATTCTCGCCGAAGAATCCGGTCTGTCGGATAACGAATCCGAATTTCAGTGGATCATCGATCCGCTCGACGGCACCACCAACTTCATCCACGGTTTCCAGTATTACTGCGTGTCGATCGCGCTCGCGCACAAGGGCGTCGTGTCGCAGGCCGTGGTCTACGATCCGACCCGCAACGACCTGTTCACCGCCTCGCGCGGCCGCGGCGCGTACCTGAACGATCGCCGCATTCGCGTGGCCAAGCGCGACCGTCTGGCCGACGGCCTGATCGGCACGGGCTTCCCGTTCCGCGAAAAAGACGGCATCGAAGCCTACGCCCGCCAGTTCGCCGAAATGACCGCGGCTTGTGCCGGCCTGCGCCGTCCGGGCGCCGCCGCGCTGGATCTCGCGAACGTCGCCGCGGGCCGCATGGACGGCTTCTTCGAGCAGGGTCTGAGTCCGTGGGACGTCGCCGCGGGCAGCCTGCTGATCACGGAAGCCGGCGGTCTGGTGGGCAACTACACGGGCGACTCGGACTTCCTGCACGTGGGCGAAATCGTCGCTGGCAATCCGAAGGTGTATGCGCAAATGATCCCTATCCTGTCGCGCTTCAGCCGTACCCGCCAGCAACCGGCCTAAGGCCGTTTTGTCCGGCGGATTGCGCGCCGGCTCCAGGCAGCACGACAAAGCGGCTTCGGCCGCTTTGTCGTTGGCGCGCCTGCATGCGGTGGGCGTTCGTGCTACAAAGCAGGAAGCCGCGCCGGCGCGCCTCGAAACGTCAGGTGCGTTGTGCGCGTTTTTTGCAGCGCCCCGCTTCGCGCGAGAGTGCCGCGCAGCTTCCAATCCGCTTCATGAAAAAAGGCTTCTACACAATCATCGCGGCGCAGTTCATTTCGTCGCTCGCGGACAATGCACTGTTGATCGCCGCCATCGCGTTGCTGTCGGTGATCCGCTCGGCCGCCTGGGTCACGCCCCTCCTGCAGATTTTCTTCACCGTCTCATACGTCTTGCTCGCGCCGTTCGTGGGCGCGTTCGCCGATGCGATGCAAAAGCGGCACGTGATGTTCGTCTCGAACGCGCTGAAGGCGAGCGGCTGCCTGATGATGATCGCCGGCGTTCATCCGATGATCGCGTACGGCGTGGTCGGCTTCGGCGCGGCTGCCTATTCGCCGGCCAAGTACGGCATTCTCACGGAACTGCTGCCCGCCGAAACACTCGTCAAGGCGAACGCCTGGCTCGAATCGGCCACGGTGCTCTCGACCATCGTCGGCACAATGGTCGGCGGCGCGCTGATCAGCACCTTCGCGGAGAAATTCGTCGCGCATGCGCATCCGCCATTGATCCGCTCCGCCGCCGATCTGGCGATGTTCGCGGTGATGGTGACCTACGCGATCGCCGCCGCGATCAACATCTTCATTCCCGATACCGGCGCACGTTATCCGAACCGTCTGACGGAGCCGAAGAAGCTGGTCGGCGACTTCGTGAACTGCTTCAACGTGTTGTGGGCCGACAAGCTCGCGCAGATCGCGCTGTGGGTGACGACGCTGATGTGGGGCGGCGCGGTCACGCTGCAATTGCTGGTGCTCAAATGGGCCAACGTGAACCTCGGGCTGTCGCTGTCCAAAGCGGCGGTGATGCAAGGCGTCACGGGTCTCGGCATTGCAGTCGGCGCGGCCGCCGCGGCTGCGTGGATACCCTTGCGCCGCTCGCTGCGTGTGCTGCCGGTCGGCATCCTCACCGGCGCGGTCGCGATCGCCGTGGCGTTCTACAACAAGGACCTGTTTCCCGCGGGCGCCGGCATCCGCATCGGCTCGTACGTCGCGCCGTTCTATATCTTGCTCGCCTATCCGCTGATGATCCTGCTCGGCGCGCTATCCGGCTTTTTTATCGTGCCGATGAACGCGATTCTCCAGCACCGCGGCGCGACGCTGCTCTCCGCAGGGCATTCGATCGCGGTGCAGAATTTCAACCAGAATCTGGCCGTGCTGCTGATGCTCGGCGCCTACGCGCTGCTGTTGACGGCGAAGATGCCGGCGCAATGGATCATCGTCGTGTTCGGCAGCTTCGTGACGTTCATGATGTGGCTCGCGAAACGGCGCAGCGCGGTGAATGAGCGCACGGTGGACATGCGGGCGCTGGTCGAAGAGTGACGGCGCGAAATTTCGCGTGACGGCGCGCGCTTTGGGATACGGATTGGCCGTTCGGCCAGGGTCCGTTCACCGCGCCGGCAGGTTAAACTCACGCCCTGAACAGCTAACGCAAGAAGACACCGAGGATGGGCATTCAAACCGCAGCGGCCAATGACGTCGCACAACACACGCCAATGATGCAGCAGTATTTACGCATCAAAGCGGACCATCCGGGCACGCTGGTGTTCTACCGGATGGGCGACTTCTACGAACTCTTTTTCGAAGACGCGGAAAAGGCCGCACGTCTGCTCGATTTAACACTGACGCAGCGTGGCGCATCGGCGGGCAATCCGATCAAGATGGCGGGCGTACCGCACCACGCGGTCGAACAGTATCTGGCCAAGCTCGTGAAGCTTGGCGAATCCGTCGCGATTTGCGAACAGATCGGCGATCCGGCCACCTCGAAAGGTCCGGTCGAGCGCAAAGTGGTGCGCGTCGTCACGCCGGGCACGCTGACGGATGCCGCGCTGCTATCCGATAAGAGCGACGTCTACCTGCTCGCCATGTGCGTCGCGCATAACCGCCGCGGCGTCGCCACCAGCGTCGGGCTCGCGTGGCTGAATCTGGCGAGCGGCGCGTTGCGCCTCGCGGAGGTCGCACTGGATCAGGTCGCTGCCGCGCTCGAGCGGATTCGTCCCGCGGAAATCCTCGTGGCCGATACGTCGGCCGACTCCGCAAGCTGGCAGCCGCCGGTCAATGCCGGGGCCCTCACCCGCGTGCCGGTGTGGCACTTCGATATCGCGTCGGGCACGCAACGCCTGTGCGACCAGCTGGAAGTAGCGGGGCTCGACGGCTTCGGCGCGCATTCGCTGACAAGCGCATGCGGCGCGGCCGGTGCGTTGCTGCTGTATGCAGCGGCCACGCAAGGCCAGCAATTGCGCCATGTGCGCAGCCTGAAAGTCGAATACGAATCCGAATACATCGGCCTCGACCCCGCCACCCGTCGCAACCTCGAACTCACGGAAACGCTGCGCGGCACTGAATCGCCAACGCTGTGTTCACTGCTCGACACCTGCTGCACGACGATGGGCAGCCGCCTGTTGCGTCACTGGCTGCATCATCCGCCGCGCGAAGCCGCGATTGCGCAAGCGCGCCAACAGGCGATCGGCGAGTTGCTCGACGCGCCGGCCGGCGCGAGCGTCGATTCGCTGCGCGGCGCGTTGCGGCAGATTTCCGATATCGAACGGATCACTGGGCGTCTGGCGCTGCTGTCGGCTCGGCCCCGAGATCTGTCGAGCCTGCGCGATACGTTCATTGCGTTGCCCGAACTGCGCACGCAGCTCGCGATCATCTCGTCTAATGCAGATTCGCTGGCGCGCATCGACGCGTCGCTGGAACCGCCGCAAGCATGTGTCGAACTGCTCAAGCGCTCGGTCGCCGAGGAACCCGCAGCGATGGTGCGCGACGGCGGTGTGATCGCGCGCGGCTACGACGCGGAACTCGACGAGTTACGAGATATTTCGGAGAATTGCGGGCAATTCCTGATCGACCTCGAAACGCGCGAACGGGCACGCACCGGCATCAGCAATCTACGCGTCGAGTACAACAAGGTGCACGGCTTCTATATCGAAGTCACGCGCGGCCAGACCGACAAGGTGCCGGACGACTACCGCCGCCGTCAGACGCTGAAGAACGCCGAGCGTTACATCACGCCCGAACTGAAAACCTTCGAGGACAAGGCACTGTCCGCGCAGGAGCGCGCGCTGGCCCGCGAACGCTCGCTGTACGACGCGCTGCTGCAAGCGCTGCTGCCGTTTATCGCGGACTGTCAGCGCGTCGCCGCAGCGCTCGCCGAGCTGGATCTGCTGGCGGCATTCGCCGAACGCGCTCGCGCGCTCGACTGGGTCGCGCCGACGTTCTCGCCGACCGCCGGCATCGAAATCGAACAAGGCCGCCACCCGGTCGTCGAGGCGCAGGTCGAGCAGTTCATCGCGAACGACTGCACGCTCGCGCCGGAGCGCAAACTGCTGCTGATTACCGGCCCGAACATGGGCGGTAAGTCGACCTTCATGCGGCAGACCGCGTTGATCGCGTTGCTCGCGTATGTGGGCAGTTATGTGCCGGCACGGCGCGCCGCCTTCGGGCCGATCGACCGCATCTTCACGCGTATCGGCGCGGCCGACGATCTGGCGGGCGGGCGTTCGACCTTCATGGTCGAGATGACTGAAGCCGCCGCGATCCTGAACGATGCGACGCCGCAAAGCCTCGTGCTGATGGATGAAATCGGCCGCGGCACCTCGACCTTCGACGGTCTCGCGCTGGCGTGGGCGATCGCGCGGCATCTGCTCGCGCACAACGGCTGCCACACGCTGTTCGCGACCCACTACTTCGAGTTGACCCAGTTGCCCGCCGAGTTTCCGCACGCGGCCAACGTTCACTTGTCGGCGGTCGAGCATGGGCACGGCATCGTGTTCCTGCACGCGGTCAGCGAAGGGCCGGCGAATCAGAGCTATGGCCTGCAGGTCGCGCAACTGGCCGGCGTGCCGAACGCGGTGATTCGCGCGGCGCGCAAGCATCTCGCGCATCTCGAACAGCAATCGGCGGCGCAGCCCGCGCCGCAACTCGATCTGTTCGCGGCGCCCATGCCGATGCTGCTCGAAGACACCGACGACGAACCCGACGTCAAGCCGGGCACGGCGGCGGCATCGCCGGCCATGCAGGCACTCGTCGAGCGCCTGCGCGCAATCGACCCGAACGATTTGCGCCCGCGTGAAGCGCTCGATCTGCTGTACGAACTTCACGACCTGGCCGCCGCGCCGGATGCGGATCATTGACACACCCAGGCCCTCGCAGCGCCCGCGCACACGGTGCGCGGCGCTGACCGTTGCCCTTACGCTGACGCTTGCGGGCGTCGGTATGCGGCTCGCGCACGCGGAAGCGCCGCGTTTCGCGTTCGCGATCATCGCCGGCACGATGCAAAGTCCCGCGGACGAAGCGCCGACACAACGGCTGATCGACGCGATCGGCCGTGACCGCGAGATATCTTTCGTCGTCTACGACGGCAACCTGAAGGGTGCGAAAGAAGCTTGCCGCGACGCGTTATACGAACGGCGTCACACGCT
Organism: Paraburkholderia sp. GW821-FHT02A12; assembly: GCF_059422005.1. Taxonomy (NCBI): domain Bacteria; kingdom Pseudomonadati; phylum Pseudomonadota; class Betaproteobacteria; order Burkholderiales; family Burkholderiaceae; genus Paraburkholderia; species Paraburkholderia sp. GW821-FHT02A12. Next base: position 1,516,560 of record NZ_JBWKWA010000001.1, on the reverse strand, counting down.
GCTCGAAACGTCGCGGCCCGCCCTCTTCTTCATTCCGGGCCAACACGACTGGACCGACTGCGGCACCGCTGAGGCCGGCGGCTTCGATCCGGTCGAACGGCTCGATCAGTTGCGCCAGACGCTGTTCGCCGACGCCGCGTCGATGGGCCAGAACCCGATCGCGTTGACGCGCGAAAGCGAGGTGTCGCGCTTTCGACCGTTTCGCGAGAACGTGCGCTGGCAAGTCGGGGATACGGTTTTCGTCGGCCTGAACGCGCCGGGTCCGAACAATCACTATCTGACCGCGGGCGGGCGCAACGGCGAATTCGAAGATCGCGTGATCGCCAATGCGTTCTGGCTCGAACATGCCGCCGAATACGCGAAACGGCGCGACGCGCGCGCGATCGTTGTGTTCATTCAGGGCGATCCCGAGGCGGAGCGTTACGAACGGCCAGACCGTTTCGCATGGCTGCGCTTTACGCGCAACACGCGCCGGGACGGCTTTCTGGAATTCAAACGCAGCCTCGTCAAACTCGCGCAGATTTTTCACGGACCGGTGCTGCTGATTCATTGCAACGACGAGCGCGCGAGCGCCGGCTTCGTGATCGATCAGCCGTTACGCAATGACAAGGGGATGCTGGTAACGAATCTCACGCGTGTCGCGCTTGCGCCGCATGATCGTCTTAACCAGTGGATTCGAATTGAAGCGGATCTTGGCAAGAAGCCGCCGTTCCGCGTAAGTGTGCGCGACGTGCCCAAGCAGATGCCGATGCCCACGGCGCAACCTGCGCCAGCGCATGAGGAGCCGGCAGCGTCGATGCCGGCTGTGCCGGCGCTTGGCCCCGCTTCGGAATTGCCGCCTTTGTTGCAGATGCCGGGGCAGCCACAATTGGATCAAAAGCAGCTGGATCAGAGGCAGTTGGACCAACAGCAACTGGATCAGCAACGCCACGCGCCAGTGGACGAAAACGGGAACGCTCCCGCCTCGACCGCTCTGCCTCATACACCAACAAGCACACCAACAAGCACACCAACAAGCGCGCCAGGCATTCCCGGTGCGCCGGCCAGCTCAGTGCAGCGTGGGCCCTGACTTGCCGTCTTCTTCGTCGTCTTCGTCTTCGTCGAGGACTTCCAGGCCGTCAGCGCCGTGCGCATGTTCGTGCTGGATTTCGTCTTCGGTTGCCGGACGCACGTCTTTGACCGTCAGCGCGAAGCGCAGCGCCATGCCGGCGAGCGGATGGTTGCCGTCGAGCACGACTTTGTCTTCCGCGACGTCGGTCACCACGTAGACGAGCGAATCGAGGTCCTCATCGCCTTCTTCCGGCGTGCCTTCGAACTGCATGCCGACTTCGAGCGGTTCCGGGAAGCGATTGCGCGGCTCGATCTTCACGAGGTCGGGATCGTACTCGCCGAATGCGTCTTGCGGCTCGAGCTGGATCTGGGTCTCGAAGCCGGCCTCGTGGCCGTCGAGCTCTTCCTCGATCTTGGGGAACGTGCCATCATAGCCGCCGTGCAGATAGACCATCGGCTCGTCGCTTTCTTCAATCAGATTGCCCTGCGCATCCGACAGCTTGTAAGCGACCGACACGACGGTGTTCTTTGCGATTTTCATTCGATTCTCCAGAATACAACTCACATTATACGATGCCCAAGCGGCCCACTGACCACCCGGCCGACACAGCTTCGGCACGGAATTCTTCACCGGCTTCGAAGCCGGTTCTGCCCCCCTCGCCTGACACGCCAACGCCGCTGCTTGGCAATCTGACGCCGTCGCAATTCATGCGCCGCTACTGGCAGAAGAAGCCCCTGCTGATCCGCCAGGCGATCCCGAACGTCGAGGCGCCGCTGTCGCGCGACGAATTTTTCGATCTGGCGGATAAAGACGAAGTCGAAGCACGCCTGATCACGCACTTTCGCAACAAATGGCAACTGGAGCACGGCCCGTTCGCGGCCGACGAACTGCCGTCGGTCAAGCAGCGCGCATGGACGCTGCTCGTGCAAGGCGTGGATCTTTACGACGATCGCGCGCGGGCGTTGCTCGACCGCTTCCGCTTCGTGCCGGATGCGCGTCTGGACGACCTGATGATTTCGTACGCGACCGACGGCGGCGGCGTGGGCCCCCACTTCGATTCTTATGACGTGTTTCTCTTGCAGGTCAAAGGCAAGCGCCGCTGGCGCATCGGCGCGCAGAAGGACCTGACGCTGCAACCGGGACTGCCTTTGAAAGTTTTACAGCACTTCGAACCGGAAGAGGAATGGCTGCTTGAGCCCGGCGACATGCTGTATCTGCCGCCGCATATCGCGCACGACGGTGTCGCGGAAGGCGAATGCATGACCTGCTCGATCGGCTTTCGCGCGCCGTCGGCGAGCGAGCTGACCGCGCAGTTTCTCTACCACCTGGCCGAGCGCGGCGAGTCGGCAGTGCGACCCAATGTGCTTTATCGCGATCCGCAGCAACCCGCCATCGACCGGCCGGCAGAATTGCCAGCGGCGCTGGTCGAAAGGGTTGGAGCGATTCTTGCTGCCGTCAAATGGAATGAGCAGGACATTGCGTCGTTCCTGGGCTCATATCTCAGCGAACCGAAGCCGAGTGTCGTCTTCGATCCGCCGCAGCGGCCCCTCAATGAGGCCCGTTTCATCAGCCAGGCGTCGAAGTCCGGCGTTCGGCTGGATCGCAAGACCAGTTTGTTGTACAACCGCCGTTTTTTCTTCGTAAATGGAGAGGAAACAGCGTTTGTTGGCGGGAAAAAGTGGTTGTTTGATCTCGCCGATTGGCGGTCTATGAGTGCGAAACGCTTTGTAACACTCTCATACGATTCGTCGGTGACAGCACTGCTGCACGAGTGGTATTGTGCGGGCTGGATACAAGTGGGCGAGCTTGTGTAAGTCTGCCTGCTTGTAATACCGTACTGTGAAATTTTGTATGAGAAAGACAACGTATTGACCCCGGATTGATCGACTGTCAGTACGAAAGTGCATATAATTTCCGCCCAAGCCGTAGGGAAGATTCACGCTCGCCAAAAAGAGCGTCTCCACCAGCGGCCCAGGTCGGTGTTGGAGCACATTTACCGGTATTATTTTGCGCTGTTGCTTACCTTTAACCATAAAAGGACGTGATCATGAAGAAATCCCTCCTCGTAGCATCCCTGTTGGCAGCTGTGGCACTGGCTGCATGCAACAAGAGCAGCGACCAAGCTGCAGCTCCGGCTAGCGAAGCAGCTGCTGCTTCGGCACCGGCTGCTGCTGCTTCGGAGCCAGCTGCTGCTGCTTCGGGTGCGGCTGCTGCTGCGAGCGATGCTGGTGCTTCGGCTACTGCCGCTGCTTCGGACGCAGGCGCTGCTGCTTCGGCTGCTGCTCCGGCTTCGGGCGCAAGCCAGTAAGCTGTCGCATAGGGTTCGCCTCTGGGCGAAAACTGTATCGGGAAATCACCTTGATTTCCCGGGCAGTAAAGCAAAACGCCACGGATTCACCTCCGTGGCGTTTTGTCATTTAAGGGCCGTCTTTTTATAACGGCGCCCACCACTTGGTTTACTGAGCCGGCGTTGCATTCTCTTCGAAAAACTCGCGCACGATGTCGATCTCGCGAGTGCGTTTGAATGGCGGCAGGCTCTGCCAGATACGGCGCCCATAGGGCTTGTCGACGAGACGGGTATCGCAGATCATCAGCACGCCGCGATCGGTCTCAGCGCGAATCAGACGCCCAGCGCCCTGCTTCAGCGTAATCACAGCCTGCGGCAACTGATGAACGGCGAACGGGCTCAACCCTTTCTTCGTCAGCGCGTCGAGCCGCGCCGACAGCACCGGATCGTCAGGCGGCGCGAACGGCAGCTTGTCGATCACGACCAGCGACAGCGCATCGCCGCGCACATCCACACCTTCCCAGAAACTCTGACTGCCCACCAGAATCGCATTGCCGTAGGAGCGGAAGCGATCGAGCAACTCCGTACGGCTCGCGTCGCCCTGGACGAGCAACGGGTAATTCCAGCCACGCGCTTCGATCGTATCGCGCAGCTTGGCCGAGATACGGTCGACCGCGCGCAGCGTCGTGCACAGCATGAACACACCGCCGCCCGACGCTTCGATCGCGGGCAACGCGGCGTCGAACACGGCGTCGGTAAACATCGGCGACGAAGGCTGCGGCAAATTGCGCGGTACGTACAGGAGCCCTTGCGTCGGGTAATCGAAAGGACTCGGCAGCGTCATCGAACGTTTTGCGTTCAGGCCCATCTGCGCCGCGTAGTGCGTGAAGTCGCCGCGCACCGATAAGGTGGCCGACGTGAAGATCCATGCGCGCGGCACGCCGGCACGCTGCCTGGCGAAGATCGGCGCGACCGACAGCGGTGTTTCGTGCAATTGCACCGTATGCGAAAAGACTTCGATCCAGCGCACCTTTTCATTCGGATCGACGCGCTCTCCCTTGGCATCCGCCGCGGCGGCGTCAGCGGCTTCGCGCTCGGTTTCGGTGGGTGGCGTAGTCCAGCCCGCGAGCACGCCTTGCAGCTCGCGCGCGCGGCGCAAACACGCGCCGATGGATTCGGCGCGCTCGGCCTGGCCAGCCAACGCGGACGCCAATGCATCGAGTTCGGTTTCGAGCGTTTCGAGCGCGGGGAACAGCGGATGATCGTCGGGCAACTGACCGATCGACAGGCGCACCGAGTCTTCCTTGAAAGCGAGCCGCACGTCGCGCGCCGCGCGTTCGAGCGTCGCGCCCAGCTTCACCCAATCGATCGCCTCGCGCGCATGGCCCAGGCCTTCCGCCACCGAATCGCGCGCGAGTTCGAGAAACTGCGCGGTCGACAGCGTCTCGCCGAAGAACAGCGTTGCGGTCTCCGGCAATTGATGCGCTTCGTCGAAGATGATCGTGTTGGCCGTGGGCAGCAATTCAGCCATGCCGGTATCGCGCAACATGATGTCGGCGAAAAACAGATGGTGATTGACCACCACGATATCGGCCTGCTGCGCCTCGCGCCGCGCCTGCATCACGAAGCACTCCTTGTAATGCGGGCACTCCTGGCCGAGACAATTCTCACGAGTCGACGTCACCATCGACCACACCGCCGCCGTTTCCGGCACGCTCGCGAGCTCGGCCTTGTCGCCGGTGCGCGTGATCTTCGCGAAGCGGACGATGTCCTGCAGATACGAGGTTTCCTGACGCGACGGCAGGCGTCCGTTATCCGCGGTGCGCTGCAGGTAGTAATGACACAGGTAGTTCGCGCGACCTTTGAGCATCGCGACCGACACCGGCACGGCCAGCGCATCGCGCACGGTCGGAATGTCGCGCTGAAAGAGCTGGTCCTGCAAGTGCTTGGTACCGGTGGAGACGATCACCTTGCCGCCCCACAGCATGGCCGGCACCAGATACGCATAGGTCTTGCCGGTGCCCGTCCCCGCCTCGACGATCAGCGTGTTTTCGCTGCCGTCGAGACCGCTCGCTTCGTCGGTTGCCGATGCTTCTGCGGCCGGCGCAGCTCCGTCTGCGCCCTGCGTCGGCAGACGCCGTGCGGGACGCTTCTGCGCTTCGAACATCGCGGGCTCGGGCATGGCGCGGCCCGATGCCTCCATAGCCGCGGCCACGGCGCGCGCCATTTCGATCTGCGACGCGCGCGGCCGGTAACCGTCGATCTGACGCGCAAGCAGGCCGTCGGCGGCGAAGATATCGTCGAGCTCGGCGACGCGGCGCGGATTCAGCGCGGCGGCCAACGTGGGCGCACCAGCGCGGGCCGGCGCAGTGCCGGCCGCAGCGGCGTCATCGTCCGGGCTCGTGCGGGATGAAGTTACAAGCGGTGAATTCAAGGCAAGCGTTTCCTGCAAAGTCCGGCGCGCGCGACGCGACCCGGCGCCTGCCAGGCCGCGAACTCAGGCTCGCGCGTCCGGTTCGAGCTGCAATTGCAGCAAGATGATGGTGTCCTTGACTTTGAGTTTGCGCTTTTTCAGGCGCTGCAACTCGAAGTCGTCGATGCCGGGCTCATCCGACATTCGGTCGATCAAACGATCGAGCCCACTATGCTCCGATTCCAGTTGCAGAATTCGGTCGCGAAGTGTGTTCGCGTCGACGACGTGATGTTGATCGCGCATGCTCGCCTCCTCTCGTGAGCGGCACGGGCTGCGCGGTTCGGCCCGATGCCTGAGGTTGCTGTCCGGCTTAAAACACGTGTTGGCGACTACTGCCCTGCTACAACCCAGCTGGAGCCGGCTACCGAACGGCTACTGCCCTTGCTGCTGTTGCTTCTGCTGCTTTTGCTGCTGTTCGAGTTGCTGCTGCTGTTTCAACTGGTCCTGGCGTTTCTGTTCGGCCTTCTCGGCCGCCTGCTTCTGACGCGCCTCGACGTCGGCCTTGTGTTGCGCCGCATCGGCCTGCTTCTTCTCGAAGCTCTGCTGTTTCTGGACGCGCTCCTGGGCCTTTTGCGCAGCCTGCCGATGCGCCTCGTCGAGCTTGCGCTGGAAGTCGGCCTGCTTCTGATCGTACGCCTGGCTGTTGGCGGCGGCTTGCGACGGGCTGACGCCGCGCTGCGCCTGATCCAGTGCGTGCTGACGCTGCTTTTCCTGATACGCCTGGGCGTTGGCGCTGCGCTGCGGTGCCTCGGCTGCGCGCTGCGCCTGATCGAGCTGGTGCTGACGCTGCTTGTCCTCGTACGCCTGCGCGTTACGCGCGTCCTCGGCGGCGCGCTGCGGCGCGTTCGCTTCGTCCTGCGCGCGTTTGAGCGCAGCCTGTTCGTCGCGCTGACGGGCCCGCGCCGCGCGCTGTTCGCCGTCGAGCGCGAGCTGCTCCTTGCGAATGTCGGCCTGCACCATACGCATTCTGTCGCGCGCCTTGCCGAGACAGTAGTTCACCAGGAACTTGCTATAACAATCGTGCTCGGCGACGGCGTAGCGATAGTTATTCTCCTCGCTGCGCTGGTCCAGGACTTTTTGCCGCGCTTCGAAGCTGTTGCCGGAGGGTTCCGCGCTGCCGGCGCCCGTATTGTCCACAGCGCCCGAGGCCTGCGCGCCGGAAGCGGCCGCCGGCGCGAGACCACCCGCGGACAACGCCGCGCTGCTGCCGATCGGCGCTGCGGGCTGCTGCTGCGCCGAAGCTGGCGCACATACGGCGATCGAGGCGGTAATCGAGGCGGCGATGGCGCACGACACAAAAGACGTCCCATTGGACATGCGCGCGAACTTGAACACGGACCGCACCGACGACATAAGCGAAGTGAGTGGCGAAAGCGGCAAAAGTGACGGCAATTGTGACAAGCGAGAGACCAAGCGGGAGCCCAGGCGGTTGAGGGACAAGGAGATCGGCAACGTCGTAGATCGTCAACGGAACATGCCCGAAATTCTATCACCCTGCGGTTGAGCCCTTTGGCATTTATGGCAAAATGCCCCGCTTCAGCAACCTGGCCGCAGTGCGCACGCCCGGCGTGCCCCGACGTGTCGTAGCGCGGCCTTTGATTGAGTCCGGCAGGAACACCAAGACCTTATGACGGAAACCGTAGCACTCAAGATCGTACAGCGCATCGCCGCCGAACTGTCCGTCCAGCCGCGCCAGGTCGCGGCCGCGGTGCAACTTCTCGACGAAGGAGCGACTGTTCCGTTCATCGCCCGCTACCGGAAGGAAGTGACCGACAACCTCGACGACACGCAACTGCGCAATCTCGAGGAACGCCTGCTGTATCTGCGCGAGCTGGAAGACCGGCGCGCCGCGATCGTCGCCAGCATCGACGAACAGGGCAAGCTCACCGACGAGTTGCGCGCCGCGATCGAAGGCGCCGACAGCAAGCAGGTTCTGGAAGACCTGTATCTCCCGTATAAGCCCAAGCGCCGTACGCGCGCGCAGATCGCCCGCGAAGCCGGCCTTCAGCCGCTTGCCGACGCGCTGCTGGCCAATCCCCTGCTCGACCCGCAAACCGAAGCCGCCGCTTACGTGGACGCCGAGAAAGGCGTCGCGGATGTCAAGGCCGCGCTCGACGGCGCGCGCGATATCCTTTCCGAACAATTCGGCGAAACCGCCGAACTGCTCGGCAAGCTGCGCGATTACCTGTTCAACCAGGGCGTGGTGTCGTCCAAGGTGGTCGAAGGCAAGGAAAACGCGGAAGAAGAAAAATTCCGCGATTACTACGACTATGCGGAAACCATCAAGACCGTGCCGTCGCATCGCGCGCTGGCGCTGTTCCGCGGCCGCAACGCCGGCGTGCTGATGGTCAAGCTGGGCCTCGGCGAAGAACTCGACGCGCAGGTGCCGCATCCGGGCGAAGCGCTGATCGCACGGCATTTCGGCATCGCCAATCAGAACCGGCCGGCCGACAAGTGGCTCTCCGACGTGTGCCGCTGGTGTTGGCGCGTGAAGGTGCAGCCGCACCTCGAAAACGAACTGCTGACCAATCTGCGCGACGAAGCCGAGCACGAAGCGATTCGCGTGTTCGCACGCAATCTGAAGGATCTGCTGCTGGCCGCGCCGGCGGGCCCGAAGGCCGTGATCGGCCTCGATCCGGGGCTGCGCACCGGCGTGAAGGTCGCCGTGGTCGACCGGACCGGCAAGGTGCTCGTCACCGACACGATCTATCCGCACGAGCCGCGCCGCGATTGGGACGGCTCGATCGCGAAACTCGCGCGCATCTGCGCGCAGACGCAAGCCGAGCTGATCAGCATCGGTAACGGCACGGCGTCGCGTGAGACGGACAAGCTCGCGAGCGAACTGATCGCGCGCCATCCGGAGTTCAAGCTGCAGAAGATCGTCGTGTCCGAAGCCGGCGCGTCGGTGTACTCGGCGTCGGAACTCGCGGCGAAGGAATTCCCCGAGATGGACGTGTCGCTGCGCGGTGCGGTGTCGATCGCGCGCCGTCTGCAGGACCCGCTCGCTGAACTCGTGAAGATCGAGCCGAAGGCAATCGGTGTCGGCCAGTACCAGCACGACGTGAATCAGCGCGAACTGGCGCGTTCGCTGGATGCGGTGGTCGAAGATTGCGTGAACGCGGTCGGCGTGGATGCGAATACGGCGTCGGTCGCACTGCTCGCGCGCGTGTCGGGTCTGAACGCGACACTCGCGCGCAACATCGTCGATTACCGCGATGCGAACGGCCCGTTCCCGTCGCGCGAACACCTGCGCAAGGTGCCGCGTCTGGGCGACAAGACGTTCGAACAAGCCGCGGGCTTCCTGCGTATCAACAACGGCGAGAACCCGCTCGACCGCTCGTCGGTTCACCCGGAAGCGTATCCGGTCGTCGAACGGATGCTCGCGAAGATCAGCAAGCATGTGGGTGAAGTGCTCGGCAATCGCGACGCGCTGCGTGGTCTGTCGCCGGCGGAATTCGTCGACGAACGTTTCGGCCTGCCGACCGTGCGCGACATTCTGCTCGAACTCGAAAAGCCGGGCCGCGATCCGCGCCCCGAGTTCAAGACCGCAACTTTCCGCGAAGGCGTCGAGAAGGTCAGCGATCTGACGCCGGGCATGGTGCTCGAAGGCGTCGTGACGAACGTGGCGGCCTTTGGCGCGTTCATCGACGTGGGCGTGCATCAGGATGGTCTGGTGCACGTGTCGGCAATGTCGACCAAGTTCATCAAAGACCCGCACGAAGTGGTCAAGGCTGGTCAGATCGTCAAGGTGAAAGTGCTTGAGGTCGACGTCAAGCGCCAGCGGATTGCGCTGACGATGCGTCTGGATGACGAGTTCGGCGCAGCGGCAGCACCGCGCAGCGGCGGCGGCGCCCAGCAGGATCGCGGCGGCTTCGGCCGTTCGAACGGCGGCGGACGCGGCGCACCGCAACAGCGCTCGCGCGAGCCGGAACCGGGCGGCGCGATGGCCGCTGCGTTCGCCAAGCTCAAGCAGAAATAGGCTCGTGCGTTCAGCGCGTGATGCACTCGCGCGCTGACGTCGCTGATGCTCACTCATGAGATCAGGCGGCAAACAAAAAGCCCACGCAACTGCGTGGGCTTTTTGTTTGCCGCCTCAACACGCGAGGCACGTTGAAACGAGGTCCGTCAGATCTCGATCTTCGTGCCCAACTCCACGACCCGATTCGCTGGAATGCTGAAGAAGTCGGTCGGCTTGGCTGCGTTCTGATGCATCCACGCGAACACGCGCTCGCGCCACACCGACATGCCCGGCAATTGCGTCGGCACCACCGTTTCACGCGCGAGGAAGAACGACGTGTCCATCATCTCGAACGTCATGTCGTGCGTGCGGCCCACCTCGAGTAACACGGCCTTCACGTCGGGCGTTTCATTGAAACCGTACGCCGCCTTGACGAGATACAGACCGCCGTCGATATCCTTCACCGTCACGCGTTCCGCGTCGTTCACGTACGGAATATCTCGCGTCACGAAAGTCAGGAAGATGGTGCGCTCATGCAGCACCTTGTTGTGCTTGAGGTTGTGCAGCAGGCTCACCGGCACGAGCGAATCGCTGCCGGTCAGATAGATCGCGGTACCCGACACGCGATGCGGTGGATGTGCGAGCAAACCTTGCAGGAACGGCATCAGCGGAATACCGTCGGCGGCTGTACGTTCCTTGACGATCATCCTGCCCTTGAACCACGTCATCAGCAGGAAGAACAGCAGCGCGCCGATACAGAGCGGCAGCCAGCCGCCCTCTTCGACCTTCAGCAGATTGGCGCCGAAAAAGCCCAGATCGACCACCATGAACACGCCGATGATCAGCGCCACGAGGAGCTTGTTCCATTTCCACACCTTCACCATCACGACGCAGGCGAGGACCGTGGTGATCACCATGGTCGCGGTCACCGCGATACCGTACGCGGCGGCGAGGTTATCCGAGCTCTTGAACGCGATCACGATGCACAGAATGATGAACAGCAGCATCCAGTTCACCACCGGCACGTAGATCTGGCCGATCGCCAGTTCGGACGTGTGCAGGATCTTCATGCGCGGCACGTAGCCGAGCTGGATCGCCTGGCTCGTCAACGAATAGGCGCCGGAAATCACTGCTTGCGATGCGATCACTGTCGCCACGGTAGACAGCACGACAAGCGGCAGCAACGCCCAATCGGGTGCGAGCAGGAAGAATGGGTTTTCGATGGCCTTCGCGTCGTGCATCAGAAGCGCGCCCTGGCCGAAATAATTCAGCACCAGCGAAGGCATCACAAGCACGTACCACGCCATGCGGATCGGCTTCGCGCCGAAGTGGCCCATATCGGCGTACAGCGCCTCGGCGCCGGTCAGCACCAGCACGACCGAGCCGAGCACCACGTAGGCCTGCAACACGTGCGTGGCCATAAAGGTGTAGGCGTAATACGGGTTCAGTGCGCGGATCACGTTCGGCGATTGCACGATATGCCACAGGCCAAGCGCGGCGAGCACCAGGAACCACAGCACCATGATCGGTCCGAACAGGCGGCCGACGGTGGCGGTGCCGTGCCGCTGGATCCAGAACAACAGCACGAGGATCACGATCGTCAGCGGCACCACGAGATGGGACAGATTGGGCGCGGCGATCTCCAGACCTTCCACCGCCGAGATCACCGAGATGGCGGGCGTAATCACCGCGTCGCCATAGAACATGCAGGCGCCGAAGATCCCGAGCATCATCAGCAAGCCGGCCGCTTTCGACTTCTCGCTAAACGAGCGCAGCGCCAGCGCCATCAGCGCGAGGACGCCACCTTCGCCGTTGTTGTCCGCGCGCATCACGAACAACACGTACTTGACGGAGACCACGATCACGATCGCCCAGAACAGCAGCGAAATCACGCCCAGAATCGATTGATCGGTCAGCGGAATGCCGTGTGACGGGCTGAACGCTTCTTTCAGCGCGTACAACGGGCTCGTGCCGATATCGCCGAATACCACTCCGATCGCGGCAAGCGCGAGGGAAGGCAGAGGCTGTTTGTGCACGTGATTGTTATCTGTCATAGACGCGAGGAAATCCGTTCCCTGGGCGGAAAAAACGACCGCTATTCTAAACTGCCCGCTTGGCGCCGCCCGGTTTGTTGTGGATACACCACGTGGATGGTCCGCGCAGTGTAGCACTGCGATTTGAAGGCGTCTGCCACATCAGGACCTTCGCCGGCACCACCATAGCGACGGCGCATCCGAAGCCCCATTCGCACGCCGCGGACACAAAAAAACGGAGCCCAACCGGGCTCCGTCTTCTGGATGCGACTCAATACGCGCGATGTCGCTGCGCGCATCACGCCCCCGACGACTCCTGCGCTTGCGCCATACCGCGCTTGATCCATGCGCCGAGGTTATGCGGACGAACCGTGTCCCACTCCTCGAACGGCTGATGAATCCACGGGTTCGTGGGCAGATACTGCACGTGATAGTCGGGCTTCACCTTCGAGCAGCCCTTGTACCACAGCACCGCCGAGCGCACCGACGTGATGGCCGGATAGCGTTCCTTCAGATGCTGCTGCACGCGCGCCAGCGTCACGCCGGAATCGACCAGATCGTCGACCAGCAGCACGTTGCCGGACAGCTCGCCGCGCGTCATCGTGATGTATTGCGCAATGTCGAGTTCGCCCTGCTCCGTGCCGGCCGCTTCACGGTACGAACTGGTGGCGAGAATGGCCAGCGGCAGATCGTAGATACGCGACAGCTGATCGCCGACGCGCAAACCGCCGCGCGCGAGACACAGGATCTGGTCGAACTTCCAGCCCGATTCATGCACGGCCAGCGCCAGCAGTTCGATCAGCCGGTGATACTCGTCCCAGCCGACCCACAGGTTCTTGTCGTCGTTGCGCGGATCTTTCATCGCAATCATGGGCACACCTTGCACCATGGCTTAAACCTTGAACGGATGACGCAGCAGAATGGTTTCGTCGCGATCCGGACCGGTCGACACCATGTCGATCGGAATGCCCGCGACTTCCTGCACACGCGACAGATACGCACGCGCATTCGCCGGCAGCTTGTCCCATTCCTTGATGCCGACGGTGCTTTCCTTCCAGCCCGCGAAGGTTTCGTACACCGGTTCGCAACGCGCAACTTCCGATGCGCCACGCGGCAGCAGGTCGACATGCTTGCCGTCGACCCTATAGCCGACGCACAGCTTCACTTCGTCAAGGCCGTCGAGCACGTCGAGCTTGGTCATGCACAGACCTGACACGCCGTTGATCTGGATCGAGCGGCGCAGCGCGGCGGCGTCGAGCCAGCCGGTGCGGCGCGGACGGCCCGTGACCGAACCGAATTCCTTGCCGACGGTCGCCAGTTCGAGGCCGATCGCTTCCTGACGGGCGGCGTTATCCGCGTCGTACAGTTCGCTCGGGAACGGGCCCGAACCGACGCGCGTGCAGTACGCCTTGGTGATGCCGAGAATGTAGTTCAGCTTTTGCGGACCGACGCCAGCGCCCGCGGTGGCCGCACCGGCCACGCAATTGCTCGACGTGACGAACGGATACGTGCCGTGGTCGATATCGAGCAGCGTGCCTTGCGCGCCTTCGAACAGCAGGTTGTTGCCGGCGGCGTTCTCGTCGTACAGACGGCGCGACACGTCGGTCACCATCGGCTTCAGACGGTCGGCATAGCTCAGCATCGTGTCGAGCGTTTGCTGGAAGTCGACAGCGGCGACGCCCAGGTACTGCGTCAGCACGAAGTTGTGATAGTCGAGATTTTCACGCAGACGTTCGGCGAAGGTGACCGGATCGAACAGGTCCTGCACGCGCAGACCGCGGCGCGCCACCTTGTCTTCGTAAGCCGGGCCGATGCCGCGGCCGGTCGTGCCGATCTTGCTCGCGCCACGGCGCGCTTCGCGGCCCTGGTCGATAGCGATGTGGTACGGCAGGATCAGAGTGGTGGCTTCGGAAATGAAGAGGCGATTCTGGACATCGACCCCGGCGGCTTCGAGCTCGCCGATTTCCTTGAACAGCGCTTCCGGCGACAACACGACGCCATTGCCGATGTAGCACGCGACGCCGGGATGCATGATGCCCGACGGAATCAGACGCAAGATGGTTTTCTTGCCGCCGATGATAAGCGTGTGACCGGCATTGTGACCGCCCTGGAAGCGAACGACGCCTTGGGCGTGGTCCGTCAGCCAGTCGACGATCTTGCCCTTGCCTTCATCACCCCACTGGGTCCCCACGACGACGACGTTACGCCCGGGGTTCACATTCACTGCGCTGGCAGACATGTTGTTTCGTAAGCTGGTTAAAAACGTATTCTACCTATGTTCGCGGAACCTTCCGAATTTTTCCGTTTCCGCTCAACGGTATGCACGTTATGGTGGGTATATCGAAAATAGCGCGGCCGGTGGCCGCGCAGGTGTTGTATGTCGCTTTGCAAGCCGCTTCGGACGCCTTTTGAAATGCCCTTGGGAGCCCCCCAAGGCGGCCTGCAAATTTGCGCTCAGGAACGGGCCTCGACGACCCACGCGCCGTTGCGCTCGACCAACATGCGGTCGAAAGCGAACTCGTCCAGATCGTGTTCGTGGCCCGGCAGCGCCTGGATCACCACTTCGCCGGCATCGCGCAACGCGGCGACGCTCACGCGCAGTGCATCGTCATGCTGCCACGGCGCAAGAATAGCGCTGCTGCGGGCTTCGACCGGCGAGATGCGCGCCACTTCGCGCAGATCGAGCGAGAAGCCGGTTGCCGCGCGCGCCCGGCCGTAGGCCTGGCCGACGTGGTCGTAACGGCCGCCGCGTGCGACCGCATTCGGCACGCCGTCGACATACGCCGAGAACATCACGCCGCTGTGGTACGCATAACCGCGCAGATCAGCGAGATCGATCATCACTTCGGCGCCGTCCACCTGGCTCGCGAGGAACGCGAGGTCGTCGAGCGCGCGGGCGATGGCCGGCGCGTTCGGCAAACGCGCACGGGCGTCGGCAAGCACCGAAGCGTCGCCGTACAGCGTGGGCAGCGCGCGCAGTGCGTCGCGCGTGACGGGCGCGAGATCGGCGGTCAATTCGGCCAGACGCGGCACGTCCTTGCCCGCCAGCGCATCGTAGAGCGACTGGCCCAGTTCGGCCGCGGCCGGCTCGCCGTCGATCAGCGCAGCGAGCACGCCCGCGTGGCACAAATCGAGCCGCACTTTCGCGAGGCCGGCCAGACGCAGCGCGTCGAGCATCAGCTGCTGGATTTCCAGATCCGCTTCGAGGCCGGCGTGGCCGTAGATTTCCGCGCCGATCTGGATCTGCTCGCGCGTGGCGTGCAAGCCGCGCGGACGCGTATGCGCGACGTTGCCCGCATAGCAAAGACGCGTCACGCCCTGACGGTTCAGCAAGTGCGCATCGATACGCGCGACCTGCGGCGTCATGTCGGCACGCAGACCGAGCGTGCGCCCGGACAGTTGATCGACGAGCTTGAAGGTGCGCAGGTTCAGATCGTGCCCGCCGCCCGTGAGTAGCGACTCGATGTACTCGAGCAGCGGCGGCATCACCATCTCGTAGCCGTACGAGCGGAAACGGTCCAGCAAGTGGCGCCGCAACTCTTCGATCTTGCGGGCTTCCGACGGCAGCACGTCGGCAATATTCTCGGGAAGTAACCAGGTCGACATCGATACAGTCCTACGACGTTGCACACGGCGGCTGGGTGCGCCGGTAAGTGAAAGTGAATGGCGGGCGGCGCCTCGATTTTGGCGGCTATCGCCGGGCATCTGGACAGACTTTGCCGCCGGCCTCGGCCCTCGACCCGTGCCGCGACGCTCGCTGCCGTTGCGCAGCAGAGCGCGCCGTCAGGTCGTTACGGAGCGCCCCTTCAGGTCACGATAAACAGCAGAATCAGCCCGAGCACCATCACGATCAGGCCGCCGATACGAATCTGATGCGACGGACGCTCCGCTATTTTACGAAACGTGTCGCTCCAGGCGCTCGGAAAAACGAACGGGAACATCCCCTCGATAATCAGCATCAATGCGATCGCGAGCAGTAACGAGCCGGCTATGTCCATGCGAGTGAGGGTGCCGCGATGCGGATGCCGCGGCGCTCCGGTTATCAGTGTTTGCGCGGTGCCGCGGCGGCGTCCGGGGCGGCGCCGCCACCGGTCGGGCTACGCATGAAGCGGAAGAACTCGCTGCTCGGGTCGACCACGATGACGTCGCCCGGCTTGAAGGTGCTCTTGTACGCCTGCATGCTTTGATAGAACTGGTAGAACTGCGGATCGCGGCCGAACGCGTCGGCGGCAATTTCCGCGGCCTTGGCATCGCCCTCGCCCTTGATGGTCTGCGCCTGACGGTAGCCGTCCGCGAGTATTGCCTGTTGCTGGCCGACTGCATCGGCCTTGATCTGACCGGCCTCGGCGGCGCCCTTCGCACGCTCGTCATTCGCGACCTGCTGGCGCGCGGCGATCATGCGCTTGTAGACTGAATCGGCCATTGCCGCCGGAAAATCGACGCGCGTCAATTGCACAGCGAGCACCGAGACGCCTAGCGAGGCCGCGGTCTTTTCCATCGTGCCGCGCGCTTCGTCAGCGAGGTTCTGCTGTTTGGCGAGCGCATCGGACAGCGTGTACTTGCCGAACGCATCGCCGAGCGCGCTGCGCGACAGCGAGGCCAGCCGGTCGGGCAGGCTTTGCACGTCGCCCCTGGTTTCGGCGAGCAGCTTCAGCGGATCGGTAACGCGATATTTGATGACCGGATTGGCCAGCAGATCGGTTTTGTCGGACGTGACATAGCGGTCTTCATCCGGCGCGTCGAGCGTCTGGATGCGGTTGTCGACCAGCGTGACCGTTTGCAGCGGCGGCGGCAGTTTCACGTGCAGACCGGGGCCGAGCAAGGTGGGCGCGCTGTCGCCATGCGACGACAGCACCGCCATATGCCGCTGATCGACGACGAACACCGTCGACGATGCCGCGAACAGCACGATGACGATAGCCACGACGAGCGCAATGATTTTATTCATGTTCTGCGCCCCTTATTGAACGTCGTCTTCGCGCATGCGACTGCGGAAGGAGTCGCGTGAACGCAGCGCGTCGCTGCCGGAGGCAGGCTGGCTGGCCGGCGTCGCGACCGCGGCTGGCGCGGAGGCACCCGCAGTTGCCGCAGACGATGCGGCAGCGCCGCTCGCAACTTGCGGTGCGGCAGCGGACGCGGCACCCGTCGTGGCGGACGCGGCCTCGGCGACGCGCTGGCGAGTCTGCTCGACCAGCTTGTCGAGCGGCAGATACAGCACGTTGTTGCCGCTCTTGCTGTCCACAAACACCTTGGTCGTATTCGAATAGATCTGCTGCATGGTTTCCATGTACATGCGCTCGCGAATCACTGCGGGCGCTTTCGAGTACTGCGCGTAGACCTGCTTGAACCGCTCGGCATCGCCTTGCGCCTGGGCGATCGTTTTGTCGCTGTAGGTTTTCGCTTCGTCGATCTGGCGCGCCACGTCGGCTTGCGCGCGCGGCAGCAGCTCTGCGGCATAGGCCTGCGCTTCTCGCCTGGCGCGTTCGTTATCCTGACGCGCCTTGGCGGCTTCGTCGAAAGCGGCCTGCACCTGGCTGGGCGCCTGCACGCCCTGGATCGTCACACCGGTCACGGCGAGGCCGGACTGGTATTCATCCAGGGATTGCTGGATCGACGCCATCAGTTGCTGACGAATTGTTTCGCGATCCTGATAGAGAATGTCGTTGGTGCTGCGTGCGCCGACGACGCTGCGCACCGCCGCCTGCGCGGCCTGCATCACGCTCTGATCGGGATCGACGCTGCGAAACAGATAGTCGGTCGGCTTGCGCACCTGGTATTGCACGGCAAAGCGCACGTCGACGATATCGGCGTCGTGCGTCAGCATCGACGCGTCCTTCACATTCGCGAGACGCACCACGTTGTTGCGGCCGATCTCCACCTGACGGATCTGGCCGACATTGACGACCTCATGTGTTTCGAACGGATACGGCAGACGCCAGTGCACACCCTGCCCCGCGCTGTAGCGGTACTGGCCGAACTGCATCACGACGCCGGCCTGCCCGTCCTGCACGACGAACACGCCGCTGCCGAGATAGATCGCGATCAGCACGCCGATTACGATGCCCACACCGATACGCGCACCGCGGCCGTTGTCCGGGCGGCCACCGCCGATGCCCCCGCCTTTGCGGCCGAACACGCGACTCAGGCGGCGGTTGAAATCGCGCCACATTTCGTCGAGATCGGGTGGGCCTTCGCCGTCCTTTCCGTTCTGCGGACGCCTGGGTTCGTTGGGCCGTTGCCGGTCGCCATTGCCGTCGCCCCGGCCCCAGCGCGGATCGTTCAGTGAAAGCATGGCGCGCATGCGCAGCCAGATACTCCGCTCGTTGTAATCGTTCACCTGTGTTCGTTCACCAGAGTAGACAGCGGGTCAGTGCAATTGGAACGGGTCAGTGCCCGAGTTCTGGGACCTTGCGGTCGTCGCGTGGTGCTGCCGACCGGTCTTCTTCCGACAGATCGACCAGCGTATCGGGAAGAGGTTCGGCAGTAGCGATTTCAGCGATGGCAGCGCGCAATGTATCCAGCCCTTGCCCCGTGCGCGCGCTCAAAAAGACGCGCGAAATATTACCATACTCGTCCCGCTCGACCGCCTCGCCACGGGCCGCCAGCTCCGGCACCGCGTCGATCTTGTTGAACACCAGCACCTGGTGGATGGTGTCCGCACCGATTGCGTGCAGCACCTCATTCACCTGATCGATCTGATCGAGCCGCACGGCGCTCGACGCATCTACCACATGCAGCAGCAGGTCGGCGTGAATGGTTTCCTCGAGGGTGGCGCGGAAAGCCGCGACCAGCTGGTGAGGCAATTCGCGGATGAAACCGACCGTATCGGACACCACCACCTGGCCGGCCTCGTCGCCGAGATAGACGCGCCGCGACGTGGTGTCCAGCGTGGCGAACAGCTGGTCGGCGGCGTACGCCTGGGCCTTGGTCAGCGCGTTGAAGAGCGTGGATTTGCCCGCGTTCGTGTAGCCGACCAGCGAGACGGACATGGTCTGGTTGCGCGAGCGCTGGCGGCGCTGCGTGCCGTGCTGGCGACGCAGCTTTTCGAGCCGCGTCTTGAGCGCCTTGATGCGCTCGCCGATCAAACGGCGGTCGGTTTCGAGCTGCGTTTCGCCGGGACCGCGCAAACCGATACCGCCCTTCTGCCGTTCGAGGTGGGTCCACGCGCGGATCAGCCGCGTCGACAGATACTGCAATTGCGCGAGCTCCACCTGAAGCTTGCCTTCGTGGCTGCGGGCGCGTTGCGCAAAAATGTCGAGGATGAGACTGGTGCGATCAACCACGCGGCGGTTAAGCGCCTGCTCCAGATTGCGCTGCTGCGCAGGGGCCAGAGCGTGGTTGAAAATGACGAGTTCGATGTCGTTCGCCTCACACGCAAGACGCAGTTCTTCGGCCTTGCCGCTGCCGACGAACATCTTGGCATCGGGGCTGGACCGGCGTCCGGTGAGGGTGACTAAGGGATTCGCACCCGCGCTTTGCGCGAGCAGGCTGAGTTCTTCGAGACTGGCTTCGAAATCGATCTTACCGAAGTCGATGCCGACAAGCGCTGCATTGATCAAATTGGAGGGTATCAAAATGAGGCGGCCGGGAGTAATCGCCAACGGGCGACGCTACGCCGGCCGCGACGGGGGTTAGGACTGTTCGGAATCCGGGTGGAAATTCACCGGACGGGCAGGCACGACAGTCGAAATGGCGTGCTTGTAGACCATCTGGGTGACCGTATTCCGGAGCAACACGACGTACTGGTCGAACGATTCGATGTTCCCTTGAAGCTTGATGCCGTTGACCAAATAGATCGACACCGGCACGTGCTCTTTACGCAGTGCGTTCAAAAACGGGTCTTGTAACAATTGCCCTTTGTTGCTCATAGCAAACTCCGTATTTTTTTGCAGGTTGACTGAATTGACGATGAAGGAAAAAGAGATCCGCCGTCAACCGCTACACTATAGCCGATTTTCATTTTTGCGCGAGGGCCCTGGCCACCCGGCCAAACCCAACGCACACGCGGGTTTCAGCCTTTGTCCGCGTAAGGGTTCGTGGATGATCTGAACTCTATGCGCAATGGAGTCCCGGTCAGCGCGAAAGTTTCCCGGAAGCGGTTTTCGAGGTAGCGTTTGTACGTTTCGGTGATCGCGTCGAGCGCGTTCCCGTGAATCACGATAATCGGCGGATTCTGTCCGCCCTGGTGTGCGTAACGCAGTTTCGGGCGCACCGGACCGCGTCGGCGCGGCTGCTGGAATTCCACTGCGTCGATCAGCGCGCGCGTGAGCTTCGGCGTCGGCAGCTTGGCCATGGCCGCCTTGTAGGCATCGTCGACCGAGCGCATCAGCGGGCCAATTCCGGTTTTTTCCGCAGCTGAAATGAAGTGGAATTTGGCAAAGTCCAGAAATTTTAGTTTGCGTTGCAAGTCGGCCTTGGTGCGCTCGCGCACATGCGGATCCAGACCGTCCCACTTGTTCACGCCCACCACCAGCGCACGGCCCTGCTCCACAACGAAGCCGGCGATGTGGGCGTCCTGTTCCGAAATGTCCTGGCGCGCGTCGAGCAGCAGGATCACGACGTTCGCGTCCGAGATCGATTGCAGCGTCTTCACTACCGAGAATTTCTCGATCGCTTCGAACACTTTGCCGCGGCGTCGCAAACCGGCGGTGTCGATCAGCGTGTAGGGCTTGCCCTGGCGTTCGAAGTCGACATAAATCGAATCGCGCGTGGTGCCCGGCATGTCGAACGCGATCACGCGCTCTTCACCGACCAGCGCGTTGATCAGCGTCGACTTGCCGACGTTCGGCCGGCCGACGATGGCGATCTTCACCCCGCGCGCTTCTTTCTCGTCTTCGCCTTCTTCCGGCTGACCTGCGTAAGCGACGCCGAGCGCCTCGTTGATCATTTCTGTCACGCCGTCGCCGTGCGCCGAGGAAATCGCGCGCGGGTCGCCGAGACCGAGTTCGTAGAAGTCGGCGGCCACCGTGCTGTACTTCATCCCCTCCGCCTTGTTGACGACGAGGAAGATCGGCCGGCCGGTCTTGCGCAGGTAGTCGGCGATCGTCTTGTCCTGCGGCGCGAGACCGTTACGGCCATCGACGATGAACACCACGATGTCCGATTCCTCGACCGCCTGGCGGGTTTGACGCGCCATCTCGTGCAGGATGCCTTCTTTCGCGACCGGCTCGAAGCCGCCGGTATCGACGACCAGATACGGCCGCTCGCCGGTGCGCCCTTCGCCGTAATGGCGATCGCGGGTGAGACCGGGCAGGTCGGCAACCAGCGCATCACGCGAACGCGTGAGACGGTTGAACAGCGTGGATTTCCCCACATTGGGGCGCCCAACCAGGGCAATAACGGGTTTCATCAGATGTTGTTCACGGTGAAACGCGGGATCGGAATCGACCGCCCGCGTAGCGACGCCATGCGGCCGCTACACGGCAGCGTTTGACGAAAATTATCACGAATTCGGCCGGCCCCGGATGTGCTGTCAATATGCGCACCCGGGCGGACGGGGGTTTGGCTGTATGGGCAGCGCCAATGGGCCGCCAGGTTCAGTCTTCTTTGCTCGACGGCGCGCATGCCAGTTCAATGCGATTCACTGCTGTTGCCGTCGAAGATGGCGCCGCAAGCAGCCACCCATGGCCACGCGGGCCGTTTCTGATCCGACTTGCCGGACCAGCCAGTCCGGCGGAATATTTTTCTCTAAAAACGCGCGCGGCCGGCGAAGCCGGCCTGCACGCTTAACTCCAATGCCCGTGAGATTATCGCGGGCGGTAGCCGTACAGATCGCCGTCGTGCGTCTGCACCACCAGCGTTTCGCCGGCGAGAACCGGCGCGGCGGTAATCGCACTGCCGTCTGTCTTCACTCGAGCCACGAGCGTACCGTCGTCGCGCGACAGGAAATGCACGTAGCCCTGATAGTCGCCCAGCACTGCGGCGTGGCCCAGCAGGTACGGCACGCCGACGTCGCGGTTCTTCAGCTTGTCGTTCTTCCAGAGCGGCGCACCAGTGTTGACGTCGAACGCCGACACCACCGACCAGTCGTCGCCCGCCACCACGGCGCGATCATCCTGCGCCAGACCGCTCGTGCTCGAGAACGCTTTTTCCCAGACCGCGCGGCCGGAGTTCGCATCGAAGCAGCCAATCTGGCCTTGGAAAGTCACGGCGCACGTTTGCGAACCGACCAGCGTGGGCGGACCCGTCACGTCATTGATCCGCTCGACTTCGGTCACGCCCTTCGGGTACGACACCGGCGTCTGCCAGTAGTTATCGCCGGTTTGCAGGTTGATCGCAGCGAACGCGCCACCCGGGAAACCGGCCAGCACCGCCACGTCGCCCGCGAACGTCATGCCCGACGACACGCGCAGATTCAGCGGCACCGCGCGGTTGCGGTAATTCCACTTCTGCTCGCCGGTTTGCGCATTGAACGCGACGATCTGACCGTCGACCGTGCGCACGACCACGAGACCGTTGCCGACTAAGGGCGGCGAAATGATTTCGCCGGGCGCCTTCGCCGTCCACAGTTGCTTGCCGTCAGCGCCGAGCACGTAGACGTCACCCTTCAGGCCGCCGACCGCCGTCAGCGTGCCGTCGCTGCCGACGCCCGCCGAGAGGTCGTCGTGCAGCTTGACGCGCCAGATGTCCTTGCCGGTCTGCGCATCGATCTTCGCGACCGAGCCGTTCGCGCCGGCCGCGTACACCGCGTTGCCGACCGCGACCGGCGAGAACAGATAGCGCCCTGCTTTGCCCACGCTCGTCTTCCACGCCTGCTGCACGTCGAGCACGGGTTTGAACTCGGTGAGCGGCGTCGGCACGCGGCGCTCGTCTTTCGTGGATGAGCAAGCCGCCATGGTGAGGACGGTCATCGCACAGGCAACGGGCACAGCGTAACGTTTCAGCAGATTCATCGGTGGACGAAGCATTCAGGAAATTAATTAAAGGAGACCGGTTGGCCGTTGCACGCGGCGCGCCGCATGCAACGATTAGCCGCCCAACGCGTCCAGCTTGAACTGAATCAACTGGCGTGCCGAGCTATCGTTTTTCGACAGCGAGTCGAGCGCGAGCTTGTAGGCAGCGCGTGCATCGTCACGCTTGCCTTGAGCGGCGAGCAGGTCACCGCGGCCGTTCGCCGCAATGCCTTTGAACGCATCGGATTGCGGTTCGGCGAGCAGCGCGAGACCCTGGTCGTAGGCCTTCTCGTCGAGCAGCAGAGAAGCGAGGCGCAGCTTGGCAATCTGCTTGAACTCGTCGTCTTTCGCGTGATCGATGGTCCATTGCAGCTGGGCCTTCGCAGCAGCTTCGTCGCCCGCGGCGTACAGCGCCTTCGCGGCGCCCAGCGCGGTCATCTGCGCATACGCGGTGCGGCTGAACTTGTCTTCCATGTCGGTGGCGACGCGCGTGATCTTCGCCTTGTCGCCCGATGCCACGGCTTGCTGCACCTGGTCATACAGCACCGCCGCTTCCGCCGCCTGACGCCGCTGCCAGAAATTCCAGCCGTTCCAGCCGGCTGCGGCCACCAGCGCCACCAGCACGATCCACGTGGTTGCATTGCCCCACTGCGTCCACCATGCTTTCAGACTTTCAATCGATTCTTGTTCGTCGTGGTAACTCATCGCCCGGCGATTTCCTCTTTCTTGATACGTGTGCGTGTCGAACCATTGGGCTCGACGACATTGCGATCAGTCGTCGCCATCTTCGGCGGTTGCAACCATCGCATTGATTAGAAATTCGGTCAAGTCTTCGGCGGGCACGTTATGTTGCTCGTTTTTACCGCTGTTAGCATTTGTATCGCGCAGCGGTTTGACGCCGACCGTGCCGTTGGCAATCTCGTCTTCGCCGAGCACCACCGCGAATGCCGCGCCACTTGCGTCGGCACGTTTCATCTGCGATTTGAAGCTGGCGGCCTGGCCGTCTGCGCTGCAATGCAGGATCACATCGAGACCCGTATCGCGCAAACGCTCGGCGATGATGAAGGCTTGCTCGCGCGCTGCGTCGCCCTGATGGACCACGTACACGTCGCAACCTTCGTCTTCCGGCACGAGGTTTTCTTCTTTGAGCAGCTCGAGAATCCGCTCGACGCCCATCGCCCAGCCGCATGCGGCCGTCGGCTTGCCGCCGAGCTGTTCGATCAGCGGATCATAACGGCCGCCGGCCGCGACGGTGCCTTGCGCGCCGAGCTTGTCCGTCACCCATTCGAACACGGTCAGATTGTAATAATCGAGACCACGCACGAGACGCGGATTGATCGTGAACGGAATGTTGTTCGCCTTCAGAATGCGCTGCAGACCTTCGAAGTGCGCGCGCGATTCCTCGCCAAGAAAATCGATCAGTTTCGGTGCGTTCTGCGCGACTTCCTGCAGCGCCGGATTCTTCGTATCCAGCACGCGCAGCGGGTTCGTGTAGAGACGGCGTTTCGCGTCTTCGTCGAGCACGTCCATGTGCTTTTCGAGGTACGCGATCAACTCGACGCGATGCGCCGCGCGCTCTTCGGCGAGACCCAGCGAATTGATTTCGAGCTTGATGCCCATCAAGCCGAGGTCGTCCCACAGACGCTGGCACATCATGATGATTTCAGCGTCCGCGTCCGGGCCGGCAAAGCCCAATGCCTCGACGCCGACCTGATGGAACTGCCGGTAACGGCCGCGTTGCGGACGCTCGTGACGGAACATCGGCCCGACGTACCACAGGCGCTTCGGGCCGTCGTACAGCATGTTGTGTTCGATCGCCGCGCGCACGACAGCCGCGGTATTTTCCGGGCGCATCGTCAGATTTTCGCCGTTCAACGCGTCGGTAAAGCTGTACATCTCTTTCTCGACGATGTCGGT
Source organism: Paraburkholderia sp. GW821-FHT02A12 (assembly GCF_059422005.1). Taxonomy (NCBI): domain Bacteria; kingdom Pseudomonadati; phylum Pseudomonadota; class Betaproteobacteria; order Burkholderiales; family Burkholderiaceae; genus Paraburkholderia; species Paraburkholderia sp. GW821-FHT02A12. Next base: position 1,491,949 of record NZ_JBWKWA010000001.1, on the reverse strand, counting down.
CACTTCGCCGATACCGCGCTTGAACAACTGCGTATGCTCGATGATCGGCGTACGAATGTTCTGGTATCCGTACGAACGCAGCATCGACTTGACGGTCGTTTCAAAAAATTCCCACAGCCCGGCTTCCTGCGGAAGGATGTCGTTCATGCCCTTCACGCCGGACAGCTTTTCGAGCTTTTTCTTCTGTTCAGTCATCTGTCTTCGATTGACGGTGTTTAGTTGAGTGCTTCGGCGCGGTCTGCTTCGGCGCGACCATAGCGGCGCTCGACGTAGTCACTCACGATTTGCTGAAATTCTTGCGCGATATTCTCGCCGCGCAGCGTCTTGACCTTCTCGCCGTCGATGAACACCGGCGCGGCCGGATTTTCACCCGAACCCGGCAAGCTGATGCCGATGTTCGCCTGCTTCGACTCACCCGGACCGTTGACGATGCAGCCCATCACCGCGACGTGCATCTTCTCGACGCCCGGATACTGATCGCGCCACACCGGCATCTGCGTACGCAGATAGGTCTGGATTTGCGACGCCAGTTCCTGGAACAGCGTACTGGTGGTACGGCCGCAACCCGGGCACGCGATCACCATCGGCGTGAACGAACGCAGACCCATGGTCTGCAGGATTTCCTGGCCGACGATCACTTCGCCAGTGCGCGGCGCGCCCGGTTCCGGCGTCAGCGAGATACGGATCGTGTCGCCGATGCCTTGCTGCAGCAACACGGACAGCGCCGCCGTCGACGCGACGATGCCCTTCGAGCCCATACCCGCTTCGGTCAGGCCCAGATGCAGCGCGAAGTCGCAACGGCGCGCCAGTTCGCGATACACCGCGATCAGATCCTGCACACCGCTGACCTTGCACGACAGGATGATCTTGTTGCGAGCCAAACCGAGTTCGACAGCGCGTTCCGCGGAGCCAATCGCCGACTGGATCAGCGCTTCGTACATGACGCTCTGCGCTTCCCACGGCGTGGAACGCGCGGCGTTTTCGTCCATCATTTTCGCGAGCAGGTCTTGATCGAGGCTGCCCCAGTTCACGCCGATCCGCACCGGCTTGTCGTACTTCACCGCGGCTTCGATCATCTGCGCGAACTGCGTGTCGCGCTTCGCGCCATGACCGACGTTGCCCGGATTGATCCGGTACTTCGACAACGACTCCGCGCACGCGGGGTAATCGCGCAGCAGCAGATGGCCGTTGTAATGAAAATCGCCGACCAGCGGCACCGACACGCCCATGCGGTCGAGCTGCTCACGCACGGACGGGACGGCCGCGGCCGCTTCCGGCGTGTTGACCGTGATACGCACCAGCTCCGAACCGGCCTGCGCCAGTTCCTTGATCTGGATCGCAGTGCCGATTGCATCCGCGGTATCCGTATTGGTCATCGACTGGACGCGCACCGGCGCGTCGCCGCCGATCGTGACAAGCTGGCCGCCCCAACGGACGTCGACCGCGCGCGACTTGCGCCGCGCCGCGTGGCCGCCGAACACCGGCTCGCTTGAAACAAGCTTGCTACTGGATTGGGATTGAGCTTCGGATTGCATCGAAAAACCCATTTACGCCGCATGCGCCACACCAAAGCCGTGGCGCCTGAATTGAAAAAGCGCCGCAGCCGGCTGGCCGCGACGCATACCGTATCTATCAAGGCAGCGCGAAGCGTGCCACGTTCCCCTTGGCTGCCGAATATTTCGACGGATCGACCGGCTGGCCGTCGAGCGTCAGCGACTCGAGACCGGCCCTGTTGCCGATCGTGACCTTGAACGGGGCCGCGCCTGTCACTTCCTTCGTATCGCCCGCGCGCACGAGGCCGGAAAATACCTCCTTGCCGTCCTTGCCACGCACGCTGAACCAGCTGTCTTGCGTCACGCGCAGCGCGACGATCGCCTCGCCTGCGGTTACCGCTTCCGCGGCAGATGCGCCGGCTGCGGCGCCCGTGGGCGCACTCGCACCTTGCACGGCGGCGACCTGAACCTGCGAGCCGGCCTTCGGCGCGGCCGCGGTCGCTGCCGTCACCGGCGGCGCGGACGCCGGTGCCGTACCGGTCGGCAGCGGCGCGGGCATCGGTGTAGCCGAACCTGAGTTATCCGCTGCGGCTTGCGCTTCCGGCGCGGACGCAGCCTCGGACGCAGCTTCAGCCACCGCCTTGGAGCCTGCCGCCGGCCCTTGCGCCACCGCGCCCGATGCTCCGGTCGCGCTGCCAGCCGCGCCGTTCGCGCTCGCCTTCAAACGCGCGAGCCACGCCGACGAATCACCGCCATTGGTATGCCACATACCGAGCGCGATCACCGCGACGATCACCGCTGCAATACCCCACAACCACGAACGACTTTTTTGTCCGCTGCCGCCGAGCGACAACGACACCCGGCCGCGCGGCAAATCCTTGCCCGACGACGCCGGCATCGAAAGATCCGGCGTCGGCACGCCCTTCTCGCGACGCAGCGCCTGAGTAAAAGGCGTGGGATCCGCGCCGAGCATCTTCGCGTAGCTGCGCACCACGCCGAGCGCGAACGTCGTATCCGGCAGATGGCTAATGTCGCCCGATTCGAGCGCACGCAATTTGACCCCAGGCACTTTCAGGCGCGCCGATACGTCGTCGATCGTCCAGCCTTTCGATTCGCGCAATTGGGTCAGGCGCGCGCCCACTGCCGCCAACGAATCCAGCCCGGACGGTCCAACAGGCTGCACCACCGCCCGAGCGACCGGCGCCGGATGGTCTGCGTTCGTGTCTACGTCGTGCGGCTGCGGGTGCTGCGGCTCACTCATCCCAAATCCTTTCGCGTCGATTCTTTTTTCACTTGTGCAACCCGGCTGGGCGAACTGCCCCAAGTCCGAATCGCAGACCGTTTATAACAAAATGTGCGGCCTTGTGCGCCGCTTCCGATCGCTTCTGCAAACTTTCTTTTCAATCGCCAGCGGCGCGGAAGGGTTTTACATGTTCGCGGAGCTTTCCGCCGAACAACTGCGCCCTGCCGCCTCGTGCGATTACACGGCGCGAACCTCGATTATCTTCGCTGCCTTCCCGGTGCGTTCAGCAAGGCGCGTGCGGTCTTTCACCGCACCGGCCAGCTGACCGCAGGCAGCATCGATATCATCGCCGCGTGTTTTGCGCACCGTGGTGACGACGCCAGCGTTCATCAGCACTTGCGCAAACCGTTTGATCTGTTCCGGCTTCGAGCGGATGAGGCCCGATTCAGGGAACGGATTGAACGGAATCAGATTGAATTTGCAAGGTACGTCGCGCGTGACGGCCAGCAATTCGCGCGCTTGCGCTTCGCTGTCGTTCACGCCGTCGAGCATGCAATATTCAAACGTAATGAAATCGCGCGGCGCGACTTTCAGATAGCGCTGGCAAGCCGCCATCAATTCGCGCAGCGGGTACTTCTTGTTCAGCGGCACCAGCATGTCGCGCAGCGGGTCGCTGGGCGCATGCAGCGATACCGCGAGCGCCACCGGCAGATCGGCGCCGAGCCGGTCCATCATCGGCACCACGCCCGAGGTGGACAGCGTGACGCGCCGGCGCGACAGGCCGTACGCGTTGTCGTCGAGCATCAGGCGCATGGCGGGCACCACTGCGTCGTAATTCAGCAGCGGTTCGCCCATGCCCATCATCACGACGTTCGTGACGACGCGCTCGCCCTTGCCTTCGCCACCCGCAGCACGGCCGCCGGCCGCGCCAAGCGACGCGCGCAGCGCAAACTCGGCCATGCGCAACTGGCCGATGATTTCGCCAGTGGTGAGATTGCGGGAGAAGCCCTGTTTGCCGGTCGAACAGAAGCGGCAGTTGACCGCGCATCCGGCTTGCGACGACACGCACAGCGTGCCGCGAGTTTCTTCGGGGATGAAGACGGTTTCGACCGCGTTGCTGTTACCGACGTCGATCAGCCACTTGCGTGTGCCGTCGGTAGAAATATGGTCGCTGACGATGCCGGGCATCGAGATCGTGGCGCGCCCCTTGAGCTTTTCGCGCAAGGACTTCGCCAGATCGGTCATGCCGTCGAAGTCGGCAGCGTTGTACTGGTGAATCCAGCGCTGCAATTGCTTGGCGCGAAACGGCTTCTCGCCCAGGCTGTCGCAGTAAGCGACAAGCCCTTGGGCGTCGAGGTCGAGAAGGTTGACGGAGGGACTGCTCGTCATATCGAATCCTGCCATTTCAGTGCGAGACTGCGTTCATGCAACAAGCTGCATGAACGCAATGCCGTTCGCGCTCATTCCTGCTGCTTTACCTTACTACTTTGCCTGGCGATTCGTGCGATTAATCAAATCGGCTGCACGAATCGCGCGAGGCATCAACCAGGCTTAACCAGGCGTTAAACCGGCATCAACCGGCTATTAACGCGAGTAGACGTTCACTTGCGGGAAGAAGAATGCGACTTCGACAGCAGCCGTTTCAGCTGCGTCCGAACCGTGCACCGCGTTAGCGTCGATGCTGTCGGCGAAATCAGCACGGATCGTGCCCTTTTCCGCCTTCTTCGGGTCCGTTGCACCCATCAGGTCACGGTGCTTCAGGATCGCGCTTTCGCCTTCCAGCACTTGCACGACCACCGGGCCCGAGATCATGAATTCGACCAGGTCCTTGAAGAACGGACGTGCGGCGTGCACGGCGTAGAACTTCTCTGCGTCCGCGCGCGACAAGTGAACCATGCGCGAAGCGATGATCTTCAGACCAGCGTTTTCGAAGCGGCTGTAGATCTGACCGATCACGTTCTTTGCCACTGCGTCCGGCTTGATAATCGACAGGGTGCGTTCGATCGCCATAAAAACTCCAAAAAATTAAGAGGTTACAGATTTAAATGAATCCGCTATTGTAGCATGTTCCCGTGTATGATTGCGATTGAACCCTTACAGCACTGAAAGACTCCAAGCAGACGTGTCTGAATGCTGGTAGCGTAGGCCGGGTGGACATTTTCGGGGCATTGAAACTCCCTGCCTTCGCATCAATCTTAGGGATGGACACACTGCGACTGGCGGCCCCAATCCCGGCCGGCGCAGCACAACCACGACGCAACACGCTTCTGACGTAAGGAGAGACCATGAACGAACATCCGTACAGCTTTGGCCGCACTGGCGCGGTCAGCACGGTCGAAACGCGCAACCGCGTACTACGAAACACCTATTGGCTGCTCGCACTATCCATGATTCCGACAGTGCTCGGCGCGTGGGTGGGCGTAGCAACCGGTTTCTCGCTGTTCGCCGCCACCAGTCCCGCCATGAGCATGCTGGCTTTCTTCGCGATCGCCTTCGGCTTCATGTTCGCCATCCAGAAAACCAAAGACAACGCAGCGGGTGTCTTCGTACTGCTCGGCTTCACGTTCTTCATGGGCCTGATGCTGTCGCGCATCCTGAGCTTCGTGCTCGGTTTTTCTAACGGCCCGTCGCTGATCATGCTCGCCTTCGGTGGCACTGGTGTGATCTTCGCGTCGATGGCAACGATCGCCACGGTCAGCAAGCGCGACTTCTCCGGCCTCGGCAAGTGGCTGCTCATGGGCGTGATCGTGCTGCTGCTGGCATCGGTGGCCAACGTGTTCCTGCATCTGCCGGCCTTGATGTTGACGGTCTCGGTGATGGCGATCGTGATCTTCTCGGCCTACATGCTGTTTGACGTGCAGCGGGTGGTGAACGGCGGCGAAACGAATTACATCACCGCCACGCTTGCGATCTATCTGGATCTGTACAACGTGTTCGTCAACCTGCTCGCGCTGCTCGGCATCTTCGGCGGCAACCGCAACTAAGGCTTGACCTCGAGGCGTGGCGCGGCAAGCATCCCGCTCAAAAAAACGCCCATGACGATTGCTCGTCATGGGCGTTTTTCTTTGCGCGGCGTCGCGTCAGACATGACTCACGGCGTCAACAGCCAAACCCGGCGGCTTCAAGACTCAGAGACTCAGCCAGGCAAAGCCTTCATCCTGCGAAGCCACTACCACTTCGGTCGGCGCCGCACCCAGCACACCCGCCATCGCGGCTTGCGCCAGCTCCGGCAAGTTGTTCTGCTGACTCAGATGCGCAGCGACCAGATGGCGCAAGTGTGAACGGTCGAGCGAAGCCAGAATTTCAGCCGCCGCGTCGTTGTTCAGATGCCCATGATTGCCGCCGATGCGCGCCTTCAGCGACTGCGGATAGCGGCTGCCCGCCAGCATCCGCACGTCGTGATTGCATTCGAGCACCAGCGCGTCGCAACCGCTCAGTACGGCACTGATGTGCGGCGTCGAGGTGCCAACGTCGGTCAGCACGCCGAGCCGGCTTGCACCATTCGAGAGCACGTATTGCAGCGGCTCGCGGGCGTCGTGGGGAACGGTGTAAGGCAGGATGCTGAGGTCGCCGATCGCCACCGCTTCGTCGCCCCACAGCACCTGCAGGTCGACATCGGCTTCGTCGGCGCCCACCGCGCGGGCGGTGCCCCAGCTCATATACAGCGGAATCGACCACTTGCGCGCCAGCGTTAGCGCGCTGCCAATGTGGTCGCTGTGTTCATGCGTGATCAGAATGGCATCGAGGCCTTCGACGCCAGCGCCGAGCCGCGTCAGGCGCCGCTCGACTTCCTTGGCCGAAAAGCCGCAGTCCAGCAGCACGCGCGTGCTGGTCGCGCCGCTTTGCGCCTCCACCAGCAAGGCATTGCCTTCACTGCCGCTGCCGAGACTGGCGAACCGCACAGCCCGCTTAGTTCAGTTGCGCGTGCAGCAGCGACACGATGCGCTGCGCGTCGGACGAGTTATCCACCTGCCCGTTCGCGTCCAGCACCGCTACCTGCGTTACCGTGTCGCCCTTCGAGCGCACGTTGACGAGGAATTCCTGAGCCGGCTTCTTCGACGACGAATTGCCGCTATAGAACAGCTTGCCGAGGATCCCTTCCTTCTTCAGTTCCTGCATCGAATCTGCGTAGCGCACGTAGTAGATGCCCTTTGCGCGATCGCGGTTGTCCACGGTGAAGTTGGTGCGATCGAGCGCGAGACCCACCCGCAACCACGCGCGGTCGAACGATTCCTGCAGGTCAAGCGTCGATGCGCCCGCGCTCTGGTCGATCGTGGCCGGTGCGGTAGCCGGGCGTGCATCGGTCAACAACTGCTTCGACTGGGCTTCGGTCAGGCCGAACTTCTGCATCAGCTTGGTGAGGAACAGTGCTTCGAGCGCCGGATCGCGCGGACGCTCTTCCCAGCGCGACGACGTCTTGTCCTGGCCCGTCAGCATCTCTTCCATCGCGCTATGCGTGATCGAAATGTCGGTGGTGGCGGACGGCCCGCGCGACACCAGCGTGCGGAAGCTGTCGCGGATGCCCGACGAGTACGCGAAGTCGATCACCTTGCCGACGGTGCGGCGGAACCAGTCGTCCGGAATATTGGCACGGTTTTCAGCCCAGTCGGTCGTCATGATGCCGGTGGCCGGCGCGTCGGTTTTCAGCACGAAGCCGTTTTCCTGCCAGAACTCCTGCAGTTGCGACCACAGTTGTTCCGGCGAGCGCCCGTCGACCACCAGCCAGCGGCGATCGCCGTCGCGTTCGATGTGCATGCCGAGCGGGTCTTGTGCAGTCGGCTGGCCTTCGGTCGTGTTGCCGGCTGCCGTCACCGCACGCTGCGTCGCGCCACCCAGTGCGAGGTTGGCGGGCGGCGCAACGTAGCGCTGATCGGTCGGCGTGGTGGTCAGATCGCCCGGAACGGCCAGCGGCGGCGCGCTGCCCGCGCCCTTGTAGTTGACGCGGTCGGAGGCAAACCAGTCGTTCAGCGTGTCACAGCCGGCGAGCGTCGTGAGGGCAAGCGCCAGCGCCGCCATGCGGGTTGCGTGGAGGGAAAGTGCGGAACGTTTCATGAGGTCCTTCGTGATGCTGGAACGCGGTGCCTGGTTCAGTGTGCCGGGAACGTGGGCTGGATCGACGTCGGTTAAGGGAATGCCGGTGGGCAGTCTTTCTCGGGTTGGCGCTGGCGGGCGCTGCGGCTCTGCGTCCGCTTAGCCCAACAGGCCCGCTTCGCGCAGCGCGGCGCGCACCACTTCGTGGTACTGCGCGTCGAGCGGCGTGAGCGGCAGGCGGATACCGCCCTGCACACGACCGAGTTGCTGCAACGCCCATTTCGCCGGAATCGGGTTCGATTCGATGAACAGGTTCTTATGCAGCGACAGGAGTTTCAGGTGAATCTCACGCGCGGTCCTGGCGTCCGCGGCGAGCGCCGCCTTGCACAGCTCGCTCATGGCACGCGGCGCGACGTTCGCAGTGACCGAAATGTTGCCGTGACCACCGAGCAGCATCAGCGCGATCGCGGTCGGATCGTCGCCGCTGTAGATGCCGAAATGCGCGGGCGCCGACTTGATCAGATGCGCAGCGCGGTCGATGTTGCCAGTGGCTTCCTTCACGCCGACGATGCCCGGCACCTGCGCGCAACGCAGAATGGTTTCGTTGCTCATGTCCGCGACGGTGCGGCCCGGCACGTTGTACAGGATCACCGGCAGATCGACGGTTTCGGCGATCTTCGCGAAGTGGCGATAGATGCCTTCCTGAGTCGGCTTGTTGTAATACGGCACGACCTGCAGCGTGGCGTCCGCACCGACCTCTTTGGCCTGCTTCGTGAGCTCGATCGCTTCGGTGGTGGAGTTGCCGCCCGAGCCCGCGATCACCGGAATCCGGCCCGCCGTGTGCTCGACCGCGGTCTTGACCATCAGCACGTGTTCTTCGACCGACAACGTGGCCGATTCGCCGCTCGTGCCGACCACGACCAGCGCGTTCGTGCCCTCTGCGATGTGCCAGTCGATCAGTTTGCGAAACGCCGGCAGATCGAGGCTGCCGTCTTCAAGCATCGGGGTGATGATAGCAGGAATGCTGCCGCGAATCTGAACGCCGCCAGTGCTGCCGTGATTGCCGCTTTGAGTGCCGCTTTGAGTGCCGCTTTGGTTGCCGCTTTGGTTGCCGTTAGTCATGAAACGCCATGAATTTGATCAGGTAAACCGCGATTGTAGCGGATTAGCCAGCCAACTCGTAACAAGGCGGCAGTGCCGCCTCTGCAAGGTCGGCTGAGCGCTCCGCCCCCAGAATTGCGCAGATCCGCTGGACGTAAGCCGGGCGCGGCTGCGCGAGAAAACCGTCCTGAAAAGCGACCACGCGAAGGTGGCCGCGCACCACGTCGAGCAACTCGCCGGGTGCGAGCAAAAACGCCGGATTAGACGGTTTGCCGACCCTTTCGTTGCCTTGCGCAAAGGTCTCGTAAACCAGTACGCCGCCCGGCGCGAGCGAGCGTAAAAGCTGCGGGAAAAGTGGCCGATGCAGGTAGTTCGTGACCACGACCGCGGCGAATTTCGCGCTGTCGGGCAAGGGCCACGCGGCGCCTTCGATATCCGCAGCGAGTGTGGTAATGAGCGGCTCGTCGCGCATCGTGTCGAGCGCGGCCGCGTCGCGGTCGAGGGCGATCACCGGATGACCCAGCGACGCGAAAAACCGCGCATGCCGCCCCGCTCCCGACGCGACGTCGAGCACCGCGCCGCCCGCCGCGACCAGATGCGCCCAATGGCACACCCAGCACGACGGTTCGCCGTTTCCGTGCGATGCAGTGTGCGGCGCGGCGACGCGAGTGCTCATCACGCAGACGTGCGCATCAGTTATACGACAGGCCCATCGCCTCGCGCACGTCGCGCATCGTTTCCGTGGCGAACTTGCGGGCTTTGTCGCAGCCGTCGGCGACAATCGCGCGCAACAGCGACGGATCGTCCATGTACTTCTGCGCGCGCTCGAGCATCGGCTGCTGTTCGCGCAGGATGCCTTCGATCACCGGCTGCTTGCACTCGAGGCAGCCGATCCCAGCCGAGCGGCAGCCCTTCTGCACCCATTCGTGCGTGGCTTCGTCCGTGTAGACCTGATGCAGCTGCCACACCGGGCACTTGTCCGGATCGCCCGGGTCGGTGCGGCGCACGCGCGCGGGGTCGGTCGGCATGGTGCGGACCTTCTTCGTGATCGTTTCCGCGTCTTCGCGCAGGCCGATCGTATTGCCGTACGACTTCGACATCTTCTGGCCATCGAGGCCCGGCATGCGCGACGCCTCCGTCAGCATAGCCTGCGGCTCGACCAGAATGATCTTGCGCGAACCTTCGAGGTAGCCGAACAGGCGCTCGCGATCGTTCATCGACAGGCTTTGCGATTCCTGCAGCATCGCGCGCGCCTGTTCGAGCGCTTCGTCGTCGCCTTCCTGCTGATAGGCGTTGCGCAGTTCGTGATAGAGCTTGGCGCGCTTGCCGCCGAGCTTCTTCGCCGCTTCATTGGCCTTTTCTTCGAAGCCCGGCTCGCGGCCGTACAAATAGTTGAAACGGCGCGCGATTTCACGCGTCATTTCGACGTGCGGCACCTGGTCTTCGCCGACCGGCACGAGCGAGCCGCGATACAGCAGAATGTCCGCCGCCATCAGCACCGGATAGCCGAGGAAGCCGTAGGTGGACAGATCCCTGTCCTTCAGCTTCTCCATCTGCTCCTTGTAGGTCGGCACGCGTTCGAGCCAGCCGAGCGGCGTGCTCATGCCGAGCAGCAACGCCAGTTCAGCATGCTCGGGCACCTTGCTCTGGATGAACAGCGTAGCCTGCGCCGGATCGATGCCGGAGGCGAGCCAGTCGATCAGCACGTCCCACACGTTCTTTTCGATCACTTCGGGCGTTTCATAGTGCGTCGTCAGCGCGTGCCAATCGACCACGCAGAAGAAACATGGGTATTCGGACTGCAGCCGCACCCAGTTTTTCAGCACGCCGTGGTAGTGGCCGAGGTGCAGCGACCCGGTGGGCCGCATGCCGGAGAAGATACGGTCTGGGAACATGGTTATTTAGAAAAGCGAAACAAGTGGAGTCAGAATTGCGGTGATCGCAGCGTAGCCGAGCGTAACGAGCGGGCTCAGCCAATAACGCGTCAGCGTGCCCGTCATCACCAGCGCCATCACGATGAAAAACCCGTACGGCTCGAGGCGCGACAGCGCGATCGATTGCCGCGGCGGCAACAGCGCCATCAGCACGCGGCCGCCGTCGAGCGGCGGCAACGGAAACAGGTTGAGCACGCCCAGCACGAGGTTCACGCCGACACCGGCCGCGGCCATGCGCGTTAAGAACGGTTCGTCGACGCTCAGCACAGCGAGCGCGACGCCGAACAGACCCCACACCAATGCCTGCACGAAATTGCACAGCGGTCCGGCCGCCGCGACCCACAGACTGCCCCAGCGCGGATTGCGCAGATTGCCGAAGGCGACCGGCACGGGCTTCGCGTAACCGAACATGAACGCGCCGCCGGTCGCGAAGTACAGCAGCAAGGGAATCGCGATCGTGCCAAGCGGATCGATATGCCGCATCGGATTGAGGGAGACGCGGCCAAGCACGTACGCGGTATTGTCGCCGAGCCAGCGCGCAACGTAACCATGCGCGGCTTCGTGCAGCGTGATCGCGAAAATCACCGGCAACGCGTATACCGCAATGGTCTGTATTAGTGAAGAATCCATAACTCGTTATTGTAACAACGCGATGGCGTGCGTCTGTCCGCTTTCGCTTAAGCCGTCTCTTCGAGACCGAACGGCGCGAGAGAGCCGCGCCCTGCCCGCACCAGCACCGGCTCGAGGCCGGTCAGATCGATCACGGTGGATGGCTCGCACACGCACGCGCCGCCGTCAATCACCAGATCGAGCTGCTTTTCCAGGCGTGCGCGGATTTCTTCCGGGTCGTTCAGCGGCTGCGTTTCGCCCGGCATGATCAGCGTCGAGCCGAGCAGCGGCTGGCCGAGTTCTTCGAGAATCGCGAGGGTGATCGCGTGATCCGGCACCCGCAGCCCGATCGTCTTGCGCGATGGATGCGACAGGCGCCGCGGCACTTCCTTGGTGGCCTGCAGCACGAACACGTAAGGCCCTGGCGTCACCGATCTGATCAGCCGGTACTGGTGGTTATCCACCATTGCGAAGTTCGCCAGCTCCGACAGGTCGCGCACCAGCAGCGACAGCAATTGCTTCTCGTCGAGACCGCGAATCCGCCGCAGACGCTCGACCGCGTCCTTGTCGTCGAGATGACAGGCGAGCGCGTAGCTCGAATCGGTCGGCAACGCGACGACGCCGCCGTCGTTGATGATCTGCGCGGCCTGCTTGACGAGGCGCGGCTGCGGATTGTCCGGATGAAGCCGAAAGTATTGGGACATGATGACTAGCTGACTAACGGTCGTTACAGCGGGTCGCTACAGCGGGTCGCTACAGCGGAGGAATCGGACGGGCGCACGCGCCCGGGATGACGGCTGCTTGACGTGTCGTGCCGCCGTGGCACGGCGCGCGGTCACAGCCAGCGTTCCCAGACGGGCTTGAGATCGGAGGGCAGCGGCGGCAGCGTGCCGAGTTCGATGCGGCCCTCGCCGGGCGCGTGAAAATCCGAACCGCGTGACGCCTCGAAGCCGAACCGGCGCGCGACGTCCGCGTATTCGCGATATTGATCCGGCGTGTGGCTGCCCGTCACCACTTCGATCGCCTTGCCGCCCAGATCGATGAATTCGGCGAAAAACGCGTCGAATTCGACCGGCGTGTACGCATAACGGCCCGGATGCGCGATGATCGCCTCGCCGCCGGCTGTCCGGATCCAGCCGACCGCGTCAGCCAGTTTGGCCCAGCGATGCGGCACGTAGCCGGGCTTGCCGTCGCCGAGATAGCGGGTGAACACGTCTTGCGTGGAGCTCGCATACCCGCTTTCGACCATGAAGCGCGCGAAGTGCGTGCGCGAAATCATGTCCGGGTTGGAGACGTACTTCAGCGCGCCCTCGTAGGCATCCGGAATGCCGAGCGTAGCGAGCTGCTCGCCGATCGCTTCCGCACGCGCGGCGCGGCCGTCGCGCGTGCGCGCGAGGCCGTCGATCAACGCCGCATTGGTTGGATCGATACCGAGGCCGACGATGTGCACCGTGCGCGAAGCCCACGTCACCGAAATCTCCACGCCGCTCAGATAGCCCATGCCGAGCGCTTCAGCCGTGCTGCGCGCCTCGTGCTGGCCACCGAGTTCGTCGTGGTCGGTCAATGCCCACAGCGTCACGCCGCCCGCGTGCGCGCGGCGCGCAACATCGGCCGGTGCGAACTGGCCGTCGGAGACGGTGGAGTGGCAGTGGAGGTCAGCGTTCATCTGTGTCTTGAAAAGGTTCTGCGGCCATTTTACTGCAACGCAGTAAGCGGACGCAGAGCTATCTCTCGCAGCCGACCTGATTCGCTGAAGTTTTTGTAAAAAGTTTTTGTAAAGAAATTACGCGCAAAACCCTTCGATCAAGGCGGCGATCTGCTCCGGCTGGTCGTGGTGCACCATGTGCCCCGCTTCGTAGATGATTTTCTCGCGCCAGTTCGGAAACGCCTGAAAGCGCGCCTTGAATTCGTCGAGCGGGATTTCGCCGGCGATCTGCGCGAGCGTCGGCGAGTTGGCCGCCTCGACGTGCAGCACCTTCGCGCTCACTTTGCGCCACACAGCCATCACTTCGTCGAGCCGGTACAGCGTCGGCCCGCGCAGCTTGTGCGCCGGATCGGCGAGCAGCATGAAGCGCCCTTCTCCATCCGGCTTGGACCAATGCTGGGCAAGGAACTGCGCGCGCTGCGGCGCGAGCCGCGGATTGGTCTTGATCAGACGGCCGGCGACCTCGTCGAGCGACGCGTAGCGCTTCAGTTGCGGCGGATCGCGCAATTCGTCGAGCCAGTTGCGCAGGCGCCTGGGCGCTTGCGCCGAGTGCGACGGCGCGAGACCGAAGCCCTCCAGGTCGACCACGCGCCGCACCCGCTCCGGCCGCACGCCCGCATACAGGCAGACGATGTTCGCGCCCATGCTGTGGCCGACCAGATTGACTTCGCCGGTCGGCGCGTAGTGATCGAGCAGCGCGTCGAGATCGCCGAGATAGTCCGGAATCCAGTAGTTGCCGCCGCCGCGCTCGGCCACCGGCCAGTCGGACAGGCCGAAACCGCGCATATCAGGCGCGATCACCTGCCAGTCGCCGCCCAATGCATCGACGACGAACTGGAACGACGCCGCCACGTCCATCCAGCCGTGCAGCATGAACAGCTTCGGCGCATCCGGATTGCCCCAGCGCCGCACGTGCAAACGGATGCCGCGCACGGCGATGAACTCAGACTGACAGGTATTCATGAACGACGCGCCCAAAAAAAGAATGGTCGTTCGATTATAACGAGATAGCCGGACGCCGCGCTTGGATGATATCTGGAAGAACGCCTCAGTCCGCGCCGGACTGCGCCCGATCCAGACCCGCCAGAGCGACCAGTTCGGCGAGCTCGGCTTCGTCGAAACCAGCGTCGCGGCGCGCTTCGAAATTGAACGGACCGCGTAATTTCGGTGCGTGATACTGGTCGGCAAGGCGCGCATAGGTGACGTGCGGATCGAGGCCGGCCTGCTCGCACAGATAGCGGAACCAGCGATTGCCGATCAGCACGTGGCCGATTTCATCGCGCAGGATCACGTCGAGAATCGTCGCCGACGCGTGGTCGCCGGCCTGTTGCAGGCGGGCGCGGATCGGCGGCGAGGCGTCGAGGCCGCGCGCTTCCAGTGTGCGCGGCACCAGCGCCATGCGCGCGAGCACGTCGCCGCGGGTGCGTTCGCACATGTCCCACAGACCGTCGTGCGCCGGGAAGTCGCCGTAGGCGTGGCCGAATTCCGCGAGCCGCGCGACCAGCAGCGAGAAATGACGGGCCTCTTCGGCCGCCACTTTGAGCCAGTCGACGTAGAACGCGGCGGGCATGCCGGCAAAGCGCCAGACGGCGTCCAGCGCAAGGTTGATTGCGTTGAATTCGATGTGCGCGAGCGCGTGCAGCAAGACGGCCCGCCCTTGCGGCGATTGCATGCTGCGCCGCCCGAGCTTGCGCGGCTCGACCAGTTCGGGCCGCGCCGGACGGCCCGGCAGCCCGGAAGGCTCGTCGAGCTGGAGGTCTTCGGCGCATGCCAGGCTGCCGTCGAGCACGGCTGCATATAGCGCGCGAGCCGCGGCGGCCTTGCTCGCCGGGTCGATTTCGCGCAACGCGGCGAGCGCGCCGGTGCGCGCGCAGTTCCGCGCACAGTTCGACAGGGACGGAGCAAAGGAAGCGGATGGAACAGATGGAGCAGCGGAAATCATGGTAACCAGATCGGCAATTGGAACGGCAAAGCGTGCGGTAAAGGGCGAGGCAGCGCGTCGGACAGGCCGGCGGCAACGCCGGGCGACCCAACCACACAAGCGTTTACAATACTCGATTCGACTATCGCGCGCGCCCATTGTGCTGGCCCGGCGGCAGGCCAACCGGTTCCGATCGGACGTTTGCGGCCCCTGCGCCAGCCGGCCCGCGTCGCGACCGACCAACAGGAGACACCGTGACAATCTACAAGCTTGGCGAAGCAGCCCCGACCATCCATGAAAGCGTGTTCGTCGCGGATTCGGCGAACATCATCGGCAACGTGACGCTCGAGGAAAATTCGAGCGTCTGGTTCGGCGCGACGATTCGCGGCGACAACGAGCCGATCACCATCGGCGCCGGCAGCAACGTGCAGGAAAACGCCGTGCTGCACACCGACCCCGACTTCCCGCTGACGGTCGAGCCGAACGTGACGATCGGCCACCAGGTCATGCTGCACGGCTGCACCATCAAGGAAGGCTCGCTGATCGGAATTCAGGCGGTGGTCTTGAATGGTGCGGTAATCGGCCGCAACTGTCTGGTCGGAGCGGGCGCCATCGTCACGGAAGGCAAAGTGTTTCCCGACAATTCGCTGATTCTCGGCGCGCCCGCCAAAGTCGTGCGCGAACTGACCGAGACGGACATCGCCAACATGCAGCGCGGCACGGCGAGCTACGCCGAACGCCGCGACTATTTCAAGGCGCAGCTCGTGCGCATCGGCTAACCAGCCGTAGCGCGCGGCGCGCGAGGCGCGGCATCAGGCTGCGCCATTCGATCGAGGAAAAGTTGTGAACGACCAGTTGCAAAAATTCATGTTCAGCGCGGCGCCGGTGCGCGGCGAGATCGTTTCGCTGCGCAATACCTGGCAGGAAGTGCTGACGCGCCGCGATTACCCGGCGCCGGTGCGCACGATTCTCGGCGAGATGATGGCGGCGTGCGCGCTGCTGTCGGCGAATCTCAAGTTCGACGGCACGCTCATCATGCAGATTTTCGGCGACGGCCCGGCCAAAATGCTGGTGGTGCAGTGCAGCTCCGACCTGTCGATGCGCGCGACCGCCAAGCTGTCCGGCGAAGGCGGCAATACGATCGGCGACGATGTCACCATGATCGAACTGGTGAACGCGAGCGGTCACGGTCGCTGCGTGATCACGCTCGATCCGCGCGACAAGAAGCCCGGCCAGCAGCCATATCAAAGTATCGTGCCGCTGTCGGGCGAAGATGGCCCGCTCAAATCGATGGCCGAAGTGCTCGAGCACTACATGCACCACTCGGAGCAGCTCGACACGCGTTTGTGGCTCGCGGCAAACACCGAGCGCGCAGTCGGCATGCTGCTGCAAAAACTGCCCGGCGACGGCGGCATCGTCCCGCATCCGGGCGATCTGGACGCGGATACGTGGGAGCGTGTCTGCACGCTCGGCGGCACCCTGTCGCAAGACGAACTGCTGAAGGAAGAGCCCGAAACGGTGTTCCGGCGCCTCTTCTGGCAGGAAAACGTCCAGCATTTCGAACCGGCCACGGCGCGCTTCGAATGCACGTGCTCGCGTGAAAAAGTCGGCGCCATGCTGAAGATGCTGGGCCGCGACGAAGTGGATGGCGTGATCGAAGAACGCGGCCACGTCGAGATCCATTGCGAATACTGCAACCAGCGGTATGAATTCGACCCAGTCGACGTGGCGCAACTTTTTGTCGCCAAGGCGCTCTCAGAAGGAGTGACGCCGGCTGCCGAGCGGCGGCATTGACCCGGCGGCGATACGCGGCTTGGCGGCGTCCGCCTGCGATACCCGTATTACGGCAGTAAAATACCGCGCCGCCCGCTGCCTTTTCAGGGGCCGGGCGGCGCGGTATCTTTGATCATTGCGTTGGATCATTGGCGGTGTGCACTGCGCATGTTTTGCTTAGGCGTCCGACCGATGGAGATCGAAAATGAACATCCCTACTTCGTTGATGTGTGACCTGAAGCATGACGCGCGCACGTTAATCATGCTGTCCGTCGTCGCGGGCAGCGCTGCGCTGACCGGCTGCGTCATGGACCCGCCGGGCCCGTCGCCGATTTACAGCCGCCTGCCGGCCGATCAGTCGGGCATAGCCAGCACGGCCCGCCCGCTGACACCCGAAGAGCGCCAGCGCTACGACGCGATCGATCGGCAAGTGCTGTCCGAACAGAATCAGGCGATTGCCGCCGAAAATGCCGCGCAGGTGTGGTCGCGTTATTACGCGCCGCCCGTCAGCATGTACGGCAGTTATTACGGCGGCGGTTGGGGACACGGCTGGGGCACCGGTGTCGGCGTCGGTTACGGACCGTACTGGGGCTGGTAACGCGAAGTGCGCACTGGCGGGGAGACGGAGAGACACGCCGGCCCGACAGTCCGGAAACAACAAAGGCGCGGTTTTCACCGCGCCTTTGTTGTTTCCGGCACCCTGAACCCGATTGACGTGGCAACGCTTAGTGCGTCGCTTTCTTCTCTTTCACCACCTTACCGCCGTGCTTGCGATCCGGCTTCGCACGCGACTCTGGATTGGGCACCACATGAAGCGGCGCGGCCGACATCTCGCCACGAGTCGAGGTGGTGACCGAAGGCGTATTCGCAGTGGGCAACGGCGCGTTCGGCGACACGAACTGCACGAACACTTCGCCGTCTTTCACCATGCCCATTTCGTAGCGCGCACGCTCTTCGACAGCGGCCGTGCCGTTCTGCAAATCCTGCACCTCGCCCTGGATGCGCTCGTTGCGCAGCTTTGCATCGGCGTTCTGCTGTTGTTGCTGCGCCAGCTGCTGCTGCAACTCGTGCACGCGTAACCAGCCGCCGTGCCCCCACCAGAGTGGGTACTGGATCAGCGCCAGCAAAACGATCAGGACAGCAGTGACAAGCCGCATGAAGTAAGCACAATAAATACACGCCGCCCTGCGCTATACGCAGGGCGGCGTGGTCAATCAGAAACGAAGGTGAACCCGCTCATCGGTCAGCGCTAGCAAACACGCCGATTAGCGCAGGTTGTAGAACGCCGACTTGCCCGGGTAGCTGGCGATATCGCCGAGATCTTCTTCGATACGCAGCAACTGGTTGTACTTCGAGATGCGATCCGAACGCGACAGCGAACCCGTCTTGATCTGGCCGGCGTTCAGGCCGACCGCGATGTCCGCGATCGTCGAATCTTCCGTTTCGCCCGAGCGGTGCGAGATCACGGCCGTGTAGCCGGCGCGCTTGGCCATTTCGATCGCAGCGAAGGTTTCCGTCAACGTGCCGATCTGGTTGATCTTGATGAGGATCGAGTTGGCGATGCCCTTCTCGATACCTTCCTTCAGGATGCGCGTGTTGGTCACGAACAGGTCGTCGCCCACCAGCTGGATCTTCTTGCCGAGCTTGTCGGTCAGCAGCTTCCAGCCCGCCCAGTCGCTTTCGTGCATACCGTCTTCGATCGACACGATCGGGAACTTGTCCGCGAGCGTGGCGAGGTAGTCGGTGAATTCCGCCGACGACAGTTGCAGGCCTTCACCGGCCAGCTGGTACTTGCCGTCGTGATAGAACTCGCTCGCTGCGCAGTCGAGCGCAAGCAGCACGTCTTCACCGGCGCGGTAGCCGGCTTTCTCGATAGCCTGCAGGATGGTCGACAGGCATTCGTCGTTGCTGCCGAAGTTCGGCGCGAAGCCGCCTTCATCGCCGACTGCCGTGCTCATGCCGCGGTCCGACAGGATCTTCTTCAGCGCGTGGAACACTTCGGCGCCACAGCGCAGTGCTTCGCGGAAGGTCGGCTGGCTCACCGGCACGATCATGAATTCCTGGATGTCCAGGCTGTTGTTCGCGTGCGCGCCGCCGTTGACGATGTTCATCATCGGCACCGGCAGTTGCATGGCGCCCGAGCCGCCGAAGTAGCGGTACAGCGGCAGGCCGGCTTCTTCAGCGGCAGCCTTGGCGACGGCCATCGAAACAGCCAGCATCGCGTTCGCGCCGAGGCGCGACTTGTTGTCCGTGCCGTCGAGTTCCAGCAGGGTCTTGTCGAGGAAAGCCTGCTCGGAAGCGTCGAGGCCCATGATCGCTTCGGAGATTTCGGTGTTGATGTGCTCGACGGCCTTCAGCACGCCCTTGCCGCCGTAACGGCCGGTTTCGCCGTCGCGCAGTTCGATCGCTTCCCGCGAGCCCGTGGACGCGCCCGACGGCACCGCGGCGCGGCCCATCGTGCCCGACTCGAGCAGCACGTCGCATTCGACGGTGGGGTTGCCTCGCGAATCGAGAATCTCTCGACCGATGATATCTACGATAGCACTCATGGTTTCCTCAAGAAATGACGTTGAATTCTTTACTGTGACACTGCACCGGACGCATGCTGGTCTCCCCAGCAGACAACTTTCGCGCCGATGCGTTCGACGACCATTGCGTGCATTCGCCGCGTGTTGTCGACTGTGCTGATTATGCAAGCCAATCGTGGCCCGGCCAATCGTGGCCCGGCCAACCGTGACACGCCGCGAACGCCTGAATCAGTTGAAATCGCTTTCGAGGAACGGCGCGCGCTTGACGGCCTGATCGAGCGTGACCAGCGTTTCGAGCAGATCGGCCATGCGATGCAAAGGCACCGCATTCGGGCCGTCCGATTTCGCTTCCGCGGGCTTCGGATGGGTTTCCATGAAGAGACCCGCCACGCCCGTTGCCACGGCCGCGCGTGCCAGCACCGGCACGAATTCACGCTGACCGCCCGAGCTCGTGCCCTGCCCGCCCGGCAACTGCACCGAGTGGGTCGCGTCGAACACGACCGGCGCGTTGGTTTCGCGCATGATCGCAAGCGACCGCATGTCCGACACGAGATTGTTATAGCCGAACGACACGCCGCGTTCGCACGCCATGAAGCGGTCTTCCGACAGGCCCGCTTCACGCGCGGCATCGCGCGCCTTGTCGATCACGTTCTTCATGTCGTGCGGCGCGAGAAACTGGCCTTTCTTGATGTTGACCGGTTTGCCCGAACGCGCGCAAGCATGGATGAAGTCGGTTTGACGGCACAGGAACGCCGGCGTTTGCAGCACGTCGACCACCGACGCAACCTGCTCGATCTCGTGCTCCGAGTGAACATCGGTCAGCACCGGCAGACCGAGCTGGCGCTTCACTTCCGACAGGATGCGCAAACCTTCGTCCATGCCCAGACCGCGGAACGACTTGCCGCTGCTGCGATTGGCCTTGTCGTACGACGATTTGTAGATGAACGGAATGTTCAGCTTCGCGCAGATTTCCTTCAGGCGGCCCGCCGTGTCGATCGTCATCTGTTCGGATTCGACGACACAGGTGCCGGCGATCAGGAAAAACGGCTTGTCGAGCCCGATTTCGAAATCGCCCAGTTTCATGCTTTCTCCTCGACGCGCGACTGCTGATGCGCGAGCGCCGCTTCGACGAACGACTTGAACAGCGGATGGCCGTCACGCGGCGTGGACGTGAATTCCGGGTGGAACTGCACGCCGACGAACCACGGGTGCATGCTGCGCGGCAATTCCATCATCTCCGGCAGATCTTCACTCGGGGTACGGGCGCTGATGATAAGGCCGCCGGCTTCGAGCTGGGGCACGAAGCGGTTATTGACTTCATAACGGTGACGGTGGCGCTCGTTCACATCCTTGCCGTAGATCTCTTCGGCCATCGTGCCGGGCTTGATCGGGCAACGTTGCGAACCGAGGCGCATCGTCCCGCCCAGATCCGATTCTTCGGTGCGCTTCTCGACACGGCCTTCACGGTCGTACCACTCTGTGATCAGCGCGACCACGCGGTTTTCGGTTTCCTGATCGAACTCGGTGCTGTTCGCGTCCTTCAGGCCGACCACGTCGCGGGCGAATTCGATCACGGCCAGCTGCATGCCGAGGCAGATGCCGAGGTACGGCACCTTCGCTTCACGTGCATAGCGGATCGCGGCAATCTTGCCTTCGGTGCCGCGACGGCCGAAGCCGCCCGGCACGAGGACCGCATCCAGATGCCTAAGGCTCTCGACGCCTTGCGTCTCGACTTCTTCCGAATCGATGTACTCGATGTTCACGCGCGTGGACGTGTGCATCGACGCATGACGCAGCGCTTCGATCAGCGACTTGTACGACTCGGTCAGATCGACATACTTGCCGACCATGCCGATCGTCACTTCGTGCTTCGGATTCTGCAGCTTCTCGACGAGGCCCGACCACATCGACAGATCGGCGGGCTTTGGCGTGAGCTTGAGTTCTTCACAGATGATCGCGTCCAGATCCTGGTCGTGCAGCATCTGTGGAATCTTGTAGATGCTGTCGGCGTCCCACACGGAAATCACCGCGTCTTCCGGCACGTTCGAGAACATCGAGATCTTCGCGCGTTCGTCGTCCGGAATACGGCGGTCGGCGCGGCACAGCAGCACGTGCGGCGAGATGCCGATTTCACGCAGCTTCTGCACGCTGTGCTGGGTAGGCTTGGTCTTGAGTTCGCCGGCGGTGGCGACCCACGGCACCAGCGTGAGGTGCACGAAGCACGCGCTGTTGCGGCCCATGCGCAGGCTCATCTGACGCGCAGCCTCGAGGAACGGCAGCGATTCGATGTCGCCCACCGTGCCGCCCACTTCGACGATCGCGACGTCCGGCTCGCCGCACGTCGCGGAAGCCGCGCCGCGTTCGACGAACGCCTGGATTTCGTTCGTGATGTGCGGGATGACCTGCACCGTCTTGCCGAGATAATCGCCGCGGCGTTCCTTGCGGATCACCGATTCGTAGATCTGGCCCGTGGTGAAGTTGTTGGCCTTGCGCATCTTCGTGCTGATGAAGCGCTCATAGTGGCCGAGGTCGAGGTCGGTCTCCGCTCCGTCTTCCGTCACGAACACTTCGCCGTGTTGAAACGGGCTCATCGTGCCGGGGTCGACATTGATGTAGGGATCGAGCTTGAGGAGGGTGACTTTAAGACCGCGCGATTCGAGGATCGCGGCGAGGGAAGCGGCGGCAATACCCTTGCCGAGGGAAGATACTACGCCGCCGGTGACGAAAACATATTTGGTCATCGCTGGATGCTCGCGGGAAAAACGGATTATACCGTAAAGCAGGGGCTCGACCCAGCAAATTCCGAGCGGCATCCGCACGAATGCATGCCGCGACGGCGGCAGTCGCCGCGCGCGGATCACGCACCGTGTTTCGCGCCGACGGATGACGCACGCCGCCGCCCGCCGCCATAACTAGCTCAAGCACGAACTCAAGCGCGCCGCTCCAGTTCGCGCAACATCCGCTGCACCGCGCGCGCGGTTTCGAGCGGCTTCTCCATCGGATACAGATGGCTGCCTTCGATCCATTCCACATGACCGCCGGTCGCGCGCCGGGTCGCATCGAGTCCGGCCTGGCGGATTTCCTTCGAATGCGTGCCGGCGATGAAACCGACCGGCACCGGCGCGCCGCGTGCGAGGCGCGAGCCGAGCGTATGCGGCAAGGTCCTGTAGATCTGGTATTCGGTGCGCCGGTCGAAGGCCAGCGACCGCGAGCCGTCGGGCGAGGTTTGCGGAATGCCGAAGTCGATGTAGTCGGACAGCATCCGTTCGTCCCAGCGCGCGAACGCCGGCTTCGAATGAAAATGCCGCCACGCCTCGTCGCGGCTGGCCCAGTGGGTGCGGCGCGTACGCGTGGCCGCCGCCGGCGAGAGCCGCTCGTCGAGCCCGGTCCATTGCGACACGCGCAACATGCTGCTGCGCCAGCCGGCGATCACCGGCGAATCCAGCATCACCACGCCCCTCACCCATTGCGGCTTTTTCAGCGCGGCCATCAACGATAGATATCCACCGAGCGAATGGCCGACCAGCCACACCGGCTGCTCGTAAGAACGGCCGACATCGTCGAGCAGCTGCTCGACCAGATGCGGCCAGTCCTGGGTGACCGGATACCGCGCGTCATGACCGATACGCTCGATGGAGCGAAGTTCGTAGTCGTCCGCGAGTTCGGCGAAGATGGTCCGGTACGTCGATGCGGGAAAACCGTTCGCGTGCGAGAAGTGGATGATGTTTTTCAACTGCGGCGATCTCCGTTCTAATTTGCGCGCAGGCCGCGGGCCCTGCGGCGCGTTTCTGCTTCTTATCTGTCTGTTACCTATCCGCTCAGCGACGCGGGACGACCCTCGGCAGTCCGTCAGCGATCCATCCAGTAGCGGCGCCGCGTGTCGCGATAGCGCTCGAGCGTGAGCGCGGCCCCATTCGGGTGCGGGACGGCGTTCGGCTCGGCGCCGGAATCGACGTCCGGGTTGATGCCCGGGACAACGTCGACCCGCACCGCGCCGTCCGTGTCGCTGCGCGCGAGTTCGATATGCCGCGCCTTGTAGCGCTCGAACACGCCCGCGTTCGGATGATGAAAACGGTTGCGATAGCCTACCTGAAATAGTGCGACCAGCGGGTCGATAGAGTCGAGGAACGGTTCGGTCGACGAGGTCTTGCTGCCGTGATGCGGCACGACCAGCACCTGAGCTCGCAACGCGCCGCGATCGCGCGCGAGCAGCGTGCGTTCGGCCGGTGCTTCGAGGTCCGCCGCCAGCAAGGCGCTCATGCGGGGCGCATCCGTTTGAACGCCCGCGGCCGACGCGCTCGCGGCAGGATGCAGGGTGCTCACGCGCAACACACAGCAATGCGCGTTCGGTTTGCCTTGCAGCGGCCCGGCATCCGGCCAGAGCATCGCGAACTCGACGCCGTCCCACTGCCAGCGCTGCCCCGCCGCGCAGCGCAGCGTATCCACATCGCGTTGCCGCGCTCTACTCCACAGCGCATTCGCCGGCGCCAATGCCGCCAGCAGTTGATGCACCTCAATCGCGTCCAGCACGGCAGGCGCGCCGCCCGCATGATCGGAATCGGAGTGGCTAATGACGAGCGTATCGAGCGCCGTGACGCCGTGCGCCTGCAAAAACGGCACGACGACGCGCTCGCCCGCATGCGTCGATTCCGGGCCCGGCCCCGCATCGAACAGCAGCGCGTGATGCGCGGTCTCGACCAGCACCGAGGTGCCCTGGCCGACATCCAGCGCGGTCAACCGGAAGCTGCCGTGCGGCGGTCCGGGCGGCGCCGGCATCAGCAACGGCAGCCACGTCAGCGGCGCGGCCCAGCGCAGCGGCCAGCCGCGCGGCGCGAGACACCAGAGCACGCCGATGGCAGCCGTGGCCAGCGCCCACGCATCCGGTTGCGGCAGACGCCAGAGCGTCCATGCGGGACCTGCCAGCGTCCGCAGGCCCGCGGCCAGCAGTTCGAGCAAGGCGTGGGCCGCCTGGAACGCGTAGCCATCGAGCGGCGCGGGCAGCGCGACGCCCGCCAGCACGGCCGGCGTGACCAGCAGACTCACCCAGGGAATCGCGAAGGCATTGGCGAGCGGGCCGATCAGCGGAATCTGCGTAAACCAGTAGACGGTGAGCGGCGCGAGCGCAATCGTCACCGCGAACTGCACATGCGCGGCACTGCGCAGACGTTCGACAAAGGCGCGCACCCGACGGCGCAACGCGGAGCGCCAGCGCGTGAGCCGGGATATCCCGCGGCCCTCGCCGTCTTCCTCGCGATCCTGCGCATGATCCTGCACGCGGGGCCGCCCCGACATCGCGAACAGAATCGCCGCCACCGCGCAGAACGACAGCCAGAATCCCGCCGACACCACCGCCCAGGGATCGATCAGCAACACGAGCCCCAACGCCCACGCGAGCACGGCGGACCGCGCGATATTGCGCCCGCTGACAAACGCAAGCGCGACCACGCCCGCCATCCACAACGCCCGCTGCGCCGGCACGTTGAAACCGGCCAGCGCGGCGTGCAAGCCGGCGAACAACGCGCCACCCGTCACCGCGACGATCTGCGCGGGCAACCGCAATGGCCAATTGCGGCCGATGAATCCCGAGCGCCGCCACCACGCCCCGGCGAGCCAACCCGCAAGCCCCGCGACAAAGCCGATATGCAGCCCCGAAATCGCCACCAGATGACTCGTGCCCGTGCCGCGCATCAGCAGCCAGTCCGCCGCGCTGACTTCATCCTGCGCGCCGATCGCCAGCGCCACCACGATCCCGCGATGCGGCGCTTCGGCAAGCACCGTGTCGATCCGCGCACGCAGCGCGGCGCGCCAGCGATCGAAGGCGACGCCCACGCCGCGCGCGTTGCCCGGCAAACGCACGGCGGCAGCGGGTGCGCTGACATAGCCGGTAGCGCGCACATTACGCGCGAGCAGGTTTGCTTCGGCATCGCGAACGCCGAAGTTCGCATTGCCATGCGGCCGTTTGAGCCGCACCGCCAATTGCCAGCGCGCGCCGGGCTCAAGCAACGGCGGCGGCGCATCCCCAGCAATCCACGACAGCTGAATCACACGCGGAAAAGCAGCGATCGGCGCGTCGGCCGATTCGACCTCGAACAGAAAGCGCGCGCCCTTTGCGTCGCGTGCCGGCAGACCCTTGATGCTGCCGACGACGTCGATATCGCGCCCTTCCCAGGCGCTCGGCAGGCTCACGGCGAGCCGCGTTTCCGCGCGCCAGGCCGCATAGCCGAAGCCCACGCAAATGGCCGCAATCCACAGCGCGCTCCAGCCGAGCCGTGAGCGCATTTGTGCAGAAAGACCTGCGCTTATTCCCGTGCTTACTCCTGCGCATATTCCTGTGCCTGGACGTGCGCCTAAAAGCACGCCGAAAAGTGCGCCAAACCGGCCTCGAAGATCGAATGCCCCGGGAGCCGAGCCGTCGTCCGCTTCTACGGAATGAACACCGCGCAACGCCCACGCCGCGACACCGCTCGCGACACATGCGGCCAGAACCAACGCGCCCCACGCACCCCGCCCCGGCAATGCTGCCTGCTGCTGCAAGGCGACCACGCCCAACGCAAATCCGCACCACCATGCCCGCATTCGTCCTCCGCTCGACCAGCGCCGGACGCTGCAACGCTCACCGCGCAGGTAGCCGCAGGCCCGCCGGGCGAGTGTTCCGCCCGACGCGAACCACTTGAACCATCAAGTTTGATTATGCAGAGGAAAGCGCGAGCCGCGGCAGCGCGGCGAGCGCGTTAGCCGTTGTGCCTAGGGCGGCTTCGTCCGCGGCAATGCCGCGCAGTTGCGCGAGGCCCGCGCCGATCGCCGGAATCTGATCCGGCGTGTTGCGCTGCCTGTACAGCCAGGAAGGTGCGATGTCGGGCGCGTCGGTTTCGACGACCAGTGCGTCGAACGGCAATTGCTCGGCCAGACGCCGGATTTGCCGCGCCCGTTCGAAGGTCAGATTGCCGCCGAAACCCAGATGCAGGCCCTGGTCGATATACGCCTGAGCCTGCTGGAAACTGCCGTTGAACGCGTGCGCGATGCCGCGATGAATCTGGTGCCGGCGCAGCCCCTTGAGCACCTGATCCTGCGATTTGCGCACGTGGCAAATCACCGGCAGATCGAATTCGCGAGCGAGTTGCAGCTGAGCGTCGTAGAAGAACTGCTGGCGCGCATCGTCGAGGTCTGGCACGAAGTAATCGAGACCGATCTCGCCGACGCCGACGAACAGCGGATCGTCGAGGCTCGCTTCGATTTCCATCCGCAGCAGTTCGAGATCGCGCTCCTGCGCGCCCGGCGTGTAGAGCGGATGAATGCCGAGCGCATACGCGCCGCCGTCGGTCCGGTGCGCGAGCTCACGCACCGCGGTGAAATTCTCACGGCCGATCGCCGGAATCACGATACGCCCCACCCCCGCGCGGCGCGCCGCCGCCGCGACCGCGTCGCGGTCGGCGTCGAATTCCGACGCGTCGAGATGGCAGTGCGTATCGATCCACATGGCGCGCCTCGTTAGCGGCAGGGTTTCGCGGGGGTTCAACCTGGGCTTCAACCTGAGCTTCGGCTTCGCGCGGTGCTGCGCGGTGATTACACCGGCACCGGCGGCTCTTCGTGCAGCACGCCGTCGCGCAACCGCATGATCCGGTCGCAGCGGCCGGCCAGTTCAGGATCGTGCGTGACGATCACGAAACTGGTTTCGAGCGTCTGCGACAGTTCGAGCATCAGGTTGAATACAGTATCCGCGGTGCCGCCGTCGAGGTTGCCGGTCGGTTCGTCGGCCAGTACGCAGGCCGGTTTGGTGACGAGCGCCCGGGCAATCGCCACGCGCTGACGTTCGCCGCCCGACAACTCGCCTGGACGATGCTTCGCCCGATGCCCCATGCCGACGCGCTCCAGCACCTCGAGCGCCTGGCGCCGCGCGGCTTCGGTCGTCATGCGGCGAATCCGCAGCGGCATCGCGACGTTGTCGAGCGCCGAAAACTCCGGCAGCAGATGGTGGAACTGATACACGAAACCGAGCGCACGATTGCGCAAATCGTTGCGTTCACGCTCGGAGAGCTTCGTAAACGGCTTGCCCATCACGGAGACATGGCCTGCGCTCGGATCGTCGAGGCCGCCGAGCACGTGCAGCAGCGTGCTCTTGCCGGAACCCGACGCGCCGACGATCGCCAGCTTTTCGCCGCGCCGCACGCTCAATTGCGTGTTGTTGAGCACCTGCACGTTGAGGCCGCCCTGCACGAACGACTTCGAAATACCGGTCGCCTCCAGCACGTAGGGATGCAGCGCCGTCTCGTTGGACATATTGGGCTTGGCCAGGGTAGCGGAAAGGTCATTCATAGCGCAGCGCCTCCGCCGGACGGACCTTCGCACCGCGCCAGCTCGGATACAGCGTCGCCAGAGCGGACAACACGAACGCGATGAGGCCGATTCGCGCGACGTCCGAGGGAACCAGTTCGGACGGCAATTCGGTGATGAAATAAACCGACGGCGGCAGGAACTGCACGCCGAGCAGATGCTCGATCATCGGCACGAGCCACGGAATGCTCCACGCGATCAGGCAGCCTAGCGCCACGCCGGTGGCCGTGCCGATAAAGCCGATCGTCACGCCCTGCACGACGAAAATCTTCATGATCGAGCCGGGCTGCGCGCCGAGCGTGCGCAGGATCGCGATATCGGCCTGCTTGTTGGTCACCGTCATCACCAGCGACGAAACCAGATTGAATGCCGCCACCGCGATGATCAGCGTCAGGATGATGAACATCATGCGTTTTTCGATCTGCACCGCCGAGAACCAGGTCTTGTTCTGCTGGGTCCAGTCGCGGATGTACAGGTCGCCCGACAAGGTACGCGCCAGGTGATGCGCGACCTCCGGCGCCCGCTGCATGTCCGTCAGGCGTAAGCGCACGCCGGTCGGTGCGGGCAGACGGAACAGCGCCTGCGCGTCCTTGATGTTGATCAGCGCGAGCGTGCTGTCGTATTCGTAATGCCCCGACTCGAAAACGCCCACCACGGTGAACTGCTTCAGCCGCGGCAGCATGCCGGCGGGCGTGATGGTGCCTTCGGGCGCGACCAGCGTGATCTTGTCGTTGACCGTCACGCCGAGGTTGGTGGCGAGGTCCACGCCGAGCACGATGCCGAACTCGCCCGGCACGAGGTCGGTCAGCTTGCCGCCCTTCATTTCCTTGCCGATGTCGGATACCTGCGGCTCGAGCGTCGGCTCGACGCCGCGCAGCGCCACGCCGCTCACCGCATCCTGGCGCGTGAGCAGCGCCTGCGCCTCGACGTACGGCGCCGCGCCGACCACTTCCTGGTTCTGGCGGGCTTCCTGCGCGGTCAATTGCCAGTTGGGCATCGAACCGGTCGGCGAAAACACTTCGACGTGCGCCAGCACCGACAGCATCCGGTCGCGCACCTCTTTCTGGAAGCCGTTCATTACAGACAACACGACGATCAGCGCCGCGACGCCGAGCGCGATGCCCGACATCGACACCAGTGCGATGAACGAAATGAAGCCGTTGCCGGTCGTGCGTTTGCCGGCGCGGGTGTAGCGCCAGCCTATCTGCCATTCGTAGGGAAATTTCAAGCGAATCCTTTTCTGCGTTCTTCGGCTTTGTGCTGCGCATGAGGGCAGCTAGCCGCATAAGCGGCACTCGTCATGCGGGCCGAGCGTCGTGATCGTTGGTGTCGCGGCAGCGCCGATGGTTCCGGCATGACGCTCCGGCTCCGCCGGCGAGGCCCACGCCGCCGGGGCCGCCACCGCCACCGCCACCGCCACCGCCACCGCCATCGCCATCGCCATCGCCATCGCCATCGCCATCGCCATCGCCATCGCCATCGCCATCGCCATCGCCATCGCCATCGCCATCGCCATCGCCATCAAGGCTGCCCGCGCTGCTGCCGTCAATCAAGCGCGAAGTTTGCCATACAATGCCGCGGCTTCGCGCAAAGGCCTTCCGCACAGGGCTCGCGGCGCAACGCGAGGCACCCGGCGCAAGCCCGCTAACGCAGGTTGTAGCGGCTGCGCAAATCGTTGATGATGCGCGCCGCCGCGCTGACGGCGACTTCACGCACGTCGGCGTCAGCGCGGTCGCGATGCAGGTGCGTGATGTCCCAGTTGCAGCCTTCCTCGTCTTCGACGGTCTCGTGGAGCCCGGTCGGGATCCAGCCGGCCGTCTCCGGGTTGGCGTCGAGCGCTTTCACGACAAGCTCGAGCAACTCCCGCTCGGTTTTCAGTTCACGCGACATGTCGGTCTCCACATCGTCATGTGCGCGGTGCCGCCGCGCGCGGCTGCTGCCATCGGCGGGACGTCGGTGCGGCGCCCGGAATCCGCCGATATGGTCGGAATACTCGCACTCTTTGCCCTACAATGCGCAGCATCATGCACGCCAACCGTCTTCATCTTCTTTTGCCCTTCGCGCTGCCCGCCGCAGCCGACGCCTCCACCGCACTGCACGACATCCAGAGTCCGGCCCTCGACCGGCTGATCGCCCGCGCGACGCTGGTCGAACGGGTGGTCGGCGAGGATTTTCAGCGCACGCTGCCGCACGAACGCTGGGTGGCGCGCCAGTTCGGCGCGCTGCCGGGCGGCGCGGCGGCCGCCGATGAAGCGCCGCTCGCCCCCTACATGCTGCGCGCCGACGGCGGCGAACCCGGCAACGCAACGTGGGCGTGCGTGCAGCCGGTGCACGTGCGCATCGCGCATGATCATCTGGTGCTGATCGATCCGGCCTCGCTCGGCCTCTCCGACGACGAAGCCAGCGCGCTGCTGGCGGTCGCCCGGCCGTTGATCGAGGAGCTCGGCGTGCGCATCGAAGCGCCGAGGCCCGCGCGCTGGTATTTGTCGGGCGAAGGCTTCGGCACGCTGGCAGGCGCCTCGCCGTTGCGCGCCAGCGGGCGCAACATCGAAATCTGGCTGCCGCACGAGGCGCATTCCGGCGAGCGTTCGCGCGCGTGGATGAAGCTGCAAAACGAAGTGCAGATGGCCTGGTTCGAGCATCCGGTGAACGAGGCGCGCGAGGCGCGCGGCCTGCCGGCCGTCAACTCGATCTGGTTTCACGCGCAAGGCGCGGCGCAACCGGTGACGAGCCCGTTCGCGCGAGTGTTCTCCGACGCGGCGGCCACGCGCGGCCTCGCGCTGACCGCCGGGGTCGAGACCGGCGCGCCGCCGGCCTCCTTCGGGGCGCTGGCCGCTGCGTCCGGCAGCGCAAACACCACAATCACCGCAAACACGAATGCCGATGGAAGCGGCGGAGCCACGCTGGTCGAACTCGATCCGTTCTCCGCGCCCTACATCGAGCAGGACTGGGCGCGCTGGAACGACGCCTTCGCCGCGTTGCAAAGCGACTGGTTCGAACCGGCGCTGGAAGCGTTGCAAACGGGCCGGCTCGGCGAACTGGACCTGACGCTGTGCGGCGACACCGGCTCGGTGACGCTGTCGGTCACGCGCGGCGACCTGCGCAAATTCTGGCGGCGGCGCGTGCTCGCCTCGCTCTTCATCGAATGATTTACCGCCTGCTCAACGGCCTTTCCGAATGACTCGAATCGTTACGCGCGCCTGTTCCCCGGTCGACGCCGAAATCCTCACCCGCCACGGCCTGCATCCGGTGCTCGCCCGTTTGTACGCGGCGCGCGGCGTGTGCATGCCCGATGAGATCGAAACCGGCCTCGCGCGGCTCGTGCCGCCCGCCGCGCTCAAAGGCTGCGAAGACGCCGCCGCGCTGCTCGCCGACGCGATTCAGGGCAAGCGCCGGATGCTGGTCGTGGCCGATTACGACTGCGACGGCGCCACCGCCTGCGCGGTCGCGGTGCGCGGCCTGCGGAGGTTCGGCGCACAGATCGAGTACCTCGTGCCGAACCGCTTCGAGTACGGCTATGGTCTGACGCCCGAGATCGTCGCACTGGCCGCGCGCAGCGCGTCCGGCAAGCCGGAACTGCTGATCACGGTGGATAACGGCATCGCCAGCGTCGACGGCGTGGAAGCGGCCAACGCGCTCGGCATCGACGTGCTGGTGACCGATCACCACTTGCCCGGCGACGAACTGCCCGCCGCGCGCGCGATCGTCAATCCGAATCAGCCGGGCTGCACGTTTCCGAGCAAATGCATCGCGGGCGTCGGCGTGATGTTTTATGTGCTGCTGGCGTTGCGCGCGGAACTGCGCCGCCGCGGCGCCTTCAACGACGCGTTTCCCGAGCCGCGTCTCGACGGCCTGCTCGATCTGGTCGCGCTCGGCACGGTCGCGGACGTGGTCAAGCTCGACGGCAACAATCGCGTGCTGGTTGCGCAAGGCTTGCAGCGGATCCGCAAAGGCAAGATGCAGCCGGGCATCGCCGCCCTGTTTCGCGCCGCGGCGCGCGATGCGCGCAGCGCGTCGGGCTTCGACCTCGGCTTTGCGCTCGGCCCGCGCCTGAACGCGGCGGGCCGCCTGTCGGACATGTCGCTCGGCATCGAATGCCTGACCACCGACGATATCGGCCGCGCGTGGGAACTCGCGCAGCAGCTCGACACGATGAACCGCGAACGCCGCGAGATCGAAGCCGGCATGCAGCAGCAGGCGCTCGAGGATCTCTCGGCGATCAACCCCGACGGCGCGACCACCATTACGCTGTTCAATCCGGGCTGGCATCAGGGTGTGATAGGTATCGTCGCCGGGCGGCTGAAAGAGAAGTTCCACCGGCCGTCCTTCACCTTCGCACTCGCCGACGACAGCGGCACGCTGGTCAAAGGCTCGGGCCGCTCGATCGCGGGTTTCCATCTGCGCGACGCGCTCGATCTGATCTCGAAGCGCGAGCCGGGCCTGATCGTCAAATTCGGCGGCCACGCGATGGCGGCCGGTCTCACCCTCGCCGCCGCCGGCGTGCCGCGCTTCACTGCCGCGTTCGAAGCGGTCGGCCGCGAATGGCTCTCCGAAGAGGCGCTCTCGCGCACCGTCGAAACCGACGGCGAACTCGAAGACGCCTACTTCACTCCGCAATTCGTCGAAATGCTCGACGCCGCCGTCTGGGGCCAAGGCTTCCCGGCGCCGGTGTTCTCCGGCGAATTCGACATCGCCTCGCAGGCGCTGGTGAAGGACAAGCACCTGAAGCTGCAACTGGTGCGCGGCCGCCAGCGCTTCAACGCGATCTGGTTCAACCATACCGACACGCTGCCGGCGCGCACCACCGTCGCCTACCGGCTCGCGAGCGACACGTGGAACGGCGTGTCGCGGGTGCAATTGATCGTCGAGCACGCGGTGAGCTGAAGCGGCAGCCCGAGGCTGGCTCAGGGGCCGCCTCACGTCTGCCCGGCATGTCTGCCCGGCAAGCCGCAAACCATCGAAAATCACCGCAAAATCAACCTCAAACACGCGCCGGATCGCTTGCAAGGCGCCGGCGCGGCGCGCCGATCGGCTATAATTTCCCCTTTTTACGAAGCTATAAAAGATCGACATGGAAGCGGAACGTCTCAACGCGATCGAAGCCTCTCTGGCGGACCTGCGCACGCGCGCGGCCGACCTACGGGGGTATCTTTGACTACGACGACAAGTCACGTCGTCTGATCGAAGTCAACCGGGAACTCGAAGACCCGGACGTCTGGAACGACTCGAAACACGCCCAGGCTCTCGGCCGGGAAAAGAAGCTGCTCGACGACGTCGTCGGCAAACTCACGGCGCTCGATAACGACCTGCGCGACGCGCAGGACCTGTTCGAAATGGCCCGCGAAGAAAACGACGAGGACACCCTCCTCGCCTGCGAAGCGGATGCGCAAGGCCTCGAACAGCGCGTCGCCGACATGGAATTCCGCCGGATGTTCGCGAACCCGGCCGACCCGAACAACGCGTTCCTCGACATTCAGGCCGGCGCCGGCGGCACCGAAGCGTGCGACTGGGCGTCGATGCTGCTGCGCCAGTACCTGCGCTACTGCGAGCGCAAGGGCTTCAAGACCGAAGTGCTGGAACAGACCGAAGGCGACGTCGCGGGCATCAAGAACGCGACCATCAAGATCGAAGGCGAATACGCGTACGGCTTTTTGCGCACCGAAACCGGCGTGCACCGCCTCGTGCGCAAGTCGCCGTTCGATTCGTCGGGCGGCCGTCATACGTCGTTCTCGTCGGTGTTCGTGTACCCGGAAGTCGACGACTCGATCGAAGTCGACATCAATCCGGCTGATCTGCGCATCGATACGTACCGCGCGTCCGGCGCGGGCGGTCAGCACATCAACAAGACCGACTCCGCGGTGCGGATCACCCACATGCCGTCGGGCATCGTCGTGCAGTGCCAGAACGACCGGTCGCAGCACCGCAACCGCGCCGAAGCCATGGCCATGCTGAAGTCGCGCCTGTACGAAGCGGAAATCCGCAAGCGTCAGGCCGAGCAGGACAAGCTCGAAGCGGGCAAGACCGATGTGGGCTGGGGTCACCAGATCCGCTCGTACGTGCTGGACAACAGCCGTATCAA
Organism: Paraburkholderia sp. GW821-FHT02A12; assembly: GCF_059422005.1. NCBI lineage: Bacteria > Pseudomonadati > Pseudomonadota > Betaproteobacteria > Burkholderiales > Burkholderiaceae > Paraburkholderia > Paraburkholderia sp. GW821-FHT02A12. The sequence goes on along the minus strand of NZ_JBWKWA010000001.1, from coordinate 1,458,201 downwards.
GGATCTGCGCACCAACGTCGAAATCAGCAATACCAAGAGCGTGCTCGACGGCGACCTCGATCCGTTCATCAGCGCGAGCCTGAAACAGGGCGTCTAAGCGCAATCGGCGCGGCATGCATCGCATTGCCGCGCCGCATCTTTTTACCGCCTGAGTTTTTCTGAGTTTTTATTACTCACCGGCCAGCCGCATGCGGCCCACCGAATACCAAACCATCATGACCGAATCGATCCAGCCGAATGTCGTGCCCGAGGTAGACGACAACAAGATCATCGCCGAGCGCCGCGAAAAGCTGCGCGAGTTGCGTGAACAAGGCGTCGCCTATCCGAACGATTTCCGACCCACGCACCACGCCGAAGATCTGCAATCGCAATACGAGCATGTCGACAAGGAAACGCTCGAAGCGAATCCGCTCGAAGTCGCCGTCGCCGGCCGCATGATGCTCAAGCGCGTGATGGGCAAGGCGAGCTTTGCGACCGTGCGCGACGGTTCCGGCCAGATCCAGTTCTTCATCACGCCGGCCGACGTCAGCCAGCAAACGTACGACGCGTTCAAGAAGTGGGACATGGGCGACATCGTCGCGGCGCGCGGCGTGCTGTTTCGTACCAACAAGGGCGAGTTGTCGGTGCGCTGCACTGAACTGCGTTTGCTGTCGAAGTCGTTGCGTCCGCTGCCGGACAAGTTCCACGGCCTGTCCGACCAGGAAATGAAGTACCGCCAGCGCTACGTCGATCTGATCGTCACGCCGGAAACGCGCAAGACCTTTGTTGCGCGTACCAAGACGATTTCGTCGATCCGCAAGTTCATGGCCGACGCCGCGTTCATGGAAGTCGAAACGCCAATGCTGCACCCGATTCCGGGCGGCGCCGCGGCCAAGCCGTTCTCCACGCACCACAACGCGCTCGACATGCAAATGTTCCTGCGGATCGCGCCGGAACTGTATCTGAAGCGCCTCGTGGTCGGCGGCTTCGAGCGCGTGTTCGAGATCAACCGGAATTTCCGCAATGAGGGCGTGTCGGTGCGCCACAATCCGGAATTCACGATGATCGAGTTCTACGCCGCGTACACCGATTACAAGTGGCTGATGGACTTCACCGAGCAGTTGATCCGCCAGGCCGCCATCGACGCGTTGGGCACCGCCACCATCACCTATCAGGGCCGCGAGCTCGATCTGGCCAAGCCGTTCCATCGGCTGACCATTACCCAGGCGATCCAGAAGTACGCGCCGCAGTACACCAGCGAGCAACTCGCCGACAGCGCGTTCCTGCGCACCGAGCTGAAGAAGTTCGGCGTGGATGCATCGCAGCCGCAGTTCCTGAATGCGGGCGTGGGCTCGCTGCAACTCGCGCTGTTCGAGGAAACCGCCGAGTCGCAACTGTGGGAGCCGACCTACATCATCGACTACCCGATCGAAGTGTCGCCGCTCGCGCGCGCGTCGGACAAGTTCGACGGCATCACTGAGCGCTTCGAGCTGTTCATCACGGGCCGCGAAATCGCCAACGGCTTCTCGGAGCTGAACGATCCGGAAGACCAGGCCGCGCGCTTCAGGAAGCAGGTCGACCAGAAAGACGCGGGCGACGAAGAAGCGATGTTCTACGATGCCGACTACATCCGCGCACTGGAATACGGCATGCCGCCGGCAGGCGGTTGCGGGATCGGTATCGACCGTCTGGTGATGATGCTGACCGACAGCCCGAGCATCCGCGACGTGATCCTGTTCCCGCATCTGCGCCGCGAAGACTGATTGGTTCGCTGCGTTAGCGCCCAGACAAAACGCCCGGCTCGACGCCGGGCGTTTTGCGTTTTCGAGCCGGGAAAAACGGACGGGCGGCTAGCTGACAGTTTGTAACCATCGGTAAAAGGTGCGCATCAGGGTTGTCGGCTGCCCTATCCATCCCCTACCGAGCGCGGCGTGAACCGAGGGTCTCCGCGGTATACCGGGCCTTCGACGCCGCTCCTGCAAGAGGATTGCCCGGAAATGGTTACAAATTGAAACGCTCCACGGATCGATTTGACCGACACTGTGTCTCAATAACAGCCGACTCTGCTTAAGATGGAGGCCAGTATGGACAATCCAGATACCAAACCCGCCCAACAACGTCGTCTTCACCCGCTTGTAGCGACCGCAGTCGGCGCCGTCATCATCGCCAGCCTTGCCGCGACGGCGGCCATCACGGGCCTGTTCCCGAACGCGTCGAGCAACGGCGCGCAAACCGACCAGACCCAGGCCGCGCAAGTGACCACGCAACCGGCGGTGGTCGATTCGGCTGCGCCGGCGAATCTGGCGGCGCAGCAGGCAGCCCAACAGGCAGCGCAGCAACAGGCTCAACAACAGGCGCAGCAGGCCGCGGCCCAACAACAGGCTCAACAACCGGTCCAACGTCAGCCTGCCCCCGTGCCTGCGCAACAACCCCAGTACGCCCAGCAACAACAAGCCCAGCCGGCGCCGCAATACGCGCAGCAGCAACCTTCACAACCGGCTTACTGTTCGACCTGCGGCACGGTGGTCGGCATCTCGGCGGTGCGTCAGGAAGGTCATGGCACCGGTATCGGCGCGGTCGGCGGTGCGGTGGCCGGCGGCGTGGTCGGCAACCAGTTCGGTAGCGGCAACGGCCGTACCGCAATGACGATTCTCGGCGCGCTCGGCGGCGGCCTCGCCGGCAACTCGGTCGAAAAACATCTGCGCAGCACCACGTCGTATTCGGTGCGCGTGCGCATGGAAAACGGCAAGATGCGCTACTTCACATACCATGAGGCGCCGCCGTTCCAGCAAGGTCAGCGCGTGCGGGTCGAAAACGGCACGCTGGTGGCAAGCTGACCGATGCCAGCCTGAAGATTCTCCAGGCGTTAAAAAAGGCGATTCCAATGGAATCGCCTTTTTCTTTGTCGCAACAGAAACGAATCACGCGCCGCGGGCGGAAAACTCAATAATCCGCGTCTTCGATCCATGCAGCCTGAATCGCTTCGAGGATCTTCTCGTTCGACCGGTTAGGGTCGTCGTCGAAGCCTTCCAGTTCGGTGACCCAGCGGTGCAAATCAGTGAAGCGCACCTGCTGCGGATCGATGTCCTGGTGCTTGTCAGTCAGGGCCATCGCGATGTCTTGCGTATCGGTCCACTTCATGGCTGCATCCTCCTGTTAGTGGTTTTCCTTCGCGTGATTGATCGAATAACGCGGGATTTCGACGACCAGATCCTGCTCCGCCGGCACCATCGCCTGGCACGACAAACGCGAGGCCGGCTCGAGCCCCCATGCTTTGTCCAGAAGATCGTCCTCGTCTTCCTCGGACGGCGTCAAGGCGGCGAAACCCTCACGCACGATCACGTGACAGGTCGTGCACGCGCAGGACTTCTCGCACGCGTGCTCGATTTCGATGCCGTTATCGAGCAGGGTGTCACAGATGCTCTTGCCGGGCACGGCATCGATCACCGCGCCTTCCGGGCACAGTTCGACGTGAGGCAGCACAACGATTTGAGGCATACATTTTCCGTTTGGGTCTGAGGCACGGCTGCCGCAGTCCGGCTTCGTACCATTTTACTGGCGCCGCGTGCTTTTTTAAGACACGCGGCGCGTTTTCGTTCGTCGCGGTTTGTTGTGGGCATGCCGGCTTCGGGCATCCGGCTCGCTTGCCGCTACCGCAAAGGCTCAGATCTCGTCGAGCTTGCGGCCGGCCAGCGCGCGGCGAATGCCCTTGTTCATGCGGCGGGCGGCGAATTCGTCAGTGCCTTCGGCGAGCGTTTTGGTCGCGGCTTCGATCGCATCGACGTCGTCGCTTTGCGCGATGTTGCGCAGGGCGGTGAGCAGCGCGTCGAGTTCGGCTCGCTCGCTGTCGTCGAGCAATTCGGCGTCGGCGGCGAGCGCGGCGTCGGTCGCTTCCACGAGACGCCGCGCTTCGACTTGCGCCTCACGCAGCGCGCGGGCGCGCATGTCGACTTCGGCGGTCGAGAAGCTTTCTTCGAGCATCCTGGCGATGTCGTCGTCGGCGAGTCCGTACGACGGCTTGACCACCACCGACGCTTCCACGCCCGAGCCCTGTTCACGCGCGAACACCGACAGCAGGCCGTCCGCATCCACCTGATAGGTGACGCGAATCCGCGCGGCGCCGGCGGCCATCGGCGGGATGCCGCGCAGCTCGAAACGCGCGAGCGAGCGGCAATCGGCAACGAGCTCGCGCTCGCCTTGCACGACGTGGATCGCCATCGCCGTCTGGCCGTCCTTGAAGGTCGTGAAATCCTGCGCGCGCGCGACAGGAATCGTCGAATTACGCGGGATGATCTTCTCGGTCAGGCCGCCCATCGTCTCGACGCCGAGCGACAGCGGAATCACGTCGAGCAGCAGCCAGTCGTCGCCGTCGGCGCCGCGATTGCCCGCGAGCAGATCGGCCTGGATCGCCGCGCCAAGCGCGACGACCTGATCCGGATCCAGATTGGTGAGCGGCGGCTGCCCGAAGAACGACTCGACCGCGCGGCGGATCACCGGCATGCGCGTCGCGCCGCCGACCAGCACCACGCCTTTGATCTCTTTGGTCGTGACCTTGGCGTCGCGCAGTGCTTTCTTCGTCGGGCCGAGCGTGCGTTGAACCAGCGCCAGGGTGATCGCTTCGAAAGTGGCTTCGTCGATCGTCAGATCGAGCTGGGTGCCGCTCGAGAGCGTTGCCTGCAGCTTCGCACTCGATGCGTCCGACAAGGCCTCCTTGGCCACGCGCACGCTGTCCAGCAGCAGACGCACGTCTTCCGGAGCAAGCGTCTGCGGCGCGATGCCCGCCTTCTCCAGCACATGACGATACAGCGCGTGGTCGAAGTCATCGCCGCCGAGTGCGGAATCGCCGCCTGCCGCGAGCACTTCGAACACGCCCTTGGTGAGCTTGAGAATCGACAGATCGAAGGTGCCGCCACCGAGGTCGTACACCGCGTACAGGCCTTCGGAACCGTTGTCGAGGCCGTAGGCGATCGCCGCCGCGGTCGGCTCGTTCAACAGGCGCAGCACGTTCAGGCCGGCCAGACGCGCGGCGTCTTTGGTCGCCTGGCGCTGCGCTTCGTCGAAATACGCGGGCACCGTGATGACCGCGCCGACCAGCTCGTCGCCGAGCGTGTCTTCAGCGCGCTGGCGCAGCGTCGCGAGAATTTCCGCCGAGACTTCGACCGGGCTCTTCACGCCGTCGACGGTGCGGATCTGCACCATGCCGGGCGCGTCGATAAAGTCGTACGGCGCATTCTCTGCGCCTTCGACTTCCGCCTTGCCGCGGCCCATGAAGCGCTTGACCGACACGATCGTGTTACGCGGATCAGTCGCGGCCTCGGCCTTGGCGGTGCGGCCGATGCGTCGGCCGCCCTTTTCCAGGTAGCGCACCACCGACGGCAGCAGCACATGGCCGTGCTCGTCGGGCAGCACATCGGGCACGCCGCTGCGCACCGCGGCGACGAGGGAATTGGTGGTGCCGAGATCGATACCGACCGCGAGACGCCGCTGATGGGGCGCCGGCGCCATGCCGGGTTCGGAGATTTGCAGTAAGGCCATCTGGATCTTCTCGGGACCGCCTGGCCCCGTCCTGAATTTTCGCGTTGCTGGATGGTAATGCTACGGCTGCGTTTGCGTGCGTTTGCGTACGTTTGTGCGCCTCTTCGTGCGTCTATGGCACGCGCGCGATGCTAGTTTTCGAGCCGCTCGATCTGCGTGCCGATTTCCGACGCCACCCGCTCGATGAACATCAATTGCCGCACCGCCTCGCCCGCCGCCTGGTTCGCGCCGCTGTCGAGCAAAGCGCCGAGCTTGGTAAAACGCATGCGCTCTTCGTCGCGCAGTTCGGTCAGCAAGGCGTCGAGCGCATCGACGTTCTTCGCCGCAGCCGCGTCTTCGATCCCTTCGCGCCATTCCATCTGCTGCATCAGGAACGCCGGCTCCATCGCCGTGTTGTTCTCCGCGCCGACGTCGATGCCGCGCAGGTGCAGCAGGTAAGTCGCGCGCTTCAACGGATCGCGCAGCGTCTGATATGCCTCGTTGGTACGCGTCGCCCATTGCATCGCAATGCGTTTTTGCGCGTCGCCGGCCGCGGCAAAGCGGTCCGGGTGCACTTGCGCCTGCACCGTGCGATACGCGTGGTCGAGCGCGGACGCGTCGAGCGCGAATTGCGCCGGCAGATCGAACAGGTCAAAGTGGCTGTCGTTCAGCGAGGCCATCGGATAAAAGGAGTCCGTTCAGGAAGCGCACCGAAGTGCAGATCAATGCAAATCAAAAGGGCACGAAGATTCGGCGATCGAAGAGGCGCGGACGAAACTAAAAAGGCGGCCCGCGCCGCCTTTTTTCCGCTGCACGCGGAAGTGTTCCGATTTACACGCGGAACGACTCGCCGCAACCGCATTCGTCCTTCACATTCGGATTGTTGAACTTGAAGCCTTCGTTCAACCCTTCACGCGCGAAGTCGAGTTCCGTACCGTCGATATAGGCGAGGCTCTTCGGGTCGACAATGATCTTCACGCCGTTGCATTCGAACACTTCGTCTTCGGGCGCGAGTTCATCCACGTACTCGAGTTTGTAGGCCAAACCTGAGCAACCGGTCGTACGCACGCCGACGCGCAGCCCGACACCCTTGCCGCGACGAGTCAGATACTTCTGGACGTGCTGTGCTGCCTTTTCGGTCAACGTAATTGCCATAGCGTTTCTCATTGCGCGGCGCGTATCCGGCATTCATATGCCTCGTGACGCGCTGCTGCCCTGCCTGCTTCAAATATCGCTCATGCCGGACGGTGCATTGCTGCTGCGCGCCGTCCGCTTCGATACACACTCGGCCGCGCGCTTACGCGTGCTGCTTGTCGCCTTCGACGACCGCTTCGCCGTGGCGTTGCTTGTAGTCGGCGACCGCTGCCTTGATCGCGTCTTCCGCGAGGATCGAGCAGTGGATCTTCACCGGCGGCAGCGCCAGTTCTTCGGCGATCTGCGTGTTCTTGATCGACATGGCTTCGTCGAGCGTCTTGCCCTTCACCCATTCGGTGACGAGCGAGCTCGACGCGATCGCCGAACCACAGCCGTACGTCTTGAACTTCGCGTCTTCGATGATGCCGTCCGCGCCCACGCGGATCTGCAGCTTCATCACGTCGCCGCATGCGGGCGCGCCGACCATGCCGGTGCCGACCGCATCGTCGTCCTTCGCGAAAGAACCTACGTTGCGCGGGTTTTCGTAGTGGTCCAGAACCTTGTCGCTATAAGCCATGATTACACTCCTTGATTCGTTTCAATCTGCGTTCGATGAATTCGGCATCCAAACCGGCGCGTCAGTGCGCTGCCCACTGGATCGTCGAAATATCGATCCCGTCCTTGTGCATTTCCCACAGCGGCGACAGATCGCGCAGCTTCGAAATCTTGGTCTTCAGCAGATTGATCACGTAATCGACATCCTGCTCGGTCGTGAAGCGGCCCACCGTGAAGCGGATCGAGCTGTGCGCCAGTTCGTCGTTACGGCCCAATGCGCGCAGCACATAGGACGGTTCCAGCGAAGCCGACGTGCACGCCGAACCCGACGACACCGCCACGTCCTTCACCGCCATGATCAGCGATTCGCCTTCGACGAAATTGAAGCTGATGTTCAGGTTGTGCGGCACACGCTGTTCCATGTCGCCGTTCACATACACTTCTTCCATTTCCGACAGGCCGCGCAGCAGGCGGTCGCGCAGCATGCGAATGCGCTCGTTTTCCGTCGCCATTTCTTCACGCGCGATGCGGAACGCTTCACCCATGCCGACGATCTGGTGCGTGGCCAGCGTGCCCGAACGCATGCCGCGCTCGTGACCGCCGCCGTGCATCTGCGCTTCGATGCGGATACGCGGCTTGCGGCGCACGTACAGCGCGCCGATACCCTTCGGACCGTACGTCTTGTGCGCCGAGAACGACATCAGGTCGACCTTCAGCTTTTGCAGGTCGATCGCGATCTTGCCGGTGGCCTGCGCCGCGTCGACATGGAAAATGATGCCCTTTTCGCGGGTGATTTCACCGATCGCCTCGATGTCCTGGATCACGCCGATTTCGTTGTTCACCGACATCACCGAAACCAGAATCGTGTCCGGGCGCAGCGCGGCCTTGAACACCTCGAGGTCGATCAGACCGTCGTCCTTCACATCCAGATACGTGACTTCGAAGCCTTCGCGCTCGAGTTCGCGGCAGGTATCGAGCACGGCCTTGTGCTCGGTCTTCACCGTGACGAGGTGCTTGCCTTTGCTCTTGTAGAAGTGCGCGGCTCCCTTGATCGCGAGGTTGTCCGATTCGGTTGCACCCGAAGTCCAGATGATTTCGCGCGGATCGGCATTCACCAGCGCGGCGACATTCTCGCGCGCTTCTTCGACCGCACGCTCCGCGTCCCAGCCATACGAGTGGCTACGCGATGCGGGGTTGCCGAACTGCTCGCGCAGATACGGAATCATCTTGTCCACCACGCGCGGATCGACCGGGGTCGTGGCGCTGTAGTCCATGTAAATGGGCAGGTGGGGAATGTCGTTGTTCATCTATCGCTCCGGGGACGTCATGTGCTCAGGCTTCTGGGTTCTCTGTCAGGCTGCGGTGATTTCGCAAGTAGTCGACTCGCCGCGCCCTAGGAACCGGCCATGTTGAAAACGGAATTGGGCCCTTTCGGCACCACGCGCGCGGGTTCGACCGCCGGCGCCTCGTTGCGCCGGTCGCGCAACACCGCCGGCGCGCCTTCACGCGAACGCTGCTGATCGACCAGATCCTTCAGGGAGACCGAATCCAGGTACTCAACCATTTTTTGATTCAGCGTCGACCACAATTCGTGCGTCATGCAATGGCCGTCGTGCTGTTTGGTGCCCTCGCACGAGCCCTTGCCGCCGCATTGGGTGGCATCGAGCGGCTCGTCCACGGCAATGATGATGTCGGCCACCGTCACGTCTTCAGCGCGGCGGGCAAGATTGTAGCCGCCGCCTGGTCCGCGCACGGACTCGACGATTTCGTGACGACGCAGCTTGCCAAACAGCTGCTCGAGGTACGACAGGGAGATATGTTGGCGCTGGCTGATACCCGCAAGCGTCACCGGGCCCTGCTCCTGGCGCAGCGCCAGGTCAATCATCGCCGTGACGGCGAAACGGCCTTTCGTGGTGAGTCTCATATGGTGTGGGAACCGCTATTCTCGACAAGTTTGGTCAAGTATAAATACATGAGCGATTTAGTCAAGTATCCCTATCGTGATTTGGGTCATTTGCTTAATTAACCGGATACGTCCGGTGTGGGTACGTCCGGCGAAGTGTTGGCGTGCTTTCAGGGCGGCAACTGGGGACGGAGCGCTGCGATCAAACCGCGGCAGGCCGCTTCGCATTGGTCCAGCACCTGCTCAAACCCCTCCGCTCCGCCGAAATACGGATCGGCGACTTCGCGGGCGCCGCCCCAGCGGCTGTCCGTCTCCGGAACAAACGCCATCAGCAGACGGATCTTGTCGCGCTGGGCCGGCGGGCAGATTTTGCTCAGCGCGGCGACGTTCTTGCCGTCCATCGCGATCAGCAAATCGAAGCGCTCGAAGTCCGCCGCGGCAATCTGGCGCCCGCGCAGGGCGGCCAGCTCGTAGCCGCGCCGGCCGGCGGCCCGCTGCGCCCGGTCGTCCGGTGGCTGGCCGATGTGCCAGTCGCCGGTACCGGCGGAATCGATCAAAATGCGCTCTGCGAGATTCGCCTCGGCCACCAGATGCCGCATCACACCTTCCGCGGTCGGCGAACGGCAGATGTTCCCGAGGCAGACGAAGCAGATGGACACGGTTTTCATCAGGGGTTTTCTGGCGCGATGCTCGCGCGGAGCAACAAGTTAGGAAACGGTGCCGCGATTATACAAAGCTGAGCCAGATCGCGCCGGGCGCCTCGCAGCGCCGGCTCAGCGCATTGCGTGCGGCGCGGCGGCTAATAACTCCTGCCCGCTCAGGACGCTTGCGCGACGGGCATCGACGCGACGGCACGCATGGCCTTGGCCGGCAGCTTCGCGGCGTCGCCGACCATGCCGTACGAGACGACGCGTGCGAGTTCAGCGGTCAATTGATCCGCGGCGAGCGGCGCTCGCGAGTCGTGCGAGGCGGCGTCGCCGCAAATGTGCAGGTAGGCTGCCGCGGCAAGCGGCACAACGATGGCAAGTGGCCAGTACACCGATATTGTCTTTTTCATGATGTCGTTTCTTCCGATTAGGGGCTCATGAGCTCGTGACCCACTATGCCTACTCAAAATTCTATAGAAGAAAACAATCAGGAAAAACCGGCCTGCGCGAGATACAGCGTTGCGCTGGGAGGAACAGTCGATCGCGAGGTTGGCGGCACATCTCGTCGACATGCGTCGTGGCACGGAAAATAAATCCTTACAAACACATACAAAGCTGATGCGCCGGTTGGCGATAATAGTTGTCTTATAGTCATGTACTTTCGCAAGTGATCCACAAAATGAAACGCATCGCTTCACTCGTCGGTCTAGCCGTGGCTGCCTTGTTGGGCGGCTGTGCCGTCTATCCGGACGGCACGCCGATGTACGGCAACGGCTATGGCGGCGGTTATTACAATGGCTATGACGGTTACGACGGCTATGCCACCGGGGTGCCCGTCGTGCCGCAAACCAACGTCTACATGGGTTACGGCAACTACTGGGGACCGGGCTACTACGGACCAGGGCCGGGCTATCGTGGCTACCCGGGGTATCGGGACCGAGACCGGGACCGGGACCGGGATAACGGCAACCGCGGCGATAACGGCGGCTGGCGTGGGCAGCCGAATGGAGGTGGCCAGCACGGCGGTCCGCCGCCGCAAGGCGCAGCCGGCGGCCCCGGCGGACCTGGCGGCTCGAATATGGGACGTCCGGGCCCGGCCAACCCGCCGCCGCAACAGGCAGGCGGCGGAGGTGGGCGCGGCAACGGCGGCAACATGGAAACGAGGAGAGGCGTTCCCGGCCGTCAATCAGGGGGGATGACGGACCATTGATCCGTCGCAGTGCATGTGTGCCGCGGTCCGCGGCGCAATTGTCGGACGGAGATCTGGCGATAGAGAAGCTTCAGCCTACAGCGCGATGCAGGGTGTCCCGGCGGCGCGCTGCTCCGCTTGCCTCTCTCATGGCGACAACGAGGGCAAGCGGAGACAACAGCAGGCGGCAGAGCCGCTCGCTCAACCAATATGGCTGCGCTGCGCCGCGTACAGTTCCCGGAACGTGCGCCCCACCGGCGCAGGCATGTCGCGCGTATTGGTCCAGCCGGCGCCACCCAGCGGCAGCTTCGCGATCGAACGATTTTTCCCACCCATCTGTTCCAGCACGCGCACGGCGAGCTTCGTCACCAGTGCATAAGCATCCGGATGCAGCGCGAGGAAACCCCATACGGCCAGCCCCACCCGTTCCCGCCACGGCCGCAGGCGACGCTCCACCTGTTTCTCGCGCAACTTGCGCAACAGATCGGATAACGGAATCCCCACCGGGCAGACGCTATTGCACTCGCCGCACAGCGTAGCGGCCTGCGGCAGATCCAGCGCCTTGTCGAGTCCGACATAACTCGGCGTCAACACTGATCCCATCGGCCCCGGATAGACCCAGCCGTACGCGTGACCACCCACCTTCTGATACACCGGACAGTGGTTCATGCACGCGCCGCAACGGATACAGCGAAGCATCTCCTGAAAGTCGCCACCGATCAGCCCGGTGCGCCCTCCGTCGACCAGCACGACGTACATATGCTCGGGGCCATCCTGATCGCCCGCACCCCGCGGCCCGGTCAGCACGGAAAAGTAGTTCGACGTTGCCTGCCCGGTTGCCGAGCGCGGCAGCAGACGCATTGCCATAGCCAGATCCTCCAGCGTAGGCAACACTTTCTCGATACCGGTGACCGCAACATGTACACGCGGCATCACCGTACACATACCCTCGTTGCCCTCGTTCGTGACCAGCACCACCGAACCGGTTTCCGCGACGACAAAGTTGCCGCCCGTCACGCCCATGTCGGCCGTCATGAAGTGCGGACGCAGCATCTCGCGCGCTTCACGAGTCATATCCGCAATCTCGGTCAGGCGCGGCCGATCGTGCGTCCTCGCGAACAGATCGGCGATCTCGTCCTTATCTTTATGGACGACCGGCGCGATGATATGGCTCGGCGGCTCGTTGCCGTTGATCTGCAGTATGTATTCGCCCAGATCGGTTTCGATCGACTGCACACCCATCTGCCCGAGCACTTCGTTCAGGCGCATTTCCTCGGTGACCATCGACTTGGTTTTTATTACCTTCTTTACATCGTGCCGGCGCGCGATGTCGCCGACCAGACGCGCCGCTTCCTGAGTCGTTTCAGCGAACAGCACCGTGACGCCGCGCCGGGCAGCTTCACGTTCGAAGGTTTCGAGCCAGACGTCGAGATTTTCCAGCGCCCGATTGCGGCGCTCCTTCAGAGCGGCGCGGGTAGCGGGAAAATCGATCGCGGTAATGGCGGCGGCGCGGGCCGACACGAACTTGGTCGACAGCTTGGTGAGATTCTGCTGCAGGCGCTGGTCGGCGAGTTTCTGACCCGCGCGGGCCTTGAATTGCATCGATTGGACTTGCATGGCGGCCTTGTGCGTATTCGAACTGAAGTGCGCGAACTAAAGTGCGCGAACTGAGACGTGCGAACCGGCGTGCACGAAATCGAATGCGGCGAGCACGCTTACGCGACATCGCCGGCCAGCACCTGGGCGATGTGCAGCACGCGTGTGGCGGTGTCGCCGGTGCGCCGCAAGCGGCCTTCGATGTTGAGCATGCAGCCGAGATCGCCGAGCACGACAGTGCTGGCGCCGCTCGCGCTGATATTCGCGCATTTTTCGTCGACGATCGCCGTCGAAATGTCGCCGTACTTGACCGCGAACGTGCCGCCGAAGCCGCAGCAGTGCTCGCAATCCTTCATTTCGGTCACCGCCACGCCTACCTGCGCGAGCAGCGCGCGCGGTTGGGTTTTGACGCCGAGCTCACGCAGCCCCGAACAGGAATCGTGGTACGTCACCTGCCCCACGAACTCGCCCGGCTGCAATTGCACCTTGGCGACGTTGACGAGGAAATCGGTCAACTCGAACACCTTGGGCCGCAGCCTGCCGAAGCGGCTCATCAACTCAGGATCGTCGGCGAACAGATCGCCGTAATGCGCGCGGATCATGCCGCCGCACGAACCCGACGGCACGACCACGTAATCGAACTGTTCGAATTCGCGCAAGGTCTTTTCGGCCAGATCGCGCGCGATGCGCCGCTCGCCGGAGTTGTACGCGGGCTGCCCACAGCAGGTTTGCGCGGGCGGAACCACCACCTCGAAACCTGCACCCTCGATCAGCTTGATGACCGAAAAACCGATCTCCGGGCGCATCAGGTCGATCAGGCAGGTGACGAACAATCCGACTCGCATGAGCCCTCCTTCGGGGAAACGTCCCTGATTATCCGCTGTTTGCCGCACAATACCAACGGCCGGAAGGCATAAGACGAACGCCACGCTAAATTGGAAGAGGCCTTCCAACCGCGTTCGCTTTTTTCACGATACGAGATACAATCAATTTTCCGCTGTTTGACGCGTCAACCGATTCCTCCTATGAGCGATACGAACCCGGATCCCAAAACTTCGATCCAGGTGATCGAACGCATGATGCGCTTGCTCGACGCACTCGCTGCGCATAGCGACCCGGTCAGCCTGAAAGAACTCGCCATCCGCACGGAGCTGCATCCGTCCACCGCCCACCGCATCCTGAACGACATGGTGATGTGCCGGCTGGTCGACCGGTCGGACCCCGGCACCTACCGCCTCGGCATGCGCCTGCTCGAACTGGGCAATCTGGTCAAGGCGCGTCTGTCGGTGCGCGATGCGGCGCTCACGCCAATGCGCGAGCTGCACCGTCAAACTGGCCAGACAGTCAATCTGTCGGTGCGCCAGGGCGACGAGATCGTCTATATAGAACGCGCCTACTCCGAGCGCTCCGGCATGCAGGTGGTGCGAGCCATCGGCGGGCGGGCGCCGCTGCACCTGACCTCGGTGGGCAAGCTGTTCCTCGCCGCCGACGAATCGACCCGCGTGCGTGCCTACGCCACACGCACCGGGCTGTCGGGTCATACGCAAAACAGCATTACCGATCTGGGCAAACTGGAGCGCGAACTGTCGCATGTGCGCCAGCAAGCCTGTGCGCGCGATAACGAAGAACTGGAACTGGGCGTGCGCTGCATCGCGGCCGGCATTTATGACGACACCGGCAAGCTGGTTGCGGGCCTGTCGCTGTCCGCGCCGGCGGATCGCCTGCAGGATTCCTGGCTTGGGCAACTCAGCCAGACTGCGCTCATGATTTCCGAGTCGCTCGGTTATCGGCCGCAAGCGCAGCAGGAACAATCGAACTCGCAGCACGCGTAAGCCGGCGGTTCCGATCAACAAAAAAGCCTCGCGGACGCGAGGCTTTTTTGTTTCCCTGCTTGCTTCCCTGAGCCCCGGTCCGAAAACCGGCTGCCGGCGAGATGCTTCAGATTGCTTCAGGTGCCCGCACCGCCGGCATCCGCGCTGGTGATGCGCGGCTGGTCACCGCCGTTGTCGAGCCACGTTCGCAGACGCGTGGCGTCCGCGAAGCGCGAGTACTTACCCGACGAGTCGAGCAGCACCATGATCATCGGACGGCCATGAATGGTCGCCTGCATCACGAGGCACTCGCCTGCTTCGTTGATGAAACCGGTCTTTTGAAGACCGATGTCCCACGTCGGATTACGCACCAGTGCGTTGGTGCTGTTGTACGCCAGCGTACGCTTGCCGGTGTACACCTCGTAGCTGCGGTCGGTCGAGAACTTGCGGATCAACGGATACTGATACGCCGCGTTGACCATCTTCACGAGGTCGCGCGCGCTCGACACGTTCTGGCTCGTCAAGCCCGTGGGGTTTTCGAAATGCGTGTCGGTCATGCCGAGCTGCTTGGCCTTCGCGTTCATCGCCGCGAGGAATGCCGGACGGCCGCCCGGGAAATAACGCGACAAAGCCGCCGCCGCGCGGTTTTCCGACGCCATCAGTGCGATGTGCAGCATGTCTTCGCGCGAGAGCACGGAGCCTACCGACAGACGCGAGCCGGTATTCTTCTCGTAGTCTCGGTCTTCGTCCGTGACTTCGATCTGGTCGGTCATCGGCTCTTTCGAGTCAAGCACCACCATCGTGGTCATCAGCTTGGTGATCGACGCGATCGGCACCACGGCGCGCGAGTTCTTGTCGAAGAGCGATTCGCCGGTGTTCTGGTCGATCACGTACGCCACGCTCGAGCGCAACATGAGCGCGTCAGGCGTCTCGTGCAGACCAAACGCCTGGCCGACGCTCGGCTGGCGCGGTTCGTACGCGACACGGCGCATCACCGAGTGATGGCGTCCGTTCGTCGTGTACGTCACGCGCTTGCGCTTGACGCTTACACGCGGCGCATCGTCACCAGCGGCGGCGCCGGTCTGTGCAGCCGCGCTTTTGCCGGCCTTCGACACCTTGGCGGTGGCGGCTGCCGGCTTCTTGCCTGCTTTCGCGTGTTTAGGGGATTGTGCAGTTGCAGTGGGCGTTGCGGCAAAAGCAGTCACAGGTGTGGCGAACGCCGCCGCGATGACCATGGAGGCGGCCACCGACAGAGCGGTGCTGCGAGCCGCGCCGTGGATCACTTTTAGCGACGAAAACATGTCGGTTTTCATTGGTGTTCGTTAGGGAGCGGCGAGAGGTTTCCGCAAGTGTAGTAAAACAACGAAAAATTAGCAATTTTAAGCACTTATACGCGCTCCTTAAACCGGCTTGTAAGCTCCGATCGCAAAAACACGAATAAGTGCTGCGCGTCGATCGAAAAAAACGATCGCCGCGCGTCTCGTCTCGCCGCCGCTATCCGCCGGAATCGACGTGATTCTTTCAGCATAACGGCAATTTCGAGACAACCTTGATCAGGGGAAATACGGTCTGAGCGCAAACCTGCATAGCGTGGCCCGCGCAGCGGAACGTCGCCGGGGACTCGCCGCAGGTTGTTAAATACCCGCTGGAGACCGCCAACGCGCATTCGACCGGCATGGAACATTAACGTTCCGTGACACTTCCCGGTTTACACCAAATGGGCAACGGCGCGAATTTTTGTCCCCAGAGAGGGTGCTGCGCCCTCCTCGCCGCTCACGAACGCCGACCAGAATCCGCCCCTTTTTCGGTAAAAAGTTCAGATTCTTTACGCACCAATGCGGGGCGAAAGTTAAATTGACCTGCGTCATAAGAATGTCATGCGCGCCGCATAACGTGCTGTTTTATAAGCAGTTTTTTAATTTTGTGCGACGCACAAAAAGCACTTGACATTCCTCGCCATCATCCTAAAATGGGAACCATTGCTGCGATGCACAAACATCGCGGCGCGGAGGAGACGAATTGATGCGTCTCGCCATCAACCCAATACGGTCCGCACAGACAGACCGTAATCCAGGAGCGTAAACCATGACTCTGCTGACCCCTGAGCAATTCGCCGCAGCCCAGAAAGCCAACTTTGAAACGTTGTTCGGCCTGACGACCAAAGCATTTGAAGGTGTCGAAAAGCTGGTTGAGCTGAACCTGCAAGTCGTGAAGTCAACGCTCGCGGAAAGCCAGGAAAACGCGCAACGTGCATTGTCGGTGAAGGACGCGCAGGAACTGCTGGCGCTGCAAGCCAGCCTCGCGCAGCCGGTGGCTGAAAAGGCGCTGTCGTATGGTCGTCACGTGTATGAAATCGTTTCGGCTACGCAAGGTGAATTCACCCGCGTTGCTGAAGCGCAATTCGAAGAGCAGAACCGCAAGGTTCAATCGCTCGTCGAAAACGTTGCGAAGAATGCACCGGCCGGCTCGGAAACCGCAGTCGCCGTGATGAAGTCGGCTATCACCGCCGCCAACACCACGTACGAAACGGTTCACAAGGCGACCAAGCAAGCTGTCGAAATCGCCGAAAGCAACTTCAATGCAGCTGCTACAGCCGCATCGAAGGCAGCTTCGCAAGCCGCGGCGCAAGCATCGCGCTCGACCAAGAAGGCGGTTTAAGGTTCAACAACGAGCCGGCCTCGCGCCAAGCAAGGCCGGCGGTATCGAAAGCAACAGCGCCGCGCGGTGCCACGTAGCCTTACGTCGCGCTGCACGGCCGAACGCTCCGATACGTTGAACAGCGTATCGTTTGCCCGGCGAAGGCCGGGATTTTTTTTCCCGCGGCTTGCTGAGTTTTACGCGGGTTCCCGCGGGTTCCGCGGGTTCCATGTCCCAGCCGGCAAACGCGCTGCTCTGCTTGCTGCATTAGAAAAACGGCGCATCCCTTTACAGGATGCGCCGTTTTTCTTTGATGCCTGCTTCTGGAAGACCGCTCAGATGCGAACGGCCCCCTTCAGCGTTACTTCTTTTTCTGCGGTGGCAAGTCGGTGCAGACGCCTTCATACAACTCGGCGGCCATACCGATCGATTCGCCGAGCGTCGGATGCGGATGAATCGTCTTACCGATATCCGTTGCGTCCGCACCCATTTCGATCGCGAGGCAGATTTCGCTGATCAGGTCGCCGGCATTCAGACCGACGATCCCGCCGCCGATCACGCGATGCGTTTCTTCGTCGAAGATCAGCTTGGTGAAGCCTTCATCGCGGCCGTTGGCGATTGCGCGGCCTGACGCGGCCCACGGGAACACTGCCTTGCCATACTTGATGCCTTCGGCCTTCAACTGGTCTTCCGTCTTGCCGGCCCATGCCACTTCAGGATCGGTGTAGGCCACCGACGGAATCTGCAGCGCGTCGAAGTAGGCCTTTTCGCCGTGTGCGACTTCGGCGGCCACGTGAGCTTCATGCACGGCTTTGTGCGCAAGCATCGGCTGACCGACGATATCGCCGATTGCGAAGATGTGCGGGACGTTCGTGCGCATCTGCTTGTCGACGTCGATGAAGCCGCGATCCGTTACCGCGACGCCAGCCTTGTCCGCGCCGATCCTCTTGCCGTTCGGCGTACGGCCGACGGAGACCAGCACGAGGTCATAGCGTTGCGCTTCGGGCGGGGCCTTTTCGCCTTCGAACGACACGTAGATGCCGTCGTCTTTCGCCTCCGCTGCGGTGGTCCTGGTCTTCAGCATGACGTTGGCAAAACGCTTGCTGTTGTACTTCTCCCAGACCTTGACCAGATCGCGATCCGCACCGTTCATCAGACCGTCGAGCATTTCGACCACGTCGATCTGCGCGCCGAGCGTCGCATACACCGTCGCCATTTCGAGGCCGATGATGCCGCCGCCGATCACGAGCATGCGTTGCGGGATCTGGCGCAGTTCGAGCGCGCCGGTCGAATCGACCACGCGCGGATCTTCCGGAATGAACGGCAGCTTCACCGCTTCCGAGCCCGCGGCGATGATGGCCTGCTTGAACCTGACGACCTTCTTGCCGCCCCCGGTCTGCACTTCCATGTGATACGGATCGACGAACGCGCCGGTGCCCGTCACGACTTCGACCTTGCGCATCTTCGCCATGCCGGCGAGACCGCCGGTGAGCTTCTTGACGACGCCCGACTTGAAGTCGCGCAGCTTGTCGAGGTCGATTTGCGGCTTGGCGAACGTGATGCCGTGCGCGCCGAGCGCTTCCGCTTCGTCGATCATGAGGGCCGTGTGCAGCAGCGCCTTCGACGGGATACAACCGACGTTCAGACAGACGCCGCCGAGCGTTGCATAGCGTTCGACCAGCACCGTCTTCATGCCGAGGTCGGCCGAGCGGAATGCAGCGGAGTAACCGCCGGGGCCCGAACCCAGCACGAGCATGTCGCACTCGATGTCGGCGCTGCCGGAGAAACTACCGGCCTGCGGTGCGGGAGCGGCCGCCCTGGGTGCAGGTGCAGGTGCAGGCGCGGCCGCGGCTTGCGGTGCCGCTTGAGCGGGCGCTTTCTCTGGTGCGTTAGCCGGAGCTGCATCCGCTGACGTTTCGACGAGCGCGATGATCGTGCCTTGCGAGACTTTGTCGCCGGCTTTGACGCGGACTTCCTTGACGGTGCCGGCGATATCGCTCGGCACTTCGATGGAGGCCTTATCGGACTCGAGCGTCATCAGCGCCTGTTCGTTCTCGATGACATCGCCCGGTTTGATATTGACTTCGACGACATCGACGTCTTTGAAGTCACCGATATCCGGCACTTTTACTTCGACGAGACTCATAGTGTCCCCTTCTCTTATTGATCGTTGATGAAGCGAAGAACCGGAGAAAAATCAGCCTGAAAGCTGGCGGCGCGCCGAACGGAATCAGCCTTTGCCGTCCACCGAAGGACGCCCCGCGGGAAGTCCCCTTGGGGTGCGCGCCTTTCTTTTGCCTACTTTTCTTCGGCAAGGCAAAGAAAAGTAGGTGCCGCCCCGCACAGGGGCGACGCCAATAGACCGATAAGAATGCAGGTTCAACGAAGAGACGCGGATAACCAATTAACAAAAAAGCAATCCGCGCCGCAGGCAATCATCAAAAGATCAAAGAATCACACGCCGAAAATCGGCAAGAATCGACCCAAGGTACGCATTGAAGCGCGCCGCTTCCGCCCCATCGATCACGCGATGGTCATACGACAAAGACAGCGGCAACATCAATCGCGGCACAAACTGCTTCCCATCCCACACCGGCTTCATCGCGCCACGCGACAAACCGAGAATGGCGACTTCAGGCGCATTGATGATCGGCGTGAAGTTCGTGCCGCCAATCCCGCCCAGCGAAGAAATCGAGAAGCAACCGCCTTGCATCTGATCCGGCTTCAGCTTGCCTTCGCGCGCCGCCTTCGACAGGTCGGTCATTTCCTTGGCGATCTCGACCAGACCCTTCTTGTCCGCGTCGCGAATCACCGGAACCACCAGGCCGTTCGGCGTATCGGCAGCAAAGCCCACGTGGTAGTACTGCTTGAACACGAGGTTGTCGCCGTCGAGGCTGGCGTTGAACGTCGGGAATTTCTTCAGGGCGGAGACGACAGCCTTGATCACGAACGCCAGCATCGTGATCTTCACGCCGGCCTTTTCGTTTTCCTTGTTCAACTGCACGCGCAGTGCTTCGAGTTCGGTGATGTCCGCTTCGTCGTTGTTCGTGACGTGCGGAATCATGACCCAGTTGCGATGCAGATTCGCGCCCGAAATCTTCTTGATGCGCGACAGCGGCTTCGGATCGATCGGGCCGAACCTGGTGAAGTCGACCTTCGGCCACGGCAGCAGGTTCAACTCGCCGCCGCCGGCCGCGGCCGGTGCAGCCGCACCTGCCGGAGCAGCACGCTGGCCGCTCATGACGCCCTTGATGAAGGCGGTCACGTCCGCTTGCGTAATACGGCCCTTCGGACCCGTGCCCTGCACTTGCGTCACATCGACGCCGAGTTCGCGCGCGAACTTGCGCACGGACGGCGATGCATGGCTCGGGCGCCGCGCGCCGCCTTCGCCGGCCGGAATCACCGGCGCTTGCGCGAGCGCTGACGGCGACGCCGGAGCGGGCGACGGTACGGCCGGCTCATCCGACGGCTTCTCGACTGCTTCCTGCTTCGGCGCGGGAGCCGGCGCAGCCGCGCCACCCTCGGCTTCCACCACGACGATCACCGAGCCTTCCGACACGGTATCGCCCACCTTGACCTTCAACTCCTTGACGATGCCCGCGGCCGTGCTCGGCACGTCCATGGTCGCCTTGTCGGATTCGAGCGTCACCAGCGACTGCTCTTTCTCGACACGATCGCCGACCTTCACCGCGATTTCGATCACGGGAATATCTTTGTAGTCGCCGATATCCGGCACTTTGACTTCTTGCAGACCGCCGCCGCTTGCAGCCGGCGCCGGGGCGGGCGCAGCAGCGGCCGGTGCGGCAGCAGGCGCCGGAGCCGGTGCAGGCGAAGCAGCGGCACCGCCTTGTGCTCCATTCAGCACGACGATCAGCGAGCCTTCCGACACGTTGTCGCCAACCTTGACCCTCACTTCCTTGACGACGCCCGCAGCCGAACTCGGCACGTCCATGGTCGCCTTGTCGGACTCCAGCGTCACGAGCGACTGCTCTTTTTCGACGGTATCACCCGCCTTCACCAGCACCTCGATCACAGGGATGTCCTTGTAATCGCCGATGTCCGGCACCTTGATTTCGATCGCTTGACTCATTGTTAGTGTCTCCTGGGCCGCGCACGCGGCCCGCCCCTGACGATCAGGGACAGGCGCGCACGCCGTGGCACACGGGGAATGATGCCCTTAGACGGTCATCGGGTTGGGTTTGGCGGGATCAAGGTTGTATTTCTTGAGCGCCTCGGCGACGACCTTGCGTTCGATCGTGCCTTCATCTGCCAGTGCATTCAACGCGGCAACCGTGACCCAGTAGCGGTCGACTTCGAAGAAGTGGCGCAGCTTTTCACGCGTGTCCGAACGGCCGTAGCCGTCCGTGCCCAGCACGACGAAACGTTGCGGCACGAACGCGCGGATCTGCTCGGTCAGCGCACGCACGTAGTCGGTCGAGGCGATCACCGGACCTTGTGCGTCCTTCAGCAGCTTCTCGACGTGCGAGAGCTTCTTTTCTTCCGTCGGGTGCAGCAGGTTCCAGCGCTGCACTTCGTGACCTTCGCGCGCGAGCTCGGTGAAGCTCGGCACGCTCCAGAGGTCGGCGGCGACGCCCCAGTCGTTTTTCAGCAGGTCGGCGGCGGCGATCACCTCGTTGAAGATCGTGCCCGCGCCCATCAGTTGCACGCGCGGCGCCTTCTTGTCGGCTTCTGCCTTCCTGAACGCGTACATGCCCTTGATGATGTCGGCCGCTACAGCATCGCCCTGCGGCATCGCCGGGTGCTCGTAGTTTTCGTTCATCACCGTGATGTAGTAGTACACGTCTTCCTGCTCGGCGACCATGCGGCGCAGACCGTCCTGCATGATGACCGCGAGTTCGTAACCGAAGGTCGGATCGTAGCTGATGCAGTTCGGCACCGAAGCGGCCCACAGCAGCGAGTGGCCGTCTTCGTGCTGCAGGCCTTCGCCGTTCAGCGTCGTACGGCCGGCAGTGCCGCCCAGCAGGAAGCCGCGCGAGCGCATGTCGCCCGCCGCCCATGCCAGGTCGCCGATACGCTGGAAGCCGAACATCGAGTAGAAGATGTAGAACGGGATCATGATCTCGCCGTGCGTCGAGTACGACGTCGCGGCTGCGATCCAGTCCGACATGCCGCCGGCTTCGTTGATGCCTTCCTGCAGGATCTGCCCGGTTTCCGACTCACGGTAGAACATCAGCTGGTCGGAATCTTCCGGCACGTACTTCTGGCCGTCCTGATTCCAGATGCCGATCTGGCGGAACAGGCCTTCCATGCCGAAGGTACGCGATTCGTCCGGCACGATCGGCACGACGCGCTTACCGAGCGCCTTGTCTTTCAGCAGGATGTTCAGGATCCGCACGAACGCCATCGTCGTGGAGATTTCGCGGCCTTCGCCCGTGCCCTTCAGAAGCGGCTCGAAAGCCGACAGTTCCGGCACCGGCAGCGACTCGGCCTTCTGACGGCGCGCCGGCAGATAGCCACCCAGTTCCTGGCGGCGGCTGCGCATGTACTCGAGTTCCTTTGAACCTTCTTCGAACTTGAGGTACGGCACGTTGACGATGTCTTCGTCGGAGATCGGCAGACGGAACTGGTCGCGGAATTTCTTCAGCTGATCCACCTGCATCTTCTTCTGCTGGTGGGTGATGTTCATCGCCTGACCGGCTTCGCCCATGCCGTAGCCCTTGATCGTCTTGGCGAGGATCACGGTCGGCTGGCCCTTCGTGTTGGTGGCTTCCGAAAACGCAGCGTAGATCTTGTGCGGATCGTGGCCGCCGCGGTTCAGGTTCCAGATGTCCTCGTCGGACCAGTCGGCAACCAGCGCCTTCAGTTCCGGCGAATTGAAGAAGTGCTCGCGAACGTACGCGCCCGATTCCGACTTGTACGTCTGATATTCGCCGTCGACGACTTCCATCATCCGGCGCATCAGCGCGCCCGACTTGTCGCGCTGGAACAGCGCATCCCAGCGGCTGCCCCAGATCACCTTGATGACGTTCCAGCCGGCGCCGCGAAATTCGCTTTCGAGTTCCTGGATGATCTTGCCGTTACCGCGCACCGGGCCATCCAGGCGCTGCAGGTTGCAGTTGATCACGAACACGAGGTTGTCGAGGCGTTCGCGGCCGGCCATGCCGATTGCGCCGAGCGATTCCGGCTCATCCGTTTCGCCGTCGCCGAGGAAGGCCCAGACCTTGCGGCCGTCGGTCTTCGCGATGCCGCGCGCCTGCATGTACTTCATGAAGCGCGCCTGATAGATCGCCATGATCGGGCCGAGGCCCATCGAGACGGTCGGGAATTGCCAGAAGTCCGGCATCAGCCACGGATGCGGATACGACGAGATGCCCTCGCCGCCCACTTCCTGACGGAAGTTGTCGAGCTGGTTTTCGGTCAGACGGCCGAGCAGGAATGCGCGCGAGTACACACCCGGCGACGAGTGGCCTTGCACGAACACGAGGTCGCCGCCATGGTTATCCGACGGCGCATGCCAGAAATGGTTGTAGCCGACGTCGTACAGCGTGGCGGCCGACGCGAACGATGCGATGTGGCCGCCGACATTCGTGTCCTTGCCGGCGCGCAGCACCATTGCGATGGCGTTCCAGCGCGTGTACGAGCGGATGCGGTGTTCAAGGTCCTGGTCGCCGGAAATCGGAGTCTGGCGCGTGACCGGAATCGTGTTGATGTACGGGGTGTTGGCGGAGAACGGCAGATGTTCGCCGTGCACGCGGGCAAATTCGATTTGCTTTTCGATGAGGTAGTGAGCGCGGTCAGGGCCCACAGCAGAAATCACGCCATCCAGCGCTTCCAGCCATTCGCCGGTTTCCTGGGGATCGTCGTCTTTTTCGGCGGCGACATATTTCATGACTTCGTCGGGTACAGCGGACATGCTCGTCTCCTGGATATAGAGGAACGCTCTTTGGACAGACGACGCGGACGAGGCACGGCCGCGGCAGCTTCGGCCGATTGTAATAAGGGTCCCGACGTCCGCGCAACAAAATTTTCAAATTACGAGATCACTTCTCATAATGCGGAAAATTGTTGCGGCGCACCCTGATCTGACTGCCGATCGACGGATACGTCGGCTAGTTTGCGCCGGTTATCGTTACTTTCAGTGCTTTTTTGCGGCATTTGCTAGTGACACGCTGCGCTACAATGCCACGCATGTTGACCGAACGGCTTTTCGCACGCTCGGCGCGCACCGCCGGTTCGCCGGCGGATTCGACGCCGTCCTCCCGCTGGCACCATGGACCATGGTGGTCGAACTCCTATTTGCTGACGCCGCTCCTGTCGATCCTGGTTTTCCTGGTCGTCATGAGCCTGATTCTGTGGAGCCTGAACCGGCGCGAACAGCAGCAGCAGGAAGACACCCTCTACCGTAACGTCGCGTGGGCGCAGCAGCAGATCCGCCTGTCCATGACGGGCGCGCAGGAACAGATCCAGGCGCTCGCCCGCGACCTCGCCGCCGGCCATTCGGATCCGCATTCGTTCCAGGTGTCCACCACGGACATCATGCAGGGGCATCCCGAAATCCTCTACATGAACTGGTACACGAGCCAGCAGCAGCCACGCTGGCCCAATACTGCACTGCCGGTGTTCGGCCAGCGGCTTGCCAAACCAAACGATTCGCAAATGGACGAGGCCGTCAAAGCCGCGTTCGCCGAGGCACGCAGCACGCGCCGCCAGGTGTACTCGCCGCTCATTTACGACGACCTGCGCAACGGCTACATCACGCTGCAAACGCCGGTGTACCGCGACCGCGATTTCCTCGGCACGATCGCTGCAGTGTTCTCGGTGGAAGGGATCCTGAAGCACGACATTCCGCCCGAGCTGTCGGCCAAATACAAAATCTCGATCATCGACGTGAACAACCGCGAGTTGACTACCACGTCGACCCGCCCGCGCCTGCCGCGCGACATGTTCTACGACCTGCCGCTCGACCCGCCGGGCCAGGGCGTTTCGGTGCGCGTATACGCGTTCCCGCAGATGACCAACTTCACCAACAACACGCTGGTCTGGCTGGTGGCCGGCCTGTCGTGCTTCGTGTTGTGGAGTCTGTGGAGCCTGTGGAAACACACGCGGCAACGCTTCGAAGCGCAGCAGGCGCTGTACGCCGAAGCCTTCTTTCGCCGCGCGATGGAAAACTCGGTGTTGATCGGCATGCGGGTGCTCGACATGCATGGCCGCATCACCCACGTCAATCCGGCGTTTTGCCGCATGACCGGCTGGGACGAAAGCGACCTGGTCGGCAAGAATGCGCCGTTCGCCTACTGGCCGCGCGACGCCTACCCTGAGATGCAGCGGCAGCTCGACATGACCTTGCGCGGCAAGGCGCCCTCCTCAGGTTTCGAATTGCGGGTGCGCCGCAAGGACGGCTCGCTGTTCCACGCACGTCTCTATGTGTCGCCGCTGATCGACAGCTCGGGCCGCCAGACCGGCTGGATGTCGTCGATGACCGACATCACCGAGCCGAAACGCGCACGCGAGGAACTCGCGGCCGCGCACGAGCGCTTCACCACCGTGCTCGAAAGCCTCGACGCCGCCGTCTCGGTGCTGGCCGCCGACGAGGCCGAACTGCTGTTCGCCAACCGCTACTATCGCCACCTCTTCGGTATCCGCCCGGACGGTCATCTGGAATTGGCGGGCGCCGGGTTCGATAGCGCACAGGCGTCGTCCGATTCGATCGATATGGTGGACGCCTATGCGGGCCTGCCTGCTGCCGCGTTGACCGAAAGCACCGCCGACGCACAGGAAATCTATGTGCAAAGCATCCAGAAATGGTTCGAAGTGCGCCGTCAGTACATTCAATGGGTGGACGGCCACCTCGCGCAGATGCAGATCGCGACCGACATCACCACGCGCAAGCAGGCTCAGGAACTCTCGCGTCAGCAGGACGAGAAGCTGCAGTTCACCAGCCGCCTGATGACGATGGGCGAAATGGCGTCGTCGCTGGCTCACGAACTGAATCAGCCGCTCGCCGCCATCAATAACTATTGCTCCGGAACCGTGGCACTGGTTAAATCCGGTCGAACGACGCCTGACAATCTGTTGCCCGTGCTCGAAAAGACCGCCCAACAGGCGGTGCGGGCCGGCATGATCATCAAGCGCATCCGCGAGTTCGTCAAACGCAGCGAGCCGAAACGGCAGGCCACGCGCGTGGCCGATATCGTCGCGGACGCGGTGGGTCTGGCCGAAATCGAAGCGCGCAAGCGGCGCATTCGCATCGTCACCGATCTGCGCTCGCGCCTGCCGGTGATCTATGTCGACCCGGTGCTGATCGAGCAGGTGCTGGTCAACCTGCTGAAGAACGGTGCCGAAGCGATGGCCGAAGCACGGCCGAACGCGGTCGATCCGGTGATACGCGTGGTCGTGCGGCTGGAGAGCGGGTTTGTCTGCATCAGCGTCGTCGACCAGGGACCGGGCGTCGACGAAGCGACAGCCGAGCGGCTGTTCGAACCGTTTTACAGTACCAAGTCCGACGGTATGGGCATGGGGCTGAACATTTGCCGTTCGATTATCGAATCGCACCGCGGCCGCTTGTGGGTGGTGAACAACGTCGAATCCGACGGCCACATCACAGGCGCCACGTTCCATTGCAGTCTGCCTATTGGAGAGCCTGACGGCCCGAGCAACGGCGGGTCAGAGGCGCCGACACCACAAACCGTTACGGGAGAGCTATGAACAGCCCAGTCACCACCCAGGAAACTGTCTTTGTCGTCGACGACGACGAGGCCGTGCGAGATTCGCTGCGCTGGCTGCTGGAGGCGAACGGCTACCGCGTGCAATGCTTTTTCAGCGCCGAGCAGTTCATCGACGCCTGGCAACCGCATCAGCACCCTGGCCAGATCGCGTGTCTGATTCTCGATGTGCGGATGTCCGGCATGAGCGGGCTCGAGTTGCAGGAACGCCTGATCGCCGACAACGCGTCGCTGCCGATCATCTTCGTGACGGGTCACGGCGACGTGCCGATGGCGGTGTCGACGATGAAAAAAGGCGCGATGGACTTTATCGAAAAACCGTTCGACGAAGCCGAGTTGCGCAAGCTGGTCGAGCGCATGCTCGACAAGGCGCGCAGCGAAAGCACCAGCGTGCAGCAACAACGCGCCGCCGCCGAGCGTCTGGGCAAGCTGACCGCGCGTGAACATCAGGTGCTCGAGCGCATCATCGCGGGCCGCCTGAACAAGCAGATCGCCGACGATCTCGGCATCAGCATCAAGACGGTCGAAGCACACCGCGCGAACATTATGGAAAAGCTCAACGTCAACACGGTCGCCGATCTGCTGCGACTCGCGTTGTCGAACAAGCCGCAGCAGGCGCAATGAGTACAACAAGCGTTGCACGCTTCACCTGAACGCCTCTGAGGCGTGACGCGGCCGGACTGTCGAAAGTCCGGCCCGCCCCTGTTGTTCCGCTTCTCCGCTTCTCCGCTTCTCCGCTTCTCCGCTTCTCCGCTTCTCCGCTTCTCCGCTTCTCCGCTTCTCCGCTTCTCCGCTTCTCCGCTTCTCCGCTTCTCCGCTTTCCGCTTTCTGCCGCGCGCGATGACGGCGAGCCGCATGGTTCGCCTCGCCGACCGAATACGGCAAGACGGGCGTGATGACGTTCATCGTCAATCAGGACGGTCAGGTTGATCAGAAGAATCTGGGGCCGCAAACCGCGCGTGCCGCGGCCGTCATCAAATCGTTCGATCCGGATGACTCCTGGCAGACGGTGCAGCAGTAAGCGCAGCCGGCGGGCCGATAGCTAGCCATAGCGTCGAGCGGCCTTGAATGGCCTTGAATGGCCTTGAGCGGCTAAGCGGCCTTAATTGGCCTGGCACGGCATCAGGCGCGCGCGGCGCCGCGCGGCACTCGAGGGCTGCGCCGGTATAATGTTGGACTTCGCAGCGGCGCGCGTCTTTCCGATTCGCGCCGCGCGCTTTTCCAGAACCGACAGGCTCGCGGAAAAAGCGCCGCCAAGCGTGCTGTGCGCCAGCACGCCAGCGTTGTCCCGCTTTCCAAACCGCCCATCTCGACCGACCATGACTGCCAAACTGATCGACGGCCTAGCCCTTTCCAAGACCCTGCGCGCCGACGTCGCCGCGCGCGCCGCCGCCCTCACCGCCCGCGGCCATCAGCCGGGCCTCGCCGTGGTGCTGGTCGGCGACAATCCCGCCAGCGAAGTGTACGTGCGCAACAAGGTCAAGGCGTGCCACGACAACGGCCTCGGTTCGTCGTTCGACCGCTATCCGGCCGACTTGCCGGAAGCCGACCTGCTCGCTCGCATCGACGAACTGAACCGCGATCCGCGCATCCACGGCATTCTGGTGCAGCTGCCGCTGCCGCCGCATATCGACAGCCACAAGGTGATCGAGGCAATCGCCCCGGAAAAGGACGTCGACGGTTTTCACGTCGCCAATGCCGGCGCGCTGCTGACCGGCCAACCGCTGTTCCGTCCGTGCACGCCGTACGGCGTGATGAAAATGCTGGCCGCGTACGAAATTCCGCTGAAAGGCGCGAACGCGGTGGTGATCGGCCGCTCGAACATCGTCGGCAAGCCGATGGCTCTGCTGCTGCTCGAAGCCGGCGCGACCGTGACGATCTGCCATAGCAAGACGCGCGATCTGGCCGCCCATACGCGCAACGCCGACGTGGTGGTCGCCGCCACTGGCTTGCGCAACATTCTCACCGCGGACATGGTGAAGCCGGGCGCAGCCGTGATCGACGTCGGCATGAATCGCGACGAGGCCGGCAAGCTGTGCGGCGACGTCGATTTCGCGGGCGTCAAGGAAGTGGCCGGCTACATTACGCCGGTGCCGGGCGGCGTCGGTCCGATGACCATCACGATGCTGCTCGTCAATACGATCGAAGCCGCAGAACGCGAAGCCGCGACAGCATAAAAACGACAGACAGGGCAATGAGGGCAATGCCGGCGCAGCACGTTCGCCGGCATTTGATGCTTCAGTCATTGGCAGCGAATCACGCCAGCCCCTTCAGCGCCCCCAGCGCCCTCAGCGCGCGACGCGATCGCGTGTAGAGATGCCGGCGCCGAGCGGCGTACCCGAGCGCGCAAGACGCCGCCGGCACCAGGTCAGCACGCCGCACACGAAGGCCAGATAGAACAGCGGCTGAGCGCCGGCAGTATCGCGGAACACGAGAAAAACCATCACCAGGGCGAGGGCCATCAGCCCGTTGATGTCGATCCGTTCGCGCCAGCCGTACAGTGAGCGCCGCTGGCGGGCGGCGACACGCCACAATGCGGCGTAGCAGCAATTTTCACCGTTCGTTTTCGCACGGAGCGAAGCGGCCAATTCCTTGCGCATATCCACCACATAAGCGCTGCATGAGCGCTGCATGAGCGCCGCGTCAGCATCCGCGCGGCACACCGCGCCCGCGCGCAGCGCCGCAACATCTGATAATTTGTCTGCCGACGGATTGGAATCGGCGCGCCCTGCCCCAATAATGGCTATATCGGGCGCGCCTGGGTTGTCAGCGCGCCCGCCGATTCACTGCGTCGCTTCACCGAGATTACCCGTTCACCCGCGTCAGACAGGAAGCCTTATGTCCACTACCCCCTCGACACACGACAATCCGCTCCTCGATTTCTCCGACCTGCCGCGCTTTGGCGAGATCCGCCCCGAACACGTCACGCCCGCTCTGGACGTACTGCTCGCCAATGCGAGCGCCGCCGTCGAACGCGCCGCCCAGCCCATCACGCCCGCCTCATGGGCCGACGTGGTCGAACCGGTCGAGCGCGCCACCGAGCCGCTCTCGCGCGCCTGGAGCGTGGTCGGTCATTTGAACGCCGTGGCCGACACGCCGGAGTTGCGTGCCGTGTACGGCGAGAATCTGCCGCGCGTGACTGAATTCTGGTCGAGCGTCGGACAGAATCTCGCGTTGTACGAGAAGTACAAGGCGCTCAACGCGAGCAGCGATTTCGCGTCGCTCACCGGCGAGCGCAAGAAGATCCTCGGCAATGCGCTGCGCGACTTCCGTTTGTCCGGCGCGGAATTGCCGGAAAACCAGAAGCCGCATTTCGCCGAATTGCAGGAACGCCAGGCGGCGTTGTCGAAGGCGTTTTCGGATCATGTGCTCGACGCGACCAACGCCTACGCGTATCTCGTCGAAGCCGGCAACGAGGCCGAACTGGCCGGCCTGCCCGAAGACGTAATCGAAGCCGCGAAGGAAGCCGCCGAACGCGACGGCAAGACCGGTTATAAATTCACGCTGCACTTCCCGTCGTATTTCCCGGTGATGCAGTACTCGGAAAATCGTCCGATGCGCGAAGCGATGTACCGCGCCTACGTGACGCGCGCGTCCGAACTCGGCACGCAATACGGCAACGGCAAGCCCGAATGGGACAACACCGAGGTGCTCGCCGAACAGCTGAAGCTGCGCGCCGAAGAAGCGCAGATGCTCGGCTACAACAACTTCGCCGAAGTATCGCTCGCGCCGAAGATGGCCGAATCGCCCGCGCAAGTGATGACCTTCCTCGAAGATCTCGCCACGCGCGCGCGTCCGCATGCGGAACAGGACTGGAAGGAACTGCGCGAATTCGCAGCGAACGAACTCGGCATGGCCGAAATGCAGCCGTGGGACATGACGTTCGCCGCTGAACGTCTGCGTCAGAAGCGCTACTCGTTCTCCGAAAACGAGGTCAAACAGTACTTCCCGGAAGACGCGGTATTCAAGGGGCTCTTCAAGGTGACCGAGACGTTGTTCGGCGTGCGCATCCGTCGCGACGAAGCAGCCGTGTGGCATCCGGACGTGCGCTTTTTCCGCGTCGAGAATCAGGACGGCGGCCTCGTCGCGCAGTTCTATCTCGACCTCTATGCGCGCGAAGGCAAACGCGGCGGCGCCTGGATGGACGATGCGCGCGGCCGTCACAAGCACACGCACGGCGGTGTGCAAACGCCGGTCGCGTATCTGACCTGCAACTTCTCCGCGCCGGTCGGCGGTAAGCCCGCCTGCTTCACGCACGACGAAGTGATCACGCTGTTCCACGAGTTCGGCCACGGCCTGCATCACATGTTGACGCGCGTCGACGAACTGGGCGTGTCGGGCATCAACGGCGTCGAATGGGACGCGGTGGAGTTGCCGTCGCAATTCATGGAGAACTTCTGCTGGGAGTGGGACGTGCTGAGCGACATGACTTCGCACGTCGAAACGGCCAGGCCGCTGCCGCGCGATCTGTTCGACAAGATGCTGGCCGCGAAGAACTTCCAGAGCGGTCTGGGCACGCTGCGGCAGATCGTGTTCTCGATGTTCGACATGCAATTGCATACTGGCTTCGATGCGTCCGGCACGAAGAACGCCACCGAACTCGCACGTGAGATCAACGAGCGCTTCCACGTGGTGCCGCAGGCCGAATTCTCGCGTTGGCCGAATACGTTCAGCCATATTTTCGCGGGTGGTTATGCGGCGGGCTACTACAGCTACAAGTGGGCCGAGGTTCTGTCCGCCGACGCTTACGCCGCGTTCGAAGAAGCGGCGCAAGCTGCGAGCGGCAGCGTGCTCGATGCGGTAACCGGCATGCGTTATCGCAAGGAGATTCTGGAAGTGGGCGGCAGCCGTCCGGCAATGGAATCGTTCAAGGCGTTCCGCGGCCGCGAGCCGAATATCGACGCGCTGTTGCGCCACAACGGCATGACGCCGGCGGCGGCGCATTGATGAGTTGAAACAGCGGCGCGTTTGATAACGCCGATCGAAAGAAAAGCCGGTGACTTGCGCGAGCAGGCACCGGCTTTTTTTATTCAGGCTTCAAGCACTCTGCACAGCGGTTAAGCGCGGTGCAGTTTGAAGTCGACCTGCGAAGGACGCCCTTCGAGCGAGAGCGCCGCGCGCGCAGCCGGCGCGCGGCTCACCACCTTGCCACGGCTCACCACCGCGAGCCGTGCAGCGCGCAGACGGATCGCTTCGACCAGATCGCGTGCGTCGAGTATCACGAGGTTCGCCGCGCAGCCCGGCGCGATGCCGTAGCCTTCAAGGCCGAGAATGCGCGCGGCGTTCACCGTGACCGCGTCGAAGCACGCGTGCATGCCGTCGACGCCCGTCATCTGCGCGACGTGCAGGCCCATGTGCGCGACTTCGAGCATGTCGCCGGAGCCGAGGCTGTACCACGGATCCATCACGCAATCGTGGCCGAACGCGACGGTGATGCCGGCCGCCATCATCTCCGGCACGCGCGTCATGCCGCGCCGTTTCGGATAAGTGTCGCTGCGGCCTTGAAGCGTAATGTTGATCAGCGGATTGGCGATCGCGGCGACGCCCGACTCGCGCATCAGCGGCAATAGCTTGCTGACGTAGTAGTTGTCCATTGAGTGCATCGAGGTCAGATGCGAACCGGTGACGCGCCCCTGCATGCCGAGCCGATGCGTTTCGGCCGCGAGCGTCTCGATGTGGCGCGACATCGGGTCATCCGATTCATCGCAATGCATGTCGACGCGCAAGCCCTGCTCCGCCGCGTATTCACACAACAGGCGCACGGATTGAGCGCCGTCGGCCATCGTGCGCTCGAAATGCGGAATGCCGCCGACCACGTCGACGCCCAGCGCAATCGCGCGCTTGAGATTCTCGAATGCGCCGGCGCTGCGCAATACGCCGTCCTGCGGAAACGCGACCAGTTGCAAGTCGAGATACGGCGCGACGCGGCGTTTCACCTCGACCAGCGCCTCGACCGCGAGCAGGCGCGGGTCGCACACATCCACGTGACTGCGGATCGCCAGCAAGCCGCGCGCGACGGCCCAGTCGCAGTACTGCAACGCGCGCTCGATCAGCGCCTCCTGCGTCAGATCCGGTTTGAGCTCACCCCACAGCGCGATGCCTTCCAGCAGAGTGCCCGACGCATTCACGCGCGGCAAACCGTACGACAGCGTCGCGTCCATATGGAAATGCGGGTCGACGAACGGCGGCGTAACGAGCGAGCCGGCCGCGTCGATTTCTTCGCGCGCGCCTGCCGCCAGATTCGGCTCGACCGCGACGATGCGGCCCGCTTCGATGCCGATGTCGACCGGATGCTTTTGCTGCGGCGCGGCGCTGGGCGGCAGCATCGCGCGGCGGATGATCAGATCCATGTATTGCTCCCTTTGACCGTCTTTGACCCTCTTTGACCGATATCGATTCTATCGGCGTCAGAAGGTGCGTGCCGGCGTTTTATCGAGGCGCCGTACCGGCCCGCAGCCGCGAATCCGTACCGGCTGCGCCCGCACCGCCCCGTCTATACTCGACGTTCGGCTTCGGTGCACGACGGTGCACGTCATCCATCAAACGGAAGCAGGCATATGAAAACCATCGGCGTGATCGGCGGAATGAGTTGGGAATCGTCCACCGAGTATTACCGGCTCCTGAATCGCCACGCGAAGGCGCGCCTCGGCGGCCACCACAACGCACGCAGCCTGATGCTGACGGTCGACTTCGCGCCGATCGAAGCGAACCAGCGCGCCGGCGACTGGGCCGCGCTCGGCGAACAGATGGCCGATGCCGCGCGGCACCTCGAACGCGGCGGCGCCGATCTGGTCATGCTCGCGACCAACACGATGCACCGCGTGTATGAATCGATTGAACAGGCGATCAAGGTGCCGTTTCTGCATATCGCCGATCCGACCGGCACTGCGCTGCGTGCCGCCGGCATCGAGCGAGTGGGCTTGCTCGGCACACGCTATACGATGGAGCAGGCGTTCTACACGGGGCGCCTGCGCGAGCGCTACGGCCTCGACACGCTGGTTCCCGATGAAGCCGGACGCGCGAACGTGCATCGCATCATTTACGACGAGCTGTGTCACGGCACTGTGGACGACGATTCGCGCGCGGTGTATCAGCGAGTGATCGAAGGGCTTGCCGCGCGTGGCGCGCAAGCGGTGATTCTCGGCTGTACGGAAATCACGTTGCTGATCAAGCCGGAAGATTCAGCGCTGCCCGTGTTCGATACGACCGCGCTGCATGCGCAGGCCGCGGTGGAATGGGCGATCGATTCGGAGTGAGCGACGCTGCCGACGTGAGCATCGCCAGAAGTTGAAAAGCCCGCGTGGCATGCGCCAGCGGGCTTTCAACAATGCTTGGTTGCGGGGGTAGGATTTGAACCTACGACCTTCGGGTTATGAGCCCGACGAGCTGCCAGACTGCTCCACCCCGCGTCAGAGAAACCGGATTGTATAGAGATGTTCGCCGAGCGTCAAACAATCGTGCGAAATTATTTCGAACGATGCATGCCGTGCGCCTGCGCGCTCAAAGATCGGAGACTGTCGCGCCTTCCACTTTGCCGTCGATGATGTCAGCGCCGTACTGGCTCGCGCTGCGTTTGGCGACGCCGAAATCGGAGAACGTGGCCGGCAACACAAGCCGAAACACCCGGCTTGCCTTCGAGCCCCCGATTGCGCCCGGACGGCAGACGCGCACCGCGACGTCGTAACCTTCGGCGTGACGCTTGTGACCGTCGAACTTGTCGAACTCCCGCGAAAACACCAGCGGATGCACTTCGAAGTCCTTATAAAGGGCAGGATAGAATTCGGCCATGATGCGTCCCCGATACGTGTGAATGTTGTTCCACTATACGCTGCGTAACGCAGCGGACAGGTAAATATTTGGGGGCCGTCGAGACGGCTGGATTGGCGGCTTTGCTGCGCTGCGCTGGACCCGAATTTGCAAACCGGTGCATGATAGCGGCGGTTGCAGCGCTGAAACCGGCTAACCGGCACAATCTCGCCGCTTGGCGAACATCATTTACCGAACGACGACATGCGAATCGCCACCTGGAACGTCAATTCCCTCAAAGTCCGCCTTCAGCACGTGATCGACTGGCTCGAAACCAGTCACACCGACGTCCTGTGCTTACAGGAACTGAAGCTGCCCGACGAAAAATTCCCGCGCGCCGAGCTCGAAGCGAAGGGCTACCGGAGCTGGTTCGCGGGCCAGAAGACGTATAACGGCGTCGGCATTCTGGTGCGCGAAGGCCTGAACGTCGAAGAAGCCACCGTCGTGCGCAATATTGCCGGCTTCGAAGACCCGCAGCAGCGCGTGATCACCGCGACCATCGACGGCGTGCGCATCGTCTCCGCGTACTTCCCGAACGGCCAGGCGCCGGGCACCGACAAATTCACGTACAAGCTGCACTGGCTGGCTGCACTGCACGACTGGATCGCGAAAGAAATGGCGCTGTATCCGAAACTTGCGCTGCTCGGCGACTACAACATCGCGCCGGAAGATCGCGACGTGCACGATCCGAAAGCGTGGGAAGGCCAGAATCTGGTGTCGCCCGAAGAACGCGCCGAGTTCGTGCGGCTGATCGAACTCGGTCTCGTCGATGCGTTCCGCCTGTTCGACCAGCCGGAGAAAATCTACTCATGGTGGGACTACCGGATGATGGCGTTCCGCCGCAATGCCGGGCTGCGGATCGATCACATTCTGCTGTCGAAAGCGCTTGCGCAGGCGTGCTCGTTTTGCGAAGTCGACAAGACGCCGCGCAAGTGGGATCAGCCGTCGGACCACGCGCCGGTCGTGGCGCAGATCGACTGATCTCCGGCCGGGTCCGGCAAGAGACCCGGCAAGACCCGGCACGACTCCGGGGCCAAGCCTCTTCAAGCCTGATTACGCGTCGTTCGCAGCCCCTGCCGGGCCGCTCAAACAGCGCCACAGGAACTCGAATACCATCGCATCATGCTCGGCCTGCTCCAGCTCATCGGAGCCGCCGTGCCCGCCTTCCGTGTTCTCCCGATACCAGACCTTGCCGGCCCCGAGCGCCTGCATTCGCGCGGCCATCTTGCGCGCGTGTGCGGGATGCACACGGTCGTCGGCGGTCGAGGTGGTGAACAACACCGGCGGATACTCAACGCCTGCCGACACGTGGTGATACGGCGAATAAGCGGCCAGCACGTGCGCTTCTTCGGGCTCGTCCGGATCGCCGTATTCGTCGATCCATGACGCGCCCGCGTGCAGCAGGTGATAGCGGCTCATGTCCAGCAGCGGCACTTCGCACACCACCGCGCCGAACAGCTCGGGCCGCTGCACCATGCATGCCGCCACCAGCAAGCCGCCGTTGCTGCCACCCTGAATGCCGAGTTGCGCGGCACTCGTCACGCCGCTGTCGATCAGCGCCTCGGCGACCGCGATGAAGTCGTCGAAGGCACGCTGACGATGCTCGCCTTGCGCCGCCGTGTGCCACTCTGTACCGAACTCGCCGCCGCCTCGAATATGCGCGACCACATACACGCCACCCCGCTCCAGCCAGCCGATGCCCTGCCCGGTCAGATAGCTCGGCAGCAACGGGATCGCGAAGCCGCCGTAGCCGTTGAGCAGGCATGGCCGCGTTGGCGGCTCAGCAGGTGGTTGCGCGGCGCGCGGCCCGATCACGGTATACGGCACGCGCGTGCCGTCGGCGGACACCGCATGGCCGCGCGTCACGGCGAACGGCGCAGCATCGAACTGGGTCGGCCAGCGGTCGAGCAATTCCCATTCGCCCAGATCGTCGTGAGCGAGATCGGCGAGCCAGTACGCGGGCGGTTGCAGATAATCGTCGGTATCGACGAATACTTCGTCGTTCAGCGTCGGCTCGACCGCCGAGACGTCGGCTTGCGCATCGTCGCGTGACGGAAAGAGGCGCCGGCTCCATTGCCATGTTTCATCGGCGGCTTGCGACGGGGTCCACAGCACAGTCCTGCTCTGCACGTCTTCCAGGTACGAGACGATCAGATGATTGCGCGTATGCGTCCAATCGCAGGCGGAGGTTTGCGGCGTCGGCGTGAAGAGCGGCACCACCTCGCGCACGCCGCGCAAAAACGCGGCTTCGCGGATCGCGAGCAACGCGCCGCCGGAAAAGCGCACGCCGTTGCAATCCCAATCGAGGCGCGGCTCGAGCAGCAGCCAGCCCTGCCAGCCGCCGACCGCGACGTGCGGCGGCACCTCGTATTGACGCCAGGCGCCGGAGGAGACATCGAGGCAGAACGTTTCCGAATCGAAGAAATCGACGCTGCTCACCACGGTGTGGCGCTGCTCGACCGGATCGTAATGCGCTTCGACACCGATATCGCCGAACGCACCCTTGTAGACCACCGGCGCATCGGCCAGCGCCGTACCGCGCGTCCAGCGACGCACCTCGCGTGGATAACCGGAGCGCGTCAGCGTCTTGCGGCCATTGTCCCAACCGACGTACAGCGTGTCGCG
This sequence comes from Paraburkholderia sp. GW821-FHT02A12, assembly GCF_059422005.1. Lineage (NCBI taxonomy): Bacteria > Pseudomonadati > Pseudomonadota > Betaproteobacteria > Burkholderiales > Burkholderiaceae > Paraburkholderia > Paraburkholderia sp. GW821-FHT02A12. The sequence continues at coordinate 1,421,122 of NZ_JBWKWA010000001.1, read as the reverse complement.
ATCGATCCATGAAGCCGTGTGCTTTCCTGCCTTCGCGATGACAAAACCGTCGTCGACGAAACGCTGCGCGTCGATGTCGAACTCGCGGACCACCAGCGCATCCGAGCCGCCTGGCGACAACGTGATCAGCGCCCGATCGCCATCCGGATAGAGAATGTCCAGTTCGACGCAGACCCACGGCGTGCCTTCCGCGGCGCCGAGCGCGTCGAAGTCGAGCAGGTTCTGCCAGACCGGTGCGCCGCTACGCCAGGCCGCCCACGGCGTACGCCGCCAGAGGCCTTTCGGATTGCGCTCGTCCTGCCACAGATCGTAGGCCCAATCCCTCCAGCGATCGGGGATGACCGGGCGCTCGCGCGGCAAATAGGCGTCGGCGAGTTTCTGCTTGAGCGTGCCGAATTCCGCGCTGCTGCACCATGCCGCGCGTGTGCGGGCATTCTGCGCCTCGACCCACGCGAGCGCGTCAGGGTCGTCGAGCGCTTCGAGCGACAGAAAGGGATCGGGGGAAAGCGGCCAGGGAAAGGGAACCGGAGAAGCAGGCATTGTGAGCTGTCGAATGAAAACAGCGTCGATTATGCCTTGCGAGCGCCCGAGGGCTTTGACGAGCTTGTTAACGAGCAGCCGGAGCGGTTTGCACGCCGCCCCGGCTGCTCGCACGAACCTCAAGGCTCGAGGTTGAGTTCCTGAATCTTGCGCGTAATCGTATTACGGCCGATGCCGAGCCGCTCCGCCGCCTCGACCTTGCGTCCACGCGTGAAATCCAGCGCTTCGCGAATCACTGCGGCTTCGAAACGGCGCGCGAGTTCGTCCATGACGTCGGCCGCATTCTCGCGCAACATCCGCGCGACTTCGGTCCGCAAGCCGCCTTCCCAGGCGCTGACGGACGTCGCGACCGGCATGCCGCCTGCCGCGGCCGGAAGCGCCGACGCGCTGGTCCCGCTGACCGGAGCGCCGCCGGCAAGGCCGGCTTCGCCGGTGCCGAGCACACCGCCCCCACCCGCGAGTTCGGTCACACCCGCTTGCGCCGGCCCGAGGTCCGGCGGCAAATCCTTGATCTCGATGGTCTGCGCCGGCGCCATCACCGTCAGCCAGTTGGCGAGATTCTCCAGTTGCCGCACGTTGCCCGGAAACGGCAGCGACGCGAGATACGCGAGCGCCTCTTCGGACACGCGCTTCGGTTCTACGCCCAGATCGCGCGCACTCTTTTGCAGGAAGTGGCGCGTAAGCAGCGGAATGTCTTCGCTGCGCTCGCGCAACGCCGGCAAGCGCAAGCGGATCACATTGAGCCGGTGGTACAAGTCCTCGCGGAACAAACCCTGCCGCACGCGCGATTCGAGATTCTGGTGCGTCGCCGCGATCACGCGCACATTGGCGCGCAACGGATTGTGGCCGCCGACGCGATAGAACTGCCCATCCGAGAGCACGCGCAACAGGCGTGTCTGCAAATCGAACGGCATATCGCCGATTTCGTCGAGAAACAGCGTGCCGTTCTCGGCCTGCTCGAAGCGCCCCTGGCGCATGGCCTGCGCGCCGGTGAACGCGCCGCGCTCATGGCCGAACAGTTCGGATTCCAACAGATCCTTCGGAATCGCCGCCGTGTTCAACGCGATGAAGGGACCGTTCGCGCGTGGGCTATGTCGGTGCAACGCACGCGCGACCAGTTCCTTCCCGGTGCCTGATTCGCCGGTAATGAGCACGGTGGCCGCGGAATGGGACAAACGGCCGATCGCGCGAAACATATCCTGCATCGCCGGCGCCTGGCCGAGCATTTCCGGTGCTTCGGCGACGCGGTCGTCCCACGTCTGTTCGCCGCGCATGCTTTCATCGACCGCGCGGCGGATCAGTTCGACCGCCTTGTCGACGTCGAACGGTTTGGCGAGGTACTCGAACGCGCCGCCCTGAAATGCGGCAACCGCGCTATCCAGGTCCGAGAACGCCGTCATGATGATGACCGGCAAGCCGGGCATCTTGTCACGCACGGTTTGCAGCAATTCAAGGCCGGAGCCTCCGGGCATCCTGATATCGGATACGAGCACCTGCGGGCTGTCGTGATCGAGCGCCGCCGATGCCTCGCGTACATTCGCGAAACTGCGTGTCGCGAAGTTTTCGCGGGCGAGCGCTTTTTCGAGCACCCAGCGAATCGATTGATCGTCGTCTACTATCCAGATCGGCTTCATATAGTTCGGTCAGAAGTCTTGCGGTGCGTTTGGTGTTAGCAGTCGAGCGGCAGCAAAATCTGAAACTCGGTGTGGCCCGGCCGGCTTTCCACTTCGATCAGGCCATCGTGTTGTTGCACGAAGGTCTGCGCGAGCGTCAGACCGAGGCCGCTGCCGTCCTCGCGCCCCGACACGAGCGGGTAGAAAATGCGGTCACGGATGTCCTCGGGAATGCCAGGGCCGTTGTCAGTGATATGCAAGTCCAGTGCCAGCTTACATAAGCGTTTCGACACGGTGATCTTGCGGGCGATGCGGGTGCGTATTTCGATGCGCGCGTCGCCTTGCGAGATGCGTTCGCGCAACGCTTCGGCCGCATTGCGCACGATGTTCAGGAGCGCCTGGATCAGTTGCTCCTTATCGCCGCGCAGATCCGGCACGCTCACGTCGTAGTCGCGCTCGATCGTCAGGCCGCGCGGAAACTCCGCGAGAATCACCTGGCGCACGCGCTCGCACACTTCGTGAATATTCACGTCGCCGACGATATGCGGATGGCGGTGCGGCTCGAGCAGGCGGTCGACCAGCGTTTGCAGCCGGTCCGATTCCTTGATGATGACCTGCGTGTACTCGCGCAACTCGTCGCGTTGACGCTCGCCGAGTTCGAACTCGAGCAATTGCGCCGCGCCGCGAATGCCGCCGAGCGGATTCTTGATCTCGTGCGCGAGGTTGCGGATCAGTTGCTTGTTGACCGCCGTGAGGTCGTTGAGACGCTCCTCGCGGTCGGTGCGCAAATGCCGCTCGTTCTCGAACAGTTCGAGCAGCACGTAGTCTTGCGCGCTTTCCAGAAAGCCGACGATCGCATGCACGTGCAGCGACTCGTGAGCCGGACGCTCGAGTATGGCGTCCAGATGGGTCGCGTGAAAACGGTGGGCGGCGATCGCGGAAATGGTCGCGACCAGTTCGTCGGCATTCGAGAAGATGTCCGGCCACGCCATCTGCGTCAGTTGCCGGCGCGAGAGCTCCAGCATCGATTCCGCCGACGGGTTCGCAAACGCGACGCGCAGCGTGCGCTTTTCGAGCACCAGCACGACCGTCGGCAATGCCTCGAAACCGGGCAGCAAACCGGAGCTGACGAGTTGAGCGTCATCCGAGAGCGTCTGCTCGTGCCCTTTCCTTGCCTTGATCAGATTCTTGAGAACCATCTTGCAGTCTGGCCGATAGGAGATGGTGATAAATCAGGGGTACCGCCTGGTGTCCTGCTGCTTACCCTGCTGCTTGTCCTGCGCCTTGCCCCGCACGCAGCAAACGTTGCGAGTCGACTCATTCGGGTCCAACAAAAAAGGGACGGCGCCGCCGTCCCTTCGTGACCGATCGCGAGCGTCGGGCAAGCGCTTCGCCGTTTGAAGGGCGAAGCGTCATTGCCGCTTACAGCGAGTAGTACATTTCGAATTCGATCGGGTGCACCGACTGACGATAGCGTTGCAGCTCGCCCGTCTTCAGTTCGATGTACGCGTCGAGCATCGAATCCGTGAACACTCCGCCGCGCGTCAGGAACTCACGGTCTGCGTCCAGCGAGTCCAGAGCCTGGTCGAGGCCGGCGCACACGGTCGGGATCTTTGCATCCTCTTCCGGCGGCAGGTCGTACAGGTTCTTGTCGGCAGCTTCGCCCGGGTGAATCTTGTTCTGCACGCCGTCCAGACCCGCCATCATCAGCGCGGAGAAGCACAGGTACGGATTCGCCATCGGATCCGGGAAGCGCGTCTCGATACGGCGGCCCTTCGGGTTCGACACGTGCGGAATGCGGATCGATGCCGAACGGTTGCGTGCCGAGTAAGCCAGCTTCACCGGTGCTTCGAAGTGCGGCACGAGGCGCTTGTACGAGTTCGTCGACGGGTTCGTGATCGCGTTCAGCGCGCGAGCATGCTTGATGATGCCGCCGATGTAGAACAGCGCGAATTCCGACAGGCCCGCGTAACCGTTGCCTGCGAACAGGTTCGCGCCGTCCTTCCAGATCGACTGGTGAACGTGCATGCCCGAACCGTTATCGCCGACCACCGGCTTCGGCATGAACGTTGCCGTCTTGCCGTACGTATGCGCGACGTTGTGGATGATGTACTTCATTTGCTGCAGCCAGTCGGCGCGCTGCACCAGCGTCGAGAACTTCGTGCCAATTTCGTTCTGGCCCTGGCCCGCGACTTCATGGTGATGCACTTCGACCGGGATGCCGATCTGTTCGAGCAGCAGACACATTTCCGAACGGATGTCCTGGAACGTGTCGACCGGAGCGACCGGGAAGTAGCCGCCCTTCGTGCCCGGACGGTGGCCGGTGTTGCCGCCTTCGAATTCCTTCGCCGACGACCACGGTGCTTCTTCCGAACCGATCTTGATGAAGCAGCCCGACTGATCCGTGCTCCACTGGACCGAGTCGAAAATGAAGAATTCCGGTTCCGGACCGAAGAAGGCCGTGTCGCCGAGGCCGGTGCTCTTCAGGTACGCTTCGGCGCGCTTTGCCAGCGAGCGCGGGTCGCGCTCATAGCCCTTGCCGTCAGCCGGTTCGACGACGTCGCAGGTCAGCACGAGGGTCGACTCTTCGTAGAACGGGTCGATGAAGGCGGTATTCGCGTCCGGGATCAGCAACATATCCGATGCTTCGATGCCCTTCCAGCCGGCAATCGACGAACCGTCAAACGCATGGCCGCTTTCAAACTTGTCTTCACTGAATGCCGACACCGGCACCGAAACGTGTTGCTCCTTGCCACGCGTGTCGGTGAAACGGAAGTCGACAAACTTGACGTCTTCGTCTTTGACGAGTTGAACGACGTCGGCCACGGATTTACTCATAACCTATCTCCTGATTAACGAATTCGGCGGGTTCAGCCGCCGCCCAATCTAGCTGACCCGTCCCGGCGCGTCCACCCCCGATCGTTGAAGGGGCGCATAAGATTTGCCGGGACAAATCGATCTGAACCAACAAAGCAGCTTCTGTGCCATGTATGCGCCAAGCAGGCGCAGAACTATATTGTGCGCGCGTTTGCGGGGAATGCACGCACCGAATGACATGCAGCCCCGATATCTTTGAACGGAGCAATGCACCAGATAAGTGCTCTCGCAAAAGCGGGCGCCGCATTAGTCATCGGTTTGGTGCATTTTCGCCGATTTGCACCAGTTTGGAACATTTCATAGGCAGCCGTGTGCGCATCCCCGGCTCTGACTGTGGGCGGCATCCGTGCTGCACGCCGCGCGCTAGAATGGTCATTTGGACGGAAGGAGATTTGCACTCATGAGCACGCTCGAACAGTTGTACGCCCAGGCGGAAAAACGCCGCACCGAGAACCAGTTGCCGTATGCGGGCGCGGTGTCGCCCGCGGAGGCGTTCGAACTGCTGCAACTCGACCCGCGCACGCGTCTCGTCGACGTGCGCACCCGTGCCGAACTCGATTGGGTTGGCCGGCCGGTGATTGGCGACGGTCAATACGTGCATGTCGAATGGACACGCTATCCGGGCGCCGTGCCGAACCAGGAATTCCTCCAGCAACTGAGCGAGGCCGCCTCGCCTGACACGCCGGTGCTGTTTCTGTGCCGTAGCGCCGCGCGCTCCAAGCTCGCCGCGATCGCCGCCACCCAGGCCGGTTTCACGAAGGCGTACGACCTGCTGGAAGGCTTCGAAGGCGACAAGGACGGCCAGGGACATCGGAAGACTGCGTCGGGCTGGTGCTTTCGCGGCTTGCCGTGGATCGGCGCCTGAGACCGGCGTCCGCCGGAAGCGGCTGTGACGGTGCGCGGTTCGCACGGTATGCGCGTAGTGTGAATGCGCATCGCCGGCGCTGGATGTGACAGGCCAATGCTGCGTTCAGTCTTGCGTTCAAGCCTTTGATCAGGCGCGCTTGCGAGGGCGCCCGAGGTTTGGCGTGCGGCTTCAGGTCACGGCAGGCGGCCTTTGCTTGCCTTAAGTCACCGCAAGTAGCATCCGCAGCTGGGATCAACCGCGCGCTTTAGCCGCAGCCGCCTCCGGCTCGACGATATCCCCGCCCAGCAGATGCACGCCCTCGCGCAGCTTGACGAACGCCGCCGCCACCGCTTCAGGCTCTCCCTTCACCCCCAGATCGATGTGATGGCGCGCATAGACGCCGCCGCGCTCCGCATCGCCGACGCTCGGCAGGCTGAACACTCGCACGCCCGGAAAGTCGCGTTCGATCTTTTCCATCAAAGGCGTGAGGCGCGACTCCGGCAACTCGAACACCAGCAGCGATTTTTCCGCATGCGGCATAGCGTGATGCAGGTGCGCGTACTGGGTATCCAGCACCCACTCGATCATCGGCCACGCCATCACCGGGAAGCCCGGCACGAAGTAGTGCCCTTTGATCGAGAATCCCGGAATCTTGTTGTAGCCGTTCGGAATGATCGACGCGCCCTGCGGATACGTGCCCATATTCAGCCGATGGCGGTTTTCCGCCGAATCGAGATCGAGCGGCGTGGCCGAGTTCGCCGGATGCATGTCGCGGATGCGTTCCTGAATCAGCTTCGCGGCATCAGGATGCAGTTCGAGCGGCACGCCTAACGCGGCCGCCGCGCATTGGCGTGTGTGGTCGTCCGGCGTGGCACCGATGCCGCCCGTCGAAAACACGATGTCACCCGACGCGAACGTGCGCCGCAGCGTCGCCGTGACGCGCTCGGGATCGTCGCCGATGTACTCCGCCCAGCCGAGCGACAGCCCACGCGCGCCCAGCAATTCGATGACCTTCGGCAGATGCTTGTCGATACGCCTGCCCGACAGGATTTCATCGCCGATGATGATGACGCCGAATGCCATTGTCGCCTCTTTCGTTTGATCAGTAAGGAAGCGGCGCCGCGTGCCGCGCGCCGTGCTCTTCCGCGCGCATGCGTTGAAGCGCGCGCAGACAGTAGTGGCTGAACCACAAGGCCGAAAACACGAGGATGAACGCGTAGATCCAGATCGTCACCGCGGTGACCACCGGGAACAGCACGATCAGCCATACCGACGACGCCCACAGCAGCGTCGGCAGCGAACCCAGCAGACCGCTGGCGATGCCGATCAGCAGCAGCGGCAGCCGGAAGCGCCGCACCAGCACGCGCCGTTCGTCGCGCGTCGCGTGCAGCGCGAGCGCGTCGTAGCTCATCACGCGATAGGTCAGCCAGCCCCACAGCAGCGGCGGGATCAGCGCGAAGAACGGCGGCACCAGCCAGAGCGGCAGCGTGACGATCAGCAGCACCAGACACACCAGCGTGGTCCACAATGCCTGGCCGAGGCTGCCGTACCACGTTCCGCCACGGCGCATTTCAAGGCTCGCGAATTGCCGTGCCGACAGAAAGCGGATCACCGCCGGCATCGACAGCGTCGCGATCAGCAGCAGCACGCTGACGACGATCAGCGGAATCGCCACCGCAATCACAATAAAAGGCGCGATGGCCGTATGCAGCGCCGAAAAGCCGAGCCAGTCGAACAGATGATAGAGCGTGACAGTAAACGACCAGCTTTCGAGCCACGTGCGGGTCGCCCCGATCAGCGACTGCCAGGAAAACCACAGAATCACACCCCATCCGACCGTTGCCGCGAGAAACGGCATGAAGGTCAGCCAGAGCATGCGCGGGTGGAGCGCGCTGGTGAGCGCGCGTCCGAACGAGCGCAACAAATCATTCATGCGAGCCAGTGCCGGTGAACGAAACGATGGAATAAGGGGAACGGCGAAACGAACCGGGGTACGAACCTGACCGAGGACTCGAAAACGGACCCCAAGACGGCCTCAGAAACGGCCGCTGAAACGGCCTCAGATACAGCCGCTGAAACGGACCATGAAGAGGACCCACAAGCGAACCCGGAACGCACGCAGAAACGTGCACAGGATAAACCACGTGACGCGCCGCCGGGGGAAACCGGCGGCGCGAGAGGAAGAATGTTCAGACTGCTGCGGCGTCGCCACCTTCGGTGCGGCGCTTCGGCGAAAGCCGCCCGGCGATGCGCACAAACGCGAGCCAGTGCTGCGCCCAGAAACCGTCGCCATAGCGGCGGCCTTCGAGTTGATCGCGAATGCCGGTGGGCTCCATGTCGCGGCTCCACGACACGCTGCGGAACAGCATGTCCCACCACGGGAACAGCACGCCGAAGTTGCAACCGTACTTCAGCCCTTCGTGGCCGTAGCCGATCGCATGATGCCGGCGATGGAAGGTCGGGCTGACCAGCAGGCGCTCGCCGAGCCAGCCGTAGTACAGGCGGATGTTCGCGTGCTGCACGCTCTGCGCGAGATTGGTGATCGCCACCAGCACGACGAATTGCGACGGCGGCACGCCGATCACCAGCGCGATTGCCGCGAAAAACGACGTCTGCAGCAGATCGTCGAGCAGATGGTTGCGGTCGTCCGACCACAGCGACATCTGCTGCTGGCTGTGATGCACCGCGTGCAGTTCCCACCACACGCCGAACCGGTGTTCCCAGCGGTGATACCAGTAACCGGCGAAATCGAGCACCAGCAGATACATCACGAACGTGACAAGCGGCTGCGTGGTGACGCCAGGCCACAGGTTGTCGAAATCGATATTCGAAATGTCGTGCAGCCGCAGCCAGGCCTGCACGTTGTCGAAGAACGGCTGCAGCGCGAAAAAGAAGAACAGGTTGAAGATGCCGAGCCTGGCGATCCACGTGTAGATCACGTCGACCCGCACCGCCTTGCGGTTCTCCCACTGCTCGACCGGGCGCAGCGCCTCGAGCGGTCGCAGCACCGCGTACATCGCCAGCACCTCGAAGACGCCCACGATCACCCAATACAGGCTGTCGTAAGTGTCTTCGTCGTAATCCATCAGATCGAAGCGGAACAGCAGCGGCTGCACCACGTCGACGTACAGCAGCGTCTGCACGGCTGAGACGAAACCGTCGAGAGAAGAAAAAATCAGATGGAACATGGTGCTGACCTGGTTACTTCATTCGTGACGGCTCGCTGATGGGCTGCCCGGCTGCTGCCTGCCGTGGTTCTGCCCCAGCGCACAATTACGCGCCGTTCGGCGCCGTCACCGGCGCGCGATTGAAGAAATAGATACCGTGCGGCGAACGGCCGACGGCAATCGTCTGAATCAGCTTACGCGTAGTCAGGTCGATGATGCCGACATGCTTCGCGAAGCGGAACGTAACCCACAGATAGCGTTTGTCGGAGGAAAGTTCCATGTCGTCCGGGCCCGGCATCAGACCGGTGATGTCGCCGACGTTGGTGAGCGTGTCCTCGTCGATGATGCTGATCGTGCTCGCGACGCGGTTCGATACCGCCACATGCTTGCCGTCAGCCAGCGAGCGGAAGTTGTGCGCGCCCTTGCCGGTCTGGATCGTCTTGACGATTTTCTGATTGCGCCAGTCGACCACCGCGACGTAATCTGCGCCGGTCATGCCGATCAGCAGGTATTTTTCGCCCGGCGTCATCCACAGACCGGCCGGCACCTTGCCGACTTTCATCTTCCACTTGACGGTTTGCGTGGCCAGGTCGATCGCGGCCAGCTCGCCCGACACCTGCAGCGTGACGAACACCGTCTTGCTGTCGTTGGTGAACGCCATGTGGCTCGGCATCACCGCGAGCGGCAGGCGCGAGGCCAGCGTCATCTGGTTCTGCTGGCTGTCGTAGTGATAGATGTCGAGGCGGTCCAGGCGCAGGCCGGTGGTGATGAGCCACTTGCGGTCAGGCGAAAAACCGATCTGATACGGATCCTCGATGTTCTCGACCCAGCGCTGCACCTTGCCCGACTTCGGATCGACGAACATCAGGTTGTTCGACACCGAGTTCGCGACGATCAGCGACGAATTGTCCGGCGTAACCATCAGGTGATGCGGTTCCTTGCCCGTCGGCACGGTGCCGACGACCTGACGGCTAGCCTCATCGATCAGACTCAGCGTGGCTTCGCCGGAATTGAGCACGATCACGTCGTTGGCGTGGGCCGCCGGAGAAAAAAAGCCTGCGGTGGCGACCAGCGCCGCGCCCGCGGCGAACGTAGCAGTCAAGCCTGGAAGAAAAAATTTACGCATGAAAACTCACTTCGGAGAACGGCCGTCATTGTAGAACGTTTGCCGGCTCGACCGGTTGACGTGGATGCGGGTATGGCGAGCGGAAAAAAAGGGGGACGCGAAGGATCCGGATGCGGTTCTCACACGCCCCGCCCCACCCGCCGCTCAGCGCTGCATCGATTCCCACACCTTGTAGAGACGCTTCACCGATACCGGCATCGGCGTACGCAACTCCTGCGCGAACAGCGAAATCCGCAACTCCTCCAGCAGCCAGCGGAATTCCGACAGGCGCGGGTCCAGCACGCCGCCGCGTTGCGCCAGCGCGCGCTGATAGTTCTGCGAGAGCGGCTGGAATTCAGCGAACTGCCGGGCGTCGCGCGCCGGGTCCGCCTTCAGCTTGTCGACGCGCAGCGCAATACCTTTCAGATAGCGCGGGAAGTGCGCCAGTTGCGGGTACGGCGTGTCGACCACGAAGCGCTTGCCGATCAGTCCATCGAGCTGGTTCTGCATGTCCGCATGCGCCGCGGTGAACGACTTCGCCTGCACCAGCTTCTTCGTCACAGTGGCGTATTCGCTCAAAATCTGCCCGACCAGCCGCGAGATTTCCTGGGCCAATAACGTCAGACGGCTGCGGCCTTCGTCGCGGCGCGTGTGGAAACTGACGTCGTCGTCGGGCAGCGGATCTTGCAGACACGCGCGATCGAGCGCGGTGTCGATCAGTTGATCGCGCAGTTCTTCCTGGGTGCCGCGCGGCATGAACTGCATCGCCATTTCGCGCAGACCCGGCAGATTCTTCTCCAGATACTTGATCGGCTCCTTCAACTGCAACGCAAAGAGACGCCGAAGCCCCGCGCGATGAATGCGCGCGGCTTCGTCCGGCGAATCGAACACTTCGACGTCGCAGTCGGTGCCGCGATCCACCAGTGCCGGATAGCCGAACAGCGTCTGCCCGCCGCGGCGAATTTCGAGCAGCTCGGGAAGCTTGCCGAAATTCCACGTCGTGAGCTTATCGTACAGCGCAGTGGCGGGTGCACCACCTTGTGGCGCAGTCTGCGGACCGGCCGGCGCGCCCTTGCCGCGCTGCCCGGCGTTCGTCGACGCCACCGGTGCGGCGACGCTGCCGCCCCCCGCATCCGCCAACGCCGCTCCGGCCGCGCCCGCCGCGATCTTCTGGAAATGCTGCTGCGCCTGGCCGCCGAGTTCGGCGCGCAGCTGCGCCAGGTTGCGGCCCATCGCGAGCTGCCGCCCGTGCTCGTCGACGACCTTGAAGTTCATGAACAGATGCGGCGTCAACGTCTCGAGCTTGAAGTCCGATTGCTTCATCGCGACCTGGGTCTGCTCGCGAATGTCCGCGATCAGCGATTCGAGCAAACCGCCCGCGCCGAAGCGCGGCCCGCTATGCCGCTCGACGAAGCCCGCCGCGTATTCCGGCAGCGGCACGCAATAACGCCGCAGCTTCTGTGGCAGCGACTTCAGCAGCAGTTGCGTCTTCTCTTTCAGCATGCCGGGCACGAGCCATTCGCAGCGCCGCGCGTCGACCTGATTCAGCGCGTAGAGCGGCACCGCGAGGGTCACGCCGTCGCGCGGCGAACCGGGTTCGAAGTGATAGGTGAGCGCCATTTCGACGCCCGCCATCGTCATCCGCTTCGGGAACAGATCGGTCGTCACGCCGGCGGCTTCGTGCCGCATCAGATCGTCGCGCGACAGATACAGCAGGCGCAGCTTGTCCTCCGGCTGGCCGCTCTTTTTCAGCTCGTCGCGATACCAGCGCTCGAACGACGCGCCTGTATAAATGCCTTGCGGAATCGTCTGGTCGTAAAAGCTGAAGATCAGTTCGTCGTCGACCAGCACGTCCTGACGGCGCGATTTATGTTCCAGCTGTTCGATATCGCCGAGCAGCTTGCGGTTGTGCGCGAAGAACGCGAGCTTCGTATCGAACTCGCCTTCCACCAGCGCGCCGCGAATGAACAATTCACGCGCGCGCGCCGGGTCCTGCTTGCCGAAACTCACGCGCCGCCGGTGATAGATCGGCAGGCCGTACAGCATCGCGCGTTCGAATGCCGACACCTGCGCCGCGCGCTTCTCCCAATGCGGCTCGGAAAGCGACTTCTTCAGCAAATGCGCGCCGATCCGCTCGATCCACTCCGGCTCGATCTTCGCGATGCAACGTGCGTAGAGGCGGCTCGTCTCGACCAGTTCGGCGGCCATCGCCCACTTACCCGCCTTTTTCACCAGCGCGGAACCCGGCCACAGATAGAACTTGATGCCGCGCGCGCCGAGGTAATACGGTTCGTCGTCGGCTTTCAGGCCGATGTTGCCGAGCAAGCCGGTCAACAACGCGAGGTGAATCTGCTCGAAGGTGGCTTCGGCCTCGTTCAAACGCCAGCCGTGTTCGCGCACCACCGTCAGCAGTTGCGAATGCACGTCGCGCCATTCGCGCAGGCGCAGTTGCGACAGGAAGTTCGTGCGGCACTCGTCCTGCAACTGCCGGTTCGACTTCTTGTGCGCGATCGCTTCTTCGAACCACGTCCAGATTTTCAGCCATTGGAGGAATTCGGAGCGCTCGTCGGCAAAGCGGCGATGCGCCTGATCGGCCTGCTCCTGCGCTTCGATCGGCCGGTCGCGCGGATCTTGCACGGACAACGCGCTGGCGATGATCAGCACTTCCTTCAGCGCCTGCTGATCGCGCGCGGCGAGAATCATCCGGCCGACGCGCGGATCGAGCGGCAAGCGCGCGAGTTCGCGGCCGAGCGGCGTGAGCTGGTTGTCGTCGTCGACCGCGCCGAGTTCGTTGAGCAGTTGATAGCCGTCGGCGATCGCGCGGCCCGGCGGCGGCTCGATGAATGGGAAGGTTTCGATCGCGGTCAGGTGCAGCGACTTCATCCGCAGAATCACCGACGCGAGCGACGAGCGCAGAATTTCCGGATCCGTGAAGCGCACGCGGCCCTGGTAGTCGCTTTCTTCATACAGACGAATGCAGACGCCATCGGCGACCCGGCCGCAACGCCCCGCCCGCTGATTCGCGGCGGCTTGCGAAATCGACTCGACCTGCAACTGCTCGACCTTGTTGCGATACGAGTAGCGCTTTACGCGCGCAAGGCCCGTATCGACCACATAACGAATCCCCGGCACCGTCAGCGAGGTTTCGGCGACGTTGGTCGCCAGCACGATGCGGCGCGCGTTCGAGGTGCGGAATACGCGCTCCTGCTCGGCGGCCGAGAGGCGCGCGAACAGCGGCAGAAGTTCCGTATGCGGCGGATGGTGCTTGCGCAGCGCCTCGGCGGCATCGCGAATTTCGCGCTCGCCGGGCAGGAAGACGAGCACGTCGCCGGGACCTTCGCGGCACAACTCGTCGACCGCGTCGACGATCGCTTCCATCAGATCGCGATCCCGATCTTTGCCAAATTCGCGCTGGGTTTTCGGCCGGTCACGCGATTCACGCGGCGATGACGACGCCGAGGCCCCTTGCGCCGCCTTCACCGCCGGACTGTCTTCCGCCACCGGGCGGTGGCGCACTTCGACCGGATAGAGACGGCCGCTTACTTCGATCACCGGCGCGGGCTTTTCCTCGCTGCCGAAATGGCGCGCGAAACGGTCCGCGTCGATCGTTGCCGAGGTCACGATCAGCTTCAGATCGGGGCGCTTGACGAGAATTTCCTTCAGATAGCCAAGCAGAAAATCGATGTTCAGGCTGCGCTCGTGCGCTTCGTCGATGATCAGCGTGTCATACGCTTTCAGCAGCGGATCGGTCTGCGTTTCGGCGAGCAGAATACCGTCGGTCATCAGCTTGACCGAGGCGCCGGGCGACAGATTGTCGGTGAAGCGCACCTTGTAGCCGACCACTTCGCCGAACGGCGTGCCGAGTTCTTCGGCGATGCGGCGGCCCGTCGCCGACGCGGCGATCCGGCGCGGCTGCGTGTGGCCGATCAGGCCGGTGCCGCCGGCACCGAGGCCGCGCCCCAAAGCGAGGCAGATTTTCGGCAACTGGGTCGTTTTGCCCGAGCCCGTCTCGCCGCAGACGATCACCACCTGATTCTGTCCGATCGCGCGCGCGATCTCTTCGCGGCGGCCCGAGACCGGCAGCGCTTCGGGGAAAGTGATCGGCGGAATCGGATTCGGTTCGACCACGCGCTGCGGGCGCGGCTGACGTGGTTCGCGCGGTTCGCGGCGCGAATTGTGCTGATCGGCGGCCGGCGCCGGATTCTCGTTCGCCGTAGCGGGACTTTTGGGTACATTCGACATGGGGGCGCATTATAATCCCCGGCATGAATTCCCAAACCGACCTCGTCCCCGCGCCCGCGAGCGTTCCGGCCCCCTCCGGAGCGACGGAAAACCTCGCACAGCACGCGCAATTCGTCGACTGGATGCGCTCAGTCGCCCCTTACATCCATGCGTTCCGTAACAAGACGTTCGTCGTCGGGTTCGGCGGCGAGGTGGTGCATCAGGGGCTCCTGAATGCGCTCGTGTCGGATATCGCACTGTTGCAGGCCATGGGCATCCAGATCGTTCTGGTGCACGGCTCGCGACCGCAGGTCGAAGAGCAGATGAGCCTGCACGGCGTCGAGTCGGAGTTCTCGCACGGCATGCGCATCACGGATGCGCGCGCTTTGGAGTCGGCGAAAGAAGCGGCCGGCGAAGTGCGTCTGGATATCGAGGCCGCGATCAGCCAGGGCTTGCCGAACACGCCGATGGCGCATGCGCACATCAGCGTGGTGTCGGGCAACTTCGTGACGGCGCGGCCGGTCGGCATTCTGGACGGCGTCGATTTCGCCCACACCGGCGTAGTGCGCAAGATCGACGCGGATTCGATCCGCCATTCGCTCGCGAGCCGCAAGCTGGTGCTGCTCTCCCCGCTCGGCTTCTCACCCACCGGCGAGGCGTTCAATCTGTCGATGGAAGACGTCGCTTCCGCTGCTGCGATCGCATTGCGCGCCGACAAGATCGTGTTCCTGACCGAAACGCCGGGCCTCATGCAGGCCGGCGAAGACGGTCCCGAGCTGATCCGCGAACTGTCGCTCGACGACGCCTACAAGCTGCACGAAAGCGGCGAAGTCACCGGCGACGCCGGTTTCTACCTGAAGCACTCGATCCGCGCCTGCCGCGGCGGTGTGGCGCGGGCGCACATCATCCCCTACGCGCTCGACGGCAGCCTGCTGCTCGAACTGTTCCTGCACGACGGCGTCGGCACGATGATCTCGTATGAGAACCTCGAAAGCCTGCGCGAAGCCACGCCGGACGACGTCGGCGGCATTCTCGCGCTGATCGAGCCGCTTGAATCGGACGGCACGCTGGTGCGGCGCGGCCGTCACCAGATCGAACGCGACATCGACCATTTCTCGGTGATCGAGCACGATGGCGTGCTGTTCGGCTGCGCGGCGCTGTATCCGTACACGCAGGAGCGCATCGGCGAAATGGCGTGTCTGACAGTTGCGCCTGAAGCGCAAGGCACCGGCGACGGCGAGCGCCTGCTCAAGCGCATCGAGCAGCGCGCGCGGGCACGCGGTCTCACGCGAATTTTCGTGCTCACCACGCGCACCGAACACTGGTTCCTCAAGCGCGGTTTCGTCAAGGCAACGGTCGACGACCTGCCGGAAGACCGCCGCCGGCTCTATAACTGGCAGCGCAAGTCGCTCGTGCTGATGAAACAGCTCTGAGCGTCTCCCTATAAAGCGGACTGCCCGCCCCCACATTGGTACAGTAACTATTTTTCATGGGACCGGAGTAAGTGCTGAAGCACTAACTAGTAACTATTTTTCATGGGACCGGAGTAAGTGCTAAAGCACTAACTAGTAACTATTTTTCATGGGACCGGAGTAAGTGCTAAAGCACTAACTAGTAACTATTTTTCATGGGACCGGAGTAAGTGCTAAAGCACTAACTCCGGTCGACACAGGAGAAGCACAGCATGACTCGTATGGTTCAATGCGCAAAGCTCGGCAAGGAAGCCGAAGGCCTCGATTTCCCGCCGCTGCCGGGCGAACTCGGCAAGCGGATCTACGAAAGCATTTCGAAGGAAGCCTGGCAGGCCTGGTTGAAGCAGCAAACCATGCTGATCAACGAAAACCGCCTGAACATGGCCGATCCGCGCGCACGCCAATACCTGATGAAGCAGACCGAAAAGTTCTTCTTCGGCGAAGGCGCTGATACGGCGCAGGGTTATGTGCCGCCAACGGCTGAGTAAGCGCTTTCGGCTGTACGCGGCCCGTTTCAGTCCCGCGTTCAGCGTCAAGCGCCGGTACTGAGCCGGACAAAAATCCGCGCCGCGTGCGCGGATTTTTTTCGTCTGCTTTTTCGTTCACTTTTTTCGTCCGCTCTTTCGTCCGCTAGTTAGCCCACTTGCCGTTCTTCAGGGCGCCGCCGGTTTCTCCGAACGGTACATTTCGGGCCGTGTTCAGGCCGCTCATACCTGCCGCCGCGATCCGCCCAATCCCCCGCCCCGCAAGGGATTGAGCCCCCTTCCCAAGCCCTCGCCGGATGCCGGGTTTGCACGATCCTCTGTCATCGTGCTACTATGTGCGCCGTTCCAACAGCAATTCACCTTCATTCGCGTTCGGTTCATTGTGGCGCACAGTGCGTGCGGCCCTTCTGGATTGAACATTTTTATACAAGAAGGCTTGTCGGTCATTTCACCGTTTCATCTCACTACGTGAGTGAGCGGCGATCCAGCACCGGCCTTTTTCGTTTCGAGCCTTCCAGCGGCGTGCGGGCCAGCTTTCAGCCACCCCTGCGTCCTCATGCATCTGCCCCCCTTCCACGGCCACGCAGATGCAACAGTCAGCACAATCTAGACGAGTGTTTTTTCGCGAATCGTTCGCGAGGCACGGGCGTTTTGTTTTCTTTTTTTGCGCCCTCAACTCTTTCGCCATCTGCGGCGAAGGAGAGGCCATCGCCCCGATCGCGAAACCGCACTTCCCAGCAACCGTGGCGGAACGTTCATGCACATCATGAGTTTCGTCGCAGTCATTGGAGTTTTCACCTTGACCGCTTCCAGCAACGGCTTCTGGCGACACCACAAAGAAGAACAACGCCTCTCCCCGGACGACATCACGATCGTCGACAAATCTCTCCTCAAGCGGGCCGTCGGCGCAATGGCGCTCGGCAACGCAATGGAATGGTTCGATTTCGGCGTGTACAGCTACATCGCTGTCACGCTCGGCAAAGTGTTCTTCCCGTCGTCGAGCCCGTCCGCACAGCTGATCGCCACCTTCGGCACGTTTGCCGCGGCGTTCCTCGTGCGGCCGGTCGGCGGCATGGTGTTCGGGCCGCTGGGCGACCGCATCGGCCGTCAGCGCGTGCTGGCGATGACCATGATCATGATGGCGCTCGGCACCTTCGCGATTGGGCTGATTCCCAGCTATGCGTCGATCGGTATTCTCGCGCCGGCCTTGCTGCTGGTTGCGCGTCTGGTGCAAGGCTTCTCGACCGGCGGTGAATACGGCGGCGCCGCCACCTTCATCGCCGAGTTCTCGACTGACAAGCGCCGCGGCTTCATGGGCAGCTTCCTCGAATTCGGCACGCTGATCGGCTACGTGCTCGGCGCCGGTACGGTTGCGCTGCTGACCGCGACGCTGTCGAACGAAGCGCTGCTGTCCTGGGGCTGGCGTGTGCCGTTCCTGATCGCGGGTCCGCTGGGCCTGGTGGGTCTCTACATCCGGGTGAAGCTCGAAGAAACGCCGGCGTTCAGGAAGCAGGCCGAGCAACGCGAAGCCGAAGACAAAGCGCTGCCCAAGCAATCGTTTCGCCAGTTGCTCGTAGAGCAGTGGAAACCGCTTTTGCTGTGCGTCGGCCTCGTGCTGATCTTCAACGTCACCGATTACATGGCGCTGTCCTATCTGCCGAGCTATCTGTCGGCCACGCTGCACTTCAACGAAACGCACGGCCTGTTCCTCGTGCTGCTGGTGATGGTGCTGATGATGCCGATGACGCTCGCAGCCGGCCGTCTGTCCGACACGATCGGCCGCAAGCCGGTGATGCTGTTCGGTTGCGTGGGTCTGTTCGTGCTGTCGATTCCGGCCTTGCTGCTGATCCGCACGGGCGAGATGCTGCCAGTGTTCGGCGGCCTGATGATTCTCGGCACGCTGCTGTCGTGCTTTACCGGCGTAATGCCGTCGGCGCTGCCGGCGTTGTTCCCGACTAAGATTCGCTACGGCGCGCTCGCGATCGGCTTCAACATTTCGGTGTCGCTGTTCGGCGGGACGACGCCGCTCGTCACGGCATGGCTGGTCGACAGCACCGGCAATCTGATGATGCCCGCGTACTACCTGATGGGTGCGTCGCTGATCGGCATCGCGTCGGTGTTCGCGCTGCGCGAAACGGCGCGCAAGCCCCTGCTCGGCTCGGGTCCGTGTGTCGCGACGCGCGCGGAAGCGCACGCCGTGCTGCGCGGCGAACGTGAAGCGGCGGAGATGGATGAAAACTATGCGGCGGCGGCAACGGCGCGTGCATGATGCTACGGCTCGATGCTGCGGATTGATGCTGTGGATTGATGCTGCCCGGCACTGCGTTAGCCACTGAGTCGTCAAGCCAGAAAACGGGCCGGCAAATATGCCGGCCCGTTTTTTTATGTCAGCAGCGGCTGAAGCGTCGCCGTTGCGTGCGCGCCTTCGACGATCAGCATGCCCGCCGAAACCGGCAACTTGAACCGCCGCGGCCCGGCGCTGCCTGGATTGACGTACAGCACGCCGTCGCGCCCGGCAATCGACGGTTTGTGCGAGTGACCGGTGACCACTACGCCGATGCCTTCGCTGCGCGGATCGCCGCCGAGCGCACCGAGATCCGCGATATCGTGCACGACGAGGATCGTCACCTGTTGAACGGTCAGCTTTGCGTGAACCGGCAACGCGGCGGCCCATTCACCGGTGTCGTTATTGCCGCGCACGGCCGTGACCGGCGCGATCTGCGCGAGCGCATCGAGCACCGGCTGATTGCAGATATCGCCCGCATGAATGATCGCGTCGCAACCGGCGAGGAATTGCAGCGCCTCCGGACGCACGAGGTTATGCGTGTCGGAGATCAAACCGATGCGGGTGGTTCTCACGTGCGACGTCATGGTGGCAGTATCGACTGAATCGGCTGAACGCGCTCCTCAATTCGCTTGCGGCTGTTCGGCCAGTTCGCGCTGCGGCGTCCGCGCCGGCCGCTTCGCACCGAGCATGCGTTTGGTCGCGCCCTGCACCGCCACCGACGCCACCGATGCACACGCGAAGCTGAGCAGCACGCTGTAGTGCGGCAGCATCGTCGCGGTCACGGCGAAGAATGCGGCGAACGATCCGCGGCCGATCACCATGCCGCGCATCAGCAACGCCACGAAATCCGCGCCGTGCGCGCGCTGCGCCGATACGGCGAGCACGATGCCGAGCAGAGGAAACACCGACAACAACCCGCTCCAGGTCGCGCCCATCGACGCGGACAGCGTCGTTACTGCGACGCTCAGCAGCGCGCCGGCAAGCATGCGCAAGGCGAGGTCGCCGAGACCGAGCCGCATAGCCGGCACGTGTCCCGTAATACGCGGCAAGCCGCCTTGCGAAATGGCGACGGCCACACAGGCCGCCGCCACCGCCCCTATGAGTCCCGCGGGCAGATGGGTGAGCAGCAGCGCGATGCCGGCCCACCCCGCCATTCCGGCGGCCAGAGCAAGCAGCCACGCATAGCGCCGGCAGCTCCACGCATAAGCAAAATTGAACGCCTCCGATGCGGCAAGCGCCGCGATCGACGCTGCCGACGCCTGCGCCGCGAACACCGGGCCGCGCTCCAGCGCGAGCAGCAACACGATCGGCCCGGCGACCACCGGCAGCCCCGCGAGCCATCCCGCCACCGACGGTCCCCATACGCGCCCCGCCACCGTCAGCGCGGCCAGAAACGCCGGCACCAGCGCCAGCTTGAGCACAAGCAGCATGCTCAGACCTCGAGCAGGTGTTCGATGCGCCGGTCCGGCACGAGCCACCACGCCGCGACCAGCGTATAGAGCGCCGCCGAAACCCACGGCGCGACGAACGCCAATACGATGCCAGCGAGATAAATCACGACCGAGGCCTTGCCCTTGAAGTCGTTGCCGACCGCTTTGGCGAGCGTCGAGTCCTTGCCGTGGTGGCGGATCAGCAACTGGGTCAGAATGAAATACGCGTTCGCCGCCATGAACAGCACGACGCCGTACATCGCGGTCGGCCACGAGGCGAGATGATTTTCGCCGGCCCAATGCGTGACGGCCGGCAGGAGCGACAACCAGAACAGCAGATGGAGATTGGCCCACAGCACCGCGCCGCTGACCTTCTGCACGGTGTGGAACAGATGGTGATGATTGTTCCAGTAGATGCCGACGTAGATAAAGCTCAGCACGTAGGCGAGAAACACCGGAATCAACGGCCGCAGCGCGGCGAGATCGAAGCCTTCCGGCACCTTCAATTCGAGCACCATGATCGTGATGATGATGGCGATCACGCCATCGCTAAAGGCTTCGACACGTCCTTTGCCCATCGCTCGGGTTCCTGATGATGTAGGCGGTTAGGCGCGCGGCTCGCCGTCATCCCGCTGTCCGTTATGCCTCCGACGGCCCGCGCCGCTGCCGATTATCGGCGATGGCGCGGCGCTTTGTCGATGTCGGCCGATGCCGTGGCGTTCAACGCGAGCCGCCGCCCGGGTAATACACCGCGAGCCACACGCTCGGCTCCGTCTCGCTCGTCCATGCCACGCGGTGACGGCAATGCGCTTCGATCAGCACGTGGTCGCCGGGCTTCATCGGATACAACTGCGGGTCGCCTTCGAATTCGAGCGCCGCGGCGCCGCTCAGCAACACGACCCATTCCGCGCGCGGACTGTCGTACCAGAAGCCGGGCGCACTCGCCTGGCCCGTCGAGACAATCCGCTCGATGGTGACGCCGGCCTGTTCCGCCAGTGTATCGATCTGCTCGTCGGGACCTGTCCGCCTACCGATATCGAACAGATTGCCGCTGCTGATTGTGCGCTTCATTGCTGGGCCCGTTGCTTTCGCTTATGTGTGTTGCTTATGTGTGTTGCTTATGTGTGTCGCTTGGTTATGTCACTCATGTGCGCCACCCATGTGTGTAACTTAGGTCCACCGCTCACTTCATCGGCTTCAATCCATCGAACAGGGTCGGCACCAGCTCGCTGATGGTCGGATGGATATGCATCGCGTACTCCAGGGTCGGATACGACGCGCCGGCTGCCATGATGTCGATGAATGTATGGATCGCTTCGTCGCCTTCGATGCCGTGGATCGCCGCGCCGAGAATCTGCTTGCTCCTCGCGTCGACCAGCACCTTCATGAAACCATCGGTCTCGCCGCGTTCACGGGCCCGGCCCACGCGCGACATCGGCATGGTGGAGATCAGCGCGTCACGGCCGGATTTGCGCACGTCGTCTTCCGAGAGCCCGACGCGCGCGAGCGGCGGATCGACGAACACCGCATACGCCATGATCCGCGTATCGACGCTGCGCGTGGCGCCGCCGAGCAGATTGGCCGCGACGATCTGGAAGTCGTCGTATGAAGTGTGGGTAAAGGCGCCGCGGCCGTTGACGTCGCCGATCGCCCAGATGCCCGGCGCAGCGGTGCGCAACTGGCCGTCGACGGGAATCAGGCCGTGTTTGCCGGTGGCGATGCCGGCGGCTTCCAGCCCTAGCGAGTCGGTATTCGGCACGCGGCCGGTGGCGAGCAGCAGGTGCGACGCTTCGAGCGCGGGAATATTCTGCTCGAAGCCGATGCACACTTCGCCCGGATGATGCGGATGCGGCTCGACCCGCGACGGCTGCACGCCGAAGCGGATCTCGACGCCTTCGCGCGTCAGCACTTTCTCGACGGAGCGCGCCAAATCGGCGTCTTCACGGGCCAGCACGCGATCGCCACGCACCAGCACCGTCACGCGGCTGCCGAAGCGGCGAAAAACCTGTGCGAATTCGAGCGCGATATAGCTGCCGCCGACAATCGCCAGATGCGTCGGCAATTCGGTGATTTCGAGCAGCGACGAGTTCGTGTAATAACGAATCCGCTCGAGACCTTCGAGCGGCGGCACGACGGCGCGCGTGCCGGTATTGATGAAGATTTCGTCGGCGCTGAGCTCGGCGAGCACCGACCCGTCCGGCCCGCCGATGGAGAGCGTATGCGCGCCGGTAAAGCGCGCGTGGCCGTTGAACACGCTGACGTTATCCGTGCCGCGCAGCCATTTCTCGACGCCTTCGCGCGATTGGCCGATGATCCGGTCCTTGCGCGCCTTCACGGCCGCCAGATCGACGCTGACCGCCCCGCTCACCTGCACGCCCAGCTCCGCGGCGTGGCGCGCCACATGCGCCGCGCGAGCGCTTGCCACATACGACTTGGTGGGCGTGCAGCCGACGTTCACACAGGTGCCGCCAAACGCAGCACGTTCGATGACAGCGGTTTTGCGTCCGCTTTCAGCGAGACGGACCGCGAGCGGCGAGCCGCCTTGTCCGGTGCCGATGACAACTGCGTCGAAGTGCTGTGGCATGGCAAATCTCCCGAGGCGTGGGTGCAGGTCGTAGCATCTTACCCTTACGCTTCGTGTTGCCTTTGTCAGATCCCTTCTGGATGCGCGCCGTTACCCCCGCGTGCCGGCTTGCGATCTGTGGTTGTTCCGTCGAGGGGGCGGTGCTGTCCGGTTGCTCCGGATTGCCCTCCCTTAATTTGCTCGTGTCTTGATTTGGCCTTGATTTGGCCTTGATTTGGCCCCGAGCGCGCTCAGGCGTGGCAGTGCACGGCGCAGATCAGCTCGCGCGAGCGTTGCAGCGCGGCTTGAGCGCCGCGCGTGGCGACCACCCAGCCGACCTGGCCGAGGTTGAAGTCCTGTGACACCATCACTTGCATGAGGGCGACCATCGGCAGGACCACCGACGGCCGATAAAGCTGGTTCCTGATCAAGGCTGGCATGGCCGCTCCCGTCGCACCGCGCCGCTTCGGCGCCGCGCTGAAAAATACGTTTCGATGGGAGGATTTTAGGGAGGCGGCCGCCAGGGATAAATATCGCTAACGCGAAGTCACTTGTTTGCCAGCACGAACAATCGGGTTGCGGCCTGATGCAACCTTCGCCCGGACCTCGCTCGTCGACGGAAATGCGTACACCCATGTCGCTCACCGCGGTCAGCATCGGCAGCACGTTGCCGGACCGAATCTGCCGGCGCTGCTGGGGCGGGTGGCGGGTGGCGGGTGGCGGGTGGCGCAGCGGGTGGCGCCGCCGGGCGCCGTCGACTTCGGCGAGCAACTTGGCTTGCCGCCGCTGCCGGCTTCAAAGGTGGTGCTGCATACGCGGCTGAGCGACCCGCGTTCGCAGGAAACCTTGCGGGCGGTCAGTTCGGCGTTTTTGAATGCGGCGTATTGACACGGCTCAGGCTGGGGAGGACTGAACGCGCGCAGTCACCGGTCACCGGTTCCCTCTCGTCTGCCCGCGCGAAGCAAGATTTGGTAATCACTCACAGGAAGTCACGCTGTTTTCCAGCGTCCGTGCAGCGACGACTGCACCGATCATTCATTGCATGAAAAACCCTCGCACCGCCGGGACTGCAATGAAAATCATCCGCCTAATTCTCGTCGCCGCTCTGATGTCGACGCATCTGCCCGCTCAAGCTACCAGCTTCGACTGCAACAGGGGACACTCGCTTACCGAAAAGATGATCTGCGCGGACCCCGCGCTCTCGAAACTCGACGACGCGCTCGGTCAACTGTATTGGAAAGCGCGCCGGCGAGTCGCGAACCGGCGAGCCTTTCTTAACGACAGCGACAGCAAGTGGACCTGGCGCGAAGCGAATTGCCGCGATGCGGCGTGTCTGAGTGCGTGGTACGCCACGCGGATCGATGAACTGGAGCGGTTGATTGAAAGCATGCGCAGCGGTACGCCGAGTGTTCCCGCCGAACCGCTTCCGCTACCGCAAGCCGGGACCATGGCGCTTCAATGCACGGCTGCGAATCCAGGTATCGTGCTGTACGATCAGTGCTCCACCGTGCTCAAGCAGAACACCCACTGGCGCTACGAGCCGCATGGCGGCGACTGGTTCTGCGGACTCGCCATGGTAGGGGCGGAGAATGCGGTTCCGCCTCAATAAGGTCGCGGCTCTTTTCTCTACGCGCAGATCACCGGCTACTCCAAAACCTCCTCTGCACCTCCATAATTTCAACCTCGACCTCTGCCACCGGCCCAACAACCTCGACTGCCTTCTGGCAGTGCTCAAACACATACCGGCAATCCACACTCATAGTCGGATTCTCCGAATGATCCCCGGTCGCCTCCAGCAATCGCTTCTCAGTCATCCCGAACACGACCCGGCCGATATTGGCCCAATACACCGTCCCGGCACACATGCAACAAGGCTCGACAGACGTGTATAACGTACAGCTCCACAAATACTCAGGCGTGAAATTCAAAGCCGCGACGCGGGCCAATACCGATTCGGCGTGATTGACCGTGTCGACATTGCCCTGCTCCATCAACACGGCTTCCTGATCCGGCCCAACCAGCACCGCGCCAAACGGATGATGCCCCAGCAGCGTCGCCCGCTCCGCCACCCGGCTCGAATGCCGCAAATGCCGCACGATCTGTTCAGGCGTGGGCGTCAAGCCCTGCGGCGGATACGTCGCCGCCAAGCCGGCGGCGTCTGTCGAGACTGTCAGACTCACGGGCGATCTCCTTTAATAATAGTTAGGCAAGCCAATCCATCCGTTACTTCGGCAGCGACCCGTCCACGCCCTGCACGAACCAGTTCAGACGCGACAGCTCCGCATCGCTCAGCGACTTGCCCGCCGCCACCTTCACCGCACCGGACTGATCCGCAATCGGCCCGGCAAACGGATTGAACTTGCCGGAGATGATGTCCTCACGCTTCTGGTTCAACGCCTTTTGCGCCGTCGGCGAAACCGCGTCCGTGTTGATGTCGGCGAGATCGATCGCCTTCTCCTTCAAACCCCACCAGACCGGCGCGTTGGTCCACGTGCCCGACATCACCTGCTGCACCAGATGCGTGTAATACACGCCCCAGTTGGTCACGCAGGCGCCCAGTTGCGCGTTCGGGCCGAACTTCTTCATGTTGGAGTCCCAACCGAATGCGTGGACCTTCTTCTGCTCGGCGGTCTGCATCGTCGCGGTCGAATCGGTGTTCTGGATCAGCACGTCGGCGCCCTGGCCGATCAGCGTTTCTGCGGCCTGCTTCTCGAGGCCCGGATCGAACCAGCTATTGATCCAGACCACCTTCACTCGCGCATTCGGGTTGACCGAGCGCGCGCCCATCGTGAACGCGTTGATATTGCGCACGACCTCAGGCACCGGCACCGAGCCGACGAAGCCCAGCGTGTTGGACCTGGTCGTATAGCCCGCGACCAGACCGGCCAGATAAGCGCTCTGATAGGTCCGCACGTCATAAGTGGCGAAATTGGGCGCCTTCTTGTAGCCAGTTGCATGCTCGAACACGGCGTCCGGGAAATCCTTCGCCACCTTCAATTCGAAATCCTGGAAGCCGAAGCTCGAACCCACGACGATCTTGTTGCCCTTGGACGCCAGATCGCGAAACACGCGCTCCGAATCCGCCGACTCGGGCACGTTCTCGACACGCGTCACCTTGATCTTGTCGCCAAATTGCGCCTCGACGGCTTTCACACCCTGTTCGTGCGCATAGGTCCAGCCGGCGTCGCCCGGATTGCCCAGATAGACGAAGGCGATGCCCAGCGGCTGGGTCGTGGCCGCCGCGGCGCCGAATGCCACGGTCGCCCCGAGTGCGGCGGCGACGACGGTCCGCACGGTTCTGATACGCAGTGAGTGATGCAGCGCTCGCGCCAGCTTTGCTTTCATGAATTCTCCGACGATGGTTTGGAAGGTGCCTGCCATAGCGCCCGGGACAAACCCGGGCAAGACTTCAGCATAAGGGGCCATATTCGAAGGTCAAATTCAGCGGAAAAATTATTTCCCGTTATTCCGCCCATAACGCGGGCTGTATTTTGGTACGCGCGAAAACATGTTCGATTTCTTCGAATGAGTCCATGCCTCTTAAACTTTCGCCCCTGCTACTCGCCGCTGCTGCTCGCCGCTACGCTCGCGCCCGGCCGGCTTCGCCTCAGTGGATCGGCGGCGCCGGGTCGGCCTGCGCATCGTCAGGATCGTCAGGCGGCTCGGCGCCACCGAACAACGCCGCGCATAAGCCGAGACCGGTCTCGCTCAGACGGGCGGTGCCCGTCCCCTCCTCGTTGAAGGTGGTGTCGACGAGGCCGCCGTCGACCAGCGCCGTCAACTGCCGCCGCAAGCCGCTCATCGGCACGGCCGCCTGCTTCGACAGCCTGGCGAGCGACCACGCGCCGCCAGGCGTCTCCTGATGCGCGCGCCACAACTGCGCCAGCACGGCGACCAGCACCGGGTCGATGTCGTCGTCTTCCACCATGAGTGTCTCCTTGTTTTCTCAAGCCATCCGCGCCACGAGTTCGCCCAGGATCTTCAGCGCCGCTTCGATCTGCGCCGTCCACGGATAGCTGTAATTGAGCCGGATGAAATGGCGAAAGTCGTTGCGCATCGAAAACATCATGCCCGGCCCGATCGTGATGCCGCGCGCGAGCGCCGCCTGATAGAGCCGCATCGAATCGACGCGTTCCGGCAACTCCACCCACAGCACGTAGCCGCCTTGCGGCGTCGAGGTCCGTGTGCCGGCGGGAAAAAACCGCTGCACCATCGCCGTCATGATGCTCGCCTGCTGCCGGTAGACCTTGCGCACGTGCCGCAGATGCCGGTCGTAGCCGTCTTGCCGGAGGTAATCCGCGACGGCGACTTGCGGCACCGAAGGCGTGGTCAGCGTGTTGAGAAACTTCAGTTTCTCGACCTGCGCGCGGTAGCGCCCCGGCATCGCCCAGCCGATCCGGTACGACGCGGTCAGGCTTTTCGAAAACGACGCGCAATGCAGCACCAGCCCTTTGCTGTCGTAGTTCTTCAAGGTCGAAGGCCGGGTCTCGCCGAAGTACAGTTCCTGGTAGACATCGTTCTCGATCACCGGAATTTCGTGCGCGGCGAGCAGTTCGACCAGTTGCTGCTTGCGCACGTCCGGCATCCGGAAACCCAGCGGATTCTGGAAGTTCGGCATCACCATGCAGGCGGCGATCTTCTGCCTCGCGATGGCCTGGGCGAGCGCCTCGATATCGATGCCGTCGACCGGATGCGTGGCCACTTCGATC
Organism: Paraburkholderia sp. GW821-FHT02A12; assembly: GCF_059422005.1. Taxonomy (NCBI): domain Bacteria; kingdom Pseudomonadati; phylum Pseudomonadota; class Betaproteobacteria; order Burkholderiales; family Burkholderiaceae; genus Paraburkholderia; species Paraburkholderia sp. GW821-FHT02A12. The sequence goes on along the minus strand of NZ_JBWKWA010000001.1, from coordinate 1,393,806 downwards.
GCGCGCATGCCGAGACGCTCGATGGCGTGCAGCATCGCGTAATAGGTCGGCGATTCGACGGCCACCGTGTCGCCCGGTTTGGCCACCGCCTGCAAGCTGAGGTTGATCGCCTCGGTCGCGCCGAGCGTGATGACGATTTCGTCCGGATCGACCGGCACGCCGTTTTCCGCGTAGCGGCGCGCAATCTGGCGAATCAGTTCGGGGTTGCCGGGCGGCAGGTCGTCGATCAGGTTCCAGCTCGCGTGACGCCGCGCAATCGCATTCGCGTACTGGTTGATGCGCCGCCACGGGAACAGCGACGGATCGGGATACGGCGAGCCGAGCGGCACGGCGTCGTGCGCGCGGATGCTGCGCAGCGTCGCCAACACCAGCCGGCTCACGTCGACGGCAGCGGCCACCGGCGGCGTTGGCGCGGCGGCTTTGCGGCCTGGCCGCGGCCCGTCGAGCCCCGCAGCCGCAACGGTGGTCACGGCGTCGCGCACGAAATAGCCCGACTGCGGCCGCGATTCGACCATCCCGCGGCTTTCCAGCAACGCATACGCGTGCAGCACGGTCTTGATGCTGACGCCGTGCTGCTGGCTCGCCTGACGCACCGACGGGATCCGCTCACCGGCCGCGAAGACGCCGCGGCGCACGGCCTCGGTCATTTCGTCGGCGAGTTTTTCGTACAGTTTCAAGGACCTGGCTCAAACAAACGCGTGGGCGGGAGCGCCAGTCTATGACAAATATCGACCAACTGTATCCCTCCGCTTTCCAATTTTCTGTATGCTGCACTGCTTTTGGAACACAGTAGGCTTGCATCCATCGGCCTATCAGCCTCGTCAAAGCTGCTCCAGCGGCAAAATCATGAAGAAACCCGAAGCTCGCATCGAACCGTACATGCACCCGGCAGCCGGCTGGGGCGCGCTCAAGTACGTCGCCATCAATCTCATCAAGGAAAAGGTGACGGGCGGCAATTACCGCACGCTGCTCAAACAGAATCAGCCGGACGGTTTCGACTGCCCCGGTTGCGCATGGCCGGATCGCGAACACGCGTCCACCTTCGAATTCTGCGAAAACGGCGTCAAGGCAGTGGCCGCCGAGGCGACCAGCAAGCGTGTGACGCCGGCGTTCTTCGAGGAGCACACCGTCGCCGAACTGATGACGCAATCGGATTTCGAGCTCGAGCAGCACGGCCGCCTGACCGACCCGCTCGTCTACGACGCCGTCCGTGACCGTTACGTGCCGATCGGCTGGAATGAAGCCTTCGACCTGATCGCCGATCACCTGAAGCGCCTCGACCACCCCGATCGCGCCGCCTTCTACACCTCGGGCCGCGCCAGCAACGAGGCCGCGTTTCTGTACCAGTTGTTCGTGCGCATGTACGGCACCAACAATTTTCCCGATTGTTCGAACATGTGCCACGAAGCGACCAGCCGCGGCCTGCCGCACACGGTCGGCGTCGGCAAGGGCACGGTCACGCTCGACGATTTCGAACATACCGACACCCTGCTGCTGTTCGGCCAGAATCCGGCGACCAACCATCCGCGCATGCTCGGCGAGTTGCGCGAGTGCGCGAAGCGCGGCGCCACCATCGTGTCAATCAACCCGCTGAAGGAGCGCGGGCTGGAGCGCTTTGCGAGCCCGCAGAATCCGGTCGAAATGCTGACGCTCGGCAGCACGAAGATCAGTTCGGTGTTCATCCGGCCGAAGGTCGGCGGCGATTTTGCGCTGATCAAGGGCGTCGCCAAACGTGTGATCGAGCTCGACGACGAAGCGCAGCTGTCCGGCCTTGAACGCGTGCTCGACGTCGCGTTCATCGCCGAACATACGGTGGGCTTCGCGGCGTTCGCCGATGACCTGCGCGCCGAAAGCTGGGACACCATCGTCGCCGAATCGGGCGTGCCGTTCGACGAGGTGCTGAAGCTCGCCGACATCTACGTGAAGGGCCGCGCGGTGATTTCGACGTGGGGCATGGGCCTCACACAACACAAGAATTCGGTGCCGACGGTGCAGCTGCTGTCGAACCTGATGATGATGCGCGGCAATATTGGCCGCCGTGGCGCGGGCTTGTGCCCGGTGCGCGGGCACTCCAATGTGCAGGGCGATCGCACGGTCGGCATCGAGGAAAAGCCGACCCAGGCGTTTCTGGACCGGCTCGGCGAAGTTTACGATTTCGAGCCGCCGCGCGAACACGGCCTCGACGTCGTCAACACAATCCAGGCGATGCTCGACGGCCGGGTGAAGGTGTTCATCGGCCTCGGCGGCAACTTCTCGATCGCGACGCCGGACACGCCGCGCACATGGGAGGCGATGCGCTCGTGCGACCTGACCGTGCACATCACCACCAAGCTGAACCGCAGCCACCTCGTGCATGGCCGCGACGCGCTGATTCTGCCGACGCTCGGCCGCACCGAGATCGACTTGCAGAATGGCGTGGCGCAAGGCGTGAGCGTCGAGGATTCGATGAGCATGGTGCACATCTCGTACGGCATGAACAAGCCGGCCTCGGAGAATCTGTTGTCCGAGATCGCCATCGTCGCGCGGATGGCGCACGCCACACTGGGCAGCGCGAAGGTGGACTGGCTCGCGCAGGCCGCCGACTATGCGCTGATCCGCGACGGCATCGCGCAGGTGATCGACGGCTTCCAGGATTACAACGAGCGGCTCAAGCACCCGGGCGGCTTTCATCTGGGCGTGCCCTCGCGCGAGCGGATCTGGAATACGCCGAGCGGCAAGGCGCAGTTCATGGTGCATGCGATTGCCGTCGACACGCCGATTCACCGCGCGCGCGAAGAGCACGGCGAGCGCCTGATGACATTGATGACGACCCGTTCGCACGATCAGTACAACACGACGATTTACGGCCTCGACGATCGTTATCGCGGCGTGTATGGCCAGCGCCGCGTGCTGTTTGCCAACAAGGACGACCTCGCGATGCTCGGTTTCGTGGCCGGTCAGCGGGTGGATATCACGAGCGTGTGGGCGGACGGCATCGAGCGTCGCGCAGATGGTTTTTTGCTGGTGGAGTACGACATTCCGCGCGGTTGTCTGGGCGCGTATTACCCGGAGACGAATCCGCTGGTGCCGCTGTCTTCTGTCGCCGATGGCGCGGGAACGCCGACTTCGAAGTCGATTCCGGTTTTGTTGAGTGCCTCTGCTGCGGAGGCTGTCGCCGCTTGACAGGTCAGGTCGGGTTTCTCGTGAGATCCCGGTGCGTCAGGTAAAGGCGCAGGTCGAATTCGAACTGGTGGTAGCCGGGTTGCATGAACTCGCAGAGGCGGTAGAACGCTTTGTTGTGGTCGCTTTCTTTCAGGTGGGCGAGTTCGTGCACGACGATCATTTTCAGGAATTCCGGCGCCGTCTCCTTGAATAGCGAGGCGATGCGGATTTCTTTCTTTGCTTTGAGTTTGCCGCCCTGCACGCGGGAGATGCTGGTGTGAAGGCCCAGTGCGTGGCGCACGACATCGAGCTTGCTGTCGTAGATCACTTTGTCGATTGCGGCTGCACTGCGCAGGTGTTCGCGCTTCAACTCCGCGCAGTAGTCATAGAGTGCGCGATCGGTCTGCACTTCGTGCCCGTTCGGATATCGCTCGGCCAGGTACGCGCCGAGCTGCTGGCCGGCGACCAGCTTCTGGACTTTTTCCTGTAGCGATGCCGGGTAGCCGGTTAGGTATTTCAATGGCTTCATTGTGGTCTGGTTGCGCGTGGGGTTCCAAAACCTGCGCAGAGCAAATTATTGCACCGCCCGGCTCCTTTGCAGGCGGTTGGCCAATATAGGGTTTACACCAATCAAAATATGTAAAAGGCACGCCGTAATACATGCTGACTTCATCCATGCCGTGACGGCGGGTCGGACATGAAAAAGCAAACGTTTGCCCAAAAACTGTGGCTGCCATTACTCCAAGGGCTTGCCTGTCTGACCGCGACCACGGGATTCGACGCATGGTTGTTGCGTCAGGTGCATCGAACCAACAGAGCGTCGGTATTCAATCGTGATGGCGGGTTTTAAGGCGGCCCGGGAGGCACGATTCCAGATGCTTCTGGGCTGACATCGTTATCAGCCCGCAGAGGAAAGTCCAACATGTTCGACGCCGAAATTGCCGCGACGCTCCTGAACCGATGGGACCGTAAACGTGCGTGCCCAGGAGACCAGTCGCCGCTGGACCTCTTGCAGGAAGGCAAGCTGCATTTCAGACATCAAGGCGGCGATGTCCACGCAGACGATACTGCCGCAGACCGGCGGCTTCGCGTTGAATGCCTGACGTTCGCTGACGGCTCCCGTGCCTTGCGCGTCACCGACGCGGGTGGACAAAGCGGCTGGACGCGGTGGACGGCTGCCGAGCCGGTCTGAAAGCGCGAAATGAGCCCGCGTATAGACCATGTCGACACCCCGTAGTCTCATTCTGCGTTGGCTTTGCGTCCTCGCCTACGTCCTGATGGTGATATGGCTCAACTACTTGTAGCGCGTGTTGCATCACAACCGATGCCCGAGCGCCGCCAACGTCGCGCCGGGTGATGTGAACAGCCACTATGTATTCCGAACGAGGTGTCGGCTCCGGAACGACGACAGCCGATGCGACATTCCAGCTTTAGAGGATCACGGAAGGAGACGGACATGAACACAGTAAAGACCGAGATCGGGCAACTGGAGAAGGCGCTGAACGCGCTGGTTCGTCGCCCGCGACTGATCCGTCGTGACTACTGGATATCGCAGATCGAGGGCCTGCTAGGACGTCCCGGCCTGTCGGCGCAGGATCGACAACGACTCTGCGCGCTGCTCGACCTGCTCGGCACCCCCGTCGCGGAATGTAGTGTCCTGGTACCGCAGTGACGAGCGCCGCAAAGCTTTTGAGTGCCCGTCACGACGGCAAGCAAGGATCGTTTTCTTTGAAACCGGTCATCGTCACGGCAAGCGCATTGATTCCCTGAACACGCCTGCCGCAGCTGCGTCAATGCTGCTGCGTCAATTGCTGCTGGTGTCACAGGTCAGAAATTCGCAGACAACGTTGCGCCGTCAGGCGTCGTCGCGTCGGCTGATTGCCTGCAGTGTCCGCGCGATTATTTACGGCGAACGCGTCTATTGAGCTTTCGGAAATCAACATGTTTAACGAGTCGAAATACGTATCGCTGATATACGAACAGGGCCTGGACCAGTGGATGCGCGCCTGGTACTCCGAAGCCGTCGAAGCGGAATTTATTCGCCCGCCGTATTATCCCGACCCTGTGACCGTAGGGCGTCTTCGGGGTTATTTCGACGCCGGCCTGTCGCCCGCCGATGCAGCCCTGGCGTGCTTCGGCCGCAAACATTAAGGTAACCCGGCTATAGCCTCCATATCGGTAGACCTGCCTGTACGAAAGGCAGAAAACGAACTGAACAATTCGGCGAATAGCCAACCCACCACACTCGTCATGCCCGCATGTGCGCCACTCCGACCGGCATCTTGCAAGCACCGCTACCGAGGCCAGATTTACACCGTCTGGCTAACGTCTCCCGTTCCGCCCGTTCCTCACCGGGTCGCATGACTTCGTCGAGAACAGGTTCCGCGGTCGCGCCTCTGGCGGACCTGTCGAGGGCATGCTGATGACGCACCTGCAGCCGGACCGCAGCGACGGTTGCGTCGTGCCGCCACCAGGCGTCGTCACTGCGCTCAAAAATCTCTACATTGTTTCGAGCGCACTCGCGCAGCGCGGCACTTACGCTCAGGAAATCCGGGATTCTCAATGGCGGACAATGGCTCAACGAGCTCAAGAGGCAAAAACGGCGCTCGACCAGCATGGAGAGAGACCTGAAGCGCATGCGATTGTGCTGCTTCGACAGATGACAAACGTATGCCAGGGTCTTGTTGATCGGCACGCGGCCCGCCAGGAGATTCCCTTCGCCGTATGGCGCGAAGTGGGCAGGCTTGGACATGACGCTTACGAGTGGGTCAATCTGACCGCGCCCCGCCGGCGAGGTGCCGACGCATGAATCCCGCGCCATTCGTGCCGGCGTACCGTGCCGGGCTCAAAGCGGACCGGCTCGCGCAACGTGTCGCATCGGTAAGCGAATGCGACCCCGCGCGGCGAACCGGACGGGGTCGTGTTCCTGCAGGCGCCGGCTGAAAATCAGTGTAAGCCCGCCAAGCCGCTTTCCAACTGACTCTGAAGTTCGCGGACCTGCCGCTGCGCGGCCCGCAACTGGTCCTGCGCGGCGGCCTTCTGTTGCGCAAGCGAGGCGGCTTCGGCACGCGTCTGTTGCTGCTGGCTATTGACGATGCTCTGCTGCTGACGCGCTACATCGAGGTCAGCCTGCAGGCGGTTCGCACGATCCTGCGACAGCGCAATCCTCCGCTCGGTGAACGCCTTTTGCGCCTCGAGCCGCGTGCGGCGGATTTCGACATCGGACAACTGCACGGTCCGGCGCACGAAGTCCTTATAGATCAGGTCGGCGCGCGTTTCGTCCTGCGTTTTGATAACGCGCCAGAAGTTCTTCTGCTGGAACAGCGCGACGTAGTAGGTCATTTCCTTGCCGTAAAACAGCAGGCTCGCGCCGTAGTTGCCGTTGTACGTCGTGCGCAGCTCGCTCGTGTCCGAACCGCGGATCATCTGTTGCAGCTCGGCGACGTTGCCGGCGGCGGATTGCTTCGCCTCGTCGGCTGTGAGCACACCGGCCTGTCCCTGCTGTTCTTGCGTCGTGGCCGGCAGTGCCGTTGCCGTGCCCGGCTGGGCAACGACGGCAGCGCTCGCGCCGCTGTCCGGCAAAGTCTGCGCATCCACACTCTGCACGCCCCCCATCGCAACGGATGCGATCATGGCGAGCTTCTGGGCAAAAGACAGTTTCATATGTTTTGCCAACCTCTCATATCGATAGCAACGAGCCGGCAAAATCGCCAACTCCAACTGGTGAAGCGAACCCCTGCTCGCCTGTTAACGGCAATTGTTCGGGAATGTTGAGGCGACAAACGGGAGATTGACGGGAAAAATCGAAGTGTGTCGGGTTCGACTGGCGAGCGTTCGGGGAGCTTCGATCTCACGGTTATCGGAGACCACTGCGAGCGGAACAGCTCGCATCAAGGAGGCGGGATCGCTCATCCGCGCTTTCGGGCGGTCAACGGCGCGCCGGCATCATGTCCTTCGCACGCTGTCGCCGAACTATAGTAACGATTGGCAGGGCTCCATCATTTGACGGGGATTTGCCGGTCATGCACATCCCGGAGCGCGCGCTTACTTTCATCGCGAATGCCACTGGTTTGGCAGACACGGAATGGGTGACGCGATCTGACCGGCGGGAGGAAGCCACGATGTCGTCCGAGAACGAGCTTTCGAAGCTTATCGCTGCTGTATATGACGCGGCGGTAGAACCGGATCGGTGGCCGCGCGCACTCGAACAGGTTGCCGCCTTGCTGGGCGCCATGCACGCGCATCTGTGGGCGGGAGACGCAAGGCAGCGGTTAGGGTCGATCGCCTGGGCAGGCGCCGAACCCGCGTTTGTGCAGGCGTACGAAGAGCACTACGTCCGGTCGGACCCATTCGCTTTGGCGCGGATGTGGTCGTCTGGCACGATTTTATCCGACGCGATGATGGGCCCCAGAACGGTGCTGGAGTACAGCGACTTCTTCCAGGACTGGGCGCGCCCACAGGGTATGCACACCGCTATCGGCGCGAACCTTGGCCTCGACGGTGGCAATGTCGCTGTGCTGGTGGCAACGCGGCGACAGTGTGATGGAAGCTTTGAGCGCGAGCAGTTCGACTTGCTCGCGGGCGTGTTGCCACATTTTCAGCGCGCATTGACGATGAACCTGCGGTTATGCGGAATGAGCGGCGGACAGCATGTGGCGTGTGCGGCACTCGACGCTTTGAACCATGGTGTGTTGATTGTCGAGGCCACCTGCCGCGTGATGTTCGCCAACCGCGTCGCGGAACAGATCTTGACGTCTGCGGACGGACTTGGGACAGGGCCGGCCGGATTGTTCGCAATGACCCCGACGCTGACGAACAGGCTTCGCCTGCTGGTGGCTCAGGCCGCCGGGGCGGGCACAAAGCCGCCGACGGGCGGCGCACTCGCGCTTAGCCGCCCGTCCGCAACGCGTCCATATCGGGTGCTGGTTTCTCCTTTGCGCGCCGGCACCGGCTGGGCGAGGATCGTGCCTCAAAAGGCTGTTGCGATGATCCTTGTCGTCGACCCGGAACGCGTGCCCGATAGTCCGGAACGGCAGCTGCGAACCCTCTATAACTTGACCCGCGTCGAGGCTCGGGTAGCGTGCGAAATTCATAAGGGCGCGAGTCTGAATGCAGTTGCCGAATTGCTTGACGTTAAGCCGTCGACCGTCCGGACACATCTGCATCACATATTTGAAAAGACGGAGGCGCGACGTCAATCCGATCTTGTGCGGCTGATCGAGCAAATGACGGTTGTGTCAGTCGATACTTGATTGCTCCGCGAAGTCAATCGATCTCTACGGCATCCAAGTGTGCTTCCGACCAGGGTGGCCCAGACTTCGGCGGCGAAGCGCCAAAGCTGTGCACCGCATAGACAGGGTGCGGAATCCCTTTCCGTGCAGCGAGGAAGCCGGGGCCGGCAACATTGCACCGACCTCCATCAGGTGATGGAGGTGTACGTCGAAACGTTCAAATATTATTCCGGCAGAACCCGCACGAACGCTTCGCGAAACGCGCGAGTCTTCGACGGTCTTGGAACGACAAGAGGCCTTCGGAGCTTGCTCGCAAAACGATGCTTCACGCAGCTGAAGCGATCGCTTCTCGCGCGCGTTGAGCAGCCACTTTGACCCGCCATTTAACGATGCACGCAACGTAAGCCATGTCTTGCACGAAGAGTGACGTACGGTGACGGAAGAGTGGCCAATGGGCGAACAGGATAGGGAGATGACAAAGATGAACTCCGTTTCGGCTGTCGATGTTCAGGATTTCATAAATAGCCATGGCTTCGCCCGCTACCAACGGTTGATACTGACTCTTTGCTTCCTGGTCATCGCTATCGACGGCTTCGATACGGCAGCAATCGGCTATATTGCGCCTGCCCTCTCTTTAGAGTGGCATATTGCAAAGTCTTCGCTCGGCCCTGTTCTTGGCGCGGGGCTCCTGGGGCTCGCATTGGGCGCGATGAGTTCAGGCCCAATGGCCGACAAATTCGGTCGAAAGACCGTGCTGGTTGGGGCGGTCTTTTTTCTGGGCATGTCGTCTCTTGCGAGCGCCGCTTCGCGAAGCCTCGACATGCTTACCGTTCTGCGCTTCATAACGGGACTTGGCATCGGCGCCGCGATGCCCAGCGCAGCAACGCTCATGGCTGAGATTGTCCCCGATCACCATCGCGCCAAAGTCAATAACGCGATGTTTTGTGGATTCCCGTTGGGAGCCGCTGGAGGCGGATTTCTGGCAGCAGTCCTGATCCCCGTGACAGGCTGGCGCGGCGTGCTCGTTGTTGGCGGCGCACTTCCCATCGCGCTCGGCATTGCGCTCGTATGCCGGGTTCCGGAATCAGTCCGTTACATGGTGACCAAGGGAGTTGCTGCCGACCGGATTCACGAGATACTGAACCGCATCGCACCGGGTACGCTGACCGACGAGAAACGGTTCGTCATTGACGAGGGGACCTTGAAAGCAAGTTCGGCGGAGGCCGTTAGAGTCGTGTTGGCCAGGCGCTTCATCGTCGGGACTCTCGTGCTTTGGACGGCCTATTTCATGGGGCTGGTCATGTTCTATTTACTGACCAATTGTCTGCCCATTTTGATCAACGATTCGGGCCTTAGCATCTCGCACGCAGCCCTCATTACGGCGCTCTTCCCGCTGGGGGGTGGAATCGGCGCCTTGGCCTCAGGCTGGCTGATGGATCGCTTCAATCCTTATGTCATAGTAGGTTCCTGCTTCCTGTCCTCCGGGATATTCACCATTTCCATCGGATACGGAGCACCCGGTCTGGCCTCGCTGACCGGTCTCATTTTCGCGGCGGGTACCACGATGAACGGTGCCCAGGCTTCGATGTCGGCGTTGGCGGCAAACTACTACCCCACAAGGGCACGGGCAACCGGCGTGGCGTGGATGATGGGTGTTGGCCGGTTTGGTGCGATCGTGGGCGCTCTGGCTGCGGCGGAATTGCTCCGCCTGCATTACGGCCTGAACCAGGCTTTCATCGTGGCGGGGCTTCCGGCACTGGTCGCCGCTGCCGCGCTCTTCGCGAGATCTTTATGAATCAGCCGAAGACCATGTCGGGCGGCATGGAGGGCGAAGGGGCCTACAATCGTCACTCGACGCATCAGGCGGCGGGTGCCGCGATCGCCCTGCCTCATCTGCGGCAGGCGGTGGAGAACGTCCCGCTCGAACCGGACGACCAGCCGGTCGTAATCGCCGAATACGGATCGTCACAGGGCAGGAACTCGCTCGCCCCGATGCGTGTTGCGATAACCGCTGTGCGCGCCCGGGTTGGGCCGGCCCGGCCGATCCTCGTCTATCACGAAGATCTGCCAGTCAACGATTTCAGCGCGCTCTTCGAGTTGCTGGAGAACGATCCGGACCGGTACCTTCGCGACGATCCTCACGTCTTTCCATGCGCAATCGGTCGGTCGTTTTACGACAGCGTTCTGCCGCCGGCGTGCGTGCACCTTGCCTGGAGCGCGTACGCCGCGATGTGGTTAAGCCGTGTGCCGGTCCCAATTGCGGGTCATATCTATCTGCCGTGCACGCAGGGTGCCGTGAATGCCGCGTTTCGCGAGCAGGCCACGCGAGACTGGGAAACCTTTCTCGCTCTGAGAGCCCGAGAGCTGAGGCCGGGCGGCCGGCTTGTCGTGGTGCTGCCTGGAGCCGACGACGACGGGTATACGGGCTTTGAGACCCTCATGAACCACGCGAACGACGCACTGACCCAGATGGCCGCGGAGGGCGCGATCACGACCGGCGAACGTGCGCACATGGTACTGGCGACGTTTGCGCGCCCCGTGCGCGACCTGCTTGCGCCATTCGCGAACAACGGTGGGCAGTTTTGCAACCTGGTTGTCGAGCATTACGAGTGCGTCGCGCGGCCCGACGACATCTGGGAGCGATACCAGCAACATCAGAATCGCACGCAAATGGCTAACGAGTACGCGGCGTTTCATCGCGCCACCTTCGCGCCATCCTTGCTGCTCGCGCTGAACCGCCCGGGTGACGAGCGAAGAAAGCGTACGCTCGGCGACCGCTTCGAACACTTGCTGACACAACGGCTGATGGCCGCCCCGGCGAAGCTCGACGCAATGGTCGAGACATTTGTTTTTGCGCGGAATCGCGTCTGTATTGCTTGACTTTCGGGGAGAGTAATGCGGATGGTGGCGTGGTGCCGGGGACCGGACTCGAACCGGCAAGCCGTGAAGCGGCGGATTTTAAGTCCGCTATGTTTACCAATTTCATCACCCCGGCAAGGGCGGACGCGATTCTACCATTGTGCCGCAGGCGCACCAAACCGGGCGGCCTCGCGCCGGACGAGCCCCGGCCTGCGCGGCACGCCGCAATTCTAACGTCATCCGCCAGTCACAAAGCCTGCTGATAATCCCCCCGACGAAAACGTTTACATCTCGGGCGGAAACAGTGATTCCAACAATCAAGGACGTGGCTGCACACGCGGGCTTTTCCATCGCCACGGTCTCGCGCGCGATCAACGCGCCGCACACCGTCAACCCGGTCACGCTCGACAAAGTGCGTCAGTCGATCGACGCGCTCAACTTCCGTCCCAGCCCGCTAGCCCGGCAATTGCGCAGCGAGCGCACGCGCCTCATCGGCGTGGTGCTGCCGACGCTCGCCAACCCGGTGTTCGCCGAATGCCTGCAAGGCATCGACGATCTCGCATCGGCACAAGGCTACCGGCTGATGCTGATGACCACCCAGTACGACGCCGATCGCGAACGCCACGCCATCGAGACGCTGCGCGAACACCGCGTCGAAGGCATGATCCTGACGGTCGCCGACGCGGACACCCATCCGCTGCTCGACGAGCTCGACCGCGCGGGTCTGCTGTACGTGCTGATGCATAACGACACGGTGCGGCGTCCGTCGGTGTGCGTCGACAATCGCCTCGCCGCCTTCGACGGCGTGCGCATGCTGATCGCGCACGGCCATCGCCGCATCCTGATGCTGGCCGGTACGCTAGCCGCCTCCGACCGCGCCCGCCAGCGCCATCTCGGCTACGCGCAAGCCATGCAGCAGGCCGGCCTCACGCCCGCGCCGGCGCTCGAGGTCGATTTCAACGCCGACGAACTGTCGCCGTCCGTGCTCGCTCATCTGACGAGCGGCCCGAACCGGCCGACCGCCCTCTTCTGCAGCAACGATCTGCTGGCGATGGTCGTGATGCGCGGCCTGCGCTGCGCGCGTCTGCAGATTCCGCATGACATGTCGATCCTCGGTTTCGACGGCCTCGCGATGGGCGAACTGCTGTCGCCGCCGCTCGCGAGCGTCTGCGCGCCGAATCGCGAAATCGGCTGCGCGGCGTGGCAGCGCCTGCTGGCCCGCGTCACCGGCACCTACGAAGCACTCGGCGAAACCTCGCTCGCGCTGACCTTGCCGCACACCTTGCGCGAAGGCGCCACCATCACGGCGATCTCGAACCTGAGCGCCGGCTCGCCGGCGCGCGCCACCGAGCCGGCCGCGCGGCCCTTCGCATAACCCCGTTCGCATCAAGCTGCATCAACCCGCATTAACCGTCAAGCCTCGAACCACCCGCTCGCTTCCTCATCAGGAGACCCGCTGTGATCCGCTCTTCAGCACGCTTAGCCGCGCCCGTCAAACCGCTCTGGCGCCGTCTCAATCGCACCGCTGCCGCCGCACTGTCGGCGTGCGCCATCGCCGGCGCCGCGCTGGCGAGCTTCGCGCCGCAACTCGCCCACGCCGACGAAACCGCGATCTGCTACAACTGCCCGCCCGAATGGGCCGACTGGGCCAGCCAGATCAAGGCGATCCAGCAAAAGACCGGCATCCGCGTGCCGTTCGACAACAAGAACTCCGGCCAGTCGATTGCGCAATTGATGGCCGAGCAGAAGAGCCCGGTCGCCGACGTGGTGTATCTCGGCGTGTCGTCGGCTTTCCAGGCGAAAGACAAGGGCGTGATCCAGCCGTACAAGCCGGCGCACTGGGACGACATTCCCGCGAACCTGAAGGACCCGCAAGGCTACTGGTTCACGATTCACTCCGGCACGCTGGGCTTTTTCGTCAACAAGGACGCACTCGAAGGCAAGCCGGTGCCGCGTTCGTGGGCCGACCTTCTGAAGCCTGAGTACAAAGGCATGATCGGCTACCTCGATCCGTCGAGCGCGTTCGTCGGCTATGCGGGCGCGGTGGCGGTGAATCAGGCGCTCGGCGGCACGCTCGACAACTTCGAGCCGGGCCTCGACTGGTTCCGCAAGCTGAAGGCCAACGCGCCGATCGTGCCGAAGCAGACAGCCTATGCGCGCGTGATGTCCGGTGAAATCCCGATCCTGCTCGACTACGACTTCGACGCCTATCGCGCGAAGTACAAGGATCACGCGAATGTCGAATTCGTGATTCCGAAGGAAGGCACGATCTCGGTGCCGTATGTGATGAGCCTCGTAAAGGGTGCGCCGCACGATGCGAACGGCAAGAAGGTGCTCGACTTCGTGCTCTCCGACGAAGGCCAGAAGCTGTGGGCCGAAGCGTATCTGCGTCCGGTGCGCGCCAATGCGATGAGCCCGGAAACCGCCGCGAAATTCCTGCCGGCAAGCGACTACGCCCGCGCCAAGCCGGTCGATTTCGGCAAGATGGCCGAGAAGCAGTCGAGCTTCGGCGAGCGTTATCTGCAGGTGATGCATTGAACGACATCACGTTCCCGCTGCGCTGGCGCATCGCGTTGACCGCGCCGGCGCTGGTGGTCTTCATCGCGTTCTGGCTGCTGCCGATGGGCGCGCTCGCGCAGTTGAGCGGCGACGGCCACGCGTTCGCGACCTACCGCGCGATGCTGACCAATCCGCGCTACATGTCGAGCCTCGGCGCGACGGTCGTGTTGTCCACGGCGGTGACGGCGGCGACGCTGGTGCTCTCGGTGATCGCCGGCTTGCTGCTGGCGCGCCGCGAGTTTGCGCTCAAGCGCACGCTGCTCGCGTTGCTGACGTTTCCGCTGGCGTTTCCTGGCGTGGTGGTCGGTTTCATGGTGATCATGCTGGCGGGACGCCAGGGCTTGATCGGTGCGCTGTCGCTCAAGCTGACGGGCGACCGCTGGGTGTTCGCGTATTCGATGAGCGGCCTCTTTCTCGGCTACCTGTACTTCTCGATTCCGCGCGTGATCGTCACGGTGATGGCGTCGGCAACCAAGCTCGACGCCTCGCTCGAAGAAGCCGCGCGCTCGCTCGGCGCGTCGCCGTGGCGGATCACGCGCGACATCGTGCTGCCCGCGCTGTCGCCGGGTCTGATCGCGGCGGGCGCCGTGTGCTTCGCCACCGCGATGGGCGCGTTCGGCACCGCCTTCACGCTCGCCACCGACATCGACGTGCTGCCGATGACCATCTACACCGAGTTCACGCTGAACGCGAACATGCTCACCGCGGCAGGCCTCTCCATCGTGCTCGGCATCGTCACGTGGCTCGTGCTGGCGTTCGCGCGCAGCGTGACCGGCTCGGCCGTCGCGGCGAGCGCATGAGCAGTGTTTCCAAACCGGATGACAAGACCTCGATGAATTCCATCACTGCTCCAATCCGGCCGGCTGCGAAACCGCGCTCGCGGCTCAGGTTGCCGAGCTCGCGCACCTTCCTGGCGGCCGGCCAATGGCTCGTCACGCTGCTGCTGTGCGCGTTTCTGATCGTGCCGGTCGTGATGTCGATCGTGGCCGGGCTCACGGTCAACTACTTCAAGGGCGTGTCGAGCGGGCTCACGCTGCGCTGGCTGAGCGAAGTGTGGACGCAGTATCACGGCTCGGTGTTCCTGTCGCTCGAAGTGGCGGCGGCGACCTTGCTCGTTACGCTCGTGACCGGCGTGCCCGCGGGCTACGTGCTGGCTCGCAGCAAAACGCGGCTGTCGCGCATTGTCGAAGAGTTTCTGGTGCTGCCGATCGCGCTGCCCGGTCTCGCCTCCGCGCTCGCGCTGCTGGTGGTCTACGGCGGCTTCACGATGTTCCGCATGAGCGTCGCGTTCATCGTCGCGGGGCATGTGGTGTTCACGCTGCCCTTCATGGTCCGCGCGGTCGCGGCGGTGTGCGCGAGCAGCGATCTGCGCACGCTCGAAGAAGGTGCCGCGAGTCTCGGCGCGAGCTTCCTGCAGCGCTTCGTGACGATCGTGCTGCCGAATGCGCGGCCGGGCATCGTCGCCGGTGCGCTGGCGGTGCTGACGCTTTCCATCGGCGAATTCAACCTGACCTGGATGCTGCACACGCCCGACACCAAGACGCTGCCTGTCGGTCTCGCCGACACCTACGCGTCGCTGCGTATCGAAATCGGCAGCGCGTACACGATTCTGTTTTTCATCATGACGATGCCGTTGCTCGTCGCGATGCAATGGCTCGGCGTCGATGCGACCGGCCAGCGCAGCGCGCCGCAGCGACGCGGCAACGCCGCCCGTTCGAAGCCACTACCGACGTCCACGCCATGAAACTCGCCTCCGTTCCCATCACGCTCACACAATGCGCGAAAACGTTTCGCGGCACCCGTGTGCTCGAACCGCTCGATCTGCAGATCGGCGCCGGTGAAACGCTGGTGCTGCTCGGCCCATCCGGTTGCGGCAAGACCACCACGCTGCGCATGATCGCGGGCCTCGAAACACCCGACGCCGGCGGCCGGATCGCGTTCGGCGACGAAGACGTCACTGCGCTGCCGATCGAAAAACGCCAGGTCGGCATGGTGTTCCAGAGCTATGCGCTGTTTCCGAACCTGACCGTGCGCGGCAACATCGGCTACGGACTGAAGATCAAACGCGCACCGGCTGAAACCGCGCGGCAACGCGTCGACGAATTGCTCGCGATGATGCGGCTCACCGCCCACGCCGACAAACCGATCGATCAGCTGTCCGGCGGCCAGCGTCAACGTGTTGCATTGGCGCGCGCGTTGGCTGTGCAGCCGCGCGTGCTGCTGCTCGACGAACCGCTGACCGCCCTCGACGCCCGCCTGCGCGACACCTTGCGCAGCGAGATGAATACGCTGCTGCGCGAACTCGGCATCACGACCGTCTACGTCACGCACGATCAGGCCGAAGCGATGGAACTGGGCGACCGCATCGTCGTGATGAGCGCCGGGCGCATCGAACAGATCGGCTCGCCGCGCGAGATCTACTATCGTCCCGCGAACCGGACGGTTGCGCAGTTCGTCGGCACGATCAACCGGCTGGCGGGCGAACAGCGCGACGGCATGCTGACCACCGCGGGCGGCGCCGTGCCTTTGCCCTCGAGCCGCGCGCACGCAAGTGCCGCGCATGAATTCTTCTTCCGTCCCGAAGACGCCTATCTCGCCGACCCGGCGAGCGCCCAGTTGCGCGGCAGCATAGAAAGCACCGCGTTTCTCGGCGAGCGCACCCGGCTGACGATCGGCGGCGCCGCGCCGGACCCGTTGCTGGTCGACGTGGCGGGCCGCGTCGAACTGGCGCGCGGCACGCCGGTCGGCATTTCGATCGCGCAGGACGCGCTGATTGCGCTATCGTGACAAAGCCGCGCCGCATTTTTTGCGCGCAAAAAAAGGACCTCCCCATGCTGCTGGCTCAAATTAGCGACTTGCATATCAAACGGCCCGGCGCGCTGGCCTATCGGCGCGTCGACACCGGCGCCTACCTCGCGCGCTGCGTCGCCGCGCTCAATGCGCTGGAGCCGCGTCCCGACGCGGTGATCATGACCGGCGACCTGGTCGATCAAGGCAGCCCGGACCAGTACGAACACCTCAAGGCGCTGCTCGCGCCGCTCGAGATCCCCTACTACCTGCTGGTCGGCAATCACGACGAGCGCACCGCGTTGCGCGCGGCGTTCCCGAACCGCGCGGAGTTGCAAGGCGGCGGCGAGTTCGTGCAATACGCGGTCGACGTCGGTCCGCTGCGCGTGATCGCGCTCGATTCGATGGTGCCGGGCCAGAGCGCCGGCAATCTGTGCGACGCGCGGCTCGCGTGGCTCGCGGCGCAACTCGATGCGGCGCAAGGCAAGCCGACGGTGGTCGCGTTGCATCATCCGCCGTTCGCGTGCGGGATCGGGCATATGGATGAGCTGCGGCTCGATCCGGCTGCGTCGGACAAACTCGCTGCGTTGATCGCGCGTTATCCGAATGTCGAGCGGGTGATCTGCGGACATGTGCACCGGCCGATGTTCGTGCGCTTCGGCGGCACGATTGCGTCGGCGGTGCCGGCGCCCGCGCATCAGGTCGCGCTCGATCTGCGCGAAGAGGCGCCGTCCGCATTCGTGATGGAACCGCCCGCGTATGCGCTGCACCGCTACGATCCGGCAACCGGAATCATCACGTATCACGCGTATGTCGACGAGGCCGACGGGCCGTATCCGTTCTATGAGCCTGACGGCGAGTTGATCGACTGACGCCGTTGCCGGCTCAGTTGCCAGGTCAGTTGGCCACGAAGGTATCTTGCACGCGCCGGGACAGCCTGAAATACGGTATCCCGAGCGCGGCCGCGACAACCGCCTGGATGAAGCCGTCGAACGGCATCGCGATGTCGATAGCGATCGCCTGACTCAGGTAGTCGCCAAGCAGATAGGCGCCGGTGCGCATGACGACGATCGCGCACAGCCAGGCCTGAACCTGAACCGGAAAGCGCGCCGATTTGCGCCACGCGAGTAACGAAAGCCAGCCCGCGCCGGCCACGATAAACGCGCCGATGATCACGTCGCAGCCGACCGCCACGATCAGCATGATCCGCCCTGCTCCGGTATGATCGGCACGCTTGAGGACCGCGCATGGGCCGGTCCATCGACGGCTCTTCTCATGTCCACTTCCGACCCCTCGTCTTCCGCATCCGCCGACCGCTCATTGCGCGGGCTATTGCTTCTGCTCGCGACGATTGCCGGCGTGGCGGTGGCGAATATTTACTACAACCAGCCGCTGCTCGATAACTTCCGGCAGTCGTTTCCGGGCAGCGCGTCGTGGGTTGGCGCGGTGCCCGCCGTGACACAGCTCGGCTACGCGGCCGGGATGCTGTTGCTCGCGCCGCTCGGCGACCGCTTCGATCGGCGCCTGCTGATCCTGTTGCAGATCGCGGCCATGTGCGTCGCGCTGGTGGTGGCCGCTGCGGCGCCGACGCTGCCGGTGCTGATCGCGGCGAGCCTCGCGATCGGCGTGCTCGCCACCATCGCGCAGCAGGCCGTGCCGTTCGCAGCCGAGCTGGCGCCGCCGGCGCAACGCGGGCATGCGGTCGGCACGGTGATGAGCGGCCTGTTGCTCGGGATTTTGCTGGCCCGGACCGCGGCGGGTCTCGTCGCCGAGTATTTCGGCTGGCGCGCGGTATTCAGCGCTTCCGTCGTCGCGCTGATCGTGCTGGCGGCGGTGGTCATCCTGCGCTTGCCGAAGAGCAAACCGACGTCGACTCTCGCGTACGGCAAGCTGCTTGTCTCGATGTGGCATCTGGTGGCCGAGCATCGGGCATTGCGCGAAGCGTCGCTGACGGGCGCGGCGATGTTCGCGGCGTTCAGTATTTTCTGGTCAGTACTGGCGTTGCTGCTGGCAGGCGCGCCGTTTCATCTTGGGCCGCAGGCGGCGGGACTATTCGGGATTGTTGGCGCTGCCGGGGCGATGGCCGCGCCGCTGGCCGGCAAGTTTTCCGACCGACGCGGGCCGCGGGCGATTATCACGCTGTCGATCGTGCTGGTGGCGATTTCGTTTGTCGTATTTGCGTTGTCGGCGAAGAGCATGGTAGGGCTCGTGATTGGCGTGATCGTCCTGGATGTCGGTGTGCAGGCGGCGCAGATTTCCAACCAATCCAGAATTTACGCGCTGAAGCCCGACGCGCGCAGCCGAGTGAATACGGTTTATATGGTCGCCTATTTTATTGGCGGAGCCCTGGGGTCGGGGGTCGGTGCTTTTGTCTGGCCGACTTTTGGATGGATCGGAGTGAGTGTTGCCGGATTGGGGTTTGCCGCGCTGGCTGCATGGAATCATTTGCGGCTTGCAGCCAGGAGTGAGGCTTTGAGTTGAGGTGCCCGCGCTACCACGTGATCGGCGGCGCCAGGGTCGCGACCGAGCTGGACGCGAAACGCGCGATCCGCGAAGGCGCGGAAGTGGCAGCGGCGCTTTAAATGCGGCGCGCCGCCGCGCGCCTCACGCGAGACTCTTCTTCCGGCGATCGAACCAGAAGGACAGGCCCACGCTCGCCAGAATCACGATGGTCGCGATCACGGTGGAATGCGTGACCGGCTCGCCGAGCAGCAGCGCGCCGAGCGCCACCGCGACCACCGGATTCACATACATGCAACTGCTGGCGATGATCGGACTCGTGTGGCGGATCAGAAAACCATAGGCGACATACGCGGCCATCGTGCCGATCAGCATCAGGTAGATGAACGCCAGCACCGGCAGAAAATGCACCTCGAACATCCGCTCGCCCGATGCCAACGCGACCATCGTCGACATCGCGCCGCCAAGGCCGATCTGCAACGACGTCGATAGAAACAGATCCGACGGCAGCTTCAGACGTCCGGCCAGATGTGCGCCGCCGGCCCAGAAGAGTGCGCCGCACAGAATCGCAAGGCTGCCGCCCGCCGAGCCCGGCGAGTTGTCACCGTGACTCAGGATCGCGATCCCGAAGAGCCCGAGGCCGACCGCGAACCACTCGCCTCTCGCGATCTGCCGCCCCGCCACCGCCGCGATCACCGTCGCGAACAACGGCACGGTCGCGACCATCACCGCCGCCGTGCCGGTGCCGACGGTACGCATCCCGAAAGCCAGCATGCCGCTCGACAGGCCGACCAGCATCGTGCCGACGAGGCCCGCATGGCGGATTTCAGCGAAGCTCGGCCAGACCGGTGCGCGGCGCGCCGCAAACACGAACAGCCCGATGCCGGCAAACAGGTTGCGCAAACCGGAGAGCAACAAGGGCGGAAACGAACCGAGCGCCACGTGCACCGCGAGATAGGTCGAGCCCCACACGAGATAAACGACGGCGAGCGCGAGCGCGATCTGTCCGTTGTGGGACTGCGGCAAGCGGATCGGGAAACCACGCGGAAAGCGGTTGGGAGATTGCAGCGACATGCGTTCAAACCGCCAATGCCGCTCGAGGCGCTGCGCCCCCGCTAAGGACCCTGTGACGGGATGGCGGGCGCCGCATCGGCGATGCGGTCTGACGGGCGAGGCTGGCGGACATGTCGGTGGAACGGAAGGACGATAGTTGGCCAAAGGGGCCATAACGCCGCGGCGCTCGAGAAGGATCGGTCCACGGCTGACACGCGCCAAACGTCTGGCGCGACGCCGCATTATGCAGTAAGCGCACACCGCGCCGCTCGAAAGAATCGTAACTTATTGGTGTACTTGCAACAAAAAAGCCGGGGGAACGTCTCCCCGGCTTCAGGTCACGCGCCACCTGCCATGCGCGACGTGCCGTGCTCGATCCATGCGGACGGCATCGCGCGATACGTCAGTTGCCCATGGCGCCCGACGCTTCCTGCTTCGTGCCCATCGCGTCGCTGCCTTTTTTCATCTTGTCGTGCTTCATCGCGCCCTTCTTCATGTGGTCCTTGGACATGCTGTCTTTGGACATCGAATCCTTCGACATCGCGTCGTTGGACATGGCACCGCTTGCCTGCGCGAACGCGGCGCCGCCGCTGGTCAGGAAGGCGACTGCGAATGCTGCGATTGCGAATTTTTTCATGGGATGACTCCGTTGTGTTGTGGGTGAATCTGAACCGGCTTGGGCCGGCGTGCTGCCGAAGCCTCTGCCGCTCGGGGTCACGCATTTCGCATGCCCGACCCGCGCGCGTCAGGAACCTCCGAACCAGTTGTAGCCCTGGTCGACCCAATAGCCGCCGGGATACGTGTTGGTGACGAACATCTCGACGATGTGCTTCGGATTCTTGTAGCCGAGCTTGGTCGGCATACGCAGCTTCATCGGAAAACCGTATTTCGCGGGCAGACGCTCGCCGTCGTAGGAGAACGTGAGCAGTGTCTGCGGATGCAGTGCGGTCGGCATGTCGATGCTTTCGTAGTAGTCGTCCGCGCATTTGAAGCCGACGTACTTCGCGCTGGTGTCCGCGCCGATGCGCCGCAAAAAGTCGGCGAACGGCGTGCCGCCCCAGCGGCCGATCGCGCTCCAGCCTTCCACGCAGATATGCCGCGTGATCTGCTCGGCGTGCGGCAGCGCGTACAGCTCGGGCAAGGTCCAGACGCGCTGGCCGGTCACGAGGCCGCTCACCTTGAGCTTGTAGTCGGACGCATTGACCTCGGGCACTTCGTCGATGCCGTAATACGCGTTGAACGGGAACGGCCGCGTGATCTGCGCCTCCGTGTAGGTCGGCGCGAGCCGCTTCGGATCGAACAGCGCGGCTTGCGCGCGGTCGTTCAGGCGCGACACCATCATCAGAAATTTGTTGACCGATTCGTCGTCGGTCAGCGAGCAGCCGGTCAGCAGCGACAGACCGCCGAGCGTCAGAAGCCGTTTGCCGAACAGCCGCCGCGACGGCATCGCGAGTTCGCGTCGTGCGTCGATCAGGATCGATTCGCGGTCGAGTTTTTTAGCGGGTTGATTCATGATTCGATGTCCTTAAGCTTGACTCACCGTCCGCGCAACATCGCGAGGAGCGAGCGCGGCACGAGCGCCACCATCGTCAGGTGCACGACGATGAAGGCCGCCATCAGCGACATTGCGCAGAAGTGCACGATGCGCGCGTTGTCGTAACCGCCCATCAACTCGCGCAGCAGCGGGAACTGCACCGACTTCCAGATCGCGAGGCCCGACAGCACCAGCACGATCAGATCGCAGACGACGAACAGGTAAGCGAATTTCTGCACCGCGTTGTAGACGCGCAGGTCCGCGTGCGAGAGCTTGCCGGTGAGCGCCGCGACGAAGTCGTGCAGCACGGCGCGCGGCGAGAGCGGCAGGAACTTGCGCACGAAGCGTCCGCTGAGCAGATTCAGCGTGAGATACACAAGGCCGTTGAAGACCAGCAGCCACATCGCCGCGAAGTGCCATTGCAGCGCGCCGCCGAGCCAGCCGCCGAGGGTAATCGCGGGCGGAAAGGTGAAACCTGGAAAGACCGGCGAGGCGTCGTAGATGCGCCAGCCTGACAGCATCATCACGATGGCCGCCAGCGCGTTGAGCCAATGCGTGACGCGCACCCACACTGGATGAATCGTGCTGCTGAGCGGCGCCGCGGGCGGTGCGGCTTTGCTTAGCGTGTGAGGAGTAGCCATGAAAGTCTCCCGTGAATAGTGGCGCGGCGAGCGCGGCGCGATTGGTGCGATTGGTGCGATTGGTGCAATTGGTGCGATTGGCGCGATTGGTGCGATTGGTGCGATTGGTGCGATCAATGGCAGGCGGCCAGTTCGGCGACTTGCAGTACGTCGCCGGTCGCGGCGTTCTCGACGAAGGCGACTACGCCGAAGCTGTCGGCCGATGTGGCGGCGTTGACATCCGCGTCGTCGATACGGATGCCGCGATGGATTTGCGCGTTGCCGGCTATCAGCGGCACGGGGCCGATCCATTGCCGCACCACTCTTTCGTGATGCAGGGTTGCGCCGCTGTTTTCGCCGGCGCGCACTTGCGAGGTCAGCGCGTTTTGATAAACCGCGACATAAGCGTTTAGCGTGTTGGCCGAAGCGGGGGTTTGGGCGGCGAATTGCGCGTCGACGTCGAATGCGCCCTTCGCTTGTGGCTTCAGTTGCAGGGCGACGTTGGCTTGTGCCGGTTCGGCTACGAGTTTGCCGACGCGGCTCGCGAAGCTGTCGTGCTGCGACCAGCTGCGCAGCTCGCGGCCTGATATGAAGATTTCGGGCGTGTAGATTGTGTGGCCGCCGGCCAGGGTTTGCTGACGTTCGGTGAAACGATGCTGCGAGAAGCGGTCGCTCCAGCCCAGGCTGTTCCAATAGTCGACGTGTAGTGCCAATGGCACGATGCTTTGGGTGGCGCCGCTGTTTTTCCACTGACTCAGCCAGCTGTCGGCTGGAGGGCAGCTGTTGCAGCCTTCGCTGCTGTAGAGCTCCACTAGCGCTACGCGGTGAGATGGGCTGTGGGACGTGCACATGGCGGTGGCCGCTGTTGCCAGGCCGCTGGTGGCCAGCGTGGCCAACGCGATGGTGAACGCGATTACTCGCGTAAAGGGCCGGTTGGCTCGGCGGGTCAGTGCAGTTTGCATGGCGTGCTCCATCTGGATTTGCACGTTTGTCGAAGGTGGGGGCCGGTTATGACAACCGGTTGGAAATATTTTTTGGTTTTTTTGCACGCTCCGCGTGGGGGTTTTGCTTTTTTTCTTGGCTGGTGTTGGTCATTGTGCGCCTGTGGTGGTTTGTTTTGTTTGCCTGCGCGGCGCTCATTTTTGTTCGCCTACGGGGCTGGTCTTTGGTTGTTTTTTTGCCTTTGGCGGCGGCATTGTTCTGTGTGCCTGCGGCGGTGGTCTTTTCTTGATTTTTGCCTGCGCGGCGCTTCTTATGGCTGTTTGCCTACGGCGTTGGTCTTTCCTTGATTTTTTGCCTGCGCGGCGCTTCTTATGTCTGTTTGCCTACGGCGTTGGTCTTCCTTGATTTTTTGCCTGCGCGGCGCTTCTTATGTCTGTCTGCCTACGGCGTTGGTCTTTCCTTGTTCTGACTTCTTTGGCCTTTCCTTGATTTGGTATTGGTTTATTAGCTTTCCCCCTGTGCGGGGGAGCACCTACTTTTCTTTGCCGCCGCAAAGAAAAGTAGGCAAAAGAAAGCGGCTCAAACCGCCAATTCTGAAGCGGGCACCTCGGTCAACCACCGGTAGTGGAAACCTGCCGGACCACACCGTGGTTGGTTACCGCCAGTGACAAGGCCGTCATCCACCCCTTCTCGCGCTGCGCGCTCGCCGGCAAGGTCCATCCCAAACCTCCCGCTTCGTTTTGCGCGAGCAGGGGCCATCGGCTTCGCCTCGGCGAGGTGCAGATCTGGATTACCGAGCAGAACCTGGGCGTAACGGCGCGGCGCGCACGCGTGAAATGGCGAGCTACGCCCTGCGCAAAGCGCAGGCGCCAAACGTAGTGGGTGGTTGGATGAAGTACCTTTCCGGCGAGCGCGCAGCGCGAGAAGGGGCGGATGACTGCCTTGTCACCGGGGCGTGAAGGTGCACTGGCACAGATCAGGTGGCCTCCACTCCCCGTTGATGGCAGTGGTGCCCGCTTAGTACCTGCGGTGTGAAGCCGCTTTCTTTTGCCTACTTTTCTTTGCGGCCGGCAAAGAAAAGTAGGTGCTCCCCCGCACAGGGGGAAAGCTAATAGACCAATATCAAATCAAGGAAAGGCCAAAGAAGTCAGAACAACGAAAGGCACTGCCGTAGGAAAAAACACAACCAGAAAGCCCCGCGCAGGCAAAAAAAGAAAATCAATCGTAACTAACAATCACCGTCACCCGCGTCTCCTCGGCCACCACCGCCCTCTGCTTCGCAGATAGCGACAACGACAACACCCCCCCATCGCGGCCCACGCGATAATGCCCATCCCGCGCAGCGGCAAAAACACGCCCGGAGCCGTCGACAAACCGCGTAGCAACCGCATCATCACGCGCCGTCGCGCCGCCGTTCACCTGCAAGGCAACCTCAGCACCCGACGCCACCCCCGACGGTGCATTGAAAGTCACCGTCCCCGCTGAAGAAGCCACCCGCGCGAGCTGCGCGCCAGTCGCCCCGACACTCGCCCCCGCAGCCGACGCCGCCGAAATCTCGAACTGCGGCGCCACAATCGCTCCGGAGAAAGTGATCGTCCCGCCACTTGAAGCCGTCGCCATAGTCGGCGCAGCAGACATTGTCGCCATCACGGCCACC
This sequence comes from Paraburkholderia sp. GW821-FHT02A12, assembly GCF_059422005.1. Lineage (NCBI taxonomy): Bacteria > Pseudomonadati > Pseudomonadota > Betaproteobacteria > Burkholderiales > Burkholderiaceae > Paraburkholderia > Paraburkholderia sp. GW821-FHT02A12. Next base: position 1,368,963 of record NZ_JBWKWA010000001.1, on the reverse strand, counting down.
ACGGTCAGCGCTCCGAATCGCCCTGTTCTCGTTTTCATCAGCACTTCTCCTTACGCCGTCTCAAATCGCATCGCGCTGTCAATGCGCCGCCAGCGCCCCAAGGGTCGCCCGGCGCCACCGGACAGCGACCTCTCGCCTACCAACGGGATAACGGCACGGGCCGCAACGCCCTTAAACCCATCGCAGCGAAAAACCCTCCACCGCGCCACCCGCGCCCGGCATCGAATAAAGAGGCGTCCCGCCCGTGCTAACATTCACCTTTCGATCGCGCCGTTTTCGCCTACATCCGGCGCTCATCCGAACCTCCCTTTATCTGCCGGCTATTCCGATGCGTTTTCCGATCTACCGTGCCTTCACCCGCTTGCGCCCCCGCCGCGCGACCGGTTGCGCACGCGCGAACGTATCGCCGCAGCGCGCCGGCCAGCCGACCCGAACGCTCCCGCTTCTCGCCGCCCGGCGCCCGATCTGAACGCTGCGCCCCTTCGCCGGAGCCACGTCGCCGGGCTCCGGGCCGATCTCATCCGCACGCTGTCCCCTTACATGCAGATCGAATTGGAGAACCCGTCATGAAAAAGACCAAAACCTGTTACCTGACCGAACTCGACGTCGCCCGTCTTGAAAAGCACGCCGCCGCACCCGGCGCCGACGCCAGGTTGCACGACATGCTCGGCGACGTGCTGGAACGCGCCGTCATCGTCGAGTCACGCGACATTCCGGCGAACGTCGTCACGATGAATTCACAAGCCACGCTAGTCGACGAAACCAGCGGCGAGCACATGACCTGGACGGTCGTCTACCCGCCCGACGCGGACTTCGCGCATGGCCGCCTGAACGTGTTTTCACCGGCCGGCCTCGCCTTGCTCGGCGCCAAACGCGGCGATCGCATCCGCTTCACGCCGCCAAGCGGCACGGAAAAAGTGCTGAAGCTCGAAAAGATTCTGTTTCAGCCCGAAGCCGCCGACGATTTCACGCGGTAAATCAATCAACCCGCGTCAACCAACCGGCGCGAACCCGAACGCGCTTTCGCGGCGCGCCGCTGTTGCACCGCATCATGTCTGACGACCCAATCAACTTAAGAATAGTGCACGGCTGAGCGGCGTTATATCCGCCATCCAAAATTTCTAGACGGGTTGCCAAGCAGCGTCCGGCCGGTGTATCGTGTGCGCTGCTAACGCGGGGGTCCTGCGTCGCACGGAGGTTGGAGGTCCGTGTTGCGTGGGTGAGAAATACCCTTTGAACCTGATCTGGATAATGCCAGCGCAGGGAAGCGTACGGAGTTCGCACCCAGCTCTACTGTTTCATCTCTCGCGAATTCCGACGACATTCATCTCGTCTCCTGCTTAGCGGCCCCACATTGCTTTGCATGGGACCAGAGTAAGACGCTAAAGCGTCAACTCCGGTCGACCGCAACGAATTGCATGGGACCAGAGTAAGACGCTAAAGCGTCAACTCCGGTCGACCGCAACGAATTGCATGGGACCAGAGTAAGACGCTAAAGCGTCAACTCTGGTCGACACAGGAGATATGCATGAACGCCAATCCGAAGTTCCTTTCCGCCGACGCCCACGTCGATGCCGCCGCTGTCGCCCCGCTGCCGAATTCCCGCAAGGTCTACGTGACCGGCTCGCGACTCGATATCCGCGTGCCGATGCGCGAAATCTCCCAGGCCGATACGCCGGATAGCTTCGGCGGCGAGCAGAATCCGCCGGTCTTCGTCTACGACACGTCGGGCCCCTACTCGGATCCGGACGCGAAGATCGACATCCGCGCGGGTCTGCCGGCGCTGCGTCAACGCTGGATCGAAGAACGCGGCGACACTGAAGCCCTCGACGGCCTCACGAGCCAGTACGGCCGCGAACGCGCCGCCGATCCGGCCACCGCCGAACTGCGCTTCCAGGGCTTGCACCGCACGCCGCGCCGCGCCGTCGCCGGCAAGAACGTCTCGCAGATGCACTACGCGAGGAAAGGCATCATCACGCCGGAAATGGAATACATCGCGATTCGCGAGAATCAGCAGCGCGCCGCATATCTGGAAAGCCTGCGTACGAGCGGTCCGAACGGCGAAAAACTCGCAGCGATGATGGGCCGTCAGCATCCGGGCCAGGCGTTCGGCGCAAGCGCGTTCGGTCCGAACGGCCTCACGGAAATCACGCCGGAATTCGTGCGTGAAGAAGTGGCCCGCGGCCGCGCGATCATCCCGAACAACATCAACCACCCGGAAAGCGAGCCGATGATCATCGGCCGCAACTTCCTCGTGAAGGTGAATGCGAACATCGGCAACTCGGCGGTGACGTCGTCGATCGGCGAAGAAGTCGACAAGATGACGTGGGCGATCCGCTGGGGCGGCGACACGGTGATGGATCTGTCCACCGGCAAGCACATCCACGAAACGCGCGAGTGGATCATCCGCAATTCACCGGTGCCGATCGGCACGGTGCCGATCTATCAGGCGCTGGAAAAGGTCAACGGCAAGGCGGAAGACCTGACGTGGGAAATCTTCCGCGACACGCTGATCGAACAGGCCGAACAAGGCGTCGACTACTTCACGATCCACGCGGGCGTGCGTCTGCAATACGTGCCGCTGACCGCGAAGCGCATGACCGGCATCGTCTCGCGCGGCGGCTCGATCATGGCGAAGTGGTGTCTCGCGCATCACAAGGAAAGCTTTCTGTACGAGCACTTCGAAGACATCTGCGAAATCATGAAGGCGTATGACGTAGCCTTTTCGCTGGGCGACGGCCTGCGCCCCGGTTCGATCTACGATGCGAACGATGAAGCGCAACTCGGCGAGTTGAAGACCCTCGGCGAACTCACGCAGATCGCATGGAAGCACGACGTGCAGACGATGATCGAAGGCCCTGGCCACGTGCCGATGCAACTGATCAAGGAAAACATGGACCTGCAGCTGGAATGGTGCGACGAAGCGCCGTTCTACACGCTGGGACCGCTGACCACCGATATCGCCCCCGGTTACGACCACATCACGTCGGGCATCGGCGCGGCGATGATCGGCTGGTTCGGCACGGCCATGCTCTGCTACGTCACGCCGAAGGAGCACCTCGGCTTGCCGAACAAGGACGACGTGAAGACCGGCATCATCACCTACAAGCTCGCCGCGCATGCGGCCGACCTGGCGAAGGGCCATCCGGGCGCGCAGGTGCGTGACAATGCGCTGTCGAAGGCGCGTTTCGAATTCCGTTGGGAAGACCAGTTCAACCTCGGTCTCGATCCGGACAAGGCACGCGAATTCCACGACGAAACGCTGCCGAAGGATTCGGCCAAGGTCGCGCACTTCTGTTCGATGTGCGGCCCGCACTTCTGCTCGATGAAAATCACCCAGGACGTGCGCGAATTCGCAGCGCAACAAGGCGTCTCCGACGACGAAGCGCTGAAGAAAGGCATGGAAGTGAAGTCGATCGAGTTCATGAAGAAAGGCGCCGAGATTTATCAGCGGCAATAAGGTTCGTAGGGCGGGCGCGTTTTGCGCGCCCGCTGCCGGGCCGCCTGAACTACCTGATCTGGAACTACTGCGTTGCAGCGTCGAAGCCCGCCCCTGGCGGGCTTTTGCGTTGCTGCAGCGTTTCTGCAGCGTTTCTGCGCGAGCGGGCACGCCGCATGCTGCTCCATCGGAAACATTTGATTACGAAACCGACAGTCCGCTGACAAGCGCACACATCTGGATACCGGCTGCGGCGATAAGATCAAATAAACGGACGGCGCAAGCGTGTCCTGTTCCGAATAACCACTGACCACTGGAGTAGGCATCATGAAATCGATCCGACAAATCGGTACGTTCGCGGCGATCGTCGCTGTCGTGGCGAGTCTTTCGGCGTGTGACGGCATGACTACGCGGCAACGCGATACCGCAATCGGCGCGGGTGTCGGCGGCGTGGCCGGTGCCGCGATCGGCGGCAATGCGCTATCGACTCTCGGCGGCGCAGCAGCCGGCGGCATTATCGGCAATCAGGTCGGCAAGTAAGCGACTCGAAGCGAGCCGCGCCCATAGCTGCGGCTCGCGAACGACCGGAAACGGCGGCACTTCAAGCACCGCGGCTTGATGCCGACCGCTTTTGAACACGCTGTGCAATGACGTGAAATAAGCCGTTACGGTTTTGCAATCCTGCGCGGGCGACCGCGGCGTAAGCTCATGGCATGACACCCGGATGAGGGCGTCCGATGCAAACAGGAGCGCGTCATGAAGTCCCGGGTCATCAATACCCTCAGCGCGATGAGCCAGCGGCTCCCCCGCGGCGTACCGCGCATTTCACAAACAGGAATTGCGCTGACCGGCGCGCTTTCCATTCTCACGCTGTCCGGGTGCTATTACCCATACGGCTACTATCCGGCCTATTACCCGTACTACGCTACCGTGCCAGCCGATGCGGCTCAGCGCGAAGTACCGGTTGGACCCAACGGTTCGACCGCACAACAACAGGCTCAATCTGCACAGCAGGCGCAAGCCGATTCGCAGTACGCGCCGCCGGCCTACGTGGTCGCCCAACCGCCACCCGTCTACGTCGCGCCGGTCTACCCCGCCTACTATCCGCCGCCCGTGTATCCGGCTTACTACGGCTATCCCGGCTGGTATGGGCCGTCCCTGTCGATCGGCTTCGGCTATTGGTGGGGTGGCCACGGCCGCCATCACTGAAGCGCGCTTCGCCGGTAGTTTCCCTTCTTGACGCGCCGCGCCCGGGCTCTATGCTTGGGATTGCCGCACGCAGTACCCGTTTAAATAAGCGCCCCGGCGCATTTCACACGCGCCGCCGACGCCCATCCGTCACACCAGAGCGACGCGCCCGGTAGTGCGTAGTCCCGCGTCGAGTTCGAATAACAACGAAGGAGACGCGATGTTTCACCAACTACTCACGCCCGTCGGCAATTCGCTACTGCCGTCGTTCCTCGTCGCCGCATTGCCGATCATCGTCGTGCTGCTGTTGCTCGGCTGGGCCCGCCGGCCGGCGTGGCAAGCATCGCTCGCCGGCCTGATCGCCGGCTTGATTGTGGCGATTTTCGTCTGGCAGTTCCCAGTCAAGCTCGCGGTCGATTCGGTGGTGGCGGGCGCGGTGTTCGCCTGCTGGCCGGTCATGTGGATCGTGTTCGCGGCGATCCTGCTCTACAACATCGCGCAGCGCTCGGGGCGCTTCGCGGCGTTCCGCATGTGGATGATCGACAACCTGCCGAACGACCGGCGCGTCGTGCTGGTGGTGGTCGGCTTTTCGTTCGGCGCGCTGCTCGAAGGCATCTCCGGCTTCGGCACGCCGGTCGCGATCACCAGTTCGCTGCTGATCCTGCTCGGTTTTCCGACGCTCGAGGCGCTCACCTTCACGCTGATCTTCAACACGGCGCCGGTCGCGTTCGGCGCGCTGGGGGTGCCGATCACGGTGCTCGGCGCGGTCACGCACCTGCCGGCCGACTCGCTCGCCAAGATGGTCGGCCGCCAGTTGCCGTTCTTCGCGCTCCTGCTGCCGTTCTACGTGATCGGCATGTATGCGGGCTTTCGCAACATGCTGCGCGTGTGGCCGGTGCTGCTGGTGTCGGGCGCGAGCTTCGCGCTGACGCAGTTCGTCGCGTCGAACTACGTGAACTACAGCCTGACCGACGTGTTGTCGTCGCTGGTGTCGCTGATCGTGACGATCGCGTTCCTGCGCGTCTGGAAACCCGTCGCCGATCCGCAATTCGCTGTCAACATCGACCGCGTCGGCGAGGTGCGCGGCAAGATCGGCGGCGGCCAGGGCTGGTATCCGTGGATCATCGTGTCGGTGGTGGTGATCGTCTGGACCATCGCGAAGGTCTTTCTGATCGGCGACGTCAAGGTGCCGTGGCCGGGACTCGACAAGGCCGTCTTCATCACGCTGTACAACACGCCGTACAGCGCAGTGTGGGACTTCCAGCCGCTTGGTACCGGCACGGCGATTCTGGTGGCCGCCATCATCACGTCGTTCGTGGTGGGACTCGGCGCGCGCGAATTCGGCGCGGCGATCGTCGACACCTGGGTCCAGACGCGCATCGCCATCCTGACGGTGGCGACCATCGTGGGGCTTGCGTATCTGATGAACTACTCGGGCCTCAACTACACGCTCGGCCTGGGCGTCGCGTCGGTCGGACCGTTCTTTCCGCTGGTGTCAGCCTTCCTCGGCTGGGTCGCGGTGTTCCTGTCCGGCAGCGATACGTCGGGCAACGCACTGTTCGGCAATCTGCAGGTGGTAGCCGCCAACCAGCTGAACCTCAACCCGATCCTGATGGCGGCGACCAACTCGTCCGGCGGCGTAATGGGCAAGATGATCTCGCCGCAAAACATCTCGACGGGCGTGGCGACCACCGACCTCAAGGGCAAAGAAGGCGTCGTATTCGCGAAGACCTTCAAGCATTCGATTCTGTTGACGGTGATACTCGGCGTGCTCGTCTGGCTGCAACAAAACGTCTTGCAAGGGATGATTCCGCACTGAATGCGGAGCGGGTTTATCGGCGGGCGCGCAATTCGGACGGTGCGCCCGTTTGGTGTTGGGCGCCATGTCTGCCCCGCTCACGGAGGCTTGCGCAACTGCTGCGCTGCCGCAATAAAATTCACGTGCGCCCACCGCCTGCCCCACCGCACCAGCTTCGCCGGCTGCATCGCGCCATTTTCATCGCAATTTTTCTCACATCAGCGTGAGAATTACTCGTTTTGCGAGCGCACCGGCAGCACTTACGATCACGCTATCAGACGCCTCTCCTCTCCCGGATCTTGCCATTTCATTCCAGCCTGAAACGTTTCGGGCGATTGCGCTGCTACGATGCGCTGGCGTCTCGACTCAACCGCGCGCGGCGCCACCACAATGAATGCTAAAAATCTGTTGCAGTTGCTGATCCTTGCCGCCCTATGGGGCGCGTCGTTTCTGTTTATCCGCGTCGGCGTGACCGACTTCGGCGTCGCGCCGCTGATGGCGCTGCGTGTCGGCATCGGCGCGGCCTTCCTTGCGATCGTGCTGATCGCGCGACGGCCGCTGCGCCAGTCGGCCGCGACGCTGCGCACGCGGGCCTTTCCGCTGCTGGTGGTCGGCATCCTGAATTCGGCGGCACCCTTCTGTCTCTTCGCCTATGCGGAGTTGACGCTGTCGGCCGGCGTCACCTCGGTGATCAATGCAACCACGCCGCTGTGGGGCGCGCTCGTCGGCTTCTTATGGCTGCGCGATCGCCTGAGCGCGCTGCGCACGCTAGGTCTCGTGATCGGCTTTCTCGGCGTATTGATGCTGGTGTGGGATCAGATCGCCGCGCCGAACGGCTCGGCCGCCACGCCGCTGACAACCGCGCTCGCGGCCGGCGCCGCGCTCGGCGCCACGCTGCTGTATGGCATCGCCGCCAATTACACGAAACGGCACCTGACAGGCGTCGACGCATTGACCGTGGCGACCGGCACGATGACCGGCGCCACCATCGTTTTGCTGCCGCTCGCCGTGATCTACTGGCCGGCCACGCCGATCTCGCTGCATGCGTGGGGCGCCGTGATCGCGCTGGGTGTCGCGTGCACCGGCGTCGCGTATATGCTGTTCTTCCATCTGATCGCGGTGGCCGGGCCGGCGCGTGCAATCACAGTGACCTTCGTGATTCCGATCTTCGGCATTCTGTGGGGCGCGCTGTTTCTCGGCGAAAGCGTGTCGCCCGGCATGCTGGAAGGCTGCGGCGTGATCCTGGTCGGCACCGCGCTCGCCACCGGGGTGATCAAACGGCTGCCGTGGCTCGGAACGCGCCGCGCCGACACCTGAACTCCGCTTGGGCGATGTCCTCGACATCGCCACCTCTGCCGATCGCAGCCATTCCCGCGCACCCAAAAATAGCCCGCACTCCACCGGAGTGCGGGCGAAACCGTCGCCCTACGAGCGATAGGCGACGGGGCCACCGAGGCCGCGCGCGGCGGCCGCGAGGCAATGCTTCAAGCGCCAGAACCGCTTTTAAACCGCCTTGATTCAAGGCACCGGCCATTTCGTACGCTGCGACGTATGCCGCATCCGCAGGCCGGTCGGCCGCCACGGTTCCCGCGGCGCCAAAGCGGCTCCGCACACGAGCGCGAGGACGAGCAAGCTCGCAGCCCACATCCAGTAAGGGATCACGTCGAACATGGTCAACTCCCGCAGGTATCCGCGTTGATTTCGCGTTGGTATCCGGTTGGTACCGGTGTTCCTGCGCGGAAGCAAAACGCGTGCGCAGCAACGAACACCGCCGTGCTCAATAGCGAGAAATAGCGAGAGGCATAAAAAAACCCGCCCGATTTGCATTCCGGGCGGGTTTTCAGACTGCGTTTCTGCGTACTACGACTTCATTCAGCGCAGCTGGTCGACCATCAGACTCATGATCTGCCTGGCCGGCGCGCTCTGGTCGATCTGACCGTTTTCGTCGACCACGGCCACACGCGTCTGGTCCGGCGTCACCGCGCGCACGTTCACGCGATACTGCTTGGCGACCTTTTCTTTCTTGCCGTGAAATACCTGGCTCCAGAAGCCCTGCTCGGCCGAGCTCATATCCTTCGGATCGACGTAGCGCACGAAGTACAGCCCCCGGTTGAGGTCGCGATCGTCGACGGTGAAGTTGCTGCGATCGAGCGCAAGGCCCACGCGCAGCCACGCACGGTCATACGGCTCGCCGAGCGTCAATTCGGTGGAGGAGAACTGCGCCGCGGTATTCGCCGAGTCTGCGTCCGGCAACGGCTGCTGCGCCGACAGCGCGACGTTTTGAGCCGCGGTGGCCGCAGCCGCCGACTTCGCCCCCGCCGTAGCCGCATTCGGCGCGGTTTGCGCGCCGGCCGGCGACAGCTCGCCGCTTCGCGTATCGCCCGACCCGGTGCGCGAATCGGCGAGCGCCAGCGCCGCCATCAGGCGCTTCAAATATTCCTGTTCGAGGCCGGGATCGTTTGGCTTCGGTTCCCACTTGCTCGAATCGTTGTTCGGGCCGGTGAGCGCTTCGCGCAAGCCTTTCTGGCTGATGAACACGTAAGTGCCGCCGTTCGGCGCCGCTTCGAGACGCGTACGGTATTTGTTACGCTCCGAGCTCACGTAGCTGTTGCCCATCGCCTTCGACAGCGTGCTGCGGATCAGGCCGTCGTTGATCTGCGCGTGAGTTTCGTTCCAGTCGGTTTCCATCACGCCCTTGTCGCGCTGGTCGACCACCAGCAGGAAGCCCTGTTCCTGCCAGAAGCGGCGGACCTGCGCCCACGCCTGGTCGGGCGCCTTGTTGTCGATCACCAGCCAGCTTTCGGTGCCGTCACGCTGGATATGCATGCCAGTGACGGGCGGTACGACGGCCACGCTGTTGGCGACCGGCGCTTGCGCCTGCACCTGCTTGAGCGTGGACAACGAGGTTTCGCCGCCTTGCGGGGGCAACGAACGCTGATCGGACGTCTCATCGATCATGTTCGGCGGTACGGCGAGTGACACCTGCTTCGATTTCGAGTCGCTCTTGTAGTCGATTTTGGTCGGCGACGACGTGCCGCAGCCGGCGACCAGCCCGCCTGCCATCAGCATTACTGCAAACCGCTTGGTAAGACGAAGATCAGTCATGTTCGGGGAATCCTTCCGCTACGCCACGGCAAGTTTCCGTGGATCAACCCAACATTTTACCGATCCCGGCGACACATGTGCAAAAAGAGGGGTTTGCCCGCGAATTGGATACTGTGCGACCAGCGAAATGCACGCGCTAATGGCTTGCTGGCAAGCCGCCAGACCGCCCGGGCCGGTGACCTCGCCGGTACCCCGGAACGGCCGGCGCCGGGCGTTGCCGGGTCGTTCGTTTGCTGCTCTTCTGCTGCCATCCCTGCCATCCCTGCCATCTCCTCCTCCGCCTCCGCCTCCTCTCCTGCTTCATCAAGCAGCGAAATTTAACAGTTCACAACACTTCCCGCTTGACTGTCAGGCATCCCCTACAAATTCATCAGATCATTGTTTTGAAAGGCTTTTCCCGTCCTCTCGGCGCATCTATTTTGAGATTACGGAAAGCGGTGCCTGTCCCGTCCTACAAAGGTCAAGAGTCCTCAGTGCTATCTTGAATTGGCCATCCTGATAAAAATCCGCGGACCACCTGCGGAGCACAAAGCCATGCCAAATCCTTTTTTCCGGCCCACCGTCACCGCCTCGACGCTGCTGCTTGTTCTGCTACTCGGCGGAGCCGATGCGCGCGCCGAACTGGGCGGCACGATGCCCGGCCAGGCAGATCCAGCGGCTGCATGGAGCGCGCCGCAAACCCTGCTGAACGGCACGCTGCGCATGCGCACGCTGACCGATACGGGCAATACCACGGTCACCGAATACGCGTCGAGCACCGGCCAGATCGTCGCTTACACCTGGCAGGGTCCGACCATGCCCGATCTGCGCGCGCTACTGGGAAAGTACGCCGACTCCTACCGCGCGGGCGCCGCCTTGACGGCGGGCGGCAACCTGCACACCTCGCGGGTGGTCCGTCCGGACGTGATCGTTGAATCCGGCGGGCCGATGCGCGGCTATGTCGGACGCGCGTGGCTGCCGGCAGCCCTGCCGGCCGGCGTCACACCCGACGACTTCCGCTGACCAGCAAACTCCACAGAGAGACGCCATAAAAAGACATCACGAGGAAGCCATGAAGACCTCCGTTCATCTCCACGCCTTGCCCCTGATCTGCGCCGCACTAGTGTCCTGAGTTAGAAGTTCGTTGAATCAATCTTCCGCTCTATCCGAAATGACGAAATGCTGATTAAAAAGCCGCTCGGACTCGCGCAACCCTTCTTCGGTAAAGATCACGGATTTCGTCTTGTTGACCGGATCATCAATGAAGCCGCGTTCGTAGAGCCGATTTAGCACATCCCAGTCGAAACCCTTCCATGCGCGGTATCGATCATGCAGGGTCAGGTAGAGGAGTGCCAGGGCGACTTCATCAATTGCATCGGTATTGATTTTCATGGTGCTACTCCCGCGGCCTTACGAACCCGCACACAAAACCGTTCGAGGCTGGCCAGGATCTCGTCAGCCGACTTGCTCCAGGCAAACGGCTGGGGATTAGCGTTATAGGTGTCCAGGTAATGACGAATCGCGTCTTCGAGCTGACGTGTCGATCGATGCGTGCCGCGTCGAAGGTATTTTTCAGTGAGCGTGGCGAACCAGCGTTCGACCTGATTAAGCCAGGACGCCGAAGTGGGCGTGAAGTGAACATGGAAGCGAGGATGGCGAGCGAACCAGGCTTTGATCGAGGGTGTTTTGTGCGTCCCATAGTTGTCCATCACCAGATGCACATCCAGACCGGATGGCACGCTGGCTTCGATGGTACGCAGAAAGCGCAGGAATTCGCTGCTGCGATGGCGCCGATGTACCTCCCCGATCACTTCACCAGTAGCAATGTCCAGCGCAGCGAACAGCGTGGTCGTGCCGTGGCGCATGTAATCATGCGTGCGTCGCTCAGCGATGCCGGGTGCCAGTGGCAATATGGGTTGCGTGCGGTCCAGCGCCTGAATCTGGCTCTTCTCGTCCACGCACAGCACCATGGCCTTGAGCGGCGGATCCAGATAAAGCCCGACGATATCTCGCACCTTGTCGACGAACATCGGATCGCTGGAGAGCTTGAACGTTTCCTGCCGATGCGGTTGCAAACCAAAAGCACGCCAGATTCGCGTGACTGCGGTCTGCGACAATTTCATCTCATGAGCCATCGTGCGCGTGCTCCAGTGAGTAGCTCCGACAGGAACGGACTCGAGCGTCTTCGCAATGACAGCATCGACGCGCGCGTCATCGATCGTTCTCGGCGCGCCGGGCCGAGGCGCATCAAGCAGTCCGTCCAGACGGTGGATCACGAACCGCGCCCGCCACTTCGAAACCGTTTGCTGAGTGACCCGCTGTTTCGCCGCAACTGTCTTGTTATCCATACCATCGGCACAAGCCAGTACGATGCGCGCCCGCAATGCCAGGGCCTGTGCCGTCTTGCGTCGCATCGTCAGCGCTTGCAGTTGTTCGCGTTCCGATTCGCTCAGCACGAGTTCTCCTTTGGGCCGTCCGCTCATCGTTACCTCCCGTATCAAGTGCCACACAAGACACTTTAGTACGGGATTGACATCTTTCAATGAATTTCTAACTCAGGACACTAGCGGGTTGCGGAGGCGGTGGCGGCAGCACCCCGGCCGCCTCGACCGCGGCCAACCCGGCCAGCCCTGCCAGCGCCGCGAGCGCACCGGCTGCCGCGGATCCTGCCTCGCCTGGATCCGGACCAGCCGTAGCCGGCCCATCCACCTCTGTGCCGCAGTCGACCACACCCAACGTCCAGCCGATCACGGTCAGCGCCGCGCCGGGCCTGACGCGCAATATGCTGACGACCAGCGTCACCGTCTGCCAGCCCGGCACCGGCAATTGCGCGACGATCGACGACATTCAGGTCGATACCGGCTCGCACGGCTTGCGGATCCTCGCGTCGGCGCTGCCGGCCAGCGTGCAGCTCGCCGCTGTCGCGTCGGGCAGCGGCATCGTCGGCGAGTGCGCTGTGTTCGGCGGCGGTTACGCGTGGGGCTCGGTGCGCAGTGCGGATGTCCGCATGGCGGGTCAGCTGGCCGCCTCGATCCCGATCCAGCTGATCGCCGACTCCGCGCTGCCGAGCGTGCCGACGGACTGCGCAGGCTCAGGACCGGCGATGCTGACGGCGAACAGCCTGCGCGCCAACGGCATTCTCGGCGTCGGCCTGTTCGCGGCCGACTGCGGCAGCGGCTGCGTCGATGCGGCGTTGCCGCGCTGGTACTACCGCTGCGACGCCGGCGGCGCCTGTATCGCCAGCACGCAAGCCCTTGCACAGCAAGTCGCCAATCCGGTCAGCAGCTTCGCGCTGGACAACAACGGCGTCATCATCGACCTGCCGGCGATCGCCGACAGCGGCGCGGCCAGCGTGTCGGGTTCGATGATCTTCGGCATCGGCACCCAGGCGAACAACACGCTCGGCGGCGCAACCGTCGTCAAGGCGAATCCGCAGACGGGCTATGTGCGCACCGCCAGCGCCGGCCAGACTTATTCACAAAGCTATGTCGACAGCGGCTCGAACGGGCTGTTTTTTGCCAGCACCCAGTTTCCGCAATGCGGCTACTGGTACTGCCCGAGTTCGACGCAAACGGCGAGCGCCGCGATGATGGGCACCGACGGCGCGTCGAGCACGGTGTCGTTTGCGGTCGGCAATTCGCGCGCGCTGTTCGCTTCGTCGAATGACGCGTTCAACGATCTGGCCGGGATTGCCAGCAACAGCTTCGGCTGGGGCCTGCCGTTCTTTTTCGGACGGCGCGTCTACACGGCGATCGCGGCGCGCGTCACGTCGGCCGGGCCTGGTCCCTTTTACGCGTTCTGAGCTCAGGACGATGGACATGCGGAATTCGCCGGCGCAGAAAATTCTCAAAATCGTTGCGCTGACAAATTTGACGCATAGCGGCTGCGATAATCGGCGATTCCGGCTAACTTCTTCTCGATTTAGTTAGCCATGCATATCTTAAAATATTCAAACGATGGAATTCACCTTTGCGCTCGACCGCTTCGAGCAACTCGTCTATACGCAACAGTATGCACAGGCCTCGGCCCAGCTTATCGCCGGGCTGGCGCTTCTTCAGGGTAAGCGCGGCGAGCTGGACGGCAGCTTCAGCGCTTCAGGCATGATCGACCTGCTTCCCCACGAGCAACGCAAGCGCTTCTGCACGCGTCTCGCGAGCGCGGTTTCCACGTTGTTCGCCGACCCGGATTTCCAGCCGTCTGCCGAGTGCGTCAGATTGCTTCTCACGCTGCATGAATGGATGGGCCTGCTGTTCTCCACCACAGCGTTCGGCAACGCCGACCATGTCGCCTGCCGTCTGAATCCCCGTGGTCAGGCGGACACACAGTTTCTGCCCGGGGACAGCTTTATCGAGAAGCTGTGCGTGCTCTATTCGACCGAATCCGAACTGGAACTCGACTTCGCCGCGCTCTGGGCGTACGACAAAACCATTGCCGCCTGCCTCGCCCTCGTCTTGCTGGCGCCGGTCTTCAAGGGTTCGGCGAGCGCGCACGGCAAGCGCGAAGCACTACTGGAATGGCTGCCGGGCAAGCTGCAACAAATCGACGACCTCGACGCCCTGCCAACCGCCTTGCTGCACAACGCATACATGTTCTGCAGCTACGCCGACACGCCGCAGCGGCATGCGATCAAGCGGGACATCAATGTGCTGGTGCGCCGCAAGCTGACGCAACTGGGCCTGACCGACCTGCCCGCGCCGAAGCAGACGCCTGCCGGGGCGCGCACGCAGCGCGGCAAGAAGCCGCTGATGGTCGTCGTGCTGGAGTGGTTCAGCGGCGCGCACTCGATCTATCGCACGCACTCGCGCACGCTCGAAGCGGCGCGCGAGCATTTCGAGGTGGTGGGCTTCGGCTTCGGCTATGCGCTCGACGACGCCGGGCGGGCGATCTTCGACCGCTTCATCGAGCTCGCGCAGCCGGACTATGTCGGCGAATGCCTGAAAACGATTCGCGACTTTGCCGAGGCCGAACAGCCGGACGTGCTGTATATGCCCAGCGTCGGGATGTTCGTGCTAACGGTGTTCATGTCGAACCTGCGCGTTGCACCGTTGCAGATCGCGGGGCTCGGCCACCCCGCCACCACGCACTCCGACAAGATCGACTACATCAGCGTGGAGGAAGACTATGTCGGCGATCCCGCCTGCTTCAGCGAACGCCTGATGAAACTGCCGAAGGACGGCCAGCCATATCGGGCATCGCTTGCGCTGCCCGATATCGTCGCGCGGACGCCGGCGCGGCGCGACACGCTCCAGGTGATCGTGACCGCCAGCGCGATGAAGCTCACCCCCGGCTTTCTCGATGCTTGCCGCGAGATCGGCATGCGCGCCGCGACGTCCGTCGAGTTTCACTTCATGACCGGCGTGCCCTCCGGTCTGCCGTTCGACCGGATCCGCGACGTTGTCGGACGCGCGCTGCCGGGCGCCGTCGTGCATGGTTTTCACGATTACGCAGCCTATCTGGCGCGCGTCAATCAGTCCGATCTGTTCCTCAGCCCGTTTCCGTTCGGCAATACCAACGGTATCGTCGATGCACTCACGCTTGGCTTGCCCGGTGTCTGCAAGCGCGGGCCGGAAGTGTTCGAGCGGATCGACGGCGCGCTATTCGAGCGCGTGGGCATGCCGTCGTGGACCACCGCCGGCAGCGTCGAGGCTTACATCGCCGCGGCCGTGCGGATGATCGACGAGCATGATGAACGCACCGCGTTGCGCCGGCGCCTGATCGATACGCGGGCCGTGGAGCGCTGCTTCGAAGGACAGCCGCAGGCGTTCGGCGAAAGCGTGCTGAAACTGGTGTGCGAAAACAAAAGCCGCCGTGTGGAGGCGGCGGCTTGAGGTTTATCCGGAACTGGTCAGATCCGGCCGTGCTCGCTGAGCACTGAAATGCGCACTGAACTGAGCACTGAACTGCGCAATAAGCTGAGCACTGCGCGGAACACCAGGAGCAGCATTGAGCGCGGCGGGAAGCACTATTCGACAGCTTCGCTGGCGCCTTCATCAGACGGCGCAGCCAGCGAAGCCGGCGCCAGCCAGCTGAATACGCTCAGCGCCGAACCGTGGAACGTGCACTCGGCGGCCGCCGCCTTGACGACCTTCTTCGGCTTGGCGGGTTTGAGCGAGACCGCTTCTGCCCCGGAGGCGGAAGCCGCCGACGCGGCAACGCTCGCCGATGCCCCCGCAACACCCGAAGCACCGGAAACAGCAGCCGCTGCAGAAGCCGCTAGCGCGCCCGACGCCGCCGCGTGAGGCGCATGCGCCACCTGTGCGGTGGAAGCGGTGGAAGCGGTAGAAGCGGTGGAAGCGGTAGAAGCCGTGGAAGCGGCCGCAGTCGCGGACGCTGCCGAGGCTGCCGCGACTTCCGAAGCCGTCATCACATGCTCGATCGCCCCTTCGACGACCACCCGCGAGCCGTCGATGCCGGCACCCGTATGGGCGATCTTCAGCGTATCCGACGACGTTTCAGCCAGCTTGCTTCGCATCAACTGCTCGCACGCATCCGAGTTCTTGTAGACGGCCGTGCAGGCGGCCAGCAGCGCGGCAGCGGTCGTGACGCAGGCGATAGAGAGAATCCGAATCTTCATTGATGTTCCGTTTTTCAGGCCGTCGGCAATTGTAGCGTACGGGCTCGCCGACCGGCACCGACCGGCACCGCGCTCCTGCCTCTGATCCTGCTGGTGATCGGCGTCTCGGTGATCGCGCAGAACGATACGCTGCGGATCGTGTTCGGCATCTGAAGCATATCGTTATAGCGATTCCCGATTTCTTTCCGGCCCGAACGCGTCCGATAATGAGGATCATGAACGCCCACTCCGCTCCCCAAACCCGCATGCGGCGTCGCACGCTCACGGCATTAAGCGCCGCGCTGCTGCTGGCAGCATGCGCCGCACCGACAGCATCGACGTCTTCAGCCGCGCCCGATCCTGTTTCGCTCGACGCAGCCATTGCCGGGCCGCAGCGCAGCGACGCCGCCCGCGCACGCGACGTGTACCGTCATCCGAAGGAAACGCTGCAATTCTTCGGGGTCGCGCCGTCGCAGAGCGTGCTCGAAATCGCGCCGGGCGGCGGCTGGTACACGGACATCCTCGCGCCCTATCTGCGCGACCACGGCAAGCTATACGAAGCGCAATACGACAGCCCGCTCGCGTCGGCGGCGCAGGAAGAACAGGCGGGACGGGCGGCGTTCGCGCGCAAGCTGGCGGCCACGCCCGCCGTCTACGGCAACGTGGTGGTCGGCACGCTGCGCGCGGGCCAGTTCAGCGGGTTTCCGGCGGATGGCAGCGTCGATCAGGTGCTGACATTCCGCAATATCCACAACTGGATCAAGGACGGCCAGATCGACGCGAATCTGCGCGCCTTCTACGCGGCGCTGAAGCCGGGCGGCATCCTCGGCGTCGAAGAGCATCGCGCGGCGCCAGGCACCTCGTTGCAGCAGACCATCGACACCGGCTACGTGACCGAAACCTACGTGATCGAACATGCGCGCGCGGCGGGCTTCGAATTGCTCGGCAAGAGCGAAGTAAACAGCAATCCGCGCGACACCAAAAATTACCCGGACGGCGTGTGGTCGCTGCCGCCCACGTACGAGGGCAGCGACGTCGATCGGGCGAAATACGCGGCGATCGGCGAATCGGATCGCATGACCTTGCGGTTCGTGAAACCGAAGTAACGGGCGATCTGGCTCGGCGCTTGACGCGATCCCAATAATGTGGTCCTATTGCGCACTATGTACCGCGCCCAGACCCTCCTATCGCTACTACTAGCCCGCTCTACCGGGCTAGGTCTGCTGCTGCGCGCTTCCATCTGAAACACCCGAAGCACCGCTCAATTCCCCAGTAACTGACCCAGCCCCGGTTCCAGACCGGCGGCTATGCTTTTGTCTTTTCGTCGTCCGGTCGACTACCAGCTTGTCGAAACCCAGGATGACGAAAATGTTGAAAAACCCTGCTCTCAAATATCGATCGTTCAAACCCGTCAATTTGACGGACCGCCAGTGGCCGTCGCGCACCATCACGCGCCCGCCAATCTGGATGAGCACCGACCTGCGCGACGGCAACCAGTCCCTGTTCGAGCCGATGAACGCAGAGCGCAAAATGCGCATGTTCAAGACACTGGTGCAGATCGGTTTCAAAGAAATCGAAGTTGCGTTTCCGTCGGCCTCGCAGACCGACTTCAATTTCGTGCGCGAACTGATTGAAGGCGGCCATATTCCCGACGACGTCACCATCGAAGTCTTAACGCAGGCGCGCGACGATCTGATCGAACGCACTTTCGAATCGCTGCGTGGCGTGCCGCGCGCCATCGTTCACCTGTACAACGCGACTGCGCCTGAGTTCCGGCGCATCGTCTTCGGCCTGGAAATGAGCGGCGTGAAGACGCTTGCGCAAGATGCCGCGCGCACCATGAAGCGTCTCGCCGATGCCACGCCTGAAACGCACTTCACGTTCCAATACAGCCCGGAAGTGTTCAGCGGCACCGAGCTCGAATTCGCGAAGGAAGTATGCGATGCGGTATTCGATATCTGGCAGCCGACGCCTGAGCACAAAGCGATCGTCAACTTGCCCGCGACCGTGGAAATGTCGACGCCGAATGTCTACGCGGATCAGATCGAATGGATGCACCGCAATCTCGCGCGACGGGATTCGCTGATCGTGTCCGTCCATCCGCATAACGACCGCGGTACCGCGGTGGCCGCCGCCGAGCTCGCGGTGATGGCCGGCGCCGATCGTATCGAAGGATGCCTGTTCGGCAACGGCGAGCGGACCGGCAACGTGGACCTCGTGACGCTCGCATTGAATCTGTACACGCAGGGTATCGATCCCGGTCTCGACTTTTCGAACATCAACGAAGTCGCGCGCACCGCCGAGGAATGCACGCAGTTGCCGGTGCATCCGCGTCATCCGTATGTCGGCGATCTGGTGTTCACCGCGTTCTCCGGCTCGCATCAGGACGCCATCAAGAAGGGCTTTACTGCCCAACAACCCGATACGATCTGGGAAGTGCCTTATCTGCCGATCGATCCCAGCGATCTTGGGCGAACCTACGATTCGGTCATTCGCGTAAATAGCCAGTCCGGCAAGGGCGGCATCGCGTACCTGCTCGAGCAGGGTTACGGGGTCGTGTTGCCGCGGCGCCTGCAGGTCGATTTCAGCTCCGCCGTGCAACGCTATACCGACGACAGTGGGCAGGAAGTCACGCCCTCACAGATTTGGGAGCTGTTCCAGCAGGAGTATGTTCGGAACGATTCGCCCGTGCGGTATGTCGGGCATAGTCTGTCCGAGCGCGGCGATCGTGAACATATCAAGCTCTCGGTCGAGATCGATGGCTCGCGGCGCGTCTTGAGCGGTGAAGGGAACGGTCCTCTCGATGCGTTGATGCATGCGATGGGTGTGCCTGTGCGAATTCAGCACTATGAAGAGCGGGCTTTGGGTCAGGGTGCCGATGCTCGGGCTATCGCCGTCGCTGAGATGGCTGGTGCCGATGTCGCGGGTAGCGCGTTTGGGGTTGGGGTCGATGCAAATCTGGTGACCGCTTCTATTCGGGCGGTTATTAGCGGAGTCAATCGTGCGTACACACGGTGTGATGCTGCTGCGCGGGAGCGGTTTTTTGAAGTGGCTTTGAATGGGGAAGTTGCTCAGGAAGCGGTTTGATCCAGCGGTCTTTGTTCTGATGGGGGGCGTTTCGACGCCCCCCTTTACCCTATCGGGTCCACTCGTCCGGCAAGCTGTGCGTGAGCGTCGAAACGAAGCGCGCCGTTTCCTCTTCACGCGGACGCATGAAGACATCGCGCGACGCTCCCGCCTCCACCACGACGCCGTTATTCAGGAACACCACGTCGCGCGCAATCGTCGCGGCGAGCCGCAGGTCGTGTGTCGCCATCAGCATCGTCATGCCTTCCCTGGCGAGTTGCTTGAGTACCTCCACCACTTCCGCGGCGAGGCCGGGGTCCAAAGCGGAGGTCGGCTCGTCGCACAACAGCACTTCCGGCGACGGCGCCAACGCTCGCGCAATCGCCACGCGTTGCTGCTGTCCGCCAGACAGCGTCGCGGGCCACACGTCCGCTTTGTGCGCGATGCCGACCTTCTCCAGCAATTCGTCCGCCCGTGCATGGGCTTTTTCCTTGTCCCACTTCAGCACGGTCAACAGGCCTTCCATCACGTTCTGCCGCACGGTCAGGTGCGGAAACAGCTGGAAGTTCTGAAACACCATGCCGGTACGGCGGCGGATCGTCAGCACCGCCTCGCGCGATGGCTTGTACTCGCGGCTGAATTCGAGCCGCTGATCGCCGAGCTCGAGCGTGCCGGCCTCGGGAATTTCCAGCAGATTCACGCAGCGCAGCAGCGTGCTCTTGCCACTGCCCGATGGGCCGATCAACGCGGTGACGTTGCCCTGCGCCAGATGCAAATCCACCGAATTGAGCACCCGGTGGCCGCTGAAATACTTGTCGATTTTCTCCAGCCGGATCATCAGTTGCCTGCCTGGAAAAGTGCGTGACGGCCGAACTTGCGCTCGAGCCTGACTTGCGCCGACGACAACACCGAACTGAACACCAGATAAACCAGTGCCGCCTCGGTATAGAGAATCAGCGGCTCATAGGTCACCGACGCAATCCGCTGCGCGGCCTGGAAGACTTCGGGCACGGTCAGCACGGCGGCTAACGAGGTGTCCTTCACCAGCGCAATGAACGAATTCGACAACGGCGGCAGCGCAACCCGCGCCGCTTGCGGCAGGATTGCGCGGCGCAGCGCCTGCGCACGCGTCATCCCCATCGAATACGCCGCCTCCCACTGCCCTTTCGGAATCGATTCGATCACGCCGCGAATCACTTCGGAGTTGTACGCGCCGACGTTCAGCGAAAAACCGATGATCGCCGCCGTCAGCGGATCGAGCACGATGCCTACGTTGGGCAGTCCGTAGAAGATCACGAACAGCTGTACCAGCAGCGGTGAGCCGCGAAACAGCCATACGTAGAAGCGCACGATCGCCACCGCCGACGGCGGTCCGAACAGCCGGACCAGCGCGATGATGAACGCGAGCGCAAGCCCGATCGCGAACGATGCCAGCGTGAGCGGCACGGTGAACACGAGCCCCGCGTACAGCAGG
Organism: Paraburkholderia sp. GW821-FHT02A12; assembly: GCF_059422005.1. Classification (NCBI taxonomy): domain Bacteria; kingdom Pseudomonadati; phylum Pseudomonadota; class Betaproteobacteria; order Burkholderiales; family Burkholderiaceae; genus Paraburkholderia; species Paraburkholderia sp. GW821-FHT02A12. Next base: position 1,348,361 of record NZ_JBWKWA010000001.1, on the reverse strand, counting down.
GGCCACAGCGACTGCGCCATCAGATGCAACCAGGCCGGCATGATTCAGACTCGCACGTGACGCTTATTGGGAAACGTCTTTGCCGAAGTACTTCTGCGAGATCTTCCCGTAGGTGCCGTCTTTCCTGATGTCGGCGAGCGCCTTGTTGATCGCCGCCTGCAACTCCGGATTGCCCTTGCGAATGAGCACGGCGGACTTGTCGCTGCTGTCGGAGGACGTATCGAGCGCGGCGATCTTCACCTTCGCGTCCGGCTTGTGCTTCTTGAAGTCGAGGAACGACAGCGAATCGTTGACGGTCGCCTCCACCCGGCCCGAGGTCAGCAGATCGATCGATTCGTTAAAGCCCTGCACGGGGACCACGTCCGCACCGTGCGCCGCCGCGATCTTGCCGAAGTTGCTGGTCAGCGTATTGGCCGACTTCTTGCCCTTCAGGTCGTCGAAGGTCTTTATCGTATTGTTGTCCGAGCGCACGATCAGCGCCGCGTGCGACGTGATGTACGGGTCCGAGAAATCGTACTTGGCCTTGCGCGCGTCGGTCACCGCGACTTCGTTGATCACCGCGTCGTAGCGGTTCACGTCGAGGCCGGCGATCAGGCCGTCCCACTTGCCTTCGACGAACTCCGGCTTGACGCCGAGACGCTGCGCGATCGCCGTGCCGATCTCCACGTCGAAGCCGGTCAGCTTGCCGGATTCATCGTGATACGTGAACGGCGCATAGGTGCCTTCGGTGCCGATCTTGAACACGCCGGCGGATTTGATCTGCGCGAGTTCGTCGGCGGCGAATGCAGAGCTCACGCTCACCGCTTGCAGCAGCGCAATCAGCAGAATGGAACGAATCGACTTCATCTGGTGGCTCCGTAATGTTTGCTATGTCAGTTGCCTGGTCTTGTGTACGGCACTTTCAGCCGGCCATCGAGCCCGGCGGAGTGGGCGGACTGTAGCAAACGGTTCGTGTTTTTACAAAGGATCAGGTTTCCGATCAATATGCGCTTGGGTGCTAAGCGGACAGCCAAGGCATCCGATGCGGCGCGGAAATCGACTCTACAGCAGATGAGACAGGTGCGGCATGCATCGCAACACGGACACGTGCCGGGCGCCATCGGGGAAAACGCGAGAGGTGTGCCGCCGCGGCGAACGCGCGGCGTTGAAAACCGGGCGGCGCGAGAGGCCGCCCGCCTGATTGCAAACCGCTTACCGTTCCACCGGATGCGGCTCCTTGAGCTTGTTGGCCACCCGGATCGCATCGAAGTAAGCCGGATTCGGCGGTCGCTTCAGATAACGCCCAGCGCCGCGCACCGCCCGCAACTCTCCATCGGTCCACGCCAGCGCGCCGCGCGTCAGCGTATGCATCGCCACGCCCTGCACCGTCATCCCTTCGAACACATTGAAGTCGACCTTCTGGTGATGCGTGTTCACCGAAATGGTTTTGCTCGCCGCCGGATCCCACACCACCAGATCGGCATCCGCGCCGACCTGTACCGCGCCTTTACGCGGATACAGATTGAAGATCTGCGCGGCGTTGGTCGAGGTGATACGCACGAATTCGTTCGGCGTGAGACGCCCCGAGTTCACGCCGTGATGCCAGAGCACCGCCATCCGGTCTTCGACGCCGCCACAACCGTTCGGGATCTTCGTGAAGTCCTCGCGGCCCATTGCTTTCTGCGACGCGCAGAACACGCAGTGGTCGGTCGCCGTGGTATGCAGCTGTCCCGCTTGCAGGCCGCGCCACAATGCCTCGCGATGCTCGGCGGAACGGAACGGCGGGCTCATTACGTGCGCCGCCGCCCGGGTCCAGTCGGGATCGCGATACACCGCTTCGTCGATCACCAGGTGGCCCGGCAGCACTTCGCCGAATACGCGCAGGCCTTCGCTGCGGGCTCGCGCGATGGCATCGACCGCGTCTTTGGCCGATACGTGGACGATATACACGGGCACGCCAAGCACTTGCGCGATACGGATCGCGCGATTGGCCGCCTCGCCTTCCACTTCGGGCGGCCGGGACAACGGATGCGCCTCCGGACCTTTGAAGCCTTTCGCCAGCAACTGACGCTGCAACTGGAACACCAGTTCGCCGTTTTCCGCATGAACGGTGGGCAGCGCGCCGAGCTCGAGCGAACGCGAGAAGCTGTTCACCAGCACTTCGTCGTCGGCCATGATCGCGTTCTTGTAGGCCATGAAGTGCTTGAAGCTCGACACGCCGTGTTCGTGCACCAGCGTGCCCATGTCGCGATAGACCGAGTCGTCCCACCACGTTACCGCCACATGAAAGCCGTAATCCGCCGAGGCTTTTTCAGCCCAGCCGCGCCATTCCCTGAAGGCGTCCATCAACGGTTGCTTCGGGCTCGGAATCACGAAATCGATGATGCTGGTCGTGCCGCCGGATAAGCCCGCCGCCGTGCCGGTATAGAAATCGTCGCTGGCCGTGGTGCCCATGAACGGCAATTCCATATGCGTGTGCGGATCGATGCCGCCGGGCATCACGTACTGCCCGCCCGCATCGACGATCGTGGCGCCCGCCGGCGCCTCCAGGTCCACGCCGATTTGCAGGATCGTGCCGCCGTCTTGCGGGTCCGCACACAACACGTCCGCACGATAGGTGCGCTCCGCGTCGATGACTGTGCCGCCGCGAATCAGGGTCGTCATGTTGCCGCCTCCTTATCAACTGCTGGTTTCAGTGTTACGTATTTCATCTGCTTCATGAGTCTGCTTCATGGGCCTGCTTCATGGGCCTGCTTCATGGGCCTGCTTCATGGGCCTGCTTCATGGGCCTGTTTCGTGGGCCTGTTTCGTGGGCCTGTTTCGTGGGCCTGCTTCGTGGGCCTGCTTCACAAGCCTGCTTCAAAGCCGGTTCACGCGCTCGCCACTCGCGCACTCGGTCCCTTGCTGAACTTCATCCACGCGCTATATACGATCGAAGCCAACGCGAGTCCGACAAACCACGCATACGTATAGAGCGTATTGAAGAACGCCGGCACATTCGGAAACGCTGCCGGAAATGCGGTATGCAGGAAACCCGGCAAATTCGGCAGAACGCCGACCAGCAACGCGACCACCGCGCCGATATTCCAGCCGCCCGTGTAGCTGTACTCGCCGTTTTCGTCGAACAGTTCGCGCGCATCGAGCCGGGTGCCGCGAATCAGGAAGTAATCGACCATCAGAATGCCCGCCACCGGCCCGAGCAACGCCGAGTAGCCGACCAGCCACGTGAAGATATAGCCTTGCGTGGTGGCGAGAATCTTCCACGGCATCATCACGATGGCGATCGTGGCGGTTATCATGCCGCCCGTGCGATACGAAATGCCCTTCGGCCACAGGCTGGAGAAATCGTAGGCAGGGCCGACCAGGTTTGCCGCGAGATTGCAGGACATCGTATCGAGCGTCAGGATGAGCAGCGCGAGGCCGACGCCGATGCCGGTCATGCGGCTCGTCAGATCGATCGGGTCCCAGATCGCCTTGCCGTAGATCACGACGGTCGCCGACGTCACCACCACCGAAATCACCGAGAGCAGCGCCATCGGCACCGGCAAGCCGATCGACTGGCCGACGACCTGGTCACGCTGCGATCGGGCAAAGCGCGTGAAGTCCGGAATATTCAGTGCAAGCGTGGCCCAGAAGCCGACCATCGCCGTGAGCCCCGGCCAGAACGTCGCCCAGAAGAGCCCTTCCTTTTTGCCGCCGGCGACGAACTGCGACGGCGCCGACAGCATCGTGCCAAGGCCGCCCGCTTTCGAGGTCGCCCACCAAACCAGCGCAATACACATCACGATCTTGATCGGCGCGGACCAGCTTTCGAGCCAGCGGATCGAATCGGTGCCGTGCACGATGAAGTAGATCTGCAACGCCCAGAAGGCGAGAAAGCACACCAGTTGCGCGAGCGAGATGTCTAGAACCGGCAGCGCCGCGCCGTGCAGCGCGTTGCCGGTGAGAATGTTCAGCAGCGTATAGATCGCGCTGCCGCCGAGCCACGTCTGAATGCCATACCAGCCGCACGCGACGATCGCCCGCAGCATGGCCGGCAGTTTGGCGCCTTGCGTGCCGAACGACGAGCGCACCAGCACCGCATACGGAATGCCGTGCTTCGCGCCCGCATGGCCGATCAGCAGCATCGGCACCAGCACGATCAGATTGCCGAGCAATACGGTCAGCACTGCCTGCCACGGCGACATGCCCTCTTCCGTCAAACCGGCGGCGAGCATGTACGACGCGATGTTCATCACCATCCCCACCCAGAGCGCGGCGAAGTGATACCACTTCCATGTGCGCTGCGCGACGCCGGTCGGCGCGAGGTCGTCGTTATAAAGACTGCTGCCCTGCGCGCCGGCCGCAAAGTGCGGTTCAGCGGGTTGCGCTGTCTGCTTCATCGAAAGATCTCCACTGGATCGTTGAGGCCCGCGCATCTTCTGGTGGCGCGTCAGGCCGTTTGGGGAAAACAAGGGTTCAGTACAAACGCATCGATCGTTTTTATAGGGACTTCATGTTCATGTTTCAGGCTGCTTTCGCCGCTGCCGCATCAGCCTGTGCTTGCACGGCAGCGTCCGCCGTTTCCGCGATTTCTGACGTTCCGCTCTCGCCGGCAGTCACGCGCGACGGATTGTTCGGATGCGTGGTCCAGTTCGCATACTCGCCGTTGTCCACGCGCTCCATCGTGATGCATTCTTCGACGGGGCACACGTGCATGCACAGATTGCAGCCGACACATTCGGAGTCCATCACTTCAAAATGCCGGACGCCATCTTTTTCTTTCATGATCGCCTGGTGCGCAGTGTCTTCGCAGGCGATGTGGCACAGGCCGCACTGGATGCACTTGTCCTGATCGATGCGCGCCTTGATGTCGTATTTGAGGTTCAGGTACTTCCAGTCGGTGACGTTCGGCACCGCGCGGCCGCGAATATCGTCGAGCGTCGCGTAGCCTTTTTCGTCCATCCAGTTCGACAGGCCGTCGGCGAGATCGGCAACGATCCGGAAACCGTAGTGCATCGCCGCCGTGCAGACCTGTACGCTACCCGCGCCGAGCACCATGAATTCAGCGGCATCGCGCCAGTTCGAAATACCGCCGATGCCGGAAATCGGCAGATTCGGCGTTTCCACGTCGCGCGCGATTTCGGCGACCATGTTCAGCGCGATCGGCTTCACCGCCGGGCCGCAATAGCCGCCGTGCGTGCCTTTGCCGTCGACCATCGGCAAGGGCGACATCGCGTCGAGGTCGACGGCGACGATCGAGTTGATCGTGTTGATCAGCGACACGCCGTCCGCGCCGCCTTTATAGGCCGCACGCGAACCGAGGCGAATGTCGCTGATATTCGGCGTGAGCTTCACCAGGCAGGGCAGCTTCGTGCCTTCCTTGACCCAGCGCGTGACCATCTCGACATACTCGGGCACCTGCCCGACCGCCGCGCCCATGCCGCGTTCGCTCATGCCGTGCGGACAGCCGAAATTCAGCTCGACCGCATCCGCGCCGGTGTCCTCGACGAGCGGCAAGATCCATTTCCAGTCGCGCTCGTTGCACGGCACCATCAGCGAGACGATCAGCGCTCGGTCCGGCCAGTCGCGTTTGACTTGCGTGATTTCGCGCAGGTTGATGTCGAGCGGACGGTCGGTGATCAGCTCGATATTGTTCAGCCCGGCGATGCGCTGACCGTTCCATTGCACCGCGCCGTAGCGCGAGCTGACGTTCACCACATGCGGGTCGAGACCCAGCGTCTTCCACACCACGCCGCCCCAGCCCGCTTCGAACGCGCGGTTCACGTTATAGGCTTTGTCGGTCGGCGGCGCGGAAGCGAGCCAGAAAGGATTCGGCGACGTAATGCCGGCAATCGTACAGCGCAGATCGGCCATGTTCGGCTCCTTGGGGACAGCTGTTTTTTGTCTGGGTGCGGCGGTGAGCTTGTTGGCCCCTTATTGAGCCAACCAAGTGCCAACTAAGTGTCAACCAAGCGCCAACTAAGCGGCTTTGACGGCCGTGCGGGCGAACAAAGCGTCGATCGCGGCCGCGGCGACCTTGCCGTCCTGCACCGCTTGCACCGTGAGATCGACGGCGCCGGTGGCCGCGCAATCGCCGCCTGCCCACACATCCGGCAACGAGGTTTGCCCGTTTGCATCGACCGCGATGCGGTTGCCATCCAATGTCAAAAGCTCGCGCTCGATGCCGACCGGCACCAGCGTCTGGCCGATCGCCTTGAGCACCATGTCGGCTTCAATCACGAAGCGTTCCTGATTGCCCTCGCCCGACGTGCGTTCGAATTCGACGCCCGTTACCACTCCGCCAACGCCCAGCAAACGCGTCGGTTTCGCATGCGTAATGAGCGTGACGCCGTTGGTCTGCGCGAATTCACGCTCGGCCCACGTCGCGCTCATCGACTCGACGCCGCGCCTATACACCATCGCCACCGACGTCGCACCAAGCTTGTGGCTCTGCACCGCCGCATCCACGGCCGTATTGCCGCCGCCGATCACGACGACGCGCCGGCCCACCGGCACCGTGCCGAAATCCCTTGCGGTGCGCACCTGTTCGATGAAATCCACTGCGTTCATCACGCCGCTCAGGTCCTCGCCTTCCATTGCCAACGCGCGCACGCCGCTGAGGCCGATCGCGAGAAACACCGCGTCATGTTCGTGGCGCAGCGTGTCGAGGCTCACGTCACGTCCTAGCGCCACGCCGTTTTTGATTTCGATGCCACCGACCGAGCACAGCCATTCCACTTCGCGCTGCGCAAAATCATCCACGGTTTTATAAGCGGCGATGCCGTATTCGTTGAGACCACCCGCCTTTTCGTGAGCGTCAAACACGGTCACGGAGTGGCCTGCCAGCGCGAGGCGCTGCGCACAAGCGAGTCCCGCCGGCCCCGCGCCGACCACGGCGACATGCCGGCCCGTTTCGGCCGCGCGCTTGAACAGCACCTCGCCGCGCGCCATCGCCCAATCGGTCGCATGACGTTGCAGCGCGCCGATCGCCACTGGCTTCGCGTCCTGATGGTTGCGCACGCAAGCGCCTTCGCAAAGAATTTCGGTCGGGCAAACGCGCGCGCACATGCCGCCCATTGGATTGGCCGACAGAATGTCGACGGCCGCGCCTTTCAGATTGCCGTTGCTGATCTTGCGAATGAAGCCTGGAATGTCGATTTGCGTCGGACACGCCTGCACGCAGGGCGCGTCGTAACAGTAGTGACAACGGCTCGCGGCCGCGGCCGCGGCGCTCGCGTCGAGCAACGGCGCGATGTCGGCGAACTCGCACGAGAGCTGATCGGGCGACAGACGCTGAGCGGCAATGTCGCCGGTTTGCTTGATGGCCATACACGTTCCTTCGTCGATGTGAGGACGTAGCCGTACCTGCCGGCTGCGAGAGACGCTGAGCCGGGACGGCGTGATTTATGGGCAATACGGTGAGGCTGGTGAGTCGACAGCTACCACTGAAGCGTTATGAAACCGGCTCGCACGCGCGCTCCAGCATCGCATGCAGCAACACGTTGGCGCCCGCCTCGATCCATTCGAAGGTGGCGTCCTCGATCTCGTTGTGACTGATTCCGTCGATGCAAGGCACGAACACCATCGAAGTCGGCGCGACTTGCGACAGATAACAGGCGTCGTGTCCCGCACCGGAAACCATGTTGCGATGCGGATAGCCGAAACGTTCGGCCGCGGCGCGCACGGACTTCACGCAGGCTTTGTCGAAAGCGACCGGTGCGTAGTAAAAGATCTGCTCGAGTTCGGTTTCCAGGCCGCTGCCGCCCGCAATCTTTGCCACGCCTTCGCGCAACGCGGCATCCATCTTCGCGAGCACCGCATCGTCCGGATGACGGAAATCGACGGTGAAAAACACACGGCCTGGTATCACGTTGCGCGAGTTCGGATAGACCTGCATCATGCCGACCGTCGCGCAACCGAACGGCGCGTTGTCGAGGCCGATGCGGTTGACCAGATCGACCACGCGCGCGGCGCCTAGCAACGCGTCGCGACGGCGCGGCATCGGCGTCGGACCCGCATGCGCTTCCTGCCCCGTCAGCGTGATTTCGTACCAGCGCTGACCTTGCGCATCGGTCACGACGCCAATGGTCTTCTGCTCCGCTTCGAGAATCGGCCCTTGTTCGATGTGCAATTCGAACGCCGCATGCAGCGGACGCCCCCCGCACGGCAGATCGCCCGCATAGCCGATGCGTTCGAGTTCCTCACCGATCGTCTTGCCGTCCACGTCCTTGCGCGAAAGGCCGTAGTCCAGCGTGAAGACGCCGGCGAATACGCCTGAAGCAACCATCGCCGGCGCGAAGCGCGAGCCTTCCTCGTTAGTCCAGATCACCACCTCGACCGGATGCTCGGTCTCGATGCCGTGATCGTTCAGGCTGCGGATCACTTCGAGCCCGCCCAGCACACCGTAAATGCCGTCGAAGCGGCCGCCGGTCGGCTGGGAATCCGCGTGCGAACCGGTCATCACCGGCAATGCATCGGGGTTGCGCCCGGCGCGGCGCATGAACACATTGCCCATCTGATCGACCGAGACCGTGCAACCCGCATCCTTCGCCCAACTGACGATCAGATCGCGCCCCTGCTTGTCGAGATCGGTGAGTGCAAGGCGGCAGACACCGCCTTTCGGCGTCGCGCCGATTTTCGCCATCGTCATCAGGCTGTCCCACAACCGCTTGCCGTCGACCTCGATCGACGTAGCGGGTTCAGCGTCCCCCAAGGGGACTTCCTTCGGTGCGCCCCCCAAGAGGACTTCCTTCGGGGCGTGCTTCTGCGCTTCGGATCCCGCGTTCATTCGTCTCGCTCCTTTCGGTGAACCGACATGAAACTGGTGCATCGGCGGCGGGTTTTGGGGCGTGGCCGCACGGCGGCGGTGCACACTCGATGCCTTCGATCGCCTCTTATACAGAGGGCAAACCCTGGGGCATCGCCCGCTCTCTCAATCCTGTCCAGTTGGACAGGTTGTAGACGATTAAACCCGCCAAATCAATGCTTTTCGTACGGTAGGAAACATAGCGAGAAGCGTGCCATTGCGTTGCAGCATGCGCTTATCGCGCGCCGCGAATGCTTGTGCCCATCAGCGTCCAAGCGACTAGAATGAAGCGCGACGCGGCGCACATGCCGCTCAAGGCGAACATGAGAGACGACGACGTGGCGGCCGACATCACCGAAAGCGACGAAATAAACGAAGCAACCCGCGCACCTTTGCGGCGGCGCAAGGCGCACATTCGCGAGTCGAATGAAGCGCATCTTCTGGCCTGCGCCGAAGCGGTTTTCGCGGAGCGGGGACTCGACGGCACCAGCACCGCGATGATCGCCGAACGTGCAGGCTTACCGAAAGCCAACCTGCATTACTACTTCCCGACCAAGCTCGCGCTGTATCGGCGCGTGCTCGAAGATCTGTTCGAAGACTGGTATCGCGCCGCCGATACGTTCGAATGCAGCGACGACCCCGTCGAAGCGATCGGCGGGTACGTGCGCGCGAAAATGGAATTGTCGCGCCGCCGGCCGCTCGGCTCGAAGGTGTGGGCAAGCGAGATCATTCACGGCGCGGAGCATATGCAGGACATCCTCACCGGGCGCGTGAAGCCGTGGCTCGACAGCCGCGTGACGGTGATCGACAGCTGGATCGCGCGCGGCCTGCTCGCGCCCGTGGACGCGCAAACGCTGATGTACATGATCTGGGCGACCACCCAGCATTACGCCGACTTCGACGCGCAGATTCGCGCGCTCAAAGGAAAGCGCGCGCTGTCGCAGAAGGCGTTCGAGGCGACGACGGAGGAAGTCGTGCAGCTGGTGATTCGGGCGTGCGGGGCGGTGTCGCCGGCGCAAACAGATATGCCATCAAAGAAATGACCTCTTTACTATAGTCATATAAGGCTATAATTATGCCTATAGGCAAATGACTATAGGAAAAATCATGCAAGGCAATCTGGTATCGAAGTCCGAATTCAAAGCGAAAGCCCTCGAATTCTTCAGGCAGGTCGAGTCATCCGGTGAAAGCGTCATCGTCACCGACCACGGCAAACCCGCGCTTGAAGTGCGGCCCTATCGCGGCGTGGAGCGCAGCCCGCTCGATGTGCTGCGCGGTTCAGTCGTGCGCTACGACAATCCCACCACCCCAGTCGGAGAGGATGACTGGGAGGCGGCGCAGTGATCGTTCTGGACACACATACACTGGTCTGGTGGGTCACCGGCGATCCGACGTTGAGCAAGAAAGCTAAGGCTGCCATTGCACACGAAATGGCCGGCGGCGAAATCATCGTCTCGGCGATTTCCGCGTGGGAAATCGCCATGTTGGTGGAACGGGAAAAACTCGTACTCTCAATGGATGTCAGCAGTTGGCTCGCCACGGTTTCGGCCATCGAGGCAGTACGTTTCGTACCGGTCGATGTGGAAATCGCAATAAAATCAGTCGATCTTCCCGGCGAATTTCATAAGGATCCTGCCGACCGGATGATCGTCGCGACTGCTCGCAAGTTTGCGGTCCCGCTGGTAACAAAGGACGAAAAAATTCGCGCTTACTCGCACGTTAAAACCGTCTGGTAAAGCAATGCCGGGCCCGCATCCGTGCAGGCCCGTTCCCGGCGAGACGAACAACCAGTCAATACGTCTCCAGATGCAACCGCCCTTCCCGCTTCAGCTTCACCCACAGCGCTTCCCAATCCATCTGGTACTGCTCGCCGATTTCCTTGAGCGCCTGCAGCACGCCGTCTTCCATGCCCTTCAACCCGCACACGTAGATATGCGTGTTGTCGTCCTTGAGCATGTGCGCGACGTCGGCCGCGCGTTCGCGCATCGCGTCCTGCACATAACGCTTGGGCTGCCCCACTGTGCGCGAAAACGCCAGAGTGGTATCGATGAAGTCTTTCGGCAGATTCGTCAACGGGCCAAAGTACGGCAGTTCCTCTTTCGTGCGCGCGCCGAAAAACAGCATCAGCTTGCCGGTTGCGCCTTTCAGACGCCGCCGCCGGCGATACTCGGTCATCGCGCGCATCGGCGCTGAACCGGTGCCCGTGCAAATCATCAGCAGATGCGAGTTCGGATGATTCGGCATCAGAAAGGTGCCGCCGAACGGCCCGATCACCTTGACCACGTCGCCCTTCTTCAGCTCGCACAGATAGTTCGAGCACACACCGTCGATGGCGTCGCCATGCTCCTGGCTCACGCGCTTCACGGTCAGCGAGACGTTGTTGTAGCCGGGACGCTCGCCGTCGCGGGGGCTCGCAATCGAATATTGCCTCGCATGATGCACGCGGCCGTCGGCGGTCGAACCCGGCGGCAGAATGCCGATCGATTGACCCTCCAGCACCGGAAACGGCATCGAGCCGAAATCGAGCACGATGTGATGAATGTCGCTATCGGTCGAACTGTCGGTGAGCCGGTAGTTGCCGACCACCGTTGCCGTGGTCGGATCCTTATGCGTGTAGAGATTCACATACGGCTTCGCGGCGGACCACGGCGGCACGACCGAACCGCGCACGGTATCGACTTCGATGCCGCTCGCCTGCGCAGCCGTGTCGCCGGATGCGCCGGTCTCATCCGCGGCGGGCACCGCCATCGTGTTCTGGTCGGGCAACACGTCCCACGTGAACTGCTCCTCGATGGGATACGCATCGGCCTTCAACACAGTGCGCCAGTTGTCGATCGCGCCGGTCGGACACGGCGGCACGCACGCCATGCAGCCATTGCAGATATCCGCCTTGACCACATAGTTGTTCTCGTCGTGCGTGATCGCGTCGACCGGGCAAGTCTCTTCGCACGTATTGCAGCGAATGCAGATTTCCGGATCGATCAGATGCTGCCTGAGAACCTCGATCGATACTGGACCGTTCATGACTTCCTCCACCTTAAATTCGTGCGAATACGACGCTGCACGTCCGGGCATCGTGCTCAGTTAAAGCGCACGTATTCGAAATCGATCGGCTGACGATTCACCCCCATCGCTGGCGGTGCGATCCAGTTCGCGAACTTGCCGGGCTCTGTGACGCGGCCCATCAGCGAGGCGACAAACGCGCGGTCTTCCGGGGTCGCGAGCCACTTCGCTTCGTTGGCGGCCCATTCCGTCTCGCTGATGACGCGGCCGTCCGGCGATACACGAGTGCCCGCAAACGTGCCGATCTGCCGGTTGAATGCTTTATGCGGTACGGTCATGCGGAAATCGATGCCGGCTTTTTCCAGCACCTTGTTCCAGCGCCCGACGCCCGCCACCGAGTCCTTGATGTAATCGTCGCGCAGCACTTCGTTCATGGCGTTGAGCATCGGCACTTCGCGCTCGACGAGTTTGCCGTCCTGCACGTCGAGCAACTTGTAGCTCTGGCCGTTCAGTCGATGATCGTCGTCGCGCTTGCCTTCTTCGTAGCGGCCCTTCAGACCCGAGCTGTAGAACGTGGCGGCATTGGACGAATGATCGGCGCCGAACAGGTCGATCGTCACCGAGTAATGGAAGTTCAGATAGCGCTGGATGGTCGGCAGATCGATCACACCTGCCGCGCGAATCTTGCTGACGTCGTCCGTGCCCAGTTCGTTCATCACCTGCGCGGTGCGCTGGATCACGCGCGACACGCCCGATTCGCCGACGAACATATGATGCGCTTCTTCGGTCAGCATGAACTTCGTGGTGCGCGCGAGCGGATCGAAACCCGACTCGGCAAGCGCCGACAACTGGAACTTGCCGTCGCGATCGGTGAAGTACGTGAACATGTAGAACGCGAGCCAGTCCGGCGTTTTCTCGTTGAATGCGCCGAGAATGCGCGGATTGTCTTCGTCGCCCGAACGGCGGCCGAGCAATGCCTCGGCTTCCTCACGGCCGTCGCGGCCGAAGTAGCGATGCAGCAGATACACCATCGCCCACAGATGGCGCCCTTCTTCCACGTTCACCTGGAACAGGTTGCGCAGGTCATACATCGAAGGCGCGGTCAGGCCGAGGTGCCGCTGCTGCTCGACCGAGGCCGGTTCCGTATCGCCTTGCGTGACGATAATGCGGCGCAGATTCGCGCGATGCTCGCCGGGCACGTCCTGCCACGCGGCCTCGCCCTTGTGCTCGCCGAAATGAATCTTGCGGTCCTGCTCGCCGGGCGTGAGGAAAATGCCCCAGCGATAGTCCGGCATCTTCACATGGTCGAAATGCGCCCAGCCGCCCGCATCGACGCTCACTGCCGTGCGCAGATACACGTCATAGCCATGCGAGCCTTCCGGGCCCATATCGCCCCACCACGACAGAAAATTCGGCTGCCATTGTTCGAGCGCGCGTTGCAGCGCACGGTCGTCGGCGAGATTGACGTTGTTCGGAATCTTTTCGCTGTAGTTGATCGTTGACATGGTCGGTTCCTTGGTCGCTTCCGTGGTCGGTTCCCGGACGGGAAACAGCAGTGCTTAAGGGTGAGAGGCGCGTGTCAGGCAGTTGGCGTTGCGTCGCGGCGATCAGGTCCAAACGTGCTTCGATCGCCTATCAATCGCGTATCAAACGCGCGAGACGTCGAATTGCGCCTTGCTGCCCTTGCCGTACACCTTGAGCGCGCCCTTCTCGCCCACCGCGTTCGGCCGGTTGAAGATCCAGTTCTGCCAGGCGGTGAGACGGCCGAAGATGCGCGTCTCCATCGTTTCCGGCCCGTTGAAGCGCAGATTCGCTTCGAGACCGGTCAACGCATCCGGCGACATCGCCGCGCGCTCTTCGAGCGCGATACGGATTTCGTCGGCCCAATCGATATCGTCGGGCGATGCGGTCACGAGCCCCAGACGTTCGGCTTCGACCGGTTTGATCGCCTGACCGATCTTCGAGCGCACGGCGTCGAGTGGGCCGGCTTCTTCATAGAAGCGGCGCGCGAGACGCGATTGTTGCGTCACCATCGGATAGAGGCCGAAATTGACTTCCGAAAGCTTGATCACCGGCTCTTCGTCTTCATTGCCCGGCAGCGCGGCCATATAAGTGCGGTCGGCGGCGAAGGCGAGTTCCGCGAACGTACCCGCAAAGCACGAACCCGGCTCGATCAGCGCGAACAGCGAGCGCGACGACACGTCGATGCGCGCCAGCGTGCGGCGCAGCAGGCCGATCGTCTCGCGCACGAACCAGTGGTTCTTGTGTTGCATCAGCACGGCGTCCGCGGCGAGCACGTTGCGCGCATCGCCTTCTGTCTTGAAGACCCACGTGCCGACCTCGAGCTCGTTGGTGCGCATCGACAGAATCGCGTCGTCCAGTTCGCGGGCGAATTGCAGCGGCCACCAGTTCGCGCCTGCAGCGACGATTGCGTCGATGTCAGCAGGTTGTTCCGCTTGCGGCGCTTTGGCGGTAAACGTAGCGATGCGCCTGGAACGATCGATCGTGACGTCGAGCGTTTTGTAGGTGAGGCCGTCGTCGCGATCGGTGCGCTCGACCCGCGTCAGCGTCACGCCCCGCTCGTCGGACGGGCGATCGCTTTGCGCGGCAAGTTCGAGTGCGCGGGCCTGGATCGCCTGATCGAACTGGTTCGGCTTCACGACTTCGTCCACCAGACGCCATTCTTTCGCGCGTTCGCCGCGAATCCCTTCGACCACCGTGCAGAAAATGTCGGCACGGTCGTGGCGTACGCGGCGCTTGTCGGTCACGCGCGTCAGGCCGCCCGTACCAGGCAGCACGCCAAGCAGCGGCACTTCCGGCAACGACACCGACGACGAGCGGTCATCGACCAGATAGATTTCGTCGCAAGCCAGGGCGAGTTCATAACCACCGCCGGCGCACGCACCGTTCACGGCAGCGAGAAACTTCAGGCCAGAATGACGCGACGAGTCTTCCAGACCGTTGCGCGTCTCGTTGGTGAACTTGCAGAAGTTGACCTTCCACGCGTGGGTCGACAGACCCAGCATGAAGATGTTGGCGCCCGAGCAGAACACGCGGTCCTTCAGGCTCGTCAGCACGACCGTCCTGACTTCGGGATGCTCGAAACGGATGCGCTGTATCGCGTCATGCAGTTCGATATCGACGCCGAGGTCATACGAATTCAACTTCAGCTTGTAGCCGTCGCGAATCCCGCCGTCCTCGGCGATATCGATGCCGAGCGTCGCGACGGGACCGTTGAAAGTCAGCTTCCAGTGCTTGTACTGCGAGGGATCGGTGCGGTAATCGACCGGCGCGATAGCGGTTTCTGCTGTGGACATGGGGCGTCTCCTGACTGGACGAAGCAAAACTTGTTTTTTGAACAATAGTGCATCGTCATACCCATGTAAAGCACTTTAGTGCATGTTTGCTAGTAAACCCTGGCGCGCGGCTGCACTTCAGCTTACCCGTGCGTCGTCCGGCGTTTCGGCCGCGAGCCTTGCCGCAAGCCGGTCGCGCAATTGCAGGTAGGCGTCGGCGAGGGTTTTCTCGCTGGTGTCGAAGCTCATGTCGGCGCGGCCATATAGCTCGCTGCGCCCGGCCAGGATGCGCTTCAGGTCGTCCATCGCCTCCTTGTTACCCGACATCGGCCGCAGATCGCCTTGCGCGACCACCCGGCGCATATGCTCTTCCGGCGTGGCTTGCAACCACACCGTGAAGCAGTGCGAGAGCAGCGCGTTGAAGGTGCCCGATTCCGACACCAGGCCGCCGGGCGACGCGATCACAGCGCGCTCGTGCTCCTGAATCACCGCCTCGAGCGCGCGGTGCTCATAGCGCCGATAAGCGCTTGCGCCATAGAGCGAATGAATCTCCGACGGCGGACAGCCCGCGAGTTGCTCGATCACGCGCGTCAGCTCGACGAACGGCACTTTGCGCTCCTGCGCCAGCATTCTGCCGAAGGTGGATTTACCCGCGCCGCGCAGGCCGATCAACGCAATCCGGTCCTTGCGATGCGGGTCGCGCGGCGCTTGCGCGAACATCTCGGCCAGCGCCACGCGGGCACGCCGCAACGCGGCCTGATCGCGTCCTTGCAGCAGTTCGCGGATCAGCAGCCACTCGGCGGAAGCGGTGGTCTCATCGCCGATCACCTCGGCCAGCGGGCAGTTCAGCGTCGCCGCAATCTGCCGCAGCACCAGCACCGACGCATTGCCCACGCCCGACTCCAGATTCGCCAGATGGCGCTCCGACAAGCCGGTCTCAGTCGCCAGCGTCTTGCGGGTCATGCCGCGGCGCGCGCGCAGCAGGCGCACGCGTTCGCCCATCGCAGTCAGAAACGGATCGCGCTCCTCGCGCTCGCCGCCGCGCTCGGCCCCGCTTTCGGCCCGACCTGCGCGGCTCGCGTCTTCACCGGCGGGTTCGTCCAGCGGCGCGGAAGTGTAATTTTGATTCATGTTTATCTACCTCTCGACCACGATATATGTACTATAGTGCTTGACACGCACTGGGTGAACGGTTAATTTTCGCCAAATATTGATCCAATAACAAACGCCGTCGAGATTTTTCGGCGGCGCAACGGAGACGGCGCTCGAACACGCATGAACTAAGGTGCGTGAGCGCGCATATCTGGAGGCTCGCATGTCCCCACATGATTTCCAACGCCTGATTGCGGGCGTGACAGAGCAACTCGCCGGCCGGCCGCTCGACAGTGCACTGGCCACATGGCTGAACGACACCTATCCGGCCGACGGCGCAACCTTCCACGAACTTGCGGAGGCCTGCCGCACAGGCATCGCTGAAGGCTGGCTGTGCAATCGCGAAGGCGGCGGCATCCGCTATGGCCGTATCTTCAAGGCGCTGCCAGACACCCACGGCTTTTCCGTCGACGTGGTCGACATGAAGGATATTGCTGGTCCGCATCACGTTCATCCGCACGGCGAGATCGATCTGATCATGCCGCTCACCGAAGGCGCCACCTTCGACGGCCATCCGGCGGGCTGGTGCGTGTACGGCCCCGGCAGCGCGCATCGTCCGACCGTCGCGAACGGTCAGGCGCTGGTGCTGTATCTGCTGCCGCAAGGCGCGATCGAATTCACTTCTGCCTGACTACCGCGAGATCTGCGCCATGACCGAATTATTGAAGAACTACGTTGCCGGCCAATGGGTCGCGGGCGGCGGCGAAGGCATCACGCTCACCGATCCGGTGACCGGCGAAGAACTCGCGCGTGTCTCGAGCCAGGGCCTCGACCTCGCACAAGCATTCGATTTCGCCCGCGAAACAGGGGGCGCCGCGCTGCGTGCGTTGACCTACTCCGCACGCGCCGCCCGCCTCGCCGACATCGTCAAGCTGCTGCAAACGAAGCGCGACGGCTACTACGAGATCGCTACCGCCAACTCCGGCACCACGCGCAACGATTCGGCGGTCGATATCGACGGCGGAATTTTTACGCTGTCGTACTACGCGAAACTCGGCACGTCGCTCGGCGACGTGCACGCACTGCGCGACGGCAACGCCGTCTCGTTGAGCAAGGATCAAACTTTTAGCGTGCAACACGTGCTCACGCCGACGCGCGGCGTGGCGCTCTTTATCAACGCCTTCAATTTCCCGTCGTGGGGCTTGTGGGAGAAAGCAGCGCCTGCGTTGCTGTCCGGCGTGCCGGTCATCATCAAGCCCGCCACGGCAACCGCGTGGCTCACCCAGCGCATGGTCGCCGACGTGGTCGACGCGGGCATTCTGCCGGCCGGCGCGTTGTCGGTGATCTGCGGCGGTTCGGCGGGTCTGCTCGATCAGGTGCGGGCATTCGATGTGGTGTCCTTCACCGGTTCCGCCGAAACCGCTGCGGCGCTGCGCGCCCATCCGGCATGCGTGCAGCGCGGCGCGCGTCTGAATGTCGAAGCGGACAGTCTGAACAGCGCGATTCTCTGCGCCGATGCAACGCCCGATACGCCGGCGTTCGAGCTCTTCATCAAGGAAGTGGTACGCGAAATGACCGTCAAGTCCGGTCAGAAATGCACGGCGATCCGGCGCGCGTTCGTACCGGAAGCCGCGCTCGAAGCGGTGCTCGATGCGCTCAAAGCGAAACTCGCGAAGATCACGGTCGGCAATCCGCGCAACGACGCCGTGCGGATGGGCTCGCTCGTGAGCCGGGCGCAATACGAGAACGTGCTGGCCGGCATCGCCGCACTGCGCGAGGAAGCCGTGCTCGCGTATGACGGCTCGGCTGTACCGCTCATCGATGCGGACGCAACGATTGCGGCTTGCGTCGCGCCACATCTGTTCGTCGTCCACGATCCGGACAGTGCGACGCTGCTGCACGACGTCGAGGTATTCGGACCGGTGGCGACCGTCGCGCCCTACCGAGTCGCAAGCACCGACGCAAACACCGACGCAAGCACCGACGCAAACGTGCTGCCCGAAGCCCACGCCGTCGCACTCGCGCGACGCGGCCAAGGTTCGCTCGTCGCCTCGATCTATTCGAACGACGATGCGCATCTCGGCCGGCTCGCACTGGAACTCGCCGACTCGCACGGTCGCGTGCACGCAATCTCGCCAGCCGTCCAGCAGAGCCAGACCGGCCACGGCAACGTGATGCCGATGTCGCTGCATGGCGGCCCGGGGCGCGCGGGCGGCGGCGAAGAACTGGGCGGGATTCGCGCATTGGGTTTCTATCACCGGCGCTCGGCCGTTCAGGCATCGAGCGCGGCAATCGACGCCCTGACGCAAACGACGAATTTGCCCACGGTGTAACAGCACCAGGTGCACACAGGCGGCAAGCAAGCATCGAGCGGATCATGAGCACATAACAGCCGGACCGCCCTCACCCGATGGAGGAGACATATGGAAGCCCTGCTGGAACCCGCTGCGAGTCAGCCCGCCGCGACGGTCGAGCCACCGCCCGCGCAATTCAATTTCGCGGCCTATCTGTTTCACCTGAATGAAACGCGCGCGGCCAAGACGGCTTATATCGACGACGCCGGCGCCATCACTTACGGCGAACTCGAAGACCGCGCCCGGCGCTTCGCGAGTGCGCTGCGCACGCTCGGCGTGCATCCGGAAGAACGCGTGCTGCTCGTGATGCTCGATACTGCCGAGTTGCCGATCGCCTTTCTCGGTGCGCTCCATGCAGGCGTCGTGCCGGTGGTGGCGAACACGCTGCTCACCGCCGCGGATTACGTCTACATGCTCACGCATAGCCACGCGCGCGCCGTGATCGCATCCGGCGCGCTGCTGCCGAACGTCACCCAGGCGCTGGCTTCCGCCGAACATGACGGCTGCCAGCTGATCGTCTCGCAGCCGCCGGAAGACCAACCTGTTGCGGCGCCGCTGCTGAAAGATCTGCTCGACGCCGCCACGCCCGCCGCCAAACCGGCCGCGAGCGGTGCCGACGACATCGCGTTCTGGCTGTATTCGTCGGGCTCGACCGGTAAGCCGAAGGGCACGGTCCACACCCACGCGAATCTGTACTGGACCGCCGAGTTGTATGCGAAGCCGATTCTCGGCATCGTGGAAGACGACGTGGTGTTTTCCGCGGCCAAGCTGTTCTTTGCCTATGGTCTCGGCAACGGCCTGACGTTCCCGCTGTCGGTCGGCGCAACCGCGGTGCTGATGGCGGAGCGCCCCACCGCCGACGCCATTTTTACGCGCCTCGTCAAGCATCGGCCGACCGTGTTCTATGGCGTGCCGACCCTGTACGCGAGCATGCTGGTGTCGCCCAATCTGCCCGCGCGCGCCGATGTCGCGATGCGCGTGTGCACGTCGGCAGGCGAAGCGTTGCCGCGCGAAATCGGCGAGCGCTTTACCGCGCACTTCGGCTGCGAAATTCTCGACGGCATCGGCTCGACCGAGATGCTGCATATCTTCCTGTCGAATCGCGCGGGCGCTGTCGAATATGGCACCACGGGACGGCCCGTGCCCGGCTATGAAGTCGAACTGCGCGACGAAGCGGGCCACCTCGTGCCCGATGGCGAAGTCGGCGATCTGTATATCAAGGGGCCAAGCGCCGCGCTGATGTACTGGAGCAATCGCGAGAAGTCGCGCGCCACCTTTCTCGGCGAATGGATTCGCAGCGGCGACAAGTATTGCCGCCTCGCGAACGGCTGCTATGTGTACGCGGGCCGCAGCGACGACATGCTGAAGGTCAGCGGTCAGTATGTGTCGCCGGTCGAAGTGGAGATGCTGCTGGTGCAGCATGACGCGGTGCTGGAAGCGGCAGTGGTCGGCGTGGATCATGGCGGGCTCGTCAAGACGCGTGCGTTCGTCGTGTTGAAGCGCGAATTCGCGCCGTCTGAGATACTCGCGGACGAGTTGAAAGCCTTCGTCAAGGAACGGCTCGCGCCGCATAAGTACCCGCGCGATATCGTGTTCGTCGACGACTTGCCCAAGACCGCCACCGGCAAGATTCAACGCTTCAAACTGCGCGAACAGTCATAAGGTGATCCATGCAGAACCCCGCAACCGCAACCACGGATAGCGACTTCGCCGAACTTCCCGCTACGGCGGCACATGGGCCATTGAGTATCGAATATCGCTGGGTCAATGAGGCAGCCGGCGAGACCGCCGGCGATGCGCCGATCGCCGTGTTCCTGCACGAAGGACTCGGTTCGATTGCGATGTGGCGCGACTGGCCGCAGCGTTTGTGCGAGCGGCTCGGCATGCGTGGGCTGGTGTATTCGCGTCCCGGCTATGGACGCTCGACGGCGCGTGCGCATCAGGTGAAGTGGCCCGTCGACTTCATGACGGCGCAAGCGCGCGATATCCTGCCCGCTTTGCTCGATGCGCTCGCTATCGACATGCAGGAGCGCAAGCGCATGTGGGTGATCGGCCATAGCGACGGCGGCTCGATCGCGCTGCTGTATGCGGCGCTGTTTCCAGATGCATTGGCGGGCGCGGTGGCTATTGCGCCGCACGTATTCGTCGAAGACATTTCTGTGGAGAGCATCGCGCAAACCAGGCAGTTGTACGAGACCACCGATCTGCGCAGCAAACTCAGCCGCTATCACGCCGACGTCGACTCCGCGTTCTACGGCTGGAACGATATCTGGTTGAATCCGGCCTTCAGGGCGTGGACCATCGCCGGGGAACTGGCGAGCATCCGCAAGCCCTTGCTCGCGGTACAAGGCCATGACGACAACTACGGCACGATGGCGCAGATCGATACGATCGCCGGGCGCGTGCCCCATGCTGAACTGGTCAAACTCGATGCTTGCGGACACTCGCCGCATCGCGACGCGCCAGACGCGTTGAATGAGGCGATAGCGGCGTTCGTTGCGAAACAGCGTTAGCTGAAACCCGTTCGTTTGAACCGTTATGCAACTGCGCCACCCGGCGCAGTTTTTTTATGCGGCACACGTTAACAAGTGTGCTTCGCACAAGAGATATTATTGGGCAAGCATTCAAAACACTTGTAGACTTCCGCGCAACCTCGCCGATTTCCTTAATCGCCAGAAACATTAAAACAACAAATCCGCTTAATGACCCAACATCGGACCCAACATCGGACCGCGCATCAGACCGCGCATCAGACCGCGCATCAGACCGCGTATCGGACCGCGTATCGGACCGCGTATCGGATTTCACATCGATTCAATGCCAATGAAGCTGTCTGGTTCCGTGATTCCGCTCAGCCGCACGCTTCATTGAGCGCATTCATCCCGCTGCGTCAAACAGCTCGTCTGCTCAATTCACCATTTCCATTCCAGATTCACCGCCCGCTTTTCCCGCTTTCTGTTGCACGCATGCTCCGGGCCGGCCGCGCGAAGCGGATGATCCAGCCGGCCCTTTCTCTTTTCTCCTTTGTATTCTTTCACCTGACAGATTATTGATATGGGCCAGATCATCGTTGTTCTTTTCTTTGCATTCGTTATTGGCGCCGCAGCGGTATTCGCGTCGAAATCGCTACGTAAGGATCACCAGCCACAAATGCGCTACGGCGTGATTGCATTCGTCTTGGTCACGGCTGCCGGGCTTCTGTTTTCGTGCTTTACCCAGGTTTCGCAATCGCGCATCGGCGTGGTGACCACATTCGGACATATCGAATCCGAAACACTATCCGAAGGCCCGCATCTGGTCAGTCCGGTTTCGCGCGTGCACGAAGTGTTCATCGGGCTGGATGTCGCCAAGGTGGAAGGCGCTCAGGCGGCGTCGAAAGATCTGCAATCGGTCCATACCGATCTGACGATGAACTACCGCGTCGATCCGAACAAGGTCCGCGCGCTCTATGCCATGGCGCCTTCGCTCGAGTATGAGGCGTCGTATGTGCAGCCTGCGATGTTCGAAGTGTTCAAGGCGGTCGCGGCACGCTACACAGCCGAGGAACTGGTCACGAAGCGACAGCAGGTGTCAACCGACATCATGAGCGGCCTGATTACCAAGCTCAAAGGTTATGGCTTCCTGATTCAGGACATCAACATCACCAACTTCAAATTCAGCGCCGCGTTCGATCAGGCAATCGAAGCAAAGGTCACCGCGAGCCAGCGCGCCGAACAGGCCGAGCGCGAACTTGCGCGCGTGAAGTTCGAAGCGGACCAGCAGATCGCCAAAGCGCGCGGCGAAGCGGAATCGATCGCGATTCAGGCGCAGGCCGTCAAGACCAACGGTGGTCAGGAATATCTGCAGTTGCAGGCGATCAACCGCTGGGACGGCAAGCTGCCGACCTACATGGGCGCCGGCGCGCCGCTGCCGTTTCTGAACATCGAGAAGTAAAACGCCGCGTTGCCGCTGTCCGACCCATGGGCAGCGGCACCTCCTCACCGCACCTTCACAAAAGTTACACGGGTAAGCGATTATTCTTCCGATCGCTGACCTGGGCACCTGCATGCCCTCGCGCACCGTCCCCCGTGCCGGAGACATTCCATGTCCGTCGTGTCGAAGCCTGTTGCTGCATCACGTCGCAAACGTTTGACAGGAGCGCTGATTGCCGCGTCCTTCTGCGCGCTGATCAGCGCATGCAGCAATGACGACGACAAGGCGCCCGGCACCAGCACCGTTCATTCCAGCAGCACCGCTGATCAGAACAGCAGCACCGCGCAGGTCTTGTCGGCGAACCCGTCTTCCGCCTCACCCGTATCACCCGCTCTCACGATTCAAACCCCCGCGCGGCTTGCAGCAGGCGCCGACACCGCTCTGCCGGCCGCCGCGTCGGCGCCACTCGCCACACCCGTCATTCACACCGTAGATTGATTTCCGTGACCCTCGCGACGCGCGGCTCACGCCAAGGCTGCGCGTTTCGTTCCTCTCCAGTGAAGATCGAAAGCCAAAACCATGACCTTAAAAAATCGCCGTGATTTTCTGCGCTCCGCCGCGCATGCCGCCGGTTCCGTCACCGCGTTGAGCATGCTGCCGCCGGGCATCCGCAACGCTCTCGCGATCCCCGCCAACAACCAGACCGGCAGCATTCGCGACGTCGAACACATCGTCGTGCTGATGCAGGAAAACCGCTCGTTCGACCACTACTTCGGCACGCTCAAGGGCGTGCGCGGTTTCGGCGATACGCGCGCGATCACGCTGCCCAACGGCAAGCCAGTGTGGTATCAGCCGCTCGCCGCCGATCTCGGCTACGTGCTGCCGTTCCGTCCGAGCGCGCCGAACCTCGGCCTGCAATTCCTGCAAGACCTCGCGCACGACTGGAACAGCACGCACGCCGCATGGAACGGCGGCCGCTACGATCAATGGGTGCCTGCCAAGAGCGCCACGACGATGGCCTACCTCACGCGCGACGACATCCCGTTTCACTATCAACTCGCCGACGCCTTCACGATTTGCGACGCCTACCACTGCTCGCTGATGGGCCCGACCGATCCGAACCGCTACTACATGTGGAGCGGCTGGGTCGGCAACGACGGCAACGGCGGCGGTCCGGTGATCGACAACTCCGAACTCGGCTACGGCTGGTCGACCTATCCGGAAGTGCTGCAAAATGCGGGCATCTCGTGGAAGATCTACCAGGACGCCGGCACCGGTCTCGACGCGAACGGCTCGTGGGGCTGGACGCAAAATGCGTACATCGGCAACTACGGCGACAACTCGCTGCTCTACTTCAACCAGTACCGCAACGCGCAGCCGGGCAATCCGCTGTATGACAACGCGCGCACCGGCACCAACGCGGCGAAGGGTGACGGCTACTTCGACATTCTCAAGCGCGACGTGCAGAACAACGCGCTGCCGCAAGTCTCGTGGATCGTCGCGCCGGAAGCGTATTCCGAGCATCCGAACTGGCCCGCCAACTACGGCGCGTGGTACATCGACCAGGTCTTGCAGGTTCTCACCTCCAATCCCGAGGTGTGGAGCAAGACGGTGCTGCTGATCAACTACGACGAGAACGACGGCTTCTTCGATCACATGGCGCCGCCGTTCGCGCCGGCGTCGAGTGCGAACGGTTTGTCGACGGTCGATACCAGCAATGAAATCTATCCGGGCGACTCGAAGACGGTCGCCGGCCCGTACGGTCTCGGCCCGCGTGTGCCGATGCTGGTCGTCTCGCCGTGGTCGAAAGGCGGCTACGTGTGTTCGGAAGTGTTCGACCATACGTCGGTGATCCGCTTCATCGAAAAGCGCTTCGGCCAGCAGCACAATCTCGGCGAATCGAACATCACCCCGTGGCGCCGCGCGGTGTGCGGCGATCTGATGTCGGCGTTCAACTTCAGCAACCCGAACGACGCTTTCCCGACGCTGCCGAGCACGAGCGCTTATGTGCCGCCCGATCACAATCGCCACCCTGACTATATTCCGCTGCCGCCGGCCGTCCAGGCTGTGCCCAGGCAGGAACCCGGCGTGCGCCCGGCTCGCGCGCTGCCGTACGAACTGTTCGTGCGGGTACACGGCGAGGGCGCGGCCGGCAAGCTGGCGATGCGTTTCGTCAACACGGGCCGCGCCGGCGCAGTGTTTCTCGTTTATACGGCGTATAGCCTCGACGCGCCGCGCACCTATACGGTCGAAGCGGGCAAACGCCTTCAGGACCAGTTGCCGCTGAATCCCGACGGCTCGTACGATTTCACCGTGCACGGCCCGAACGGTTTTCTGCGGCGCTTCTCGGGCACGCCGATTGCCAGAAGCTGGTGGAACGGGGGCGATATCGCACGGCCTGAAGTCGCCGAAGGTTACGACGTCGCGAACGGGAATCTGCAACTACGTCTGGAGAATGTGGGCAGCGCGCGTTGCCAGTTCACCATCGTCAACGCGTATGACCCGAACAACGTGATCAGGCATTCGGTGCGCGGCGGCGATACCGAACAGCTGTACCTCGATCTGCGCAACGCGCATGGCTGGTATGACCTGGCGATCACAGTCGATACCGATCCCACCTTCGCACGACGCCTTGCCGGACACGTGGAAACCGGCAATAGCAGCATGAGCGATCCGGCGCTGGGCGCTTGAGCTTCAGTTAAACGTCTTGCCATAAACAACGGCCGCTGCGATAAAACGCAGCGGCCGTTGTTTTCGCTCGTCATGCGCTTCCGGGCATCCGCCTCAAGCTGCGATACGGCGTCACGCACGGCGGATACCGATCCAGTTGCGCCTGCATCAAATGATGCGGCCGTCCATACGCAAAATAGCCGACAGTGTGGGACCGGCGGCAGCCGGTCCTTTATCCTGCACGCTTGTTCCGGGCGGCCCGACTGGCGCGCCACCGAAGCAGCAATCCGACGAGAGCCGCGAACGCGGCGGTCGCTGCATAGCCGGCGAACCGAATGGCGTGTTCGCTGGGCAGGCGGGAGATCAGTACGACGATAACGGCTAGCGCAAGCAGCGCTAGAAATCCGATCATCAATTTCATCGCCCTCTCCACCCCGAATGTTTTGAAGTACTACCCCGCTCCGCCGTAAAGAACGGCACAACCACGACAGGCACCCCAAGCATACCTGTGGGCGACGCACGCGGTGCAGTCGGGGAAACCAGACACAGAACCTCCGGGCTCAAGCGCTCAACCGCGCCCACTCCCTCTCGCCTGCTCCAACATAAACTCGATAAACGTCGAAGCGGCCCGGGTGTGATGCCGATTCGGCATATACAGCATGTACATGTGCGTCCCAAAGATACTGAGCCGCCACTCATCGAGCGCAGTCACCACGTCGCCGCGGCGAAGATCCTCCTGCACCACATAATCAGGCACGAGCCCCACACCAAGACCCGCCAGCACAGCCTGACGCAAAAACAAAAAGTTCTCGGAAATGATCGTCGGCTCCAGCAGCACTTCATGCCGCACGTCGCGCAGATAGGCTGCAACGCGCAGCTGTTTGCCGACCACTGCCGCGGTGATCAGCGGCGCGGTCCGCAGATCGTCGAGCTTCTCCGGCATGCCATGGCTCCCGGCAAAAGCCGGCGAAGCGCAAGCAACATATCTCACCGGCCCCATATCGCGCGCGACCAGATTCTGCGGCGGCTCCGACATTACCCGCACCGCGATATCAACCTCATCGCGCATCAAATCTTCGACGCGATTCTCGAACATCACGTCCAGCACGATGCCCGGATAGAGACGCTTGAACGCAATCAGCCAGTCCGCCATCACCAGTTGCCCGTAACCGCTCGGCACGCTCAACCGCACCCGCCCCTGCAAGCTTTGCCCAAGCGTCGTGACCGACTCGTGCGCGGCGAGCAGCGCGTTCTGAATCGTGCGGCCGTGTTCGTACAGTTGCAGACCGATTTCGGTCGGCTCGACCCGGCGGGTAGTGCGCCTCACCAGTTGCAAGCCGATCGAGCGCTCGAGCTGGTTCAGGTGATAGCTCACGTTCGCGCGGCTCATCTTCAGCCGCCGCGCGGCTTCGCTGAGGTTGCCCGCGTCGAGGATATCCACCAGCAAGGTCAACGAATTGACGTCCATGGCGACACCTTTGTCAAAATAATTTTGACAGTCTGTCAACCGTCCATGTAATTGTCAATAAACCTTGTCCAACCGACAATCGGGACATTCGGAGAGTCCGCCAGATCGGCATGCCTCGATAACAGTCAGGAGACAAGACCATGACCCTCAACCCTTCGGCCGACGTCGTGACGCGCGAATTGCGCGGCAAAGTGCTGCTGGTGACGATCGACCACGCGCCCGTCAACGCGCTCTCCGCCGATGTGCGGCGCGGCCTGCTCACCGCGATCGAGACCGCGGACGCCGAGCCGGCCGTCGAGGCGGTGCTGATCGTCGGCGCCGGCCGCAACTTCATCGCCGGCGCGGATATTCGCGAGTTCGGCAAACCGCCGGTTCCGCCTTCGCTGCCGGACCTGTGCAACCGCATCGAAGCGTGCGCCAAGCCGGTCGTGGCGGCGATTCACGGCGCCGCGCTCGGCGGCGGCCTGGAAGTGGCGCTGGCAGCACATTATCGGCTGGCCGTCGACGGTGCGAAGCTCGGTTTGCCGGAAGTGCAACTCGGTCTGCTGCCCGGCGCGGGCGGCACGCAGCGCACGCCGCGTCTGGTGGGCGCGCAGGCCGCGCTGGATCTGATCCTGAGCGGCCGCCATGTCAGTGCGAAGGAGGCGCACGCGCTGGGTCTCGTCGACCGGCTCGGCAGCAGCGGCGACATTCTTGCCGAAGCCCTCGCCTACACGCACGAACTGCTGGCCGCGCACGCGCCGGTGCGCCGCACGCGCGACGCCGGCGCGCTGAGCGATCGCGCCGCGAATCTTGCCGCGGTCGCTGCGGCGCGTGCGGAAACGGCGAAGAAATCGCGCGGCCTGTTCTCGCCGATGAAGATCGTCGAGGCGGTGGAAGCCGCCATCGAACAGCCGTTCGAAGACGGCCTGCGACTCGAGCGCAAGCTCTTTCTGCAATGTCTCGACAGCCCGCAGCGCGCGGGGCTGATCCACGCGTTCTTTGCCGAACGCGAGGTGCTCAAGGCGCCGGAAACACGCGACGCGAAACCGCGCGCGCTCGGCAAGATCGGCGTGGTCGGCGGCGGCACGATGGGCGCGGGCATCGCGGTCGCGGTGCTCGACGCGGGGCTGCCGGTGACGATGATCGAACGCGACGACGCGTCGCTCGCGCGCGGCCGTGCGCACATCGACAAGGTCTACGACGGCCTGATCGCCAAAGGCCGCATGAGCACCGCCGCGAAAACGGACGTGATGGCGCGCTGGAGCGGCAGCACTTCGTACGACGCGCTCGCCGACGCCGATCTGGTGATCGAAGCGGTATTCGAAGACATGCCGGTCAAGCAAGCGGTGTTCGCCGAACTCGACCGCGTCTGCAAAGCGGGCGCGGTACTCGCGACCAACACCTCGTATCTCGACATCGACGCGCTCGCGGCCAGCGTCGCGCGCCCGGCCGACGTGATCGGCCTGCACTTTTTCTCCCCCGCCAACGTCATGAAGCTGCTGGAAGTGGTGGTGCCGAAGCAGGTCAGCGCGGACGTGGTCGCCACCGCGTTCGAACTCGCGAAGAAGCTGAAGAAGACGCCGGTGCGCGCAGGCGTGTGCGACGGCTTCATCGGCAACCGCGTGCTCGCCGTGTATCGCGCCGCCGCCGATGCAATGATGGAAGACGGCGCATCGCCCTATCAGATCGATGCAGCCGTGCGCGCTTTCGGCTTTCCGATGGGTCCGTTCCAGGTGGTCGATCTGGCGGGCGGCGACATCGGCTGGGCCGCGCGCAAGCGGCGCGCCGCCACGCGTAATCCGCAAGCTCGCTACGTGCAGATCGCCGACCGTCTTTGCGAACGCGGCTGGTTCGGCCAGAAGACGGGACACGGTTTTTATCTGTATCCCGAAGGATCCCGCAGCGGCACACCCGACCCTGAAGTCGAAGCGATCATCGACACCGAGCGCAAACGCGCCGGCATCACCCCGCGCACCTTCACCGACGAAGAAATCATCCGCCGCTATATGGCCGCGATGATCAACGAAGGCGCCAACGTCGTGCATGAAGGCATCGCGCTACGGCCGCTCGATGTCGACGTCGCCTTCCTGTACGGTTACGGCTTTCCGCGTTATCGCGGCGGTCCGATGAAATATGCGGACATGGCCGGTCTGCCGACGATCCTTGCCGATATCCGTGAGTTCGCCAAGGAAGACCCGCTGTTCTGGCAGCCGTCGCCGTTGCTGGTGGAACTGGTCGAACGCGGCGCCGATTTCGCGACCCTCAATCAGACGGTTTGAAACGGCGCGTCTAACAGCACATCGACAGGCGGCGACGCGCGCGCCGCCTGTCTGCCCAATATCTACGGAAGAACCCGCTATGGATCTGAACTTCACGCCTGAAGAAGAAGCCTTCCGCGCCGAAGTACTCGGTTTTCTGCGTGACAAGCTCCCGCAGCGTCTCGCCGACAAGGTGCACGGCGGCCGGCGCCTGACGCGCGCCGACATGGCCGAGTGGCACGCGGTCCTCAACGCACAAGGCTGGCTCGCCAATCATTGGCCGAAGGAGTATGGCGGTCCCGGCTGGAGCGCGGTGCAAAAATTCATCTTCGAGAACGAATGTGCATTGGCGGGTGCGCCGCGCGTCGTGCCGTTCGGCGTCAACATGCTCGGTCCGGTGCTGATCAAATACGGCAACGAAGCGCAAAAGCGCCACTGGCTGCCGCGCATTCTCGACGGCTCCGACTGGTGGTGCCAGGGCTACTCGGAACCCGGCGCGGGCTCCGACCTGGCTTCGGTTAAAACCACTGCCGTGCGCGGCGCCGATGCGCAAGGCGAGCACTACATCGTCAACGGCCAGAAAACGTGGACCACGCTCGGCCACTACGCGAACATGATCTTCTGCCTGGTCCGCACCGCCACCGACGTGCGCAAGCAGGAAGGCATCAGCTTCCTGCTGATCGACATGAATACGCCCGGCGTCGAAGTACGGCCGATCATCACGCTCGATGGCGAGCATGAAGTCAACGAAGTGTTTTTTACCGATGTGCGCGTGCCGGCTGAGAACCTCGTCGGCGAAGAGAACAAGGGCTGGACCTACGCCAAATACCTGCTCACGTATGAACGCACCAATATCGCGGGCGTCGGCTTCTCGGTCGCCGCGCTCAATCGGCTGCGCAAGATCGCCGCGAAACAGCGGCGCAATGGCCGGCCGCTCGCGGACGATCCGCAGTTCGCGGCTCGCATGGCGCGCGTCGAGATCGACCTGGAGAACATGAAGACCACCAACCTGCGCGTGATCGCCGCGGTGGCCGGCGGCGGCGTGCCGGGCGCGGAGAGTTCGATGCTGAAGATTCGCGGCACCGAGATCCGCCAGGAAATCTCGTCGCTCACGCGGCGCGCGATGGGACCCTACGCGCAGCCCTTCATCGAGGAGGCATTGCACGACGGATATGAAGGCACACCGGTCGGCCCGGACGAGGCTGCAAGCGCCGCTTCCTTGTATTTCAACAATCGCAAGCTGTCGATCTTCGGCGGCTCGAACGAAATCCAGAAGAACATAATTTCCAAAATGATCCTGGGACTGTAAGAGGCGCACTCCATGAATTTCCTGCACACCGAAGACCGCCGCATGCTGGCGGATACGCTCAATCGCTTCATCAGCGAGCAATACGGCTTCGAGACGCGCGACAAGATCGCGCGTTCGGCGGAAGGCTTCAGCGCCGAGCTGTGGAATCGCTTCGCAGAACTCGGCATGATCGGCGCGTTGTTCGATGAAGCGCAGGGTGGCTTTGGCGGCAGCGGCTTCGATATCGCCGTGGTGTTCGAGAGCCTGGGCCGCGGTCTCGTGGTCGAGCCGTTTCTCGACACACTGATCGTCGGCAAGGCCATTGCACGCAGCGGCAACGATACGCAGAAAGCGATGCTTGCCGGATTGATCGACGG
Source organism: Paraburkholderia sp. GW821-FHT02A12 (assembly GCF_059422005.1). Lineage (NCBI taxonomy): Bacteria > Pseudomonadati > Pseudomonadota > Betaproteobacteria > Burkholderiales > Burkholderiaceae > Paraburkholderia > Paraburkholderia sp. GW821-FHT02A12. The sequence goes on along the minus strand of NZ_JBWKWA010000001.1, from coordinate 1,317,894 downwards.
CTCGCGGCTCGTCGCGCTCGCGCATGGCGAGCCTGATAGTCACTATGAACTGTCGCGCGTGACGACACGTGCCGCGCGCAGCGGCGACGCATGGCGTCTGAACGGCGCGAAGGCGGTGGTTCAGCAAGGCGAAAGCGCCGGGTCGTATCTGGTCTCGGCGCGCACGCACGGCGCGGACGACGATGAAGACGGCATCGCGTTGTTGCTCGTGCCTCGCGACGCAGCGGGCGTGAACGTGCGCGGCTATCGCAAGATCGACGGCGGCCGCGCGGCTGAAGTCACGTTCGACGACGTCGCGCTCGGTGATGACTGCTTGCTCGGCACGGCCGGCGATGGTTTTGCGACGCTCGAATACGGCATTGGCTGCGGCGTGCTCGCGCTGTGTTCCGAGGCAGTCGGCGCGATGGATGTCGCGAAGGACTATACGCTCGAGTATCTGCGCACCCGCAAGCAGTTCGGCGTGCCGATCGGCAGCTTCCAGGCCTTGCAGCACCGGATGGCTGACCTGTTGCTCGAGATCGTGCAGGCGCGCTCGGCGGTGATCAATGCCGCTGCGGGGCTTGCGGGTGAGCGCAAAGTGCGGGAAAGGGCGCTCTCAGCGGCCAAATACAGCATCGGGCGGATAGGCGCGCTGGTTGCCGAGGAGTGCATCCAGTTGCATGGCGGCATTGGCATGACTTGGGAGTTGCCGCTTGCCCATTATGCGAAGAGGTTGGTGATGATCGATCATCAGCTTGGGGATGAAGATCACCATCTCGAACGGTATATCTCGCTTGGGCGCGGTTGAGGGCCGTCAAGCCGGCGCCCTTCGCCTCAAACTCGCGCCAATATGCTCATCGGGCAAATACGCGCGCCCACGCCCAAACAACTTTTCACGCAGCGTCCCTTCGGCGTAAGCCGTCTTGTAAGCGCCTCGTTCCTGCAACTCGGGAATCACCAGATCGATGAAAGCGCTGTAGCATTCCGGCGTAACAGTCCGGGCCAGATTGAATCCTTCGATATCGGTTTGCTCGATCCACCCGATCAGCTCATCGGCAACTTGCGCGGGAGTGCCGACAATCGCCGGATAGCGGCCGCCCAATTGCAATTCTTCGCGCAGAATCTGCGCGACAGTGCGCTCCTTGCCCGCGCCGCAAACTGCTGGCCGCGCCCCGACGAACCCGCCTGAAAAAGAACCGGCGTGCGTTGCGGAGACGGCTCGGACAGGTGATAACCGTAGACGTTGTAGTAACGCCCGTGATGCTCGATCCGATGCACCCTGGCAGGATCATCTCTTGTCTCTGTAACCCATCGTAAAAACGAGTTTTTCAATCCATGCGCAGCCGTCATCGCGTTGACATTGGGAGTAGTGTTCCCGCCTCGCGTCGACTCGACCGTGATCGGCCGGGTGACCAGACTGGCTACGTATAACCGCGATATGCAGGTCTTTGCGCCGTACCGCGCGCCGCGCGAGCGCGCTCCCCGTCTAATGGCTCTCCTCACGCGCATCGATCAGCGTGCGATCCAGGCCGTATTTCCTGAGCTTCTGATACAGCGTGCTCTTCGCTATGCCCAGGTGCCGGGCTGCGGAGGTCAGGTTCCCACGAGAGATGATGATCGCATTGCGAATCGCACTATGCTCCGTCGTTTCCAACGTCACGCGACCGTCGCGCGAAACCGGCTCGTCACCTCTGGAGCTCACCTGCCCGTTGCTCGAGCGCAGCTCCGGAGGCAGATCATCGAGCGTCAGCCTCTCCGCGCTTGCTGTGAGAAGCATGCTCTCGACCACGTTGTGAAGCTCCCTGACGTTGCCAGGCCATGAATACGCGTCGAGCGCCGCAATAACGCCGGCGTCAATCTCGGGGTTTGCCCCGCCTTGCTCGGTCGCGAACTGACGGACAAGATGTTCGGCCAGGCGGCGAACGTCCCCCGGCCGGTCGCGCAATGGAGGAATACGAATACTCGTGACGGCGACGCGATAGAAGAAATCCATCCGGAAGCGCCCTTCTGCGACCTCCGTTCTCAAGTCGCGATTGGTCGCCGCAACGAGCCGAAAAGTCACTTTCCTCGGAACGTTTTCACCGAGCCGATAGATTTCCCCCTGCTCGAGTACCCGCAGGAAATGCGGTTGCAGATCCACCGGCATTTCGCCGATTTCGTCGAGAAACAAGGTCCCGCCATTGGCCGCTTCGATCTTGCCAAGTGCGCCGCCTCGGCGCGCGCCAGTGAACGCGCCGTCGCCGTAGCCGAACAATTCGCTCGCCAGGAGTTCGCGCGACAGGCCGCCACAGTTGAGCGCAACGAAGGGGCCATCGTTCGCCTCGCTTGCCTGGTGAATTCCTCTCGCAAACAGTTCCTTGCCTACTCCAGTCTCGCCTAGCAGCACGACCGGTGCGCGTGAACGGGCGATCTGGCGAGCCCTGCAGACGGCATCGAGCAGTGCCGGGGCTTCGCCAAGAATGCTCTCGAAACCGGCCGCCGCCTTGTCGTCGGCACAGCCACGTAGTGTGCTGACCGCCCTGCGCACGGAGGCCGTGCGACGCACGAACGGAATGATAAGCAAACTGCCGATGCGCCTGCCGTCGTCGATCACTGGCTCGATCCAGTCGGGCTGGATCCAGTGAGGCAGATCGGCGGGCGAAATGTATGCAACTGAGGCGTCGGTGGCGAGTGCGAGGATGCGCCTCGGTCGGGTGAGAGAAAGATCGCCGCCGGCGGCCGCAATCGCAGCTTCGGCGTGTTCGTTGACCTTGATCGGATAGCCGCCGTGATCGAACACAACCGCACCATCGGTCGCGAGCTTCGCCATTCGGCTCACGCAGCGATCGAGTAGCCGATAGCGAAGTTCCATTGTCCGCGCAGCCAGACGGCTTTCAATACGGCTGGCGGCCGTGACGACCAGTGCCAGGCTATGACGATTGTAGGATTCAGATAACCCGGACACATCGATGACGCCAATGATCGTGCCGTCGCGCGGATCACGGATCGCGTTGGCCGAGCAGGTCCAGCGCTTGATGCCGACGCAGAAGTGCTCGGCAGAATGGATCTGCACGGGCTGGCCAACCTCGATCGCAGTACCGATCGCATTGGTGCCACAAATCATCTCGTTCCAGGACGCGCCGGGCAGGAGCTGGATCCCGTGGGCCGACGCGATGGCGGCCGGGTCGCCTTCCAGGTTAAGGATGGTGCCGGCCGGTTCGGCGAGGGCCATGATCGTTTCGGTTTGAGCCAGAAAATCGCGGGCGTGCGCCATTACCGGCGCGCTTGCCTCAACCAGATCGCGGTGATTGCGTTGCAACGAGTACAGCAGGTGCTCGTCCAGTGGCGGCGGCGCGTGACCCAACCTGGGATCGACCTGTCGCTCGACGCAGCGTTGCCACGACGTGTCAACGAGGTGCCGCACGACACTGTGCGGTACTTCCCCGCCGTTCAGGAATCGCTCCCATGCAGCCATGATGACCGCTTCGTCGCCGGGGTTCGAGAACATCTGTGTGGCATCCGACATGCCCATACTTGTCTCCTTTTTTATATCGCCTTGTACTAGCGGTTAGGCGTGTCATGCGGCTTGCGCGGTTATCGCTGCCGCGCCGCAACATGGCAAACCCATTCGGCTCACGCAAGGAGAAGGGCAAGATCGATGCCATCGATTGAATGCCACAGGAGAATGTTCAGTGCGCCACCCGGCGTTCGATTTCCGGACGACGGACGGATCAGACACCGTTCGATTTTCGAACGGTGTCTGCGCGCCGGCGCGCTCGTTCGGATAATCCTTTTTGCGCCGCATCAAACTGCGCTCGTGGAGCGGCTTATGAACGCAGCAACGTCTCTCAGTCGACTGCGGGCCGGGCGCGGTAAAAGCCGCGCCCAGCCCTTTACGCTAGTCAACGCGCTCGGGAACCGGCAACTGCAACCACTCCTTGTAGAACGCCTCGATATCCGGCTCGAAATCGTGAATCACCGGATACCACGGCGTCGGCGCTTCGACGTCGTGCATGGTTCCGCAACTCGGGCAGTAGTACTCGCGGTAGACCTGCCACTGGGTGTCGGGGGCCATGAGCTTCGGATAGACCTCGAGCATGGCCTCTTCGGTGTCGCGCACATAGACGTTGGCGTACAGTTTCCAGTTCTCGCGGTAGTCGCAGAACTCATGGCCACAGTCGCACTTGACGAGCCAGTCCTTGCTCTTCACGGCCTGCACGATATGCAGGTGCGGCCCGAGCGGCAAGACGATCTTGTCGGGCCATGCGACCTTGCCCTGCAATACTTCGAGATACTGGCTAAAACGCTCCTGATCTTTCGGCATGGACAACATGCGCACGGTCGTGTCCCAGTCGAGTCGCCCCTCGACCAGATTGCTGACCTGTTCTTTCGTGTAAGCAGACATTTCGATACTCCTTGATTCGCTTCGATATCGATACCGGTATGGATTACTCTTCGACCTGAACCACCGTGGTCACGTCGGGCAGCAACGAGAGATCCATCCGGTATTTCGAGCCGTAGGACGGCACGTCCAGCTCTGCCTCGGTCATATTCCAGTCGGCAGGCAGGTCCCAGAACTTGCGGAAGTCGTTGAGAAATTTCTCCGACAAACCGAAGCTGGTCGCGAACATGTGACGCACCGGGCGCGACGCATGTTTGGTGAGGACGCGCTCGCGCTCTTCCTTCATCCATTCCCGCGTCGGCAACGAGCGCGCAAGCCGCTCCGCGCGAATTTCTCCGCGGCGCTTCACGGTCTTTTGCGCATCGACCGCCCAGATTCCCGTGGCGTCCTGTGACAACACCGCGCCGTATACCTTCCCGGCAAATTCGGGGAGCAGGAAGCCGTTGTTGAGATCCTTCGCAATCGCTTCAGCTTCCCGATCGAGCGGGTCACCAAAGCCCGGACCGCCGCGCAGATAATTGAGGTACAGGTCGTGGTTTTCGTAGCAATCTTCCGTCGTCATGCATTGCTTGTCGCGCTTGACCCTGGAAGTCGCATCGATGTGCCGCTCGTAGTCCGGCGCGTCGGGATTCGTGTCGCCGCCGAGCGGCAGCGAGAGCCCCTGCGCAATGCGCTCTTTCAGGCCCGTCTTGTGAGCCTCGAACCGATAGCCGGTGGCAGACGGATAGCCGCCCATGAATCCCCAGTCGCTGTTCATGTAGCCATTGCCCATGAAGAACATGGTCCAGTCCTGGGCTTTCCAGACCATGCGCAGGGTTTCGAAACCACACCCACCGCGATACTTGCCATAGCCGCCGGAATTGGCTTTGACGTTGCGCCCGAGATAGAGCAACGGTTCGGCCATCTCCCAGATCTCGATGTCGCCCATGTCGCCTTCGGGGTTCCAGATCGCAGCCGCGTGATTGAGACCGTCCTTGATGGCGCCGGCGCCCGTGCCACACGACGAGGCCTCGAAGCTGTTGACCGCGTGCACCTCACCGTCCTGGTTGATGCCGCCGCCTTGCAGCCAGTTCGACGTATTGGCATTGCCCGCGTTGACTTCTTCCAGATAGCCACGGCTGAAGTACGCCTGGCCGAGCCCCCGCCACATGGCACTCCACCCCGACACCAGGAAGTGCCATGCATAGGCGTGCCCGGTGCGGCGATCGTCCGGATTCATCCATGTGCCCTTGGGCAGGCGGAACTCCGTGCCGAAGTAGGCGCCGTCGTTGATGCGCTGGGTCGGCACCAGGGTCTGGGTCATCATGACCCAGATGCCGCTCGTGAACGCCACGTGGTGCGCGTTATAGGTGTGCCATCCCCAGCGGCTCGCGCCTTCGAAATCCAGCCGCCACGTAGCGTCGGGGCGGATCGTCATTTCCACCGGCGAGTGCATGATGGTGTCGATCTTGGCGAAGGCCGAAGGCGTCTGGATATCTTCGTGGGCGTAGGGCACATCCACAAAGGCGACCTTGCGGTATTTGCCGGGCAGCGTCATTGCCTTGATGCGGCTTTGCAGGCCACGACGACCCTCTTCGATGACCTCATAGCTGAACTTCTCGTAGGCTTCCAGCCCCTCGGTGGCGATGACCTCTTCGACCATGTCGCGGATCATGTGGCATCCGGCGATCCGGGTGCGCTCGTCCAGGATCCAGTATTTCGGCGTGCGTACCGAGCGCTGGCTTTCATGCAGCCAGTCGCGCAACGGCTGGTCGTTCACGCCGGTCTTGCGGCAGGTGATCTGGTAGCCGTCGCCGAAGCGCTGGACCTGGCCCGTCGACATCGAACCCGGCGTCACCGCACCGGTGTCGATCACGTGCGTCACGCCACCCACCCAGCCGATGAGTTTGCCGGCCCAGAAAATCGGCACGATCGTCGCAATATCGCAAGGGTGAACGTTGCCGATCGAGCAGTCGTTATTGGTGAACATGTCCCCCGGGTTGATGCCTGGGTTGTCCTCCCAATTGTTCTCGATCATGTACTTGATCGCGGCGCCCATCGTGCCGACGTGGATGATGATGCCGGTCGAGGTCAGCACGCAGTCGCCGACCGCGTTGTACAGCGTGAAGCACAATTCGCCTTCCTGCTCCACGATCGGCGACGCGGCAATCTTCTTCGCGGTTTCGCGAGCGTGCACCAGACCGCCGCGGATCTTGGAGAACAGTTTCTCGTAGCCGATCGGATCCTTCTCGCGCAACTCGAGCCGGGCGAGCCCGTTGTAATGGCCCGTCTTGCTGGTGCGCGCCATGATCTCGGCGCGGAACGCTTTCAGGGTCTTGCCGTTGGCGAGCAGTTCGGGCTGGCCGACTTCCTTGGATGACATGAGGTTCATTTTCGTCTCCTTACTTCACTTCTTGCAGATGGAACAGACGGTGCTTGTCGAGCGTGGTCTCGAAACCATCAGGCACGACGAAGGTGGTGGACGCGGACTCGATGATGGCCGGCCCCACGATGTGGTTACCCGCCATGAGAGACTCCATCTGCCAGATGTCGGCTTCGACCCATGTCTTGTGGCGATAGAACGGGCGCTTGCCGAGATACGCAGATTTGGGCGGTGTTTCGCCTGCTTCCGGGTCCTCCGGCAGCACCGGCTTCTGCGTGGCGACAAGGCCGCGCATGATCGCGCCGGTAGCGCTGAAGCCCAGTTCCGGTGAGCGGGCGGAACTCGCGTACACCCTCGAGTAGGTTTCCTCGAACGCGTCGGTGATCTTCTTCCAGTCCGCCGCGGTGATGGCGGCGCTGATCGGCGAAGTGATCTCCAGATCGTTCAGTTGTCCCATGTACTGCATCCGGTAGCCGGGCAACAACGTAATGTCTTCCAGCTTGAAGCCGTTGATGACGAACTCCTCCACGACCTTGTCGGCCAGTTCCTTCCACGCGTCCTGAATCACCGCACAGGCCGTCGCTTTCTGTTCATCGGGGGCGTCCGGCGCGACCGCGATATCCACGCTCTTGTCGTAGCGGTACTCGAAGTCCGCGCATGCGCAACCGAACGCAGAGAATCCGGCTGCCCATGCAGGGACGATCACATCCTTGAAGCCCAGGCCTTCCGTATATCCGTAGGTATGCACCGGTCCAGCCCCGCCGTACGAGAAGCACACGAAGTCGGTGGGGTTGTAACCCTTCGCGCTGATGTTGGCGCGCAAGTACTCGTGCAGGCTGAGGTCGAGCAGTTCGATGACGCCCGCAGCGGCATCTTCCACAGAGAGGCCAAGCGGATCGGCGATCTGGGCCTTGATGTGTTGCCGTGCACGTTCGACGTCGAGCTTGATCGCGCCGCCGAGGAAGTTGTGGGGGTTGAGATAGCCCAGCACCACATGGCAGTCGGACACCGACACCGTATCGAGTCCGCTTTCCGGCCAGCATGTACCCACGCGATAACCCGCGCTATCGGGCCCGAGCTTGATGGAACCGCTATAGGGGTCGAGCCGCACAAAGCTGCCCGCTCCCGCGCCCACCGAATCCATCGCTACCAGCGGCAGCGACAGCACGAGACGAGCCATGTCCGGATCGGAGGCGATCGCAAAGTTGCCCTTGGTGATCAGCGCCATGTCGAAACTGGTGCCGCCGATATCGCTGCATGCGATGTTCTCGTAGCCCAGTCTTTCGCCAAGCAGCCGCGATCCGATCACGCCCCCGATCGGACCGGAGACGATCGTGCGGGCGAGCTCCCTGGCCTTCCAGCTGATCGTCCCGCCGTGCGTGGCCATCACCCGCAGATCGAACTTCGCGCCGTGCTTCCTGAAACGGTCACTGACCTTCTTCAGCGTCTGCCGGGACGGTTCGGCCGCGTAGGCTTCGAGAATGGTGGTGTTGGTGCGGTGGCTTTCCTTGCGCGACGGGTAGTAGTCGACTGACGCGAAGACCGGAATGTCCACGCCGATTTTTTTCAGCTCGTCGCGGCAGACATCGCGAGCGCGTTTTTCGCTCGATTCATTCTTGTGGGACTGCAGGAGACAAATGGCAATCGCCTTCGATCCGGCATCCACGAGTTCCCGCGTCGCCTTGCGCACTTCGTCTTCGCGCAGGGAGATGACGATTTCACCCTGGACATCGGTGCGTTCCGTCACACCGCGGGTGCGCGAAAGCGGGACCAGCGGTTCGTCGTAGCGGTGGGTGTTGAGGTGGATGCGCTCTTCGAGCGCGTAGCCGAGATAGCTCTGGATGGCACGCCCCATCGAGTGAATCTGTTCGAAGCCTCGATTGCAGATGAGCCCCACATCCAGGCCTTTGCGCTGAACCACGCGATTGAGCATCGCCGTACCGGAATAGACGCACGTCACCAGTTCGGGGTAGACCTCGTCCACTTCGCGAGCCCACTGCGTCAGCGCGTCTTTTGACGATTCCAGAATGGCCAATGACTCGTCCGCCGGATTGCTTTGGGCTTTGCCGACCACGAAGCGGCCATCTGAACGCACGAAGAAGGTATCGGTCATCGTGCCGCCGGCATCGATGCCCAATACCTGGACGTGTGAAAGTTGCTGTTCCATTAGTGTCTCCAGCTCTCCTTGATTGAACATCGCCTCAACGACGAGGCGCGATGCGAAGCGAGCATTGCGATTCGCTTCGGAGGAGATAATTGCAAGGGGTATGCCACTGGACGGCCGAACCCGCGCGGAATCGGCAAGCCCTTGACTGGCTTGGCTCTTCAGGGCGTCTGCTGACGGACTGGAAATGGCCGACGCGTTCGTGCAGCGACCGATTCCTGGACGGTCGGCCGTTTGGAGAGCGGATTTCGAACGCAGGTCTGAAGGGGTGAGCGACGTGCAGGAGGACCTGCGTGAATGCGTGTTACTGCGGCCGCGGTAGGGTGAACCGCGAGGTTCGGTGGCGCGTCGCCTCAGCCAACGCGAGCGGGGACGTAGCGCAGCGGCGTCATGATCCCCTGTCGCAGTCGACGATGCTCAATGTCGCCGGGTAATCTGCCGGGTGGTTCCAAGGTCCTGCATCAGCGCGTACTTCCTGATCTTCTGATACAACGTGCTTTTTGCTATGCCGAGCTGCGCAGCCACCTGGGTCAGATTGCCCCGGCTTTGCTGGATCGCAACGCGGATCGACTCGGCTTCTGCCATTTCCAGCGAGCGGACCTTCTGGAGTGCAAGCGCGGACTGCACCGAGGGCGCCGTATCCTGAGCGCCTGCCAGAACGGCTGAAGCGCCGATTTCGGGCGGCAGGTGGTCCACCGTTATTGGACCATCCCGGGCCATGAGCACCGCGCCCTCGATCGCGTTGCGCAACTCGCGAACGTTGCCGGGCCATGCATAGTTCAGCAGACATTCGTACGCGACATCATCGAAGACGGCATGGGCCACGTTGTAGCGTTGACGCGAGACACGCACCCAATGCGCGATCATGTCGGGCAAGTCCGCCTTGCGTTCGCGCAGCGGTGGTATCGAGATGTTCGTGACAGCCAGCCGGTAATACAAATCCATGCGGAATTTGCCATCGGCCACGTCGGCACGCAGGTCGCGATGCGTGGCAGCGATCAGACGGAAGTTGACCTTGCGAGGCGTGTTCTCGCCCAACCGGTAGATCTCCCCTTCCTCCAGCACTCGCAACAAATGCGGCTGGATGTCGAGCGGCATTTCGCCGATTTCGTCGAGGAACAGCGTGCCGTGATTGGCCGCTTCGATTTTCCCCGTCATGCCGGATTTGCGCGCGCCAGTGAATGCCCCTTCCGCGTAACCGAACAGCTCACTGGTCAACAGGTCGCGGGACAAGCCGCCACAATTCAGGGCGACAAAGGGGCCGTCAGCCCTCGCGCTGGCCTGATGGATGCCTTGCGCAAACAACTCCTTGCCGACGCCCGTTTCACCGAGAAGCAGCACCGGGACCGTGGCTTTGGCAAGCTGCTGCGCTTTCTGGACAGCCGCACGCAGTGCGGGACTCGTGCCGACAATGCGCGAGAACGCCGGCGCAGGCGCGGTGTCAGCGGCCGGCATCGCGTCAGGCAGCGCAGCGGCGCGCCGACTGGCGGCCGGCGCAATCAGCATGAAGCCGAGTGTGTCGGCGTCTTCCTTGACCCGCTCGATTCGTGCGACGCGCAGCCACGCCGGTGATTGTAGCGACATGGCGCCATCTGCAATCTTCGCGATGTCCGGGATGGGAAAAGCACCCTCCAACGCGCCAGACAGACCGAGACGAGCAAATGCGGCTGGCGCCTGCGGGTTGGCTTTGACAAGCCGACCGCACTCGTCCACCACCACGACACCATCCACACGCCCGGAGCAATAGACCATGCACCGCTCCATCAGGCGCAGGCGCCGCTCCATGGCGAATTTGGCGAGCCGACTCTCGATACGCCCTGCCATTGAGACGATGAACGCCAGACTATGCTGGCTGTAGGTTTGCGCAAGCCCCGAGACGTCCAGCACTCCGAGTACCCGGCCATCCAGCGGATCGCGGACCACTGTGGCGGAGCAGGTCCACCGCTTGATGCCTGCGCAGAAATGCTCGGAACCGTGGATCTGCACCGGTTGCCGCAAAGCGAGGGCCGTGCCGATCGCGTTGGTGCCGCAATTGAGTTCTGTCCAGTTGCAACCGGGTATCAGGCGGACTTCGCCTGCCGGCTCAACGATGCGCGTATCGCCAGCCAGTTCGAGGATCATGCCGTCGGGATCGGCGAGCAGCAGGATGGTTCCCGTCTGCGAAAGGAACTCCCGTGTCTGCTGGATAAGCGGCACGCTGGCATGCATCAGGCGGTCGTTCCTGGCTCGCAGGTCGAACAGACGCCCTTCTTCCAGAGGCGGGGGCGCAGAGGTAGTACCGGGGTCCACGCTTGCGTCCAGGCAGCGGCGCCAGGAATCGTCTACCACCCCACGCAGGGCACCATTGGCCGACTTGTCACCTTGAATCAAACGTTCCCACGCCGCCATGACACTGGCGTCGCGATCCGGACTGGAGAACCAGTCCACTGGCGTACCTGTCTCTTTCATGCCGTCTCCGTATGAGCATGACTTTCTCTCCCGACCAGCGGGCTCACCCCCGCCTGATGATGTTTTCCTTTTTTGGGTCGTGAAGCGCGATTGGCCCGGTTGATAGCCCGACGACTCCTGTCCACGGCGATGAGCGCTGGGACGGCCTCGATGCTTCGAGCGTAGTGTTTTCGAACGCTTCGCTGTCCGATACAGGCCGAGGCGCTATCAGGGCCGTCGGTCGGACCGTTCCTGACGCCATGGCTGCTCTCATCAGCGCTCTGTCACGACGCAGGCGCCATGCGGACACAGGCCTCCGTTCAAATTCTATCCCTGAAAAACAGGACCGTCCGGAAATCGAACGCTTGGTACATCTGGCGCCCGCCCCGGCGACGGACCGCCAGAAAAATCCACATGGAATCAATCGCTTACACGGACCATGAATGCTGGCATAGCTCATGCGTGTAACTGGGCGGAGGCGAGCCCCAATGGTCGCTTCCAGGTTCGGTCCGATAGCCGAAGCAGCGGTTGACGGAGCACTTGACGGGAATGAGGTCGAAGGAGAAGGCGATGAACACCGGTCAGATGTCCTTGCGTTTGCTGGTCGACAAGTGGTTGGCGCCGACCCCGGCGATGCCGGTTCGCGTCACACGCTTCGGTCGCACGAGTGCGAATCACAAACGCTATGTGCGTGTCGAGGCATTGCGTTCGACCGGCCTGCTGGCGATTCTTTTCTTCAGGCACGATGACGGCTCGTGGTGCGTATTCCCGCCGAGCGTCGAAAGCGGAAGGCCAGCCATGAGGGTGTATTAGTCTGGATAGCGAACTCATGCGCCGGGCGCCCGCAGGTAATCACCGCTGAATCACTAACGATCGTCCGGGCCGAGCTAGGCTGCCGAATCTGACTATCTTGGCGGGCACCGAAGCAAGCCTGCAACGGATAGCTCAACGGCGGTTGGACAAGTTCTAGCGGCATTGAAGAGCAGATGACCAAGCATCGCGGGGGCAACCCAAATTGAAGAAGCGCCCGGACGTACAAAGAACGTCCAGGGGAATCCGATGTTAATTTGATGGTCGCTGTGCAGGTCGCGGAAAAACAAGACCGCGCAGAGCCTTGACTCTGCGCGCTTCCACCGCCATCACTGGCGGAGACTCCCTCTGGCAAAAGATCGATAGGCCGCGCTAGTGTCCATCACACGTCCTTGCTTCTCGGAGGCGAATCAGTTGCTCTTCCCGGTCGACGTACATTTGGACGGTTAGCAGTCCCATCCGAAGCCGTCAAGAATGACCGCGCGTTACCGGCATGACCGGTTCCCGTGCGCGCAGCACGGGCACCGGTACACGAGCGAGCAAAGTTGCCCGGAACGCCAAAGCAACAAATGCGGCCCCCTCGCCCCGCGGAAAACTCCGCTCTGTTCCCACGAGAGCCGTCCGCCGTGTGAGGGCAAACGTGGGGGCAAACCATGAAAAAAGGCCTTACGGCTTTCACCGTAAGGCCTTGATTTCTTTGGTCGGGGCGAGAGGATTTGAACCTCCGACCACCTGCACCCCATGCAGGTACGCTACCAGGCTGCGCTACGCCCCGAACAGCACAAAATTATAACAGACACTTCATTCGATTAGAACCGCCACGCACCAACAAAGCAAACTTAGTGGCCAAACTTAGTGGCCAAACTTAGTGACTCAACAAATCGATCACCTGCAGCAACTCTTTGCGTAACTGGTCTACATCGACCGCGGCCGTTGATGCAGCCGGCGCCGCTACGCCCTCGCCTTCCTCGATCACGTCGGCCGATTCACCAGGCACGCCGCCGCCAGGTGAATCAAGCCGATTGCGTGCCCCGTTGATCGTGAAGCCCTGCTCATACAGCAACTCACGAATCCGCCGGATCAACAGCACCTCGTGGTGCTGGTAATAGCGGCGATTGCCGCGCCGCTTGACCGGCCTCAACTGCGTGAACTCCTGTTCCCAATAGCGCAGCACATGCGGTTTCACACCGCACAGTTCGCTGACCTCACCAATCGTGAAGTAGCGCTTCGCCGGAATCGGAGGCAAGACGACTTTTTCGATCGTCGCTGTCATCGTCAGTTAGCCGTCGTGGTGGGTTGCGCAGGAACGCGCCGGTCAATCAGCGCGTGAAGCTCGCTTCAGCGCCGTTCTCAACCAGCGCCTTCAGCTTTTGACTTGCATGGAACGTCACGACGCGGCGCGCGGCGATCGGAATCGCCTCGCCGGTCTTCGGATTTCTGCCTGGGCGCTGGGGTTTGTCGCGCAACTGGAAGTTGCCGAACCCCGACAGCTTCACGCTATCGCCACTCTCCAGCGCATCGCGGATCACCTCGAAGAACGCTTCGACCATGTCTTTGGCTTCCCGCTTGTTGAGCCCGACGTTGTCGAACAGCAACTCGGCAAGTTCCGCCTTGGTGAGCGTCGGCGTTTCACTGGAAACGGCGGCGGGTGATGTCGGAATATCGCGAATCATGGCGCTGCGTTGCGCCGTAAGAAGGGCTTCGAAATCACTCGAGTTCATTTCATTCATATCTATCAAATGGCGCGCCAAGCAGAAACGGAGGTTGCGAAAAATGCCGTGCAAATGTTAAATGCGGGTTATCCACGCAACCTTGCGCCATATACTCGAGCCAGACGTTCCACCAGAGTTTGAATGGCCAAATCGACCGTTTCATCCTGAAGGGTTCCGCCAGTATCTTGCAAGGTCACACGGAACGCAAGGCTTTTCTCATGCGCGGCCAGACCACCGGAAGTGTTTGATTTTGGACGGAATTCGTCAAAAAGCGCAACCCTCTGAACAGTCTTGCAGGCCTCCTCGGACTGGGCTTTTTGCAGCTCGTCCAACAGCGCCTGAACCTCGATTTTCTGATCGACGACCACGGCAATATCGCGGCGCACCGGCGGGAATTTAGACACTTCCGTCGGCGTCGGCAATACACGCTGCATTAATGCTTCCGCTTCGATTTCAAAAAGAATCGGCGCATGCGGCAAATCATATTTCTGCATCCAGCGAGGATGCAATTCGCCAATCCAGCCGACCGCGCGCCCATCCAGCTCAATACGCGCGCTGCGGCCCGGATGCAGCGCCGGATGCTCCGCCTTCACGAAACGCGCCACCGCCGGCACGAGCAGCGCTTCCAGATCGCCCTTCACATCGAAGTAGTCGACCGTGCGGGTTTGCGCGCCCCACTGCTCGTCGAGCGCGGGACCATAGGCGAGCGCACCGATCATCTTCGGCTGTGCGAAACCTTCGACCGCCAGTTCGCCCGCCTTGATCGACGGATCATTCAGGAACACGCGGCCGGCTTCGAACACGCGCACGCGATCGGCCGCGCGGCGGTTCAGATTCATGCGCAGCACGTCGAGCAGACTGCCGAACAACGTGGTGCGCATCACCGAATACTGGCTCGCGATCGGATTCAGCAGACGTACAGGCTTGTCATTACCCGCGAAGTCCTGCTCCCACTCGGCATCGACGAAACTGAAATTGACCGTTTCCGCGTAATCACGCGCAGCGAGCGCGTGACGAATCACGTGGATCGAGTGCTGGGTTTCGTTGGTCGCGCGCATTTCGCTGGTCGCAACGGGCGGGCGCGCCGGAATTTTTTCGAAGCCGTAGATGCGCGCGACTTCCTCGATCAGGTCTTCTTCGATTTCGATGTCGAAGCGGTACGACGGCGGCATCACCGAGAACGTATCGCCATCGCGTTCGAACGTGAGGCCGAGGCGCGTGAAGATCTGCGCGATTTCGTCCGCATCGATCCTGATGCCGATGATGCGGTTCGCACGCGCGACACGCATCTTCACCGGCGCGCGTTGCGGCACATTGACGGTTTGATCGTCGACCGGGCCGGCTTCGCCGCCGCAGATGTCGAGGATCAGTTGCGTGATGCGCTCGATATGCTCGACGGTGGTCGCATAGTCGACGCCGCGCTCGAAACGATGGCCTGCATCGGTCGAGAAATTGTACTTGCGCGAGCGGCCGCGAATGCTGTCGGGCCACCAGAATGCGGCTTCGAGATAGATGTTGGCGGTGTCGAGCGTGACGGCGGTGCTGTCGCCGCCCATGATGCCCGCGAGGCTTTCGATGTGCTGCTCGTCCGCGATCACGCCGACGGTTTCATCGAGTTCGACGGTGTTGCCGTTCAGCAGCTTGAGCGTTTCGCCTTTGCGGCCCCAGCGCACGTCCATGCCGCCGTGGATCTTGTCGAGATCGAACACGTGCGACGGACGGCCGAGTTCGAGCATCACATAGTTCGAGATGTCGACGAGCGCTGAAATGCTGCGCTGACCCGAACGCTCCAGACGCTGGACCATCCATTGCGGCGACTTCGCGTGCGCGTTTACGCCGCGAATCACGCGGCCCGAAAAACGGCCGCACAGATCGGGCGCCGAGATTTTGACGGGCAACGTTTCGTTGAGCTTGACCGGGGCCGGCTTGATTTCGAGTGGACGCAGCGGAGCGCCGGTGATCGCGGAGGTTTCACGCGCCACGCCGAACACCGACAGGCAGTCCGCCTTGTTCGGCGTCAGCTTGATTTCGAAAATCGTGTCGTCGAGTTTGAGCGTCTCGCGGATGTCCTGGCCGATCGGCGTATCTTCCGGCAGGATCATCAGCCCGCTATGATCCTCCGACAGCTTCAGTTCGCGCGCCGAGCACAGCATCCCCTGGCTTTCCACGCCGCGCAGCTTCGAGAGCTTGATCGCGAACGGCGCGCCGCCCTCTTCGGCCGGCGGCAGTTGCGCGCCGACCAGCGCGACCGGCACCTTGATGCCCGGCGCGACGTTCGGCGCACCGCACACGATGTTCAGCGCCGCGCCCGTGCCGGCGTCGACCTGACACACGTTGAGCTTGTCCGCGTCCGGGTGCTTGACGACTTCCAGCACCTGGCCCACGACGATCTTCGAGGTCGGCGGCGCGGCCGGCCGCAGGTCTTCGACTTCGAGACCCGCCATCGTCAACGCGTGCGACAGTTCATCGGTCGTCAGTTGCGGGTCGACAAAGGTTCTCAGCCAGGATTCCGGGAATTGCATGGTTCTGTGTACGTTCTGATCAGGTTAGGTCCACGTCCGGCGGTGCTTCGATATGCTCGATTCGCCGAGCACTGCCGGGGACGCTGCGGGCGGCACTGCGTGCAGTGCCGCGCTCTATGCTTGTCGCGTTCGTACGCGCCGGTTCATGCGAATTGACGCAGGAAACGCAGGTCGTTTTCGAAGAACAGACGCAGGTCTTGCACGCCGTAACGCAACATCGTGAGCCGTTCGAGACCGCTGCCGAAGGCAAAGCCGATGTAGCGCTCGGGGTCGAGGCCCATGTTGCGGATCACCGTGGGGTGAACCTGGCCGGAACCCGAAATTTCGAGCCACTTGCCGGCGTTCTTGCCCGTTTCGAACAGCATGTCGATCTCGGCCGACGGTTCGGTAAACGGAAAGTACGACGGACGGAAGCGCACCTGAATATCGTCGCGCTCGAAGAATTTCTTGAGGAAGTCGGTATAGACGCCCTTCAGATCCGCGAAGCTGATGTTCTCGTCGATCCACAGGCCTTCGACCTGGTTGAACATCGGCGAGTGGGTCGCATCGCTGTCCACACGATACGTGCGGCCCGGCACGATCACCTTGATCGGCGGCGTGTTGGTGCGCGCATAGCGCACCTGCATCGGGCTGGTATGCGTGCGCAGCAGCAGCTGGCGGCCGTCGGCATCTTTGCCGTCGACGTAGAAGGTGTCCTGCATCGAACGCGCCGGATGGTTTTCCGGGCTGTTCAGCGAGGTGAAGTTGTACCAGTCGGTTTCGATCTCGGGGCCGTCGGCCACGTCGAATCCGATCGTACGGAAAATCTGTTCGACGCGCTCCCATGTGCGCATCACCGGGTGCAGACTGCCTGCACCGGTGCCGCGGCCGGGCAGCGTGACGTCGATGGCTTCAGCGGCGAGGCGCTGGTTCAGCAACGCGTCGGCCAGCGCCTGACGGCGGGCCGTCAACGCGGCTTCCACGTGTTGCTTGACGAGGTTGATCCGTGCGCCTTCGGTCTTGCGCATTTCGGGATCGAGTTTGCCAAGGCCCTTCAACAGCTCGGTCAGCGCACCCGATTTGCCGAGAAAGCGTGCTTTCTCGTTCTCGAGGGTGGTGACGTCGGAGGCTTCTGCAAAGGCTTTTTGCGCGTCGGCGACAATCTGGTCCAGATCCATTGATCCCATCATTTCAACGTCAGTGTTCAATCGAAGCAAAACGGGTTCTACCAACAAAAACGGGGCTCGGTGAGGAGCCCCGTTTTTGCTGCAGCGTCACCGAGACTACCGGATGTTCGCTGCAACGAACCACGCAGTACTAGTTGCCAAATGCGCAATCAGGCTGCAACGGCGGCTTTCACCTGCTGAACGATCGCAGCAAAAGCGGCCTTGTCGAACACAGCCATGTCGGCCAGCACCTTGCGGTCGAGTTCGATCGAAGCCTTCTTCAGGCCGTTGATGAACACGCTGTACGTCATGTCGTGCTGACGCACCGCCGCGTTGATACGCGTGATCCACAATGCACGGAACACACGCTTCTTGTTGCGGCGATCGCGGTAGGCGTATTGGCCTGCGCGCATGACCGCCTGCTTGGCGATGCGATAGACGTTATTGCGACGGCCGCGGTAACCCTTGGCCAGCTTGATGATCTTCTTGTGACGGGCCCGTGCGGTAACCCCACGTTTTACTCGAGGCATGTTTCGCTCCTATGAGTTTCAGTTAAGGGTTAAGCGAACGGCAGCATTGCGCGTACGGAGTTCAGATCGGAATCGTGAACTGCCGTCGAACCGCGCAGATGGCGTTTGTTCTTGGTGGTCTTCTTGGTAAGAATGTGGCGCTTGAAGGCTTGACCGCGCTTGACGGTACCACCCGGACGCACCACGAAGCGCTTTGCAGCACTCTTCTTGGTCTTCATCTTAGGCATGACGAACAACTCCATTATTAGATGGATATGGGTGTGCGGTCGGCCTGATGGCCACAACCCGCCCTTCGAAACCCACTCCACTTGGTATGCAGACCGCCGATACCGCCGACGGCCGCTTTTCAGGAACGATGCCCATTTGCATAAGCGCCGCTCCGAAACCTGCCGATGCTGTACCGGACACCCGGCGCAGCATCGTTTGAATCCTGTACGACGAATCCTGTACAACTGAAGCGCGCGCCACATGGCGCGCAGCCACTTACTTCTTTTTCTTCGGAGCGAGCACCATGATCATCTGGCGCCCTTCCATTTTCGGCATCTGTTCGACCTGACCGACTTCGTCGAGGTCCGTGCGCAGGCGCTCGAGCATGCGCATACCGATTTCCTGGTGAGCCATTTCGCGGCCACGGAAACGCAACGTGATTTTCGTCTTGTCGCCGTCTTCGAGGAAGCGGACGAGGTTGCGCAGCTTGACGTTGTAATCGCCGTCATCGGTACCCGGGCGGAATTTGACTTCCTTCACCTGGATGACCTTCTGCTTGAGCTTGGCCTCGTGCTGTTTCTTCGCTTCCTGGTACTTGAACTTGCCGTAGTCCATCAAACGGCAAACCGGCGGGACCGCCTGCGGAGCGATTTCGACGAGATCCACGTCCTGCTGCTCAGACAAGCGGAATGCATCAGCAAGTTTCACGATGCCGAGCGGTTCGTTCTCGACTCCGACCAGACGCACCTCGGGTGCAGTAATTTCACCGTTGATGCGGTGCGCAGACTTATCAGTAGCGATGTTACGTTTCCTCTAAAAATTAAAAAAACGAGCCGCGCTGCCAAGTGGCTCAGTTGAACGACTGCACGTCCTGGCGCAGACGCTCAATGAAGGTGTCGAGAGGCATCACGCCCAGATCGACACCACCACGGGCACGCACGGCTACCGTTTGGGCATCACGCTCTTTATCGCCGACCACAAGGAGATACGGCACCTTTTCCAGCGTGTGCTCGCGTATTTTATAGCTAATCTTCTCGTTGCGCAAATCAGCCTCGACTCTAACCCCTTGTTTTTGCAACGATTGAGCTACAGACTGTGCATATTCGGCCTGACTTTCCGCGATATTCATCACCACAACCTGCATCGGCGCAAGCCATGACGGCATTGCACCAGCATGGTGCTCGATCAGAATACCGAGAAAACGCTCCATTGATCCGACGATTGCCCGGTGCAGCATGATAGGCCGCCGGCGGCTGTTGTCTTCTGCCACATACTCGGCGCCCAGACGCTCCGGCAGCACCATATCGAGCTGCAACGTGCCGCATTGCCAGGAACGGCCAAGCGCGTCCTTGATGTGGTACTCGACCTTCGGGCCGTAGAACGCGCCCTCGCCCTGCAACTCTTCCCATGTCACGCCGCAGGCGGTCAGCGCTTCGCGCAGACCCTGCTCCGCGCGATCCCACGTTTCATCCGTGCCGGCGCGCGCATCCGGGCGCAGCGACAGCTTGATGTCGATGTGATCGAAGCCGAAGTCCTTGTACACGCTCATCGCCAGCGTGTTGAACGCGATCGATTCGCTGATGAACTGGTCTTCGGTACAGAAAATGTGCGCGTCGTCCTGCACGAAGCCGCGCACGCGCATCAGGCCATGCAGCGCGCCCGACGATTCATTGCGATGGCACGAGCCGAATTCCGCGTAACGCAGCGGCAGATCGCGATACGAGCGCAAACCGTGATTGAACACCTGCACATGCCCCGGACAGTTCATCGGCTTGATCGCGTAGTCGCGCTTTTCCGATTCCGTCGTGAACATGTTTTCACGATAGTTCTGCCAATGACCCGACGCCTCCCACAGCGAGCGGTCCATGATCATCGGCGTCTTGATTTCGAGGTAGCCCGCATCGTTCACCCGGCGGCGCATGTACTGCTCGACCTGCTGCCACAGCGTCCAGCCGCGCGGATGCCAGAACACCATGCCCGGCGACTCGTCCTGCATGTGGAACAGGTCGAGCTGCTTGCCGAGCTTGCGGTGATCGCGCTTCTCCGCCTCTTCGAGCATGTGCAGATACGCCTCCTGGTCTTCCTTCTTCGTCCAGGCCGTACCGTAGATGCGCTGCAGCTGTTCGTTCTTCGAGTCGCCGCGCCAGTAGGCGCCTGCCACCTTCATCAGCTTGAAGACCTTCAGCTTGCCGGTGGACGGCACGTGCGGGCCGCGGCACAGATCGGTGAAGCCGCCGTGCGAGTACAGCTTGATTTCGTCCGTGGCAGGGATCGATTCGATGATCTCGGCCTTGTACTTCTCGCCGATGCTCTTGAAGTAGTCCACCGCTTCGCCGCGCGACACTACGCGGCGCGAGACCGCCTCGTCTTTCTTCGCGAGTTCCTGCATGCGCTTTTCGATCTTCTCGAGATCTTCCGGCGTGAAGGGACGGCTGTACGCGAAGTCGTAGTAAAAGCCGTTGTCGATCACCGGACCGATCGTAACTTGCGCTTCAGGGTACAGATCCTTCACCGCGTACGCGAGCAAGTGCGCTGCGGAGTGACGAATGATGTCGAGACCGTCTGCATCTTTTTCGGTGACGATGGCGAGCGCCACGTCGTGATCGATCAGCGTGGACGTATCGACGAGCTCCCCGTCGATCTTGCCGCCGAGCGCGGCTTTCGCGAGGCCGGGGCCGATCGATGCGGCCACTTCGGCGACGGTCACCGGATGCTCGTACTGTCGAACAGACCCGTCAGGCAGACGTATCGAAACCATTGTGTTCTCCGTGGTGCCGACCGGCGGCGGCACATACAACCATCAAACAAGCCAAAAAAAATGCGGCCCCGCTTTCGAGGGGCCGCATTCACATTTCCTGCAAACTACATTGGCGAAAGTGGTCCTCGACTAGCGTCGCTCCGAAGTGGTTTCGGTCAACGTTCGCGGTGTCATAACCGTATTCGCCTTTTGCGCCGAGGCGCTTACTGCAGCTTGCGAAATCCCGGCAAAACCGGAATTTCTCTTTCGTTGGTAGGCTCGATTGGACTCGAACCAACGACCCCCACCATGTCAAGGTGGTGCTCTAACCAGCTGAGCTACGAGCCTGAAGAAACGAGATTATATGGAGCCCCACACCGCTTGGCAAGTACTTTTATGCACCGACTTTAAATTTCCACTCGCACGCTCGAGCGTGCCGGCGAATGCCTGCTCACATCCGCCCGCCTCACCCGCACGTCAATGCTTGCGCGAAGCGCGCACCACGCCCGTCACTTCGCCGA
This sequence comes from Paraburkholderia sp. GW821-FHT02A12, assembly GCF_059422005.1. Taxonomy (NCBI): domain Bacteria; kingdom Pseudomonadati; phylum Pseudomonadota; class Betaproteobacteria; order Burkholderiales; family Burkholderiaceae; genus Paraburkholderia; species Paraburkholderia sp. GW821-FHT02A12. Next base: position 1,296,397 of record NZ_JBWKWA010000001.1, on the reverse strand, counting down.
GCAGCGTGCACGCGCGCTGAATCTGCGCGGCACTCGACACCTCGACGGTGAACTGCATGAACGCGGCATTGCGACGCGTCTGCGTCTTCACGCCGATCACGTTCATCTTTTCGCGCGCGAACACTTCGGAGATATCGCGCAGCAGACCTTGCCGATCCGTGGCTTCGATGCTGAGGTCGACGGGATAGACGGACTGGCCGCGGCCGCTCATCACGTCCGCGGACCACGCGGTTTGCAGCACGCGCTCCGGCGCACGTTCAGCCATGCGCAGGAAAGTCGGGCAATCGCTGCGATGAATCGACATGCCCTTGCCACGCGTGACAAAGCCGCTGATCTCATCGGGCGGTGCAGGCCGGCAGCAGCGCGCCAATTGCGTCAGCAAGGCGTCGACGCCGACCACCAGCACGCCCGTGGAAGCTCCGCGCGCGACGCTCGCGCCGCTGCTGCGCTTCTCGAACTGCTCCGGCGCTTCGACCACGGGCTCGGGCGGCGGCGCATCGTGCAGCGCCTGCTCGACGAGCCGCAGACTGAACTCCTCCTTGCCGACCACAGAGAACAGATCGTCGGTAGTCTTGAAGCCCAGTTTCGCCGCAAGCTGATCGAGATTGACCGATGTCTTGCCCTCGCGCTGCAAGGTTTTTTCGACCATCGCCCGGCCGCTCGCGATGTGCTCCTGCACTTCGACCGCGTTGAACCACGCGCGCACTTTCTGCCGTGCCCGCGGACTCTGCAGATAACCCAGCTGCGGGTTGAGCCAGTCGCGCGAAGGCCCCCCCTCTTTCACCGCGACGATTTCGACCGTCTGACCGTTTTGCAACGGCGTATTGAGCGGCACCATCGCGCCGTCGACACGCGCGCCGCGGCAACGATGCCCGAGTTCGCTATGCAGGTGATACGCGAAGTCCACCGGCGTGGCGCCGTGCGGCAACGGAATCACGCGCGCTTGCGGCGTGAGCACGTAGATGTGGTCGTCGTCGAGCGTGGCCTGGCGCAGTTGCTCCCACGGCTGCGCGGCGCGCTTCTCGCCGTGCTCGCCTTCGGATACTTCATCTTTCCACGCGAGCAGCTGACGCAGCCATGCAATCTTCTCGTCGTACTTCTCATTGGCGCTGAACTGGCCGCCGTAACCACGCGTACCCGCTTCCTTGTAGCGCCAGTGCGCCGCCACGCCGTACTCGGCGAACTGATGCATTTCATGCGTACGGATCTGCACTTCGAACGCGCGGCCGTCGTCGCCGATCACGACCGTGTGCAAGGATTTATAGCCGTTTGGCTTGGGCCGCGAGATGTAGTCGTCGAATTCTTTCGGCACCGGCTGCCACAGGTTGTGCACGATGCCGAGCACGGTGTAGCAATCCTTGATGTCCGGCACGATCACGCGAAACGCACGCACGTCGTACAGCTCGGCGAAGTCCAGCTCCTTGCCGCGCATCTTGCGCCAGATGCTGTAGATATGTTTTGGCCGGCCGCTCACTTCCGCGCGAATATGCGCGGCAGCCAGTTCCTGCTGCAAGCGCTCGATTGCCTGCGCAACATAGCTTTCGCGCTCGACACGCTTCTCGTCGAGCAGCTTGGCGATACGCTTGTAGGTGGCAGGTTCTTCGAAGCGGAACGCGAGGTCTTCGAGCTCCCACTTCAGTTGCCAGATGCCGAGACGATTGGCGAGCGGCGCGTAAATGTCGAGCGTCTCGCGTGCCACGTCCGGCGACGGCGTCACTTTCGCCGCCGCGTAATAACGCAGCGACTGCAGGCGCGACGCGAGCCGGATCAGCACCACGCGAATGTCTTGCGCGAACGCGAGCAGCATCTTGCGCAGCGCCTCGACCTGCTGGCGGCGCGCCGCTTGCGCGTCACGCCCGGCCTCGGGAATCGCATTCTGCGCGGCGCGCAAGCTCACTGTGCCGAGGCGCAGCAACTTGCGCACGTCGCCGACAAGTTGCGCAACCTCTTCGCCGAAGTTGTCGGCGATCACGCGCTCCGGGTCTTGCAGATGCGGCGTCAGCGCGAACAGCGCCGCCGCCAGCACTGCCGGCGGATCGACGTTGAGCGTGCGCATGATCGACGCCGTTCCCGCCGCATGATCCGCCAGCAACTCGCCCGACGACAGCCGCACCTCGCCCGCATGTTCGCGCACGAACACCATCGCTTCGTCGAAGGAAGGAAGAGGCGTTGGCGTGTGTGGAGCAGATGTTTCGGTAGTCATGGTGCGGCGTGCCGCGAGGCGGAACGGATCAACGGAATTTTCAACAACAAGAACAACAACGGCTTAGCTGCGCTGCGCAGCAACCACGACGACTTCGACGAGACACTTCGGGTTCGCGAGCCTGGCTTCGACGGTGGCGCGCGGCGGCGTGGCGCCTTGTGCGACCCATTCGTCCCACACGGCGTTCATGCCGGCAAAGTGCGCCATGTCCGAGATGAAGATCTGCACCGACAGCAAGTGCGCTTTGTCACTGTTCACTTCAGCCAGCAGACGGTCGATGTGACCGAGCACTTCACGCGTCTGGCCCGTGATGTCCTGATCCGCGTCTTCGGCAATCTGGCCGGCGAGGTACACGGTGCCGTTGTGCACGGCGATTTCCGAAAGGCGCTTGCCGACGTGGTGACGAATGACTGCCATGAAGAATCCTGAATTCGGTTGAGAGTTGATCGAAGATGCGTTCCGCATTGCGCGCCGCCGAAGACGCGGCACGCAACTGCACATTATGACGCGTCGGCGGCTGGGGCGATAAAGAACTGCCTCGCGATGCCGATCTGATCGGCCGACAGAAACGCCGGCGCATGCCCGACGCCTGCGATTTCCACGCTCGATACCGCGCGCCCGGTCTCGACCATCTTCGCCACGGATTCACGCGACAGGAGATCCGATTGCTCGCCGCGCACCACCAGCACCGGCCCCTGGAATGCGGCCAGCGAATGCCATAGCGCGGCCTCGCCGAGTTTCGTCGCCTCTTCGGTGGTTGCGGCAAACGGCTGCGCGATGCGCGGGTCGTAGCGGAATTGCCAGCCGCCGTCCTGCTCGTGCAAAAGCGGCGTGTTGATCTCACGCCATTCGTCCGGCGTGAGCGGGCCGAAAGTTTGCGCGAGCAACGCGGCGTAGTCGATGCCTTGCTGCAGCGTTTCGAAACGCACCGGCTTGCCGAGATAGTCGCCGATGCGCTGAACGGCCTCCGGCTCCAGATGCGGACCGACATCGTTCAGCAGCATCTTGCGGATCGGTGTTTCCGGCAGACCGGCGAGCGCGAGTCCGATCAGCCCGCCCATCGAGGTGCCGAACCAGTCCACCGTTTCGACGTTCAGGCGCGCGATCAGCGTGACCATGTCGGCGACGTATTGCGGCACGCCATAGAAGTTGGGGTTGGCGAGCCACGATGACAAGCCCCGCCCCGCCACATCCGGACACACCACGCGATAGGTGGCGGCGAATTCCGCCGCGAGGCGGTCGAAATCGCGCCCTGAGCGCGTCAAGCCATGCACGCAGACCAGCACGCGCGGATTGGCAGGATCGCCCCACTCGGTGTAGGCGATACGATGCAAACCGGCGGCACTCGCGCACTGCACATAACGCTGGCGCGGCGCGGGCCGCTCGGCGGCGGAAGCGAACGTTGCGGTCATCGAGAGTTCCTTGCAAAAGCGCTGCGCGGTCCAAAGGCAGAGCGGATGAATGAGCGTCCAAGCTGCAAACGATTGTAAACCGCTTCGCCGCGCGGCACGGATCGGCCGAACGGCCTAATACGAGCGACCCGGAACAAACACGCGCCGCACGAAACAAAGCGGGCGAGACTCACGCCTCGCCCGCTTCGGATCAAGCCTGCCGCGCCGGTCACATGGCCCGCGGCCGCTCACGACGCCATTCAGCTCACCGCGCTCACATCGAGCGGCGCGCCAGTCTTCGCCTTGATTTCCTCGACGCTGACACCCGGTGCCAGCTCAGTCACCTTCAGGCCGTCGTCCGTCACCTCGATCACGCCGAGATCGGTGATGATCTGATCGACCACGCCCACGCCCGTCAAAGGCAGCGTGCATTCCTCGAGAATCTTGTGCTGGTCGCCCTTCGCGACGTGCTCCATCAGCACGACCACGCGCTTGACGCCCGCCACCAGGTCCATCGCGCCGCCCATGCCCTTGATCATCTTGCCCGGGATCATCCAGTTGGCCAGATCGCCCTTCCTGCTGATCTGCATCGCCCCGAGAATCGCCAGGTTGATGTGGCCGCCGCGGATCATCGCGAACGAATCCGCCGACGAAAAAATCGACGAGCCCGGCAGCGTGGTCACCGTCTGCTTGCCGGCGTTGATCAGATCGGCATCCACTTCGTCTTCGGTCGGCGACGGGCCGATGCCGAGCAGGCCGTTTTCCGACTGCAGCCACACTTCGACGCCCGGCGGCACGTGGTTCGCCACCAGCGTCGGCAGGCCGATGCCAAGGTTCACGTAAAAGCCGTCCTGCAATTCCCGCGCCGCGCGCGCGGCCATTTCGTCACGAGTCCATGCCATGATCAGTCTCCTTTCGCGCGGACGACGCGTTGTTCGATGCGTTTTTCCGGATGCGCATTGAGCACGATGCGCTGCACGAAGATACCCGGCGTATGGATCGCGTCCGGGTCGAGCTCGCCCACTTCGACGATTTCCTCGACTTCGGCGACGGTAATCTTGCCGGCCATCGCGCACATCGGATTGAAGTTGCGCGCCGTGCGGCGATAGATCAGGTTGCCCGACTTGTCGGCTTTCCAGGCCTTGACGAGCGCGACGTCGGCGGTCAGCGAACGTTCGAGCACGTAGTGGTTCTCGCCGAACTGGCGGGTTTCCTTGCCTTCGGCGATCAGCGTGCCGTAACCGGTATTCGTGAAGAACGCCGGAATGCCCGAACCGCCGGCGCGCAGCTTCTCGGCGAGCGTGCCTTGCGGCGTGAATTCGAGCTCGAGTTCGCCGGCCAGATACTGACGTTCGAACTCCTTGTTCTCGCCGACGTACGACGAGATCATTTTCTTGATCTGCCGCGTCTCGAGCAGCAAGCCGAGGCCGAAACCGTCCACGCCCGCATTGTTGCTGATGCAGGTGATGCCTTTGACGCCCGAATCGCGCAGCGCCGCAATCAGCGCTTCCGGTATGCCGCACAGCCCGAAGCCGCCGACGGCAAACGTCTGCCCGTCCTTGACGATGTCTTTCAGCGCTTCAGCCGCGCCTGGATAGACCTTGTTCATCGTTTGTCCCTTCCTTTATGGAAACCCGAAACCGGATCGTTGCGACTGGGTATGACGTTCAGCGGGCCCTGGCCCGACACGTCATTCTAGTCATCCGCGGCCGGCCGTGCGCTCAGACTGCCAGGATTGCCCGCCGGGGTGGCCTGACCGGGGGTGGCCTGACCGGGGGTGACCTGACTATTGGCGCCGATGACCGCCGCGGACGGCTTCGCCGCGTTGTGATGTGCCCGAAAGAGTACGCTGGGCGCGCCGTACGGCACAATACGCAAAAATACATAAGTACTTGCCGCCTGACCATGCCCGCACTGGATTACCAAACCGCGTTTCAACTCGCCCCGATCGGACTCGTGCTGTCGCGCGAACGAATCATCGAAGACTGCAACGACGAGCTGGCGTCGATATTCGGCTGTCCGCGCGAGGCGCTGCTCGGCCAGTCGTTCCAGGTGCTGTATCCGTCCGAGGACGAATTCGAGCGGATCGGCGCGCGGATTCCGCCGATCATGACCGCGCAAGGCAGTTACGCGGACGACCGCATCATGAAGCGGGCCAACGGGGAATTATTCTGGTGTCATGTGACAGGCCGCGCGCAGCGGCGCGCCGACCCGCACGCAGCTGGCGTCTGGACCTTCGAGGATCTGAGCGCCACCCGGCGCGTCGCGGTCGAGTTGACGCCGCGCGAACGGGAAATCGCCGCGCAACTGGTGACCGGCAAAACCAGCAAACAGATCGGACGGGCGCTGGATATCAGCCCGCGCACGGTCGATGTCTACCGCGCACGGCTGATGCGCAAATACGATACGGGTAACGCCACCGAGCTGTTGCAGCGTTTGCTCGGGCATTGAGGCGCGGCCGCCCTGGCGCCGCCTGCAACACTGCCGGACGGTTGGCGGATTGGGCTGCGGGTTGGCGGGTTGGCTATCAAGCCGCTCTGACCAGCGCGGCGCGTTCGATGGTCGCGCGCAACAGATCGGGAACCGGCACCGACTTGCCTGCCGCGTAGTCGATCCACACGCAGCGCGCGGCGCCGCGCGCATAGACGGTGCCCGGGTCGTCGGCGCGCACGAGTTCGAAAGCCGTGTCGAAGCTGCTGCGGCCGGGCGTGGCCACCGTCATCCGGCCGATCACGTCGCCGGGATAGTGCAACTGCATGAGAAACTCCATCGACGCATTGACGATTACCGGCCCCTGCCCGTCGGCATGGCTGCCGGCGAAACCAAGTTGTTCGAACCAGGAAATCCGCACCTGCTCCATGTAACGGAAATAGACCGTGTTGTTCACATGGCCGAATGCGTCCATGTCGCCCCAGCGGATCGGCATCGACATCTCGAAAACTGCGTGAAAATCGCTCATGGCACTTCTTTTACGGGTTGAAACGAGGTTAAAACCGGCGTGTGAGCCGGTGCAGAAATGTCAGGCAGGATAGCGTGGGTCTTCGCCGTGCGGAAAGACCCGTGCGCATGAAGCGGTATCTCGAGCACGCGCCAATCCGGGGCGGCGCTGAGCCGCACAAAGGCGTGCAAAGCGGCACAAGCCGTGTTCAGGCCAGTCCGAAACCGTCGTCGGCGGCGATCACCGAGCCGTTGATGAACTGCGATTCGTCCGCCGCCAGCAGCAGCAACAGGCCGTCCAGATCCTCGGGCTTGCCGACGCGATGACGCGGCAGCATCGACACCAGCTTCTGCCCCTGCTCGGTCGACCAGTGGTGATGGTTGATCTCGGTATCGATATAGCCCGGGCAGATCGCGTTCACGTTGATGCCGTGCTTGCCCCATTCCAGCGCCATGGCCTTCGTCATATGGACGACGGCCGCCTTGCTAATCGAGTACAGGCCGATCTGAGGCAGCACGCGCAAGCCCGCCATCGACGCGATATTGATGATCCGGTACGACGGCTTCTGCGCGTTGTTGCCGCGCATGATCATGCGCTTGGCGACTTCCTGAGCGACGAAAAACGCGCCGCGCGTGTTGGTATCGAACACGTATTCGAAATCCGCCGGCGTGACCTCCGAGAGCTTCTGCGTGGTCGATACGCCTGAATTGTTCACCAGGATGTCGATCGTGCCCGCTTCGGTTTCCGCGTGGGCGACCGCTGACTTGATGCTCTGATAATCCGTCACGTCCAGCGAGACCACGTGCGCTGCGCCGCCGGACGCCTCGATCTCGGCGCGCAGTTCCTTCAAGCGCTCCGTGCGGCGGCTTGCCAGCACGACTTTGGCGCCTGCTTGCGACAACACCTGAGCAAAGCGCTTTCCCAACCCGCTCGAGGCGCCTGTAATCAGCGCGACCTTGCCTTCCAGATTGATCGAACGGCCCATTGTCGTTCCCTTGTTCGGTTGTAATGCAGATGCGGTTGACAGGTGTGGTAAGACCGTTAGTACGGGTCAATACCGTATCACGTAAATAGAACGATCGTGCTAATCACTATTCATTTGGTTGCAGTGCAGGAATCGATCGCCCACAATACGATCCCGAAAAAAGCATTCTAACGGTAAGAGGAGCATCAATGACCCCCGCAAGTCTCATTGAGCAGTACGGCCCGCGCGAGTCGATGGAATACGACGTGGTGATCGTCGGCGGCGGCCCGGCCGGGCTGTCCGCGGCGATCCGCCTGAAGCAGCTGGCGCAGGAAAAAGGCGTTGAAATTGGCGTCTGCGTACTGGAAAAAGGCTCGGAGATCGGGGCTCACATCCTCTCGGGCGCGGTGATGGATCCGCGCGCGATCACCGAGCTGATCCCCGACTGGAAGGAAAAAGGCGCGCCGCTGACCGTGGACGTGACCGAAGACCGCTTCCTCTTCCTGACCGAGACCGGCTCGAAGAGCGTGCCGGCCTGGGCGCTGCCGGACAACTTCAAGAACCACGGCAACTATGTGATCAGCCTCGCGAACGTGACGCGCTGGCTCGGCCAGCAGGCCGAAGCCGCGGGTGTCGAGATTTTCCCGGGTTTTCCCGCGGCCGAAGTGTTGTACAACGACGACGGCTCGGTCAAAGGCGTCGCGACCGGCAATCTGGGCATCGGCAAGGACGGCCAGCCGACCGAGAACTTCCAGCTCGGCATGGAATTGCACGCGAAATACACGCTGTTCTGCGAAGGCGCGCGTGGGCACCTGGGCCGCCAGCTGAACGACAGGTTCAAGCTGCGCGAAGGCGTCGACCCGCAGGTGTACGGGATCGGCATCAAGGAACTGTGGGAAATCGATCCGTCGAAGCACAAGCCGGGTCTGGTGATGCATACGGCCGGCTGGCCGCTGGAGAACGACACGTACGGCGGCTCGTTCCTCTACCACATGGACAACAACCAGGTGGTGGTGGGCTTCGTAGTGGGCCTTGGTTATACGAATCCGTACCTGTCGCCGTTCGAGGAATTCCAGCGCTACAAGACGCATCCGGCGATCCGGGCGATTCTGGAAGGCGGCAAGCGGGTGTCGTACGGCGCGCGGGCAATCACCGCGGGCGGCCTGATGTCGCTGCCGAAGCTGGTGTTCCCGGGTGGCGCGCTGGTCGGCGACGATGCGGGGTTCCTGAACGCGTCGCGGATCAAGGGCAGCCATGCGGCCATCAAGACGGGGATGCTGGCGGCTGAAGCGGCGTTTGACGCCTTGCAAGCCGGACGCCAGTCGGATGTACTGGTGGCGTATCCGGAAGCGTTCAAAACTTCGTGGCTGCATACGGAGTTGCATCGGGCGCGCAACTTCAAGCAGTGGATGAGCAAGGGCCTGTACCTCGGCACGCTGATGGTCGGCCTCGAACAGAAGGTGCTCGGCGGCAACGTGCCGTGGACGCTGCATCACCAGCATTCCGATCACGAGATGCTGAAGCCTGCTTCGCAGTGCAAGCCGATTGTTTATCCGAAGCCGGATGGGAAGCTGACGTTCGACCGGTTGTCGTCGGTGTTCATCTCGAACACCAATCATGAAGAGAACCAGCCGGCTCACCTCACGCTGAAAGATCCGTCGGTGCCGGTGAACGTGAACTGGCAGACCTATGCCGGTCCGGAAGCGCGGTATTGCCCCGCAGCGGTGTATGAGTTCGTCAGGAACGACGATGGCAGCGAGCGGTTGGTCATCAACGCGCAGAACTGCGTGCACTGCAAGACCTGCGATATCAAGGATCCTACCCAGAATATCGTTTGGGTCACGCCTGAGGGCGGCGGTGGGCCTAATTATCCGAATATGTGATTCTGTTTTTCTGCCTCTCCGGCGCTACTGGTCGTATGCCCACGGCGTTGGCTTTTTCTTTTCTTACTGGTTATTGGCGCTGCCCCTGTGCGGAGCGCACGCTAATAAGCCCAATATAAAAAGAAAGGCCAACGCCAAAAAACACAGACAAATGGCGCCGCCCAAGGCAAACAAACCAGACAATCAAACCCCGCAAAGCATCTCAATCCGCCTACGCACCTGGGCCACAACCGGTGCCCAAACACCGATGCCGGGCTGGCGAAACAGCTCAACCGAATCGTACCAACCCGTGCGTTGCGTCTGATCGCCCCAAAACCATGCCGACACATGATCGATCATCAAACACGTCGGCACGCCGAGTGCCCCTGCCAGATGCGCGGGCCCGCTATCGACGGTGACAATCAGATCGAGATTCACCAGCAACGCAGCAACATCATCGAATCCGGACTGGAAATGATGCGTCAGGTCGACAACATCGGCGCCCCTCGCGCGCCACTGCGCGACCGTCGAGCCCCGCCCAGGCGACAACGCGAAGTAAGTCGTTCCCGGTACGCTCAGCAACGGCTCGAACTGTTCGACCGGCACCGAACGACGTATGTCACGGACATGCTCCGGATTCCCGTTCCACACCAGTCCGACCTTGCGATTGCTTCGTTTGCCGACGGCAAGTGCGCCGGGTTTGCAGGCAGCATGAATACCAACCCGCTCGCGCCACGCCTGAGCAAGCGCCGGCGCCGCGCTCAGGTACGGTGAGCCCCACCCCGTCGCGTCGAAAGCGCCAAGCCGCAGCGGCAGGCTCATCAATCCGCAATGAAAATCCGGCCGCGTTTCAAGCGCGGTTTCGAGCGGCAAATCCGCGGGCAACATCCGCTCGAACAAATGCCGCAGGGGTCCATCGTGACCGAAGATCACGCGGCCGCCCTCACGTCGCGCCCGCTCGGCTAGCCGCGGCAGAAAACGCGCCGCCCACAGGCAGTCGCCATTGCCTTGCTCGCCGTACACCACCAGCGTTTTGCCGGCTAGCGATTCGCCCTGCCAATACGCACTGATCTCAGCCAGCGCATGCTGCGCGTCGTTCAGATCGTCGCCGAACGCCACGCGCGATTCGTAACGCGCCCAGCCCTCGGCATAGCGTCCGGAGCGGATTTCGAGCTCCGACAGATCGAACAGCGCGTGCATGTTATTCGGCGACAACGCCAGGACCCGCCTGAGCAACCCTTCCGCCTCGCCGAAACGCGCCTGTTCCTTGATGCACAGCGCCAGCTTGTGCAACGCCACCGGATTGCCCGGCGCAATGCGCACCGCTTCGCGCAGCAGCTGCTCGGCCAATTCGAAGTCGTCGCGCTGCTGCACGGCAGCCGCGCGCCAGATCAGCGCGTTGGCGTCTTCGGCGTTCTGCGCGAGAAGCAGCGCGGTGGCGGAGTCGACTAGCGCCCAGTCGCGCACGATGAACGCCGTTTGCGCAATCGCATGGAGCAGCGACGGATCGCAGGAAGGATCGAGTTGGTAAGCGCGCACCAGAGCGGCGAGCGCGTCGCGTTGACGGGTCTTGTCGCGACCGGCGTCTTGCAGCAGCTTGTGCCCGAACGCGAGACAGTCGGCGGCGCCGGCCTGCGGCGCGGCGACACGTGCGCGCAGGCGCGCGAGTCGGCTATCTGCCGGCCCGGCGTTCGAATCTGTCATCGGAACAATGCTGCGCGGGTTGAACGAGGGGTTGAGCGACGGGGTTCAACGAGCGCACTTCAAGGCGCGCTCGCCGCGATCTTCGGCGTGGCCACGCAGACGTCGCCACATTGCGCGCGGTGCCGCAGCGCATGGTCGATCAGCACCAGCGCAAGCATCGATTCGGCGATCGGCGTCGCGCGGATGCCGACGCACGGATCGTGACGCCCAAACGTTTCGACTATCGCCGGCTGACCCGCCTTGTCGATCGAGCGGCGCGGCGTGCGAATACTCGAGGTCGGCTTGATCGCGATCGACACCGTGATGTCCTGCCCGGTCGAAATGCCGCCGAGCACGCCGCCCGCGTGGTTGCCGACAAACCCCTCCGGCGTCAATTCGTCGCCGTGCACCGAACCGCGTTGCGCGACGCTGGCAAAGCCCGCGCCGATCTCGACGCCCTTCACCGCGTTGATGCCCATCATGGCGTGCGCGATGTCCGCGTCAAGGCGGTCGAACAGCGGCTCGCCGAGTCCAACCGGCACCCCGGAAGCCACGACGTTGATGCGCGCGCCGATCGAATCGCCGTCCTTGCGCAGCGCGTCCATGTAGGTTTCGAGTTGCGGCACGATATCCGCATTCGGCACGAAGAATGGATTCTCGCGCACGTGCGCCCAGTCGACGAACGGCACGTCGATCTCGCCGAGCGCCGCCATATATCCGCGAATCTCTGTACCGAAATGCTCGCGCAGCCATTTCTTCGCAACTGCTCCGGCCGCCACCGTCGGCGCCGTCAGACGGGCCGACGAACGGCCGCCGCCGCGATAGTCGCGAATGCCGTATTTCTGCCAGTAGGTGTAGTCGGCGTGACCCGGGCGGAAAGTTTCGGCGATGTTGCCGTAGTCTTTGCTGCGCTGGTCCGTATTGCGGATCAGCAGCGCGATTGGCGCGCCGGTGGTCCGGCCTTCGAACACGCCGGACAGGATCTCCACCTTGTCTTCTTCCTGACGCTGCGTGACGTGGCGCGACGTGCCGGGTTTGCGGCGGTCGAGTTCGAGCTGGATGTCGGCTTCGCTCAGCGCCATGCCCGGCGGACAGCCGTCGATCACGCAGCCGATTGCGGGACCATGCGATTCGCCAAAGGACGTGACAGTGAAAAGCGTACCGAGAGTATTGCCGGACATGGGCGTCGTCCAAAGAAAAGCGGGGAAAGCGCTATTATGCCAGCCCCACGGGGGCCGGGGCCGCGTCGCGCGCCGCGCTATGCCTGCTGGACAAGGTGCGGGCAGGATCTCCTTTGACCTCTGCGTTGCCGTGCCCGCCCTGCCGCGCATGCCCCGCTACACCGAACACGTTGGCAAAGCTGAGCACCCGCTCCGCGTGCCGGCCTCGCGCTATTTCCCGCTACTTCCGCGCGCCGCGCAGTTCGGTGACGATCTGCTGCAATACCTCCGGCGTCGCAGCCGCCGGATCGAGCGGCTCGCCGACGGCCAGCGTCAGCCGGCTCATCACGCCTTTGTGGACCGGCCGCGGCCAGCGCGCGTCGTTGGCGCGCGAAAACACGCTGCCCCACAACCCGCGCAGCGCCATCGGCACGACCGGCGCCGGCGTGCGGCGAATGATCTCGGTCACGCCGTGACGGAACGGATTCATCTCACCGGTCTTCGTCAGCTTGCCCTCCGGAAAGATGCAGACCAGATCGCCTTCGGCGAGCGCCTGCGCACAGCGCTCATAGGCGCGCTTCAGCAATTCCGGATTCTGATGCGCAGACGCGATCGGAATCGCCTTCGCGTGGCGGAATACCCAGCCGGCGAACGGCGTCTTGAAGATCTGATGATCCATCACGAAACGGATCGGCCGCGGGCTCTCGGCCATGATGACGATCGCGTCGACAAAGCTCACGTGGTTGCACACCAGCACGGCGGCGCCCTCTTCCGGAATGCGTTCGGCATGCACCAGACGAATCCGGTAGAACGTATGCACCAGCACCCACGCGACAAAGCGCAGCAAAAACTCGGGCACGAGAGAATAGATGTAGGTCGCCACCACGATGTTGAGCAGTGCGGTGACGAGGAAAATCGCCGGAATGCTGAAGCCGGCGGCGGTCAGGCCCATCGCCATCAGCGCCGAGACGATCATGAACAGCGAGTTCAGAATATTGTTCGCCGCAATGATGCGCGCCCGATGGCTCGGCTGGCTGCGGCTCTGGATCAGCGCATAGAGCGGCACGCTGTAGAAGCCGCCGAACATCGCCAGCAGGAACAGGTCGGCCAGCACGCGCCAATGGGCGGGCCGCGCAAGGAACTCGCCGACGCTCAACAGATGACCCGCGGCCGGCAACGCGTGGCTGGCGAAAAACAGATCGATCCCGAACACGCTCATGCCGATCGAGCCGAGCGGCACGAGGCCGATTTCGATACGCCGCTTCGAGAGCTTTTCGCACAGCAGCGAACCGATGCCGATGCCGATCGAGAACGTGCCCAGCAGCACGGTCACGACATCCGGATTGGCGGACAGCACGTCTTTCGCGAAGCGGAAAAACGACGACAGAAAGGTCGCGCCGACGAACCACAGCCAGGAAATACCCAGCAGGCTCAGAAACACCGTGCGGTTTTCGTGCGCCAGTTTCAGGTTGCGCCACGTCTCGCTGACCGGATTCCAGTTGATGCACAAATCGGGTTGCGGCGCCGGCGTGACCGGCACGAAGCTCGACATGGCCCGCCCGACCAGCGCAATCGCGACGCAGGCGCAAGCCAGCAGCACCGCGCCGTGCTCGGCGAAACCCGCCCCCGCACCGCCCACGATCGTCCCGATCAGGATCGCGACGAAGGTGCCCATCTCGACCAGGCCGTTGCCGCCGACCAGTTCCGGCTTCGACAGATGCTGGGGCAGGTACGAATACTTGACCGGCCCGAAGATGGTCGAATGCACGCCCATCAGAAAGGTGCACAGATACAGCAACGGCGCGCTATGCAGCCAGAAACCCGCGCCGCCAATCAGCATCACGACGATTTCGAAGCTTTTGACGAAGCGCGTCAGCATCGCCTTGTCGTACTTGTCGGCGATCTGACCGGAGGTGGCCGACAGCAGCACGAAGGGCAGGATGAAGATCGCCGAAATCAGGAACGCCGCGGTCTTCGGATCGACGCCGGAAAACCGCGCCGCCTGATAGGTGACGAGCGACGTGAAGCCGATCTTGAAGACGTTGTCGTTCATCGCGCCGAGGAACTGGGTCCAGAAAAACGGCGCGAAACGGCGCTGGCCGAGCAGGCGGAACTGGGACTCGTGCGCGTTATGAGCGCGGGCGGCGCGGCGGGCGGCGGGTAACGGACGATCGCTCATGAAGGTCGGAGAACGGGCTAAAAGAGCAACGATGGACGAAGGAACGTGCGCAAACCCGGCGCGAGGCAGAACACGGAGTCGACGCTAAACCGGACACAAAAAAGCGCACGCTTTCGCGCGCGCCTTCGGTGCACCTTCAAGCTCGCGGCAACGGATCGAGCGCCGCGGCGAGCCATCATGAATCAGCGCGCCGGTTGCTGTTCCTGCTGTTCTTCCGGCCAATCGCGGATGTATGCCTTGAGCATACGGTTTTCGAAGCCCTGCTCTTCGACCACGGCGCGCGCGACGTCGTAGAACGAGATGATGCCCATCAGCGTGCGGCTTTCCATGACCGGCAAATAGCGCACGTGATGCTCGAGCATCATGCGCCGCACTTCGTTGACGTCCGTTTCCGGCGTGCAGGTGAGCGGATGATCGTCCATTACCTTGCGGATCGTCGAGGTGCCGACGCTGCCGCCATTCTCGCTCAACGTCAGAATAATCTCGCGAAACGTCAGCATGCCGACGAGGTCGCCGTATTCCATCACGACCAGCGAGCCGATGTCGTGCTCGGCCATCGTATTGACTGCGTCGTGCAGCGTCGTATCCGGCGTGACCGTGAAAAGGGTGTTGCCTTTGACTTTGAGGATGTCGCTGACTCGCATGATCTGTCTCCGTAACGCCCGCTAAGCTTGCAAAGCATGAATGATTTTCGATCCTAGCGGAAAGACCCATAAAAGGAAAGCGGCCCGCCCGCCAAGGCGCAGCGGGGGTTCGCGCGCCGCGCCCGGCAAAACCCGGACTGCGCCCATCGGGAAAACCGCGCTTGAAGCGATTCGTGCCGGTGATAGGATGGCCGCCACTTTCACCTTTCGCGAGGCCGTCCGCGGCTTCGCCGCCCAGGATGTCCGCCAACCGTTTCGATACGCTTGCGCTGCACGCCGGCGCAGCTCCCGACCCCGCGACAGGCGCACGCGCCACGCCCATCTACCAGACTACCTCGTTTTCGTTCCGCGATTCGGACCACGCCGCGGCACTCTTCAATATGGAGCGCGCCGGCCACGTCTACTCGCGAATCTCGAACCCGACCGTGGCCGTGTTCGAAGAGCGCGTCGCCGCGCTGGAAAACGGCGCGGGCGCGATCGGCACGGCCAGCGGCCAGGCGGCGCTGCATCTGGCGATCGTCACGCTGATGGGCGCAGGCTCCCATATCGTCGCCTCCAGCGCGCTGTACGGCGGCTCGCACAACCTGCTGCACTACACGCTGCGGCGCTTCGGCATCGAGACGACCTTCGTCAAACCGGGCGATCTCGACGCGTGGCGCGCGGCGCTGCGCCCTAACACGCGCCTGCTGTTCGGCGAGACGCTCGGCAATCCGGGCCTCGACGTGCTCGATATCGCCAAGGTCGCGCAGATTGCGCATGAGCACCGCGTGCCGCTGCTGGTCGACTCGACGTTCACCACGCCCTACCTGCTCAAACCGTTCGAGCACGGCGCCGACTTCGTCTACCACTCGGCGACCAAATTCCTCGGCGGCCACGGCACGACGA
Organism: Paraburkholderia sp. GW821-FHT02A12; assembly: GCF_059422005.1. Lineage (NCBI taxonomy): Bacteria > Pseudomonadati > Pseudomonadota > Betaproteobacteria > Burkholderiales > Burkholderiaceae > Paraburkholderia > Paraburkholderia sp. GW821-FHT02A12. Next base: position 1,280,488 of record NZ_JBWKWA010000001.1, on the reverse strand, counting down.
TTGGCGGCGTGCTGGTGGACGGCGGCACGTTCGACTTCGACGCATCGGGCCGCTTTCCCGAATTCACCGAACCCTACGAGGGCTTTCACGGCATGGTGTTCGCCGAGGAAAGCACGGTCGCGCCGTTCCTGCTGCGCGCGCGCCGCGAGGGCTTGCGCGACTTCGGCGCCTGTCTGCATCCGCAGGCTGCCTGGCAGCTGCTGCAAGGCATTGAGACGCTGCCGCTGCGCATGGAGCGACACGTCGCGAATACGCGCAAGGTGGTCGACTTCCTCGCCGCCCATGCGGCAGTGGAAACCGTCGCCTATCCGGAACTGCCGACGCATCCGGACCATGCGCTCGCCCAGCGTCTGCTGCCACGCGGCGCGGGCGCGGTATTCAGCTTCAATCTGCGCGGCGACCGCGCCGCCGGACGCAGCTTCATCGAAGCGCTATCGCTGTTCTCGCACCTCGCGAACGTTGGCGACGCGCGCTCGCTGGTGATCCATCCGGCATCGACGACGCACTTCCGCATGGATGCCGCCGCACTGGCCGCAGCCGGCATCGCCGAAGGCACGATCCGCCTTTCGATCGGCCTGGAAGATCCCGACGATCTGATCGACGACCTCAAACGCGCGCTGAAAGCCGCGCAGAAAGCGAGCGGAGCCACCTCGCCCAAAGCCGGCCCGTCCGGTCAATCCGCCGCGTCCGCTGCCGGCGGCGCGCCGCGCCCGGAGTCCGCATGATCCTTACCATTCAAGGCAAACCCGCCTACGCCTATACCGGCGGCAAACTGTTCGATGCCAGCTTGCCGACCGCCGTATTCATTCACGGCGCCGAGCACGACCACAGCGTATGGGCGCTGCAAACACGCTACTTCGCGCACCACGGCTTCGGCGTGCTGGCAGTGGATCTGCCCGGGCACTGCCGCAGCGACGGTCCGGCGCTTGCCACTGTTGCGGCCATGGCCGACTGGCTGGCCGCACTGCTCGACGCCGCCGGCGTGCAACGCGCATTCGTGGCCGGTCACAGCATGGGCTCGCTGGTCGCACTCGACTTCGCCGGCCGCTATCCGGAACGCGCGACGCACCTTGCTCTGCTCGCCACCGCCGTGCCGATGACCGTCTCCGACGCCTTGCTCGACGCCGCGATGCATCGCGAGCCCGATGCAATCGGCATGGTCAACCAGTGGTCGCATTCGACGCTCGCCGCCAAGCCTTCGTGCCCTGGCCCCGGCTTCTGGCTGCATGGCATGAACCAGCGGCTGATGGAGCGCGTCTCGGCGGGCGGCGAAGCACATCTGTTCCATACCGACTTCACCGCCTGCAACACTTACGCAGACGGCCTCGCGCGCGCCGCGCAGGTACGTTGCCCGACACGGCTGATCGTCGGCAGACGCGATGCGATGACGCCGCCGCGCGCGGCCAAAGCGCTCGCCGACGCCCTCGCGCAAGCCGGGGCACAGGTCGACACCGTCACGCTCGAAGCCGGTCACGCGCTGATGACCGAGCAGCCCGATGCCACACTCGACGCCCTGTTCAGCTTCGCCTCAAAGGCGGCAACCGCCGCCCGATAGTTGCCACGAACGCCACGAACGCCACGAATAGCCGCCGCTAACCATCACGAATGGTCACGATAGCCGCGCCGATGGGCGCGCGCCATCGGCCAAATGGCCAGGTTGCGCGCATGGCCCGATAGCCGCACAATGGATCCAAGCCTGTCCGCTTTCGAGCGCGCTTTGAGCACGTCGGCGCGCGGCGAAGCATCTTCTGATGCGACAGGCATGGAGTCGACAAGAGTCGAAATTCGGAGGCTGTGATGGCTCAAACCGCGCACACCGATCACTTCGCGAGTTTTGCGGAGTTCTATCCGTTCTACCTGAGCGAGCATCGCAACATGGTCTCCCGCCGGCTGCATTTCGTGGGTTCGCTAGGCGTGATCGGCTGTCTTGCCATGGCGCTCGCCACCGGCGACTGGCTATGGCTGCCCGCCGCCGTCGTCTGCGGATATGGCTTTGCCTGGGTCGGGCATTTCTTCTTCGAGAAGAACCGGCCGGCTACTTTCCGGCATCCGCTCTACAGCCTGATGGGCGACTGGGTGATGTTCAAGGACATCTGCATCGGCAAGATTTCGCTGTAGTTTCGCTGTAGTTTCGCTGTCTTTTTGCCGCAGTCTGGCTGCAACTTCAGGCGGCTTGATGCGGCATTGAAGAAGTGCCCTGCTCGTTTTCCTCGGCACGCGCCGCACGCGCGGCGGCGCGCGCCGCCAGCAGCGTGGCAAGCGTCACTTTCAGCTTGTCGTTCTCGAGTGCGGCCAGAAGCGTTGCGCCATCCACGCGCGTCGAGTTGAGTCCGAGCTGATATTCGAGTTCCGCGTGATCCATCACGAACAGGTTGAACAAGCGCTCGACGGTGATCTGCGCCGGATTCGCCAGCAAAAGAAAATGCGGCCGCATGCCGTCTTCCTGCAAGCACGCGATCCATTCGGTCTCCTCGAGCTTTTGCAGCAGATTGATCGTCGTGTCCATGTCGCGGCGAAGCAGGCGCGAGAGTTCCTGCAACGTGTAGCCGCGCTTGCCCGCATCGCGCGCTTCCGAAAGCCGGGCGAGCAGTTCGAGCGAGTCGAACAGATCGCTGCCTTCGAAAGTGGGCCGGTGGAACTGGCCGATGCGGATCGCCGGCAACGCGGACGCAATCATCGCGCCCGCCAGCGTGATGAACCAGCACAGGTACATCCACAGCAGGAACAGCGGGACCGCGGCAAATGCGCCGTACACCGCGGTGTAGGTGGGAATGCGCCGCACGTAATAACCGAAGCCGCGCTTGGCGAGTTCGAACGCAATCGCGGCGGTGATGCCGCCGATCACCGCGTCGCGCCATTCCACCCGGCAGTTCGGCAGATAGACGTAAAGAATCGTGAAGGCGAGCGCCGTCAGCGGCAGCGCGGCGCCGGTGAGCGCCCAATCGATCATCGCCGGGATACGCTGGGTCGCCGTGAACGCCATCGATTGCGTGAACAGATAGGACGAGATCGACAGGCTCACGCCGATCAGAATCGGCCCGAGCGTAATGATCGCCCAATACACCAATACGCGCTGCGCGAGCGGCCGCGCCTTGCGCACCCGCCAGATCACGTTGAAGGCGGATTCGACCGTCATCATCGTCATCACGGCGGTGAGGAACAGCACGATCATGCCGATCGTGGTGAGCCCCTTGGCCTTCGACGCGAACTGGTTCAGATACTTGAAAATCTGACTGTTGAGTTGCGCGGGCATCAGATGCTCGGCAAGAAAGAACTGCAGCGACTCCTGAAACGAGCTGAAAATCGGAAACGCGGTGAACAACGCGAACGCGACCGTGGCGAGCGGCACGAGCGCGAGCATGGTGGTGAACGTGAGACTGCCGGCCACCTGCGGAATGCGATCTTCGCTGCTGCGCTTCGCGGCAAACTGCGCGAGCCGTTTTAGCGTATCGAGATCGAAACGCACCCTGGACAACAAACCTACCTCCTCGCTTCATGAACCGGTGTCTGGGACAGTGCGCCAAGCCTGGCCGAACGGCTATACGTGGCCTGTGCAGCGGACCCAACCCCTATAATACCCGTTCACCAATGAGGCCTATGAAAGACATTCTCGTGCTCTATTACAGCCGCCACGGCGCCACGCGCGAGCTCGCGCTGGCGATCGCGCACGGCGTCGACAGCGTCCCCGGCATGCAGGCGCGCGTGCGTACCGTGCCGGCGGTTTCGACCGTCTGCGAAGCGACCCAGCCGGACATCCCCGCCGAAGGTCCACCCTATGTCGAACTGCGCGACCTCGAGGAATGCGCCGGTCTGGCGCTCGGCTCGCCAACCCGCTTCGGCAACATGGCCGCGCCGCTCAAATACTTTCTCGACGGCACCACGCCGCAATGGTTGTCAGGCGCACTGGCGGGCAAACCGGCGTGCGTGTTCACGTCGACCGGCAGTCTGCACGGCGGCCAGGAATCCACGCTGCTGTCGATGATGCTGCCGCTTCTGCATCACGGCATGCTGATCGTCGGCATTCCCTACACTGAAAACGCGCTGACTACCACGCAAACCGGCGGCACACCGTACGGCGCATCCCATTTCGCACGCGCGGGCAGCGCCGAACAAGGCATCTCCGCCGACGAAAAAACGCTCGCAATCGCGCTGGGCGCACGCGTCGCGCGCACGGCGGCGTCGATGAGCGAACGTCCGTGAGCGGGTCTGACGCCCGAACCTCCGTGAGCGCACCTGATACCCGACCGTCCGTGAGCGGGCCCGATGCCCGAACGTCCGTGAGCGCACCTGATACCCGGACGTCCGTAAGCGGGCCCGATACCCGGACGTCCGTGCGTGGACCGGATGCGGCAGGCGCCGGGGCATCGACAACAGATGCGACAGCGGCCAACGCATCAGCAACTGCAAGCGCCATGCCCGTGCAGCAAAACCACACAGCCGCGCTCGGCGCCACCGCGGCGCTACTCGCGCTGATCGTGTTGTCGGTCGCCTGGGAATGGTGGCTCGCGCCGCTACGGCCCGGCGGCTCGGCGCTGGTACTCAAAGCATTGCCGCTGCTGATCGCGCTGCCGGGCGTCTGGCGGCGCCGGCTTTACACGCTGCAATGGGCGTCGATGCTGATCTTGCTGTATTTTGCCGAGGGCATCGTCCGCGGCTGGAGCGACCACGGTTTGAGCGCGCGACTCGGCTGGCTGGAAACCGCGCTCTCTGTGGTTTTTTTCGTCTGCACGCTCGCGTATGTCGCGCCGTTCAAGCGCGCGGCAAAACAGGCCGCGAAACAGGCCGCCAAGCGAGCCACAAGGCAGACAACGAAGCAGGCAACCAGTCAGCAGGCCCAGCCCGGCGCCGAGTGAGGACAGCGCTCCCCGCCTAACCTATCCGCCGAACACCCTGACCGACCATCATGACCGAAGCCGTATTCCTCGCCGCCTGCCGCGACGCCATCGGCGCCGCCCACGTGCTGACCGACCCGCACGACACCGCCCCCTACCTCACCGACTGGCGCCGCCGTTACACCGGCGCGGCCTGCGCGGTGCTCTGCCCGGCCACATCTGAAGAAGTCGCGGCGCTCGTAAAGCTCGCCGTCGAACATCGCATCGCGCTGGTGCCGCAGGGCGGCAACACCGGCCTCGCCGGCGGCGCGACGCCGGATGCGAGCGGCGCGCAAGCGGTCGTCAGCCTGCGGCGTCTGAACCGCGTGCGCGACATCGACCCGCACAACAATACGATCACCGTCGAAGCCGGCGTCATCCTCGCCGAGGTGCAGAAGCACGCGGAGGAAGCGGGCCGGCTGTTCCCGCTGAGCCTCGCCGCCGAAGGCAGTTGCACGATCGGCGGCAATCTCGCCACCAACGCGGGCGGCACCGGCGTGCTGCGCTACGGCAACACGCGCGAATTGTGCCTGGGCCTCGAAGTGGTGACACCGCAAGGCGAACTGTGGGACGGCCTGCGCGGACTGCGCAAGGACAACACCGGCTACGATCTGCGCGACCTGTTCATCGGCGCGGAAGGCACGCTCGGCATCATCACCGCTGCCGTGCTCAAGCTGCATCCGCAGCCGGCCGCGCGCGTCACGGCGCTCGCCGCGCTCGCGTCGCCGCATGCGGCGCTCGATTTCCTGTCGCTGACGCAACGCGTCGCCGGACCGCTCCTGACCGGTTTCGAATTGATGTCTGACTTCTGTCTGCGGCTGGTCGGCCGGCATTTTGCGCAGATGCGCTATCCGTTCGCCGAGCCGCACGCGCAAGTGGTGCTGCTCGAACTGTCGGACAGCGAAAGCGAGGAACACGCGCGCGGCCTGTTTGAGCGCCTGATGGAAACCGCGCTCGAAGAAGGTCTGGTGGAAGACGCGGTGGTCGCGGAAAATCTCGCGCAATCGCAAGCCTTCTGGAATCTGCGCGAACACATTCCGCTTGCGCAGGCGGAAGAAGGTCTGAACATCAAGCACGATATCGCGGTGCCGATTTCGCGCATCGGCCACTTCATCGAGGAAACCGACGCGGCGATCGCGCAGGCAGTGCCGGGCGCGCGAATGGTCACGTTCGGCCATCTGGGCGACGGCAACCTGCACTACAACGTGCAGGCGCCCGAGGGCGTCGACGCCAAGGCGTTCCTCAAGGAATTTCAGAGCTCAATCAATCAGATCGTGTACGACAGCGTGCACCGTCACCGCGGCAGCATCAGCGCGGAACACGGGCTCGGTCAATTGAAGATCGACGAAGCGATGCATTACAAGCAGAACGTCGAGGTGCAGTTGATGCGCGCCGTCAAACGCGCGCTCGATCCGCTGAACCTGATGAACCCGGGCAAGGTGCTACGCTAACGTTAGAGGCCTCCGATTCGGGGCCGCCGCAGGAGCCGTTCGTGAAGATTCGAGTGCTGTCCGATCTGCATCTGGAGAACGACGAGCCCGAGCTGATCCCGCATGCGCAGGCGGATCTGATCGTGCTGGCCGGCGACATCCACAATCACGCGGCCGGGCCGCGCTGGGCCGCGCAAACTTTCGACGGCGCCGTGCCGGTGGTCTACGTGCCCGGCAATCACGAGTACTACGACGGCGAATTCGGCGCGCTCGAAACGGCGCTCTACGACGCGGCGGCCTCGGTCGATAACGTGTACGTGCTGAACAACGCCGCGCTGGTCGACCCGCAGGGCCGCTGGCGCGTGCTCGGTACGACCCTGTGGACCGACTTCGCGTTATACGGCGCCGACGAAGCCGCGCTCGCCCAATCCATCGAAGCCGCGCGCCGGGTGATGCTCGACTTCCGCGGCCTGATCCAGATGAACTGGCCGCACGACATGCTGGATGCTCCGCGCGATTTCACGCCCGCCGACTCCATCGCGCTGCACAGGCACGCGCGCGCATGGCTCGAGAGCGAACTGGCCAAACCGTTCGACGGCAAGACGATCGTCGTCACGCATCACGCGCCGCACCGGCTGAGTCTGGCCGGGCGCTACGCGGAAGACCGCGTGTCGGCCGGCTTCGTCAATCATTTGCCGGAACTGGTGCGTGCGCCCGTCGCGCTGTGGATTCACGGACATACGCATACACCGTTCGATTACACGGTGAACGGCACGCGCGTGGTGTGTAATCCGCGCGGCTATCTCGACCGGCGCACCCGTCAACTGGAAAATCCGCAGTTTGCCTGGGACAAGGTGGTAGAGATCTAGGGCCGGCTCGGGCCGATCCGGGTAGCCAGGCTAAGCGGCGCGCACTACGCTGTTGTCGTCGGCCGGGGTCGGCCGGGTAGTGACTGACGCGCCGACGCCCGTCGGCTTGATCGGCTTGATCGGCTTGATCGGCTTGATCGGCTTGATCGGCTTGATCGGCTTGATCGGCTTGATCGGCTCGATCGGCTCGATCGGCTCGATCGGCTCGATCGGCCGAATCAGTCATGCAGGTCAAGCCGGTCGCGTCTGGAGGTCGCTCATGTGTGGTCGAATCAGCCAGTACCGCGATCCGCTTCGTTATGCACAGCATCTCGGTCTCAACGATCCGCTGATGCTGTTCGACGCCGCCGACCGCCGCCCCGGCTACAACCTGTCGCCCGGCACGCATCCGCTCGCGATTTATCCTGACCAAACGCTGCGTGCGATCCACTGGGGTTACTGCCCAGACTGGGCGCGGGCGCAACATCTGCCGCAAACGATCAACGCCCGCGCCGAAACCGCGGCGCACGCCCGCTATTTCAAGGATCTGTGGAAAACCGGACGGGTATTGGTGCCGGCGGACGGCTGGTTCGAATGGCGCGTGGAGGCGGCGCCCGGCACGGATACCGGCGATGACGCGGTACAGAGCGCGGTACAGGGCACGACCCAAGGCACAACCCAGGACGCGGGAACGATCCGCCAGCCCTACTTCGTGCGCCTGAAAAGCGATGCACCGATGTATTTCGCCGCGCTATCGAGCGTGCGCGGCACCGCGCCGCAAACGGAAGGCATGGGATTGGTGATTGTGACGGCCACCGCCGACGCGGGCCTGATCGACGTGCATGACCGCCGCCCGCTAGTGTTCGCGCCGGATGCGGCGCGCCGCTGGCTGGACCCGGCGCTGCCGCCAGACGAACTCGAACAGCTCGCGCGCGGCGCCTGCGTACCCGCCGGGCGCTTTCGCTGGCACCGCGTGAGCCCCGAAGTGGACCGCACGCTCAATGACGAGCCGGGTCTGATCGAAGCGCTAGACTGAAACCGCGGTGCACCGGCCCCCCCAAAAAACTCAATAGCTAAAGCGTGCCTGCTGAATGCGCCAGCTGAATGTGCCAGCCAAGGCGGCAGTTAAGCGTGGCAGTTAAGCGCGGCAATTAAGCGAAGCGCAACAACCAGGCGTGCCAGCGAGGCACGTCAGCAAAACTCAGCGGTCGCGTCTTTGCGCAGACAAATCCGCCGGACGCTCGACCTTGATCGGCACCAGTTGCGGCTGCTGTTCACGCAGGCGGCGCAGCAAATCGCGCGATGCGGCGATGCCGATCAGTCCCAACATGACGGCCACGCCGATCATCAGATGCGTATCCATGAATCCCTCGTTCTTCCAGTTGTTGCGATTTGCCAAACGGCGGCTGACTGAACGCCTCCGGCTGAAGTCGGCAGCGCATGAACGACACGTTAGCAAATCGACCGCGGCGCAGAAGTAAGGAAATGTTGCGACGCCGCACTTCTGTAACAAGGCGTCACGGCCGGCGTGTCCGATCTGTCAACGGGCGGCGCCGCCGCGCCGCATCAGGTGCGCGCGAATTTGCGCAGCTCGGCCTGGTCGACCGCCAGCGTCGCGGGCAGCTCGTCGCGCAGAAATTCGACCCAGGTGCGGATTTTCGCGTCCAGATATTGCCGCGACGGATACAGCGCATACAGATTCATTTCCTGCGATGTGTACTCCGGCAACAGCCACACGAGTTCGCCGCTGCGCAAACCGCTGATCGCCGAGTAGATCGGAATCAGACCGACGCCCATGCCGCAGCATGCCGCAACCGCCATCGCTTCCGCCACGTTCACCTGGAACGTCGCCGGTCCCAAGGCGATCGTTTCCTCGCCGTTCGGGCCGTCGAAAGTCCATTTGTCGGTCGGAAATACCGGCGTGACCATTTGCAGACAGGTATGCCGCACCAGGTCCGCGGGCGTCTGCGGCACGCCGTGCCGCTCCAGGTAAGCCGGCGAAGCGCACGCAATGCTGAACGCGCTGCCGAGGCGCTGCGACACCAGCCCCGAGTCCGGCAGACCGGTGGCGAGCGTCAGCGACACGTCAAACCCTTCGTCGAGCAGATCGGGCATGCGCTGGGCGAGCGTCAGCTCGATATGCACGTCCGGATAGCGCTGCCGATAGCGGCCGACGGCCGGCACCACATAGTGCTGGCCGAAGCTCGTCATTGCGTGGACCTTGAGTTTGCCGGACGGCCGCGCGTGGGCGTCGCTCGCTTCCGCCTCGGCCTGATCGACGTACGCGAGGATCTGCTCGCAGCGTTGTAGATAGCGCTCGCCGGCCTCGGTCAACGCAATGCGGCGGGTAGTGCGGTTCAGCAGCCGCGTGCGCAGGTGCGCTTCCAGATCGGACACCGCGCGCGACGCGTACGCCGTGGTCGTGTTCAGGTGCTGCGCAGCACCCGTAAAGCTGCCCGCTTCGACGACGCGGACAAATACGCGCATGTTTTGAAGCGTATCCATACCATTCCTTGATGATCCGGAGCGATTGTTACACGATTCGCAAAGGCGATTATCTCATCTTCCGTAAAAATGCCTTGCACCTTTACCGGTTATTCCCCAATCAATCAAAAAATATAATGACGCACAAGGTTCTATAGCTATTTATGGAGGAAATCGTGCAGTCTCCGGTACCGAAAGGGGTCGCCGCCGCCGCGGTTCTTACGATCCTATTAACAATCGCCGGCTGTGCCAATACCGGAGGCATCGCGCCGCAAACCAGCGGAATCGAGCCCGCGTCGCTCGACGCGGGCAACGCCATCCGGGCAGCCAATGCCGACGCGCAATGGCCGGCCGCCGACTGGTGGCGCGCTTATCACGACCCGCAGCTCAATGAATGGATCGAAGCCGCGCAGGCGGGCAATCCGACGCTGGCCGTGGCGCAGGCGCGCGTGCGCGAAGCCGTGTCGATGGCGGGCGTGGCCCGTTCGGCGCTGTCGCCGCAGGTCAACGGCAGTCTGTCGATCCAGCGTCAGAAATGGGCCGACAACCTGTACTACGGCCCGGGCCCGCTCGCGGGCGAGCAATCGTGGAACAACACCGGCACGCTAGGGCTCTCGTATCACCTGGATATCTGGGGCAAGGACAGGAACGCCGCCGAACGCGCGCTCGACGCCGCGCATGCAAGCGCCGCGGATGCCCGCGCCGCCCAGCTCGAACTGGAAGGCAATGTGGTGCGCACGTACATCGAGATGTCGATGAACTACGCGCTGCTCGACATCGCCAAGGCCACGTTGCAGCAACAGCAGCAGATCGCCGATCTGGCCACGCGCCGTCTGAAGGGCGGCATCGGCACGCAGCTCGAAGTGAGCCAGGCCGAAACGCCGCTGCCGGAATACGAACGCCAGATCGATGCAATTGAAGAACAGATCGCGCTCGGCCGCAATCTGCTGGCCGCGCTGGCCGGCAAAGGTCCGGGCGCGGGCGATTCGATCCGCCGTCCGGCACTCGCGCTCGACGCGCCCGCCGGCCTGCCGGGCACGCTGCCCGCGGATCTGATCGGCCATCGGCCCGATGTGGTCGCGGCGCGCTGGACGGTGGCGGCACAGGCGCGCGGCATCGACGTCGCCAAGGCCGACTTCTACCCAGACATCAACCTGCTGGCGTCGATCGGCGGTTATGCGGCGATGGGGCCGCTGTTCCAGTTCCTGAAGAATCCGTCGCATAGCTGGAGCACCGGGCCGGCGCTGTCGCTGCCGATCTTCGACGGCGGGCGGCTGCGCTCGCAACTCGGCGCGGCGTCCGCGGGCTACGACGAGGCCGTGGATCGCTATAACCAGTCGATCGTCAGCGCGCTGAGGGACATCGCCGACCAGGTGGTGCGGATCCGCTCGCTCGCCACCCAGGCCGACGACGCCGATCGTTCGGTTGCGGCGGCCCGCAAGAACTACGAATTGTCCCGCGAAGGCTACCGGCGCGGCCTGACCGACTATCTGAACGTGCTGGTCGCGCAAAGCCAGTTGCTGCGCGCGCAGGAAGGCGTCGCGAAGATTCAGGCCGAGCGCCTCGGCGCGCATGCGTCGCTGATGACCGCGTTGGGCGGCGGCCTCGACGAACCGGCCAACGGTCCGCAGCAAAACGAAACGCTGCCGGGCTCCACGAGCCGCTTGTCCGCCAACGCAAACGCGGCCGAGTGAGGAAGCCGACCATGTCCGCCGCCCCTTCCCCCTCCTCGCCGCCGGCATCGTTCGCCGCGCTCTGCACGGCCGTCGCCGACTGGGCTCGCACCGACGGCCGCACATGGGTCTATCTGTTCAAAGCGCTCGCCGCCTGTTTTCTCGCGCTCGGCATCGCGATGAAGCTCGACCTGCCGCAACCGCGCACCGCGATGACCACCGTCTTCATCGTGATGCAGCCGCAAAGCGGGATGGTGTTCGCCAAGAGCTTCTACCGGATCTGCGGCACGCTGGTCGGCCTCGTCGTGATGCTCGCGTTCATCGGCCTCTTTGCGCAGCAGCCGGAAATGTTCATCGTCGCGACCGCGATCTGGGTCGGCATCTGCACCGCCGGCGCCGCGCGCAACCGCAATTTCAGGTCGTACGGTTTCGTGCTGGCCGGCTATACCGCCGCGCTGATCGGCATTCCGGCGTCGCAGCATCCGGACGGCGCGTTTCTGAGCGCCCTCACGCGGGTCGCCGAAGTGGTGGTCGGCATCGTTTGCGCGGGCGCGGTCAGCGGTCTCGTGTTGCCGCAATACGCCGGTTTGCAGATGCGCAGCACCGTGCGGGCGCGCTTCTCGGCGTTCGTCGAGTACGTGTCCGCGTCGCTGGCGGGCCGCAACGACCGCGCGCAGATCGAAGCGACCAACGCGCGCTTTGTCGCCGACATCGTCGGTTTCGAAGCGGCACGCAGCGTGGCCGTGTTCGAAGGCCCCGACTCGCGGATGCGCGGCGGTCGCCTCGCGCGTCTGAACAGCGAATTCATGACTGCATCGACGCGCTTTCACGCGCTGCATCAACTGATGAACCGGCTGCGAGACGCCCAAACGAGCGGCGCGGCCGTTGCGATCGAGGCGCTCGAACCGTACTTCAAGGAGATCGCCCCGCTGCTCGCGAAGTCCGGCGAGCCCGTGCTGAGCGCCGCCGACGCCGCGCATGCCGCCGCGCAACTCGATGCCTACAAGGCCGCCTTGCCCAAGCGTGTGCGCGAGACGCGCGCCGCACTGGAAACGCATGCGGACGCGCCGCTGCTCGACTTCGACACCGGCGCCGAATTGCTGTACCGCTTCGTCGACGATCTGCATGCGTACGCGGCGACTTACGCGTCGCTTGCTGTCGACAAGCACGAGCGCGAGCGCTGGATCGAGCGTTACGAGCCCAAGACCAACTCGATTGCCGCAGGCGTGGCCGGCTTGCGCGCGACCATCGTGATGATGGTGCTCGGCGCGTTCTGGATCGCGAGCGCGTGGCCGAGCGGTTCGACGCTCGTGCTGACTGCGGCAGCCACCTGCGCGCTGGCGTCGTCGTCGCCGAATCCGATGCGCACCGCGTTCCAGATGGCCGGCGGCACGCTGGCCGCCTCCGTGCTGGGGATGATCGCGGTGTTCGGCGTGTATCCGCACATCGACGGTTTTCCGCTGCTGTGCGCCGCGCTCACGCCGTTCCTGCTGCTCGGCGTATTCATGACGACGCGGCCGTCGCTGGCCGGCTACGGGATCGGCTACTGCATCTTCTTCTGCTTCCTCGCAGGACCGGACAACGTGATTCACTACGATCCGAGCGGCTTCATCAACGATTCGATCGCGCTGCTGCTGTCGATGCTGGTGGCGTCGATTGCCTTCGCGGTGCTGCTGCCGCCGTCGACGCCGTGGCTGCGCAATCGCCTGCTGACGGACCTGCGCCGCCAGGTGGTGGTGGCGAGCCGCGCGGGCATGAGCCGGGTGCGTTCGCGTTTCGAGAGCGGCGCGCGCGACCTGATGTCCCAGATCAACGCGCTCGCGCCAAGCGAGCCTGCGCTCAAGCGCGACACCTTGCGCTGGCTTTTCTCGGTGCTCGAAGTGGGCAACGCGATGATCGATCTGCGCCGCGAAGTGGCGGCCCTGCCCGCCGACGCGCGCTATGCGAAGACGATGCCGTGGCGCGTATCGCTGCGCGCGATGCGCGACGCGGTGACCGCGCTCTTCGAGCGGCCGCGCGCGGACCGCTTCGACCGCGCGCTGGCGGCGACCACCGATGCGATCGCCGCGGTTCAGCAGATGCTGGCGGTCTTTGCGCCGCCGCGTGAGGAGCGGCATCGGCTGCAACGCATCCTGAGTCAACTGCATTTCATTCGTACCGCGCTGCTCGATCCGCAATCGCCGCTTGAACCGCTGGTGAGCGGAGCTGCCGACGCGTCTGAAGGAGTTCGTCATGCCACGTGATATTGCCGTTTTCGACGCCTACGTGCCGGCCATCGTGCTGCTGTTTATCGCGGGCGCCGCGCTTACCTGGGTGTTGGACCGTGTGATTGCCCATACGGGCTTGTATCGCGTGGTGTGGCATCCGTCCCTGTTCCGGGCCAGCTTGCTCGTGTGTGTGTGCGGCGTGCTGGGTCTCGCCGTTTATCGTTGATCAGAATCGAAACATGACCATTCGAAATATTGTGGGCTTCGTCGCGACAGCCGTTATTTTTATCGTCGCGATTTTGATTGGACGCGTGCTGTGGGCTCATTACATGGATGAACCCTGGACGCGCGATGGGCGCGTGCGCGCCGAGATCGTCAATGTGGCGCCGGACGTGTCGGGTGCGGTGGTCGATATGCCTGTCAAGGACAACCAGTTGGTGAAAAAAGGCGATCTGTTGATGCAGATCGATCCGTCGCACTATGAGATCGCAGTGGAGCAGGCGCAGGCGGCGGTTGCCGCGCGCAAGGCCGAATTGCAGATGCGCCGTGACGATGCGCAGCGGCGCGCGGACATGGATGCTTTGGTCGTGTCCAGGGAGAGCCGCGAGAACGCTACGCACACTGCGTCGGCGGCTGACGCTGCCTTTCAGCAGGCTCTGGCCGCGCTCGATGCGGCCAGGCTGAACCTGGCGCGTACGCGGGTGGTGTCGCCTGTCGACGGTTACGTCACCAATCTCAATGTTTTTCGCGGCGACTATGCGACTGCTGGTTCTGCCAGGCTGGCTATTGTCGATAGCCATTCCTTCTGGGTTTATGGGTACTTTGAGGAGACGAAGCTTCCTCATGTTCGCGTCGGCGACAAGGCTGAAGTTCGGCTGATGAGCGGTGGCACCCTGCAAGGACATGTCGAGAGCATCTCTCGAGGAATCTATGATCGGGATAACCCCGAAAGCCGCGAGTTGCTGGCGGATGTCAATCCGACTTTCAACTGGGTGAGATTGGCACAGCGCGTGCCTGTCAGGGTGAGGATCGATTCTGTGCCCGATGATGTCGTGCTCGCAGCGGGGATTACTTGTACGGTTGTTGTCAAACCCAGCTGATGTGTTTTGCCATGCGGCGGTGTTGGCCTCGGTGTTGGCCTCGGTGTTGGCCTCGGTGTTGGCCTTTTAGCCATTCCGGTTCCGCATCCAGTCGGCGGTCTCGAAGAACGACCCCAGCAGCCTCTCGCGCAGCGATTCGGCAAGCCCCACGTCCTCCATGGCCCAGGCCATACACCTGAGCCACTGATCCCTCTCGCTGGAAGCGATGGCGAACGGCAAATGCCGAGCCCTCAACCGAGGATGCCCAAAGCGGCTGATGTAATGATCAGGCCCGCCCATCCATCCGCACAGAAACCAGAAAAACTTGTCCCTCGAACCTTCGAGCGACTCCGGATGCAAAGCCCGAATCCCGGCGAATTCGGCTTCGAGATCCATCAAGTCGTAAAACCGGTCGACCAGCTCGCGCACGCGAGCTTCACCGCCCACCAGTTCGAAGGCCGTCGGTCCCGCCGCGGACACTTCGTCGTTAAGATCGCTCATACCCAGTCACACGACAGAAGAGAAAATTCACGCATCCCGCAGCGATTGCAACGCCGGCCGCGACAGCACATGCCGCAAGCTGAGCCAGCCGCCGACACCGGCGCAGGCAATCCCGGCAGCAACGCCCGCCGACAACAACCACGGATCGAAACTCAGATAAAACTCGAACACGCGGGTCGCCAGCACCCACCCGATCGCCTGCGCGCCGATCGCCGCCATCAGCCCCGCCAGCGCACCCACCGCGACAAACTCGGCAATCTGCACCGCCCGCACCTGGCGATGCGACGCCCCCAGCGCACGCAGCAGCGCGGATTCTCGCATACGCTCGTCGCGTGTGCCGGCCAGCGCCGCATACAGCACGAGCACGCCGGCCGCGAGCGTGAACGCAAACAGGAACTGCACCGCGCCGATCACCTGCTGCAACACGCGCTGCACCTGCGCGAGAATCGGCCCGGTGTCGATCGCGGTGAGGTTCGGATACGCGGCAATCAGGCCGTCGATCGTCGCCCGCTGCGAAGGCGGCAGATGAAAACTGGTGATGAACGTCGCCGGGAAATCCTGCAAGGCAGCCGGCGGCATCAGCACGAAAAAGTTGACCTTGAACGAACCCCAATCGAGCTTGCGCACACTCGTCACGGGCGCGTCGATCTGCAAACCCGTCACGTCGAAGCGCAGCGTGTCACCAGGCTTCACGTCGATCAGTTTCGCCAGCCCCTGCTCGATCGAAATCTGCGGCGTTTTCGTGTCGCCGTACCACGTGCCCGCAGAAAGCCAATTGTCTTCGGGCAGCGTCGTCGTGTATGACAGATTGAATTCGCGGTCCACGAGGCGCTTTGCATCGTCGCCTTTGAACGCGTCCGGATTCACCAGCTTGCCGTTGATCGCGATCAGCCGGCCGCGCACTGTTGGCGAGAGCACGGTGCCGGGCACGCCATGCGCGCCCAGATATTGCGTGACGGCCTCGCGTTGATCGGGCTGGATGTCGATGACGAATTCATTCGGCGCATCGGGCGGCGTCGATTTGCGCCAGCCGGCTACCAGGTCGTTGTGCGTCATCGCGATCAGCAACAGGCACATCAGGCCGATGCCGAGCGCGGTGATCTGCAGCGCGCTCGCACTGCTGCGCCGCTCCAGCGACGCCAGCGCATACCGCCAGCCGATCCCCGCATTGACGCGCTCGCTGCGCACGAAACGCGCGGCGCCCCACAACGCCAGCCGCGCGATGCACGCGAAAACCAGCAAGCCGCCCGCAAAGCCGCCCGCGACGATGCCGCCGAGCTTCAGCTCGCCCGCCGCGACGATCAGCAGCGCAGCGAACAGCGCGATGCCGAGGGCGTATGCGGCCCACGCGGTGCGCCCCGCCTCGCCCCATTCGCGCCGCAGCACCCGCACCGGCGGCACGCGCGTCAACGGCAAGAGCGGCGGCAACGCAAAGCCGAGCAGCAACACGAGACCCGCCGCGATGCCTTCGAGCGCCGGCCATGCGCTCGGGTACGGCAGCACGACATCGATCAGACTGCCGAGCCACGTCAGCAGCACCAGATGCCCCGCATAGCCGAGCGCCACGCCCGCCGCGCCGCCCATCAAACCGAGGCCGGCGAATTCGAGCGTGAAGAGCGCGCGCAGCGTCGCTTGACTGACGCCGAGGCAGCGCATCGCCGCGCAGCTGTCCAGATGCCGGCGCATATAACGGTGCGCGGCCATCGCAATCGCGACGGCCGCGAGCAATGCCGTGAGCAGCGAGACGAGCGTGAGAAAGTGGCTCGCGCGGTCGAGCGTCTGGCGCACTTGCGGCTGGCCGTCCTGCAACGACTCGAGCGCGACGCCGCGCATCTTGCCGCCGTCGACCCTGTCATGCGCGAACCGGGCGAAGCGCGCGACCGACTCATCCGTGCCCGCCACCAGCAGCCTGTACGTCACGCGGCTGCCGAGTGTGATGAGGCCGGTCGATTGGACCTCGTCGGCGCGCACCATCAAACGCGGCGAGAAATTGACGAACGAGAAGCCGCGATCCAGTTCGCGCGTGATCACCGCGCCGATCGTGAAACTGCGGCTGCCGACCTTGACCGCGTCGCCGACATGCAGCTTCAACGCGTCGAGCAGCGCCTGATCGACCCAGACGGTGCCCGGCGGCGGAATCGATTGCGCGGGATGATCCGCCGCACCGGGCGCGGGTGCGATCCGCAACGCGCCGCGCAACGGATAACCCGGCGACACCGCCTTGATCGCGGCGAGGCGCGAAACCGGCTGCGCGCCGCTCGAATTGATCATGCTGGGAAAGATGGCGGTGCTGGCCGTATTCAGACCGAGCGCCCTGGCTTGCTGAGAAAACTGAGGATTGACCGGATGATCGGCGCGCACGATGAAATCGGCGGCGATCATCCGGCGCGCGTCGCGCTCGAGCCCCTGGTGCAGCCGGTCGGCCAGAATACCGACACTCGACAAAGCCGCGACGGCCAACACCAGCGCCAGCAGCAGCATGGTCAGTTCGCCCGCGCGCCAGTCGCGCGCCGTCATGCGGATAGCCTGGCGCAGCAAATCGGTGCCGCTAAACCGGCGCTTTGGTACGACGCGCGCCGTCGAACCTCGTACTGTATCGCTCAATCGTGCCTGCTCCTGACCAAACGCGACACCATGTGCGTCGCCATCCCGCGAAAACCGCCCTGAACCCCGCGCCAGAGCCGCGGCAACGCCCAACTCGCCAGCATCAGGAAACCCACCATCAGCACCAGAAACACGAGCGGCACGAACAGCGCAAGCAGCACGCCGCCGACCACGAGACCGTCTTCAGCGGTCGAGGTCACGACATTGGACACCGGTTCCGGCGACAGATTGATCAGCGCGCGCGTGCCCGCTTTCGCCAGATGCGCCGTGCCCGCCAGCGTGCCGCCCGCGAGTGCGGCGACCGTCAGCAGCGCCGGGTCGGCATGGCCGAGCGCGCCGGCGGCCAGCATGGCGCCGGCCGGAATCCGGATAAAGGTGTGGATCGCGTCCCACAACGAATCGAAGGCGGGGATTTTGTCGGCGAGGAATTCGGCGACCGTCAGCGCGGCTGCGACGCCGATCACCCACGGCGAAGACAGTGCGGACAGCGTGTCGGGGAGATGGATGAGGCCGAGACGTTCGAATACGCCGGCCAGCAGAACCGTCAGATAGAGGCGCAGCCCGCTGCCCCACGAAAGGCCAGCAGCAAGCGAAAGTGATTCAAGCATGGCCGCCTCCAGGCGCGCTGTGCGTGCGGGGCGCTCCGACGGGCAAGGGCAAGGGAGCCGCCGCACCGAAGTCGTCAGACCCGCGCCAAGCCGGCCGCGCCAAATGGGCCGCGGGCAATTTCAGGTTGGATTCAACTTCATTATAGCCACGTTAATTCGCAGACCGCAGAGCGGCTAACAAATGGCGGTCTCTCATAGGGCGCGAGCAGCGCGCACGGTCTGCGGCAGCAAGCCGGTCGACGGCGATCGACGGCGGTCGACGGCAGACGGGCTCCGGACAGCGTCAAACCGCGCCGACCAGCCGGTATCCGACACCCGTCTCGGTGACGATATGTTCGGGCTGCGCCGGATCCCGCTCCAGCTTGCCGCGCAAATGCGCCATATAGATACGCAGATAGTGATGGCTCTCAACATGCGACGGCCCCCATACGTCGCGCAGCAGTTGCCGGTGCGTGAGCACGCGGCCGGCGTGGCGCACCAGCGTCGCCAGCAGCCGGTATTCGATCGGGGTCAGATGAACCGCGGCGCCGTCGCGGCTCACCTGGCGCAAGGCCAGATCGACGGTGACCGTACCGAAACGCACCAGCGGCGATTCGTTGGCGCCGCCTTGATTGCGCCGCCGCATATGCGCGCGAATTCGCGCCAGCAATTCGGAGACGCCGAACGGCTTGGTCAGATAGTCATCCGCGCCGGCGTCGAGCGCGGCGACCTTCTCGCTTTCCTGGGTGCGCGCCGACAGCACGATCACCGGCAATTCGCTCCAGCCGCGCAGTTCGCGGATCACGTCGAGGCCGTCGGTGTCGGGCAAGCCGAGATCGACGATCACCAGATCGGGCTTGCGCGTCGCGGCTTCGACGAGACCTTGCTTGCCGGTTTCGGCGTCGTGCACCACGATGCCCTCGCCTTCCAGCGCCGTTCGGACGAAGCGGCGGATCTGCTTTTCGTCTTCGATCAGGACGACGGTGATGCTGGGGTCACTCATGGGTCGGCTTGGAAAGCGGGTTGTGAGGTGAATTGCGTTCGAGCGGGGCCTCGGCAGCGCGCTCCCGTGGTTGCGGCGATTCCGCCGCCGCGGCGTCGGGCTTGCCTTGCGCCGTCGTGCCGTCGGGCGCCGTCGATGCCGATCCCGGTGCCGCTTCCGATGCCGGTGCCGCTTCCGATCCCGGTGCCAATGCCGCTTCCGATGCCGCTTCCGAATCACCGGGCAATGCGCCGATGTCCTCGTCTTCCAGCGCGTCAGGCGCGGCGGGCGGCGTTTCCACCGGCAGCATGAACCAGAAGCGCGCGCCTTCGACGCGACCGTCCGCCGTCATCCGGTTGAGCGCGCCGATTGTACCGCCGTGCGCCTCGACGATCGCGCGGCAAATCGCGAGGCCGAGACCGATGCCCGGCTTGGCCGACTCTTTCTCGCCGCGCGTGAACTTCTCGAACACGCGTGCCTCCATGCCGGCGGGCAAGCCCGGCCCCCCATCGTCGACAGTGACGCGCACGAACTGCTTGCCGCCTTCCTCGATCACTTGCGCGCCGATCGTCAGAGGTGTGTCGGCGGCCGTGTACTTGGCCGCGTTCTCGAACAGATTCGAAAAGAGCCGCTCCATCAGCACGGCATCGAGGTGCAACAGCGGCAAATCCGCGGGCAGCTTCACCTGCACCGGATGATCCGCCAGCACGCGCCGGCAGGCACGCAACGCGGCGCCGACCGTCTCTTCGAGCAGGGTCCATTGCCGGTTCAGTTGCAAACTGCCCGCCTGCAGGCGCGCCATGTCGAGCAGATTCGTGACGATGCCGGTCATGCGCAGCGCTTCTTCGTGGATCGCTTCCACCAGATCGTCGCGAGGCTGCGCGCCGGAGTGTGCTTCACGCGACTGCGCGAGCATCGACGAGAAGCCGACGATTGTCGTCAACGGCGTGCGCAAGTCGTGCGAGATCGCTGACAGCAGCGAATTGCGCAAGCGCTCCGACTCCATGTTGACCAGCGCATCGCGTGCGATTTCGACGTAATGCACCCGCTCCAACGCCAGCGCGATCTGCGCGGCGAACGCGTCGAGCATCCGTTGCTGTTCGGGCACGTCGAGCTCGCCTTCGTTGCGCATCACGACGGCGAGCACGCCGCGCGTGCGCATCGGCGCCTTGAGCGGCAGGTACAGCGCAGCGGCGGCAGGCAGCGTATCGGTGCCATGTCCGGCCGGTTTCTGCTGATCGTAGACCCACTGCCCGACGTCGATATCGAGCATCTCGCCTTCGAGCGTAATCGCCGCGTCGGGGTCTTCGATCTTCTGCTTCACCTGGTCGGCGCTGTCCGGCAACAGGATCGCGACACGCGCGCCGAACACCTCGCTGACGTGCCGGCTGCCGATGCCGACGATCTGCTCGGTCGCCAGCGCCGCGGCCAGTTCGCGCGCCATCGCGTACATCGCGCCGGTGCGCTGTTCGCGGCGGCGCGCGACGCTCGCCTCGCGGCGCAAGCTCGAGGTCAGATGGCTGATCACGAGCGAGGTCAGCAACATGCCGAAGAAGGTCAACAGATACTGCGTATCGGAGACCGACAGCGACATCCGAGGCGGCACGAAAAAGAAATCGAACGCGGCGACGCTCAGGAACGACAGCACGACACCCGGTCCGCGGCCCAGCTTCACGGCCGTGAAAATCACGCCGAGCAGGTACAGCATCACGAGGTTCGTCAGATCGATATGGTCGATCAACTGGCTCGACAGCAGCGTGATGCCCGCGCAAATGGCCAGCGCGAAACCGTAGGCGCGTGGCGGCGAACGACGCTCGCGCGCCGCGCTCAATGCCTCGCGCCACGCGTTCGCAGTGGTGTTCAGCAAACGGCGCTGCTCGCCGCCATCGCGTTCCGACGACGCGCGGATCAAGGTGAGATCGAGGTCGCCCGCGCGTTCGGCGATGCGCTCCCCAAGCGGTCGACGCAGCTGGCGCCGCACGCCGGTGCGCGACGACGCCCCCGCAACCAGCTTCGACACGTTGCGCGCCTGCGCATAGCCGATCAAGGCGGCGACCGCATCGGTGCCCGCGAGCGTCGCGGTTTCCGCGCCGAGTTCGGCCGCGAGCTTCAAAGCGTTCAGCGTGCGTTCGCGGCGCGCGGCGGGCAAACGCTGCAGCGCCGGCGTTTCGACATACACGGCGATCCAGTCGGCTTTCAAACTGGCCGCGAGACGCGCCGCGGCCCGCACCAGCATCGGCGCTTCCGGGCCGGGACCGACACACACCAGCAAGCGCTCACGCGCCTGCCAGATGCGCTGGATCGAACGGTCCGCGCGATATTCCCGCATCTGCGCGTCGACGCGATCCGCGGTACGGCGCAGCGCGAGTTCACGCAGCGCAATCAGATTGCCTTTGCGAAAGAAGTTGCGCACTGCGCGCTCGGCCTGCTGCGGCATATACACCTTGCCGTCGCGCATCCGGTCGAGCAGTTCCTCGGCGGGCAGGTCGACCAGCGTGACTTCGTCGGCGCGATCGAACACACGGTCGGGCACCGTCTCCCAGACGCGAATGCCGGTGATCTGGCCGACCACGTCGTTCAGGCTTTCGAGGTGCTGGACATTGACCGTCGTGTAGACGTCGATGCCCACGTCGAGCAGTTCGTAGACGTCCTGCCAGCGTTTCAGATGCCGTGCGCCCCGCACGTTCGAGTGCGCGAGTTCGTCGACCAGAATCAGTTGCGGCTTGCGGGCAAGCGCGGCGTCGAGGTCGAACTCGCCGAGCTTGCGGCCGCGATACTCGATCTGCATGAGCGGCAGCACGTCGAGACCGTCGAGCAGCCTGGCGGTTTCGTCGCGGCCATGCGTCTCCGCAATGCCGACCACCACGTCCGCGCCTTCATCCAGACGGCGGCGTGCGGCCTGCAACATCGCATAGGTCTTGCCGACCCCAGCGGACGCGCCGAAAAAAATCTTCAGCTTGCCCCGCTGACGTTTCTCTTCGTCGCGTTGCAGCTTGTCGAGCAATTCGTCAGGATCGGGGCGGTTCATGCTCAATGGTTCTCATAGTAAGGCGAGCGCTGGTGCATGCATGGTGGCACGGTAGCAGCCAGGCTGCAAACGACGGACCGCCCGCGAACGGCGGCTACCGCATTGGCGACCACCGCGTTGACGGCCACCGCGAATGCCGGGCGCAACAAATGGCGAAGGCGGCGTCACATGGACGCCGCCTTCGCGAACCACAGCGTTTAACCTTGCTTCATCTCATCCAGCGCCAGATTCAGTTGCAGCACATTCACGCGCAGCTCGCCCAGAATGCCGAACTGGCGTCCGCTCGTATAACGCTCGACCAGCGCCTGCACATCGTTCGGCGCGAGCTGACGCGCTTTCGCCACGCGCTCGATCTGATACGCGGCGGCGGCCGGGCTGATCTCCGGATCGAGACCGCTGCCTGAGGACGTCACCAGATCGACCGGCACCGGCTTCGACATATCGGTGCCGGCGGCCTTCAACGCGTCGATGCGGCCTTTGACTTCATCGGTCAATGCCGGGTTGGTCGGCCCGAGGTTCGAACCGCCCGAGTTCGTCGCGTTGTACGGCATCGGGCTGGTGGCCGACAGGCGTCCCCAGAAATACTGCGGCGCATCGAACTGCTGGCCGATCAGCTTCGAGCCGACCACCTTGCCGTCCTGCTCGAGCATGCTGCCGTTGGCCTGATCGTGGAAGGCCGCCTGGCCGACAGCGGTCATCACCGCGGGATAGGCAAGTCCGGTAACGGCGGTCAGTACCGCGAAGATCACGATCAACGGACGGAACAGATTTTTCATGATTGGCAATTCCTTTTAATGGCTTCCCAACTGGCTTCCCAACGCGCGCTTCTCAAACCCAGCCGAACGCGGCCAGCACCATATCGATCAGCTTGATGCCGATGAACGGCACGATGATCCCGCCCAAACCGTAGATCAGCAGATTGCGGCGCAACAGGATCGCGGCGCCGAGCGCGCGATAACGCACGCCTTTGAGCGCGAGCGGAATCAGCAGCACGATGATCAGCGCGTTGAAAATCACCGCCGACATGATCGCCGAGGCCGGCGTGGCCAGGTGCATCACGTTCAGGGCGTTCAGTGCCGGATAGGTCGTCGCGAACGCGGCCGGAATGATCGCGAAGTACTTGGCGACGTCGTTGGCGATCGAGAAGGTGGTAAGCGAGCCGCGCGTCATCAGCATCTGCTTGCCGATTTCGACGATCTCGATCAGCTTGGTCGGATTCGAATCGAGGTCGACCATGTTGCCGGCTTCCTTCGCCGCCTGCGTGCCCGTGTTCATCGCCACCGCGACGTCGGCCTGCGCGAGCGCCGGGGCGTCGTTGGTGCCGTCGCCGGTCATCGCCACCAGGCGCCCTTCGGCCTGATGCGCGCGAATCGTCGCGAGCTTGGCTTCCGGCGTGGCTTCGGCGAGGAAGTCGTCAACCCCCGCTTCAGCAGCAATCGCCGCTGCCGTCAGACGGTTGTCGCCGGTCACCATCACCGTCTTGATGCCCATCTTGCGCAGTTCGGCGAAGCGTTCCTTGATGCCACCCTTGACCACGTCCTTCAGTTCGATCACACCGAGCACGCGTGCGCCCTGCTCGCTTTTCTCCGCGACCACCAGCGGCGTGCTGCCACGACGTGCGACTTCGGCGACCGCGTTGCTGACTTCAGTCGGAAAACGCCCGCCGTTGGCTTCGACATAGTTCTTCACCGCGTCGGCCGCGCCCTTGCGAATCTCGCGGTTCGGCGCCCCGGAGGAAGTCCCCTTGGGGGAGAGATCGACACCGCTCATCCGCGTTTGCGCGGTGAAGCCGAGGAATTCGGCATGCAGCGACGCCATATCGCGCTGACGGATATTGAAGCGCTGCTTGGCGAGCACGACGATGCTGCGGCCTTCCGGCGTTTCGTCGGCAAGCGACGAAAGCTGCGCGGCGTCGGCAAGCGCTTCTTCGGTCAAACCGGGCGCCGGCACGAAGGTCGAAGCCTGGCGATTGCCGAGCGTGATCGTGCCGGTCTTGTCGAGCAACAGCACGTCGACGTCGCCGGCGGCTTCCACCGCGCGGCCCGAGGTGGCGATCACGTTCGCCTGCATCATCCGGCTCATGCCGGCCACACCGATCGCCGACAACAACCCGCCGATGGTGGTCGGAATCAGGCAGACCAGCAGTGCGACCAGCGCGGTAATCGTCACCACGTGTCCCGCTTTTGCGGCTTCGACGGAGAACATCGAAAACGGCAGCAGCGTGGCGGTCGCCAGCAGCATCACGATCGTCAACGCGACCAGCAGAATCGTCAGCGCGATTTCGTTCGGCGTTTTCTGACGCTTCGCGCCTTCGACCATCGCGATCATGCGGTCGAGGAACGCCTCGCCGGGATTCGCCGTGACGCGCACGACGATCCAGTCCGACAGCACGCGCGTGCCGCCCGTCACCGACGAAAAATCGCCGCCCGATTCGCGGATCACCGGCGCGGATTCGCCCGTGATCGCCGATTCGTCGACCGACGCGACGCCGTCGACCACTTCGCCGTCGGCCGGAATCACGTCGCCGGTTTCGACCAGCACGACGTCGCCCTTGCGCAGATCGGTCGCCGCGGTGATGCGGATCGGCGACTTCGGGTGCGGCTCGTTGAGCTTCTTGGCCATCACGTCTTTCTTCGCGCTGCGCAGCGACGCCGCCTGAGCCTTCGAACGGCCTTCGGCCAGCGCCTCCGCGAAGTTCGCGAACAGCACCGTGAACCACAGCCACAGCGTGACCGCGAGAATGAAGCCCGCGGGCGCCTCGGCCTGGCCGGCCAGCGCGGCGACCCACAGAATGGTCGTCAGAATGCTGCCGACATACACGCAGAACATCACCGGATTGCGGAACTGCGTGCGCGGCGTGAGCTTCTTGAAGGAGTCCACGATCGCCGGGCGCAGCAGCGCCGGGTCGAACATGGACCGGGTTGCATTATGTTCAGTCATTGAATCCTCGAATTTCCCGTGTGCGCCTGATTTACGGCTGAATTGCGCCTGTTCGCCCGTCGGTTCGAATGGCGCGCCTCAATGGGCGCCCATCATCATCAGATGTTCGACACCGGGGCCGAGCGCGAGCGCGGGCACATAAGTCAGCGCACCGACCAGCAGCACCGTGCCGAGCAGCAGCACGACGAACAGCGGACCATGAGTCGGCAGCGTGCCGCCGGTCACGCCGATGCGTTTCTTCGCGGCGAGGGAACCGGCTATCGCCAGCACCGGGACGATCGTGCCGAAGCGGCCGAACCACATCGCGATGGCCGTGAGCCAGTTATAGAACGGCGTGCTCACAGTCAGACCGGCGAAGGCGCTGCCGTTGTTATTGGCGGCCGAGCTGAACGCGTAGAGAATTTCGGAGAAACCGTGCGCGCCTGGGTTGGCAATACCCGCCTTGCCCGCCTCGGTCAGCACCGCGATCGAGGTGCCGACGAGAACCAGCAGCGGCGTGAGCAGCACCACGATCGACACCATCTTCATCTCGTACGCTTCGATCTTCTTGCCGACGTATTCCGGCGTGCGGCCGATCATCAGGCCCGCCACGAACACGGCCAGCAGCGCGAACACGAGCATCCCGTACATACCGGAACCCACGCCGCCGAAGATCACTTCGCCGAGCTGCATCAACAGCATCGGATAGAGGCCGCCGATCGGCGTCAGCGAGTCGTGCGTGTTGGCCACCGCGCCGCACGAGGCCGCCGTGGTCGCCACCGTAAAGATGCCCGACTGCGCGATACCGAAGCGCGTTTCCTTGCCTTCCGCATTGCCGCCCGACTGCAGCGCATTTGCCGATTGATCGACATGCAACGCGGTCAACGCCGGATTGCCCGCCTGCTCCGCGCCGATCTCGCCGAACACGCACACGCCGAACGCGATCGTCATCGCCGCGAGCACCGCGACGCCCTGTTTGCGGTCCGCGATCATGCGACCGAACACGAGGGCCAACGCCGCCGGAATGATCAGGATCGAGAAGATCTGCAGGAAGTTCGAGAACGGTGTCGGGTTTTCGAACGGATGTGCCGAGTTGCCGTTGAAGAAGCCGCCGCCGTTGGTGCCGAGCATCTTGATCGCTTCCTGCGAGGCGACCGGACCCATCGCGATAGTCTGCGTCTTCACGGGCGTATCGACCGTCACCGGATTGCCCTTCGCATCCTTCACCGGATTGCCTTGCGTATCGAGCTTCGGTGCGGCGTACGTCGTGGTTTGCAGCGTCGGTACGTCCTGATACGCGTTGAAATTCTGGATCACGCCCTGGCTCATCAACAGGGCCGCGAGGATTGCCGCCATCGGCAGCAACACGTAAAGCGTCACGCGCGTGAGATCGACCCAGAAGTTGCCGATGGTTTGCGCCGTGTGACGCGCGAAGCCGCGAATCAGCGCGATCACCACCACGATGCCG
Source organism: Paraburkholderia sp. GW821-FHT02A12 (assembly GCF_059422005.1). Classification (NCBI taxonomy): domain Bacteria; kingdom Pseudomonadati; phylum Pseudomonadota; class Betaproteobacteria; order Burkholderiales; family Burkholderiaceae; genus Paraburkholderia; species Paraburkholderia sp. GW821-FHT02A12. Next base: position 1,253,807 of record NZ_JBWKWA010000001.1, on the reverse strand, counting down.
GTGGCTGCGGAAAAGAAGTTCTGGACCGTGAAGCCGAGCATCTGCGTCAGATAGCCGACGGTCTGTTCAGGCGTGTAATCCTGCCAGTTCGTATTGGTCACGAAACTGACCGCCGTATTGAACGCGCCGTCGACCGTCATCGGGCCGAACTGCTGCGGATTGCCCGGCAGCCAGCCTTGCACGCGCAACAGCCCGTAAAGGAACAGCGCGCCGAGCGCGTTGAACGCGATCGTGGCGATCGCGTAGTGCTTCCAGCCCATTTCCGTCGACGGATCGACGCCCGCGAGGCGATACAGCAAGCGCTCGATCGGGCCGCCGAAGCGCACCACGCGCGAGCTGCCGTCCATCACGCCGCTCAGATAGCGGGCCATCGGCACCGCGGCTGCCAGCAGTACGACGATGAAAAGCCCCGCTTGCAGGACATTGTTCGAGTTCATTCAATGTCCTCCGCGCGCAACAGCGCATAAACGAGGTAAGCGAACAGCAGCGCGGTGGCCGCGCCGGATAACCAGAGAATCCAGTTCATGAGCGCGCTCCCTGGCCACGGCGGAACTGCATCAACTTCTCGCAGCCGGCGATCAATGCAAAGGTCAGCGCGAAAAACAGCACCAGCCCCCCGACATACAGCACATCCATTTTTTTCTCCATACACGGACTTTGGATAGATCGGAACGTTATGCCGAAGCGCGTAAAGGCCTGGTCAAAGATGTCGGGACGCGTGTAAAAATCGCGTAAACGGAAAAGGCCGTTCCACCGTGAAGTGGAACGGCCTTATGCCTGGGCGCCTTGGGATAGCGGGTGTCGACGCGACGCGCGTCTCGCAGCCCGCTGCCGGGCGCGTAAAAGCAGCGCGGTGTTTTATTTCTGCGGCGCTACAGCGCGCTTACGTCATGACGCTCATGGCAGCAGGATCGTCGAGCCCGTCGTGCGGCGGCCCTCGAGATCGGCGTGCGCCTGGCCGACGTCCGCAAGCGCATAGCGCTGGTTGATGCTCGTTTTCACCTTGCCCGACACCAATACGTCGAACAGTTCGGCGGCCATCGCCTCGTAATCGTGGCGCTTGCCGATATAGGTGAAGAGCGTCGGGCGTGTGAAGAACAGCGAACCGCGCCCGGCGAATTCCGACGAATCGATCGGCGGCAACGGCCCCGACGCATTGCCGAAGCTCACGAACATGCCGAGCGGCGCGAGGCAATCGAGCGATGCGGTAAACGTGTCTTTACCGATCGAGTCGTAGACCACCGGCACGCCTGCGCCGTTGGTGATCTCGCGCACACGCTTCGTAAAATTCTCGCGCGTGTAGACGATCGCGTGGTCGCAGCCGTGCGCCTTGGCAATCGCGGCTTTTTCATCGGAACCGACCGTGCCGATCACCGTTGCGCCGAGCGCCTTCGCCCACTGGCAAACCAGCAGGCCGACGCCGCCCGCCGCGGCCTGGATCAGGATCGTGTCGCCGGCCTTCACCGGATACGTTCGGCGCAGCAGGTATTGCGCGGTCAGCCCTTGCAGCATGACCGACGCCGCCTGCTCGTCGCTCAGCGCGTCCGGCACCTTGACGACCTGCGCGGCCGGCAGCACGCGTTCCTGCGTGTACGCGCCAGGCGGACGCGCGACGTACGCGACACGGTCGCCGGCCTTGAGACCGGTCACGCCCGCGCCGACCGCTGTCACCACGCCGGCCGCTTCCATGCCGAGGCCGCCCGGCAGCGGCAGCGGATACAAGCCGGTGCGGAAATACACGTCGATGTAGTTCAGGCCGACCGCATTTTGCTTGATGCGGATCTCGCCCGCGCCCGGCTCGCCTACTTCGACATCGACCCATTTCATCACCTCCGGGCCGCCCGTTTTATCGAATCGAATCGCTTTGACCATCATGTCTCCCTGGTTCGTGGTTGAGTTTGATTTTGACCGTGAGGCAAGCGCGTTCAGACCTGCGGCGTCAGGCGCATAGTCAGCACGTCGAGGATCATCCGCGCAGTCGAAATATTGGTCGCGCACGGGACGTTGTGCACGTCGCACGCGCGCACCAGCGCGTTGATGTCCGGCTCGTGCGGCTGCGGCGTCATCGGGTCGCGCAGAAAAATCACCATGTCCACGCGCCCTTCGGCGAGCTGCGCGCCGATCTGCAAGTCGCCGCCATGCGGGCCGGACAGCATGCGCTCGACCGTCAGCCCGTGGGCGTCGGCAATACGCGAGCCGGTCGTGCCGGTGGCGATGATGTCGCAGCGCCTGAGCGTATCGACATATTCGCCGGCCAGTTTGACGATGTCGTCCTTCTTGTGATCGTGCGCGATCAGCGCAATGCGGGTGGTCATGACGTAAGACTCCTGAACCGTGGTGAGCGTCGTTGTTGTGGTGATGAAAGCAGGCGGGTCAGAACGTGCCCGGGTAAGCGCCGCCGTCGAGCAGCCAGTTCTGGCCGGTGATATAGCCGGCATGCACGCTGCACAGGAAGGCGCAGGCGCGGCCGAATTCGTCGCGATTGCCAAAACGGCCGGCGGGAATCGACTTCATGCGCTGCTGGCGCGCTTCTTCGATGGACATGTTTTGCGCCTTGGCTTGGGCGGCGAACGTGGTGCCGATGCGATCGGTGTCGAACAGGCCCGGCAGCAGGTTGTTGATCGTTACGCCGGTCGGCGCCACCTTGCGCGCGAGTCCCGCGACGAAGCCGGTCAGCCCCGAGCGCGCGCCGTTCGACAGGCCCAGCACGTCGATCGGCGCCTTCACCGCCGAACTCGTGATGTTGACGATCCGCCCGTAGCCGCGTGCGCTCATCCCGTCGATGGTCGCGCGGATCAGCTCGATCGGCGTCAGCATGTTGCTTTCGAGCGCGCGGATCCAGTCTTCGTGCGTGAAGTTGCGGAAGTCGCCCGGCGGCGGGCCGCCTGCGTTGTTGACCAGAATGTCCGGTTGCGGACAGGCCGCAAGCGCCGCCGCCCGGCCCTCGGGCGTGGTGATGTCGCACGCCACCGCCGTCACTTCCACGCCGCTCAGCTTGCGGATCTCGGCGGCGGTCGCCTCCAGTGTCTCCGCGGTGCGCGCGACGATCGTCAGGTTGACGCCCTCGGCGGCGAGCGCTTCCGCGCAGCCGCGCCCCAGACCCTTGCTAGCCGCGCAAACCAGTGCGGTGCGCCCGGCGATTCCCATGTCCATGTGTGTGTCCCTGTGACGAAGATGTGTGTGTCCCTGTGACGAAGTCTTGACCGCTCGTTGCAAAGTTTCCCCCGATTCTAGAAGAATCAGTGCCGGACTGTGCCGGGCGGCTGCAATCTCCGGTATCTTCCGGCCCCACTCTTTCGGTAAACTTGCAGCCGTGGCGCGCCCGCCAGCCGGATTTCCGGCCGGCGCCGGCCGCCGAACCGATCTCCGATCCCCGATCCCTCTTGCCGCCGCTTGCGCGCCCCCGCCATGACTCAGGACAGCCGCTTTCCCAATCTCTTCATCCTCGATCACCCGCTGATCCAGCACAAGCTGTCGCACATGCGCGACCGGGACACCTCCACCCGCACGTTCCGCGAACTGCTGCGCGAAATCACGCTGCTGATGGGCTACGAAATCACCCGCAATCTGCCGATGACCACGCGCCGCATCACCACGCCGCTGGTCGAGATCGACGCGCCGGTGATCGCCGGCAAGAAACTGGCGATCGTGCCGGTGCTGCGCGCCGGCATCGGCATGTCGGACGGGCTGCTGGAACTGGTGCCGTCGGCGCGCGTCGGCCACATCGGCGTGTATCGCGCGGAGGATCATCGCCCGGTCGAATACCTGGTGCGCCTGCCGGATCTGGAAGACCGCGTGTTCATTCTGTGCGATCCGATGGTGGCGACCGGCTACTCCGCCGTGCACGCGGTGGACGTGCTCAAGCGCCGCAACGTGGCCGGCGAGAATATTCTGTTCCTCGCGCTGGTGGCCGCCCCGGAAGGGGTGCAGGTGTTCCAGAACGCGCATCCGGACGTCAAGCTGTACGTGGCGTCGCTCGATTCGCATTTGAACGAGCACGCGTACATCGTGCCGGGTCTCGGCGACGCCGGCGACCGCCTGTTCGGCACGAAAAACTGAAAGCGGCTTGAAAAGAGCGCGAGCGGCGGGCGGAAAACGCCGCCGCCGCGCACTTTCCGGCATTGCTCCCCCCTGCTGCCGCCCCGCGGCATGATAAAATTCGCATCCGCTCAAAGAGCGGCTCAACTTGCACAACTGCCTGGCGCATCGCGCCTTTCGCGGAGCCCGCCGGGACCGGCGCGGCGTTTTCAGTCCGCTGGCCGCACCGCTCTGTCCCGCCCGCGCTGCAACTTCGGTCCCGCCAGCCGGGCGTGACGGACACAACCGGGCGGCCGGAACGGACGTAACCGGGCATGACCAGGCATCACCCGGCTGGGCATCACCAGGCATCACCGGGCGTTGGGCAAGCTGAAACCGTCTGACATCGAGGCGCGCAAAACGCAAGCGCCCGACATCGCAACGACAATTGCACTATGCGTGCGCCCCGCTGGCGCGCGCGATGGAGAAAGGTATGGCGGGTCATTCGAAATGGGCCAACATCAAGCATAAGAAAGCAGCGGCCGACGCCAAGCGCGGTAAGGTCTGGACGCGGCTCATCAAGGAAATTCAGGTCGCGGCGCGCATGGGCGGCGGCGACATCGACTCGAATCCGCGTCTGCGGCTCGCGGTCGAAAAGGCGTACGACGCCAACATGCCGAAAGATAACGTCAACCGTGCGATCCAGCGCGGCGTAGGCGGCGTCGACGGTGCAAACTACGAAGAAATCCGCTACGAGGGCTACGGCATCGGCGGCGCGGCAGTGATCGTGGACACAATGACCGACAACCGCACGCGTACGGTGGCGGAAGTGCGTCACGCGTTCTCGAAGAACGGCGGCAATATGGGTACGGACGGCTCGGTGTCGTTCATGTTCGATCACGTCGGCCAGTTCCTGTTCGCGCCCGGCACGCCGGAAGACAAGCTGATGGAAGCCGCGCTGGAAGCCGGCGCTGACGACGTCGTCACGAACGAAGACGGCAGTATCGAAGTGCTGTGCCCGCCGAACGATTTCCCGAAGGTGAAGGCCGCGCTCGAAGCCGCGGGCTTCAAGGCCGAACTGGCCGAGGTGACGATGAAACCTCAGACGGAAGTCGAATTCACCGGCGACGACGCGGTGAAAATGCAGAAGCTGCTCGACGCGCTGGAGAATCTGGACGACGTGCAGGAAGTCTATACAAACGCCGCGATCGCCGACGAATGAGCGTGTCCCGGCGGCGCACGGGTTCGCATCGAACCGCTGCCCAAAGCCGCCGGCCGACCCTCGCGTTGCTGCTGAGCGGGCGTTTGCATCGTTTCCACACCGCTTCCACACGGGTTCGCAATGTGGCCTGCGCCACCACCGGGCCATTCGCCCTGTGCGAACCTTGCTGCTATTGCACGGCTGAGCGCGCTGCGTCAGCCGTTTATGGTTTTTAAGTCTCGGGGATTCACATGAAGTTACTCGTCGTCGGTTCCGGCGGTCGCGAACATGCGCTCGCATGGAAGCTCGCGCAATCGCCACGGGTCCAGCTCGTCTACGTTGCTCCCGGCAACGGCGGCACGGCCCAGGATGAGCGTCTGCGCAATATCGACATCACCGAGCCGGCCGCGCTCGCCGATTTTGTCGAGAAAGAACAGATCGCCTTCACGCTGGTCGGGCCGGAAGGGCCGCTCGCCGCGGGTATCGTCAACCTGTTCCGCTCGCGTGGCCTGAAGATTTTCGGACCGAGCAAGGAAGCCGCGCAGCTCGAGAGTTCGAAGGATTTCGCCAAGGCGTTCATGAAGCGCCACGCCATCCCGACCGCCGAATACGAAACCTTCGCCGACGTCGCCGCCGCGCACGCGTATCTCGGCGCCAAGGGCGCGCCGATCGTCATCAAGGCCGACGGCCTCGCAGCCGGCAAGGGCGTGGTGGTCGCGCAAACGCTGGAAGAAGCGCACGCTGCGGTCGACATGATGCTGTCGGACAACAAGCTCGGCGACGCGGGGGCGCGCGTCGTGATCGAGGAATTCCTCGCCGGCGAAGAAGCGAGCTTCATCGTGATGGTGGACGGCAAGCATGTGCTGCCACTCGCGTCGAGCCAGGATCACAAGCGTCTGCTCGACGGCGACCAGGGTCCGAACACCGGCGGCATGGGCGCTTATTCACCCGCGCCGATCGTCACGCCGCAACTGCATGCCCGCGTGATGCGCGAAATCATCCTGCCGACAGTGCGCGGCATGGAGAAGGAAGGCATCCGCTTCACCGGCTTCCTGTATGCGGGCCTGATGATCGACCCGCAAGGCAACCCGAAAACGCTCGAATTCAACTGCCGGATGGGCGACCCGGAAACGCAGCCGATCATGACGCGTCTGAAGGGTGACTTCTCGAAGGTGGTCGAGCAGGCGATTGCCGGCACGCTCGATACGGTCGAACTGGAATGGGACCGCCGTACCGCGCTCGGCGTGGTGCTGGCCGCGCACAAGTATCCGGACACGCCGCGCAAGGGTGACCGGATCAGCGACATCCCGGCCGAAACGGTGGATTCAGTCACGTTCCACGCCGGCACCACGCTCGCCGACGGCAAGCTGAGCACCTCGGGTGGCCGCGTATTGTGCGTGGTCGGTCTGGCGGATTCGGTGCGCAGCGCGCAGTCGGTCGCTTACGAGACGATCAATCAGATCTCGTTCGACGGCATGCAGTATCGCCGCGACATCGGCTACCGTGCGTTGAACCGCAAGCACGACGCCAGGACGGAAGGCAAGCACTAAGCCACGCCCCCGCTCGCCCGCAATGTGGCGCCATCGGCGCTACACTGCGGGTTTTCAGCGGCTGTTCCAGAGCCCGCCGCACTATGCGGGCGCCCATTGGGTACTGCCCTGGCTACGGCCAAATGGGTTCCAGGCGGGATCCAGACGCGAGCCCAAAAACGAACAACCGCGCGAACAACCGTACCGCCGCGCTTTCGCCGGACGATCCGAAGAACGCCGGCCGTCCTTCACGAAGAACCCGCGGCACGACGAGCGTACCGCCCTCAGCATCTACATTCATGACCAAATCGAGCTATGACGCACAGGCCGTGCGTAGCTGGCTACAAGGCCTGCAAACGCAAATCGCGGACACGCTCGGCGCGTTCGACGGTACGCCGTTCGCCACCGACACATGGCAGCGCGCCCCCGGCGAAAAGCTGCGCGGCGGCGGCTGCACGCGGATTCTCGAAGGCGGGAAGTTCTTCGAACGCGCCGGCATCGGTTTCTCGGACGTCGCCGGCGACACCTTGCCCGGCTCGGCGAGCGCGGCGCGTCCGCAACTGGCCGGCCGCGGCTTCGAAGCAATTGGCGTCTCGCTTGTGCTGCACCCGCACAATCCGCACTGCCCGACCGTGCATATGAACGTGCGTCTGCTGATCGCCACCAAGGCGGGCGAAGAGCCGGTGTTCTGGTTCGGCGGCGGCATGGATCTGACGCCGTACTACGGCTACGAGGAAGATGCACAGCATTTCCATCGGGTCTGCCGCGATGCGTTGCAGCCTTACGGCGCGGACCTCTATCCGAGTTTCAAGCGCTGGTGCGACGAGTATTTCTTCCTCAAGCACCGGAACGAACCGCGCGGCATCGGCGGGATTTTCTTCGACGATTTCTCCGCGCCGGGCTTCGATCAATCGTTCGCGATGCTGAAAAGCGTCGGCGATGCGTTCCTCAAAGCGTATATGCCGATCATCGAAAAGCGCCGCAACATTCCGTACGGCCAGGCCGAGCGCGATTTCCAGGCATACCGGCGCGGCCGCTACGTCGAGTTCAATCTGGTCTTCGACCGTGGCACACTGTTCGGGCTGCAGAGCGGCGGACGCACCGAATCGATTCTGATGTCGATGCCGCCTGTGGTGAACTGGCGCTACAACTGGCACCCCGAACCGGGCACGCCGGAAGCGCGCCTCTACAGCGATTTTCTCGTGCCGCGCGAGTGGGTGTGAGGCTCGCGCCCGCACCGTACCCGGCATCGTCACGACAAAGGATCTTCACCTGAAGCCGAACGCTCATCCTGTCGCCCTGCCTCGCCGGATCGGACTGCTCGGCGGCACTTTCGATCCGATCCACGACGGCCATCTCGCGCTGGCGCGGCGTTTCGCCGACGTGCTGCAACTGACCGAACTGGTGCTGCTGCCGGCCGGCCAGCCGTGGCAGAAATCGGACGTGTCGGCGGCCGTGCATCGCCTCGCCATGACGCGCGCGGCAGCAAGCGAGCTCGTGCTGCCGGGCGTCACGGTGCGCGTCGCGACCGACGAGATCGATCACGACGGCCCCACTTACACGATCGACACGCTGCAACGCTGGCGTGAACGCGAAGGTCAGGAGGCGTCGATTGCGCTGCTGATCGGCGCGGATCAACTGGTGCATCTCGACACATGGCGCGACTGGCGGCGTCTGTTCGACTTCGCGCATATCTGCGCGGCCACTCGTCCCGGTTTCGACCTCGCGTCGATTCCGCTGGCGGTCGCGAAAGAAATCGACGCGCGCCGCGCCCGCGCCGTGGTGCTGCAAGCCACGCCGTGCGGCCACTTGCTGATCGACACGACGCTTGCGTTCGACGTCTCGGCCACCGACATTCGCGCGCATCTGCGCGAACAGGTGGCGCAGCGGCTCGCCCAGCATGCGGGCGGCGAACGACAGGACAAACAGCAGGGCGAGCAGCAGGACCCGAACCCGGCCCGCGCCGCGAGCCATGTCCCCGCCGCGGTGTGGGACTATATTCTTCAACATCATCTGTACCACCGGTAACCCCATGGATATTCGCAAACTGCAACGCGTGATCGTCGACGCTCTCGAAGACGTGAAGGCGCAAGACATCAAGGTGTTCAACACCACCCACCTGACCGCCCTGTTCGATCGCGTGATCGTCGCGAGCGGCACCTCGAACCGCCAGACCAAAGCGCTCGCCTCCAGCGTGCGCGAGAACGTCAAGGAAGCCGGCGGCGACATCGTCAGCACCGAAGGCGAGGACATCGGCGAATGGGTGCTGGTCGATTGCGGCGACGCGATCGTGCACATCCTGCAACCGGCGCTGCGCCAGTACTACAACCTCGAAGAAATCTGGGGCGAGAAGCCGGTGCGCATCAAGCTGTCGGCGCCGAGCCCGTTCGGCGGCGCGAGCGCAAGCGAGCCGCTCGACGACGAGGAAGAAGACGAAGCGCCGGCTGCGAAGCCCGCACGCAAGACGCCGGCACGCCGCCGCTAAGCGCTTTGGCTCGCCCGTCGCCTGAATTGCGATTGCCTCCGCGATCGAATCCGCGATTACATCCGTGATTACATCCGTGATGAAACTGCATATCCTCGCCGTCGGCCACAAGATGCCGGACTGGATCGCCACCGGCTTCGACGAATACGCGAAGCGCATGCCGCCCGAACTGCGTATCGAACTGCGCGAGATCAAGCCCGAGCAGCGTTCGTCGGGGCGGCCGGCGGAAAGCGTGATGGCCGCCGAACGGCAGAAGATCGAGGCCGCGCTGCCGAAGAACGCACGCATTGTCGCGCTCGATGAACGCGGCAAGGACTGGACCACGATGCAGCTTGCCGCCGCCCTGCCCGGCTGGCAGCAGGACGGCCGCGACGTGGCGTTTCTGATCGGCGGCGCCGACGGGCTCGACCCCGATCTGAAAGCGCGCGCCGATATGCTGCTGCGTGTCTCGAGTCTGACGCTGCCGCACGCGATGGTCCGTGTGCTGCTCGCCGAACAGCTTTACCGCGCGTGGACCATCACGCAAAATCACCCCTATCACCGCGCGTGAGCGAACGAGGCTGCCGACAGATCGCGCGTTTTTAGTCTCGTTGCCTGCGGCGCTTGTCGACGTGTTCATTGACGTGCGTCATTGACGTGCTCATTGACGTGCGCCGATTGATGCGCTTGTTGCCCCGCTTATCGACGTGCTTATCGACGTGCTTATCGACGCGCTTATCGACGTGCTTATCGACGCGCTCGTCGATGCTTGAAAGACAAGCTCATCGCGCGTTCATGCAATCCGCTTCATCGAGACCTGTTCATGCCAATCTCCGCCGCGCTGCACCCGTTCGTCTACCTCGCCTCTCAAAGTCCGCGCCGCCAGGAGTTGCTGCAGCAACTCGGCGTGCGCTTCGAACTGCTGCTGCCGCGTCCCGATGAAGATGCCGAAGCGCTCGAGGCCGAGCTGCCCGGCGAGCGAGCGCGCGACTACGTGCAGCGCGTCTGCATTGCCAAGGCACGCGCCGCACGCGCGCGCCTCGTGGCCGGCGAGCATGCTGTGCGGCCAATCCTGGTTGCGGACACAACCGTCACGATCGACGAAGCGATCCTCGGCAAACCCGTCGATGCCGACGACGCGTTCGCGATGCTCACGCGTCTGGCCGGCCGCGATCATGAAGTGCTGACGGCCGTGGCCGTGATCGACGCGGAAGGCACGTTGCTGCCCGCCGCGCTATCGGTGTCGAAAGTGCGCTTTGCTGCACTGCACGCGGATGCGATTCGCCGCTATGCGGCGAGCGGCGAGCCGCTCGGCAAGGCGGGCGCGTATGGCGTGCAAGGACGCGCCGCCGAGTTTATCGAGCATATCGACGGGTCCTATTCAGGTATCATGGGTTTGCCTCTTTTTGAAACCGCTGCCCTCCTGCGTGCAGCGCGCATCGACTTCTAAAACAACACCATGAATGAAGAAATCCTGATCAATGTCACGCCGCAGGAAACGCGCGTCGCGCTCGTCCAGCAAGGCGCCGTCCAGGAACTTCACGTCGAACGAACGCTGTCGCGCGGGCGCGTCGGCAATGTCTATCTCGGCAAGGTCGTCCGCGTGTTGCCGGGCATGCAATCCGCCTTCATCGACATCGGCCTGGAACGCGCCGCGTTTCTGCACGTCGCCGATATCTGGCATCCGCGCATTGCCGGCGAGCCGCTGCATCAGGCGCCGCATCAGCCGATCGAGAAGATCGTGTTCGAAGGCCAGACGCTGATGGTGCAGGTCGTCAAGGATCCGATCGGCACCAAGGGCGCGCGGCTGTCCACGCAAGTGAGCATCGCCGGGCGCACGCTGGTGTATCTGCCGCAGGAACCGCATATCGGCATTTCGCAGAAGATCGAAAGCGAAGCCGAACGCGAAGCCGTGCGCGCGCGTTTGACCGCCGTGTTGCCCGCCGATGAGAAAGGCGGCTACATCGTGCGCACCATCGCCGAAGATGCGACCAGCGAAGAACTGGCCGGCGACGTCGCGTATCTGCGCAAGACGTGGGCGACGATTCTGTCGCAAGCCCAGCGTATGCCGCCTACCAGCCTCCTGTATCAGGACCTGAATCTCGCGCAGCGCGTGCTGCGCGATTTCGTCAATGACGAAACCTCGCGCATCCAGGTCGACTCGCGCGAGACGTATCAGATGCTCGCCGACTTCGCGGCCGAGTTCACGCCGGCGGTGTCGTCGAAACTGCATCACTACACCGGCGAGCGGCCGCTCTTCGATCTGTACAACATCGAGGCGGAAATTCAGCGCGCGTTGTCACGCCGCGTCGACCTGAAGTCCGGCGGCTATCTGGTGATCGACCAGACCGAAGCGATGACCACGATCGACGTGAACACCGGCGGTTATGTCGGCGCACGCAACTTCGACGATACGATCTTCAAGACCAACCTCGAAGCCGCGCATACGATCGCGCGGCAATTGCGGCTGCGCAACCTGGGCGGCGTGATCATCATCGACTTCATCGATATGGAAAACGTCGAGCATCGGGAGCAGGTGCTCGGCGAATTGAAGAAAGCGTTGGCGCGCGACCGCACGCGGGTGACGGTCAATGGTTTCTCGCAGCTTGGGTTGGTGGAGATGACGCGCAAACGCACGCGCGAATCTTTGGCCCATGTGCTGTGCGAGCCCTGCCCGGTTTGCCAGGGCAAGGGCCAGGTCAAGACTCCGCGCACGGTGTGCTATGACGTGCTGCGCGAGATACTGCGCGAGTCGCGGCAGTTCAATCCGAAGGAGTTTCGCGTGGTGGCGTCGCAGCAGGTGATCGATCTGTTTCTCGAAGAGGAGTCGCAGCATCTGGCGATGCTGATCGATTTCATCGGTAAACCGGTGTCGTTGCAGGTGGAGTCGAATTTGAGTCAGGAGCAGTACGATATTGTGCTGATGTGAATCTCAAAACCCTTATCCATCAAGGGTTTCATGCAATTTTTCGACCTCAAATTCCCTCCTGGCTACCCGCTGACCATGAGCGACCACGTCGACGACCAAACGCGAGCCGAATTGCTGCGCCATCTCGTTGTCGGGCAACTAATCGCGAAGCGCCCCCGCCCCGGCGCTCCTCATTTACATTCCCTTAGCGCTTCTTGGCGCGGCAGGTGATGCGATCACCCCCGCTTCGCCGACTTGGCAATCAAAGCCCCGGACAAGGGATCAACCATCATCGCGGTCTCTATGCCAACCATCGGCACAACAGTGGCAACGGTGGCGGCTGAAAAGTCTCCCCTAACAACGAAAGGTCTAGCCGGGATTGCGGTCGTCGCCCAGCGGTCGGCGCCCGACACCATTCCCAGGCCGAGGGCGACCGCGGCCTTGCTCGATTCAACGGCATCCGTCAACTTCTTGAGCTGAACTTTAAGCTTTGTAATTGTTTGTGCCTTCTGTTCGTCTTGTTGTTTTGCATCGGATAACTGCCCTAGTATCTCCTGCATCTGTTTGATAGCGTCATCCCTTTCGTTCGCAAGCTTCGCTGCCTCCGCTTCTGCCGATCGGAATGCGCTGGCAAGGTCAGTCCTCTTCCTTGAACACGAATGATGCGGCGATCAGAATCAGGCCACTCCAGAGAAATACCTGCCCGAATATTCCGCTTGTCCCGAAACCGCCGCCAACCATCGCGGCGCTCACGTAGTAAAAGAGCGTGCCCATCTTGATCCCCTAGAGGAACCCCCGGCACGATTGTTTCAGCCACTATACCGCGTTGCGTCCCGGCTGGATCAACGCCGGCGCACAAACCTCTCGCGTTCAATCTGGCCCTCCTCCGCGCGGTCAATGCAGCATCGGCGCACACATTGCCGCGATGTCGGCGTCGAGGCCCTCAGCGTTTCGTCTATCGAACTATGAAGAAAAGCCGGGTGCCATGTTGCGCGCCGCCAGCGCCGCGGGTTCCGTGCGGATGACTCGCAGGAAATTGTCCTTTCAGCATTAGCGCGGGTTCGCGAGGTAGTGCTCGCCACTTCTTCGCCACTGCGTTCCGCTGCCCCGTCCGGAACCAGGCAACACCATCGGCTCAGAGCGCCTTGGGCCAAGCGACTGGTTACGGAACGTGAGTGTCAGTGCGGGCCGGTCGGATGCTATCGGTAAACGATGCGGCCAATGCCGGCGGCTGGCGTGCGACGGCGTTGGAGAGCCAGCCATCGACCCGGAGCGGCCGGTGGATAGGCAATTGCAGCCATGCTAGGCATGCATTCGGCGTGACAAAGGACGGGCGAGGAACGTCAGCATTGGTAAGCCGCATTGTCTATGCGGCGGCTGCGCGATATTCTTTGACGGTTATCATCATACGGATAGCCGGTACGTCAAATGAACATCGGCTCTTTTCTTGCAGCGGTAGTTAAGTCACCGTTCAGCACGGAGGCACGCGAAACGCTAGGTGGGCGATCCTTGACACTTGGCATGTTGGAAGAGGCCATGCAAAAGGGCCGGTGGGAATCGTAACCGCCTTAACTTCCAAGGTCCGAACGCGGTTTGTGTTTGCTGCCTGCACTCGCGGCTTAAGCGTTTTCAGGTTGGGGCGATTTCATGTGGCAAAGAAATCGCATCTCACCTCGTGCCGGAGAAATGGCGACGCAAGATGATCGCGAGCAACCCGACTAGAATGGCGGGCGCCAATTGGAGATGAATATCGAACCGTGACGCGAAAAACCCCACCGCCGGCATCATCCAAGCCGCCGCGAGCGCAATCGACTCGACGCGGCCCAATGCGACTGTTTCGGCATCCCGGAGAAGAAACACGATCGGCAACGCGAGCCACGCAAGATCGTAGTACATAAAATACGGTTGAACGAGCAGCGTCGTGACCACCAAGGCCGCAGCGCGCAGTTCTAACCTGGCGCCCTTGACCCATAGATAAGCCATCGCGATCGCAGCCGGCACCGCCACGACGGCGTGGGTAATATATGCCATCCGTACGGAAAGCCCTGCGAACCGTCCGACCGCGAATAGGGTCGGCATTCCACTCCACAATTCGTGACCGTGTTCGATGGCAATCCTGTTGAATTCTGGCAGGAATGAAGCAAACGCGATCCACGCCTCGCGACCTAATGCCAGCGCGCTGATACCAACAAACGCAATGCTGCATACACCCGCCGATGCCAGTGCTTTCCACTCCCGCCCACAAATCAACGCGACGGGAAACAGAATGCCGAATTGCGGCTTGATGGTGAGCGCGGCAATGCACGCGCCGGCGAGTATCGGACTTGATGAGAGCAGCGCGAGCGCGCCGCCGGCGATAGCCGTCGTGAGGAGCGAATTTTGACCGGTAATGATCGCGACGGCGACACCTGGAAATGCGACCATCGCTATGAATGCGCTTCGGTTGATCTTGTGAGCAATCCTCGCTATTGTCGCGCCGTATGCGGCGATGCCGATTGCGAGAAATACGATGAGCGCGAGGCCAAATGACAGCAATCCAAGCGGGAGGACGACGAGCAGGAATGTCGGCGGGTACGGCCATGGCGCAAACGACTCATGCGGCCATAGCGCCGACTCAATGGGACGCATCCAATGCGCCGAGAACACGGCCGCCGCTCCATGTTCGAGTGCGACGCGCGCTGCGGACCAAAAGATTACGAAATCAGCTCCGACCATTGGGGCTGACCGGTCGGCGAGCGCGTAATATCGAAAGCCCGAGATCGCAAGCACAAGGCATTGGGCTGCAAGTGCCGCAAGCCCATAGATCAAGATGCGCCGTTCGCTGATTCGTTTGACTGACGATGTTGATGTAACCGGCATGGCCGCCCCGTTTTCCTCAACCCGCACCCAACGGCTCCAGCAGATTGCCCAGCGCCGCGGCCGTAACCGGGCGCGAGAACCAGAACCCCTGCGCTTCGTCGCAACCGAGCGCCTCCAGCTGCGCGGCCTGCTCGGCCGTCTCGACGCCTTCGGCAGTCACCCGCAGTTTCAACGCATGCGCCATCGCGATGATCGCGCCCACCAGCGCCGCGCATTGCGGATCGGTGGTCATGCGCATCACAAACGAGCGGTCGATTTTCAGGCGATTCAGCGGAAAACGCGTTAGGTACGCGAGACTCGAATAGCCCGTGCCAAAGTCGTCCACCGCGACTTCAACGCCCAATTCACGCAACGCATGCAGCGTTTGCAATGCCTGCTCGGTGTCGTCAAGCAGCACACCTTCGGTGATTTCCACTTCCAGATACGAAGGGTCGAGCGCGGCTTCTTCCAGCGCCTCGCGAATCGTCGAGAACAGGTTGTGCCGCTGGAACTGCTGCGGCGACACGTTCACCGCCACCCGCGGCAAGGTGCCGGTGAGCCGCAGCAATTTGCCCGCATCCCGGCACGCGGTGCGGATCACCCATTCGCCAATGCGCTCGATCAGGCCCGCCTCCTCCGCGACCGGCACGAATTCGACCGGACTGATCAAACCACGCTGCGGATGATTCCAGCGCAGCAAGGTCTCCACTTGCGCGATGCAGCCGGTTGCGAGCGTCACTTGAGGTTGATACACGAGATGCAACTGCTGACGCTCGAGCGCGTCGCGCAGCATCGTCTCCAGTTCGAAGCGGCGCGCCGCCTGGCCTTCGAGCGCGGCGGAAAAACGCCGCACCGCATTGCCGCTCACCGCCGAAGCCGCCGACAACGCCACGCCCGCGCGACGCATCAGCGTCGGCGCGTCGCCGCCATCGTCCGGATAAGCGACGATGCCGATGCTCGCGGTGATGTTCAGCGCGGTGCCTGCATAGTCGATCGATTCGGCAATGCGGGCGAGTGCTTCCGCGGCGAATGCATCGGCGGCCGCGCCGCTTTCGGTGATCAGCAGCGCGAATTGCGTGCCGCCGATCGAGGCGATCGTACCGTCGTTGGGAAACAGACCGCGCAACCGTTCGCCGACGATCTGCAACACCAGCTCGGCCGCGTGCAAACCAAGTGCGTCGCGCAGTTTGCGCAGATGGTCGAGTTCGGCGATCAGCAGCGTAAAACCGCTGCCGGTCCGCTGACAGCGCGCGATTGTCAGATCGAGGCGTTCAGTGAATAGCGTCTGATTGGGCAGACGCGTCACGCCGTCGTGATGCGCGACGTACCACAGTCGCGCCTCGGACTGCGCATAACGCGTCATGTCGATGGCGATGCCGACATAGCGCGGCGCCACATCGCCGGGAAGGTCCGGTTCGGCAACCAGTGGCGCCAGTGCAAGAACCACGCGGACGGGCGTGTTGTTGCGCCGTATGCAGGTCCATTCGCCTTCGTAGCGCGAGGTTACGGCGGCCAGCGCCGGCCATTCGGCGCGGCGCCTGGCAAGTTCGGCGGGATCGTGCAGTGACTCGAGGGTGCGAAGGCCAACCAGTTCTTCGGCGGCAAAACCCGTCAGCCGTTCGAAAGCGGCGTTGACACTGTCGAACGTGCCGTCCGCGGTGCAGATAAACATGCCGTATGGCGCCGCCAAAAGCGCGGCATCGCGCGTGCGCGTTTCGGCGTAGGAGGGATCTTGCATCGCGCCGGCCTTTGATTTTCCTGAGTATGGGAAACGAATTGAAGCGTTCCTGACGCGGACGGCAAAGACAGCGCGGCCGACAGGGTGGTGCGATCCTCCATGCAACCGTGCGTATGATAACGGCTTTCCTGGCCGGACATTATCGTGGTGGATCGACTCCCAAACCAGTGAGGATAGTGCGGTCAGGCGCCGCTTCGAGCGCGTGGAGAGTGCGCTATATCGGCACGAGGCCCGCAGTGGCGCGGGCGTGCCGTCGGTCCTGCTAGCCGCGCTTCTTAAGACGCCGATGGCGCGCGCGGCAACGCGGCTTCGATGAACACCGCGCACAGCGCTTCCATTCCCCTGGCATCTTCCTGGTCGAAGCGTTCGACGATCGGGCTATCGACGTCCCACACGCCGATCAGCGTGCCGTCCGGTGCGACGAGCGGCACGACGATTTCCGATTGCGATGCGGAATCGCAAGCGATATGGCCGGGAAATTCATGCACGTCGCGCACGACTTGTGTCTGGCGAGTCTGCGCGGCCGTGCCGCACACACCCTTGCCGAGCGCGATGCGCACGCAGGCAGGTTTGCCCTGAAACGGCCCGACCACGAGTTCGCGGCCGTCGTGGAAGTAAAACCCGGCCCAGTTCAGATCGCTCAACGAATGAAACACGAGCGCCGAAAAGTTCGCGGCATTGGCGACCCAGTCGGTTTCGTCGGCGAGAAGCGCGCGCGCCTGGGCAATCAGTCCTTCGTATTGGGCGGCTTTAGGCAGATGCGAGGCTGAGGAAACTTCGAACATGACGGTGTCCGTGGTGAAAGCGGAAAGAGGAACAAGCAGGCGTGCAGTGTAAAGCAAGCCGTCATTTCATTCACGGCTCGAGCCGCCACGCATGCCGGTCTCTTTCCGCCCTGTCTGCTTCAGGCGTTGCATGGACCGAAACCGTCACGCTTCGCTCGCGCTTCAGTCGCGCTTCAGTCACGCTTCAGTCACGCTTCGCCGCCGCGAGCGCTGCTTCGATCATTGATCGACGCCGATGATCACGCTCGACGCCTTGAAGATCGCCGTTGCCGGTTTGCCGTTCGCGAGACCGAGGCGCTCGACGCTTTCGTTGGTGATGATCGCGGCGATCTGCGCGCCGCCCGCGGTGATCGTCACTTCCGAATTCACCACGCCCTTCGTCACCGCCGACACCGTACCGGTGATGCAGTTGCGTGCCGACACCTGGCTCTTCGCCACGTCGACCATCACGATCACCGACGAAGCCTTGACCAGCGCGAACGCCGGTTTGCCTGCCGCGAGCCCGAGCGAAACCGCGCTGCCGTGCGTGATGATCGCCACGATCTCGAGACCGTCCTGAGTGCGCAGCGTGACTTCGTCGTTCACTGCACCGTGTTTGACTTCGGCCACTTCGCCGGCGAATTGATTGCGTGCGCTGGTTCGCATGAGTGATCTCCTGATGATGCGGCCTCGATAAACAATTCGAGGCTATCGGTCGAATGTGAAATCGAGTGTATCGGAACATACGCCGCGCGACACCGTATCATCGAACCCCCGGCCCCCTTTTTTGACCATTCCCGTCGAACCCATGCCTGCTGCCGTCACATCCCGCCTTGCAACTGTGTTCCCGGCCGCCTGGCGCGCCGCGCGGCGTACCGCCCATGCCAGCCTGCTGCGCGCCCTCTACAGCGTCGCGCTGTGCACCGCCCTCGCCGCCTGCAGCAATCCCGCGCCGACGCGCGAAGCGCACGCGCCAGCCGACACCGTCACGCTGTTCCCGATCGCCAATTACGACCAGAACGTCGATCACTGGCTCGAACCGGACAGTCCCGGTCACGACCAGCCGTTCCTGAGTCCCGCCGATCAGCACGCGCATTTCAAGGCGCTCTACGCGCGCTACTTCGGCACCGGCACGAACGCGCCGTCGCCGTGGAATTCCGCTTTTGTGAGCATGCGGGTCTATCGCCAGCAAGGCGCCGACATTGCCGCGTTGCAGCAACGCCGGTTCGCCAAATACGACAACACAGGCAAGACCGGCGCCGAGCTGGGCTACGGCGAGAATTTCCGGCCGCACGACAAGGCGTGGATCGACGCGATCGCGCACAACATGAACGTCGGCCAGTTCGAGCAGGCGTCCGCCTATCGGCCTGAGCGCCGCGCGATCGCCACGGGGAATCTGATGGCGCGCGAGCTGCCGACCATGGACCCGTCGTTCTACGACCATCGCCTGGCCGGCGAAGGCTATCCGTTCGACAACCTGCAAATCTCGGCGGTGCGTCCGGGCTCGCCGCTGTATGTGCTGGGTACGAGCGTCGACGGCGCGTGGGCCTACGTGCAGACGCCCGACGTGCAAGGCTGGGTGCGCAGCGACGGCGTCGGCATGACCGACGACACCTTTGTCGACACCTGGCGCGCGGCCACCGGCAAGTCGCTGGGCGCGGTGACGGTGGCCTCGGCGCCCGTGCGAGACAGCCACGGCGTGTTCCGCTTCGCTGCGCCGGCCGGTACGCTGCTGCCGCTCGCGCCTGAAAACGCCAGGCGGCCCGCCGGCAAGAACGCCAACGCGACCGCAATCGGGAACGCAATCATGACCGCAATCGGTAATGCGGACCAGCCCGCCGCCCGCCAGCTCCTGGTCCCAGCTCGCGATGTGGACGGCCATGCGACTATCCGCACCGCCCAGCTCGACGAAGCGCAAATCGCCCCGCTACCGCTCGCCGCCACGCCGCGTCATCTGGCGATGCTGATGAAAACGCTGATCGGGCGGCCGTACGGCTGGGGCAATAGCGGGCTCTACAACGACTGTTCGTCGGATCTCCAGAGCATCTTCGCGGCGTTCGGCGTGTGGCTGCCGCGCCATTCGTCGACGCAGATGAGCGCCGGGCGCATGGTCGATCTGTCTGCGTCGACGCCGGCGCAACGGCTCGACTACCTTGCGCAGCACGGCGAACCGATGCGTACGCTGATCTACATCGGCGGCCATGTGATGCTGTACATCGGCAACACCACCCGCAACGGCGTCGCGGTCCCGGTCGTCTATCAGGACGTGTGGGGCTTACGTCCGGCCGACAATAGCCGGCGCGCGGTGATCGGCGGCTCGGTGATTCTGCCGCTGTTCGAACACATTGCGGAAGACGCCGCGCTGCAATCGCTGGCGGCAACCCCGACGTTCCAGATCAGCATCCTCGGCGCGCCCGCCAGCGGCGCAGCGACGCCGCCTGACGACGACAACCCGGCCGGCTAACGAGGTCGAGCAAGGGTTGGGCTCAAGAGTTGGACGCAAAGGCTGTGCACGGGTTGAGCACGGATCAGGCGTGGATTGAGTGCATTGAAGCGAACGCTGACGCCCGCGCCCGAAAATATTTTTTCCGGAGTGTCGATCCAACCGCACGCCAGTCGTCGTAACGTTGAAGACCCGGCTCGCGCAGCGGGGCTTTCAACTCTCGAACCTGTTACTTCAAGGAGTCGCCGTCATGTCCAGCCCCGTCAAACCGATCCCGGAAGGGATGCACTCGCTCACCCCCTATCTGATTTGCGCCAACGCCGCGGACGCCATCGCGTTCTACACCAAGGCGTTCAATGCTGTCGAACAAGTCCGCCTGCCGGGCCCGGACGGCAAGGTCATGCACGCCTCGCTGAAAATCGGCGACTCCACGCTGATGCTGACCGACGAATGGCCTGAGCATCGCGCCGTCGGTCCGAAAACGCTGGGTGGCTCGCCGGTCACGATTCATCTCTACGTCGAAGATGTCGACGCCAGCTTCAAGCAGGCCGTCGACGCGGGCGCGACCGTGACGATGCCCGTCAGCGACATGTTCTGGGGCGACCGCTATGGCCAGATCCAGGATCCGTTCGGCCACAACTGGTCGCTCGCGACACATACGCGCGATCTGACGCCGGAACAGATTCAGCAAGGCATGCGAGACATGAAGTAAGCGGCGCGCCCGGCCGCAAGACCGCGTTCTTTGATAGGATCGTCCTCGACCCATAAACGGCGGGATATGAACGGTGCGCGTCAACCATCAGGCTTTCTTCTGCTCGCTGTTTGTCGCGCGCCTCGCCGATCAGATCCTGCTGTTTCTCGTGCCGCTCGTCGTGTTCCAGACGACGCACAAAGTCTCGTGGTCCGGCGTCGCGTTCTTTGTCGAAACGCTGCCGCGCTATCTGGTGTTTCCGTTCTTCGGCGCGTTGTGCGACCGCATCTCGCCGCTCAAGCTGATGCGCGTGAGTCAGACCGTGCGCGCGCTGGTGTGTTTCGGCGGCGTGCTGGCTTATGCGCTGTTCGGCGGAATCGGCTGGCTGATCGCGCTATCCGCATTGTGCGGCGTGCTGACGAGCCAGGGCCTGGTCGCCCGCGAAGTGATGCTGCCGCAGATCTTCAGCACGCAGCAGTTTCAGCGCGTGCTGGCTTACTCGCAATTGGCCGATCAACTCGGGTTCGTCCTCGGCCCGATGCTGGCCGCGCTGCTGCTCGGGCTGTGGCGCTGGGAATGGGTGGTCGGCGCCACCGGCGCGCTGTTTCTGCTCGCCGACGGCGCCCTTTTGCTGTGGCAACGCACGAGCGGTTTTAGCGCCGGCGCTCCGCCGCGCGTCGAACCCGGCCACTGGACGCGGCCGCTGCGCACCGCGCTGCGGCATGTGCTGCTTCTGCCGGGCCTGAAGAAAGTCGTGCTGCTCGCCGCCGCCGAAAACCTGGTGATCGGCGTGACGCTCGCGACATCCGCCGCCATGGTGACCGGTATTCACGCGCAATCGAGCCGCTACTACGCCGGGCTGCAAACCGCCGGCGCGGTGGCCACCGTGCTGATCCTCCTGACGATCGCACGCACCTCGTGGCCCGCGCAGATGCTGGGCCGGGTCGCCTTCGTCGCGATCTGTGCGGGCGGCGTGATCGCCGGTGCGAGTGCGGACCATCGCGGCTATGCGCTCGGCTTCCTGCTGATCGTCGGCTTCGACAAGATGTTCAACGTCTACATCCGCAGCGCGCGGCAAAAAATCATCCCGCCGCAGGACTACGGCAAAACCATCGGCGTCATCATCCTGTTGAACAACATGACGCAGCCGCTCGCCGGTTTGCTGGTCGGCGTGTTCTCCGGACGGGCGCAGACCGGCTGGCTGATCGTGGCGCTGTCGCTGGCGATGGGCGGCATCGGCGCGGCGGTGTCGATTGGCGCGGCGCTGCAGCGGCGCAGGCGCGCGCTGGCGGTTGGGGAATGACGTGGGGCGTTTGTTTGTTTGCCTGCTGCGCGGGCAAACAAAAAGTGGTCGTGGACTTGTCCACAGAAAATGTTGAAAAGGCTGTGGACAAATCACACCCTGTGATAAACAGCCCCGCCGCACAAGGCTTTCCGGGCGGCGTGTGGGGAAAATTCCGTCCCCCACGCGCCCTCAAACATCCATTCCCCCACGTTTCCCACACGCTGCGGTGCGGCGAAACCTTCGTCCCCCTACAGAAGGACCGTCCTACATATTAGACATGTGTCTCGTTTGAGATTCAAGCTAACGGCGCCCCTTAACGCGGACTAACAAGACAAGTGACTTGTCTAAAGTCCAGGCAGGTGTAGTTGTCGATGCTGCGGTGCACGTCGAGTGGGCGACGTCCCTCGCGTTCCCCCACGGCACGCTAGAACTGCGCCGTGGCCTGCACGCCGACCGTCACGCGCGAGGTCGGGAAGCCGCTAGATTTGTAGACCGGCGTCCCGACGAACAGGTCATAGGAGAGACCGACAAAGCGTGAAGGCAGACCACCGCGGATGCCGATCACCGCACCCGCCAGTTGCGTTCCGGCCAGAAACGCCGTGTTCGGCCCGAAAACGCGGCCATAGTCGATTCCCGCGTACAGCGCCTGTCCCGTCTGTCCGATAGGCCATTGCAGCTCGTTGCGCCAGTAAAAACCTTTCTCTGCCGCCAGCATGGTTTCGCCGTCGAAGCCCCGCACCGTGTAACGGCTGCCGGTGGTCAGGTTGTCCAGGTAAAACAGCGTGTCGTTGGTGAACCGCCCGTGAACGGTCGTTACATACCGGAAGTTCTGGCTGGCGACGGCAAACGGCACCGACAGGTTCGCGTCGAGCACGGCCATGTGGTAACGGTACGTGGGGCCATCAGGATACGGGTCGGGCGTCGCGCCGAATCCACCAACACCCTGGCGATACGCGAGCGTGCCGTCGAACTGCGCCGCGCCAAAGTAGTGCCGGTCGGTCAGCCCCGCCTCGATGAACGTGTTGTTGCGCCGCTGCTGCGGTATGTCCGTGTCGTCAATGAAGCTCTCACCGAAGCGCTTCGATAGCTGGAATTCCACGCCGAACACGTCGCTCTGGCTACGCCTCAGTACGCGCGCGAGCAGTCTGCGAATTGCCGCTGGACACGAAGGTCTGGTTCACGCCCGCAATGTTCTGGTAGTAGGTGTTCGTGTTGCCGGACAGCGTGGCCGTCCAGTAGCCCCATGGCACGGAATACGAGCCGTTGAACCCGTGCGAGCCGAGCGACTTGTTGCCGAACGACAGGTCCTGATTCGCGCCGACCATGAACACGTCATTCAGGCCAAGCGGGTTGTCGATGCCGAGGCTTACGTTACCCTGCCACTTGCCGGTCGCGTCCGTGCCCGAGTTATCGACGGATGCAACAAAGCTCCACGTCTTCGAGCGCTTCACGGTCACGACGACATCGCTTTCGCCCGGTGTGTCGGTCGGCTCGATCTTCATGTCCACGTCCTGCGACGCGACGCGCTTCATCTGCTCCAGCCCCTGCTCAAGATCGCGCAGGTCCAGCAGGTCGCCGTCGCGGGCGGGGAATGCGGATTTCAGGGTGCCGCGCGTCTCAGGGTCGGCAAAGCGGAGCTGGTGCACGACGCCAGGAACGAGCGCGAATGCCAGCGTGCCGCCTGACAGGTCCTGCTGGGGGACGAGCACGCGCGTCGTCACATATCCACGGCTCAGGATCGCCTGCTGCAGCCCCTTGGTCAGCGTGTCAATGCCGGACTTGCCGACACACTGCCCCCTGTAGTGGTCGAGCCATTCGCGCGCGAAGGCGAACGGGTCCAGTGCTAGGGCCGAGCCTCCCTTGCTGCGCACGGCATCGGGCAGCGTCGTCGGGACATCGAGCGCGAACGTGCTGATGCGGAAGCATGGCGTCTCGACCGGCAGCAGCGGATAGCCGTCGAATGGTGGAAGGGTCGAACGCACTGCGGGTGCCTGCACGGTCGCGTCGCGCTGCTGTGCGTCGCGCTGCTACTGGATTTGCTGGTTCTGCTCGGCGTTGGCCCGTGCGGCAGCGGCTTCATCGGCTGGCGTCGGCGCATGCTGTGCGTAGATAGGCTGACCTGCCAGCGAGGCGGATGCTATCAACGGAAGGGCACACAGGACTTTGCTTGTGCGTATGCATTGTTGTTTTGTCATGCCTGTCTGGTTACCAGCCAAATCCCAATAAAAATCGCTACTGCGCCGGCTATCTGCGTCGGTTTTAACATCTGCTCATGCAGCGCTGTAAACGCGAGTACAACGAGAATCGAGACCGCGACCATCAACGGATAGGCCAGACCCAAACTCGCTTTACGAAGTGCAAGCGCATAGAGCACAAAGCCGATTCCGTAAGAGCCCATCGCGCCTGCGCGAAGCAAAAGCGGCATCACCCATTCACCTGCTGAGGGTGCTGCGGCGCGGAGTGCGGCGAGCCGTAACAGAACACTCGCCAGCCCGCTTAACATGCCACTGGCAATCAATGCGATCAATGACATGATTAACCCGCCGCGGCGGGAGAGCGCCCCTGTGTTTCAACGCGCGCCTGATCGGCTTGCGCATGCGAAAAGATATGCCCAAACCGGCTAGCAGCGTTCAATGCAACGAGTACAACTGCTGGAAAAGCGAGGGATAAGTTGCGGACTTCGTCCGTATAGCCGAAGAGAAGAAACAGCAACGCAACTGGCAGAAAGGATGCAAAGAAATATCTTCTATAGCGAGCGCCCGTTTCCTGCCAGGCACGGCGAAAGAACACGATCGCAGGTACGAGGATCAGCGGATTCTGCAGGCTCGGCGTCAGGATGCCCTTGGCAATGAGGTTATAGAAACGAGCATATGACTGGGGGGTGATCCAGAACAGCAGATTCTCCTTCGCGTGAAATTCGACGAAGCCGCCGCCATTCGCTTCATAGCCTCCCGTGATGAAATGTCGGCTGACGAGGCAACACGCCAGTTGGGCCACCAACCAGCCGATCCGTCTGCGCATCGAAACGTCCTGTGCGTGAAGGAAGAACAATCCAAGCGGCACGAGGAAGAACGTTTCCTTGTTGAACGAGAAGAACGCAATGACCAGCGTGCATGGAATCATCCACCGCTTGAGCAGCAAATAGCACGCGCTGAACACACCCAGTATTTCGATGAAGTCATAGTAATACGCGCCTTGCTGGAACGTAAGTGGATAGATGAAGCTGAAGCCGGCCAGAAACCCCAGTGACTGCCCGAATGAAAAGTCGTGCATCCGCGCGAGCTTGTAGACCAGCCATAACGCGAGAACCATTGACAACACCACGAAGAAATACACAACGTGATACGCGATCGCGACATTCGGCGTCCAGAATACGTCTGGAACGCCGCTGAAGTAGCTATGATGCAATGAGTCATAGCGGGTAATGGACTTGTACAACTTCTGCTGAAGCGTTGGACTGAGCTGACCAGCCATCCGTTTTGCAATTTTGGCAAAAGTTGACCGATAGACGTACGGCTTCGGTGCTGTCCCTTCCATCATGCTGATCAGAGTAAGGCTTTGTGCATAGCCGACCATATTGTGGTCGTCGCGAAACCCGAACTTCAGCAGAACGCTGTTGGTTATGTTTCCGGCGCAAACCAGTAGCATTACGAATACGATCGAGAACCGGCAGAACGCAAGCATCCTGTTTCTGTTTTTCAAATTCATTTTCGACACCCGTCAAAACTGCATAAAGTGAGCCGTCATCATGGCGGCTAGCATGATCAGAATCGTGAAGAGACTGCCGTGATCTTCGATTAGGCTAACGACTGGATCGTCATTCATCGCGCCTCGCACTGTCTTGATCCACAGACGCGCGAACAGTGCGATCAACCCGACGGCGATAATCCACAGCAAGTCCGGGATTGCATATCGGGATGCTGTTTCCGGTGCGTTAATGAAAAGACCAAAGACGATCACAGCCGCCAGCGACGAGCCGATGCCGAGCGGCCACAGCACCTCAAGATCAGCGACTTTATAATCGCGCCCTACCGTGCCGGCGTTACCGCTGTCACGCAAGGACACCAGTTCAGAACAGCGCTTGACGAGCGCGAGGCTCAGGAACGCAAAGACTGAGAACGCGAGCAGCCAGCGACTTATGCTGACGTGAACTGCCACCGATCCCGCGAAAATTCTCAACGTATAAAGAAGCGACAACGCGATCACGTCGATCACAACGCGCGTTTTCAAAAACCAGCTATAGGCAGTGGTGAGAACCAGATATAGCACCAGCATTGCCGCAAACATGCTCGACGTTGCGAACGCCAGCGCTAGCGATACAGTGAGGAGCACCCCAGCACACAGGAGTCCACTGGATATCGACAATGCTCCGCTCGCGAAGGGGCGTCCCCGCTTGCGAGGATGCCGGCGATCGCTTTCCAGATCCCAGATATCGTTCGCGATGTAGGTCGCGGACGAGCCCAGCGACATCGCCACAAACGCAATCGCGAGCGTAATCAGTTTTCCGATATCGAAGAAGGAAAAAGCCGTCAGCAAGGGGACGAAGAGCAGCAGGTTCTTGAGCCACTGATGAACGCGCAATGCCTTTAACCAGATTGACAGACCCGCTTTCCTGTTGGGGAACTCTCGCTCGATAGGTACATACGCACGAACCGAAGCAGCCAGACGTGGTGAGACGCCCGCCAGTATGGCCGCCTGAGCCCCCAACCATACCGGTAGGTCGGCATGACTGTCACCCGCGTAGACGAATCGCTCGCCGAGGTATTCGCGTGCTCTTTCCAGCTTCGCCAGTCCCTTCAGGTTGATGCTTTCCTCCGTAGCCAGCACCTCGTCGAAGAGCCCAAGATGCGCAGCCACGTTCTTTGCAATTGAGCTATGCGCGGCGGTGGCAAGAATGATCCTGCGGCCACCATGTTTCTCCTCGGCCAGATATTCGATCAAGGCTTCGCGATATGGCAGGTGTGCGGCGGCAAGATTGGAGCGTGCAGCAATTGCGGCCTTGAATGCCGGTAGTCCTTTCAGAAGCCATATCGGCAAGCGGATAAGGTTCAACGGATTCCGCTTTATGGCCAGGATGACGGATTCCACCAGCGTGTCCGTCAATGTCAGCGTTCCGTCCAGATCCACGACGAGTGGTAAATCAATAGTCTTTTGCACCAGCTCTCGATATTCAAAAATCTTTAGATGAAGCGAATTCGCGGCAGAAGGAGCCGTTTCGGAGATGCCCACAGTGCGCAGTTGCTCCTCGATCGGAGCCTGCGCGTATTCATCGCCGCTTTTGTCCGCTACCAGATTTGCCAGCGTCTTGTCCTTGGGATGCAACTGCCGGTTGTAACGAACCGGGAGCGACGGTAGAAATAACGGTTACTCTACTGCCGGTTTGTTCACACTACCGTCGGTGACGCGAACCATTTCGAAGTCTGCCGATCCGCCATTTTTATAGGCTAGGAAGATGTGATATTCACCGGGTTTGATTTCAAATGGTTTATCTTTGAAGATGAGATTGTTTGATTTCGATACCATTGGGAAGCTGTCGAAGATAAGGAACGGCTCATTGGACATCATGCCCGTTAGCCCACACGTCACGTAAGTGCCATTGCTACCTTCGGGCTTCTTGCGCGTGTTCGAGGTTTCGCACACGCGTGGCGTGATTGTGTCGAACTGTTTGCCGTCTTTCCTGTAGAGACGAAACAGCGGGAGGTTATTTCCGGCAGCATCACCACGGATGACTGATACCGTCGATACATTCCAGTTGCGGCCTTTAGCGTTCACCACTTGATAGGTTCCATAAAATTGCTCCAAGCTTTCCGCAGCCAGACCTTTTAGTCCCTGATTTTCATCTGCAAGATCCGGGGCAAGCACGGAGCACGCACTAACGAGTGGGAAGAGAAGCGCAGCAAGATATCGGATTTTCATGGGGGTTTTTCTCAGAGCAAATAGTTCTAGCAGTTGTTGAAATAATCTGTACTACCCGGCCACAACCGGGATCCTTGCGATCAAGACTGGTCCTGCTCGTTGTCCTTCACTTCGTAGCTCTTGCGGACCTTCTTGTAGCTGCTTTCGAAAGGCTTGATTTTTAGCAGATGCGCTCTGCTCGCATAGCCTCCCACAGCCGAGATCGCGAATCCAAGCAACAGCAAGAAGCCACCAAATGGCGCTGGCGGTACAAACTTGTAAGCGAGATACATGGTCAGCAAACCGATGACAAGCAAGCTCGTCCGAACCCATCTTTTAAAATTTCCGTCTTCAATGACCTCGATCTTCACTGCTTCCCCCTCCAGTAGTTCACGAAACTGTTCCAATAGTTATTCAAAGAATCCTGGGTCTTCTGAGCAGCCGTGCTGTTATTGAATTTATTCGCAGTCTCGTTAATAGCTGGCCCTAGCCCTGGAACTCGGTCAGACAGTTCTCCTGATATCAACCCAGTAACGCCGGATACGGTGTACTGCCCAACATTCGGTTTAACTAGCTGCGCCACTGCGTCAGCCCCGAATCCTGCAACCGTTGCAACATAAGCTGCTCCTGCGAGTCCAGCAGAGTACGGCGATGGGATTTGCGCGGCAGCAGCCGTTGCCGCACTGAACCGCCCCGCATTGGTCGAAATCATCCCAGCCGCATCTGCCGTTGTGTTACGCATAAAGTCCGCGTCGCTCTTGTCGAACTTGGTAAATGGACCCGTTACGTTCAACGATCCGCCGCCCGCTGGCATGTCATAGGCGTACTGACTAGGCACGCCCCCTGGTGACGCAGAGTTGTAATTTGCGCGGATGTACGACTGCATCGCGGCGTCGGCCTGTGCGGTAATCTGAGTAAGGATCGGCTGCCCGTCCGCTGTGGTTCCCACCGAGATCCAGCGCGCGCCCGAATCGGTCGGAGCCTGACCAACCAGCGTATCCGGTGCGCCGGACTGATGCGTGCCGTCTGCACTAATGCCCATGATGCGCATCTGGTCTTCGATCTGCGCCTCGGTGTACTTGCCGCCGCTCTTGTCTGCAAGCTGCTTTGCGAGCGTCTTTTCTTCGGGATGCAACTGCCGGTTGAACCGGTCCACGTTGTAGCCCGAGAACGCACCCGCGTCCCCGCCCACCGCAGCACCCGCGCCAGTAGCAATCGCGTTCGCCACGATGTTGCCAAGCGCCGTGTTTATGTCAGAGCTGCCAGTCGGGTTCGATCCCGCAATCGCGCCGCTCAGTTCGTTCAGCTTGCCCGCAGCGATTGAAGCGATACCCGCACCCGCCGCGCCGCCGAGTGCGTTGCCGCCCGCAAGGCCGGTCACAAGTGCCGCGCCTGCGGCCTGCATTTCCGCGCGAGCTGTGCCGCCTTCCTTCCATGCATCCATTCCGGCCTGATCGCCGTTCGCCTTCGCCTCCTCGTACTTCGACTGTGCAAAGTCACCAATGCGCCGCGAGACCGCTTCACCCGCTGCGCTCGCCGCCGCCATCATGTCCGCCTGACGCTCGAGCAGGTTGTTCACGTCCGGCAGTTTCGCAACCGAGCCGTTCGTGTCCGACGTGTCACGGTTCAGGCTCGCGATGTCCTGCGTCTGGTTGGCCGCATCGGTGACACTGGTCGTGCCCGCACTGATGCCGCTACGCGTGGTTGCGCTGTCACTACCGCTGTCGTCCTAGCTCAACATCGGCGCGCCGCCGCCTGTATTCTTGCCCGAGGTATTGCCATGGGTGCTGTAGTTCGCGCCACCGTCACCGGTCGTCACGCCTGCACTGAAACCACCCGAGTGCGCGTCGTAGCTCGACTGGTTCTGGATATCGCTGAAGGTCAGCGTCCCCGTGGACAGGTTGTTCTTCGCCGCATCCGCATCGCTCGCAATCACAGCGCCCTTGAGGTCGGTATTGCCCTTGACGCTGATGTTGAAGCCGCCGTCACCCGCCTGGATGCCAGCCTGTTCGTTCACGCTCGCGTAGCTGCCGTTCGCGTTCGCGTTGGTATGGCTGAAGCTGGCGCTGCCGCCACCCTGACTGATCGCAAAGCCACCGCCCGTGCTTTCCTGATGGGCGCTGCTCGACATCGTGTCCTGCACGCTAGCGATGTTCAGGTTGCCGCCAACATCGGCGTTCACCTGGCGACCGTTGACGTTCGAACCGATGATGTTGGTATCGCCGCCCGAGATGATCGTCGCGGTGTTCGCCGCCGTCACATGCGTACTGTTTTGCATGGCCGCGTCGCTGTTTCCGTTGCCGTGCGCCTTGGACATCGACGCGTCAACGCCGAAGCCCTGCGTACCGTAGGAGATACCGACGCTCGCGCTACTGGATTCATTCGTGCTGCGCGTCGAATCGGTATCGGTCGTGTTCACGAGATTGACCTGATTCTTTGCCGCCAGGATCACGTCGTTTGCGTTCACGTTCGAACCCGCAATCGTCAGGTTGCCGCTTCCCGGCGTGCCGTCTCCGGTAGCCACGAACGCAGCCGTGCCGCCTGCCGTGACGTTTGACCCGCGATTCGTCGTACTGTCTTCGGTGTAGGTATTCTGGCTGTGGCTGCTGCCGTAACTGAGTTCGATCTTCGCTTCCGGCTTCTGGTTGTTTGCGAGCGCGCCCAGTGCAGCGCCAGCCGCGCCGACCGAATCGTACGCGCTACTTGCCGCCGCCATGCTATGCAGTGCTGCCGCGCGATCATCCTGGCTATGGCTCGCCGCGTGCGCCTGATCTACCGTGTTGGACACTGCGTCAATCACCGGGGCCTTGATCGCGAGCGTAAAGCCGCTCTGTTTGACCTCTTGCGTCTCGTCGTGGTGCAACGTATCGACGGCAGAGTCAATCGTGACGTTCGCACCTGTGCCCGTGACGTTCTGCGCGGCGATCAGATCACTGCCCGTTACATGCAGGTCCTTGCCTGCCGCGATGTTCAGACTGCCATTGAGCGAGCCGACCGTGCTGCCGGTGTTCGTCACCTGTGTGGTGTTGGCCGTATCGGTCTGCGTCTTGCTGCCCACCGAAATGCCAATCCCGCCGCCTGTGCCGAGCCCGGATTCGTGCTTCTGGTAGTAGCTCGATGTGGTCTGCGTGTCCTGGGAGGTCGTGATGCTCACGTTGCCCGCCGCAGCCAGATTCACGTCGTTCGTGCCTGCGATGGTCGAGCCTTTGACGTTCAGGTCCTTGCCAGCGCTGACCGTGACCGTATCGCCGGACACGGTGCTGCCCACGCCGATGTTCGCCTGCGTGTTCTGCATCGTGTCGGTGGTCGAACCGTGCACGAAGCTGCCACGCTTCGATTCGGTAGCCGAGTACGAATCGTGTTCCTCGCGGCCTTCATTGATGGTCACGTTGCCGGTGGCCGCAATGGTTGACGCGCCGCTGCCCGCTGCCAGCGACGAACCCGTGAGCGTGACGTTGCCCTTGCTGGGATCGGCGCTCAGGGCCGCGAGCGTCGCATTGCCGCCTGCGGAAATATTCGTACCGACTGCCTGTTCGTCATAGCTACGGTCAGACTGCTTGCGCGTCTTGTCATCGGTTGCGACATTGTTGTAGGTCGCGGTGTTGGTGACAGTCGTTGCCGTCAGGTTGCTGCCCGCTACCACCGCCATGTCGCCGCCCGCGCTGACCGTCGCCCCCTTGAGCGTCGTATCGTTGCCGCTCTGCATCGCAAGACTGCCGCCCGCCGTGATTGCGCCGGTCTGGTTGATCGTGCTGGACGCCTCCCAATGATGGTCGGCATTCTTTGTTACCGACTGCGACGTGTCCGACTGCACGGTATCCACCGTAATGTCATGACCCGCTGCGATCTGCGCGTTACCGCCCGCAGCGATGCTCGCGCCGTGTACCGCCAGGTCATTACCCGCGACCACAAGCAGGTCACCTGTCGATGCAATCGTGCCCTGTGCGCCGAGCAGGCTCTGGCTGACCTTGCTGTTGCCGACCGCCGAGCTGAAGCCAACCGTATCAACCAGCGTCGTGTTCACGATGTCATGACCGGCGAGTACGGCCACGCGGTTGCCCGTGATCCGTCCCGACGCGTTGACTACGTCGTTTGTCGCTGAAACAACCGTCGTGCCGTTGTCCGTGCTGCTGCCAATCGAGCCGCCCCGGTTCAGGATGTTGGTTGCAGCAACAACGGTCTGCGTACCGCCCTTGATGACACCCGAATTGGTTGCGCTGCCCGTGGCGTGAATCTCCACATCATCGGCAGCAATCAGCGCACCGGTCGGCTGCAGGTCGTTCGCGTGGGCGTGGGCCAGATAGACGACCGGGGCCAGCACCTGCTGCGTGCTGCCATCCGGCAGCGTGACGGTCTGGCTGACCAGCCACACGATATCGCTGGTAAGCGCGTCCATCTGCGCGGCGGTCAGCGCCATGCCCGGTTCGAGATTGAATTCCTTCGCGACGTTCACGCCGTTGTTCATCAGCGCGCGGTACTCGTCCTCGTTGCTCGTGTAGCCCTGCAGATAGACGCGCCCCGTGAGCTGCGTGATCTGGTTGCGCACCATCTGTTCTTCGTACACGCCATCACCCAGCCGCTTGATGGTCTTCGACGGATCGAGGCCAAGTGCCCCCAGCATGTAGTCGCTCGATATGAAACTCGTGTAGCTGGTCAGTCGCGGATCGGTGACGACCAGATATGACGCGCCTGGGTCCGTGTTGAACGTGTACAGGCCGCTCGACGGCAGCGTGATACTGAGCGCGCCGCCCGGTCCACCGATGGACTGCGGCGCGTTAATAGTCTGTGTCTGGCCGGTTGCCAGGTTGACCGCCTGCGCACCTGTGCCGGTGATACCGCCCACCGTGCCATTCGCCCCGAGCGTGCCGCCCGTCGCGCCGGTCGCGGAGTTTGCCGCCGCCACGTTTGTGTTGTTGATGTCGGTTGCGCTGATCTGCACCGAGTTGTTCGCGATGATAGTGCCGCCCGTGCCGCCGATGGCAACCGGGGACAGGACAATCGACGGCTCAACCACGGTGCCGACATCGCGCGAAATGTTCTCGTTCCACGCGTAGGTCGAAACGATGTCCTGCTTCTGGTACTGGTAGAGCGTCTGGCCGGTATTGTTGACGAGCGTGCCGCCGTAGTTGCCGCTTGCCACATCGCCGTTCGCATCGGCGCTACCGATCTGGATGGAGCCGCCCGCGCCAATTGCGCTGTATGCGTTGTTCAGCGTACCGACGTTGGCGAGCACCATGTTGCCGCCCGCCATGATCTGCGCCTGCTGCGCCTGCGGCCCGGTTACCTGGTCCTGCTGCGTGGTAGTCGTCGTGTCGCGTGCGATCTCGACGCGCTGGTAACCCTTGTGCGCGTCGTTGCGCGATGCGTATTCGGTGCCGGGATCGTAGTTGACGTTGGGATCGTAGCCATCCCAATAGCTGACCGTGATCGTGCCGTCAGCGTTGGTCGTAATTGTGTTGTACCAGATCGTCTGCTGCTGGCCGTTGACATTCACAATCAGCAGCCGGTCCGTCGCGTTTGGCCCGACCTGTTCCGTGACAATCTGCGAGTTAGAGAAGGTCGTGTTAAGCGGCGTCTTGTAGCCATCGTCCCACATCGCCTGCGTACAGTAGCCCTTATCGGCATTCTGAGTCGTGCAGGCCATGTACTTGCTGCGCTTGGTCTGGTGAACCGTATCAACATCGGTTGTCACGGTCTCAACCGTAGGCGCGGGGCGGGTGTTGGTCAGCGTCTGTGTGGCTACCTCGATGTTGCCCTGCGCCTCGATGGTGGACTGGTCATTGGTGACCGAGTTGCTACGGTTGGCGAGCAGTCCGTTCACATCGCGCGTACCATCCGCCGCGATGTTGATGTCACCGAGACTGAAAATGTTCGCGCCGCCCGTGTTCGAAATGTCGCCGGGTGCGTACAGGTTCACGACCGACGCCGCCGCGATGGCCGCAGCCGCGCCCGTGTTGGCGATGGAACCGGCATTCAGCGTCACCGTGTTACCGACAATCGTTGCGGTGTTGGTCAGCGACGCGCTGTGCGTCGTCACCGAGTCGCCTTCGATGCGGCCTTCATTCGTGATCGCGTTCGCCGCATTGACCGTCGTGTCTGACGAGTTCAGGTCCGCGCCGCTCTGGTTGTCCACGTTCGCCGCGTTCACCGTCAGCGCGTTCACCGCGCCGAGCGTGCCCTGGTTCGTGAGGTTGCCCGCCGTGGTGAACGTCAGGTTGTTATTGGCCTGAATCTGGTTGGTGCCGGAGAGCGTGTAATCGCCGTTGACCGTCACTGCGCCGTCATTGCCCACAACGATCCGGCCATCGCCGGAAAGCTGGTTCGTCGTGACGCTCAGATTCTGGTCGCTACCGATTGCGCCGTTCTGGTTCGCAACCGTGCCGGCACTGACGGACACCGAACCGCCGCTGCCCGTATCGTTGCCGATCCGGCCGGACGTGTTGTCGAGCGAGGCCGCGTTCAGCGCAATCGCACCGTTGCCGTGGATCGAACCGCCCGCATTGATGACACCCGCATTGGGGCCGTTCAGCGTGACGTTGTTCGCGCCCGACAGCGAGCCGCTGGTGTTGTCTGCGAGCTGCGCGATGTCCAGCGTCAGGTCATGACCCGACACGAGCTGCGCGCCGTTCGTGTTCGACAGCGTGCCCGCGCTAACGCTGACGTCACCGTTGCCGCCAATGGTGCCTGCACCAGCGACACCACCTGCATTGCTGTTCGTGATGGTGGCCGCACTGACAGTTGTCGCACCCGATCCTGTGTTCGCGATGCGACCGTTCGCGTTATCGAGCGATGCGCCTGTGACGGCCAGCGTTGCAGCCGGGTTGTCTACCGTCGCATCCGCCTCGATCTGTCCGCCTGTGTTGTCGATTGCGCCCTGCGCCAGGGCCGCCACGTTCCCGCTGCCCTGGATCAGGCCCGCCCGGTTGTCGAGCGTGCTGGCGGACTGCACCGTTGCCGCGCCGCCTGCCGTGACCGTACCACCAGCATTACCGATGCTGACGCCCGATACCGACACGTCGCCATTACCGCCAATCAGGCCGTTGCCCGTGTTCGTGACCGCGCCGCTGGCGCTGACCGTGGTCGTGCCCGTGCCGCCGTTCGCAATGGACCCGCCATCGTTGGCAACCGACTGCGCCGAGAGGGACAGCGTGTCGTCCGCCTGGATCGTGCCGCCTGCGTTGTTCAGCGCGCCCGTGTCCGTCACCGAAACAGTCTGAGCGCCCACGTAGCCGCCCGCGCTGTTGTCCAGTGAGGCAACGCGGAGCGTCGCACCCGTCTGCGCGGCCAGCGTGCCGCCCCGGTTCGACGCCGCACCCGAGCGGACATCAAGCGCACCATTCGTCGCAATCGTCCCGCCATTGTTTGAAAGCGTACCGGCATTGACCGACAGCGTGCCGGTGCCGGAACTGGCAATCGTGCCGCCGTCGTTGACGAGCGCGGCGGGGCCGACCGCCAGGCTGTCGCTGTTGGTCTGGAGCGTGCCGCCCGAGTTATCGAGCGTGCCGGTTACGTCGACGGTCGTCGCGCCCTTACCGGTCTGCGTGATGCTGCCGCCGTGGTTGACGAGGTTCGTCGCATGCAGCGCGAGCAGGTCTGCACCGAAGTTGCCGTGGCTGTTGTCGAATGTCGCTGCAGTAAGCGTAGCAAGATGACCCGCCGCGATGGTGTTCGCGTTCGTCAGCGTCGAACCCGCGGACAGCGTGATGTTGCCGTTCGCCGCCAGCGTGCCGCCGTTGAACAGGGTCTGCACGGCGCTGGCAATCAGTGACTGCACCGCCGTGATCGAACCCGCGTTCGCGATCTGTCCGGCCTGCACGGTCACATTGCCGTTACCGCCGATGGTCCCGCTTGCGCCATTGTTCAGCAGGCCGATCGTAGTCAGCGTCAGGCCGTCCGCCCCAAGCGCCGCAATGTGACCGCCCGAGTTGTCGAGTGAGGCGGCATTGGCGGAAAGCGCGCCCGCCGCCTGCAACGTACCGCCCTGGTTCAACAAGTCACTTGTTGCCGCGACGTTGAGCGTACTTTCCGAGACAATCTGCCCATTGCGGTTGGACAGTGCGCCCGCCGTGACGGTCTGCGGACCGCCCGAGGACAGTGCCCCGCCGTCGTTCACCAGCGTCCCGGAGGCGCGCGTGTCCAGCGCGCCGCCTGCCGTCGCCGTTGCGCCCGACAGGTTCAGGTCGCCGCCACTGGCCGTGAGTGCCAGCGCACCGTTGGCCGAGGTACTGCTTCCGGCGAGATTGACCGCCGCACCATTTAGCACTGCATTGCCGCCCGCCGCGTTGCGACCTGTCGCGGTCAATGTGCCGCCCGCCGTCACCGACAGATCGCCGGACTGCGCGAGGCTGCCGTCACCGTTCACGCCCGCGCCGAGCGTGCCGGTCGATGCCACGCTGCCCGCATTGACGGTCGTGTTCTGCTGCGCGGCCAGCACGCCGCTATTCGTGAGCGTGCCGGGCGTGCTGGCGGTGACGTTCTGCTGCGCGTAGGTGGTGCCGCTGTTGTCGATGCCATCGCGAGCGGACAGGGCGAGGTTTCCACTCGCATTGGTCTGTCCGGCGAGGATGAGCTTGCCCTGTGTGGTCAGCGTCAGCTCGCCCGACTGTGCGGCCAGCACCCCCCTGGTGGATACACCCACACCCTGTTCCGTGCCCACCAGAACGATACGGTTCGCGTACATGCCACCGAGCTGGCTTACGTCGATGGACACGCCCGGTACTGGACCGTCGCCCGCGATGGGCGTTGCATTGAGTGTGTCATGGCTGATGCTGTTCGCACCGGTCACGACATTCAGGTTCTTCGCATAGATCGCGGCGTTCGCCTGTACGGCACGCGATAGAAGGTCAACCTGGTCCGTATCGCCTGCATTCAGTCCCGCGCCCTGGATGCTGATGTTGCCCCCGGTCACGCTAAAACCCGAGAGCGACCCGTCCGGTGCGAAGTTCGGCGTGCCCGTGGTCAGGATGGCCCGCGACGTGTTGATGAAGCCGCCGC
This sequence comes from Paraburkholderia sp. GW821-FHT02A12, assembly GCF_059422005.1. NCBI lineage: Bacteria > Pseudomonadati > Pseudomonadota > Betaproteobacteria > Burkholderiales > Burkholderiaceae > Paraburkholderia > Paraburkholderia sp. GW821-FHT02A12. Next base: position 1,217,040 of record NZ_JBWKWA010000001.1, on the reverse strand, counting down.
CGTTCACGCTGATACCAGAGCCGTTCGCGATGACGACCTCTGCCCGCTGGCCTGCTACCTCAAGATGCCCGTTGATCTGGCTCGCTGCGCTGCTGTTGACCTGGTTGACGATGACGCGCGCAGACTGGCCGGGGCCGAAGTTTGGATTGCCGTTTATCATGCCCGCCTGCTGCGTCTGCACGATAGTGGGCGAGTTGTTCAGGATCGCGCCTTTCTGCTGCACGTCGAACTGGCCGTAGGTATTCATCGAGACGCCCGCACCCGAGGGCCGGTTGATGTTCACCTGATCGAGGCCGTTCTGTGTCTGGATGACGGACGGGGCGTGCGCGCCGCCCGGAACAATCTGTGCGCCCGACAGCGACGGCAGCGCGCCGATGAGCGCGAGCGCGGCGAACGCAATCTGCCGCAACGAAAAAATCACACCCTGTGATTTTCTGCTGCGTACCGTCGTCTGTCCCGCCTGCTTGCCGGTTGCCGTGGCGGTTTCCTCGACGGCGACAAGCATTCCTCTCAGTCGGCTGTACACCAGCCTGTATGTCTTCCGGTTCATTCTTCTGCTTCGTATTACGGATTATTGACCGGCCGTAAACTAGCGGATATCGAACCGGCAAAAGGCTAACAATTCGCAAAATTTGCAGTGCTGCAACGTTTGCATCCAAATCAGAATGGTCCTATCGAGCAGTCCGGCGAAATGGCTTATCCTGAGCGGGCAAAAAAGCCCGCACCGAAGCGGGCGAAAGCAGCCAGGTCAACGGAGGAATGTCAACACAGGCTGCGGGATAGACGGCTAAATACGCCCGGTACTCTTACACGCAACGGACTCCGAATTGCCGTAGGACAATTCCGAGAAACGGCCCAAAAAAGCAAAGGGCGACCGAAGTCGCCCTGTAGCCCGAAAACTGCCCGCGCGTGGATGATAGGGCTACGGCTTCCCGTCTCCCGTTTCGTACCACCGTACTCCGTCATCATTCACCTGGGCGAGCGCACGCCGCGCCTCGTCACGCGCATTGCCCTTGCCGATATCAGCCCAGCGCTGCAGGCAGCGATGAATCTCCATCACCTGAAGTGCGGTCGCCCGGTTCACCCGTGCGGCCTCGATGGCAGCACTGCGCGTCGAGTCATACGGCGCGGTGGCCGCAATGCGTGCGAGCACGTCCGCCTGCTCGCGTATGCACGGGCCCGGCGATGGGTCCGCATCGGCGCGCTGGATTGCCCAACGCGCCGGCATACAGCAGCTCAAGAAAGCTCAGGCAGCTGCGGCTTGCGGCACCGCCTCGCCCTGCTCGCCACCCAACGCGTCGAGCAGATCGGCCAGCATGCGGTCGAGTTCGGCGGTCATCAGCGTGACGTCGGAATCGAAGCGTTCGTCGTCGTTTTGCGCGGTGGGGTCGCTCGCTTCCTTGAGGACATCGAGCGGCGCGACGCGTTTGATCGTCAGCGACGGCGTCAGCACGAACGACACGCGATCTTTCCACGTCATCGCGAGCCGCATGCATTGCTTGCCGGCTTCGATATGACGGCGCATGTCTTCGGCATCCAATGCATGACCGACGTAACGCACCGTCGCGTTGCCTTGCGCGGCCGAGCGCAACTCGGTGTCCTGGTCGAGCGTGAAACCCGCGGGGCCCTCGCCGGAGAGCAACCAGTCGGTCATCGCCGCGACCGGCGATTGAGCGACGCGCACCGTGCCGAGCGGCAGTTGATCGATCGACTTGACCAGCAGACCGCGCACCTCGTCGGCGATTGCTTGCGAAGCCGCGTCGATCACGAGCCAGCCGTTCGCGGCATCGATCCACACGCGCGTGTCGCGGCGAATGCTGAACGCGCGCGGCAGCAGTTCGTCGGTGACCTGCTCCTTGAGTTCGCGCATCTGTTTGCGGCCGGGCTTGAAGCCCTGCTGCTCTTCGAGTTCGACAGCACGCGCCTTGGTCACCTGAGTGACGACCGAAGCGGGCAGCAGTTTCTTTTCCGCGCGAAACACCAGCAACATCTGGCGGTTCAGCGAATAGACGAGCGAATCGTTATCGCGCGGCGACGCCCAGCCGTGGCTTTGCATCTCGACGCTGTTGCCTGGCGCGAACGCGTGGGGCGCCAGCCACTTCTCGATTTGTTCAGGGGTGACGGACCACGGAGCGGGAAGACGGTGAAGCTGAAGATTTTTGAACCACATGGACGGTGATGTACGGGCAAAGCGCGTCATTCTATATGACGGCGCCGGCCCGCGACGCAAGTCGGCCAGCGTTGGCCGAAGTTGGGTATGGATATCTGGGCGTGCCGCCGCGCTCGCCGGCATCGCGATCGGCGAGCGCGCTTGCCGGTTCCCCACCCTCTTGCGGTCGACTCGATGTCGGCGAAAAGCACCGCGATCGTGCCGGCCGCGCGTCGGTCCATCTGCATTTCTACGGACACTTCACTGGCCAGTTCCAGAACCTCAAAGGCAACGGTCAGACCGTCGGCCTCCAGGCTTTCGATCTTTATCGCGTGAAGGATGGCCGCATCGCCGGAAACTGACACCTCGAAGACAATCTGACGCTGCTCAGGCAGCTCGGCGCAATCAAGCCATAGTGGTTTTGCCGCATGCGTCTTTGAGCGCGTTTTGCGTTCAAATCACCTAGACTTTTTTGAGAAGCGTGCGACATAGACGGAGGCGGCCATGTCCGATGAATCCGCACCCTGGCAGATGGTGGAGTACGAGGGTTTTGAGATTCACGTGGCGCCGTTTCTCAAAAACGCGCCCGATGAAGCACACCCGTCAGCCGTAGCCGACAACCGTTACACGTATGTCGGCTACGTCTGCCATCCGGGCGCCGATCCGGCTATCCCCGGGCATACGATCCCGTTTCATGCCGACGGCGAAGAGAGCTTCATCGGCAAGGAGGCGGCGTTGTACGAAGGTGTGCATGTGGGACGCAGCATCGTCGACGGCACGCATCCGGATTTGACGGTGTTGCCGTTGGTGACCGGCGGCGTCTAGGTGCGAGGCTGCCCCTACTGGACAGGCTGCCGGCGTACGGCAATGAAAAAAAGCAGGAGCCGTCAAGCCGCGCGGCAGGAAATGCGCCTTATACAGATGCAGCAACCGGGCGGACAGGCCGTCCACGGTTCACGAAACACACAGCCCCACCGGAGCGAACTTTAGCGTGCATTACACTAACGGCCAGTTGGCGCAATCGGCGTTGTCACACGGTTATAATCGCGGTCGCCTTCCTGTCTTAAAATTAGCGCACTGAACCTCCGATCTTGGCATCGACAGACCGGAACGGTAATGTTCACACGAATTTTCGGCCTATGATTTTTGCCCCCAGTCTGATCTGGTTCAGCACCGCACTGCTATTTCTTGCCCCCGCCGTGAACCTCGTGTGGCGTGGTGGCACCGGTTACTGTTTCTTCGCGCTGGTCGCCCTCGCGCTGGGCGCAGCCGTCGCCAACCGGCGTACGTCCGGTTATTTCGCTGCGTTGCGAACCTATCGCTGGTACACGACCGGCATGCTGGTGCTGGTCGTCGCCATCGCCGTCCAGCAACTGTTCATGCACTACTGGATGCCACGCCAGTTCGACGCACTGTCGCGCTTCCTGTTCGCGCTGCCGTTGTTCCTGCTGCTGCGCCAGTTCCCGTCACGCAATCTGCGCATGATCGGCTGGGGGTGCGCAGCAGGCGCCGTCGCCGTGGGGATCTGGGCACTCGTCGATCAGCTGAAGGGCGGCTGGACCGATGTCAGCCGTCTCGACAACTACTACACGAACGCGATTCCGTTCGGCGACACTGCGCTGCTGCTGGCCTTCCTGTCGGTGTTTACGCTCGGCTGGGACGACGTCCGCGACTGGCGGGCGCTGACACTGAAGTTGCTGGCGCTGTTCAGCGGCGGCTACGCGTCGTACCTGTCCGGCACGCGCGGGGGTTGGCTCGCCATTCCCGTCTTCGTGGTCCTGCTCAGTTACCAGTACCACTGGTTCGCGCAAAAGAAGCGTTTGCTGATCGCAGTGCTTGTGATCATGGTTTGCAGCGCCGCGTTGCTTTCGACTGCACGCGTCATGACCCGGGTTGAACAGGCAACTGCGGACCTGGCGCAGTTGCGCCGCGGTGACGAAAACACGTCTGTCGGCTTGCGTCTTCAGCTATGGCAGGCGTCCTGGCGGCTGTTCACCGAACATCCCGCGTATGGTGTCGGCAAAGGGAAGCTGGTCAACGCCCTCGACGACATGTCGAAGCACGGCGAGGCAAAAGGCGAGATCGTCAACGAACGCGCGCACAGCGATTTCTTCTCGACGATCGCTGAAATGGGCGTGATCGGCGCGCTGTGCCTCGCGCTGTTCTATGTCGGCCTGTCAGCTTACTTCTGGCATCACCGGCACTCAGCCGATCCGGTGATCCGCGCCGCCGCGTATTCCGGGCTCGCCGTCGCCTCCAGCACCATTGTCTTCGGACTCACCATCGACGTCCTGGTCCCCGTAATGGTCACGGCCTTACTCGCCCTGCTGAGCGCCACGTTTCTAGCGATCATCGACTCACGCAAACGCGAGTTGTCGCGCCAACCCGCACCATGAGCCACAACGTTCCGAACAGCCCCTCCCCTGCGCCAGGCAAGCCATTAGTTTCGGTGCTGCTGATCGCTTACAACCAGGAAAGGGTCATCGCCGATGCGGTGAGCAGCGTGCTCGCACAAACGTACACGCCGCTCGAGATCATCATTTCCGACGATGCCTCCAGTGACGGCACCTACGTTGCAATCGAAGCAGCAACACGCGAATACAGCGGTCCGCATCATGTGATCACGCGCCGGAACACCGCCAACGAAGGGATCAGCGCGCATCTGTCACGCCTGGGATCGATGGCGCGCGGCGAATTGTTGTTCGTTGCCGCCGGCGACGACATGTCCGCACCCAATCGTTGCGAGAGGGTTGTCGAGTACTGGCTTGCGCATGACCGGCGCCCCGATCTGATCGCGACTGACCTCGCGGACATGGACGAAACTGGCCAGGTGCATGAACGCATGGCCCCGACCGAACTGGGCACCTATCGGGACTTCGACGATTGGGTCGCGAACAAGCCGTGGCTGGTGGGCGCGGCGCACACGTGGTCGCGCCGGCTGTTCGAGCGCTTCGGCCCAATGATGGCCGGCTCGGCAGCTGAGGACCAGATCATGACGTTTCGCGCCATTGTCTCAGGCGGCGCGCTGAGCGTGCGCGAACCGCTGGTGCGGTATCGGCGCGGTGGTCTTTCGGGCAAGCGCCGCTATCGAACCACGGCCGAAATGGTTGCTCGCATGCGCCAGGGCAATGGCTTCGCACTCGTGGAAGCGGCGCAGTTGCAGCAGGATGCGGATATCGTCGGCCTCGGAGACCGGATGCGCGCAGCCCTCGCGCCCAAAATCGCGCGTGAGCAGTTCATCCACGCGATGTTCAATGCGCGCAGCATATCGGAACGCATGGCGTTGCTGACGGGCACACGCAATGTGAAGCTGGGCCTGCGGATCCGTATGTTTCTCTACAACACCTGCCCCGCGGTCTACGCACCGGCGCTGTGGATCAAGCTGCAGAAGCGAAAAATCTGACGGCGAAATACGCCGCGCCGGAGCCCTCGTCGCGGGTGGCCACCGGGCCCGCCCCAGGCCTGAATCGCCCTTGTAGTAGATCTTCAGCAACACTGCTGGATGATAGGACGGGCGCCCGGTAACCGAAGACGTGGCGCCGTCAAAGCCGAGTGGCCCCAGTTCGAAGCCTTCGGCAAATGCTTCTATTATCCTGACTGGGTTATCGTCGTCGATGAAGTCATCAAGGCATTCTGGAAGCAGAGTGACCTGCTTGCGATCTTCGCCTTCTATGAATCGCTTCATCCGCCCACCTCAGTTGAATGCGTTGATTCGGTTTAGGCGATCAGGGCGTTTTCACACAGCCTCCGGCCGTGCCGGACATGCCGGGCAAAATGCAGTCCTATACGGGGTTCCGGTATAATCGCGCGGTTAGGGATTACTCCGATCGGACCTGCCGCTCACACGGGTCAAGCTGATTCTCTCCTGAAGCGCCGGCCATCCCAATGCGCGATGTTATACGCCACTTCCGAAGCGTTCTTATCCGAGATACGGCAACGTCTATTCCAACCGGACAAGCCGCCCCGAAATGCCATACAACTGCTCTGATGAACAGAATTCTAATTGTCAAGGTCACTTCACTTGGTGATATCGTTCACGGTCAACCCATCGTATCGGATCTCCATCGAGCGTTTCCCGGAATCAAAGTGGACTGGGCTGCGGACGCAGCATTCTCCGATATACTTCGCTGGAACCCGGGTATCGATCGCGTGCTGTGCGCGCCACTGCGCAGTTTCAAGAAGCGGCGCAGCCTCGATGACCTGAAAGCCATTGCGGCTTCGATTAGCGAACTACGCCGTGAAAAATACGACGCCGTTATCGACGTGCACGGCGTCTACAAAAGCGCGATCATCGCGTTTCTCGCCCGCTCGCGCCGCCGCTATGGCTATAGCAATGCCGATCTTGGCGAGAGCGGTGCCGCCTTCGCCTATAACCAGCGCTTCGCGCCACGAGGCGATCTGAATGCGTGGGACGGACTGCGGGCCACCGTCAGTCAGACCTTCGGCTATTCGATCGACGGCCTGCCGCACTTCGGCCTGCGCGTTCCCCCGGCGGGCATCATGCCCGAAGCAGCGAAGCACGCACCATTTGCGCTGTTTTTCCACGCCACATCGAGTGACGAAAAGAAGTGGCCCATTGCCCATTGGCACGCCATCGGCCAGCCTCTCAGGAACCAGGGCATCACGCCCTTGCTGCCGTGGGGCTCCGAGTCGGAGCACAAGGACGCGATAGCGATAGCGGAAGGCATCCCGGGCGCCATTGTGTTGCCCCGTCTAACCGTGGAACAGGTCGCGCAGCACATCGACATGTCGGCTCTCGTCGTTGGCACGGACACCGGGTTCGTTCATCTCGCCAGTGCCCTGCAAAAGCCCACCGTCATGATTTTCACGGCGACATCGCGGCGCCATTTCGGCATTAGCGTACAGGGCTTATCAACCTCGGTGGGTGATGGGGGACGGCCAGCTTCGATCGACGAAGTAAGAGAGGCTATCGATAGCGTTCTCGAAGGTTCCAGGCACCCCGAAAAAACAGACATCGCCCCTGGCCTAACGGCAAACCCGGCCAACAGCGTGTAAGCCAGCGCTTTCGAAACAATGAAAATATTACTAACAAACTTCCATTCCGGACGGGGCGGCGGTCACGTGACTTATCTGGTCGCGATAGCAAAGGCCTTGGCTCAGCGCCATTCCATCTATATGGCAACGCCATCCACCAGCACCCTATTTGCGCAGGCTCGGCCGTTGGCGGATGTGAATCTGATTCCCATGGACTTCCCCAGCAAAATCAATCAGCTCGGGAACATGTGGAGGTCGGCACGGCGCCTGCGGGTGCTGATCACGCGCGAACGGATCGACGTCGTCCATGTCAACGGATCCGCGGACCATCGGCTGGTGATGATCGCGACCGCCGGCCTCGGGCGAAGAAAGCCGCGGATCATCTTCACGAAACACAATTCGATCGCCGTCGGCAAAGGGCTGGCTAACATCATCCGCGCCCGTCTGGCTACGCACCACGTGATTGCCGTTTCCGATTTCACTGCTTCCATGATGCGCGAGACGCCCTATCGCGAGCGCGGCGTCACCGTCGTTAAGAATGGCATCGACACGTCTCGCTTTTCTCCTCCCGATGCAGAAACGATGCAGAAGCGACGCCGCGAAATCGTGGGGGACGAAAACGCCGGCAAACTGATCATTGGAACCGTCACGGGCTTCGAATGGTACAAGGGGACTATGGACATGGTCGCCGCGGCCGCGGCCCTGCCGTTGCCGCTGCGCGAACAGGTTCACCTCATAGTGGTCGGTCCGGAACCCACCCCCGAACAATGGGCCATCATCGATGCGCTCAATATGCGTAACGCGATCACAGTGGCCGGTCTCCTGCATGACGTACGCACCCATATCGCCGCATTCGATCTCGGATTTGTCCTTTCGTACGCCATCGAAACCGTCTCCTTCGCGTGCCGGGAAATGATGGCCACGGCAAAGCCCGTGATCGTCTCAAGGTATGCGGGATTGCCGGAGAACATCACCGACGGCGTCGACGGGTGGATCGTCGAACCTCAAGCGCCTGCGCCATTGTCCGCGCGGCTCGCGGACATCGTCGCGCGGCGCTCGGAGGTCGCGGAAATGGGCAGGCTGGCGCGACTGCGGGCGGAAGCCCAATTCAGCGACCAGCATTTCATCGAGGGCACGGAAGCCGTCTACCGGCGCGTGCTGGAGGTGAAAAAGCGGCAACGGCTTATGTGAAGGGCTAACGCCATTCGAAACCGGCAGGATCTGCCGGCCACAACAGCCGGGGTTGTAAGCAACGCCCCGGCCACCCTCAGGCAGCGCGCGAGCCGGTCTCACTTACGATCGTAAATGCGCGTTGCCAGCTCCAACAGTGCGTCGACGTGACCGGCGACCCGCGCGTCATAGAGCACCGCGTTGCGCGTGGACTCGCGCGGCGCCGGGTCGGCAAGCCGCTGCCGCACCGCGCGTTCGAGCGTCGCGCGCAGATCGGCGACATCGTCCGGGGCGAAAACAAACTTCGCGTGCTCCGCGATCGCATCACAACAACCGATGCTCGACGGGAAAATCACCGGCGTGCCGCACATCACTGATTCGACACCCACCAGCCCGAACGGCTCATATTTCGAGGCAAGAATCGTGAAATCGGCGGCCCGATAGGCATCCTCGATTTCTTTTATATAGCCGATATAGCGGATCCGCCCGGAAGTACGAGTCGGCGGACGTCCCGCGACGGCGAGCACCACCGGTAAGTCCGTATCGCTCAGGGCAGCTTCGATCAGCGGCAAACCCTTGCGCTCGTGACTGCTCGACGGAAACAGCAGTACGATCTCGTGATCCGCGAAGCCGAACTTGCGCCGCAGGGTAGCGCGCCGCGCGCTGTCGACCTGGGTGAAGCGCGCGCTGTCGACCGGCGGATAGAGCACGAGAATCTTCGCATCGTCGATGCCATATAACTCACGCAGTTCATCATGCATCAGCTTTGAGTGCGCGACGATCACACTTGCCCGCTCGTACTGACGGCGCTCGAGCGCGATCTGCCAACGGTCGGAACGCCGTTGATCTCGCCCGGTAGTGCGCAAAAACCCGAGATGCGTGCCGCCGCAGATCGCGATTTCCGACGAATCGACCCGGTTGCACCCAATCATCACGTCGACGTGAGCTGCCCGGCGCGCCCGACGCAAGCGCCACGAAAACCAGCGGTCACGCAGCTTGCCCGGCAGGAGCGACACATTGATGCGATGCGGCTCGACCATGCGGCTTTCGGGCACCGACATATCGAAGCGGCGGGCGAAAAACGCCGGCTGGATGCCCTTCACGGAAAAGCCGCGCACGAGGTCCATGGCATAACGCTCGAGACCGCCGCTGTGTTTCAGCGCATTACTTGAGAGTCCGATTTTCATCATTCAGGCGACCGCGCGTGAGCGCCCGGTCAAACAAAGGGAGGCGGCGGACAGGCGCATCCGGGTCATATGGGTTGCCGGTCCGAACGGCGCACAGCATCGTGCAGACACTAGAGAAAACGCGCCGCACGTATTGCCGCTCTCATGCCGCGTCCTGCTGGAACTGGATGCGGTGCAAATGCGCGTACAGCCCGTTTTGGGCCAGCAGCTCGCGATGACTGCCGCGCTCCACGATATGCCCTGCTTCCATCACCAGAATCCGGTTCGCACGCTCGATCGTCGATAGACGGTGCGCGATCACGAGCGTCGTGCGGCCCTTCATCAGCGTTTCCAGCGCGGCCTGCACGTGGCGCTCGGATTCGGAGTCGAGCGCGGACGTCGCTTCGTCAAGGATCAGGATCGGCGCGTCTTTGTAGATAGCGCGGGCGATCGCCAGACGTTGCCGCTGACCGCCCGACAGCATCATGCCGTTGTCGCCGATCAGCGTTTCGATGCCGTTCGGCATGGCCTCGACGGTATCCCACAGGTTGGCCGCGCGCAGCGCCGCCTTGACCTTGTCCGGATCGGCCTTCTGGCCATAGGCGACATTGTTCGCCACCGTGTCGTTGAACAGCACCACGTCCTGGCTCACCATCGCGATCTGGCTGCGCAGCGCGTGCAGGCCGTATTCCGGCAGCGCGACGCCGTCGATCAGAATCTCGCCGCCGGTCGGATCGAAAAAGCGCGGCAGCAGATTCACCAGCGTGGTCTTGCCACTGCCGGACGGACCGGCCAGCGCGACCATTTCGCCCGGCGCCACCTTGAATGACACGTGGTCGAGCGTGTGGCGCTTGTGCGTGGCGTTGCTGCCATACATGAACGACACGTCGCGGAATTCGACCTCGCCCGATGCGCGATCGAGCGGCTTGCCGCCGCCGGCCGGCTCGGACGGCTCGTCGATCAGGCCGAAGATCAGCTCGGCCGCCGTCATGCCGCGTTGCAGCGGCTGGTTCACGTCCATCAGGTGCTTCAGCGGCGAGATGATCAGCAGCATCGACGTGACGAAGGCGACAAAGCCGCCGACGGTGGTCTGATCCGACGACGACTGCACCACCGCGATCGTAATCACCACCGCGAGCGCAATCGACGCGAGGAATTGCGTCAACGGCTGCGCGAGGCCGCCGGAGACCGTCATGCGCATCGAGTAGCCGCGCAAACGCCGGCTCATCGACGTGAAGCGGTCGGTCTCATACTGCTCGCCGTTGTGCACCTTGACGACCTTGTAGCCGCCCACCGTCTCTTCGACGATGTACGACAGCTCGTTGGTCAGCAGTTGATGTTCGCGGTTCAGCCGCCGCAGACGGCGGTTGATCTTGCCGACCAGCCAGCCGATCCCCGGCAGCAGCACCGCGACGATCAGCGTCAGACGCCAGTTCAGGTAGAACAGATAGCCGAGCAGGAACAACACGGTCAGCGAATCGCGCACCAGCGTGACCAGCACGCTCAGCAGCACGTTGAGAATCTGGTTCACTTCGAAGACGATCGCATTGATCACCGTGCTCGCGGTTTCGCGCTGGAAAAACGCCACGCTCGAGTGGATCATCCGGTCGAACATCTTCAGCCGCAGTTCGAGCAGGATCTTGTTCGACACGTAGGCAAGCAGATAGCCGGACGCGTATTGCGACACCCCGCGAATCAGCGCAAGGCCGATCACGGCGGCCGGCACAAACCATTTGGCGCTGTCGCTGGCATGCGCGCCGAAGCCTTTGTCCAGAAGCGGCTTGAGCAGCGCGGGAATCGCCGCGTCGGTGCCGGCGCTCACGGCCATCGCGACGATCGCGCCGATCATCACCCACAGCAGCGGCTTGATATACGGCCACAAGCGCCGCATGACGACGACGGGCGACGACGCCTCACCTGAACCGATGGGTTTGCTTAACGTTGGCTTCGCGCTCAAGGAGTCCTCTGGGAATGCGGAACGGCATCCGCGCGCCGGACGGAATGTCCGCCACGCGAAAAATCAAATACGGCATTGTAAACGGTTAGGGATCGCGCGGCCGGCGGTGATGAACCAGCCGGATGGTACAGGGCCGCTGTCGGCGTGCGGACGTGTCCGGCCGCACGCGCTGCGTCGTACACCGTGCTGTGTATACTTGCGCGACCTATTCCGTCACTCTGCACCCACCACGCAATTCAGGTATGCAAGAAACCACCCTCGGCGTCGCCATCATCACCAAAAACGCGGCGGCTCGGCTGGCCGAATGCCTGCAAGCCGTGGCCTTCGCCGATCAGATTGTCGTGATCGACGGCGGCAGCACCGATGGCACGGCCGAGATCGCCCGCGCACACGGCGCCCGCGTCCTCGAACAAACCGACTGGCCCGGCTTCGGTCCGCAAAAAAACCGCGCGCTCGATCAGCTGACCACCACCTGGGTACTCTCGATCGACGCCGACGAAATCGTCTCGCCGGAACTTGCCGCGGCAATCCGCGCGGCACTTGCCGCGCCCACCGCCGAGGTCTACGCGGTGGATCGCCTGTCGAGCTTCTGCGGCCACTGGATTCATCACAGCGGCTGGTATCCGGACTGGATTCCGCGTCTGTTCAAGCGCGGCGCGGCGCGTTTTTCCGACGACCTCGTGCACGAGCGCCTGGTGTTCGACACGCCGGCGCAGCGCCTGGCCGGCAAGCTGATGCACTACTCGTACGAAGACTTCGAGGGCGTATTACGCAAGCTCGACACGTATTCGACGGCAGGCGCGAAGCAGCGTCACGCAGCAGGCAAGCGCGGCAGTTTCGGCAAGGCCGTGGGTCGCGGCCTGTGGGCGTTCGTGCGGACTTACATCTTGCGGCGCGGGTTTCTCGACGGCCGCGCCGGATTCATGATCGCGGTGTTCAATGCGGAAACGGTGTACTACCGGTTTTTGAAGCTGGCGCGACTGGGGGACAAGCCGCGGGCGACTCCGCCCGCCCGGCATCAATAGACGATTTCGATCGAACTTCCCGCGAACTCGCCGCGCAATGCAGCCAGCAGTTCGTCGGTAGGTTTCACGCGCCATGCGTCGCCCAGACGCATTTCCCCTTGCGCATTCTCACTGCGATAGACCACTTGCACAGCAAGCCCGTTCGGGATCTGGACAGCCTGGCGTTGGCGGCCATCACCGCCGCCATAGCCGCCGCCGTTCCGGCCACCGCCTCCACCGCCGCTCCGCGCTGACGCAGCGGGCGCCGCGGCTGCTTGCGGCTCGTCCTTGCCCGCGCTATGCGCTTCGAGCACACGCCGCAACGCCGATGCGTCCGCATTGCCGTTCATCTGCACCTTGACGGCTTCCGCGTAACGGCAACGCGCGCGGCCGAGGTCCATCACCGTGTCGACGGTGAAGCGGATGCCGCCCGTGAACGCGTCATTACGCGCCTGGCCCTGCACGACCAGCAGTTCGTCTTCCTTGAACAGCGGCTTGTGCGCTTCGAAGGTCTCGTTGAAGACGGTCACTTCGCATTGACCGGTGCCGTCGTCGAGCAGCGCGATCAGCATCTTGCCGCGCTGGGTCATCTGCGTGCGCAGCGACGCGATCACGCCCGCCACCAGCTTGTCGCGCCCTTCCTTCAGATCGCCGATTTTCTGACGCACGAAACGGCGCACTTCGTCCTTGTACGCATCGAACAGATGGCCCGACAGGTAGAAGCCGAGCGCGGCCTTCTCTTCCTGCAACTTCTTCTTTTCCGGCCATTCCGGTTCGTCGACCAGTTCATGACCTTGCGACGGCGCGTCGCCCATGTCGAACAGACCCGCCTGCATGGCGTTGGCGCTCGCCTGCTCGGCGGCTTCCATCGCCAGCGACACCGACGCGATCAGCTGCGCGCGATTCGCATGCAACGTGTCGAAGGCGCCGGCGCGGATCAATGCTTCCACCGTCCGGCGATTGACGATCCGGCGGTCGATCCGATTGCAGAAATCGAAGATGTCGATGAACGGACCTTCTTCGCGCGCGCGCAGGATTTCTTCGATCGCGTTCTGGCCGCTGCCCTTGATCGCGCCGAGACCGTAACGGATCGTTTTCGAGCGCTTGCCGTCCGCTTCCGCGACCGGTTCGAAACGGTACGCCGACTGGTTGACGTCCGGCGGCAACACCTTCATCCCGTTCGTGAGGCAGTCTTCGAACAGAATCTTGACCTTGTCCGTGTCGTCCATGGCGAGCGACATATTGGCTGCCATGAATTCGGCCGGATGGTGCGCCTTCAGCCATGCGGTGTGGTACGCGAGCAGCGCATAGGCAGCCGCGTGCGACTTGTTGAAGCCGTAGCCCGCGAACTTCTCCATCAAGTCGAAGATTTCGTCGGCTTTCTCGGCACTCAGGCCGTTTTTCGCGGCACCTTCGCGGAACAACGCGCGGTGCTCGGCCATTTCCTCGGCCTTCTTCTTACCCATCGCGCGACGCAGCAAGTCTGCGCCGCCGAGCGAGTAGCAGCCGATGATCTGCGCCATCTGCATCACCTGCTCCTGATAGACCATGATGCCGTAGGTCTCTTTCAGGATGGGCTCGACGCGCGGATCGGGATACTCGACCATTTCGCGGCCGTGCTTACGCGCACAGAAGCTCGGAATCAGGTCCATCGGACCCGGACGATACAACGCCACCAGCGCGATGATGTCCTCGAAGCGGTCAGGCTGGGCGTCTTTCAGCATGCCCTGCATGCCGCGGCTTTCCAGCTGGAACACGGCGACCGTGTTCGCTTTCTTCAGGATCGAGAACGACGCCGGATCGTCGAGCGGCACTTGCGCGAGCGACCAGTCTTTCTTCGACGGATCGAGGCGGCGGATATAGCGCTCGGCCCAGTCGAGAATCGTCAGCGTGGTCAGGCCCAGAAAGTCGAACTTCACCAGGCCGACGGCTTCGACGTCGTCCTTGTCGTACTGGCTCACGACGCCGCTCTCGTCGCCCTGGGTGTAAAGCGGGCAGAAATCGGTCAGCTTGCCTGGCGCGATCAGCACACCGCCCGCGTGCATGCCGACGTTACGCGTCAGGCCTTCCACGCGCTGCGCGAGTTCGAGCAACTGGTGCACTTCGTCTTCGTTGTCGAAGCGCTCCTGCAAGAGCGGCTCTTCCTTCATCGCGTCGGCGATGGTGACGTGCTTGCCCGGCTTGAACGGAATCAGCTTGGCGATGCCGTCCGTGAACATATAGCCCAGATCGAGCACGCGGCCGATGTCGCGCACCGCAGCCTTCGCCGCCATCGTGCCGAACGTGGCGATCTGCGACACGGCGTCCGCACCGTACTTGTCCTTCACGTACTGAATCACGCGATCGCGGCCGTGCTGGCAGAAGTCGATGTCGAAGTCTGGCATCGAGACCCGCTCCGGATTCAGGAACCGTTCGAACAGCAGGTTGTAGCGCAGCGGATCGAGGTCGGTCACGCCGAGCGCATACGCGACCAGCGAACCCGCGCCCGAACCCCGGCCCGGACCGACCGGCACACCATTGTTCTTCGCCCAGTTGATGAAGTCCGCAACGATCAGGAAGTAGCCCGGAAAGCCCATCTTGACGATCGTGCCGCACTCGAATTCGAGGCGTTTGTAGTACGTTTCGCGCTGCGCGTCGCGTTCCGCCTGATCCGGGTACAACTGCTCGAGCCGCTTCTCCAGGCCTTCCTTCGACAGATGCACGAGGTAGTCGTCTAGCGACATGCCGTCGGGCGTCGGGAACAGCGGCAGCTTCGGCTTGCCGAGTTCGAGCGTCAGGTTGCAGCGCCTGGCGATTTCGACAGTATTGGCGAGCGCCGACGGAATGTCCGCGAACAGCGCGGTCATCTCGTCCTGCGTGCGGAAATGCTGCTCGGCTGTAAAGCGTTTCGAGCGGCGCGGATTCGCCAGAATGTCGCCTTCGGAAATACACACGCGCGCTTCGTGCGCGGTGAAATCGTCCGGCGTCATGAACTGCATCGGGTGCGTGGCGGCCACCGGCAGTTTCAGCGACGCCGCGAGCGCCACCGCCTGCTGCACGTACTGCTCGCCGCCCGGCTGGCCGCAGCGTTGCAACTCGATATAGAAGCCGTTCGGAAACACCTTCGCCCAGTGCAGCGCGTTGCGCTTTGCCGCTTCTTCGTTACCGGCGGCCAACGCCAGACCGACGTCGCCCTGCTGTGCGCCGGACAACGCGAGCAGGCCTTCACCCAGACCGGTTTCGAGCCAGCCGGCTTCGACTTCCGCGCGGCCGCGATACTGGTTCGTGAGCGAAGCCTTGCTGAGCAGCTCGCACAGATTCAGATAGCCACGGCGGTCTTTGACCAGCAGCAGCAGGCGCGAGGGCTTTTCGCGGTCGTCCGGATTGGTGATCCAGACGTCACAGCCGGCAATGGGTTTGACCCCTTTGC
The DNA here is from genome assembly GCF_059422005.1 of Paraburkholderia sp. GW821-FHT02A12. Lineage (NCBI taxonomy): Bacteria > Pseudomonadati > Pseudomonadota > Betaproteobacteria > Burkholderiales > Burkholderiaceae > Paraburkholderia > Paraburkholderia sp. GW821-FHT02A12. The sequence continues at coordinate 1,201,190 of NZ_JBWKWA010000001.1, read as the reverse complement.
CACGGGCTTCCTTGTAGAAACGGACGAGGCCGAACGCGTTGCCGAGATCGGTGAGGGCGAGCGCGCCCTGACCGTCTTTGGCGGCGGCCTTGACGATGTCGTCGAGGCGCACGATGCCATCGGCAATCGAGAATTCGGAGTGAACGCGGAGATGAACGAAGCGAGGATCTGACATGGGCGACATTGTAACTCCACCCTACTGGAGTTTTCAGGCCAAACCCGCGCGTTAGCCGTTCGGCCCAGGGGCTAAATGCGTGAGCACCGCGCGCCGGCGTCCGGCGGCGGGGAACGGTTTGAACAACGGGTTTGAACGACGTGCGCAATCTGTGCGCCTCGATCGCTCGAAGGCGTACGTCGGGCGCCAACTCGGCCCAAAATCGTGCGCGATTTGCGCTGCCGCAACAGGCTGGCCGTTCGGCCGAGTCGGTCGAAGCGCCGGCTTGAGGGATAATACGGGTTTCGCCCTTTCGACGTGGCCGCGCCACACGGCGGCTCAATACGCGCCGTTCTCACGCCGCTGGCCGCTTTTTACCGCTGGACAAACATGAGCATCGTCAATCTCGCCGCGTATCACTTCGCGACTATCGAAAACACAGCCGCATGGCGGCCTTTCGTCACCGAGCGCTGCAACGCGCTCGGCTTGCGCGGCACCGTGCTGCTGGCGCCGGAAGGCATTAATCTGTTCGTCGCCGGCACGCGCGGCGCCGCGGACGCGTTTATCGACTACATCCGCCACGATCCGCTGTTCGAGGGCAAGTTCGCGAATCTGCAATTCAAGGAAAGCCTGTCGGAAAAGCAGCCGTTTCGCCGCATGCTGGTCAAGCTCAAGCGCGAGATCATCACGATGAAAAAGCCGGCGATCCGGCCGGAACTCGGCCGCGCGCCGTTCGTCGACGCACCCACGCTGAAAACCTGGCTCGACCGCGGCCACGACGACGAAGGCCGGCCGGTCGTGATGCTCGACACGCGCAACGCGTTCGAAGTGGACGTCGGCACCTTCGACGACGCGCTCGACTACCGCATTACGAAATTCAGCGACTTTCCCGAAGTCATCGAGCAAAACCGTGCCGACCTCGAGGGCAAGACGGTCGTGTCCTTCTGCACCGGCGGGATTCGTTGCGAGAAGGCCGCGATCCATATGAAGGAAGTCGGCATCGGGAACGTGTATCAGCTCGAAGGCGGCATCCTGAAGTATTTCGAGGAAGTGGGCGGCGCGCATTACCACGGCGACTGCTTCGTGTTCGACTATCGCACCGCGCTCAATCCGCAACTGGAACCGACCGCGACCGTGCAATGCTTCGGCTGCCGCGCGGTGGTGACACCGGAAGCGCAGCAATCGCCGTTGTATGTGGCGGGCAAGACGTGTCCGGAATGCCATCCGGACAGCAAGGCTGCGCGCGCCGCGTGATGAACGCACGCCCTTGCGCGCAATAATCCACCCGTCAAACCCATGACTTATCGCGGACGCTTTGCGCCATCTCCTACGGGGCCGTTGCATTCCGGCTCGCTGGCAAGCGCGCTCGCAAGCTGGCTGGACGCGCGTGCGCATGGCGGCGCATGGCTCGTGCGCATCGAAGACATCGACGCTCCGCGCACTGTTCCAGGCGCCGCCGAAGACATACTCGCCACGCTCGAGCGTTTCGGCATGCACGCCGACGAGCCGCCGGTCTGGCAAAGCCGGCGCATCGCACGGTATCAGGAAACATTGGAGCAGCTGAAGGCTACCGGCTTGATCTACCCGTGCGGCTGCACGCGCAAGGAGATTGCCGATTCGTTATTGCATGCGCACGCGCGCAACACCACACTCGCGTACCCCGGCACGTGCCGCGACGGCCTGCATGGCAAACCTGCGCGCGCATGGCGTTTGCGCGTGCCGGACGGCGACGCGGCGGTGATTGCATTCGAAGACCGTTGGCAGGGCACGCAGACACAGAATCTGGCCACCGAGGTCGGTGATTTCGTGTTGAAGCGAGCGGACGGCCAGTGGGCGTACCAACTGGCGGTGGTGGTGGACGACGCCGACGCGGGCATGACGCACATCGTACGAGGCGCGGACCTGATGGATTCGACGGCGCGGCAGATTTACTTGCAGCGCTGCCTCGGCGTGCCGACGCCCGAGTACCTGCATGTGCCGGTCGTCACGAACGACCAGGGTGAAAAGCTCAGCAAGCAAAACGGCGCAATCGCGCTGGATGCTGAAAAACCGCTTGAAGCGCTCAGCGCAGCCGCACGGCATCTCGGACTGGAGTCAGGGAGCGCCGGGCACGCGACGCTAGAAGGCTTTTATGCTGCCGCAACGTCGGCATGGGCACAGCGAATGGGTGTGCGCAAAACGGGAAAATAGAACACAGATTCCAGATGTGCCACTACCGTGCCGGCGCGAGGATCCCGCTTAGGCCAAAGAGCAGATAAAAAATCAGGAAGAAGACTTTCTCTGCATCCCAAACCCACCCAACAGCGCAGCCAACGGCTGCTTGGACGACGACTTCTGCGGAGCCGCAGACGCGGCAGCCTCTTCGACTTTCCGAACGGAAGAAGGCGACGGCTCATACGGCTTGAGGAAGAAATCATCCACAGGCTGAGCGCGATGATGATGCGGCCGATCGAACGAAGCCGAAGAAGCGGCCCCGGAACGGCGGCGCCCCGGCCGCTCATCGCGCCCTTCGCGCTCACGCCGCGGCGCCCGCTCTTCATGGTGATGCCGCACCGGCGTATCGACAGTCAAGCGTTGCACATCCAGCGGCCGCTTGATCAGCTTCTCGATATCGGCGAGCTGCTTACGCTCATTCGGGCTGCACAACGACAAAGCATCGCCGGAAGCGCCAGCACGCCCGGTGCGCCCGATCCGGTGCACATAATCTTCCGCATTGAACGGCAGATCGAAATTGATAACAGCAGGCAGCTCGACAATATCCAACCCACGCGCCGCCACGTCAGTAGCGACCAGCGCCTCGATCTCGCCACGCTTGAAAGCGTCCAAAGCCTGCATCCGCTCATTCTGCGTGCGGTCGCCGTGAATCGCAGTAGCGACCACGCCATCGCGCTCCAGACTACGCGCCAGACGGCTTGCGCCAATCTTGCTGTTACAGAACACGATCACCTGCTTGAGGCCGCGTTCACGAATCAGTTGCACCACCGCGCCGGTCTTGTCGCCTTCGGCGACTTCATAAACGATCTGCGTCACATTGGTCGCAGTCGAATTGCTGCGCGCGACTTCGATCGTCTGAGGATTGCGCAGATAAGTGGCCGCGAGCTTCTTGATTTCGCCCGAGAACGTGGCCGAAAACAGCAGCGTCTGACGCTCCTTCGGCAGCAGGTTCAGGATGCGCTGCAGATCGGGCAGGAAGCCCATGTCGAGCATCCGGTCAGCTTCGTCGAGCACGAGGATCTGCACCTGGCCGAGGTTGGCGGTTTTCTGTTGCACGTGATCGAGCAAACGGCCTGGCGTGGCGATCAGGATTTCGACGCCGCGGCGAAGTTGCTCGGATTGCGGATTCATATCGACGCCGCCGAACACCACGGCGCTGCGCAGCGCCGTGTGCCTGGCATACGCCTGCACGTTCGCGGCGACCTGGTCGGCCAGTTCGCGGGTCGGCGTGAGGATCAGCGCGCGCACCGGATGGCGGGCGGGCGACGCGCTCGTGCTGGCCTGCGGCAGCAAGCGCTGGATGATCGGCAGCGAGAAGCTGGCCGTCTTGCCGGTGCCGGTTTGCGCGGCGCCCATGACGTCACGCCCGGCCAGCACGACGGGAATCGCCTGCGCCTGGATCGGCGTAGGCGTGGTGTAGCCCGATTCTTTGACGGCTTTCAGGATGTCGGGCGCGAGACCGAATTGATCAAAAGTCTCAGTGCTGGGCGTGACGGCTGTGTCGGACATGGTGGCTTTCGCTAAAAATGCGCTTGGCGCGTGCGCGCGGCAGCGGTCGGAACCGCAGAGGGCATCAGGATGAAGGCGGAGCCACGGCGTTCCGCACGGGACCCGTCGGTATTGCGGGAAAAAATGCGGCCGGCTCCGGCCGGCGGAAACACCCGCCGGAAAGGCCGGTATTGTAGCACTTCAGCAAAAACACTCATGGCGCATGTGCCGGCTTTCTGCCTACGCCGGCGAAAGCTGCCCGGGCGCCCCGGTCAACCGGCCGTCCGGGCAGGCTTTGGCGGATCGCAACCCGGCACGGGGCGCCTCGCTGGCAGCGTAGTTCGTGCAGACGACAGTTGCGTGACAGCAGCTATGCCGCGCCCGCCCTGCCGCCCGACGCCAGTAACCGGCTCGGGGGTGGATTCCGGCGCACAAACTGCGTCCGTAGGCCCCGCGCGCTAACGACATCGCCGCCGCGCACCACCTCACCCGTCACCACGTCTCGCGCATCACCATCAACCGCATCTCGGTCATATCCTCGATCGCGTAGCGCACGCCCTCGCGCCCCAGCCCCGAATCCTTCACGCCGCCATACGGCATGTTGTCGACCCGGAACGACGGCACGTCGTTGATCACCACGCCGCCCACTTCGAGCACGTCCCACGCGCGATGCGCATGCGCGAGCGAGTCGGTGAACACGCCGGCTTGCAGGCCGAAGTCGCTGTCGTTGACAGTAGCCAGCGCCGCGTCGAAATCGTCGAAACGCTCCAGCATCGCCACTGGGCCAAAGGCTTCCTTGCGATACAGATCGGTGTCGCGCTTCACGCCCTCGAGCAGCGTCGCCTCGAACATCGCGCCCTCGACCTTGCCGCCCGCGACGATTTTCGCGCCCGCCTGCACCGCGCTTTCCATCCAGCCGGCAAGGCGCCTGGATTCCGACTCGGAGATCATCGGCCCGACAAAGGTCTTTTCGTCTTTCGGATCGCCCATCACCAGCGACTTCGTCTTCGCGATCAGTTTTTCGCGCAGCGCGTCGTAAACCTTCGCATGCACCAGTATCCGCTGCACGCCGATGCAACTCTGCCCCGACTGGTAGAACGCGCCGAACGCAAGCCGGTCGACCACGTAATCGAGCTTGCCGCCCTGATCGCCGTCGACGATCGCCGCCGCGTTGCCGCCCAGCTCCAGAATCACCTTCTTCTTGCCGGCCTTCTTCTTCAGCTCCCAGCCGACCGCCGGCGAACCGGTGAACGACAGCAGCTTGAAACGCTCGTCGGTTGTGAACAGATCCGCGCCATCCCGATGCGCGGGAAGGATCGAGAATGCGCCTTTCGGCAAGTCCGTTTCCGCCAGAATCTCGCCCATGATCAGCGCGCCGACCGGCGTGCGGCTCGCGGGTTTCAGCACGAACGGCACGCCCGCGGCGATCGCCGGCGCAACCTTATGCGCGGTCAGATTCAACGGAAAATTGAACGGCGATATGAACGAGCACGGACCGATCGGCACGCGCTTCACATAGCCGTGATAGCCCTTCGCGCGCGGTGAAATCTCCAGATTGACGATCTCGCCGTCAATGCGCACCGACTCTTCGGCCGCCACCTTGAACGTATCGATCAGCCGCGTGACTTCGCCTTTCGAGTCGTTGATCGGCTTGCCGGCTTCGATACACAGCGCGAGCGCCAGTTCGTCGTAACGCTCGCGAAAGCGCTTCACACAGTGTTCCAGCACGGCCTGGCGCTTGAAGGGTGGAAACGCGCGCAAGCCGGGCAACGCGTCGACGGCATAACCGATCGCCTTGTCGATGGCGGCCGCGTCGGCCATCGCGACGCGAGTCGCCACTTCGCCGCTGAATTTGTCGGTGACTTCGAGATCGGTGTTGGCGGCCACCGCTTCGTTGGCGAGGTAGTACGGGTAAGTCTTCTGCAACATGACGCGTTCTCCTTGATCCGATGCATGGTCAGCAGCGATGCAGCCAGCAAGGGCCATGCCCTGCCACCTCGGGTCCGCTTACTACGCCTACTACGCTTACCGCGCGGACCCGCGCTGCCCGTCTGCCGCGTGCGTGCCACTTACAGTTGCGCGCTCAGCCGCTTGATCTCGCGATTGAGCACGCGCTCGTTGTCCGAGTAATCGATCGGCACGTCGATGACGTGCACACCGGGTGTCGCGAAACATTCGCGCAGCAACGGCGCGAAGTCCGCCGCCGACTCGACCCGATGCCCGATCGCCCCATAACTCTGCGCATACGCGACGAAATCGGGGTTGCGCAGCGTCATGCCGTAGTCGGGGAAATTCATGTTCTCCTGCTTCCAGCGGATCATGCCGAACGCGTCGTCGCGCAGAATCAGGATCACCAGATCGAGCTTGAGGCGCACCGCCGTCTCGAGCTCCTGCGAATTCATCATGAAGCCGCCGTCGCCGCAGACGGCCATCACCTTGCGATCCGGATGCACGATCCTGGTCGCGATCGCCGAAGGCAAACCGGCGCCCATCGAAGCCAGCGCATTGTCGAGCAGCAGCGAATTCGGTTCGTGCGCGCGGTAGTAGCGCGCGAACCAGATCTTGTACATGCCGTTGTCCAGACACACGATGCCGTCCACCGGCGTGGTCTCGTAGACGTCGTTGACGATCCGCACCGGATACATCGGAAAGCGGTCGTCGTGCTGGCCCTTCACCAGGTGCTCTTCGAAGTGCTGCTTGATCTCCTTGAAGCGCGTGAAATCCCAATGTTCCTTACGCTCCTTGAGACTTTCCTTCAGCTGCCACACCGCGTTGGCGATATCGCCGACCACTTCGATTTGCGGGAAATACACCGTATCGACTTCCGCACCCAGGAAGTTCACATGAATCACGGTCTTCTCACCCGCTTCGCCGCTGCGCATGAAGAACGGCGGCTTCTCGATCACGTCGTGGCCGACGTTGATGATGCAGTCCGCGTGGTCGATCGCGCGATGCACGAAGTCGCCGTCCGAGAGCGTGGCGTTGCCGAGCCACATCGGATGCGATTCGTCGATCACGCCCTTGCCCATCTGCGTCGTGAAGAATGGAATGCCGATCTGGTCGACGAATTCGCGCAGCATCCGCGTGGTGGTCTTGCGATTGCCGCCCGCGCCGATCATCAGCAACGGGTGCTTCGCGTTGGTGATCGCCTCGACCGCGCGCGCGACCGCTTTTTCCTCGGCGACCGGACGGCGGCTGTAGCTCTTCGGAATCGGCTTGCCGTCGCCCTCTTCGTGCGCGACGTCTTCGGGCAACTCCAGATGCGTGGCGCCGGGCCGCTCTTCCTCGGCCTGGCGGACCGCCTCGCGCACCGCCGCCGGAATGTTGGCGATCGACACGATCTGCCGCGTGTATTTGGTGAGCGGCTCCATCATCCGCACCACGTCGACGATCTGGAAATGCCCCTGCTTGCTCGACTTGATCGGCTTTTGCCCGGTCACCATCAGCATCGGCATGCCGCCCAGCTGCGCGTACGCGGCGGCGGTCACGAAATTGGTCGCGCCGGGCCCGAGGGTGGCGAGACACACACCGGTGCGTCCGGTGAGGCGCCCATAAGTGGCGGCCATGAAACCGGCCGCCTGCTCGTGACGCGTGAGGATCAGACGGATTTTCGAGCGGCGCAGCGATTCGAGCAGATCGAGATTTTCTTCACCGGGGATACCGAACACATACTCGACACCTTCGGCTTCCAGCGATTTGACGAACAGGTCCGATGCTTTCATGGAGGGTCTCGCTTGACGAAACGACGCGGGCCATCAGCCCGCGCGTTGAGGTCCGGGAACGGACGATGATCGAAGACGGCCGCCGCGCCGGCAAAGCGCGGCATGGTCTGCAGGGCACAGCGGGGCACTGCGGGGCACGGTCGGATATAGCGAATGCCATGCCGGACAGCTTACTACTCGAACGGAAAAGATGTGCGCAGGCGGGCGATACCGCGATGCAGAAGGTCAGACGAGGCAAGCGGCGGCACGGTAAAGAAGCCGCCACGTCATGCTCAGCGATTGAGAGTGATGCAGTCGGACAGCACAGGCGGCGCGTTTTCGCCGTCCATTGCGTCGTACAGGTCGGCGCGCGGGCCTTTGGTCCACCACGTGTAGCTGCCGGCCTGATACTTCGCGCCGGAGGCCGACATGGTGTTGACGAAGAGCAGTTGCTGGCCCTTCACCGGCACGAGTGCGAAGCTCTGGCCGTTCGCCGCGTTCCAGTATGTCACTTGCAGGATCTTGCCGGTCGCGCAGGTGTATTTCTGCGTTTGCCGGTTTTGGGTCTGAATCTCGGCGAGCCGCAATGGCGCGGCCCATGCGTTGCCGTACAGCGCCGCGAAACTCACCGCCGCGGTTACTGCAACAAGCCATTTCTTCATCGGACGCCTCGATTGTTGTTGCGCATCATGCATGGGCGGCACGCTGGCGGAGCGCTTCCGGGCCGCCCACGGCCCGCTGCTGAATCGCTGATGAATCGCCGATCGGGCCCGCCTTATGGATCGATCACGTCGGCGCACGCATCGGTCGGCGCAGCGGCGACGTGACCGACCAGCGGCACGATCTTCAAACCCGCCGAGGCGACCCGGCACGGCGCGGCAGCAAGGCCGCACCCGGTCATCCCGGCACACAGCGCGAGCAGTACGCCGAGTGCGCCAAGCCGGCCAAACGTCCCACGCCGCGTATTCTTGCGGGATTCCAGGACCATACCTACCTCTACTTCAACAATTCAGGATTCGCGCGCTGCGGGTTTGCAAAGCGCGCGGGTTACTTCATTGCATGTCGATACGGTCCGGCGCGCTTCGGCACGCGTTACTTCGCGGAAACCGGATGCACCGCCGCCGCAGCCTGCTTCGCCCGCGAGCGCGCTTCGTCGATGTTCTCGCCGGTGGCGAGCGCCACGCCCATGCGACGCTTGACGAAACTCTCCGGCTTGCCGAAGAGGCGCAGATCCGCATTCGGCACCGCCAACGCCGCCGCGACACCTTCGAAAGCAATGCCTGCTTCGTCCAGACCGCCGTAAATCACCGCCGACGCCCCCGGCGCGCGCAGCGAAATATCCACCGGCAAACCGAGGATCGCGCGCGCATGCAACTCGAACTCCGAAAAGCGCTGCGAGCACAGCGTGACGAGACCCGTATCGTGCGGACGCGGGCTGACTTCCGAGAACCATACGTCATCGCCGCGTACAAAAAGTTCCACGCCGAACAGGCCCCTGCCGCCCAATGCCGCAGTCACTTTGTGCGCCACTTCGCGCGAGCGTTCGAGCGCGAGCGGGCTCATCGGCTGCGGCTGCCACGACTCGACGTAGTCGCCCGCCACTTGCACGTGGCCGATCGGATCGCAGAAATAGGTATCGACTTCGCCGCTCGCCGGATCGATCGCGCGCACGGTCAGCTGGGTAATTTCGTATTCGAAGTCGATAAAACCTTCGACGATCACGCGGCCATGATTCACACGGCCGCCGGCCATCGCGTATTGCCAGGCGGGTTCGACGTCGGCGTCGCTCTTCAGCACCGACTGCCCCTTGCCCGACGACGACATCACCGGCTTCACCACACACGGGTAGCCGACCTTGGCGATGCCCGCGCGCAATTCGTCGAGCGAATCGGCGAACGCGTACGGCGAGGTCGGCAGGCCGAGGTCTTCGGCGGCGAGACGCCGGATGCCTTCGCGGTTCATCGTCAGTTGCGTGGCGCGCGCGGTCGGGATCACTTCGGCGAGACCGTCGGTTTCGATCGCGGCGAGCGCGTCGGTGGCGATCGCTTCGATCTCGGGGACGATCAGATGCGGGCGTTCCTGTTCGACCAGCGCGCGCAACGCGGCGCGGTCGGTCATGTCGATCACGTGCGAGCGGTGCGCGACCTGGTGGCCCGGCGCGTTCGGGTAACGGTCGACCGCGATCACTTCGACGCCCAGCCGTTGCAGCGCGATGATCACTTCCTTGCCGAGCTCGCCGGCGCCGAGCAGCATAACGCGCGTGGCGGATTCAGAAAGCGGTGTGCCGATCCGTTGGCCGATCTGCATGGGGTCTCCAGATAAAAGTCGGATGAGGGTGGGATTGAGTGGAACACGATGTTAACATGCACACCCCGATGCGCACCCCGATGCACACCCCGACATCATCCCTCGCCGCGCCTCGCTCGCCGGCCGCAGCGCAGTCTGCGCGCAAGGCGCGCGACAGCGCTGCGGCGCCCTCGGCACGCCGTTGCGCTCGCGTGCGGCGAGCTTAGTGCGTTACCCTTACGCCTTCGCCAGTTTGAAGAGGAACGACGCCATGCTCCAAAGCTCCTCCGCGCGACGTGTTGCGCGCTTCATCGCAACGTGTTGTGCGCCGTCGACGGCAGCGCAGCCTGCAACGCCGTCGTCCACGTTGTCCGCAGCGTCCCGGGCCACGTCGCAAGTCGCGCCGCCTGCGCCGCGCGCGGCCCATGCAGCGACCAGCCGCCGTGCCGTCACGCCGGCCGGTCCGCCGCTGCGTGCTTATCTGCGTATTTGGCTGCGTACTTGCCTGCGTGCTCATGCGCGCACCGCCGTCGCCGCGTTGAGCGTGGCTGCGCTGTGCAGCGCCTGCGCGATGCCGAAACATCCCGACTCGGAAGCCGCGCCGCCCGACCCGTTCAACCCGGCCGCGACGCAACTGCTCGACGACACCGGCTGGGTGCTCTCGGGCTGGAAGCAGGCCGACGGCACGGCGCGCGCGGTTCCGCCCGCGGCTCAGGGCGCGCCGATCACGCTCGTGCTGTCCACTGACAAAGGCCAGCGCCACGCCAGCGGTTTTTCCGGCTGCAACCGCTACATGGGCTCGTACACGCTGAAAGACGGCAAGCTGAGCTTCGGCACGCTGGGCGGCACGCGCATGGCGTGCATGACGCCGGGCGGACAGATCGAAGGCGCGTATCTCAACGCGCTCGCGCACATCGACCGTACCGGCGTGCAAATGCGCGAGCCGCAGCAGATGCAGCTGGTGCTCGATAACGGCGACACGCTGACGTTCGACCGCAGCGCAAAATGACTGGACCATTCGGTCTGGGCCATTCGGTCTGGACCATTCGGTCTTTGCCATTCGGTCTTTGCCATTCGGTCTGGACCATGCGGTCCGGGCCATGCGGTCCGGACGGTACGGCGGCCTGCTTGCCGCCGCTGCTGTCCGCGTGACGCGTACCGGTTGTCGCGGCAGCCGTTGTTTTTTATCGACGGCAGGCCGCGCGCCGGTCTGCTTTCCCACTGGACGCAAGCAAACTTGCGTCTGCCTTCGAAGCATCGGGCTTCGCCGGTTTAAACTCGACGGATTGCGTTTTTACGCGTCCGTCATTCGTTGATGTCTAGCATGCACACGGTAGTTTTCGGCTGGTTCGGCGGGTCGGCCATCTGGTTCATTCCTCTTTTGTGGCGCCTCGTGAAGTCGGCGCTGCCGGGCGGCGCAGGTTTGCGCGGCCCCGGCACGATCCGCCTTTGGCTCGGCTTTGTCTGCGTGATGGTGGCGAGCTGCACGCTGGAGGCGTCGCTGATCGGCGCGGTGGGCGTCAATGGTGCCGGACATGCGCTGGCGGCTGGCTTCGGTCATCTGCTCGGCCATATCGGCACGCCGCTCGCGGCGCTCGCGCTGCTGGCGATCAGCTTGCCCTGGCTGCTCGACTTCCGCTGGCGCGACGTCGCGGTATGGGCCGACGGCGCGTTCGGCCTCGGCCTGTCGCGCGGCCTCGCCAAACGCGACGAGGAAGCGCGCCGCCATCGCAGCGTCGATGACGGTTTGCCGTCGCACGTTTCGCCGTCCGCCAATACGATGGCGCCCAAAAACAACGGACGCACCGGACGTTATGCACGCCCGACCGTCTGGCGGCCGCCGGCGAGCGGGCGCGGCACGGCTGCGGCTGCGGCGGGGGCAGCGGGTGTGACGGGTGTGACGGGTGTGGCTTCGGCAGGCAAGGACGCAGCGGCGCACGGCGCCGGGGCGACCTGGCGCGCCGGCGGTGTGAAGCCGCGCAGCCAGACACAGCAAGCCGAGCCGGCAGCGCGGACGTCGTCCGGAACGCCGCCGCACCAGGCGCCGGTAACGAGACAAGCGCTGAACCAGGACAGGACCGCGGCATGGATGCCCGCCGAGCCGGTTGCGCCGGCCGGATGGTTGCGCGATCCGGCAGCGGCGCCCCGCGGCCCGGCATCCTCGACGGCATCGGGAGCGGGATCGCGCGCGGCCCCAGCTCGCGATGGCGGCTCGCAGATGGGCCGGCGCCCGGCCGGGGAGCAACGGCCGGCGGGTTCCATCGGCATTGGCGCGGGTGCGGCAGGCCTGGCCGGCGCAGCAGTCGCGCCGGCCGTTGCGGCACACGCGTCGCAAGCGATGAATGCCGCGCGAACAGTTTCAGGGACCGCAGCGAATGCGGCTGCAGGTTCCACTTCCGGAGTGAACCGTCCGTCCGCGCTGCCGGGCGCTGCAAGCGCCGTGTCTTCAGGCAGCCGGCCCACGTCCGCCGGGCAAACGTTCGCGGCCACCCCGCGGGCGAACCTCGCCGCGACACCGGTTGCGCGCCGTCCGGCTCCGCTCAACTCGCCGGCGCCCAGTTACACGCGGCCTATGGCGACGACGCAGCCGGTCACGCCGCCCGCCAGCGTGCAGGAAACCCTTCGCAGCATCGAGGAAAACGCCGCGCGCTGGACCGATCTCGCCGGTGTAAGTCTCGCGCGCAGCACCGGCGTGGAAACGGCGACGGTGACGACGGTTTCGCCGGCTCCCGCGTTTGCTCCTGTCGAAGCCTTCACTGCGGCACCGGTCACCGCCGTCGCGCCGGCTCAGGCCTTTGCGGCTGAACCCTATGCGTCCGACGCGCAGACAGAAGCGCCGCCCCCCGTAGAAAACAACTCGGCGCCGAGCGCGGTGCAAACCGGAAGCAACGCAAACGCGCATGCTGAACCTGCGCGAACGTTACATCAGTCGGCTGCGCCTTCGCCAGTGACAACGTCGAATGTTGCTACCGCCGCAGCCGAGGATGCTGCAAACGCAGCGCACGCAGGACAGCCTACGTCTGCCGCTTCGCCGCAGATCGGAGCTCCGGGCAGCGCAAGCACCCCGGCGGCGCATATCGAGCGGAACGAGCCGATCCAGACGCAAGCACCTGTCATCGCGGCGGCGCCGATCGCCGATGTCGTCATCGATAAAACCCTGGTGCCCTGGGAAACCAGGATCGATGCCGTCGCGCCGCTGGGCGCGGCTTCGTCGGCAGGTGCGCAACGCGTGAGCAGCGCCACCGCGTCGAGCGATACCGCAGCCACGCATCACACCATGCCATCGCTGCACGTCGTGAACGCGAGCGACGCGGCCGCGCAAATCGAAGCCGACCCGATGGACTCCCCCGCCCTGTCGGATATGCCGGAAACATCGGACGCGGCTGCTGCCGCATCGCCGCAAAGCGCGCCGCGCGCGTCGAACGTTGTCCGCTTCCCTGGCTTCGCGGCGCAAGCCGAACCGGCAGCAACTGACGATTTCGCCGAGGAGCGGACCGGCGTTTCGACGACCGAGCCGATCGCGTCAACCGCGCCATCGTCAGCGCCGTTCACCGCCGAACCGGCGGCCGAACCGGCGGCCGAGCCCGCCGAATCTGCCGAATCTGCCGAATCCGCAGTCCCGCGTGCGCCGCTGCGCGGCCACAGCCCGACCAACGGTTTCGAGTTCCGCGCGCCCGCCGCGTCGATGGTCGAATTGCCCACGCTCGATCTGCTCGCGTGTGCCGACACCGATGTCGAACCGGTCTCCGAAGAAAAGCTCATCGAGACCGGGCTCCTGATCGAGCAGCGCCTGCAGGAATTCAAAGTGCCCGTGACGGTGGTCGGCCACTCGGCCGGCCCGGTCATTACCCGCTTCGAAATCGAGCCGGCGCTCGGCGTGCGCGGCAGCCAGATCGTCGGCTTGATGAAGGACCTGTCGCGCGGCCTCGGTCTCACGTCGATCCGCGTAGTCGAGACGATTCCGGGCAAGACCTGCATGGGCCTCGAGTTGCCGAACGCGAAGCGCCAGACGATCCGCTTGTCCGAAATTCTCGAAGCGAACGTCTACCAGAACTCGCATTCGCAGCTGACGCTGGCGATGGGCAAGGACATCACCGGCCATCCGGTGGTCGCCGATCTGGCGAAGGCGCCGCACATGCTGGTCGCGGGCACGACCGGTTCGGGCAAGTCGGTCGCGATCAACGCGATGATCTGCTCGCTGCTCTTCAAGGCGACGCCCGACGAAGTGCGCCTGATCATGATCGATCCGAAGATGCTGGAGCTGTCGGTCTACGAAGGCATTCCGCACCTGCTCGCGCCGGTCGTCACCGATATGAAGCTGGCGGCCAACGCGTTGAACTGGTGTGTCGGCGAAATGGAAAAACGCTACCGCCTGATGTCGGCGGTCGGCGTGCGCAATCTGGCCGGTTTCAACCAGAAAATCCGCGACACCGAAGCCACGGGCAAGAAGCTCGGCAATCCGTTCTCGCTCACGCCCGAAGCGCCTGAGCCGCTCGCGCCCCTGCCGCTCATCGTGGTGGTGATCGACGAGCTGGCCGACCTGATGATGGTTGCGGGCAAGAAGATCGAAGAGCTGATCGCGCGGCTCGCGCAAAAGGCCCGCGCCGCCGGCATCCACCTGATTCTCGCGACGCAGCGGCCGTCAGTGGACGTGATCACCGGCCTCATCAAGGCAAACATTCCGACGCGGGTTGCGTTCCAGGTGTCGTCGAAGATCGACTCACGCACGATTCTCGATCAGATGGGCGCGGAATCGCTGCTCGGCCAGGGCGACATGCTGTTCCTGCCGCCGGGCACGGGTTACCCGCAGCGTGTGCACGGCGCGTTCGTCGCCGACGAGGAAGTGCATCGGATCGTCGAGTATCTGAAGCAGTTCGGCGAGCCGCAATACGAGGAAGGCATTCTCGACGGCCCGGCCACCGAAGGCGGCGCGGCGCAGGACCTGTTCGGCGAAACGCCGGACGCCGAAGCCGATCCGCTCTACGACGAAGCCGTCGCCTTCGTGGTGCGCACGCGGCGCGCGTCGATCTCGTCGGTGCAGCGGCAATTGCGCATCGGCTACAACCGCGCGGCGCGCCTCGTCGAGCAGATGGAGACAGCGGGCCTGGTGTCGGCAATGGGCATCAACGGCAGCCGCGAAGTGCTCGCACCGGGACCGGCTGAATAGCCGCAGCAAAGCCAGCCATAAAAAACGGGCCGCTACGAGCGGCCCGTTTTTTATTCAACGCGTGTCTTCACATCACACGCGTCACCCAATCCTCATGACGGCGAAACCAGCTTGAAATCCACCGGCGAGCCGATGTCGAAGCGCTTCGGATTCGCCTCGAGCAAACCGGTCTGCTGATCGCGCCTGAACACGTACACGGTGTCGCTGTTCTGATTACCGACGATCAGCCAGTTGCCGGTCGGGTCGATCGCGAATTCACGCGGCGACTTGCCGAGGCTCGACTGATGCCCGATCTTCTTCAGGCGGCCGTTGCCCGGGTCGACAGAGAAGATCACGATCTCGTTCGCATCGCCGCGATTGGAGGCATACAGAAAGCGCCCATCCGGCGACAGATGGATCGCCGCGGCGCCCACCGCGCCCTTGAAGCCCGGCTCCGTCAGCGGCAACGTCTGCACTTGCGCAAGCTTGCCGTCGTTGTACTCGAAAGTGCTGACCGTAGCGTTAAGCTCGCTCGCCAGGTACGCATGCTTGCCGTCGACGCCGAACACCAGATGGCGCGGGCCGGTGCCGGCCTTCTCCTGGGTGTAGCGCGAGTCGGTCGGGCCGAACAGGCCGCGGCTGCCGTCGGGCGTGTAGCGGTACGAGTACAGCTTGTCGGCGCCGAGATCCTGCGCGAACAGGTAACGGCCGTCCGGCGAGAACACCGTCGAATGCACGTGCGAGTTGTCCTGGCGGCCCTTCACGGGACCGCCGCCTTCGTGATGCACCGTGAGCACCGAGGCTCCGACCTGGCCGTCCGCCTGCAACGGGAACACCGCGAAGCTGCCGCCCGGGTCGGCGGCCACCGAATAGTTCGCGCTCAGCAGATACTTGCCGTCCGGCGACAGGCTCAGATAGCACGGATCATTGCCGTCCGACGAGACCTTGTTGAGGAAGCTCAGCTGGCCGCTCGCGGCGTCGAAGCGGAATGCGCTGATGCCGCCGCGCTGCGTCGCCGGGCCGTTGTCGCCGGGCAATTCGTTGACCGCGTACACGAAGCGGCGGTCACGGCTGACCACCAGATACGACGGGTTGACCGTCTGCGCGACCGATACGCGGGTCGCCTCGCCGGTCTTCGTGTCGAAGCGATAGACGTAGAGTCCTTCGCTCTTGCTGCCCGTATAAGTGCCGACCAGCAGGTCATAGACGCCGTCGGCGGGAGCCGGACCGGCATCTTGCGCAAACGCATGCGACGCAACAATCGAGACCATGAGCACGAAACCTTTTATGATCGAGCGGGCGGAGCGCAAAGGAGCCGGCCGTCCGGCGAATCCTGCCGTTGACGGTAACGGCGAAGCAGAGCTTGAAACGGCGCGCACCGCGGCCGGGGCACCACGAAGCATACGACCTCCTGGACATCGGTTATTGGGTTGAATCGGTTGTAATGTGTCTCTGGTCTGCCGCGCCGCCGGTCGAGCACTGTAGTTGTCGACGCAAGTATAAAAGCGTTGCACCGGATCATGCAGCCAATCCGGCTACCGGTTATCGGTGTGCACGAGCAGCAATCGTTCCCGCCTCACAGGTCGTTTTCTCAATCGAGTCTCACACCACGGAGTCTTCATGAACGTCACACTCAGCCTGGGCCCGCTCGTTTCGTTGATCGCCGGCATTCTGATTCTCGTCATGCCGCGCCTGTTGAACTACATCGTCGCGCTCTATCTGATCATCATCGGCATCATTGGACTCTTCGGCGTGGGGTCGTCGCACTTCTGAGCGGCGGCAGACGGCAGCGAGGGATAGACGGCCGGGAGCGGTGCGAGCCCGGCGACCGGTCCGCATGAGCGCGGCCGGGTATAGGAAAGAAGCGAAGGAAGCGAAACGAACGGCACGCGCGGTGACGGTTGCCGTGACGAGGAGCCTGGCTGTAACACCTGGCGGCAGACTGCGGGCAGACTACGGACGAACTGCGCGGGCAAACTGCGCGGGCAAACTGCGCGGGCAAACTGCGCGGGCAAACTGCGCGAGGCCGAAGCCCGCGCCTCCGGGATAGTCAGCCGTTCGACAGCTGCTCGAGCCGCAGGCGCCCCTGCAGCGACAGCGCGCCGACGGCATAATGGCCGTCACGTTCGCGGTAATGGCGGAAGCAGGCCCGTTCGCTCAGGAAGGCCGCGGCGGCCAGCATCCCGTTGCGGGACAGGCCGAGGCGGCTAGGGTCGAGCGGCAACATCGAATCGTCGGCAAGTTCGCTGGCGGCCGAGAGAATCGTGATGCAATCGGATTTCGACGGGTTCAGCATGGCTTTTGTCCTCCGAGACGGCGTCTGCACGCGCTAGGGGCAAGACCGATGCGCCAGGCGGAAGGCGTGGCGCAGCAGGTTGAAGTCCGATTGTAGGCAGTGATTTGACAATTTACCAACTCGCGTTTTGCCTCATTGCGCGCTGACCCAAAGCGCATCGCGCGAGTCCGGTAGTAACAACGACACCAAGCGCAGCGGCCATGGCCGCGCGCACTAGAGACACGCTCCCCATGCCCGCACTCATCGAAGACTATGCACTCATCGGCGACGGCCACACGGCTGCGCTCGTCTCCCGCGAAGGTTCCGTCGACTGGCTGTGCTGGCCGCGCTTCGACTCCGGCGCCTGCTTCGCCGCCCTGCTCGGCACGCCCGACAACGGCCGCTGGCTGATTGCGCCGGTCTGCGACACGCCGCCGACGATCACGCGCCGTTATCGCGGCGAAACCCTGATCCTCGAAACCGATTTCGACACGCCCGAGGGCGCGGTCACGCTGATCGATTTCATGCCGCCGGGCAACGGCTGGTCGGAGATGGTTCGGATCGTGGTGGGCAAACGCGGCGCCGTGCGCATGCGGATGGAACTCGTGCTGCGCTTCGATTACGGCTTTTCGATTCCGTGGGTCGACCGCCTGAAGCACGACAGCGGCATCAAGGCGATCGCCGGCCCGGACACCGCGGTACTGCGCACGCCGGTCGAACTGCGCGGCGAGAACATGAAGACCGTCGCGGAATTCACCGTCACCGCAGGCGAGCGGGTGCCGTTTTCGCTGGCTTACGCCGCCTCGCATCTGCGCATTCCGCCCGGGCGCGATCCGTACACGGCGCTCGCGCGCACCGAGAATCACTGGCTCGAATGGTCGTCGCGCTGCACCGTCGGGGGCAAGTGGGCCGAGCCGATCCGCCGCTCGCTGATCACGCTGAAGGCGCTCGCCTACGAACCGACCGGCGGAATCGTCGCCGCGCCCACCACCTCGCTGCCGGAACAGCTCGGCGGCGCGCGCAACTGGGACTACCGCTACTGCTGGCTGCGCGACGCCACCATCACACTGCTGGCGATGATGCGCGGCGGCTATTACGACGAAGCGCGCGCGTGGCGCACCTGGCTCGGCCGCGTAATGGCCGGCGCGCCGGACCAGTTGCAGATCATGTACGGCATCGCCGGCGAACGGCGTCTGCCCGAGTTCGAAATCGACTGGCTGCCGGGCTATCAGGACGCGCGACCGGTGCGGATCGGCAACAACGCGGTCGGCCAGCGGCAACTGGACGTTTACGGCGAGGTGATGAACGCGCTGCATCTGGCGCGCGTGGGCGGCCTGCAGGCGGACGACACCGCGTGGAACGTGCAACGCGCGCTGCTCCGCCACCTCGACACGATCTGGCTCGAACCGGACGAAGGCATCTGGGAAACGCGCGGCGGACCCCAGCATTTCACCTTCTCGAAGGTGATGGCGTGGGTCGCCTTCGACCGCGCGATCCAGTCGGCGGAAAAGTTCAAGCTGGACGGCCCGCTCGACGATTGGCGCGCGACCCGCGCGAAAATCCACGCAGAGGTGTGCGCGAACAGCTGGAATCCGGCGCTCAACGCGTTTTCGCAGTTCTACGGCAGCGACCAGCTCGATGCGAGCGTGTTGCTGATGCCGCTGGTCGGCTTCCTGCCGCCGGACGATCCGCGCATCAAAGGCACGGTGGCGGCGATCGAAAAAGATCTGATGCGTGACGGCTTCGTGATGCGCTACCGCACCACTGAATACGACGACGGCCTGCCGCCCGGAGAAGGCACCTTCCTCGCGTGCTCGTTCTGGATGGTGGACAACCTCGCGCTGCAAGGCCGCATCGATGAGGCCCATACGATGTACGAACGGCTGCTCGCGCTGTGCAACGACGTCGGTTTGCTGTCTGAAGAATACGATCCCACCGCGAAGCGCCTCGTCGGCAATTTCCCGCAGGCGTTTTCGCATGTGGCGCTGGTGCACACCGGTTTGAACCTGATGAAGCATGAGCAGAAAATGGCCGAGGCCACCGGCCAGCCACCTCATAACGGCATCGGAGAGGCACAACTTAAGGCTGCGGCAAGCCCTGATAGCGGCGCGGCAGCATCGCCAGTAGCATGATCTAATGACAGTTTGAGCGTCCGTCGCGCGCAAATTGCTGCATTGCACAAATACGCTTTGTTCGATATGATCACCCCGACCGTCGGCCGAAAATCAATGCGCCAACAAACAACCAATACGGCCTGCCGCAACGCCACAGCGTGTTTGCGAAGCCCCATGCGAACCGCTTAAGTACGGAGCACCCATGCTCTACCAATTTCACGAATTCCAGCGGGCGATGTTAAGCCCCCTTACCGCCTGGGCTCAGGCTGCGTCGAAGTCGTTCGCGAATCCGGCCAGCCCTCTCGCCTACGTGCCGGGCGCCACGCGCCTGTCGGCCGGTTACGAACTGCTCTACCGGCTCGGCAAAGACTACGAGAAGCCCGAGTTCAACCTTCATCAAATCGTCAAAGACGGCCATAACATCCCGATCATCGAACAAACGATCATCGAAAAGCCGTTTTGCCGCCTGATGCGCTTCAAGCGTTTCGCGGACGACAGCGACGCTGTTATCCAATTGAAAGACGAGCCGATCGTGCTGGTGTGCGCACCGTTGTCCGGACACCACGCCACGCTGCTGCGCGATACCGTGCGAACGTTGCTGCAAGACCACAAGGTCTACCTTACCGACTGGATCGATGCGCGCATGGTGCCGCTCGAAGAAGGCGAGTTTCACCTCGACGACTACATCGCCTACATCCAGGAATTCATCCGTCACATCGGAGCGAGGAATCTGCACGTGATCTCGGTGTGCCAGCCGACCGTGCCGGTGCTCGCCGCCATCTCATTGATGGCGAGCCGCGGCGAAGACACGCCGCGCACCATGACGATGATGGGCGGCCCGATCGACGCGCGCAAGAGCCCGACTTCGGTCAACTCGCTGGCTACGCAACACTCGTACGAATGGTTCGAGAACAACGTGATCTTTACGGTGCCGCCGAACTATCCGGGCGTGGGCCGCAAGGTTTATCCGGGCTTTCTGCAACACACCGGCTTTGTCGCGATGAATCCGGAGCGGCACGCGGCGTCGCACTGGGACTTCTACCAAAGCCTGTTGCGTGGCGACGAAGACGACGCCGAAGCGCATCGCCGCTTCTACGACGAATACAACGCGGTGCTCGATATGGCCGCGGACTATTACCTGGACACGATCCGCATGGTGTTCCAGGAGTTCCGTCTTGCCGAAGGCACGTGGGACGTCGCCGGCGAGCGTGTACGTCCGCAGGACATCAGGAAGACCGCGCTTCTCACCATTGAAGGCGAGCTGGACGATATCTCCGGCGACGGTCAGACTTTCGCCGCGCACGGGTTGTGCAGCGGAATTCCGGAGCAGGACAAGCGTCACCTCACCGCGGAGAAATGCGGCCACTACGGCATTTTCTCTGGCCGCCGCTGGCGCACCATCATCTATCCGCAGCTGCGCGACTTCATCCTCGAGCACAACAAGGCGCCGAAGGTGACGAAGGAAAAAGTCGAAGCCTGAGCGTCACACAGTCACGCAGACAGATAGAACAACGGCCTCTTCGGAGGCCGTTGCCGTTTCTGGAACGTCTTACGCTTCTCGCGCCTCTGAAGTTTCTGAGGTTTCTTGGCGCGTGCGATGTGCCCTAACGCCGCAACAGATACGCGAGCAGCAACTCCATATTCATCTGCACGAGTTCGCTGCGTTCGCTTGCGGTGCTGAAATCGCGGCCGAGCGTCGCTTCGAGCGTGAAGCGGTTCGACACGATGTAGTAGCCCATGCCGGACAGCGTCACATAAAAGCGCAGCGGGTCGACGTTAGTGCGAAACAACCCCGCGCGCTGGCCGCGCTCGAGAATGCCGCCGAGCGTCGCGACAATCGGCGAGATCATTTCGCGGATGCGGGTCGACTTCTGCATGTAGCGTGCCTCATGCAGATTCTCGTTATTGACGAGACGCAGCAACTCGGGATGATCGCGGTAGTAATCCCAAACAAAATGCGCGAGGCGTGTGATGGCCTCGACCGGCGCGACGCCGTTCAGTTCGAGCGTGCGCTCCGCTTCATTGAGCGCGCTGAATGCGTGCTCGAGTACGGCAGTGAAAAGCTGCTCCTTGCTACCGAAGTAGTAGTAGAGCATGCGTTCATTCGTTTCCGCGCGGCGGGCGATTTGATCGACGCGCGCGCCGAACAACCCTCCATTTGCAAACTCTTCGGCCGCCGCAAGCAGAATGCGGCGCCGCGTGCCTTCAGGATCTCTTTTGATTTTCGGCTGATTCATGGTGGCATCGTCTTCGTGAGCCGCGTTATCCGGATCGCGCCGCCGGCCTCTCCTCGGGCCTTGCACCGACAGCGTTGAACGGGCGCGCCATGGTTGGGGGACACCCTTCTGCGGTCTTTCGAAAAAGCGCTTCGATTATGGCACATGGATTGCGGATCGCAATTGGGGAAATCGGCGATAATGTGCTATTTAGTTCAAGCCCAGCGTGAGCGAGCGCTTGCGCGTATTCGCCTGCATCGGCAGGTTTTTGCGCGCTTTCGCCGCGCTTTTGTGTTGCCCAGCCTGCCGCGTGCTTTCCCCGAGGCCGCCCTCGGCGCCGCGCGGCCGCGAAGCAAGCCCCAATGTCGTGACCGTGACCGATTCCATAACACTCGCAGATCGCATCGAAGATCTGCTGCCCCAGACGCAATGCACGAAGTGCGGCTATCCGGCGTGCCGTCCGTATGCCGAAGCCGTCGCCAGCGGCGAGGCCAATTACAACCAATGCCCGCCAGGCGGCGCCGAAGGCGTCGCGCGCCTCGCCGCGCTGCTCGGCAAGCCGGTGATCCCGCTCAATTCCGCCAATGGCGTTGAACGGCCGCGTCCTTTGGCGGTTATCGACGAGCAACTTTGCATCGGCTGCACGTTGTGCATGCAGGCTTGTCCAGTCGATGCAATTGTTGGCGCACCGAAACAGATGCATACGGTGATCGCGGAGCTCTGCACCGGTTGCGACCTGTGCGTGCCGCCCTGCCCGGTCGACTGCATCGCGATGCCGCCCGTCACCGGCGAAGCAACCGGCTGGAACGCGTGGAGCCAGGCCCAGGCCGACGCCGCGCGTGAACGCCACGACCGGCGCGAAGCGCGTCTTGCGCGCGAACGCGAAGCCGCCGAAGCGCGTGCTGCAGCGCGGCGAGCCGCGAGCAGCGCGCCTGTGCAAGGCGCCGAAGCCTCGGCTGGAGCGTCACCCACCGCGCCCGCCGCGCCGGCCGCGGACGACGCCGAAGCGAAAAAACGCGCGATTATCCAGGCCGCGCTCGAGCGTGCGCGCAAGAAGAAAGAAGAGCTGGCAGCCAAAGGACAAGGTCCGCTGAACACCGAGCATGTCAGTGCCGATGTGCAGGCGCAGATCGACGCTGCCGAGGCGCGCCGCCGCCGTCTCGGACTCGCGGCGGACGACGACACCGACACTCACTCCACGAAGCGCTAACCGCACCTCACCCTCACGCTCCGCATGAACGCGAACAAACGCCGCGCCATCTACGAGACGCTTCAGAGTCTCAATCCGCATCCCACCACCGAACTCGAGTACACCACACCGTTCGAACTGCTGATTGCCGTGCTGCTGTCGGCGCAGGCCACCGACGTGTCGGTGAACAAAGCGATGCGCAAGATGTTCCCCGTCGCGAACACGCCGCAGCAGGTTTTCGACCTCGGCGAAGAAGGCGTCGCGGACTACATCAAGACCATCGGCCTCTATCGGACCAAGGCCAGGAACGTTATCGCGACTTGCCGCATCCTGCTCGACCAGTACGGCGGCGAAGTACCGGAAGATCGCGAAGCGCTCGAGAGTCTGCCCGGCGTCGGCCGAAAAACGGCGAACGTGATCCTGAACACCGCGTTCGGCCATTCGACCATCGCCGTCGATACCCATATCTTTCGGGTTGCCAATCGAACCGGGCTGGCGCCGGGAAAAGATGTGCGCGCAGTGGAGGTGGCGCTGGAGAAATTCACGCCGGCCGAATTCAAGCAGGATGCGCATCACTGGCTGATCCTGCACGGACGCTACGTATGCAAGGCGCGCCGGCCGGAATGCTGGCATTGCGTGATCGAGCCGCTGTGCGAGTTCCGGCCGAAGACGCCGCCGCCGGATCTTTGAACGCGGCGCGGCGACGAAGCGAACACGCGCGAGCGCCTCGGTCGTGCACCCTCCGGCAGCATTGCCGTCCAGGCGCGCTTGGGGTGCTTGGGGTGCTTGGGGTGCTTGGCGTGCTTGGGGTGCTTGGGGTGCTTGGCGTGCTTGGGGTGCTTGCAGCACCGTCAGCAAGCCCTCCAGCCCCGGCGTAAAATGACGCCCTGCACCCCCGCATCGACCTCAACGCATCGACCTCAACGCACCGGCCCCACGATGTTCAATCCCAGCCGCGACGAAGTTCGCCTCTTTTTCACCGACACCTGGCGCAAGCAGCGTCAAGGCGAGATTCTGACGCCGCTCGAAGCGATCGCCGCCGACTGGATCGTCGAGCATCCCGAGTACCACGCCGATCTGGCCGATAGCGAAGGCGCGGCAACCCAGGACTACTCGCCCGAACGCGGACAGACCAACCCGTTCCTGCATCTGTCGATGCATCTGGCGATCACCGAGCAACTCTCGATCGACCAGCCGCCCGGCATTCGCGCCGCGCACGAGCGCCTCGCCGCGCGCCTCGGCTCGACCCATGAAGCGCAACACGCGATCATGGACTGCCTCGGCGAAACCATCTGGGAAGCGCAGCGCACCGGCACCCCGCCGGATACGGACGCGTATTTGCAGCGTATCGAACGGCGCGCCACACGGGACTGAGCGGCCACGGCGCGGCCGGACCACGGCGGTCGGCGCGTAATGCAATAACGCAATAACGCAAATCGCGGCGCCAAAAGCACGACACCCCGCCGAAGCAGGGTGTCGTTCAATCAGGAATGGTGCGAAAAAAAGCGAGCTCGGCAAGCGCGCAGCGCGCTTACTTCTTCTGCACCAGATCGCCGTCCAGCGATTCGACATAAGCCGCGATGTCCTTCATGTCGCCTGGCGACAGGCTTTGCACCTGCGCCTGCATGATCGCGTTGTTGCGACCGAGGTGCGGATTGCCGTTGCCCATCTGATACTGGC
Source organism: Paraburkholderia sp. GW821-FHT02A12 (assembly GCF_059422005.1). Lineage (NCBI taxonomy): Bacteria > Pseudomonadati > Pseudomonadota > Betaproteobacteria > Burkholderiales > Burkholderiaceae > Paraburkholderia > Paraburkholderia sp. GW821-FHT02A12. Next base: position 1,176,727 of record NZ_JBWKWA010000001.1, on the reverse strand, counting down.
GCAGCGCCCAGTAGATATAGTCGGCGTGCTGACCGGCGAGCTTCGGATATTCCGGGCTCACCGGCTTGTTCAGGTTGACGCCGTGGCAAGCCGCGCAATTGTGGCTGTCGGCCAGCACCTTGCCGTTGCCGGCATCGGCGGCGTGCGCGACGTTCGCTGCAACCAGACCGATCACTGCCGCCGACGCGCATGCAGCCTTGAACACCGTGTGGAGTGCCTGTTGGGGCTTATTCATGAATTCTCCTATCCCGCGAATATAAATAACCGAGTGACCGACGCCGATCACTTGTCGGGATTGTTCTTCGAAGAGGAATTTTGCGCTGCGTAGTAGGCAGAGATATCGGCGATGTCCTGATCCGACAGCGACACGGTGATCGCGTGCATCGTTTCGAAATGGCGGTCGCCCTTCTTGTAGCCGTGCAGCGCGTTCTCGAGATACGCCTGATTCTGGCCGCCGAGCATCGGCACGCGGTAGACCTCAGGGTAAGCCGTGCGGTATTCAGGGATGCCGTGGCAGCCAATACACATCGCGACCTTGCCTTGGCCCGCCTTCGCGTTGCCGACGACATCCGCTGCCTGCGCACTGGCCGCATAGCCCGCGAGCACCGACAGCGCTGCGATCACGACGTGTTTGCCGACGAATTTATTCATAGCATGTAACCTGGCTTGAGGGGAAACGGGCGCCCAAAAAGGCAACGGCCCGCGCCGTCATTCTTATAGGGTAGCCACGCAGGCCAAAAAAATCGGGCTAATTGTACCGCGACGCCGCGCCGAACGTCCACCGCGCGGGGCGGCGGCGCATCCGGCTGCCACGAACCCGCGCCCAGGGCCGCTTTGCTGCGCGGGCGCCAAACCTGCCGCCCGCGGCGGACCGGCTGCAGCCGCGTCAGCGCGCGAAAGGCGCGCCGCGGGCCATGCCGCCACCACCCGCCACCACCCGCCGGCCGCCCGAGAGCCGCCCGGCCACCGCCCGCCGGCGTCCGGCACCGTGGATGACACCGCGGGTGACACCCTACGCGGGCCCCGTTCAGCCCAACAGGCCTTCTGACTTATACTGGGTTTTTTTCCCAAAAAGAGCATCTCGCCATGCGTTTCGAAGGCTCATCGCAATACGTCGCCACCGACGACCTCAAGCTCGCGGTCAACGCCGCGATGACGCTGAAACGCCCGTTGCTGATCAAGGGCGAACCCGGCACCGGCAAAACCATGCTGGCCGAAGAGGTCGCCGCCGCGCTCGACATGCCGCTCCTGCAGTGGCACATCAAGTCCACCACCAAGGCGCAGCAGGGTCTGTACGAGTACGACGCGGTGTCGCGTCTGCGCGATTCGCAGCTCGGCGACGAGCGCGTGAAGGACATCAGCAACTACATCGTCAAGGGCGTGCTGTGGCAGGCGTTCGAGTCGGACCAGCAAACGGTGCTGCTGATCGACGAGATCGACAAGGCCGACATCGAATTCCCGAACGACCTGCTGCGCGAACTCGACCGCATGGAGTTCTACGTGTACGAGACGCACGAGCTGATTCGCGCCAAACAGCGCCCGCTCGTCATCATCACGTCGAACAACGAGAAGGAACTGCCCGACGCGTTCCTGCGCCGCTGCTTCTTCCATTACATCAAGTTCCCCGATCCGGCAACGATGCAGCAGATCGTCGAGGTGCATTATCCCGGCATCAAAAAGGAACTGCTCGCCGCGGCCATGCAGAGCTTCTTCGAATTGCGCAACGTGTCGGGACTGAAGAAGAAACCGTCCACGTCGGAACTGCTCGACTGGCTGAAACTGCTGCTCGCCGAAGACATTCCGTCCGATGCGCTGCGCTCCAGCGATCAGAAACAGATCATTCCGCCGCTGCATGGCGCGCTTCTGAAAAACGAACAGGACGTAAGCCTGTTCGAGCGGCTGATCTTCATGAACCGCAACAACCGCTAACACCGTTAACACCGTTAATACCGCTATTGCCGTCGTCACGACGTGGCTGAGCACGCAGTACCGCCGCCCCCCCAGCCGCCGCAGAGGAAACAGCATGCTGATCGACTTCTTTTATTCGCTGCGCGCGGCCAAACTGCCGGTGTCGGTGAAGGAATATCTGACGCTGCTCGAAGCGCTGAAAGCCAACGTGATCGCGCCGTCGCTCGACGACTTCTACTATCTCGCGCGCATCACGCTGGTCAAGGACGAGCAATACTTCGACAAATTCGACCAGGCGTTCGGCGCGTATTTCAACGGCGTCGCGCAAACCTCGGAGCTTGCCTTCGACGTCCCGCTCGACTGGCTGAAGAAGAAGCTGCAACGCGATCTGTCGCCCGAAGAAAAAGCGCAGATCGAAGCGATGGGCGGTCTCGACAAGCTGATGGAGCGCCTCAAGGAACTGTTCGACGAACAGAAAGAGCGCCACGAAGGCGGCAATAAATGGATCGGCACGGGCGGCACGTCGCCGTTCGGCAACGGCGGCTACAACCCGGAGGGCGTGCGCATCGGCGGCGATGCGGCGGGCAATCGCACGGCGGTCAAGGTGTGGGAAGCGCGCGCCTACCGCGATTATGACGATCAGGTCGAAATCGGCACACGCAACATCAAGATCGCGCTACGCCGCTTGCGCCGTTTTGCGCGCGAAGGTGCCGCCGAAGAACTCGATCTGCCCGACACGATCCGCAGCACCGCTGCAAACGCCGGCTGGCTCGATCTGAAGATGGTGCCGGAGCGGCACAACAAGGTGAAGGTATTGATGCTGCTCGACGTGGGCGGCTCGATGGACGATCACATCAAACGCACCGAAGAGCTGTTTTCGGCGGCCAAGGCCGAGTTCAAGCACCTCGAGTTCTATTACTTCCACAACTGCGTGTACGACTTCCTGTGGAAGAACAATCGCCGCCGCCACGCCGAGCGCATGCCCACGTGGGACGTGCTGCACAAGTTCACGCCGGATTACAAGCTGATCTTCGTCGGCGATGCGACGATGAGTCCATACGAAGTGCTGCAGCCGGGCGGCTCGGTCGAATACAACAATCCCGAAGCCGGCGCCGTGTGGCTGCGGCGGCTGGCGGATCATTTTCCGCATTATGCGTGGCTGAACCCGGAGCCGGAGGCCCTGTGGCCGTACCGGCAGTCGGTCAGCGCAATCCGCGAAGTGCTCGGCCACCGCATGTATCCGCTCACGCTCGCCGGCCTCGAAACGGCAATGCGCATGCTGAGCAAATAATCCGTTCACGTTCTAACGCCAACTACAAGAAAGTATCTGCATGAGTCCGTCTTCATCGCCCGAATTTTCCGCTGCCACCGCATCGCCCGGACGTCTCAGACCGTTCGCCGACACCTCGCTGTCAGCCGTCGTCGCCGGCTTCGTCGCGATGATGACCGGCTACACCAGTTCGCTGGTGCTGATGTTCCAGGCGGGCCAGGCCGCGCATCTGACCGATGCGCAGATTTCGTCGTGGATCTGGGCGTTGTCGATCGGCATGGCCGTCGGCACGATCGGCCTCTCGCTGCGTTTTCGCGCGCCGATCGTAATCGCATGGTCGACGCCGGGCGCGGCGCTGCTGGTGTCGTCGCTGCCGCATGTGGCTTACGCGGAGGCGATCGGCGCGTTTATCGTCTGCGCGTTGCTGCTGACCGTGGTCGGCCTGACCGGCTGGTTCGATACGCTGATGAAAAAAATCCCGGCAGGCATCGCCTCGGCGTTGCTGGCGGGCATTCTGTTCGAAATCGGCATCGAGATTTTCCGCGCCGCGCAGTTCCAGACCGCGCTCGTGCTGACGATGTTCTTCACCTATCTGATCGCCAAACGCCTCGTGCCGCGCTACGCGATCGTCACGACGCTGAGCGTCGGCACGATCGCCGCCGGCGGGCTCGGCCTGCTCGACTTCAGCCGCTTTCATGTCGCGCTCGCGCACCCGGTGTTCACCATGCCGGCGTTCTCGGTGGCCGCGAGCATCAGCATCGGCATTCCGCTGTTTGTCGTCGCGATGGCGTCGCAGAACGTGCCGGGTATCGCGGTGCTGCGCGCCGACGGCTACACGACGCCGTCCGCACCGCTGATTTCGACGACCGGCATCATCTCGCTGTTGCTCGCACCGTTCGGCTCGCACGGCATCAATCTTGCGGCGATCACGGCGGCGATCTGCACCGGCCCCGAAGCGCACGACAACCGCGGCAAGCGTTACACCGCCGCTGTCTGGTGCGGCATTTTCTATCTGATCGCCGGGATTTTTGGTGCGACCATCGCCGCGCTGTTCGCGGCCTTGCCGAAGGCGCTGGTCGTCTCCGTCGCTGCGCTGGCGCTGTTCGGCTCGATCATGAGCGGCCTTGCCAACGCGATGCAAGACCTCAAACAGCGCGAAGCGGCGCTGGTGACGTTCATGGTGACGGCCTCGGGCCTCACCCTGCTGTCGATCGGCTCAGCATTCTGGGGACTGGTTGCGGGCGTGCTGACGCAACTGGTGCTGAACGCGCGCCGCGTCTGACGGCGTCCGTGACAATGCGGCGCCGGAAAAACGGGGCCTGAAATCCGCGTGAACGGATCGCCGGGGGCAAGTGTCAATGCCGCATCAGGCGATCCGCCATAGAATAGAAGTATCCGGCAGCGTTTCCCGGCAACATGGCGGGTAAATGCTGCAGCGTGACTCCCGGCCGCCGGACTGGTTGTACTTTTTGTCCGGCGGCGACCTCATTTCTCCTGAACCACGGCGCACGTACGCCCTGAAGGCTCGAACATGACAACCGCACTCGACCAGCTCAAGCAATACACCACCGTCGTTGCCGATACCGGCGACTTCCAGCAACTCGCCCAGTACAAGCCGCAGGACGCGACCACCAATCCGTCGCTGATTCTGAAGGCCGTGCAGAAGGACGATTACCGTCCGCTGCTCGAAAAAACCGTGAAAGCGCACGCGTCGAAGCCGGTCGGCGTGATCATCGACCAGTTGCTGATCGCATTCGGCACCGAGATCCTCCAGATCATCCCGGGCCGCGTGTCGACCGAAGTGGACGCGCGCCTGTCGTTCGACGTCGAAGGCTCGATCGCCAAGGGCCGTGAACTGATCGCGCTGTACAAAGACCACGGCATCGAGCGCGAGCGCGTGCTGATCAAGCTGGCCTCCACGTGGGAAGGCATCCGCGCGGCCGAAGTGCTGCAGAAAGAAGGCATCCGCTGCAACATGACGCTGCTGTTCTCGCTCGCGCAGGCGGCCGCCTGTGCCGAAGCGGGCGCGCAGCTGATTTCGCCGTTCGTCGGCCGCATTTACGACTGGTACAAGAAGAACGCCGGCAGCGCCTGGGACGAAGCGAAAGACGGCGGCGCCAACGATCCGGGCGTCAAATCGGTGCGCCGCATCTACGCGTACTACAAGAAGTTCGGTTACAAGACCGAGGTGATGGGCGCGAGCTTTCGCACGACGAGTCAGATTCTCGAACTGGCCGGCTGCGATCTGCTGACCATCAGTCCGGATCTGCTGCAAAAGCTGCAGGAGAGCACCGAGAAAGTGGAGCGCAAGCTGTCGCCGGAGATCGCCACGGGCGCGGACATCGAACGCGTGCCGGTCGACGAATCGTCGTTCCGTTTCCTCGTCAACGACGAAGCGATGGCGACGGAAAAACTCGCTGAAGGCATTCGCGCGTTCGCCGCGGACGCCGTCAAGCTGGAAAAGCTGATCGAAGCGCTGCGTTAAACCCGCCTCCTCTGTTCAAGCGCGCGGCCCTGAGCCTTCCGGTTCAGGGCCGCGCGCCGTTTCCGGGTCGCTTCCGGGTCGTTTCCGGGTCGCTCTGACTCGCTTCTGACTCGCCTCTGGCCGCGTTTTATCGGGGCCACGTCGAACCCGCCGCTCTTCCGGCACAAAGTCACAATTGCTGCTGCAACGGACGACTACAATCGTCTGCACGCCCGCCCGCACCTCAACCTGTGCACGTCTGGAGGTTCGCAGCGCCGCGTTCCGCTGACCCAAAACTCCGGGAGACGATCATGTATGTCCAGCCTTACGTTTTTTTCAACGGCCGTTGCGAAGAAGCGCTCAAGTACTACGGCGAGAAACTCGGCGCGGAGGTGGTGTTCCTGATGCGCTACAAGGAAGCACCGCCCGACGCACAGGGACAGTTGCGCCCCGGCATGGAGGACAAGATCATGCACGCGAGCGTCAAGCTCGGTTCGACGGTCTGGATGGCGTCCGACGGCCACTGCGACCCCAATGCCGGCCCGATGAACGGCTTCAACCTGTCGCTGACAGCCGACGATGCGGCATCGGCCGAAAAATATTTCAATGCGCTAGCCGACGGCGGACAGGTGATGATGCCGTGGCAAGCCACCTTCTGGAGCAAGGGCTTCGGCATGGCGGTGGACCGCTTCGGTCTCGCCTGGATGGTGACGGTACCGGAAAACTAAAGCTGTCGCCGTCGTGGCGAATACCGCTGCTGTCAGGCCGGCAGCGCCCGCGGCAGCGGCGGTCTGTTTTCGGCCAGTTGCCTAGCCCTAGCCCTCGCCCTAGACCTTCAGCAACGTCCGCGCATGCCGTTCGATGTTCCAGTTCGGCTCGGTTTCCAGCAGCAATGCGCGCAGCCGGTCGACCTGTTCGGCCAGCCGCTGCCCGAGCCAATAGGGACCTTGCAAGTCGGGCGGCAGTTTCAACGCCGCGTCGCTGCGCGCTGGCGAGAGCGGCGACGCGGCCGGAATCCTGAATTGCGTCGCGCGGCCAAAGCGCAGACCGCGCGCCGTGGCCAGCAGAATGCTTCGCACGGCGCGCACCTCGATTCCGCACTCCTGCGCGAAGGCGGCGCGCGCCGCTGCGTCGGCGCGCATCAGCGGCCCGGTCGCCAGCAGTTCCAGCGAACTGAGCACCGAGCGATGCAAGCGCTGGATCTCCTCGAGCCGGGCCTGCGGCACATCGATCTCCTTGGCCACCGAAGGCATCAGCGAACGCAGTTGCACCAGCCGCTTGTTGATCCTTAGAAAGCCCTTGACCTGCTCGTCTTCGCTGATCGTCTCGCCTTGCAGCAGCCGCGCATGGATCCGCGCGCATTCGCGCAGATTGTCGGCGAGGCCGTAGCGCCACGAGTAGGTCGCGTGCAGCGGCAGCGCGAACGAAAACGCCAGCGCGATCACGATGCCGATCAGCACGTTCAGCGTGCGCCACAGCCCGACGTCGATCAGATTGTCGCCGTGGCCCGCGACGATGCACATCGTGATCGCCGTCAACAGGCCGACATAGCCGGACGAGCCGATTGCGAACCACGCGCAGATCGCGGCGACGATCGACATCAGCACGTAGGTGAGCGGCAGCGAGCCGATCAGGTTCTGCTGCAGGATCAGCACCAGGCCGATCGACGCGCCGAGCAAAGTGCCCGCCGCCCGTTCCGCGGCCTTCTTGCGGATGTTGCCGTGATGCTGCAAGCCGCCGATCACCACCAGCAAGGTCACCGACGACCAGATACCGTGCGGGATGTCGATACCGGTCGTGGCGAGAATCGACACCAGCATCGCGAGACCGACGCGCAGACTGTGCAACACCCTCGCATGGCGATAGCGGTAGTACGGCGACGCGACCGCACGCACCATGCGGCTAATGGCCGAACGGCGGGCAATCACGGTGGGGGAATCGGCAGAGGCCATGGCGGCGCGACGGACGCTTTGAAGAACAGTTCCGCTATCGTGCACCAGAGTGCGCCGGAAAGACAAACGCCCGCAAACTTCCGTCTGCGGGCGCGGTTCACTGACCCGAAGTAGAGCAGCTTGCTCAGCCTTCGACCGCGTCCAGATAGTCTTCCGGACGGGTACGGTCTTCGGCGCGCTGCATGCCCAGCACGCGCACCAGAATGCTCACCACCACCGACACCACCAGGTTCACGACCAGCGACCACACCGCCGCGTAGCCCGGAATCGCGAGACCGAACAGGTGGATCGTGAAGATCGAGCCGGCCAGCTTCAGCGAAATCGCCATCCACGTGCCGGTTGCGATGCCGGCCGCCCAGCCGAGCAGCAGGCCGCGGTAGTCGAGCACGCGCGTGTACAGGCCCAGCACGATTGCCGGCAGCGTCTGAATGATCCAGATACCGCCCAGCAGTTGCAGCTGGATCGCGTACGTGAGCGGCAGGCCGAGAACGAACGCCACCGCGCCGACCTTGACGATCAGCGACACCAGCTTGGCCACGTTGGTCTCCTGGTCGTGCGTCATGTTGCGGTTCACGAACTCCTTGTGGATGTTGCGCGTGTACAGGTTCGCTGCCGCGATCGACATGATCGCCGCCGGCACCAGCGCGCCGATGCCGATCGCCGCGAACGCGACGCCGACGAACCACGACGGGAAGAAGTGCAGGAACAGCGCCGGCACCGCGAAGTTCGGCCCGAACGCCTTGAAGTACGGCGCGTATTCCGGCATATCCTTCACGCCCGCTGCGAGCGCCATGAAGCCGAGCAGCGCAAGCAGACCGAGCACCAGCGAGTAAGCCGGCAGCATCGCCATATTGCGGCGGATCGTGTTACCCGAATTCGACGACAGGATGGCGGTGATCGAGTGCGGATACAGGAACAGCGCCAGCGCCGAGCCGACCGCGAGCGTCGCATACGCGCTGTAGCCGTTCAGGCTCGACACGTCCGGCGCCTTCAGCAACAGCTTGGCCGGCGGCACCACGCCGAAGATATGGCCGAAGCCGCCCAGCTGCGGCGGAATCACGATGATCGCGGCGAAGATCGTCACGTAGATCAGGATGTCCTTGACGACCGCGATCATGGCCGGCGCGCGCAGACCCGAGGTGTACGTGTACGCCGCGAGAATCGCGAACGCGATGATCAGCGGCAGATCGCCGACGAAGCCGGTGGTGTCGAAACCCAGTGCGCCGATCACCACTTCGATACCGACCAGTTGCAGCGCGATGTACGGCATCGTCGCGACGATGCCGGTCAAGGCGACCGCCAGCGCGAGCATGCGGCTGCCATAGCGGGCCGAGACGAAGTCGGCCGATGTCACGTAGCCGTGGCGTTTGGCGATGCTCCACAGTTTCGGGAACACGACGAACGCGAACGGATAGATCATGATCGTGTACGGCAGCGCGAAGAAGCCGGTGGCGCCCGCGCCGAACACCAGCGCCGGCACGGCGATGAACGTGTAGGCCGTGTACAGGTCGCCGCCGAGCAGGAACCAGGTGACGATGGTGCCGAAGCGCCGCCCGCCGAGGCCCCACTCTTCCAGATGAGCGAGATCGCCGCGCCGCCAGTGGGCCGCGATAAAGCCCAGAATGGTGACGCCGACGAAGAACAGTACGAAGACGAATGTCGCGGTGGCGTTCATTATTGCGCGCCCCCTTGCGGACGGCCCGTCGAACGGGTCTTGGTCTTGAAGTACACGAGCGCCGTGATGACCGCGCTGATCAGCACCCACAGGAGCTGATACCAGTAGAAGAACGGAAAGTCGAACAGTTGCGGTTCGACCTTGTTATATGACGGCACCCAGACCATTGCGATCCAGGGCAGCAACAGCAACCAGAGCCAGCGCTTGCTGGCTTTGTTCGCGTCGGCGTCGTGAGCCATGACGTCTCCTCCTACCTATTATTGAAATGTTGGCCCGTGTTTTGACGGGTGGTGGATCCCGCAGCGGGGAGCCGCCCCGCGGATAAGCGACGGGCGCCCCGAAAGCATCGAAAGAGTATAGGAGCCGCGAACGTGCGGTCAAGCAGGGACGACCCGAGGCGGGACGGTGCTGGCGAAGCGGGACGAGCGCGGCTTGGGTGTCCCCGGCCGCATAAACCGTGCGGCAGCGGGCGTTGCGTCTGAGAGCAGTCGAGCCGGCTTGCCCGGCCCGGCTGCCTGTCGATCGTCAGACCGAGAACGAGTTGCCCGTCTGCCCGGTCGATTCCTGCAGACCCTTGATCCACTTGCGCGCCGGCAGGCCGAGTTCGGCTTCGATCAGCCTGGCGCGCGCTTGCAGCGCCGTGAACGGCACGTCGAGCGCCGGGCCCGAGAAGGCGATCGCGATGCGGTTGCCGTCATGCACTTCCGGCAGTGCGACGACGCGGCCGTCGAACGCTTCATTCAGCCGCTTCATGTTGCGCACGAAGCTCGGGTGATCGCCGAACAGGTTCACCGTCACCACGCCCGCGCCGGTCAGACACGCGCGCACGGCACGGTAGAAGGCGACGCTGTCGAGCACCGGGCCGCGCGCGGTCGCATCGTAGACGTCGACTTGCAGCGCGCCGATCGTGCCGTGATTGGCGCGGTCGTTGACGAAGTCCCACGCGTCGGTTTCGTGTACGGTCAGGCGCGCATCGTCGTGCGGCAGTTCAAACATCGTCCGCGCGGCGACGACGACCGCCGGATTCAACTCGACCGCCTCGACCTTCGCGCGCTTCAGGAAGCGGTGGGCGAACTTGGTCAGCGCCGCGGCGCCCAGACCGAGCTGGACGATGCGCCTGGGCGTTTCGATGAACAGCAGCCAGGCCATCATCTGCTGCGCGTATTCGAGTTCGATGTGATCCGGCTTGCGCAGACGCATCGCACCTTGCACCCATTCCGTGCCGAAATGCAGGTAGCGCACGCCGCCTTCTTCCGAGAACGTGACAGGAGCAAAACGCGGCTTGCGCGGCGCTTCGATTTGCGGCGCGTCGTGCAGATCGTCGCCGTGTTGCGCGCGCCTGTTATTGCGCACTGCTTTCTGTTTGCCGCCCGCGGCGTCTGCGTCTTGATGGCGGAAAGCACGCGCTTCAGCCGAAGCGCGCTTGATTAATTTCGTCATGTAAGGATGTCGCGCCAAAGGCGCAATTTTTGGTCGAACGAGAGCATAGCATTCGCCGGACTCGACGAAGGCAATACGAGGGTGGCGTAGCCGGCTTCGCCGATCACCGGCGCGAAGCGGCCCGCCGTCTTGCCGTTGAAGCAGACTTTGCGCAGCAGCGGCGCATGCTCGCGCAGCGACGCGAAGTCATTCGGTTGCGCGTTGCGGATCGCCGCATCCAGACTCCCCTCGCGATGGCAAGCCGCAAGCACGTCCCACACGCCGATGTCATGCGCGAGTACACGCCTCAGACGTTCTTCGTAAGCGAGTTCGGCCAGCGGCTCGTCGAGCACCGTGCCGAGCAGACGCCAGAACTGGTTGCGCGGATGCGCGTAATACTGCGTCGCGGCGAGCGACGCTTCGCCGGGAAAGCTGCCGAGAATCAGCGTATGCGTACCGGCGGCGACGACGGGTGGAAAGCCGCGCAGCATCAGCGGCTCGCCTCGCCTGGCGCGCGAACCGCGGGATGCGCGGGATGCGCTCGCGATACGGTGTGCTCGAGCGGGCGCCCATGTTCACGCGAACGCGGATGCGCCGCGTGCGATGCAGGCGCGGACGACTCGCACGCCGACGAAGCCAGATGCACCCACAGCGCGGGCAACATGCATTCGGTCACCATCAGCGGCGCACCGTGGCGCTCGAACACGGAGCGGCGCGCGACCAGCGCATGCGGCGGCGCGCCGTCGATCTCATACGCAGCCAGTCGGTACAGCGAATGACGCGCCGTCAGCCTGCGGCTCACCAGCGACGAACGCGCGACGCTGCTATCGCTGTACAGCAACTCGGCGAGCGGACGGGTACGCAGCCGCCGTGTCGCCTGCCATACGCCGACGCTCGCCGCGAGAGGCGCCACGCTATGCGCGGCGACGAACGGCACGCCGTCGACCGACAACACCACCTCCCGAACCCACGCGGGGGCACGCGGCGCGAGGCCGAGCGCGGCGTGCTCGTCGGCCCACGGCCGCGCAACGGCTTCGCGCGTGACGCGCACCGCGACCGCGCCGAGCGTGCGCAGATGCGCGGTCAGTGAACCACCGCGGGTCAGCCAGTCTTTCTGGGCAGCGCTAAAGCCGGGTAAGGGAGCGACGCGCCAGTGGGCGTCGGCGGCATCGAAACGGATAGGCATGGTGTCGGATTATAACGGCGACGCCGATCAGACGATCGCCAGACCTGCCCCCTCCTCCCGTCAGGACGTTCTATTGGCAGCCGCTCGGATGCTGAGGTGCCTCAATCGGCTTGCCGCTTAAACCTCAGACCGCATTGCACATCGGGTGGCGGTCGTATTGCGGCGGCCGGGTGCGTTGCATCTGGAAAGAGAACTGGCCGGCGCCGTCCTATCGCAAGTGCGTCGTTTAAACGGACAGGCGCCCGCGCATCAAGCTGCCGCCGTTGTCCACCTGACCCGGCGCAAAACCGCGCGCTGGGCAAAAAAATGCGCTGCCGAAGCAGCGCATTTTTCAACCACGAGCGTCAGCGCGACGCTTAGTCAAACTTAACTCGCAAACTCAACTCGCCAACTCAACTCGCGAGCTCATCCCGCACGCGTGAGCAACAACGCATTAGTCCGCTTCACGAAACTCGCCGGATCTTCCAGCGCGCCGCCTTCGGCGAGCAGGGCCTGATCGAACAGCAGATGGCACCAGTCGTCGAAGTTCGCGCTGTCCGCATGCAAGCCCTTCACCAGCGCGTGCTCCGGATTCACTTCGAGAATCGGATGGAACGACGGCGCTTGCTGACCCGCGGCCTTCAGCATACGTTGCAGATAACCGCTCATGTCGCCGTCGTCGGCGACGAGGCAGGACGGCGAATCGGTCAGGCGGAACGTCAGACGCACGTCCTTCGCCTTGTCCTTCAGCGCTTCCTTCATCCTGTCGACCAGCGGCTTGAACTCTTCGCCGACCTTCTCCTGCGCCTCTTTTTCTTCGTCGTTCAGCGCGCCCAGATCGAGATCGCCGCGCGCGACGCTTTGCAGCGGCTTGCCGTCGAATTCGTTCAGGAACGACAGCATCCATTCATCGACGCGATCGGTCAGCAGCAGCACTTCCACGCCCTTCTTGCGGAACACTTCGAGATGCGGACTGTGGGTCGCGGCCTGCCAGGTGTCCGCGGTCACGTAGTAGATCTTGCTCTGCTCGGGCTTCATCCGCGCGACGTAATCGGCGAGCGAAACGGTTTGCTCCGGCGATTCCGTATCCGTCGACGCAAAGCGAACCAGCCTGGCGATGCGTTCGCGGTTGGCGAAATCCTCGCCGACGCCTTCCTTCAGCACCTGCCCGAATTCCTTCCAGAAGCCGGCGTACTTCTCCTTGTCGGCGTCATTCTCCGAGTTCGCCAGTTCTTCGAGCATCGACAGCGCGCGCTTGGTCACGCCTTCGCGGATCGCCTTGACGTCGCGGCTCTCCTGCAGGATTTCACGCGACACGTTAAGCGGCAGATCGCTCGAATCGACTACCCCCTTCACGAAGCGCAGATACGCGGGCAGCAGTTGCTCGGCGTCGTCCATGATGAACACGCGCTTCACGTACAGCTTCAGCCCGGCGCGATGATCGCGGTTGAACAGATCGAACGGCGCATGCGCGGGCACGTATAGCAGCTGTATATATTCGCTGCGTCCTTCGACGCGGTTATGCGTCCACGTGAGCGGGTCCTGGTGATCGTGCGACAGGTGCTGATAGAACTGCTCGTACTGCTCTTCGGTGATGTCGCTCTTCGCGCGGGTCCACAGCGCGCTCGCCTGGTTGACGGTCTCGTCTTCGTCCTTCGTGACCATTTCGCTCTTTTCCGCGTCCCACTCTTCCTTCTTCATCAGGATCGGCAGCGCGACGTGGTCCGAGTACCTCTGGATGATCGACTTCAAACGATGCGACGACAGCAGCTCGTCTTCATCGGCACGCAGATGCAGCGTGATGGTCGTACCGCGCGCGGCGCGCTCGATCTGCTCGACCGCGAAGTCGCCCTCGCCCGCGCTTTCCCAGCGCACGCCCTCGGACGCCGGCAATCCGGCGCGGCGCGTTTCGACCGTGATCCTGTCCGCGACGATGAAGCCCGAGTAGAAGCCCACACCGAACTGGCCGATCAGCGCCGCATCTTTCTGCTGGTCGCCGGAGAGCTTGCCGAAGAATTCCTTGGTGCCTGAACGCGCGATCGTGCCGAGGTGGGCGATCGCTTCGTCGCGGCTCATGCCGATGCCGTTGTCGTCGATGGTGACGGTGCGCGCGGCCTTGTCGTACGACACGCGAATCCGCAGATTCGGATCGCTCTCGTACAACGCGCTGTTTTCGATCGCCTCGAAGCGCAGCTTGTCGGCCGCGTCGGATGCGTTCGAAATCAGCTCGCGCAGAAAGATTTCCTTGTTGCTGTACAGCGAATGGATCATCAGGTGCAGAAGTTGTTTCACTTCTGCCTGAAAGCTCATGGTTTCTTGTGCCATGGTCGGACTTCCTCTCTGTTGCGGTTGATTCGCGATTGATTCGGTTGGGGCGCGGCGCCGGGACGAAGCCCGCGCGGCTCACGCGCCGCTGCGCCGGGCCACCGGAGCGTCCGCCTAACTGGGGGCGATCCGGCGCGGTTTCAAGAGGCGCGGCGCGCGACGCTGTCGAGATACCGGCACAGGAACGTCGACAGCTCCGGATCGCCGCAATTGGCGATATTGAAGCGCATCCACGTGGTCGGCGATTGCTGCGGTGAAAAGAGGCTCCCGGGCGTCAGCAAAAACCCGTCTTCATGGCCGGCGGCCGCCAGCGCGTCCGCGTCGACGCCGGTGTCGGCCCATAGAAACATACCCGCCGTCGGCGTCAGGAACAGCTTCAGGCCGGTTTTTTCCAGCATCCGCACGGACTTTTCGCGCACGCCGTCCAGCCGCGCGCGCAGCCGCTCGACATGCCGCCGGTAATGGCCTTCGGTGAGAATCTTGTAGAGCACGCGCTCATTCAGTTCGGGGCTCGTCATGCCGACCAGCATTTTCTGATCGCTGACGGCGGTCGCCACGTCCGGTGCGCAGGCGATGAAACCCACGCGCAGATTCGGCGCGAGCGTCTTCGAAAAGCTGCCGAGGTAGATCACGCGCTTCAACTGGTCGAGGCTCGCGAGACGCGTGCCCGGATAGCTCGGCGGACACAGGTCGCCGTAAATATCGTCTTCGACGACGATGAAGTCATAGGCTTCGGCGAGACGCAGGATGCGGAACGCCTGCGCGGCCGTGAGCGACGTGCCGGTGGGGTTCTGCAGCACCGAATTGATCACCAGCATTTTTGGCCGCCACGTCTGCACCAGCGATTCGAGCGCGTCGAGGTCGGGACCGTCCGGCGTATACGGCATGCCGACCAGCCGCGCGCCCTGCGACGCAAAGCGCCCGAACATCTGGAACCAGGCCGGATCGCCGACGATCACCGCATCGCCCGGCCTCACGTAAATGCGCGAAATCAGGTCGATCGCCTGGGTAATGCCGGAAACCATCACGATCTGCTCGGGCGACACGCCGATTTCCAGTTCCTCCAGCCGCGTCTGCAACTGCTGGCGCAGCGGCAAAAAACCCAGCGGCGTGCCGATCCCGAGCATCTGCGCGCCGCTTTGCCGACCGAGCGTGCGCAGCGCGTTGGTGATCAGATCGCCGTCCAGCCAGCGGCCCGGCAGGTAGCCCAGCCCCGGGCTGCGCTCGGGGCGCGCGCCCGTATGCAGCATATTGCGCAGCAACCAGACGACGTCGATCGTGGCCGGCGCGGGCGCGGCCTCGGCGGCCGCCCGGATCTCGCCCGAGGCGACGCCGCCGAGCCGCTCGCGCACATAGAAGCCCGAGCCGCGCCGCGACTCCAGGTAACCCTGCGCCACCAGCCGTTCGTACGACTCGACCACCGTGAAGCGCGACACGCCCTTGTCGAGCGCCAGCTTGCGGATCGACGGCATGCGCATACCGGGGCGGAACACGCGCTCCTCGATGCGGCGGCGCGCCCACTGGACGAGCTGCTCGACCAGCGTCAGCGACGCCGTGTCGTGCGGGGCGGGTATCTGGGCAAGCGGGACGGACATAACGGGCTCCAACTGTACCGAACAGTATCGAGACGATTGTACCGTTACTGTGCCGGTCGCCGCCGCTACATTTGAGACAAGCAGCGGATCATTGAGGAGCCCGACACGGCGCGGAGCCGCGAATTGACGATAGCGGCGAAACCGCCGCCGTCCGCCTCGCCGGCCGACCCGGCGAACGGTTATGCTTACGACCCCGGCAGCGTTGCCGACCCACCCGGCGCGCGCTCCGGTTCACCGCAGAAACCGTTTCTTCGATCCGCCATGACCGCTCATTCGCTTCGTCTCGATCACCTGGTGATTTCCGCCCGTACCCTCGACGAGGGCACGCAGTACGTCGCCGACACGCTCGGCGTCGCACCGGCCGGCGGCGGCGCGCATCCGCTGATGCGCACACACAACCGCCTGCTGAACCTGTGGGGCGGCGTGTATCTGGAGGTGATCGCGATCGATCCGCAAGCCGTCGCGCCGGCGGACGGCGCCACGCCGCGGCCCCGGCTGTTCGCCCTCGACGACCCGGCGACCCACGCGCGGCTCGAAAAAGGGCCGTATTTGTCGCACTGGGTCGCGCGCGTCGACCGGCCGAAACGCCTCGCGACGTGGCAACCCCAGTATCCGCAGCGCATCGCGCCGATCGTGCCGATGACGCGCGGCGATTTCACATGGGGCCTGACCGTGCCCGACGACGACGGGTTCCCCGCCTGGCGAGGCGCCGGCGACGGCGTGCTGCCGTCGCTGATTCAGTGGGACACGCCGTGGCATCCGTCGGCGGTATTGCCGGAGACGGGTCTCGCGCTGAAATCGCTGAACGCCGTCCATCCGCAGGCCGACGCGATAGCGGCGCAATTGCAGTGGCTGGGCGCGGCGCACCTGATTGCGCTGGCGCCGACCGCAGGCGCGGCGGCGCTCAGCGCCGAGTTTGAAACGCCCGACGGTCTACGGACCCTTAAATAACCAGCGCGCGCGGGTCGCCGACTCGCGCGATAATTGAAGTTTTGACCGGTTCCAGACACACCAGATGAGGAGACCATGGACCAAAGCGACTTGAAAGCCCCCACGTGGCAATTGTCCGAACGCGCGCGCAAGCTCACGAGCTCTGCGATCCGCGAGATCCTGAAGGTCACTGAGCGGCCGGAAGTCATTTCGTTCGCGGGCGGTCTGCCGTCGCCGGCCACCTTCCCCGCCGAGCGCATGCGCGAAGCGTCGGACCGCATTCTGCGCGACGCGCCTGCCGCCGCGCTGCAATACAGCGCGACTGAAGGCTATCTGCCGCTGCGCGAATGGATTGCGCAGCGTTATTCGGTGAACGGCGCGCAGATTCGCGCCACCCAGGTGCTGATCACAACCGGCTCGCAACAGGCGCTCGACCTTCTCGGCAAAGTGCTGGTGTGCCCGGACAGCCCGGTGCTGGTCGAAACGCCGACCTACCTCGGCGCGCTGCAATCGTTCTCGATGTACGAGCCGCGCTATGTGCAGGTGCCGACCGACGAGCAAGGCCTGATTCCCGAAGCGCTCACGCCCGAACTGACGGCCGGCGCGCGCCTCCTGTATGCGCAACCGAACTTCCAGAATCCGACGGGCCGCCGTCTGCCGGTCGAACGCCGCCGCGCTCTTGCGGCGTTTGCCAGGACCGCACCGTTCCCGGTGATCGAAGACGATCCGTACGGCGCGCTGGATTATGCGGGCGAGCCGCTGCCCACCATGCTGTCGATGTCGCCGGATCACATCGTCCATCTGGGCTCGTTCTCGAAGGTGCTGGCGCCGGGCCTGCGGGTCGGCTACATCATCGCGCCCGAAGAGTTGATTTTCAAACTCGTGCAGGCCAAGCAGGCCACCGATCTGCACACGCCGAGCTTCACGCAGCGTATCGTGTACGAAGTGGTCAAGGACGGTTTCCTCGACACGCACGTGCCGACCATCCGCGCGCTCTATCGCGATCAATGCGCGGCGATGCTGGCCTCACTCGAACGCCATATGCCCGAGGGCGTGAGCTGGAACCGTCCGGAAGGCGGCATGTTCGTGTGGGTGCGCTTGCCCGCGCAGATCGACAGCATGAAACTGCTCGAAGAAGCCGTCGCGCAGAATGTCGCATTCGTGCCGGGTGGCCCGTTCTTCGCGAACGAAGCGCAGCACAATGCGCTGCGCCTGTCGTTCGTCACGGTGCCGCCGGCCAAAATCGACGAAGGCGTGGCGCGTCTCGCAGCACTGATTCGCGCGAAGGTTTAAGCAGTCTTCGCCCGCCCCCCGCGTCACCGAAATTTCACTAACGACCAAGGACATGACATGTCTCAAACGAATGTGTACGACAAGCTCAAGGAGCTGGGCATCGAATTGCCGGGCGCAGGCGCTCCGGCAGCCGCTTATGTGATGAGCGCGCAAAGCGGCAACACGGTGTACCTGTCCGGCCACATCGCGAAGAAGGACGGCAAGGTGTGGGCCGGCAAGCTCGGCGCCACGCTCACCACCGAAGAAGGCAAGGCCGCCGCGCGCTCGATCGCGATCGACCTGCTTGCCACGCTGCACGCGCATGTGGGCGACCTGAATCGCGTCACGCGCATCGTCAAGCTGATGAGCCTCGTCAACTCGACGCTCGAGTTCACCGAGCAGCATCTGGTGACCAACGGCGCGTCCGAACTGATCGCCGACGTGTTCGGCGAGCGCGGCAAACATGCGCGCTCGGCGTTCGGCGTGGCACAGATTCCGCTTGGCGCATGCGTCGAGATCGAGATGATTGCCGAAGTCGAGTAAGGTCGAGTAACGCGGCGAAATAAGGCCGCGAAACAAGGCGGTGAAATAACGCGGTCGAATCAGACCGGTTGGCCGGTCTGGCCGGCCGGTCGTTCGGAACGCGTACTGAACGCGTCGCGAGGTGTCGATCACCCGTGGCGCGTTTTGCATTTGTGGCGAGGTAGATCGTTCCCTCATCACCAGATAGAATCCGCCAACCATCCCACCCTGCCAGATTCGCCAGACCCGCCGATGCCAGCCAGCACTGTCCGTTTCAAACACGTCGATGAGTTCACGTCGGTGACGATCGTCGACGGCACATTCAGACTATCGTGAGCGGCGCACGGCGTGCTGGCGCACTGTTTGCATACAGCGGCTCACCCATGCGGCCAGCGGCACCGCGCCTTTTCCGGCCACACCGAACCACAAATTGGCGCATTGCGGCATGCATTGTTCCCACGCACGATTCCCGACCAATGCGCCATGCATGACAAGAGGCCTGTCAGAGGCCTGGCACGCCTGAACTCCTGAACGCCGGACCACCGATGAAAACCTCGCAAACGCCCGCCCCGCCTCGGCTTTATAGCCGACCGCGTGGTCTGCGAATCCAGTCGGCGGGAACGGCTGTCGCCGCCCGCGTATACCCGATGCGCGGACCCTTCCTTAATCCAGTCGCATTAAGTAATATCGAAAGGTACTCAACGATCAGCGGATGGTCAGGCACGACGCCACGCTCCCTTTCTCTGCGCAGCAGTACCGGCACCTTGGTCACCATGCAGCCAACCATGAAATTAGCGCAGTCAATGCTCGCGCAGTTGCAGCCGGCCGGCACCAGGGCTCGGACCGCCAGATGAGCCAATACCGCTTCTCCGACCAGCGCGAAGCCAAACCTCGCCGCGATCCCGCCGTGTCGCGCCGCCGCGCTTTGCTCGCGATTCCCGCGCTTGGCGTGCTGGTCCTGATCCTGCTTTGGACAGTGATCTTTGCGCGGCTATCGGTAGAAAAAGAAGCCACTTACCGCGAAGCGATGGCCTCTGCTGCAATTCTTTCCGCGGCGTTGGAGCAGCACACGGTCAAGGCGATTCACCAGGTCGATCAGATCACCCGCTTTGTTAAATTCGAGTTCGAGAAAACCCCGGATCATTTCGATCTCGCCAGCACGGTGGAGAAAGGTGTCGTGCAAAGCGAGACGCTGGTGCAGGTATCGCTGATCGACGAGCACGGCACGCTGATCGCCAACACGGCCGAACTCAACCCCAAGCGTATCGACCTGTCCGATCGCGAGCACTTCAAGGTCCACGAACACGAAAACGACGATCAGCTGTTTATCAGCAAACCCGTGCTCGGCCGTATATCCCGCCACTGGACCTTGCAGATGACGCGGCGTCTGAATCATCCGGACGGCTCGTTCGCGGGCGTCGTGGTGGTCTCCGAAGACCCCAGCTATTTCACCAGCGATTTCTACAATAACGCGGCAATCGGCCGCGAAGGCGTGATCGCGGTGATCTCGGACAGCGGCAGTGTGCTCGCACGGCGTACCGGCAGCGCCGAAAACGCCAACGGCGCGTTCTCGGCAAGCGGCTCGTATCCGACCTCCGAGCATGTGTCGGGCACCTATGTCGATTCGATCGACAACGTCACGCGCATCGTGTCGTACCGGCATATCGACGGCTATCCGCTCGGGGTGCTGGTCGGCCTGTCGCAAACCGAGGAGTTCGCCGACTACAACCACACGCGCAACGTCTATCTGCTGATGGCGGGCTTCATCTCGCTCGCCATGCTGAGCTTCTTCGCTGTCGCGACCGGCTTGATCGGCAAGCTGCTCGGCCGCGAGCGCGAGATGACGCATCTGGTCGAATACGACCTGCTGACCGGCTTGCGCAATCGCTATGCGACGCTGCAAAGCCTGCGGCACGACGTGGCGCAACCGGCCAATCTCGGGCGCCTTGCGATTCTCTTCATCGATCTCGACAACTTCAAGACCGTCAACGACACGCTCGGCCACAACGCGGGCGACATCGTGCTGCAAATGACCGCGTCGCGCCTCGCCGCGGCAGTCAACGACGGCGGCTCGTTGAGCCGTATCGGCGGCGACGAGTTCGTCGTCGTGATCAAGGGCGACGACGTCGAGAAGCGCGCCGTGACCCTGGCCGAAGCATCGGCCGAAGCATTCGACAAGCCTTTCGAGGTCCGCGGCAGCTCCTTCGTGCTGCATGCGAGCATCGGCATTGCGCTCTACTCGGTGGTCAATGAGAGCGAGATCGACCTGCTGAAAAAGGCCGACCTGGCGATGTACAGCGCGAAAGACGCGGGCAAGAACTGCTACCAGTTCTATTCGCCGCAACTGTCGCATCGCGCGGATCATTTGATGAAGTGGGAACAGCAGTTGCGCGTCGCGCTCGCCGAAGGGCAACTGTTTCTCGCCTATCAGCCGAAGATCGATCTGACGCGCCGCTGCATTACCGGTTTCGAGGCGCTGGTGCGCTGGAATCATCCGCAGCATGGCCTGATTCCGGCCAACGAATTCATTCCGGTCGCCGAATCGACCGGCCTGATCGTGCCGATCGGCGACTTCGTGATCGAGACCGCCTGCCGCCAGCTGGCGCTTTGGCAGCAGCAAGGCTACGACACGCTGTCGCTGGCGGTGAACATTTCGGCGGTGCAGTTCTGGCGCGGCGATCTGTACGAAACCATCTCGCACGCGATCGAGGAAACCGGGATCTCCGCGCGCCGCCTCGAACTCGAAATTACCGAAACGGCGATGATGGAGTATCCCGAACTCGTCTCGGAGAAGATCTTCGCGTTAAAGCGCCTGGGCGTGCGTATCGCGCTCGACGATTTCGGCACCGGCTATTCGTCGCTGTCCTATCTGAATCGCTTCTCGGTCGATACGCTGAAGGTGGACCGTTCGTTCGTCCAGGCGATTCCGGGCGACCGCAGCGTCTGCGTGATGGTCACCGCGATCGTCAATCTGGCGCGCTCGCTCGGACTCACGGTGGTGGTCGAAGGCACCGAAACCGAAGAGCAGATTGCCTGGCTGGCCGCGCTCGGCCATATCGAGGCCCAGGGTTTCCTGTTCTCGCGCCCGGTTCCGGTGGACGCGATTCCGGTGTTGCTCGAACGCTTCGGCGTATGCGGCATGACGGATCGTCACGCTACGCACGCCGTCGACAGCGCGAGCAGCGTGCCCAGCACCAGCGCCAACGACTGATCCGGGCCCGATCGCGGCCCGATAGACGCCCGACACGAACGGTTACAAGCCTCTCATGTTCAAGTCAGGCGCACCGCCACAAAACCGGCTACATTCACTCCGTACTGCGACATAGCGCGATGCCGGCACGCCGGGCGCGCCACCATAACAATGATTCCACAGGGCGGGCGCGTGCCGTGCGCTCGCAGCGCCATGCAGACGATCACGAGCCAGCAAGCCGCCAGACGAGGGAAACGGGAACCGCTATGGACGCTGTTCAGGGTCGTGTTCGGCCTGTCGGCGCTGTCGTGGGGTGGTCTCGCGCTCATGGCGCAGCTCGAGAACCACTACGTCGAACGTGAAGGCCGGCTCTCGCGCGTGGCGTTTTCCGATCTGATCGCGCTTGCCTGGATGGTGCCCGGGCCGGTTGGCTGCAATGTCGCCGTGCAAGTCGGCCATGCGCTGCGCGGACGCGCCGGCGCCTGGGTGGCGGGTGTCGCGAGCGTGCTGCCCTTCTTCATGCTGATGACGCTGTTCGCGACCTTCTACCGCACGCCGGTCGTGCGTGCCGCAGCTTCGCAGACATTGCTCAATCACTTCAGCGTGGTGCTGGCCACGCTGATCGCGATCACCTGGTATAAACAGACGCGCGCGCTGGTGCACGGCAAACTCGAATGGATCGCAGCGGCGCTCGGCTGCGTGGCGCTCTTCTATGCGCGCAATCCTGCCGCCTATGTGGTAATACTCGGCGCGGCGTTCGGCGCCGGCTGGCTGGTCAGCCCGGCTCGCGATACGCGCATCGTCATGTCGATCGCGCGCGGCGACTGGCAATTGCTGACTGCTCTGTGCGTGTTGCTGGTGTTGTTTGCGCTGCCGTTGCCGCATCGCTATGAACTGGCGCTGCTGTGGCCGCGCCTGGCGGGCGCGGGCATGACGCTGTTCGGCGGCGGCTTCTCTGCGCTGCCGGTGCTCAAGACGCTGTTCGTTACGCCGGTGATCGGCGTGTCGGACAACGACTTTACTTTGGCGTTCTCGCTCTCGCCGTTGTCGCCCGGGCCGCTATTGAATGTGGTGCCGTTCTTCGGCTATCTGGTGGATGGCTGGCCGGGTGCGCTGATTGCCACGCTCGCGTTGTTCGTGCCGTCAGGTTGTCTCGTGGTGCTGGCGCAGCGGCATCTGCGTCAGTTGAAGACTCATACGCGTTTCGAGCACGGCATGCGGTTCTTGCGTGCGGTGACGACCGCATTTCTCGTGGTGGCCGTGCTGCGGATTGCGGTTCATGTGCCGCTCGAACCCGCATATCTGTTGACCGCGCTGTTCTCCGGCATGTGCTTCGCGAAGCTCAAGGCGCCGGTATACGTGGTGTACGGAACAGTGGCCGTGGTATGCGGGCTGTGGTTTGCCTACGGCACCTTGCCGTAGGCCTCGCCGTCCCGCGCTTCACAAGCGTCATTTACATGCTTGATTCACGAGCTTGATGCACGAGCGTGGTTTCACAACACTGGCGTCAGAAGCGGAACTTCAGAACCCGCGCGACAGCACCGCGACGCCGACTGTCACGACGCCCAGCACGATATTGACGAGCACCAGACGGCGGATCGTGCCGACAGCCTGCGCGCCGTCCGGCCATTTCTGCGCCTGCACCGCGCGGCGAATGCGAGGGAATACGGCGAAGCGGATATGTCCGAAGATCAGCATCATCACGATGCCGAGGCCGGCCATCGCATGCAACGGCCAGGTGGCGTGAGCGCCGCCGAATTGCATCAGCAGAAAACCGCCGGTGAGCAGAATCACCAGCACTGCCGCTGCAACCCAATTGAAGAAGCGGCTGAACACCGATTCCCACAACGGCAAGCGCAGTTGCGGCGAAAGATCGGCAATTGCCGGACGCAAACAGAAATGCGCGAACACCATCCCGCCGACCCATACGGCGACGGCAAGCAGATGCAGAAAGAGCGCGAGTTCGATAGCTTTGTTCATGTTGTTTTCCTCTCCCGACGACGCCACACCGCTTATGACGAATGATATTAGCAGCGGCTATTGAGCGCGTTCGACCACGCACTGTACGCGCAGTTCCATGCACCGGCGCCCTCTTAACATTCTTTGTAGTTGTAATTGCAGCGCGCCCGATACCGCGACGGCTACACCCCGGATTTTTTTACTACCCACGGCGCGCACTTGAAGTTCGACCAGAACCAAAACGCGCGCCGCGTTCCCACCTTTGCTTCCTTGCTTTGCTTCCTTGCTTTGCTTCCTTGCTTTGCTTCCTTGCTTTGCTTCCTGGTTAAGCGGCCAACACCGGACGCATACCGTCGAGCTTCATCTTGCTCTCAGGCGCACGCCCCTTGCGCGCCCGCTTGCCGACATGCGGCGCGAGTGCGGCGCCGCTCAGCTTCTCTTCGTCCACGCGGCCACCGCGGCGCGTACCGATCAACATGACGCCCGCGTCGTTGATCGACAGCGCCTGCACCAGCGTTTCCTTATCGTCGAGCGCCATTAGCGTGACGCCGCGTCCGCCGCCCGACAGCGTCTTCATCTCGTCGAGGCCGAACACCAGCAGACGCCCGCCCGACGACAGACACGCAATGCGCGTCGCATCCGGCAGCATCGGCATCGGCGCGAGCGGCGCAGCGCCCGCGTCGATCGTCATGAACGACTTGCCGGCCTTCACGCGGCTCACCATATCGCCGACCTTGGCGATAAAGCCGAAGCCGTTGCTCGACGCGAGCAGCAGCGCCTGATCCGCGGAAGCCGCGTAGTAATGCAGCAGATGACTGCCCGATTCGAGCTCGATCAACGACGTGACGGGCACGCCGTCACCACGGCCGCCCGGCAGGATCGCCACGGCGACCGAATAGACGCGGCCATTGCTGCCCCACGCGACCAGCGTATCCGGCGTGCGGCACTGGAACGCTGCGTAGAGCCCGTCGCCGGCCTTGAAAGTGAAGCCGGCCGTGTCCAGCCCGTGGCCCTTGAGCGCACGCACCCAGCCCTTCTGCGACACCACCACCGTGACCGGCTCGTCGACCACGCGCGCTTCGAACGTCGCGCGCTTTTCCTGCTGGATCAGCGTGCGGCGCTCGTCGCCGTATTGCTTCGCGTCGGTTTCGATTTCCTTGATGAGCAGACGCTTCATCGCCGATTCACTGCCGAGCAGTTCTTCGAGCTTGGCCTTCTCGTCGCGCAATTCGGCCAGTTCCTTCTCGATCTTGATCTTCTCGAGGCGCGCCAACTGACGCAGCCGGATTTCGAGAATGTCCTCGGCCTGGCGATCGGACAGCCCGAAGGCCGCTATCAACGCGGCCTTCGGTTCGTCCGACTCGCGAATGATGCGGATGACTTCGTCGATATTCAAAAAGACGATCATCCGGCCTTCGAGGATGTGAATCCGGTCGTCGACCTTCTGCAAACGATGACGCGTGCGGCGCGTGACCGTCGCGAAGCGGAATGCGATCCACTCGTGCAGGATTTCGCTCAAGCCTTTCTGACGCGGCCGGCCGTCGCCGCCCACCATCACCAGGTTCAGCGACGCGTTCGATTCGAGGCTCGTATGCGCGAGCAGCGAATTGACGAACTCCGTTTGATCGATGCGGCTCGACTTCGGCTCGAACACGAGGCGCACCGGCGCGTCCTTGCCCGATTCGTCGCGCACCGCGTCGAGCAAGGCCAGCATGGTCTGCTTGGTCTGCAACTGTTCGGGCGTGAGTGCCTTCTTGCCGAGCTTGATTTTCGGATTGGTCTGCTCTTCGATTTCTTCGAGCACCTTCTGCGCGGCCGTGTTCGGCGGCAGTTCGGTGATCACCAGTTGCCATTGGCCGCGCGCGAGGTCTTCGATCTTCCAGCGCGCGCGCACCTTCAGGCTGCCGCGGCCGCTTTCGTATGCGGCGGAAATCTCAGCTTCGCTCGAAATGATCTGGCCGCCGCCCGGGAAGTCCGGACCCGGAATATGCTGCATCAGCTCGGCGTGCTGGATCTTCGGATTGCGGATCATCGCGACCGCCGCAGCCGCGACTTCGCGCAGATTGTGCGACGGGATTTCCGTCGCCAGACCCACGGCGATGCCCGATGCGCCGTTCAGCAGCACGAACGGCAAGCGCGCGGGCAACAGCTTCGGCTCATCGAATTCGCCGTCGTAGTTCTTCATGAAGTCGACCGTGCCCTGGTCGATTTCGTCGAGCAGCAGTTTCGCGATCGGCGTGAGGCGCGCTTCCGTGTAGCGCATCGCCGCTGCACCGTCGCCGTCGCGCGAACCGAAGTTGCCCTGGCCGTCGATCAGCGGATAGCGCATCGAGAAGTCTTGCGCGAGACGCACGAGTGCGTCGTATGCGGACTGGTCGCCGTGCGGGTGATATTTACCCAGCACGTCGCCGACCACGCGCGCCGACTTGACGGGCTTGGCGTTGTCGCTCAAGCCCATGTCGTTCATCGCGAACAGGATGCGGCGCTGCACCGGCTTCTGGCCGTCGCACACATCCGGCAAAGCACGGCCCTTGACCACGCTCACCGCGTAGTCGAGGTACGCGCGTTCCGCGTAATTGCCGAGCGTCAGGAAGTCGCCTTCCGGCGGCGGCGGCTCGGTGAAAAGGTCGAGAGTGTTATCGTCGTCCATCTAGATTCCGTATCCGTATTTGGCGTGAAGTTACCGTGCGATCCGATGCGCTACGCGCGCGCTCAGATATCCGCTTCCACTTCGTTGCCCTTTTCTTCCAGCCAACTGCGCCGCGACGCCGCTTCGCCCTTGCCCATCAGCATCGTCATGCGCGCGACCGTGGCGTCGTAGTCGAGTTCGCCGAGCGCCACCGGCGTCAGCCGCCGCGTGTCGGGGTTCATCGTGGTGTCCCACAATTGCTCCGCGCTCATCTCGCCGAGGCCCTTGAAGCGGCTGATCGACCATTGCGTTTCACGCACGCCGTCCTTGCGCAGCTTGTCGAGGATCGCTTCGAGTTCGCCTTCGTCGAGCGCGTAGAGTTTCTGCGCCGGCTTCTTGCCGCGCGCGGGCGCATCGACGCGGAACAGCGGCGGACGCGCCACGCACACATGACCGCGTTCGATCAGCTGCGGGAAATGCTTGAAGAACAGCGTGAGCAACAGCACCTGGATGTGCGAGCCGTCCACGTCAGCGTCCGACAAGATGCAGATCTTGCCGTAGCGCAGATTCGACAGATCGACCTTGTCGTCCGGGCTGTGCGGATCGACGCCGATCGCCACCGAAATGTCGTGCACTTCGTTGTTCGCGAACAGGCGGTCGCGCTCGGTTTCCCACGTGTTCAGCACCTTGCCGCGCAGCGGCAGGATCGCCTGATATTCCTTGTCGCGGCCCATCTTCGCCGAACCGCCCGCCGAGTCGCCCTCCACAAGGAACAGTTCGTTGCGGCCGATTTCCGTCGATTCGCAGTCGGTCAGCTTGCCCGGCAGCACCGCG
Organism: Paraburkholderia sp. GW821-FHT02A12; assembly: GCF_059422005.1. Taxonomy (NCBI): domain Bacteria; kingdom Pseudomonadati; phylum Pseudomonadota; class Betaproteobacteria; order Burkholderiales; family Burkholderiaceae; genus Paraburkholderia; species Paraburkholderia sp. GW821-FHT02A12. The sequence goes on along the minus strand of NZ_JBWKWA010000001.1, from coordinate 1,149,618 downwards.
ACGCCCGAGCTCTTGCGCTTCTCGACCTTCTGGCCGGCTCGCGTGCGCGCCTGCGCCTGCTTGATGACGAGATCGGCGAGTTTCTTGCCGTGCTCGACGTGCTGATTCAGCCACAACTCCAGCGCCGGACGCGAGAACGACGACACCAGCTTCACCGCGTCGCGGCTATTCAGGCGCTCCTTGATCTGCCCTTGGAACTGCGGATCGAGCACCTTCGCCGACAGCACGAACGACACACGCGCGAATACGTCTTCGGCGAGCAGCTTGACGCCCTTCGGCTGCAGATTGTGCAATTCGACGAAGCTCTTCACCGCCTGGTACAGACCGTCGCGCAAACCGGATTCATGCGTGCCGCCCGCAGGTGTAGGAATCAGATTGACGTACGACTCGCGCATCAGCGTACCTTCTTCGCTCCACGCGACGACCCACGCTGCGCCCTCGCCTTCGGCGAAGGTCTCTTCGCTCGTGCGCGAGTTTTCGACGTAGCGCTCGCCTTCGAACAGCGGGATCAGCAGATCGCTGCCGTTCATGCCTTCGAGCAGATAGCCGCGCAGACCGTCTTCGTATTTCCAGCTTTGCCGCTCGCCGGTTTTCTCGTTGACCAGCGTGACTTCCACGCCCGGCAGCAGCACCGCTTTCGAGCGCAGCAGGCGTTGCAATTCGCCGAACGGCAGATTCGGCGAATCGAAGTATTTCGGATTGGCCCACGCGGTGACGCGCGTGCCGGACTTCTTGTCGCTTTTCGTGGCGGGCCGCACTTCGAGCTGTTTGGCGACGTCGCCGTTGGCGAAGCTCAGTTCGGCGATCTTGCCGTCGCGCCACACCGTGACGTCGAGGCGCGTGGACAGCGCGTTGGTGACCGACACGCCGACGCCGTGCAGGCCGCCCGAGAACGTGTACGCGCCGCCGGCGGCCTTATCGAACTTGCCGCCCGCGTGCAGGCGCGTGAAAACGATCTCGACGACCGGCACGCCTTCTTCCGGATGCAGGCCGAACGGAATGCCGCGGCCGTCGTCTTCGACCGAGACGGAGTGGTCAGCGTGCAGCGTGACCGTGATTTGCCGGCCGTGGCCGCCGAGGGCCTCGTCCGATGCGTTGTCGATAACTTCCTGAATGATGTGCAGCGGATTCTCGGTGCGGGTGTACATCCCGGGCCGTTGCTTGACCGGCTCCAGGCCCTTCAACACCTTGATCGACGCTTCGCTATACGCGGCGCTTGGCTTTTTCGTAGACATGGTTGACTCGGGTCCGTCGGTTCATCGTTGTCCACAGGTCCTGTGGACAGGTCCGTGGACAATGCGTTGAGTTTGCAAAAAAAGCGAAACGAAACAACGGGGTTAGGTGGGGTGCCCGCAGTGCGGGCAAGCTGTTTTGACGCTTGCTTCCTTTGGCGCGCTCGACGGCCGCTCGATGCCGGCTGTACCGCATCTGCGCCGGTGCGAACGCCGGGGAAGCCTGTTCGCGGGGTATTTTACTGATTTCGATACAGGCGGCAATTCACTGCGTGCGAGATTGGCCGTTTGGATAAGGGGCAGCGCTCAGGTTCGGCCTATTTCGACACCTGAGCTTGACCCGGGGGCGCGATGTGCGATCGCGCCGCCCCCGTGCATCACTTGCGCCTGTTTTCCAATTCGTCCCAGCGTTCCAGCGCGATCAGCAGTTCCTCGTCGATCGCGGCGTAGCGCTCGGTCAGGCGCGTGCCTTCCTGCGGGTCCTTCGTGAAAATCGACCCGTCTTCGAGTTGCGTGCCGATGGTTTTCTGCTCGGCCTCGAGCGCGGCAATCTTCTCCGGCAGCGCATCGAGTTCACGCTGTTCCTTGAACGACAGCTTGGCGGTGCGCTGCGTATTGCGGCCTGCGCCGCTGTCTTTCGGCGCAGCCTCCTTGCCGGACTCTTTCTGCGCTTCCTGCTGGGCGGCGAGTTGCTGCGAACGGTCGCGCTGAATCTGCCAGTCGGTAAAGCCGCCGACATACTCGCGCCACTTGCCCGCACCCTCCGAGGCAATCACCGAAGTCGCGACGTTATCCAGAAACGCGCGATCGTGGCTGACCAGCAGCACGGTGCCGTCGTAGTCGGTGAGCAGTTCTTCGAGCAGTTCGAGCGTGGGGATGTCGAGGTCGTTGGTCGGCTCGTCGAGCACCAGCACGTTGGCCGGCCGTGCAAACAAACGCGCGAGCAGCAGACGGTTGCGCTCGCCGCCCGACAGCGACTTGACGGGCGATCGCGCGCGCTCCGGCGCAAACAGGAAGTCGCCCAGATAGCTCATCACGTGCTTCCTCTGGCCGTTGACCTCGACCCACTCGCTGCCCGGGCTGATCGTATCGGCGAGGCTCTTTTCCAGATCCAGCTGCGCGCGCATCTGGTCGAAGTACGCCACCTGCAAGTTGGTGCCGATGCGCACCGTGCCTTCGTCCGGCGGCAGGTCGCCGAGAATCATTTTCAGCAGCGTGGTCTTGCCCGCGCCATTCGGGCCGACAAAACCGATCTTGTCGCCGCGCATCACCGTGGCCGTGAACTTGTCGACCACCGTGCGCGATCCGTAGCGCTTGGTCACGTCGGTCAGTTCGGCGACGATCTTGCCGGACTTCTCGCCCTGACCGACGTCCAGCTTGACGTTGCCCTGCACGTTGCGGCGCTCGGCGCTCTCGTTGCGCATCTGCACGAGCCGCGCGATCCGGCCGACGCTGCGCGTGCGGCGTGCTTCCACACCTTTGCGAATCCACACTTCTTCCTGTGCCAGCAGCTTGTCGGCCTTTTCGTTTTCGACGCGCTCGATTTCCAGCTGCTGCGCCTTGCGCGTCTGATAGGCCGAGAAATTGCCCGGGTACGACAACAGACGCCCGCGATCCAGTTCGACGATACGCGTGGCGACACGATCGAGAAACGCGCGGTCGTGGGTAATGAACAGCAGCCCCGCGCGCAGCGAAACCAGCAGTTCCTCGAGCCAGCGGATGCCGTCGAAGTCGAGGTGGTTGGTCGGTTCGTCCAGCAGCAGCACATCCGGCTGCACGACCAGCGCGCGCGCCAGCGCGACGCGCTTTTGCATCCCGCCCGACAGCGAGCCGACCCGCGCTTCGCCATTCAGGCCGATCTGCTGCAGCGTGGTGGCGACGCGCGTGCTCCAGTTCCAGGCGTCCGCGGTATCCAGCGACGATTGCAGCGTGTTCATCCGCGACATCAGCGCGTCGTGCTCGGGACCTTCCGGCGCATCGGCGAGCTGATCGGCGACCGCGTCGTATTCATCCAGCAGCGCGCGAGCGTGAGTCAGGCCGGCGGCGACCGCCTCGAACACCGTATCGTCCGTATCGAACTCCGGTTCCTGCGGCACATAGACCGTGGTCAGATTCTGCTGACGCGTGACGAGACCGTCGTCAGGCTTGGTCAGATCGGCGACGATCTTCAGCAGCGACGACTTGCCCGCGCCATTACGGCCGATCAGCCCGACGCGCTCGCCTGCTTCGAGAGAGAAATCCGCGTGATCGAGCAGCGCGACGTGACCGAAGGCCAGTTGGGCTCCGGTAATGGTGTAAAGCGACATGGAGAATTGGAGAAGACAGCGATGAGTCGGAACTGCTCATTGTACCGGGCGCACGGGCGAGTGCCTGTATGCCGGACGAGATAGGCCGAATGGCCGGCTTGCGGAGCGGATATTGAGCGTGAAACGCTGCCGGACGGGATTTGCACGTCCAGCAGCGTTTGGGCGGCAAGGTTATTTCACGTGAACCGTGATGGTCTTGCTCATGCCCGGACCGTACGAACGGTGCGCGCCATCGCCGAATTGCAGCGTCAGCGTGTGGTCGCCGGGCGGCAACGTCAGATCGGTTTCGGTCTGGCCTTTGCCGAAGTGCAGCGACTTGTCGTTGGCCGGAATGACTTCGCCCTTGGCGAGCGGCTTGCCGTCGATCAGCAGATGATGATGGCCCGTGCCTTCGGTCATCGTGCCAGCCGGCGCGATCTTCATGCCGTCGACGCCGAACACCACGTGCACCGGATTGCTGACGGTTGCGCCGTCCTTCGGCTGCACGAACGACACGCCTTCGGCCTGCGCCACGCCCGATGCGGCCAGCAACCCGGCCAGCACGGCGCCGGTCAACCATTTGTTTTTAAACATCGTTTTCTCCTTTGAGGAAAGCGGCTTGATGCGCTGCGCGCCGGACGGCCGTGGCGGGATCAACCACCGGACGCCGGCCGTCGCGAAAGACGCCATGCGTCGGGCATGAACGGTGTCGAGATAAGCCGCGGCTCAGAGCATACACCGAGTGCGTGACGCGATTCGCAGCGCGATGGCGGACGTTTCGCCGGGCGGTTTGCGGCGCTGCGACATCGTATCCGGAGGTCCGTTTGGCAAATTCCGGTACTATTGCGGGTCGCCGCCGCTGCCCCGAAAAGGGGCAGAACGGGCGGATTGTTGTATTGAACCGAGAAAGAGTGCGTCGTGAGCGAAGTAATTGAAGTGACTGAATACAAGAGCTGGGTCTGCCTGATTTGCGGCTGGATCTACAACGAGGAAGAAGGCCTGCCCGAAGAAGGCATTGCGCCCGGCACGCGCTTCGCCGCGATTCCCGACGAGTGGCGCTGCCCGCTGTGCGACGTGAGCAAGGCGGAGTTTGCGGTGGTGGAGTTTTGAGGTTGCTGGATTGAACCGGTGATGCACCGTTTGAGTGCGGTGCTTGAACGCGGTACGTCAGGCGGTCTGGACGGCCCGGCGGGCGATGCCTGCCGGGCCGTTTGCTTTGCGGAAGAGGCGCTTCGCTGCACTCCTCCCGTCCGGCGGGTTCGATATACGCTGCGCTCGCTGGCGAATTGGGACTCGCCCGATCCTCGCGGACCTTGTCGGCCGGCAGGATTGAAGCGATTATTTCGGCTTGGTCCTCTCCCTGTAGTTCAGGGGGTGGAATGACAGGTGCAAGGCCTGTCAGATATGGATTGCTACCATTGCTGTAGCAAATCTGTAGCAGGCGAAACTTCCTCTCTTAGAGCACCAGCCGACTATTCGGCAGTCACGGCTCGCGCTCGCCAACGCCCATTCGAATGGCACCTCTCTTCCATTAGAGCGGCGCACGGCCCAGCCACCTCTCTACTCCAGATAGGATTGGCGGAACCGTCTAAAAGCTTTACAGTGCCGCGTAACCGCCCCAATTTTGAGAACATTTTTCGATGACTACAAGAGCAGCCGCGAAAAAGGCAGCAGCAACACCTCGTAGGTCTTCGCCTGCGACGGCTAAGGTAGCGGCGAAATCTAGCGCTCGTCGTCCGACAGGACGAAAGCCGACTGCCGATGCAGCCCCCTATCGAGACGACGAAATCAATAGCGCTCAAGGTCCCGCTTTGGATCTCCCAGAAGGTGACGCTCTGGAGATAGAGCCAGCCCGGTTGCTCCTTGACCCCGAAAATCTCCGGCTGCTAGAGCGCGTAGGCGAGACGTTCCGAAATCTGGAACTTAAACTATACGGACAGCCTTCAATTCAGAAAAAGCTCTTCGACGTCGTCAACGGCGATCCCCGATTCGACATTGGCTCCCTCGCGGCCTCAATTGCAAACAATGGATTTTTGAAGCACGAGCGGCTAATTGTCGCGAGATATGACGGAGAAAAGTTCCTTGTCCTTGAGGGCAACCGAAGGGTCACTGCGGTACGTAGGCTTATCGAAGAGAATGGCCCCGCTCTTCAAAAACTGCGTCCAACGGTGCGCGAGTCGCTGCAAACCCTTCCATGCTTCGTTCTAAAGGGATCTGTGATTGGGAAGTCGGCGCAACAGTTGGCGGCATATCGTCGCGCATCGGAAATTTATATTGGCATGCGGCATCTTATGGGTGCCAAAAGCTGGGAGCCCGCAAGCAGATACGAATTCCAGTCGCGTCTTATCTTTGATGAGGGTTGGGACGTATCAGACGTTGCTGAACGTTTTGGCCGAAAAAAGTCGGAGGTGCTTCGTGATCTCAAGGCTCACGTCTTATATCAGGACTTTGTAAAGTTCGAGCGCGCAAATTCCATTGAGCATTCACTAACATACAACGCGTTTTCCGAAGCTGCTCGAGCACCAGTTGTATCCCAATGGCTCGGTTGGTCAGCCGATGAGATGCAATATCTCAACAAAGAATATGAGCAGGCGTTCTTTCATTATCTGATTACCAGACTTAGGAGCGCATCGTCTGGCGACCAAGACACCGATGACGACCTGGTGCCGGAACTGTCGGCCGAAGTGGCCGTCCGCAGGCTTCGCGACATGCTCAAGCTGGGAGATGCGACTATTGAAGAGTCGCTCATTGATCGCGATTTCAAGTCTGCGGAGATTCTCTTCGAAGAGCGGAAGGAGGGAGCCCTACCTAAAAAAATTGCCAGCTTCACGAGAACGCTCAAGCGAACGACCTCCGAAGACCTGACTGATTCCCCTGAAACAGAACAAAGATTGCTGGAACTGCAAAAGCAGGTCGCGAAAATGCTGTCCATGATACAGGCGTTGTCCGGCGAATAAGATGACCTTGACCAATGCAGATATAAAGCGGGTGATCGACCATGCCCGATCGCTTGGTGTTGATGCACCGGAAAAGTCTGTCGAAGATTTTTTCGGAGATGTCTTGGGTCTAAATGCGATTCAACGCGCAAGCGTATTTCCAGACCCAGATCCGACCGGCGCCGGAGCAGTGGCCATCGGTCACCTCACTTGTGCGCGCGATGAATTACTTCGGGACAAGGGAGAGGTGCCGTCGTTTATCATTTTTCAAAGAGGGCGGCAGAACCGGACGCTTATTTCCGGCATCTCCACATACCTGCGACTTAAGGGGTTGCCGACAGACTATCCCATAGATTTTCTTACCCGCATTGCGACACATCAAGCGATTCGCCGCGAGTTGCTGCAAATAGACAAGGGGCACAAGCTTGAAGTTGTGGCGGCAGCTATTTTGTCCGAGGCGTGTCACTACGGGGAAGCTACGAAGGGCTCCGGGGACCAAGGTGTTGACGCCATCGCGTGGAATCATCTAATCCACATCGAGGACGCGTTTCTGGACGGGCTCATTGGTGACAAGGTCATTCGACCTGGACATCGCGTGATGGTCGTTGCCTCATCGAAAGCCGCAATTGGCTCAAACCCAAGCGACTTAAAGCTGATCAATCCGGCACACATACGCGAATTGGTCGGCGGTTGGCTCATCCAAAGAAGCGAGAGCGGCATCTGGAGAAATTTTGGCATTCAGATGTTGACGCCATTGCAGCTCGTGTTAGTTACAACATATCGCCTGAGCGAAGAATCCAAGGCCGAATGTCAACGACTCGGAGTTCAAGTGTGGAGCGTGCCTGAACTGGTCTACCTGATTTGTCGGTATGCTCCCCCTACTGTGTTTCCCAATGGTCGGCGGCCAACGTTTTCAGCGCGTGCGTTTTCTGATTGGTGGCAGGTGAAGGAAAACAGCCGGTTAAGCCCCGATTTTGCGTAACTTCCGCCGTTGCACAAGCGACGTTAGGTTAACGAACGTCTGGTTGTGCCCGAAACTTCGCTGAAGCGGCACGAACGGCTGATAAACTTAACGGCGGGCTTTTCCGGCTAAGCGCGTTGAAGGGCCGTTCCGGGTTGCTATGTTGAGATCTGCGCATAGGGGTCGAACTGAGCCCCTCAAAGTCACCTTGCCGCACTCCTCTGCCTGCCAACATTGTGGCGGGTGCGGAAGCCATGATCGATGAGTTGAGCGAGACCGGCGGTCGCCTGGGAGAGTTCATCCAGACGGCCCTTCGAACGTTTGTAATACGCGCGCAAGAGTCGAGCACACCGCTTTCGGAAACGGTGACCATCGAGCAGCTTCCCACCTTCGACCGACCGAACTTTGAGCGTTTTGAGATTCCTTACTTCTTTACATTCAGCGAGTCGGAAATTCCAGAGCGCTAGAGCGCTCTGCGCCTCCGACGGCCGATATATAAAGTGCGGTCAGAACAGACCGGCGGGTTGCGCCGCATCATCCCAGCTGAAAATAATCACCTCCTTCCGCGCGGTCTCCCGGCCGCCACCGCCCACGGTGTACTTGATGTCGACCGTCTCAATGTGGAAGCCGTCGAATGCGCGCCGAATGTCCCGATGGTCGTTGAGGCTTACGATCGCCCTGCCCTTCAACAATCGCAGACGGGTAGCCATCTCAAGGTATTCAGAATACGGAATGGGCACGCCGTAGCCTTCGGTCTCCCAATACGGAGGATCCAGGTAGAACAGCGTGTGCGGCCGATCGTACTTGTCGACGACGCTTTCCGCGCCTACGGCAGCTATGAAGATGCCGCCGACGACTATGCGCAGATGCTCTGGAACAACCCACGCTTCCGCGTCGTGCTTTCTCTACACCCGCAGTTCACAGTTCGCCAATGCGCTCGCCCACAACGGCTATGCGACGGATCCGTCTTACGCAGTCAAGCTCAACGCCATCGTCCGTGCGCACAAGCTCGACCAATATGATTCGCGCAGAACCGAGCCATGATGCGCCGCGCGATCATCACAGCAGCCCTCGTCGTCTGCACGCAGGCGTGCGCCGCCCAGCAACCGGTGACGAATGACGATAACGCAGCCACCCGTGCAGCCGACATCACGCGCACCTACGGTCTCTCGAAAGACAAGACCGAGTGCCTCCTCTTCGATACCGCCGACAAGGGCAAATACTTTCTGGTGCGGGTGCGGGAAAACCACACTGAAGCGTGTGGCGGTGCCGCCGGCGTCTCGCCTACTCTGTTCTTTCTGAAGATCCGCAAACGCGACGGCTACACCGTCACCACCGCGTACGACAGCGAGCACTACCTGCCGCTCAAAACACCTGCAAAGAACTGAGCGCAGGTCCGCCTGAGCAAGGTCAAAGTAACCTGGTACCGCCCACGATGGACGGCGCCAGGCGGATGGTGCAATCATCCGGTCAGGTTCACCGCCGACCGTCCTCTCGACGAGGAGCACGCCATGTGTGGTCGTTTCGCCCGCGCCCGCTACGGTATTGACTATGTCACGCCACTCGCCAACGACCGCGACACGCGCTGGCCACTGTTGAGCAGCAACGGCCCGCCAGAAGACACACCAAGCTGGAATGCATCGCCTGGCACCCTGCAGCCTGTCATCTATCCGGATGGCGTCGTCAGGCGCGTTCATTGGGGTTACCGCCCTGCCTGGGCGCAAGCCAAGGGCCTACCGCAGATCATCAATGCCCGCGTTGAAAAGCTCCTGACATCGGCGTGGAAACCCATGCTCAAAAACGGCCGCATTCTCGTGCCGGCCGACCAGTGGTATGAGTGGATCAAGGCCGACGACGGCGGCAAGCAGCCCTATGCCATCGGTACGAAAAGCCACGCACCGCTGTGGATGGCCGCGTTGACCAACGTCGCCCCGGATGCGGAACAACAGGCCGGCGATGGTTTCGTGCTGGTTACTGCCGCGGTCGACGCGGGGCTCGTCGACGTGCACGACCGGCGGCCGGTGGTGTTCGGTGCGGACACGGCCCGCCAGTGGCTCGACCCGGCCACACCGCCCGAAGTCGCAGCCGAGCTCGCACGCACTGCCGCACTGCCCGCCGAGGCATTCGATTTCTTCAAGGTCGGCCGCGCCGTCAACAGACCCGGAATAGACGGGCCGAATCTGGTGAATCCGCTCTAGTTGCGGTTCCGCACGGGCGGCTCTGCTCGAGATGCGCGATGCCGGTAATGGGCTTCCCTGTCTGCCGGTCCATGCCGACCAGCGCCGTACTCGCGCCCATCGTCAGGATCCGTCCGCGGCGCGTTCGAAATCGGGATGGCGGGCAAGCGCGGCGGTCTGTTCTTCGTCGGAAGCCACTATGGTGCTCTTTTCAACGACCAGTGTTGTGCCGTTGGCAAACACCAGCGTGCGCGACTCGAATACCTTGTCGTGAAAAGCGATCCGCGCTGCGCCTGCTGTAAGCGTCGACGCAGGAAGCTGTGCCGGCGTCGAGATTTCGTTGTCTTTCGCCATGTCCAACGCCAATAAGAAAGGCCTCGCGCACAGGCGAGGCCAGGTAACTTGTTAAACGTTTTGAACGTCGCCCTCCGTCGCAGGGCTACACCCTAAAGCCATACCACGAAGCCATCCCTGACCAAGTCGGCATCTCCGGCTGCGAGCACACGTAAGATAAATTCCGCCGTCTCCTGGGTAATCAGAATAGCTAACTTGTCTTCAGTGACCTTCTGTTTATCGTCCTCGGCATGACCACTATGCACTGCGCACACGAGTGGCTGATCCCCATCCCACATGAAGATTGGCGAACCACTGGAGCCCGGGGCTGTGACAAGATTAATGGATGACAATGCATTGACCTCCGGATTGACGCCGCTCCATTCACCTTCCGATGTTGCAAGACGATCGCCACCAGGAAAACCGGCAATGCAGATCTGATGAGGCGAGTCTGAGTCGATAACCCACAGCTTGGGATACCTGTCGAGTTTGACCGGACGATCAAGACGAACTATGGCGATGTCCCAACTCCTGTGCCGTGGGAAAGCCTGAGGACAAAACACGCACTTAGCGTAATGCTGCTGCTTCTCAGCAGGCTCCCCGACGCGCGAGCCCAATCGTATGGTCACCGCCGCTGCGAGCCACGGATTCTCAGCGTCAGAAGACACCACATTGTGTGCAACGGTGAGTACGTGGTAACTGTCGATCAGAACCCCCGAACCTGTTCCAGATGTCACAGGTCCGCGATTTGTTACCACACTCAATCGCGCGACGGCCCGGACCGGGACTTTGGCGCTTAGAGGTTTAGGTGCGTCTGGCTGTTGCATGGTTAGCTCCTTGATTCGTGCTCGTGACGCGATCTGCACAAATGCCGACGGACGCGAATGACTGATGAAGTAACGTCAATAACTCACCGGAGTACATTTCGCACACGGTAGGCATTTCGCCTCGCTCATGTGGATACTCCTCGCGATCGCTTCCGCTGAAAATGTGCCGGAAGTCACGGTGCTAACGTACGAGTACTCCATCGATGTTTCACGCAAACATTGCGCCGATTCGTTGGCCGTTTCCTTCCCGTCGCCTTTGCAAGGCGCGCACAGGTGCGGCACTTCCGTGAATGGCCGTTCTTCATAGAAGCCCTTTCCGCAACACGTCGGACAAGGCTCGCGATCATTGATCGGCCAGCGGGAGAAGCGAAGACGCGCATCGATAGCGTCGCGTACTGCCACTCGTTGTTGCCGATCTTCTGCCGGGGATGCTTGCGATCGCGCACCAGCGCCAGGTGATTCTCAGCGTCGATATCATCCCAGCGCAGGTTGAACAGTTCGCCACGGCGGAACGCACACTGTCTTGCGACGCGCAGCAGATCCGGCATGGCCTGCTGGCGCTCCGGATGCTCGGCGAACCACGCAAAGATTTTCTCGATTTCTTCGGCTGTCGGGCGGCGGTCACGCGTGCCGCCGGCATCGATCAGGCGCAGATGGTGAAACGTGGGGCAAGCCGCACCAATTGCATCGGGCAGCGTCAGGCCGAGCAATGACGCCATGTGGCGCATGACGGTGCGAGCTTCGAGATATCCGTGTCGACCGTGTACCCGCCTGCGCCGGCCGCCTTGCGTTCCTGTGCAAACTTGACGATGCGTTGCGTCGTGAGCTTCGAAGCAAAGTCACTTTCGAACGCATCCTCCAGCCATCGCAGGATGTAATCCTCGTTTGATTTTTCTTTGACGGGCCGCCCGGATTCGGCGCGGGCTACGCGGTATTTCCTGACGAACTCGCCGACCTTGACGGTCGCCGCGTCGACCGTATTCTGGCCGTTATCGATCTCGACTTCCCTAGCCCACGCCCAGGCTTCGGCAGCGCCTTTCGTTCTGAACGTTTTTGCTATACTCTGCCCTCGCTTGCGTACTTGGGCACGTCAGCGACTGCCTACTGGCAGGATTGAAGCCATGGTTTTCCCCGTCTCAGAAACTGTAGCAGTGCCAGATCACTTTTCGCTGCTACAGGGTCGATCTGTAGCAAAGGCGGGTATAAATTAGGGTTCACAAGCTGTCTCGGCGCTTCATTTAGGACGAAGCAGAAAAGCCGGAAACGCCCACGGGACAAGGCGGAAGCCAATAGCAGCAAGGCTCCGATCCACCCCGTTAAAACTATCCTCTCCCCGTAGTTCAATGGATAGAACAAGTGCCTCCTAAGCGCTAGATACAGGTTCGATTCCTGTCGGGGGGACCAATCAGCTTGCCAGCATTTCCCAAGTTCGCCCAGAAAAGCCCCGTATAGCCTTGCGCTGCGGGGCTTTTTTGTCGCCGTCAATTTTGCCTACGGTCGCTACATACAAGCCAGACTGTTTGGGGACGCCGGCGAAGCACAAATTCCTAAGACATGCCCTAAAGCACCGTCCTGTCTGGCCACGTAAATTCTGTCGGGTCCATCAACGCTTTCAGCAACTATTGTCACGTATTTGAGACGAAAACAGGAATCTGCGCTCTTATACGCCTTATCGAGTCCTCGCACGGTACCGAGCCGAGCCGGCGATACGTTTCGGACGTTTCCGCATGGACGCGATCACTTCTTCGCCACGAAACGCTTCTCGAACACGCTTCCGAAAGAAGCACAGCCCCGCAGCGGCCAATCAACCTTGAAAAACCGCCCGGACAGAAGAAGCCGGGCGAAGCCGCCGGAACGCCGACGACGGAGGAGTCCTGATCACGACAAAACAGGCCCGCATCCCCTTGCGAGAGCGAGCCTGTTTCGTGTCGATACGAGTCGAGCCGAGGCTCGATGGGTCGAGCTTCGCACCCGTATCGATTAGTGACCGACGTAGACCACCGGCGCCGAGTACGAACTCACCGTCGTCTCGGTACGGCTGCCCGATTGCGCCGAGCCGCTTGTAGCCGAACCATAACCGCTGGATTGCGCGTTACCATTTTGTGCAGCGACGCGTGCTTCAGCTGCCTGAATATCTGCCGGGTAGTACGGATCTTTACCGGCAGCGGGTCGATAACCGGCCTTTTCGACCTGGACGAGTTCAGCCCGAACCTGGGCGCGCGTCACAGGCCCGTTCGATTGCGCGAACGATGCGACCGGAGCGGCGAGAACGAGTGCAACAGCAACAGCTTTGATGAGCGATTTCATGATGACTACCTCCAGAGATTGTTTTGTGTGGCGCTACAGACCTGCTTGCCTGCAACCCATGGACGTAGTCTAGGAGGGGCCCAACCTCGGGTAAATACCTAACTCATGAAATCACTGTTGCTGCAAACGCGACAATAGTACGACCTAACCTGCTCAACAAAATGGAACTCTGGATACAGCCATGCGCGCCGTGCGCGGAACTCTACGGACAGCCGTCGACGGTCGAGCCACACGAGAACCTGACATTGAACGCCGCCGGAGCAGTGAAGGACGCTCAAGCCGAGCAACACTTCACTTGCATCCGCTGCGGCGCCGCGTTTGCGCGCATCGTCGCGGGCTCCGTCCCGCAACAAGTCTGGTTGCTGCTGAACGCCGGGCAGCATTGACCGAAACGCAGCGCCGTCGCGGATTTGCCCGGGTTTATAGGAATTAATCCGCCACGCAGGCGACCATCGCCGCCCCCCGGCCACGCCGGAAAATCAGACGCGCCGCGGAATCTCCAGCCCCTTCGCCACCGCGGGACGCGCGACGAACGCAGCCAGCGCCCGCCGCACATGCGGGAAATCCTGAATCTCGACCAGATCCCCTGCTTCATAGAAACCGATCAGGTTGCGCACCCAGGGAAAGGTCGCGATATCGGCGATCGAGTAAGCGTCGCCCATGATCCAGTTGCGTCCGTCGAGACGCTGCTCCAGCACGCCGAGCAAACGCTTCGACTCCGCGACATAGCGGTCGCGCGGCCGCTTGTCTTCATAATCCTTGCCGGCGAACTTGTGGAAGAAACCCAGCTGGCCGAACATCGGGCCGATTCCACCCATCTGGAACATCACCCATTGGATCGCTTCATAGCGGCCCGCGGCGTCCTTCGGAATCAGCCGGCCGCTCTTGTCCGCGAGATAAATCAGGATCGCGCCGGATTCGAACAGGGGCAACGGCTTGCCGTCGGGGCCGTGCGGATCGATGATCGCCGGAATCTTGTTGTTCGGATTCAGCGACATGAACTCGGGCGTCATCTGATCGTTCGTATCAAAACGCACGAGATGCGGTTCATACGGCAGACCGATCTCTTCGAGCATGATCGACACCTTCACGCCATTCGGCGTTGGCAGCGAGTAGAGCTGAAGCCGCTCCGGATGTTCAACAGGCCACTTCTTCGTGATGGGGAACGCGGATAGTTCGGTCATGGTAGTGATGTAACCCTTGTGCGAGCACTGCGGCTGGAAATCGGAAATTGGCAATGGGGCTGAACCGCGGGCTGAACAGCTGGCCCCGAAAGCGGGACCGCCAAATATAAACCGACTCAGCACAACGCGTGCGGCGCCGCTCGCAACACCCCACTGCGAGTGTGGCCACGCGACGCTCCGCTCAAAGGTTCACCACAAATCCTTGGTCGCGGTGCCGGCACGCAGGTCATATCCTTCGCGCCACAAGGCCGCACCGACGGTCATCAAGAGCGTCTTCTGCTCGCCGTCGAGCTGTTCCCACGCGGCCGCCAGCCAGGTGGCGAAGCTCGCGCAGGTGGCTTCGAGATCGACGGGCGCTTTGCCTTCCAGGTACTGTCGTTCGAACATCGAAAGCACTTTTTCGGGTGTCATGGCGCACCTCCTGTTGGATGCGCCAAGTCTAAGGGCAGAGCGCGGTGCGCGGCGCCGAACCCGGGTTACTCCCAGGCGAGCGCGGCTCGCGGCCAGCAACAACAACGAGCACTTCCAGCGCATAAAAAAGGCCGCGAACGAAGCCGCGGCCACAACACGTCGCAACGCGGGGAATTCGCGTCACGACGTAAGCCTACACGGCCAATTGTGACATTTGCCTATCCCCCAAAACTCGCCCGTCGACGTCGAATATTTTCTGCCCATCGTCCGCAAAAACAGGAAAAATGGGACGACCTTAGGTCATAATGTCCGCAAAAATTCCCAGCAAGGACGCCCGTGACCCTCGCCGCACCGCTCGAACTGCTCAAGCAGGCGCGCGCCCGCTTCACTCAACGCGAAATCGCCGCGCACGTCGGCAAAGACATCAAGACGGTGCGCCGCTGGGAGAAAGGCGAAACACCGTGTCCGGCCATGCTCGAACCGGCCTTGCGCGATCTGCTGCACACCGGCGCTCGAGCCGGGGCCGGCGCGGCCGACGGTGACGCCAGCTTCCGCTTCATCGATCTGTTCGCCGGTATCGGCGGCATTCGCATGGGTTTCGAAGCGCACGGCGGCGCCTGTGTCTTCACGAGCGAGTGGAACGATTTTTCCACCAGGACGTATTGCGAGAACTACCCGGCCGGCGCCGATCACGCGCTGATCGGCGACATCGTCTCGTTCCCCGCCGAAGAGGTGCCGGGCCACGACGTGCTGCTCGGCGGCTTCCCGTGCCAGCCGTTTTCAATCGCGGGCGTCAGCAAGAAAAACGCGCTCGGCCGGCCGCACGGTTTCGAGTGCACGACACAAGGCACGCTGTTTTTCGACGTCGCGCGAATCATCGCGGCGAAGCGCCCCGCCGCGTTCCTGCTGGAGAACGTGAAAAATCTGCTCTCGCACGACAAGGGCCGCACCTTCGACGTGATCCTGCAAACCTTGCGCGACGAACTCGGCTACGAGGTGCACTACCGGGTGGTCGACGGCCAGCATTTCACGCCGCAGCATCGCGAGCGGATCATCATCGTCGGCTTTCGCGGCAAGACTTCCTTCTCATGGGACGATCTGCATCTGCCGGAACACGGCCCGCGTCTGAGCTCGATCCTGCACCGCACCGACGGCAGCGAACCGGACTTGCCCTGGGATCACGACCGTTTCTTCGACCACGCCAACCGGCGCGTTCAACCGAAGTACACGCTTACCCCGAACCTCTGGACCTATCTGCAAAACTACGCGGCGAAACATCGCGCGGCGGGTAACGGCTTCGGCTTCGGCATGGCCTATCCGGACAGCGTCGCGCGCACGCTGTCGGCGCGCTATCACAAGGACGGCAGCGAGATTCTGGTCTATCAGGGCGAGCAGTCGCGCCCGCGGCGTCTCACGCCACGCGAGTGCGCGCGGCTGATGGGTTTTCCCGACACGTTCCGGATTCCCGTCAGCGACACTCAGGCTTACCGCCAGTTCGGCAACAGCGTCGTGATGCCGGTGATGCGGGAAGTCGCGCGCATCATGCTGCCGCATGTGCAAACCCTGCTCGCCGAGGGGACACGCCATCACCGTGGTTCGACTCAAACCCTCTCGCTGTACGCCTAAGCTATCGAGGACAGCTACCCGAGTCTCTTACGATGGTCGATATCGTCGATAGTGCGACGCGCAGCCGGATGATGTCCGGCATCCGCGGCCGCAATACGAAACCCGAAATCCTGATCCGCAGCCTGCTGCACGGTCAGGGTTTTCGCTTCCGGCTCAACGCCCGCGATCTGCCGGGCCGCCCGGACATCGTGCTGCCGCGCTACCGCGCCGTCGTGCTGGTGCACGGCTGTTTCTGGCACGGCCACGACTGCCATCTGTTCAAGTGGCCGCAAACCCGGCCCGAGTTCTGGCGCGACAAGATCGACCGCAACCGCAGCAACGACGACAAGGTCCAGCAAGCCTTGCTCGCGAGCGGCTGGCGCGTCGCGGTGGTGTGGGAGTGCGCGTTGCGCGGCGCCAATCGCGATATCGAGGGTGTGTTGCAGCGGCTCGTGGAGTGGTTGCGCAGCGACGCGCCGAGCTTCGAGGAACGCGGCTGAAAGCCGCTTGTAGCCTGACCCGCTCACGCGAATCCGAAAGCCGCTGGTGATACACTCGATTGGCTCACCCGGGGCATTTTTTGCGGGTCGATCCGGCACTACGTCGGCAGCATGAAACCGCGCCCCGGCCATCTCCAGAACCATCCTTGAAGGGAGGCATACGATGGCTGATTTCCGTCTCTGGTCCGACGAGTTCCCCACCAATGGCTTCATGCCGAAAGACCACGAATTCGATGACAAGGCATTCGGCGTCGACGGCGAAGGCGGGAACATCTCGCCCGCGCTGCAGTGGGAGGCGCCGCCGGCCGACACTCAAAGCTTCGCACTCACGGTCCACGATCCCGACGCGCCAACCGGCAGCGGCTTCTGGCACTGGGTCGTCGTCAACATTCCGGCCGACGCCCGCTCGCTGTCGCGCAACGCCGGCAAGGCAGACGGCTCGTTGCTGCCGCATGGCGCGCTGCAAGTGCGCAACGACTACGGCACGGTCGGCTTCGGCGGCGCCGCACCGCCGCGCGGCGACAGAACGCATCGCTACATCTTCCGCCTGCACGCACTGAAAGTGCCGCATCTGCCGATCACCGCGGAGACCACTAACGCGGTCGCGCGCTTCATGACGCATCTGAACGAAATCGACTCGACCACGCATACCGGTCTGTACGAACTCAAATAACGCGTGAGACGCGATGCCGGTATGCCTTTTCAGTACCGGCATCATCGCTGCCGCCGTTGTGCATTCCGACGCGGCAAGCGGCGCGCGTGGCTCATCCCGTGACCGAAGAGCCGCCCCCGACAATTCAAAAGAACGATGCACGCACAACCATCCCGCACGGACGGTTCACTTCCGGCCGCCGCCGCAGAGACTCCCGCCGCCGACGCATTGCCAACGGAGCCCGCCGAGCAGGGCTTGCCGGTTCCGCAACGCTACTGGGCGATGCTGGTTATCGCGCTCGCTCTCACGCTGGCGGTGCTCGACAGCGCGATCGCCAACGTGGCCCTCCCCACCATCGCGCGCAATCTGCATGCGAGCGCGGCCGGCTCGATCTGGGTCATCAACGCGTACCAGCTCGCGATCACGATCTCGCTGCTGCCGCTCGCGTCGCTCGGCGACCGCATCGGCTACCGGCGCGTCTATCTGTCCGGGCTGATCCTGTTCACCGTCTCCTCGCTCGGTTGCGCGCTGTCCACATCGCTGCCGACGCTCGCGCTCGCGCGCGTGGTCCAGGGCTTCGGCGCGGCGGGCATCATGAGCGTCAACACGGCACTCGTGCGCATGATCTATCCGCCCACGCAGCTCGGGCGCGGCGTCGCGATCAACGCGATGGTGGTCGCCATATCGTCCGCGGTCGGGCCGACGGTCGCCTCCGGCGTGCTCGCCGTCGCCTCGTGGCCGTGGCTGTTCGCGATCAATGTGCCGATCGGCATCGCGGCGATCGTCGGCGGATTCAAGGCGCTGCCGCTGAACCCCGGCCACGATTCGCCATACGACTACCTGAGCGCGGTGATGAACGCGTTCGTGTTCGGCCTGCTGATCTTCGCCGTCGACGGCCTGGGTCACGGCGAGCGGCTCGGCTACGTCGCGTTCGAAGCGCTCGGCGCACTCGTGATCGGCTACTTCTTCGTGCGCCGACAGTTGACGCAGGCCGCCCCGCTGCTGCCGATCGATTTGCTGAGGATTCCGGTGTTTGCGCTGTCGATCGGCACGTCGGTCTGTTCGTTCTGCGCGCAGATGCTGGCGTTCGTCTCGCTGCCGTTTCTGTTGCAGGACACGCTGGGTTTGTCGCAAGTGCAAACCGGTTTGCTGATGACGCCGTGGCCGCTCGTGATCGTGGTTGCGGCGCCGTTGTCGGGCGTGCTGTCGGACAAGGTGTCGGCGGGCTGGCTCGGCGGCATCGGACTCGTTGCGCTGACCGCGGGCCTGCTGCTGCTCGCCACGCTCGGCGCGCACCCCGAGCCAATGCAGATCGCGTGGCGCATGGCGCTGTGCGGCGCGGGCTTCGGCATTTTCCAGTCGCCAAACAACCGGACCATACTGTCGGCCGCGCCGCGTGAACGCAGCGGCGGCGCGAGCGGCATGCTCGGCACCGCGCGGCTGACAGGACAGACGCTCGGCGCGGCGCTGGTCGCGCTGATCTTCGGCGTCGCGCCGCAGCACGGGCCGATCGTCGCGTTGTATGTCGCCGCGTGCTTCTCGGCCGTCGCCGCCGTGGTCAGCACGTTACGGGTCGTGCAGCGCGCGTGAGTGACGTGACCGGCACACGTGCTTTAGAAAACCCGCGCGGCCGCCCTCGATCCGGCTACGTCGCCGTCACGTCAGCGAGCTTTACCGCCTTGGCCGTCACGGAAGAAGCCGTCGCGACATTGCGCAAGTCGGCGAGGAAGGTATCGCGCCAGACCGACAGATTGTTCTCGCGCATTGGCGCCATCATGTCGGCGTGACGCGCCTGCCGCTCGGCGAGCGGCATCGACAGCGCGCGCTCCAGCGCCTCGGCCATCTGCGACAGGTCGAACGGATTGACGACCAGCGCGCCCGGCAATTGCTCGGCCGCACCCGCGAATTGCGACAGCACCAGCACGCCCGGATCGGCCGGATCCTGCGAGGCGACGTATTCCTTGGCGACCAGATTCATCCCGTCGCGCAGTGGCGTCACATAGCCGACCTGCGATTGACGGAACAGCGCCATCAACAGATTGCGCTCGTACTTGCGGTTCAGGTACTGGATCGGCGTCCAGTCGAGTTGCGCGAAACGGCCGTTGATGCGCCCCGCCTCGCCCTCGAGCGTCTGACGAATCCGCTGATAGGTCTGCACGTCGGCGCGAGTCGGCGGCGCGATCTGCACCAGCGACACGCGCCCGTGCCAACCAGGCGCATTCAGCAGCAAGCGCTCGAATGCCTGGAAGCGCTCCACCAGCCCCTTCGAATAATCGAGCCGATCGACGCTCATGATCAGCTTGCGCCCGCGCATGCCGTCGCGCAGGCTGCGCACCGGCTTGCGGTCGGTGAACTGCTCCGCGGCCTTGGCGATCGCATCGGGATAGATGCCGATCGGGTAAGCGCCGACTTTGAGGAAGCGGTTATAGGCGTGCACCATGCCGTCTTCGCTCGAACTCCCATGCTGGCCGCGCTCGATATAGTCGACGAACGACTGGCGGTCCGCCTCGGTCTGGAAACCGACCACGTCGTAGCTGCACATGGCCTTGAGCAACTCTTCGTGCGGCGGAATCGTCCGCAGCACTTCGGCCACTGGAAACGGAATATGCAGGAAGAAGCCGATTGGATTCTTCACGCCGAGATCGCGCAGGCAGCGCGCGAACGGCAGCAGGTGATAATCGTGCACCCAGATGATGTCGTCAGGCTTCAGCAGCTCCTTGAGCTGCCTTGCGAGCGTCGCGTTGACGCGCTGATAGCCTGCGTATTCCTGCCGGTCGTAACGCGACAGGTCATTGCGATAGTGGAACGTCGGCCACAGTGTCGCGTTCGAAAAGCCGCGGTAGTACTGGTCATAGTCGCGCTTGGTGAGACCCACCGTCGCGTAGGTGACATTGCGCTGCTTTTCGATCACCGGATCGGACGGTTCAGCCACCGTCTCGCCGCTCCAGCCGAACCAGACTCCGCCGGTTTCCTTCAGCGCGTCCAGCACGCCGATCGCGAGCCCGCCCGCTGCGGGACGCCCTTCCTGGGTCGGCGCGACACGATTCGATACCACGATCAGTCTGCTCATTGGTGCTCCACCTCAGTCAGTTGTTTCGTTGCATATGGATATGTGCCAGGCAGGTGCATGCAAGTCGCGTGCCGTTTTATGAGACAGCAGAAATAAAAATGTATGAAAATGTGAAGGGCGAGCAAAAACGCGCGACGCCGCAGCACCGCGAAGAAATTTTTTCTGCTTTGTATGACGACCCCAGAAGCCTGCAACCGCTCGCGTCAGGCGTGGTTCAAGCGTCCTGTTCCGAGCCTAGATCGCGCTGATATTCCAGCCCTTCCGGACGCACGCCGCCCTGATTGTGCTCGCCGTCTGGCGGGGCGTTCGGCGCGACGCGGTTCTGCGCGGCCGGATCCGGCGTCACCGGCGGAACACTATTGTTGCTGGACGGCCGGGAATCGCGCTTCGAGTGGCGCGCGGAACGTCGCAGTGCGGGATGTCTCATGATCGCTGCCTCCAGCGGAAGGCCGCCGCCGAAACAAGGCGGCATCAATATAGTCTAGGGGTCACGAAGGTAAATTGCCGGTAAAAGATGCGCCGGCTTTGTAACAAGTACATAAAATCGCTGCGCCGGTATGTGGCGTCGCGCACAAAGCCGGTCAGAGTTGCACGCGTTGCTGCCGCAGCCCGCCGGCTTGCGGCGTTTGAGTCGGTTGCGGCGGCGGATCGCCGATCGGCGGAGCAACCGGTTCGAGCGGATCTGGAGTCGGCGTGGGGGGCGTGTCGGGCTCGTCAGGAGTAAACGGCGGTTCGACCGGCTCGGGACGGTGAGCGTGCTTCGCAAGAGCAAGCGCGGGAAGCACAGGAGCGGCAGCATATTCCGGCATGTCGGTGATCCTCGTTTTCGCGTTCGATTGAATCGCAGCAAGGGCTGTGCCGAAATCGACGCGCTCCTCGCGAGATGGCGCGCACGTCGCTCGCGAGCGTGACGCGTCGGGCCGTGACGCGTCGGGTGTGGCGCTTTACGCGTCGGCGCCGCCCAAGGCGCGCGATTCGTCCGCGGCGGCGTCGCCTTCTTCACGCGCGTCGTTGCCGTAATCGACCAGACGGTTGTACAGCGTCTTCAGACTGATGCCGAGAATCTCAGCCGCGCGCGTTTTCACGCCGCCGCATTGTTCGAGGGTCGCGAGAATCAGCTGACGATCCGCTTCGGCGAGCGACGTGCCGAACGGAATCATGATCGACGTGCCGGCCGCGGGCTTGGATAACGTGATCTGCAACGGCACCGTTGCCGTGCTGTCCGAATCGGCACCCGACATGATGTGCGCGCGCTGCACGTAGTTCTTCAACTCGCGCACGTTGCCCGGCCAAGGGTAAGACAACAGCATCTCCTTCACCGCGGCGGGGAAATGCTTCTTCGTGCTGTGATGCTCATTGAGTTCGTCGAGGAAGGACTGGGCAAGCAGCTCCACGTCCTTGCCCCGGTCGCGCAACGGCGGCAGGCTGATCGGGAACACGTTCAGGCGATGGTACAGATCCAGACGCAGCTTGCCTTCCAGCACGGCCTGCTCCGGATCGCGATTGGTCGCGGCGATCAGGCGCACGTCGGTTTCGATTTCCCTGGTCGTGCCGACCCGCATGAACATGCCGGTTTCCAGCACGCGCAGCAGCTTGACCTGCAACTCGATCGGCATTTCGGTGATTTCGTCGAGAAACAGCGTGCCGCCGTTCGCGCGTTCGAAATAACCCTTGTGCTGCCGGTCCGCGCCGGTGAACGAGCCACGCTCGTGGCCGAACATTTCCGACTCGATCAGGTTCGGCGAAATCGCGCCGCAGTTCACTGCGAGGAACGCATGCTTACGTCGCAGGCTGAGCTGGTGCAGTGTCTGCGCGGCGACCTCCTTGCCCGTGCCCGACTCGCCCACGAGCATCACCGAGGCCGCCGTCGGCGCGACGCGGCCGATCTGGTCGTACACCTCCTGCATGGCCGGCGAATTGCCGAGCATCAGACCGAAGCGGCCCATGCGGCGCAACTCGCCGCGCAGCGTGCCGATTTCCGCCTTGAGGTCGCCGGGGCGCGGCAGGCGCGACAGGATCGCCTTCACGCGCTGCATGTTGATCGGCTTCACCAGGTAGTCGGTCGCGCCCATCTTCAGCGCGTTCACCGCCGACTCCACCGTAGCGTGGCCGGTAATCACGATCACCTCGACGCCCGAACGCGGATCGAGGTCTTCGAACAGATCGACGCCGCTGCCATCGGGCAGCTTCAGGTCGGTAAACACGACGTCCGGCATCTGCCGGACCAGTTGAATACGCGCTTCGCGCAAATCACCCGCGGTGGCGGTGGTGAGGCCGTCTTCCCCGATGATGGTGGAAAGCGCCTCGCGGGTACCGGCATCGTCATCGACAATCAGTACGTGTGGCATCGCGTCTCGAAAGCCCGAAAGCGTGAATGGGGAAACATGCTGACCCGCATGCTAAAAAAGCCGGCCGGCAACCTTTAGCCTGGCTGCGATGCGCCCGAATGTGAGCACACGCAAACTTTATGGCAAAAGCGCCGGGCCTTCGACTTAATTCAATATCGCAACAATATCTGGAGAAACCGGTGGGTTTAACACGTCATTGTTGTGTATTTGCCTATTATACGGCGTTATCGAGACAAAACAGCAACGCATCCGGCCATCGCACGGCAAACTGCGGTGCCCTGGCGATGCGGTTAAAGCAGCGGCGTTCAGCTGCGCGGAAACGGCCATGCGCTGCCGTTGCCGCCCGGATGCTCCGAGCCATTCGCGCCATGGGTGGCCGGGTTGACGCTCTCCATCTCGACACTGCCGGCCGGGGTAGGCGGGGTGGCCACCATGCCGCCCTCACCCTCCCAGCGGCTCAATTCGCGCGCCGCCGGAACCTGCGAAGCACGGTTTTTCTGCACATAGCGCAGGACCAGCCAACCGCCGACAACCATCAGCGCGCCAAAAATGCCAATTTTAGGTCGTGCCATCGTGAACTCCTTTTCGTCGTGAAGCTCGTTGTGAAGCGGGTCGGCACGGAATGGCTGCGCCTCAGCGCGCGGCCAGAACGCCGATCAGGAAACCCACCCCCGCTGCGATGCCGACCGACTGCCAAGGGTTGTGCCGCACGTATCGCTCGGCGTTGACGGTCGCGGCCCGATAGCGCCGCTGCGCGCTCTGTTGCGCGTCGCCGAGCGCCGACTGCAAACTCTCGACATGCGTTCCGAGACGATCGCGCAGCGCGCTGACGCCTTCGCCCGGTACGTTGGCGGCGAGCCGCAGCATTTCCTCCGAGTCCTTCAGCAGCACTTGCAGATCCTGGACGATCTTCTGCCCGCCGAGTGCAAGCTGTTGCGTGGTGTCAGCCATCATTCACTCCCATGTCTGAGTTCTGCGTTCGCGAATTGTTTCCGGCGAGTCGTCAGACAGCGTCCATAGCCGGCGCAATAGGTCGGAAACAGATGCGTGTCGGGTGCCAACGGCAAATATCGTTCCCGGTAAATTTGCCGTTCGTGAGCCGCGGTTTCGCCCATTCCGGCACTTTCGACCGACCGTTCACCGATGTATTTCGCCAGCCGTGACGCCGATTGCCGCAAACGCCGTCGAAGTGGTTAAATCGTCTTTTGTGAGATATTGATCTTGCGGGTCACCTTCTCGTTATAGGCCTGCGCGCCGCAACAACGAACTACATTTGCCCAGGACTCCCCGTTTATGGCGTCAACCGATCTGGACTCGCCCACCGTCTCCGCCGGCGGCCATGCTTCGGAACAGGCGAAGCAGCGCGTCGCGGACGGCATCGCGGGACTGAAATCGTATGGGCTGCTGTACGGCTCGTCGCCGGTGATGCAGGAGCTGTACGAGCAGATCGCGCGCGTCGCCAGCACCGACGCAACCGCGCTGATCATCGGCGAATCGGGCACCGGCAAGGAGTTGATCGCCCGCACGATTCACGATCAAAGCAGCCGCAAGGAAGCACCGTTCGTCGCGGTCAACTGCGGCGCGATTCCCGATGAGCTGATCGAAGCCGAATTATTCGGCCACGAGAAAGGCAGTTTCACGGGCGCGGTCCAGGGCCGCGTCGGCTACTTCGAACATGCGAACGGCGGCACGCTGTTCCTCGACGAAATCACCGAGATGGCGCCGGTCCGCCAGGTCAAGCTGCTGCGCGCGCTCGAGACCGGCACGTTCTATCGGGTCGGCGGCAGCGAACCGATTCACGGCGACGTGCGCGTGATCGCCGCAACCAATCGCGACCCCGCGGTGGCCGTCAAGGAAAACGGCCTGCGCGAAGATCTCATGTACCGTCTCGCCGTTTTTCCGTTGCGCGCGCCGCCGCTGCGCGAGCGCGAAGGCGATCGCGAACTGCTCGCGCAACACTTCCTCGCCTTGCTGAACCAGCAGGAAAGCACGCACAAGAGCTTCAGCAAACGGGCGATCGAAACGCTGCGCACGTGGTCGTGGCCGGGCAACGTGCGTGAGTTGAAGAACGCCGTCTATCGCGCATTCATTCTCGCGGAGAAGACGGTCGAGCTGCCGCATCCGCATCTCGCGTCGCGTGTGAAAAAGCCCGTCACACAGGGCAATGCAATGAGCGTGTGGATCGGAACGCCGCTCGCCGATGCGCAAAGGCAGATCATTCTCGGCACGCTGAAATATTGCGGCGGCGACAAACGGCGTGCGGCCAAGGCACTCGGCGTCAGCCTGAAAACGCTGTACAACCGCTTGAGCGCCTACGGCGGCGACGAAGCCGCGGAAGAAGAAATCGAACAATAAGCTGTGCCATCCCGCTCGCGCGCCAGGTTCGCGTGAGCGCGTGTCCGCAGTCCACATCCGCGCTCATTTCCACGCGCTTGCAATCGCGCCTGCAATCCCTTCGCATCACCAGGCAAATCGGCATCCGTTCAACAGAAACCGATTTGACCCGCATCATCTTTTGCAATTGCTTGCACTTTCCCTCTGCCAATTACAAATAGCATCCTGCAAAATGCGGCAGCGCGTGTCGCAACGATGGAATCGGCGTGCTGTTCGTTCACCAACTCGCTTTGAGCGTAAATGAAGGGCGCCGGCAGAAGCAGAGACAGGGAAATGCAAAAAAATATAGTGTGGGCCGACCGGGCAAAACCAACGGCCAAACGCGGATACTCAAATGCAACGGCGCTTGTCGCGCTGGCGATTGCGATCTCGTCGGCGTTGAGCGGCTGTGGTTCGCTCTACTCGGAAGGCGCCACTGCCGGCGCCGGTATCGCGGGCGCCGCGCTCGCGGCGAAGGTCACCAACAATGCGGCGGTTGCCACCGGCATCGGTCTCGGCGCAGTGGCCGCAGCCCGCGCCGGCGTGCAGTACTCGGAGCGCGTGGTCCACAAGAATACCCAGGACGGCATCGCGAAAATCGCCGGGCCGCTCGAAGTCGGCGCCGTCGCGCCGTGGAGCGTGACCCACTCCATGCCGATCGAAGACGACGAACATGGCCGCGTCACCGTCAGCCGCACGATCAGCAGCGGCGCGCTCGACTGCA
Organism: Paraburkholderia sp. GW821-FHT02A12; assembly: GCF_059422005.1. NCBI lineage: Bacteria > Pseudomonadati > Pseudomonadota > Betaproteobacteria > Burkholderiales > Burkholderiaceae > Paraburkholderia > Paraburkholderia sp. GW821-FHT02A12. The sequence continues at coordinate 1,123,693 of NZ_JBWKWA010000001.1, read as the reverse complement.
AGGAAATCGTCTTCTCGGTCGATCAGACCGCCACCAAAAATGTGCCCGCGAGCAGCGCGTTCTATGTCGCATCGATCTGCCGCGACGGCGACAACTGGAAATGGGCGTCGGCCGAACCCGCCACCGAACGCTGGGGCGCGCTGCAATGAAGGCGCTTTCGCGTTCGGTCCCGCGTCTGATTCTCCATTTGATTCCGCGTTTGATTCCTCGCTCGGTCCCTCCTGTGCTTTCCGGCGACCGCCTGCGGCTCGCGCTGGCCGGTGCGCTGTGCATCGGCGCCGGTCTGCTGACGAGCGGCTGCTCGTCGGTCGGTGCGGCGAGCGGCGCGGCGGCCGGCGTCGCCTCGGGTCTCGTGACCACCAATCCGGCCGTGGGCATCGGCGTCGGCATCGCCGTGCAGGCCGCCACCGACGAAGCCATCGGCCGCTATGTGCGCACCCTGCACACCGATCAGCAGAACATGATCGCCGCCCTGGCGGGCGCGATGCCGGTCGGCGAGACGCGGCCCTGGGCGGTCAAGCACACGCTACCGATCGAGAACGGCCACGGCAAGGTGCGTGTGACCCGTGCATTCGGTTCGGCGCTCGCGCTATGCAAGGAATTCGTGTTTTCGGTCCAGGACGGCGACGGCCCGAACGCGCACGAAGCCTGGTACACCGGCAGCGCGTGCCAGCAGGACAAAGGCTGGAAGTGGGCGTCCGCGGAACCGGCGGTCGAACGCTGGGGCAATCTGCAATAAAAAAACGGCAGGGTCTCCCCTGCCGCTTTTTGCTTGAAGCGTCGTAATCGTCTCCAACGAACTTAAGACTCCACGTCTTCCAGGCTGAAAATTTCCGTCTGGTCGTTGTACGAGAATATCTCGCCATAACGGCCCCAGTTGATCACTGCGTCGAGCGTCTCTTCCGCGGCGCTGTCCGACAGAAAATCCTCCAGTTCCTGCTCGAAGCGCACACGCGGCGCCCGATGCCCCGGCCGTTCGTTCAGCACCTTCTTGATTCGCGCGGCAAGCGGCACGTGCCGCAGCAGATGCTCGGCGAACATCATCTTGCGCTCCTGCGTACCGAACTCGGCGAACACGCGCGCCGGCGGCGTCAAGAAAATATCGCCTTCGCGCACGTCGGCGAAACCCAGGTGCTGCAGCACTTCCGCGACCGGGAACAGATCGTCCACCTCCAGATGCAGCGAGCGGGCGATTTCCGGCATGTCGGCGCGGCCGTGGTACGGCGCGGCGGCGAGCGTTTCGATCAGACCGGCCATCAGGTTGGTCGACACATGCGGCAGCCAGCTGCCGAGTTCGAGCCCTTTCTTGGTCGCTTCGTCGGTCTGGCGCGCGGTCATCTTTGCGTAGATCTCGTCGACCAGACGGCGGAACGCCGGATCCAGCCGGTTGCGCGGATGCTTGAACGGCACCTTGATCTCGGCGATCACGCGGCCCGGATTCGACGACAGCACCAGAATGCGATCGCACATGAACACCGCTTCCTCGATGTTGTGCGTGACGATCAGCACCGATTTGATCGGCATGCGGCCTTGCGTCCACAGGTCGAGCAGGTCGGTACGCAGCGTTTCGGCGGTCAGCACGTCGAGGGCGGAAAACGGCTCGTCCATCAGCAGCAGCGTGGGGTCGACCACCAGCGCGCGCGCAAAGCCGACGCGCTGACGCATGCCGCCCGACAACTCGCGCGGATACGCGTTTTCAAAACCGTCGAGACCGATCAGGTCGATCGCGGCCAGCGCGCGTTCGCGGCGCTCGCGCGCGGCGACGCCTTGCGCTTCGAGGCCCGCTTCCACGTTCTGCAGCACGGTCAGCCACGGGAACAGCGCGAAGGTCTGGAACACCATCGCGACGCCCTTCGCCGGGCCGTCGAGCGGCTTGCTCATATAGGTCACATCGCCGTCGGTCGGCTCGATCAGGCCGGCGATGATACGCAACAGCGTCGACTTGCCGGATCCCGAACGGCCCAGCATGCCGACGATCTCACCTTCGCGCAGCGACAGGTTCACATCGTCGAGGACGAGCAACTCACCTTGAGTCTTGTTGAACCCCCGGCACACGTCCTTGACGCACAGAATCTCTTCGCCCAGGCGCGGAGGCATCGGCGGCGTCTGGAGCGGCGCGGCGGTTATGGCAGCTTTAGGATTTTGCATCGCGTTTTGCCTTAAATTTACTGTCAATCGAGCCGCAGCCTGGACTCGGCATAGGCGTACATCGGACGCCACAGCAGGCGGTTGAACAAGGTCACGAACAGGGACATCACGGCGATGCCCAGAATGATCTTCGGATAATCGCCCGCCGCGGTGGTTTGTGCGATATACGCGCCCAAGCCATGCGCGGCCACCTTCGTGTCGCCCCACTGCACGAACTCCGCGACGATGCTCGCGTTCCACGCGCCGCCCGACGCGGTGATCGCGCCGGTCACGTAATAAGGGAAGATGCCCGGCAGCATCGCCTGACGCCACCATTGCCAGCCGCGGATATGGAAATTCTTGGCCGCCTCGCGGTAGTCGTTCGGATACGAGCTGGCGCCGGCAATCACGTTGAACAGGATATACCACTGGGTGCCGAGCACGATCAGCGGCGACAGCCAGATGTCCGGGTTCAGATGAAAGCGCACGATCACGATCACGAACACCGGGAACAGCAGGTTGGCCGGGAACGCGGCAAGGAACTGCGCGAGCGGCTGGATCTTCTCCGCGAGCGCCGGACGCAGCCCGATCAGCACGCCGATCGGCACCCAGACCACCGAGGCGATCGCGATCAGCAGCACCACGCGCAGCAGCGTGACGAGCCCAAGCACGAACACGTGGCCGACTTCGTCGAGCGTGACGCCGGTACGCACATAGATGAACACGCGGTACACCACATAGACGGTGGCGACCAGCACCAGCGCCGCCCACACGATGTCGCCGATACGCGAGGTTTTCTCGCGCTGCGGAATCTGGAAGCGCGGCCCGTGAATCGCCGGCAGCCGGAACGGCATGCGCGCGGCCTTCGCGAACATCCAGCCGAGCGGCACCAGCAAACGGTGAATCAGGCGCGTGCGGCGAATCAGGTCGAGCAGCCACGATTCCGGCGCATTGCCCGAACTGGTGGTTTCCATGCGGAATTTGTCGGCCCATGCGACCAGCGGGCGAAACAGGAACTGGTCGTAGGCGAGAATCACGACCGTCATCGCGAGAATCACCCAGCAGATCGCGTGCAGATTCTTCTCGGAGATCGCCTGCGACAGAAACGCGCCGATCCCCGGCAGCGTGATCGTATTGTTGCCCACCGTGATGGCTTCGGAAGCCACCACGAAGAACCAGCCGCCCGACATCGACATCATCATGTTCCAGATGAGGCCGGGCATCGAGAACGGCACTTCGAGCTTCCAGAAGCGCTGCCATGAAGTCAGATGAAAGCCGCGCGAGACTTCGTCCAGATCGCGCGGCACCGTGCGCAGCGACTGATAGAAGCTGAACGTCATGTTCCACGCCTGGCTCGTGAAGATCGCGAAGATCGCCGCCAGTTCGGCGCCGAGCACTCGGCCCGGGAACAGCGCGAGAAAGAACGTGACCGTAAACGAAATGTAGCCGAGCACCGGCACCGATTGCAGGATGTCGAGAATCGGCACCAGCACCATGCCGGCGCGGCGGCTCTTGGCGGCGAGCGTGCCGTACACCAGCGTGAAGGTCAGCGACGCGACCATGGCCGCGAGCATGCGCAGCGTGGTGCGCATCGCATATTCAGGCAGGTTCGACGGGTCGAGCGAGATCGCCTGAGTCTTCAGCGTCGACATCGGCGCCAGCGTCTCGTGAAAACCGATCGCCGCCATCGCAATGATGCAGATGATCAGCGGAAAGGCGACGAAGTCCCAGCGATTGGGCAGGACCCGCCAAGCGGAAGCATTGGCAGTGCGCTTCAGGTCGAAGCTGAAATCCATCAGGCGCCCTCCCCGTTGTGACAGGCATTCGAGTGCATGAAGGAGGCCGAGGCTTCGGCGCGGCGGTCTGAAGATCGGTCCGGAAAGCGGAAATCAGGCATGGCAAAACGCGTGTGCGCGGTAAATCGTTAGCGTTGGAGACACGTAGACCGGTGGCGGACGTGTCTTCGGGCAAGCTGCCCGGGACCGGTACCGCGAAGCCGGACTCCTCTGTCGCCGCAGGCGCCGCCCGTAGGCTGGCGAGCTCTCCTTGTTTTGGACGGCACGACACTACACCATCCTATGTTTCAGGCACAACCTTTCGCAGTAAAAAGCGGCAAACTCCCGGCAACGAATCTCGGCCCGTCATCGGCAAGCCATACCGCAGTCGTTTATCGTCGCGCGCCAGCTACACTCGAGGGCCCGCCGAGGATCCATCAGGCATCGCCCCGCGCCACCCGAAAACCCCGCGCAACCATTCAGAATCCCGACACGCTGCCGTTAAGAACCTGATGGGCTATACGGGTGTACTTCGCATTCCCGCAATAACGGTGGCGTCTGGTCCCACGACGGTTAAAATCGGGAAACGACGCACATGTTCGTGGCGCATGTTCGTGGTTCATCCCGGGCCGCTACGGCACCCCGCCACCCGTTTCCACAAGGACGAATCAGCGCCGGCGCGCTGCCACGAACGAGCTTGTTGCATGTCACAGCCAGACGGATCAGAGGGTCGATGAACAGGACAACCTTGCGCCAGGCAACCGGACCGGTCAGCTTTGTGCTGATCGTGCTCGTTTGCTGGTTCGTGGCCGGCATGGTCGCGGACCGGATGGTACAGCAAGAGCTGGACGCGGCCTTGCACGTGCAGCGGCAAATGTCCGCGTCGATCGTCGACAACATGGCCGAGGTGATCGCCAGCGACCTCGCGATGTCGCGGGCCATTCCGGCAACCATGGCCGAGATGGATGTGGTCCAGCACGCGCTGTCACAATCCCAGAATTATGCCGCGAACGACGAAGCGGCGGAACCCGCCCAGCGCGCCGCGTTACTGAAAGACCCGCAGATGGCCGCTGTCAGCGACTTTCTGCACGACGCGCAAGGCTTCTCCGGACTCGACCAGATCTGGCTGGTCAACGCCAGCGGCATCTGCGTCGCCTCGAGCAACTCCATCCACAACCCGCTCGCCGCAGAGCGATCCTTCGTCGGCTCCGACATGCGCACGCGCAGCTACCTGACCAACGCGCTGCTCGGCGCGTTCTCGGAAGCCTACGGCGTCGGCCGCGTGAGCAGCGAGCCAGGCATCTTCATCGCGGCGCCGGTCTACGCCGATGGCCTGCTGGTCGGGGTGGTGGTCGCCAAGGTGGGGATCGCGAGGTTGCGCCACTGGGTCGCGCATGCCGGCACCTTCGTTGCCGACGAGAACGGCGTCGTCATCATGGCGCACAACAGCGCGCTCGAAGGCCACGCGCTGCCGGACTCGCGGGTCCAGCACATGAGCGCGGCCGAACGCCAGACCACCTATCACCGCGAGTCGTTCCCCGACGTACGGATTCAGGTCGCCCCACAGGTGCGCGAGCAGGCACCGTGGGTGCCCACCGCGATCGCCGCGCAACTGTTCGGCATGACCGAGCGGCCCGCGCCGTCGCTTTACCAGGCGCGCGGCGGATTGAATTCGGGACTGTCGGCCCATCTGGTCGACCCGCTCGCGGCCTGGCCTGAATTGCTGCGCAATCACAAGCGCGATCATCTGCTGGTGTTTCTGACGCTGGCCGGCACGGTCGCGCTGGCGTGGGTGATCACTGTGTCGTATGTGCGCGAGCGGCGCCACCATCGCGCCACGCGCGACCTGGCCGAGCAATTGCAATCGGCCAATACGCTGCTGTCGGCCGAGGCGCGCCACGACGCGCTGACCGGCGCGCTGTCGCGGCGCTATTTTCTCGATCTGCTGAGCCACGAGATCGAACGCGCGCAGGCGAACAACGAGCCGCTGTGCATGGCGATCGCCGACCTCGACCACTTCAAGCAGATCAACGACCGCTTCGGCCACGCCGCCGGTGACCGTGCGCTCGAACATTTCGTCGACACCTGCCGCGCCGAATTGCGCGGCGCCGATGCAGTCGGCCGGCTCGGCGGTGAAGAATTCGGCCTGCTGCTGCCGGCCACCGGCCTCGCCGGCGGCCGCGAAGTGGTGGAACGGCTGCGCCTGCGCCTGAAGGCGGTTCCTTCGCCGAAGCTGCCTGCCTCGGTGGGCCTGAGCGTCAGCATCGGCATCACTGAACTCTCGCCCGACGATCTGCCCGAGCGGATCATGAGCCGCGCCGACCTCGCGCTGTACGCGGCAAAGACCGGCGGTCGCGACCGCACCGAAGCGCTCCCGCCCGACGACACCGCGCCGCCGGCTCGCACTGCCGCCAACGTCTGGTAACAACAAATCGATGCGCAGCGGGACGCATCCGCGCGCGCATCCAGAATCCAGATGACGTAACGTAAGACCCGGCGCAAGACCCGGCCTTCGGCATGCCATGACGAAGCAGGTATCATCAACCCTGATATTGAGATTGCCGCTACCGCTCTAACGGGAGATTCGCATGAAGGGAAATCTGGTCATCGTGTGCCGCGATCACGATGCTGACGCGTTCGACCACTTGCTGGCCGAATACGGCGCATTTCAGACGCGCCTGTCGTCGACCGCGTGGTATCTGAAACTGGACGTCGCGCCGGAGCTGATTCAGGAAGAGATACTCGCCCGTCTCGGCAAATACACCACGCACTACATCTTCGAAGCCGAAACGGTGACGTGGAATACGGTGGATAACGAGGCGGCGAATGCGCTGAACACGCTGTTTTCAGACTAGCACGCCGCTGCGCGTCTCGAGATACTCAGGCGCGCGCTCCGACTATACGCAGGGGGCCGGGCGCGGGCGCCCTCACCCCTGACCTACCACGCACTTTCCGATGCCGCCGCGACACGCGGCACCGACTCGAACGGAAAGCTCATCAAAACCCGCAAGCCACGTCCCTCGTGGTTGCCGATCTCCCACTCTCCGCCCGCACGCCGCACCAGCCGTTCGACGATCGCCAGCCCCAGACCGCTATGGCCGTTGCCGCCGCGCGCCGGATCGAGCCGCACGAACGGACGGCTCGCATTGATCAGATCCTGCGCGGCGATGCCGCTGCCGTTGTCGCGCACCGACAGCGTGAAGCCCTGAGGCGTGCGCGCCGTGGCGACGACGATCGGCGGCGCGCCGTACGCGTACGCGTTGTCGAGCAGGTTCGAGAGAATCCGGTCGAGCGTGGCGGCAGGCAGCAGGAAACCGCGCCCCGCATTGAGTTCGGTCTGCACGGCCGGCGCACCGGACGCCACCGCGCGATAGCTGCGCACCACGCGCTCGCACTGCGTATCCACCTCGACCGCCTCGCTGCGATCGGCGCCGTCGTGAGCGAACACCAGAAATTGCTCGACGATATGCGTCATCGAATCGACGTCGCGCACCACGCCGTCGCGCATCTTCACTTCGTCCATCATCTCGGCGCGCAGCCGCAGACGCGCAAGCGGCGTTTTCAGGTCGTGCGCGACGCCGGCCAGCATCACGGCGCGGTCGTTCTCGGTACGGGCCACTTCCTGAACCATCTGGTTGAAGCCATGCGTGAGTTGACGCAATTCGCGCGGGCCGCGCTCGGGCACCGGCGGCACCGGCAGGCCGCGGCCGAACCGCGCCACCGCCTGGGCGAGCGAGCGCAACGGCTGCTGCAACGCCCATGCGGCAAACAGCGCCGCCATCACCGCGAACGAAAAGATGATCGCGAGCCACAGCACCGTACGGTCGAGCGAACGCGGCGTGCGCAACGGCTGCACCGGCACAACGATCCAGTTGCGATCCGAGACGGCGCGCACCCACAGCGTGGGCGGATGGCCCGGCTGGCCGATCCGCACCAGGGTGCCTGACGGCATGCGGTCACGCACGTCGTCGATGAAACGTTCGAGCGGCGCCGGCAGGTTCGCGGCATCCGGCGGCACGTCCGGGCTGGCCGGATCGACCAGCCTCACGCGCGAGGGCAACGGCTGGTCCGGCGTACGCGCGACGTGCTGGCGCACCGCGTCGACGAGGAAGGTGGCTTCCTCGACCGCGTAGCGCGTTTGCAGATGGCTGCGCTCGAGGCGCATCAGCGCGTACCACGCGAAATGCGACAGCAGCAGCACCGCGACAACTAGCAGCGCCAGCCGTCCGAACAGCGAATCAATGGGTCGGCGCATGCTGTTCGCCGTCCGGCACGAACACGTAGCCGCGCCCGCGCACCGTCTGAATGAAGCGCGGCGTGGACGGATCGGTTTCGAGAATGCGGCGCAAGCGCCACACCTGCACGTCGATGCCGCGGTCGGTGCCGTCGTATTCCGGGCCGTGCAGCAGTTCGAGCAGGCGCTCGCGCGTGAGCGTGCGCATGGGGTGATTGACGAAAATCTTCAGCAGCGCGAATTCGCTGCCCGACAGCGTGAGCGGCTTGTCTTCGAGATGCAGCGTGCGCGACTGGAAATCCAGCGTGAAGCGGCCGAAGCTGAACGGCTCGCGCTGCTCCGGCGCCGCCGCCGACGGCAGCGTGCGGCGCCGCCGCAATACCGCCTGCACGCGCGCCAGCAGCTCGCGCGGGTTGAACGGCTTGCCGAGGTAGTCGTCCGCGCCGAGCTCCAGACCGACGATACGGTCGACGTCGTCCGCGCGCGCGGTGAGCATGATCACGGGAATGTCGTCGCCCGACGCGCGCAGCTTGCGCAGCGCGGTCAGCCCGTCGACACCCGGCATCATCAGGTCGAGCACGATCAGGTCCGGGCGCTCGCGTTCGAGCCGCCGCTCGAGCGAGCCGGCGTCGTGCAGCACCGAGACCTCGATGCCCTGACGGGCCAGGTAGTCGCGCAGCAGATCGCGCAATTCGACGTCGTCGTCGACAACAAGTATTTGAGTAGCCATGGCTGAAGTTTAACGCGCAGGAGGGTGGGTTTCCGACCCCGGCCGACCCTCAAAGGGTTACCGGGTGTTACGGTGAAAGGCGCACGTAATGTCCCGTAATAGCCGCATCCAGCCACGTAACACAGCGCCGGGCGCACATCTCTACGCTGTGTCTTACCGAATGCAGGCCGTCTTCTGTTGCCGGTTGCATCGTCGGCTATTCCATTACAAGGAGCCTTACATGTCCACCAAAAAAAAATCGCGCATTCTCGCCGTCGCCGCCACTGCTCTCGCCATCGGCGCGGGCGCCGCCTATGCCGTGCAACCTGCTGATCACGGCGAACACGGCGGCCCCGGCGGCTGGCACGGCCACTTCATGAAGGAACTGACCCAGCTGCATAACCAGTTGAACCTGAACGCGGATCAGGAAAAGCAGTGGCAAGCCGCGCTCGACACCATGAAGCAGAACCACGAAGCGGAGCGCGCCAACCACGAGCAGATCAGGAGCCAGTTCAAGGCCGCGCAGCAGCAGCCGATTCTGGACCTGAATGCGATGGCCGCGGCGCACCAGCAAGTCGAGCAGAAGGACGCACAACTGCGTCAGCAGACTTCTGATGCATGGCTCAAGTTCTATAACGGCCTGAACGACCAGCAGAAGACCACCGTCAGCACGGCGCTGAAACAGCGCTTCGCCAAGATGGAAGCACGTCACGAAAAGATGCGCGAGCGCTGGGAAAATCGCAAGGGCACAGCGTCCGCGCCGGCTGCCAATCAGTAAGCGGCACGCGCTGCGGACAGCGGCTTTGGCCGGCCGCCGCCTGAAAGCAAAAACGCCACGGAAAGTTTTCCGTGGCGTTTTTGTTCGAGCGCGCGGCGTGCAAGCCGATACCGATACGCTAGTTGCGTCTTCAACCATCGGCCATGAGCGCTCGGCCGTTCAGCCGCGCATCCACTCGCGCGCTCTTCAGGTTAACCGCTCAGCCGCTTAAGCGCCTAGCCGTTGAGCGGACCCAGGTCGAACAACAGCACTTCGGCGTTATCGCCCTTTTCGAGCGTCACCTTGCCGGTCTCGACAAGCTTGGCCGCGTCGCCGGCACTGAGCGCTTCGCCGTTCACGGTAAGCGCGCCCCGTGCCACATGCACGTAAGCAAGACGACCTTTCGGCAATGCAAACTCAGCCTGCTCCGCACCATCGATCAGCGCCGCGTAGATCGACGCATCCGCGTGAATCGTCACTGAACCGTCGCGGCCGTCGGGCGAAGCGACCACACGCAGACGGCCGCGCTTGTCGACGTCGTCGAAACGTTTTTCTTCGTAGCCGGGCTGGTCGCCCGCGCGTTGCGGGATCACCCAGATCTGCAGCAGGTGCACCGGTTCGTCCGGCGATGCATTGAACTCGCTGTGCATCACGCCCGTGCCGGCGCTCATCCGTTGCACGTCGCCGTGACGGATCGTCGAACCATTGCCCATGCTGTCGCGGTGCGCGAGCGCGCCGTCGAGCACGTAGGTGACGATCTCCATGTCGCGATGGCCGTGCGTGCCGAATCCCTGGCCGCCGGCGATGCGGTCCTCATTGATGACCCGCAGCGGTCCGAAATGCACGTGTTGCGGATCGCGGTAGTCCGCAAACGAGAAGCTGTGATACGAGTCGAGCCAGCCGTGATTGGCATGGCCACGCTCGTCGGAACGTCGAATCTCGATCATGGGGTACTCCTGGTCGGTAAATAACGATGGCCAGAATGTATGGGCACGACCCGCGCCAGACAATCCGCGTGGGTGCACCGGATCGTTCCACAAATCCACGCAATCGGGTGCGGGTGTGGCGCACGGCCTGGCCGGCTGTTGAGTGACCCGGCTGCGGGCGGCCTGATTCCGGGGGCCGGCTCCCGGATGGCCGGCCCCCCGGATACAGACGCCAGCCCATTGCCAGCCACGGCGGATCATCATGGACCAGGCCACGCACAACGGCGTCGCGCATGCACAACGCATTTGCGCCAGTTGCCCGCTGCCCTGGGGGTTCCACACTGGCGCGCGGCCCCTGTTCGGGTAAAATACCGCCCTTTTTGAGAGAACGTCGGTGCGCGGGCTCGCCGGCGGGCCTGGCATACGGGCATATGCGGGCATACGGGCATATGCGGGCAAACGGGGGCGCGAAGAGACAGCCGTGGATAGCGGGGGCAACTGCGCGGGGGCAACTGCGCGGGGGCAACTGCGCTGCGCGGGAACCACTGCGGACTCCGCCCTTGCGCACCGGCCGCTCGATGCGCCGCTCCGGCGCGGCATCCACACGCGGCGCAACAATTTTGACCGCCTAGAATAGCGACGGCCAGCCACCAGCCGGCGGTCGTCGAGATCGAGCCACACGACGATCAGTTTGATCCGGGAGAAACATGAAGAAGTTCGCACTGTGCGTGGCGCTCGCCGTCATGACCACGGGCGCCATGGCGAAAGAATGGAAAACCGTGCGCATCGGGGTGGACGCCAGCTACCCGCCGTTCGAATCGAAGGCGGCCAGCGGACAAGTCGTCGGCTTCGACGTCGATCTGACCCGCGCGCTTTGCGCGAAGATGAACGTCAAGTGCGTGTGGGTCGAGCAGGACCTCGACGGCATCATCCCGGCGTTGAAGGCCAGGAAATACGACGCGATCGTGTCGTCGCTGACCATCACGGACAAGCGCCGCGAACAGATCGACTTCTCCGACAAGCTGTTCGACGCGCCGGCCCGCATGATCGCCAGGACCGGCTCGCCGCTCCTGCCGACGGCTGACTCGCTGAAGGGCAAACACGTCGGCGTCGAGCAGGGCTCGACTCAGGAAGCCTACGCAAAGGCCTACTGGGAGCCCAAAGGCGTGACCGTGGTGCCCTACCAGAATCAGGATCAGGTGTACGCCGACCTCGCATCGGGCCGTCTCGACGCCGCCCTGCAAGACGAAGTGCAAGCCGACGCCGGCTTTCTGAAGACGCCGCGCGGCAAAGGCTTCGCCTGGGCCGGCCCGGAAGTGAAGGACCCGAGGACGATCGGTGAAGGCACGGCAATCGGCCTGCGCAAGGACGACGCCGAACTGAAGGCGATGTTCAATCAGGCATTGGCGCAAGTTCACCAGGACGGAACGTTCAGGAAGCTCGCGAAGCAGTACTTCGACTTCGACATCTATCCGGGACGTTGAGCCAGTCACTGAGCAGTCGATCCGCCATACGCAACACGCAGTACCCACGAAATTCGGGGCTCGCCCGCATGGGCTTTCCCCTGGCTTCGCAATACAGTCGTAAAGACTCAAACGAGAGTCGAACTCAGGCTCGCGGCACAACGCGGCGCATAGCTGGCCGCGTCTTTCGCGGTGCGTCGCAAACGCATCGTCAAGGACCCCATATGTTCCTTCAAGGCTACGGCCCGCTGCTTCTCAACGGCACCTGGCAAACCGTCAAACTGGCGGTGTTGTCATTGGCGTTCGCTTTCGTGCTGGGCCTGCTCGGCGCGGCGGCGAAACTGTCGAAGAACCGCTTTTCCTATGGTGTCGGCACCGTCTACACGACGCTGATTCGCGGCGTGCCCGATCTGGTGCTGATGCTGCTGCTCTTCTACAGCATTCAGATCTGGCTGAACAACCTGACCGACATGCTCGGCTGGGACCAGATCGACATCAACCCGTTCGTGGCCGGCGTCGCGGTGCTCGGCTTCATCTACGGCGCGTACTTCACCGAGACCTTCCGCGGCGCGTTTCTCGCGGTGCCGCGCGGCCAGCTCGAAGCGGGCGCGGCCTATGGCATGACCGGCTGGCAGGTGTTCTCGCGGATCATGTTCCCGCAGATGATGCGCTTCGCGCTGCCGGGCATCGGCAATAACTGGCAGGTGATGGTGAAAGCCACGGCGCTGGTGTCGATCATCGGTCTCGCGGATGTCGTCAAGGCCTCGCAGGATGCCGGCAAAGGCACGCTGCGGTTCTTCTTCTTCACCCTGTTCGCAGGGGCGATCTATCTCGTCATCACCACAGTGTCCAACTTCGTACTGATGTACCTCGAAAAGCGTTACTCGACCGGCGTGCGAAAGGCGGATCTATGATCGAGATCATTCAGGAATACTGGCGCAATTATCTCTATACCGACGGCTACCGCTTCACCGGCCTCGCTATTACGCTGTGGCTGCTGGTGGTGTCGATCGGGCTCGGTTTCTGCCTGTCGATTCCGCTCGCGGTCGCGCGAGTCTCGAAGAAGAAGTGGCTTGCCAGTCTGGTGTGGCTGTACACGTATATATTCCGCGGCACGCCGCTCTACGTGCAGTTGCTGCTCTGCTACACCGGCTTGTATAGCCTCGAGATCATCCGCAATCACGAGCTGACCAACGCGTTCTTCCGCGACGGCATGCATTGCACGCTGCTCGCGTTCACGCTGAACACCTGCGCGTACACCACTGAAATTTTCGCGGGCGCGATCAAGGCGACACCTTACGGTGAAATCGAAGCGGCTCGTGCGTACGGCATGTCGTCGTTCACGCTGTATCGCCGTGTGATTCTGCCGTCGGCGCTGCGCCGCGCGCTGCCGTACTACAGCAACGAAGTGATCCTGATGCTGCACGCCACCACCGTCGCATTCACCGCGACCGTGCCGGACATCCTCAAGATCGCCCGCGACGTGAACTCGGCCACGTACCAGTCGTTCAATGCGTTCGGCCTCGCCGCCCTGCTCTATCTGTTGATTTCTTTCGCGCTCGTGTGGCTGTTCCGCCGCGCCGAGCGCCGCTGGCTCGCTTACCTGCGGCCGCAAGGCAAGTAACCCAGGGCACCGCGCCCCAAGCAAGCCCGCCAAGGATCCTGATGAACACCAAGAAGCAAAAGCTCTTCGTCGACGAGCTTCACAAACAGTACGGCGACAACGAAGTCCTCAAGGGCGTATCGCTGAAGGCCAACGCCGGTGACGTGATCAGCGTGATCGGCTCGTCCGGTTCAGGCAAGAGCACGATGCTTCGCTGCATCAACTTTCTCGAGCAGCCGAACTCGGGGCGCATCTTCGTCGACGGCGAAGAAGTCCGCACGCAGATCGGCAAGGCCGGCGCGCTGCGCGTGTCCGATCCGAAGCAGTTGCAGCGCGTGCGCACCAAATTGTCGATGGTGTTCCAGCACTTCAACCTGTGGGCGCATATGAACGTGCTCGAGAACATCGTCGAGGCGCCGATCAATGTGCTGGGTCTGAAGCGCAAGGAAGCCGAAGAGCGCGCGCGCCAGTATCTGGAGAAAGTGGGCCTGGCTCCGCGCCTGGAGAAACAGTACCCGTCGCATCTGTCGGGCGGCCAGCAGCAGCGCGTGGCGATTGCGCGAGCCTTGGCCATGCATCCGGACGTGATGCTGTTCGACGAGCCCACTTCCGCACTCGACCCCGAACTGGTCGGCGAAGTGCTCAAGGTGATGCAGACGCTCGCCGAAGAAGGCCGCACGATGATCGTCGTCACGCACGAGATGGCATTCGCGCGCAACGTGTCGAATCACGTGATGTTCCTGCATCAGGGCCGCGTCGAGGAAGAAGGCCATCCCGACGAAGTCTTCAGGAACACGAAGAGCGAACGGCTCAAACAGTTTCTTTCCGGCAGCCTCAAATAGAGAGAGAGAGGCGTTTGTACGGCCCAATATTTGGGCCGTAGTCGAAGTAAAATTACAAGGCGCTTACAAGCGCCTTTTTTGTTTCGCTCACCTGTGCATTCCGGCCTTTTGCACCGCGAAAATGGCTGCCGGCGCGCCCAGATACACGCCGCCCCCGCCCTACTCCGCTGCATTTAAAGCGTCAATAGTGGCAATCCTTAACGTTGCTCGCTCCGAACCGTGATTCCCTTGTCGCATAAGGGTTTCTGGCCGTTTTTCGGACGTGGCGGCAATTCTTTGCGCACATTCGTATTGCAATTTGGAGACACCTGCCAGGACAGGTACTAATTTCTTCTCCCAGACAAGGGTATTTTTGATAAATTAGTAACCAAAGTAGCAAAACAAAGTTCATTAAAAGTAGTTTCACTTCAAAACACAGAGGAGAACCGGTCGGCGAGGGATCGGCATGACGCTCAGAATAGCCGCCAAGGCTACCCGTCACGGCATGAGACCCGATCCACCCGCTAATCTCCCTGGTACCGATTTCTGTTCGGCGCTGCACGCGTCCGAACACCATTCGCAGTACTGGGTTTTACTTTTTGACAGGGTATGGAGGAGAAGATGAAGAAAGCTTTGCTCGCCGCGGCGCTGATGACAGCCGGTGTAGTTGCGCACGCCCAAAGCAGCGTAACGCTGTACGGCCGCCTTGATGCTGGCCTGGAATACATCAGTGGCCTTCCGAACGCTAATTACACGGGTTCCACGTCGCGCGTCCGTGCGGAAAGCGGTGACTGGGGCACGAGCCTGTGGGGCATGAAGGGTGTCGAAGACATCGGTGGCGGCAACAAGGTTCTGTTCCAGTTGGAAGGCTCGTTCAACACCATGAACGGTCAAGGTCCTGGCGGCGGCGGTCTCTTCAATCGCTGGGCAACGGTCGGTATGTCGAACGACGCGTACGGCACGCTGACGTTGGGCCGCATGCTCTTCATCTCGAACGGCGTGTGGGACTTCGACCCGTTCGGTCAGACGAGCTGGTCGTCGGCATCGCTGGTGCGTGGCCGCAACTGGCCGCAATCGAGCAACAACATTGCCTACCAGTCGCCGAAGTTCTACGGCTTTGACGTGTACGGTCAGTACGCACTGTCGAACGCAACGAGCTGGAACGGTAACGGCACGACGCCGCAAGGCCGCGAAGCCGGTCTGCAACTCACGTACAGCTCGTCGCTGTTCCAGGTGCGCGGCCTGTACGACGAAATCCGCAACAACAAGAACGGCCAGTTCACCGACCCGTTCAACTTCTCGCGTGAATACACGGGCGCTGTCAACGTGTTCCTCGGTCAGTTCAAGATCCAGGGCGCGTACCAGGCGATCCGCACGTCCGCAGCAGCAAGCGCAGCGGGCACGGCGCCGACCTCGCTCGATCACGAATGGGGTGGTGTGACGTGGCAAGCCACGCCGGCTGCCGCGCTGATCGCAGCGGTGTATCACGTGAATGCGAACAAGGGCGCGGGTAACGCAACGATCTACACGATCGGCGGCACGTACAACCTGTCCAAGCGCACGCTGCTGGACATCCAGGTGGCCACCGTGCGCAACAGCAAGACGGCTAACTTCGGTCTGGACGCGAACGGCGCAGGCAATGGCGGCAACATCACCGCTTCGGACGGCACGGTCTCGTACAACGAGAACCCGCTGCATGGCCACAGCCAGAGCGGCGTGTACGCAGGTATTCAACACTCGTTCTAAGCGAACGGTGCCCCCGAGGGGACTTCCTTCGGGGCGCCCCCCCAAGGGGACTTCCTTCGGGGCGTAGTCACAAGATCTTCGAGAGAATCTTTTTCACGCTGCTGCGAGAGGCGCGTATCGGTGCGATGTCCGAAAGGGTATCGCACCGTTTTTTATTTCTGCGCGCGGTTTTACCACTGTGTTTTGCGGCCTCCGCGCACCGTCGCGGTGCGTGCGATACGTGCGCTGCGCGCGTTGCAATTCCGGCAGCGCTTTAGACCGGCGTTTCAATGCTGCAGGACGCGCCGCTCAAACCGCCGCTTCGTTTTCCTCGCCCGTGCGGATACGGATCACGCGCTCGACGTCCGCGACGAAAATCTTGCCGTCGCCGATCTTGCCGGTGCGCGCCGCGCCGATGATCGCGTCGATCACCTGATCGCACTGATTGTCGGCGACCACCACTTCGATCTTCACCTTCGGCAGAAAGTCGACCACATACTCTGCACCACGATAGAGCTCGGTGTGGCCTTTTTGTCGACCGAAGCCTTTGACTTCGGTAACGGTCAGCCCGGTAAGGCCGACTTCCGCGAGCGCCTCGCGCACTTCGTCGAGTTTGAACGGTTTG
The DNA here is from genome assembly GCF_059422005.1 of Paraburkholderia sp. GW821-FHT02A12. Taxonomy (NCBI): domain Bacteria; kingdom Pseudomonadati; phylum Pseudomonadota; class Betaproteobacteria; order Burkholderiales; family Burkholderiaceae; genus Paraburkholderia; species Paraburkholderia sp. GW821-FHT02A12. The sequence continues at coordinate 1,106,928 of NZ_JBWKWA010000001.1, read as the reverse complement.
ATGACTGCAGTGATGCGCTTCATGGCGAACCTCGTCTCGTGATTGGCAGAGTGAAAGGGAAACGGATGATTTTTATTCTACGCCGCGCCGGATGCGTTGCGGCAATCCGGCGCGCGCTTTTGGATACGCTTAGGGATGTCCATAAGCGTTGGTTCTAACGCGCGGCCCTGTTCACTCGACCGGTTCGGTATAGCGCGACGTGATCGGATAACGCCAGTCGCGGCCGAACGCGCGGTGCGTGACGCGAATGCCGATCGGCGCCTGGCGGCGCTTGTACTCGTTGATCTTGATGAGGCGCGTGACGCGTTTCACGTCTTCGACCGCATAGCCCGCTGCGATGATTTCGGCGAGCGAGCGATCCTCTTCCATGTACATGCGCATGATCGCGTCGAGTACTTCGTACGGCGGCAAGCTGTCCTGATCGGTCTGATTCTCGCGCAGCTCGGCCGACGGCGCGCGCGTCAGAATCCGCTCGGGGATCACGTTCTGCTTGCCGAACGTGGTGGTCTGGTTGCGGTAGTGGCACAGCTTGTAGACCAGCGTCTTGGCAATGTCCTTGATAACCGCGAAGCCGCCGGCCATGTCGCCGTACAGCGTGCAGTAGCCGACCGCCATTTCGCTCTTGTTGCCGGTGGTCAGCACGATCGAGCCGAACTTGTTCGACAGCGCCATCAGCAAGGTGCCGCGGATGCGGGCCTGGATGTTTTCTTCCGTGGCGTCTTCGGCGCGGCCGGCGAACTCCCCGGCAAGCGAACTGCGGAACGCGTCGAACATCGGCGCGATCGCGATCTCGTCATAACGCACGCCGACGCGGCGGGCCATGTCGGCAGCGTCGGTCGTGGAGATGTCCGCGGTGTAGCGCGACGGCATCATCACCGCGCGCACCCGGTCGGCGCCGAGCGCGTCGCACGCCACGGCCAGCACCAGCGCCGAATCCACGCCGCCCGACAGGCCGATCAGCGCGCCCGGGAAGCCGTTCTTGTTAATGTAGTCGCGCACGCCCATCACGAGCGCCGCGTACACCTGCGCTTCGAGCGAGAGTTCCGGCGCAATGGCGGACGGAACCGGCCGCGCGCCGTCGAACTCGACGATCGCGTGGCCTTCGTCGAACTGCGCCATCTTCGCGACCAGTTCGCCTTCGCTGTCGAGCACGAACGAGCCGCCGTCGAACACCAGTTCGTCCTGCGCGCCGACCATGTTCACGTAGACCATGGGCAAGCCGGTTTCGCGGATTCGCGCGCGCAGAATGTCGACCCGCACCGCTTCCTTGTTCAGGTGATACGGCGAGCCGTTCGGGACCAGCAGCACTTGCGCGCCCGCCGACTTCGCCATTTGCGCAGCCGACGCATGCCACACGTCTTCGCAGATCGCCACGCCATACTTCACGCCGTCCAGTTCGAACACGAACGGCTTCGGGTCGGATGCGAAGTAGCGCTTCTCGTCGAACACCTCGGTATTCGGCAGATCCTGCTTGCGATACGTGCCGGCCACTTCCCCGTCGACGATCAGCGACGCCGCGTTGAACGTGTCCACCGGCGGCACGCCGCGCTCGATCGGCGCGTTTGCATTACCATGGCCGTGCGCCGCGTCGCGCAGCGGGTGGCCGACGATCACATGCAGGCCGGCGAACGGCTTGAGTTGCGCGGCGAGATCGGCCAGCGCCGCCGCGCTCGCCGTGTAGAACGCGGGACGCAGCAACAGGTCTTCGGGCGGATAGCCGGAGAGCGCGAGTTCCGGTGCGATCAGCAGCTTCGCACCATCGTTGTGCGCGGCGCGCGCGGCAGCGACAATCTTCGCGACATTGCCGGCGAAATCGCCGACGGTGACATTGATTTGAGCAAGAGCGATTCGGGTCTTCATGGCAGGATCGACAGGCAAGCCACGCGGCTTGCGAGTACCGCGGCTGGATAGCTCGACGGAACGGACAAATCGGATAAACGAACGACGCACCGCTCAACGCTGCGCGTCGCTCATTGGAAACAGTCACACAGATTGAACCAGGAACGCTTTGATTATCGCACGGGCATTCTGGCGTCGCCCTCCGAGGTGGACGCCGCTGAGTGGAATGCCCTGCTTGCGCAGCAGCCGCAGCCCACACCGTTTCTGCGGCACGAGTTTTTGAGCGCGCTCTGCGCGACCCGATGCGCGGTCGCCGACACCGGCTGGGCGCCGCAATTCGTCACGCTGACCGATCCGCGTTCAGGCAGGCTCGCGGCGGCCGCGCCCGTCTATCTGAAGGGGCATTCGTACGGCGAGTACGTGTTCGATTGGGCCTGGGCCGATGCGTACAAGCGCAACGGCTTGCCGTATTACCCGAAGCTGCTGTGCGCGGTGCCGTTCACACCGGTGCAGGGCAACCGGCTGCTAGCGGCGGATACGCACGCGTTGCGGCATCTGGCCGCGACGCTGATGGCGTTCGCCGAGCAGACCGACGTGTCGTCGCTGCACGTGCTGTTTCCGACCGAAACGGAAGCGAACGCGTTGACCGATCTCGGCATGATGCAACGCGAAGGCGTGCAATTTCACTGGCTGAACGACGGCTATCGCGACTTCGACGATTTCCTGTCGACGCTCGAACAGAAGAAGCGCAAGAACATCCGCGCCGAGCGCCGCAAGGTGCGCGAGGCCGGCGTGACGATGCGCCGGATCCGCGGCGAAGACATTCAGGACGCGGACTGGCGTTTCTTCAGCAAGTGCTATCGGCAAACCTACCGCGAGCACTTTTCGAGTCCGTATCTGAACCTCGATTTTTTCCGCATGATCGGCGCGTCGATGCCGGAGAACCTGCTGCTGGTGATGGCCGAATACGAAGGCAAGCCGATCGCCAGCTCGCTCGTGGTCTATCAGCGCGACGCGAACACCGGCGGCACGCTGTACGGCCGCTACTGGGGCGCGCTCGAGCACGTGCCCTGCCTGCACTTCGAGACCGCGTACTACCAGCCGCTCGAATTCTGCATCGAAGAGAAACTCGGCGCGTTCGAAGGCGGTGCGCAGGGCGAGCACAAGATGGCGCGCGGTTTTCTGCCTACCGTGACGCGCTCGGCGCATTGGCTCGCGCATCCGGCCTTCGCCGATGCGGTCGGCCACTTTCTCGACAACGAGAAGAACAGCATCCACGCGTATGTGGACGAGCTGCGCGAACACAATCCGTTCAGGAGCTGAAGCACACTCATGCCGTGGTTTCTGTATCTGCTCGAATGCTCGGACGGCAGCGTCTATACCGGCATTGCCACCGACGTGCAGGCGCGCTTCGACAAACACGTGAGCGGTGCGGGCGCGCGTTATACGCGTTCGCGCAAGCCGGTGCAGGTGTTGGCGTCGTTTGAGCTGACGGACCGCTCGAGTGCGTCGCGCGCCGAGTATTGGGTCAAGCGTCTGTCGCCGACAAAAAAGCGGGCGCTGGCCGCGGGGTTGCGGACCCTGGATTCGGTGCTGCCCTTGCCCGCGCCCGAAGAAGCAGCGGCGGAAGACGAAGTCGGCGCTTCCTAGCGAAGCAGCGCGCACTGCGACCACGACCTCCGCTCTGCGTGGCTTTATGCATGCGCATTCGCTCCGCCTAACCTCTCGCCTCGCGCATCCGCTCGGTGAGCAGCCGATGCATGAGGGCGATCTCTCCTACCGCATCGGCCTCCAGCGACGACAGCCTGTCCCGCGCGGGAAGGTCGCGCCGTATCGGCCTTAGCGTTCGATTCAGCGCGGCCTCGATGTCGGCGCTCGCCGCCTCGATCCACGCGCCGAGTTCATCGTGCATGCCGCGCCGGTTCGCACTCAGGCGCAGTTGTGCCGCGGTGCCCGCCATCTTTCGCAGCAGGCTCAGCACCGTCAATGTGACGGTGTCGGCCATCGAGTCTTCCAGTTTTTCGAGGCGAATCCGGCCGATGGCCTCCTCGGCGTTATTGCTGCTCAATCCGGCGGCTCTGCGCAACCGTTCCATGTCCTTGTCGCTGCGGCCGGGGTACGCCAGCGCGGCCCTGAGATACTCGAGATTGGCCCGCACCGCTGTGGCGAGAAAGGTCCGGTGATTCACCTTTTCCCGGGTTGGCCAGAGATAGAACGTCGCGAGCAGCGCCAATACGCAGCCGAGCACGTTATTGCCGAGCCGCGTGAGCGCGAAAGAAAATTCGTTGGCGCCTGGCGTCGCAAAGTCGGCCACCAGCACGAAGGTGGGCGTCAGGAATAGAACAAAGAGGCTGTAGCTTACGGGACGCAGCGCCATCGTCGCCACCACCAGCGGAAAGACGGCGAATGAAATACCGAGCGGCGAATGAATCGCATAGCCAATGCCGGCCGCCAGTACGCCGCCGACGATGCTTCCCGCCGCGCGCTCGATACTCCTCGGCCACGTCGCGGCAATGGACGGCTGCAGTATCAGCAGCGTCGCCATCGTCGCCCAGTAGCCGAAGGGCAGGCCCAGCGCCCGTATGACCAGAAATCCCGCTGTCGTCGTGACGCCCACGCGAGCAGCGTGGCGCAGGCCGACAGACTGACTCGACAGGTTCGCCTTGAGCGTCGACCATGTCTGAGCCGCCACTCTGGCGGCGCTGTCCAACCATCCTTCGGCCTGCGCATAGGCCGGCGCGAAATCGACCAGTTCGAAGCCGGATTTCAGCTTCACGGGTTCCGTCAGCGCGGATTCGAGCCGCCGGGCGAGGCGTTGCAAGCGCGGTTGCAGGCTGGCCACGCGCCCCCATTGCCCATCGTTGGCGGCGAGACCGATGCTTCGCAGCACGTTGCCGATCCCAGCCAGCAGCCGAGCCGCCCGGCTCGAGCGCCGCAGGTCGTTCGGGGCCTTTTCGCAGGCGCCGGAGACCGCAATCAGATAGGCAAACAGCGATTCACTTTCGGTCAGCAAGGCAAGGAAATTGTCATAGGTTTCCCGGCCGCCGGTCCTCGATATCGGCACCTGCGCGAGTGCCCGGCGCGAGCGCTCCAGCGCGGCTCGCGCATCGGCGCGGAATTTCGCGGCATGCGTGGCCCATTGCCCGGGCGCCGCGCGCTGCTTGAGCAGGCGAGCGTTGTCGAAGGCAATGTCCGCCAGACGCAGATACACGGTACGCAGCGAAGACCGGCTCGCGCCAAACGGATGAATGCGCCAGACGGTCAGACTCAGAACGACGGCAAACAGGCATCCGGCGAGGTAGACGCCCAGAAACGCCATGCCCTCCCGAAGGTCGCGCATCGGCCGGTCGACCATGACCACGCAGGCGGTCGCGGCCAGAATCGTCACCTGCGACGTGGCCGCGCCCCATATTCTTCCGAAGGCGCCGAGCGTCGTGAAGACCAGAATGGCGAGCGCCGCGAGCGAAGTCCCGACACCGGAGGCGAACGCGGTCACGCCGCCGCCCAGCGTCGACAGAAGCGCAAAGCCCATCATCGAAGCGAAACGGGCCCGGTTGGAGCCGGCTGCGTCGGCGAGACATGTCCAGAACGCGCCGATCGCCGCCCATGCAAAGGTCGGATCGTGCAGCAGGTTGCCCACCGCCAGCATGGCCGTGGACGCGCAGGCGGCTCTCAGCCCTTCCGACAGACTCGCCTCGCTCGTCGAAAACGACACCATCCAAACCGGCCGTTTGCGGTAGATAGCGTTGACGATTGCGTATAGCCGGTTCGACCAGCGTGGCGACGATGGATTGGACTTGCGATTCAGCATCCGGACGGTGTGCTCCCAAAAACGCGCATTGGCGCTGCGTCAGCGCATTCATACGCCGACGACAGGAAACCTGCGACAGGCGGCGAATGATAAGGGTTTACACCTAGCCATAAAAATGCCTTCAGTTCATTCAGCCGATGCATTTTGTCTATGTGGCGGACAGGCCGGACGCCCGAGCCAAGCGGGAATTCAAGCGGGAATTCAACCGGCATTCGGCCATGCACATCGAACGCTATATGAGGCTCATGAAAAACCGACCCATAAAAAACCGCGCGGCCCTTGCAGGCTCGCGCGGTTTTTTCCAACCGGTGTAACGCAGCTTACTTCGTGTAGTTCGCCACGCCTTCGCTGATTTCCTTGTGCGCGGCTTCGATGCCCGCCCAGCCCTCGACCTTCACCCACTTGCCCTTTTCGAGCGCCTTGTATTGCTCGAAGAAGTGCTTGATCTGGTCTTTCAGATACGCCGGCACATCGTCGATCGACTTCAGGTCGGCCGTCATCGGACAGATCTTGTCGTGCGGGACGGCGATCAGCTTCGCGTCCACGCCCGATTCGTCAGTCATTTGCAGCATGCCGAGCGCGCGTGCGCGCACCACGGAGCCTGCCAGCAGCGGGAACGGCGTGATCACCAGCACGTCGACGGGGTCGCCGTCGCCCGACAGCGTTTGCGGAATGAAGCCGTAGTTGGCCGGATAGCGCATGCCGGTGCTGATGAAACGGTCGACGACGAGCAGGCCCAAATCCTTGTCGGCTTCGTACTTCACCGGATCGCTCTGCGCCGGGATTTCGATGATGACGTTGAAATCTTGCGGAAGGTCTTTGCCTGCGGGGACGTGATTGAAGCTCATGAGCGCTCTCTGATCAGGATGGGAATTCGGAACACGGGGTGCGGCGTGAGCCGCGTGTACGTTCAACAGACGTGAACCAGTCGAACAACGCGCAGCGGCCGGACAGTGCGGGATACGCCATTATAGCCAATCGGCCGATGGCACCCTTTGCCGGATCGGCGCGATAATCGTCAGGCGTCTCTCGATTGTGCCTCTCGTTTGTGAACATCAGGTATGTGAACCTCGGGTTTGTGCCTCGGGTTCGCGCCTCACAGGAGCATGCATGGAAGAAGCAAAACACTTCATCGGCGGCGAATGGGTTGCCGCATCAGGCGGCGAGACGATCGCCGTGCTCGATCCCTCGGACGGCCAGCCGTTCACCCAGCTTGCGCGCGGCACCGCGGCGGATATCGACGCCGCCGTCCACGCCGCCCGCCGCGCCTTCGAGGGCGCGTGGGGTGAAGCGAGCGCCGCCGAACGCGGCCGCGTGCTTTACCGGCTGTCGATGGTGGTCGCCGCCCGCCAGGAAGAACTGGCGCAACTCGAAGCCCGCGACACCGGCAAGCCGCTCAAACAGGCGCGTGCCGATTCCGCCGCCCTCGCCCGCTACTTCGAGTTCTATGCCGGCGCCGCCGACAAACTGCACGGCGAAACGCTGCCTTACCAAGCCGGCTACACGGTGCTGACGATCCGCGAGCCGCACGGCGTGACCGGCCATATCGTGCCGTGGAATTACCCGATGCAGATTTTCGGCCGCAGCGTCGGCGCAGCGCTCGCCGCCGGCAATGCGTGCGTCGTCAAACCGGCCGAAGATGCGTGCCTGTCGGTCTTGCGCGTCGCCGAACTGGCCGCCGAGGCGGGTTTGCCGCCGGGCGCGCTGAATATCGTCACCGGCTACGGCCATGAAGCCGGCGCGGCGCTCGCGCGCCATCCGGGTATCGATCACATCTCGTTCACCGGATCGCCGGAAACCGGCAAACTCGTCACGCAGATGGCCGCCGAGAATCACGTACCGGTCACGCTGGAACTAGGCGGCAAGTCGCCGCAAATCGTGTTCGCGGACGCCGATCTCGATGCGGCGCTCCCCGTGCTGATCTCGGCAATCGTGCAAAACGCCGGGCAAACCTGCTCGGCGGGCAGCCGCGTGCTGATCGACCGGGCTATCTACGAGCCATTACTCGACCGGCTGAGCAGCGCCTTCCACGCGTTACGAGTCGGTCCGTCGCATGCCGATCTCGACTGCGGACCGCTGATCAACGCGAAACAGCAGCAACGCGTATGGGATTTTCTCTCCGACGCGCAACACGACGGCATCCCGATGGCGGCACACGGTGAAGTGATTCCGCAAGCGCCGGAAAGCGGTTTCTATCAGGCGCCCACGCTGCTGCGCGACGTGCCCGCCACGCACCGCCTGGCGCGCGACGAAGTATTCGGCCCGGTGCTCGCCGCCATGTCCTTTGCCGACGAGGATGAAGCGCTCGCGCTCGCCAACGGTACGCAGTACGGCCTCGTCGCTGGCATCTGGACGCGCGACGGCGCGCGGCAAATGCGCCTTGCGCGGCGCCTGCGCTCGGGCCAGGTGTTCATCAACAACTACGGCGCGGGCGGCGGCGTCGAATTGCCGTTTGGCGGCGTCAAGCATTCGGGCCACGGCCGCGAAAAGGGTTTTGAAGCGCTGTATGGCTTCACGGTGCTGAAGACCATCGCGATCCGGCACGGTTAGGTTGCGCTTAGGTTGCGCTTAGGTCACGCTTAGGTCGCCGTCAGACACTTCGCGTCACGCATCACCATTCACAACAAACAACGGAGACATCATGCGATTGACAGGTAAAACAGCCATCGTCACGGGTGGCGGCTCAGGTTTCGGCGAAGGCATCGCGAAGACCTACGCGCGCGAAGGCGCGAACGTAGTGGTCAACGATCTGAACGGCGCGGCGGCCGAGCGCGTGGCGAGCGAAATCGCGCTGGCCGGCGGCAAAGCGATCGCGGTGGCGGGCAACGTCGCGCAGCGCGCAGACTGGCAGCAACTGCGCGAGGCCGCGCTCCAAGACTTCGGCAGCGTGCAGATCGTCGTCAACAATGCCGGCACCACGCATCGCAACAAGCCGGTGCTGGATGTCACCGAAGCCGAGTTCGACCGCGTCTACGCGGTCAACGTCAAAAGCATCTACTGGAGCGTGCGGGAATTCGTGCCGTATTTTCGCGAGCAGGGCGGCGGCGCCTTCATCAATATCGCGTCGACGGCGGGCGTGCGGCCGCGGCCGGGCCTCGTCTGGTACAACGGCAGCAAGGGCGCGGTGATCATTGCGAGCAAGTCGCTCGCCGTCGAACTGGGTCCCGACCGCATTCGCGTGAACTGCGTGAATCCGGTGATCGGCGAGACGGCGCTGCTCTCGGAATTCATGGGCGTCGAAGATACGCCTGAGAATCGCAAACGCTTCCTCGCCGGCATTCCGCTCGGGCGCTTTTCCACGCCGCAGGACGTTGCCAACGCTGCCCTCTATCTGGCCTCGGACGAGGCGGAGTTCATCACCGGCGTGTGCCTCGAAGTCGACGGCGGGCGCTGCGTTTAACCGGCATGGCGGCCGCGCATGAGAGCCGCCGCCTGCTTCGAAATCAGTGTTTTCCCCCGGTATCGAATCACCGTGCAGACAACCCGGCGCAGATAGAATCGATCGACGGCGGTACTTCATTTACACAAGAAAAGAGGAGACACCATGGCTAGTCCCGCAAATCCGCTCCACCACCCCGGCGCGGGAGCGCCGCCTTCCACGTTCGAGGAGGCGACCTACCGCAAGGTCACCTGGCGGCTCGCGCCGTTCCTGATGCTCTGCTATGTGGTCGCGTATCTCGACCGCGTCAACGTCGGCTTCGCGAAGCTGCAAATGAGCGCCGATCTGAATCTCAGCGACGCGGTGTATGGCTTCGGCGCGGGGATTTTCTTCCTCGGTTATTTCATCTTCGAGATTCCCAGCAACGTGATCCTGCACAAGGTCGGCGCGCGCGTGTGGATCGCGCGGATCATGGTGTCGTGGGGCGTGATCTCGATGCTGACCATGTTCATCACCACGCCGACGATGTTCTACGTGATGCGCTTCCTGCTCGGTCTGGCAGAAGCGGGGTTCTTCCCCGGCATCATCCTGTATCTCACCTACTGGTATCCGGCGCACCGGCGCGGCCGCATGACCACCTTGTTCATGACGGCGATCGCGTTGTCCGGCGTGATCGGCGGGCCGGTATCCGGCTATATCCTGAAGAGCTTCAACGGCGCGCACGGCTGGCACGGCTGGCAGTGGCTGTTTCTGCTCGAAGGGCTGCCGTCGGTGATCGTCGGCATCATGGTGTTCCTGCTGCTGGACGACCGCATCTCGAAGGCAAAGTGGCTGAGCGATGAGGAAAAGCAATTGCTCGAACGCCACGTCGCGGCCGAAGAAGCCACCAAGCACGACATGCCGATCCGCCAGGTGCTGACGAGCGCTCGCGTGCTGATGCTGAGCCTCACGTACTTCTCGTTCGTGATGGGCCTCTATGGCGTGAGCTTCTGGCTGCCGACCATCATCAAGACGACCGGCGTCACCGATGCCTTCATGATCGGCCTGTTGTCCGCGATTCCATTCGCGGCGGCAGTGGTCGCCATGGTATTCGTATCGCGCAGCGCGGACCGTACGCGCGAGCGCCGCTGGCATATCGCGTTGCCGGCGTTTGCCGGCGCGATCGGGCTGATCCTGTCGGTGGTGTGGACACACAACACGGTGCTCGCCATGGCCTCGCTCACGCTCGCGACGATGGGCATCCTGACCACCCTGCCGCTGTTCTGGAGCCTGCCGACGGCGATCCTCGCGGGCACCGGCGCCGCGGCCGGCATCGCGATGATCAACTCGATCGGCAACCTCGCGGGTTTCCTGAGTCCGTATGCGGTCGGCTGGCTCAAACAGGTGACCGCCGCGAACGATTCCGGCATGTATATGCTGGCGGCGTTCCTGATTCTCGGCGGGTTGCTGGCGATCAGCGTGCCGGCGAAGATGGTCGACAAGTAAGCCGGTTGATGACGTAGAGCAGGTAGCGCCGTTCCGAGCGTGCGGCGCAACCCTCAGACCACATTCATCGCCAGCGCACTCTCGCGATAATGCTGGCTCGCCTTATCCGCATCGCCGAGCTGCTCATGCAAACGCGCCAGCGCGCGATGCGAGCGGATCTTCAAGGTCTCGTTGTCGGCCAGTTTCAGCGCGTGCTCGAGGAACGACTGCGCCTTGCCCCACAACTGCTGATGCAGACACAGGCGGCCCAGCGCGAACAGCAGATCCGCATCTTCCGGACGCTCCTTCTGCCACCCTTCGGCCTTCTGGATCAGCGGCAAGGCGTCGCCGGCGGCGGTGTCCGGATAACGGCGCAGCAAACGCGCGTCCCAGTTCTGCGCCAGCGCTTCTTCGACGATCTTGCGCGCTTCCTGCGGACGATTCAGCGACACCAGCAGTTCGGCAGCGAGATCGGCGAGACGCGGCGAATGACGTTCGGTGGCCGACAGCGAATGCCACAATTCCAGCAACGCATCAGCATTGTGACGCCGGTCGCGCAGCAGGTTTTCCGCCGCAAGCTGACGCAAACGCACCGCCACCGCCGGATGAATCGCCTCGCGCTTTTCCAGCGTCTTAACGAGCTTGAGCACTTCGCCCCAGTTCTTCAATTGCTGCTGCGCGCGCAACATGATCTGCTGCGCGTGAATCCGCCGTGCGCCCTGCGACTGCATTTCGGTCAGCGCGGTGAGCGCGCCGTCCGCGTCGCGGCCGTCGGCGCGCATGTCGGCGGTGGCCATCAGGCGCGCGTCCTGCCAGTCGGCTCCGTCGATCTGCGCGAGCCATTCGTCGCGCCGCGCGTATTCATGCATGCGGTGCGCCGCGGTGGCCGCGATCAAACCGGCTGCGCCCTTGTTGTCGCCATTCGTGAGCGCATCCTTCGCGGCTTTTTCAGCACGCGAAAAACGGCCGGCGTACAGATTGCCGATCGCGTCACGCAACGCGGCGTGCGCCTTCGCGACCCGCGAGCGCGCGCGATACGCGACCACACGCTGCGGCATGCGCCAGATATTGCGCCCGATGCGCAGGAGCGCATACAGCAGGATGAACAGCACCACCAGGCCGACCACGAACAGATTCAGCGAGATGTCGACGCGGTACGGCGGATAGACCAGCAGCACCTGCCCCGTGTCGAAGCGCCCGACCACCGCCAGCACCACGGCGACGGCGAACAGCAACGCAAGCCATAGAAGTCCCCGGATTGCCATGATTAACCTCGGCTCCGGTATTGGTTGACGGCTTGCAGACTCGTATTCAGATTCGGCACCTCGACTGCCGCCGAGCCCGCGTCCACCTGCTTGACCAGATCGATCACGGTCTGCGTCTTCCTGGACGTGTTGTCGAAGTAGCGCTTGAGCGCGGCGTCCGCCGCGTGCAGGTCGGACTTCAGCGTGGTCTGGTTGCGCGAGAGCAGCGCAAGCCGTGCCGACAGCAAGCGCATCTTCAGATTCTCGCGCACGAAGTAGCCTTGATCCGGTGCGACGAGCATTGCGTCGGCGTTGTCGATGCGGCGCACTTGCACGAGGCTGGTCAGCTGCTGGCCGATGCCGCTCGTGACTTCACGCCACCACACTTTCCAGCGCGGCTCGCCGGTGGCCGCGGCCACCTTCGCCGTGTCGGCCCAGGCGGCAGCCTTTGGCGTGGCATGGGCGATCGGTGCTTCGCCGGCAAGCGGCAAGCTGTCGACCTGATCGATCGCGTTGTCGAGCTTGATGGCCAGACCCGTGAGATCGGTGGAAGGCGCTGCCTTCAGCTTGTCGATGTCTTGCGCGATAGCCTTGCGCACGGCGACCACCTGCGCGCCGTCCGAAGCGGCGAGGCGCGTGTCCGCGCTTTGCAGCGCGAACAGCGCGAGTTGCGTGTTGCCGGTGAGCTGCAACTGCTGGCTCGCTGCCGAGAGCATCTGGCCGACTTCGGCGAGCGTCCAGTCGTCGCGATTGCGCGCGAGATCGGCGTATTGCTGCTGCAACGCCTGCTGCGCGCTTTGCGCGTCGGCAAGCTTGCCTTCGAGCTGCGCGACCTGCGAGTCCGACTGATGAACCGTGGCGAGCGCCTGATCGGTCTTGACGCGCAGTTCGTTGGTCTGCGCGTCGTTGGCTTGCTGGCGTTGCGCGAGCTGCTGCTCGGCGCGCTCCACCTTGCGATTGAGCGCATAGCCGCCCACGCCCGCCGCACAGGCGATGATCACGACGACAAACCACAACAGCGGTCCGCTCGCGCTGCGGCGCTTTTTTTGCGCTTCGTAGGGCGTGAAGGGTTGATTCGGCGGCAACGCAGTGGTCGCGGCCGGCTGGGGTGAAGCGTTCGTAGATGCGTTCGTTTCAGTCATGCGTGATTTAGCCGGTGAATGAGCCGGGTTGGTCGGTACCGGTTGAACAACGGGAGGCACGGCGGCAAGCAAGGCGCGGGCAAGGCGCTCAGCGCCCGCGCCGGACACCGTAATGCTATCAAAACCCAATGCCCGCGCGGTCTGCGCGATACGGGGATGCGGCGTGACGAGCGTGGCGCGTTTCAGCTGCGCGATCTCGTCGGCGGTGAGATGGTCTTGCGCGAGTTCGTGCAGATTGCGCACGCCTTCGGAACTGGTGAGGAGCCACGCATGCGGTGCGCCTGCCAGCAGCGCGTGCACGCGCGCCCACGCGGCGATAGACGGTTCCGGCACGAGACGGCGATACGCCGCCACCGTCTCGACTTCGGCGCCCGCTTCGCGCAGACGGTCGGCCAGCCACTCGCGGCCGCCGTCGCCGCGCACGATCAGTACGCGTTTGCCTTCGAGCGTCGCCGCGCCGAGCGCGGTGTCGATGGCGGCAAAGAGGCTTTCGGAATCGAAGCGCGCCGTATCGTCGTCGGCCACGGCAGGCGGGCTGACGACGTGGTACGCCGGCGCCGCGACGCCGTGGCGCGCGAGCGCCTGCACGCTGCCGGGGCCGACTACGCCGATCGGCAGCGCATGCGGCCAGATCGCGTTGCTGCGGGCAAACGCGTGGTCGATCGCGTTCGGCGACACGAACACCACCAGCGCGTAGCGTTCGAGCGAGGCCAGCGCGGCGCGCAACGGCGCGTCGTCTGCCACAGGCGCGATGTCGATCAGCGGGAACTCCAGCGTGACGATGCCGGCCGCCGCGAGCAGCGAAATCAGTTCGCTCGACTGACCGGCCGGTCGCGTAATCACGACCGTGAACGCCGCCTGGCCGACGGAGGAAGATGCGTTGCCTGGGATAGCGGCCGCCATCACTCGCCGGTCACCGCGCCGGCGGGGCCGCTCGCCGCGCTGAGCGCGCGGACGATTTCCATGGCGCCCTGCTGTTCGAGCGCGTTCGCCACCTCCTGGCCGAGCGCGACCGCGCGTTCGATGCTCGGCGCGGGCGCCGACGCCTGCGCGCTCAACACGCGCCGGCCATCGGGCGTCGCGACGATGCCGCGCAGATGCAACGCGCCGTCGTGCCAGCTTGCATAGGCCGCGAGCGGCACTTCGCAACTGCCGCCGAGCGCACGCGACACCATCCGCTCCGCTTCGACGGCGGCGGCCGTGGCTTCGTGATGCAGCGGTGCGAGCCACGCCGCGAGGTCGGCGCGATCGGCGCGAATCTCAATGCCGAGCGCGCCCTGGCCGGCTGCGGGCAGGCTGTCTTCGGGATCGAGCAACGCGCGGATGCGTTCGGCCAGACCCAACCGCTTCAGACCGGCAGCCGCCAGAATGATCGCCGCGTAGTCGCCGCGATCGAGTTTCGACAGCCGCGTATCCAGATTGCCGCGCAACGGCCGCACTTCCAGATGCGGGTAACGCATGCGCAGCATCGCTTCGCGGCGCAGGCTGGAGGTGCCGACCACGGCGCCGGCCGGCAGCGCGGCAAGCGAATCGTACTCATTGGACACCAGCGCATCGCGCGGGTCTTCGCGCTCCATGATGGTGGACAGCGCGAAGCCGGCGGGCAGTTCCATCGGCACGTCTTTGAGCGAATGCACGGCCAGATCGGCGAGGCCGTCGGCCAGCGCGCTCTCCAGTTCCTTGACGAAGAGGCCCTTGCCGCCGACCTTCGACAAGGTGCGATCGAGAATTTGATCGCCGCGTGTGGTCATCCCGAGGATTTTTACGTCGCAAGATGGATATAATTTGTGCAGCGCACATCGCACATGCTCCGCCTGCCACATGGCCAGGCGGCTTTCTCGCGACGCAATCACAAGCGTGTGAGGTGGCGCGGATAACGTCTCGGTGTTCATTAGCTTGCTGATCGAATGACGGGATGTAATAACAATCAATGTTAGCACGCGCCCTTGTGTCTTCAGGCACGCCGGAGCGCCGTGCTGGCGCGGTATCGATGGAGGAGACGGGCTCCGCGCGGCGCGCACCTGCCACATCCTTCGCCTGTTCACGCACGGTCGTTCGCGCATCGTGCGGCGGCATGCGCGATGATGCAGTGCGGCGTCTCGTGCATAGCGTGCACACAGTGTGCGTTTTTTCGTGCGTATTGTGCAAAAACGCTCGGCCCAATCCCCAGCGCATGTCCATCGACGCGTATCGTTTTCCTGCAGTCCAAGCAGTAGCCACGTAGTAGCAGTCCATCGTTCAATAGACCCTGGCTTCCCTGAGGAAACCCATCGTGACGTCTTCCGGATCGGCGCGCCCTGCTCGCCGCAACACTGCATCGCCCAACGCTTCAGCGGCCGACGCCGCCGTTGCATCCGCCGCTTCCGCCGCTTCTGCTTCCGAGGCCGCACCGGCCAAACGCACCGCCAAAGTGACCAAAGCGGCTCAAGCAGCGAATGCCGCCAAAACCCCCAAGGCCGCCAAAGCTTCCACACCCGTCAAGGCCAGCGCGGCAACGCAAGCCGCGACCGCCGCCAAGGCAGTCAAACCGGCCAAGGCCGGATCCACGAAGATCAAGATCAAAGCCGCCGCAGACGAAACCGTAGCGGCTCAAGACGCGAAAGCGGCGAACGCGGCGAAAGCGCCCAAAGCGCCCAAGCTGCAAGCCGCGTCGAAGGATACGATCGTGCCGGCGCCGAAAAGCGGCGGCCGCACGCGTGAAGACAAGGACCACCCGCTGTTCCAGGACATCCGTTATCTCGGACGGCTGCTCGGCGACGTCCTGCGCGAGCAGGAAGGCGACGCGGTGTTCGACGTCGTGGAAACGATCCGTCAGACCGCCGTGCGCTTTCGCCGCGAAGACGACAGCGCCGCTGCGCAGACGCTCGACAAGAAGCTGCGTTCGCTGAGCCCGGAGCAAACGGTCAGCGTGGTGCGTGCCTTCAGCTATTTCTCGCACCTCGCGAATATCGCCGAAGACCGTCACCGCAACCGCCGTCACCGCATTCACGCGCTGGCCGGTTCGACCTCGCAGCCCGGCACCGTCGCGCATGCGCTCGAACGGCTGGTCGAAGCGGGCGCCGCCGCGACGCCGGTCTTGCAGCAGTTCTTCAACGAAGCGCTGATCGTGCCGGTGCTGACCGCGCACCCAACCGAAGTGCAGCGCAAGAGCATTCTCGACGCCCAGCACCACATCGCACACCTGCTCGCCGAACGCGATCAGCCGCTGACCGAGCGCGAGCGCGCGCACAACGAAGCGATGCTGCGCGCCCGCGTCACGTCGCTCTGGCAAACCCGGATGCTGCGCGATTCGCGGCTGACGGTCGACGATGAAATCGAAAACGCGCTGTCGTACTACCGCGCCACCTTCCTCGAGGAAATCCCGGCGCTCTACGCCGACATCGAAGACGCACTCACCGAGCACGGGCTCGCCGCGCGCCTGCCGCCCTTCTTCCAGATGGGCAGCTGGATCGGCGGCGACCGCGACGGCAATCCGAACGTCACGGCGGAAACCCTCGAGCACGCGATCACCCGCCAGGCCGCGGTGATCTTCGAACACTACATGGAGAAGGTGCACAAGCTCGGCGCGGAGTTGTCGGTATCGAACCTGCTGGCCGGCGCGAGCGACGCACTGAAAGAACTCGCGGCCGCCTCGCCCGACCAGTCGCCGCATCGCGTCGACGAGCCGTATCGCCGCGCGCTGATCGGCGTGTACACGCGGCTCGCGGCGAGCGCGCGCGTGCGCCTCGGCGAAGGCAGCGTGCCGGTGCGCAGCGCGGGCCGCGGCGCGGCGCCGGTGCGCGCCAAACCGTACGGCGACGCTGCCGAATTCGTGCGCGACCTGCATGTGCTGATCGATTCGCTCGCCGAGCATCACGGCGCGTCGCTGGCCGCACCGCGCCTGTCGCCGCTCGCTCGCGCCGCCGAAGTGTTCGGTTTTCACCTCGCCAGCATCGATCTGCGCCAAAGCTCCGACATCCATGAAGCAGTGATCGCGGAGTTGCTGAAACGCGCGGGCGTCGAAGCGGACTATGCCGCGCTCTCAGAAGCGGACAAGTTGCACGTGCTGCTCACGGAACTCGCGCAGCCGCGTCTGCTGCGCTCGCCGTACGTCGAGTATTCCGACCTCGTGAAGAACGAACTCGGCGTGCTCGAGGAGGCCCGCGTCACGCGCGAGAAATTCGGCGCACGCGCGGTACGCAACTACATCATTTCGCACACGGAGACGGTCAGCGATCTCGTCGAAGTGATGCTGCTGCAGAAAGAAACGGGCCTGCTGCATGGTCGTCTCGGCGACGCCAACGATCCGGCCAGGGCCGCGCTCATGGTGATTCCGCTGTTCGAGACGATCCCCGACTTGCGCAACGCATCGCACATCATGCGCGATCTGATCGCGCTGCCGGGCGTCGGCGCGCTGATCGAACATCAGGGCAACGAGCAGGAAGTGATGCTCGGCTACTCGGACAGCAACAAGGACGGCGGTTTCCTCACGTCGAACTGGGAGCTGTACCGCGCCGAGCTCGCGCTGGTGTCGCTGTTCAACGAGCGCGGCGTGACGCTGCGCCTGTTCCATGGACGCGGAGGCACGGTCGGCCGCGGCGGCGGCCCGACTTATCAGGCGATTCTGTCGCAGCCGCCGGGCACCGTCGACGGTCAGATCCGCCTGACCGAGCAAGGCGAGGTGATCGCCAGCAAGTTCGGCAATCCGGAAATCGGTCGGCGCAACCTCGAAACCGTGGTCGCCGCGACGCTTGAAGCATCGCTGCTGCCGCACGGCAATGCGCCCGCGCAACTGCCCGTTTTCGAAGAGACGATGCAGCAATTGTCCGATGCGGCGATGGCGTCGTATCGCGCGCTGGTCTACGAGACGCCTGGCTTCAAGGAGTACTTCTTCGAATCGACGCCGATCTCGGAGATCGCCGAGCTGAACATCGGCAGCCGTCCGGCTTCGCGTAAATTGCAGGACCCGAAGCAACGCAAGATCGAAGATCTGCGCGCGATTCCGTGGGGCTTCTCATGGGGCCAATGCCGTTTGCTGCTGACCGGCTGGTACGGTTTCGGCAGCGCGGTGGCCGCGCATCTGGACGGCGCGCCAAGCGACGCGGAACGCGCACGCCGTCTCGCGCTGCTCAAGAAGATGTACAAGACGTGGCCGTTCTTCTCGACTCTGCTGTCGAACATGGACATGGTGCTGGCGAAGACTGACCTCGCGGTGGCCTCGCGCTACGCGCAGCTGGTCTCCGACAAGAAACTGCGCAAGCACGTCTTCGAGCGGATCGTCGCGGAATGGGAGCGCACCTCGAAAGTGTTGTCGGAGATCAGCGGCAAGAGCGAGCGGCTCGCGGAAAATCCGCTGCTCGCGCGTTCGATCAAGAACCGCTTCCCGTATCTCGACCCGCTCAATCACCTGCAGGTGGAACTGCTCAAGCGTCACCGCGCGGGCGATACGAACGCGCGCGTGCGTCGCGGGATTCATCTGAGCATCAACGGGATCGCGGCGGGCCTGCGGAATACGGGCTGACGCTTCTTTGCGACGCGGCGGGTGGGCGGCTTGCTGCGCCCCGCTATGTTCGAACGGTCCGCTGCACGCGGCGGAATGTCGGTTGCGGCATTCCGCCGTTTTCTTTTTTTGGGGCTTGTCGCGCGGCTTATTGCCCTGCTTTACTGCGCTGCTTATTGCGCTTCGACCATCAACGCGTCGAGTTTGAACGAGCCGTCTTCCTGCACGTCGAAATACTGGCGCACTTCATCGGGCGAGCTGTTCCACAGCGAGCGGATCGCCACCACACGCGGCTCAGGCGTGCGCATGCGCGCCACCCACGATTCGAACTCGATCGCAATCCGCCAACGCTCGCGAATCGTCGCCGTAAAACCAGCTGCTTCGAAGAGCGCGATCCATTCGTCGGCACGATAGTCGCGAATGTGCGAGCCGTCGCGCAGCAATTCCACCGCCTGAATATGCGTGTCGAGCAGCGGATGATCGATGCCGGCGATGTCGATGAACAACACCTTGCCGCCCGGCTTCAGGACGCGGCGCACCTCGGCCAGGGCGCGCGGCACGTCGTGCCAGTGATGCGCGCTCATCCGGCTGATGACCCAGTCGAAAGAATGAGCGTCGAACGGCAACGTTTCGGCGGCGCCCTGTTGCGTGCGGATATTGGCGAGGCCGCGCTCGCGCGCCGCGCCTTCGACCGTTGCCAGCATCTGCGGCGCGATGTCGTAGGCGATTACCGCTTCGGCATGCGGCGCCACCGCGAAGCTCGCGTGGCCCGCGCCGCAGCCCATGTCGAGCACCGTCGCGCCCGGGGTCGCCGCGATCGAATCGGCCAGCGTCTGCAGATCGGCGCCGGTGGCATGCGTCTGACTCGTCAAATACGCGGCGGCGGTCGAGCCGAAGGCGTCGGCGACCTGATCGTGATGTTTCATGGGAGGCTCCGGTTACTTGTGTGGGATCGGGTTGGAACGCTGCGCGCCGTTCCAGCCGTTACAATAGAGCCCGCCGTGTACCAGTACAAGTTAAGCAATTATTCTGGTATCGATAACACCCGCCAAGTGGCGCTTGATCTGAACGACCACGCCGAACGACTACCCAGAATGACCACGCCGTCCTCAGCCGACCACCCGCCGCCACTCGACGCAACGCCCGCCCGCGCGCTCGGCGACTTCATCCGCGCGCACCGCGAGCGGCTCTCGCCGCAAGCGGTCGGCCTGCCGCCGGGCCCGCGCCGCCGTACGCCGGGTTTGCGGCGCGAGGAAGTCGCGCAGTTATGCGGTGTCAGCCCGACCTGGTACACATGGATCGAACAGGGACGGCCGGTATCCGCATCGGCCGATGCGCTGGCGCGGATCGCCGTAGCGCTGCAACTGTCGCGCGCCGAGCGCGCGTATCTGTTCGAACTGGCCGCCCAGCGCGATCCGGCCGAGCCCGACCCGGCCGCCGCCGATGCACCCGCCACGCTGCTGCAAACCGTGCAACTGGTGAACGCACCGGCTTATGTGCTCGATCGCCAATGGAATGCGCTGGCCTGGAACGAACGCGCCTCCGACCTCTTCGTCGGCTGGCTGGACGGCGCGCACGACCGCAATCTGCTGCGCTACACGTTCACCGAGCCGGCCGCGCGCGAATTGATCCTCGACTGGGAAACGCGCGCGCGGCGCCTCGCCGCCGAATTTCGCGCCGACTCGATCCGCCATCTGAACGATGCGCCCACGCGCGCGCTGATCGACTCGCTGAGCGCCGCCAGCGACGCGTTCGCGCGCTTCTGGGCGTCGCAAGACGTGGGCGGCCGCGAAGGCGGACGGCGCGAATTCAACCATCCGCGCGACGGCCGCATCGTCTACGACCAGATCACCTTCAAACCCGCGCATCGCGAAGATCTGAAGCTGGTGGTGCTGGTGCGCGAATAGGCGCCGCAGCGACAGCGCCTTTACCGCCGCCCGTGACCGAACAACCCGCTTAGGCCGGCGGTGCCTTGGGATGCTTTTTGCCCGAATAACCGCCACAGGCCGCCGGCGCCATTTGGCACCCCCGCCCCGGTGTTAAAATCTCTGTCTTTCTTCGCTTCGGCGGCGCCCGCATACCTTACGCAAACGCCGTCAGCCTCCTCACCGCTCAACTGCCAAACACCATGACGTCCCAACTGCACAAAAAAGGCGAAGCCTGGTCGGCTCGCTTCTCGGAGCCGATGTCGGAACTCGTCAAACGCTATACGTCGTCGGTTTTCTTCGACAAGCGTCTGGCGCTCGTCGATATCGAAGGGTCGCTCGCGCACGCCTCGATGCTGGCCGCGCAGAAGATCATCGCCGCCGACGACCTGGCCGCGATCCAACGCGGCATGGCGCAAATCAAGGGTGAAATCGAGCGTGGCGAGTTCGAGTGGCAACTCGATCTGGAAGACGTCCACCTGAACATCGAGGCACGCCTGACCGCGCTGATCGGCGACGCCGGCAAGCGCCTGCATACCGGCCGCTCGCGCAACGACCAGGTCGCGACGGATATCCGTCTGTGGCTGCGCGGCGAAATCGACCGGATCGGCGGCCTGCTGAAGGATCTGCGCACGGCCCTGCTCGACATGGCCGAGCAGAACGCGTCGACCATCATGTCCGGCTTCACGCACCTGCAAGTCGCGCAGCCGGTCACGTTCGGCCATCACCTGCTGGCCTACGTCGAAATGTTTTCGCGCGACGCCGAGCGCATGCTCGATTGCCGCAAGCGCGTGAACCGTCTGCCGCTGGGCGCGGCGGCTTTGGCAGGCACCAGCTATCCGATCGACCGTCACGCAGTGGCGAAAACGCTCGGCTTCGACGGCATCTGCGCGAACTCGCTGGATGCGGTGTCCGATCGCGACTTCGCGATCGAATTCACGGCAGCGTCGGCGCTGGTGATGACGCACGTGTCGCGCTTCTCGGAGGAACTGGTGTTGTGGATGAGCCCGCGCGTGGGCTTCATCGATCTGGCCGACCGCTTCTGCACCGGTTCGTCGATCATGCCGCAGAAGAAGAACCCGGACGTGCCGGAACTGGCGCGCGGCAAGACCGGCCGCGTGAACGGCCATCTGATGGCGCTGTTGACGTTGATGAAAGGCCAGCCGCTCGCGTACAACAAGGACAACCAGGAAGACAAGGAGCCGCTGTTCGACACCGTCGATACGGTTGCCGATACGCTGCGGATTTTTGCCGAGATGGTGGCCGGCATCGAGGTGAAGCCGCAAGCCATGCGCGACGCCGCGTTGCAAGGCTTCTCCACGGCAACCGATCTCGCCGACTATCTGGTCAAGCGCGGCCTGCCGTTCCGCGATGCGCACGAAGCGGTCGCGCTGGCGGTGCGGGTGTGCGTCGATCGCGGCTGCGATCTGGCCGACCTGACGCTCGAGGAAATGCGCAGCGAGTTGCCGAACGTCGCGCATCTGATCGGCGAAGATGTGTTCTCGTATCTGACGCTCGAAGGGTCGGTGGCGAGCCGCAATCATGCGGGCGGCACGGCGCCCGAACAGGTTCTTGCGGCCGTCAAGGCTGCACGGGACGCGTTGAAGTAACGCGACTCGTCAAACAACGCAGTCCGGCGCGTTCTTACGCACGGGCGACATGGCAAAAGGCGAACCCACCGGCGGGTTCGCCTTTTTTGTTTTTCAGGCCAGGCAAGCGGCGGGCGGCGGACGGCGCACAAAAGAAAGCCCGCACGAAGCGGGCTAAATGAAAGACTTCCACCGATGCCTCTCGAAAGAGGACATCAGAGTGTAGGCGTGTTTCGGCCGCAGAGGAATCCGGCCTTATTTCAGGCCATTACAGAGCGCGCGATCAACTGAAAACCGGCCTGAAGAAACTCCTCTCATAGCTGACGATGCAGCGCGTCTGTTCCGCATACGCGAACGCGGCCTGACAGTCGGGATCGCCCATCGACTCGATGCGATACGCCTCGTAAGCCGCCAGCGATTCGAACGAGAACATCGCGAGCGCTACATTGCTCACGCCTTCGGACGGCAAAAAATAGCCGTGATGGCGGCCGCCGAATTTTTCGACCAACGGAATCCACAGCTTGCCGTAGTGCTCGAATTCTTTCAGTTTGTACGGGTCGATGATGTAGCGCAGATAGCAGGTAATCATGGCGTTGGTTTCTGTTTCTGTTCCGGATTGGGCGTTACGCGATGGTAAGTCAATTCGCGGGTAAGCAGCGCCGGCGTCACGCTCAGCGGGCTTGCGAACGCACTACCTTCGTTGCATCGCATCGCAGGGCGAACGCCAATTGCATCCTTGCGCTTTTTGACTACCATCCAGTTAGATCTGGTTTCAATGCTTCTACGACGATGCTCAGCCGCGCGCGCCACCTTCGCCGCTTTACTGAACGCTTTGCTTCACGCGTCTGCGCATGTCCATCGCACGTGCGCAGCACCGCGTTGGCGACAACTGCGATGCTGGCGCTCGCCGTGGCCGGCTGCACCATCACGCTGCCGCAACGGCCGGTCGTCCAGACGCCGGTGGCCGCCATCAACAGCCTGACACTCGATCAGTACCGCAGCGCCGTCGCCCAACGCATCATCGAGCGCAATCCATCCTATGTGCTGCGCGGCACGCCGCAAGCGATGCTGCGCTCGCTGGTGGTGGTCTCGTTCACGGTCGACAGCAACGGTCAGCTGGTCCAATCGGCGGTGTATCGCACCAACGGCGACAACGAAGCCGAGAGCACCGCGCTTGCAACGTTGCGCCGTGCCGCGCCGCTGCCGCAGCCACCCGGCAAATTGCTGAACAGCCGTGGCCAGCTCGAACTGTTCGAAGACTGGCTCTTCAACGACGACGGCAAGTTCCAGTTGCGCACGTTCGCGTCACCGCAAGCGCAAGCCATCGACTGAATGCGGCTGACGGTAAGCCACGCGATACGCCATGCGCCGCCTTGCTGCGCTGCGGCCGCGCTCGCTATAATTTTCCGATTCCTCCCGCCGGAGCCTTCCGGCATGGCTGTCGCCGCCCGCTCACCCGCCGGCGCGGCGAGCGCCCGATTGCAGCGTCGCCGCGTCATCCGCGCGCGCTGCCTGCTCGATGCCCTGGCTACGCTTACCGACAACTGACCCGGTTGGCGCCTGCCCGACGATGAGCGCCTGGCGCTGAACCGGCCGCCCAGCCCCTGGCGCGCCAGCTGCTCGACGCCTGCAACGCACCTGGTTATTCCCTGGTATCGGCGCTTTCGCGTACGTCCGCCGCCGGCTGCCGTTGTAAGCTGTCGCGCATCGTTGCGCATCGTCGCCTTCATCGCGCGTGGCCTTGACAGGCCAGCGAGACGCGCCGAGGCGCACGACCCTGAACAAAGATGCCGCCTGAACCCACGCCGTCCGCCAACGCGGCCCGGCGCCCGGCGGCGTCACGACACAAGGAGACCCTGCATGTCCACTTCGCCGATTTCCGCGGCCCAGCCCAATGCAAGCGGGCAAAACAGCAGCGCGCGGATTATCTTCGCGAGCTTCATCGGCACCGCGATCGAGTTCTACGATTTCTACGTCTACGCGACCGCCGCGGCGCTCGTCATCGGACCGGTGTTTTTCCCGCACGGCTCGGCGACCGCTCAAGCGTTGTCGGCCTTCGTCACGTTCGGCATCGCGTTCATCGCGCGGCCGATCGGCTCGTTCCTGTTCGGTCATTTCGGCGACCGGATCGGCCGTAAATCGACACTGGTCGCTTCCCTGCTGGTGATGGGCTTGTCCACCACGCTGATCGGTCTGGTGCCGGGCTACGACTCGATCGGCAGCCTCGCGCCGATCCTGTTATGCATTTTGCGTTTCGGTCAAGGCATCGGCCTCGGCGGCGAATGGGGCGGCGCCGCGCTGCTCGCCACCGAGAACGCGCCGGCGGGCAAGCGCGGCTGGTTCGGCATGTTCCCGCAACTCGGGCCGTCGATCGGTTTTCTGGCCTCCAACGGTCTGTTCTTCGGCCTCGCGCTGTCGCTCTCCGACGAGCAATTCCGCAGTTGGGGCTGGCGCGTGCCGTTCCTCGTCAGCGCGGTGCTGGTCGTGCTCGGCCTGTATGTGCGTCTGAAGATCGCGGAAACGCCGGCCTTCCAGGCGGCCATCGAACGCAAGGAGCGCGTGGAGGTGCCGATCGCGACGCTGCTCTCGCAACACTGGCGGCCGACGCTGCTCGGCGCACTGGCGATGGTGGTTTGCTACACGCTGTTCTACAACGCCACGACGTTCTCGCTGTCGTACGGCGTGTCGGTGCTGCACATTCCGCGGCCGGCCTTCCTCGGCATGCTGTGCATCGCGGTGGTGTTCATGGCGCTCGCCACACCGCTGTCGGCGTGGGCCAGCGACCGCTATGGACGCAAGCCGGTGCTGATCGCCGGCATCCTCGCGGCGATCCTGTCCGGCTTCGCGATGGCGCCGCTGCTCGGCAGCGGTCAGACGCCGCTGGTGCTGCTGTTCCTCGTGATCGAACTGTTCCTGATGGGCGTGACCTTCGCGCCGATGGGCGCGTTGCTGCCGGAACTGTTCCCGACCAACGTGCGCTACACCGGTGCAGGCGTGTCGTATAACCTCGGCGGGATTCTCGGCGCGTCAGTGGCGCCGTATATCGCGCAAGTACTGGCCGCGCACGGCGGACTGAGCTGGGTAGGCGCGTATGTATCGATCGCCGCGGCTGTCAGCATGATCGGCGTGCTGTGCATGCGCGAGACGCGCGATACGCGCCTGATGTAACGAGGGGGCACGCCGCGTCCTGAGTCACTTCCCGGTCTTGCGTGCCTTTTTGACTTGCCTATACTCGGGTCGAATAACCCTTTGGCAAGCAGGGAGGCCCGGATGAACATTCATCTCCACAACGCAGACGTCGTCGTGATCATTGCGCTGGCGTTGCTGTGTTCGCTGCTGCTGACGTTGTGCTTTCGCCCGGCGAGCTGGAAAGGCATCGTGGTGGAAGCGCTGGCCGCGAACGCGGCGGCGATCACCGCCGTGGTCGCTTTCGAAATGCTGCTAGCGTAAGTAGCGTAAGCGTTGCGGGCCGCCTCGCGAGGCGGCCCGCACCACGGTTGCGACTGCCAGAGCCCATGCGGGCCCGTGGCGGTCGCATGCTTCAGCGCTGTACATGCACTGCGAGCCGTTAGCGGTTAGCCGCTAGCCGCTAGTAGCTAGTAGTAGTAGTAGCCACCGTGATGGTAGTAGCCGCCACCGCCGTAGTAGTAACCCGGCGCCGGGGCGACGATGCAGCCGCCGAGCGCCGTAGCCAGCAGCGAGCCTGCAATCAAAGTCAGGATCAAGCGTTTCACGTTGTTCTCCCTTTGTGTCAGAGTCATTCGAGCCAACCCCGAATGACTCGATTGAACACGACGCCGCCTCGTGCGAGCGTTGCGATTTGTAAGGGAAGGTCACCAACGTGTTACACGATTGCGCCCTGTAACCGCCAGGTTGCCGAGCGTGGCCGCGACCGGCTCACATCGGAAGAGAACACCGCCTATACTGCGTTGAACATCCCGACCCGGCGCAGGCCCGGCCGGCGGCGGGTGCGCGGATAAAGCTGCTGATGATGTGCATGAATTAGCCGCGCTCGCGTACTACGCCGCGAGCCACGGTGAACGGAAAACAGCGCGCGTGGCCAATCAGGTGCTCAACGAAAAGCGACAGATTTAACAAGCGTGTAATGCGCAATGCCGCTCATTGATTCCTCTCCGCCCGCCGTTCCCCGACGCGGGCGATTTTCGGAGGCGTTCCGTGGCAGCGCCGGTCTGATCGGGCGAGTGCGCGTCGCGCCTCTTTTCTTTTGACCAAAGGTTTGCGCGAAAGCGCGAGAAGCGTTCAGGCCGCAGCCGAGCCGCGCTCTGTTTCGATGGCGTTCGGATCGGTGCACACGTAGTCGATTGCGTCGAGCGCTGCGTAGATCGACGGCACCGACCGGCCGTCGCCGATGGAAATCGAACGGAACGGCGCTTCAACGCCGCAATGCGACGGCGACGTCGCGACGAAGATCATCACGGTGCGCTTCTGCAACGCATGCGAGAGGTGGACGAAGCCGGTATCGGTGCCGATCACCAGCGCGCATGCATCGATCATCTGCGCGATTTCGGTCACGCTCATCTTCGGCAGGACAGTTGCGTCCGGCACCTGCGAGGCAATCTTCTGCGCCTCGGCTCGCTCGCCCTCCGAGCCCCACGGCAACACCACCTGGAAACCGCGCTCGGCCAACTCGCGGCCGACCGTTACCCAATGGGGAATCGGCCACTTCTTGTCGTCTTTGGACGTGGCGTGAAACAGCGCGGCGACCGGCGCGCTGTCCGCCGCGAACGGCGCCGCGGCCGGATCGGGCAGACGCAGATTGTAGACGGCCGGCCCTTCGACCTCATAGCCGAGCGCTTGACCCGCGCTGATACGCATGCCGTGCCACGCATTGCACTGCGGACGCGGACCGAAGCGGCCGGTATAGGCAAACGCGGCGCCGCGCTCGCCGAGATCCTGGGACTGATACCCGATACGCTGCGACGAGCGCGCGAGAAAGGCGATGATCGCGCTCTTATAGACACCGTGAATGTCGACGATGAAGTCGTAGCGGTAGACGCGCAATTCGGCGATCGACGCGGCGATCGCTTTGAAATCGGCCCACCGGCGTGCTTTCTTGAAGCGGCGCAGCGGCGCGCACAGCACGCGATCCACACCCTGGCTCCATTGCACCACTTCGGCGAATGCTTCGTCAGCCGCCCAGTCCACTTGAACGCCGGGATAAGCGCGTTTGATGTCGGCGACAACTGGCAGCGCCTGCACGATATCGCCGAGTGACGTGACCTTGACGATAAGGACTCGCTTCATTGAGGACCTGTTAGTTGTTCAAACGTCAAACTATTTTAGCCGACGATTAGGGTAATCAACGCTGAAGACCGCAGCATGCGATGCGGTTCTTAATACGACGCGTTACATATACGCACCACGCCTTACAAATACCGCTTTGAATATATTTCAAAATTCCTTCAAACAATTTGGCCAATCCAGCGGTGGCTATAATTCACCCTTCCGAGACGCCCGAGCCTGCCGCGGCCGCGACGGTCAATGGCGCCCCCCCCCCGCAGAAGACAGCCCCGGCGCCGCCCATCAGTAGACGGCAACCGCCGGCGCGCGCAGATACACCAGCCGCGCCGGCGACGGTCAATAAGGCCTGAGCGAGCAGCAAGCGAAAGGTCCTGTTCATGTTTTCCCTCTGCGGATAGACACCGGATGTGGCGTTATCCGTTTAATGCGCGAGGGGACGAACAGGCTGACTGCAGCGCGTGTAGCGGGCGGCTCTGAAGTGCAACGGATTATTTCGACGGCGGCATGGCGGCGCGAGTAGCTGCGCAAGCAGCGGCCCGCGAAGGATGCGCTTACGAGCCCCACTCCATCACGTCCGATCGACGAAACAAAGCGAGGCGCGCAGCACGTCATGTGGAGCAATCCGAAGCAGAGCGACGCAAGCCGTGAACAATCAGGCCTGCGGTATTTCGATCTTGACCTCGAGCACTTCGAGGTCGTCCTGGCGTTCGAGACTCACGCGAATATCGTCGTGGGAAATCTTCACGTACTTCGAAATCACGGCTACCAGTTCGCGTTGCAACGCAGGCAGGTAATCGGCAGGCGCATGGCCGCCGGCGCGCTCGTGCGCGAT
This sequence comes from Paraburkholderia sp. GW821-FHT02A12, assembly GCF_059422005.1. NCBI lineage: Bacteria > Pseudomonadati > Pseudomonadota > Betaproteobacteria > Burkholderiales > Burkholderiaceae > Paraburkholderia > Paraburkholderia sp. GW821-FHT02A12. The sequence continues at coordinate 1,078,962 of NZ_JBWKWA010000001.1, read as the reverse complement.
GATCAACTGCAGGCGTTCCTTCGCTACCGACGCGGATTTCTTCTTCTCGCCCAGCAAAAACGAAAGAATCGACATTACGTGCGCTCCCCTTACTTGGTGCCGAAGAGGCGCTGCAGGAGGCCTGGCTTCTGGTAATCGGTAAAGCGAAGCGATTTCTGCTCGCCGAGGAAACGCGACACGACATCCTTATAGGCTTCGGCGACGTCCGTGCCGTCCATGTGCACAGCGGGCAAGCCCTGGTTCGACGCATGCAGCACCGCTTCCGATTCGGGAATCACGCCGATCAGGTCGATGCGCAGAATTTCCTGGATGTCGGTGAGCGACAGCATTTCGCCTTCGCTGACGCGCTTCGGGTTGTAGCGGGTGATCAGCAGATGTTCCTTGATCGGCTCCTTGCTTTCGATCGCGCGCTTGGTCTTCGACGACAGGATGCCGAGGATACGGTCCGAGTCGCGCACCGACGACACTTCCGGGTTCGTCACGATCAGTGCTTCGTCGGCGAAATGCATGGCCAGCAGCGCGCCCGATTCGATACCCGCCGGCGAATCGCAGACGATGTATTCGAAGTCCATCGCGATCAGATCGTCGATGACCTTCTCGACGCCTTCCATGGTCAGCGCGTCTTTGTCACGCGTTTGCGAGGCCGGCAGGATGAACAGGTTCTCGCACTTCTTGTCCTTGATGAGCGCCTGGTTCAGATTGGCTTCGCCCTGGATCACGTTGATCAGGTCGTACACCACACGGCGCTCGCAGCCCATGATGAGGTCAAGGTTACGCAGGCCGACGTCGAAGTCGATCACGGCGGTTTTGCTGCCCCGCAGCGCGAGGGCCGACGCAAAGCTCGCGCTCGTGGTCGTCTTGCCCACGCCACCCTTGCCCGAAGTCACCACAATGATTTTTGCCATTACCCTTACCTTGTGTTCGTCAAATTCGTCAATTATGTGCGGTCATATTTAGCGTGCAACGGTGCGTGCCGAAACCGTTCTGGGCAGCGCGCGCTTCATGCCAATCAGGTGAGCCGCAACGGTTCGATCATCAGTTTTTCTTCTTCGAGCCAGATCTGCACCGGCTTGCCGAGCACGTCGGCAGGCAGCGGGTTCTCGGTCGTTCGATAGATGCCCGCGATCGAGATCAGTTCCGGCTCGAGACACGTGCAGAAAATGCGCGCGTCGTGATTGCCCTGCACGCCGGCCAACGCCCGGCCGCGCAGCGGCGCGTAAATATGGATGTTGCCTTCCGCGATGACCTCGGCGCCGTAGCTCACCAGACCGAGCACGACCAGATCGCCCTTTGCGTAGATGCGCTGACCGGAACGCAACGGCTTGTCGACCACCATCGTTTGCGATGAGGTGGCAAGGCGTACGGGCTCGGCTGCGCGTGCCGGTTCGACCGCGGCGGCCGTGGCCGGCGTTCCGGCTGCATGCGTTCCGGCTGCGGGCGTGCCGGCTGCGTGCGTGCCGGCGCCTTCGAAGAGATCGGCCGGTGGTGTAGCCGTCGCGGCGGTAGCAACCGGCGCCGGTGCGGCCGCGGTCACGGTTTCTTCGTCGGCGGATTTTGCGGCAGCGCCGCGGTGATCGCGCGCTTCGAGCAATGGCAACGCCGATTCGGCCGCCCATGCTTGCTGCGCGTTGGCGACCACGCCGACCGGGCGCATACGCACGCTCTCGAGCAACTGCGCGATCTCGGCGAGCGGTACGCGTTCGTTCTCGGCGAGGCGCCGCACGTCGAGCGCGACGACGTCGTTAGCGAAAAATTCCGGGGTCGCCTCGAAGCGCCGCGTCAGTTCGGCACGCATGGCTTCGAGGTCGGTTGTCTTGACCACGAACAGGAGCGTGTCGACAGAGCCGCTGCGGAGTTCGAAAAAGGGTGATTTCTTGGGCGACATAGCGTTCGGCAAAAAATTTTGCGTATTTTACAGGCGTCCACGCGGGCGGCGAGCTTTTTTGCCGATAGAGCGCGCCGCCACAGCCGCGCTTGAACCGCGCGATGGGCCACGACGCTGTACAGACGCGGATGGGACTTGAGCGGCAGGCTGCTGCGCGCCGCTCGCGGGATCACTGCTCAAACACCTGAGACGTGGTCGGCACGTGGCGCACCAGCAGGCTTTCCGCCTGCTCGGGCGCGCGCGCGACACGGCGATGCTCGCCGGTCGGGCCGAAGCCGAGCGCCTCGTAGAAGCGCATCGCATTGCGGTTGGCATCGGCGACCCACGCGTAGATTTCCATCGCGCCTTCGCTCGCGAGCCAGGCGCTGGCCGTGTCGACCAGCAGCTCGCCGCCCCGCAGATGACGCACGGCCGGCGCCACCCATAACTCACAGACGAGCGCGCGGCGCGCCGCGGTGTCGTCGAAATATGCTTCGATCAGTCCGGCGGGATGACCCTCGGTATAGAGGATGAAGCTGGTGGCGGCAAGGGAAACAGCGTGTGAGGCGGCGGTGGCGTCGAAACTGGCGGCATCTGCCGACAAAGCGTCCTCAAGCGTTTCGCCGAAGGCATAGGGCGCCTCCCGCAGCGACGCAGTACGGAGTTCGCGAAAAACGGCGCCCTGATCAGCGGCAATACGGCGAACAGTCAATGACGGATTCATGCAGACGAAAACCCCTTGAAATCCTAACGCGTAGCTTTAACCGAACCGGCGCGCGAGTCAAATCCTTATTTGCAGGACGGGACGGCGGCGCGGGGCCACGGCACAGGAACCGCGCCCAATCCGCGCAGCATTTCGCACGCCCGCCGCCGGCCCTGCCGGTTCGGCGTAGCGCCTGGGCGGCGTGCTCAGGGCGCCTCGTAGTCGCCGGTGCCGTCCGGCCACGGCGTGAGCAGCTCGTAGCCGTCTTCGGTTACGGCGACCATATGCTCCCATTGGGCCGACAGCGAACGGTCCTTGGTGACCACGGTCCAGCCGTCGCGCTGCACCGTGGTGCCGGCGCGGCCCGCGTTGATCATCGGTTCGATCGTGAAGACCATGCCGGGCTTCAGGCGCACGCCCTGCCCAGGCTGGCCGTAGTGCAGCACTTGCGGGTCTTCGTGGTAGACCTTGCCGATGCCGTGTCCGCAGTAGTCGCGCACGATCGAGAAGCCGTCGCGCTGCGCGGTCTTCTGGATCGCATAGCCGATGTCGCCGAGCGTCGCGCCCGGCTTCACCTCGCGGATGCCGGCCAGCATCGCTTCATAGGTCGTGTCGATCAGCTGACGCGCCACCGTGCTCGGCTGGCCGACGCAGTACATGCGGCTGGTGTCGCCGAAGTAGCCGTCCTTGATGATCGCGACGTCGATATTGATGATGTCGCCGTCCTTCAGGATCTCGCTGCGATTGGGTATGCCGTGGCACACCACCTGATTGACCGAGGTACAGACCGTCTTCGGAAAGCCCAGATAGCCGACGTTCGCCGGAATCGATTTTTGCGTGTTGACGATGTAGTCGTTGCACAGCGCGTCGAGCTCGTCGGTGGAGACACCGGCCTTGACGTGCTCGCCGATCATCGCGAGCACGTCCGCGGCGAGGCGGCCGGAGATGCGCAGCTTGGCGATGTCGTCGGGAGTCTTGTAGGTAATGGCCATGAATTCGGTCGATGGGATCGGGGTGGGTCGATGTTTAAAACACACGTTGCAGGCATTGCGGCGGTGCGATTCGCGCTCAGGCGTGCAGAACCGGCCTCGCCGCCATGCCGCTCGAGCTGGCACCGCGAACGGGCTCACATCGGTTTTCGATCGGGCAATTGTACAGAGGATCGGCGCGCGCCCCGGCAAATCCGGCAGATACGCGCCGGACGATCCTCAACGAGGCGCGTGCTGCTAGCGCGCATAGAATTCTTTGGATGCATTTCGTCTGGCGCCGTATTCGCTCCGTAACGGTGATTGAGGACTCGGGTTTTCTGCCCGCATCGTTTAGTTCCTCTGTGAAGAACGGGACCACGGCTGGCCGCAATCGCACAGTCGGTCCGAATCGGCGGTTGATCGGTGGTTGGTCGGCGAATGACAATGAGCAACTGATCGTGGCGCTGGAAAGCATTGCGGGTCAGTCGGAGCGACTCGCGCAAATCGATGTGGATCTCTTTCGACCGACTCATCCGCTGACTTGCTGTCGTCGGTATTTCCGCAGCCTGATAACGCGGCCATGCGCGCGAATGCAAACGCAACACATTCGCTTCGCTCGACATCATTTCTTCAAAGTGAAGCTGCCGCCCGGCCGTGGACAACCCGCGACTCAACGCTCAATGGAAGCTAATCCACCTGTCAATACCCCGTTGCAGATCTGTCCGTTGACGCGGGCCATCTTCATCTATACACGGACGTTGTACTCACGCATAAAATCAAACGGGTCTGTGTATTGAGCAAGAGGCTCAACCGGAAGCCACTGTTTCGGAATATAAGGACTGTCAACCTCGATTTGATACCCCCAGCGCCACGCGAGTTTGCTATAGAGCAGCGCAGGCGTACAGATCAAGTCAGCGGTAAAACCGCCCTCGAGGGCAGCCCGCTTTTTAAGCATTTTCTCAGTAACCAGCTCCTCAATAATTGACTTCATCTCCAGAATCTCTCCGCGCGCAAGAGCCAGATAGAAACGATGGTCAATCAAGAATTTCTTTTCACGGCTAGCTGATGGCGGATTCGCCAAGATTAATTCGCATCGCTCGGCCAAGATGTCCCATTCGCCTCTCAGAGCAATGAAAAATTGCTCCGTCCAAAAATCAAACAATTTTGGATTATTAATTCGCTTAACGTCAAATATATTATCCAATTTCGAATACCAATTTATCAGATCGGCATGTTCGGAAATTATGTAGAAAAATCCATGTAAAGCTCGGTTTTCATATGCCGCACTTCCACCAGTCTCACTGTATGGCGGCTGCATCAATATAAATTCAAGCTTTGCCCGAACGTAGCACCAATTTTTCAGCGAAACCAGATCCCCTTCGTGATACCAAGCTACCACAGCTGAGGCTCCAGCAAAAATTTTTAAAGTATGCAAGCAACCGGTAGGGCTTCCAGTACCATTCTCAATGTGATCAAGACATTGGGTCACAGTGCCTTTCGACAGATAGTCGTCGCGATAATCAATCGCATGAGTCAACCTAATCATGGCGTCACTTCTACCTAGCGCGTTTTTCACACAGCCTCCTTCATTACTTAAATTTAACCGGCATAACAACCAATTTTCCCGTTGTTTTATCAACCCCGGCAACAGCTGTGTATAAAGTCCCATTCCTTTGGGCATTTGTAATAGCGCTCCTCGCCGGGAAACCATCCGGCAAGTTTTCCAACGCGGACTCAATCCAATTCGGACTAAGCTGTATCCCTGCCTGCGTCGTCCCCAGCCGGACGCTACCATTATTTATCTGCTTCGAATCAACAATAATCGTGACGCTTCCATCAGGCCTTTCGAGCACGTGATCAAGTCCGTTGTTGGATCCGAATTTGGTTTCACCCATGATATTGTAATTGCCGCTTTCCGCAATGGAATCAACCAGCGACTCTGTCAAGAATCCACTCTTATCCCCGTTCCGGACAATACTTTGCAGGAGTGCTTCCTGTGAGGAAGTTAGACCGTCGACAACGCAACTACTCTGGCAGATTTTAGTGCTATTGATATAGCCACTGCTTGTGGGCTCCACCGAAGGCGTGGTGAGGACAGCGTCGAGGGCTTTTTGCGCGCCGTTACCCAGCGAGGCGCCGTTAGTGCCAGCGCTACTGGTCGAGGCATTGCCGCCCGGCTCATCACTATTACCTCCACTTGAAAATATCGCGTTTGGCGGGGTCTTCACTGTCACGCCGGTGGCAGCCGACATTGCCGCAACGCATGCGGCCACACTAATGCCGCACTCGACGGCTTCAGCGACAATCGCGAAGGCATTAGGCCCTGCGCCGCCACCGCTCGTCGGGCCGCCCAGCGGATCAGCAGGGGCCGGTCCCGTCGGAACGTTTTGCTTTACCAGAGCTGCAAATTGGTCAGCCCATTTCTGCACATCGTTCGCATCACTCAGTGCCGCGTCGCCCAAACCTGACGCAATCTGCTGAGCTGACGTATTTTTCGCGTAGCTGCTCAGCAGACCAGGCAACGTCGTCGGATTTAGAACGGCGGCCCATGCCTGAATAGTTTGAATGATGGTCGACTTCGTGCTGTCGGTATTGTTAAACACCTCGTTCTGCGCCGCATCAACTGCACCAGACGAGTTCTGCCCTAAGGCGTTCGCGAATGCGCCTGCAAGCAACGTGGACGTTGCGACGGTAACTGCGTTGTAGTTGGCGTTCTCGTAGCTAGTCGTGCGTGTAGTTGTTCCATCGCTGTTGGTCGTATATGCGACGGTCTCGGTACCGTTATAAAGCGCATCGCGAACGAGAGGTGGCGCGATGGAACTAGCGGCCCCGCCAATGGCCCCACCAGCACACCCGTTACCTTCGGCGGCTGACATCGCACAACCCAGTCCTGAGTGCGCCAACACATAGCCGGGACTACCCTCGGCGAACATAGGATTGTTCACCGAGGCTGCCCCGATCGTAGCCGCCCCCACAGCCGCAACATCGCTGAGAGCGCTGTACCCCAGCGCTCGCCCAAAGCTTCCGCCGTAGATCGCCGTGTCAACGCCCGCAGTGATTACGCTTCGTTCAGCGATCAGTTGAACTGCGTTCCCAATGTCGCTCGCTGTAATTGTTGCGCCGCTCGCGATCTTGCCGCCGAGCTGCTGAAGAGCCTGCGTACCGCCAACGTTGGCAGCCGAGAACGCCCCCGCCCTCAGGGCGGCAACGGCACCGGCCTCCGCGATCTGAACGAGATCGATGCCATTCCCCGAGAATGCCTGAGACGCGAATGCGCCGACCATCCCCGCCAGTGCACCGGAAAGCACCGGGCCCAGTGCAGCAAGGGTCGCGCCACCGGTTACAATCGACGCGGCGATCGCAATTGCTGCAACGACATAAGTCGGCCCCCCCCACCTTGGGCAACGAAGTCCGTGTGAAGGTCGTCATGCACGGCGGTTTGCGTGAAGGCGCCGCCGAACTGTTGCTGCAGGTTCGCCAGCAATTGCTGGGTTCCGCCCTGGTCGAGCGTGCCGTCCGCGTTGAGTTTCTGCAGAGCACCGCCGATCTGGTTCAGCGTCTGCACATTCAGATCCATGTTGGCCGCGTTCATGAACCCACCCGGCTGGACCTCGGTGCCGCTCGTCTTCGAGAAGCCGGCATCCTGAACGTACTGCCAGATCTCCCCGACGTTGACCTGGTTGGCCTGATTGGTCAGCGTGCCGGTATTGACCGTCAGCGTGTTGGAAGCGGTGATGCTTCCGGTATTCAGAACGCTGCCGCCACCATCCTTGTTGAAATTGAGCGTGACATCCGTGCCGGTAATATTGCCGCCCGCCGACATCGCACTTGTATTGCTCGGCAGATAGACCTGCGGCATCAGCGCAGTGATGGTCGGACAGGTCGCCGTGCCTGTCGCCGTACAAGACGGGTCCGGCACGGTCTGTTCGACGTACCAGAGCATCGGCTTGGCCAGACAGGACGCCTGCTTTTATTCATCGCGAGCCCCCAACTCACCGGGCTTTTTTTGCACCTGTGTCAGACAATGGCAGACACGCCGGGCACCTTTACCCGCAAGGGTTTCAGCTAATTTGAGGTCGCATGGCCCACGCCGCAAAAAAACTTTGTCTGACGCATTTTCTGACGCAGAATCATTGGCTTACCGATGGTTTTGACCTCGCACGTGCGCGTGCGTCATGTGTATGCTCTTAACAGGGGAGATTTTGATGTTGAACCACAACGAACAATCCGCAATTAACCCGGCCGGTGACGGCCCGGTACCGCGCAGCAATTCGGGCATTTCCACCGCACAGTCACTCGACCCGCAGCAGGGCACAAAGCGGGATTTGGCCTCCGAATGGATACAGAGCGCGATGCAGACTTCGAAGCAAATGCACCGCAACGAGGACTTCCGCAGGGAAGTCGCAAAGAGGCTTTTCTAGCCAACCGGTGCCGCACGCACAGCAACCGGGAATTGCACAAACCAGACGACAGCGCCGCGACACGCTCAGACGCCACAAAGCACGAACCCGGCACTCGGGCCGGGTTCATCATCTGCCTGGTATTTGCCGCTGCATCACTAGCGCGGATCTTTTTCGGGAAGCCAACCTTCTTCAATCCGCTTGACGAGCAGCGTATCGTTCCACGAACCTCTTATGGGTAGCCTTCGTTGCTCATCAGTAATCGTGCCAATCTTCCATTCCTTTTCTCCGTCCCATTAACCACCAAGTCTCAACCTTGCCGGTTGACGGATCCACAACGCCAGCCCGAAAGACAGGAGGCTTGCAAGCATGCTCTGGAATCGGGCAATGCACCACTTTCCGCACAATCCCTTGCTTTAGCGCAGCAGCAACAGGAAAGAAGATCCAGAAGTTAGTTTCGCAGTCAATAAGCGCGTCCCACTCAGGAGGTTGATCTGGAAACGTGCCTGGAAGCACCCGGATTAACGACCCCATGGGAGCAATCTTCTTCACGAACTGGAAATATGCATCCCCGTTCGCGGTCTTGATAGCGAATACATCCCCAGCCTTAACCATCACTTGAATCCCGGATATCCGACCGATTGCAATATCGCGGCCCGTCTGGATAGAGAGTTCGCATAGACCGGGTTTGTGGTAGCGATACTGTTGATCTTGTTGAGCAACGAACGAACCGCCGTTCTTCCCTAACCCGTTATATTCGATCAAAACCTGTTCAACCGCTCGAGCATCGTCACGTGATTCCCTTGGAGACCAGGTATGGGATCGATTTCGATGCCCTTCTGAGACAGGTGTGCCGCCGATCGAGCGTCAATATTATCGGTGATACCGCCGTATTGCGTCGTGCCATCTTCGGCCGTCGAAAGATGCACCGTCGTCTTACCTGGATTTGGTGCAACGCTACTGTTTGTGGCAACTAATCGAGCCTATTTTTTCAAATTTATCCAATAGTCATAAACTTCACGCAATCGCGCTCCCGATCTGGTTCCGTCAGCTATTCCCCACGCAAAAGCATTAGCAACCCTTACAGGATTGCTTGGCAAAAATCCCTCGCCAACTATCACGGGCTGCCCGAAGTCAGCAAGCTTTCTATTTCCCAACTGCTGCTCCCATTTGAGCGACGGAAAATTTTGTAGCGCCACTTGCCCGTAATACATACCCACATAGACAGCAAGTGTTTTTGTCTCATCGGTCAGGTCCCAAGGAGCAATTTCCGCTGAACCACTAACGTTGCGCTTGAGTGCATCCATTTCCTGGGAAGTTAAATCTCTTTTTCCAACCTTCACAGAAAACCAGTCGCCAAGTGAATTTAGCGAATCAGGGGAATAATCAGGACTCCATTTTTCGAAGCCGGACGTGCTCCTGACAAGCTGCATAAGCTCTTCGATGCAATACGGCAAGTTGCCCATGAACCATTCGTAAAATTCAGTCAGTTCCTTTTTGTCCATCGATGCAAATGCCGTCGTGACAGGTGTGTAGCTAGTCGTAAATTTCATAGTTAATGCGTCACAATTTTAATCCCGGCCTTGGTCAGCGCCTGGCTCAAGGCTGGAGATGGCCCAACTTGACCCGTAACGGGGCTACGATAGAAATTCCATGTTACGCCATTAACCGCACCTGTATTTAATAGCTCTGCATCTTTAGAAACCTGAAGTGCCGTGGCTGCGTCGTACGTGACGTACCCCACCTTCCCTTCATTGGCCACGTTGCCCGGGGCGAGTTGATCAACTACGCGCGACCCTTGAGTGGTTGGGAATGTCACTTGAGACTGGCCACCCAGCGCCTTAAGCGCATCTTCTCCAATTTGACCGGTTGAACCGATACCTGTCGGCGGATTCGGAGAAACGACTCTAGTCGATCCATCGGACGACAGGGTGTAGTAGTTGCCATTGCCGCCTAGGTATACAGGATTGCCGTAGGCATCGGACGTGCCGGTTGGCGTGTAGGTCCCACCTTTTGGACCTGTCACCGTACCATCTGAGTTTTGCGTGTAGCCTGTGGGGACATTCCCTCCCGCCCCGGCAGATCCTCCACTCTTTGTGGCAACAAAACTACGCAGCGGCTCCTTCGCCGAACAAGGGAGATCACTTTACGGAACTGACACGGCGCATGGCTTCCGACGCGGCCCAGAAGTCGTGAGGAAACAGCGAGTCTTCGGGAAGCCCGACAGTCGTCACGAGCTCGGACATCTCGATAACGTACTCCCCATGCACACACCACTTCGCGGATGCCGGGAAGATGAGGTAAGCATTAGTGTTCGAAAGGGCGAACGTGTGTCCGAACACCTCACCAGGCTCCTTGTTAAGCGCAGCAATGTATTCCGACTCGGTTAAGTCGGCATCCAGCCGAATGACTGGATACACACCAAACTTCTGTACAAAGTTTGACGTCTGGGCCTGCTCAAGATCGTAGAAGTAGATCGCCTTATCGCCACTTCGGCGTGCGAGATCAACAATGAATGTCCAGAATCCTTTCACCAGAAACTCTAGCCAGTCGAAATAACGGTGTGACGTGCCGGCCATCTCTTGACCTACCTGCCAACGCCTCAGGCAGGCTGCTTGGTTCGACAGTTGCTGGTACAACTCGGCGTCAGAAATATATTCCATTTCACTGTCCCTTCAATCGAATCTTGCTCACCAAATTGCCGTTGACTCGATAGTCAACAGAGGGCCCGCCCGTTGACGTAGCGTTGTTGCGAACTGTGTATTGCACACTACCATTCGTGTACAGCGTTACGTCGTTCGCGCCCCCCTTTGGGGTGGCGGTGAATCCAGCATCTAATAGGTTTTGCTCGAATTGGTTGCGTGTAAGGCCAATATCGGAATTGGGAATACTTCTGCCAATTGTAGAGCCGGACCATGCAGTGTTGGACCCGGTCGATGAGTTGTTTGTGGCAGGTGCTTGACCGGTGGCCGAGCCTCCAGTACTGCCCTGTAGTTCACTCTCTCCATTATCGCCGCCTTTCGACAGAAGCGCGCTGGACGGGCCGCCTGGCCCTCCCGGGGATGCAGACACATAGCACAACGGCGGATCACAAACCGTCACGGGTGCTGCTCCGGTTGACGGCGGATTAGGCCCATTGTGCGACTGAATTTGTCCAATCAGGTCTTGCGCATTAGAAAGAACCATTGAAGTAACTGCCTGCCCCGCTGGATTGCCCGGCAACCACGGCATGAGCGTATATGCTGCGGCGATGAGCTCGTGGGTCAGCCCTCCGCTTTTCGCCGCTGCTTGCGGGTCCTGCGTCGAGTTGTTCAGCGCTTCATTCTGCGCTGCGCTCACGGCCCCTTGCACGTTCTGACCAGACGCCGCCGCTGCGCCGCCGCCAACCAATGTCGACAGAGCTGTTACCAGTGCCGTCTGCCCCGTTGTCAGGTCCGCACCGGTCGGATCGATCGCCTTGATCACATCTGGGGCAACGATCGCACTGGCTGCCCCACCAATGGCACCGCCGACACATCCGGTTCCACTTGCCGACGACAGAGCGCATCCCAAAGCTGCATGGCTCGCGACATACAACGGACTCGATGGGTCTGGATTGCCATTTTGACCGTTGAATTCGGTCCCGATCGCACTGGCGCCGACAACACCTGCGTCCGCGATTACGCTGTTCTCAAATGCTCGACCAAAGCTGCCTCCATACACCGCAGTGTCGATGCCTGCGGTCACCAATCCTCGCTCAGCAATCGTCCCCAACGCTTGCCCAACTTCGGTCGCGGTAATAGTGCCGTTCGCGATCTTGCTGCCGATCTGCTGAAGACCTTGCGTTCCAGCACCCAGTGCGGAGAACGCACCAGCGGTCAAGGCTCCGGTTAGGCCAGCTTCCAGCATCTGACCGAAGTTGAATCCATCACCAGATGCAAGCTGCCCTGCGGCACTGCCCGCCATCGCGCTTAGCGCGCCAACCATCATCGCCATGGGAAGGGACATGCTGTCCAGAGCAACACCCAATGCCGCCGCAGCAGCCCCTGCCGTCACAATCGACGCCGCAATCGCAATCGCCGCCACAACAAACGTCGGCAACCCTCCGCCGTCCTTCACGAAGTCCGTGTGCAGGTTGTCGCTAACCGTGGTCTGCGTGAAGTTCGTGCCAAGCTGCTGCTGAAGTGCAGCCAACGCCTGCTGCGTGCCCGCCTGATCGACCGTGCCGTCCGCGTTGAGCTTCTGAAGCGCGCCGCCGATCTGACCCAACGTCTGCACGTTGAGATCCATGTTCGCCGCGCTCATGAAGCCGCCCGGCTGAACCGTCGTACCCGTGGTATTGACGTAACCGCCCTTCACCTTGGCCCAGATCTGGCCAACGTCCACCTGATTCGCCTGGTTGGTCAACGTGTCGGTGTTGACCGTCAACGTGTTGGAAGCCGTGATGCTTCCGGTATTCAGAATGCTGCCGCCGCTACCCTTATCAAAGTTAAGCGTGACGTTCTGGCCTGAGATATTGCCCCCCGCCGACATCGCACTCGTGTTCTGCGGCAGATAAACCTGCGGCATCAGCGCAGTAATGGTCGGACAGGTCGCGATGCCTGTCGCCGTACACGTCGGGTCCGGCACGGTCTGTTCGACGTACCAGAGCATCGGCTTGTCGAGCGCGTTGATCTGCGTCTGCGTCAGCGCATCGCCCAGTTGCAGGTTGTTCGTCTTCGCATAGTCGAGCGCGTTCTGATACAGGTATGCCTTCTCCTGCTCTGTAACGGATGTGCCAGTCTTGCTGTCGTACGTCAGCCCGTCGATAAAGCTTGCCTTGCCTGTTTGCTGCAATGCCGCCTGCTGCAGCATCAGATCCTCTTCCTGCGGGTTGTAATAGAACAGCGTGGAGCTCGGCTGAAGACTGGTCGGCAGTGCAGTCAGCAAATCCTGCGGGCTCAGATTACCGAGCGCAGATGTACCCAGAGAATTATCGACATACGAAGCCTTGCCCGCGACCGGCGTCGGAATCGTCCCACCGACCACACGCGGCATAGACAGATTCAACCCCGGCAAACTGACTGGGCTAAGCGAAATCACCTGCGACGGCGCATTCACGCGCGGCGTATAAGTGTTCGCCGTCGTGATGCCGTTGATGAGCTTCTGGCCGGTCAGCGTCACCGACGTGCCGATCACATTACCGACGTTCTGGATCTGACCGCCCGAAGTAATCGACAGATTCGGTGCCTGAATCGTCGCAGCAATGTTGCCGACTGGTTGCGGCGGATCGATCGTGCCGCCCGTGCTTGTATAGGCACTGCCGTAGAGCGCCGTACATTCCGCGGACGACCCGCATGCCCACACGTCGTGGCGCTTGTCGCTGCTGAACATGCCGGTTTCCTGCACCCAATGCGAGTGCCAGTAGGCGTTCAGTGTTTGCGCTTCGTTGACCACCGGACCGGCAACCGAAATCGTCGCCGAATTGCCTGCCGCAATCAGGCTGCCGATGTTGGTCAGGCTGCCCGCGTTGATCTGCAGGTTGTTGCCGGCGCTAATGACCGACGAACTGCCCGATTGCTGATCGACATAGCCTTCGCAGTAGCTTTCCTTGTAACCACCCGCGGTCATACAGCCCGAATACTGTTCCTTCGATCCGTAGTTTTGATGCACGGGCACGGGTGGCGGCAGGTTGTTGGTAATCGCGCCCGAGACGTTGAGCGTGATGTTATTGCCCGCGACGATATTGCCCGATCTGTTGTTGAGGCTTTGAGCAGGCGTGGTCGAACTCGCAGTGGTACCGACGCCGCCAACGACAATATTGTGACCAGCGAGGATGTTGCCAAAGGTATTGTCAATCTGACCTGCCGCAATCAACAGGTCGTTGCCGGCGTATATTGTCGCGCTCTGTTGCGCGTAGCTGAAAGCAGTGGTGGTTGGATTGCCACCGCGGAAACCCATGCCTGCCGCACATTCGCCGCTTGAGACGCCCGCAGCGCATCCCGGCGAAGTGGTCGTTGACGTAATCTGTTGCCCCTGATTCTGGAACGATTGCGCCGCCTGCGCATTGAAATTGCGACCGGCGTAAATGTTGCCGCTGTTGACGAGATTTCCGCCTGCCATGTTCATGTCACGGCCAGCCACTACGAGGCCCTGTTGGCCAAACGTGGTCGTCGTGCTTGTAATGCTCGCCGGCACAGAAGCACTCGTGTTGAACGTCGCCGTCGTCTCGCCACCGACGTATCCACCTAGCGCGTACGGGATAGGCTGGTTGTACAGTCCGACGGTCCCGAGTGCATTCAGCTGCGCCATGAAGGCGGCAAGTTGCCCGGCGTCGACGGTATCTACAACCTGTGCAGTCACATTGCCCAACGAACCGTTGTTGAGTGACTGGAGGTTAAAACTGACGTCAACCCCGGCGGAGATAATTCCGTCGGCATTCGAGAGCGAACTGGCGGTTAGATTGATGCTCCCACCTGCCATGATGGTTCCGGGCGTTCCAGCACCGGCCGCTGTGATAGCGCGGTCAATGCCTGGCAGCGCGATGGTCTGGATAGGAACGCCGGCCGACTGTAATGAGCTTCCGATTTGCGTCGGCTGAGTCAACTGTGCGCCGTACATCCCCGTCAGCGAGGTGTTATATGCGACGTCGAGCACGCCGTTCGCCAGGTCCGGACCGAGCTGCGAAATCGTGGCATCACTCGAGAAGGTTGCGTCGTAGTACGAGCCGCCGTTTCCGGCAGTGAACCCATAAACTGTTTTTGTCCCGACGACAATCGACCCATACAGCGCTGGGTTATCGGCTGCAGAGACGACCTGCGTATATGAAGTCAACCCACCCTGTACACCGTCGTTCACTACCGACGATGCGTTGATGGTTATGTTGCCCGCCGCCGAAATCGTTCCAGCCGTATTGAGCAGAGTTCCGGCAAGCGAGAACTGCATGTTTCCGTTCGACTGCGTCGTAGACGATTGATTGTCGTAATTGCCCCCGCTAATCAAAAGTGTGTTGCCGGCCTCAACCGTTCCGCGATTCGTCGTGTTCCCGTTCAGCGCCAGCGTGCCATCTGCATGCATCACCGCGCCAGCCACGTTATTCAACGTCCCGTTGAACGTCACGTCACTGCCCGTGACCTGCCCAAAATTCGTGAACGTGCCATTGGTAGACAACGTCAACGCTGCCGTGCCATTGATCGTCGCGTAGTTACTGATGCCATTGAGCCCGGTCAGCGACACACCTTGCCCACCAAAATTCCAGTTGCTGCCGACGTTGATGAAGCCGGCGGTCAACCAAAGTTGCCCACCCTGGCTGATCGTCCCCTGCGTCGGATCGAACGTCATGTTCGACGCGCCGATCGCCATATTGCGCTGCGCGAGCAGTTGACCGCCCGCGTTATAAAACGAGCCGTCACCGCCGTTGATCGTCAGTGAAACATCCCCCGTCGTGGGTCCGTTCGGCGCATTCGGATTACCCGCGAAGACGATCCCGTTCTGGTTGTTCAGCGTCCCGGTATTGATGGTCAGGCCGTTGACCGCCATCAACGAGCCACCTGCGTTATTCAATCCGCCCGCCACGCTGACGTTGGTCGAAGCGCCGTTCACGAGCCCCGCATTGGTGAAGTTCGTCGCATTGACGGTGGTCGTCGTGGTCGACGCCAGCGACGCGTTCGACGCATTGGTCACGTTCGGCGCCGACACAAACAACGCACCACCCGACAGCACATTGCTGGCGTTATAAAAACCGTTCTGCGAGGTCAGCGTCGCAGCGCCCACCACATCCACCGCGGACCCAACCAGCGACAGCTGATTCGACGCCGTCGCCGTCAGCGCGCCGCCCACCACCACGTTGCCGAGCGTGACGTTGGTGCCGCTCAATTGCATGTTCTGCGTCGATACGAGCGTGGTACGGCTCGCATCGAGCGTGCTGCGCGCGGCCACGGTCACCGTCTTCGAGCCGCTTTGCGATCCGCCGAGCGTCACGTTGTTACCCGACAGCGAGAACTGCCCCGCTACCGTGCTGGTGCCGCTCAAGGTTAACGTCTGGCCCGCGGTCATCGTCGTATCGCCGTTCGACGACACGCCTGCCACGCTGACGTTGCCCGTCGTACCCGTAACGTTCACCGTGCTCATGGAAGACACCGCGCCCGCCACGGTAGCGTTGTTGGCGGCCTGAATCACGACGTTGCCGCCCGATTGCAGCGCGCCGCCGAAGCTCACGCCGCCTACGCTGGATTTCGCCGTCACGTTGCCGACCGCCGTGGTCGCACCGAACGACATATCGCCGTTCGACGTTGCGCTGAACTGGCCCGCGCCCTGAATGCCGCCGAGCACAATGCCGCCGCCCGCCCCGATCGTGATGTCCTTGCCGAAGGTCAGCGCGCCGCCTCCGTTCACCGAACCGCCGGCGTTGATAGTCGCGAGACCGAGACCGAGGAATGCGCCGGTCAGTGTCGCGGTGCCGCCTGCATTCAGCGTCGTATCTCCGTTGACGAGTTCGCCGCTCAGCGCCAGCGCGCCGCCGGAACTCGCCGTGAGGTTGCCCTGACTGGTGATTGCACCGCCGACGCTCAGATTGCCGCCCGTCGCCGTCAGCGTCACGTCGGCATTCGCACCGATCGTGCCGTTTGCGATGAGATTGCGGCCCGCCGTGACGGTAAGCTTGTCCGTGCTGCTGGCATTTCCGCCGATCGTCACATCGCGTGCAGCGCTAACGGTCACCGCCGCGCCCGAAGCGAGCGCGCCGCCGACCTTCACATCACCCGCGCCGTTGCGCCCTTGCGCCTGCAACGCGATCGCGCCACCTGCTTGCGCGGAACCCATCGACAGATCGTTGCCCGCCGTCGCATTCAGCGCGCCATTGGTCACGACGCCGCCCAACACGCCAATACTGCCGCCCGCGTTCAACGTCGCCTGCTGCCCGAACGCGACGGACGCCGCGCTAATCGAACCGCCCGCCGTCAACGTGCCCACGTTCTGCGCGCCGATGCCGCCGGTCAGCGACATGTCGCCGCCCGACGTGAGCTGCGCATTGCCGCCCACCGTCGTCGCGCCGGAGAAAGTCAGCGCCTGGCCCGCGCTTGCAGTCAGATTGCCTTGCGTCGTGACATTCGCGGCACTCGCATTGCCGTTGGTCGCCGTGAGCATCAGGTCACCGGCCGAGTTGACGTCGGCAAGCGCGATATTGCGAGCCGCAGCGATCGTCGTGGTGCTGCCCGTGTTGATCGCGCCACCTACGCCGACGTCACGCGACGCCTGCAGCACCAGCGTCCCGAATGCGGTGGCCGTGCCGCCGAGCGTCACATCGCCGCCTCCCGCGTTGCCGCTCGCAGTCACGGCGAGATTGCTGGTCACGGCCTGCACGCTGCCGAGGCCGGCGTTGTTGCCGCCCGTCACCGTGACGCTCGCGCCTTGCAGTGCGCCGGTCAATGCAAGGTCGTGCGATGCGCTCAGCGTCGCGGCTTGAGCAAACGCAGCGGTGCCCGCGCCGGCGATATCGTGCGATGCCGTCAGCGTGCCGCCGAGTTGGCCTGCCAGCGCGCCGGTCAACTGAATGTCGCGGCCCGCTTGCACGGTTACGTCTTTAGCCGCGTTGATCTGGCCACCGAGTTGCACATCGAGCGCGGACGTCAGATTCAATGCACCCGACGTGGCCGTGGTGCCGGTGAGCGCAATACTGCCCGTCGCCGCCGTAGCCGTCAGATCACCAGCCGTGGTTTGCACGATGCCGCTCGCCGACACGTTGCGTTGAGCAGCGAGCGTGAGTGCATCGCCGGTGGTCAACGAACCGCTGACGAGCACATCGCGCGCGCCGCTTAAAGTCACTACGCCAGGCGCAGTGGCCGTGCCGGTGATAGCCGCATCGCCGCCGCCCGCGCTGCCGTTTGCGGTCAGCGTCAGGGTGGTCGACGAATTGACGTCGTGCAGCGCGGCGCTGTTGCCACCCAGCGCATTGATAACGTTCGCCTGCACACCGCCGGTCAGCGCAATATCACGCTGCGCCGTGTAGTTCGCCGCCTGCGTAAACGCTTGCGTACCCGCGCCGCTGATGTCGCGCCCCGCCGTCACGAAGCCGTTCGCCTGGCCGATCAGCAAGCCGTTCAACAGCGCGTCGCGGCCCGCATTCAACGTCGCGTCGCCGACTGCACTCGTGCTCGCGCCAAGCGACAGATCGAGCCCCGTCGTGATGTTCAGCTTGCCGCCGCTATTGATACCGCCCGTCGCATTCAGACTGCCCTGCTGCGCATTGAGCACCGCGTCGCCGACCGACTCGACCGCGCCTGCGACATTGATATCGTGTTGCGCGTTCATGCCGACCGTCGTGCCGCTCGCAATCTTGCCCGTCGAGCTCACGGTCACGTCGTTCTGCGCGGTCGCCGTGACCGCACCCGCGGAAGCGACCGATCCGTTGACGGTAAGGTTGCCCGGCCCTGCAGCAGGGTTCGTTCCATTCGCAACCAGCGCGATTGTGCTGGCCGACTCGACATTATTGACGCCGATGTTCCCCGCGGCCGTTACTTGAACGGCCTGACCCTGGATCAACCCACCCTGTGCCGCATCACGGCCCGCATTGAGCGTGGCCGCCTGCGTGAAGGTCATCGTGCCCGCGCCGCCGATATCACGGCCTGCAGTAACGATGCCCTGCCCTTGCCCGGCGAGCATGCCGGTCACATTGACGTCGCGTGTTGCGTTCAGCGTGGTGTCGAGCGCGACGGTAGTCGTGCCGCCGAGGTTGACGTCGGAGCCGGCCTGCACGTTGAACGCGCCGTTGCTGGCGATCGTGCCCGTCGAGCCGACGCTGCCGTTCTGCGCGGCCAACGTGGTGTCGTTAGCCGACTGGATCGAACCGCTAATGCCGATGTTCTGGCCTGCGTTCAGCGTAACCGCCGCGCCGCCAGTCACCGCACCGGTGATGTTCAGATCCTGAATGGCTGCCAGTGCGAGGCGCGATGCCGCCTGCACGTCATGCAGGGATGCCGAGCCGCCCGCCGTCGTCTGCACCGAGCCGCCGCGCAGCGAACCGGTCAGGTTCGTATCGCCGCCGGAACTGACGTTCGCCGCGAGACCGAACGCGCTGGTCGCCGCGCCGGCAATCGTGCCGCCGGCCGTCAGCGTGCCGTTGCCCTGTGCGACCACAGAACCGTTCATCGTCAGGTTCTGGCCGGCTTTGACCGTCAGGTCGCCGAGTGCGGACGTGCCCTGTGCACCGAGGTCGACGGATTGCGCCGCGTCGATCAGCAGATTGTCGCCGGACTGGATGTTGCCGGTGCTCGTCAACGAGCCGGCTGCGTTCTTCAACGTCACGTCACCGTTCGACGCGACGCTGCCCGAGATCGACGTGTTGCCGCCGCTCGTCACGCTCAATGCGTTCGCGCTCTGCAACGCACCGTTCACCGACGTATCGCCGGCTGAGATCAGCGACGCGGTCGACAGCGATGCGACGAGGCCGTTGACCGCCAGCGTGCCGCCGTTCGCCGCAACCTGCAGCGCAGAGTTCGCCTGCACGTTGTTCAATGCCACCGAGCGGCCTGCCGTCAGCGAAACGCCAGCGCCTTGCAGCGCGCCGGTCACCGACAGATCGTTCGCCGCCGTGACATTCGTGTCCTTGACGAAGCCGATGCTGCCGCCCGCGACCACGTCATGCCCCGCGTTGAGCGTCGCCGCGCCCTGGCCCGCGAGCGTGCCGCCGATGGTCAGATCATGCCCGGCTGTCAGCGTCGTATCGCCGGTCACGCTCGTCGCGCCGGTCAGCGCAACATCCTGCGCACCGTTGACGACGAGGTTCGACGCGCCGTTCAACGTGCCGCCCGAATTCACGCTGCCGTTTACCGCCGCGACCGACAGATCGCCGACCGCCTGCACGGTGCCGCTCGTCGCCACGGTGAGGTTGCGCTGCGCCGTCAGCGCGACTTGCGAACCGCCCGCCAGCGTGCCGTTGACGAGCACGTCGCGCGCCGCCTGCACGTTCGTCGCGCCGACCACCGCCGCATTGCCGTTGAAGGTCACGTCACCGCCGCCGCCCGGGTTGCTCGTGATCCCGTTCGCCGCGATGTTGAACGCGCCGCCCGCCTGTACATCGGCGACGCTCGCATTGTTGCCCGCCGTCACTTGCAACCCGTTGGCCAGCAGCTTGCCGGTGAAGGCCACGTTCTGGCCGGTGGTCAGCGTGCCGCTCTGGCCGAAAGCCACCGAACCGCTACCCGTGAGATTGTTCTGTGCGTTGAATGCGCCGTCCCGCTGCACGATCACGACGCCAGGCACGTCGACGTTACGTCCGGCGCCCACCTGCGCGTCGGTGCCCACGAGCAACGAGCCCGCTACCGAGATATCGCGCGCCACGTTGGCGGCCAGCGTCGACCCGCTGGCGAGCGAGCCGCTCACCGCGAAGTCCTGCCCGGTCGTCACCGTGACCGCATTCTGCGCGGTGGCCTGTCCGTTCACGCTCACGTTCTGGCCGGCACTCAACGCAAGGTCATTGCCGCTCTTGACGGTCGCGTTGGTAGTCACGCTGCCTTGCGTCGCGCCCAACGCCAGATCGCTCGACGTTTGCAACGCCGCGTTCACGTTGACGTTGCGTTGCGCGGTGACCTGCAGCGTGCTGCCGTTCGTCTGCCCGCTCACGTTGATGTCGCGCGCGGCCTGCAGGCTCGTCGCGCCGCTCATCACCGAGGTGCCGTTCAGATTGATGTCGCCCGCGCCGTCGTGGCCTTGCGCGTTCACGGCCAGCGCGCCACCCGTCTGCACGTCGCCGAGCGTGACGTTCGCGCCGCCGGTGATCGCCGTGTCGCCGTTCGATTGCGCGTTCGCCACGTTGACGTTGCCGCCCGCCGTCACCGCGAGCTTGCCGCCGGTCTGGATCGTACCGGTCGAGGTGACATCGCCGTTCGCGTTGATCGTGTAGCCGCTGATGCCGACGTGCGCACCGGTCATCGACAGATTGCCTGCGGCCTGCAGCGTCGCCTGCTGTTGCGCGGCCGAACCGTTCACGGTCAGATCGCCATTCGACGACAGCAGCAGGTCACCGGTATTCGCCGCCATCTGCGCGTCGGTGCGCACGCCCATGCCGGCCGCCGTGCCGATCACCTGGATCTGGCCGGCGGTCATCGCGCCGAACGCGGTGGCGTCGATCGCGAGGCCGTTGTTGGCGCGGCCGTTCGCGCCGTTGATCGCGTTGGCCGTGTTGTCCGCACCGTTCGCCGACGTCGCATACGTGGTGCCAGTGCTCGTCACCGCCGAGGGCAGCACGAACTGGCGCCCCGCAATCGCATTGATCCGCGAACCGGCATACAGCGGCGCATTGATGCCGATGGTCTCGCCGATCAGGTCGATCGTGCCGACCGTGCCTTCGATCCCCGCGCCGGGACCGTTCACGCCCGCGTTGCCTTCGATCTGGATATGGCCGCCGGTCACGCTATAGCCGACCGCCTGCGCGTTATTGAAGTCGGTAACGGTGCCCTTGAGGTCGCTCAGGAACTGCGGCGTACCGGTCGATAGCGTCACGCCGATCGTATTCGTGAACCCGGTTCCGTTCGTCGTGATGCCGTTCGGGTTCGCGATGATGACAGTGGCGGGCGCACCGAACACTTCCAGCGGTCCGTTGAGCAAGCTCGCATACGCTGCGCCCGTCGACGTCACCTGGTTGACGATCACGCTCGCCGTACGGCCCGCGAGATTCGGATTCGCCTGCAAGTCGCCGCCGGTGAGCGACGTGCCGGCCATCAGGCTGTTGTTCAGGATCAGCCCGACCGGATCGA
The DNA here is from genome assembly GCF_059422005.1 of Paraburkholderia sp. GW821-FHT02A12. Taxonomy (NCBI): domain Bacteria; kingdom Pseudomonadati; phylum Pseudomonadota; class Betaproteobacteria; order Burkholderiales; family Burkholderiaceae; genus Paraburkholderia; species Paraburkholderia sp. GW821-FHT02A12. Next base: position 1,057,318 of record NZ_JBWKWA010000001.1, on the reverse strand, counting down.
TGTTGAAGCTCTGGTATTTGTTGAGCGAAATCCCCGCTGCGTTCGGCGCCGTGATGTTCACGACAGGCACGCCGCCGCCCGCGCCGGTGGTCTGCGTGAGCTTCGGCTGAAACGAGATCGGTGCGGTCGGATCGACGATCGGCGCAGCCCGCGCCATTTGCATCGCAAAGCGAATCCGTACCGCGCTCAGGTCGATGATGCGTTGCCATGCTTCGTCATCCAGACGATGGCTGCCGGCGGCCAGCACACCAGCCGCGTCACGGCTCTGCTCGAACGTGATCGAGAGCGGACCGGCGAACAGCGTCAACGCGACGAGCGCCGATATCGCGCGCTGCCACACGCGATACGCACGCGCAGGCATGGGCACCGACCAGCGCAGCCGTGCGGACTGCATGCTGTTGTCGTACCGCTCGTCGTGAGCCTGACGGTTTTGCTCGAGTTGTCGTAAAGCGTAGCGCGTGGACGTGTTCATGGTGCTCTCGTCTTTTTCTGGTTTTTTTACTTCCGGCACTTCTTCTTCACCGTTCCGGGCGACCAACCCGGAGCGGCGTGGCAGCGGTTTTAATCCCGTCCGCTGCCCCCCCTGGAATACGAGGCTCTTATTGCTGCTGAATCCGTGCGTTCTTCATCAGATCGACCACCACCTGTGCCGTGGCCTTCTCCAGCGCGACCTGCTCGAGCTGCTTGCGCAAGGTGTCCTTGATCTGGTCGTACTGCGGAATCTGCGTCGGACGCTTTTCGTCGACCCGCAGAATCCAGTACGCGTCGCCGACCTGCACCGGCGCGCTCGACACGCCGCCTTGCGGCAGCTTGACGAGCGCTTCGGCGAGCGGCTGCGGCCAGTTCTGCGTATTGCCCGGCTGGATCGGCGTCTTGAACGAAATCCAGTTGAGCGCGCCGCCTTGCGCCGCGCCCGGACCCTGGCTGTACTGCTTTGCGAGTTGCGCGAAGTCGGTGCCTTTCTTCAGTTGCGTCAGCACCGTTTGCGCGGTGTCCGCATCCTTGACGGCGATCGCGCTCGGCTTGTACTCGTTCTCGCCCAGGGTCGCGACGATGGTGTCGTATTTCGCCTTCACGTCGGCATCGGTCACCGGTGCAGGTTTCACCTGGTCGCGCAGATACGCAGCGGTCATCGCGGCCGTCTTCGCCTGCTCGACGGCGGCCACGACTTGCGGGCGCGATTCGTAGTGCTGTTTTTCAGCGGCCTGGCGGAACAGCTCACGCGCGATCAGCTGATTCTTCACCGACGCGCGCAATGCAGGCGTGTCCGGCACGTTCAACGCGCGCACGGCCTGGTCGAGTTGATCCTGCGTAATGACAACGTTGTTCACGCGCGCCACGCCGTTGGCAGGCAGCGGGCCGCCGGCGGCATCCGCTGCCTTGTCGGCTGAAGGTTTCGCCGACGGCTTGTTGGCCGCGTGCGCGGCGGGCAGAAAACCGGCCGCGAGACCGAGTGTGGCGAGCGTGGCAATCAGCGTCGCGTGGCGAATCCTGACTACGAGCGGACGATGTTTCATATGAACCTCTTCAGAGTGACCAGTTGAGTGTGGCGAGCAGCACGGTGGCTTTTTTTCCGAGTGCGGCGGGTTGAAGCAAGGCCTGCCCGAGCAGCACCTCGCTGGTGACGGTTTGCGTGTTGTAGCGCCATTGCGCGCGGGCGCCGACGCCGGTACCCATCAGCGTCGGCCAGCCGCCCCGTGCGACCAGATGCGATTTGCCGCCGTCGAGAAACACGTAGGGTTCGAGGCGCGCGTCATGCCAGACCGGCACGTTCTGCCAGGCGGCCTCGTTACGCAGATAGAAACCGCTGTCGCCGGCGATGCCGCCTTCGGTGAAGCCGCGCACCGAATCCATGCCGCCGAGGAAGATCTGCTCGTTGCCGAACATCGCAACGCGGCTGTACTGGGCGCGCAAGGTGCCGCGATAGGTCCATTGCGTGCCCGCCAGCGTGCCGAGCGCAACCTGCAGCGTGGCGGTGGCATCGAGTTTGGTGAACTGGCTGTGCGCGTCGGCCACGCCGATATCCGGGCCGTCGTGGCTCGCGGAGAGCCACGGCAAGCCTTGCGACACGCCGACGTCCCACGTCGCGGCCGCAGCCTGATCGCGCGCGACAAACCTGCACAAGCCGTTCAGGCCGACGCGCAATACCGTGAGGTCCTGCGGCGACAATTCGCTGCCGTTCAGACTGCGCTCCGTGCGCATTTTGGTGAGCGTGACGTCGACGCTGGTGCGGCCGGCGCGCGAGCGGGCCAACACGTCGCTCCAGCCGAGAATCTGGCTGAACGTACGGCCTTGAAGCAAAGCGACGTCGCTGATGGTCTGCTGGTATTCAGACAGCGACGTCGTGTAGCTGAAGGTCTGATAGCCGTATGGCGCCGCGGCGGAAAACACCACCGCGTTGCTGTCCTGCGTGCCGACGTAGTTGAACGACAGCGACTCCTGCAAGCCGATCAGGTTGTCCGCTTCCACGCCGGCGCGATAACGCAGCGTGCCGGTTTGCGAACTGCCGTAGTTGTCGATCCCGAGGTCGTAGAAAACGCGGTCGCCGTAGTGGTTCGTAATGGCCACCACCGAATCGCCCGGCGTCTCACCGGGCATGATCTGGATCTCGGCCTGGTTGCGGCGCAACCTGTTGATCTGGTCGACGCCCTGTTCGAGATCGGGCAGGCGCAACACGTCGCCGGGGCTGTCGCCGAAGGCCCACGCGGTGCCCGCGTCGGTCAGCAGACCGCCGCCGTGCGTCGTGTACCACGGCTCGTTCGGATCGCGCGGACGCAGTGGATGACCGTTCAGCGTGAAGGCGGACACCTTGCCGTCGACGATGTTGATCTTCAGCGTGCCGGAGGCGAGATTCTGCGCGCCGAGATACGCGCGCGTCGTGATGTAGCCGCGCGCGATGAACGCTTCGGTCACGCGGCGCAGCAGCAGGTTGATGCGATTTCGGCCGAGCTGTTTGCCGATGAACGGCGCGGCAATCTTTTCGAGCGCGGACGAGCCGAGCACGCTGTCGCCGATAAACTCGATGTGGTCGATCCTGAACAGCGGCTCGACGTCCGGCAGCGTTTCGACATCCGCGCCTTCGGGCAGATTGACCACCGTCGGTTGCGGCACCTCGATCTGCGCGGGCGGTTGCTGGATTTCCTCGCGCCGCTGGCGGTCGCGTTGTTCCTGCAACAGCCGTTGAGCCGGGTCCTGTTCGGCGCGGATAGGTGCACCGAAGGGCACGCCGCCCAATGCGGCGGCGTTCGGCAAACCCGGCGGCGTTTGCGCGAAGCCACGCGCCGCCGCCGCGCCGGCGAGTATCGCCAGCGTGCAGCGCGCGAGCTGGGGTGCGCGGCGCTTGATAGCGCGCTTTATGGCCCGCGTCATAGGCGGCTTCATAGCCCGAACCACGACACGAGCCCGAGGTGGTTGTGATTGCCGATCGTGACCGGCGCGGTGTACGGCTTGCGTATCGTGTTGACGCCGCCGGCCGCCTGAATACCGCCCGGCGCGTTGAACACGCCGCCGTCGATATCGGCCTCGCCCGTCAATTGGACCTGACCCGAACCGCCAATGAAGAGGCCGCCGGTATCGGCCGCGAAGATCGCCGACCATGCGTTGCCGAACCACGCCTTGAGGTCGTGCGTGCGGTTAATCGCGGCGTAGCCGAGTACGGCTTGTGCGAGAGTTCTCGGGGCGTCGAGTTTAAGCGCGCCTTCTGCCGACACGAGGCCACCCGTATTGGTGATCTGCGTGCCCGCTTTCAGATTGATGTCATTGTTTGCCTGAATCACGCCGCCGTAGCCCTGCACGCTGCTCGACGAACTCGAACTGCAGAAAATGAAACACGTTCGATGAAACGACGCCTGGCCGGTAAAGATGGCCTGCGTCAGCAACTGGTCGCGCGCGGTGATTGAAATCGAGCCGCCGGCCGTCGGGCTCTTCGGATCGACTTGCGCGAGTATCGTGCCGCCGATGTTGTGAACGTTCTGCGCGGCAACCGTCACGTTGCCGGCGTTGGCAGTCATGTACGAGAGTTTGGTCGGATCGGCGATCGCGCCGTAGTCGACGTTGAAACCGTCGTCGCGATGTTCGACGAAAATCAGGCGCCAGCTGCGGTCCGAATAGCTGACCGGCGCGCCGCCGTTCACACCGGTCGAATGATCGACGATGTTGTCGACGTCGCCGCCAGCGGTGATCGTCAGGTTCTGGTTCGACAGAATGCGCGCGTTCCGATTCGTCACGGAACCACCGGCCGTCACGGACACATCGCCGTTCACACCGAACACGACGCCGAGCAGGCCCGTGGGCGTCGACTGGTTCAACACGTTGCCCGTCGCATTCAGCGTGACCGCACCGAGCGACGCCGAATCGAGGGTGTTCTTCTGCTGGCCCTGGATCAGCGAACCGACGTTGGTGATGTCGCCGGTGCTGGTCAGCACCACGCCGCTGGTCGCCGAAGCGATCACCGCTTGCGCCGTGGCGTCCTGTGCGAGCGCGATGCCCGCGCCGCTCACATCGATGCCGGCGTCGGCAAGCAGGCTGCTGCCGGTCAGGCTGACCGCACCGCTTGCGGTCAGCGTCGCCGAGCCGTTGCTCGCTTTCAGCTTCATATCCGACAACGCGACGCTGTCCTGCACCTGCAGATCGAGGTTGTTCTGCGCCGTCAGCGACGTGTTCGAGAACTGCACCGAACCGTTCGACGACAGCGTGAAATCGCCGAGCGTCGCGTTCATCGGCCCGGCGCTGCGCACGCCGGGGCCTTTGTCGGTGACGATCAGTTGCACGCGCCCGCTCGTGAGGCTGCCGGCGGCGGTGATGTCGATGGCGAATGAACTGGCGGTGGCCGCGCTCGCGGACGGACTCAATGTAAGCCAGTCGTTGCTGTTGTCGTTCGGCGAAACCGCCGTATTCAGCGTGACGTGACTGCTGCCGGCCACGGCGCGCACGTAGGCGGTCTGCGACGTGAAGCCATTGGTGAGCGGCCCGTTGATCTGCACATTCTTCGCGATCAGATCGAGTCCGATCAGCGCGCTCGACAGTCCCTGCGGCCCGACGACAATCGTGCCGGTCGCCGTGTCGAGCACGACGTCGCGTTCCGGGAGGCCCGCGACCGGCGTCGAGTCCTTGAAGCTGACCGTGCCAGTGGTCAGCGCGAGGCGCCCGGTGTTGACGAACGATCCGCCATTCACCGTAATCCCGTTGGGATTGGCCAATACGACGTTAGCACGCGAGCCGAGCACTTCGATCGGCCCACTAATCACGCTGGGATTCGTACTGGTAACCTGATTGACAATCGTCCGGGCATTAATGCCGACGTTATTCAGCGCGGCGCCGGCCGCGCTTACATTGAAACTGCTATAGGTGTTATTCGACACGCCGGCGAAGGCCGGCGCGATATTGACCGTTTGACGGCCATTCGCCGCGGTTGAAACGATGGTCGCCGTCCCACCGTCGACGATGATGCCCGCCGCTCTGCCAACAAGCGGAAAGAACGCTATCAGACAGGTAGAAAATTGAATGGCGCGGTAAATGGCGCGCCAGCTCTCGTAACTGGGGAGCTGAAACTGATGCCGACTTTCCATACAACAACCCCGCCCCGCTCGTACATGCGGACTCTTGTTCTGCTTGATTTTTCGGAACCAGAGAAGTCAGATCTGGCTTTTGTATTACGAATGTCGGCAGATTGACGGGAATCTTTAGTAAGTTATTTAAACAATTTTCTTTCGTTTACATTACGAATAAGAGGTACTTCAGACTCGGCTTTTCAAAACGCCCATATTCACCTGAAATGCGCCGTGTAAGCACAACGCACATAATCCTGAGATCCGGGTTGATCAGTATCTGGGATAACGGAAACAGCTAAACTGCCAATAGTCGACGTCTGCGCAATTCGGGTATGCATGAAGCATAAAAATAACGGCCAATATATACAGTGCTGCTGCCCCGAATTACCCTGGATAACTTTCATCACGCTATCGGTCCCGCAAAATTGGGGCTAAATAGAGCCTATTCCAGGCCGCTATTCGTCGGATCAAATTATTACCGGAGGGTAATAATGCTTACCGTGCGCGCATCCGCGCTGCAACGTGGTGGCGCACGCCCAGACCAAAAAAACCCGATCAACAATATGGCCATCAATTCAATTAGAGGCATTGCCGCGACCGCGGTGATCGCAACCAGCGTCGGGGCGGCGCTTGCAGCCCTGCCGGCATACGGCGCATTGGGGAGCGCGCCGACTTACTCGAGCGGCATCCGCACCGACGGCAGCACGACGACGACCCGCGCCGGCACCGCCGCCAGCGCATCGTTTGCCGCGCGCCTCGCGCAGGCATCGGGCGTCGCGTCCGCCGCGTACACCGTCAACGAGACGACGATGGCGTCCGGCACCGTCATCCGCGAGTACGTCGCGCAGAACAACGCTGTGTTCGCAATCAGCTGGAAGGGTCCGACGATGGCGCCGCTCAACACGCTGCTCGGCGACTATTTTCCGTCCTACACCCAGGGGCTCGCAGACATCCACGCCGCGCAAGGCGGCGGTTACGGCCCGGCCGCAGTGCGCCAGACCGGCCTAGTGGTCGAAACCGGCGGCCACATGGGCGCGTTCCATGGCCGTGCCTACCTGCCGCAAGCGCTGCCGCAAGGCTTGAGCGCCGACGATATCCAATAACCGGCAACAAGATCAAACGAGAGAAAGCAATGCGCAAATTCGCGTGGATTCTGGCCGCGACGCTCGGCCTGTGTCTGACTGCATGCGGCGGCGGTGGCGGCAGCTCGTCGACTACCGCGACATCCGGTTCGTCGACCAGCAGTGGCTCCACAACCAGCAGCGGCTCCACAACCAGCGGCTCCACAACCAGCAGCTCGACGTCCAGCAACACGACCACGTCGAGCAACACCCTCGCGGTCGACGCGTCGGCCGTGCCGACGCTGGCCGGTTCGTCGAACACGGTGGCCATGACGGTGTCGAGTACCGGTATCCGCAATCAACCGATGGTGAATGTCACGATCTGCGCGCCCGGTTCAAGCGGCGCGACGAACTGCTCGACCATCTCGAACGTGCTGGTGGATACAGGCTCGTATGGCCTGCGGCTCTTCGAGTCGGCGATGCCGACCACGACGTTCAACAGCCTGACGGCTGAAACCGATTCGTCCAGTAGCCTGCCGCTCGCCGAATGCGCGCTGTTCGGCAGCGGCTACGCGTGGGGCACGGTACATACGGCGGACGTGAAGATGGGTGGCGAACTGGCTTCCAGCGTACCGATTCACGTGATGACCGATCCCAACCTGGCGATCTCGGCTCCCACCGAATGCAAGGTCGGCACCGCGATCGACTCGCCCAGCGCGCTCGGTGCAAACGGCATCCTCGGTATCGGCGTGGCGCCGCAAGACTGCGGCTCGTCATGCGCGAACGCCACCACGCCGATCACGCAGCATTACTACACCAATGCGGGCACTGCGGTGAACGTCGCGACGACTGCTCAGGTCGCCAACCCCGTGTACCTGTTTTCCCAGGACAACAACGGTGTGATCATCGAGATGGCCCAGGTGTCCGACAGCGGCAGCGCGACCGCGGCCGGCACGCTCGTGTTCGGGATCGACACGCAGAGCAATAACGTATTGTCCGGCGCCGGTGCGACGCTGATTCCCACTGACATCAACGGCAACTTCACGGCGACGTTCAATGGCAAGACGCTGAGCAGCGGGGCGTTCTTCGATTCCGGCTCGACCGCGCTGTTCTTCCAGGATTCGACGATCACGCACAACGCCTCGATGTTCTACACGCCGAGTACGATGTTGGGCCGCTCGGCAACGCTCGCATCGACGAGTCCGGCGAATGCGACGTTCGGCTTCAACATCGCAAACGCGGCGACTCTCCTCGCGGGCTCTAACAACGCGTTTAACAACCTCGGCCTCTACATGAACAGCGATCTCGACTTCGGGATTCCGGCGTTCTACGGGAGGCATGTGTACTACGGCATCAGCGGCCGCAGTTCGACGGGCGGCGGCACCGGGCCGTATGTGGCGTACGTGTCGAATTGACCACGCTGGTGTAAGTGCTGGGTGACTGCCGGCGCGGGCTGCGGTTTTGTGCAGCCTGCTGCCGGTTTTCTGTTTTGTCGTGGCTGACGGTCCTTGGGTCTAAAGTAAACGCAAAGTTTTTTTATGCACTTGATAGCGCAGTATTGCCAGGGAAGTGCAGTTTCGAGAAGTCTTTTCAGGGGTCTCAAAACTGAGGAGATGGACGGCGGGTTTTTTGGCGGGTAGAAACGAAAACAGGCCCCGAAGGGCCTGTAGTCTTGATGTCTTGGCGGAAAGGGTGAGATTCGAACTCACGGTACCCCTAAAGGTACACTGGATTTCGAGTCCAGCGCATTCGACCACTCTGCCACCTTTCCGGGTTTTCCAACTCACAAAACTCACAACAGCGAGGCTGTTTCGTCAGATCCAAGCGGGTCGTTGCTTGGGAGAGAAAGATTATAGAACAGCTGAATTCGATTTCCAAGCCCCTCTGACAAAAAATCTTCAAAGAGGCCCGTCAATCGAACCAACGCAGTAGCAGTTTCACCCTGCCGCGACTTCCAGCCGTTCCACGCCGCCCAGATAAGGCCGCAGCGCCGCCGGCACCGTGACCGAGCCATCCGCGTTCTGGAAGTTCTCCAGCACCGCGACCAGCGTCCGGCCAACAGCGAGACCCGAGCCGTTCAGCGTATGCACCAGCTCCGGCTTGCCTTGCGCATTGCGATAACGCGCCTGCATCCGGCGCGCCTGGAACGACTCCGTATTCGAGCAGCTCGAAATCTCGCGGTAGGTATTCTGCGCGGGCAGCCAAACCTCCAGGTCATAGGTCTTGGAAGCCGAGAAACCCATGTCGCCCGTGCACAGCGTAATCACGCGGTACGGCAACTCGAGCTTCTGCAAGATCGTCTCCGCATGGCCGACCATCTGCTCGAGCGCGTCATACGACGTTTCCGGCGCGACGATCTGCACCATCTCGACCTTGTCAAACTGATGCTGGCGGATCATGCCGCGCGTGTCGCGGCCATACGAGCCCGCTTCCGAGCGGAAGCACGGCGAATGCGCGGTCAGCTTGATCGGCAGAGCGCTCGCTTCGACGATGCTGTCGCGCACCGTGTTCGTCAGCGAAATTTCCGACGTCGAAATCAGATACTGCGTGACCGTGTTCTCGCCACCGCCCTTCTCGACGCGGAACATGTCGTCGGCAAATTTCGGCAGTTGGCCGGTGCCGTACAGAATCTCCGGATTCACGATGTACGGCGTGTAAATCTCGGTGTAGCCGTGCTGCTGCGTATGCGTGTCGATCATGAACTGCGCGAGCGCACGGTGCAGCCGCGCAATCTGTCCGCGCAGCATCGTGAAGCGCGCGCCCGAGAGCTTTGCGCCGGTCTCGAAGTCGAGGCCGAGCGGCGTGCCGACATCGACGTGATCCTTCACCTCGAAGTCGAACTGACGCGGCGTGCCCCAGCGGCGCACTTCGACGTTGTCGACTTCGTCCTTGCCCGCCGGCACGCTTTCGTGCGGCAGGTTCGGCACGCCGAGCAGCAGGTCGGACAGACGCTTCTGGATATCGTCGAGCTGAGCCGCCGATGCCTTCATCGCGTCGCCGAGACCGCCCACTTCAGCCATCACCGCCGAAGTATCCTCGCCCCGCCCTTTCATCGCGCCGATCTGCTTCGACAGGCTGTTGCGGCGCGCCTGCATTTCTTCGGTACGGGTCTGGGTGTCGCGGCGTTCCGCTTCGAGCGCGGTGAACGCCGCCACGTCGAGGGTATAGCCGCGGTCGGCGAGGCGCTTCGCGACGCCGTCGAGGTCTTTGCGCAGCAGCTGAATGTCGAGCATGAGATGGGGCGGGTGTTCGTTGTATGAAGGTGGGATTTTAGCGCACCGGCGCGGGCGGCCGGTGCGTTAGATGGGCAAGGCGCGCGGAATGCGGCCGCGGCCGCGGAACGCGCCGCGAAAACGCTCAGCCCTCGGTCAGCCCTCGGTCAGCCCTTTTTAGGCTTGTTCTCGCTGCGCCACCGCGCGTCCAGTTCGGCCAGACGCGCCATCTTGTCGCCGATCTTGCCTTCGAGACCGCGCGGCGTCGGCTCGTACCAATGCGGGTCGCGCACGTTGTCCGGCAGATAGGTTTCGCCGGCCGCATACGCATCCGGTTCGTCATGCGCATAGCGGTATTCGTGACCGTAGCCGAGTTCCTTCATCAGCTTGGTCGGAGCGTTGCGCAGATGCACCGGCACGCTGCGCGACTGGTCCTTGCTGACGAAACGGCGCGCCTCGTTGTATGCGTTGTACCCGGCGTTCGATTTCGGCGCGACCGCCAGGTAGATGATCGCCTGCGCCAACGCCAATTCGCCTTCGGGCGTGCCGAGGCGCTCGTAGGTTTCGGCGGCATCGAGTGCGATACGGGCCGCGCGCGGATCGGCCAAACCGATGTCTTCCCACGCCATCCGCACGATGCGTCGCGCGAGATAACGCGGGTCCGCGCCGCCGTCGAGCATCCGGCAGAACCAGTACAGCGCGCCATCCGGGCTGCTGCCGCGCACCGATTTATGCAGCGCGCTGATCTGGTCGTAGAATGCGTCGCCGCCTTTGTCGAAGCGGCGCAGATTCTCCGCGAGCGCGCTGCCGAGCAAAGCGCCGTCGATTTCCGTGGTCTTCTGCTGTGAGGCCGCGCGCGCAACGATTTCGAGGTTATTGAGCAGCTTGCGGCCGTCGCCGTCGGCGGAACCGATCAGCGCGTCGCGCGCTTCGTCGGTGAACGTGAGGCCGCCGAGTTCTTTCTGCGCGCGCTCGAGCAGTTCACGCTGCTCTTCGTCGGTCAGGCTCTTCAGCACGTAGACCGCGGCTCGCGAAAGCAACGCGCTATTCACCTCGAACGACGGATTCTCGGTCGTCGCGCCGACGAACACGAACAGCCCCGACTCGACGTGCGGCAAGAACGCGTCTTGCTGACTCTTGTTGAAGCGATGCACTTCGTCGACGAACACCAGCGTCTGATGCCCGTTCGCGCGATGAATCTGCGCGGTTTCGACGGCTTCGCGGATATCCTTCACGCCGGAAAGCACCGCGGACAACGCGATGAACTCAGCGTGAAACGCGTCGGCCATGAGCCGCGCGAGCGTGGTCTTGCCGACGCCGGGCGGGCCCCAGAGGATCATCGAATGGGCTTCGCCGGATTCGAATGCGACCCGCAGCGGCTTGTTCGGGCCGAGCAGGTGCGTCTGGCCGATCACTTCGTCGATATTGCGGGGCCGCAGGCGTTCGGCGAGCGGAACATTGGCACGGGTTTCTTCAAACATGACGTTTTGGGGATAATCTCGGCTTTTCCGGACGCTGTCCGTATGAAGGCGGCGTGCTGCCGGATGAGCAAAGCCGGCACGCAAAGGTGCGGGCAACGTCCCGCATTATGACAGTGACGGCGCCCGGGCGACGGACGCGCGGATCGGGCTGCTGCGTTTGCGCGGCAAATCCAGCTAAAAAATCAGACAACATCGGAAGCAACGTCAGCAACGCTGCCCGCACTTGCGATCGGCGCGGTGGGTTATCTGGCGTTCGTATCGGCTCGAAAGACTGCATACGCTTAGGTTTCCAAACTCACCGCGACAAACAGAAAAGGCCTGCATTTGCAGGCCTTTTCCTTTCACGCAGCATCAACGTTCGTCAGTTCAACGCGTAGAGGCGCGATACTCGACACCCGGCAACACGCACAGCAATTCGAAGGCGAGATTCGCGCCGAGCAGCGCGGTCGTGCCGAACGGATCATACGGCGGCGCCACCTCGACCAGATCGCAGCCGACGATGTTCAGCCCGTGCGAGCCGCGAATGATTTCCAGCGCCTGCGGCACCGTCAAACCGGCGATTTCCGGCGTGCCCGTACCCGGCGCGAACGCCGGATCGATCCCGTCGATATCGAACGTGATGTACACCGGAGCGTCGCCCATCCGTTCGCGCACGCGCGCCATCAACGGCACCAGCGACTGGTTCCAGCACGCCTCGACCTGCACGACTTCGAAGCCCTGATCGCGGCACCAGTCGAAATCTTCCGCGGCGTAGCCGGTGCCGCGCAGACCGATCTGCACGACGCGGTCGCAATCCAGCAAACCCTCTTCCACCGCGCGGCGAAACGGCGTGCCATGCGCGATCTTCTCGCCCATCATCGTGTCGTTGACGTCCGCGTGCGCGTCGACGTGAATCAGGCCGACCTTGCCGTGCTTGCGATGAATTGCGCGCAGGATCGGCAGCGCGATCGTGTGGTCGCCGCCCAGCGTGATCGGCTTGCAATCGTGCTGGAGGATTTCGTCGTACGCGGTTTCGATGCGCTTGATCGAATCGTGCAGGTTGTACGGATTGATCGCGACGTCGCCGATATCGGCCACGCGCAGCGAATCGAACGGCGCGGCGCGCGTGGCCATGTTGTACGGGCGCAGCAGCACCGATTCGCTGCGGATCTGGCGCGGCCCGAAGCGCGCGCCGGTGCGGTTCGAGGTGCCGAGATCGAACGGCACGCCGACGAAACAGGCGTCGAGCCCTTCGGCCGAGCCGACGTTCGGCAGCCGCATCATCGTCGCGATGCCGCCGCAGCGGGGCATCGCGTTGCCGGACAGCGGTTGCGGCCGTTCGCCGGCTTCGGGGGAAATGAAGGAAGAAGTATTCATCGTGTCTCGGCAATGAAAAGGGGCACTAAGCCAATAGGGTGCAACCGGCCGAGGGAAAAGCACCTTGCCGGGCGAATCTCGATTCTTGAGCAGTTTTCGCGAAGTTAAAATACGAACAGAATAAACTTAACATCGATCCTTAACGATGTATCCCGATGTATGTTCTCCCAACTCACCGATCTCGACCTGCGCCTGATCCGCGTCTTCCTTGCCATTGTCGACGCCGGCGGCGTCTCGCCGGCCCAGGCGACGCTCAACGTCGGCCAGTCGACCATCAGCACACAGCTCGCCACGCTGGAAACGCGTCTTGGCTACCGGCTCTGTGAGCGCGGCCGCGGCGGCTTCAGCCTGACCGCGCGCGGCGAGCAGTTCATCGACGCGGCCCGCGCACTGTTGTCCGCCGTCGATACCTTCGGCATGCAGGCGCGCAATGTCGGCCGCAAGCTGGTCGGCACGCTCGATATCGGTATGATCGGCCACACGCCCGTATCGGCGAGCGCGCGCATCAGCGACGCGATCGGCCGGTTTCGCACGCGCGATCAGTCGGTACGGTTTTCGATTCTGGTGCGCTCGCCGGGCGAGCTGGAAGAGCTGTTGCTCAACGGCCGGATTCAGATCGGCATCGGCTATTTCTGGCACCGCGTGCCGTCGCTCGAATACACCGAAGTGTTCGCCGAAGATCAGTTCGCGTATTGCGCGAAAGGGCATCCTTTGTTCACTTCGGCCGGTGAGGTGTCGCCCGCTGAAGCCGCGGCTCACGAATGGGCGTGGCGCAGTTATCCGTTGCCCGAGGCAGAGAGTTCGACCACGCCGCAGAACGTCACCGCCGTCGCGGACAACATGGAAGCGGTCGCGATGCTGGTGTTCTCAGGCCATCATCTCGGCTATTTGCCGGGGCATTTTGCGGCGCCGTTCGTCAAGCAAGGTTTGCTCGCCGCGTTGAACCCGGCAAAGATGCGTTACCGCGTCGCGTTTCATATGGTCACGCGGGCCCGGCAGCATCGCACGGATATCGTCGAGGCGTTTATCGACGATATGAAAGCCGCGCATCCGGTTCAGGCGCTGGAAGTGGATGGGTAACAGTACTGCCCCGGGTACTGCGCAGCACATGCCGCGAACAAAAAAACCGCGCATTGAATGCGCGGTTTTTTTCATTGCGTAGCCAGATGTGCGGGTTATCCGTGGATCACGTCCGCGCCCTTCGGCACCGTGAACTTGAACGCATCCGCCGGCAACGGCGGGTTCTTCTGAATGTTGGAGAACGTCAGCAATGTGACGTTGCCGAACACGTCGTGCAATTCCATCGCTTCGAGATTGCCGTCCTTGAAGCCAATGCCGACGCGCTGGAATTGCGTGTCTTTTGCCTTCGGCGTGAGTTCGAGCCAATCGATGCCGGCCTTCACGCCCGCATCGCGCAGCGTGAAGTTCTTGTCCAGATCGTTGCTGCCGAACAGGATCGCGGCCGGGCTCGCGCCGAGCGCGCCGCCAAGGCTGCGCACCGTGACCTGATTCAGATCCTTGTCGTACACGTAGAGCTTGTCGCCGTCGGCTTGCAGCAGTTGCGCATACGGCTTCTCGTATTGCCAGATGAACTTGCCGGGACGCGCGAACGTGAAGGTACCGCTCGACGTACCGCTCTTGCCGCCGCCCGTCGACAATACACCGCTCGCACCGCTTGCGCCCTGCTGCGCCTTGCTCGGCGCACGCACTTCCTGCTGCACAAAGGTGCCGCGCGCCGAGTGGACTTGCGCGACGAACGCCTTCAATTGCTCGGTGCCGCTCGCGAATGCCTGCGACGCGACCAGCATCGACGCGCCGATCGCCACACTGCCGACGCCACGCACGATCGTACGAGCGAGTTGGCCGAAACGGCTGGACTGGACACGCTGTCGAGCGTGCTGCTGCGCGAATGGCTGCATGTAGTTTTCTCCCTTGATTGAATTCGTTTGGCAGTTCCGGCGGCCGGTAGCCGGGAATCCGGCCGGCGCACGATGAGCGGCAATCGCCAGGACGGCAAGCCCAACGTGCGAACCCTTGGGAATCAGCTTAAGCAACGACTCTTAAACGACGCTTATGCCGCCTCGGCCGATTCCGCCGGCTCGTTCCGCGAGGCTGATTTCGCCAGGCCCGTTCGACTGGATTTATTCCGCTTCCCGCGCCGGCGCCAGAATCTCGCGGTTGCCGTTCGACGACATCGCCGACACCACGCCCGAGTTCTCCATCTGCTCGAGCAGGCGCGCCGCGCGGTTATAGCCGATGCGCAAATGCCGCTGCACCAGCGAGATCGACGCGCGGCGGTTCTTCAGCACCACATCGACCGCCTGGTCGTATAAGGGGTCCGACTCGCCGTCGCCTGCGCCGGTTCCGCCGGCGCCCGCGGAGCCTTCGTCGCCCTCGCCCGTCGCACCGCCTTCGAGAATGCCCTCGATATAGTTCGGCTCGCCCTGCTCCTTGAGCTTATCGACGACGCGGTGCACTTCGTCGTCCGACACGAACGCGCCATGCACGCGTACCGGCAAGCCGCTGCCCGGCGGCAGATACAGCATGTCGCCCATGCCGAGCAGCGATTCCGCGCCCTGCTGGTCGAGAATCGTGCGCGAGTCGATCTTCGACGACACCTGGAAAGCCATCCGCGTCGGCACGTTGGCCTTGATCAGGCCGGTAATCACATCCACCGACGGACGCTGCGTGGCCAGAATCAGATGGATGCCGGCCGCGCGCGCCTTCTGCGCGATCCGCGCGATCAGCTCTTCGACTTTCTTGCCGACCACCATCATCAGGTCAGCGAGTTCGTCGATCACGACGACGATGTTCGGCAGCCGCGTAAGCGGTTCCGGATCGTCCGGCGTCAGGCTGAACGGATTCGGCAATTTCTCCTCGCGCTTCGCGGCTTCGTCGATCTTGTTGTTGTAGCCGGCGAGGTTGCGCACGCCCATCTTGCTCATCAGCTTGTAGCGGCGCTCCATTTCGGCCACCGCCCAGTTCAGCGCGTGACCGGCCTGGCGCATGTCCGTGACCACCGGACACAGCAGGTGCGGAATGCCTTCGTAGACGCTCATTTCGAGCATCTTCGGATCGATCAGGATCATGCGGACCTGTTCGGCGCTCGCCTTGTAGAGCAGCGACAGGATCATCGCGTTGATCCCCACCGACTTGCCCGAACCGGTGGTGCCGGCCACCAGCAAGTGCGGCATCTTCGCGAGGTCGGCGCACACCGGCTTGCCGCCGATATCCTTGCCGAGACCCATGGTCAGCGGCGAAGCCGCATCCGCATACACCGCCGAGCCGAGAATCTCCGAGAGGCTCACGGTCTGGCGGCGCTGGTTCGGCAACTCCAGGGCCATGTAATTCTTGCCCGGAATCGTCTCGACCACGCGGATCGACACCAGCGACAGCGAGCGCGCCAGGTCCTTGGCCAGACCGACGATCTGGCTGCCCTTCACGCCCGTGGCCGGTTCGATTTCATAACGCGTGACAACCGGACCGGGATAGGCCGCGACCACGCTCACTTCGACGCCGAAGTCCTTGAGCTTTTTCTCGATCAGCCGCGACGTGAATTCGAGCGTGTCGGCGGAAATGGTTTCCTGCGCGGCCGGCGCCGCGTCCAGCAGCGAGATCGGCGGCAAGGTGGAATCGCCCGGCAGGTCCGTGAACAGCGGCACCTGGCGCTCTTTCTCGACACGCTCCGATTTGGCCGGCGTGACCACCGGCGGCACGATCATGACCGGCTCGTGCTCCTCGATCCGCACACGGCCCTTCTCGACCTTGCCTTCGCGCTTGACCGCCGCGGCTTCGCCCAATTTACGGTCGCGGCCCGCCTCGCGGCGCAGCTTGGCGAACGTGACGGCCGAAATGATCGATTCACCGACCTTTTCCGACACCGACAGCCAGGAAAAACGGAAATACAGCGACAAACCGATTCCGAGCACGATCAGCAGCGCCAAAGTGCCGCCCGTGAAGCCCAGCGCGTGCGACACCCCGCGCGCGACCGCCTCGCCGATCACACCGCCCGGCGCGCGCGGCAACTGCACTTTCAGCGACCACATGCGCAGCGCTTCGATACCGTCGCAGGCGAGCAACACCAGCACGAAGGCGAACGCGTCCGCGAGCCAGCCGGCGTCGCGCGGCGCGTCCTCCTGAAGGTCCTCGTTGCGGCTGATACGGCGGTAATTGGCGGAGATATGGCGCCCGAGCAGCACGATCCACCAGTAGGCGGACAGCCCGAACAGCAGCAGCAAGATGTCCGACGTCCATGCGCCGACGCGGCCCGCCCAGTTGGCGATATGGTCGACCTGCGCGGCGTGCGTCCAGCTCGGATCGCGCCGGCTGTAGCTGACGAGCGCCATCAGCAGGAACACGCCGAGCGCCACCTGCAAGATCCAGCGGATTTCGGTGAAAAGGCGCGACATGCGGTGCGGCAATGCCTGCGCGCTCGCGGAATAGGGAGCTTTTGCCATTGATCCTGTTGCTTGTGTGGCCAATTCGCGGCCGGAGTCGCGGCCCAAGCGGCGCCCCGCGCGGCTTCAGGCCCGGTCCCGGCTAGCGGGGACTTCGATCCGGGCTATTGTAAACGCAGTGCCGGATGCAAGGCTGTAAATGACGGTAACTTGGCCGACTGGCCAGGCAACCGCCCAGGCAACGGCCGTCCCGGCGAGTCCGAATATGCCGGCGAATGCCTGAGCGCACCTGCGCGCGCCGGAACGGGCGTACGAAGAATGCCCGCAGAATGCCTGCAGGCTATCGCGGCGATCAGAAAGCTTCATAGAGCAGGCCGGCTTGCCGGCCTTTATAATGGCGCCCTGATACCCAACTACAGTTTCAGCTCAAGTCGCGCGGCCTCGCATGGGCGAGCCCGGCGCCGTATAAGGATTTCGATCATGCCCGCATCTTCCACGAAACACGCCAAGGTTCTGATTCTCGGTTCCGGTCCCGCCGGCTATACGGCTGCGGTCTACGCGGCGCGCGCCAACCTGTCGCCGGTGCTCATCACGGGTCTGGCCCAGGGCGGCCAGCTGATGACCACGACCGACGTCGAAAACTGGCCGGCCGACGGCAACGGCGTGCAAGGCCCGGAACTGATGACGCGCTTTCTGGAGCACGCCGAGCGCTTCAACACCGAAGTCATCTTCGACCACATCCATACGGCCAAGCTGGATGAGAAGCCAATCCGCCTGATCGGCGATTCGGGCGAGTACACCTGCGACTCGCTGATCATCTCGACCGGCGCGTCGGCGCAGTATCTCGGCCTGCCGTCCGAAGAAGCGTTCATGGGCAAAGGCGTGTCGGCCTGCGCCACCTGCGACGGTTTCTTCTACAAGCAACAACATGTGGCCGTGATCGGCGGCGGCAATACCGCGGTCGAGGAAGCCCTCTATCTTTCGGGCATCGCCAAAAAGGTGACCGTGATCCATCGCCGCGACAAGTTCCGCGCCGAGCCGATCCTGATCGACCGTCTGCTCGCGAAGGAAAAAGAAGGCGTGGTGGAAATCAAGTGGAACCACACGCTCGACGAAGTGACCGGCGATCAATCCGGCGTGACCGGCCTGCGCATCAAGCACACGCAAACCGGCGACACCACCGACATCGCCTTGCAGGGCCTGTTCGTCGCGATCGGCCATAAGCCGAACACGGACATTTTTGCAGGCCAGCTGGAGATGAAGAACGGCTACATCATCACCAAGGGCGGCCTGAACGGCTTTGCAACGGCCACCAGCGTGCCGGGCGTGTTCGCCGCGGGCGACGTGCAGGATCACGTCTATCGTCAGGCGATCACCAGCGCGGGCACCGGCTGTATGGCCGCGCTCGACGCGCAACGCTATCTGGAAACCATCGACGGGATCGGCGAGCACGTGATGAGCGCGGAAGCAGAGCGCTGATCCGCGACGGTAAAATAGCGGTTGGGCGTGGCCCGGCCGCTTGCTGTATCGAAAAGGCCGCGGCTGACAAGCCAGCGGCCTTTTTTGCGTCCTTCGCTTTGCGTCCTTCGCTTTACGCTTGCTGCTCTGCGTCCTTTGTGCCTTGCTGCTGAACGATGCACCGCGACACGGTTCGAAGCGAGTGCGGCGTTGCGTGATCGATCTACTTTTCCGCGTGTATTAGCGATATGCCGAAGAATCTGCCTCATCCGAGCGAACCGAAACGCCCGCGTGCCGTTGCCAGGCCCGCGGTGGCGGCGCCCAGCCCGGCCGCGCCGGTCGTCACACCGAAGCTCGACCCCGCAGCGGGTCTTGCCGGGCTCGGCGCGCTGCGCGACGCATTGAAGGGCGAGGCGCAACGGCGTGAAAGCGAACGCGCGGCAGCCGCGGCGGCGCAACGCGAGGCCTCCGCGGACGCCGATCTGTTTCGCCGCGAGATCGGCGCGGTTGCGCCGTTAGCCGCGCCGCCGCGCGCTACGCTACCGCGCAATCCGCCGTCGCCGGTGCCGGTTCAAACCAGACTCGACGAAGAAGCCGTACTGCACGAAGCGATCTCCGATGAGTTCGACCCCGAAGTGCTGCTCGAAACCGACGAGACGCTGTCTTATTGCCGGCCAGGCGTGAGTCAGGACGTCGTGCGGAAACTGCGGCGCGGCGATTGGATCGTGCAGGCGCAAATCGATCTGCACGGCATGCGGCGCGAGGAAGCGCGCGAGGCGCTGGCCGAATTCATTCGCGAATCGGTGAAGCGCGGCTTGCGGTGTTTGCGCGTGATTCACGGCAAGGGCTTGGGGTCGGTCGGTAAAGAGCCGGTGCTGAAGGGCAAGGTACGGGCGTGGCTCGTGCAGAAAGCCGAGGTGATCGCGTTCTGTCAGGCGCGCCCTCACGACGGCGGCGCGGGCGCGGTGGTCGTGCTGCTACAGCCGGGCGCATCGCCGGCTCACGCCAGGTCCTGACGGAGTCCCGATGATCCATCCGAGGCTGACGCTCGCGCTGACCATCATGGAGGCGCTGGCTATTTTCGCGTACGCGATTTCCGGTTTCATCGAAGCGAGGACGCGACGACTCGATGCAGTGGGGACTTTTCTGGTGGCGATCGCCACGGCCTTCGGCGGCGGGACGTTGCGCGACGTGCTGCTGGAGCGCCGGCCCTTTTATTGGGTCGAGCATCAGGATTATCTGATCGCCATATTTGTGATGTCGCTGTTTGCGCCGACATTGCTGAAAATGACTTCGCGGTTGTTGTCTGAACGTGTGCTGCTGATTGCCGATGCGGTCGGGCTTGGGTTGTTCAGTATCGCGGGGACCTCGATCGCGCATGACGCGCAGATGCCGTGGTTCACGTCCGTGATGATGGGGGTGCTGACCGGCGTGTTCGGTGGCGTGATCCGCGACGTGCTCTGCAATGAAGTGCCGCTTATTTTGCGCGATTCGCGGCCGTATGCGACTTGTGCTTTTGTCGGGTGCTGGTTGTATGTGGCGCTTGATTACGTCAATCTCGATACGGTTTATAGCGTGCTGATCGCTACCGGGTTTATTTTGCTCGCCAGATTGGTGACGTTCAGGTTCGATGTGCGGTTGCCACACTGATTCTTGTTTGCCTACGGCGCGGCAAAGTCTTCGCGCCGCGGGGGGCCTCGGCGGCGCCTCGGCGAAGCGCCGCGCAGAAAACGACTTCGCCGGTGTCGATTTCTCCCCGCGTCATTCGTCGTCGGATAAAGCGGCCCTGCCGGCGGCCGTTACTCCCGCCGTTACTCCCGCCGTTACTCCTGTTCAATCGAAAAGGTGATCACGATGACTCTGAAGCTCTACGCCCACCCGTTCTCGTCGTACTCCCAAAAGGTCCTGATCGCGCTGTACGAAAACGGCACGGCATTCGATTTTCGCGTTCTGTCGCACGACGGCCCGCAAATCATGGCCGAATTCGCGGCACTGTGGCCGCTCAAGCGCTTTCCCGTGCTCGTCGACGCCGGCCGCACCGTGACGGAAGCCACCACCATCATCGAATACCTCGGCCTGTATCATCCCGGCCCCGTGGCGTTGCTTCCAGCGAACGCCCGCGCCGCGCTCGAAGTCCGCAGCATGGATCGCTTGTTCGACAACTACATTTCGACACCGCAGCAAAAGATCGTCTACGACAGTCTGCGGCCTGAGACGGAGCGTGACGTCCGCGGCGTCGCCGACGCACGCGCGATGCTCGATACCGCCTACGGCTGGCTCGACAAAACCATGGCGGAACGCGAATGGGCCGCCGGCGACACGTTCAGCCTCGCCGACTGCAGTGCCGCCCCCTCCCTGTTTTTTGCCGACTGGACGCATCGCATCGGCCCAGCGTTCCCTCACGTGCTCGCCTACCGGCAACGACTGCTGTCACGCCCGTCATTTGCGCGCGCCGTCGACGAAGCACGCCCCTATCGCCCGCTATTCCCGCTCGGCGCACCCGATCGGGATTGACCACATCGAACCGACCGCGCGCTTCCGGTGCGCCGCCCCGCGCGCGGGCATGGACGCGACAGGGACCCAAGCGCGGACGCATCGGCTTGCGCGGCTTGCCACAACAATCCTGTCAACCTATACACTTCAATTCGAAAACACCTTCCGCCAATCACTGACAAGGCATAGATATGGACCGTTTCGAGGCGATGGAGATATTTACGCGTGTGGTCGACGCCAACAGCTTCTCCAAAGTATCCGAATCGCTCGACCTGCCCCGCGCCAAAGTAAGCCGCACGATCCAGGCACTGGAAGAACACGTCGGCGTACGGCTCCTGAACCGTTCGACGCGCCAGGTCAGCGTCACCGAAGACGGCGCGCTGTTTTATGAGCGATGCGTGCGCATCCTCGCCGAAGTCGCCGACGCGGAGTCTTCGCTGTCGAACAAGCGAGAAAACCCGAGCGGCACGATTCGCGTCGATACGTCCGGCACGCTCGCCCGCGTACTGCTGCTTCCCGCGCTCGACGATTTCTACCGGCAATACCCCGAGATCGACGTGCGGCTCGGGCTGGCGGACCGCAATATCGACCTGATTCAGGACGGTGTGGACTGCGTGATCCGCATGGGTACACCGGAGGAGTCGAGTCTCGTGGCGCGGCGCATCGGCAACGCGCGGATCGTCACCTGCGCGTCGCCCGCCTATCTGGACAAATACGGCACGCCGACCACGCTGGAAGAGCTCAGCGAGCATCGCGCGGTCAACTACGTTTCCGCGCGCAGCGGCAAGACCTTCCCGTTCGAGTATCAAGTCGGCGGCGAGCTCGTCAAGGTCACGATGAAAAGCGTGCTGGCCGTGAACGACGGCACGGTCTACATGTGCGCGGGCGCGCTCGGACACGGCATCATCCAGCCGTCGCGCTTCATGGTCGCCGATCTGATCGAACAAGGCGCGCTGCAGGAGATACTCACGTCGTACGCCAGTCCGCCCACGCCGCTGTCGATTCTCTACGCGCATCGCCGTAATCTGAGCTCACGGCTGCGCGCGTTCATCGACTGGGTGACCGAACTGGCGCGCAACAATCCGGACCTGCGCAGCGCCGACGAGCACTAGCAAACCAAAGAAAAAGCCCCACACGTTTCACGACGCGTGGGGCTTTTTCAAACCGGATCGCTCAGCCAACCGCCTGTTGTCAGGCAAGCCGCTCTTCGTTGGCGGGATCGAACAGCACCGCCTTCGACGCATCGAACAACAGCGTCGTGTTCGACAACGGCTGCGGATTCGAAGCCGGGTGCACCCGGCTCACGATGCGCTTGCCGTTGACCTGCGCGAACACCAGCGTGTCCGGGCCGGTCGGCTCGATCACGTCGACCTTCACTTCGATCGGCTGCAACTTCGCGTGGTCGCCATGCGCGCCGCGCGCGTCGGTGATCCGCTCCGGGCGCAAGCCGAGGATCACGTCGCGCCCAAGATGCGACTTCACCTTCGCGGAGTCGAAAGGCAGGTTCAGGACATTGCGCGCCACGCCCGTATCCAGCTCGATGCCGACACCCGCGCCCTGCTCCACCAGCGTGCCCTGAATGAAGTTCATCGGCGGCGCGCCGATGAAGCCGGCCACGAACAGATTCGACGGCGAGTCGTAAATTTCTTGCGGCGCGCCGAACTGCTGGACGATGCCGTCTTTCATCACCGCGATCCGGTCGCCGAGCGTCATCGCTTCGATCTGATCGTGCGTCACGTAGACGATCGTCGTGCCGAGGCGTTGATGCAGCAGCTTGATTTCCGAACGCATCTCGATACGCAGTTTCGCGTCCAGATTCGACAGCGGTTCGTCGAACAGGAACATCACCGGATCGCGCGCCAATGCACGGCCCATCGCCACGCGCTGACGCTGGCCGCCGGACAGCTGGCCCGGCTTGCGGTCCAGCAGATGTGTGATCTGCAGCGTGTTCGACACACGATCGACGATCTGCGACTGTTCGCTCTTCGGCACCTTGCGGATGTTCAGCCCGAACGAGATGTTCTCGCGCACCGTCATCGACGGATACAGCGCGTACGACTGGAACACCATCGCGATGTCGCGATCTTTCGGCGACAGGTTGTTCACCGTCTTGCCATCGATCTGGATCTCGCCCTTGGTCACGGTCTCGAGGCCGGCGATCATGTTGAGCAGCGTCGACTTCCCGCAGCCCGAGCCGCCGACGAGAATCAGGAACTGGCCGTCTTCGATGTCGATATTGACACCCTTCAGAACCGGCACCCCATTCGGGTAAGTCTTGTACACGTCACGGATGGAAAGGCTTGCCATGCTGTGAATCCTCTTGTCTCTGGTACTGCTTGAAAACGTCTTGTCGGGTAACGGCGGCGCTTCGCCGAGGAAACGCCGCCGCGCTCGGATGGTTTAAGCCCTTAGCCCTTGACTGCGCCCGCCGTCAGGCCGCGCACGAAATAGCGTCCGGCGATGATGTACACGAGCAAGGTCGGCAAGGCGGCGATGATCGCGCCGGCCATGTCCACGTTGTATTCCTTCACGCCGGTCGAGGTGTTCACGAGGTTGTTCAGCGCCACCGTGATCGGCATCGAATCGACGCCAGAGAACACAATCCCGAACAGGAAGTCATTCCAGATCTGCGTGAATTGCCAGATCAGGCACACCATGAAGATCGGCAGCGACACCGGCAGCAGAATCTTCGTGAAGATCGTGAAGAACCCGGCGCCGTCGATACGCGCGGCCTTCACGAGTTCAGCCGGCACGCTCACGTAGAAGTTGCGGAAGAACATCGTGGTGAAGGCGATACCGTAGATTACGTGCACCACCACCAGACCGGTTATCGAATTCGACAGGCCGAGCAAGCCTTCGAAGCGCGCCATCGGCAGCAGGATCGCCTGGAACGGAATGAAGCAGCCCACCAGCAGCATCGTGAAGATCGGATCGGCGCCGCGGAAACGCCAGTGCGTGAGCACATAACCGTTGAACGCGCCGACGATCGACGAGATCAGCACGGCCGGAATCACCATGCGCACCGAGTTCATGAAGAACGGCTGCATGCCGTCGCAACGCACGCCCGTACAGGCGCCGCTCCACGCCTTGATCCACGGATCGACGGTCCAGTGCGACGGCGGCGTGAGCAGGTTGCCGGTGCGCAGCTGGTCGATGTCCTTGAACGACGTGGACAGCATCACGTACAGCGGAAACAGGAAATACAGGGCAAACAGAACCAAGGCCGCGTAAATGACGGCACGGCTGATCGTCATCTTAGGCTGCATTGCGGGTGCTCCTCGATTCCAGATACATCAGCGGCACGAGCACGGCCACGACGGTGGCGAGCATCATTATCGACGATGCCGCGCCGACGCCCAGCTGCCCGCGATTGAACGAAAACGTGTACATGAAAATAGCCGGCAGCGAAGACGACGTACCCGGCCCGCCCGCCGTCAACGCGACGACCAGGTCGAAGGTCTTGATCGTGATGTGGCAGAGAATCAGCAGTACGGAGAAGAATACCGGACGCATGCTCGGGATCACGATCTTGCGATAGATGGTCGGCAAGCTCGCGCCGTCCATCTGCGCAGCCTTAAAAATTTCCGCGTCGACGCCACGCAAACCGGCGAGGAACAACGCCATCACGAAGCCGGTGGATTGCCACACGGCCGCGACCACGACGCAGAAAATCGCCTTGTCCGGATCACCCAGCCAGCTGAACGAGAAGCTCGTCCAGCCCCAGTCGTGGAAGACTTTTTCGAGGCCGATGCTCGGCGTCATGATCCATTGCCAGGCCGTACCCGTCACGATGAACGACAGCGCCATCGGATACAGGAACACGGCGCGCAGCGCGCCTTCATTGCGGATCTGCTGATCGAGCAGGATGGCGAGGAACAGACCCAGGCCGATACAGATACCGATGAACGGAATACCGAACCAGCCGAGGTTCGCGGCGGAGGTCCAGAACACATCGTTATCGAACAGTTCGCGATAACGGTCGAGACCGACAAATTCATAGCGCGGCATCAGTCGCGAATTGGACAACGACAGATAGCCGGTAATGGCGATGAAGCCGTACACGAAGATCAGACTGATCACGACGCTGGGTGCGAGCACCAGCTTCGGAATCCAGCGATCGGCAAGGGCCGCCATCGGCGACGCGCGGCGGGTCACGGAGGCCGTGTTTTTCCCGTTTCCGCTGATAGAAGCAGTCACTACTCGACTCCTGCTGAAACTGTACCGCCGGGGCGCTCACGCCAGGACAACGCGCGGCCGCAACGGCATGGGTGTGACTCTATGAAACCAGGGGTGAAGTTTCCTGCCCGATGTAACGCAACCGCTGCAGGCGATCCGAAGAGCGCGCCCGGCACCCGCTCACTGGACAGCCGGGCGTGCCGCTTCGTCTACTTCACTTACTTGGTCTTCGCTGCCTTCGCGAGCGCTGCGACCGCGGTCTTCGAATCCTGCTGCGAGTTCATGAACTTCGTGACCACGTCCGAGATCGCGCCGGCTGCTGCATCCGGTTGCGCCATGCCATGTGCCAGCGAAGGCACATAGCCGCCCGCTTTGATCGCCACCTGTTCATCCGCATACGACTTCTTCGCGCAGTCGTCGAACTTGGCCATCGACACGCCCAGACGGACCGGGATGGAACCCTTGTTCAGGCTGAACTGTTCCTGGAAGTCCGGCGACATGATCGTCTTGGCCAGCGCGAGTTGACCCGGCGTTGCCGTCTTCTGGCCCTTCTGCTGGAAGAACACGAACGAGTCGACGTTGAACGTGTACGACTTTTCCGTACCCGGCACGGCGGCGCACACGTAATCCGAGCCCGACTTCTTGCTGGCGTTGGCGAATTCGCCCTTCGCCCAGTCGCCCATGAACTGCATGCCGGCCTTGCCGTTGATGACCATGGCCGTGGCCAGGTTCCAGTCACGGCCCGTGCGGCCCGCGTCGAAGTAACCCTGGATCTTGCGGACCGTGTCGAACACGCCGACCATCTTGTCCGAGGTCAGCGTCTTTTCGTCGAGGTCGACCAGCGCCTTCCTGTAGAAATCGGCGCCTTGCGACAGCACCACGTCTTCCCACAGCGTCAGGTCCTGCCACGGTTGACCGCCCATCGCGATCGGCTGGATGCCGGCGGCTTTCATCTTGTCGGCCACGGCGAAGAATTCAGGCCACGTGGTCGGCGCCTTGCCGCCTGCCTTGTCCAGTGCTGCCTTGTTGATATACAGCCAGTTCACGCGGTGCACCGAGAACGGCGCGCCGACATAGTGACCGTCCGCGTGCATGATCTTGTCGATTTCCGGCGGCAGGTTCTTCTTCCAGTCGCCCGCGCCCGCGTCGACCGGCACCAGCACGCCTTGCGAAGCCCAGTCCTGGATCAGCGGACCCTTGATCTGCGCAGCGCTCGGCGCGTTGCCCGAGATCACCTGCGTCTTGAGTGCCGTCATGGCAGCCGCACCTGCGCCGCCAGCAACCGCGAAGTCCTTCCACGTGTAGCCTTGCTTCGTCATGTCGTCCTTGAGGACGCCGACAGCTTTCGATTCGCCGCCCGAAGTCCACCAGTGCAACACTTCGACCGACTCGGCAGCCTGCACGGCCGACACGCCACACATCAGACCCGCGGCGCACAAAGCGCCCATGATCGCGCGAAATTTCATTGCTTATCTCCTCCAGACACCTGAACAAAAAACAAATGGCCCCTGATGTCGCCAGGGTGCTGTGGTTGGTTCAAACAGGCAAAACACTGGGCGATCGAGCACGGTCGGGCGCATGCGCGAAGCATGGGCCGGCGGACCGGGGTTCGGCCGCTGGAAGCTCAAGAGATGAGTGGTTCGGGATGCAACTGACTGTCTCCTCTTTTGATTTTTGCCTGCCCGCGTCGCGCGCGGCACAGACTCGAGGTGCCTCGCACGCTAACCGGTCAATCGCCTGACAACCGCTCTGCCAGCCATTTAACCGTCCGGCTTTCCGTAAGGGCCGCCGGGGCATGCTGGCACGTGCCGACACGCAATGTCCGTTAACATGCAGGGGACGCCTGCCGATTCGGGAAAACGCGCATCTAGCCTGACAGCGCACGCTTTTTTCATCGAATTAGCGCTACCTCTTGATTTGGATTGTAGTTAAACTACAATTCAGTGTCAAAAAAAATTTTATCGGACTACGGTCGCCCTTTCCGGTCACCACGGCGGCCCCAGGACATCGACGGAGACTCATGCAAACCGATTCAAGTTTCACCTTCGTTCTCTTCGGCGGAACCGGCGATCTGTCGATGCGCAAGATCCTCCCCGCTCTGTTTGAAGCACACCGTGCAGGCGGCATGCTGGCTGCCAGCGGCAAGATCGTCGCAGTGGCGCGGCATGTGTCCGATCGCGCCGGGTACCTCGAATGGGTCAATGAGCACGTCAAGCCGCACGTGTCGAAGAACGGTGTGGACGAGGCCGCGTGGGCGAGCTTTTTGCAGCGCATCGAGTTCGCGAAGATCGATCTGGGCAATCCGGAAGACTTTGCGCTGCTGCGCGACGCCGTCAAAGACCTGCCCGGCATTCGCGTGTTCTATCTGGCAACCGGTCCGTCGCTGTTCGTGCCGATCTGCCGCGCGCTCGCTTCGGTGGGGCTGAACCAGAATGCGCGCATCGTGCTCGAAAAGCCGCTCGGCTACGACCTGAAGTCATCCAACGCGATCAACGACGCGGTCGGCGAAATCTTCGCTGAAGAGCAGATCTACCGGATCGACCACTACCTCGGAAAAGAGCCGGTGCAGAACCTGCTCGCGCTGCGCTTCGGCAATGCGCTGTTCGAACCGCTGTGGCGCCGCGAATGGGTCGAAAGCATCCAGATCACGATCGCCGAAGAACTCGGCGTCGAAGCGCGCGGCGACTTCTACGACAACACCGGCGCATTGCGCGACATGGTGCAGAACCATTTGCTGCAACTGCTTTCGATCGTCGCGATGGAACCGCCCCACTCGATGGACTCCGATTCGGTGCGCGACGAAAAGCTGCGCGTGCTGCGTGCGTTGAAGCCGATCGATCCAGGCGAGATCAGCAAGGTCGCGGTGCGCGGCCAGTATCATGCGGGCGTGATTCGCGGCACCTCGGTGCCGGCTTACGCGACCGAGCCGGGCGTGAAGCCGGACAGCACGACTGAAACCTTCGTTGCCTTGAAGGTCGAGATCGAAAACTGGCGCTGGGCCGGCGTGCCGTTCTTCCTGCGCACTGGCAAACGGCTCGCGGATCGCGTCGCCGAGATCGTGGTGAATTTTCGTGCGGTGCCGCATTCGGCGCTGGGCGCGTCGGCGTTGCGCGCCGGCGCCAATCGTCTCGTGATCCGCTTGCAGCCGAACGAAACCATTCGCCTCTACTGCCTCGCAAAGCAGCCTGGCGAAGGCATGAATCTCGCCAGCGTCCACCTCGACCTCGCGTTCGACCAGTTCTTCCGCGAAGGGCAGATGGAGGCGTATCAGCGTCTGTTGCTCGACGTGATCAACGGGCGCCTCGCGCTGTTTGTGCGGCGCGACGAGCAGGAAGCCGCATGGCGCTGGGTCGAACCGATCCTCAACGAATGGGCGGCGTCGAACAAGCCGCCCAAGCCGTATGCGTCAGGCACGTGGGGACCGGCGGCCGCGAGCGCGATGCTGGCGCAGCACGGCACCTGCTGGCTCGAAGAAGAGAATTGAAGCACGGCGGCGTGCCGTGCTCGATCGAACACGGCGCATCGCCCGTAAGACCTACCGACGAACGAACGGAATGGCGCCGGTATCTCGAGGGCGCCTGCGAGTCATCCACCTTGCAGGCGTCTTCGCGGGAGCAGCACGGCACATTCCGCAGATCTAACAAGAAAGCAGCACGGAGGAGAAGTGATCGAGCTTCACGCTTTCGACGATCAACGCGCCCAATCCGACGCGTTGGCGAAGGCGGTTGGCGACGCGTTACATGCGTCGCTCGCCGCACAGGCGGCCGCGACCGCAGCCGGCACGTCCACTAGCGCGCGCCCTGCAACGCTTGCAGTGTCCGGCGGCACCAGTCCGCGGCCGTTCCTGCAGACGTTGTCCACGCAACCCTTCGACTGGGCGCGCATTGCCGTGACGCTGGTCGACGACCGCTGGGTGCCGGAAACGGACAGCGCGAGCAATGCGCAACTCGTGCGCGACACGCTGTCGCAGAACGCCGCGAAAACCGCCGCTTTCTGGCCGCTGGTCGACACCGCGCAAGACCTGAATGCGCACATTGCCGCGCTGAACGCCGACCCGCGCTTCAGCGCCGTGCCGGACGTTGCGATTCTCGGCATGGGCGAAGACGGCCACACCGCGTCGATTTTCGCGGATGCGCCCGAATGGGATCACGCGATCACCACCACCGAACGCTTCGTTGCCGTGCATCCCGGCGCCGCGCCGCATGCGCGCGTGAGCTGGTCGCTGTCCGCGTTGAAAGAAGTCAAGCACCTGTATCTGCTGATCGCCGGACCGCGCAAGCTGGACGTGCTGAATGCCGCCGCCGCTGCGCCACAAAAAAATGCCATCTCGAAGTTGGCAAACGACAAGGGAGTGAGACTCGATGTCTACTGGTGTGCAAACTAAGGCTGTTCCGGGCGCGGGCCAGCACGCCGATGGACCGAGGCTACTGGCCGACATCGGCGGCACCAATGCGCGTTTCGCGCTCGAGACCGGCCCGGGCGAGATCACGTCCGTGCATGTCTATCCGTGCGCGGACTATCCGGGCGTCGCCGAAGTCATCAAGAAGTACCTGAAGGATACGAAGATCGGCCGCGTGAATCATGCGGCGATTGCGATTGCGAACCCGGTCGACGGCGATCAGGTGAGCATGACGAATCACGACTGGAGCTTTTCGATCGAAGCGACGCGCCGCGCGCTCGGCTTCGACACGCTGCTGGTCGTGAACGACTTTACCGCGCTGGCGATGGCGCTGCCGGGACTCACCGACACGCAACGCGTGCAGGTGGGCGGCGGCACGCGCCGTCCGAACAGCGTGATCGGTTTGCTCGGCCCGGGCACCGGCATGGGCGTCTCCGGCCTGATTCCCGCCGACGACCGCTGGATCGCGCTCGGCAGTGAAGGCGGCCATGCCACGTTCGCACCGGCCGATGAACGCGAAGACATCGTGCTGCACTACGCGCGCAAGAAGTGGCCGCACGTGTCGTTCGAACGCGTGGCGGCGGGCCCCGGCATCGAAGTGATCTACCGTGCGCTGGCGGGCCGCGACAAGAAGCGCGTGGCCGCGAACGTCGGCACGGGCGAGATCGTCAAGCGCGCGCTGGAGGGCGAGCCGCTGGCGGCGGAATCGGTCGATGTGTTCTGCGGGATTCTCGGCACCTTCGCCGGCAATATCGCGGTGACGCTCGGCGCGCTAGGCGGGATCTACATCGGCGGCGGTGTGGTGCCGCGGCTTGGCGAATTCTTCGCGCGTTCGTCGTTCCGCAAGCGCTTTGAAGCGAAGGGCCGCTTCGAGGCGTATCTGCAGAACGTGCCGACCTACGTGATTACCGCCGAGTACCCGGCGTTTCTCGGCGTCTCCGCGATTCTCGCGGAGCAGCTGTCGAACCGCGCGGGCGGCAGCTCGTCGGCCGTGTTCGAACGGATTCGCCAGATGCGCGATGCGTTGACGCCGGCCGAGCGCCGCGTGGCAGATCTCGCGTTGAATCATCCGCGCTCGATCATCAACGATCCGATTGTCGATATCGCGCGCAAGGCCGACGTGAGTCAGCCGACGGTGATCCGCTTTTGCCGCTCGCTGGGCTGCCAGGGGTTGTCGGATTTCAAGCTGAAGCTGGCGACGGGTTTGACCGGCACGATTCCGGTCAGTCATAGCCAGGTGCACCTGGGCGATACCGCGACGGACTTCGGCGCGAAGGTGCTGGACAACACCGTGTCGGCGATTTTGCAGTTGCGCGAGCATCTGAATTTCGAGCATGTCGAGCGCGCGATCGATCTGTTGAACGGCGCGCGGCGCATCGAGTTCTATGGGCTCGGCAATTCGAACATCGTCGCGCAGGATGCGCATTACAAGTTTTTCCGGTTCGGCATTCCGACCATTGCCTATGGCGATCTGTATATGCAGGCGGCGTCTGCTGCTTTGCTCGGCAAGGGCGACGTGATCGTGGCTGTGTCGAAGTCGGGACGTGCGCCTGAACTGCTGCGTGTTCTGGATGTCGCCATGCAGGCTGGAGCCAAGGTCATTGCCATTACTTCCAGCAATACGCCTCTGGCCAAGCGGGCCACCGTCGCGTTGGAGACCGATCACATCGAGATTCGCGAGTCGCAGTTGTCGATGATTTCGCGGATTTTGCATCTCGTCATGATCGATATTCTCGCCGTTGGCGTGGCGATTCGGCGCGCTGTGCCTAGCGCGGATGTGGCTGAAACAATCGCCAGCGCGCGGCAGGGCGCCGATGACGATGCTTCGGCAGTGCTGGACTGGTTAAGCCATGGGGCGGCTTCTTCGGCACGGGATTGAGGTTGGGGTTCTGCCTTTGGCGGCGGTTTGGGATTGCGCGCCTACGGCGGCGGCTTGAGCGCACCGCGCGCCGCACGCTCGAACCGCAACGCGTCCCTAATCGTTGCCGGCCGTCTCCGACAAACGCTTGAGCGTCGCAACCCGCGCGCCAATGATGTCGATGCGGCCACGCTCGTCGACCAACGGCGTGGTGGCATTGAGATACGCCGTCCACGCTTTCTGCGCGCGCACCAGGGTCGGCCGCGCGTGCGCCGGCATCTTCGCTTGCAAGCGGCGGTAGTAACGGTTCAGATCGAACATCGCATGTTCGCAATGCGCATCCGCGGTACAGGCGCGCGGACGGCGCGGCGCATCGCCGCCGGCGCTGATCCTCGCCGCAGCGCTGCGCAGCGCCAGCGCCCGGTCGCGCACCGGCTGCAACTGCATATCGGCTTCGGCGAGCACATACATCGTGCCGCGCGTCGTCGCGAACACGTCGGCCAGCAACTGCTTCTCGGCGTCGCGTGAGGCCTGCCAGCTCGCCTGGCTCTTTTCCCACTGCTTGCGCCGCGCGGGCGGCAACTTCGGCTGAAGCTGCTGCCACGCGTTGTCCAACGCGGCCTTCCAGCCGATCCGCGCGTTGTCCATGCACTGCACCTGCCCCGCCGTCGACGACATGTCGCTGCGCGCGAGACATGTGCGCATCGCCGCGTCGATCGGATCGGCAGCGCCGACTTCGGCATGCGCCGCCGAGGGCGCTACACCGAACACGGCGCCGAACATCGCGCCAAGCACGGCCGCCGACGTCAAAGCCAGCGCGCAGCGCGCGCGCCGCCAGCCGTCGGCACCCAGCAGGGACTTCACCGTCCACATCGTCAGGCGCGCACGCAATCGACGAAGTATTCGATGCGCCCGTTGATCATTTCGCCGACAAGCCCGTGGATGTCCGTGTGGAATCCCGGGAAACGTTCGTTGAATTCGCGCGCGAAACGCAGATAGTTGACGATGGTCCTGTTAAAGCGCTCGCCCGGAATCAGCAGCGGAATGCCGGGCGGATACGGCGTCAACAGAATCGACGTCACGCGGCCTTCGAGTTCGTCGATCGGTACCCGGTCGATCTCGCGATGGGCGAGCTTGGCGAACGCGTCGGACGGCTTCATCGCCGGTTCCATGCTCGACAGGTACATCTCGGTCGTCAGGCGCGCAATGTCGTTCGCACGATAGACGCTGTGAATCTGCTCGCACAGATCGCGCAGGCCGACCCGCTCGTACATCGGATGATGCGAGACGAACTCGGGCAGCACGCGCCACAGCGGCTGGTTGTTGTCGTAGTCGTCCTTGAACTGCTGCAGTTCGGTGACCATCGAGTTCCAGCGGCCCTTCGTGATGCCGATCGTGAACATGATGAAGAACGAGTACAAGCCGGTCTTCTCGACGATGATGCCGTGCTCGGCCAGATACTTCGTGACGATCGCTGCCGGAATGCCCGACTCGCCGAAACCGCCGTCCATATCCAGACCCGGCGTGACGATGGTCGCCTTGATCGGGTCGAGCATGTTGAAGCCTTCGGCGAGCGGGCCGAAACCGTGCCACGCATCGTTCGGGCGCAGCATCCAGTCTTCGCGTGAACCGATGCCTTCGTCGGCGAACTGGTCCGGACCCCACACCTTGAAGAACCAGTCGTCGCCGTATTCGGCGTCGACCTTGCTCATCGCACGGCGGAAGTCGAGCGCTTCGGCAATCGACTCTTCGACCAAAGCGGTGCCGCCCGGCGCTTCCATCATCGCCGCGGCCACGTCGCACGACGCGATGATCGCGTACTGCGGGCTTGTCGACGTGTGCATCAGATACGCTTCGTTGAAGCGGTGCTTGTCGAAGCGGCTGTTCTTCGAGTCCTGCACGACGATCTGCGACGCCTGCGAAATGCCGGCCAGCAGCTTGTGCGTGGAGTGCGTGGCGAACACCATCGCGCCGATGCGCGGACGGCCCGCGCCGATCGCGTGCATGTCCTGGTAGAACTCGTGGAACTCGGCGTGCGGCAGCCACGCTTCGTCGAAGTGCAGCGTGTCGAGCAGATCGCCCAGCATGTCCTTGATCATCTCGACGTTGTAGATCACGCCGTCGTAGGTGCTCTGCGTGATCGTCAGAATGCGCGGCTTGAGATTCGGGTTCTTCGCCAGCGCCTCACGCGCGAACGGATTCGCCTCGATCTTCCTGCGGATGTTTTCCGGCTCGAATTCGCTGCGCGGAATCGGGCCGATGATGCCGAAATTGTTGCGCGTCGGCGTGAGGAACACCGGAATCGCGCCGGTCATCGTGATCGCGTGCAGGATCGACTTGTGGCAGTTGCGGTCCACCAGCACGATGTCGCCCGGCGCAACCGTGCCGTGCCAGACGATCTTGTTCGAGGTCGACGTGCCGTTGGTGACGAAGAACACGTGATCGGCGCTGAAGATGCGCGCGGCGTTGCGCTCGGACGCGGCGACCGGCCCCGTGTGATCGAGCAGCTGGCCGAGTTCGTCGACGGCGTTGCAGACGTCGGCGCGCAGCATGTTCTCGCCGAAGAACTGATGGAACATCTGGCCGAGCGGACTCTTCAGGAACGCGACGCCGCCCGAGTGCCCCGGGCAATGCCACGAGTACGAACCCTCGTCCGCGTACTGCACCAGTTCCTTGAAGAACGGCGGCGCGAGCGAATCCAGATACACCTTGGTCTCGCGGATGATGTGGCGCGCGACGAACTCCGGCGTGTCCTCGAACATGTGAATGAAGCCGTGCAGTTCGCGCAGGATGTCGTTCGGCAGGTGGCGCGAGGTGCGCGTTTCGCCGTACAGGAAGATCGGAATGTCCGCGTTGCGGCGGCGCACTTCGGTCACGAACGCACGCAGCGCGACGATCGCGGCGGCCAGTTCCGGCGTTTCGCCTTCCACCACGACGTTATCGACGTACGGCAGCAGTTCGTCGTCGTCGATCGACAGGATGAAGCACGACGCGCGGCTCGATTGCTGCGCGAACGAAGTCAGATCGCCATAGCTCGTCAACCCGAGCACTTCCGCGCCTTCTTTCTCGATTGCTTCGGCCAAGGCCCGGATGCCGGAACCCGAGATGTTCTCGGAGCGGAAATCTTCGTCGATGATGACGACGGGAAAACGAAACTTCATGGGCGATTCTCCAAAAAGAACGACCGCTGCGCTTTGTAAAGTGCAGCGGTCACCCGAATAGCTAGTGGGTCAGTGCGCTGCCGACGTCACGTTTTAGGCAACGTGACGCCGTGCTGACCTTGATATTTGCCGCCGCGATCCGCATACGACGTCTCACAAATCTCGTCGCTTTCGAAAAACAGCACCTGCGCGACGCCTTCGTTCGCGTAGATTTTCGCAGGCAAAGGTGTCGTATTTGAGAATTCGAGCGTGACGTGCCCTTCCCATTCCGGTTCGAACGGCGTCACGTTGACGATGATTCCGCAACGCGCATACGTGGATTTACCCAGACACACGGTCAGGACGCTGCGTGGAATGCGGAAATACTCGACCGTGCGGGCCAGCGCGAACGAATTCGGCGGGATGATGCAGACGTCGCCCTTGAAATCGACAAACGACTTCTCGTCGAAGTTCTTCGGATCGACGATGGTCGAGTTGATGTTGGTGAAGATCTTGAATTCGTCGGCGCAGCGAATGTCGTAGCCGTAGCTCGAGGTGCCGTAGCTGACGATCTTCCGGCCGTCTTCGGAGACGCGGATCTGATCGGGCACGAACGGCTCGATCATCTTGTGCGACTCGGCCATGCGCCGGATCCACTTGTCGGATTTGATGGTCATAGGTGAACGCTGCTCGACGTGAGTGACAGATGTGTGACGGGTAACAACCCGGTATCGGGACCGGGCAACGGGTTCGGCTAAGTGTCGGGTAGCGGCCTGAGCGGCGCGCCGCCTTGGCGGGCCGCCACGGGGGACTGTGCGTGCTGACCAGGCTTCCCGGGCCAGGCGTTCCGGACCAGGCACCCCCGATTAGGCGTCCCCGACCAGGCGTCCCCGACCAGGCGTCCCCGACTGGGCGTCCCCGACGAAAGGCGCTTATTTTACGCGATCGTGAGAATGCTGCTGCGGGTAGGGTTTGAGAGCGGTCTGCGACACCTGCACGCACCTCTGCTTGCGCGGCAGCTAGCGGCCAGGTGTATGCGGATGGGACACGCGCTGCGCCCCGCCTTCACTGGCGAATCGAACCGCATGCGAGCGCCGGGCCCGCGCCATGCTGCGGATAGGCATACGGATCGGTAGCGTCGTGATGCAGCAGCACAGCGCGTTGCAACACCGAGCGGATACCGTCGAGCGACACATCCGGCGCGACGATGAAACCCGTGGCCACGCCGTTCGCGTCCGCATGAATGTTGCCGAGATCGCCCTCGACCCGCGCGCCCGCCTTCAGACGCTCGGCTGCCGGCGAGAACACCTGGCCGGCGCTGGAGCCGTCCGCGGCATTGCAGTCGCCGCGTTCATGCACTTGCAACGCGTGGTCGCTATTGGGCGGCAAGCCCGTGAGGTTGTAGGTGACCTGTACGCCGTCCGAGCGCTCGATAAACGTCACGAGCCCCCGCGCCTGATTGCCCACGGTGGGCAGCAACTGCGCGTCGGCGCGCTTTTCCTGTGGCCTCAGGAAGACGCTGCAGCCGCATAACAGCACACTGCTGGCAGCCAGTACGATGAACGCATGCACCGCCTGTCCGTCGATTCGTTTTCCCATGCGATCCTCTTGTCGGCCCGGCGGCCGCCCCTGCGGCCGCCGGGCCGAACTTGTGAAGTCGACATGATACCGCGAGAGCAGGCCCAAATTGATGCCTTGCGCCCTCGTCCGAATGGCCGCTCAGGTGTTCTGCACGACGATGTTGGGAAACTTCGAAGTCATGTCGCGCGCCCGCTCGGCGATATGGACCGCGACCTTGCGCGCGATCGACCGGTAGATCTCCGCGATACGTCCTTCCGGCTCGGCTACGACGCTCGGCCGGCCCGAATCGGCCTGCTCGCGAATCGCGATATCGAGCGGCAGGCTGCCGAGCACCTCGACGCCATATTCCTTCGCCATCCGATCGCCGCCGCCGGCGCCGAAGATATGCTCTTCGTGACCGCAATTCGAGCAGATATGCATACCCATGTTTTCGACGATACCGAGGATCGGAATGCCGACCTTCTCGAACATCTTGAGACCCTTCTTGGCGTCGAGCAGCGCGATGTCCTGCGGCGTCGTGACGATCACGGCGCCCGTCACCGGCACGCGTTGCGACAAGGTCAGCTGAATGTCGCCGGTGCCCGGCGGCATGTCGACGATCAGGTAGTCGAGATCTTGCCAGTTGGTCTGCCGCAGCAGTTGCTCGAGCGCGGAAGTGGCCATCGGGCCGCGCCACACCATCGGGTTGTCCTGCTCGATCAGAAAGCCGATCGAGTTGGCCTGCAGGCCGTGGCCGGTCATCGGGTTCATCGACTTGTCGTCGGGCGACTCGGGACGGCCCACGATGCCGAGCATCATCGGCAGCGACGGACCGTAGATGTCGGCATCCAGCACGCCGACCGAGGCGCCTTCGCTCGCCAGCGCCAGCGCCAGGTTCACGGCGGTCGTGCTCTTGCCGACCCCGCCCTTGCCCGACGCCACCGCAACGATATTCTTGACGTTCGGCAATAGCTTTACGCCGCGTTGCACGGTATGCGCGGCGACTTGCTGGGACACCTGGACACGCGCGTCGGCTACGCCGGGCACGGCTCGCAGCGCGTCGGCGAACTGTGTGCGGATGGCTTCGAACTGGCGCGCGGCCGGATAGCCGAGTACCACGTCGACGCTAACCGTGTCTCCCTCCACAACCACGTTCTTGATGTTCTTGGCGGCCGCGTACGGTCGGCCGGTATTGGGGTCAGCGACGGCCGCGAGGGCAGCGTCGACCAAAGCCCGATCGATACTCATTGACACTCCGTGGGGAACGCTTGCGGCGCGGCGGAATCGAAGTCTCGGCCACACGCCGGAATTTGAAAAAAATTGTTAGACAGCATTGCGAAAACCAGGTATGCCGGGCACCCTTCGGGCAGGCGGAACGCCATGGGGTCGCATCGCTGCGTACTTCTGTCATCATTGTAGTGGTTGGCGCCAAGCCTTGCCGGAAGACCCTTCTTCGCTGTCGGACCGCTTTACTCGCTTCACTCAAGAAAGGAATCAAAATGAATGCAAAAATCATGACTCGCCTGGCCGTCTTCGCCGTCGCCGGTTCGTTGCTGGCTGGCTGCGCGACCCAACAAGGCACCAACACGGCGGTCGGTACGGGCGTGGGCGCCGGCACCGGCGCGGCGCTTGGCGCGATCTTCGGCGGCGGCAAGGGCGCGGCGATCGGCGCGGGCGTCGGCGCGGCGGTCGGCGGCATCACCGGCTACAACTGGCAGGCGATTCATAACAAGCTGTCAGGCGCCACCAAGGGCACCGGCACACAGATCACCGAGCAGCCGGACGGTTCGCTCAAGCTGAACATCCCGAGCTCGGTCACCTTCGACACCAATAGCTACGCGGTCAAGCCGTCGTTCGCGCCGGTGCTGGATCAGCTGACGCAGACCATGACCCAGAATCCGGAGCTGATCGCCCAGGTGGTCGGCCACACGGACAGCACCGGCCAGCCGGCTTACAACCAGACGCTGTCGGTCAACCGCGCTGAAAGCGTGACGGGCTACCTGGGGCAGCGCGGCATCTCGCCGCAACGCCTGTCGGCACAAGGCATGGGCCAGACCCAGCCGATCGCCGACAACAACACCGAAGCCGGCCGCGCGGCAAACCGTCGTGTGGAAATCTATCTGCGCGCCACGGCACAGCACGCGACGCAATAAGGACAAGGCTCGAGGGGATGGATCAGCCGGGCGCCGGACCCCTTTACCGTGAATCGGCCGGTGTCCGGAGCGCCGTAGGAGTCTGACGAACGGGTTTCCACACGAGGTCGAAAAAAATTTCGAACTCTGCCGGAAATCCGTTGTCTCTCTTTACGGTACGTGGCTGGCTATGCCGCTGCGTCACCATTCTCCTCTTGTCGTTGTTGCTCCGGGGTTAGCAGCCCCGGTTTTTTTTGGGCGCGCGTTTTGTACCCGCGGTGTGTACCGCTTCTGCACCGTCCCGCCCGGCAGCAGCGCGGCCCCAGCCCAGCCGGCCCGTCCCGCGCCGGTCGCCTGCCCTGCTAGAATCAACCTTTCGTCCCACCGCAGGCTCCCACCATCCTTATGTCAGCACCCGCAACCGATCTCTCCGCAGGCGCGCCGTCGGGCCGTCGCCAGATTCTCGTCACGTCGGCCCTTCCGTATGCGAACGGGCAAATCCATATCGGCCATCTGGTCGAATATATCCAGACGGACATCTGGGTCCGGACGTTGCGAATGCACGGTCACGAGGTCTATTACGTGGGCGCCGACGACACGCACGGCACGCCGATCATGCTGCGCGCGGAAAAGGAAGGTCTGACGCCCAAGCAGCTGATCGACCGCGTCTGGCAAGAGCACAAGCGCGATTTCGACAGCTACGGGATTTCGTTCGACAATTACTACTCGACCGATTCCGAGGAAAACCGCGTCCTGAGCGAATCGGTCTATCTCGCGCTGAAGGAAGCCGGCCTGATCGAAGCACGCGACATCGAACAGGCGTATGACCCGGTCAAGGAAATGTTCCTGCCGGATCGCTTCATCAAGGGCGAATGCCCGAAGTGCGGCGCGAAAGACCAGTACGGCGACAGCTGTGAAGTATGCGGATCGACTTACCAGCCGACCGAGCTGATCAATCCGTATTCGGTCGTCTCGGGCGCCACGCCGATTCGCAAGACCTCGACGCACTACTTCTTCCGCTTGTCCGATCCGCGCTGCGAGAATTTCCTGCGCGAGTGGGTGGGCGGTCTGGCGCAGCCGGAAGCCACCAACAAGATGCGCGAATGGCTCGGCGACGCCGGCGAAGCCAGGCTCGCCGACTGGGACATCTCGCGCGACGCGCCGTATTTCGGCTTCGAGATTCCAGGCGCGCCGGGCAAGTATTTCTATGTGTGGCTGGATGCGCCGGTCGGTTACTACGCGAGCTTCAGGAATCTCGCCGAAAAGCGCGGCCTCGATTTCGACGCCTGGGTTCGCAAGGGCTCGAAGACCGAGCAGTACCACTTCATCGGTAAAGACATTCTGTATTTTCACACGCTGTTCTGGCCGGCCATGCTCGAGTTTTCGGGCCACCGCACGCCGACCAACGTGTTCGCGCACGGCTTCCTGACGGTTGACGGCGCGAAGATGTCGAAATCGCGCGGCACCTTCATCACTGCGCAAAGCGTGATCGACACCGGCCTGAATCCGGAATGGCTGCGCTACTACTTCGCGGCGAAGCTGAACAGCACGATGGAAGACCTCGACCTGAACCTCGACGACTTCCAGGCGCGCGTGAACAGCGATCTGGTCGGCAAGTACGTGAACATCGCGAGCCGCGCGGCGGGTTTCCTGATCAAGCGTTTCGACGGCTGCGTGCAGGACAGCGCCATGCAGCATCCGTTGCTCGCCACGCTGCGCGCCGCCGTGCCGCAGATCGCCGCGAACTATGAAGCGCGCGAGTACAACCGCGCGCTGCGTCACACCATGGAACTGGCTGACTCGGTCAACGCCTACGTCGACGCCGCCAAACCGTGGGATCAGGCAAAAGACCCGGCGAACGCGGTTGCGCTGCATGAAACCTGCAGCGTGAGCGTCGAGGCATTCCGCCTGCTGTCGCTGGCGTTGAAGCCGGTGTTGCCGAAGCTGGCCGAAGCGGTCGAAGCCTTCCTCGGCATCGAGCCGCTGGTGTGGGCCGACGCGAATGTGCCGCTGAGTTCGGCGCGCCCGATCAACGCGTACAAGCACCTGATGACGCGCGTCGATCCAAAACAGATCGAAGCGCTGCTGGCGGCCAATCGCGATTCGCTGCAGGCCACGCCGGAAGCCGCCGCACCGGCTGGCGCCAAGACCAAATCGAAGGCAAACGCAACCGCCGTCGCCGAGAAGGATGAAACGCCCGGCGTCATCTCGATCGACGACTTCGCGAGGATCGATCTGCGCGTCGCGAAGATCGTCGACTGCAAGGCCGTCGAGGGGTCGGACAAGCTGCTGCAACTGACGCTCGACGTCGGCGAAGAAAAAACGCGCAACGTGTTCTCGGGCATCAAGTCCGCGTATCAGCCGGAGCAGCTGGTCGGCAAGCTGACGGTGATGGTCGCGAATCTCGCGCCGCGCAAGATGAAGTTCGGCCTGTCCGAGGGGATGGTGCTGGCGGCATCGGCCACTGACGAAAAAGCCGAACCGGGCCTATACGTGCTCGAACCGGACAGCGGCGCGAAGCCGGGTATGCGCGTGAAGTAAAACAGACGCGCGGCGTCGACCGCGGTCGCCACAAGCAAAAACGGCACGCTTTAAAAGGCGTGCCGTTTTTTTATGCCGTTGCTCTGCTCAAACCGCCTTCTCCTCTCGTCACCAGCTGATCCGGTCGAAGCGCCGCGTGTAAAGCAGCTCGAGGCCGTCGAACGTGCCGCCATAGGCCGCGACCGACCAGTACCGCGTCAGATTGACCGTCGCCTTGATCGCATTGCTCGCCGACTGCAGACCCTGCTCGTAGCCGATCACGAGCCACTCGTTGATGGCTTTCGACACCATCACCACCTGCGGATCGGTTAGCCCGACGTCGCTTCGGCCGATCGAAAACTCGTCGAGCCCGAAGGTCTGCGCAATCCGCTTGCCGCTCGCGCTGCCGAGCAACGCGAGCGCCGTCGTCATGGTGCTTTGCTGACCGAGGTTATTGCCCTGGTCCGTGCCGTGACCGAACAGCAGCCACGAGAGCTTTTCGTTGTCCGCCACGTTCGGCTCCGACACCAGCTTCGCGACCGGAGCCTGGATCGTGCCCGTCACCTGCACGCCCGCCTCGACCTGCTGATTGCGGCGCATCGCAAGGATGTTGATGCCGGGGTTGGCCACCGGTCCGTTGAACGTGAAGAAGCCGTTCTCGATGCCGAGCTTGCGGCCGAATGCGGTGTAGGTCGACCCTGGCGTCACGCGCACATTGCCGACGGCGCGCAGCGGCAGGTTCGGCGCGCTCATCGCCGTGATCGTGCCGGTCAGGCCGAGATCGGCGCCTTGCCCGCGGAAACGGAAGTTGTTGCCGAGGCTGATGTCGATGTTCGCGCGCGGCGCGAACGGGCCGACCGGCTTGTTGGTGCCGTCCACCGGGACCGGCCGCTCGCCCGCCACCGTGCCGTCCGGACGCACCACCACCACGTCGTCGCCGAGCTTCGGCGCGGACTGCTCCGGCATGTCGAACAATGCGTGATCGACCACGAACTTGCCGTTGATCGCCATGCCGCCCTGCGGCCCCGCGTTCGCGACGCTCGCGCTGCCCGACAGCGACAGGTTGCGGTCGGGCGCGGCGAACAGTTCCAGCTTGTCGGCCACGATGCTGGCGGTCAGATCCGGCTGCGCGCTGTCCAGCCGCACCCGGCCGGTGGCGCGCAAGGTGCCGCTCGCGCCGTGAAATTCGACCTGCTGGAAGTCCACCAGATTTTCCGACAGCGCAATGCGCACCACCCCGTCTTTCAGTTGCACACCCTGGTCGACCATCGTCGCCGACAGTCCGTCGCCGAGCAGCGAGCCGGACAGATTCGGCTTGGCGACCGTGCCGCCGAGCGCGAGCTTGAACGCCAGGTGGCCGTCGAGCAGATAGCTCGGGCCGAACAGGCCGCCGGTCGTTTTCAGCGACGGCACGTTCGCGTTTACGTTGCCGTTCAGCGCGCCCTCTTCGTTGAGCGTGAGAAAGCCGTCGCGCATCACGAGCGTGGTATGCCCATCGGCGTCGAACACGCCGATCCGGCTGGCCTGCGCACGCACGGTGGCGTTGAGCCGGTTGCCGCCGCTGAATTCGGCGCGCGCCGTGATATCCGTAATGCCCAGCGACGCGAGGCCGCGGCCGATTTCAACCGTGACGTCGCCGCCGCGGCGCTTCAACTGGATGTGGCCGCTCGCGGTGCTGCCAAGCGCGAAGTCCCAGTCGCCGTCGAACACCAGATCGGTTTTGACGGCCGGCGGCGTGCCGGTGATCTCGCGCCGCAAATCCTGCAAGCGCGCCAGCGAAATGTCGGTCAAGCTGCCCGCCGACTGGATCTTGCCGTGGTCGAGCGCGAACGATTTGAGGTTTAGCACCGCGCCTTCGAGCGTAAGGCGCGTCGCACCCAATGTGACGCGCTTCGGCCCAGCGCTGACGGCGAGCGGCGACTCGAGATTGAGCGCCGGCGTGCCGCGATTCTGCAGGCGGCTCACCGTGCCGTCCCAACGTGTGCCGTCGCGCGCTTCGGTCAGCTTGCCGTTGGCGGCGAGCGTCAGATCGAGCGGACGGTCCTGCAGCTTGCCGGTAGCCGCCGCCTCGAGCGTGTGGTTCGCACGCGTGCCGGACAGGCGCGCCGTGAGCGTGGTCAGATCGACGCCGCCCGCGCTCAGGTTGCGCGCGTCGGTGGTAAAGACGAGCGCGCCGTTCACGCCGTCGCGCAGTTCGGCGTGGCCCTCCGCATGGCCGATCCGGTTGGTGCCGAACGCGACGCTGTCGGCCTTGTAGTTCAACACGACGTTCGGATGCGCGAACGAGCCGGTGACGTCGCCATCCGCCGCGACGAGCCCCGCGAGGCCGAAGCCGAGGCGCTCCAGTTGCGGCGCATCGACGCGAAAGCGCAACCGGTCGCCGCGCTCACCGAAGCTGCCTTGCAGATCGACCTGGTTGCCCGCCACCGACAGATTCGCGCGGCTTGGCAGAATCCGCGAACCGGCCAGCTGGACCGTGCCGCCGCCCGTCAGCGGCAGGCCGTCGTAGACGCTTGGGCCGAGCTTGAATTCGGCCTTGGTGGTGAAGGTCGGGCCGAGCACGCCGGCCGCCGTCAGCGTGCCGTTCACGCGCGCCTCGATCTTGCGGGCGGGCGGCGCGCCGCGCTTAGGCGGCGTCTTGCGTTGCACCTCTTCGGCCCGCACCGCGGCCTTAGCCGTGTTTTTCACCGCAGCGGCAGCTTTGTCGCCAGGCGCCGCGCTTTTCGCGCCGGCGGCGCTGGCCGCCTGAGCCGCGCCTTGCGTGCGCTTGACGTTACTCGCCGACTTATTCGCCGACTTATTCGCTGACTTATTCGCTGACTTACTCGCCGACGGCGCCGGGCCAGTCGCCGCCGCGCG
This sequence comes from Paraburkholderia sp. GW821-FHT02A12, assembly GCF_059422005.1. Taxonomy (NCBI): domain Bacteria; kingdom Pseudomonadati; phylum Pseudomonadota; class Betaproteobacteria; order Burkholderiales; family Burkholderiaceae; genus Paraburkholderia; species Paraburkholderia sp. GW821-FHT02A12. The sequence goes on along the minus strand of NZ_JBWKWA010000001.1, from coordinate 1,013,667 downwards.
CGACGGCATTTGCGAAGTCAGTGTCAACGGATCGAAATCGGTCAGTTGCGCTTTCAGGTTGTAGGTGGAATTCGCGTCGTGCTTGAGCGCACCGGACAGGTCGATGCGGCCCATACCCGACGTGACGCGCACGTCGTTGAAGCTCATCCGCGCAGGATCGAACGTCACCTTGCCCTGGGCGCGCAACGCCGCTTTCGGGTCGGCGAGATCGAGCGTGAGGCTCTGTATGTCGTCATTCAGACGGATACCGATGGAACCGGCAAGCTGCGTCGGCCGCACGCTCGCTTCGAGCGCGTTCAGATCGAGCCCGGCGACTTGCAGATCGAACTGGCCGCGCTTGCCGGCCAGCGCGCCGCCGCCGGTGAGCGTGGCGCTCTTCACGAGCCGCACGGTCAGATTGGAGATGCGCTGCGTCTGCGCGTCGAGCCGCACGTCGGCGCGGGCGTCGATCAGGGGCAGCAGGTTCTGGTCGATCGCGCCGGGTTTGGCGTTGACGATCGAAACGTGGCCGGCGACCGCGAAACCCGCAGCGGCTTTCTGCGACGCCTCCGTATTGACGCCACCTTTGCCGTTCTTAACCATGGCGGCCTGCGGGACGCTGGCGGCGTTGGGGGAGCTGGCCGGGCTCACGGCGCCGGAAGCGCTGGCCGCACTCACGGCGCCGGAAGCGCTGACGGAACTCGCCGCACTCGATCCAGCATGCGCCTGCCCGTTCACAGCGCTGGCCGCGGCCGCACCCAACACCACCGTCCCCGCCTCGCCCTGTGCTACCGGCTGCAACTCCGCCCGCACCGCCAGATCCGCCAGCGGCGCACCGGGCGCGAACGCCTGCGGGTTGACGTGATCGAAAGTCAGCGTCGCGCGTTGCAGCGGCACGTCCGCAAACGGCGTCGCTTCGACCTGCGCATGGCCGGAAAGCTTCATGCCGCTCGCATCCAGCTCGGCTGTCAATGTTTCAAGCGAGCCGGTCAGATGCCCGCCGACCTGCACCGGCTCGTTGTTGACCTTGCCCGAATAGCCCAGATCGCCGCTCAGCGGAAACGGCCGCACGCCGTCGAGCTTCGCCGCCGCGGTCACCGCGCCGAACGGCGTGTCGAGCCGGTCGATGGCGGCCTCGTGATGGCGTCCGTCGCTGCGGCCATGAAAGACGAAGCGGGAAAACTCGGTAGTCGATGCCCCCTGCCGCAGGAGGAGCTTGTCGACCTGCACGTCGCGGATGTCGAGTTGCAGCGGCAAGCGCAAGTCTTGCGGCAGCGTCAGCGGTCCGCTGGTGCTCGGCGACGAACCCACCCGCGCGTCGATCGTGCCGATATGCAGATAGTCGATGGCGAAGCGCCAAGGCGCGCGCGTGAGGCCCCAACGGCCGGCCACACGGTCGATCTGGATATCGGTGCCGCTGCCGTCGAGGCTGCGCCAGCGCACCTGGCGCAGTTGCACGCCCTGCGCGAGCGCGCCGCCTTCCAGGGTGCCTGTCAGCCTGCCGCCGAGCAGCTTGACGGCCGCCTGCCACGTATAGCCGGTGCCGCGCTCGGTCGTCAGCGCGCCGTACAGCAGACCGATCGCCACCGCGACCAGCAACACCAGCACCGCGACCGTCCACGCGAACGTTTTCAGCAGCAAACGGCCGAGCCGGCGCTTGGGCGGCGGCGCAGAAGGCGGCGGCCCCGCCGGGCGATCGCCCGGCTCTGCGGGTGGTTGAGCGGAAACGTCCGTGGTCATGCGTGGATCATGTGAATGCAGGTGTCCATCAGAAGGCGATCCCGAGGGTCAGATACGGCCGCACGCTCCTGTTGCGAATCCCGTAGGCAATATCGACGTTGACCGGCCCGACCGGACTGCGCCAGCGCGCCCCCACACCGACGCCAGGATAAAAGACTTTCTCGCCCCAGGTGTCGGTGGCGGTGCCGACGTCGAAGAACGCCGCCGCGCCCCAATCGTGACTGAACCAATGCTGATACTCGGCCGACGCGGTGGCCAGATATTTGGTCGGCAGCACCGAGCCGTCGACGTTATTACCGATGCTCTGATAGCTGTAGCCGCGGATCGAATTCGAGCCGCCCGCGCGGAACAGCAGCGAAGCCGGAATGCCGCTCGAACTGCCGCTCGTGAACACGCCGCCGAGCTCGGCGCGGACCAGCACGAGGTCTTCCTTGCCGATCGGCAGATACTGCTGGCCGCGGGCGTAGCCGCGGATGAACGTCTGGTCGGTCAGCACGCCCTTGACCGCGAAGCCCGCTTCCACGTGAATCAGGTTGCCCGAACGCGGGAACAGCGGGTCGTCGGTATGGCGGCGGGTCCACGACCACGACGGCACCAGCGCCCGGCTGGTGGTCGGCGCAATCGCGTTCTGGTCGAGCCGGTCCTGGTAGAGCAGGATCGCGTAGTTGTAGTCGATGAATTGCGACGTGCGAGCCCGCTGCACACCGGCACGGACACTGTAAATGCGCGTGTCGGAAACGTCCGTGGTGGTGTAGGACGCCAGCACGCTATTAGTCCAGCCACGCGGCCCCGGCGGCATCGCCAGCTGGATTTGCCCGTACTGCTGAACCTGGTCGATCCGGCCGTCGATCGTGAACGGCCAGGCCTTGCCGAAGGTGTCGAGATACGAATACGCGCCCTGGATCAGCGGACCGTTGTCGGTCGAGTAGCCGACCCCGCCGCGGATACTGTTGTACGGATATTCGGACACCTTCACGTGCAGCGGCGTCTCGGCCGGTTTGGCCGGATCGCTATCCACGTCGATGGCGACGCTCGCGTAATACGGCGTGTTCTGCAACTGCCGCTGCAATTCGGCGACGCGTTGCACGTCGTAGATATCGCCGACCGAAATCGGATTCACGTTATCGACGATCCGCTCCGGATAGCGCCGCGTGCCGGACACGTCGAGCTTGCCCATCGTGAAGGTCGGCCCGCTGTCATACGTGACGGACAGCTTCGCTTCGTGCGTGCGCGGGTCGATCCGCGCCTCGGAGTGGTAAATCTTCGCGCCCAGATAGCGGCGCGCCTGCAACGCCTTGAGCGACGCGTTTTTCGCATTGTCCCAGTCGCCTTGCGAAAACGGATCGCCTTCGCGCAGCGAAAACGCGAAGCGCGCGGCATTTTCCTGCGCCGGGTCTTCGGTCAGCACCGGACCGCGAAACGACAGCGAAATCGACTCGATGGTGGTTTGCGGCCCCGGATCGACGCTCACGGTGACGCGCTTCTTGCCGTCGACGGTTCGCACGTCGGTGCGCACGACCGGCGTGAAATAGCCTTGCGTAGCGGTCAGATCGCGCACCTGCTGGGGCGTCGCGGTGACGAGGAACTCGAACTGCTCGTCGCTGATGTCGGCGCGTTTGGCGAAGCGCGCAATGTCCAGATGCGCTTCGAGCAGCTTGCGCAGCGAGCGCGGCGAGGCCTCGATATCGACCTTGTAGCTGGCGTTGGCGCGCGCGGCGTGGGCGTCGGTCGCGGCCAGCGTCAGCATGACGATGCCGAACGCCAGCCACGCACGCAGCCAACGCCGAACCGGCATCATGCGCCGGTGCAGCCCGCCAGCGGCACCGGCCGCAGCGGCCACACCGGCTTCAGCGCGCCGTACACGCGGCGTTTCGATCGCACATCCCGCCAAACAGGACCTCCGGCCGTGGTTGATTAAATTCTTTGGTTCGGGCTCGCCGCAGCGTCCGAAGCTCGCTATTTGACCACATCGGCGAGGCCGCGCGATCTCTTGAAACGGCCTCTCTGGATGGCCAGACGGCGCGCGAGCCGCGCTCTCGCGCCGCATCCGTCGTGATGCACATGCCCCCGAGCCGGGAGCGCGCCCGCCTTTGACGCGTCGCCGCCGCCTGGGTTCCAGGCGTTTTCGCCAGCCGGCGGCTCGCGCCTGCCGCCGTTTTTCGTCCGTGCGCGGCGCTTGCGGTAAAATCGCGCAGTCAACGCCAAGCGGTTGCCTTGCGGATTCCTGTCAGGGGTCGCGAGGACAGCCGCCATTTCACCCATCACGGACGTCGAGCCATGTATCAATCGGACATCACCCAGTTCCTGAACCAGCTCAAGCAACAAAAACCGCATCTGGAAGCTGAACAGCGCCGCGGCCGTTCGCTGCTGTGGGACAAACAGCCGATCGACCTCGAAGAACGCGCCGAACAGAAAGCCTCGCGCGTAGAACAGACGTCTTACTCGTACTATCAAAACTTCTAAGCGCGTGAGTCACGCCGACGAGGCCCACGGCGCTACGCCGGCGCCGGCCGACGCCGCGCTAGCCGCCCCCGCCACCGATTCCACGCCCGACACGGTCGACGGCATCGCGTTCGCACGCCTGTACGGCGAGCCGCTCTTCAAGCTGCCGACGGATCTGTACATTCCGCCGGACGCACTCGAAGTGTTTCTCGAAACCTTCGAAGGTCCGCTGGACCTGTTGCTGTACCTGATCCGCAAGCAGAACTTCAACGTGCTCGACATCCCGATGGCGGACGTCACGGTGCAGTATCTCGGCTACGTCGACCAGTTGCGCCAGACCAATCTCGAACTCGCATCCGAGTATCTGCTGATGGCCGCGATGCTGATCGAGATCAAGTCGCGCATGCTGCTGCCGGTGAAGAAAGCCGATAGCGGCGAAGAAGCCGAAGATCCGCGCGCGGAACTGGTGCGCCGCCTGCTCGAATACGAGCAGATGAAACTCGCCGCGCAGCGCATCGACCAGTTGCCGCAGCTTGGCCGCGATTTCCTGCGCGCCGAGGTGTACATCGAGCAAAGCATCACGCCGCGCTTTCCCGACGTGAACAGCGAAGACCTGCGCGCCGCGTGGGCCGACGTGATCAAACGCGCCAAGCTGGTCCAGCACCACAAGATTTCGCGCGAGGAACTGTCGGTGCGCGAGCACATGAGCACGATCCTGCGGCAACTGCAGAACGCGCGTTTCATGGAATTCTCCGACCTGTTCGACACGAGCAAAGGCGTGCCGGTGGTGGTGGTGAATTTCATCGCGATGCTCGAGCTATGCCGCGAATCGCTGGTCGAAATCACGCAGGCCGAGCCGTTCGCACCGATCTATGTGCGCCTTGCCTATCTGCCGGCATGAAGCGTCACAACAGGCATCAAAGGGGGTGCCAGGCGCAGCTTGCGTGCGCCAGAACAGCTGCCAATGCCTCGTTTCGGTGCGCCCCCGCCGCAAATCCACTACAATCCCGCGCTCCGAACCTGTCATTACCAGTGCGGCGGCGGCCCGCGCGATACCCTAAGGTTTTGCGTCAACCGAGTCTCGCGCCGCGCGAGGAAATCCCTGTCCGATCATGAAAGTCATCAGCTCGATCCATGAATTGCGCGACCAGTTGCGCGGCCAGAATCGCACCGCCTTCGTGCCGACGATGGGTAACCTGCACGAGGGTCATCTGTCGCTGATGCGTCTGGCGCGCCAGCACGGCGATCCGGTGGTGGCGAGTATCTTCGTGAACCGCTTGCAGTTCGGTCCGAACGAAGATTTCGACAAATACCCGCGCACGCTCGAAGCCGACATCGAAAAGCTGCAGAAGGAAAACGTCTACGTGCTGTTCGCGCCGACGGAAAGCGACCTGTATCCGGAGCCGCAGGAGTACCGCGTGCATCCGCCGCACGATCTGGGCGACATTCTCGAAGGCGAATTCCGGCCGGGCTTCTTCCAGGGCGTGTGCACCGTGGTGATGAAGCTGATGTCGTGCGTGCAGCCGCGCGTCGCAGTGTTCGGCAAGAAGGATTACCAGCAGCTGATGATCGTGCGCAGCATGTGCCACCAGTTCGCACTGCCCACCGACATCATCGCCGCGGAAACGGTGCGTGACACCGACGGCCTCGCGCTCAGCTCGCGCAACCGCTATCTGCAAGCCGCCGAGCGCGCCGAGGCGCCGATGCTGGCCGCCGAGCTCAATCGCGTGCGCGACGCGGTGCTGTCGGGCGAGCGCGACTTCGCGAAACTCGAACAGGCGGCGATGGCGGAACTGGCCGCGCGCGGCTGGCAGCCCGATTACATCGCGGTGCGCAAGCGCTCGAACCTGCTGCCGCCGGGCCCGCAAGACGAGAACGCGGAACTGGTGGTGCTGGCCGCCGCCAAGCTCGGCGCCACCCGTCTGATCGACAACCTCGAAATCTGAATCTGACGCTTGGTCCGCGCGAACGCGCACAAGAAGCCACAAGGGATTGATCATGCAACGCAACATGCTGAAGTCGAAGATCCACCGTGTCGCGGTCACGCACTGCGAGCTGCACTACGAAGGCTCGTGCGCGATCGACGAAGACTTGCTAGAAGCCGCGAACATCGTCGAAAACGAACGGATCGACATCTGGAACATCAACAACGGCGAGCGCTTCTCGACCTACGCGATCAAGGGCGAACGCGGCAGCGGCATGATTTCGCTGAACGGTTCGGCGGCGCGGCGCGCGCAGCTCGGCGATCTGGTGATCATCGCGGCGTTCGCGGTGGTCGACGAAGCGGAGCTGAAGGCAGGCTGGAAGCCGGATCTGGTGTTCGTCGACGAGAACAACAAGATCAAGGGCAGCCGCGATCACGTGCCGACCCAGAACTGGACCTGAGACCGGGATCCATCGCGCGGTTCCATGCAGCGGGCGGCCGCGCCGCCTGCTAAAACCAACCCGCCTAACCCGCCTGCCAACCCTTCCGCCAACGCGCCCTCAGGCCTTCTTGCCGGCCCCGTTCGTCCATTCGACGATCGGCTGCCATTGCTCCAGATCCTTCTCCACGCGGCTTTTCGCGACGTCCCACAAGGTCAGGCCGTGCGCGGCCAATTGCACGTAATTCTGCGTATCGCGCAGAAAACCGAGCACCGGCAGCTGCAAACCCTCGACAAATCGATGCAGCTGCTCCGCTGAACGCGTGCGCGCATCGACCCGCATGCCGACCACGCCGATCTCGATCGCGCCCTTCCGGACCGCTTTTTCCTTCGCCAGGCGCTCGAGAAAATCCTGGGTGGCGAGAATATCGAACAGCGACGGCTGCAATGGCACGATCACCTTGTCCGCCAGATCCAGCGCGATATTCAGGCGGTGGCCGTGCAACCCGGCCGGCGTATCGACCACCGCATGCTCCAGGCCCTTCGGCGGCTTGACCGGTGCGTCCTGGTCGACCTCCCAGGTTTCGATGGCCGGCAGCGTGGCGGGCCGCAGCGACAGCCACGCATGCGCGGACTGCTGCCTGTCCAGGTCCGCCAATGCGACCCATTCGCCTGCTGCCGCGAAATATCCCGCCAGATTGGTCGACAGCGTACTTTTGCCCACGCCGCCTTTCGGATTCGCCACCACGATCACCGTCATGAATTCTCCCGGGAAGAAGGCCGGCGCTGCCAGCCGGTTTGCCGCGCTTTTTGCTCAGAGTTGCGTTGGTGTGCCCCGATCCGCACCGGTTTCAGGGCACTTGCCGATCCAGCCGTTGATAATATCGACAAATGCATCAGGGCCGAAGCCCCGGACGGCTAATTACCGGCCCGCTACAGCCGATTATTCCATCGAGGACCCGAATCTCATGAGCAAACTGCGCCCCGAATACACGATAGACCGCCTGCACGAACGCCAGCAGGGCAAGCTGCCCGGCTTGCTGGGCGTGCATGTCCTCGAACTGGCGCAAGGCACCTTGACCGCAGAATTGACCGTGCGCAGCGAATTGCTCGCGCCGAACGGTTTTTTGCACGCGGCTACTGTGATCGGTCTGGCCGACACCGCCTGCGGCTACGCGTGCCTCGCGCATTTGCCCGAGACGGCGCGCAATTTCACGACCATCGAGCTGAAAAGCAACTTCCTCGGCACCGCCAACGAAGGCACGATCCGCGCGGTCGCCAAGAGCGTGCATCTGGGCCGCAGCACGCAGGTGTGGGACGCCACCGTCACCGATCCGAACGGCAAGACGATGGCGCTGTTTCGCTGCACCCAGATCGTGTTGTATTGACTGAATGGCGCGACGCGCAGCGCCATGAAAAAAGCACGCGGCCTCACGGCGCGTGCTTTTCTATTGCCCGGTGGACCGGACCGCCAGAGCGGTTCGACGAACCGCCAGTGCGGCGGTTCAGGCATGCTTCAGGCGTATCAAGCGCGTATCAAGCAGCCTTTCCAGCAGCGACGGCGCGCGGCGCCTTCGCCCCGCTCAACGCCAGCGCGCCGCCGCCGAGCAGCGACTGCACCGCCAGCGTCACCGCCCAGAACGCCGGATATTCCCATCCGCCATTCGGCGACGCGAATCCCCAGCCGTTGTGCAGATGCGCCGACATCGCGCCGAGCATGAACGGCAGCAGCACCAGCGCAACCCAGCGGACCTGCACGCCAAGCAGCAAAGCGATGCCGCCGATCAGCTCGACGAACGCCGTCAGATAACCGAGCCAGCCCGGCAGGCCCAGCGAAACAAAAAACTGCGCCGTGCCAGGCAGCGTGAAAACAAAAATCTTCTGCAGGCTGTGCGCGAGATAGAGAACGCCCAAGGCGAGGCGAAGCAGTAAAGCGGCCAGATCGGCGGAGCGGTTCGAATTCATGGCAGGTCCTGTGGAGAGAGGCGGCGCATTTCGGCCGTCGATGCAAAGAACTTTATTCGAACCTCCGCGAGCGAAAAACCCTTTCTGACGCTTTGATTATTTCTTACTGAGAGTTAATCGGCGCAGCCCGGCTGCAACCCGGCTGACACAGATCAGCCAATCGCCATGAACAGCTTCGGCAGATCGAGATGCGCGGCCAGCGTGTCGGCCAGGCGATCCAGCGAGGCTTCGCGCAGCGCCGGGTAGTCGATCTGCTCGGCGCCGCTCAGCCCCGCCCACGCCAGCAGCGCGGCGCAGGCGGCCGGGGTGTCGAATAGACCGTGCACGTAGGTGGCGAGAATTTGCCCATCGACGGAAATCGCGCCGTCGGGATGCGCGTGTTGCGCTTCGCCCAGTTGCAGCGCGGGCGAAGCCAGCGCCGGGCCTTGCGTCGCGCCCATGTGAATCTCGTAGCCTGCCACCCCGGGCGCGCCCGGCAACGCGAGGCGTCCGGTCACGTTCTTCAGCGTTTTCTCGCGCGTCAGCACGGTCGAATAGTCGAGCCAGCCGAGGCCCGCGAACGTGCCCGGCGCACCTTCCACGCCATGCGGATCGGCCACTTCGCGACCGAGCATCTGCATGCCGCCGCAAATGCCGATCACGCGGCCGCCGTACCGCAGATGCCGTTCCAGCACTGCGTCCCAGCCTTGTGCGCGCAGATACGCCAGGTCGCCCGGCACGTTCTTCGAACCCGGCAGGATGATCAGATCCGCTGGAGGTGGCGGCGTGCCGCTTCTCACGTAATGAAAATCGACCTGCGGATGGGCGCGCAGCGCGTCGAAATCGGTGTGATTGCTGATGTGCGGCAGCACCGGCACGACCACGCGCAACATGCGTCCGGCGTCGCCGCTGTGCGCTGCGCGCAGTTCGGGCGGCAGCATGTCTTCAGCGTCGAGCGTGAGACCGTGCAGATACGGCACGACGCCCAGCACCGGCTTGCCGGTTTTCGCTTCGAGCCAGTCGAGGCCTGGCTTCAGCAAGCCGACGTCGCCGCGAAACCGGTTGATGATGAAGCCGCGCACGCGCGCCTGCTCGCTCGCCGACAAACACGCGAGCGTGCCGGTCAGATGCGCGAACACGCCGCCTCGATCGATATCGGCCACCAGCACGACCGGGCAATCGACCGCTTCCGCAAAACCCATGTTGGCGATGTCGCGATCACGCAGATTGATTTCGGCGGGACTGCCCGCGCCTTCGACGAAAATCGTGTCGTACGCCGCTTGCAAACGCGCATACGATTCCAGCACCGCCTCGAGCGCCACCGGCTTGTAGTCGTGATACGCGCGCGCGTCGAGATTCATGCGCGCCTTGCCGTGGATGATCACCTGCGCGCCGCGGTCGCTGGTGGGCTTGAGCAGCACCGGATTGAGATCGGTGTGCGCGGCAATCCCCGCGGCGACCGCCTGCAAGGCCTGCGCGCGGCCGATCTCGCCGCCGTCGACCGTCACCGCGCTGTTGAGCGCCATGTTCTGCGGCTTGAACGGCGCGACCCGCACGCCGGCGCGCCGCGCGAGCCGGCACAAGCCGGCGACCAGCGTGCTCTTGCCCGCATCGGACGTGGTGCCCTGAATCATCAGCGTGCCGCGCGGCACGGGTACATCGTCAAGCACGGTCGAAGTGGTGGTCACGGAAAATTGAGCTCAGCGGTGAAAAAGGCAATCAAGCGGCAACGAAGCCGTGACGAAGCGACAATGAGGCGGTAATTAAACGGCTATGAAGCGGGCTATGAAGCAGCGATGAAGCGGCTATGAAGCAATTCGAACGCGGCATTATCCCATCGCGCCGGGAGCGGGTGCGCGCCGGTACAATCACGCGATGATTTCCCGCGACCTCACCTTCGTTCTCGGCGGCGCCCGTTCGGGCAAAAGCGTGCATGCCGAACAGCTGGCGAACGACAGCGCGCGCGCCGTCACATACGTCGCCACCGCGCGCGTGGCTGACGATGCCGAATTCAGCGCGCGTATCGCGCATCATCGCGAGCGGCGTCCGGCGCACTGGCAGTTGCTGGAAGCGCCCGTCGATCTCGCCGGCGCCGTCACGCAAACTGACGCGCCCGGCCACTGCATCCTGATCGACTGTCTGACGTTGTGGCTCGCCAATTTATTGTGTCCGCCTGATGGCGACGGTGTGTCCATCGACCGCTATCCTGCCTATCTCGCCGCATTCGAGGCCGCGCTTTTTGACGCCAAAGGAAAGATCATCGTGGTCAGCAACGAAATCGGCCTGGGCGTGGTGCCGCTCGGCGCGGCCACGCGGCTCTATGTCGACGAACTCGGGCGGCTCAATCAACGTATCGCCGCGTTGAGCACCCAGGTCACGATGATGGTCGCGGGCTTGCCGCTCGCATTGAAAACAGCGGGCCCCGCGTGATGCTCTCGCTCCCCATGCTCGTTACGCTGGCGACCGCCGGCGTCGCCGTCGACCGTTGGTTCGGCGAGCCGCGCCTCGCGCATCCGCTGGTCGGCTTCGGCAAACTCGCGATGCGCCTCGAAGCGCGCTACAACACCGGCCGGCGCTTGCGGCCCAAGGGGCTGCTCGCGTGGTCGCTGGCGGTCATGCCGCCGGTGCTGATCGCCTGGTGGCTGGTCAGCGTGCTGCCGTTTTTGGCGGCCTGCGCCGTGCACGTCGCGTTGCTGTGGTTCGCGCTCGGCGCGCGCAGTCTGCACGATCACATCGCGCCGATCGCCCAGGCGTTGCAGCAACGCGATCTCGCGCAAGCGCGTTTGCTGACCTCGCGCATCGTGTCGCGCGAAACCGCGCATGCCGACGAAGCCGCGCTGTCGCGCGCCGCCGTCGAATCGGCGCTCGAAAACGGCAACGACGCGATCTTCGGCGCGCTGTTCTGGTTTGCGATCGCGGGCGGCCCGGGCGCGCTCGGTTTTCGTCTGGCCAATACGCTCGACGCGATGTGGGGCTATCGCACACCGCGCTATTTGCGCTTCGGCTGGGCCGCCGCACGGCTCGACGACGTGCTCAACTGGATTCCCGCGCGTCTCACCGCGGCGAGCTACGCGCTGCTCGGCGACACGCGCACGGCATGGCGTTGCTGGCGCGAGCAGGCGCCGCGCTGGGACAGCCCGAACGCCGGACCGGTGATGGCCGCGGGCGCCGGCAGTCTGAACGTGTTGATCGGCGGCGCGGCGGTTTATCACGGCGCGCTCGAACATCGGCCGACGCTCGGCGCCGGACAGCCGGCGAACGCCGGCCATGTGACGGCGGCGTTGATGCTGGTCGAGCGCACGGTCATTCTCTGGCTGGCGGTGCTGATCGTGCTGGCTTTGCTGAGCGTGCCTTTTCATGGTTGAGCGCATAAATAAGCACATAAATGAGCGCATGAACGAGCGCATACATGAGCGCATGGCCGGGCGCACGGCTGAGCTCATGGCCGATTCCAGCGCCGCGGTCCACGGCGGCAACCTGCACGAAGCCGCCGAGCGCTACGGCATTCCGTACGCGCAATGGCTCGACCTGTCGACCGGCATCAATCCGCTCGGCTATCCGGTGCCGCCCGTTCCCGCCGATGCATGGCGCCGCCTGCCCGACGAAGGCGACGGCTTTGCCGCCTGCGCCGCGCGTTACTACGGCGCGCCCGATGCCGCGCACGTGCTGCCCGTCGCCGGCAGCCAGGCGGCGATTCGCGCGCTGCCGTCGTTGCTGCCGCGCGCGACGGTCGGCATCGCGCCGCTCACGTACAGCGAATATGCGCCCGCTTTCCAGCGGGCCGGACATCGGGTTTTGCCGCTGGACGTGTCGTGCGATACCTTGCCCGACGCGCTCACGCATGGGGTTGTCGTCAATCCGAATAATCCGACTGCGGAGCATCTGAGCGCCGGCAGGCTGCTGCAATGGCACGCGCAACTGAGCGCGCGCGGCGGCTCACTGCTTGTCGATGAAGCCTTTGCCGATACGATGCCGTCGGCGTCGCTCGCCTCATGCACCGATCGCAACGGCTTGATCGTCTTGCGCTCGCCGGGGAAATTCTTCGGCCTGGCAGGCGTGCGCGCGGGCTTCGTACTTGGCGCGCCGGCGTTGCTCGACGCGTTGCGTCGTACGCTCGGCGCGTGGACCGTCAGCGGCCCGGCTCGTCATGCCGTCAAAGCCGCGTTTGAAGACGAAGCCTGGCAGCGGCAAATGCATGCCCGGCTCGCTGCCGACAGCGCGCGTCTCGTGAACCTGTTGCATGCACAAGGTCTTGCCACGCGCAGCACGCCGCTTTTCGCATGGTGCGCCGATGCACGCGCCGCCGCTTTGCATGACGAATTGGCGCGGCGCGGCGTCTGGACACGGCTGTTCACGGCGTCCGGCAGCGTACGCTTCGGCTTGCCGGCAAGCGAGGCTGAATGGACGCGCTTCGACGAGAGTTTGTGCGAGGGCATGCGCATGATCGACAGCGTCGGCGCCCGATGATCCGGCTCCCCCGCTTCGCCATCGCCGCCGCGCTTTTTGCTAGCGCGCTGCACGCTCACGCCGCAATCACCGTGACCGACGACACCGGCGCGACCGTCACCCTGCCCGCCCCCGCGCAACGCGTGATCAGCCTCGCGCCGCACGTCACCGAACTGCTCTATGCCGCGGGCGGCGGCACGAGACTGGTCGGCGCGGTGTCCTACAGCGACTATCCGCCTGAAGCGAAACAACTGCCGCGCGTCGGCGACAACAAGGCGCTCGATCTCGAACGCATCGCCGCGTTGAAGCCCGATCTGATCGTCGTATGGCGGCATGGCAATGCGCAGCGTCAACTCGACCGTCTGCGCGACATGCATGTGCCGTTGTTCTTCAGCGAGCCGCATCATCTCGACGACGTCGCCGTGTCGCTGACCAGACTCGGGCAATTGCTCGGCACCTCGCCGACCGCCGATGCCGCAGCGGCTGCGTTCCGTCACGACATCGCGCAATTGCGAACGCGGTACGCGAGCCGGCCGCCTGTCAGCGTGTTCTACCAGGTGTGGGATCAACCGTTGATGACGCTCAACGGCGAGCACATGGTCAGCGACGCGATTGCGCTGTGCGGCGGCCGCAACGTGTTCGCGAAACTGGAACCGCTGGTGCCGACCGTCTCGACTGAAGCGGTGCTCGCCGCCAATCCGGAGGCGATCGTCACCGCCGCGCCCGGCGCGACCAGGCCCGCCACGACCTTGCCGCAACTCGACAGCTGGCGCGTATGGCCGGGCTTGAAAGCGGTGGCGAACAACAACCTGTTCGCCATCGACGGCGATTTGATCAACCGCCCGGCGCCACGCATCGCGCAAGGGGCGAAGCAGTTATGCGAGGACCTGGATGTGGCGCGTTCGCGGAGGAAGAGCGGCGCGCAGTGACGCCGAAACAGGAGCGGCGAGCCGTCAGCGCCTGGCAGTATCCGGACGTTTGAACGGCCAGCGTTCGAACTCGGAAAGCCGCAACCGGTAACGCGCGACGTTACCCAAATAGAGATGGTCCAGATCGGACTGGATCGCGTCGACGAAAGAGGACAAGTCTCCCGCGGCCGCCAGGTTCCGCGCGAGCGTTTCGATTTCGCCGCGCGTGCCGGCCAGGCCGCCGCGAATCACCTCCTGCACCACCTGTATCAACGCATTGCGATACTTGAGCCGGAACGCGTCCGGCTCGCCAATCGATTGTCGAATCGCCAGATAGCGTTGACACGACCGCTCGTAGGCCCAGATGAAAACATCGCGCAGCAATTCCACGCGATTGGTTTCGTACACGCCGAGCGTGCCTTCGATATACGCCTTCTCGGGAACGTCGACGAACGACAGCGGACACAGATTCTGCCGAATCAGCGGGATGTTCGCCGTTAGACGCGAGACCCGTTTGTTGACGTCTTCGAAGGGCTGCAAGTACGGCAGGTGCACCATGCCGAAAAAAGCCTGCTCGAACGGATCGTCGATTTGTGCGGCTTTGTTCAGCAGCGCCTCGAAGCATTCCGCGATCTGTTGCGGTACGGCGAGCGGAAAAAATACGGTGCCACTGATCTCCACTTCGCGCGCGCGCAAACGGCCGCTCGCGAACGGGTCCGACATCAGGTTGTCGGAGAGAATCGCGTGAAGGTTCAGTACAGTGAAGCGATTGAAACCCACCTCGTCGGCGCTCTCGACAATCATCTCGATCGCGGCCTTGTGGTTGAGGATCATCTGCGTTTCCTGAGCGTCCTTGCCTTCGGCGATCTGCCCTTGCTCGATCAGGCGCACGGTATCCAGCCGCGTATAAGTGTTGCCCTCGAGCCGCGACGACGCCCACGACAAATCGATCAGAAGCCTGCTCATGATGTCGCGCGCGTAGGTGCCCGCCGGTCGCACATCCGCCGACGTGCGGCCCCACTCATGCAGGCGTTCGCGCTGAGCCTGGGATAGGTAAGTGTCCTGATTGGGGCGGTAGCGCTCGAGAAACGCGCGGTTGTAGCCGGCCGGCCGGCGCTCATGCAGCGGCCTGTTCACCTCTGCGCGAACTTCCAGACCTGCGTTCGACACAGGCACATAGGCTTCGCCTGTAGTGCTTGCGGTTATGAAAGCCTGGGGAGGAGAAACCGCCTCGCTCGAGGCGGAAATCCGCTTATAAGCGACCGCTCGCCCGCCGCCTTCCGACGCGATCCGGCCGGCTTCCAGCAACGCATCGAGGCGGCGTTGCAGCGTGCGGCGCGGCATCGGATGGCGACGCGCGGCGAGTGCCGCGGCGAGCGCGCGGACGCCCCACCCCTCACCGCTTGTAGCGATGAGTTGCTCGATCAGATCCAGTTCCTGTTTGATGCCCTTGCTGTTCATGCGCGCCACCAGAGAGTCGATGTGGCGCGATTAGCGTTATTTGCGCCACTTTTCTCACCTTATTGTGGCACAAATAG
The DNA here is from genome assembly GCF_059422005.1 of Paraburkholderia sp. GW821-FHT02A12. Lineage (NCBI taxonomy): Bacteria > Pseudomonadati > Pseudomonadota > Betaproteobacteria > Burkholderiales > Burkholderiaceae > Paraburkholderia > Paraburkholderia sp. GW821-FHT02A12. The sequence continues at coordinate 998,307 of NZ_JBWKWA010000001.1, read as the reverse complement.
GGCTATTCGTGCCACTTTAATGATTGGAGTGGCACGAATAAGGTTTTTCGCGACAAATTTCAGAAAAAGTGGCGCGAATAGTATCTCAACCGGCTAGCGTGTCCGACCGCCGGGAGGCGGCAAGCCGCCCCAGGCGCGGCACTCAAGCATTCCACCTCACCAGCGACCATTGCTGCGCGTCATCGTCCCGGCGCAGCCAGACGATCCCGGCCATTCCCAGCGACCAGTTCAGACAGCGCTCCACCGGCACATCCAGCACCAGCGACGCAATCACGCGAATCACGCCCGCATGCGTGACGACATACGCCGGCGTCAACTCGCGCGTCTGCGCGAATGCCTCGAACCACGCGCGCACCCGCGCGGCGAATTGCGCGACACTCTCGCCGCCATGCGCTCGCGCATGTTCGAAGTTCGCCGCCCACTCGTCGAGCAACGCACGATCGATGGCATCCCAGCGCTGCTGCTCCCAGGCGCCGAAGTTCATTTCCTTCAGACGGTCGTCGTGACTGAGCGCGCAGCCGAAATCGTTCGCCATTGCAGCGGCGAGGGACGCGCAGCGTGTCAGCGGACTCGACATCAAGACGCGCGGCGGCGGCACCTGCAAGGTCGCGAGTTTCAAGGCCAGCGCAATCGCGGACACCTCGACATCCTCGGCAAGCGCCACGTCGCTATGGCCATAACACACGCCTGCATCGAGCGCGACGGCGGGATGGCGGATCAGGACGATATCCATGCAAGCCCCACGAGGTAGATGCTCAATTCAAAAATCTGTTGCGCAAAGCCCAGGCAGTCGCCGGTATACCCGCCGATGCGTCTGACGAAATAACGGCCCATAGCAAAACGCAGCGCCGCCAATACAGCGAATGTGACGCACGCGAATCGCCAGTCGGGCCCGTCGCGCCAGCTCGGCCAGAGCAGCCACGGCAAGCCGGACACCGCCGCGCAGATCAACGCGGAACCGCTCAGGCGTTGCGCGACCGGCCTGGCTTTGCCTTCGGCACGCACATAGTCGAGCGTGGCGAGATAGCTGATCGCGCAGGCGCGGCTGGCCGCATGCGCCGCAATCATCAGACTTGCCGCGCGCATCGGCGGCATGGCGGCGAGCGCTTGCCACTTCAATGCCAGCGCGATCACAAGCGCGATAGCGCCGAATGCACCGATGTGTGAATCACGCATGATGCGCAGCACGTCGTCACGCGTATAGGCGCCACCGAACGCATCGACGCAATCAGCCAGACCGTCTTCGTGAAACGCGCCGGTGACGAGCAGCGACGCGGCCATCGAGAGCAGCACTGCCACGCCCGCCGGAAACACGCGCAACGCCGCGAGATAGACCAGCGCGCTCAAGCCGCCGATCAGCACGCCCACGAGCGGAAAATAGCGCGCCGCCGCGTTCAGGTAGTGCGGCTCGTAGCCGACCCAGCGCGGCACCGGCACGCGCGTGAAATAGCCGAGCGCCGTGAAGAAGTAGCGCAGTTCCGCGAGCGGATTCATGGGCGGGCCGAGCCTGCGATCCGGCGAGGCGGCTTATTGCGAGGCCACCTATCGCAAGGCCACGTATTGCAAGATCGGTTAAGCATCGCGATTGGCGACGCCGGCCGATTCGAAGCTCGCCATCTCGTTGACGAACGCAACGGCAGCGCGCAGCAGCGGCACCGCGAGCGCCGCGCCCGTGCCTTCGCCGAGACGCATATCGAGCGACAACAACGGCAGCGCGCCGAAATGGTCGAGCATGCGCCGATGCCCCGCTTCGTTCGACGCATGCGCGAACACGCAATACTCGCGCACGTTGGGCGCGAACGCATCGGCGACCAGCAGCGCCGAAGTCGCGATGAAACCGTCGACGAGGATCGTCATACGCGCTTCGGCGGCAGCGAGATACGCGCCCGCCATCACCGCGATTTCGAAACCGCCGAACGTGGCGAGCACGTCGAGCGGAGCCGCGGAGACAGCGTGGCGCGCGAGCGCCGAGGCAAGCACGTTGCGCTTTTTCGCCAGGCCCGCGTTGTCGAGACCGGTGCCGCGGCCGACGCATTCGTCGATCGGCACGCCGCACAGGCGGCTCATCAAGCACGCAGCCGACGACGTATTCGCAATCCCCATCTCGCCAAAGCCGATCACGTTGCTGCCGAGCGCCGCGTGATGGCGCACGCGAGCGGCGCCCGCTTGCATCGCGGCGAGCGCCTGGTCATGCGTCATCGCCGGTTCGTGCGCGAAGTTGCGGGTGCCGGGCGCGACCGGAATGTCGATCAGGCCTTCACTGGACGGCAACGGCGTCGCGATCCCCGCATTGACCACCTCGAGCTCGACGCCGGCGACGCGGCTCAATGCATTGATCGCCGCGCCTCCCGAGAGAAAGTTGGCGACCATCTGCGCGGTCACGGCTTGCGGATAAGGACTCACGCCTTCGTCGGCGATACCGTGGTCGCCGGCGAACACGATCATCGCCGGACGTTCGACCGTAGGACGCGTGGTGCGCTGGATCAGACCCATTTGACGCGCCAGCGTCTCGAGCCGGCCGAGGCTGCCGGGCGGCTTGGTTTTGGTATCGATGATGTGTTGCAGTTCGGCGCGCAACGTTTGATCGAGCGGCTCGACCTCGGGCAATTGCAGCAAACCTGGCAAAGAAGTCATAGACGTTTTTCGGAAGAGAGAATGTTTTTTTGAAACGATGATGAAACGCTTATGAAGCGCTTAGCTTGCCCGCGTGTCATCACCGCCAGGCGATTCGTGACGCGGGCGCGGCGCGGGAATCAACGCCTCATGCTCGCCGTCGCGAATCAGAACCAACGGGTACCCAAATGCACGGCTCGTCAGCGCCGGCGTCAGCACGTCATGCACCGGCCCGGCATAGGCGCCGCCGGCGCCGTCGAGCAGCAACGCATGCGTCGCGAAGCGGCGCGCCAGATTCAGGTCGTGACACGAAAACATGACTGTACGCCCAGGCTCGCGTGTCCAGGCGGTCAACGCATCGAGGCAATCGATCTGATGATGCAGATCGAGATGCGACAGCGGTTCGTCGAGCAGCAACAACGGCGCCTGCTGGCACAACACCGCGGCCAGCGCGACGCGTTGCCGTTCGCCGCCCGACAGCGACAGCACGTCGCGCGCTGCGAATTCGGCGAGGCCCAGCGCATCCAGCGCGTCATGCGCGGCGGCGCGGTCAGCGGCGCGTTCCCAGCCCCAGCCGGTCAGATGCGGAAAGCGGTTGAGCATCACGATATCGAGCACGCTCGCGCTGAACGCATCGTGCGCGCTCTGCGGCATCAACGCGCGACGCTGTGCGAGTGGCAGCGGTTGCCAGTCGGCGAGACGCGCGCCGTCGAGCTCGACGTGCCCCGCCGCCGGATGCGAGAGGCCGGCGAGCGTCGCGATCAGCGTCGTCTTGCCCGCACCGTTCGGGCCGGCGACGCACCAGATCTCGCCTGCGTAGAACGTATGCGTGAACGCATCGAGCAGCGTTCGCGAGCCGGCGCGCAACGTCAGGCGTTGCGCGCTGAGCGCGGCATGGGCGGAGTGGTGTGCCTGCATCATCGGCGCCTGCGCAGCAGCATCCACAAAAACACCGGCACGCCGACGATCGAGGTAATCACGCCGACCGGCAATTGCGCCGGCGCAATGACCGTGCGCGCGATCAGGTCGGCGCCCATCACCGCGACACCGCCACCGAGCGCGGCGGCCGGCAACAGCATGCGCTGATCGTTGCCGAACGCGAGCCGCAGCATATGCGGCACCACCAGGCCGACAAAGCCGATGGTGCCCGCTGTCGTCACCGCCGCGGCCGCCGCCAGCGACGCCACCAGATAGACACGCAGGCGCAGCGGCATCACCGCGACGCCGAGCGCCTGCGCGGCCGCATCGCCTCGCAGCAGCACATTGAGCCGCGGCGCAGCGGGCAAGATCGCGATCAGCACGACGAAGAGCGCGGCGAGCGCGGCCCATGGCATTGCGCCGCCGTTGAGGTCGCCGGTCAGCCAGAACAGCATGCCGCGCAGACGATTGTCAGGCGCAAGGTTGAGCAGCAGCGTGATGACGGCGCCCCAGCCGGCCGCGATCACCGCGCCGGTCAGCAGCAAGCGCGGCGACGTGTCCTGCGGCTCGCCCCGCCACAACTCGCGGCGCGCAAGACCGAGCACCAGCAGGATCGACACGAACGCGCCCGCGAACGCGCTGGCATCGACGATCCACCACGCGCAACCGGCGATCATCGCGACCAGCGCAAAAGTCGCCGCACCGCCCGAAACGCCCAACACGTATGGCTCGGCCAGCGGATTGCGCAGCAGCACCTGCAACAGCGCGCCGGCCAACGCGAGCAGCGCGCCGCACGCGAAGCCGGCCAGCGCGCGCGGCAGACGCAATGTCCGCACGATTTCGCTCGCGAGATCCGCCGATGCCGCGGGCGAAGGCACGAGCGCCGCCAGCACGCGCGCGGGCGCGAGCGGCACGCTGCCGAGCGCGAGCGACGCCATCAGCACGATCAGCGCGAGCACGGCGAGCGCGAGCCAGATCGCGGCCGCACGCTTCGCGCTCATGATGGGCATCGCCGTCGCGACCCTCGGACCCGAGCCGCGGTTCATCCGCACGATCTCACGCAGGCGCACCCGTCACTGCTGCTGCCAACCGACCGTGACATACGCACCGCGCCGCGGCGAGTTATACGAGTAGGCCGTTTCATAGTCCTTGTTCAACAGGTTCTGGATTTGCGCAGCCACGCACCACGCTTTCGTGATGTCGTAGCGCGCGGACAGATTCACCACACCGTAACCGCCGAGCTTGCCGCTGCTATCGTCGCGCGCGCCGCTGACGATCCACTCGCCGCCGACACGCCACCCCGCAATACTGCGATTCACCGCTAGCGACGCGAAACGCCGCGCACGCCGCACAAGGTCGACATCGCTGTCGAGGTCGACGGGATTTTGCAGCGTCACCGACGCACGCACATCCGTCCTGCCGACATGACCGCTCCACGATCCTTCGAGCCCTTGCACCTTCGCATGACCGACGTTCGCTGCCAGATAGATGCCGGGCGTCACCTGATGGTAGTCGATCAGATTCGAATAGCGCGCCTGGAACGCGCTCAGGCGCATCACGCCCAGCGCATTCGACGCATACTGCAACGCTGCTTCGATCGAATGACTGCGCTCCGGCTGGATCGACGGATTGCCGCTGATCGGATAGTACAGATCGTCGAAGCTCGGCGCGCGAAACGCATCCGAATAGCTTGCGCTCACCTTCCAATGCTCGGCGATGTCGAAACCGTAGCCGAGATAGTAACTGTTCGCTGCGCCGAAATCGGAATACTGATCGCGCCGTACGTTGGCCTGAATCTGATTGCACCCAAAGCGCCCGCTATAGCCGACGAAGCCCGAATTCACATGCCGGTCGGGCGCCGCAAACGTATCCGAATCGAGGCTCTGATCAAGATGCTCGTAGCCGACCTGCAGCTTCTGCTGCGCGGCGAGCGCGAAATCGTTCTGCCATGTGTACTGGCGATTGTCGGTATCGAAGCGGCCGTTGTAGATGCCGTTGGTGTTCGACACGCTGCGATCGTCGCCTTCGGAGACGATGAAGTGGGTGGTCCACCAGCCGGTCACCTTGCCACTGGCGAACACCGACATCTGCCGCACTTTGGTGTAGAGGTTGTTCAGATCGGTCGGCACGCCGTACGCGTTGTCGTAGCTATTGTTGCCGTTCGACTGGAAATATGTGATGCCTGCGTCCCACTTGTCATTGAACTTGTGGCGCAGCGAGGCGGAGATGCTCTCGTTCAGATAGCCGTTCGGATTCGGATTTGCGTTGGGCGCCTGGGCTGGTTTGAGCGATGAGAAGCCGTCGCCTTTCGAGCGCGCGAGCGAGATGCTGAAGGTGGTCTTGCTGTCTTTGTCCAACGCGCCGTTCACGCCGGCCTGTTGCGTCTGCGTGTGATAACTGCCGTAGCCCACCGAGAAATTGAAACGCGGCGGATGATCGCCGCCGTCTTTCATGAACACCTGCACGACGCCGCCGATCGCGCCCGAGCCGTATGACGCGGACCCATTGCCGTTCACCACTTCGACGTGGTCGACCTGATCGAGCGGAATCTGCGCAAGTTGCGGTGCGCCGAGGCTGACCGAATCGACTCGGACACCGTCGATCAACACCAACGATTGGGTGGACGATGCGTGACGAGACGCCCGCGCTTGCTATGAATCTGCGCTGGACGAATCTCTCCCTCTGGCCGGTATCCGGGCTGGCGACACATCGATCCCGCCTTCTCACGCGTGACGCGCAGTGGCACACTCGTATGTTCAGCTTCGAACACGCGATCGGGATCGACTTGCATGACGACATGCGGTCGCTTACCGTTGCGGGGGCAGCGCAGGCTGGCGCGTTCAGGCGAACGTCGCGCCCTGCTTCCCGTTTAACTGCGCGCCCTGTCGAAAAGCACGCGCGGGCACCAAAGTGCGGCCAGTTTAGGAGCGCCCTCGAGGCCCGTCAAGAATGGTTAATCCTTGCTCGATCCGTTCTGTTAAGTGCAGGTTATTGTCCGATGCAGGCGCAGTTTTTCGTCATAAGGCCGATAAAAGCCTGCACAAAGCGAGGTTGTTACGTCTCGAAACGAGACAATTGTCGGAACCTGCGACATTCCGCGCTAAAATGCGATGTCTTTAGAGGACGCAGCACATGCTCACCGAACTCGAATCACTCTCACAAAATATCGGCAAGCTGATTGCGATCAGCCAGCGCCACAATGAAGCGCGGCTCGCGCTCGAAGAGCAGCTCGCCCGAACGCGCGCTGAAGCGGAAGCCACGCGTACCGAACTCGCGTTGCTGCGCGAGGAACGCGATACGCTGCAAGCGGAACGCGACGCGCTGTCGGCAAAGATCGACGACGCACAGGTGCGCCTGAATGCGATTCTCGAAAAACTGCCGCGGGCACGCGCACAGGCCGAGCCTGACAATCAGCTCGATCTGCTCGAACCCGAGCAACACGAGGTCGAAGCGGACAGCGCCGCCACCCGCCACGGAGAAAATGCATGACCACGAAGCAGATCGAAGTATCGATTCTCGGCGTGCCGTATCGTCTCGCCTGCTCGCCGGAAACCGAAGCGGCGCTGCTCGAAGCGGTGGCACGCGTAGACGCTGAAATGTCGAAGATCCGCAATCACAGCAACGTGCGCGGCACGGATCGCATTGCCGTCATGGCTGCGCTGTCGCTGGCATCGGAACTGCTTAAGCTGCAAACGAGCGTGAGACACGGAGAAGCATTTCCCGCTGAGGAAATCCGGCGTACAATGCGTCAAATGAATGAACAGCTAGGTACTGTGATTCAGCAGTACAGCATGCAGTAAGTGTCTAGTGGCCGTGCCTGAAATCGGCCGCGGATTCAAGCGGAGTGCATGAGCAAAGACTCGCGCGAACGTTTGAGTTCCATCGTTTTAGCTTCATCGGTTTAGCTTCCCTGCCTGGTTCGCCAAGGTCATATATTCCTTGAACCAATGCCATGTGCACGGTTGTGGAAATTTGTAGCACGGGTGTGCGCGTCACTCTGTCTGATGTACCCGAAGTGCTGCTAACTGCGACCAATTCTGAACCCCCGGTTCAGGATGCCGGCCTAGCGGCTAAGGCGGGGACCTTATTTAGAACGGCATCGGACTTCGGTTCGGTGCCGTTTTTCTTTGGGCCTCCGGTTTCTTTCGCATCTTCACCTTCTTAAGGTTCAATTCGATTCATGCGCTACTGGCTAATGAAGTCCGAACCGGACGAAGCAAGCATCGACCATCTCGCCAATGCACCGCAACGCACGCTGCCGTGGACCGGCGTGCGCAACTATCAGGCGCGCAATTTCATGCGCGACATGATGCAGGTCGGCGACGGTGTGCTGTTCTATCACTCGAGCTGCCCCGAACCGGGCATCGCGGGGCTCGCCGAGGTGTCGTCCACGGCTTATCCGGATCCGACGCAGTTCGACAGGAAGAGCCCCTACTACGACCCGAAGTCGTCGCCGGAAACGCCGCGCTGGCTGCTCGTCGACGTAGTGTTCAAGAAGAGGATCCCTCTGATCCCGCTTGCCGCGTTGCGCGAGCATGAGGAACTCGCGGACATGCGCGTGCTGGCGAAGGGCAACCGTTTGTCGATCACGCCGGTGACCGAAGCCGAATGGCGTTTCATCACGAAGCGGCTTGTTTGAAGCTGCATGTGTATGTGCGGTACGTTGTCACTGCCGCGCGTGCAAAGCAGGAGCAAACCGGGACCCGACCTTGAAACAACGTCAAATTGGGGAACCAAGCCGAGGTTACAAGCGCCTAACGGACTCGCAAATGGACACGCAAACGCCGTGCCATTGCAGCGCATTTGCTCCAATCGCGCATAACCTGTTCAAGCAAGGAGTCCGGGAATGACAAAAAACACTGCACGTGCCCTCGCACTCGCTCTCGTGTGCGTGGCCCCTGCCGCCCTCGCATTGACGCCGGCCATGGCGCGCGCGCAAGGCGTGACACAATATCAGCCCTCGGGCGTGCTGTCGCTGAATGCGCAGGCCAGCGCGGAAGTGCCGCAAGACGTCGTCGATATCACGCTGTTTTATGAGCAGGAAGCGAGCGATCCGTCGGCACTCACGTCAACGCTGAATCAGCGCGCCGATTCGGCGCTGCAAAAAGCCAAGGGCGTGAATGGCGTGACCGCGCGCACGGGTTCGTTCTCGATCTATCCGTCAACCGATCGCGACGGCCGTATTTCCGCGTGGCGCGGCCGCACGGAAATCGTGCTCGAATCGCACGACTTCGCCGCCGCGTCGAAGCTCGCGGGTCAGATGGCATCGATCATGCAGGTCGGCAACGTGCAATTCTCGCTGTCGCCTGAAGCGCAGCGCGCCGCCGAACAGAAGCTCACCGGCGAAGCGATCAGGTCGTTCCGCGAGCAGGCTTCTTCGTCGGCACAGGCGTTCGGCTACAGCGGCTATTCGATCCGCGAGGTCAACGTCGGGCGCAACGGCATCATGCCGCGCCCGATGATGATGATGAGCGCACGTGCGATGAGCGCCGACGCGAAGGCCTCGGCGCCGGTGCCGATCGAAGGCGGCACGTCCACGGTGACGGTCAATGTGTCAGGTTCGGTGCAGATGAAATAACGCGTTTTACGCCGCACGTACTACTGCAAAAAAAACGCCGCGGCATGCCGTGGCGTTTTTTATTGGCTACGATAAAGCGTAGCGTTAGTTCGCGCCGACCGCGCGCGCCGCTTCACGGCGCGCATGACCATGGAACCACACAAACGACAAACCGTAGCGATCAGTTCGCGCCGACCGTCTGAGCTGGTTCACGGCGCGCGCGGCGATACGCCCACACCAGTATCACGATGCCCGCGAGAATCATCGGCAGCGAGAGCCACTGGCCCATCGAGAGTCCCATTGCCAGAAGCCCAAGGAAATCGTCCGGTTCGCGCGCGAACTCCACGGTGAAGCGCGCGAGGCCGTAGCCGATCAGGAACACCGCGGAAATCGCGCCCGTCGGCTTCGGTTTGCGCGAGAAAAAGAACAACACGAAGAACAGCGCGACGCCTTCGAGCGCGATCTCATACAGCTCCGACGGATGGCGCGGCAGCATGTGATATTGAGCGAACACTTCGTTCAGATGCCATTGCGAGGCCAGCTGCGGATGCGCGGCGAGCCAAGCGGCGTCATCAGGCGCGGCGCCCGGAAACAGCATCGCCCACGGCGCCGACGGATCGGTCACACGGCCCCACAGCTCGCCGTTGATGAAGTTGCCGAGGCGTCCCGCCGCAAGCCCGGTCGGCACCATCGGCGCGACGAAATCGGTGACTTGCAGCCACGAGCGCTTGCGTTGATACGCAAACAGCACCATCGCCAGCGTCACGCCGAGGAAGCCGCCATGAAACGACATGCCGCCTTCCCACACCTTGAAGATGTCGAGCGGATGCGCGAAATAAAAACTCGCCTTATAGAACAGCACGTAGCCGAGCCGTCCGCCGAGAATGGTGCCGATCACGCCATAGAACAGCATGTCGTCGATATCTTTGGCGGTCCAGCCTTGCGCGGCGACGTACGGCAAACGCAGCCGCAACCGGCCGACGACGATCGCCGCGATGAACGCGACGAGGTACATCAGTCCGTACCAGCGCACTGCGAGCGGCCCCAGATGAATGGCAACGGGGTCGAAATTCGGGTGAATGAGCATCGTGTTGTTATGGGCAGTTCAGGTTCAGAAGCGGATTTTCCAGTAGCGCGCGGCGTGCGCATCGTGCAGCGCAAGCATTGGACGGTTCGGCGTGAAATGCGTTCGCGGCAGACCTACGTACGCGGTGCGCCATATGGCTCGACGGTGGCCGCATGCGCGCGCACGATCTCGATGAAGCCCGCCAACACCGGGCTCACCTCCGCCGTGCGCCAGACGAGGCCGGTCTCGATCGCCGGCACCGATTCGCTGAGCGGCCGGTACACGACGCCGGTGCGGCGCAGATTACGCAGCGATTGCGGCACCAGTGCGACACCCATGCCGGCCGACACGAGGCTCACGATCGTCTGCATCTGGATCGCTTCCTGGCCGACCCGGGGCGCGAGGCCCGCCACGCCGTAGCAATCCATAATGATGTCATAAAAGCCTGGCGCCAAACGTCTCGGGAAGATCACGAGCGGCGCATCGGCGACGTCGCGCAGGCTGATCGGCGTGTCCAGCCATTCTGCTTGCGGGTCTGCGCCAGACCCGGCGTCAGACCCGGCCACACTGCCCAAACGCGCCGCCATCTCCGACGACATCGCGATCACCAGCGGCTCGCGCGCGATCGGCAGCCATGAGAGCTCGGTGGCATGCCGCGACGGCAGCGGCGCGATCACAAGGCCCGCATCGATGCGCCCGGCCACCAGTTCGTCGACCTGCACGTCACTGGTCGCCTCGGTCAGCTCGAGCCGCACGCGCGGATGACGCGCGCCGAAATCGCGCAGCAACAGCGGCAGCAGGCCGTAATCCGCAGTGGAGACGAACGCCAGCGACAATACGCCCGCTTCGCCGCGCGCGAGACTCTGCGCCAACGGCCGCAGTCCCTCCGCGCTCGCCAGCAGGCGCTGCACTTCGGGCAGCAGATCGGCGCCCACCGGCGTCAACTCGACCGAGCGCTTGGTCCGCGCGAACAGCTCGACGCCGAGCGTCTCCTCGAGCGCCCGGATGGCCTGCGAGAGCGGCGGCTGCGTCATGGAAAGGCGCGCGGCTGCCCGCCCGAAGTGTTTTTCTTCAGCAACGGTGACGAAATAGCGCAATTGGCGCAGATCGGGGATAGCAGGCAGCATGATTAATACATTTTACGACCTAATCGAGCCTGAATAATATATTGGACACGCGCTTCGCAAAACTGCATCCTTGCGCAACGCGTCAGAACTACACTGGACTGATGCAGCCGACAGCCCACGTCGGCAAGGCAAAAACCGCAACAAACATTGCCGGAAAACAGCAACCGAACACGCAGTACGGATCAAAACAAAACAGATTGGAGTTCCCCATGGCATACAACCGTCGTTCGAAGAACATCACGCAAGGCGTGGCGCGTTCGCCGAACCGCTCGATGTACTACGCACTCGGCTATCAGAAAGAAGATTTCGACAAGCCGATGATCGGCATCGCCAACGGCCATTCGACCATCACCCCGTGTAACGCCGGCCTGCAGCGTCTGGCCGACGCGGCGGTCGCCGCGGTCAAGGGCGCCGACGCGAATCCGCAGATCTTCGGCACGCCGACCATTTCGGACGGCATGTCGATGGGCACCGAAGGCATGAAGTACTCGCTCGTGTCGCGCGAAGTGATCGCCGACTGCATCGAGACCTGCGTGCAAGGCCAGTGGCTGGACGGCGTGGTCGTGATCGGCGGCTGCGACAAGAACATGCCGGGCGGCATGATCGGCCTCGCGCGCATGAACGTGCCGGGGATCTACGTGTACGGCGGCACGATCCGTCCGGGCAACTGGAAAGGCACCGACCTGACCATCGTGTCGTCGTTCGAAGCCGTGGGCGAATTCACCGCCGGCCGGATGTCGCAGGAAGATTTTGAAGGGGTCGAAAAGAACGCGTGCCCGTCGACGGGTTCGTGCGGCGGCATGTACACCGCCAACACGATGAGCTCGTCGTTCGAAGCGCTCGGCATGTCGCTGCTGTATTCGTCGACCATGGCGAATCCGGATCAGGAAAAGGTCGATTCGGCAGCCGAATCCGCACGCGTGCTGGTCGAAGCGGTCAAGAAGGACCTGAAGCCGCGCGACATCATCACGAAGAAGTCGATCGAAAACGCCGTGGCCGTGATCATGGCGACCGGCGGCTCGACCAACGCGGTGCTGCACTTCCTGGCGATCGCACACGCGGCCGAAGTGGAATGGAGCATTGAAGACTTCGAGCGCATGCGCAAGAAAGTGCCGGTGATCTGTAACCTGAAGCCGTCGGGCCAATACGTGGCGACCGATCTGCACAAGGCCGGCGGCATTCCGCAAGTCATGAAGATCCTGCTCGACGCAGGTCTGCTCCACGGCGATTGCATCACCATCACCGGCAAGACGATCGCTGAAGAACTGAAGGACGTGCCGAGCAAGCCGCGCGCGGACCAGCAGGTGATTTTCCCGATCGAGCAGGCGCTGTACAAGGAAGGCCACCTCGCAATCCTGAAGGGCAACCTGGCCGAAGACGGCGCCGTCGCCAAGATCACCGGTCTGAAGAATCCGGTCATCACCGGCCCGGCTCGCGTGTTCGACGACGAGCAAAGTGCGCTGGAAGCCATTCTGGCCGACAACATCAAGGCTGGCGACGTCGTGGTGCTGCGTTACCTCGGCCCGAAGGGCGGCCCCGGCATGCCGGAAATGCTGGCGCCCACTTCGGCGATCATCGGCAAGGGTCTGGGCGAAACCGTCGGCCTCATCACCGACGGCCGTTTCTCGGGCGGCACGTGGGGCATGGTGGTCGGCCACGTCGCGCCGGAAGCGTTCGTGGGCGGCACGATCGCATTCGTGCAGGAAGGCGATTCGATCACCATCGACGCTCACAAGCTGCTCCTGCAACTGAACATCGACGACGCCGAACTGGCACGCCGCCGCGCCGCATGGCAACAGCCGAAGCCGCGTTACACGCGCGGTGTGCTGGCGAAGTACTCCGCGCTGGCGCTGCCTGCCAACAAGGGCGCGGTGACGGGCTGAACGTGCATTGAGGACGCGCAGACTCGCCTCGATTCGAGGCGGCTCGGCGCTACGAAAAGCGCTGCATAGCGTTTCGTAAGAGCGCAAAAGGGGCGCACGGAAAACCGTGCGCCCCTTTCCTTTTATAATGCCTGCACCACGAGTCAGGCACCTGCACCGACGGAGACCAGAATGAAATCAATGTCGTATGCGGCGTTTGCGGTGGCCGGCGCATTGGCCGCCGCGTCAGGCGCGGGCAGTTCGGCTCACGCGGAGGCCGCTCAGGGCCTCGCACTTGCCCAGCAGCAGAACTGCATGAGCTGTCACTCGGTGACGCGTCCATTCATGGGACCGGCACTTCACGATGTCGCCGCGAAATATGCCGGACGCGAAGATGCCGCTACGTATCTGAAGCACAAGATCATGGACGGCAGCACGGGCGTGTGGGGTGCGGTGCCGATGCCCGCGAATACGCAGCTCACGCCCGATCAGGCGGCCATGCTGGCGAGCTGGGTGATGACACTCAAATGAAGACACTCAAATGAAGGCGCTCGAATAGCGGCGCCCGGATAAAGATACGCCGCCTCCCCCGCTTACGCGCCGCCCGAGCGCCGCGCAATCTCTTCTTCAACCGCTTCGCGCACCCAGCCGGTCATCTCCGTTTCAAGCGCCAGCGCCACTTCACTCGTGATCTGGTTGACGAGCCATGCAGTGTGTTCCTGCAACGCTTCGCGGCAGCGCGCTTCGATGATGCCGCGCCCTTCTCCCCACAGAAATCCCGCGAACCGTCCGCGCAGACGTTCGGCGATCACGTCGGCATCCAGACTCTGCTGGGCAGGCGCCGGCGCTTCATGAGCGATATCCGGCGGCACGATCGCGCCCGCTTCGGCCGGCGCAAGCGGCTCAGTCCTATCGAACACGCCCGCTGACGGCGCAAATTCCGGTTCCTGCCCGTGCCGCGAATCCCCATGCGGGTGGGCCTTCGAGCGTTTTTTTGGATGCGCATGAGCCGGTTCAGGCTCGTGCGCAGGCTCCGGCGCAAAGGCCGGTTCTTTTGCGGTGACGGGTTCAGACACCGGCTGCGTCGCCGGCGCAGCCTCCGCGCCCGGCTCGTGGCGCGCCTGAGCAGGATCGCCCGGTACGAGAATCTCGTGCAGAACCGGGATCGAATTGTCGTTGGGATCGGACACGCTCACCCTCCGTGTTTGAGTCGAAGCTGAAGCAGGGCCGCGTGCGCGCCGAATCCGGCACGACAGGAAAGGACGCCGCGCGACGCGGAAGATGGAACCTAGCTGCCCTGCTTGTAGTTGTTCAAAGCATAGCCGCGATCGCGGTAGAAGCGATAGCGTTCGCGGCCCGCAGCGAGTTCGTCGTGTGCGTTACCGACCACTTCCAGCAGTCGTTCGAAGCGCGCGAATTGCGCCGGCACCGTGGCGCCGAGATTGAGCAGCACCTGATGGTGCGGCACGTCATCGAGATTCGACGCCAGCACGATCGGTGTCTGCACGGCAAGCGGCGTGCCCGCCATGCAATGCGGCACGAAGTCGAGCGGCGAGAACGTCCACAGCTGCTCGTCGAAAGCCCGCAACCGCGGCGGCTCGGCCAGCACGACGGTCGGCTGGCCCGCCTGATACGCCTTGCGGATCAGGCGGCACGCATACAGCAGCGAATCGCCGACGTTCGAGTGAAAGTCGATTCTCGTCATCGGCGGCTCCGCTTTGCGTCCGCAACCGCGCTCGCAACCGCGCTCGCAACTTTACTGCAACGCGTCATTGTGCGGCACGGTCGATCAGGAACTGCGCGAGCAGCGGCACCGGCCGGCCGGAGGCGCCCTTCGCCGCGCCGCTCTTCCATGCCGTGCCGGCGATGTCCAGATGCGCCCACGGATACGCTTCGGTGAAGCGCGACAGGAAGCACGCCGCCGTCACGCTGCCCGCCGGACGGCCGCCGATGTTGGCGAGGTCCGCGAAATTCGACTTGAGCTGATCCTGATACTCTTCGTCGAGCGGCAGACGCCATGCCGGATCGGATGCTTCGCGCGAGGCGTCGAGCAATTCGCCCGCCAGCGCATCGTCTTTCGAGAACAGACCGCTGTTGTGATGACCCAGCGCGATGATGCAAGCGCCCGTAAGCGTGGCGATGTCGATCACCGCGGCCGGTTTGAAACGCTCGGCATAGGTGAGCGCGTCGCACAGGATCAGACGGCCTTCGGCGTCCGTGTTGAGCACTTCGATCGTCAGACCCTTCATGCTGGTGACGATGTCGCCCGGCTTGGTGGCGGTCGCCGACGGCACGTTCTCGACTGCTGGAATGATGCCCACCACGTTGATTTTCAAGCCCATTTCCGCGACGGCGCGCAACGTGCCCAGCACCGAACCGGCGCCGCACATGTCGTACTTCATCTCGTCCATGCCTTCGCCCGGCTTGAGCGAAATGCCGCCGGTATCGAACGTGACGCCCTTGCCGACCAGCACCACCGGCGCGGCTTTCGCGGCGCCGCCCTGGTACTGCAGCACGATGAACTGCGCCGGTTCGACCGAGCCGGCCGTGACCGACAGGAACGAGCCCATCTTGAGCGCTTCGCACTGCTTTTCGCCGAGCACTTCGACCTTCAGCTTCCAGTCTTTGGCGAGCTTCTTCGCGGTGTTGGCGAGGTGGGTCGGCGTGCAGACGTTGCTCGGCAGGTTGCCGAGGTCGCGCGTCAGATCCATGCCGTTGGCGAGCGCGGCGCCCTGCTTCGCGGCAAGCTTGGCGGCTTTCTCGTCGCCGGTATTGACGCTGAAGACGATGCGCTTCAACGCGCGCGCCGCGTTATCCGGCTTGCTCTTCATCTGCGTGAATTTGTAGGTCAGCTCGCGCAGTGCGAGGATCGCCGCGCGCACGCCCCAATCGGCCGAGCGCTCGAGGATCGGCAGTTGGGCGAGCGTGAAGGTGACCTGGACCACCTTGGTGGCCAGCAATGCGCGCCAGGCGGCCCGCACGGCTTCGCCGTAGGCTTTCTGACCGAATGTGTCCTGTTTGCCGAGGCCGACCAGCAGCACGCGCGAGGCGCCGATACCCGACACTTCGTGCAGGAACAGCGTGGTGCCGGCCTTGCCGTCCATGTCGCCGGCCTTGATGATGCGGGTCAACAGGCCCTTGGTGGCCGCGTCGATTTCCAGTGCAGCGCCCGAGAGCGTTTGCGACTCGAACACGCCGATTACGATGCAATCGGATTTCCCGGTCAGGAAACCGTTTGTCGAGCCTTTGGTCCAATCACAGGCTTTTATGCTAAAGTCCATCGCGCTTATCCTCGGATAAAATCTGGGCTTAGGATGAAAGCCGCAATTATCCGCTATTTTTCCCGCGGCGGCTGCACCGGAGGCGTAACGGGAACCAACCCGCGCGCCACCGAGAGCGCCCCCTCTCGTCATCAATAATGATCTTCGAACGCTCCCTCCAGCGCGAACTCGCGTATACGGCTGGTGCCGTGTTCATGGTTCTCCTCACGCTCGTGCTGACGACGATGATGATCCGCATCGTCGGCTTCGCAGCCTCGGGCGAGATCGATCCGCGCGACGTGCTGGTGCTGATCGGCCTGACCGTGATCGGCTATCTGGCGATCATGCTCGTCGCGACCCTGTTCGTGTCGATCCTGTTCGTCCTGACACGTTGGTACAAAGACTCCGAGATGGTCGTGTGGCTGTCCTCGGGCGTCAGTTTGACCCGCTTCATCAAGCCGATCGGCATGTTCGCCACGCCGATCGTCATCCTCATCATGTTCTTCGTGTTCGTCGGCTGGCCGTGGTCGAACCAGCAGAGCAAGCTGATCCGCGCGCGTTTCCAGCAGCGCGACGAGGTCTCGCTGCTCGCGCCGGGGCAATTCCGCGAATCGGCCACGAGCCACCGGGTGTTCTTCATCGAGAAGATGTCGCCCGACCAGGGGCACGTGGAGAACGTGTTCCTGACCAGCACCGAGAACGGCAAGCTCAACGTGGTGGTGTCGAAGAACGGCCATACCGAGACGCACAAGAACGGCGACCGCTTCGTGGTGCTGGAAAACGGCCGCCGGTACGACGGCGAACCGGGGCACCCCGATTTCCGCATCATGGAATTCGAACGTTATGGCGTGAAGATCCAGAGCCAGCCGGTCGTCAATACGCCGACCACCACCGGCACGCCAACGCTCGATCTGTTCCGCAACCCGACTCGCGAAAACCTCGCCGAATTTGCGTGGCGCGCGGGGCTGCCGCTGATCGCGATCAACCTGATGCTGCTGGCGATTCCGCTCGCGCACCAGAACCCGCGGCGCAGCCGCACGATCAATCTGGTGATGGCCGTCCTGATCTATCTGACGTATTCGAATCTGCTGAACGTGGTGCAGTCGTGGATCGAGCAAGGCAGGATGTCGTTCGGGGTTGGGCTCGTGGGCTTGCATATCGTGGTGACGGTGGTCGTCGCGGTCATTTTCTGGCTGCGCGTGCGCAATCGGCCGCTGTTCACGCGAGCGATGTTCAACCGTTCGCAGGGGGCCTGACCGATGCGCATCTATGAAAAGTACTTCGCGCGTCAGGTCTACCTCACGTTCATCTTCATTCTGTTCGCGTTTTCGGGCCTGTTCTTCTTTTTCGACCTGATCAACGAACTGAACTCCGTCGGCCACGGCAACTACAAGTTCCAGTACGCGGTGCTGCGCGTCGCCTTGCAAACGCCGTCGCGTTTCTACGAAATCATTCCGGTGGCCGCGCTGATCAGCGCGATCTACGTGTTCGCGCAGATGGCGGCGAACTCCGAGTACACGATTTTCCGCGTGTCGGGCCTCGCGACCAACCAGGCGCTGCGCTCGTTGCTGAAGATCGGCATTCCGCTGGTGTTCCTCACCTACCTGATCGGCGAAGTGGTCGGTCCGTACACGGATCAGCTATCCGAGCGCGTACGGCTGGAGGCGCTGGGGTCGTCGGTATCGAGCAATTTCGAGTCGGGCGTCTGGGTGAAGGACACGCTCACTGCGCGCGCGGACGGCGAGCAGGTGACGCGCTTTGTGAACGTCGGCGAGTTGAAACCCGACGCGACCATCAGCAAAGTGCGGATTTACGAGTTCGATTCGCAATTTCGTCTGTCGAACGTGCGGATCGCCCAAAGCGGCAAATACCAGCCGCCGGGACATTGGCAACTGACCGGCGTGACCGACACGCAACTGCTCGACGTGCCGCCGCCGCCGGGCACCCCGGCCGACGCGTTGAATCCGGTGTATCGCGCAAAGCAGGTGGCCTTGCCCGAGTACTCGTTGCGCTCGGAACTGACGCCGCAGATTTTGTCGGTGCTGCTGGTGTCGCCGGACCGGATGTCGATGTTCAACCTGTTCCGCTACATCCAGCATTTGACGGAGAATCACCAGGACACCCAACGGTATGAGATTGCGCTGTGGCGCAAGCTGCTGTATCCGTTTGCGGTGTTCGTGATGCTGGTGCTGTCGTTACCGTTTGCGTATTTGCATACGCGAGCCGGCGTGGTGGGTGTGAAGGTTTTCGGCGGGATTATGCTGGGGATGAGTTTTCAGCTGTTCAACACGCTGTTCTCGCATATCGGTACGTTGAATACGTGGCCCGCGCCTTTGACTGCGGCTACGCCGGGTTTGGTATATCTAGTGCTGGGGCTAGTCGGGTTGAAGTGGGTTGATCGCCATTAGGAGCCTTTTTCATGGCCACGCATGGGATTGTGCTGTTTGCGCATGGCGCGAGGGATGTTCGCTGGCGCGAGCCGTTTGAGAGGCTGGCCGACAAGCTACGGGCTGCTCGGGCCTCTGGCGGCGAGCCTACCCTGATAAAGCTGGCTTTTCTTGAGTTGATGGATCCGGATTTGCCCACCGCCGTCGAAGAACTTGTCTCCGGCGGGTGCAATGTGGTCACCGTTGTGCCCGTTTTTTTCGGGCAGGGCGGACATGTCAGGAAGGATCTCCCCGCGATAATCGAGCACTGCCGCGAGTTGCATCCGTCTGTTGAAATCAGGTGCGCCGTCGCCGTCGGCGAGGACGAATCGGTACTGGACGCTGTGGCGGCGTATTGCCTCCGCCAGGTTTAACTGTCCTGCTGCGCGGCGCTTATAGCCCGCGTAGGGTCCATGCAGGGTTCGTGTAAGGTCCGTGCTCCGCGCAAGAAAAACTTTAAGCCGCCACCAACATCCCATCCGCGGAGCGG
Organism: Paraburkholderia sp. GW821-FHT02A12; assembly: GCF_059422005.1. Taxonomy (NCBI): domain Bacteria; kingdom Pseudomonadati; phylum Pseudomonadota; class Betaproteobacteria; order Burkholderiales; family Burkholderiaceae; genus Paraburkholderia; species Paraburkholderia sp. GW821-FHT02A12. Next base: position 978,988 of record NZ_JBWKWA010000001.1, on the reverse strand, counting down.
ACAACTTGCTGCTGTCGAGCCGCAAATGCTTCCCCGATCATCAGCAAGCTCGGCTGCGAAACATCGACCCACTTCTGCGCCTCGCCGCAAGCGAGCTCCTCCAGCGTAAGAGTGAGCATCCGCTCACGCTCCGTACTGCAAGCCTCGACAATCGCCACCGGCGTAGACACCGCCCGTCCAGCGTCGATCAACTGCTGGGCAATCTCGACGCCGCTATCGCGGCCCATGTAGAACACGAGCGAATCCGCATTCACCTGCTCGCGAATCTCGTCGGACCCCGGCGCACGGCTAAAAGTCGCCAGTGCGACACTGCGCGACACGCCCCGCAGAGTCAAAGACCGCTTCAAGGATGCAGCACTAGCCAGCGCAGCTGTAATGCCGGGCACGACCTCATACTCGATGCCAGCGGCTTCAAGCGCCCGCATCTCCTCATCGGCCCGGCCGAACAACATCGGATCGCCGCCCTTCAGGCGAACCACCACATCGTGCTCGAGAGCTGCATCCACCATCTGCTTGTTGATGAACTGCTGCGCCGTGGAAAGCTGTCCGCAACGCTTGCCAACAGCAATCCGCCGCGCGTGAGCAGGCGCATAGTCGAGCATCGCGGGCTCGACCAGCGCGTCGTGCAGGACGACATCAGCGGCGCCCAACAGCCGCGCACCGCGCACCGTAATGAGGTCCGCGGCACCCGGGCCCGCGCCGATCAAATAAACCTTACCCATTTGCGTCAACCTGTTCGTTAGGGCGCTGACGGTGCGCTGCTGCGCGTCGCCCGCTTACGCCGAAAACGCCCGGATCATCCCGGCCGCGACGGTGTGATGCGTCGCTTCGTCGATCAGCACGAATGCGCCCGTGCCCGGATGCGAGTCGTACACGTCGCACACCAGCGGCTTTTGCAACGTCAGCGCAACGCGGCCGATGTCGTTCATCGCCAGTTCCTTGCGATCGATGGCTTGCGACAACGTATGCACGTCGAGCACTTCCTTGATCGCACCGATCCGCGCGAACACGGTGTTCGTGGTCTGCTTCAGCAGATACTTGCGTTGCGTCGACAACGGCGTGTCGTCGAACCAGCACAGATCGGCTTCCAGCTTCTTCGCCGGCTCGGGCGCCGCTTCGCTCAGCACGAAAGTGTCGCCGCGCGACACGTCGACGTCTTCCGCCAGACGGATCGTCACCGTTTGACCGGCAAACGCGCGGTCCACTTGCGCAGTGCCGCCCGGCACCGGCGCGATGATCTCGGCAACCGTCGCTTCGCGGTTCGCCGGCAGCACGACGATCGTGTCTCCGACCTTCACTTCGCCCGCTTCGATGCGGCCCATGTAGCCGCGGAAATCGTCGGCCTGGCTGCCGTCCTGACGCGCCACCCACTGCACCGGAAAACGCAGCGCCTGGCCTGTCGGCACTTCGACCGGCAGCGCTTCGAGCAAGTCGAGCAGCGGTTCGCCCGCGTACCACGGCATGCTTTCGCTCAAAGTCACGATGTTGTCGCCCTTCAGCGCCGACACCGGCACGAAACGCACGTCGCTCAAACCGAGGTGACGCGCTAGATCGGCATACGCGTCACGAATCTCGTTGAAGCGCGTTTCGCTGTACTCGACCAGATCCATCTTGTTGATCGCGACGATCACGTGCTGCAAGCCAAGCAGCTTCACGATCGCGCTATGGCGCTTGGTTTGCGGCAGCAGTTGCGCGACACCGTCGACGAAGGTCACGCGCGTCGCGTCGACCAGAATGATCGCCGCATGCGCGGTCGATGCGCCCGTCACCATGTTGCGGGTGTACTGCTCGTGGCCCGGCGTGTCGGCGATGATGAACTTGCGCTTCGCCGTCGCGAAGTAACGATACGCGACGTCGATCGTGATCCCCTGCTCGCGCTCGGCTTCGAGGCCGTCGGTCAGCAGCGACAGATCGATTTCGTCGCCGACGGTGCGCTTGTTCTTCGCGCGCGACAGTGCCGAGAGCTGGTCGGAGAGCACAGCCTTGCTGTCGTACAGCAGGCGGCCGATCAGCGTGCTCTTGCCGTCGTCCACGCTGCCCGCCGTGATGAATCGCAGCACGCCGAGGTCTTCTGGTTGATGAATATTCATGATGTTCCTTGTTCCTCTGTCGACCTGAGTTAGCGTGTCGACCAGAGTTGGCGCTTTAGCGCCTACTCTGGTCCCATAGCACTTACTCCGGTCCCATGCTTAGAAATAACCTTGCTTCTTACGCTGTTCCATCGCGGCTTCGGAGACCTGATCGTCCATCCGCGTCGCGCCGCGTTCCGTGATTTCGGTCACGGCCGTTTCGGCGATGATCTTCTCGAGATCGTCGGCATCGCTTTCCACCGGGCACGTGCAGCTGATATCGCCCACGGTGCGGAAACGCACCAACGCGGTTTCGCTGCTCTCGCCTTCACGCATCGGCGTGAGCGGCGTGACCGGCACCAGCAGGCCGTTGCGGCGCACGATCTCGCGTTGATGCGCGTAATAGATCGACGGCAGTTCGAGCTGCTCGCGGGCGATGTATTGCCACACGTCGAGTTCGGTCCAGTTCGAAATCGGGAACACGCGCAGGTGCTCGCCGTTGTGCAGACGTGCGTTGTACAGGCTCCACAGTTCCGGGCGCTGCGCCTTCGGATCCCATTGGCCGAATTCGTCGCGGAACGAAAAGATGCGCTCTTTCGCGCGGGCCTTTTCTTCGTCGCGGCGCGCGCCGCCGATCAGCGCCGTATAGCCATATTGTTCGATCGTTTCGAGCAGCGTGACCGCTTGCGCGGCATTGCGCGAATCCGTTTCGCGGCGCAGACGCACCGTGCCGCGCCTGATCGAATCTTCGACGTGACCCACCACCAGCTCCGCGCCGATCTCTTGTGCACGACGATCGCGGAAGTCGATCACTTCCTCGTAGTTGTGGCCGGTGTCGATGTGCACGAGCGGGAACGGCAGCACGGTCTTGCGGTTCGCGCCGAGGCCGAACGCCTTCAGTGCGAGGTGCAGCACCACGACCGAATCCTTGCCGCCCGAAAACAGCAGCGCCGGCTTGCTGCATTCGGCGACCAGTTCGCGCAGGATGTGAATCGACTCGGCTTCGAGCCAATCGAGGTGATCCATCCGGTTCGCCGTGTTGGCAAGCGGAGCGTTGACAGTGGAATCGAGCGTGGTGCTCATATTTGGGTCCTTCGTTGGTTCGCGACGCGAGCGGTTGCTCGCGTCGCGGAAGTATTCAAATCGGTATGTGCGGCGTTCAGGTTGAAAGCCAAGACCTGAATTCACCGGGACTTCATCGCTGCGTCAAGCAGAAGCGTTTTCGCCACTGCCGACGACGATCGGCGTAATCGTGGTGATGTGCAGCCCGCATTCCTTCGTATCGCGCGACTCCCACCACCAGCGCCCTGCCCGGCTGTCTTCACCGGGACGGATCGCACGCGTACAGGGTTCGCAGCCGATGCTCGGATAACCGCGCGCATGCAGCGGATTGACCGGCACGTCGAAGGCTTTCAGATAAGCCCACACCTCGGCTTCGGTCCAGTCCGTCAGCGGATTGAACTTGGCAATATTGCGCGCGGCGTCGTGCTCTTCCTCGTGCAGTTCGGCACGCGTCACCGATTGCTCGCGGCGTTGGCCTGTCACCCAGGCGCTGACATCCGACAGCGCGCGGTTCAGCGGCTCGACCTTGCGGATTTCGCAGCAACGCTTGCGCAGATCGACGCTTTCGTAAAACGCGTTCAGACCGTGCGAATTGACGTATTCATCGACAGCAGCCGCCTGCGGATGAAACTGTTCGATCGCGTAGCCATAGCGCTCTTTGACGCGATCGAGCATGCCGAGCGTTTCCGCATGCAGACGACCGGTGTTCAGCGAGAAGATGCCGATCTTCACGGCGCGCGAAAGGATCGCGTGCGTGAGCAGCATGTCTTCCGCGGCGAGGCTGCTGGCGAGCTTCACGTTCGCGTGACGCGCGGCGATCGAATCGAGCAGCGCATCGAGGCGCGCGACCTTCGCAGCGAGTTCCGGCGTGAGCGATTGGGCGCCGCTCATGCCGAAACCTTTTCCGATGCCGAAGCAGCCGCCGCACGACGGCGGAACAGCGGCGAAGGATTGTCCACCGCGCCCTGATACTGCACGCTGAATTCGTCGAACGCCTTCAGCGCATCATTGAAGTCTTTGTCGGCGCGCAGTGCATAGGCGTCGAAGCCGCAGCGGAACATGAACGCCAGCTGATCGCGCAGCACGTCGCCGATCGCGCGCAGTTCGCCCTTGTAGCCGTAACGTTCGCGCAGCAAACGGCCGATGCTATAGCCGCGGCCGTCGCGGAACACCGGGAAGTCCACGCCGATCAGCGCGATCTTGTCGAAGTCGCCGACGATATCCGCCGGTTCGCTATCCGGCGCGAGCCACACGCCGATTTCCGCGGCGCTGCGCGAAGCGATCAATGCATCACGGGAAGCCTGCCACAACGCGAGCGGCACCAGCACCTTGCCAGCCGGCAGTTCGTTCACTGCCGGCAGCGAGCCGTCTTCGGCCGGGCGCACGACTGTCCAGTCGTCGTTGACGATCGCGCGGTTCTTGATGATAGAAGCCATCTGTTCAGTATCCTTTGCGCGGTTACGCGTGAGCCGGTTGACGCGAGGCGTACACACGTTCCTTGAACGGGTTGATGCCGATGCGGTTGTACGTTTCGATGAAGCGTTCGCCTTCGTGGCGGTTTTCCACGAACGTATCGATCACTTTGGTCATCACGTCCGGCATCTCTTCCGCCGAGAACGACGGGCCGATCACGCGGCCCAGATGCGCGCCGGTCGCGCCCGTGCCCTGCTCGCCGCCGAGCGTCACCTGATACCACTCCGAGCCGTCCTTATCGACGCCCAGAATGCCGATGTTGCCGACGTGGTGGTGACCGCAAGCGTTGATACAGCCCGAGATGTTCAGCGACACGTCGCCGAGGTCGTACACATAGTCGAGGTCGTTGAAGCGCGCCTGGATTGCCAGCGCGATCGGAATCGATTTCGCGTTCGCGAGCGAGCAGAAATCGCCGCCCGGGCACGCGATGATGTCGGTCAGCAAGCCGATGTTCGGCGTCGCGAAACCTTGCGCCTTGGCCTTTTCCCACAGCGCGAACAGATCGCGCTTCTTCACGTTCGCGAGAATCAGGTTCTGTTCGTGCGACACGCGGATTTCGCCGTACGAGTACTCGTCGGCCCAATCGGCGACCGCTTCCATCTGCGTATCGGTGGCGTCGCCCGGGGCGATCGTGGCCGGCTTCAGCGACAGAGTCACCGACGCGTAGCCCGACACCTTGTGCGGACGCACGTTACGCTCGATCCAGCGGGCGAACGCGCGGTTTTCCAGCAGATGCTTTTCGAACGATGCGTCCGTATCCGGCAGCTTGTCATACACCGGCGGCTGGAAGTATTGCGACACGCGATCCACTTCAGCTTGCGTGAGCGTCGAAGGACCGTCCTTCAGGTGCTGCCATTCTTCTTCGACCTGCGCCGAGAACTTCTCCGGGCTCAACGCCTTCACGAGAATCTTGATGCGCGCCTTGTAGATGTTGTCGCGGCGGCCATAGCGGTTGTACACGCGCAGCACGGCTTCGCAGTAAGTCAGCAGATGCTGCCACGGCAAATCCTCGCGGATGATCGCGCCGATGATCGGCGTACGGCCCATACCGCCGCCGGCCAGAACGTCGGCCACCAGTTCGCCTTGCGCGTTCTTCTTCAGATAGACGCCCAGGTCGTGGATCTGCACCGCGGCGCGGTCTTCCTTCGAGCCCGAGACGGCGATCTTGAACTTGCGCGGCAACCATGCGAATTCCGGGTGGAACGTCGACCATTGACGCAGGATTTCGGCCCACGGACGCGGGTCGACCACTTCATCCGGCGCCACGCCGGCGAACTGGTCCGCCGTGATGTTGCGGATGCAGTTGCCCGAGGTCTGGATGCCGTGCATTTGCACCGCGGCGAGCTTGCGCAGGATTTCCGGCGTTTCCTCGAGCTTGATCCAGTTGTACTGGATGTTCGAGCGCGTCGAAAAGTGACCGTAGCCGCGGTCGTGTTCGCGCGCGATCTGGGCCAGCACGCGCATCTGGCCGCTGCGCAGGTTGCCGTACGGAATCGCGATGCGATGCATGTACGCGTGGCGCTGCATGTACAGGCCGTTCTGCAGGCGCAGCGGACGGAACTCCTCTTCGCTCAATTCGCCCGACAGCCGGCGGCGAACCTGATCGGCGTATTGCGCGACCCGTTCATCGACGATGGTCTGGTCGTACTGATCGTATTGGTACATTCGGGGACCCCAATTTTTTTGCGTGACACACGGCGGTCCGGCGGCCGGCGCACCGGTTCTGCCGCGCCCTGGACATCTCCATTTGTCAGTTCAGCCGAGCCAGGGTTTAGACCCATCTCTCATTTGCTTATGACAAAAACAGATATCCATATTGAAAAAGATGGACAGATCGTAATAAACTCGCCTTATATTTCAAACGACTAAAAAATTCTTTTTATATGCGGAGAGGTTATATATGAACCTGCATCAATTCCGCTTCGTCCGCGAGGCTGTGCGGCAGAATTTCAACCTGACCGAAGCGGCCAAAGCCCTGTATACAAGCCAGCCGGGCGTCTCCAAGGCGATCATCGAGCTGGAAGACGAGTTGGGCGTCGAAATCTTCACCCGCCACGGCAAGCGTGTGCGCTCGCTGACCGAGCCGGGACGCATTATCCTGCAGTCGGTCGAGAAAATCTTGCAGGAAGTCGAGAGCCTCAAGCGGGTCGGTAAAGATTACGCAGCGCAGGATCAGGGCAATCTGGTGATCGCAGCCACCCACACCCAGGCGCGCTATTCGCTGCCGGCCGCCATCGCCGAATTCAAGAAGCGCTTCCCGAAAGTTCACCTTTCAATTCTGCAAGGCAGCCCGACCCAGGTCGCCGAGATGGTGATTCACGACCAGGCCGATCTCGCGATCGCCACCGAGGCGATCTCCAACTATAAGGAACTGGTGTCGCTGCCGTGCTTCCAGTGGCACCACGTCGCCGTGATGCAGCCGGATCATCCGCTGCTCGACCGCAAGCTTCTGTCGCTGGACGATCTTACGCAGTACCCGTTGATTACGTATGACAACGCGTTCGCCGGCCGCACCAAGATCAACGAGGCGTTCCGCCTGCGCGGCCTGCACCCGGACATCGTGCTCGAGGCGATCGACGCCGACGTGATCAAGACCTACGTCGAGCTGGGTCTGGGCGTCGGCATCATGGCGGATATCGCGTTCAATGGGGAGCGCGACCGTCATTTGCGGGCGATGCCGGTCGGCCATCTGTTCGGCAGCAACGTGACGCGGGTCGCGCTGAAACAGGGCGCGTATCTGCGCAGCTATGTGTATACGCTCGTCGAACTGCTGTCGCCGAGCATGAACCGCAAGCTGATCGAACAGGCGCTCAAAGGCGAACACGAAACTTACGAACTTTGACCTCACCACGCTTTTCACCACGCCTCTCACCACGCTTCCCGCTATGGAGCCCCCTCGATGACGTCGCATAAGAACAAACCACGGACCCGACTACGCGGCCTGGCCGCCCTCGGCGCGCTGCTGCTCGCCACTGCCGCACACGCCGACCTCAAGGTCGGCATCGACCTGTCGAGCACCGGCCCGGCCGCCGTGATCGGCATCACCAGCAAGAACGCGATGCTGATGTGGCCTGCCACGATTGCCGGCCAGAAAGCCGACTACATCTTCCTCGACGACGCCTCCGACCCGGGCGCCGCAGTCCGCAACATCCGCAAGCTGATCAACGAAGACCGCGTCGACGTGATCGTCGGCCCGAGCATCACGCCGGCGGCGATGGCCGCGCTCGATCCGGTGGCCGAAAGCCAAACGCCGATGATCACGCTGATCGGCTCGGCGAGCGTGGTCGAGCCGCAGGAAGGCAAGAAGGTGTGGGCCTACAAGATGGCGCAGACCGACAGCGCGATGGCCGACGTGATGACGCGCTACATGTCGAATCACAACGTGAAGACGGTGGGCTTCATCGGTTTCGCGGACGGTTACGGCGAAAGCTGGCTCAACGAGTTCACCAGGTTCGCTGCGTTGCGTCACATCCAGATCGTCGCGACCGAGCGCTTCAACCGCACCGACGCCAGCGTGACGGGCCAGGCGCTGAAGCTGATGGCCGCCAAGCCCGACGCGATTCTGATCGCGGGCGCCGGCACACCGACCGTGCTGCCGCAACGCACGCTGGTCGAGCGCGGCTTCAAGGGTCCAATCTATCAGACGCACGGCATCGCGACGCCCGAGTTCATCAAGCTGGGCGGCAAGGACGTGGAAGGCACGCTGTTCCCGACCCAGCCGGTCGTGGTGGCGCGCACGCTGCCGGCCGATCATCCGGCGAAGAAGGCGGCGCTCGCGTTTGTCGACCGATATGAAGCGAAGTACGGCCCGGGCAGCGTCACGCAGTTCGCCGGCGACGCGGCGGGCGTGTATCCGCGCCTTCAGGATGCCGTGACGCGCGCGCTGAAGACGGCCCAGCCGGGCACACCGGCCTTCCGCGCCGCGTTGCGCGACGAACTCGAGCATGCGCATGAACTGGTCGTGCCGAACGGCGTGGTCAACACCAGCGCGAAGGATCACGTCGGTCTCGATCAGCGCGCGAGCGTGATGGGCGTCATCAAGAACGGCAAGTTCACGTATCTCAGTCAATAAATTCGCGAAGTTGATACAGTAGAAGTCTCTTCCTGACCCAGCAGTCCCACATCATGCGCACCACCCGAGCCATCCACGCCGTCGAGCGGCTGAAAACCCGCAGCGGCAATCCGCAGTTCGCGGCGATCAGCCTGTCCGGCGGCCTGTTCTATCTGGTCGACAAATCGAGCGGCACGGACAAGAAAGTGTCCGCCCCGCTGACGCTCGACGACTTCGTCAAGTTCGTCGACGCTTTTGGCCCGCAGAAACCGCGCAAGGCGAGCAAGCTCGATATCGCTTTCGAAGAGCAGATCAAGAAGAGCAAGGGCGGTTGAAGGGCTCGTCAGCGCCACGCTCCTGGCGGGTTCATCGCTTGGCCGATGGTCTCGCCACCGTCCGTCCGCCGCACTGCCCGCGACGGCGCGGGATCGCACCGCGGTTTGGTACAATTCCGCAGTTACCCTGCCCGCCCCGCCCACCCCGGCTTCCAACGGATCCCGACAAGCGCTGGGCAGAGGCAAAAATCGCCAAACCAAACCGCCGAACCCACCATGAATATCGAGCAAGCGCGTTTCAACATGATCGAACAGCAGATCCGCCCCTGGGAAGTGCTCGACCAGGACGTGCTGAATCTGCTCTCGATCGTCAAGCGTGAAAACTTCGTCCCCGCCGCGTACCGTGATCTGGCCTTCGTCGACTTCGAAGTGCCGCTGCCGGCCGGCCAGCGCATGCTGGCGCCGCGCATCGAGGCGCGCGTGCTGCAGGAACTGGCGGTGAAGAAGCACGAAAGCGTGCTCGAAATCGGCGCCGGCTCGGGTTACATGGCAGCCCTGCTCGCGCATCGCGCACAGCATGTGCTGACGGTCGATATCGAACCGGCACTGGCGGAACTGGCAAAGAACAACCTGACCGCCAACGGCGTGCTGAACGCCGAAGTCGCCACCGGCGACGCCGCGCGCGGCTGGGCCGACGCCGCGCCGTACGACGTGATCTGCGTGTCGGGCGGCCTGCCGGTGCTGCCGCAGGAAATGCTCGAACAACTGAAGGTGGGCGGCCGTCTGGCGGCTTTCGTCGGCGCCGCGCCGGTCATGAAAGCGCAGATCATCACGCGCATCGACGAGAAGCAATACCGCATCGCCGACGTATTCGAAACTTACGTCGAGCCGCTGCAAAACGCTGTGCAGCCGCCGCGCTTCAAGTTCTAAACAAGTGGCAGCCTGAAGTTTCGCCGGTCCGTCGCAATCTGAACTGGATGTCTTGCTGATGCAAAATCTGTCCGCTCCCGCGCTCGCCGAATGGCTCGCCGATAAATCGCGTCCCGCGCCCGTGCTGCTCGACGTGCGCGAGCCGTGGGAAATCCAGACGGCGTCGATCGCCGGCGCCGTGTCGATTCCGATGCGCGAGATTCCCGCACGCAGCGAAGAACTCGACGACGACGCGCAAATCGTCTGCGTGTGCCATCACGGCGCGCGCAGCGCCCAGGTCGCGATGTTCCTCGAGTCGCGCGGCCATACCAACGTCTTCAATCTGCAAGGCGGAATCGACGCATGGTCGCGTCAGGTCGATCCGTCCGTTCCGACCTACTGATCGCACGGTCCCGATGATGCGCCAGCGGGCGCCGGTTCCCGCGGCCGCTCTGGCGCTTGCCTGCGTGCTTGCGTATGCACTCCCCGCGCAGGCCATCGACCTTTCCCAGCTCCACGACGAAGCACTTTCGAACGACGCGCAGCTGTAAAGCGCGCTCGCGGCGCTCGCCGCCAACAGCGAAGAGCTGCGGCTCTCCCGCGCCAAACGGCTGCCGCAGGCGCCGACGGTGCCGCATCCCGGTGTCACGGCGAAAGGCGCCGCCCGCAAGCTCGGGCGGGCGGGCCATGCCGAACGCTGCCGCACCTCAGTAGCGCCGCGCTCTTCCTCTTTGCGATCATCCTGACATCCCGCTTTCATTGAGACACCTCCCGCAATCGCCTCGGAAATTTCGTACGGTTTCCTGAGCATCACGCAGGCACCATGCTCCAACAATTTTTTGGGGGAGCTATGTGATGAGATTGTTGAAGATCGCGATGCTGGCGGCAACGTTGTTGCCGCCAGCATCGCATGCGACTTTGGGCGGCGCGCCGAGCACCGGCGCATCCTCGTCGACGAAGCTGCTGCGTGCTACGCCGCAGTCCACCGCCGCTGCCAGCGCAGCCACGGCTAAGTCGCCGGCGCCTTACACCGTTAACGAGACGCGCGACGCCACCGGCGTCACCGTCCGCGAGTACGTACTGCCCTCCAATGTCGTGTTCGCGGTCACGTGGCAGGGTCCGGTGCGCCCCGACATGCGCGCGCTGCTCGGCAGCTATTTCCCGAACTACATCTCCGCGGGCGAAGCACGTCCGCTCGGCACCGGCGCGCTGACCGAGCGCCGCGGCGACCTTCGGATCGAGTCGTCCGGCAGGCCGGGCCGCTTATTCGGCATCGCGTACTTGCCTCGCCTGATGCCCGCGAATGTCCGCGCAGCCGACCTGCCATGAACGAGACGCCGATTTCACGGGAAAACGACAGTATGAAGACCTCCAGCAAGACACTCTGGGTCGCGATGGCCGCCGTTGGCGTAGCGCTTTGCGCATGCGGCGGTGGCGGCGACAGCAGCACCAGCGTGCAAAACTCATCCATGGACTGGCCCGCCACGCCTAGCTGGCCAGTCACGCCCAATCCTCCGTCACCGCCGGTCGACACTAGCAACACGGTGCCGATCGTCATCGATGCCTCGATGGGCAGCGTCAACATGCCCGCCGTATCCATCGTGCTGTGCGGGCCCAGCCAGCAGGACAGCAGCCAATGCGAGACCGTCGGCCACATGCTGGTCGATACCGGCTCGGTGGGCGTGCGCGTGATGGCGAGCGCGGTCAGTCCCAGGCTCAGATCCCAGCTGCTGCTGCAAACCACTTCCGACAGCAAGCAAGCGAACGAATCACCGCTCGCACAGTGCGCGCAGTTCGCCTCCGGTTTCACATGGGGTTCGATCAGGCGCGCTGACGTGACGATCGGCAACAAGAAGGCGAGCAATATTCCGATCGAACTGATCGGCGACGGCTCGTATACGACACCGTCCGATTGCATATCGAACGGCGGCCCTGATCTCAGCACCGCCCGGGCCCTCGGCGCCAACGGCATCATCGGCATCGGCCATCACGTGCGCGACTATCCGGACGCCGCGAAAACCGTGCTGCCTGCGAACTACTATGCGTGCGCGTCGGCAAACTCATGCGTCGGCACGACGGTGCCGGTCAACCGGCAGGTCATGAATCCTGTCGCCGCTTTCGTTACCCATAACAATGGCACGGTGATCCGCCTGCCTGCACTGCCCGCAGGCGGCCAGGCCAGCGTTACAGGTGAACTGGTGTTCGGTGTCGGCACCCAGCCGAACAATATGCTGCCCACCAACGCAAACGTCGTGGCAGTAGACCAGTACGGCTACTTCACGACCCAGTATCAGGGACGCGTGATCACCACCAGCGCAATCGACAGCGGCACCAATGGATTCGGCTTCGACGATGCCACGATTCCTACCACAGGCGAAGGCGTGTATGGATGGTACACACCGTCGAGTCCGCTCAGTCTTTCGGCAACGATCGAAGCCACTAGCGGCACCGGTAAGCCGATCATGGTGCCATTCTCGATCGGCAACGCACACACATTGATGGCAAACAACTATGCGGCCTACGACAACATCGGTAGCCCCTTTTCGAGGTGGTTCCTCTGGGGCTTGCCGTTCTTCTACGGCCGCAACGTGTACACCGTGCTCGAAGGCGCCACGGTAGGTACGCAAGCCGGGCCGTTTGTCGCATTCTGATTGCTGTGGTTGTATCGCGCGGGAAACGGCGCCGCGAGGCGCCGTTTCGTTCTTCGTTGTGCCATGCAATCGCGCCAATCGCTTTATCGCGCGCTAGTTCCCAGCGGCATTTTCCGATCTCCCGTTGAGACTTTTCTGAAACTCTCATTGATAGCCCGCGGGCAACATGCTCCGACCTGTTTTTTGGAGCAATGTGATGAGATTCGTAAAGATCGCGCTGGCGGCTGCGGCATTGTTGCCGCTCGCGTCCGCGTCGTATGCGGCGTTGGGCGGCGCACCGGGTGCGGGCTCGGCCTCGCAGTCCTTGCTTCGATCGACAACCCCCAACTCCTCTCCCACTGCTGCGGCTTATACCGTGCGCGAGACGCACGGCGCCGACGGCGTCACGATCCGCGAATACGTGCTGCCCACGAATGTCGTGTTCGCCGTCACGTGGCAAGGGCCGGTGCGCCCCGACATGAGTACGCTGCTTGGCAGCTACTTTTCCAACTTCGTTTCTGCAGGCGAAGGACGCGCGCGCGGCATCGGTCCGTTGATCGACCACAACGGCGACTTTCATGTCGAGTCGGCAGGCAGGCCGGGCCATTCTTTCGGTAAGGCATACGTGCCACGCCTCGTCCCCGCCAATGTCCGCGTCGAAGAACTGCAGTGAAGCGGCGTATCGATTCACGGAATTCAAGAAACATGAAGACTTTCAATAAAACGCTTTGCTTCGCGATCCTCACTGCCAGCGCGGCGCTGTCGGCCTGTGGCGGCGGAGGCGGCGACAACGGCGACTCGAACGCGACGCAGAACAACGACAAGCCTGCGCCGGTTACGCCGACGCCGACTCCGGCTCCGACTCCGACTCCGGGCCCCACCCCGGCGCCGACTCCGAGCCCTGCTCCGGCGCCGACTCCGAGTCCCGCGCCGACGCCAACTCCGAGTCCCGCGCCGGCGCCAACCCCGAGTCCTGCTCCGACGCCAACCCCGAGCCCCACGCCGACGCCAACTCCGAGCCCTGCTCCGACGCCAACTCCGAGCCCCACGCCGACACCAACGCCAACGCCAACGCCCCCGGTCGACGTCAACACCGTCCCCATCACCGTCGAGCGGTGGACGGGAGACTACGCTAACCAGCCGTACGTGACTGTCACCCTCTGCATCTCCGGCGTGCAGGGCAGCAATCAATGCGCGACGGTCGATCACATGCAACTCGACACCGGCTCGGTCGGCGTGCGGGTGCTGGCGAGCGCGCTGGGTTCCGCGCTCGCGGGCCGCTTGCCGACGCAGTCCGGCGCCACTAACGACCCAACCGGCGGCGCTCCGATCGCCGAATGCGCCATATTTGGTTCGGGGTACACGTGGGGGCCGATCAAACGCGCCGACGTGACGATCGGCGGCAAGACAGCCGGCAATCTACCGGTGCAGGTGATCGCCGACGGCACCTACGCTACACCTTCGGATTGCGCTTCACGCGGGGGCCGCAACCTCAATACGGCAGCGACGCTCGGCGCCAACGGCGTACTCGGCATCGGTCCAGCGCAACGCGATTTCGCAGCGGCTGCTCAAACCGTCTTGCCGGCAGCCTATTACTACTGCACGTCTGCGACTTCCTGCACGAACACCCGCGTTCCGCTCGACACGCAAGTCATGAATCCGGTAGCCGATTTCACCTCGGACAACAACGGCACGATCATCCGCCTGCCCGCGCTGCCCGCAGGTGGACAGGCGAGCGCGACGGGCGAGCTGGTGTTCGGTATCGGCACCCAGCAGAACAATGCGTTGCCGTCGAACGCCAACATTCTGGCGCTCGACCAGTACGGCTTTTTTCCGACCACGTACAAAGGCCGCTCGTTTACCAGCGCCATCGATAGCGGCTCCAACACGAACATCTTCGTGGATTCGACGATTCCTTACTCGGGCCTCTTATATTCGCCGCCGACCACGCTCAGCCTGTCCGCGATCCTGACGGGCGTTGACAAAGCCGCCACGCCAGTCACGGTGCTGTTCCCGGTGGCGGATGGATGGGGCTTGCTCGCGACTCGGTACGCGGCCTTTGACAGCCTCGGCTCGCGATCAGCGGGGATGTTCATCTGGGGCCTGCCGTTCTTCTTCGGCCGCAACGTCTACACCGTGCTCAACAATGCGACGATCGGCAAGCAGACTGGGCCGTTCATCGCCTTCTGATAGTCGGCCATCGCACCCACACGAGAATCAAACAAATGACAAATGGCCGGCGCCGCGAGGCGCCGGCCATTTGTCATTTCAACAACGCCTCAAGGCAAACACACCCCCTAATTCGTCTCCTTCAACACCTCCGCCACCGTCGCAAAGATCTCCTCGATCTGCGCCTCCTCGACGATCAACGGCGGCGAGAACGCCAGAATGTCGCCCGTATAGCGCGTCAGCACGCCCTTCTCGAAGCAGCGCACGAACACATCATAGGCACGCGCGCCGGGCGCACCCGCACGCGGCGCCAGTTCCACCCCGCCCACAAGCCCGAGATTGCGCACGTCGATCACGTGCCGCTCGCCGTGCAGCTTGTGAATCGCCCGCTCGAAGACCGGCGCCATCCGCGCAGCCCGTTCGAATAGCTGCTCGCGCTCATACAGATCGATCGTCGCGCAAGCCGCAGCCGCTGCAATCGGGTGTCCCGAGTACGTATAGCCGTGAAACAGTTCGATGCCGGCCGGCGCGCCGTTCACGATCGAATCGTGAATCTTCGCGCTGGCGGCCACGGCGCCCATCGGCGCGGCGGCATTGTTGGTGCCCTTGGCCATCGTCAGCAAATCGGGCGTCACGCCGAAATATTGCGCGGCGAACGGCGCGCCGAGGCGCCCCCAGCCGGTGATCACTTCGTCGAAGATCAGCAGGATGCCGTGCTTGTCGCAGATTTCGCGCAACCGCTGCAAATAGCCTTGCGGCGGAATCAGCACGCCGGTGGAGCCCGCCACCGGCTCGACGATCACCGCGGCAATCGTCGACGCATCGTGCAGCGTGACGAGCCGCTCCAGTTCGTCGGCGAGATGGGCGCCCCACGCCGGCTGTCCTTTGGAGAACGCCGCTTCCTCGATGTTCAGCGTATGCGGCAGATGGTCGACCGAGGGCAGCAGCGCACCCGAAAACGCCTTGCGGTTCGGCGCAATGCCGCCCACCGAAATACCGCCGAAGCCGACGCCGTGATAGCCGCGCTCGCGGCCGATAAAGCGTGTGCGCTGCCCTTCGCCACGCGAGCGATAGTAGGCCAGGGCGATTTTCAGCGCGGTATCGACAGCCTCCGATCCCGAGTTCGCGAAGAAGATGTGCTTCAGATCGCCCGGCGTATGGCGCGCGATTTTGGTGGCGGCTTCGAAAGCCTTCGGGTGACCCATCTGAAAAGTCGGCGCGAAATCCATTTCGGCGGCCTGTGCCTGCACGGCGGCCACGATCTCGTCGCGGCAGTGCCCGGCGTTGACACACCACAGACCCGCGGTGCCGTCGAGAATGCGCCGGCCATCGTGCGACGTGTAGTACATCCCCTTCGCGCATGAAAGCAGCCGTGGCGCGCTCTTGAACTGGCGGTTCGCGGTAAAGGGCATCCAGAACGCGGACATCTCGGGTGGATTGGCGGTGGCGCGCTCTTTCATGTCGGGTCTCCTCGCGTGGGTGGTCTTCCAGTGTAGGCAGAGCGCAACGCATGCACAAAGGGGCGGCGCCCATGCACCGCGCTCGCCCGCTGGCGGATCGGCACGCTTCGTTGCAGCGCGACACGCACCGCAACGAGGCGAACAGACCATGTTTGCACCACTTTCGAGCCGCATTACGCATAACGCCCATGCCCGGCCACCGCGCCGCAGCACGCAAGGCGCGGAGTTCACACCGGATTTACAGCTTGGCATGTGCCTTGCAGTACACAAGCGGCAAGCCATGCGGGACAAGCCCTGCTGGCCGAAATCGACGCCCATAAACGCTCACCATCAATGGCAAGGGGTTATCAATGAAACGTCGCAGTCTGTTGAAGTTCGGTTCCATGTCGGGCGCACTGGCGCTCGCAGGTCAGGTTCCGTTTGCCAAGGCACAATCCGGCAGCGGTCCGATCAAAGTAGGCGTTCTGCATTCCTTGTCGGGCACGATGGCGATCTCGGAGACATCGCTCAAGGACACCGCGCTGATGACCATCGCGGACATCAACAAGAACGGCGGCGTCATGGGCCGTCAGCTGCAGCCGGTGGTGGTCGATCCGGCGTCGAACTGGCCGCTGTTCGCGGAGAAGGCGCGCCAGCTGATCACCCAGGAGAAGTGCGCCGTGGTGTTCGGCTGCTGGACCTCGGTGTCGCGCAAGTCGGTGCTGCCGGTGTTCGAAGAACTGAACGGGCTGCTCTTCTATCCGGTGCAGTATGAAGGCGAAGAAATGTCGCGCAACGTGTTCTACACGGGCGCCGCGCCGAACCAGCAAGCGATTCCGGCGACCGAATACCTGATGAGCAAGGAAGGCGGCGGTGCGAAGCGGTTCTTCCTGCTCGGCACCGACTATGTGTACCCCCGCACCACCAACAAGATCCTGCGCGCGTTCCTGAAGTCGAAGGGCGTCCAGGAAGCAGACATTCAGGAGGTCTACACGCCGTTCGGCCACAGCGACTATCAGACCATCGTCGCGAACATCAAGACCTTCTCGCAGGGCGGCAAGACCGCGGTGATCTCGACCGTCAACGGCGACTCGAACGTGCCGTTCTACAAGGAACTGGGCAACCAGGGGCTGAAGGCGTCGGACGTGCCGGTGGTCGCGTTCTCGGTCGGCGAAGAAGAACTGCGCGGCATCGATACGAAGCCGCTGGTCGGCAATCTCGCGGCATGGAACTACTTCATGTCGCTGCGCAATCCGGCCAACGACAAGTTCAAGAAGCAATGGGCCGCGTGGGTGAAGGAGAACAACCTGCCGGGCGGCACCAAGCGCGTGACCAACGATCCGATGGAAGCGACCTTCGTCGGCATCCATATGTGGAAGCAGGCCGTCGAAAAAGCGAAGAGCACCGATGTCGACAAGGTGCGCGTCGCGATGGTCGGCCAGCAGTTTGTGGCGCCGTCGGGCTTCACGCTGGAGATGGACGGCAATCACCATCTGCACAAGCCGGTGATGATCGGCGAAGTGCGCGCCGACGGCCAGTTCAACGTGGTGTGGCGCACCAAGACCGCGATCCGCGCGCAGCCGTGGAGTCCTTACATTGCCGGCAATTCGAGCAAGCCGGACGTCGTCAGTTCGATTCCGGCGTTCCTCAAGCGCTCGCGGGTTGCCTGACGGGACGACGCAGCGACACGACGGCGCGGCATCGGTGCTTATCCGCGATGCCGCGCCGCCCTGCCGGTTCTTCTTCAAAGGCCACCATGGCGTTTTCATTCCTGAAGTTCGCACGGCGCAGCATCGGCAGCCTGGGGCTTGCGCTCCTCGCTAGCGCGCCGCTTGCCGCCTTCGCGCTGAGCCCGGCCGATGTCGCGCCGCTCGCCGGCGACGACTTCGACGCAAAATCCGCGGCCATCGACAAGCTGATCGCCAACCACGACAAGGCATCACTCGCGGTGCTCAAGGCGCTGTCCGAAGACAGCGCGCTCGCCACCGATGCCGGCGCCGTGCTGCTGCAAGACGGCGACACCGCGCGCGACGCGGTCACCGGCAAGACCGTCGCCGCAGGCGACGCGCAACCGGTCACGCTGAACAATCTGCTGCGCTCGAAAGTGGCGGGCGCGCTGTCGGGCCTGCAACTCGACTCGCCCGATACGGCCACGCGCGCCGCCGCGATTACCGCGCTGCTGCAAAACCCCGATCCGTCGATCAAACCACTCGTCGACGCCGCTCGCGCGAAAGAAACCGACCCGGCGCTGAAGAAGCGTCTGGACACGCTGTGGGCGATGACCGCCTTGCACGACGCCGATCCGGCCAAGCGGCTCGAAGCGGTGCAACTGGTCGCCGCGCGGCACGATCTCGACATGAACGAGCTGCTGCGCCCGCTCGTCGCGAAGAAGCCGGACGGCACCTTCAACGAAACCGACGACCGCGTCCGCGCCGCCGCGCAAAGCGGCATCGACGAACTCGATGCGATCCAGCGCCGCGGCCAGATCGCCGGCACGCTGTTCGCCGGCCTGTCGCTCGGCAGCGTGCTGCTGCTCGCCGCATTGGGCCTCGCGATCACGTACGGGCTGATCGGCGTCATCAACATGGCGCACGGCGAATTCCTGATGATCGGCGCATACGCCACCTACGTCGTGCAGAACCTGTTCCAGCGTTATGCCCCCGGCGCGTTCGACTGGTATCCGCTGCTCGCGGTGCCCGCGTCGTTCGTTGCGGCCGGATTGGTCGGCATCGTGCTCGAACGGCTGGTTCTGAAGCACCTGTACGGCCGTCCGCTCGAAACGCTGCTGACCACCTTCGGCATCAGCCTGATTCTGATCCAGGCGACACGCATGCTGTTCGGCGCGCAAAACGTGCAGGTGGTCAATCCGGCGTGGATGAGCGGCGGCGTGACGGTGTTGCCGAATCTGATCTTGCCGTACAACCGCCTCGCGATTCTGGCGTTCTCGATGATCGTCGTCGGCATTGCGTGGGCCGTGCTGACGAAGACGCGCCTCGGTCTTTTCGTGCGCGCCGTCACGCAGAATCGGCGCATGGCAGCGTGCGTCGGCGTGAAGACGGCGCGGGTCGATTCATATGCGTTCGCGTTCGGCGCGGGCATTGCAGGCCTGGGCGGCTGTGCGCTGTCGCAGATCGGCAATGTCGGCCCGGACCTCGGCCAGAGCTACATCATCGATTCGTTCATGGCGGTGGTGCTCGGCGGCGTCGGCCAACTGGCCGGCACCGTGATCGGCGGCTTCGGACTCGGCCTCGTCAGCAAAGCGATCGAACCGTTCTGGGGCGCCGTGCTCGCGAAGATCGCGGTGCTCGTGCTGATCGTGCTGTTCATCCAGAAGCGTCCGCAGGGCATGTTCGCCCTCAAGGGCCGTAGCGCGGAGGCATGAGATGACGTCTGCGACTACCCCGGCTCACGTTTCGCCGTCCAGTAAGGGCACGGGCCCCGGACGCGAGGCGCAGTCCGGCTTCGCGCTCGGCTTGCCGCCGCGTCCCGCGCTGCTGCCGCGGCGTGCGTGGCTCGCGCTGATCGCGCTGATCGTCGTGTTCGGCCTCGGCGTGCCGTTCGCCGCGCTGGCGGTGCCGGAGACGAGCGCGTTCCATCTGTCCGCCTACGCGATGACGCTGACCGGCAAGTTCATGTGCTACGCGATCGCCGCGCTCGCACTCGATCTCGTGTGGGGTTACTGCGGCATTCTGAGTCTTGGGCATGCACTGTTCTTTGCGCTGGGCGGCTACGCGATCGGCATGTACCTGATGCGCGCGATCGGCCACGAAGGCAAATACGGCAGCGACCTGCCCGACTTCATGGTGTTTCTCGACTGGCATGAACTGCCCTGGTACTGGCAAGGCACCCAGCATCTCGGCTATGCGCTGCTGCTGGTGGTGCTGGTGCCGGCGGTGATCGCGTGGGTGTTCGGCTTCTTCACGTTCCGTTCGCGCGTAAAGGGCGTGTACCTGTCGATCATCACGCAGGCGATGACCTTCGCCGCGATGCTGCTGTTCTATCGCAACGAGACCGGCTTCGGCGGCAACAACGGCTTCACCGACTTCAAGCGCATCGGCGGCTTTCCGATCACGCATCCGGGCACACGCGCCGCCCTCCTGCTGATCACGTTCGCCGTGTTGATTCTCGCGTTTATCGGCGCGCGGGCGATCGTGACGTCGAAGCTCGGCCGCGTGGTCACCGCGGTACGTGACGGCGAAACGCGCCTGATGTTCCTCGGCTACAGCCCGTTGGCGTACAAGCTGTTCGTGTGGACCGTATCCGCCGTGTTGTGCGGGATTGCGGGCGCGCTGTATGTGCCGCAGGTCGGCATCATCAATCCGGGCGAGATGTCGCCGGGCAACTCGATTGAGATGGCGATCTGGGTCGCCGTGGGCGGACGCGGCACGTTGATCGGACCGATCATCGGCGCGTTCGCTGTGAATGGCGCGAAAAGCTTTTTTACGGCGAACTTCCCTGAATACTGGCTGTTCTTTCTTGGCTTGATTTTCGTGCTGGTGCCCTTGTTGCTGCCGAACGGCATCATGGGACTGATCGAACTCTTGACGCGCAAGAGGCACCGTTCATGAACGAAAACCCGATGGTTCCTGATCTTGCACTGCCTGAAGAGCCGGCTGAACGCTCGTTGAGCGGCGTTGCCAGCATGGGGCACGCGGTGGTGCCGGGCGAGATCGACATTTCGCACGGGACGATTCTGTACCTCGAAGACGTGACCGTCAGTTTCGATGGTTTTCGCGCGCTGAACGCGCTGACCTTGTCGATCGATGCGGGTGAATTGCGTTGCATCATTGGGCCTAACGGCGCGGGCAAGACGACGATGATGGATGTCATCACCGGGAAGACCGAGCCGGATTCCGGCAAGGTTTTTCTGGGGCAGTCGATCAATCTGACGCGGATGAACGAGCCTTCTATTGCGCGTGCCGGCATTGGGCGGAAGTTTCAGAAGCCGACTGTTTTTGAGCAGCATCCTGTGTGGGAGAACCTCGAGTTGGCGATGAAGGCCGACAAGGGGTGGTGGGCTTCGTTACGCGCCCGGCTCGATCGCGAGGCGCAGGCCCGGATCGAGGAGACGTTGGTTTTGATCGGGCTTGAGAGCGAGGCTCGACGGCTTGCCGGTGAGTTATCGCATGGGCAGAAACAGCGGCTCGAGATTGGGATGTTGCTGATGCAGCAACCGGCGCTGCTTCTGCTCGATGAGCCTGCGGCTGGGATGACTGACGATGAAACCATGCAGCTGGCTGAGTTGCTCAATCACCTGCGGGGGACTTGTTCGATGATGGTCGTTGAGCATGATATGGAGTTTGTGGCGGCTTTGTCGGGTGACACCGGGAAGGTGACTGTCATGGCCGAAGGGCGGGTTCTGGCTCATGGCACTTTGGATGAAGTCAAGAAGGATGAGATGGTGGTTGAGTCTTATCTAGGGAGGTGATTTTTTTTGCCTTTGGCGGCGGCAATTTGTGGTTGTGCCTATGCCTGCGGCGTTGGCCATTTTTTTTAGTTGTATGCCTACGGCGTTGGCCTTTCCTTGATTTTTTGCCCGCGCGGCGCTTATGTTCGTGCTGCCTACGGCGTTGGCCCCTTTTTTGGTTGTATGCCTACGGCGTTGGCCTTTCCTTGATTTGTTATTGGTTTATTAGCTTTCCCCCTGTGCGGGGGAGCACCTACTTTTCTTTGCCGCCGCAAAGAAAAGTAGGCAAAAGAAAGCGGCTCACTACGAAAGTACTAAGCGGGCACCACTGTTATCAACGCGGAGTGGAGGCCACATGATCTGTGGCATCGCGCATTCAGCCTTGGTGACAAGGCAGTCATACTTCCCGCCTCGCACTGCGTGCTCGCCGGAACGGTACTTCAAAAAACCGCCGGCCGTGCCTGAACGAAGTGGTCGGTTCGGGATGAACCTTGCCGA
This sequence comes from Paraburkholderia sp. GW821-FHT02A12, assembly GCF_059422005.1. NCBI lineage: Bacteria > Pseudomonadati > Pseudomonadota > Betaproteobacteria > Burkholderiales > Burkholderiaceae > Paraburkholderia > Paraburkholderia sp. GW821-FHT02A12. The sequence continues at coordinate 957,006 of NZ_JBWKWA010000001.1, read as the reverse complement.
TGAGCGCGTAGCGCGAGAAGGGGTGGATGACTGCCTTGTCACCGGCACTCATGGACCACGGTGTGGTCCGGCAGGTTTCCACTACCCGTGGTTGACCGAGGTGCCCGCTTAAGAATTAGCGGTTTGAGCCGCTTTCTTTTGCCTACTTTTCTTTGCGCCGGCGCCCCGAAGGAAGTCCCCTTGGGGGACAAAGAAAAGTAGTTGCTCCCCCGCACAGGGGGAAAGCTAATAAACCACAAAGAAAACAAGGAAAGGCCAACGCCGCAGGCAACACAAACATAAGCGCCGCGAGGGCAAAAAAAATCAAGGCAGCACGAACATAAGCGCCGCGCAGGCAAAAAATCAAGGAAGACCAACGCCGTAGGCACACAGACAAATACCGCCGCCAAAGGCAAAAAGCAAACCCACAGGAATGATCAAAATGCTAGAAGTAGAAAACCTGAACCAATACTACGGCGGCAGCCACATCCTCCGGGATGTGAAGCTAACAGTCCCGGACGGGAAGCTGACCGTCCTCCTCGGCCGCAATGGCGTAGGCAAAACAACCTTGCTCAGGTGCCTGATGGGCGTAGTCCAAATCAAAAGCGGCTCAATCGCCTGGCGTGGCACGCCAATCACAAAACTCCCCACTTACTCGAGAGTAGAGCAAGGCCTGGCCTACGTCCCGCAAGGCCGCGACATCTTCCCCCGACTGACAGTCGAAGAAAACCTGCTGGTCGGCGCCGCCAGCAAAAAAGCACCCAAAAATATCCCGGACCGCATTTACGACCTCTTCCCCGTACTAAAAGACATGCGCACCCGCCGCGGCGGCGACCTCTCGGGCGGTCAACAGCAGCAGCTCGCAATAGGCCGGGCCCTCATGAGCGAGCCTCAATTGCTGATCCTCGATGAACCCACCGAAGGGATCCAGCCGTCGATCATCCAGGACATCGGCCGCACGCTGCGTCAACTGGTCGAAGAAATGGGCATGACCGTCCTGCTCGTCGAACAGTATTACGATTTCGCCAAAGAAATCGCCGATCGCTATTGGGTCATGAGCCGCGGTGAAATCATCGCGGGCGGCGAAGGCGCCAATATGGACACGGACGGCGTACGCGCCCTCATCGCCGTCTGACAAAGACGCCCGCCGCAGCGTGATATTCTCGCCGCATCACTACGGCAACGCGTCGGCCGCCGCTTGACGCGCGACGGCTCGCCCGGTCTCCATACGTCCATTCGCATGTCGCTTCACGAAAATCACGTCACGCTCGCCGCCGCACAAAACACGGCGCACTCGCAATGGCGCGCACGTCTCGAACTCGGCTTCGTCAAACACGGCGAGCGGACCACGCTCGCTCACCGGCGACATGACGGGCCGTTGCGCGTGCAGCGGCCGCTCTACCCGGAAGGCAATGCGATCTGTCATGCGGTGATCGTGCATCCGCCAGGCGGGATCGCGGGCGGCGATCAGCTCGATATCGATGTCGCGCTTGGTGCCGGCACGCATGCCGTCATTACGACGCCCGGCGCGACCAAGTGGTACAAGTCCAACGGACGCGCGGCGCAGCAGACTATCGATGTGCGAGTCGGCGCCCACGCCCGGCTCGACTGGCTGCCGCAGAACAATATCGTGTTCGATAGTGCGAACGCTCAGCTTGAATTCACGCTGACACTTGCTGAAGGCGCTACCGCGATTGGGTGGGATGCTACGCAGCTTGGACGGCAAGCAGCCGGTGAACGGTGGTCGGATGGCCAGCTACACGCTGTGTCGCGGATCGTCGACGCTGACGGTCAGTTGCTCTGGTTCGAACGCGCGAGTCTTGCAGCGGATGATCCGCTGCGGGATGCCGCGCAAGGGCTCGATGGGTTTCCCGCGTACGGGATGTTGTGGGCCGTCGGGCCCGCTTGCGACGATGCGCTTGCTGAGGCGCTGACTGCTCAACTCCCGTTTGACGATGCGCTGCGCGCCGGGGCTTCTTGTGTCAGTTCTGGGGTTTTGATTGTGCGCGCTGTTTCTCGTTCTATGGAAACGCTGCAGCGGGCTCTGACGCAATGCTGGCTTCAATTGCGGCCTGTCGTGCATGGGGTTGAGGCGGTGCCGCTGCGGATCTGGTCGACGTAGTTGGCTTGCTTGCCTGCGACGCTGGGTTTTCTCTATTTGCCTGCGGCGGTGGCCTTTCTTTTGTTATCGGACTATTAGCGTTGCCCCTGTGCGGGGCAACAACTATTTTGTAAAAAACCCGGTGCAAAAGCACTCAAACTGTTATCTGGCAAGGCTTTTAGCGATGTTTCGAGCATTGCAAATCAACGCTACCTCACACAACTAACCTGTCGCCCAGACGCACCATCAAAACTGTGCAGTCAGCTGAAAGCCGACCGTCACGCGAGCGGTGTCGAAGCCCGACGGCTTGTAGATGGGCGTGCCGGCGAACAGGTCGTACGCGAACGCGCCGTATTTCGCCGGCACGCTACCCCGCACACCGATCACCGCGCCGGCGAGTTGCGTCCCCGCCAGGAACGCGGTGTTCGGCCCGAACACATGGCCGTAGTCGATCCCGGCATAGAGCGACTGGCCGGTCTGGCCGATCGGCATCTGAAGTTCGTTGCGCCAGTAAAAACCTTTCTCGGCCGCAAGCAGTGATTCACCGTCGAAGCCGCGCACCGTGTAGCGGCTGCCGATCGTCAGGTCATCAATGTAGAACAGCGTGTCGTTGGTGAACTGGCCGTGAAAGGTCGTGACGTAACGCAACGGCTGGCTCGCGATGGCGAACGGCACCGACAGGTTCGCGTCGAGCACGACCATGTGAAAGTGGTACGTCGGACCGGTCGCGTACGGGTCCGGCGTCGCGCCGAATTCGTTGATGCCCTGCCGGTACGCGAGCGTGCCGTCGAACTGCGCACTGCCGAAATAGTGGCGGTTGGTCAGCCCTGCCTCGATGAACGTGTTGTTGCGCTTCTGCTGCGTGATTTCCGTGTCATCGATGAAGCTGTCACCGAAGCGCTTTGTCAGCTGGAATTCCACGCCCGACACGTCGTTCTGGCTGCGGTGGATCACACGTTGCAGCTTCAGGCCCGCAGTCTGTGAATTGCCGCTGGAGACGAACGTCTGGTTCACGCCCGCGATCTGCTGGTAGTAGGTATTCGTGTTGCCGAAGAGGGTTGCGGTCCAATAGCCCCACGGCACCGAGTACGAGCCGTTGAAGCCGTGCGAGCCGAGTCCCTTGTCATTGAACTCCAGGTCCTGGTTCGCGCCGATCGTGAAGATGTCGTTCAGCCCGAGCGGGCTGTCGATGCCGAGACTCAGGTTGCCCTGGAGCTTGCCGGTCGCGCGTGAGCCTGAATTGTCGATCGACGCGACGACACTCCAGGGCTTGGCGCGCTTGACCGTAATCACGACATCGCTTTCACCGGGCGAATCGGTCGGCTCGATCTTCATGTCCACGTCCTGGCTCGCGACGCGCTTCATCTGCTCCAGTCCCTGTTCGAGGTCACGCAGTTGCAGCAGGTCGCCGCTACGGGCCGGAAACGCGGTCTTCCACGTGCCGCGCGTCGCCGGATCGGCGAAGGCCAGTTGCCGGATCACGCCGGGCACCAGCGCGAGCTTCAGCGTACCGGATGACAGGTCCTGTTCGGGCAGCAGCACGCGGGTGGTGACGTAGCCTCGGCTGAGGATCGTCTGCTGCAATCCTTTCACGAGCACATCCAGTCCCTGCCTGCCGATGCACTCGCCGGTGTAGTAAGCGAGCCAGTCGCGGGCGAACGCGAACGGGTCAAGCGGCAGTGCCGAGGCACCTTTTGCACGCACGATATCGGGCAGGGTTTCCGGCGTTTCCAGCGCAAACGACCCGATGCGGAAGCAGGGTTGTTCAACGGGCAGGTCGGGCCATGTGCCGTCGTTCGGTGCCGTCGAGCGCACCACCGGTGCATTGACGGTTTTCGCGCGCGCCTGCGCATCGCGCTGCTGCTGCACCTGCTGGTTCTGCTCGGCGTTGGCGCGGGCCGCTGCGGCGGTGTCGGCGGGCGTCGGCGTCTGCTGCGCGTGAACAGCCTGACCCGCGAGCGAGGCAGAGGCTATCAACGGCAGAAGCGATAGCCTCTTGCTGATTTTCATTGTTGTTTTGATCCCTGATGCTGTTGGTAACGCGAGCGATACAAATTGCGCATCGCGCACCGTTACTTTTCTTCGTCATCCTTGACTTTGTAGCTGTCGCGGGCCTTTTTATATGAATTGTCAAAGGGTTTCAGACCAAGCGTGTGTGCCCGAGACGCGAAGCCTCCAATTGCCATCAGAACGAATCCGACTAGCAAAAGCGCAACCCATAACCATGATGCCCTCATATATTTAGTTGGCACAATTATCAGGAGGAGCCCGGCTAAATACAGAGCTATCCTGTACTTGCCCGAAATATTCCCATCCTCAATAAATTTTAGTTTCATAGTCATTTCCCGTTAACAACGCTCTGCCAGCGAGTATTAATTGCATTTTCAAGGGACGTGACGCTTGGAAGGTTAGGAAGCATATTTCCCACCTGCGTAACTATTGGCCCTATCAGGGGGTACCTATCCCCAAGTACATACGTCCCGTATCCTATGACTCCACCTTCGGCCAGATATTGCCCGACATTCGGGCTTAGTACCTGTTGAACGCCGCCGAGTACGAACGATGCTGCGCCAGTGGCAATTGAAAACACTGCGGCAGGATTAGAAATGTAGGGCTCCGCAGCTGTGCGTGAAGCAACGGCTGCCGCTGTTGCACTAACTACCCCAAGCTGTGACGAGGCAGTCCCAGCTGCATCAGCCAGTTGCTGCTGCGTCGGAGTCGCCCCGTTCGCAATTCCACAGTTTCCGTTCGGACAGATCGAGCCAGCGGATGTCCCCATCCGAATACCTTGTGGGCCATATTGCGGCTGCACTGATGTGGGGGTGTACGTCATCGCACTTGGCACCCCGCCCGGAGCAGCCGAGTTGTAGTTCGCCATGATGTACGCCTGCAATTGCGGATCGGTCTGCACGCCCGTCTGTGTCAGGATCGGCTGGCCGTTAGCCGTGGTTCCCGCATACGTCCATTGTGCGCCCGAATCCGTCGGCGTCTGGCTTCCGATCAGGGTAGCGGGAGCGCCTGACTCCGTCATGCCGTTCACGCTCACACCCATCAACCGCATCTGGTCTTCGATCTGCGCCGGCGTGTACTTGCCGCCGCTCTTGTCTGCAAGCTGTTTGGCGAGCGTCGCTTCCTCAGGGTGTAACTGCCGGTTGAAGCGGTCAACGTTGTAGCCCGAGAACGCACCTGCATTTCCGCCGACCGCCGCGCCCGCGCCCGTGGCAATCACATTCGCGACGATGTTACCCAGCGCTGTATTCATGTCCGCATTGCCCGTCGGATTCGAGCCCGCAATTGCCGTGCTCAGGTCGTTCAGGTTCCCCGCCGCGATAGAGGCCAGCCCCGCACCGGCCGCAGCGCCAAGCGCGTTGCCGCCTCCCAGTCCCGCCACGAGCGCGGCTCCCGCCGCCTGCATGAGCGCGCGGTTCAGGCTGCCTTCGGCCCAGCCCTGCGAATCCGCGTAATCGCCAATGCGTCGTGAGACTGCTTCGCCGGCCGCACTCGTCGCGCCCATCGTGTCCGCCTGCTGGTTCAGCAGGTTGCTCACGTCTGGCGTTTTCGCGACTGTGCCGTTCGTGTTCGACGTGTCGCGGTTCAGGCTCGCGAGGTCCTGCTGCTGGTTCGCCGTATCGGTGACGTTGATCGTGCCCGCGCTGATGCCGCTCTTCGTCGTCGCGCTGTCGCTGCCGCTTTCGTGCTGGCTGAGCAGCGGTGCCCCGCCGCCCGTATTCGTGCCCGACGTGGAACCTTGCGTGCTGTAGTTGTTGCCGCCATTGCCGACCGACGCCCCCGCGCTGAAGCCGCTGCTCGACGCGTTGTAGTTCGACGAGTTCTGGATATCGCTGAAGCTGAGCGTGCCGGTCGTCAGCGTGTTCTGCGACGCATCGGCTGCACTCGTGATCACCGCCCCCTTCAGGTCGGTGTTGCCCTTGACGGTGATATCAAAGCCGCCCGTGCCCGCCTGGATGCCGGCCTGTTCGTTCACGCCCGCGTAGTTGCCGCTGGCGTCGCCGTGCTGGCTGCTGAAGCTCGCGCTGCCGCCGCCCATGCTCACGCTGAAGCCGCCCCCCGAGCTTTCCTGATGCGCGCTGCTGGTCAGCGTGTCCTGCACGCTCGCGATGTTCAGGTTCCCGCCGATGGCGGCCGTGACCTGTTTGCCGCTCACGTCCGAGCCGATGATGTTGGTATCCCCGCCCGAAATGATCGTCACGCCGTTCGTCGCCGTGACGTGCGTGTTGTTCTGCATCGCGGCGTCGCTGTTCGCATTGCCGCCCGCTTTCGACATGGCCGCATCGACGCCCCAGCCGCCCGTGCCGTACGAGATGCCCACGCTCGCGCTGCTCGACTGGTTCGTGCTGCGCGTTGAATCCGTGTCGGTCGTATTGAGCAGGTTCACCTGGTTCGTCGCCGCCAGCAGTACGTCGTTTGCGCTGACGTTCGAACCGGCAATGGTCACGTTGCCGCTGCCCGGCGCGCCGTTGCCGCTTGCCACGAATGCCGCCGTGCCGCCCGCCGACACACTCGAACCCTTCTGCGTCGTCGAGTTTTCCGTAAAGGTGTTCGTCGAACTGCTCGATCCGTAGCTCAGTTCAACCTTCGCCTCGGGTTTCGTGCCGTTCGCCAGATCACCCGCGAGACCCGCCGCTGCCCCAGCCGCATCGATCGCGCCGCTGGCAGCCGCGATGCCATGCAGCGCCGCCGCGCGGCTGTCCTGACTCCGGCCAGCCGCCTTCGACTGCTGCACGGTGTTCGACAGCGCATCCAGCACCGGCGCCTTCACCGCCAGCGTGAAGCCGCTCTGTTTCACCACCTGTGTCTCATCGTGGTGCATCGTATCGGTCGCCGCATCGATCGTTACGTTCGCGCCGGTGCCGGTGATGTTCTGCGCGGCGACAAGCGCGCTGCCGGTCACATGCAGGTCGTTACCCGCCGCGATGGCCAGGCTGCCGTTCAGCGAGCCGATCGTGCTGCCGTTATTCGTCACCTGCGACGTGTTCGACGTGTCGGTCTGCGTCTTGCTGCCGTACGAAATGCCGATGCCGCCACTCGTACCAAAGCCGGACTCCTGTTTCTCGTAGTAGCTCGACGTGTTCTGCGTGTCCTGCGAGGTCGTGATCGTCACGTCACGCGCGGCACTCAGTGCCACATCGTTCGTGCCGACGATCGTGCTGCCCGCCACGTTGATATCGCGGCCACCCGCGATCATCACGCCATCCGCCGAAATCAGGCTGCCCTGGCTCAGCGTCGCCGTCTGGGCGATCCCGCTCGAAATCTCCGTACTGCTCGCCACGCCGCTGTGGCTGTGCGTTTCCTGCGAATTCAGCGTATGCGTTTCGGTTGCCGCGCCCACGTTCACATCGCCGACGGCCAGCAGGTTCGCGTTGCCCTTGTCGAGACTGATCGCACTGCCGCTGAGCGTAATGTCCTTGCCCGACGCGATGGTCAGCGTATCGCCGCTGTGCAGCGTCGTGCCCGTCAACGTCTGGTCGGACTGGTGCAGGCTCTCCGCATAGCTGCCGTGAGAGTCGCTGCCGGCACTGTTGCTGTTCACCGTCGAGGTCGCGCTCGCGGTTCCCAGCGACACGTTGCCGTTCACCGCGACCGTGCCGCCATCGCCCAGGTCGATCTGTGCGCCGCGCGCCGTCAGGTCGCCACCGACGCCAATCGCCGACACGCCGCCGACATTCACGGAACTGCCGGTCGCGCTGTTGATGTTCGTGTCCGACACGCCGTTCGCACGCTCGACCACCTTGTGCTCGCCAGTCTGCACCGAGCCGAGGTCCCAGTTGCCGCCAACGGCCATGCCGAGGTTGCCGCCAACGCTGAGGTTGCCCGCGTTCTGCTCGAAGTTGCCGCCCGTCACGATCACGGCATCACCCGTCACGTTCAGGCTGGCGACCGGACCCAGCGTCGTCGAGACACGTGTGGCGCCCGTGGCGCTCACCTGGTCCAGCGTGTTCGTTGCCGTATTCAGGAGCAGGTTGCCGCCCGCGTTCAACGCGAGGCTCCCGGCGCTCACCTTCGCCGAGGTCAGATTGACATCGCCCGTCGTCGTCAGCGACATCAGGCCGCCGCTTTTCAGCGCGCCGAACGCGTTGTCGATGGACTTGCCGTCAATCGTGAGCGAATTGCTGGCCTGCACCGTGCCGCTGTTCGTGAAGGTCTGCGTGTTCTGAAGATTGACGTCGGTCGCCGCGATGAGTGGCCCGTTCATGTTCTGCTGGCTGGCCTGCGCGAGATAGACGACCGGCACCAGCACGGATTGCCCATCCACCACTTCCGTCTGCATGATGATCACGTTGCTGGTGAGCGCGGCCACCTGCGCGGGCGACAGGCTCATGCCGAGCGGCAGGTCAAGTGACTGTGCCAGTCCCGCGCCCGCACCGAGCAGCGCCTCGTACATCGACTGGAGGTCCGTGTACGGGCCGAGTACGGCCTTGCCAGTCAGCGAGGTGATCTGGTTGCGGACCAGCTGCTGCTCATAGAAGCCGTCACCCAGGCGCTTTTCGGTCGTCTGCGGATTCAGCCCCAGCTGCTGGAGGTAGTAGTCGCTCGACAGGAAACTGCGCGCATTCGTAAAGGCCGGATTGGTCTCGATCAGGTACGTGGCGCCCGGCACCGAGGTCGGCTTGAACAACCCACCCTGGGGCACTGTCAGGTTGCTCACGACGTTGACCGCCGTGGCGCGCGCAATGACCGGATCAACCTGGGCCGCGCCGCCCTGGACCGATGTTGCCCCGGTCTTCGTGACGCCCGCGCTGCCCTGGACCGGCGTTGCCCCGGTCTTCGTGACGCCCGCGCTGCCGCTGACAGCGCCGACATTCACGCCACCCAGCGACTGGCCGGGCAGCAGGCCGAGCGACGGCAGCGAGGCGTTGCCGGCGGTATTGTCGATGCTCACGCCCGAGCCGGACAGGGTGCCGCCCGCGTCGAAACTCGATTCGTAGGCGGGCAGCGCGTAAGGACGGATGTCCGCCGGGGCCGCCTGGGTGTAGCCGCCCGGATGGGCCGTGACGAACCCGGCATCGCCGAATGGCAGCTGCCAGTTGTGTTCGGTATTGTCGTAGTTGTTGTAGTGATACTGGCCCGAGTAGGTCACCTGCACGCCGGGCGCGAGCTGCCCGCGCCAGCTGTTCTGGTCAAGCGTGGCGGGCAGTGCAATGTTGCCCACCGCCGCGACCTGGCTCCAGTAGTTCTGGAACAGGCCCACCGACGACGCATCGAGGTTGCCGCCCGCGATAATCTGCCCGGACGGACTGATGCCCGTAATCAGGTTCGCGAGCGCCACGCCCGTATAGGTCGTGTACTGGTAGCTGCTGTTCCACTGGCCGCCATGCGGCGGATCGATCGGCACGCCACCGATCATCGACGGGTCGCCCGTGGAACCCAGGACCTGCGGATTGCCGGGTCCGCACGCGGCCATGTAGGTGGCCGTGCACCCCGACAGGCTGATGCCGAGCTGCTCGATGAGCGCCGGATCGACCGGCGCACTGTAGGACCCCGTGGTCGTCATCACGCGCCGCGTGTTCGTGACCTGATCGGCGTGCAGTTCCATATCGCTGCCCGATTCGATCAGCGCGGACTGGTTGCGGATCAGCGCCGCGTTGGTGTAATTGCCGTTCGCATCCTTGCCACCGGCCAGCACGACCTTGCCCAGGCCGTAAATCGCCGTCTGCGCCTGCGTGTCCGTTGCGGTCGTATCGTCGCGGTTCTCGATGTCGTTCGCGAGCAGTTCGAGCGTGCCGTTACTGTCCGATGCACCGATCAGGGCAGTCGGCCCGACGTTCGACAACGTGCCGGTCGCCGCCAGCGACACGCTGGCGCCCACCATCACGCCCGTGTTCGTCAGGGTATTCGAGTGCGTTGCGAGCAGGCCACCCGCTGCAATCGTGCCCGAATTCTCGATGGTGCCCGCATCGATGCCGAGGTCGTTGATCGATAGCAGGCTCGCGGCATTGCTGAAGGTGCCGGGCAAGGTAAACGCCAGACGGTTGCCCGCGTTGAACTGGTAAGCGGGGGTCGCGCTGAAATCGCCCTGCAGCGTCAGCGACACGTTGTTGACCGCACTGTATGCACCGCCACCGTACAGCGTGCCGGCATTCACCGACAGGTCGTGCGTTGCGCCGATCCGGCCGTTCGTGTTCGTGAGCGCGCCCGTCGTCGTGATATCGACGTCACCGTTCGCGATATTGCCGATCTGGCCGCCGCTGTTGTCCAGCGTATCGCCCTGAAGCCTGAGATTCGCGCCGCCCAGCTGGCCGCCCTGGGTGTTGACAAGCGATGACGCACCCAGCGTCACATCCCCATTACCGGTGATGGTGCCCGCGCTGTTGATGATCGCGTTTGCACCTTGCACGCTCGTGGTACCGGTGCCGAGGTTACCGACCAAGCCTCCCGAGTTGTCCACCGACGCCGACTGGATATCGAGCGTACTGGCGTCATCCGATACCCGGGTGCCGGACTGAATCCGGCCATTCGCATTCGTCAGCACGCCGCCGTTGTGCAACCACAGGGACGACAGCGAGCGCATCAGCCCCTGCGAATTGTTCACGTTGCCCGCGACACTGGCCGTGATACCGCCCAGTGCCGCGAAGACTCCACCCGAATTGTTCAGGCCGCCCGCGCTGGCGACGATCTGGCCGGCACTGATGATATTGCCCGCGACGTTGCTGATCGTCCCCGCCCCGTTACCCGGGGCAAGCGTCAGGGTGCCCGTTCCGGCGTGCGTGATCGAGCCGCCGTCGTTAATGAGCGTCGCCGGCGCGAGCGTGAGATCGGTACTGTTGGTTTGCAGCGTGCCGCCCGCTGAATTGTCGAGCGTATTGCTGACATTGACCGTCATCGGCGACACGCCATACTGCGTGATCGTCCCGCCGTGGTTCACAAGGTCTGTCGCGGACAGCGCAAGCTGGTTCGTCTCGATGTCGCCGCCGCTGTTGTCGAGCGTGGTGCCGGTCGTCACACTCAGGTTCGGCGCAACGATGGCCCCGCCGTTGTTCGTCAGCGAGCCGGTGCTGATCGTTTCATTCGAGCCCGCGCCGATCTCGCCGCCATCGTTCGTCAGTGTGCCGCTGGCAAGCGCCAGGTCGGCATTCGACAGCAGCTTGCCGTTCGTATTGTCCAGCGCACCGCCGACCGTCGCCGTGAGCCCGGTCTGGCCCATGACGACGCCCGCCGTGTTGTTGAACGTACCGGTCCGGGCGACGACCGTCCCGTTGCTGGCGATGTTGCCGCCGGCATTCGACAGGGTGCCCGACCCGTTACCCGGCGCAAGCGTCAGGGTACCCGTGCCGGCGTGCGTGATCGTGCCGCTGTCGTTGATGAGCGTCGCCGGTGCGAGGGTGAGGTCCGTGCTGTTCGTCTGCAGCGTGCCGCCGCTGGAGTTGTCCAGGGTGTTGCTGACATTGACGGCCATCGGGGAGGCGCCATACTGCGTGATCGTCCCGCCGTGATTCAGAAGGTCTGTCGCGGACAGTGCGAGCTGGTTCGCTTCCACATCGCCGCCGCTGTTGTCCAGCGTATGGTCGATCGTCACTGCCAGATTCGGGGCGACGATCGAGCCGCCGCGATTCGTCAGCGAGCCGCCATGAATCGTCGCGGTCGAACCCGCGCCGAGCGTGCCGCCATCGTTCGTCAGCGTGCCGCCCGTCACGCTCAGGTCCGTATTCGACAGCAGCCTGCCGTTCGTATTGTCCAGCGCGCCGCCGACCGTCGCCGTGAGCCCGGTCTGGCCGATGACGGCGCCCGCCGTGTTGCTGAACGTACCGGTCCGGGCGACGACCCGCCCATTGCTGGCGATGTTGCCGCCGGCATTCGACAGGGTGCCCGACCCGTTACCCGGCGCAAGCGTCAGGGTGCCGGTGCCTGCGTGCGTGATCGTGCCGCCGTCGTTGATGAGCGTAGCCGGTGCAAGTGTGAGGTCCGTGCTGTTCGTCTGCAGCGTGCCGCCGTCCGCATTGTCGAGCGTGCCGGACACATCGACGGCCATCGCACCGGTCCCGGTCTGCGTGATGCTACCGCCGTGATTGACGAGGGTCGTCCCGTGTAGCGCGATCTGGTCGGCGCTGATCGCGCCAACGCTGTTGTCGAGCGTCGCGGCGCTGGCGGTGACCTTCTGTTCTGCCTCAATCGTGCCGCCCGCGTTGGTCAGCGTCGTGCCGGCCGACGCGGTGGTGTTGCCGTTCGCCGCGAGCGTGCCGCTATTCGCCAGCGACAGTGCCGCATTGGCGGCCAGGTTCTGCGCGGCGGTGATGGAGCCGGCGTTCACGATCTGTCCGGCCTGCGCCGTTACGTTGCCGTTGCCGCCGATGGTGCCGCCCTGGCCGTTATTGAGCAGGCCGGTGGTGGTCACGCCGAGGCCGTCGGCATTCAGCGACGCGATGTGTCCGCCCGTGTTGTCGAGACTGCCGGCGTAAGTCGTGAGCGCGCCCGCCGCCTGCATCGTGCCGCCCTGGTTCGACACCGCGCCCGCGACGTTCTCAGCCAGCGTGCCGCCCGACACGATCTGGCCGCTGCGGTTCGACAATGCGCCCGCTGCGATCGTCTGTGCACCGCCCGACGAGAGCGAACCGTGGTCGTTCGTCAGCGTGCCGGCTGCGCTGGCCGACAGCGTGCCGTCTGCGGTCGTCGTCGCGCCGGATGTGTTCAGGTCGCCGATTGTCGCTGTGAGGGCAAGCGTGCCGTTCGCGGAAGTCTGGCTACCAGCGAGATTGACCGAGCCACCTTGCAGCGCGGCGTTACCGCCCGCTGCGTTGCGGCCAGTCGCGGACACTGCGCCACTGCCGGTGACCGCCAGGTCGCCAGACTGCGCAATCGAGCCGTCGCTGTTGATCCCCGCGCCGAGCGTACCGGTCGAATTCACGCTGCCCGCGTTCACGGTCGTGTTCTGCTGTGCGGCGAGCGTGCCGCTGTTGTTCAGGTCACCCGCTGTGCTGGCAGAAACGGATTGCTGCGCATAGGTCGTGCCGCTATTATCGATGCCGTCGTGCGCCGACAGCGCCATGTTGCCGCTCGCGCTGGTACTGCCGGTGAGCACGAGCCGGCCCTGCGTGGTGAGCGTCAGGTCGCCCGCCTGCGCGGCAATCACGCCCCGGTTCGAAACCCCTACACCGAATTCGTTCGAGGCCAAAACGATACGGTTGGCGTACATGCCGCCCAGCTGGCTCACGTCAATCGAGATGGCCGGCGCCGGGCCATCACCGGCGATCGGCGTCGCCGTGAGCGTGTCGTGATCGACGTGGTTCGCGCCCGTCACGACGTTCAGCGTGTTCGCATACAGCTTTGCATTGGCCGCGACCGAGCGGGCGATCAGATCAACCTGATCGATATTCGACGCATTCAGCCCGTCGCCCTGCACGGTGATCTGCCCGCCGCGTACGTCGAAACCGGTCAGGCTGCCGTCCGGGCCGTAGTTCGGCGTGCCGGTCGTGAGGGTCGCGCGCGAGGTGTTGATGAACGAGCCACCATTGACCGAAATCCCCGACCCGTTGGCTATGACGACCTGGGCGCGCGCGCCCGCGACTTCGAGCGGCCCATTGATCTGGCTCGCGGCACTGCTGTTGACCTGGTTGACGATGATCCTGGCGTACTGGCCCGCCGCGAAGTTAGGATTGCCGTTGATCTGCCCGGCAAGCTGCGTGCCGGTGATGACCGGCGAGTTGTTCAGGATCGCGCCGGGCTTCTGTACGTCGAACTGTGAATACGTATTGATCGAGACGCCAGCCCCCGAAGGCCGGGCCACGTTCACCTGCGGCAGACCATTCGGTGTCTGGATGACACTCGCGCCGGAACCCGGTGCAGCGACAATCTGCGCGTAACTGGTCGCCGGCCTGAGCGCGGGGACGGCACCGAGCAGGAGCATGGCCGCGAGAGCAGCATGCCGCAGCGCGAATCGCGTGATGGGTGTGCGCCGATACGAGCCGCCTGCGCACGTGGTTTCTCCCGATGCTGCCTTGCCGTTACCTGTTGCGGTCTCCTCGACGGCAACCAGCATCCCTCGTAGCCGGCTGAAAACCAGCCGGAAACTGTTGGTATTCATTTGCTCTTTTTTTCGTTGTTCGCACAACGGATTATTGTAAGTAAGCTGAATGGTATCGAAAGGCAACAGCAACCAACGAGTCAAACGTAGTCGCGCGACAACGCTTTGTACAAATCGGATTTATCTGATTGCGGGGCAAAAGAAGCTCAAACCGCTAATTCTGAAGCGGGCACCTCGGTCAATCAGCAGTAGTGGAAACCTGCCGGACCACACCGAGGTCCACCAGTGCCTGTGACAAAGCAGTCATCCACCCCTTCTCGCGCTGCGCGCTCGCCGGCAAGGTCCATCCCAAACCACTCGCTGTCTTTCACCGTCGTAAGCCCACGCGCGCACCATGTTGACGCGCAAGAATGCTCGCTTGCGGTGCATCGCCCCATCAACTCCCCGCTCCGCCCCGCTGCACCGGCATGGCACACACCTTGCTCGACAACCTCCCACGATGCTGCCGCGTCCTAACGGCAGCCGACCGCCTGTCGCCACCACCGCTCACATAACATGACCCGATCGACCCTTCGTCCCGCGCGCCGCGCCCTGCTCGCTGCCCTGTTGCTCTCGCCCGTCCTCGCGTTCAATGCGCCGGCCGCTCAGGCGGATACGCTCGATAACATCGCTAAAGCCGGTGTGCTCAAAGTCGCCGTGCCGGAAGACTATCCGCCGTTCGGCTCGGTCGGCGCCGATATGAAGCCGCAAGGCTATGACATCGATACCGCGGCCCTCCTCGCGAAGTCGATGAACGTGAAGCTCGAACTCGTGCCGGTCAACAGCGCGAACCGCATTCCGTATCTGCAAACCGGCAAGGTCGATCTGGTCATCTCGTCGCTCGGCAAAACGCCGGATCGCGAGAAGGTCATCGATTTCTCGAACGCCTATGCACCGTACTATCAAGGCGTGTTCGGTCCGGCCGACCTCAAGGTCGCCAGCCCCGCCGATCTCACCGGCAAGACGGTCGGCGCCACGCGCGGCGCGCTCGAGGAAATCGGTCTCACGCAGATGGCGCCGAACGCGACCATCAAACGCTTCGAAGACAACAACGCCACCATCGCCGCATTCCTCTCCGGACAGGTGCAGTTGATCGCCGCCGGTAACATCGTGGCCGCCGCGATCCTCGCGAAGAACCCGCCGCGTCGGCCGGAACCGAAGTTCGTCATCAAGAATTCGCCGTGCTTCGTCGGCATGAACAAGAACGAAGGCCGCCTGCAGCAGAAAGTCAACGCCGCCATCGCGCAAGCGAAACAGGACGGCACGCTCAACACGATGTCGAAAAAATGGTTCGGCACGCCGCTGCCGACAGATCTGTAAGCGTGTCGTTAGCCGGACTTGATACCGTGACAGGCTCATCCGGCATTGCGCTCGTCCTGGCCCATCCGTGCACGGCACGCGATCGCGGCCATGACGCGCAGCGCCGGTCATCATCGCCGCCTGCCCCATCGGGACAGGCGCAACCCTAAGCACATAATCGATGAAGCTGACACCTCGCGAGAAGGACAAGCTGCTGATCTTCACCGCCGCGCTGCTCGCCGAACGGCGCCGCGCGCGCGGTCTCAAACTGAATTACCCGGAGGCGATCGCTTTCATCACCGCGGCGCTAATGGAAGCGGCCCGCGACGGCAAGACCGTCGCCGAAGTCATGCACTACGGCACCACGCTGCTCACGCGTGACGACGTGATGGAAGGTGTGCCGGAAATGATCCCCGACATCCAGGTCGAAGCCACCTTCCCCGACGGCACCAAGCTCGTCACCGTTCATCACCCGATCCCCTAATCACGTAAGGCAGGCCCCATGATTCCCGGCGAACTCCTCATCGACGACGGCGAACACGAACTCAACGCGGGCCGCGCCACCGTCACGGTGGTCGTGTCGAATACCGGCGACCGGCCGGTGCAGATCGGCTCGCACTACCACTTCTACGAAGTGAACCCGGCGCTCTCCTTCGATCGCGAAGCGGCACGCGGCTTCCGGCTGAACATCGCGGCGGGCACCGCCGTGCGCTTCGAGCCCGGCCAGGAACGCACCGTCGAACTGGTCGAACTGGCGGGCGAGCGCGTCGTCTACGGCTTCAACGGCAAGGTGATGGGCAAGCTGTGATGCGCGAACCACGCGTGCTTGCTCGAACCGCCCTGCTCATTTCCGGACCCACAACATGACATTACGCATTGGCCGCCGCGCATACGCGGAAATGTTCGGCCCCACCACCGGCGACCGCGTGCGCCTCGCCGATACGGACCTGTTGATCGAAGTCGAACGCGACTTCACGACCTACGGCGAAGAAGTGAAATTCGGCGGCGGCAAGGTGATTCGCGACGGCATGGGCCAGTCGCAACGCGTGCACGCCGACGTGGTCGATACGGTCGTCACCAACGCGGTGATTCTCGATCATTGGGGCATCGTCAAAGCCGACATCGGCATCAAGAACGGCCGCATCGCCGCGATCGGCAAAGCAGGCAACCCGGACATTCAGCCGAACGTGACGATCGCGATCGGCGCGTCCACCGAAGTGATCGCCGGCGAAGGCCTGATCGTGACGGCGGGCGGCATCGATACGCACATTCACTTCATCAGCCCGCAGCAGATCGAAGAAGCGCTCGCGAGCGGCGTGACGACCATGCTCGGCGGCGGCACCGGTCCCGCGACGGGCACGAACGCCACCACCTGCACGCCGGGTCCGTGGCATCTCGAACGGATGCTGCAAGCGGCCGACGGTTATCCGATGAACCTCGGCTTTCTCGGCAAGGGCAACGTGAGCCAGCCGCAGCCTGCCTTGGAGCAGATCGCCGCGGGTGCGATCGGCCTGAAGCTGCACGAAGACTGGGGCACGACGCCCGCTGCAATCGACAACTGTCTTTCCGTCGCCGACGACACCGACACGCAGGTCGCGATTCACACGGATACGCTGAACGAAGCAGGCTTTGTCGAAGCGACAGTCGCGGCGTTCAAGGGCCGCACGATCCACACGTATCACACGGAAGGCGCAGGCGGCGGCCACGCGCCGGACATCATCAAGGTGTGCGGCGAAGCGAACGTGCTGCCCTCGTCCACCAATCCGACGCGCCCGTATACCGTCAACACGCTCGAAGAACATCTCGACATGCTGATGGTGTGCCACCACCTGGACCCGTCGATCGCGGAAGACATCGCGTTCGCCGAATCCCGCATCCGCCGCGAGACCATCGCCGCCGAAGACATCCTGCACGACCTCGGCGCGCTGTCGATGCTGTCGTCGGATTCGCAGGCCATGGGGCGCGTGGGCGAAGTGATCATCCGCACGTGGCAGACCGCGCACAAGATGAAGGTTCAACGCGGCGCGCTGCCTGAGGACAACGCGCGCCACGACAATTTCCGCGCGAAGCGTTATGTCGCGAAGTACACGATCAACCCGGCGATCACGCACGGCATTTCACATGAAGTCGGCTCGATCGAACCCGGTAAATGGGCCGACCTGGTGTTCTGGCAGCCGGCGTTTTTCGGCATCAAACCATCGCTGATATTGAAGGGCGGCATGATCGCGATGGCGCAGATGGGCGACCCGAACGCGTCGATTCCGACGCCGCAGCCGGTCCACTATCGCGAGATGTTCGCGACACGCGGCGGTGCGCTGGGACGCACGTCGCTCACCTTCGTTTCGCAGATGGCCGCGGAGGCGGGCGTCGGCGAACGCTACGGCCTGAATAAGCGTATCGTTGCCGTAAAGAACTGCCGCAACATCACGAAGGCCGACATGATTCACAACGCGTGGCGTCCGGCGATCAGCGTCGATCCGGAGACATATCAGGTCATCGCCGACGGTCAGTTGCTGACCTGCGAACCAGCAACCGTACTGCCGATGGCGCAACGCTACTTCCTGTTCTAAACCATGCGCACCATCGACAAACTGATCGCGCCGCATCTGAAGCTCGCGCCTGTATTGATCAAGCGCGCGCCGACCTTGACGCTCGCTTTCGACGACCGCCGCAAGAGCCGCCTCGCGGCGACGCTCGACAACGGCGAGGAAGTCGCGCTGCTGCTGCCGCGCGGCACGGTGCTGCGCGACGGCGATGTGCTGGTCGCCGACGACGGCGGTTTGGTGCGCGTCGTGGCCGCGCCCGAAACGGTGCTGTACGTCCGCGCCAAAGATGCGCTGACGCTCACGCGCGCCGCGTACCATCTCGGCAATCGCCACACGCCCGTCGAAGTCGGCGCGGATTATCTGAAGCTCGAATACGATCCGGTGCTGGCCGATATGCTCAAGCGCATCGGCGCAACGGTCGATCAGGTGTCGATGCCGTTCCAGCCGGAATCCGGCGCGTACGGCGGCGGCCACAGGCATGGTCACGACGAGACTTTCGCCGAAGACTACGCAATCGCGCAGCAGGTGTTCGGCGAGCATCACGGTCATGAGCATTCGCATGATCACGACTGTGAGCACGGCCATGGCCACGCGCACGGCCACGATCATGAGCACGGCCACTCGCACGATCATGAGCACGATCACGACCACGGCGATCACGTCCACGACGAATCGTGCGACCACGGGCATCACCCTCATCATGCGCATCGCTGAACTCACGGCGCTGCTGCATCTCGCGTCGCCGGCGCTGCCGATCGGCGCGTTCAGCTACTCGCAGGGTCTCGAGGCCGCGATCGAAGCGCATTTGATCACCGACGCCGATTCCGCACGCGACTGGATCGCCAGCGGTTTGAGCGATGTGCTCGCGCATGGCGAACTGCCGTTTCTGGCGCATCAGATCGAACGCTGGCGCGCGCATGATGCTGCGGGACTGGCCTCGGCGAATAGCGAGTTCCTCGCGAGCCGCGAGTCGGCCGAATTGAGACGCGAAACGGAGCAGATGGGCTGGTCGCTGCGGCAGTTGTGCGTGTCGCTGGAATGGGGCGATCCAGCACGGCGCACGACACTGGCATCGATGACGCCTTTGGCCCAACCCACGGCATTTGCGTTCGCCGCCTTCGCGCACGACGCGGCGCCCGACGCCGCTCTCGCCGCTTACGCCTTCAGCTGGGTGGAGAACCAGGCCGCCGCCGCGTTGAAAGCGGTGCCGCTCGGCCAGCTCGCCGGACAACGCATCATCGTCGCGTTGCGCGCGCCGATCGACGCCGCCGTCACGCGCGCACTGGCCACCACACCGGACAACATCAGCACCTTCGCGCCGCAATTAGGCATTTTGTCGGCGCGTCACGAGTCGCAATACTCGCGGCTCTTTCGCTCATAAGCAGATTTAAGTAGATCCATCATGAATGCACCTCATCACCCCGCTCTTCGTACGAAGAAACTGCCGCCGCTGCGCGTAGGCGTCGGCGGCCCGGTCGGCTCGGGCAAGACCACGCTGCTCGAAATGCTCTGCAAGGCGATGCGCGAACAGTACGACCTCGTCGCGATCACCAACGATATCTATACGAAAGAAGATCAGCGTCTGTTGACGGTGGCGGGTGCGCTGCCGGCCGAGCGAATCATGGGTGTGGAGACAGGCGGCTGCCCGCACACGGCGATTCGCGAAGACGCGTCGATCAACCTCGAAGCCGTTGACCGCATGCTCACGCGTTTTCCCGACGCGGACATCGTGTTCATCGAATCGGGCGGCGACAACCTCGCGGCAACCTTCAGCCCGGAGTTGTCGGACCTGACGATCTACGTGATCGACGTCGCCGGCGGCGAGAAGATTCCGCGCAAAGGCGGACCGGGGATTACGAAGTCGGATCTGCTGGTGATCAACAAGACGGATCTGGCGCCGATGGTCGGCGCGAATCTCGATGTGATGGCGTCCGACGCGAAGAAGATGCGCGGCGAGCGGCCCTTCGTGATGTGCAATCTGAAGGCGCTCGACGGCCTGGACGAGGTGGTGAAGTTTATCGAGAAGAAGGGGTTGTTGAAGGTTTGAGCCTTCACTCGCCTGGATGGCATTCGAGCAGAAATGCCATCATCTCGGTCCCATCCTTCGATAGATAGAAGCGCACCATCTTTTCGTTGAAGTCCCCCGCCCGCTGCGCCGGGACACTGATTGCGTCGATGCCGTTCGACATGAGCACGCCGTTCATCATGAAGCGCGAGGTGCGCTTGTTGCCGTCGAAGAAGTCGAAGAAGAATTGCTGCAACGCGCCGAACAGGAAGAACGCGCAACCACGCTCGAAGACATTCGGGACCTGCTCGGTCAGCGCGCGGGTTCCGGCAGCGAAAACCCGGTTGAGTTCTGGAGCACCGGCCACGGTCGGCAGCGGCGTATATCGCCCTGCCTCACCTAAAGCTACGTCGGGTGTGTACCGGGTTTCTTCGCCCTCCCCGCGGAACACGCCCCACTCCAGCGCCTCGTTGCGCGCAACAAGACGATGCAGGTCGCAAAACGTCGCTTTGTCGAGCGCAAAACGGCCGTTCTGTACGATTGCAAGCAGATGTTTCGAACTCTCCGCCAGGTTCAGGACCTGCTCCTGATCAGAGATCTTCCGTCCGCCAACGGTGACGCCATCGAGCAGCGTTTTTACCTCGGGGAACGTAAAAGGATTGCCTTCGAGCACGCTCGCATCCCACACGAATTCCGGCAGCATCCGATGAAAGCGGAAACACACCCGTTTGATCGAGTGGATCGGCATGTCTTGCGGAATCGCGGCACGGTCCCATTGGAAGCCGAGGTCGGTGAAAAGCGTCATGGCAGGTCGTGAAGGGAGCGGTTCAAGTCACAGGGCAGTCAGCGCTCAAGCCCGGTGTTGGCAGAATATACGATTTATCGGCGCACAAAGCGATAACGCGAGCGCAACATTCGCGGCGCTCGAATCACTACTCCGGCAACAACGCCATCAACACATCCACCGTCCGCGCGGTCGCGCCGCGATGGCGCGCGGCGAAGGCCGAGGCCGCGCCGCTCATCGCGAGCCGCCGCGCCTTGTCGCCGAACAGCTCGCGCAGCGCGCGCGCCAGATCGGCCGGGTCTTGCACCTGCACCGCCGCACCCGCCGCGACCGCATCGGCGGTGGCTTGCGTGAAGTTGAACACGTGCGGTCCGATCAGCACCGGCACACCGACCGCACACGCCTCGATCAGATTCTGCCCACCGAGCGGCAACAAACTCCCGCCGATGAACGCCAGATCCGACGCGGCATAGTAAGCGCCCAACTCGCCCATCGAATCGCCGAGCAGCACATTCACATTCGAAGGCAACGCCGGCACGCCGCCGCCCGCGCCGGAAGCAGCCGAAGCCACCGTCGCCGCGGGCGCCCAGGTCGAACGCCGCTCGATGCGCAAGCCGGCTTTCTCGACCAGCGCCGCCACTTCGTTGAAGCGCTGTGGATGCCGCGGCACGAGAATCAGCAACGCGCCGTCGATGCCGAGTGCGGCGAACGCCTGCAACACCAACGCCTCTTCGCCTTCACGCGTACTCGCCGCGACCCACACCGGCCGCGCGCCGATCGCCGCGCGCCACGCATGACCGCGCGCCGCCAGTTCCGGCGGCGTGCTCATGTCGAACTTGAGATTGCCGAGCACCGCGACATTGCGCGCGCCCAACGCCGTGAGCCGCTCCGCATCCGCCGGACTCTGCGCCAGCACGCGCGCAAAACCGCCGAACACGCCCCTGGTTGCGTTGCCGAACTTCGCAGCGCGCTTATAAGAACGCGCGGACATCCGCGCATTGGTCAGCACGAGCGGCACATCCGCGCGACGGCATTCGTCGATCAGCGTCGGCCACACTTCGGTTTCCATCACCAGACCGAGCGACGGCCGCCACGTCCGCAAGAACCGCCGCACCGCGTGCGGCATGTCGTACGGCAAATAGCTGCGCAACACGCGGTCGCCGAATATCTGCTCGCCGGTCGCGCGGCCGCTCGGCGTCATATGCGTAAGCAGAATCCGCGCGTCGGGCCGCGCCTTCATCAGCGCGTCGATCAGCGGCTGCGCGGCGCGCGTCTCGCCCACCGACACCGCATGCACCCAGATCAGCGGCGCATCGTCTTCCGGCAGCCGGCCACGCGCAGAACCGAAACGCTCGCCGATATGCTCGCGATAACCGCGCTCCTTGCGCGAGCGGATCAGCAAACGCAATACGGCAAGCGGCGCGACGATCCACCAGAGTGCGTTATAGATCGCCCTCAGCATCGGGGCTCCGCATCTTTCAGCGAGTCTGACAAGAAGAAAGCGGCGCTCAAACCAGCGCCCTGCCCTTCAGGCGCTCGAGAATGCCGAGCGGCGCGCATTCCGGCTGCGCCATCGCCTTGACCGGCAGGAAGAAAGTCTGCTCCAGCATGAACTGGCCGGACATGACGGCGTGCGAAGTCTGGTCGGAGAAACACACCCACACGCTGCCGGTCGGAAACGGCACGGTTTCCTGCGGGCATGACTTCTGATAGTCGAGATCGGCCTTCATGCCGTCGTGCAGATTCAGCATCAGATGGTCGTATTCGCTGCGCGGCGATTTGGTCACGTGCAGCAGATTCAGCAGCCACGCGGAGCCCGGCATCTGCGGCTTGATGCGCGGCAGGAAGCGCCTCGCCATGTCCTCGAACGGTTCGCCGACGCGCCACACGCGCGGCACGCCATGCGGATTGACGTTGGTGAACACGCGCAGGATGCGCTCGCCGTAGTTCGGCCGCGACGGGAATGCATCGACGTGCAGACGGCTGTCGTCCTTGCGCCACGAAGTCTGGCGCGTTTCCACCTGATGCAGACGCAAACTGGTGGGCGCGACGCGCAGCGTGCCGTTGTATTCGGGGAAAAGCCCATCGACCAGCGTGCGCGCATTGGCCTGATAACGCGCGATCAACGCGCGCACCGCCGATTGCGCGACGGCGTCGCCGGCCACGCCGTGCAGCGCGCCGCCATTCGGTTCGAGGCTGATGTTCTTGCGGTTCGGGTCGGCGAGCGCCGGATCGAGCAGCGCCTGCTCGCCGCCTTCGATCGCAAAGCGCAGATTCGGGAAGTACAGCACTTTGCCGCGCTCGACGCCGGCGAGCAGCGTTTCGCGCGGCACGGACAGATTGCGTCCGTGCCAGTCAGCGTTCGCTACTTCGATGATCTGGGTTTCGTTCATGGTCGCCCTTGAAAACGGATGGAGCGTAAGGCGAAGCGCACGCCGCGTTACAGCAGGCCGAAGCCGGCCAGTGCGGACTTCAGCTGTTGCAGCGTGGGCGGCTGCCCGGCGGTGCCGAGATTGACGACGTTCGGCGACCAGTAGCCGCCGGTGCGCCACGCGGTGGCGAAATTGTACAACTCGATCGTCGGCCGCTTCAGCGCCGCGGCGATGTGAACCAGACCTGTGTCAACCCCGACCGTCGCGGCGGCGCCGTCGATCAGGCCGACCACCGCCGGCAACGACAGCCTGGGCGGCACGATCGCCGCGGCGCCGAACTCCTTGGCCAGACGCTCACTGGTCGTGCGCTCTTCGTCGCTGCCCCACGGCAGCACGATCGACGCGCCACGCCGCACCAGCGACTGGCCCAGGTTGATCCACGCGGCATCGGGCCATTGCTTGTCGGCGCGCGAGGTGGCGTGGACGAACACCACGTACGGCACCGGCAGGTTCAGATTCGCCTCCGACAAAGCCAGCGCCGCGCGCCCGGTGTCGATGCCGAAATCGATTTCGTCGGTGGGTTGCGGCTGCGGGTCGTTCAGCGCCGCGGCGACCAGTTGGCGCGTGCGTTCGACCACATGGGTGCGCGGCTCAATCGGCACGCGCTTGTCGTAGAAGAAACGCACCGGCCATTCGAAGCCCGCGCCGTCGGTGCGGTTCGCGAGGCCGACCAGCGGTCCGCGTGCCATGCTCGCGACCCACGCGGTCTTGATGAGCCCCTGGCAGTCGATTACGAGATCGTAGTGCTCGGCGGCGAGCGCACGCCGGAATGCGCCGATCTCGCGCCAGTTGTCGAGCGATAGGAGCCGCTTGCGCCAGCGCCGCAGCGACACGGGAATCGCCCGGTGCACGCCGGTCACGAGCTGCACGAGCCCCACGAAGCTTTCTTCGACGAGCCAGTCGATCTGCGCTTGCGGATGGCGGCGGCGGATGTCGGCGATCACCGGCATGTTGTGAACGACGTCGCCCAATGACGACACCCTCACGATCAGTATCTTTTGCACGCTCAAGAGTGGGAAAACCGGCTATCCGGCCCGAAGATGCGTTGAAAGAGCCCCCGAACCTGTCGCTTCGCGCCAGGCCTCCCGAGGGGGGTGAGGAAACTTGGGGCGGCCCGGCGTTTTAGTAAGAGCACCCCCAAACCTGTCGCTTCGCGCCAGGCCCCCCCCGAGGGGGACGAGAAAACTTGGGGCGGCCCGGCGTTTTCTCACGAGGACGGCAATTTTAGCGCGTCGCATGCCAATGCCATGAAAAAACGCGGCGCGGTAAGTGAAACCCGCGCCGCGTTCGGCGGCAGCCTCGGGCGGTTCAACTCGAACCGCCCGCGGCTTTTCGTCGCCCGAACCGTCAGAACGGCAGTTTGGCGTCAGCCTTCTCCGCGAGGATCACGCGGCGAAAGTCTTCCTGGATGCGCTTGAGCGCTTCGTCGTTATCGGCCTCGAAACGCATCACGACCACCGGCGTGGTGTTCGACGAACGCGCCAGACCAAAGCCGTCCGGATATTCGACGCGCAGGCCGTCGATCTTCACGACGTCGTCCGCGCCGGTGAACTTCGCGTTCTGCTGCAAACGCGCGATCAGCTCGAAGTTTTCGCCTTCCTCCAGCTTCAGTTGCAGCTCCGGCGTGGAATGCGAGTTCGGCAGCGAGTTCAGCAGCTTGCTCGGATCGGACACGCGCGTGAGGATTTCCAAAAGACGCGCGCCCGTGTACAGGCCGTCGTCGAAACCGTACCAGCGGTCCTTGAAGAACACGTGGCCGCTCATTTCGCCTGCCAGCGGCGCGCCGGTTTCGCGCAGCTTCGCCTTCACGAGCGAGTGGCCGGTCTTCCACATCAGCGGCTCGCCGCCCTTGTCCTTCACCCACTTGGCCAGATTGCGCGTGCACTTCACGTCGTAAATGATCTGCGCGCCCTGGTTGCGCGACAGCACTTCTTCGGCGAACAGCATCAGCTGGCGATCCGGATAAATGATCTGGCCGTCTTTGGTGACCACGCCGAGACGGTCGCCGTCGCCGTCGAATGCGAAACCGATTTCAGCATCGGTTTCCTTCAGCGCGCGGATCACGTCCTGGAGATTCTCGGGGTGCGCCGGGTCCGGGTGGTGATTCGGGAAGTTGCCGTCGATCTCGGTGAACAGTTCGACCAGTTCGCAGCCAAGCTTCTTGAAGAGCTTCGGCGCGAGGCCGCCGGCCACGCCATTGCCGGTGTCGACCACGATCTTGATCGGGCGCGCGAGCGTGATGTCGCTCGCGATGCGATCGAGATACGTATCGGCGATGTCGTACTCGGTGTACGTGCCGCTGCCGGTGGCGAAGTTATCGTCGACGATGCGCTGATGCAGCGCGAGAATCTGCTCGCCGTAAATCGCCGCGCCGCGCAGCACCATCTTGAAACCGTTGTAGTCCGGCGGATTGTGGCTGCCCGTCACGACGATGCACGAGTCGACGCGGCGCTCGCCGCCGTCTAGCTGCAACGGCACGCTGGCCGCGAAGTAGCCCACCGGCGTGGGCACCATGCCGACGTTGACCACGTCGACGCCTGCCGCGCGCAAGCCGTCCGACAGCGCCTGGATCAGTTCGGGACCGGACAGGCGGCCGTCGCGCGCAACCACCACGGCGTCGCCGCCTTGCGCCCGCACTTCGCTGCCGAATGCACGGCCGATCGAACGGGCTGCATCGGCGTCGAGCGTCTTGCCGATCACACCGCGAATGTCATACGCCTTGAAGATAGATTTGGAGATCATGTTGGCTCACTTGCGTGCAAAGGAAAATTTTGACCGGCGCTACGCTGATCAATCGGTAAATTGGTCGCTAACCTGGCCGTTGAGCTGGCCGTTGAGCTGGTCATTAACCGATTGGTACAACCTCGCGATGCGCCCTTGCCGGAAGCGATCCGGTTCCAACTTATAATTGCGCCTTTCGGACCTGCCTTATAGACGCCCTATTCTAATGCTTAGACGCCCTCCTTTTGGAAAGTTGCCGCGACTGTCGGCCAGGTGGGCAATGACGCGCGCTGCCGCCGCGCGGCTTGCAACGCTTGCGCCGCCCGCTCGATTCGCGCAACCGGACAGGCGGGCGGCAAGCGGATGCTGACGCTCAAACGCTTCGCCAATCCCGACGTCACGCGCGCCTTCACCAATATCGTCTGGCTCGGGCTGGAGCGGCTCACGCAGATCGGCGTTGCGATCTTGATCAGCGGCATGCTGGCGCGCTACTTCGGGCCGGACATCTTCGGCAAATGGCAGTACGCGAACACGCTGCTGCTGGTGCTGTCGCCGATCACCTGGGTGTGCGGCGCGGAGATTCTGGTCCCCACCATCGTCGGCCGGCCGCCGGCTCAACTCGGCACCGTGCTCGGTAGCGCCTTCGCGCTGCGCATTTCCGTGTCGGTCGCGGCGCTGCTGCTGACGTGGCTCGGCATTGCGCTGCACCTCTTCGAACCGATGGTCGGCGCGATGCTCGCCGGCCTCGCGGTCAGCATGCTGTTTCGCGAGCCGTTCGTCGGCGTGATCAATGCGTGGCTGCAAAGCATGACGTACAGCAAGCCGCAGTTGCTCACCAGCATGAGCACCGCGGTGCTGAAAGCGGGTTTCGTCTATCTGCTGGTGCGCGCCATGGCGGCGCCCGCGCGCTTCGGCTGGCTGTGGGCGGTCGAATCCGCGGCGATCGGCGCCGTGCTGCTGATCTATTACATCCGCCGGCATGACGGCACGCTCGGCTGGCGCTTCGACCGTTCGCTGTTTCGCCACTTCGCGAGCGCGGGCACGGTGTTCTGGCTTGGCCTGATCTGTATGTATCTGTTTCTGAAACTGGACCGGCTGATGCTCGAACGCGCGATCTCTTTCGCCGACCTCGGACGTTATTCGGCCGCGCAGCAGTTGAACGAAAACTGGATCACGCTCGCGCTGATGCTCGCGCAGACGATTGCGCCCGCGTTCGTCTATCGCGTGCAGGAGCCCGCGCAACTGCGCCGCAACGTGTGGCGGCTCACCGCAATGACCGCCGCGCTGATGGTGAGCGGCGCGCTCGTGCTGGATCTGCTGGCGGGGTTCATCATCGGCCGCGTGTTCGGGCCGGACTATGAAGGCGCGATCGAGATTTTCCGCTGGGCCGTGTGGCTTTCCGTGCCGGCCGGGATCGAAGCGATCGGCAATCTGATCGTGCTGAAATATCAGGCCAAATTCGTGTTGCTGTCGAAGTGGCTGCTGGCGCTGGCCGTCGCCTTCGTCGTCAATCTGCTGGCGATTCCGCGGCTTGGCGCGTACGGCGCGTTGGTGGGCCTCGCGGCCGGCTATCTGGCGGCTGCGTCGGTCAATCTCTACTACATCCGCTTCAAATTGCGCCCATGACGAATTCATCCGCCGCCGCGCATATTGCCCTCGACGACGTCGCCGTGCTGATGCCCGCGTACAACGGCCAGGCCGACGTCGATCTCACGCTGGCCTCGTTCAGCGAAAGCGCCCCGGTGCACGTGCTGATCGTCGACGACGGCAGCACGCCGCCGATCGTCGCGCCGGCGATCGCCAATCTGCATATCGAAGTGCTGCGCATGCCGGAGAACGGCGGCATCGAGCGCGCGCTGCAAGCCGGCATCGACGCCCTTGCCCAGCGCGGCTTCCGCTATGCCGCGCGGATCGACGCGGGCGACCGCAGCGTGCCGCAGCGCCTCGCCAAACAGCGCATGTTCATGGAATTGCATCCGCAAGTGGCCGGCCTCGGCATGTGGACGCAGGTCGTCACGCGTGACGGCAAGCCGCTCTTCATGCTGACGCCGCCCGCCGAGCCGAGCGCGATTCGCCGTCTGCGGTTTTTCCGCTCATGCCTCGCGCATCCTTCGATGATGCTGCGCATCGACGCGGTGCGCGCGGTCGGCAACTATCGCACGCAATACCGTTCCGCCGAAGACCTCGATCTGTTCGTGCGCCTGATGGAGCGCTACGACTGCGCGAATCTGCCGGAACTTGGGCTCTATTACGAGCTGAACGAAGGCGGCATCAGCGCGACCAAACGGCGCCGCCAGGTGAGTTCGACGCTGCGGCTGCAACTGCGCTATTTCAACGCCGCCAATCTCTACGACTGGCTCGGCCTCGCCAAAAATCTGTTGCATCTGATCACGCCCTACGGCGCGTTACAGCGGGTCAAACGCACGCTGCTCGCGCCGCGCGCAAGCCATTAATTCATTCCACCGTCGAGCCCGTTCCCGCATGAAGCCTGCCTTGAAGTCGACGCCCGCGCTGCGCATTACACTCGTCTGTAACACCGCCTGGGCAATCTATACGTATCGGCAAGGGCTGATCCGCATGCTGGTTGGACGCGGCGTCGACGTGACGGTGCTCGCGCCGCGCGATCGCACGTTCGAACTGCTCGCCGCGATGGGTTGCCGCTGCATCGAACTGCCGGTGGCGTCGAAAGGCACCAGTCCACGCGAAGACCTGCGGACGCTTTTGTCGTTGTATCGTTTGTACCGGAGCATCCGCCCGCACGTCGTGTTTCATTACACGATCAAGCCGAACATCTACGGCTCGATCGCCGCGAAATTGGCGGGCGTGCAGTCGGTGGCGGTGACGACGGGGCTCGGTTACGTCTTCATCCAGCAGAGCCGCGCGGCGCAAGTCGCCAAAAAACTGTACCGTTTCGCTTTCCGTTTCCCGCGCGAAATCTGGTTTCTGAATCGCGACGACCAGGCCGCGTTTGTCGAGCAGAATTTGTTGGTGCATCCTGAGCGTGCGCGTCTGTTGCATGGCGAAGGCGTCGATCTCGAACAGTTCGCGTTCACGCCGCTGCCCGAGCGGGCCGAATTCAAGTTTGTGCTGATCGGGCGGCTCCTGTGGGACAAGGGCGTCGGCGAATATGTCGAAGCCGCACGGCGTTTGCGTGAACGTTACCGCCAGGCGCGTTTCCAACTGCTCGGGCCGGTCGGCGTCGACAATCCCAGCGCGATCACGCGCGAAGAAGTCGCCGCCTGGGAACGGGAAGGCGTCATCGAGTACCTGGGAGAGACGCACGACGTGCGGCCTTTCATCGCCGATGCGGATTGCATCGTATTGCCGTCGTATCGCGAAGGCGTGCCGCGCACGCTGATGGAAGCCTCGGCGATGGGCCGGCCGATAGTCGCGACCGACGTGCCGGGCTGCCGCGAGGTGGTGGCCGACGGCGTCAACGGCTGGCTGTGCGAAGTGCGCAATGCGGAGAGTCTCGCGGCGAAGCTGGCACAGATGCTCGACATGAGCGGCGCCAAGCGCCGCGCAATGGCAGAACGCGGCCGACAGAAAGTCGCAGAAGAATTCGACGAACGCGTGGTCGTCGAAGCATATAAAGACCTGGTGCAGAAAATGACGGGCGTCCTACTTTAACGGAGCAACAGCATGACCACGAAGGGCACGATTCTGGTAACGGGCGGCGCGGGCTTTATCGGCTCGCACACCTGTGTCGAACTGCTGAACGGCGGTTTCGACGTCGTGGTAATCGACAATCTCGTGAACAGCAATCGCGAATCGCTGCGGCGCGTGGAACAGATCACCGGCAAGGCGGTGGCCTTCTACGAAGCCGACGCGCGCGACGAAGCGGCGCTCAACCGTATTTTCGACGCCCATCCGATTACCGGCGCGATTCACTTCGCCGCGTTGAAGGCGGTGGGCGAATCGGTCGCCAAGCCGATCGAGTACTACAGCAACAACGTCGGCAGCCTGCTGACACTGCTCGGCGTGATGCGCGAGCGCAATGTGAAGCAGTTCGTGTTCAGTTCTTCCGCAACGGTGTATGGCGTGCCGAAGAGCTCGCCGATCGACGAATCGTTTCCGCTTTCCGCAACCAATCCTTATGGGCAGTCGAAGCTGATCGCCGAGCAGGTCTTGCGTGATCTGGAAGTGGCCGATCCTTCGTGGCGGATCGCGACGCTGCGCTATTTCAATCCGGTCGGGGCGCATGAGAGCGGCTTGATCGGCGAAGATCCCGCTGGCATTCCTAACAATCTGATGCCGTATGTGGCGCAGGTTGCCGTGGGCAAGCTCGAGAAGCTGCGGGTGTTCGGCGGCGACTATGAAACGCCTGACGGCACCGGCGTGCGCGATTACATCCACGTGGTGGATCTGGCGCGCGGACACCTGGCGGCACTCGATGCGCTGGTCGAGCGCGACGCGAGTTTCGTCGTGAATCTTGGGACAGGACAAGGGTACAGCGTGCTGGACGTAGTCCGCTCGTTCGAGAAGGCGTCGGGCAAACCGGTGCCGTACGAGATCGTGGCGCGCCGTCCGGGCGATGTGGCTTCGTGCTTTGCCGATCCGGGGGCGGCGGAGAAGCTCCTTGGCTGGCGTGCTGAGTTTGGGATCGAGAGGATGTGTGCGGATCATTGGCGGTGGCAGTCGATGACCCCCCACGGGTTTGGTGCAGCCTAGCGTCGGGGAGCCGGTTCGTCCCGTGCCCGGTTTTGCCTTGCGCCGGGCACGCTTCGACGGGAAGACCCGCGTTGTCACAGCCCGCCCGCGACGGGCGCCTCCGGTGTGCGTGCCGGTGGCTTTCGCGACGCGCGTCGTTTTTTCGCTACGCGCCGCTCCTGCCCCCTTGTGCTACCCGGTATTGGTGTGATCAAATAGCTTCGATTGCAGTACACGCTTTATCCTCCGCCGAGGCTTCGGCATGACACACCGGTTTCCCCCTGTTCTTCAGGGCATGAATCGTGATTTCAATTGCATTGCAGTTGGACGATGGGCTCTGTGTCCATCGTGACGATCCGGAAGAGGTCGCGGCTTGGTCCGCCGGCCACGAGTCATCGATGTATTAGCCGCCTTGTGAGGGCACGACTCGTCGAAGGATCAAAGGTCTGCTGCGCGCCAATGCCGGCGCAGCCCGCCCATCTGCCATCCCCCCACGCAAACCAGCCGTCAGGCTCACATGCGCCCTCAGGCGAGTGATCCGGCGGGTCATCAAACCATGCCCGTTCCTCTGGCATTCCAATAGCCCCGGGCGCGCGCATCTGTGCGCCGATCATCTGCTTTGACACATGCGTTTTGCGCACGCGGTCGCATGTAAAGCCGATTCCACGCGGGCATCTCTCACTTTCAAGCACAGCAGACCGCCTCTTATCCAGGTCACCGGATCTACAAACTCAACCTTACCCGTTGGCGCCTGTTCGTTCCTTCCTCCATTAACCGGCAAAGCCCCTCAGGCACGCAGCTGGCCCTCCCGCCCCCTTCCCGTCAGCGCGCAATCAACAGGCTCCGAGCCGGCTGTGATATGGCGCGGCACGTCCGCACCCCGGGGGCTGTGTTCGTGCATACCGCCAGCGCGCAACACAATGTGCGGGTCTGGCGGGTACTGAAGCGGAGGATTCAAATGGCCATGCTGGCAGATGCTGTACACGAGCTTGCCGGGGCGAGCGCCTTGGCCGGCGGTAGCTTTAAACATCAGGAAAACCGGCGTCATCTGGTGACACCGTTCCTGCGCTTTGCCCGGGAACTCAAGGCCCTTACCCGGTCACTTGCCGAGGTCAAGCCCTGGCTGGTGCATGCCTATGCAGCACACTGTGTCGCTCAAGGAATGACCCCGGGACACCTTGAGAACATATTTTCTGCCATCCGCGTCGTTCTGGATGTGATGGGAAACGACCTGGGTAAAAGCTGCAGCAACCGGCAGCTTGGCCTGCCATATCGCGTGCGCAAAGGCGCCCGCCGCGCCCAGACACCCGGCGAGCTTGACGCGCTGCTGGAGCGCGCGGCCCGCATTGATCGCGGACTCGGGCACCTCATCGCGCTCGCCCGGCACCTCGGCCTGCGTCGGCTTGAAGCCCTGATGTGTGGAAGGGACTTGAGGATGTGGCTTGATGCGCTGATGAGCGGCAAGACCAGGCTAGATGTGATGCGGGGGGCCAAAAATTTACGTGCCCGGGAAGTGGAGGTGCTCGAGGCGCAGCGGGAGGACACCATCAAGGTTATCCAGGCCGCTCTGGAATATGCCGTTGCGCACAACTATGAGTTCATCACAGGACGCGGCAAAACACTTGAGTCGGCGATCAACAGGCTGAAAGCCATACTGCGTCGCGCCGGAATGACAGGAGAACTATCTTTTCATTCACTTCGCTACACATATGCCTTGGATCTTGCGCTGCAGCTGCTGGACAGCGGTGTCGCGCCCTATGAGGCCCTCGTCCGCCTGAGCGCCTCGCTCGGCCACGGTCCCACGAGAATACAAATGATTTTCAACTACTACTGTCAACCCATTGCGCATCAATTCAAGGGTTGCCTGAAAATCCATAAGAAAGAAGCACACCGCCGAAGCCCGGCAAAGCAGTTGCCCCGGGCGGCCGCGCGGCGGGAAGCGAAACTCCGGCATGCCCGGCTAAGTGGCTCTCCAATTGGTCGGATGGATTTGCCGACGAATGCGATGCCCGCAATGCCCGCACGGGGCGCCCGCAGGCGCACGGGCGGAAAACGCGCGGTTTCCCACGCTCGCGCACCGGTCGACCACGCCGGCCAGGACCATAAAAATGGCCGCCAAACCGGTTGATTCATCTGCATTCCGCTCCTTTTTTAATATACACAGGACTCCGCTACTTTGATGAAAACGTTCGAAAGACAGCCGCGTCGCACCGGGGCAACCTCCGTGCCAATCACCGCCGAGATGGAAGCATCGAGCGCTACTGCAACCTCGCCCGCAACGATCAGCGTGATGCAGGTGTCGCCCGGGTTGTCCGACCCGGCCGCCAGCCGAAGTGGCGCGTCCACCGACACCGGCCCTGGCAACACTAGCTCAACGCCGGAGCAGTCTGCGATTCACGATCAGGTGGAAAGCGTCATTGCCGCCATCGGCTGCAACCAGATCATGAATGCGCGCCTGCGCGAGGCATGGATGATGTTCAGCGTCTTTCTCCAGTGGCGTGGCACGTTGCCCGAGCGGCTCCAGGACATCGCCGCGACGGAGTTCGAGCCGTTCGTCTCTCATTGCCGGGCAACGCAGGCAAACGTCGACGCCGTTCTCTGGGCACTTTCGCCGTTGCGTACCCTCCTTGCTCATGCGGGGCATCGCGCGGACGCCCTTGCTGCACTAACCGCCCGGACGACAAGTGTGCGGGTGGGCAGCGGCGGCAATCGCAAGTACCGCCGCGACCGCCGGTTCGCCACGCCGGCCGCCGGATCGAGGGTCGCACCCGAGCAGTGCGATCTTCCTGAGCCCGTCCGATGACGCACCGCAGTCCTCCATATCGCTATTTCGGATTTCCAGCCTGCCCTGACCTACCCACCTCTTCCTGAACAGGAGAAAACAGATGAACCATCACTACCTCATCCTCACCAGCGGCAATGATGTGCAGGAGAGCGCCGTAGCTGACCTCGTCAGCTCGCGTACTGGTGCACGCCTGGTCCGCGTGGAAGTGCCCCGCAAAGCGTCTGCACAGCTTGAACCAGACGCGGTACGCGTACGGGCCGACCGGCCCGACGAGCTTTACTGCATGCTGGCCGCTGCCTCGCACGCCTACTGTGTGGCCGTCTCGGCACCATCGGTGGCTCCCACGCTTGAGTTCCTTGCGGAACACCCTGGCACAGCGAATGATTTTGCGCTCATCATCTGCACCGCAACACCCCGTGAGGGATCACAGCAAAGCGCAGTCGGAACGCTCACCAAGCTCGCCTCGATGGGCGTTGACCCGACGCAGGTTGGCGTGGTCTATACCCATACGCCGCGCGACGCGTTCGTAGAGCAGGCGTTCACGCAACTGGCCGGCTATCTGGCTAACGGCCCCTTTGCGGCGGTCAGCCGTGAAGCCGTGCTTAAGGACTCGACGGCCTTTGAGCGCGCCCGTGAGTTGCAACTTCCGATCGCCGGCGTTCTGAGCGGCCAGGTCCGCTTCGAGTCAGCACTTGAGGAGGCGCGCCAGGCCGGAGAACCGGAAGAGCTTCTGCACGCTCTTGCCCGCAAACTCCTCGCGCAGCGCGCATTGACCGGTTGCCGGGTGGACATCGACAAAGCGCTCGACATGCTTCGCGTTCCCCACACCCTGCAGCAGGAGCTGCCGCCCGCCGTGTCGGTCACCTCAACCCCGCCCCAGCCGCACGCCGTTGCACTGGTGGACGGCGGTGTCGTACTGGATGAGACAAGCCCGCCTCACAGCGAGCCCATGCCGGGCTAAATGGCCCAGGAGTCCGGGACCGAGGAGGTCCCGGGTAAGCGCGGCCGGCTCCAGCGTCCCGGCCGCGCCACCGGCGTTGGGGCGCTGAATGGTGAGGACGTTCCGAGTCGCCCTTTTCCTGAACGGGCGTCGCATGATCTCGTGAGAAAACGCAATGCTTTTGTGCTCCCGGACTGCCAGACCCCCAAGCGTATCGCACACAACGACGGATACGCCCGGCAATTGCTCGCGGGCGCTGATCAACAGGGACCTCGCCTATGTTCGGCCAGCTCGATGTGCTAATGGGCAGTTCCTCAAGAACGCTTGCTTCCAGCGGCGGCCCCGTCGCATGCAGAACCCCCTCACCCTCGGATATCTGCGATATTCAAGTTCACCCGGACATGCTCCGGCGCTTCATCGCCCGTGCATTCGGCGGTCATGTTACAGGCGCTCGAAATCGTAGGCAGCGTCGAAGGTCAGCCACGAAGGACCGACCTGATCTCTCGCTCGCGGTCACTGGAGCAGCAATGACCAGGTAAGGACCAGACGCGGGCGACTGTTCGCATTGGGGGTGTGACTCACGACCGAGCGATCATGGCCACCTGCTGCCCGTCGTGACCGGCAGCAACCGACCGACCCATTGCGGCCCGTCAAGCCAGCGCGGCATCTACGGCGGCTTTCAAGGTACAACGGCCGTTCGTCGACTCGCATAGGGAGACGGGAGTTCGGCCTGAGCCGACATTGGGCCGGGTTGGGTTCTACGTCAGCAATGTGGCGGATTGCTGACAGTGGCGGGATCGAGCAGACGGATGGCAGCTTTTTGCATTAGCGAACTCACACTCCCGACCCACTGCGGACCCTGGACCAGGCGTCGCCTCTTCGGCGGCTTTTGCGGTACAGCGGTCATTCATCCCTTCGAGTCGGTCGGCAAGTCGTCAGCCAATGAAGCCGCCGTTCGGATAGCCGCGAATTTTATCGCTCGCGAGTGGTGGCTTACAAAAGGACCGTATGATCTGATTGCTGTCGACCCATCTCCGACACTCGAGAATCGAAAACTGGATGCCGTAGAGCAGCCTTTGAGCGACCGGTTACAGGTGTCGGCACTGTCGTTGACCCAACGCGGTCTGATCTATGACGCGTGCCAAAGCGCGTGACGGAACCCATTGGCCTCCTTGTGCAATGAATCGGGAGGTCGCGTCGACGACTGTTTGGTTGCTGTCATCATCGAATACGGCAAAGACAGGTGCGACGACCGACTCCGCGAGGGCAAATTGCTGCTTTTCGAATCTGCTCGGGTCGATGCGGCCTTCGGCATCGAAGGTGAGAATGGAAAACGTGTTCCGAACGACGCGCACCGGGTTTCTGGCCACAAGCTCGACCACGACGCTGGCCATTCGCGCCCGTTGCCCGGCAAGATCCGGCAGGCAGTGGCTTGCCGGATCTTGCAGCATCTGGTCGAACTTTGTGTTTGACAGCCGCCAGAGGGTATCGTCACGAGCGATCAGAAACGTTCGGCAAGAAAAACCCATGGTTCTGCCCCTTGCATTAACGGTGACGCTCACCACGCTCGGCAAGATCCCACAACGTGCCTTCCCCGCAGCAGATTCGCCCCTTTACCTTACACCGTGCGCATGACCAGGCTTCGGGTTGGCTCGGTCGATGTCCGGCTCCGCTGGGCCTCTCCTGCACGTGAAGCACGTCGCAGTCATCGCGCTCGTGGAGTCGAAGTGAGTCGCGCAGGCGATCACGGTTGCGTGGAACCACGCCACGGGCTTTGCCGCGCCCCGCTGAGGGCCACGCGCACCCTTCTCGTCCAGAAAGTGTCCTGCGTTAATGAATGCGTGACTGCGGTCGGAATGAAGCAAGTAAGGAACGCCTCAGCGCGAGGATGGAAACGCTTGCCTCTTGACGTCTCACTGCATGATCTCGCCGCTCCATCGATCACGGTTGGCCCAGAACGGACACTGCATACATTTTTCGCCTTCCGGGTAGTCAATGCCTTCCTCATGCGGGCAGCCGATGATGCGATCGACGGCAACCACCGATTTCGCACCGTGATGATCGATGAATCGAATGATTGCTTCGGTGACTTCTGGATCGATTCTCGCATCGGTGGTTTTGCAGAACCACCGCTCAACAGGGTCCGCGTCAGCACCTTCGTGCGCGACGATGCCAACAGAGACCTTCGTCGCTCTCGTGTCGTCTGGTCCGTAGAAGGCAACCGTTGCCACCGGATAGCCGCAGAAGCCTTTGCCACGTTTTTTCGCAAACTTGTCCCGGTACCACTGCGCCTTGAATGTCACGACTCCTCCCTCGCATGCCTTGCCGAGTGACGTAAGCGGCGTCACCGGTGTACACAAAGCGTACCAAGTTTCTACACCTTGGCCGGCCGCCCGGCAAGCGGGTTCGGGAAGTAATGGCTGCGTGAACCGAGCAAGGGGCATTCGCAGCACAGACGCGGGCGACCGCAATGGAGTGACTCGCTCCGGTTGGTGATCGGCGGTAGGCGGCCGGCTACATGATCATCGTGCGACACGAAGTCGCTTGTAGAAGTTGTTCCCACGGCAACGGAGGGTACCACCCGTGTCACCGGGTGAATCTAGGAGCCTGAATAAAGAGCGGTTCTGACAACGTAACGAAGCGCCGCAAGGTGCGGGGTATCAATCGCGAGAGGCGTACCCTTCTGGCAGCCACACGCCGGATGAGTGCCAGATAGTCGGTAGGGTGAAAACATTTGAATCTGCGATAAAGATCGTCATGTAGAACAAGCGGAAGTGGCTACCACGCTTGAACCAAAACGGTAACGGAGGCGGGAATAGCGTCTGATAATTGCGCTCTCGTGACCCATACGCCTCCCGGTCAATAGCAGGCACCTAACCCGACGTACTTTACAAGCGGAACGTGGAAACCCCGTATCGCTCCCTTCGGGGACAGCAGGCTGCAAGGTCTGCCCATGGTGGTGCGGGCATAGGAACGAGGACAAAGCGAACGCCGGCCTGTAATGGGACGGATAGGGGTTGCAACATCACCTCACGCGAAAGCGGGCAGACTTCCTCATGGTCTCTCTTCACCAGAGAGTTTCCAGAACCATCTTAACGGAGGGAAAGCAAATGAGCGCTGCAACACAGGCGCGTGCGCCTTCTGGCGTGACGTGGGACGGCATCAATTGGGCCAAGGTCCGACGGTACGTAAGAAGGCTGCAGACGCGTATGGTGAAGGCGTCACAGGCCGGCCGCCACAACAAGGCGAAAGCCTTGCAATGGTTGCTGACCCACTCGTTCAGCGGCAAGGCATTAGCCGTGAAGCGGGTGACTGAAAATCAAGGCAGGAACACCCCCGGTGTGGACAAGGTAACGTGGAAAACACCGGCGGCAAAGACCAACGCGATTGCGTCGTTGAAGAGGCGGGGCTACTCGCCCCTTCCGCTTCGGAGAGTGTTGATTCCGAAGAAAAACGGCAAGACGAGGCCGCTCGGCATACCCGTCATGAAGTGCAGAGCCATGCAAGCATTACATTTGCTGGCGCTGGAACCGATTGCGGAAACCACCGCCGATCTGAACTCCTATGGGTTCAGGCCGGAGCGCTCAACCGCTGATGCAGGAGAGCAATGCTTCACTTCTCTTGCGCAAAAGACGAGTGCGGAATGGGTGCTAGAGGCCGACATTCAAGGCTGTTTCGACCAAATCAGTCACGACTGGATGCTCGCCCATATCCCCACGGATAAGGCGATCCTCAAGAAGTGGCTCAAGGCGGGATTCGTGTACCAGAACGAACTCTTCCCGACTGAGGCAGGTGCCCCGCAAGGGGGAATTATCAGCCCTGTCTTGGCTAACATGACGTTGGACGGTCTCGAAGCCAGGCTGGCGGAGAAGTTTCCGAAGGCAAGGCGGGCAGGCTTAAAAATGAACATGGTGCGTTACGCGGACGACTTCATTATTACGGGCAATTCAAAAGAATGGCTGGAACAGGAGGTCAAGGCCGCAGTGGTTGAATTTCTGGCGGAACGCGGGTTAGTCCTATCGCCAGAGAAGACCAGAATAACGCATATCAGGGAGGGGTTTGACTTTCTCGGATGGAACATTCGCAAGTACAACG
Organism: Paraburkholderia sp. GW821-FHT02A12; assembly: GCF_059422005.1. NCBI lineage: Bacteria > Pseudomonadati > Pseudomonadota > Betaproteobacteria > Burkholderiales > Burkholderiaceae > Paraburkholderia > Paraburkholderia sp. GW821-FHT02A12. Next base: position 918,653 of record NZ_JBWKWA010000001.1, on the reverse strand, counting down.
GCAAGCTGCTCATGAAGCCGTCCAAAGCGAACGTCAAAGCGCATCTTGACAAGATCCGTGAGGTCGTCAAGGCCAACAAGACGGCTAAACAGGCCCACCTGATAAGGCTGCTCAATCCGGTACTACGTGGATGGGCGAATTACCACAGGCATGTAGTCGCCAAGGAAACCTTCGCTCGGGTTGATGACGATGTCTGGTCGATGCTATGGCGATGGGCGGTAAGAAGGCATCCGAACAAGGGAGCCCGCTGGGTTAAGGAAAAATATTTCAAGACCCGAGGTGCCCGGAACTGGGTATTCATCGCCACAGAAAAACAAGAGGATGGAACGCAACGGGAGCTCACCCTGCTACAAGAATCTGATACGCCAATCCAGCGGCATATCAAGATCAGAGCCAACGCCAATCCGCACGACCCAGACTGGAAGCATTACTTCGAGTCCCGATGGGGCACGAAAATGCAGAACTCGTCAAAAGGCCGTGCGAAGCTGTACCGCGTCTGGCTCAGGCAGGACGGCCTGTGTCCTGACTGTCAGGAACCCATCACGACGGGCATCCCTTGGGGTGTTCGTTGTATCGTGAAAAGAACCGAAGGCGGATCGGACGCAGCGAGTAATCTTCAAGTACACCATCCCGATTGCCGTAGAAATCATTAGTCTGCCGAAAATACCGTTGTGAAACCGGGTGTCGCGAGATGCCTTTGCAGAGGCTTGAGCCGTGTGGATCGAAAGACCCATGCACGGTTCTGAGGGGGCTGGACGCGGGTAACCGCGCCCAGCTACCCGACATTCAAAGGCGCAGCGTTGAACGTCCGTAGGTCGGTCCAACGAGACACTCTGCCATTTAGTCGTTTGTAACAAACGCGCCAACTGATTTTCGCCGCGCGGGAGGGAGCCGCCATCGGCATCCCATCTCGTGTGACTCAGGTTTTGGTACCCTTTCATCGTGAGTCCTGTTTCTCTTGGCAGAATTCGGAAATTCACGGCGACCGCCGTGAACGTTAAAGGTTGGTCAGCCGGCGGCAGAGCCGGGGGCGAACTTCTGTGAGTTGATACGTAGCAATCAGGTCGTCCTACAGCAGATGAAAAGACAGTTCACAAGACATGCGCAACGCAGCGGCCAGGCGTATCCCGGACGCTTGGTCCACCCCACAATTCGAGCGGACCAGGCGCAAACGGAGCTTCGTCCAGTTCGCACTGGCGTGGTGGGCCTGCTGGTTGATTCCGAAGCCGCGTTCCGCGAAAACAGGCCGCTTCAGCGCTTGCTGCAACAGTGTCATGAGGACGGGCGTTCTTGACTGCTTCCGACATTCTCGCGCCACACCTGACGCCCGGTGGTCACCTGCTTGCGGTGCCGAAGGACGCCGCGCCACTATTGGCGGATGAAATACGACCGCGGTTGGGCAGTTCTTTTGCGCTTGGCGCAGGACATGGCCTGCTGCATCTGGGAACGGCGGAAATCGGCCGCATTTTGCCGCCCGCGTGGGCCTGGTGGCGTGATTTTGCCGCGCGCTATGTCACCGCCTTGTGTGCCACGCCCGAAGGCGGCGAGATCGCGGTCGTCACGCCTGCTGCCAAGGATTTCGATGCCCTGATTGCCGATGCACCGCCGATGACGGGCGGGGAGTATCTAACGCCAGATGTGCTGGCCACGCTGTGGGGCGAGATCAATACCGCCTTGCACCAGGAACTGGCGACCGCAAAAGTCTCGCTTCAGGATTTCCTCAAGTCGCGCCACCCGGCCTGGAATCTCGTCGGCCGCGTGCATTTCAACCTCGCTGAGAACCGCAAGGACCCGGAGTCACCGTTCGCCTTCCTTGCGACTTACACCTCGCGCCTGTCGGCACATGGCAAAGCGCAACACCAGCCACTGTCGCAAGCCCTCGCGGAATTTTCGGGAGCCAGGAGCCGTGCGCAACTCTTGTCGCTACTGCTGCCGGTCCAGCGCGCCGCGGAACACTGCGATTGGCTTCGCGAAATGGTGGATACCGGCGAGATATACCATCCGCTGCGCTGGACGCCGCTTGACGCCCACCGCTTCCTTTCGGACCTGTCCAAACTCGAAGCCGCCGGGATTGTCGTACGCACGCCAAGCGTCTGGCAGGCGGGCCGCCCTGCTCGTCCCGTTGTGAGAGCCAGCGTCGGAGCGCGACCGCCTTCGCTCCTGGGCAAGGACGCGTTGCTCGATTTCAGCATGGAGGTCTCCCTCGACGGCGAGAGTCTCAGCGCCTCCGAGGTTAGGGATCTGCTCAAAGGCGCCGACGGGTTGCAACTCATCCGTGGTCGCTGGGTCGAAGTGGACAACAAAAAGCTCAGTCGCCTCCTGGAGCGATTCGAGGCCATGGAAAGGGCGGCGAAAACCGGTCTGCCATTTAATGAGGCCCTACGCATTCTGGCGGGTGTTTCGCTCGACGATAGCGGCGACCCCGCTGACCGAGACTGGTCGCAGCTTGTTGCAGGGCCATGGCTGGCCGACATCTTGCAGAAGTTGCGTCAGCCGGACGGGTTGGCACAGATCAGCCCGGGACCGGAACTCAAGGCCAGCCTGCGGCCCTACCAACAGGCCGGCGTGCGGTGGTTGTACCTGCTCACCCGGCTCGGACTGGGCGCTTGCCTGGCGGACGATATGGGCCTGGGCAAGACCATGCAGGTACTCTCGCTGCTGCTCGTGCTGAAGCGCGAAAGCGCCGAGGCGCGGCCCAGCCTGCTGGTCGCCCCCGCATCGCTGCTGGCCAACTGGGCGGCAGAGGCCGAGCGCTTCGCCCCCGGCTTGCGCCTGCTGATCGCCCATCCGTCGGTCATGCCGGCGGCCGATTTGCGTGCGCTGGACGCCGCGCGGCTTGCGGACATCGATCTCGTCGTCACCAGCTTTGGCTCGCTTCTTCGCCAGCCGGTACTGGGTACCATCCAATGGCGGGTTGCCGTCGTCGATGAAGCGCAGGCGATCAAGAATCCGGGCGCCAAGCAAACGCGACAGGTCAAGCAGCTCCATGCGCAATCGCGTATCGCGCTGACCGGAACCCCCGTGGAAAACCGCCTGTCCGATCTGTGGTCCATTTTCGATTTCACCCACCCCGGTTTGCTGGGCTCGGACAAAGTCTTCGCCAACTTTACCAGGCGGCTGGCGAAGGCCGAGCACTTCGGCCCGCTGCGCACGCTCGTGCGGCCCTACATCCTGCGCCGCCTGAAGACCGACAAGCGGGTAATCGACGACCTTCCGGACAAGACCGAACTCAAGGCCTGGTGCCACCTGAGCCCGAGCCAGGCGGCGCTTTATCAGCGCGCGGTGAAAGATCTGGCCGCCGCGCTTGACGACGTCGAAGGCATAGGTCGCAAGGGTGTGGTGCTGAGCTTCCTGATGCGCTTCAAACAGATATGCAACCATCCCTCGCAATGGCTGGGCGACGCAGCGTGGAAGGAGGACGACAGCGGCAAGTTCGCCCGCCTGCGCCAGCTGGCCGAAGTCATCGCCGCCAAGCAGGAAAAGGTGCTGATATTCACCCAGTTCCGGGAGACCACGGAGCCGCTGGCGGCATTTCTGGGTTCAATCTTTGGTCGCGAAGGTCTGGTGCTCCATGGCGGCACTCCGGTAGCCAAGCGCCGCGAACTCGTCAAGCGATTCCAGGAAGATGAGCTGACACCCTTCTTCGTGCTCTCGCTCAAGGCAGGTGGCGCGGGGTTGAATCTCACCGCCGCTTCCCATGTGATCCACTACGACCGCTGGTGGAACCCGGCCGTGGAAAATCAGGCGACTGACCGTGCGTTTCGTATCGGCCAGCAGAGGAACGTTTTGGTGCATAAGTTTATCTGCCGTGGCACGATCGAGGACCGTATCGACCAGTTGATTGAAGCGAAGCAGCAATTGGTGAAGGATGTGCTGGAGGGCGGCGCGGAACTCCTGCTCACCGAGATGAGCGATCGAGAGTTGCTCGATCTCGTGAAGCTCGACGTTTATGCCGCGCAAGAAAATTGATCGTCAAGAGGAAGCGCAATGGGTTACGGGGAATGGCAGCCTTACGTCTCGGTCGCCGAGCGCAGGAAAAAGGCTGAACTGGCCGCTGCCAAGGCGAAGAAGGCTGGTGCGGTCCTGTCGCCAATCGTGTCGTACCGTGGCGCCATCGCCAAGACCTTCTGGGGCAAGGCCTGGTGCGACAATCTGGAAGGCTACAGCGACTATGCCAACCGCCTGCCGCGCGGTCGAACCTATGTGCGCAACGGTTCCGTGATCGACCTTCAGATTACGGCAGGCGAAGTCCGCGCGCAGGTAATGGGTTCGAGCCTCTACACGGTCGCCGTGAACGTGACGGCGTGTCCTGATAAGCAATGGCGAGCAATTGGAGCCGATTGCGCGGGGTCGATCGATTCGATCGTGGAACTCTTGCAGGGCAAGCTCTCGACAGCCGTGATGGAGCGCATCTGCAAACCTGGCACCGGTCTTTTCCCGGCGCCAAAGGAAATCACGTTCAATTGCAGTTGCCCGGACTGGGCGTCGATGTGCAAGCACGTTGCTGCCGTGCTCTACGGCGTTGGCGCACGCCTCGACCAGCAGCCAGAATTCCTCTTCGCCTTGCGCCGGGTCGATGCCAATGATCTCGTCAGTCAGGTCGGTGCCGGCCTGCCTAAATCGAGAAAACGCCCGGCCACCGCCAAGGTGCTCGACGACGCGCTGGTGGCCGATGTGTTTGGCATCGAGATGGCCGAAGCTTACCCACCGGCGAAGCCTGTTGCCGGACGTACCAAGCCATCGGCAGGTAAGGTGACAGCGAAGACGGCGGCAAAGTCGGCTGTCTCGCCAACCCGGAAGCCGCCCGCGACCGCGAAGACTGCGGCGGACAATAAAGTGGTAACAAAGAAGTCGCCAGTCAAGCCCTCTGCTGGGCCACGTAAGTCAATGTCTGGCAACGTCGTTACCGGTAAAGCAAACGTGGCGAATTCGCCTGCAACCCCGAAAGAGGCTGCAGCAAGGAATCGCGCCAGTACTCGACCGGTGAAAGGTAAGTCCCGTTAAACTCCGATTCAATCTCGCATTGCTACGCGAGAAGCGAGTGACGTCGATGAATGAAATTCTTTTCCTCGGGAAACCCCGGCCTCTGGCGAAGTCTCCCGATCATGTTGAGCGTCAGCGGACGTATCCGGTTCAGGATTTCACAGAGACCAGATTGACGGTATTTTCAATACTTGAACGACCGTTTCGTGAACATTGCAAACGGCTGTAACGGCCGATCACTTGACGAGCATGACCGTCGGAGGAAGGTCCGTTGTCTGGGCTGAGCCGGCGCTCGAATGTCCATCTGAGAGCTCGATCGAACGACCGCAGGTGGCCGGATCCCGTCCGATGCTGAACTTCCGTGACCATGACCAGATCGTGCCCGCGATCGAGTCGATTCACGCGCCAGATGTTGCCGGCGGAAATACACTCCTCACCGCCGCTGTCGACGATGACATGCTCGTCGGTTTCGAGCATGAATCGGTTGCCCGCTGCGCGCGTTGTCACGGGGTGGGAGATTTTCGATGCTTTGGCGAACGCCTTGCGGGCGTTCTCGAGGCCGAACTTTTCCACCGACGGCGGCGCGAACTGATGCGTGCTATGGCCGCCGGAGCAGGCGAGGATTTCCGGACCGACAACGTCGGTATTGCTATGGTTGTTCGGCATATAGTCTTTCGCCTAGGTTATACCCGGAAACACTATCCTGGGCCCTTAAGGACGTGCTAAAAAGAACCGATATCCCGGAAGCGCGACTGGAAGTCCGGTCCGGAGATTGGAGAATCCCACGCGGTCTGTCGCACGGAATTCCGAGGTGAAAGTATGGAAAAAAAAGTGCTCGTCGCGGTAGCCGCTGCGCTTATGTCTTCTGTGGGCGCGCTGCATCCCGAATCCGCCCGTGCCGCTGATGCTGAAGCCTCGGCCTTCGAAGACTCGACCGTCGACGCATCTCTTGATCCCGGCGAAAAAAACGCGTCTCCGCCCAAGCCGACATTCAGGCGCGCCTGGCAGACCTGCGCTATGCGTATTTCATCGGCTATAACGCGCGCGCCAGGGAAGACTCGAAATCCTATGCGACCTTGGGCGACGAGGTGAAGCATCGGCAAAAGCAGCTTGCTGCGCCGGCCATGCCCGCATCGCCGAAGCCGGTTGCCGAGCGGGTTGCACCCCCAAGGCGGGTCGTAGCGCAAGCCGCGTCGCTGAGGCAAGTATCCACGCCGGTCACATCGCCGAAGCGGGATGCTGCTGCGCGAGCCACGCCGTCCAGGCAGGTCGTCGCGCAGGCCGGGCCTGTGCCGCTGAAGCACGGTCCCGCGCAAGTCGCGTCTGCGCCGCCGAGGCGGGTCTTTGCACCGGTCGCGTCGTTGAAGCAGGCTTCAGTGCGGGTTACGCCTCCTAAGCGGGCTGAAATGCAACCTGTGCCTCTGAAGCAGGTTTCTACGCGGACTACGTCGCCGAAGCTGTTTGCCACCGAGTCCGAGCCTCCGATACTGATTCCGACGCAAGCCGTGACGGCATTGCCGGAAGCAAAATCGGACAATGATGACGACGCGCAGGTGACGCAGAGGCGCGATTTCCAAAACGCTCAGCGGGCGGTGCCGCAATATCGGCAGGCCGATGAGGAACCGCAATACGCCGTAGAGCAAGGAACTCAAGCGGCTCCGCCGACTCAAGCAGCGCACAACAGGCAACCTCGGCAATATCAGAATCAGCAGCCCCAGCAATACGCGGGGGCGCCGGCCTATAACCAGATGTCAACAGAGTCTCAGGAGTCAGGTGGGTACGCCGGGCGGGAATACGCGCCGTCGCCCCCGCCGCCTCGAACCGTTCAGGCTAACCAGTACGCGCCCGCTCCGTATCCGCCCGCTCGGTACCAACCGGCTGACGTGCAGTCCGCCTACGTACCTCGGCCGCCCACTCAAGCGGCGGCGCAGCAGGTCATCATAGTGGGCCGCCCGCCTGCCTATCCGGCATATAACGAGATTTACACGCCGCCTGAACTGCGGCGGCCGTACCCCGCCGGTTACGGCAATCCGGCGCAGCCAGCCGGATATCAGGGATGGGAGTAGGCGCACTCACTCACATGCGCCGCCGGGCGCGCTGACTCACGTATGCAACGGGCCGTAACAGGCGTCCCGTTTCCATGATGGAAGCAGCATGCGCGTGCCGGACACGTGCGATGGCGCTGCCGTGACTCCGATTCCCCATCAGGGCGATACCTGCTCACAGGGCGTCCATGCAGAATAAAAATCGTCCCATCCATCGATGGTGAGCACGCCCTTTAGCAGCCTGCGCTGGCATTTGTCGATGGCCGTGGCGAACGTCTGCTGCCAACGTCAATGAACGGGTGTTTTTGTTAAGGGTTATTCGACGTCTGCCCACATGCGCCGCGGCAGACTCACGATCCTGTGAATGAGGGCAGGCATCGAATAACCCTTAACAAGAGTGTGAGTTCGCTAATGCAGAAAGCTGCCGTCCGTCTCCTCGACGACGCCTGTCAGCAATCCACCACATTGCTGACGTAGAACCCAGCGCATCTCAATGTCCGCAATGGCCGAGCAGCCGACAAACGCTTCCGAGGGCTCTCGCACCTGCATTTTCCGCCAAACGCCCACTCAACGTGATAAGGAGCGGGCTATCCGAACAAGCAGAAGCTGATCCTCTCCGGATTTCACGAGGCTTCGCTTGCCCTTCGCAAAGCCTACAACTACGCGTTCCCGGACAAGAAGCACGTGCACATTCATTCGAGCTACGACGCCAAGCTGGCAGAACGTGTCGCTGGCTCTCACGCGTAGCGCGAAGAGCGACGTTGCCTGGGCGGAATGCGCCCCGCTCTTCGTGTATAAAGGAGGAAGCCTGTACTACGGGAGCCCGCCGTGCCCGAAACCCCGCCGTCAACCACGAACTCAACCGCTGAAGGTCCGAACCCGTCCTTGCCGCGAATCATCAAGCCGTGGGCCATCGGCGGCGCAATCGTGCTGTTGCTCGGCATTTTGCTGCTGATCTTCAACCCGTTCCACAAGAGCCCGGATGAACGGGCGCTGAGCGAACTGGGATTCATCAAAGGCACCTGTAACGACAGCGACGCGTCGACAGCCACGCCCGACTCGGAATGCCTGGCGTTGCGGGCGAAACCGACAATGACGGCATCTCAGGTCGCGGCCGCTTTGCCACATCTAAAGAATTCCGACCGCAAGATCGAACTGAATCTGGGAGGCACCCAGATCGATAACCTCGATTCGCTGAAGGGACTGGACGATCTGGAATCGCTTGACCTGACGGACACGCCCGTCTGGAACATCGACGCCCTGAAGGAAATGCACTCGCTGAGAAGGCTCGTGCTCCATCGCACCGAAGTCGAAAACATCGCCACGCTAAAAGGGCTGACCGGTCTGCAATCGCTAAACCTCTGGGACACCCGCGTCTCGAATCTCGACGCGCTCAAGAACCTGCGCGATCTGCGAGAACTCGACCTGCGGGATACACAGGTTCGCGATCTCAATCCGCTCGAAGATTTGCCTCATCTGGAAACGCTCAAACTCGGGGGCGCGAGGAACGTCCGGAACGTCGACGCGCTCAGCCAGCTCGCCTCCTTGCAGACGCTCGACCTCAACGAAACCCAAGTCGACAGCATCAGTCAGTTGAAAAAGCTCCGCGGTCTGCAAGCGCTCTATCTAGCGAACACGCCGCTGCGAGACATCGACGCACTAAGAGGAATGTCCTCGCTCAGGACGCTCGTGCTGGACGGCTCGAAGGTCGATGATATCGACGCGGCGCAGGGCATGCTCCAGCTGGACACGCTGGTGCTCGCTCGCACGCAAGTGACGAACATCGATGCATTGAAAGGGCTCACCCGTCTGCAAAGGCTCAATCTCGCCGACACCCGGGTCGAGAACGTCGAGGCGCTGACAGACCTGAAAAGCCTGCGAATGCTCAATCTCTTTCGCACCAGGGTTCGAAACATCGATCCACTGCGAGGTTTGACCGGTTTGCAGGAACTCTACCTTGCGAACACCCCTGTCGAAGACGTCGACGCGCTGAAAGGGCTCACTGGCCTGCGAGAGCTCGTTCTGTATGGCACCCAGGCCAGGAACGTCGACGATCTCAAAGCGGCGCTTCCAAAAACGCGAATCGTGTGGTGATCATTCGACATTTTTTCAACAGGTGCGCCAGGTCAAACAGCAGCGTCCCAGATTTTGATAGTCCTTATCCGACGGCACGCGACAACTGACGTGCGCTTGCAGCGAGATTGAATCTCAAGCTCACGGCAGCGCAGTAGCTTCTGGGGAAACCGGTTTTGCGTGCGCGAGGCTGACCCGTTTCATACGGGTTCGCGGGTAGCGTATTGCGCGGCGATCGGCATCGAGGTATTGCGCTCCCGGCCAACGCATGAAGCGGATCATAGGAAGCAGGTGACGGCCACTCATGGGAAGCGGTCTGTTATAAAACGATGCGCGTGCATGTGGGCGGGACGGCTATTGCGTACACGCGGCCGTAATGTCCAATATCGGGAGCATCGGCTGGCTCTTACCGGACGTTCACTGCCCTTGCGGAACGGTCATAGCTGACATTCGCGCGAACTGAACGTCCGTGGGCGGCTAAGCGACGCATAACGGCCGCTGACCGAATCACCGGCCAACGTCGCCTTAGGCCGATGAACGAGCGTTCGTCCTTTACGATTGGATGACCGGTTACGGGGCGGAGCCGACGCTTGAACGTCCGACCGACGACGCATGTGAACGGCGGTTTGTGGCCGGGCTCTGCCCCTTGGCGATCGGCGGCAGTCGACCCACTCCGGTCAGTCGACCTTCTCCAAACCGGCCAGTCAGCCGAATCGAGGTTTTGCGAACTCGAGCGCTACTAAGCGGCCGTTGGCGACCTCACCCAATCGGCCATCTCCGGCCGTTCGCGCGCGCTGCCGAGCGGGCATTTAAATGTCCTGTCCTATCTGCTTAGCGGACGCTCGCCACAGTGTTTAATTTGTCGCGTTGCCGATCATTGCGAATATCGCCCCGAAGAAGTCAACGTGACCGGCTCGACTGAAGGCTTCGTTTCAAGCTTGATCCGGGGGAATACAACCGAAACTGCTAGCAAAAGCGATATCAGCGCGAGGCCTGACGAGACATAGACGAACGCCTTCACCCAATGCAGCGTGCTGTCGGGCAACTTTGCGCCCGTCCACACGAAGGCAAGCAACGCGCCATTGATGGCGACGACAAAGCCGGCTTTCGCGTCAAGTACCGTCATCCACTTCCGTGAAAACTCACTGGCGGCGCTCATGCTGCTCGCGGGGGGCAAATCCCAACGCCACCACACAGCTCCGTCGACTCGTCGCAGAACACGCTTGCTTCCCTCCTTTATCCGTCGACCAAGAAAAAGATAAATTTGCTCTGAATCTGCGCTCTCAAACCAGCATCGACTGCTGGGCGAAGATGCCCGCCATCGCGCCGTGCGATGATGCCGTGGTGACCGAGGCCATGAGGGGGTTGGCGAGGTCGCCGGCGGCGTAAATGCCGGGCATGCTGGTTTCGCGGCGCTCGTCGACCTTGAGGGCGATGCCGAGGGGCGTATCGACCGTGGCGAGGCCCAGTGATTCATGCAGGCTTGCGGATGGCTTGTTGCGCGGATGCGCGAACAGGATGTCGACCGAGACATTGGGGCCGGTATGGAGCTTGACGGTGGCATTAAGGCCCCCGTGATGGGCGATTTCGGTGATCCGGCCATCGACGACAGGTATATTGCGGTGCGCCAGATCGGCCCGGATATCCGGTGGAATTTCGTGACCATCGGCGAAGACCGTCAACGTGTCGGTCCAATCGTGGTACAGCCTGACATAATTGTGCGACTGCGGGCCGGACCAGACGAGGCCCCAATGCTGGCCGGCGACTTCAAAGCCGTCGCAATAGGGGCAGGGCACGATGGACGTGCCCCAGCCTTCGGCAAAGCCCGGAACATCAGGCATCTGATCGGCGACGCCATAGCTCAGGATCAGACGGCGCGCCCCAAGGCTTTCGCCATCGCCAGTGAGAACGGAGAAATCGTCGATGGCCCCGGAGACGCTGTCGGCCCGGGCACTGACCAGCCTGATCGTGGGATAACGCGCCAGCTGCTGCCGCGCCTCGGCCAGGATGTCCAGCGGCGGCCTGTGATCGTGGCCGAGCAGGCCATGCGAGTGGCCGGCGAAGCGATTGCGCGGCAGGCCGGTATCGAGAACGGTGACCTTACGGCGGGCACGGCCGAGCTGCAGGGCGGCGGCGAGGCCGGCAAAGCTGCCGCCGATAATGATGACGTCATTCATGGTGATGGGCTCCGTGTTGTGGATGGAGGGGGGTGGGCTGGGCCTGGCGCGAAATATCGTCCAGCGATACGCGCTCGAGACGGGCAGCGACCAGGGCTTCGGCATCGACGAGAAAGTCGCCCATCACTGTGTTGACCGGCCGGACAATGTCGCATTCGATATCGCCGGGCGGCCCGGGGAAACTTGATTTGGAGGACACCTACGCATTGGCTTGCACATTTAAGATACTGTATGGTATCGTAATGCAAGAATTAGGATACTGTCAAGGACTGGAATTGTCGTGACCGAAAATAGCCAGGCCCGGCGCGGCCGGCCCGCCAACGAGGCGCTTGGCCAAACGATAGTCGACGCCGCGTGCGAACTCTTTGTGGAATTGGGTTTTCAAGCGACGACCTTGGACAAGGTCGCCCAGCGAGCGAAGATATCCAAGCTCAGCATCTATCGGCACTTCGAGAACAAGGAGGCGCTGTTCAGCGCGGCCATCGCGGCCCGCTGTCATCAGTTTGCACCACAGGCCCTTCTTGAAGGCGTCGACGGTTCGGCCGAAGATCAGCTCATGGCGGTGGGATCATCCCTGCTTCGCACGCTGTTGAGCCCGGAAGTCCGCAGTGTCGAAGCCATGATCATGGCCGACAAGACGAATCAAAAGTCGTTAAGCAAGCTCTATTACGAAGCCTGCCCCGCCCATGTCATCGCCCAAGTCGAGGCCCTGTTGCGTCAGTTGCACGCGAAGGCGGTTCTGAACGTGCCCGATCCTCTCCGGTCCGCCCGCTTGTTTGCCGCGCTTTTAAAAGGATCCGATCTCCTGCTTATCGCACGCTTCGATGAGGCGAGAGCAGAGGACGACAACGAAATCGAATCCTATTGCCGGTCGGCCGTCGCCATGTTCATCGCCGCGCACGGTGGCAACGACCACGCGGACGGATAGTCTAGTTAAGAACGGATCAGAACAAGGAGATGGCATGGCAGAGAAAAATGTTTATCAGGTAGCCGACTGGAATGGCCAAAGCGGGGAGCGCTGGGTCGCTTACCAGGCCCGGCTCGATGCCATGATGGCGGTGTTCGGCCAGGCCGCGATCGAAGCCGCCGCGCCCGCCACGGGCGAACGCGTTCTGGACATCGGCTGCGGCGCGGGGGCGTCTAGTCTGGATCTGGCCGCCCGCGTCGGCGCGGGGGGCCATGTGCTAGGCGTGGACATATCCGAACCGCTGATCGGCAGAGCGCGCGCTTGCGCCACAGGATACGCCGGTCCTGTTCCAGGTGGCCGACGCCAGCAGCACCGAGTTGCCCGAGGGCGCGTTCGACATCCTGTTTTCGCGCTTCGGAGTGATGTTCTTTGACGATCCTACGGCGGCGTTCGCTCACATGCGGCGTGCGCTCAAGCCGGGCGCGCGGGTCGCTTTCGTCTGCTGGCGCGGCATGGCCGAGAACGATTGGGTGCGCTTGCCGATGGGCGCGATCAAGGGCATCGTCCCGCCGACGGCGCCGCCCGATCCCGAAGCGCCCGGCCCATTCTCGTTCGGCGACCGGGGGCGCGTGGCACGCATCCTGACGGCGGCCGGCTTCACCGATATCGCTATCGCGCCATTCGATGCTTCCATCCCATTCGGCGAGGGGGGGACGCGGGACGCGGCGATCGACGACGCGGTAGAGATGACACTCGAGGTCGGCCCGCTGTCGCGCGCTTTCGCTTATCAGCCCGACGACATCCGGGCCCGCGCCTCGGCCGCGGTTCGTGCCGCCTTCGCGGGCCTCCCCGGCGAGCGGTCGGTGATGATCGACGGCGCGGCGTGGATCGTCATGGCACGCAATCCGGCAAGCTGACAGGGATTAACAGGGGAAACGCCCCCGCTCGGTGGAGCGGGGTGTCAGATTGATGTCCCTTCTGGCTTGGAAGCCGCCATTAGCGAGCTAGAGGCTTTGATGGCATGACCTGCTCCCGGACGGGAAACTTACTTCTTCATTGAAGTGGCATGCGAGCTTGATGGTTTCCGCAAAGGCGGCATTGGACAGCGCGCAAGCGACAAGGCTGATCAGGATAGCTCTTGACATAGATATCCCCGGCTTTGATTGACCGGAGTATAAATCGGTCATAGCGAACGACCCTTGCGCCCCGGGTGCCTGCCGTTCGCGGTGCGGTGCAACGAGCGTCTCAGAAGGGTCGGCTGCCGCCGATCGCCGTCAGGCGGTGACCGGCTCTCGGGGCCCTGCCCACCCCGACAAACCGTTTTGCCGATCGCGATCGGCGCCCGCGTCGAACCGTGCCACGACGGCCCTACGGTCGGCCAGTCACGCGCTGCACCATCCCGTAGAGCACCGACATCTGCAAGCCGCTCTTGAGCGCGTAGTTCGGGTCGTACTGATTGGAGTAGCCCCACCAGTCGAAGCATGCATTCGGGTTGGTCGGCCCTGGCTCAGACGACGCAATCGTGTCGGGATACAAGACCACCAGTTTGTTCGTGTCGGCCCATTCGTTGATGCCGGCCTCGGTGACCCAGCGGTTGCCGATCAGTGATGCCTCTTGCAGACAGCCGTGCAGAGCGAGCACGAATCCGCACTTGTTCCCTTGCGCGCAGGCTTTGGGAACGAAGACACTCCCGGTCGCACTCATCGAAACGTTTGGCGACGCCCCGAACTCCGTTTGATCGAATGCAGACAGCGTACCCGACAGCTTTCCGTTGTTGCGCGGTGTCAGTGGGCCGAGGAACATCGTCAGCCACGTTTTTACGGAATCGTACACTGCGCCATTCGCCGAGCAGCGCACCATGTAGGGACTCCCGAGCGTGCCACATGCAAGTTCGCCGTCAGGCGATTCCCAGCCGTGCTCGGCGGGAAACGAATTGTCGAAGTGAACATTGGCTCCATAACGCTGGTATTCCGAGTTGAGGTCGGCCATCTCGAGCGGATTAACGACTTGGTCTTGCGTGCCGGACCAGAGGTAGACCGGCTGTCCTCGAAGGTTCGTCGCCGGGTCGATGGTGCCGAGGGACGATTGCGCCTCAAGATACGCCTCGGATTCAGTAAGCGTGCTGTTGTAGGACGCCTGATTCGTCGGAAGCGTCAGGCCGCCACAGTTTGCCAAAGCTGTCGCGGCTCCGCCGGCGCCAGCGCACCAGTACACTCCGCCAGCGTAGACAGCGGCCCCTTTGAAGGTGGAAGAGTGGGCAACGTGCATCTGCACTGCCGCGAAACCGCCGGACGAAATACCCGCGACGAAGATCTTCGTCGGGTCGATCTGATAGCGCTGAAGTTTTGTGATCCTGGGCGCGGCCGATGCCTTCGCCTGTGCAGATGCTTCCAATGCGGTGGCATCCGCACTGGCCGAATCGCCGCCAGCCCCGCACCCGGCGAGGCCAATCGCCAAGACAGCTGCCGACACTAACCTTAGGCCTAATGCCATCGTCATCATTGTCATCTCCACGTCAGAGCAGCATCAAATTAGTCACATCGCTCCGCCCTTCGAACTACGGCCGTCTTAGGTCCGCCTAAGACTCGCTAACACTAGCCAGAAGAAAGCACGAACCGATGATTGCGGCGTGTGATGCGCGCGGTGATATGCCGAGAGCGCAAAAATCGCTCCTGCAAAGCTTGCCATCGTAGCCTTAGACGCGGAGTGAAAACGTTTGATGTTTAACGCGAACTGCTAGTGATTGCGGGTGGATTTCCGGACCCGGCCAGTTTCTGCCGTTCGATCGCGCTTGCGCCCAGACGTCAGAGCGCCTGCTTGGGCTCAGTTAACGGACTGTCACGGACTGTGCCGCCCAATTGATTTGCCAGTGGGATCCATCAGAAATCGAAGCGCTACGGCGTTCGGCTGACTTACGCAACGAAGCGGGGCAGCGCAATCATCGCAGTGTCAATCTTTGTCCGGATTGACCACGCGTATCGGACGAGTCCCGATTTTCGCTCCCGTGACCTCGTCGACCGCCACCGCCCTGATCTCTGTTCCTGTTTCCGCATCCAGGAAGCGAAGCAGCTTGCCGCCGCCACGGTATTGCCGCCCCCATGCACCGATCATGAAGAGCACCGGCAGGAAGTCTCGCCCGGCAGCCGTCAGCAGGTACTCCTCGCGCGGCGGGTGCTCAGAGTAGCGGCGTTTCTCCAGTAGTCCCTCCTCTGTCAGCGTTGCCAGTCGCCGGGTCAGCATGGTCGGTGCAATGCCCAGACTTTTGCGGAACTGGTCAAAACGCGTGAGACCGGCATGGGCGTCGCGCAGGATAAGAATGCTCCACGCGTCGCCCGCGACACCCAGGCTGCGCGCGATCGGACACGGCTCATCGCAAAAATTCTTGTCGTCCATACTATTTTGATAGTGACATGCTCTCGATTTGCCAGTATAGTCGATTTCAAATTGGTAGTGACTGAAACCCTCTTGCATGGAGCTTCGAATGGTCGGCGAAACGAATTTGGGTGTGGCCCTTGTTACGGGAGCATCTTCAGGCATCGGACAGGCCGCCGCACAGCGGCTGGCCGACGCCGGTTACACGGTCTTCGGCACGAGCAGACGGGCTGCCCTCACGGGTCAGCGATCCTTCGAGATGCTGACCCTTGACGTCACCAGCGATGAATCCGTCGCGGCGGTGGTCAACGAAGTCATACGACGGGCGGGTCGCATCGACGTGCTGGTGAATAACGCTGGCTTTGGTGTGGCTCCGGCCGGCGCCGAAGAAAGCTCGATCGAGCAGGCCCGGTCGATCTTCGACACAAACTTCTTTGGCGTCGTCCGGATGACCCGCGCCGTCGTGCCCCACATGCGACACCAGGGAAGTGGTCGCATCGTCAACATCGGCTCGGTGCTCGGGTTTTTGCCGATGCCGTACGGGGCGCTCTATGCCGCAACGAAGCATGCAATTGAAGGGTATTCCGAATCGCTCGACCATGAACTTCGCACCTGGGGCATCCGTGTCGCGGTCATCGAGCCGGCTTACACGAAGACGCCGTTCGACGCGAATTTCCTGCAGCCCGATGCCAGGCTCGATGCATACCGCGAGGCTCGTGCGGTCGTCAGCAACCGTGTCAATGAGGTGATGGCAACTGCTACGGAGCCCCGCGTCGTGGCCGAGGTTGTGCTGAAGGCTGCAGTTGCGGCTCGTCCGAAACTCCGGTACACAGCGGGTGCGCTGGCGAGCCGTCTGCAATTGCTGCGCAGATTCATGCCAGCGGGTCTGGTGGACGCCGCGCTTCGGAAGGACCTGCGGCTCGACACGATACCGTCGCCGAGGTCTGGCAAGCCAGTCCCGCAAAAATAGTAAATCGCCATGAACGTCAACTTCCGCTATCTTGCAATCCTTGCTGCGCTTGTTTTCTTCGCTTTGGGATTCGCCTGGATGCTTGCGCCGAATTTCTTTCCGTCAAGGTGGGGTGTCAAGTTCTCATATCAGGTCGGACTGATCGGTCGGCGCGGGGCAGCTCTGTATGTCGGCATCGGGGTTATGTTCTTCTCGGCGAGGAACGCGGAACCATCATCCGCCCGTTCCGCTCTCGTCAAAGGTTTGATTGTTGCCTGCTTAACTCTCGCGGGCCTTGGGGTCTTCGAATTCCTCACCAGCCATGCCCGGTCCGGCATCCTGGCTGCCGTCGCGATAGAAGTCGCGCTTGCTCTGATGTTCGTGGGTGTCGCTCGCATCGAGCACGCGCGCCACGAAACAGGAACTTTTAGTTCGTAGTTGCGACGCAAGCTGCGGGGGCGCTGGCTGAGGTCTCGATCGCTGCCGAGAAAAGAACGCGTGGACCGAGAAATCAAATTTGGGAAACAAAACACTATGAGAGCATTTATTCTCGAGCGTTACGGACGCAAGGATGGCGTTCGTATTGGCGAGTTGCCGGAACCGGAACTACGCGACGATGACGTATTGATCCAGGTGCACGCCGCAGGTGTGAACCTTCTTGATTCCAAAATCCGCGACGGCGAATTCAAGCTCGTTTTGCCCTATCGCTTGCCGCTCGTTCTGGGCAACGATGTGGCCGGGGTGGTCGTCCGGGTTGGACCGCGCGTGCAGCGATTCAAGGCCGGCGACGAAGTCTATGCGCGGCCCGATAAAGATCGAATCGGCGCGTTTGCGGAGCTGATTGCAGTGAACGAAGCGGACCTCTCGATCAAACCGGAGACGCTCACCATGGAAGAGGCCGCCTCCATTCCGTTGGTTGGTCTGACTGCCTGGCAGGCGTTGATCGAAAAAGCGCACCTCGCAAAAGGACAAAAGGTTCTCATCCACGCGGGCTCCGGTGGCGTCGGGACGTTTGCGATCCAGCTGGCGAAGCATGTCGGCGCGTTCGTCGCGACGACAACAAGCACGGCGAACGTGGACTGGGTCAAGCGCCTCGGTGCAGACGTCGTCATCGATTACAGGAAGGACGATTTCGAGAATATCCTTTCCGACTATGACGTGGTTATAAATAGTCTCGACGCAAAGACGCTCACCAAATCCCTGCGCGTGCTCAAACCCGGCGGACAGCTCATCTCGATCTCTGGGCCACCGGATCCGGATTTTGCAAAGGAGCTTGGTTTGTCCCGGCTCCTGGGACTGGTGATGCGTCTCCTGAGTTATCGGATCAGGAAGGAAGCAAAACGTCTTAAGGTTAGCTATTCGTTTCTGTTCATGAGGGCAAGCGGAGACCAGCTACGCCAGATAACGTCCCTCATCGATTCTGGCGTCATACGCCCGGTTGTGGATCGGATCTTTCCGTTTGAGTCGACCAGGGAGGCGATGGCCTACGTCGACACCGGGCGAGCCAAAGGCAAAGTCGTTGTCAAGATGAGGTGATTGGTATGCCCGGAAAACGGGCGACCATTCCGGGGAAACAAAGGCGGCCCGCCGCATCTGATCGAGTCTCCCGGGCGGACGGCCGTTATACCTTGAGAGCAGCCGCCCGGGCAGCGGAGGTTCGAACGGCGGATGTGGGTCGTGCTGCGTCCGTCCGCTCTTTAAACTCATCGCTGGAAAGCGGCCAGTGGAATCAGCTGCCCGCAAGCGGCCAGTCGGCAGTGCGTACTCCCGACCCTAACTTGCCGTTCAGCCTTTCCGTGACCTGAACGGCCGCTCCCGAGCGGTATAACGGGCCCTCAAGGACGCCGCCCTGCCTGCTAATGCTCAGGACGCGCTGAAAGGCTGCTGCCGGTCAAGCCGGCGCTCACCGACTGCGTACGGATTTAGAAGCCAATCGGATGCCACTATCCTTTGCTCCCAGCGGTTGGTGTCCCGAGCCCTCGAATGCCGTTCAAACCGCGCCTGCGCCCCATGCGAGGAATCCACCGTCCACCGGAAGCACGATCCCGTTCGTATATCCAGCTTCCTCGGACGCCAAGTAGCAGACGGCTGCGGCGATTTCCGACGTCGTGCCGTATCGCTTCATCGGAATCGCATTTGAGTATTCGGCACGGAACTCTTCGCTGTGGAGCGCCTTAGTCATCGGCGTATCAACTGGACCCGGGGCGATTGCGTTAGCGGTGATGCCGTAGTCACAGAGCTCCACCGCCATCTGGCGCGTTAAAGCGATGACAGCGCCTTTCGACGTGCCGTAGGCCGTGCGTCCCTTACCGACCGCTCGCATGCCGGCCACCGACGCTATATTGATGATGCGGCCCCAGCGGTTCTTAACCATCAGACGCGCGGCATGTTGGGAGCATAGAAACGCGCCAGTTACATTGACCTGCATGGTTTTGAGAAATGTGTCGAGGGGATAGTCTAAGAATGGCACCAGCTTGGCAATGCCGGCGCCGTTCACCAACACGTCACAACGCCCGTGCGTCTTGTCGATCGCATCGAACGCAGCGGCAATCGATTCGGCGCTTGAGACATCCATCTCCGTAGCCGAAACTGACAGGCCCGCGCGCCGCAAGTTTGACGCCGCTTCCTCTGCGGCGTTCTTGTTGATATCGGCAAGAACGACGTGATAACCCCGTTTTGCAAGCTGTTCTGCTGAATCTGCACCGATGCCCATTGCGCCGCCCGTGACCACTGCAACGCGGCTTGCGTCTTTCTGCTCCATCTGCTCCACCTTGTCCCTTTTGATGTCAGACCGCTAGCGGCATCGACAGGATGCCCGTAAGCGTAGAACGACGGCGCTGCGCGCCATCCCGTGTGGAGATTATTGGAGCCTAAGCGGACACGGTCAAAGGATAATAAGGCCGCACATTGTGAAAAAAAGTCACACTCATTACGTAGATCGCGGCGAGAAAACAGGCTGATGAGGCTTCATCCCTCCATTTGCTGTAGCTCGTTCCTCAGCCATTCCACCAAGGCGACGGTTTTCGACTGACTCTCCGCGTGAGGAGCAACCCACAGCACAATGCTTACGGGGCCTGGGACAAAGCCAAACGGCGCGACAAGACCAGCTGAGTCCAATTCGTCCCGGACAAGCATTCTCGGCACTGCAGCGACTCCCAATCCGCATTTAGCGGCCTGGATCTGAAGATAGAAATGATCGAACGATTCAGCGATCTCGGGCGGGTTTTCGAGCACAGTCGAGGTCGCCTTAAACCAGTCGGCCCACGCGGACGGTCTCGTATTGGTTGCTAGAAGCCGCACCCGCTCAAGATCGCTCGGTTTTTTGATCCGGTTTGTGCGCATGTACTCCGGCGAGCACACTGCCCCGATCCATTCCTCAATCAACGGTATCGGGGTGACACCTTTTGGTACCGGGATTGATGAAAGCCGAATTGCCACCGTTATGTTGTCTCGGGTGAAATCAATCTCGCCATGACTCGTGTTGAAACTCAGCTCAAGCGATGGGATCGCACTTTTTAGCTTTGAGAGGCGCGGCAGCAGCCAGTACATCATGATCGAGGCCGAGCACGAGAGGGTCAACGGCCCCGGCTTGAGCTGATCGACGGTCTTTTGGATAAGGTTGAACGCCACGCTCAGGCCTTCGGCCATCTGCGCCCCTTCGGGCGTCGGCTCCGTCAAGTGTGCATTACGTGACAGCAGTAGCACGCCCAGTTGGTCTTCGAGTGCACGGATATGTCGGCTGACCGCACCATGAGTCACGCTTAGCTCTTCGGCAGCGGCACCGAAGCTCCGCAGGCGAGCTGTGGCTTCAAATGCGCGCAGCGCATTCAATGAAAGACGAGGCACGTGGGCTCCTGTGGGCCCGAGGCCCAGTGCTGATGGAAGTGGCCTATTGTGAGTTTTTCGCTCCGCGTCGAGAAATCATATCGTTTGATGTCGTGGGTCGTCAAATCTATATTCTGGACATCCCCGGCTTAAGCGCATGCTTCCGACGATACGTCCATGCGCCCGGTTTCAGGTCTAATATCCCCAGGACGCAGAGTCGAACATGGTCGAAACCTCCAGTCAAAGAGCGGAATTTACTGCGCGCTATTTCGTCGAAAGCTCAGTACCGATTGCAAAAGCCGCCGAAGTCATTGCCGGCGAACAGTCGAGCGGAACGTTTCTCGCGCTCCCGGGAGAGACTGATGCGCTAAAACATCGTGCCCGAGCTCGTGTGGTGAAGGTCGATTCGCACCCACCCGTTCTCGAGCCGTCGCTTCGCAGTGCTCACGTCGAACGCAGGGGTTCGCCGAGCGTCTATTACCGAGGGGAGATCGAGATCGCCTTCCCGGTGGACAACATTGGCGCCAATCTGCCCACCCTTTTGTCGACTGTTGCAGGCAACCTGTTTGAGTTAGGAGAAATCACAGGGCTGCGCCTGCTTGACATCGATCTGCCAGTAACCTACGCAGCACAATTCCCCGGTCCTCAATTCGGCATTGGTGGAACCCGTGACTTCGCTAAGGTCTACGACAGACCAATGATCGGAACGATCATCAAACCAAGCATTGGCTTGCTTCCGGAACAGACGGCGGAAATCGTAGACAGCCTTTGCGCCGCAGACATCGACTTCATCAAGGATGATGAGCTGCTCGCCGATCCGGCATACGCGAGCTTTGATGAGCGTCTCGCTGCTGTGATGCCGGTCTTGCATCGACACGCCGACCGCATGGGTCGCATGCCGATGTACGCGATCAACATCTCCGGCACAATCGACGAGATGCTCCACCGACACGATGCGGTTCTGCAGGCCGGCGGTACGTGCGTGATGGTTTCCATTAATTGGGTTGGCTTTGCTGGCGTCGAGCATCTTCGAACGCATGCCCAATTACCTATCCACGGCCACCGCAACGGCTGGGGTGCGTTCACGCGCTGCCCGCAACTCGGGTTCTCCTTTGAGGCGTTTCAGAAGTTGTGGCGACTTGCCGGAGTAGATCATCTGCACGTCAACGGCATTCGCAGCAAATTCTGGGAGCCAGATACATCCGTCATCGATTCGGCCCGTGCCTGCCTGGCACCGTTCGCGGGTGTGCAGCCGTTGATGCCAGTTTTTTCATCGGGCCAGTGGGCGTCTCAAGCCCCTGACCTCTACGCTCAGCTGGGCTCCTTGGACCTGATGCATCTGGCCGGCGGCGGAATCATCGGACATCCGCATGGAATCGCCGCGGGTGTTGCCAGTATGCGAGAAGGGTGGGAAGCAGCAGTCGAAGGAGTAGATCTGAAAACCTTCGCGGAGTCCCGACCTGCGCTGCGTGCTGCGCTGTCTCACTTCCAATCGGCGTAATCCAGGATGAGTGCAAAAGCTGAACAATCCGACGCGGCATTGCGTCTGGCTTTCTACGGCGACGACTTTACCGGGTCGACTGACGCTCTGGAAGTCCTGGCTTTCGCGGGGCTGCGGTGCGCCCTTTTCTTGAAAGCGCCTTCGTCCGAAAAACTATCGCGACTCGGCGGATTTGACGCTATCGGTGTCGCAGGTGACAGTCGAGGAATGAGTCCGTCCGAAATGGACGCGTCTCTTCCGTCCGTATTCGGTGCTCTACGCGACCTGAATGCCCCAATTCTTCACTACAAAGTGTGTTCAACTTTCGACAGCGGCCCGACGATAGGAAGCATCGGAAAAGCGTTGGAGATAGCCCGCGCTGGAATCACGAGTACGCCAGTTCCGATTGTTGCCGGTACTCCAGCATTAAAACGCTACTGCGCCTTTGGCAACCTGTTTGCCCGATCCGGTACCGATAACAAGACTTATCGAATCGATCGCCATCCGATTATGAGTGTCCATCCGGTCACACCGATGATGGAAGGAGATCTTCTGCGTCATCTGGCGCTGCAGACAGACCTGCCTCTCTCCGGGATCTTCCTGCCCAGTCTGGAGGGCGCTCGCGAAGAAATAGACCGGGCGTGGTCGGAAGCAACTTCAACCGGCGACGCGGGAATCTTGCTCGATACAGTGACTCCACGTCATCTGACCGAAGTCGGTCGCCTTCTTGACAGGTACGCTACGACCGTCGGCCCTATCTTTACCATTGGTTCGTCTGGCGTCGAATATGCGATGACGCAATGGTGGCGGGAGCTCGGCAATCTTCCCGATACGCGGCGATCTTACGACCATATCGCGCCCACGAGTCAAATTCTTGCCATCTCTGGCAGTGCGTCACCGCTGTCTTCCGCACAGATTGACACGGCGATCGCCGCAGGCTTCGCCGAGATTGCCATCGATGCAAAAGCGCTTGTGCGGGAAGACTCCTGGCAGCAAACAGCTGCAGATATCGTCGGACGCACGATTGCGCTGGTCAGCGAAGGGCGCAGTGTCATCATGCATACTGCGCGTGGTCCGCGCGATACGCGCATCGCCGCAATGCTTGAGTGCTTTACCGCCGACGGACTGACCGAGAACGACGCTCGGCATCAAGGCGGGCGATTGCTGGGCCAACGGCTTGGCGCAGTCGCGAATGCTGTCCTCGAGGCCACTCATTTGCGCCGCCTGGTTCTCTCAGGCGGCGATACGTCGAGTCAAGTCACACAGGTTCTTGGGCCCGATGCACTTGAGATTGACGGCCGCCTCGCCGCGGGCGCGCCGCTGTGCCGGGTGCTTTCCGATAAGCCTCATTTGCAAGACGTGCAGCTTGCCCTGAAAGGCGGCCAGATGGGCGACGAGAACTTCTTTGTCATCGCCCGGGATGGCACCACGACATAATCGCCGCGTCCCGCGGCGCAGCCACACTTTCTTCACGCCGCAAAGTAGATACTGACGGGATCCGCGCCCTAAAGCGCGGTCCCGTTTGGTCAATCAAACACGTCGGACACCGGCCCGACGGTTCGGCGATTGTGACCAGGAGGGCCGTGGCACAGAGTCACGCGGAGCAGATCCCTATCGCATAAGCTCCCTGTACGGATCGGCACCGAGTGCAATGTCGTCACATCCGAAGGGGGGAGTTGCTCGCTTTCTCGCTTGCCCACGCGGCGTCATCTCCGGCCCGCTTCGATTCCTCGTCTCTTTCGCACGAAGTCTTCCGCAACCTCAAATTCTTCATCGATGAACAGAAACCGCTCCACGAAAATCGTTGCGACGCTCGGACCTTCAAGTTCCGCCGAGAGCCTGATTGAAAGCCTGTATGTCTCGGGCGCCGACGTTTTCAGGTTGAACATGAGCCATGGCAGCCACGCGGAACAGGCTCAGCGACTGCAAGCAATTCGCAGTATCGGGGCCCGACATGGTCGTCCGATCGGCGTGCTGCTTGATCTGCAAGGACCGAAGCTACGAGTCGCGCAGTTCAAGGATGGCAAGGTGGACCTGCGGCCAGGACAGACTTTCAGCTTTGACCTTGATAGCGCACCCGGTGATGAGTCGAGGGTCTGTCTCCCCCACCCGGAAATCTTCGCAGTCGCCGCGATCGGCGATACTTTGCTCGCCAACGACGGCCTGCTGAAGTTCAAGATCGTCGATACATCGCTTACCCGCATGACCACCGAAGTTGTCATCGGCGGCATCCTTTCGGACCGAAAAGGCGTCAACGTCCCGAGCGTGGTCCTCCCCATTCCAGCGCTGACCGATAAGGACAGGAAAGACCTGCAATTTGGCCTGGAACAAGGCGTAGAGTGGATCGCACTGTCTTTTGTGCAGCGGGCAGGCGATGTGCGCGACACGCGCAATCTGATCAAAGGCCGGGCTAAGATTATCGCCAAGATTGAGAAGCCATCCGCCGTTGATTCGATCGAGGAGATCATCGAGGCTTCTGACGGAATCATGATTGCGCGTGGCGATATGGGTGTTGAGTTACCACCCGAGGAGGTCCCGGTCATCCAGAAGCGAATCGTGGGTTTATGCCGGGAGGCAGGAAAGCCTGTCGTTGTGGCAACGCAGATGCTGGAGTCGATGGTGAACTCTGCCGTGCCCACGCGAGCAGAGACGTCCGACGTGGCGACGGCCGTTTTTGACGGCGCCGATGCCGTTATGCTGTCCGCGGAGTCAGCGTCAGGTGCCTTCCCCGTCCAAGCGGTTTCGATGATGAATAGGATTATCGAGCGCACAGAGAATGCGCCCTCGTATCGTCAACTGCTTAGAGCAGTCAGGCCGCCCGCCTCTGCTGACGCGCCGGAGGCGATCAGCGCAGCGATATTTACCATCACATCGATGTTGCCGATCGCAGCAATCGTCGCCTACACCACTTCGGGCGCGACTGCTGCGCGGATTGCTCGCGAGCGGCCAGCCTCCCTCATCCTGTCGCTCACTCCTGATGAGGCCGTTGCGCGTCAGCTTACGTTGACCTGGGGTGCCTGTCCTTTACATGTCGACGATGCGCAGAACGTTGAAGATATGGTCACGAAGGCCACGGCGGCGGCGCATCGGATTGGGGTCGACCGCCGCAAACCATTGCTGATCGCAGCAGGTGTCCCGTTTGGCACGCCCGGCATCAGTAACCTTCTGAGAATCGTCTACCCTTCCTGATCTTTCATTCATACGTCAGGGCATGGGGGCGCGCTGTGCGGGCCCCCATGAGTTTCGGCAAGGCGCTGGTATCCGCCATGGTAACGAAAGCACGGAATCTCAAACAACCACGACGCGGACCGGCGCTGTCAAAGCAGATGCTTCTTCCGCTTCCCTTGCCGCTTGTCAAAGACCTGTCTTTAGTCTCGCACCTCGCCCTCGCTTCGTTTCAATCCGGCCACGGCAGCCAGCATCTGCTATATCAACTCATCCGAACGACATATCTCTCATATCTGATGTGGAAGGAGGGGCTGGGCGCCGGTGCGTATCAGCTTTACTGCGACGCTGAACGCGAGATAGAGGCCATAGCGGCTGTTCGCGCAGGCGGCGGGCCGTGGATGCTCAGTGAGAACGCTAGCTCGATACTCGAGAAGATCGTATGTATCTACGACGTCCAGCTTGGCGGCATATCCGCCGGACTTTTCACACGATGCCAGGCAAAGTTGGAACAGCTGCTTGGCATGTTGGTCGTCAGATCCGGGGAAGCCTTGCTGCAGCATGATCAATCCAGAAGCGCCGATAAAACCACGAGGGACTGATCTTCAATCCGGCGTATCGTATCGGCCGGCAGAGGCGAGCGTGTTGAAGGCACCGTTCTGTTCTCTTGTTCCGCAACTTGATACCGGCGGGAACGCACTGACGCCGTGTCCAATCCGCGCTGGCGATAGTTGCTTCCCACCATCTCATGGCCTTATCAACTTATCAACATCGCCACGATCGCCTGATGCCCCGAAGCGACGTCCAAACAAAAAAGGCTGGACGTGGGTCCAGCCTCTTCGATTTCTGCGTGTAGGCGCCTTTTAGCTTTTCAGAAAGCCGGTCGAAATCCATGGTACCGCTGCGATGACCACGATGCCAATGAACAGTGCAGCCATATAACCCATGATCGGACGGATGCCCAGGTTCGGCGAGATCTTGCTGACCGCGCACGCGCCGTAATACCCGACCCCGAACGGCGGCGAGAACAGCCCCAAACCCATCGAAAGAATGACAACCATCGCGTATTGAACTTCATGGATACCGACAGCCCGGGCAATGGGGAAAAGTAACGGCCCGAAGAGCACGATGGCTGGTATTCCCTCGAGGACGCTGCCCAGGATGATGAACATGAAGATTGACACAACCATGAAGGTGAAAGCGCCCCCTGGCAGATGCTGCATGAAATCCGCCAGTCCGTGAGAGAAGCCGGACTGTGTGAGCGCCCACGCCATCGCTGTAGCCGTACCAATGATGATGAGGATCGCACCGGAAAGAGCGGCCGTCTCCACGAGCATGGGGCCAACACGCTTCCAATCAAAGCATCGATACACCATGAGCCCGGCGACAACAGCATAGGCGATGCCGACTGTCGAAACTTCCGTTGCCGTGGCCACGCCTTCCACCACAGCCATGCGGATGACAACCGGAAGGGCCAACGCCGGGATCGATACCACAAACGCCTTTCCGACCAACGACCACGCGGCCCTCGTGGAGGACGTGGGCTCGAATTGTCGGGCCCGCCACCAGACAAGCGTGCACAACATGAAAGCCAGTACGAGCCCCGGCAGGAGACCGCCGGTGAAAAGCGCAGAGATTGATACGCCAGTGACCGATCCGATCGTGATGAGCACGATGCTTGGCGGGACCGTTTCAGTCTGTGCGCCGGTCGCTGATAGCAGTGCGACAAGCTCGCCGGGATTCTCGCCACGCTTTTTCATCTCAGGGAACAGAATTGGAGCAACGGCCGCCATATCAGCCGCCTTTGACCCCGAAATCCCGGAAATCAGGTACATCGCGCCAACCAGAACATATGAGAGGCCACCTCGCACGTGACCCAGCAACGATGCCAGGAAGTTGATCATCGCCCGTGCCATCCCTGTCATCTCAATGAGAAGGCCAAGGAAAATAAACATCGGCACAGCCAACAGAAGGATTTGAGACATTCCCTCGTCCATGCGGCTGACGACAATTTCCAACGGCATGGACGTTGACATTGAAAGATAAGCAAACACGGAAAGGCCGAAGGAGAATGCGATAGGCATTCCGCTCAAGACGGTGAAACCGACCACACCAACGAAGAAAATCACCAGGTTCAGGTTTCCAAGCGATTGCAAAACCGGTCCGGCATGTTCCAGCGCAAACACAGTCACTAGCGACACCGCAATCCCAGTGATAGCAGTCTTCCAGCCGATTGCTAACAACTTGACCACGCAGATCAGCAGCATCGACACAATCCCGAAGATGATAGCCGCGACGCGTAGGCCGTCATTGATCTCCATTGTCGGGGTCAGAATGTCCCACTGCTGCTTGATGTAAGCGATGGACGGAACAAGTATGAGTCCGAGAAAGAGCATGCTCGCCACCATCGAAATGGTGTCCCAGAAGGGATCCCAGTGCTCGCCCATGCGGTTGACCAGTGCCGTCATGCGCATGTGGCTTCCTCGATGCAACGCGGTAGCGGCACCTGTCATGGCGAGCCAGAGAAACAGGATGGCAGCGAGCTCGTCACTCCAGATTAATGGGTGATGCAGGACATAACGAGCAACAACACCGCTGAAAAGCAGGACAATTTCTGCCAGCACCAGCAGTGCCGCCGGCACAGAGACGATCAGGCCAAGCGCGAAGTCCAGATGGGACAGCCAGCGGGGCATCGTCTTTGTCGTCTGGTGGACGGTTGCGCTGGTCTGTTGCTCGAGTGCGTCGTCCACGTCTTTCAGCGTTTCCGTTCTCATGCCAGCTTCCCCGTGTACTTCTCCATAAGAGCCCATTCCTCGTCGCCGAAGAATTGCTTCTGCTCCGTGTAGAAGTTCGCAGATTTCAGGGCCTGGCGAAACGCGTTCGCGTCAGCGGTGTTAAACGCAAGCCCTCTGCCCTCAAGCGTCTTCTGCAGGGAGGCGTTCAATTGAATTACGTCTTGTCGTTGCTTCAGTGCCCCTGCATTGAGGTGCTTTGAGACGATGTCACGGACGGTGGGAGGCATCTTTTCCCACGCTGTCTTGTTACCCAAGAACCAGTAGCCGTCCCACATGTGGTTCGTCATCGAGCAGTATTTCTGGACTTCATAAAGCTTCGCGGCGTCTACTACAGCCAGCGCGTTCTCCTGCCCGTCGACGACCTTTGTCTGCAACGAAGAATAGACTTCGTTGAAGCTGATCGACGCCGGAGCGGCGGAAAGCGACTTGAACAGCGAGATCCAGAGACGACCACCCGGCACCCGGATTTTCATCCCCTGCAGGTCGGCAGGCGTCTTGATGGGCTTTGTACTGGTCGTGATCTGCCGGAACCCGTTGTTCCAGATCTTGTCCTGCACGATCAGATTCGCCTTTCCAATCATCCCGCGAATATGGGCGCCAAGGTCCCCATCGAATGCCGCGAATACCTGGTCATAGTCTTTATATGCAAAGCCGACGCCAGAGATGGATGCCTTCGGAACCAGAGTCGAAAGGGTATTAGCGCCCGAGACCGTATAAAATTCCAGTGCGCCAGCCCGTAACTGCGAGAACATGTCGGGGTCGCCACCGAGCTGATTATTCGGAAACACCCGAAGGTCGACTCGACCGTCTGTCTCCTTTTTGATCGCATCCGATGCCTCCTGAATACGAACATTCAGCGGATGATTTGCCGGCAGGTTCGTCCCGACCTTATACGCGAATTCTGCCGCGTTGGCGCGCCGAACCCACGGACCACCCAAGAGGCCGGTCGCAGCGACAACGGCTGCTCCTGTTCCGGTAATGAGAAAATTTCTGCGATTGAATCCCATGTTTGTCTCCAACGATTTGAATAATCGTCCGTCAAGGACTTGCGCTTTATATGCTTAGCCGCCCTTCCCGAACGGGATGGGTCGAAGGAACGTCTTGGTGCGCTTTTGATTTGACGCGCCGGTCAGATCGGTGCGTGCATTTAGAGTAGCGGACGCGCCGCTCCTCAACAAACGACTTTATCTCGGCTTACGGTGAGAAAAACTCGCTGACAGGAAATCGAGACGCGACGGCCTCGGCAGACGCTCCCCGGCGCAGCGCAGCGGCTGCGGACTGTCAAGAATGTCGCGTGCAGTGTGGGCGACTGCGCACTTTGAGGACCGCCTCTAGTTTCTACGCACCGGGGGCGACGGGGAAGGGCGATATTTATGACGCGCGCGGACCGATTTGGCAGCCAGTCGCGCTCGCAAAAAAGGTCAACATTGCGGGAGAATTCTCGAACTGCTTGAAAGCCTTCCGCAGTGAAAAAAACTCATCGATCGGACCGCGGGCTTCCAAGCGCCGTCGCCCCGATCACAATGAGAGGTCCCATGGCCTTTGGCTTCGTGATCTTGCGTTCTCCGTCGCAAGCGCTACTTTGCGGCTGCTACCGGAGCTAGTCCGGCCATTCCAGCGCTGGGTCGTTCCAGGCGCTGAACGTCGCCTTCTGGCCGTGTCGAGGAAGTGCCACCGGCAATTCGCTCGCCGGAAACCGGCCATTGAGCGACGGCGGACGAGGCCTTGGTATCTAAATTGGATGGCGGCCTCGACCGACCGCTTGTGGCCGAACTGAGTCGGACGGCGTCCTGCCCACGACGTAGCCGCGCCGTCCAAGGCTTCCATCCGCCACTCCCCTTACAAACTCGCCGGCCACATCCTGCCCGTATTTCTCGACTTTTACCTCGATCCGCGCCGCACGTCGGCCGCGGGAGAGTTCAGAGTTAAGTGAAGAAGGTTGAGACTTACGTGAATCTCGACATGTGTCGAGATTCACGTAGCGTTGAACTCGACGGGCGCTTTTCTCGCCGCTTCGCACGTTCGCAGTCACGTAAGTCTGAACTGACTGTTCAGCTAACTCTGAACTTTCCGCCGTTTGGTTCATTCGTCTCTGAACTTTTCAGCAGGCGTCGGCCGTAACTTCCAACGTCAGGAGTAGCAGAATTTGGCTGCTATCGGACCTGTTGCCGTCAGCTACAGGGACCGGCTTCCCGCGTCTGTTCGACTCCGAGATCGCCGGCGTCGACTACGAAGTGGACTGAACCCGGACGTGCAGATCCCGGGCGACCGCTCCGACGCCGTTAGTGCGGCGTCGGCTCATTCAGATAGACGCCCGCCGACAGCCCGGCCTTCACCTGCCGTGTGAACTCGTCGGTGGACACTTCCTCCGCGCCCGCCTCGATCGCGTCGTACGCCTGGCGCACGACGTCGGCCGGCGTCGCCTTCGGCACTTCCAGCCCGCGCACCAGATCCGTATCGATGAAGCCAGCATGCAGCCCGACGACCTGTGTGCGCTGCTCGCGCAGCGATTGGCGCAGGCCATTAGTCAGCGCCCACGCGGCCGACTTCGACACACCGTAGGCAGACAGAATCGGCCGGTTCACCCAGCTCGCGACGGACAGCACGTTCAGGATCGCGCCTCCGCCGTTGCCGGCGAGGCTCCCCGCGAACGCCCGCGACATCGCCAGCATGCCGAACACATTGGTTTCGAAGTGATCGCGCAACGCCTCGAGCGCACCGTCGTCCGTCAGGCTACCGAGCCGCGCGATGCCCGCGTTGTTGATCAGCAACGTGACGTCGCGCGCCGCGTGGGCGGCCGCGGCCACGGCCGCCGGATCGGTCACGTCGAGCTTCACAGGCACGACTCCCGGCAGCGTCACGCTGGCCGGATCGCGTGCGCCCGCATATACCTTCCACGCCCCTCTTTCGAGCGCCTGTTTCGCGAACTCGAGGCCAAGCCCACGGTTCGCGCCCGTCACGAAAACGACAGCACCTTTGATCTTCATAACCTTTCCTTTCGAATGATGAATCCGCATGCGCGCCGGTTCGCCGCGCGCGTGAGATCCGGTGTAAACAAGGCTGCAATCGCGTACCGAATCGTTGCACCGCCTAACGGCCGGCAACATCCGCCGCCCGCCGGCGTCAAAGACCGCCGGGCCTACGATGCGTCAAGGCCGGAAAAGGGCAGCGGCATACGACCGCTAAGCGCTCATTCGGCGCTTTGGACTGACTTGATAAGATTGTTCCGCAGCGCCACGATCGCCTTCTGCACTTTAGCGAATTCGTCTGGCGCGAGGCCAGTCGCTCCTGAGAGACTCATCGTTAGGGATTTTTCGCGCAGCCGTCGACCGTTTTTCGTGAGCCTGACCCGCACCTGACGCTCGTCTTCGGGATCGCGCTGCCTCTCCAGATATCCCATCACCTCGAGCTTCTTCAACATCGGCGTGAGCGTGTTGGATTCAAGAAACAGCTTTTCTCCCAGACCGCTGACGGTCTGGTTGTCTTCCTCCCAAAGCGCAACGATCGTGATGTATTGCGTGTAAGTGAGCCCAAGCTCCTCGAGTATCGGCTTGTATGCCTTGCCGAACGCCAGGTTCGCCGAGTAGATCGCAAAACACAAATAGTCTGACAGCGGCATGGCCGCAGCGGGCGCTTGGTTCGTAGTTTTCATCTGTATCCTCTTTGGCTAGAGCCTGATGCTTTACAAGACATACGAAGTGATATATATCGCATGCGATTATATCGCGATATAAAGAACGCCGGAACGCCGCTGGTCTGGTGCGCCTTTGGCGCCGTCGGCCGCTTCAGGCCGGCACGCGATACAGGGCGCCGAGCTTGTTGCCGTCCGGATCGCGCAGATAGGCAAGATAGAGGCTGCCAAACGCGGCCTCACGCACGCCGGGCGGCGCCTCAGCAGAGGTTCCACCGTTGGCAACCCCGGCGGCATGCCACCGATCGACCTGCTTGGTCGATTGGCAGGTAAAGCCGATCGTTCCACCATTGGCAGGGGTAGCCGACTGACCATCGAGCGGCTGGGTGATGATGAAAAGCGCTGCGTGGGCGCGATAGACATAGCGCCGGCGCTGATCGTTGTCATCGCTGACACCTTCACCGTAGCCGAGCGCGCCTAGAACCGCGTCGTAGAAGCGCTTTGCTTTTTTCAGGTCGTTGGTGCCGACCACTACGTGACTGAACATTGCTTCCGTCCTCCTTAGTAAATAAACCACGACCCATCCGATGCGGTGGCCGACGCGCATAAAGAGCGACGATGCGTGACGGCCCAGCGTCGGATGGATGCACGGTCTAGTGGCGTGCGAAGAGGCTATCGCGCGGCGTCACGGCGACATGGCTCCCCGCTTGGGACAGTCCGGAGACGGCACCGCCATACGCCTCTTCCGAGCCAGTGACGTCGTCGCGTTCGGCGGCGATGGTTCGCACGCTCTGACCGCTTTGCGACGCCGGTGCGCCAACCGAGGGCTTGTAGAAGGGGGCCGGTCCATAGCCGCTGGCAAACGCGGGTGCGGCGGCGGACGCCGAAACTGCGACGAGCAGTGCAACGATGAGCTTGGTCTTCATGATGGGAAGTCCCTAAAAAGTTGTTTTGTGAGACGCGCACGCCTTATCCGATCACACCGTGACAATGTTCGTGCCGATCTCGATGTTGCCGCGCACAGACTTCGAGTACGGGCAGATGGTATGGGTCAGGTGCGCGATTTCCTCGACGACTTCCTTTGCCAGACCCGGCACGCGGATGGTGAACTGGGCGCCGAGGAACCACGCGGTACCCGTTTGCCCAACGCTTACCTGAATGTCCACGGAATAGTCGGACGGCAGCGTGACCTTCTTCAGCGAGGCCGCGATCCCGAACACGGTGGTGTAACAGGCCGACCACGCGCCCGCAAACAACTTCTCGGCTGTCGGGTGCGGCTCGGTGGCGATGAACTCGAGGCTTTCCACGCCGGGCGCTGACAGCTTGAGGTCAAAGACGCCAAACTCGCCGCGCTGGAGATTGGGGTCGCGATTGACCATGGCGTGGGAGTTGCCTGAGGCGAGGACTTTTTCGATCTTTTCCATGATGGATTCCTTCGTGAATAAGGGTGTTAAGCTGATTTGATGCGCGCGCGATTTGATCGTATGCGTTGCATGATGGACAAAAATGTTCTTTGTGTAAAACGTATCCGATCTCATCGCATGCGAGTTTAAATTGGCATGGATGACAACCTTGCGTTGACCAAATTCCTCAAAAGATATTTAGCGAGACCCGCATGCCTTGTCCGATCACACCGTGACGACGCTCAGGCCGACCTCGATGTTGCCGTGCACAGCCTTCGAGTACGGGCAGAGCTGATGGGCGTGGCGCGCGAGTGCCTCGACGACTTCCGTTGCCAGACCCGGCACGCGGATGGTGAACTGGGCGCCGAGGCAATGCCCGGCACCGACCGACCCAATGCTTACCTGGATGTCCACGGAGTAGTCGGACGGCAGCGTGACCTTCTTCAGCGAGGCCGCAATCTCGAACGCGCTGATGTAACAGGCCGACCACGCGCCCGAAAACAACTGCTCGGCTCTCGGGTGTAACTCGGTGGCGATGAACTCGCGGCTTTCACCGTCGGGCGCTGACAGCTTGAGGTCGAGGACACCGAGCTCGCCGCGCTTGACATTGGGGTCGCGATTGATCGTGGCGTGGCTGTTGCCTGAGTGGAGGACTTGTTCGATCTTGGTCATGATGCATTCCTTCGTGAAGGGTGTTAAGCGGCTTTACATCGGATGCGATGTGCTCGCATGCGTCGCATAATGAACAAGGCGCTATCGGATGTCAATCGCAAAAGATTTAATCGTATGCGTGTTTTAGATAGAGCGAACGAATCTCCTGCAGTGCCCAGCATGATGTCGCCTGTCTAACACGCTGTCTCACGGGCCGCGCCCTGTCTCGTCCTTTAACCAGGTGTAGACGGCACTACGAACGTCGCTTCGTGGCCGAACCCTGACGCTGGGACATGTACCCGCCCCAAACGGCCGTTGTCCACGCTCAGGCTGCCCAGCAATGATGCGCAACCAAACCGGGGAGCCTCTTTCGGTTCGACCAGGAGGGTTCAGAAAGTCAACGGATTAGTTATTCGAAAACCCGAGCCCATGCCGCCCGAAGGCGTCGCGCGCGGTCTTCAAAGAGATATGAGGCAGCCAGCGTCAAGAGACCTGAAATAACACCCGTCACGATGTGCTCGACATAGGGGATGCGGTAGTGACTCGCGTGCGAGTAGGCGTCGCCTAACGTTGTCAGGACGCCGACGACCAGCGCATTGCCGTATCGATGCACGTAGAGTTTCGCCGCAGGCGTGAAGGTCAAAAGTACGGCCAGGAGTCCGGTGAGCAGACCAGTATGGAATGCAATCGTCCAGTGGGCAAGGCTCATGACATTGCCCCAACTCCCCGGCATGCAGGTCATGCACGCGCTGGTCGGCTGCCAGAAACGCTGGATAAACAGCCAGGCGCGGCGCTTCCACTCGGTTGACATGATGTATTTCCCATCAATGCCGTTGTTACGGCCGACGCCACCATAGGTACCGCTGGAGCGGTTTCCAGGCCTTTTGACCAGCCTGCCGTCCTCGTCATGGATGCTTTAAATCTGCGCGGCGTCGAGGCCGAGAAATAACGTGGACATCCATGGAATATTACACCGTGATTGGACGCCGCCGTTTGGACCAGAACCGGAATTCGGCCCTTGCGTTTATCGGTGCAGCTCCATGGATGACGGGCATCGAACGATGCGCTTCCGCACGAAGTCAGCTTCCGGACTCGACCCACAAGGGCCGGTCGCATTTCTCAGTAACGGTCGTTCAAACGCGTCGAACCGGGCCCGGTTCCTACTTCGATCCCTCGGTCTCGTGAACTCAAGGGAGACGCCCGGCACCGTTCGCGGTCTTGAGATCCTTTTTTCTTGCGTCCAGGGAGAATGCGAAGGAGCTTGGGAGCCTCCGTTGACCGTATCCGGTCCGAGGGCATGCCATATCTGGCCGCCACATGTATCGCGCACGCGTCGCACAAGGTTGCCGCAGTTCTCTCACGACCACGTCCCCGTACACCCCCTGCCAGACAGATATCGAGAAGCGCGACGTCTGGGCGAAACCCGTGGCCGCAGCCAGTGCCAATTTCTACCCCAATCGCAAACTCCACGACACATCGAGGACGTGTTGCGTGGAGCGTTCGACGTACCCGGTACGATGCGCAATGCCGAGGCGCCGGCATCGAAATCTTCAAGCGCAACCGGAGCGTGTTTCGTCTTCACAGGATTTTGCCAACAGCACCGCACGTATGTGTTGGGTGCAGACCATCACACTCCCTCTCGCCGGCTTCAAAGCCATCGCTCGGCGCTCGCCTGGGATGGGCATGGCGCCGCGATTTCCGGCAGTGGCCGGGTCAGCGCGCAGCTTTACCGTGTATGTGGCCCGTTCTATGCATTGGACCGGCAAAGACGATTCAATGTTCGGCTGCTCGGACTGACAACGCAGACCGATATGACAGCGGCGTCTAACGCGACGCGCTGCGGCGCGCATTGTTCGTCTTTATGTTGGCTCCAACGGCGCAGAGGGTGTACTGGCGACGGTGGGCAGACTCTTTTCTCGCAGGCGGAGGGAATCTCAATGCTGCCCAAGAAGTACCTCCTCGTCGCGGCCATGCCGACGCCCAACGGCGCCCTGCACCTGGGGCACGTAGGCGCGCAATACCTGCCGCTGGATGTGTTTCGCAGGTATCAGGAGCAGCAGGGCCACCGGGTGGCCTATTACGGCGGCTTCGACGTCTTCGACAACGCGGTCTGCGTCGCGGCGCAACGCGAAGGCCGCACGCCGCAAGCGCACGCCGCTCTGATCACGGCGCAGATCGCGGCGGAGCTCCGGTACCTCGAGATTCACATCGATGGGCTGATCAACTATGCCGACACTGCGTACTCGGGGCTAGCGCGCCAGTTGGTCGGCGCGCTGCGAGAGACGTACGGCCCTCGCGTGAGTCAACGCGGCGCGAAGTTTCCGTTTGACGATGCGGGACGGCCGCTCGGCGGGAACTGGCTTCGCGGGCGGTGCGCATACTGCAAGGCGGCGGTGAAGGGATACGCCTGCGACCCGTGCGGCCGTTCGCTGTTGCCGTCCGAGCTGAGCGACACTGAGACAGTCGACGGCTCGACGATCCACTGGCATACCGTAGACGTCGAATTCGTGACCACGCCCGTTCATGGGCTGCATGCCTATCTCGAGTCTCTTCCGTCCGCCCGCCCATACCTACCTCTCGTGACGGCACGCCTTAATGCGCCCCAGTTGCAGCTGCAATGGACCAATGTGGACACCTGGGGCCTGTCGCTAGCTCAGAGTGTGGTCTTTTATAACCGCAACTTCACCTTGGTGGAGCAACTACTTCTCGGCGACCTCGCTTGTGCGTCCCTTGAGCTCAAGGAAAACGCCTTCGGTCCGAGCAGCGATGTGGTCTCCATCCTTGCGTACGGCAAGGACAACGTGGGGCTGTTGTTGGCCGACATCCCCGCGCTGGCGATGACCACCGGCTACTACCGGCCGTACCGTTACCAGTGGATCAGCCCTTTCTACAACCTCGACGGCCGGAAAATGTCGACGAGCGGCAACTACGCCATCTGGGTGCGCGATGCCAGCGGCAGCGATGCAGAAGCGATCCGCATGTACGTGTGCCGCAAATTCGACGCGCAGCGAGATGTTGACCTCTCCCTGGTCGAACTTCGCAGCGAAGAGGCGGCTTACGCAAGGCTCGTCGATATGGCGCGCTCGGCGAGCGTCTATGCGACGAGAACTTCGCGCTTGTCCGAAGAGATCAACGGGGTTCTGGGACACCTGCGGGAGACGGTACGCGATGCTATGCAGGATGGCGTCGCGGACATCGCCGTCTTTCCCCGGGCCATCGATAAGTGGGTGTCGCTGCGCCCGGCGGCGAGCGCCGGCCAATGGCTGCGCGGTCTCTCGGAGCTGGCCGCACCCGTATTGCCACGCCTCGCCCGCGAGATCGACAAGTGCCTGGAGGTTGCCCGATGAGCGCGCGCGGAGGCGGTCGTCTACTGCTGGCGGCAACCGTCGGGAATCTGGCCGATGGAGTCCGCGTGTCCGCGTTCCCGTTGCTGGTCGCGGGGCTCACGCGCTCGCCGTTGGTCGTCGCCTTGACCACGGCGCTGACGCACCTGCCGTGGCTGCTGTTCGCGCTGTATGCCGGCCTGGCGGTGGACCGGCATGGCGCCCGGCGCGTACTCGTTGCGTCGCACGCGACGCGGGCGCTGCTGATGCTGCCGGCGTTGGCGGTGGCAGCATCTGGCGCAGCGGTCTCGCTGCTGCTGGCGGTCATCTTCGCGCTAGGCGTACTGGAGGTGTTTGTCAACACCGCGGAGCCGACGCTCGTGCCGGCAGTCGTGGCGGCCGATGCTCTGGCGAAAACCAACGCAAGGTTGAGCGTGCTCGAGTTGGTCATGAACTCGTTTTTCGGTGTCGCATTGGGCGCCACGCTGTTCGGGGTCGAGAAGTGGCTGCCATTCGTCATCGTCGCAATCGCCTGTTTCGGGGCAACGGTCCTGGTCAGCACGCTGAGCCCGCGCGAGATACGCCCCGAGCTGGCTGGTGGGCAAGAGTGGGGCCATCTGCTGGACGGTGTGCGCTTCGTGTGCGGCAACAGAATCTTGCTGACGCTGGCCGTCGTGACGGGGCTGGCAAATTTCGCGATGACCGCGTTCTTCAGCCTCCTGGTGCTTTACGTACATCGGTTCGGAGAGGACACACAGTACCTCTTTGCCGCGTCGCTAACGGCAGTGTCGGCCGGCTCCGTGCTGGCGCTAGGCCTGATCGGTCCAGCTCGCCGCTGGTTGGGCGACGCCCGGGTGCTGCGTGGCGCGATCGTACTGCTCACAATCGCCCTCGGCGCCGTCGCGACAGCGGAGCGCCTGCCGATCGCATTGGCGGGGTTCGTGGCGATCGGCGTGGCGGTCAGCCTGTGGGGAACCATTGCGGTCACGTTTCGCCAGGAGGTGGTGCCGGCGCAGTTGCTGGGGCGGGCAAACGCCTTCTATCGCCTGGTTTCCTACGGCAGCGCGCCGCTGGGCGCCCTGTTCGCCGGGGTTGTGTCGGCGTGTGCCGGCGTGACGCAGACCTGCACGGTGGCCGCGATCCTGACCCTGTTGTGCTGGCCGCTGCTGCCGCTCGTCTCACACCGCCGAATGACCCAGATGCGCCAGTTGGGCGCGACCCTGCAGGAGGACGTCTCGTGAAGATTTTGATTCTGAACAACTGGAGTGGCTTGATGCACTTCTTCCATCAGTATGTAGACCACGATGTGCATGAGGTCCACTACCTGTGTGACGACAGTGGCGTCAAGGCGGTGCGCACGTTCCTCGACCCGGACCACATCCATGGGATGACCACCGTCAAGGACTTCGATAACCACGACGAAATGGTGAATGCTGCGGTGGGTCTGCACCAGACGTTTCCGTTCGAGCGCGTCATTGGCGTCGACGAATTCAGCGTGCTTCCGGCCGCCCGCATCCGCGATGCCCTTCACATCCCCGGTCCTCGCGCCGCGGATGTGGAGCTCTATCGTGATAAGCGTCTGATGAAGCGGCACGTGGCAGAACGCGGCATCCGCGTGCCGCGCGAACTGCCCGCCAAGGTCGATACCGGTTCCTTCGTGCCTTGCGTCGTGAAGCGCCCGGACGGCGCCGCCGCAATGGGCGTCACGATCTGCCACACCGCCGCGCAGGCCGAGGCCGCGCTCGCGGCCGCGGAGGCTTCGGTGCTGGTCGAGGAGTTCGTCGATGGCGAGGTCTTCCACATCGACGGCGGGTATCGCGATGGTCAGGTCGTCTGCGTGCCGCACGCGTACACCATCACCTGCTACCAGCACTACGTGAACGCCCAGCCTATCGGGTCGGTGAAGGTCGATGAGCCCGTCCTGAACCAGCGTCTGGTCGAATTCACAGAAATGGTGGTCAAGGCCCTGCCGCTGCGCGAAGGGGTATTCCACCTCGAAGTGGTGCATAACAGGGCCGACGAGCTTGTCTTTCTGGAGATCGCTTGCCGGGTGGGAGGCGGCGAGATCTATCGGAACTTCATCGATGTCTACGGCATGGACCTGCTGAAGTTTCACATCGAGACCGACCTGGGCTTGCAGCCTCGGCTACGGCGGCTGGGACAGAAGGCGGCAGCCGGCTGGCTTCTCATGAACTTCGCGCAGCGGCCCCGCACCTTCACGGGCTTTCACTGCGCCCCGTTGTCCGCGGAGAACTGCATGTACGCAATGCGCTCCGTCAAGCTGGGACGAAAGATCGAGCACGCCTATGACTACATCGCCTTCGCTCTGCGTGCGCCGACTTCCGGTGACATCCGCCGCAGCATCGAAGAGCTGATCGCCAAGGTTCAACTCGTGACGGAGCCGGTGCAATGAGTGGCCAGGACGCCGTGCTCCCTGACGAGCCGATCGCAGTTGCGCCGGGCGCCGGTCAAACCGTCGCGATGCGGCCTCGCATGCTGAGGACACGCGAGGCGTTGATCGCCTACGACCCCGAGCGTGAGTCATGGACGCAGCAGCTGTCGAGGCGGTACACGCACCACTCACAGCTCGCCGGGATCCTCGAGCACGTGGAGGACGTGCCAGAAGACCTGTACTCGTTCTTCAACTTCCGGGTCACCCCGTATATGGCGCAGCTGATGGATCCGGCCGATCAGTCGTGCCCGATCCGCCGGCAGTACCTCCCCACGAACAACGAGCTGGTGATCCGGCCGTATGAGGTGCGGGACTCGCTGGCCGAGGACGACGCGATTGGGGTGGCCGGGTCGTCGGTGGTGCACAGGTACCCGCAGCGCGTGCTGTTCCTCGTCCAGAACACGTGCGGTGCCTACTGCCGGTACTGTACTCGCAAGCGCCTGGTGTCCGACGCCGAGGCGGCCATCACCGGCGATGTCATCGATGCAGGTATCCGGTATATCGCCTCGCACCGGGAGATCGAGGATGTGCTGCTGAGCGGCGGTGACCCGCTGATCCTCAACGACAGAAAGCTCGACGAGATCCTGGCCAGGATCCGTGCTGAAGCACCGCACGTGCGGCTTCTTCGAATCGGCTCGCGCCTGCCGGTCCAGCTTCCTACGCGCATCACGGCCGAGCTGTGCGAGCTGCTGGCCCGGCATAACGTGCAGATGATCAACCTCCACATCAACCATCCGAAGGAGATCACGCCGCTGTTGGTGCGCCGCCTGGCCATGCTTCGCAAGGCGGGGGTGATGCTTGGCAACCAGGCAGTACTGCTGCGCGGCGTCAATGACAGCATCGCGATTCAGCGGGAATTGTGCATGCGGCTGGTCGAGATCGGCGTACGTCCCTACTACGTCTACTCCAACGACAGCGCCGAGGGGAACTGGCAGTTCACGGTGCCGCTGGAGGAGATGACCGAGATCGCTCGGGGACTGCGCGGCTGGATCAGCGGACCGGCCGTACCGACCTTCGTCGTGGATGGCACAGGCGGCCTCGGGAAAATGCCCATGCTGCCCACCTACGTCATGCAAGACGGAGCAACGGGTGAGGTGTGGGCCACCAACTACGAGGGCAAGCGGGCGCGACAGCGGAACCTGGAGCCCGCAGGGAATCTTCGATCGTGCGAGCGTACTTGAACCACAAGGAGTGCAACGAAATGAATCGCAACAGCATGGAGTTGGTGGTCGACTCCGACTTCACCAGCCCGTGGGGTTTGAGTGCCTACGCGGCACTTACCCACAAGGGCCTGGATTTCTCGGTGCGCTCGGTCAACCTGGCGCAACGCCAGAACCGGGAGCCGGACTTCGCGATCCCGTCGCTCACTGCGCGGGTGCCGCTGCTGCGCCACGGCGACTTCTTCCTCACGGAGTCCTCTGCCATCGCGGAGTACCTGGAGGAGCTGCTACCGCCGCCGGATGCACCGGCGTTGTATCCGCGGGACACCCATGCGCGCGCCCGCGCGCGTCAGTTGCAGGCGTGGCTGCGCAGCGACCTGCAGCCGATCCGCAACGAGCGTCCCACCGAGGTCATCTTCATCGCCCTGTCGCAGAAGCCGCTGTCTGCGCGCGCGCAAGCCTGCGCCCAGCATCTGTACGAGGTGGCCGACAAGCTTCTGCCTCAGGGCAACGCCCATCTGTATGGGGACTGGAGCATCGCTGATCTGGACCTTGCCGTGATGCTCAAGCGCCTGGTCGCCAACGACGACCCAGTCCCTCAACGCCTTGTCGACTACGTCGAGGCGCAGTGGCAAAGCGACCCGGTGCAGCGCTGGCTGCGCGCCCGTTCGGTATGACCTTCTTTTCACGCGCCAACCCAAGGAGTGCGTCATGACGATCGACTGGATCACACAAGACCGTCACGAGGAAGCGATCGCGGCTTCCGTGGCCAACGACAAGCCCATCCTGATCTACTTCCACAGCCAGTCGTGCGGCGGCTGCCAGCGGCTGGCACACGAGGTACTGTCCAACGAGGCCGTCCAGAACGCCATCGGCATGGCCGCCATCCCGATGTGGGTGGAGGTCGAGCAGGGGCGGGTGGACACGCGTGTCGCTTCGCTGGTGGGCAGCCACATCTTCATCATGTCGCCGGTCGTGCAGCTCATCTCCTCGAACGGGGACATCTTCCACAAGTTCCTGGGTGCGCCGTTGCATACCCGGCTGGATCTTGGCTATACCCGGGTGTACCACGACGTGGCCGGCAACCTCGGCGTCGCGCAGTTCCTCGGGCAGCTAGCCTTGGGGCTGGGCAAGCGCCACCTGTTCAACGGCGACTTCGCGCTCGCCGGGCAGGCGCTGAGCGAGGTCGTCGCGCAGGCGACCGATTCGCTGACCTATGAGGAGGCGCGGTATTGGCTGCCCGTCGCACAAAACAGTGGGCGATATCCGGAAGAAGCGCGTGCCCATCCGGTCGCACCGGCGCTGCCGGCTCTGTCGGAGATCGCGAATGAGGTGCGGCGCTTCTGCTCGCTGCTGACCGCGATCCCCGATACGGATCTGATGACCGACTGGCCCGGCACGCCGGGCGAAGGCGGTTGGGCGCATTACTCGGACTGTCTGCGCGAAGTGTGTCTCGGCGTCTACCAGACGCTGCTGGATGCCGGAAACACTGCAATGCGACTGCGGCAGTCGAAGGGTGCTCCGCTGACGCAGGCCCAGTTGATCCTGCAGCACTGGCAGGTGTCGTACCGTTCGCTGCAAGGCACGCTACATGGACTGCGCCTGAGCGACTGGGACCGCCAGCATTTGCACGAGAACTATTCGCTGGGCAAGCAGCGCACGGTCCGCAACAACATCGTGCACTGCGTGATGGCGGAGTTCTGGGCCCACGGGTCGGCGATCCGCAATGCGCGAGCAGCTTACGCAGGCGTCAAGCACGATGGCGCGAGGCCGGTGGATGCCATCTGGAAGAAGTGCGGCCCGCCGCCCGCCAACTTCGGAACACTCGCTGATCTGCTGCAGACTTGGGAGCGGCGTCACAATGAGCTGCAGGAAGAGTTCGCCGGCGTGACGGACGCTGAGCTGGACTTCGCGCGTAGCTGGTGGGAGGGGTCGGATGTGTGCGTGCGCTTCCGTCTGAACCGTCTAGGCTGGCACCTGCAGGACCATGCCGCGGTGCTGGAGACGATTTGTGAGCGCATCGGCCGCGTGCGCACGGAAACCGAACGACTGGCAGCGCGGATCTTCACCGCGCTTGGCACCGCCGAGGGCGCGATGATTGGTCTGCCCGGCGAAGAGAAGCGTAGCCTGTTCTTCGATGCGGTGGCAACCCTGCGTCGCAAGGGCGACGAGTTGCAGGCGCTTTACGCCCGGTATTGGGAGGACGCTGAAGTCGCTCGCGGATGAACACTGACCCGAAGAGTCGATTGTTGACGATTTGGACCGAAGCGTCGAGTGACCGGTTGTGGCCGATGGCTGTCTTATGCCCGACGGACGAGAGCAGGATCAATCTCGTTGTGTGTCAGGCCGAATCTCGCCATGCGAGCGCGGTGGCTTGATGAGCCCAAATATGAACTCAGGTGCTCGTTCACCGCATTGAGCAAATCTCTGTTTTTTCTATTAAACGAGAATGCTCCGACAGGAAGATTTCGGTGCTTCTCACTCGCTTCCCGGTCGTGCTCCACAGCCTCGAGGACCGAATCGTCGATGCTCTCCGCAAGTATGCGATTTCCCAAGGCGGTGCTTGCGTATGCATCGATCGCCCCCGAGCGCACCGCTGCGATAGCGTCGCTCTGATGCTCGAAGATGGCTATCTGTTCCTCGGTTGCTCCCGCTGCCCTTGCCGAGTCGTGCTGCACCTGGCCCGCAATGATGCCAAGGCGCGCATCCCGGCGTTTGGCAAGTGACGCATAGCTCTTAAGCGACTTTGGATTGCCCGCCCGAACTAGGAAGCCGTCCCCGATCGCCCATACGGGCACGCTGAACGCCACCCGAGCAGCCCGTTCGGGCGTTACGAAAAGTGGAACGTTCATGTCCCACCGACCGGCTTCGACGCCAGGTAGCAGTTCACTAAACGTCGTCAGACGATGCTCGATCCGGGAGACACCGATCTGCCGCAGAATCGCTTCGGCGAGCTCAATGTCAGCACCAGTGGGTGTTCCGTCCGCTTCCGTCCAACCGAACGGTGGTTCCTCGATATAGGCAATCGTTACCTTCATCGTTGTGTCTCACGAAAGGAAAAGGGACATCAAGTCCCTTGAGCCGATTTTCGACGATTCCAGTTGCACGCACGGATGTGGCGTTTTGGCCGTTGCGTGCAGCAGGCATCTGCTCACGGTCCTGTTCGGGACATGCTGGTGCGAGATGCGAATCGTTGCCACCAATCGACGAGCTTTTCGCACGTGTGCATTAAGTTGACGGCTTCAGGTGCCTGCATGAAGCATGCGAAGATCGGAGCGGCGTACAGATCGGCAAGGGTCACGCCACCGCCAATCATGAACCCTTGGTCATCAGACAGCCTGGTCAGCTCGGATAAACATACGGCGGCACGCGGTAGCGCGGCGGCGATCTTGTGCTCATCTGCTAACCGGCCTTCGCGGGCTGAAACCACCCGTTCAACGTATATGTCCCAAACGAATGTTCTGTAAGCGTATGCGTCCAGTATTCCAACGATCTGGTTTACCTTGGCCCGAGCTTTCGGATCGGGCGGCTGGAGTTTGCATCCAGGAAAAGCGTCATCGATGTAGCGAACAATCGCGCCTGTCTCGTAAAGATGGAAATCGCCATGCTCGAAGGCCGGAATGCGGCCAAATGGGTGACGCGTCAGATGCTCGTGCGGAACGCCTGCGTCTGCGAATACATCTACCTCGACCAAGCCATATTTAACCTGTTTCTCTTCCAGCGCAAGCCGCACGATGCGCACATAGACGCTCCATGCGGCTCCGTAAAGGGTCACCACTTCGTCTCTTGCCACAGAATTAGTCCCCGTCGCGCATGAGAGGCGCGGATACCGTAGTTTAACGAAGCCTGCGACCTCCAGTTCGACGCGGCTAATCGGCAGCAGATAGGCAAATCGTCAACGATCCATGTGTCAGGGTTGAGTGTCCCTTCCTGGCCGATCCTGGAAATCGAGCGACCTCCGATGATCGTCGGTCGCATCCGCCCGTCGAGCTCCATAGCCGACCCATAAGCGTCATTGAAACTTAGCCGTCGAATGACCGCTTCCCCCGCAATAAGAGACGCCGACTTTCACCGCCAGCACTTTGATCTTGCGGGTTACCCGCCTGTCAGCAATCGTGCGCCAAGTGCGACCAGGAGCGCCGGCAGCATCACGACTCCACCCACCACGAGGAACTGGAAAAAGCCTACACGCTCGCCCTCGCGCCGGATAGCCGTGAGCCACAGGATGGTCGCGAGCGACCCGGTGACC
Source organism: Paraburkholderia sp. GW821-FHT02A12 (assembly GCF_059422005.1). Lineage (NCBI taxonomy): Bacteria > Pseudomonadati > Pseudomonadota > Betaproteobacteria > Burkholderiales > Burkholderiaceae > Paraburkholderia > Paraburkholderia sp. GW821-FHT02A12. The sequence goes on along the minus strand of NZ_JBWKWA010000001.1, from coordinate 874,013 downwards.
GATAGATTCGGACCGATGTCGACGCCGATCAACACCGAATCGATGATGCGCTCCGGACTATGCGCCTGCAACAACGTCGAACTCGCCATGAGGCCGGCGGGCAGGTTGTTGATCACGTTGCTCGCGAGCGCGATGATCATACCGGCCGATGCGGCCGCCACGGGTTCATGTTGCAACGTGAATACCTGCAGCAGGCCGGCAAGCATCCGGATCACTCCGGTGTAATCGAGCGCCTCCACCAGCACGAAGAGTCCTGCCACCAGCGGCAGCACGCTCCACGATACTTCCTTCAAAAGAGGCCAGGGCGATGTGCGGTCGCGCCATAGCACGACGACCATGGTCAGCGTGCCGAGAATCGCCGTCGGTAGCCCGAGTTGCAGATCGAGCGATGAGACGGCCAGCAGCACGGCAGCCGTCACCCCTATGCCAGCCAGCGCGAAACGCCCCCCGGCGGACAGATCAACGGCAGGCACATCCGCTGCGCACATCCCTGCCAATTCGCGGCGTTGTGACCATCGCAGCATGACGAAGGTTACGACAATCGAGAGTAGAGAAGGCAAGGCGAATCGCACAAGCCACCTGCCGAGCGCGGGCGTGTGATTGCCATACAGCACGAGATTGGCCGGGTTCGAGATCGGCAAAACGAAGCTCGCGGCGTTGGCAATCAACGCGCAGACGAACAGCAGCGGCAACGGTTTGGTTTTCGCCTTCCTTGCCGCTGCGAATACCGCTGGGGTCAGCACGACAGCTGTCGCGTCGTTGGAGAGAAACGTCGTGATCACCATGCCCAGGAGATAGACCAACACGAACAGCCGTCGCGGAGAACCTCTGGCGTGGTTCACCGCGAGCACTGCGAACCAATCGAAGAGTCCCTCCCGCCTGCCGATTTCCGAGAGGAGCATCATGCCGATGAGGAAGAGATAGACATCGGTGCCCTTGCCGACCGCCTGCAACGCAAGACTCATTGGCAATAATCCGAGCCACTGGAGCAGTATCGCGCCCGCGACCACCCACACCGCTTCGGGCCAGTTAAATGGTCTGGCAATGACGCCGGCGGTCGCCAGCGCGGCGATGCACCAGGAGAGAAGAACTGGATTCACGTGCCTGTGTCTGCAATGGATCAATGAAATCGATCACGACGTCGCGGTCGCGGCGCCACGGTTCGGCTGCAGCGATTCCGGTTGTGCGCGGCACGCGTGCCTCACCGCGCGCCCGAAGCCGAGCCACAGTGCCAGGGAGCCCATCGAAATCGCACCGAGTGCGAGAAACGCGGTCGCGTAACCGAATCGCTGGGCCAGCACACCGCCCAGCGCGGGACTGAGCGCAGCGCCGATCCCCTGGACCGTCATCACCACGCCCTGACCGATGTTCACCCGGCCTGTCCCCTGCAACAGGCGTACGACCAGCGCCGGCACGGCAACGCTTTGGAGGCCCGCCCCGACGCCATCTAGTACCTGTACCGGCCACACGCCCCACGCGCTCATCAGAAAGGACGCAATCATTCCTCGCATCGGAAGTGCCAGGTACGTGATCAGGATCGTCGCCCAGTAGCCCCGCCAACGAATGAGGCGGGGCGCAATCCACGCGGTACCGACCATCACAGTCTGGGCGATCACGATCGTCTCGGCAGTGAATGCACTCGGATCGCCCTGATGGGTAGCGACGATCGCGATCCCGTAAAGCGGCAGCATCGCGGCGTTACCCAGGTGGAATAGCGCGAGCGATGCTGCGAGCAGTCGCAACGGCCTGCTTTCGAACAGGATTCCCAGACCGCTCGCCCGATGACCGGCGTGCCCGTCAGCGGATGCTGATGGTGCAAGTCCGCGGGCGCTGTTGTGATCAATCGCGTGGCCGGAGATCTTCAGGACAGTGAGCACCGTCAGCGCGCCAAAAATCGCCGCAAGGGCAAACACCGCACCAAAGCCGAAGCGCCAGCCGAGCCACCCGGAAAGGGCCGCACCGGCGACGTTGCCAGCGTGGTTGGCCATCTGGTTGCGACCGAACTGGCGGTCGAAACCGTGCTGACGCACAATACCCAGCGTGACCCCGGCCACAGCGGGGCCGAGTGCGGCGCCGGTCACCGCGGTTGCGACCTGCGAAGCGGCAACCATCCAGTATCCGTGCGATAACCACAATGCGAGCGAAGCGAGCGTGCTCATCGCACCGGCTGCGACGATGACGGTGCGTTTGTGCCTTGTCGAATCGACAAGTGCACCCGCGGGGGAAGTCGCGACCATCCCTGCGATGCCGCCGAGCGTCATCACGGTGCCGATCGCGTCGGCACCCCATCCGCGCCCCAGAAGGACCACACCGATGAACGGTCCGATGCCCGCCTGCACGTCGGCCATGAAGAAGTTAAGTGCCTCGAGTGCGCGGGTAGGTTTCATGATGGCGACCACTCAGGTGTGTTCTACGACGCCGTCGGAGGAGTCGACGAGTTCAGCAATCTCGTGCACGTCGATCGTGCGGCCGTGTTTCGACCTCACCCCGTGCCCCCACGCGTGCACATGCGCTCCCGTGCTCAGGTAATCGACGAGTTCTGCGGCGGCATGTGCGGGCATCCGCAGCGAAGTACCCTCCTCGAGCAGCGCGCCGCGCAGCTCGCCCTTTGGCCCGTAGAGCGAGAGGATGACTTCTCCGCTTGCCTCCATCGGCTGGCCTTCGGCTTTCGGCAGTTTTGGAGCGTCGTGGTCCGGACCGTTGTCGATGATTTCCACACCCTGATCCGACGTCAGCGACACGGCTGCGACCATCTCTGCTGTGCGGGGTTTGACGCCGCGCACGCGCACCCGGTCGCCGGTTGCGATTTGCCGGGTAACCTGCGTCGACAGGTGGGGCGGCACATGCACCTGCCGGTTGCCGTCGAGAATCAGGCCGTCAACCTCGCCGCGTGGATTGAGCAGGAACTGCGAAACCCGGCCGCGGGTTTCAGGAAGAAAGGACGGATCGATCCAATGCATGGTTCAACTCCTCAGTTGGGCGTGTGAATGGGTTATACGAATCGGGTTGGAGCAATGCTCATCGGGTGGTGCTGCCGTAGAGATTCACCATGCGTCCCGGCGTGCCAAAGGAGGTCGCCTGAAGGGCCTCACCGTACTGGTTACGCGTATCGTAGCCAGCCGCGACGACCTCAGTTTCTGGCTTCAGGATGTCGATGAACTGCTGAGCGGCGAGCGGAGTGAGCTTGATGATCGTGCCATCACGCAGCAACACGCCATCGGGTTCGCCTAGCGGCGCCGTCGTGACATGCAGGATCGTTCCCTGCGCCGTCAGCTTCACAAGACCCGCACCGCGCAGCGTCGGAGGCAGACGGCGCGCATCGGGCGGCGGCCGAGGCTGGTCGACAAGTTGCTGACCCGTGCGCAGATTCTGGATCTGTCGAGCCTTGACGTCCCCGGTGCCGGCGCGCAAACCGTCGACTGCGACACGGTCGCGAGGCTGGACGAGTGCGACGAGCTCCGAGCCCATATGCGGCGGAAAGCTGACGAGCGTGCCGTCGCTAAGCAGGAAGCCGTCGACGTCGCCTTCCGGGTTGATCGTGAACCGACTCACCGTGCCCTGCACCAAGGGCGTCTGCTGGAGCGGCATCGGGGGACGTACTGCGGCAGGCGCTGGAGGCAGTGGCTGCCCTGCTTCAGGCGGAGGAGCGGGCGCGGGCGACGTGACCGGCGTCTGGGCAGCACACGCAGCGGTCAAAGCAACGAACGTGAGCGCGACGATCGCTCTCGTCGATGCTCCGGGGCGTCGTTGCTGGAGCACCGGGTACGTCGAGGCCGATGAGGACGGGAAGCGTTGCATGATTCGCTCCGGTAACGGAATACCGAGCTATACGCAACGCCCATGCCAATCTGCGAGCGCCAGCCAATCAAGGGATTCGCCGTGATTGGCATGCCGACATGCGTCCGGTTCGTTGACATCGGTGTCGGATTGCTGGACAGGTTTAGTCCAGTCCGAGGTTAGCTATCCGCGAATATAGCGACTGACGGCTGATGCCAAGACGCCGGGCCGCTTCGGCACGGTTACCACCCGAGCGCTCGAGCGCCCGCACGATCATGGCCCGCTCCACCTGGGCCAGTGCATCGGCGAGCGGCTGCTCCAGTAACGTGGCCGGCAGTGCCAGGGACGGCGGCGCGGCGCCGTCCGCTGCGACGGTCGCGGCCGTCAGCCCTAGGTCATGCTCCGTGATCGCTGGGCCCGGCGCGAGCGCAGCAGCGCGCTCCATGACGTTGCGCAGTTCCCGGACGTTACCGGGCCAGCTGTGCGCTAGCAACGCGCGCTGCGCGGTGTTGCTGAGATGCATGCGTCGTGCGCTGCCCACGAGAGCGAGCGACAGGAAGTTCGCGGCGAGCGGCAAGATGTCCGCTACGCGGTCCGCGAGCGGTGGCAGATGCAGTGGAATAACGTTGAGCCGGTACAGCAGATCCCGCCGGAACGTCCCTTCGGCCACCATCGAGTCGAGGTCTCTATGCGTCGCCGCAATCACACGGATGTCGATTTCCATCGGCTTGTCCGAGCCGAGCGGGGTCACCTGGCGCTCCTGCAGCACGCGCAGGAGTTTCGCCTGCATGGGCGGCGGCATGTCGCCGATTTCATCGAGAAAGAGCGTCCCGCCATGCGCCTCGATGAGCCGCCCGGTACGATCATTCGAAGCTCACGTAAAAGCGCCGCGACGGTGACCGAACAGTTCGCTTTCGAGAAGCTCCGCCGGAATGGCCGCGCAATTGACCGCGACAAAGGGACCGGTGCGACGCGACGATGCCTCGTGCAGCACGCGCGCCGCGACTTCCTTGCCGGTTCCTGTCTCCCCGGTGATCAGCACGGTCGAATCGGACTGCGAGGCTCGTCCCAGGCGCTTCTGCACTTCCCGAATCGCGTCGCTCACGCCGAGCAGTCGAGCACGGGTCGAACGCAGGTCGGCGCTTTCGTCGACGGCAAGGTCGGCAACGATGGGGCCGACGTTCGCGCGGAATATCTGTTCCAGCAGCGCAGCAATTTCGGCGCGGCCTACTGGCTTCGTCAGATGCTCGAAGGCACCCAGTCCCATCGCGCCAATGGTGTTGTCGCTGGTCGCGTGGGCAGTCAGCATGACCACAGGCGTCGAGCCGCGATGGTCCAGCTCGCGCAGGCGCTCAAGCACCTCGAGTCCGTCCATGCCGGGCAGGCGGAAGTCCAGAAATACGCAGTCGATCACGGCGGTGCCAACGAGCGTCGTCAGCGCAGCTTCGCCTGACGTTGCCTCGATCACACGATGCCCGAGGTCGGCGAGCGTTTCCGTCAGCCCGTCGCGGAACGCCGCGTCGTCGTCGACTATGAGAATGGTTGCCATGGAATCTCGATCACAAAGCACGCGCCCGAAGGCGAATCCTCAAGGTAGGCGCGGCCTCCGTGCGCCGCAGCCACCTGCCGTACAACGGCAAGGCCCAGTCCCGAGCCATCAGGCCTGCCCGTCACGAAGGGCTCAAAAATCCGCTCACGCTGTTCGGGCGGCACGCCGGGTCCATCATCACGTACGGCGATCCTCAGGTTTGTTCGCACGTCTGAGGGTTCCTTTCCGGCAATGACCGTCACCATCCCTCCCTGCGGAACATGGCGCAGCGCATTGAGCAGAAGATTGTCCAGCGCGCGCCGTAGTTGCTCCGCATCGAACTGCGGCTGTGCGTTCGCACCCCGAACTCTGCCGCAGGAGCCGACGTTGCTCGCCGGCCGATGGGTTCATGCAGACTGCAGCGAGTCCGTAAGCGGATCGTGCGGATAAGCGGCCAGGCACACCTCCAGCACCTCAGCGCGAAGCCAGCGATGGGCCGGATCCTGGTCGAGGCGTGGATGCCAGATCGCCGAGACGTTGAACGCCGCCGTGGGTACGGGCAGCTCAAAGCACTGCAGCCCGTTGGCGAAGGCGTGATCAGGCGTGAACGGATTACCGAGGCAGGAATGCGGGACGACGGCGAGCAAGTCCGAGTGGCGGGCTACCTGCATGGCGCTGGTATAGGCGGGTACCACCATCAACACCTTCCGCTGCAGGCCCCGTGGCTCCAAGGCCACGGCCACCGGGTTCTCCATGTCCCCCATGCGCGAGGTCACCACGTGGCCGCACGCAGTCCAGTGCTCGACGCTGATGCCGGCGCCACCCAAGAGGGGATGGCCGACGCGACACACGCCCACGTAACGGTCACGGAAAAGCCGGCGCGTACGCACCTCGGGGGCCGAGGTCCTAACGGTGCCGATCTCGAGATCGACTGTGCCTTCCCGCAGTGGCTGGGCGCCCCAATCCGGCTTGGGCGTGAAGCGAAGCTGCACGCCGGGCGCCGCGCGATGGATCCGGTCCATCAAGGCCGCGCCAAGCAGGTCGATGAAGCCTTCGCCCGCTCGAAGGGTGAAGCTTTGTTCAAGGGTGGCGACGTCGAACCGGTGGTCGGCGGGGCTCAATACCGCCTCCGCTTCGCGAGCCAAGACGGGGATGCGCTGGCTCAGTTGTTCGGCGTAAGGGGTTAGGACCAGCGTGCGGCCGGCCTGCAGCAGCAGGCGGTCGCCTGTGGCCGAGCGCAGGCGGGTGAGCGTGCGGCTCATGGCGGAGACGCTGAGGTTCATGCGCTTTGCCGCTCCCGTGACGCTGCGTTCGGTCAGCAGCGCATCCAAGGCGGCCAGGAGGTTGAGGTTGAGGTCGACGCGTGGCATGCCTCTAGCATAGTGGAAAGCTGGGCTAGGTAGCGCGTCCGGTGCAATCATGGATTGCATACGGGGCGTCTGGCGCAAATCCGTAGTGATCACCAGAATCCATGGCGTCACCTTCGATGAAAAAGGAGAGTCTCATGCCCCAGGCCCCAAACCCCACTCACACGCCCACGATCCTGCTCATCGGCGCCTCGCGCGGCCTCGGCTACGCCATGGCAGCCGAGTTCCTGACGAAGGGATGGAACGTCATGGGCACCGTCCGTGCCGACTGCGGCCGGACCCTGCTGCACGACCTGGCCGACGCGCATCCGGACCAGGTCGAGATCGAGACGCTGGACATCACCCGGCCCGACCAGATCCGGGCCTTGCGCGAGCACTTTTCCGGCCGGATGTTCGATATTCTGTTCGTCAACGCCGGCACGACCAATCCGGATCCGACCCAGACCATCGGCGAGGTGTCGACCGAGGATTTCGCAAACCTCATGATTACCAGCGCGCTCAGCCCGATGCGGGTGGTGGAGAGCCTGTCCGACCTCGTTCCGCCGGCCGGCCTGATAGGGGTTATGTCGTCCGGGCAAGGTAGTATCGCGGACAACGAGTCCGGCCAGCGGGAGGTCTATCGCGGCAGCAAGGCGGCATTGAACCAGTTCATGCGCAGCTTTGCCGCGCGCCAGGTGCAAACACCGCGCGCCATGCTGCTGATGGCGCCGGGCTGGGTACGCACCGACCTGGGTGGGCCCGAGGGGCGACTGTCGATCGAGGAGAGCGTTCCCGGGGTCGTGAATGTGTTGCTGGCCAAGCAGGGCCATCCCGGGCTCGAATACCTCGATTATCGCGGCCGGACCGTCCGGTGGTGACCGCCAGCCGCTCAATTACGTAGTCGTCCGAATTAGTTAAATGCAGCTCGACGCGACAGGCCGTGGTCGACCCGAAGCGGACCGACATTAACGCCGAAAGCGGACATTGAAGTTAGCTTTCCGCGACTTGCTTGCCCTCGATATTCGGCCACACCAACACCTCAAATTGATCAGGCGGAACGGGCTCGGAATACAAAAAACCCTGGGCAAAATCACAACCCACGGCGATGAGAAAATCACGTTGCTCTGTCGTCTCCACCCCCTCGGCAATGACTTTTAATCCCAGTTTGTGAGCTAGCATGACCATTGCCTCGCAAAGCGACTGATTGCCGCCGTCAAAGCCGAGGTTTTGTACGAATGAACGGTCAATCTTGAGGTAATCGATGTCAAAGCGCTTGAGATAGGCCAGGGACGAGTAACCAGTCCCGAAGTCGTCGATCGAGATCCGAATCCCCGCATCACGGAAGGTCAGCAGTTTTTCGTTCAATTCGGCGTCCAGTAACAGCCCCTCGGTTATTTCAACCGCAATACTCTGCCCGGGCATCCCTTCCCGAATGAGATATTCGGACCATTGAATACAAACGAGGCTGTCTTGACGAATCTGCACCGGTGACATGTTGACGCTGATCTGGAAAGACGGATGGAATCGGCTGCGCCATTGCCGTGCCTGATGAACGGCCTGCTTGAACACCCAATCGCCGATGGGAACGATTAGCCCCGTGTCTTCGGCCAATGGAATGAAATTCAGCGGGCTGATCGTGCCGCGTTCGGGGTGCAGCCAGCGGATCAGTGCCTCGGCTTTGTAAATTTCCCTAGTCGCCAGGTCAACGATGGGCTGGTAATAGACCTGGAACTGTTCGCCATGCAGGGCGGCACGTAGATCGCTCGTGAGACGCAGGCGCGTTTCTGCGGCCACTTGCAAGTCGGGCGTGAAGTAGCTGAAACGGTTACGCCCAGCGTTTTTGGCCGCATACATGGCCTGGTCAGCATTCTTGAAAAGGACATCAAGTTCGCTGGCGTCGTCGGGGTAAAGTGTGACGCCGACGCTGGCAGAAATGAAAACCTCATCGGAGCCGAGTTTGAAGGGTTCGGCCAGCTTGTTGATGATAGTCTTTGCGATCCGTTCAATGCTTTCGGTGTCATTCAGGTTGGGCAGAATGACGGTGAACTCGTCACCACCAAGTCGAGCGACAGTGTCCGATTCGCGCACGCACGACGTGATGCGCCTGGCGGCCTCGATCAGCAGGATGTCCCCTGTGTCGTGTCCCAAGGAGTCGTTGACCTCTTTAAAGCGATCCAGGTCGATCAGCATCAAGGCCATATGCTGCCCGGAGCGATGCGATATTCTGGCTTCATGCTCGAGACGGTCTTGAAACATCTGGCGATTCGGAAGATGGGTCAGCGCATCGAAATTGGCTTGTTTCCAGATTGTCGCCTCAAATGCTATCCGGTCCGACAAATCACGACCGACAGCCAGCACCGAGTTCACCTTGCCCGACCGGTCAATCTCTGGAGTCAGGCGGATATGGGTGCACTGTTCCTGACCATCCTTACTGACCCATCTCAGCTCAAATTGCGCACTTTTCCCGCTTGAAATGGTTTCGCTTATCTTCTTCTCGTAGATCAGCGCATTAGGGCCGCCGGGGATCTCCGAGGGCCGCTTGCCGAGCGATTCGCCGAGGCTGCACTCCGCCAAGGCACAGAAAGCGGGATTGGCGTAAATGCGGCGGAGGTCTTGGTCGTAGCGGGTAATCGTGTCCGGCGAGTTCTCAATCAACGTTCGCGACTCCTGCTCCCTGGTGACGAGTTCCGCCGTTCGCTCGATGACGGTCTGCTCAAGGGAGGCGTTGACCTCGTTGATCTTCTGGATCTTCTGCTTGATCGCCGCACTCATTCTTTCAAAACGCTGCGCCAGTCTGCCTAGTTCATCCTTACCGCCAGCATCAGTGCGCGCTTCCGCAAGCGCCTCCGTCTCGGCTCCCGCATCGTTGCCTGTATCGTGCATCTTTCGCACCAGTTCTTTAAGCGGTGCCGAAATGCTGTGGGAAATGAAGTAGGCCAGGAAGATCGAAAGCAAGAATCCCGAGATGCCAACCAGTACGATCTGGTTGCGCACGGACTGTGCCTCTGCCGTCAACTTCTTTTCCGGGATTGTGCTGACCACAAACCATGTCGTGCCAGGAATTCTTGTGTACGCGGCAAGGTAGCGCCTCCCGCGCTTGCCCTCGAAGTCGACGAAACCACTCGGCTCGCCGCGTGGCTCGTTGTTCGCGATTTTTTTTATCGGGCCAGGTTCGGCCGTCCCATCGGTGTCCGTGGGTGTGCCGTCGGCACGGACAATCAGCTTGTTGTTGCTGGAATCGAGAACGTAGATTTCCGTTCCGGTCCCCAAGGCGACGTCATTAAAAATCGTCGAGAAATGTTCGGGGCGAATAACCAGAACCAGATTGCCGATCTGGTGATTGTTGCTTTTGCCGATGATGGCACGCACCATCCCGATGTTTTGTTGTCCAACGCCGTTGTCGTAACTGCCCCAGTAAGGGCGGCCATTCCGATCGGGAGCCTGCTTGACCAGGCGCATCACACCCCGAGTCAGTTGCGCGAACGCCTGGGTGTCCATGATTCGGTTGTTGCTGTCCAGCAGATATTTCTGGTTGATGAAATCAACCGATCCGTAGTGCTCCAGGAGCAGCCGGGTCATATCCTGGCGCGCCTCGCTCTGCTCCTTTGCACTGCCGTTTGCAACCCTTGTAAGCGCGCCTTGAACTCGATCAGAGAGCACAACGAGGCTGCTTTCCGTCTCGACCTGTTCCATCCGCAACAAGATGTTTTTGGATACCTGCTTGACTACCTCTTTCGAGAATATCTCCGCGTTCTCCTTGATCGCTGCGGTCGACTCTACATACGATATATAACCCGAAATAAGTATCGGTATCAGCGAAAGCAGTATGAACGCGGTGATCAGCCGGTAACGAATTTCGACACGGCGCAATAGATCCAGCGAGAAGTACGCGAAAGCGCTTCGCAGCGAACCGATGATTGAGCTCATTTGTATTGCATCTTTGCTTCATTCTTGACAGACTCGTCCAGGAGTTTTGCTGCCTGTCTGGGCGTGATCTTCTTGAACAGCACATCCTGCATCAATTGATGCAGCCGCTCGATCGAGTTGGAGGGTAGAACTGAATAGTACGGGCTGGCGGTCAGCGGATAGCGACTGACCATGTTCGTGTAGTTGACAATCTTCTGATCGCTCACGATCATTCCCGGGACTTGCTTGAACGGGGGGATGTTCTGGCGTTTTCTTTGGAGAATGGAGAACCCCTTCCCGGCGATGAATTCGAGGAAACGCATCGCTGCGGCCTTGTTGGGAGTCTCACACACCGCAAACCCAGTTTCGCTGCCGATCACAGGCACCACCCGCTTGTCAGGCGCGTTCCAGGGCGGAATAAACACGCCAACCTCGAAGGGGTTGCCGCGCAGCATAAGGCCGGCCGCCCAACTGCCGTGAAAAGCCATCGCAACTTTGCCTTCCTTGAACAACCGTATGCCTTCATCGTAATCCGTCGCCATGAATGCCTCTTGTACGTAACCACGTTCTGCCATCAGCAGAATCCTGGCAAAAATATCGGCTACCTCAGGCGTGTTCAAATCCAGCGTGCCATCACCGATTTTTCTCTTCCAAGCCGGCTCGCGTGCCACCACATTGTTGGCGAAACCGGAAGCGAAGGGACCGTTGCCGAGCATGTTCGGGAAGCCACCGTTCCACATAATGGGTGTAAATCCCGCACGTTTGAGCTGCTCGCAAACCATCAGGAACTCGTGAAAATTGGTCGGCAGTTCCTTGATCCCTGCCTTCGCGAACATGTCCTGGTTGTAATAGATCAGCGTCGTAGCCACTCCACCGGATACTCCAAAACTCCCGGATTGGCGACTGGTCCAGTCCCTCTTGAGAGGGTCGAGCATGTTCTTCCATGCTGATGTCTTGCTAACGTCGGCCAGAATGCCTTGATCGGCCAATTCAGCCGCATACGCATTCGGGTTGACACTCACCAAATCCGGTAAGTTGCCAGAGGCGATCCGGGGCTTGATATTTTCTTCGACCGAATTGCCAATCATGAACTGCACATTCACGCGTATGTCTGGATTGAGCTTGCTGAATTCAGCAGCAATCTGGAACATCTCTTCCGGCCAGTCTGGAGCCCATATCAACGCAGTAATGGTGGTCCCGGTCGGCACGGGTGTGCTCGAAGAAGCGTGGTCTTGCTGTTGACAACCGCACAAGGACAAAAGAATGAGACTGACCAGACCAGCTAGCAGGGAGGCAAACTCAATTCGTCGCACTTGAGGTTCACTTTTCGGTTTCGGGATGGATCGGCCAAGCCTCAGAAGGCATTTTTGACGCACCAGGAAGCGAACCGTTGGAACTAGCATCGCGGGAGAGCCGATGGCATAAGCATGGTGGCGTCGCTGTCACGGTAAATTGCAACGGAGTCCAGGATGCCGCTGCCCCCAGCGTGAACCGGCTTACCGTCGCCACTACTGCTATCGGCAGACGCCCCGAACAGACAATGGCCGACACCTGCTGGCCGGCTGCCGCGCAGGGCTCCCTCGCAGCCTTCTTTAGCCCCGACATCATCAACCGGGAGCGAAATTGTGTCGTCCAATACGTCGACTCGATCGGTCTGAACCTCGAGTACGGACAACCAGGCGCCGCAGTATCTCTGCCGGCAAGTCAGGTAAACTAACGACACAACACGGGATTGATCTCGACGGACAATCGCCACCGGTTCCACGCGTTGCCGTGTTGGGCCGGCAACGGAAATCGCGTCGTCGCCGGTCAGCCAGAGAACACTGGCATAGGCCAAAAGCCTGGCGCTGTCGCGACCGACAGGTCTCGCATGCGGAAACATAGCGTCCGACAGCTGCGCGGCCGTCGTTACTAGGCCCTTCGCGCTGCCCTTCGAAATCGTGTCATCGACGAACCCAACGCTATCGGCAACTGATTCTTTACAAAACAGGGCCTGCATATACAACGTAAATACGCAGCCAATCCACATCGGGAAGCGCTTACGACGGCTGGGACGCGTATGTTTGGCCATGGCGGCGGATGAGGCAAATTAAACGGGGCGGTGCCTACACTGCATATCGACAACAGACGCAAATACTTTAGCTAGGGCAAACCTGAATTTCCCCGCCCTGACGAGTAGTTGCCGGCGCAGATACGCGTCCGCGAGTCCGTTGTAATTTCCATGCGGCGGCCATGCACTTGATGGCAACGCGCCGACGACACGTGGCGGCGGGTCGCGGTTTATACGTCAGATCGTCGATCGACGCGCTTTCTTCTCGCATCTCAGGCGCACAGCCGGGCGAAAATTGTCAACGATTCAAGACGCCCGGTCGAATGTCTGCTCTTGGCCGAGGGTGTGTCAAAACACAAAAGTTGAAGGTTTCGAGGGGTCACTTTACCCTTCCCGACACGCCACCAAGCCGTTGTAAGCCCTTCTCGAAAGCCGACTTTTTGAACGAGAGGCGTGAGCCTGAGTTTTGACACACCCTCGGCCGGGTGCTGCCGTACATAGAGAACAGCGGCCGATACGCGCCGTTAGCGCGAACTGCTCGTAGTCGGACGTGGGAATTCCGTAGCCCCTGGTCAGAAAATGGGTGGGAGAAAATGAGTTCGCACAAGCGGGGATTATTGTGAGCTACTGACAGTTTTCGACCCAGACGAACAACACCGGGAAATGTGAAACCGTACACCGCGGCCGCGGCCGCGTACTGCAGGAAAACGCGCGAGAGCGCCGCAGCAGGCGTTTGACGCATCGACGAGGGGCCTGTTGCGTCACGACCCAAGTCATCGCACGGCCGGTGGTTCCGCGTCGGTCGGGACGCCGGCCAGGTACCGGAACAGTGCCAGCGCCCGGTTCGCCGTAGAGGCCTCGTGCCCGCTCGCAATGAAACTGCTGGCTTGCCGGTCGATGCGCGCGAGAATATACAGGCCCCATACGTCGTTCGCATGGCGCTGTGCGAACACCACCGTCTGCAGCGCAGCCGGCTGAAACAGTGTCAGTCCGAAGGCACGGACCGGCGACACATTTTCCTCGGCCAGCGCCATCCGCTGCGGGCTGTGCTCCAGCACCCGCATCCGGTACACCAGGGGGCCGGAGCGGCTGTCGCGCACCCAGAAGTACAAGGTTCGACCGGCTTGCAGTTCAGACGGACGGAAATCACCCCGCCGGTCCCCGCCCTCGGCGGGTCCGGCCAGCGCTGCGGCATCCAGGAACAAGGGACGCCACGTCTTGTCGGTTGTGGACCAGTAGCGCATGCTGCGCAGGGTGGAGACCGCCCCGGCACGTGCCAACAGCGTCTCGGGACCGCCAGCGACGTGGACCAGCCCTGCGACCGCGACGACAACCCGGGAGCGGGACGCGGCAGGCCATCCGGTACACGAGGACGGCCGCCACACACTCGCATCGAGCTCCTCGGCGCCCAGGATCGCCATTGCTGGTTGCACGCCCAGCGACGCGTAGGCCGGCACCGGCGGTGTCCCGCACGGCGGCGTTGGCAACGGGGTTGCCACGGCGAAGCCGGCGGCAGCCGCCAGTGGCGCGCAGCGGGCGGCTGCCTTCAGGCAATACGAACCGCGAGGACGCGCAACGTTCATCTGGGCTTGCCTCCCAGCAGCGGCTCGGTCAGGAACTTGACGACGTAAATCGATGCGGCTCCGATGTTGAAATACCTCAGCGCGACGTAGCGGCGCATCAAGGGGCGAAAGATCCCAAAGCCTACATCCGAGATCGCCCCGGCAAGTCGTTCGTTCGCCGGCATCCCTTTGACGTTCAGGTCCTCGATAACCACCGCTTGGTTCTCGCGGCAGAGCCGAGTCGTGAGCTTGTGCATGAAATCCGCTCTGACGTGCGCGATGCGTGGGCAGCCTTGCCAAGGATACAGCTGTCTTCATCTATTGACGACGGCGAAAACGATTCCTCGCTCGCCTGTCTGCAGTGGTCGAACGTGACGCCTCGTTGCGGGTCGACAGGCCTTGTAAAGCGGACGGGAAGCTATAGTGCCTTCTCCCGCCCACAAGATAAAGTTGAAGTTTCTTATCGTGTGCATTAGCGATCGTGCATGGATCGGTGTGAAAGCAGCAGCATTGCCTTGTCACCCTTGATGGACATACCGTTCCCAAGTGCATTTACTATGTTATGCCAAGTATCGTCAACGTGATGTAATCGATAATCAAAAAGTACGTTCTGGAAATACCATCCTTGCACTAATCGCTCAACGCCTTTAACCACGCGGGTTTCGACGCCCGATCATCACTGCGGATTCGCTACAACCCGGCTCCCCTCTCCATCCCTTACGCGCTATCGGCTAGAGTTCCACCTGTGAAGCAGGTCCTATTGGAGAAGACATGCGCGACAACCTGATTCCCGTCATCGTGGGCCGAAAATGGCAAATTGCTAAGGGGTACCATGCCGTTGAACTTCGAACAATGTCCAAATCGGCGCTTCCGCCGTTTAACGATGGGTCGTGCGTCACTCTCTTTCTGAATAGCGCTGGCGACAAGCAAAGAATCTATCCTTTGCTCGGTGTTTCATCCCTGTCCGATGGTTACGTGGTAGGCATGAGACAAGAAGGTGATGGCAGAACGGATAGTCTGCTATCCAAGTTTCCGTTGAATGAACGAGACGAAGTGTATGTCGGCACCCCCAAAAGCCCGCCGACAATTTTGGACGATCGTGCGCGATCTATCCTTTTTGCTGGCGGAATAGGCGCAGCATCGATCGCGGGAATCGCGAAGCGGCTTGCATCGGCGGGTCAAAGGTTCGAGGTGCACAACTTCGCCCGATCGGCCGACCGCGCAGTTCTTCGAGAAGAATTTGACGCGCTTCGAAGTCACGGTGAGGTCTATCACCATTTCGGCCTGTCCGATGATCTATTCGTGCAGAAGAGTTCCCACGCAATGAGTCCAACTCATGCCAACACACAGATTTACTGCAGCGGCCCCCCTGCTTTCATGGATCTCATAGAGCGCCAAGCCCGCGAATGGGTGTATGCAGCGAACGTTCATAAAATCGCCCTTGGCGACCAAAAGGCATGGTCAGCGGCAGTGTGACGGCACGGTAACTGAGGCGCGCTTTCCGCAGCTGATGCACAATCGCTCGTCGGTCCCGCCCGCTCACGCCTATCTGGGGCTGTGGAATACTCGTGAGCCGCTTGGACGGTTCTAGAACCGTGGGTTGACGTCATGCGCATCTGACCGGTGGCGACCCACCTCCGCCGTTCGCCTCTCCGTCAACTCAACGGCAGCTTGTTGAGAACAACGGACACAGCCCCACGAACTGTGCGACAAGTGCTCGGCCATACCGGCCGTTCAAGTCTTTCCAAGAGTGGCCAGTCGGTAATGTCCCTTCGAGGCGGAAAATCGAGTCGACCGATCACACTATCCGAACCGGCACTTCGTGGATAGCGTTGTTGCCGTAGCCCAGCCGGTTCCATTCGGCGCGCTCGGGCTGAGTGCGGCCGGCAAGATCGGTGGCCCGGGCACGCAAGGTGACGACGCCCGGCGCATGGGCCCGGGTGATCAGCTCCCACCACTGCCAGCTGTGACGCTTGCGCTCGCTGACGAGATGCGCCCCCTGCCAGCCTCCGCCGCCCACGCTTATCTCCACGCGCGCAATCTGAGCGGCGCCGGACCAGGCTACGCCGCGGATGGCCAGTTCACCGCACCGGACCTCCTGCTCAGGCGCCGGCTCGGTGATCAAGGCCCGCACCCGCTGCAGCGTGACCGGTTCGCGGACGGCCGCGCCATCGCGTTCCCATTCATACCAATACTTGGCGGCCTGGTAATGCCCGGCGAACGGCCGGTCGATGAGCTCGATTTCAGTCAGCCATTTGACCGACGCCACGGCATACCAGCCCGGGACGACGAGGCGCACGGGGTAGCCGTGCTGAATGGGCAGCGGCTCGCCGTTCATCGCATAGGCCAGCAGCACGTCAGGATCGCGGGCATGACCAAGCTGGAGACTGCGCTCGAAGCGCAACGGTCCTGAGTGGCCCTCCACGGTTCCGCCGTCCGCCCCCCGGAACAACACCTCCGTCGCGCCCGTCCGCACGCCAGCCCGGTCCAGCACTTCCGTCAGCGACACGCCGGTCCACTCTGCGGTGCTGACGGCCCCCAGGTCCCATTTCTCGCCCTCGATGGGCGGGTCAAACTTCATGCGGCCGTTTCCGGCGCACTCGAGGGTGACGATGAGTGTCTGCGACGGCATGTTGCGGAGGTCGCGCAAGCCAAGGCTCAGCGGTCGTTCTACGAGGCCGCCAACGGCGAGCCGAAAGGCGGCCGGGTCGAGGTCGGGGATCTGGAAGTGATTGCGGACATAAAAGTGGGCGTTCGGCATGACCACGCCGCCGATCAGCGCAGGAATCGAAGTCTCACAGTTGAGCGGATGCGCGCGATGGACCACCAGGCCGGCTTCAATAGCCTTCTGGCAGGCCTCTTCGGGATCCAGCGCCGGCACGAGTTCGCTCACGGGCAGCGCTGCGCCGCAGCCGCCGCTGGCGACTACGCGTGCGCATGTCGAGGCGGGGTAGATGTCCAGGCTGCCGACCATCTGGAACGGCTTCATGAACTCGCGCAGGCGGCCCTCATCCTCAGCTTCCACGATGAGGTACAAGGTGTGCTCACCCCGCACGACGGCCTCGCCCCGGATCTCCACCCCGTGCCGCGCGACGTTTGGGCGGCTCAGGTGATTCAATAGCATGGCCCCCATATAGGGATCCTGAGCGGGGCAGCGCTCGGCAGCGTGCTGATGCCGCACAACGAACAGAGCCATGGCGGCTTCCCGGGACGTCGGTTCGATCAGCTTACTGCGGGTCGGTGGTCAAAGTCGAGCTCAGAAAAGATCGAACGCAGATGGTCCGGTTTATGGAACGGCGCTGCAGAGCCTCCAGCCGCGCCCCCGGAAATCGATCGCGCCAGTGGCTGGTGAAGCGGCTCCGTCAGCCCGTCGCGTTCGGCACCGTCCGCGCCGCGTTCCGGCGGCTGCTTCCTGGAGCTGGCCGAGCGGCCGCGCTCGGCCAAATTGCAGCCATCAAGCGTGGAGTAATGGGCAATAAATGCGCCGCAGCACGGTGACGCGCAGCATGCCCGGTAGAGGCAAGTCTGCTCATGACGCGAGCGACTATACTTCACTGCAGATGGTCAATCCACGGCCTGCAGCCAGTCGCGCAGGAGAACAGATCGCAGCCCAAAGCCGTCGGGTCTCGCGATCGTCCTATTCGCGAAATTTTTTGCAGTTGTGTCGGGGATTCCTCAGCGTTCCGAGGAGCATGGTATGAATTCTCAGGCTAAGCCGAATTGGCGCGATCACGGCGTCAAGATCGTTCCGGGTTCCCGCCTCGATATGAATACGCCCCAAACGTCTGGCATGACGAGAGCAGCTGCAATCACTCACGCCCGGGCGGGCGCCAGCAAACTTTGGGCCGGTACGGTCACCATCGACGCCGACGCCAAAACGGGCGCCCACCATCATGGTGAACTGGAAAGCGTCATCTACGTTGTGCGCGGCAGGGCACGTATGCGATGGGGTGAACATCTCGAGTTCGCCGCAGAGGCAGGGCCTGGCGATTTCATTTATGTGCCCCCGTTCGTACCCCATCAAGAGATCAATGCGAGCAAGACCGAGGTGCTCAGTTGCGTTGTGGTCCGTAGCGATCAAGAGCCGATAGTCGTTAACCTGGATATCGAGCCCGCCGAGCCGCCGGAAGATGTCTATTGGGTTGATCCGATTCATCCGCATCCGTAAGTGCGGCTACCGGTTTCCGCGGTCAGCTCCGGAATGGCCTTTCGGGACCCTCCGAAGGTGACGACGATCAAATGACCGTCGGTCAAGCGATCAGCGCTGTGCATAAGCGGAGCCTGGACGCTGTAAGCAGCTCCCCAAAGCTATGGCTAACCGCGTAAGCCATTCATTCAACGTCGGGAACGAGCTGTAGACAGTTGCAACCCGGCCATTCGCGGATTGAACCGGCGAAGACACGGCTCACCGTTGCGGTATCCGACGGGAGACCACACGAACAGCGAAATCTCTCTCAGATGTCAGGCCCACTCTCAGCCTCAAAGGCGCCGCGCTGCGCCTCTTCGGCGAAATCGAAATTGCCGAGAGGCGGCTCAGTGTCGCGAGCACGCGGCGCAATTCAGCGCGGTCGAGATCTACGCTGATCGATCTCGCCAGAAGCCGCATCGCCGCTGAAACAACCACGTGCCCCCGGTACGATCTGCGCATAATTGCGACGTGCGCATAGGGATCGAAAGTGACGCTCCGAAAACTGAAGCGGACGCTGATGTAGATGGCGTCAAGGAGGGTGGCCGGTCGCTATTGCTGAAACGTGAATGGCGGGTATGGCCGAGGGTCACGATCGGCGCGTGAAGGTCCGTTGCCTTGGCAAAAAGCCGACGTTCGAATGTCCGGGCGAGAGCGCGGGCCAAAGGCCGTAGTTGGCCGGTTGCTGCCTAACGCAGGGTCGTAGTCAATCGGCGCGTTCACCAACCGGACCGATCAGCGCCTGCTGTTCCATGGAGAAGCGATCGTTGATGGCGGCTCAGGCACTGCGCTTTGAAACACCGCCCGCAACCATGTTGACCTCAGCCTGGGGCAATCTCACACCCGTCTGGGCGCAGCAACAAGGTGCGCCCGCAAGGTCCAGCAGGGCAAGCGCCACAATCAGGCGCTCATCGCCCTCGCCACAAGACGCTGCGACGTGCTGTTCGCCATGCTGCGCGACGGCACTTTCTA
The DNA here is from genome assembly GCF_059422005.1 of Paraburkholderia sp. GW821-FHT02A12. NCBI lineage: Bacteria > Pseudomonadati > Pseudomonadota > Betaproteobacteria > Burkholderiales > Burkholderiaceae > Paraburkholderia > Paraburkholderia sp. GW821-FHT02A12. The sequence continues at coordinate 854,686 of NZ_JBWKWA010000001.1, read as the reverse complement.
CCAACCGAAATCCGCCCCTAATGCTTGACGAAACACATAGGGGCACGCCTGCATCAGCTTCTTCGCCTGCCGATAGTTGGGTTAGCGCTTGCCTCAGTTGCGCCGCACAAGACCGCTCCCCCGAGTGCGGCGACAAGACCTGTCGGTAACAAAATCTTCATGCAATTTTTCCCGGCGCGACCTATGTTGAGAAAGCCCACTCCACGTGGCAGTTTTCATAGCCGGAAATTGGCGCTGTCGGTGCGGCAGGGTAATGACATTGCCGACCGGCCAGGGACTGGCTGACCATTTGTGACGGAGTCGTGGCCGACGCGCTGGCGAACCAGCGCTGTCGGCCTGTGGCAGTTGAAGCGGCAGAGTATGGCGAGCAAAGAATGGCGGAAACAAGGCACGCCGACGATCTCCTGGCTGACGCCCGGGCAGGCGGGACCGATGTCGCCCCCGCCGTTTTCCAGCCGCCACACGCAACCGGTTCTGCTGTCGCAGGCCGCATACGGATACTGGAGACTTCCATGCGCCGCAGCAAGCCTGTTGCAGTTCTGATCGGTACCACACTTTTTGCAGCGATGGCCGCGAGCACAGCCAGTCGGGCGGCACCCGTACTGGTCTCCGGCCCGAGCCCCTTTGCCACCTGCACCATCGGCGGACCCGGCACGAACTACGTGAATGCCGAAGTCGAGCCGTGGGTGGCGGTCAACCCGGGTAATCAGTCGAACATCATCGGTGTATGGCAGCAGGATCGCTGGTCGAACGGCGGCGCGCACGGTCTGGTTGCGGGCGCCTCCTTCGATGGCGGCGCGCATTGGACAGAGACGCCCCTGCCCTTCAGCGCCTGCGCCAACGGACTCGGATACGAGCGCGCCTCCGACCCATGGGTGTCCATCGGACCGGACGGTACTGCCTATACCGTGTCGATCTCCTTCAACCAGTCCAGCAACAGCAATTCGGTGGCCGCCGCGGTCTCCAGGGACGGCGGCCTGACCTGGGGGAATCTGAGCGTCATCATCGCCGACAACGAGCCCACGACGCAGTTCTTCAACGACAAGGAATCGGTGACGGCAAATCCGATCAGGAACGGTGTTGCCTATACGGTATGGGACCGGCTCGAGTCACCAAACGGCAATCCGTATGCCGATCGGCACACAGCCGCGTTCCGCGGACCGGCGTTTTTCTCGAAGACCGTCAACGGCGGTCTGACCTGGAGCTCGCCCAGCATCATCGTGCCGACCCCGTCACGGCAGCAGACGATCGGTAACCAGATCGTGGTCGACTCGCAGAACGGGACGCTTTACGACTTCTTCAACCTGATCACCCCGCCGTTCAACGTAACGGCCTCCAAGGTTGCGTTCATCAAATCGACTGACGATGGCGCCACATGGACCAAGCCGCAAATCATCGCCGATCTGCGCACCGTAGGGGTAAAGGACCCCAACACCGGTGAACCGTTGCGCACGGGCGACATCATCCCCGAGCCGGCGATCGACCCGGCAACCGGGCAGCTCTATGTGGTCTGGCAGGATTCGCGCTTCAACGGCGGCCACTTCGACGAGGTCGCGTTGTCGACGTCCACCAACGGCGGCCGGACCTGGAGCGCGCCGATACGGGTCAACACCCCCACAGGGCGGCCGGCGTTCAATCCGTCGGTGCGGGTCAATTCGTCGGGCGTCGTGGGCGTCACATACGACGACTTCCGCGACCTGGCGGACGGCAATACGACGACGCTGCCGACGAACTACTGGCGCACGGAGTCGAGCAACGGGGGGCAGAGCTTCGGCAACGAACTGCATATTGCTGGCCCGTTCGACATGAAGACGGCACCGATCGCGAGGGGCTTCTTCATCGGAGACTACCAGGGACTCGACGTGAGGGTGGGCGCGCTCCCATTTGTGCCGTTCTTCATTCAAACCACGGAAAATCCGGCCAATCGCACGGACGTATTTGTTTCACCTACTCCGTAACACGCGCGCGTCCGGCCGGCTGTCCCGGCCGGACGTTCTCCCGTCCCGCATGGTTACCGCTTCAAAGATGTACAGCACCGACGTGTTGTCGCGTTTTGTGAGCCAGCAACAAACCCCGTTCAGCCATCATCTCGACAAGATCGCCGCAGGCTGAGCAGCTCGAGGGCCTCGATATCATGATGGCTCGCAGCTGCGCACATCAGTCGGGCGATCAGCAGGTTGTAGTGGGAGGTAGTTATCGCAATAGCAGTGAGACCGCTTCTCGACCCGGGGCCATCGCATTCGAGAACGACCGTTGTCGGAGACATGACTGGCGCTTCACGACCCACTCCGGCCAGTCAATCCTCTCCGGAGCAGCCGTTCAAAGTTTGACATGAGTCGCTTGCGCGGCTTGTCCGCGACTCGCCGCTCGATGAAGAAGAAAACGGATTGCCGTACGTTGGACCGGCGAGCGGCGTGGTATTGCTCGTTCCCGGAGAGCGCTGCCGGGTTCAAGACAAGCCATCAGCAGCCCGTTACGAGATCGCCGAATTCCCAATCCGCTCTGTGGGATCTTCCTGATCAACGTACAAAGGCCGGTCTGGACGAACCTGGCAAGAAGTGTGCGTGAGGAGCAGCCGGTGAGGCCGGTTACATACGTCCCAATCCGCCCGCTGAACTCACGCGCTGCCAGTCGCAAGGCGAAGTTACTTCAGGTGAATGAGGACTGATCCCTCCGATACTTCCGGCGCGGCCGCGCCCGTGTTTCCGGCGTTTTTCGCGATCCAGTCCTTCGCCTTTTGCACGCTTTCATCGATGCCGGCCTTGTCCTGGCAAACAGTCACCGAGAATCCGCCATCGCCGCTGCGTGCGAGGGTGTAGCCGACAAAGCCTTTGACCGAACGCAGCAGTTCTTCGACGTCAGCCGTTCGCTTCTCCAACAGATCGAATAACTCCTTTGCACCCTTTCCGGAATATCTCCTTATAACAGTTTGCATGATTGGATCCTCCTGTTTGATGGACCAACGAGACAAGCACGCCGCACAAGCAATGTCTGCAGCTTCTAGCTGCTCTTTCCGACAGCGTGTAGTGCGTGCAACTAATTGAGAAGGCCGCCCACCTAATATCCGCGACCCTTACGAAGTGTAGTAACTGTGCCGTCGTAGTAAACCTGGGAAGCGATGCAAAATCCTGGTGCCTTCAGCCAACGTCCGCAAATGGCCGACGTCTGCCCGATGCGGTCGGCCATAGTCGACCGATTTTGTTTGAAAAACTCTCCGAGAATCTACGGGCCTGTCACGGCGAAATGTCGCTGCTGTATGGGCGCGTAATGATCTCGAGATTGTGGCCGCTCGGGTCCTGGAAGTAGACGCCTCGGCCGCCGTCGCTCATATTGATTTCGCCCGGCCGGCGATGAACGGGATCGGCCCAGTACGGCAACCCGCGACGCTGGATGCGGCCCAGAATTTCGTCGAATGCCGGTTCGCCCACTAGAAACGCGAAGTGCTGCGACTCAACCTCACGACCGGCCCCGTAAAAGTCGAGCGTGACGTCGTTACCGAGTCGCACTGCAAGGAACGAGCCGAACGGAGTCGCGTCGGGAAGGCCGAAGATCTCCGTGAAGAATTTCGCCGCGGCGTCCCGGTCGCGCGAGTGCACGATGGTGTGATTCAGCATGATGCTCATGTCCGCGATCCTCCTTGCGCCGGCTATCCGGCGGGACAGGATCAGCATTGCACGTTTCGACTTCGAGCACCAGCCAACGAACTACGCGGCTCCGATCGGCTTCAGCATGTTGCTTTGCGGGAAACGTGAGCCGGCACGGAAACGCCAACGCAAATCGCGTCACGCCTTCGCTGCTGTTTGCGCGCCAGGTTTCGCCGTGCAGCGACACGATGCTGCGAACGATCGATAATCACGCGACGGTTTCAACGCGAAGGACAGCCTGTCAGATCACACGCGCAACGATTCGGTCGATAATGAAGTTCCGTAGCGATCGTCAAGGCCGCCACAGGTATGAAGGAATCGCCCTATCCCGGCCGTTACTGGCACTTTCTGAACGACGGACGCATCGAGTGCGACCTGTGTCCGCGCAACTGCCGCCTGCACGCCGGACAGCGCGGCGCCTGCTTCGTGCGCCAGCGCGTCGATGACCGCATGATTCTGACCGCTTATGGCCGCTCATCGGGATTCTGCGTCGATCCGATCGAAAAGAAGCCGCTGAACCATTTCTATCCCGGCACCAGTGTGCTGTCTTTCGGTACCGCCGGCTGCAATCTGGCCTGCAAGTTCTGCCAGAACTGGGACATCAGCAAGTCGCGCGAGATGGATACGCTTGCCGATTCGGCGGCCCCGGCGGCGATTGCCGAGGCAGCCGAGGCATATGGCTGCAAAAGCGTCGCCTTCACCTATAACGACCCGGTGATCTTCGCGGAGTACGCGATGGATGTGGCCAACGCCTGCCACGCACGCGGCATCATGGCTGTAGCGGTGACCGCCGGCTACATGGGGGAAGAGGCGCGGCGCGACTTCTACGCCACCATGGACGCGGCCAATGTCGACCTGAAGGCGTTCACCGATGATTTTTATTTCAGGGTCACGGGCGCGCGCCTCGAGCCGGTTTTGGACACCCTTCGATATCTGAGGCACGAAACCGGCGTCTGGCTGGAAATCACCACGCTGCTCATTCCCGGCAAGAACGACAGCGACGCGGAAATCCGCGCCGAGGCGCAGTGGCTTGTGAAGGAACTGGGTGACGACGTGCCGCTGCACTTCACGGCATTTCATCCCGACTACAGGATGACCGATGTCCCGCCCACACCGCCCGCCACGCTCACCCGTGCGCGCACGATCGCGCTCGCGGAGGGCTTGCGATACGTCTACACGGGCAACGTGCACGACGTCGACGGCGGCACCACCTTCTGCCCCGCATGCGGCGCCGCGCTCATCGTACGCGACTGGTATCGCATCGACGACTATCGGCTCACGACCGAGGGCCATTGTCCCTCGTGCGGCACGCTAGTGGCCGGCAGGTTTGCGCGGTTCGATCGCCCCTTCGGTCCGCGGCGAATCCCCATCCGCATCGACATGTAGCGCGCGCGGTGCCATCCAGATCGCGTTCGACAGAGGAGTGAAACGCATGCTGACACTGGACGTCTCCGACTTGCCCGCAGGATTGGAGCGTCACGTAAGAGTTCTGGCCGGCGAAATCGGCGAACGCAATGTGTTCCGGCCTGGTGCGCTCCACGCGGCAGCCGACTATATCGAACGGCAATGGACTGCGTATGGCTGCACAGCGACGCGTCAGGAATATAGGGTACGCGGTGTCCCCTGCGCGAATATCCAAGTCGAGACCGCGGGCAGCGTTCAGCCTGACGAACTGATCGTGCTGGGCGCGCACTACGACACCGTTCGGCACAGCCCCGGAGCTGACGATAACGCCAGCGGTATCGCGGCGCTGCTCGAGATCGCCAGGATGCTCCGGACACTCTCGCCTCCGTATACCGTGCGCTGCGTCGCGTTTGTGAACGAAGAGGCGCCGTTTTTCTTCCGCGGCGACATGGGCAGCCTCAGATACGCGCGCGCCGCGCGGCTGCGTGGGGATCGCATTCGCCTGATGCTTTCGCTCGAAATGCTTGGCTACTACCGGGACGAGCCTAGCACTCAAAGGTATCCGCCTCTGCTGCGTTACTTCTATCCAGCCCAGGGCAACTTTATCGGCTTTGTGTCGAATCTACGCTCGGCGCGTCAGCTGCGATGGCTTGTCGACGCATTCGAAGCCTCGTCCAGTTTTCCGCTTGAAGCAGCGTCACTGCCGTGGTGGGTGCCGGGCGTCGCATTGAGCGACCACTCGTCTTTCTGGCGCCAGGGTTACCCCGCCGTGATGGTGACGGACACTGCTTACCTGCGCAATCCGCACTACCACACCGCGCAGGATGTCCCGACGACGCTTGATTTTCGTCGCCTGAGCGAAGTGACGCTCGGATTGGCCGCGAGCGTCGTGTCGCTGTCGCCTTGGTAGCAAGCAGCCACGAAATATGCGGCGGCGCGTAGAGCGCAGGCGCGTACGACGCACGCCAGCAGCTCGCAGTGCCGCGATGTCGGGAAGTCCGTCGACCGCCATAAGCAGATCCGCCGTCTCGCTTTCGGCAGCATGGATTACCAGACCGAACTCCAGTTGCCGCCGGAAGAAATGGTGGGCTCGATCTATCCAAGCTCAAGAATGGTCATCGCTTCCCGTGCCGCCGGTCTGTCCGCCCCTATCTCGGGTGCGACTGAAAACATCGCCGACATGGAGGTATTCGAACGCTCAACGCGCTTCGAGCGAAATCTCGGGTTCCTTGGAAAGCTATGTGTGCATCCCACACAGCTCGCCGCAGCTCGTAGGATTTTTGCTCCTTCGGCGGCTGAAATCGAGTGGGCCAAACAAGTAATCGAAGCAACGCGCGATTCACATGCGGTCATGATGGACGGACGCATGATCGATAGGCCCGTCATCGACCGAGCAAAAATAATCTTGAGTCGCGCCGGCGTGACGCCGCGCTGAGCCACTTGATTACTCCCCTTGTCGGACAGCTTCGTGCTCCAGACGCCCAGTCGAGGAAACTTCGCTTCCACCCAATGGGGTCACTGATCGGCCTATGTTGGGACGTTGCGTAAGTAGCGCAGGGCTCGTCTTCTCTTTCACAACGTTGACAGTGTTCGTCGACGTGCACATACAAGCTCGTCGTCGTTTGCGACGCATGACCGAGTTCGACCCGTTGCTGCCGGTCAACTGCCACGAGTTTAGGTCCGCTGTCCTGCCACAAACCGGACGATAAGCGACGGCGCCGGACTTTGCGCTGCAGGGAGTTCGCTCCCGGGCGAAAATTCTTCATTGAAGCGGCCGAGATGGGCAGTCGAGTCGCTCTCAGATTTCACTGGTGCGTAGCTACTACCTGTCGAGAGGCCTCTGACCTCCGCACACACGAACCCTTCCGTTAAGCCGAGGGCGCGGCGGAAAGTCAGTTGTCGTCTGATCGGACTGGCGGGCGCTCATGCGGTACCGGCTCGTCTTTATTTGCGTCCCGTGCAGATGACTCGGCCTGCTGCGCCGCAGCAGGAAGCGGCTTGTCTCGCGGCGCAGGTGGCTCGGCGGATTTTGTGGCGGGGTCTGACGACATCGCCTTCTCCCGATGACCGGGGAAAATCCCCACCACCACACTAGCAGTGAACATCCGCTGTGGCTTGCGCGCGGAACTGCTGGAGCGCCAGCCGTGCATGGGTGGCGGATGCTACGATGGCTGGAAATTGCTGCGGAGGTCTCAATGCAAAGCCCCGCTCTGTTCCACGTGCTTCTCGACCACCTCGAAGCGAACGGCACCCAGCCTATCGACATTCAGCGGTTTGTCGATCGGTGGCACCGACTTCGATCGCACGAAGCGTTTCCGTGCCCAGTCTGCTACCTCGCTGGCGAGGAGCAGCCGCTCGCAGCATTGCCGGCGCAAGGTAACTTCGAGCCATTCAAATGCCCAGGTTGTCGGACGCGGTTCGACGTACCAATCGACGGGTAACGTCACGTTTTCCGAAATGAAAGGAACAGGGCAAAACGCCGGTTTCCACGAGCGCATCGACATGAGACCAAGATCGTGCTACCCCGGTAAAACGCATAATCAAAGGGAACCCCTAGCAGACTTAACGAACTTCAACGGATGCCGCGTCAAACGATGCCAATAGGCGAAACAGGCAGAACCGACGGCAAAATCGTCTAAAATTAATCTGGTCCGATCCTGATTTGAACAAGGGGAAGATAATGATTCGATTGATTGCATGGATGCTGATTGCCGGTACCGCAGTTCTCGCCGGCTGCAACACGATGGCGGGCGCAGGCCAGGACATTTCGAAGGGAGGCCAGGCGATCAAGAATGAGGCACAAGAATCCAAGTAAGGGAACCAACTGAGTGCGCCAACGAAGCCAAGACCCGAAGTCAGGAGCCGAACTCAACAAACCCATTCGCTCCCCCAATCATCGCAGCAAACGCGGCGCCTCTACGGGCCGCGTTTTCAATTGCGCTCGGTGATCGTCCTATCCTCTCACAACGGCGCGCACGACACCGTCCATCTGTTGACCGACAGCGACGCGCTCACCGCGAGCGTGCGGCGCAGATTCTGTTCTTGATAGGCTGATGAACGGAAAAGTCAAGTTATCACCGGCGACGGTCGCCTGTGGGTCAGCTAGCGGACGGTCACAAATTATCTTCGAGCGGCTCAAATTGGCCGGTTTGCGACGATCGCGACCAGCCGGGTTCAACACTAGGCGCTTATTCGACGGTTTGCGAAAGCCGAAGGCACGGTCGCGTCTCGGGACATCCCTTGCTCTGAAAACGATACGACCGGGTTTCGGGCACCCAGGACGTGGGGCACCGCTATAATCAAAGAGCACGGGGGCGCTAGCCCTTGATGGGAGGCTATTTTCCTTCGTGTGCCTGCCGTGCCCTGTTGCGGGTCAATTATTTGTACGGAGGTATTCCATGGCCACGTACGTCATCCTTAGCCGTCTGTCGCCTGACGCGTTCAAGGATCCCAAAGACCTGAAACAACTCGCCGCCACAGTCGCCGGGAAAATCAAGGCCGAATGCCCTGCGGTCACCTGGAAAGACAGCTATCTGACACTCGGGCGCTTCGATGTGGTGGACATCGTCGAGTCTGACGATCTGAAACAGCTCGAAAGAGCAGCGTTGATCATCCGCGCCTGTGGACACGCCACCACCGAGACCCTGCAAGGGACCGCGTGGAACGAGTTCATCGCGACCCTATAGCGCGCCGACCGAAAGCCGGCGGAACTTCCTCCCGGTGCGCCCCCATGCCGCAAGCCACGCCCGACAGCAGTCTCCGGGCGGGTACGGCTGCCGTGCCGCGATTGGCCTGCGCGATGTGGCTCGGCAGGCAATCCCCCGATAGCACGAAGCGGACGGCGATCGAGGCCGGAGGGCGTGCGCCCAGGTTCCGTGCGCGCAGGGAAAACCGTCGGCCAGAAACCCGCCAGCCGCACACTTGCACAGCGCAGGGCTCTGCGCGACATTTGTCATGATGACCGGCGCGTAAGCCCGGCTGGAGACCGCCATGACTAACCGGCTCGCCACTGAAACCTCCCCTTACCTCCGGCAACACGCAAAGAACCCGGTGGACTGGTATCCGTGGAGCGAAGAGGCGTTTCGCCGCGCCCGCGAGGAAGACAAGCCGATCCTGCTCTCCGTGGGCTACGCCGCATGCCACTGGTGCCACGTCATGGCACACGAATCCTTCGAGAATCCGCGTATCGCAAGCCTGATGAACGAGCGCTACATCAGCATCAAAGTCGATCGGCAGGAGCGTCCCGATATCGATAACATCTACCAACAAGTCAGCCAGTTGACGGGACGAGGAGGCGGCTGGCCGCTGACCGTGTTCCTTACGCCACAGGGAGAGCCGTTTTTCGGCGGCACCTACTTCCCGCCGGACGACCGCTATGGCCGCCCCGGGTTCGTGCGCGTGCTGATGATTCTGAGCGAAGCCTGGCGGCATCGGCGAGCGGAGCTGCGCGACACTATTGCGCAGTTTCGGGAGGGGTTCCGACAGCTCGATCAAGCGAATCTGGGCGGCGAAGCCGCCGGCGTCGGGTATCTGCCGGCAGAGGCAGCCTGCGCCCTGGCACGGAACACTGACCCGGTCCATGGCGGGCTTGGGGGCGCCCCCAAGTTTCCCAACCCGAGCTGCTATGACCTCATGCTGCGCGTCTATCATCGAAGTGGCGAGCCCGCGCTGCTTGACGCGGTGGAACGCACGCTCGACCACATGGCGGCCGGCGGCATCTACGACCAGCTCGGCGGTGGATTTGCCCGCTACAGTGTCGACGCGCGTTGGGCCGTGCCGCACTTCGAGAAAATGCTCTATGACAACGGCCAGCTCGTGAAGCTGTACGCGGACGCCTACCGGCTGACCGGCAAGCAGGCCTGGCTTCGCGTGGTGGAGGAAACCATCGCCTACGTCCTGCGCGACATGACGCACCCCGGTGGCGGCTTTTATGCCGGCGAAGATGCCGACAGCGAAGGACAGGAAGGCAAATTCTATGTCTGGACAGCAGCCGCCATCGAGGCAGTCCTTGGCGATACCGACGGTGCAATGGCGTGCCAGGTCTACGGTGTGACAGAACACGGCAACTTCGAACACGGTGCTACAGTGCTCCACCGTGCGGTCGAGCTCGATGCGCTGCAAGCGGCGCTTCTGGCGGGCTGGCGCGAGCGGTTGCTGGCGGCGCGCGGCCGACGCGTGCGCCCGGCCCGGGACGACAACATTCTCACCGGCTGGAACGGCCTGATGATCGAAGGGTTCTGTGCCGCTTTCCAGGCGACGGGCTGCCTCGAGTATCTCAGCGCAGCACAGCGTGCCGCCCATTTCATCCAGAGCGAGCTGACCCTGCCCGACGGCGGCGTGTACCGTGCCTGGAACGACGGGAGAGCCAAGGTACCAGGGTTTCTCGAGGACTACGCCTTCCTGTCCAATGCGCTGCTCGACCTGTACGAGTCATGCTTCGATAAGCGCTACCTCGAGCGTGCCATCGAACTCGCGGCACTCATCCTCGACAAGTTCTGGGAGGACGGGCTGTATTTCACACCGTGTGACGGCGAGCCATTGGTGCACAGGCCGCGCGCACCGTACGACAATGCGTGGCCGTCGGGCATCTCAACGAGCGTGTTTGCGTTCTTGCGCCTGTATGAGCTCACCGGCCACGATCTCTACCGTGACCGCGCCGAGCACGAATTCCGGAGATACGAGCTCGCAGCCGCCAAGGCGCCAGCCGGCTTCACGCACCTCCTTGCCGCTTGGGACTTCGCGCAACGCAGCCCGCTCGAGATCATCTTTGCGGGCGACAAATCGGACGCCGCCGCGCTGGTAACAAGTGTTCACCGCGCATACCTCCCCGCGCGCGTGCTGGCCTTTGCCGAAGATGTGCCGATTGGCCGGGGGCGCCACCCGGTCAAGGGCCGCCCTACGGCCTACGTGTGCCGAAGCCGCACGTGCGCCGCACCGGTGACCGACGGCAAGGCGCTCCTTGAGCTTTGTACATCCTGACGGCGGGCCAGCGCTATCACCACCCTGTCGCCGTTGACGAATTGCCGGTAGTTCAAACCAACATCGCGGGCCGGGTCACGTGCCGCCGCCGCGGGACTGTGCCGCGCTTACGCCACGGTCGCGCGGCTGTTGCGTTCGGCCCGGACCTGCTCATGCGACTCGACGATTGCAATGCGGGCACGAAGCGGCGCACATTTGAGATATGAATCGCTGCCGGAGTTACGCTCGCCGGTAGCCGTCCCCTGCTTCAATGGCGGGATTCGTTCGTGAACGGATGGAGAGAATCGCATGGTGACTGCGCACGTCCCTGACCTGGCTGCGGCGTTGGAGCGCCACGTGAAGGTTCTCGCCGAAGACATCGGCGAGCGCAACGTGTTCCGGCCGGACGCGCTGCACGCGGCAGCCGACTATATCGTGCAGCAGTGGACGAGGCGTGGCTGTGCAGTGACGCGTCAGGACTATCAGGTGCTAGGGGTCCCCTGTGCCAATCTCGAAGTTGCGCTCACAGGCTGCGTTCAGTCTGACGAAATCATTGTGCTTGGCGCGCATTACGACACCGTGCGAAACAGCCCCGGTGCCGACGACAACGCCAGCGGCGTCGCCGCGCTCCTCGAGATCACGGGGATGCTTCAGGCCCTCTCGCCTCGGTACACTGTGCGCTGCGTTGCGTTCGCGAACGAGGAAGCGCCGTTTTTCTTCCGCGGCGACATGGGCAGTCTGAGGTACGCGAGAGCCGCGCGGCAGCGCGGGGATCACATACGCCTGATGCTTTCGCTCGAGATGCTCGGTTACTACCGGGACGAGCCGGGCACGCAAAGGTATCCGCCTTTGCTACGTTACTTCTATCCAGCGTGTGGCAACTTTATCGGTTTCGTTTCCAATCTTCGCTCGGCGCGCCGATTGCGATGGTTCGTCAACGCGTTTCAGGCGTCGTCCAATTTTCCGCTCGAAGCAGCGGCGCTGCCGTGGTGGGTGCCAGGGGTTGCGTTGAGCGATCATTCTTCCTTCTGGCGCCACGGCTATCCGGCCGCCATGGTGACGGACACCGCCTACCTGCGCAACCCGCACTACCATACTGCTCACGATGTCCCTGCGACGCTCGACTATGGGCGCATGGCCGCCGTGACGCGCGGGTTGGCTGCGAGCGTGGCGTCGCTGGGGCCGGGTGGCGCAAATCCCGACAAGATCCAGGCCCTGGTCGACACGAGGCCTCTGTCAGCTACCGACCCTGAACAGACCTTCAGATTTAACCAAAGCGATCGTTCGACGCTAGAGGTACAAGTCTGACCAGATTATTTTCTACCGGCTTCTTCAGTTTTCATCGAACATTCGTTTTCATCCTGTTGCCCGCCTCGCCCCGACCGGAAAGCGATCCCTCCGGAGTTGGCTGGACCGGGCGTGGAGTCCTCGATGACTTGAGACGGCGCCACATTGCCCCTTGCTCCCGGCGCGAACGCGAGAATGCGAAGGTTCGGCTCGGCAACGAAGAGCCGTCCATCCGGCGAGACGGCGATCCTGTTACCCGGCGGCGGCAAGCGTTGGCCGATGATTCCCGTGGCTGGACCGCTGATTGTCCGTATCGGTCGCACGTTGCCATTCGCCTTGGCGGCGAAAATGCTCACCTGGGTCTGGCTCGCATCCGCAGTCGTGTTGTAGACGAATAATTCGTCCGTACGAGGATCGACAGCGATCGACGTGGCGATCTGTGAGAAAAAAACATCGCGGCCCGGAAACAGGTCGGTTTTAGGACCCGTGAGGCTGCGCAGAAGCGGTGGCGCGGTCACGCTTCGGCTCGTGCCGAACGTGTCAATGATCGCCGTTCCCTGTATGTCATAACCCGCGATCAGCAGATTGTCGTCGCCGTCGATCGCGATGCTCTGGTATTGGGTGATATTCGGATCGGTAATGCGGACCGGATTGGGTATTGGCCCGGAGCTATTGGCGGGAACGACCATCACGCCCGCAGTCGAGAGACGAACGCTCAGGACGAAGTCGTTGAGGCGAGAGTCCACCGCGATGCCGGGCAGGTCATTTGTCATCCCCGGCATGAACGAGCGACCAGGCGCCTGATTGCCCTCCGCTTTCCGCGGAAAGATGTCGACGGTGTCATTGCCAAACTGCGCAACGTGAAAGGCGTCCTTCCTGTCGATCACCGTCGCCCCGGCCGTCATCAGGGTAGTGAGCGGCCCTTGCAGTACCTGGCAGGGTTCGGTCGCTCCGTTGGCGCGCGCGGAGTAACCGCGAATCTGATCACCGAGCGTGAGAAAGATGGCGTCGTGCGAGCAGGCGGCGTGCGCCAGCTGGACTCCGAAAAGCATGCTGACGACGGCGACACATAGCGCGGATTTCATGACACGCCTCCTGGATCATAGTGTGCGAATGCGCCGATTAAGCATAGACGCCGGCCGGAGGCCGAACAAACTTCCGCCAGTTGGGACCTGTGTTTTGGCGGGCGATGTGAAGCAACACCCATCGATATCGAACGGTAGTCCAGCGTGCTAACGTGTTATGCCCATATGTCCCACACGGATGGCCGGCTTTTTAACGCGTGATTAGCTCGTTCCTAGCCCAGCAACGAACGGTCGGAATGCCTGTGTGAGCGGCTCAACTTGGCAGAACGCAGCCGAGTCGCGAGCAGCTCAGTTCGACCCGTAAGCGTCACTCGATTTCCTCAAAAGCTGCCATCACATACGCTCTAACCAGAAGTGACGAAGACCGAGCGGCTGCTTTGCCGTCACCAGGGCCCGTCGAGATGTCCCGAAAGGAAAAGGGCCAACTAACAGCAGAGATTTCTGCCGAGATACGCAGCGACCGCCCCTGTCAGCGCGATGCCGGGCAATTCCCCCGGCGATGCCAGATGCGCGGCGATAATCTCACGATTATCAAGCCGCAGCTCGGGTATGCAATCGAGGTGCAGCTCAAAGAAATGCACCCGGTCTCTTCGTCCGTCCCAAACGCCGCAGACACTGCCCGCGGGGAGTAATGGGTACGACGAGAGACCAATCTCCTCCTCCATTTCGCGCTGCGCCGCTGCATCAGGCGTCTCACCGGGCCGGATACTACCGCCGGGAAAACTCCACTCGGTCCGGTACGATGACTTCACCAGCAACAGCGCCTGCCCGACGTAGATTGCTACTAGCGCGCCCTCATGGCGAGGCCGTCGAAGGTGCCACCAGGCGCGAGCGAGCGGAAATCCGAGGCGAAGCACCATGCGCCAGACAGAGTCGATAAGCATAGTCGATCGCGCTCGCTCAAGGCTCGGCATGAGGTCTCTCCTTTCCTTTCATGGTCAGAGGATCTTCCGGTTCACCGCGTTCGTGCGGCTTAGATCATTCAACGTCTGTCACACCGCTGCCTGTGAACCGTAGTTTAGCCGGAGGCTGCTCCCGCTCGGGATAGCGATTGCCAACAATTCAAGGGCGTATGTGGAACGACCGTTCATGGCCGACCTCTGCCCGACGCGGCCGACTCGGTTCGATCCTGAGCGGCCATTTATAGTGGTTGGCGCCAATCCTGTTGCGTGGAGAGATCATGCGAGGTTTGGCGACCGCTGCCAGCCTCTGGTCGGTCGCAGGAATCGGTCTGGCGGTCGGTGGTGGGATGTACACCGCCGCCCTCGGCGTGACGATCATTTTCCTGATCATCCTTGCAGGCGTGAAACTGCTCGAACGTCGCTTCATTTCGGTCAAACAACAGCGCAACATAACCCTGTTGGTCGAACGCTGCAGCGTATCGCTCGACAGTGGGCACAACGCCCTGGGCACGGGAAGTGTCCGGGTCAAGCAGCTCATGGTCCAGCAATCGGAAGACAACCCTGAACTCGACGACGTGCAGATCGGGCTGTCGCGCGCGACGGCCAATTCGAGATGATCCGCACACGGCTGGCAGCGATGCCGGGCGTCCGTGAGTGCCGGATGGCAGATGAAAGCGGAGTAGGCCATGACGCGTACGTATGAATATCACGGGTACACCCTTGTGGTGGGTGTCGAATCTGACTTTAGCTGGCGGCCGAATGCCGAGGCTGCTGCGCGCGCGGGCTACGTGGCGATAGTCAGAATTCTTCAGGCAGGCAATGCGGTCGCGGTATTTTCGCCGCTGCGCTTCGGTGAGGTCGGCGGTCGCCCGTTTGCGACGGAGGCAGATGCCTTGATGGGCGGTTACAGCGCTGCACGGCGAATTGTCGATGATCTTTTTAGTCACGAAAGCCAATAACGTTCGGCCGCTAACCGGCAAGCGATCTTGAACGTGGCAGATCGAACAACAGATGGGTCCTCTACCTGATGTGCGTCTGGCTCTGACTGATCTGGATGCCCGTCCGACTACCTCTCGGGTGCCGCGTCGGCCCGTGCCCGGAATCGCCTGCCTGGGTGTCTTCTACCTTGCACCAGGATATTGCTGTGGACCATATCGGGAACTCTAGCAGAGGCTCTATGGCATTTACCTGAAGGTTAGTCAGGTTCCTTTCGCGATTAGGAAATTACTTGGTCAATTATCGGTAAATTCTGATGAAAAAATAATCCGGTCGCAAACCTTTTCGTGCCGCTCCGTCTCTTAAGTCCGCGTTGAATCAGGCCGTAATACATGATGCATGGCACGCTGCCGGAATCTGCCTGAGCCCGATCGGTTCGATGAGACCAGCAGCGATGCATCTGAAGGGGTTCTCGATTCTCACGACCAGGATAAGGACAAACAATGACAGGTACTTTCCTTCGTTTCAGAAATCTCCGTATCGGGGTGCGTCTCGCAATCGCATTCTCCCTTGCTGCGCTCCTCACAGTGGTACTCGGCGCGACGGCATTCATCAAGCTCACGCGAATCACAAATGAATGGACCGATTTTGAATCGGTCACTCTTGCCAAGCTAAAGGTTCTGCAGCACGCCAAAGGCACTTTCGGCGATGCCGTTCATAATTACAAGGACTATGTACTTCGTGGGGGCGCCTACAACGCGAAATTTCTGGCGAACCTGGACGACATCGATGCTGCTGTCAAGGCGCTGGAAACCGGTGGGCATCTCGGCCCGGACGAACAGACGGCAAGTGAGGCGCTTTTCGATGCAACGAGAGCGTATCGGGCGTCGATGGACCGACTGTCTCCGCTTGTGGAGTCAGGGGCGGCAATTGATGTTCGGGACAGGAGCGTCGCCGGCGCAGACAAGCCGATCGGAAAGGCGCTGGACGCAATGATCCAGATCGTCATGCAGCGCACGACCGAACAGGGCGCGACGATTACCGAGTTGGCGCATGTCGCGGAAGTCGCTGTCGTGGTGGTCACGATTGCCGCGCTGATTGCCGCGACGTTGCTCGCCATCTTCATGACCCGAAGCATCACGCGCCCGATCGGGGCCGCTGTGACCGTCGCCAGGGCAGTCGCAAGCGGTGACCTCACTAGCGAAATCATCGTCGACAGAACTGACGAAACGGGGCAATTGCTGGACGCCATGCGCAGTATGAATGAGAGGGTCTCCGACGTCGTCCGTCACGTTCACCAGACCGCCGAGTCCGTCGCGACAGCATCAACACAGATCTCAGCCGGCAATGACGACCTGTCACGGCGCACGGAGCAACAGGCCGCGTCCCTGGAAGAAACGGCGGCAAGTATGGAGCAACTGACGGCCACCGTTAAACACACTGCCGAGAATGCCATGCAGGCGAGCACGTTGGCGAGCGCCGCGTCCGAAGCGACTGGCGGCAGTAGCGCGGAGGTGGGTCGTGTTGCCGGGATGATCAGTCAGCTGGCGACGGGCGCCCAGCAAATGAGCAGCATCATTGGTGTCATCGAGGGAATAGCGTTTCAGACCAACATACTGGCGCTAAACGCGGCTGTCGAGGCCGCCCGTGCGGGCGAGCAGGGGCGCGGCTTTGCAGTGGTGGCGTCAGAGGTCCGCATGCTGGCACAACGCAGCGCGGCCGCCGCGAAAGAAATCAGGGATCTGATCCTGACTTCGAATAAACGGGTGACAAGCGGCGCGTTGCTCGCTCAGGGAGCGGGCGATTCCATGCGTCAGGTAAGCACGGTCGTGGCGCAGGTTACGGCGCTTATGAGCGAAATATCGAGCGCATCTCGCGAGCAAAGCACTGGTATCGAACAGGTCAATCAGGCAGTCTCACTTATGGACGAGGCTACGCAGCAAAACGCAGCGCTCGTCGAGCAGGCGTCAGCTACTGCAGCCTCACTGGTTCGGCAAACTGTCGAGTTGAAACAACGGATTTCCTTTTTCAGGGTGAGGCAGCTGGCAATACCACTGGGAGGTATTTGAGCAGATTTTCCGGGAACGGTCGTCCTCGTACGATATTGTCGAAGCTATCCGTAACGCGGTCGCGTTAATGCCATTTTACCGATCGCGTTCGAGGGGCTGTGCCTGAGGGCCGGACTCGGCTTGCCGACTGGCGGGTTCAACCCGAAAAGCGGTCGTCCCAGCATCGGGGGCACAGTGCGTGACTGATTATCTGTGCCGCCTGATCTGTTCCTTGGCGAGCGTGAACGCTTCCTGTGAGTTCTCGCGCGACAGGGCGAGTACCCTGTCACGCACGGCGTCGTATTTGGGGTGCCGTCAAGAATTCGGACGCCAACGTACGATAGCGGCGCTGCACAATTAATCAAATCAAGCACTTGCTGTGATGAGATTGTCCCCGGCTCAACCGCTCGAAGCACGGTTTGTGCCGATCCCTATGCAGTGGGACTTTCCAGATCGCAAGCGTACAAGCCAGCCCGAATCTTGACGGCACCCCAATAAGAACACTTGGAATCTGACTCACCCTGGTTATGAAGAAGGCGCTCAGCCTGCTGATCCCCGGATCGACATTCTCAGCGAGTGATCCATATGAGGCGTGCCTCCGTCTTCGCGCCTGATGCAATCGCGTTCGACCATATTTCCGCGTCCTGATCGCGTGCAAAGGCCCACCGCAAATCCGGGGCCATAGGCAGAGAACGTTGTCCACACGAAACAGATGTAATCATCTGTTAATGCCGTGCGCCGGGGCCCTTTTTTGACGACGGAAGCGCCGTTCCGTTTTGGTACGATCCCGGCTTTTCCGCCAGCGCCCCGCTACCGTGAATCGCCGATATTTATCGTTGTTTCGTGAACATTGCGCACGGTGGCTCGCCCGCATCCAACCGCTGGCCGCCGCCGGCAGCACGAAGGCCAGACTCGACTTTAACAGCGCGCTGCGACGCCTTCG
This sequence comes from Paraburkholderia sp. GW821-FHT02A12, assembly GCF_059422005.1. Taxonomy (NCBI): domain Bacteria; kingdom Pseudomonadati; phylum Pseudomonadota; class Betaproteobacteria; order Burkholderiales; family Burkholderiaceae; genus Paraburkholderia; species Paraburkholderia sp. GW821-FHT02A12. The sequence continues at coordinate 836,479 of NZ_JBWKWA010000001.1, read as the reverse complement.
CCACCCAACGCGACGGGGCATCGCGCTGACGCTCGCCGCGTTGCCGGCGTTCTTCCTGCTGTACGTGCTTGCGCTCGTGCCGTTTACGCCGGGCATCGGCGACATCCGCAAAGCCCGCATCGAACGGCCAGCGTTGATCGTGTCGGCCGACGGCACACTGCTCGAGGAATTCAAGCCAGTCAATCGCGAGTGGGTGTCGCTCAAACAGATCTCGCCGTACATGGTGGATGCATTGATAGCGACCGAGGACCGCCGCTTCTACGAGCATCACGGCATCGACTGGAAGCGCACCGCGTCGGCCGCGCTGCATACGTTCTCCGGCGACCGGCAGGGAGGCTCGACGATCACGCAGCAGCTCGCGCGCAACCTGTATCCCGACGAAATCGGCCGCGCGCCGACCCTCACGCGCAAGCTTAAGGAAGCGATCACGGCGTTCAAGATCGAAGCCGTGTACAGCAAGGATCAGATCCTCGAGACGTACCTGAACACGGTGCCGTTCCTGTACAACGCCTACGGCGTGGAAATGGCCGCACGCACCTACTTCGGCAAATCGGCCGATCAGCTCGACATCCTCGAAAGCGCGACGCTCGTCGGCATGCTAAAGGCCAACAGCGCCTACAACCCGGTGCTCAATCCCGAGCGCGCGTTGCAGCGGCGAAACACAGTGCTCGGGCAGATGAACAAGTACGGGAAGCTCAAGGTCGACGCTTACAACTGGTTGAAGCGACAACCGCTTAAGGTCGATTTCGAGTTGCAGACCGCGCCACCAGGCACCGCGCCTCATTTCTCGGCGCAATTGCGGAAGTGGCTGATCGCATGGGCCGATCGCAATGGCTATAACATCTATACCGACGGGCTGGTCGTGCGCGCGACCATCGATTCCCGCCTGCAGGCGATGGCGACGCAGGCGATGGACTGGCAGACGAACCAGTTGCAATCGATCGCGAACGACGCATGGAACGAACGCACGGGCTGCTGGCCGGGCAACGACCTGTTCCAGACATTCATCCGGCAGACGCCCGATTACCGCGCCGCACGCGATGCTGGTCAATCGGATCCGGCCGCGCTCAGGAAGCTCGGCACGAACCCCACGTTCGTCCGCGCGCTCTGCCGGAGCAAGACGCAGATCCAGGCGGGGTTTGTCGCGATCGATCCGCGCAACGGAGATATCAAGGCATGGGTCGGCAGCCGCGACTTCAGTGACGAGCCGTTCGATCACGTGCAGCAGGCGCGGCGCCAGCCGGGTTCGACGTTCAAGCCGTTCGTCTACGGCGCGGCTTTTGCGGACGGCGCGCGGCCGAGCGATACGATCGTCGACCGGAACGTCGCCATTCCGCTGACTGGGCATGCGAGCTGGCGGCCTACCGACGCGGAACCGCCCACCGGCCGACCGATGACGCTGCGCGACGCACTTGTGTATTCGCGCAACCGTGTCACCGCTCAGCTCATGCAAAAGGAAGGTCCCGAGAAGGTCGCACAGCTCGCGCGTGCGATGGGCGTGCGCGAGAGTCCGCTCGAAGCGGTGCCGTCGCTCGCGCTCGGCACGAGCCCCGTCACGCTCAAGGAAATGGTCTCGGCGTACAGCACGATCGCGAACCGCGGCGCCTATCTCGAACCGCGCATGGTCACGCGCATCGAGGATCACGACGGCAAGGTGCTCGCCGAATTCGCGAGCGCATCGCCGGAACAGGCGCTGCCCGCCGGCGCCGCGCAAACGCTCGTCGACGTGATGCGCGACGTCGTTAACCGGGGCACCGGCGCAGGTATCCGGACGCGCTTCGGGATTCGCGCCGACGTGGCCGGCAAGACGGGCACGACGCAGGACAACACGGATAGCTGGTTCATCCTGATGCATTCGCAACTGGTCGCAGGCGCGTGGGTAGGTTTCGACGATGCACGTGTGACGCTCGGCAACGACTATTGGGGCGAGGGCGCGCACAGCGCCTTACCGGTGGTGGGCGCGTTCTACGACATGGCGCTGCGCGCGAGGGTCATTGATCCGGATGCGCAGTTCGGCCCCGAGACGCGGCCACCACGCACGGTCCATGCGCGACGGCATCGACACTTCCTCTTCTGGAGGTTCTGATGTCGTCGCTGGCGGACGCGACATTCGCATTCGCCGGTGCCGCCGACGCAGCATCTCAATCCGAGGCGGCCGGCAGTAGCCCGCTGACCGATTTCTCGATCCGGATTGCTCGACCGAAGCCTACCCCGGCCCCCGCAAGCATGGCGCCTTGCGATGTCGAAACGATCCGTTGCGGCACATGGGCCAGGCTCTGTTTGGATTTGCTGAAATGTGTTTGCATCCTGCTTTTTGCGCGTGAGACGGAATGCCCCGAACACTGCTGAGTAACAACGTATGGAAAAGGATCGAAGGGATCGAAGCGATCTTGCAGAACGCCGTTCCGGCATTAGGAGGCTGAGCGCCTTCGTCCTGACCAGGGCGAGTCTCGGGGGCAAGGCCGACATTAGGTCGATGCAGGACGTTGGCTTTGCGCGGAAGCGGTCATTCACTGGCAGTCACGAGTGAGGCAGGGGCAATGGCCGCTTCGGCCGATGAAGCAACGTTCAACATCGCGAATTGAATGGCCGCCTCCTGGGTGGAACCGACGCCTGAATGTCCGAGCGGCGGGGCGGGCGAATGACGCTTCGTGGCCGCGCTGAGACGGATGACGGTCGCCGCAAGGCCGACCGAGTCCGCGCCGATGCCGAACTTCCGTAGACTCTGAACAGAAGTTCCGATTTTCCGATAGCGGCCCACACTTAGCGTCTGAAAGCGCGCGTCCCTGATACGCGCTTTCAGCACGAAGACTCCGGATTTCCGGGTCTAGCGGCTGGTGATGTCCGCTGCAACCTTTATCGGACTGTGCGAGGCGGATTTCAGGGGGAAGTGAAAATAATTTTTACGGTTACGCCGGACGGGCGCTTAGAGGCGGCCCCGTTCGTTCAGACAGTCGCAGAGAGCCAAAAATGCGGAGGAAATTACCCCTTTCATATTTGTCATCGTTGGGGCCGGTAGAGAGCTAGAGGCGCCATACCTTCCTCACGCCGCGCCAAGCCATGACCCCACTCTTGTCTCGACGGCCAGGGCAAGCACGGGGTTCACGTACCAGCCGAAGGTGGCAAGTGGCGGTTCATTTCCAGCCCACAGATAGGGAGCCATGGTATAGCGCACGGGCATACCACCCACGATCAGGAGACGCATCGCAGCACCCGTCATCGAGGGCAGTTTGTCTCACAGTGAGACAGGCCTCCAGGATCATGCCGTTGATTTAACGGAGGAAGTTGGATTCCGCCACGCAACGAATTCCGCAAGTTGCGCGCTCGCACTCCAAAACACCCGGTTACCGCCCGTCCAGAGGAATCACGCATTGTCACTGGTGACTGGTGACGTGCGTCATCCAGCTCAGCCGGAGGGATTTACTCGATACTCCTGTGCGCTTCGGAGTTGCAATAACAAACTGCTTCACCAAAATGGTCCTCTGCCACCCCGTGGGCGATGCGATAAAAAGGTTTGCACAAGGCCGACACCCCTGCCATCGTTGAAGTGTTAGTGGGACGACCATTGGACCGGCAACTATCGTCTCCATTGATTGGGAAGTCGGCGGTAAGGTTTATCGTGCGCTGCCCGTGCTACCGCGGGGACGCCCGCCCTGCCCTGCCGCATCGTTACCGACCTGCCAGCGGAAGGACAGCAGCGGCCTGCCGTGTTCACTCAGGCCGATAACGCTTCCGTTATCTCGTTCCACGCGGCCGGATGGGGATTCAGCAAAGGCTCCAGAACCTTCAAGGCCCGCGTGGTACGGCGCCGTGCACTCTTCGGCAACGCAGCGCAAGCGTCTTCAATGCTGCCCGGATGATGCTCGCCAAGGCATGCCAGAAGGACTGCCGCCTGCTGTACGTCTTTCAGAACCTTTGTGCTCGCATGATCACGCAGCTGCGAGACCAGCAGTTTGTGTATTGCGAAGCGATTCGCATCGGGAACTCGCACGGGGACGGCCCCGTGCCGCGAAAGAAGGGTGCCTGTCTGCGACGTACCCAACAGGTACGCCAGATACGGTAGTCCAACGGCGTGGGCTTTCAACTCAGGCACTGCCCGGATCGGGAAGCTTTCATCGGGCGACGGGGGCAGCAGGTCGACGTGAAAGCGCGAGATGCCGGCTTCCCTGAAGGATGTCGCTGGCGCGGCTCTCTGGAGTTGGGGTACTTCAACAAAACGAATACCGGGTTGTTGCAAGATCGTAGTATCAGTACTATTTAAGAAACTACTGATAACGTCATCGCTATTTCTGTTGCACTGGCGCCGGCGCGCGAAGTCGATGCGATCTTCGAACTCGATGCCGAGTTGCCGGACAGCGGGGCGGCATGCGCGCGCTATACAACATCCGGTGGACGCCGCAACGGGACCCATTCGGCCTGATGCGCCCGATGATCTTAAAGCCCTGCGGAAACTGTCGTCACTCGAGTTCTTGCCCTCGAGTTTCCGGCAGGAAGAAAAAACGATCACCGCCGCGGGCGCAAAGAAGCTCGCTGTCGCTCCGAGCGCAGCGCCGACATTGTGGCCCTTCGACATCGGCCGGACGAGCGCGGGCGCAAGCGCGCCCGTCGCACGGCAAGTGTTGTATATAAGACCTTGAGCGGTAGCGCGGACGCTTGCTGGAAACAGTTCGGCAAAGATCGGTGGTACCAGTGATCCAAGCCACCGACCTCCGCAGCGTTTAGAGTCGCAGGAAGCTTCGCCCGAAGGCGAGGGGGTCCACAAGAGCTTTCATCCTCGCCGCAACATGATCGTCTCGCTCGTCACTGCAGCCACATGATTGCGTTTGTCGAGATGCCATCTCCCAGAGCGTTAATGAGGTCGCGTCTTGAATCGAATTCCATGAACCAGCCCAAGACGTTGCCATGAGCGTCGCGCGGGAACAGACACACCGCCCAGTGCGCCGGGTCGCGTACGATCCCGTCCATACCGTCGCCGCCCTGGGGAGCGCTGACGAGGTACAGACCATCTACTTCGATGAACGCACCGGAGGGCAGCTTCCCGTCCTCCGGAACCGATAGATACTCGAGACGGCTGATTCGCATGGTGCCCGATTCATGGAAACCAAATACCATTTCGCACGTGTCCGTGTTCAAGACTGCGCCACCCTGTGTTCAGAGTGCGGGAATTGCAACCGGATCCTGATGCCATCGAACTCGAACAGGTAACGTGCATCCCGATCGAGGTCGATGATTTCCGACTCGAGAAGCGCTTCGAGATCGCGGCCTACCATCATCCTGCCACGCTTCAGACGCATGGCAATCGCCTCCGCCGTCATCGGTCCTTCGTCGTGCAGCAGCAGCCGGATCATCTCCATGCGTTTCGCGGTAGTGGTCCTCAGCAACCCCTCTGGCTCCTCGAAGAATATGAATGTTGAATCGGGGTGTTGACCGTCGAGGATTGCGTCCATACGCTCTTGCATGGCGTCAAACGAAGTGGTCTCGAGGATAAGAAGTCGCATGGTCATTCCTTCTCTATAGGGAGATGTGCGACACTGGTGGCGCACATCGTGACGATATCGCGCCAACTCTGGATTGCAACGCGACACGCTTCCGGTACTGTCTTCAGCCCAGCGCGAACCTGCTGCGCAACGCGGTACGCACATCCTCCGCGGTGATCACCGCAGTGCCTTCGCGTAGATGCCGCACGGCTGCGGCGTCAATGGTTCGCTGCAACACCGCGTCAGCATCCGCAATCGAATGGCCTTTCAGACCGGCGACAGCGCAGTCCATCGTGTGGCGTGAGACGGCGAACACGTCGCCGGCCATGACCCTGAAACGCATGCGGACGTAGGACGTCAGGGCTTCATGCTCCGGTACCGAGAACGCGACCTTCTCTTCAAGTCGCCCGCCACGAAGCACAGCCCGGTCGAGCGCGTCCTGATGGTTCGTTGCGCAGATGTACAGAACGTCCGGCAGCCGCCCGTCCGCACCGTCCAGTGTCGTCAGCACTTTGTTCGTGACCGGGGCGACGCCTGACATACGGCGCTCGCCCAGCACATCGTCCGCCTCGTCGATGAAGACGATCGCTGGCCGGAGGTCCTTCGCGTCCCTGACGAGCCTGTCCCACGCGGAGGGGTTCGCGAGCAGTTCGGCCCCCGTCGTCTTCAGAAACGCGTACCCACTGGCTTTAGCGAGCGCCATGGCCGCCTGTGTCTTGCCAGTACCCGGTGGCCCGTAGAACAGCACGCCGCGCGGCAGGCTGCCGCCGAGCCGCTCGAGGCCGTCGGCGTGTCGCAGCCTGAAGGCGAGATCATGCAGATCGTTGCGCGAGACATCCGGCATGATGATTTCGTCGATCGACTTCACGTTTTCAGGAAGCCTGCCTTTCGAGCCCTGTAGGCGTCGCATCGCACGCATCGCAACATCGAAGCTCAGGCTGCCTTCGCCGATGGCGCCCTCACGACGCATGTCAGCCAGCTCGCGCCCGACCGATGCGAGGCGTGCGGCGCTGAATCCCTCCCAGCGCGCTGCGAGATTTGCGAGCATCGGTGCGGTGAGCGCATGGAAACCCATTGCTTCGCCTACCGAGCGACGGAGTATGGCCTTGCGGGCTTCGAGATCTGGCGGAGGTGCTTCAACCTTGAAGTCGAACCGGCCTTCGCGAATCGCCGCGCTATCCAGTGCGGCGACGTTGTTTGTCGCGGCGACCAGGACGATTCGCGTGCCGCGCAGGCGTACGATCTCAGTGAGCATCACATTCGTGAGGTCCCGGTCCATGTGGTGTGTTCCGTCCCCGCGGGGTTTGACGTAGCTATCGAATTCATCGATGAAGAAGACCCCGTGGCCGAGCTTCAGTGCCTGGGCGAATGCAGCCTTGACCTTCGCCGGCGTCTCATTGATCCACTTGCTTGCGACCGAACCGTAGTCGAGCGCGAAGAATGGCACGCCCAGTTCGCCAGCGAGCGCCTCGGCAAACATGGTCTTGCCGTTGCCGGGCTCTCCGAACAGGAGGACGCCGTTGCGCGCGCGCTCTGGATTTCCGATAACTTCGCGTGCGGCACCCAGCAATCTCGCTTTCGTCGCAGCCATCCCGACGATCTGGGAGAAATCGAAACGCGGTTGCGCGACGAGTTCGTCAAAACTGTAGACAGGTTCAGCGGCACGAACCGGATCAGGGGCGAACGCAGGCGCTGCTGGCTGCGACGGCCGCGTCGGTGACGCTGCTCCGGGAAAGACAGCCTGGAAATAACTTTCGCGCCGGGCGTCGGAGACGTTTGCCCTGCGGGTTGACGGCGAGAGCGGGTGGGCCCGTCGGTACCAGACGCCTGCCACCAGCGCGAGCACCAGACACCCGGCAAACGCCGTCAGCCAGGGGCGATTCAGATGGACAAGAGATTGAAGAACCGCCAGCCCGAGCATGAAGAGGGCGATGCGCCGAACGAAGTGATATCTGTGATACAGGAACCAGAACAGCACCGCCAGCGCGACGGTGACGCCCAGTATCAGGGGTCGGTTTCTGGCATGCATCAGCTTCCCTGATGCGAGTTCATGCAGGATCGCGTGTGCCCAGCCATACAGCGCTGTCGCAAGCACGAAATGCAGGACAAATCCGGATACAGAACGGACGAGGTGTCTCATGGTTGTTCCTGGTAAAGATGGAAAGGACGTCGGATGGTCAGCGCAACCACGGCTGCAGGAATTCCTCGCACGCCTCGTGGATGATCCTGCGCACGACCTCCTCCCACTCGTGACGGGTGCAATACATCGTGAACAGCATCTCGATGCCAAATATCGTCGCACCGGTCCTGATCATCGACATCAGGGCCGGCACGGTTCCGTATGCGGCGGAGCCGAAGAGCAACTGCAACTGGCCGGCTCCCCACACCGCTGCGAAGCACGGGATCAGCACCGTCAGATACGGAGCAGCCAGGCCGATCGCGCCCAGGGTGTTCAACAGCCAGTGGAAATACCACGGGATTTCTGCGTAAGCCGGGTCAATGAAGTTCAGACGGGACTGAGGACGATCGCTCTGCATGAAGTTTCTCCTTGATGAATGGGACAGGTGGTTCGTTCAGATGCGAAGAACACAGACCCATCGTCGCGCACGAAAAGACGGATGCAAGTCGACGAATCAGGACGCGCAGGAACGGCTCTGTGGATGGGCGACCGCGAAAGGCGCACGGTGAGCGGATATTGGAGATGGAGATGCGACGTGCCCACGCGAAGGATCGCGGAGCGGATGACGCAGAAGGGAAACTCGGGAGGAGACGGGCGGAAGGAATCGTGAGGCGAGCCGCCCACACCGTCTCGGGCGTGGGCGTAAAGCGGATGGCAGACTACATCTTATTTTCTACTACGCAGCCATCGCGCGACGACGACCAACGGCTGGACGTAATCAAGGAATATGGCAAGACATTCTGTCCAGAAAACGTGCCAGTAGGATCGAAAGTTTCCCATGTGTGTTTCCTCTCTAGAGTTGGTGAGAAATTTCGCGTGGCGCGAGAGCTAACGGGTTTGTCTGTCGCACATCTTCTCGCAGCGTTCGAGACAATCGAGCTGCACCGCGTCCGACGCTGACAGTGCGGGAGGGGAATGCACGATCCATAAGCATATGGCAACGACGCCACTGCTCAATGCAGCCGTCGCGATAGCGAGCAATAGAAGGCCGATATTGCCGTTGTCGTATGGAAAGAGATATTCAGCTAGTTTTTTCAAAACGTTCATTCGGACTCCATTTTATTGAGTGTGAAAGTGAGACTATTGCGCGACGGAAGAAACAGATAACCGACGCAATGCCAGTCTCTCTTCTGAATAACTGAACGCAAACGTCGCGAGTGCGTGTCGCTGAACGCCTGATTTCAGATCAGCAAAGCACTCGGCCGGATAAAATTAACTTACTTTTTGCGGCTGCGGGTCAGGCGGCACGCTACGGCGACTGGTAGTGGATGCACTCCATGAAGAGGGCGAAATACTCGCCCCAGAACACGCGCCAGTATCTGTGGATATTGGTCATCGGGTTACATCAATAGTGACGGACTGCAAGGTGCAGTCCAGTGATGGAAATGAAGATCGCGTTCCTTAATCGTGAGCACCGTACGGGCTAAGAGAAAGTCGTCTCTTCACCCGCCTGCCGCTCACTTTGCTCTAGGCAAGTGCCGCGTGTCATGTGCCGCTTCATCAGTGACGGTGGCGCATACGTCACCCGGCAGCCGATAACAGCGACACGACGGACAAGCCGCCGTAGCGCACGATGCTCTTGTCGGGCGGAAACAGATGTTCAGCAAGTCGTTTTTTCATTTTCGTGAGGATTCCAGTCTGGTTGATGTTGGTTGACGACTGTGAATCTGCTGATACAGCCAGCGCACAATCGCGAGCCAAGTGTCAGGGAAGATTCAGCGAATGCAAGCAGACGCCGCCTTTACACGATGACCCATCGGGCACAATGCGGAAGCCGAGGCTTCGCGGCGTTAAAGGCAGTCGGCGGATCGCCGCGAAGCCTATCGAGCACTACCGCAACAACCTCGTCAGTCTGCTGACCTTGCTCGACGTGATGCGCGCTCGATGTGAATCAGTTTGTGTTCAGTTCGTCGGCGACTGTTTATGACGTGCCGAAGACTCGTCGGCCGATGGCGCGCGGACATCTGGCCGCGCCGGATGCGCTGGATGCTCTGGATGCTCTGGATGCTCTGGATGCTCTGGATGCTCTGGTCAAAGCGTGACGCTAATTTAGCAACCTCGGGCACTAGTCGGCACCCTGGCGGCACCTGGCACGGCGAGTGCACGAAAGTAAGGTCGACGCGTTGAATCGGTTCGGCGTTTCACCTCAACAATTCAGGTTCGAAGACAGGCTCGGACAGCGATCAACGCCCGCGATGCCGTGCGCCCGTTCAAACAATGTCATTCTTAGGCACACCTGTTCAGGTGCACGCTATTGCCTGCACAATTGGCGCGGGGCGCCGCTCCAATGGCGCATGCGGCCGCGATAGCGTTTCTCTGGACGGCGGCGGCGCGTGCGAACGCGCACTGGCTTCAATCTGCGACGTTTCCCGAGTCGCTGACGATACCGGAGCCGGCTGATCCGCTTCAGTTGAGCGCCAATTCGCCGGTGCCAGATTGCAAGCGCTTCCAGTGGAATGGATGCGGCGATATAACCTGTTACACCGGCGTCTGTCACCTTGATGACCTCCGCGCCGTTGGATTGAAAGATGAAACGTTTGATTTCCATTTTGTGGTCCTGTGAGAATGGCGATCCGTTGCCACGGTACGCAGCTTGCGAAATTGCCCATTAAGTCAGGAGATCGGGTGCCTACGATCTAACTGCTCCCGGTCTGTCTAACTACGTCTTCGACGCAAGGACAGGTCTAGGATCACATGGGGTCCACGAAACGCAAGTTGGGGCTAGGCAGTATGACTTCCCGTGAGGCAGAGGCTGGCCTGCCGCGAGAAATCCAACGCGGGTTAGCATTGCTGCCAGAGCCGCACGGTGTGGACAGGGCCACACCCGGCGATTTCCGGCACGGAGGCCAGCATGGAACAAGATAGCACGGCGTACGTTGGACTCGATGTTCACAAGGAGTCGATTACGGTGGCGTACGCGATCGGCATGGGCGAAGTCGAACTGCTGGGTAAATTCGGTACCACAAAGACGGATATCGATCGGCTGTGCAAACGCCTGCAGTCCAAAGCGCGCCGCATACGCATCGTCTACGAAGCCGGCCCGTGCGGTTATGGCCTCTATCGCCAACTGGTCGAAAGAGGATTCGAGTGCATGGTGTGTACCCCCTCGCTGATTCCGAAGAAGCCCGGCGAGCGCGTCAAGACCGATCGACGTGATGCCGTCAAGCTTGTACGCTCGCTGCGTGCGGGCGACCTGTCCGCGGTGTACGTACCGAGCGTTGAAGATGAAGCGTTCCGGGATCTGGCGCGCGCCTGGGTCACCGCTAAAGATGATCTGAAACAGGCGCGCCAACGGGTGAAGGCCTTTCTGCTTTCGCACGGGGTGCGCTATACGGGCACCGCGAACTGGGGCCCGGCCCACCGGCGTTGGCTGAGCGAGTATTCGTTCGACAGCGCGTGGCAACAACTGGCCTTTGAGGAGCATCGGCGCACGATCGAGGACCGCCTCGCGCAATGCAGCCGTCTTGAGGCTGCCTTGCGCGAGGCGGTGATTAACTGGCGCTTCTATCCGGCCGTACTGGGCCTGCAGGCGATGCGCGGCGTCCAGTTCACCACGGCGGTGGGCATGCTCGCCGAACTCGGCGATCTCTCACGCTTCGTGCATCCCCGCCAGCTGATGGCCTGGCTCGGCGTGACGCCCGCCGAACACTCTTCGGGTGATAAACGCCATCATGGCAGCAGCGTTTGATCGGAATTTCCTGAGGGCGACGTAGCAGTGCTATGCAAGAAAGCTGCTCGTCGAGGCATGCGCGATCCCGTGAAGTGGATACCGGATTGACAGTCAGGGAGCGTCTCATCGCGGCCTGCGATGACAAGGCGTTCTTACTTGCCGTGCACTTCGTCGCGGCCTGTGGCGACTTTTGCGCGATGAACACATCACCAGCGGCATCGATTAGCGCTCGCGCAAATACTCCGGCCAGCGAGCATAGGTTGAGTCGCCCGATGCCCTACTCGTCACGGGTCTAATGTTCTCGCTCGGCATCAAGTGCACGCCGCACTCGAGCTGGGAAACGATATCCCAATATTCGTTCTCGATCGCGAGGCACTGGGCGGCGCGCGCGACATCCGTAATGGCGTACAGTCGCCATTGGGCCGGCCACTGGCTCTCGCCTTCCAAGCGGAAGCGCAGTTGCCCATCGATAAGGATGTTGAAGGTATCTGGACCGTCAGCGACTGCTTGAATGCGGTCCGTGTACCGCTGGCGAGTTGTGCGCCCAAGTGAGGAGACAGGGCGAGGGGGCAGTGACATGGAAATCTCTGTAGATTGAGGAAGTATCCTCAGTCTCCTATGCGCGCGTCGTCATGCAAGTTGGAAAATCGGTTGAATAAATATCCGTTTGCCTGGCGCTCCGTCATGTTCTAGAGATAATTTGTGCGTCTCCGTCAAGTAGGCAATAAGACGGGAACCACCTAAAGCTATTTGGGGTTTCCCGCTCCTCCTCGCCATGCTCGTTCAGTCAGCATGGGGCTATCTTGACGTACCGCCCGATGAACTCCGCACACATAATTCTGACAGCGCCCAGCGACCTTATCGCGATAGCGCGCGTAGTACGAAGGCACACGGGATTTCGCCGAGTGTTGTACTCGGACGGTGCGCGATTCCGTCAAGCGATGTCTTTGCAGCCATGGCTGACGCATCATCGTCAAGTAGAAAGACCTCTACTGAATCGCGAGCCACCGTCGCCTGACATTCCAGCGATTTCGTCGCCCGGGCCGCTTCCTCGACGGGCGCCGCATTGCGCTGCGCGACTTCGTCGATCTGTGAAGCGGCCTTGTTCCCCGTTCGTTCCCGTCGCCCTGCCCCAATGCGGACGCCTCAATCTCGTTCATCACGCGGGTAACGTGATCGACCGCGCTCATGGCTTCGTGAATCGTCCTCAGCGCTTCGGACAGGAGCGATGCGGCCTTTCACCTCCGCCGCCGCGCCCGAGCGCGGCGCGAGACTGCGCAGTTCCGGGCCACCACCGCGAGACCGCGCCGCGTTCACCGGCAGGCACCGCTTCCGGGCCGCGTTCGACGCGAGAATACCGGCCGGGCAGAGTAGCGTCAGGACTTAAATGACCTGAACAGATGAGATGTTTTTCGGTAGCGATGCACGACTGCGGCCGCCGGAATCCAATAACGCTCGATCACGGGTGGCCAACACTGACGGGTTCCCATCAAGCCGAAACACCGCGACGGCGTCGCGCAAAACGGCCGCCTGTTCTTCCAGCGATTTCGCCGCGGCTGCCGCTTCTTCGACGAGCGCCGCGTTGTGCTGCGTGACTTCGTCGATCTGTGAAACCGCCTTGTTGACCTGCTCGATGCCATCGCTCTGTTCAAGCGCGGACGCCTCGATCTCGTTCATGACGCCTGTGACGCGCTGGACCGCGCTCATGGCTTCCTGAATCGTCTTCTGCGCGTCGGACACAAGTGATGCCCCCTCCTGCACCTTGGCCGCCGATTCGCCGATCAACTCCTTGATTTCCTTCGCCGCCGCGCCTGAGCGCTGTGCAAGGCTGCGCACTTCTGATGCGACAACCGCGAACCCGCGGCCCTGTTCACCCGCGCGGGCCGCCTCAACCGCGGCGTTCAGCGCAAGAATATTGGTCTGAAAGGCGATCCCTTCGATCATGCCGATGATCTCGGCCACCTTGCGCGACGACTCGGTGATCCCATCCATCGTCTGCGTCACGCGCGACACCACCGAGCCGCCACGCGTGACCGTATCCAGCGCGCCCTGCGCCAGGCGGTTCGCCTGCTTCGCGTTGTCCGCGTTCTGCTTCACCGTCGCCGACAGTTGCTCCATACTCGCCGCCGTCTGCTGAAGCGCCGCGGCCTGTTGCTCGGTGCGCGACGACAGATCCGCGTTGCCCGACGCAATCTCGTTCGCGCCGTGCGTGATCGCCGTCGTGCTGCCGCGCACCTTCGCCACCGTCTCCACGAGGCCGTCGCGCATCTTCGTCAGCGCACTGAGCAACTGGCCCATCTCGTTGCGCGATTTGCTGGCGATCGCGATCGTCAGATCGCCGGCGGCGATCCGCTCGAAATGTTTGATGGTCACATTGACCGGCTTGATCAGCGCCGCCGACAAACCGATCCGCGCCGCCACTCCGATCACGATGGCGATTGCGCCGATCGCGGCGAACAGCAGCGTCGCGAGACGGAAACGCTGTGCGCCGGTCTCGGCCTGCTGGTGCTGATTGTCGACCTGCACGTGCTCGAGCGCATCGATGGCTTTCGAATACGCCGCGTAAAAATTGTTCGCGGTTTCGCCCTGGATGTTGCGGAAGGTGTTGAAGTCGAAGTCGGCGAGCGCCTTGAACTCCGGCTCGATGGCCTTATCGACCAGCGCGGCGCGCGCCTGTTCGACAGCCTGCGCAAGCTTCTTTTCCTCTTCGTTGACGAACGGGCCGACCATGTAGTTGCGGAAGTCCTTGTTCGACTCGACCAGCACCTTGTGCGCGGCCGGCAGCAGATCGTCGGTCTGCTTGCCGACGCTGAAGAGCGTCTGATACGTGCCGAGCGCAAGCTGCACTTGCAGCAGCTTCTCGGAGCTCGCCTTCAGATGCGATAGCGCGGCCGCGCTGCGCTGGGTTTCGTCGAGGCTGCTATTCGCGAGCTTGAGCGCGCCGTAGCCGACACCGATCACGGTCAGCAGGAAAGCGACGAACACGCTGATCACTAGCGTCAGCCCGCCACGAATGGTGATGTTGTTGAGCATTGGGTCTCCGGAACGTCTGGTCGGTCGGCGGCGAAATCGGGAAAACGCCGGCGCGCGGTATTGTTTGATGCGCCATTTACACTTCGCCGCATCCAGGTTAACGGCCTTCGCGAAACCCGGTTAAATAGGTGGAATCCATGACAGGCGGGGCTTTGCGGAGCGCTTTGGACTCACTATCTGGGACATTTCGCGTGATCTAGGCGACTGCTGCTTTTTCGGGCGCAGCGCATTTCATTTGTATAATTCGGCGTCATCGCTCAGGCCCACTTTCATGCTTAGTTTTGCGCTCGGCTTTCTCGTTTCACTGCTGATCACGCTGTTGATCGTGCGCTATGCGCATCTGCATGAAAAATTCTCCACCGACACCGATCTGGCCGGCGTGCAGAAATTCCATGTGCGCCCGGTGCCGCGCATCGGCGGGACCGGGATTCTGATCGGGCTGATCGTTTCGGCGGTGCAGTTGCATCACACGTATCCGGCCGTGTCGGGCGGCATTCTGGGGCTGATCGCGTGCGGCATGCCGGCGTTCGGCTCGGGCCTCGCCGAGGATCTGACCAAGCGCGTGTCGCCGCTCGCGCGGCTTGTCTGCACGATGGCCGCCGCCGCCCTCGCCTACTTTCTGCTGAATATCGCCGTCACGCGCATCAGCGTGCCGCCGCTCGATTTTCTGCTGTCGTATGCGGTGATCTCCTGCGCGGTCACGGTGCTGGCCGTCGCGGCGCTCGCCAACGCGATCAATATCATCGACGGCTTCAACGGCCTCGCCTCGATGGTCGCGTTCATGATGTTCGCGTCGCTCGCTTACGTGGCGTTCGAGGTGTCCGATCCGATCGTGCTGTCGGCATCGTTCATGATGATGGGCGCGGTGCTCGGCTTCTTCATCTGGAATTTTCCGGCCGGGCTGATCTTTCTCGGCGACGGCGGCGCGTATTTCATCGGCTTCATGCTCGCCGAACTGTCGATCATGCTGGTGATGCGCAATCGCGACGTGTCGGCGTGGTATCCGGTGCTGCTCTTCATGTATCCGATCTTCGAGACCTGCTTCTCGATCTACCGGAAGAAGTTCATTCGCGGCATGTCGCCAGGGATTCCCGATGGCGTGCATCTGCATATGCTGGTCTATAAGCGGCTGATGCGCTGGGCGGTCGGCACGCGCACCGCACGCGAACTGACGCGGCGCAATTCGCTGACGTCGCCGTATCTCTGGCTGCTGTGCCTGATCGCCGTGGTGCCGGCGACTTTATTCTGGCGGCATACGCTGCATCTGTTCTGCTTTGTGGTGGTGTTCGCGGCGACTTATGTCTGGCTGTATATGAGTATCGTGCGGTTCAAGTCGCCACGGTGGATGGTGGTGAGGAAGGGTCGGCGGTAATAGAAAAAGGCGCTCAGAAGCAAGCCGGTCGCTTAACCTGTTGAAAAGGTGGCCGAGACCGAGGGGATGCAGGTACTTTGACGCGTCACCCGCGATAGGACTTACCGACAGTGAACCAGACTCTGGTGGCGAGCGACCGTGCGCCGGCGATTACCAGGACTTCGCGTGGCTACCGCTCAGTGGAGGCGGAATTCTCAGGAAATATCAGCCGGTAGTTCTTCAGGTCCTCTTTGAACGCATTGCAGCGCCCGAGCTGCTCCTGCACATCGTGCAGTGGCTGCTTGTACTCAAAGCGTGAAGTCCAGTCGTAAATACGCGTCATTCCCCTTACGTACGGACCGGCTTCGCGGTCGTTGGTCAACCGCTTCAGCGGTAGCAGATAGTCCTCACGACATACGGTCGGAATGACGATTCGGCAAAGGCCGGCGTCGGTGAGCACGCAGTTCATTGCAAGCCGCGCCGTGCGACCGTTGCCGTCCTGAAAGGGATGGACTTCTGACACAACGAACATCGTCATGAGCGCGCGAGCTACTGGGTCAGTGAGCGCGTTGATGCGTGAAAAGCCTTCTGCCAGGGTTGCCGGGACCTGCTCCGGCAGGACAAAGAGCGTGTTGCCCGCCATA
Source organism: Paraburkholderia sp. GW821-FHT02A12 (assembly GCF_059422005.1). NCBI lineage: Bacteria > Pseudomonadati > Pseudomonadota > Betaproteobacteria > Burkholderiales > Burkholderiaceae > Paraburkholderia > Paraburkholderia sp. GW821-FHT02A12. Next base: position 820,125 of record NZ_JBWKWA010000001.1, on the reverse strand, counting down.
TTCCGTTTTTCTTTCCACTGTCCCGGGCCCTTGTCCGGACGCGCCTGCATCACGAGCGCATTCACGTTCTTGAGCCAGACAAGAAAGTCATCGGGAGTCGTCGCCGGCCGGCCCCGCCAGGGCGCCGTGGCGGCAGCCTGGAACGTGCCAAGAATGTCGTGTGAGTCCTCAGAACGGTTCGGAATGATGGCGCCCTGAAAGACAATTTGCTCGGCTTCCTCAACCTCGAACGTCGTACCTTCGATGAAATTTGAAAAATACGCTTCGAAGAAAGCAAAGTTCTCAAGCGCTCTTCCCGATGCAGCCGGGTTTGCTGGATGTGCAAACACCTCGCCCGCCAGTGCGGCATGCAAAACATCGAACAGCTCCAGCCGGTCCGGGTCATACGGTTTGCCCGACGCGCGCGCGAGCGCCAGCTTGCTGCTCAGCTTCTTTTCTTCGTGCGTGCCGAGCAGTGCGCCGATAATGCCGTCCAGGCGCTTGCCGGCCGTCTGCATGTCGAGCTTGTCGGCAACCGTTTTTGCCTGGTCGCGCAGGTCGTTGAGCTTGAAGTCGCCCCGAATCGTGAGAATTTTGTCGAGACGGGATTCGATATCTTCCTGCGGCAGCACCCGCCCAGATGAACCGCGCGCTGTTGCCATGTTCTCGAGGAAGCCACGCGCTTCGCTCGGCAGGTAGATGCTTCGGTGCGGCACGTCGGGCGCGGGCGGCTCAAGCAAAGGCCCATCACCGATGTGCACTTCGACAATCAGCCCAGGCATCTCAAGGGTGCGGCGCCGCTGTCCGCGACGCACGTGAATCGCACCGTCGACCGGCCCTGTTTATGTCCGAAAAGCGCCCAATTGGATAGATGATTCTGGGCTGTTTGTCCGAAACATGCTGAATAGCCAAGACAAATTGTCCGAAACGTGTCGAATTCTCTCTCGCTGGGTGCTGTATCTCAAGGACCTTCGCGCCCGATGACGAAGCCCGGTACGCCACCAAGGTTTGACACACGTAGGATTCTTACAAAAGTGCCCTGAGTTGACCGCTTACGCCCGTCTGGCAAGAACGCGTCGGCAGCCGAGTGCGCCTTTGCAATCGCATCCCTGCTCGAACACCTTTGCGTCGGCGAAAAGACCGGACATGAAGAAGCCCCTGTAAGTCATTGACCGACAGGGGCTGTTTTGACGAATCAGAACGCCTGTTTCAACAGATTAAGCGACCGCCTTGGCTCAGAAGCGCCTGTTTCTTTAATGTCTGACAGCAGCAATCGCAAACTTTAGGAAGCCCGCGTGGCCGGCGTGACACTGCGCAACGTCGGAGCGCTGGCCGGTTGATATTCCGGCACCCAGCGGCGCAGATCGCGCCGCACTTCGTCGTCGGTCGGGACTCGATGCTGCATCAGCCACGGCAGCAGGTTGTCGATGAGGCTGTCCGGCACTTCACGCGCCCGCGCGATGCGCAGCTTGGGATGCGGCGTGCGCGTGGTGGTTTCGTCGTCGGCGAGAAGCTCTTCGTATAGCTTCTCGCCCGGGCGCAGACCGGTGAACACCACGCGGATCTGTTCTTCGGTGAAGCCGTACAGGCGGATCAGGTCGTGTGCGAGGTCGGCGATCCGTACCGGCTTGCCCATGTCGAGGATGAAGATTTCGCCGCCATGTCCCATGCTCGACGCCTGCAACACCAGTTGCGACGCTTCCGGAATCGTCATGAAAAAGCGGGTGATTTCCGGATGCGTGACCGTCACCGGGCCGCCGCGCGCAATCTGCTCCTGGAACTTCGGAATCACGCTGCCGGCGCTGCCGAGCACATTGCCGAACCGCACCGTTTCGAACTGCGTGCGCTTCGTGCCCTGCTGCTGCAACGCCGAACAGGCCATCTCCGCCAGGCGCTTGCTCGCGCCCATCACATTGGTCGGGTTGACAGCCTTATCGGTGGAAATCAGCACGAACTGAGCGACGTCGTGACGAATCGCGGCACGCGCGACGCGATACGTGCCGAGCACGTTGTTGCGCACCGCCTGCCACGTGTTGACCTCTTCCATCAGCGGCACGTGCTTGTACGCCGCCGCATGAAAGACGATGTGCGGGCAGTACCGCGCCATCACCTGGTCGAGCAGCAAGGAATCCTTCACATCGCCGATGATCGGCACCACCGATACCTCGGGATACTTGTCGCGCAGCTCTTCGTTGAGCCGGTAGATCGAGAATTCGGAAATATCGAACGCCACCAGCTGCGCCGGCCCGTAGCGCAGGATCTGCCGGCACAGTTCGGAGCCGATCGAACCGCCCGCGCCGGTCACCATCACGACGCGGTTCTTGAGCAGCGCTTCGACGTGCTGCGTATCGATCATCACCGGATCGCGGCCCAGCAGGTCTTCCAGATCGATCTGACGGACCCGCGACAGGAACGCCTGGCCTTGCGTGAGCTGAGTCAACGCCGGCAGTGTCATGGCACGCACGCCAGCGCGCACGCACAGCGTTGCAATCCGCCGATGCGCTTCCACCGAAGCAGACGGCACGGCAATGATCACGTGCTCGACCTTCATTTCAGCGGTGATCTTCTGCAGATCGCTGATGGCGCCGAGTACGCGATAGCCGTAGATTTCGCGGCCCTGTTTGACCGGATCGTCGTCGAGCAGACCCGCGAGCCGCCATTCGCCGGAGCGTTTCAGCTCACGCACCAGGTTCGCGCCCGCATTGCCCGCGCCGAGCACCAGCACGGGCTTGCCCTGCCCGACCAGGCCGCCGTAGCGATAAAACTCCTTGGCGGCACGGTACAGCGCGCGCGAACCGCCCATGGCAAGGAACAGCAGCATCGGCGAAACGATCAGGACGGAGCGCGGCACCACCGGGCTCGGCTGCACGAGCGCCGAACCGATGACGACTACCACCGCGCCGACGCCGATCGCCTTGGCGATCCGCACGAGGTCGGGCAGGCTGGCGAAGACCCACATGCCGCGATACAGCCCGTAGCTGCGGAACATCACTGCGTAGATCACCAGTACCCAGACCAACGCATGCAGCCCGCCCATCCAGAACGGCTCAGGCACGGGACCATTGAAACGGATCACATATGCCAGCATCCAGGCCAGGGCCACCGCCAACAAATCGAACACAAACGCACTGAACGACAGCCATCGGGCCTTGAATCTTTTCATTGTGCAGAACCTCAGGATTGCCCGGAACGGGACAAGTGACGCCGCCAGTACCGATCAATGCAGACACCGGCAAGCACAAGCACAGCAGCCCAGACAACGACAACCAGCCATTGATACACCACAGCAAGGCCCATCGCCCACAAAGCAAGCATTATGCCCGCCGCCATGAAGAAATACCAAACTCGCGCCGTCGACGCATGGCCGAAACCGGCTTGCACCAGTCTTTGATAGTAGTGTTCGCGGTGCGCCTGCCAAAATTTTTCGCCACGAACCAAGCGTTTGAGCAAAGTTACCGATGCGTCGCCAATGAAAGGAGCAAAACTTACCGCCGGAAACCAGATCGGCCACACGCCTTCGCGCCAGCCCCAATAACCGAGGGCGCCCGCGAGGAATCCCAGCGGGATCGAGCCGGCGTCGCCGAGAAAAATTCGCGCGGGATGGAAGTTGAACAGAAGAAAACCCGCCGCTGCCCCCGCCACCGTTGCGCAGGCGAGCGCGAGCGCGTGGTCCGGATGGGCGGCGATCGACGCGGCGACCGCATAGCCGCCGAAGCCGAACAGCGCCATGCCGCCTGCGAGGCCGTCGGAGCCGTCCATAAAGTTGTACAAATTGACCAGCCAGACGAGTAAGAACGCCAGCGCGGCAAGCGCCCACCAGGGCACGTCGGCCGGATAGACGGCGACCAGCGCCGCCACGGCCAGCGCGTGGCCGCCGAACCGCACGCGCGCGGGCAAGCCGCGGCGGTCGTCGATCTGCGACAAGGCAGCAAGCAGCGCCGCCGCGAGGGCCGGCAGCCACAGCGCGGGCGCCGCAAGCCAGATCAGGATCACGACCACCGGCACGATGCCCCAGCCGCCGACGCGCGGCGTCGGGCGCGTATGCAGCGAGCGATCGTTGGGGATGTCGGTAGCGAGGCGCCACGCGAGGCCGCTCCTGAGCAAAGCCCACAGAATCGCGGCGCATGCGCACAGCGCGACCAGCCCCCAAAGGAGCAGATGCACGGCTGGATCAGCGAAGAGTGAAGCGATCGGCATGTCGGATATTTCAGTGGGTAGAGCGATACCAGGCCGCTGTCTCCAGCAGGCCGTGTTCAACGGTATAGGGCGGATACCAGCCGAGACATTCGCAGATATGGGAACTGTCCAACCGCAACTCGCCGATCAGCCGGTCGATCTGGGCCGAGCGCCCCGTCAGGCGGCCGACGAGGCGCAGCAGGCCGACGGGAACCGGGACAAGGCGTGCTGGCGCGTGCAGTTGCGTGGCTAGCGCCCGCGCCAGTTCGGCGACGCTCAGATCGCGGCCGTCGGTGACGTGGAAGGTCTGGCCGGCGGCGCGGGGGTCGGTTGTGCAGTGCACTAGCGCGTCCGCGAGGTTGTCGACGAATATAAGGCTGCGCTGCGCGCCGATCGCGCCTAGCGGCAGAGGGACGCCATTCGCGATCGCGCGCATCAGTTGCAGAAAGTTGGCTCGCACGCCCGGACCGTAGACGAGCGGCGGACGGACGATCACGATTTCGAGGCCCGATTCATGGCCGTACTCGATCAGGGCGCGTTCGGCTTCGAGTTTGGAGATGCCGTAGGGATCGGTGGGGGCGGGGTTGGCGTCTTCCCCGATCGGATGTCCCGCGCTGCTCTCGGCAACGGCTTTGATGCTGCTGACAAAAACGAAGCGACGCGCGCCTGCGTGGCGGGCGGCAGCCGCGACGCGCAGGGCGCCGGTGACGTTGGTGGAGCGGTACGCCGCGAGCGGATCGGCAGTCGTTTCCCGCATCATGTGAACACGGGCGGCGAGATGGATGACCGTATCGCAATGCATTGCCAGCGGCCACCGTTGGTCAACGCCCTCGAAGTCGTCGGTGTCGAGGAGCCATTCGCTGACTCCGTCGGCGGTCGTTTCCGGCCGACGCACCAGACCCGTGACGCGGTCCCCGCGCTGCAGCAATGCGCGCGAAACCGCCTTGCCGACGAAACCGTTGGCGCCGGTGATCAACACGTGCTGAGTCATCGGCTGGCCTCGCATGAGCGGATGCTGGCCGGACGGCACATCATCCCAGTTGCAAGGCGGGACGCACGCTTGCCGTCTGGAGCCGGCTTGCCCGGCCCACTACGAGCCGCAACCACCGTCGTCGCGCCGACGCGCGGCGGTTGATGACGCGACCCCGGACGCGACCGCGCTGCAGTGAGGCTTGCGCCGCCTACGCCTCGATACGGCGGGACAGGCTGATGAGACACGATACAATCTGGCATCGGCGATGCTTATAAGGGAATTCGTTTGGAAGGCGTATTGTATGCGGGCAGCTTCCGCCTCAGTCCGCTCCTCGTAAGCGTTAGGCGCTAAAATATGCGCGCAGCTAACAGACTGAAAGCAAAGCGCATATCCAAGCCCGTGATGATAAAACGGACAAGCTACCCAGACGCCCAGTCCGAACACTTCTTAACATCTCAAACATATTCGCGCATGTGGAATTCGCGGTTTCGATCCGACGTGCTCGACAGCACAATCAGTTTCGCCCCCGAGCGACGTGGGTGCGCAACGGCCCGCGCTCCAGTGAGCCAACACTTAGTTACTACTGTTACCACTGAACTTTGCATTGCGCCGCAACGCGCACGTCCCGCAACGTGCCGGCCGGATCGCAGCCACGCATTTCACGGATCGCTGTTTCGCACCGCTTGAAAAGTGGGCGCGTCATGCCACCTGTGCGCTGGCAGGAAGTATTGATCTGAATAAACGTTTGAGCAGATAGAGTCTCCATCCATGAAAGTGCTGTTCGCCACTTACCCAATGGCTTTCCATACCCCCGGAGGCGGAGAAATACAGCTGCTTGCGTATCACAAGCATCTGCCCGCTCATGGAATCGACGTCACGCTGTTCGATCCATGGAACCCAAGGTTCCTCGAACATGACGTGGTCCACTTCTTCTCGTGCGTCGGCGGCTCGGTCCATTTCTGTAACTTTGTCAAACAGTTGGGCTTACCGTTGGTGGTTTCGTCTAGCCTTTGGGTGACGGAGGAGACCAAGCATCTTTATCCGATCGGCGAGATTCATCATCAGTTTTCGCTGGCGGATCGCGTGGTGGCGAACTCGGATATCGAATGCGAGACGCTCGCGCGGGTATTCGATTTACCGCGCGAAAAATTTGTGACCGTGTTGAACGGCGTCGAAAACACGTTTTATGAAAAGGTCTCCCCGGACTTGTTCCGCTCTCACTTCGACCTGCGCGAGAAGTTTGTTCTCAACGTAGGCAATATCGAGCCGCGCAAGAATCAGCTGCAACTCGTCAGGGCAATAAAGTCAATGCCAGAACGGAAGCTTGTACTAATCGGTCATGAGCGCGACACAGCTTATGCGCGTGCGTGCCGCGATGAAGGCGGCGACCAGGTCATCTATCTCGGCCCGCTACCACACGATTCTGAGCTACTGCGCTCCGCATATGCCGCCTGCGACGTGTTCTGCCTGCCGAGCACGCTGGAAACACCAGGACTCGCCGCTTTAGAAGCGTACGCAGCAGGATGCCGAGCGGCGATTACCGAAGTGGGTTCGACAAAGGAATATTTCGGAGACCGCGTCGAATATCTCGATCCCGCAGATGCCGACAGCATAGCGTGCGCCATCCGCAATGCAGCTAGCGCCGACGCAAACTCACGAACAGATAGCGACCGACATCAACTGAACTGGCAGAACGTGGTTCAGCCCCTGCAATCCATCTATAGCTCCCTGACGACAAAATGAAATTCGATTTACAACCATTGAGCAATGTCGAGGCGTCTTCCGAACAGGCTTTCGACTGGAAAGCGACGAATGGCGATCCTCAGTTCTCTATCGCCAACTGGGAAATACTGCGCGGGCGCGCTTTACGAATTTCTTTCCGTCTCTCAACGAGCAACTCACGTCGATCCGTCTGCATCTTCTACATGGACACCGGTACCGGCATGTCGGAGCAAAGTGCGATGCGACTGTCTGTCGACGCCGATGGAAATGTGGATCAGGAAATTGCTTTCCCGGAGTCTTTGCGCGCCCTGCGCTTCGACCCGCTTGCGCATCCCGGGCTGTTTTCCCTCGTCGATTTCAACATCGAGATCCTCGCCCGTTCGAACGAGCAGATCAAGCGTCTGCTGGATTCTTATCATATTGAGCCCACTCATACTGGAGTACTCGATCAGCTAGGCAATCCGGTTACCGAGCTAACATACGAAAACTGGATCAAGATCAACGAGACGCCGCGGCAGAGATACGACACGCTCCGTGAGCGCGCAGCGTCGTGGGATCACAACCCGCTGATCAGCATCGTAATGCCGACCTATCAGACTCCTGCGAAATGGCTCAGGAAGGCAATCGATTCTGTCCTCGATCAGGTCTACGAAAACTGGGAATTCTGCATCGCAGACGATTGCTCCGCGTCACCCCACGTGAAGGCCATCCTCGACGAATACGCGGCAAAAGATCAGCGCTTCAAAGTAACCTATCGCACCGAAAACGGCCACATCAGTGCCGCAAGCAACACGGCGCTCGATATGGCCACCGGCGAGTTCGTCGCGCTACTCGACCACGACGATGAACTGCACCCGCTGGCGCTCTTTTACGTAGCCGAAGCGATTCGCGCGCTCCCGAACGCCGCATTGATTTACAGCGACGAAGACAAGATCTCGGTCGAAGGCGTTCGGTCGGAGCCGTACTTCAAGTGCGACTTCAACTATGACTTGTTCCTGAACCAAAATATGATTTGTCATTTTGGCGTGTACAAGACTTCATCGTTGAAGGAAATCGGTGGGTTCAGAATCGGTTTCGAGGGCGCGCAAGACTACGATCTCGCATTGCGCGTGCTGGACCAGGCTGGTGCGGAGAACATCTATCACATCGCGCGGGTGCTGTATCACTGGCGCGTCATTCCGGAAAGCACCGCCTCCACTCACGAAGCCAAGCCTTACGCGGTGTCCGCTGCTGCACGCGCACTTGCAGATCACCTCGAGCGCAACAAGGTTCCCGGCAAGGTGGAACCGGCTCCCGACGCCCCTGCGTTCAACAAGATCAGCTACATCATTCCTGATCCACATCCTCGCGTCGAAATTATTATTCCGACGCGAGACGCAGCGGGGCTGGTCCGTCAATGCGTGGACTCGATCCGTGAAAAGACTGTCTACGACAATTTCCTCATTACGATTATCGATAACGGATCGACGGAACAGGAAACGTTCGACCTGTTTGCATCCTTCAAGGATGATGAGCGCATCCGCGTCGCCAGAGACGATGCGCCCTTCAATTACTCCGCACTGAACAATCGCGTTGGACTGGCGAGCGAAGCAGACTTTGTTTGCCTGATGAATAACGACATCGAAGTCATCACGCCGACCTGGCTGTATGAAATGATGTCGATCGCCATTCAACCTGGCGTGGGCGCCGTCGGAGCCAAGCTTCTCTATCCGAACGACACGCTTCAGCACGGTGGCGTAATCGTCGGCCTTGGAGGCGTTGCAGGACACTCGCACAAGCACTCCGACCGCAAGGCGCCGGGGTACTTCTTCCGCACGCTATTGCGCAGCCGGATGAGCGCAGTCACCGCTGCGTGCCTTGTTATTCGCACATCGATCTTCAGGGAAGTAGGCGGACTCGACGAGAAGCTGCAAGTCGCATTTAACGACGTTGATTTCTGCTTACGCGTGCAAAAGGCCGGCTACCGGAACGTTTGGACGCCCTACGCCGAGCTCTACCATCACGAGTCAGCATCGCGCGGCTACGAAGACACGCCCGAAAAGATCGCCCGTTTTGACGCAGAGGTTGCATTTGTCAAACAGCGCTGGGGCGAAACGTTGCTCAACGACCCGTGCTACTCGCCAAACCTTAGCCTGGATACTGAAGACTTCTCTATGGCTTGGCATTCGCGCGTCTCGGACTTCCTTTAACAAATGACATCGAACACCGAATGGCTCAAGGATTGCCGACACCCGTCATCGGGTGAACCGTTTTCCCTGCCCGACGCAATCTACTTTCTGATCAAGTTCCGTGCGGACCTGGCCCATTTCAAATACAAATCCATCAAAGACCGGATGGTGCTGTATTTCTGGTGGAATTCGGTTGGAAAAACCAATTACCCGGATTTTGAGTGGGTTCTGCGCCCTCAGGATGTCGCGTACGTCCGACAACTGGATACGAACACGCTGATCGTGGAATACCAGGAATGCATTGCCCATTGGCTTCGCGGTACATTGCCTGACGTACTCGAAGAGGGCCCGCTCATCCAAGCCCTTCTGCAGAGCGAGAGCTTCGCGGCGGCGAGTGATCTCGAGTTCCCGCGCTTTCTTGATCTGATCATTCGGAATCGCCCTGACCTCCGCCAGTATTTGACGTTGGATCAGTTCCCAGGACAACTGGCAAGTCTGAACTGGTGGGAAAAGCACGGCCAGTTTGAATATCCCAAGGTCGCATGGTCGCCTGCGAGCATCTATGCATCGCTGAATCACCTTGAAAAGCGCGAATCATATGGCGCCATGTACTTTCCGCGATTCCTGCCTCTCGTTCTCGAGAGTCGACCCGACCTGATAACCAATCTCGATCTCTCGACGTTGCCGGGCCAACTCGCAGCGGTGACATGGTGGGAGAAACATGGTCGGAAGGAATATCCCAACCTGACCTGGTCGACGGCGCAAATCATCAGCTATCTGAATGAACCCGACGAGGCCGTCCTCGTAGGCAACTTGCACTTTCCACACTTCCTGCCGCTAGTCATCAAACATCGCGCGGATTTGAAGGATATCGATCTGACAACCTTCCCGGGCCAGCTTGCAGCGATTAACTGGTGGGACAAATATGGTCAAAAGGAATATCCCAACCTGACCTGGTCGTCGGCGCAAATCATCAGTTATCTGAATGAACCCGACGAGGCCGTCCTCGTCGGCGACTTGCACTTTCCACACTTCCTGCCGCTAGTCATCAAACATCGCGCGGATTTGAAGGATATCGATCTGACAACCTTCCCGGGCCAGCTTGCAGCGATTAACTGGTGGGACAAATATGGTCAAAGGGAATATCCCAGCCTGACCTGGTCGACGGCGCAAATCATCAGTTATCTGAATGAACCCGACGAGGCCGTCCTCGTCGGCGACTTGCACTTTCCACACTTCCTGCCGCTAGTCGTCAAACATCGCGCGGATTTGAAGGATATCGATCTGACAACGTTCCCGGGCCAGCTTGCAGCGATTAACTGGTGGGACAAATATGGTCAAAAGGAATATCCAGACCTGATCTGGTCGACGGCGCAGATTTCAAACTTTCTAGATCAGTTGGACAACATCGATGGATTGGTGGAACAGCGATTTCCTCGCTTTCTCCCATTGATCATCAAACACCGCCCCGACCTTCAGAAGGATCTCGACCTTAGAACCGATCAAGGACAACTGGCGGCAGTCGGCTGGTGGGAAAAACGCGGAAAAACCGAGTTCCCCACACTGCGATGGTCCACGTCATCGATCGTCGAATACTTTGACGAACTCGACGAGACGATCGAAGGCAATCTGATGAAAGTGCCGCGTTTTGTGGCGCCTCTGATCAATTCTCGCCCCGACCTGCATGCCAGCATTGACATCGCCACGTTCGCGGGCCAGGTCAATTGCCTGCAATGGTGGCAAGACAGCGGGATACATGAATATCCCTATTTAACGTGGACAACCTCGAGCGCTCTTGAGCAGTTGACAGGACTGAATGGATCGCAGTCGAACGGACTGATCGGACTGCCGCGATTTCTCTTATGGCTGCAGGACGGCCGGTCGGACTTGCAAGCTGCCTTTGATATCTCGACCAGTGAAGGTAGGCGACACCTCGTCCGCTGGTGGCAAGACAGCGGGCGGAACGAATATCGAGTGCTGAGCCGCCTGTCAGTGAGCGTGCCGAGTGACGACGATACGTCCGGCGAGAAGGAGCGGTGCTCCGTCTCGATCTCACCCCTTAGTCGAGCACGCCCGGTCGGGGTCAATATTGTCGGCTTCCCGCAAGGCGTTCTCGGTCTGGGTGAAGACGCACGCACCGCTGCGCGCGCACTTGCTACCGCAGCGATACCATCGGTACTTGTAAACGCACCGATGATCGGGCCGCCTAAGCTCGACATGTCGATCAATCATCTGTTGAGCGAAGACCTCAAGCACGACGTCAGTCTGTTTTGCCTGCCACCGCCTGAAATGGTGCGGCTCGCGCTCGAGGGAGGTCGAAAAATCATCGAGTCGGACACGTACAAGATCGGCGCATGGCCGTGGGAGCTGCCGCAATGGCCAAGCGCGTTCGGCAAGGTCCACACTTTCGTGGACGAGTTATGGGCCCAAAGCAAATTCGTCCAGACTGCCCTTGCCCGCCAAGGGGAAACGCCCGTTCATCACATGCCGATGGCGGTCGAAATCCCCGCTCCTGTCGCGGCCGTGCGCAGTCGTTTCGGCCTGCCAGAGGGTAAGTTCCTGTTTTATCTGATGTTCGATGGCAACTCCTGGCTTACTCGGAAGAATCCGGTGGCCGGCGTGCGCGCATTTCAGGAAGCCTTCGCTGGTCGCCAAAGCGGCGTTGGTCTCGTGATCAAGGCAATGAACATCCGCGAAGACGATCCGATCTGGCGTGAGGTTGCCGATATCGCGGCAAAAGATCGTCGCATCCATCTAATTTCAGAGCGTCTGAGCCGTCAGGATTCGATCGACTTCATGGCCTGTTGCGACGCCTACATTTCGCTGCATAGAAGCGAGGGGTTTGGCCGCGTAATTGCCGAAGCCATGGCGATCGGGCAACCCGTCGTGGTGACCAACTTCTCAGGTAACGTTGATTTCTGCGATGCCAACACGTCGTTCCTGGTCGACGGCGAACTGGTTCCGTTGCGACCGGGCGACTATCTCTTCCATGAAGGTCAATACTGGTGCGACCCCGACGTGTCCGCGGCGTCGCGCCAGCTCGTACGCGTAGTCGACGATGTCAAGGAGCGGGAGCGCATCGCAGCAGCGGGCACACTCCGCATCCAAACTAACTACTCGATTGAGGCCGTCGGCAGAGCCTATGCGAAGCGCCTGGCTGAAATCCATTCGGAGGGGGCGACCCGATGAAACTCCGGATTTGTGCTCCAGATATTTTTGCGGGCGACGCAGTCGGCAACCACTGCATCGGCATTGCTCGTATGGCGATACGTCTCGGCATGGAAGCAGAGCTCTACGCGCAGCGCTTTGATGCGACTGTACTTCCTATTCGTCCTCTGACGGACCTGTTCGAACAAATCGACGCGGACGACCTGTTGCTCGTTAGCTATTCGATATTCGATCCATTTCTCGAACAGTTACTTGCGCTTCCGTGCCGTAAGCTTTGCTATTTCCACGGGGTAACCGATCCGGACCTGCTGCGTGAATTCGAACCCCGAACAGCAGATCTTTGCGAGGCATCGCTCGCGCAATTTCCGCTGCTTTCCCGTTTCGAATCCGTCATCGCCAATTCGCATTCGACAGCACGCAGCGTGGCCGAATGGATCGAACCTGCATCGATGAAGGTCGTTCCACCGGTTTTCGCTGACATGCCGGCATTTCAACGCGTACCGACTGGACAGACGCAGCATCGCCTGCGGCCCAATCTCATGGTGGTTGGGCGTGTCGTCCCTCACAAGCGCGTAGAAGACGCTATCGAGGTGCTTGCGCTGTTGCACAAGCGCAAACTCGAGTTCACGCTGTCTGTCATCGGCAGCATGCCGAACTACGAATATTCGAAGTTCCTCATCAACCACGCCCGATCTCTTGGCGTGCTTGATCAGGTCGACTTCCTCGGCATGATCGACGACGAAGATCTGCTCGATAGCTACGACGCATCGAGCGGCCTGCTGGCGATGAGCCGACACGAAGGTTTCTGCGTGCCGGTGCTCGAGGCCATCCATTTCGGCAACCCGGTGTTCGTTCGTGGCGGGACAGCCGCACAGGAATTGTGCGCACCGGAAAGCGTGTTCGACGCGGACGGTCCGCTTGAGGGATGGGCCGATGCCATCGCCACCCAACTCTCCGATCCGGCTGGCGCCCGCTCTGACTCCGCTCGCGCGGAAATGAATCGCTCGCACGAAATATTGCTCCGCACCGACGCTTCGGTGTGGCAACAGATATTGCTCGCAGGTGGCGAAAGAGGAAACACATGACCGGCCTAAAATTCCTTCTCACGACTTACAGTACCGCGTTTACTGTCAGCGGCGGCGGTGAGTCAGAGTTGGTTCAAGTCGCGGAAATACTGAAGTCCTCCGGCGTTCACACCGACATCTACGGTATCGGCAGTCGGCCGCTCAGTTTCTATGACGGTGTCATTCACTTCTCTGTCCATGCGGACGGACACGCCATACTGCGCGAAGCGGCACTCAAGAAGAAACGTGTGTTCCTTTGGCCGAACGTCTGGTGGTCGGAAACGCCATCCGACGGTGAAGTACAGCGAATCGCCGAAATGGCGAGGAACGCGCACAAGCTGATCTTCAAGTCCGACGCCGAGCTGGAGAATTTCACGCGATACGTCGACGTACCTGCTCAGAAATTGGAAGTGATCCCCACGTGCGTCTCGAACCGTTTTCTGGCCGAACCCGATAGAGACCTCGCATCGACGATCTGCAACGCGTCCAACTTCGCGCTGTGCCTCGGGCTGATCGAGCCGATCAAGAACCAGCTTCGGCTCGTCAAGGCGCTGAACGCCTTGCAACTAGACGGCGTGTTTGTCGGTGGCGCGCGTGACGATGACTATTACCAGGCATGCGTGGCGGAGGCACACTCCGGCATTCAGTTCCTACCGTTCGTGCAGCCTTGCAGCGCCTTGCTACGTTCGATCATTGCCAATTGTTCGGTCATGGTCGAACCCAGTATCGACCCACCAGGGCGCTCCGCGCTCGAGGGCGCAATCATGCAGAAGCCGCTTGTCATCAGTGATGGTCCTTGGCAACAGGAACATTTCGCGGACAAGGTCTGGTACACACAAACCGACTCGGTCGATGCGCTTGCCGCCGCGATCGACCGCGCGCGTACCGAGCTGGACCGGGACACCAAGATCACGAGCAATTACGAACGCGTCCTTTCGCGCCACTCGGCTTCGACTATAGGCCCGAAACTCGTCGCGTTACTGGCCCGAGAAAGTATCTAAGATGCAAAAAGTGCCTCGCCTACTTGTAGTTCAGCGAATTTCGCTCTCCCACGATCGACTTATGTCCAGGTCCATCGCGGCGCGCTTCGGCCCGCTGCTGACGTACATGGCCAAACATGGAATGATCGAGTGGGAGGAGATCGTCGAAAGTGAAGTGACGATTGGACAGCTTCGGCGGTTCGATGCCGTACTCTTCAACAAGCACAGTTCCAATCGGGCTATCGATGTGATGCGGATGGCAAATGATCTCGGTTTGCGGACCATCTATGACATGGACGACTGGATCATCGATTTGCCGATGTACAGCGTTACCGATCTCAATGACGACTTGCTGGCCAACATTACGTGGCTCATCCGGCAAGCCTCGGTCGCGACGGTCTCCAACGAGATTTTGCGCGCGAAGCTGCAGCGCCTTCGCGCTTCAGTTGTGGTAATTCGCAACGGGTTCGACCATGAAGCAATACCCTCCTCCCCCGAAGACTGGCAAGAAGCCGTTCCGCGCAAGATCCTGTTTTCGAATACTGACGGAATCAAGCTCGTGCAATTCCGGAAAGGATTTTTTGGCGTACTGCTCGACTTTCTGAATCGAAATCAGGATGTCACACTTGAATTCTGGGGTGACGGCTTCCCCGAGATGTCGCAGATCCCAAGGCTCACGTCGAAAGGCTTCCTCGAGAATTCTGCGTATAAAAGTGCGATTCGTGACGCGGGCTATATGTTCTCCGTCGTGCCCCTCGGGGGCCGCGAGGACAAAGACGCACTGTTCTTCAACAGTTGCAAATCCTGTATCAAGTACATCGACTACGGCAGCCTTGGGATTCCCGGTATTTACTCCCGGTCGCCCGTGTACGAAGAAGCCGTTGTCGACCGCGTCACTGGACTTTTAGTCAACAACATCGAGGACGAATGGGCGGCAGCGATGCAAGAACTGTATGAACGCGCAGAGCTACGGGATGGGTTGCGTCATAACGCGCACGTGGACACGCGCAGCCGCTTCGGGCTTGCCGAACCCGCACAGACCTTCCTCAACCTCTTGACGGCTTGACTGATTTTAACCACGGGATACTGCGATGGATCTTCTCCTCATCAGGCACGGTCAATCAAACGCGAACGCGAAGGGGCTGCTCATCTCCACCGATCAGGATGAATTGACAGAGCTGGGAAAACGGCAGTCTGTGGAGCTTGCAGCGACCCTTGGCAAGTTCAGCTATTCGCCGTCGCCAATCTTCTGCAGCCCGTGGATGCGCGCGCGTCAGACCGCGGAGCGGGTTTTCGACGGCTCGACGCGATTGACATTCGACGCCCGACTAGCCGAAACGCACCCTGGCAAATACGGGACATGGCTGGAAGCAGACTTCAACCAAGCGTTTCCCGACTTCAACAAGCTGATTACCAATCGCTACGAGGACGGAGAATCCCATCTCGACATGGCTGATCGCGTGCGTGAGTGGGTTGACGCGGAAGTCCTGCCACGCACCAGCGAGCCTGGGTTAATGGCCGCTGTGGCGCACGGCGGGCCCATCAGCGTCGTGCTGCAGCACCTTTTGAATGTTCCTATTGAAACGCACTATCCGACCTTTACGGTGCCCAACGCGTCGCTCACTTATCTGAAATGGCGTGGCGACCTCGGCCGCTACTGCCTTGAGCGGGCCGGTCAGGTATGAACACGGGCGTGGCGATATTCGAACCGATCTACGCTCAAGATCAGGTTCAGGTCGAAAAGAATTTTTTGCCGCTCGTCGTGCAGGACAACTCGCAGGCCGGGTGGCGCGAATTCAAGCTATTTGTCGACATGTATCGCGCCGACGAACACCGCCGCCACGGATATACCGGCATTTTCTCGCCAAAGTTCAGCTTGAAATCAAAGATCTCGGGGCCGGAGTTCGTGCGCTTTGTGCATTGCCAAACTGGGGCCGATGTCTGTTTCATCAATCCGTTCCCACAGATCGCTTACTGGTCGTTTAACGTGTGGATGCAGGGCGAACATGCGCACCCTGGATTAGCTGACGCGGCGCAATCGCTTCTCGACGCGTGCGAACTGGATTTCGATATCAAATGCACTCCTCGCCATGGACCAGGATTATTGGCTTACTCCAATTTTTGGGTGGGCTCAGAACGGTTTTGGGAAGAGTACGTAGGGGGCGTGCTGGTGCGGATCGCAGAGTTTCTAGAGCAAAACCCTGGTCACGAGGTCACGCGCAAGGTGATGGAAGATACGACGCATACGGACCCTGCTCCGTTCTTGCCGTTCATCGTCGAGCGGCTTTTCAGCACCTATATCTCGCAGCGTCCCGACCTAAAGATTTCAGCGTATCGGCATGAAAACGTCAATGTGCAGGACTATTGCGTCAACGAATACGAACAACGTCTCGTCACACGTATGAAGCCGCAAATCGATGAAGCCGACGCCGTCGGTAAATTCGATCCCACGCTTATCAAACAGATGGATATTGCTTGTGAACTCTGGCAACAGCAGTTCTTCGACTACTTCGCAGTGCGACCGCATCCGCATACGGGACGATGCGTAAACTGAATCGCGCACTTAGCCAGGAAAGAGAGTCGCATGTACGAGTGAATACGTAGTCTTCTTCCGGGCGTAATGGCCAAGTACTGAATTTTCGATTGGCGCACAACAGCACGAATCCAGCGCTTCTATGCACTTTACTCGGTTGCCAAGTACTTTTCTGCTGCACGTTACCAGGGTCTTCAAAGAGGAAACGCGGCCTCCGCCTCCGACTGCCGGGACCATGTAGCGACCTTCGAGGTGTAGCGCTAACGGCCAATCAACTCGACTGTCGAAGAAACGAGAACTCAAGTGAAAAGATTCGCACAAACAGCAATTCTCGCGATGTGCCTGCTATCTTGGCAAGTCAATGCCGCGCAAGATCGCCCTATCTATCACTTCACTCCGGCCAGTGGCTGGATGAATGATCCCAGCGGATTGGTGAAAATTAACGGCCTCTATCACTTGTTTTACCAGTATTACAACGGTGGATGGGCCCTTGCTGACGGTCAATTCAAAGACCCCATGGTCTGGGGGCCTATGCATTGGGGGCACGCAACAAGTCGAGACTTGGTGCACTGGCAAACCCAGCCCGTCGCTCTAAGTCCTGACAAGCGCATCGGGAATACCGCAGTGGAAGGAATGATCTTTTCCGGAAGCGCCGTATTCGATAGCAAGAACACAAGTGGCCTCGGGACCAGCGAACATCCGCCGATGGTAGCCGTGTACACGCTCGCTGATACCTTCGGCGCAGGGAGTGGGCAGCGGCAGGCGATCGCATACAGTCTTGACAACGGCACAATCTGGAAGAAGTACCGGGGTAATCCAGTACTTCCCTACAACAACAGCGAAACATTTCGAGACCCTCAAGTCTTTTGGTTTGGTGGCGATTCAAAATGGGCGATGGTAATTTCGTGCGGTGACAGAGTGTGCTTCTACAACTCGCCCAATCTGAAGCAATGGTCAAAAGTGGGTGAGTTTGGCAAGGAAGAGTCGGGCTCGGAAGTCCCTTGGGAATGTCCCGATATATTTCCGCTGCAGGTGAGGAGAAACGGAAAAACGGAGATCAAGTGGGTATTGGTCGTGAGTGTTCAACATGGCGCTCCAAGCGGAAGCTTCGGGACTAGATACTTCGTCGGAGACTTCGACGGGAAGACATTCAAAAACATATCTAGCGCAGCCGACACCAAGTGGCTGGACTACGGCAGTGACAATTACGCATCACGAACTTGGCAAACACCGACAGCGCATCTGAGCCATCGCACGATGATCGGGTGGATGGCTAACTGGACTTACGCGAAAACCCTGCCGACCTCCAAGTACCGCGGCTCAATGACGATTCCGCGGGATGTCACTCTGCAATACGATGAGTCCGGCTACTACCTGACTCAAAAACCGATCCGGGCCGCAATTGTTCCTATGCGCGAACGAACCATAAACGTCGCACTCGATGACGCGCACCCTGTCAAAATGATTCAGACCTCCGTTCCCGCACTGATCAAGACCGACATTACCTTGCGCCCAACAAGTAGTGGAAAATTTGAACTCGCTGCATTCGAACACGGAGGTCAACAGTTTTCCGTTCGCTACGATGCTGGGCTCTCCGAAGTCTCGGTAGACCGGCGCAGCTACGCGGGCTACGTTTTTGACACTGACAAAGCGCCGCAGACAACTCGGGCGATTCCTGTCAAGCACCACCTCCGGTTCTTGGTTTTACTAGACGTAGAGTCGGTGGAAGTATTTGTGAATGACGGAAAACAGACGTTCACAAATCTGCTGTTCTCCCCTGCGACCAAGCCAACTACAAAGACTTCGGCTCATTGAAGGATAAATACGCAACGAACAACGCAAGATGAACGAACCGTCCGACGGCGGTTCGCCCGAGCATACGGCGGGATTGTCGCGCAGCACATATGACCGGAGACTTGCGCCTGCTTTGCTACAATCAATTCATCGTTGTCCAGAGATACTGGGAGTTCGTCTTGAAAGAAACGGCTCTAGATCTATATACGCTCGAAACACCGAGTCACAACCTTGCGTTTTCGCTTTTTGATGGATCGTGGATTTCCTACGTACCTGGATATGGCTTGGGGTCCGTACCCCTTTTTGACGATCATCGTATCAACTGGCTGGCAGCCCAATGCGGTGGATTCAACAACAAGAACGTCTTGGAGCTTGGCCCGCTTGAGGGTGGACATACCTACATGATGTCGACGGCCGGTGCGGCTCGAATTGTTGCAATTGAGTCGAATTCCAAGGCGTTTCTCAAATGCCTGCTCGTCCAGAACGCCTTAAAATTCGAAGCAGAATTTATGTTCGGAGACTTCCGGCAACTGCTCGCAAAGAGAAATCAGAAGTTTGATTTGGTTGTCGCCATCGGTGTTCTTTACCACATGGCTAACCCAATTTCGCTTCTGGATGACATGACACATGCCTCAGATTCCCTGTGTATCTGGACACATTATTATGACCCCGTGGTTGCCAAAACCAACGAGCGGATGAAACGTCACGTGAGCAACACGCCCACAGTCTCGGAGTTTCAAGGAAGGACCATCAACACCTATCGGCACAGCTACCTGCAATTCCTTGACGATCCGAAATTTGCCGGCGGGACGGCCCCATACAGCCAATGGATGACCCGCGAAAATCTCATCGGCGTGCTTGAAGACCTGGGGATGACGGTCATTATCGGTATTGAAGACAAGGACCATGACGCTGGTCCGTCAGTGCTGCTCTACGCAACACGAATTCCCAGATACGACGAAGCATCGTATCTTTCCCGCAACCCCGATGTTGAACAAGCCATAGCGAATGGACAGTTCAAATCCGGCGCTGAGCATTACATTCGGTTCGGCAAGAACGAAGGCAGACCGTTGTAGGTTTGTAGCGCAGTCGAGTCGGTGCCACCCATCGACTCAGAGCGGCATGCTTCTGAAAAGCGCACGTCTCACTCGCGACTCGCGCGAGAGGATTGGGTCCCGCAATGCCGAAGATGTCTCAGCTATGCCCCAACTTCATCCGTCGCAGTGCTGACACCAAAGACCGCAGCGGCCCGGTCAGCTTCCACGATGGGGATTCTTTGATATCACGGATAGTTCGGCGTGCCGCGTCCAACTCGTGCGAAAGCTCAACGACACGCGACCGCTCAAAAGTCAATATATCGGAAACCAGTTCCTCGTTTGGCGTAGCCCCGTGCAAAACAGAAGCCGTCGTGGAGTTTTTTATATGAGCCCAGCTATTGACGATTCGATCCCGCTCGTCTGACGCCCTCAAAGTCACGAAGAGCTCTAATTCATAACGCTCGGTGTCGGAAAAAACGCTCACATTCAATATGGACCAGTCCGGCTTGGGCGATCTGCTACCCCCCCAATACCTCCGCATAAAGCCCCCGATAAGCATTCCCCAGCGCAGGCCCCGAAAACAGCCGCTCATACCGCTCCCGCGCGGCCGCCCCCATTCTCCGCGCGAGCGCTTCATCCCGAACCAACTCGTTGACCGCCGCGGCAAATTGCTCCGGCGCCTCGGGCTGCACCACAAAGCCCGTCACGTCATGCTCGTTCACATAGGAAGTGCCCGAACCCATCTCGCAGCACACCATCGGCTTGCCGAACATCTCAGCCTCGACCAGCACCATACCGAACGCTTCCGAGCGCAAATGCGACGGCATGACCAGCGCACGGCACCCGTTCAGCAACGCCACCTTTTCTTCGTGCGACACCTGCCCCGCGAACACGACGTTTGACGCGCCGACCCGTTTGGCAAGCGAGGTCAGACGCTCCAGTTCCGGCCCGGAACCGGCAATCACAATTTTTGAAGCGATCGATGGCGCCGACTCGATCAGCGTGTGAAGCCCTTTGTAGTACCTCAACACGCCCAACGCCAGAACGTATGGCTCGTTCCCAAGCGCAAGCCGTTCCAGGCAATCAGGCGCAAAACGCCCGAGTTCCGGATCATCGCGGTAATCGATCATGCCCAGCGGAATAGCTTTCAGGCGTTGCTTGTCGACGACACTGGTCAGGATGGCACTGCTTTGCGCATAGACCGGTGACGTCGCTACCACCGCTGACATCGCGCGCAAGGTCGAGCGCATCAACGGCCCGTACACATACCCAAGCGCCCGCTGGCGCACCACGTCCGAGTGGTAGGTCATCACCGCAGGCTTGTTGGCGCGGCCCAGCAGGTGCAGCACGTCCGCGAAAGGCCAGGGAAAGTGGAAGTGCAGGACATCGGCCCATTCGGCCTGCGCACGATACTGTCGCAATGAGTCGAGCCCCCCAAGGTCGCACGAAGCGGGCGCCGCCCACGAGCGCGAGCGGGTGACGATGCCCTCGGGAAACTGGATGTCGCGCGGCACCGGGTTGGGCGACAACGTGAAAATCCGCGGATCGACACCGCAGGCCCGCGTAGAGAGGCTGATTTGCCTGATGGCCTCCTGCAGGCCGCCAGGCGGATCGGGAAAATAGGTGCGGTAGATGTGGAGAACTTTCATGCAGCCGCACCCAGCGAGGCCGGCTTGCCCGATCCATCCCGATCGCCGACATGAAACGTGATGGCCAGCATCTTGTCCAGCCGCCGCTCCCACGTGTTGTCGCCCACCGCCGCCCGCGCCTCGTCGGCGCTCAGCTTGCCGCGCGCGAGCTGTTTCTCGATCGCCGCGACAATGGCCTGAAGATCTCCGCCCACTTCGAGACCTGCGCGCGGCTCTTTCGCGAAGTCGAGCGGCGTCGACACCACCGGCAAACCCGCCGCCAGGTACTCGTAAAACTTCATCGGGAACATCGAACGCGTGTACTCGTTCAGCAAAGTCGGCAACACGCCGACCTGCATGCCGCGCAAATACTGCGGCAAGTTTCGATAGCTGCGATAGCCGAGCAGATGCACATTCGGCAAGCGCGCCAGTTGCGCCAGCAAGTCGCTGCGCTGCCCCTCACGCTCCTCGCCGATGACGATCCACTGCCATGCCGGCCGCGCCTGTGCAGTCTGCAAGAGCAACGGAAAGTCAACCTTGAAGTCGGAAAGCACGCCGTGATACACGAGTCGCGGTTCGGGAATAGCCGCCAGTTCGGCAGGCAACGGCCCCGCTTCACGCGCCTGAGCGAAGTGCGCGTCGTCCACCACGTTGCCGAAATAATGCGTGTTCGGGTTATACGGCAGGCACGTCTCCTGCAACGATTTCGCAGTCGTGAAAACAGCTTCGCATTGCGCGAGCAGCGCTTTCTGCGCATCGTTGAACGCAGCGACATCGACGCCCGGAATCGCAGCGATATCGTCGACGCAGTGATAAACGAGCGGCCCGCGCTCGAGTGTGGCGATCGCGTCCAGCATGAACGGGTGGTAGGTCCACACAACCGGTTCGACGAACCGATGTCCTTTCGCGAACCGGCTCACCGACCAGCGCAGCAACGCCTGATTCAGCGCACGCACAAACGGCCAGTGATGCTTGGCGGGCACCATCAGTGGCGACAACACCCAGATGTTCGCGGCACGCCGCGGCGGCCCGACGACGAGCGACTGCATGCCGCGCCACAAGCGGCGCCACAAGCGGGCCCAGTCGCGCCCGCTGCCGACCTTCGGCGAACGGAACCCGACGCTCTCCACATACAGCACCCGCCAGCCGCGCGCGGCCAGAATGCTCGCCGTATGCTGCTTGTTCGTCCAATAAGGTTCGTCCCAGTCGGCAGTCGAAAACAACACGGTGTCTCGCGCGGCGCGCACGCTGTTCTCGCGCTCAACCACTGAACACCTCAACGGGGCGGCCCAGCAGGCTCTCGAGAATGCGCTGCGACGCGAGGCCGTCGCCATACGGGTTCGCGCGATTGCGCAGCGCCTCACGGCGCGCCGGATCGTCGAGCCAGCCGATCGCCGCGCGTTCGATACTCTCCGCCGCCTGACCGGCCAGCGTCGCAAAGCCTGCATCGACGCCTTCGCGCCGCTCGGTATGATTGCGCATCACGACGACCGGCACGCCGAAGGTCGGCGCTTCTTCCTGAATACCGCCCGAATCGCTCACCACCAACGCGCTGCGGCTGATCAGGTAAAGGCTGGTCGGATAATCGACCGGCTCGATCAAGGCGAGGTTCGAGATGCCATCCAGTTCACGCAGCACAGGCCCGCGCACGGCTGGATTCAAATGCACCGGGAAGACCCACCGATAATCGCTATAGCGTTGGCACAGATCGCGCAGCACGCGGCAGATGCCTTGCAGCACCTCGCCGAAATTTTCACGCCGATGGCAGGTGACGAGAATGTGCTGCTTCTCGGCGCCTTGCCATTCCGGCAACGGACTTTCCGGGGGCGTATCGTCCCAACTCCGGCGCACTGCCGCAATCGCGTCGACCACCGTGTTGCCCGTGACGACGATTCTTTCCGCTGCAATTCCCTCGTTCAGCAGATTCTGGCGGGCAAGCTCGGTAGGGGCGAAATGCAGCGTCGTGATGCGGCTCAGCAGGCTGCGATTCGCTTCCTCGGGAAACGGGCTCGCCAGATCGCCGGTGCGCAAGCCGGCTTCCACGTGTCCAACCGGAATCCCGCGATGAAACGCCGCGAGGCCGGCGCAAAACGCCGTCGTCGTATCGCCTTGCACGATCACCCAATCGGGACGCACCTGCTCCAGCGCCCGGTCGAGCGCGGCCAACAGGCGCGACGACAACGCATTCAGCGATTGCCCCGGGCTCATCGTGTCGAGCGTGATATCCGGTTCGATGCCGAAGAATTCGAGCGCCTGCGCAGCCATTTCCTTGTGCTGGCCGCTCGCGCAAACGATGGTGTCGACCTCGGCGCGCAACGCACGCACGACCGGCGCCAGCTTGATGACCTCGGGCCGCGTGCCCATCACAACCATGACTTTCATTGCAATGGCTTCCCGACCTCGACCTGCACGTGAGCACCGCGAAACTCGACGCCCAGTGCCAAAGGCGCTGCGCCGCCAGACGGAGTCTGGATACGGAATACGCCGCCTTCTTCGATCACCTGCGTCAGCGATCTGAGCTTGAGAAAATCGAGCGCGGCTTCTTCGTTCATGAAGAGCGGCTTTTGCGCCCGGCTCCTGATGTACGCAATGAACTGCTCGTGCGCAACGATGCGCAACGGCTCGTCCGGCCAACCATACTGATAACGTTCGGAGAACGGATGGTCGAGATAGCCGAACAGCGTATTGGTTTCGTAGGCAAGATCGAAGGCCTGCTTGAAAATGGCCAGCGGATCGCCCGCCTTGAGCATGCAATCGCCGTGCAGCATGCACTGCTGGCTATGCCCGATGAAGCCTGCCGGCAGGCCCGCCAACGCGCCGCCACGGGCCGCCAGGAACTCCGGATCGTTGCGGATGATCCCGCCGATGCATCCTTCGTAGCCGGCATCAGCCAGGCCTCGCATCGCATACGGCGGCGACTGGTGAAACGGCGAAACGGCGTAGCGCACCGGCTTGCCGGTCACCTCTTTGAGCAAGGCCGCGGATTGACGCCCTTCTTCGAGCGCGGCGCCGTAGCTGCCGCCCCAGTTCGGCGCGTGCGTCGCCGTGTGCGAGAGCACCGCGCCGTCCTTGTCAGCCAGCAGTTCGCGAAGAATGCCGTGATGCTCCGCGCGGCTCAGGTTTTGCGTGTGAACAGCCAGGGTGAAAGGCACGCCCAGGCGTTGATAGGTCTGCCACAACGGACGCGCCGACTCGACGTCTTCGTCGCAATCGAGCCGCGACGTAATCGCGGCGTCGTAGCCCCACGGCAGCTCGCTCAGCACCGGATGACACAGCAGCGTTTGCGACCGGTAGCCCGACAGGAAATTTTCGACGGTGCGCCACTCGAATGAATCGCACGGGCCGACCGCGCGGTTGAACCACAGCACGCTCGCCGGGCCGGCGTCCCACAGCGCTGCGTACGAGAATCGCCGCTCACCCGCTATATCGACCGATGCGAGCTCCGCGTCCGCGGGAGCCTGGCCCGCTTGCGAGACCGCCCAGATCGAGCCGTCGCCGCGAACGGCGCCGAAGCCGAGATTGTTCCATTCGTCGGTGAAGTCGAAACGCTCGAATGGCCGGCGCCATTGCCGCCCACCTAGTGCTTGCGCCAACGCTGTGTAACGCACAACCGCGCCGCTCTCACGCGCTTCGCCTGATGGCGTCGACTCACTGCGGCTCGCAGTTGCCAACTCGGCCGGCAACGCCTCAGCCTGATAGTTCAGATGCTGCGCCAGCGCGGCGGGCACGCGGCCGAACACCACGAGCTTGCGTGGTTGATCGCGCAACCATTCGAGCAGGTCGACGCCCCAATCGTCGGGCACGTCGACTGCGAATACCACGCCCGGCGCGATCGAGCGCAACGCACTGCGCGAGATCGATTGCGCCTGGGTGGCGCTGACAGAGCGCTGCACGGCCGCCAATACATATTGGCCGGCCTCTGCCGACGCGTCTGAGAACAGAATTCCGATCATGCGGTCACCACGTGGCGAAATTTGGCCCGGCTGCCGACGCGCACCAGATCGTCGTGCCCAACATAAGCAATCGTGAAAGCGTCCTGCCAGAAGTGACGCAGCTTGTTGGTCGTTTCTTCTGCGTTTGCGAACGGCTCGAGCACGATCCGCAGGGTCGGCGGCGTGGTTCGCAGATCGATCTGAAACTCCTGAATCCCGCCGACGCGATGGTCGAGCATGTCCTGGATATGGTGCGTCGGATGCGCCACGCCGTTGATCGGCACGACGTCATGAATCCGTCCGACGACGTTCGTCAGGAAGAAGCCCTTCGCGGTCTCTTCCACGCGCGCGAGGTCGCCCGTCGCGTAGCGGATCAACGGCATCAACCGGTTGCGGAAACCCGTGAACACGAGTTCGTGCGCACCGTCGGGATTGCCTTCGGACACGCGGCTCTCCGGCCATCCTTCGGATTCGAGAATCTGGAAACCGCCGTCGTGTCCGTCGAGCTCATAGGCCATCACGCCGAGCTCGGCGAGACCGTAGCGGTCAATCACCCGGCAACGCAGCGCCGACGCAATCATCTCGCGCGCATGCGGCTCGAGCAGTTCGCCGCTCGACTCGAACACCTCGAATGCTTTGCCGCCGCCGTACTTGCGCTGCACATAGCAAGCGAGCGCATACATGGTCGACGGATGCGAGTGCGCCAGGTACGGCTTGCGGCGCTTGAGCGTCTGCCACATTTCTTCGAGACCCTGATCGTCGATGCGATCGAAGAAAATGTTGCTGCGATTCATCGCGAAGCACTTGAAGTCTTCACGCGACGGCCATTCCGGAATCACCTGATCCGGGAAGCGGCAGGCAAAGTGCAGTTCCGAGCGATGGCGCAGCTTGCCGATCCGTTCGCGCGCATAGAACGTCACAGCCGATGAATAATCAGCGCCGACCTGATCGTAGTAGATCGTGGTCGACAGTCCGGTCGAGCCGCCGGTCTTGCACGCGTGATGCCGGCCCGCTTCGAGCGGCCCCGACAGCAGGCGCGGCCCCTGCTCGCGGATGATGTCCTTGGTCAGATACGGAAGCTCGTCCAGATAGCGCGGGTCCTGCTTGACCTTCGCCGGATCGAACTGCCGCGCCTGAAACAGGTCGCGATAATACGGCACTTGTGCGCCGGCGAACTCGAGCATGCCGGCCAGCCGGTCGAGCGCGATGCGGCGGCGCTCCGGCATCGGCAGCACATAGTGCTGCCGCAACTCTTCGATCTTTGGACGGACGCTGCGCTTTTCGCGGCTCTCGGCAATCGGATAGGCGATATAGCCGCCGGCAAAGCCCTTGAGCGTGCGAAACGGCTGTCGCACCAGCAAAGACTCGGAGTACCGCAGAAATGGATGATTAGCTCGCATGACATTCGAACCTTGTTGCGCCTGTGGGGCACGCACCGGGCAGCCCCGCGGTCATACGACCGGGTTCGGCACACCCGTTTGCGGAAATTAATGCGGCAACTGCGCCGACTGGCTGACCAGCGGCCCTTCGCTCAGCTGCGGCGCGATCACCGGTTCGTCGGCGATCATCTTGCCGTGCTCCATGGAAATCTTGCGGTTGCACACCCGCGCCACCAGCGACGGATCGTGCGACGCAACCACCAGCACTGAAGCCTTGCCAACCAGGCTCTCGAGACGCTCGGCTGCCTTGATGCTGAACTCCGCATCGCCCACGCTGAGCCACTCGTCCATGATCAGGATGTCGGCTTCGACACTGGTCGAAATCGCGAACGCGAGACGCAGCATCATCCCGCTCGAATAGGTGCGCACCGGCAGATTCAGGTAGTCGCCCAATTCGCTGAAATCGGCGATCTCGTCGATCTTGCTGCGGATGCGCGCCGGTTTCAGGCCGTCGAGAATGCCGCGCAGATAGATGTTCTCGAAGCCGGTCGCGTCGGGATCGAGGCCCATCGAAACGTCCAGCAGCGAAGCAATCTTGCCGTGCACCTTGAGCTCGCCGCGCACCGGCGCGTACACGCCCGACAGCGTGCGCAGCAGGGTTGTCTTGCCCGAGCCGTTGTGGCCGATCAAACCGACACGATCGCCTTCGGTGAAGCTGAAGCTGAGGTCGTCGATCGCTTTGACAACCGCGTGACGACCGGCATCCTGGCCGATCCGGCCACCCGTCGTGAGATTGAGCACCGCCTTTTTCAGTGAGCGATGGGAGTTCTCGTAAATCGGAAATTCGACGGAGATGTTACGAGCAACAATCGATGAAGAACTCACAATATCAAAGCCAGTAAGGAACGCGATTACGGAAACGTTTCATCAGGATTTGCGCGAAGGCAAAGCCTACGATCAGCAAACCAAACGACCAGGCCCACGATTCCCAATGGGTCGGGCGGCCGGTCAACGGCGCACGCACCGTTTCGATCAGGTGGTAAAGCGGGTTGTATTCGGCAACCCAGGCACGGTCCTTCAGAATTTCAGGTGACCACATGACGGGCGTGAAGAAGAACACGACCTGAATCAGATTGGTCACGATCGGCGGAATGTCGCGAAAACGCGCGCACAGCACGCCGAGCGTCACGCCGAGCCAGACGCCGTGCAGCAGCAGCATGGCGAGCGCGAGCGGAACCAGCATAAACTCCCACCCGGGCCAGCGCCCGAAGACGAGCAACAGGACCACGACCACTGGCAAGCTGTGCAGCAGAATCACAAAATTGCGCCACGCGATCCGGCATACGTGCACGGTGAGCGGCAGGCGAATCTGCTTGATGAGATACGCCGCGCCAATGAAGGCTATGCAGCCTTCATTGGCAACCGCCGCAAGATAAGCCCAGATCACCAGACCAACGGCAAGATAGGGCAGATAGTTGGAAATTTCCTGGTGCAGCAGCGTGGAATACAGCGCGCCCAGCACCACGACCATGATGATCGTGCTCAATGTGAACCAGAAAGGCCCGAGCACCGAGCGGCGGTAACGCTGACGAATGTCATGCCAGCCCAGCGTGCCCCACACCCGCATCGCTTTCATGCCGACGAGCAGATCGTCGGTTTCGGTATGGCGGGTCAGGTCTTCCGTATCGTTGATAAAACTGATATCCATCTCAAGTACGTCCGTAAATGTCTTCAAAGCGGACGATGTCGTCTTCGCCTAGATATTCGCCGCTCTGCACTTCGATCATCACGAGCTCGACTACGCCCGGATTCTCGAGGCGGTGTTTGTGACCCGCCGGGATGTAGGTCGACTCATTGGTCGACACGAAGAACTCCTGGTCTCCGTTGACGACCTTGGCCATTCCGCTGACCACCACCCAATGCTCGTTGCGATGATGATGCATCTGCAAGCTGAGGCTCGCGCCCGGCTTGACCTCGATGCGTTTGATCTTGAAGCGCGGGCCTTCTTCGAGCACCGAATAGGTACCCCACGGCCGATGCACCGTGCGATGCACCTTATAGGTTTCGTGGCCGCGCGCCTTGAGTTCGGCAAAAATCTGCTTGACGTCCTGAGCCCGCTCCCGGTCCGCGACGAGAAGCGCGTCCGGTGTGTCGATGACGATCAGATTTTCGATGCCCACGGCGCCGATCAGGCGGTCGCCGCCACGCAGGTAGCAATTCTTCACGTCGAGCAGCAGCGCTTCGCCTTCGACGCGGTTGCCGCTGCCGTCCGGCGGCGAGAGATCGCTTAGCGCCGTCCACGAACCGACGTCCGTCCAGCCGATGTCGCAACGAACCACCGCGGCGTGTTCGCATTTCTCCATCACCGCATAGTCGAATGACACTTCCGGCACGGCGCCGAAGCTCGCGGGCTCAAGACGGATCTGCGCGCCGTCCTTACCCTCGGCAGATGGCGACTTTTCCATACACTCGGCAGCCGCGCTGAGAATCTCGGGACAATGCTGCTCCATCTCCTTCAGGATCGTGCCGGCGGTGAAGCAGAACATGCCCGAGTTCCACACGAACTTGCCGGAGGCGAGATACTCGCGAGCCTTTTCGAGCGACGGCTTCTCGACAAAGCGCACCACGTTCTCGCCGTCCGCTTCGATATAGCCGTAGCCGGTCTCCGGCGTGTCCGGATGCATGCCGAAGGTCACCACCTTGCCCGCTTGCGCAAGTTTCTTCGCAACCTCGACGGCCACGGCGAACGCCGGCTGGTCGGCAATCAGATGATCGGCGGCCAGGACGAGCATGACCGTCTTGTCGCCATGCACTTTCGCCGTATGCAATGCGGCCGTCGCGATCGCGGCGGCCGTGTTGCGGCCAAACGGTTCAAGAATGAACGAGGTTGTACAGCCTTTCGCGTTCACCTCGCGAAAGTCGTCTTCGGTCTTGAAGAACAGATCGCGGTTCGTTACGGTGAGCACTTCTTTCACGCCGGGCAGCGCGACCGCCCGCAAGAAAGCCTTCTGCAGCAGGCTCTCGCCATCCGCGAGACGGATGAAGGGCTTCGGGTGCGACTCACGCGAAACCGGCCAAAGCCTCGACCCCGCTCCGCCACAAAGGATGATCGGTAACAAACTCACAGAGTCCTCTCAGTACCGTACTTATTACGGAAGTGCCCTGACTATGAACGCTCAGCACAACCCACAATCAGGTTGATCACGCGACGGGCCCGTCATGAGCAGCGCCATGTCTACGCCCGATTGCCGAGCCTGTGCGGGGCTCCCAACCCGTCGATATTCTACCCCCGCCCCCTTTCACTATCGTTAGACAGCTGCGGCGCTGCGCTACGTGGCGAGCTTGGGCAAGGGCGCGTCCCAGCTGGTTAAGAACGGGCCGCGGGAGACACCGGAAAAGCGTCCGTCAGACACAGTTGCAAGGCATCGCGCCAATGCGGAGCAGCTAGCCCGAACACCTGCGCCAGCTTCTCGTTGGACATCCTCGAATTGGATGGACGCTTCGCCGGCGTCGGATAGTCGGATGCGGGAATCGGCAGCGTCTTCGGCCGGTTCGGCAGATTCGCCAGTTCGAAAATGGCCGAGGCGAAACCGTGCCACGAAGTCGAGTCGCCGGCGCACAGGTGGTAGATGCCGGAGCACTCGTTCCACCACGCAGCGCTGTCATCAGCGGCGAACGCCTGTGCAACCAGATGCGCCGTGAGCGTGGCGATCGTGTTGCTCCAGGTCGGCGCGCCGAACTGGTCGGCAACGACCTTCAACTCAGGCCGATCTGCGCCGAGGCGCAGCATCGTGAGCAGAAAATTCTTGCCGCGGGTGCCGTACACCCAGCTCGTACGAAGCACCAGATGGTTGACGCCAGCGGCAGCGATCGCCTGCTCGCCGGCCAGCTTGGTGCGCCCATACGCGTTCTGCGGATCGGTCGGATCGTCTTCGACGTAGGCGCCGTCTTTCTCGCCGTTGAACACATAATCGGTCGAATAGTGGATCAGCGCCGCACCCAGCTTTTTCGCTTCTTCAGCCAGCACACCCGGCGCTTCGCCGTTGATCCGCATGGCGAGGTCGAATTCGTCCTCAGCCTTGTCGACCGCGGTATAGGCCGCGGGATTGACGATCAGGGCCGGCCGAACTTCGCGAACCACGGCACGCACCTGGTCCAGATTGGACAGATCCAGCCGCGAGCGATCGACCGCCACCACTTGTCCGAGCCCTTGTAACGTGCGGGCGAGTTCGAAGCCAACCTGGCCATTCACGCCGGTGACGAGAATCGTCCGCCTGACATCATGTGCGCTCATGCTGCCGCCCCTTATGCGAAGACTTCAGCATCGGCAAGGCGCTTACCCGCCGCATCCTTCGCAGCCAGCAACGGCTCGAAGTCGATCGGCCACTCGATGCCGATCGCCGGATCGTTCCAGACGATGCTGCGCTCATGCTCGGGGAACCAGTAATCGGTGGTCTTGTAGAGGAACTGCGCGGATTCGGACAACACCACGAAACCGTGCGCAAAACCCGGCGGCACCCACAACTGCCGATGATTCTCGACCGACAGCGTCACGCCGACCCACTTGCCGAAATTCGGCGAGCTCTTGCGGATGTCGACAGCCACATCGAACACCTCGCCTTCAACCACCCGCACGAGCTTCCCCTGCGCATGCTGGATCTGGTAATGCAGCCCACGCAACACGCCCCTCGCCGAGCGCGAGTGGTTGTCCTGCAGGAACTCGACGCCAGGCTCGACCTGCTCGGCAAACTCCTGCGCATTGAAGCTTTCGAAGAAGAAGCCACGCGCATCGCCGAACACCTTCGGCTCGATGATCTTGACTTCGGGCAGCGCCGTAGCGGTTACTTGGATGGCCATGCAACTTGGTCCGTAAGAATGTTTTGCAGATACTGCCCGTAGGCGTTCTTCGCGAGCGGTTTGGCGAGCGTCAACAGTTGCTCTCCATCGATCCACTGCTTCCGGTATGCGATCTCTTCCGGACACGCAACCACCAGACCCTGGCGTTTTTGCAGCGTCGCGATGAAGGTTGCCGCTTCGATCAGCGAATCATGCGTGCCCGTGTCGAGCCACGCATAGCCACGCCCCATGATTTCCACATTGAGTGCGGCGTTCGCCAGATAACGCGAGTTGACGTCGGTAATTTCAAGCTCGCCACGCGGCGACGGTTTGATATCGGCGGCGATATCGCAAACCTGCTTGTCGTAGAAGTACAGACCGGTGACGGCGTAGTTGGAGCGCGGCTTGACCGGCTTCTCCTCGATCGACAGCGCGCGAAACTGCTTGTCGAATTCAACGACGCCGTACCGCTCCGGATCGTGCACGTGATACGCGAAGACGGTCGCGCCTTGATCCTTGTCATTGGCGCGTTCCAGCTGCTTCGCGAGATCGTGGCCGTAGAAAATGTTGTCGCCGAGAATCAGCGCCGACGGATCGTTGCCCACGAAGTCGCGGCCGATGATAAACGCCTGCGCGAGGCCGTCCGGCGAAGGCTGAACGGCGTACTGAATATTCATGCCCCACTGACTGCCGTCGCCGAGCATGGTCTCGAAGCGCGGCGTGTCCTGCGGCGTCGAGATGATCAGCACGTCGCGAATGCCCGCCACCATCAGCGTGGACAGCGGATAGTAGATCATCGGCTTGTCGTAGACCGGCAGCAGCTGCTTGGATACGACATGGGTAATCGGATACAGCCGCGTACCCGATCCGCCTGCGAGAATAATGCCTTTGCGCGCCATAGCCGTGCCCTTACGCGCGCTGCGCGTAGTTGGTCTCGACCCACTTCCGGTACTCACCCGAAGCGACTTCGTCGGACCATGCCTGATTGTCCAGGTACCACTGAACCGTCTTCGCGAGGCCGGTTTCAAACGTTTCAGCCGGCTTCCAGCCGAGCTCGCGCTCGAGCTTGCGGGCGTCGATCGCATAGCGGCGGTCGTGGCCCGGACGATCCTTCACATAGGTGATCTGATCGCGGTACGAGGCGCCCGCCTTCGGCCGCAACTGATCGAGCAGATCGCACAGCGTGTGCACGACGTCGAGGTTCTTCTTCTCGTTCCAGCCGCCGATGTTGTACGTCTCGCCCGGCACGCCGCGCGCGAGCACTTCGCGGATCGCGCTGCAATGGTCGCCGACATACAGCCAGTCGCGCACGTTCTGACCGTCGCCGTACACCGGCAGCGCCTTGCCACCCAGCGCATTGGCGATCATCAGCGGAATCAGCTTCTCGGGGAACTGGTACGGACCGTAGTTGTTCGAGCAGTTGGTGGTGAGCACCGGCAGGCCATACGTGTGATGGTAGGCGCGCACCAGATGGTCGGAACCCGCCTTGGTGGCCGAATAGGGGCTATTCGGCGCGTACGGCGTGGTTTCGGAGAATTGCGGATCGGTAGCGGAGAGCGAACCGAACACCTCGTCGGTCGAGACGTGCAGGAAACGGAACGCGGCCTTGTCGGCTTCGCCGAGCGCATTCCAGTAGCTGCGGGTCGCTTCGAGCAGCGTGAAGGTGCCGACCACGTTGGTTTGCACGAAATCGGCCGGGCCGTGAATCGAGCGATCCACGTGGCTTTCCGCAGCAAAATGCAGCACGGCGCGCGGCTTGTGTTCGACGAAGAGCGCGTCGAGCGCAGCACGATCGCAGATATCGGCCCGCACGAAAACATGGCGGGGATTCGCCTGTTGCGACTTGAGCGTACCGAGATTGCCGGCGTAGGTCAGCTTGTCGACGTTCAGCACCGCTTCGTCCGACGCATTGAGCCAGTCGAGCACGAAATTGGCGCCGATAAAACCGGCGCCGCCCGTTACCAGGATCATGAAATTCCCTTCCAGATGTTCGTGGTGGATCGGACACAGCAGGCCCGAGCACACGCCCCAAATTGTGGTTTTCGATTCTTGTCAACGCCGTCGCCAATCCTCATACCGCAAGCGGACGCTCAGACGCCAATCTTATGAAGCCACGATTATAAAGCCGCCCCGGGTAAAAACCAGAACCCTAACAACTTGAAACAGCTTGACAAACCAAGTTTCTCTTGAGGTCGATTCGGGACAATTTGCCACCTGCGCTGCTGCCGGCAGCCCACGGACGCAGAAAGGCACGCGCCTGATCGACGCCTGGTTCGGACTGTTGGGGCACGATCGCGCGGCCAGGCGCCGCGCGCGATTGACAAGTAGATGCGTACGCGTCCGCGGTAACGAGCCGGCGCGCTGCGATGCAGGACGAATATCGGTGAAAGACGCTGAAAGGAGTTGAAAGGCGCCGATCAGGCACCTGACCAAGCCAGGCCCTCGACTAAGCCGCCAGCATCCAGCGCAGCGTATCCATGAAGGGAATAGCCTCGACTTCCGGCACCAGCGAGCGCAGCTTGGCCGGCGAACCAGCCAGCATTTTCACGTCGGTTTGACGCACGAACGCGGGATTGATCTGTATCTCGAGCTCGTGCCCGGTCAGGTCGCTCGCTGCCGAGAGAATCTCCCGCAGGGTATAAGGCGTGCCGGTACAGACATTGACCGTTTCGCCAGCGACCGCAGAATCGAGCAAGGCTTCATAAGCGCTCGCCACGTAGCGCACGTCCGAAAAATCACGCGCAACGTCGATATTGCCGAGCGAAATGGAAGGCTCGCGCCGCGCAAAATGCTCGACGATCTTCGGCACGAGGAAGTTCGATGCCTGCCCGCGACCGGTGTAGTTGAACGGCCGCACGATCAGAATCGGCAGCCGGTCGAACCAGGTGCGGACCATCGTTTCCATGGCCGCCTTGCTGGCGGCGTAGTGATTGACCGGCGTGACCGGAAAGGTTTCGTCGATGGCGTCGCTGGTGACGTTGCCGTAAACATTCGCGCTGCTCGCGATCAGCAGCTTGCGCGGCGTGTGGCCGACTGCTGCGCAGGCCTCCAGCAGATTCAGCGTGCCGATCACGTTGACGCGATAGAAGTCGAGCGGATCGTTATGGCCCACAAAGCTGATGGCCGCCAGATGCACGATGTAGTCGGGCCGCGCCGTTTCGATCACGCGCCGGCAGGCGTCGGGCGACGTGATGTCGAGCCTGAGCCGCGTCGGCGTTTCGGGCTCGTCGCGTCCTGCCACCGTTTCGATCACGGTGTGACCTTTGGCGAGCAGGTTATCAACCAGATAGCGGCCAGTGAAACCACTCGCCCCGGTGACGAGCGTGCGGATAGGGTGTTTCGCATGGGAAGACGACATGCTTTCTCCGTTCACGAGGGTCATCCTGTTGTGTTGCAGTATCGCGCGCGGCCTTGCCGGCGCCGCCGCCGCCCGGCTCCAGACGGCACGGGTCGCAATACCAGTGCTTCAAACGGGCTATTATGTCACGCTTATATGTTGCACCGCCCAACGCGGCACGTCTCGCGCGTATCAACGTGTAACAGCGCGTACCGTTTTGCACCGACTCCCGATGACAGCCTCCACCGCCCCCACCAACCGCTCCGAGCCGCACCCGTTTCCTCTCGCCTTCGGCGACCTGCAAGGCTGCCGCACGCCGTTCCAGCAACTGCTGGCCAAGGCCGCGCCGCCGGCCGGCACGCCGCTGTGGTTCGCCGGCGACCTGATCAACCGCGGCGCCGAATCGCTCGCCACGCTGCGCGACATCATCGCGCTCGGCGATCGCGCAGTGCCGGTGCTGGGCAATCACGATCTGCACCTGCTGTCGGTGTCGGCGGGGATTCGCAAGTCGAAAAAAGGCGACACGATCGACGATATTCTCGCCGCACCGGACGCCGAGGACCTGCTCGAATGGATCCGCCACCGGCCGCTCGCACACTTTGAAAACGGCATGCTGATGGTGCACGCGGGCGTGTTGCCGCAGTGGGACGCCGCCCTGACCCTGGAACTCGCCGACGAATTGCAGCGTGCGCTGCGCGCGCCGACCTGGAAGGAGACGCTCGCGGGCCTATACGGCAACGAGCCGAATTACTGGAAGCCGGGCCTCAAAGGCATCGACCGGCTGCGCGTGACGTGCATGGCATTGACGCGCATCCGCTTCTGCAATCTCGAAGGCACGATGGATTTCAGCACCAGCGGCGGCCTGAATTCCGCGCCGGCCGGCTATATGCCGTGGTTCGATGTGCCGTCGCGCAAGACCGCCGATATCACGGTGGTCTTCGGCCATTGGGCCGCGCTCGGCTTGACCTTGCGCGACAACCTGATCGGCCTGGACTCGGGCTGCGTATGGGGCGAGAAGCTCTCGGCCGTGCGTCTTGCCAGCAATCCGGCAGAACGCACGCTCACCCAGGTCGATTGCGCAAGCTGCCGCGTGCCGATGGACGGCGGCAATTAAGCCGAACGGCTGGACGGGTCGCACGGTTCGACCGGGTCGATCAGCGCCGGCGTGACGGCAGACGACGCGGCTTGCGCCGCGATCACCGCTGTGGAACCCGCCGTGCCCGCCTGCATCTCCCGCAATGCCGCGGCGATCACCCCTTCCGCTTCCGCCGCCAGCGTGCGCCGGTCGGCGCCCGGCGCGAGCGGCGCGCCGACATACACGTGCGCGGTCAGCGGCCCGCCGCGCAGCAGCATATTCAGCGAATCGGCCAGCGTGACGTCGTCGATATAGGCGGGCGCGGTCGACTGCCGACCCTGCGCGTCCTCGTACATGATGCACAGCGGCTGAACCGGCGCCGACGCCGACACGGCCGCCTGGAACATGTTCGCGTGAAACGGCAGCAGCGCGAGGCCATTGGACGTGGTGCCTTCCGGAAACACGCACATCAGTTCGCCCGCGCTCAGACGGTCAGCCAGTTCATGCATGATCCGCTTCGCGTCGCTGCGCTTTTCGCGCTGGATGAACACCGTGTCCAGTTGCTGCGCGAGCCAGCCGACCACCGGCCACTGACGGATCTCGGCCTTCGAGACGAACGGCGTGGGCCGCCACGCATTGATCACATAGATGTCGATCCACGAAATGTGATTGGCGACCACCAGCGCGCCGCGATCGAGCCGCGCACTGTCGTTATGCACGACGAGCCGCATGCCGCACAGCCGCAGCATTTTCAGCGACCATTCCCGATTGAGCGCATGACGGACTTCAGCGCCGGTTTTGGGAAAACGTGTCGCGACAATCCACATGCCGTGCAACAGATGCGCGATGAGACGGGCCTTGCGTAACGCGAGCTTCATAGTCTGAGCTTTCCGTAACTGGGCAATGGCGCGGATATTAGCGCTGTTCGAACGCGACGTGACCGGACACGATCGTCGCACGCACGCGCGCCGGCAGTTCGTAGCCGAGGAACGGCGTGTTGTGCCCCTGGCTCTTCAACGCGCGCGGCTCGACGCGCCAATGCGCGTGGCGGTCGAACACGCAGAGATCGGCGACGGCGCCCACGGCGATGCGTCCGGCGGCCTCCAGCTTCAGCACGCCGGCCGGCGCTGCGGTAATGCGGTTCAACGCCTTCGCCAGCGGCACACCCGCTTCGTCGGCCCATTTGACGGTCAGCGAAAGGAACAGCTCCAGCCCGGTCGCGCCCGGCGTGGCTTCGGCGAACGGCAGCAGCTTTTCGTCGTCGTCGACCGGGGTGTGGTCGGAGCAGATCGCGTCGATCGTGCCGTCCGCGAGGCCCGCGCGAATCGCTTCGCGATCGCGCTGCTGGCGCAGCGGCGGGTCGAGCCGGAACTGGGCGTCGAAGTAGCCGATGTCGACGTCGATCAGATGCACATGATTCACGGTGACGTCGCACGTCATCGGCAAACCTTCGGCCTTTGCCGCGCGCACCAGCGCAATGCCCGCCGCCGACGACACATGCGACAGATGCACGCGCGCCCCGGTCACGCGGACCAGTTCGAAAATCGTATGCAGCGCGATGGTTTCCGCCGACACCGGCACGCCCGACAAGCCGAGCCGCGACGCCAGCGCGCCGCTCGCGGCCACGCCACCCTTGCCCAGGTACGCATCCACGGGACGCAGCCACACGGTATAGCCGTAAGTCGCCGCGTACTGCAACGCGCGCATCAGCACCTGCGTGTCGACCACCGGCACGTCGGCCTGCGAAAAGCCGATGCAGCCCGCTTCGGTCAACTCGACCATCTCGGTGATGACCTGGCCCTTGAGGCCGACGGTCAATGCGCCGAGCGGATACACATGTGCCTGGTTCAGATTGCGCGCGCGGA
This sequence comes from Paraburkholderia sp. GW821-FHT02A12, assembly GCF_059422005.1. Lineage (NCBI taxonomy): Bacteria > Pseudomonadati > Pseudomonadota > Betaproteobacteria > Burkholderiales > Burkholderiaceae > Paraburkholderia > Paraburkholderia sp. GW821-FHT02A12. Next base: position 782,479 of record NZ_JBWKWA010000001.1, on the reverse strand, counting down.
ACTTCAGCATCTCGACGAGGCCGGGTTCATCGAGCGTCGGGTCGGTGTCCGGCGGACACACGAGGCTCGTCACGCCGCCCGCGAGCGCCGCGGCCATTTCGGATTCGAGCGTCGCCTTGTGTTCGTAGCCCGGCTCGCGCAGGCGCGCGGACAGGTCGACAAGACCCGGCGCGATATGCAGGCCTTTGGCGTCGATCGTCTTCGCCGCGTTGAAATCGGCGGGCGCGTTGCCGATGGCGACGATCTTGCCCACTGCGATAAAAATGTCCTGCTGCTGTTCGGTGCCCGCTGCCGGATCGATCAGCGTGCCGCCTTGAATATGAATCTTCATGCGCTGCCTTATGTTCAGCTATGTTCAGCTAAGTTCTGCGTGATTTGTCGGGTGCTTGCCGCGTAGGCGTTGTGTGCCGTGGCGAGATCAATCGTGATTGCCCGCGACGATCCCCATCACCGCCATGCGCACCGCGATGCCGAACGTCACCTGATTGAGAATCACCGATTGCGGGCCGTCGGCCACCTGCGAATCGATTTCGACGCCGCGGTTCATCGGCCCCGGGTGCATCACGATCGCATCGGGCCTGGCGAGCGCGAGGCGCTCCGGCGTCAAACCCCAGCTCTTGAAGTACTCCTGCGCGGACGGCAGCAGCGCGCCGCTCATCCGCTCGTTCTGCAGTCGCAGCATGATGATCACGTCGACGTCCTTCAGGCCTTCGTCGAGGTTGTGGAACACGCTCACGCCCATCTGCTCGAGGCCGCCCGGCAGCAGCGTGCGCGGACCGATCGCGCGCACTTCCGGCACGCCGAGCGTGGTCAGCGCATGAATGTCCGAACGCGCGACCCGCGAATGCAGAATGTCGCCGACGATCGCCACGCGCAGGTTCGTGAAATCCTTTTTGTAGTGGCGGATCGTGTACATGTCGAGCAGACCCTGGGTGGGGTGTGCATGACGGCCGTCGCCGGCGTTGATCACGTGCACGTGCGGCGCGCAATGCTGCGCGATCAGATACGGCGCGCCGCTCGATGCATGGCGCACGACGAACATGTCGGCATGCATCGCCGACAGGTTGTTGATCGTGTCGAGCAGCGATTCGCCCTTGCTGGTCGAAGACGCGTTGATGTTCAGATTCAGCACGTCCGCGGACAGGCGCGTCGCGGCGATCTCGAAGGTGGTGCGGGTGCGCGTCGAGTTCTCGAAGAACAGGTTGAACACCGACTTGCCGCGCAACAGCGGCACCTTCTTCACCTCGCGATCGGTCACGCTGACGAACTGCTCGGCGGTGTCGAGAATGTGATTGACGATCGCCTTCGGCAAGCCTTCGATCGACAACAGATGTTTGAGCTCGCCGTTTTTCGTGAGCTGCGGATTGCCCTTCAGGAAGCCATAACGGAAGCGCTCGGTGGCGCTATCGGTTGAATCCTTGGGAGCCTGGGTGGCGGTGTTCATCGTGTACCTGCTTCAAATACGGGCTTCAACGTGATCGGTGTCGATGCTGACTGCGGGTGAGGGTTCCAGACCGGCAACGCGCGCGTACAACCTCGCGATGGCGGCCTCAAAACCGTGCTGCTGATGCTTTGCTCGATGCGTGGAGCCGCGTTCAATCGACGCGTGCTTCAGTGTGGAAAGTGAACCGCGTGAACCGCGCGCCTTCGTTCAGGTTGCCGCCGGCGCCGCCCTCTTCGCGAGCGAGAACGAGCGTCGCATCGGCCGGCACCTCCACCACGCCGCCGACGAAGCGCGCCGCCACCGGCAACTCGCGCCCGCCGCGATCGGCGAGCACGGCCAGTTCGACCGATGCCGGGCGGCCATAGTCGTACAGTTCGTTCACCGCCGCGCGAATTGTGCGGCCGGTGTACAGGACATCGTCGACCAGCACGATGCGGCTCTTGTCCACCGGGAACGGCAGCGAGGTCGGGCTCGCCTGCGAGTGCAGGCCTTTTTTCGCGTAGTCGTCGCGATGCAGCGCGACGTTCACCACGCCGAAGCTCGGCAGGTGCAGGTCGCGCGCGAGGCGCTCGGCGAGCCATGCGCCGCCGCTGTGGATACCGGCCAGCACGGCGCCGTCCGCACCGCCGGGTTGGCCGCCGGGTTTGCCGCCGAGTTTGTCACCGTAAACCGCGAGAATCTGTTCGAGCAATGCGCGATAGAGCGCTTCGGCGTCAATGGAACTCATGATCGTCGGAAAGTCCGTCTAGATATTGCTGGAGGATGATGCTGGCGGCTTCGGCGTCGAGCATGTCGGCGCGGCCTTTGCCGGCGCGGATTCCCGCCTTCGCCTCGACCGACGAATAGCGCTCGTCGATCCAGCTCACCGGCAGATTGAAGCGGCCGTTCAGCTGGTTGCCGAAGCGCTTCGCGAGTTGGGTCATTTCGTGTGGCGTGCCGTCCGGGTGCATCGGCAGGCCGACGATCAGCGCGTCCGGCTTCCACTCGGCGATCAGCTTGCCGACTTCCTCGAAACGGTATTCGCGGCTGCGGTTCTGCACGATCACGAGCGGCCGCGCGCTGCGTGTGAGCGAATTGCCGACCGCCACGCCGATCCGTTTTTCACCATAGTCGAACGCAAGCAGCGTCGCCTCACGTCCGGCCGGCAGACTCATGCGTGACCTGCTTCGCCCGACAGCATCGACAGCGAAATGCCGAGCAGCGCGAGCGCCGCTTCGAAACGTTCTTCAGCAGGCACGTCGAAGACGATTTTCGGGTCGGCTTCGACCGTGAGCCAGCCGTTCTTCGAAATTTCTTCTTCGAGCTGGCCCGCGCCCCAGCCGGCGTGGCCGAGCGTAAGCAGGAAACGTTCCGGGCCGGTGCCGCTCGCGACGGCTTCGAGCACGTCTTTCGAGGTAGTCATTTCCAGCCCGCCGGGCACCGACATCGACGACGTGTACGCATTGCCGTCTTTCGGATCGTGCAGCACGAAGCCGCGCTCGGTTTGCACCGGGCCGCCGAAATACACGGGCACATGCAGAAGGGGTTCGATCTCGAGCTTGAGATCGATGCGACTGAAGAGCGCTTCAAGATCGATATCGGTCGGCCGGTTGATCACGAGGCCGAGCGCGCCGCGCTCACTGTGATCGCAAAGGTAGACCACCGTTCCTGAAAACGTAGGATCCGCCATGTTCGGCATGGCGATCAGGAACTGGTTGGTCAGATTGATGCGATCGGTACTCTTGGACATAGTTCGGATTTTAGCAAAGACGATGCAGGATGGCAGGCTTTGAGCGTGGGACCGCGAGATGTGCCAGGAGCCATCAACGGCGCTTCAAGTTGAACTCTATCACGCACTCAGACCCTCGCCACGGTGTGTGATCGAGGTGTTTTGCGACACGCATGCGGCGTGTCACCCGTTCTTCGGGCTGCTCCGGGTTCCCGCGTGCTACTTGCCGCGCGCCGGCTGGTGCGTGCCGGCGCGCACGCGCCATGCCGATACGGTTCAGGCCCCGCCTTGTTCGATCGAGCGCGTCAAGGCGGCCAGCGCCGCGGCGCTGCCTGGCGGCACCACACCTGCGGCCACCTTGTGCAGCATCGCGCGCAAGGCTTCGGCGGTCTGCTCGAGCGTGCGCGCCGCCGGCGCGTCGACGATCACATGCGAACGCACCGCGGGCGTCGACACACCGGCGTGCGCGCGCCGGCGCCACGCGAGCCCCAGCGCATCGGCCACCAGCGCCACGTGGCCGAGGCCCAGCGCGCAGGCGGCGGCGCCGAGCCGGTAGGCGGCGTCGCCGGCTTGCAGCGCTTCGCTCGCATCGGCTTTCTCGGGCTGATCGGCAGCGCGCGCGTGCTCGGTCAATGCGGAGATCGAGGCATCCGCGGTTTGCAGAAAATCTTCGTAGGCGTGCGCGTTGACGGTCAGCACGCCCAGTTCGCGCGTCAGCGTGGCGCGCGCGGCGGTGAACGCCTGGGCCTGCGCGGCGCCCGCTTCCCAAAGCATTTCCGATGCCTGGGTGCCGGCGACGTGCCAATCGACCGTCAGGCCGTAGTCGTGCAGCACTTCGACCTGGTCGGCATCCTCCGCCGCGGCGCCGAATAACGCGTAGTCGCGCCATAACAGCGCCAGCGCCGCGCGCACCAGCGAGCGCGGCGCGCGCTGGATGCCGCGCGCGTGATCGGCCAGCGCCAGGTTGCAGCGGGCGTAGAAACGCCGTGCTTCGGTTTCGCCGGTGGCGCGGCCGCTGACGCGCAACGCCTTGGCGCAGGCTCTCGCGAGCCGCCAGAAATCGTAGGGATCAGGGCCGGCGAGTTCGGTGAGGCAGGCTTCCAGTTCGTCGAGCGCGGCGTTCGTGGCGGCGAGAGCCGCGCCGCTGCTGTCCGGCTGCGAGCGCAACACCGGCAGCAGCGCGCGCTCGTAGCGCGCCCGCAAGTGCGCAAGTTGATCGGCGGATTGGGCGTGCAGCGACACCGGCGGCACCGGGCGCGCAGCCAGCGCGAGGTCTTCGAACGCAACCGTGGAACCGGGCGCGTGCTGCGACAGATGCGTGCTGAGCGCGCGATAGTGCGCAAACAGAGTTGGCGAACAGGACAGTTCGCGCAGATTGTGACGCTCGAGGGCCGCGCGGAAATCATTCAGCGCCGCGCCGAATACAGGCCGCGCGCTGTCGGCGTCCGCCGGATTGCCCGATGCCAGCGGCGACACCAGCACCAGGGCGTCGGCAAAACGCTGCGCGGCGAGCCAGCCGGCTTCACGCAAGGCGTGCGACGCGCGCAGCAACGCCGCGGTGCTCTCGCTGTGCTGTTCGAACGCCAGCAGCGCTTCTGCCAGCGCGAGCTCGGCGGGACGGACGGCGCCGCCGCGAGGATTCGGCAATGCGTCGAAGGAATCGGGTGCAGCGGATCGAAGAGTCATGGGCAGGCGACACGAAGCTGACGGGCCGTTGCACAGCGCCGCGCGCCTGCTGATCGGCTAACGCGTGAACTGGCAACAGAACAATGACAGACTACCGCTGCAACACAGCGCAAGCGGGACGTTCCGCGTCGACATATGCGGCGGCACGGCTTGGGCACACACGGCTTGCACACATTGAATGCATTCGTTCCGGCTGAATGCATTCGTTCCGGCCGACGCTGCCGCATGTGCGGCATTGCTTCCGCCGGCAACCGCCGACGGCCCGCCGGATCTCAGATCTGGACCATCTCGAAGTCTTCTTTGCGCGCCCCGCATTCCGGACACGTCCAGTTGATCGGCACGTCCTCCCAGCGCGTGCCCGGCGCAATGCCTTCGTCCGGCAACCCGGCTTCTTCGTCGTAAATCCAGCCGCAAATCAGGCACATCCAGCTTTGATATTCCATTCTTGTGTCGCGTCGTAGAGTCCGTTGAAACGGGAGCCATGATGGTACCGTGTTGCCGCCCCAATGCCTAGCAATCGGAAACGCGCCCAATCGCGGCGTGCAGCGGCTTTGGCTATGCCGGCTGGGTCGGCTTGCGCGGCGGTTGCGGCGCCTTGCCGCTGCTTGTGCGCAGCCTGGTGTGCTGCCTGCATGAACCCGCCGGGCCGAGGATGCGAAAAAACGCCCCCGCGACGGTTTAGGCCGCATAATTGAGCCGATTGCGCACCGGCTGCGCTTAAATAACGGTCCTTTTAGTCAATTTTCATGCCCAGCGACACGCCTCCGATCGTCCTCACCTTCGGCCTTTCCGATCCCACCGGCGGCTCCGGCCTGCAAGCCGACCTGATGACACTTGCCAGCATGGGGTGTCATGGCGTCAGCGTGCTCACGGGCTATACGGTGCGCGACTCGGCCAGTTGCGACGAAGTCACCGGGCTCGATCCGGAAGTCGTCGCGACCCAGGCGCGGATGCTGCTCGAAGACATGCCGATCGCCGCGTTCAAGGTTGGCGCGTGCACGCGCGCGGAAGTGGTGAGCGCGATCGCCGAGGTGGTCGCCGATTACGACGACGTTCCACTGATTCTCGCGCCCGACTTCACGCTCGACGACGAACATGTGCTCGCCGCCGACGAACTGCGCGAAGCGATCGCCGATCTGCTCGCGCCGCAAACCACGCTGCTGGTCGCCGACCATGCCACCCTGCTCGCGCTCGCCCAGCCGGATGGCGACGCCGAGGCGCCGAGCCTCGATGCAGCGATCTCGCACCTGCTGTCGCAAGGCTGCGAATACATTCTGTCGACGGAAACCGGCACGCACCGGCTCGTCAATACGCTGTACAGCGAAGACGGCCAATTGCGTCAGGACATGTGGGACCGCGGCACCCATCGCATCATGGGTTTGACCGATACGCTGGGCGCGGCGATTGCCGCGTTGCTGGCCAACGGCCAAGACCCGGCCGAAGCGGTTCGCGAAGCGCAGGAGTATCTGTATCAAGCGGTGCGTAGCGCTTTCCGTCCGGGGATGGGCGCGTATCTGCCGGATCGGTTCTTCTGGGCGCGCAGCAGCGACGACGACACGCCGCCGACGGCCGGCAAGGACGCTACGCCCGGCGAAGCACGGCATTGATTAGCCTGCGCGGTCCAACTTTCCTGCTCGCGCTTCGCTTCGACCGTAACGGCGCGGGATTAGCCACGCCCGGCAACGCCACCCAGGCGCGCTGACGAACGAGGGCATAAAAAAACCCGCATTTCTGAACTGCACCCCAAATCGTTGGACGAATGTCCAACTTTGCGGGGTCAGTTCATTTCTGCGGGTTTTTTCTTTTGGGAAGCACGCCTCGCGGCGCGCTTCCCCATGTGCTTCCAACTGAGCCTCGAACGAGGCCCAACTGAAATTACATGTCCATGCCCATGCCGCCCATGCCGCCGGGCATGCCGCCAGGCATCGCTGCATCTTCCTTCGGCAGTTCGCAAACAGCTGCGTCGGTCGTCAGCAGGAGACCTGCCACCGATGCCGCGTTTTGCAGCGCCGTGCGCGTCACCTTCGTCGGGTCCACGACACCTGCGTCAACCAGGTCGACGTACTCGCCGGTTGCTGCGTTGTAGCCGTAGTTGCCTTGGCCAGCAGCAACTGCTGCCACCACGACGCTGGCTTCTTCGCCGCCGTTCGTGACGATCTGGCGCAGCGGCTCTTCCATTGCGCGCAGCACGATCTTGATACCTGCGTCCTGATCGGCGTTAGCGCCCTTCAGGCCGGCGATCGCCGTACGTGCACGGATCAGCGCGACGCCGCCGCCAGCAACGATGCCTTCTTCCACAGCTGCGCGCGTTGCGTGCAGTGCGTCTTCGACACGTGCCTTCTTTTCCTTCATTTCGACTTCGGTCGCAGCACCGACCTTGATCACTGCAACGCCGCCTGCCAGCTTGGCAACGCGCTCTTGCAGCTTTTCACGGTCGTAGTCCGACGTAGCTTCTTCGATTTGCGTGCGAACCTGCTTCACACGTGCTTCGATGTTTGCAGCTTCGCCAGCGCCGTCGATGATCGTGGTGTTTTCCTTGCCCACTTCGATACGCTTCGCTTGACCCAGTTCAGCCAGCGTTGCCTTTTCGAGCGTCAGGCCGGTTTCTTCAGCGATGACCTGGCCGCCGGTCAGGATCGCGATGTCTTCCAGCATGGCCTTGCGGCGATCGCCGAAGCCCGGAGCCTTCACAGCAACCGTCTTCAGGATGCCGCGGATGTTGTTCACGACCAGCGTAGCCAGCGCTTCGCCTTCGACGTCTTCTGCGATGATCAGCAGCGGACGGCCAGCCTTGGCGACTTGTTCCAGTACCGGCAGCAGATCACGGATGTTCGAAACCTTCTTGTCGTGCAGCAGCACGAACGGGTTTTCGAGCACAGCAACTTGCTTGTCCGGGTTGTTGATGAAGTACGGCGACAGGTAGCCGCGGTCGAATTGCATACCTTCGACAACGTCCAGCTCGTCTTGCAACGACTTGCCGTCTTCAACCGTGATGACGCCTTCCTTGCCGACCTTGTCCATCGCTTCAGCGATACGGTCGCCGATCGACGAATCGCTGTTCGCCGAGATCGCGCCGACTTGAGCGATTTCCTTGTTGGTCGTGCACGGCTTGCTGATCTTGCGCAGTTCTTCGATCGCGGCAGCCACTGCCTTGTCGATGCCGCGCTTCAGGTCCATCGGGTTCATGCCCGATGCGACGTACTTCATGCCTTCGCGGACGATCGACTGAGCCAGAACCGTTGCGGTCGTGGTGCCGTCGCCTGCGTTGTCGCTGGTCTTGGAAGCGACTTCCTTGACCATTTGCGCGCCCATGTTCTGGAGCTTGTCTTTCAGTTCGATCTCTTTCGCGACCGAAACACCATCCTTGGTGACCGTCGGGCCGCCGAAGCTGCGTTCCAGCACCACGTTGCGGCCCTTCGGACCCAGCGTGACCTTCACAGCGTTCGCGAGGATGTTCACGCCTTCAACCATCTTGGCACGGGCGGAATCACCGAATACGACGTCTTTAGCTGCCATCTTCTAACTCCTTGAATTCTTGGGATATAACCTGGGAAGTAGCGACCTGCGCTTACTTCTGCACCACGGCCATGATGTCTTCTTCGCGCATGACCAGCAGTTCGTTGCCGTCGACCTTGACGGTCTGGCCTGCGTACTTGCCGAACAGGACGCGGTCACCAACCTTCACGTCGAGTGCGATTTGTGCACCCTTGTCGTCACGCTTGCCCGGGCCGACTGCCAGGATTTCGCCTTGATCCGGCTTTTCCGCTGCGGCTTCGGGGATCACGATGCCCGACGCAGTCTTGGTTTCTTGATCCAGACGTTTGACGATCACGCGATCATGCAAAGGACGAAGGTTCATACATACTCCTCTCTTGATTGAGACTGAAGAACGCTGAGAAAACCCGGTTGGCTGAGCCAACCGGCGATGTTGTTAGCACTCTCGTGCAGCGAGTGCTAATTATATGGACGGGTGGTGACAAATTCAAGAAGTGATATGGGGCGGGTGTCGAGATTCGCTTAATTTTGAACTTTGTTCGCTTGAGTCTGAACCTTGCACCGCAGCAAAATCCTGACGAATTGCAGTAACTTCCTTTTAAAACAGGGCTCTACCCGTACGTTCTTGCCGCCGTCAAACTGGACATCGCTCACTCGCGAACAGGCTGATCGACGACCAAATTCCTCGAATTTTCTTTGCAATCGTCCACCCAGGGAAATCCCGTAATCCACTGGCAGCCGAGAATATTTCGCGCCAACTTCGACACGATGGCCGTGCGGTTGGTGGAAGAGACGAGAGCGCTGTTGCTATGCTGGCGAAGGCGACGGCGCGCGAGCCAACTGGTCGGAACATTCTCAGCGGGCATCCCACGCAAGCCGCTATTGAGAACGAAGTCGGGAACTGAGAGATGGCCATTTGGGACTACAGCGATGTTTCTTGGGACCTCGGACGGGCGGTATCGCGGTGCGCCACATGTCTGTTTTGCCGATCCCCATTGCAAAGACTGCCTCCGGAATACCGCGAGTGTGAGGAGAGCAATCTCGAAGTCGAGGTAACGCCTGCAGTCTGTCACTTATGTGGCTGGTGGACTCTCACTGTCATATATGTGTAGCTTCAAAACTAATCAATGCATTTGCGTATGCCCCGAGCCGCTTCTCAAGGACGAGGCCGACTTCCCTCCCAGGCGCGCTGGATCAATGCTCTGAGTGGCGCTTGCTCCACCGGACGCGGATTCCAGTACGGATTCGACATCGCGACCTCGCACGCACGATCAAGGTCACTCTCACGCAGTCCGATCTCACGCAGACCACGAGGTACACCGAGTTCCTGGCTCAGGTCATACAGGCCGTCTGCGGCAGACTCCGCATCGAGTGCACGCGCAATTCGTGTCATTGCCTCCGCTGCGACGATGCTGTTGTAGGCGAGCGCATGTGGAAGAACAATCGCATGTGTCTCCGCGTGCGGAAGGTTGAACGTCCCGCCAAGTGTGTGGCAGAGCTTGTGATGGAGCGCCATGCCGACATTGCCGAGAACCATCCCACAAAGCCACGCGCCATAGAGACAATCACTGCGCGCCGTCTTGTCCGTGCTGCTCTTCTTCACGCCACGCAGACCATTGGCGAGTGCGCGGATTCCCTCTTCAGCCATCAGCGACATGACCGGGTTTCCATCCTTTGAATACAACCCCTCGGCAGCATGTGCAATTGCATTCAGGCCGCTCACGAACGAGAGATGAACCGGCAAACCGACCGACAGCTCCGGGTCGTAAAGAACCGTTTTCGGCAGAACCCTTTGGTCACGGCCCGTCTGCTTGAGTCCATTCTCAGTTATGCCGTAGATCGGGGTCATTTCCGAACCCGCGTAGGTCGTCGGAATGGCGATAATCGGCAGGGACGATTCGAGCGCGATGGCCTTGCCGAGACCGATCGTCGAGCCTCCGCCAATGGCCACCGCACAATCCGCGTCAACCGCCTTCGCGTACTCGCGCGCCCGCCGGGCGTTCTCGATAGGAACATGCATCTGCGCCCCGTCGAAGACTCCCGCACTCGATGGACCGAGAAGGGACGAAACGACCTCGGCCTGCGCTCTCTGCTCCGGGGTGCACAGAACCAGCGCCCTGCGAGCGCCCAGCGTCTCAACTTCCTGCTGGATGAGCTTCATGCTGCCGGCGCCGAACACCACCCGCGAGGCAGGCGTCGTGTAGGTAAATTCGTACATAAGTTTCCCTTTCGTTCACCGACTCAAACGTAATCGACCTGGTGTCGCGCGATACGGCTGTCCCCAATGACCTGCTTGACGCGCAGATGCTCGGGATGTGACGCGTATGCATCCAGCGACTGCGGATCTTCAAACTCGGTGTAGAGCACGACGTCACAGGCGTAATCGACACCGCTCACGTCCATGCCGACTTCGAGCTTCGTTAGTCCGGGGATTTTTCCGATCAGACTTTCGAAGGCGCTTTTCACCAGTTGAGCCGTTTGCTTCTTTTGCTCGGGCGTCTCACCGCGAACATTCCACATAACGATGTGCTTAATCATGTCGATTCCGTGTTTACTAGTGATGCCCGCACGATCCATCCGGTTAGGCATCCGTATATGTAGCCGCTTCGCCCCGGATTGCCGGGCACTCTGCCATTGAAATTGACTGCGTCTCGGCCACACCATCTGGCTGCGCGTCCGGAATCCGATGCTCAAACCTTGTTCTTGTTGTACACATCAACAAAGACAGCCGCGAGCAACACCACCCCCTTGATCACCTGCTGGTAGTCAACGCCGATACCCATAATGGACATCCCGTTGTTCATCACACCCATGATGAAGGCACCCACTACCGCGCCGACCACCCTCCCGACACCGCCAGAAGCGGACGCACCGCCAATGAAGCATGCAGCGATCACATCCAGTTCAAAGCCCGTTCCTGCTTTCGGTGTGCCGCTGTTCAGGCGGGCCGCGAAAATGAGGCCGGCCAATGCGGCCAGAACACCCATATTCACGAAGGTGAGGAAACTGATCGTCGGAACACTGACGCCTGACAGTCTGGCTGCCTTCGCATTGCCGCCCACCGCGTAAACACGACGGCCAACGGTGGTGCGATTCATGACGAACGTATAGACGCCAATCAGTACTCCCATGATGACGAGAACCGTCGGCAGGCCGCGATAGGAGGCAAGGATGTAGCAGAAGAAGACGATCAGGGCCGTCAGGATGACGTTCTTCGCGATGAACATCGAGAACGACCCGCTATCCATACCGTATCTGGTTGCGCTCGCGCGGTGTCGAAGTTCGATCACGAAAAACAATGCGCCCACGAGAATTCCAAGCAGGATGGATGTGATGTGAAGGCTCTGCCCATGAAAGACGTCCGGAATGAAGCCGGAACTGACCGTAGCGAAAGCGTCCGGGAACGGTCCAATGGACTGGCCCTGCAGCACGAGGTTCGTCAGCCCGCGAAATACCAGCATGCCGGCCAGCGTGACGATAAACGACGGCATCCGCCAGAACGCAATCCAGTAACCCTGGACGGCTCCGATCAGCGCGCCGGTGACTATACAGATGACGGTGGCCAGCACGTAGTTGACATTGAACTGCACCATCAGCACCGCTGCGAGCGCGCCCACGAGCCCCGCGGTCGAACCGACCGAGAGATCGATGTGGCCCGCAACGATCACCATCAGCATGCCGAGGGCCATGATGACGATGTAGCTGTTCTGAAGTACCAGATTCGTCAGATTGAGCGGCTGCATCAACACCCCGCTCGTCGACACCTGGAAGAATGCCATGATGACGATGAGCGAAATCAGCAGCCCGTACTCACTGGCGCCGCGCTTGAGCGCCCGAACGATTTCGCTATTTTTGACTCCGGCGTCCTGCGGCGCCGCCGGCGAGAGTGCCTTACGCATTTTAGATGCCTCCATTTCGCATGATTGCCCGCATGATCTTCTCCTGCGAGACCTCTTCCGCGGTGAACTCGCCGACGAAGCGGCCTTCGTTCATGACATAAACGCGATCGCACATGCCAAGAAGCTCCGGCATTTCCGAAGAAATCATGACGACGCACTTACCCGCTTCAACCGCCTGATTGATGATGCTATAAATCTCGTACTTCGCTCCCACATCAATGCCGCGTGTGGGCTCGTCCAGAATGAGTACTTCGGGTTCCGAAAACAGCCACTTGCTCAGCACGACTTTCTGCTGATTGCCGCCAGACAGATTGGCGACCACATGTGTTACTCCCTGGGCGCGGATACGGAGCTTCTTCAGGAAATCCGCCGCGACCGATATTTCTTCGTGTTCGTTGATCACCCCGAGTTTCGACACGCCTGCGAGGTTCGCCAATGTGATGTTCCGCTGAATGTTGTCGTCAAGGACCAAGCCGTTTCCTTTACGGTCTTCGGTCACATACGCGAGACCCGCCTTGATGGCCTTCTGTACCGACGACACGTCTACCGGCTTTCCGTGCATGAGCACGGTCCCGGAAATGTCCTGACCGTACGTTCCGCCAAAGACACTCATGGCAAACTCGGTCCGCCCGGAGCCCATAAGACCGGCGATACCGACGATCTCGCCCTTTCGCGCCTTGAGATTGACGCCCTTGATGACGGCGCGCTCCCGCTGGGTCGGATGCTGTGCGCGCCAGTCCCTGACTTCGAAAATCACGTCGTCGATATTCGGAACACGCTTCGGATAACGGTCGGACATCTCACGGCCGACCATCGCCTTGATGATGCGGTCTTCGCTCACACTTTCGGCCTTGCAGTCGAGCGCATCGACAGTCGAGCCATCGCGGATGACCGTGATGCCATCGGCAACCCGTGAAATCTCGTTGAGCTTGTGCGAAATGATGATGGACGTCACGCCTCGCGCCTTCAGCTCCAGCAGGAGGTTGAGCAGCGTGTCGCTGTCCTTTTCGTTGAGGCTTGCCGTAGGCTCGTCCAGGATCAACAGACGGACCTCTTTCGACAATGCCTTGGCGATTTCTACAAGCTGCTGCTTGCCGATGCCGAGCGTGCCTACGGGGGTATCGGGGGAGTCAGTCAGACCGACCTTCGCCAGCAGTTCCTTCGCCTTGGACCGGGAGCCCTGCCAGTCGATAACGCCCCGCCTCGACTGCTCATTCCCCAGAAAGATGTTCTCGGTAATCGAGAGCATGGGCACGAGTGCGAGTTCCTGATGGATGATGATGATCCCCACCTCCTCGCTGTCGGAAATATCGGAGAACGCACGATCTTCACCGTCGTAGACCACATTGCCCGCGTAAGAGCCGTGTGGATAGACGCCGCTCAGGATCTTCATCAGCGTCGACTTACCCGCGCCGTTCTCGCCGCATATGGCGTGAATCTCGCCTTTGCGGACTTTAAGATTGACGTTATTCAGGGCTTTGACCGCGCCAAAGCTCTTCTGAATTTCGCTCATCTCCAGAATGGTTTCCATCGTCGTATTCCTCGGGTCGGTCACGTGCAATACGTGTCTGTGTGGTGCCGGCTATAACTACACGCCCGGCACCCACGAAAGCCAGAACTTCGTTACTTCAGCTGCGCCTGCGTGTAATACCCGCTATTGACGAGCTCCGACTGCCAGTTGTCCTTGTCGACGAGTGCGGGCTTCACGAGATAGGTCGGAACGATCTTGGCGCCGTTGTTGTAGCTCTTCGTGTCGTTCACTGGCACCGGCTTTCCAGTCAGCGCGTCGTCCACGATATCGGCCGTGATGCTGGCCAGCTTGCGCGTATCCTTGAACACGGTCGTGGTCTGGTCGCCGCGGATGATTCCCTTGACGTTCTGCAGGTCCGCGTCCTGTCCCGTGACGACCGGCATCGGCTGTTGCGCCGAACCGTAGCCGACACCCTTGAGCGAAGAAATCACACCGATCGCGATGGCGTCGTTCGGCGTCCACACGGCATCGAGCCGGTTGTTGCCATAGAAGGCGCTCAGCAGATTGTCCATGCGGGACTGGGCCGTGGCGCCGTCCCAGTTGCGGGTGGCGACTTTCTCGAATGGCACCTGCTTGCTGCGAACGACGAACTTCCCGCTGTCGATATACGGCTTGAGCACAGACATGCCACCGGCGTAGACCATATGCGCGTTGTTATCGTCCGACGAGCCGCCAAAGACCTCGATGTTGAAGGGGGTCTTGCTGCCCTTCTTCTGCCAGGCGGCGACGATGCTCTGGCCCTGCAGGACACCCACGCCGTAGTTGTCGAACGTGGCGTAGTAGTCAACGTTCTTGGTCTGGCTGATCAGGCGATCGTACGAGATGACCTTGATGCCCTTCTGTTGTGCAAGCGCCAGAGCGTCGGAAAAGGTCTTGCCATCGATCGGGGCGATCACGAGCGCCTTGACGCCCTTGGCCAGCATGTTCTCGACCTGGTTGACCTGAGTCGGCACGTCGTAGTTGGCGTACTGGAGATCGGCGGAATAGCCCTTCGCTTTCAGCGCGTCAATCATGCTTTTGCCATCGGTAATCCACCGCGACTCCGTCTTGTCCGGCAGCGAAATCCCAATGACGCCCTTGTCCTGCGCGTAAGCGGATAGGGAAGCCGCAGACAGTGCAATCGAGACGGCCACAACCACCGCGACGTTTTTGATGATGCTCATCGTTTGTCTCCTGATAAGGATTACATAATTTACTTCTGACTTTCGTTAGTCAGTTCTTGATGGCTGGCCCCGAAACGAGGCCAGCCGCTCACCTTCCTACTCGATAAAGACCTCTGCGCCGGCCCGCTTCGACGAAGCGAACATCGCCTCAATGACGCGGCTGATGTTGTACGCCTGTGTGGCGGGAACAACCGACGGCGTGCTGTTGCGAAGCGCGTCAAAGAATGCGTTCGATTCGCGGTCGAAGTAAACCGGGTTCCCGATTTCCGCAATGTCGGGCGAATATTCGGTCTTCTTCGTGGCCCAGATTTCGGGGAAACTCGTTTCCTGCCATTCGGTCCATCCTTCCGGATGGGCGCCCTTGCCCGCGTCGTAGATCTTGTAGCTCGACGGCAGCGAACGGGAAGACATGATGCCTTCGGTGCCGTACGCCGTGATGTCCCAGCTTTCCGTCCAGGGCAGCACGTCCCACGACATGAAGTCGATGACGACAATCTTGTCTTCGTAGTTCAGCACGGCGCCCGCTGCATCCTCGCGCGACTCGTCGCCGTGGAAGTTCGGGAACTTCGTGATACGGGCATTGACGGATCGCGGCAGGCCAAAATGCAGCAGAATGCGGTCGACGAGGTGGCAGCCGATGACAAAAACGGCGCCGCCGATGTCGCCCGGCTGGGTCATGTGTGCCGTTCCCGCCTCGTCATGTGAGCAGCCGCCGTGCGCTCGCACCTGGACCACCTTTCCGAGGCGGCCGCTCTTGAGCGCCGCCTGCATGGCGTCAACCGACGGAGCAAAGCGCCAGCAGTAGCCCACCTGCACGAGACCGCCCGTACGCTCGACCGCTTCGACGATGCGTTTGGCATCCGCGGAACTGCGGCCAGCAGGTTTTTCGCACAGCACTGCCTTGCCGGCCTCGAGTGCCTCGATGGTCAGGTCGGCCATCTTCTCGCTCTTCGAGTGGACGAGTACGACGTGCACGTTGTCGTCGGCGAGAATGTCGTCTTTCGTGCGCGCTTCGAGGCCGAGCGCGTCCACGAACGGCTCGAGCAACGGACTGGTGTCCCACGCACCGAGCATCTTCGCGTCGGAACGACGCTGGATTGCCTTGACCCGACCGGACGTGTGCGGATGGGTAATGCCGAGGCACGCCACGCCTACCGTTTCGTTGGCATCAATCTTTCGCGTCATGTCTTGTCTCCTCCTGATTGCCAGTTACACCTTGACCGATTTCCCCGACACCGCGGACTCGAGTGCGCAGTCAGCCAGACGCAATGCCTTGAGGCCGTCCTGCACCGAGGTCGGCAGGGGTGCATTCGTACGCAGTGCCTCGACGAACGCTTCGAGTTCAGCCTTGTAGGCCGCTTCGTACCGCTCGAGGAAGAAGTTGAGGAGGGGTTCGCGGACATCGGTTGCCTCCTTCGTCCAGCGACGGATCGTCGAAGGCCGGAGGTTCTCCTGCAGGAGCATGCCTTTGGACCCGGACACCTCCATGCGCTGGTCGTAGCCGTACACAGCCTCGCGGCAGCAATTGATGTGGCATTGCTTGCCCGAAGCGGTCCGCAACTGCACCATCACCGTATCGAAATCGGAGAGCTCTGCCAGCGACGAATCGACGAGCCGGCTCGCCATTGCCATTACTTCGACCGGTTCCTCGCCCAGGAGCCAGCGGGCCATGTCGAGGTCGTGAATCACCATGTCCCGGAAGATCCCGCCGGAGTGTTCGACGTAATCGCGGGGTGGCATACCCGGATCGCGACTGGAGATGACAACCTGGCGTACCTCGCCCACATCGCCTGCGTCGATCGCCTTGCGGAATGCCTGGGACGTCGGGTCGAAGCGGCGGTTGAACGCAAGCATCACACGACCGCCGAGGCGCTCGACCTCGTTCGCCGCTGCGAGCGACTTCTCCATGTCCAGATCGATGGGCTTTTCGCACAGCACGGCCTTGCCTTTCGCCACCGCTTGCAACATGAACGTGATGTGGGTGTCCGTCGGTGTGCCGATGACAACGGCATCGATGTCATCACGCTCGAGGACAGCCGAGGCATCCGTCGACGCTTCGCAGCCGAGTCGTTCGGCGAGCGAGGTGGCAGCCTTCTCAAAGGGGTCTGCTACGACAACCAGCTTCGCGTTCGGGCTAGCGGCAACGTTGCCTGCATGAATACGACCAATCCGGCCAGCGCCGAGTACAGCGATTCGAATCATGTGAGTCTCCAGAAGTACTTTGTGGTTTAAGGTCAAGCGCTTCAGGCAGAAGTCGCGCTTTTTGCCGAGAACTGAGCGATGGTGGTGTCGTAGGCGCGCTTTGCCATCTCGTCGAGCGGCAACTTCCGGTGCTTCTCGGAGATGAGCTCCACGCCGTAATAAGGAAGCGTGCAACCTGCTTGTTGCAGGGCATCAATAAAGGCGGGACAGTCGCCGGCACCTTCGCCACAAAGCTGGCGGTTAAAGCTCGAGTCCTCAAACAGCGTTCCTTTAACCTGCGCGCCTACGTCATTCAGTTCTACTCCCTTGATGAAGCGCGCTGGGATTCGGGCGACCTCGCTATAGGGGCTGCCACCGCGTGCTACGTGCCAGTGGTCAACCATCAGGCCACCATTGGGTTGGTCGGCGCCTTCAGCAATCTTCAGCGCGTCTCCGATGTTTCGGATGGGAGAAAAAGGCATAAATTCGATTGCGACCGTCGCGCCAACTGTCGCGACGTCCTGGCAAAGTTTCGCGAATTCGTCGGTCATGCGCGCAAAGTCAGCCGGACTTTCGTCGAAGGGGCTCGCGCCGATTTTTAAATTGCGCATGCCAAGTTCGCCGCCCAGTTCGATGACACGGCGACGGAAACTGTCCGATTTGGCACGGGCCTCGCCGTCGAGGTACCAGTCCATAAGAATTTCGAGCTCGAAGTTCTTCATGCCCGTGTCGTCCAGAATATTCTTGACGCCGGAGAGCCCGTATTTCCCGACGCTGTACTCGAGGTCATCGAGGATGAGGCCGATGCCGCTCCAGCCAGCACGCGATGCCGCTTCGCAACGGTCTCGCAGCGGGAACGGACTGATTTCGGCCGGTCCACACGGATAGACGTCGCCGGCAATAGTCCAGTACGCAGCCAGCAGTTCGATGTCTTTGGTGCTCATTTCAGTTTGCTCCTGCAATTCAAGACGGTTCAAAATGTTCGACGAAACTTGGTGCTACATGCAGCACAGTCATGCGATTGCCCGCGCCGGATTCGTGGAAGTTGCCAGAGTGAAATCCCAGGTCACTGACCAAAAGGGAGCTGAGAAGCCGAGCTCCCATGCTGCGCCGAGGTCGTCAATCTTGTTGAATTCGGCAATCAGTTCCCGCTTCACGCCGAAAACCGCGTCCTCGGGGAGATAAGGGCAATCAGGCGTGAAGATGTGGGTAATGACAGGGTCGTAGCCCGGCGCGGTCACGATGAAATGCAGATGCGCCGCACGGTTCGGGTGGCGCCCCATTGCGCCGAGCAATTTCCCGACCGGCCCGTCCGAGGGAATCGGATAGTGGCGCGGCTTGACGGACCTGAACCAGTACCGGCCTTCTGCATCCGAGGTAAATACGCCACGCAGATTCGATTCCGGCTGAATCCCCTTTTGCTGGACGTCGTAGAAGCCATCGTCATTGGTCTGCCAGACTTCGAGCTTCGCGTTCGCGATAGGTGTGCCCTCGATGTCCGTCACACGCCCTGCAACGACCAGAGGCTCGCCCTTTCCGTCCAGGCAGATGTTCGTGCCGTGCTCATATTCGGGTGCATTCGCGACATAGAACGGGCCGAGAATCGTATTCGGTGTGGCCCCGTTCGGCCGGCGATGATTGATCGCGTCGACAAGCATCGAAACGCCGAGGATGTCCGACAGCAGGATGTACTCCTGTCGCCAGTCGGTGCACATCTGACCGGTTTCAGTCAGGAAGCGAATCGCGGCAAACCACTCTTCGTGCGTCGGCTCGATTTCCTTCACCGCCGCATGCAGATGCTTGACCAGAGTCGTCATGACCTGTTGCAGCCGCTCGTCGGCATTCTGTCCCATGCGAGCGTTGACGACGTCGGCCGAGCGCGCTTCATCGAAATACGGTGATGGGGATGGCGAAACAGAGGGTGCTGCATGTTGCATGGAGCGTCTCCTTCAATGTTTTCGTACAGCTTTGAGACGAGTCTATATTCCTCGAAGCCGGCAAAACAGAGCTGAAAAGGGAATCTCTTTCGTGCAAGGTGGGAAAGTGGGAAGGGCCGGCAGGTTGACTGTGCCGCGCGACCGTCATGCGGTCCAGTGCCGCTCGTACTCGTTCTGCTGGAACCGCTCGACAAGTGCGTCGATAAACAGGCGAACCTTTGCCGGCATATGAGCGCGGGTCTGGAATGCAATGTTCATCGTGAGCCGGGGCAGGTCCCAGTCATTCAGCACTGGAACCAGGCGGCCCGCCTTGAGGTCGTCGTACACAATGTACTTGGGCTGCACGAGAATGCCCATACCGTCGAGCGCGGCGACCCGAAGTATCTGGCCGTCGTTGGATTCAAGAAGAGGCTTGATCTTGACGAGAACCGATTCGCCTGTGCGACAGAATGCGAGTTCCCGGGGATTGTCGGCGAGTGCGTAATTCAATACCTTGTGCCTGACCAATTCTGCCGGGAAGCATGGCAAACCATTTGCTTCGATATACGAAGGAGCCGCAACCAGGATTCGCCGGGTCGCGGCAAGCCGCCTGACCGTTATGTTGCTGTCCGCCTCAAGAACCTTGGTACGGATTGCGACGTCAATGCCATTTTCGATGATGTCATAGTAGCGATTGGCTGCCACAACATCCACCGTGACGTCCGGATAACACGCCGTAAACTCACGGAGCATAGGCGCAATATGCAGCATGCAGAACGAGAGCGACGCAGTAACGCGAAGCACGCCACTTGGCCGTACGATCGCTTCCTTGATGACCGACTCAGCTTCGCCGAGGTCTGCCAGGATGGACTTGCAGCGCCGGTGAAATTCTGCGCCAGCCTCCGTGAGATAGAGATTCCGCGTCGTCCTGCGCACCAACTGGACATTCAGTCGAGTCTCCAGCGAGATCAGGTAGCGGCTTGCTGCGGAGATGGAGAGGTCCACAGCCTCCGCAGCCCGACTGATACTGCCCGTCTCGGCAACCTCAACGAATAGCTGTAATTCTTTGAACTGGTCCATCTGCTTGCACCTTCCCACCT
Organism: Paraburkholderia sp. GW821-FHT02A12; assembly: GCF_059422005.1. Classification (NCBI taxonomy): domain Bacteria; kingdom Pseudomonadati; phylum Pseudomonadota; class Betaproteobacteria; order Burkholderiales; family Burkholderiaceae; genus Paraburkholderia; species Paraburkholderia sp. GW821-FHT02A12. The sequence continues at coordinate 762,356 of NZ_JBWKWA010000001.1, read as the reverse complement.
TTCCTCAAGCTCACGCAGCACGACAGTGCACGCAGGCGAGCGCCATCGATAAGTACGTCCAGCCAGCCACTTCCCGCACGCAGCAGATCATAAGCCAGAAAATCTATCGACGGGAGACACGAAACACATCAAAAACACATCAATATTCGGAGTTACCCTGACCTGGCCGTGAATTTGTGCCGTGTTGCGTGGCAACGTGTGATCATTTACTCACACGCGATGTGAACGATCTGCTGACAGTCGAACAACGGGATCCGCTGCCTGACGTCCGCCGCATCACGCGTCGGGCAGCAGTCACCCTGCTTCTGAAACATGGCATCCGTAGCTGGTGCCGGGATATCATGAACCATCAAAAGACCATCAAACACGAGGCGCAGGAATGGCTCACCGCTTTCTTATAAAGGAGATAGCTCTGCAGGCAGGGCTCGGAGTGGCAACAGTCGACCGGGTGCTGAATGGGCGCGCTCATGTTCGCGAACACACACGCAAGCGAGTCGAGCAAGCCATCAAGGAACTCGAAAGACAGGAAGTGCAGTTGGCGAGCGCCGGTCGGAAGCTCGTAGTCGATGTAGTCGTGGAAGCCCCTGCACGCTTTTCTGACGAAATCAAACATGCACTTGAAGCAGAATTGGCCGCGTTGCGCCCGGTCGTCTTTCGGCCGCGTTTCCTGATGCGCGAAACGATGACAACGGCTGAGGTACTCGAAGCTCTTCGGTCAATTGGCCGCAGAGGAAGCCATGGGGTTTTCCTGAAGGCGCGCGATGTTCCCGAAATTGCGGAGGCAATAGGCGAACTACAGCGCCGCGGCATTCCAGTGATCACGATCTTCACCGATATCCCGTTGTCCCGTCGCGTCGCATACGCGGGGCTGGACAATCGGGCCGCCGGCGCCACTGCCGCATACCTTCTTGCCTGGTTATTAGGTCCGCAGCCCGGTAACATCCTGATAACGATGAGCGACGAACGCTTCAGGGGCGAGGAGGAACGTGAAATAAGCTTTCGACGCGCGCTGAGGAACCGATCTCCACAGCTTACGTTAATTGACGCCAGTGGCGGCCACGGCCTTGACACGCCCACGGAAGAACGAGTCCGCAAGGTCCTCGCCGCACATACCCGTATCGCTGCGGTCTACTCCATGGGAGGTGGGAATCTCGCCATTCTCCGAGCACTCGAAGCTCAACAGCAATCACCGCTTTGCTTTATCGGGCACGATCTGGACAAAGACAACGTGCGCCTGCTGCGCGAGGGCAAGGTGCAAGTGATTCTATATCACGACCTGCGCCAGGACATGCGATCGGCGTGCCAACACATCATGCACTTCCACAAGCTCCTGCCAGCGTCTGCCGTATCGCCCTCCTCATCGGTCGTCGTCGTGACGCCGGAGAACATTCCGGAGCATATAGCGAGCCGGTTTCGTTCATAACGATGTTGATGGAGGCAGTGTCCAAAGCGAGCGGGGATCGGGTTGCGACTGGTCGGCTCCTGTCGGCTCCTAATCTCGCGGTCGAACCCCGCTCGCAAATCGTCTGGCGCGAAGTCAGCCTTCAGGCGGGAACGGTTAGATAACACGGAAAAGTGCGCCCGCCCCAGCCGAGGTTCGAGATACAAACTGTCCCGAACCCCTTCCACGCGCCCTAGAACTGGTGGGCGATACCCGCGATTACGCCGAACTGGCTCTTGCCATAGTTCGGGTTTGTGCTGGACGCGGCGCTGCTCACCGGGTCGTTATTAGTGTTCGCGCCATACAGCCCGCTGTCTAGCCCAAGATTGGACGTTGAACTATTCCGAACGTAACCGAGCTCGGTATAGAGGAGCGTCCGCTTCGACAGCGAATAGTTCGTGCCCAGTGTGTATAGCGTCGCGTTACCATTGCCGTGATTGGCGTTTGCGTGATACACCGCACCGGTGATCGAAAGCGCTGGCGTGGTCTGCCAGATGGCCCCAATCCATTCGTGATTGACTGCTGTCGGCAGCGATGTGCCTGACGGCAGCGTTGTCGGAGTGGCCGTACCAAAGTATCCTGCATTGGACGCGTTGGGTGCGCTGAGGTGCTGATAGCCAATATACGCAACGACGGGGCCAAACGCGTAGGTCGCACCCGTAAGGATAGAGCGCGAGGCCAGGTACACATTGCTGAACTGGCCGTTGGGATCGCGGACCTCATCATATGTGGCCTGCCAGAAAAGGCCGCCTGTCTGGTACGACAGCTTGATGCCGTCCGATCGCCCCTGAGCGCTACCCAGACCGCTCGATGAGCCCAACTGGCCCGGCGCGCTTCCCGGATTCCCGGAGTTCCATTTCGTCGAGTTCGTCAGGTCGTATTGCCCCTGCAGCGTAAATCCCGCGACCTGCGGCGACAGATACTCAATACCATTACCCGCCTGCGAAAAGATCCGGCCACGCACCAGCGTACCAATCGCATACTTCTTCGTCTGCTGCGGGTCGACATCACCCGAATACTGACTTATTTCGGCCGAGCCCATGTTGCCAAATTTCAGTTGACCCCATGTGTCATTGCGCAAACCTACAGTCGCCTGCCCTTCGAAGAAGCTGCCGTTGGCCAGGCTACCGTTTTGTGTGTTGAGGCGAGACTCAAGGTGGAAAACAGCCTGTGTACCGCCTCCGATATCTTCGACGCCTTTGAGGCCGAATCGCGACTGGGCCCATCCGCCACTCTGTGCGCCGAACACGTGCCCCTTCGGCAAGCCAGTCTCGTATTGAAGCCCGTTGTCTACGATGCCATACAACGTGACGTTGCTTTGCGCACTCGCCGACGCCGCTGCCGTCATTGCGAACAGCCCAAACAGAACCTTTCTCATCAAATCTCCTCTATTTGTGTATGTAGTACTACTATATTAATCACCTGCCTGGTGAAAATCCGATCGTGGCGACTTGATATTGGCGGCAGCGCCTGATTATTCGACAACGCCAAAAACCGGGCCAGCGCCCGTCATCAATCGCGCGGAAAGCGCGTTTCCTACATCTGTTTAAGAAGTGCCCGCATCGTTGCCGCCCTCATCGCATTCGGATCTCGGTTGGGAGTGCGGAGCGCAAATCACTCGCAGGGAGACGTCGCTCTCTTCCGGTTCCGGTCAGAGCACCTCAGGCATGCCGACTGTCCTGCGTCTTCAGTTACGCTTGCTTGTTGTAGCCGCTCGTAGTCCGACGATAACTTGACCAAAGCGGTTGCTGACCGCGTCCGCTGAGTGCGCTTCATCGAAGTACGGGGGATCTCGAAGCAGAGGGCTGCTTGCGGCATGGCGCGTCTCCGTCGTTGTTCTGGTGTAACTTTGGCCCGAGTGTATATCCGTCAACGATGGAGACACAGAGCCGAATGAGGAATCTCTTTCGTGGAAATCGGGAAAATCGAAGGCTGCCAAGCGCTATCGGTGAAGACCAAAGCGCTACCCGCTTGTCCGAGGTTCCGAGGAAGCTGTTTGATATGTGCAAAGCGATGCTCGGCAGTGTTAGGGCGTCGCAGTGGCCATTGGTCACCGTAGCGCGTCGAACGGCATAACGCACAACCTCACTGGTTCAGCGCGAATTGCGCCGCTACGCACGGCCAATCTGCGACACGGTGTGCTCGTGCACGTGTAAAGGTCCAAGGCTGAGTCGAGTCCGAAATCGCGAGCGAAGCATGGTGCCGGCGCAACGGTTCGACAAATTCCAGGACGATGAAACTACGATGGCGGATTTTGATCGCATGGCGTGTTGGCACAAAAACAGTGGACGTGCTCGCTTGACATTCGCAGCCAAAGCCGAACGCTAACATCGCGATCCGAGCCTCGCCGCACACTGGGCTTTGACAATGGTATTCACTGAACGGCACAGTCCTAGCTCCGCAGGGCGACGGAAGAAAATCCCGTCGCCACTGCGGAAGTTGGCACCCGTTAATGCTTGAGACAGGTGTCCAAGGTGTCGGCCGTGCAAATATCGATGCCGGTATACGTGGGGTCCGAAACCTTCTTTCCTGATGAAATTTCTTGGAGCATCAGAATCGCCTTTGCACCCATCTCATACGGTCTCTGCCCCACATTGCCGTTACTGTAGCCATCTTTTAGCTGCTTCAACTGCATGGGCAGCGTGTCCGCAACAAGAACGACGAGCTGCTTTGACTTGATCCTCGGAAGCACCGATTGTACGGCCTGGCGGTACGCGTTATCCGACCACTGGGTGAACGCTCCAGTCGATACAAACGCGTCCAGCTGACTTCCATACTTCGTCAGAATATCCGACAGTTGCTGATCCGCCTTTGCGCTGTCGTCGTTCGTGAAAAGCGGACACCCGTCGACCTCTGTCCAGCCATGTTGCCCCGTCAAGCGGTTTCCAGGCGGGGTGCTGCCATGTGTGCCAGCCAGCGTGTCACGAATCCCCTGCAGCCGTTCATTGTGGTTCGCGGCTGCAGCCCCGCCCGACTGCAGACAGATCTTGCCTCCCTGCGGTTTCATTTGCTGCAGAAGCTTCGCCAGATTCACACCGATATCGTAGTTCTTCGTCCCCACGTAGGCCTGCCGATATGACTTGTCTTGCGGGAGAAGATCCGAATCCCAGGTAATCGTCGGAATGCCAGCCTCCTGCGCCGCCTTCAAGGCACGTGCGATCGCCGGCGCATTTGCAGGTGACACCGCAATACCCTTGACGTGACGCGTAATCAAATCCTGGATGATTTGAATCTGCTCCTGCTCGTTGGCCTCCGATGGCCCAATATAGAGGCATTTCCCGCCCTTCAACTTGTCGGTTACGCTGTTGCATCCGTCACGAGCCAGGTCGAAGTAGGGATTGTTCATTGCTTTGGGAACTAGCGCATAGACATCCTCAGCGCGGACAGTGAGCGACTGGACGCACAGGGCAGCCCCGAGCGCCAGCAGCGGCAACAATGCTTTTTTCATCGTGCACTCCTCCATAATTTTATTAAGAATCCGTCGAGTCAGTCACTCGACTTGCGACGCAACTTCTCCAGCATTACTGCAAGAATGATGAATCCGCCGAGGAACGTGCCCTGCCAGTAGGGGTCGACGCCGGCCAATAAGAGGCTGTTGCGGATAACCTCGATTAACGCTGCGCCGATCGGAGCGCCGATGGCATAGCCGATACCACCGGCTAGATTTGCGCCCCCGATAACAGTCGCCGCGATCACTTGCAACTCACTTGATAGTCCTAAGGCGTTCGTTACCGAGCCAAGCCAACCGACCATCAGAAAAGCGGTGATGCCTGCTGTAAGACTCGACAGGACGTAGACCGAGACGGTAAGTCTCTCAATGGGGATGCCGCACAGCTTCGCCGCCGCGGCGTTTCCGCCGAGCGCGAAAACATGCCGTCCCCATGCCGAGTAGCGGTACACCAGGATAAAGACCACTGTCATGATTGCCAGCACCCAGGCGGGGTTCGCAATGCCCGCCGTCGTTCCTCCTCCGATTTGAAACAGAAGTGCCTGATCAGGTCCAAACTCCCAAAAGAGCTTGTTGTTCGAGAAAACCAGAGCGAGCGATCTGGCAATCGCGAGCATCCCGAGTGTTACAACAAACGACGACATGCGGAAATATGCAATCAGCACCCCGTTAACCAGACCACACACTGTCGCGGTCAGGAGACACGCCGCTAGTCCGATCCAGATCGAGTGCCCTCCAGCCATTACTATCCCAAGCACAATTCCTGAGACGCCCATCACCGAACCGATCGACAAATCGATGCCGCCGGTGATAATTACGGTCGTCATACCCAGTGCCATGATGCCTGTAAAGGCAAAATTTCGACTCGTGTTGAAGAGGTTTTGTGTCGACATAAACTTGTCACTCACAAAGCTCATTACGAAGCAGACGAGCAGCATCGCCAAAAAGACCCACACTGGCTGAGCATGTGTAATGGACTGTAGAAAGCCAGACTTGCGCCGTTGGACGATGGCGCTAAAATCATCAATCCTCGTTGCGGATTGCTTGTTCATCATAATTGCCTCCTGGATCGCTGTCAGGCCGATTCGATCGCACCCGTGATCAGCCCTGTGACTTCTTCAGGCGAACTTGAGGCGATGCTCTTATCCGCAACTTTCCGACCGCGACGCATGACGAGAACGCGGCTGCAAACCGCAAAGACGTCGGGCATGCGGTGGCTGATCAAGATCACCGTGTGATTCGTGTCTCTGAGCCGCTCGATCAGGGCAAGGACTTCGGCGACCTGTCGAACGCTTATGGCTGCGGTCGGTTCGTCCATGAGAACGAGCTTCGGATTGGAAAGACGAGTACGGGCGATTGCCACAGCCTGGCGCTGCCCGCCCGACATTCTCCGTACGAGTTGCCACGGGCGAGTCTCAGATTTCAGTTCCGCAAAAAGTTCGGCTGAGCGTTCGGCCATGGCCTTGTCGTCCAGGATGCTGAACGGGCCAACTTTGCGCTTCAGTTCACGGCCGAGGAAGACATTTCCGGCGGCCGTCAGGTTATCGCTCAGCGCCAGATCCTGATAAACCACCTCGATACCTTTGTCTCTGGCATCGATTGGCCGATTGAAATGACAAAGCTCGCCGTCCACAGAAATCTGACCACCGGTCGGCGAAAAGTTGCCGGCAATCATTTTGACGAGCGTAGATTTTCCTGCGCCGTTGTCTCCCATGAGGGCGACTACTTCACCCTTTGCAATCGAACAGCTGACGTCCGAAACGGCTTGAATCGCGCCGAAGCTTTTCGATACATTCCTTAACTCGAGAATAGCCATAGACCACGTCTCCTGATTTTGTAAACGTCACGGCATCAAGGCCGTGATCCTTCGGTGACTTAAGACACGCTGAGCCAACTCCTCTCTCGCGAGGAGCGAATGGAAGTGTCGATAACCTTTTGAATCTCCCGTACTTTGCGAGAGTCCTGTCCAGTCATCGGCCCGCCTGCGATCGCCTTCAGGAAGTCAGCGACCTCGATTATTTTCAAATCGTTGAAGCCGGGTTGATGACCGGGCGCAACGATGAAATTGCCGTAAATCCTTCGCTGATCTGATCCCGCGTGCGTAGGGCAGAAATTGACAATCGCGCTAACGTGCCATTGGCAATCATGGAACGGGCCAATCGCAGAGCCAGAGGGTCGCCCCTTAGTCGACCTTTACCATTCGTCCAGTTCTCACGGATTCCACCGCGCAATCCGCAAGCTTCAATGCCTGACGGCCATCCTTTGGCGTGACCGGCATCGGCAGGCCGTCGCGCAATGCCGTAAGGAACGCTTCGAGTTCGGCCCGATATGCGTCGGCATAGCGCTCAAGGAAAAAGTTGAGCAAGGGTTGCCGAGACTCGGTTTGCTCCGCCGTATATCGACGCACGGTTGTAGGCCTCAAATTCTCGTTCAGCAGCATTCCCCGCGAGCCGAAAATTTCGAACCGCTGATCGTATCCGTAGACGGCTTCCCGGCAGCAGTTGATGTGACATTGCTTCCCTGACGCCGTTTGCATGATCACCATCAACGTATCGAAGTCGTCGAGTTCTGAGAGCGTGCTCTCCACGACCCTGCTCGCAACAGCCATCACCGACACGGGTTCTTCACCGAGCAGCCATCGCGCCATGTCGAAATCGTGGATGGTCATATCTCTGAAGATTCCGCCCGAATGCTTCAAATAATCCAGCGGCGGCAGCCCGGGGTCTCGGCTCGAGATGATCACCTGTCTGACGTCGCCAATATCGCCTGCGTCGATGGCACGTCGAAGCTCGATCGAGCTAGGATCGAAACGCCGGTTGAATGCCAGCATCACCCGTGCCCCCAGTGCTTCCAGTTCTGCCACCGCGGCGTCGGCGCGCTTAATGTCCAGATCCACCGGCTTTTCGCAAAGCACAGCTTTCCCCGCACGCGCCGCGGCCAACATCAAGTCGACGTGCGTGTCGGTTGGCGTGCCAATGATCACAGCGTCTACATCTGCACGCGAAATTGCGTCCAGGGGATTCGAAACCGCCTCGCATCCAAGTTGTTCTGCGAGCGACCGAGCGGCATTTTCGAATGGATCAGCTACCACGACTAACGACGCGTGCCGGCTAGCAGCAGCGTTTGCAGCATGGATTTTGCCGATTCGTCCAGCGCCCAATACGGCAATGCGAGTCATACCATGTCTCCAATTTGATTGACGGTCGCCGGGTCCGACCGGCTAGGTACATCGATGCAAAACTAACTTTCACCAGGTTTCTTGCTGCCATTCACACGCGACTGACAGTCGTGCGAAACGGGTCATTCCGTCATTCGTCGATGTGGCTATGGGGCGGCGCTCTGGTGTGACAGGCACTTAATGTTGCATAATCTATATTATGCAATTTTTGTTGCATGTCAAGGTTTGCGTGCGCCTTCACCGATCGTCCCGAGGTCGCCCGGATCAGCCAAGATCCCCTTGCGACAAGGCTTTTCCTCGCCAGGCAGCGCGATCTGCAAGGTGAACCGAGGGAAAACGATAGGTCCCATGATTCACCGCACGGTGTGTCTTGCGGCACGAGTCGATCCGTTGGTTCAAATCGTAAACACTCCGTTCTGTTCAGCAACTTCACAATCTCTATTTAATATGTTGTACGAACTTTATATGCAGTGAGCCGACCAATTCGGCATCTTTTCCGGCATCGCTACCAGGTTTCAAATCGTTGCCGCAAAGCGTGTTTGCGTCGGCAATGGAACCTGGCCGATCTCCAACAATCTGCGCGAGACTGCAATCAGACGACTCACCCTGTCTGCCGCATACTGATGAGCAGTCATGTTGCCCGTTTGCTCCATACCGTCATGGCGACGCCGGCACACGACGTAACCACACCTGCCCCGAAGATGGCCTGGTACCCCAGCCCTGACGCGATCAGACCCGCAAGCGGGCCCGTTACGAAATAGGCGACATCCTGGAAAGCGGTAAAGGTTCCTATGGCGATGGCCCGGCTGTGCGATGGCATTCGCTTCACGGTCATCGATCCGAGCGCCGGAAACATCAACGAACATCCCACTCCTGTCACGGCTGCACCCAATACGGCGATCGCACTATTGGACGCCAGGCACATGATGAGTTGGCCGACTGCCTCGACACACATCGATCCCAGGGCGACCCGATACCCGCCCAACCTATCAGGCAACGAACCGAGCAACAGCCTGACCAGAACGAAAGCAAAGCCGAAGCTTGATAAAGCCAGCCCCGGATTTGCCCATCCCCGCGCAACGAAATAAAGGGAAACAAAGGAGCCGATCGCAGCAAAACCAAAACCTTGCAACGCGAGGGTTATCCCGGGGCGCCAGACGACTCCGAGTACCTCACGAAAACCGCTGCGATGTCCACCGCTGGCTGGGACCGCTGAAAGGCTAAGTACCGCAACGCACGCAATCAACGGCAGTCCAATCATCGCGACGCCGACCAGAGTGAAGCCTCCGATGTGAACTAGTGCCATGCCGCATGGCGCACCGACTGCAATCGCGCCATATAGCGCCATTCCGTTCCACGCCATCACCTTGCCCGAGCGCTGCGCACCCGCCAGGCCGATTCCCCAGGTCAACGCACCTGTGATGAGCTGGCTTTCTCCCAAACCCGAAAACACTCGACTGACCATTACACACGCCAGCTGAAAAACGGGTGCCCCCGTAAACAGCGTTGCACCAGCGAATGCCACGCCGGCAGCGGAGCACGCCAACAAACCCCGCAACATCGACCTGCGGGCTCCCAAATGGTCAGCCTCACGTCCGGCATATCCGCGCGTGAGCAGTGTCGCAAGAAAATGCGCGCTTACAGCCGTACCGGCAATGACATCGCTGAACCCGAGCAGTCGCCCGACGAAAATAGAAACGACCGGCAACAGGGCGCCAAAGGTAATCCCACAGATAAAGACCGCCGCACTGAGGCAAAACACGCTGCGTCCCACCGCAGTCCCGGGAGTCTTGGCAGTCACCGCTGTAACGGGTTTCGAATTGCAATTCATAAGAGGCTGCTTCCCGATTGAAAACGGTCTCCTCGTCGACCGCTGGCGTCAGACAGTTCCCGGACAGGTTCACTTGCAAGACCATGCCCGGGATTCTCCCGTTACGAAAGTCAGCGGTACCGCCCAGCATATTTCAGCAAGGCGCCAATGATGTTGGGATTGGTTACTGTCATCTCTGCCTCCTCATCTCATGGATCTGACGCGCTCAACGCAGAAATGAACGATCAGATTTTATTGCATGGCATTGCTAATGAAACAATCAATTTCGATAACGATAAACTGCATTTCTCTGCCCCGGAATATGCCAGCGTCCTGCTTGCTGGATTATCGACCGACTCCTCGCGCCACTAGACGAATTCCGGCTTTACCCACACCGATCCACGCTCGAAGCTGTCTGCCACCGCGTCGACAAACGCCACGCCTTTCAAACCATCGTAGGCCACCGGTATGTCTCGGCCGAGCGGGCCGACCTGCCGATCGTCCAACCGCGCCCGAATCGCTTCGGCGAACCCACCATAGAGATTGGCAAAGGCCTCGATATATCCCTCCGGATGTCCCGGAGGGGTACGCGTCCGGACTCTTGCCGCGTCTGAAACATCGTCACGGCCGCGCTTGATCGTGGCGGGTGCGCCGCCGAGCGGTGTATGAAGGAGCTCATTGGGTTGTTCCTGAGCCCATGCGAGACTGCCTTTGTCGCCAGTTATCCGAAGCCGCAACCCATTAGAGTGACCAATCGCTACCTGCGACGACCAGAGCAGGCCACGAGCGCCTCCTTCGTACCTCAACATCACGTGCGCATTGTCATCCAATGATCGACCCGGGACGAAGGTCGCCAGATCGGCGCATAGCGCGTCGAGCTGCAATCCGCTCACAAAGGCGGCGAGATGGTAGGCATGTGTGCCAATGTCTCCGATGCTTCCGCCCCGCCCGGATTTTTTTGGATCCGTCCGCCATTGCGCCTGGGCATTTCCAGCGACCTCGATCGCCGTAGCCATCCACTCGAGCGGGTATTCGACCTGCACCACCCGCACCGTGCCGATCACGCCTTGCGCGACCAGCGCGCGGGCTTCGTGTACAAGCGGATATCCGCTATATGTATAGGCGACGCCAACGAAGCGGCCGCTCGACCGCGCCAACTGATGCAGGCTCACCGCGTCCTCCAGGGTGGTCGTCATCGGCTTTTCGCAAATGATGTCAAAGCCTGCTTCAATCAATGCCTTCGCGATCGGAAAATGCGTATGGTTTGGCGTACAGATTGAAACGATGTCTGCCTTATCTGCTCTCGTACGTTCACCTTCGATCAGTTCGAGGTAGCTGCCGTACGCGCGATCGCTTTCGACGCCAACGCTCCCAGCAAACGCCCGCCCTTTTTCGGCGGAGATGTCGAACGCACCCGCTACAAGCTCGTACTGGTCATCGAGACGCGATGCATAACGGTGGATGCCACCGATGTATGCGCCTTCGCCTCCGCCAACCATAGCAAGACGCAAACGCCTGTTGATCCTTGTGCTATTCATTGCGCCTCCTGTCCAAGGCCGAGGATCGCCCGGTTCGACGCGCGGTCCGCGCCCGATTTCACGAAATCGTCAAACGCCCGGTCTGATACGCTGATGATGTGATCGCGAATAAAGCGTGCACCTTCAGCCGCGCCATCCTCGGAATTTTTCAGAAAGCATTCCCACTCGAGGACGGCCCAGCCGTCGAAATCGTAGGTTGAGAGCTTCGAGAAAATGGACTTGAAGTCAACCTGCCCGTCTCCGAGTGAACGGAACCTGCCGGCGCGACTGGCCCAGGGCTGGAAGCCACCGTACGCCCCGGTTTTGCCGTTCGGGCGGAACTCAGCGTCCTTTACATGAAACATACGGATGCGTTTGTGGTAGTGATCGATGTAGGAGAGGTAGTCGATCGATTGCAGGACCAGGTGACTCGGGTCATACATGATGTTGCAACGAGGGTGATTGCCGACGCGCTCGAGGAACATCTCAAAGGTCAGGCCATCGTGCAGATCTTCTGCCGGATGAATTTCGTAGCACAGGTCGACACCCTCGTGATCAAACGCGTCGAGGATGGGCCGCCAGCGACGTGCCTGCTCATCGAATGCCTCATCGATCAGCCCTTCGGGCCACTGCGGATAAGGGTACAGGTAGGGCCAAAGTAACGTGCCCGAAAAAGTGACATGACGGTCAAGTCCTAGCCGGCGCGAAGCCTTGGCAGCCAGCAACAACTGCTCTCGAGCCCATTCCTGACGCCGCTGCGGATTGCCGCGCACCGCCTGCGGTGCGAACGAATCAGCTATCACGTCGTAGGCGGGATGAGAGGCTACCAGTTGGCCCTGGAGGTGCGTCGCGAGTTCGGTCACCGTCAGACCGCGTGCCGCTGCCACGCCCCTGATTTCGTCCGCATACGTCTGGCTCTCGGCGGCCTTCGCGAGATCGATGACTCTCGCGTCCCACGCCGGCAGTTGAACTCCCGTGAAGCCCTTGTCTGCAGCCCAGTCAACCAGTCCGGCATACGTGCTAAAGGGGGCCTCATTGCCTGCGAACTGGGCCAGGAAAACGCCCGGCCCCTTGATGGTACGCATGATTTCCACGACCTCATTCAAGTTCGAGAAGTGCGGCGCGACGTGCGCCGCGATCACTGGCGGCCCGAGTTCGTTGACCGGTCACAACGCCGCGTTCGGGCTTGGGGGCTCGTCGTATCCTCCCCACACGGACTGGTCATACTCGACCACGGACCCTGTCATCAGCCCGGACTCGTCACTGCTCAGGAACGCTACAGCGCGTGCCACCTCGGCAGGATCGATCAGGCGGCCAAAAGGCAATTTCTGCGCGGCCTCATCGAGCCAGTTGTCCTTTGCCCCGTGGTACGTTTTCATGATCCGGTCTTCGCCCTCGGATGCCATCCATCCAATGTTCAGGCCGTTCACGCGAATCCGGTTCTTCAGCGCCGCAAACGCGGTGTTTCGGGTGAGGGTGGCTAGTGCGCCCTTGGAAGCGGAATAAGCGGAGATGAACGGTTGACCCGCCAGACTCGCCATCGAACAGATGTTGACGATCGTGCCTTTGGTTTCCGTTCGAAGCATGAGCTTGATCGCGTCCTGCATCAGGAAAAACGGCGCACGCACATTCGTCGCAAACATCTCGTCAAACCGTTCCGGCGTTGTGTCCAGAATCGTGCCGCGATCGCTGATGGCTGCTGCGTTGACGAGCGCGTCGACCCGACCAAACGACTGGTCAGCGGCCGCGATGACCACACGGCAGTCCTCGACGCTTGACAGGTCCGCTGGTACGAACACCACTTTCGCCTTTGTCGCGGCAGTCAGTTCTCTCGCTTTTGCTTCGCCCTTCTCACGCGAGCGACCGCAGATGATGATTCCCTCTGCGCCTCGCTGTGCAAAGAGCGTGGCAATTGCGGCGCCCAGACCTTGAGTGCCACCGGTGACAACAGCAATTTTTCCCTCGAACTGATTCATGTCGTGCTCCTTTCGATGTCGTAGCCCGCTCGCTGCAACGCCATGGTGAGCGAACGATGTCCAATTCTCGCGTACTCGAGCGGCGGAGCGTTGGCGGGATCCTGCTCCGCCTCGACCACAAACCAGCCCTCGTAACCAATCTCGGCAAGTTTTTGCGCGACAGTCGCGAAATCGATCGCGCCGTCTCCGGGCACCGTATAGACGCCTTTGAGCACCGCGTCCAGAAAGGACTCATGTGACCGGTCCAATCCGGTCAGAACACCGTCGCGGATGTCCTTCGCGTGCACATGAATAACCCGTTTTCCGTGCCGGTTCAGGATCGCGATTGGATCGGCGCCGGCAAACACCGCGTGCCCGGTATCGAGCAGAAGATGCACCGCCTCGCCGGTATGGGCCATCAGACGGTCGATGTCCTGTGCGCTTTCAATCGCGGTACCCATGTGATGGTGAAACGCGAGCGGCACGTCCTGTTCGGCACAGAACTCGGCGAACTTCGTTAGCTTGCGGCCATATGTCACGAAGTCGTCGTCGTTGAGCGTACGTCGACCTGTCAGAGGGACATTCTGGCGGTTCTGGATGGTGCCAGCGGTCTCGCCGTACACCAGGCACGCGGCGCCACATTCGCGAAATAACGCAAGCTGCGCCAGCACTTTGTCCTTTTCCGCTTCAAGGTCTGAGTCAAGGACGGTGCCCGAATACCACCCCGACACAAGCCGCAGGCCAAAGCGCGACAGCAGCGGCTTCAGCTCGGCACTCGTCTTCGGAAACTTCCCGCCCGTTTCGACGCCGAGGAACCCGGCTTCAGCGCTCTCGGCGAGGCACGTCTCGAGCGGCGTATCGCCGCCCAGTTGCGGCAGGTCATCGTTGGACCAGGCGATTGGAGCAATGCCCAGCTTTGCTTTGAGTGTCATATCTGTTTCCCGTAGAAGGAATGATCAAACGCCGATGCGCTGTTTCGTACGGCCCTTTTCCTGATCCTTGCGCGCGGCCTGCACCTCTTCGCGCTCACTTACCTGCGGAACCCCGACGTCCCACCAGGCATCGCCCGGCGTCCACGCGAATGCATCGGTCACGATCGAGATGACGGTGGTCCGGTCGTTCGACTTCGCCCACTTCAAGGCATCGCGCAATTCGTCGAGCGTATTAGTGCGGCGAGCCAGTGCTCCCATCGATTCGGCATGGCGGATGAAATCAACCGGGAAGGCCTCCTTGACCTTGCTGTCCTTCAGCAGGTTGTTGAACGATGCTCCGCCCTTGCCGTTCTGAAGCCGGTTAATGACGCCGAAGCCGCCGTTGTCGCACACAAGAACAATCATCTTGTGTCCCGCCAGCACTGACGAATAGATGTCGGAGTTCATCATCATGTATGAGCCATCGCCGACCATGACAAAGACGTCACGTGACGGATCAGCCATCGCTGCACCCCAGCCGCCAGCGATCTCGTAGCCCATGCAGGAAAAACCGAACTCGCAATCGAACGTACCTGGCGCCTTGACGCGCCAACCCTTGACCAGTTCGCCGGGCAAACCGCCCGCAGCAGAGATGACATAGTCGCGTTCCGCGGCTTCTTCATTCGCGACGCCGACAACCTGCGCGTACGTAGGCACGATGGCATCTGTGTGCTTCTGGCCTGCATCCAGGGCATCGTTCCAGCGTGCAAATTCACGCCGGCCATGCTCGAGCCATGACGCATCCACGTGCCAGTCTCCGAGCGCGGCATCCAGCTCGGTGACGGTTTCCCGCGCGTCACCGATTAGCGCAAGCGACCGGTGCTTGACCGCGTCAAAGCGCGCTGTGTTGATAGCAACAAACTTCGCGCTGTGTGAAAAGCAGCTCCACGAGCCGGTAGTGAAATCCTGCAACCGCGTGCCGATCGCGAGAACAACGTCCGCCTCGCCAGCAAGCGCGTTGGCCGAGGTCGATCCGATGATGCCTAGCGGTCCGATGTGAACCGGGTGATCGTGCGTGAGCGTGCCTTTGCCCGCGATTGTTTCTACGACGGGAATACCGCGCTCTTGAGCAAGCTTCACTACGGCCTGCTCAGCCTCCGAGTAGCGTACGCCCCCTCCGGCGATGATGATGGGACGCTGCGCCTCTTTGAGCACCGCCACGGCCTGCGCCACGCGAGCGCTATCGGGCCTCGGCCGGGGAATCGAGTGAACCGTCGGTTCAAAGAACGCTGCCGGATAGTCGAATGCCACTTCCTGGACGTCTTGACACAAACCGAGGAAAGCCGGGCCGCAGTCCGCAGGATCCAGCATCACGGCTACCGCCTGTGGCAGCGATGAGATGATCTGCTCCGGATGCGTGATGCGGTCCCAGTACCGGGTGACCGCCTTGAACGCATCATTGACCGTCATCGACGGATCGTTGAAATGCTCAACCTGCTGCAATACAGGATCCGGACGGCGGCTTGCGAATGTGTCGCCAGACAGGAAGAGGATCGGCAACCGATTGGCGTGTGCGAGGCCAGCTGCGGTCACAAAGTTGGTCGCACCAGGCCCGATCGACGAGGTGGCGACCATGATCTGGCGCCGACGTTTCGCCTTTGCAAAGGCAATCGCGGCGAGCGCCATCGATTGCTCGTTCTGGCCACGCCAGGTAGGAAATTCGTCTTTTACCGCTTCGAGCGCTTCTGCAAGACAGGTGACATTGCCATGTCCGAAAATACCGAAGACGCCCGGGAAGAGCGGAACACGCTTTCCGTCGATCTCGGTAAACTGGCTCTTCAGGTAACGCACTATGGCTTGGGCCACGGTGCAGCGAATGGTCGACATTGTCTTCTCCTCACACGTTCGGAATAACAGCGGGCTCGTCGCACCGCCCGGCTTTTTCAAACTTTATTGCAGATAACGTGTGTTAGCAACAAACATTGCTTAAGGGTTTCTCCCAGTGCGTTCTGCACCTTGCGCACGAGCGCCGACAGCCCGGGGACACCAGGCAGTAACGGGGAGTGCGGGAAGAAAACCTGGCGCGACTACTATGCTGGACGGACGTGATTCGCCTGTTAGATCAGCCGCATCATTCCGTGCGCTGTCGGGACCGTTTGCCCCGGTTCCGTTCCTTCTCTGTGACGGTCGCAATGCGCGGCGCTCCGTCATGACCGGGCTGAAGAAGCGCAGCGAGGGCAATGCCGATGCACTGCGTCAGGCACATGGGAGCAGCAAGCGAACGCGAGAACGTGTACTCCTCTTCCGGAATGGTAAAGAGCACGCCTGCGTCCTTGGCAAGAGGCGAAAGCTGGCTGTCCGTAATCGCCACAATGGGCACGCCCGCCCGCGCCGCGATGTCCGAGATCATGACGACTTCCTTGGCATAGTGACGAAATGAGATGGCGACCAGCACATCTTCCCCCGTCATCGTCGAGGCCATTTCCGGTGCCAGGCCGCCGGACGCGTCGAGCAGGATCACCTTGCGTTGCAGCATCGTCAGGATATAGCGCAGAAATTGCGCTATCGGTTCCGAACGAAGCTGGCCAGCGATGTAAATCGTCTGCGCGTTCTTCAGATAGTGCGCTGCCTGCGTAAGGCTTTCCTCGGTCACGCTGCTCAACAGCGCCTGAAGCGTCGCGATGTCGCGCACCACGAGGTCATGCAGAAACCCAAGGTTGCCCTGATCGACGTTGCGCTTGAGATCCACCTCCAGGGCATTGATGCGCTCACGAAAACCCGGAGCGGTGGTCGCAAGACGGGTCTGAAACACCGCCTGGAGTTGCTTGAAGCCGGAATATCCGAAGTTCTGTGCAAAACGCACCAGAATGGATGGATGTGCGCCGCATTTGGCCGCGATCGCGTTGATCGACTCCAGCGCCACTACGTTGGGATTCTGCGTAAAGAACCGCGCTACCTGCTGATACCGCTCGGACAGCCTGGGGTACTCCGTGGTGATGACGTTGACGATCCCCTCGTAGTTCTCCTCCGGGATAATCTGCTCGGCGGTCGTTTCCTTGGTCATCTTCGGTTTCTTTTCGCTCGTCATTCCGGTTGCGTCTCGTGTCGCTGGTAGTCCTGTCAGCCAAACGATGCCACCAGTGTTCGCCTCCGGCAAGTCTGAGTCGCAATACCCGGTCAGCGTCGCCGATGTGGCCGTCCTCAATCGATAATCTCACACCTGTTCACACTGTCCCGAATGACTCCCCCGCCAAGCTGCCGGTCCTGTGAGGCCGCGGCACGGCCGCGACGAAGCGCATGCCCTCCTGCATGAACAGCTGCACCCTTCCTGCGCCGTACTGTCGATCGATCAGCTTGGTCCACCCCATCGCCAGCCAGATTTCCGTACCAAGTAACGAGGTCTCCGGGCCGGCGGTTCCAGACTCAACATACCCTTACCGGTCCGGCCCAGCGCGCCCACAACCCGGATGCCCAGTCCGGGCGCGCCGGGTGTGTCACGAAACAGCGAGCCAGCGTCTCTCTCTCGAAGACTGGATGGCGGTGTCGATAACTTTCTGGATTTCCCATGCCTCGCGGAAATCGGGCCCTCTTCGCTCGCCGCCGGCGATGGCCTGCAGGAAATCGGCGACTTCGATCGTTTTCAGGTCATTGAAACCGAGCTGGTGTCCGGGGGCGACGATGAAATTCCCGTATGGTGCGTGTTGTGGCCCGGACTCGATACGGACAAAACCTGCCGTATGGGGATCAGCACCGGCGCGATAGAACTGCAGTTCGTTCAGGCGTTCCTGCGAAAAGACGAGCGTGCCCTTCGTGCCTGTCACTTCGAAGCCCAGTTGCATCTTCCTGCCCAGCGCGACCCAGTTGGCTTCGATGCTGCCGCTGCAGCCGCGTTCGAACCGCACGATGGCCCGGCCGATGTCATCGACCTCGACCTTCCTTCGCTCGGTCGCCCCCGGACCGACCGGTCGAGTCTTCACAACCGTCTGCAGATCGGCGTTGATCTCCACGATCGGCCCCAGCAGGAAGCGCGACATTCCGATTATGTGGCTGCCGAGATCGGCAATCGCACCACCGCCGCCAGAGGGGTCCACTCGCCAATTGTATGGTGCGTCGGCGTCGGCCATGTAGTCCTCCGCGTGAATGCCGCGAAAGCTCACGATGTCGCCGAGTTCACCTGAGGCGATCAGCGACCGGGCGAGACCCAGGATGGGGTTCTTGATGTAGTTAAAACCCACCTGCGTCACTACCCCGGCGGCCTCTGCCGCTTCCATCATGATCTTCGCGTCCGCAGCGCCAGGCGCGATCGGTTTTTCGCAATGCACGTGCTTGCCCGCGGCAATCGCCGCGAGCGCCTGCTCCTTGTGCACCAGGTTGGGCGTAGTGATCGACACAATGTCGACCGCTGGATCAGTCACGAGTGACTTCCAGTCCGAGCTCGCTCGCGCAAAGCCAAACTGCGCTGCGGCGCGCTTCGCGGCGTCTGCGTCGATATCGGCAACCGCAACGAGTTTCGGACGTAAAGATTCAGGGAACACGCCTGCCACGGCGCGATAGGCCAAGGCGTGAGTTTTTCCCATGAAGCCCGTACCGATAATGCCAATGCCAATTTCCTGCATGATGTATTCACCCTTATGTATTAAGACCTGGCTCGACCTGACGCCCCTTAGCCGACCATCACCGTTCTACCCGTCCTCGCCGACTCCAGCGCGCAGTTCGCCAATCGCAAGCTGGCTCCAGTCTCTTGGGTCGTTGACGACGTTACGTAAAAGTCCTTCGCATGTGTTCGGCAGGCTTTGCCCATCGGCCCAGCACTCAGTCCATCGTCGCAGGCGGGGCGATTCTCACGTCGTTGACCACCAGCGCCGGATCCAGATGACCAGCGAAGAAGTTAACGATGTTCGTGGCAGCGGACACCGCCATGCCGGCCGCCGCTTCCTCAGTCAAGCCCGCGGAGTGTGGACTTAGTACGACATTCTCGAAATCAAACAGGGGGTTATTCGGCCCCGGCGGCTCGCTCTCAAACACGTCGAGGCCAGCACCGGCCAGACGGCCTGCGGAGAGCGCCTCCTGCAGTGCTCCCTCATCGACGATTCCGCCACGCGCTGTGTTCACGACGATTGACGAGGGTTTCATCCACCCCAATTCCCGGGCTCCAAGCAACGGACCATTTGCTGACTTTGGCATGTGAACTGACACAACATCAGCCTCAGCGAGAGCTTGCCGCAGATCGCCGACAGGCGTCACACCCAATGCACTAATTGTTTCGCCTGCAATGTAGGGATCGTAGGCGAGAATTTTCATGTTAAAACCTGCGGCCATTCTCGCCATCGCCTTGCCAATACGACCGAACCCTAGCAGCAACAACGTCCGGCCGTTGAGCTCCCATGCATCGTAGCTATTTCGATATTCCCAGGAAGAGGCTCGGGTCTTCTGGTCGTACACGATCGTCCGCTTGGCGAGCGCAAGCACCAGCATCATGCTGTGCTCGGCGACCGAGTTTGAGATGACGTCGCCAATAATCGCCAATGGGATGGATCGCTCTGTCAATGCTCCGACATCAACAGCATCGAACCCGACGCCATGGCGCGACACGATCTTGAGTCGGCTTGCAGATTCGATCACCGCACGCGGCAGTGGCTGGGTACGGATGAGGATCGCGTCCGCTTTCGGCGCTAGTGGCGCATAGGACTCGACCGAAATTTCCTCAACGAGGTCGAAGGTCACACCGCGGGCATTGCGCAGGATGTCCAGCCCCGCGTCGTGAATGCGTCCGGCTACCAGTACGTGGGGCATGTCAGTAACCTCCCGCCAGCTTTGCGTCCGAAGGCGTCGTCTTGCCGAGCAACGCGCGCACGGACTTCACGCTTGCCTGTGCCGCACCCGCAAGCAGCCGCACGTCGTTGGACACCGTCACGAGGTCGAAACCCCACTCCACAGCGCGAGCCGCATATTCCGGCGTTCCGTTATGCAACGCTGCCTTAATGCCGGCGTGATGCGCACGCTTCAGGATGTGCTGGATGGCCTCGACCATTTCCGGCTCCTCGCGGTCGAATCCGCGCGGATATTTCTTGCCAGTCAAACCGAGCGTCAAATCCGCCGGTCCGATATAGACACCGTCCAGACCTGGTGTCGAGACGATCTCGTCAATGTTCGCAAGGGCTTCGGCTGTCTCAATCATCGCAAAGCAGAGAACCTGCTCGTCAGCGTGCTGGCCATAGTCAGCGCCAGCGGAAAAATTCGCGCGTATCGGTCCGAAACTGCGCGAGCCCAAAGGCGGATAACGCATGTAGGAAACCAGCCTCGCCGCATCCTCCGCAGTATTGACCATCGGACAGATCACCCCGTAAGCGCCTGCATCGAGCGCTTTCATGATGTCGCCCGGGTCGAGCCATGGCACCCGGACAAGCGGGACCACCGCGCTTGCGCGCATCGCCTGTAGCATGGCGGTCGCAACCTCGTAGCCAACCAGGCCATGCTGCAGGTCGATCGTGATCGAGTCATATCCTTGCTCGGCCATGATCTCGGCGGAAAACGGACATGCAAAGGCAAGCCAGCCGTTTACGACAGGTTTGCCGTCTGCCCACAGCGACTTGATATTATTGAGTTTCATAGCCCCTCTCCTAGACTGCGATCTGCGCGAGCTTGACGTTCATGAAGTCAAGGACACCTTCGACTCCGCCTTCCCGCCCCATGCCACTCGATTTGATCCCGCCGAACGGCGCTTCGGCTGCCGCGAGTGCGAAACTGTTCACACCAATCATGCCCGCCTCTATCCGTGACACCGCTTCCCGGATTCGCCCCGGGTCCCTTGTAAATACATAGGCGGACAGGCCGTATGGGGAATCGTTAGCCCAGCTATAGGCGTCCTCTGGATCGCCGAATGGAGTGATCGCAGCGATCGGGCCAAAATTCTCTTCAGCTAGCGCCAGTGCCTGTGGAGGAACGTCGGACAGCACCGTCGGTTCGAAGAAGAAGCCATTCCCGAACCCTGGCGGACGGTGTCCTCCCGTTGCAACGCTTGCCCCGAGAGCGACGCTGTCTGCCACGATCGACTCAATGGCCTCGCGTCGGCGCTGATTGATAAGCGGCCCCATCTGCGTCGCATCGTCCAGCCCATTGCCGAGGCGTAGCGCCTTGGCACGCTCGGTGAAACCGGAAACGAAGCGGCTGTAGATGCCCTTCTGGACATAGAAGCGGTCAGGCGTGACGCACACCTGACCCGCGTTTGCATATTTCGTCGCGACGGCCAGATCCAGAGCGGTTTCAAGATCGGCGTCATCGAACACCACAAGGGGTGCATTCCCACCCAGTTCCATGCTGACGCGTTTCAGCGTCTGTGCCGAATCGCGGATCATCTGCTGGCCGACAGATGTCGAGCCGGTCAGCGTGATCTTTCTCACCTGAGCAGAGGCAACGAGTGTGGCGTAGGTCGTCGAGGTCGGACCGCTCACGAGATTCGCCACACCGGCCGGCACACCAGCCTTGCGCAAACATTCGAAGATGACCATCGCCACACCCGGCACTTCGGTCGACGGACGCACAATGATCGAACACCCGGCAGCGAGCGCAGGCGCAACCTTGCGGGCAATGAGTACCGCGGGAAAATTCCACGCCGTAAAGGCTGCCACGATCCCGACCGGCTCGTGCAGGACTTCGAACCGGCCACCCGGAACGCGACTTTCCACAATCCGTCCATATATGCGCCGCGCCTCTTCGGCATACCAGCGAAACTGGTCGACGCTCAGTTGCCATTCCCGCTTCGCCTGAACGAGCGGCTTGCCGGATTCGAGCGTGATGCGCCGTGCGCCCTCTTCTGTCGCCCGGAGCATTTCATCGGCCACCCGATGCAGGATGTCCGCACGCGTCCAGGCAGGTGTCTGCCGCCAGAGCTTCAGGCCTGTAGCCGCCGCATCGATCGCCTGCTCCACGTCTTCGACCGAAGCCTGGGGTATGTGACCAAGGACCTCCTCAGTGGCAGGGTCGATCACCTCTGCGGAGCCATTGCCCCCCGTGGAACGCCACTCGCCGCCAATGAATAAACCGAACTTCTCATACATGACTCCCGCTCCTCCTGTTCTCTGTCGCAGCGTGACGCCCGTAGTGCGATCCTGGCGCGGCTGGCAATTGGATATCAATCTTTATGCAATTAATATTGCTTTACTAATACTACGCAATTTTTGTTGCATGTCAAGGAAGTGCAACCCGCTGCGTACGGCAGGCGGCGAGGGGGAAGAGGCGGATGTGGTGCCGTACAGACGGGTTGCAGCTTTGTGGATGCGCGTCGGTCAGTCGTCGGGTAGGGGAAAACGATTACATGAGCCCCAAGCAGGAAACCCGATCGACGAACCCTGTGCTGATCGCCGCGCGACCCGGCAACAGCTGCAGCAGACAGGTGTTCACGCAGAGTGTTTCTCCAACCACGGTCCGTCGAGCCTGGTTGGATTACGATAATTTCGACGTGAGACTCCCTGCTTAACTGGTCACAAAATCAAGCGACGCACGCGACCCATGCTGGGGTTCAAGTTTTTTCTCTGCGCCCGGATTCTTCCCGGCGGAATTGAACTCATGCATATGATTGCCAAAGGACAAACGAAGTGCTCTCACCGAATCCATCCGTCTGCCGCCGGTCAATTCTACGACTTGGCAACATAAGTACTGCCTCGCATAGCGAGAGCATTTTCTCCGTGCGTCCTACCGCGACAAAACCACTTGCTTTCCCTGCATTTCATGGAGAAGCTGTGCTAGCACGAGGGCGCCAACAACAAAAAAGCCCGCGTTATGCGGGCTTTCTTTAGGGTATCTATGGATTAGAACTTGTGGCGGATACCCACGGTCACAGTAGCCTGCTTGTTGGAGCCCGAGTCGCCTGTTGCCGAGCCGACGACAGCTACAGCGGCCGTGCCCGACGAGTCTTGTGTCCCCGATGCGGTCGTGTATCCAGCCCATGCGTAGACATCCGTACGCTTGCTAAGCGAGTAGTCTGCTGCGACAGCGAACTGGTTGTACTTTGCCGATGAGCTGCCGCTCGACTTCAGGTACACGTAGCCAATCTGGGTCTGCAGCGGTGCCGAGACCTGCCACACGGCGTACACCGAACCCGTGTTGTACTTTTCCGCGTGCTTGAATGTCGAACTGCCGTCTGCAGTGTATTCGGCGTAGCTGTAGTAGCCGCCCAAGGTCACCGAGCCGAACACGTAGTTGCCGCCGATACGGGCATTGTTGATCGATGTCGCAGTGGAATACGCGGCGTTGACAGCCGTGTTGAACAACGAATCCCAGGTCGTCGTACCGCGGTTCGCGCGGTTGCCGTTGCTCAGGTGGTAGTAGCCCGCTGCCAGGTTGACCGGACCGTTGCTGTACGCAGCTGCAGCGGCATAGCTCTGACCCGAGCCCATCGCGCCAGCCACCCCGCCCAGCGAGTACATGGTTTCGAACTGGAAGCCGGACCAGGAAGGCGACGCGTATTTGATCGAGTTATTGACGCGCGCGCTGTTGTCGGCGTTGTCGATGTCACCCGGCGAGATGAACACGCCACCGAGAAAGCCGTCGCCCTGCACCGGCTGAACCAGGTCAACCAGCGGATCGTATTGACGCCCGGCCGTGAGCGTACCCCACTTGTCACTGCTCAGACCAACGAACGCCTGACGACCGAACAGGCGGCTACCCTGACCAAGCTTGCCGTTGGTCGAATTAAAACCGTTCTCCAACTGGAAGATTGTTTTCAGGCCACCACCGAGGTCTTCCGAGCCTTTCAGGCCCCAACGGCTACCGGACTCGTTGCCCGAAGTCATGCTGAAGGACTTGCTGCCGCCGTCGTTGGAAACGTACGTCAGGCCCGTATCGACGATACCGTACAGCGTGACGCTGTTTTGTGCATGGGCAGCGCCGGTTACGCCAAGCATTGCCAGCGAAAGAGTTGCCAGTGTGGTCTTCTTCATCTGCGTCCTTAAGTTTGTGTTGATGAACCTGCGGAGCGCAGAATAACTGCCGGTGAAACGTGATCCAAAATAGTGTTGGGTAAACACGACCAAAAATTAGGAATGGAAACTTTCCGTATCTTTCTCGCGGACAATAAAAAAAGGCCATGCAACATCGCATAGCCAAGGTCTGGACTGCGTGGATTACAACAGATGCAAAGAATATCCAGACGACCGCAAATCTAATGTCCGAATTTCGGAAAGTAAATAGCCGAAATGGGTAATTCCATTTCCAAAACTTGCTGCGTCAAAAAATACGCTCTGTCGTACCCGGCCAGACCTCACTGCAGACTCAACCGGGATCCCGGCCCAACACCGCAACTACTTGCTGGATCGCAGCGGGATCGAGAACGATGCCCGTATGGCCGACTTTGGGCACGATGCTCACAGGGATGTCAGGCCGAACCCCGTGAACCAGGGGCGCAAATTTATCCGCATAGAAAAACTCGTCGTCGGCCCCTACCAGCAATTCCGTGGGTCCGGCGATGTGGCGCAGATCGTCGAGATAATGCGTATCCTGCGTGAAATTCTCGCTCAACCGGTACGAATAGAGTGGCGTCATCATGTTCCCTGGCGCAGCAGGCACAGCGAAGGCGAGGACCGGTAGCGCCTCGAAACCATGAACACCAAACCGATCCAGGATGGTCAGCCCCACGTAGCGCGCCTTGAACGGTTTAGCAAAGCCTCCAACGCCAGGCCGCACCGTCGTCGCGTCACGTGCCAACATCGGCGACAACAGCACATACCGTCCGAATAGCGCGCCATCCGGCCCACCTGCAAAGCGCAATGCCAGTCCACCGCCGGCCGAATGCCCCAGCAGCGACAGGCTGGCGCTGGGCTGGGCCTGGTGCACGAAGCGCGCCAAGTCCGCCACATCGTCCTGAAGCTGGCCGTTGTAGGCGATGTCGCCGTGGACCCCTGAGGCGCCGTGGCCGCGCAGGTCTGGAACATAGACCGTGAATCCCGAAGCCTGAACCGCCCTGGCCAGCGCGTGAAGCATAAAGCTGCTGCCGGCCGCTCCGTGCAGCATCACCATAGCTCTGTTGCCGTGCCCCGGATAAACGCGATAAGCAAGCGCGGCCCCATCACGCGCCCGAAACGATTGGAGCGGTGGCAGATCGTGGAAATCGACCTTCTTGAACGGCGTGTCAGCGTCAGCCAGAGGCGGTGGCAAAGAGGAGGTTCCAAAAGCAATGATTCCGGCCAGAGCGACGGCGGCCAGAAGAGCAGTGGCACCGACGAGGGTGAGGAGTTTTGTCGCGATTCGGGATGGCGTCACGCTGGAAGCTTTCAAGGAATGGTTGACAGTGATGTGGTAATGCCAACGAGCCGGTGCAACTCCGCGCAGGCGCTAAAAAAGAACCGCAGCTTTCCGAACCTCCCCTGTCGGACAAGGTTCAAAGAACTGATGAAGAGCTGCGCGCCGGTGGCGAGTTTACGTCCAATCGCCACCATGCGCATAACACGACTCAATCCTGAGCCAAACTCTTCGTGACTGCTTTCAGCAAGCCTTGCAACACAACGCCGCCGCCACCAGACGACATTGTTCATGTCGATGCGCTCTGATCGACGAATGCGCACCCGATGCGGTAGAGGCTCGGCATACAGCGCGCAAGCGGCAGCCCGGCGGCAGCACCTGTTCGAGCTCCTCGCGCACGAAACGCCACGCGCCCTGGTTCCTGTCCTCCTCCTGCGCCCACACCACTTCGGTCAGGTTCTCGAACGCGCCAAGCACAGCCGCCAGCGCATCATGCGGAAACGGATACAGTTGTTCGATGCGAACCAGTGCTGTCGACGCATCTCGCGATTCGTCGCGTTTGCGCTGCAGTTCATAAAAGAACTTGCCGCTACAGAGAACGACCCGGGTAACGGCACGCCGATCTGCGATGCCCGGATCCGACTGGACTGGCTCGAACGAACCGTCGATGAACGCCTCCAGCGGCGAATGCGAGGCAGGGTTGCCGTAAAGCTGCGACTTCGGCGACATGACGACGAGCGGCTTGGGTCGGGCCGCCATCGCCTGCTCGCGCAACAGGTGGAACCATTGCGCCGACGTGGACGGAACGACGACGCGCAGGTTGTCGTCGGCGCACAGCTGAAGGAAGCGTCCCAGGTAACCGTTCGAATGCTCCGGGCCAACGCCTTCGTGACCATGCGGCAACAGGACAGTCAACGCGGACTGATAGCCCCACTTGTATTCGCCAGACGCAATGTACTGGTCGATGAAGACTTGTGCCCCGTTCACGAAATCGCCGAACTGCGCCTCCCAGATCGTCAGCCGCTTCTTCGTCTGCACGCTGTACCCATATTCGAAGCCAAGTGCGGCTTCTTCCGTAAGCGGTGAATTGACGATATCGAACACGCCCTGATGCGCGGCGATATGTCTGAGCGGGATATGAACGCCGCCGACGGCAGCGTGATCCTGTGCGTGCCAGACCGCATGCCGGTGCATGAACGTGCCGCGCCCCACGTCCATGCCCGAAAGGCGAATGCTGTGCCCCTCTTCCAGCAGAGACGCGTAAGCGATGTTTTCGGCAAAGCACCAGTCCGCGGCATGACTTGGGCTGGCAGCCGTCGCCTGCCACTTTGCGATGAGGTTGCCGACGAATTCATGCAGACGGAAGCCGTCCGGCACGCGGGTCGCCGCTGCCGTCAACGAGCGGATTCGCTCTGGCGATATCGAATGGAACGGTGTCGTTGCAGCGTTCTCGGGCGTCCCGGGCGCGCGAACAGGCGCATTCGCATCGACCGGTTGCGCCTGCAAGGTCCGCAGCGCGTTGGCACGCAGATCAGCGAGTGGCTCAGCGGCACCGATTGCTGCGTGATAGAGCTCCGTTACCGTGGGGTGAACCGCGACGGCTGTCTGCACCAGCGGCTGTGTGATGGCCGGAATGTCGTGCTCCGAGTGTCCGAGGCGCCGGTAACCGATCAGGTCGATGACAACGTCGGCTTCGTGTTTCATCCGGTAGTCGAACGCGATCCGGGCGGCGCGGATGACATCGTCCGGGTGGTCGGCATTAACGTGAATGACGGGCGCGTCGATCATGCGCGCAACGTCTGTGCAATACGTGTTCTCGCACACATCCATGCGATTGGGCGTCGTGAAGCCAATCTGATTGTTGACGATGACATGAATGGTGCCGCCCAGCGTGTAGCCGCTTTTGCGAGTCAGGTTCAGCGTCTCCATGACGATGCCCTGGCCCGCGAATGCGGCGTCGCCGTGAACGACGATCGGTACGCAAGCCGCATCCGGATGTTCATCCTGCCATCCGCGCGCCATGCCGCTGACGACCGGGTACACGCTCTGCAGATGCGACGGGTTATGTGCCAGCCACAGCGCGACTTCGCCATGCTGGGTCTGCTTGCGCGCCGTGCTGCCCAGGTGATAGGGCAGATCGGTCTGCACGGCAGCGATGTCGGATTCGTGGTCCAGGCAGGCCAACATCTTCGCGACGGGGAAGTCCATCACATTGACGAGCACGTTGAGACGTCCGCGGTGAGGCATGCCCAGAAATATCTGCTGCACGCCGTCGATGGCCGCGCTGTCGATCAACGCGTCCAGCAGCGGCACGAGGCTGTCGCAGCCTTCCAGAGAAAAGCGCTTTGCATGTTCGTGGCGAGAAACCACAAGGCGTTCCCACATTTCCGCTGCCAGCAGGCGACCCAGTACCGCGTCGCGCTGTTGCGGCGGCGGCGCGGGACATACGAGCTCGGACTCCATGCGGTTGAAGAGCCATCGCCGGCGCGACTCGCTGCGCATACCGCTGCAGTCGAGTCCGAGCGCGCCACAGTAGACGCGTTTGAGTTGCTGCTCCAGCTCCGCCACGGTGAACGCGAAGGGAAATCCCGCCTGATCAGTTGGGCGCATCTGGGCCGCATCGAGCCCATAGAATTGCGGCGAGAGTTCGGGCATCGCGACGCACGGTGCGAGCGCGAGCGGATCGAGACGCGCGATCCGGTAGCCGTCGTGGCGATGCGCGTCGACGAAGCGGGTGATCTGCAACGAGGAGACTGTTGGCGTATCGACGGGAGTCTGCTGCGTGGAGATGCCGGAAGAATGCTGCGGGACGGCGACAGGCTCGGAATAATCGTTGGACATGTTATTTAGGCGTATCGACAGAAACCGTTAATCGGATCTCGCTGTCCACTCCCCGATAGCCCCTCGCCCAGGCAGCGCCAGGCTGATGCAGCAGGACGGGCGCCGTCGAGCAGGCGGCGAGTTGGCCCGGAACGCGAGTTGCGCACACTTGCAGTCGCGTTCCCTTGCTTCTTTCATCGAGCCGCTTTGCCCAACCGGCTCGTGTCTCCGTCCTTTATGCCCAGGTGCTTCAGCGACAGCCGCTTTCATCTGCCGAGCAGTAGCGGCGGCCGCGTCACGTCGATCATGTGACGCGGGTCGCTCGCGCGTACCGCGGGGGATTGCCCACGCAGATCGCGAGACACCGCCTCGTCCAGGGTGAACTCAGCGACCATGTCGGTGAGCTCGGCGGCCTGGCCGCGCAAGGCCTGCGCTGCCGCGGCGCTTTCTTCGACCAGTGCCGCGTTTTCCTGTGTCACCTGGTCCATCTGTGTGACTGCACGGCTGATCTGCTCGATGCCGTCGCTCTGTTCCCGACTGGACGAACTCATCTCGCCGACGATTGCCGTTACCTGCGAGATGCTGCTCACGACTTCGCGAATGATCTGCCCGGCTTCTTCGACGATCTTGCTGCCGTTGCCGACGTGGCCGACCGAGTCGTCGATGAGCGCCTTGATTTCTTTCGCAGCCACCGCACTGCGCTGGGCGAGGCTGCGTACTTCTGCCGCCACCACGGCGAAACCTCGGCCGTGTTCGCCGGCGCGCGCGGCCTCCACAGCGGCATTCAGCGCGAGGATGTTGGTCTGGAACGCAATGCCCTCGATAACGCCGATGATGTCGACGATCTTGCGCGACGAGTCGTTGATCGCGCTCATCGTGTCCACCACGCGATTGACGGCCTCCCCGCCCTTTGCCGCAATAACGGACGCGTTCGATGCAACCCGGTTTGCCTCGAGCGCGTTGTCCGCGTTCTGTCTGACTGTGGACGTGAGCTGCTCCATGGCGGCCGCCGTTTGCTCGAGGGCGCTTGCCTGCTGCTCCGTACGGCTGGACAGATCCATGTTTCCGCTTGCGACTTCGCGTGACGCATGGGTGATCGTTTCGGTCCCCTTGCGTACCCGGACTACGATGCCATGCAGGTTCCCGATCATGTGCCTCAGTGCGTCCAGCAGCCTGCCGACCTCGTCTTTCGAGTCGACGTCGAGACGATGAGTCAGGTCGCCTTGTGCCACTGCTTCGGCGAGGCTCACTGCACGGTTGATCGGCCGTGTGATGCCGCGCGTGATGAAGAAGGCTGTTGCCACCGCAGTCAATATCGCGCCGATGGACAGCAGAACCATCTGGATCTTGGCGTTGTTCCCTTCGTCGGCGGCTCGCACGACGTCCCTTTGCATCTGGGCCGCCTGGTAGTCGACCATCTTGTCGACCAGTACGTAATACTCGTCCTGCTGACGCGCAAGGCCGCCGAGATAGAGCTCGCGAGCTTCCTGCTGCCGGCTCTCCTTCACGAGGTCGAAGAACTTGCGGACACTGCTGCCGTAAGTGGTGCGCGCCTGGAACTGCTCCTTGAAGAGCGCCTTGCTGTCGTCGCTCTTCAGCAGATTTTCGAGCCTGGCGTACGCGTCGGCATTGGTTTTTCTGATGACGGCGTAGTCGTCCATGTATTTCTTCGCCTGCTCCTCGGAGCTGGCCAGCAACAGGTTGCTCAGAATGCCATTGGCCTTGTAGCCGTTGTTCTTGATCTGGTTGCTCAAGGCGATCAGCGAGTAGCGCTCACTGACGATGCTGTCCATCTTTGCGTTGCTGGAGTCGAGGTGCTCGATGCCGACGACCGCCGTCCCTATCAACAGCGCCACGACGAGGCCGAACGCTGAACTGAGACGGGCCCCGATTTTCAGGTTTGCAATCCACATTTGTTCGTAACTCCTATATCGACAGTGCTTCAGCACGCTAATGCGACGCCCCAACGGGATTTCAGCGATCGGGCCAATACCCGTCCCGAGGCGAAAGCGAATCGCGGCACGTTGCAATACGCCCACTGCGAGGCGGCCGACGCTTCGGCAACGGATGCGCACAGCCTGAGCGGCGCAAAGGGGCTCGATGCGGCAAGCTTCGAGCCCCTTGAACCGGGTTGCCATTCGCTTTCCCGTTCCGGCTGGGAGGGTCTCGAACGGGTTAACGGCAATTTGTCTGATGAATTAAGGGTTCACCCTCGCACTGAATATCGGAGCGCAGATCGAACTAGAGGAGCGGTAAGGGTTGCGCGGCTACTCGCTGGTCGGCCTCGCTTTTCGGCCTCGCTTGTCGGCGGCCGTAAGCTTCAGAAAGGAAACAATCCGCAGCCGGAGCGAAGCGCCCGGGGTGGGACGACAGAACGATGGCGATTTGACTCAGACGCCGGGCGTGGCGGGTTCGTCATGAGGGGCTTGGCGACCTCGTTTTGTCACACGCGGTAACGAATTTCCCCTGCGCGGCCCCCGGACATGCACGCCCCCTCGCGGTCTAAATCTTTAGCGGAGTCGTTCCGCCGCGTTAAATGAGGTCTTATCGTGCAGCACATGATTTTGCCCCCTTTGACAGGGGTGTTTGCAGCCGCAGTGCTGGGCGGCTGTGCCGCGACGCCTTACGACACATCGATGTATTCCTGTGATCAGGAATACATAGTGACCCATCCTGCGGGCGCCGAATATTACTGCGGTCCCGGCTATGGGTATCCCTTGTACGAAGGAGGCTTTCTCGGCTTTGTCGATATCGACCGCTTTCACCATCACCACCATGACCATGACTTCGGTTTTCATCACGGCCATGATCATGATCGTGACTTTCATCACGACGGCGCCATGGCAGGCGGCAGGCACGGCGATGGGCACGGCGGCGGGCACGGCGAAGCGCGCGCCGAAGGCCACGGCGGCGGGCACGGCTCAAGTGGTTTCGGCAGTGACTTTCAGCCGTCGAGCGCGAGCGGATCGCGCGGGGGTGGTCCGCACAAGTAACCGGAATCACGCAACGGACACGCACGCAGGTTGGTGAGCAGCTTGATCGCATCGAGCCGGCCGGTCTTCGCGCGTCGCTGGTGGCGTTCGACCGGAATGCTCGCGGCATCGATCACATAACATTCGATGCCGCGAGCCTGCCGCTGGCTTCTCGCACCGTCCAAGCGGATATCGACGCCGCGGCCTGGCATCCGATTCAGGCGGTGCTCAACCGTTCCAGCTCGGTGTCGACCAGCAGCTTCTTCAGTTCCGGCACGCAGGACCCGCAGTTGCCGCCGGCCTTCAGGCACGCGGTGATCTCCGCCGCAGTCTTTAGCCCTTGCTCACGGATCGCCGTGCAGATCGTGTTGCGTCCGACACCGAAACACGAGCAGACCGTGGGCCCCGTATCGACGCCCTTGCCAATCGGCTGTCCAAACAGCAGGCCGGCACGATCCTCCTCGTCGAGCCCGTCCTTCCCGAACAGGCTCGCGAGCCACGTACGCGAAGGCAACGGCGACCCGGGGCGCGCCGATACGAAGATGCAACTCTCGATACGCTCGTCGACCAGATGCACGGCGCGATAGATGCCCAACGTCCGATCCTCGTACTCGAGCCAGTCGGCGTGCGGATCGTCAATACCTAACAGCGCTTGCGCCCAGCCACTGTGATCGTCGAGCGGCTTGCGCCCCGCGAGTTCGTAGCGCACGAACTGCGCGCCGTGGACGCGCGTCCAGTAGGTCACGTCGTCCAGCACCGGAGCGTGACGGCTCAACGAGAAACCGTGCCAGGCGACGTCAAACCTGTCGACGCGCACCGGCGTATGTTTGAACTCGGGCTCCCCGGAGACCGGATCGACCTCGGGATTCACCACTGCGCCGACGCGCGCATCGGACGCAACCTGATCGTTCCAGTGGATCGGCACAAACACGCTGCCACGCGACATGCCGCCGCCATGCTGCACACGTGCGACCATCGTGCCCCAACGGCTCGACACGCGCGCGAGTTCACCTTCACGCACACCGCACGACAGCGCGTCCTGCGGATGCAAATCGACGAACGCTTCCGTCACGTGGCCGGCGAGCTTCTCCGACTTGCCCGTGCGGGTCATCGTGTGCCATTGGTCGCGCACCCGGCCGGTATTCAGCGTTAGCGGATACTCGCCGTCCGGTGCGTGGATCGGTGCGCGCGGGGGTGTCGCGACGAAACGCGCCTTGCCGTCCGCGTGGGCGTAGCGGCGATCACCGAAAAGACGCGCTGTACCGCGCTGCGCCGCGCCGTTCGCCGCCAGCACCGGCCACTGGATCGGCTGCAGCGCATCGTAACGCTCGCGGCCGAGCGCGACGAGCCCGCCCAGATTGAACACACGCGGCACATCACCTTCAATGTGCGCGTTGCTAGTTTTCGCGTAGCTGTCAGTGCTCTCGCTACCGTTGCCGGCCTCGTTACGATAAGCACTCAGCCGTGCATGCTCGTCGAAGATCTCGTGCGGATCCGAAAAATCGAAGCCCGCATACCCCATCCGCTGCGCGACGTCGCAGATGATCCGCCAGTCGGCGCGCGCTTCGCCCGGTGCCTGCAGGAACGCCCGCTGGCGCGAGATCCTGCGCTCGGAGTTGGTGACGGTGCCGTCTTTCTCGCCCCAGCCGAGCGCCGGCAGCATGACGTGGGCAAACGCATTGGTGTCGGTATGCTCGACGATGTCGGAGCTGACGACGAGCTCGCAGCGCGCGAGAGCGCGCTTCGCCTGATCGCCGTCGGGCAAGCTCACCACAGGGTTCGTGCCCATGATCCAGACGGCCTTGATCCGGCCTGTCTCGATCGCCCTGAACAGCTCGACCGCCTTGAGTCCCGGCCGCTCCGCGATGGCGGGCGCCCCCCAGAAAGTCTGCACGAGTTCGCGATGCTGCGGATTGTCGAGCTCCAGATGTGCCGCCAGCATGTTCGCGAGGCCACCCACTTCACGCCCGCCCATCGCGTTCGGCTGTCCGGTAAACGAGAACGGACCCATCCCCGGCTTGCCGATGCGACCTGTCAGCAGATGGCAATTGATGATGCTGTTGACCTTGTCAGTGCCGGAGGTCGACTGATTCACGCCCTGAGAATAGACCGTCACCACCCGCTCGGTCCGCGCAAACAGCCGATAGAACTCGAGCAGATCGTGTGGGTCGACCTTGCAGGCCTTCGCGCATTGCGCGAGGTCAAAGCCGTTCGCCGCGTCGGTTGAGGCGGCATCGAGCGCCTGCGCGTAGCCGGTCGTATGCGCATCGACGAAGCCTGCATCCGTCGTGTCGTGTTCCGCGAGAAAACTGAGCAGGCCGTTGAACAGCCGGACGTCGGAGCCCGCCTTCAGCGGCAGGTGCAGGTCGGCCATCTCGCAGGTCGCGGTGTAGCGCGGGTCGATCACGACGACCTTCATATCGGGTCGCGTTTCCTTGATTCTGACGATCCGCTGGAACAGGATCGGATGGCACCACGCGGTGTTCGATCCAACCAGCACGACCAGGTCCGCCAGTTCGAGGTCTTCGTAGCACACCGGCACCAGGTCTTCGCCGAACGCACGCTTGTGCCCCGCGACCGACGACGACATGCACAGGCGCGAATTGGTGTCGATGTTCGCGCTGCCGACATAGCCCTTCATCAGCTTGTTGGCGACGTAGTAGTCCTCCGTCAGCAGTTGTCCCGAGACGTAGAGCGCGACTGCATCCGGGCCGTGCTGATCGATGATCCGGCGAAAGCCGCCGGCGACCGTGTCGAGCGCATCGCTCCACGACACGTCGCGCAACTCACCGCTGCCCGGCTCGCGCAGCTTCGGATGCAGCAGGCGTCCATCGAGCCCGACCGTTTCACCGAGCGCCGAGCCCTTCACGCACAGGCGGCCGGCGTTTGCCGGATGGCGTTCGTCGCCGGCAATGTCGGGCTGGCCGTCCGGGCGTGGCGTCGCCAGCACGCCGCAGCCGACGCCGCAATAGGGACAGGTGGTTCGGACCGCGTCACGGCTACCGTCAGGCGTATTGGAAATGACGATGGGAAAACTCACGTTCGGTTCCGGTTCAGGCGGGCTGCGCCTCGCACAGGGCTTTGCCGAACAGCAGTTGGCTGCGCAGCGGAGAAATGTCGGTCCGGTTCTGGATCAGCTCGAAGTACCACGCTCCGTCCTTGACGTCGCCGTAGAGGACTGCGCCGATCACCCGGCTATCTTCGATCACGAGGCGCTTGTAGACGCCTCGCCGCGGATCGCGCAGCACAAGGTCTTCACTGTCCGGGCCGCCGGTGAAGTCGCCGGCAGAATAAAGGTCGACGCCGGTGACTTTCAGCTTGGTCGCCGTCGCGCGCTGCACGTAACGACGGTGACCCGCACCGGCCAGGTGCGCGCCGCAGACACGCGCCTGATCCCAGATCGGCGCGACGAGGCCAAAGGTCGCCGTCCGGTGCTGCACGCATTCGCCGACGGCGTAGACACGCGGATCGTAGGTCTGCAACGTGTCATCGACGACGATCGCTCGCTCACAGTGCAAGCCAGCCTGCTTCGCGAGCTTGATGTTCGGGCGCACCCCGGCCGCCATGACAACCAGGTCGGCGGGGATCTCCGTGCCGTCGTCAAAACGCACTGCGCTGACACGCTCCGGCCCGACGATTTCGGCGGTGCGGGCCTTCAGCAGGAAACGCAGGCCCTTGCGCTCCAGCGTCTGCAGCAGCAGGGCCGATGCGCTCCTGTCGAGCTGGCGGTCCATCAGGCTGTCGGTGTCGTGCACGACCGTGACCGACATGCCCTGGCGCATGAGCCCGTTCGCCGCCTCCAGCCCGAGGAGACCGCCGCCGATGATCACCGCGTGACGGTGACTGCGCGCTGCGGCGAGCATCGTTTCGACGTCCTGGATGTCGCGAAACGCGATCACTCCCGGCAGCTGGTGACCCGGCACCGGAATCAGGAATGGCGTGGACCCGGTCGCGATCAGCAGCCGGTCGTAGCCCACCTCGATGCCGCTTTGCGAGCGCACGATGCGGCGCCTGCGGTCGATCGCGGCCACCGGGTCGCCCGCATGCAGCCGGATACCGTTATCCGCATACCAGTCACGCGTGTTGAGGATGATATCGTCGACACTCTTCTCGCCCGCGAGCACCGGCGACAGCAGGATGCGGTTGTAGTTGCCGTACGGCTCGGCACCGAATACGGTGATGTCGTAGAGGTCCGGTGCGAGCTTGAGCAGTTCCTCGACAGTGCGCATGCCGGCCATGCCGTTGCCGACGACAACGAGACGTGGTCGGGAAGGCGCGGTGAACGATGCGCCTCCCGAAGTCTGCACGGCATATTCGTGTCTCATGCCGCGACCCACACCTTACCGCTCTCGACGCGCACCGGGTAGGCGTTGACGGAATTCTCGGGCGCCTCGAGGCACTCGCCGGTGCGCAGATCGAAATGATGCTTGTAGATCGGCGAGGCCACCACGATGCGCTCACCAAGA
The DNA here is from genome assembly GCF_059422005.1 of Paraburkholderia sp. GW821-FHT02A12. Taxonomy (NCBI): domain Bacteria; kingdom Pseudomonadati; phylum Pseudomonadota; class Betaproteobacteria; order Burkholderiales; family Burkholderiaceae; genus Paraburkholderia; species Paraburkholderia sp. GW821-FHT02A12. The sequence continues at coordinate 726,603 of NZ_JBWKWA010000001.1, read as the reverse complement.
CTGCCGATCAGCCCGCGCGAGAGCACCGCCGCCTGCGAACCCGGATCGAAGTTGTCGATCGCGAACACGCGGTTGTTCGTGCCGCCTTCGCTCACGTGAAATACCGCCACCTGTTCGCCATTGACGAGCGCGCAGACGCCCGTGTTGGGGACGATGTCGTCGAGTGGGCAAATCGGCGTCCAGGCACGCGGCAGGCGGTCGTTGTTCATGGCGGAAGTCCTCGGTGAATGGCGCAAAAAAATCAAACGGTCTCGACAACGACAGGAATCGCAGCCAGCTTCGCTTGCCGCTCGGCCGGCGTCGCGGGCCGGATCTGGCCGCGTTCCTCGACGAAAGCGACGTTACTGTCGGCCTGCTCGCTGTTGACGAAATGACGGAAGCGCTTGCGTGTTTCGGGATCGGTGACGGCCTTTTTCCACTCGTCTTCGTAGCTGTCGACCACGTGCTGCATCTCCGCCTCGAGCTCCGCCGCAACACCCAGACGATCGTTGACGACCACGTCGATCAGATACGCGAGGCCGCCTTCGAGGTTGTCGCGCCACACGCTGGTGCGTTGCAGCCGGTCGGCGGTGCGCACGTAGAACATCAGGAAGCGGTCGATGTAGCGCACCAGCGTGTCGTGATCGAGGTCCGACGCGAGCAGTTCGGCATGGCGCGGTTTCATGCCGCCGTTGCCGCAGACGTAGAGATTCCAGCCCTTCTCGGTGGCGATGATGCCGACGTCCTTGCCCTGCGCTTCCGCGCATTCGCGGGTGCAGCCCGACACGCCGAACTTGATCTTGTGCGGCGTGCGCAGGCCCTTGTAGCGGTTCTCGATCTCGACCGCGAGGCCCACCGAATCGCCGACGCCGTAGCGGCACCACGTCGACCCGACACACGACTTCACGGTGCGCAGCGACTTGCCGTATGCATGGCCCGACTCGAAACCGGCGGCGATCAGTTCTTCCCAGATCAGCGGCAGTTGCTCGACGCGCGCGCCGAACATATCGACTCGCTGACCGCCGGTGATCTTCGTGTAGAGACCGTATTTCTTCGCGACCTGGCCGACCGCGATCAGGCCGTCGGGTGTCACTTCGCCGCCCGGCATGCGCGGCACGACCGAATACGTGCCGTCGCGCTGGATGTTGGCGAGGTAGTAATCGTTGGTGTCCTGCAGCGACGCGTGCTCTTTCTTCAGCACGAATTCGTTCCAGCACGACGCGAGGATGCTCGCCACCGCCGGCTTGCAGATATCGCAGCCGAGCCCATGACCATGCTTCGCGAGCAATTCGCCGAAGCTGCGTACGCCCTCGACACGCACGATGTGATACAGCTCCTGGCGCGAATACGGGAAGTGCTCGCACAGGTGGTTGTTGACCGCGAGCCCCTGTTTCTTCATCTCGGCCTTCATCACCTGGGTGACGAGCGGTACGCAGCCGCCGCACGAGGTGCCGGCGCATGTTGCGCTCTTCACAGCGCCGATACTGGTCGCGCCCGCACACACCGCCGCGCAGATTTCGCCCTTCGAGACGTTGTTGCACGAGCAGATCTGCGCGGCCTCGGGCAGCGCGTCGACCCCAAGTCCGGGCTTGGCCTTGCCGTCGCCTTGCGGCAGGATCAGGAATTCCGGTGCGTCCGGCAATTCGATGCGGTTCAGCATCATCTGCAGCAGCGTGCCGTATTCGGTCGCATCGCCGACCATCACGGCGCCGAGCAGTTGCTTGCCGCACTCCGACACCACCAGCTTCTTGTAGACCTGCTTGCGTTCGTCGCTGAACTGGTACGCGCGGCTGCCCGGCGTCTTGCCATGCGCGTCGCCGATGCTCGCGACGTCCACGCCCATCAGCTTGAGCTTGGTGCTCATGTCGGCGCCGGCGAAACCGGCTTGATCGCCCAGCAATTGCTTCGCTGTGACGCGTGCCATGTCATACCCCGGCGCCACAAGGCCATACACCATGCCGTTCCACGCCGCGCATTCGCCGATCGCATAGATGTCAGGATCGCTCGTGCGGCAGGTGTCGTCGATCGCAATGCCGCCGCGCGGGCCCAGTTCCAGCCCGCAGGCACGCGCAATCTCATCGCGCGGACGGATCCCGGCGGAGAACACAATCATGTCGGTGTCGAGATGCGTGCCGTCGGCGAACTGCATGCGGTGGGTGCCCGATTCGCCATCGACGATCGCGAGCGTGTGCTTGCCGGTGTGGACCTGCACGCCCAACTCCTCGATCTTGCTGCGCAGAACCCGTCCGCCGCCGTCGTCGACCTGCACCGCCATCAGGCGCGGTGCGAACTCGACGACATGCGCGGCCAATCCCATATCATGCAGCGCCTTCGCGCATTCAAGCCCCAGCAGGCCGCCGCCTACCACCACACCCGACTTCGCCCGCGCGCCGCACGCCTGCATCGCCTCGAGATCCTCGATGGTGCGATAGACGAAGCAATCCTCACGATCGCTGCCCGCCATCGGCGGAACAAACGGCGAGGAACCGGTGGCGAGCACCAGTTTGTCATAGGAAAGCGTCTCGCCGGTCGAGATGCTCACCGTGCGGGCCTCCCGGTCGATCGAAACCGCCTTCGCGTTGAGCCTGAGCAGCACGTTCTGGCGTTCGAAGAAACCCGGCTCGACCAGCGAGAGATCGTCCGCCGATTTGCCGGCGAAGAATTCGGACAGATGCACGCGGTCATACGCGGGACGAGGCTCCTCGCACAGCACGGTGACGTGCAGCGCGGACCTCGCGTCGTTCACAAGGCATTCGAGGAGCTTGTGCCCCACCATGCCGTGGCCAATGACGATAACGTTCATGACTGGAGTCCCATCCATTTCCAACGCGGTTCGCGGCATGATTTTCGTCCGGCAAATAAAAAGGCGTCCCGCGGATTCAATCGTCAAGTGACTGAATTCGGGGACGCCGTTGTCCAAAACAAGCAGTGATCTACAGAGTGACTTCTGGTGCGTGCTGGCCGGATCATCGTTGATCCGCTGCCTTGGATTACGCAAAGGCCATGCCATGCGGGACAACTCACCGCCGTTGAGCCCTGCGCAAGGGAAAGGCGTATCGCAAGACGCGTCTGCCCAAAGCGGCTTGATGCATTCTGATGCGGCAAAGCACAATGGCAGTGCGGTGCAGCACCTTCTCCGTGCAGCGCGCCTGACGAATGTCATCGCCTGCATGGCCTGGATACTGGCTTTCCTGGATCGCCGGCAACGACGCCGGCACATGCAATCGATGCGCCCGCGATCCGAACCACGGACCCACAATTGCGCCAATGCACTCAAGGATCTGACGGACACCCGTTCCGCGACCTTTACCTTCAACGGCAATCTTGATGCGAAGACGGTTCCGTCAATTTGCAATACTGTTGGCGCCGGCGCCAGCCAGCGCGCGCTCGCGTAGCGCCGCTTCGCGGGCCTTGTGTTCACCGCTGAAGCGCACCGCCAGTGCACATAACGCGGAAAGCGTGACCAGGATGCCGAGCATCGCCAGCGTCTGCTGGACGCTGGCGACGCCTTTCATCAGGAAGCCCGCGGCCACCGCGCCGACATTGCCACCGGCGCCAATCACGCCCGCGACGCCGCCCAGCGCCTTGCGGTCGATGAACGGCACCAGCGCGTAGGTCGCGCCGCAAGCCATATGCGTGAACAGACCGAAAACCAGCATGGCGATCACGGCCAGTGCGACGCTGTCCGCGTGCGCGAAGCCCACGAGGCCCAAACCTTCGCCGACGATCAGCGCGAACAGCAAAGTTGCGCGGACGTCGAGGCCTCGCCGCGCGGCAACCTTGTCCGACAGCCAGCCACCCAGCGCGCGCGCAAACAGGGCGAGTAGACCGAAGCTGCCGGCGGCGATGCCCGCCGCCTTCAGCGACAGGTGGAAATGATCGACGTAATAGATCGCGGCGACGTTGTGAATGAAGACCTCGACGCCGAAACACGCTGCGTAGGTGGTGAACAGCATCCAGACGCGATAGTTCGCGCAGGCTGCTCGAAAGCTCGCCCAACCGCCCTTCTTGCCGCCGTCGATCGCGATTCCGAGCGCCCGCAGTTCCGCAAAGTTTCCTTGCGGGCAATCCTGCGTGAAGCGCCAGTAAAACATCGCCATGACCGGCATCGCAAGGCCCGGCACCACCAGCGCAAGGCGCCACGCCGACGACTGTCCTGCGCCGAGCACCATGACCGCCGCCAGCAGCAACGGTACGAGCGCCTGTGCAGCGCCTGCCCCGGCATTGCCCCACCCGGCCGTCGTCGCGTTGGCAGTACCGACCACGTTCGGCGCGAACATCATCGAGGTGTGATACTGGGTAATGACGAAGCTGGCGCCGACCGCACCGATGCCCAGGCGGCACAGCAGGAAGCTCTCATAGCCGCTGGATAGCGCCGCGCCGAGCACCGGAAACACACCCGCGAGCATCAGGCCGCAATAGATCTTGCGCGGGCCGTAGCGGTCGCATAGCGGACCAATCACCAGCCGCACGAGGATCGTGACGGCGACCGCGGCGATGTTGATATTGGCGACCTGGTCGACGGAAAGCCCGAATTCGCTCTTGATCAGCGGCATCAATGGTGCACAGGCAAACCACGCAAAGAAGCAGACGAAGAACGCCATCCACGTCAGATGGAAAGCGCGCATCGGTGGCGTGCGCAGGCTGAAGAGGTCGATGCGGGTTGCTTTGTCTGTCATCGTCGTTCCGAAAAAAAAGCGTCCCGCGAACCCAATCAGATGACTGGATTCGGGGGACGCCGTTGTCCAAATGCCCGTTACGAGGTTGCTGCTATTAATTCGAATGAAGATAGATCGACTTTGATCCTATGCGGGCTCTATACGCATATGCCGTGCCACACGGGGAAATTCGGTGTTCGGCGTTCCAGGAAGCCGGAAAAAACGATGCCACGTGACGCATCCTGTCAGCGGCACGACATATCCTGACGCGGCCAGGCACAGCGATGGTGCGGTACAGCACTGTTCCCGTGCGATGGGAAAGGTTGTGGCGCGTTCGGCCGCGGATGATCGGTGTTTACCCGCCAAACCCGCTCTCGCGCTTGCAACACCCTTCAGTGCGACACACAATGTAAGCGCTAACACGAAGCCGCTTGTGCGTGACCAATCGAAAAACAGCATGCTAATGCCTCGGCGTCGAGTCAAAATGTAAGCGCTAACGTACATCAACGATGTCTCCATTGAAAAATGCTGACCCCGTAGGCAGCGGCGCCAAAAACTCGGGAGCACGTCGTTGTTGTCGGCAGCGCCAACATGGATCTCTTCCCGCCGCCTGACATCGCATCGGCGCGGCCCGCCACATCTCAAGCCAAAACATGAAACGGAGACAACGATCATGAGCGCAACCCCGAGTCACGAGCAGGCACCGCCGAGAATCCGCCGCGCCCAGATCGTGGCGCTCTCGCTGCTGATGGTGAGCGGCATCGTCAACTATCTGGACCGCGGCACACTCGCCGTCGCCAATTCGCTGATCCGCCATGACCTTGGCCTGTCGCTGGGTCAGATGGGGCTGCTGCTCTCCGCGTTCTCCTGGAGCTATGCGCTATTCCAGTTGCCGGTGGGCGGGCTCGTCGACCGGATCGGTCCGCGCAAGCTGCTCGGCATCGGCCTGATCGTCTGGTCGCTCGCGCAGGCCGCCGGCGGCTTCGTCTCGACCTTCGGCTGGTTCATCGTTGCGCGGATCATGCTCGGCATCGGCGAGGCCCCGCAGTTTCCGTCGGCGGCGCGCGTCGTCAGCAACTGGTTTCCGCTGCGCGCGCGCGGCAAGCCGACCGGCATCTTCAACTCGGCGTCCCCGCTCGGCACGGCACTCGCGCCGCTCTGCCTGTCGATCCTCGTCGTGCAGTTTCACTGGCGCTGGGCATTCATCGTGACGGGCATCGCCGGCCTGATCGTGGCGGTCGTCTGGCTCGCGGTATATCGCGATCCCGCAAAGGCCACGATGACCGACGCCGAGCGGCGCTATCTCGAAGGCGACGAAGCAGATCGCAAGCCGGCGCCCTCGCTGAGCTTCGCCGACTGGCGTTCGCTCTTTTCGCATGGAACGACGTGGGGCATGCTGATCGGCTTCTTCGGCTCGGTCTACCTGAACTGGGTGTACCTCACCTGGCTGCCGGGCTACCTGACGATGGAGCGTCACATGAGCTTGCTGCATACGGGCGTCGCGGCATCGGTGCCGTTCTTCTGCGGCTTTCTCGGCTCGCTCACGGCCGGCTGGTTTTCCGACCTCATCACGAGCCGCAGCACGAGCCCCGTCGCGAGCCGCCGCAACGCGGTGGTGATTGCGATGCTCGGCATGGTCACGTTCACGATTCCGGCTGCGCTCGTCGAGAGCAACACGATCGCGATCGTGTGCATCTCGGTGGTGATTTTCCTGGCCAACGCGGCATCCGCCAGCTCCTGGGCCCTCGCAACCGCCGCCGCCCCGCCGAACCGCGTCGGCTCGCTCGGCGCGATCCAGAATTTCGGCGGCTTTTTAGGCGGTGCGCTCGCGCCGATCCTGACCGGCTACATCGCGCAGAACTGGTCGTTCGTACCCGCACTGCTGACGGCTGCGGGCATCGCGTTCGTCGGCGCGATGAGCTATCTGCTGCTCGTGCGCAAGCCGATCGAGGACCAGCCCGCGCGTGCCGACACCGCTCGAGCGCCGGCGTGACCTCAGTGCGCGTCCCGGCCAATACAAACCTCTCCGAGAGATAAACATGACGACCTCTATGCAAACTGCGCAAACTACGCAAACCACCGCCTCGATCGAAGGCATCGTCCCCGTGATGCTGACCCCGTTCGACGCCTCCGGCGCGATCGACTACGCCGGGCTCGAACGCCTGATCGAGTGGTATATCGCGCACGGCTCCGACGCGCTGTTCGCCGTCGCGCAGTCGAGCGAGATGCAGTTCCTGAGCCTCGCCGAGCGCGGCGCGCTGGGCCGCTTCGTGGTCGAGAAAGTGGCGGGCCGCATTCCCGTCGTGGTGTCCGGCCACATCAGCGACGACCCCGATGCCCAGGCCGAAGAGCTCAACGTCGCCGCGGGCACGGGGGCTCAGGGCATCGTGCTCGTGACCAACCGGCTCGACCCGAAGCGCGAGGGCACGGAGGTCTTCGGCGCGAATCTCAAGCGGCTCCTCGCGCGCCTTCCGTCAGACATCCCGCTCGGTCTATACGAATGCCCGGCGCCGTACCGGCGGCTTCTCTCCGACGACGAACTGAAGATGTGCATCGATACCGGCCGCTTCATCATGCTGAAGGACGTGAGCTGCGATCTCGATACCGTCAAGCGGCGCGTCGCGCTCGCGCAGGGTTCGCCGCTGAAGATCCTGAACGCGAACGCGGCGATCGCGTGGGACGCGATGAAGGCCGGCTCGGCCGGCTTCAACGGCGTGTTCACGAACTTCCACCCTGACCTGTACAAGTGGCTGCGCAACGATGCGGCTCAGGATCCGGCGCTTGCCGAAGAACTGGCGACGTTTCTCGTGCTCGCCGCCGTATCCGAAGCACTCGGCTATCCGGCGCTCGCGAAGATCTACCACCAGCGCATCGGCACGTTCGACTCGATACGCTGCCGCGTGATCGACTATGACGTGCGCGAACGCTTCTGGGCGCTCGATGCGGTGCTCGACAAGATCGTCGCCGGCACCGAGCATTTCCGTGCGCGCATCGCCGCGCCCGGTTCGGGCTGCTAGGTTCACGGGCGTCTCCCGTCAGAGCTTCGCGATAACCGGGACGTCTGCGCCGACGGCCATGTTCGCTCACGCGTCGCGCGCGCATGCGGCGGTAAGATGGCGGCCGTTCCCCCAACTCACCCTCTGCTTCCCGACCCGATGCCCGACTCCTTCGACCCGCCGCCCGCCGCCCGGACCCCGACCAGCCGTGCCCGCCGCAACACGGGCCGCACTGTGCTTTCCGATGTCGCGAGGCTCGCGGGAGTATCGACGGCGACCGTGTCGCGCGTCTACAACGAGCCGGACAAGGTCTCGGAGAACGTGCGCGGGCGCGTCGAGCATGCCGCGCTCACGCTCAACTGGTTTCCGAATGCGGCGGGACGCGCCCTCGCCTCCACGCGCAGCCACATTGCCGGCATCATCATTCCGACGCTCGATGACCACGTGTTCGCCTCGCAGGTGAGCGGTATGCAGGCGGCCTTCGCCGCACGCGGCATCACCCTCGTGCTCGGCTGTTCGAACTACGATCCGGCGCAGGCGCTCGTGCAGGTGCGCGCGATGCTCGCGCGCGGCGTCGAGGCGATGGCCGTCGTGGGCGAGGCGCATCCGGCCGAACTGTTCGATGCATTGCGGCTCTATCGCGTGCCCTACGCGGTCACGTATGCGTATCGCGAGGGCAGTCCGCACGACTGCATCGGCTTCGACAATCACGCGGCCTACGCGGAGATCACCGAGCATCTGCTCGGCCTCGGGCACCGCTCGTTCGCCGTCTGCATCCAGCCGACGCGCGACAACGATCGCGTGCAGGCGCGCGTCGCGGGCATCCGCTCGACGCTCGAACGCCACGGCCTCGCCGTACGGCCGGAGCACATGTTCGAAGGCGAATCGACGATCGGCTTCGGGCGGCGCAGCCTGCGCTCGATCTGGCAGTTGCCGGGCGAGCACCCGACCGCGATCATCTGCGGCAACGATCACATTGCGCTTGGCGTGCTGCGCGAGGCCGAGGAACTGGGCATCGCGATTCCCGGCGAATTATCCGTGACAGGCTTCGACGATCTCGCGATCGCGAAGGAAATGCGCCCGGCGCTGACGACGATGCGAGTCGACACGGCCGAGATCGGACGGCTCGCGGCACAGCACCTGCTCGACGCGCTCGACGGCAAACGGCCGCAACACGGATACGAGGTGCGTGCACTATTGCAGGTGCGGCAGTCGACGGGACCGTGCCCGGGATAGCTTCGCGGCGCTCGTGGCGCTCGTGGCTGCTCGTGGCTGAATTTGCAGAAACAGGTAGCGAGTGAACGCGCTCCGCCAGCCTCGCCGCAACCTGGAAAGACGTTGATTGTTCTTGAAAAACAGTGATTTAATAAAGTTGCCGGCTCGGTCCACGCCTAGGGATATCCCCTACAAATTGCGCCAAACCGCCCGCCAACTAACAAATATGTCCTGATTCGACTGCAGGATGGCGTTTTCGCGCGCTATCCGGTGCATTCGATCGACAAAGAGCGGTGTTACGCTGATCAGGCAGCCTTGGCGTTCATCCGCCGCCTTTCAGCGGCAGGTTCTGCTGCCATGAGACATACCTGCGAAGACATACCTGCGAAGCGCGGCGGCGGAGCTGCCCGAGATCGCCGAAACATCGCTGTGGGAGCGTCTGCGATGAAACCAAGAATATCGACCGGTTTGACGCTGCTGTCGCTGCTGTTATTCAGCAGTGCTGCTCAAGCGTGGCAGCCGGTGATCTATCCGATTCGAAGTCAGAGCCCGTATCAGCACAGCATCGACACGGCGATGTGCTTTGCCACCGCCAACCGTCAGACGAAAGTCGACATCGTCCACGAACCGCAAATTCCGCCGCGCAAACCCGCGGCGTCGAAAGCCTTGTCGACGGGTGCCCCGTCGAGGCCGCCGTTGCCCCCCAGCAGCTTTTCAGCGATCCCGATGGGCGCGAGCATGCCTGCTGCCGCGTCGGCGCCAGCGGCAAGCGCGCCTGCAGCGAGCGCTGCAACGGCGACGGCGGCGACAGCGGCATCGGGGACCACCACGACGACCGCCACGGCTTCGGCCGCGGCAGCGTCGGGCAGCGCGAAGAGCGGCGCCTCGGAGACGGCGGCGGCCAGTGCGCCACAGACGGCCCAAGGGTCCGATGTGACGCTGCCGCCGCTGCCGGCGCCCGAACCGCCGATGACACGGTACTGGGCGGCATATGGGGCCTGCATGCAAGCGCGGGGATACGTCGTCATGCAGTAATCCCTGTTGCAGCCTCGTTGCTGTGCCCTGTTCTTTCTGACCGCGGCGCCGGCAGTCGACGCCCGTTTGCGACATGGCAATGCTTAGCGACATCACGTCCGATCAGCACGATTTCCCCCGATGCGGGCACTGCGGAGCGCTGCTAGCCGGACGCTTCACGTCCTGCCCTTGGTGCCATGCGCGCTCAATCAATGCACTCGACGTGCGCCCGGCAGTGGCTTCGTCCAGCACGTCGTCGTCCACCAACATTGCGCTGGGCCCAACCCGGCCGATGCCTGCCACGCGGCTGCGGCTGCGGCTGCCGCTGCCGAAGCCGTGGCGTCCGTCCTCGAGGGCCGTCAGCGATTCGTTCTACCTGACCTGCGAGTGCGAGCCGACGGCCACCGTGCCCAGCCATCGAAGACTGCTCCGGCCGGCGGCCGTTGGCATCCTCTCTCTCGTGCTGGCATCCGTCGCGTATCTGGGCTTCATCAGACAGAGCAGCGACTCGGACATCAGCGCCCCAGCGGTAGCCGGCAGAGTGATGGTTCAGAAAGCGAAGCCGCCTGTTGCCGTTGCCAAGCGGCTCGCCGCCGTGACGCCGCCAGCTCCACATCGCGCGGCAGTTGCAGCGGCAGTCGCAGTGGCAGCGGCGGTGTCGCCCGATGTGAAGCGCACCGTCAGCAAACCGGACAAACCTCGCGCCGACGTTTCGAAGCATCTCCGAGCCGCGCGCGCCGATCTGCAAAAGAGCAATTTGTCGGCGACCAAAGCAAGGCTCTCGGCGGCCATCGCCGCCCAACCGGGCAACCCCGACGCGTTGCGCATGCGCTCCACGCTGAGCGAGCGCGAACAGCAGCGCGACTCGTTGCTCAGCGTCGCGCGAGGCTGCGAATACATCGCGCACTGGCCGTGCGTCTGGCACAACGCCGGCAACGCGCTACTCGTCGATTCGAGCAGCGGAGAAGCAAAGCGCCTCGTCGAGCGCGCCATGCGGGAGTCGGAAGTCGCGAGCGTTGTGACGGCCGATCCTGCGCCCGCCCCGCCGCACGAGGAGAGCAACCCGGCAATCCATCATTGAAGCGTCATTGGACGATCGATCCAGCCAGGACTGCCGGCGGCCCGGCCTCCTTTCGCGAACTACCGGGCCATTACCGGGGGCCACCACCGGGCCAATACCAGCCCACTACCGGGCCGGCACAGCAGGACACACTTGATGCGCAATCGCCCGGTAACGGGCGGCGGTATCCCTGAGCGTCAAACCGGCCAGCGAGCGTTGCGCGCGCGCCTGCCCGAGCGCGATAACAATGGCGTCGGCATAGCTTTGCACATTGTCGGTATCGACAAGCTGAACGCACGGATAGCCGTTCGCGAATGCAAACGACGGAATCTTGCTGGCAACGATCGGAATGCCCGAAGCCAGCGCTTCAAGAAACGCCACGCTGTGCGCCTCGGAGCGCGACGGCATGGCGAACACGCTCGACTCCGACAGCACGCTCGCCACATCGGAGCGCGGCCCGGCAACCACGGCACGGTCCGCAAGACCCAACTGGTCCACCAGCTCGATGACCGCACGCTGATAGCCGGAATCTTCAACCACGCCGTACAACGTCAGGCGCGCGTCTTCCACCTGCTTGAGCACCTCGCTGAAGGCGCGCACCGTCAGAAGCTGATTCTTCACCGACGCATATCTGCCGATCTGCACGATCTGCGGCGCGCGGCCGTTGCGTTCCCCACCGTCGGTGAAGGCGAAGCGCGCGAGGTCCACACCGTTGGGAACGACAATCATCGACGGATGCGGTCCGATGGTCTGCGCGTAGTCCGTCACGCCCTGCTGCGAGACACCGATCACGGCCCGGGCACGTCCCGAGAGGATGTGTTCGACGCGCCGGAACAGCGGGCGCTCGAAGTCATTGGTCGCCGAATGCATGACATAGACGACCGGCACGCGAAGCGGCAACGCGCGTGCGTAGAACGACGGAATCGTGGCGTGCGCGAAAATCACGTCCGGACGGAAGCGGCGCACCGTGAAGAACAGATTCCACAGCTTGCGGGCCGCGCGATGCCGCCGCTGCGGAAACCAGCACAGCACGCCGTGCCCCTGGAGTTCGTCCCGCAGCGGCATGTATTCCGCATGCGACGGCAACAGCGACGCGACGCACACCGCCATGCCGTCGGCGCACTGATCGATGGCGAGATCCTTCGCGAGGACTTCGGCGCCGGACAGCCGCGGCGCCAGAACGAGATGAAGAACACGCATCATGAAGCCCTTGCAGTCAGCGTTCGAAACAGCATCCAGGCCGCCGCGCAGCCAAGACCGAGAGTCATCGACCACGCGATCCCCGTGACACCCCACCAGTGGACTGCAAGAGGAACGCTGATAAGCAGCACGACGACCTGGATCAGCGATGCATGCACGGTCGCCTTCGCGTCGCCCACCGCACGCAGATACGCGACCAGCACCGCGATCAACGCGCCGATCGCCATGTTGATCACCAGGATTCTGAACAGTGGCACCGCGGGCAGCCACGCAGCACCGAGAATCAGGGAGAACAGCGGTTGCGCAATCAGCCTCAGCACTTCGACGAATCCCGCCAGACCCAGTGCGATCACCAGAAGATAGATCTTGATCAGCCGCGACGCGGCGTGCGGATTCCTGCGATGATGCGCCGCGAAGGTCGGGAACAGGTATTGCGACATGGCGATTGCGGCGTCGGCCAGCAGCATTTGCGCGAGCCGCGACGACATCTGATAGCCGCCCAGTTGCGTCGGCCCGAGCAGCTTGCCGACGACCACCTTGTCGAACTGATTCAGCAGCAGATTGATGACACTGCTTGCCCAGATCCAGCGGCTAAAGCCCACGTATTGACCGATGCCCGACCACACGGCGCGCACCGGCGGGCGCGGCTTCATCGTCAGCCACGTGAGCGTGCTTTTCAGCGTTTCGCCGGCCACCAGACCGAGCAGCACCGAGGCCGCGCCGGCACCGAAATACGCAAGGGCGAGCCCGGCCGAACAATCGACAAACGCCGCCGCCACTTCGACACCGGCGATATGCTGGAAGCGCCGCTCACGCTGCACGACGAAGTAAGCGGGGGAAGCCAGGCCGCGCAACAGCGGCAGCGTCGCGGCGAGTTGCAGCAACACAAGCGAGCCGTCGAGGTGAAACTGGCTGCCCAGCACCGGCGCCAGCGCGACCAGCAGCAGCGAGATGAGCACACCGCGCGCCGTCAGGGTCGTCCATACCGCACCGAGTTGCGAACGGGTCGGCGGATGTTCACCTTGAACGACCGCCTGCGCGAGGCCGGTGTCCGACAGCGCCTCGGCAATGGCTACTGCGAGCAGCGCCACGCTCACGCTGCCGATCGCCGCCGGTCCGAGCATCCGGCCAATCGCAAGAAACTTGATCGCGACCAGTCCACGCACGACGAACTGCTGCAGCAACACCCAAGTCGCCGCACTCGCGCCGAAACTGGTCGCCATCGAAAGCGCCGGAAGCCTGATCGCCCGCAAGCTGTTTCTCCGTCGAATCGGAACGCCGCTGATCCCCGGCCACGCAACGATTGAACGGAATCGCTGCGATATGCCGCCGACGCATAATGAGTGAGGTGCACCAGCCACGCTGGCGACGTTTTCATCGAACTCCATCCACGACCTTACCGCGAGAGAATCGGCAACAACCGCCATCAGCTAGGCCACTTCAGCCGAAGCCATTGCGCTCTAGTACGTTTACCCACGGATCAGGTCAAATTGACGGGTCCCCTCGCGCCGGCGGTGCTAACGTTGATCCGTTAACAATGCGCGTGAGGGTGCGCGAGAGCCGCCGTCCTGGCGCTTTTCCACAACGCACATACAGCACATGCCGCACATGTCAACCGACGCGATGGAACAAGACTACGTCCTGATTGTCGAGCCCAATCTCACCGGCCATCGCTGGCGTTATGTCGAGTGGACCATGCAGGCTTGTGCGGAAGCCGGGTATCCGTGCATTCTCGCCACCGAGAGCGCCAACGAGGATCATCGGCTCGCCCGGCAGATCGTCGCCGCCAACCGGCGCGACATGGAAATCGCGTTTGTCGATCCGGAGGAGCGTCCCCGCGGCCTGTTGCGCGACCCCAACGAATACTGGCGCTTTCACCGCTATTTCAAGCGCGTGTACAAGATCGTCAGCCGCGCGCAACCGATCAGGCTCGTGATCGTTCCGTACGTCGACTATTTCTTTTATGCGCTGCCGTTTCTCGGCTCGCCATTCGGCAAGACGCCGTGGATCGGCATCACGATGCGCGCGACCTTTCATCATCACAAGGTCGGCATCAAGGCGCCCGACCGTCCGTTGGTCAATGCGATCAAGGCGCAGCTCTTCAAACGCGCGGTGAGATCGGCGGGATTGCGCACGCTGCTCACCATCGATCCCACGCTGCCGGAGTGGTCGGCACGCAGCGCATCGAAGGCAAGCGCGGCGATCGCCTACGTGGCGGACCCCTTTCCGGATGAACATGCGGAAAACCCCGTGCTCGCCCGCGAACGGCTCGGACTGGACCCCGAGCAGCGCTATCTGCTGGTGTACGGCGCCATCACCGAGCGCAAAGGCATCTACGAACTGGTCGAGGCGCTGACGCGTCTGGACAACGCCCCCACGCTGATCGTCGCCGGCGAGCAGGACGCGGGCACGCGCCATTTCATGCGCAACCACGTCCGCGGCCTGAAACCCGCACCGCTGGTTCTCGACGCGTTCATCTCAAACGATCTCGAGCGCGATCTGTTCTCCGCCTGCGACGCTGTCTGGCTGGGCTACAAGGGACACTACGGGATGAGCGGCGTGCTCGTGCAGGCGTACCGCTTCGGCAAGCCGGTAATCGCGACCGAAGACGGGTTGATCGGCTGGTTCAGCCGGCGCTGTGAACTGGGGCCGATATTGAGCGACCTGAGTACGGCGTCGATCGGCAAGGCCATCACCGAAATCGCCACCTCGTGGCCGCATGCGCCCGAGGCCGTCCCGTCCGCACGCGAAGATCTGCTGTCGCGGCATACGCTCGGTCAATTCAAGCAAACCTTGCTTCAGCAGATGGCCTGAAACCAGCGGCACATTCCGGCGCACCTTGGCACACGCCGGCAACCCGCGGCACATTCCGGCACACCTTGGCATACGCCGGCAACCCGCGGCGCATCCCGGCACACCCTGGCATACGCCGGCAACCAGCGGCAACCCTCGGCAACCCGCGCGCGATCAGCCGGCCGGTTCGCTGCCCGCGCCCGGCTCGGCGCCGCGCCGCGCGGCGAGCACCGCGATGCGCGGCTCGGCAGGCTCGGCGGTCGTCGGACTGGTGCCCTCGGCGGCCGGCCGCGCGCGGGTTGTCGTTGATTGCCGATGCCGCGATGGCGGGCTTTCGGCGGCGAGCGCCTCTTCGCGCACCGCACTGCTGCGCTTTTCCGGAAAGAGCGCGTTGCGCATGAGCAGGAACGGAAATTCGATCGCGCGCGTGGTCACATAACCGATCAGGATAGCGATCGCGAACTGCGCGGTCAGGGCAAGAATCCACGTCAGGCTCGGCGCGAGGCCAAGCGCGGTCGCTTTGTGAATCAGCATGTCGCCGGGTGCGAGAGCAAGCGAATGCCATAGGTAGATGCCGTAAGAATAAAGGCCGACCCATGCAATCGCGCGATAGGCCATCGAAGAGCGAAGCGATCCGGAATGTTCGAGCGCCAGCACGAGCAACGCGGCAAAGCCGAGCGCCTGAATCGTGTAGCCGATGCTTTCGTCCAGCGCCAGATTTTTCGTCGCGAACGCAAGCCACGCGCACAGCACGGCGACCATTGCGACCAGCAACCACGTGCGCTTCGCCAACCGCTGATAGACGGCCGGTCTCATCCAGTAGACCGCGGACAGAATCACGCCGACCAGCAAACTGTCGATCCGGTACTGCGTGTAGGCGAAGGCGCCTTCCAGGTTTCCGCCCGCCACCGCGAAGCAGCGTGCCGTGAGCACCACCGCGCAGATTGCGGTGAGGATGCTGACGATGGTCCACACGCCCAGACGCCAGCGGGCGAACAGCAACAGGAGCGCCGGCAATACGAGGTAAAAGTGTTCTTCGACCGCGAGGCTCCAGGTCTGGGTAATCGAGGTGCCCAGATAGTTCTGCAGATGGGCCAGGTTCTGGAACAGAAACGTATTCCACGGGTGGCGGCCCGCCAGCAGATGGAAAGCGAGCAGCACGTAATACGCGGGCCAGATGCGAAAGATACGCCGGATGATAAAACGCCGTGCGTCGACGTGACCTTTTTCGGCGTACTGCCGGAGCAGGAGACCGCCCACCAGAAAGCCGCTCAGCGTGAAAAACAGATTCACGCCTTCACGTCCGAAATTTTTCAGCGGGTACTCAATAATCTGGAGTAGAAAGTTATTCGTATGGACAGCATGAAAGTGAAACCCCATCACCGCGATAATGGCGATGCCGCGGAGGAAATCGAGCTCGATTGCCCTGCCGGCTGTTACGGGTCTCGCGCCGCCGAATAATTTCATGTTCTTCTCCCCTGACACCCTGCGCGGGCCAATGTCCCTTTTTGCATCTTCGGTGGCGTTACGCGCGCGTGCGCGCCAACATCAAGGCATTGCCCGACAAGCTGAAGACGGCCGGGTACGTCACGCAACAGTCGGCCTTTCCTCTGTCGCCAGAACCCAGGCAATCGGCGACGAAACCGGCAGGCGGAATTGGCAAGCGGGGATATTCCCGCACAATGAACTTACGCGAGACCGTCTGGTATAGACCAACGGCGCCGGGGAGGGTCAACAATGCGCCATCAGTATGCGACGCTGTGGATTTGGATTTTTCTGTTACCGCTTGCGCTGGACTACAAAGCGACCGACGCAAACACAGGCCACTTCGCCCAGTTCGTGTTCGTCCTTCCGGCGCTTGCCGCGGGACTGAGCCTGGCGCTGATTGCGCCGCGCTTTCACGACCGCTCACGCCTGCGCTCATTCGTCACCCTTAGCCTTCTTCTGTGCGTGCTAGGCAGCGTCATCGCCCAGTGGGTGCAGGGCAACGACACCGGCAACTATCTGCGTGTCCTGCTGCCATTCCTGCTGTTCCTGCTGGGCTACGTCGTGGCCTGCCGCCCATGGAGCGAATATCGAATCTCGCAGTTCGAGAAAGCCCTGCTCGTTGCCAACACAATTAGCCTCGTGTTCACCTTCGCGTACGGCATGGCGACGGGCGGCGGTCTCGAGGAGGTCCGGTACCGGATCATCTCCGTCACGCTGCTCGGACTGCAAGGCGTGCTGCTGCACGAATTCGTCGTCGCGAAGCGCTTTTCCTTCTTTACCGTTGCGGTGTTCGCCTTCAGCGTGATCGTCGAGTTGCTGAGCGTCACACGCAGCTTGCTGGTGGGTACGGTGTTGCTGTTCCTGATCGCGATGGGACTGTGTGCGCCGACGGTTCAGCAGATCTGGCGCGCGCTCGCGCGCAGCCTGATCGCCGGCGTGGTGATCGCCGGCGTGGCAGGCGTGGCGGCATTGAGCTTCCCCACCGTCACCCAGCACTGGACGCAGCGTATTTTCGCGTCGGAGGAAACCGCCGCCGGCAAGGACCCAACCACCATCACCCGGCTCGCCGAAATGCGCGATCAGTACGACCAGGTCACCGCGGATCCCGCGACGCTGCTATTCGGCGCGGGCCTCGGACACTACTATCGCTACTCCCCCGCCTACCTGCCGGATCTCGCCGGCCAGATCAGCGAGAAAGACTTCTATGCGATCAGGGAATGGGCGGCCGGTCATAACTTCTGGGTGTATCAGTTGTTCGCGGGCGGGCTGCTGTTCGGCATCGGCATGCCGCTTGCCGTATTGGTCGCCCTCGCGATCTGTTTTCTCTCCTATCGTCACTGGCGAGCGGTCGTGCCGGACGCGCCGATGCTCCCCGTACTGGGGCGAGCCATCATGCTGTTTGCCGCGCTGCCGGCTACGTCGATAGGCGGCAATCCGCTCGGACCGCGTTTCTCGGGACTGGTGTTCGGCATCGCGCTCGGCTTGATGATCGCGACGCATGCGCGGCTGCAACGCGCACTCCCGGCGAGGCCGAAGCGGCTTCGCAAGCCGCAGCGCATGCGCCCGGTGGTCGTGCCCGAGTTGCCGGGCAGGATCCAGCCCGGCATGGGCCGCGCGGACCTCGCGGCAACCTTGGGCATCTCACATTCGGCAAACGTCACGGCCGGGTCCGGCCACTTCGGCCCGCTCGCGTCGTCCGGCACGCCGTCGACGCACAGCGTCAGTCGATCGAATCTCGTCCGATGAAAATCCTCCACCTGCTCGCAAGCGTCGATCCATGCGCCGGCGGCCCCGTAGAAGGCGTACGCCGCAGCGGCGTAGCGATGCAAGAAGCCGGACACCAGATCGAAGTGGCCACCTGCGACGCGCCGGGCGACGCGTACCTCGCGGCCTTTCCGTTTCCGGTGCACGCCTTTGGCCCGGTCACCAGCCGGTACAGCTACAGCGCGCGCCTCGCGCCCTGGCTCCACGCCAACGCGCGCCGCTTCGACGCGGTTATCGTCCACGGCTTGTGGCAATACCACGGCCTTGCCGCGTGGAAGACGCTAAGAAGAAGCGAGGTGCCGTACTACGTGTACGTTCACGGCATGCTCGATCCGTGGTTCAAACAGGCGTACCCGCTCAAGCACCTCAAGAAATGGTTGTATTGGCCGTGGGCCGAATACCGTGTGCTGCGCGACGCGCGCGCCGTCATCTTCACGACGGAAGAAGAGCGCACTCGCGCGCGGCAATCTTTCTGGCTGTACCGCGCCAATGAACGGATCGTGCCGTTCGGCACGACGGTTCCGCCGCTCGACGCCGGGTCCGTACGCGAAGCGTTCCTGCAAGCCGTGCCGGGTTTGCGCGGCAAACGCATCATGCTGTTTCTCGGCCGCGTGCATGCCAAGAAAGGCTGCGATCTGCTGATCGATGCCTTCGCGCGCATCGCCGGCGGCGATCCGGCATGGCATCTCGTCATCGCGGGACCCGACGAGACCGGCTGGGTTGCGCAGCTGCGCGCGCAGGCACTCGCGGCCGGCGTCGCGCATCGCGTCAGCCTGCCGGGCATGCTGCAAGGCGATCTCAAGTGGGGCGCGTTTCACGCAAGCGAGGTGTTCGTTCTGCCGTCGCACCAGGAGAACTTTGGCGTGGCGGTTGCCGAAGCGCTCGGCTGCGGACTGCCGGCGCTGATCTCCGATAAGGTCAACGTCTGGCGCGAGATCGAAGCGGACGGCGCGGGCCTCGTGGCTGCCGACACCGTCGACGGCATCGAACAGAACCTCGTGCGCTGGTATGAACTCGACGACGCCGCCCGGGAGCACATGCGCGCGCAAGCATGCCGCACCTTCCATGCGCGCTTCCGGATCGAAACCATGGTCGGCGCATTGACGGCTCTGCTTGAAAGCAGAGGCAGCGTCGACATGCGCGAACCCACGCTCGCCGCCCTGCGGGAAGCGACCCAGCAAAGCCAGTGAGAGGATGCGCGCGGCATCCCGTCACCGGCCGGGTCACTCTTCCTTCCGGGTCACTGTTCCTTCATCAACGGCGTCAACGAGGTGGCTGCGATCGGCAAGGTGTCGATTTGAGCCTGGGTCGGCATCGTCATCGTGCAGCTGTTGGCCGCGTCGACTCTGCTGTTGCCCACCACGTCCGGCGTATCGAGTTGCCGGACCAGATGCCCGGCGAGGCGCAGCGACAGCGCGGCAATCGTGATGGTCGGAAAGTTGGCGCCGACCGTCGGAAAGACCGAACTGCCGGCCACATAGAGATTGCCGATCCCGTGCACCTTGCAGTCGCGATCGACCACGCCTTCGCGCGGCGAATCGTGCATGCGCGTCGTGCCCATGTGGTGCCACGTTCCCTCCAGCTTCGCGGGCCACGGCCGGCCCTCGAGCGGCGCGTCGAGCTCGACGTCCGCGATCCCCGCCATCTGCAACTCCTGCGCAAGCAACGCGAAGGTTCTGTCGAAGGTGCGCTGGACCTGTGCGCCAAGCCGCCATTCCACCTTGACGCGCGGCATGCCGAGCCGGTCGCGCTGAGCGCACAAGGTGACGCGGCTGTCGCGATTGGGCTCCGCTTCGACGATGGCCTGCAGCGTCACGCCGGTAATGAGCGCCGGCCACTGATACAGCCGCGTCAAGCCGTAGCCCACGGTGTCGAGCGGATGTGAGGCCATGGTGATGAGGTCGGCCTTCAGGCTGCGGCCCGGCTGGTCTTTGGACAACAGCGCTTCCTTGCAGCGGATCAGCGCCTCGGACCCTTTACTGCCCTCGCCGTAAAAGCGCGAGTAGAGCCACACGCGCGAATTGAGCAATTTCTCGCGCTCCATCAGTTCCTGCTTCGGCGCGAACTGTGAGGAGATCTTCGTGCCGTGCGCGGAAACCGCGGCATTCTGATAGTGGTACTTGATGTCATACAGTTTGTTGCGCGCGAGTCCTGGGCGAAAACGCACTGTCCCCGACATCATCCGCGGATGGTCCATGAAGAAGCGGCCCACCAGATCGTTGCCATTGCCGAGGCCCGCGGCCTGGACATTGTTCGATGCGAGCAGCAGGCGCGCGTTCTCGATGCCGCCCGTCGCCAGCACGAAGATCGTGCTCACCACCGACATCCTGCGTCCGCTGAGCGTCGCCACCTGGACTCGCGAAATGCTCGACGCCTGGGCGTCGGCGTCGATGTTCAGCACGTTCGCATACAGGAACACCCGCACGCGCGACGAACGGGACAGCTCGTCGCGATACAGCTTGCCGAAGCGCACAGGCGGGCTGAACTGGGCCACGGTGTCGCGCATATCGCCGGTCGCGAGCGGAATGCGGCGTACGTCATGGCGCCCGATCTCGCGCTCCCAGTAAGCAGGGTCGAAATTTTGCGGGCCGAGCTTCAGCAGCTCGTGCGTGCGCGCGTAATACGGCGCCAGTTCGTCGAGACCGAAGGGCCAGCCGCTGTGCGGTATCCAGTCGCGCTTCTCGAAGTCCCACGGATCCAGCGGGCGGCACCATCCGCCCCAGCAATTGCTGCCGCCGCCGAAGTAGCGGCTGCGGGAGCCGTCCGCGAATGAATAGGGAAGACCGGCGCTCTCACCGCGATAGAGATCGCGCGTTTCGTCGTCGGGGCCAAAGCCGCCGCTTTCGAGCATGCAGGTGTCGACCCCCGCCCTCGCCATCTCGAGTGCGAGCGTGATGCCCGCCACTCCGCCGCCAATGATGCAGACTGCCGTCTCGATGACCGTGTTTTGTTCAACGTTGCGAGTATCGATAAACATCCCTGCTCCCCATCTTTCTTCATGCAATTCTTGAGTGCGCGGTTTCTTGCCGGGCCGGCAAGAAACCGCGCACACGCCGTCTCCGAACCGTCATCGGAGCCACAGCGGGCATCGAGCGGCAATCGTCGATCGACAAACCCATTGCAGCCGCCGACATCCCGGCGGGCAACGACCTCGGCCTCCTCAGCGTAGTGACGCTGCGGTTCTGTATCTGTGCTTCAAGCCACGGAATCGAAGCGATTCCTGATGAAGCGGCATGGATTGCCGCCATACACGCCGCCCGGCTCAAGCGAACGATGCACGACGGACAAAGGCGTCACCACGGCCGAACGGCCGATCGTCACGCCCATCTGCACGACGCACTTCGACGTAATCCAGACACCGTCCTCGATGACGATGGGGGCGACGCGCAGATCCATCGTGCTGCGCATGTCGTGAGATCCGGCGCTCAGAAACGTACCCTGAGAGATGCAGACGTTCGAGCCGATGCGGATCATGGCCTGGTTGTAGATCCAGACGTCGACGCCGAACCAGCAGTTCTCGCCCACCTCGAGATTCCACGGCGCCTTCACGCGCAGTGGATGGACGAACCGGCAACCGGTGCCGATCTTCGCGCCGAACAGCCGCAGCAGCGCGACGCGGATGAATGAAAGGGGCAGCAGCTTGTTGTTGATCAAACAGGCTTCAACGACAAACCAGATGAGCTCGATGAGGATGCCGCGCTTCGCGCGGTAGTTTCCCTTTCCAGCAAGACTCAGATCGATGACGCGGCCGTTTTCGCGCACGCCGTTCACGTCCGGCGCAGCGGGTACGTCCGGCATGCGGCCGATCTGCGGATCGTCGGCAACGTTACCCATCAGTTCTCTCCTGATACGCGAGGTAGTAAACATACCCATCTGTACGGCGCGTGGTGTCATTATGTTGCGGCTCCCAGCGACGCTTTGCGTTATGGCCGTACACGGAGGCGTTTTGGCGGCTACGTGCGTGCTGCCTGGCGCACGATAGGCTTATCGCGACCGCATCTGTCTGGGGAAAACGATGAACACCTCGCTTCGTCATACCGCTACCTCGCTGTTCGCCGCCATTGCATCGTGCGTATGCTGCGCCCCCCCGGCGCTCGCCCAGGGGGCCGCCCCCGCACCGGCTGCGCCGGCCGCGGCTCCTGCTCCCGGCTACGGCGGCGACGCTATGGCGCCGAAGAAAGGCGGCCGGGCGGCTCATCGTGCGAGCGAAGAGAAGTTGCTCGGCGCACCGCAGGAATACAGCAGCCCGACAGACTTGCCGCGACGCAATACCGTCGACGCCCAGCAGGCGGCCCTGCTCGACGAGCAGCGCATGAGCGTGACCGCAGCGGGTCCGGGCGGGCAGGCGGCACCGCTCAAAGGTCAGCGCCACAAGGCGCCGGTCGCGGCCGCCAACGGCAATGCGCGCGGCGCCGCCCAGCCCCGTCCGAACCCGAACGACGCCCTGCTGCCCGCAGGAGCGGCGAAGACCACTTACGCCGACCCGTACGACCTCACCGGCACCGGCAAGCACGGCGTTTATCGCGCTCCGTGGTGATGTCGCATTCATAACCGCGCCGTGGGCCGGATCAATCCGGCGCGACTTCCTCCGCGGTGGCCGGCTTGGTCCGCGTCGCCGTCGCAGTCGTCGTCGCCGTCGCCGTCGTCGCAGCAGTCGAAGGTCTCGGGCTAAAACGCGTTGCCGGGCCTTTTGCGCGTTGTTCCGCTCCCGCTGCGCGGACCAGCATTGCAAGCCGCTCCTCGAATGTACGGATCGTCGCCTGCGGCGACAGCGCGCGCTCGGCATACTCGCGTGCAGCGATGCCCAGTTCCGCACGGCGCGCCGGATTGCTCGCCAACGCGCCGATCGCCGCGGCAAGCGCAGGCACGTCGTCAGGCGGCACCACCACGCCACGTGGCGCTACCTCGTCGAATAGACCCGTACCTCGACGCGCCATCGCCACGACAGCGCGTCCGCTTGCGAACATGCCGGTGAGCTTGGACGGCATCACCAGATCCGCTGCATCGCCGCGCTGCGGCAAAACGTGGATATCGGCGAGGTTGAGCAATTCGTTCAGACGCTCTGCCGGCTGCAACGGAATGAAAATGCAGTTCGACAATGCCGCGCAGCGTTCGAGCAAACCCTGTTTCGCGGCCCCGCAGCCGCAGAAAACGAACGTGACATCGGAGCGTCCGGCGAGCAATGCCGCAGCATCGGCGAGCGTTTCGATGCCCTGCTTCGCGCCCATGTTGCCCGAGTACAGAACCACCTTCTGTCCGTGCGGAATATGCAGCTGGCGCCGATATTCGCTCGCGTGCGCGAGCGGAAAAATCGTCGAAGCGTCAACCCAGTTGGGCAGGCACACGATCCGCGCCGGGTCCACGCCCTTCATCAGCGCGCGCGTGGTCATTTGCCAGGAAATCGACGACACCGCATCGAAGCGCCGCAGCAACGCGCTTTCGATCCAGCGCGCGAAACGGCCGGCGCGCGAACTCTTCAGCAGACCGAGATCGAATGCCGCGTCGACCTCGTAGTCCTGAATATGCAGCCACGCGCTCGCCTGCGCGATGCGCGCCAGCATGAGCGCGCCGGGCGCGCACATCAGCGTCGGGGCAATCAGCACGACCGCATCCGGACGCCATCGCGCCTGCATGGCAAGCAGCGGCAACGACGTCATCGCGAAGCTCGCGAGATGCGCCATCCGCTTCATGCCGCTGGGCCGCGACGGCACCCATAGCGGCGCGCGCCGGACCGTCACGCCGTCGCGCATTTCGCGGCGGAACCGCCACCACGAATATCCCGCTGCAACCCGCCATTCCGGGTAATAAGGCGGCGCGCACACCACCCGAACCTCGTGCCCGCCGCCGGCCAGAAGCACGGCCATTTCGGCCGTGTACTTGCCCGTCCCGGTCAGTTCAGGCGCGTAGTTGAGGCCGTATATCAGGATCTTCATGGTGGCAGCCAGAACGGGTTGGAACTTCGCTTACGCGACTCGGCCGGGCAACGCGCGTCAGTCGCTCAGCATCAGCGCGCAGCCGCGCGCAATATTGGCGGCGGCCGAAGGCGGATCGAAGCGGCGAATCACGTCCATGCAGCGGCGCGCGGTTCCGCCCGCGTCGGCGAAAGCCTCGATCGCCTTGAGCATCGTGCGCTGCAACGCGGCGACATCGCCGGCGGCGAACGCATAACCGCTGAGGCCGTCGATCACGAGTTCCGGCACACAGCCGCAACTCTCACTGACGACGGCCGGGCAGCCATGCGCGAGCGCCTCGTTGACGACCAGTCCCCAGGGCTCGCTATAGCTCGGCAGCACGAGGCAGGTCGCGCCGTAGTACTCGTGTGTCAGCGGCTCGTCCTGCAGACTGCCGGCGAAGGTCACGGCCGTGCCGAGCTCGAGTTCGGCGACCTTCGCGTGCAGGACCTCGGCCATCGGCCCGGTGCCGACAATGCGCAATTTCGCTGCCGGAATCCGCCGCCGCAATCCGGCGAAGGCTTCGATCAGCGTGCCGATGCCCTTCTCCTCGGAAAGACGGCCGACATACAGGAACACCGGCGGATTGCCGGCACGGCTCTCGACCCGATCGACCAGCGCGCGCTCCGGCGAAAACGACCCGGGCAACGCGGCGGCCTGGCACGGCACGAAAATCTTGTCCCGCTTGGCGCCGAGCGACAGCAGATAATCGCGGCTGCGTTCGCCGAAACCGAAGTAGCCGTCGCAGAGCGAGAAGAACACTCGTTTCGGGATCGACGTAAGAAGCCTCTTCGGCCGATCGCGCGCGGTCGAATCGACGAATACCGCGCGCCGCTTGCCGGTCACAATGCATGCCGCCAGCATCGCCCAGTATTCCGGACGGTGATAGCCCGGCAGGATGATCAGGTCGGACCTGGCGCGCAGCACTTCCCACGTGAGCCGCGCGATCATCTTCAGCGTGGGCACGTCTTCATAGCAACCGTCGAACAGCTTCTGCATCGGATAGCGATGATACGAATAGTCGACGTCGGAAAAGCCGACCCGGTCGTGTTCCGTATCCGCTATCTGGACCATCGAGTAGCGAATCGCTCCGGACGCGGAAATGTTATGCAAGGCGGAGAACACAACACCTTTATGGCGCGACCATACGACGTTGTGGAAGATCGTGACTGACGCTGTCATTTGTATGTCACCCCTCGAAAAATCGTCTTTGTGCCCGTTGCGCGCACTGCCCGCGCGAAGAGCCCCAAGCGTTCCTGAAGATCCGAAAACAGCGCTCGACAGCTCGCTGTGCCCGCCTACGCCTGCAAGGCAGCAGCGGGCGTCGAGCCGGCGTGTGATGCAACGAAATCACGATACGTGGCCGCGATGCCCTCCTCGAGGCCGATCGTCGCGTGCCAGTCCATCCGCGCCAGCCGCGATACGTCGAGCAGCTTGCGCGGCGTGCCGTCCGGTTTGGACGTATCGAATACGAGTTGTCCCTCGAAGCCGACCACCTTGTTGATGCATTCGGCGAGTTCGCGTATCGACAGGTCGTCGCCGACGCCGACGTTGAACAGGCCCTCGGTCACGTTGTGCTCGAGGATGAAGACCGTCGCTGCCGCCAGGTCGTCGACGTGCAGAAACTCGCGGCGCGGCGTGCCCGAACCCCACACCGTCAACGTGGCGGCGCCGCTCACCTTCGCTTCGTGCGCCTTGCGCAGCAGGGCCGGCAATACGTGGCTGCTGTTCAGGTCGTAGTTGTCGTTCGGGCCGTACAGATTGGTCGGCATCAACGCGACGAACTGGGTGTTGTACTCGCGGTTATAGGCGTCGCACAGCTTGAGGCCGGCGATCTTCGCGATGGCATACGCATCGTTGGTCGGTTCGAGCGCCGAAGTCAGCAGATACTCTTCGCGAATCGGCTGCGGGCATTGTTTCGGATAAATGCACGACGAGCCGAAGAACACCAGCCGCTCGACGTGGGCTCGATACGCGGCATGGATCACGTTGGTTTCGATCACGAGGTTTTCGTAGATGAATTCGCCAGGTCTCGTCGCATTGGCGAGAATGCCGCCCACTCGCGCGGCCGCCAGCAGCACGACGTCGATCTGTTCCGCCTCGAAGAAGCGATTCACGGCCGCCTGATCCGTGAGATCGAGTTCCGTCCTGGAACGCGTGACGATGTTGCGATAGCCATCGGCGAGGAGGCGCCGAACCAGCGCGGAGCCGACCATGCCACGGTGGCCCGCGACGAAGATGTGTGCATGTTTATTCATCGCCGTCACTCGTGATGTTCCAGTGCCGTGAAGCCGGCCAGCGTGACGAGCGCATCGCGTCTCGCGATCTGGTAATCGGCGCGCACCATTTCCTTGACGAGCGCGCTGAACGGCGTGGTCGGCCGCCAGCCGAGAAGCATGTGCGCTTTCGACGGATCGCCGAGCAGTGTGTCGACTTCCGCCGGCCTGAAGTAGCGCGGATCGACGCGCACGATCACATCGCCCGGCGACATCTTGAATTCGCGTCCCTCGACCTTCTCGACAATTCCGACTTCATCCACGCCGGTGCCTTCGAAGCGCACCGTCGCGCCCAGTTCAGCGGCGGCACGCTGAACGAATTCGCGCACGCTGTACTGCACGCCGGTGGCGATCACATAATCCTCGGGCTGCTCCTGTTGCAGCATGCGCCATTGCATCTCGACGTAATCGCGCGCGTGGCCCCAGTCGCGCAGCGCCGACAGATTGCCGAGGTACAGCGTCTTCTGCATGCCGACGGCAATACGCGCCATGGCGCGCGTGATCTTGCGCGTCACGAAGGTCTCGCCGCGCACCGGCGATTCGTGATTGAACAGAATCCCGTTGCACGCGTAGAGCCCATAGGCCTCGCGGTAATTGACGGTCGTCCAGTAGGCAAAGAGCTTGGCGACCGCGTACGGGCTGCGCGGATAGAACGGCGTCGTCTCCGATTGCGGAATCTGCTGCACCAGACCGTACAGTTCCGATGTCGAGGCCTGATAAAAGCGCGTCTTGTGCTGCAGCCCCAGAATCCTGATCGCTTCGAGAATGCGCAAGGTGCCGAGGCCATCCGCGTTGGCTGTGTATTCGGGTTCCTCGAACGACACCGCCACGTGGCTCTGGGCCGCGAGGTTGTAGATTTCGTCCGGCTCGACGCGCTGGATCACCCGCAAGATGCTCGTCGAGTCGGTCAGGTCGGCGTGATGCAGGAAGAGCCTCTGCTCCGGGTCGTGTGGATCGCGGTAAAGATGATCGATCCGGTCGGTGTTGAACAGCGATGACCTGCGTTTGATGCCATGCACGTCGTAGTCCTTGGCGAGCAGCAACTCAGCCAGGTACGACCCGTCCTGTCCAGTGATGCCGGTAATGAGCGCGACCTTGCGTTTCATAAAGCAATCTCCTCGGTGAACATGTCGATGCCTTTCCCCCGGCGCGGTTGAATGGTGGTGGTCGGCCGCTGGCCGCCGCCTCAACCGGCGATGCTGTCGTATCCGTAGTAGCCGCCGTGATAGCCCGAACCGAGGAATGCCCCTTCCTGCGGCACGTCGGTGAGCAGCACGCCTTTGAGCAACACGCCGCCGTTGTGCAGCCGCTTGGCGGTCTCGGATATCTCGTTCAATGGATGGCGGCCGTAGCGCACCACCAGCAGCGCCGTGCCCGCGTATTTGCCGATGACGGTCGAGTCGGTCACGGCGAGCACGGGTGGCGTGTCGACGATGATGAGGTCGTACCTCGACTTCAATTCGTCGAGCATCGTCTCGAAGCGTTTGCTCATCAGCAGCTCGGACGGATGCGCGGGCAGCGTGCCCTTGGCCAGCACGTCGAGTCCGGGCAGGACGTCGCGCTGGATCATGGAATGCAGATCGCCGCCGCTCAGCACGTCCGAGAGCCCTGGCTGGTGTCCGATACCGAAATGCGAATGGACGTCGCCGCGCCGCATGTCGCCGTCGATGATCAGCACGCGCTTGTTCGCGGACGCGACCAGCGCCGACAGATTCACCGACAGGAACGACTTGCCGGTATCGGGCCTCGAGCCCGTGATCATCACGACGTTGTTGTCGGCGTGGTCGAGCGACAGCTGCAGCGAGGTCCGCAGATTGCGCACGCCTTCCACGGCGATGTCCTGCGGCGCCTGCTCGGCCAGCACGTGAAGCCCGCGGCGGCGCAGCATGACGTTTTCCTGCAGCCGCAGCTGATGCTGGCTTCTCGGCACCACAGCGAACACCGGCACGCCGAGCACGGCCTCGATCTCGTCCGGACGCTCCACGCCGCCATACATCGCCCGCTTGATGAAGGTCAGCATGACGCCGATCAGCAAGCCGCCGCCGAGCGCGATCAGGATCGCCAGCACGCGCTTCGGACGCACCGGTTCGTCCGGCGCCTCGGCAAAATCCACCACGCGCACGCTGCCCACCTGGCCGGCTTTCGCCACCCTGAGTTGCTGCGCGCTATTGAGCAGATTGGTATAGAGCTCCGTGTCGACGTGCACGTCGCGCAGCAGCCGCAACGCGCTCTGTTCGGTATCCGGCATCACGGCCACGCTGCGGTTCATGTTGTTCTGGGCGCCCTGCAAGGCCGCGATCTGTGCGTCGAGTGCCGCCACCGCCGGGTGATTCGCCGTGAAGCGGGTCGACATCTCCGCGCGCTGCTGCTGCAGGTCGAGCAGTTTGGTCTTGTTGTCGACGATCTGCTGAAGCAACAGCCGGCTTTCTTCGCCGAGATCGACTGTGCCGTGCGTGTTGCGGAACTTGTTATAGCGTTGCTCGGCGTCGTCGAGTTCCTTGCGCAAGCCGGGTAGTTGCTGATCGAGGAACGCCAGCATGTGCTCGGCTTCGGTCGAGCGGCTTTCGACATCCTGGCGGATGAATTGGCGCGCCATGCTGTTGACGATATTCGCGGTCAACGCGCTGTTGCCGCCTTCAAGGCTTGCGCGAATCACGCCGGACTGAAGCGTGGTTTCGGCGACCACCAGCGCCTTTTGCAGCCGGTCGACGGTGCTCAGCGTCGAGGCGCGCTGCAATTCGAAACGCGCACCGGCAGGCCCGACCAGCGCATCGACCCGCAGCGCAATCGGCCCGTCGGCGGTATCGGTCTGCACGGTCTCGCCGACATGGCCGGACAGAATGGCGATGCCGTTCCTGTCGCGCAGCACATACGATCCGTCATTGCCTTTGATCAGCGTGAAGGTCGTGTCATAAAGCTCCTTCGCGGTGTCGAAGCGCGACACCGAGATACGCTCGCTGCCCCACGCGTAAGCGGACAGGTTGATGAACGACGGCAGCCTGAAACCCCACTCCCCATTCACCAGACCGGCGATCATCCCGCCGACAAATGGCAGATAGCGCGGCGTCGCCGAGATGTCGAGGTGCAGCGTCCTGACGGTTTCCTCGGTGACCAGACGCGACTTCAGCAACTCGATCTCCGCCGCCGTCGACGGCTTGGTGTCGAACATGCCGGTGAGCGGCGGCAACGACTCCTTGCCGTTGGCGTTGTTGTTGCCGGTCTTGTCCTCGACATGGAACAGCACATCCGCGCGGTAAGTCGGCGGTGCGAGAAACGCGTAGGCGCACCCCAGCGCCAGCGCAATCAGCATCGCCATCACGATCGTGCGCCAGCCACGCACGATCGTACGCAGATAGTCCGACAGGTTGAGCTCATCCTGCGCGGACACGTCGGTGTAGCGGTTTTCGAAGTTGATTGCCATTTTCATCACCCAGCAAAGCCCGGCGGTTCAAGATCTCGACAGATAGTTTTATTTCGCGAGCACAGCTCCCGTTACGGCGGCATTGATCGCCGGCAGCAGCAGGTTCAGCACACGGTTGAAGCGAACGAGCGAACCCTGGCCGACGTACACCACGTCCTTCGGCTGAAGCTCGAACTGGTTGGCGAGCAGCATCGACACAGGCGAAGTCGCATCGAGGTGATAGACCTGCGGCTGCTCGCTCATCGAGTTGCGGATCACGAACAACTGCCTCGTCTGGGCCGTGTTCGAATCGAAGCTGCCGCTATCCGAGATCGCCTGCGAAAGCGTCAGCGAACCGTTGCGCATCGGCATGATGGTCGCCGGCTTGTTGACCTCGCCCATCACATACACGCCGCTGTCTTCGCGCGAAGCCACGCGCACCAGGTCGCCGGGTTGCAGATAGATGTCCGACGGATTGCGGCCGCGTTTGATCAGATCGTCCACGTTGAGCGGATAGGTGACGCCGTTGCGCACCAGCTCCACGCGGCTGCGGTCCGCGTTAGCACTGAAGCCGCCGCCCTGGTTGATCGCGCTGGTCAGCGACATCGGAATGTCGTTGAGAGACTGCGCGCCGGGCGTCCGCACTTCGCCGTCGACATAGACCTGCGCCGCACGGAACGACGCGACTCGCACCGTGACCTCGGGCTTCTGGTACACCTTACTCAGGCGGTTATGCAGTTCGCGCTGGATCGTCGCGACGTCTTGCCCGGCGACGTGCACAGTGCCTGCATACGGAAACTGCACGTTGCCGCTGTCATCGATCAGAAAGCCGGGCGCCGCATCCGACGGTTTCTGATTCGCCGCGGGTTGTCCGAGCGCCGCCGCGAGTTCCGGGTGATCCCACACGACGATCTGCAGCACATCGCCCGGACCGACCTTGTAAGCAGTCGGTTTGCCGAACAAAGCGGCCGTCTGCGGAGTCAGTGCCGCAGACGCCGTCGCAGCGTTCATCTTGCGCAGCAACGACAGGTTGATATCGGTAATCGGTATCTGCACCTGCTGCGCCGCCTCCGTGCTGTAATCCCCACCCGTATCCTGCACCGCGGCAGGCGTAATCATCCGCTGGCCCGGTGCCAGCGAGCACGCGGACAGCAGAGCTGCAATTGCGCAAACCAAAACGCTTCCTGTACGTATCCCAAGCGAGCCCATGATGTTTCCTCCTTGCGCCAGGTCGCTGTCCTCGTGGGAGACAGCGTCCCTCGTGCTTGTTAACTACTTAGTAAGCGTTTCGATGCCTCAGTCCCGCGACGATCGTCACGCCGATGATCCGCATGTCGAGTGCGAACGACCAATGTCCCAGGTAGTACAGGTCGTGCGCGACGCGACGCTCCATCTTCTCGATGCGGTCGGTTTCGCCACGAAAGCCGTTGATCTGCGCCCAGCCGGTAATGCCCGGCTTGATCCGATAGCGATTGATGTAGCCGGCGACCACCTTCTGATAGAGGTCGTCGTGCTCGAGCGCATGGGGACGCGGTCCTACGACCGACATGTCGCCACGCAGCACGTTGAAAAACTGCGGCAGCTCGTCGAGGCTCGTGCGGCGCAGAAACGCGCCGACTTTCGTGACGCGCGGATCGTCGCGCGTCGCCTGCTTGAGGCTGCCTTTCTCCTCGGTATGCAGACGCATCGAGCGGAACTTGTAGATCGTGAAGACGCGCCCGTCCGCGCCTTTGCGCTTCTGTTTGAACAGCACCGGGCCACGGGACGAGAGCTTCACCGTGATCGCGATCGCGAGCAGGAGCGGCGCGAGGCCGATCAATGCGCTCGCCGCGAACAGGCGGTCGAAGATTTCCTTCTTCAGCATCGAACTGGCGGAAAGCGGCGAGGCGACAAGGTTGATCGCCGGCACGCCGAGCAGATCGATGACGCCGCTGCCGTCGAACAACGCAATGCTGCGCACGTCCGGCATGAAGCGGATATTCACCAGATCGTCGCGAAACTCGCTGATCAGCTTGCAGATCAGCGGCTCTTCGGCAAGCGACAACATGAGCCAAAGCTCGTGCACGTCGTTGGTACGGATGTAGTCGGCGAGCGCATCCACCGAATCGAAGACCGGCACGCGCGCGCTGGCGACAGCGGACACCTCTGGGTGTGTGTTATAGACGGCTGTGGCGCGGAAACCCGTGCCGGGCGCCGAATCGATCCGGCGAATGATCGCGTCGCACTGCGAGCCGCTGCCGACGATCGCGACCTGATGCAGGTTCAGGCCGGCGCTGCGGGCACGCGCCAGCACCGCATGCGTGATCAGCCGGTAGGCGATCAGCAGGCCGCCCGTCACCGCGGTCCAGTAGGAGAACCAAAGTCTCGACACGAAGTCGATGCGATGCAGCGAGTACATCAGTACCAGCGCGCTGCCCTGCACCATCAGCCACGCAAGCGAAACCTGGCCGGCCAGCCCCAGCTTTGAACGGCCGCGCCATGATTCATAGACGCCGAACGCCGGAAATGTGGCCAGCGCAAACGCGGCGGAAAACATCACCAGCGCCCAATAGAAACCGGATTGGGCGAGGTAATCGAAACGGATCTGGGACGCCACTGCCGCTCCCACGAGCACTAACGCAACATCGAACACTCGCGCGAGCAAATCCTGAAACTTGCGCATTTTGCTTACCTCGTTCTTACCGTTCGTTTCCGCAGATGATTCCCGGCCCGCCGTTAGGAGCAGCGGCCGTAGCTGTCGTTGAACCTCACAATGTCGTCTTCACCCAGATACGTGCCTGACTGGACTTCAATGATTTCGAGCGGCACTTTCCCCGGGTTTTCGAGCCGGTGACGTGTGCCCAGTGGAATGAAGGTCGATTCGTTTTCGCTCAGCAGAAACTGCTCGTCGCCGCGCGTGACGAGCGCCGTGCCGCGCACCACGACCCAGTGCTCGGCGCGATGGTGATGCAGTTGCAAAGAAAGCTGGGCGCCGGGCGTGACGACAATGCGCTTTACCTGGAAGCGCTCGCCGCGATCGATGGAATCGTAGAAACCCCATGGCCGCCGCACCTTGCGATGCGCGTCGGCCTCGGGCGCGTGCTGCGCCTTGAAGCGCGCCACCAGCCCTTTCACGTCCTGCACATGGGAGCGGTCGACCACCAGCACGGCGTCGGCTGTTTCGACTACCACGACGTTGCTCGTGCCGACGCAGGCGACGAGCCGCCCTTCCGAATGGGCGTAACTCGACACCGCGCCTTCAAAAGTCACACGGCCACGGCTCGCGTTCCCGCAGGAGTCCTTCTCCATCGCGGCCCACACAGCGTCCCATGAACCCAGATCCGACCAGCCCGCATCGAGCCGCACGACGACGCCGGCAGGGACCGCGCCGGATGACGTGTCCGCGTCGCCCAGACGCTCCATCACCGCGTAGTCGATCGAGTCCGCTGACGTGCTCAGAAAGGCGTCCACCAGCGGACGGAAATACGCGCCTTCGGTATGACCGTTGGCGAATGCGCGTTCGCACGCGGCGTGCATGTCCGGCTGCAGGCGCTGCAAGGTATCGAGCCAGACGCGCGCCCGCACGATGAAAATGCCGCTGTTCCACCAATACGTGCCGGCCGCCACATACTGCGCCGCGATTTCTTCTGCCGGCTTCTCGACGAAACCGTCGATCACGTGGCCGCCGTCGGGCAGTTCGGCGCCGATGCGGATATAGCCGAAGCCCGTATCGGGACGTGTCGGCGGCACGCCCAGCGTGGCGATCGCGCCGCGCTCCGCGTGCCTCGCGGCGCATTCGAGCGCGCCCTGCAACGCGCGCACGTCGGCAATCGAATGGTCGGCAGGCATCACGATGAGAATGGCGTCGTCTCCGTCCGCACACGCGAGCGAGGCGGCGAGCGTCAACGCCGGCGCCGTATCGCGCCGCGCAGGTTCGACGATCAGACGCGCCTCGACGCCGTTCTCACGAAGCTGCTCGGCGATCACGAAGCGGTGCTCCTCGCCGCAGACGATGATCGGCGCGGCATCCACGTTCCAGCCTGGGGGAAATCCCTCCATGCGCCGCGCGGTTGCCTGCAACAGCGAGTCGGAGCCGACCACGTCGATCAGTTGCTTCGGATAGTTTTCGCGCGACACCGGCCACAGCCGCGTGCCCGAGCCACCCGCAAGAATGACCGGCGCAATCCGCGTGCAACGCGAACCGGCTGTCCCGTCGCAAGCACCATCCGGGCCCACCGACGCAGCGCTCACTGCTCCATTTGTCAACATATTCGCATTCCTTACAATCCCCAAGAATCAACGAACCTGCTCATCCAATCACTGCGCTGCCGGGGCGCCCGGCCGAGGAGCAGCGCGCGCTATTCGCCAACCATGCGGCGGCTCTGAATCCGGAATTCCGTGGGGGAAATTCTCATACGTTTGCGGAACACCTTCGCAAGCCGGTCGCCATTGCCCATG
Organism: Paraburkholderia sp. GW821-FHT02A12; assembly: GCF_059422005.1. Taxonomy (NCBI): domain Bacteria; kingdom Pseudomonadati; phylum Pseudomonadota; class Betaproteobacteria; order Burkholderiales; family Burkholderiaceae; genus Paraburkholderia; species Paraburkholderia sp. GW821-FHT02A12. The sequence goes on along the minus strand of NZ_JBWKWA010000001.1, from coordinate 692,372 downwards.
CCGGTGCGCCGGGCAATCTTGTCGACCGGCAATTCCGATTCGGTCAACAGGCTGCAGGTCACCGCAAGGCGTTCATGCAACAGGAAACTCGAGGGCGTGATGCCCATTTCCATCTTGAAGCGGCGCAGGAAGTTGCGCTCGCTCATCGCGGCGAACTGGGCTGCGTCGGCAATCGAAATGGCCTGCTGACAGTTCTCTTGCAACCAGCGAGCCGCCGCGCGGACTTTGTCGCCTGGGCTCAGGCCGCCGTCTTCGCCGAGCAGCGGCGCCAGATTCGCGCAGGAGTCGGCGAGCAGGCGTTCTGCAACGGTGCGTGCAGCGGTGCCGCCCAGATCGCGTTTGACCATGGCAAGCGCGCTTCTCATCGATTCGAGCCGGTCGCCGGTGTCGCCGTTCTGTTCGGTCTGGCTTGGCGGGACGGACTGTTGGCGGAAATCGCCGGATTCCTGACTGTCGGCGAGGGACGCAGCCTCCAGCAGCGAGCGCCCTTCTCCGATCGGACGAACCATGCCCGTGTTGCGGCGAACCCGCCGCAGCCAGGCGATGAGCCGTTCGTCGGAAGCGGCTGCGGGCGCGCCTTTGCCGCCGGCGACGTACAACGCATCGAAACCGCTGTAGTGCCGGGCGTCGAGCCCGTCGGTCCAGACGCGTAGTGCGGAGGAACAGGTCACCATGCCGCCGTCGGCCGACAGGAAGGAAACGTCGTACAGCCACCCGCCTGAACCGGACGAGGCAAGTTCGTTTGCCGCCTGGAACACTTCGGCAACGACGCCCGCGCCCAGCAGCGAGCATTCGTTGAACATCAGTATCGCGATGCGACGCATACTCTTGTTCGGCGCATGCACCCAGCGCAGCATTGAAGACTCGAGACTCGCACAGGTCATAGTCATCCTCACCAGAAAACGGATCTACTTTTCACCTTGAACGACCGGCACAGAAGGCTTCTCTGTGCGGTGCATCATAGCCATCCCCAATCAAGCATTTAACCGCCATGACCGAAAGAGCAGACATGTTGGCGCTTCGCCATGGTGGCCAGCCAGTTATTTTCGGAACGACCATCGACCACTAATTTTTCAACGAATTAAAAAAATCAATTCCACACATGAATGAATTTACATTTCGCGAATTTCACATGTGTATTAGTTACGATTTTTTGTGTGCCAGCACACATACAGCCACTGCCCGGAATGCTTGAACATCTGTTTGATAAACCCAACATCCCATTGATTTGAAGTGACTTTTACCAATCAAACCGACAGAATGAGCGTAGCCGCCTTATCTTTACTAGCCTTGCTCCCGGGGAGCGCACCGGCAAACTTTCTTCGGACGATACAATTAGCCGGCAGAGATATCTAAAGCGAGTCTCGAATATAAAACAATTTTAGCGAGATGCAATTATTTAATTCTTTGTTAGCGAGGCTTAAGAATATAAACGTGACGATTAATGTTTCAAACGTGAAACACGCAAGTAAGACAACTTCAGACCATACGGCAATAGACGGGCCAGTGGCGGATTCTGTCGTATGAGAGGCGGCACAATTCCGCCAACGAATTGCGGAAATACACTATGCGGTTTACGCAACAGTTCGCGGTACGAGGTAGCCAAAGGCGGGTCTGACCTGGTGGACTAGCAGTTCGCCGACACGCGCCGACACGCCTTCGCCGTGGCGGCACGCACCGAACGAGGATGGGAAACACATGCTGAACGTACGCGAATATCGCGCGCTGCGGCCGCTCGCCAGCGCCTTTGCAGCCCGGGTCCCCAGGCTGCGGATCGCTGCTTTGACGGCGGCGTTTGTCACTGGCTTCGCCGGCGCAAGCAGCAACGCGCTTGGCGCTTCGGGACAGGACAGCGCGAGCAATGCCGACATAGCTGCTAACAGCGCGGCTAACAACGCGGCCGGCAGCAGTGCTAGCTTCGCAGCCGATGGCCGGACATGGACGCCGTGTGCAGCGGAAAACGAAACTTGCCGATTCAGCGGCACGCGAGACGTGCTGTACGGCACGGCCGGGCGGCACGTCGTGAAGACGTTCTCGAACGGCACCGAATGCAATAACAGCGTGTTCGGCGACCCGGCGTTCGGCGAGGACAAGCGCTGCGCCGTGGCACTCTCCGCGAGTCGGAACACGCCACAGAATGCGGCCCCGGAAGCGGCTGTCGCGCGCCCAGCATCACGCGTGCCTGCCGGCCAGGGGCTGCGCTGCTCCGCCCCCGCCACACAAGCCGGCGCGGCCGGCAGCGGCGACCTGCTCGAAGCGGATACGCCCAGTGACGGAACGCGCCTCTTCGCATCAGGCAAGCCGTTTGCAGTCACCTTCACGGCGCGGCCGACACAAGGCGATACGCTCACCTGGCAGATGCGCGACAGCTGGAATGTTGTGCGCGCAAGCGGCCGATTCCCCGTCCCTGCGGGTGCCTCCGTATCGACACTCACTTGCGCGTCGACACTCTCCGGCTACTTCGCGATTTCCGCTTCGCTGGAGCGTGCACACGGACAGTTCGAGTCGCGCGGCACACGTCCGGCGGGCATCGTCACCTTCGGCGTGCTGCCCGACACATCCGCCGCATTGCCGCCCGTAGGTTTTCCGTATCAGGACCTGCATCGATTCGGCGGACAAGGCACCGCCTATCTGGCGCCCGGTCAGCACTGCTGCGATGGCGACGGCTATCGGCCGGTCTATACGGCGCTCGGCCTGTCATGGGCAAACGACAATCGCAACTGGTACATGGAGGAGCCCGACAAGGCCGGCACCTTCGACCCCGCGGCGCGGCAGCTGACGCCCTTCTTCCGGCGCGGCGACATCATGCGTCTGATCCAGCTCGACGGAATTCCGAAGTGGGCAAGCCCGACCGGCAAAGAGACTCACAGCTACGCGCCGACCTCGCTCGCGCAATTCAAGGACTACATGGCCAAAGTAGGCGCGGAATCCAACCGCGTACGTATGACCTATTTCCCCAAGCAGCGGGACAACTACTATCAGGTCACCTGGGAGCCGGATGCGGATGGCGGGCTGCCGTGGCGCGACAGCGACGCGAATTTCGTCGCGTTGTACGAGGCTGTCTGGCGCGGCATCCACTCGACCGATCCGCACGCCGTGGTGATGGGTTTGACCTATTCGTCGGTACAAGGCAACGTCCAGTGGCTCGGCCGTCTCGGTCCGCTCGGTATCGGCCGCTATCTGGACGGGTTGAGCATTCACGGCTATTACGATGCCGGGACGTCCCCGTCGCATCCGCCCGAGCGGCTCGCCAATGCCGGCGATCCGGCCGTGGCGGCCAATGCGCTGCCCGCATCGATGCGGGCGCTGCGCCACCAGATGCGTCAATACCTGAAACCTGGCGCGCGTCTGTTCGTGACCGAAACCGGCATCAGTTACGACATCGGCGAGTCCTACGGCAAAAACTATCCGGGCTGGAACGTGCTGTACGCACAGGCGGCCGTGGTGGCGCGCACGCACCTGATCCTGCTCGGCGAAGGCGCGGACATGACCTACCTTTTCTATCTCGCGGATATGCCGGACGCCGCGCCCGGCTACGGGCTGTTCTTCGAGCTCGACCATCCGACCGGCGCTTACGGCCCGACTCGCATCAGCCCGAAACCCGCAGCGCTCGCCACGGCGGCGATGACGCGGATCATCGACGGAACCGACACGCTCGGCCCGCTCAAGGGCGTGCCTAACGGCGTCTACGCCTACGCATTTCGCCGGCTCGGCAACGGCCGCGTGGTCACCGCGCTCTGGACCCATGGCAACGAGAAATGGAACGCCAAAGCGGGCTTCGGCACGGGTCAGAATGCCGACTTTCGTCTTAGGGTCGATGCGCCGGGCACGTCGGGTGAAGTAACCGTTTTCGACATGATGGGAAACGCGTCGACACTGCCGTATCGCGATGGCGTGGCCAGCCTCAAGCTGTCTCCGGCCCCCATCTATGTGGTCTCCGCCAACGCAGGCGTTTTCAGGGACGCCGTCACGACGCCGGAGGGCTACGTTTCGCGATAAGCCGACGCGCGAGCGTCGGCAACGCACAATCAACGCCCGCCGCCGGCCGCTGTCGCGAAGTGACGATACTTCGGCGCGTCGCGACAGGTTCGCCGGTCTTTTTGCCCGCGTAAAATAGCGCCTTATGTGCAACTTTCGTTCCCCCCCGCTCTACTTGCAGGAGATGGCATGCTGCTGTCAGAGATCGATTTCCTGGACATCGTCCGTCTGACGCCCCTGATCTCGATCGATCTGATCGTCAGCGATTCCACCGGCCGCGTGTTGGTCGGCTATCGCCGCAACCGCCCCGCGCGCCGCACATGGTTCGTGCCCGGCGGGCGCATTCTCAAGGACGAAACCCTCGATGCGGCGTTCGCCCGCATCGTCGATGCAGAACTGGGCATCACGAAACTGGATCGCTCCGCGGCGCGCTTCGAAGGGGTTTTCGAGCACCACTACAACGACAACTTCGCAGACGAGCCGGACGTCTCGACCCACTACATCGTCCTCGCGTATTCGCTGACGCTCGCCAGCACCGCGCTGGTCGGGCGGCTCGAGCAGCACAGCGAGTATCTATGGCTCACACCTGCCGAGCTGCTGGCGCGCGACGACGTCCACGAAAATACCAAGGCGTATTTCCGCTAGCGCATGCATCGGCCGGCATGGATCCATGCGCTGCTGTCGGCGCACAATCCGGTTCCGATTGTGAGTTCGCGAACGTGCGGGGTCAGGGCGGTCCAGTAAGATCGGGTTCTCCGTCAGGACTCGAATCAACATGCGATCCATGGCAGCTCCGCTCGTTCGCGATTCATCCATTGTTTTCCTTCTGCTCGTTTTCTTCGCCGTCGTCGCGCCTCGCTCAGCGCGAGCGGCCGACTGCGGCGCCGGTACGCTCGTCACCGTCGTCGCCCACCTCGACGACGATCTGCTGTTCGTGGACCCCGCCATCAACGAACGTCTCGACGCAGGCTGGTGTATCACCACGGTCCATCTGATCGGCGGAGCCAACGGTGCGGATTTCGCCTACGTGCAGACCCGCGAGCGGGCGTCCCGGCTCGCTTATGCACGCATGGCCGGCGTGCCTGACGAGTGGATCGAATCCAGTATCCCGATCGCCGGCAAGCTGGTTCATCAAATGGTGCTGAAGTCGAAGCCGCAAGTCCGCTTGCTCGAGCTTCGTCTGCCCGGCGGCGGCGTGCGCGGCGGACGCGAACCGCTCGGCCTGCTGTGGGAACAGAGCGCAACGCTTTCGACTTATCCGATGAACGCGGACGGCTCCGCTCGCGTGCAATACGACCGGGCCTCCCTGTCGGCGACGCTGAAAGTGATACTCGCGGAGGCCTCGCAGATCTTCACGCTCAATCCGGACACGGTGCCGTTTATCGAGCATCCCGATCATATTTACGCGGCGCGCATTACGCGCCGCGTCGCCCAGACGCTGCGCAAAAGCGTGCCGATCGAATACCACATCACCTATCCGACGGGCGGCTGGCCCGCCAATCTCCCCGCCGCCGAGGTGCAGCGCAAGCGCGACATCGTCGCCAGCTACTTTGCGATCGACGGCAGCGAGTATTCGCACGTATTCGGCGAGTATCAGTGGGACGGTAACTGGGTCGCGCGCCGCTATGCGTTTGCCGATCGCACGGATCGCCCCGTAGCGGATTTCCAGGCGCATCCCGTGCAACTGTTCAATGCGGCGTCGAACCGCTGCCTGAGTTCCAACGGCGCCGGCCGCGAGCCCCTTCTTGCCGCGTGCACAGATTCGCGAACCCAGCAATGGCATTGGCAACCGCTGGCCGTCTATCCCGGCAATGCGCGCAACGCCGCGCTCGTGAGCGTCGCGACATCGCAATGCATCGCCGAGCGCGACGGCTTCCTGATCTCCGAGACCTGCGACGAATGGGACACGGCGCAACGCTGGACGCCCTGGGACTTTGGCCTCGTCTACACACCGCTGCGGCACTGCCTCGGCGAAAACGACGGCAAGCTCGCCATGCGAGGCTGCACATCGCTCACGACACGCTACCGTTGGGCAACCACGCAACGCACCCAGGCCACCGACCTGCGGCTCGCCACGGCGATGTATGGCGATATCGCTGGCCACGGCGAGCAATCCGCGGTCTACGTTCAACGACAGCACGACGGTCCCGGATTCGATGTGTATGCGGCATCCCTGTCGAAAGCAGCGCGCCCCGTGCTCTGGTACGCCAACCCCGTCCCGTTCGACTACCGTTCCACGACGCCGAGCTGCGCCGGCGACAAGCTGTGCTTCGACAGCGTGCGCTTCGTGCTGGGGGACTTCGATGGCGACGGCCGCGCCGATCTGATGGTCATTGCGGCGCGCCGCGGCGGCACCGCGTTCTGGTTGCTGCGCAATGCAGGAAACAGATTCGAGGCGCCGCGTCTCTGGCTGCAGACAAGCAGCGCCTTGAAGCCCGAACTGACTCAGCAGTACGTCGCGGCCGACTTCACCGGAACAAGACGCGCGAGCGTATTGATCGCCCAGAAACGAGCCGATGGCGGACTCGATCTTTGGCTTGTGTCCGCCACGGGATCAGCCAGTGCCGCGCCGGCTCTATGGGCGCAAGCAAGGAATTTGCGGCAAAACACCTATTTTCTGCCGGTCCACGTGGCAGGCTCGCGGGCCTCCCTGGTTGCACTCGACAGTTCAGACGGCCGGCTCGCGTTCACGCAAATCGCCAACGACGGAGCGCATCTGCTAAACGGCGAACGCAGCGTACTGCCGGCGCGTTTCGTACCCGAGTTCGTCAAAGCGACCATTGGCGCGCTGCATGGCAAAGACAGCGACGCGCTGATCCTGTTGACACCGCATCTCGACGGCGCGAGCGACGACGCCGTCATCGACATTGCTACCGTGGACCTGGCGGGCACGGCGAACACACCGGTCCAGGCGGCGACATTGCGCGGCATGTCGTGGTCGGACGTCTTTCCGGCTTTCGTGCGTGACAACCGGAATACGGCGCTCGTGCTCTATCGAAGAACCGACGCGACGCTCGGCGACTTCTATTTCACCGGGGGCTCAGCGGCGCTTCTGCGCTACCCCGTCGGGGACGGTTTCGCTTTGGGGACCGCGCAGGATCTCGGCGAGCTGCCGGGGCTCTTCTCGGAGACCTTGCGGATCGACCGGCTGGCACAGTAGCGCGAACCGGCCGATCAGCAGTCGCTCATGAAGCCGCTCGCGAAGTCGCTCATGCTGAAACCGCGAGCGGCCGAACGAACTTCCGTGCAATCGTCATGTAGCGATCCGCCGTGTCATGCAGCGTGTATCCCGCCAGCTGGCGGTTCGCACGCGGCGTGCTCAGCGCCGCGAGCAATGCCCGGCCGTAAGCGTCCGGATCGGTCGTATCGACGAGATCGACGCCGGCAAATCCGCTCGCGAAACTGAACGACGGAATCCGGTTGGCCACGACCGGAATGCCCGACGCGAGCGCCTCGAGAAAACCGATGCTCTGCGCTTCGAAACGCGAAGGCATCGCGAAGACGCGCGACGACCGGAGGATGGCGGCGACATCCGAGCGGGGTCCGCTGACCGTCACGCGGCTATCCAACCCGAGCTGGCTGACCAGCGCCCGCACCGCCTCGTGATACGCGATGTCTTCAACCACGCCGCACAGCAGCAAACGCGCATCAGGCTCGTTGTGCAGCACGCGTTCAAACGCGCGGATCGTGTCCAACTGGCTTTTCGCTTCGATGTAGCGGCCAAGCTGAACGATCTGCTTCGCGGGCACATCGGTATCCGGCGCGGGTGCATCGATGTCCTCCGCGAACTGCGACGCGTCCACGCCATTAGGAATGACAACCAGAGCAGGGTGTTTGCCGATCTCTCTCAGGTAGTCGTCGATATTTTGCTGCGACACGCCGATGATCGCCCTCGCCCGCCGTGACAGCAGACGCTCGGCCTGCTTGAGCGCGCCGTTCTCGAAGTCGTTCACGCCGGAGTGCATGACCCAGACGATCGGCGTATGGACCGGCAACAGACGCACATACAGTGCGGCAAGCGTTGCGTGAGCCACGATGAAATCAGGCCGGAACCGGCGCACCACGCGATACAGATGCAGCAGCTTGCCCACGCGCCCGTAGCGAATCGTGGGGAAGAGACAGGTCACCCCGGCGGCCTGGAGCTCAGCCCGGATACTGGCGAAATCGTCCTGCTGCGGGAGCAGCGATGTCATGCACACTTCATGGCCGCCGCGCTGATGATGAATGGCGAGACCTTTTACCAACACCTCCGCCCCGGATAGTCGCGGCGCGTGAACCAGCTGAAGAATCCTCACGATTTATCTCTCTCGGGATAACCGCATTCTGTACGCAGCGGATGGACATGCCGGCCCGGCAAACGCACCGGCCTAAAGAAGCACCGGCATCCCATCGTCGTGTTTCTGTCGCGCCCTTTATTCCGGGGACGCGACATTGTCCCCATAGAACAGCGACAGTTCCGCCGCGAAGTCACCGTCGCGAAGAAACTTTACACCGAAGCACCAGCACTATTACGCCAGCGCCCAGGCGCGATCCGCTGTGGAATGAGGGCTAACACCCATTTCCCCGCCGATTGTCCTCCATACGCATAGTTAGGCATGCCGTGTATTAATTTTTTTCGACCCCAATTCGCACGCCCAATATCGATGCAGATCGTCATGCGCTTACAGCTTTCGTACCACTGAGCAATTTTCATGCGCCAATGTTCATACGTTACAGCTCGTTACGTCTTTTAAGCACACTAGTGCGTATGGTTGCACTCGATTCTTCCCACCAAAGCTCTCCTTCATCGCGCGTCCCACGCTGTTCGATATCCGCGGGCTGACCATCACGGCGGCCAGGGATTCGTCTGCTCAAGAATTTCTCCAGCGGAAAAGTTCTTCGGGACCCAAATTACCCGGGAAGACGTCACATTTTGCGCAGCCGCATGGCTGCGCACACAGGATGGCCGATGCCGAAATCTCGGTCATCGGCTCGCTTGCAACTGAACCCTATGTTCAGTCCGTTTCGCGGTGCGCCTCGCGCTGGCGGGATGGACGAACATCCGATAGCGGATTGCTCACAGATTGATGAAATCGCATCTACTCCTACTCTCGACACTCTCATTGGCACTAGCAGGTTGCGGCGGTGGCGGCGGCAGCAATGCGGCAACCCAGGCCAACGGCACCGGCGGCTCCACCACCAACGCCGCAGGTGCAAACGGCAACTCGGCCGCCTCAGTCCTTTCCGCCAACCCCAACGCAAAGTTCAGCTGCGCCGCGCCGGCCACTTCGGCGGGCTCCGGCAGCGCCATCATCTCAGCCGATACGCCTAGTGCCGACGGTACGCGCATCTTCGCTTCAGGCAGCACCTTCCAGCTTACTTTCACGACCAACGCGCCGTCCGCGGACACGTTGAACTGGTCCGTCACGGACACCGTCGGCAGGGTTGCGGCGAGCGGCAGCACCGCCGTGCCGAGCGGCTCGAAGACCATCACGCTGAATTGCACCTCGACGCTCGCCGGTTATTTCGCGGCGTCGGGCACGCTCGCCCAAAACGGCGGCCAGTTGCCGCAAGCCGGCACGCGTCCAGTCGGCATCGCGACCTTCGGGGTGACGCCCAATCTCTCCGGCGCGGTTCCTGCCGTCAGCTATGCGCATCAGGAGCAGCATCGTTTCGGCATGCAAGGCGCGAACGACAACGGCTCGCTGCTTGCCGCTCTTGGCATCAGCTCCACCATCGACGATCGCCAGCTCTCGACGATGGAGCCGAACGCAGCGAACACGTTCAACCCGTCAACGAGCACGCTCGATCCGTTCTACAAGACCGGCAACGTGATGCGTTTGATCCGTCTCGACGGGATTCCCGCCTGGGCGAGCAACACCGGCGCGTTCCAGGACGACACCGGCCTGCCGAAGGATCTTTTGTACTACCAGAACTACATGAGCCGGGTGGGCACGGAATCGAATGCGATTCGCACCGCTTATTTCCCGCAGCAGTCGGCCAATTATTATCAGGTGACATGGGAGCCGAACCAGATGTGGACCGACACGGACGCTAACTTCGTCGCGCTGTATCAGTCCGTCTATCAAGGCATTCATTCGACCGATCCGCACGCGGTGGTGATGGGCCCGACCGATGCGTTCCCGAGTCTGACCACGACGCGTCTGAAGCGCCTCGCGCCGCTCGGCTTCGGTCAATACATCGACGGCGTGGCGACGCACGGTTACTACGACGCGGGCACCTCGCCTTCGCATCCGCCGGAGCGCTACGATAGCGACCCGTCCACCGCCGCCGGCTCGTTGCGCGGCCAGATGCGCAATCTGCGCGCCGAAATGGCCACCGATTACCGTCCCGGCATGAAGCTGTTCTCGACCGAAGCCGGCATCAGCTACGACCTCGGCAGCTCGTACGGTCCGAACTATCCGAGCGCGAACGTGTTGTACGCGCAAGCCGCGGTTGCGGCGCGCATGCACATCATCACGCTCGGCGAAGGTGCGGATCAGGTCTATGTGTTCTATGGCGCGGACTATCCGAACGAAGTCGGCTACGGCACGTTCTTCGATCTGAACGATGCGCAAGGCGCGTTCGGCGCAACCAACATCAGTCCGAAGCCGGTCGCGATGGCGATCAGTGCGATGACGCGCGCGCTCGACGGCACCAACACGCTGGGGCCGGTGAACGGCACGCCGGCCGGGGTCTACGCCTACGCGTTCCAGCAGGTGGGCAACGGCGCGGTGATTACCGCGTTGTGGGCGCATAACAACAACGTGTGGAATGCGAGCGCCGGGTTCAGTTCGACCTATAGCGTGCCGTACAGCCTCACCGTCGATGCGCCGGGCACGAGCGGAACGGTGCAGGTGATCGACATGATGGGCAATGCGTCGACCGCCAGTTACAGCAACGGTACGCTGACCCTCACACTGACGGAATCGCCGATGTATGTGGTGTCGAACAACGCGTCGGTCGCGAGAGCCAACGCGACCGTTCCGGTGGGTTATGCGGGCAGCTAAGGCCGGCAGCTAAGCACTGAAGCTGAAATCAGGAAGCCGAAGTAAAACGTCAGCCGGTCCGATGGCCGGCTGACGTCATTTCAGAACATGCAGGGTTCTAGCAGGCGGAAGCAGGCTCGACCGAGGCTCAACCTTCCCCCAACTGTCCCTCCATCCCGCTCAATTCGCGTTCGCGCTCCTTCGACACCCCGCCGATCGGCGGCCCCGCAAAGCGCTTGCGCACGCCCGCGCCGTACCAGACCGCCAGCAACACCGCGAGCAAACCGGCGATCACGTAGACCACTTTCTGGTTCGGCGGCTGCATGCCGACATACGCCAGCACCAGCGCACCGATCACCGCCGCCACCGCGAACGGCTTCGACAGCATGCCCAGCTGGAATGGGCCCTTCTCGCTCCACGTGCGGCCTTCCGCGAAAATTCCCGCGGCGATCGGCATCGCATAGGAGATGAACAGGAACACCGCGCTACCCGCGCTCAGTACGGTGAAGGCATCGCCGTACAGCGTGACCACGATCGCCAGCACCGCCGAGGTCCAGATCGCAGCGCCTGGCGTGCGATGTGCCGCGTTCACCTTGCGCAGCCACTTCGAAGCAGGCAGGCCGCCGTCGCGCGCAAACGCGAACATCATCCGCGAGGTCGACGTCACCGCTGCCAGACCGCACACATAGTTGATGAAGAACATCAGCAATTCGATCACGATGCGCAGCGGTCCCGGAATCGGCGCAAGGATCGCTTCGAAGAAGCCCGTGCCCTGCTTCACCGCGGCGCCGATGTCCGGCATCACCAGCACGAACGCGCACACCATCACGTAACCGAAGGTGGCCGACCAGAACACCGAACCGACGATGCCGCGCGGCACGTTGCGCGCCGCCTCATGCGTCTCCTCGGACGTATGCGCGGACGCATCGAAGCCGGTGATCGTATAAGCGGTCAGCAGCAGGCCGGACAGAAACGCCATGGCGATGGTTTGCTTCGGCCACGCGCCGCCGTCGACGCCGGTGAAATTGGTGAACGTATAAAGCCGCGACAAGTCGGTCTTGACCGGCGAATACGCGAGCAGCGCCACCACCAGCATGATCGTCACCACGAAGATCAGATAGCCCGACAGGTCGGTGATCTTGCTGGTGATGCGAATGCCGCGATGATTGAGGATGGCCTGCGAGGCGGTAATGACGGTCAGAAAGATCGTCTGATGCCACCAGCCGAGCGCCTCGGGCTTCACGCCGAACATCGGCGCGATCAAGGTGCGGAAGAACGGATCATAGGTGCCGTAATTGATCGCGGCGACCACGAATACGAGCCCGAGCAGATTCAGCCACGCGGTGAGCCAGCCCCACGTCTTGCCGCCGAGAATCGAGCTCCAGTGATAGAGACCGCCGGCGGTCGGATACGACGACGCGATCTGCGCCATCGCCGCGGCCACCACCAGCGCGAACAGCGAGCCGAGCGGCCAGCCGAGTCCGATCGACGCCCCGCCCGCCGCGGACAAGCCCATCTGGAACGACGTGATGCCGCCCGACAGAATGCAGATCAGCGAGAACGACACCGCGAAGTTCGAGAACGCCCCCATGCGCCGGGACAGTTCTTGCGCGTAGCCCATCTTGTGCAGCAGCTTGACGTCGTTGTCGGCGGGCTCAGCCGACGGCACGGCCGTGTTGATGTCCATGACGCGATCCTTTGAACAGGGTTATGACGGTGCGGCGAAAGAGGCGTGACCGCGCGACGGGAAACCGGCTCACGCAGCCGTGAAGCAGTTATCGACATACAGGTGTGCGCCGTTGACGAAGCTGGCGTCGTCACTGGCGAGAAAGAGCGCTGCGCGCGCGACCTCTTCCGGCGCGCACAGGCGGCCCTGCTGCACCGACAAAGCAGCCTCGCTCGCATCGAAACCGTATTTCGCCAGCGCGCTGATTTCGCGGCGGCCGTGCGGCGTATCGATGAAACCGGGGCACACCGCGTTGCAGCGGATTCCGCGATCGCGATACTCGACGGCGATCGAGCGCGCGAACATCGCGCATGCGCCTTTGGTCGTGCAGTACAGCACTTCGAGCGGCGTCGCCGCGACCGACGAGATCGACGCCGTGCAGACGATCGAACCGCGGCCCGCGGCCAGCATGTGCGGCAGCACGGCGCGCGTCATCATGAACATGCTCTTCACGTTGACGTTCATCAGCCAGTCGTAGTCTTCGTCGGTGGTATCGACGAACGGCTTCACGACGATGCTGCCGGCGTGATTGAACAGCACATCGACGCGTCCGAAACGCGCGACGATGTTCGCCACCGCCGCATCCACTGCGGCGCGCTTCGACACGTCGGCTGCGAACAGTTCGGCCGTGCCGCCTGCGGCGCGAATCCGCGTCACCACTTCCTCGCCCGCATCGGTATTGATATCGACGACGGCGACCTGCGCGCCTTCCTGTGCGAACAGCAGCGACGCCGCGCCGCCTGCGCCCGTTGCGCCGCCCGACACGATTGCGATCTTGCCTTCCAGCCTGCCTGCCGGTCTGCTCATGCGTGACTCCCGTTCTGGTGCATTGCGTTGTGCACAAAGTAGGGGCGGCAAAAAGCGGCGACTATCCAAAATTGGCAAAAAGTAAAAATCCCGTAAAAACCCGCCTTGCTGACAAAAGCATTACAAAGCCACGTTACGGCCGGGTCTGCGCGCGGCGCCGGCTTAGGCTGACGGCTTCTTTCACAACTCCTTTCACAACTCCGGCGCGGGGTTTTTTTCGCATACACTGGGCGGCACGAGCTTTTCGGGGAGCGCCACCAGAATCGGGAGAAGCTATGCAACCGGTCCACCAGACAAGCAGCGCCGTCGAGATTCGCTGTTGCCGGAACATCGACGAGCAGGCGATGTTGTTCGACGCATGGAACCAGAGCTATTGCCAGATTTCTCGCGGCGCCTTCGACGGCTCGGTGAGTTCTTTTCTGGCGGGCGGCGTACGCGTGCTGGTCGAACGGCTGAACCGCACGGTGTATCAACGCGGCCAGGTGGCGGCGTCCAGGCTGGCTGTCAGCGTTCCGTTTCAACTCGAGGGACATGCGCTGCTATGCGGGCAGACCAGTCATCGCGACGGCTTGCACGTGTTTTCCGGCGAGGGCGGCTTCGAGTTCTTATCGCCTGACAAACACGTGGTGGTGAATCTGGAGATCGAGCCTGGCGCGATTGGCGATCGGCTGGTGCGATCGCAGCTCGATGAGATGACGCCGCTGCTGGGCGTGAGGCCTGGCGTGCTGAATGTCGATCCTGCGCGGCTGCAGAGCTTTCGCGAGGTCCTGAAGCCGTTGCTCGATGCGGTGGCTGCCACGCCGACTTTGCTCGATGACGCGGGCGTAGCCGCGGCGTTTGAGAAATCGGTGATATTCGGCCTGGCTGACGCGTTGCAGGGAATGCAGAGTGCCGATCCTCATGGACATCTTGAAGCGCGTACCGCGAGGAACTGGCAGCTCGTGCGAAGTGTTCGCGAATTGGTCGAGAGGTCGCCTGATTGCCCGCTGTCCGTGGCGGAGCTTTGTGCGCGGTTTCGCGCGAGCCGGCGCACCTTGCAATATGCTTTTGAGGACACCCTTGGGGTGAATCCTTCTGCCTATATACGAGCCGTCCGGCTCGACCATGTGAGACGTGAATTGCGGGAGTCTGCTTCAGTTACCGAAGTCGCTACGCGGTGGGGGTTCTGGCATTTTGGGAATTTCTCCAACGAGTATAGGGGGCAGTTTGGGGAACTGCCCAGCGAAACCTGGCGACGTAGCCGGAGTCGGATGGTGTAGTTTTTCCTGGAGTGAAGTTGACCCGCCAACCCGTTCGCTACGCGCAAAAAACCCAACCACTAAAAACAAAACCAGCGCACACTACCCTCAGCTCCCTCGCGGAGCCAAAAAAGCCAATCGGGAGTCCATCATGGCAAAAGGTCAACTCCGCAGTAACCGCGAAGCGAAAAAACCCAAACAGGAAAAGAAACCCAAACCAGCCACTTCGCCCTCCGGCGCGCCGCCGATCCGCGTGATGCCGAGCACGCCCGCAACGACCCAAAAGAAGCACTAAAAAGGCAAGCCCGCCCGCCAAGGCGGGCACCATCAGCAAGAGCTATCTGGAAATATCCTCCAGCGCAACATCGCGCGTCTTAGGCCCAAGCGTAGCGATGGCCAGCATCACGATCACCATCGCCCCTGAAATAAACGCGAACATCCCGTTCACGCCAAAGCGGCCCAAACACGCCGCGATCACGAACGCGCTGTCGATCGGAGTTCGCGTGTCGGCTGGAGTTAGCGCTTTAGCGCTTACTCCAGCCCCATAGCGCGTTACTCTGGTCCCATGCAAAGCACTTATGTCGATCCGGAGTTAGTGCTTCAGCACTTACTCCGGTCCCACGCAGAGCGCTCCGATCCCATGCAAAATGGTTGCTGAATTCCAGTCTGATGCCGGATGAAATTGATTGGCTATCCACAACGCTTTTGAAACTCAAACGACAATCAGGCGGCTTCGCGCGGCGTCCGAGCCAAGCCGCCGCCGAGCGTCGCGATCTGCGCATCGTCGTAGCCCAAGCCGCGCAGCACTTCGGCGGTGTGCTCGCCGATCTTCGCGATCGGCTGACGCGGTTGCAGGCGTTCGCCGTCCATCGAGATCGGCAGCAGCGGCATCGCGGTTTCGCTGCCGTCATCGAGCGTCAAACGGGCGAGGCCGCCGCTCGCGTTCAGATGCGGATCGTCGAATAGCTCTTCGGGCCGCGTGATCGACGCGAACGGGATGTGGTCGCGCTCGAACAACGGCACGAGCGAGGCGCCTTCAAAACGGCTCAAGGTTTCGCCGAGCGTGCGCAGCAGCCAGTCGCGCGCCAGCACGCGATCATTGTTGGTCGCAAGCCGCGGGTCGGCCAGCAGGTCGGCGCGGCCGAGAATCGCGCACAGCGCGCGCCACTGCCCGTCGCCGGTCGCGGCGATGAACATCTGCTCGTCGTCGGCGAGCTTGAACACGTCGTAGACCGCCCATGCGCTGATGCGCTCGGGCATCGGCGCGGCGGGCACGCCGGTCGCCGCGAACTGCTGCATGTGCTGCGCGGACAACAGCACGCAGTTTTCGAACAACGCGCTCTGCACTTCCTTGCCGCGCCCGCTCGTATGCCGTTCGTGCAACGCGGCGAGCACGCCGATCGCGCCGAACATGCCGCCCATGATGTCGTTGACCGAACTGCCGGCGCGCAGCGGGCGGCCCACCGGTCCCGTCATGTAGGCGAGGCCGGCCATCATCTGCACGACTTCGTCGAGTGCGAGACGATGTTCGTAGGGACCGTTGAGAAAGCCCTTGTGCGACACGTAGATGAGCCGCGGATTGCGCTCGCGCAGCGACGCACAATCGAGACCGAGGCTCGCCATGCGGCCCGGCTTGAAGTTCTCGACGAACACGTCGGCGGTATCGACGAGCTTATGCAGCGCCTCCAGCCCCGCCTCGGTATCGAGGTCGAGCGCGACGCTCTTCTTGTTGCGATTGAAGGTGCGGAAAAAGCCCGCGCCGGTGCCGAGCAAACGGCGCGTACCGTCGCCGCGCGGCGGCTCGACCTTGATCACCTCGGCGCCGAGGTCGCCGAGAATCATCCCGCAGGTCGGCCCCATCACCATATGCGACAGCTCGACGACGCGAATGCCCGCGAGCGGCAACGCACCCGCACCCGGTTGGGAGGAAGACGAAAGCGGACTCATTGCAGCACCTGTGATGCGGAAAGTTGAGCGGTGGCGGTGAACTGCTTCGGCAAACCGGCGCGCGCCAGGTAGCCGTACAGCGGTTCGCCGGGTAAGGCGTCGGCCAGCACCGCACGCGACGCGATCAAACGGACGAGGTGGACAAGCGAAGTGGGAAAATTATGCCCGAGGAAAACGGCGGCCGAACCCAAGTCAGGGTATTCACGCCCGCCGCGCGCTGCGTTGTACAGCTTTTCTGCGCGCCGCCTTGCTGGAAACTTTCGGTCTGGCTATGCTGACGCACGCGTCCGGCGTGCTCAATGCCTATTCAACGCAACAACGCAACAACGCAACGCGTGCACAACCAGGACAAGCAAACGGCACCGCACGAACCACGGCCAGCCAGCGGGCCAGACAGCGCAATCGACCAGGAAACTCCATGTCCACCACCAGCCTCTTCTTCACCGCCGCGGGCGTCGGCCTCGCCATCGCGGCGCCCGTCGGCCCGATGGGCATGCTGTGCATCCGCCGCACGCTGACCGGCGGTCCGCGCGCGGGGCTGGCGATCGGCTTCGGCATCGCCAGCGGCGATGCGGCCTATGGTTTGATCGCGGCGCTCGGGCTGGTCGGCATTTCGCAGTTCATGCTCGCCTACGATCGGCCCCTGCATCTCGTAGCGGGTCTGTTTCTGCTGTACCTCGGCGTGCGCACATTGCTGCAGAAGCCGCCCGCCGACGCGCCGAACGGTGACGGCAAGCTCGCGCAGATCGGCCGCGCCGGCGCGCTGCGCGCGTACGCCAGTTCGCTGCTGCTCACGCTCACCAACCCGCAAACCGTCATCATGTTCGCCGCGTTGTTCACGACGCTGGCGCCGCGCGGCGCATTTTCATCGGGCATCGCGTTGACGACGGTGAGCGGCGTGTTTTGCGGCTCGATCGCGTGGTGGTGTTTTCTCGTGACCGTGGTGTCGCTCGCGCGCCACGCGATCGGCAGCAAGCTGCGGCTCGCGATCGACCGGATCGTCGGGATCACGCTGGCGGCATTCGGCATCGTCGAAGTTCGCCGCGCGCTTTGAGCGGCGGAGGTTGGGGAGAGAGCATGGATCGTCGGGGAAAAGCGCGCCTGAACCTCCGCTGAAGCCGCGCCGATCGACGTCTTTATACGCAAGCGCGGCAGTTTTGCGACAATAGCGCCTTTCGCCACGCCGACACCGCGCCTGTCCATCGACCATCGAAGACAGCCGCATGCCGGCATTGCCACCCAACCTACCCAACCCACCCGACCGTCAGCGGTCCGCTCAATGGCCTTTCCCCATATCGATCTGCTGTATTCCGCGTCCGGCCTGTTCGTCGGCTTTCTGGTCGGACTGACGGGCGTCGGCGGCGGCTCGCTGATGACGCCGATCCTGGTCCTGCTGTTCAACGTGCATCCGGCCACCGCAGTCGGCACCGATCTGTTGTACGCGGCCGCGACCAAGGCGACCGGCACGCTGGTGCACGGCCTGAAAGGCTCGGTCGACTGGCAGATCACGCTGCGTCTGGCCGCCGGCAGCGTGCCGGCGGCGACCGTCACGCTGCTCCTGCTGCATCGTTACGGGATGGACACGCCGGGCGCGAGCCGGCTGATCCAGATCGTGCTCGGCGTGGCGCTGCTGGTGACAGCCGTCGCGCTGGTGTTCCGGCCGCAGCTCGCGGCGCTCGGCGCGCACCGCTTGCGCGTGCCGAACCAGGGCCGCACGCTCGCGCTGACCATGCTGACCGGCGCGGTGCTCGGCGTGCTGGTGTCGCTGACTTCGGTGGGAGCGGGCGCGATCGGCGTGACGGTGCTGTTGCTGCTGTATCCGCTGCTGCCGACCACGCGCATTGTCGGCTCCGACATCGCGCATGCAGTGCCGCTGACGCTGCTGGCAGGCGCCGGGCATTGGCTGCTGGGTTCGGTCGACTGGTCGATGCTGTCGTCGCTGCTGGTCGGCTCGCTGCCGGGTATCGCAATCGGCAGTTATCTGTCGTCGCGCGCACCCGATGCGCTGCTGCGCAACCTGCTCGCCGCCACCTTGACGCTGGTCGGCGTGCGCCTCGTGCTGGCCTGAACGCCGGGCCAGACCGGCGCGCCGGTTACTTGAAAAAACGGCAGGTCAGATCGGTCTCGAACTGCCGTACCCACTTGCCGTGCTGGTCGCGATAGGACTGCGCCCAGCCGCCGCGCCGCACCGTGACGAGGCGCTCATGCGCGGCGTCGTCAGGATCGGCGCAGGCGCTGATGTCAAAATGCGCCGGCGCGAAGCCGTGCCGCGCGCACACGAGTTCGAAAGCCGCCCGATCGCCGATTGGCAGATCGGTATAGCGCAAAAACGTGGTTTCCATGGCGTTGACTCCGGTTCCCCTTGCCTCACTGTACGCCACACGACCGGTCGATTGTGTGTCATTGCGCACGCCGGGCGGTCCGCTGCGGTGCTGCCTACAGCCTCGAAGTGCCCCGATTCATCATCACCGTTTCAAAAATCGCCGCTGCGAAAAATAAAACAAAAAAACGGGCTCCGGCCATTTGCTGGAACCCGTTTGCTGGCATGCATCAAGATGACGCAAGGGGCACCCATCGCACGCTCCATGAGCGTGCCGCGCAGGGCGCCTCGCGGCGCCTCATGCACTTATTGCGCGTATTGCCCCTCGTGCCACCCGCTTACTGCTGCTCGACGCTCAGCTTGTTCGACACCGACGTCACACCCGCGACGCCCTTGGCGACTTCGCCCGCCTTGTCGATCTGGCCCTGGTCAGGCACCGAACCCGTCAGCGTCACCGCGCCGCCGCGAGCGCGCACCGCGATGCTCGACACGTCGATGCCTTGCGCCTTGGCGAGCGCGCCGCGCACCTTGCGGCCGAGCTGGCTATCGGCCTTCTTGACGGTCTTGGCGCTCGCAGCCGGGGCGGCCATGGTGCCGCTTGCCATCGCATCGCTTGCCTGAGCGTACACGTTGCACGCCACCACCATCGCCACCACCGAACCCAGCGTCTTCAGAAAACCGACCGATTTCATAATTTCTCCTTTTGCTTCACATAGGACCGCATCTACCAAGCGGCTTCGTTACGACTACCGGCGGCCGGGCCCGGGCGCGACAAGGCGTGGCTGAGCGACGGCCGACTATGGCTGCAACACGGTGTGCGAGAGGCGAGAGAGGCCGGCCGCCGTTGCCGCACGCGATGACACGCATGCGCTGCGGCATGAAGGCCGGCAAGCCGCGAAGTCCGCCAACGCGCCCGGTTCTCCTGTGTCGTGCCGGGTCGCGCTGCGCAAACGTCTAATCGCGGCAGCGATGCACAATTTAATCTAGCCGGGCCAGAAGCGCAAAGGGTTTAGTCATGCTCGGGGCGTGGACCCGACGCCGTCGATGCGCAGTGAATGCCGCCGCCACGCGAATCTCAGGTACCATCGGCGCGGACGCGCGCCGCCGCCTGGCGGCCCGGCATCGAGCCGGGCATGGCGCGAGCGCCTCGACTTGCGCTACGCTAAAGCGCTGCCGCATCCTTGTTCACCTTCGACCGTAGCCGTCACGTCATCCGATGAAGCCTGCCACCGGCCGCAAACGCCGTCCCCGCCTCGTTGCCCGTTTCGTCGCGATCTCGTGGCGCGATCTGGCTGTCTCGTTCGGCCCGATCCTGCTGGTCGCCATCGCGGCGATCTGGGTCGCCGTGCGCCTGATCCAGCCCGCCCCGCCCAATACGCTGACGATCAGCGCCGGTCCCGAAGGCAGCACGTTCTGGACCGCCGCGCAAAAGTACAAGGCCATTCTGGCGCGCAACCGCATCACCTTGAACGTGTTGCCGTCGGAAGGCTCGTTGCAGAATCTCAAGCGCCTCTCGGACCCGAACTCCAACGTCGATGTCGGCTTCGTGCAGGACGGCGTCGCGCCAGGCCCGGTCAGCGACGGTCTGACGTCGCTCGGCAGCGTGGCGTATATACCGCTGGCGATTTTCTATCACGGCCCGACCGTCACGCGGCTCTCCGAATTCAAGGGCTCGCGTCTGGCGGTCGGCGCCGAAGGCAGCGGCACGCGGGAACTGGCGCTCGCGCTGCTCAAGGCGAACGGCATCGAGCCGGGCGGCGCCACCAAGCTGCTGCCGCTCTCCGGCGACGACGCCGCGCAGGCGCTCATCTCCGGCAAAGTCGACGCCGCCTTCCTGGCCGGCGATTCGGCGCAGCCGGCGGTGATGGGCAAGCTCTATCGCACGCCCAACGTGCAGTTCTACGACTTCACCCAGGCCGATGCGTACACGCGCCGTTTTCCGTATCTGACGCAGCTCGTGATGCCGATGGGCGCGTTCGACCTCGGCAAGAATCTGCCCTCCGCGCCGATTCACATGGTGGCGCCGACCGCCGAACTGGTGGCGCGCGACTCGCTGCATCCCGCGCTCTCCGATCTGCTGATCGAAGCGGCGCGCGAGGTGCACGGCAAGGCGAACATCATGCAGCGGGCCGGCGAGTTCCCCGCACCGCACGCGCACGATTTCCCGATCAGCGACGACGCCGCGCGCTACTACAAGTCGGGCAAGGGTTTCCTCTACCGGATCCTGCCGTTCTGGCTCGCGAGTCTCACCGACCGGCTGCTGGTGGTCGTGGTGCCGCTGATCGTGTTGCTGATTCCGGCGCTGCGCGTCGTGCCGTCGCTGTATGCGTGGCGGGTGAAGTCGCGCATCTATCGCTGGTACGGCGCGCTGATCGCGATCGAACGCAGCGCGCTCAGCGAGTATTCGGCCGCCGAACGCACCACGCTGATCGAACGGCTCGACGCGATCGAGGACTCGGTCAACGGCCTGAAGATGCCGCTAGCTTATGCGGATCAGTTCTACGTGCTGCGCGAGCACATCGGCTTCGTGCGCGAGCGGCTGACGCATAGCCGCGAGGCCCAGCGCGACGCGCCGGCCGAGCCAGTTGGACCAGGTGAGCCAGCTGAACCGGGCGATGGACCCACGCCGCCCGAGGCGCATGAGGCAAACGAGGCAAATGAAGCGGCCGATTTAGGTGAAGCACGAGGTGAAGCACGGGAAGGCAGCGAGGCGGGCGACAAGGCGCACGAGTCTTCAGACGAGCACCCTCGCCCTGCATGAGGGCCGGCATCCCCTGCCCCCAGCCGGGCCTGACGCGCACGGCAACGGCAGCCCGCCGGCTCCCCACCCTATTGACCGCTGCAAGCAGCGGCCGCACCGCGTAAGATCATTACAATTCCGACGGTTCAGCAGACGCGCGCAGCAGACGCACACCGTTCGGAGCAGGCAATCCGGGAGACATATATGACCGTTGGCATCGACGCCACGCAACCGCTGTGGTTTTACGATTTTGTCTCGCCGTTTACGTACCTGTTGCTCGAGCAACACGACAAATGGCCGTGCTTCGACTTCGCGTTCACGCCGGTCGTGCTGAACGACCTGTATCGTCACTGGGGTCAGCGGCCGGCTTACAGCGTGCCCGCCAAGCGCGTGTTCATGTACCGGCACGCGCTGTTTCGCGCGGAGCAGCTCGGCATTCCGTTCAAGATGCCGCCGGCTCATCCGTTCGACTCGATGAAGCCGCTGCTGCTTGCCACCGCGGCGAAGGGCGAGATCGCCTTCGTGCGCGAGATCTTCCGTTTCATCTGGCTCGAAGGCCGCGATCCATCGAGCGACGCAGCGTTCGCCGAACTGTGTGAACGCGTCGGCCAGCCGGACGGGCCCGAGTTGATCAGGAGCGAAGCCGTAAAAGCGCAATTGCAGCGCAACACTGCCGACGCGATCGGCCTCGGCGTGTATGGCGTGCCGACCTTCCGTCTGAACGATCAATTGTTCTGGGGCGAAGACGCGCTGCCGATGGTGCTGTATTGCGCACGCAGCCCGAACTGGCTCGATTCGCAGGAAGTGAAGCGGGTCAGTTCGCTGCCGTCGGGCCTCGCGGACAACTAAGCGCAGGCGAGCCATCGTGCGGGCAGCTCCATACGATGCCTCACCCGAGCCCGATCCGCTTGCTCCGCCTCGCCTGAACCATGGACGACACCGCCGCCTCCCTCGACATCTGGCTCGTGCGCGTGCTGCGCACACTGCTGGTCGAGCGCAGCGTCACGCAAACCGCACTGCGTCTGAACCAGACCCAGCCTGCGATCAGCACCGCGCTGCGCAAGCTGCGCGAAACGCTGAGCGATCCGATCCTCGTGCGCGGCAAGTCGGGCATGGTGCCGACCGAATACGGCGAATCGCTGCTGGCGTCCGCGCAACGCGTGCTGCGCGAAGTCGATTTCGTCGCCACACCGCACGGCGACTTCGATCCCGGCCGCTCGCGCCGCACCTTTCGCGTGGCCGCACCGGATTATCTGAACGACTTCTTCATGCCGACCGTGATCGCGCAGTTTCGCGAGGCAGCGCCGCATGCGCGTCTGGAAATCGATTCGCTGAGCCCGATGCTCGATCACTCGGCCGCACTCGATGCGGGCGAACTCGATCTGGTGATCGGCAACTGGCCGAAGCCCGATCCGCGCTTCGAGCGCAGCGATCTGTTCTCCGACACGGTGGTGTGCCTGATGCGCGCCGATCATCCGCTCACGCGCGCGCCGTTGACGCGTGAAGCGTATCTGGCCGCCCCGCATCTCGCGCCGACGCCCTATAGCGGCGCGCGCGGCGGCGCCATCGACATCGGCTTCGCGAGAGCGCGTGCCGAGCGGCGCATCGTCGCCACGCTGCCCTACTTCGGCCTGGTGCCGCAAACGCTGCTGCAATCGGATCTGATCTTCACCACCACGCGCCGCTTCGCGACGCACTACGCGAACATGCTGCCGCTTGCGGTCGTCGAAGTGCCGATTCCGTTTCCGCGTATCAAGTGCTATCAATTGTGGCATCCGCAAGCGGATCGGCCGAGCGACGTCGGTTGGCTGCGGACTTTGATGTCGCAGGTGTCGGACGAATTGGTGGCGCAAAAGACGCGGCGCGTGAAACGGCCGCAGGAAAAGAAAACCTCAGAAGAGACGTCAACCTGGGCGCGCTGACGTTTCCTATTTGACCGCCTGGTTCGACTGTCTGGTTCGACTGCCTGAACTGACCGCTCAGACGCTCGCGCAGAGCCCGTGCGTCGCCGCCTGGGCCGCGGCCTGCCGCGCGCGAACCTGCAGCAGTTCCGCGCACACCGCCACCGCAATGGCCGGCGGCGCCTTGTCGACGATACCCGCCACGCCGATCGGGCAAGTCATCTCCACCAGCCGGTCCAGATCCACACCGCGATCCAGCAAGCGCCGCTCGAATTTCACGCGCTTGGTCTTCGAGCCGATCATGCCGAAGTAGGTGAAATCGCGCCGCCGCATGATGCGCTCGGCGAGCGAGAAATCGAGCGCGTGATTGTGCGTCATCACGAGGAAGTACGCGCCGGGCGGCGCCGCGTCGACGATCGCATCGGGTGTGTCGGTTGCCTCGATCTGCACGTTGGCGGGCGTTTCGTCGGGGAACAGTTCATCGCGTTCGTCGACCCACTGGACGACGCACGGCAAGCGCCCAAGCAGCGCGACGAGCGCATGGCCGACGTGGCCCGCGCCGAACAGCACGATGTGCATCGGCGCCGCAGGCGCCGCTTGCACGGCGCCGCGCCGGCCGATCTGAACGGAAGAAAAGTCGTTCATGGCGTTTCACCATTCCAGTGAGTATTTTATAGCCGCGGCTACTGCCGTGCCGCCGCTGTCGCCGCCCGCACCGCGCCGACAGCCTTGAGAATTTCCTCGCTCGTCGCGGGCGCGTTCAGCGGCGGATTGACCTTGTGGCCGCCCACGGCCGACACCGCATCGCGAATCGCAAAGAACACCGAGAACGGCAGCAGCAACGGCGGTTCGCCGGTCGCCTTCGAACGATGGATGCTGTCCTCCGCATTGCGGTTCCTGAATAGCCGCACATTAAAGACCGGCGGCGTATCGTTGACGGTCGGAATCTTGTAGGTGGACGGCGCGTGCGTCATCAGCTTGCCGCCCGCGTTCCACCACAGTTCCTCGGTCGTGAGCCAGCCCATGCCCTGAATGAACGCGCCTTCCACCTGGCCGACGTCGAGCGCCGGATTCAGCGACGCGCCCACGTCATGCAACGCGTCCGCGCGCAGCACGCGCATTTCGCCGGTCAACGTGTCGATCACGACTTCCGACACGGCCGCGCCGTACGAGTAGTAATAGAACGGCCGGCCTTGCAGCTTCGACTGATCCCAGTAAAGCTTCGGCGTCGCGTAGAAACCATCGGACCAGAGTTGAATGCGCGCGACGTAGGCCTTCGCGATCACTTCCTCGAACGGCACCACGATATCGCCGACCAGCACGCGGTCGTGCGCGAAGCGCACGTCCGCGGCGCTTACCTGCCCTGCGCCGAAGCGCTCGGCCGCAAATGCCGACAGACGTTCGCGCAACTGGCGCGCCGCATCCTGCGCGGCCTTGCCGTTCAGATCGGAACCCGTCGATGCCGCGGTGGCGGACGTATTGGCGATCTTGCTGGTGTCGGTGGCCGTGACCCGAATGCGCTTGAAGCCGACGCCCAGTTCATGCGCGACGACCTGCGCGACCTTCGTGTTCAAGCCCTGGCCCATTTCGGTGCCGCCGTGGTTCACCAGAACCGAGCCGTCGGTGTAGATGTGCACCAGTGCGCCGGCCTGGTTGAAGTGTGTCACGTTGAACGCAATGCCGAACTTGACCGGCGTGAGCGCGAGCCCCTTTTTCAGCACTTCGTTGTTCGCATTGAACTCGTTGACCGCCGCGCGCCGCGCCCGGTATTCGCTGGTCGCTTCGAGTTCGTCGATCAGCTCGTGAATCACGTTGTCTTCGACCACCTGACCGTACGGCGTCTGGTTGCGCTCGGTCTTGCCGTACAGATTGCGGCGGCGCACGTCGAGCGCATCAACGCCCACCGAACGCGCGACGTTGTCCATGATGTACTCGATCGCGAACGCGCCTTGCGGGCCGCCGAAACCGCGGAACGCGGTATTCGACTGCGTATTGGTCTTGCCGCAGAAGCCGTCGATCGTCACGTCGGACAACCAGTACGCGTTGTCGAAGTGGCACAGCGCGCGCGTCATCACCGGACCGGACAGATCGGCGGAGAAACCGCAGCGCGAGGTCATGTCGACCGTCACGCCGTCGATCACGCCCGTGTCGTCGTAGCCCACTTCATACGTGTAGTGGAAATCGTGGCGCTTGCCGGTGACCATCATGTCGTCGTCGCGGTCCGGACGCAGCTTGACCGGGCACAGCAGCTTCCACGCGGCGAGCGCCGCGCAGCACGCGAACAGGCCCGATTGCGATTCCTTGCCGCCGAAGCCGCCGCCCATCCGCCGGCATTCGATCAGCACGTTGTGCGACGCTACGCCCAACGCGTGCGCAACCATGTGCTGCATTTCGGTCGGATGCTGCGTGGAGCAGTAGACGTGCATGCCGTCGTCGTCCTTCGGCACCGCGTACGAAATCTGGCCTTCCAGATAGAACTGCTCCTGCCCGCCGAGCAGCATTTCACCCGCTTCGCGATGCGCCGCGCGGGCGATCTTCGTGCCGGCTTCGCCGCGCGCGAGTTTCATCGGCGGCAAGACGTGCTGGTTCGCGGCGCGCGCCTGCTGCGCGGTGAGAATCGCCGGCAGCTCCTCATAGACGACTTCGGCGCGGCGCGCGGCCAAACGCGCCGCTTCGTGCGAAGTCGCGACGACGATGAACATCGGCTGGCCGGCGTATTGCACGACACCGTCGGCGAGAATCGGATCGTCGCCGTGGATGATCGGACCGACATCGTTGACGCCGGGGATATCGTCCGCGGTGAAGATCGCGACCACGCCGGGCGTCGCGCGCACCTTGTCGAGCGACATCGAGACGATCTTCGCGTGCGCTTTCGGCGACAGGCCGAGCGCGGCGTGCAACGTGCCGGCGAGCGTCGGAATGTCGTCGGTGTAGGTCGCCCGGCCGCTCACGTGCAGATGCGCGGATTCGTGCGGACGCGAGATGTGCACCTGGGTAAAGTCTTCCTGTTCCTGAAGGTCTTTCAGGAACGGTTCGGCATGCTGATTCATTCTTCTATTCTCCGTATCCTTGTGGCTTCTCAGGCGCTCGCCGCAGCGACCGCGCGAACGTCCAGCGCGCTCTTCGGCAGCGGATTGTGCGGACGCGTTTCGAGCCAGAAGCGGTACAGCGTGTTCTTCGCCGCTTCGAGGCGATAGTTGCTGGTGGCGCGCATGTCGGAAAGCGGCGCGTAGTCGTTGCCGAGCGCGAGCATCGCGGCCTGCGCGGTGGCTTCGTGCCATTCGGCGTCGCGCAGCACGGCCTCGGCGTGCGTCGCGCGCTTCGGCGTGGCGGCCATGCCGCCGAATGCGATGCGCGGCTCGCGGATCACGTTGCCGTCGGCGATGAACGAGAACGCCGCGCACACGGCCGAGATATCCGAATCGAAACGCTTCGAGAGTTTGTAGGTGCGGAATTGCAGATGTTTGCGCGCGCCGGTGCGCGTCGGCACCTTCAGCCCGACGACGAACTCATGCTCCGCCATGTCCTTCTTCTGATACGCGACGTACAGATCTTCGAGCGGCAGTTCGCGTTCGATCTCGCCGCCGCGCACGATCACGCGCGCGCCGAGCGCGATCAGGCCGGGCATCGAATCGCCGATCGGCGAACCGTTCGCGACGTTACCGCCGAGCGTACCCGCATTGCGGATCGGCAGCGACGCGAAGCGTTGCCACATTTCGGTCAGCTCCGGATACTGCTTCGCGATCTCCGCGTAGGCGTTCTCGACGGTGACGCCCGCGCCGATCTCGATCCAGTCGCCGTTGGTTTCGAGCTTCTGCATCTCCGCGATCTGGCCGACATAGACGATGTTGCCGAGCTCGCGCATCTGCTTGGTGACCCACAGGCCGATGTCCGTGCTGCCGGCGAGAATCCGCGCGGCGGGTTCGGCTTCCTTGATCTTCGCGAGCGCTTCGACCGTGCGCGGCGCGTCGAACTGCTGGCCGGCGTGCTGGTAGTGGAACGTGCCGGTGCGCTCGAGCGTGGCAAGCGTCCTGGCCAGCGCATCGACATTGACCGGCGCTTTCGGCGCGGGGGCTTCGAACATTCGGACGGCCGCGTCGACGATCGGCCGGTAGCCCGTGCAACGGCACAGATTGCCGGTCAGCGCATTGCTGATCGCTTCACGCGACGGCACGGTCCTGTTCGCGCAGCGATGCTCGTGGCCGTGCTTTTCGTACAGAGACCACATCGACATGACGAAACCCGGCGTGCAGAAACCGCACTGCGAGCCGTGACACTCGACCATCGCCTCCTGCACCGGATGCAGCGAGCCGTCCGGCTGACGCAGGTCTTCGACGGTGAAGAGCGCTTTGCCGTCGAGCGTCGGCACGAACTGGATGCAGGCGTTGACCGCCTTGAAGTCGACGCCGCCCTTCTCGTTGCGCTCGCCGACCACGACCGTGCACGCGCCGCAATCGCCTTCGGCGCAACCTTCCTTGGTGCCGGTGCAATGCGCGTCCTCGCGCAGATACTGCAGGACCGTGCGGGTGACGGGCGCGTCCTTGATCTCGCGGATCGCGTTGCGGTGGTAGAAGCGAATCGGCTCAGTCATGTGTCGTTACTCTCGAATGTTCTGTGTCCGTGGGACGTGCTGCGGTGACGGTTCGAAAACTATCACCGTCAATAAATACAACCCATAGCGGGGATCGCATGCGGGACATATCCGCAAAACGATATAGAGATAGGTTTGAGGCGCGGTTGGCTTATGTTGACCCAACAGTTTTGCCGTGTTTATTTAATTTCTGCAGTTTTTTGGCCATTGGTTTGAGGGCGCACCACCGCGCTGGGGCGCAGAAATTGGCGGGTGCCCTGCGAAGACCGATCACTATATCCATCTGGCACCGTTATTCGGCCCGCGAAATTATTAAGCGACTCCTGCAAGAGAATCGGTTCCATGGGAAAATTGCGGCTTCCCGCCGTTTTCAAGTCTCGTTTTCCCCATGTCCACCGACTCAGCGACGCCTCGCAGCGAATATGCGACGACCATGCAGATCATTCCGGTCGTCTTTTTCACGTTTCTTTGCTACCTGACGATCGGAATTCCGCTCGCCGTGCTGCCCGGGTACGTCCACGACGACCTCGGTTACAGCGCGGTGCTGGCCGGCGCGGCGATCAGCGTGCAATACCTGGCGACGCTGGCATCGCGGCCGCTGGCAGGCCGCACGGCGGACACGCTGGGGCCGAAGCGGACGGTGTCGATCGGTCTGCTTGGCTGCGGCGCGAGCGGGATCTTCTTGCTGCTGGCGGTGTTGTGCGCACGCTGGCCGGTGTTGAGTCTGGTCTTGCTGGTGTGCAGCCGCCTCGTGCTCGGATTTGGCGAAAGCCTGTGCGGGACTGGCGCGATTCTGTGGGGGATTGGCCGGGTGGGCACGAGCAACAATGCCCGGGTGATTTCGTGGAACGGCATCGCCACTTATGGCGCGCTGGCTGTCGGCGCGCCGCTCGGGGTGGCGATCGCGCACACGGTTGGGTTTGCCGCGCTGGGTATTCTGGTGATTTTGCTGGCGGCGCTCGGGTTTTATCTGACCCGGCCGATGGCGCCCGTGCCGATCGTGCACGGCGAACGGATGTCTTACCGGAGCGTGTTCACGCGGGTGTTGCCGCACGGGATTGGGTTGGCGCTCGGCTCCGCCGGGTTTGGGTCGATTGCCACTTTTATCACGCTGTTTTATGCGGCGAAGCACTGGCCGAATGCCGCTTTGTCGCTGACTGTTTTTGGCACGCTGTTTATCGGCTCGCGGTTGTTGTTCGCCAATACGATCAAGACCTACGGTGGGTTTCGGGTCGCGATTGCTTCTTTTTCTTTCGAGTGCGTTGGGTTGCTGATGTTGTGGTTGGCGCCTGAACCGCATATTGCCCTTGCTGGGGCGGCGTTGACCGGGTTTGGGTTTGCTCTGGTGTTTCCCGCTCTGGGTGTCGAAGCCGTCGGGCTCGTGCCGCCCGCCAGCCGCGGGGCTGCCTTGTCGGCTTATTCCGTGTTTCTCGATCTCTCGCTCGGGATTACCGGGCCGCTGGCCGGGTATATCGCGGGAGAGTTCGGGTACGGTTCGGTGTTTCTCTTTGCCGCGATTGCCGCTGCCGCAGCGGTGGGACTTTCCACTGTGCTCTATCTGCGCAATGCCAAGGTGACCAATCTGCCCGCTGCGTTGTGAATTTTCGCGGATCGGCGCGCGGCGCCTGTTCGTCCGCGCGGGCGGTGTGAGTCTTGTGCGTCGTCAATCCCTTTCGGCCGCCATCTCCTGTTTGAGCGTCTGCGCCCGTACCGCGATTTGACCGCGATTTATTCTCGTCGAAACACCGTACACCCCGATGAGCATGAACAGCTCCGTTGCGGCAACGGAGCATGCAGTCCCGACGCCGCCCCACAAATAGATGCAAATCGGAGCCTGAACGAGGTGGAACAGCGCGCCGTAAATATAGATTCTCTTCAGCAAAGACTGATTGCCTGACGCAATGATGGTGAGCATCACCTGCGTCGTCGTCATGCCGACGATCGCCGGCACGAAAACGAGGATTCTCAGAATCAGGAACGTCTCACCGAAAGCTTCGCCGAGAAATCTCGCCACGAACCACTCGCCCAGGACGGAAAAGCCGACCAGAATCAATATCGCCGAGGCGGCGAAGGCGCCCATGAACCGTCGATTGATCTTGTGCACGAAAGCGAGATCGCCACGCTCGTACGCCACGCATATCTTGGGAAAGAGCGCCTGAATCGCGGGAGCGGTACACGCCCGAAGCGCATTTGTCAGCCTCTCCGCCGCCACGTAATATCCGACGGCGCCGGGGCCGCTGATCATCCGCAACATGATGACGTTGGCGTACATGTACACGGACGTGAGCGCCGAGCCGAGGAAGATGTGATATGCATCTTTTGCTTCGGCAAGCACATCTGGAAGACGAATCCTGACGTTCAGCAATATCTCACGCTTCCAGATCAACGAGGCCGTCAGGACCGAGCCGCAGACGAACGTCGGTGCATACTGCAGCGAAGCCGCGATGATAACGTCGTCGTGGCTCTTAACGAGCAAAAACAGCGGGATCAGCAGACCAATTCTCGTCACCAACAGCGTACCCGCCAACACGGGCAACCGCTGGGATCCCTCATAGAAACACCCAGGCGTGATGACGCCGCCCCATATGACCAAAACGCCCAGCAGCGTGGCCCCCCGCTCGTCAGGAGACATGTGGGCTGCAAACGCCCATGCGACCAGCACCAGCGACGAAAGCACGGCGAGCATCGCCTTACCGATCGTCGCCGCCCAATATATCCGGCTCACCACTTCCGGCTGATCGAGATGAACGGCTACCTTGCGCGCGCTACTGAGGCCGAAACCGAAGTCGACCACGACCAGCAGAATTTGCGAAATAGACTGCGCATAGCCGATCACCCCTAACCCGCCCGGCCCGAGTACATGTGAAAGATACGGTAACGTGACCAACGGGAGCACATAATTGAGCGCGTAGACCGAGTAAAGAGCGATGATTACGTTTCTCGTCGACACAATTCGTCCTGTTTCCAGTTCCTCGTCACGCAAATCCGTTCGAATAGTTCCATATCAATCGGCACCCGGCGCATCGCCTCTCAAGTTGAAAAGACAGAATACGACACGAAGCAAGGCTCGATCAGACCAATGTCGATCCTGTTATAACGATCGTCCGCGGGATTCGCCGCAAACACAGCGCTTTTCACCGCGTTACCAATGAGGTTGTTGACGATCGCCTTGTAGCCGCCGTCGGATGCATCGGTAGCGAAAAGAATTTCAGCCAGTTGCGCACGTACTTCCGTGGCCGCTCTCACGACCACGCGGCCAGAGGATGCCCGCAAGACATTGACTGCGACCTGCGCCGTTTTCGGCGAAACCATCTGTTCGCCGCAATGCAGTGCCGATGCCACGCCGCCGCGCTCGAATCCGACGCCCAGATTCAGGCTCCTGACAAGATTGGTATCTTTGCCGCCGGCAAAGGAACCGCCGCCCGGATAGGCCTTGTTGAATCCGACGATCGTATCGCCCGACCGATCGCCAAAATTTCCGTGAATCGCGATGCCATCGAGCGGGGTGCTGCCGGACGTGGTTGAACTGCCATAGACGAACTGCGGGCCGTCACAACCGTCGTCATCGTCGTCCTTGCCATGCCGGAACCGGTTGCCGACGATCGTTGCGCCTTGCTGATAATCGATTTGAATGTGACAGCTACGGCCGGCCGGGACTTCAACATACGATGGATGAGCCGGCTTTGAGAACTTCCAGCGGCCCAGCGATCCATTTCCGCCGCACCCGTTTCTCGAAAAGTAATTGCCGTTCACGACTTTCCCCCAATTGCCGCTTTTCATACAAACACCGGCAAATCCGTTCCGGTCTAACACCGCGCCGACGATGATCGATTCCGCCCCTAGCATGACCCCATAACGAGCGTTCCACTCCCATCTTCCGCCTATGACCTGCCAAAAGTTGTCGACCAGATCGGCACCGGCCGTGTGGCAGAACATGCCGACACAATTGAGTAACGATCCGTCCGTGCTGCGCGCCGAATGGAAACCGCGGTCGCACATATACGCATAGCAACGCTCCACCGTCGATGTCACATTCAATTCGAAACCGGTTCGCGGCAGCCCCACGGCCGTACAGTGACGGGCGGCGCTCGCTTTTGAGAAACGCATTCCGACGGGCGTGTTAGTCGTATGAGCCGGATAGTCGGCCAGGTAATAGATCACGAGCGCGTAATGTGCCGGCCGAACCTGCAGATGTTCCGCATTCGACGCCACCCCTAGCGTCAGCACAGCCGACGATGGGCCGCCGGGATCTTGCCTCTCCAGCACCGTTGCGGCCGATGCGACACCGCTTATCACCGTATATTCTCCGCCTCCGTCACCACGCAATTTCGAGCCGGCCGCCGTCGTCAATTCACCTCCATACCGCCATATGCCACGAGGAATATAAAGGCCACGTGCGCCGCTCGCGAAGGCCGACGCCAGATCGGCACCACAATCGTAGGTGGACGTGCCCCGCTGGATAGCAGCGAACTTGCGCGGGTCGACGAAGCGGGCGAGGCTCACCTCCTGCCCCGCCACGATGTCGCTGATCGTCTTCAGATAACTGGGCGCGACCGGGTCCTGAAGCGGATGTCCCTGCACATAAGCGGCGATCTGCCTGATCTTCCCCTCCCGAGCGACACCGTCGCGCGAAATGCTCAACGCGTCATTGCCCAACAGGTCGTCGGCCAGGCCGGGCGTTGCGCTTGCGCTCGCGAGTGCGTCCCGCTCGCGAAGCGCGTTGTTCGACGCGCGCGCGAGGCGAGTGTCGGCTGTCGTTGCACAGGCCCCGGCGAGGCCGCCGAGCAGGAACATCTTGATCGCCTGCCGCCGGGTCTTCATCCCATGGCCCTTATCATAAAGTTTCCTCTTCTGTTCGCATGGCGAAATGTCGTCACTTCGCGGCTTCCGGCTGCTCCGATGCAGGGCGCATGCCGATCGGTATCGGCTGCGGCTTTCCGCCGCGTATCAATCCCTTGACGCCGGGAGGCTTGAAGAGAGGCACGTGGTACTTGCGGCTGAACCGCCAAAGGCTGTTCATGTGCATTCGGCCTGCCTTGCTCAGAAACCCCGAAGCAGACGCCCGCTGATGTTCATGGGTAAGCCTCGCGCCCGGCACACAGAGCACGCGGTAGCCCGCTTGCCATATCCTCGCGCAAAAATCGACGTCTTCCATGTACAAGAAAAAATGCTCGTCCATCCCTCCCAGGTCTCCGTACAAGCTGCGACGAACGATAAAGCCGGTCCCCACGACCCATTCGGCCTCGAACGGTGTGCCCGCCTTCCACGCTTCGCGCATTAAATGATCGTCCATTCTGCCCTTGAACGCATCCAGCCGGCCAAGGGGCGAACGCCTGCTCACAATGTCGAGCAACGAGTAGAATCGCCGCGCCGAGAACTGCCGTTCGCCATCCGGATAGATCAGATCAAGACCGACGAGCCCCACATCGACCTCATTTCTCAACAACGTGACCACGTTTTCCAGAGATGCGTCGACGAAGTAAGTGTCGGGGTTCAACACCAGGACCAGCTCTCTCGCGCACCCGACCATGCCGAAGTTGACGCCGGCCGCAAACCCGCGATTTATCGAAGCCCTCACAAGGCGAATCCCGGCCGGCAACGTTTCTTTCAAATAAAAGAATGAATTGTCCGTGGAAGCGTTATCCACCACGACAATATCCTCGTGACCGGCAATCGACGAATCGAGCACAGATTTCACGCAATTTCGTACCAGCTTCGGCGTGTTGTAGTTGACGATGATCACGCTAAACATTCCGATCAAGCTCATTCTCACCTCCTGCAAGGCATCAGGCTTTCGTGGAATCCCCCGTGATCAAACAGACTTCTTCTTTTCCGTGCAAAGCGCCGCGCCATCGCGCGGCAAGACCGCAAATCCGTTCCGGCACGAATGGGTGCGCGCAATCACTAATTTCGACGCGGCCCGCCTGCGGCATCAAACACTGGCAGCGTCATCAACATGAATACAAACGGAACGACTTCTATCGATTGATAGAAAAGCGTTTGCAATAAAGCAGACCATACGCAAAGCGTTATCTTGCTATCCTGACTAACCAGCTTCGTAATGGATATGAGCAAGCCGTAGTAAAAGATGGTCCCTATCAGGCCGATGTTCAATATCTGCTGAAGCAGGCTCGATTCGACAATGCCGTATTCGTTCTTTAGAGAATCCGACGCTGAGTTTGTGACGAGCCCGAAGTACGACCCGGCAATCACGTTGACGGGCAACGCCAACGCAGCAGCCTTGTCCCATGCTTGAGTGCGGCCGTCGTTACCTTCCGACGATAAGTTGGTCGCTCCCACCATTCTTTGCGCTCCGACGCTCACGAGGCTATCGCTCCTATCGCCGCTCGCTCCACCGAGAACAACGATCGCCGCGCTAGCGAGCAATCCGGCCATGATCAATTTCGCGTTTTTGTTGAGAAATCCGATGGGCTCCTTGACGAACGCGAGAGCGAACGTGCCCACGATAATCAGCATTCCGCTTCTGGACAGGGAGGAGAAGATGCATGCCGTCAGCACCACACAGGCGAGCGCGGACAGCTTTCTCCCGTGCGCCAGGTAATCGGCCGCGCACAACGACGCGACGATCGCTATGAAGAGCGGGTAGTGCAGATAGCTGCCTGTCAGAGACGGCACACGCAGGTTGTCAAACCCGTATGTCGTACCGGGCAACACGACAGGGAAGGCGCCTTGCTGCTGGGCCACGGCAATGCCGGCCTCGATGAGTGCAATCAACACCAGGCCCGCATAGGCGACTCCCGGCCGGATGAACCGCTTTCGATGATTCGATACGGAATAGAAATAGATAAAAACCGTGAACGCAAGCAGGAACACATAGGAGAATCCGAACACGCCTGTTTCAGCAAGCGTGATCACAATCGATACGGTGACGGTGAAGACCAGACCCGCAACGAACCAGAACGACCAGGTTCCCTCCCGCCGGAAGTAGGCGCTCAACGCTGAAGGCGAGATGTACCACATGAGCAGTGCGACGACGCCGCCGACCTGGACCACATATGCCGCGCTCTTTCCTATTTCGAACTCCAGCACTCCGCGAATGGCACAGAGCACGACAGCGAGCAAATAACAGATCGTCGCGATCATTTCTTCACGCCTGATATGCCTCGGCGGCGTCGACACTTTGCTCGCCCGCCAAGTAGATTCGCTCAATTACGTCTGCAAACTCGTCTATTTCGCAAACAGTGAGCAAAGTCCCGTCGTGATCCACGCCTTCCGCGCCCAATGGCGTCGAGACAACCGGAAGCCTCGCTGCCAGCATTTCCAGTGTCTTCAACTTGACGCCCGCACCCGATAGCAAAGGCACCACGCCGATAGCGGCGGCTTCGAAATATGTGCTCGGGTCGTCCACGAATCCCGTGACGCAAATATCGTCGCTGTTCAATCGCTTGACGCGATCGCTCGGGTTCGAGCCCACCACGAACAATTTAAGCGGCAGGCCGCGCCGGCGCAGCGGCAAAAACGTCGAGTCGATGAAGTTGATCAGCGCCTCTTCGTTCTCCTTGCGCTGCATCGCCCCCCAAAACAATACGTGCCCCTTCTTCACGGTTTCCTTCGATCGTCTGACCGCCTTCACAAAAGCAGGCAGCGATACCGGGACAACCTGCAGCGCGCCGACGCCCGGATAGAGCGCCTGTATCAGTTGCGCATCCTTGTTCGACAACACCAACACCTTGTCCGCCAGCTTCAGCAGACGTTGTTCGAGCTCGAACGTTTGCCTGGCGAACAACCACCCCTCTATGCTCCTGATCCTGAGCACCACCTGAATCTGCACATCATGGACAGCCATGACCAGCGCGATGTCGTTACCGAATCTGCGCCGCAGATCTCGCGCGTAGGTAAAGCACTGAGAGAACTCCAGCCGCACCGAGTCATATCCGTTCTTCTCGACGAGATCACCCAGAAAATCGCCGATCGATTTTTTATACCTTGTATAAAAACGCGGAGTGAAATTCAGTGGGCTCGAGATGAACAGCGGGATCATGTCTAACCTGCTCACACGCTTGACGTAGACACGGTCCACGTTCGCACGGAACTCGATATCCTTCTCCTCGATCGCGACACGTGAAATGATGACCACATCAACGTCCGATTCCGCGCACAGTTTGGTCAAATAGTCGAAAGCGAGGCGGTGGCCAGCTTGCGGCGCGTTTTTCTGAGGTAGAAAAGGTGTGACAAATAGCTGTTTCATTCGATTAACCCCTTCCCTCTTCTTGCGGACAGTCAGCGGTCGACGCCGAAAGATGCCTTCGCGTGGTCGTGTTCGAATCACGCAAATCGCCCGCTTCAGCTTCACTATTCCGTGCCGATCGCCGAACAAGCGATCTTCCCGGTTTCATCTTTCGTACGGCTTGTAGATATAGCTCGCATATCGATAGCGCCCGTAGCCGTAGCTATAGCGTCCCGGTCTCAGGCGCAACCCGTTGACGATGACGCCGCGAACCGGCAGTCCGATCTTCTCCAGTTGCCGGGCGGACTCGCGCAGTTCCCCAATCCCGGTGATGCCTTGCCGCGCAACGAGGAACGTGGTGCCCGCCACGCACGCGAGACGCAACGCATCCGCGGCCGAGAGAATCGGCGGCCCGTCGAGCAGCACGACGTCATACCCTGCGGCGAGCCGACTCAACAGCACTTCCAGTTTTGCGTTCGAGAGCACATCGCTCGGACTCGCGACCTGCCCTCCGCTCGCAAGGAAATCGACGCCCGCGAAGCGGGTCGCCCGGATCACTTCGTCGGCGCGCAACGTCCCCTGTATCAGGTCCGACAAGCCAGGACCGCGGTCGCCGCCGAGATGATGATGCAGGAAGCCCCTGCGCATATCCGAGTCGACGAGCAGCACGCGCTTGCCCGACGCACCGACGACCGCGGCGAGGTTCAGCGCGACGAACGACTTCCCGATACCGGGCGTTGGGCCGGTGATAAGCACAATGCGATTGCGCGCCGCGAGCATCGTGAACTCGAGAGCGGTGCGAAAACCGCGCAGGCTTTCGATCGCCGGATCGATCGCCGATTCGCTGGCCAATACGAGGCTCTCCGATTCCGGGCGGTGGCGCCTATGCGCGAGCTCTTTCTCTTGCCGGCTGTATGGAACGCTCGCATAGACGGGCAAGTCCGTGCGCAACTCGATCTCGTACGGGTCGTCGATCGCATCGAAGAGACGCTGGCGCGCCAATGCAGCGACAGCCCCTGCGAACAACCCCAGCATCATCGACGCGAGGATGATGAGCGCGCGTTTGGGCCGGATGGGCGTGTCAGGCATCACAGCCATATCGACTATTCTGACGTTGCCGACTTTTCCCGCCTGGATGAGCTTCAGCTGTTCGAGCGTGTTTCGCAACATCGTGTCCAGTTCGGTGCCCACTTGCACATCGCGCTGCAAGCGCAATACGTTTTGCTCGAGTGGAGGCAACAATTCCGTTCGTTTCGCGATTCGCGCGGTCTCCTGTTGTGAGGTTTGCAACTGAGCCTCGATCGATTGAATCGCGGGATGCTGTTCGGTGAAGCGTGTGAGCAACTCCTTGCGCTTCTGCTCAAGCTCGACGCGCCGCGTCTGAGTGGCGACCGAGAGCTGCAGCAGATTTGTCGCCTCTTCGTCGAGGTCGATCGTCCCGTGCTGCGCGCGAAACTTGTTGAACTTGGTCTCCGATTCAAAGAGCTGTTGCTTCATCTCCGGCAACTGCAACTCAAGAAACCGGATCGAGCGCTCCGCCTCCTCCGATTTACGTTTTACGTTCTGGCCCACATACTCGGCGGCAATGGCTTCCAGAATGGCGCTGATCTTTTTCGGATCGGTACCCTCGAGCGACACGCCGATGACGTCAGACTCCTTGCCTTTTTCAGCGATCGAGAGTTCACTGCGCAGCTTCTCCGTCGTCGTCAGCGCAGAAAAGCGCCGCAGCTCGAACGTGGCGCCCGGCTTCGCGTCAATTCTCTCGACCAGCAGCGCGAGCGGACCGTAGGCAGTCGTCGCGTTCAGCACTTCCCCGACGGTGCCGTGCAGCTTGATCTCACCGTGCCGGATCTGATAGTTCAGTCCGTCGCCCTTCGTCAATATGAACGGGCTGTCATAGAGTTTCTCCGCCACGTCGAATTTCGCAACATCGATTTGCTCGTTGCCCCAGACGTAGCCCAGCGGGCCCGGCGTCGACCACTGCTCCGAGTGCCGGCCTATCCAGCGTCCGATAACGGGAAAATAGCGCGGAGAGGCGTCGATGAAGAGGTTGAGCTTGTCCACCGCACTGCCCACCACCATCCGCGAGCCGAGCACCTGGGTTTCGCCGGACGCCGCCGTCTTGACATCGAACATCGCGGAAAGGTCGCCCAGAACATTCTTCGTCGTCGTATTCGCGTTCTCCTCGACCTGCACGAGGACATCCGCGCGGTAGACGGGTTGAGAAAAGAACGCATAGCCGACGCCGATGGCCAGCACCACTGCCGTCGTGACGGCGATCAGCTTCCGGCTGTCATAAAGCGCATCGAGATAATTGGCGAGCCGCGCCGGTCGATATTCGTCAGGATCTATGTTATCGAGCGATGTGCTGCTTCGGTTCATGCTCGTTCTCCAATAGTCGACGGTCTGCCACTTGAGACAGGCGCCGGGACCAGCGCGTCACCGCTGGCACTGACCGGTCGCCGTCCGGTGAACGGTCGCCGCTTTCCGTGAAGCCACTGCCCGATTGATCGCCTCGGGTAACTCATCGGCAAATCGTTGGGGATCCGACTGTCGGGATTGCGCACTTCCCCATCGACATAAACACGTTTGCCGCGATAAGCCTGAATGCGTAATGTCGCCTGCACATTCCTGATATAGCCGCCTTGCCTGATCGGACCGGCATAGGCGAATTGCGCCACATCACCTGCTTTGTGCAACAGCGCCTATGCTAATTTGCCTCGATTTCCTAACATCACATCAAACGCATTCGCATTGAGGCCGAAATATTCTTATTCCGCGCCTTTAGCCTCTTGATCGTTCGTCCGATCTTCAGCGTTCCGACGACATACCGGCCACCTAACCGTACGCTCGACCGAAAATGAAAAAACGACTCGCATCCGCTCTGTTGATATCGCTGGCCACTCAAGGCGCGTCCGCTCAAAGCGTTCCGTCCGTTGCCGCGCCCCACTATGTACCGCATTACGTCGAAAAGCGTTCGCAGTTCGATGTAATGAGCCCGCGCCCCGCGAGTGGCACTACTGTCTACAGAGCCGATTCGGCCCTCACTCAGCACGCGGACGGTCATTATCTTCCGCCCCCCATCAACACCGGATCGCAAGACAATCGCGTAAAACGTGCGCGCCCGCGCCTTACGCAGCCCGCCCACGCCGCGGCCTCAGCAGCTGCGGCCGGGTCTTACAGCAACGATCTATGGAATGCAGACCAGACCTACGCGTCTCCCCAGACGTCCGACCCATACAGCACGCGCTAGCAATGGCAGAAGCGTGAAGCGATTCGGATTCAGCCCTTTTCGCCTAAACGGTGGCCTCTTACGGCCTGGCCGATCACGGACGGGTGGCTCGGCACGGCAGCAATGCATATCCGATGAGTTGCTTCTCGTCCGCGTCTGCTTCTACACAAACGTTCACGAGCTGCGCATACCATCGTTCCTCCAAGTTGCTCGACGTGCAATCGATCGCTTTGCGTTGCGGAGCGGGCTATCGTTAGCCTCGGCATCTCTAATCTAAATAGGCCCATTTCTTTTGAATAGATAGTATTCAAACTGGCGGCTATCGGAACGTTCGCCAGCGCACATAAAAGCCGATCGGCGCTTTTCTCGCATCAGACAATTCTGGACTACTAAAAAGCAATTCGCCCGATGAAAGATTCCTGTCGTTCTGAATCTTGTTTCTTCTTGCGATCAACGCTTTCGTTTCACCTGGCGGGGCGCGGATTATCCATACATTGCGCGGCCAACTCAGGGTGTGCGGAAGGCGTTGGGCCTTCGCCGACATGCATGATCTCGGCGAGGCGCTCGGCGTAATGCTCAGGCAGGTATTCGCCGACGTCGTACCTTCTCTCAGGGTTCGAAAGATGCATAGCCAGTTGCCCAAGCGCCAGCTTCAGACTGTCCGGGTTAGCGCGGAATTTGATCTTGTTGCCTACGGCGTCTCCGGTCATCGCCATGCTTCCGCCATCGTGGACGAGCGCAGGCAGGCCGAGCATCGCAGCCTCGATGATGATGAGCGGCGCGTTTTCCGCACCCACCGACGGTACGACTACCGCATCGGCGAAGCGCCGGATGTCCGAGAACAACCGCTCCTGCGGCAAGCTGCCGAAAAAAATCAGCTTGCCACGCTCGACGAGCGGCGCGAAGCGTTGCTCGATGGCCGCGCGTTGCGGACCGTCGCCATATACACCGATAGAGTCGATATGCTCGAACTCCGCCGCTTGCGCAAGCTCGATGAACTGCGCAAGGCCTTTTTCCTGCGAAATTCTTCCAGCGAACGCGAGGTTGAAACGCTCTTTGCCGCGGACGGTCAATGGAGTCAGCGCAGCCGGGACAGCGGACGGATTAAGCAGGATCATCGTGTTGTCGATCCCGCTGCGGTGCAGCGCTTCCTGCATGAAGGCACTGGGGCAGAGTATCTGATCGAATACGCGCGCCGGTTGGTACGCTGCACGGACGGCATGCCAGTACACCTTTGTCATGAGGTCGTGTACAAGGCCTTTTGGCGTCGAACGAAGCGTGAACGCCGTGCGCGTACGCAACGCTTCGAGCGGAAGAATCACGGGCCGGCCGTTCTCGAAGTATTGTAGCGAGGGGTTGTAATAGACCAGATGGTAGTCGTGGCACGTATGGTACGTGCGGTAGCCTAGGGTGCGCTTGTAACGCGCGATGACGCTCAAGATCGAAGGCGATAGAACGTTATGGTAGTTATGCACCAGCACCCGATGCGGCCGAAACGTGAGAATGGTTTTCTCGAGCGCGCGAGCGGCAGCCAGATTCCACAATCGAGAGAACATAGACGATCGCACGGCGAATCGACTATCGTCAAAGCGCTCGACATCGACACCGGATAATGTACTCAACAGGTCTGCGGATTGTTGATAGACAACCTCCGCGCCGCCCCAGTGCATAAAATCGTTGATCAGCAACACCCTGCAGCGTTCCATGCCCCCTCCTTTCTTTGAATGCATAAATGCAATCACGCAAAACATGGACCGTATCGGCGGTGATTTATCGCTCGGAAAATACTAGCGCTTCGCGTTCGACGGCTATGTTTGTCAGCACACGTAGCGGCAACATGACGGCAACGCACCATCAAAACTGGGGAAACCGTCCTCTCCAACCGCCACCTTCCTTCAGGTAACGCAAGAAGAGCGGGATGCCGGTCAATTGCGCCGCAAACCGCCGCGTCGACGCACTGTCGTCGACGATGATCGTGCGCAGTCGAAACGGGTCGCTATGGTGATCGTTCCAACCGATATCGCATGTGCGCGCACTCTTGAATCCCGCCGCTTTCACGAGACTGACTTCGCGATCGCCGTAGTTGCCGTTCGGGTAGGCAAAGTGCTCGCAGACATTGCGCAGCAGAGCCTCGATCTCATGCTTGCTCTTGCCAATTTCGTCTGCGCATTCGATATCGCTGCAACGGGTCAATACGGGATGGAACCGCGTATGAGCCTGAAAGTCCACGTGCGCACGCATGGCTTCCATTTGCTCGATGCTGAGGCCGGTCGCCCGATCGTCGGCGTCCTGGTGATAACCATATGCCGCGAGTTCGGCAAGGCGTTCCGCATTCGTCATCCGCTTCAGCCGCTCGTGGCCCGCTCGCAGCGCACCGGGATGCAGCCACCAATGGCTGCGCGGACGGCCGACGATGCGACTGCAGAGGAAGATCGTCGGCCGCACGTTGTGCTTGATGAAGATCGGCAGCAACTTTGCGTTGCCCGCATGCCCGTCATCGAATGTAATGGCCGCGCGTGGGCGTCCTTGGCCGGGCGCGGCGACGTCTGTCAGCGGCACCAGATCACATATTTCCCGAAGATAGGCGAGATGCCTGTCGAGCGTCGGCGGGTCGGGGTCGTGATAGAGCAGGACCGCCACCCGGTCGCGCCATAGCCATACGCGCGTCGCTCGGGCAATGCCCGTCAGGACGACGAGCGCGGCAAGGATCTCTTTAAGTAATGCCTTACCCCGTTTCATATCGCTCCCCACTCTGTGCGATTTGGAGAACCTGGTGCCACGATGATTGCGCCCGGTGTTGTGTTGCATCGGAACATCAAGGACCGGGCGGATTGCCTGAAAGGATGCGGCTAATCGCCCGTTCGCTCGGGCATGGGGGCTTCGCCAGCGGACCACACGTCTTCTCTCGCGCCCGCTTTCAACGAATCGGCGATATGCCGCGCCACGCTGGGCGCAGCGTGCTTCGTTCCGTAGACAAACCGCATGACGGGCCCAAAACTGTGAGCGGAAGCCGGGCCGATCACATAGAGGCCGCGAACCTGTGTTTCGAAGTGGGACGTGAGTTCGGGCAGCCCACCGTTGACCGAAATCGCGTCCACGATTTCCTTCGATAGAAACTCGTGCTGTCTCATATCGGTCTTGAAGCCTGTCGCGGCAATGACATGGTCGGCGGCGACGAACGATTCTTTCTTCTCGCTCATCACGCGCAGGATGACCTGATCGTTGTCGATAGCGGCGGACCGAACCTCCGTCCGAAACGAGATCTTCACCTTGTCGACGACGCGATCGCGCAGC
Organism: Paraburkholderia sp. GW821-FHT02A12; assembly: GCF_059422005.1. Classification (NCBI taxonomy): domain Bacteria; kingdom Pseudomonadati; phylum Pseudomonadota; class Betaproteobacteria; order Burkholderiales; family Burkholderiaceae; genus Paraburkholderia; species Paraburkholderia sp. GW821-FHT02A12. The sequence goes on along the minus strand of NZ_JBWKWA010000001.1, from coordinate 649,442 downwards.
CACCAGGCGCCGGACGCTCCAGACGACCTCTCCATGATCTGTTTGCGCCGCCCGTGATCGAGCATGTGGAAAAGGCGCGGATATTCAGACAGGAAGAGCGACCGCCAGCCTCGTCCGAGGCCCGCGTCGGGAAGCGCAAGCCTGGATACGATGCCGCGCGAAGCTTCCGGTCTTGCATGCCATATCACGCCCGCTTCGCGCATGAGCACGTGAACACGCGATCCCCGCTCGTGCAGCAGCGCGGCGAGTCCCAGCGCCGACTGTCCGCCGCCGACAATGACGACGTCTTTGCCTTGCGCCCATGCGAGGTTCCCATACAGCGCCGAATGAGACGCGTAGCGTTCAGGCAGGCCTTGCAGTGCGAGAGGGGTTTGCGCGAACCCCTTGAGTCCCAAAGCGATCACCACCTTGCGCGCGACGAGGGAGCGGCCGTCGCTCAGCGCCAATTGAAAGTTCCCGTCGATGCGTCGCAGATTGACGACGTCGACCGCCTGGATATCGCCGACGAGATTCGACTGAAACCAAAGCGCGTAGTCCACGAACGTCTCGAGCGGCACTGCCATGCCCATCGGCTGATAGCGCAGACCCTTCTGGCGGCAATAGTCCTTGAGCGTAAATCCGCATTGCGGCGCATGAAGGTTCGAAGCGAACGCCTCGGAACGTAGGAGCATGCCGGGCGGCATGAAGTTGATCCAGGCGCGCATCGGCTGCCCGAGAATCTGATGGGCCACACCCGCGGCTCTCAGGTGTGCGGCCAAAGACGACCCATAGGGCCCTGCGCCAATGATGGCGGTGTCGGTCAAGGACATTGATCATCTCCATCCAGGGACGGCATTCACGGCTGCAAAGCGCCCATCCGCGAGGCCAGCGTCGCGAAACGCGACACGTTGTCAAAGCCAGCCCACGCTAAGCTTTCACTTGCAGCGATTTGGGTGCTTTGATCGCCTTCCACCTGCGCTTCATGCGTCGCAGTGGACTGAGCAGGCAATAAAACTGCAGTGCTGGAAAGGGATCGCTCCAGCGAAAATATCCGTCGACGATCTTCGTGCGCTCGCGCAGGAGATGAGGCGGCGCGCGGTCGGCAAACGTCGCGCGCCATGCGACCGGTACCCGGCACGATCGATCAGGTACGGGCGGCAGTCCGAGTTCATGCCGGTAAGCGGCAAGCGGAATATTGACCCCGCACAGCGTGGCGATTTCTTCCTGCCAGTCCGTACGGCCGACCGTCGGCTCGACCATCACGAACTGCCTGTAGTTGTCGTCCCACTTGTATTCGATGCTGCCCATGCCGTCGAAGCCGGCTCGCTCGGCGAACGACAATGTCAGCGGCTCGAGCACTTCGCGCGCTTCAGGTGCGGCAACGCATATGGCGGTATTACCGACACCGGGCGGGGAACTGAGAACCTTGCGCCCGGTAAAGATGCTGACCACACGCCCACCGCTGCCCCGATAGAAAAGCGTGAAATGGATGTTGCTGTCGGGCCCCTCGATCCACTCCTGCGCCACGATGCCGCCGGGCGAGGCCAGCATGGCGGTAGCCCGCGCCCGCGCAGCGCTGAGAGAGTCGACGCGCACTGCGCGCTCCTTCTCGCCCCTCAATACATTGCGTTTGTCGTCCGGCTTCAGCACGCACGGATAGCGTAACGCCGACAAATGTTCAATGTCGGACAGTTTCTCGAGAATCACGGACCGCGGAACCGGAAAGCCGTGTTTCAAGGCGAAGTCGTGAAATCTAGCCTTGCTGGACAACATCTTGACGGTGTCGTCCATCGGAAGGCGGAAACGAAACCAGTTGGAAAGCGCTTCGCGATTTTCCGACACCGCATGCACCGCGTCTTCGTCGGTCAAAATGAGAACCGGAGGCTGATCGAACCTTTTGCCGAGCTCGATCATGTCATCGGCAAAAGCTTTTCCGATAAAGCTTTTGATGAAGTGACCGCGGACGTAGCGGCACCACATTCCGGCACGAATAGTCTTTGTATCGACCGCTATGACCGGAACGCGCGCACAGGCGAGCGACCTCGCCACGCCGAGTCCGTTGAGTTCGGCGCCCACGACGACCCCTACCATTTGATCAGAACCGTATCCGCTCGCCATAGTATCGATTCCTTGATCGTCATACGTACGTAAACCTTCGAAACCATCGCAGGAAATCGCGCGGTCGATAATTGAATCCGAGCAGAAATCCAACTGCCGCCTCGTTAAGGGCGCGCTGGCGTACAAGCTTTGACGCGGCACGGAAACCCTGCTCGCGCGCGAGCCGGCGCATCGTGGCACGCGCCGTGTCTCAAACGATGAGTACTTCTCCGTACCGCGGCTTGAGGCTCCTGCTGCCCGCTAACTCTACGGGCGTAGCAACGTCCCGCTTTGTGCGCAGGCGCACAATCGCCGATAAAAAATCGGGAGGAGAATCGCGTCGCAGTCGACCGGAAGCGGCAACCCGCCGCACCAGTTAAAAGGCGCGATTTATCGCCCTCAGACTGCTGACCAACCCCACGTTTTTCGGAGCGTGGGGTTTTGTTTTTCAGGCGACGCGAATCGTGACGTGCGGTACGAGATTTCGGGCGATAAAGGCCAGAATCGAGCCGCCGAGGCTCTGCAGACGGATGCAGGAGCCGTGAGACGCACATAAACACGCCCGCAGGCGTGCCACCAGCAGGGCGATCTTCTTGATGTTCTGCGCGGCCGCGCCCGACAGGCACTGCTCGGCCACCTTGCGCAGCCCGCGCATCCTCGCGTAGCGATGTCCATGCAACTGCTTGGCATCCGCGAAGCTGCGCTCCACCGTCTCCTTGCGGCGTTTGTAGATCGCCTTGCCCCAGTCGGTCAGGCGACGTGCGTCCACCCGCTCCTTTGCGCGCTCCCACACGTGCCGGATGACCACCTTCACGTGGTTTGCGCTGCCCGTGCGCTGGCTGCGCACCGGGCAGGCGCCACAGCGCGCCGGATCGGACCTGAACTCCTGGTAGCCCGCGCGGTTCGTGGTGCTGTAGGGCAGCACCTGTCCCTGCGGGCAGGTGTATTCCTTGCGATACCGGTCGTACCCGTAGTTGCGTTTGTAGAAGAACCCCGGTTTGTGGTTTGGCTTGCGATAGCCCATCACGCCATCAATGCCCCGATCCTCCAGTCCCTGGCAGATCGCTGGCGCGAAGTAGCCCGCATCCAGCCCCACGGCCTGCACATGGAAACCAAAGCGCTCGCGCTGCCGGTCCATCCGCGCCAGATACGGCTGGCTGTCGTGCACCGAGGCCGGTGTCACGTGGGTGTCGGTGATGATCGAATAGCGCGCGTCGACCGTGCGGTGATCCAAGTAGAAGAACCCGGTGGGCTTGTCGTCCCGAACCATGTAGCCGCTGTCCGGATCGGTGCGGCTGACCTTCGTTTCCTTGTCCTTGCCCGCCTCCGGTGAACCCGGCCCCTCGTCGTTGTTGTCCTTGTCCCCGTCCGCCTTGCGTTCGTCCCGTTTGAGTGGCTTTTTACCGTGCGCGGCACGATCCGCGTCGACCGCGGCATCCAGTGCGGCCAGATACGCCGACGGCTTCTGCTCAACCTGCACCAGATCGAACTTCTTCTTGTTGGCGTTGGCCTTCAGGTGCGTACTGTCGGCGTAGAGCACCCGTCCCTCGACCATGCCGCGCCCCATCGCCTGCTCAACGATTGCATCGAAGATCTGCTGGTAGACCGTCGTGTCCGTGAAACGCCGGCGCCGGTTCTGCGAGAACGTCGAGGCATCCGGCACCCGGTCGGTCAGCCGGAACCGCGCGAACCACTGGTACGCGACATTGACCTGCACCTCGCGCATGAGCTGGCGCTCGCTGCGCACCCCGAACAGGTAGCCAATGAACAGCAGCCTGAACATCACCACCGGATCGAGCGCGGGACGCCCGTTGTCCGCGCAGTACAGGTGCGCCACCTTCTCGCGGATGAATTCGAAATCCACCGCCGCGTCGATCTTGCGCAGCAGGTGGTCCTTTGGCACGAGTTCCTCGAGCGTCACCATCTCGAGTTCGTGCTGCATGGCCGTCGGTTTCCTGAGCATGACGCTCATTAAACGACAAAGCCTGGCGCGTGGCCAGGCTTTGGGGGTACTTTGTCAGCAGTCTGAAGCCGCTCCAAAGAGCGTAATGCCGTTCAGTTAAGGTCCCTCTTAAGATGTCGAACGGTATAGCGTTGAGGGCGTGATTTGACGACCCGGTCGCATGTGCGGTCGGGTCGTTTTTCGTTGGGTAGAGCCTTGAGGCGTTCACGTAGACGCTGAAGGCAGGCGGGCAGTTTTGCGTATGCCGGTGTCACGGCGGCCCACATCATTTCGTGCTGGATGGTGTGCAAGGCGCGCACGAAGCTGATGTCGGTCGGCGCAAGTTTCGCTTCCCATGCAGCACTCGCCATTTCACGGCGAATCAGGTTGTAGGCGATCAACGCGCCCCAGATCTCCTGACGGACACCGTCGACGGTGCGACTGCGCAAGGTCAACTCCATGCCCAGCATCGACTGCTTGAGCTCCCGGTAGCTGGTTTCGATCTGCCAGCGGCGCTCGTAGCAGGCGACGATATCGGCGGGTTTAAAGCGTCGGCGATCGCTCAATGAGGTCAGCAATATGCGTTCGCGCCCGCGCGCATCGATGGCACGGATTGCGCGTGCAATCCAGAATTCGGGCAACGCAGGACACTTCTTGCGCGCCTGCGGTGAAACGCGCATGCGCACCGTTGCATCGTCAGCTGTGCCAGCGATCACGTCCCAGCAGGTATTGCTCTTGGCGGGAATCAGGAAGTGGCGGTTACGTCCGTTCATCGTCAGGCCGCACAGGATTTCAGCGGCCATAAAGCCACTGTCGAACACCGTGAGTGAATCGTCCGGTATCTGCGGCAGCAGGCCTTTGGCGCACACCATTTCGTTGGTGTCGTAGCGGCCGAAGTTGATGCCGGCAACCAGGTGGGTCGGAATCGCTGTCAGCGTTACTGCGCGCGCCTGCGGATAGCTGGCGATCTTGCCGCTGGGATAGACCTGGGCGCCGAAGTGCTCGCGGTTGGCCGGGCTGTCGGCGGTGCGCAGTGTGGTGCCGTCCATCGCCCACAGGCTCAAGCCCTTGAATGCATGATGGTCTGCGTCCTGTGTCGTCCAGGCGCGTGCGGTCTGTTCAAACAGCCACGCCAGCGGCGCCTCACCGATACGCTGGCGCGCCTGCGCCACCGCACTCTTGCTCACGAACGGCGCATGTTCGTTGGGCAACGCCAGATCGAGACTGTCGAGCACCTCGCTGATCGACCAGTGCCGGTACATCGCCAGCGCGATCACCAGCCAGACGACCTGTTCAGCCGGCAAGCGCCGACGCCGGATGCTTGCGGTGCCCGTCGCGTGAACCGCGCGTTCAATCCACTCGTACGGCAGATGCTCAGCCAGCCGGCTCAGGTCGGCAACCGGCTGTTGTACTTCGAGCAGATAGGTGAGGTGGCTGGAGAGCATCGCGCCGAAAAGTTAACACCTCGACGCCTCGTTTACAACCTCTTCCAGCCCCAAAAACAAAAATGCCGTTCAGTTCTTAACTGAACGGCATTACTCCAAAGAGCGGCTTTTTTCTTTGCAGCGGGCTATGCGGCCCTTCGCATTGGACCCCGCTCTTCCCCCGCTCAGGGCTGAAGTTTCCCCGCAAATCGGTGAATTGTTCGCATATCAGCGTAGAAGTTGCTGGGCGTGCTGGGCATGAAGACCAGGGCGCGTGCACCGGATGAGTTCGGCAAGGGTCGGCAACGCTGCATTCGCGACAAGGAAAGCGCAAAGTGGCTTGAGGGCCTCGAGCATCTGAGCACACTCAAGGCGCATTGCCCCGATACGCACATCGTCGGCGTGTGCGATCGTGAAGGCGATATCTATGATGTGTTCGTGGCTGAACGAGGCGCCGGCATCGATTGGCTGGTTCGCGCGGCGTGGAACCGCAGCGTGGCCATCCCGAGAAGTATCTTTGGGACACCGTCGCGGCAACGCCGATGCTGGGTCGGACCGAGTTGCAGATACCCGCCTCGGGCAGGGCGCCTGCGCGCAGCGCGCGGCTGACGCTGCGATGCGCGCCGGTGCGGCTTCGCCCGCCGCGCCACCGTCACCACAAAGGGTTGCCAGAAGTCGAAGTATTCGCCATCCACGCGCTGGAAACCGACGCCGCCGAAGGGATCGAGCCGCTCGAATGGATGTTGCTCAGTTCGGTGCCTGCGCGTACGTACGCGCGAAGAAGTACTCGAACGCCTTGCGTTATACGCGCGGCGCTGGACCATCGAATCGTGGCATCGCGTACTCAAGAGTGGCTGCCGCATCGAGGCAAGGCAATTCGGTAACCTCGATCGGTTCGTGCGCGCCACCGCTCTCTGTTTGCGGTAATCAGCTGGCGCATCTTCTTTGCGACCCTACGGCTCGACTGGACGGCGAACTGCCGTGCGACGTGCTGTTGCAACCTATCGTATGGCGCGCGCTGTATTGCCGCATCCACAGTACCGACAAGCCCCCCACCCGGATTCTGTCGTTAGCCGAAGTCGTGCTCCGGATTGCAAGGCTCGGCGGTTACCTCGCCAGAAAACACGATCGACCGCCTGGGCCCAGGGGAGGAACCCAATAACCCTCCGAACAAAGCAAGCGGGCGCCCAAGAGCCTGTCAGAATTTTAGTGTGCCGAGGTCATGAGACGATAACGGAAACAACGTCCTATGACCGAAGCAACTGTGACTAAGAAGATCAAGAACCCGAAGGCGCTGAAGCTGTTCCCCGATGAACTGATCGATCAACTGCTGGCGCAGATTCAGAACAAGGATGCGGAGTCGGTTCTCGGCGAATCGGGCCTGGCCGGGCAACTGAAGAAGCAACTGGCTGAGCGCATGCTGGCGGCGGAGCTAACGCATCACCTGGAGAACGAGGCGGAGCAAGGCAAGGCCGGCAACCACCGCAACGGCACGAGCCGCAAGACGGTCATCACGCCCAACGGCGAACTGAATCTGGACATTCCGCGTGACCGGCAGGCGACATTCGAGCCGCAACTGGTGGGCAAATATCAGCGCCGGCTGCCGGGTTTCGACGATCACGTCATCAGCATGTACGCGCGCGGCATGAGCGTGCGCGAGATCCAGGGCCATTTGCTGGAACTGTATGGCCTGCAGGTGTCGCCCGATCTGATTTCGACTGTCACCGATGAGGTGCTGGCCGAGGTCGAACAGTGGCAGCAACGCCCGCTTGAGGCAATGTATCCGATCGTGTATTTCGACGCACTTCGGCTGAAGATCCGCGACGAAGGCACGGTCAGGAACAAGGCGGTGTATCTGGCGCTGGGCATTCGCGCCGACGGCCGCAAGGAAGTGCTGGGTTTGTGGATCGAGCAAACCGAGGGAGCCAAGTTCTGGCTGAAGGTCTTCAACGAACTGAAGAACCGTGGCTTGCACGACATCCTGATCGCCGTCGTCGATGGCTTGCGCGGTTTCCCCGAGGCGATCGAAGCGGTGTATCCAGCCGCGCAGATCCAGACGTGCATCGTGCACCTGATCCGCAATTCGCTGAATCTGGCGAGCTGGAAGGACCGTAGGCCGCTGGCAACCGCGCTCAAGCCGATCTATCAGGCTGCCACGGCCGAAGCGGCGGCAGTCGCCCTGCAAGCCTTCTCTCAAGGCGAGTGGGGGCGCAAATTCCCCACCGTGGCCGCGATGTGGCAGCGCCAATGGGAGCAAGTCATCCCGTTCTTCGCCTATCCGCCGGAAGTACGCAAGATCATATACACGACCAATGCGATCGAGAGCATGCATATGCAGCTGCGAAAGATCGTCAAGAACCGCGGTCACTTCCCCAGCGACGAAGCCGCCAGCAAACTGCTGTACCTGGCCTTGCGCAACATCGAAAAGGATTGGAAGATGCCACCTATTACCTGGCGGCAAGCAGTCAATCAGTTCGCCATTCTGTTCGGCGAGCGGTTCACCGCCGCCATCAGCTGAGATTTTTAACCGACCTCAGCACACAAAATTCCTGACACCTCCGCGCCCAAAGAAACCAGAACAAGCAACGACCAGCCCCTGGAAACCATAACAAACCACCGCGCAGGCAAACAACCTTTACTTCCCTTCCGACAACCCGCGCTCAAGCGCTGCCACACCCGCCGGCAAATCAACCTTAACGCCAAGATCCACCATCGTCCTTCCCAGCGCATGCACCGTGCGGAACAGATTATGTTCGCGGCACTGCTCCCCCATCTGCCCGATCCGGACAATAGGCAATCCAAACGAACCCGAAATTTCCACCTGATGCTGCCGCGAAATATGCGAGCAAACATCCGCGGAACTCAACCCAACGGGCACCTCGATCCCGACCACCGAATTCAACCGGCAAGCCGCAGGCGTATACAACTGCAAGCCCAAAGCCGTCACGCCTTCCTGCAAGGCCAAAGAGCACTTCAAATGCCGCGCGAAACGCTTTTCCAAAGTCTCGGCGCACACGAGACGCAAAGCCTCGTGTAATGCCAGCACGCCCGACACCGGCGCAGTGTAGTGATACCCCGCGTTATGCCAAAAGTTCTCAGCGAGCGATGCGTCGAGACACCAATGCGCATTCGGCGCCGTGCGGCCCTTCACCCGCTCCCAGGCCGCATCGGAAAACGCAATCAGCGACACACCCGGAATCGATGACAACCCCTTCTGTCCGCCGGTAATCACCGCATCGATCCCCCATGCGTCCATCTCGAGCGGCATCGTGCTCAACGTGCACACCGCGTCGACGATCACGAGCGCGCCCGCGGCCTTCGCCAACGCCACAATGTCCTTCAAGTGGTAATTCCACACCGTATTGGACGTCTCGCCCTGCACCACCGTCACGATCTCCGGACGCTCGCGGCGGATCGCCTCGGCAATCTGGTCGAGGCTCGCAACCGAGCGGTCGGCGACCTCCAACGTCGTCACCTGCGCGCCTACCCGCCGTCCCATCTCCGCCATGCGCTCGCTGAAAAAGCCGTTCTTGATGCTCAGCACCCGCGTGCCTTCCCACGCGAGATTGGAGATCGCCATTTCCATCGCGGCCGAACCCGGACCCGCTACGCCCAGCACCCATTTCGAATTCGTCTGGAACACGTAGCGCGCCATCGTCTTCACCTGGCCGATCACCTTCACCATCGTGCCGCCCAGGTGATTGATCACGACCGTGTTGGCCTTGGCGACGGCGGCGGGAATCGGCACCGGGCCGGCGCCCATCATCAGCAACGGCTCTTCGGGAAGAATGGCGTCGAGCGATTCGACAACCGGACAGGGCACTGCGGGGAACGCGGAATTGGATGATGAGGTCGGCATGATCGATACGTGAATGTCCGAGCGCAAAGGAACAAGCGGCCTCGCCAACGATGACATTGGCGAGGCCGTCGATTCGATCATTCACCGATCCGAGCGATTGCGCAAGTTTTTTGACTATGCCTCAGCGCCCGGAAACGTCGATCAATGTACAGATCAATGCGTCATTTCACCTTGCTCTTGTCGAGTTTCTTGCCGGTGGCCACAGCGACAGCAGACCCAGTACCAGCAACTTCAGAACGCCGGCGACACGTTCACCGAGGCAAACGGCAGGCATCGCTATGAACTGCACTTCCAGGAATCGCACCTCGATGGCGAAACCGCGATCCTCGCGCAGGGTTATGAAGTGGTCTGCCCGTTCGTCAACGACAACGTCGACGCCGCCGTGCTCGAGCGACTCCATGCCGGCGGCACGCGCCTGATCGCGCTGCGCCCTGCAGGCTTCAATCATGTGGATCTGGCCGCGGCCGAGCGTCTCGGCATCACAGTCGCGCGGGTGCCGGCCTACTCGCCGCACGCCGTCGCCCAGCATGCGGCCGGCCTGATTCTCGCGCTGAACCGGCGGCTGCCGCGCGCGGTCGCGCGCACGCGCGAAGGCGACTTCTCCCTGCATGGACTGCTCGGCGTCGATCTGCACGGCAAGACCGTGGGCGTGATCGGCACCGGCATGATCGGCCGCGTGTTCGGCCGCATCATGGCGGGCTTCGGCATGCAAGTGCTCGCGCACGACCCCGGCACGCCCGCCGAAGACCTGCTCGCGCTCGGCGCTCGCTACGTGCCGCTCGATACCCTGCTGGCGGAAGCCGATGTCGTCAGCCTGCACTGTCCTCTGGTGCCCGGCGCGTACCATCTGATCGACGGCCGCGCGCTGGCCAAGATGAAACGGGGCGCGATGCTGATCAATACCGGGCGCGGCGGCCTCGTCGAAAGCAATGCGCTGATCGGCGCGCTGAAGGACGGGCAGCTCGGCCATCTCGGACTCGACGTGTACGAGGAAGAAGGCCGCCTGTTTTTCGAAGACCACTCGAACCTGCCGCTGCAGGACGACGTGCTGGCCCGTCTGCTGATGTTTCCGAACGTGATCGTCACCGCGCATCAGGCGTTCTTCACGCGCGAGGCGATGAGCGAGATCGCGCAGACCACGCTCGATAACGTCGCGGCATGGCAGGCGGGTACGCCGCGCAATGTTGTGCAGGCGCGCGGTTAGGCGGGCGGCGCCCCCGGCTAGGCGCCCCCTTCCACCGTAATCGAGCGAATCGCCGTGCGGGCATCGTCCGCGGCGCCGCACACCGCGCGCAGCAACGCCGCCTCACGTTCGTGCACTTCCACCGGAAACCAGCGCGCGCCGGCATCGGCCAGATAGCGCGCGCGATGCTGGCCATTGCGAAACGCCACCACGCCCTCGCGCTCCAGACCCAACCAGCCCAACAAACCCGGCGCGCGACGCGTCGTGACCGTCACGTACGGCATCGCCGGAATGCGTGGGTTGTCAGGATCGAGAAACTCGCGGATGCCGCGCATCTTGCCCGAATGCCATTCGGCGACCGGCCTCAACACGTAACCGGTGTCGTCGCGATCCGCGCACGCCAGCAGCTTGCGCGCGTCGACCAATACCACTTGATGCCGCGTGCCGTCGGTGACGAAGACGCGCTTCAGACGCACATGGTCGTACCATGGATGGTCATGCAGAGGCACGATCCAGACCGGCTCGGCACCGGCCGGCGCGGCAGCGGACGATGGGTTGGACAATGGCAAAGGCAGGCTCGATAAGCCAGCGCGCAAGCGCCAGCGGGTTAAAAGAGCGCCTACGCTACGAGTCGATTGTGTAAGAAGCATGACAAGCCAGTGGTTTAATCACCCGGCATCGGCGGGCGTCCGCAGGTCTTACGGAGACAACGATGATATCCACCCAAAATTTCACTGACCACGTGCGCATCGAGGCCAATGAGACTACCGGCGTCGCCACTATCGTGCTCGATCGTCCGGCCCGGCGTAATGCCGTGGACCGCCCTACCGCCGATGCGCTCAGCGCCGCCTTCCGCCGCTTCGAAGCAGAACCGGCGTGGCGTGCGGCGGTGCTGTTCGGCGCGGGCGGCACCTTCTGCGCCGGCGCGGACCTCACCGCGCTCGCCGACGACGCGCGCCGCAACGAACTGCATGCCGACGGCAGCGGCCCCGGCCCGATGGGACCGACACGCATGGCCTTCAGCAAACCGGTGATCGCGGCGATCGCCGGATACGCCGTCGCGGGCGGTCTGGAACTGGCCGCGCTGTGCGACCTGCGGGTGGTCGAAGAAGACGCGGTGCTCGGCGTGTTCTGCCGCCGTGTCGGCATTCCGCTGATCGACGGCGGCACGATCCGGCTACCGCGCCTGATCGGGCTCTCGCGCGCATTGGACCTGATTCTGACCGGCCGCGCCGTGCATGCCGAGGAAGCGCTCGGCTTCGGTCTGGCCAACCGCATCGTGCGCACGGGCGAGGCGCGCGCAGCGGCCGAACAGTTGGCCGCCGAGCTGGCAGCGTTTCCGCAAGCGGCGTTGCTGGCCGACCGCCGCTCCGCGTTCGAGCACAGCATGCTCGACGATCTCGCCGACGCGCTGCGGCGCGAAGGCGCCGGCGGCTATCAGGCGGTGTTCGACGAAGGCGTCGCGGGCGCCGCCCGTTTCGCCGACGGCGCCGGCCGCCACGGCGAAACGCTCGGCCCCGGCGGCAGCGGCCGCTAGGGCCGGCCAAACACCGGCCAAACACCGGACCATCGCCGTTTAAGCCCGCCCCGCCGCGTCTTTCAGCGAAAAACAACAGTCCGCTTGACGCTCAGCAAAGCCGTTTTGACTTAGGTAGAATCCCTTACTGTTTACCCCTTGCACGGCGCATGCGCTTTTCGCCCCGAAAACGCGCGCCTGCCGCGTGGCGCTCCCCGCCACGCCGATTCTCGCTCCATCATCATGCCTTTACCCCTGCTCGCCCTTGCCGTTGCCGCTTTTGGAATCGGTACCACTGAATTCGTGATCATGGGCTTGCTGCCCGATGTCGCGCGCGACCTGGCCGTGTCGATTCCCGCTGCCGGCATGCTGGTGTCGGCCTACGCGCTCGGCGTCACGATCGGCGCGCCGATCGTCGCGATCGCGGTGGCGAACATGCCGCGCAAGAAGGCGCTGATGTGCCTGATCGGCGTGTTCATCGTCGGCAATCTGCTGTGCGCGGTCGCCCCGGGTTACGCGGTACTGATGGCCGCGCGCATCGTCACGGCGTTCTGCCACGGCGCGTTCTTCGGCATCGGTTCGGTGGTCGCGGCCGGTCTGGTCGCGCCGAACCGCCGCGCGCAAGCCATTGCGCTGATGTTCACCGGCCTCACGCTCGCCAACGTGCTCGGCGTGCCGCTCGGCACCGCGCTCGGCCAGGCGGTCGGCTGGCGCGCGACCTTCTGGGCGGTCACCGGCATCGGCGTGCTCGCCGCGGGCGCGCTCGCCGTGTGCCTGCCGTCGAAAATCGACATGCAGAAGGCCAGCCTCGTGCGCGAGTTCAGCGTGCTGAAGAATCCGCAAGTGCTGATGGTGCTCGGCATCAGCGTGCTCGCATCGGCCAGCCTCTTTTCGACCTTCACGTACATCACGCCGATTCTCGAAGACGTGACCGGCTTCACCCCGCATGCGGTCACGCTGGTGCTGCTGCTGTTCGGCCTCGGCCTGACGGTCGGCAGCACGCTCGGCGGCAAGCTGGCCGACTGGCGGCTGCTGCCGTCGCTGGTGGCGTTTTTGCTGGCGATCGTCGTGATCCTGACTGTCTTCGCCGGCACGATGCACGCGGAGATTCCGGCGATGATCACGATCTTCGTGTGGGGCGTTCTGGCCTTCGCGATTGTGCCGCCGCTGCAAATGCTGATCGTCGACCGCGCGAACCATGCGCCGAATCTGGCATCGACCTTGAATCAGGGCGCCTTCAACCTCGGCAATGCGACGGGCGCCTGGCTCGGCGGCATGGCGATCGGCGCGGGCGCGCAGCTGACTACCTTGCCGTGGGTCGGCGTCGCGACCTCGACCGGCGCGCTGATGCTGACGCTGTGGTCGGTGTCGATCGACCGGCGTACGCAACGGATGGCCGTGCCGGGTTGAGCACTGACGCGGCCGGCGGATCGCCCCGGCCGCCCCTGGAAAATACCGCCGAACGCGGCCACCGTCCGCGTTCGCCCAATCCTCGCAAAGCCCCACACCAGGCCCCGCAAAGATGTGAATGACCGGCGGGCGCCGCTGCGCGCGATCGGATGACGCTCCGGCACTGATTTTTGGCGCTTCCGATTGCACGTTTGGTGCTAATTTTGGTGCCACTTTGCACGGCGCTTCGCCAGGACAGCCGACGTCTCATGGCACAGTGGCCGGCATCGGGGAGAACGCCATGCCAACTCTGCCCATCCCGCGTCGTTTTTTCCTGCTGAGCGTGCTGATTGTTTGCGCGTCGATCTTCATGAGTTGCGGGGGCGGCGGTGGCGGCGGGACTTCAGGTGCGGCCAGCGCCGGTGGCAGCGGCACCGGCAGCGCAACCGGTGGAACGGGAAGCACGGGCACGACGGGCGGCACGGGCACTTCGGGTACAGGCATGTCGTCAGGCGGCACAGTGACGTCCGCGGCCGGCGATGTCGCGACCTACCACAACGACATCGCGCGCACCGGCCAGAACCTCAACGAAACGATCCTCACCCCCGCGAACGTCAACGCGACTACGTTCGGCAAAGTCGGCTTCTTTACGGTGGACGGCAAGGTGGATGGCGAGCCGCTGTTCGTCGGATCGCTGGCGATTGCCGGCGGCACGCATAACGTGCTGTACGTCGTGACCGAGCACGACAGCGTATTTGCATTCGACGCCGATACCGGCGCGCAACTGTGGAAAGTATCGGCGCTCCGCGTCGGCGAAACGCCGAGCGACGATCTCGGTTGCCCCCGGATCACCCCGGAGATCGGCATCACGTCGACGCCGGTAATCGACCGCTCACGCGGGGCGCACGGCACGATCTATGTTGTCGCGATGACGAAAGACGCGGCCGGCGCCTACCACCAGCGCGTGCACGCGCTCGACCTCGCGAGCGGCGCCGAACTGCTGAACGGCCCGACCGAAGTCACTGCGTCGTATCCGGGCAGCGGCGCCAACAATTCGAACGGCAGCGTCATATTCGCGCCGTCGTCTTACGCGGATCGCGCGGCGTTGCTGTTGCTCAACGGCGTCATTTACACGACGTGGACCTCGCATTGCGACGCGGGCGCTTACACCGGCTGGATCATCGGCTACAGCGCCGATACCTTGCAGCAGACTTCCGTGCTCGACGTCACGCCGAATGGTTCTGACGGCGCGATCTGGATGAGCGGCGCCGGCCCCGCGTCGGACGGATCGTCGATTTATCTGCTCGACGCGAACGGCACGTTCGATACGACGCTCAACGCCAGCGGCTTTCCCGCTCAAGGCGACTATGGCAATACGTATCTGAAACTCGGCACGGTTGGCGGGCTGTCGGTCGCGGATTACTTCGCGATGTCGAGCGTCGTTCAGGAGTCGAACGCCGACGAGGATCTCGGCTCGGGTGGCGCGCTCGTGCTGCCCGATCTCGCGGATGCGGGCGGCGCGGTTCACCATCTCACGCTGGGCACGGGTAAGGACGACATTATTTACGTCCTGAATCGCGACTCGATGGGCAAATTCAATCCGGCCGGCGACAACATCTACCAGGAAATTCCATCGCAGTTGAGCGGCGGCGAATTCGGCATGCCGGCCTATTTCAACAACACGGTTTATTTTGGCTCCGTCAGCGATCATTTGAAGGCGTTCACGATCACCAATGCGCGGTTATCGGCGACGCCTTCCAGTCAGACCGCGATGACTTTTGTTTATCCTGGGACGACGCCCAGCATTTCGGCCAATGGTTCTGCCAACGGGATTGTGTGGGCGGCTGAGAATGGCAACGTTGCGGCGTTGCATGCGTTTGATCCCGGCAATCTTGCCACCGAGTTGTATAACAGCAATCAGATGGGTACGCGCGACCAGTTCGGCGTGGGGAACAAGTTCATCACGCCGATGATTGCCAATGGGAAGGTTTATGTCGGTACGACGAACGGGGTTGCCGTGTTTGGATTGCTGGCGAAGTGAGCCACGGCGCTACCGGAGCGCCGGCAAAATCTCCCCGACGCACGTGCCAAACCCGACTCGATAGCCATCCCCCTGGCACCACCCGGCGAGGGTCAGCTCATCACCATCTTCGATAAACGCACGTGTGCCGCCATCCTCCAAGGCCAACGGTTTCTTCGCATTCCAGGTCAGCTCCAGCAGACTGCCGAATGAATCTTCGGCCGGACCGCTAATCGTCCCCGAACCCATCAGATCGCCGACGCGCGTATTGCATCCCGACACGGTGTGATGCGCGAGTTGCTGCGCCATCGTCCAGTACATGTGCCTGAAGTTGGTCCGCGCGATCGTGCTCGCCTGCTTCGCGTGTTGTGGCCGCAGCTTCACTTCCAGCGAGATGTCGAAAGCATGCTCGCCGTCGTGACGCAGGTACGCCAAAGGCTGCGGTTCCTGCACCGGCTGCGCGACGCGGAACGGCTCGAGCGCGTCGAGCGTGACGATCCACGGCGAGATGGTGGTCGCGAAAGTCTTCGCGTTGAACGGTCCGAGCGGCACGTATTCCCACTGCTGGATATCGCGCGCGCTCCAGTCGTTCAGCAGCACCATGCCGAAGATATGCGCTTCGGCATCGGCGCATGCGATCGGCTCGCCCAAGGCGTTACCCCGACCGATCACGAAACCCGTCTCCAGTTCGATATCCAGCTTGCGGCACGCGCCGAATACCGGGCGCTCCTGATCAGGCAGCTTCAGTTGACCGTTGGGACGGCGCACCGGCGTGCCGCTCACCACCACCGACGAAGCGCGCCCGTTATAGCCGATCGGCATCTCCGACCAGTTCGGCAGCAGCGCATTCTTCGGATCCCGGAACATCGAGCCGACGTTGGTCGCGTGCTCCTTCGACGAATAAAAATCGGTGTAGCCGGGAATCTGCACCGGCAGATGGAGTTGCGCGTCGGCCTGGCGCACCAGCACCTTCGAACGCAAGGCAGCATCGTCGCGCAAGCTCGCCGTGTCGCGCGCCAGCAGGCTGCTCAACTGAATGCGCACGCTGCGCCATGCATCGCGGCCGAGCGAGATGAAATCGTTGAGCGTGTCGCGGGCAAAAACGCCATCCTTCGAGACCTTCAGCACACCAGCCGCCTCGAGCGCCGCCAGATCGACGATCTCGTCACCGATCGCCACGCCCACGCGGCGCGCGGCATTGTTCCTGTCGCTGAAAATACCGAACGGCAGATTCTGAATCGAAAAATCGTTCGTCGATTCGTTGGCCGATTCGATCCAGCTCTTGCGCGACGGATCGAGCGTCGCCTGAAGATCGCTCAATGCGTTCATCGTTGCTCCGGATTGAAATGTTTCTTGAGACCTTGCCAGCACTCGTAGTAATGCGCCTGCAATTGCGCGGTTTCGAGTGCGAAACGGGTCGGCTTGATCAGCATGCGGGTTTCGAACATGAAGGCCATCGTGTCGCGGACTTTGTTCGGCGTCGACGTATCGCTATGCGAAGCCTTTCCGAAGGTGTCCGCGTCCGGGCCGTGACCCGACATGCAGTTGTGCAGACTCGCGCCGCCCGGCACAAACCCCTCGGCCTTCGCGTCGTACACGCCGTGCACGAGGCCCATGAATTCGCTCGCGACGTTGCGATGGAACCAGGGCGGGCGGAAGGTATCCTCGGCAGCGAGCCAGCGCGGCGGAAAGATCACGAAGTCGATCGTATCGACGCCCGGCGTATCGCTTTGCGCTTGCAGCACGAGGAAGATCGACGGATCCGGATGGTCGAAGCTGATCGAGCCGATCGTGTTGAAGCGGCGCAGATCGTATTTGTACGGCGCGTAATTGCCGTGCCACGCCACCACGTCGAGCGGCGAATGGCCGATGTCCGCGCGCCACAGATTGCCGTTCATCTTCGCGACGAGTTCGAAGGCGCCTTCGCGGTCTTCGTAGGCGGCATGCGGCGTGAGGAAGTCGCGCGGATTGGCGAGGCCGTTCGAGCCGATCGGGCCGAGATCCGGCAGGCGCAGCAGCGCACCGAAGTTCTCGCAGAGGTAGCCGCGCGCCGCGCCATCCGGCAAGCTCACCGCAAAGCGCACGCCGCGCGGGATCACTGCGATCTCGAACGGCTCGACATCGAGCCGGCCGAACTCGGTCGCGATATGCAGCCGCCCCTCCTGCGGCACGATCAGCAACTCGCCGTCCGCGTTATAGAAGAAGCGGTCCTTCATCGACCGGTTCGCCGCATACAGATGGATCGCGCAACCGTTCATCGCTTCCGCTGAACCGTTGCCCGCCATCGTCACCCAGCCGTCGATGAAATCGGTCGGCTCGGCGGGCATCGGCAACGCGTCCCAGCGCAACTGGTTCGGCGGCGTCGGCGGCACTTCGGCAAAGTTGGCGACGAGCCGGTCCGACGGCAGCGGTGTGAACGGTTTATGCACCGCGGCCGGACGAATCCGGTACAGCCATGAACGGCGGTTATGGCCGCGCGGCGCGGTGAACGCGGTGCCCGACAATTGTTCGGCATACAGACCATAGGCCGCGCGCTGCGGCGAGTTACGGCCCTCGGGCAGCGCGCCCGGCAGTGCTTCGGTTGCGAATTCGTTCGCAAAACCCGACTGATAGCCCGGCTCGATTTCGAGCCGCGAACTGGCGGTATTCGGCGTGCGTGATGGGGTTGTTGCGGTATTCATGCAAGGTTCTCCGTTGATACTTGAGCTGTCGACATGAGCTGCCGACGCGAGCTGTCTACGTCAGGCGGTCTGCGGCGCCGCTGGGCCGCGGCCGGCGCGGAACAGCCCGGCGAGCGGCGCGCCGTCGTTACGCTTCTCACGTACGACGACACGTGTGTTCGCATCGATCGGCGGCGTCGGATCGAAGTTCGCGAGCCAGCGCAGCGCGCGCTGCGCCCCTTTAGCACCAGCATACGCACTCACCCATCGCAGTCGCGCTTGAATTTACGTATAGTAAAACCAATTACGGATAGTGAAATTAACGTATACCCTGAATGATCTGTCCGGAAGCCGGAACGGCCCATGGCACAAGCGTTCGGCCGATAACGTTATGAGCATTTTGTTCATGTGCGCGCGGTGCGGACTGCTACCATCAGGAAATGCGGCAATCGAGTCGCGCTGCCGAGCGCCGAGTGCGCATCTACTGCCATCCATTCGTCCTTCATGATTCCGCCGACCATCCCCGACCTCATTGCCCGCGCCGCCGGTCACCCGTTTCTCGGCGAACATCTGGCGATGGGAACAGGCGTGCATAGCGAATACGCCATGGCCGAATTCGACGGCATCCGACTCGGCAGCGCCTATGAGCCGATCTTCGATATCAGCGTGCATTCGTTGGCGCAGTCGCTTTCGTCGGGTCCCGAGGGCGTGGACCGTTTCGGCGATGAACTGGGTTTTCAGGCGGTGACGCAGCGTCTCGATGGCGAGCCGTTCGACGTCTTCGACCCATTCGATCAGATTGCCGACGATCAGGAGCTGGTCGCGCTCGACCGCATGTCACGCGCGCTGCACGCAATCAATTTCTTCGGCACGCAGCGGCATGGACTGCTGTTTCTGCGCGTGCATGAGCGCTTGCTGAAGAGCGTGAAGTACGACCACGGACGGCATTTTTCGAGCGTGCTGGTGTCGTTCGGACTGAATCCGTCACGCGTGGTGATTGAGTTGCCGGCGGCAGCGGTCGCGCACAAGACCTTCCTCGGCTATCTGACCAGGAGCTATCAGCGCTACGGTTTCAAGGTGGCGGGCAATCTGTCGAATGCCGGGCAGATTCTGTCGGTGTCCGATACAGCGCGGCTCGACTTCATCAAGATGGATGCGGCAGTCGCGTTGCGCGAATCGATGGTCAAACCGCTCGTGGGTTACGCGAGCCGGCTACGGATTCCGCTGATCTTCAATCGCGTCATGGACGGCCCGCAGTTCGACGCGCTTCAGCAATACGACGTGCGCTTCGTGCAAGGGCCGTTGTTCAACGCGCATTATCACGATCGGGCGGCTTGAGGCGCTCGAGCATTTTTATGTTGCCGCTGCGTTTTTGGCTTGAGTATTAGTTCTGGCCGATTAGCGCCTCACCCGCCACGTCAACCCGTATCGCCCAGGCGTCGCGCCAGGGCTTTCAGGCGCGGCGCGACGCTTTCCCGAAACACCTCCTCTCCCATCGACGACGCCGGTCCGCTGCAACTGAGCACCAGCCAGCGCCCTTCGCGCGGCTCGCGAAACGGCACCGCCACTGCGTTCACATCGTCATGCCAGGCGCGAAACGAATAGCAGCAGCGTTCCTGCGCGAAGGCTTCGATTTCGACTTCCGCGTCGGCCACTAAAGCCGGGCCGTCTTTGCCCGCGGCCTTTTTCAGTTCGGCCAGCAAGGCCACGCGCACGTCGGACGGCTGCACCGCGAGATAAGCGCGTCCCATCGAACTCGTCAGCATCGACAGTTTTGAGCCGGAGGCGAGCCCGAGCGTCAGCGCGGTTTCACTGCGGATGGTATTGAGGTAAATCATGTCGAGGCCGTCGCGGCAACCGAGCGACACCGCCGCCCCCACTTCGCGTGCAAACGTGCGCATATGGGGGCGCGCGAGTTCGAGCGTGTCGGTACCCGACAGCAGCGCAAAACCGAGCGACAGCACGCCGGCATCAAGCGCATATTTGCCGACTGATTCGTCGAGCCGCAAATAGCCGAGCACGGTGAGCGTGTAGGCGAGACGGTTGACGGTCGCCTTCGGCAAGCCGGTTCGCTCGACGAAATCGCGATTGCCGAGCATCGTTTCGCCCGGCCTGAACGCGCGCAGCAGATCCAGCCCGCGTGCCAGGGCGACGACGAATTTGCGCTCGTCGAGCGGTTCGGAGAGAGTGGATGTGGGCGTCATGTGGTGATACACTCGATCGTAGTTTGCAGAACATTGTTTCGCATAGCGGAACTTAAGTCAAGTTCGTCAAGGCAAACTCAAGTCACAGAAATCAGGAGATACGTCATGGCCGAGGCCGCGCAGTTTCACTGGGAAGACCCGTTGCTGCTGGATCAGCAGCTCACTGAAGACGAACGGATGGTGCGCGACGCCGCCGCCGCATACTCGCAAGACAAACTTGCCCCGCGTGTGCTCGAAGCGTTCCGTCATGAGAAGACCGACATCGAGATCTTCCGCGAGATGGGCGAACTCGGCCTGCTCGGCCCGACCATTCCGGAGCAATACGGCGGCCCCGGTCTGAACTATGTGGCGTACGGCCTGATCGCGCGCGAGGTGGAGCGCGTCGATTCCGGGTACCGGTCGATGATGTCGGTGCAATCGTCGCTGGTGATGGTGCCGATCTACGAATTCGGCTCGGATGCGCAAAAGCAGAAGTACCTGCCGAAGCTCGCCACCGGCGAGTGGATCGGCTGCTTCGGCCTGACTGAACCGGACCACGGCTCCGATCCGGGCAGCATGGTCACGCGGGCGAAGAAGGTCGACGGCGGCTACTCGCTGTCGGGCTCGAAAATGTGGATCACCAATTCGCCGATCGCCGACGTCTTCGTCGTGTGGGCGAAGCTCGAAGAAAACGGCAAGGACTCGATTCGCGGCTTCATTCTCGAGAAGGGTTGGAAAGGGCTGTCGGCGCCGACCATTCATAGCAAGGTGGGCCTGCGCGCTTCGATCACCGGTGAGATCGTGCTCGACGAAGTGTTCGTGCCGGAAGAAAACCGCTTCCCGGAAGTCAGCGGCTTGCGCGGTCCGTTCACGTGCCTGAATTCGGCGCGCTACGGCATCGCCTGGGGTGCGCTTGGCGCGGCTGAATCGTGCTGGCACACGGCGCGTCAGTACGTACTGGATCGCAAACAGTTCGGCCGGCCGCTCGCCGCGAACCAGCTGATCCAGAAAAAACTCGCCGACATGCAAACCGAAATCACGCTCGGTCTGCAAGGCGTGCTGCGCCTCGGCCGGATGAAGGACGAAGGCACCGCGGCTGTCGAAATCACCTCGATCATGAAGCGTAACTCATGCGGCAAGGCGCTCGACATTGCGCGTCTCGCACGCGACATGCTCGGCGGCAACGGCATCTCGGACGAGTTCGGCATCGCGCGGCATCTGGTGAACCTGGAAGTGGTGAACACGTACGAAGGCACGCACGATATTCACGCGCTGATTCTCGGGCGCGCGCAAACTGGGATTCAGGCGTTTTTCTGATGATGCGTCGCTAGTTGGCGTCGCGCGATAAAGAAGGCCGGTTCTTTCGAACCGGCCTTCTTCGTTGTAGCGCCGCGGCTTTGTGTCGCGGCTTTATGCCGCGGCTTCCTGCGTGGCTTATTTCGTTGCTTGCTTCGCGGTTTGCTTCGCGGCTTATTTGTCAGGCTGCGGCGTCAGACGCAGATACGGACGCAGCGCCTTATAGCCCTTCGGAAATTTCTGCTTGATCACTTCCTCGTCCTTCAACGACGGCACGATCACCACGTCATCGCCCTGCTTCCAGTTGCCGGGCGTGGCAACCGAATAGTTGTCGGTGAGTTGCAGCGAGTCGACCACCCGCAGCACTTCGTCGAAGTTGCGGCCGGTGCTGGCCGGGTACGTGATGATCAGCCGCACCTTCTTCTTCGGATCGATCACGAACAGCGAGCGCACCGTGAGCGTTTCGTTGGCGTTCGGATGGATCATGTCGTAGAGCTCGGCGACCTTGCGATCGCCGTCGGCGAGAATCGGGAATCCGACGCTCGCGGCCTGCGTCTCGTTGATGTCCTTGATCCATTCCTTGTGCGACTCGGCGCTGTCGACCGACAACGCGATCGTCTTCACATTGCGCTTTTCGAACTCGCCGGCCAGCTTGGCCGCCAACCCCAGTTCGGTCGTGCAGACCGGCGTGAAGTCCGCCGGGTGCGAAAACAGCACGCCCCAACTATCGCCCAGCCATTCGTGGAATCTGATGCGGCCGATACTCGACTCCTGTTCGAAATCCGGTGCGATGTCGCCAAGACGTAGACTCATGTTGCAGCTCCTTGATGTATTCGGACATTTCGCGCGAGCGTTCGCCCGCAGCGCCCCGCTAAGGCGCGCCCCGCTAGGCGCGCCCCGCAAAAAATACAGCATACGGGGGCGGCCGTACACGACGAACCAAGATTGCGTCACTACTTTATGCGTTTTTGTAATTTTCACTGCTTTGGTGGAAACTTTGCGGGACAGATCAACTCCATCTCAGGCAAACTTTGCTGCACGGTGTACTCGATCGTGGAATTTTCTGGCTTTACCTCAACCGGGAACGGTTCGTGCGTCTGTTTTGACGAATCGGGCACTGTGCTCGCCAGCGGCCGTTTCTTTGGTTACGATTCACGCGTGGCGTGACACGAAGGGGAGCTGTCAATGTCGGAAGTCAACAAGGAGAGATTGATGTCGGATATCAAAACCGTCCTCGCGGACGCTGAAGATCTGCTGAAACAGGCCGCGAGCGCCACCGGCGAACGTGCTTCGGAACTGCGCGAAACGGCGCTTACGCGTTTGAAGCAGGCGCGGGAGAAGGCGGCTGACGTGCAGGTCGTAGTGGTCGAAAAAGGCAAAAAGGCCGCCCGCGCCACCGACGACTATGTGCACGAACATCCGTGGGCATCCATCGGCATCGCAGCGGGCGCCGGCGTGCTGCTGGGACTGCTGATCAACCGCAAGTAAAACCGGTCCCGTTGCCGGGCGAACGACGTCCGGCACACCAGCAAATGGAGTTGACCGGCGCATGCCCGGCCGGTCCGCTTTTCCTGGCGCGCTCGCTCCCGCGCCGGTTAGGCTTTCACACGCAACGCCCACTGCCATGACGATCGATACACAATCGCAGCGCGGAGAACACAGTCCGTTGCGCCGCATCATCGGTTCTGTGTTTGCCATTCTGCAAACGCGGCTTGAACTGGTCGGCATCGAACTCGCCGAAGAAAAAGACCGTCTGCTCAGCGTGCTGTTCCTCTGCCTGGCCGCCATGATGCTCGCTACGATGGCCTTGGTCGCCTTGACGGCGCTGATTGCTATCGCGTTCTGGGACACGTACCGATGGCAGGCGCTCGCCGGCATCACGGCGGTTTATGCGATTGCCGGACTGGCCTGTGCGCTGAAGGCGCGCAGCGGTTTGCGCAATGCGCCGATGGTCTTCGAAGCCACTATTGCCGAGTTCGAGAAAGACCGGGATATCTTCCGCAAACAGTGACACGGCTACGCGTAAGCGGTGATTGAAGCGCCCTGCGCCTTCCGCATCTGCCGCCAGCGTTTAGCAGCGCCGTCTTACTGCCTTCCATTACTGCCGCCCACCCGCCATGAGCCAAAGCCATTCCGATACCGCTTTCCGCAACAAGCGCCACCAGGCGAGAGATTTGAGCGCGCCGCATCTGCGCGCGTTGCGCAAGGAACTGCTGATGGTGCGCGCGGACGTGGAGCGGGTGGAACTCGCTCAGGCAACCGTCGAACTGCGGCAAGCCGTGACGCACTTCAGCTGGCTCAAATTCATCGTGCCGGGCTTCGGCGGCATGCGCGTGGGCAGCGGATCGAAAGCAGGCATCCTGAACGCAGCAAACATCGGCGTGCTACTCAAACAGTACCCGCTCATCAGTTCGATCGCCTCGATCTTGCTGGCCAAGCCGCTACGCGCGGCCGTCCTGGCCAGCGCGAAACCTGTGATCAAGTGGGGCGGCCTTGCGCTTGCCGGCTGGGAAGCGTACCGGATCTGGCAGCAGATAAAGAACGATTCCAATGCGTCCGCTGGTGGTGGCAAAGCAGGACCTGCCGATGGCGGCCCCTGAACCGCGCGGCTACGAAGTTCTCGGGATAGCTGATCGATCGATCTGTGTGTGTGGCTTGCCTTCGAGCCGAGCTTGCCTTCGAGTCGGGCTTGCCTTCGAGTCGGGCTTGCCTTCGAGTCCGGCTTGCCTTCGAGTCCGGCTTGCCTTCGAGTCCGGCTTGCCTTCGAGTCTGGCTTGCCTTCGAGTCTGGCTTGCCTTCGAGTCTGGCTTGCCTTCGAGTCTGGCTTGCCTTCGAGTCTGGCTTGCCTTCGAGCCGGCGGCGCTGAAGAACGCCGGCTCGTTTCGCTGCCCAGCGAGCACCCTTCAGCTCGCTCCTCTAACTCGTATTCCAGCATTCGGCGCTGGCCAGCACCGCGCCGCTTGCGCCACTATTGCTTCGCAGACCCGTTGCATCGAGCGTGAAGATGCCGCAGGCGTCGTCCCGCATCGGGCCGGGCTCGGTGGGCGCAGCTTCCACTGTGTACCCGCCGTTTGCGTCGTCAGCCGGCAGCACCCGCAGCCGATAGATCGGCGTGCCGAATTGCGGCGCCTGATTCAGGCCGGGCGGCAATGTCGCAGCGCTCCCGCCTACCGTTCCTTCGACGAACTGGGCTGCCCGATAAAGTGCGGCTGCTGCATCAATTCTGTGCGTCCGCGCAACGTGGCTCCGGTACGACGGCACCGCAAACACGACCAGCGTCGCGGCTATCGCCAATGCGATCATGAGTTCGAGTAGCGTGAATGCGAATGCGTACGGCTTCGTCATGAACCTCCCTTCAGAATGGCCGCGCGACAACGCGCCGCCAATGCCGCTCGATCCGCGCGCCGTCAATCACGAGTTCCATCTGCAGCCACACCTGAGACTCTCTCGCCCGGCCGAAACCACGCGTGGTCAGTAAATACGCGCGGGCGTTGGCACGCGTGCCGAGCCGCCACGCTTCGATCAGACACTGCGGCGCGCGCAGCGAGCCGGGCCAGTGTGAGACGGGCGTGACGGCGCCCGTCTCGAAGGCGGCTTCGAGCTTCCATTGCGTAGGCTCACCGATTGCGACCGGCGCAGCGGCCGCCGCCTCAACGGCTGCTGCTGCGACGACGCTGCGGGCGCACAAAGTCAGCGCCGAATCCGCGGCGTGAAATGCCTGCAAATAGTCGCGTAGGTTGGTCGTGCCGCGCGCCGCCGCAAGCGATGTCTCGAACCAGGCAGCGGAGGTGGCCAACAGCATCGCGGAAATCAGCAGGACAATCGGCAAAACAGCGCCGCCGCTGCGGAGTCGGGAGATGTGATCGGTGCGGCTCGTCACAGCCAATCCTCCGCCTGATTGCGGATCGCGACTCGTCGCCAGAACGCCTGCCGCGGCCTCGTATCGGCGCCGACGATGCTCGCGCCGTCGCAATCGACGTAGCGCACACGCCGCCCTTGCGGCGCGCCTCGTACGAGTACACAGAGATCGACGGCGACGACCTTCGTCCATTGATCGGCGCTCAGCGCCGAGGCGTCAATCGCGCTCAGCCTGCCGGCCAGCCAGTACCGGAGCCGCACGCGCTCGACGCCTTCTACCAGCGGCTGCGCGGATCCGGCCTTGCCGTTGCCTTCGCAGTACAACTCCGGTTCGCCCGTCGAGCCGCTGATTCTGGCGAAATAGCGATTGACGATCGACACGCCCTGGCCACCAAGCGCCGCGCTATTGCTGGTCACGGCCTGCCCCAGGCAATCGGTGGATTGACCGGCCGCCGACGGCCACGTCGACACGTTGTCGCCGACATAGCGGACCGCGACGCCGTCGGAACGATTCGCCAGCGCCTCGCAGGCGAGACTGTCGTCCGCGCCGATCGGACGGCCACCCGAACACCCGAACAACGGTGGCGGACTGTTGAACCTCGCGACGTCCGCGGGCACGAAACCGGCCATCTGAAGCTGCTGGCCGATCAGCGTGAGCGCGGTCAGGCCGGCTTCGCGGATCCGCAGCGCATCGCCCGCGCGCACGAATGCGGTCCGCTGCGTGGTATAGAGCGACACCGCGCCCGCCGTCACCACCAGTCCCAGCGCGATTGCGATCACAAGCTCGACCAGCGTATGGCCGCGCGCAACAAGCAAACGTTGCGTCATTTCGCAACCGCCATTGCAACGCATGAGGAGCCTGCGGGAATGTCCACGCCGCCACAGGACTCAGGCTTGTCGATTACGTCGCCGGAGCGCGGCATGTCGCGCAGCGCCGCCCACATCACGCGCGCGGAGGACACGCCCCCGCTTTCACCCACAGAGGCTGCGCCGTGTGGCAACAGGGACGCCGCGCGCGCACTCCATTGCCTGAGCGCGGATTCGCCCGCAGACGGCACGCACATCGCCTCGGCGACGGAATCGGCTATCCATGCGGCGTGCTCGCGCATTGCCACCGCGCGCGCTTCACGTGCAGTCCACAATTGACCGGCGATCAATCCGAGCGCCGTCACCGCCATCAGTGCTACGGCGAGCATGACTTCGATCAGCGAACTGCCGCCACGCTTTAATGCGTAGCGGCGCAGCTTCACCTTGAATGAATGCCGGTTCATGATGTCGCTCCGCATGCGCCCTCGACGATCCGCGCGCGGCCACCCGCCGCAATACGAATGCAACGCCGCCACTTGTCGCCCTGAGTCGCTTTCGATGGATCGCGCGGCGCGATGTCGAAGCTGCGAAATGTGCCGATCAACTGCCCGGCGGGCGGCGTGAACGTGAGATTCGTCTGCGCCCCGGTGATGCTGACCGCCGCAAGCTGCGGGTGCGCGCGCAGCAGTAAAAGCGCGCCGCCGCGCTCAGCCAGTACGGCCCAGCCGCATGACCAGTCGGTCACGCCATCGGCGCACGCTTGCCCCGCGGCAAGACAACGCCGCGCAGCGTCGATCCGGCACACGGTAACGCGCGCACCGCGCCGCAATGCTTCACTGCGCGCATAGGCAAGCGTCGAAGCGAGCGCTTTCGCGCGCGCGTCGACCTGATCCCGCAGGTGCCACGCTACAAAGGACGGTGTCGCCATCACCGCGATCACCGCCAGCAGCGTGACGACAACCAGCGTCTCGATAAGCGTAAAGCCGCGACGCGGCCGTAAACAGACTGCATCCCATTTCATCTGCATCCCTGATCGTTTCAAAGAATGCAGTCAATCTAACGAGTTGGAAACGCGCCAACAATCGGCCGAATGGCCAGGTGGCACTCAGACACGCTCCCGCGCAACAATGCACGCGTGACGAACCATAACGGGGGGGTGGAGATGCTAATACGCGAAGAAGCGCGACAAAGAGCGCGACAAAAACCAGAAACTCGAACGCGAGTCCGGGCGCGATATCAATCAGCGCTTGCGGGGAGGCTTGGGCGGGGAGGAAGCGCGGCGAAATTCTTCGATTACATCTTCGAATTCGGAAACGTCTTCAAAGCGCCGGTATACGGAGGCAAAACGCACATAGGCAATCGTGTCGAGCGCGCGCAACTCGTTCATCACGAGTTCACCGAGGCGCTCGCTGCGCACCTCGCGCTCGCCGCTGCCGAGCAATTGATACTCGATGCGGGCGACTGCCGCGTCGATCTCGTCCGCCGCCACCGGGCGCTTGCGCAGCGCCAGTTGCATGCTCGCGACAATCTTGCGGCGGTCGAATTCCGTGCGGCTGCCATCCTTCTTGACGACCGACGGCAACGCCAGCTCGACCCGCTCATACGTCGTAAAACGTTTGTCGCAGGCCGGACAGCGGCGGCGCCGGCGAATCGTCGCGCCGTCTTCAGATACGCGGGAATCCACAACCTGCGTATCGGCATGCCGGCAGAAGGGGCAGTGCATGACGGCTTAGCGGTAGACCGGGAAGCGCTGGGTCAACTCGGCGACCTGCCCGCGCACGCGTTCGATCGTGGCTGCGTCTTCCGGGTTGTCCAGCACGTCGGCGATCAGGTTACCCACCTGCTCCGCTTCCTTGACGCCAAAACCGCGCGTGGTCATGGCCGGCGAGCCGAGACGCACGCCGCTCGTCACGAACGGCTTTTCCGGATCGTTCGGGATCGCGTTCTTGTTCACCGTGATGTGCGCCGCGCCGAGCGCCGCTTCCGCAGCCTTGCCGGTGATCTTCTTCGCGCGCAGGTCGACCAGCATCACGTGGCTTTCGG
Organism: Paraburkholderia sp. GW821-FHT02A12; assembly: GCF_059422005.1. Classification (NCBI taxonomy): domain Bacteria; kingdom Pseudomonadati; phylum Pseudomonadota; class Betaproteobacteria; order Burkholderiales; family Burkholderiaceae; genus Paraburkholderia; species Paraburkholderia sp. GW821-FHT02A12. The sequence continues at coordinate 621,186 of NZ_JBWKWA010000001.1, read as the reverse complement.
TACGGCCCGAGACGATGCGCAGACCGCGTTTGACCAGCGTTTCGGCCAGCACGCGTGCATTTTCGACGACTTGCTGCTGATACGCCTTGAATTCCGGCGACAGCGCTTCCTTGAATGCGACGGCCTTACCGGCGATCACGTGCATCAGCGGGCCACCCTGGATACCCGGAAAGATGGCCGAGTTGATCTGCTTTTCGAACTCGGCCTTCATCAGGATCACGCCGCCGCGCGGGCCACGCAGGCTCTTGTGCGTGGTGGTGGTGACGAAATCGGCATGCGGCACCGGGTTCGGATAGGCGCCCGCGGCGATCAGGCCGGCGTAGTGCGCCATGTCGACCATGAAGTACGCGCCGACCGACTTGGCGATCTTCGCAAAGCGCTCGAAATCGATACGCAGCGCGAACGCAGACGCGCCGGCCACGATCAGCTTCGGCTTGTGCTCCTGTGCGAGCTTTTCAGCCGCGTCGTAATCGATGTCTTCGGCTTCGTTCAGGCCGTAGCTCACCACGTTGAACCACTTGCCCGACATGTTGACCGGCGAACCGTGCGTCAGGTGACCGCCGTGCGCGAGGCTCATGCCCATGATCGTGTCGCCCGGCTTGAGCATGGCGAAGAACACGCCTTGATTCGCCTGCGAGCCGGAGTTCGGCTGGACGTTCGCGGCTTCCGCGCCAAACAGTTGCTTGACGCGGTCGATCGCCAGTTGCTCGGCGACGTCGACGAACTCGCAGCCGCCGTAATAGCGCTTGCCCGGATAACCTTCGGCGTATTTGTTGGTGAGTTGCGAGCCTTGCGCGGCCATCACAGCCGGGCTCGTGTAGTTTTCCGACGCGATCAGTTCGATGTGCTCTTCCTGACGGCGGTTTTCCTGCTGGATGACGTTCCAGAGTTCAGGATCGACGTTGGCGATGGTGCTTTGGGCTCTGTCAAACATACGGATTCCGTTGAGTGTGTTCAGGTTGACCGGATCGTGCGCCGAATCTTGCGTAGAGGGTACGCGGCGCTGCTGGCGGCTGGGCCAGCCCTGACGTGGCGGATGGAGAGACGCCGCACACGCGAGGCAGGACAGCCACCGTCAGCGCAGATCAATGCGCGCGGATTACGGCTGCCCAGGCGAACGGCAAAACGGCACCCTGCGCTTCACGGTGGGTTGCTCCACCTTGAACCCGATTGGTTGTATCGGTTCTATCGCCAGTCACGCAGGGATGAGCGCGTTAGTTTATTGGAAGCGGATCGAATAGGCAACCGGCTTCCTGCCGCCCCGGCGGGCACTCGCGGGACGTATCCCGGCGCCGGCGCCCGGGCTTCGCAAACATCTGACAAAAGTTCGCTGGCAAGCCGGGCCGAGCCCCTGTCACAGCCACTTGTGCGGCTCGTTCATCCTTGCCGCAGCGCCGCATTGGAAGTAGGCTTGGGACCTTTCTCTCTTACCGACCAGGGAACTGCAATGATCGTGTTCGTCACCGGAGCGTCCGCGGGATTCGGCGCCGCTATCGCTCGCGCTTTTGTCAACGGCGGCCATCGGGTCGTCGCCACCGCGCGCCGTAAGGATCGCCTGCAGGCGCTCGCCGACGAACTCGGCGACGCACTTCTGCCGTTCGAACTCGACGTGCGCGACCGCGCCGCCGTCGAAGCCATGCCGGCTGCGCTGCCGGCCGGATTCGCCGCGATCGACGTGCTCGTCAACAACGCCGGCCTCGCACTCGGCGTCGAGCCGGCGCACAAGGCGAGCCTGGACGAGTGGAACACCATGATCGACACCAACTGCACGGGCCTCGTGCAGGTCACGCACGCGCTCTTGCCCGGCATGGTGGAGCGCAACCGCGGGCACATCTTCAACCTCGGCTCTGTAGCCGGCCGCTGGCCGTACGCGGGCGGCAACGTGTACGGCGCGACCAAGGCGTTCGTCCGCCAGTTCAGCCTGAACCTGCGCGCCGATCTGGCTGGCACCGCGCTGCGCGTGACCGACATCGAGCCGGGCCTGTGCGGCGGCACCGAGTTCTCGAACGTGCGTTTTCGCGGCGACGACGCGAAAGCTGCCAATGTCTACCAGAACGTGCAGCCGCTGACGGCCGAAGATATCGCCGACTCGATCTACTGGATCGCCACGCGCCCGGCCCACGTCAACATCAACACGATCGAGCTGATGCCGGTGGCCCAGTCGTTCGCCGGCCTGGCGATTCACCGCGGCTGAATTTTCGGCTGAAATTGCTGCAGAAGCCCGCCAGGCGGGGCGCACATCTTGAAACAGACCTCGGGGTGCGCGTTCCGGTAAAATGCGCCGCATGAATATGTCGACCAGCCAGCCAGGCACGGAAATCGGCTTCACGTGGCCAATCCGCGTGTATTACGAAGATACCGACGCCGGCGGCATCGTGTTTTACGCCAACTACCTGAAGTTTTTCGAGCGGGCGCGCACCGAATGGCTGCGCGCTTGCGGCGTCGACCAGAACCGGCTCGCGGACGAAACCGGCGCGCTCTTCATCGTGCGCAGCACTGCCGTCGACTACCGGGCGCCGGCCCGGCTCGACGACATCGTCAAGGTAGTGAGCCGGATCGAGCGTCTTGGCCGGGCGTCGGTCGACTTCGCGCAGGAGGCGTGGCGTGACGGCACGCTGCTTGCGGCCGGTTCCATCCGGGTCGGCTGCGTCGAGCGCACCGCGCTGCGGCCGGCCGCGATTCCTCCATCCGTGCTCGCCGCCTTGCGGCGCGGGCCGGGCGTGAACGACGGCGGCATGTCAACGAACAACGTCTGAACCCCGTTGTTACGGGGCCAGTGAACTCGTATCGATCAAGCAACACAAAGCATGGTTCGGCTTGCCATGTCGCCGACGCTTCCGTTTTGCTCACGGCAAGCTTCGAGCGGCCTTGCAGGCCGGACGCCCCCTTCCGGGACGTTAAAACGAACCTTTATGAACACTACACAAGATCTGTCGATCGTTTCTCTCGTACTCAATGCGAGCCTGCTGGCGCAGGCAGTCATGGCGCTGTTGCTGCTGTTGTCGCTGCTGTCGTGGACATTCATCTTCCGCAAGTGGTTTGCGATCCGCCGGGCGCGCGCGCAAACTGAACGCTTCGAACGCGATTTCTGGTCGGGGGGCGACCTGCAGGCCCTTTACCAGAGCGCCGCGAACAACCGTCATACGATCGGCGCGCTGGAACGGATTTTCGAGTCCGGCATGCGCGAATTCCTGAAGGGCAAGGAAAAGCGCCTGAACGATTCGGGCGCGATTCTCGACGGCGCACGCCGGGCGATGCGCGCCGCGTTCCAGCGTGAAATGGACGTGCTCGAAGCAAATCTGGCGTTTCTCGCGTCGGTCGGTTCGGTCAGCCCTTATATCGGTCTGTTCGGCACGGTGTGGGGGATCATGAATGCGTTCCGCGGCCTCGCCAACGTGCAGCAGGCCACCCTTGCGAACGTCGCGCCGGGCATTGCCGAAGCGCTGACCGCTACCGCAATCGGCCTGTTCGCCGCGATTCCGGCCGTGGTCGCCTACAACCGCTACGCACACGACATCGACCGTCTGGCGATCCGCTTCGAGACCTTTATCGAAGAGTTCTCGAACATTCTGCAGCGCCAGGCACAGTAAGGAGTCCACGATGGCAGGCTCTCGCCCCTCCAGCATGCGCGGCGGCCGCTCGCGCCGCGCGATGGCCGACATCAACGTCGTGCCGTACATCGACGTGATGCTCGTGCTGCTCGTGATCTTCATGGTGACCGCGCCGCTCGTTGCCCCGTCGATCGTCAATCTGCCGACCGTCGGCGGCGCCGCGCCGCAGCAGCAAACCCCGCCCGTGATCGTGAACATTCGCGCGGACGGCAATATGAGCGTCAAATACAAGGACGACGCGGGCGCACAGCAGCAGGAAGACATGACGAAGGCTGATCTGAACGGCTTCATCACCGATCGCGCGCAGACGCATCCTGATCAGCCCGTCGTGATCGCCGCCGACAAGACCGTGAGGTACGAAGTCGTGATGAACGTGATGTCCCAGTTGAAAGCCCGGGGCGTCAAGCGCGTTGGATTGCTCGTCAAATCGCAATGATCCGCAAGAAATCCGAATATCCGCTCCAGCCACCGCGTGAACGCGGCACCGGGCGAGCTTTTGTGTTCGCGCTGGTGATGCATGTGCTGCTCGGATTTTTCCTGTACCACGGCATTCAATGGCAGAACAGCACGCCCGAAGGCGCGGAAGCCGAACTGTGGACCGAAGTGCCGGACACGGCGATTCCGCGTGTGCCCTCGCCGCCGCCCGTTCCGGTGGCTCCGGCCCCGCCGCTGCCCGACGAACAGGCCGACATCGCGCTGCAGCAGAAGAAACGCCAGCAACAGGAAGCCGCGCGTCAGGCGCAACTCGCGGAGCGGCAGCGTCAAGAGAAGCTGCAGGCCCAGCAGGAAGCCGAGGCCAAGCGTCAGCAGCAGCTTGCTGAACAGGCGGCGCAACTCGCCGCGCAGAAAGCCGCGGCAGCCAAACAGAAGCAGCAACAGCAGCAGGCCGACAAGCTGAAACAACAGCAATTGGCCGAGCAGCAAAAGCAGCAGCAACTGAAAGAACAGCAGCAGCAAGAGCGGCAGAAGCAGGCTGAAGCTGAGGCTCAGAAGAAGGCCGATGCGCAGAAAGCGGCGAAAGCCAAGGCGCAGGCCGATGCCGCCGCGCAAGCGAAGAAGCTCGACGCGGAACGTACTGCGCGCCTTACACAGATGCAAGGCATGGCCGGCGGCGCAGGTTCGACCGGCAACGGGCTCGGCAAGACCGGCATGGGCAGCGGCTCGGGCGGCAATGCAGCATCGCCGGGTTACGCGGACAAGGTGCGTCGCGTGGTGCGTCCGAACATCTCGTGGGGCGGCGAAACGGAGGGTCTCGAGACCGTGATCTCCGTGCGCTGCTCGCCGACGGGCACCTTGCTGAGCGCGACGATCTCGCACAGCAGCGGCAATCCGGCCTGGGACGACGCCGCGCTGCGGGCCGTCCAGCGCTCCGATCCAATGCCGCAGGACATCGACGGCAAGACGCCCGCCAGCTTCAAGATTACGTTGCGGCCGGCCGGTTGATGCGAAAGCGGAGCGCCACGTGAAGGTGAGTTGACAGCAGACGCAGCGCCCCGCCCAGCGTGGCGCGCCCGGGAACGAATTGGATGTTTTCCGGTCTGTCTGCAGTCGTGAAGTGTTAGTAAAACCGTTTTTGGGGAATCCATACAGCATGAGTTTGATGACCAAGCTAGGCCTGCGGACACTTGTAGCGTCGTGCCTGATCGCCACGGGCGGTGCCGCCCACGCACAACTCAACGTCCTCGTGACGGGCGTTGGGTCCACCCAGTTTCCGATCGCAACGGCGAATTTCGCCAATGAAGCGAACTCGCCGCAGCAGGTCAGCACAATCGTGCGTCAGGATCTGCAGCGCAGCGGCAAATTCACCAATATCGACGCGGGCAGCACGCCGGTTTCCGAAACCGATTCCGTCGACCTGGGCAGCTGGAAGGCCAAGGGCGCCAACGCCTTCGTGTCCGGCAGCGTGAACCGCCTGCCGAACGGCCAGTACGAAGTGCGCTTCAAGCTGTACGACACCGTCAAGCAGGAAAGCCTCGGCGGCCTCGTGCTGGTGAGCCCGGAAAGCGGGCTGCGCATGAGCGCGCACAAGGTCGCGGATTATATCTACGCGAAGCTGATGGGTGGCCGCGGCGCGTTCGCCACGCGCCTGTCGTACGTCATCAAGACCGGTGGCCGTTATCAGTTGCAGATTTCCGATTCCGACGGCCAGGACGCGCACATCGCGCTGTCGAGCCCCGAGCCGATCATCTCGCCGGCGTGGTCGCCCGACGGCACCAAGGTCGCGTACGTTTCGTTCGAGAAGAAGAAGCCGGTCGTCTATATCCACGATCTGCCCACGGGCCGTCGTGTGGTCGTATCGGACCAGAAGGGCAATAACAGTGCGCCGGCATGGTCGCCGGACGGACGCACGCTGGCCGTCGCGCTTTCGCGCACCGGCAACACGCAGATTTTCGCCGTCAATGCGGACGGCAGCGGCCTGCGGCGCCTGACGCAAGGCAGCTCGATCGACACCGAACCGTCCTTCTCTCCTGACGGCCAGTCGATCTACTTCACGAGCGACCGCGGCGGCGCACCGCAAATCTACAAGATGTCGGCCCAGGGCGAGAATGCCGGCGGCGCGCAACGCGTGACCTTCACGGGCAGCTACAACACCAGCCCGCGCGTGAGCCCGGACGGCAAGCAGCTTGCCTATATTTCGCGCGTCGGCGGCGGGTTCAAGCTGTATATCCAGGACCTGCAGGGCAACACGGCCACCGGCCTGACCGACACCATACATGACGAATCGCCGAGCTTCGCGGCGAACGGTCAGTACATTCTTTACGCCACACAGGTGAACGGCCGTGGCGTGTTGGCCGCTGTTTCGACCGATGGTCGCACTCGGCAGGTCCTGTCCGTTCAGGGCGGCAGCGTACGTGAGCCGTCCTGGGGCCCGTTTATGCAATAACGTTTATGCAACAACACACAAGGAGAGCAACAAATGATGTCTAAACTTCGTTTCGCATTTGCCGTATTGATGGTCGGTGCGCTGGCTGCATGCCATTCGGGCGTCAAGCTCGACGAAAACGCCAATAAGGGCGGCGCAATCGGTACGCAACCGAACCCGACCGACGTCGCACAGGTCAACGTCGATCCGCTGAACGATCCGAACAGCCCGCTCGCCAAGCGCAGCATCTACTTCGACTTCGACAGCTACTCGGTCAAGGACGATTACCAATCGCTGCTGCAACAACACTCGCAATACCTGAAGAGCCATCCGCAACGCCACGTCCTGATTCAGGGCAACACCGACGAACGCGGCACCAGCGAATACAACCTGGCACTCGGCCAGAAGCGTGCTGAAGCTGTGCGCCGTTCGCTGTCGCTGATGGGCGTGACGGACTCGGAAATGGAAGCCGTGAGCCTCGGCAAGGAAAAGCCGCAAGCAACCGGTCATGACGAATCGTCGTGGGCACAAAACCGCCGCGCCGACCTCGTGTACCAACAGTAAGTAACGAGTGGTGAGCCGAATGACGCATCGTTTCTCCTGGCTGCGGTTTGCCGCAGCGGCCTGCGTCGCGGGCACGGCCCTCGCGGCTGTGCCCGCGCATGCGGGCATCTTCGACGACGATCAGGCCCGTCAGGCCATTCTCGATCTGCGTTCGAAGACCGATAGCCTGTCGAGCCAGTTGTCGGCGGCGCAGCGCACGATCCTCGATCAGTCCAACCGTCTCGACCAGCTGAATCAGCAGGTCGCGACGCTGCGCGGGCAGAACGAAGACATGGCCAACCAGTTCGCCACGCTGCAGAAGCAGCAGAAGGACTACTACACCGATCTGGATACGCGCCTCAAGAAATTCGAGCCGCAGCAACAGACGGTGGAGGGCGTCCAGGGCGAGGTTCAGCCGGGTGAAACGGAGTCGTTCAACGCGGCCTCGCAGCAGTTTCGCAGCGGCGACTTCAAGAATGCGGCAGCGTCGTTTCGCAGCTTCATCTCCAAGTTCCCGAACAGCCCCTACCAGCCGACCGCGCAGTACTGGCTCGGCAACGCGCTGTACGCACTGCGCGACTACAAGGGCTCGACGGCAACGTGGCAAGGCGTCGTGAAGAATTACCCGCAGCATCCGCGTGCGCCGGAAGCGCTGCTCGCGATTGCGAACAATCAGCTCGAGCAAGGCCAGAAGGCTGCGGCCAAGAAGACGCTGGAGCAGATCGTCGCGCAATACGGCGGTTCGGACGTCGCGCAAACGGCACAAAGCAAGCTGTCGCAGATCAAGTAGTTGTTTGACGTTTAGCGGTTCGCGGTAAACGCGCAGTGTCCGTCGTCAAAAGCCACGCGCGCCTCTCGCCGGAAAGCCCGAGGTAGTAATACCTCAGGCTTTCCGCTATCCGGAGTGCCCGCGTGCTGAAATGGCCGCGGCGGGTTGACAGCCCCCAAGGGCTATCGCTATAATTTCGCTTCTCTTTTGGGTCGTTAGCTCAGCTGGTAGAGCAGCGGACTTTTAATCCGTTGGTCACAGGTTCGAATCCCGTACGGCCTACCAAAGATTCCTGTAGTAAAACAAAGGGCCTGCGCAAGCAGGCCCTTTGTTTTTTGTACTTCAGGTGCCCGTGGGAGGCAGATCGGGAGGCAGCAATGACTGCGGTCCACTTCGGTCGGCCGCAGCACGCTACCGTTGACTGCGCCCCACTGCTGCCGGATGCGGACCGTTTTTTCAGCGATCCGCGCTCCGGTCCGTTGGGTATCCGGCCAACCGACACCCGGGCCATTGGCCGCCACGACGTCACGAGGTACGTGCTGTTCGGTGTGGTGACCGGTCGCGAAGCCGCGAATAAAACCCAGGGCTACACGTTGCTCCACTCACTACCGGAGCAGCCCATGAGCCGTACCTGTCCGTATCCCGTTTGCCGTCCTGCCGTCGTCACCGTTCCTCACAAGGAGGCGTGACATGGCCAGCATCTATCGTCACCGCAACGCGTGGCAGGCCAGCGTCACCGTCGCTGGCGCCAACCACAAGAAAAATTTCCGCACCCGCAAGGAGGCCGAGACCTGGGCCGCGCAACTGCACGGCGAACTCCAGAACGCTCACGCACCACTGCTCGGAGGTCCCGCGAAGGCAACCGTGGGCCGCACGCTCTATGAATACGCGCACCTCTACACCATCCACAAACGCGGCGCGAAACAGGAAATCAACCTCATCAACCGCTACCTCCTGGCAGGCGGCCTGCCGACCCTGCAGTTGCAGGCCACCGAACAGGGCGGTGTCGACCTGACCGATGCGCCGCCTGCGACGGAACTGCCTTTCAGTTTCGCCGGCCTTCGGGCAAAGCGCGCCGCCTCGCGTGAAAGCAACAACGCCTTTCGGGCCGGGCTCGCCCTTCTGCCAGTCGCGCAGGTGAGCGCACAGACGATGCTCAGGTTCATGTCCGCGATGCGCAAGGACGGGCTCACTGACAGCACCATCCAGAAGGAACTGGCGCTGCTCAAGCACGCGTTCAACTGTGCGCAGAAACACTGGAACTGGGCGGGATTCGAAAACCCGATGGCAAGCGTCGCGGTTCCAAAGGGCGGCCCGGGCCGCTCCGCTGTCCTCGACGAAGACGCCGAGCAGGCGCTGTTCGGAGCGCTGGGCCGGTGCGACAACCCGTTTATCCTCCCCATCGTCCAGTTCGCGATTGAAACCACCAGCCGGCGAGGCAGTCTGCTGAAACTGCGCTGGCGCGATGTCGACCTCACCGGGCGCACCGCGACACTGCGGCTCACGAAGGCCGGCGAAAACCAGATTGTCCCGCTCACACAGCGCGCAGTCGAAATCCTGTCCCGCCTGCCGCGCGAAGAAAACGACGGACGCGTCTTCCCGATGACCGCCGACGCGCTCGACTCCGCCTGGGATCGCGCAACATCCGAGGCGGGACTGCCGGACCTGCGCTTTCATGACCTGCGACACGTTGGCACCACACGTCATGCGCGGCGGCTGCGCAATCCTCAGATGCTCAAACGCATCACCGGTCACAAGACAGACGCGATGCTCGCACGCTACACGCACCTGTTCGTGGATGACGTCCTTGATGCACTCGATGCCACCGAGCCCTCATTGACGCCGCCCCTGCCACCCGACCTGCGTGGGCAGTCGGCCAGCAAGGCGCGCGCAGCAACACAGGCGCGGCGGCTCAATGCGCGCCCCCATGCGGAAGAGAACGCATCCGTGCCCGGGACAGCCGAACCCACACCGGACGCACAACCCACCCCTCCTTCTGCCAATTCGCCCGGGACAAACGGAAGTATCGTCGCGGTCGATTTCCGAAACCGTCGGCGCGCCGCCTGACCGGACGCACGCGTGACATTTCAGCACGGCCCCGACAAGCGGGACCGTGCTTCTGTGCATGGCGAACGGTCCGCGTAATCACTGCGAGCCCACCACGCAGCTGGAACATCCGACGCGGAGGCAATAGTGACCTCAACAAACTGGACTCATGGAGTAGATGTGAAACCATCGCGGGGCAAACCACCTGACATTGCTGCGCGGGACAACCAGGCGCACGCACGGATGGAGCAGCTGGAGGCGCTGCCGCAGATTCTGGAGATGGGGCAGCAAGACATCCGCGCCGGCAACTTTCGTGACCTTGACGAATTTCTGGACGGACTGGATGGCGAGGGCTCTGACCTCTGAGCGGTGGCCAGTTTCAGCGCTGAAACTTTTCGTGGTGACCGGTGAAGTTCCGGCGGCGACGCCGGATTACGCGCACCTTCGCAAGCCGGCCGCCTGGACCGGTCGACGGCCGCTCCGGTTGCAACAGAAGCTCTTGCGGTCAGCGACTTACAGGGGCTTTGTCATACCCGCACTTTCTCTCGCAGTATTGCTGTCGACCGCTTTCGATTTTGACGCTTTTGTCGATTCTGGCTACAATGACTTTTCAGCCGAGGAGTATTGATGACTACGCGTGCCGATAGCCATTCGAGGAAGAGTCGGTCAGACGCCGGGGGTCGCGTCCCAACAAAACCTCAAGGTTCCGCCGTAATCGACGGATGGTTACGTGAGGATGTGCACGACGTGATCAGTGGACTGACTAAATCTCTTTTTCTGAAACTGAGGTCTCACCTCAAAAAGCAGAGCGCTTCAATAAAGGACTGGGCCGAGTGGGAGAGATTGCTGGCAGCAACGGTCCCAATGGCTCTGGAGGACGCCTTCGTGAAGGAATTCCTGGGTTCGGGTGGCTTGACGCGTCGGCGCAGGGCGTTGCTTGCCCATCTGCTCAGTACCGCCGAGCTAAGGAGCCTTGAGGAGCCGGTCGTTGCAATAGCGCCCCAACGCGATCGGGCACGGAAGATTGCCGAAGCCACACCCGAGGCTGGTGAAGTCACGAGTGAAGAAGCTGCGAAACTTCTTCATGTCTCCCGTACGCATCTGAACACACTCGTCGATGAAGGCAAGCTGGGTGGGATCCGTCACACCCAGGGAGGTCATCGACGGATAGAGCGGGCCGCTGTGCTGGCGTACAAGGAAGTGACCAAAGCCAAACAGAAAAAGGGGCTTGCCAGTACGACGCAGGCTTCTGAGCGCATGGGCCTCTACGACAAGGAGCTTGAAGGATTGCCTGTCCGCCGGAAGAGTTGACAATGGCAAAGTAAAAGCCAGAACGTTTCAAGCGACATTATTTCCTTTGACAGATCCCGACGGAACGGTCGAGCGGGCGAACATGAGTTTTCAACAGACTAAGTGCCCGGCCTGGTACCTCGGCTCACTTTCCGCCCTGCGGGGCCAGGGGCTTCGACCGGCCGGCGACCGAGCGAAGGGTTAAACGCGAGCTGCGTTGCAAACAGCGCCTCGTACCAGGTCTGCACTGCCTCGACCGCCCAGTAGCAGCGCTTGCCCACCCGTACCGGCGGTGGAAACCGTCCTTCGCGAACCCACCCGTCCAGCGTGCGCTCAGAGATGGCGAGCTGCTCGCAGACCGCCGGTTTATCCAGTGTTTGCATGATGCTTTCCAGTGCTGATGTGATGGGAAGTAGAGCGACCGGTTTTATCCGCGCAGGCCGCTGTAAGCGGTAGCGGCAATCCGGACAGGATTCGCACGCTACCCTGATCGCCGTCCCCTGACCGATGAACCAGCGTCTTGAGCAGACGGAAGCCGGAGCAGAAGCCCCGTGCATGCGGGACACCGGCCGGATGCGAAAACCGGTCCCCGCCAACCGGCGTTACGACCGGCGCCGGAACGATGCACGCGAAATACTCCCGTATATTCCCGGCCCGAACGCTGCCGCGTGCAGCCGGAAACGTTGACCGGACGCGGCGCGAACGCTAGTCCAGCACCTGGGGTCCGATGTCGTTCGTCATCAGCAACGCCGCGGTGCATTCGAACACTTTCGGCGTCGCGAAGATGAACGAGTTCTGATAGACCAGTTTCGGGAAAGAGTCCCTGAACGATTCGTCCAGTTCCCGGTCGCCAGCACGCGAAGCTGGCACACGCAAGGAACTCAACCGTCATATCCCGCCCACGATAGTGGCGCATGCGGGAAAATGTTGAACCGAGGTGCTCTCCGTCAACGAGGCGCATCACCAGTGGCCGGGTCTCGTCTTCGGCCTCGTGGTGAACCAGAATCTGGAATCCGCCCTGTCCGTCCCAGGCTTCAAGTACTTTCCAGGTTACAACATCGCTGGCGTCCAGGAACCAGTGAAACGCCAGCGCTTCATCAATGACAGGCTAAACTGGCTGACAAGCGCCTGCGGTTCCTTTTGAACGCGAAGAGGGCTGACGGGCAGGCCCATGTCACCGGGGACTTCGAGACGCTGATGAAGCAGTTCATCGGCTACCTTGACAAGGCGAACGTCACGATAGTGGACTTGAGCGGCGTTCCTTTCGAGGTTCTCAGCATCACCGTCAGTCTGATCTCTCGCCTCATCTTCGACTTCTGCTTCCACTATTCCAAGCTGCGGCATGCCCAGGGCAAGCTCAACGACATCCCGGTTATGCTCGTTTGCGAGGAAGCACACAACTACGTTCCACGGGACGACCGCGCAGCCTATCGAGCGGATCGCAAAAGAGGGGCGAAAATATGGCCTGAGCCTGATGGTCGTGAGCCAGCGGCCCTCGGAAGTATCGGAGACGATATTCGCCCAGTGCAACAACTTCATGTCCCTGCGCCTGACGAACGACGCGGATCAGACCTACGTGCGGCGCCTCTTTCCCGACAACGCTAACGCGATCACGGACATTCTTCCGAATCTTGCTCCGGGCGAGTGCGTGGTGGTCGGTGACGCGGTGCTGCTGCCGGCCGTGATCAAGATGCCGCTGCCGGTCCCTGAACCACATTCGCAAAGCGTAGCGGTTCATAAGGAGTGGAAGGAACAATGGCGCGATATTGTCTTCGCGCAGGTCATCGAGCGCTGGCGAAAGTAAGGAGAGTAATCGCCTTTGGCGGTAGCCAAACTTTCAGCATGACAATCGACAGCTCATTTCGATAGCTGCTGACAGCACCGCCTAGGCTATTGCCCGCTCTTGGCCCAGTGGCCTCATTCGGGCCATTTGCGACTGGCCCGTTCATCCTTCGTCGGGTTGGTGAACTACAGCGGACGCTGAAATCACAATCGGCCAACGTCCGCCAAGGCCGATCACAAGCGGTCACGTGAGGCAGTGGCCGTTTAGGGTTGGTCGATGCCTGCCATCGCCCGCAGGAATGTGAGTGCGCCGCCGTGCGTCGCTGGCAGGCGTCGAACGAGCCTCGATGGAGGAAACCGCGGAGTGCTCCGATACGGTCGGAGTCCTGGATGCTATGGCGATTGATAGGCCGGGATGGCCAGCAATGTTGATGGATGCGTGGTGCGGTGGGATGCTGGATGCGCGCTGACGCAGTGATGAAGCGGTGCAGTGGCGCAATTGTGGCGGTGAAGCGGACGTGCGAGGGACTGCGCGAGGCGACAGGCGCAGACGTCCGCTCGTGGGCCGCGTTGCCGCAAAGCCGACGGTCGGGTTGGAGGTGCAGGAAGCGTTGCGCTCATGTCGCATCTCGTCGCATGGGTGGTGCGCGAATGGGCGCCGTGCGTTCCAGGATCTCAATGACGATCATTGGCGCACCGCAGTGCCGGCAGACGAAGGCGGGGCGGGCTGCGACGACCGCGTCTTGCGGCGGCATGTTGAACTCGGGCACGACGTCCAGCAACTCACGCACCTTGGCGAGGCTGGCGCGACGCACGGGGTTGGCGAGCAGGCCGTAGTGACGGATGCGATGAGCCTGTCAGAATTTTAGTGTGCCGAGGTCATGAGACGATAACGGAAACAACGTCCTATGACCGAAGCAACTGTGACTAAAAAGATCAAGAACCCGAAGGCGCCGAAGCTGTTCCCCGATGAACTGATCGATCAACTGCTGGCGCAGATTCAGAACAAGGATGCGGAGTCGGTTCTCGGCGAATCGGGCCTGGCCGGGCAACTGAAGAAACAACTGGCTGAGCGCATGCTGGCGGCGGAGCTAACGCATCACCTGGAGAACGAGGCGGAGCAAGGCAAGGCCGGCAACCACCGCAACGGCACGAGCCGCAAGACGGTCATCACGCCCAACGGCGAACTGAATCTGGACATTCCGCGTGACCGGCAGGCGACATTCGAGCCGCAACTGGTGGGCAAATATCAGCGCCGGCTGCCGGGCTTCGACGATCACGTCATCAGCATGTACGCGCGCGGCATGAGCGTGCGCGAGATCCAGGGCCATTTGCTGGAACTGTATGGCCTGCAGGTGTCGCCCGATCTGATTTCGACTGTCACCGATGAGGTGCTGGCCGAGGTCGAACAGTGGCAGCAACGCCCGCTTGAGGCAATGTATCCGATCGTGTATTTCGACGCACTTCGGCTGAAGATCCGCGACGAAGGCACGGTCAGGAACAAGGCGGTGTATCTGGCGCTGGGCATTCGCGCCGACGGCCGCAAGGAAGTGCTGGGTTTGTGGATCGAGCAAACCGAGGGAGCCAAGTTCTGGCTGAAGGTCTTCAACGAACTGAAGAACCGTGGCTTGCACGACATCCTGATCGCCGTCGTCGATGGCTTGCGCGGTTTCCCCGAGGCGATCGAAGCGGTGTATCCAGCCGCGCAGATCCAGACGTGCATCGTGCACCTGATCCGCAATTCGCTGAATCTGGCGAGCTGGAAGGACCGTAAGCCGCTGGCAACCGCGCTCAAGCCGATCTATCAGGCTGCCACGGCCGAAGCGGCGGCAGTCGCCCTGCAAGCCTTCTCTCAAGGCGAGTGGGGGCGCAAATTCCCCACCGTGGCCGCGATGTGGCAGCGCCAATGGGAGCAAGTCATCCCGTTCTTCGCCTATCCGCCGGAAGTACGCAAGATCATATACACGACCAATGCGATCGAGAGCATGCATATGCAGCTGCGAAAGATCGTCAAGAACCGCGGTCACTTCCCCAGCGACGAAGCCGCCAGCAAACTGCTGTACCTGGCCTTGCGCAACATCGAAAAGGATTGGAAGATGCCACCTATTACCTGGCGGCAAGCAGTCAATCAGTTCGCCATTCTGTTCGGCGAGCGCTTCACCGCCGCCATCAGCTGAGATTTTTAACCGACCTCAGCACACAAAATTCCTGACACCTCCGATGCGATGGAAGCCGCTGGGCAGCACATGCAGCAGGAAGCGGCGCATGAACTCGCCGGCCTCGAGCGTCATGGTCTTGTAGCGGGTGCGTCCCGTTGCACGGTAGTCCTTCCAGCGGAAGGTGACGCCGCGTTCATCGAATGCGACCAGGCGCTGGTTGGAGATCGCAACGCGATGCGTATAGCGTGAGAGGTACTCGAGTACCGCTTGCGGTCCTGCAAAGGGACGCTTGGCGTAGACCACCCACTCGCAGGTGCGCAGCGGCGCAAGCCACCGCGCAAAGGCAGCCGCATTGGCAAGTCCCGTGTACTCGCCGAAGAACTGCAGCTGGCCGTGTCGGTGTGCGTCTGCGAGTGCTTCGAGGAAGCGCCGGCGGAACAGGCGCGAGAGCACACGCACCGGCAGGAAGAAGCCGGGGCGGCAGGCGATCCACCGCTTGCCATCGGGCGACAGGCCACCGCCGGGAACGATACCGTGCACGTGCGGATGATGCGTGAGCGCTGAGCCCCAGGTGTGCAGCACCAGCGTGGCGCCGATCTGTGCGCCCAGGTGTCGCGGATCTGCGGCGATGGTACGCAGGGTTTCGGCGGCGATGTCGAACAGGAGCCCGTAGATGACCGCCTTGTTGTACCAGGCGATCGCACTGATTGGCGCGGGCAACGTGAAGACCACGTGGTAATACTCCACGGGCAGCAGGTCGGCCTGGCGCGCCTCGAGCCAGCGGCGTGCGGCACTGGCCTGGCACTTCATGCAGTGCCGGTTGCGGCAGGAGTTGTACGCGACTTCAATGTGGTCGCAGCCGGAACAGCGCAGCACATGCCCGCCCAGCGCCGCGGTGCGGCACTGTTCGATGGCCGACATGACCTTCAGCTGCCCCAGGCTCAGGTGTGCCGTGGCTCGCCACGCTGGCCCGCGACTGCGGAAGATATCCGCAACCTCCAGCATGAGGCGCTGCAGCGCGAGCTTACCCGGCGGGCAGGCGGTCCAGCGGACTGGTGACCTCGTGCAGCAGGTCTGTCGCCACCTGGACGTAGAGCGCGGTGTTCTCCAGCTTCGCGTGCCCGAGCAGCACCTGGATCACACGGATATCCACCTTCTGTTCAAGCAGGTGGGTCGCAAAACTGTGGCGCCTATGTCGCTGGGTAGATAGGGCAGAGATTTTTTTGGTTGGCGATCGCGGCTACTGACCCGTGAACATGCCGGTCGGGGCCAGTCCGCGATCGGTAATCAAAAAAATGTTTGTGCTAAACCGCTCCGCAGGCGCTGGCGTTTATGGGCGTTGAATGATCGTCGCGGTGATTTGTGATGCCCGGCGCACGGTTGGCGCACGCTGGAACCCGGCGGTTGTCGGAGCCCATTGTGCGAACGCAGCGGGAATGCGGACGTCAATGGGCAGGGAATGCAGAGTTTCGCGGCATTGTGATGGTGCGACGACGCTGAGGCACGAGTGGGTTCGCGTTGGCGGCATGGGGGAAGACCAACGTGCGCGTGGGTGGTGCTGATGCCGGTCAGTGCACATGGCTCGGGTCAGGTGGAGCCCGCGGCAGGATGCCAGGCACACCGCCTTCGATACGGACCATCTGGCCCTTGCCGCACACGGGGCAGTCGCGCAGTGATCTGCCGGTGAGCCGCTGGTAACGGTCACGGTAGTCTTCCCCGATGGTGGGTGACGCAGCGGCAGGCGGCTCGACGCCGAGCAGCCGCCGGCAGGTGGCGAGGCGGGCTGTCCGATGGCGGTTGGCGAGCCACCCGTAGCTGCGGATGCGCTTGAAGCCGGCGGGCAGCACGTGCAGCAGGAAGCGGCGGATGAACTCGTCGGCCGTGAGCGTCATGGTCCGGTGGCGGGCTTCGTGACGGTAGTCCTTCCACTGGAACAGGACCGAATCGCCATCAAAGCGCAGCAACCGGTTATTCGAGATGGCGACGCGATGCGTGTAGCGGCCCAGGTAATCGAGCACCTGTGCGGCGCCGCCAAACGGTGGTTTCGCGTAAACGACCCACTCCGCGTGAGCAGTGGGCGCGAGCCAGGCGGCGAACGCTCGCGGATCACGCAACGGCTCGAGCAGGCCATGGAAGCGCAGCGCGCCGGCGTCGAACGCGCGGCGCAGCTGGTCGAGAAAGAGCCGCCGGAAGAGCCGCGAGAGCACCCGAACGGGCAGGAAGAAGCCTGGCCGGCAGGCGATCCAGCGTTCGCCGGCCGGGGCGATGCCGCCGCCCGGTACCACGCAATGCACGTGCGGATGGTGTAGCAGATTCTGCCCCCACGTGTGCAGGACCGTGATGAAGCCGAGTTCCGCGCCCAGGTGTTTCGGATCGGCGGCGATCATGCGCAGCGTCTCGGCGCTGGTGCGAAACAGCAGATCGTAGAGGGTCTTCTTGTTCTGGTACGCGAGTGCGGCGATGGGCTCGGGGAGTGTGAAGACGACGTGGAAGTACTCGACCGCGGGAAGCAGCTCGGCGCGCCGGCGTTCGAGCCATTGCGCGCGGGCAAGCGACTGGCACTTCGGACAGCAGCGATGGCGACACGAGTCGTAGGCAATGCGCTGATGGCCGCAGGCATCGCACTGCTCGGCATGACCGCCGAGCGCGGCGGTGCGGCACAGCTCGATGGCGCTCATCGCGCGGCGCTGGGCACGACTGAGGGCGTCGGCATGGGTCTGCCGGTAGTGAGGGCCGCAGCGGCGGAAGATGTCCGCCACCTCGAGCGCCGGTCGCATCGCCGGCTTCAGAAGTACTCGGGCGCAGGCGGCTGGGGTGGAACGGGTGCGGGATGCGGCAGCAGGTCGAAGGGACTGGTGGTGGCGCACACGGTGCTCGTCGCCAGCTTGAGGTACCGTGCCGTGGTCGCCATGCTGCGATGTCCCATGAGCAGCTGGATCCTGCGTACATCGGCACCGGTTTCCAGCAGATGAGTGGCGAACGCGTGCCTCAAAGAATGTGGTGTAACGGGTTTCGTGATGCCGCTGCGCTCACGTGCAAGCTGGCATGCGTCGCCCACGGCATGGCGGCTGATGGGCCGCCCCGGAATGCTCCCTGGAAAGAGCCATTCCCTCGGGTGGGCGTCCTGCCAGTACAGTCGCAGGACCTCGAGCAGACGCGGCGAGAGCATTACGTAGCGATCCTTACGGCCTTTACCCTGGCGGACACGGATCATCATCCGCTGGCTGTCGATATCGGTGACCTTCAGATGCACGACTTCGGAGACACGCAGGCCGGCCGCATAGGCCGTCATCAGGATGGCGCGCTGCTTCAGGCTGGGAATCGACTCGAAGAAACGCGTGACTTCCTCGAAGCTCAGGATGACGGGCAGCTTCACGGGCCGTTTGGGCAGCGGAAAGTCCTCGTCGCACCAGTCCCGCCTGAGCGTGATGCGGTACAGGAAGCGCAGCGCGCCTACGGCCAGTTGGACACTGGCTGGCGCGGGCTTGCGTTCGTTGGTCAGGTGGATAATCCAGGCACGGATCTCCTCGGGACCGAGCACCTCGGGTGAGCGCCGGAAGTGTCGGGCGAAACCGGAAACCTGCAGGAGATAGGTCTTCTGCGTGTTGACAGCAAGGTTGCGGATCTGCATGTCGTGCAGCATGCGTTGGCGCAGTGGCGTCATGGCGAGCCTCCTGGAAGCAGTGGGTGGAATGCCCAACCGGGCGTTCACATACTGCTCCCGGCGACACCGCTCACCACCTCGCTGGGATCCAGCGCCAGACAACCCTCTTCATGAAACGTCAGCCATAGACCTGTGCCCACCTCCCACTACCGCGTCAGCGGTTTAGTACAGGCGGCACTATGTGCCGTTCCGGATTATGTCGGGTAACGAGACCGGGCTTTTACGATCACCCCCTACTCGTGCGTCGTCGCGCAAGGCAGCCCTCTGCATCACGCGACATAGTTTGTCTATCCTACAGACTGTTCAGGAAGCCGAGGAGCTGGTCTGGCGGCCGGTAGCGAACCGACTTGCCCCGTGGCGGAGATGTCTTCGCAAGGGCTTGCTCCTTCATCGCAAGGGTTGCTTCGAGATAGATCTGCGTGGTTTCCACCGATTCATGCCCGAGCCACAACGCGATCACTGAACGATCAACGCCGGCCTGCAGAAGTTCCATGGCCATCGTGTGCCTCAAGCGGTGGACGGTGATCCGTTTCTGCTTCAACGAAGGGCAAACTCGGGACGCAGCCTCGCGATGCTTGTTTAGCAGGTACTGCACACCGTGGACGCTCAGACGTTCGCCCCTAGCACTCGGAAACAGCACTTCACCACTCCCGCGTTGAGGTTCTCGTAGCCAGTCCTTCAGCACTGCGAGCGTGGATCTGGCGATGGGAGTGCAGCGTTCCTTGTTCTCATGCAAATATTTCCATGACCGTAACTATGACGATCTCGGGAATATGCGCAGTTCCGCGCCACGCAGACTCGTTTGTCCTTCTGCGATGGGTTTTCCACGGCTGCCGCCAGTAGTGGACTGCGCATAATAAAAGTGCTTTCCTCAGGAGGTAGTTCGGTTTTTTGAGGAGGGACATCATGGACAACGATGTCGTATTACTGCAGCGGACCCGGGCATGGTTGATGGACGGCGTGCTCGAACCCAGCTATCAAGCGTATTTGACGTATTTGATTGGGCGAGGATATTCGTCGTGGAGCGTCCGTAAGTATTCGTGCTGCGTCGCGCACTTTGCGTATTGGCTGCGCAAGCGACGCGCCAAACTCAGTCAGATTGACGAAGCGTTGATACGCTACTTTCTGGATGAACACTTACCTCAGTGCGACTGCCCATTGCGCACACCACGATCCAGGAACCATGTTAGGCAGGCCTTGAAGCATCTGCTTGTCGTGCTGCGCCAGAGGGCGGACATATCCCGGCGGCCTGATTTCACGCCCCGTGGGATACAGGGGGAGATCAGGGAATTTGACGCACACCTTGACCAGGTCTGCGGGCTGGCCGCATCGACGAGGAGGTCGCGCACGCGCATCGTACGGACATTTCTGTCGGAACGGTTCGGTGCATCGAGAATCAATATGGCGCAGGTCAAACCGGAACATGTTCATCGATTTGTCGTGAGTCACCTCGAAGGATGCAAGCCGAGCACCGGCAAAGTCCTTGGGATTGCACTACGGAGCTACTTGCGTTTCCGGGGTATGCACGGAGATCGCGTCCTGAGCCTTATTGCCGGGATTCCGCAAATCGCCCAGTGGCGGTTCGAATCGTTACCAGACACGCTATCTGAGGCGGAGCTGGAACGGTTTCTCAAAGCATTCGATCGCAAATCCGCGATCGGCCGCCGAGACTACGCGATGGCCCGGTGTATGGTCGACTTGGGACTACGCGCCGGCGAAGTGGCTTCGCTACAGCTGGACGATCTGAACTGGCACGACCGGACGTTGCGGTTACAAGCAGGCAAGGCGCGGCGAACAGATGTGCTTCCATTACCGCCCCGGACGGGCCGCGCAATTGCTCAATACCTGACTGACGGCCGCCCGGTCTCCGATAGCCGGGCGGTATTTCTGCGGCATCGCGCTCCACTCATTGAACCGGTCGGTTCGAGCGTCGTTCGCAATACTGTCCGTGCCGCTCACGCGCGATGCGGCAATGATCCACATCGGCGGGGAACCCATGTTCTGCGACACAGCGTAGGAGGCCGATTGGTCCAGGCAGGCGTTCCCATGAAGGAGATCGCAGATATCCTTCGACACCGCTGCCTGGATACTACCGCGATTTACACCACGATCAATATCAGCAGCCTCGCCCGCGTCGCGCTGCCCTGGCCGGGGAGAGCATCATGAAGCGTACAGTCAGGATGGTATCGCTCGCTGAGGACTACCTTGCATCAAGACGTCGTCTCGGTTTCGACCTGCGGTGCTCGGGACGCCGGCTCCTTGACTTTGCCCGCTTCTCCGACCGGGCCGCTCATCAAGGCCCGTTGACCGTAAATCTGGCAGTGTCCTGGGCGCGGTCCGGACCACTTCAAACGCCCATTACCTGGGGCCGCCGGATCGAGATCGTTCGCCCGTTCGCCAGGTATCTCCAACAATTTGACCCCGCCACCGAGGTCCCTGCAGGTGACCTGTTCGGCCGGTGCCATCGCCGTCTGACACCGCACATCTATACCGATGAGGAGATCCGGACACTACTCGCCGCCGTTTTGACCTTGCCCTCGAAGGAGAAACTGCGGCCCGTGACCTACTCAACCCTGTTCGGGCTGATCGCGGCCACCGGACTGCGGATTTCCGAGGCGCTTAATCTGAGACGCGCAGACGTCGACCTCGATCATGGCCTGTTGATGATTCGGGAAACGAAGTATCGTAAGTCCCGCGTCATTCCACTTCATCTAACCGTCGTGCGAGCACTCGCACGCTACGTAAAGCTGCGGGATCGAGATTGGCCCATCACGCTAAGCGATCACTTCTTCATCGTGCACGGAAGCAGCATGAAGATCAGTACGGTTGAGGATGTCTTCGGGTCCTTGCGTTCACAGTTGGGATGGGTCGCCCGTGGTGATCATCCTGCTCCACGCATCCACGATCTGAGGCACTCGTTTATCTGCCGACGGGTGTTGCTCTGGTACCAGCAAGGAGTGGACGTCGACAACGCGATGGTCATGCTGTCGACTTACGTAGGGCATGCCAAGGTGACCGACACCTATTGGTATCTGACGGGCATCCCGGAACTGATGGCAATTGCGGCTCAGCGCTTTGAGCACTTTACAGAAGGAGTCTGTCATGTCTAGGCACAGGCATTGTTCGTCGTCAAACTTCGCGGCGCTGCTACAGGAATTCTTCGTTGAGCGCCTGATGCAACAACGGGCAGTCAGCCCGCAGACGATAGCCAGCTATCGGGATACGTTTCGACTATTCCTTCAGTTTGCTCAGGCGCGTCTCCGTAAGGCGCCTGTCGACCTGGCGTTAGCGGACATCAACGTGAATCTGGTGCTCGCCTTCCTTCGTCATCTGGAGGACGATCGGCATAATTGCGCGCGCACCCGGAATGCGCGACTTGTTGCCATCCGTTCATTTCTGACGTACGCGGCACTCAAGGATATTTCTGCGCTGGCTGTTATCCAAAGCACTTTAGCTATCCCAATGAAGCGCTTCGACAGGCCGCCCATCGGCCACCTGTCGCGTGACGAGATCGAGGCACTACTCGCCGCACCTGACCCCAACACCTGGTGCGGGCAGCGGGACCGGGTACTGTTTGCAACGCTATACAATACTGGCGCACGCGTTTCCGAACTGATCGGTCTGCGGGTGGGTGACGTCGTTCTGGATAAGGCGCCCTGTGCACATATCCACGGCAAAGGCCGGAAACAGCGCACCGTACCTTTGTGGCGCTCGACAGCGAGCCAAATCAGAAGCTGGTTGCGCCGGATCGGGTCATCGCCTGACCAGATGCTGTTCCCCAATCGCTCGGGGAATCCGATGACGCGCTCCAACGTTACGGATCGGCTCAAGCTCGCAGCGCAGACAGCCACAAGGCAATGTCCTCAACTATCAAGCCATCCCATTTCACCGCATGTCATCCGGCACTCGACTGGGACTCATCTGCTGCAATCGGGCGTTGATCTGAGTGTCATTGCACTGTGGCTTGGACACGAAAGCCCAGCTACGACTCACATGTACGTCGAGGCCGACCTCGCGATGAAGGAGCGTGCGCTCAACAAGTTGCAGCCACCTCGCAGCGGAATCCCGCGGTATCGACCGCCCGATCGTCTGATGCAGTTCCTTGAAAACCTGTAATTATGCGCAGTTCACACCACGGAACTGCTATGCATAGCCCATCGCAGAAGGACAAACGAGTCTGCGTGGCGCGGAACTGCGCATATTCCCGAGATCGTCATAGTTACGGCCCTTGCCGATCACACGCACGTGCGCGCCGGTTCCGAGGACGAGGTCTTCGCGTTTGAGTCCGGTCATTTCGGACAAACGTAGTCCCGTCTGCACAGCTACCAGTATGAAGGCGTGATCACGCCGACCGGACCAGGTACGCTGGTCAGGCGCTGCAAGCAAGGCATCGACTTCCGGCCGCGTCAGGAAGTTGACCACGTTGCGGGTGAAGCGCTTGCTGGGGATGGCAAGCACCCGCTGGATTTGTGCGGAATGCGCCGGTGCTTCGAGGGCAGCGTAACGGAAGAAGGAGTGAATTGCCGTGAGGCGCAGATTGCGGCTGCGAATGCTAACACCCTGGTGCTTCTCAAGGTCGTCCAGAAACGCGACGATCAAAGGGGCGTCGATCTCCTCGATATTCAGGCGTGACGGTAGCTTATGCAAACGCTGCTGTACGAACTTCAGAAATTGACGGAAGGTATCGCGATAGGAACTGATTGTGTGAGGACTAGCCTGGCGCTGCTGCATCAGTCGCTGCGTAAAGAAGCGCTCGATCAGCGGAGCGAAGCTGGCGGACGTGGTCATGGCCGGTTCTCCCAGCGCTGTTCGAGCCGGCGCATGGCCTCGTGCATCAGTTCCGGTGAGCCGCTTAAATACCACTGCGTATCGGCGACATGGACGTGGCCGAGGTAGGCTGACAGAATCGGCAGGCAACGCGCTGGATCCTGATCAGACTGGTACCAGTGCACAAGCGTGTTCGTCGCAAATGCATGCCTCATATCGTGCAGGCGTGGTCCATGATGGTCGGAAACGCCGCGCAGACCGACCTGTCGTGACAGCGCATAGAAAGTCCGATGTACCTCTGCGCCATCCAGACGAATTGAAATGAACGCGTCCCACCCCGTGACCAGGTGAGCAAAGAAAGGTGGATCCTCACGGGCCAACGGCATCGATGTGCCCACGTGGAAAATACGAAGTTTTCCAGGCAAACCGGAGGATCCATCGTGAAGCTTACGCCTGTTGGGATTGACATCGCAAAGTCGGTTTTTCAGGTGCATTACATCGATCAGGAAACCGGAGAAATCGTGAACAGGCCGATCAAGCGGGCAAAGTTCCTCGAGCACTTCGTGAATCGTGCGCCATGCCTGATCGGGATGGAGGCGTGCGGCGGAGCGCACCACTGGGCCCGGCAACTGGCGAAGATGGGACACCAAGTCAAGCTGATGCCAGCGGAGTTCGTCAAGGCGTTCAACATACGGAACAAAAACGATGCGGCGGATGCACGGGCGATCTGGCTGGCGGTACAGCAACCGAGCAAGGCAGTGGCAGTGAAGACCGAGATGCAGCAGGCGATGCTGGCGCTGCACCGGATGCGGCAGCAACTGATCAAGTTCCGCACGATGCAGATCAATAACCTGAGAGGGCTGCTCACGGAATACGGCGAAGTGATGAGCAAGAGCCGGAGCAAGCTGGACAAGGAAACACCGGCTGTGCTCGAACGGTTGGCTGAGCGTCTGCCCGCCGTGCTGATTGATACGTTTCGTGAGCAGTGGAACGCCCTGACGAAGCTAGACGAACAGGTTGCCGAGATCGAGCGACGTATGCGCGAGTGGAAGAAGGAAGACAAAGCGGTGAAGGCAATCAGTGAAATTCCCGGCGTGGGGCTGCTGACAGCAACGGCGGCAGTCGCGATGATGGGCGATCCGAAAGCATTTAGTTCGGGGCGGGAGTTTGCCGCGTGGATTGGGATCGTGCCGAAGCAGACGGGCTCGGGCGGCAAGGTGAACCTGCACGGGATCAGCAAGAGGGGCGACACGTATCTGCGCACACTGCTGATTCACGGCGCACGGAGTGTGGTGACACGCGGGAAGGCGCCCGGCGAGTGGGTTGAGCAGATGAAGACGCGACGGCCGAAGAACGTTGTGGTCGTCGCATTGGCCAACAAGATGGCCCGAACGATCTGGGCGGTGCTGGCCCATGACCGGCCCTACCAGAAGGACTATGTGAGCGTGAAGCCGGTCTGAAAGGCTCGCACACGATGTAGAAGATCAACTTTTAGCACAGGGTGAACGTCGAAAGGTTGCGCAGCAATCGAGTGTAATGACAAGCCAGGTAGGACCGGGACTCGATAGACCTGAGGGGTAATACGAGCTTTGAGCTCGCCGGACGAATGAGGATCGAGTCAGCGTATTTCATAGGGGCCAGCAGCAGACGTCGTGGCTGCATCAAGGCCGGATATAGATCCGCAGCCCATCCTGTCTATCGGAACACACGAGAAACTAGCGCAAACGGGACGCGTTCATATAGATTACCCCGGTTGGAAACGAACAGATAGGAAGACACTGGCCGACCGGCCCAATGACGATTACGTCGCACGATGTAATCGGCGAGCACCTCGCGAGTCGAGTCATGCAAAGGCACGAGCCGGGACTTGCCGAATTTGGTGCCACGGATTGTTAGCACCCCAGTGGTGAGGTCCACGTCCCGAAGCTCAAGATTGCGTGCTTCCCCGAGACGCATGCCCGACACACTCAGCAACCCAAGCAGGCAATAGAACGTCCAGGGCCGCAGTGCACTGCGCTCATAGCGGCATGGTATTTGAAGGGCGGCCCGCAGTAAGTCGCGAATCTCATCGTCCGAATAGAGGTACGGTCGAGCCCGTTTCGGTTGGAACGGCAACAGGCTTTGCGCTGGAATCTGCGTGCGCGAATCGGTGGCGCTGCGATGACGTGCGAACTCGCGTACGAAGCTGAGTCGTTTCGCCCAGTGTGCGGGTTGGGCTTCGAATGGCTGTTGCGCCCAGGCGAGAGCCAATGCCTGGGTAATGTAGGGGGCGCGATGCTGTTCCATGAAAGTGACGAAATCGAGTAACGCCTTGCCTGCATCGTGCAGCTTGAAACCCAAACTGCGTCGAAGACTGAGATACTGAGCAACTGCCTGCCGGAGCGTGTTCATTGCACACCTCCCGGCCACGGCACAGCCAGCGTACGCAATGCCTTGATGTCGACCTTGGTGTAGATCTTCGTGGTCTGCGGGTGATGATGCCCCAACAACTCTCCTATCTCACCGAGCGAGGCACCATGGCACAGCATCTCGGTGGCCAATCCGTGACGGAACTGATGAGCCCCCATGGTTGGAGCGTCAATGCCGGCGCGCTGGAGAGCATGCCGCACAACCGAACCAACCCCACTTACCCCGCTAAACCCTGTGATCGGAGCCCGGACGCGCAAAAATACACGACGACAAGTGCTACGCGGTCGCCCACGAATCAGGTATGTAGCGATCGCCTTGCCGACGTCGGCGGGCAATGGCAATTCGTTGCGCTGCCCGCTTTTACCGCGCACACTCAAACGTCCCGCGCTCCAGTCGATATCATCCAGCTCAAGCGACGCTACTTCCCCGGAGCGCAGCCCCAATCGAGCAAGCAAAAGCAAAATGGCATAGTCTCGACGACCGGTTCCGCTTCGCTGATCGATGCTGGCTAACAACTGCCGTGTTTGATCTGGGGCGATCCCACGTGGGATTGACGGCATCGACCAGTTGGCCACGACTGGAACTGCGGCGGCCAAATCCAGTGTAATGTCGCCGCGATAGCGCGCATAACGTAGAAAGGATCGCAACGCAGCGGTCAGAAGCTTCGCACGCTTCGGCTGCAAACGCGGCGCCTGACGTTGTACAAATCTCACGACATCGCCAGCACAGAGGCGAGAGAGTGTGACCCGTCCTTTACCGAAACAGTCTTCAAGGAAACCGCGGACGAACGGCACGTAGTTGACGATCGTCGCTGTGGCCAAGGCACGCGCTTCGCGTAAGTACGCCACGTATGCCTGTACGCAGCACTCAGTAGACGGCAGTCGGGGCAGTGATACCCGCTCCGCAGGAGTCAGTTGCTCCTGGCGCAGAAAATTAATGAGGTGTCTGAACGCAGCCTGGTCCCCCCGGCGGGGCCGAACATGTCGCGCACGATATCGTAAATACCGTATCACGTGGTCAGCGCAGATGCTGCGCACTCCGAGACCCGTCTGTTCAAGCCAACGGCTAAACCCCGCTGCGATCCGTACTTGCTGCTTCAGTGATCCTGCGCTGTATCCCTGCTCACTGAGCGATCTCGCAAATGATGCGATATAGGCCGCAAGCGGCCCTTCAGGCGGTCGCGACAGCACAACCTGATCATGGACGACGTACTTCACGATGAGCTCCTTCCCGACATGCGGGGGCTGGTGGAAGGAGTCAAGACTATCTCCAGCCGATCGCTTGAATCGCCCGTGAAATCCGCGCTATCTCCGGATTACCCGACATAGTCCGGAACGGCACATAGTGCCGCAGGGTATGCATGGAGACGCGCTTGTCGATGTGTGCGGCCTCCGCGGCGGCATGGATGGCGCGGTTCAGCTGTCGCGTGCTGAGCGCGTCGACGGGATCGAGCCCGGGAAAGAGCCACCCACCATCCAGCATCCTGCCCTGGGCCCGGGCCACGTGCCACCAGACGCGCAGGCGCTCGAGCAGCACCGGCGAGAGCATCGCATAGCGGTCCCGACGGCCCTTGCCCTGCTCAATGCGCAGCGTCATACGCTGGCTATCGATGTCGGTGACCTTCAGCGCCACCACTTCGCTTGCGCGCAGCCCGGCTCCATAGGCGACCGATAGCGCGGTCTGGTGCTTGAGGTTGCCGGCCGCCTCGATCAGCCGCCGCACTTCGTCGGGGCTGAGCACGACGGGCAGTGTGCGGGGCACGCGCACCGGGTGCATCCTGACCATCAGGTCGGGCCGGTCGAGCGTAACCTCGAAGAAGAACTTCAGGCCGGTAATGGCGTGATTCAGGGACACGGGCGAGGTGCCGTGATCGACGAGATGCAGCTGATAGCGCCGCAGGTCCTCGACGGTGGCCGTGTCAGGTGAGCGCCCGAGAAACCGGGCAAATTCGCGCACGATGCGCAGATAGATGTCCTGCGTCTTCGGCGACAACTGGCGCATGCGCATGTCGTCGATCATGCGCATGCGCAGTGGACTGGCGTTTGCCTGTGGGGAGGTCATGATTGGGCTCCTGCTGGAGAACGAGGCGGATTGCCTCATTCGCCAACATACGGAACCGCGCGGCGGACCTCCCGTGAACCACACGCGCTGGCCGGAGCCCTCTACCGCGCGAGCGGTTTCGTTCGGCCGGCCATCTACGGACGTTGGCCCACGCTTTCACCCGGACGTTCGAAGGACCGCTCCGCCTCGATAACGGCCCTTCGTGCGCAGCACACGTCAGGCGTGTTGTCGGCCGGAGCGGTCATCCGCAACACATTGCGCCACGCCTACGCACGTATAGAAAAAGCGCGCACCATTGGGCGCGCGCCGGTGGTTCGGAAGCGCGACGCCCGGCGGCAAACCGGGCAGCACGAATCAGAATATGTTGCGAAGGCCGAGCGCGACGCCGGCCTGGTTGTTGCGGCCCGGAAAGTCTGCTTTCGCCGCGCCAGTGCCGCGGATGAAATCGACCGTGCCATACACTTCGGTCCGCTTGGACAGCGAGTATTCGGCTAGCAGCACGCCGGAGTAGCGGACGCCGCGGCCGAGCGTGGTGCCGTCGGCGTTCAACGCATTGCGGGAGTGATCGTAGTAGGCCGCCGCAGTCAGCAGCAGCGGCGCCGTGACCTGCCAGGTGGTACCGACGTAGAAGCCGTCGTCGATGCGGTTGGTATTCGTCACCGGCGTCGAAAAGCCGGCAGCCGGCGAGTTTGCGGCCGCCATGTAAAGGTCGACGATGCCGGTATTGTCCTGCGCATGCAGCCAGCCTGCATAGGCCTTGATCGTGCTGAACGCATAGACAGCGCTCACGTTGACAACATTGAACTTGTTGTTGTGCGCATCGCTGTTCTGCTGAAAGCCGGCATCAAGGGACAAGCCGCCGTACGTATAGGACGCCGTCAAGCCGTACATGTTGTTCGCGCCGGTGCTGCCGGCCACACCGCCAAAGCTATACATGGCTTCCACGTTCAGGCCGCCGAACTGGCCGTTGTACTTGACGGAGTTGTTCTGGCGCAGGCCGTAGCCGAGTGCGCCAGGCAGCCAGCCGTCCTGATCGTAGTTACCGACGGTCAGCGGGTCGTAGACGTTCCCTAGCTGGTCGAATAGCGGCGTATTCTGGCGACCGAAGGTCACCGTGCCATACTGGTTGCTAGACAGCCCAACATAAGCCATCCGGTTGAAGAGGGTATTCTGGCTCGCAAACTGGCCGTTCCAGAGGTTGAAGCCGTTCTCAAGCCGGAACACCGTAGACAGGCCGCCACCCAGATCTTCAGAACCCTTCAAGCCCCAACGGCTTCCGGTGATCGGGCCGACGCCCATCGATACCTGGCTGTCGTTGTTCGCATTGGCGTTGGTGAGATAGCGGACGCTCGTGTCGACGATGCCGTACAGCGTGACTGAGCTCTGCGCGAAAGCAGATTGGGCCGCGATGGCGATAAGTGCGCCGCCGATGGCGCTGATGGTTTTCTTCACAGAGTGTCTCCCCATGTTTAGTTGTAAGGCAAGCCGCTGGTCTATATAACCGCTGCGGTTCATGCGCGGCTTTTGGCCCGCGCGCAATGATATTTCCGCCAAATTAAATCGGGACCTGTTTTCAATTTTTGTGTCTCCCGTTTACAACATTGGATTGACTTTCGTATCACCGGACACTGCCAGCGAATTCTTGTATATGGTCGAAACAGCCCTGCCCTGTTATGCGTGCTGCTCATCGTTGTTGAGCCGATTGCAGGCCAGGCTGACGGCACAAAGCCGCAGAAACGCGACTAGACGCCAGAATAGCCAGGGTGGCCGTTTGACCTCGAAAGCTGTCGTCTAGATGCTGCATGGACGACCGTCTGAGATGGGTCGACTCCGGTCCTAGGCCTCGCTCGTAAGCGGCCGTTCGCTGAGCGCGGGACACGACGGGTTGCGGACCACCGCAATGGCCAAACCGAAGTCAGCCGCTGGGTTCGGTCAACTGTTACGAAAAAGGTCGAACTGCCAATCGGCGTGTGCCAGTTTCGACTACTCCGCTATCTCACTCGGTACAGCGTCGACGCATGCTCATCCCGACCCACCTCGGATCGCCCACACACCCCGCCGACTGCCCGTGTGACGGGCCTGAGCCGGCGGAATCGGGAGGCAGATTGGGAGGCAGACAGAGCTGCGAACACCTGCTTCTGACTGCGGACGACTGCGGCCCAGTTGCGCCAAGTCATTGATTATTAGTAGAATACGCAAGCAGCGTTATACCCTGATTCGCACTTTTAATCCGTTGGTCACAGGTTCGAATCCCGTACGGCCTACCAAAAGATTCAAGGGCTTACACGCGTTTGCGTCGTAAGCCCTTTTCTTTTTCAGCGTCGCGTAACCGCTGGGCAACCGGATTCGGGCAACCGTCCTTGCCTTGAATGCTGTCGTCGGTGGTGTGCGCCCCGCTTTTCCGCCCCAAGTTTTCGGTCAACTGCTATGCAGCAACTGATCCACTCAGGAAGAAAATACGGTTGCTGCGATCAATGTATTCATCTGACTGTCGGCAGCGCGGATACTCGAAAATCTTCGAGAGTCGATCGATCGGCAGTCCAGTAGCGTTTGCGCCGCAACCGGGCCGCTTGTAAAAATCCGCGCTTAAACCGCTGAATGCAATTGGCCGCCTGACGATTGGCTGCGGGGAACAGCAAGGCTATTCGCCCGATCTGCTGCTCGTCACCGCCGCAAGCACCCTAGCTTCTTCGCGGTGGAGCGTCCTCTTCGCCTCAAGCCCGATTCGATCCAAATCCTTCCTGAGACGATCAATCTCCGCGTCGATTTCCGCGTCAGTCATCAAATCCGGGCTTAACGTCAGCGCGACGCCTTCAACTTGGCCGTACCCCATGATTCCTAGTCTTACGAACGGGGCAACTGGATAGCCGCCTTTCCATTTGCTGTGCGAGTTAACAACGCAGAACGTTCCCATGCGAATTCTCCGACCGCAGAAGCGTTGCTTGATGTGCCTATCCTACGCCGATCACGAGGCCGCTTCATCCGCCGGCTCGGTCAAGCCGAGAAAACTACGGAACCGTCATGGACATGCTCAACGCAAACGCAGCCGCCGTGTTCCCTGGAATTTCGCCGAGACACATCTATGACCTTGCGGCGCCTGATGGTCCCATTCTGTGCTATCGAATCGGTGGCGGGATCGTATTCAGCAGCGACGACCTTAAAACCTATCTGCAGTCGTGTCGAGTAGAGACGGGCGCCGCCGATCCGAGTGCAACTGCGATCGACGCCAAAGTTGGTCATATCATCTCCAACGGGAGACTCCGAGCTTGAGAAGTATTGCCGGCAACTCGGGTCGCTGCTAAGTGCAACCATGTTGCATCAACACTCATACACGTGAAATTAGCGCAATCACATCGTTAAAATTGGGCTCACCAATTCCGTCACCACACGTCAAAACGACATTCCATGATGTACGGCTCGGCGCACATCCCCCGTTCCGTCTACGGTCGACACCGAAGGCGCGGACGAATGGGAAGCACTCGCGCTCTATCCGGATCACGCGGTGCACGCGGCGCCACAAGCGCAATTCGGCCCCGTCGATCGGTATCCGCCGTTCGACATCGAGCTCGATTCGCTTCCCGCACACGCAATGGATCACCGCAACGAACGGCACGACGCGTTCGAATCGCTGAAGGACGAATCGCAGCGGCACAAAACGCCGCCGTCCTCGCCTACCGCCGTGCCGTCGTCGAGCGCGGCGCGGCGCTGTCTCCGTTGCCCGCCCTCTCACATCGATACGGCGTCAGCCCTCAAAAAAAATCCAATACAACGGACTCCGAACGTTGATATTTATTGAGACGTGGAGATTTACAATGATCGCCGCCGATTCTGCACAACACGCCGCAACGCCGCGTAAGCAGACGCTTTGGCAACGCCGCAGATTCCTGCGCTTTCATTCCGTCAACATGACCAATTTTCTGTTCGATTTCTTCACGAACCTGGTTGCGGCACGAAAACACGCTGCTGTAAGACCAGGAGACCCCCGAACACCGTAGCCCACAGCACGATAACAGGCACCACAAACACCCAGGCGCGGCCGGCCCAATCCATTCAGATTGGAGCCGCTGCGCCGTTCGTTTCTCCGGCCAGGCAATCCGCATAACAGACGGGAACGGTCCTTGCGTACGCGCGAGCCGTCGCCTATAACTTCCCAAGACCGAGAGTTACCGTTTGCGCCCGTCGCTGGGTATTTGCCGCTGTATTACGCCACCTCCATTCAATCAGTCGAAGGCAACTCAACCAACGAGGACATCTTGGATCTCGAAACCATACGCGTGTTCATCGTGACCCGGGGCATCGACCTCGGCACCAAGGTCGTCGGCGCGATCGTCTTGTGGATCGTCGGCCGCTGGATCATTGGCCTGATCACCGGGATGCTCCGCAAGTGCTGGCCCGCAACGGCCATGTCGATCCCACGCTCGCTCATTACCTCGGCTCGATTCTCGGCGCCCTGCTCAACCTGCTGCTGATCCTCGCGATTCTGCAGGTGTTCGGTGTCCAGACTACTTCGTTCGCCGCGTTGCTCGCCGGCCTCGGCCTCGCGATCGGTACCGCGTGGGGCGGCTTGCTCGCACACTTCGCTGCGGGCATCTTCATGCAGGTATTGCGGCCGTTCAAGGTCGGCGATTTCGTCACGGCGGGCGGGGTTACCGGCACAGTCTCGGAACTCGGCCTGTTCGGCACGACCATCGTGACGCCCGACAACGTGACCACCATCGTCGGCAATAACAAGGTCTTCTCCGACACGATCTCGAACTACAGCGCGCTGCCGGTACGGCGCGTCGAGCTGACCGCGAAGATCGCCAACGGCGTCGATCCAACGGATGCGATGAATCGGCTGAAGGCGGCGGTGACGAAGATTCCGAACGTTGTCGAGAGTCCCGCGCCGGACATCGAAGTGCTGAGCTTCACACCGGAAGGACCGTTGTTGTGCGTGCGGCCCTACACGCACAACAGCAACTACTGGCAGGTCTATTTCGACACCAATCGCGCGATCATCCAGACCTTCAAGAATGCGGGCTATCCGACACCGGAAACACCGCTTGCGCCGCGCGCCGTGACCTGAGGTCGTGTGAGCAACGGGTTTCTCTAAATCAAATGAAAACGGCGTCGCGAGATTCGCGACGCCGTTTGTTCGTCGGAGCCACACACTGTGTGAAGTGTCAGCGGCTGTCCGTCGTCTTGGCTGCGTTTTTGCGCGTCATCTTCCACAGCGCGCCGAGCAGAATCGGCACCACGGCCGCGCCGATACCCACCAGCACGATCACATTCAGGTACTGACGAATGAACGGGATGTTGCCGAAGAAGTAGCCAAGAAGCACCAGCAGCAACACCCACGACAGCGCACCCAGGATGTTGAAAAGCTGAAACCGGCTAACTGTCATCTGCGACGCGCCGGCAACGAACGGCGCGAAGGTCCGCACCACCGGAATGAAACGCGCCAGCACAATGGTCTTGCCGCCGTGCTTCTCATAGAAATCATGGGTCTTCTGCAACGCGCTGCGGTCGAGGAAGCGCTCCAGAAAAGGTATGTGCGTATTGAACACGCGCGGCCCGATGGCCCGCCCGATCATGTAATTGACCGTATTGCCGGAGACTGCCGCCACCAGCAGCAGCACGATCAGCAAACCGACATTCATTTCGCCGGTCGCGCAAAAAGCGCCGCCGATGAACAGCAGCGAATCGCCCGGCAGGAACGGCAGTACGACAAGCCCGGTTTCGCAAAACACGATCAGAAACAGCACCGCGTAGACCCAGGCGCCGTACTGGTGGATGAAGACTCCCAGAAACTTGTCGATGTGCAAGACAAGGTTTGCGAACTGCAGCAGCGTGTCCAAAAAGCGTCCTTTATAGAGCGAATGTGTGCGGGTGGCGAGAAGGGCCGCGTTAGCGGGCCTGCGAGCGATGGGCGGCGAGCGCAAGCTTACCGCCGGAAATTGACCGCGTCATGATACCGAAAGTGCCCGGGCGCGATTAAAAATCTGCGACGCGTGGGTAGTCCCGGTTCCGCCCGCTTCCGGCCGGCGCGCGCCGAATCGCTATAATTTCGCCATGCCTGAATTCTCCCAAACGCCTGCCGACACCGCCGCCGCGGCCGCGGCTCCCGCCGCCGCGCCCGTCCCGCGCCCGTTGCGGGCGATCCAGCCCCTTCCCGACCAGTTGATCAGCCAGATTGCCGCCGGCGAAGTGGTCGAGCGGCCGGCCTCGGTGGTCAAGGAGTTGCTGGAAAACGCGCTCGATGCCGGCGCGCAGACCCTGCGCATCGTGCTCGACGAAGGCGGCGTCAAACGCATCTCGATTACCGACGACGGCTGCGGCATCCCCGAAAGCGAACTGCCGCTCGCGCTGATGCGCCATGCGACCAGTAAAATCCGCTCGCTCGCCGAACTCGAAGCAGTTGCCACGCTGGGGTTTCGCGGCGAGGCGCTGGCGTCGATCGCGTCGGTCGCGGAGATGTTCATAACGAGCCGCACCGCCGACGCGCCGCACGCCGTGCGCATCGACGCGCAAACCGGTGTGCTGAGCCCTGCCGCCGGCACCCAGGGCACCACGATCGAAGTCCGCGAGCTGTACTTCAACACCCCCGCGCGCCGCAAATTCCTGAAAAGCGAGCAGACCGAACTCGGCCATTGCCTCGAACAGATTCGCCGTGCAGCGTTGGCGCGGCCGGACGTGGCGATTTCGGTGCTGCATAACGGCCGCGCGGTTGAGCACTGGAACGCCAGCGAGCCGCCTGTGCGGGTCGCGAAGATTCTCGGCGAGACTTTTGCGACGGCCCATCTGCCGCTCGACGAATCCGCCGGACCGCTTGCCGTCTATGGCTGCGCCGGCCTGCCGACCGCAAGCCGCGGGCGCGCCGACCAGCAGTATTTCTTCGTCAACGGCCGCTTCGTTCGCGACAAGCTGCTCACGCATGCCGTGCGCGCCGCATACGAAGACGTGCTGCATGGCGACCGCTATCCGTCCTATGTGCTGTTTCTCGACCTGCCGCCTGAAGCGGTCGACGTGAACGTGCATCCGTCGAAGATCGAAGTGCGGTTTCGCGATTCGCGCTCGATTCACCAGTTCGTGTTCCACGCGGTACAGCGCGCGTTGGCGCGGCATGCGGGTGCGTCACCGGAAACGACGGCGGGCGGTCACGCGGCTCACCTCGAACCTGCGGCGGGTGGTCCGGCGTCGTTTGGCGCTACGCCGCTCGGTGGCGCGGGCACGGGCGGCTTCGGTGCAGGTGCAAGCACAGGCGCTGGAACAGGCGGCCTCGGTGGTGGATTTGGCTCGCAGCCAGGCAATACGTGGATGCGCCAGGCGCGCATGACGCAAGGCACGCTCCCGGTGGCGCAACCGCTGGCGTTTTACGACGCGCTGTTCGGCCGTAAAGACACGAACGCCGGCACCGCCGATGGCGCGACGCTCTTCGAGGCGCGCGACTCCGCCGCCGAAACGCCGTCGCCGTATAACGCGTCCGCGCCGTATGCGCCCCCCGCGTTCCACGCATCCGACGAACAGCCGCTCGGTTTTGCGCTCGGCCAGATTCACGGCATCTATGTGCTTGCACAGAATGCGCATGGGCTGGTGATTGTCGACATGCACGCCGCGCACGAGCGCATTCTGTACGAACAGTTCAAGAACGCGCTGGCCGATCGCACGATCGCCGTGCAGCCGCTGCTGATTCCGCAGACGATGCAGGCCGATCCGATCGAAATCGGCACGGTAGAAGAAGAGCGCGACACGCTCGACGCGCTCGGTTTCGACCTTGCCGTGCTGTCGCCGACCACGCTCGCGATCCGCGCGGTGCCGGCCTTGCTGAAAGACGCCGATTTGCAGGCGCTCGCGCGAGCGGTCCTGACCGACTTGCACGCGTTCGGCGGCTCGCGTGTGCTGACCGAGCGCCAGCACGAGCTGCTCGGCACACTGGCGTGCCACCACGCGGTGCGGGCGAACCGTCGGCTGACGCTCGATGAAATGAACGCGCTGCTGCGCCAGATGGAAGCGACCGAGCGCGCCGACCAGTGCAACCACGGGCGTCCGACCTGGTATCAACT
Organism: Paraburkholderia sp. GW821-FHT02A12; assembly: GCF_059422005.1. NCBI lineage: Bacteria > Pseudomonadati > Pseudomonadota > Betaproteobacteria > Burkholderiales > Burkholderiaceae > Paraburkholderia > Paraburkholderia sp. GW821-FHT02A12. The sequence goes on along the minus strand of NZ_JBWKWA010000001.1, from coordinate 585,180 downwards.
GACGCTGTCCGATCTCGACCGGCTGTTCATGCGCGGACAATGAGGGTGAGCCCGATCACGTTTTTGCCGCACGCACCGGCTCGCCTATGACTTCACGTATTCCCACGCCCGTCCCCTGCCTGCTGGGCCCGACCGCATCCGGCAAAACCGCTGCCGCGCTGGCTTTGGCCGCACGGCGGCCGGTGGAGATCGTCAGCGTCGACTCGGCGCTGGTTTATCGCGAGATGGACATCGGCACCGCGAAGCCGACTGTGGAAGAGCGCGCGCTGGCGCCGCATCATCTGATCGATATCGTCGATCCGGCTGACGCCTATTCAGCAGCGGATTTTCGCACCGATGCGCTGCGCCTGATCGGCGAGATCAGCGCGCGCGGGCGGGTACCGCTGCTGGTCGGCGGGACCATGCTGTACTACAAGGCGCTCACGCAGGGGCTGAACGACCTGCCTGCCGCCGACGCCGACGTCCGGGCGGCGCTCGATGCCGACGCCGCACGCGATGGCTGGCCGGCTCTGCATGCGCGGCTTGCCGCGCTCGACCCTGCTACTGCTGCGCGCCTCGCGCCGAACGATTCGCAGCGAATTCAGCGTGCGCTCGAGGTGTTCATGCTGACCGGGCAGGCGATGTCCGTTCTGCTGGCGGCGCCCCCGCGCTCCGATGATGCTGCACAGGCATGGCGATTCGTGCCGATAGCGCTGGAGCCTTCCGATCGCAGCGTGCTGCATGCCCGGATCGAACGGCGATTCGATGCGATGCTGGCTGACGGATTCGTCGATGAAGTCGCGAGGTTGCGCGAGCGCGGGGATTTGTCGCCGGGGATGCCGTCGATGCGGTGTGTCGGGTATCGGCAGGTTTGGGAATATCTCGATGGGGTTATCGATTATCCGACCATGCGGGATAAGGGGATTTTCGCCACCCGGCAATTGTGCAAGCGCCAACTCACGTGGCTGCGGAGCATGCCTGAGAGGATCGTTGTCGATTGCTGCGATGGGGGCGCTACCGCGCGGGTTGTTAGCGTTGTTGAAGGGTTAATTTGAGGTTTTGCCGCTCGCGGCGCTTTGGCTGTTCACCGTAGGCAAACAGCCCATTGCGCCGCGTCAGGCAAAAGAATCAAACAACGACGGTCTGAGCCTCGCCAACCGCGCTCTCGCGAATCACGCCAATCTTCCAGACCTGCTCGCCGGCGGCAGCCAGAACCCCAATCGCGGCATCCGCATCGGCAGCAGAAACAACCACAGCCATCCCGATCCCGCAATTGAACACCCGGTGCATTTCAGCATCGGCCACACCGCCGTGTTTCTGCAACCACGAGAACAACGGCGGCAACGGCCACGCCTGATGATCCAGCTCTGCCGTCAAACCTTCGCGCAACACCCGCGGAATATTTTCGACCAGCCCGCCGCCGGTGATATGCGCCATACCCTTCACGGCAACCTGCTGCATCAACGACAGCAACGGCTTCACATAAATATGCGTAGGCGCCATCAATGCATCAGCCAATGAGCGCCCGTCAAAATCGGCATTCAAATCAGGCTGCGCACGCTCAATGATCTTGCGCACCAGCGAAAAACCATTCGAATGAATCCCGCTCGACGCCAGACCGAGCACAACATCGCCCGGGGCAATCGTGCTGCCGTCGATAATCTTGCTCTTTTCCACCGCGCCGACCGCAAAACCGGCCAGATCGTACTCGCCGTCCGGATACATGCCCGGCATTTCAGCCGTCTCGCCGCCGATCAGCGCGCAACCGGCCAGCTCGCAGCCGTGCGCGATACCCTTGACGACCGTTGCCGCGGTGCCGACGTCCAGCTTGCCGCACGCGAAATAATCGAGGAAGAACAGCGGTTCGGCACCCTGCACGAGGATGTCGTTGACGCTCATCGCCACCAGATCCTGGCCGACCGTGTCATGTTTGTTCAGCTGAAACGCCAGTCGCAGCTTGGTGCCGACGCCGTCGGTACCCGAGACCAGCACCGGCTCGCGGTATTTCTTCGGCACCTCGAAGAGCGCGCCAAATCCGCCGATGCCACCCAGCACGCCGTCGCGCATCGTCTTTTTGGCAAAGGGCTTGATCGCGTCGACAAGGGCGTCGCCCGCGTCGATGTCCACGCCGGCGTCGCGATACGACAAACCTTGGGCGTCAGGGGCGGATTTCGGTTGATTCATGGGGAAGAGCGAGAAGGTCGGTAAAATGCGATTTTACCCGATGCCGGCCGGTTGGCTGGACTTTCACCCGCGCCAGCCACCTGGGAAACTCATTTTGCAGCAAAACCCCTCGATTCTGACGCCCGTTCAGCGCCGCGCCTTCATCTGGCTAGCCATTGCGCTGGGCGTCGGCATTCTGCTCTGGCTACTGAGCCCGGTCCTCACGCCGTTCCTGCTCGGCGCGATTCTCGCGTACATTCTGCAACCGGGCGTCGCGTGGATGGTGCGCCGGCGCGTGCCGCGCGGAGTCGCCGCCTTGCTGATGATGCTGCTGTTCTCGCTGATGATGACGATGCTCGTGCTGCTGGTGCTGGCCGTCATCCAGAAGGAAGGCCCGCAGTTGAAGCAGCAGGTGCCGGTATTGTTCGCGCATGTCAGCGCGTGGCTGCAGCCGAAACTCGCCCTGCTGGGCCTCGCCGATTCGCTCGATTTCGCCAGCATCCGCGATCTCGTGATGGGGCAACTGGAAGGCAGCGCGCAGACCGTCGCGCGCTACGCGTGGACCTCGATCCGCACCAGCGGCAACGTGATGATCACGGTGATCGGCAACGTCGTGATGGTGCCGCTCGTGCTGTTCTATCTGTTGTACGACTGGAACCGCATGCTCGCGCGCATGCAGATCGTGGTGCCGCGCCGCTGGCTCGACAAGACCCTGCAACTCGCCCGCGACATGGACCAGATGCTGTCGCAATACCTGCGCGGCCAGTTGCTCGTGATGGCGGTGCTCGCGGCCTACTACGCGATCGCGCTGACCCTTGCCCGCTTCGAGATTGCCTTGCCGGTCGGCATTTTCACGGGTCTCGCGGTCTTCATCCCATACATCGGCTTTGCAACCGGTCTGGCGCTGGCGCTGCTCGCGGCACTGCTACAGTTCGGCGACTGGTACGGCTTTGGCGCGGTCGCGGTGATTTATGGACTCGGCCAGATCGTGGAGAGCTTTTACCTCACGCCGCGGCTGGTGGGCGAACGGATCGGTCTGCACCCGCTCGCGGTCATCTTCGCGCTGCTCGCGTTCGGACAGCTGTTCGGCTTTTTCGGCGTGTTGCTGGCGCTGCCGGTCAGCGCCATTCTGTCGGTGGCATTGCGCGAGTTGCGCCAAAGCTACCTGACGAGCACGCTTTACAACAACTGACTGTTTTCGGCCCGAGGCACGGGCCATTGCGGCCTGAGCCTCATTTTCGGCATTAACCTACTGTGCTTCGTCAACTGACGCTCGATCTCGGCACTCCGCCGCCATCGACATTCGACAATTTCTTCGCCGGCGCCAACGCCGAGCTGGTCACGCGGCTGCGCGAGCTGGACAACGCGCTCGCGGCCGGCCCGGTGGCCGACCGCACCTTCTACCTATGGGGCGAAGCCGGCAGCGGCCGCACCCATCTGTTGCAGGCGCTCGTCCACGAAGCGCCGCCGGGTCATGCGCGCTATGCCGGTCCGCAAAGCAGTCTCGCCGCCTTCACCTTCGACCCGCGCGTCGCACTGTATGCGGTCGACGATTGCGATGGTTTGTCGGCCGCACAGCAGATCGCCGTCTTCAACCTGTTCAACGAAGTGCGCGCGCATCCGACCAGCGCGCTGGTCGCCGCCGGCCACGCGCCGCCGATCGGCATGACGGTGCGCGAAGATCTGCGCACGCGCCTCGGCTGGGGTCTCGTGTTCCATCTCGCGCCGCTGCCGGACGAGGGCAAGGCCGCAGTGCTGAAACACGCGGCGCGCGAGCGCGGCATCATGCTCGCCGACGACGTCCCCGCCTACCTGCTCACGCATTTCCGCCGCGACATGCCGAGCCTGATGGCGCTGCTCGACGCGCTCGACCGCTTCTCGCTCGAACAGAAACGCGCCGTCACGCTGCCGCTGCTGCGCACCATGCTGGCATCGCCCGACGCCGACGAGCGGCGAACGGCGCCCGCCTCATCCGCTTCATCCGCCGCTTCAAGTAAAATAGGCCCCCATGGCTAATCTCGCACTCTTCGACCTCGATCACACGCTCATCCCCACCGACAGCGACCACGAATGGGGCCGCTTCATGGTGAAACACGGCATGGTCGATGCGGAAAATTTCGCGCGTGAAAACGACCGCTTTTTCACCGACTACAAGGCCGGCAAGCTCGACATTCACGCCTATCTGATCGCCATGCTCACGCCGCTCGCGAAATACACGCGCGCGCAGCTCGCCGACTTTCACGCGCAGTACATGCATGAGGTCATCAAGCCGGCGATCTTTCCCGCCGCGCTCGAACTGGTGAAGCAGCACCGTGAGGCAGGCGATCTTTGCTGCGTCGTCACCGCCACCAACGAATTCATCACCCGCCCCATCGCGCAAGCGTTCGGCGTTGATGCGCTGATCGCCTGCGAAGCGGAAACCGTGGACGGCCACCCGCATTCGCCGTACACCGGCCGCCCCACCGGCACGCCGAGCTACAAGGAAGGCAAGATCGTCCGCACCGAGGCGTGGCTCGCCTCCCTCGGCAAAACCTGGAGCGACTTCGAGCACAGCTATTTCTATAGCGATTCGCACAACGACATCCCGCTGCTCGAAAAGGTCACCGATCCGATCGCGACCAATCCCGACGACACATTGCGCGCCCATGCGCAGGCCAAAGGCTGGCGCATCCTCGAACTCTTCCAACCCTCGTGATCAAAAAACTTATCCGCAAGCTATTCGGCCAGGACCCGGCGCCCGCTGACGACACCGCGCCCGCCGAAGCCACCGCCGAAGCCACCGCCGACGAAACCGGCGGCGCATCGGCACGCAGCGCGGCTGGCGCGTCCGGCGCCAGCAAAGCACGCCGCAAACCGGCGCGGCCCGCCGCCGCCAGAATCGTGCGCGACCCGGACGTGCCGGTCATCATTCCGCACGACGTCCACGGCATCGATCCCTCGCTGATCTCGAGGAACGCGATTCGCGTCACCGAAGGTTTACAGCAGGCCGGCCACCGCGCGTTCATCGTCGGCGGCGCGGTGCGCGATCTGCTGCTCGGCGTCGCGCCGAAAGACTTCGACGTCGCCACCGACGCCACCCCCGAACAGGTGCAGAAGCTGTTCCGCCGGGCGCGCATCATCGGCCGCCGGTTTCAGATCGTGCATGTGCAGTTCGGTCAGGAAATCATCGAAACTTCGACGTTTCGCGCGCTGGTCGATCCGCCCGCGGCCGACGCCGCGCCGCCACGCCGCCTGAAGCGCGACGAGCTCGACCGCCGCACCCATGCGGTGGACGCCAGCGGCCGCGTGCTGCGCGACAACGTCTGGGGCGAGCAGCACGAAGACGCCACGCGCCGCGACTTCACGATCAACGCGATGTACTACGATCCGGCCACGCAAACCGTGCTGGACTACCACAACGGCATGGCCGACATGCGCGCGCGCCTGTTGCGCATGATCGGCGACCCGGCCACGCGCTATCGCGAGGATCCGGTGCGCATGCTGCGCGTGGTGCGTTTCGCCGCGAAGCTCGACTTCGAGATCGAAGAAGCGACCCGCGCGCCGATCGCCAAAATGGCCGATCTGGTCAACAACGTGCCCGCCGCGCGTCTGTTCGACGAGATGCTCAAGCTGATGCTCTCGGGCCATGCGCTGGCGTGTTTGAAACGCCTGCGCCATGAAGGCCTGCATCATGGCCTGCTACCGCTGCTCGACGTGGTGCTGGAGCAGCCCATCGGCGAAAAATTCATCACGCTCGCGCTGACCAACACGGACACTCGTGTACGCGCCGGCAAGCCGGTGTCGCCGGGCTTCCTGTTCGCCACGCTGCTGTGGCACGACGTGCAGCAGCGCTGGCAACAATTTGAAGCGAACGGCGAATATCCAGTGCCCGCGCTGCATCGCGCGATGGACGAAGTCCTCGACATGCAAACCGAGAAACTTGCGATTCACAAGCGCTTCTCGTCGGATATGCGCGAGATCTGGGGCCTGCAGCTGCGCCTCGAGAAACGCTCGGGCCGCAGCGCGCTGAAGCTGCTGGAACACCAAAGATTTAGAGCGGGGTATGATTTCCTCCTGCTGCGCTGCGAATCGGGCGAACTCGACGAGTCAGTCGGTGCATGGTGGACGGAGTTCATTGAAGGAGACGTCGCCGCGCGCGAGGCATTGCTTACGCAAGGCGGGAAGGACCGAAGCCCCAGAAAACGCCGGCGGCGCAGCAGTGGCGCAAGAAACCGCAAATTGGGTGACGGAATGGAGGGCGGCACGCCAGCCGAACGCACAGTCAACGAAGCGGGCCACAACGGCTCACACGAAGACTGACGCGGCGTTCGCTGAAGCCGTCGAACGATAGTTGCAGGAAGTTATGCCATGACGGTTGCTTATCTCGGCCTCGGCGCGAATCTCGGGGACGCGCGCCAGACCCTGAAAGACGCGGTGGTGTGCCTCGCACAACAGCACACCATCACCGTGCTCGCCAAGTCGAGCCTGTATCGAACTGCCCCGATCGACGCGGGCGGCGACGACTATTTCAACTGCGTCGTGAAGGTCGATACGACGCTCCCCGTGCGCCATCTGCTTGCGCTGTGCCACAAGATCGAGCATCAGTTCGGCCGTGAGCGGCCATTTCGCAATGCACCGCGCACGCTGGATCTGGACATCCTGCTCTACGGCGATCAATCGATCGACGAAGCCGATCTGATCGTGCCGCATCCGCGTCTGATCGAACGCGCTTTTGCCCTCGTGCCGCTGGTCGAAATCGATGCGGCGCTGATCATCCCGCTACATGGCCGCGCCGATGCACTGCTTGCCGGCGTCGCCGATCAGCGCATCGAAAGGGTCAAGTCGCCCTGTCAGTGCCCGATGCTCAATGCATTGGCTGCCGGCAGCGGCACGCCGGCTAAAGGCCGTTGCGAATGAACACGCCGCCGCTCACCGTCACCGCGCCGCAATTGCGTCCGCCGTTCGGCTATCTTGCGGTCGAAGGGCCGATCGGCGTCGGCAAGACGTCGCTCGCGCGCCGTCTCGCTGAGCGCTGGTCGATGCATGAACTGTTCGAGCGTCCGCAGGACAATCCCTTTCTTGAACGCTTTTATCGCGACACTGCGCGTTATGCACTGCCCACGCAATTGCATTTCGCCTTGCAACGCGCGCGCCAGGCGCAGGAAGTGGCCGCGGCGCAGCTGTCCGGCACGCCGCTGATCGCCGATTTCATGACGCAGAGGAACGACATTTTCGCGCGTCTGACGCTGCAGGAAGACGAGTGGCAGCTGTATCGCGCGCTTGCCGCGCGCATCGACGTGAGCGCGCCGACGCCGGATTTCGTCGTCTATCTGCAAGCGAGTCCCGAGGTGCTGTTCGCACGCATTCAGAAGCGCGCGGTGCCGATGGAGCTACAGATCTCCGATGCCTATCTGCACGCGCTGTGCGACGCCTACAACGAGTTTTTCTATCACTACGACCAGACGCCGGTGCTGACGGTCAACGCTGAACATCTGAATCCGCTCGACTCCGACGCGGACCTTGCGCTGCTCGCCGACCGCATCGGAACCATGCGCGGCCGTAAGGAATTCTTTGTCAAAGGCACGTCGCTGTAAGCCGCGCGGCCTCCTCTTCTTTTCCAACGGATTGACTCCATGACCTATTTGCAGGAAGCGAGCCGGAACGCCATCACCGTGCCGAAACTGCAGGCGATGCGCGACGCCGGCGAGAAAATCGCCATGCTCACCTGTTACGACGCAAGCTTCGCCGCGCTGCTGGATCGCGCGGGCGTCGACGTGCTGTTGATCGGCGACTCGCTCGGCAACGTTCTGCAAGGCCAGAGCACCACGCTGCCGGTGTCGCTCGCGGACATCGCGTATCACACGGCGAGCGTCGCGCGGGCGCGGCCGTCGGCGCTGGTGGTGGCCGACTTGCCGTTCGGCACGTATGGCACGCCGGAGGATGCCTTCAGGAGTTCAGTCGAATTGATGCGCGCGGGCGCGCAGATGGTGAAGCTCGAAGGCGGCGAGTGGCTCGCGGACACGGTGCGCTTTCTGGTCGAGCGTTCGATCCCGGTGTGTGCGCATGTCGGTCTGACGCCGCAATCGGTGCATGCGTTCGGCGGTTTCAAGGTGCAAGGCAAAACCGAGGCGGGCGCGAGCCAGTTGCTGCGCGATTCGCTCGCCGTGCAGGACGCCGGTGCGCAACTGATCGTGATGGAAGCGATTCCGACGCTGCTCGCAAGCGAAGTCACGAAGCAACTGCGGATTCCGACGATCGGCATCGGCGCCGGTTTGGATTGCTCGGGTCAGGTGCTGGTGCTGCACGACATGCTGGGAATCTTCCCCGGCAAGCGGCCGCGCTTCGTAAAGGATTTCATGCAGGGACAGCCGAGCATTCTGGCTGCTGTCGAAGCATACGTACGCGCGGTGAAGGACGGCTCGTTTCCCGGGCCGGAACACACGTTCTAACCACCCCGACAGCGAATCAGACTAATCCGGGGCATTTGAGCTCGTTTTGAGAGCGGTCCCATCTCGAATGGAAACCCGGTCGTCTATCTTCGTCTACTTGTTAACGCGGTCCTGCCGCGAGCCGAAGAGAGATGACCATGAGCCCCTTTTGCCTGATCGACGTAGCGGGAATCCGCGACCATACCACCGCACCGCATGACGTGCGTGAAGCCACCACTTGGCACGCGCGCCTGACTGACTGGTTGGCGCGCCTGCTGCACGTTCGCCAGCGCTGAGGCGCAGCCGGGGCTCGCGCCGCTCGAAGCCGGCAGCACGTTCTCAGCCTCAGTCCACAATCCGTGCCGGTACTGCGCCTCGCAGTGCGTTGCACACCAGAAGCGCCTCGGCATTCTGCACATCGGCTCGAGTCAGCACACGCTGCGCGGCGTGAAGGCTGGTGTCCTCGAGCAGCACACTCCGCATGATCCCAGGCAGCACGCCAGACTCCAGCGGCGGCGTCCACCACTGCCCCGCCAGTCTCACGAACACGTTCGACCGGCCGCCTTCGGTCAACTCGCCTCGTTCGTTGAAGAACAGCGTTTCGAATGCGCCCTTCGCTTCCGCTTCGCGCCAGCCGCGATCATATTCCGCGCGACGGGTGGTTTTGTGACGCAGCAGCGGATCGTTTGCCTCCATTGCGGCGAACCCATGCTCAGGCGCCAGCAGCACGCCGACAGTTGGTTCGGCTAGCGGCGCCAACACCGCGGCGGTTATCTGCACCGCGCCGCTTTTGTTCAGCGCAACGCGTACGCGATGGGGCGTTTGCGCCGGCAGCGCCGCGCATTTCCCCGCGAGCGACGTGCGGATTTCGTTCTCGTCGAAATTGAAACCCAGCGTTGCGGCACTTGCCGAAAGTCGCGCGAGATGGCGCGATAGATGCCGCACGCCGTCCTCCCGCGTCGCATACATCGTTTCGAAGAGTTCGAAGCCCGGTTCGGCGCCGGTCAGAAAACTGGCCTTCAATCGGCACTCCGCATATTCGTCGATGGCGACGCTGTCGAGCACGATGCCCGCGCCGACGCCCATCGTGCCGTGGCGCCCGCCGTCCTGGGTGACGGCATTCAACGTCAGCGTACGGATCGCGACCGACAGGCAGAAGTCGCCGCAAGCGTTATCGTTTGAATTGGCGGCAGGCGCATCGAGCCAGCCGATCGCACCGGTGTAGAGACCACGCGGCGTGCTTTCGAGCGTATCGATCAGTTGCATCGTGCGATGCTTCGGCGCGCCGGTAATCGAGCCGCACGGAAATAGCGCCCGCATGATGCCGGCAAACGACGTGTGCGCGCGCAACGTCGCATGCACGGTCGACGTCATCTGCCACACCGACGCATAAGGCTCGACCGAAAACAGCGCGGGCACGCTGACCGAACCTGTCTGCGCCACGCGCGACAGGTCGTTGCGCAGCAGATCGACGATCATCACGTTTTCGGCGCGGTTCTTGGGATCGTCGGCGAGGAACTGCGCTGCCTCGCGATCGGCCGTCGGATCATCCGAACGCGGCGCGGTGCCTTTCATCGGCCGGGCGCGCAACATGGCGCCCTCCTTCTCGACGAACAGTTCCGGCGAGCAGGACAGCACCCACCTGTCGTCCGGCAACGCGATCAGCGCGCCGTACGGAACAGGCTGACGGACTCTCAGCCGGCGATAGAGCGCCGTAGGCGAGCCGAATACATCGAAGCCGAGCCGATACGTGTAGTTGACCTGATACGAATCGCCCGCGCGCAGGGCGCCATGAATTGCCTCGATCGCTTCGTTGAACTGCGCTGGGTCGACGCTTGCGCGCAGGTTCGCCGTGCCCGCCACCGACGCCTCAGCCGCGCCGCCGTCGCGCTGCAGCAGCCACGCATCGACTTCGTCGCGCGAAAGCTTTACACAACGCTCGAACAATAAAAAACGCAGTGTGGCATCGCCACGCTGCGTTTTTTCCAATCCCGAACTGAGGACGTCCCCGAGGACAAGATTCCGGCCGAATTCATAGTCGGCGAGCACAACGGCATGCAAACCGCGCTGCGTATCAGCAGCCACGGCTTCACACACTGCTTCGAGTCGCGATGCGTCCGTACAGACCCGCTCATGCGCAAAACCCGCGTACAGACGACTCGAGCGGCGCGCCGCCGTCGCGCCGCAATCGTCGAGCAAGGCGAAAACCGCGTCGCGCTCATCTGCCGTCATGCTTACCGCCAACTTCAAACTGCCATTAATCGAAGAAGCTCTTCACCCGATCGAACCAGCTCTTGCTTTGCGGGCTATGCCGCGCGCCGCCTTCCACCAGTGCCTTTTCAAACTGCTTGAGCAGATCGCGCTGCGGCTCAGTGAGCTTGACCGGCGTTTCGACTTGCACGTGCACGTACAGATCGCCGGCAATGCTCGAACGCAACCCCTTGATGCCCTTGCCGCGCAGACGGAACGTCTTGCCCGACTGCGTGCCTTCCGGCACGGTGAAGCTGGCGCGGCCCGCGAGCGTCGGCACTTCAATCTCGCCGCCTAGCGCCGCCGTGGTGAACGGAATCGGCATCTGGCAGTGCAGGTCGTCGCCGTCGCGCTCGAACACCGAGTGCTGCCTGATATGAATCTCGACGTACAGATCGCCCGACGGACCGCCATTGATGCCCGGCTCGCCGTTGCCGGCCGAGCGGATGCGCATGCCGTCGTCGATACCTGCCGGGATCTTCACTTCCAGCGTCTTGGTTTCCTTCACCTTGCCCGCGCCGTGGCAATGCGCGCACGGGTCAGGAATATAGGTGCCGACGCCGTGGCACTTCGGGCAGGTCTGCTGGATGCTGAAAAAACCCTGTGACATCCGCACCGAACCCGAACCGCTACAGGTCGGGCAGGTTTCCGGCTTGGTGCCGGGCTTGGCGCCCGAACCGTGACAGACTTCGCACGACACCCAGCTCGGCACGCGAATCTGCGTGTCGTAGCCGTGTGCGGCCTGTTCCAACGTGATTTCCATGCTGTAGCGCAGATCGGCGCCGCGATACACCTGCGGGCCGGCACGGCCGCCACCGCCACGTGCTGCGCCACCGGCCGCCTGGCCGAAGATGTCGCCGAAAATATCGCCGAACGCATCGGCAAAACCGCCGAAGCCTTGCGCACCGGCTCCGCCCATATTCGGATCGACGCCCGCGTGGCCGTACTGATCGTACGCGCCACGCTTTTGCGAGTCCGACAGCATTTCATAGGCTTCCTTCACCTCTTTGAAATGCCCTTCCGCATCCTTGTTGCCCGGATTGCGGTCGGGGTGGTGCTTCATCGCCAGCTTGCGATAAGCCTTCTTGATTTCGTCGTCGCTCGCGTTCTTTGCGACGCCCAGAACCTCGTAGTAATCCCGTTTCGCCATATCGGTTCAACGCCACTCGCGCAATCGGGCGCAGTGGCTCCTCTTGAATGCTGGAGTCTCACGACTCGTCCGGCCGCTGTTTTCCGCCGCCTTGCCGCGGTTCAAAACAACGCCCTCCATAAAACAAATGTGCCCGGAGAGCCGAAAAGGCTCGCCAGGCGCGATAACCGCTCTTGCACGTTCTGCTGCCCGAATAGGCGCAGTCCCTTGTGCAGCCGGGCCGCACACAGGGCTGTGTGCGGCTTTACGGTCGAAATACGACCCGGCTTTAGTTTTTCTTGACTTCCTTGAACTCGGCGTCGACCACGTCGTCTTCCGGCTGGCTTGCGCCACCCGCCGACGCACCCGCACCTGCCGCGCCCGCTGCCGCAGCTTCGGCACCTTGCGCTGCCTGCATGTCGGCGTACATCTTCTCGCCCATCTTCTGCGAGGCCGTGGCCACCGCTTCGATCTTGGCTTCGATCGCGGCCTTGTCGCTCGAACCGCTCTTTAGCGCTTCTTCGAGGTCCTTCAGCGCGGATTCGATCTTTTCCTTCTCGCCGGCATCCAGCTTGTCGCCGTATTCGGTGAGCGCCTTCTTCGTGCTGTGAACCAGCGCGTCGCCCTGGTTGCGGGCATCGGCCAACTCACGCAGCTTGTGATCTTCTTCCGCGTTCGCTTCGGCGTCCTTCACCATCTTTTCGATCTCGGCTTCGGACAGACCCGAGTTCGCCTTGATCGTGATGCGGTTTTCCTTGCCGGTCGCCTTGTCTTTCGCGCCGACGTGCAGAATGCCGTTCGCGTCGATGTCGAAGCTCACTTCGATCTGCGGCGTGCCGCGCGGTGCCGGCGGGATGCCTTCCAGGTTGAACTCGCCCAGCAGCTTGTTGCCGGCTGCCATTTCGCGTTCGCCCTGGAACACCTTGATCGTCACGGCGCCCTGATTGTCGTCGGCCGTCGAGTAGACCTGCGCGTGCTTGGTCGGGATCGTGGTGTTCTTGTTGATCATCTTCGTCATCACGCCGCCGAGCGTTTCGATGCCGAGCGACAGCGGGGTCACGTCGAGCAGCAGAACGTCCTTGCGGTCGCCCGACAGAACCTGGCCTTGAATCGCGGCGCCAACGGCCACGGCTTCGTCCGGGTTCACGTCACGGCGCGGATCCTTGCCGAAGAATTCCTTGACCTTTTCCTGCACCTTCGGCATGCGGGTCATACCGCCGACCAGAATCACGTCGTCGATTTCGCCGACCTTCACGCCTGCGTCCTTGATGGCCACGCGGCACGGTTCGATGGTGCGTTCGATCAGCTCTTCAACCAGCGCTTCCAGCTTCGCACGCGTAATTTTCAGGTTCAAGTGCTTCGGACCCGACGCGTCGGCCGTGATGTACGGCAGGTTGATTTCGGTTTGCTGGCTCGACGACAGTTCGATCTTCGCCTTTTCAGCCGATTCCTTCAGGCGTTGCAGCGCGAGCACGTCTTTCGACAGATCGACGCCTTGTTCCTTCTTGAACTCGCCGATGATGTAATCGATGATGCGCTGGTCGAAGTCTTCACCGCCGAGGAACGTGTCGCCGTTCGTGGACAGCACTTCGAACTGCTTTTCACCGTCGACATCCGCGATTTCGATGATCGAAATGTCGAAGGTGCCGCCACCCAGGTCATACACCGCGATCTTGCGGTCGCCCTTTTCGTTCTTGTCGAGGCCGAACGCGAGCGCAGCGGCGGTCGGTTCGTTGATGATCCGCTTCACTTCCAGACCGGCGATGCGGCCTGCGTCTTTGGTAGCCTGGCGCTGGCTGTCGTTGAAGTACGCCGGAACCGTGATCACAGCTTCCGTGACCGGCTCGCCGAGGTAGTCTTCAGCGGTCTTCTTCATCTTGCGCAGCACTTCCGCGGAGATTTGCGGCGGCGCCAGCTTCTGATCGCGCACTTCGATCCATGCGTCGCCGTTATCGGCCTTCATGATCTTGTACGGCATCAGGCCGATGTCTTTCTGCACTTCTTTTTCTTCGAAGCGGCGGCCGATCAGGCGCTTGACCGCGTACAGCGTGTTCCTCGGATTCGTGACCGACTGACGCTTCGCAGGCGCGCCGACGAGAATCTCGCCGTCTTCCATATAAGCGATGATCGACGGCGTGGTGCGCGCACCTTCCGAGTTCTCGATCACCTTGACCGAATTGCCTTCCATGATCGCCACGCACGAGTTGGTCGTGCCGAGGTCGATGCCGATAATTTTGCCCATTTTTACTAATCTCCTAACTTTGATCGCTGCGGGAAGCGCCTTTTTTGCCCATGCGGCAGCAAGGCACTCCGCTCTCAATTCATACCTGCACTCAACATAAGTGCGTCCGCATCGTTTTCAAGACCTCTTTTACGATACGGTCTTTAATTTTTTTCAATCAGCCGAACTTTTTCCGCTTTTGTCGCCACCTGGCGCAACGCCGTCCGCGTCGGCCACCCGGATTTTTTCCCGTGCAGCCGCGACGGCCGCCTCGAACTGCCCAACGCCGTGCCAGCCGGTTGCCCGGCCGAGCCGTTTGCCACGATGGAAGAAGAACCACTTGGGCACCCCATGAAGCGAGAAGCGGCGGCCCAGTTCGCGGTGCTCGTAGACGTTGCTGTGAAACCATCTGAGACCGAGCGCGCGAATCGCGTCCGGCTGCGCCAGCATTGCCTTCTTGGCGATCTCGCAGTTGAAGCAGTCGAGACCCCAGAAAAACACCACGGCCAGTTGATCCCCGGCTTCGGCCAGCCCTGCGTCGAACGACTCGACGCTCAGCTCCCGCATGTCGAACGCGGCAAACGCGGTGGCGTCGACGGGAATGTTGGCCATGACGGGTGCGTGCCGGCGCGAGACGGCCTGTGGCGCTTACTTCGGCTGCGCGACGGTCACGAGCGCCGGACGCAGCACGCGGTCGGCGATCACGAAACCCTTTTGCAGCACGGCGACAACCGTGTTCGGCTCCTGCTCGGCCGGCACCATCGAAATGGCCTGATGGCGGTGCGGATCGAACTTCTCGCCGACCGGGTTCAGGGCGACGACGCGGCCCTTTTCCAGCGCGCCGGTAAGTTGGCGCAGCGTCAGTTCGACGCCTTCGCGCACCTTCTGCAGATCGTCGGACGAGTGAGCGACCGCCGCTTCCAGACTGTCGACTACCGGCAGCAAATGCTCGGCGAAGCTTTCGATCGCGAATTTATGAGCCTTGGCCACATCCTCCTGGGCACGGCGGCGCACGTTTTCGGTCTCGGCCTTCGCCCGCAGGAAGCTCTCCTGCAGTTCGGCGATCCTGGCTTGGGCTTCAGCCAGCTCGGCCTCGACGCCGGCAACCGGCGAATCGGTGGCAACGGCTTCGGCCGCGACCGCGTCCTGCTGGGGTGCTGCGGCCTCGGCGGCCTGGCGCGCGGTTTCGTCGGCGGGCGTGGGATTCTGGCTCGTCGGGTTCTCTTGCGTGTTTTCCATGTCGCTGAAAGTCGATAAAAAGTAAAAACCAACGGTGGCGGCAGCGCCCCAAAGCTGGCGCAGTTTGTGCGTTGCAAAATTGCGACAACAACTGGGGGACGCGTTACCGCGTATCGAAACGGCAGATGGGGCCTGAAAGACCCATTTCAAGCGCATCTCCCGGAACTTTTCGCACGACAGACTTACCGTGGAAATGCCCGGTTACAACCATTATCGCGCCGCAATCAGATTGAGATTGAGTACGCACGACAAGTGGCCTATGCTCCATTAAAGCATCGGAAAAGACGCGTTAACCCTAATCTGACGTAAGCCTTTCCGACATTTTGCAATTCCAACCGATTAGCCTGTTTCCGTCCTGCACCATCTTCCCAAGGGGAGTACCGTGAAACTGACCTTTGCAATATCGGTGGTCGCATTGGTACTGATCGCGGGCACCACGACCATCTGCATGTCCGGGGCCGTCAACGATCACACCACCGAATATGGCGGTGTGCACGCGACGATGGAACAGCTGTTCAATCCCCACCTGAAAATTTGTCGATGATGCGCCGGTCACGCTTGGTCGGCCGGCCGTGCAAAGCGGCGGCCGGCTCGCGATACGTCTTGCGCCGCTCCTGCTCGACCTGCCGCTTCGCCCTGCTCTCCCCGGTTTCCGCATAAAGCGTCTGCGCAACGCTCGCCGGGCCGCGCACGTCGCACACGCCCAGCACTTCCACCTGCCAGACAATCCGCTCGATCTCGATTTCGACCAGGTCGCCGACACGTACGTCCTTCGCCGGCTTGACGCTGGCGCCGCCGATGCGGACGTGGCCTTTGTCGACCGCATCCGCCGCCAGCGAGCGCGTCTTGAAGAAACGCGCTGCCCAGAGCCATTTGTCGATGCGCAGCTTTGCGCCCGGTTCGGTTGAAACCTTGTAATTCATGAGCCTGCCTGCGCCCCCGCCGTATTCGGCACAGGCACCGCCTGCACCGGCCAGCCCTGCAAATTCTGCGCAACGATCTCGCCAAGCGCGGCAATCCACGCCTGCGAGGCATTGACGCAGGGAATCCGGTGAAACTCCTTGCCGCCGGCATGCAGAAACTCGTCGCGCACTTCCATGCCGATTTCCTCAATCGTTTCAAGGCAGTCGGCGGTGAAGCCCGGACAGAACACGTCGGCCCGCCGCACGCCCGCCGCGCCCAACTCCTTCAGCGTCGGCGCGGTGTACGGCTGCAGCCATTCGGCTTGACCAAAAC
This sequence comes from Paraburkholderia sp. GW821-FHT02A12, assembly GCF_059422005.1. NCBI lineage: Bacteria > Pseudomonadati > Pseudomonadota > Betaproteobacteria > Burkholderiales > Burkholderiaceae > Paraburkholderia > Paraburkholderia sp. GW821-FHT02A12. The sequence goes on along the minus strand of NZ_JBWKWA010000001.1, from coordinate 568,556 downwards.
GCGACTGGAAGGTAATCCGGCATTCCACCTGCGTCAGTTCCAGCGCATGCATCAACAACGCGCCGGTTTGCTGGCACTGCTCGTGGTACGGATCGCCGAGATCGAGCGTGCGCTTGGGCACGCCGTGAAAACTGAGCACCAGCTTGTCGCCCGCCGCGAAGTCCGGGCGGCCGTGCTGATGCCAGTAGTGGTGCACCTGCGCGGCCAGTGCGGCGATGTACGCCGGATGATCGGCATACTGGCGCACCGTGCGGATTTCCGGTTGATTGCGCATCCGCTTGAGTGCCGAAAATGCGTCGTCGAAAGCCGTGGCCGTGGTCGACGACGAGTATTGCGGATACATCGGCATCAGCAGCACGCGCTCGGCGCCCGCCAGTTTCAGCTGGTTCAGCATGGCCGGAATACCTGGCGTGCCGTAGCGCATCGCATAGTCGACCAGCACCGTGTAGTCGTTCAATTGCAGCAAATGGCGCAAACCCTCCACCTGCTTCTCCGTATACACGCGCAGCGGCGAGCCTTCAGGCATCCAGACAGCCGCGTACTTCTTTGCCGACGCACGGCCGCGGGACGGCAGAATCAACAGCCGCAGGATCACCTGCCAGATCAAAGCGGGAATTTCGACCACTCGCGGATCGGACAGGAACTGCGCCAGATAGCGGCGAACCGCGCGCGGCGTCGGTGCGTCGGGCGTGCCGAGATTGATCAGCAACACGGCGACACGGTGCGACGTGGCGTTCTGCGAAGGCCGCTCGAGGTCGAAGCGCATAGGCAACAGGGAGTACCGCGCAAGGCGGAGAGTCGGTTTCAGGTGGGATTCATTATAGCGGCGTGGTCCATTGCGGGGTCCGCCTCGCCCCCTGGCCATTCGGCCGATTGGCAAGCTGCGCGCCGTCACGCATCATTTGCAGCATGAAACGCCGCGGCCAATGCTTACTGCTGGCTGAGAGTCAGCGAAAGCAGGCGGGCGGTGATGTCGACAATCGGTATCACCCGGTTGTAGGCCATGCGAGTGGGCCCGATCACGCCGAGCGTGCCGACAATCTTGCCGTTCACCTCGTACGGCGCGGTGACGACGCTCATTTCCTCGATCGGCACGAGATTCGACTCGCCGCCGATGAAAATCTGCACGCCCTGGGCGTGGCTCGAAACATCGAGCAACTGAAGGAGACTGGTCTTTTGGTCGAACACATCGAACAGCTTGCGCAGCCGCGCCATGTCCGACGACAGGTCGGCGACCTCGAGCAGATTGCGCTCGCCGGAGATCAGCACGGTCTCGCCGGTGTCGGATTCGTCGGTACTGGCCGTGACGGCGGCGTGCATCAGCGTGGTCATGTCGCCGCGCAGTTCGTCGATCTCTTCGCGCAGGCGCCGGCGCACGTCGTCGAACGACAGGCCCGCGAAGTGCGCATTGATGTAATTGGAGGCTTCAACCAGTTGCGACGGGGAGAAGTCGCGCTGGGTCGCCATGATGCGGTTCTGCACGTCGCCCTCGGGCGTCACGATGATCAGCAGGATGCGCTTGTCGGACAGGCGCATGAATTCGATCTGCTTGAACACGTGGCTGCGCCGCGGCGTCAGCACCACGCCGGCGAACTGCGACAGGTTGGACAGCACGCTGGCCGCCGCCGCGACGATTTTCTGCGGCTCGCCGGCCTGCAGCGTAGTCTTGACGGTACGGGTGACGGCTTCCTCCTCGGCGGCGGATTCGACGGTGAGCATCGTATCGACGAACAGCCGGTAGCCGCGTGGCGTAGGAATGCGGCCCGCGGAAGTGTGCGGACTGATCACGAGCCCCAGGTCCTCGAGGTCGGACATCACGTTGCGGATCGTAGCCGGGCTCAATTCGAGCCCGGAATAGCGTGACAACGTGCGCGAGCCGACCGGCTGACCTTCGGCGATATAGCGCTCGATCAGCGTTTTGAGGAGGGTTTGTGCGCGAGGATCTAGCATGACGAAAAATTTTAGCTCAACGCCGCGACTATCGCGAGCGCTAACGGTGCTAACGGCGCCAACCGCGTCAGGCACTGCGCGAGGCACTAACCATCGAGCCCGCGGTCGGCGGGGCGGCGCTTTGCAATTGATCCCGCGCTTTGCCCCGCACTTCGCCGGCGCCCTGCCCGGCGAATCCATCGGTGGCGCGCCGACCGGCCGTAGCCCACGCGCGTGTCATCAAGACTTCACCATTCTAACGATAATCGTGCAACGCGCTGGCAGGCTGCGTTGGCCGGTCTGCTCCCGGGTCTGTCTGCGGTTCTTTTCAGGCCCTACCTATGGTGTAATGCCGGCATGCAAGTGACCAGCCAGTTCAAGACCGTCGCGCTCGTCGGGCGCAACAATACGCCGGGCATCGGCGAGCCGCTGACCGCGCTCGCCTCGTGCATCGCGAAGCGTGGCTTCGAGGTCGTATTCGAAGCGGAGACCGCCGCCGAAATCGGCATTGCCGACTATCCGGCGCTGCGTCCCGCCGAAATCGGCGCGCGCGCCGACGTCGCGGTGGTGCTCGGCGGCGACGGCACGATGCTCGGCATCGGCCGCCAGCTCGCGCCATACCGCACGCCGCTGATCGGCATCAACCACGGGCGGCTCGGCTTCATTACGGACATCCCGATCTCCGACATGAGCGAGATCGTGCCGCAGATGCTGTCCGGCAACTTCGAGCGCGAAGAGCGCATGCTGCTCGAGGCGCGCATCATGCGCGGCGGCAACCCGATCTATCACGCGCTGGCCTTCAACGACGTGGTGGTCAACCGCAGCGGCTTTTCGGGGATGGCGGAGCTGCATGTGTCGGTGGACGGCCGCTTCATGTACAACCAGCGCTCGGACGGCCTGATCGTCGCCACGCCGACCGGCTCGACTGCGTACGCGCTGTCCTCGCAAGGACCGATCCTGCATCCGCAACTGCAAGGCATCGTGCTGGTGCCGATCGCGCCGCACGCGCTGTCGAACCGGCCGATCGTGCTGCCGGACGACTCCAAGGTCAGCATCCAGATCGTCTCGGGCCGCGAAGTGAACGTCAATTTCGACATGCAATCGTTCACCTCGCTTGAACTGGGCGACACGATCGAAGTGCGCCGTTCGCGCCATACGGTGCCGATGCTGCATCCGGTCGGCTACAGCCACTACGCGACGCTGCGCAAGAAACTGCACTGGAACGAATACCCGTCGCACGAAGAAGATATATAAAGCCCTGAGCGGACCCGAACGAACCGGTACGACCGCCGCGGCCCGAAACTTTAAGCTCATCAGACGACCTCCATGCTTCGCCACCTCTCGATACGCGACTTCGTCATCGTCGCCGCGCTCGATCTCGAATTCGACGGCGGCTTTACCGTTTTCTCCGGCGAAACCGGCGCCGGCAAGTCGATCCTGATCGACGCGCTGGCGCTCGCGCTTGGCGCCCGCGCCGATGCGAGCGTGGTGCGCACCGGCGAGAGCCGGGCGGACATCACCGCCGAGTTCGAGACGCATGCGCAGGTCGAGCAATGGCTCGACGAGCAGGCGTTCGGCGCAACGGCGGACGATGGCCAGCACGGCGGCACCGTGATGCTGCGGCGCGTGGTGGATGCCAACGGGCGCTCGCGGGCGTTCATCAATGGCACGGCGGCCACGCTCGCGCAGTTGCGCGAAGTCGGCGAGATGCTGGTGGATATTCACGGGCAGCACGCGCACCAGTTGCTGATGCGCCCGGACGCGCAACGCGAGCTGTTCGACACGCACGCCGGTCTCACCGAAACCGCGGCAGCCGTGACGCGTGCGTGGCGCGCGTGGCGCGAAAAGATCCAGGCCGTCGAGCACGCGCAAACCCGCGACCGCGAGTTGCAACTCGAACGCGAGCGGCTCGCCTGGCAGCTCACCGAACTGGACAAGCTCGCGCCGCAGCCGGGCGAGTGGGAAGAGGTCAACAGCGAGCATCGGCGCTTATCGCATTCGGCCAACCTGATCGACGGCGTGCAGGGCGCGCTCAGTGCGCTGTCCGAATCGGATGAGGCGATGATCACGCATCTCTCGTCGATTGTCTCGAAGGTGCGCGATCTCGCGGAGATCGACCCGGCGTTGAACGACGTGCTGGCCGCACTCGAACCGGCCGAGATCCAGCTGCAGGAAGCGGCGTATTCGCTCAGCCACTACGCGCAAAAGCTCGAACTCGATCCGGACCGGCTCGCGCAGATCGAAAAGCGCCTTGACGCGTTGCACTCGGCCGCACGCAAATTCCGTTTGCAGCCGGAAACGCTGCCCGAAGAACACGAAGCGCGTCGCAAGCAACTGGCCGCGCTCGACGCCGCCGCCGATCTCGACAGCCTGCACGCGGCCGAAGCCAAGGCCAAGGAAGCCTTCCTCACCGAAGCCGCCAGGCTGTCGAAGGCGCGCGCCAAGGCCGGCAAGGCTTTGGGCGCGGCGGTGACCACCGGCATGCAGGAACTGTCGATGAAAGGCGGCAGCTTCGACGTCGCGCTGGTACCGCTGCCCGAAGGTGGCGCGCACGGTCTCGAACAGGTCGAATTTCGCGTCGCCGGTCATGCGGGCGTGCCGTTGCGGCCGCTCGCGAAAGTCGCCTCCGGCGGCGAACTGGCGCGGATCAGCCTTGCGTTGGCCGTGATCGCCAGCGCGGCAAGCCCAACGCCAACCTTGATCTTCGACGAAGTGGATACGGGGATCGGCGGCGGCGTCGCGGAAGTCGTCGGCCGCTTGCTGCATCAGCTCGGCCGGGCGCGCCAGGTGCTGTGCGTCACGCACCTGCCGCAAGTGGCCGCGCGCGGCGACCATCATTTCCAGGTGGCGAAAGCGGGCAACGGCAAGGGCGGCACGGTCAGCAGCGTGACCTCGCTCGACCGCGCGAGCCGTGTCGAAGAAGTCGCGCGAATGCTCGGCGGCCTGGAGATCACCGCGACCACCCGCAAACACGCGAAGGAAATGCTGGCGGCGTAGGCGGCAAGCGCGCCGGAAAGTCAGCCAAACACCCGCTTCCACAACGCCAGCACCGCCTCGCGCTCGCTTGCCACCGAAGCAGGATCGACTCGCGCCTTCTCCATCCCATCCAGACGCAGCCTGTGCTGCAACTTCCGATAGGTTCGATACGCCGCGCCCACCGTCTCCGCTTCCGCCTCGCTCATCAAGCCGAAACGCGACACTTCGCGCAGCAACGTGATATTGCCCGTATTGCGGATCAGTGCCGGATCGCTCGCCGCGTGCAGCAGCACCCAGTACTGCACGGTGAATTCGATATCGACCATCCCGCCGCGGTCGTGCTTCAGGTCGAAGAGCGCCGTATGGTTCGGATGTCCGGCCTCGACGCGCTCGCGCATCTCGACGATTTCCGCCGCCAGCGGCGCGGCCTCGCGCGGCGTCGTCAGCACCTGTTCACGGATTGCTTCGAATTGCGCGCCGATGCCGGCGTCGCCTGCGCAGTAACGCGCCCGGCTCAATGCCTGATGCTCCCAGACCCACGCGGTGTTGGCGGCGTCGCCTTCGCGCAGCTGATAACGGCGAAACGCGTCCAGATCGGTGACGAGCAGGCCCGACTCGCCGTTCGGCCGCAGCCGCAAATCGATGTCGAACAGGGTGCCGGCGCCGGTCGCGGTCGTCAGCCAGGTGATCAGGCGGCGCGTGTAGGTTGCGTAGACGTCCGCGGCGGCATCGTCGGGATCGTCGTAGAGGAAGATCACGTCGAGGTCGGACGCGTAGCCCAGTTCCTTGCCGCCCAGCTTGCCGTAGGCGATCACCGCGAAGCGCGGCACCTCGCGATGGCGTTTGGGCAACTGCTTCCAGACGGCTTCGAGCGTCACGTCGAGCACGGCGTCGGCGAGTTCGGACAGGCGGTCGCTCACGTGTTCGACGCTCAGCTTGCCGGCCAGATCGATGAGCAGGATGCGGAACACCTCGGCCTGGTGCGCATGGCGCAACAAGTCCATCTGCTGTTCGACGCCGTCGGCGGCGGCCAGACGCAGGCGCAGCGTGCGCTTGAACTCGAGCCAATCGAACGGACTGGCGATCGCTTCGTCGTCGAGCAGTTCGTCGAGCAATTGCGGGTGGCGAATCAGATAGCCGGCCGCCCAGCGCGAACCGCCCAGCACCGACAGCACCCGATGCAACGCCTGCGGATATTCGGTCAGCAACGCCAGGTACGCGCCGCGCCGGCTCACCGCTTCGAGCAGGTCGAAAAAGCGCGCCACCGTGTCGCCGCGCCGCCCGGCCGGCTCCAGCGTACGCGCGGCTTCCAGCGCGCGCTGCGCGACGATGTCGAAACGTTGCCGGCTGCGCTCGGCCAACCCCGCGTAACGCGACGACTGCCACACCGCGCGCAGCCGTGCCAGCAGATCGCCCGGTTCGGCCACGCCCAGTTCGGTCAGACGGGCCCGCAAGGCTTCGTCCGCGCTGTCGTCGGCGAGCGCGCTGCTCCAGACCCACGCTGCCGCGCCGTCCTCAGGTGCGCCGCAGCCGTCGCGGCCGCTCACCTTGTCGGCGAAAATCTGGTCGAACTGCTGTTCGACAAATTCGCGGTGGGCGTCGAGCTTCGCCATCAGCGCCGCGTAGTCGTCGCAACCCATCGCATGAGCGAGCGCCGCGCGGTCTTCGGGATCGACCGGCATCGCGTGGGTCTGCGCGTCGTTGCGGTATTGCAGGCGATGTTCGAGCTCGCGCAAGAAGCGGTACGCCTGCGAAAGCTTCACGCACACCGCCGTGTCGATCAGCCCGTGAGTTGCCGCGTGCCGCAGCACCGCGAGCGTCGGCCGCACGCGGAAACCGGCATCCTGGCCGCCGCGGATCAGCTGGAACACCTGGGCGCTGAACTCGATTTCGCGGATGCCGCCGCGGCCCAGCTTGATGTCGTCGGCCTTGTCGGGCCGCATCGACGCGCGGCGCTGCGCTTCCTGGCGAATCTGCAAATGCAGCGCGCGAATCGCGCTGATCACGCCGAAGTCGAGGTAGCGGCGATAGACGAACGGCGTGACGATCGCGTCGAGCTGCTTCTGCAAGCGCTGCGCGGCATCGCTCACGCCCTCGGACACGAGCCGCCCCTTGATCCACGCATAGCGCTCCCATTCGCGGCCCTGCACGTAGAAATACTCTTCGAGCATGCCGATGCTGCACACCAGCGGCCCCGAATCGCCATTCGGCCGCAGGCGCATATCGACGCGAAACACGTAGCCGTCGGCGGTCACTTCCGCCAAAGCGCCGATCAGGCGCTTGCCGAGGCGCGTAAAAAAATCCTGCACGGCGATCGGCGAACGCTGGCCACCCGCCGTCTCGCCGTCTTCCTCATAGATGAAGATCAGGTCGATATCCGACGACACGTTCAGCTCACGCCCGCCCAGCTTGCCCATCCCGACCACGCCCAGAGCGAGCCGCTCGCCTTGCGGCCCGCGCGGCTCGCCGTACAGCACTTCGAGTTCGGCGCACAGGACCGCCAGCGCGCGCCGGATCGTCGTCTCGGCCAGGTCGGTCATTGCGCCGGTGACTTCGGCGACATCCGCCTCGCCGGCCAGGTCGCGCTCCATCACGGCGCAAAACACCTCGGTTCGCAACTGGCGCAAAGCCCGTTTGAGTGCATCCTCGCTCAATGCGCCGCCGGCCGCCTCCGCCGCCTCGGCGCACAACATGTCGAAACGCGCGTCGATGCGTTCACGGCTGAGCGGCGCGGACGCCAGCGCCGCCACATGCGCCACGAGTTGCGGACGGGCCGCTGCGGCGCGTGCCGCGTAGTGTGAATAGCTGGAACTCAGAAGAGTGGCGTCAGTCATCAAGGGTCTGGCTCGCTCGTTGCTTTAGTTGCGTTGTTCAGTTCGCTGCGGCACAGGGGTCCGCCGGCCTCGCGCAAGTCGCAAGACGGCATGCAGACAGGGTTTGCCGGAAGTCCGCCGACACTATGCCGTGTGTTACATTTCGTCGTTAATTCGCAAAACTACCATACGCCTACCCGCCGCAGCATGTCCGAGCGAAACGAATCAGCCGACCCGCACGAAACCGGCCAGGTCCGGCCCGCGAGCGGAAGCGCACACGTCTTGCTGCATCGGACGTCCCACGTGGTGCTGGCGCTCGCACTCGCCCTCTACTTCATCGCGGCGGGTCTGTTTCTCGGTTTGCGGTACGTGCTGCTGCCGCGCATCGATTCGTTCCGGCCGCAGATCGAAGCCACCGTCTCCGACAAGCTGCACACTCAATTCACCATCGGCAAGCTGGCGCCGCATTGGAGCGGCTTTCAGCCGGGCCTCGACGTCACCGATATCGTCATCCGCGATCACGAAGGCAAGGCCGCGCTGACCATTCCGCACGCTACCGCGACGCTGTCATGGAAGTCGCTCTGGCAGTTTCATCCGGCGCTTTCCAGCCTGATCGTCGATCAGCCTGACGTGCTGGTGTCGCGCACCAGCGACGGCGTGCTTTCGGTGGCGGGCGTGCCGGTGCCGACCCAGCACAGCGGCAACGACACATTGTCCACCTGGCTATTGCGCCAGCAGGCAATCGTGCTGCGCGGCGGGGTCCTGCGCTGGCGCGACGCGCAACACGATGCGCCGGAGCTCGCGCTGCACGACATCCGCCTTGCGATTCTCAACGACGGCTACGATCACCGGCTCGCGCTGCAGGCGCCCGCCGAAGGCCAGGTCCTGCACGGCCCGCTTGATTTCCGCGCGCATTTCAAACATGCGCCGCTCTCCGCAATTGGCAAGCCGGTCAACTGGACCGGCCAGGTCTACGTATCGACCGGACCGGTCGATCTGCCGACGCTCGCGCGCTACGTCAATTTCCCGATCGAGACGTTTGCAGGCCGCATCGACAATGCGATCTGGGTCGACTTCGCCGATGGCCGCATGAAGTCGGCGGGCGGCCAGCTTGCCGGCACGGAGGTCGCGATGCGGGTGCGCCCTACCCAGCCCAGGCTGGTCGTGCCGGTCGCCAATTTCTCGTGGCGCCTCGAAGCCGACCAGGGCGACTACAGGCTGCAACTGAGCGATTTGCACGCCGAACTCGGCCAGCCGGCGCTCGACGACGGCACGCCGCTCACCCGCATCCTCGCGCTAACGACGCTGAACGGCCGCTACCGGACCGCCACGCTGCAGCATGGGCAACTCGTCAGCGTCAGCGGCGACCGCGTCGATCTGGGCATCCTCGCCGAATTCAGCCGCGCGCTGCCGTTGCCGACGCGTCTCCTGAACAGCCTTGTGCGCTTCAATCCACGCGGACTGGTCGCGAACTATGTGATCGAAGTCGAGCGCGGCAAACCGGAGTCCGGCGAAGCGGGCAGCGACCACCGGCCGAGCGGCGCCGAGCCGATCGAGCGCTATCGCTTCAAGGGCGATCTGCAAGGCATCAGCGTCGCCGCGCAGGAACCGCCGCCCGGGCTGACGGCGCGAAATCACCCGCGCGCCGGCATACCGGGCATCGAAAACCTGTGGGGCCACGTCGATGCCGACGAAAACCACGGCTCGGCGCTTCTCAACACGTCGAACGTCGCGCTCACGCTGCCAGGCGTATTCGACGATCCGCGCCTGAAGCTCGACCACCTGCATGGCCGCGCCGACTGGACCATCACGCCGAAAGCGCCAGGTGAGAACCACCGGGCGTTCGCTGTGAAAGTGGCCGACTTCGGCGTCTCCAACACGGACGTCGCGGCCATCGCCACGGCCAGTTACAGCAATCCCGGCCATGGGCGCGGCTCGCTCGATCTGAAAGCGGACTTCCAGCGCGCGCAGGTGACGCGCATCGTCCGCTATCTGCCGACCAGCATCAGCGAAAAACTGCGCATCTATCTGGGCCACGGGCTGCAAGCCGGCATGTCGCACGGCGCGACCATCGAAGTGCACGGCGACCTGACCCAATTCCCGTATTCGCGCGAGCCGACCGCGGGGCTTTTCCATATCGTCGCGCCGTTCAAGGGCGGCAAGTTCGACCCCTCGCCGTACCCGCCGCGCAAGATGAAGAACGGCACACCGAACGTGTGGCCGCCGCTGGACGGCATCGACGGCGTGTTCGAGCTCAAGCAGAACGTGCTGCGTTTCGATATCGACCGCGCGCATTACAAGCGCGTCGCGCTGACCAGGGTGAGCGGCAAGATCGACGACCTCGGCACCAAGGCGTCGAACCTCGTCATCGACGGCGACGGGCGCGGGCCGCTCGCCGACATGCTCGACTACGTCAACGAAAGCTCGCTCGGCATCATGTCCAGACACGCGACCGCGAAGGTGCGCGCCGAAGGACCCGCCGCGCTGGCGCTCAAGCTGACGGTGCCGCGCACGCCGAAACCGCATATCGCCGTGGAAGGCGCAGTCGGCTTTCAGAACAACCGCCTGACGGTCGAGAACGTGCCGCCGCTGTCGCAACTGAACGGCAAGGTGCGCTTCACCGAGCATACCGCGCAGACCGACCGGCTCTCCGGCCAGTTCATGGGCGGCGACGTGCACGCGAAAGGCGGATTGAAGCAGGACGGCACGTATGCGCTCGATGTCGGCGGCCATATCGCCGTCGACGCGGCGCGCGGTCTCAATCTGCATGGCCCGGCCGAGCAGGTGCTGACGCGCATGAGCGGCAGCGCGCCCTACGCGCTCAACGTGCGCGGCGCGAGGGGCCGGCTGCCGGAAGTCACGGCGAACTCCGATCTGACCGGCCTCGCGCTCGACTTCCCCGCCCCGTTCAACAAGCCGGTCGGCACGCCGATGCCGCTGCGCTTCGCCATCAGCCCTGCGGCCACGGCGAGCGAATCCGGTCTGGAACGCGCCGACCTGACCTTCGGCCCGATCGCCGCCGCCTATCTGCTGCGCTACCGGCCGAACACGCCGCCGGCCGTCGTGCTGGGCGCGGTCGGCGTGAACCGCCCTGCCGAGTTGCCGTCCGAAGGTGTGATCGCCGCCGTCGACGTCGAAGCGTTCGACGCCGACGCGTGGCGCGCGCTCGTCACGCAGATGCGCAATAAGGAGGCGCCCGCCGCCACGCCGAACAGCACTGTCGCGCAATTCCTGCCGAGCCGCTTCGCGCTGCACATCGGCACGCTGACGCTGCTCAAGCGCCACTGGGACAGCGTGATCGTCGGCGCGTCGCATGCCGAAGGCAAATGGCAGGCCAATATTGCGTCGAACCAGGTGTCCGGTCACGTTTCCTGGCTGCCGGGCGCCAACAAGGAATCGCCGGGCACGCTACAGGCGCGCTTCGCCCGCGTGGTGATTCCCTCGGCCACGGACAAGGATCTGCTCGGCCAGGCGATGTCGGCGCCGGCGCAGAACATGCCGTCGATCGATCTGGTGGTCAACGAACTGATCGTGCGCGATCACAATATCGGCCGCCTCGAAGTCGACGCGCACAATTTCGACGAAGACGGCGTGCCGGTCTGGCAACTCGACAAGCTCGACATCAGCAACCCCGCCGCCACGCTGACCGCCACGGCCAACTGGCGCACCTCGACGGGCTTGGGCAATACCGCCGACGAAGCGACACCGCGCCGTACCGTGTTCGATTTCAAACTCGACATCAAGGACGCCGGCGCGCTGCTCGAGCGCTTCGGCCAGCCGCGCACGCTCAAGGCCGGCAGCGGCACGCTGTCGGGCAAGATGGTGTGGCGCGGCGGCCCGACCGCAATCGACTATCCGACGCTCAACGGCAATCTGGCCGTCGATCTGCGCCACGGGCAGATTCTCAAGGTCGACCCAGGCGTCGCCAAGCTGCTGGGCGTGCTGAGCCTGCAAAGCCTCGCGCGCTTCGCCACGCTGAATTTCCGCGACGTGATCGGCGAGGGGCTGCCGTTCGAACACGTCACGGGCACCGGCCAGATCCATAACGGCATCGGCCGCACCGAGAACTTCGAGATGGTCACGGCGCCGGCGCGCGCCGAAATGAAGGGTTCGGTCGATCTGGCACAGGAAACCCAGGACCTGCACGTGGCGATCGTGCCGACCGTCAGCGCGGGCGCCGCGGTGATCGCCGCGACCGTGATCAATCCGCTGCTGGGTCTGGGCGCGCTGGTGGCCGATCTGGCGTTCAGCAAGTCGGTCTCGACGGCGTTTGCGCGCGAGTACGCGATTACCGGTTCGTGGTCGAAACCGCACATCGAGCGGGTGAAGAGCGATCGCGGTAAGATGGACGCTCCGGCTTCGACCGTGGAAGCGCACTGAGCCCTGTTTCACCAGATTGACGAATAGAGCGCGGTGCCGCGCCAGCGGCACCAGCCAGCCTTGATCGACGTACGCGGCGCGAGCGGTTGACGCCGCCGCCTTTGCCGGGAGTTGTTGGAAACGCTCATGAGCGAAACACACGTCTCTTCAACCTCGTCCACCGCCGCGTCCTCCGCGGCGTCCAGCGGATCCCCCGCAAGCGTATTTCGCGTCGCCGCGCTGCAAATGGTCAGCACGCCGGATCGGGAGCGCAATCTTGCCGAAGCGGAACGGCTGATCGCCGAAGCCGCCGCTGACGGCGCGCAACTCGTCCTGCTGCCTGAATACTTCTGCTTCATGGGCTTCAAGGACACAGACAAGCTCGCCGTGCGCGAACCCTACCAGGACGGACCGATCCAGCGCTTTCTCGCCGATGCCGCGCGCCGTCACAAGGTCTGGGTGATCGGCGGCACGCTGCCGCTGATGGCGCCGGAAGCCTCGCGCGTGCTGAACACCACGCTGGTGTTCGACCCGCAAGGCGCCGAGGCCGCGCGCTACGACAAGATCCATCTGTTCAACTTCGAAAAGGGCGACGAATCGTTCGACGAGGCGCGCACCATCTGCCCCGGCGGCGAAGTCCGCACCTTCGAGGCGCCGTTCGGACGCGTCGGTCTGTCGGTCTGCTACGATCTGCGCTTTCCGGAGCTGTACCGGCGCATGGGCGACTGCGCGCTGATCGTGGTGCCGTCGGCGTTCACCTACACCACCGGCCGCGCGCATTGGGACATGTTGCTGCGCGCCCGGGCGGTCGAAAACCAGTGCTACGTGCTGGCCGCCGCGCAAGGCGGCAAACATGAGAACGGCCGCCGGACATGGGGCCACAGCATGCTGATCGACCCGTGGGGCGAGATCGTCGCGGTGCGCGACGAAGGCGCTGGCGTGGTGGCCGGCAATCTCGAGCGTGCGCGCATCGACGAAGTGCGGCAGAGCCTGCCCGCCTGGCGTCACCGCGTGCTGAGTTGACCGATCCAAGTTAAAACCCGACATTGAAACTGCGGCGCCGCCCACTCATATAGTGACCGTGGCGCTAACCGAACCCTTCGTATCGAGCAGAACATACTTCGCATGAATATCATCGAACCCGGTATCCGTAATCTCGCCACCGCCAAGGACATCCTCCTGACGCCCTACGGTCTCGACGAATCCCTGCTCACCCGCACGCTCGCCGAAATCTTCACGCACAAGATCGACTACGCGGACCTGTATTTCCAGTTGACGCGCAGCGAAGCGTGGAGTCTCGAAGAAGGCATCGTGAAGTCGGGCAGCTTCAGCATCGATCAGGGCGTCGGCGTGCGCGCCGTATCGGGCGACCGCACGGCTTTCGCGTATTCGGACGACCTGTCGCCCGAAGCGATCCGTCAGGCGGCCATCGCCACCCGCGCGATCGCCAAGGCAGGGGGCGGCAAGCAGAAGGTCAAGGTGGCGTCGTCGCTGACCGGCATCGCCGGGCGTGACCTGTACCTGCCGTCCGATCCGCTGCATTCGCTCGACGCCACCGCCAAGGTCAAGCTGCTCGAACGCATCGAACAGATGGCGCGCGGGCGCGACCCGCGCATCCAGCAAGTGATGGCAGGCCTCGCCGGTGAATACGACGTGGTGCTCGTGGCGCGCAGCGACGGCGGCTTTGCGGCCGACATCCGGCCGCTGGTGCGCGTGTCGGTTACGGTGATCGCCGAACAGAACGGCCGCCGCGAAATCGGCAGCGGCGGCGGCGGTGGCCGTTTCGATTACGGTTACTTCACCGACGAAGTGCTGTCGCGCTATGTCGACGACGCCGTGCACGCGGCGCTGGTCAATCTCGACGCCCGTCCGGCTCCGGCTGGCGCGATGACCGTCGTGCTCGGCCCGGGCTGGCCCGGCGTGCTGCTGCACGAAGCGATCGGTCACGGTCTGGAAGGCGACTTCAACCGCAAGGGTTCGTCGGCATTTGCTGGGCGCATCGGCGAGCAGGTCGCTGCCAAGGGCGTCACCGTGGTCGACGACGGCACGCTGCCGAACCGCCGCGGCTCGCTCAATATCGACGACGAAGGCAACCCGACTCAGTGCACGACGCTGATCGAAGACGGCATCCTGAAGGGCTACATCCAGGACACGCTGAACGCGCGTCTGATGAAGATGCCGGTCACGGGCAATGCGCGGCGCGAGTCGTACGCCGCGCTGCCGATGCCGCGCATGACCAACACGTACATGCTCAACGGCGACAAAGACCCGCAGGAAATCATCGCGTCCGTGAAGAACGGTTTGTACGCGGTGAACTTCGGCGGCGGCCAGGTCGACATCACGAACGGCAAGTTCGTGTTCTCGGCCTCCGAGGCGTACATGATCGAAAACGGCAAGGTCACCTACCCGGTCAAGGGCGCCACGCTGATCGGCAGCGGCCCGGAATCGCTCAAATACGTCAGCATGATCGGCAACGACATGAAGCTGGATTCGGGCGTCGGCGTGTGCGGCAAGGAAGGCCAGAGCGTGCCGGTGGGCGTCGGCCAGCCGACGCTGCGGATCGACCGGATGACGGTTGGCGGCACGGCCTGATTTTCAGGTTCACGCATACTTCGTGCATTTCTCGCGCGAAGTATGCGGATTTCCCGCATTTTTACACCCCTCGGGTTGCCAGCCGAGCCTGCGCGGGTTATAAAGTCACTCACCCTTTTTGACCAGCGACCTCATTTCGCCATGTCCGCCAAGTTTTACTTTTACTTTTTTTGGTATCTCAGACCGCTGGCGGATCGAGAGGGGTGTTAGTGCATGCAGGACACCAGGAATTCCCGAAAAACCGCCAGCTAGCCTGGCGGTTTTTTTTCGCCTCACGCTTTCGAAATTTTGTCTTTGAAACTTTATTGATTGTCGTCCGCTCTGGCATCGCTGCCCGATTGCTTTCTGATCGCAGCCTTCGTTGCCTGCG
The DNA here is from genome assembly GCF_059422005.1 of Paraburkholderia sp. GW821-FHT02A12. Classification (NCBI taxonomy): domain Bacteria; kingdom Pseudomonadati; phylum Pseudomonadota; class Betaproteobacteria; order Burkholderiales; family Burkholderiaceae; genus Paraburkholderia; species Paraburkholderia sp. GW821-FHT02A12. The sequence goes on along the minus strand of NZ_JBWKWA010000001.1, from coordinate 553,517 downwards.
CGAACACGCTACGAACCGATTCAGGAGAACAACCATGCCCCCGCACAACACCGACGATGTCCGCATCCGCGAATTGAAAGAACTCACGCCGCCCGCCCACCTGATCCGCGAATTCGCCTGCGACGAAACGGTGTCCGACGTGATCTACAACTCGCGCACGGCGATGCATCGCATCCTGCACGGCATGGAAGATCGTCTGATCGTCGTTATCGGACCGTGCTCGATTCACGACACGAAGGCAGCGATGGAATACGCCGGGCGTCTGGTCGAACAGCGCAAGCGCTTCGCCGGCGAACTCGAAGTCGTGATGCGCGTGTACTTCGAAAAGCCGCGCACCACCGTGGGCTGGAAGGGTCTCATCAACGACCCGCACATGGACAACAGCTTCAAGATCAATGACGGCCTGCGCACCGCGCGCGAGCTGCTGCTGCGCATCAACGAACTGGGCCTGCCGGCCGGCACCGAATACCTCGACATGATCAGCCCGCAGTATATCGCCGACCTGATCTCATGGGGCGCGATCGGTGCGCGCACCACCGAGTCGCAAGTGCATCGTGAACTGGCTTCGGGGCTGTCGTGCCCGGTCGGCTTCAAGAACGGCACGGACGGCAACGTCAAGATCGCCGTCGACGCGATCAAGGCCGCGTCGCAGCCGCACCATTTCCTGTCGGTCACCAAGGGCGGTCACTCCGCGATCGTCTCGACCGCCGGCAATGAGGATTGCCACATCATCCTGCGCGGCGGCAAGACGCCGAACTACGACGCGGATAGCGTGAACGCCGCTTGTGCCGACATCGGCAAGGCCGGTCTCGCTGCGCGTCTGATGATCGACGCGAGCCACGCGAACAGCTCGAAGAAGCACGAAAATCAGATTCCGGTGTGCGCGGATATCGGCCGCCAGATTGCGTCAGGTGACGAACGGATTGTTGGCGTGATGGTGGAGTCGCATCTGGTCGCGGGCCGCCAGGATCTGCAGGAAGGCTGCGCGCTGACGTACGGCCAGAGCATCACCGATGCGTGCATCGGCTGGGACGAAAGCGTCGCTGTACTGGAAGGTCTCGCCGAAGCGGTCAAGCAACGGCGCGTGGCGCGCGGCAGCGGCAACTAAAAGTCCTGTGCCATTGCTGTAATGGGTTCAGCAAAAAACCCGGCTCACCGAGCCGGGTTTTTTGTTAGCCAAACGGGACTAATGGTGCTTCATGAACCGTCTCTGTACCGTAACAACTCATCGCCGGCTTGACCCGGCTGGATGTTGCGTATAAGATTTTGTACATGAAAGGCGGCTATGGCGCAGGAAAAAGAAATTCGCTGGATGGGCTCCAGCTATCGCGATTTACTGGACTTTCCCGAAGAGCCGCGCCGTCAGGCCGGGTTTCAACCTGGCAAGATTCAGGCGGGTCTGGACCCTGACGACTGGAAGCCGTTTGATGCGATCGGCGCCGGAACGCGCGAGATTCGCATCAAGGAAGCGGACGGTATTTATCGTGTGATGTATGTGACAAAGTTCGTGGAAGCGTTGTACGTGTTGCACTGCTTTCAGAAAAAGACACAGAAGCTGGGGCCGCACGACAGGAACATTGCCGAAACGCGGTATCGCGCCATAGTCAACGATAGGAAAACTTAGCAAATGACGATCGACACAAAAATCCGTCACGTGACAAAGCCCGGTGCGAACCTGTTCCTCGAACTCGGCTTTTCCGCTGAAGAAGCCAGGCGGTTGCACGCTGCGTCGCAAAAGCAGATCAACGACACGCGGTTGCTCAAAGAACAGTTGATGACCGAGCTGTCCAACTGGATCGAGCAGCATCACCTCAAGCAGGCCGAGGCGGCAGAAATTCTGATGGTGTCGCGCCCGCGCGTGTCCGACGTGGTCAACAAGAAGACCACCAAATTCACCATCGACACCTTGGTCGAAATGATGAGCCGAATCGGCAAGCCGGTGACGCTGGCGGTCGGTTAAGGCGCATGGCGCACTCTCGAAGCGCGCTTCTCCATGCGCCTCGTCGTTTTATTGCACCGCGCCTGAACCGAACACTTCGGTGTGAATCCGCGCCGCGTCCACACCGAGCGCGGCCAGCGCGTCGCACTGCGCGCGCATGAACGGCACCGGCCCGCAGATGTAGTAATCCGCATCGGGCACGATCACCTTGTCGGCGATTTTCGCCACGTCGAGGCGGCCTTCGAAGTCGTAGTCGATACCGGCACGATCGCTCGCTTCAATGGCTTCGTAGAACACCGCACGCGTGACGTTGGGATGCGCCGCGACCTTGTCGTTCAGCCACTGCCGGAACGCGTGCACGCGGCCATTGCGGCACGCATGCACGAAGGTCACGCTGCGGCCGCTCTGGTCGGCGAGCAACGTGGACAGCATCGAGGTCATCGGTGTCACGCCCACGCCGCCGCTCATCAGCACCACCGGCGTGGTTTTCTTGCGGTCGAGTGTGAAGTCGCCCATCGGCGCGCTGACATGCACCACCGCGCCCACTTCGACACCGTCGTGCAGCAGATTGGACACGTGACCCGGCGCCGTGTCTTCGCAGCCTGCTTCGCGCTTCACCGAGATACGCAGCCATTTGCCGTTCGGCGCATCCGACAGACTGTATTGCCGCGGCTGATCGACGCCAAGTTCATCCACGAAGCGCTTCACGCTCAGATATTGGCCCGGCTCGAAGCCGCAAGCGGGCGAGCCGTCGGCGGGAGTCAGATAGAACGACGTGATTTCATCGCTCTCCACCTCCTTGCGCGCGACCTTGAACGGCCGGAAGCCGCTCCACGCAGCGCCTTCATAAAGCTTCGCCTCCGCGCCGACGAAAATGCCGGCGAGTTGCCCGTACGCGGCTTCCCACGCGCCGAGCGTCTCCTGATCGACCGCGTCGCCCAACACATCGACAATTGCGCCCAGCAGATGACGCCCCACGATCGGGTATTGCTCCGGCCGGATATTCAGGCTCACGTGCTTATGGGCGATTCGCGACACAGTCGGGCCCAACGCGCCGAGATTGTCGATATTGGCGGCATACGCGTACACCGCCTTCGCCAGCGTTTCCGGCTGGCTGCCGCTCTTCTGGTGAGTCTGGTTGAACACGTTCTTCAACTCGGGATGGTGCGCGAACATGCGCTTGTAGAAATGCCGGGTGATGGTCGTGCCATGTTCGGCAAGAACGGGCACAGTGGCTTTGACGCGGGCAATCTGGTCGGCTGTGAGAGCGGTCATGGGCACTTCTCCTTAAAGATGCATTTACGATACCCTTTTAAGGAGATAATTTGACCCGGGCAGATTGTCACAGTCTCAAAAGTGGATGCGCGAAGCCGCTAGCCGGCGCCGCGCTCGTGCTGCCACAGCACATCGCTGCCGCCGTCCGCGCGATTGAGCACGCGCGCCAGCACGAACAACAGGTCGGACAGCCGGTTCACATACTGGCGCGGCGCGGCATTGATCACCTCCGCCTCGCCCAGTGCGACGATCGCGCGCTCGGCGCGGCGGCACACGGTGCGGCATACATGCGCAAGCGCCGCCGCGCGCGAGCCGCCCGGCAGGATGAACTCCTTCAATGGCGGCAAGGTGGCGTTGTAGTCGGCGAGCCAGTCATCGAGCTGGCCGAGATGTTTGTCGGTAATCATCGTGTGGCCGGGGATGCAGAGTTCGCCGCCGAGGTCGAACAGGTCGTGCTGAATCGCGACCAGCGCCGCCCGTACCGGGTCGGGCAGTGTTTCGCACAGCAACACACCGAGGTTCGAATTGAGTTCGTCGACGTCGCCGATCGCGGCGACGCGCGCATTGTCCTTGCGCACGCGGCGGCCGTCGCCGAGACCGGTGGTGCCGTCGTCGCCCGTACGGGTGGCGATCTTGCTCAAGCGGTTGCCCATGATGTCTCCCATCCAGTTCAGTGACGATGCGTCCGCGCAAGACGCCGCGCTAAGCATCGCGTTAGCCACCGCGATAACCACCGCGTTTATCCATATTGCGCGCATCGCGAAGTCGCCGCCATTATAGGATCGGCAGCCGGCCTCGATGCCGGCCCACAGGCGATCGGCGTAAAATGATGCAGAAGCTGCACAACAGATCTGCCCCAATATCTGGAGACATGCGTGAATCATCCCGTGCCGCCGGCCCCGCTACGCCGGCCGTTTCCCGCCGAGTTGCTAACCGGGCTCAAAGCTGTTTTTGCCGAGCGTGTGTCGACCGCTGAGGCAGTGCGAGCCCATCATGGCCGCGACGAATCGCCGTTCGATCCCCAACTGCCCGACGCCGTCGTGTTCGCCCGCAATACCGAAGACGTGCAAACCGTCGTCCGGCTGTGCGGCCAGTACGAGGTACCGATCATCCCCTTCGGCAACGGCTCGTCGCTCGAGGGCCATCTGCTGGCGGTGCAGGGCGGCGTATCGATCGATCTGTCGGAAATGAACCGCGTGCTGTCGATCAATGCGGAAGACCTCACGGTCACCGTCGAGCCCGGTATCTCGCGCAAGCAACTGAACGAAGCGCTGCGCGACACGGGCTTGTTTTTTCCGATCGATCCGGGCGCGGACGCGAGCATCGGCGGCATGTCGGCCACGCGCGCCTCGGGCACCAACGCCGTGCGCTACGGCACGATGCGCGAGAACGTGCTCGGGCTGACCGTAGTGCTGGCCGACGGCCGCGTGATCAAAACCGGCACGCGGGCGCGCAAGTCGTCGGCGGGCTATGACCTCACGCGCCTGTTCGTCGGTTCGGAAGGCACGCTCGGCGTGATCACGGAAATCACCGTGCGCCTCTATCCGCAGCCGGAAGCGGTTTCGGCGGCGGTATGCACATTTCCGTCGATGGGCGATGCGGTGCGCGCGGTCATCGAAACAATCCAGATCGGCGTGCCGATTGCACGCGTCGAGTTCGTCGACTCGCTCGCGATCCGCTCGATCAATCGTCATTCGAATCTGACGCTGCGCGAGGCGCCCACGCTCTTCTTCGAATTTCACGGCACCGAGGCCGGTGTGAAAGAACAAGCCGAACTCGTGCAGGAGATCGCCGCGCAGAATGCCGGCGAAGGTTTCGAATGGGCGACCCGGCCAGAAGACCGCAGCCGCCTGTGGAACGCGCGCCACAACGCCTATTTCGCGATGCTGCAGCTGAAACCAGGCTGCCGCGCCGTCACCACGGACGTCTGCGTGCCGATCTCGCGCCTTGCGCAATGCGTGGTGGAAACAGAGCAGGATCTGAAGGCGTCGCCGCTGCCCTGCCCGATCGTCGGCCATGTCGGCGACGGCAACTTCCACGTCGCGATCCTGATCGACCCGGACAAGCCGGAAGAACTCGTCGAAGCCGAGCGTCTGAACGAGCGCATCGTCCAGCGCGCGCTGCGCATGGACGGCACCTGCACCGGTGAACACGGCGTCGGCTTGCACAAGATGAACTTCCTGCTCGAAGAACACGGTGAAATCGCCGTCGATACGATGCGCTCGATCAAGCACGCGCTCGACCCGCGCAATCTGATGAACCCGGGCAAGATTTTTTCGTGGGCAGCTTGAGGCATCATCGGCGCGTGGTTAGCGCGGTCAAAGCGCCGTAGCCGTAGCCGTAGCCGCCGCCGCCGCTGAATTCAGGCGGCACGAAGGGTGACAAGCACGAGGAGACCAGTCACATGAACGCACCCGCTGAACTGACGGCCGAAGTTCTCGCCCAGCGCCAGCGCGAAGTCGTGCAGGCGCTGATGGCCGTGCTGCCGACCCACTGTCTGCTGTATCGCGAAGAAGACACCGTGGCCTACGAGTGCGACGGCCTCGCCGCCTACCGGCGGCTGCCGCTCGCCGTCGCGTTGCCGGAGACGGAATCGCAGGTGCAGCGCATTGTGCAGATCTGCCACCGGCTCGACGTGCCGATCGTGCCGCGCGGCGCGGGCACCGGCCTGTCGGGCGGCGCAATGCCGATCCGGCACGGCGTGGTGGTGTCGCTCGCGCGCTTCCGGAAGATCGTCGAAGTCGATCCATACGCGCGAACCGCGACGGTGCAGCCGGGCGTGCGCAATCTGTCGATTTCCGAGGCCGCCGCGCCGTACGGCTTGTATTACGCGCCCGACCCGTCGTCGCAGATCGCCTGCACGATCGGCGGCAATGTGGCGGAAAATTCAGGCGGCGTGCACTGCCTCAAGTACGGCCTCACCGTGCACAACGTGTTGCGTGTGCGCGCCGTGACGATGGAAGGCGACATCGTCGAATTCGGCTCGCTTGCGCCCGACGCGCCAGGGCTCGATCTGCTCGCGGTATTGATCGGCAGCGAAGGCATGTTCGCGATCGTCACCGAAGTCACCGTCAAGCTGATCCCCAAGCCGCAAACCGCACAGGTCATCATGGCCAGTTTCGACGACGTCGTGAAAGGCGGCGATGCGGTTGCCGGCATTATCGCGGCGGGCATCATTCCAGCTGGTCTGGAGATGATGGACAAAGCGGCCACCCGGGCCGTCGAAGAATTCGTCAACGCGGGCTACGACCTCGACGCGGCGGCGATCCTGCTATGCGAATCGGACGGCACACCCGAAGAAGTCGCCGACGAAATCGTGCGCATGACCGCGTCGCTGCGCGAACATGGCGCGACCCGCATCCAGATTTCGCGCTCGGAAAACGAGCGCTTGCGCTTCTGGTCGGGACGCAAGAACGCCTTTCCGGCCGCCGGCCGCATTTCACCCGACTACTACTGCATGGACGGCACGGTGCCGCGCCGCAGCATCGGCCCATTGCTCGCACGCATTGAAGTCATGGAAAAGAAATACGGCCTGCGCTGCATCAACGTGTTCCATGCCGGCGACGGCAACATGCACCCGCTGATTCTGTTCAACGGCAATGACATGGACGAATGGCACCGGGCTGAAACGTTCGGTGCCGACATTCTCGAAACGTGCGTCGAACTGGGCGGCACGGTGACGGGCGAGCACGGCGTCGGCATCGAGAAGATCAACTCGATGTGCGTGCAGTTTTCACCCGAAGAGCGCGACGCGTTTCACGCGGTCAAGCGCGCTTTCGATTCGCCCGGTTTGCTGAATCCGGACAAGGGCATCCCGACGCGCGCGCGTTGCGCCGAGTACGGCAAGATGCACGTACGCGGCGGCTTGCTGCCGCATCCGGAACTGCCGCGATTTTAAACATTTTCGACCCGCCGACGCACTGCGCATACCTTGCGCCGGCGGCTCTTCGCTAGTCCCACCCTGATTACCCGATGCGGGTCCGCTCCGGGTTGCCAGCGAGCCCCCGCCCGGTACAATCAAGCGAAACACAACGAAGCGGGACACCATGGAAGAGGACGACATCGTCGCCGTTTGGTCCGAACGCGTGCGTTCGGCCAGCGCCGAAGGGCGCACGTTGCGCATCCGTGGCGGCGGCACCAAAGACTGGTACGGTCAGACGCTGGAAGGTGACATCCTCGACACGCGCGCTTATCGCGGCATCATCGCCTACGACCCGGCCGAACTCGTCATTACCGCGCGCGCAGGCACGCCTTTGCTGGAAATCGAGGCGGCGCTCGCCGAACATCATCAGATGCTCGCCTTCGAACCGCCGCACTTCGGCTTGCAGGCCACCTTCGGCGGCTGCATCGCGGCGGGAATCGCTGGTCCGCGCCGGCCGGCCGCCGGCGCCGCGCGCGACTTCGTGCTCGGCGCGGTGATCATGAACGGCCATGGGCAAACGCTGCATTTCGGCGGCCAGGTGGTGAAGAACGTCGCCGGTTATGACGTGTCCCGCTTGATGGCCGGCTCGCTCGGCACCTTGGGATTGATCCTCGAACTGTCCATCAAAGTGCTGCCGCTGCCGCAGGCCGAAGCTACGCTCAAATTCGACATGAACGGCACCGATGCGGTCCGCAAGCTCAACGAATGGGGCGGCCGGCCCTTGCCGATCACAGCGAGCGCCTGGCGTCACGGCACGCTGGCCGTGCGGCTGGCCGGCGCGGAAGCGGCGGTCAAGGCGGCGCGCACGGCGCTCGGCGGAGAGGTGGTCGATGCGGTCGAAGCCGAGCGCTTCTGGGCCGGCTTGCGCGAACAGACCGACCCGTTCTTTTCGGTGATCGCGCCGAAAGCCGCGCTGTGGCGCCTCGCGCTGCCGCCCATCACGGAGCCGCTGCAACTGCCCGGCGCGCAACTGATGGAATGGGGCGGCGGCCAGCGCTGGTGGATCACCGACACCGACGCGCAAACCGTGCGCATCAGCGCCAAACAGGCCGGCGGTCATGCCACCATCTTCCGCACCGGTCATGGCTACGATCGCGGCGCCGGTGTGTTCACGCCGCTGCCCGCCCCGCTGATGAAGATCCATCGCGGTCTGAAAGCCGCCTTCGACCCCGCCCGCATTTTCAATCGCGGCCGGCTCTACCCTGACTTCTGAGCGACGCGATGCAAACCAACCTCGCGGACTTCATTCGCAATACGCCCGACGGCGACGAAGCCGACGCCATCCTGCACAAGTGCGTGCATTGCGGCTTCTGCACGGCCACTTGCCCGACCTATCAACTGCTCGGCGACGAACTCGACGGCCCACGCGGGCGCATCTATCTGATCAAGCAGATGGTCGAGGGTGCGGAAGTGACGCGCAGCACCCAGCTCCACCTCGACCGCTGCCTGACCTGCCGCAACTGCGAGACCACCTGCCCGTCCGGCGTGCAATACGGCCGGCTGGTCGAGATTGGCCGCAAGATCACCGAAGAGAAGGTCACGCGCCCGTTCGGTCAGCGGCTGGTGCGCCGGCTGCTCGCGAGCTTCGTGCCGAACAGTGCACTGTTCACGCCGGTCATGCGCCTCGGCCAGCACGTCCGCCCCCTGCTGCCGAAGAAGCTGCGCGACAAGGTGCCGGCGCGGCAGCGTCCGCTCGAATGGCCGAGCGCGAAACATCAGCGCAAGATGCTGATGCTCGCCGGCTGCGTGCAACCGTCGATGATGCCCAACGTCAACATCGCGACCGCGCGAGTGCTCGACGCGCTCGGCGTCGAAACGCTGGTGGCGCCCGAGGCCGGCTGCTGCGGCGCGATCCGCCTGCATCTGGGCTACAACGACGAAGCGCTCGACGACCTGCGCGCCAACATCGACGCATGGTGGCCGTACATCGAAGCGGGTGTGGAAGCGATCGTGATGAACGCGTCCGGGTGCGGCGCGACGGTCAAGGAATACGCGCATCTGCTGCGCAACGATCCGGCGTATGCGCAGAAGGCTCGCCGCGTCGTCGAATTGACACGCGATATTTCGGAGATCCTGCCGGAATTCGAAGAGACGCTGGTTGCCGTCACGCGCCGCCGCTCGATTCATACGGTCGCATTCCATCCGCCTTGCACGTTGCAGCATGGTCAGCAACTGCGCGGCAACGTCGAGCATCTGCTGGCGGCGCTCGGCATCGAAGTGCGCCTGCCCGCGGACAGTCACCTGTGCTGCGGCTCGGCCGGCACCTATTCGCTGACGCAGCCGAAGCTCTCGTACGCGCTGCGCGACCAGAAGCTCGAGCGGCTGCTCGCGCAGGAGCCGCAGGTCATCGTGTCGGCGAACGTCGGCTGCATTGCGCATCTGCAAAGCGGCACGTCCACGCCGGTCGCGCACTGGATCGAACTGGTGGAACACATGCTGTCGGCCTGAAGCGCGTGCCGACGGCATGTGGCTCGCGGCATGCCGCAGCAGCCGCCGCCTTTTCTTCTCACTCCCGGGACGCTTCCAGCCGCGGCGCGGCGCGGCGCGGCGACGTCCGTATAATCCGGTACATCGTCTTTCGCTGGACTTCCGGCTTCGTTCCATGCCCGATCTGATTCACAACCTCGAAGCGGTGCGGCAGCGCATCGCCCTCGCCGCGCAAGCCGCCGGACGCGACCCGCGTTCGATTGCCCTGCTCGCGGTCTCGAAGACGTTTCCCGCCGAAGCCGTGCGCGCCGCCTACGCGGCCGGCCAACGCGCGTTCGGCGAGAACTACGTGCAGGAAGCGATCGCCAAGATCGAGGCGCTGGCCGATCTGCGCGCGTCGATCGAATGGCATTTCATCGGACCATTGCAATCGAACAAGACGCGGCCGGTCGCCGAGCATTTCGACTGGGTGCATTCGGTCGACCGGCTGAAGATCGCGCAGCGTCTGGCCGAGCAAAGGCCGGACAAGCTGCCGCCGCTGAACGTGTGCCTGCAGGTGAACATCAGCGGCGAGGCGTCGAAGAGCGGCGTCGGCATCCCCGAGGCCATGGAAGTCGCACAGGAAATCGCCGCGCTGCCGAAGTTGCGCTTGCGCGGCCTGATGGCGATTCCCGAACCGGCCGGCGGTATCGATGAACAACGCGTACCGCATCGGCAGTTGCGCGAACTATTCGAGCGCCTGTGCGCAGACGGACTCGAACTCGACACGCTCTCGATGGGTATGTCGAGCGATCTGGAAGCCGCCGTGCTGGAAGGCGCGACGATCGTGCGCATCGGCACCGCTATCTTCGGCGCGCGAGATTACTCTAACTGACCCTTGCGGGCTCTTTGGACTCCCTCACGGGACCTCTTTCGGAACATCATGAAAATTGCTTTTATCGGCGGCGGCAACATGGCGGCCGCATTGATCGGCGGCCTCATCAAACGCGGCGTCGCGCCCGCTGACCTCTGCGCGATCGACCCCAACGAAGACGCGCGCAAGCGCAATGAACAGCAATTCGGCATTCGTACGGCGGCCGCCGCGGACGCCGCGCTCGCCTCGTACGACGCCGTCGTGCTGGCGGTGAAACCGCAGATTCTGAAGAGCGTCGCGCAAAGCCTCGCAGCGCATCTGAACGCGTCGCAACTGGCGATCAGCATTGTTGCGGGCATTCGCATGGACGACATGTCGCGCTGGCTGAACGGCCACACTCGCATCGTGCGTGTGATGCCGAATACGCCGGCGCTGATCGGCATGGGCGTCGCGGGCCTGAGCGCCACCGCCAGCGTCGATGAAGCGGGCCGCGCGCTCGCCTCGCAGGTACTCGGCGCGGTCGGCGAAACTGTCTGGTTCGACGACGAAGCGAAGATCGACGCCGTCACCGCGATCTCCGGCAGCGGCCCCGCGTACGTGTTCTATTTCATCGAAGCGCTGCAGGAAGCCGCGCGCCAGCTCGGCATGGACGAAGCCCAAGGCCGCGCGCTGGCAGTCGCGACCTTCACCGGCGCGGCGCAACTGGCGGCGAACTCCGACGAGCCGCCGAGCCTGTTGCGTGAACGCGTGACGTCCAAGGGCGGCACCACCGCTGCGGCGCTGACCTCGTTCGACGCAAGCGGCATCAAGGATGCGATCGTGCGCGGCGTGCTCGCCGCCGACGCGCGCGCCAAGGAAATGGGCGACGAGTTCGGCAAGCAGTAAGCGTTTCAGCGCAGTAAGCAGTCAGCAGTCAGCAGTCAGCAGTCAGCAGTCAGCAGTCAGCAGTCAGGCGGTCCGCTGAAGGACGCCGTGCCCCGGTTCAGGCCGAGGCGGCGTCCGCAGCGCAAACCTATGCGCAATGGCGCCCACCCAATAGACGTGTAGAAAAACTAGAACGAAGCCGCCGCGTAATGCGCGGCAATACCCGCGAACAACGCGCCGCCGAGCCAGTTGTTATGGCGGAACGCTGCGAAACACGGCATGCGCTCGCGGTTGCGGATCAGCGTGTAGTGATAGATCGCGCAACCCGCCGCCGCCGCCCATCCCAGCCAGTACAGCACGCCGAAACCGAGCATCACGCCGATGCCGACGTAAATTCCCAACGTGACCGCATAGCAGAGCATGATCGCCAGCACGTCGAAGCGGCCGAAGGTCAGCGCGGACGTGCGGATGCCGATCTTGATGTCGTCGTCGCGATCGACCATTGCGTATTCGGTGTCGTACGCGACCGACCAGAACACGTTCGCCAGCAGCATCACCCACGCGAGCAGCGGCACGTGGTCCTGAACCGCCGCGAACGCCATCGGAATACCGAAGCCGAACGCAATGCCGAGGTAGGCCTGCGGAATCGCAAAGAAGCGCTTGGTGAACGGATACGAGCCGGCGACAAACAGCGCCGCCACCGACAACTCTTTTGTCAGCGTGTTGAGCGGCAGAATCAGCAGAAACGCCAGCAGCGACAAACCGGCCGCCAGCGCTACCGCTTCCCACGCCTTGATCTTGCCCGACGTGATCGGACGGTTTTCGGTGCGCTTCACATAGCGATCGAAATCGCGATCCGCGTAATCGTTGATCGCGCAGCCCGCCGAGCGCATCAGCACCGTACCCACCGTGAAGATCACGAGCAGCGGCCATGAAGGATGGCCGTCAGACGCGATCCACAGCGCATTGAGCGTGGGCCACAGCAGCAGCAGGCTGCCGATCGGCTTGTCCATGCGCACGAGGCGCAGATACAGGGGAAGTCGGGCGAACATGTGCGGATTCGGTGAAGTGCAGACGGTGCCGCTATTTTACGGGATGCGGGCGGCATGCTGCGTCCGGGCGGACAAGGCCAGGCTCGCCGCGCAATCCGGCGCCACAAAAAGCAAAGCCTCCCGCGAAGAGAGGCTTTTTGTTTCGGTTCAACGCCAACGCCGATGCCAATATGCAGCCGCGAGGAGTCCGGGCGAAACGCCCAGGATGCTTAAGCCAGCATCGAACGCAGCATCCACGCGGTCTTTTCATGCGTCTGCATGCGCTGCGTGAGCAGGTCGGCAGTAGGCTCGTCGTTAGCGGCTTCTGTCGACGGGAAGATCGCGCGGGCGGTACGCACCACGGCTTCCTGGCCTTCCACCAGCTGGCGAATCATGTCTTCCGCAGCCGGCACGCCGTCCGCTTCCGGAATCGACGAGAGTTTCGCGAAATCCTTGTAGCTGCCCGGTGCATGCACGCCCAGCGCGCGGATACGTTCCGCGATCGAATCGACCGCCAGCGCGAGCTCGTTGTACTGCGTTTCGAACATCAGATGCAGCGTGTTGAACATCGGACCCGTCACGTTCCAGTGAAAGTTATGGGTCTTCAGGTACAGCGTGTAGGTGTCGGCGAGCAGGTGCGACAAACCTTCTGCGATCTTCTTACGATCCTTGTCGCTGATCCCGATATTGACGTGCTGTACGGCTTCTTTCTTGGCCATGATGACTCCTTTGAAGAGTGATACGAACCGGTCGGCAGATCGACGGATTGCGGATGAGCAAGCCGGAAACCTTGGAACGCCCGACAGTTTACCTTAGAAATGAGCTTGAAAATGAGCGCCACTTGTGTGACGCACGGTCACTGGCGAAGCGCGCACGCTGCGCGTATGTCACCCGCCGAGCGCGTGTTGCAGCGCTTGCGCGACGATCACCGCCAATCCGCTCGTGACGATCGCGAAACCCGCCGCGCGGCGCAACATCGCTGCTTGCTGCTGGTGTTGTGCGCGGCGTGCGGCCACTGAGCCGCCAATGGCGGACATCATCGTCTGGATCATGATCGTGCTCCCCCGATTCGTATCAAAACCGGCAGGGCGCCGATGCGCCCCGCCTTGCTGCATCACTTGAACTGCTTACTTCCTGCTGCCTTCAGCGAGCGCGGCGATCGCCGCGATCACGCCTTCCGCATACGCCGGATCGGCGCGGCGGAAATGCTCGATCTGACGTGCGACGATGTCCTCGGGCACGCCATTGATATGCCGTGCGATGTTGCCGAACAGCCGCTCGCGTTGCGCCGCGTCGAACAACTGGAACAGCAGGCCCGGCTGGCTGTAGTAGTCCTCGTCCGCGCGATGGTCGTAACGGTCCACTGCGCCCGCCGCGAGCGGCGGTTCCGACGCGTTGCTGTCCTGTGCGAAGTCGCCGAAACGATTCGGCTCGTAGTTCACGTTGCCGCCGAGGTTGCCGTCCGTGCGCATCGCGCCGTCGCGATGGAACGAATGCGGGCTCGGCACGCGCGGCGCATTCACCGGAATCTGATGGTGATTGGTGCCGAGACGATAGCGCTGCGTGTCGCCGTACGAGAACAGCCGGCCCTGCAACAGACGGTCAGGCGAGAAGCCGATACCCGGCACCACGTTCGCCGGCGTGAACGCCGCTTGCTCGACGTCCGCGAAATAGTTCGCCGCGTTGCGATTCAACTCGATGGTGCCGACGTCGATCAACGGATAGTCCTTCTGCGACCACACTTTCGTGATGTCGAACGGGTTGTAGCGATAGCTCGCCGCGTCCGCTTCCGGCATCACCTGAATGGCGAAACGCCACTTCGGGAAGTTGCCCTCGTCGATGTTCGTGACCAGATCGCGTTGCGCGCTTTCGCGATCCTGCGCGACGACTTGCGCCGCTTGCGCGTCGGTGTAGTTCTCGATGCCTTGCATCGACTTGAAGTGAAACTTCACCCAGAAACGCTCGTTGTTCGCGTTGACGAACGAGTACGTGTGCGAGCCGAAGCCGTGCATCTGCCGGTAGTTCTTCGGAATGCCGCGATCACTCATCAGGATCGTCACCTGGTGCAGCGACTCCGGATGACGCGACCAGAAATCCCACGCGGCGACATTGCTGCGCATGTTGGTGTACGGATCGCGCTTTTGCGTGTGAATGAAGTCCGGAAACTTGAGCGGATCGCGGATGAAGAACACCGGCGTGTTGTTGCCGACCACGTCCCAGTTGCCCTCTTCCGTGTAGAACTTGATCGAGAAGCCGCGCACGTCGCGCTCGGCATCGGCAGCGCCGCGTTCGCCTGCCACGGTCGAAAAGCGCATGAAGAGCGGCGTTTCCTTGCCGACTTCGGCGAACACTTTGGCCTTCGTGTAGCGCGAGATGTCGTGCGTGACTTTCAGCGTGCCGAATGCGCCCGAGCCTTTCGCATGAACGCGGCGTTCGGGAATCACTTCACGGTCGAAATGGGCGAGCTTTTCGAGCAGCCAGACGTCTTGCAGGACGACCGGACCGCGCGCGCCGGCGGTCATCGAGTTCTGGTTGTCGGCGACGGGTGCGCCGGCTGCATTGGTGAGCTTACGTTCGGACATGCGGAACTCCTGGGTTGCTTTTATCGGAAAGAAAAATGTGGGGAGAGACGCGGCGCTTACCGTGCCGGCTTACGCGGACAAGGCCCGATCGACCAGCAAGGACATGGCGACCGTGCGCATGCCAAGCATCGACGCGGCGAAGGAGCCGGCGGCGGTGCGAGCGGATTGAGCCGATTGAGCGGTGACGGCCTGGACTTGCTGCGGGTTCGATTGCGTCATGATTTCCTCCGGGTCTTGTGCGGATCGGGCGATCCATGGAGGAAACTATAACAACTCTATCGAATTATCGTGTTTGATTAATTTCATCTATTCGATAGGGACGGCGACTATCGCCATCGGATGCGCTACGGCCCGCCGCGGATAGATGGGCGACGAGCCGGCGTGGAGGCGACTTAATTGACGGCGACGGGCAGATCGAGTTTTTTCACGCCCGGCAGGTCGCAGGCGTTGATGGCGTCGCAGATCGCCTCGATCGCGGGCATCCGCGTGAAGCTTTTGCGCCAGGCGAGCACGACGCGGCGATCCGGCACGGGTTCGTCGAAAGGGACATAGCTGAGCAGGCCCGAATCGATGCCGCCCGCGTGCGGTTTGACTTCGTGCACCGACATGCGCGGCAGCACGGTGATACCGACGCCGCTCGCGACCATATGACGGATCGTTTCCAGCGACGAACCTTCGAAGGTTTTCTGGATGCCGTCCGCGTTTTGCGAGAAGCGCATCAGTTCGGGGCAAACGCCCAGCACATGATCGCGGAAGCAGTGGCCGCTGCCGAGCAGGAGCATGGTTTCCTGCTTCAGGTCGTCCGCGCCGATCTTCGGGCGGTTTTCCCAGGCATGACCGGACGGCAGCGCGACGACGAACGGTTCGTCGTAGAGCGGGCGCAGCATCAGGCCCGTTTCCGGGAACGGCAGCGCCATGATGGCGACGTCGATTTCACCCTGTTTGAGCAGCTCGATCAGCTTGAGCGTGTAGTTTTCCTGCAGCATCAGCGGCATTTGCGGGACACGCCTGATCATCTGTTTGACGAGCGTGGGCAGCAGATACGGCCCGATCGTATAGATGACACCAAGGCGCAGCGGCCCGACCAGCGGGTCTTTGCCTTGTTTGGCAATTTCCTTGATGGCGAGCGTTTGTTCGAGAACGCGTTGCGCTTGCGTGACGATCTGTTCGCCGATCGGCGTGACACTGACTTCGCTGGTGCCGCGCTCGAAGATTTGCACATTGAGCTCGTCTTCGAGCTTTTTGATTGCCACCGACAGGGTCGGCTGGCTGACGAAACACGCTTCGGCGGCCCGGCCGAAGTGCCGCTCGCGGGCTACTGCGACGATGTATTTCAATTCGGTGAGCGTCATTGGGGACCAATCAGTGCAATGAATTCGATAGGTTATAGTTATACACCTATGGGGTCGGTTCGCCAACTTTTTGGTTCTTTTGCCCTCCCGGACAGGCAAAGAAGCAGGCAAAAAACCAGGCAAAGACTCACGCCGCAGACAAACAACCCAACCGCCGGAAGGCCAGAAAACTAAGCCTTCAAATATTGCTCGCGGGCGCCAAGCCACCGAGCCAGGTGCTGCAACACCACCTCCGGGTACTTCTCGAGCAAAACCGCAGCCGCTTCGCGAGCAGGCTCAATCAGCCACTGATCGTTCTGCAGATCGGCAAACCTCAGCATCGCCGCGCCCGACTGCCGCGCGCCCAGAAACTCGCCTGGACCGCGAATCTCAAGGTCCCTACGAGCGATTTCGAAGCCGTCGGTCGTCTCCCGCATCGTTTGCAACCGCGCCCGCGCGGTCATCGACAACGGTCCCGTATAAAGCAGAACACAAACCGATGCCGCGCTTCCACGCCCCACCCGTCCCCGCAACTGGTGCAATTGCGCCAAGCCAAACCGCTCGGCATGCTCGATCACCATCAACGACGCATTCGGCACGTCGACGCCCACTTCGATCACCGTCGTCGCCACCAGCAATTGCACCTCGTTGCGCGTGAACGCATCCATCACCGCAGCCTTCTCCGCCGGCGCAAGACGTCCGTGCACGAGGCCCACGTTCAACTCGGGCAACGCGGCCACCAGCGTCTCGTACGTCTCCACCGCGGTCTGCAACTGCAAGGTCTCGCTTTCCTCGATCAGCGGACACACCCAGTACACCTGCCGCCCCGTCAATGCGGCCTCACGCACGCGGCCGATCACCTCTTCGCGCCGCGCGTCGGATACCAGCTTGGTCAGGATCGGCGTGCGCCCGGGCGGCAACTCGTCGATGGTCGAGACGTCGAGATCGGCGTAATAGGTCATGGCGAGCGTGCGCGGAATCGGCGTCGCGGACATCATCAGTTGATGCGGCTGGAAATCCTGCGCGCCGTCAGCGGCGTTTTGCGCCTTCGCGCGCAAGGCGAGCCGCTGCGCCACGCCGAAGCGATGCTGTTCATCCACGATCACCAGCCCCAGCCGCGCGAACTCGACCGCGTCCTGAATGATCGCGTGCGTGCCGATCACGAGCTGCGCCGTGCCGAACGCCGCGGCTTCGATCGCCGCGCGCTTCTCCCTGGTCTTCAGACTGCCGGCCAGCCACGCGACGCTCACGCCCAGCGGCTCCAGCCAGCCACGCAGTTTGCGCGCGTGCTGTTCGGCGAGGATTTCGGTCGGCGCCATCAGCGCGGCCTGGTAGCCGGTGTCGATCGCTTGCGCCGCGGCCAGCGCCGCCACGATCGTCTTGCCGCTGCCGACATCGCCCTGCAACAGCCGCTGCATCGGATGAGGCTGCGTCAGATCGAGCGCAATTTCGCCGCCGACGCGCTCCTGCGCCGCCGTTAGCGAAAACGGCAACGCCTTCAACAGGCGCGCGACCAGCGCCGACGCATCGCCTGCCTTGCGACGCGGCATGGCCGGCGCCGCACGGGTGCGGCGCTCCTCGTGCGCGCGCTTCAACGACATCTGCTGCGCGAGCAATTCCTCGAACTTGATGCGCACCCACGCCGGATGCGTGCCGTCGATCAACGCGGTTTCGTCGGACTGCATATCCGGGTGATGCAGCGTGCGCACCGCGTCCATCAGCGTCGGCACGCCGAGCGGCTGCATATACGTTCGCGCGATCGGCTCAGGCAGCAACTCGGGCAACGACGTGCGCGACAACGCGTTATCGATCGATTTGCGCAGATACGCCTGCGTCACGCCCGCGGTGCTCGGATACACCGGCGTCAGCGCCTGGGGCAGCGGCGTGTCTTCG
The DNA here is from genome assembly GCF_059422005.1 of Paraburkholderia sp. GW821-FHT02A12. Classification (NCBI taxonomy): domain Bacteria; kingdom Pseudomonadati; phylum Pseudomonadota; class Betaproteobacteria; order Burkholderiales; family Burkholderiaceae; genus Paraburkholderia; species Paraburkholderia sp. GW821-FHT02A12. Next base: position 535,400 of record NZ_JBWKWA010000001.1, on the reverse strand, counting down.
TCGACGACGCGCACCGCCGGATGCACCATCTCCATGCCGAAGAAACCGCCGCGCACGTCGCCGCGCACCCGCAGCCGCGCGCCGATCGCCATCTGCTTGACCTGCGAACCGTAGAAATTCAGAAAGCGCAGCACGAGTTCGTCGCCGGCCTCGTCTCGCAGTTTCACCAGCAACTGGCGGCGCGGCCGATACGCGATTTCGTTGTCGAACACCACACCTTCGGTCTGCGCGATGCCGCCCGGCAGCAGGTGGCCGATCGGCGTCAGCGAAGTTTCGTCTTCGTAGCGCATCGGCAGATGCAGGACAAGGTCGATGTCGCGCGTGAGGCCGAGCTTGGCGAGCTTGTCGGCGGTTTTTACGGGCGCGGGGGCGGCTTTTTTTTTCTCTGGCGCCGCACCGGCGCCAACATCGGTCGCCACCGCCGCTGTCGCCTTGCCCCGCGCGACGCGCCGCGTGGGCTCGGCGCTCACTTCATCGGTAGCGGAGGGCAATCGGCGTTCGGACAAAGGCATGGGTTGCTTCGCAAGTACAATATCGGCTGTCAAAAGTGTCGCCGCCGTACAGCGCGCGGGCTCGCGGGCCGCTCTGGCGTCCCGCAATCATAGCCGCCCGGCTCTGGCTTCGGCTCAATTCAGTCTCAATTCGCTTCCAGTCGTCCGCATGTTTACGCTTTCCGATTTCGATTTCGATCTGCCGCCCGAGCTGATCGCGCAAGTTGCGCTGCCCGAGCGCAGCGCCAGCCGTCTGCTCGAAGTGGACAACACGGTGAGTCCCGCGCGTCTCACGGATCGCCGCTTTGCCGAGTTGCCCGAGTGCATCGGGCCCGGCGATCTGCTGGTCTTCAACGATACCAAAGTCCTGAAGGCGCGCTTCCTCGGCCAGAAGGCCAGTGGCGGCAAAATCGAAGTGCTGGTAGAGCGTCTGACCGGCGAGCGCACCGTGCTCGCGCAGATCCGCGCGAGCAAAAGCCCGCAGCCGGGCACCACGATTCGTCTCGCCGACGCGTTCGACGTCACGGTCGGCGAGCGCGTCGAGCCGTTCTACACGCTGCATTTCCCCGACGACTGCCTGACGCTGATCGAGCAATTCGGCCGCCTGCCGCTGCCGCCGTATATCGAGCACGACCCCGACGCGACCGACGAAACCCGCTATCAGACCGTGTTCGCGCAAAATCCCGGCGCGGTGGCGGCGCCCACCGCCGGCCTGCATTTCGACGACGCGCTGCTCGCCAAACTCGACGCCAGAGGCGTCGAACGCGCGACGCTGACGCTGCACGTCGGCGCCGGCACCTTCCAGCCGGTGCGGGTCGAAAATCTCGCCGAACACAAGATGCACAGCGAGTGGTATCACCTGCCGCAGTCGCTCGCCGACAGGATCGTGGCAACGCATGCGCGCGGCAACCGCGTGATCGCGGTCGGCACCACCTCGATGCGCGCGCTCGAAGCCGCCGCGCGCGACGCCGAAGCCGCCGGCCGGCCGCTTGGCGCGGCCAGCACCGAAACCGATATTTTCATCACGCCGGGCTACAAATTCCGCGTGGTCGACCGGCTCGTCACCAATTTCCATTTGCCGAAGTCGACGCTGCTGATGCTGGTGTCGGCGTTCGCGGGTGTCGAGACGATTCGCGCGGCGTACCGGCACGCAATCGAGGAACGCTACCGCTTCTTTAGTTACGGCGACGCGATGTTGCTGACGCGCCGCGACATCTGAAGCGCGCTTCACCCGATCTAAAATTTGCCGTTCCCCAGCCGCCGCGAAATCTTCCGGCGGCGTTTATCATTTGCGCCTGTCGATCCGGAGTTGGCGCTTCAGCGCCTACTCCGGTCCCATGCAAAGCTGTCGATCCGGAGTTGGCGCTTCAGCTGTCGGCCGGAGTTAGTGCTTCAGCACTTACTCCGGCCCCATGCAGAGCACGTACTCCGGTCCCATGCAAAGCTGTTTTCCGGTAGCACAGGAGTTATCAATGACCGAGGGTCATCATTCGCAGCAAGCGCAGCCCGCGCAATCAACACCAACGGATCGCCCAGAAAACGGCCTCAAATTCGAACTGCTCGGCACCGACGGCCAGGCGCGGCGCGGCCGCGTCACGCTGAACCACGGCGTGGTCGAAACGCCGATCTTCATGCCGGTCGGCACTTACGGCACGGTGAAGGCGGTCCAGCCGCGCGAGCTCGAGGAAATGCATGCGCAGATCATCCTCGGCAACACGTTCCACCTGTGGCTGCGCCCCGGGTTGGAGACGATCGAGGCGCACGGCGGCCTGCACGGCTTCATGGGCTGGAACAAGCCGATCCTGACCGACTCGGGTGGCTTTCAGGTGTTTTCGCTCGGCGATCTGCGCAAGATCACCGAAGATGGCGTCACCTTCGCGTCGCCGATCAACGGCGACAAGCTCTTCCTGTCGCCGGAAGTGTCGATGCAGATCCAGAAGGTGCTGAACTCGGACATCGTCATGCAGTTCGACGAATGCACGCCCTACGCGACCGATAACGTGCCGACTTCGCACAAGGAAGCCGCCGACTCGATGCGCATGTCGATGCGCTGGGCCAAGCGCTCGATCGACGAATTCAACCGGCTCGGCAATCCAAACGCGCTGTTTGGCATCGTCCAGGGCGGCATGTTCGAGGATCTGCGCGACGAGTCGCTGGCGGGTCTCGCGGAAATGGATTTCCACGGCCTCGCGATCGGCGGACTCTCGGTCGGCGAACCGAAAGAAGACATGATGCGCGTGCTGAACCACATCGGCCCGAAGCTGCCGGCCAACAAGCCGCACTATCTAATGGGCGTCGGCACACCGGAAGATCTGGTGGCGGGCGTGGCCGCCGGCGTCGACATGTTCGACTGCGTGATGCCGACCCGCAACGCGCGCAACGGTTGGCTGTTCACGCGTTTCGGCGACATCAAGATCCGCAACGCGACGCACAAGAACTCGCTGCGCCCGCTCGACGAGCAATGCGGCTGCTACACCTGCCGGAATTTCACTCGCGGCTATCTGCACCATTTGCATCGTGTAGGGGAAATTCTCGGCGCGCAGTTGAACACGATCCATAACCTGCACTACTACCTCGAACTGATGCAGGAAATGCGCGACGCGATCGACGCGAAGCTGTTCGAGCCCTTCCGCAAACGCTTTCACGAGAACCGCGCGCGCGGCGTCGATTAGGCGCCTTGCGCAGTAAGCGCCGACGGATTCGCATGAGGAATCCGTCGGCGTCGCATGGAAAACCTTACAATCATCTTTCGTTCGCGGCAAAAAAGGACTTTAGAAGCTTGATTGGAAAGCCGATTCGCCGCGCCGACCCTTGTCAGCCCGGTGGTAGAATAACCGGCTGATTTTTTTGATCGTTTTGATTTATAACGGAGAGACCAACGTGTCGTTCATTTCCAATGCCTTCGCCCAAGGCACAGCAACTGGTGGCATTGAATCGAACCTGATGAGCTTCCTGCCGCTGATCCTGATGTTCGGCGTGCTGTACTTCATCATGATTCGCCCGCAAATGAAGCGCCAGAAGGAACATCGCAATATGCTCGCCGCGATGGCCAAGGGCGACGAAGTGGTGACGAACGGCGGTATCGTCGGTAAGGTGACCAAGGTGGGCGAAGCTTACGTCGGCATCGAAATCTCGGAAGGCACGGAAATCACGGTGCAAAAAGCGTCGGTCACGACGATTCTCCCGAAGGGCACGATCAAGTCGCTGTAAGGCCTGCTCTCTCGCGTCCGGCGCGGCCTCGCCGGCGGTTCACGCAGAACACCGCGCACCGCCCGCGCTCATCGCCGGACGCATCGCTTCCAAGCCAACCTTCCCGTTGGACCACTCATGAATCGCTACCCCCTTTGGAAATACGCCGTGATGCTGGTGGCTCTGGTCATCGGCCTCGTGTACACGCTGCCCAATCTGTTCGGCGAAGCGCCGGCGGTGCAGGTGTCGAGCGGCAAGGCAACGGTCAAGCTCGACTCGACCACGCTGTCGCAAGTCGAAGCGGCGCTTGCGTCCAATCAGATCAAGCCTGAAGACGTCACGTTCGACAACTCGTCGAGCAACGCGAACATTCGCGTACGGCTGCTGGACACCGACACGCAATTGCGCGTGAAGGACCTGCTGCAGAAGTCGCTGAACAGCGACCCGACCGATCCGCAGTTCATCGTCGCGCTGAATCTGCAAAGCGCGTCGCCGCGCTGGCTGACCGCACTGCATGCGCTGCCGATGTACCTCGGTCTCGACTTGCGCGGCGGCGTGCACTTCCTGCTGCAAGTGGACATGGCCGGCGCGCTGAACAAGAAACTCGACTCCGACGCCTCGGACGCTCGCACGCTCCTGCGCGACAACAACATCCGCGACGGCGGCGTGAACCGCGTCAACCAGACGGTGGTGATCAACTTCGCCGATCAGGCCACGGCAGACGCAGCGGCCAAACAGCTGAGCCGCAGCATCGGCGAACTCCAGTGGGCGTCGCAAACCGGCACGGACGGCACTGTGCAACTGGTCGGCACGTTCACGCCGGTGGTGCAGAAAACCGTGCAGGACGCCGCGCTCAAGCAGAACATCACCACGCTGCATAACCGCGTGAACGAGCTCGGCGTGGCCGAGCCCGTGATCCAGCAGCAAGGCGCGGATCGCATCGTCGTCGAACTGCCGGGCGTGCAGGACACGGCGAAGGCGAAGGACATCATCGGCCGCACGGCAACGCTCGAAGCGCGTCTCGCCGACCCGGTCAACACGCATCCGAACCCGTCCGATCCGGTGCCGCCGGGCGACGAACTGTTCACGCAAGGCAACCAGACGCCGGTGCTGCTGCGTAAGCAGATCATCTTCACGGGCGACCGGATTATCGACGCGTCGGCGGGCTTCGACGAGCATCAGCGTCCGTCGGTCAACATCCGTCTGGATTCGGCCGGTGGCCGCGCGGTGCGCAGCGTGTCGCGCGACAACATCGGCAAGCCGATGGCAATGGTGCTGTTCGAAAAGGGCAAGGGCGAAGTGCTGACGGTGGCGACCATCCAGTCGGAACTGGGCGACCGCTTCCAGATCACCGGCCAGCCGACCCCGCAAGCCGCCGCCGACCTCGCGCTGCTGCTGCGCGCCGGTTCGCTCGCCGCGCCGATGGACATCATCGAAGAACGCACGATCGGCCCGAGCCTCGGCGCGGACAACATCAAGAAGGGCTTCCACTCGGTGGTGTGGGGCTTCGCGGCGATCGCCGTCTTCATGATGGCGTACTACATGCTGTTCGGCGTGATCTCGATGGTCGGCCTCTCGGTGAACCTGCTGCTGCTGATCGCCGTGCTGTCCATGTTGCAGGCCACACTCACCTTGCCGGGTATCGCCGCTATCGCGCTCGCGCTCGGTATGGCGATCGACGCGAACGTGCTGATCAACGAACGCGTGCGTGAAGAACTGCGCCACGGCGCGCCGCCGCAACTGGCGATCCAGAACGGCTACGCGCATGCATGGGCGACGATTCTCGACTCGAACGTCACCACGCTGATCGCCGGTCTCGCGCTGCTCGCATTCGGCTCCGGCCCGGTGCGCGGCTTCGCGATGGTCCACTGTATCGGCATTCTGACGTCGATGTTCTCGGCCGTGTTCTTCTCGCGCGGCGTGGTCAACCTCTGGTACGGCGGCAAGAAGAAGCTCAAGTCGCTGGCGATCGGCCAGGTGTGGCGTCCGGATACGGCGCCGGCGGGCTCCGCTGCCTATCTCGGCAACGAGGACGCCGCCACCGACACCGCACGGGCCGTTGCTGCCGCCACCGCCAAGCCGAAGGCGGCCGCATCCGCGCAAGCGCGTGCCGGCAAGCCGACCGTGCGCCGCCGCAACGCGCCGAATTCGCCGCAGAAACCGGGTTCGTCCCGCTGAACCCCGGAGAACTAAACCATGGAATTTTTCCGTTTCCGCAAAGACATTCCGTTCATGCAGCGCGCGTTGATCTTCAACGCGATCTCGCTGCTGACGTTTGTCGCCGCTGTGTTCTTCCTGCTGCATCGCGGGCTGCACCTGTCGGTGGAATTCACCGGCGGCACCGTCATCGAAGTGCAGTATCCGGGCGCCGCGCCGCTTGAACCGGTGCGCGGCACCCTGGCCAAGCTCGGTTATGCCGACGCGCAAGTGCAGAACTTCGGCACCTCGCGTGACGTGCTGATCCGCCTGCCGCTCAAGCAAGGCTTGACGTCCGCGCAACAGAGCGACCAGGTGATGGGCGCGCTGAAGGCGGAAACGCCGCAGGTGCAATTGCAACGCGTCGAGTTCGTCGGTCCGCAGGTCGGCAAGGAACTCGCCACCGACGGCCTGCTCGCGCTCGCCTGCGTGGTGGTGGGCATCGTGATCTACCTGTCGTTCCGCTTCGAATGGAAGTACGCGGTGGCCGGCGTGATCGCGAACTTGCACGACGTGATCATCATTCTCGGCTTCTTCGCGTTCTTCCAGTGGGAGTTCTCGCTGTCGGTGCTGGCTGCGGTGCTCGCGGTGCTCGGCTATTCGGTGAACGAATCGGTGGTTATTTTCGACCGGATTCGCGAGACCTTCCGCCGCGAACGCAAGATGACCGTGATCGAAGTGATCAACCACGCAATCACCAGCACGATGTCGCGCACGATCATCACCCACGGCTGTACGCAGATGATGGTGCTGTCGATGTTCCTGTTCGGCGGCCCTACGCTGCACTACTTCGCTCTGGCGCTGACGGTCGGTATTCTGTTCGGCATCTACTCGTCGGTGTTCGTCGCCGCGGCGCTCGCCATGTGGTTCGGCGTGAAGCGCGAAGATCTGGTGAAGGACAAGAAGGAACGCACGGATCCGAACGACCCGAACGCGGGCGCGCAAGTTTGATCTTGCTGTCGACCTCGCGGTAAAAAAGGCCGGTTCTCTCGAACCGGCCTTTTACGTTTACCGCTCTACCGCCCGCACGCCGCGACCATCGCCCTGCTCTGCCCCGCCGTGCAAAGGCCTTCTGGCAGCTCTATCTGAACCCGAGTTTACGCCGCGCCGCCATCAGCGCCGCCAGACTCACCGCCGCGGCGAAAATCATGTAGTAGCTCGGCGCGGCCTTCGAACCCGTGAAGCTGATCAGCCACGCGATAATGAACGGCCCGAAGCCGCCGAAGATCGTCACCGCGATGTTGTAGGCGAGCGACATGCCGGTCGTACGCGTCTGCACCGGAAACATCTCGGAGAGCAGGCCCGGCAGCGCTGCGAAATAACCGGTCATCAGGAAGCCGAACACGATCTGCAGCGCGATCAGTGTGCCGAAAGTCGGATGCGAGACCAGATACACGAAGGCCGGATTGATCAGCACGAGAAGCAACAGCGCCGATGCCAGCATGATCGTGGTGCGCCCATGCCGGTCCGACAGATGGCCGACCAGCGGCGAAAACAGCATCTGGATCACACCGGTCAGCGCAATCGCCGCGAACGCGACCGATGGCGCAAGACCCAGCTGCTTCACGCCGTAGGTCGGCATGAACAGCACCAGATACGTCGACACCGTCCCGAGCACCACCACGCCGATCGCGATCACAAGGCGCAGCTTCTGGCTCGTGAAGGTGTCGCGCAACGGCGTCGTAGTCGTTTCGGCGGCGAGGAACTCGGGCGTCTCGTCGAGTCTCGTGCGAATGTACCAGGCCACCGGCCCGATCAGGAGCCCGAACAAGAACGGCACACGCCAGCCCCACGAGGCCATCTGCTCCGGCGACAGCTTGCCGGTCAACAGCGCGCCGAAGCCGGCGGCCAGCAGCGTCGTGAGCCCCTGGCTCGCTACCTGCCAGCTCGCGAAGAAGCCGCGCCGCGCCGGCACGTGCTCAGCGAGAAACGCCGTCGCGCTGCCGAACTCGCCGCCCGCCGAAAAGCCTTGCATCAAACGCGCCGCCACGAGGATCACCGGCGCGGCAATCCCGATGCTTTGATAGGTCGGCAAAATCGCGATGATCAGCGTGCCCGTCATCATCAGCAGGATCGACAGCGTGAGCGCCGCCTTGCGGCCCGCGCGGTCCGCATACGCGCCGATCACGATCGCACCGAGCGGGCGCATGAAGAACGACACGCCGAAGGTGCCGAGCGTGAGCAGCATCGACACTGTCTCGTTGCCCGCTGGAAAAAACAGCTTCGAGATGATCAGCGCGAAAAACCCGTACACCACCAGATCGAACCATTCCAGCGCGTTGCCGATCGACGCGGCGACCACCGCGCGCCACGAGTTTTGCCGGCTCCCCACCACGCTTGCTGCTGTCGTTGCATTCATGCAGATCTCCGATGCGCGCGAAATATTATCGATGCCATGCAGGCTTCAAGTCCGGTACTGCCTCATTGGATGCACGCACAACCAATGCGGCGTCAGCGCTCTATGTACCTGAAAAATTAAAACGGCGCGAGCGGCAAATGCCGGGCCGCCGCCGCGCAAGGTTTGCAGCGTTTTCGGGCTGGCCAGCAAAAAACCGCTTCGTCGCCAAAGCGAACGAAGCGGTTTTTTGTTGCGGCGCAACGGCCGGGCCGCGCGCACCACGCGCACCACGCGAAAACGAATGCGTGAACGCGTAACGATTCGTGAACGCGCTTACTCCTGCTTGATGCCTTCAGCCTGAATATGCAGCTTGGTGTCCATGCTGAAGCCGTACTTGCTGCCGAAATCCATGCCGTACTCCGCGCGGCTGAAATGGCCGCTGGCTTCCACCCCGCACACTTCGCGCTTGAGCACCGGATGCGGCATGCATTTGAACGATTCGATCTTCAGATTGAGCGGCTTGGTCACGCCATGCATCGTCAGGCTGCCGACCACTTCAGCAGGCTTGTCGCCGTCGAACTTGATTTCAGTGCCTTTGTAGGTCGCCGAAGGAAACTTGGCCACGTCGAAGAACTCGGGCGTCTTCAGATGCTCGTCGAGCTTGGTGTTGCCGGTTTCGATCGAAGCCGGGTCGACGGTCACCTCCACCGTGCCGGTTTTGGCCGCACGGTCGAGCGTCACGGTGCCCGAACTCTTGATGAACTTGCCGCGCCACACCGAGAGGCCGCCGAGGTGATCCGCCTCGAAGCTCGGAAAGGTGTGCGCCGGATCGAGCTGATAGGTATCGGCGGCGAACGCGCCGAGCGAGAAGGAAGAAGCCAGCGCGCCGACGGCGATCAACAGGGATGTTTTCAACTCATGCTCCTTTGTTCTGAAAGAAAAGCAACCGCGCCCGAACAGCGCAGCGAACGTCACTTGCGTGCTGCAACGACATGAAACTTGATCGTCACTTCATCGGCGACCACCGATGTGTCTTTCCATTCGCCGGTGCCGATATCGAACTGCGAACGCTTGATCGGCAGTGCACCGTCGAAGGTCTGCGTCGCGCCCTGCTGGGTGACCGTGACCGGCACCACCACTGTCTGCGATTTGCCCTTGATGGTCAGCTTGCCGGTCACCTTGAACTGATTGCCGCCGGCCGGTGCAATCGCGCTCGACACGAAGGTCGCGGTCGGATACGTCTTTGCGTCGAACCAGTCCTTGTCGCGCACCTGCTCGTTGTAGCTTTCGTCGCCGAGATCGTAGCTGGCGACGTCGATCGTGATCTGCGCGCTGCCTTCGACCGGCTTGGCCGGATCGAACTTCACTTGCGCGGTGAATTTGCCGAACTTGCCTTCCACCGGCACGTTCATCTGCTTCGAAGTGGCCGTCACCGTGCTCTTCGCGACGTCGACCTGTGCGAGCGCGCTGCCGGCCGCGGTGAGCGAGGCCGCTGCGAACGCGGCGAGCATGTAGCGATAAAACGAGACTTTCATGGTTATCCTTATTTGATGAAAGGGAGCATGCGCGACAACAGGCCGTCGCGGTCCAGCCATTGATGCTTGAGCGCCGCCGCCACATGCAGTGCGACCAGTACGAGAAGCGTGTAGTTCAGCACGATATGCACGCTCTTCAACAGTTCCTTGAGATGCGGGTCCGGTGCGATCAGGCGCGGCAGCGGGATCAGCCCGAGGTACACCACCGGCACATTGGCCGCGGAGCTATACAGATAGCCCGATACGGGAATCACGATCATCAGCACGTACAGCAGCAGATGCGTGAGATGCGCGGCGGCGCGCTGCCAGGCCGGCATGCGGCGCGGCATCGGCGGCGCGCCATATATGGCGCGCCACAGAATGCGCAGCACGGCGAGCACGAACACTGTCACGCCGATCCACTTGTGCCAGGAAAAGTAGCGCAGCTTGGTCGGCGTGAAGCCTGGGATGCCCGTCATCACCCAACCGAGCGCGAAGCCGCACACGATCAGCAACGCGATCAGCCAGTGGAAGGCGATGGCGGTCCGCGTGTACGACTCCCGGCCACCGAAAGAAGGATTGAGTGCCATGACAGGTCAACGCTAGAGAGAGGTTAACGGCGCAGCCGGCCCTGCTATTCCCCGATGTCTGTGCAGCCTGGATCGGGCCATGCAATTTAACGAGGGGGGTCGCGGCACACGCCAAGGCCGCCATGCTACCCCAAGCGGAAAAAGCTGGCTGCCGTCGTATGGAACAGACCGTCGCCACCCATTTTCATCCAACGAGGCCGGCATTGAACAATGAGGGCCTGAAGCTGTCAGAGCCAAATCAGATTTCCTGTAAGACAGATTCAAATGCCCGCGCAGCCTGGCTCACAGCCGCATTGAGCGCGGCGGCCAGGCGCGTTTGGTACTATGGCTCCACATTTTCGCCAGACTCGCCCTTAACAACCGGCATTGCAGGCCTCCCCTCACGTCGTTAGCCCTTGTGCCGTATGGAACATGACAACCTGATCGCGTGCCATGAGTGCGATACGCTGTTCCGCAAGCCACGGCTTGTCGGTCGTACGGTCGCGCGCTGTCCGCGCTGCGGCGCGACGCTCTACAGCGGCGTCTCCCGCAAGCTCGACAGCATCTGCGCGATGACCCTCGGCGCGCTGATCACCTTTCTGATCGCCCAGGGATTCCCGATCGTCGAACTGGAAACCAACGGCATCACCTCGCAGACCACGCTGTTCGGCGCGCTCGTCGCGCTATGGACCGAGGACATGCAGATCGTCGCGATCATGGTGTTCTGTTCGACCATCCTGTTTCCGCTGACCGAACTGGTCGCGCTGCTCTACGTGCTGATCCCGCTGCGCGCCGGGTATGTGCCGCCCGCCTTCAACCGGGTGTTGCGCGCGATTCAATTCGTGCGCCCATGGGGCATGATCGAAGTGTTCATGCTCGGCGTGCTGATCACGATTGTGAAGATGGTGAGTCTCGCGCGCGTGATTCCCGAAGCGGCGCTGTTCGCGTTCGGCGCGTTGACGCTGATGTTCGCGGTGGTCGTCACCTTCGACCCGCGCATTCTGTGGGATCTCGCCGACGAAATGAACGGCCACAAGCGGCGCCCGCTGCCGCGCACCGAGGCCGATAGCGCGGCGGCCGCCGTCAATATCGCGGAGGAGCCGCCCGCGCCCTCCACGGGCCAGGCCGATGCGCCACCGGCGCCGCATCAGGAATGAGCGCACGATGAAATACGTCACTGCGAAGCGCGCGGGCCTGGTCGCCTGCCATGCGTGCGGACGCGTCGAGCCGCGTATCCGCTCCGTCACGCCGCAGCATTGCAGCCGTTGCGGCGCGGTGCTGCACCGGCGCAATCCCGACAGCCTGATGCGCACCTGGGCGCTATTGATCGCGGCGGCCTTGCTGTATATTCCGGCGAATCTGCTGCCGGTGATGCACACCTCGTCGCTGCTCGGGTCCGAAGACGACACCATCATGAGCGGCGTCGTCTATTTCTGGACCTCGGGCGACTGGCCGTTAGCGGTGATCGTGTTCGTCGCCAGCATCATGGTGCCGATGCTCAAGCTCAGCGTGCTGGTGCTGCTCACCGTCACGGCGCAGCGCGGTTCGCGCTGGCGGCCGGAGCAGCGCACCACGCTGTACCGGATGGTCGAACGGATCGGGCGCTGGTCGATGCTCGACGTGTTCGTCGTCACGCTGACAGTCGCGCTGGTGCGCTTCAAGTCGCTGGCCGTGATCACAGCCGGACCGGGCGCCATTGCCTTCGGTTCGGTGGTGATTCTGACCATGATGGCATCCATGCAATTCGATCCACGGCTCATCTGGGACAACGTGGAAGGCCGTACTCAAAAACCTCAGGACTTCGATCATGACTAGCCCGCAAGGACCGACGCCCGCCTCCGATGCGCCGCGCAACGATTCGAACGGACCCAGGCTACCGCCCCAATTGCCAGACCCCGACATTGAGCCGAACAGCCGCTGGCTGCCTTCGCTGGTCTGGGTGATTCCGCTGATCGCCGCGCTGATCGGCGTCGCGCTCGTGATCAAGTCGGTGACCGAAAGAGGCCCGACCATCACCATCAGTTTCGTCAGCGCCGAAGGGCTCGAGCCCGGCAAGACCAAGGTCAAGTACAAGGACGTCGACGTCGGCTCGGTGAAGACCATCATGCTGTCGAAGGATCTGTCGCACGTGCTGGTCCAGGTACTGCTTACGAAGGAAGCTGAAGACTTCGCGGTGAAAGATTCGCGCTTCTGGGTGGTGCGGCCGCGGATCGGCGCGAGCGGTGTGTCGGGGCTCAGCACACTGCTGTCGGGCGCGTACATCGGCGCGGACGCCGGCCATTCGCCGGACAGCGAGTCGCGCTTCGTCGGGCTCGAAACGCCGCCGCCCATTACCGGCGGCCAGAAAGGCCATCAGTTCATCCTGCGCGGCGATTCGCTCGGCTCGATCGACATCGGCTCGCCGATTTTCTACCGGCGCGTGCAGGTCGGCCAGGTGGTCGGTTTCTCGCTCGACAAGGACGGCACCGGCGTGACGATGCAGGTGTTCGTGGCTGCGCCGTTCGACCAGTACGTCGGCACCAACTCGCGCTGGTGGCATGCGAGCGGCGTCGACTTGCGGCTCGATTCGAGCGGCTTCAAGCTGAACACCCAGTCGCTCGCGACCGTGATCGTCGGCGGCCTGTCGTTCCAGTCGCCGGCGGGCCAGGGCGTGGGCGCGCAGGCGCCGAACAACACGACCTTCCGCCTCGGCTCCGACGAAACGGACGCGATGCGCGAACCGGACGGCGTGCCGTTACGCGTGGTGATGAACTTCAACCAGTCGCTGCGCGGGCTATCCGTTGGCGCGCCGGTCGATTTCCGCGGCATCGTGCTCGGCCAGGTGACCAACATCGGCATCGACTACGATCCGAAGACGCGTACCTTCACGATGCCGGTGACGATGAACCTGTACCCCGACCGCCTCGGCAGGCGCTTCCGCGAATCGGCGCCGACGCCGGGCACGCTGGCTGGGCAGAACTTGTTGCAACAGCTCGTCAAGCATGGTCTGCGTGGCCAGTTGCGTACCGGCAACCTGATCACGAGCCAGTTGTACGTGGCGCTGGATATTTTCCCGAAGGCGCCGCCGGCCACGGTCGACGTGACGGGCGATCCGCTCGAGTTGCCGACGATTCCGAACACGCTCGACGAACTGCAACTGCAAGTCGCCGATATTGCGAAGAAGCTCGACAAGGTGCCGTTCGACCAGATCGGGACGAACCTGAACAGCGCGCTGAAGAACGCCGACCAGCTGTTCGCGCGGCTCGACAAGGAAGTCGTGCCGCAGGCGCGCGACACTCTGGCGGCGGCGAAGCAGACCTTCGGTTCGGCCGAGGCGGCCTTGCAGCAGGATTCGCCGTTGCAGTCGGATGTTCATCAGGCGTTGCAGGAATTGACGCGCACGTTGCAGTCGTTGAATGCGCTGTCGGACTATCTGGAGCGTCATCCGGAATCGCTGTTGCGCGGTAAATCAGGAGATAAACCATGATGTTTGCCCGGCTCCCCCGCCCGCCGCGCGGGCTCGTGCGCGGCGCTGCTTATGTTGGCGCTCTGGCCGGACTGGTGGCGATGGCGGCGTGTTCGTCGCCGGCTAGCCGGTTTTATACGCTCAGCGATGGTGGTGCTTCTGCTGCTTCTGCTGCTTCTGCTGCTTCTGCTGCTTCTGCTGCTTCTGCTGCAGCGCCGGTTAGCGCGCGGACTTCGGCGGCGCCGGCGTGGCTGATCGAAGTCGCGCCGATCGACGTGCCGTCTCAAGTGGCCAAGACTCAGTTCGTCGTGCAGACGGGACCAACGCAGGTCCAGGTGCTGGAGCAGGAGCGTTGGGCCTCGCTGCCCGGCGATGAGATTCGTCGTGCGTTGTCGACTGGCCTCACGCAGCAGTTGGGCACGATCGACGTGTATGGCACCGCTTATCCGGATACCGTGCCTGTCTATCGGGTCAGCATGAATGTGCAACGGTTCGAGTCATGGCCTGGGGCGCATGCGTTGATCGACGCTGTCTGGAGCGTACGGGCCGTACGCAGTACAGCTGTGATGACTTGCCGGAGTGTTGTTAGTGAGCCGGTTGGCGGCGGCTATGACGCTCTGGTTAATGGGCATCGGTTGGCATTGCAGCAGATTTCTTTGCAGATTGCTGCTGGGGTGAAGGTGATGGCTGCTTCTGCCTCGCAGGGGAAGGCCAGTTCCACTGGCAAGGGGACTGTTGTTGCTCCGGCTGTGCCTACTTGTCCTTCTGTTGTTGGCACTACTGGTTAAGGTTTTCTTTTGCCTTTGGCGGCGGCATTTTGTGGTTTGCATGCAGTGGTCTTGATTTTTTTGCCTACGCGGCGCTTCTTGTGTCTGTTTGCCTACGGCGTTGGTCTTGGTTTTTTTGCCTTTGGCGGTGGCATTGTTCTGTGTGTCTGCGGCAGTGGTCCTTTCTTGATTTTTGCCTACGCGGCGCTTATGTTCGTGCTGCCTGCGGCGTTGGCCTTTCCTTGATTTGGTATTGGTCTATTAGCTTTCCCCCTGTGCGGGGGAGCACCTACTTTTCTTTGCCGGCCGCAAAGAAAAGTAGGCAAAAGAAAGCGGCTCAAACCGCTAATTCTGAAGCGGGCACCTCGGTCAGCCACCGGTAGTGGAAACCTGCCGGACCACACCGTGGTCCATGAATGCCTGTGACAAAGCAGTCATCCACCCCTTCTCGCGCTGCGCGCTCGCCGGCAAGGTCCATCCCAAACCTCCCGCTTCGTTTTGCGCGAGCAGGGGCCATCGGCTTCGCCTCGGCGGGGTGCAGATCTGGATTGCTGTGTTGAGCAGAACTTGAGCGTAACGGCGCTGCGCCTACGCGTGAAATGGCGAGCTACGCCCCGCGCAAAACGCGGGCGCCAAACGTAGTGGGTGGTTGGATGAAGTACCTTTCCGGCGAGCGCGCAGCGCGAGAAGGGGTGGATGACTGCCTTGTCACCAGGGCGTGAAGGTGCACTGGCACAGATCAGGTGGCCTCCACTCCCCGTCGATCATAGAGGTGCCCGCTTAGTACTTGCGGTGTGAAGCCGCTTTCTTTTGCCTACTTTTCTTTGCGGCCGGCGCCCCGAAGGAAGTCCCCTTGGGGGACAAAGAAAAGTAGGTGCTCCCCCGCACAGGGGGAAAGCTAATAGACCACAAAGAAAACAAGGAAAGGCCAAAGAAGTCAGAACAGCGAAAGGCACTGCCGTAGGAAAAAACACAACCAGAAAGCGCCGCACAGGCAAAAAAGCCAAGACCAACGCCGTAGGCAAACAGACACAAGAAGCGCCGCGAAGGCAAAAAAATCAAGACCACTGCATGCAAGCCACAAATTGCCGCCGCCAAAGGCAAATCAGAAAAATTATGCAAAACCTCAACCAGAAGAAAAATAACATGCCATATCCTTCCATCTAACGACCACCAGAGCGCCGCAGGCAAAAAAGAATGTTCACTTCTATCCAAAGATTCATAAAAAAATGGCGCGCTTCCCGCGACAGCGGCCACCAGCTAGATGCGCTGCTAGCGATCGCTGACAAGACCGCGCCTTACCCTGACCGCAGCGAGTGGCTGATAGAACTCGCGCATTGGATCCACCGCGGGGGCGCCGTGCAGCCGGCCGCATCCAGCACCGCATCCGGCACCGCTTCTGACGCCGCCTCCGATTCGCGCTCGATCCCAGCGCACACCCGAATCCGTTACCTGCTCAACGTCCTCGACCGCAACCCCGCGTGGAAGGCAAACGTCGCCGGCATCCTCCGCGCGCTGCTGCGCGAAAGCGACAGCCTCTCGCTCCTCTGCGATGCAGGCATGCCGGTCCACTCAGGCTTCTTCGGCGCGCTGTTCGAACGGTTCGAGGCTTCGCTGATTCCGCCCGCGCCCAACCGGCGCGATCTCACCGCGATCGTCAGGCTGATGTTCAACTCCGAGCGCGACGCGCAGTGGATCGACGCCACCCCCACCGATCTGCTCACCCGCATCCGCGCCCTCTTCGACTACGAGCAAGACGAAAACGAGCCGCGCGAAACCACGCCGCTCTCACTCGACCTGCTGGCCGCGCTGCACAACCTCACCTGCCAGATCAGCTCGACCGGCCTGTCGCAAACCGTACGCAGCCGCCTCGGCGAAGTCGACGTCCGCGATGCCGGCGATGTGCGCGTCGCCATGGAAAAGCAGCCTTTCTACGGGCTCACACGCGCGATGCTCGCAGTCGAAGCCGCGCATCAGGCCGTCGTCGAAGGCGCGCCGCAAGACAAGCTGCTGCATGAGGTCAACTATCTGCGGCTGCTGCTCGATGAATGCCGCAGCGCCACCGACAACGTCTTCGCACACCTCTATCGCAACGGCGTCAGCGTCGATATCGTGTTCCAGGTCGAGCGGATGCGCATGCGCATCGTGCGCGCCGAGCTTCTGCTCAACGCATGGATGGCACAGGACGATCCGCACGCCGGCGCGCGTCTGACTGCCGAGCTGGTGAACGCGAATCATGCGAGCCAAAGCGTCGCCCACCTGGTGCGCAGCAATTTCTCGCTGCTCGCGCGCAAGGTCGTCGAATACAGCGCCGACACCGGCGAGCACTACATCGCGCGCGATCGCGCCGAGTACCTGAAGATGCTGCGCATGGCAGCCGGCGGCGGACTCGTCACCGTCGTCACGGTGTGCGTGAAGTTCGCGATCACCGGCGCGCATCTGCAATCGATGTTCGAAGGCCTGCTGGCCGGCATCAACTACGCCGCCAGCTTCCTGCTGATGCACTTCCTGCACTTCTCGCTCGCCACCAAGCAGCCGGCGATGACGGCGCCCACCCTCGCCCGCGAACTCGACGGGACCGGCACGCCTGCAGGCGTGGACAGCTTCGTGAGTTCGGTGACCGCGCTGATCCGCACGCAAGCAGCAGCCGTGCTCGGCAACGTTCTGCTGGTGTTCCCCGTGTGCCTCGGCGTGCAATTGCTGTGGCACATGCTGTTCCACGCCAACCTCATTTCGCCGGAGAAAGCTCACGCTACATTGCATTCGTTCGCGCTGCTCGGGCCGACGCCGTTCTACGCGGCGCTGACCGGCGTGCTGCTCTGGTCATCGAGCCTGCTCGCAGGCTGGGCGGATAACTGGTTCGTCCTGCATCGCGTGGCCGATGCGCTCGCCTACAACCGGCGGCTGCGCATGACGCTCGGTGCGGCCGGCGCCGCCCGTCTCGCGCAGTTCTGCCGCTCGAACGTGGCAGGCGTCGCGGGCAATATCACGCTCGGCCTGATGCTCGGTCTCGTGCCCGCGATCCTCACCGCCTTCGCGTTCGCTTTTGAAGTGCGCCACGTCACGCTCAGCGCCGGCTCGATCGGCGTCGCGCTCGGCGTGCTCGGCAAAGACGCGTTGAAGTTGCCGGAGCTGTGGTGGGCGGTCGCGGGCGTCGGCAGCATGGCGATCCTGAACGTGGCCGTGAGCTTCGCGCTTGCCTTCTACATGGCGGTGAAATCGCGCGATTTGCGGCGCAATACGGTGCGCTCGCTGCGCGGCGCGATCTGGCAGCGCGTGTTCCAGCGTCCGCTCGAACTGGTGTGGCCGGTGCGCGCCCGGGCGCCTCACCTCGACCGCGTACAATAGCGCCTTATCCAACGCCTTCCGGCAACCTCAATGTCCTTCGATTTCTTCCTTCCCTGTCCGCGCGGACTTGAAGCCTCGCTCGCCGCCGAACTCGCCGAAATTGCCGCGAAGCATCTGAACGGCGCGCCGTTCACGGCCGGCGCACAAGTGCCGGGCGGCGTGCACTTCCGCGGGGGCTGGGCTGCCGGCATGGCCGCCAACCTGCATTCGCGCCTCGCGAGCCGCGTACTGCTGAAAATCGCGCATCGCCCGTACCGCAGCGAGCAGGACATCTACGCGCTCGCGCTCGAACAGCGTTGGGAACAGTGGTTCTCCGCAAACGAAACGCTGCGCGTGGACGTCACGGCGATCAAATCGCCGCTGCGCAGCCTCGAATTCGCGACGCTGCGCGTCAAGGACGCGATCTGCGACCGTCTGCGCGAAGTCAGCGGCGCGCGTCCGAGCATCGACACCGGCATGCCCGACGTGCGCGTCTTCGCGTTCCTGACCGCCACCGATTGCACGCTCTACCTCGACACCTCCGGCGACCCGCTCTTCAAGCGCGGCTGGCGTCTCGACAAGGGCGCGGCGCCGCTGCGCGAGAACCTCGCGGCGGGCATCCTGCGTCTGACCGGCTGGACCGCCGGCACGCCGCTGTACGACCCGATGTGCGGCAGCGGCACGTTCCTCGCGGAAGCCGCGCAGGTCGCGCTGAATATCGCGCCGGGAGCCGAACGCCGCTTCGGCTTCGAAAAGCTCAAGCAATACGAAGCGAAGACGTGGCAAACGCTGAAGGCCGCCGCGCTGGATGCGAAGCACGCCGCCCGCAGTTCGCGCGCCGATCTGCAGATTTTCGGCAGCGACATTTCCGGCGACATGCTGGACAAGGCACGTGCGAACTTCCAGCGCGCCGGCCTGCCGTCCATTCCGCTCAAACAGGTCGACGCGCGCGGCATGACCGCGCCGTCGCCGGAGCCGGGCATTCTCGTCGCGAATCCGCCGTATGGCGAGCGGATCGAAGTGCGTGGCCGCAACGCGCGCGGCGAAGTCCGCGAAGGCCGCGGCAATCGTGAAGGCCGCGAAGACGACGGTTTCCGCCGCGCCCAGGAAGAAGCGCCGGACAGCGAATTTTTCCAGTCGTTCGGCGACGCGCTGAAACAGCGCTTCACCGGCTGGCACGCGTTCATTCTCACGTCGGATCGCAAGCTGCCTGGCCAGTTGCGTCTGCGCGAGTCGACCAAAACGCCGCTCTTCAATGGCGCGCTCGAATGCCGGCTGTTCCGCTTCGACCTGATTGCGGGCAGCGTCCGGCAACGGCCGCAGAACGATACGCCGGCGGCTTGAGCCGGTAGCGCAACAGCCTTTGTGAGAAGCCGCGGACCCAAAAGGTCCGCGGCTTTTTTTCGTCTGAGCGGGCCCGCGTCTATTCGCGCTTCCGCCACGCCCTACTGACACTACGCTGTCAGCAGCCCCCCTGCACACTCCCTCTCACGCCATCCGGCGCTTTGCACGGCTTACCCGCCATCCCTAGGAGAGTGACATGTCCGCATCATCCAAAGTTGTTGCATGGTTCGAGATTCCGTCGGTCGATTTCGATCGCGCCGTTCGGTTTTATGAAACCGCGCTCGACGTCAAACTGAATCGCCAGGAGCTCGGCGGCCAGCCGATCGCGATCTTCGGCTACGAGGAACCGGCCACCGGCGGCGCAATCGTCCACAGCCCGTCGATGACGCCGACCGACGACGGCGTGCTCGTCTACCTGAACGCGCAACCGACCGTCGACGCCACGCTCGCCCGCGTCGAACAGGCCGGCGGCAAGGTGGACGGACCGGTGATCAAGCTGCCGCAGGACATTGGCTACATCGCGTTCTTCACCGATACGGAAGGCAACCGCCTGGGTCTGCATTCGCGGACCCACGGTTAAACGGCCCGGCGGCGACAGCGGTCAATCGTCAGCCGATCCGAATGCCGACCGGAGCACGGCATGCAGCGCTATCATCGTGGGACTGTCCCCGTTCTTTTCTACAAGACGCCCACGATGACGCGCCGCGCCGACCGCCTGTTCCAGATCGCCGAACTGCTGCGCGGCCGGCGTCTGACCACCGCGCAACAACTCGCCGACTGGCTCAACATCTCGCTGCGCACGGTCTATCGCGACGTGCGCGATCTGCAACTCTCCGGCGTGCCGATCGAAGGCGAAGCCGGTATTGGCTACCGGCTGAGCCGCGCGGCGAGCTTGCCGCCGCTCACCTTCACCGCCGACGAACTGGCCGCGCTCGCGGCCGGCGCGCGAATGCTCGAGTCGTGGGGCGGCGCCGGCTTTGCGAGCGGCGCGCGCGGCGCGTTGGCGAAGATCGCCTCGGCGATGCCCGCCGACAAACGCGCGACGCTCGAACGGCTGGCGATCTTCGCGCCGTCGTTTCACATCAAAGGGGATTTTTCCGCGAAGGTGGATGCGCTGCATCGAGCGATCGACGGCCGCCAGGTGGCGAGCTTCGCCTACACCGACGTGAACGGCGCGGCCACCGAGCGGCGCGTGTGGCCGCTGGCGCTCGCCTATTGGGGCGCGCGCTGGACGCTGGGCGCGTGGTGCGAATTACGTAGCGACTTCCGGAATTTCGGTCTGGAGAAGATCCAGAATCTCCAGTTGCTCGAACAGTATCCGGACCAGGAAGGCAGGCGGCTGGCGGATCTGTTGCGGCATGTACGCGCGAAGCCGCGATAAGGATTTTTCTTGCAGCGGCCGCCACGCTTCACGCGTGCAGTTGGCCCGCACAAAAGCGGATCGCGGCCCGCCACCTCGCAGGCCGTGATCCGCCAGGACGCCGAGGCGCCGAGGCGCGTTACTCCACCGACTTCACCATATCCTCGATCACCTTCTTCGCATCGCCGAACACCATCATCGTCTTGTCCATGTAGAACAGGTCGTTGTCGAGGCCCGCATAACCCGCGGCCATCGAGCGTTTATTCACGATGACGGTACGCGCCTTGTACGCCTCGATGATCGGCATGCCCGCGATCGGCGACTTCGGATCGTTCTTCGCCGCCGGATTCACCACGTCGTTCGCGCCGAGCACCAGCACCACGTCGACCTGGCCGAACTCGCCGTTGATGTCATCCATTTCGAACACCATGTCGTACGGCACTTCGGCTTCGGCGAGCAGCACGTTCATGTGGCCCGGCATCCGCCCGGCCACCGGGTGAATCGCGTATTTCACCTCGATGCCCTTCTCGACCAGCTTGTCGGTGAGTTCCTTCAACGCATGCTGCGCACGCGCCACCGCGAGGCCGTAGCCCGGCACGATCACCACGGTTTCGGCGTTGCCGAGCATGAACGACGCATCGTCGGCCGAACCGGCTTTCACCGGACGCTGTTCCGCCGACCCACCCGCCGCGGCCGCGCCCGGTTCGTTGCCGAAGCCGCCGAGAATCACGTTGAAGAACGACCGGTTCATCGCGCGGCACATGATGTACGACAGGATCGCACCCGACGAGCCGACCAGCGAACCCGCGATGATGAGCATCGGATTGTTCAGCGAGAAGCCGATGCCCGCCGCCGCCCAGCCCGAATACGAATTGAGCATCGACACCACCACCGGCATATCCGCGCCGCCGATCGGGATGATGATCAGCACGCCGAGCGCGAACGCGATCGCCGTCATGATGACGAACGGCAGCCACGACTGCGTCAGGAAGAAGATCGCGCCGAAGCCGAGCATCGCGATCGCCAGCATCAGGTTGATCAGATGCTGTCCCGCATACACGACCGGCGCGCCCTGGAAGAGCCGGAACTTGTACTTGCCCGACAGCTTGCCGAACGCGATCACCGAGCCGGAGAACGTGATCGCGCCGACGAACGTGCCGATGAACAGCTCGACGCGGTTACCGTAGGGCAGGAAACCCGGCACCGGATTCTCGGGATCGACGAGGCCGAACGCTGACGGCTCCGACACCACCGCGTACGCGATGCACACGGCGGCGAGACCGATCAGCGAGTGCATCGCCGCGACCAGTTCCGGCATCTTGGTCATCTCGACGCGCGCGGCGACGAACGCGCCGACCGCGCCGCCGATCACCAGCGCGACCAGCAGCAGGCCGAGCCCCAGGCCGAGATTCGAGCCGAGCGCGGCAGCCTGTTTGGTGATCAGCACGAGGGTCGTGAGGATCGCGATCGCCATCCCGACCATGCCGAAGGTGTTGCCGGTGCGCGCCGTCTTCGGATTCGACAGCCCCTTGAGCGCCTGGATGAAGCAGACCGACGCGACCAGATAAAGCAGCGTGACGACGTTCAGACTCATTACGCGTTCTCCCTGGTCGTGGATTGTGCCTTGTCAGCGGGGAGCTTCTTCGGCTCTTTCTTGCGGAACATCTCCAGCATTCGCCGGGTGACGAGAAAGCCGCCGAACACGTTGACCGCCGCCAGCGCGACGGCGAGCGTGCCGAAGAACTTGCCCGGCGTGCCCAGCGTGAGACCCGTCGCCAGCATCGCGCCGACGATCACGATCGCCGAAATCGCGTTGGTCACGGCCATCAGCGGCGTGTGCAGCGCGGGGGTGACGTTCCAGACGACGTGGTAGCCGACGTAGATCGCCAGCACGAAGATGATCAGGTTGATGACGGTGTGGTTGATGACTTCCATTGCCTTCTCCTATGTCGGCCGGAGTTAGCGCTTTAGCGCTTACTCCGGTCCCATGCAGTCCTATCGCTGTCGGCCGGAGTTAGCGCTTTAGCTGTCGATCAGAGTTAGCGCTTTAGCGCTTACTCTGGTCCCATGCAAAGCACTTACTCCGGTCCCATGTGGTTCGCTTTATGCCTTGCGCGCGACTTCGCCGTCGCGGGCCAGCAGCGTGGCCGCGACGATGTCGTCCGCGAGATCGATGTTCAGGGCGCCTTCCTTGGTGATGATCAGCTTGAGGAAGTCGAGCAGGTTGCGTGCGTACAGGGACGACGCGTCGGCGGGCACCATCGAGGCCAGATTCGTGTGGCCGACGATCGTCACGCCGTGTTTGACCACGACCTGGTCCGCTTCGGTCAGCGGACAGTTGCCGCCGCGCCGGCCTTCGCTGCCGTCAACCCCGGCGCCGCGACCTGCCGCCAGGTCAACCAGCACCGAGCCGGGTTTCATCGCCTGCACGGTTTCGACCGAGATCAGCGTCGGCGCGGCGCGGCCCGGGATCAAGGCGGTGGAGATCACCACGTCGGCCTGCCTGGCGCGCTCGTGCACCAGCGCCGACTGGCGTTGCAGCCAGCCTGGCGGCATCGGCCGCGCATAGCCGCCGACGCCCTGCGCGGCTTCGCGCTCCTCGTCGGTTTCATAGGGCACGTCGAGAAATTTGGCGCCGAGCGATTCGATCTGCTCCTTCACCGCTGGACGCACGTCGGAGGCTTCGATCACGGCGCCCAGGCGCTTGGCGGTCGCGATCGCCTGCAAGCCGGCCACGCCCGCGCCGAGAATCAGCACGCGCGCAGCTTTCACCGTACCGGCGGCCGTCATCAGCATCGGCATGAAACGCGGGTAAAGCGTGGCCGCCAGCAGCACCGCCTTGTAGCCGGCGATGTTCGCCTGCGACGACAGCACGTCGAGGCTCTGCGCGCGCGTGGTGCGCGGCGCGGCTTCGAGCGCGAACGCGGTGACGCCGGCCGCGGCGAGTTTCAGCGCGTTTTCGGCGTTGAAAGGATCGAGCATGCCGACCAGCGTCGCGCCGCGCTTCAGAAGCGGCAGCTCGGCATCGGTGGGAGACTGGACTTTGAGGACGAGATCCGCGCCGAAAGCGGTAGCCGCATCGACGACTTCCGCTCCGGCGGCTGTAAAGGCATCGTCAGGGAAGCTGGCGCCGGTGCCGGCGCCGCTCTGGATCGTGACCCGATGGCCCTGGGTCACATACTTCTTGACCGTTTCGGGCGTCGCGGCGACGCGGGTTTCGTGCGCGCGCGTCTCGGCTGGCACTCCGATGTGCATCGTTGTTCCTCCTCGACTTCCTGTTTTACGACAGATCCGCCGACGAGGCACGCCGGCTTGCAATTGCCACGGCTAACGCGTCACTTTAACCGAAACTGGGGGGTGCGCCGAAATCGGGGACAATCCGGGGGTCCTGGCCGCTTCCCGGCAGCGCGATCCCATAAACGGTAAAATGCGCACCCATGAAACCGGAAACCTGGACGCCGCACGTCACCGTCGCGGCTATCGTCGAGTGTGACGGGCGCTTTCTGGTGGTCGAGGAACATACCGTCGACGGCCTGCGCCTGAACCAGCCCGCCGGCCATCTGGAGGCGGGTGAAACGCTTCTGGATGCGGTCAGCCGCGAAACGCTCGAGGAAACCGCCCATCCGTTCACGCCCGAGGCGCTGGTGGGCATGTATATGACGCATTTCGTGCGGCCCGGCAGCGAGGGCGTTACGTATCTGCGCTTCACCTATTGCGGCAAGAACGGCGAGCAGCAAGCGGATCGCGCGCTCGACCCCAACATTGTCCGCACGCTGTGGATGAGCGCCGAAGAATTGCGCGCATGTCCCGAACGGCATCGCACGCCGCTCGTCATGCAATGTATCGACGATTACCTCGCGGGCCGGCGTTTCCCGCTCGACTTCGTGCACACGCATTCGGTCGGGCCCAAATGGCCAATGAGCGGCCAATAACCGATCAATGAAGTCAGGCAGTACGCAGTGAGCACCTTATGAGCAAGCAAAAAGTCGTAGTAGGCATGTCGGGCGGCGTCGATTCGTCGGTCACCGCGTGGCTGCTGAAGGAACAAGGCTACGACGTGGTCGGCCTGTTCATGAAAAACTGGGAAGACGACGACGACAGCGAGTACTGCTCGACGCGGCAGGACTGGATCGACGTCGTCTCGGTGGCGGACCTGATCGGCATCGACGTCGAAGCGGTCAACTTCGCCGCCGAATACAAGGACCGCGTGTTCGCCGAATTCCTGCGCGAATACTCGGCCGGCCGCACGCCGAATCCGGACGTGCTGTGCAACGCCGAGATCAAGTTCAAGGCCTTCCTCGACCACGCGATGTCGCTCGGCGCGGAAACCATCGCGACCGGCCACTATGCGCGCGTGCGCGAGAACAACGGCCGCTTCGAACTGCTGAAGGCCTTCGATCACACGAAAGACCAGTCGTACTTCCTGCATCGGCTGAATCAGGCGCAGTTGTCGAAGACGCTGTTTCCGCTCGGCGAGATTCCGAAAACCAAAGTGCGCGAAATCGCCGAACAGATCGGCCTGCCGAATGCGAAGAAAAAAGATTCGACCGGCATCTGCTTCATCGGCGAGCGGCCGTTCCGCGACTTCCTGAACCGCTATCTGCCGACTCAACCCGGCCCGATGAAAACCACCGACGGCAAAGTGGTCGGCGAACACATCGGTCTCGCGTTCTACACGTTCGGCCAGCGCAAGGGCATCGGCCTCGGCGGCAGCAAGGACGGCAGCGGCGAACCGTGGTTCGTGGCCGGCAAGGATATTCCGTCAAACACGCTGTATGTCGCGCAAGGCCACGATCATCCATGGCTGCTGAGCCATACGCTCTCCGCCGGCAATACGAGCTGGGTCGCGGGCGAACCGCCGGCTGAAGGTTTCGCGTGCGGCGCGAAAACCCGCTATCGCCAAGCCGATGCGCCCTGCACGTTCAGTGCGGCGGCTAGTGCGGCGGCTGGGGCGACGACCAGCTCGGCGGCTGAGGCCGCAGGCGCCGCCGATGATCTGTTCGAACTGACTTTCGATGCCGCGCAATGGGCTGTCACACCGGGGCAATCGGCGGTGCTCTACGATGGCGACGTCTGTCTGGGCGGCGGCATCATCGAGCACGCGGTGACCGGCCAGCTGGCGGCGCGCCAGCCGCAAAAGGCGGCGCTGCTGACCGCCCGCTAGACAAGGAGTTTTACCGTGCCGCGGCGCTCGCCGCCGCGGCACGCGCTTCACCCGCAAGCTTCATCTTCAAGCCGCGGCTTCACCATAAAAAAGCAGTTGTTGTTCTTTCGCGGCGGATTCCGTCTGCGCCCACAGCGTCGGCGATCCCTCCGTGACGACCTTCACTGCACTGGAGTCCCCATGTTTTCTCGACGTTACCTGGCGATGTGGTGCGCAGTCGCGCTGTTCGCCGTGTGCGCGGCGCTCGCCGCGACGCATCGCATTTCGTGGTTCTGGATCATCGTGCCGGCGGCGCTGGTCGCGCTCGGCCTCTTCGATCTGACGCAGGAACGCCACGCGATTCTGCGCAACTATCCGCTGTGGGGGCACTTCCGTTTCCTGTTCGAATTCATCCGGCCGGAAATCCGCCAGTATTTCGTCGAAGACGATACCGACGAGAAACCGTTCTCGCGCGCGCAACGCAGCATCGTCTATCAGCGCGCCAAGAACGACGTCGACAGCCGCCCGTACGGCACCGAACTCGACGTCAAAGCCGTCGCGCACGAATGGATCAGCCACTCGCTCGCACCGACCACGCTCGACGGTCACGACTTTCGCATCGTCGTTGGACCGGACCGCGCGCAGCCTTACTCGATGTCGATTTTCAACGTGTCCGCGATGAGCTTCGGCTCGCTGTCGGCCAACGCGATCATGGCGCTGAACCTCGGCGCGAAGAAAGGCAACTTCGCGCACGACACCGGCGAAGGTTCGATGTCGAAATATCACCGCGAGCACGGCGGCGACATCATCTGGGAAATCGCGTCGGGCTACTTCGGCTGCCGCAACGACGACGGCACCTTCAGCGCCGAGAAGTTCGCGAAGCAGGCCGCCGAACCGCAAGTGAAGATGATCGAAGTGAAGCTCTCGCAAGGCGCGAAGCCCGGTCACGGCGGCGTGCTGCCGGCCGCGAAGATCACGCCGGAGATCGCCGAGACTCGGGGCGTGCCGATGGGCCGCGATTGCATTTCGCCCGCCACGCACTCCGAGTTCTCCACGCCGCGCGGCCTGCTCGAATTCGTCGACCGTTTGCGCACGCTCTCCGGCGGCAAGCCGACCGGCTTCAAGCTGTGCATCGGGCATCCGTGGGAATTTTTCGGCATCGCCAAGGCGATGCTGGAGACGGGTATCCTGCCGGACTTCATCGTGGTCGACGGCGCCGAAGGCGGCACGGGCGCCGCGCCGCTGGAATTCACCGATCACGTCGGCGTGCCGTTGCAGGAAGGACTGCTGCTGGTGCACAACACGCTGGTCGGCATCGGCTTGCGCCAGCGCATCCGCATCGGCGCGAGCGGCAAGATGATCACCGCGTTCGACATCACGAAGACGCTGGCGATCGGCGCCGACTGGGTCAACGCGGCGCGCGGCTTCATGTTCGCGGTCGGCTGCATCCAGGCGCAGACCTGCCACACCGGCCGCTGCCCGACCGGCGTGGCGACGCAGGACCCGGTGCGCCAGCGCGCGCTGGTCGTGCCGGACAAGGCCGAGCGCGTGTTCAACTTCCATCACAACACGCTGCATGCGCTGAAGGAAATCATTCAGGCCGCGGGCCTGAAGCATCCGGCGGAACTGCGCGCGCATCACATCGTGCGGCGCGTGTCGTCGCATGAGGTCCAGCTGATGTCGGAGCTGTTGAAGTATCTCGAACCGAACGATCTGCTCAACGGCAACTATCGTCATTCGTTGTACGAGAAGTGGTGGCCGGTGGCGCGCAGCGATTCGTTTGCGCCGAAGATGGACCTGGCCGCGACGTAATCCGGTTGTGGCGGCGATCGGCCAGCGGGTCGATCGCCGCAAAGTCTTCGTCGTTTGAGGATCACCGCGAAGCTCGTCTGCCGCCGCAAAACGGACACCCCCCTCCCTTTCCGTTAAAATCTACGGTTTAGCACTTCGCTCCACGGCCGCCCCGCGCGCTTCGGCGCTTTGCGGCGCGGCCCTATGCCCGAAAGGCACTTCATGCTCACGTTTCAGCAAATCATCCTGACACTGCAGTCCTACTGGGATAAGCAGGGTTGCGCGTTGCTCCAGCCGATCGACATGGAAGTCGGCGCGGGCACGTCCCACGTCCACACCTTCCTGCGCGCGATCGGTCCGGAACCGTGGCGAGCAGCCTATGTACAGCCGTCGCGCCGTCCCAAAGACGGCCGCTACGGCGAGAACCCGAACCGCCTGCAGCATTACTATCAATACCAGGTGGTGCTGAAGCCGGCGCCGGAAAACATCCTCGACCTGTACCTCGGCTCGCTCGAAGCGCTCGGCTTCGACCTGAAGCAGAACGACGTGCGCTTCGTCGAGGACGACTGGGAAAACCCGACGCTCGGCGCGTGGGGCCTCGGCTGGGAAGTGTGGCTGAACGGCATGGAAGTGACCCAGTTCACCTACTTCCAGCAGGTCGGCGGACTGGATTGCAGGCCGGTGCTCGGTGAAATCACCTACGGTCTCGAACGTCTCGCGATGTACCTGCAGAAGGTCGAAAACGTCTACGACCTGGTCTGGACCGAGTGGGAAGAGCAAGGCCCGAACGGCCCCGAACTCCGGCGCCTGACTTACGGCGACGTGTATCACCAGAACGAGGTCGAACAGTCCACCTACAACTTCGAGTACGCGAACGTCGAGTTGCTGTTCTCGATCTTCAACAGCTACGAAGCGGAAGCGAAGCGCATGATCGAAGCGCAGATCGCGCTGCCCGCCTATGAACTCGTGCTGAAGGCCGGCCATACCTTCAACCTGCTCGACGCGCGCGGCGCGATTTCCGTCACGGAACGCGCGGCGTATATCGGCCGCATCCGTGCGCTGTCGAAGCTGGTCGCGCAGGCTTATTACGATTCGCGCGAAAAGCTCGGCTTCCCGATGCTCGGCAATCCGGTGCACGGCGTGCCCGGCCTCACGACCGACGCACAGGATGCCGCGATGCCCGCATGGGCGCCGCCGCTGAAAGTCGAACGCAAGATCGACCAGGACTGACGAGAACACCTAGAAATGACTCATCCCCATCAAGCTACCCTGCTCGTCGAACTGCTGACCGAAGAACTGCCGCCGAAAGCGCTCGCGCGTCTCGGCGACGCATTCGCCGAAGGCATTGCACAGCGCCTCGCGGCGCGCGATCTGATCGAAGGCGAACTGTCGTTCGAACGTTATGCGACGCCGCGCCGCCTCGCGGTCACGATCAGGAATGTGCGCGCAGTTGCGCCGGAAAAACACGTGCGCGAAAAAGTGCTGCCGGTTTCGGTCGCACTGGACAAGGACGGCCAGCCCACCGCGCCGCTCGCCAAGAAACTGGCCGCGCTCGGCTTCCCCGATTTTTCGGTGAGCGACCTGGAGCGCGCGCCGGACGGCAAGGCCGAAGCCTTCTTCCTGCGCTATGCCGCACCGGGCGCGACGCTCGCCGAAGGCCTGCAATCCGCCCTCGACGAAGCGCTCGCCGTCTCGAAGCTGCCGATCCCGAAGGTGATGACGTATCAGCGTCCGGACGACACCAATATCCAGTTCGTGCGCCCGGCGCAACGTCTGACGGTGCTGCATGGCGACCAGGTCGTGCCGGTCACGGCACTCGGCATCGACGCCGACGACACCACGCTCGGCCACCGCTTCCTGTCCGAAGGCTTCGTGCAGATCCAGCACGCGGAAGCGTACGCCGAGACGCTGATGCACAAGGGCCGCGTGGTCGCGAATTTCGCCGACCGCAAGGAAGCCATCCGCACCCAACTGCTCGCGCAAGCCAACGGCGATCAGGTGGTGATGCCCGAATCGCTGCTGGACGAAGTGACGTCGCTGGTCGAATGGCCGGTGGTCTACGCCTGCCGTTTCGAGGACGAATTCCTGCAAGTGCCGCAGGAATGCCTGATCCTCACCATGCAGACGAACCAGAAATACTTCGCGCTGACGGATGCGAACGGCAAGCTGCACTCGCGCTTCCTGATCGTGTCGAATATCGAAACGGCGACGCCGGGCGATATCGTCGAAGGCAATGAGCGCGTGGTGCGTCCGCGTCTGGCCGACGCCAAGTTCTTCTTCGAGCAGGACAAGAAGAAGCCGCTCGCCGAGCGCGTGCCGCAGCTCGCGAACGTCGTGTATCACAACAAGCTGGGTTCGGCGCTGCAACGCGTCGAGCGTGTGGAAGCGCTGGCTGGCGCGATCGCCTCGCTGACCGGCGCCGATGTCGCGCTCGCGAAGCGCGCCGCGCGTCTCGCCAAGGCCGATCTGATCACCGACATGGTCGGCGAATTCCCCGAGCTGCAAGGCACGATGGGCACGTACTACGCGCGCCACGACGGCGAGCCGGAAGAAGTCGCGCTCGCATGCTCGGAACACTACCAGCCGCGTTTCTCCGGCGACGCATTGCCCACCACCGCAACCGGCACGGTCGTCGCGCTGGCGGACAAGCTCGAAACGCTGGTCGGCATCTGGGGCATCGGCCTGCAACCCACCGGCGAAAAAGATCCGTTCGCGCTGCGCCGTCACGCGCTCGGCGTGCTGCGGATTCTGGTCGAAAAGCAGTTGCCGGTCGATCTGGTCGAACTGCTGCGCACCGCTTACGCGCAATTCGCCGCGGTGCCGAACGTCGCCGATTCGACACCGGCGATCTACGAGTTCTGCATGGACCGTCTGCGCGGCTTGCTGCGTGAACGCGGCTATGCGGTGGGCGAAATCGACGCGGTGCTGGCCCTGAACCCGACACGCCTCGACGAGATCGTCGCGCGACTCGATGCGGTACGCGAATTCGCGACGCTGGCTGAAGCGGCATCGCTCGCGGCAGCCAATAAGCGCATTTCGAACATCCTGAAGAAGTCGGACGGCGTCACGGCCGGCGGCGTTTCGGTCACGCTGCTGACCGAGACGGCGGAAAAAGCCTTGCACGCGCAGCTCGAACAGGTCACGCCGCGTGTGCAGTCGCAACTCGCCGCACGCGACTACACGGGCGCCTTGACGGCGCTCGCCGCCTTGCGCGAACCGGTCGACACGTTCTTCAACGACGTGATGGTCAACGCCGAAGACCCAGCGTTGCGCGCCAACCGTCTGGCCTTGCTCGGCACGCTGCATCAGCAGATGAATTGCGTCGCCGACATTTCCCGACTCGCTGCCTGAGCCCCGCGCCATGCCGATCAAGAAAGTGGTGATCCTCGACCGCGACGGCGTGATCAACGTCGATTCCGACGCGTTCATCAAGTCGCCGGACGAATGGGTCGCACTGCCCGGCTCGCTCGAAGCGATCGCGCGGCTGAATCAGGCCGGTTATCGCGTCGCGGTCGCGACGAACCAGTCGGGCATCGGCCGCGGTTTGTTCGACATGAACGCGCTCAATGCGATGCATCTGAAAATGCACCGCATGGCGGCGGCGGTCGGCGGGCGCATCGACGCGGTGTTCTTCTGCCCGCACACGGCGGAAGACCATTGCGAATGCCGTAAGCCGAAGCCCGGCATGCTGAAGATGATCGCCGAGCGTTTCGAAGTCTTGCCGGAGCATACGCCGGTGGTCGGCGATGCGATGCGCGATCTGCAAGCGGGTGTGGCGCTCGGACATCCGACTCATCTGGTGCTGACCGGCAAGGGCCGCAAAACGCTCGAGGCCGGCGGCCTGCCCGACGGCACACGCGTGCACGACGACCTGCGTGCGTTCGCGCTCGACTTCCTCTCCGACCATCACGCGTGACGCGCAGCGCGCGCGTCCCCACCCCTCACTGACCACGCCGATGCGCTTCATTCGTTCTTTGCTGCTGCTGATCTACTTCGTCCTGTTCACGGTGCCGTACGCGATCGCGTGCTTCATCGCGTTTCCGTTCATGCGCGCCGACAGCCGCTACTGGATGGCTGCCGGCTGGTGCCGCGCCACGCTCGAGACGGTGCGCTGGCTGAACGGCATCCGCTACCACGTCGAGGGCTACGAGAACCTGCCCGACGGTCCGGCCGTGCTGCTGTCGAAGCATCAATCGGCATGGGAAACGCTGGCGTTTCCGGCGCTGATGCCGCGGCCGCTGTGCTACGTATTCAAGCGCGAGCTGCTGTATGTGCCGTTCTTCGGCTGGGCGCTCGGCATGCTGAAGATGGTTCACATCGATCGCAAGGAAGGCAAGTACGCGTTCGAATCGGTCATCAAGCAAGGCAAGGCGCGCATGGCCGAAGGCGCGTGGGTCATCATGTTTCCGGAAGGCACGCGCACGCCGACCGGCAAGCAGGGCAAGTACAAAACCGGCGGTGCGCGTTTTGCGATTGCCACCGGCGCGCCAGTCGTGCCGATCGCGCACAACGCGGGACGTGTGTGGCCGCGCAACTCGTTTCTCAAATATGCGGGTATAGTCACAGTGTCGATCGGCAAGCCGATCGAGACGACGGGGCTCACGCCCGATGAAGTGAACACGCGCGTCGAACAGTGGATCGAAGCTGAAATGCGTCGCATTGATCCTACTGCGTACCGCGCGGCGGAAAGCAGCTCCGCCGCCGCACCAATCTGACGCGCCCGCGCCCTCGAAGGCGCATTTGCGCGAAGCCGAATCCGATGCAGAAGTCTCCTACGCCGCAGCCCGCTGCGGCGCTCGATAGCCGGCAACTCGATCTCCCACTCTTCGTCGAGCCGGGTTCGACGTCGTCGTCCCCTTCACCGTCCGCGCCTTTGTCCGGCTCTCCGGCGGACTCGCAGACCGGGCAGCAGCCGGTCGTGCCGCTCGCACCGGACGGCAGCAAGCTGCGCTGCCTGACGATCGGCTCGCGCACGCTGCACTACCAGCTCAAGCGCTCGGCACGCCGCTCGATCGGCTTTGCGATCGACAGCAGCGGCCTGATGATTACCGCACCACGCTGGGTCACGCTCGCCGATATCGAAACGGCGATCACCGAAAAGCAGCGCTGGATTTTTACGAAGCTGATCGAATGGCAGACGCGCGTCGAGCAACGCGCGTTGCCGAAGGTCGATTGGAAAGATGGTGCGGAAGTGCCGTATCTCGGCCAGCCTGTGCGAGTGAAACTCGGCTCGCCGCAAGGCACTCTGGCGTTCAACGCGGACGAAGCGGCGCTCGCTTTGCCTCTGCCGTTGCAGGCCGACCCGCAGCAGATCAAGGATCGCGTGCAAGGCTGGCTGCAAGGCGAAGCGAAGCGTCTGTTCGGTGAGCGGCTGGCGATCTACGCGGACAAGCTCGGCGTCGACTATCGCGCGTATGCACTCTCCTCAGCGGCGACGCGTTGGGGCAGTTGTTCGAGCGACGGCAAGATCCGCCTGAACTGGCGGCTGATTCACTTCCCGCTGTCGATCATCGATTACGTCGTCGCACACGAACTCGCGCATCTGCGCGAGATGAATCACAGCCCGCGCTTCTGGCAAACAGTCGAATCGATTTTTCCGGAATTCCGCGAAGCGCGGCAGACGTTGAAGTCGCATCCGCCGGAGTTACTGCCGACGCTTTAATGCGCCGGCGCTCCGCATTGAAGCGCCGGCTTTCTGAAGCCCGCGGCCTCACGCGGTGCAGAAGGTTTCCTGCAGATGGCGCCACGTCACCTTGCCGTGCGCGTCGATGTCCATCACCGCAGTCGAGCGCCGCACGTTTGCGTTGCCCGCGCTATCGCGTTGATATTCACGATACTCATTGCCTGAATCCTCGCCCCGCCGCGTGCGTTACTTTTTCTTCTGGATGAACTCGATCTTGTAGCCGTCCGGATCGGTGACGAACGCAATCACGGTGGTGCCGTGTTTCATCGGACCGGCTTCGCGCACAACCGTGCCGCCCTGAGCCTTGATTTTGTCGCACGCGGCGTACGCGTCTTCGACTTCGACGGCGAGGTGTCCAAAGCCGGTGCCGAGGTCGTACGACGGCGTGTCCCAGTTGTGCGTCAGTTCGATGACAGTACCGTTACGCTCGTCTTCATAGCCGACGAAAGCGAGCGTGAACTTGCCGTCTGGATAGTCCTCACGGCGCAGTAATTTCATACCGAGCAGTTCGGTGTAGAACGCGATCGAGCGGTCCAGGTCGCCGACCCGGAGCATGGTGTGAAGCAGGCGCATCGTGTAATCCCTGTTGCGTGACGTCGAGAACGTCAATGTAACCGGAATCACGCTGCGCTGCAGAGCGCGGATCAGAACTGATGCCGCACGCCCGCCATCACACCGATCTGCGTCCCCTTCTGCGCGAGCCCGATGCCGTTGACGCCCTGCAACTGAGCGCCGATCAGATCGCCCCGATACAGCGAGTAATCGCCTTCCAGATAAGCATCGGTGCGCCTGGACAGGTTGTAATCGGCGACCAGCTGATACTGCCATGCCGAGCCGTCCTGAGACGGCTTCTTGCCGTCCTGCAGCGTGCGCCACACATTCGCGGCGAAGTGCCACGCGTTGCCGACCTGCTGCGTGATCCCGCCCAAGATCATGCGACGCCGCGAAAAGTCGGTGTACTTGAGCGCGGCGAGCGCTGGCGCGCTGAACGGCCCGTTGGCGAAGTTCGAAAAGGCGGCGTCGTTCTGATTGACGATGTAACCGGCCGCAAAACGCGTCTTGTCCCAGATGTACGAACCGCCGAAGCTCCACGCCTTCGCGGCCGCACCGTTGACCGAGTCTTTCGACTCCTCGTACGCGCCGCCAACGGTGAACGGACCGCCCTTCGGCGCATACGCGGCCGCGGCGCCGATCTGGCTGCCGTATGAATTTCCCGCGTTGCCGCCGAATGCATAGCCGGCGGCGAACATCAAGCCGTTGTAGTGCGCCTGATACTGCACCTGGTTGCTGGTCCAGATACCGCCGGTCATCGTCACTTCCGGCTGGAAGCTGAAATCGTACGGAATCCAGGGATTGCTGCCGTAGCCGCCGACCGTGACGCCTTCGATCATCAAGTTGAACTGACGGCCCAGGATCACCTGACCATAGGAGTTCGAGCGCACTCCCACTTGAGCTTCGTTGAAGAATGGCAAGGTGGGATCGCTTTGTCCGCTATTGATGTAAAAACGGTTTTCGAGCTTGAAGAACGTGGACCAGCCACCGCCCAGATCCTCGACGCCCTTCAGTCCCCAACGGCTCTGGGTCATGCCGCCGTTGCCGAGCGCAATCGAAGAATCGCCGGCCTTGTTCGCGTGGGTCAGATACCGCACGCTCTCGTCGACCACGCCGTACAGCGTCACGCCCGATTGCGCGTGCGCCATCTGACAGGCCAATGCCGCGGGCACCGCCGCCACCGCCCATTTGCTCACGTTCTTCATACCGTCTCCTCAAACTGGTTCCGCTCGCCGGGGAATGTGGTGCGTTCGCTTTGCTCTTCGGGCACGCATCGGTCAGGTTTTCAGGCGGATGGTCCGCGGTGTGACGCGGTGTGACGTATAGGCATCCTGTCTTTTCGGCTGCCGGCTCCACTTCGCCTGATGCGAAGTACCGCCAATGACCTGACAAAATATGCGTGGGTGAACCTTATCCTGAAACGGACACAGTAAGAAAACAGACTGTTGTAGGTGTTGCGCGGGTGCCGTTACGTCAGCGAACTACTTGCGAGATGCAAGAAGCACGCGTAGGCGGTGGGTCATCGCATTGCAGCGCGGGTGGTTTTGTTATCGTACGATCTATGCCTGCCGCCTTCAGCTTGCCGGTTTCGCCATTGAGTCAGCCATCCGGCCGACTATCGCCGTGCGCGCAGACGTCCGCGACTGCCCCGCAGCCCTTCTGCCCAAGCGGGTGGCCGCTTAGGCGAGGTGGGCCAGAAGATGGTTCTTTGAGCGCGCCGCAGGACGCAGCGCGCTTCCTTCAAGGCTAAAGCCGAAACTCAGGCGGCGCTGCTCCCGGCGGCTGCGGCGCCGTGCGACGGCAGCGCCGCCACGATCTGTGCCACGCGCACATATTCGGCGACCGGCACGTCTTCGGCGCGGCGTTGCAGATCGAAGCCGAGCGCGTCGAAATCCACCCGGTCGCGATAGGCAGCCAACGTATTGCGCAGCATCTTGCGCCGCTGCGAGAACGCCGCCGTCACCACTTCGCCGAGCACGCGCTCGTCCACCGGCGGCAATTCGTGCAGCTCGTATGGGATCATCCGCACGATCGCCGAATCGACCTTCGGCGGCGGCTGGAACGCTTCGGGCGGCACGTCGAGTTGCTTGTCGATCACGTAACGGTATTGCAGCATCA
Organism: Paraburkholderia sp. GW821-FHT02A12; assembly: GCF_059422005.1. NCBI lineage: Bacteria > Pseudomonadati > Pseudomonadota > Betaproteobacteria > Burkholderiales > Burkholderiaceae > Paraburkholderia > Paraburkholderia sp. GW821-FHT02A12. The sequence goes on along the minus strand of NZ_JBWKWA010000001.1, from coordinate 499,573 downwards.
CCGAGAGCCGGCTGAACGCCTTGGTGCCCGGCTCCGCCACCATCCGCTCGACCACTTCGTTCTGCAGCATGAAGTGCTGATCGATCACGCGATGCGCGAACGACGTCAGATGAAACAGCAGCGGGCTCGAAATGTTGTACGGCAGATTGCCGACAATCCGCAGCGACGCCTTTTCTCCCGGCGCAGCCAGCGAACCGAAGTCGAACGCGAGCGCGTCGCCCGCATGCAGTTCGAGCAGGTCGCCGAATTTCTTCTTGAGCCGGCCGATCAGATCGCGATCCAGTTCGACGGCGTGCAACGGCGCTTCAGGCGTCGCGAGGCGTTCGATCAGCGGCTCGGTGAGCGCTCCCAGCCCCGGCCCGATTTCGACCATGCGCTCGCCGCGCTGCGGCCGGATCACGTCGACGATCGAATCGATCACGCCCATATCGACCAGAAAATTCTGGCCGAAACGCTTGCGTGCGGTATGACCCTGATGCTGGGCCCGTTGCTGTCTGCTGATGGACATCGAAGAAACGCTAGGAAGAGAACTGCTTAAAAAAAGAAACCGCCTGTGAAGCGATACGGGTGAAGCGATGCAGGTGAAGCGATGTTTGCAAGCAATGAGCCGCGCGAATCAGCCCGCGCGGCGGTGCTGCGCCATCGACACTGCCGTATCGATCGCGGCGATCAGGCTGCCGGAGTCGGCGCGGCCGGTGCCGGCCAGATCGAGCGCGGTGCCGTGATCGACCGACGTGCGGATGATCGGCAAACCGAGCGTGATGTTGATGCCTTCGCCGAACGTGGCGTACTTCAGCACCGGCAAGCCCTGATCGTGGAACATCGCGAGTACGCAATCGGCTTCGTTCAGATAGCGCGGCTGGAATAGCGTGTCTGCCGGATAGGGACCGCGCGCATCGATTCCCTGATGGTTCGCGAGCTTCAGCGCCGGCGCAATCACGTCGATTTCCTCGCGGCCCAGATAACCGTTTTCGCCCGCGTGCGGATTCAAACCGGTCACGAGAATGCGCGGCGCTGGTAGACCGAAATGGTGGCGCAGGTCGTGATCGATGATGCGCAGCGTCTCGCCGATGCTGTCGATCGACAACGCCGCCGACACGTCTTTCAGCGGCAGATGCGTGGTGGCGAGCGCGACGCGCAACGGGCGCTTGCCGGTGCCGGCCAGCATCATCACCACGCGCGGCGTGTGCGTGCGTTCGGCCAGGTATTCCGTGTGGCCGGTAAACGGCACACCGGCGTCGTTGATGGTGCTTTTTTGCAGCGGCGCGGTGACGATCGCGTCGAACGTGCCGGCCATTGCGCCGTCGATCGCGCTGTCGAGCAGATCGAGCACGTAGCGGCCGTTGGCTGCGTCGAGCTTGCCTGCCAGCGACGGTGCGCCGAGCGGCCGATGCTGCACGCGCACGCGCTTGCCGTCCGCCGTCAGCGCGGCCCAATCCACGCCCACCGCACGGGCCCGCTCGGCGAGCAGACCGGCGTCGCCCAGCACAGTGAACTGCGCGCCGGGCCAATGCGCCGCCGCCCCGGCCAGCGCCTGCGCCGTCAACTCGGGGCCGACGCCGGCCGGTTCGCCGGTCGTGATCGCGATTTGCAACGGGGCGCTGGCGGACTGGGCGGCGGTTGTCATGGCGTTTATTGCACGCTTGCTTGAGCGGGTTTCACTTCGATATATGCAGTGTCGCGCAATTCACGCAGCCAGTCGGCGTAGGCCTGTTCCGCCTTGCGCTGACCGATTGCCTGACGCGCCAGATCCATCTGCTGCGAAACCGAGCCTTCCGCTTCGCGGCGGGCCAGCACCTGGATCAGGTGGTAGCCGTATTCGCTGCGCACCGGGTCGCTGATCTGACCGTCCTGCAGGCTGTTCATCGCGCGCTCGAATTCCGGCACCGTCTCGCCCGGGCTGATCCAGCCCAGTTCGCCGCCTTGCGACGACGAACCGTCTTGCGAGTAGGTGTGAGCGAACTTCGCGAAGTCGCCGCCCGCGGCGATCTGGTTCTTGATTTCGAGCAGCTTCTGACGCGCTTGCGGCTCGGACATGCCGTCACCGACGCGCAGCAGAATGTGGCGCACGTGTGTCTGCACGAGCTTCGGCGCATCGGCCGAGCTCGCACCCTGGCCTGCGCGGCGATCGACGAGACGCACGATTTCGAAGCCGTCGTTCGTGCGGATCAGATCCGGGTTGACCTGACCGGGGCGCAATGCCGCAGCGGCCTTGACGAATTCAGGCGGCAGCCTGGACGGCGTCACGAAACCCATATCGCCGCCTTTCGAGGCGTCCGGCGCTTGCGAATTCGACTTCGCGAGCTTTTCGAAGTTGGCGCCGCCCCTGGCTTCCGTCAGCAGCGCCTGGGCCTTTTGCTGGGCCGCTTCGATGTCGGTTTCCGGCACGTTCAGCGGCACCTTCAGGAAAATGTGCTGGAAATGCAGATCGCTCGTCAGACCGGCGTTCGGGCCGCGCTGACTGGCGATATAGTTCACGACTTCCGCGTCCGACACCGTGACCTTGCTGTCCACTTCCTTCTCGCGCAAGCGCGAGAGCGTGAGTTCGGTCCGCGCGTCGCTCGTGAACGTGCTCCAGGGCACGCCTTGCGCCTCGATGCGCGAGCGGTACATGTCGAGCGTCATGTTGTTCGCCTGCGCGAGCCGTTCGAGCGTTTTTTGCACGGCGGCGTCGTCGATATTGATGCCGTCTTCTTTGGCCTTCTGCAGCTGGATGCGCTCCAGCACCATCTGGTTCAGCACCTGCTGGCGCAGCTGATCGGCCGGCGGCACCGGCGCGTTCTGCTGGTTCAGCCGGCGGGTAATCAGGCCCATGCGCTCGTCGAGCTCGCGCCGCGTGATGACGCCGTTGTTGACCACCGCGGCGATGGTGTCGACCGTCTGGCCGCTATTGCCGCGCAGCGCCTGCGCCTGAACCGGCGCGACCGACAGGAGAGACGCCGCGGCGGCGAGACCGGCCGCAAGCGTTGCCAAGCGAAGCTTTTTCATGATTGCCACAGATACTCCAATGATGTCGGGCGCGCCTAGCCCGTCTTTTCGCATTCTATAAATGATCGGGCGAGCATCATTCGTAATTGGTGAAACGCGCTTCCGGCGGCGGTGGCGGCGGCAACGGCGTGTAGCCGGCCACGCTGGAGCGGAACGCGGAAATCAGCCCGTTGTCGACGCTCGACAAGCCCTTGAACGTCAACTGCGCGAGAAACCGCGTGCCCGCCTGATGCTGCCCCGAGGTATTCAGACCGTTCGCATAGCGCTGGATCCCGGCGCCGAGCGTCCAGCAGTCGGCGTCGTATTGCAGGCCGACCAGACCGTCGACGATCCGGTGCCCGCCCAGGTCGTAATTGAAACGGCCCACCCCGAACACCCGATGTGACAACGGCCATTGCCCCGAGACCAGCACCTGATTGATCGGCTGATTGTCCAGCGTGGTGTTCGCGCGGGTGTAGCGGTACCCGACATTGACCACCCGGCCGGTGCCCGGACTGAACCCGAAACCGACGCTCGTCTTTACCAACTGGTTGTTGTCGGCATTATATTGGAACGCCGTTTCCGAAGCGAAACCGGCCCCGAGCTTGAGCGACGCACCCGCGATCAGGTCCGAATGGGTAGCTTGCGTGCTGGTCTGGGTAGGCAGCAGCGTGACGCGCTGATCCTGGAAATAGTACTGCTGTGCGAGCACGAAGCGCGCGCGTTCGTCGCCGGTAGCCGGATTGATGAAGCGCGTGGTGATGGCCGCGGTCAGGCGGTTCGCGTCGGCGATACGGTCGTTGCCGACGAAGGTGTTCGGCGTGAAGATTTCCGCCAGGCCGAAGTCGGAGTCGGCGGTGTCGAACAGCGGCGCGGACTGCTGGTTCCGGAACGGCGTGTACACGTAGTAAAGCCGCGGCTCCAGCGTCTGAATGTAATCCTGACCGAAGATCCGCACCGAACGGTCGAAGATCAGCCCGGTGTCGAAGCTGAGCGTCGGGATCGATTCGGTGAAGTTCTTCGGCGAGGTGCTAGTGCCGGTGTTGTTCAGGCTATACGACGCAAAGTGCCACTGCACCTTCGGCGTGATGAAGTAACCCGGCCCGACCACCGAATACGAGAGGTACGGGTTGAACATCACGCGTTGACCTTCGGTCGCGTCAGCGGTCGTGATGCGGAAATTCGTGTAGTCGGCTTCCGTGCCGAAATCGAAGCCGCCGACGTTGTACTTCGTGTACTTCACGTTCAACTGCGGCTCACGGCCGTACGGCGCCACTGAAGGCGTCAGCGTCTGCCAGTGCTGTTCGCGGGCGAGCACCGACCACGGGCCGTTGTTGTAGGTCAACCCGGCTTCCTGTTGGTACAGGAGCTGGGTGCCGTTCATGAACTGACTGACCGACGACGACAGGTCTTCCGGATACGTGTTGTCCGAAACCTTGTTGTAGTAGATATAGCCGCCGAACCCGTTACCGAAGTTCTGGTTGTGCTGGATATATAGCGCGTAGCGGTTGGTCTTCGTCAGGCGATCGTTCGGCAGGAACTCGCCGGTGATCGAGCCGGAATAGGTCGGCGACAGATAGCGGAAGGACGACTGCAACTGCACGCCGCGCTTCGAGATCAGACGCGGCGTGACCGTCAGATCGCGATTCGGCGCGATGTTGAAGTAATACGGCACCGACAGTTCGAAGCCGTTGCCCGAACTGAGCGAGAACGTCGGCGGCAGCAGGCCGCTGCGGCGCTCGCCCGACAGCGGGAACGACAGCCATGGCGAAGCGAACACCGGCACGCCCTGAAAGAACAGCACGCCGTTGTGCGCGATGCCTTCGTCCGCACCGGTGTCGAAGTCGAACTCGCTGCCTTTGATGTACCACGCCGGATCGTCCACGCACGCACAGGCCGTGTAGGTGCCGTGCGTGAACACCGAGCGCTCGTTGTCGAGCAGATCGACGCGCTCCGCGCTGCCCGAACCGCCCGTCAGGTTGAAGCGATACTTCGGCGCGGTCATGAAGCCTTCGCTCGAATCCACGCGCAGATGCGCTTCGGGGCCGACGAACGTATTGCCGTTGTTGATCACGTGGACCTGGCCGTAGGCGTCGGCCATGTCCGTGTCCTGATCGTAATGCAGCGCGTCGGCCTTGATCACGACCGTATTGCGGCGCACCTCGGCCGAGCCCTTGGCGGCCATGTCCTGATCGGTGGTGCCGCTGGTGGAGTCGCCGAGCACGAAGGCGGCCGGCTTCTGGCCAGGCTGCAACGGATGCTCTTCGAGCTGCGGGGCGAGTTGCATGCCCCAGGGGGCGTCAATAGGCTGCGGCTGCGCGGCTTCCCCCGTCAACTGGGCGTGCGCAAGCGCGGGCATCAGGCCCGGAACGGCGATCAACGCCGCGACGAGCCGCCTTTTGCGCGGCACGCCGGCACAAGAGGGAGTCGTTTGGGAAAGCTGTCTAGGCGGCATGTATCGTTTGGCGAATCGGCCCGTCCGTCAGCTTCTGCAGTCACGATCCACCGCCTGCACACCTCGACCGTGACAGTCGGCTGCACATCAATATTGACAATCTCTCGAACGATGAGGCAGGCGGTAAAGCGGAATACGCAAAAGCTGGCGTGAGCCGCGTCAAAAAAGTCGTGGGGTATTATATGGCAAGACGTTGCCCCTCTGAATTTGCCGCCGGTTTTCATGACGCTGCCCCCCTCCCAAGACACAACCGATACCCGCCTCGACCTGCTCACCGCCTGGCTGAACGGCCACGCAGCGCGCTATGCGCTCGAGCTCGCCACACTCGCACCGGCCTCCTCCGACGCCAGTTTTCGCCGCTATTTCCGCCTTGCCGGTAAGGCGGCGGAAGGCGAAAGCATCGGCACGGTAATCGCCGTCGATGCTCCGCCGCCCGAAAAGTGCCGCGAATTTGTGCAGATCGCGCAGTTGCTCGAAGCGGCCGGCGTGCATGTGCCGCGCGTGCTGGAGGTCGACTTCGACGCGGGATTCATGCTCGTCACCGATCTGGGCACCGCGTCGTACCTCGGCGCGCTGCAAGGCGCCCAGAACGACGCCGACCCGCGCCGCGCCCGCACGCTGATGCGCGACGCGCTCGACGCGTTGATCCGCTGGCAGCTCACCTCGCGCGAGAACGTGCTGCCGCCGTTCGATGAAGCCTTCCTGCGCCGGGAGATGGAACTGATGCCGGAGTGGTTCATCGGCCGGCATCTGGGGCGCGAGGTCGACGAAAAGACCCGCGGGGTGCTCGAGCGCACCTTCGCGCTGCTGATCGCGAGCGCCCGGGCGCAGCCGCAAGTGTTCATGCTGCGCGATTTCATGCCGCGCAATCTGATGACCGCTGCGGCGCCCAACCCCGCCAACCCCGGTGTGCTCGACTTCCAGGACGCGGTGTACGGCCCGATCACCTACGACGTCGCGTCGCTGCTGCGCGATGCGTTCCTCAGCTGGGACGAAGAGTTCGAACTGGATTGCTTCGTGTACTACTGGGAGCGCGCGAAACAAGCCGGCCTGCCGGTCGACCCGGATTTCGGCGAGTTCTACCGCCAGCTCGAATGGATGGGTCTGCAACGGCACATCAAGGTGCTGGGCCTGTTCTGCCGGATCAACTACCGCGACAGCAAACCGCATTACATGAAGGATCTGCCGCGTTTCATCGGCTATGCACGCAAGGTCGCCGAACGCTACGCGCCGCTGCGCCCCTTCGCGAAGCTGCTCGACGATCTCGAAGGCCGCGCGAATGAAGTCGGCTACACGTTCTGACCGATGACGATGTCTCTGAAGAAAGCGATGATTTTCGCCGCGGGCCGCGGCGAACGCATGCGTCCGTTGACCGACACGTGCCCGAAGCCCTTGCTCGAAGCGGGCGGCAAGCCGCTGATCGTCTGGCAGATCGAACGGCTCGCGCGCGCCGGCTTTCAGACCATCGTGATCAACCATGCGTGGCTCGGCGAGCAGATCGAAGGCTCGCTCGGCGACGGTTCGCGCTGGGGCGTGCAACTGCGCTACTCGGCCGAGCACGAAGCGTTGGAAACCGCCGGCGGCATCGTGCAGGCGCTGCCGCTGCTGGAAGACAGCGGCCATAGCGAAGTGTTCGTCGCGGTCAGCGGCGACGTGTATGCGGATTTCGATTACGCGACGCTGAATGCGCGCGCCGACACGCTTTCGAAGTTGCCCGAACCGGGCATGCATCTGATCATGGTGCCGAACCCGGCGTTTCATCCGAACGGCGATTTTGGTTTGATCGACGGCGTGTTGTCGCTCGACGCGCAAGCGCGCTTCACGTTCGGCAATATCGGCCTGTATGACACGCGCATGTTTCGCGATCTGCCGCGCGGCACGCGGCGCGCGCTCACGCCGTACTACCGGGACACGATTGCGCGCGGCCTTGCGAGCGGCGAGTTATACGAAGGCTTGTGGGAGAACGTCGGCACACCGGCGCAGCTGCAAGACCTGGATCGACACCTGAGCGCGCGCTAAGCAAGCGCGGCATATCCCGCCGCGTCTTGCTCACCGCCCGCCGGCTCCACCCTCTCCCGCGCCTACCGTTTCCACCGCCTCGGGCGCCTCTGCCGCGCGTTGCTGCTGCAACGCCCACATCTGCGCGAACAGCCCGTTCGCCGCCAGCAGTTCGGCGTGCGTACCGCGCTCGACGATGCGCCCTTTGTCCATCACGACGATCTGCTGGGCGTGCACCACGGTCGAGAGCCGGTGCGCGATGATCAGCGTCGTGCGCTCGCGTGCGATCTGATCGAGTTCGTGCTGGATCGCGCGCTCCGAACGCGAATCGAGCGCGGAGGTCGCTTCGTCGAACAGCAGGATCGGCGGATTCTTCAGGATGGTCCGCGCAATGGCGACGCGTTGCTTCTCACCGCCGGACAGTTTCAACCCACGTTCGCCGACGGGCGTGTCATAGCCCTTCGGCAAACCTTCGATGAACTCATGAATATGCGCCGCGCGCGCCGCCGCGATCACTTCTTCTCGCGTGGCGGTCGCCCGGCCATAAGCAATGTTGTAGTAGATCGAATCGTTGAACAGCACCGTGTCCTGCGGCACGATGCCGATCGACGCGCGCAGCGAATCTTGCGTCACATCGCGAATATCCTGGCCGTCGATAACGATCGCGCCGCCTCTCGCACGGTCCAGATCGTAGAAACGGAACATCAGCCGCGCAAGCGTCGATTTGCCCGAGCCGCTATGGCCGACCACCGCCGTCGTGGTGCCAGCCGGAATCGTGAAACTCACATCGTGCAGAATCTGCCGCGTTGGTTCGTACGCGAAGTTCACCTGTTCGAACCGCACCTGCGCGCCGCTCACCCGCAACGCGGGCGCATCCGGCACGTCCGGCACTTCCTGCGAGGCGCCGAGCAGCGTGAACATGCGGTCCATGTCGGTGAGACTCTGCTTCAACTCCCGATACACGACGCCGAGAAAATTCAGCGGAATATAGAGCTGCAACATGAAGGTGTTGATCAGCACCAGATCGCCGAGCGTGAGGCGCCCGGCCATCACGCCTTGCGTCACGCGCCACAGAATGAACACGAGCCCCGTGCCGATGATCGTCTGCTGTCCAAAGTTCAGCGCCGACAGCGAGTTTTGCGACTTGATCGCAGCCGCCCGGTAGCGCTTCAGGTTCTCGTCGTAGCGCTGCGCTTCCCACTCTTCGTTGCCGAAATATTTGACGGTCTCGTAGTTGAGCAGCGAATCGATCGCACGCGAATTCGCCTTTGAATCGAGATCGTTCATCGTGCGGCGAAAATGCGTACGCCATTCGGTCACCTTCACGGTAAACGTGATGTATGCGGCGAGCGCGATGAACGTGACGATCGCGTAATACGCCTCGTATTTGACGACGAAAAACCCGAGCACGAGACCGACTTCGACGAGCGTCGGCAGAATGCTGTACAGCGAATACGAAATGAGCTGCGTGATGCCGCGTGTGCCGCGTTCGATATCGCGCGACATGCCGCCCGTCTGCCGCTCGAGATGAAACCGCAACGACAGCGCATGCAAATGGCGGAACACTTTCAACGCGAGTTGCCGCACCGCGCTCTCGGTCACCTTCGAAAACAGGATCTCGCGCAACTCGGTGAAAAGCGACGTGGACAGCCGCACCACCGCATACGCGACCACCAGCAAGCCGACGCCGCCCAGCAACACGATGCCCGGCGAATCCTGCGCGCGGCCGAGCGCGGTCAGATGCTGCACCGACGCGAGGCTGTCGACGATCCGCTTCATCACGATCGGCACGCCGAGGTTCGCGATCTTCGCGCCGATCAGGCAGCTCAGCGCGAAGACGACGCGCCATTTGTAGGTGGCGAGGTAGGGCAGCAGCGACAGGATCGTCTGCCAGTCGTTGCGCGGCTGGGTCGAGATCGGCGATGGTTCGGAGGAGGGCGTGCGGCGCATGGGATCGGCTGGGGAGAGTGTGGAAGCGACGGAGTTCGCAGCGGCGCGCCGACCGGCAGTTGGCAAACTGCTTTTTGTCGCGCGATCCGGCTGGGCGCTTTCCCGTACAATTCCTGATCTTTCTATTGTCGCAGAAGCCGGCTGGCGCCGCTTTTCATGGGCTGTCCGGCCGTCGGCTACGTGCCGGCAGTGCGGCTGTCTCGTGCCGTTGTCGTGAGATTCCCCGCCTGCCGGTCGAGCCGACCGAGCCAATACGTTTCTCAAGGGTGCCCCGATGACCGAACTCCTTCAACTCCCGCAAAAGCCTTGTGCGCTGCGCGTCGTGCCGCAGCCGTCGGACGCGAACGTCCACGGCGACGTGTTCGGCGGCTGGATCATGGCGCAAGTGGATATCGCCGGCTCGATTCCGGCGAGCCGCCGCGCCAACGGGCGGGTGGCGACCATCGCGGTCAATTCGTTCGTCTTCAAGCAGCCGGTGTTCGTCGGCGATCTGCTGAGCTTTTACGCGGATATCGTGAAGACCGGCAATACCTCGGTGACGGTGTCGGTCGAGGTGTACGCGCAGCGCATGAGCCTGACCGAAGACCTCGTGAAGGTGACAGAGGCGACCTTGACCTACGTCGCGACCGACAGCGACCGGCGCCCGCGGGCATTGCCGGTGCTGGATTGAACGACGCCCAGGCTCAACCGCCGCCGCGCGGATATTCGAGCGGAGGGCGGCGAATGGCGGGATCGATTTCATGTAAGAAATTCTGACGGAAATCGTCGATTAATATCGCTTTTTTACTATCGCGAGATGTTTAATCTATCGGTTGGGCGCAACTGGGGACGCCCAGCCGGCAAATAGCCCCGTGCCGGCGGAGTTGGGCGCGCCATGATAGATCTTCTAACGGAAAAGCGATGAAACTGATCGGAATGCTCGACTCGCCCTATGTGCGCCGGGTCGCCATCTGCCTCAAATTGCTGAAACTCGACTTCGAGCACCAGTCGATATCCGTATTCAGCACCTACGACGAGTTCAAGAAAATCAACCCGGTCGTCAAGGCGCCCACGCTGGTGCTCGACGACGGCCAACGCGTGATGGACTCGACGGCGATCCCAGTACGTCGCCACGCTCGCCGGCGCGGACCAGCGGATCTTCCCGTCGCAGCCGGCGCACTGGAAGCGCGCAGCGCGCCTGACGGGGCTGGCTCTGGCCGCTTGCGAGAAGTCGGTGCAGATCGTCTACGAACGCAATCTGCGTCCGGCCGAGAAGCAGCATGAGCCGTGGGTCGATCGAGTGAGCGAGCAGTTGCTCGCCGCCTATCGCGAACTGGAGGAAGAGCTGGCAGCAGCGCCGCTGCCGGTCGAGGCGGACCACTTCGGCGCGGCGGACGTCACCGTGGCGGTCGCGTGGAACTTCACGCAGATGTTCCTGCCGGAGATCGTCGTGAAGGCCGCGTATCCCCGCCTGCAGGCTTTTTCCGCGTCAGCCGAACAGTTGCCGGTTTTCGTGGATACGCCGGCGGTTTGAGCGTGCTGGCGGATCTCGAACCGGAGCGCTGCGACAGCCCTCGCTAGCGCTCAAACCGCGGCCAGTTCCCGCGCCACTCCGCCCTGGAACAACTCGGAGATCGCCTCCGTCGACAACGGTTTGGCGAAGTAGAAGCCTTGCATCTCGTCGCACGCGCGCTCTTTCAGGAAATCGAGTTGCGCGGAGGTCTCCACGCCTTCCGCGATCACCTGCAACTTCAGCGAATGCGCGAGCGCGATGATCGCCGAAGTGATCGTTTCGTCGTCGCCGCACACGCCGATGTCCGACACGAACGAGCGGTCGATCTTCAGGCGGTCCACCGGGAAGCGTTTCAGATAGCTGAGGCTCGAATAGCCGGTGCCGAAGTCGTCGATGGCGAGACCGATGCCCAGCGCGTGCAGTTCGTTGAGCATCGACACCGCTTCTTCGGCGTTGCGCATGATCGTGCTTTCGGTGAGTTCGAGCTCGAGGTATTGTGGCGCGAGGCCGGTTTCCGCCAACACCTGCATCACCAGCTTGGCGATATCGCGCTGCTGGAACACGCGCGCCGACAGATTCACCGACACCCGCGCCGGCGGCAAGCCCGCATCCTGCCAGGCCTTGTTCTGCCGGCACGCTTCGCGCAACACCCACTCGGACAGCGGCCCGATCAAGCCGCTTTCTTCCGCGACCGGAATGAACGACGACGGCGGGATCAAGCCGACTTCCGGATCGCGCCAGCGCACCAGCGCCTCGGTGCCGACAATCTGCCCGCTCCCGATATCCACCTGCGGCTGGTAATGCAGCAGAAATTCGTTGTCGCGCAATGCTCGGCGCAAACGCCGTTCGAGGTTCAGGCGCGCGCCCGCGCTCGCGTTCATCTCCGGCTGATAAAACTGGAATGTGTTGCGGCCCATGTCCTTCGCGCGATACATCGCGAGGTCGGCCTTTTTCATCAGCGTCTCCGCGTCGTCGCCGTCCTGCGGGAACAGGCTCGCGCCCATGCTGCAGCCGACATACAACTCCGTGCCGTCGAGCCACACCGGCTCGGAAATGGAGGCGCGCACGCGCTCCATCCACGCGATCAGCGATTGTTCGTCGACGGTGTCGGTGATCACGATCACGAACTCGTCGCCGCCATGACGGGCCACGGTATCGCTCGTGCGCGTACAGCGGGCGAGCCGCTCGGCGACCACGCGCAGCAGGCGGTCGCCGACACTATGGCCGAGACTGTCGTTCACGTTCTTGAAACCGTCGAGATCGATGAACACCACCGCGACGCCCTTGTGATGCCGCTGCGCGACGATCAGCGCATGCTCCAGGCGGTCGCGCAGCAGGTTGCGATTGGGTAGCCGCGTCAGGCTGTCGTAGTTGGCCTGGTATTCGAGCTGCTCCTGATAGCGCATCAGGTCGGTCACATCGTTGATCACGCCGATGTGATGCGTGATGACGCCCTCCGCATTCGGCACCGGCGCGATGAAAAGCTGATTCCAGAACAGCGCACCGTCCTTGCGATAGTTGCGCACCACGGCGCTGACTTCGCGGTTCGCAGCCAGCGCCTGACGAATCGCGGCGACGCCTTCCTGATCGCGGTCGTCGCGTTGCAGCACGCGGCAATCGTGGCCGATCATTTCGGCGGGATCGTAGCCGGTAATGCGCTTGAACGCGGGGTTCACGTATTCGATCAGATTGCCCGCCGGCGACGGCGCGGTGATCAGAATCGCGTTGACGCTCGCATCGAGTGCGCGGCTTTGCAAACGCAAGGCCAGATCGGCGCGCTTGCGCTCGGTGATGTCCGTATAGGAGCCGAGCACGCCGATGATGTGGCCGTCGCCGTCGGTGAACGGCAGCTTGCTCGTGACCGTCGTACGATGCACGCCGCCGATCACCACGTCGACTTCGAAGTTCATCTTCGGCACACCGGTGCCCAGCGCCTCTTCGTCGTGCCCGCGCAGCTGGTCGGCGAACGCCCGCCACGGCATATCGGCGTCGCTCTTGCCCACCACCTGCTCGGGATAGACGAGCCCCGCATCGCGCGCGAACGCCATGTTGCAGCCGAGGTAACGCGATTCCGCGTCCTTCCAGAAAATGCGCTGCGGAATGTTGTCGATTACCGTCTCGAGCATCTGGTTCGAGCGCCGCGCTTCGGCTTCGGCGTTGATCTGCTCGGTGACGTCGTCAGCCAGCACGAAAAAGGCGGCACGGCCGAGGAAGTTCATCGCGTGATACGAAATGTCGGCGCTGATGGTCGAGCCGTCCTTGCGCCGGTGATGCCAGATGCCCGCCATCGTGCGGCGGTGCGGCACCACGTCGCTGCGCTGCAAATGCGATTCGAGACGCGAAATTTCGCCAGCCGGGCGGATCGCACGGATCGTCATGCCGAGAAATTCGCTCTCGGTGTAGCCGTATTGCTGAACGGCGGCCGCGTTGACGGCCAGAAAGCGCAGCGTCTCGCGATCGAAGATGTACATCGGCACCGGATGATCGTCGAACAGGCCGCGAAAGCGCTCGTCGTTGCGGCCGAGCGCGCGGACCGCGCGCAATTTCTCGCGCGCGCTGCTTTCGCGTACGCCGAACGTATAGATCAGCAGCGCGCTGCCGGCCAGCATCGTCAGGATCAGCAGTACGATCGCGTGCTGGGTTTCGCGCGTGGAGGCCGCGAGCGACGCCTGCAGCGCATGATTCTCCTGCGCCCGCAGCGCCGCCAGCCCGGCTTCGACGCGGTCCTGCGCCATACCAAGACGCGTGTAGTGCGAGGCTACCCAGGTGCGCGACTCTGTCGGTGCGGCGTTCGCGCTGCGCGACAGCGCGGCGTCGATATCGCGTTGCAGCGCTTGGCTATCCGCGCTCAGTTTGTCCAGCGTATCGAGCATGACCGGCTCGCCGGCGAGTTCGCCGCGCAGCTCGTGCTCCAGACGGGCCAGCGAAGTCATCATGGCGGCGCCCTCGTTGGCAGGCGGCGCCTCGCCCGACACCTCGAAACGGCCCAGCGCGGCCAGCCCATGGTCGAGCGCCATATTGTAGGCGTCGAGGTTCTGACGCACGCCCGTCGAACGCAGCATGCGCACGTCGGCGTCGCGCTGATCGCAAATCTGCGTATAGGCGACGAACGCGTTCGCGCCGACCGCCGCGGCGACGACCGCCAGATTGATCAGCAGCCGCTTCGATAAAAAGAGAGTCATGGGTTCCGAACGTCGATCGTTCTGCGGGCGGGAGCGCGGGCTCGCTTCGATATGGGTCTTTTACGCGCCAACCCATGGATAACGGCAGGGTTCGGAACAGGTTGAGGGTGCCGGGCGAAAAAATTCGCTCGCGGTCCGGGCCGCCTGCGGATGCGAGATGCGCGGCGGCGGCCCGCTTCGAGGCTGAACGCGGCCGGCTCGGGGTTTCAGCGGCCAGGCCTCGCCGGCCGCGCCTACCGGGTTAGCCCTACCCGGCGAAACCTACCCGGCCAGACCGAATTCCCTCATCGCGGGAACAAAGTCGTGGTTGCCTTCCGGTTTGCGCGACAATTTGGCGAGCACATAGCGTTTGAACGGGTCGAGTTCGGCCCATTCGGCGGTGCCCGGCGTGGGCAGACTGGCGAGTCCCGCCTGGTGCACGACGCCCTCCGGTACGCTATCCGTGCGGCGCCAGGCAGGTGTTTCGTCGGGCGTGAACCACTCCGGTTCGATGTTCGCGTGGGTGCGCAGCATTTCGAACAGCGCGTGATCGAAATTCGGCTCGATTTCCGCGTCTTCTTCGACCGGGAAACGCGCCAGCAGCTTGCGGTCCTCGAGCGGCAGCAACTGCCACTGTGCAAGCGAAATACGCAGCCCGAAGCGGTCGAGATTGAAGCGCACCGACATCGGAATGAAGGTGAAATTCTCCGAAGACTCGACTTCGAAGTTGAACAGAATCGGTGCCTCGTTGAGTCCCATGACAGTATTCCTCTTTGGCGACGGGCAACGCGCAAACCCGCCTTGGGGTATTTTAGAACCTTATTCGCGTGACAGCGGCGGGGACTGGGGCCGCTTTTCGGCGCCGGGCTGGGCCTGAAGCCGCTTACGCGCAGCCTCACAAAGGGGTCAGGCATTGAACGAACTGGAAACGGCTGGACAGCCGGGCGCCATGGAGCGCCAGGTGCGCCGGCACCGCGGCACGGCGGTCGAAACCGTCACCGATCACGTCGGTCAGGAGTGGCCGGTCGCGCTCGTCTTCAACGGCATTTCGCATGCGGTGATGATGTGCACGCCGCGCGATCTGGAAGCGTTTGCGGTCGGTTTCGCGATTTCGGAAGGGATCGTGGAGCGCGGCAGCGACATCCAGGACATCGAGGTCGAACTGCATGACGACGGCGAATTGCCGCATGCCGAAGTGCAATTGCAAGTGGTCCAGCAGGCATTCGTCGCGCTGAAGGAAAAGCGCCGCGCGCTGGCGGGGCGCACCGGCTGCGGCGTATGCGGGATCGAAAGCATCGATCTGCTGGATCTGCAACCGGAACGCGTGCCGGACACCGGTTTTCTGCAACGGCTCGCGCCCGATGCGATCGCCCGGGCGGCGCGCGAGTTGCCCGACCACCAGGCGCTGACCCGTCTGACCGGCGGTTTGCATGCCGCCGCATGGTGCGATGCGGCAGGCGCAATCCGCTACGCGTTCGAAGATGTCGGCCGCCACAACGCGCTCGACAAACTGATCGGCCAACTGGTGCTCGATCGCGCGGATACCAAAGAGGGATTTGTGTTTCTGTCGAGCCGCGCCAGCTACGAGCTGGTGCGCAAGGCGGCGCGCGTCGACGTGCCGATGGTCGCCACGATTTCGGCGCCGTCTTCGCTGGCGATTGCGATTGCGCGCAAAGCGGGCGTGCGGCTCGTCAGCTTCTGCCGCGAAACCAGCTACGTCGACTACGACACGTTGCAGCCGACGCAGCCTTGAACGTCCGAGCGCCGGCGCTCAGTCGAACTGCCGGAAATCCGGCTTGCGCTTCTCGAAGAACGCCTTGAGCGCCTCGCGCGCTTCGGGCGCGAGCAGCATCTTGCCGAAGTGCACCGCCTCCTCGGTCATCTGCGTTTGCAGTTCCTGCTGGCTTGCGCGCTTCATCAGACTCTTGGTCACGCGCAGCGACGCGGCCGGCAGCGCCGCCAGCTTCGCCGCCTGTGCCGCCGCGAACGCGTCCACTTCCGCCGCGGGCAGCACGCGATTCACGAAGCCCATTCGGTGCGCCTCGCGCGCGTCGAACGCTTCGCCCAGCAGCAGCTTTTCGGCCGCTGCCTGATAACCGGCGACGCGCTGCAACAAGAGGCTCGACGCCGCCTCCGGACATAGCCCCAACTGCGCGAACGGCAGCGAGAAGCTCGCTGTCTCCGCCGCGTAGACCAGATCGCAATGCAGCAGCAGCGTCGTGCCGATGCCGACCGCCGGGCCCGCTACCGACGCCACCACCGGCTTTTCCGCCGAGCTGATCGCACGCAGGAACTGAAATACCGGTGAGTTTTCGCCGCCTGGCGGCTGCTTCATGAAATCTTCGAGATCGTTGCCGGCGCTGAAAATACCGACACTGCCACGAATCAGGATCGCCCGAACCGACGCGTCGCCGTGCGCCTCGACCAGCGCATCGGCCATCGTCTGATACATCGCGGCCGTGATCGCGTTCTTCTTGTCCGGCCGGTTGAAGGCAATCGTCAGCACGCCGTCCGCGCGCTCGACCTGAATATCCATTGTCATCTCCTCGTACTTCTGCTGAATGGAAAAACGGTTCGCAAGCCAGGCGGCCTGCGAACCGTTTCTGCGGTCCTCAGGGGATCAACGCCGGGATCAACACGGGGATAAACACGGGGATCGGGGCGAACACGATTACAGACGTTCGATGATGCCCGCCGCGCCCATGCCGGTGCCGACGCACATCGTCACCATGCCGTACTTGTAGTTACGGCGGCGCAGGCCGTGCACCACCGTCGATGCACGAATCGCGCCGGTCGCGCCCAGCGGGTGACCCAACGCGATCGCGCCGCCGAGCGGGTTGATCTTCGACGGATCCAGACCGAGGTCCTGGATCACCGCCAGCGACTGCGCGGCGAACGCTTCGTTCAGTTCGATCCAGTCGAGATCGTCCTGCTTGAGACCAGCAGCCTTCAGCGCGGCCGGAATCGCTTCCTTCGGACCGATGCCCATGATTTCCGGCGGCACGCCGCGCACGGCGAAGCTGACGAAACGCGCGAGCGGCGTCAGGTTGAATTCCTTCAGGATCTTTTCCGACACCACGATCAACGCGCCCGCGCCGTCCGAGGTTTGCGAACTGTTGCCCGCCGTCACCGAACCCCTGTTCGCGAACACCGTGCGCAGCTTCGCGAGGCCTTCCATCGACGTGTCCGCACGCGGACCTTCGTCGAGCGCGACTTCGCGGGTCTTCACCTTCACTTCGCCGGTGGCGAGATCGGGGAAGCGCTCGGCGATCGTGTACGCGGCGATTTCGCCGTTGAATTCGCCGGCTTGCTGCGCGGCGATCGCACGGCGATGCGATTCGACCGAGAACGCGTCTTGCGCTTCGCGGCTGATCTTCCAGCGCTCGGCGACCTTCTCGGCCGTCAGGCCCATGCCGTACGCGATGCCGAAGTCTTCACTGCGATCGAAGATGTGCGGCGACATCGACGGTTTGTTGCCCATCATCGGCACCATGCTCATCGATTCGCAGCCGCCGGCGATCATCGCGTCCGATTCGCCGACGCGAATGCGGTCAGCCGCCATTGCCAGCGCGGTCAGACCCGATGCGCAGAAGCGGTTCACCGTCACGCCGCCTACCGTGTTCGGCAGGCCGGCCAGCAGCGCGCCCATCCGCGCGACGTTCAGCCCTTGTTCGGCCTCAGGAATCGCGCAGCCGATGATCGCATCTTCGATCACCTTCGTGTCGAGGCCCGGCACCTGCGCCACGGCCGACCTGATCGCGTGGACCAGCAGTTCGTCCGGGCGCGTGTTCCTGAACATCCCGCGCGGCGCCTTGCCGATCGGCGTACGGCTCGCGGCGACGATGTATGCGTCTTGCAATTGCTTTGTCATTTAAAGCTCCTTTGTCGACCAGAGTTGGCGCTTTAGCGCCTACTCTGGTCCCATGCAATTCGATTGCGGTCGACCGGAGTTGGCGCTTTAGCGCCTACTCCGGTCCCATGCAATTCGATTGCGGTCGACCAGAGTTGGCGCTTTAGCGACTTACTCTGGTCCCATGCAATTCGATTGCGGTCCGCGCGTCACTTAGTTGCGTACCGGCTTGCCGGTTTGCAGCATGCCCATGATCCGTTCCTGCGTCTTTTGCGTGCCGAGCAGATCGACGAACGCACGACGCTCGAGTTGCAGCAGCCATTCTTCGTCGACGAGGCTGCCCGCTTCGACGTCGCCGCCGCACACCGCTTCCGCGATGCGGCTCGCGATCAGGAAATCGTGCTCGCTGATGAAACGGCCGTCGCGCATGTTGACAAGCGATGCCTTGATGGTCGCAATCGCCGAGCGGCCCGCGACCGGAACTTGCGTCACGCGCAGCGGCGGACGGTAGCCCGCAGCGGACAGCGCGCGCGCTTCCTTCTTCGCGACGTCGAGCAGTTCGAACACGTTGAAGACGATGGTGTCGGACGGCTTCAGATAGCCCATTGCGCGCGCGTCGAGCGCGGAGGCCGAGACCTTCGCCATCGCCGCATTTTCGAACGACTTCTGCACGAACTTCAGCAGGTCATTGGTTGCGCCGGCGGCGGTTGCCGCTTCCGCTGCGCGCAGTGCAGCTTCCTTCAAACCGCCGCCCGCGGGCACGAGACCAACGCCCACTTCGACCAGACCGATATAGCTTTCGATGTGCGCGACGCGCTTCGCGCTATGCAGCGCGAGTTCGCAGCCGCCGCCGAGCGCGATGCCCGACACGGCCGAGATGACCGGCACGCTCGCGTATTTCACGCGCAGCATGCCTTGCTGGAATTTCTTCACGAACGGCTCGATGCCCTTCGCGCCGCCCATCATGAAGGCGGGCATCGCCTCTTCGAGGTTCGCGCCGGCGGAGAACGGGCCGCCCGGCGTACCGAGTTTCAGCGACGTCGGCTGCCATACGACCAGACCCTTGTAGTCCTTTTCGGCGAGTTCGATGGCTTGCGTCAGGCCGTCGATCACCGACGGTCCGATCGTGTTCATCTTGCTCTTGAACGACACGATCAGCACATCGTTCTCGCCCGCGCGATCGTCGACCCACGCGCGGACTGCGTCGGTTTCGAACAGCGTCTTGCCGTAAGTCTTGGGGTCCGCCGCCGTTTCGCCGACCAGCGGTGCGCGGAACACCTGCTTGTCATACACGGAGAGAGAGGAGCGCGGCACGAAGGTCTTCGAAGCCGGCGACCACGACCCTTCGTTCGTATGCACGCCGCCCTTCTCTGCGACCGGGCCTTCCAGCACCCACGACGGCAGCGGCGTATTCGACAGCGCCTTGCCTGCCGCGATGTCTTCCTGCACCCACGCCGCGACCTGCTTCCAGCCGGCGGTCTGCCAGCCTTCGAACGGACCTTCGTTCCAGCCGAAGCCCCAGCGAATCGCCAGGTCCACATCACGCGCGTTGTCCGCAATCGACTCCAGATGCACGCCGATGTAGTGGAACACGTCGCGGAAGATCGACCACAGGAACTGCGCCTGAGGGTGTTCCGATTCGCGCAGCAGCTTCAGACGCTCTGCCGGCGGACGCTTCAGAATGCGCCCGACCAGTTCGTCCGCTTTCGCGCCGCCGTCGACGTACTCGCCCGTCTTCGGGTCGAGCACCTTGATCGCCTTGCCTTCCTTCCTGTAGAAGCCGCCGCCGGTCTTCTGACCGAGCGCGCCCTTCTTCACCAGTTCGGCCAGCACGGCCGGCGTTTCGTAGACCGGGAAGAACGGATCGTCCTTCAGGTTGTCCTGCATCGTCTTGATGACGTGCGCCATCGTGTCGAGACCGACCACGTCCGCGGTGCGGAAGGTTGCCGATTTCGCGCGGCCGAGGCGGCTGCCCGTCAGGTCGTCGACTTCGTCGAAACGCAGGCCGAACTTCGCGGCTTCGGTAATGACGGCGAGGATCGAGAAAATACCGACGCGGTTCGCGATGAAGTTCGGCGTGTCTTTTGCACGCACGACGCCCTTGCCGACCACGCTCGTCAGGAACGATTCGAGCTGATCGACGATTTCCGGACGCGTCGTGGCGGTCGGTATCAGTTCGACCAGGTGCATGTAGCGCGGCGGATTGAAGAAGTGCACGCCGCAGAAGCGCGCCTTCAGTTCATCCGCGAAACCTTGCGACAGTTCGGTGATCGACAGACCCGAGGTGTTGGTCGCGAAGATCGCGTTCGGCGCGATATGCGGCGACACTTTCTTGTACAGGTCGTGCTTCCAGTCCATCCGTTCGGCGATCGCTTCGATCACGAGGTCGCACTCGGCGAGCTTCTCGATGTCGTCGTCGTAATTCGCGGGCTGAATATATTGCGCGTCGTCCTTCACGCCGAACGGCGCCGGCGACAGCTTCTTCAGGTTTTCGATCGCCTTCAGCGCGATCGCGTTCTTCGGGCCTTCCCTGGCCGGCAGATCAAAAAGAAGCACGGGCACCTTGGCGTTGATCAGGTGCGCCGCGATCTGCGCGCCCATCACGCCGGCGCCGAGCACGGCTACCTTGCGAATGATCAGATTGCTCACGTCGTTCCTCCGGGGAGTTGTGCGGTGTCGCGAATGTGTCTCGTATGTTTCGCGATGTATGGCTTGGCGAAGCGCCACGCGTTTCTGGATCGCGTGGCGCTTGCCGTGATGTGGCTTAGAACAGCGCCTCGTCGACTTCCATCAGCGACCTGGAACCCGCGCGAGCCTGACGGATTGTCATCGCCGTTTCCGGCAGCAGCTTCGCGAAGTAGAAGCGCGCGGTGGCGAGCTTCGCCTTGTAGAACGCGTCGCCCGATGCTTCCTTGTCCAGCGCGATGCGAGCCATGCACGCCCAGAAGTACGAGAACACCAGGTGGCCGACTGTACGCAGATACGGCACGGCGGCGGCGCCGACTTCGTCCGGGTTCTGCATCGCCTTCATGCCGATTTCCATCGTCAGCTTCTGCACCTTTTCGCCGATGTCGGCGAGCGGGTTGATGAACTCCTGCATCTCCGGCTTCACGCCTTCGGTTTCGACGAACTCGGCGACCAGCTTGCCGAACTTCTTCATCTTCGCGCCCATGTCGCCGAGCACCTTGCGGCCCAGCAGGTCGAGCGACTGAACGGCGTTAGTGCCTTCGTAGATCATGTTGATGCGGGCGTCGCGCACGTATTGCTCCATGCCCCACTCGGTGATGAAGCCGTGGCCGCCGTAGATCTGCATCGCGTGATTGGTGCCTTCGAACGCGTTGTCCGACAGGAACGCCTTCAGGATCGGCGTGAGCAGCGCGACCAGATCCGCCGCTTCCTTGCGCACGGATTCGTCGCCGTGTGACAGTTCCTTGTCGATCTGCAGCGCGGACCAGTACGAGAACGCGCGTGCGCCTTCGGCATAGGCCTTCTGCGTGAGCAGCATACGGCGCACGTCCGGGTGCACGATGATCGGATCGGCGGCTTTTTCCGGCGCCTTCGGGCCGGTCAGCGAACGCATCTGCAGACGCTCTTTCGCGTACGTCAGCGAGTTCTGGTAGGCGACTTCGGTGAGGCCGAGGCTCTGCATGCCGACGCCCAGGCGCGCGGCGTTCATCATCACGAACATCGCGTTCAAGCCCTTGTTCGGCTCGCCCACCATCCAGCCCTTCGCGTTGTCGAGGTTGATCACGGCGGTCGCGTTGCCGTGAATGCCCATCTTGTGTTCGATGGAACCGCATTTCACGCCGTTGCGCTCGCCAGGCTCGCCTGCTTCGTTCGGGATGAACTTCGGCACGATGAAGAGCGAAATGCCCTTGGTGCCCTTCGGCGCATCCGGCAGACGCGCGAGCACCAGGTGAACGATGTTCTCCGCGAGATCGTGTTCGCCGCTGGAAATGAAAATCTTCGTGCCGCTAATCGCGTACGAACCGTCGCTGTTCGGTTCGGCCTTGGTGCGCAGAATGCCGAGGTCGGTGCCGCAATGCGGTTCGGTCAGACACATCGTGCCGGTCCAGACGCCTGCGACCAGCTTCGGCAGATAAAGCTGCTGCAGTTCCGGCGTGCCGTGCGCGTGCAGACATTCGTAGGCGCCGTGCGACAGGCCCGGATACATCGTCCACGCCTGATTCGCCGAGTTCAGCATTTCGTACAGCGCGTTGTTGACGAACGCGGGCAAGCCCTGGCCGCCGTATTCCGGATCGCAACCCAACGCGGGCCAGCCGGCCTCGACGTACTGTTGATAAGCTTCCTTGAAGCCCTTCGGCGTAGTCACGACGCCGTCGCCGACGTACGTGCAGCCTTCCTGATCACCGCTCTGATTCAGCGGGAACAGGACTTCGGAGCAGAACTTGCCGGCCTCTTCGAGCACCTGGTCGATCGTGTCGGCATCGAGATCCGCGTGCTTCGGCATCTGCTTGATTTCGGCTTCGACGTTAAGCAGCTCGTGCAACACGAATTGCATGTCGCGCAGCGGCGCGGCGTACTGTCCCATGACTCTCTCCAAAGTTTGACAAGAAGCCAGGCCGTTAGCTCAGTCCGCGGATCGGACCTTCAGCGCCGCTGAATCTGCGTTAGTTCGGCGGCCCTGCTAACGGCTTTCGCTCTGATACGAAACAATCAATTTTTCCAGCGCGGCCCACGTGAGACGCACTGCATCCGGCAAGTGCAGGAAGCGCGCGTCGTGATGCAGGCCGAGCGTGAAGCTGTACAGTTCGAACAGCATCAGCTGCGGATCGGTATCGGCACGCAGATGCCCTTCTTCCATCGCCTGCGAAATCGCGCGAGTGAGCGCCGCACGCCAGATCGTCACGCTCGACACCAGTTGCTCGCGCACCGGGTTGTCCGCGCGGTCGTCATACTCGACCGCGCCGCTGATGTAGATGCACCCAGTGGTGACTTCCTGAATGCGCTTCTCGATCCAGCGGGAGATCATTGCGCGCAGACGCGGCAAGCCGCGCGGTTCACGCAAACTCGGAAAAAACACCTCGTCTTCAAAACGACGGTGATATTCGCGCACCACTTCGACCTGCAAATCCTCGCGCGACCCGAAATGCGCAAACACACCGCTTTTGCTCATCTGCATGCGCTCGGCCAGCAGCCCAATCGTCAGACCTTCCAGTCCGTCTCGGCTTGCCAGATCGAGTGCTGCTTCGAGAATCGCGGCTCGCGTTTGTTCGCCTTTTCGCATAGCTTTTTTACCGTTCTAATGTGACCGAAAGAAAATCGAACGGCCGTACTATTATTGAGTGCGACCGTCCGCGAAACAAGGACTTTATTAGAAACCGGTTTCTAACCTGGTTTCAATTCTGCGGCATCCGTCAATCAGACGAAGGAGATTTTTTAGAGGCGTTTGCCTTCCCGTTTGCCTTCTCGTTTGTCTTCTTTCTATCCTTCGATTGACGCCGCGCCCTTGCACTTATGTGAGAGAAGAGAATGCGCTAGTCATAACCGCCCACCGTCAGCAGCTTCATCACGGCCCGGTAGGTCGTATACGCGAGCCAGTTCAGGAGCCGTTCTCCGGCCGGGCGGGTCTCATAGCGCGCCTCATCGATCCGGCGCGAGTCCTGGAACGCCACGAGGATCGCTTCGCGCAGCGCGCCGATCTGCAGGTCGTTCACCAGCACCACGTTGGCTTCGTTGTTGAGCACCAGACTGAGCGCGTCGAGGTTTGACGAGCCGACAGTGGCCCAATTCGAATCCACCACCGCGACCTTGCCGTGCAGCATGGTTTTCTCGTACTCAGCGATCTTCACGCCTGCTTTGAGCAGCGCACGATACAGGAACGGCACCGCGTAATCGAGCGCGGCAAACTCCTTGCGTCCGATGATCAGCTTCACATCGACGCCGCGCCGCGCCGCGAACACCAACGCGCGGCGCAGCTTGCGGCCCGGCATGAAGTAGGGATTGGCCAGCAGCACTTCGCTGCGCGCCTGGCCGATCGCAGTCAGGTAGGCTTTTTCGATGGCGCGCCGGTTGATCAGGTTGTCGCGCGCGACGAAGGCCACGCACGGCTGACCGCCCGCCCACAGCGCCTCGTTGCGGTTGCGGCGCCGCCGGCGCAGCGTGCCGAGCGACGCGTACGACTTCGGCCCGAGATCAGGCGCCATGGATTCCAGCGGCCGATGGCCAAGGCGAATCCGCCGCCATTGCAGCTCGAATGCCTGGCGGATATCGGCGACCACCGGCCCGTGCAACTCGACCGCGAAGTCCCAGCGCCGGTAAGGCAGCTTCTCACCGTTGTTCTCGTAATCGTCGACGATGTTGATGCCGCCGCAATACGCGAACTGATCGTCCACCACCGCCAGTTTGCGGTGCGTGCGCGAGAAGCCGAAGCGGCCGAACAGATGCGGGTTGTAGATGCGATGCTCGATGCCGGCCGCCGGCCATTCGTTGAACATCGGCAAGCGCTCGGTGCCGATGCCGTCGGTAATCACGCGCACCGTCACGCCACGCGCCGCAGCACGCAGCAACGCCGCGCTGACGGCGTGGCCGGCGCTGTCGTCGCAGAAGATATAGGTTTCGAGAAAGACGTCGGTCTGCGCCGCGTCGATACGCGCGGTCAGCGCGGCGAAGAACTCGTCGCCGGAACGCAGCAGCTTGACGTCGTTGCCGCTGGTGAAACGGTAGCGCTGCCAGTAGCGGCGGCCAAGCAAGGATTGCCGGAGTCGCGCGAAACGGCGCGCGCCGCCGACGCTCACCGGGCACGCTCCTTCAAGCGCCCATCGCGCTCTTTCGGGCGCTCGTTCAGCCTCTTCGGCAACTGCAGGATCGCATCGGCATTCGACGACGAAAAACAGCGCGACGCCGCCTCTTCATACGGCAGCCACAGGAACGCGATGTGCTCGCGCGGCGCGAGCGTCACCTCGAGCTGCTCGGGCACTTGCAGACTGAACCAATGCTCGGTGTTATGGATCACGCCCTCGGCATAGCGGTGGCGGAACTCGGGGTAGATCTCGTATTCGATCTGATATTGCCAATCGAAGAGCGCGCTATGCGGCACCCGCGCGCTGCCGAGCACGATGCCGGTTTCTTCGGCGACTTCGCGCGCGGCGGTTTCGGCGAGCGGCTCGTCGAGATGGTCTTTGGAACCCGTCACCGACTGCCAGAAGCCTTCGTGGTCGGCGCGCTCGATCAGCAGCACTTCGAGCGCGGGCGTATGGATGATGACGAGTACGGATTGCGGGATCTTCGGCGGTTTCGGCATGGCGTGAAAACTGGGCGCAACGCTTGTGCGGTACATGTCGGCGAGTGGTCCGATGGGCGGTCGAAAGCAGTTGCTTCGACTGTAACGCAAAAAACGAAAAAGGCGCATCACGCGCCTTTTTCGTTTCGCTTTTTCGCCGACACGCTGCCGTTTTCAGACAGCTTTGGCTTGCCCGACCGTCAAATACGTTACGCCTTCGGTTCCGGCGTACGCAGACGGATGTGCAACTCGCGCAGCTGGCGCTCGTCCACTTCGCTCGGCGCCTGCGTGAGCAGACACTGGGCGCGTTGCGTCTTCGGGAACGCGATCACGTCGCGAATCGAATCAGCGCCGGCCATCATCGTGACGATGCGGTCCAGACCGAATGCGATACCGCCGTGCGGCGGCGCGCCGTATTGCAGCGCGTCGAGCAGGAAGCCGAACTTGGCTTGCGCTTCTTCCGCGCCGATCTTCAGCGCGCGGAACACCTGGCTCTGCACTTCTTCACGGTGAATACGCACCGACCCGCCGCCGATTTCCCAGCCGTTCAGCACCATGTCGTAGGCCTTCGCGAGGCAGCGCGCCGGATCCGTTTCCAGATACTCGAGGTGCTCGTCCTTCGGGCTCGTGAACGGGTGATGCGCGGCGACGTAGCGGTTGTCTTCCTCGTCGTATTCGAACATCGGGAAGTCGACGACCCACAGCGGCTTCCAGCCGGACTCGACCAGACCGTTGGCCTTGCCGAACTCCGAATGGCCGATCTTCAGACGCAGCGCGCCCAGGCTGTCGTTCACCACCTTCGCGCGATCCGCCGCGAAGAAAATGATGTCGCCGTCTTGCGCACCGGTGCGCTCGATGATCGCCTTGACCGCTTCGTCGTGCAGGTTCTTGACGATCGGGCTTTGCAGACCGTCACGGCCCTTCGCGACTTCGTTGACCTTGATCCACGCCAGACCCTTCGCGCCGTAGATGCGGACGAATTCCGTGTAGCTGTCGATGTCGCCACGCGAGAGCTCGCCGCCCTTCGGCACGCGGATCGCCGCGACGCGGCCGTCCTTCGTGTTGGCCGGCGTGCTGAACACCTTGAAGTCGACGTCCTTGACCGCATCCGTCAGGTCCGTGAATTCGAGCTTCACGCGCAGGTCCGGCTTGTCCGAACCGAAGCGGCGCATCGCTTCCGAATACAGCATGACCGGGAATTTCTCGTCCAGCGTGACGCCGATCGTCTCCTTGAACACGTGACGGATCATCGCTTCGAACAGATCGCGGATTTCCTGTTCCGACAGGAACGAGGTTTCGCAGTCGATCTGCGTGAATTCCGGCTGACGGTCGGCGCGCAGGTCTTCGTCGCGGAAGCACTTGACGATCTGGTAGTAGCGATCGAAGTTCGCCACCATCAGCAGCTGCTTGAACAGCTGCGGCGATTGCGGCAGCGCGAAGAACTGGCCCGCGTTGGTGCGCGACGGCACGAGGTAGTCGCGCGCGCCTTCCGGCGTGCTCTTGGTGAGCATCGGCGTTTCGATGTCGATGAAGCCTTGCGCGTCCAGATACTTGCGCACTTCGATCGCGACGCGGTAACGCAGACGCAGGTTGTGCTGCATCTGCGGACGGCGCAGGTCGAGCACACGGTGCGTGAGACGCGTGGTTTCCGACAGGTTGTCGTCGTCGAGCTGGAACGGCGGCGTGATCGAAGCGTTCAGCACGATCAGCTCGTGGCACAGCACTTCGATTTTGCCGCTCTTCAGCGCGGCGTTCGTGGTGCCTTCCGGACGGCTGCGCACCACGCCCTTGATCTGCAGGCAGAACTCGTTGCGCACGCCTTCGGCGGCCTTGAACATTTCCGCGCGATCCGGATCGCAGACGACCTGAACGAGGCCTTCGCGGTCGCGCAGGTCGATGAAGATGACACCGCCATGGTCGCGGCGGCGGCTTACCCAGCCGCACAGCGAGACGGTTTGGCCCAGCAGTTCTTCGGTCACCAGACCGCAGTATTCAGATCTCATCGACATGATGTTTGTCTTTCGTTTTGCATTGGTTGAACGGCGCGCGGCAGTCGAACACTGCGTGAAACATTGCGCGCCGGCATTACAGCGGAGGCTCGACTGTCGTACGGCGCACCAGCGTCGGCGGCGCGGACGGCGCCACGACGCCCATCGAGACGATGTACTTGAGCGCAGCGTCGACCGTCATGTCGAGCTCGATCACTTCGCTTTTGGGCACCATCAGGAAGAAGCCGGAGGTCGGATTCGGCGTAGTCGGCACATACACGCTGACGTAATCTTCTTTCAGGTGATTGACCACGTCACCGCCCGGAATGCCGGTCAGAAACGCGATCGTATAGGAGCCGCGGCGCGGGTATTCGATCAGCAGCGCCTTGCGAAACGCATTGCCGCTGCTCGACAACAACGTGTCGGACACCTGCTTGACGCTGGTATATAGCGGTCCGACCACCGGAATGTGCGCGACCACGACCTCCCACCACTTCACGAGCTTCTGGCCGATGAAGTTCTGCGTCAACAGCCCGACGACAAAGATGAACGCGAGCGTCAGCACCGCGCCGAGACCCGGCAGGCGGAAGCCGAAGATGCGCTCTGGCTGCCATGCGCTCGGCAGCAGCAACAGCGTCTGGTCCATCGTGCCGATGATCAGGCCGAGCACCCACAGTGTGATAGCCAGAGGCACCAGCACGAGCAGGCCAGTCAGGAACACCGATTTGAGCGTCGTTTTTTTCGTCGTCATGTGTACCGCCAGAAAGCCGCGCGAGCGAGAGCCCGCTGCGCGGATGTGTGCGCCGCCCTGAGGGCGGCAGTCCTGCTAGGCGCTGCCCGAACCGCTCGAGGCTGCCGAAGCGGCCGGTGCGGCAGCAGGCGCGGCCGGCGTTGCGGCTGCTGCCGGGCTGCTGGCCGAACCCGTGTCGGATTTCGCGGCGCCGTCATTCGCCGACGCGCCGTTCTCGCCCGCGCCCGCATTCGAACCGCCATTCGCGTCGGGCTTCGCCGGCGCGCTCGCGCCGCCATTGCCTCCGCGGAAATCGGTGACGTACCAGCCCGAGCCCTTCAGCTGGAAGCCGGCGGCAGTCACCTGCTTGCGAAAGGTGTCTTTCCCGCACTCGGGACACTGCGTCAACTGGGGGTCGCTCATCTTCTGAAGCACATCCTTCCCGAAGCCGCACGATTCGCAACGATAAGCGTAGATCGGCATGATCCTTTCCCTACTGAAATCTTGTAAACGCTTGCAAAGCCTTGAATTATAGCCGCAAACGGCAGCCCGCCTCCGGATTTCCGGGGCAAGCGCCCGACGCAGCCGCCGTCGCTGCAAATGGGGGCGGCCACCGCCGAATCAAGTCCGCCGGGCACGCGCCGGCGCTGCCCTCAGCCGCGGCGGCGCCACGTCAGCCAGCGCTCGCGTCCGGCAAACACGGCGATCGAATCGTTCACGGCTTCGTCTTCGATCAAATCGAAGTACGGTGTGAGCAGCGCGTCGAGCTCGGCGCGCTCGATCCCGAACGGCGGTCCCTTGGGCGTCTCGCCGATGAAGAAAACCCCCGCCAGCAGCGCGCCGCCAGGCAGCAGTTCGGCCATCCGCTGCGCGTAGTCTGCGCGGCGGGCCACCGGCAGTGCGCAGAGGAACGCGCGCTCATAAATCCATGCCGGCGCAAACGGCGGCTGGTACGTAAAAAAGTCTGCCTGTTCGACCAGATCCGCATGCCGCGCGCCCAATTGCTCACGCGCTGCGGCAACGGCGGCCGGCGAAAAATCGATCGCATGGACCGGATTGCCGTGCTCGATCAGCCAGAGCGCCTCGTAAGCACTGCCGCAGCCCGGAATCAACACGGCCGCGCCGCCATGCCGCTCGGCGAACGACCGAAACGCTGCCGGCACCCCGGCCTGGTCCCACGGCGTGAACCCGCGCTTGAAACGCTCGGTCCAGAATTCCGGCGAGTTCGGGTCGCCGGCGGTGAAGTCAGGTGTGGAGGGTTGCTTCGGGTCGCTCATCAGGTGCCTCGTATGGATCGGGATCAACCGCCGTAAGCGAACGCCAGAAACGCCCGCGCCAGCACCGCGCCGACCCCGACTGCCACGCCGAACAGCAGCAGCCCTTGCAGCAGCCGGTTGGTACGCTTTTGTTCGAGCAGAATCTGCTGAATCATGTCGTCGTTCGCGCCGCGAGTGTGGTCGTGACGCTCGGCCAGCACGTGATGAATCAGGCGCGGCAGCTGCGGCAGTGTCTTGCTCCACTGCGGCGCCTCGATCTTCAGCCGCTCGTACCAGCCGCGCACACCGATCTGCTCGTTCATCCAGCGTTCGAGATACGGCTTGGCGGTCTTCCACAGATCCAGTTCCGGGTCGAGCGAGCGGCCGAGTCCCTCCACGTTCAGCATGGTTTTCTGCAGCAGCACCAGCTGCGGCTGGATCTCGACGTTGAAGCGTCGCGACGTCGAGAACAGACGCATCAGCACCTGCCCGAGCGAAATATCCTTCAGCGCGCGGTCGAAATACGGCTCGCAGACCGCGCGAATCGCGCTTTCCAGTTCTTCGACGCGCGTGGTCGGCGGCACCCAGCCAGACTCGAGGTGCAGCGTGGCGACGCGATGGTAGTCGCGCTTGAAGAACGCGAGAAAGTTCTGTGCGAGGTAGTTCTTATCGAAGTCCGACAGCGCGCCGATGATGCCGAAATCGAGCGCGATATAGCGGCCGAAATGGGCCGGATCGAGGCTCACCTGAATGTTGCCCGGGTGCATGTCGGCATGAAAAAAGCCGTCGCGGAACACCTGGGTGAAGAAGATCTCGACGCCTTCGCGCGCCAGCTTCGGAATATCGACGCCCGCCGCGCGCAGCGCATCCACCTGGCTGATCGGCACGCCGACCATCCGCTCCATCACCAGCACCGTGGGCGTGCAGAACTCCCAGTACATTTCCGGCACCAGCAGCAGACCGAGCCCGGCGAAGTTGCGTCGCAACTGGCTGCCGTTGGCTGCCTCGCGCATCAGGTCGAGTTCGTCGTGCAGGTATTTGTCGAACTCGGCGACCACCTCGCGCGGCTTCAGGCGCTTGCCGTCGGCCCACAGGCGCTCGGCCCACACGGCGATGTCGCGCAGAAGCGCGAGGTCGGAATCGATCACCGGCAGCATGTTCGGCCGTAGCACCTTGACAGCGACGGCCTTGCCCGCATGCTGGCCGGCCTTCACCTTCGCGAAGTGCACCTGCGCGATCGACGCGCTCGCCACCGGCACGCGCTCGAAGTCGTCGAACAGCACGTCGACGGGTGCGCCGAGCGACTTCTCGACCAATCCTATCGCCACCGCCGAGTCGAACGGCGGCACCTGATCCTGGAGCTTGGCAAGCTCGTTGGCGATATCGACCGGCAACAGATCGCGCCGGGTGGACAGCACCTGGCCGAACTTGACGAAGATCGGCCCAAGGCTTTCGAGCGCGAGCCGCAGCCGCACGCCCGGCGGTTCGTCGAACTTGCGGCCGATAGTGGTGATACGCAGCAGCAAACGCACGCGCCGGTCGTTGATGCGGCCAAGCATCATCTCATCGAGACCGAAGCGAATGACGGTGAAAAAAATCTTGAGGAAACGCAGAAAACGCATAGTGGAGCCCGGTGACTAGCGCGTGCCGCGCAACGTGGCGGCGCCGCCCGACGCACCGGCGCCGCGGGCTTCGACCTTCAGTTCAAGGCGCTCGAGGCGCTTTTCGACGCGTGCCAAAGCATCGCGGGCACGCGCCAGTTCGACGTTGAAATCGTCGAGCGCAGCGCGCCGCACCAATTGCGGATTCTCGTCGAGCAGATATTCAGCGGCCATATCGAGCAGGTTGCGGCCGGTGCGCCGCGCATGTGCGCCGACCGAGCGCACGACCGACGCCACCCGCCATGCCGGACCATCCCCGATCAGCCTGGCCAGATCCTCTTCCGGCTCCCAGCGCAGATGCTCGGCGAGCTTCGCGATCACGGTGGCGAATTCGGCGTCGCCTTCGATCTTCACGTGCTTCATCACGGCGGCCTGGCCGCCTTGCACGAAGGCCGGCAGCGCATCCGACGGCACCGCGATGGTCACGTCGAACTGCTGCGCCTCGGTTTCGCCGATCGCGCTCAGGTAGCCATCGGGTTGCACCAGCAGCATCAGCACGACCGGCGGACACGACAGTCTGGCCGTTTTGCCCGAGTACGGGGCGAGGCGCTCACGAGCCCACGATTCGCGGGCGAGCAGGTGATTGACGGCAGCAGCGAAGGGCTTGGCGGCGAGGGTCATTGAAAGTGGCAAGAAAAAACCCGCGCGGACGAGGTGCCAACGCGGGTTCCTATTGTAACGTCCGTTCGCTTCGCGGCTTGCTATGCCGAACGGCCAATGCTTTGTGCGAAGTCAGGACGAGCGGTGCTGTCCTAGTGCTGCGCCACCTGCTGAATGCCGGCCAGCAGCCAGCCTTCGCCGGCGCGGTTCGACTTCGACAGATTCCAGACTTCGACAAACGGCTCGGCCGCCGCGCCCGCAGATTCGCGGATCAAGCCGGAAAAGCGCACGCTGGCGAAGTATTCGTTCGCGCGTTCTTCGACGCCGAGCAGCTCGGCGTTCAGCTGCACCACGTCCGTCTGGTTCGACTCCGCGCCGCGCGACGACAGATCGACCTTCACCTCGGCGAACATCTCCGGCGTGGTGAATTCGCGGATGTCGTCCATGTTGCCGACATCCCACGCGGCTTGCAGGCGCACGAAGTACACCTTGGCGTTACGCAGGAACGCTTCCGAATCGAAGCCGGCCGGCACGGCGGGCATGGCGTTGACGGACGGCGTGGTCAGCGGGCTGCCTTGCGGTTCGAGATACGAGCCGGTGGGCGGCGCGCTGAAGCGCGGTTCCTGCGAGTAGCCGGTGCCGCTCGCGTTCAGCGACGGCGCGCCGCCCGCGTACGCTGGTTGCGCCGAATCGCGCTTGCGGCCCATGAAACGGCGGATCAGCCAGATACCGATCATCGCGATCACGGCGATCACGATGATGTTGGCCATGGCGCTGGCAAACGCGCCGCCAAGACCGAAGTGCGACAGAAGCGCGGCGATGCCGAGACCGGCAGCGAGACCGGCGATCGGCCCGAGCCAGCGCGAGCGGTTAGGCTGCGCGGCCGGCGTGGGCGCAGGAGCCGGCGCCGGTTGGGCGCGCTGCTGCATGGCCTGATTGCTTTGGGAAGGTTGAGTCGGGGTCGACTGAGATTGCTGCTGAGCCGTAGTCGACTGACGGCCGATGCTGCGGCCGCCGCCCATGCGGCGGGCTTCCGCATCGAGCGAGGCGAGAGAGCCGGCCATGATCAGACCGACCATCGCGATCAGTCCGATTCTTCTCACCAACGACCTCGAAACCTTACGGGGAGATAACACACCTGAATCGGACATATTCGTACTTTCCTTTAAAAATCGATGGGTTAGGGACCCTAGTATTTGGTCCCCACATGTAAAGCTACCACGCCAGCTGACAAATTGTAATATTTGACGCCGTCGAGACCCGCTTGTTCCATCATTGTTTTTAAAGTTTCCTGGTCCGGATGCATCCGGATCGATTCCGCGAGGTAACGATAACTCTCGGCATCCTTCGCAAAACGGTCGCCGAGCCACGGCAAGACCTTGAACGAATAGACGTCGTAGACCTTCTTGAGCGGATCCCACACCTTCGAGAATTCCAGCACCAGCAGACGGCCTGCCGGCTTCAGCACCCGGCGCATTTCAGCGAGCGCCACGTCCTTGTGCGTCATGTTGCGCAAGCCGAATGCCACGGTGACTACGTCGAAGTAATTGTCCGGAAAGGGGATTTTTTCGGCGTCGCACAGCAACGCCGGGGTGATGATGCCCTTGTCCAGCAGGCGGTCGCGGCCCACGCGCAGCATCGATTCGTTGATGTCGGTGTGCCAGACTTCCCCGCTTTCTCCGGCCTGTTTCGCGAACGCCTTGGACAGATCGCCCGTGCCGCCTGCGATATCGAGCACCTTGAAGCCTGGCCGCACGTTGGCCTGGGCAATCGTGAACATCTTCCACGCCCGGTGCAACCCGCCCGACATCAGGTCGTTCATCAAGTCGTAGTTAGCAGCAACCGAGTGGAATACGCCCGCCACCTTCTGCGCTTTTTCGTGTTCGTCGACTGATTGAAAGCCGAAGTGAGTTTTGCTCATCGCGCTCGTCCTTTCGCGTATTCTGAAATGTTGCGCCGCATCAGTGCGGCGATCAGGGCGAATCGTATCAGTGACAATGCCCGTGCGCAGCGCCGGATGGAATCATGGGCGCATCGCGGTCGACGCCGGCCGCTTCCAGTTTGGCGAGATAGGCGCGCCAGAGTTCATCCTGACGGACCGCCATGTCGTACAGCAGGTCCCAGGAATAGATGCCGGTGGCGTGGCCGTCGGAGAACGTCGGCTGCAACGCATAGTTGCCGACGCCTTCGATCATCGTGATCGTCACGTCGCGCTTGCCGGTCTGCAAGGTGTCCTGGCCGGGTCCGTGCCCCTGCACTTCCGCCGACGGCGAATACACGCGCAGCAGTTCGAACGGCAAGCGATACGTTTCGCCGTTTGCGTACTGCAATTCGAGCACGCGCGATCTGGAATGCACGACCACACCGGTCGGCACCGGGGTATCGGGGGTCAATCCGCTCATGATGGCCTCATAAGAAAACGCCGGGCCGCCCCAAGTTTTCTTACCCCCTCGGGGGGGCCTGGCGCGAAGCGACAGGTTGGGGGCATTCATCTTAACGCCGGGCCGCCCCAAGTTTTCTTATCCCCTCGGGGGGCCTGGCGCGAAGCGACAGGTTTGGGGCGCTCAGCCAAGAGCTTGTTCGATTTCCTGGCGAACCGCGTCGCGCAGCAAGGTAGCCTGCGCGCGGCGCGACGACAGCATCGCTTCGGACACCGTGCGTTGGCGCGGCGCCCAGATCGGCAACGGGAAATGCGCGTCGTTCGAAAAACGCGGAATCACATGCCAATGCACGTGCGGCACCTGGTTGCCGAGGCTCGCCAGATTCACTTTGACCGGCTGCATGATGCGCCGCATCGCGCGCTCGACCGCATACACGGCCTGCATCACGCGATCGCGGTCGCTTCCGGCAAGGTCGGAAAACTCGGCCACATGCTTGCTCCAGATCACCCGGCAGAAGCCCGGGTAATCGTGTTCGTCGGCAAGGACGACACGCAAGGTGTCGTCCTGCCACAGCACGTCGCCGCCATCTTCGCGGCAAAAAACACAGTCCATCGTCGTCCTCAGGCAGAAATCGTCAGTGGTGCCATTAAACCAGCACGCGCTCGATTCCGCCATTGTTCGCCCGCTGGACGTAATCCGCCATCCAGTTCTCGCCGAGCACGAGACGCGCCATCTCGACGACGATGTAGTCCGCTTCGGTGCCCGCGTCTTCGTTGTAGCGCGACAGGCCTTGCAGGCAGGACGGGCAGCTCGTCAGGATCTTCACGTCGGCGGCGCCGTTCGGCGTACCCACGGCGACGGCCGCACCGGCCGAACCGTTGCCCGCATTGACCGCGTCCGCCCCCGCGCCGACGAGCGGAGCGCTGCCCAGCGGAGCGCCGCCCGGCAGAATACCGCGCAGCTTCGCCGCGCCCTTGCGGATCTCCTCTTCCTTGCGGAAGCGGACCTGCGTCGAAATGTCAGGACGGGTCACCGCGAGTGTGCCGGATTCGCCACAGCAGCGATCGTTCTTCTCGATCTTGTAGCCGTCTTTTTCCGAGCCCATCAGTTCATTGACGAGCTTGACCGGGTCCATCGTCTTGATCGGCGTGTGGCACGGGTCGTGGTACATGTAGCGCACACCGCTCACGCCTTCGAGCTTGATGCCTTTCTCCAGCAGAAACTCGTGGATGTCGATGATCCGGCAGCCCGGGAAGATCTTCTCGAATTCGTAGCCGGCGAGCTGGTCGTAACACGTGCCGCACGACACCACCACCGTCTTGATGTCGAGGTAGTTCAGCGTGTTCGCGACACGGTGGAACAGCACGCGGTTATCCGTGACGATCTGCTCGGCCTTGTCGAACTGGCCCGAGCCGCGCTGCGGATAGCCGCAGCACAGATAACCCGGCGGCAGCACGGTTTGCACGCCCGCTTCCCACAGCATCGCTTGCGTGGCCAGACCCACTTGCGAGAACAGCCGCTCGGAGCCGCAGCCCGGGAAGTAGAACACCGCTTCCGTGTCGGCGGTGGTCGTCTTCGGATTGCGGATGATCGGGACGATCTTGTTGTCCTCGATGTCGAGCAACGCGCGCGCGGTTTTCTTCGGCAGATTGCCCGGCATTTTCTTGTTCATGAAGTGGATCACCTGCTGCGTGACCGCCGGCTTGCCGACGGTAGCCGGCGGATGCGCCGTCTGCTTCTTCGCGAACTTCTTCAGCACGTCGTTGCCGAGGCGCTGCGCCTTGTAGCCGATGCCCATCATCGCGGTACGCGCGAGATTGATGGTCTGCGGATTGGTGGCGTTGAGGAAGAACATGCCGGCCGCGTTGCCCGGGTTGAACTTCTTC
The DNA here is from genome assembly GCF_059422005.1 of Paraburkholderia sp. GW821-FHT02A12. NCBI lineage: Bacteria > Pseudomonadati > Pseudomonadota > Betaproteobacteria > Burkholderiales > Burkholderiaceae > Paraburkholderia > Paraburkholderia sp. GW821-FHT02A12. The sequence continues at coordinate 463,955 of NZ_JBWKWA010000001.1, read as the reverse complement.
TTGCCCATCTTGCGCAGCAGGTTGCGCATGTTCATCGTCACGTCGCCGAAGTCGATCTTCACCGGGCACGGCGTCACGCACTTGTGACAGACGGTGCAGTGATCGGCGACGTCGTTGAACTCGTCCCAGTGCTTGATCGACACGCCGCGGCGGGTCTGCTCTTCATACAGGAACGCCTCGACCAGCAAGGAGGTGGCGAGAATCTTGTTGCGCGGGCTGTACAGCAGGTTGGCGCGCGGCACGTGGGTCGCGCAGACCGGCTTGCACTTGCCGCAACGCAAACAGTCCTTGATCGAATCGGCGATCGCGCCGATATCGGACTGCTGCATGATCAGCGATTCGTAACCCATCAGGCCGAAGCTCGGCGTGTAGGCGTTGCGCAGATCGGCGCCTTCGAGCAGCTTGCCCGCATTGAAGCGGCCATGCGGATCGACGCGCTGCTTGTAAGCGCGGAATTCGCCGATCTCGTCTTCGGTGAGGAATTCGAGTTTCGTAATACCGATGCCGTGCTCGCCGGAAATCACGCCGTCGAGCGAACGCGCCAGCTTCATGATGCGCGCCACCGCCGTATGGGCGTCCTGCAGCATCTCGTAGTTGTCCGAGTTCACCGGCAGGTTCGTGTGGACGTTGCCGTCGCCCGCGTGCATGTGCAGCGCGACGAACACGCGGCCGCGCAGCACCTGTTTGTGGATCGCCTGGGCTTCTTCGAGGATCGGCTTGAACTCGCCGCCGTTGAAGATCTGCTGCAGTTCGGCGCGGATTTCCTGCTTCCAGGACACGCGGATCGTACGGTCCTGCGTGACGTGGAACACGCTGGCATCCGGCTGCGCGTCCACGCGATCAGCGAACTTCTCCGCCAGCGCTTCGTAGCCGAGGCCGACCAGATAATGCTGCGCCTCGCGCAAGGACAGATCGAGCTTGTCGCGCAGGAATTCCCAGCGCGTGCGCACGTTCTTCAGCAGATCCAGCGCCTGCTGCACGCGATCTTCGAGCAGTTCGGCGCTCGGAATTTCATTGGCGTCGTCGCTCTTGCCGAGCGGCAGCTTGCCGCCCTTGAAGAACGCTTCGAGCGCGTCGACCAGTTGCAGCTTGTTCTTGATCGACAGTTCGATGTTGATGCGCTCGATGCCGTCGGTGTACTCGCCCATCCGGTCGAGCGGAATCACCACGTCTTCGTTGATCTTGAACGCGTTGGTATGCTTGGCGATCGCAGCGGTGCGGCTGCGGTCGAGCCAGAAACGCTTGCGCGCCTCGGCGTTGACCGCGACGAAGCCTTCGCCGCTCTTGCCGTTGGCCATCCGCACGACTTCCGAAGTGGCCTGCGCGACCGCATCGGCATCGTCGCCGACAATGTCGCCGATCAGCACCATCTTCGGAAACGCATTGCGCTTGCTCTTGGTCGCGTAGCCGACCGCGCGCAGATAGCGCTCGTCGAGGTGTTCGAGACCGGCGAGAATCGCGCCGCCCTGCTTCGACGTCTCGAACAGGTAGTCCTTGATCTCGACGATGCTCGGAATCGCCTCGCGCGCCTGGCCGAAGAATTCGAGGCAGACCGTGCGCGTGTGCGCCGGCATCTTGTGCAGCACCCAGCGCGCGGACGTGATCAGGCCGTCGCAGCCTTCCTTCTGCACGCCCGGCAGGCCGGCGAGGAATTTGTCGGTGACGTCCTTGCCGAGGCCTTCCTTACGGAACACGCGGCCCTTGATGTCGAGCGACTCGGTGCGCAGCAGCTTCTCGCCCGGCGCGTAGTTGCCGTCGAACCATTTCAGCTCGAAACGCGCGACTTCGATGTCGTGAATCTTGCCGAGGTTGTGATCCAGACGGGTGACTTCGAGCCAGTTCCCTTCAGGGTCGACCATGCGCCACCAGGCGAGGTTGTCGAGCGCCGTGCCCCACAGCACGGCCTTCTTGCCGCCCGCGTTCATCGCGACGTTGCCGCCGACGCAGGACGCGTCGAGCGACGTCGGATCGACCGCGAACACGTAGCCGGCCTGCTCGGCCGCTTCGGTCACGCGGCGCGTGACGACGCCCGCGCCGGAGAAAATCGTCGGCACTTTACGGTCGACGCCCGGCAGCACGGTCAATTCGACCGCGCCGAGCTGTTCGAGCTTTTCCGTGTTGATGACGGCCGAGAACGGCGTGAGCGGAACAGCGCCGCCCGTGTAGCCGGTGCCGCCGCCGCGCGGAATCACCGTCAGACCGAGCTCGAAACACGCCTTGATCATGCCGGCGATCTCTTCTTCGGTATCCGGCGTCAGCACGACGAACGGGTACTCGACGCGCCAGTCGGTCGCGTCGGTCACATGCGACACGCGGGACAAGCCGTCGAACTTGATGTTGTCTTTTTCCGTGACGCGGCCCAGCACTTTGTTCGCGCGGCGGCGCAGATCGGCCGTCTTCTGGAATTCGCTCTCGAAATCGTCGACGGCGCGGCGCGCGGCCACGACCAGGGTTTCGACGCGGGCAGCCCGGTCGACGCCCGCTTCGTCGCCGTGCTCAACCAGATCGGCGCGGCGGCGCTTCTCGATCTCGGACAGACGGTGATGCAGCGCCTCGATCAGGAGCGCGCGGCGCTTCGGGTTGTCGAGCAGGTCGTCTTGCAGGTAAGGATTGCGGCGCACCACCCAGATGTCGCCGAGCACTTCATACAGCATCCGCGCCGAGCGGCCGGTGCGGCGTTCCGCGCGCAGTTCGGCCAGAACCGCCCAGGCTTCGTCGCCGAGCAGACGGATAACGATTTCGCGGTCGGAAAACGACGTGTAGTTATAGGGGATTTCGCGCAGACGCGCTTCAGGATCGGTGACCACCGCAGTGGCGGCCCCGTGCGGATCGAAAACTTGAGGTGCGTTCATGTTCGGACGACTCGGTGGGTCAACCAGGCGTGCTCATCGATGAGGCGCTGGCCGACAGTGCGCGTGGCGCGCAATGCTGGAAATTTTCTAGTGGAGCGAAGCGCAACCGACGGTCTACCCACATCGGTCGCTTCGCGGCGCTCAGAGACAGCTACACGATCGGGCGTGCCGGAGGTGACGCTCCGCCGCGGGGCGAGACTCACGCGGGGCGGGCATCAAATGGGCGATCCGAGGCTGCCAGTGCATCTTCCGATCCTTATTCCAAAATGAAATTCTACCGCATGATCCACCTGCGCGCCGACGCCTGAAATCCGGGCTGCGACGGGCTTTGCGCGGATTCGTCGCGGATCGTCCGGTCGCAGCCATGCAGGATATTTATCGACCGAACGGTCGGGCGGGCCTTCTGGGACGGCCCGGGGAGGCACGCTGAAGGCCAGAGCGCGCACCGTTGGCGCTATCATTAGCCTTTTCCCGTCTCACAAAGCGCACCGCGCCACCCGCATGGCTTCCCACGACTACCTGAAGAAAACCCTGACCGCACGCGTCTACGACGTGGCGCGCGAGACCGAACTCGAACGTGCGCCGAACCTGTCGGCACGCCTGCACAATCCCGTCTATCTGAAGCGCGAGGACAACCAGCCGGTGTTCTCGTTCAAGCTGCGCGGCGCGTACAACAAGATGGCGCATATACCGGCCGAGGCGCTGGAACGCGGCGTGATTACCGCGTCGGCGGGCAATCATGCGCAGGGCGTGGCGCTGTCGGCGGCGCGCATGGGCGTGAAGGCGATCATCGTCGTGCCGGTCACCACGCCGCAGGTGAAGGTCGATGCGGTGCGCGCGCATGGCGGGCCGACCGTCGAGGTGGTGCAGTTCGGCGAGTCGTACAGCGATGCTTACGGGCATGCGGTGAAGCTGCAGGAAGCGCGCGGCCTGACCTTCGTGCATCCGTTCGACGATCCGTACGTGATCGCCGGCCAGGGCACCGTCGCGATGGAGATCCTCAGCCAGCACCAGGGGCCGATCCACGCGATCTTCGTGCCGATCGGCGGCGGCGGACTGGCGGCGGGCGTCGCGGCGTACGTGAAATCGGTGCGTCCGGAGATCAAGGTGATCGGCGTGCAGACCGACGATTCGTGCGCGATGGCGGCGTCGCTGAAAGCGGGTGAGCGGGTCACGCTCAATGAAGTCGGCCTGTTTTCGGACGGCACCGCGGTGAAGCTGGTCGGCGAGGAAACCTTCCGGCTGTGCCGCGAATATCTCGACGACGTGCTGCTGGTGGATACCGATGCGCTATGTGCCGCGATCAAGGACGTGTTCCAGGACACCCGCAGCGTGCTGGAGCCCGCGGGGTCTCTGGCCGTGGCCGGCGCCAAGCAGTATGCCGAGCGCGAAGGCATCGAGGACCAGACGCTGATCGCGATCACGTCGGGCGCGAACATGAATTTCGACCGGATGCGTTTCGTCGCCGAGCGCGCGGAAGTGGGGGAAGCGCGCGAAGCGGTGTTCGCGGTGACGATCCCCGAGGAGCGCGGCAGCTTCCGCCGCTTCTGCGAGCTGGTCGGCACGCGCAGCGTGACCGAGTTCAACTACCGGATCGCGGATGCGAATTCGGCGCACATCTTCGTCGGCGTGCAGATCAGGAATCGCAGCGAGTCCGCGCAGATCGCGGGCGCGTTCGAGGCGCACGGTTTTCCCACCGTCGATCTGACGTTCGATGAACTCTCCAAGCAGCACATCCGCTATATGGTCGGCGGCCGTTCGCCGCTCGCGCATGACGAGCGGCTCTTTCGCTTCGAGTTTCCGGAGCGGCCGGGCGCGCTGATGAAGTTCCTGTCGTCGATGGCGCCGAACTGGAATATCAGCCTGTTCCACTACCGCAACCAGGGCGCGGACTACAGCTCGATTCTGGTCGGCATCCAGGTGCCGGAAAGCGGGAACGGCGAGTTCGAGCGCTTTCTTGCGACGCTCGGCTATCCGTACTGGGAAGAGACCGGTAATCCGGTGTACCGGCTGTTTCTCGCCTGATTCTCGCCTGATTTTTTTGGACTGAAACGCGCAGATGGCTCTTTCGCTCGCCGACAAACTGGTAGTGGCAATCTCGTCGCGCGCGCTGTTCGACTTCGAGGAAGAGAACCGCGTGTACGAGGACGGCGACCTGCCAGCGTATGAAGCCTTGCAGCGCGACCGGCTGGCTGTGCCCGCCAAGCCGGGCGTGGCATTTCCGCTGATCCGCAAGCTGCTGGCGTTGAACGCGGGCGGTCACCGTGTCGAAGTGGTGATCTTGTCGCGCAGCGATCCGATCAGCGGATTGCGCGCTTTTCATTCGTGCCGCGAACATGGCCTCGCGATCGAGCGCGGCGTCTTTACGCGTGGCCGGGCGCCGTTCGGCTATCTGAAACCGCTGAACGCGTCGCTGTTCTTGTCCGCGAATCAGGACGACGTGCGCGACGCGCTGGCCGCGGGTTTTCCGGCTGCGCGCGTGTTGCCTGAATCGGCGAAAATGGCGAGCAAGTATCCGGACGAGATCCGGATCGCGTTCGACGGCGACGCCGTGCTGTTTTCCGACGAAGCCGAGCGCGTGTTCCAGAAAGATGGCCTGCGGGCGTTCGTCGGCCATGAGATGCACAACAAGGATTTGCCGCTCGCGGACGGGCCCTTGAAGCCGTTGCTCGAAGCGCTGCACCGGCTGCAGAAACTCGCGGACGAAGCCGCGCCGATGCATATTCGTACGGCATTGGTGACAGCGCGTTCGGCGCCCGCGCATGAACGCGCGATCCGCACCTTGATGGCGTGGAACATCGAAATCGACGAAGCGATGTTCCTCGGCGGCCTCGACAAGAGCGCATTTCTGCGCGAGTTCGAGCCGGACTTTTTCTTCGACGACCAAATTGGCCACTGCGAATCGGCTCGCGTCGTGACGGCGACGGGGCACGTGCTGAGTGGCATCGTGAACGCATCATGACACCCGAACAATCACCGCTGGGCAAGCCTTCCGCCTACACCGAACAATACGACGCGTCGCTGCTGTTTCCGATCGCGCGCAGCAATGCGCGAGAGGCGATTGGAATTGGCGCGCAGTTGCCGTTTTTCGGCACGGACATCTGGAATGCTTACGAGCTGTCCTGGCTGAATGCGCGCGGCAAGCCGCAGATTGCGGTGGCGACGTTTTTTGTGCCGGCTGATTCGCCGAATATCGTCGAGTCGAAGTCGTTCAAGTTATATCTGGGATCGTTTGCGCAGACGGCATTCGAATCGATCGATATCGTGCGCGATACAATCAGGCGCGACGTCTCGGCTGCGTGCGCAGCGAGCGTGTCGGTGCACCTGGCGCAACCGGTCGAGTTCAGCCGGCTGCAACTGGAGGAATTCGACGGCTTGTCGCTCGATCGGCTCGATCTGGATACCGACGTCTATCATCCCGACCCGTCGCTGTTGACGGCGGCGCTGGACGAGGCCCCTGTCGAAGAAACGCTTTTTTCGAATCTGCTGAAATCGAATTGCCCGGTAACCGGGCAGCCCGACTGGGGCAGCGTGCAGATTCATTACGTCGGTCCGCAAATCGATCATGCAGGGCTGCTGCGGTACATCATTTCGTATCGCAATCACACGGGGTTTCATGAGCAGTGCGTCGAGCGGATCTTCGTCGACATCATGCGGCAGTGCAAACCAGTGAAGCTCGCGGTTTACGCGCGATACACGCGGCGTGGCGGGCTCGATATCAATCCGTTCCGCACCAACTACAATCTGCCGATGCCGGATAATCTGCGCACTGCGCGGCAGTGAGTTTTTTGCGGCTCGTGGACGCGAGCGCCTCACTTGAAGTGATAAGGCAGCCGGGCTTCGGCGCCACGCGTGACGGCAAGCCACGCGTGGATATTCGCCGCGGCCCGGCTGGACGCAAGCCCAGCGCCTGCGCCTGACAAGCAAAAACCATCAAGCCTTTCCAGCAGGCGTCTTATAAGCGACGCAGTCAACCTCGACCTTGCAATCGATCACCATAGAAGAAACCACACAAGCTCTGGCCGGCGGATTCTCCCCAAAATACTCCCGGAAAACCTTATTGAAAGAAGCAAAATCGCGTGGATCATCGAGCCACACCCCGCAGCGGACGACATGCTCCGCCCCATACCCGGCTTCTTTCAGAATGGCGAAAACATTCTGAATCGCCTTATGCGATTGCTCGACGATCCCGCCATTGATCACTTCGCCGTTTTCCATCGGCGTCTGCCCGGAAACGAACAACCAGCCATCCGCTTCGACAGCCCGGGCAAAGGGCATATGCTGACCGCCGGTCCCCTTCCCGCCTTCAACGCCATATCGCTTCATCATCAAACTCCTCACAAAGTCAGGCATGCGCCGATCAAAACCGCCGCGCACCGCATCGAATAAAAGAACTCAAAACAGAACTCAAAACGCGCCGTGCGCGTCACCCTTCGACGCCGCGCCACGCGCCACAAAATGTCCCGCGCGCTCGCCGGTCACAGCTCCATCGCGATAAGACAACACCCCATTCACCCATACTGCGTCGATGCCGTCTGCCGCCTGCTGCGGCTTCTCAAACGTCGCGGCATCGCGAACTCGCGCCGGATCGAACAGCACCAGATCCGCGTGATAACCGATATGCACCTCGCCACGCTGCGCCAACCCAAACCGCCGAGCCGACAAGCTGGTCATCTTGCGCACCGCCTCTTCGAGCGGCAGCAAACCGGCATCGCGCGCGTAATGCCCGAGCACGCGCGGAAACGCGCCCCACAAGCGCGGATGCGGCAACGGATCGTTCGGCAGACCATCGGAGCCGACCATCGTCGCGGGATGCGACAGAATCCGCCGCACGTCTTCCTCGGACATGTTGTGGTACACCGCGCCCGCCGGCTGCAAGCGCTTGCCCGCCTCCTGCTGCGTCACGCCCCACTCGTCGGCAATCTCCTTCACCAGCTTGCCCGCCATCTCCGGATGCGGCTCGGACCACGTAATCGTGATGTCGATGTCGCCCGTCACCTGCTTCAGATCGAGCGTCGACGAACTGCGGTTGTACGGATAACAGTCGCAACCAATCGGCTGCATGCGCCGCGCGCCCTCCAGCGACTTCAGCACCTCCTCGCTACGCCCCCAGTTCGACGGCCCCGCGCACTTCAGATGCGAAATCACCACTGGCACGTGCGCATGACGCCCCACCCGATACGCTTCGTCCATGGCATCGAGAATCGCGTCGAACTCGGTGCGCATGTGCGTCGTATACAGCGCGCCGGCGGCGGCGAGCGGCTCGGCCAGCGCCATCACTTCTTCGGTCGGCGCGGCAAATGCGGAACCGTACGCGAGCCCCGAGCTCAGGCCCAGCGCGCCATTCGACAACGCCTCTTCGAGCTGCGCGCGCATGCCTTCGATTTCCTGCGGCGTCGCCGCGCGATCCAGCCGGTCCATCTGGTTGCTGCGCAATGCCGTATGCCCGATCAGCGCACTGACATTCACCGCGGGCCGCGCGGCGTTGACCGCCTTGACGTACTCGGCAAAGGTCGGATACTGGAACGCGTCGCGCTCGCCGAGCAGGTTCATCGGATCGGGCGGATCGCCCTTCAACGCAACCGGCGACGCACTGATCCCGCAGTTGCCGACGATCACCGTCGTCACGCCCTGAGTGATCTTCGGCAGCATTTGCGGCGAGCGGATCACGTGCGTGTCGTCATGCGTATGAACGTCGATGAAGCCCGGCGCCAGCGCGCGGCCGTTGGCCTCGATCACCTCTTCGGCGAGCCAGTTCGACAGATTGCCGATTGCGACGATGCGCCCGTCGCGGATCGCAACATCGCGTTCGACCGGCGGCGCGCCCGTGCCGTCATACAGTTGCGCGCCGACGATCAGCGTATCGGCGGCTTCGGGATGCGAATGCATGGATCAGTCTCCTAACGGTTGTCGATCGCCACCGCCACGGTGCGCGTCGAGCGCGTGCTTCATGCGGCGCAGCAATTCGCGGCTCTCATCACCCTGACTGACGGCAAGTTCGGTGACGAGCACATCGAGCGCCATCATCATCGCGTAACGCGACGACGACGGCTTGTAAATGAAATCGGTCTCGAACGCGACGATCGGGATCACCCAATCAGCCAGCGTGGCGAGCGGCGAAGCCGGTGCGGTCAGCGCAATCACGGTCGCGCCGTAGCTGCGCGCGATCCGGCAGTTCTCGACGATCTCCGGCACGCGGCCCGTTGTCGACAACACAATCACGACACACTCGCGCGATACCGTGCTCGCCACCATGCGCTGCAACAGGCCGTCCTGGTAGGTCGCGACAGGCCGGCCGAGGCGTACCAGCCTGAAACGCATCTCGTCGGCGAGCGCGGTCGAGCCGCCGCCCATGCCGAACACGTAGATCATCCGCGCGGCGCGCAATGCGGCTGCCGCTTCGGTGAGCGGAGCCTGACGCAGCAATTGATGGTTATGCGTGAGCGCGGTCTGCACTTCGTCGAACACGCGGGTGGCAATCGGCTCGGGCGCGTCCGTGGGAGCGCCCGCTTGCAGAAAGCGCTGGCCGACCGCGGCCGCCTGGGCGAGCCGCAGCTTCAATTCCCGCACGTCGCGGCAACCGACCGCCTTGGCAAAGCGCGTGACGGTCGCTGCGCTCACCCCGGCCTGCTGCGCGAGCGCGCCGATGCTCGCTCGCGACGCACCGGTCAGATCGTCGAGAATCAGCGCGGCAACCTTGCGCTCGGCCGAACGCAATTCCGGCGCGCATTCGGCAATGCGCGCGACGATGTCGAAAGCCAGCGGTTCGGCAGTAGAGTTCATTGCGGACGGTGGGAGGCCGGCGCAGCCGCCCGTGAGTGTGGCCGCGCAAGCCGTGGTACTAAATAACATTTCTTCGGCCATCGTACTTTCTGTAACATGGTAAAGTCAAACTTTGATTCAATTTAACTGGGCGATGGAGCAGGGAGACATGAAAGTTACAAACTATCAAGGCGCAACGATTGATCCTTATAGCAAGGGCTTGGGCATGGTTCCAGGCACCAGCATCCAGCTCACGGATGCCGCGCGCCTCGAGTGGAATCTGTTGAACGAGGACGTGAGTCTGCCCGCCGCGGTGCTGTACGCGGATCGCGTTGAACACAACTTGAAGTGGATGCAGGCGTTCGTCGCCGAGTACGGCGTCAAGCTCGCGCCGCACGGCAAGACCACGATGTCGCCGCAGCTCTTTCGCCGTCAGCTCGAAACCGGCGCATGGGGTATCACGCTCGCCACCGCGCATCAGGTGCGCGCCGCGTATCACGGCGGCGTTTCGCGGGTGTTGATGGCCAACCAGCTGGTCGGCCGCCGCAACATGACGATGATCGCCGAGTTGCTGAGCGATCCCGATTTCGAATTCTTCTGTCTCGTCGATTCGGTCGAGGGCGTCGAGCAGTTGGGCCAGTTCTTCACATCGGTGCGCAAACCGCTGCAGGTGCTGCTCGAACTCGGCGTGCCGGGCGGCCGCACCGGCGTGCGCGACGACGCACAGCGCAACGCGGTGCTCGATGCAATCGCGCGTTATCCGGAAGTGTTGAAGCTGGCGGGCGTCGAGTTGTATGAAGGCGTGCTGAAAGAAGAGCACGAAGTGCGCGAGTTCCTGCAAAGCGCTGTTGCCGTCACGCGCACGCTCGTCGACGAAGGGCGTTTTGCCCGTACGCCGGCCGTTTTGTCAGGCGCGGGTTCGGCCTGGTATGACGTGGTCGCGGAAGAATTCGCGAAGGCGTCGGAAACCGGCAAGGTCGAAGTCGTGCTGCGCCCCGGCTGCTATCTGACGCACGACGTCGGCATCTACCGCAAAGCGCAAACGGATATCTTCGCGCGCAATCCGGTCGCGAAGAAAATGGGAGAAGGCTTGCTGCCGGCGCTGCAATTGTGGGCGTATGTGCAGTCGATTCCGGAACCGGATCGCGCGATCATCGGTCTCGGCAAGCGCGACTCCGCTTTCGATGCGGGCATGCCGGAGCCGGCGCGCCACTATCGCCCGGGCACAGCGGCGCCGCGCGATGTCGCGGCGAGCGAAGGCTGGGAAATTTTCGGCTTGATGGATCAGCATGCGTATCTGCGGATCCCCGCCGGCGCCGATCTGAAGGTGGGCGACATGATCGCGTTCGACATCTCCCACCCGTGTCTGACGTTCGATAAGTGGCGTCAGGTGCTGGTGCTCGATCCGTCGTATCGCGTCACCGAGGTGATCGAAACGTTCTTCTGATAAGGCTGAAAAACGGCGCGCTCTACGCGGGGTGGTGCGCCGCTCGTCACGGCGGCGTATTCACTCGAACCTTGCACTCGAACCTTGCACTCGAACCTTGCACTCGAGTTTCACGCTAGAACCTTGCGTTCACGCCTCGCGCTCAGGGCCGGCGTCCACCGCCGCGTCAGACGCCTGCGTCGCGGCGGCGCTGCTGGCGCCCGCTGCGGCCGCCACTTCGCCGATCCGCACTTCCAGCATCTTCAATGCGCCCGACAGCGCGGCCAGCGCGTCGTCCGGCAGACTGGCCATCGTGTCGTGCAGAAATGCGTTACGACGCGGCAAGCTGGCTTCTGTCGCAGACAGTCCCGCTTCGGTCAGGCGCACATTGGTCACGCGGTTATCGCGCGCATCCATGCTGCGGGCGATCCAGCCAAGACCTTCCAGCGTTTTCAATTGCCGCGTGAGCGCGCCCGGATCGACGCGCAAGCGCTCGACCAGCCGCTTCTGCGACGACTCGCCAGCCTGTTCGTGCAGTGCCAGCAGAATGCGCCAGCGCGGCAACGGATGGCCGACGTGCGCCTCGAATGCCGACATGAACGCCCGATAAGTGCGGCCGAATTGCTGCACGACGGCGACGCGATCCTGTTCTTCCATGATGAGTCAGTAAAACGGTAAGTCGAAAAATCAGTCCGCTTGAATCACCGGCTCGAGCTTGCGCTGGAGCTTGATCGGCGGCACACGACGGCTTTGCCACACCGACACCACAGCGATGATCGCCGCCAGCGCCAGGCCCAGATGAATCGCCGCGACCAGCGCCTCGCGCGCGGTTTCCAGCAGCATCGCACCGTTGTGGCCGGCATGCGCCAACTGACCGAGCAAGGTGGTTTGCGCATCGCGATTGATCAGGATTTGCGGGTCGCCCAGGTCTGGCAACCACTGTGACGCGTGATCGTTTTCCAGCGCGCTGCGCACGCCGCTCGCATACATGTGCGTGACCAGCGTGCCGGTGAGCGCCGTGCCGATCATCCCGCCGATCATCCGCAGCGACTGCAGCAGCGCCGTGGCGATGCCGAGGTGCTCGCGGCCGGCGGTCTGCTGCGCGAAGATCGTCAGGTTCGGCATCACGAAACCGAGGCCGAGACCGCCCAGCACCATGAACGACATCAGCAGCCATTGCGGCATCGAGCGCGTGGCGACGACCACGCCGAGGCACGCCAACGCCAGTAAGGCGAAGCCGACGTACAGCATCAGATTCGGATTGCGCACGCGCGAGACGATCCGCCCGTTCAAAATACTGCCGATCGTAATGAACACGACGAGCGGCGTAATGACGAGCCCCGCTTCTTTCGGCGACATGCCGAAGCCGCCCTGGAACAGCAACGGCGCGTAGAACAGCAGCGAAAACATGGTGAAGCCACCGAGCACCGCGAGCGTGAACAGCGCGGCGAGGCTGCGGTTGCGGAACATGTCGACCGGCAGAATCGCGGTCGGGCAGCGCTTTTCCCAATGCCACAACGCATAAGCCGACGCGACGCTCAACGCCAGCAGCGCCAACGCGCCGAAGGTGACGCCATGTTTCGGCAACAACTCGACGAACAATTGCAGCGAGCCGAGCAACACCGCGATCAGCAACGCGCCGGGCCAGTCGAGCCGCATCTTGCCTTCATGCTCGACGTGCCGCAGATGCGGCAGGAAACGCCAGACGAAAAACAGCGACAGCAAGCCGACCGGCAGATTCACATAGAACACCGAGCGCCAGCCGTAGTACTGCGTGAGAAAGCCGCCGAGCGACGGACCCACTGCATTCGCAATGCCGAACGCCGAACTCATCAGCACTTGCCAGCGCAGACGCACGACCGAATCGGGAAAGAGATCGGGAATGCAGGCGAACGCAGTACCGACCAGCATGCCGCCGCCAATACCCTGCAAACCGCGCGCGAGCACGAGGAACAGCATGTTATTGGCAGCGCCGCACAAAACCGACGCCCCCGTGAACACGACGATCGATGCGATCACGAACGGTTTGCGCCCGTAGTAATCGCCGAGACGGCCGAAAATCGGCACGGTGATCACCGAGGTCAGCAAGTACGACGTAGCGACCCACGCGTAAAGCTCGAAACCTTTCAGCTCCGACACGATGGTGGGTAGCGCGGTGCCCACCACGGTCTGGTCGAGCGCGACCAGCATCGTGACAAAGGAAATGCCGAGCATCGCCAATAGCGATTCACGGAAGGGTAAAACTTGCCCACTCGAGTGGTGGGCCGCGGTATGGACAGCCATTTTTGATAGCGCAACAGTTGACGCGTCAAACAATATGGAATCATACCACGACGTGACGTTCTAAACTCGGACCTCGGCGGCGTTAAGCGCGCCGCCAAATCGAATCCAATCAGCTGAAGAATGGATAACACATGCCGCCAGGGAGGCACATGGAGCCAGGTTTGCTCGCTGCACAATCTTTATCGAACGAAGATCTGATCGCGCTGCGGCGCGCGAAACATGAACTGGAAAGCCCCGCGCTGGCGATGAAACTGGCCAGCATCGTCGGTTCGCCGCTGGAAAAGCTGATGTCGCGGATGCCGGCTTTCGCCAACGAAAAGGTCACGGAGGCAACGGAGCTGGCCTTGCGCAAGTGTCTGGCGATCGCTCTGCGCACGCTTGGACGACAGGACGGCGCGGCACCGCTGAGCGCGCCCGACAAGCCGAGCAACCTGCTGCACAAGTTCGCGGTGGCGACCACCGGCGCGGCCGGCGGCGCATTCGGCCTGTTCGCGCTGCCCGTCGAGTTGCCGGTGACGACCACGCTGATGTTCCGCTCGATCTGCGACATTGCGCGCAGCGAGGGCGAGGATCTGACCTCGATCGACACGCAGCTGCAGTGTCTGACGGTGCTGGGCATGGGCGGCACGTCGAAAGCCGACGAAGATGCCGACTTCGGCTACTTCATCTTGCGCGGCGCGCTGGCGCAGGCGGTGTCGAAGGCTTCATCCGAAATCGCCACAAAAGGCTTCACCGCGCACGGTTCCGCCGCGCTGCTGCGCCTGCTCAACACGATTGCCGCGCGTTTCTCGGTGCAAGTGAGCGAGCAGATCGCAGCCAAGTCGATTCCGGCGATCGGCTCGGTGCTCGGCGCGATGGTCAACACGGTGTTCATCGACCACTTCCAGCAGGTCGCGCACGGCCACTTCACCGTGCGGCGGCTCGAGCGGCAATACGGCCAGGAAACGGTCGAGGCCGCCTATCAGACGATCGACATCGCGCTCGACCGCTGAGCGGCGCTGCGCCCGTTCGCTCCACCTGTCACGCGCCGCACGAAAGCCGCGGCGCGGTCGAGCGCGCGGTTCGCTTCCGGAATGAACGGCGCGAACAGCGGCCACACGTGCGGCATCTTCTTCCACACGTCGAGTTCGCAGACGACGCCGGCGGCGCGCGCGTTGTCGGCAACGCGTTGCGAGTCGTCCAGCAACACCTCGGTGCTGCCCGCCATGATGAAGAGCGGCGGCAAGCCGTGCAGGTCGGCGTAGACCGGCGACGCGTACGGATGCGTAGCGGACGCGTCGCCGAGATAGACCTGCGCCGCGCGGGCGATCGAGGGGCCGCTGAACATCGGATCGAGACCGTCGTTGGTGCGGATGGTGGCGCCGGCGGCGGCCAGATCGGTCCACGGCGAGAACAGCAGACACCCTGCCGGCAGAGCGTCGCCGGCATCGCGCAAGACGACCAGCGTGGCTAGCGCGAGCCCGCCGCCCGCTGAATCGCCCGAGATTACGATCGACTCGGGCGGCGTGCCGTCGGCGACCAGCCGGCGATAGGCCGCGGTCGCATCATCGAGCGCTGCCGGGAAGCGATGTTCCGGCGCGAGCCGGTAGTCGAGCGAAAAGACCCGCGCATTGGCACGCGTCGCCAGACCGAACGTCAGCGAGCGATGCGTCTGCGGCGAACAGAAGTAATAGCCGCCGCCGTGGCAATGCAGCAGCGTCGGCGGATTCCTGGCGGTAGACGCGCCATCGATGCGTTCGAGCCACTCGCCGTGCAGCGGCCAATCGTCCGGCCCGTACAATTCGCGCAGACGCCAGCCGGCGGGCACGCCTGGCGACCAGACGCGCCTGGCCGTCAACGCGCGCGCTTTCTCGACATTGACGTGCGGCTTGAGAGTTTGCGGCCGAAATTGCCTGCGCAGATACCAGCACGCGAGTGCACTTTGCCAGCTCATCGGGACACGCTCCTTCGATAGTGTCCCATCATGGTACGTGCGTTCGCCGATGCATCGGTGGACGGCGGCTTCTTAATCTTGAAAACTGCCAGCTCCTGCGAGCGTGGTATTCCCTGCGTCCTAGTTCGCCGGCAAGACCTGCCCGCGAATCTCGCCCATCGGGTTCTGTCCCGTATGGACGTTGAAGTACCACTGCCCTGCCATCAGATCCGTCACCTGCTGTTCGGTGAGTGCCGCCGATCCTTTGATCGGGCTGGCGAGCGCGCCCTTCCCGATCGGCACCTGGATACCGGCGTTCTGGCCTACGGGCGCGGGACCGTGAAAATGCGCGGCAGTTGCCGGGCCGCTCAGCCCTTCATAGGTGATCGACCATTGCAGGGTTTTGGTCGACGTATCGAACGTGGCGTTCAACATGCCATGCCCGTGACTCACACGCGGCGGCACTTCGCTCGACGGTTCGAGGTCCGCCTTCAAGGCCACCGTATCCGCGAAGGCGACACCCGACGCCAACGCCCACAACACCACCGCCAGATTCAATTTTTTAAGCGCAATCATGGTCTTCTCCGGACTTGATGCACCGCCGCACCGACAACCCGGCCGCGCGGAGCCACCACATACTAGTGCAAATCCTTCGAACATGTCGGCGCGGCGGGTTGCATGATGTAACAGCCTATGCGCGCGTATCGCCGATGAAAAAAGCACCGCGAGCGGTGCTTTTCGTTCCAAAGCGACGCGCTTCAGAAGCGGTGACGGATGCCCGTGGTCACCACACCCTGGTACTTGCTCGACGACGGCGCGTCCGTACCGAACACTTGCGTTTCAATCGTGCTGCCGTTCGCGCCGATATGCGCGACGCCTTCAACGTACAGATCGGTGCGGCGCGACAGCGCGTAGCCGGCCTGACTTTCGAAACAACGCCCCGCCGACGCTTCCGTCGATATTTTCAAACAGTTAATTGCGCATTTCGTAATGAATCTTTTGCGCTGGCCCGGTTATGCTTCGGCTTGCGAGAAGTGACTCCTTCATCGAGGATGTCTCCAAATCTTTAACGCGGCTTCGGCCGCGTTTTTTTTCGCCCTCCCGCTTTGTTCCTTACGCTGTTCCTCGCTTTGCCACCTCGACTATCCGCGCCGGCGCAACCGGCTGCGGACCATATGTACAACCTACGTACAACCCCGCGCTGCGACGCGATGCGGCGCGACAACACATCACGCGAGCAACGCGACTTGCTCGTCGATTCCATCCAGCATCGCATTGCATTTGCGCATCAGCAGCAACCCGTCGCTGCGCAAGCGCTCCGGCGTCTTCGCGGTGATGTCCCGGCGATAGTCTTCCAGCGCGTTGAGCAATGGCGGATATTGCAGCACGCCCGCCGCTCCCGCCACCCGGTGATGCCACTCACGCAGACGCTCGACCTCAATGCGCTCGAGGAGCGGCGCCAACGCCAGCACATCTTCGCGCACCGATGAAACGAACGATTCGAGCAGGGCCTTGACGGTCGATTCGCTGCCCCACAGTTGCGTCAGGTGAGCCAGGTCGACCGGCACGAACGGCTCGGCACCACCGCGCGCATCCGCTCCGGCGATCGGCGGCGTAGTGACGGTTTCGGCGGGCGCGGCTTGCCACGCGCTGTCACTGCCGAACCAGCGGCTCAGGTAGTCACGCAGCGTAGCGAGCCGGGTCGGCTTGACGAGGCAATCGTCCATGCCGGCGTCAGGACATAGATTCAGGTCCTCGGGCGCGGTGTTCGCCGTAATCCCCAGGATCGGCAGACGATGCGCGCCGCCCCGTTCCCGCTCCCGGATGCGCCGTGCCAATTCGTAGCCGGACAGGTTCGGCATGTGGCAGTCCGTGATCAGGAAACCGTAGCGGGTCCGGTCGAGAGCCGCCAACGCTTCGGCGCCGTCGTTCACTACGTCGCAGGCAAAGCCGAGCAGGGCCAGTTGATGACGAATCAGTTCCTGATTGACCGGATGGTCCTCCGCCACCAGGATCAGCCGGCCGCTCGCGATCGCGCGCTCGCGGTCCGGCGGCACGGCGCCGCCTTCCGGCGTGCGCGGCATGCCCACCGCACGCGGCGCCACCGACGGCAAGCCGGCCATCGTAGCCGCGCACGCCGCACCCAGACCGCGCCACGAAATGGGATTGACGCTGACTCGCACGTTGCCGTCGAGGATTCGATAGCCGGTCGGCTTCGGTTTCTCGGTGAGGCAGATGAGCCGCGAATTCCCCTGTACTCCTGCCGGCAACGCCACCTCTTCGCCGACAAAGATCAGGTCCACGTCCACTAGCGCGTCAGGCTTGCCCAGTTCCGCCGCATTGGGCGACACAAGGCGCAGTTCGAGCCCAAGCGCCTCGCCGAAATGCATGAGCGCCTGCGCCACTCGCGTGTCGCACGTTGCCACCACGCCGCGCTTGCCGCGCAGGCCGCTCACCGAGTAACGCGGCGACTCGACCGGCATGGCGAGGCGCACCGTCATGCGAGTGCCGACGCCAGGCTCGCTGTGCAATTCGAGTGCGCCGTCCATCAGATCGATCAGCTTGCGGCAGATCGTCAGGCCCAGACCCGTGCCGCCGAAGCGGCGAGTGGTCGACGACTCCGCCTGCTCGAACGGCTCGAACAGCCGCGCCTGCACTTCCGGCGCGATGCCGATGCCGGTGTCCTCGACGGTCATTTCGAGCGTCTGAGCGCCGGCGCTCCGCCCGACAACCTCGACTCGCACGTCGACCTCGCCCTGCGGCGTGAACTTGATGGCGTTGCCCAGCAGGTTGAACAGAATCTGCCGTAATCGCACGCTGTCGCCTCGCAGCGTGGCTGCGACCTCAGCCGCAATATCCACGCGCACTTTCAGGCCCTTCTCATGAGCGCGGCCCGCCAGCAAGCCGACTGCATTGTCGACCAGTTCGCGCATGTCGATGGACTCGGCTTCGATCGTCAGCCGCCCTGCCTCGATTTTCGAATAGTCGAGCAGGTCGTCCAGAATCTGCAGCAGCGCGCCCGCCGACTCGTGAATCATGCTGAGCATCCCCCCCTGATCCGCATTCAGCGGCGTGCGCTCCAGCACCTCGACGAGGCCAAGCACACCGTTCATCGGCGTGCGGATTTCGTGACTCATCATGGCGAAGAAATCGTCTTTGGCACGCGAGGCCGCTTCGGCCACATCACGCGCGCGCGCCAATTCCGCCGAGCGCGCGTGCTCCAGACTCGCGTCCACCCAGTAGCCACTCCACACGACTGAGCCATCGTTCTCGCGACGCGGCACCAACTCCGCGCGCCCCCACTTGAAGTCATGCTCGCCGTCGAAGCGAAACTCCATATTGACAGGCGTTTCGCAGCGAGCCGATCGTTCCAGCTCAGCCAGCACAAAAGGCCGGTCTTCCTCGCACACGCGGCGGAAGTCGATCTCGTCGAGGCGCATCAGCGACGCGTCGCCGCCCAGCAGATGTCGCGTGTCGCCGCCGATATACGGGAGCGAGTACATGCCGTCCGCGGCACGCCGTAGTTGAAATACGACCGCCGGCAATGAGCGCGTGACATCGAACAGACGGCGCTCGGTTTCGCGCGCCAGCATTTCGGCGCGCCGGATATCGGTAATGTCGACCATGGTTCCGAGCACGCAACTCGGCTTACCGTCGCCGCCGTGGCAGAGCTGGGTCCAGAACAGGCCATGCCGTGAGTCGCCGGCACCGTTGGCGAATTGAAGCTCCACCTTCGCCGGCTCGTTAGCGCTCAGCAAGTTGCGCGCTATATCTTCCAGGACGCGGCTGTTTGCCTCGCCCCACACCTGAACACCCTGCGTGGTGCGCCCGATGACGGCTTCGCGGCGCAAACCGCACGCTTGCTCGTACGCCCGGTTGATCGCGATGTAACGGCCATCCAGGTCTTTGGCGGCGAGCGGATAGGGGATCGTCTCCATCATGGTTTCCTGAAAGTTCAGCTGCACCGCGAGTTCGCGTTCGGTCTGCCTGCGCAGCCGCACTTCCCGTTGCAGCAGCAGATAAGCCCGCAGCGTGACCAGCAACGCGACGCCGATGCCGATCAGCAATGGCAGCAGACGTATCGCGGTAACACTCCAGGTTCCCTGGCTTATCGTGCTGCCGGCCACCCACTTTCGCCGGATGCGCAGCTTCTCCGCGGCCGGCATGGCCAGCAACGCGCGGTCGATCAGACCGGCGAGCCGGCCGAGATCGGGGCGGACAGCAAAACCGAGCGCGTCGGATTCGCCGACCGCGCCGATAATCTTGAGGATACCGACGTAACGTTGCTTGAGCAGGACGTCGATGGCGGCCACGTTGCCAACCAGCACGTCTGCCTGGCCGCTCGCGACCATCTTTAGCGCGTCGTCGAGACTGGGCGCGACGACGACATGGTTTGCCGGAATGTTGTCGATCGACAGCGGAATCGAACCAGCGATATGCGACGAAACCACGATGCGGCGCGAGGCGAAATCGTTGAGCGCGCGCGCGGCTGGTTCGTCTTCGCGTCCGACGATCACCAGCGGATAGCTTTCGTACGCACGCGTGTGCCGCGCGTTCTTCAGACGCGGATCACGGCTGGAGGACGTCGCGAGGATGGCCAGATCGCCACGCTGGAAGGCTTCGATGGTGGCGGGCCAGTCGGCGGTGCGAGCACGGTTGAACACGACACCCAACGCGCGGCTCAGATAATCCAGATATTCTGCGGCGATGCCGGCAGGATGACCGGCTTCGTCCGCATAGCTAAACGGCGGCCAGCCGTTATCGAAACCCACCTGCAACGGCGGTAGCGAATGCAGCCAGGCCTGCTCTTCCGATGTCAATGTGAGGCGCCGCGCTACGGAGGCCGCCTGCGCGTCGAAGCTGCCGGACAGCCAGCGCACTCGAATCGCCGAGTCGTCGGCCGGATTCATCGAGGCAAGCGCGAGGTCGAGCTGATCGCGCAACGCGCCGCGATTGCGGGGCACCGCAAAGCGCATGGCGGCGATCTTGCTGTTTTCCTCGAACGCGACGCGCAGGCTGCGGAACTCCTGGGTGGCCAGCGCATATTGAACGGCCGGTGTGATACCGAGGTATGCATCCGCGTCCCCCTGCGCGAGCGCCGACAGTGCCGCATGGGTACTGGCGAAAGTTTCAATCTGCGCGCGAGGAAAGCGCTCGCGCAGCGATCTTTCGAGCGCAAACCCTTTCTCTATAGCGAGGCGGGCGCCGCTCAGCTGGGCGGGGCCGGCGTACGCATCACCGTCCCGCCTGACCGCCACCGAGGTGGTTGTACGAAAATACGGCGCGGTGAAACTGAAACAGCGTCCGCGCTCCGGCGTCCGGGCAACGCTCATGATCAGGTCGACCTTGCCGGCGCAGGCCGCGGCCAGCAGTTGCGGCATGTCAGGAAACGCTTTGCCTTCGATGACGACGTCCGGGCCCACGAGCGCGCGCAAGTAGTCGGCGCTCAAGCCCGTCAGCTGGCCGTCTTCGAGGGCGTCGAACGGCAGCCAGCCATTCGCTAGCACGCCCACGGTCAACTTCGCAGGAAAGGTGCCGGCGGCTTGCACTTGCGATGAACCCGCAAACGGCTGGGCAGCAACTGTCGGCATCCGCGTGACGAAAAACGCGAATACGACAACCAGCCACTGCGCCACACGTCGCAGTGCCCTGCTCACGACGACACCGTCCTGGACTTTCATAAGTGATGCCGGGAAATGCTGAGAGGCGCCGCTCACGCGGCTTCGCCGTGTTCACGGGAAAGCGCCGCAGCGGCGTGACCGGCCGGCTTGCCCCATAGAAACGAGAACAGCGCGCCGGCGGCGACACCGCCAGACATGGGCGCGGCCCAGAACAACCAGAGTTGGTCGAGTGCCCAGTTGCCGACGAACAACGCCTGGCCTGTGGAGCGAGCGGGATTGACCGAGCCGTTGGTGACCGGAATCGACACCACATAGACGAGCGTCAGACACGCGCCGGTGACGAGCGGTGCGATCGATTTCAAGCTTCGCCGGCTGCGCACCATCAGACTAACCATGACGAAAGCGAACGACAGCGCAAGCTCAGTGGCAAGCGCCGAGTGAAATTGATAGTCGGAAGGAGAGTGATCGCCGAACCCATTCGCGCCGAACTCGCTCGCGGCCAGTTCGAAGCCGGGCCGGCCACTCGCCACGTAAGCCAGCAGGGCTGCACCGGCAATCGCCCCGAGAATCTGGGCGACGACGTAGGGCAACAGATCGCGAATCGGGAACCGTTGCGCAATCGCAAAGCCGACCGTGACAGCCGGGTTGAAATGCGCGCCGGAGAGGCCGTAAAACATGTAATTGGCCATGGCTAGCGCCAAACCGAACGCAAGCGACGTCTCGAGCGCACCGTACTCCTGCTGGGCGGCGGGGGTATTCAATACGATGCTGCCGCAACCGACGAACACCAGCCAGGCCGTTCCTGCGCCCTCCACCAACAACCGCTTACGTAGCGCTACCATCCCGCCTCCCAGCCCGATTATTTGTTCACTGGACAGACGGCGCCGCGCTCAAGCCACGAGCCTTCCGCTCAGATTGATTGACGGTTCTGTGCTGCTCAGCATGACGAAATGACACGCTGTTAGGTGCGTGCACGAAAAACCGTCGTTAATCAGGAACTGTGGAATGGCAACGCTGCCGGATCAATCAGACTATTCCCAAATTCGTAGGAGTTATTGACGGAGCATGGTGGTTGTTCTCTCAGGCCTGTCAGGTCAACCCTATCTGCCTGGCGTATTCGATGAGGTCGTTGTCCGTTTCAAGGCCGAGCTTGCGCATCGCGCTGCGTTTCTGCGTGCTGATGGTCTTGCCGCTGCGCTGCAGGCGCACTGCGATCTCGTAGACGGCGAGGCCTTGCACATAAAGCTGGAAGACCTCCCATTCGCGCGCACTCAGGACACCCGCGCGAGGCTGCAGCGGAGCATCGGCGGCTTCGATCGCGACGCGCGCCTGATCCGACAGATAGATGTCGCCGGCAATCACGGCGTCGATCGCATCGATCAACGCCGTGGTGGTGTCGCGTTTGTCGACGATGCCGGCTACACCAATGTGCAACAGGCCCGAGAGCATGTGCGCATGGCGGATCATCGTCAGTATGACGACGCAAGGATGGGGCCGAACCCGCAGCAGCCGGCGCAGGAACGACACGACGTTGTTGCCGCCGTGGATGCCCGGCATGCCGATATCCGACACGATGACGTCGCACGCATGGGTGTCGAGCAGCTCAGCCAACGTTTCGGTGTCGGGCGCCTCGCCGACTATGTCGACGTGCGGCACGGTTTGCAGCAGACGGATGACGCCAAGACGAACGCAGGCATGATCATCGGCCACGATGACGCGGATCTTCTGTGTCATTTTGTTGTTGTCTTATCGGCTGGCATGCCCTGCACACGGTGTGCATCCCCGGGCTATTCCAGACCATTTTCTGTTCGTCGCGCCGCCTGGGCGGCGCGACGCCTCGCCGGCTCAGCGCCGGTTTTGCAGGCGATCGTCAGGGATCACGCCGTGTTCGACGGCGAAGCGGAACAACTCCGCGTCGCTGTTAAGAACGAGCTTGCGCATTGCGGTACATTTCTGGGCGCTGATCGTCTTCACGCTGCGCCCCAGCCGGGCGGCAATCTCCGTTACGCCGAATCCGGAAGCGTATTGGGTGAACACCTCCATTTCGCGGCGCGACAACACCTGACGAACGAAATCGAGCCGCCGCGCCATCGCCGCGTCGTCGATCATCGCGCGGACCGCGGGCCCGAGATAGCATTCGCGCGCCAGCGCGGTGACGATGGCGACATGAATCAGATCGATCCGGTCCCGCTTGCTCACCAGCCCATTCACGCCGAGCGCGATAACCTTCTTTAACGCCTCGGCTTCGGTTTCCATGGTGAGTACGACAAGCGCAACGTCGGGATACCGCACCTTGAACTGCCTGACGGATTCCAGCCCGTCGCCATAGAAACCACCCGCCATGTGAAGATCCATCAGAACGAGGTCGCAAGGAATGCGGTCGACCTCCATGAAAAGCCCGGCAGCGTCAGCCGCGCGACCGACGATCTGCATGTTCGGATAACCCACCATCATGCTTTCGATCGCCAGCAGAACCAGTGGATGATCGTCCGCGATGATGGCGCGAATCGGCGTATTGATGTCGGCGTTATCGTTCATCTTCTTTTTCTCCCCTGTACCTGAAATTCCCGTCGCTCTCTTCGTAGCAACTGGCCCTGCCGCGATCATTCAACACTCCTGCGCCGATAAAAATAAGATCGCTCTTAAATGAATCAATTTTCCAACCGGATGATTGCTTCGACAGGCGATCTAAGCTTCGATCAACCCATTCGCGCGAACATAAGCAAAGAGACCGGGGGTGTTGGCGACACCAATTTTGGCCATCGCGTCGCGCTTTTGCCGGCCGACGGTGCGGCGATGGCATCCGAGCGCCGCGGCAATCTCAGAGATCGACTGACCACGCACGAGCATTCTTATGATTTCCGTCTGCTGTTGGGATAAACGTGGATTCGGGCGCAGATCGCACGCTTCGCTTTCAGGCTGCGCAAGCGCTTCGACGATCGCGCGGCCGATGTGGATCTCTCCTTTGCCGCTCGCCAGAATCGCATGCCATAGTTCATCCAATGTTTCCGTTTTGCCTAACATGCTGACTGCGCCGTCCGACACAATGGAACGCAAGATAGCGACGTTCGTCAGCGTCGTCATCACGACGACGCGTAGCGATGGCCAGTCACGTCGGATTCGCCTGATGAGCCGTAGGCCGTCTTCGACCGCGCCGGATGCCTCGGGCATCGTGAGATCGGTGACGAGCACGTCGCATGGTGTGCTCTGCAACAGTTTGATCAACGAAGTGGGAGTGGACGCCTCACCGACGATCGCGACATCGGCATGCGTTTCCAGCGCAGCGCGAACGCCAAGCAGAACAAAGGGATGATCGTCCGCCAGAATGACTCGAAGGTTCACGATGATTTCTCTCATTTTTTGTAGGCGTATTCGGCGCACGCGTAAGGAGAACGCAGCTCACGCCACGCACGCTCCAGCGCCCCCAGGCCTTGGACGGAAGCGCCAAGATCGGCCATAAAACCATCGCTACAAACCTGCGAAAATCGGAATGTTCCGAATCCGAGAGAAAATCTGATAGACCCTTGCGGTGCTATCAGCATCGGAATACATAGCGCTTCTAGATTCTGTTTTTCAAGACTCGGCGCAGCTGCATCTCAAACCCGCGCCGTCGTCATTCTGGTCGCGCGAGCCGCACGCGGAAACACCGGCAACGCAATCAACGCACACACGCTGGCGACCACCCACACCATCGGCCACGAACCCACCGACAACAACGGCGGAATCGCCAGCGGCGTCAGGAACAGCGTGAGAAAGACACAGGTATTGCCCATCGCCAGCGCCGTACCGGCGCGGCTCGTGCCCGCGAGCGTCGCAAGTTCCGTGAAAGCGACGCCGTGCCATGCGGATGCGCACACGCCGCCCAGCGCGATCATCAGCGCGAACACCGCGGTCATCTGCGCGTGCCGCATGCCGGCTACCGCCGTCACCAGCGCGAGCGACGCGAACAGCACCGCTGTCAGCAGACTGCAGGCGCGCATATAAGCACGGCGATTGCCGCGCCGGTCGGTCCAGCCGCCGCTCCAGACCCGCGCAATCGCAGCGCCTGTTTGCACCGCGGCCATTGTCGCGCTGATCGCCAGCACGCCGGCACGGCTGAAATCGTGGAGAAAGACTGTCCCGAACGTCACGACGGCGAGCTGCGGCACGCACAGCACACCGCTGCCGAGCGCGACGCGCCAGATGCCGACGTCGCGCAACGGAGAAACGCTCGCCGGCGCTCCGCCCGAAACGGCTCCGCCATGAGACGCGCCCGCCCCCTTCACTTCGACGTGCGATGGTTCGTGCAGCCAGCACCACGCAAACGCGGCGGTCATCGCGCACGCCAAAGCGAGCACGGCGTATACGCTCGCAAAGCCGAACCTCGACGCGAGCGCCGGCAATATCAGCGCGCCGAGCCCGCCGCCCGCCGGCATCGCGGTCTGGCGAATACTCATCGCGAGGCCGCGTTCACCCTCGCGAAACCAGGCCATCACCGCGCGGCCGCTCGAACCGTTGACACTGCCGCCGAGCAGGCCGACCAGAAGCAGCCCGAGCGCGAGCATCGAAGCGCTCGGCACATGTGTGCCGGTGGGCGCCGCGAACAACGCCAGTGCCGCCAGCGCCACAGCCGTCGAGCCGAGCCCAAGCAGCAGCACGCGACGGTCGCCCCAACGGTCCGTCAGCAGTCCCCAAGGCAATTCGCTGACCGCGATGCCCAGTCCGAGCATGCCGAGCACCAGCCCCAGGCCATGATTGTTCAGGTGATAGCCCGAGCGCAGAAATACGGCCGTGGTCGGAATGCCCGAAAACGCCGCGGAGAAACTTGCGTTCGCCGCAAAGCCGACCCCCAGCACCTTCCACCGATGACTCGCCGCGCGCTCGCCCAACGCCCGCACGGATGCAACCGGTTCGTTTCCCATGACGCCCCTCGGCAAGAATGAATTGGGGGTATCCTACGGCTGTGCCAACCATCGGGAAAGCCGGAAAATCAGATGGCTTCTATCGGATATACCGAATCATGAGTCAACGTGGATTCGATCTGACGCAGTTGCGGACCTTCGTCGCCGTCGCCGAATCGGGCAGCGTCTCGGCAGGCGCGGAACGCGTGTTCCTGTCGCAATCGTCGGTGAGCGAGCAGTTGAAGAAACTGGAAGAGCGCGCCGGCCAGCCGCTTTTCGTGCGCAGCAAGCAGGGCGTCACGGCGACACCGGCGGGCAGCCGCCTGCTCGATCACGCGCGGCGCATTCTTGCGATGAGCGAAGCGGCGTTCGAAGACCTGCAAGGCCGCTCGCTCGACGGAGAACTGCGCATCGCCATCACGGACTACTACCGTCCGCACGATATCGCGCGCATTCTCAAGACCTTTTCGGAGCAGCACCCGCGTCTGAAGCTGCACGTCACCGTGCTGCCGAGCGCCGTGATCGACAGCAGCGCCGCGGACGATACCTCGTTCGACATCGGCCTGTCGTTGCGGCTCGTGACGCCAGGCAAGCGGGCCGCCCGG
This sequence comes from Paraburkholderia sp. GW821-FHT02A12, assembly GCF_059422005.1. Classification (NCBI taxonomy): domain Bacteria; kingdom Pseudomonadati; phylum Pseudomonadota; class Betaproteobacteria; order Burkholderiales; family Burkholderiaceae; genus Paraburkholderia; species Paraburkholderia sp. GW821-FHT02A12. The sequence goes on along the minus strand of NZ_JBWKWA010000001.1, from coordinate 437,614 downwards.
CAGCGCACCGGCGCCGCCTCCAGTGCGCAAAGCACCGTCGTGCGCCGCGAGAAGCTGCTGTGGGTCAGTGCGGCCGATGCCAGCCCGCGTCCGGCAACGCCCTATCCACTCGTGCTGCTGCCGTCGAGCTGCCAGTTGCAGCGCTTCGTCGTGAAGCTCCTCGACGAGCGCAAGGTGCCGTATCTGGTGTCGCATTCCGCTTCCGGGGTCGCGGGCTTGCAACTCGCGCTGAAGGCAGGGCTCGGCATTTCCTGCCTGAACGAATCGTCGATCGGTGCGGGCGTGGTCGCATGTCCGCCGAGTATCGGACTGCCGCCGCTGCCGGCGGTCGAGTTTCATCTGTTGCCGGGACGAATCGGCGAAAGCGAATGCGTGAGCAACGCACGCACGGCGTTGATGCAGCTCTTCTGCTGACGCACGCAGCGTTGCGGTATGCACGTCGGCCTGAACAGTTCAGGTTGGACAGGAGACTTGCACCCCCAAGCTGTTGCGCATGCTCGGCACACATGAAAAACCCCGCACAAAGGCGGGGTTGATGTTTACATTCTGCGGTTACAAAACCTCAAAACGGAATATCGTCGTCCATCTCGTCAAAGCCGCCGCCGGCCGGCGCGCTCGGGCGGCTGGAACCGCCACCGCTGCCACCGCGCGAGGCGCCGCCGCCCGAAACCGCACGGCCACCACCGCCGCCGCTACGCTCCGACGGTTCGCCGCGGCTATAACCGCCTTCGTCACCGCCGCCGCCCATCGAGCCGCCGCGGCCACCCAGCATCTGCATCTGCTCGGCGATGATTTCCGTCGCGTAACGGTCGGTGCCGTCCTGCGCCTGGTACTTACGGGTGCGGATGCGCCCTTCCAGATACACCGACGAGCCCTTCTTCAGATATTCCGACACGATTTCCGCGAGGCGGCCGAAGAAGGCCACGCGGTGCCATTCGGTCGCCTCTTTGAATTCGCCGGACGCCTTGTCCTTGTAACGGTCCGTCGTTGCAAGGCGAATGTTCGCCACTGCGTCGCCGCTCGGAAGATAACGGACTTCCGGATCGGCTCCGAGATTGCCGACGAGAATGACCTTGTTCACGGATGCCATGAGTTTCTCCTGTTGATTCCATTGCGGGCGGCGCGGCAACACACGGTTCGCGTCTCATGGCCGGCAGGCCCGAGACCCGAACTGCGCCTCAGCCCGCCGCCGGGTGAGTTCTGGATGGGTCCTGAGACCCTGTTACGCCTTGCGCGGCGGCTGTTTCATATTTGCGGCGATTATAAGCCAGCACAAAACCAGCCCCGAACAAGTAAAGAACACGGCGCTTTGCCCGTCCGCTTTCAGCAGCCAGCCGCCGATCATCCCACCCAATGCCAGACCGATCGACTGGGTGGTGTTGTACACGCCGGCCGCCGCGCCCTTGCGGGTGCCCGGCGCCAGTTTCGACACCAGCGAGGGCTGCGATGCTTCAAGAATATTGAAGCCGAGAAAGTAGACGAAAAGAATCGCCGCCACACTCAGAATCGTATGCGGTGCGACGCCCAACAACAACTGTCCGATCAGGATAAGACCGATGGCGGACAGCAGCACGATTTTCATTTTCCCGCGCTTTTCGGCGGCGATAATCGCCGGCACCATCATCACGAACGAGAGGCCCATCACCGGCAAATACACTTTCCAGTGCGACGCGACCGGCAGCCCGCCGGCTTCGAGAATGCGCGGCACGACGAGAAACAACGCGGTTTGCGTCGCGTGCAGCACGAGCACGCCGAAGTTCAGGCGCAGCAGTTCGACGTTATGCAGCACTTCCGCGAACGGCGCGCGCACGTGCACCGGCTTGGGCGCATCGGGCACGATCCACAGCACCACGCCGACCGCCAGAATCGAGAAGATGCCGACCAGCGTGAACAAGCCGCTCATGCCGACCCACTGGAACACGATCGGCGCGCCGACAATCGCGACTGCGAAGGAAACGCCAATGCTGCCGCCAACCATCGCCATCGCCTTGGTGCGATGCTCTTCGGCGGTGAGGTCGGCGATAAAGGCGATCACCGCCGACGACACCGCGCCCATTCCCTGGATCACCCGGCCGACGATGATCCACGTCATATCGTGCGCGCCCGCCGCGATGAAGCTGCCAAGCGCGAAAATCAGCAGGCCGGTGGCGATCACCGGCTTGCGACCCACCTTGTCCGAGATCCAGCCGTAGAAGATGTACAGCATCGACTGCGTCACGCCGTACGCGCCGAGCGCAATGCCCACGAGCAGCACATTGTCGCCGCCCGGGACAGTCTTCGCGTAGATCGAGAACACCGGCATGATCATGAAGAGACCGAGCATGCGCAGCGCAAAGATCGCGGCAAGCGACACGGTCGCGCGCAATTCAGGCGCGCTCATGCGTGAGGAGGTGGCGGACGGATTGGACATCGGAAGCGTTCTTTGAATGAGCTGGGCGGCATACCGCTGGCGGCCAGCCCCCCCGCGGGGCGGCTACAACCGGGTGACAATCGGGTGACAATCGGGTGGCAACCGGGCAACAACCAGGCGGCGGACCGCAAAGCAGTGGAAAGCATGCGGCACATGAGCTGGCGGCCCTTGCTGCGGTTTCGCTCGGGCCTCGCGGTACGTTGCAGTTGCCTCGCAGTTGCCTCGCAGTTGCCTTGTACTCGCGCGAAATGGCCCCAGTTAGCTCCATTCCCCGCAGCGCTGGACCGCGGCCTTACAGCTTGCCTCAGTTCCTGTTCAGGCTGTCAGGAAGCCGTAACGGCGGTCTCGAAAAGTCGTTATAGTAGCAGGTTTAGCCTCTTCCTCTTTCCGCCAGTTCATGGAATAAATCCGTGGAACAAATCCGTATCCGTGGGGCTCGCACCCACAACCTGAAGAACGTCAATCTCGACCTCCCACGTCACAAGCTCGTCGTCATTACGGGCCTATCCGGCTCGGGCAAATCGTCGCTCGCGTTCGACACGCTCTATGCGGAAGGGCAGCGGCGCTACGTCGAAAGTCTCTCCGCCTACGCACGCCAATTCCTGCAATTGATGGAAAAGCCGGACGTCGATCTGATCGAAGGGCTGTCCCCGGCGATCTCGATCGAACAGAAGGCGACCTCGCACAATCCGCGCTCTACGGTGGGCACGGTCACCGAAATTCACGACTATCTGCGGCTGCTGTACGCGCGCGTCGGCACGCCTTACTGTCCGGATCACGAAATACCGCTGGAAGCACAAAGCGTCTCGCAGATGGTCGATGCGGCGCTCGCGTTGCCGGAAGAGACCAAGCTGATGATCCTCGCGCCCGTGGTGGCGAACCGCAAGGGCGAGCACGTCGAACTGTTCGAGGAAATGCAGGCGCAGGGCTTTATCCGCTTTCGCGTGCGCTCGGGCGGCGGCACCGCGAACGAAGGCGTCGCGAAGATCCATGAAGTCGACTCGCTGCCGAAGCTCAAGAAAAACGACAAGCACACGATCGATGTAGTCGTGGATCGTCTGAAAGTGCGCGGCGATATGAAGCAGCGCCTCGCCGAATCGTTCGAAACGGCGTTGCGTCTCGCCGACGGCCGCGCGATCGCACTCGAAATGGAGTCGGACAAGGAGCATCTGTTCAGCTCGAAGTTCGCCTGCCCGATCTGCTCGTACTCGCTGCAGGAACTGGAGCCGCGCCTCTTCTCGTTCAACAACCCGATGGGCGCGTGCCCGGAATGCGACGGCCTCGGCCAGATCACATTCTTCGATCCGAAGCGGGTGGTCGCGCATCCGTCGCTGTCGCTGGCGGCGGGCGCGGTGAAGGGCTGGGACCGGCGCAACCAGTTCTACTTCCAGATGCTGCAAAGTCTCGCGGCCTTCTACGAGTTCGACATCGACACGGCCGTCGAGGATCTGCCGGAAAAAGTCCGCAAGATCCTGCTGTTCGGTTCGGGCAAGCAGGAGATTCCGTTCTCGTACATCAACGAACGCGGCCGCACTTCCGTTCGCGAGCACGTGTTCGAAGGGATCATCCCGAATCTGGAGCGGCGTTACCGCGAGACCGATTCGGTCGCGGTGCGCGAAGAACTCGCCAAGTATCAGAACAACCAGCCGTGCCCGGCTTGCGCCGGCACGCGGCTGCGCCGCGAAGCGCGTTTCGTGCGGATCGGCGCGGACGGCGACGCGCGCGGCATCTTCGAGATCAGCGGCTGGCCGTTGCGCGACGCGCTCGGCTATTTCCAGACGCTGCGGCTCGAAGGCTCGAAGCGCGAGATCGCCGACAAGGTCGTCAAGGAAATCGTCGCGCGCCTCATGTTCCTGAATAACGTCGGGCTCGATTATCTGTCGCTGGAACGCAGTGCCGAAACGCTGTCGGGCGGCGAGGCGCAGCGCATTCGTCTCGCCTCGCAGATCGGCTCGGGGTTGACGGGCGTGATGTATGTGCTGGACGAACCGTCGATCGGTCTGCATCAGCGCGACAACGACCGTCTGATCTCCACGCTCAAGCATCTGCGCGACCTGGGCAACTCGGTGATCGTCGTCGAACACGACGAAGATATGATCCGCATGGCCGACTACGTGGTCGACATGGGGCCGGGCGCGGGCGAACACGGCGGCATGGTGATCGCCGAAGGCACGCCCAAAGAGGTGCAGGCGAACGCGGCGTCGATGACCGGACAGTACATGTCCGGCGCCCGCAACATCGAATTTCCGGACGAACGCAAGGACCCGGACGAGCGGCATCTGCGCATCGTCGAGGCGTACGGCAACAATCTGAAGCACGTGTCGCTCGATCTGCCGGTGGGTCTGCTGACCTGCGTGACCGGCGTGTCCGGCTCGGGCAAGTCGACGCTGATCAACGACACGCTGTATCACGCGGTCGCGCATCACCTGTACGGCTCGTCCACGGAGCCGGCGCCGTACGAATCGATCGAAGGCCTCGAGCACTTCGACAAGGTCATCAACGTCGATCAGTCGCCGATCGGCCGCACGCCGCGCTCGAATCCTGCCACCTACACGGGTCTCTTCACGCCGATCCGCGAGCTGTTCGCGGGCGTGCCGGCGTCGAAGGAGCGCGGCTACGATCCGGGCCGCTTCTCGTTCAACGTGAAGGGCGGGCGCTGCGAGTCCTGCCAGGGCGACGGCGTGCTGAAAGTGGAGATGCACTTTTTGCCGGACGTGTATGTTCCCTGCGACATCTGCCACGGCAAGCGCTACAACCGCGAAACGCTGGACGTGCAGTACAAAGGCAAGAACATCAGCGAAGTGCTCGACATGACGGTCGAGAGCGCCTATGAGTTTTTCAAGCCGGTGCCGGTCGTCGCGCGCAAGCTGAAAACCTTGCTGGACGTGGGCCTCGGCTATATCAGGCTGGGCCAGTCGGCCACCACCTTGTCGGGCGGCGAAGCGCAGCGCGTCAAACTATCGCTGGAACTGAGCAAGCGCGACACCGGTCGCACTCTCTATATTCTTGACGAGCCGACCACCGGCCTGCACTTTCACGATATCGCGCTGCTGCTGGAAGTTATTCATCGGTTAAGGGATCAGGGTAATACCGTCGTGATCATCGAGCATAATCTCGATGTAATCAAAACTGCCGACTGGGTCATCGATCTTGGCCCGGAAGGCGGAGCGGGCGGCGGCCAAATCATTGCGCAAGGGACGCCGGAGCAGGTTGCCAGGTCGAAGGCAAGTTTTACCGGTAGGTATCTGGCGCCTTTGCTGAAACGCACTGCCAGTAACAAGTAACGCAGCACAACACGGGTTGGGGACGGGAATAAGCCATGGCCAAGCGGAATCAGGCGCAGGACGACGGGCAAGTGCAGGACCTACGTCCGCGCCCGGTCAGGCTGACGAGCGATATGAGCCTGCCGAAGCTGTCGGCGGTCGAGATCGGCAGTTATGTACTGATGCTGGTCGGAATGTGGGCGGTCATCGAACTGCGGCTGCTCGGCGCGCTGCTCGCCGGCCTGCTCGTGTTCCAGCTGGTGCATATGATCGCGCCGCGCATCGAGCAGCATATGTCGAGTCAGCGTGCGCGCTGGCTCGCGGTGGTGATATTGTCGGCGGTCATTGTGGGTACGCTGACGGGCTTGACGCTCGGCATCATCGAGCATTTCGAGAACGACGTGCCGAGCGTGCAGAAGCTGCTCGACCAGGCGATGCAGCTGATCGACCAGGCGCGCGGCCGGATTCCGCAATTCATCGCCAACTACCTGCCGGTCGACACCGAGCAGATGAAGACGAAAGCGGCCGAGCTGATGCAGACGCACGCCAATATGCTGCAGCAAAGCGGCAAGACCGCGGCGCGCGCGTTCACGCATATCCTGATCGGCATGATCATCGGCGCGATCATCGCGGTCGGCGCGCAGCAGCATATGCAGCGGCTGCCGCTGTCCACGGCCTTCGTCACGCGCGTGACACGTTTCGCCGATGCCTTCCGCCGCATCGTGTTCGCCCAGGTGAAGATTTCCGCGATCAATGCGACCTTCACCGGCATCTTCCTGCTGGCGGTGCTGCCGATCTTTCACGATCAGCTGCCGCTGTCGAAAACGCTGGTGCTCGTGACCTTCATCATCGGCTTGCTGCCGGTGATCGGCAATCTGATCTCGAACACGATCATCGTCGCGGTGGCGCTGTCGGTGAGCTTTCCGGCGGCGATCATGTCGCTCGTGTTCCTGATCCTGATTCACAAGCTGGAGTACTTCCTGAACGCGCGCATCGTCGGCGGCCAGATCGAGGCGCGCGCCTGGGAACTGCTGATCGCCATGCTCGTGATGGAAGCAGCGTTCGGCCTCCCCGGCGTGGTCGCCGCGCCGATCTTCTATGCGTATATCAAGCGGGAATTAATTTATCTGCGGCTGGTTTGAACTTCCGGCGAACTGAACCGGAAGAAAACGGCACTCCGGTGCCGTTTTTTATGCTCAGAGTCGATGCGAGCGTTCAGCGGCAGAGTGCGACGGAAAGCTTGCGGTAGAGTACGTAACTCCCAAGGATGCGAATAATTTCCATTTGCACAACACACCTTCTGTGACGCGCCATTCCCTTCCCTCTGTCGTCCCGCCGGCTCGCGCATGGGGCCGTTTTTCGTTCGCCTGCACCGCTGGTTCGGCGTCGCCAGTGCGCTGTTTCTGTTTGTCGCTGGACTCATCCGGCGCGCGCCTGCAGTTCGCGCGCCGGTCCGCAGACCAGCTGGCCGACAACTGCAAGCGCCTCAAGCGCTTCTAGCGAAACACCACCGTCTTGCTGCCGTTCAACACGACGCGATGCTCGACGTGCCACTTCACCGCGCGCGCGAGCGTCACGCATTCGACGTCGCGCCCGATCGCCGTCAATTGCTCCGGCGTCATGCTGTGATCCACACGCTCCACTTCCTGCTCGATGATCGGGCCTTCGTCGAGATCCGTCGTCACGTAGTGGGCGGTTGCGCCGATCAGCTTCACGCCGCGGTCGAACGCCTGGTAATACGGCTTCGCGCCCTTGAAGCTCGGCAGGAACGAATGGTGAATATTGATCGCGCGGCCCGCCAGCGCTTCGCAGAGCTTCGGCGACAGAATCTGCATGTAGCGCGCGAGCACCACCAGATCGACCTGATGCTCGTCGATCACTTCGAGCACGCGTGCTTCCTGCGCGGCCTTGGCGTCGGGCGTGCCGCCCATCAGCGGGAAGTGATGGAACGGGATGTCATAGCTGGCGGCGAGCTGGTAGAACTCCTTGTGGTTCGAGATGATCGCCGGAATCTCGATACCCAGCTGACCGGTGCGGTAGCGGAACAGCAGATCGTTCAGGCAATGGCCGATCTTCGACACCATGATCACGACGCGCGGCTTCACCGACGCATCGTGCAACTCCCAGCGCATGCCGAACTGTTCGGCGAGCGTCGCGAACGAGGTGCGCAACGCATCCAGACCCGGATCGCCGCCCACCTGCTGAAAATGCACGCGCATGAAGAACTCGCCGGTGCGGCTGTCGCCGAACTGCGCGGAGTCGAGAATATTGCTGCCACGTTCGAACAGAAAGCCCGAAACCGCGTGGACGATGCCGGGCCGGTCGGCGCACGACAGTTTGAGGATAAAGCTGTGATCGGTCGACATGACCTGGGTGACTCCCTTCTTCAATGCGTGGTTTGTTCGCGTGGTTTCTTTGCGTGGTTGATTCGATACAGCGCCGGAAGCGATGCGCGGCAGCGCGTCCGTTATACAAGCGGTCAGGCGAGCACGGGCGGCGCAAACAACGTGTCGATACCCGTACACGCGTCTTCATCGATCCAGCGGCGGCGCAGCAGGCAATCCAGGGTGGCGAGACTCGCGTCGACGGTCATCGCGCCTTCTTCGATCCAGCGCGCTACTTCGTCGATGCGCGCGAGCCGGTGTTCGCCCACTTCGCCGTCCTGATTGCGCGGCGCGAAATCGGCCGGCAGCGCAAGGTCGTAGATGAATATCTGTTCAGCCTGCGTGCCTTCCGGCAACGCTTGCAGCACATGTGCGGTGCGGCCCGCCACGGCGCGCGCGGCGATCTCTTCGGGGATGCCCGCTTCTTCCCAGCACTCCTTGATGATCGTCGCCTCGATGCCGAAGCCCCAGCCGATCCCGCCCGCCACGACATTGTCGAGCATGCCTGGATCGGTCGCCTTGGTGTCGCTGCGGCGCGCGATCCACAAGTGCGGGGCGCCCTTCGGCGGTGCGCCATCCGCGTATTCTACGACGCCGTTCAGATGCACCGCGTAGGTCATCGTGCCGAAGAAGCGCGACGCCGCGCGTTCGATGTACGCGAGCGGCAGCGCATCGAAGGCATTGCGGATCGCGTAGGTCTCGTTGCGCCAGCCTGGGATCCGGTCTTCGGCGGCGAGCGCGCCGATCACGGAACCGAGCGCCGCGCTGCGCAGATCGACGGTGTTGAACGCCGGCGCCAGCGTCACGCGCGTGCGGTCGATTTCAAACACATCGGGCCAGCGCGCGAGCAGCGGCACATCCGTCGAGCGAATCCAGCCTACCTGCTCGCCGTCGATCCAGAACGGCAGATGCGCGTGCACGTCGAAGCGGCGCGCGGCGGTGATGCAAGGCAAAGTCATGCAAAGCTCCAAACTGTTCTTCAGCCGCAGCCGTCAGTCGCGCAACGCCACGCGAATACCGATCGCGATGAACGTGGCGCCGGCGAGGCGATCGAGCCACACGCCCACGCGCGGCCGGCGCTTCAACCAGCCGCCGATCATGCCCGCGCACACGCCGAACAGCGAGAACACCACCACCGTCTGCAGCATGAACAGCACGCCGAGTTCGAGCATCTGCACCGTCACGCTCTGCGCGCCGTGCGGCTGCACGAACTGCGGCAGAAACACGACGAAGAACAGCGTCACCTTCGGGTTCAGCAGATTGCCGAGCACGCTCTGGCGAAATACCGCCATCAGCGGTTGCGGCGCGCGTTCATGCGCGGTCGCGAGTCCCTGGCTGCGCAACGCCTTGATGCCGATCCAGATCAGATACGCGGCGCCGGCCAGCTTGATCGCCTCGAAAGCGACCGGCGACGAGCGCAGCAACGCGGCGACGCCGAGCGCGGCCAATGTAGTGTGAAACGTGATGCCGGCGGCGAAGCCGAGCGCGGCGACGAGGCCCGCGGCGCGGCCCTGCGAGATGCCGCGCGCGAGCACTTGCAGATTGTCGGGACCGGGCGCCATCGTGATGGCAATCGATGTGGCGAGAAACAACAGGAAGTTGGGCATCGCTCTTACCTTCTTTGCGTGCAGGAAGAAATTCGCGTCCGGCGCTCAATGTCCGCCGAATTCAGTCACCGTATAGAGCGGCAGGCCCGCTTTGCGCAGCAGCGCCGAGCCGCCCAGTTCGGGCAGATCGATGATCGCCGCGCCTTCGACCACCACCGCGCCGAGCCGCTCCAGCAGGATCTTGCCGGCCATCATCGTGCCGCCGGTGGCAATCAGGTCGTCGATGATAACGATACGATCGCCCGGCTTGCAGGCATCCTCATGAATCTCGACAGTAGCGGTGCCGTATTCGAGTTCATACGATTGCGAGACGCGCTTGTACGGCAGCTTGCCCTCTTTGCGGATCGGGATGAAGCCCAGGTTCAGTTCGTGCGCAATGATCGGCCCGATGATGAAACCGCGCGCATCCAGACCGGCGACGTAGTCGAGCTTCGCGTCGATATAGCGCTGCACGAACAGGTCGATCAGCACGCGCAGCGACTTCGGACATTGCAGGAGCGGCGTGATGTCGCGAAACTGCACGCCCGGCAGCGGCCAGTCGGGCACCGTGCGAATCTTGCTATTGACGAACTCGGCCGCATCGAGCGGCGCGCCCGCAAGCGCGTTGGACATGATGACTCCGGATGGACCTCCACAGGTCCAATGAAAAAAAGCTAAAGGAACTCGCCGGGGCGCGGCCCGGCGCACGTCAGGCCGCGGCCGCTCCGGCCCGGCGATGCTTCGACAGCCGCTCCTCAGCCTCGGCCAGCCGTTCGGGCAGACCGCGCAACACCACGATATCGCTGGCGCGCAGCTTGGTGGACGGATCCGGCTCGACGCCGCGAATGCCGTGCCGACGGATCGCCGTCACTTCGACGCCCATTTCGAACAGCCCCAGTTCCGCCAGCGTGCGGCCCACCGCGTCCGAATTTTCGTCGACCGGCACCGATTGTAGCCGCACCTGTTCGTGACCGTCGTCGTCCTCGATGTCGTCGGCGCCGTGGAAATAGCCGCGCAGCAACGCATAACGCTCGTCGCGCATCTCCTCGACCCGCCGCACCACTCGCCGCATCGGCACGCCCATCACCACCAGCGTGTGCGAAGCCAGCATCAGGCTGCCCTCGACGATTTCCGGAATCACTTCGGTCGCGCCGGCAGCCAGCAGCTTTTCCAGATCGGCGTCGTCGACCGTGCGCACGATCACCGGCAGCGTCGGTTCCAGTTCGTGGATGTTATGCAGCACGCGCAGCGCCGACGGCGTATTCGCGTAGGTGATCGCGATCGCGGCGGCGCGGTGGATACCCGCGGCGAGCAGCGATTCGCGCCGCCCCGCATCGCCGAACACGACCGATTCTCCGGCGGCTGCGGCTGCGGCTACACGGTCCGGGTCCAGGTCCAAAGCGACGTACGACAGACCTTCATGCTCCAGCATGCGCGCCAGATTCTGCCCGGCCCGGCCGTAACCGCAAATGATCACGTGACCGCTTTGCTTCAGGCTCTGCGTCGCGATCCGCGTCATCTGCAACGATTGCATCATCCATTCCGTCGACGACAGCCGCAGCACGATGCGGTCCGCGTTCTGGATCAGGAACGGCGCGGCCAGCATCGACAGCAGCATCGCGGCGAGAATCGCCTGCAGCAGCGTCGCGTCCACCAGATGCTTGTCGAGAATCAGATTCAGCAGCACGAAACCGAATTCGCCGGCCTGCGCGAGGCCGATGCCGGTGCGCATCGCGACGCCCGGCGACGCGCCGAACAGGCGCGAGAGTCCCGTCACCATCACCGCCTTCAGCAGAATCGGCCCGACCAGGAAACCGAGCACGATGAGCGGATGCTCCCAGATCACGCGCGGATTGAGCAGCATGCCGGTCGTCACGAAGAACAAACCCAGCAGCACGTCGCGAAACGGCTTGATGTCTTCTTCCACCTGATGCCGGTACGGCGTTTCCGCGATCAACATGCCGGCAATGAACGCGCCGAGCGCGAGCGACAGCCCGAATTTGTCCGTGATGAAGGCGGCGCCGAGCGTCACCAGCAGCAGGTTGAGAATGAACAGTTCCTGCGAACGGCGCCGCGCCACCACGTTGAACCAGCGCGTCATGAAGCGCTGACCCACTATAAGAAGCAGCGCCAACGCCACGACGATCTTGATCGCCGCCACCCCGAGCGCGCTGACGAGGTCTTTCGAATCGCCGCCCAGCGCCGCGATGATGATCAACAGCGGCACCACCGCCAGATCCTGGAACAGCAGCACGCCGAAGATATTGCGGCCGTGCTCGGTCTCGATCTCGAGCCGCTCCGCGAGCATCTTGCTGACGATCGCCGTCGACGACATCGCCAGAGCACCGCCCAGCGCGACGCTCGCCTGCCAGGTGATATGCACCCAGCGCTCCAGCACGAAGCCGAGCGACACCGCCACCGCGATCGTGCCGATCACCTGCAACAGTCCGAGGCCGAATACGAGCCGGCGCATCGAGCGCAGTTTGGACAGCGAAAACTCCAGCCCGATCGAGAACATCAGGAACACGACGCCGAATGCGGCGAGGTTCTGCGCGCCCGCCGAATCGGGAATCAGACCGAACGCGTGCGGACCGACGATGATGCCGACCGTCAGATAGCCGAGCATCGGCGGAAGATTCAGGAAGCGAAACACCACCACGCCTGCGACTGAGGCCAGCAGCAGGAACAGCGTCATTTCCAGCGGGGAAATCATCGGCAAACACGCATCGGTAAAGCGTCCTCGTTCGTCAGCGGAACCGCGCACGCAAAACGCCGCGCGACAAGGTTGAGGGGCCGGTGAAGGCAGCGGCTTGGCACAGCAGGCCCGGCGCGGCGAACAAGCGCCTTTGCTATACTCCGCGAATGATAGCGAAAATCAATGGCGACCGGGCACTCGCGCTCGCTCGTGACGTGCTCGACATCGAAGCGGACGCCGTGCGCGCGCTTCGCGATCAACTCGACGATAGTTTCGTCGGGGCGGTCGATTTCATCCTGGGTTGCCGTGGACGCGTGGTCGTTTCCGGCATCGGCAAATCGGGCCACGTGGCCCGCAAACTGGCGGCCACGCTCGCCAGCACCGGCACCCCGGCGTTCTTCGTCCATCCGGCGGAAGCGAGTCACGGCGACCTCGGCATGATCACCGCCGACGACGTGTTCGTCGCGCTGTCGAATTCCGGCGAGACCGAAGAGCTGGTGTCCATTCTGCCGCTGATCAAGCGCATGGGCGCCAAACTGATCGCGATGACGGGCCGTCCGTCGTCGAGTCTCGCACAACTGGCCGACGTGCACCTGAATTCCGCCGTGTCGAAAGAAGCGTGTCCGCTGAATCTCGCGCCCACCGCCAGCACCACCGCCGCGCTCGCGCTCGGCGATGCGCTCGCGGTCGCGGTGCTGGATGCGCGCGGTTTCGGTTCGGACGACTTTGCCCGCTCGCACCCGGGCGGCGCGCTGGGCCGCCGCCTGCTCACTTATGTGCGCGACGTGATGCGCACCGGCGACCAGCTGCCGAAGGTGACGCCCGAGGCCACCGTGCGCGACGCGCTGTTCCAGTTGACCGCCAAGCGCATGGGCATGACGGCGATCGTCGATCAGGAAGATCGCGTGGCCGGCATATTCACCGACGGCGACTTGCGCCGCGTGCTCGAGCGCGACGGCGACTTCCGCGAACTGTCGATCGCCTCGGTCATGACCGCCGGCCCGCGTACCATCGGTCCGGACCAGCTCGCCGTCGAAGCCGTGGAACTGATGGAGCGCTTCCGCATCAATCAGATGCTGGTCGTCGACGAAGCAGGCAAGCTGATCGGCGCACTCAACATGCACGACCTGTTCTCGAAGAAGGTGATCTGATGCCCGTGTCCCTTACCGCCACCGAACGCGCGAGCCGCGTGAAGCTGATGATTTTCGACGTCGACGGCGTGCTGACCGACGGCGGCCTGCTGTTCACGGCGGAAGGCGACACGATGAAGGCGTTCAACTCGATGGACGGCCACGGCATGAAGCTGCTGCGCCAGGCCGGCATCGAAACGGCGATCATCACCGGGCGCAAGTCGGGCATCGTCGCGGCGCGGGCGAAGGAAATGAACATCACCCACGTCTATCAGGGCGTGCAAGACAAACCCCAGGCGTTCGCGGACCTGTTGCGGCAAACCAGCGTGACACCGGAAGAATGCGGCTACATGGGCGACGACTGGGTCGATCTCGGCGTGATGCTGAAGGTCGGCTTCGCGGCGGCGCCGGCCAATTCGCATCCTGAAGTGATCGCGCGCGCCCATTGGGTCAGCGAAGCGCGCGGCGGTCATGGCGCGGCGCGCGAAGTCTGCGACACGCTGCTGCGCGCGCAGCGCAAATACGAGGCACTCCTCGCGGCCGCCTGCAGCGGCGAACAGCGAGGCCTCGTCGGATGAACCAGTTCCGCCTGACTTCACTGATTCCGCTCGTCGCCATGGCGGCGCTCGCCGGCATTACGTGGTGGCTGCTGCAAGCCACGCTGCCGCGGCCCAACGAAGGCTTGGTGCGCCCCAAGGAGCACACACCGGACTATTTCGCCGACAACTTCTCGGTTTCCGAACTCGACCAGTCGGGCTCGACGCAATACCGCCTGACCGCCACCCACCTGATTCACTACGAAGACGACGAGCTGAGCGACCTGGTCAAGCCGGCCATGCGCGCGTTCCAGCCCGGCAAGCCGATCGTCACCGCGACCGGCGACACCGGCAAGGTGAACGGCGACGCGTCGATCGTGGATCTGTACGGCAACGCCCGCATCCTGCGGGCGGTCGGCAACGGCGATCCGCAGATGCAGGCGGATTCGGAGCATTTCCGGGTGCTGGTCAACGACGATGTGATCGAGACTGAAAAGCCGGTTAAACTTCAGCGCGGCATGTCGGTGATGACTGCCAGCGGCATGAACTACAACAACGTCACCCGGGTGATGCAGCTGTTCGGCAACGTGAAAGGCGCGATCGCCGCGTCCGACGGCGGCGGCAGCTCGCCCAAGCAACCCGGGTAATCCTCTCCAGGCGTGACTGCATGAATGAATCGTTCCCCCGTTTTGATACCGGCCGCCCGCGCCCCCTGTCCGCGTGCCGCGCCGGACTCGCCGCGCTGCTCGTCGCGTTGCCGCTCGCCGGCTTCGCGCCGCTCGCGCACGCGGACCGCGCCGACAAGGACAAGCCGCTGAATATCGAAGCGGACAACATGACTTACGACGACCTCAAGCAGGTCAACATCTTCACCGGCCACGTGGTCGCCACCAAAGGCACGATCGTGATCAAGGCCGATCGGGTCGAAGTGACGCAAGACCCGCAGGGCTATCAGTACGCCACTGGTACGTCGTCGGGCGGCAATCTGTCGTATTTCCGCCAGAAACGCGAAGGCCTCGACGAATACATCGAAGGCACGGCAATCCGTATCGACTACGACGGCAAGCAGGACCTGACCACGCTGATCACCAACGCCACCGTGAAGCGCCTGCAAGGCCTCTCGACGGTGATGGACCAGGTGCACGGCAGCGTCATTACGTATGACGGTCAGAACGACTTCTACACTGCGAAGGCGGGCAAGGACGTCGCCGGCCCGGGCAATCCGAACGGCCGCGTGCGCGCAATGCTGTCGCCGCGCAACGGCGGCCCGGCGCCGCTGAACGGCGCATCGGCCACGCTCGCGCCGTCCACCACGATCCAGGGAGCGCCGAACCAGTGAGCACCTCCGCGTCCCTCCCCAATCGCAAGCCGGCCGGCACCAGCAGTTCACTGGCAGTGCGCAACCTGAAAAAGCGTTACGGCTCGCGCACGGTCGTCAAAGACGTGTCGCTCGACGTCAAAAGCGGCGAAGTGGTTGGCCTGCTCGGCCCGAACGGGGCCGGCAAGACCACCTCGTTTTATATGATCGTCGGCCTCGTGCCGCTCGATGCGGGCGAAATCGATCTGGACGGCAAGTCGATCAGCCTGCTGCCGATCCACAAGCGCGCCTCGCTGGGCTTGTCGTATCTGCCGCAGGAAGCCTCCGTGTTCCGCAAGCTCACCGTCGAAGAAAACATTCGCGCGGTGCTGGAGTTGCAGCACGAAGACAACGGCAAGCGGCTCTCGAAAGACACTATTACCGGCCGCACCGAAGCGTTGCTTGACGAACTGCAGATCGCTCACCTGCGCGAAAATCCGGCGCTGTCGCTGTCCGGCGGCGAGCGGCGCCGGGTTGAAATCGCCCGCGCGCTGGCCACCAATCCGGGCTTCATTCTGCTCGACGAACCGTTCGCGGGCGTCGATCCGATCGCGGTGCTGGAAATCCAGAAGATCGTCAAATTCCTGAAGCAGCGCAATATCGGCGTGCTCATTACCGACCACAACGTGCGCGAAACGCTCGGCATCTGCGATCACGCCTACATCATCAGCGACGGCAGCGTGCTGGCCGCCGGTGCGCCGAGCGACATCATCGAAAACGAAAGCGTGCGGCGCGTCTATCTGGGCGAGCACTTCCGCATGTAAGTACACAAGGGATTACCGGCGGAGCGGGCGCGCCTGCTCCGCCGGTCCTTTGCAGCAGCCGCACATCAGCATTTTTGACCGGGGCCGTCCCGCGCCCTGCGCCGCCCAAAACCGGCGCACACGTTATTGCGAATGTCGCAAGGTATCGCGGTCGTGGCAAACTCTCTACAATGAATCTCAACTTGCCATGAAAGCCAGCCTCCAACTCCGCCTATCGCAGCATCTTGCGCTGACCCCGCAACTGCAGCAGTCCATCCGGCTGCTTCAGCTGTCTACGCTCGAACTGCAGCAGGAAGTCGCAATGGCGATCTCGCAGAATCCGCTCCTCGAAAACGAGGACGACTGGATCGCGAGCCCCCTGCGCGTGGCGGCCGACGGCTCATTGATCGCCCAGGCGCCCAACTCCTCCGCGCCGCCCGACCAGATGGGCGGCAATACTTCGTCGTCCACCAGCGGCAGCGAGCGCGCCGAGAATGGCGAGCCGCAGGGCGTCGACGAATATAACGGGCTTTCGGGAGAGGGCAACGGCGACGCGTCGCAATGGAATCTCGACGACTACGGCCGCTCCGGCAACGCCTCGGACGACGACGATCTGCCGCCGCTGCAAATCCACGAATCGAGCACCTCGCTGCGCGATCACCTGATGGCGCAATTGCGCGTCACCCAGGCGGGCCAGCGCGACCGCGCGCTGATTACCTTCCTGATCGAATCGCTCGACGACGACGGCTACCTCACCGCCACGCTGGAAGAAGTGCTGGCCGACCTGCCCGAAGAGCTCGAAGTCGATCTCGACGAACTGAACGCCGCGCTCGCGCTGCTGCATAGTTTCGACCCGGTGGGTGTCGGCGCGCGCTCCGCGTCCGAATGCCTGAAGCTGCAATTGCTGCGGCTCGACGGCTCGCCTACCCGCACGCTTGCACTGGACATCGTCGCCCACCATCTGGAACTGCTCGCGGCGCGCGACTTCACGCGCCTGCGCAAGCATCTGAAGGCCAGCGATGACGACCTGCGCGATGCGCATCTGTTGATCCGCTCGCTCGAGCCGTTTCCCGGCGCCGCTTACGGCAAGGCGGAAGCGGACTATGTCGTGCCGGATATCATGGTGCGCAAAACGGCACAGGGCTGGCTGGCGGAACTGAACCCGGAAGTCGTGCCGAAGCTGCGGATCAACCATCTGTACGCGAATATTCTGCGCAATAACCGGGGCGATCCGGGCAGCGGATCGTTGCGCCAGCAACTGCAGGAAGCGCGCTGGCTGATCAAGAATATCCAGCAGCGTTTCGAGACGATCCTCAGGGTCGCGCAAGCCATTGTGGAGCGTCAAAAGAGCTTTTTTGTGCACGGCGAAATTGCCATGCGCCCCTTGGTTTTGCGGGAAATTGCTGATACGCTGGGCCTACACGAGTCGACTGTCTCGCGTGTGACAACCGGTAAATACATGCTGACCCCATTCGGGACGCTTGAATTTAAGTACTTCTTCGGATCACACGTCTCAACCGACACGGGCGGCGCGGCCTCCTCCACGGCGATTCGCGCGCTCATCAAGCAACTGATAGGAGCGGAAAACCCGAAATCTCCTCTTTCAGACAGCCGCATAGCCGAACTGCTGGCGGAACAGGGCTTCGTGGTCGCACGGCGTACCGTTGCGAAGTACCGCGAAGCGCTCAAGATTCCGGCAGTCAACCTGCGCAAGTCTCTGTAGCCCGTCGCCTTCTGTGGCGGGCATTTACCGGCCGCTCCGCAGTTGGCGGAAAGGCCGGCCGATGCGACCTGCCAGCAGTCAGTCACCGGGGGGCGACTCAGGCAAGCCGACAATCGACCGGACCTACGTCATCGTGCGGAACAAGCGGCATCTAGCTTGGAGAAGCACTATGAATCTGCAGATCAGTGGACACCACCTCGAAGTAACGCCTGCGTTGCGCGAATACGTGATCACCAAACTGGATAGGGTGCTAAGACATTTTGATCAGGTCATCGACGGCAGTGTGGTCCTCTCGGTCGACAACCACACGGAAAAGGAAAAGCGTCAAAAGGTTGAAATCAACCTGCATTTGAAGGGCAAAGATATCTTTGTCGAGAGCTGTGACAGCGATCTCTACGCTGCGATCGATCTGATGATCGACAAGCTCGACCGGCAAGTGATACGCCATAAGGATCGTCTGCAGGGCCATCAGCACGAGGCGATCAAGTACCAGCCGCTGGCGCCGCAAGTGGACGTGCCGCCGCAATAAGGAAGGCTTTCCTTACCCAGCTAAACCGCCCGGAACCGGGCGGTTTTTCGTTTCCGGGCCGCTTTTTGAGCCGCATTGAACTGCTTATGAGCCACCTCCCGCTCCCCAACGCGGCGGCCGTTGCCCCCATCTAACAAACGCATACGCCGGGCGATGGCGCGCCGCACCATCCACAGCTACCCTGTTCTATAATGTTCCGGTTACCATCGGGGTCAAGCGAGCTCAAAGGGAAGTCGGTCGACCGGAGTCCTGCGCTTTCGGACTCCAATGCACATCGCCGTGAGCATCAAAACGAATGGAACACCACTCAAACGCCCCAGCGAGGAGAAACCAGGCCACGTTTTCGCCTGTCAACATGAATCGTTTAGCCAAATTTCTTCCCCTCGAGAACGTCGTCGTCGGACTATCGGTCACCAGCAAGAAACGCGTGTTCGAGCAAGCGGGCCTGATCTTCGAGAACCAGAACGGCATCGCCCGCAGCACGGTCACTGACAATCTGTTTGCGCGCGAGCGCCTCGGATCGACCGGGCTTGGTGAAGGCGTCGCGATTCCGCATGGCCGGATCAAAGGCTTGAAGCAGCCGCTCGCCGCGTTTGTCCGCCTCGCCGAGCCTATCCCCTTCGAATCGCCGGACGGTCAGCCGGTTTCGCTGCTGATCTTCCTGCTGGTGCCTGAACAGGCCACCCAGCAGCACCTCGAAATTCTTTCGGAGATCGCCCAGTTGCTGTCCGATCGCGAAGCCCGCGAGCGGCTGCACACGGAAGAAAATCGCGAAGCGTTGCATCGCCTGCTCACTCAGTGGCAACCTTGATGCATCGGCGGTTATCCGCACGCCGGTTACCCGCGAACGCGCGGGTTCAGCCCTGCATGGCGCGCTGCGCGTGAGCGCAGCCGCGCCTTGCCGGGCAAGCGGCCCACACTGGAGTCACTGACTCATGGATACGTCCAGCATCAACGCCCAGAGCATTTTCGACGACAACGCAGCCGCGCTGAAACTGAGCTGGCTGACGGGGCATGAAGGCTGGGAACGCGGCTTTTCTTCGGAATCGGTCGCCAATGCCACGTCGAGCGCCGATCTTGTCGGCCACTTGAACCTGATCCACCCGAACCGGATTCAGGTGCTCGGCGACGCCGAAATCGACTACTACAAGCGTCAAGCCGACGAAGACCGCTCGCGCCACATGGCCGAACTAATCGCGTTGGAGCCGCCGTTTCTGGTGGTGGCGGGCGGCGTAGCCGCGCCGCCGGAGCTGGTGCTGCGCTGCACGCGCTCGTCCACGCCACTCTTCACCACGCCAATGTCCGCCGCCGCGGTGATCGACAGCCTGCGCCTCTATATGTCGCGCATTCTCGCGCCGCGCGCCACGCTGCACGGCGTATTTCTCGACATCCTCGGCATGGGCGTCCTGCTCACCGGCGACTCCGGCCTTGGCAAAAGCGAACTCGGGCTGGAACTGATCAGCCGCGGCCATGGTCTCGTGGCCGATGACGCGGTGGATTTCGTGCGCCTCGGTCCTGATTTCGTCGAAGGGCGCTGCCCGCCGCTGCTCCAAAACCTGCTCGAAGTGCGCGGCCTCGGCCTGCTCGACATCAAGACGATCTTCGGCGAAACCGCGGTGCGCCGCAAAATGAAGCTGAAGCTGATCGTGCAGCTGGTGCGCCGTCCTGACGGCGAATTCCAGCGGCTGCCGCTCGAAAGCCAAACTGTCGACGTGCTCGGCCTGCCGATCAGCAAAGTCACGATTCAGGTGGCGGCCGGCCGCAACCTCGCGGTGCTGGTCGAAGCGGCGGTACGCAACACGATCCTGCAACTGCGCGGCATCGATACATTGCGCGACTTCATGGATCGCCAGCGTCTTGCGATGCAGGATCCCGACAGTCAGTTTCCCGGCAAATTGATCTGAGTTTGCGCTGCCGCGCCACGCTTCGCGGCCAACGGTGGGCTGCGGGGCGCGCGCACGGGGACCAGATGCTATGATGAAATGTACGGATTTCACGACTCCATGCGCATAATCCTGATCACCGGTATTTCCGGCTCCGGCAAGTCAGTTGCCCTGAACGCGCTTGAAGACGCGGGTTATTACTGCGTCGACAATTTGCCGCCGCGTTTTCTGCCGCAACTGGCCAACTATCTCGCCGAGGACGGGCAAGACCGCCTTGCGGTCGCCATCGACGCGCGCTCGAGCGCTTCGCTCGACGAAATGCCCGCGATGATCCGCGATCTGTCGCGCGCCCACGACGTGCGCGTCCTGTTCCTCAACGCAAGCACGCAATCGCTGATTCAGCGCTTCTCCGAAACACGCCGCCGGCATCCGCTGTCCGGTTCGACCGCGCACGACGCGGACGTCGGCTTGCTGACGTCGCTCGCCGAAGCGATCGAACGCGAACGCGAACTTGTGGCGGGTCTTGCCGAGTTCGGCCATCAGATCGACACCAGCAATCTGCGCGCGAACGTGCTGCGCGCATGGGTCAAGCGCTTCATCGAGCAGGAGCATTCGGGTCTCGTGCTGATGTTCGAATCGTTCGGCTTCAAACGCGGCGTGCCGCTCGATGCCGATTTCGTGTTCGACGTACGCACGCTGCCGAACCCGTACTACGATCATGAATTAAGGCCACTTACGGGCCTCGATAAGCCCGTGATGGATTTTCTCGATGCGCTGCCGGTCGTTCACGAAATGATCAACGACATTGAGAAGTTTCTCGCCAAATGGCTGCCGCATTTCCGCGACGACAACCGCAGTTATCTAACCGTCGCGATCGGTTGCACGGGCGGCCAGCACCGCTCGGTGTTCATTGCGGAGACGCTCGCCGCGCGTCTCGCAAGTCAGGCGAATGTGATTGTGCGGCACCGCGATGCGCCGGTCGACATCGGCGAATCATCAAAGCTAGTGGCTTAACCGGCCGCGTCGCGCGGCCTCATCTCGAAGCGTTGCGCCATGTCTACCACTTTTACTGTGCTTGCCGATGTGCCGCTGTTTCCGCTGCATACGGTGCTGTTTCCCGACGGGCTGCTGCCCCTGAAAATCTTCGAGGCGCGCTACCTCGACATGGCGCGCGACTGTCTGCGTGACAAAACGCCGTTCGGCGTGTGTCTGCTGAAAAGCGGCGCCGAAGTGGCGCGCGCCGAAGAGCCTTCGGTGCCCGAAGCAATCGGCTGTCTCGCCGAAATCGAAGAGTGCGACGTCGAAGCCTTCGGCATGCTGCTGATTCGCGCGCGCGGCACGAAGCGCTTCCGCCTCCTGTCGCATCGCGTGGAAAGCAGCGGCTTGCTGGTCGGCATGGCCGAGCCGCTCGGCGAGGACATGCCGCTCGAAGGCAATCAGCATCTGGCCAAATTCGGCGCGTGCGCCGAGGTGCTCGAACGGATCATCGCGACGATTTGCGAACGCGATCCGGAAAGCTTGCCGTTCGTCGAACCGTTTAGGCTCGACGACCCGTCATGGGTGTCGAACCGTCTCGCCGAGGTGTTGCCGATTGCGCTGCGCGCCCGTCAGAAACTGATGGAATTGCAGGACGCCGGCGCGCGAATCGACGTGGTTCATCACTACATGCAGCAACATCAACTGCTGTAAGAACCGCCGCCTTTACAGCAGTGAGCCTTGCAAGCCGTCCAGCAGTTTGCGCACGGGGGCGGGCACGCCGAACGCATCGAGATCGCTTAGCGCGACCCACGCGGTGTCCGCATCGCCTAACGCGGCCGGCGCGCCCACACCGCGGTTCAGTTCCGCCAGCCGCGGCTCGATATCCAGCCTGAAATGCGTGAATACGTGCGTGAACGGTGCGAGTGGCGAGACCGCTCCATCGCCGCCGAAGTCGCGCACCCGCTCGGCGAGTGCGGCTTCGTCGGCGGCTTCGGGCAAACTCCACAAGCCGCCCCAGATGCCCGACGGCGGGCGTTTTTCCAGCATCACGGCGTTGCCGTCGCGCAGCACCAGCATCCACGTGCGGCGCGTCGGCACCGTTTTCCTGGGCCGCGCCGTGGGCAACTCGCGCTGGCGTCCCGTCACGTTCGCCACGCAATCGACCGCAAACGGGCAGCGCAGGCAATCCGGCTTGCCGCGCACGCACAGCGTCGCCCCAAGGTCCATCAGACCTTGCGTGTAGGCGCTGACGTCGTCGTCCGATGCATTCGACGGCAGCAGCGATTCCGCCAGCATCCACATCGCGTTCTCGACTTTCTTCTCGCCGGGAAAGCCTTCGACGCCGAATACGCGCGCCAGAACCCGCTTCACGTTGCCGTCGAGAATCGTCGCGCGCGCGCCGAATGCGAACGAAGCGATCGCCGCCGCGGTCGAGCGGCCGATGCCGGGCAACTCCGCCAGTTCGTCGACCGACGCCGGAAACGCGCCGCCATGCTGCTCGACCACCGCCTGCGCGCAGCGATGCAGATTGCGAGCGCGCGTGTAGTAGCCGAGGCCGGCCCATAGCGCCATCACGTCGTCGATCGGCGCTGCGGCGAGCGCGGCGACATCCGGAAAACGCGCCAGAAACTTCGCGTAGTACGGAATCACCGTCGACACTTGGGTCTGTTGCAGCATGATTTCCGACAGCCAGATGCGATACGGATCACGCGTGTTCTGCCACGGCAGGTCGTGACGGCCATGCCGGCGCTGCCAGGCGATCAGCCGTGCGGAAAAATCGGACAAGGCCGGAAAAGTTGACGCGGCGGGTGCGGCGGACGGAGTTAAGCGAGAGGGCATCGAAAAATTAGCGCTGGCAGGTCGGACAGAAATACGTGGAACGCTGCCCCTGCACGATCTGTTTGATCGGCGTTCCACACACGCGGCATGGCAGCCCCGCGCGATCATAGACGAAATAGTCGAGCTGGAAGTAACCGCTCTCGCCGTCACTGCCGACGAAATCGCGCAGCGTGCTGCCGCCCTTCTCGATCGCCGCGGCGAGCGTCACGCGCACCGCGTCCGCCAGCAGATCGTATCGAACCAGCGAGACGCGGCCCGCCGCGGTGGTGGGTCGAATGCCGGCGCGAAACAGACTCTCGGACGCGTAAATATTGCCCACGCCGACCACGATTTCCCCCGCCAGCAGGACCTGCTTCACCGACACTTTGCGCCCGCGCGTCAGCCGATGCATCAGCGCGCCGGAGAACGCCGGCGAAAACGGCTCCACGCCCAAGCCCGCGAGCAGCGGATGCGCGAGCACGTCGCCGGCTTCGCGCGGATGCCACAGCACCGCGCCGAAGCGCCGCGGATCGCGGTAGCGCAGAATGAATTCGTCGAAAATCCAGTCGATGTGGTCATGTTTCGCCGCGTCCGGCGGGCGCGGCACGTGGCGCAGCACCCGCAGCGTGCCGGTCATGCCCAGATGCACGATGAACCAGCCGGCGTCGATTTCGAACAGCAGGTACTTGCCGCGCCGCTCGACCTTGCGCACCACATGGCCACGCAAGGTTTTCGCAAGGTCCGCCGGAATTGGCCAGCGCAGCGCAGGCGTACGCACATCGACGCGTTCAACCTTGCGCCCGGACACATACGGTTCGATTCCCCGTCGGGTAACCTCAACTTCTGGCAACTCTGGCATATCTAACTGGTCTGCAACTTGCGTGAGTGGTTGTGCGCGTATTGTAGCGAGCGCGTTACAATCGTCCGAAACATTGAACGGATTTCCATGAACTTGTCCTTCGTGAAGCTGTTTTCGAAGCGCCCGGCCAACGCATCGCGCGTGCCGCACGCTGTCTCCGCTCGCCGGATGCTCGGCGCGGCCGCGCTCGCCGTCTGGGCGCTGGCTACCGTGCCCGCGCACGCGCAGGACCCCTCGCCGGACCCGGATGACACCTCCGTCACCTTGCCGGACCCGCTCGGCCCTGCGTCGGCGGAAGACCAGAAGTCTTTGCCGAACGTCGCGCTGTCGAGCCAGATCGTATTCCAGGTGCTCGCCGCCGAAGTCGCATTGCAACGCGACCAGCCGGCGCCCGCCTACCAGACCTACCTCGCGCTCGCGCGCGACACGCACGATCCGCGCATGGCGCAACGCGCCACCGAAATCGCGCTGGCCGCGCAGAGCCCGTCGGACGCGTTAGCCGCCGCGCAATTGTGGCAGCAGTATGCGCCGAACTCGGAACGCGCCGCGCAACTCGACGCGTCGCTGCTCGTGCTGTCCGGCAAACCTGACGACGCCGCGTCGATCCTCGCAAGCGAACTGGCAAAGGTGCCCGCCGAGAATCGCGGCAGTGCGATTCTCGCGCTGCAACTGCTGCTATCGCGCGGTCCGAACCGGATCGGCGGCTTGCACGTTCTGCAAGACCTGCTGAAGAACGACCTGAACCGGCCCGAAGCGCAACTGGCCATTGCGCGTCAGCAGCTCGTTTCGGACGACGCGCCGGGTGCGCGCAAGTCGCTCGAACAGGCGCTGACGCTCAAGCCCGACTATCTGCCGGCCGCGCTGATGCTCTCGCAGATGGGCCCGGAGGAGCGCAAGGAAGGCATTGCATCGCTCGAAAAGTATGTGCAGCAGAATCCGAAATCGCATGACGCGCGTCTCGCGCTCGCGCAGATGTATCTCGCGAGCGACCGTCTGGACGACGCGCAGCAGCAGTTCGAGATCATGCATAAGAACAACGCGAAGGACCTCACGCCGCTGATGGCGCTCGCGCTGATCAAGATCCAGCAAAAGAATTTCGCCAATGCGCAGACGTACCTCACCCAGTACGCGCAGCAAGCGGAAAAAACACCGGGCGCCGATCCGGGCCAGGCGTACATCTACCTTGCGCAACTGTCGCTCGAGCAGAAGAACGAAGCGGCAGCGGGCGACTGGCTGAACAAGATTTCCCCGTCGAGCCAGCAATACATGCCGGCGCAGATCACGCGCGCGCAATTGCTCGCCAAGCAGGGCAAGACCGAAGACGCCCGCAACCTGCTGGCCGGCCTGCAGTCGCGCGATCCGCGCGACCAGGCGCTGATCGCGCGCACCGACTCGGCGATCCTGTTCGATGCGAAACGCTACCCCGAGGCGGAAGCTGCCCTGCAAAAAGCCACCGCGAATTTCCCGGACGACCCCGATCTGACCTACGACTACGCCATGGCCGCAGAAAAGACCGGCCATTACGATGTCATGGAGGCGCAACTTCGCAAGCTCATCCAGACGCAGCCGGACAATCCGCAGGCGTATAACGCACTCGGCTATTCGCTGGCCGATCGCAATCAGCGCCTCGCGGAAGCGAACAGTCTGGTCGAGAAGGCTTCGTCGCTGGCGCCGAACGACGCGTTCATCATGGACAGCGTCGGTTGGGTCAAGTACCGGATGGGCAATACGTCGGACGCGATCAAGCTGCTGCGCAAGGCCTACGACATCCAGCCGAATGCCGAAATCGGCGCGCACCTCGGCGAAGTGTTGTGGAAAACCGGAGCGCAGGATCAGGCTCGCGCCGCTTTCCGCGATGCGCGCAAGCTCGAACCGGACAACGACACGCTTGTTAAAACGCTGCAACGTCTCCAGGTAAACGATCTTTGATGTGTCTTTCCCGCTTGTTTTCTTTTCCCCGGACGCCGCGTGGCGCGGCGCTCGGACTTGCAGCGGCGGCGGTCGTCGCATTGGCTGGTTGTGCATCGGTGAAGCCGCAAGGGCCGTCCACGTCGAATGCCGCGACGTCCATCTCGACGCAAACGAGCCGCGCCTATCAAGGCCGCTTCGCGGTCCAGTACAACGATCAGAACGGCCAGCAGCGCAACGCGTACGGCAACTTCGCCTGGCAGGAAACCGGCGACACCGTCACCCTGCAATTACGCAATCCGCTCGGCCAGACGCTCGCGATCGTGACTTCGTCGCCGGCTTCGGCCACGCTCGAGTTGCCGAACCGCCAGCCGCTCACCGCCGACAACGTCTCGACGCTGATGCAGAACGCGCTCGGCTTTGCGCTGCCGGTCGAGGGGTTGCGTTATTGGCTGCAGCCGTCGCCAGCGCCGACGTCGCGCGCGCGGACCGAGAAGGATCCCGAACAGCCGTCGCGCCTGAAACAGATCACGCAGGACGGCTGGACAAT
This sequence comes from Paraburkholderia sp. GW821-FHT02A12, assembly GCF_059422005.1. Taxonomy (NCBI): domain Bacteria; kingdom Pseudomonadati; phylum Pseudomonadota; class Betaproteobacteria; order Burkholderiales; family Burkholderiaceae; genus Paraburkholderia; species Paraburkholderia sp. GW821-FHT02A12. The sequence continues at coordinate 411,262 of NZ_JBWKWA010000001.1, read as the reverse complement.
CGATTACCTGGCGTATGCCGAGGCGCCGGCCACTGGCGTGAAGCGCATCAACCTGAGCCGCTCGGAACCGCCGCTCGACATCAAACTCGTGCTGGATCAGTAGCCGCGCCCGTTCGCGCAACTTTGCCGCTTCTTTGGCGCCGCGTTGGCGCATGTAGCCCAGACTCATGATCGAAACCACCCACTCGCTGCGCGATTGCCTCGCGCCAGCGAAGCTGAACCTCTTCCTGCACATCACCGGCCGCCGGCCGGACGGCTATCACACGCTGCAAACCGTCTTCCAGTTGCTCGACTGGGGTGACACGCTGCATTTCACGCGACGCGACGACGGTCTCATCACACGCAGCACCGAAATCGCCGACGTCCCGCCGGAACACGATCTGACCGTGCGCGCAGCGACGCTCCTGAAGGCCCACACGGGTTCGTCCGAGGGCGTCGATATCGAGATCGACAAGCGCCTGCCGATGGGCGCGGGTCTCGGCGGCGGCAGCTCCGATGCGGCCACTACACTGCTTGCGCTGAATCGTCTATGGAAGCTCGATCTGCCGCGACTGGAACTGCAGGAACTGGCGTTGAAGCTCGGCGCCGACGTGCCATTTTTTATTTTTGGGAAAAATGCGTTCGCACAGGGTGTCGGAGAAGCTTTAGACGTTGTACAATTGCCGCCGCGCCATTTCCTAGTGGTGACACCGAGGGTTCATGTTCCGACTGCAGCGATTTTTTCCGAAAAAGCGTTGACAAGAGATTCAAAACCCCTCAGAATTACGGACTTTCCTGCAGAACTTAGCTGCAACACTGACTGGCCAGAAAGTTTCGGCCGGAATGACATGCAGCAGGTTGTCGTAGGAAAGTACGCGGAAGTAGCGCATGTGCTGCGATGGTTTGAAAACATCGCACCAGCGCGGATGTCTGGATCAGGTGCAAGTGTTTTTGCAGCGTTCCGTAGTAAAGCTGAAGCAGAAGCGGCGCAAGCCAAACTGCCTGGCGAATGGAACAGCGCAGTGGCCGCAGGTCTCGATCAGCATCCACTCTTTACTTTCGCGTCATAAGTTTTGCATCGTCGAACGAAACTCCACGTTCGGCGGAGCTCAAAGTTAGTGTAGGGGAGTCGCCAAGCTGGTTAAGGCACCGGATTTTGATTCCGGCATGCAAAGGTTCGAATCCTTTCTCCCCTGCCAAAAATTCTCGCATTTCCCCTCGCCCCCAGCCTGAAGTAGGTGCACGATGAGCAGCCATGACGGCCTGATGGTTTTTACTGGCAACGCAAATCCTGCGCTTGCACAGGAAGTCGTCAAAATCCTCGGTATTCCCCTCGGCAAAGCCATGGTTAGCCGTTTCTCGGACGGTGAAATCCAGGTCGAGATTCAGGAAAACGTGCGTGGCAAGGATGTCTTCGTCCTGCAATCCACGTGCGCGCCGGCGAACGACAATCTGATGGAACTGATGATCATGGTCGATGCGCTCAAGCGCGCATCCGCAGGCCGGATCACCGCAGCCATCCCCTATTTCGGCTATGCCCGTCAAGATCGGCGCCCGCGTTCGGCGCGCGTCGCCATCTCGGCGAAGATCGTGGCGAATATGCTGGAAATCGCCGGCGTCGAGCGGATCATCACGATGGATCTGCATGCCGACCAGATTCAAGGCTTTTTCGACATCCCGGTCGACAATATCTACGCAACGCCCGTGTTGCTCGGCGATCTGCGCAAGCAGAACTACGAGAACCTGCTGGTCGTATCGCCGGACGTCGGCGGCGTGGTTCGTGCCCGGGCATTGGCCAAGCAGCTGAATTGCGATCTGGCGATCATCGACAAACGCCGCCCGAAGGCGAACGTTGCCGAAGTGATGAACATCATCGGGGAAGTAGAAGGCCGTACCTGCGTGATCATGGACGACATGGTCGACACCGCCGGCACGCTCTGCAAGGCAGCTCAGGTTTTGAAGGAACGTGGTGCGAAGCAGGTGTTCGCTTACGCCACCCACCCGGTTCTGTCGGGCGGTGCAGGCGAGCGTATCGCAGCTTCGGCACTGGACGAACTCGTCGTTACGGACACGATCCCGCTCGGCGAAGAAGCCCGCTCGTGCGCCAAGATCCGTTCGTTGACCAGCGCCGGCCTGCTTGCCGAAACGTTCTCGCGGATTCGCCGCGGCGATTCGGTGATGTCGCTGTTCGCGGAAAGTTAAGTATTTGCGAAGGCGCAGCGTAGTGCACTATCTGCACGCTGCGCTTTTGCACAATCGGCACGAACGAACGAAGGTTCGTGCCGCCGTTCTGGGGCCTCAGCCATAACGGCTTGCGGGCCCCGTTTCTACTGCCTGGTCGCGGGCAGTGCATTGGAGATTCAAATGAAAGTAGTCGCTTTCGAGCGTGACCTGCAAGGTACGGGTGCGAGCCGCCGCCTGCGTAACTCGGGCAAGACCCCGGGCATCGTATATGGCGCTGGTGCTGAACCGCAATTGGTCGAACTGGACCACAACGCGCTGTGGCACGCGCTGAAGAAAGAAGTTTTCCATTCGTCGATCCTCGATCTGGAAATCGCTGGCAAGTCGCAACAGGTTCTGCTGCGCGATGTGCAATACCACCCGTTCCGTCAGCTCGTGCTGCACGTGGACTTCCAACGCGTCGACGCGAAGAAGAAGCTGCACACCAAGGTGCCGCTGCACTTCATGAACCAGGAAACCAACCCGGCAGTGAAGCTGTCGAGCGCGGTGATCTCGCACGTCCTCAACGAAATCGAAATCGAGTGCCTGCCGTCGGCACTGCCGGAATTCCTCGAAGTCGACCTGGCGAAGATCGAAGCGGGCCAATCGATCCACGCCAAGGACATCGTCCTGCCGGCAGGCGTCGCACTGGTTGCTCACGTCGAAGCAGAAAACCCGGTGATCGCTGCTGCAACGATCCCGGCTGGCGCAATCGCTGAAGGCGACGCCGCTGCTGCGGGCGAAGGCGAAACGCCGGCTGCTTAAGCTGCACTGAGCGAGCAATCCTCTCGATCCGTTTCAATGAAACGGTCGATGTGACCCGCCGAGGTTCGCCCCGGCGGGTTTTTTTTCGTTTTTTTCAGCTCGGCTGCATTCGGCGCCGAGCCAGATGGACCCAGGCAAACATGATCAAGCTGATCGTCGGGCTCGGCAATCCGGGCGCCGAATACACTGCGACGCGCCACAACGCCGGCTTCTGGCTGGTCGATCAACTGGCGCGCGAAGCCGGCACGACGCTGCGCGACGAGCGGCGCTTCCACGGTTTCTATGCGAAAGCGCGGCTTCATGGCGAAGAAGTGCATCTGCTGGAACCGCAGACGTATATGAACCGCTCGGGTCAGTCGGTCGTGGCGGTGGCGCAGTTCTTCAAGATCCTCCCCGACGAGATTCTGGTCGCTCACGACGAACTCGATATGCCGCCAGGCAGCGTCAAGCTAAAGCTCGGCGGCGGCAGCGGTGGCCACAATGGCCTGAAAGACATTACTGCGCATCTGTCGTCGCAACAGTATTGGCGGCTGCGGATCGGCATCGGCCATCCGCGCGACCTGATTCCCGAAAGCGCGCGCGCCGGCGCCAAGCCGGACGTCGCCAGTTACGTGCTGAAACCGCCGCGGCGGGAAGAGGAGGATGCGATAGACGCGTCGATCGAACGGGCGCTCGCGGTGATGCCGCAGATCATCAAAGGCGAGCTCGAACGCGCGATGATGCAGCTGCATCGCAATTCCTGAGCGCACCGCCCATCTGCAATCCGCATCCGCTACCGTATTGCCACCGACAGGAGATTCACTTGAGCCGCTATTGGAGTGACATCGTTCACCGTCTGACGCCGTATGTGCCGGGCGAACAGCCCGCGCTCGCGCATCCGGTTAAGCTGAACACCAACGAGAATCCGTATCCGCCGTCGCCGCGCGTGGTCGAAGCGATCCAGCGGGAGCTGGGCGCTACAGGCGAGTCGCTCAAGCGCTATCCCGATCCGACGGCGCGCAAGCTGCGCGAAACGGTCGCCGCGTATCACGGCATTCGTCCGGAGCAGGTCTTCGCGGGCAACGGTTCAGACGAAGTGCTGGCGCTCACCTTTCAGGCGTTGTTGAAGCACAACGAGCCGCTGCTGTTTCCGGACATTACGTACAGTTTCTATCCAACCTACGCGCGGCTTTTCGAAGTCGACTACCGGACTGTCGCGCTCGACGACACCTTCGCGATCAATGTCGACGATTACGCGGCGCCCAACGGCGGCGTACTGTTCCCGAATCCCAATGCGCCGACCGGACGTCCTCTGCCGCTCGCCGACATCGAGCGCCTCGTTGCCCGCAATACGGGTTCGGTCGTGGTGATCGACGAGGCCTATGTGGATTTCGGCGCCGAATCGGCCATCAAGCTGATTGACCGCTATGCGCATCTGCTGGTGATTCAAACGGTCTCGAAGTCGCGTTCGCTGGCCGGAATGCGTGTCGGCTTCGCGTTCGGCAATCCCGAGTTGATCGACGCGCTAAACCGCGTGAAGGACAGTTTCAATTCGTATCCGCTCGACCGGCTGGCGCAAGCGGCCGCTGCCGCCGCGTACGAGGACGATGCCTGGTTTCGCGCCAATTGCGCCAAAGTGATTGCGAGCCGCGAGCGGCTGGCTGCGGGGCTGACGGCGCTGGGCTTCGAGGTGGTGCCGTCGGCGGCGAATCTGCTGTTCGCGCGCCACAAGGGGTACGACGCGGCGACACTCACGGCACGGCTAAGGGAAAAGGAAATTTTCGTGCGCCACTTCAAGGCGGCGCGAATCGATCAGCATTTGCGGATCTCGGTCGGCACCGACGCCGAATCCGACATCCTGCTGAACGCGTTGCGCGACATTTTCAGCGCTTACGTCGGGTAACAACGCATCGCCCGAACAGAACGCGCGAAGGACGGCGCAAAAAAGCGCGGCGAGGCCAGCGCCTCGCCGTTCATCACGCGCCCTTGGCGGCCTGCAGTGCGTGGTACTTCGCCATCAACCCCTCAGGCGTCTCAAGATGCTCCGGATCGCGCGGAATGCACTCCACCGGACACACCTGAATACACTGCGGCTCATCGAAATGGCCGACACACTCGGTGCATTTCTTCGGGTCGATCACATAGATTTCCGGGCCCATCGAAATCGCGTCGTTCGGGCACTCGGGCTCGCACACGTCGCAATTGATGCACTCGTCGGTAATCATTAAGGCCATACTTCTCTCACTTCGCACCGGCCGAAGCCGGCTTTGATCCGTCAAACCAGCAGTTTACGCCGGTTACGGTTGCGCCGCCGAAGCACCGTTGTTCGGATCCAGCGCAGCAACCTTTTCCGTCAGCCATTTTTCGACCGACGGGAACACGAATTTGCTGACGTCGCCGCCCAGTTGCGCGATTTCGCGCACGATCGTGCCCGAGATGAACTGGTATTGATCGGAAGGCGTCATGAACATGGTTTCGACGTCCGGCAGCAAATAACGATTCATGCCGGCCATCTGGAACTCATATTCGAAGTCCGAGACGGCACGCAGGCCACGCACGATCACCCGCGCGTTGTTGCTGCGTACGAAATCCTTTAGCAATCCCTTGAAGCTCATCACCTGAACGTTCGGGTAGTGGCCAAGCACTTCATGGGCAATGTCGAGGCGCTCTTCGAGCGTGAAGAACGGCTTTTTGTTGCGGCTGTCGGCAACGCCTACCACCAGCGTGTCGAAAATGCTCGACGCGCGTCGAACGAGGTCTTCGTGACCGCGCGTCAGCGGGTCGAAGGTGCCCGGGTACACGGCGACTACCATGAGACTTCTCCTCTCTTCAGACAAATGGGCACGTCAAAGCGTCCACGCGACGCATTTGGCACCGACCGCGCACGTGACGACAGACCGTCCGGCGCTTGTTTTGGAACGCGCATTATTCCTTATTTTCGCGCTGCAGCAAATGAAAGTGGACAGCTCCGGCTTTGCCTTGCCGCACGATCTGCCAGCCGGCGAGCGTCTCGTTCTCGACGAGCTCGAGCGCGGCGCCGGCTTCGACATACAGAAAGCCCTCCGCGCTCAACAGCGGCACGGCCAGCGCGAGCGCCTTGTCGAGCAGATCGTCGCCGAACGGCGGATCGAGGAATACCACGTCGAACGATCCGGGTGCGAGGCTTGCTGCGAGCCGTAAACCGTCTGCTTCAGCGATTTCGATCATGCGCGCCGACAGACGCTCCTGGTTCGCGCGCAGCTGGCTGGCGGCCCGCGCATTGCGCTCGACCATCAACACCCGTGCCGCGCCGCGCGAGGCCGCCTCGAAGCCCAGCGCGCCGCTGCCGGCGAACAGATCGAGGCAGCGCTGGCCATCCAGACGTTGGCCAAGCCAGTTGAACAGCGTTTCGCGCACGCGGTCGGGCGTGGGCCGCAGGCCGTCGAGATCGAGCACGGGTAGCGGCGTGCGCTTCCAGTCGCCGCCGATGATACGGATAGCGTGCGCTTTGCCGCCTTTGGATGAAGCGCCGTGGGCGCGTGAAGATGCGGAACGGGGCATGCAGTTTCGATTACGTAAGAAAGGCGCCCGTCACGCCGATGCGAGCGGGCTGGAGCGCCAACGTTACCACAGGGGCGCGCCGCGTCCAGCCTGTCCGTTCGGCCGATACGACGGGCAGCGGCGCGCCTGATAAAATGTGCGGCTTCCAGCGCCTTGCATCCCGCATCGCAACGCTGCCTGCCGCTCCTGCCGGTTTCGTGCCGGCTGCGCGCATCGGCGCGCGCTCTCACCACGCCAGATCATGTTCAGCTTTTTCAAACGATTCAAGGGTTCGAAAGAGTCCGATAACGCGCCAGACGAATCGCAGACGCCGCCGGAAGCCCTGGCGCCCGAGGCACCCATAGAGACGCCGGCTGCCCCGGTTCGCATCGAGGTGCAGCCGCCGGCCGCTCCACCGGCAAACGAGCCGCGGGCCGCTGAGGCCGAGCTGGAAACTGTCGAAATCGTTCCGCCGCCGCTGCAGGACGCGGGCGCGAAGCGTTCCTGGCTCACGCGCCTGAAAACCGGCCTGTCGAAAACCAGTTCGAGCCTGACCGGTATTTTCGTCGGCACGAAGATCGACGAGGATTTGTACGAGGAACTGGAAACCGCGCTGCTGATGTCCGATGCGGGCGTCGACGCCACCGAATTCCTGCTCGAATCGCTGCGTGAGAAAGTGCGCGCCGAGCGTCTCACCGACCCGCAACAGGTCAAAGCGGCGCTGCGCACGCTGCTGATCGACCTGCTCGAGCCGCTGGAAAAATCGCTGATGCTCGGCCGCGCGCAACCGCTCGTGATGATGATCGCCGGCGTCAACGGCGCAGGCAAAACCACCAGCATCGGCAAGCTCGCCAAGCATCTGCAAAGCTTCGATCAATCGGTGCTGCTGGCCGCGGGCGACACCTTCCGCGCCGCCGCGCGCGAGCAGCTGGCGATCTGGGGCCAGCGCAACAATGTGACGGTGGTGTCGCAGGAAAGCGGCGATCCGGCCGCGGTGATCTTCGACGCGGTCGGCGCAGCGCGTGCGCGCAAGATCGACGTGCTGATGGCCGACACCGCCGGCCGTCTGCCGACCCAACTGCATCTGATGGAAGAACTGCGCAAGGTGAAGCGCGTGATCGGCAAGGCGCAAGACGGCGCGCCGCACGAAGTGCTGCTGGTGATCGACGCAAACACCGGTCAGAACGCGCTCGCACAGGTGAAGGCTTTCGACGACGCGCTCGGCCTCACCGGCCTGATCGTGACCAAGCTCGACGGCACGGCGAAGGGCGGCATTCTTGCGGCAATCGCACGGCAACGTCCGATCCCGGTGTACTTCATCGGCGTCGGCGAAACGGTCGAGGATTTGCAGCCGTTCAGCGCGGAAGAATTTTCGGACGCCTTGCTGGGCGGTTGAGCGCACATGCCGCTCGCAGCGAAATAGCAAAAAGGGCGCTCGGTGGAGCGCCCTTCTTATTCAAACCGCGGAATCATTCCGCGTCCGGCTGCACACCAGGCGCCGCATGCGCGAACGCATCGAGTTGCATCGCGTGATCGTAGATGCGTTGAATCGTCGGGAACCGCGCCGTGTCGACCTTGAAACGCTGCGCGTTGAACACCTGCGGGATCAGACACGCGTCGGCCAGCGTCGGCTGATCGCCGAAGCACATTTTGCCGGTGCGCGAATCGCCCGCCAGATGCGCTTCGAGCGTCGTAAAGCCCGCCTCGACCCAATGCCGGTACCACGCGTCCTTCGCGTCGTCGTCCACACACAGCGTGTGCTTCAGGTACTTCAGCACGCGCAGGTTGTTCAGCGGATGAATCTCGCACGCGACCTGCAACGCCACCGAGCGCACATACGCGCGATCGACCGGCGCCGCCGGCAGCAACGGCGGCTCGGGATGCGTTTCTTCCAGATATTCGATGATCGCGAGCGACTGCGGTATCACTTCGTTACCGTCGACGAAGGTCGGCACGATGCCATCCACATTCACCTTGCGATACTCGGGCTTCAACTGCTCGCCCCCGTCGCGCACGAGATGCACCGGCACGTAGTCGTACGGCAGGTTCTTCAAGTTCAGCGCGATACGCACGCGATAAGATGCCGAGCTGCGAAAATAGCTGTAGAGCTTCATGTTGTGTGTCTCCTCCGCCCGTCTTCAGACTACCCGCACGCTGAACTCGCCGAGCCCGTCCACGCCACCCTTCATCAGATCGCCCTGCACCACCGCGCCGACGCCTTCCGGCGTGCCGGTAAAAATCAGATCGCCCGGTTGCAGTTCAAACAGCGTCGACAGATACGCGACCGTCTCGCCCACCGACCAGATCAGTTGCGACACGTCCGAGCTTTGCTTTTCCTCGCCGTTCACCGATAACCAGATTGCGCCCTTGCCGACATGTCCGACCGTCGTCACCGGATGAATCGGACCGATCGGCGCCGAGTGATCGAAGCCCTTTGCGGTATCCCACGGACGACCCAGCTTCTTCGCCTCGGCCTGCAAATCGCGGCGCGTCATGTCGAGCCCCAGCGCATAGCCGTAGACGTGGTCGAGCGCGCTTTCAGCGGGAATGTTCTTGCCGCCCTTGCCGATCGCCGCCACCAGTTCCATCTCGAAGTGCACGTTATTCGATTGCGACGGATAGGGGAATTCGCCGGTTGCGCCAGGTGCGACGTACAGCACGGCATCGGCCGGTTTGGTGAAGAAGAACGGCGGTTCGCGGTCGGGATCATGCCCCATCTCACGCGCGTGCGCCTCGTAGTTACGGCCCACACAATAGATGCGGCGTACCGCGAACTGTTCGCTGGCCCCCGCGACCGGCACCGCGACCACTGGTGCGGGTGCGAATACGTAACTCATCCCGTTCTCCGTCTTTTGAATTGTGCCGCCAGCGCGGCGATAAAACACCGAGTTTAACGCGCACGAAAGTACGGCGCGCATTGACGCGCACGGCCGGCGGCACCGGCGCATCGTCTCGCGGGACCGCCATAGATGCGATACTCACACTGAATCTCGTCCTTTGAATACCTTGGCCAACCGCTTACGGCGGCACGCCACCACGTCCCACTGCGCCCGATGACCGACTCTGCCACCGCCACTTCCGCCTTTCCCTGCGCCCGTTTCATCAAGGAAATCGGCCGCGGCCCGAACGGCGCCCGCGCGCTGAGCGCCGAAGATACCCGCGCGCTCTACGACGCCATGCTCGACGGCCGCGTGTCCGACCTCGAACTCGGCGCGGTGCTGCTCGCCTATCGCGTGAAGGGCGAAACAGCCGACGAACTCGCCGCGATGCTGGCCGGCGCGCACGCGTCGTTCGAACCGGTTCATCTGCCACACGGCGCGTTCCGGCCTGTCTCGATCCCGACCTACAACGGCGCGCGCAAGCAACCGAATCTCGTGCCGTTGCTGGCGTTGCTGCTGGCGCGCGAGGGCGTGCCGGTGCTGCTGCATGGCGTCACCGAAGATCCGGGCCGCGTGACAAGCGCGGAAATCTTCACGCATCTGGACATCCCCCACGCGCAAAACCACGCCGATATCGAAGACAGCCTCGCGCAGCGGCGTCTCGCGTTCGCACCGATCGGCGTGCTTGCACCGAAGCTCGCGCGGCTCCTCGCGCTGCGCCGCCGCATGGGCGTGCGCAATTCGACACACACGCTCGTAAAAATCCTGCAGCCGTTCACCCCCGCCGGCCTGCGGCTCGTGAACTACACCCATCCGCCGTATCGGGACAGTCTCACGCAACTCTTCAACACGCATCCGGACGCCGCGGCAGGCGGCGCCCTGCTCGCGCGCGGCACCGAAGGCGAAGCGGTGGCCGACACGCGGCGTCAGGTGCAGGTCGACTGGCTGCACGACGGCATCTGCGAAACGCGCGTGCCGCACGAGCGTTCATCGCCCGGCGCGCCCGAGGTCGACTTGCCCGAAGCACGCGACGCGCCAACCACGGCCGCGTGGATCAGCGCCGTGCTGCGCGGCGAGGCTCCGGTGCCGAGCGCGATTTCACGGCAAGTCGAACTGATTGCGGACGTCGCGAAAACGCCCGTGTGACGGGCGTTGCATGGCCACGACGCGGTTTTTACCGCGGCGCTCGCTGCTGGTGGCGATCGGCTTCAAGGAAATCGACGTCGGCTTTCCGTCGGCTTCGCAAACCGTCTTCGATTTCGTGCGCAAGCTGATCGACGAACAGCGTATTCCCGACGACGTGACGATCGAAGTATTCGTGCCGTCGCGCGCCGGGCTGATCGCACGGCCCGGCACCCGCTGGACGTTCCAGTACTCGCCGGAAACCTTCAACATGGCCGAACTCACGTTCGCGCGCGAAGTGTGCGACGCGGTTGCACAGACGTGGCGGCCCACGCGCGATCACAAGATGATCGTCAACCTGCCCGCAAGCATAGAAACGACGACGCCGAACGTGTTCGCCGATCAGATCGAATGGATGGACCGCAATCTCGGCGACCGCGACAGCATCGTGCTGTCGGCGAAACGAGGCGGGCTCACAAGGCTCACTCGATCGCGCAACGCGTCGCCTGCCAGGCAATCAGGCGCCATTGCCCGTCTTCCTGCGTATGAATCGCCGTGTACGCGATCGGAAACAGCAACGCCCCGTTGTTCGCTTCCATCTCGATCAACGCCCGCCCGGTCACGACGCAGGTCTCTCGCCCTACCGGCAGCACGTCTTGCGACTGCACCTCGATCTGCCGATAGCGACGGCGTCCCGCTGTAATGCCGTCGATGAACTGCCGCTTCGTTTCACGCTTGCCGTTCGTATGGACATAGCTCACGTTTTCCGCGAGCAGCGTATCGAGCGACGGCCCGTCGCCGTCGACCATCGCACGAAAGCGCTCGCGCTCGAGCCCGCGAATCGCTTCGATCAATTTTGCCGCCATTGCTCAGCCCCTCGCACCGATGAGCCGGACGTGGCCACCGTCGTCAGAAGTTACATTGCAAATATAGCTGGCTGAAATTTATACCAGGATTGGGCTCTTTGATACCGCCGTTGGAAATATGCTGGAACCGGTAGCCCGCCTGATACTGCTGGTGACTGCCGAATTGCACGCCGACGCCCGCCATGTCGGCGAACTGGAACGCCGTCCCGAGGGTGAGCGACGTAGAAATTCTGGGACTCGACAGCAACCGGATGCCGGCACCCGCTTCAATATAAGGGCGGATCGACCCCGAACCCTTGATGAAGCGGATGATCGGCGTCACGCCGATTTCGCCGATGTCGTCGTGGACGTTCCCTTCGTTCGTATGCCACCAGGCCACGTGCGCCTCGCCGATCAGCGAGAAATGCCAATCGCCGATTTGCCACCACGTCAGATTCGGATCCCAGACGAAACCGAGATCGAATTTTTTGATGTGGTGACCCGCCACGCCCGCAGCAACTTGCACTCCGAACTGATCGGCCGCGGCCAATCCCGATACCCCAAGCAACACAGCCGCCGAAGCGCCTTTTAGAGCCAGACCACGCAAAGCATTCTTCTTGTTCTTCATCGAACACCCGAACTATGGTCGAACGTTGATCATCTTTAACGGTTTTGCCTATTCTAAATTTAAACCAGATCCGGCGCTCCATATGAAGAAGTCGAAATTTTCGCAATTAGTCACTTCATTTTTAGAAAATATCGGTCACTTATAAGTATGAAGGCGGTTTGTCAGGTAAATCATACGGCTTACACATCGCTGGCAACAGGAGCGTATGATGGCTATTGAAACTTAAACTTCAATAGCGAAAGACGGAACTTGGATGACCCTACACCCTCTAAGTGTTAGCACTCAGGAAATCAGAGTGCTAACATCCAACGCTGGAGTCGATCTCTGACCACGCTTTTGTCTGATTCCAAAGGAGTTTCCTACGTGAGCCATGCAATGACCCTTCCGAATACTCTGAGCCCGTTGTCGGCTAAGGCCGCTTCGGCAGGTGCACTGGCGCTCTCGCATTCCTCGCTGCTGCCCGGTCAACTGGGCAATATCGACGCCTACATCCAGGCCGTAAATCGGATTCCGATGCTGACGCCGGCGGAAGAACGCCAGTTCGCCACCGAATTTCGCGAGCAGGACAATCTCGAGTCCGCGCGCCGTCTCGTCCTGTCGCACCTGCGGCTGGTCGTATCGATCGCGCGCAACTATCTCGGTTATGGCCTGCCGCACGCCGACCTGATCCAGGAAGGCAATATCGGCCTGATGAAGGCCGTGAAGCGCTTCGACCCGGAGCAGAACGTGCGCCTCGTGTCGTACGCGATGCACTGGATCAAGGCCGAGATCCACGAATACATTCTGCGCAACTGGCGCATGGTGAAGGTCGCCACCACCAAAGCGCAGCGCAAGCTGTTCTTCAACTTGCGCAGCCACAAACAGGGCTTGGGCGCATTCACGCCGGATGAGATCGAAGGTCTCGCCAAAGAGCTGAACGTGAAGCGTGAAGAAGTGGCCGAGATGGAAACGCGGCTCTCCGGCGGCGACATCGCGCTAGAAGGTCAGGTCGAAGACGGTGAAGAGTCGTACGCGCCGATCGCCTATCTGGCCGACTCGCATAGCGAGCCGACCGCCATGCTGGCTTCGCGTCAGCGCGACAAGCTGCAAAGCGACGGCATCGCCGGCGCGCTCGAATCGCTGGACGCCCGTAGCCGCCGCATCATCGAGGCACGCTGGCTGCATGTGGAAGACGACGGCTCGGGTGGCTCGACGCTGCACGAACTGGCCGACGAATTTGGCGTGTCGGCCGAACGTATTCGCCAGATCGAGGCAAGCGCCATGAAGAAAATGCGCAGCGCGCTGGCGGAATATGCGTAACCCTTAAAGAGATCCAGAACGCCGGCTTGCCCGGCGCGCTATTGGGTCACTGAGCCCTGCCCTCGCAAGACGGCAGGGCTTTTTTCTATCCGGGCGCCGATGCGCCGGGCGCCGATGCGCCGGGCGCCGATGCGCTCGCGCATCTCCGCACCAGTGTCGCACTCAATCAGGAACGCGCTCAGCCGGCGCGCATTCCTTGACGTATCTCAAGTCACCTTGCAATACTCTCCGAAGGGGGCAAGCTTCGCGACCCAATGCCGCAGCGCTGAACTCACGCGCACAAGGTCAATGCTCCTAGAATCGGGATGCACTCGCCGGACCGCAATGCGGCCTGGTTCCAGCCGGACTCACCGGCGTGAAGTCGCCTTCGACCGATCATGACCCTAGCCCTCAATCGCAATAACGCTCACCGGCCAAGCTTGCGCAAGCGCCTCGCCGCCTGGGTGCGCGGTCCAACGCTGGCGCGGGATATCGCCATCGTCCTCGCCATCAAGCTCGCACTGCTGATGGCGCTCAAATACACGTTCTTCAACCATCCGCAGGCGGAGCATATGTCGCTGCCGCCTGAGCAAGTCGCGCAGGCGTTGCTGTCCGTGCCTGTCTCGCATCCGTCCCAAGGTGATCCCCATGCCCGTTAGCGAAGTCGTAGAACTGTCGCGCCTCCAGTTCGCCATTACGGCGCTTTATCACTTTCTGTTCGTGCCGCTCACGCTCGGCCTGTCCTGGCTGCTCGTCATCATGGAGTCGGTCTATGTGATGACCGGCAAGCAGATCTACAAGGACATGACCCAGTTCTGGGGCAAGCTGTTCGGCATCAACTTTGCGATGGGCGTCACGACCGGCCTCACGCTGGAATTTCAGTTCGGCACGAATTGGTCGTACTACTCACATTACGTCGGCGACATTTTTGGCGTGCCGCTCGCAGTGGAAGGCCTGATGGCATTCTTCCTCGAGTCGACCTTCGTCGGGCTGTTCTTCTTCGGCTGGAAGCGGCTCTCGAAAGTGCAACACGTGATCGTCACATTCCTCGTCGCGCTCGGTTCGAACCTGTCCGCGCTGTGGATTCTGGTGGCCAACGGCTGGATGAACAATCCGGTCGGCGCAGAATTCAACTACCAGACGATGCGCATGGAACTCGACAGCATCTTTTCCGTGCTCTTCAATCCGGTCGCACAGGTCAAGTTCGTGCACACCGTATCGGCCGGTTATGTGACGGCGTCGATGCTCGTGCTCGGCGTGTCGTCGTGGTATCTGCTCAAGCGCCGCGATACCGAATTCGCGTTGCGCTCGTTCGCGATCGCCGCGGGTTTCGGCCTGGCGTCGACGCTGTGCGTGATCGTGCTCGGCGACGAGTCCGGCTACCGTACCGGCGAAGTTCAGCAAGTGAAGCTGGCCGCGATCGAATCCGAGTGGGAGACGGCGCCCGCACCCGCACCGTTCACGATCTTCGGCATTCCGAACCAGAAGGGAGAGCGCACCGACTACGCCATCCGGATTCCGTACGCGCTCGGCCTCATCGCAACGCGTTCGATCGACGAACCGGTGCTCGGCCTGAAAGATTTGATGGCGCAGAACGAGGTGCGCATCAAGAACGGCATGCTGGCCTACGCCGCGCTGCAAAAACTGAAGCAAGGCGACGCCACCGACGAAGCGAAAGCCGCCTTCGACGCGCACAAAAAGGACCTCGGCTACGGCCTGATGCTCAAGCAGTTCACCGCGAACGTCACCGATGCAACGCCTGATCAGATCGCCCAGGCCGCCAGGAAGACGATCCCGCCGGTGGCGCCCGTGTTCTTCTCGTTCCGCCTGATGGTCGGCCTCGGCATTCTGTTCCTCGCGACCTTCGTGCTGGCGTTCTGGTTCTGCGCGCAGCGCTCGCTGCTGCTGGATAAGCGCCGCTGGTTCCTGCGCTGGGCCGTGTGGGCAATTCCGCTGCCGTGGCTCGCGGCTGAATTCGGCTGGATCGTCGCGGAGGTGGGCCGTCAACCGTGGACCATCGCCGGCATTCTGCCGACCGCGCTGTCCGCGTCGAGCCTGACGCCGACCGACCTGTATCTGAGTATCGCCGGCTTCGTGGTGTTCTACACGGTGCTGTTCATCATCGAAATCATGCTGATGTTCAAGTACGCGCGGCTCGGGCCCTCGTCGCTGTATACGGGCCGCTATCACCACGAACAACAGCCGCTGAATCAGCCGCTGCCGTCCAACACGGCCGCATGAATCGCCGCCACGCCGTCTTAAGGGAAAAATCATCATCATGGATTACGCAACCCTCAAACTGATCTGGTGGGTGCTGATCGGCGTACTGCTGATCGGCTTCGCGCTCACCGACGGCTTCGACATGGGCGCGGCGATTCTGCTGCCATTCATCGGCAAGACCGACGCCGAGCGGCGCATCGTCGTGAACACGGTCGGCGCGACGTGGGAAGGCAATCAGGTGTGGTTCATCACGGCGGGCGGCGCGATGTTCGCCGCGTGGCCGCTGGTGTACGCCGCATCGTTCTCCGGCTTTTACTTTGCGATGCTGCTGGTGCTGTTCTCGCTGTTCTTCCGGCCGGTCGGTTTCGACTACCGCAGCAAACGCGAGGACCCGCGCTGGCGCAACGCATGGGACTGGGCGCTGTTCGTCGGCGGCTTCGTGCCGGCGCTGGTGTTCGGCGTCGCGTTCGGCAACCTGCTGCAAGGCGTGCCGTTCTCGTTCGACACCGATCTGCGCGTCACGTACCACGGCAGCTTCTTCGCGCTGCTCAATCCATTTGCGGTGTTGTGCGGGCTCGTCAGCGTGTCGATGCTGGCCGCCCACGGCGCGGCCTTCGTGAAGATGAAGGCGGACGGCATCGTCGCACAGCGCGCGTCCACGGCGCTGCGGATCGCCTCACTGGTCGGCGTGGTGCTGTTTCTGATTGCCGGCGCACTGATCGCGACGATGATCGGCGGCTACCAGATCGTCAACGCCGCGCCGCTCGACACCGTCGCCAATCCGCTCCTGAAGAACGTGCTCGGCGCACCGGGCTTGTGGCTCACCAACTACGCGACCTATCCGTGGATGATGACCGCACCGGTAGCGGGTGTGGTGGGCGGCGTGCTGGCATTGCTGCTGGCGCGCTCGCGCTTCGAAAAGAGCGCCTTCCTGTCGACCTCGCTGATGATCATCGGCGTGATTCTGACGGCTGGCTTCTCGATGTTCCCGTTCATCATGCCCTCTTCGCTCGACGGCCGCAGCAGCCTGACGGTGTGGGATTCGACCTCGAGTCAGATGACGCTGCAGATCATGCTGATCGCCGTGATCATCTTCCTGCCGATCATCCTGCTCTATACGAGCTGGGTGTATCGCGTGTTGCGCGGCAAGGTGACCGCCGCGGCGCTCGAAGAAAATCACCATTCGATGTATTGATCCGGAAACGATTAACAGGAGTTTGCGATGTGGTATTTCAGCTGGATTCTCGGCATTGGCGTGGCGTTGGCGTTCGGCGTCATCAACGTGATGTGGCTCGAATCGCGCCGGCCATTGGAAGCGGGCAAGCATAAGACGCGTTGACGCATCCTGTGACGGACACACCGCCGTCGACGCTGCCGGTAAGCGCAAAAGCGGCACCTTGCTTCCAAGGTGCCGCTTTTTTATTGCCGCGCTTTTTATTGCCGCATTGCCGGCGATGAAGCGACTCAGCGCGCTCCATCACCCCTGTATCACACCGGCAGAGGTGTCGTCCCGCCAGCCACTAGCAGACGCGTTGCCAGTTGTGCGGCGTAGCGTTGCGCGGCGTCGCCAACGACGATGTGGAAGGTATCCGCCGAGACCCATGCGGTATCGAGCGTAGCCAGACGCTGACGATCGAGCGCCGACGGATCGCGCACCACGACACGCAGACGCGTCGCCGCCACGGCGTCCAGCGACAGCACGTTGCCCGCGCCGCCGAACACGGCGAGCCAACGCAGCGGATCGGGGTCGAGCGGACCGCCTCGAGCGCTCGTTGCCGCCGCCGCGGGCGCCGCCGAGGCAGCCGGTGCAGCCGGTGCAGCCGGTGCAGCAGGCGCAACAGGCGCAACAGGCGCAACAGGCGCAACAGGCGCAACAGCAGCAGCAGCCGGCTTCACGGGCTCACCGCCACCTTGCGCGATCACGGTGCGAATCTCGTCGGCGATGATGTCGGCTTCCGGCCCAATGATCACCTGCACATTGGTCGAGCCGCGCTTGAGCACACCGCGCGCACCGATCGTCTTCAGATCGCTTTCCGAGACCTTGTCCGAATCGACCACCGACAGACGCAGCCGCGTCGTGCAGGCATCCACCAGCGACAGATTCGACGCGCCGCCCAGCGCAGCGATATAACGCTGCGCGCGCGGCACGGCCGCACCGGTAGCCGGCGAGACGTAGCCACCAGCGGTGAACGACTCCACCTGTTCATCGGCGGCAGCGGGTTCGCGGCCCGGTGTCGCCATGTTGAATTTGCGGATAAAGAAGCGGAACAGACCGTAGTACGCCACCGCATACGCGAGGCCGATCGGAATCGCCCACCAGCCCTTGGTCGACAGGCCGTAGTTCAGCACGTAGTCGATCGCGCCCGCGGAGAACGTGAAGCCGAGGTGAATCCCGAGCGCCGAGCAGATCGCGAGCGACAGACCGGTCAGCAACGCGTGGAACACATACAGCACCGGCGCGAGGAACATGAAGCTGAATTCGATCGGCTCGGTCACGCCCGTCAGGAACGACGTGAGGGCCATCGAGAACAGCAGGCCGCCGACCACCGCGCGGCGATCCTTCGGTGCTTCATGGAACATCGCCAGACACGCGGCCGGCAGGCCGAACATCATGACCGGGAAGAATCCCGTCATGAACGTGCCCGCGGTCGGGTCACCGGCGAAGAAGCGATGCAGGTCGCCCGTCACAGCGGCGCCGCCCGCCGGCGTGAACGTGCCGAACACGAACCACGTCAGCGAATTCAGGATGTGATGCAGACCCGTGACGAGCAGCAAGCGGTTCAGCACGCCGAACACGAATGCACCGATCGCGCCGGCGGTCGTCAGCCAGTGTCCGGCGAGGTCGATGGCGGCCTGCACAGGCTGCCAGACATAGCCGAGCACGATGCCTATCGCCAGACATACGACGCCCGTGACAATCGGCACGAAGCGTTTCCCGCCGAAGAACGCGAGGTAGTCCGGCAGCTTGATGTCCTTGTACCTGTTGTACAGCAAGCCCGCGACGATACCTGCCACGATCCCGGACAACACGCCCATGTTGAGCTTGTCGTTGATGTCCTTCATCACCGCGATTTCGATCAGGTAACCGATCGCGCCCGCGAGCGCCGCCACGCCGTTGTTGTCTTTCGCGAACCCGACCGCCACACCGATCGCGAACAGGAGCGGCAGGTTGTCGAAGATCGCGCCGCCGGCGTCGGCGACCATCTTGATGTTGAACACATCGGGCTGGCCGAGGCGCAGCAGCAGGCCGGCAACCGGCAGCACCGCGATCGGCAGCATCAGCGCGCGTCCAAGGCGCTGCACCTTCAGAAACGGATTCCCATCCATCGATACCTCCAATCCTTTGTCTCGTCGTTGAGTTTTGTAGCTGTACGTGATGATTGAGCGAAGCTGGTTGCGGACCGTGTAGGGTTCAGTCCAGAGGCCAGGTTTCGCGGCTCACTGCTCTTACCGCCTGTGCCGACTCGAGCGCCAGCGCATCCTGCGCGCGTTGACGGCACAGCTGATAATCGAGATTGCGCACCCGCGCCTTGATGCCCGGCACCGACACCGGATCCACCGAAAGTTCGGTCACGCCGAGGCCGACCAGCAGCGGCATCGCAAGCGGATCGCCCGCCAGTGCGCCGCAGACGCCGACCCATTTGCCATGCTTGCCGGCGCCCTGCACGGTTGCCGCGATCAGCCTCAGCACCGCCGGATGCAAGCCGTCGGCCTGCGCGGCGAGATCGGCCTGGCAGCGGTCCATGGCGAGCGTGTATTGCGTCAGATCGTTGGTGCCGATCGACAGGAAGTCCGCGTGTCGCGAGAGTTGATCGGCGAGCAAGGCCGCCGACGGCACTTCGATCATCACGCCGACTTCGATCGGCTCGGTACGGCCCAACTCGCGGGCGAAGTCGTCGATACGTTTGCGCAGGCGGATCAGCTCGCCGACATCGGTCACCATCGGCAGCAGGATGCGCACGGCGCCGAACGGCTTGACCGACAGCAGACCGCGCAACTGGTCGTCGAGCAGGTCCGGGCGCACTTGTGCGAGGCGGATGCCGCGCAGGCCGAGCGCCGGATTCGGTTCGGGCGGCAGCGTCAGGTAATCGACTTCCTTGTCCGCGCCGACGTCGAGCGTGCGAATGATCGCGGTGCGGCCATTCAATGCGTCGACGATTGCCTGGTAGCTCTGACGATGTTCGTCGGTGGTCGGCGCCTGCGCGCGGTGGATGAACAGCAGTTCGGTACGCAGCAGGCCGACGGAATCGGCGCCGTTGTCGACTGCGGTTTTCGCGTCGTCGAGCGTGGCGATGTTGGCGGCGACTTCGATCGCGCGGCCGTCGGAAGTGACGGCAGCCTGTTGCGAAGTGCGGCGGTTCGCTTCACGCACGCCGGCGAGGCGGTTGCGCTCGAGACGCGCACGTTCGACGTCGAGTTCGGTCGGCGCGAATTCCAGGCGGCCATTGGTGGCGTTCACCACCACTTGCGTGCCCTCGGGAATCGCGTGCAACGCATCGCCGACTGCGACCAGCGCGGGGATGCCCGCTTGACGCGCGAGAATCGCCGCATGCGAAGTCGCGCCGCCGCGCGCCATCACCAGCGCGGTGACGCGCGAGCGATCCAGCGAGGACAGATCCGACGGCGTGAATTCCTCCGCCGCCAGGATGGCTTCTTCCGGCAACGTGCGCGCTGCGGCGTTCGTATAGCCCAGCGCACGCAGGACGCGCTTTTCGATGTCGCGCAGGTCGGCGGCACGCTCGGCGAGCAACGCGTCTTCGATATTTGTCAGGATGCCGATCTGTGCGCGGATCGTGTCACGCCATGCGAAGCCGGCGCTCTTGCCCAGGCTGATCAGATCGCGCGCGGCATCGAGCAAGGTGGGGTCCTCGAGCAGCACGCGATGCACCGCGAAAATACCCGCTTCGCCGACCGCGCCGCGTTGCGACGCGTCGCGCACGGTGGTGCCCAGCTCGGCATCGACGGTGGCGATCGCCTTATCGAGCAGACGGCTTTCCGCCGCCGATGTGCCCTTCGCTTGTTCCGGCGGATCGATATCCGCGTCGTCCCAACGCACCAGCTTGCCGACCGCGACGCCCGGCGCCGCGCACACGCCCGCGAGCGTATTCGGCGCGAGCGGTTCGCCCACAGCGTGCGCGACGGGTTGCGGCGCCGGCGAGATTTGGCGTGCGGGCTGTTCCTCGACTTCGCCCTGCGCTTCACGCGTCAGTTCGCGGGCGATTGCTTCGACAGCCTCGGCCGCTTGCGGGCCGACGCCGAGCAACTCGACGGTCGCGCCCTCACCCGCACCCAGACCGAGCAGACCGACCACGCTCCCGATCGCCGCCTTGCGTCCTTCATAGCGCACTTCGACGCGCGCATCGAAACCGCGCGCCGCTTCACGAGCACGCGCGGCCGGCCGCGCGTGCAAACCGCCGGCGTGGAGCAGCGTGATCTGCTGACGCGCTTCTTCGGTGACGTGGGTCGCCTCACGCGATGCCTGCGCGGCCGCACCGGCGCGAGCGCGCAGGACCAGCAGCGGCGTTTCTCCTGCTTTGAGCATGCCGCTTTCGACACGCTCGACAATCTCGAACGCCTCCGAATTGGCGATCGCGATCACCGACACGAGACTCGGCGCATTCAGCGCGACCTGGTCCTGATCGAATTCGATCAACACATCGCCGGCGCGCACGTGAGCGCCTTGCGCGACCATCGGCGCAAAACCCTTGCCGTTCAGCTTGACCGTATCGATACCGATATGCAGCAAAATCTCCGCGCCTTCGGCGGTGGCCAGCGTCACGGCGTGACCGGTACGCGCGAGATGGGTGACGGTGCCGTCGTATGGCGCGACGAGCCGGCCCTCGAGCGGATCGACGCCGATGCCGTCGCCGAACATCCCACCCGAGAACACTGGGTCGGGTACGTTCGCCAGCAGCACGACCGGACCGGTCATCGGCGCGAGCAAAACAATATGGCCTTCAGAATGGCTCATCAAGCGGGACTCCTCGACACGTCGCATCTGATTTCTCGATCAGT
Organism: Paraburkholderia sp. GW821-FHT02A12; assembly: GCF_059422005.1. NCBI lineage: Bacteria > Pseudomonadati > Pseudomonadota > Betaproteobacteria > Burkholderiales > Burkholderiaceae > Paraburkholderia > Paraburkholderia sp. GW821-FHT02A12. The sequence goes on along the minus strand of NZ_JBWKWA010000001.1, from coordinate 389,813 downwards.
GAGTTTCGGTGACTTTGTTGAGATGGCGCGGCGCATCGGGATTGCGCCCGCGCGCGGCGGCAAGGCCGGCGGCCATCACATAAAAGGACAGGATCGCGGCGATCGGGTCGAGCGCCGCATGAGCGGTGGCGGCAAGCGGCAAGCTTGCTTCGGGCACGTCGTCCGGAGCGGCCAGCAGCACGCGGGCGCCGCGCGCCCGCATGTCGCGCGCGAGTTGCAGCAAGCCGGCCTGCTCCGGTCCGCGCGGTGCGAAGACCAGCAGCGGATAGTCGCGGTCGATCAGTTCCATCGGACCATGCCGCACTTCCGCGCTCGAAAACGCTTCCGCCTGGATGCCGGAGGTTTCCTTCAATTTCAGCGCGGCTTCCTGCGCGATCGCGAGACCCAGGCCGCGGCCGATCACGATCATGCGTTCGATGTCGCGCAATTCGTCGATCGCTTTCGGCCAGTCGAGTTTGCCGGCCGCGTGCAACGCATCGGGCAAGGTGCGCAGCGCGCCGAGCAGCGCTTCGTCGCGCTGCCAGTGCGCGACGAGTTGCGCGGAAATCGACAGCATCGCGATGTAGCTCTTGGTGGCCGCGACGCTCAGCTCAGGACCGGCGACGAGCGGCAGATGCCACTCGCACGCATCGGCCAACGGCGAGCTAGGCGCATTCACCGCGGCCACGGTCAACGCACCGGCATTGCGCAGCGCTTCCATCGTGCCGACCAGATCGGGACTCTTGCCTGACTGGGAAAACGCCAGCGCGAGCTGACCGCGCACCTGCAGCGGCGCTTGCTGGAGTGTCGCGACCGACATCGGCAGCGAAGCGACCGGCACACCGATACGGCTCATCGTCAGGCTTGCGAAGTAACTCGCCGCGTGGTCCGAACTGCCGCGCGCGATCGTCAGCGCGACATGGCGCGGCTCATCCGCGAGCGCGGCCGCCAATGCCTCGACGCGCGAGGTATCCGTGAGTTGCGCGGCGACCGTTTCGGCGGACGCCAGCGCTTCGTTAAGCATATTCGACAATCGATTCTCCTTCGACGTAAGTCGCGCTCAACGCCAGTTCGCGGTCGAATACGACCACATCGGCCCACGCGCCGCGCACGATGCGGCCACGGTCTTCGACGCCGAGGTAGTCGGCGGCATAGCGCGACAAACGGTTCGACACATCGGCGATCGGCAAGCCGATCGACACAAGATTGCGCAGCGCCTGATCCATCGTCAGGGTGCTGCCGGCGAGTGTGCCGTCGGCGAGACGCACGCCGCCGAGACACTTCGTCACGTGCTGGCTGCCGAGGCGGTATTCGCCGTCCGGCATGCCGGTGGCCGAGGTGCTGTCCGTGACGACGTACAGACGCGGAATCGCGCGCAACGCAGCGCGGATCGCCCCCGGATGGACGTGCAGCAAATCGGGAATGATTTCGGCGAACTCGGCGTGCGCGAGCGCCGCACCGACGAGGCCGGGATTACGGTGATGCAGCGGCGACATCGCGTTGAACAGATGCGTGAAGCCGCAGGCGCCGTGTTTCAGTGCGGCGACCGCGTCGTCGTACGTGCCGAGCGAATGGCCGAGCTGCACGCGCACACCACGCGCCGCCATCTCGGAGATGATCTCCATGTGGCCGGCGATTTCCGGCGCCAGCGTGACCACGCGAATCGGCGCGATCGACAGATACTTCAGCACTTCGTCCATCACCGCCGAAACGGCTGCGTCCGGTTGCGCGCCAAGCTTGCCGGGATTGATGTAAGGCCCTTCAAGATGCACGCCGAGCACGCGCGAACCGCCCGGCGTGCGGAGCCGCGCCACGTCGCCGAGGCCGGCGACCACGCGCATCAACTCGTCGCGCGGCGCGGTCATGGTGGTGGCGAGCAGGCTGGTCGTGCCGTAGCGCGCGTGCGTGCGGGTAATGGTTTCGATCGCATCGCCGTCTTCCATCACGTCGGCGCCGCCGCCGCCGTGCACGTGCAGATCGATGAAGCCAGGCAGGATGTACGGCGCGTCGTTCGTCGACGGATCGACGCGTTCGCCGGTCAGCGCCGTGATGCGGCCGTTTTCGTATTCGAGCGTGCCGTGAATCCACCCATCGGTGGTGAGTATGTTTCCGGTCAGCATGAGTCTCTCTGGTGAGGCGTAATGCAGGTTGTGACTGAATCGCGCTGTCTGGCGCCGCACATGGCGGCTGGCCGCGCGGACCGCTCAGGTGCGCAATTCAGGGGCGCAAATCATGTGCGCAATTCAGCGACAAAATCGTAGTAATCGTCGCGGCAATAGGTGTCGGTCAGTTCGATCGCTCGCTGTTCGGCGCTATAGCCGATACGGGTAATGACCAGCAACGCCGAACGCGGTTCGATGTCCATCAGCGCGGCGATCTCGCTCGATGCGTTGACCGCGCGAAAGTGCTGCAACGCGCGCACGACGGCGGCACCGCGTTGTTCGAGATAGCTGTAAAGCGACACGCCGATCGCCAGCGGGTCGGGCACGACGGCCACCGGCAACGCGGAATGTTCGACCGCCATCACGATGCCGTCCGCACGCCGCAGACGCCGCAGACTCGCCACCGCCGTGCCGGGCGACAGGCCGAGGTGCACCAGCTCGTCACGGTTGGCGGCGCGGATATCGCGCTCGAGCCACACCGAATCCGGCCGGAAACCGCGTTGCTGCATTTTCTTCGTGAAGCCGGTGAGCCGCGACAGCGGGTCTTCGACGCGCGGCGTGATGAAGCTGCCCGCGCCGCGTGCACGCCGGATCAGCCCTTGTTCGACCAGCAGTTCGATCGCCTTGCGCGCGGTGATGCGCGACACGCCGATCGCATCCGACAGCGTGCGCTCCGAAGGCAGTGCTTCACCCGCCGACCACACGCCGCAGTGGATCGCCGTCGCCAGATTGCGCGCGAGCTGCAAATAAAGCGGCGTGACGTTGCGGGCGTCAGGCATCAGTGCGGACCAGCGAGTTTCCATGGGGCTCCGGCGGTCGTCTTGAAGAGTGCGGCCTACGAAAATGAGAGCCCATTATATAACCAACATAATACCAGTCAATCGATTGGTCCCATGCTGGTTCGTATCCGCGGAAAGCCTTGCCGGTACGGCGTTAGAAGGCGGTTAAGGGGCTTTGGAACGCGGGTTTCGGGGATCAGGATTTACCCGTATTCGCAATAGCGGAAAGCGTCGGAGCGGTTCGCACTGGTTCTTGTCCCAAATGCCAGAAATCCCTGGGAATCGATACCTTTCTGATACCAGTTTGACGCGCCCCCCCTTGCCGCAGCGACTTTTTTAATGGCAAGCGTTCCAATATAGTGCTGTGTACCAAGCCAGTAAAAATTCCCGGGGAGCCGCATTTGACAGATTCCGAGGCGCTGCGGCGTGCTCAGGCCGTCCGCCATTTCAATCGCTTCTACACGCAGCACATTGGTGCGCTGCACGAGCATTTGCAAAAGAGCGCCTTCTCGCTGACGGAAGTGCGCGTACTGCACGAGCTATCCCGCGGACGTGCCCAGACCGCCTCGGTGCTGGGGCGCAATCTCGGACTCGACAGCGGTTATCTGAGCCGCCTTCTGACCAGCTTCGAACGACGCAACCTGATTACCCGACGACCGTCCGACACGGACGCGCGCCAGTCGCTGATCGCCCTCACCGAGGGCGGTCACGCCGCGTATGCACCGCTCGATACGGCGGCCATCGAGGAGGTCTCGGCGGTGCTGAACGGCCTCAGCACGCTCTCCCAGGAGCAGCTGATCGCGGCGATGAAGCTGATCGAGCGGCTGCTCGACGGCGGGCCAAAACACGAACTCGTGATCCTGCGCCAGCCGCGCGCGGGCGAGTGCGGCTGGCTCGTGCATCGTCAGGCGCAGTGGTTCGCCGCGGAATACGGCTGGGACCAATCGTTCGAAGGCTTGCTTGCGCGCGTCGTCGCAGATTATTCGCAACGTCAGGATCCGCTGCGCGAGATGTGCTGGATCGCCGACCAGGATGGCATGGTGATCGGCTCGGTGTGCATCGTCGGCGTGTCGACGACGGTAGCGGCCGTGCGGCTCCTGTGGGTCGAGCCGGACGTGCAGCGTCTGGGCGTCGGCACGCAACTGATGAACGAAGGCGTGCGGTTCGCGAGGCGCGCGGGTTACACCAAGCTCACGCTGACCACCGCGAGTACGCTCAAGGAACCACGGCGGCTATGCGAGCGCGCCGGTTTTCAGCTGGCAGGCACGAGCGCGGAGCGGCGTTTCGGCAAGGATCTGACGATCGAGCGATGGGAGTTGGCGTTGTAGCCTCGGGCTCGCCGGGGCGCAACCGCACGGACGCAAGACGGTTCGGACGAAAAAAACGCCACAGTTTCCCGTGGCGTTTTTACTTTGCGGTACCGGTTGCGCGCAGTTGCTTAGAACGACGGCACCACCGAACCCTTGAACTGCGTCTTGATGAACTGACGCACGTCTTCCGACTGGTAGGCCGCGACCAGCTTCCTGACCCACGGCTTGTCCTTGTCCTGCGCGCGCACGGCGATCAGGTTCGCGTACGGGCTGCGGATGTCTTCGAGCGCGATCGCGTCCTTGGTCGGCTGCAGACCGGCGGCCAAAGCGAAGTTCGTGTTGATCGCCGCGGCATCGACGTCCGACAGCGAGCGCGGCAGTTGCGCGGCGTCGAGTTCGACCAGCTTGATCTTCTTCGGATTGTCCTCGACATCCAGCGCCGTTGCGTTATTGCCGTTGGTGCCCGCGCCGGCCTTCAGCTTGAGCACGCCTTGCGCCTGCAACAGCAGCAGCGCGCGATTCTCGTTCGACGGATCGTTCGGCACCGCGACCTTCGCGCCCTGCGGCAGGTCCTTCAGCGACTTCAGCTTCTTCGAATAGATGCCGAGCGGCGAGATGTACGTGAGGCCGGCGTTGACGATCTTGTAGCCGCGCTGCTTGATCTGGCTGTCGAGGTACGGCTGATGCTGGAAGCTGTTGGCGTCGAGATCGCCCGCGTCGAGTGCGGCGTTCGGCTGCACATAGTCGTTGAACTCGACGACCTTCACGTTCAGGCCTTCGCGCTTCGCGACCTTGGTGACGACTTCCCAGATTTGCGCATCCGGGCCGCCGATGGTGCCGACCTTGACGGCCTTGTCGTCGGCATGCGCGCCGAAGCTGGTGACGATCGCCGCGCCGGCGACCACTGCGGAGAGGGCTTTGAGGATGTTTCTGCGCTGCATGTGATTCTCGCGTTCTTCTGATCGATGTCAGATTCGGGTGGAAGCCGGCGGCGAGCGCCTTATGGACGCGCCGCCAACTGGACCGCAAATGGTCTCATACGTCTGGCGAGATGGGAAATATCACAATCGCATATGGTTATGCACTGCATCGGCGCGGGCGGCATTCGCTGCGCTGCGACTGCCGCCGATCGCTGCGTCACGCAACGGCGCCGTTCACGCGGAACTCGCTCACCGTGTCACGCAGACGCCCCGCCTGATCCTGCAACGAAACCGCCGCAGCCGCAGCCTGCTCGACCAGCGCCGCATTCTGCTGCGTCACTTCATCCATCTGCGTGACCGCGCGGCCGACCTGCGAAATGCCGCTGCTCTGCTCTTCCGACGCCGCGGCGATCTCGCCCATGATGTCGGTCACGCGCTGCACCGCCGTGCACACGCGTTGAGCCCGCGCAACAAATCGTCCGCTGGTCGATAATTGAAGGCCATTGGCCGCGAGCACAGGCGGCCAGATCAATCGCTCACGAGGCCGCTCATGTACGTCATCAATCTCATCTACACCGCACCGCTCGAGCGCATCGACGACGCGCTGGAAGCACACCGCGCGTTTCTGACCAAACAGTTCGAAGCAGGCGTGTTCGTGGCCGCCGGCCCGAAGGTGCCGCGCGACGGCGGCATCATTCTGGCGGTGCGCATCGAGCGCGATAAGCTAGATGAGATTCTCGCCAGTGATCCGTTCGCCGAGCAGAACCTCGCACGCTACGAGGTGACGGAGTTCAAGGCGACGCGGCTGGCGCCGGGGGTGAATTTGCCGATTCCGGCTTGAGGGTTACTGCGGAAGAATTTGAAAACGGGCGCGCGGCTGATGCGCGCGCCCGGGTGCATCAGCCGCGCGTCAAAGTATCAATCCAGCAGCAGCTTGATATCGTGCACCCAAGGCGTCGCGCCCTGGCCGTCGCGCGCGAATAGCCGCAGCTTGCCGTCCGGGTCGAACACATAGCTCGCTGCGGTGTGATCCATCGTGTAGCTGTCGGCGGTCTTGCCCGGTACCTTCGCGTAATAGACGCGGAAATCTTTCGTGACCTTGGTGAGTTGCGCCTGGTCGGCCGGACGCAAACCGACGAACGTCGGATTGAACGCCGGCACGTACTGCGCCAGCAAAGCCGGCGTGTCGCGCTCCGGATCGACGGTGACGAACAGCACCTGCACGCGTTTCGCGTCCTCGGGGCCGAGTTGCTGGAGCGCTTGCGAGAGCTCGGCCATCGTGGTCGGACAAACGTCCGGGCAATGCGTGTAGCCAAAGAACAGCACCACGACTTTGCCCTTGTAATCCGCCATCGTGCGGATTTTGCCGGCCGTGTCGGGCAGCGAGAAGTTGCCGGCGAATTGCGTGTTGCCGGTGATATCGACATTCTGGAACGCCGGCTGCTGCTTGCCGCAGCCGGCCACCAGCAGCGCGCCGCCGAGCGCACAGGCAATCACGGCAGCACGCGCGCTACGCGCGAGGCGGTCTTTGAGCATGGTGTTACGCGCCGATCACGACGCGCGCATAGTGGTCGATCAACAGCGCGGCGAACAGCAGCGACAGATACACGATCGAGTAACGGAAGGTTTTGCGCGCCAGGTCGTCGGAATATTCCCGATAGATCTTCCACGCGTAGGCAAGGAACACGGCGCCCAACAGCACCGCCGACACGAGATACACCACGCCGCTCATGCCGGAGATGAACGGCATCATCGTGACTGCGAACAGGATCACGGTGTACAGCAGAATATGCAGCCGCGTGTACTTCTCGCCGTGCGTGTTCGGCAGCATCGGCAGGCCGGCGTTTTCGTAGTCTTTGCGGCGATACAGCGCGAGCGCCCAGAAATGCGGCGGCGTCCACACGAAGATGATCAGCACGAGAATCCACGCGTCGCCCGGCACGTGACCGGTGACCGCGGCCCAGCCGAGCGCCGGCGGCATCGCGCCTGACGCGCCGCCGATCACGATGTTCTGCGGCGTGGCCGGCTTGAGCAATAGCGTGTAGATGACCGCATAGCCGACGAAAGTGGCGAGCGTCAGCCACATGGTGAGCGGATTGGCGAACGTGTAGAGCGTCCACATGCCAAGTCCGCCGAGCACAGCCGAAAACAGCAGGATCTGCGGGGTCGTGATCTCGCCGCGCGCGGATGGACGCCACGAGGTACGGCGCATCTTCGCGTCGATTTTCTGTTCGACGAGGCAATTGATGGCGAACGCCGCACCGGCCAGCAGCCAGATGCCGACGGTGCCGCCGATCAGCACGGTCCACGGCACCATGCCGGGGGTCGAAAGAAACATGCCGATCACGGCGCAGAACACCGCAAGCTGCGTGACGCGCGGCTTGGTCAGGGCGATGTACTGGGAGACCCGGCTGCCGGGCGTTTGGGAGAGTGTTGTGCTGTCCATGTGGGGTCACGCTGGCGCGGCATCGCGCGCAGGCAACACGGCGCGGCCGGGACGGCTATAAGCGATCCGAAAGTTTAACATAACGAGCAGAAGCAGCAGGATCGCGGCCCCACCGTTATGGGCGACAGCAACGGGCAACGGCCATTGCAGGACGATGTTCGACAGCCCGGTGACGAACTGGACCAACACCACCAGCAGCACGCCGTTCGCCGGCCGCCGCAGCGACTCGAAACGGCGCAGCTTCAGCGCGAACCAGACCAGATAGGCGACCACCACAAGCGCGAACGTGCGATGGGTCCAGTGGATCGCCACCAGCGCGTCCTGTGTGATCATGTCGCCGTCGCCGGTCATGCCGAGCGCGCGCCACAGGTGGAAGCCGTGCGCGAAGTCCATCGGCGGGACCCATTGGCCGTTGCAGGTCGGGAAATCCGTGCAGGCGAGAACCGCGTAGTTCGTGCTGACCCAGCCGCCCAGCGCAATCTGCGCGACCAGCAGAATCAGCCCGCCAATCGCTGCCGCACGCCAGCGCGCGGCTTCAGGCTCATAAGCAGGCAGCGGTGTCTGCCGGGCGGCCAGCCAGCCGAGTGTGCCGAGCAGCGCGAGACCGAGCAGCAGGTGCGTCGTCACGATGACCGGTTGCAGCTTCATGGTCACCGTCCACGCGCCGAACGCGCCCTGCACGAGGATCAGCAGCAACAGCGAGGTCGGCCACCACGGCGACACATGCAACGGACGGCGCTTGATGCGAGCCGTCCACGCAATGACGGTCTGCGCGATGATCAGCACGCCGATCGCCATCGCGAAGTAACGGTGGATCATCTCGATCCAGGCTTTGGTCATGCTGACCGGCCCGGTGGGCATCGCCTGATGCGCGGCGGTAATCGCGGCGTGCGCGATGAACGGCGACGAGGTGCCATAGCAGCCCGGCCAGTCCGGGCAGCCGAGGCCGGAATCGGTGAGGCGCGTGAAGCCGCCGAACATCACCAGGTCCAGCGTCAGGAAAGTGGTGAGCCAGACCAGCTTGCGGAATTTGTTGTCGTCGGCCTTGACCCATACGTAGGACAGCGGCAACAACGCAATACACAAGCCGATCAGGGCCAGTTGCAGTACAAACATCGTTCTTACCCTGGTTGCGGCATCAGCCGATGCTCGACCATTTGAGCAGCTTCGTCACGTCGCCCTTGATCTTGCTGGGATTCGGATCTTTCGGGAAACGCATCATCAGGTTGCCGTTCGGATCGACCATGTAGAGGTGGTCGGTGAGCCTGGTGCCGTTGTCGGTGGGCAGCCAGGCTGACACCTGCGCCGGGTCGGCGACCAGCATGGCGGTGTCAGGGTAGGCCTTTTGTATCACGTCGGCGACCTTGCCTGCATCGGTGCGCAGCCACACCTCGACGACGCGCTCGCGTTCCGGGCCTTGAGCTGCGCGGATTTGTCGCATGAAGTACAGCTTGGTGGCGCAGGCCTTGTCGCACGCGCTGCTGTCGACCGAGATCAGCAGCCAGCGGCCACGCAATGAAGCGAGCTTGACCGGCTTGCCGTCTTCGCCTGTCACGACGAGCGATTCGGGAATCGGCCGCTGCGGTTCGACCAGCGTGCCGTAGCTCGTGCTGCCGCCGGCCGGCTTGATCACGTAGTACGTGAAATACGACACGACGATCGGCGCGGCGCAGATGATCGCCAACAGCAGCAGAGTCCAGCGGCCACGCCGCCACGATCCCTGACCGTTCGGCTGGCCGGGCATCACTTTGGGTGCGGCGGATTTGCCGGCTTGCGGCGAACGGGGAGATTGCGTCGACACTACAGGACCTCTTTCAATGATTGCGCGGTTCCGGCCCTTGGGCCACGAAGCCGCGCGCGCTGCATTACACGCTCGGCGCGTGCTCTTTCTTCGCGGCGCGGCGCGCGGCGTAGAGACCGAAGCCCAAGGCCGCGACCGCCATGCCCCACCACTGGAACATGTAGCCGTAGTTACGCTCGACGCCGCTTGTCGGCGCTGGCCAATCGCGCACCAGTTTGTCGCCGTCGCCGCTCAATTGCTGGATCACGAACGATTGCAGCGGCAGACCGGTTTCCGCCGCGTAGGCGCCGGTATCCAGATTCTGGCGGATCAGTTGATGCGCGGCCGAACCACCCTGCCCCAACTCGAATGCGCGCGTGGCATCGGCACGCGCAATGCCTTCGATGTCGATCTCGCCTTGCGGCGTGGTGTACGGCGCGATCGTCTCGCGATTGTTCATGTTGCGCGGCAGCCAGCCGCGATTGACCAGCACATACCCGCCGCCGGCCAGTTTAAAAGGCATCACGACGTAAAAACCCGGCTGATCGTTATACGGGCGATTATCGAGGTAGACGACCTTGTCCGCGACGAAGCTGCCACGCGCTTTCACGCGATGAAATTCGATACCCTTCAGTTCAATCGGTGCGGCGCCGATCAACTGCGCGGGCGCATTTTCGAACTGTGCGATGTGCGCTTCGAGCGCTTCCTTCCGATGCGCGCGGTCGCGCTGCCAGAAACCGAGCCGCACCGTCACCGCGATCACCAGCAGAATCAACAGCGCGGGAATCAGGCGGATCTTCACCGAAAACACTCCACCACCGCTTGCGGCACCGCCTGGAACACACGACAGACGCCGGCGCGCGGTGCGATAATAACTGTCTTGCCTCTGCGCTTTCCGATCTCAGTTGGTTCCATGCACATTCTCGTTCCCATCGCCTTCGTCCTGATCATCGCCAGCATGGTGTCGGCGCTGTACTTCATGATGCATGACAAGGGCAAAACCAAACGGATGGTCTGGTCGCTCGCCACACGGGTGGGCCTGTCGATCTCGCTGTTCCTGTTCATCCTGTTCGCACACTGGATGGGCTGGATTCAGTCGACCGGTATTCCTTACGGGCGTTGAGCTCGACGCAAAAATCCCCTTCATCAAGCAAAACGCCGCCCTGACAGGGTCGAGGGCGGCGCTGCATAAGTCTTTTCGTACTGCCCGTGCGCGGCGCCCTTGGGGAGTTTTGCGCGAACGGCCCGCGTATTCCGGCAGCCGCTTCCGGCAACCGCTTCCGGCAACCGCTTCCGGCAACCGATTCCGGGAAACCGGTATGAGGCAGGCCAGACTGCGTTACAGCCAGTACACGACGACGTACAACCCGAGCCACACGACGTCAACAAAGTGCCAGTACCAAGCCGCGCCTTCGAACGCGAAGTGATGCTCCGCCGTGAAGTGGCCGCGGATCATCCGCACCAGCACCACTGCCAGCATCGTGCCGCCGAGGAACACGTGGAAACCGTGGAAGCCCGTCAGCAGGAAGAACGTCGAACCATATACACCCGACGACAGCGTCAGGTTCAGTTCGTTGTACGCGTGGAAATATTCGAAGCCTTGCAGGAACAGGAAGCTGACGCCGAGTACGAGCGTGGCGGCCAGCCAGGCGATCGCCTTCTTGCGATGATCTTCGCGCAGTGCATGGTGCGAAACCGTCAGCGTGGCGCCCGACGACAGCAGCAGCGCCGTGTTGATGGTCGGCACCGGCCACGGCTGCATCGACTTGAAGGTCGACACCAGCGCTGCCGGACCGTTGTTCGGCCACACTGCCGAGAAATCCGGCCAGATCAGCTTGTAGTCGAGGCTGCCGAGTTGATGCATCGCGATCTCACGGGCATAGAACAGTGCACCGAAGAACGCGCCGAAGAACATCACTTCGGAGAAGATGAACCAGCTCATGCTCCAGCGGTACGACTTGTCGACTTTCTTGCCGTACATGCCGCCTTCCGATTCCGCGATCGCGTCGCCGAACCAGTGCCACAACGTAAAGAGCAGCCACAGCAGACCGACGACGACGCCGATCGGCGCCAGGGTATGGTCGTTGATCCAGGCCGCAAGCGATCCGAGCATGACCAGCAATCCGACCGCGGCGTTGATCGGATGCCGCGACGGATGCGGTACGAAATAGTACGGGCTCTCGTTTTGACCGCTCATTCTTGATTCTCCACTTCAGTCCAGTTGTTCCGGAATCTCCGGCTGTATCTTCGGCGGCGCGTCGGTACCGCACCGCTTCACTCTAATTCGTGGGCTTTGCAGCGCCCGGTACTACTTGTTCGACTGCCGCCTCAACCCACTACGGCGCGCACGATCAGAATCAACACGACAATCAGCATCGCCGCACTGATCAGCGCTGCTGCAATCACATGCAGCGGGTTCAGCGCCGCGTCCGCTTCCAGATCGCGCCGCTTGCGCACGCCGAAAAACGACCAGAACACGGCTTTCATCGACTGGCCGAAACTGCTCTTGCGCGGGCCGCCTCCGTTATCGCTCATACGTCTTCTCTCCCTTCGCCTGCGGCAAACGCCATCAGGCGGGATTGGCGGTGGTTGCCGCCGTGTTGGCCGCGGGTGCCGCGGTACCGGCAGCCGCCGGCGCCGGCGTGTTCAGTTCGAAGAACGTATACGACAACGTGATCGTCTTCACATCCTTCGGCAACTTCGGATCGACCACGAACACCACCGGCATCCGCTTCGTCTGATTCGCCGTCAAAGTCTGCTGCGTAAAGCAAAAACACTCGATCTTCTTGAAGTACTCGGTGGCCTGCTTCGGCGCGTAGCTCGGAATGGCTTGCGCCTGAATCGTGCGCGCCTGTTCGTTGCTGACCTCGTACATCACCGTCGTCACTTCGCCCGGATGCACATCGAGACTGCGCTGCTCCGGCTTGAAACCCAGCGGACCGCGCGCGTTCGCATCGAATTCGATCGAAATCGTGCGGCTCATGTCGACCTGCGTGTTCTTCGCCTCGCGCGCCGTGGCATCACGCTGCACGAGGTTGTTGATGCCGGTGATCTGGCAGATCGCGCGGTACATCGGCACCAGTGCAAAACCAAACCCGAACATCATCAGCGCGACGACGAACAGCTTGATCAGCATCGAACGGTTAAAAGAGCGATCGGCCTGAGCCGGCGGTTGCGTCGACATCTCAATCCTCAACAAACCTGCAAACCAGACTGCAACGGCCGCGTCAGGCGAACCACCACTGCTTGATGATGACGCTCGCGAAAAAGACCGCGGCGATGGCGAGCATCACCCAACCTATCCGCCTGTTGCTCGCGCGAATCTGTTCCGGCGTACGTCTTTCCTGTGGATTGGGCGTCATGCTCGACTTTCTGAATACTTTCGTGACTACCGTTTTGCAGCGGCCGCCTGGCCGGCTGCCCGGTTCCGGCGGCTGCGACACCTACTCGCGCCGCCGCTGGAACCGTCACTCTCGCTGAACGCCGATTACTCGACTGTCGGCGGGTTTTCGAACGTATGGAACGGAGCCGGGCTCGGCACGGTCCATTCGAGACCCGTTGCGCCATCCCACGGCTTGTCGCCGGCCTTTTCAAGCTCGCCGCCGCCGCGGTATGCCGGCAGTGCGACTGCGAACAGGAAGTAGACCTGTGCCAAACCGAAGCCGAATGCGCCGATCGAGATGACCTGGTTCCAGTCGGTGAACTGCGCCGGATAGTCGGCGTAACGACGCGGCATGCCTGCGAGACCGACGAAGTGCATCGGCAGGAACGCAAGGTTGAAGAAGAACATCGACGCCCAGAAGTGGATCTTGCCGCGCGTTTCGTTGTACATCCAGCCGGTCCACTTCGGCGCCCAGTAGTACCACCCGGCGAACAGCGCGAACAGCGAACCCGCCACCAGCACGTAATGGAAGTGCGCCACCACGAAATAGGTACCGTGATACTGGATGTCGAGCGGCGCCATCGCGAGCATCAGGCCCGACAGACCGCCGAACGTGAAGACCAGCAGGAAGCCGACAGCGAACAGCATCGGCGTTTCGAACGACAGCGAACCGCGCCACATCGTCGCGACCCAGTTGAACACCTTCACGCCGGTCGGCACCGCGATCAGCATCGTCGCGTACATGAAGAACAGCTGGCCGGTCACCGGCATGCCGGTGGCGAACATGTGGTGCGCCCAGACCATGAACGACAGAATCGCGATCGACGAGGTTGCATACACCATCGAGCTATAGCCGAACAGCGGCTTGCGCGAGAACGCCGGGATCACCTGCGACACGATCCCGAACGCCGGCAAGATCATGATGTACACCTCGGGGTGACCGAAGAACCAGAAGATGTGCTGGTACATGACCGGGTCGCCGCCGCCTGCCGCGTTGAAGAACGACGTGCCGAAGTGGCGGTCGAACAGCACCATGGTGATCGCGCCTGCCAGAACCGGCATCACGGCGATCAGCAGGTACGCAGTGATCAGCCACGTCCAGACGAACATCGGCATCTTCATCAGCGTGAGGCCGGGTGCGCGCATGTTCAGGATCGTCACGACGATGTTGATCCCGCCCATGATCGACGACGCACCCATCAAGTGGACCGCGAAAATCGCGAAGTCCATGCCGGGGCCCATCTGCGTGGAGAGCGGCGCGTACAGCGTCCAGCCTGCGGCGGTCGCGCCGCCAGGCGAGAAGAACGAACCGACCAGAAGAACGGCAGCAACCGGCAGCAGCCAGAAGCTGAAGTTGTTCATCCGTGCGAAGGCCATGTCCGATGCGCCGATCTGCAGCGGCACCATCCAGTTCGCGAAGCCGACGAACGCCGGCATGATCGCGCCGAACACCATGATCAGGCCGTGCATGGTGGTCAACTGGTTGAAGAACTCGGGACGCATGATCTGCAGACCCGGCTCGAACAGCTCGGCACGGATCATCAGCGCCATCACGCCCCCGGAGAGGAACATGGTGAACGAGAAGATCAGGTACAGCGTACCGATGTCCTTGTGATTGGTTGCGAACAGCCAACGGCGCCAGCCATGCGGCGTTTCGTGGGCATGCTCGCCGTGCACGTGCTCGTGGCCCGCGACTACATCGTGTCCGATGCTAGACATGACAATCTCCTAAAGCGAATACTGCGGTGCTGACCATGAACACGTCAGGCAGCCGGGCTGATCTGAACACGCCGGGCTTCTTTCGCGTCGCTGCCGCCCGTGATCGTTTCCGGCTTCTTCAAATTGATGTGGTCTTCGGCAATGCCGGCTGCTTTCAACGCGTCGCGCACAGCTTCGGCGCGGCTCTTCGCGAGCTTCGCGTTGGCGTCGGCCGAACCGGTGGCGTCGGTGAAACCCGACAGCACGAACTTCGCGTCCGGATGCGCCTTCGCGTAGGCCGCGGCCGCGTCGACCGCCGCTTTCGCGTCGGCCGGCAGCGTGCTCTTGCCGGTCTCGAAGTAGACGTTTGCCGGAAGCGCTGCCTGCGACGTTGCCGCGCTCTCCGAACCGGCCGCAGCCGCTTCGGCACCCGAGGCACCCGCTGCGCCCGAAGCCGCCGCTTCCGCGCCGCTTGCCGCTGCGCCCGCTTCGGCTAGATGGTTGCCGCCTTCCGGCAGCTTGCCGTTACGGGCGTCCGCAACCTGTGTCGGCTGGAGAAGGTCGCCGGTGTGGTTGCCCCACGAGTTACGTTCGAACGTGATGACCGAGGCGATTTCGACGTCGTTCAAGGTCGGCGCCCACGAAGGCATCGCGTTCTTGCCCTTCAGCACGAGGCTCACGTGCTCGGCGAGCGAGCCGTTGGCGATCTTGCTGCCGTCGATCGCCGGGAAGGCGCCTGCGCCCTTGCCGGTCGGCTGGTGGCAGACCGCGCAGTTGGCTGCGTACACCTTGCCGCCGTGCTCCATCAACTCGGCGAGCGTATACGTCTTGTTCGGATCGTCCTGGCCGGCGGCCATTTTCTTTTTCTGCGCGTCGACCCACTTCGCGTAGTCGTCAGCGGACAGCACCTCGACCACCACCGGCATGAACGCGTGTTCCTTGCCGCACAGTTCGGTGCAGAAGCCGCGGAACGTGCCGACCTTTTCAGCCTTGAACCACGTATCGCGCACGAAGCCCGGAATCGCATCCTGCTTCACGCCGAAAGCCGGCACGTACCAGGAGTGGACCACGTCGTTCGCGGTGGTGATGATGCGGATTTTCTTGTCGACCGGGACGACGAGCGGATTGTCGACTTCCTGCAGATACGTGGTGGAAATCGGCTGGCGACCGTCGGTTTCCGCACGCGGCGTGGCCAGCGTGGACAGGAAGCTGATGCCCTCGCCCGGACCCTTCACGTAGTCGTAACCCCATTTCCACTGATAGCCCGTGACCTTGATGGTGACGTCGGCATTGGTGGTGTCCTTCATCGCGACGACGGTCTTGGTGGCGGGAAGCGCCATCAGCACGACGATAACGAACGGCACGATCGTCCAGATGATTTCGACGGTGGTGCTTTCGTGGAAGTTAGAAGCCTTGTGACCCTTCGATTTGCGGTGGGCAAAGATCGAATAGAACATCACAGCGAACACGCCGATGAAAATCACCGTGCAGAGAATCAGCATGAACGTGTGAAGGTTGTAGAGCTCCTCAGCGATTTTCGTCACAGGCGGCTGGAGATTGATCTCGTTGACGGCGGGGCCGCCCGGAACATCGCCCACTGCCAGGGCGGCACCGGCGAAAAGCAGTCCGCTCATCGCCAGCACGCCCATGAGGGCTCGCTTGATTGTTTTCATAGCTTCCTTACCCAAAATTTCCATTCAAACCCTCGACCCCGCTGGCAGGTTGCCCCGCGCTCCCCGTGAACGCCGCGCGCCTTCACGCGTTTAACAACGCGTGAGCCACATACGCAATTCGCCTGCGAACTGCGCGCGCCGATACTGCGCGAGATGTTGCCCGATCATGATCGTCTGGCCGCGCGAGACCAGTTTGATCTGGTCACGCGGCGTTGCGCCCGCCTCGATCCGCACCCAGCGCGGATTGAATTCGAACTGCGTGAGCTGCTCCGCGCTGACCTGCTCGATGACGAGCCGGTTCTGAAACAGCCGGACGCGCTCGTAATCGACAGCATGGCGCGCATATATGGCAAACGCGATGCCCACCGCCAACAATTCGATACCGGTGAACGGCAACACCAGCCAGGCGCCGACCAGAACCAGCATGAAAGCAATTGCCAGCGAGAACAACGCAAGCGACACGTAGAAACACACGAACTGCCGTGGCGATATCGAACAGTTGCGTTTCATCGTCCAGTCTTTGAGGACTGGGTCAGAATCCGCCAGCAGATCTGAAGCATCCATCGCTGCCTCCCGCGAATCGCCGCCCGCGGCCTTCCATAACCGCCGCGCCACCTCGTGTTGCAGCCCCGCGCCTCGGGCCTGCCGCCCCAAATGTGGGAACTCCGGGCGACAAACTGACGCATTATAGGCGTGATCCATAGCATCCACAAGCAAGCCTCTATCGGCTCACAAGCCAGGCGCGACAAGCCTCCGCGCCGTTTTGACGCACCCTCCGGGCGTCTTTTGAAGCGCTAATTTCAGACATAACAGATGTCCTCTTTACCGCTTCAACGATTCTTCGACGAACCTCGCCCGATGTCCTCGATCCGCACGATCCCATGACCTTCCGCCGTGGTGCGTGGCACGGCTTTCCATGCGTGCCCGTAGATCACCTCGAAGGTCAGCGCGATCGTGCCGTCGGCGCGCCGGCGGGCTTCGAGCGCCGCCAGCAAAGCCTTGCGCAGCCGGCGCGCAGCCGGATTCGACGACGCCGCGCGCTCGAACGGATACGCGCCCCAACGGCGCACGTCCGCGAGCAGCGACTCGGGCGACTTATAAGTAATGGTCAGCGCTTCCTGGTCCATCACGGGAATCTCGAAGCCGCTTTCGACCAGCATGTCGCCAAGATCATGCATGTCGACGAAGTCAATGACATGCGCGCGCGAACTCACGCCGTGCGCCGCCTCGACCTCGGCGTACGCGCCGCGCAATTCCTTCAGCGAATCGGGACCGAGCGTGCTGAACATCAGCAGGCCGTTCACTTTCAATACCCGCTGCCATTCGGGAAATACGAGATCCGGCCGCGAGTGCCAGTGCAGTGCGAGATTGGACCAGACGAATTCGAAGGCGCCGGCCGCGAACGGCAGCGCGGAGAAGTCGGCCTGCGCAAACCGCGGACCGCGCGCGCCGAGCGCCTTGCCGAGCGTTGCAGGCAGAAAGCGCCGCCAGCTCGTGTCGCCGGCGTCGTGGCGCAGCGCACGCACGAGCATCCCATGCGACAGATCGGTGCCGAACACCGGCGCCTCGGGAAAGCGCTCGCGCAACGCGGGAATGTCTTCGCCCATGCCGCAGCCCGCGTCGAGCACGCTCGACGGCGCGACCTTGATGTAGTCGAGACGCTCGCGCATGCGTTGCGCGATTTCGCGCGGCAGGAACGCGACTTCGTCGAAGGTCGCTGCACGGCGGTCGAAAATCCGCCTGAGGCGCCGGGAATCATAGGCCGGACGGCCAGATTGAGCGGGAGATGGGGACATGGGTGTCGTACTGGCGAAGAGCCCGAAGTATACTCGCTCGCTTCCGTCCCTTCAGCGTGAAAGGCCTTCGCGGGCGGTCCGATCATGTCATTTCGATCATTTTCTTCGTCTTCCATTAGCCGGTGCACGCGTTTTGTGCGCGGCTTGCATTCGGCATGGCCACACGTCGTGCACGCCGCGCTGCCGAACCTGTGCGCACTGTGCGGCAATTTGTCGCACAAGACGCTATGCGCCGGTTGCGACGAAGCGTACTGGAATGAAAGCAGATTGCGCTGCACGGCATGCGCCGTTCCGTTGCCCGGAACGCAGCGCGCGGGGCGCGCGCACTATCGCTGCGCGGATTGCATCGGCGAGCCGCCGCCGTTCGACGCGACCTTCGCGCTCGCCGACTACCGCGCGCCGCTCGACGCCCTCGCGCTCGGCCTGAAATTTCGCGCACGGCTCATGCTGGCGCGCGAATTTGCGCAACGCCTCGCACGTCTAGCCGAAGACTCGCTGGCAGATGCATCGGCATGGCCCGACGTGATCGCGCCCGTGCCGCTCGCCAACAAGCGGCTGGCCGAACGCGGCTACAACCAGGCGTGGCAAATCGCCAAACCGCTGGCCCGCGCGCTAAATGTGCGCAGCGACACAACCCTGCTGCATCGGACCGTCCACACCGCGCCGCAATCGCGGCTCGACCTCGATGCGCGCCGGCTCAATGTAGGCCGCGCGTTCCAGGTCGTGAAACCGGCGCAGGGTCTGCACGTCGGCATCGTCGACGATGTGATGACGACCGGTGCGACGCTCGAAGCGTTGGCGCGCACGCTGAAGGCCGCCGGTGCACGGCGCGTCACCAACTTCGTCGCGCTGCGCACGCCAAAAAACTAGTCTCAACCTGATCCCATCATGTTCAATGTCGTTCTCGTCGAACCGGAAATTCCGCCGAACACCGGCAACGTCATCCGCCTGTGCGCCAACACGGGCGCGCGGCTGCATCTGATCGAGCCGCTCGGCTTTCCACTCGACGACGCCAAATTGCGCCGCGCCGGCCTCGACTATCACGAGTATGCGCGGATGAACGTGCACGCCGATTGGGCAGCGTTCATCGCCAGCGAAGCGCCCGATCCGGCGCGCATGTTCGCGTTCACCACGCGGGGCTCGGGCCGCTTTCACGAGCACGCATTTCAAGCCGGCGACTGGTTCGTGTTCGGCGCCGAGACGCGCGGCCTGCCCGACGCGGTGCTCGATCAATTCGCCAACGAACAGCGGGTGCGTCTGCCGATGCGGCCGGACAACCGCAGCCTGAATCTGTCGAACACCGTCGCAATCGTGGTGTTCGAAGCGTGGCGTCAGACCGGCTTCGAAGGCG
Source organism: Paraburkholderia sp. GW821-FHT02A12 (assembly GCF_059422005.1). Taxonomy (NCBI): domain Bacteria; kingdom Pseudomonadati; phylum Pseudomonadota; class Betaproteobacteria; order Burkholderiales; family Burkholderiaceae; genus Paraburkholderia; species Paraburkholderia sp. GW821-FHT02A12. The sequence continues at coordinate 370,537 of NZ_JBWKWA010000001.1, read as the reverse complement.
GCGTCTGACGGCGCTTCAACTCGGTTTCGAAGCGCGCGAGCATCGCGTCGTCGAAACAGGCGAACACCACGCGCTCGATGCCCGGTGTGCGCGGCAGCGTTTCCAGCACAGTGCCGAGCGCGATCTGCACGGCTTCGTTGGCGGGAAAATGGTAGATCCCGCAACTGATTGCGGGAAACGCAATGCTCTTGCAATGCGCCTGATGCGCCACTTCGAGCGAGCGCTGATAACACGAGGCGAGCAGATCCGCCTCGCCGCGCGCGCCGCCCTGCCAGACCGGGCCGACCGCGTGAATCACGTGTTTGGCCGGCAATTGATAGCCGCGGGTGATTTTCGCGTCGCCGGTCGCACAGCCGCCGAGCGTCTCGCATTCGCGCAGCAACTCCTTGCCGGCCGCGCGGTGAATCGCGCCATCCACGCCGCCCCCACCCAACAACGACGTATTCGCGGCGTTGACGATTGCATCGACGGCGAGCGTCGTGATGTCGACCACGCGCGCCTCTAACGTACAACGATTGAAAGTGAGCATGGGAACCCCGCTAGTCCGAAGCGTCGATAAAACGTGGACAGCGATGGCGGGCAGCCGTTCAGCGCGTTTTCGCGCCAAACGGCTGAAAGACGGGACTTATTCGGCTTTCGAATCGCGCCGCAGCAGGGCGCTGACGGCGTCACGCGGGGCCACGCCGTCGAATAGCACGGCACAGACCGCTTGCGTGATCGGCATCTCGATCGCATGCGCGCGCGCGATCGCCAGGACGGCTTGTGCACAACGCACACCTTCGGCCACGTGACCGAGGCCGCCGAGAATATCGTCGAGCGTGCGGCCGGCGGCGAGCTGCATGCCGACCGTGCGATTGCGCGACAGATCGCCCGTCGCGGTCAGAATCAGATCGCCCAGCCCGGTCAAACCTGTGAACGTTTCCGCGCGACCGCCGAGCGTCACGCCGAGACGCGACATTTCAGCGAGGCCGCGCGTGATCAGCGCAGCGCGCGCATTCAGACCGAGGCCGAGGCCGTCGGCAATGCCCGTCGCGATCGCCAGCACGTTCTTCACCGCGCCGCCGACTTCCACGCCGACGACGTCGTCGCCGGTATAGATGCGCATGGCGCCATGATGGAACGCGGCGACCGTGCGCTCGCGGCAAGCCGCCGACGCACTCGCGATGGTCAACGCCACCGGCAGCCCCTGCCCGACTTCGCGCGCGAAGCTCGGACCGGACAGCACGCCGTTGCTGACGTGCCCCGGCAGTTCGGCGGCGACCACCTGATGCGGCAACAGCTGCGAGTCGGCTTCGAAACCTTTGCACAGCCATACCACATGCGCCGGCACTTTGCCCGCGTCGTGCATCGCCCGAAACAGACCGCGCAGGCCGGCCACTGGCGTTGCCACAACACACAGGGCGTCGTCGGCAAGCGCGTGGTCGAGCGCCGCGCTCAAGTCCGCTTCATAGCGAAGCGCCGCAGGCAAAGCAACGCCCGCCAGATAGCGGGCGTTTTCGTGCGAAGCGGAGAGATCGGCCACGAGCGCGGGTTCCCGTGCCCACAACACCGTGTCGTGCCGTACGGCCAGATGGCCGGCGAGGGCTGTGCCCCATGCGCCGGCGCCGAGGACAGCAACCTTCATAGCCGGCTCTGCGTGCGACGCGTTAATGCGTGACGCCGTTTTGCGCCGCGCCCGCGCCGTCCTGGCTGCCCATCTGCGCGAGACGTTGCTCGTACAGGGCCTGGAAGTTGATTTCGGCGAGGTGGATCGGCGGGAAACCGGCGCGGGTGATCGCGTCGGCGATGTTCGAGCGCAGGTACGGGAACAGGATCGTCGGGCAAGCAATGCCGACCAGCGGATCGATCTGCTCAGCCGGGATGTTGCGAATGTCGAAAATGCCGGCTTGCTTGGCTTCGATCAGGAACGCGACCTTGTCCGACACCTTGGCCGTCACGGTGCCCGTGACGAGGATTTCGAACACGGTGTCGGCGAGGCGCTCGGCCTTCACGTCGACTTCGACTTCGACCGACGGCATTTCCTGCTCGAGGAAGATAGCCGGCGAATTCGGCTGCTCGAGCGACATGTCCTTCAGGTAGATGCGCTGGATATTGAAGAACGGCTGGTTATTCTCGTCGGACATGATTGGATGATTCCCTGATTTATACACATGGCGGCGGCCCATTCAGCCACGGGCCGCCAGATCGTTGCGGCGCATCGCCGCCCTTGGCGGGACGCCGATGCGCCGGCTTGGTTTCGTTCCACCCGGCTCACGCGCCAGCTGGCGCGCAAACTCAGGCGGCTTCAGGCAGCAGCTTCGAGCAGCGGCATCAAACCGCCCGCGCGATCGAGCGCGGACAGATCATCGTACCCGCCGACGTGCGTCTCGCCGATGTACACCTGCGGCACCGTACGACGGCCGGTCCGCGTCATCATTTCCTCGCGACGGGCCGGGTCCTTGTCGATCAGTACCTTTTCGACCTGCTCGACGCCGCGCGACTTTAAAAGACGTTCGGCCATCTGGCAATACGGACACACCTGGGTGCTGTACATGATCACTTTGTTCACTTCGCTGCTCCTTGTTTCACAACCGGCATGCCGGCTTTCTGCCAGGCGTCGACACCGCCTTCGAGAACGTGGACTTCGGCGTATCCAGCATCTTGCACGATACGCGCCGCCTTGTTCGACTGCTGGCCGGTCTGGCACACCAGCAGCACCGGGTTGTTCTTGTTCTTCACGAGTTGCGCGACTTTTGCCTGCAGCTCAGCAAATTCAAGGTGCCGTGCCGCGGGCAGATGGCCCTTGGCAAAATCAGCCGACGGACGCAGATCGATGACCGCCGCATTGCGACGGTTGATCAGTTGGGTGGCTTCAGCGGCCGACAGGCCGCCACGGCCGCGCCGGCTGATCGTCGGCCACAGCAGCAACCCACCGGAGATGAGGACGATCGCGATCAGTACAAGGTTTGTGTAATCAGTGAAAAACTTCACGGAAAATCCGCCGAAAAAGAGAGAAATCGAAAAGGGCAATCCGCCCATTATAAAATAACCGTTTGACGCGATGGCGGCGCTCCTCAAGACGGGCCTCGCAGCGCTTTACCGCTTCCTTACTACCGACCGGCAATCTCATGTACAAACTCGTTCTCATCCGCCACGGCGAATCGACGTGGAACAAGGAAAACCGCTTCACGGGCTGGGTCGACGTCGACCTGACCGGGCAGGGCAACCGTGAAGCGCAGCAAGCGGGCGTGCTGCTGAAGGAATCCGGCTACACGTTCGATATTGCCTACACGTCGGTGCTCAAGCGCGCGATCCGCACCTTGTGGCACGTGCAGGACCAGATGGACCAGATGTACATCCCCGTTGTGCATTCGTGGCGTCTGAACGAGCGCCACTACGGCGCGCTGTCGGGTCTGAACAAAGCGGAAACCGCCGCCAGATTCGGCGACGAACAGGTGCTGGTCTGGCGCCGCAGCTACGACACGCCGCCGCCCGCGCTGGATCCGTCGGACGAACGCGCTCCGTACACCGATCCGCGCTACGCCAAGGTGCCGCGCGAACAGCTGCCGCTCACCGAGTGCCTGAAAGACACTGTCGCGCGCGTTCTGCCTTTGTGGAACGAGTCGATCGCGCCGGCCATCAAGTCGGGCCGCAAGGTGGTGATCGCCGCGCACGGCAACTCCATCCGCGCGCTGGTGAAGTATCTCGACAATATTTCGGACGACGACATCGTCGGCCTGAACATTCCGAACGGCGTGCCGCTCGTCTATGAACTCGACGACAACCTGAAACCGATCAAGCACTACTATCTGGGCGACCAGGATGCGATCGCGAAGGCGCAAGCCGCGGTCGCAAGCCAGGGCAAGGCGGGCTGATTCCGCCAGGTCGCCGCGACCGCTGCGTGAGATGCGCAGCGGGGCGCGGCAAACCGCGACAAATGGCGACAAGCAGCGGCAAACGGCAGCAAGCGGTGGCAAGCGGCAGCCAACGGGCCGAGCCGGCCGGCAAGACATACCGGCACGCGCGGCACGCGTCATCTCAAGCGTGCATGGCTGGCCGCCATTTGCCCGTTACCGCACATTACTTCAGCGTCGCGGCTCCGATCTCCCGAACCAGACCCGGCCGGCGCTGTCGAATCACGATTGCCTGCGTCGCGCCCTGACTTGGCGGGTGTGCAGTTATACTTGTCCGTCCCCATCTCTATCGACGCTGCCACGCGCTTCCGACCGCAACAGACTCTATGCGAAAGAACCTGAAAAATATCGGCCTGATCGCCGCGGGCCTTGCTACCGGCGCATTTGCCACTCTGCAACTTTCCGCCTCGGCCCAGCAACCCGCCAGCGCCACGGCCGCGCCGCTGCCGCTGGACCAGCTCCGGCTCTTCGCCGAAGTCTTCGGGCAAATCAAGCATGAGTACGTCGAACCGGTCGACGATAAAAAGCTGCTCACCGCCGCGATCAAAGGCATGGTGTCGAGCCTCGATCCGCACTCTTCGTACCTCGACAAGACCGATTACGAAGAACTGCAGGAGCAAACCAAGGGCCGCTTCGCGGGCTTGGGGATCGAAATTTCGTCCGAAGACGGCCTGATCAAGGTGATCTCGCCGATCGAAGACACCCCGGCGTTCCGCGCCGGCATCCGTCCGGGCGACCTGATCACCCGCATCAACGACAAACCCGTGCGCGGCATGACGCTCGACCAGGCGGTCAAGCAGATGCGCGGCGAACCGGGCACCAAGGTCACGCTCACCCTCTTCCGCAAGACCGACGACCGCACGTTCCCGCTCACGGTCACGCGCGCGATCATCAAGGTCCAGTCGGTCAAGATGAAGATTCTCGCGCCGGGCTACGCGTACGTGCGCATCACCAGCTTCCAGGAGCGCACCACGCCTGATCTGGCCGCGAAACTGCAAGACATTGCGCGTCAACAGCCGAACCTGAAGGGCCTCGTGCTCGACCTGCGCAATAACGGCGGCGGTCTGCTGCAAAGCGCGGTCGGCGTCGCGGGCGCGTTCCTGCCGCCTAACTCGGTGGTGGTATCGACCAACGGTCAGATCCCGGATTCGAAGCAGGTTTATCGCGATACGTACGACAACTACCGTCTGCAATCTTTCGACGGCGATCCGTTGAAGGATGAAGCGCCGATCTTCAAGACCGTGCCGATGATCGTGCTGACCAATGCGTACTCGGCGTCGGCTTCGGAAATCGTCGCGGGCGCGCTGCAGGATCAGCATCGTGCGCTGATCGTCGGCAAGACCACGTTCGGCAAGGGCTCGGTGCAAACCGTCCGGCCCATGACGGCAGAGACCGCGCTGCGTCTGACCACGGCGTACTACTACACGCCGAGCGGCCGTTCGATCCAGAACAAGGGCATCCGTCCTGACATCGCGGTGGATCAATACGGGGAAGGCGATCCGGACGACGCACTGGTCACCCGCGAAGTCGACTACTCGAATCACCTTGCGAATACGCAGGACCCGAACGAGAAGAAGGAAGCGGAACAGCGCGAACAGGAGCGCATGGACCAGTTGCGTCAGCTTGAGGAGCAGAACGACAAGAAGACGCCGGAACAGCGCCAGAAGGATCGTGAGCGCAAGCCGGTGGAATTCGGTTCGACCGACGATTTCATGCTGCAACAGGCGTTGAACAAGCTGGCAGGCAAGCCGGTGCAGGAATCGAAGTCGTTGACCGAGCGGCGTCTGGCGCAGAACAAGCCGGCTACGTCGGCCTCCGCGCCGGTCGCGGTAAAGCCGACGCAACCGGTGCCCGGAGCGTCGGCGCCGGCTGGCGCTGCGGTGCCTGCCCCGGCCAAGTAAGCATCCGTCTCACGTGTCTTCGCAGCGCTGAATGCTGCGAAGACACGCTCCCCGCGCGATTAGAATAACCATCACGACAACGCGCGCCGCAGGCCATCGGTCTCGCACCCCGTCGCGCGATCCACTTCACGCGCCCGCCATGAACGACGATCAACTCCTCCGCTATTCCCGCCATATCCTCGTCGACGAAATCGGCATCGAGGCGCAGCAGCGTTTTCTCGATGCGCACGCGATCGTTGTCGGCGCGGGCGGGCTGGGTTCGCCGGCGGCGATGTATCTGGCGGCCGCGGGCGTCGGCCGTCTGACGCTGGTCGATGCCGATACAGTCGATCTGACCAATCTGCAGCGGCAGATTCTTCATGTGACCGCCTCGGTCGGACGCAAGAAGGTCGAGTCCGGGCGCGACGCAATCGCACGGCTCAACCCTGAGGTGGCAGTGAACGCGGTGGCCGAACGCGTAGACGATGCGTGGCTCGACCGGGAAGTACCGCACGCCGCTGTCGTGCTCGATTGCACCGACAACTTCGCGACGCGCCACGCGATCAACCGCGCTTGCGTGAAGCACGGCGTGCCGCTGGTGTCCGGCGCGGCATTGCGCTTTGACGGCCAGATCAGCACCTTCGATTTCCGCGAGAAATCGTCGCCCTGCTACGCGTGCGTGTTTCCCGAAGACCAACCGTTCGAGGAGGTCGCGTGCTCGACGATGGGCGTGTTCGCGCCGACGGTCGGCATCATCGGTTCGATGCAGGCCGCCGAGGCGCTACGGGTGATCGGGGGAATCGGCACGCCGCTGGTGGGTCGCCTGATGATGCTCGATTCGCTGCGGATGGAATGGAACACGATGCGCATCGCGCGCCAGCCGGACTGCCCGGTATGTGGCGAGAAGCATTCGGGCTGAATGAAATTGACAGAGGCTGACGGAAGCGCCGCGACCGCGCGGCGCTTCCTTCGCGACGCCTCTTAAGCCAGCGCCACGCGCTTGAGCGCTGCCTGTACTTCTTCCGGTTCGAACGATGCCAGCACGTCGGCCACCGGCTTCTCCAGCGTCTTCAGATGCGAGCGCAGAATTTCCTGCTTGACCACCAGCAACTGGCTCGGGTGCATTGAAAACTCGGTGAGGCCCATGCCGAGCAGGAGACGCGTCAACGCCGGATCGCCCGCCATTTCGCCGCACACCGACACCGGCACGCCTGCCCGCTTCGCTTCGCGCAGCGTGAACGCGATCAGATGCAGCACCGCCGGATGCAGCGGGTCGTACAAATGCGCGACCGAATTATCCGCGCGGTCGATCGCCAGCGTGTACTGGATCAGATCGTTCGTGCCGATCGACAGGAAATCGAGCCGCTTCAAAAACAGCGGCAGCGCGATCGCGGCGGCCGGAATCTCGATCATCGCGCCGACCTGCACGTTCGGATCGTAGGCGATGCCTGCGTCGTCCAACTGACGCTTGGCTTCGCGAATCAGATCGAGCGTCTGGTCGATCTCCTGCGCGTGGGCGAGCATCGGAATCAGAATCTTCACCTTGCCGAACGCCGACGCGCGCAGAATCGCCCGCAGCTGCGTCAGGAACATCTGCGGCTCCGACAGGCTCCAGCGGATCGCCCGCAGGCCCAAGGCGGGGTTGGCGGCGGTTTCGTAACCATCCCCCCCACCCATCGAATCGAGCGGCTTGTCGGCGCCGACGTCGATCGTGCGAATCGTCACCGGCAGGCCGTTCATCAGCTCGACAGCGTGCCGGTACGCGCCAAACTGCTCTTCCTCTTCGGGCATCCGGTCCTTGTGATTCATGAACAGGAACTCGGTGCGAAACAGGCCGACGCCGGTCGCGCCGGCGTCGACCGCCGCGCGTGCGTCGTCCGGCAACTCGATGTTCGCGCACAGCTCGATGCGTGTGCCGCACAGCGTTTGCGTCGGCGAAAATTTCAAGCGCTGGAGCTTGCGCTGCTCGAGCGCTTTTTCGCTTTGACGGTACGAATATTCTTCGAGAACGATCGGGGCGGGATCGACGATCACGATGCCGTGATCGCCGTCGACAATGATCAGGTCGTCCTGGCGAATCAGCGCGCTTGCGTGCTGCACGCCGACCGCAGCCGGAATGCCGAGGCTGCGCGCGACGATCGCCGTATGCGAAGTGCGGCCGCCGAGATCCGTGACGAAGCCCTGAAACGTTTGCGTCTTGAACTGCAACATGTCGGCCGGCGCGATGTCATGCGCGACCACGATCATCTCGTCGCAGGCGCCGTGTACGCCGTCCACCAGCGCCACCGACGCACCGGCGAGCGCCTTCAGCACGCGCTCGACCACCTGCTCGATGTCGGCTTTGCGCTCGCGCAGGTATTCGTCTTCGATATCGTCGAAATGGCGCGACAGGCGCTCGAGTTGCTCGGTCAGCGCCCACTCGACGTTGTAGCGGCGTGTACGGATCAGATCGATGGTTTCCTGCACGAGCATCGCATCGTTCAGGATCATTGAATGAACGTTGATGAACGCGCCCATTTCGCTGGGCGCGTCTGCCGCGAGATCGGCGCGCAGCGCGTCGAGTTCGTGATGCACGAGTTGCTGGGCCGAGCGGAAGCGCTCGACCTCCCCTTCGATCTGGGCGGGTTCGATCAGATAGTGGTCTACGTCAAGTGCAGCCGGGGCGATCAGATAAGCCCGCCCGATGGCGATACCGCGTGACACGGGAATTCCATGCAGCGTGAATGACACGCGCGCCTCCTCTAGTTGTGTGATGCCGCGGTAAACCGCTGCAGTGCTCTCAGACTCTCTTGGCCATTATAAATTCCGTGCCCGTTCCAGGTACGACCACACTATGTGCAGCGCAACACGAATTGCCATTAGCGATGCTCGCCCACGGCGCCAACTCATCTGCAAATACCGCCATTGTCACGCGCTAAAAAAAACGCCGCGGACTGCCGCGGCGTTTTGCTCAAAGCAACGTGAACACGCGAACTCATTGACCCTCGCCGAATTTATCGGCAATCAGTTTCAACAATGCGTCCATCGCTTCTTTTTCGTCGGCGCCTTCCGTTTCGATCAGAACAGAGCTGCCGATGCCTGCTGCCAGCATCATCACGCCCATGATGCTCTTGGCGTTGATGCGGCGGCCGTTGCGGCTCATCCAGATTTCCGCCTGATAGTTGCCCGCGAGTTGCGTCAACTTGGCCGACGCGCGCGCGTGCAGCCCCAGCTTGTTCACGATAGTCGTTTCCTGTTGCTGCATGTGATGGTCCGAAGCGCGGGTAAGTGTTGTTGTGAAGGGTGAAACTGCAAATTGTCCGAAGCCGTCGATCCGCTTACAACCCGGTCGAGCCGGCCTTCTGGGTCAGATCGGCCTCAGGCGGCAAGGCCGGCAAACAGTCGCTGGCACAGGCTGTCGGCGCAACCGGCTCCGACGTGGCGGGTCCGATTGCCTGCACGCCTTTGGTGGCGCCGGCGAGCGCCTTGTCGACCAGCGTGTCGAGCGGCGTGGCGCGGTAACAGACCGCGCGCACCAGCATCGGTAAATTGACGCCGCACAGCACGCGCACATTCGGCACTGAAGCGAGGCGCCCGGCGATATTCGCCGGCGTCGCACCGAACATATCGGTGAGCACGAGCGCACCGTTTTCTTCTTTGAGCCGCTCGATTTCAGCGTGCGCGAACGCGACCATCTGGGCGGGATCGCAATCCGGCGATACGTCGATCACGCCGATGCGAGCCGGCAAGCCACCATAGATATGCGAAATGCAATCGCGCAACGCGGTGGCGAACGGAGCGTGCGCAATGATCAGAATGCCTGCCATGTCAGCCTTGCTGCAAAAAAACGGCCCCGAACCGTGGACCGGGACACACTGCCCGGTTCGCAAGCGCCCTCGACCGGCCGTGGGTCGTGAGGGCCGGAACGCACCATTTGACGAGCGGCCCGCAGCACCTGAAGCACCGTGAACAACCACTCGCTCACTGTCCGCGATCCATGCCCGCGGTGTCCTGGCGACCTCGTCCAATCGGCTTGGACAGGCTTGAATCGGAAGAACGGGCATTGTAGCAGGCCCATTTTCGCGCTAAAGCCGTCGTTTCGCCTGATGCGTGCTCGATGCGGATTTACTACGCAGTTTGGGGGCGACGGCGGCCGTTCAAGAGCAGCGCTCTCAACCTGCCGCGCGCTCCAGTGCGTCGATGAACATCGCGGCAACGTCGAAGCCGGTCTGATCCATGATTTCGCGGAAGCAGGTCGGGCTCGTCACGTTGACTTCCGTGAGCCAGTCGCCGATCGCATCCAGACCGACCAGCAGCAGGCCGCGCGCAGCCAGCACCGGCGCGAGCGTGTCGGCGATCTTGCGGTCGTGCCCGGTGAGCGGGCGCGCCACGCCCAAGCCTCCTGCCGCCAGATTGCCGCGCACTTCATTGCCCTGAGGAATGCGCGCGAGTGAAAACGGCACCGCCTCGCCGCCGATCAGCAGAATACGTTTATCACCGTCCTTGATATCGGGAATGAATTTCTGCGCCATCACGGAACGCGCGCCGTCGTGGCTCAGCATTTCGATGATCGAGCCGAGATTCATGCCGTCGGCCTTCACGCGGAACACGCCCATGCCGCCCATGCCGTCGAGCGGCTTGAGGATCACGTCGCCGTGTTCTTCATGGAACGCGCGCAGACGGGTGGCGTCGCGCGTGACCAGCGTGGGCGTGACGAACTGCGCGAACTCGCCGATCGCCAGCTTTTCCGAGTGATCGCGAATCGCCTGCGGCTTGTTGAAGATGCGCGCGCCGCCGCGTTCGGCAAGTTCCAGCAGCCACGTCGACGTCACGTATTCCATGTCGAACGGCGGGTCTTTGCGCATCACCACCGCGCTGAAGCTCTTCAGCGTCCGCGGCGTGGCCGCAACGGCCGCGTACCAGGTGTCGCGATGCAGGTCCGCCCCGTCGCCAACGATCGCAAAGCGCTGCACATTCGCCTCGACGTCGCCGCCCGTCCACGCCAGATGCTTCGGCTCGCACGTGTACAGCGTGTGACCGCGGCGCGCGGCCTCGGCCATCATCGCGTAGGTCGAGTCTTTGTAGATCTTGAACTGCGTGAGCGGATCGGCGATGAAAAGAATGTCCATGAAGGTCCCGGTGCGCCCTGATGGGCTTGGCATTGATCGTAAATATAGACGGTGTGGACCGTGTCCACAGCGGCGGCGGTGGCAGCAGTGACGGCGGCACCCAGCCCGCCGTCAATCCGCTGGCGGAATTCAGACCTGAATCGCTTCCGGATCGGTCTTTTCCAGTTCGACCGATGCAGCCAGCAACCCCAGCCGCGCCACCACGCCATACATGTAGAAGCGGTTCGGCGGCGCCGCGCCGGGCTTGGCGTGCGCATCGGGCAGCGCCGTATGCTCGAAGCCGAGCGGCACGAAGTGCATGCCGGGCGCGTTGAGATTCTGATCGCGCTCGCGGCTGCCGTGCACGCGATAAAAACCGCCCACCACGTAACGGTCGATCATATATACGACCGGCTCGGCGACTTCTTCGCCGATGCGCTCGAAGGTGTACACGCCTTCCTGCACGATCACGTCATGCACTTCGAGGCCGTCTTTGGTGACCGCCATCTTGGCGCGTTCGCGCTTGGTGAGCGCAGCCACTTCCGACGCGTCGTGCACGGTCATCACTCCCATACCGTAGGTGCCCGCATCGGATTTGATGACGACATACGGCTTCTCGGAGATGCCGTACTCGCGGTACTTCCTGGCGATCTTCTTCAGCACGCCGTCGATCGCGTCCGCCAGCGCTTCCTCACCGGTGCGTTCCTGGAAGTCGACGCCTTCGACGTGCGCGAAGTACGGATTGATCATCCACGGATCGATCTCGACCATCTTCGCGAACTTCTTCGCGACATCGTCATAGCAGGAGAAGTGCGTCGACTTGCGGCGCACGGCCCAGCCCGCGTGCAGCGGCGGCAGCAGATACTGCTCGTGCAGATTTTCCAGCACGGGCGGAATGCCGCCCGACAGGTCATTGTTCAGCAGAATCGAGCAAGGATCGAAGTTCTTCAGACCGAGACGCCGCGGCGAGCGCTCGAGCGGTTCGAGCACGAGTTTCTGCCCGTCCGACAACGCGATCGTGACCGGCCCGACGATGCTTTCGTCGAGCGTGCCGAAACGCACGTTCAGACCCGCCTGGCGCATGATCGCGGCCAAACGGGCGACATTCTCGAGATAAAAGGCATTGCGCGTATGGCGCTCGGGAATCACCAGCAGATTCTTCGCGTCCGGGCAGATCTTTTCGATCGACGCCATCGCGGCCTGCACGGCGAGCGGCAGCACTTCCTGCGGCAGGTTGTTGAACGCGCCGGGGAACAGATTGGTGTCGACCGGCGCGAGCTTGAAACCCGCGTTACGCAGATCGACGGAACAATAGAACGGCGGCGTGTGCTCCTGCCATTCGAGCCGGAACCAGCGTTCGATGGCGGGCGTAGCGTCGAGGATCTTCCGCTCGAGGTCGAGCAGCGGGCCGTTTAACGCCGTAACTAGGTGCGGAACCATTGATCACTCGCAGACTGGAGAAAAAAGATTGTAGAGCAAATGCTTTGTCCATTTGGGGACGGTTTCTCCATTCGCAAGCGGATGCGAATGCATTCTCGCTATCGCCATGATAGGCAGGGAAATCTGCTGTTTACAAGATAGGCCGCAAGAAAAAAGCCCGCCATAAAGGCGGGCCAAAGTCGCTGCGCTTGATTCTGTGATCCGTCAAGCCCTGGAGCTTGTATTCGATCCTTATTCGACGTGTTCGCCGTGCAGCGTCACGTCCAGACCTTCGCGTTCCTGTTCTTCCGTCACGCGCAGACCCATCACCATGTCGATGATCTTCAGCAGGATGAAGCTCACCACGCCGCTGTAGATCAGCGTCGTCAACACGCCCTTCGCCTGCAGAACGATGCTGCCGTCCGCGCCGCCGATGTCCTTGACCGCGAACACGCCGGTCAGGAGCGCACCCACGATACCGCCGATGCAGTGCACGCCGAACGCGTCGAGCGAGTCGTCGTAACCGAGCTTGTGCTTGAGCCACGTTGCCGACCAGAAGCAGACCACGCCTGCCACGATGCCGATCACCAGCGCGCCGAGCGTACCGACGAAGCCCGAAGCCGGCGTAATCGCGACCAGACCTGCCACGGCACCCGACACGATGCCGAGCACCGACGGCTTACCCTTGGCTGCCCATTCAGCGAACATCCACGCGAGCGCTGCCGCTGCGGTTGCCACTTGCGTTGCGAACATCGCGAAACCGGCACGGCCGTCAGCCGCCACTGCCGAACCCGCGTTGAAGCCGAACCAGCCCACCCACAGCATGGCGCCACCGATCAGCGTGAGCGTCAGGTTGTGCGGCGCCATCACTTCCTTGCCGAAGCCGACACGCTTGCCGAGCACCAGGCAGCAAACCAGACCCGCGACACCGGCGTTGATGTGCACCACCGTGCCGCCCGCGAAGTCGAGGATGCCCGCGCTAGCCAGCCAGCCGCTCGGTTCCCAGACCATGTGAGCGATCGGCGAGTAGACGATGATCGACCACAGCGTCATGAACACCAGCATCGCCGAGAACTTCATACGATCGGCAAACGCACCGGTGATCAGCGCCGGGGTGATGATCGCGAACGTCATCTGATAGACGAAGTAGACCGTTTCCGGGATCGTCGGGGCCAGGTGGCTGACTGTCAGCGTGGTTGCCTTGTCGCCATGGATGTAGTTCATCCCGGCCATGAAGACGCGCGAGAAGCCACCGATGAACGAGCCGCCCGGCGTGAACGCGATGCTGTAGCCCACCACGGTCCAGACGATCGTGACGAGGCAGGTGATCGCGAAGCTTTGCATCAGCGTCGCGAGCACGTTCTTCTTGCGGACCATGCCGCCGTAGAACAGCGCCAGACCCGGAATCGTCATGAACAGCACGAGTGCGGTGGAGGTCAGCATCCAGGCGGTGTCGCCCGAATTGATTTTCGACGAATCGACCGAGAACGGCGCGGTCGGGGCTGCCGGCGCGGCGGCAGCGGATGCGGCCGATGCATCAGGGGCGGCTGCGGCGCTGGCAGCCGGTGCGGCGGATGCTTCCGCGGCCGGCGCCGAAGCCGCGGCGGCAGCGGGTGCCGCCGAAGCTTCCGGCGCCGGCGCGCTCGCCGCTGTACCGGAAGCAGCTGCCGAGGCGGCTGCCGGAGCGGAAGCGTCGTCCGCGAGGGCGGCGCCGATACCGCCCGCGAGCAGCGAACCGGCCATCAGCAAGGACATCAATAATTTGCGCATCTTCGTTTTCCTCTTATCGCTATCTGTGTCGCTATCTTTTGGTGTTACAGAGCGTCCGCGCCGGTCTCCCCGGTGCGAATCCGAATCACTTGCTCGATCGGCGTGACGAAAATCTTGCCGTCGCCGATCTTGCCGGTGCGTGCTGCACGTTCGAGCGCTTCGATCGCCTGGTCGACGATGTCGTCCGAGACAGCCGCCTCGATCTTCACCTTCGGCAGGAAATCGACCACGTATTCGGCGCCCCGATACAGCTCCGTGTGGCCCTTCTGACGGCCGAAGCCTTTGACCTCCGTCACTGTGATGCCCGAGACGCCGATGGCCGACAAGGCTTCGCGCGCCTCATCGAGCTTGAACGGCTTGATGATTGCGGTAATGAGTTTCATGAAATCCCTCGCTAAGTTGCGTAACCCGTTGCGTAACCTGTTTGCGTACCCGTAATCCGTTCGCGTGGTCTCGTTCCGCTGCCGGGTAAACAGCTTCCGGCAGTGCGCGCGGGGCAGTAACAGCAACTCGCATGCCAGTTGCGTCAGACTTCGCTCGCGGCACGCTGCAAAAGGGGCGCAAGCGGCCCTGGCCGGATGGCCAACGTTGGCGGGGCACGGTGGCGCAGCACATGGATCGTTGCTAGAGTGGTCGCAGGCTTCGAACGCACGGCCGCGCACCAAACGGGCTCATGCGGCGGCGGCAGGCAGCCGGTCGCGCACCAATAGCGATCATTCGCTGCGACAAAGCACAGACGTAACGAAACATGCACACTTTTTGTGCACCAAGGGGAACACCATGAAACAACCGAACGATGTCTTTAACGATTTCCAGGCCCGCATGAGCGAGCTGTTCAAGAACTCGCCGGCCAAGGATGTCGAACGCAACGTCAAAGCCATGCTGTCGCAGGGCTTTTCCAAGCTCGATCTGGTCACGCGTGAGGAATTCGACACGCAGACCCAGGTACTGGTGCGCACCCGCGCGCGCCTCGAGGAACTGGAGCGCCGCGTCGCCGAACTCGAGCAGAAGCTCCCGGTAACGACGCAAACGCCCTAAGGCGTCGCGCACAGCCTTGTAGCTGTATCGTGCTGCACATCACTGGCAAGCGAGCCGTGACGTCATCAGCGTTTTAGGGGATGTGCGCGCCATTGGCGCCGTCCGACGGGAGAAAACATGTCGCTTGCCGTGGTGCGCAGTCGCGCGCCGGCCTCTGGCCGCGCGCCTGAAGTAACCGTCGAAGTTCACCTCGCGAACGGATTACCCTCTTTTTCCATCGTCGGCCTTCCTGATCTGGAAGTGCGCGAAAGCCGCGAGCGCGTGCGCGCGGCGCTGCAGAACTGCGGCTTCGACTTCCCTGTCCGGCGTATCACAGTCAACCTCGCTCCGGCCGATTTGCCGAAGGAGTCCGGCCGCTTCGATCTGCCGATCGCTCTGGGCATTCTCGCGGCAAGCGGGCAGATTCCGGCGGAATCGTTGCTGCACCGTGAATTTGCCGGCGAGCTGTCCCTGACCGGCGCGCTGCGGCCTATGCGCGGCGCTTTTGCGATGGCCTGCGGGACGGCGCGCAGCGCGGCCTCTCATAGCAGCGTTTCTCACAGCGCCCCTCGCAGTGCGCCCAACGGGGCCTCCAGCGCCGCCTCTATGACCGCGAGCGAGCGGTCCGCGACCGGGACGCCGGCACAGCCGACCGCACAGCTTTATCTTCCGGCCACCAGCGCCGCAGAAGCCGCGCTCGTGCCCGGCGTCGATGTCTACGGCGCCGCCGATCTGCCGTCGTTGTGCGCCCATCTGGCCGGAGCGGCCGACGCCCAACTCTATCCTGTCGCCGCGCCCGACCTGGCCGGGACCGCGCCCGCCGTGGTCCCGGACATGGCCGACGTGATCGGCCAGCGCGGCGCGCGCCGCGCACTCGAGGTCGCCGCCGCGGGCGGCCATCACGTGTTGATGGTGGGACCGCCCGGCGCGGGCAAGTCAATGCTCGCCGCGCGCCTGCCAAGCCTGCTCCCGCCGATGACCGACGATGAAGCGCTCAGCTCCGCCGCCTTGCTGTCCGCCAGCCGGGCTGGCTTCACGCCCTCCCAGTGGCGGCAACGGCCGTTTCGCGCGCCGCATCACTCATCGAGCGCGGCGGCGCTGGTCGGCGGACACAATCCGCCGCAGCCCGGCGAAATCACGTTAGCGCATCTGGGCGTGCTGTTTCTCGACGAACTGCCCGAATTCGATCGGCACGTGCTGGAAACGCTGCGCGAACCGCTCGAAGAGGGCCGTATCACTATTTCGCGCGCGGCGTTGCAGGCGGATTTCCCGGCGGCCTGCCAGTTGATCGCCGCAATGAATCCCTGTCCATGTGGATGGCGCGGCGATCCCAACGGCCGTTGCCGCTGCACGCCGGAGATTGCGGCACGCTATCTGCGCAAGCTGTCGGGCCCGCTGCTCGACCGGATCGATATTCAGATCGAGATTCCCGCGCTGGCACCCGCTGAACTGTCCGCGCGCAAGGCAGTGACCGCGGAGCCGAGCGCGGCGATAGCGGAAAGGGTGAGCGCGGCGCGGGCGCGGCAACTGGCACGCCAGGGCAAAACCAATCGAGAACTGAGCGGGCGCGAAGTTGACGACGTGTGCCGGCCCGACGCAGCCGGTGAAGCCTTGCTGCGCGAAGCAGGCGAGCGCTTCGGCTGGTCAGCGCGTGCTTACTACAGGGTCCTGAAAGTGGCCCGGACCATCGCCGACCTCGCCGGGGCAGCTGCGCCAAGTGCCGCACAGATCGGTGAAGCGATCCAATATCGGCGCGCTTTTGGCTCCGTATGAGGCGAAAAAAACGCTGTCAAGACTTGACTTATTCACACACGCGCGTTCCGCACAGATTTTGATACATCTGAAAGGTGCGCCTGAGCCAAAGCATAAAAAGCTTTGATTTTATTGATCTTTTTCGATTGCCCCACGCACGCGCAAACTAACAGAATGCCCACCAGACGGGCATCTGCGACAAACGGCAAAGAGTTTTCAACATAGTTATCCACAGCGCCTGTGGGTAACCGGAAAACCTCCATGTAAACCAGCAATTAGCGAGCGAAGCTGCGAAGGAACTTTCACTGTGCCCAGCCGGTAATCACGCACCGGATGGGCCAAAACTCCCGCTGTCAATAAAGCTGGAACGACAAAAAAAACTGGTCGACCTGTTCCTGCGGCAGCGGCTTCGCAGCGATGATCGCAGCCTGATAGACGTGCCGGCCGCGCGCCACCAGACGCGCGTAGACGGTGCGCGCTTCGTGTTGCGAACCGGCCTCGCCGCTTAGCTTCATTTCCAGACCTGGCACCTGACCGCCTGCGGCGAGCGGGATCTGCACGGCGTGCGCATCTGGCGCGGCGCCCACGTTGCGGGCGAGGCCGGCGCGCAGGAATTCGAGCGCGGCCCGCTGGATCTGCGGATCGTCGTTCGGCAGCATCACCGTGCCGACCGCGAACACGGCATCGCCGGCCTCGGCCGTCTGCATCGCCATCTGCATCGACTGGCCGGCGATCTGCACCGGGCGCTGATCGTTGCCAGGCTTGGCCGGCAAGTCGACGGTGTAGCCGTTGTCGTTGTTCATGACGGTGCGCCAGTCGAAGGTCGGCGAGCACGCTGTCAGCGCGCCGCCCAGCGCCAGCGCGCAGACCGCCGTGCCGAGCGCGGCGCGCGCGCGCCGCAAGCGCGAAGCGGGAGCGACTGGACGGCGACCCACCAGAGACTGGCGAGAGGAACGGCTATCGGAAGGGCGAAGCGGGCTGCAAACCGGGCTGCAAAGCGGAAAGCGGGCGAGAAAACGAAAAGCAGTTCGGAGCATGGGAACAGACGATCGGACTGACGAGAACGGAAAACTCCATTATCCGCTCCCGGTCCGCGTCCTGCCGCACAGCCGGGTCGAGGCTATTGGCGCTACAATAGCGCCGGTAAGCATTTCGGGCCCCAAACCCAAGCCGACGCACTGTCCCGCGCGTTCCGCGCGACTCTCGAGGTTCCGTTCATGAGCTCCACCCCGTCCACCGCCGCCCGGCGCGCGAGTCCGCTTCGTTACATCATCATGGCAGTCGTCGCCGCGGCGGTCGCCATTGCCGGCTATTTCGCCTTTGCCGGCCAGCAGCGCGTGCCCGATGCGACCTTCACCTTGTTGTCCGGCCAGAAAGTCTCGACCGCCGATCTGAAGGGCAAGGTCTATCTCGTCAATTTCTGGGCGACCAGTTGCGACACCTGCATGAAGGAAATGCCGCAGATGATCCAGACCTATAACCGCTTCAAAGGCCAAGGGCTCGAATTCGTCGCGGTCGCGATGAACTACGACGCGCCGATGTACGTGACGAATTACACGCAAACGCGCCAGTTGCCGTTCAAGGTTGCCATGGACGACGGTTCGGCCGCCAAGCAGTTCGGCAACGTCCAACTGACGCCAACCACCTTCGTGGTCGACAAGAACGGCAAGATTCTCAAGCGTTATGTGGGCGAGCCGCAATTCGCGGAACTCGACCAACTGCTCCAAAAAGCGCTGAACGCAGCCTGACCGCGTAGCGTTTCCCGAGCCAGACTGATCCATATCGATCCAGACGCAGACGCCGCCGGCGCGCATCGCCTCGCCGCCGGCGCTTCAGATTCTTACCGCTCCCCTTCCCCTTTGGCCGCCAGGCCATATCGCTTGATCTTCTCGTAAAGCGTCGCTTTCCCAAGCTGCAACTTGTCTGCCGCGACCGCGACCACGCCGCCGGTCTGCTCCAGCGCTTCCGCGATCACCGCCCGTTCGAACTGCTCGACCCGCTCCTTGAGCGGTTGAGTCGCCGCATTGTCATCGGCGAACGACATCACAGGATCGTCGGCGATGCCGAGCACGAAGCGGTCGGCGGCATTGCGCAACTCGCGCACATTGCCCGGCCAGTCGCGCTGCATCAGACTCGCGCGTTGCCGGTCGGTGAGAATCGGCGCGGGGCGTTGGTAACGCACCGCCGCATCCAGCAGGAAGTGCTCGAACAGCGGCACGATGTCCTCACGCCGCTCGCCTAATGGCGGCAGCGCGATCGTCACCACGTTCAGCCGATACAGCAGGTCGCGCCGGAACGAGCCGTCCGCGACATGCTCGGCCATATCGCCCTTCGCGGCGGCGACCACGCGGCAATTCACGCGAATCGGCTGATTCGAGCCGAGCCGCTCCAGCACGCCGTCCTGCAAGACACGCAGCAGCTTGACCTGCAACGCGAGCGGCATGCTCTCGATTTCGTCGAGGAACAAGGTGCCGCCCGACGCGTGTTCGAGCTTGCCGATCCGCCGTTTTGCCGCGCCCGTGAATGCGCCCGGTTCATAGCCGAACATCTCCGACTCGAACATCGGTTCCGGCAGCGCGCCGCAATTGACTGCGATAAACGGCTTGTCACGCCGCGGCGACAGTTCGTGCAAGCTGCGCGCGATCAGTTCCTTGCCCGCGCCGGTGTCGCCGTTGATCAGCACCGACGCATCGGTGGGCGCGACATTCGCAATCAGCCGCCGCACCTGCTCGATCGCCGGACTGCGGCCGATGATGCGCGGCGCCACCGAGTTCTGTCCGGCCAGTTCGCGGCGCAGCGCGAGGTTCTCCAGCACCAGCGTGCGGCGCTCCAACGCGCGCCGTACGGTCTCGATCAAACGCTCGGAGGCGAACGGCTTCTCGATGAAGTCATATGCGCCGTCGCGCATGGCCTGCACGGCCATCGAAATGTCGCCGTGGCCCGTGACCAGAATCACCGGCACGTCGGGCGCGCGCTCGTGGCACTGCGCGAGCAGATCGAGACCGCTCGCGCCCGGCAGGCGGATATCGCTGACGATCACGCCGGAGAAATCCGCGCTGATCATTTTGGCCGCCGCTTCCGCCGACGCATGACCGACCACGTCGAAGCCCGCCAGTTGCAGGCTCTGCACGCTGGCGCGGCGCACCAGTTCGTCGTCTTCGATATACAGCACTTGCAAGCCGTGATTCAACATGTTGTTCTCGTCTGATTCAGGAACCCGTCGTAAGCGGGTCCGATGTTTGGCTCGTTTGCACGCGCACGCGGCGCAGCGTCAACACGAATAGTGCCCCCCCGCCGTCCGGCGCATTGCGCGCGACCAGCGTGCCGCCGCAATCGCGCGCAATCGACGACGAAATCGCAAGGCCGAGCCCCAGCCCCTGGCCCATTTCCTTCGTAGTGAAGAACGGCTCGAAAAGACGCGGCAGCACGTCGTCGGGAATGCCGTGGCCGTTGTCGCGCACGACGAACGACAAGGTCGCATCGGCGACTTCGATCTCGATGGAGATACGCGGCGGCGTCATGCCCGCCGTCGCGTCGAGCGCGTTGCCAAGCAGATTGATCAGCACCTGTTCGAGCCGCAGATCGTCGCAATTCGCGATCAGCTGCGGATGATCGTCGGCGAGATTCAAGAGCGTGCGCGTGCCGCTGCCGGTATCGAGCAGCGCGAACTCGACTTCGACACCCTGCAAACGCTTTTGCAGCAGCGCGATCACGTTGCGCAACGCCCGCACGATCGGCGCGCGCGCATTGCGGGGCCGCGCCCGGCCCACGAACAGCTTCAACTGATTGGTGATCTTGCCCATGCGCTCGGTGAGCGCCGCGATCGCTTCGAGGTTTTCGCGCGCCGACGCCTGATCGCCGCGTTCGAGCAGTACACGCGTGTTGTCGGAGAAACCGCGCAACGCCGCGAGCGGCTGATTCAATTCGTGCGTGATGCCGGCCGCCATCTGACCGAGCGCGGCGAGCTTGCTCGCCTGTATCAGTTCGTCGTGCGCGGCGCGCAGTTCCTGTTCGGCGCGGGTGCGTTCGGCCACTTCCTTGTGCAATTGCTCGTTCGCCTGCGACAGGTCCGCGGTGCGCTCCGCAACCCGCCGGTTCAGTTCCGCATAGGCCTTTTGCAGCAGCGCGCGGCTGCGCATCACCTCGCGCACGCGGGCGCGCCGCATTCTCCAGTAGAACGCGAGCAACACCAGCGAGACATAACCGAAACCGGTGACGATGGTCGCGTTGCGCGCGTCAGCGTCGACCGGATCGACCGGCGACATCGTGACCAGATGCCAGTCCGGCTCGCCCATGCCGCGCCGCGACGCGAGATAGCGCGGCGCATAGCGGCCGCCGCCGATGCGCACGATCTGCGCATTGCCTTCGAGCGTGCGCTCGATCGTCACCGGCAGCGGCGCAATCGGCTGCTGCGCGTATTGACGCGCCTGGTAAATCGAATCGGCGACCCGGCCCGACAGCGGCCGTATCGTGTGATATTTCCACGCCGGCACCGACGACAGAAAGATCACGCCGTGGTCATCGGTGACGACGAGCGGCTCGGACGCATCCGCGCCCTGGAACCACTCGAGATCGAGCTTGACCACCGCCGCCCCGACAATCCTGCCGTCACGCCGCACCGGCTGCGAAATGTAGTAGCCCGGCGCCTGCGAAATCGTGCCGATGCCGAAGAAGCGGCCCACGCCGCCCTTGATCGCATCGAGAAAATACGGCCGGAACTGATAGCCCGCGCCGATGAAGCTGCCCGGCCCGTCCCAGTTGCTCGCGGCGACGCAATAGCCGTCAAGAGGAATGATGTACGTGACTGTCGCCCGCGCGTGGCGGTTGAGGTCTTCGAGATAGAGATTGGCGCGCTCGACGTTGGCTGGACTGGGGTTGACCAGCACGTCCTGCACGATCGGATGCTCAGCGAGCAGATAAGGCAGCGACTCGTAACGCTCGAGTGTGCTTTTCAGCGCGCTGGCGGTGCGGTCGACACGCACCGCGGCGTTGTGCCGCAAACTGTCGATCCCGCGCTGCCACGCGATGCTGTAGGTGAGCCCGCACGCCGCCACGAGCCCGGCGACGAGCGCGAAGAGGATCAGCAGGCGGCGCGTCACGTTGGCAATTCCCGATCGGTGGTGATCGGTTATTGTGGCATAAGGCGAGCGGGCATAAGGTGACGCGCCGTCGGCGGAAGGTTCAGCCGACGGCAAACTCTGCCGGCGCGCGGCCGCCCGTTTCATACGTTGGCGTCCGCGGTCGTAGTCGTGGTCGTCGTGGTCGCGGCTTAGACGCCAGCCGGCTCTTTGACCGGCACGTCGCCACGCAGCGCAGCGTTCAGCTTCGAGCGGTCCAGTTCCTTTTCCCATGCCGACACCACCACCGTCGCCACGCCGTTGCCGACGATATTGGTCAGCGCGCGGCATTCGCTCATGAAGCGGTCGATGCCGAGAATCAGCACCATGCCTGACAGCGGAATGGTCGGCACCACGGCAAGCGTCGCAGCCAGCGTGATGAAGCCTGCGCCGGTCACGCCGCTCGCCCCCTTCGAGGTCAGCATCGTCACAGCCAGCAGCGTGAGTTGCTGCGTCCACGTGAGGTCGGTGTTGGTGGCCTGGGCGATGAACAGCACGGCCATCGTCATGTAGATGTTGGTGCCGTCGAGGTTGAACGAGTAACCGGTCGGCACCACGAGGCCCACCACCGAGCGCGAGCAGCCGAGCTTTTCGAGCTTCAGCATCAATTGCGGCAGCGCCGCTTCCGATGAGCTCGTGCCGAGCACGATCAGCATTTCTTCCTTGATGTACCCGACGAAGCGCAGGATGTTGAAGCCCACCGCCCGCGCGATGATGCCGAGTACGACCACCACGAACACGATCGAGGTCAGATAGAACGTGCCGATCAGCTTGAGCATCGGCAGCAGCGAGCCGATGCCGTACTTGCCGATCGTGAACGCCATCGCGCCGAACGCGCCGATCGGCGCCAGCTTCGTGATGATGCGCACGATGCCGAACAGCACGTGCGAGATGCCGTCGATGAAGTTCGTCACGACCTTGCCCTTCTCACCCGCCGTTGCCAGTACCGCGCCGAACAGCAGCGCGACCAGCAGGATCTGCAGGATTTCGCCTTGCGCGAAAGCCGACGAGATTGTGTCCGGAATGATGTGCATCAGGAAGTCGACCGTGTTCTGGCCGTGCGCCTTGGCGGCGTACGAAGCGACCGCCTTGCTGTCGAGCGTGGCCGGATCGATGTTGAAGCCGACACCCGGCTTCAGCACGTGCGTGGCGATCAGGCCGAGCACCAGCGCGAAGGTCGAGACGATTTCGAAGTAAAGCAGCGCCTTGCCGCCGACCCGACCGACCTTCTTCATGTCTTCCATGCCGGCGATGCCCGTCACCACCGTACAGAAGATGATCGGCCCGATCACCATCTTGATCAGCTTGATGAAGCCGTCGCCGAGCGGCTTCATGTCGACGGCGAGGTTCGGGTAGTAGTGGCCGAGCGCGATACCGATGATGATCGCCACGATCACCTGGACGTATAGCACTTTGTAGATTGGTTTCTTCACGATGTTTCCTGCGATGTGGATGAGCCCATGGCCTGCCACGCTGCGCATCATGCGAACGAATGATCGTCACGCCTGTGCACGGCATTAGGCCGCGACAAGACGACGAATTCAGAAATACCGGGAAGGGAAATCAGACATCGTTGTCTCCTTGCTTTAGTTGTCGGACCGTTGCGGCCGCGTGATCTATTTCGCAAGGTCGATGCCAGCTTGAAGCACGATATAAAACATTGATTTATATAGGGTTTTTTGTGCGCTCGCGCGCGCGCCGTCCGGGATTCCGGAAATCCGGACGAGGGCTGTCGGGGAATCCAGAATGCATCGAGGCGGCGACCTCGGGAAAACCCCGAGAACTTTTCAGCAGCGCCCTTCGCTCACTTCAGGCACTGCCGCCCAGCTTTTATGCGCCGCCTTCTTCGAGCACCAGCAGGTTCTCATGTGAGAAACCCAGCGACACCGGCTGCCCCCGTTCGGGCAAACCGCGATTCGGGTCGTTGAATACGTCGAGCGAAATGACCGCGTCCTTCACACGCGCTCTGATGCGCACCACCGCGCCGAGGAAGTTCACCTCTTCCACCGTCGCATTCAGCGTGTTGCGGCCAGGCGCGGCCGGCTCCAGCACGATCGCCTCGGGCCGCAACGCGAGCAGACGCTTCTTGCCGGCGTCGTCAGGCGGCAATTCCTGAGTGGTGGTCAGCTGCTGGCCGTCGACGGCCATCGTGCCGGCCGCCGGATCGACCACATGCCCGGACAGAATGTTCAGCGTGCCGACGAACGACGCGACAAAGCGCGTGCGCGGATAGTTATAGATTTCCGAAGGCGAGCCGATCTGCTCGACACGGCCCTCGTTCATCACGACGATGCGGTCGGAAATCGACAGCGCCTCTTCCTGGTCGTGCGTGACGAAAATCGACGTGATGCCGAGTTCGCGCTGCAACGCGCGAATGTCCTGCCGCAGCGAAATGCGGATTTTCGCGTCGAGCGCGGAGAGCGGCTCGTCGAGCAGCAGTACCTGCGGCTTGCCGGCCAGCGCGCGCGCCAGGGCCACGCGCTGCTGCTGCCCGCCCGACAACTGCCACGGATAGCGCCCGCCGAGATGCGGCAGCTTGATCAGTTGCAGCATTTCTTCGACGCGCTGGCTGATCTCCGCCTGCGGGCGGTGCGTGATCTTCAGCCCGAAGCCGATGTTCTCGGCCACCGTCATGTTCGGAAACAGCGCATACGACTGAAACACCATGCCGACCTTGCGCTGACGCGTGCGCAAATGCGTGACGTCCTTGTTGCCCAGCCGGATAACGCCGCGCGTCGGCGTTTCGAAGCCGGCGATCATCCGCAGCACCGTGGTCTTGCCACAGCCGGACGGCCCGAGAAAGGTGATGAACTCGCCGCGTTCGATCTGCATGTCGAAGTGGTGCAGCGCCGTGTTCGCCCCGAACGCCTTGTGCAGATTTTCGATCTCAAGGAATGCCATGATTCGCTGCCTCAGTCCGTCAAATTTTCTGGCCGCTCATTGCGCGGGCCGAGCCGAATACCTGAATCAAACCCATCGACGCCCACGTGATCACGAACGCGATGATCGCAAGCGCCGACGGCTCATACGCGCGGTTCGCGCCGATCAATTGCAGATACGGTCCGAACGCGGGCCGGTCGAGCAGGCTCGCCAGCGTGAATTCGCCGATCACCACGGCAAAGGTGAGAAACGCGCCGGACAGAATGCCCGAGCGGATATTCGGAAAGATCACCTTGAAGAGAATCGTCGGCCAGTTCGCGCCGAGACACTCGGCGGCTTCGGTCAGCGAGCGCACGTCGACGGCGCGCAAACCGGCATCCACCGCGCGGTACATGTACGGCAGCGACAGCGTCACATAGCCGAGCACCAGCAGTAAGTCGGTCGCGCGTTCATTGCTGGTGAGCGGCAGAATCGAACTGCTGTTGTAGATGCGCAGATAGCCGAACACGATCACGATCGCCGGCACCACCAGCGGCAACAACGTGATGAACTCGACGACCGGCCGCAGCTTCGGCAGCCGCAATTGCACCCAGTACGCAGTCGGCACCACCAGCAGCACGCCGATGATGATCGTCAGCACCGCCATCAGAATCGAATAACCGAACGAGGCCTGAAAACGCGGATCGGCGAGCACGACGCTGTACGCCTCGAAGCTGTATGTGCCGCGCTTCATGCGCAGGCTGAATTCGAAGGTCGCGATCAACGGAATCAGGAAGTACAGCGAACCGACGATCATCGCGGTCCACGCGCCCACACGAGACTGGCTTTTCATCGACGCCCCCTTTCCGCGCGCGAACGCAGCCAGATGTAGCCGCCGTTCGACAGCCCCGTCACCAGCACCATGCCGAGCGCGAGCGCGTAGCCGAGGTTCTGGTTATGCATCACGTCGCCGCGAATCTGTGCGTACAGCAGGATCGTGACGATGTTCAGCGAACTGCCGGTCAGCGCATAAGCGGTGGCGACCGCGCCGAACGAATTGGCGAACAGCAGCAAGGTGGCGCCGAGCACGCTCGGCCACAGCACCGGCAACGCTACGTAGCGCCAGTATTGATACGACGTGCCGCCGAGACAATCGCAGGCTTCGCGCCATTCCCGCTTCAGGCCGTCGAGCGCGGGCGTGACGATCAGCACCATCAACGGAATCTGGAAGTACAGGTAAGTCAGCGTCAA
Organism: Paraburkholderia sp. GW821-FHT02A12; assembly: GCF_059422005.1. Classification (NCBI taxonomy): domain Bacteria; kingdom Pseudomonadati; phylum Pseudomonadota; class Betaproteobacteria; order Burkholderiales; family Burkholderiaceae; genus Paraburkholderia; species Paraburkholderia sp. GW821-FHT02A12. Next base: position 344,492 of record NZ_JBWKWA010000001.1, on the reverse strand, counting down.
ACCGGAGAAGCTCAGGATGCTGAAGCCTGTGGAGTACAGATTGAAGCCGAGGTATTTCTTCAGCAGCACGGTGACGAGACCGACGCGCCCCAAGGTGCAGATGAAGGCGAACGCGAGCGGCACGCCGGCAAAATTCGACGCGACGCCGGAGAACGTCATCAAGGTCGGACGAATCCAGCCCGGCAGTTTGCCTTGCACCGCCGCCCACGCGAGCAGCGAACCGATCACCGCGCCGCCGAGCGCGGACGCGGCGCTCACCTTGAAGCTGATCCAGTAAGCGTCGAGCACGCCCGGCTGGAACAGGCCGCGGAAATTGGCGAGCGTGAAGTGGCCTTGCGAATCCTGGAACGCGCCGACCATCAGAAAGCCGGTCGGCAAAATCAGGAACAACAGCGCGAAGGTGAAAAACGGCACCACGCCGATCCAGTTCAGGAACTGCGACGCGCGGCCCGGACCGTCGATGCGAGGTGCCGGCGTGGGCACAGTCGGAACCAGCAATTCCGGCTGTACCGATCCAGCATCCGATGAAGCGCTCATAGCTCACCCTTGGGGCTTTCTGACTAACGCCGGGCGCGCCGCCCAACTGGGGCGACGCGCCGCCGGCAACACCGCGCGCTGCGCCTGGACGCAGCGTTGCTTCGCTTACTTCACGTTCGCGCCGACCGCTTCGTCCCAATGCTTCGTGATGGTTTCCTTATAGGCGTCCTGTTGGGACAACGTCGGGAACACCACATTCTTGTATGCCGAAGGCGGCGGCAGTTTGTCGAGCAGCGCTTGCGGGACCTTCTTCGCCGCGACCATTTCGTTGTAGCGCATCGGGTGGCAATAACCGGTCAGCCAGCCGACCTGACCTTCGTCCGAATACAGGTACTCCATCCACAGCTTGGCCGCGTTCGGATGCGGGGCATAGGCGCTGATCGCCTGCGCGTAGACACCAGCGACAACGCCCGTTTTCGGAATCACCACCTGCACCTTCGGATTGCCCTTCAGCGTGTCGCGGTCGGCGAGCGCGTTGTAGTCCCAGCGCACGATGATCGGCGTGGTGCCCTGCGCGAGCGACGCGGCCTTGCCGATCACCGGTACGAAGTTGCCGCTCTTGTTCAGGTCGGCGAAGAATTTGAGGCCGGCTTTATCGGCCTTGCTCACGTCGCCCTTGCTCTGCGACAAGCCTGAGGCGAACACGCCCTGGATCGCCTGGTTGGCCGAGCGCGGGTCGCCTGCCAGCGAAACGGCGTTCTTATAGTCCGGCTTGAGCAGATCGCTCCAGTCGGCCGGCGCCTTGTCGATCATGTCGGCATTCACTTCGAACGACAGCACGCCGTAGTAATCGCCGTACCAGTAGCCGTCAGCATCTTTCGACTCTTTGGGAATCGAGTTCCACGATGCGACCTTATACGGCTGCAACAGACCTTCCGCCTTCGCGCTCGGACCGAAAGACAAGCCCACGTCGATCACGTCAGGCGCTTGCGGACCTTTATTGCCCTTGTTCGCCTTGATCGCTTCGATTTCGTCGCCCGAGCCCGCATCCGGATTCAGCTCGTTGATCTTGATGCCGTATTTCTTCTGAAAGCCGGCGACCAGCTGACCGTAGTTGCACCAGTCGTGCGGCAACGCGATCACGGTCAGTTGACCTTCCTGCCTGGCGGCGGCGATCAGTGCGTCGAGCGGCGCGGCCGAAGCGCTGCTCACACCGGCTGCGGCAACACCCGCAGCGGCGGACATCGAGAGTAAGCGTGCTAACGCGCGAACTAACGCGGTACGGTTCATGGTCTTCCCCATCCTCTGCCGAAATTGCTACGTTTGGAAAATTTCTGATGCGAGTTCTGTGGGCGCACTTGCGCTTGTTTGTGCATGCCTGGATTCACGCGCCCACGCCATGCTCAGCCCGGATTCGCCGGTGCGGAAAACATGTCGTGGTCCAGTTTATCAATGCGATCCGTGCAAATCATGTCGACGCCCCACTGCGCGAGAAGCCGCGCGCGCGCCGGGTCGTTCACCGTATAGGCCAGCACGCGCAAGCCGGCCGCGTGGATCTCGGCGACCAGCGGCTCGGTCAGATGCCGGTGACTCGCGTGCAACGACACGCAGTCCAGTTCGCGCACGATGCGCAGCCAGTCTGCCGGCACATCCTCGAACAGCATGCCGCGCTGTAGTGAAGGCGCCGCGTCGCGCGCTGCGGCGAGCGCGTCGAAAGAAAACGACGAAAGCAGTGGCGGCGTCCGAGCTTGCCAAAGCGTCAGCGCGCCGCTTGCCACCAGACGCCCGGTGATCTCGTCACGGCCCGGACACGGTTTGATTTCGATGTTGGCAGCGATGCCGTCGCGCGCGCAGCGCTCGGCCGCTTCGGCGAGTGTCGGCAGGCGCGTGCCGGCGAATTGCGGCCCGAACCAGGCGCCAGCGTCGAGCCCGGCGAGTTGCTGCCACGTGTGCCCGGCGGCTGCGCCGTGGCCGTTGGTGGTGCGCTCGAGCGTGTCGTCGTGCAGCAGAAAAAGCTGGTTATCGGCGGAAAGCTTGGCGTCGAATTCGACCATGCGGTAGCCGTAGCGTATGCACGCGTCGAAACCGGCGAGCGTGTTCTCCGGCGCCAGCGTGCCGCCGCAGCGATGCGCGACCAGCCTCGGATACGGCCAGTCTGCGGATATAGCGCGATCAGTCCCGTTCCCCACGTTTTCCACGTCTCGCCACCTTCCCGATAGAGCGGTTTAAATAGGCTCCAGACACGCTTTCAACTGCCACTGCCGCCATGACGATCGCTGTTGCGTGCAGCCTTCACGCGCGAATCCCACGCGTAGTATCGCGCGAATGGATGACGCTGCGATAGCTGGCCACACGTCCAATGCCTCGACGGCACCGGCATCGGCAGTTTCATCATCAGGATGACGAATCGTGCAGCGTTCCAGCGGCGCCACGTGCATCGGCAAATCGTTCGGCCGATGAATCCCACGATCCATTATGGCAACGATACAGACCAAACAAATTGCCAAGAAACGCCGCAAAATGCTCGAAACAGGACATTCCAATTCCTTTGCGAACATTTCGCGTTCGAAATAGGCGCGGGCGTCCGATCTGCGAAGGCTAAGGTCAAATACACAAACTTGCAAGCTACCAAAAAAATACAACACAATTCGGCTAAAGTAGTACGCTTGACATCGTCTGGACACACATCCGTGCCAACGATGTAGTGATTGAAACAAAGCCCCGTGAACGCGCGTTCGCATCCAAGGAAAATTGCATGTGGCAGGAAGACCGCCATCAGAGAATTCGCGCTTTGCTGTCGACGCTTCAACGTGTGTCGACCGAACGCATCATGGCGGACCTCGGTGTATCGCGCGAAACGGTGCGGCGCGATTTACTCGATCTCGAAGCGCTCGGTGAGTTGCGGCGCGTGCACGGCGGCGCGATCAAACCCGCCGACGAAGCGCCGATCGCCGAGCGTGCGCACATGCGCGTCAAATCGAAGACAGCGATCGCCAAGGCGGCAACCGGCCTGATCGTCAGCGGCCAGACGCTGTTCATCGACGCGGGCACCACCACCGCGGCGCTAGCCGAAGAACTGGCGAAACTGGCGAACCTGACGATCGTCACCAACTCGATCGACGTCGCACTGAAAATGCGCGGCGCCGCCGAGCCAGCCGAAGCGGCCAACGAAGTCATCCTGCTGGGCGGCTCGATCAGCGATCGCGCGATGGCAACCACCGGCGCCACCACTGTGCTCGACATCCAGCGCTATCGTGCGGACATGGCGCTGCTGTCGCCGGTCGGCATCGATCACCGGCACGGCGCGACCAATTACGATCACGGCGAAACCGAAGTGGCGCGCGCCATGGTCGCCAACGCGGACCGCGTGGTGATCCTCGCCGACTACAGCAAGATCGGCCAGCGCAGCCGGATTTCGTACTGTCCGGTCGATCGCATCGACGTGCTGATCACCAACAAAAAGGCGGCCGAAGCCGCCGACTTCGCATCGCTGAAAAGGAAGCTGGAAGAGATCGTTCTGGCCTAGCGCTTCGTGTGGGCGCGGGTGGCCTGTGAACCGCGCCGCGCCGGCGATCGACAGCCGGCGAGCGGCCTATTCCCTCACATGCATCGTGTCGAGCACGCGCTTGCGCAAGCGTGTGTCGCGCAGCGCGCCGGCAGCGTCGAGTACTGGATAGGCGGTGGCGCAGAACAGCGAATTGAGCCGCTTCATGTCGCTGATCAGATCCAGATGCAACGCGCTGGTCTCGATGCTGCGCAAGCTTTGCCCCGCGAGCCGGTCCAGATGCTTGTATGAATACGCGCGCTCCAGATCGCGAAAACGCTCCTTCTCCGCCAGCAAGCGCTCCGCGCAGCGCAGATCGTTGTTCAGAAACACGGATAGCCCGAGTTGCAGATTGGTGACGAGACGCGTCTGCAAGTCGTCCAGTTCACCCAGCCCTTCCTCGGAGAACGACAATCGGTGCGCGATCTTCTTCTCCTCGATATCGCTCACGATCCGCTCGATGATGTCGCCCGCATGCTCCAGGTTGATCGTCAGCGAAATGATGTCGGTCCAGCGGCGGCTGTCGGCCGCGTCGAGCTGCTCGCGGGAGATCAGCGTCAGATAGGTTTTGACCGCGGTATAGAGTTCGTCCACGTCGTCGTCCATGCGGATTGTTTCGCGCGCTTTGTCGAGATCGTTGCGATGGATCAGTTCCGCGACGTTGTCGAGCATGGTACGCACGATGTCGCCGATGCGCAGCACCTCGCGCGCGGCATGCGCGAGCGCGAGAGCCGGCGTGGAAAGCGCCGCGGCATCCAGATGCAGCGGACGCAGTTCGCCGTTCGGCTGCGGCCGGTCCGGCAACACGCGCGTACAAATGCGCGCCACCGGATCGATCAGCGACAGACACGCGCAGCAGCGCAGCGTGTTGTAGATCAGGTGAAAGCTGACTACGGCTTCGCGCGGATTCGCGATCAGCACGGGCAGGCCGCGCGCGAGCAGCGGTGTGAACGGCAGGATCAGCAGTGCGCCGGCCAGCTTGAACGCAAGGCTGCCCAACGCCAGACGCCGCGCCGCCGCGTTTTGCGCGACAGTACCGATAAGCGCCAGCAAGCCGCTGCCGAGATTCGCACCGATCACGAGACACAACGCCACCTTCAACGAGATCACGCTGGACGACGCGAGCGTCGCGGTCAGCAATACCGCCGCGAGGCTCGAATAGGAAAGCATCGCGAATGCCGCGCCGACCAGCGCATCGAGCATGGTGTCGCCGGTCAGCGCGCCGAACATCACGCGCACGCCGGCGCCTTGCATCATCGGCTGTGCGGCCGCGACGATCAGGTGCAGCGCCAGCAGGATCAAGCCGAGCCCGATGAGCGTGCGGCCAATCTGGCCGACGCGTGTCTGCTTGCGCGACAAAAAGAACGGCACACCGAACAGAATCAGGATCGGCGACAGCCATGACAGATCGAGTGTCAGCACCCGCGCCATCAACGCGGTGCCGACGTCGGCGCCGAGCATGATGGCGAGGCCGCTGGTGAGCGGCAGGAGACCCTGCGCCGTAAACGACGTGACGATCACCGCGGTTGCATTGCTGCTCTGCACGAGGCTCGTTACGCCGACGCCGGAAAGGAAGGCCCGCCAGCGGCTGCTGGTGCTGCGCCCGAGCGCGCTGCGCAGATCGGCGCCGAGGACCCGCAGGATGCCGGTGCGTACGATGTGCGAGCCCCATACGAGCAGCGCAACACCGGCTAGAAGGTTAAGGAGAATCAGCATAAGGCACTACGCGTTCCGTTCCTGCTGCCATGACCCGAACCGCATGCCGTGCGAACCGGCACCCGGGGCGTATGACAGCAGTGTTGCACATTTTTGCCTTATTGTAATTTTGTGCTTTTAAATATACGCTCGCGCAAAGCCGTGGATTGCTGTGCACCGACGGGATCGGTAGCGCACCAGTCCGCTCCACCACCTGATGCCGAGGAATCCCGATGAGCCGCAACCTTGCGCTGTTCGACCTGGACCACACGCTGCTGCCGCTCGACAGCGATCAGGCATGGGCGCATTTCATCGCTGGATTAGGGATAGAAGGCGCTGCGCGGCATGCCGAGGAAATCGACGGCTACTACCGGCAATATGTAGCCGGCACGCTCGATATGGCCGCCTATCTGGACTACACGCTGGCGCCGCTCGCCCGCCATTCGCGCGAGCAGCTCGACGCGTGGCATGTCCAGTTCATGCGTGAGGTGATTACGCCGGCGATCGTGCCGGCAGCGTGCGAACTCGTGCAACGTCACATCGAAGCAGGCGACCTGTGCTGCATCGTGACTGCGACCAACGTGTTCATCACCATGCCGATCGGTAAGGCGCTCGGCTTCGAACATCTGCTCGGCATCGAGCTCGGCACGGAAGGCGGCGATCCTTTGGCGCGCTACACCGGAACCGCAGTCGGCGTACCCACCTTCCGCGAAGGCAAGATCACCCGCACCGAGAATTGGCTGGCCTCGCTCGGCCATCGTTTGCAGGATTTTCCGCGGAGTTATTTCTACAGCGACTCGATCAACGACGTGCCATTGCTGGAGCGCGTCACGCATCCGGTCGCGACCAATCCCGATCCTCGCTTGCGGGACATCGCCACGAAACGCGGCTGGCCGGTGATCGAACTGTTTGCCTGATGATTGCTCCGGGTTGCCCTGCGCACGCGGCCACGCAGGCATGAGCCGCCGCGGCTAGACGCGCCCTTTCCACGGCGCCAGCCGCCGCTCCAGCGCGCGCATGCCGAGATCGAACAGCCACGCGACGAGTCCGATCAGCACGATGCCCATCACCACGACGTCGGTGCGTAGAAAGCTCGATGCATTGAGCACCATCTGCCCGAGTCCCGCGGTGGCGGCGACCATCTCGGCGGCGACCAACGTGGTCCAGCCGAAGCCGATCGCGATACGCAAGCCCGTCAGAATCTCGGGCAACGCCGCCGGCAAGACCACGTGGCGCACGATCTGCCCAAAGCGGCCGCCGAGAGAATAAGCCGCATGAATCTGTTCAATGGTCGCGCTGCGCACCCCGGCACGCGCGGCCATCGCGATCGGCGCGAAACAGGCGAGATAGATCACGACGATCTTCGCCGTCTCGTCGATGCCGAACCAGATCACCACCAGCGGCAGATACGCGAGCGGCGGCAACGGCCGGTAGAACTCCAGCGGCGGATCGAGCAAGCCGCGCGCGACCCGGCTCACGCCCATCAGCAGACCGATCGGCACTGCGGTGAGCGCCGCCAGTGCGAAGGCGCCGAACACGCGCAGCGCGCTCCATGCGAGATGCTGGGAGAGCGGCAGGCCGCCCTGAATGCGTCCGTGCCACGCGTCCAGAAACGCGGCCCAAACGGCTTCGGGCGTCGGCAGGAACAAAGGCGGCAGCCAGTGCAGATGTGTGGCGAGCCACCACAGCGCCGCGAGCGTCGTCACCGAGACGGCGCTCAGCGCCGCGGGCGGGCCTTCGCCCGGCAAGCGCCAGCCGCGTACCGGGCGCGCATTCCTGCGCGACGGCTCTCCCGCCCGGGCCAGCGGCAGATTGCCTAATGATTCGCGCGAAGCCGTCATGACGCCACCTCCTCCCGGTGCCGTTCATGCAGACGGCGCACCAGCCGCTCCCGCCATTCGATGAAATCCGGTGACGACTTCACCGCGCGCGCATCGCGTGTCTCGAGAAAACGTCGCGCGAACGGCAGGTCGTAGCTGTCGGCGATGCGACCAGGGCCTGGCGTCATCACCACGACACGGGTTGCCAGAAACAGCGCCTCTTCGACGCTGTGCGTAATGAAAAACACCGTCTTACGCGTACGTCCCCAGACGTCGAGTACGAGTTCCTGTATCGACTCGCGAGTCATGGCGTCGAGTGCGCCCATCGGTTCATCCATCAACAGCACTTGTGGATCGCTCGCCAACGCGCGTGCAATGCCCACGCGCTGCTGCATGCCGCCCGACAACGCATAGACCCGCGAGCGCGCATGCTGTTCGAGGCCCACCAGCGCCAGCATCTGCCGTGCGATACGCTCGCGCTCCGCCTTCGGCACACGTTGGAAGCGCAAGCCAAGCGCCACGTTCTCGAGCACGTCGAGCCATGGCATCAACGCGTACTTCTGGAACACGACGCCGCGCTCCGCGCCCGGCCCGAGCACGGGTTCGCCGTTTAGCCGCACCTCGCCTCCGGTCGGTTGAATGAAGCCGGCGATGCAGTTCAGCAAGGTCGTCTTGCCGCAACCTGACGCCCCCAGCGCAACGACGAACTCGCCCGGTTCGATGCGCAGATCGACGTCGGCGAGCGCGACGTGCGGCGCCGCGCCGCGCTCGCCTTCATAGGCGACCTGCAATCGCCTGATCTCAAGACCGCTCATCGCCGATCCTTATCATCGTGCTTACGGGAAACAATGCCTGCGGGTCAATGCGCTGCACGCTGCACGAACTGCGGATCGACGCCGGACGAGTAATCGGCCAGCACGTTCTGAATCGTGCCTTGCGCCTTCAGAAACGCAGCGGTGGCGGCCAGCGATTTCGCCGCGCCGGATTGCGCGCCGCCACCCAGCCACACGTTCGAAGCCTGCTGCGCCGGTGTCGGGAAGGCATACAGCGCGAGGCTCGCCGGCACGTCCTGCGCGGCGGCGCCGGACTCCTTCGCAACGGCTTCGACCTGCGGCGAAGCCGCGGTCCACGCCGACGTGTGATCGCGATAGCTCGCATCGGTCGCGGCCAGCACCTTCACGAAACGCGCGACGAACTCGGCGTTCTGACTGGCGAACTTTCGATCCACAACGAAGCCGTCGAAGGTCGCCTTGCCGGTCTGCTGCGCAACCTGCCCCGACGTGATCAACACCTTGCCGTTCTTCTTCACCTTCGCCAGCACCGGGTCCCAGATGTAGGCCGCGTCGATGTCGCCGCGCGCCCACGCTGCCGCGACTTCAGGCGGGCGCAGGTTGACGATCTTCACATCCGACGGATTCACGCCGGCGTTCTGCAGCGCGACCAGCGTATGAAAGTGCGAGGTCGACACGAACGGCACGCCGATCTTCCTGCCCTTCAGTCCGGCGACGCTCGTTACGTTGGAACCGTCGCGCGCGACCAGCGCTTCGGCGTCGTTGATGTTGTCGAGAATCCAGAACAGCGAAATATCGACGCCTTGCGACAACCCTGCCGCGATCGGACTCGACCCCGCCTCGCCGAGCTGCACCGAGCCGGAGGCTAGCGCGCGGATCACGTCGGCGCCGCTACCGAGCTTGCGATAGGTGACCTTGTAACCGGTGGCTTTCTCGACTTCGCCGGTGGCCTGCGCATAACGCCAGGGCACGACCATGTCCTGGTACGCGATCACGACTTCTTTGCTATCGGCGTGCGCGGCGGTGGTAAACGGCGCGGACAGAGCGAGCAGCGCAGAGAACGCGGCGAGCGGGCGGAGAAAGCGGTTCATCGGGAAGCCCCTTCAGTGGGTGTTGTCTGGGAGGCTTTCGACTATAGGGAGTTTGTGCGCGCGCGGTTCCATTTAATCCGCGATTGCTAATCTCGCCGTTCGAACATTGCTTTTCGTGTTGAGTTGGATAGGGGTGGTTGCTGCTGCGTGCAGCGGATCCGCTCTAGCGGATGACGGCTGATTCTTCGAGTCGATGTCGAGGTGCGGCTCCAGCACCTCAACCCGGCACCTGGCCCAAATAAACAAAGCCCGCAACAAGTGCGGGCTTTGTATTTTCAACCGACCAACCAGCCAAACCGCTTAGACCACCCCAGCTCCATGCGCCTGCAAATCAGCGTGGTAGCTCGAGCGCACCATCGCGCCAACGGCGGCATGCGTGAAGCCCATCTTGTACGCTTCTTCCTCGTACATCTTGAACGTATCCGGATGCACATACGAGCGCACCGGCAGATGATGCTCCGACGGTTGCAGATACTGGCCGATCGTCAGCATATCCACGTCGTGCTCGCGCAGATCGCGCATCACTTGCAGGATTTCCTCTTCGGTTTCGCCGAGACCGACCATCAGACCCGACTTGGTCGCGACGTTCGGATGCAGCGCCTTGAAGTCTTTCAGCAACTTCAGCGAATGCGCGTAATCCGAACCCGGACGCGCTTCCTTGTACAGACGCGGCACCGTTTCGAGGTTGTGGTTCATCACATCAGGCGGTGCGGCGTTCAGAATGCCGATCGCGCGGTCCAGACGGCCGCGGAAGTCCGGCGTGAGAATTTCGATGCGCGTGTCCGGCGACAATTCGCGCGTCTGACGGATACATTCCACGAAGTGAGCAGCGCCACCGTCGCGCAAATCATCGCGGTCGACGCTGGTGATCACCACGTACTTCAGCTTCAACGCCGCGATGGTGCGAGCGAGGTTGCCCGGCTCGTCCGCATCGAGCGGATCGGGACGGCCGTGGCCGACGTCGCAGAACGGGCAGCGGCGCGTGCACTTGTCGCCCATGATCATGAACGTCGCCGTGCCCTTGCCGAAGCATTCGCCGATGTTCGGGCAGCTCGCTTCTTCACACACGGTGTGCAGGTTGTGTTCGCGCAGGATCTGCTTGATCTCGTAGAAGCGCGAATTGCCGGTGGCCGCTTTGACGCGGATCCAGTCGGGTTTCTTCAGCTTTTCGATCGGGACGATCTTGATCGGAATACGGGCGGTTTTGGCTTGCGCCTTCTGCTTCGCGGTGGCGTCGTAAGCCGTGCCAGCGGCGGCAGCCGGCACGGCATCGGTAGCGGTAGCAGGAGAAGCTGCGAGGTTCGCGGTAACGTCAGTCATTCGTTCGGTCCAGTCAGGCGGTGAGCGCACCGGCCTGCGGTTGGGCGACGGCCGCGGGACTGCCGTCGAGGTTTGCGGTGAGGCATGCAGCAAAGGTTCGGGCCACTTCGTCCCAGCCGGCAGCGACGCCCAGCGTCGCCATATCGACTGTTTCGAGCCCCGCGTAGCCGCATGGGTTGATGGCCAGAAACGGCTGCAGATCCATCTCCACATTCAGGCTCACGCCGTGATAGCTGCAGCCGTTGCGGATTTTCAGACCCAGCGCGGCGATCTTGGCGCCAGCGTGCAGCCCGGCGTCCGGCCCGGGCGCCACATAGATGCCCGGGGCGCCCGCCTTGCGTTCTCCGGCGAGATTATACGCCGCGAGGGTGTCGATCACGGCCTGCTCGATCCGCGTGACCATCTCGCGCACCATCAGCTTGCGCCGACGCAAGTCGATCAGCAGATAGGCGACCACCTGGCCTGGCCCGTGATACGTGATCTGCCCGCCGCGATCGACCTTGACCAGCGGAATGCCGCTGTCGGCCGCCAGCAGATGCGCCGGGTCGCCGGCCTGGCCGAGCGTGAAGACGGGTGGGTGTTCAACCAGCCAGATTTCGTCGGGGGTGTCCGCCGTGCGCTCGTCGGTGAACGCGCGCATCGCGGCGAAACTGGCTTCGTAAGGTTCGCTGCCGCGCCAGCGCAGCGTGAGCGGCGCCGTGGCGGGCGGGGGAGACGGGGAAACCGGGGTGGCGCACATAATGGCGTCAGTTTACCGAAATCCGGCAATCCCCGCCGGAAGTGCTCACGGCGCCACGTCCCGCCGCCGTGGCGCCGTCTATGCTCAAAAGAGGCTCAAACCGTGCGCCAGCCACCGCGCATCCGCGCCGCCAACCGTTCGCCGACCCGCGCGAACCAGTTCAGCGCCCGCTCGTCGCACCGTGTCGGCACCGAAAACGCCACCCTCGCTTGCGTGTTGCCCTCGGCGCTCAGCCACAGGCGCTCGCCGCGCCGCAGCCGCAGCGTGTGGCCGGGCTGCAGCCAGTAGTCTTCGGTGTCGTCACTGCGTGTCACCCATACGGCGCCGCCGTGCACGACCAGCCTGGTGCTGCGTGCCACCTTCATGGGTACGGTTTCGCCGTTACGGATTTCAAACGCGATGCTAGAGGAAATTTCTCGCATGATGCCCTCGCCAAAATTCGTTTCGTGGCTACAATCGTAGGCGTAGCAAGGGTTTACGCAAAACGATCTATTTTCACCTCTATGTGAGAAATATTGCGATGGACCTAAGGCAATTGCCCGCGCTGAACGCCATCAAGGCTTTCGAAGCCGCCGCCCGCCACGAGAGCTTCTCGCGCGCCGCCGACGAACTGTTCGTCACGCACGGCGCTGTCAGCCACCAGATCCGGGCGCTGGAGGCGGAGCTGGGGGTCACGCTGTTCGCCCGCGACGGCAAGCGCGTGCGTCTTACGGAAACCGGCCGGCGTTATGCCACCCGCGTGCGCACCGCGCTGATGGCGCTCGCCGACGCCACCCGCGAAATCCGCGCCGGCGATCGCGAGCGGCGCCTCGTCGTATCGATGCTGTCGTCGTTTGCGGCGCGCTGGGTGACGCCGCGAATCGGCAGCTTTATCGAGGCGCATCCGCAGTGGGATCTCGAACTGCTGTCCACCAACGCGCTAACGGACTTCGCGCGCGACGACGTCGACGTGGCGATCCGCTTCGGCTTCGGCAAATATTCGGGGCTGCATTCGGAACTGCTGCTGGAGGAGATTTTCTTTCCGGCCTGTGCGCCGAACTTCAACGGCGGCAAGCTGCCGCAAGTTCCCGCCGATCTGGCCAAGGTCCCGCTGCTGCGCTCCGACGACGAATTGTGGCGCCCATGGTTCGACGCCGCCGGCCTCACCGACTGGCCGGAGCCGAAGCGCGGGGTGCTGTATCAGGATTCGTCGAATTTGCTGCAGGCGGCCATCGACGGCCAGGGGGTCGCGCTCACGCGCCGCTCGCTCGCGATGCACGAGATCGCAGCGGGCCGCCTCGTGCGGCTCTTCGACGTGGATGGGCCGAGCCCGTGGCAGTACTACTTCATCTGCCCGCCGCAAATGCTCGAAACCGCACGGGTCAAGGCTTTCCGCGCTTGGGTATTCGACGAAGTGGAACGGTTCAAACAGCTTTTCGACCAGGCTTGCGCGGCAGGACCCGCGGCAAGCTCCGCTCAGCCGGTGGACGCATTGCGCGTCACGCCGTGACTTCGCTTAAAGCACCACTTTCACCATCGGATGACCGGTGAGCGCACGATAGATATCGTCAAGCTGAGCCTGGCTCGTCGCGCGCACCGTGACCGTCAGACCGGTGTAATTACCACCGCTGGACGGTCGCGTTTCGACACGCTCCGGGTCGACTTCGTTATCGAACTGCCGCACCACCGCGACGATGGTCCCGGCGAACTCGGGATGCGACTTGCCCATGATCTTGATGGGAAAATCGCACGGAAACTCAAGCAATGATTCTTTCGCGGGATGATTCACTGTTCACTCCTTGCTGCGCCTCAAGCGCTTCTTTTGCCTTGGCACGCTGGTACGCCGCATACAGCGCCGCAAAGACCGCGCCCGGCTTGCCGTTGCCGACCGGCCGGCCATCGAGCTGCGTGACCGGCAGCAGTTCCTTGGTGGCCGAGCTGACCAGGATCTCATCCGCGGCGCGCAGTTCGGCTTCGGCAATCTCGCGCGCTTCGAAGCGGATGCCGCACTCCTGCGTGAGCTCCTCGATCAGGCCATAGCGAATACCTTCGAGAATCTTCCGGCTGCGCGGCGGCGCAAACAGCGCGCCGTCCTTCACCATCCAGACATTCGACGACGATCCCTCGGTCAGCAAGCCGTCGCGAAACTGGATCGTTTCGAACGCATCGTTTTCCGCCGCGTACTGAGCCATCAGCACATTGCCGAGCAGCGACACCGATTTGATGTCGCAATTCAGCCAGCGACGATCTTCGGCGCTTACGCAACGCACGCCGTGGGTGCGCTGCGCGGCGCCCGGCAAGTTCAGCGGGCTGACCATCACGAATACGGTTGGCTGGATGCCGACCGGAAATGCATGACCGCGTTTCGCGACCCCGCGCGTCACCTGAACATAAGCGATCGCGTCCTGAGCGGCGCGCAAGCCGCCACCCGCTTCGTTGGCGGCGACTACGCGTTCGATCAGCGCGCGCCAGCCGGCGGCGTCGAGCGGATTGACGATGCCGATCTTCTCCAGCGAACGCGCGAGACGCGCCAGATGGTGTGCGAAGCGAAACGGTGTGCGGCCGCTGGCGTGCGCATACAGCGGCGCGACTTCGTAAATGCCGTCGCCGAAGATAAAACCGCGGTCGAGAACCGGCACGCGCGCTTCGGACAACGGCACCAGTTCGCCGTTCAGATAGACGATCGCGTCGAGCGGAGCATCGGAAACAGCGGTCATCGGCGTCAGGCTCTTACTTCTTCTTGTTGAACATCAGCATCAGCGAATCCCACACGCGGCCCACCACGCCGGCTTGCGACACGGCCTGCAACGCGACCACCGGGAATTGCGCCAGCACCTTGCCGTCGGCGACCAGCTTCACGGTGCCGACCTGCTGACCGTTGGCGAGCGGTGCGATCAGCGGGTCGATCTGTTCGATCTGCGGCTTCACCTTGTCGCCCATGCCCTTCGGCACGGTGATGTACTGATCGCCCTTCACGCCGATCTGCACGGTGTCCTGCGCCCCCTTGTAGACGCGCGGCGCGCCGACCACCTGATTCGCCTTGTACAGACGCACCGTGTCATACGCGGTGTAGCCGTAGTTCAGCATCTTCAGGCTGTCCTGCACGCGGTCGTGTTCCTTGGTCTCGCCCATCATCACCGAGACGAGACGGCGCGACGCGTCGTTCGCGCCCGCCAGCGGCCGCTTGGCGCTCGCGATCAGGCAGTAGCCGGCGGCTTGCGTATGGCCCGTCTTCAGGCCGTCCACCGACGGATCGATCCACAGCAGACGGTTGCGGTTCGGCTGCTTGATCTTGTTGTAGGTGAAATCCTTGACCGAGAAGATGTTGTAGTAGTCGGGGAAATCGCGGATCAGGCGCGCCGACAGGATCGCGAGGTCGCCCGCGGTCGTGTAGTGCTGCGGGTCGGGCATGCCGTTCACGTCGGCGAAATGCGTATGCGTCATGCCGAGGCGCTGGGCTTCGGTGTTCATCATGTTGACGAACTGCGCCTCGCTGCCGCCGACCAGTTCGGCCAGCGCGATCGCCGCGTCGTTACCCGACTGGACGATCATGCCGTAGACCAGATCGTGCACGGTCACCGGCTTGTTCGCCTCGATGAACATGCGCGATTCGTCCGTGCGCACGCGGCGTACCGCTTCGCTCGGCATCACCGTCTGTTCCATCGTGATCTTCTTCGTCTGCAATGCTTCGAAGACGAGGTACGCGGTCATCAGCTTGGTGAGCGACGCCGGTTCGACGCGTTCGTCGGCATTGCCCGAGGCGAGCACCTGATTGCTGGTTGCGTCGACGAGCACCCACGAACGCGCGTTCACCCCGGGCGGCGGCACTTGCGCGAACGCCGTGCTGGCAACGAGGGTCGCCGGCAACACGATGCCGAGGGTCACGGCACGGCTAAGCGTAGGGGAAACGAAGGAAGCAACTGAGGGAAATGACGTGCGGCCGGAGATGGAAAAACGCATAGGGTCGGTTCGTGCAGAAAAATGCATCGCGCGCAGGGCGCGGAGTTTGGGAGAGCCGGTCGGCGAGCGTCAGCCGTGTAAAACACGGTACGGCGCCCGTTGGACTTCCGGCCACGCGATCGGTTCGCGCAGCACGCCTCGCATCCGGCACCGCTGCGCGCGCAGAGTGCTACGCGTCGCGCGAACTGCCGGGTGGGCTGTGCTGCGCCAAAAAAAGACCGCTCATTATACGCGCGCTATCCTGGTAACTTTGCGCAATGGGCGGCGATAAATTTCGGTTTGTGCGTACCTGTACCCCGGAAAACACGCGCCGGGCACCGTTCACCGCCACGCGTCGACGATGATCCGCTTCAGAATATGCAGCTTGCGGTGCAGAAAATGCTCCGCCCCCGGAATCACGACAACCGGCAATTCCTGCGGCCTCGCCCAGTCGTAAACCGATTGAATGGGAACCGTCTCGTCGGTTTCGCCGTGAATCACGAGCGTGTTTTCCGGCACGGGCGCGACGTCCCAGCGACTCGCCGCGGTGCCGACGAACACCATGCGCTCGATCTCCTGGCCGTCTTCACGCAGCTTCGCGGCCACATGCGACAAGACGAACGTGCCGAACGAGAAGCCCGCGAGCACGAGGGGCAGATCGCCCTGCCCCGCTTCGGCGCGCATATGGTCGAGCACCGCGCGCAGATCATCGCGCTCGCCGATGCCGTTGTCATGCTCGCCCTGCGTTTCGCCCACGCCGCGAAAATTCGAGCGATAGGTCGCGTAGTTCAACTGCACAAGCGTGCGTGCGAGCGTTTGCGCGACCTTGTTGTCCATCGTGCCGCCGAACAGCGGATGCGGGTGCGCGACGAGCGCGATGCCACGCGGCGCGGCGCCGTTTTCGCGGGTTTCGTCAGGCAGATCCCGCGCGACTTCGATCTTGCCGACCGGGCCGTCGATCAGATATTTCTTTGTATGAACGTTCATGGCGCGGCTTATTGATCGATCTTCAGACGCTCGACAATCTTGCCGTTCGCAAGATGCGAATCGACGATTTCGTCGATGTCGCTCTCGTCGACATACGTGTACCAGACGCCTTCCGGATAAACGACGACCGTCGGCCCGAGTTCGCAGCGATCCAGACAGCCGGCCTTGTTGATCCGCACTTGTCCGGGGCCGGCGAGGCCAAGTTGCTTCACGCGTTTTTTCGCGTACTCCTGCATCGCCTGCGCGTTGCAGTTCGCGCAACTCGGGCGTTCCGCGCCGGGATCGCGCTGATTGAGGCAGAAGAAGACGTGGTACTTGTAGAAGGAGTCCATGGTGTCCGGAGGCGAGGCTGTAAGAATGGGGAACGGCGCTGGGCGCGCTGCGGCGCCTCTGTGGTGCGGTCGATTATAGCGAGCGAGGCTCGGGGCCGCTCATGCCCCGCTTATGCCCGTTCATGCTCCCGTCGCGCGCCGCTTGAGCCACACGCGCTCGACCAGGAACGCCAGCCACACCAGCGCCGCATACGGCCAGATCCACGCGAGCCATTGGGCGAGGCCATTGAAGTGCAGATAACGTCCTTGCCGCCAGTCGGCCAGCACGACATCGAAATATGGATTCACCGGCAGCAGATTGACGAGTACCAGCGTGACCGTCAGCGCGCAGGCCGCGAGCGCCGCGCGCGAACGGCGCCGCAACCGCAGTGCCAGCAGCGCCGCGGCCGTGCCGCAGACGAGACCCGCCAGCGCGCCGGGCGTCGCCCAGTTGAACGCGAGGCCCGATTGCGATTGCAGGAACGTCGCGCCCGCCTTCACGCACAAGGCTATGACGATAAAAGCGGTCAACAGGCGCACGCGCGGCGCGTGGCGGCGCATCGGCAGCGACGCCAGCGCGAGCGCGGCGAACAGATTGAGCGTGGTGACGGCGGCTTCCCAGCCGTCGTCGGGCAGCCAGGCGGCGGCCAGCGCCGGCCACGCGCCGACGTGCCAGCCAGGCGGCGTCCATGCGAGCAATGCCTCCTGCGTGGTCGAATCGAAACTCAGCCACAGCGCGCGCGGCCAGTTGCCGAGCCCGAAAAGGCGCGGCGCCGGATACATCGTCGCGAACGGCCACAACGCGACGATGCCAGCGAGCGCCGCGCTATCGCGCTCGAACCACAGCAGCCGCAGGCGGCGCAGCAAGCCGCGATCGAGCAGCGCGCCGGTGGCCGGCGACACCATCGCCGCGCCGAGCAGCGCGCCGAGCGCATTGGCGGCCAGATCGAGGTTGGAGGCGACGCGCGTCGGCAGATAGGTCTGCACGGCTTCCATCACGCCCGACAACAGTCCGCCGAGCACGAACGCGAGCGCGACCGCCAAGGTGCCGCGCCAGCGTGGATAGACCGCGAGCACCACCAGCGCGCCGAACGGCATGTAGCCGAGCACGTTGGTGACGACGTCGAACGCCGTCAGGTACTGCGGCATGGGATCGAACAGATAGTCGAACGGACCGAGGCCGAGCGAACGCCAGCCGGAAAACGGGTACCACGACCCGTAGACGATCAGCGCGGCATACAGCCCCAGCGCCAGCCGGGCGAGCGCCGACGGACGGTGCAGCCAGGGTTTGTCGTTCATGCAGCGTTCCGTTGCGCGCGCTGCAGCCGGGTCATTGCGCCGCGACCAGTGCCTGCACGCCGAGCCATGCGCTGATCTGCGCGACGAGGTCGTCGCTGGCGGCGGCGAGCGCCTGTGCGCCGCCGGCGGCATCGGCCGAACTGGACGGCGCGCGCGCAATGAAGGTGCGCTGGCCGATCACCTTGCCGCTCTGCGTCAGCGTGGCGCGCGCGGTCACCGCGCCGTGACTTTCCGACTGGCTGTCGAAGACCTGCTCGAACTCGCTCAAATCGATCTTCAATACCGGCGCACGCACGCCGTCCGCACCCGTCAGCACGGTGCCGCGCGAACTGAGCGCGCCGCGCAGACGCTGGGTGAGCAACTGCGACGGCGCCATGGTCCAGTGGCTATTCGCGTACGACGCCGTCTGCTGCGCATCGGCGTAGCTGAGCCGGTAGATCAGCTTGTCGGACTCGAGCGTGTCGGGCGCGCTCACATCGAGCACCTTGACCGGCGGCAGCGTGCCGGCCGAAGCAACCGGGTTCGGCGGCCCGAGGTCGTAGCGGATATCCGCGATCGCCGCGGGCGTGCCCGCGCAGCCCGCAGCCAGCACGCCGAACGCGAGCAGCACCGCAAGCGCGGCGCTCGAGGAAAACAAGCGGTGAATCGAGCGTGACATAACCATGTTCCTTCTTCAAAACCTTCAATTCATTCAATTTATTTGGCGACGTGCGTAGCGGCGGGCGCAGCGACGTGCGTAGCGGCGGGCGCAGCGGCGCGACCGGCGGGCCACGCAAAGCCGGCTTCGCCTGGGCCGGGCGCCGCCTGCGGCGCGCCGAACAGCACGCTGCGCGGATTGGTGCTGAACGTCTCGGCCGCGCGGTCCACCGAACGCGCGGCCGAGCGCACGTCTTCGGCAAGCGAATTGACGCGCGGCAGCGTGTCGTAACCGACTCGCGCCGACAACTCCTGCAACGAACCATCCATCGACGCCAGCGCATCGCCCGCCTGCTGCGCTGCCTTGCCGGCCTTGTTCAGGTTGGTCTCGAACGGGCCGTCGGGGCGGTTCAGACCGGTGATCAGCTGATTGGTCGACGCCAGCGTGCGATTCAGCTGGTTGATCGTGGCCGGCAGCTTGCCGGCGGCCGGCGCCATCTGCTGGGTCAGCGTGGCGACGCCGTCAGCGGCTTTCTGGATGCTGGCCGCCGTGCCCTGCAACTGGCTGACCATCTCCGGCGACAACAGATTATCGACGTCGTCGGTGACTCTTTCGAGCTTGCGCAGCAGCACGTCGCCGCGTTGCTGCAACTGATCGAGCAAGCCCGGGCGCATCGGCAATTGCGCCACGTGCCTGGGCGATGACGGCAATCGCGACGGATCGCGCCCAGTGTCGTCCAGCTGGATGAACGCGATGCCCGTGACGCCCTGGAAGCCCAGGCTGCCGAAGGTCGAATGGGTAATCGGCGCGTGCGTGTCGACGAGGATGCGGATCAGGATCTGACCCGGATGAGACGGATCGAATTTGATCGACTGCACCTTGCCGACGTCGAGCCCGCGATAACGCACGGCGGCGTCGGTATAGAGCCCGGTCACGTTGGTGCGCGCAATCAGATCGTACGGCACCCGCACCGAACGGTCGACGTTGAACAAAAAAGCCGCCAACGCGATGGCAATCAGCAAGACCACCGTGAAGAGCCCTGCCCAGAAGGCATGTGATTTGTTTTCCATGGTCAGGTTCCCTGGTTCACAGCGGCAATTCGGACGATGCCGGTTCGAGCGCCGCACGCGGCAGCTTCGCGCGGCGTTCCGGCGGCAGCGCTTGCAGCGCGCGACGCCCGCGCAGGCCGAGGAAATATTCGCGAATAAACGGATGATCGACGCCCGCCGCTTCTTCGACCGGCGCGGCGACCAGCACCTTGCGATCGGCCAGCACGGCCACGCGGGTGGACAGCGCGACCATCGTGTCGAGATCGTGCGTGACCATCACCACCGTCAAACCCAGCGCGCGATGCAAGGCGGCGATCAGCTCGACGAATTCATCGGACGCCTGCGGATCGAGGCCGGCGGTCGGCTCGTCGAGAAACAGCAGTTCGGGTTCGAGCGCGATCGCGCGCGCAATGCCCACCCGCTTGATCATGCCGCCCGACAGCGCCGACGGCATCTTCGACGCATGTTTGCACGGCAGGCCGACCATTTCGAGCTTGAGCATCACGATGTCGCGCAGCAGGTCTTCGGGCACTTTGCCGAGTTCGCGCAACGGCTGCGCGATGTTGTCGAACACCGAGAGCGACGAGAACAGCGCCCCACGCTGAAACAGCATGCCGGAGCGGCTGCGCATCAGCAGCGCGGTTTCCGGAGATATCGTCGCAAGGTCCTCGCCGAACAGCTTGATGGTGCCGGACGACGGCCGCTCGAGACCGAGAATCTGCCGCACCAGCGTGGTCTTGCCCGAGCCCGAACCGCCGACGATCGACACGATCTCGCCGCGCCGCACGTCGAAATTCAGATGCTGGTGCACGATGTTACGGCCGTAGCGCTTGGTGATGTCGATCACCTCGATCACCGGCTCGGCGATCTCGGGCACCGGTTGGCCGCGTACGGCCTGAGTGAGTGGCGCAATCATCCGAGCCCCACGTTCTGGAACAGAATCGCGAACACCGCGTCCGCGAGAATCACGATGGTGATCGAGGTCACCACCGAGGTCGTCGTGCCTTCGCCGAGACTCTGCGAATTGGCCTTGATGCGAAAACCGAAGTGACAGCCGACGATCGCGATCAGCATGCCGAACGCAACGCCCTTGCCAAGGCCGATCCACAGGTTCGCGACCGGCACCACGCTCGGCAACGCGCGCGCGAAGTAGTTCATGTCGATGCCGAGCACGATCTTCGCGGCGACCGCGCCGCCGGTCAGCGCGATGATGTTGGTCCACATCACGAGGAGCGGCATCGCCACGCCGAGCGCGACCACCCGCGGCAGGATCAGGCGCAGCCCGTGCGGGATGCCCATCACGCGCATCGCGTCGAGTTCTTCGGTGACGCGCATCACGCCGATCTGCGCGGTGATCGCCGAGCCCGAACGGCCCGCGACCAGAATCGCCGACAACACCGGTCCCAGTTCACGGATCACCGAAAGTCCGAGAATATTGACGATGTACTGGTTTGCGCCAAAAAGCCGCAGCTGCTGCGCGGACAGATAGCTGAGCACGATGCCGATCAGAAAGGCGACCAGCGCGGTGATCGGCAGCGCCTTGGTGCCGGCGTTGTAAACGTTCGCGGAGATTTCGGTCCACGGCGTGATTTTCGGGTTACGCAGGATCGCCAACAGATCCAGCACGACGCGCCCGAACATCGCGACGCCGCCGTACAAATGCTCGAGGAACGAAAAGATCGCCATGCCGAGCCGCGTGAACGGATCGAACCTGGGCACCGGCTCGGCCTTTTCGCGCGCGGTGTCGAGCAAGGCAATGCGCTCGAAGATGTCGCGTTGCGTGTCGGTGAGCGTGGTGTCGGCCGGCATCTTGTGGCCCCACACGCGCCACAGCGCCTGGCCGCCGACGTGGTCCATCCGGTCGACGCGCGACAGGTCCCACTGGCCGATGCCTTCGGCGCCGATCAGCGAGCGCAACTGGGGAATCACATGGCCGGTGGCACGGTCGCGCGCGAGCGCAAGCGCCGTCCACTGGCCCGAAAGCCGGACGATCTTGCCTTGGCTGCCTGCCGCGACTTCGAGGCCGGGCGGAGTGTCGTAGTTCAAGGATCGCTGGAATCTGGTTATCGGATTACGGGCCATTGTAACGAAGGCGCGGGCGATGGACCGTGCTCGCGGGCTCGCCGTGTTCGCTATCGCTACAATATGAAGATGAACGCTTCCAAGACCCCACCCAAAGCCGCCGAGGCTGGCGACTGGCGTATCGACCGGGCGCGCGCCGTCGCGCTGTTCGGCCCGCAAGCGCATGACTGGCCGATCGAAATCGTCGAAGAAACCGGCTCGACCAACGCCGACCTGATGACCCGCGTCAAAGCGCTGCCGCGCAAAGCCGGCGCACTGCCGCGGCCGATCGTGCGGGTCGCGTATCTGCAGACCGCGGGCCGCGGCCGCCGTGGCCGGCCCTGGTATGCCGAGCCGGGCAATGCGCTGCTGTTTTCGGTGGCGTGCGTGCTGCCGCGTCCGCTAGAAGGGCTGGCGGGGTTGAGCCTCGCCGTCGGCGTGGCGCTCGTCGACGGTCTGCGTTCGCTGCCGGTCGCGGGACCCGGCCAGATCGCGCTGAAGTGGCCCAACGACGTGCTGCTCGAAGGCGACAAGCTGGCCGGCATCCTGATCGAAACCGCGTGGAGCACGGACGAAGCGAGCGCGGTGGTGATCGGTATCGGCACCAACGTGAAAGGCGCGGACGAGCTCGCCGCCAGGGTCGGCGCGCTGAACGCCGACGTGCCGGCGCAAGCGCGCGGCACCATGCCGACCGCGCTGCAACGCGCGCTGCCCAACGCGAACCTCACCGACACGCTGGCCGCCGAACTGAACGCGCTCGAACCGGCGCTGCAGCGCTTCGCCGCCGAAGGCTTCGCGCCGTTCCAGCCGCGCTGGAACGCGGTGCATGCTTATGCGGGCCGCGAAGTGGTGCTGCTGGAGCAAGGCGAAGAACTTGCGCGCGGCGTGGCGGCGGGCGTCGACGAACGCGGCCAGTTGCTGCTCGACACGGCCTCGGGCCGGCGGACCATCGCGACCGGCGACGTCTCGCTGCGTCTGGCCGACGGTGCCGCATGACGAGCGGCGCGCCTTATCTGTTGATCGACGCGGGCAATAGCCGCATCAAGTGGGCGCTGGTGCAGCGCGACGGCACGCAGCGCGCGGGCGGTGCGCTCGCGCATGGCGGCGCCGATCAACCCGACTGGTCGAATCTGCCGACGCCAGGCAGCGCATGGTTGTCGAACGTCGCGGGCGAGACGGTGGCAGCCCGGATCGGCGCGTTGCTCGACGCTCGTTGGCCGCAACTGCCGCTCACGACGATCCGTGCCTGCGCGCAGCAATGCGGCGTGACCAATAGCTACACGACGCCGCACGCGCTCGGCAGCGATCGCTGGGCCGGCCTGATTGGCGCGCATGCGGCATTTCCGGGCGAGCATCTGTTGATCGCGACCTTCGGCACGGCGACCACGCTGGAAGCCTTGCGTGCGGACGGCTGCTTTATCGGCGGATTGATTGCGCCAGGCTGGACCTTGATGATGCGCTCGCTCGGCGAGCACACGGCGCAACTGCCGACGCTCGACGCCAACGCCGCACGCGGCCTGCTCGACGATGGCGATGCGCCTGACGGTGAGCGTCGCGGTCCATTCTTCGCTACCGACACCCCGCGTTCGTTGTCGGCGGGCTGCACGTTGGCGCAAGCGGGTTTGATCGAGCGGATGTGGCGCGACCTGCAGGATGAATGGCGGGTGCCGGTGCGGCTGGTGGTGAGTGGCGGCGCCGCGGACGAAGTGACAGGTGCGCTGAAAGTACCGCATACTCGCCACGATTCGCTGGTGCTGTCCGGGCTTGCGCTGATTGCCGCCGAGAGCGCGCCGGCGCGGGACGCCTGAACGGTGACGATAGAAACGGCGGCTCAATTTCTGGACGGGGAATATTAACGATGCTGCGCTGGCTGATTGCCATATTGTTTCTTGCCAACATGCTGGCATTCGTCGCGATGCGCGGCGTATTCGGCACGACGCCTATGGCCGGCGGACGCGAGCCGAACCACCTGAATCGCCAGATCCATCCTGAGTGGTTGAAGATAAAACCTTTGACAGCCGCCGAAGCCGTGGACCAGGCCGTAGTAGGCGGCCCCGCGCCGACGGCGCCGATTGCGGCGTCGGCGCTGCCGCAGTGAAGAAGAGAATGGCGCAGCCCAAGGCAAAAATGAGCATCACTCCTGTGCCCGAACCTTCCTCAACAGGGCAGTGGTCGAGCGATCATGCTCGAACGGAATAGCCAACGCCCGCCCGCCCCATCCACGCACAATCGCCGACTCGGGCAAAGCATCCATATCGTAGTCACCGCCTTTAACGAGCACATCCGGCCGCAAGACCGAAATCAACTCGACGGGCGTCTGCTCCCCAAAGCAAACCACATAATCGACACTCTCCAAAGCCGCGAGCAAGGCCATCCGGTCAGCCTCGTTATTGATAGGCCGATCATCCCCTTTCCCCAGCATACGAACTGAAGCATCGCTATTCACGCCGACGATGAGGCAAGCCCCAAGCGCTTTAGCATCGGCAAGATAAGTCACATGCCCGCGATGCAGGATATCGAACACGCCGTTGGTAAAGACAACCGGCGCCGGCAGCGAAGGACGAAGCTCGGCCAGCGCATCGCGCGTAAGAATCTTGCGTTCGAAAGTAGCAGCCATAACGGAGTCAGAAAGAAAAAAGAAGTTTCGCCACAATACACGCCGAACAGCATGAAGCAAAACGGCCCAGCAAGCTCACGCCTGCCGGGCCGTTCTCGACACCAACAAACCGGTACGTGGCGTAGACGCCCACGTACCTGAAACTATCAAGCCGGCTGTTCGGCCGATTTCTGATCGGCCTGCAACCGCGCGACCACTTCCTTGCGATAGCGGTTCAATTCCTGCGCCGTATTGAACGTGCGCTCGAACAGAATCGACAGGTTATGCAGAATCCGTTCGACCACCTTCTTTTCCCAGCCGTCGTCGAAACGGATCTGCTCGTCGAGCCAGCGTTCGAGCCATTCCGGATCCGGCAGGCGCGATTGAATCGTGTCGCGCGGGAACAGCGCCTGATTCACGTGCAGGTTGGTGGGGTGCAGCGGCTTTTCAGTGCGGCGCGCCGATGCCATCAGGACGCCGATCTTGGCAAACGCAGCACGCGCGATGTCGCCGGTTTGCGCCATCGCTTTCTTCATGTAGCGCAGGTAGGCGCCGCCATGCCGCGCTTCGTCGCGCGAAATGGTTTCGTAGATGGCCTTGATGACCGGCTCGGTATGCCATTCGGCCGCGCGGCGATACCAGTGATTCAGGCGGATTTCGCCGCAGAAGTGCAGCATCAGCGTTTCGAGCGGCGGAGCCGGATCGAATTCGAAGCGCACGGCGTGCAGTTCTTCTTCGGTCGGGCACATTTCCGGCTTGAAGCGGCGCAGATATTCCATCAGCACCAGCGAGTGCTTCTGTTCTTCAAAGAACCACACGCTCATGAACGCGGAGAAATCGCTGTCGTGATGGTTGTCACGCAGGAACATTTCAGTGGCGGGCAACGCTGACCATTCGGTGATCGCGTTCATCTTGATTGTCGCGGCCTGCTCGTCGGTCAATAGCGATGCATCGAACTTGTCCCAGGGAATGTCTTTCTCCATGTCCCATCGAACGGATTCGAGCGATTTATAAAGTTCCGGATAAAGCATGGTGTTCATAGTCCCACCCCTGTTCTGCGCATACTGTCTGTGTCTGTTACTACTACGTGTAGCACTTTTGCTTACGACGAACGGAACGCACCGTTTGCCGGCTAACATTCGATTTTACGCGGTAATCGGCTGCCTGGACGCACTGGGCAGCAAAGAAGTCCTTGGCGTTTGCGCGGCGGCGACAACCATAGGTTATGCGCTGCGCGGCCAACCGTGGGTGAGGGATACCCTGTGCCTGAGGTCGAGCCAGTCTGCGATGAAAACCGCACCGTCCAGCCCTACGCCGGTTGTGCCGGCGGCGAATGGAGCAAGGGCGGCTGGATTGGTTGTTTTTCAGCGCACGCCCAAAAGCCAAATAAAGCTCAAACAATGATAGCACGCTGACTTTACCGAACCCGCGCGCTTAGCGCCGCAATTCCAGCGTCCGATTGACCGGCCTCAATAAACGCGCAATTACGCGAGTATGACCGGCGATCATGGTCAAAACCGTGACAGGCGGCGAATTCACATTCGTTCGCGCCGCCTGCGCGTGGTTCGCGTGCCGCCCCCGCTTCTTTCCTGGCTTCTTTCCTGCGGTTAAATGGATTTTTTCGTTGCACGCGGGCTGGCAGTCGAACTACTTGCGCGCCTCGCAGACGACGTCGCCCGTTTCGCCGCGGGACGTTTCGCCGCTGCTTCGGCCACGCCACCAGCCTTCGCCGACGCGCCAGCCGGCTCATCGACCGACGCCGCTTGCTCATCGGTTTCCGCTTCTTCCGGCGACGCCGGCGCGCTCCCGCTCGCCGCGCCTGTGGCCGCGGCGCCCGGCTGCGTCATCGCGAACTGGGCAATCTGGTTGAATTGCGATTGCAGCAGATTCCACCAGGCAGAGGCGTCGAAGCGCGGCGTGGCGGCGGTATCGGCAGTGTGGGGGTTGGCGTCGGCGTCGGCGTCGGCTTCGGCGCTTTCCGGCGAACCGGCACTCGACGCACTCGACGCGCTCGACGTACCCGCTGCGCTCGACGTCTCCGGATGCGGCCAACCCGCCGTCGGCGAAGGACTCGGCGCAGCGGACGGCGAAGCCGGCTGCGCCATCGCCGACTGCGCGAACGCGCCGAACGCACGCAGCGTCGCGAGTGTCGCGCGCTGCACTTCGAGCGCCTGAATCGCGGACTGCAGCATGCTCAGATTCAGCTTGAGCCATTGCTCGACCGCGCGCATGTCGGTAATGCGCTTGTCGAGTTCTTCGACGCTGGTGAGCGGCGCCATCATGTCGGACATCATCGACAGTGACGGCCCGATGCCGCCGCCGGGCTCCGCGCCCGAAAAAGCCGAACCGAACGGCGAAAGACGCATCATGCCCCACATGCGATCGAGCATTTCAGCGGGCGGAAAACCGGGAAAGCCCGGAAAGGGCGGCGTTGAACCAGGTGTATCGGTCATGCTTGTCGCCTCGCAGCAGAAAGGGAAGGAAGTAGCGCCATCCCGCGCGCGTCCGAGTCGATCATACCGCGCGCGGCATAGCTTCCGTGGTTCGTTTAGGCCGTTGTCCGGCCTGTTGGTTAGCCCGCTATCTGGGCCGGGTGTCCGGCCCGTTTGACACTTTTCACGCAGCACCTCGCACGCCGGCATCCGACATCCGGCATCACGAACGCTCACCGCCCGAAGTGCCGCCACGCGGCGCCCGTTGCGAATGTCCGCTCCACGGGTCCGCGCCGCCGAAGTCCGGTGCGCGCCGCTCGCGCAGCGAGGTCACGCCTTCACGCACATCCGGTCCGGCAAAGCCCATGAATTCCAGCGCCAGCGACGTATCGAACGCCGGTCCCGCGGAGCGCAGCCAGTTGTTCAACGCGTACTTGGTCCAGCGAATCGCCGTTTGCGAACCGTTGGCCAGTTTCTGCGCGACTTCGAATGCCTTCGGCAGCAGATCGTTTTCGTCGACGGCGAGCGACACCAGCCCGATTCGCTCCGCCTCTTCGCCGCTCACCGGCTCGCACAGCAGCAGGTAATACTTGGCCTTCGCCATGCCGCACAACAGTGGCCAGATGATTGCCGCGTGATCGCCGGCGGCGACGCCGAGGCGCGTATGACCGTCGATGATGCGCGCCGACTTCGCCGCAATCGAGATGTCCGCGAGCAGGCCTGCCACGAGCCCGGCGCCGACCGCCGGCCCATGCATCGCCGAGACGATCGGCTTGCTGCAATTGATCACGTTGTAGACCAGATCGCGCGCCTCGCGCCAGACCCGCGCGCGCACGTCGAAATCGGTCGCCATGTCTTCGACCAGTTGCAGGTCGCCGCCCGCCGAAAACCCCTTGCCCTCGCCGCGAATGATCGCGACGCGTGTTTCGGGATCCCGATCGATATCGCGCCAGATTTCGGCGAGTTCGTAGTGCATCCGCGCGGTGGCCGTCGCGAGCCCGCTCCGGTTCGCGCCCTCGCCGCTCATCACGACTTCGAGCACGCCGTGCGGATGCCGGCGCAATTGCAGCGAGCGGTAGTGCGCGTAAAAGGGATCGTTGCTGTGGGGTGCTTGAGACATGGTGAGCAATCCGTCCATCGGTATGTCTGTCAAAAGCCGCGCGCGAGGTCAGCGCGGCTGGTAAACCCACTTGGCGTTCTGAATCTCGACCATCACGCGGGCCCGTTGATCGAGCCCGAGGTGATCCGTGGCGCTCATATTGACCACGCCGTTGGTGTTCGCGAGCGCGCGCGTCGCTTCCAGCGCATCGCGCAGCGCGCGGCGAAATTCCGGCGTGCCGGGCGCGGCTTGTGTCAGTGCGATCGGCACGGCGTTGCCGAGCAGCATGCCCGCGTCCCACGTGTAGGCGCCGAACGCCGACACGCTGCCCGGTCCGCGCAGCGCCTCGAAGCGCGCGATGTAATCGAGTGCGAGACGCTTGGCCGGATGGTCCGTCGGCAGTTGCGCGGCGACCAGCACCGGGCTGGCGGGCAGGAAGGTGCCGTTGCAATCGGCGCCGCATACCCGCAGGAAGTCGTTATTGCCGACTCCATGGTTGTGATAGATCAGGCCTTTGAAGCCGCGCTCCCTGAGCGTCTTCGGCGGCAATGCGGCCGGCGTGCCGGCCGCGCCCACCACCACCGCATCGGGTTTGGCCGCGAGAATCTTGAGGACCTGGCCGGTGACGCCCGGATCGGTGCGATTGAAACGCTCGCTCGCCACCACGTTGACGTGGTGCAGTTGCGCGAATTTCGCGACCTCGGTGTAGAACGTCTCGCCGAGCGCGTCGGCCTGGCCGATGAACGCGATCGTTTTGACGCCATGCGCGCTCGCATGTTCGGCGATCGCCGAAGCCATCATCGCGTCGGTTTGCGGGGTCTTGAATATCCAGTGGCGTTTCGCGTCGACCGGATCGATGATTTTCGCCGACGACGCCAGCGAGATCATCGGCGTTTCGCCCTCAGCGACAACGTCGATCATCGCGAGTGAATTCGGCGTGATCGACGAACCGATGATCACGTCGACGTGATTTTCGGAGATCAGCTTCTTGGTGTCCTGCACGGCCTGGGTGGTGTCGGACGCGTCGTCGAGCACGATGTATTCGACTTCCTGACCGCCGATCTGTTTGGGCAGCAGCGTGGCGGTATCGCGCGCGGGAATGCCGAGCGACGCGGCCGGCCCGGTCAGCGACAGCACCAGACCGATCTTCACCTGTGCCAGCGCGATGCCCGGCAACGCGGCGCCCAGCGCAGCGGCCAGACAGCGGAATCGATACCGCAGTGTCGTCGCATGCAAACCCCATGCGCGAGCACGCCGGGTTGCCGGCTCAGACGATTCGAATCGCGGCATGCTGTTTCCTCACGTGGGTTATTCGTTCTGACGTACTGTGCCGATGGACTGCGTCCGTCATGCGTCCTTCATGCGCCCATCACGCGGCGGATCGGCGGCCATCCCCCCAGGCGCGCCGCCGCGGCGTTCAGTGTAACGGTGCGCTCTAATGGCGGCATCGGGCGAAACCCTTTCGTATGCTGAGAACCTTGCGCGGACGCCGGCCCGACGCCGCGTTGCGCACAAAACCGGTGCGTCAGTCCAGCGGTGCGATGCCCTGGTCGATCGAGCCGAAAATCGACTTGCCCGCTTCGTCGAACATCTCGATCTTCACCGTATCGCCGTATTTCATGAACTCGGTCTGCGGCGCGCCGTGCTCGATGGTTTCGAGGCAGCGCTTCTCGGCGATGCAGCAATAGCCGCGCTTCGCGTCCTTGTTCGACACGGTGCCCGAACCGACGATCGCCCCGGCACGCAGATTGCGCGTTTTCGCCGCGTGCGAGATCAACTGGCCGAAGTGGAACACCATGTCGGTGCCGGCGTCCGGCTGGCCGACTTTCCTGCCGTTCCAGTGGACGATCATCGGCCGGTGCACGCGGCCTTCGCGCCAGTGTTCGCCGAGTTCGTCGGGCGTCACCGCGACCGGCGCGAACGAGCTTGCCGGCTTGCTCTGGAAAAAGCCGAAGCCCTTCGCGAGTTCGGCGGGAATCAGATTGCGCAGCGAGACGTCGTTGACCAGCGTGATCAGACGTACGCCTTTGAGCGCCTGATCGGGCGTGACGCCCATCGGCACGTCGCCGGTGATCACGGCGACTTCCGCTTCGAAGTCGATGCCGAATTCTTCAGACGCACACAGTACGTCGTCTTTCGGGCCAATGAAGTCGTCGCTGCCGCCCTGATACATCAGCGGATCGGTCCAGAATTCCGGCGGCATTTCCGCGCCGCGCGCGCGCCGCACCAGTTCGACATGGTTCACGTACGACGAACCGTCTGCCCATTGGAAGGCGCGCGGCAGCGGCGCCATGCAGTTCTTCGCATCGAACGGGAACGCATTGCGGGCGCGCCCCTGATTGAGCGCGTCGTACAGGTCGTGCAATTGCGGCGCATAGAAGGCCCAGTCGTCGAGCGCGCGCTGCAGCGTGGGCGCGATCGCGTCGGCGATCGCCGCGGTGTGCAGGTCGCGGGACACGACGATCAGCTGGCCGTCGCGGGTGCCGTCCTTCAGCGTGGCAAGTTTCATAGAGGAATGAGCCGTGTTGGTGACGATAGAGGGAATCTATTCTACGATGGTGAATCGCCGCGGCCCAAGCGCCGCTGCCCGGCCGTCGCTTGCGGGCCGCGGCAGCCTGGCCGTTCTGCCTGTTTTCTGACCGTCTTTTGAATGCGCTCTGCGCGCCTCGCTCATGCCTTCACTTGCCCGCCCCGGCGCGATCCATCCCGACGCCGACCCAGCTGACCCAGCTGACCCGCTCGACCGCGCTGAATCCGCTGATCTCTCCGACGACGAAACCGTCGAAGCCAGCGAGGAGAAACTGCGCTCGGGCATTCAGTCGATCGAAGTCGGTTTCAGGCTACTCGACGTGCTGACTCACGAACCGCGCGCGATGATGCTGCGCGATCTGGCGCAGCGCGCCGGCATGAGTCCGGCCAAGGCGCATCGCTATCTGGTGAGTTTTCTGCGGCTCGGCGTGGTCGCGCAGGATCCGCTGTCGGGCCGCTACGAGCTCGGCGGATTCGCCTTGCAATTGGGACTCGCGCGGCTCGCGCGCGTCGACGGCGTGAAGCTCGCGCGCATCGCGCTCGCCGAACTGCGCGACCGGCTCGATCTGACCGTGGGCATCGCCGTGTGGGGCAATCAGGGTCCGACGATGGTTCACTGGATGGAGTCGAGCTACCCGGCGAAGGCGTCGCTCAAGCTCGGCGACGTGATGCCGCTGCTCAGTTCCGCCACCGGCCTGCTGTTTGCCGCCTATCTGCCGCCCAGCAAGACCGCCGCGATGCTGGAGCGCGAGCTGGCCGATTCGCGCCGCTCGTCGCAAACCAGCGGACCGCGCACGCGGGAAGAAGTCGAACGCGTGTTGGCCGAAGTGCGGCAGCATGAGGCGGCACGCGTCGAAGGCATGTTGCTGCCGACTATCCACGCATTCTGCATGCCGGTGTTCGACTCGACCGGCGATCTCGCGCTCGGCCTGGTCGCGCTTGGTCACGAAGGCGCGTTCGATATCCGCTGGGGCGGCGAGATCGATACGGCCCTGCGCGAATGTGCGCAAAAGCTGTCGTATGAGCTGGGGTATAGTGCGACGCCGCGCTGACGCGCTGCACGCGTCCGCCAACCCGTTCAATTTCCGTCGCCTAACTGCCGTCGCCTAACTGCCGTCGCCTAACTTCCGTCGCCTAATTTCCGTCGCCTAACTTCCGTCGCCTAACTTCCGTCGCCTAATTTCACTCGCCTAATTTCACTCGCCTAATTTCACTCGCCTAATTTCACTCGCCTAATTTCACTCGCCTAATTTCACTCGCCTAATTTCACTCGCCTAATTTCACTCGCCGATGTCCTCACCGTCCATCACACGCCGCTCCGACCGCACGCAGCCCATCGCCGCGCGCCGCGATCCGCGCGCGTGGCGATGGATTGCCGTGCTGCTGGTGGTGGCGGTTCTGCACTGGATCGCCGCGCAATGGGTCGAGCGCAACCGCGCGACGCCGAATGCAGCGGGCAAAGAGCCCATCCCCGTGCAGGTCGCGCTGCTGACGCCCGAGCGCATCGAGCGCAGCCCCGCCGACGCCTCGCAGCAACCGCAACCTCAGCCGGCGCATAAAGCCATCCCCCGAAAACCGCGCGAACATGTGCTGACCGCTACGCAGCCGGGAACCGCAGCGCCCGCTCCCGCCAAGGCTGCGCCGG
This sequence comes from Paraburkholderia sp. GW821-FHT02A12, assembly GCF_059422005.1. Lineage (NCBI taxonomy): Bacteria > Pseudomonadati > Pseudomonadota > Betaproteobacteria > Burkholderiales > Burkholderiaceae > Paraburkholderia > Paraburkholderia sp. GW821-FHT02A12. Next base: position 312,452 of record NZ_JBWKWA010000001.1, on the reverse strand, counting down.
ATGCCGCAGCGAGCGCATCGGCTGCGGCAAGCAGCGCGGTTGCTTCATCGAACGGCACGGCCAGCGCGCCCGCTGCCGTCAGTGCGCCGCAAGCCTCATCCGGCGTGAAGTTCTCCGTCCCGCCGTCGGGCGAACTGCAATACGACTCGTTCTACAACGGCGTGCGCAACCAGCCCGGCACCATCCACTGGACCAGCAACGCCCAGAGCTACGAAATGGTCGTATCCGTGCCGCTGCCGTTCGTCGGCGCATTTGTGTATTCGAGCCACGGCCGCATCGACGCATTTGGCCTCGCCCCCGAGCAATACATCGAAAAACGCGGCCGCCGGGCCGAAGACGTGTCGATCTTCAACCGCGCCGTCAGACAGATCGCATTCACGCGCACCCCGGCGACGCTGCCGCTGCCCGATGGCGCGCAAGACCGTTTCAGCATGGTGATGCAACTGGCCAGCCTGGTGCGCGGCGACCCCGGCGCATATAAGCCCGGCGTGACGCGGCAGTTCTTCGTCGTGGATAGCGACAGCGGCGAGAACTGGCCGGTCGAGACAATCGGCGACGAGACGATCCGCACCGCGCAGGGCTACCTCGATACACGCCACTTCAAGCGGCGGCCCCGCCATGAAGGCGATCAGCGCCGAATCGACGTGTGGCTCGCGCCATCGCTCGGCTGGTTGCCCGCGCGAATCGTGCAGACCGAACCGAACGGCACGCAATTCGAACTCGTCTGGCGCGGCAAGCTCGATGCTGCGGGCGTCGGCGGTTCGGCCAGCGGTACGGAGAACAGCAACAACAGCGACAACAGCGGCGGCAACGGTTCGCCTGACAATTCGGCCAACCCGGCACCATCCGCGCCATCGGCAGGCGCAACCGAAGCGCAGCCCACGTCCTCGCCCACTTCGCCAGTCGCTTCGCCGGTCGATTCGACCGATTCCGCCAGCACGCCCGAAAAGCCCTGAACGGGAGCAGGGTCTCGAAGAAATCGCCGAAACTTCCGCGGCGACGCTTACTCGCACGAAGAGTTGCAACCGTTCGCGCGGCCACTGCGTATGTCTATCCAAGGCGAGGCAGTGCACGCGCAAACGGCTCTTTCCACTGTGTTCCCTTTCAAGGAGCCCGCATGCAAGTCAACATCAACGGTATCGAGACCCGCTATGTGCTGAGCAACGAAGGCGGCGGCCCATGGCTGACGTTCATCCACCAACTGGGCGGCGACCTGTCCGTGTGGGACCAGCTCGCCGGTTATTTCCGCGACGCTTACACCGTGCTGCGCTACGACCTGCGGGGCCACGGCAAGAGCGCCGTATCCGGCCGGCCGTTTGGGGTGGCCGATCTGTCCCGCGATCTGGCCGCGCTGCTCGATGCGCTCGATGCACCGAGCACGCATCTCGTCGGCATGTCGTTGGGCGGCATGATCGCGCAGCAATTCGCGCTCGACTATCCGGCCCGCGTCGACAGCTTGACGCTTGCCGACACCACGTCCGGCACGCCGCCCGAAGGCCGCGCGATCTGGGATCAACGTGCCGCGGCGGCCCGCAGCGATGGCGTCGCGTCGCTCGCGCCCGCAACTTTGAGCCGCTGGCTGACAGCCGATTTTCAGGCAGCACACCCCGAAGCTGTCGAGCAGATTCGCGACGTGCTGACCCATACGTTGCCAGAAGGCTACGCCCTCGCATGCGAAGCGCTGCGCGATTTCGATGTCCGCGGTAAGCTGGGGACGTTACATCTTCCCACCCTCGCGGTGGCGGGCCGCCACGACACAGGCACGCCGCCTGCTGCGACACAAGCCATGGCAAACGCCATCGAGGGCGCACAGTTCGAACTGCTCGAAGCCGCTCATCTTGCGCCGATCGAGCAATCTCACCGTTTTGCTGCACTGCTTGAAACGTTTCTTGCAAGGCCGGTCTAACCGGTAGGTTCGGAACCTTTACAGGCATCAATCCGGACCCACCCCTTGAATTCCACACCAAATGCTCCACCTACGGTGCAGAAACGGCCAGGAGCCAACGGAAATAAGGAGTGTCGCCATGCAAATGATCTACAACAGCCCCAACTATTGTGTCGTCGAGTTTCCGCCGCAGGAAGGTCCGCTGGCCATGAAGTCCGGTGGCTACGAGATCGTCGACAAGAACATGCAGCGTGAAATCTATATCGACGGTGCAATGGCTGCGCGCTTTCGCGAGCACGTGCAAAAACTGATCGAAGAGGAGCCGTCGCTGGATGAGGTAGACGAATTCCTCGGCCAGTTCGACAGTCTGATGCATCAACCGGTGATTCTTCACTAACCTCGAGGTTCGGCTTAGCAGTTTGGCGACATACATCGACCGCGCCGTCCGGCACAGCCGGCGGCCTTAAAGTCGGTCAGCATCGATAGAACGGCCCAGCAGGCTCATGCCTCGCTGGGCCGTTTTCTTTTCTCTGTTCCCCTTCCTGCGTTTCGTGCGTTTGCGTTCGCTTGCGTGCGTTTGCGCGTGCTTGCGTGCGCGTTGGTTGCCAGGCGGACGAATCCGCCGCGCCCACGGCGGTTGCGCCGCCCGCGCCCGGCGGAACCGCCCCGCAGCGGCTACAATGACAGGTTTCCCGAACAAGCCGGCGCAAGCCCACGTCCGCCATGAACCAGCCCGCTCAAACCGCCACGCCAGTCCGTCCTGATGCCGCCTATACGCGCGGCACGGCGCTGCCCGCGCTGCTCAAGTCGCGCATCCTGATCCTGGACGGCGCGATGGGCACGATGATCCAGCGCTACAAGCTCGACGAAGCCCGCTACCGTGGCGAGCGCTTCAAGGACTACGGGCGCGACATCAAAGGCAACAACGAATTGCTGTCGATCACGCAGCCGCAGATCATCAGCGAGATCCACGAGCAATATCTCGCGGCGGGCGCGGACATCATCGAGACCAACACGTTCGGCGCCACCACGGTCGCGCAGGCCGACTACGGGATGGATGGCCTCGCCGTCGAGATGAACCTCGAATCGGCGAAGCTCGCGCGCGCCGCTTGCGACAAATATTCGACGCCGGACAAGCCGCGCTTTGTCGCCGGCGCGATCGGACCGACGCCGAAAACAGCGAGCATTTCCCCTGACGTGAACGATCCGGGCGCGCGCAACGTGACGTTCGACGAATTGCGCGCGGCGTACTACGAGCAGGCCAAGGCGCTGCTCGACGGCGGCGCCGATCTGTTCCTGGTCGAAACGATCTTCGACACGCTCAATGCGAAGGCCGCGCTGTTCGCGCTGGATGAACTCTTCGAGGACACCGGCGAACGTCTGCCGATCATGATCTCGGGCACCGTCACCGATGCATCGGGCCGCATTCTGTCGGGGCAGACTGTCGAAGCATTCTGGAATTCGCTGCGTCACGCGAAGCCGCTCACGTTCGGCCTGAACTGCGCGCTGGGCGCGGCGTTGATGCGCCCGTACATCGCCGAACTGGCGAAGCTGTGCGACACCTACGTGTCGTGCTATCCGAACGCCGGTTTGCCGAATCCGATGAGCGACACGGGCTTCGACGAATTGCCGGCGGATACGTCGGGATTGCTGAAGGAGTTCGCGCAGGCAGGTCTCGTGAATATCGCGGGCGGGTGCTGCGGCACGACGCCGGAGCATATCGCGGCGATTGCCAAGGCGCTGGCCGACGTGAAGCCGCGCAAGTGGCCGACGCAATATCGCGACGCAGCCTGAGTCCGCGGCTCTGCTCTGACCCGCCGCTCTTCTGCTATCGCAACAGACGCACCTAATCGTACGCAATCCCGCACGCAATCGAACCGCATACACGCCATGACCGATCACACCATGCGCCTTTCCGGCCTCGAGCCGTTCAACGTCACGTCCGGGACGCTCTTCATCAACGTCGGCGAACGCACCAACGTGACCGGCTCGAAAGCGTTCGCACGAATGATCCTGAACGACCAGTTCGACGAGGCGATCGCGGTCGCGCGCCAGCAGGTCGAGAACGGTGCGCAGATCATCGACGTGAATATGGACGAGGCGATGCTCGATTCGAAAGCGGCGATGGTGCGCTTCATGAATCTGATCGCGTCGGAGCCGGACATCGCGCGCGTGCCGATCATGATCGACTCGTCGAAGTGGGAGGTGATCGAAGCGGGTCTGAAGTGCGTGCAAGGCAAGGCGATTGTCAATTCGATCTCGCTGAAGGAAGGCGAAGAAGCGTTCCGCCATCACGCGAACCTGATCCGCCGTTACGGTGCGGCGGCTGTGGTGATGGCGTTCGACGAGCAAGGCCAGGCCGACACGTTCGCGCGCAAGACCGATATCTGCAAGCGCTCGTACGATTTCCTCGTGAATGAAGTCGGCTTCCCGCCGGAAGACATCATCTTCGATCCGAACATCTTCGCGATCGCCACCGGCATCGAAGAGCACAACAATTACGCGGTCGACTTCATCAACGCGACGCGCTGGATCAAGGCAAACCTGCCGTACGCGAAGGTGAGCGGCGGTGTCTCGAACGTGTCGTTCTCGTTCCGCGGCAACGATCCGGTGCGCGAAGCGATCCACACCGTGTTCCTCTATCACGCAATCCAGGCGGGGATGGACATGGGCATCGTCAACGCGGGCCAGCTCGGCGTGTATGCCGAGCTCGATCCGGAACTGCGCGAACGCGTGGAAGACGTGGTGCTGAACCGTCGTGAAGACGGCACCGACCGTCTGCTGGAAATCGCCGACAAGTTCAAGACCGGCGCGGCGAAGAAGGAAGAGAACCTGGAGTGGCGCAACCAGCCGGTCGAGAAGCGCCTGTCGCACGCGCTGGTGCACGGCATTACGAACTTCATCGTCGCAGACACCGAGGAAGTGCGCGCGAAGATCGCGGCCGAAGGCGGCCGCCCGATTAACGTGATCGAAGGCCCGCTGATGGACGGCATGAACATCGTCGGCGACCTGTTCGGTCAGGGCAAGATGTTCCTGCCGCAGGTGGTGAAGTCGGCGCGCGTGATGAAGCAGGCGGTCGCGCACCTGATCCCGTTCATCGAAGAAGAAAAGAAGCAGCTCGCGGCCGCCGGCGGCGACGTGCGCGCGAAGGGCAAGATCGTCATCGCCACAGTGAAGGGCGACGTGCACGACATCGGCAAGAACATCGTGTCGGTGGTGCTCCAGTGCAATAACTTCGAAGTGGTCAACATGGGCGTGATGGTCCCGTGCAACGACATTCTCGCGAAGGCGAAGGTCGAAGGCGCGGACATCATCGGCCTGTCCGGGCTGATTACGCCGAGCCTCGAAGAGATGGCGTACGTCGCGTCCGAAATGCAACGCGACGACTATTTCCGCGTGAAGAAGATTCCGCTCCTGATCGGCGGCGCGACCACTTCGCGCGTCCATACCGCGGTGAAGATCGCGCCGCATTACGAAGGCCCGGTGGTGTATGTGCCTGACGCGTCGCGCTCGGTCTCCGTGGCGTCGAGCCTGCTGTCCGATGAAGGCGCGGCCAGATACGTCGACGAACTCAAAGCCGACTACGACCGCATCCGCGACCAGCACGCGAACAGGAAAGCGCTGCCGATGGTCACGCTCGCCGAAGCGCGTGCGAACAGGACCAAGGTCGACTGGGCCAACTACCAGCCGGTCAAGCCGAAGTTCATCGGCCGCCGGGTGTTCAAGAATTTCGATCTGAACGAACTGGCGAACTACATCGACTGGGGCCCGTTCTTCCAGACCTGGGATCTTGCCGGCCCCTACCCGGCGATCCTGAACGACGAGATCGTCGGCGAATCGGCGCGGCGCGTGTTCTCGGACGGCAAGTCGATGCTGGCGCGCCTGATCCAGGGCCGCTGGCTGCAGGCCAACGGCGTAATCGCGCTCTTGCCCGCCAACACCGTCAACGACGACGACATCGAAATCTACACGGACGAATCGCGCAGCGAAGTCGCGCTCACATGGCGCAACCTGCGCCAGCAGAGCGTGCGGCCGGTGGTGGACGGCGTGATGCGGCCGAACCGGTCGCTCGCCGACTTCATCGCGCCGAAGGAATCAGGCGTGGCCGACTACATCGGCATGTTCGCGGTCACGGCGGGCCTGGGCGTCGACGTGAAGGAAAAGCAGTTCGAAAAGGACCTCGACGACTACAGCGCGATCATGCTGAAGGCGCTCGCCGACCGCTTCGCCGAAGCCTTCGCCGAAGCGATGCACGCCCGCGTGCGGCGCGACCTGTGGGGCTACGCGAACACCGAAACGCTCTCCAACGACGACCTGATCGCCGAAAAGTATCGCGGCATCCGCCCGGCGCCGGGCTATCCGGCTTGCCCGGATCACCTCGTGAAGCGCGACATGTTCGACGTGCTACAAGCCAACGAAATCGGCATGAGCGTCACTGAATCGCTGGCGATGCTGCCGGCGGCGAGCGTCTCCGGCTTCTATCTGGCGCACCCGGACAGCACCTATTTCTCGGTCGGCAAGATCGGCCAGGATCAGCTGGAAGACTACGCAAAACGCATGTCGTTGTCGAAAACGGACGCCGAACGGGCCTTGGCGCCGTTGCTGTAAGCTTTTGCGTGGCGGGAAACCCACTATATCGGGCGGGAAAGACTGAATATTTGCGGCAGCGTAATTTTCGGCTTTGTAGACTGAAACAGCTTGACCCCGCCAGACGCGGCCAAAACGCGTCGGCTTATCCAATTGCAATCGTCAACGGAGAAAATCGTATGAAGAAGCTGACGCTGTTATTGACTGCTGTTTCGCTCGCCGTCGGCGCCTCGGCGGCGCTGGCTCAGACGGCCGCTCCGGCCGGCTCCAGCGCGGTCAGTTCGTATTCGCCGCCGGTAGAGAAGCACGTCAAGAAGCCGAAAAAGAAGAAAATGAAAAAGGGTGCGTCAGCGCCAATGGCCGCACCGGCGGATGCCGCCAGCCAGTAAGCAGCCGGGACAGGCCGCCCGTTCGGCCCCGCGATAGACAAAGAGCCCGCGCTCCGCGGGCTCTTTTTATTGGCACACCATTGATTGGCGCATAAGGGTCTGCGGCGCGAGGCGTACCGCACGCCGCGACCGGCGGGCAAGCCCGAAATCAGAGGCCCCAGACGATGTCCGCGTTTTCCTTCTGCGCCGCGCGCAGCATGTCGAGGAACGGATACGCGCGCTGCGAGAGTCCGGGCGGAATTTCATGCGGCTCGTGGCCTTCTTCGCCTTCGTGGAAATGACCGTCGTGCTCGGCGCGCTCCTGCTTGTCGGTATTGATGGCCGACTCGAGTTTCGTGATCGCAGTACCCACTTCGTCGTGGGTAATGACACCACGCTCACCGAGACGCTTGCCGACGATGCCGACCAGGTACTGAGCGAGATTCTCCAGCATCACCACGTCCGGCGCAGCGCGACATTTGAAAGTAATCAGCATGACTGTTCCCTTTTTCGTTATGTTGGATCGCCGCGCAAGCGGCGGAACAGCAGCCGCCGGCGCGCGTTTCGTTGACACGCCGATCGGGCACGGCGGCCACGGCCCTTAGTGGGCATCTCATTGAACATATTAGCACCTGCTAAAATCCGTCTGGACGGAAAAGCGCGCCGCCATACGCCGCGCGCGGCCTGGCGGAAGTCGCGCGGCCGGACCCGCTGGCCGCGGTTCGCTGCATGCCGCTCTCAGCAAGCGCCTCGGCATGACGCTACGCACCGCGCCAGCTGCGTCGCAGGCCATGTGCCGGATGCCGCGCCCGAGCGGCGTGCCCGATGCATCCTGGCGGGCGCGCCGCCGCTTTCCACGCTTCTGACGAATCGGCTGCGCCGGCCGCGCGGCCGGCGCCTCTTCCGCATCACCGGATTGCCTCACTGGACTCGCAACAAGCATGCTGCCTGCACATAAACACACACTCGAAACACTGCTCGCCGACACGGTGAAGCACGTTGCGCAAGCGTCCCAGGGCGCGAGCGAAGCCACTTTCGTCGCGCCCGCGATTACGCTGGAGCGCCCCAAGGTCGCCGCGCACGGGGACATCGCCTGCAACGTGGCGATGCAACTCGCCAAGCCGCTGCGCGCCAACCCGCGCCAGCTGGCGCAGCAGATCGTCGACGCGCTGCTCGCGCAACCGCAAGCCAGGGGTCTCGTCGATGCCGCCGAAGTAGCCGGCCCCGGCTTCATCAACCTGCGCCTCGCGGCCGCCGCCAAGCAGGCGGTCATTGCCGCCGTGTTCGCCGGCAAAGACGCGTTCGGCCGCTCGCAACGCGACGCCGGCAAGCACGTGCTGATCGAATTCGTCTCGGCCAACCCGACCGGCCCGCTGCACGTCGGCCATGGCCGTCAGGCTGCGCTCGGCGACGCGCTCTCGAACGTGCTGGCCTCGCAAGGCTATGACGTGCATCGCGAGTTCTATTACAACGACGCCGGCGTGCAGATCCACACGCTCGCCGTGTCGACCCAGGCGCGCGCCCGCGGCCTCGCCCCCGGCGACGCCGGCTGGCCGGCATCCGCGTACAACGGCGAGTACATCGCCGAGATCGCGCAAGACTATATGAAGGGCGTCACCGTTGCCGCGAGCGACGGCGAGCCGGTGACGGGCGCGGGCGACATCGAAAACCTCGACGCGATCCGCCGCTTTGCGGTGGCGTACCTGCGCCGCGAGCAGGACATGGACTTGCAGGCCTTCGGCGTGAAGTTCGACCAGTACTATCTGGAGTCTTCGCTGTACAAGGAAGGCCGGGTCGAGAAGACGGTCGAGGCGCTGATCGCCGCCGGCAAGACCTACGAACAGGAAGGCGCGCTGTGGCTGCGCACCACCGACGACGGCGACGACAAAGACCGCGTGATGCGCAAGAGCGACGGCACCTACACGTACTTCGTGCCGGATGTCGCCTATCACGTCGCCAAGTGGGAACGCGGCTTCACCAAGGTCATCAACATTCAGGGCTCGGACCACCACGGCACGATCGCGCGGGTGCGCGCCGGCCTGCAAGGGCTCGGCATCGGCATTCCGAAGGGCTATCCCGACTACATCCTGCACAAGATGGTCACGGTGATGCGCAACGGCGAGGAAGTGAAGATCTCCAAGCGCGCCGGCAGCTACGTCACCGTGCGCGACCTGATCGAATGGTCGGGCGGCGCGACGCCGGGCTCGGAAGCCGCCGTCGACCTGATCGACGAAGAGACGATTCGCCGCGGCCGCGACGCCGTGCGCTTCTTCCTGATCTCGCGCAAGGCGGATACGGAATTCGTGTTCGACATCGATCTGGCGCTGAAGCAGAACGACGAAAATCCGGTGCATTACGTGCAGTACGCGCACGCGCGCATCTGCTCGGTGATCGCCGAGTGCAAGGCGCGCTACAACACGGACGAAAGCACGCTGGCCGAGGTAGACGTGTCGCCGCTCACGAGCGAACGCGCGATGGCCTTGCTGAACAAGCTCGCCGAGTTCCCGGACATGCTTCAGCATGCCGCCGACGAACTCGCGCCGCACGCGGTCGCGTTCTACCTGCGCGAACTCGCCGGAGAATTCCACTCGTTCTACAATGACAAAGCCGAACGCGTGCTGGTCGACGACGCAGCCGAGCGCAACGCACGCGTCGCGCTGCTCGCGGCCACGCGCCAGGTGCTGGCCAACGGCCTCGCGACGATCGGCGTCTCCGCTCCCGTCAAGATGTAAGTCCTCCGGCGCAACATGCATGCGGCCGTCGTTATAATCGACGGCCGTTCCAGGATTCTTTTTGCAGGTGATTCATACGATGGCAAAACCACGCCGCACAACAAAGCAATCGAAACAAACCGGGGGCACTTTTCTCGGCATCGTGCTGGGCCTGATCGTCGGCCTTGCGATCGCGGTAGTGGTGGCGCTGTATATCACTCGTGCGCCCACGCCGTTCGTCTCCAAGGTCGCGCCGCCCGCGGCGTCGGATTCCGGCGCGAGCCAGCCGCAATACGATCCGAACCGTCCGCTGCAAGGCAAGACGCCGGGCCTGCCGGTGCCGCAAGCCGCACAACCGGCGCCGCCGAACACCGCACCGGGCCAGACCAATTCGCAGACGCAGTCGGGCATGCTGGAGGAGCCGCAGATCGTCGAGGTACCGCCGTCGAACGGCAGCGCAAACGGCAATGCGAACGGCAATGCAAACGGCACGGCGGTTGCACCGAAGCCCGCGCAGGATAACGGCAACGGCGCCGCGGCGCCGGCGAAGAAGCCGCAAGCCGGCAGCGCGCCTTCGGCCGCGGCGGCCACCTCGGCGCCGAAGAGCAACTCGTCCGCGGCGGTCGCCGGCGTCAAGCCGGGTTCGAACGGGGCGCCCACGCCTGGCGACGCCAATACCGGCTACTTCCTGCAAGTGGGCGCGTACAAGACCGCGGCCGATGCCGAGCAGCAGCGCGCGCGTCTCGCCTTCCAGGGCTTCGAATCGAAGGTCACGCAGCGCGATGCGGGCGGCGTCACGTACTACCGAGTGCGCATCGGGCCGTTCTCGAAGTTCGAGGACATGAATTCGAACCGTCAGCGTCTGTCCGACGCAGGCGTGGATACCGCTGTGATCCGCTTTACGAAACAATGAGCCAACAATAAGCAAACGGTGATTTGCCGTGACGCGCCGCCGCCGAACTATCGGCGTGCGGCGCGTGTCACAGGCAAAACAGACAAACAAGACGTTTAACGCCGATTTAAAAACGGTGACGGGCATTTGCGTGGCGCCACCGCTTTACCGCCTACCTGGGTCAACACAACATGAAAAAATTGCTGAGCATTCTGTTCCTCTCGCTGGGCCTCGTTGCCGCCACGGCGCATGCATCGCCCACCGCACCGGTGTCCGGCAAAGACTTCACCGTGCTGTCGGCGGCGCAACCTACCGACGCGCCGGCCGGCAAGATCGAAGTCACCGAATTCTTCTGGTACGGCTGCCCGCACTGCAACGAATTCGACCCCTTCCTCGAAGCATGGGTCAAGAAGCAAGGTCCGGACGTCGTGTTCAAGCGCGTGCCGGTCGCCTTCCGCGACGATTTCATTCCGCACTCGAAGCTGTACCACGCTGTCGACGCACTCGGCCTCGCGCAACAGCTCACGCCGAAGATCTTCAACGAAATCCACGTCAACAAGAACTACCTGCTGACGCCGGAAGATCAGGCCAAATTCCTCGCGAAGAACGGCGTCGATTCGAAGAAGTTCATGGACGCGTACAACTCGTTCTCGACGCAAAGCGCGCTGCAAAAAGACAAGAAGCTGATGGAAGACTACAAGATCGACGGCGTGCCGACCCTGGCCGTGCAAGGCAAGTATGAAACCGGTCCGGCGGCGACCAACAGCCTGCCGGGCACGATCCAGGTGCTCGACTACCTGGTCCAGCAAGTCCGCGCCAAGAAGATGTAACGTCCGAGGCGCCGGAATGAACTCCCCCCTGAAGGTTTTCATTACCGGCGCATCGAGTGGCATTGGCCTCGCGCTCGCCGCCGAATATGCGCGGCGCGGCGCGATTCTCGGCCTGGTTGCCCGCCGCGGCGACGCGCTCGCCGCCTTCCAGCAGTCCCATCCCCAGAACACCGTCTCGATCTATTCCGTCGACGTCCGCGACGCCGAGGCGCTCGCGGAAGCGTCTGCACAATTCATCGCGCAGCACGGCTTGCCGGACGTCGTGATCGCCAATGCCGGCATCAGCCGCGGCGCGGTCACCGGCCACGGCGATCTGCGCACCTTCCGCGAAGTGATGGACATCAATTACTTCGGCATGGTCGCCACCTTCGAGCCGTTCGCCGCCGCAATGGTCGACGCAAGGAAAGGCACGCTGGTCGGCATGGCCAGCGTGGCCGGCGTGCGCGGCTTGCCGGGCTCCGGCGCCTACAGCGCGTCGAAGTCGGCGGCGCTGAAGTATCTCGAAGCGTTGCGCGTCGAAATGCGGCCGTTGGGCGTCGGCGTGGTCACGATCGCGCCTGGCTACATCCGCACGCCGATGACCGCGCACAACCCGTACGCCATGCCGTTTCTGATGGATGCCGACCGCTTCGCGGTCAAGGTCGCGCAGGCAATCGAACGGCAAACCGCCTTTGCGGTGTTCCCGTGGCAGATGCGCATCGGGGCCATGCTGCTGCACGTATTGCCGCGCTGGCTCTACGACCGAGTCTTTGAGCGCGCGCCGCGCAAGCCCCGCGCCGCCACCGAGTAAATCATGCAGCCGCGTGCGGTCGATGCAGCCGGCGTCGCGCACGAAGTTGCGGGCGCCGAAGCGTCGGGCGCCGCTGCATCGGGTGCCGGCGTGCGCATCGTCTCGCTGGTGCCGAGCATCACCGAATTGCTGTTCGCGCTGCAACTCGACAGGCAAATCGTCGGACGCACCGGCTTTTGCGTGCATCCGCGCGACAAGGTGCGGCAGGTGCGCAAGGTCGGCGGCACCAAGGCCGTGAATATCGACGCGATCCGCGCGCTGCGCCCCACCCATCTGATCGTCAATATCGACGAAAACGAGCGCGATACCGTCGATAAACTGCGCGCGTTCGTGCCGCATATCGTCGTGACTCATCCGCTGACGCCGCAGGACAATCTCGCGCTGTACGCGCTGCTCGGCACGATCTTCAACCGCGAGCAGGAAGCCCGGCGCTTGAGCGAGGCGCTCGAAGCGCGCCTGCACGAAGCCGCGGCGCGCACGTTTCCCGCTCAAAACGTGCTGTATCTGATCTGGCGCGAACCCTGGATGACGGTCGCACGCGACACCTACATCGCCGCGATGCTGCGGCTCGTGAACTGGCGGACACTGCCCGACGTGCAAGGCGGCGCGGCGGGCGCCGCGCGCTACCCAACCATCGACTTCGACCACGCGCCGTGGCTTGCCGGGGTCGACCGCATCCTGCTGTCCAGTGAGCCGTATCGCTTCACGCAGGCGCATTGCGACGCGCTGAAGCGCGATCCGCGCCTCGCCGGCAAGCGCATCGAGTGGATCGATGGAGAACGGGTGTCGTGGTACGGCGTGCGCGCAATCGAAGGCATCGGTTATCTGCTGCACCGCGCCGCCGCGCCGTGAGCGCGTTTCGCCGCACCCATATGGATATGCGGATTAAGTTGTTGTCGCCGCAACCACCCTTCGATAAGCTTTCGCGAAGGCCGAGGCGCGCGGGTATTGGCGGGTAGTGCAGCACCCAAACCATGCGCCGGCGCCGGAAACGTATCACAATAAAGACGACGGCCACGCCGACTGTCAGTTGCCGTCACTCGTCAACGAAACATAACCACACCACCAGACGCACTGCCTGACTGCGCTCGTTATGGGAGATCCTATGCGCTTCAAACTGCTCGCAGCCGCCGTACTGTTCACGGCGCCCGCGCTCGTGCTCGCCAAACCGCTGACCGTCTGTACCGAGTCGAGCCCTGACGGCTTCGATGTCGTGCAGTTCAATTCGCTGGTGACGACCAACGCGTCGGCCGACGTGATCTTCAATTCGCTGGTCTCGTACGACGAGGCTGCGAAGAAAGTGGTCCCGGCGCTCGCCGACAAATGGGACGTGAGCGCCGACGGCCTCACCTACACGTTCCATCTGCGCCCGAGCGTGCAGTTCCAGACCACTGACTACTTCAAGCCCACCCGCGCGCTGAATGCAGACGACGTCGTCTTCACATTCGACCGCATGCTCAACGACAGCAATCCGTGGCACAAGGTGACGGGCGCGAGCGGCTTCCCGCATGCGCAGTCGATGGGCTTGCCGAAGCTGATCAAGTCCATCACCAAGGTCGACGACAACACTGTCAAGTTCGAACTGAACGCGCCGGATGCCACCTTCGTGTCGATCCTGACGATGGGTTTCGCGTCGATCTATTCGGCTGAATACGCCGACCAGTTGCTCAAGGCCGGCAAGCAGGCCGATCTGAACTCGAAGCCGGTCGGCACGGGTCCGTTCGAGCTGAAGAGCTACACGAAAGACGCGGTGATCCGCTACGACGTGAATCCGGCCTACTGGGGTCCGAAACCGAAGATCGACCGCCTGATCTACGCGATCACGCCGGACGCCACCGTGCGCGCGCAGAAGGTGAAGGCGGGCGAATGCCAGATCGCGCTGTCGCCGAAGCCGCAGGATCTCGCCGACGCGAAGAGCGACAAGTCGCTCGCCATCGTGCAAACGCCCGCGTTCATGACCGCGTTCGTCGCGCTGAACACGCAGAAGAAGCCGCTCGACAACCAGAAGGTCCGCGCCGCGCTGAACATGGCGTTCGACCGCGGCACGTATCTGAAGACCGTCTTCGACAACACCGCGACGCCGGCCAACAATCCGTATCCGCCGAACACGTGGAGCTACGACAAGTCGGTCAAGCCGTGGCCGTACGATCCGGCGAAGGCGAAGAAACTGCTCGCGGACGCAGGCTATCCGAACGGCTTCGAAACGACCATCTGGGTGCGTCCGAACGGCAGCGTGCTGAATCCGAATCCGAAGGCCGGCGCCGAACTGCTGCAAGCCGACTTCGCGAAGATCGGCGTGAAGGCCGACGTGAAGGTGATCGAATGGGGCGAGCTGATCAAGCAGGCCAAGCAGGGCCAGCATGACACGCTATTCATGGGATGGGCCGGCGACAACGGCGATCCGGACAACTACCTGTCGCCGCTCTTCAGTTGCAACGCGGTGAAGTCGGGCATCAACTTCGCGCGCTTCTGCGATCAGGATCTGGACAAGCTGATCGCCGACGGCAAGGCCACGCCGGATCAAACCAAACGCGCGAAAGCGTATGAACAGGCGCAGCAGATCATCCACGATCAGGCGCTGTGGATTCCGCTGGGATATCCGACCGCCGCGGCGATTACGCGCACGAACGTGAGCGGTTATCACGTGAGTCCGTTTGGGCGGCAGAACTTTGGGACGGTGGCGGTGCAGTAAGGCCAGGTAGTAAGGCCTGGTAGTAAGGCGATGCGGTCAGCGTCAGCGACACCACGTCAACAAAAAAGCCCGGTTGCGAAAGCACCGGGCTTTTTTCATGTACGCGTGACGCTCACCGGGCCGCAAACCGGATCACGCCATCCGCATCCTGCGTGCGCTTCAATTCACCGGCAAGCCACAGCAGATGCAAGTGAGCCAACGCTTCGCCCATCGCAAACGTCATCTGGTGAATATCGAGTTGGCGCCTGAACATCAGCGGCACGATATCGGCCGCGCTCTGCGGCTTCTCGGCGCACGCCTCGCGCACTTCGGCCAGACGCGCGTCGTGATGCTCACGCAGTTGCGTGATTCGCGTATGCACGCCGCGAAACGGCTTGCCGTGCGACGGCAGCACCAGCGTCTCCTCAGGCATCGTCTCGTAGCGGCCGAGCGATTCCAGGTACAGCGCGAGCGGTGAGCCCTCCGGCTCCATGTCGAACACCGACACGTTGGTCGAAATGCGCGGCAGCACCATGTCGCCCGAGATCAGCACGCCCGTCTCTTCGCAGTGCAGCGCGCAGTGTTCCGGCGCATGGCCATAGCCGGTCACCACACGCCACGTCTTGCCGCCGATCTTTACGCCATCCGCTTCGCGCAGCCGCCGATACTGCCCCGGAATCGCCGGCACGAGGCTCGAGTAGTAGCTCTTGCGATTGCGCAGCTTCTCTAGCGACTCTTCGTCTTTCACGCCATGCCGCGCGAAGTGGCGAGCCGCGCCCTCGCCGCCCGCGTTGGAACCGTCGCCGGCCGCCATCACGCGGGCTTGCATGTATTCGCCGAGCGTCATCCACAGCCGCACCTCCCAGCGCTGCTTGTCGCCGCCAGCGCAGATCCAGTGCGCGAGGCCGATGTGATCAGGATGGCAATGCGTGACGATCACGCGCAGCACCGGCAAACCGTCGAGCACCGAGTCGAACACCTTCTCCCAGTTCTCCTTGATCGCGTCCGACGTAATGCCGCAGTCGACCACGGTCCAGCCTTGCTGAGCGTCGATTTCATCGCGTAGCAGCCAGAGGTTGATGTGGTCGAGCGCGAACGGCAGCGGCATGCGCAGCCAGAACACGCCGGGCGCGACTTCCACCGCGTGGCCCGGTTCGGGCAAGGTGTCTTTGAACGGATAGTCCAGTTGATGTTCGAGGGCATTCATTGTGAGTGTCTTCCTCCGTCGGCCATCCGGCATGGCGAGGTATGCGATGTCCGATAGCGTGGTTGCGGCGCGTTCGCGAAGTCAGCGTGCCGTATTGCGCCTGGTTGCGTTTCGATCAAGTTGACGATAACGTAAACGTCGATTCTATCGTTCAATCCGATTTTCTGCCCGGCCACGGGATGCCCCGATGAATACGCAATACACGATCACCGATCTCGCGCGGGAATTCGATGTGACGCCGCGCGCGATCCGTTTCTACGAAGATCAGGGTTTACTCTCGCCGAGCCGCGAGGGATCGAGCGGCTTGCGGCGCGTCTATTCGGGCCGCGACCGAACCCGCCTGAAGCTGACGCTGCGCGGCAAACGGCTCGGCTTCACGCTGTCGGAAATTCGCGATCTGCTGGACGTCTACGAATCGCCGACCGACACCGTGCCGCAATTGCACGCGTTCCTCGCGACGGTGGCCCGGCATCGCGAGGTGCTCGAACGTCAACGGGAAGACCTGAACGCGACGCTCGAAGACCTCTCGCAATACGAAGCCCAGGCCCAGGCGCTGCTCGAAAGCGGCACGCGCGAAGCCAAGCCGGCATGAGCGTGGATGCGTGCCGGACATGAACAGGCAGTAAATATTTTTTGCCGAAAGTTGAGCCGATTAAGGCATGCCAAACTGCGGCATTGAGCGGAGATAGTCTGAAAGTCGGCGAACGCCTGACAACGCCCGCGAGGCGGCAAGGTGCGAGTCGAGCGGCGCGATGCGTCGCAGGTCCGCCCGGACGATACAATCCCGGGTGTCTTCACGACATGGGACGAATGCACGGTCGACATGAATCACTTCCCCAAACTGCTGTCGTCGCAGATCGGCTTTGACGTTGCGCAGACGATGCTCGAAGGCTTCAATCGGCACTACCGGATCTTCCGCGACGCTGCGATCCGTGCCAGGACACTCTTCGAAGCCGCCAACTGGCACGGTCTGCAAAAGCTCGCGCGCGAGCGCATCACCTCGTATGACGAACGCGTCGAGGAATGCGTCGAATTGCTCGAAGACGAATACGACGCGGAAAACATCGACGGCGAAGTGTGGCAGCAGATCAAGCTCCACTACATCGGTCTCCTGACCACGCACCGGCAACCCGAGTGCGCGGAAACGTTTTTCAATTCGGTGTGCTGCAAGATCCTGCACCGCTCGTATTTCAACAACGACTTCATTTTCGTGCGCCCGGCGATCTCGACCGAATACATCGAGAACGACGAACCGGCGGCGAAACCGACCTATCGCGCGTATTACCCGGCCAAGGACGGTCTTGCCGCGACGCTCGAGCGCATCGTCACGAACTTCCAGCTGGAGCTGCCGTTCGAAGACCTGAGCCGCGACGTCGGTTGCGTGATGCAGTCGATTCACGACGCGTTCGGCGCGTTCGACGCAGCGGCCAACTTCCAAATTCACGTGCTGTCGTCGCTGTTCTATCGGAACCAGTCGGCGTATATCGTCGGACGGATCATCAACGGCGACTTGCTGCTGCCGTTCGCGGTGCCGCTGCGTCATGTGAAGCCCGGTTTGCTGGCGCTCGATACGGTGCTGCTCAAGCGCGACCAGTTACTGATCATCTTCAGCTTCTCGCATTCGTACTTCCTCGTGGATATGGAGGTGCCGTCCGCGTATGTCGAGTTTCTCGGCACGATCATGCCGGGCAAACCGAAGGCGGAAATCTATACGTCGGTCGGTTTGCAAAAGCAGGGCAAGAATCTGTTCTATCGCGATCTGCTGCACCACCTGTCGCATTCGAGCGATCAGTTCATCGTCGCGCCCGGCATCAAGGGGCTCGTGATGCTGGTGTTCACGCTGCCTTCGTTTCCGTACGTGTTCAAGCTGATCAAAGACAGTTTCCCGCTGCCGAAGGAAACCACCCGCGCGCAGATCAAGGAAAAGTATCAGCTCGTCAAACGGCACGACCGTCTGGGCCGCATGGCCGACACGCTCGAATATTCGAGCGTCGCGTTGCCGGTCCCGCGCCTCGACGAGGCGCTCGTGCGCGAACTCGAAAAAGAAGTGCCCTCGCTGATCGAATACGACGGCGGCAATCTGGTGATTCGCCATCTGTATATCGAACGCCGGATGGTGCCGCTCAATCTGTTCCTGCAAAACGGCAGCGACGAAGACATCGATCACGGCATCAAGGAATATGGCAACGCGGTGAAGGAACTGATGCAGGCCAACATCTTCCCCGGCGACATGCTGTACAAGAACTTCGGCGTGACGCGTCACGGCCGCGTCGTGTTTTACGACTACGATGAAATCGAGTATCTGACCGACTGCAACGTGCGCGCGGTGCCGGCGCCACGTCACGAAGAAGACGAAATGGCGGGCGAGCCGTGGTACTCGGTCGGCCCGCACGACATTTTCCCGGAGACGTACGGCACGTTTTTGCTCGGCGACCCACGCGTGCGCCGTTCCTTCATGCAGCATCATGCGGATTTATTCGATCCCGCGCTGTGGCAACGGCACAAGGATCATCTATTGAAAGGTGAACTGCCCGACTTCTTCCCGTACGACAGCAACGTGCGCTTTTGCATCCGTTATCCAGAACGCTTCGCCGATGCGGCGTCCGAACTATCGGAGACGCCGGATAGGCAAACCGATCGGCGCACCGCACGCGTGGCGTGAGCATCATGCGCCGCGAGCATTTTTGCACGCATCGTCCGAACCTCATGTAACGACACCGACCGGTCAATCGGTCGGGCAACCGCCCAGACGCACCATGAACACGAACGCTTCTTCCCTTCCCAACCCGCTCGCGCATCTATTCGACAACAACGACGCGTGGGTGGCCCGCAAGCTGTCCGAAGACCCCGAGTATTTCTCGCGTCTCGCCGATCAGCAGACGCCCGAATACCTGTGGATCGGCTGCTCCGATTCGCGGGTGCCGGCCAATCAGATCATCGGCCTGCCGCCGGGCGAAGTATTCGTGCACAGAAACATCGCCAACGTCGTGGTGCATACCGATCTGAACTGCCTGTCGGTGATCCAGTTCGCCGTCGATCTGCTGAAGGTCAAGCACATCATGGTGGTCGGCCACTATGGCTGCTCCGGTGTCGGCGCTGCGTTGCACGGCCGTCGCGTGGGTCTCGCGGACAACTGGCTGCATCACGTGCAGGACGTGCGCACCAAGCATGCCGCGCTGCTCGCGGAATGGCCGCTCGGCGAAGCGCGTCATCGGCGTCTGGTCGAGCTGAATACGATCGAGCAGGTGGTCAACGTGTGCCGCACCACCATCGTCAACGACGCATGGGCGCGCGGCCAGGAACTGACGGTGCACGGCTGGGCGTATGGCGTGCACGACGGCAAGGTGCGCAACCTCGGCATGACGATCAGCGAGCCGGGCGAGCTCGACCCGACCTATCGGAATTGCGTCGCGGCGGTGTCGGCAAGCCGCGCGCACCAAGCGGAGAACGACGTGGTCGCCGCCGATGCGGCCAAGCTCGGCGATGTGCCGGCAATCGTCGAAGGTGTGATCAAGGAGATCAAACATGAGTGAGACAAAATCCGATCCGATCGTGATCGTTTCAGCAGCCCGCACGCCGATGGCGGCATTTCAGGGCGATTTCGCGTCATTGACCGCGCCGCAACTCGGTTCGGTCGCGATCGAAGCCGCCGTGCAACGCGCGGGCCTGAAGCCTGAGCAGATCGATGAAGTGGTGATGGGCTGCGTGCTGCCCGCCGGTCTCGGCCAGGCGCCCGCGCGCCAGGCCGCGTTGGGTGCCGGCTTGCCGTTGAGCACCGGCAGCACGACCGTCAACAAGATGTGCGGCTCCGGCATGCGCGCGGCGATGTTCGCGCACGACATGCTGGCCGCGGGCTCGGTCGAGGTGATCGTCGCAGGCGGCATGGAGAGCATGACGAACGCGCCGTACCTGTTGCCGAAAGCGCGCAGCGGCATGCGCATGGGCCACGGCCAGGTGATCGACCACATGTTCTACGACGGCCTCGAGGACGCGTACGAGAAAGGCCGCCTGATGGGCACCTTCGCCGAAGAATGCGCGGCGTCGTTCGATTTCACGCGTGAAGCGCAGGACGCGTTCGCCGTCGAATCGCTGAACCGTGCGAAGCGCGCGAACGAAGACGGCTCGTTCGCGTGGGAAATCGCGCCGGTGAAGGTGGAAAGCCGCAAAGGCGAAGTCACTATCGATCGCGACGAACAGCCGTTCAAAGCGAACCTCGAAAAGATTCCGACGCTCAAGCCCGCGTTCAGCAAGACCGGCACGGTGACGGCGGCGAATTCGTCGTCGATTTCGGACGGCGCCGCGGCGCTCGTGATGATGCGCGAGTCGACGGCGAAGCGCCTTGGCGTCGAACCCATCGCGCGCGTGGTCGGCCACTCGACCTTCGCGCAGGAACCGGCGAAGTTCACCACCGCGCCGGTCGGCGCGATTCGCAAGCTGTTCGAGAAGAACGGCTGGCGCGCGGACGAAGTCGATCTGTACGAGGTCAACGAAGCGTTCGCGGTGGTCACGCTGGCCGCGATGAAGGAACACGGTCTGCCGCACGACAAGGTCAACGTGAACGGCGGCGCCTGCGCGCTCGGTCATCCGATCGGCGCATCGGGCGCGCGGATTCTCGTCACGCTGATCGGCGCGCTGAAACAGCGCGGCGGCAAGCGCGGCGTCGCCACGCTGTGCATCGGCGGCGGCGAAGCGACGGCGATGGGTATCGAACTGGTTTGAGGTGATTCGATGAAAACAGTGTTGATCGTCGGTGCTTCGCGCGGCATCGGCCGGGAATTTGTGCGGCAGTACAGGAAGAGCGGCTGGCGCGTGCTGGCCACCGCGCGCGATGGCGCCGCGCTCGACGCGTTGAACGAACTCGGCGCGGAAACCTTTTCGGTCGACGTCAGCGCGCCCGACGAGATCGCCGCCCTCGGCTGGAAGCTCGACGGCGAACAGCTCGATGCGGCGATACTGGTCTCGGGCGTGTACGGCCCGCGCACCGAAGGCATCGAGACGATCACCGCCGAAGACTTCGACCACGTGATGAGCACCAACGTCCGCGGTCCGATGCAGTTGATGCCGATCCTGCTGCCGCTCGTCGAAGAAGCCGGCGGCGTGTTCGCGGTGATTTCGAGCAAGATGGGCAGCATCAGCGACGCGAGCGGCACCAGCGGCTGGCTGTATCGCGCGAGCAAGGCGGCGCTGAACGACGCGCTGAAGATCGCGTCGCTGGAAGCGAGGCGCGCGACCTGCATCTCGCTGCATCCGGGCTGGGTGCGCACCGACATGGGCGGCGCGCAGGCCGCGATCGATCCGGCGCGCAGCGTGACCGGCATGCGTGAAGTGCTCGCGCAGGCCACCGCCGCGCACGAATCGTTCAACGGCCGCTTCTTTCAATACGACGGCACACCGCTCGACTGGTGAGGAGACGAATGAGGAGACTGATGAGGAGACCGAGCCATGGTGCTTGACCAGGATCACCTGATGGTCCGCGATGCGGTGCGCACCTTCGTACGCGAAGCAGTCACGCCGAATGCAGCGCTTTGGGACCGCGAGCGCATCTTCCCGAAGGACGTGCATCGGCAGCTCGCCGAACTGGGCGCGTATGGCGTGCTGGTGCCCGAAGCGTACGGCGGCGCCGGCATGGACGCGCTGGCGCTCGCGCTGATCCTCGAAGAAATCGCCGCGGGCGACGGCGGCACGTCGACGGCGATCTCCGTCAACAACTGCCCGGTGTGCAGCATCCTGCTGACCTACGGCAACGACGCGCAGAAGCGCGACTGGCTCACACCGCTCGCGCGCGGGGAGATGCTCGGCGCATTTTGCCTGACCGAACCGCAAGCGGGCTCGGACGCGTCCGCGCTGCGCACCACGGCCACCCGCGACGGCGACGCGTACGTGCTGAACGGCGTCAAACAGTTCGTCACGAGCGGCAAGAACGGCAACGTCGCGATCGTGATGGCGGTGACCGACAAGAGCGCGGGCAAACGCGGCATCAGCGCGTTTATCGTGCCGACCGATACCAGGGGTTATATCGCCGCGCGAGTCGAGGAGAAGCTCGGCCAGCATTCGTCGGACACCGCGCAAATCCTCTTCGAAGATTGCCGCGTGCCGGCGGCGAACCTGATCGGCGCGGAAGGCGAAGGCTACCGGATTGCGCTGTCGGGGCTCGAAGGCGGGCGCATCGGCATCGCCGCGCAAAGCGTCGGCATGGCGCGTGCCGCGTTCGAGGCGGCGTTGAGCTATGCGAAGGAACGCGAAAGCTTCGGCCAGCCTTTGTTTTCGCACCAGGCCGTACAGTTCCGTCTCGCCGACATGGCGACCCACCTCGAAGCGGCCCGCCAGCTGATCTGGCACGCGGCTTCGCTGAAGGACGCCGCCCTGCCGTGTTTGACCGAAGCCGCGATGGCCAAGCTGTTCGCGTCGGAAGCCGCCGAGCGCATCTGCTCGGCGGCGTTACAGATCCACGGCGGCTATGGCTACCTGAGCGATTTCCCTGTCGAACGCATTTACCGCGACGTGCGCGTGTGCCAGATCTACGAAGGCACCAGCGACATCCAGAAGATCCTGATTGCACGCGGTCTTGACTGAACGTCTGATGAATAAGCCATTGTTGTCGATACAACGACCTTCCGACTGTCCTTGCGGCGGCTCAGCGCCCGATCAGCGCAGTGCGCCCAAGGCGCCCCGCTTCGCGCAATGCTGTGGCCGGTATATCGACGGCGGCGAAGCGGCGCCGCGCGCGCTCGAACTGATGCGTTCGCGCTATAGCGCTTATGTGCTGGGCGCAACGGATTACCTGCGCGCGACCTGGGCGCCGCACACCTGTCCGGCCGATCTCGACGCCGACCCCGCCGCGCCCGACGCCCCCCGTTGGCTCGGACTCCAGATCAAGGCCTTCGCCGAAACCGACGCCGGGCATGCCACGGTGGAATTTGTCGCGCGCTATAAGGTGGGCGGCCGCGCGCATCGTCTGCACGAGCTGAGCCGCTTTGTACGCGGCGATGACGGACGCTGGCGTTATGTCGACGGCGACGTGAGCGAATGACGCAATCCTTTCTGCGCCTTACAGCGCAACATGACAACCGGCGTGACCGACGCCTTGAAGCACGCTACGGCGAACTGAATAGCGACGTCACATATGGCCCTCAAAACAGGGGCTTTTTTCATGTTGGCTCTACGCCACAGCGCGTTCGTGTGCTGATTGGCGCAGCGATTCCTTCGTGGAGCCAATCACCGCCGGAGCGCCAGTCCCGCAGCCCCATCACCCCCGATCCCTGCACGGGTAAATATTTCGTCGCGGGTTCTCCTTGATTGCACAAAACAAAATTGTCGTGCCAGGATGAGGCCGTAGGTTTATGACGCCACGTTGTGAGAGCCGGTCGATAACGGCTCCGCAAAATGCGCAGGCGCCCTGCCGCTAACGGGTTGATTCGTTGCGGCGGCGGTTTCCATGCAGCAGGTGTGGCGCTCATCATCGGCGCGTGGGGTCACGTCGGCCGTTTGGGTTCATCCCGTGCAATCTCGATTGGCGTGCGCGCGCTTGACGCACTACGTACGCGAGTGTGTTTCTGTTTGTCGAAAACGCCAATGAAAGGCAAATGTCAGCAATGACTTTCGACAAACAGGCGCCACGGTGTCAAGGGCAGATTTTTGAGGCAGGTGCGTCAATGGTGTTCAGCAAGGTTTTGACGAAGTGTGCGGTGATGTGTGCAACGGCGACGTGCGCTGTCGCACTCGCGCATGCCGACCCGCTCGCCGACACCCTGGCAGGACCGCTGACCCGCGCTCACGTACCGCGCATTGCCCTTGACGACGATGTCTATCTGCCGAGCGCGAGCCTCAACGAGCGGATTGTGCGAGTCCCGGTCGACGCTGCCGGCTCGATTACGCTCGAAACGACGATTTACAAGCCGGACGGCGCAGGCCCGTTCCCGATGATCGTCTTCAATCACGGCAAGATTCCCGGTGACCCGCGCATGCAGGAGCGCAGCGATCCGCGGCCGTTCGCGCGTGAATTCGTGCGGCGCGGCTACGTGGTGGTGGCGCCGAACCGCCAGGGCTTCGGCCATTCGGACGGCGCCTATCAGCAGAATGGCTGCGATGTCGAACGCAACGGCATCGGCCAGGCCGGCGACGTCGCCGCGACGATCAACTACATGACGAAGCAGCCATACGTGGACGCAGCCCACATCGTGGTGGCCGGCACCTCGCACGGCGGTCTCGCGACGATGGCCTACGGCACCGAAGCCGCACCAGGCGTTCGGGCATTGATCAATTTCTCTGGCGGGTTGCGGCAGGACGCGTGCGCCGACTGGCAGGGCAACTTGACGCGCGCGTTCGGCGCGTATGGCGAGAAGTCCAGGGTGCCGTCGCTGTGGTTGTACGGCGAAAACGATTCGGTCTGGACGGCGCCTTTGGTGGCCGGCATGTATGCCGCTTATGCCGCGCATGGCGCGAGCGCCAGGATGGTGGATTTCGGCAACTACAAGAACGACGCGCATCGGCTGGTGGGCGATCGCGATGGCGTGCAGATCTGGTGGCCCGCGGTTGAGGCTTTCCTGGCGCGAGCGGGGATGCCAACTGGCGTGCAATATCGCGTGTCCGATCCTTCTTTGCCGAAGGCTAGCGGGTTTGCTGCTGTCGATGCGGTCGACGCCGTGCCGTTTGTCGATGAAGCCGGACGCAATGGGTATCGGAATTTCCTGCATCAGTATCCTAGCCGCGCGTTTGCTGTTTCGGGTACGGGGGCGTGGTCGTGGGCTGAAGGCGGCGATGATCCGATGTCGGTAGCGATCGCGAATTGCCAGAAGCAGAGTTCGGCGCCTTGCCGGTTGTATGCGGTGGATAACTCCGTTGTCTGGGGGACGCAGTCTTCGCAGACGGCTAGTTCGTCTGCTGACTCGGGCGCTGAAAAGCGGGCTATTGCTAGTCGGGAGTAGGGGTTTTTTTGCCTTTGGCGGCAGCATTGTTCGGTGTGCTTTCCTTGATTTTTTGCCTTCGCGGCGCTTTTGTTCTTGCTGCCTACGGCGTTGGTCTGCCCTGATTTTTTGCCTTCGCGGCGCTTTTTTTCGTGCTGCCTACGGCGTTGGTCTTCCCTGATTTTTTGCCCTGTGCGGCACTTATGGTGGTGCTGCCTGCGGCGTTGGCCTTTCCTTGATTTGTTATTGGTTTATTAGCTTTCCCCCTGTGCGGGGGAGCACCTACTTTTCTTTGCCGGCCGCAAAGAAAAGTAGGCAAAAGAAAGCGGCTTCACACCGCAGGTACTAAGTGGGCACCTCTATGATCAACGGGGAGTGGAGGCCGCCTGATCTGTGCCAGTGCACCTTCACGCCCTGGTGACAAGGCCGTCATCCACCCCTTCTCGCGCTGCGCGCTCGCCGGCAAGGTACTTCATCCAACCATCCACTACGTTTTGGCGCCTGCGTTTTGCGCAGGGCGTAGCGCGCTATTTCACGCGTGCGCGCCGCGCCGTTACGCCCAGGTTCTGCTCGGTAATCCAGATCTGCACCTCGCCGAGGCGAAGCCGATGGCTCCTGCTCGCGCAAACGAAGCGGGAGGTTTGGGATGGACCTTGCCGGCGAGCGCGCAGCGCGAGAAGGGGTGGATGACGGCCTTGTCACGAACGGTGGTGGACCACGGTGTGGTCCGGCAGGTTTCCACTACCGGTGGTTGACCGAGGTGCCCGCTTCAGAATTGGCGGTGTAAAGCCGCTTTCTTTTGCCTACTTTTCTTTGCGGCCGGCAAAGAAAAGTAGGTGCTCCCCCGCACAGGGGGAAAGCTAATAGACCACAAAGAAATCAAGGAAAGGCCAAAGAAGTCAGAACAAGGAAAGGCCAACGCCGTAGGCAAACAGACATAAGAAGCGCCGCACAGGCAAAAAAACCAAGACCAACGCCGTAGGCAAACAAACACAAGAAGCGCCGCACAGGCAAAAAAACCAAGGCCAACGCCGTAGGCAGACAGACATAAAGCGCCGCGCAGGCAAAAAAACCAAGACCACCACCGTAGGCAAACAGATGTATTGCCGCCGCAAAAGGCAAAAACCCCAAATCCCCGCCCATAGGGTCCCACTACTTTGCCGTCGCTAACTCCGCCGATCCGCGACCTTCTGGCCCAAACTGAAATCACCTGCAGCGAACAGCCAACAACCTCAGCGCCGCCGGCAAAAACCCACCTCAAACCGCTAGTGCACAGCACGAAATAAACCGCTAATCTCGACCCCGCACGCCCGCCAAGGCCGCACGCCGCGCAATGAGAAAACCCCGCGGCGCGATGAAATGGCCCTAAAAAAGCCAGCCGTGCAGCGGCGAAAAAAGCACCTCGGAGTACCTTTTGGACAAGTCAGCATCCCCTGAAGACTGGATCACCCGCAGCCTGCGTGCCGTCTGGCATCCCTGCACCCAAATGAAGCATCACGAACGCTTACCGCTCGTGCCCGTCGCGCGAGGTCAAGGCGCGTGGCTCTACGATCGCGACAACCATCGATATCTCGATGCGATCAGCTCCTGGTGGGTCAACCTGTTCGGCCACGCCAACCCGCGCATCAACGCGGCATTGAAAAACCAGCTCGACACGCTGGAACACGCGATGCTCGCCGGCTGCACGCACGAACCCGCGATCGAACTCGCCGAACGCCTCAGCGCGCTCACCCACAACACGCTCGGCCACGCGTTCTTTGCATCCGACGGCGCGTCCGCCGTCGAAATCGCGCTCAAGATGAGCTTCCATTCGTGGCGCAATCGCGGCTTCGCGGACAAGCAGGAATTCGTCTGCATCGCCAACAGCTATCACGGCGAAACCATCGGCGCGCTCGGCGTCACCGACGTCGCGCTGTTCAAGGATGCCTACGATCCGCTGATCCGCAACGCGCACGTCGCCGCTTCGCCCGATGCGCGCCTCGCGCAACCCGGCGAAACCGCGGCCGACGTCGCGCGCCGCGCGCTCGATAACGTCCGCTCGCTGTTCGAAGCCCGCGCCACGAAGATCGCCGCCTTGATCGTCGAGCCGCTCGTGCAATGCGCGGCCGGCATGGCGATGCACGACGCGTCGTATATCGCCGGATTGCGCGCGTTGTGCGATCAATACGGCGTGCATCTGATCGCCGATGAAATCGCCGTCGGTTGCGGACGCACCGGCACTTTCTTCGCTTGCCAACAGGCCGGCATCTGGCCCGACTTCCTGTGTCTGTCGAAAGGCATCAGCGGCGGCTATCTGCCGTTGTCGATCGTGTTGTCGCGCGATGAAATCTTCGACGCTTTCTATCACGACGACACCGCGCGCGGCTTCCTGCACTCGCACTCGTACACCGGCAATCCGCTCGCGTGCCGCGCCGCGCTCGCCACGCTCGATCTGTTCGCGAGCGACAACGTGCTCGCGGTCAACGCGCAGAAGTCCGCGAAACTGAAGGTTGCGCTTGCGCCGCTTGCCGAACATAAGCAAGTGCGCAATCTGCGTCAGTGCGGCACGATCTTCGCGTTCGATGCGGTGATCGACGACCCTCAGCATGCCAGAACATTCTCGCGCCGCTTCTTCGAAAATGCGTTGCAGCACGAACTGCTGCTGCGCCCGATTTCGACCACGGTGTACCTGATGCCGCCATACATTCTCGACGACGAAGAGCTCGCGCTGCTCGCCTCGCGCACCCGCGAGACCTTCGAAGCGACGCTCGCGGAGACCCGCTAATGCACTTGCTCGACACGCTCGCACAAGGACTCAAGGAAATCGACGAACGCGGCCTGCGCCGTCGCCGCCGCACGGCCGACACGCCGTGCGCCGCGCATATGACGGTCGACGGCCGCGAGATCATCGGCTTCGCCAGTAACGACTACCTCGGTCTCGCCGCGCATCCGCAATTGATCGCCGCGATCGCCGAAGGCGCGCAGCGCTATGGCGCGGGCAGCGGCGGCTCGCATCTGCTCGGCGGCCACTCGCGTGCCCATGCGCAACTCGAAGACGATCTCGCCGCATTCGCCGGCGGTTTTGTCGATACGCCGCGCGCGCTCTACTTCAGCACCGGCTACATGGCCAATCTCGCGACGCTCACCGCGCTCGCGGGGCGCGGCACGACGCTCTTCTCGGATGCGCTGAATCACGCCTCGCTGATCGACGGTGCACGCCTGTCGCGCGCAGACGTGCAGATCTACCCGCACGTCGATATGGATGCGTTGAGCGCGATGCTCGACGCGTCGGATGCGGACGTCAAAGTAATCGTCTCCGATACGGTATTCAGCATGGACGGCGACATCGCGCCACTGCCGCGTCTGCTCGAACTCGCGGACCAGTACGGCGCATGGCTGATCGTCGACGATGCACACGGTTTCGGCGTGCTCGGTCCGCAAGGACGCGGCGCGGTCGCGCAGGCCGCATTGCGCTCACCGAATCTGATTTCGATCGGCACGCTCGGCAAGGCCGCGGGTGTGTCGGGCGCGTTCGTCGTCGCGCATGAGACCGTGATCGAATGGCTCGTGCAGCGCGCGCGTCCGTATATTTTCACGACCGCTTCGGTGCCTGCCGCGGCGCATGCGGTGTCGGCGAGTCTGCGCATCATCGGCGGTGAAGAAGGCGACACGCGGCGCGCGCATTTGCAGCAACTGATCGCGCGCACCCGCGCCATGCTGAAGGCAACGCCGTGGTTGCCGGTCGATTCGCATACCGCCGTGCAGCCGCTGATTATCGGCGCGAATGACGCCACGCTGGACATCGCGGCCACGCTCGATCGCGCCGGTTTGTGGGTGCCGGCAATCCGTCCGCCGACCGTGCCCAGCGGCACCTCGCGTTTGCGCATTTCGTTGTCCGCCGCGCATTCGCACGCGGATCTGGACCGGCTCGACGCGGGCTTGCAACAGCTCGGAGCGAAGGCGGCATGAGCGCACCGTTGTCCCTGTTCGTCACCGGCACCGATACGGAAATCGGCAAGACCTTCGTGTCCGCCGCGCTCCTGCGCGGCTTCGTTCGCGAAGGCCTGCAAGCCGCCGCGATGAAGCCGATCGCCGCCGGCGCATTCGAATCGAACGGCGTGCTGCACAACGACGACGCGGATCGACTCGATGCCGCGTCGAGCGTGTTGCTGCCGCCCGGAATGCGCACGCCGTATCTGCTGAAAGAACCGGCCGCGCCGCATATCGCTGCCGCACTGGAAAACATCACGTTCGATATCGCGCACATCGTCGATTGCCATGCGCAGGCTTTGAAGCGCGCGGATATCGTCGTAGTGGAAGGCGTGGGCGGCTTTCGCGTGCCGCTTACCGCCACGCAAGACACCGCCGATCTCGCCGTCGCGTTGAAACTGCCGGTCGTGCTGGTGGTCGGCCTGCGCCTCGGCTGCATCAGCCATGCGCTGCTCACCGCCGAAGCGATCGCGGCGCGCGGCCTCACGCTTGCGGGCTGGGTCGCGAATCGCATCGATCCGGACATGACGTTCCCCGACGAAAACATCGCCTCGATCCGCGAGCATCTCGCGCGCGAACACGACGCGCCCCTGCTCGGCATCGTGCCGCATTTGAGCCCTGCCTCACTGGAGTTCGCGGCGGAGCTCGCTGCGGATCAGCTCGACATCAACCGGCTTCTACAGACGCTGCGCAACGCGCAGCGCCGATAAACCATCATATCCATCCATGAGGATTGACGACATGACGCAACTGAACATCGCTCCGACGCCAGCCGACACGGCCGCCCCGAACAACAATGAAGCCGCTGGCGCGATGCAGGTGGCCCGCTGGCGTGTCGCCGACATCGTCGCGCTGTACGAACTGCCGTTCAACGATCTGATGTTCCGCGCGCAGCAAACGCATCGCGAACATTTCGACGCCAACACCGTGCAGCTGTCGACGCTGCTGTCGATCAAGACCGGCGGCTGCGAGGAGGATTGCGCGTATTGTCCGCAGTCGGTGCATCACGACACGGGCCTGCAAGCCGACAAGCTGATGCCGGTCGACGAAGTGCTGGCCGCCGCGCGCGTCGCCAAGGAAAACGGCGCGACGCGTTTCTGCATGGGCGCCGCGTGGCGCAATCCGAAAGATCGTCATCTGGAACCGATCAAGGACATGATCCGCGGTGTGAAAGCGATGGGGCTCGAAACCTGCGTGACGCTCGGCATGCTCGAAACGCACCAGGCGCAAGGTCTGCGCGAAGCGGGTCTCGACTACTACAACCACAACCTCGATACGTCACCGGAGTTCTACGGCCAGATCATTTCGACGCGCACGTATCAGGACCGTCTCGACACGCTCGAACGCGTGCGCGATGCGGGCATCAACGTGTGCTGCGGCGGCATCGTCGGGCTCGGCGAATCGCGCCGCGAACGCGCCGGTCTGATCGCGCAGCTCGCGAACATGGATCCGTATCCGGAATCGGTGCCGATCAACAATCTGGTGCAAGTGGAAGGCACGCCGCTCACCGGCACCGAGGCGATCGATCCGTTCGAGTTCGTGCGCACGATCGCGATTGCACGCATTACGATGCCGCGCGCGATGGTGCGTCTGTCGGCCGGCCGTGAGCAGATGAACGAAGCGTTGCAGGCGATGTGTTTCCTCGCCGGCGCGAATTCGATTTTCTACGGCGATCAATTGCTGACCACCAGCAATCCGCAAGCGGAAGCGGACCGCAAGCTGCTCGAACGCCTCGGCATTCGCGCGGAAGCGGCGCAGCAGATGCCGCTGGATCAGAGCGGTTGCGAGCACGGCTGCGCGCACGATCACACCCCCCATGCCGCACCGAACTAAGTATCGAGCGGTGTAGCAAACGCACGGTAATACACGCACGGCAATACAAAAGGCCGCCTCGTTCTGAACTGCACCCCAAATCGTTGGACGGATGTCCAACTTTGCGGGGTCAGTTTATTCCGAGGCGGCCTTTTTGCATCGTCAAGTCCAGACTTATTTCTTGTCGACGATGATCTGATCGAACGTACCGCCATCGGAGAAATGCGTTTGCTGCGCTTTCTGCCAGCTGCCGAACGTCTCTTCGACGGTGAAGGTTCTGATCGGCTTGAACTCGGCCGCGTGCTTGGCGAGCACGTTCTTGTCGCGCGGACGCAGATGATGCTGCGCGATGATTTCCTGCGCGGCCGGCGACCACAGATAGTCGAGATACGCCTGCGCTTCCTTGCGCGTGCCGCGCTTGTCGACCACCTTATCGACGATCGACACGGGCGGCGCAGCCAGCAAGCTGACCGACGGATACACCGCTTCGAAATTGCCCGCGCCCACGCCGCTGTTCATCAGCGCTACTTCGTTTTCAAACGTCACCAGCACGTCGCCGATGCCGCGTTGCGTGAACGTGGTCGTCGCGCCGCGACCGCCGGTGTCGAGCACCGGCACGTTCCTGAAGATCGCCTTTTCGAAGTCGAGCGCCTGCGCGTCGGTGCCGCCGTGCTGCTTGCGATAACCCCATGCCGCGAGATACGTGTAGCGGCCGTTGCCCGAAGTCTTCGGATTGGCGATCACCACTTGCACGCCAGGCCTGGCGAGATCGTCCCAGTCCTTGATGTGCTTCGGGTTGCCCTTGCGCACGAGGAACACCATCGTCGTGGTGTACGGCGCGCTGTCGTCCGGCAGACGCGCGCGCCAGTTGGCGGGCACCAGTTGGCCCTTTTCCGCGAGCAGGTCGATATCGTTCGGCTGGTTCATCGTCACGACATCCGCCTGCAGTCCTTGCAACACCGACAACGCCTGCGCGCTCGATGCACCATGCGACTGGCGGATCGACACGGTCTCGCCGCTCTTCTGCTTGTACGCCGTGATGAAGCTCGCGTTGATGTCCTTGTACAGCTCGCGTGTCACGTCGTATGACACGTTGAGCAGCGGCGCGTCCGCGTGCGCCGTTGAAACGCCGCCGAGCGCGAGCGTCATTGCCGTCATGCCCGCTGCCAGCCAGCGCGATGTCCCCGTCTTGCCTGCCATCTTGCCCCCGCCTATCGATGATGAAACCTGTAGCTGCATGAAGATGCGGCGTGAAGCGGGATTCTAACGGATCGCTTACTTGTTCACTTGCCCGGTGCCCGATGTTCAAGCGCCTGGCGAGAACTCAAACGACCGCATGCTGCACGGCCTCGAACGTCTCCTCGCGAAAGCGCAGCGGCGCCGCGCAGTGCACCAGCGTGTCGACGAAATACTTCGCCCGCGGCCATGGGCCGAATCCCGCTGCGGTGTTGATATGCCCCGCGTCGCCGAGATTGACAAACGCACTGCCGAAACGCCGCGCGAGATCGCGCGAACTGGCGAGCGGCATCCACGGGTCCGTCTCGCTGCCGATCAGAATCGACGGCACGCCGAGGCGCCGCGCTTCGAACGGACCGGCAAACGCGAATTTCTCCGGGCTCGCCGGCGCGACGAACAGCACGCCAACCACATCGACGACATACGACGCCTGTTGCAAAGCATGCGCGGCCGCGAGGCAACCGAAGCTATGCGCAGCCAGCACGAACGGCCCGCGCTCGCTTGCCAGCAGCTTGCGCAGCGACCGCGCCCAGCCGGCTACGTCCGGCGCGTCCCAGTCGGCCTGCTCGACACGCAATGAGCGCGCGAATTGCCGTTCGAGCCACGTTTGCCAATGCGCGCCTTCGCTGCCGTGCAAGCCGGGGACCGTGACGAGCCGCGGCGGCCATGTCGATTTGGTGCATGAAAGCATGTCTGTCCCTCGCTGCCGGAATCGGGGAAGTTATTGTCCCGCCCGGCGCCGCACGGACGAACCAAGTTTTTGTGCTTTGTTTATCGGACAAATGGGCCGGCGAACAGGGCCAGCGGATACGTGCACCCACCTGTACCCGGCTCCGGCTCGCATGGCTCGCGCCCCGCGAGCCATGCGAGCCCGTCAAACCGCACGCTCGTGCGGAAACGCACGCGATTCGCATCGAAAAAGTAGAATGAAGCCTATCCATAAAAGGAGAGGCCCCATGTCGCAAGCGTCGTCCGTCAAGCTGCGTGCGTTGCAGCCGTTGCGCGCGGCCTTTTCCGTCACAGGCGTCGACAACGCGCACACTTTCCGGACCGTATGAAAATCCTCTTCTACATGCCGCATGCCGACGCCGCCTCGTGGCTGCACGACTTTGCCCGCGTGCTGCCCGCTGCCGAACTGCGCGAATGGCAAGCGGGCAACACCGCGCCGGCCGACTTCGCGGTTGTGTGGCGGCCGCCGCGCGACATGCTGGCGGGCCGCGACGATCTGCGCGCGATCTTCAACCTCGGCGCGGGCGTCGATGCGATTCTCGCGCTCGAGCATGAGCGGCCCGGCACGCTGCCGCGCAACGCGAAACTGGTGCGGCTCGAGGACACCGGCATGGCGCCGCAAATGGCCGAGTACGTGACGCATGCGGTGCTGCGTTACATGCGCCGCTTCGACGAATACCAGACGCTGCAAACCGCACGCCGCTGGCAGGAACTCGAAGCGCATCCGCGCGAGACTTTCACGGTCGGCGTGCTCGGGCTCGGCGTGCTCGGTGCGCATGTCGCGCAAGCGGTCGCGGCGTTCGGCATGCCGGTGCGCGGTTATAGCCGCAGCGCGCGGCAAATCGACGGCGTCACGACGTTTGCCGGTGAAGCGCAGTTCGATGCGTTTCTCGACGGCGTGAAAGTGCTGGTGAATCTGCTGCCGCATACGCCGGATACGGGCGACGTGTTGAACGCGCGCACCTTCTCGAAGCTGGCGCGCGGCGCGTATCTGGTCAACGTCGCACGCGGCGGCCATCTGGTCGAACAGGATCTGCTCGAAGCGCTCGCGAGCGGCCAGCTCGCCGCCGCGACGCTCGACGTGTTCCGCGAAGAACCGTTGCCGCCCGATCATCCGTTCTGGCGGGAACCGCGCATCACGATCACGCCGCATATCTCGGCGCTTACCTTGCGCGAAGAAAGCGTCGCGCAGGTCGCGCAGAAAATCACCGCGCTGATGCGCGGCGAAACGGTGAGCGGCGTGGTGGATATCGGCCGCGGGTACTAAGCACTGAGTGAGCACAGCGTGAACACTGCATGAACACAGCGCGAACACCGAGTGAGCACAGCGGAACATCAATGAAGGAGCGCCGCCACGCGCGGTAACACGTTACATGGGACCAGAGTAAGCGCTAAAGCGCCAACTCTGGTAACACGTTACTTGGGACCAGAGTAAGCGCTAAAGCGCCAACTCTGGTCGACACAGGAGACACATCATGGCCTTGCCCCAACAAGTCAAAATCGTCGAAGTCGGTCCGCGTGACGGACTGCAGAACGAGAAAGAATTCGTCCCCACCGCGATCAAGATCGACCTGATCAATCGCTTGTCCGCAGCGGGTTTTCGTAACGTCGAAGCGGCTTCGTTCGTGTCGCCGAAATGGGTGCCGCAAATGGCCGACGGCGCCGACGTGATGGCCGGCATCGAGCGCCGCCCGGGCACGATCTACTCGGTGCTGACGCCGAACCTGCGCGGCTTCGAAGGCGCGCTCGCCGCGCGCGCGGACGAGATCGTGATCTTCGGCGCGGCCAGCGAAGCGTTCTCGCAGAAGAACATCAATTGCAGCATCGCGGAAAGCATCGACCGCTTCGCGCCGGTCGCGCAGGCGGCGAAGGAGCACGGCGTGAGGATTCGCGGCAGCGTGTCGTGTTCGCTCGGCTGCCCGTATCAGGGCGAGGTGCCAGTGGCGTCGGTGGTCGACGTGGTCGAGCGTTTCGCGGCGCTCGGCTGCGACGAGATCGATATCGCGGATACGATCGGCGTCGGCACGCCGAAGCGCACACGCGAAGTGTTCGAGGCGGTGACGAAGGTGTTTCCGCGCGAACGTCTGTCGGGCCACTTCCACGACACCTATGGTCAGGCGCTCGCAAACATCTACGCGGCATTGCAGGAAGGCATCGAGATTTATCACGCGTCGGTGGCGGGGCTCGGCGGCTGTCCGTATGCGAAGGGCGCGACTGGCAACGTCGCGACCGAAGACGTGCTGTATCTGATGCACGGCCTCGGCATCGAGACCGGCGTCGACCTCGCGCAAGTCGTCGCGATCGGCGATTTCATTTCGACGTCGATTGGCCGGCCCAACGTGTCGCGCGCCGGCAAAGCGCTGCTCGCCAAGGCGCGCAGCGAACAAACCAACTGTGTTTGACTTCTGCACTCAGGAAGGAAATAGAACGATGACGGACCACGCCTCCCTCGAATCCGACGATCTCGCCGCGCTGCCCGACTCCGCGCGCCGCGTCGCGCTGCTGTTGCGCGAACGCGGTCACACCGGCCGGATCGTGATGCTGCCGGAAACCGGCAAGACTTCCGCCGAAGCCGCGGCCGGACTCCGCTGTTCGGTCGCACAGATCGCCAAGTCGATTCTGTTTCGCCGCTGCGAAGACGACGCACCGATACTGGTGGTCGCGAGCGGCGCGAATCGCGTCGATGAGAAGAAAGTGGCGGCGCAGGTCGGCGCGATCGGCCGTGCGGATGCGAAGTTCGTCCGCGAAAAAACCGGCTATGCGATCGGCGGCGTGTGCCCGATCGGCCACGCCACGGAGCCGCTCACGCTGATCGATGCGGATCTGCTTGAACTCGACAGCTTGTGGGCCGCGGCCGGTCATCCGCATGCGGTGTTCAACCTGACCGCACAGGAACTGCTGGCGTTGACGGGCGCGCCGGTGATCGACGTGGCGCTGCGCGAGACGGCATGACGCCATGACACCGGGCATCGAAAACGAAAACGACGGCGCTGCCGTGCCGTCGCCCTGCATCAGCGTGTGCAGGATGGATGCGTCGACCGGCTGGTGCGAAGGGTGTCTGCGCACCATCGACGAGATCGCCGGCTGGTCGTCGTTCGACGACGACGCGAGGCGCGCGGTCTGGGACGCGATCGAGGCACGCCACGCGGAGTTCATGGCGAGGCAAGCGCAGGTGCGGCGATGAACGCCGCGCATTTGAACACGAGCGCGTCATGATCACGCTGCCCGATTCGATCCGGGTCTTCGAGCGCGGCTGGCTTTCGTCGAACAACGTGCTGCTGACCGACGACAACAGCGCCGCGCTCGTCGATACCGGTTACGCGACGCACGCACCGCAAACGCTCGCACTGGTTCGGCAGGCGCTCGGCGCGCGGCCGCTCGATCTGATCGTCAATACGCATCTGCATTCGGATCACTGCGGCGGCAACGCGCTATTGCAAGCAGCGTGGCCATGCCGCACTGCGATTCCCGCCTCCGAAGCCGAGGCGGTGCGCGACTGGGACGAAGCGCGTCTGACGTTTCGCGCCACCGGCCAAACCAGCGAGCGCTTCACCTTCACCGGGACGATCGCGCCCGGCGCGCATCTGACGCTCGGCGCGCTCGATTGGCAAGTGCTCGGCGCACCCGGTCACGATCCGCATTCGCTGATGCTGTATTGCGCGGACGAGCGCATCCTGATCAGCGCGGACGCGCTGTGGGAAAACGGCTTTGGCGTGATATTTCCCGAGCTGGAAGGTGAAAGCGGTTTCGCCGAAGAACAGGCGGTGCTCGAAGCCATCGCGAAGCTGGATGTGCGGCTGGTGATCCCCGGTCACGGTGCGCCGTTCACCAATGTCGAACCGGCGCTCGAACGGGCGTTTTCGCGCGTCGCATGGTTGCGTGCCGACCCCGCGCGCAATGCCAGGAATGCGCTGAAGGTGCTGATCGTGTTCAAGCTGCTCGAAGTCCGCGCGATGAGTTTCGACACGTTGTTGCAGATGCTCGGCGACGCCGCCGTGATGCGCGCCGCTGCGTCGATGCTCGAGCCACGCGGCGAATGGCGAACGCTGGTGCGGACGATTGTCGGCGAACTGGCCGGCAAGAGCGGGCCGCTGGAAATCGACGGCGAGCGCGTCGTCGCACGTCGGGCCTGACGTATTGTCTGACGCGCCTTCCGCGCTCGAAACGGCAAGCAAAAACCGTCGCCACCAAAAGAAAAGCCGCTCGACCATCGAGGCGAGCGGCGCAAATTCTGTCGGACGTGATCAGCGTCAAAAGGGATGATACGCGCGCCCGTTTTTTGAGCGCATCGGTGATTTCCCTACAGAACGTTGACGCCGCCTTTTAAACCCGCATACACGCGATGTTACAAAGCCTCGTGGTCATGCGGATTACGGCTGACTAGTCCGTCCATATGAACAACTTGAACAATGCCTTCGCCGGCAAATGATCCGGAATCCATAGCATTGGCGGCTTCGGCTTCGGCTTCGGCTTCGGCTTCGGCTTCGGCTTCGGCTTCGGCTTCGGCTTCGGCTTCGGCTTCGGCTTCGGCTTCGGCTTCGGCTTCGGCTTCGGCTTCGGCTTCGGCTTCGGCTTCGGCTTCGGCTTCGGCTTCGGCTTCGGCTTCGGCTTCGGCTTCGGCTTCGGCTTCGGCTTCGGCTTCGGCCCGGCGACAATCAGGCCGAAGCACTCAGGCCGACGCACTCAGGCTGAAGTAACCGGGTCGGCACGAACCGGCCGAAGCTATCGAATCGAAGCAATCAGGTAGAAGACAAGCGCTTTTGCGGCACGATCCGCCAGCCGAGATTGACGCCGGCCGCCGCCAGCAGGATCAGCGCTGCGCCGAGCACCTGAATCCACGCGAGCGTCTGCCCGAACGCGACTCGGTCCACGATGATGGCGACCACCGGATAGATGAACGACAACGCGCCGGTCATCGAAGTCGGCAGCTTCTGAATCGCGCCGTAAAGCAGCACGTACATGATTCCCGTGTTGACGATACCGAGTACGATCAATTCGAGCCAATGCGCGCCGGTGGTCGGCAATGCGTCGAAGCGCACGAACGGCGCGAGCATCACGACGCCGAGCCCGACCTGGATCAGCGCGATCAGATGCGGCGGCGTGCCCTTGAGCCGCTTCGTGATGATCGACGAGACCGCATACATCGCCGCCGCGCCCACCGCATACGCGACGCCGACGAGGTACTGTCCCGGCACCGCCAGCACCGCCGGCTCGACCTTCACGACAAACACGAGACCGATGAACGCGACCACCAGCCACGCGACCGTCGACGCGCTAATGCGCTCGCGAAACACCAGCGCGCCCAGTGCGACCAGCATGAAAGGCTGCGTGTTATAGACGGCTGTCGCCATCGAAATCGACGCGCGTGAATAGGCGGCGAACAGCAACACCCAATTGATGACGATCGCCGCGCCGCCGAGCAACGCGAGTCCGAGCATCTTCCACGAGAAGAGCTTGCGCCTGAACAGGCCGAGCACGGCGCACACCAGTGCCAGCGTCGCGCCGCCGAAGATGCAGCGAAAGAACACCACGTTGAACGCGCTTTGCTGCGACGACACCACCAGCCAGCCGATGGTGCCGGACATCAGCATCGCCATTGTCATTTCAGCCGCGCCGCGGCGGATTTCATTTGACGCCATGATTCGATCCTCGAATTGATTCCTGCATGAGACGCAGTGTAATTAATCCGATCGCGCGAATATATGGTTAAACTTAAGCATTCTCGCGCCGACACCTAAAAATCGAAGGCAATCATGGCCAAACGCCTTGCTCCCGTTGCACCCGCCGCGCTCGACGAAACCGACCGCGCGCTGCTCGCCGCGCTCGCCGAAGATGCACGCCAGCCGGTCAGCGAACTGGCGCGGCGTGTCGGCTTGTCGGCGCCGAGTACGGCCGAGCGCGTGCGCCGGCTCGAAGCGCAAGGCGTGATCGAGCGCTTCACCGTGCAGATCGACCCGCGCGCGCTCGGCTTCACGCTGCAGGCGATCGTGCGCGTGAAGCCGTTGCCCGGCCAGTTGCATCTGGTGGAAGAAGTGATCCGGCGGATTCCGGAGTTTGTCGAATGCGACAAGGTGACGGGCGACGATTGCTTCATATGCCGCCTGTACCTGCATTCGATCGAGCAGCTCGACGAGATTCTCGCGAAAGTCACCGAGCGCGCGGAGACCAGCACCGCGATCGTCAAATCGACGCCGGTCGCACGCCGCTTGCCGCCGCTCGGCTGAACGGAGCGCGCGGCATTGGGCAGGATGCGCTTACTGTTCGACCGCTTCGAAGAACGACAACATTTCAGCGACAAGTTCGTCCGACGCCTCTTCGGGAATGTAATGCCCGCATGACAGCGAACGGCCGCTGACGTCGCGCGCCACGTGACGCCATTCCTCGAGCGCGTCGAAGCACTTCCCGATCACGCCTTTGTCGCCCCATAGCACGCGCAGCGGGCAGCCGATCTTGTGGCCGCGTTCGATATCGGCGCGGTCGTGGTCGAGATCGATGCTCGCCGACGCGCGGTAATCCTCGCACATCGCATGCACCGCGCCGGCTTGCGCGAGTGCCGAGCGATAGGCGTCGAGCGCGTCGGGTTCGAACGGCGCAAGGCCCGCGTGACGGCTGCCCATCACCGCGTCGACATAAGCGGCCGGATTCGCGCCGATCAGCGTCTCGGGCAGCGGTTCCGGCTGGATCAGGAAGAACCAGTGGAAGTAATGCGTTGCGAAGGCGCGGTCGGTGGCGTCGTACATCGCGAGCGTCGGCGCGATATCCAGCAGCATCAAACGCTCGACGGCGTCCGCATGATCGAGCGCCATCCGGTGCGCGACGCGCGCGCCGCGATCGTGCGCGCACACCATGAAGCGTTCGAAACCGAAGTGGCGCATCACGGCGACCTGATCGGCGGCCATCGCGCGTTTGGAATACGGCGTGTGCTCCGCGTCGCTCGGCGGCTTGCCCGATGCGCCATAGCCGCGCAAGTCGGTCGCGATGACGGTGAAATGCTCGGCCAGTTTCGCGGCGCAGCGCCGCCAGATCAGATGCGTCTGCGGATGACCGTGCAGCAACAGAAGCGGCGGCCCTGCTCCGCCCTTCACTCCGAAAATATCGACATCGCCCAAGGCGACGCAAAAGGGCGTGAAATCCTCGAAGGCCATAGCAGGTCTCTAGTTATTTGGGAGTCTGAGCATTGTAGGAGGGCAATATGTCGGTACGTGGTGGGATAGCCCACACA
Source organism: Paraburkholderia sp. GW821-FHT02A12 (assembly GCF_059422005.1). Lineage (NCBI taxonomy): Bacteria > Pseudomonadati > Pseudomonadota > Betaproteobacteria > Burkholderiales > Burkholderiaceae > Paraburkholderia > Paraburkholderia sp. GW821-FHT02A12. The sequence continues at coordinate 272,640 of NZ_JBWKWA010000001.1, read as the reverse complement.
GGCATAGAACCTGAACACTCCTTCCAACCGTTCTAAACGAACATGCCGAACACGGTTCATCCGCTTCACCTATAATCGAACGACCGTTCTTAAATTCTGAACGTCATTCTGAACGCCGATGTGGCAGATGCGCGGCGACGCTGTGATGACAGCGTGACGCCGGCCAGCTTCGGCGCAACGCGCGCGATGTGCCGCTAAACTCAATGAACCGCCGGGCGCTCAACGCAGCACCGGTCTGCTAATCAGGAGACTCGCACCATGGCATTGCCCGCCGTCCTGCAAAAACTCGCGCTGCCCGTCGTCGCGTCGCCGATGTTCATCGTCAGCTATCCCGAACTCGTGCTGGCGCAATGCAAGGCCGGCGTCGTCGGCTCGTTTCCGGCCTTGAACGCCCGTCCGGCTGAATTGCTCGACGAATGGCTCACGCAGATTCAGGCTCAGCTCGCCGGGCACAAGACGGCCAATCCCGATGCGATTATCGGGCCGATCGCCGTGAACCAGATCGTCCATCAGTCGAATACGCGGCTCGAGCACGACGTGCGCGTGTGCGTCGAACACAAGGTGCCGATCTTCATCACCAGCCTGCGCGCGCCGGCACGCGAAATCGTCGACGCGGTGCATAGCTACGGCGGCATCGTGCTGCATGACGTGATCAATCTGCGCCACGCGCAGAAGGCGCTGGAAGCGGGCGTAGACGGCTTGATCCTGGTGGCGTCGGGCGCCGGCGGGCATGCTGGCACGACTTCGCCGTTCGCGCTGGTCGGTGAAGTGCGGCGTATTTTCGACGGCCCGATCGTGCTGTCGGGCTCGATCGCCAACGGCGGCTCGATTCTCGCCGCGCAGGCAATGGGCGCGGACCTCGCGTACATGGGCACGCGTTTCATCGCGACCAAAGAGGCACATGCCGTGGACAGCTACAAGCAGGCGATCGTCAACTCCACCGCATCGGACATCATCTACACGAATCTGTTTACCGGCGTGCACGGCAACTACATTCGCGAAAGTATCGTGAACGCGGGACTGGACCCGGATGCGCTGCCGGAATCGGACAAGACCAAGATGAACTTCGGCAGCGACAAGGCGAAGGCGTGGAAAGATATCTGGGGCGCAGGCCAGGGCGTGGGATTGATGCACGACGTGCCGAGCGTCGGCGAACTGGTCCAGCGCCTGTCGAAGGAATATAACGACGCGAAGGCGCGGCTGGGGATTGCGCGCTAAGGCGCATCTCTTTCCATGACCCGGTAACGGGGTTACTGCGGGGGTTACTGCGGGGGTTACTGCGGCTCTACTTGAAGCGAGCCGCAGTAAGCCCAGGCTTCACATATTGCGGCGATACTGTCCGCCCACTTCAAACAACGCGTGCGTGATTTGCCCGAGCGAGCAAACGCGCACGACGTCCATCAGCACCGCGAACACGTTTTCGTCGTCGATTACCGCGCGCTTCAGGCGTTCAAGCGCCGCGGGGGCGTCGTCGCGATGCCGCGCCTGGAAGTCGCGCAGGCGTTTCAACTGGCTCTGCTTTTCGTCGTCGGTGGAACGGGCGAGCGCGATCGGCTGCGGCGCCTCATGCGGATGCGAACTTAAGAACGTATTCACGCCGACAATCGGATACGAGCCGTCGTGCTTGCGATGCTCGTACAGCATCGACTCGTCCTGAATCCGTCCACGCTGATAGCCGGTTTCCATCGCGCCGAGCACGCCGCCGCGTTCGGTGAGGCGGTCGAATTCCGCCAGCACCGCTTCTTCCACCAGATCGGTCAGTTCCTCGATCACAAAGCTGCCCTGATTCGGGTTCTGGTTCTTCGCAAGCCCCCACTCGCGGTTGATGATCAACTGGATCGCGACCGCGCGGCGTACCGATTCCTCGGTGGGCGTGGTGATCGCCTCGTCGAAGGCATTGGTGTGCAGTGAATTGCAGTTGTCGTAGATCGCAATTAGCGCTTGCAGCGTGGTGCGAATATCGTTGAAGTCGATTTCCTGCGCGTGCAGGCTGCGTCCCGACGTCTGCACGTGGTACTTGAGCTTCTGGCTGCGTTCGTTCGCGCCGTAACGTTCGCGCATCGCGATTGCCCAGATGCGGCGCGCGACGCGGCCCAGCACGGTGTACTCCGGGTCCATGCCATTCGAAAAGAAGAACGACAGGTTCGGCGCGAAATCGTCGATCGACATGCCGCGCGCGAGATACGCCTCGACATACGTGAAGCCGTTCGCCAGCGTGTAGGCGAGCTGCGAGATCGGGTTCGCGCCGGCTTCGGCGATGTGGTATCCCGAGATCGACACCGAATAGAAATTGCGCACGCGATGCTCGACGAAGTACGCCTGAATATCGCCCATCACTTTCAGGCTGAACTCGGTCGAGAAGATGCAGGTGTTCTGCCCCTGGTCTTCCTTCAGGATGTCCGCCTGCACGGTGCCGCGCACGTTTTCCAGCGCATGGCGGCGGGCCGCGGCAAGCTCTTCGCCAGTGGGCTCGCGCCCTTCCTGTTGCAGCCTTTCGTTCAGGCGTGCGATCTGCTGGTCGATCGCGACGTTGAAGAACATCGCGAGGATCGTCGGCGCGGGGCCATTGATCGTCATCGAAACGGACGTCTCCGGCGCGCAGAGATCGAAGCCGTCGTAGAGCGCTTTCATATCGTCGAGCGTCGCGACGGAGACACCCGAATTGCCCACCTTGCCGTAGATGTCCGGCCGCTCGTGCGGTTCTTCGCCGTATAGCGTGACCGAATCGAATGCCGTCGAAAGACGTTTGGCCGGCATGCCTTCGGAGAGCAGCTTGAAACGCCGGTTGGTGCGGAACGGATCGCCTTCGCCGGCGAACATCCGCGTCGGGTCTTCGTTCTCGCGGCGAAACGGAAACACGCCCGCAGTGAACGGAAAATAACCGGGCAGATTGTCGAGCATCAGCCAGCGCAGGATTTCGCCGGGGTCCACGAACTTGGGCAGCGCGACTTTGCGGACCGTCGAGCCCGACAGCGTCGTGACAGTCAGCGCGGTGTGAATTTCGCGGTCGCGAATCCGGACGATGTGTTCGTCGCCGGAATAAGCCGCTACGGTTTGCGGCCACGCGTCGAGCAGCTTGCGTTCGCGCTCGCCGAGCTCGGCGGTGTGCTGCTCGATCAGCTTGTCCAGTTGGGCCTGAGTTTGTTTCGCGGCCTTTGCATTGACCTTTGCATCGACCTTTGCATCGACCTTTGCATCGACCTTTGCATCGACCTTTGCATCGGCCTTTGCATCGGCCTTTGCATCGGCCTTTGCATCGGCCTCGGCTTCCGCGTTCGCCTCGCCGAGCATGCGGCGCGCTTCGATGAGCTGCCAGCGTTCGCGCGCCACACGCGCCTGCGCTTGCGCACGCTCGCGATAGGCGTGGACGGTCTGCGCAACGTCCGCCAGGTAACGCACGCGCGCGGGCGGCACGATCGCGTTGCGGCCACTCGAAAAGCGTACGTCTTCGAGCGTCGGCAGACGGCCGCAGCCCGGACGCAAGCCATGCCTGCGCAGCGCCTCGGCGACGTGCTGATACAGCGCGGTCACGCCGTCGTCGTTAAAGCGCGAGGCGATCGTGCCGAACACCGGCATCGCATCCGGCGCGCGGGCGAAGTCGCCGCGATTGCGCTGCACCTGCTTCGCGACGTCGCGCAATGCATCCGGCGCGCCTTTGCGATCGAACTTGTTGATCGCGACGAAACCGGCGAAGTCGAGCATGTCGATCTTTTCCAGCTGGCTCGCCGCGCCGAACTCCGGCGTCATCACGTAGAGCGATTCATCGACGAACGGCACGATCGCCGCATTGCCCTGACCAATCCCGGAGGTCTCGACGATGATCAGGTCGAAGCCCGCGGCTTTGCATAGCATCAGCGCGCCGGGCAGCGAGTCGGAGATTTCGCTCGACGCTTCGCGCGTCGCCATCGAACGCATGTACACGCGCGGTCCGCCGCCCCAATCGCCGATCGCGTTCATGCGGATGCGGTCGCCGAGCAACGCGCCGCCGGACTTGCGGCGCGACGGGTCGAATGCGACTACGGCGATGGTGAGCGCGTCGCCGTAGTCGAGACGGAAACGGCGGATCAGTTCGTCGGTGAGCGAGGATTTGCCGGCGCCGCCTGTGCCGGTGATGCCGAGCACAGGAATCTCCGCCGACCTGGCGATGCTCGACAGCGCCTCCTGCTCGGTGGCGTTGACGCGGCCTGCTTCGAACGCGCTGATCAAGCGGGCGAGCCGGCGGAATACGAGCGTTGCGGGGTCGGCCGCTGCGCCGCCCCTTCGCGCCTGGACGGCTGCGTCTGCTGCGTGCGCTGCGTCGGCTGCGTGCGCTGCGTCGGCTGCGTCGGCTGCGTCTGCTACGTCGGCTGCGTCTGCTACGTCTGCTGCGTCTGCTGCGTCTGCTGCGTCTGCTGCGTCTGCTGCGTCTGCTGCGTCTGCTGCGTCTGCTGCGTCTGCTGCGTCTGCTGGGTCTGCTGGGTCTGCTGGTTCTGCTGCGTCTGCTGCATCCGCTGCGTCTGCTGCGTCTGCCTTGTGGTCATCGGAGCGAGCATTGAACCGCGGCAAGCCGTCTGCCGCAAACCCGGCGACCAGTTCCCCCAGCGGATTCGGCTTCACCGCCGCGGCTTCACGCACGGCCTGGGCACAGCGCCCGATCATGTCGTCGATCATGCCTTGCAGGCCGAGCCGCTGGCCGTCGTGCGGCGAATAGATCTTCTCGACGCCGTAGCGTTCGAGTTCGGCGATTTCCTCGGGGACGATCACCCCCCCGCCGCCGCCGAACACCTTGATGCGCTCGCCGCCGCGCGCGCGCAACAGGTCGACGAGATAGCGGAAGTATTCGTTATGACCGCCCTGGTAGCTGGACACGGCGACCCCGTCGGCGTCTTCGTGCAGCGCGGCGGTGGCGACTTCATCGACCGAGCGGTTGTGGCCGAGGTGGATCACCTCGACGCCGCTCGCTTGCAGGATGCGCCGCATGATGTTGATCGACGCGTCGTGGCCGTCGAACAAGGCGGCGGCGGTGACGAAACGCAGGCGCCGGCCCGCGGGCAGCTTGTGCCCGCCGGCGCGCTGCGGCGTGGACAGATCGGTCATGTCTCCCCCAGATCGTTACGCGTATGGGTGCTGGCAACCAGTATAGCCAAACGGCTTGCCGCGCCTGCGCCGTCCGCGCAGGCCTAGCGCACCGCCAACGCCTTGATCTGTTCGAGCGACGGCCACAGCGCTTCATTCGTAAACCGCTCGACCAGGAAATCGACAAAGGAGCGCACCTTGGCGGACAAATGCCGGCGGCTCGCATACACGACATGGATCGGCAACTCGCGCGGCGGCACTTCGTCGACCAGCAGCGGCACGAGGCGCCCTGCCGCCAGATCGTCGCCGATCACCTCGGTGCCGAGCATCGCGATACCCGCGCCTTGCAGCACGATCACGCGCTGCGCTTCCAGGTGGTTGACGATCAGATTGCCGGTGAGGCGCACGCGCGTCGTGGCGTCGCCGGTCGCGGGGGCGATCTCGAGTGCCGATACGCCGGCGTATTGCAGATAGTTGTGGCGCGCGAGGTCGGCAACCGTCTTCGGCGTGCCGTGCCGGCGCAGATACGCGGGCGAGGCGCACAGCACGAGATGCGCGGTCGCGATCTGCCGCGCGATCAGCGACGACGATTTGAGGCCGCCCGGCGAGGCCCGGATCGCGACGTCGAAGCCTTCGTCGATCAGTTCGACCACGCGGTCGGACAACGTCATGTCGACGGTGACCTGCGGATACTGCGCGGCGTAATCGGCCACCGCGGCCATCACGTGACTCAGGCCGAACGCCGACAGCGACGACACCCGCAAGCGCCCTTGCGGCACGACGCTCGCCGCGCCGACCACCTGCTCGGCTTCTTCGAGTTCGGTCAGCACCTGGGAGAGGCGCTCGTAGTATTCGCGGCCGGCTTCGGTCGGCGCGACGCGCCGCGTGGTGCGGTTCAGCAAACGCGCGCCGAGCTGCTGTTCGAGGTGCATCACGTGCTTGCTCGCCATCGCCGCCGACATCTCCATCCGTTCGGCCGCGCCGACAAAGCTGCCGACTTCGACCACATGCCGGAACACTTTCATGCTGACGAGGGTATCCATCTCAATCGCTCGCTTCTGGAATCAATCGACGATATTTTGCCGGGTTTATCAAAGACTGGTCGGCAAATCGGCGGTGGACGCGCCCCAGAAGCTCACCAAAAGCGCCCCAGAAACGACAAACCCCGCCTTCCTGACCGGAAGGCGGGGTTTGCAAAATCAGGCGTGGAACTGCCGCGCTCAGAACTTCGCGCGCAGGCCGACGCCGTACGTGTTGCCGCTCGACTGGTTGCTGATGTGGTCGTACAGGTATGCCGCGTAGACGTCCGTGCGCTTGGACAGCGGATAGTCGTAGCCGATTGCGGCCGTCTGACGGGTCTGGTCGAAGCCGCCGCCGTCGCGCGAATACGCGTACGACGCCATCACCGTGCCCGGGCCGGCCGGCACCGACACGCCGCCCTGCGCCGTGTTCACGTGCCAGCTCGTGATGGTCTGGTCGTTGTACGTGTACATGTACTGGCCGAAGAACTTCACATACTTCAGGTCGTACGACATGCCGACCTGTGCGACGCTCTGGCTCTTCAGGCCGGGAATGCCCGACGCAGCCGCGCTGCCGAGGTCGCTTGGAGCGTTGTTGAAGTTCACGTACTGATACACCGCGGTCGCCGCGAAGGGGCCGTGGAAGTACAGCACCTGGCCGCTCCACTTCTTCGAGCTGTTCTGACCCGCGGTGTTGCCGAGGGCATACATTGCGGTCGCGCTCAGGCCGTTGAAGTTCGGTGAAGCGTACGACACCGCGTTGTTCCAGCCCGAGTCGCCCGTCACGCCCTGATCGGTCGAGTACGTCGGGAACGTGCCGAGCCCGAGGTACACGTGATAGACCATCGGCGAGAACACGTACGAGTCGATGAACGGGTTGAACAGAATCGTCGACACGAACAGCGGTGTCGTCAGACGGCCGGCGGTCACCGTGCCGTACGGCGATTCGATACCGACGTACGCGTTGCGCGAGAACATCGTGTCGCCGGTGAAGCGGCCGAACGCGCCGTTCTGCGCACGGAAGAAGCCTTCCAATGTGAAGATCGCCTTGTAGCCGTTGCCCAGATCCTCAGCCCCCTTCAAGCCCCAGTACGACGTGGACATCCCGCCGCCGGACACTTGCGTCGCGCTATGGCCATCCGGGAATTTTTGCGAGCCGACCCATTCGTCGACCTGGCCGTAGAGTTGTACGCTCGATTGCGCAAAAGCCGACGATGCACTGGCCAGCAAAGCGGCACACGCGGTTGCCTTGAGGGTGGTCTTCAGCGCACGGCTGATGCTTGTTTTCATGGGTTCTCCTGTCTTTGTCAAAAAGGGTGTGGCTGTGCGAAAAGGGGGGTAGCTCGCGCGAACCGTTGTCGTCGTCCGTTCGATCGTCGAGCCAATCTGGGCGGGACCATCTTTGCGGACCATTTTTATGAACAAAAATATCTCTGGTTATTGCGGGTATATCGGTCTGATTAGTTTTGTCGGTTATCGGCCTGATAAAGCCTTGGCCGTGCCCGTCATGACTGCGTCGCCGCATGCCGCGCGGCGCACCGCCTGGCGGCGCTGACGATACGCCCGACCGGGTGATAACGGTCGAGATGCCATACAGGTGACGCGCCGCAACAGAAACGACGAATTTTGACGACGGGAGGCCCTTTCTTGCCGAGCATTTTCAAAAAAGTGTCGCGTCTACACGTCACCTTGACAGAGGTTTTCTGGACGGCGGCGGAGCATGAAGTCGCGGCTAGCCGGTTTGAAAGCCGGAATATCCGATTTGAAGGAAGGAGGCAGCGAATTTCAGCCGCGATGATTTGGCGCAGCGGTTTATCCGCATCACGTGAATGCGCCGACGAGGGCAACAGGGAGATAAGAGGCGGTAGCGCAGTTCGCGCGGGTGAGGGGCGCTTGTCGCGCCGTGGGCCGGCCCCCGCGAAACGCGTCAAAGAACCAGTCGGCGACGACCGCATTTTTCGGCGCGGGGTCTCGCGGGGTCTCGCGATGCGTCGCAGTGCGTCGCGGTGCCTAATTACGGTAAGGGGAGCCTTCTGACCGACGCGGATCGTCCGCTTGGCGCGGCATTGCGCGCGACGAGCCGCGCTCTTCGTTGTAGCGCGCGACATCGGCGCGAATCGAGCCGGCGCGAACCGGCGCATTGCCCGGTGGACGCGGCACCGGGCGTGATTCGGCACTGACTGGGGTGATTGCGCCGGCGTACTGCAAGCCGCCGCGGCGATCGCCGGGATATCCGCCCGCTCCGCCTACACGGGGCATTGCCGGGTTGTAGCTGCCAAAGCCGCCGGCGTAGCTACCGCCACGGAGGTTCGCCCCGCCGCGCGGCAAGCGCGCGTTGCGGTCGGCCGGATTGCTGCGGGACACTCTGACGTTGGCGGCGCCGTAGTAACGGCCCTCGCCGCGAGCATCGCCACGCATGGCATGCTCCGCGGCATGCGGGTAACCGCTGTAACCGCCGCCCCCGGCTCCATGCGGCATGCTCGTTACTTTTGCATAGGCGAACGAGCACAGTGCAGCGATGACCGCACCCAACGCCCAATGCTTCGTTCTCGACAACCCGTCCACCCATGACTCACTTGCCCGAAGACTTGCCTGAAGCCCACCGTTCGAGCTGCGGCGTGCTTGTTCTGGGACCGGCTCGAGCGTCGCATGTTGCGGCGCGGGGCATCCCGGTGGCCTTTGAGCAGTAATTTATGGGCATGGCCAAAGGGTGTCGAGCCAAAAAGTGTTAGGCCCCCACTGCTGTTGTAACACCTTGTTACTGCGACGTTTTTCCGCGACAGAGCCCTTGCGCGAAAGCGCTGAAACAGCTTGCTGGCGCGGCTTTAACGAAACATCCGCAGCGCCCTTGGCGTATGACGGACGGTAACTGGATTTCCCGTCCCGCTGTTAAAACGGCAGTGGACCAATCGCGCGCCGTCGCCAATACTGAAATGGAGTTGCGCACAATGCGTCATACAGCGCTTTAATGCATGATGCTCATTAATCGACTCGGAAAATGAATTTGCGTTTTCAATCACTTTTCAACAACAATAGTCGTTTTTCATAGCCTGCGACGCCGCCTTCGTGCGTCCTTGGGTCTTTCTGCATCACCGAATCGAGATTTCGACAATGGCTCGCCCGAAACTGCTTCCCGACAATTTCACCTTGTGCCTCGTGGGCACCGTGCTCCTTGCCAGCTTGCTGCCGGTGCACGGGCAGGCCGCCGTCGGGTTCAACTGGGTGACGAACGTCGCGGTCGGCCTGCTGTTTTTCCTGCACGGCGCGAAGCTGTCACGCGAAGCGATCATTGCGGGTGCGACGCACTGGCGGCTGCATCTGGTTGTGCTGCTCAGCACGTTCGCGCTGTTTCCGCTGCTCGGCCTCGCGCTTAAACCGCTCCTTTCGCCACTTGTCACGCCGGCGCTCTATGCGGGGATCCTCTTCCTCTGCACGCTGCCGTCGACGGTTCAATCTTCCATCGCGTTCACGTCCATTGCCAAAGGCAATGTGCCGGCCGCCGTCTGCAGCGCCTCGGCCTCGAGCCTGCTGGGCATCTTCATCACCCCGGCACTCGTCAGCCTCGTCGTCAGCAATCAGGCTGCGAGCGGCGGTTCGTCGCCGTGGCACACGGTAGGCAACATCGTGCTGCAGCTGCTGGTGCCGTTCGTGGCCGGCCAGCTGTTGCGCCCGATGATCGGCAAGTGGATCGAGCGCAATCGCGGCGTGCTGAAGTTCGTCGACCAGGGCTCGATTCTGCTGGTGGTGTACGGCGCCTTCAGCGAGGCCGTCAACGAAGGCCTGTGGCATCAGATTCCGCTGTCCGCCCTCGGCGGCCTGCTGCTCATCAACGTCGTGCTGCTCGCGCTGGCGCTGACCGTCACGATACTCGGCAGCAAGCGGCTCGGTTTCAACCGCGCCGACCAGATCACGATCATCTTCTGCGGCTCGAAGAAAAGCCTCGCTGCCGGGGTGCCGATGGCCAAGGTCATTTTCGCCTCGCATGCGGTGGGCGCCGTAGTCTTGCCGCTGATGCTGTTCCACCAGATCCAGCTGATGGTGTGCGCCGCGCTCGCGCAGCGCTGGGGGGCTCGCGACACCAGCGCCGAAACCCGCGCCGCCTCGCGCGAGCGGCCCGCCGCCGCCGTGGCCCGCCGTTGAACACGCGCGTAATGCAAACAGGACATTCATAAGCGCCCTCCCTGAGCGTCATTTGAAGAAAGCCGCCTCGTGCGGCTTTTTTTGTTATTTCACGCGTAAAAGCCGCCGGTGTCGCCTCGGCCGGACGGCATAGGCGAAATCCTGGCGGCGCCACGTCACACGAGCCCCAAACGCCCCATCGAGGTGCAAACATTCATCAAAAGTTCACTTAATCTCAAGCCGCGCGGGCCGTTAAGCCGATAGTCGATCGCTACGCCCAACTGCCATGCAACCTCGCTCGCCCTCCCGATCCGCCGCGCCGCGCATCGAGGAGTTGATCGCCCGGCGTGATCTGTCGGCCGTGTTCCAGCCGATCATCGATTTCAACGACGGTGCGATTCTCGGCTACGAAGGCCTGATCCGCGGACCGGCCGGCACGCCGCTCGAAACGCCGTACGCGTTGTTTTCGCAGGCGCTGGCCGACGGCTGCGCGATCGAACTCGAACGCGCGGCCGCGCACACCTGCATCAAGGCGTTCACACAGTTGGAATGCGAGGGCAAGCTGTTTCTCAATTTCAGCGCGGGTGCGATCCGCCAGCTAGCCGAAGCGCGCGACGACATGCTGGCGCTGCTGCGCCATTGCGGCGTCGATCCGCAACGGATCGTGATCGAGTTGACCGAGCAAAGCACGATTCCCGACGTCGGCAGCTTCCTGCCGGTGATCACGGCGCTGCGCACGGCCGGCGCGCAATTCGCGCTCGACGATTACGGCACCGCGAACGCCAGCATGAATCTGTGGGTGCGGCTGCAACCGGACGTCGTGAAGATCGACCGCTTCTTCATTCACGACATCGCCAGCGATCCGCTCAAGTTCGAAGCCGTGCGCGCGATGCAGCACTTCGCCAACGCGAGCGGCGCACGGCTGGTCGCCGAGGGAATCGAGAACGAGGCGGATCTGATCGTGGTGCGCGACATGGGGATCGGCTGCGGACAAGGCTATTTCTTCGGCCGGCCCAATGCGCAGCCGTCCCGCAACGTCACCGACGACGCCCGCGAAGCGCTGCGCGCCGGCCACATCGCCGTGTTTCCCGAAACCACGCGCACGCTCAGCAGCGCGTCGCCGTCGGGCGGCATGGCGTCGGCGAAGATGCTGGTGCACGCGCCGGCGCTGCCGCGCGAGGCCACCAACAACGACGTGCTCGAACTATTCAACCGCCTGCCCGATCTGCACGCGGTCGCAGTGGTCGAGCACGGCGAACCGGTCGCGCTGATCAACCGGCGCAGCTTCATGGACCGCTACGCGCTGCCGTACCACCGGGAGTTGTTCGGCAAGCGCCCGTGCCTGCTGTTTGCGAACGCGTCGCCGGTGATCATCGAGAAATCGATGACCGTCGAGCAGATGGCCCAGCTCCTCGCCAGCGACGATCAGCGCTATCTCGCCGACGGCTTCGTCATCACCGACAACGGCAAATACGCCGGCCTCGGCACCGGCGAAAACCTCGTGCGCGCGGTGACCGAGGTGCGCATCGAAGCCGCGCGCTACGCGAATCCGCTGACCTTTCTGCCGGGCAATATCCCGATCAGTTCGCACATCGGCCGCCTGCTCGGCAACGACGCCGGCTTCTCCGCGTGCTACGTCGACCTGAATCACTTCAAGCCCTTCAACGATCAGTACGGCTACTGGCAAGGCGACGAAGTGCTGAAGTTCGCCGCCGCCGTGCTCGCCGACGTCTGCGACCCGACCCGCGATTTTCTTGGCCACGTGGGCGGCGACGATTTCCTGATCCTGTTCCAGAGCGACGACTGGAAGGAGCGCGTACTGCGCGCGATCCACGTGTTCAACGAAGGCGCGCAGCGGTTCTACGCGCCGGCCGACCGGCTGGCCGGCGGCATCCATGGCGAGGACCGGCGCGGCAATCCGACCTTCTTCGGCTTCGTGACGATGGCGATCGGCTGCGTGCGCGTCGAGTCGGACGGCGGACCGTCGTTCTACAGCAGCGAGGAAATTGCTTCCGTAGCGGCACTGGCGAAGCGGCGCGCAAAGCACGAAACAAGCGGTTTCGTGCTGATCGAGGCAAGCGAGAGCGTCGCGTTGCTGCGGGGACAGACGGAGGTCGCGCACGCGGCTCTCGACTAGGCTCGCAGGCTTTGCCGGGCCGCTCAAAACAGCGTTGTTTAGCAATTTTTACTAAACAAAATATCCCGGGCAAACCCCTGTGTATACGGGTATTTACCGGTATCGATCGCTTGTTTTCGGGGCTGTTTTAGCCGGGTTTTACTATACAATCGCCCGAACCTAAACACCATGCGGCCGCCCCGTTGCGGCCGCTTCATTCGATGGCCACCACCATCCGCGACGTCGCCCGGGCGGCCAGCGTGTCGATCGGCACCGTCTCCCGCGCACTGAAGAACCAGCCGGGCCTCTCCGAGGCCACCCGCGTGCGCGTCGTCGAAGCCGCGCGGCAGCTCGGCTATGACGCCGCGCAGTTGCGCCCGCGCATCCGGCGCCTCACTTTCCTGCTGCATCGGCAGCACAACAACTTCTCGGTCAGCCCGTTCTTTTCGCACGTGCTGCACGGCGTCGAAGACGCATGCCGCGAACGCGGCATCGTCCCTTCCGTGCTGACAGCCGGCCCGACCGAAGACGTGATTCAGCAGATGCGCCTGCACTCGCCGGACGCCGTGGCGATCGCCGGTTTCGTCGAACCCGAAACGCTGACCACGCTGGTGGCGATGCAGCGCCCGCTCGTGCTGATCGACCTGTGGGCGCCCGGCTTGCGCTCGGTGAATCTCGACAATGCCACGGGCGCCACGCTCGCCATGCGTCATCTGTTCGAGCAGAAGCGCACGCGCGTCGCGTTCATCGGCGGGTCGCTCGCGCACTTCAGCATCGCGCAGCGCGCGCTCGGTTACCGGCGCGCGTTTTTCGAAGCGGGCCGGCTGTTCGACCCGTCGCTGGAAGTGACCATCGACGCCGGCCTCGACCCCGACAGCGGCGCCGCGCGCGCGATGCACCGGTTGCTCGACGCGCCCGGCGCGCGCCCCGACGCCGTATTTGCCTATAACGACGCCGCCGCGCTCGCCGCGCTGCGCGCGTGCCTTGCGCGCGGCCTGCGCGTGCCCGAGGACATCGCCATCATCGGCTTCGACGACATTCCCGCCGCCGCCCACGCCACGCCGCCCTTGTCGACCATTTCGGTCGACAAGGAAGCGCTCGGCCGGCGCGGCGTCGAGTTGCTGCTCGAAGAGGCCCCCACCCAACTCGAAGTCTGCTTGCCCGTCCATCTCATTGCCCGTGCCAGTACTTTGGTGAAAACGTCATGATGCAATCCGATCCGCTTCACTCCGCAGCAAACGGCGCGGCCAATGCCGTTGCCGCAGCGCCGCCGCCCGTCGAGAACTTCCGCAGCCGCGAATTTCTGCTCTCGCATGTGCAGGACACGCTGCGCTTCTACGCACCGAACGTGCTCGACCCGAGCGGCGGCTTCTTCCATTTTTTCCGCGACGACGGTTCGATCTATGACAGGACCACGCGCCATCTGGTGAGCAGTTGCCGCTACGTCTTCAACTACGCGATGGCGTATCGCCAGTTCGGCGACCCGCAGCATCTCGAGTATGCGCGCCACGGTTTGCGCTTTCTGCACGAAGCGCATTGGGACACTGAGCACGAGGGCTACGACTGGGAACTCGAATGGCGCGACGGCCACAAGCGCACGCTCGATGCGACCCGCCACTGCTACGGCCTCGCGTTCGTGCTGCTCGCGTATGCGCATGCGGCGATGGCCGGCATCGAAGAAGCGAAGCCGATGATCGGCGCGACTTTCGAGTTGATGGAACGCCGCTTCTGGGACGCCGCCGCGGGCCTCTACGCCGACGAAGCGACGCCCGAATGGCAGGTCAGTTCGTACCGCGGCCAGAACGCGAACATGCACACGACCGAGGCGCTGCTTGCCGCGCACGAAGCGACCGGCCACCTCGTCTATCTGGATCGGGCGGAACGGGTGGCGTCGAACATGACGCTGCGTCAGGCGAAGCTGTCGCAGGGCTTGGTGTGGGAGCACTTTCACGCGGACTGGTCGATCGACTGGCATTACAACGAGGAAGACAGCTCGAACATTTTCCGTCCGTGGGGCTTCCAGCCGGGCCATCAGACCGAGTGGGCGAAGCTGCTGCTGATTCTCGAGCGCTACCGTCCGCTGCCGTGGCTGCTGCCGCGCGCCGTCGAGCTATTCGACGCCGCCATGACCCATGCATGGGACGAAGACCACAGCGGCCTCTATTACGGCTTCGGCCCGGACGGCACCGTTTGCGATCACGACAAATATTTCTGGGTGCAGGCTGAAACATTTGCGACTGCGGCACTGCTTGGCCAGCGCACCGGCAACGAACGCTTCTGGGACTGGTACGACGAGATCTGGCGCTACAGCTGGGCGCATTTCGTCGATCACAGGCATGGCGCGTGGTATCGCATCCTCACCTGCGACAACCGCAAGTACAGCGACGAAAAGAGTCCGGCCGGCAAGACCGACTATCACACGATGGGCGCGTGCTACGAAGTGCTGGCGCACGCGCTGCCTTCCAGCGAGGCTGGGGCGCCTGAATCCGCGGAGTGAACACAATGAGCACAATGAGCACAATGAGCGCGAACACCGAATTTCCCTTTTTCGTTTCCGCCGGCGACATCCTCACCGATCTCGTGCGGACCGGCGCATCGCAATGGCTGTCGCGTCCTGGCGGCGCCGGCTGGAACGTCGCGCGCTGCGTGGCGCGGCTCGGTTTGCCGACGGCCTGCGCCGGCTCGCTGGGCGTCGACAATTTCTCCGACGACCTGTGGAACGCGAGCGTGGCCGCGGGTCTCGACATGCGTTTCATGCAGCGCGTGGAGCGCCCGCCGTTGCTGGCGATCGTTCATCAGACGCATCCGCCGGCGTATTTTTTCATGGGCGAGAACGGCGCCGATCTCGCGTTCGATCCGGCGCGCTTACCGGCTGGCTGGATGGAGCAGGTGAAATGGGCGCATTTTGGCTGCATTAGCCTCGTGCGGCAGCCGCTTGGCGACACGCTTGCGGCGCTGGCCGCCGAGTTGCGCTCGCGCGGCGTGAAGATCAGTTTCGATCCGAATTACCGGAACCTGATGGAGCATGGGTATGAGCCGACGCTGCGGAAGATGGCTGCGCTGGCTGATTTGATCAAGGTGTCGGATGAGGATTTGCGATTGCTGTTCAAGTCCGCCGATGAAGCGGGCGCGCTGGCGCAATTGCGGGAGATGAACCCGGCAGCGACCGTGCTGGTGACGCGTGGGCCGGAGACGGCGATGTTGATCGACGGCGCCATGGTGGTCGAGGCTCGGCCGCCTCGGGTCGAGATTGTCGATACGGTTGGGGCCGGGGATGCCTCTATTGGCGGCTTGCTGTTCAGCTTGATGACTGCTCCGCAGCGGTCCTGGCCGGAGCATCTGGCTTTTTCTTTGGCCGCTGGCGCGGCGGCGTGCAGGCATGCCGGGGCGCATGCGCCTTCTTTGGATGAAGTCGTGGCTCTGCTGTGATTTTTTGCCTCTGGCGGCAAAAACCAAATAAGAAATGCCGCCGCAGGCTAACAGACCAACGACCAGACTAACGACCGCCGGCAAAGGCAAAAAAGCCACCCCCGTGCTACGATAAAACTCACGCCTTGGGAAGGAGCCAACACCATGGAAGACATCACCTACACCAAGGGTATCTACACCGCCATCGCCTCGGTACGCGAACTCAGCAACGACAAGTTCCAGGGCGTGGTCACCCTCTCCCGCGATGAAGGCGACGCAAGCGCCGACCCGGAAACCACTGTCTACGAAGTCGAAGCCACCTCGTCGACGCCGGACGAAGCCCTCGAGGAAGCCAAAGCCCTCGCCCACCGGATCCTCGGTGAAATCGAACTGTAGGCAGCACGGCGCCGCGCCCGTCGCACAGCGCCATCCCTGAACCAACCGGCTGGAGGCGATCATGGCTGAACAGCTCTTCCTCTACGGCGTCTACTCGATTCACGTCCGCCCGCTCGAACTGAACGGCGCGCGCTGGGACGCGGAATACGAAATCCGTCACCGTGAAAAAGCCGTCAAGCCGTGGGCGACCGTCGGCGGCGACGACGGCTACACGGACGAAGCCGAAGCAGTCGCCGCCGCGCACCAGCAAGCCGTCGACGACATAGAACACGGCGCAGGTATTCCAAAGCCGCGCGCGTTTCCGTAAAGCCGTAACGAGTGCGTCGGTCGACACCCCGGCGGTAAGATCGCCCCCCTGCGGTAAGCGAGCGTACCAGCCAGACAAGCGTCGCGGCGCTCGCAAGAATCGCAGCGCGCTTGCGCCGCTCGGGTTCCGCTCGGGTTCCGCTCGGGTTCCGCTTAGGTGCCGCTCGGGTTCCGCTCGGGCGCCGCTTTCGCCACACGCGCGGCACGCCCGAAATCACCTTCCGCACGCCGATCGGCGTGCTACGCTTTGCGCGTTTTCATCTCCACGAGCACATGATGGCAACCGAACCGTCAGACCGCTTTTCCGGCATCGGCGACGCCGAAGCGCACGCGCAACGACGTCGCGCGCGCGGCAGCCGCGAGATGCGCCTCGACGATCGCGTGGTCATCGCGCACGGCATGCCGACGCCGCTCTGGCAGGATCTCTATCACCGCGCACTCGCAGTCCGCTGGCCGACGTTTTTCGTGTCGCTCGCCGTCCTGTTCCTGTTGCTCAACACCGCCTTCGCCGCGCTCTACATGCTCGGCGCGACGCCGATCGCCAATCAGTTTCCGGCGGGTTTCGGCGGCGCATTCTTCTTCAGCGTCGAAACGCTCGCGACGGTCGGCTACGGCGACATGCATCCGCAAACCGTCTACGCGCACTGGATCGCGACGCTGGAAATCTTTGTCGGCATGTCGAGCATCGCGTTGGCGACGGGGCTGATCTTCGCGCGCTTTTCGCGCCCGCACGCCAAGATCATGTTTGCCCGCTACGCGATCGTACGGCCGCTCGAAGGCCGCATGACGCTGATGGTGCGCGCCGCCAATGCCCGACAGAACGTCATCGCCGAAGCGCGCGCGAGGCTGCGCATCATGCGCCAGGAAACCACCGTCGAAGGCTATACGCTGCGCAAGCTCTACGACCTGACGCTGGTGCGCGACCAGCATCCCGTGTTCAAACTGGGCTGGAGCCTGATGCATGTCATCGACGAAAACAGTCCGCTGTTCGGCGAAACCGCCGAGACACTCAAAGGCCGCGACACGTCCCTGCTGATCACCATCGAAGGGGTCGACGAATCGACCTCCCAGACCATGCAGGCGCGCCACCTTTGGACTTGCGATCAGATCTACTGGCAATACCGCTTCGTCGATATCATGCGCGAGGAAGACGGGGTGAGTCACATCGATTACACGAATTTCCACGATATCGCTCCACTCGACCCGGCGCCCGTCGCGGTCATGGCGAAAGCGCCGGTGTGAAGCAATCGCGGAAGCCGCGTTGACCCGCGTTGATCATCGCGCCGTCGCACCAGGGCATACCCGAATCCGGCCGGCGCGTGGCATATCCATCTCAATACCTCATTAAAACGCGCAGGCCTTCGCGCCCATTCGCCATCGAACCAGCAAAGTAGCAAAAATCTACTCTAATCGGCGCTAAAAAATAGAGTCTCTTTCGCTGCGTCACTTCACGTGGTCCCCACCACACGCGCGGATGCAAAACAGCAACCATCTTGCATGGGATCGGAGTAAGCGCTATGGGACCAGAGTAAGCGCTTTGCATGGGACCGGAGTAACGCGCTAAAGCGCGAACTCCGGTCGACAGCTAAAGCGCCAACTCTGGTCGACACGCTAACTCCGATCGACAACGGAGACTCACCCATGACCGCTCGCCTGCCCATCGACGGCACGCCCGCACTCGCCGACTACAAGCTGTCCGACAACCTCACCGCGACGCGCGGCCGGATCTTCCTGACCGGCACGCAGGCGCTGGTGCGCCTCGCGTTGATGCAGCGCGCGCTCGATAAGACGCGCGGCATGAACACCGCCGGCTTCATCAGCGGCTATCGCGGCTCGCCGCTCGGCATGGTCGACCAGCAGTTGTGGAAGGCGGGCAGACTGCTCACGGCCAGCGATATCCGCTTTTTGCCCGCGATCAACGAAGAACTCGGCGGCACCGCGGTGCTCGGCACGCAGCGCGTGGAAGCGGACCCGGAGCGCACCGTCGAGGGCGTATTCGCCATGTGGTACGGCAAGGGCCCGGGCGTGGATCGCGCGGGCGACGCGCTGAAACACGGCAACGCGTACGGCTCGTCGCCGCACGGCGGCGTGCTGGTGGTGGCGGGCGACGACCACGGTTGCGTGTCGTCGTCGATGCCGCATCAGAGCGACTTCGCGATGATGGCGTGGCACATGCCGATCGTGAATCCGTCGAACATCGCCGACATGCTCGAATTCGGCCTGTACGGCTGGGCATTGTCGCGCTTCTCGGGTGCCTGGGTCGGCTACAAGGCGATCTCCGAAACGGTCGAATCCGGTTCGACGGTGGATCTCGACGCGCTGCAAACCGAATGGACGGTTCCACAGGATTTCGAAGCACCGGCCGGCGGTCTGCATAACCGCTGGCCCGATCTGCCGAGCCTGACGATCGAGTCGCGGATGCACGCGAAGCTCGACGCGGTGCGCCATTTCGCGCGCGTGAACAGCATCGACAAATGGATCGCGCCGAGTCCGCACGCGAACGTCGGCATCGTGACGTGCGGCAAGGCGCATCTCGACCTGATGGAAACGCTGCGCCGGCTCGATCTGACCGTTGCCGATCTGGAAACGGCCGGCGTGCGGATCTACAAGGTGGGCTTGTCGTTCCCGCTGGAAATGACGCGTATCGACGCGTTCGTTGCGGGTCTTTCGGAAGTGCTGGTGATCGAGGAGAAAGGCCCGGTCATCGAACAGCAGATCAAGGACTATCTGTACAACCGCACGCAAGGCACGCGGCCGATCGTGATCGGCAAGCATGCGGAAGACGGCACCTTGCTGCTGTCGTCGCTCGGTGAATTGCGGCCTTCGCGCATTCTGCCGGTGTTCGCGAACTGGCTCGCGAAGCACAAGCCGGCGCTCGATCGCCGCGAGCGCGTGGTCGATCTGGTCGCGCCGCAAATCCTTTCCAACGCCGCGGACAGCGTGAAGCGCACGCCGTATTTCTGCTCGGGCTGTCCGCACAACACCTCGACCAGAGTGCCCGAAGGTTCGATCGCGCAGGCGGGCATCGGTTGTCACTTCATGGCGTCGTGGATGGAGCGCGACACCACCGGGCTGATCCAGATGGGCGGCGAAGGCGTCGACTGGGCCTCGCATTCGATGTTCACGAAAACGCGCCACGTGTTCCAGAATCTCGGCGACGGCACCTACTTTCACTCGGGCATCCTCGCGATCCGCCAGGCGGTGGCCGCGAAAGCCACCATCACGTACAAGATCCTCTATAACGACGCGGTCGCAATGACGGGCGGCCAGCCGGTCGACGGCAGCATCTCGGTGCCGCAGATCGCGCGTCAGGTGGAAGCCGAAGGCGTGTCGCGCTTCGTCGTGGTCAGCGACGAGCCGGAGAAATACGACGGCCATCACGATCTGTTTCCGAAGGGCACGACGTTCCACCATCGCAGCGAAATGGACACCGTGCAGCGCGAATTGCGCGACACCGACGGTGTGACCGTGCTGATCTACGACCAGACCTGTGCGGCGGAGAAACGGCGTCGCCGGAAAAAAGGCGAGTTTCCCGATCCGGACAAGCGTCTGTTCATCAACGAGGAAGTCTGCGAAGGCTGCGGCGATTGCGGCGTGCAATCGAATTGTCTGTCGGTCGAACCGGTTGAAACCCCGCTGGGCCGCAAGCGTCGCATCGACCAATCGTCGTGCAATAAAGACTATTCATGCGTGAACGGTTTCTGCCCGAGCTTCGTCACCGTCGCAGGCGGCAAGCTCAAGAAAGCCGCAGGCGTCGCGTTCGATCCTCAAGCGCTTGCTGCGCACGTCGAAGCGTTGCCGGTTCCCGCCACGCACCTCGATGCCGCGCCGTACGACATTCTGGTGACCGGCGTCGGCGGCACGGGCGTCGTGACGGTCGGCGCGCTAATCAGCATGGCTGCGCATCTGGAAGGCAAGAGCGCATCGGTGCTCGACTTCATGGGCTTCGCACAAAAGGGCGGCTCGGTGCTGTCGTTCGTGCGCTTCGCCGCGCGCGACGAGTGGCTCAATCAGGTCCGCATCGACACGCAACAGGCCGACGTGCTGCTCGCCTGCGATATGGTGGTCGGCGCAAGTGCCGACGCGCTGCAAACGGTGCGTCACGGCCGCACGCGCATCGTCGTCAACACGCATGCGATTCCGAATGCGACCTTCGTGCAGAACCCGGATGCCACGCTGCACGCGGACGCATTACTCGACAAGATGCGTCACGCGGCAGGCCCGGAACGCATGGCCACTTGCGACGCGCAAGCGCTCGCCACGCGCTTTCTCGGCGATACGATCGGCGCGAACATTCTGATGCTCGGTTATGCCTGGCAACTCGGCTTGGTGCCCGTATCGTTCGCCGCAATGATGCGCGCGATTGAGTTGAACAATGTCGCCGTGCAGATGAATCAGCTGGCGTTTTCGATCGGCCGTCTGGCTGCCGCAGATCCGGCTGCGCTCGAAGCGCTGTGGCAAGCGCGGCATCTGGCGAAGCAGCCGGTACGCGTCGATACGCTCGACGAACTGATCGCGCATCGCGAAGCACGTCTTCAGACGTATGGCGGCGCGAGCTACGTGAAGCGCTATCGCGCGCTGGTCGACGCGGCACGGCGTGCGGAAGGTGCGGTGGAGGCAAAGAGCGAGCGCCTCACGCGCGCCGTGGCGACGACGTTCTACCGTTTGCTGGCGGTGAAGGACGAATACGAAGTGGCGCGCCTGTATACGGACAGCGCGTTCCGCGAAGCGCTTGAAGCCCAGTTCGAAGGCGTGGCCGGGAAGGACTTCGGCATCAAGTTCAACCTCGCGCCGCCGACGCTCGCGCGCCCGAAGTCCGGCGTCAATCCGACCAAGAAGACCTTCGGTCAATGGATGTGGCCGGTGCTCGGCACGCTGGCAAAATTCCGCGGCCTGCGCGGCACGATGCTCGATCCGTTCAGCCGCACGCTCGAGCGCAGGATGGAGCGCGAACTCGCCGGCGATTACGAAACGACGCTGCAACGCGCTTTCGCGAAGCTCGATGCGGGCAATCTCGAAGACGTCGCGAAGCTGGCCGATCTGCATGCTCGCGTGCGCGGCTACGGTCACGTGAAACTGGCGAATCTGGCGGGCGTGAAGCGCGGTGAGCGTGATCTGGCCGCACGCTTGCAGATCGAAGCGGCGACGGGCGCATCGGTGAAGAAATCGCTGGAAGAGGTGAAAGCCGCCGGGCAGTTGCGCGGGATTCCGGTGGTCGTGGCGAAGTAGTCAATTCGCACGTGGATCGAAAAATGCCGCTTCGGGATGAACCCCGAAGCGGCATTTTTTTCAGAACCGCTCTTCGTCGACCCAGTCAATATCGCCGCACAGCACGCAAGTCTGCTCGCCGACACGCGTCGCCACCGATAGCGTCACGCACGGCAGCGCCTCGTTGATCGACAGATACGGACGCGTGACATGCACGCGTTCCGGCGCATTGATCGCCGCACGAAAATACGGACGGCGCAGCCAGTTCGCCCCTTGCGCATCGGCGAGCGGCAGAAAGCGCGTTTCGGGCGCCGCGCGATCGGCGCGCAGCACGACGTTGCGGCCCGCCTGCCTGCCTTTCGCGTCGAGCAGAAAACAGCGCGCGGCGTGATCGAGCGCGAGAAAATTCCAGCACACTTCCTCGAGCGGTTCGCCGGCGGCCAGCCGTTCCGCGGCGCGTTCGAACGCGCGCAAATACGGCGCGAGACGGCTCGTGTTGCGGCGCTCGCGCGCTTCGGTCTGATCCCGGTAACGATCGGTGAGCTCACCGATGCAGGCCGCCGCGTGCGGCGCGTCGGCCGCGCCCGGATTCGGACGGCCGAAGAAAAAGCCCTGCACGAAGTCGGCGTCGCAGGCGAGCGCCATCTGCGCTTCATGCTCCGTTTCGACGCCTTCGATCAGCACCAGCTTGCCCGCCTCGTGCAGCAGCGCGACCAGCCCCGGCAGAATCGTCGCCATATCGGGACGGTGCGCGGCATGCGACAGCATGATGCGGTCGAGCTTCACGATATCGGGATTCAATTGCCAGATCCGCTCGACGTTCGAATGGCCCGCGCCGAAATCGTCGAGCGCGATCAGGAAGCCGCGCTCGCGGAACTGGCGCACTGCATCGGCGAGGCGTTCGAGGTCTTCCGCGCGTTGTTCGAGCACTTCGAGCACGACGCGCCGCGGCGGCAAATCGAGCCGGCGCAGATTCGCCAGCAATGCGGCGGAGTGATACGGATCGGTGAGCGCGCCGGGATGGACATTCAGGAACAGCCATTCCCGCTCGGCGCCGAGCACCTTGAAGTTTTCCAGATGCAGCGTCTGGGCCAGCCGGTCCACTTGAAGAACGTCGCCCAGCCGCGCGGCCTCGCCGAATACGTCGAGCGGCGACACGGGCCGGTCCAGCGCGTCGTGTGCGCGCAGCAAGCCCTCGTAACCGACCGCCCGCATATGCGACAGGCTGAAGATCGGTTGAAACACGCTGGTCAATGTCAGCTCGCCGTGCTGCACGGAGAAGCGTTCGAGCCCCGAGGTCACCTCGACCTCGAAGCCATGCGGCACGGCGGCCGTTCTTTCCTGTTGCGCAATCGTCATGCAATCCTCTCACGCGAGAGCCGGGCCGGTCCGAACGCGAAAGCGAACAACCTCGGCGCCGTTTCTCAAAATGTGCGTCATCGATATTGCTTAAGCAAGCTCCATGCGCACGCTGCCGCGCATTCGAATGAAATTCGCATGAAAGATTGCACCGGCAGAAGAGTTCATGCGTCGAGTGTGGGCGCGACGCGCACCGTTACGGTGCGTTGCCTTTTTTTGAGGCGCTTGTGCCGGTACGGCCGGCGCGTTGCCCGTCTGACGATGGCGGCGAGCGTGGTCAGGCTAAACTTCGGCCTTGTGGTTCGCTTGCGCTTTCCTTGTATCTCGCTTGGACCCGCTTGGACCCGCTTGTACCTCGCTTGTACCTCGCTTGGACCTCGCTTGTAGCTCCCTTGCTTCTCGTGATTGAAACGCGGCGTCATCGTCCACGATGACAGAGGGAACACCGTTATATCTCCAGAAATAGACCGATGGAAATTGTCTTTACTGTACTGATTCTCTTGCTGGCTGTCGCCGCTTCCGGCATCGTCACCCGGGTGCTGCCGTTTGCGTTACCGCTGCCGCTCGTACAGATCGCGATCGGCGCACTGCTCGCATGGCCGAGACTCGGCCTGCACGTCACCTTCGATCCGGAAATCTTCATGATGCTGTTCATTCCGCCGCTACTGTTCGCGGACGGTTGGCGCATCCCCAAGCGCGAATTGTTCATGGCGCGCCGCGCGATCCTGATGCTCGCGCTCGGGCTGGTTTTCATGACGGTGCTGGTGGTCGGCTATTTCGTGCATGCGCTGGCGCCCTCGATTCCGTTGCCGGTCGCGTTCGCGCTTGCCGCCGTGCTCTCGCCGACGGACGCGGTTGCGCTCGCCGGTATCGTCGGCAAGGGCAGGATTCCCGGGCGGCTGATGCACATCCTCGAAGGCGAAGCGCTGATGAACGACGCGTCGGGCCTTGTCGCCTTGAAGTTTGCGATTGCTGCTGCGCTGACCGGCGTGTTTTCGCTGCGCGACGCGTCGATCAGCTTCGTGATCATCGCGGTGGGCGGTCTGGCGACCGGTGCCGCGGTGAGCTGGTTGTTCAGCATCGTGTCGGCGCGTTTTCTGAGCGTCACCGAAGAAGGCGATCCGGCGCCCGGCGTAGTGATGACGCTGCTGATTCCGTTCACCGCGTATCTGATTGCCGAGCGCTTCGAGCTGTCGGGCATTCTGGCCGCGGTCGCCGCCGGCATGATGATGAACTACGCGAGCATTGCGCGCGCCGGAGCGGTTGCGTCGCGTGTGCGCGCCGCCAGCACGTGGACGATGATCGAGTTCGTCTTCAACGGCATGGTGTTCATTCTGTTGGGGCTGCAGTTTCCGCACATTCTGGGCCGGGCGTTGCTCGACGCGCACGAGACCAGCGACACGCAGGTGTGGCTGCTGATCGGCTACATCGCTGCGGTGGCGATCGCGCTCTATGCGATGCGTTTCGTCTGGGTATGGCTGCTGCGCTGGTTCGCGAGCCGCGGCGCGGCGAAGCACGGCATGACGAATGCGGTGCCGGGGCTACGCACGGTGACGGTCACGACGGTGGCGGGCGTGCGTGGCGCAGTGACGCTGGCGGGCGTGCTGTCGTTGCCGGAAGTATTGCCGGGCGGCACGCCGCTGCCGGGACGGGATCTGGCGATTTTCATCGCGTCGGGCGTGATCCTGACTTCGCTGCTGGTGGCGGTGGTGGCGTTGCCGCTGTTGTTGCGAGGCTGGCGCAAGGGGAAGGACCCGCATGCTGCGGAAGAGGCGCTGGCGCGGACACTTGCGGCGCAAGCTGCGATTCGCGCGGTTGACGAGTTGCACGACGCCGAGTGTGCGGATCTTGACGAATCCGCATCGGCGTATGCGGCGGATGTCACCGCGAGGGTGATGGATTTGTACCGGCGACGGCTCGCTACGCTTGGAGATGAACAGGAGCCGCGCGAATTGGCGCGGCGGGCCGATGCGCTTGAATTCCGGATGAAGCTGGCCGCGATGAGAGCGGAAAGGAAGGCGCTGTTGGCACTGCGGAATACGCAGGAAATCAATGATGAGACTTTGAATAAATTGATGCGGGAGGTCGACTTGTTGGAGACCGCTCTGACTAGTCGAGGACGGTGATTGGTTTTTTTCGCCGCAGGCGCTGATTGGTTTTTCTGCTTGCGGCTCGCGTTTTTCTTTACACCTGGGGCCGTTGGCCTTTCTTTTATCAGCAAGGAAAGGCCAACGCCGCAGGCATGCGTCCAATCGCGCCGCGAAGGCGAAAAAAGCTCAAACAGAAGGCTGTTGCACGGGCTTCCGACGAAGAAGCGCATACAAAATAATGGCCCCAAAGGTAGCGGTACCGATACCGCCTAACCCAAACCCACCAAGCTTCAGCGAAAAATCCCCAGCTCCAAGCACAAGCGTCACCGCCGCAACAATCAAATTCCGATTGTCGGAAAAATCAACCCTGTTGACGACCCAGATCCTCGCACCGGTCACGGCAATCAACCCAAACACGACAATCGACACCCCGCCGAGCACGGGCCCGGGAATCGTCTGGATCACCGCGCCGAACTTCGGCGAAAAGCCAAGAACCAACGCAATGAGCGCCGCGATCACAAACACCAGCGTCGAATAGATCCTGGTTACGGCCATCACGCCAATGTTCTCGGCATACGTGGTCACCCCCGTGCCGCCGGCAAGACCAGAAACGACCGTCGCGAGTCCATCGCCGAGAAAAGCACGCCCCACATAGCGGTCAAGGTTCTGCCCGGTCATCGCGCTCACCGCCTTGATATGCCCAAGATTCTCAGCAACGAGGATCACCGCGATCGGCGCCAGCAGGGTCATCGCCTGCACGTTGAAAACAGGCGCCGTGAAATGCGGCATACCGAACCACGCAGCATTCGCGACAATCGAGAAGTCAACCGGCTTACCCATGCCGAGCCCGTTCGTCACGATCGCGTAAATCACATACGCCATCAGCAAGCCAACCAGAATCAGGAGGCGCTGCAACATGCCGCGCGCGAACACGGCCACCGCGCCGACACACAGCACCGTCACCAGCGCCATCCACGAATCGAAGTTGCTGCCGCTCACGCCGTGCACCGCGATCGGCGCAAGATTCAGCCCGATCACGCAGACGATCGCCCCAGTCACGACCGGCGGCATCAGCGTTTCGATCCACCGGGTACCCACCGCCGATACGATCAGCCCGATGATCGCGTACACCGCGCCGCACGCGACGATCCCGCCCAACGCTACCGGAATGTTCATATTGGGGCCGTGACCGGCGTACCCAGTCACCGCGATCACCAGTCCGATGAACGAGAAACTCGAACCGAGATAGCTCGGCACGCGGCCGCCCACCAGCACGAAGAACAGCAACGTGCCGATCCCCGACATGAAGATGCACAGATTCGGATCGAAACCCATCAGCAGCGGCGCGAGCACGGTCGAGCCGAACATCGCGACCACGTGCTGAACGCCCATCGCGAACATCTGCGGCCACGCGAGCCGCTCGTCCGTGCCGACGATCCGGCCTTCAGCAGCATTCGGCTGGGCGCGCCAGCGGGGGAAATAGGAATCGGCCATGGCGGGGGTTCTCCTCTGTCGGCGTGATGTGGACGGCGCCGGAAAACGGCGCCGACTGCGAATTACGCGCGAGTGTACGGAGTGCCAATAGCCCTGGCAAGGCGAGGATGTTGGTCTGGAACGCGATGCCTTCGATCACCGCAATGATGTCGGTCATCCGCTTCGAACCGGCCGCCAATTCATGCATCGTGTCCACCACGCCGCCGACGGGGCTGCTGCCGCGCGCAGGAATTGGGAGTTGTCTGATATATGCGATGCAGCCGGACTCTTAGACTTTCTCTTGCTGCGTTCACATCCCATGAGTAACCCATGAGTAAGCGCATGCGATCGATGTTGTTGTAACTCTCCGACTTTCCGCTCACGCTCCCCGGCGTGAGCGGTTTTTTTTGTCCATTCGTTTTGTCGTCGCCGGGATGGGACTGCCGTTTGAAACTACGCAAGCGTGATAAAGGCGTGGGCGGCAAGCCTGAAATTTAAAGGCCGCTCGCCGATGAGGCGCCCAGCTTATCGGTGGGGTTGCTCGACTAACGTGCCGCTATCCGCACGTGCCGCCGGATAACGCATCACACGATTTCGGCCCGCATCTTTGGCTTCGTAGAGCGCCTCGTCGGCGGCGTCGACCAGCGCGTGGCTCGTCGCGAAGGTGTGACCTTTGGTGCTGGCGATACCGATGCTGACGGTCAGCACATGGTGAGAGCTGGCGACGTGCCGTAGTTGAAGCGCCTGCACCGCGGCGCGAATCTGCTCGGCGATACGCTCCGCGCCGAGTTCGTCGGTATCCGGCAGCAGCACGGCGAACTCTTCGCCGCCGTAGCGCGCTGCCGTGTCGCCCGGGCGCCGCACGTTCTGCGCAATGCAGCGCGCCACGCCGATCAACGCTTCGTCGCCCGCCGAATGGCCGTACAGGTCGTTGAAGCCTTTGAAGCTGTCCACGTCGATCAACAGCGCCGACAGCGGCCACGCGCTGCGTTGCGCGCGGAGCCACTCTTCTTCGGCATGTTCCTCGAAGTTGCGGCGATTGTTCAGCCCGGTCAGCCCGTCAGTGCGCGCCAGCACGCGCAATTCGGCTTCGGCCGCAAGGCGCTGCCGCAATTGCTGCGAGAACAGCACGGCCAGCGCGATGATGGTCAGATCGAGCGCGGCGATCAGCGAGCCGATGATCCACGCGCGATGCCGCCATTCCACGTAGATGTCCCGCGTGGACAGCGCAACGTCGAGAATCAGCGGATAGACGTCGATATGGCGGAACGCATACCAGCGCTCGACTCCGTCGATCGCCGCCGTGCCGAAGAATTCCCCGCTCGGCTGCTGGGTGAAGCGCGTGTAGTTCGCTGTTCCGGTGAGATTGCGGCCGATGATTTTCGGATCGTACGGACGGCGCATCAGCATCGTGCCGTCGGCCAGCATCAACGCCATCGAGCCGCCCGCACCGAGATTCATGCCGGCGAACAGACGCCGGAAGTAAGTGAGGCGCATCGTGCCGACCACCACACCGGCAAAGCTGCCATCCGGACGCGAAAGACGCCGGCTCAACGCGATGCTGATGTCTGTGCCGGGCACCTTCGGCATGAACGGACGGCTCACGTACAGGCCGACGTTGGGAGAGTCACGCTGAACCTTGAAGTAGTCGCGGTCCTCAAGGTTGATCTTGCGCGGCGGACTCGCACGCGAGTCGAACACGATGTCGCCGGTTTCGTTGGTGACGAGGATCGAGCCCATGTCTTTCGCGCTGGCCGAGCCGTCGAACAGGACCATCTGGCGGATCTCGGGCGGCAGGTTCAGGACGCCGGGCTGTTTCAAACCCTGGATCACCGCGCGCAGCGACAGATCGTAGATTTCCAGATTGCGCGACACATCGCGCTCGACCAGCAGCGAGACGTTGAAGACCGAATCCTGGGCGCGCCGCAACGCGTCATCGCGCATCTGCGCCAGCACCCACACCGCGATCGCGAGTATCGCGCTGGCCAGCACGATACTGATGGCAATCAGGATGTTCGGTCGACGCGTCATCATGGTCTTATCGTTCGAGCATGCGCTGACCCACGCGCGTGGTGAGGTTGGCCGCGTCTGCAGCTGAAGGCGCGTGTCTGTAAAGACGGTAGCCTACCAGACGCCAGGGCACGTCGAACGATCGAAAAGACAGAGATTTTCGCGACCTTGCCGCGCGCCGTCACGTTGACGACGCGGTAGAAGTTGGTATCGATCTGCGCGCGGAATGTACGAGAACGCTGATTACACGGCGCCGCTACCGTTTATTGCGCGAGAGCCCCTCGCACGATCAGGCACAATCCTGCCGCAACGACGGCAACGCCGACGCCTCGCGCGACGCGCTCCCCGTCCGGTGCGAAACGTTCGACGGTAATAGCTGCCGTCACGACCGCCATCGCGCGCGGGTCCATGACTCCAGTGACGAAAAGGATCGCCGTCAAGCCTGCGCAACAGTAGCTGCAGTGCAGCCCCAGACGCAGGCCGTGTCGCCAGGCAGCACCGGCGTCCGCCGGCAACGTACGACCGCACCCCGGCGCCTCCCGGCAGCACGCAAGGTGGCGGGCCTTCCAGGCGGTGAATTGCAGCGCGCCAGCGCTCAAAACAAGCACACCGGCCACGATCGGAACGACCCGCGCCAGCGCGGGCAGCTGCATCTCGACAGCCGCCAGCGCGGCGCCCAGCGCAAAGGCGGCCACGCCGAACACGGTCCACACGAAGAAATAGCCCACGCCCACCAGAACAGTCAGCCAGGCGAGGCGCGTCTCGCCCGTTCTGCCGACCGCCTGGCGATAGCGCCACAGCGTGGGCGCGAGGGATGGCAGCATCATCGCCACCATCATCACGCCCCACATGCCGAGGAACGACGCCGCGACACCGGGCCACGTCTGCCCGCACATCCGCAGCCACGCCATCGACATCGTCCAGCCGCCGGGCATCGGCATCTCACCCATCGCCGACATGGCCGCGCACCCGACAATCGTCGCCGCCGCGCTGGCGGCGAAAAGCAGCGCCGAGACGCCGAAGAAGGCTCGCCGGGAAGCCCGCCCGGAAACCGCGCGTCGCGAGAAATCCCGTGCCCCGGTTGCGCCAACGTCACTCATGACCCTGCTCAGCGCTGGTTGTACTCGTCGTGACGGCGCCACCAGATGCCCGTCTCGTTGCGCCCCTTGGGCGCGCGGTCGAGCCACTGGTACATGCCCCAGATGCCGTCCACGCCGCGCGCGTAGGTGGAATACGTGTGGTAGACCACGCCGTCCTCGAGCACGAACGCGCTCAATCCCGGCCGGTCGCGAGCGTACGTGGACGCGTCGGTTCCGCAGGTGGCCGCGAACTGGGCGACGGGCTCCGGCGCCGGTGTCGCGTCCATCGCGTGGCCGCCGCGCTCGTAGTTGTATTCGACGCGTCCCTCGCGCTGCTGCTCCTCGGTGAACGAAATGTTGAAGTCGAAGTTGAAGTCGCTGCCGTGCGAGGACGCCCACGGAAACGTCCACCCCATCCGGCGCCTGTAAGTCTGCAGCTTTGCAAGCGGCGCCCGCGACACCGCCATCAGCATGACGTCGTGGTTCGCCAGGTGCACGGCAATGCCATTGAACCCGTCCGCAATCGACGAGCAGGACGGGCACCCCGCCGTGTAGTCGGGCCCGAACATGAAGTGGTAGACGAGAAGCTGTGAGCGTCCTCTGAAAAGGTCCGGCAGCGACGCGCCCCCTTCATCGGTCTCGAATCGGTACGCCTTGTCGATTCGAACCCAGGGCAGCGCCTGCCGCTGACGCGCCAGCTCGTCGCCCTTCCGCGTGAGCTCCTTCTCCGCCTTGAGCAGATCGAGCCGCGCAGCCAGCCACTCTTCACGTGTGCCGGTCATATGTGTCGTCGTCATGCTTCCCTCCGTCGGGTGTTCCTCGTCGTTCGTCCAGCTCCCGATACGACGTGCTGGTTGGTGGTCGTGCTAGATTAGTTCCGGACTTCGAACGGTGGGAGTGACAAATGTGGCGGGATTCAAATAGACCATGGACTCGCTAGTCACGGCCGCGGCGCGCGCGCTCGCGGCGGGGGATCCCCTCGGCGCGCTGAAGCGGGTTGCCTTGCGCGACGACGCACCGGCGCTCGCGCTTCGCGGCATCGCGATGGCCCAGCTCGGCGATCTCGTTCGGGCGAAGGCGCTCTTGCGAAGTGCGGCGCGCGCCTTCGGTCCGAAAGAAGCCGTGGCCCGCGCGAGGTGCATCGTCGCCGAGGCCGAGATCGCACTCGTCTCGCGCGACCTGAGCTGGCCAGCGAAGGCGCTCGACGCCGCGCGGGCGACGCTCGAAGCCCACGGCGACCGGGTGAACGCCGCGCACGCGCGGTATCTCGAGGTCCGGCGTCTCCTCCTGATCGGGCACCTCGATGAAGCCGAGCGTACGCTCGCCGAACTCGACCCCGCGCCCTTCCCGCCCGCGTCGCGGGCCGCCCACGAACTGGTCGTCGCCGGGATCGCCATGCGGCGCCTCCGGACGAAGTCGGCGCGCGCCGCGCTCGCCCGGGCCGAGCACGCCGCGCGCCACGCGGGAATCCCGGCGCTGACCGCGGAAGTCGAAAGCGCATCCCACGTCCTGAACACGCCCGCGGCGCGCCTGATTGCGCGCGGCGAGGAGCGGCTCCTGCTGCTCGACGAGGTTGAAGCGTTACTGGCGTCGAAGGTGCTCGTCGTGGACGCGTGCCGCCATGTCGTACGCGACGCGGGCACGGTGGTCTCGCTCGCGAGGCGTCCGGTGTTGTTCGCGCTGGCACGCGCGCTGGGCGAAGCGTGGCCGTCAGACGTGCCGAGGGACGCGCTCGTCGCGCGGGCATTCCGGGCGAAACACGCTGATGAATCGCATCGCGCGCGCTTGCGAGTCGAAGTCGGGCGGCTTCGCAGGGTGCTCGGGACGCTGGCCGGCGTGAGCGCGACGACGCGAGGGTTTGCGCTGGTGCCGCGCGACGCACCCGAGGTTGTGGTGCTGGCGCGGCCCGTCGAAGACAAGCATGCGGCGATGCTCGCCTTCCTCGCCGACGGCGAGTCGTGGTCGAGTTCGGCTCTCGCGCTTGCGCTTGGCGCCAGCCAGCGCACCGTGCAGCGGGCACTCGACTCGCTTGCGGCGGCAGGCAAGGTGCAGTCGTTTGGCCACGGGCGAGCGCTCCGCTGGATGACCCCGCCCGTGCCGGGATTCACGACGACCTTGTTACTCCCCGTTTCACTGCCGACCGACTAGGATGGAAGCAACAATCGTCCACTACCAGGCGCCCCCAAACCTGCCGCTTCGCGCCAGGCCCGCCGAGGCGGACGATCCCCCAATCCCCCTATCCCCCTATCCCCCTATCCCCCTATCCCCCAAGGGGACTTCCTTCGGGGCGGGGGACTTCCTTCGGGGAGGGTGACTTCCTGCGGGGCGGGGGACTTCCTTCGGGGCGGAAAACTTTGGGCGGCCCGGTGTTTTCTCGAGGATAACCAGGATGGAAGCATGAATCGATCCGCAGCCAAAATCGTCCGTGAATATGGACCCTTTCCGGGTGTCGACCAGGTGGGTGGGGTCACGTACGACGGTCAGCAAGTCTGGTTTGCTACCGGAGACAAGCTGAACGCCCTCGATCCGGCGAGCGGGAAAACGCTGCGCTCGATCGATGTCGCCGCGCATGCCGGAACGGCCTTCGACGGCCAGCACCTGTTTCAGATCGTCGAGGATTGCATCCAGAAGATCGATCCGACGACCGGCCATGTGCTCGCGACGATCCCGGCGCCCGGCGGTGGCGCTGACTCGGGGCTCGCGTGGGCCGAAGGGACGCTCTGGGTGGGGCAGTATCGGGACCGGAAGATCCATCAGATCGATCCCCAGACAGGGGCGATTCTTCGCACCATCGAATCCAATCGCTTCGTCACCGGGGTTACCTGGGTCGACGGAGAACTCTGGCACGGCACCTGGGAAGGTGATGAGAGCGAGTTGAGGCGAGTCGATTCTCGCACGGGAGAGGTCCTCGAGAGGCTCGATATGCCGGCCGGAATAGGCGTGTCGGGACTCGAGTCCGATGGCGGCGATCAGTTCTTTTGCGGAGGGGGAAGCAGCGGGAAGGTGAGAGCCGTGCGCAGGCCCAGGCGAGATGCCGAGATTCCCGTCGACGCCACGAGCAAGTAGTTGGCGAATGAGAGGCACGTAAGCAACAAGTATGCGAAGCGGCCGAACGGATCAATCAGGTAGGCGGAGAGGTCGAGGCCGCTCAACTTCGCGGTCTCGATGATGGCGTGGCCTGGATCCGTCCCAGAAACAACAAAGCCGACGCTAGGTCGGCTTTGTTGTACAGCATATTCTTGCTCTTTGTTAGTCAGGCATATCGTTGCACTTGCAGCAAAAGTATGGCGCCTGATTCACACGTAAAAATCCTATTGGGAGGAGGAGGATCGAACTCCCGACCTTCGCATTGCGAATGCAAAACCCCCCCCATTAAATACGGAGCTCATGGCGTCTTTCTCGATTATTTGCCACAATGCTGCCACACTCCGTTCAAGCGAGCACCGAGAAATGCCGACCATCCGAAAGCGTGGGCAGTACCAATGGGAGGCGCAGGTGCGCCGGCGCAGCTACCCCGCGCAAAGCAAGACCTTTACTACCAAGGCCGAAGCGGAAGCTTGGGCCAATATGATCGAATCGGAGATGTCGCGCGGCGTATGGGTCAGCCGCAGCGAGGCCGAGGCGACAACGCTTTATGAGGCTCTGAGACGCTACGAGGAAGACGTCTCGCTGTCAAAGAAGGGAGCGGCGCAGGAGTTTTCCGTCATCAAGACCTGCCGGGCAGTCGACTTGGCAAAGCGACCGCTAGCCACGATCCGCAGCGCAGACATAGCGAAGCTCCGCGACGAATGGCTGAAGGACTACAAGCCAGCGACAGTACTTCGTCGCTTGGCGGTCCTATCCCACGTGTTCAACATCGCCCGCAAAGAATGGGGCATGGAGAGCCTTTCGAATCCGATCGAGCTGGTGCGGAAGCCACAGCCCAACAACGCGCGCACTCGGCGCATTGCTGTCAGCGACGGACTTGTCGGTACGCTAGGCGGAGACGAACGCGATTCGGAACGCGGCGCGCAAGACGGCGAGCTTGAACGCGCAGTGAGGGCTAGCGGCTCGGCACTACTGCCGTCCATCATCTGGCTCGCCGTCGAAACGGCGATGCGCCGGGGCGAGATCGTATCGCTGTTGTGGGTGCACGTGGACCTCAATCGCTGCGTCGTTCATCTCCCGTCGACGAAAAACGGAGAGGCTCGCGACGTGCCACTGTCTTCGCGCGCCGTTGCGGTCCTTCAGGCGCTCAAAGACACACAGAATGACGTTAAGGATCATACGACCGAAGGCAGCGAGGACGACGCCGGCCGCGTGTTCGAGATTCGCAGCGACGCCGTTACTAGAGCCTTCGAGCGTGCAGTGGCGCGCGCCCGCAAGACTTACGTCGACGAATGCAGGGCGGCCAAGCTGAAGCCGGATGGAAAGTTCCTGACGGACCTTCGCTTTCACGACTTACGACACGAGGCGACTTCCCGCTTGGCGTCGATCTTTCCCCTGCACGAGCTGACAAAGATAACGGGCCACAAAGACCCGCGCATGTTGATGCGTTACTACCACCCACGTGCCGAGGACCTAGCAAAGAGGTTGGCGTAACCCGCCTCAGCAGATTGCAGTAGGTCAAGACCCCGGAAATACCCGCAACAGCAATCGCCTTCAATGCGCCGATTCGATCAAAGAGCTGTTCGTGGATCGCAAGCAAACCCGTAATCAATCAGTCGTCCACGCGAAGGGGCTGGCATTGCAACGTGAAATTTTCAGTTCCGCGAATTGCGGAACAAAGCGGGATCCGACTCAGTTCGCGCCAGACGTGGCCAGTCGACGGCTGCATCGGGATCGTTGACAATGAACACCCGAGAGCTAGGCCAACGGCTAACATCATTCCGATGCATTCCGTTTCGGCAGTTCGGCGCAAGCGATAGCAATTGACTCTTAAATATTGGCTGCCAATAGATTGCACACGGGGAATTCGATGAAAACGCTAATCGAGCTTGGGATCTCACAGGAGGACCGAAACCGTCTTCTGAGCGGATTGCACGAAGGGAAATACAACTTGCTTCTCGGGGCGGGTGCGAGCTACGGATGCGCGGGCGGCGATGGTCAGGAATTAAGGGATGGGGCCACTTTATCAACTCAGATCAACGCACAGTTCAAACTTGGACTGAATGCCACCGAGGCCGAAAAACTACCACTCACGTACGAAGAAGCTGAAAGCACAAACAAGTCGGGGCTTCGTAGCTGGTTACGCTCGCGGTTCGTCGGATGCCAGCCAACTTGGCAACATCTACTCTTCCAAATCCACTGGGAGCGTATATGGACGTTCAATATAGACGATGTCCTAGATAACGCGTTCGACAAGGGCGACTCCAAATACGTTTTCAAGAAGCTTGCGAGCCGCGACTGGAAGGAGAAAGTTGAACCACTCGACGCCACGCCCGATGCTTTGCAAATCGTGCATCTGCACGGGCGCGCGCGCGATTTGGGGCGGCAATTGGACGGACTCGTGTTTTCTATACCCGAGTACGCACAGGCTACGCGCTCGCCTCAGCAATGGCATACAAGCTTTCGGACGCACTACATTGAAAAGCCATTCATCGTGTGCGGCGCTAGCCTTGCCGAGGAAGTTGATCTAGCGGATGCGATTCGAACAAAAAATCTCTCGCGCGCGAACGGTTTTCCGTCATTTATGGTGTCGTTCTCGCTTGACGACGCACAAAAAGATCGCATGCGACGCTTCAACCTCGTGCCTATCGTATGCCCATTAGACGAGTTTTTTGCGGTGGTTCTCAGAGAGCTCGGCGAATACAAAAAGACTGCCGACGCGGTTGCATCACGTCTGAAACCTGGTACTTACGAACGTTTTCTCGCTGAGTTCCGCCGACTGGACATCCGTGACGGCTCGACCAGCGCGATTGAGGGCACAGACTTCTACGGTGGTGACGAACCTACCTGGAAGGATATCCTCGACAATCTGGACACAACGTTTACTGCAACTGAAAATGCGTCCGCTATGCTCGACCGGCCGTCCGAGCGTTATGCGGTTCTTTTGCATGGAGATCGTGTCTCTGGAAAAACAGTGGGGCTGTTTCGCTTGGCCCGGCTCGCTCTGACTAAGGGCTTTAAACCCTTCTGGTTTCGTCATGAAGAGGGCCTAAACGCGGATATCGTCACCGATTATCTTTCGGAGGATGAACGGGCGATCTTGTTCGTTGATGATGCGTCAAACTACCTCGAAGCGATCGGAAAAGTGCTTAAGTACAGCAAGGCATCAGGGAAGGCCGCAAGGATCTTTCTAACCCTTCGCAGCGCTAGGGTCCGTGGTTTCCGGATTGATGTCGCGGATGAGTTCCGTCATGAATTCAAACTTGGTGCCCTGCCTCACCGCGATGCAGCTCATTTTGTTCAAAAACGCCGGATTGCCTCAAGACTAGGGAAGCACATTGAAAAAAAAGACTCCGAAATTATTCGAGACCTCAAGGAGAGATGTGGATCGGAGCTGTTAGAAGCCGTTTCATACATCGAGTTTTCAGAGCCGCTTCGGCAACGGGTGCGAAAGATTGTGCTCGCTGCGATGTCGACCGGCGAATTG
This sequence comes from Paraburkholderia sp. GW821-FHT02A12, assembly GCF_059422005.1. Classification (NCBI taxonomy): domain Bacteria; kingdom Pseudomonadati; phylum Pseudomonadota; class Betaproteobacteria; order Burkholderiales; family Burkholderiaceae; genus Paraburkholderia; species Paraburkholderia sp. GW821-FHT02A12. The sequence continues at coordinate 236,428 of NZ_JBWKWA010000001.1, read as the reverse complement.
AAAACGCTTCTTGCTCGAATTGTCTGTGTCCATCGGTTTGGGTTTTCTCTTCCCATGCGAGTGACGCTCATGGCAAGCGGTTTGCATTTCAATAAAGTCGGCAATCTGATTACCGATCAGCTAAAAGCTGAAGGCATTCTCGTTCGCGAACCCAGAGGGCTTCGCTTGCGCCACCGAATTTTGAGTGAATATGCTTGGACAGACTTCTTCACGGAGCAAGAGCGCTACGACGCAATGTCGGCGATCGTCGCCGCACTAGCGCCGCTCGTCAATCCGGCGGTAATTCGCGCAAAAGGCATCGAGCATCTTATCCTTCGCGAGGTGCTCGACCAAGAGAACGTGTCGAAGAGCATTGGCAGCAAAGCCTTGGATTTCTACGAAGAGCACGAACCCTACCTCGGGTGGAGTTCCCGCTATTGGGATCAACGGGCCCTGCTTGAATCCCGCGTCAAAAGCCACTTTCCCAAGGCGTATTCGTATTCGCAGAAGGCGATTTCGCTCGAGCATCACGCTTTTGCCTACACGAGCTTAGGCACAATATGCATGCGCCACTGCCTGAACCTATTCGAGAAGAACCGGATGGAAGCATTGAAGTACTTCTTCGAAGCCGAAGAGGCATTAACCACTGCTTGCAATCTAGCCGTCGAGAATGGCACCTCATACGAGCACCCATACGTAAGCTTCTTCGCCGCAACGAAACAAATTTTGCACAAACTTAAACCCTCAGATACCGAATTCGAGCCCATTCTCGAACTTTTCCGCGTATGGCTGCAGCGCGCAAAAGATTCGTCCGCTTTCTCAACGTGGTGGGGACAACAGCGCGTGCGCGAACTAGAAGGATTCGACATCAAGGAGAGGCTAAGAATGCAGCAATCGTCGCAATCGGGCTAATACTACGCGCCTGTATTAGTGCCGGCTACGACGGGGCATCTTCCCTCGTCAAAGCATGCCTTGGCAAACATTACGGAATTTTTGAATGGCCGCTTGTGCGGACGCTGAGGGACCGTATCGGGTCGACGATTGTCGACCCGATACGGGCAGGACGCGGCCAGAAGCGGTCCTTCATTGAATCGACGCCGCGATCATCCGCTTCACGCGGACTACTTTGAAGTGACTTCTTCTCATGTGACCGGGAAGACTTGCTTCCAACCAATCCTGTGACAGCATTGATGACTAAAGGTGGTGCGATTTATCGAACGTGCGGACTTCGTCAGCTGCTGCCGGAATATCACGATGCCCCCCGTTACCGAGGACAATTCAATCAGCATTGTCGACGCATTCGTCGACGAACTCGAATTGGCTTCTCTGGGATTTTAAGGGCCATGCCTGCGATCACGGGCCCGATGCTGCTCGAGCACCAATTTAAATGGCCGCTATCGCGCGAGGCGCAGGTCGCCTATGGGTCGAACTCTGCCGTCCGCGTCCGGCAACAGCCGGCCAGGAACAGCCAGTGGATAAGCACCGAGTCTCTACCGCTGAGTGTCTGGTGTCACACTCATAGAAGAGTCATTTGCGAAGGGTAACGTGCGCTTCGCGTGCGGACTAGCGGTGCATCGAGAGTACGATCGGACGCCATTGAATTGGGCCCGCCCCGACAGGATGCTGGTGATGATTCTGTGGCGGCAACGGGTGGCCGTAAACAGAAACTGCCTCAATGCCACAGACTTCGCATCGATAGATACCCGAGTAAGGGGTGGTTGCGCCGGGCGGGTGCAGGGTGTTCAGCGCAATGTTATTAATGTGCGATAGAAAGTGGCCGAACATGTATTGCGCCATAGCATTCTCTGTGTATGTTGTCCGTCGCTCGTGCGAACGCGAACACTATTAGACGCCCTCGTCGGGCAGGACTTGGCTGGCCCCCGCTGCACGGGGCCAGAGCGATGCAGGTGGCACGTCATCGTCAGGTGAATACAGATCCCGGTACATCAGTACGCTATGAGGCTGTTGTTCGGCTGGGCGCCTGTTCGGTCGGTTGCGGTCGACGCGCTGTTGTCGTATTTCGTGCTGCAGACTTGTTTTAAAGCCGTGCCGCTGATAAAAGCTTATCGCGCGAGGATCATTTATTGCGTCGACCGTCAGGAGGCGAACGGCGACACTGTTGTTGAACGCCAAGCCTTCAATGATCTTGATCAGCTCCGTCCCAAGTCCGGCCGACTGCATATCGCCGCGCACTGCAAGCTTGGTTATTTTGACGGCTGGAAAATAGTTGATGGAGCATTCGAATGGCAGGCCAAGCTCAAGCAGCTCCGAATTGCGAAGTGGCAGTCCATCGGCAGACAAACTGAAGTAAGCAGCCGGCGCACCGTCGGATCCCGCGAAGGCGACGATGGTTTCCGTCAGGCCGTGGTCGGAGTAGTCATGTGCGCTCTCCGTCAGAAATACGTCGAGCTCGTCTTGGCCGCACTCAAAGTCAGCCAAGATGTCTTTGTCGAGTTCGTAGATCCGTCGTAGCGCGAGTTGGGTACCCGCTGGCACTTGTTACTTTGTACGGCGCACGCCGTGAGGCAACGGGGCGGCAAAGGCGGCGCTAGCAGCTTCGCCGTACTTGCGCAGGGTGTCGCGTCGCGCCGGAGTCAGTCGGACGGACGTGACGCTACGCACCAGCTCTCGGCTGGCAGCGCTTGACAAGGTCTTAGTCGACTTGATAGTGGGCTTGGCTGACATGATTTCTAGTCTTTCTCTGCAGACGATGTATCTGCGGCTACGATGCAGATTTGGTGCCGGATTCAGCGCACCCATTTCCATTAACGGAAACGATGCACGAAATTTAAGGGCTGAACAGCAAAAAATCAACATCCGTATTGACGGTTAGGTTAGCAACCGTCCATTTCGCGCTTGAAAAGGTAAAAAACGTTGGTGCGACGCACAAAAAAAGTACTTTTTTCGCCACTCCACGGACAAGTTTCCGACCGTGGTGCCGAAATCTGGCCCGGTAAGCATTGACATTCTTGCGCAATCTGCCGTTCTCTGCTCACGCGGACCCAGCCGGAAGCGATGGCGGTGGTCCCATAATTCCATGCCACCTGCGGAGCCGTTGTATTGTCGGTGGCCGCAGGATCCTGCGCAAAAGGGGTATTTCGGTCGAACGACGGTCAATCTCTAGGCCCACAGTCACGAGGCAACGGTAGGTCGATGCCGCCGTGCGTGTTAACCGCCAGCGGATATTGTGAGCAGCGGCAATACTTAGCGCATGAATGTCCGCAACGGCCAATGACCTGCCGAGCGACTCGAAGGAGTGAATCTCCGCCGGATCAGGAAGCTGCCGATTAGGTGGCGCCTGGTCCACCGTCCATTGAGGGTCGGTTTATGCCGCTCGCATTAATGCTGTGCGCCTCTATCCTTCGAGGTCTGCGTCGGACCGGGTTCGGCCAGGAGGCGTCATTAGCCAGCCTCGTGAGTCGGTCGTTCAGACGTCAGCCTTGCTTCAACACCGGTCGTAGAGAACGCGCACTGTGGGGCAGAAACCGGTCGACGGGGGCCAGTCTGGGCGACGTGTGTTTATCCACAGGAAACCGAACGTTCAAATAGGAGACAAATGGCTTCCGGATTATGCGCCTGTTCTAGGAAAGTTGGGAGGGCTGCTTAGGTGCAGCTTTCGGACATTTGTCGGGTGTGCGGCAACCGACCGCTCGGGGTTTATCCAACGCCTGCCCGCTCGTGCTGTCGTTCGCTCACGAGCCTGTGCTTGAGGGCAGGCGTCGAATAAACGTAAACGGTAGCGGATGTCCTGCGCCGCGCCACTATCGGCGTGTCCGGCCTTGCTTGCAAGGCGGCCGTTTTGGCGCAGTTCTGTTTGAAACGAGCGGCTCAATGATCGTTTACCAGTTAGCGACTGTGCTTGTGGGAGTGTGGGAGCAATCGTTCCCCAGCACCGAGAGAGACTGAAATACTCCATAGGATACCAAAGTATCTGCGCCGGCTTGGTCGTTGAAGCGACAGGGGGCGCTGGCCTCGAACCCACCAACAATCAGGAGACTGCAATGGCCAAGAGACACTACCAGCAGGCCGACGATCGTCAGGCAAGGATCCAACGGCGGATCGCCCATCTCATGGAGTCGCGCACCTCGCGGCTGACGGCGCGCGGCGAAACGGCCGAGGCGGCGGCACCGCTGCCGCCGACCTTCTGGCTCGACGCGCTGCGTGAGTTCCACCAGCGGCGCCGGCAGCAGCGCGGCCACGACGGCGTCGCCGTCCCCGCCGAGCCCGGCATCTCCGGTGGCAACAACTGGACGCCCATCGGACCATCGGTGGCGCGGCGCGCCCAGGTCAGCGGCCGGATCGCCCGCATCGCCGTGGCGCCGGGCGGCAGCCGCGTCTACGTGGCCACCGCCCTGGGCGGCGTCTGGCGCAGCGACGACAGCGGCGCCACTTGGCTGACCAACGAAGACAGCTTCGACATCGACCCCACCGCGTTCGCCGCCACCAGCCTGTGCTGCGGCGCCATTGCCATCGACCCCAGCGCGCCCGACCGTGTCTATGTGGGCACCGGCGAGGGCGACATCAACGACTTCTTCAGCTCGCGCTTCCTCAACTCGCTGCCCACCTATCGCGGCGTCGGACCGGTACGCAGCGACGACGGCGGCGCCAGCTGGGTGGTCGAGCCGGTAGCGCCGGGGTCCCCGCCGCTCGCCGGCGCGGCCTTCTACGCGTTGGCCGTCGACCCCGGCGACCGCGAGAACGTGGTCGGCGCCACCACGGCGGGGCTCTACCGCCGCGAGCCCGACGGCGCGGGCGGCTACCACTGGGTGCAGAAGCGCACCGGCATCCACACTGCCGTGATCGCCGGGCGCAGCGGCACGACGACGACGTTTGTCGCGGCCCCGCGCGCCGGTGGCGTCTTCAGCTCGCCCGACGGCAGCACCTGGTCGGCGGCCGGTACCGGCTTCCCGGGCAGCGGCCTGGCCCGCATCAGCCTGGCCATGCGCGGCACCGATCCCAGCGTGGTCTACGCGCTGGCCGAGAATACCTCGACATTCGTCGTCAACCTTTTCCGGCTCGCCGGCGGCACCTGGAGCCCGGTGGCGATGAGCGCGGGGACCGGCACCGAGGGCGGCTACACCTTGGGCCTCGCCGTCGACCCCAACGACGTCACCCGCCTCTACTTCAGCACCGTCGACATCTCGCGCGGCAGCGTTTCCGTCAGCGGCGGCACGTACTCCTGCGCCGTGACCTTCATCGGCGGCACGCACAGCGATGTGCACGACCTGGTCTACGCGGCGGGCGACTCCACGACGCTGTGGGTGGGCACTGACGGTGGCGCCTACGTCTCCGGCAACGCGCAGACGGCAGCGGTCACCTTCACCCCGCGCAACACGGGCCTGGCGACCATGGCCACCGAGTACTTCGCCCAGCATCCCACGCAGCCGGCGGTGATCCTCTGCGGCACCCAGGACAACGCCACCATGCGCTACACCGGCGAGGAGGCTTGGCTGCAGGTCACCGGCGGCGACGGCGGCGCCTGTCTGGTCAACTGGAACGAGCCCTACGAGATGATGGCCTTCCAGAACGGCGCGCTGCTACACAGCACCAACGGAGGCGCCAGCTTCCCCACCAACGTGGCGCCGCCCGGATATTCGTGGACCCAGGGGCTGATGGCGCCGCCGATGGCCATCGCGCCGCAGTCGGCGGCTCCGTCCGACGCGCGCATCATCGCCCTCGGCGGCGACCGCCCCTACCTCAGCCCCGACTTCGGCGGCTCGTGGACATCACTGCCGAGCAACGCCGCCGGCGACGCGCTGGGCAGCAAGGTCTCGGCCGTGGCCTTCGCCTCGCCCACCAAACTGTACGTCGGCACCGTGTCGGGCAAGGTGTTCCGCTACGACAAGAGCGGGGCCACCTGGACGCGCACGGAGATCGACAACGCCGCCGGTGGCGCCCTGCCGCTGGCCAGCATCGTCAAGAGCATCATCGTCGACACCGCCGACGCCAGCGGCAACTCCGTCTACCTGAGCTTCGGTGGCAGCGGCGACTACCGGCACGTCTGGCACTTCGACGGCACCGCGTGGGCGCAGCGCAGCGGCCCGGCGGCGGGCGCCGCCACCGCGCTGCTCGACGTCGAACACGGCGCCATCGCCGTCGACCCGACGACACCCACGACGCTGTATGTCGGCAGCGACGTCGGCGTGTGGAGCTCAAGCGACAGTGGGGCCAACTGGTCTGTGCTCTCCAGCGGGCTTCCCGACGCGGCGGTGCTCGACCTGCAGATTCACCAGGCCTCGCGGATGCTCCGTGCCTCGCTGCACGGACGCGGTCTCTTCGAGCTCAAGCTCGACGCGCCGGCGCCCGCTGACGTCGTGCTTTACGTCCGTGACACCGACCTCGACCTCGCCCGTGCCACCACGTCCGACTACCTGCCCGACCCGGAGAACCAAGGGCAGGTGGTGGTGCACTGGGAGTCGCCCAACATCAAGGTCGACGTGCCCACGCCGGCGGGATACCAGACGCCGAGCGCCGCGATCGACTTCTACCAGTTCGTCGACACCATCGTCGACGGCAGCGGCGGCGTCGCCACCATGGACCCGGCCTCCGGCACGGTGACCAATCGTGTCTACGTCGAGGTGCACAACCACGGCTTCTTCAGCGCGACCAGCGTCAACGTGATGCTGCTGCTTTGCGACGCGTCGCCGCACCTGCCGGCGCTTCCGTCGGGCTACGCCGCCAACGTGCAGGCGGGCACCGCGGTGGGTGGGGCCTTCACCCTTGTGGGAGTGCGCAGCGTCAGCAACCTGCGCGCCGGCTTCCCCCAGGTGGTGGAGTTCCCGCTGCCGTCGACGATGCTGCCGCCTCCGGCCAGCCTGCCTGGCGACTCGCACTACTGCCTGGTGGCGCTGCTGCACTCGTCGCAGGATGCCTTTGCCTCTACGCAGACCGACGTAGACATGCTCACCATCACCGACCGCAAGGTAGCGCAGAAGAACCTGCACATCGTCGCCTTCGTGGGCACGCCGCCACCGCCGGCGCCCTGGCAGTGGGGTGAGATCCACCTGCACGGCGGCCTCAAGGAGGCACGTCTCACGGATCTGGTCGTCGACACTCAGGGCTACGGCGGCCGTGTCGGGCTGGTGCTGCCGAAGACGCTGGTGCTGCCCAACGGACTCGACAAGTCGCTGGTGAACTTCACCGCGGAGCGCGACAAGGACGTGGTCGAGGACTGGGCAGAGCGCCATCGCGTCGACCTGCGCCGCTTCATGGCCCACGGCCGCTACGACTTCCGCAAGGCGGGCCAGATGCTCGAGCGTCTCGAGCAGACGGCCGGGCAGCCGATGTTGCTCGCCGAGCGCGGCTCGGTCGCCGAGCTGCGCGGCGTGGAGCTGAAGCCCGGCGCGGGGGGCACCGCGTTCATCGCCATCGAGCGGCCGGCAGAGGCCAAGGTTGGCGAAAACTTCCAGTTCCGCGTGCTGCAGCGCGACCACCACAGCGGGAAGGTGGTGGGGGGCTGCACCTACAGCGTGCAGATCCTGGCGCCGCATCCACGCAAGGTGCGCGAGCCCGTTGAGGACGCAGCCACCGAGATCGACGCGCCGATCACCGACTTGGTGCCTCCGGGCGCGGGCTGACACACACTCTATGGGCTGGGTGCGCTGCGTGCGCACTCAGCTTCCCGGGGTCTCGTAGGCGAACACCACCGCTGGGTGTGGTTGTGCATGCCGAGCGTAAGGGGCCAGCCATCCCATCTTGAACCGGCCGGGTGAGACGGCAACGATCGTGTCCACGATCAACTCTTCATGATGGACGCGATGGGTACGGAGAAGAAGCGGACGCGGCGTAACCACAGCCCGGCGCTGAAGGCGCAGCCGCTGTGGCATGAGTTGCACGCGTGGATGAAGCTCGAGCGCACACGCGTGCCCGACGGGGGCGGCATCGCCGCCGCGCTGGACTACAGCCTCAGGCGCTGGACGGCGCTCGGCCGCTTCCTCGAATGGGTCACCGTCCACCGCTTGAGGCACACGATGGCCATGGACCTTCTGCAGGCTGGCGTCGATCGTTCAGTAATCGCGTTGTGGCTCGGGCATGAATCGGTGGAAACCACGCAGATCTATCTCGAAGCGACCCTTGCGATGAAGGAGCAAGCCCTTGCGAAGACATCTCCACCACAGGGCAAGTCGGTTCGCTACCAGCAGACAGACCAACTCCTCGGCTTCCTGAATAGCCTGTAGGGCGGGCAAACTATGTCGGGGGATGGAATGGGCTTCCTTGCGTCACGACGCGTGAGTGTCTGGCGTTCGTAAAAACCTGTTCTCGATACCCGACATAGTCCGGAACGGCAGATAGTGACGCAGCGTGTGCATGGACACGCGCTTGTCGATCTGCGCAGTCACGGCAGCGGCGTGTATTGCGCGGTTGAGCAGCTTCGGGGTCAGTGGGTTGACGGGATCCATGCCCGGAAACAGCCAGCCACCATCGAGCATCTTCCCCTGGGCACGCGCGACGCGCCACCAGACGCGCAGGCGTTCGAGCAGCACGGGCGAGAGCATCGCGTAGCGATCCTTGCGGCCAAATGATACGTCATTCGCCAACATAGAACCGCGCGCCCCGAGTGACCGTTTGACTCTATTACCTGCCCTTGCGGCTTTGACCACTCAACTGTCGGCAATGGGTCGATCAGCGACAATCACGGGCGGCCGAGTCCTCGCAAGAAGAGTCGGCCGCCGGACTTTTTCACGTACCGTGTCAGTACTTTTTCACTTACCTGGCACAGTTTTCACCATGTGTAACACCCGACAGTTGGGACGTCCTGGGACACGCCAGGAAGAGCTGTCGTCGCGACACGAAGAAACAGCTATCCGGTAGCATTGTTGGTTGGGGGAATTGCGCCCCGATTAGACGGTCAAAATGCTGATCGCGCCTTGCGCGTACGCCTAGTTCCCGCCGGGAAGTCAGGGCATCGGCAGAGTACGGTAGCAAAGAGATTTACCAGAGCCCCCTGGAAAGCGGCTCACACACCTTAGTGGAAGCGCTCGTCCGGACAAAACCCGCATCGCGAAAGCCTGCGGGTTTTTGCGTTAACACACCATGTTTTATCAAAGCCCACTCGGTCACCACCGACGGGCTTTTTTTTCGCCCGGGATTTTTTAACCGGGAAGCCGATATGGAAAAAGAAGCGGTTGGCATCATCAACGCGTGCAGTAACCTTGTAGCGCAGCTCGATGCCCATCCCGCCGGCGCCAGCATGTTCGTCTGTTGCTTCTCCATGCTGCTGCTCGTTGCGGTGGTCTTCCGCCTGGCGCGGCCACGAGGCGCCGATACCTCCTCGCGCGATGAGAAATCATCGTGACCTGGATGCGCTACATCAACCGGCGAGAGGAGCGACAGGCGTTCGCTACAAGCGGATCCGCTCGACCTCATCGAGACTGATCTCGTCGCGGCGCCGGTCATAGAGCTGCGTGGTGCGTGTCGACGCGTGGTTCGCCATCGCCGCCGCGTTCTCGAGCGTGCCGCCGGCCTTCAGGTATGCGGTGATGCCGGTCGCACGGAACGTGTGGTTGCCGATCGCCGTGCCGATGCCGACCGCCAGTGCGCGGCGCCGGACCATCGCGTACGCGTTCGCCTGCGGCAGCGGCCTCGTGCTCAATCGGCCGGTGCCACGCGCGATCGTGCGGAACAGCGGCCCCTTCGGATCGTCACCGATGCCGGTGCCGTCCAGATACGTGTGCAGGTACGCGTCGAGCGTGTGATGGCAGGGCATCTCGTGGCGCTTGCCACCTTTTTCGCGCAGCCGCACCCACAGGCGGCGGTGCTGCACATACACATCGTCGACCCGCATCGCGAGCGCCGCACCGATCCGCGCGAACGAAAACACCATTAATGCGATCAGCGCGCGGTCCCGCAGCCCCGCGGGCGTCGAGACATCGATGCTGTCGAGCAGCTGCCGCGCCTCAACAGCGTCGAGCACCGGCGTCTTGCCGGCTTTCGCGGTATGGCTGGGCCCGCGCACCGACGCAGCCGGATTGTGCGGCACGACCTGGCCAATGACGAGCCAGTCGAACAGGTGGCGGATCGCGGCCAGGTGCTGCCTGACGGTCGGCGCGGACCGGGTCTGCGTCTGCAGTTCGATCCAGGCGGCGACATGCAGCGGCTGCACGGCGGTAATCGACGGCACGCCGGCACCGGCGCACCACGCGAGAAAGTCGCCCGCTGCACGCGCATAGGCGCGGCGCGTGTGCGGGTTGCGGATCGCCGACGCGAAGAACTCGAGGAAGCGCACGCCCGCGCGCTCGCCAGCGGCCGTGACGAGCGCGGGCGTCGGGATAGTGTTGAGCGTGACGAGCTGATTCACGCGTTTGCCCCCCTGATCGCCTCGACGCGCGCGTCTATGACATGCAGCAGGTGGCTTGCCAGCAGAATGATCTCGATGGCCTGGCGCGGACTGTCAATCGGTTCACGTCGATGCGAGTGAGGATTCTTGTACAAACCAATCGCCCCGACAAACAGCTCGCGCATGGCCTGCCGCTCCGCAGAATCGACGCTCATGTCGGTCAGCGGCCCGTTGTCCGGGTTGAACGCATTTCTCATCATCGGCATGCCGTGGTCGGATGCCTTGTAACCGGCTGCGGAACGCACCGCAATTTCGACTTCGCGCATCGCTTCGAATACCGCCGTCTCGTAGGCGCCGCGCATGAATGACAGCCAGACGGTAGTGGCGATCCCTGGATGCAGCAGTTCCTTCGGCAACAAACGCGCGTTCCGGTAGTCAGTGAACTCCTGCTCATTTTCAAAGCGCTGCGCGCGACGGCTCAGGTGCTTGAAGCCATTGTTCCCGTTCATGCCTTCGGCAGGCACAACCAGCCCCTGTGCTTCGAGCCACGCGAACGCCTCGGCTACGGCGAGATCGACTTCAGGCAGTCTGTGACGCGGAAAGGCGGGTTCGCGGGCAGCAGCCATCTCCAGCTCTCCCCGGAGGTTTCCAAAGTGAACCTGAGCCGCCCCTCGCCTACGCAACAGAAATAGCACCTTGGCCGCCAGTTCTTCCGGCTCGACTGCGAGCAGCACGTCGACATCGGGAATCTCGGTCAGAAGCTCTCGCATGGCCGTTCCTTCTATATGTGATAAAGGACATTACCTTATATATGGAGACTCAAATAGTATTGTGACTTAAACTTGTGAGTCGCGAGGACTTGACCCTCGATGGGTGTAGGCAACTAGAACAAAATTCCGGGGAAAGAAAATGGCTGACGGGAAAGCAGTAGATCCAAACCTACTGGCGCTTTGCGGTGCACTCGATGCGATGGTGGCGTCAATAAAGAACGCGCCTGAACAGCGACAACTCAACGAAGCATTTGGCTGGAATGTAGCCGGCGTCAGCCGTGACGACATCGTCGCCCTAGTTACCTCCCTTTCGAACCGAATTCGAAAACAAGCAGACATCGAACTATCTAACGACGTCGCGACGCGCATCCAAGGAATAACCAAGGGCATCAATTTCGCAACCGGAAACACTGTACCGCAACTGTTCAGCGGCAATGCTGTCCATGCAGTGCCAGCGTTGCTGCTCATGTTGTCGACGCTGGATTCCTTGCTTACAGATGCACTTCAGTGGCCAACGCAACCCGAGTTGTATGCGATTCCTCCTCAACTGAAGCGGCGAATCAACGCGGCTGAAACGCGGGTGAGCTCGGTCGAAGAAAAGACGGGTGACCTCGAAACGAAAGCAGAACAGATTCTGGCTGCGCATGCAGCGGCTGAGTCTCTGGACGTAGATCTTGCCTCCCTTCGCGAGGCGCGAGAGAGAACCAAACAATTCGAAGCTGACGCAAGGCTGGCACAACAAGAAGCCAGCAACACCCTAGCTGAGATATTGGCGGTGGCTAGTTCTATGCGACAGAAGCAGGCTGAGGCTGCGGCAGTCGTCGAAAAATGCGAAGACGCATACCGGATTGCGACGTCCAAGGGATTGGCTGGAGCCTTTGACGATCGAGCGAACAAGCTTAACGTCTCTATTCGTTGGTGGACTGGCAGCCTGATGGTCGCCTTGGCAATGGGTGCTGTCATCGGGTATGAGCGTGTTCGCGCTCTGAACGGTCTTCTCTCAAACGCCACGCCGACTTGGGGAGCTATTGCACTGCATCTCGGTGTCTCGCTGGTAAGCGTCGGTGCGCCTTTCTGGTTCGCATGGCTGGCAACAAAGCAAATCGGCCAACGATTCCGGTTGGCAGAGGACTATGCATTTAAGGCGTCGGTGTCCAAAGCGTATGAGGGGTACCGGAAGGAAGCTGTGAGAATCGACCCTGCATTTGAAAATCGCCTTTTTGCATCAACGTTGTCGCGGATAGAGGAAGCGCCATTGCGTCTACTAGCAGATGAAAAGAACTATGGGAGTCCATGGCACGAGCTGATTCATTCCAAGGCATTCGAAAGAGCTGTCGAGCTGGTGCCCGAACTTCGGGCGAAAGTGATCGACATCGCCGGCAAGACGAAAGCAAGAACGGAGTCTGCCGATGTTGAAGGACCGGTGCCCGTAAAAGGGTAGCTTTGCATAAAACCTGATCTCGCACATCGCTCGCTTGTGCCGTGCCTGCTGCATATTTACGTTACACGTAACGGAATATCGCATTTATCGTTACCAATAACATAAAATAGGTGTGGTCAACTGCACAAGGATGCATCATGCCTGCACCGGCAAACGACAAGGTAACCGGCCCAGCGGAAAAACGTGGCCGTGGCCGACCACGAAAGCCTGATGCGATGTCGAACGCCGAGCGCCAAGCCGCGTGGCGGGCCCGGCATGGGGCTCGCACAAAATCCGTTACCGTAACGAAAATTATCCCACCTGCCGAGGCCCATGACGCCCTGGTGCGGGAGTGCGAGCAGCCGCGTGACGAACTGGCGCGGGCAGGGGGCGAGCTTGAGGCGGTGTCACGGGCGATGCCGTCTGCCCAAGCTCCTTCGGACGTGGCAGCGGTCCTCGAACGGCTTCCGCGTCCGGAAGACGCCGATTCTGGCGAGCGGCGTCTCTCCCTGACGATGAACGGCACCCGGGTTTTCGCGCTGGAGCGTCTCGTCGCGCACTTTAGCCTGTCCAGGCGCGCGGTGATCGAGCGCCTGATCGACTGGGCCGACCACACGCTTTCGAGGTCACTTTACGACGACGAGGCTGCATTTAACCGTTACATCGACCGTGAACGTAACGAAAAATAATCCCCCACCGACTGGGTCGGCGCGCACCAGTTCAAGATCCTGCAGGACCTGGCTATGCTGCTGTTTCTCGACACTGAATACACCGGCCTCGGCCAGTCGCGGCCGAAGCTCATCAGCCTCGCGCTCGTGGCCGAAGATGGCCGGCGCGAGTTCTATTCCGAGCTGGCCGACACATGGACGCCCGATGACTGCACGCCGTTCGTGCAGCGTGAAGTGCTGCCGCTGCTCGCCGGCCCGCGCGTGCCGCGCGCCGAAGCCAGTGCCGGGCTGCGCGCGTGGATCGCGGACGCACCGCGCGCCGTCCAGGTCGCGTGCGACTCGGAAACCGACTGGCGTTTCCTGCTCGATCTGCTGGGTACGCCGTGGCCGGCAAATCTGGCCGATCGGTACTTCGACCTGCGGCCATTGATCGACACGACGATCTACGATCGCACCGTGGCCGCGTACTACCGGACGGATAACCGCGAGCATCACGCGCTGGCCGACGCGCACGCCTACCGGCGCGGCTGGCTCGCGTGGATGGATGCCCGAAAAGCCAACGCTGGCTAGGGAATGCCGTGTTCGCAGTCGGTTTAGGCGTGTGGGCCACTTCGCGTCCCATGCAACGCGCGCCATCTTTCGAACTTGGGTGACCACCCTATGACTGTGGCCCAATTTCTGACGTCAGAAAAAGTACAACGCCAATGTCTGGTGTAGCCGCAGGGCCATAGCGTCAACGGGCACATTGATTCATGGATGGGAAGGACATCAGACCCGTCCGAAGGCGAGTTATCGAGACCCACGGCCCGGTCTGGCCTTCGCTGCCTGCACCTGCACCTTCGCGTTGCCAGCGTGATAGCGGATCGTCGCGCGCTCCGCATGCTCGGGAGCGCGCTCAAACGCGCGCTGCTCATGCAGAACGAACTCATGGCGTCCGACCTCCTGCGCAATAAAGCGAGTGTTTTGCGCCACAATCGGCCCGGTGTAGGTCTTATCCTGGGTGATCGCCCGCGACACCCGAGCGTGTGGGTCAAGGCCTCGGATGAGCGCTTCCATGTCGTCATCTTGCCCGCTGGCGGCTGCGGCAACAGTGGACTGTGTGGTCGCACGTCAACCAGTGTCACCGCTTGCGCGCCGAGGCTCGCGCCGTGCGGCAATTTCGTCGCGGATCTGCTTTTCAAGCTCACGCAGTTCGCTGTTCTGGACCACGATGGCCTGCTCGACAGCCATCCGTACCACCCGCGCCTTGAATGCGAAGTCGCCGCCACTGATGCGGATGCCGTCCTTCCACTTCTCGGCGCTGTAGCGCAGTGTCAACGCCAGTGCGTCATCGGAGACGCTTTCGCGCCCGAACGTCAGGCGTTCAACCTATGGCCGCCGGCAATCGTGCGCAGCATCGCATGAATCCCTTTCAACTCATCCACGCACAGTCGAAGGGTATTAATTGCGTCGACCTCGGGCCGCTGCCGAGTCGCGCGACCCAGACCTGCCCGCGTCAGGTATTCGGTCACGGTCAGCTTCCGGTCGTTCGCCCTCTCTTCAATCACCGCCTTATCTGCCGCGCTCATGCGCAGGCGGATGGACGCCGCTTTGATCGAATCATCGGTCTTTCTTGTCACTTTTTTATTCCTTGGTGTCCGGGTCTCGGGGCGAAGCCCTGAGTTCAAGGGAAAGGTACCAAGCGCGCAGGGTGCCGAAGGCAACCGAGTGCTGGGTACCGGTGTAGCCGCACGACTTGTCGTGTGGATACATTCCCTATCCTGTCCTCAAGGTACCTCGCAAAACAGTGGAACATGCAGTGGAACATGGAGTGGATGTTCGCGCCGATTTTCCTGGGGACCATCAGGTCGATGAAAAAGTCGATCATCGCGGGTCCTGCGCCGTCGAATATTCCGGCGACCTAGCCGTTCAATCTGGCGGCGACTCGAAGATCGAAGCTCACGTGTACGCTCAGGTGAACTGGCTGATAGCAGGCCCTGAGGGTTGTCACAGGCGAAGCTCGATACCACGCTGCAGGAGAATTTCTGTGGGTGACATTCCCGTCCGCAGTTCTTCCACCGAGTCGAGCAACGCGTCATGTTCAAGCTGCTGCTGTTCCAGCAGCCGGATCAGCACCAGAATTTCGCCTTCTGTCTCGAGCGCATGCAGACGCTCGGGCTGGTCAAATGCCCAGCGGTCGGCGATGCGCCACGCGACCAGGTGATAGGGGCGACGACGGAGCGCAGACAGCGTCTCTGGCGCGAGGATCTTTGACGCGATTGCCAGCGGTGGCGGGCTACCTTCAATCATGACTTTTCCCCGTGAGCGGTTTGATGTCGAGCGGGCCCAGCTTCTCTCGGGCGACCTGTAACTCCCAGCGCGTCTGCAGACCGAGCCAGAACTCCGGCGTCGTGTCGGGAAATCCAGCGGCAAGCCTTAGTGCCATTTCGGGACTTATCCCAAATCGGCCGTTCAGCAGCTCAGAGAGGCACTTGCGGGTCACACCAAGGGCTTGGGCGGCGGCGGTCACCGACAGCCGAGCCTTTGTGAGCCTAGGGCGCAACTGCTCGCCAGGATGCCGGTAGTCCGATGTCACGTGTTGCTCTCCTATTGATTATCGTAACGTGACACGTTACAAAACGGCCGTCAAGCGGTATAGTGATCGGGCGTTTCCAATCAAGCTGTTTTTCCAACGTCAGAAAAAGCCGGCCAAGTGGAACGCCGGCAACTTGGAACTAGACAATGACCGCCATCGAACTGATTGCAGGCCGGCTCCGCCGAATCGCGGATGGTCGTGGCAAATTATTACGTCGGTTTGGGCTACGTGACGCCGCACTCCCGAAACCGATCCAGCACACGGACGCCGAGGCAGTGCCCGATGCCCTCCGCGAAGGCCCCGCCCCACTCGATGAAAGCTCGTTCGGGCGTAACGGAACGGCAATCGCGATCGGTAGCCGACTGGCACTTCCTGCTCAATCTGCTCGACACACCGCTACCGGCTAATCTCGCCGATCACTATGCATTCGCGGCGCTCGTTTGAAAGCTGCCCGCGCCGCATTATCGTGTTGAACTATAGCATTGACAGGCGAATTTCCTTTATTTTTTATATCACTATCACTTTATGGCACGTCAAACCTCCAAAGACATTGAAGTTGCCAAACTCCGCACCAGAGCATTAATAAAGATTCTTATGCAAGCTGTAGGGTGTGCCAATCCCAACCAATTTGGCGCTTGGATTAACAAAGAGTCTGAAAGATTGGGCTGGCCGGACACACAATCGTCCAAGAAGTGGTACCACCTCATTGATGGAAAATTAAAAAAGCCTCCTGCTGATGCGTTGCGCAAGCTAAGTCAGCTATTTCCTCATGCCGATAAGCTCTATCACGATGGCCCCGCGAATTTGTGGCGAGCGCTTTGGGGGGACGCGCGTGATCCAAACGCCCTCTGGCCGCTCTGCCGTACCCGTTTTTTCGATAACGCCCCTTTGGTAGACGATATCACTTACGAAATCGAAGCGGAATTTTGGAACGAAAGAACATTTCGCGAAACCATTCGCGCGTTTGAAGGAATGTTAATCGCTGCGGTGGCGTGTAAGCTACCCCTAACACTAAATCATTTGACAGAAGCGATTGCGTTATATCGGCTACACCAAGCGATCAATTGTCTAGCAATTTCGGATGTTGACGGGGTTGGTGCATACCGATGCGTTCAACTCTGTTTAAGCGATGTCGAAATAAGATCCCAGTTAAATAGTTTTGATGGATACGATATCGTATGCGACGAGCTCGTTAAGATGGAGGTTTGCCGCCTATCCACGGAGCAATCTTATTTTGAATCCGTCGGCATTCAGAAACATCAAACGATGCCGTACGCAACGGACCCGCTTTCGTGGATCGACAATGACACACGATTGAACAGTTTGAATCTGGGCTGGGACCCAACCGAAGTGCCGCAGGTCAGCGACTCGAGCGAACCGAAGTAGGAAGTTGACACAGGTCCCGCACGTGCAAATCGCAAGCCTTCTGACCATTCAAAGTCGTAAAGTTGTCCACATTCTTGCCCAGTAAGAGAAAGGTAGAAAGAAGGTAGAGGGCAAACAGCGTCCCTCAAAGCCTTTGCCAGCGAGCATCTTGGCAACGCACCAGGAACGCTACCCCGATGAAGCGGAATGCAACCCCGATAGAGCGGAACGCTACCCCGATGCAAGAGGAACGCTACCCCGATGGTTGGCTTCACCGTCGATCCGTATCCACACAGCCTGTTCAATCCCTTTGGTGCTAAGTTCAATGCGCCCCGCGGCTATGATCTCAAGCCGCTCCAGTTCTTTCATGGCAGCAGTCAGCGAGCTTTTGAACTTTCGCATTGGACTGCGGTACTGCATCTTTTCCTTCAACCACACGAGACGAAATCGTTGAATGATGTCGTCTGAGGTTGCCACAAGGCGCTGAAGAGTTTTCGCCATTTCTTGGCCCTGCCGTATTTGCAGGCGTTTTGCCCAATCAATGAAGGCGAATTCGCGATTTTCGTATAGGTAGCGCCACCTCGGATCGACCCGAACTGAGTACTCTTTGCGAACATCGTCGTAGTCAAAACCGTCAACCAAGTGCAGGGCGCCGGAAGTGCCGACGTGCAGCTTCGGTTTGCCATCGTTCGTTGCCTCGATCACGAGCATGGCGAAGGACAGCGCTTTCATCGTGCGATGCAGCCAAGCATACTCATACTTGCCAGTATGGCGCCCAATGGCGCGCAAAAATTGAGCTCGGCAGATGGGAATTGGTTCGCCCAACGGACGCGTTGTTGCCTCGTACATCACCTGCATCCAAACATCGGCCTGCGCTTCATCGAGTTGCTCCCCCCAAAACTTGATGACCGCGTCTTTACGGGTGATTAGAAGACTATCTCGATGCAACGTCTTCGGCCCTCTAGCGACTGGACAGAACAAGCTTGAACGAGCGATATGGTTCGGCATTGCGCGTCTAAGCTCGCCAAGACCCGGGAGAAAAAGTTCTTGGCGTACCTTGGCAGCCGGAACGTCCGTTGTCGCTGCAGTGCGTCGATTCTCTGTCAAGCGTGCAAGGGCAGCATCCGCGGCACCGGGCTGCCTCGCCCGCACCATTGTGAGCGTCATGAATCAACGAGCCGACTGACTCGTCGGCTTGCTGCCGGATAACATTTCCTCGCGGCGTTGCCGCGCGACCTGATCTGTCTTCGTCGGACGCCCACGCCTCCGAGCGGCAATTTTCTCCTCAGGCTCGGCTTCCACGACCACCAAGCTCACGTGTGCGCCGAGCCAATTCTCGACGTCTTCGACCCGCCATAGAAGACGCTTCGTCCCCGGCAGGCGACAGACGGGAGGTAAGGACTGAGGGTTTCGAGTTGCGTCGCTACGAATGCTCGCAACCGATTTGCGGAGGCATTGCGCCAGTTGATCGACCGTGAGTAATGCTTGCATGGACAATGGCCCTTTTGCGCCATGTCACATTCGTGCACACAGCGGCGTTGGTTAGCTGATGCATGCAAGATTGCGTTTTACGGCCGGTCAGATCTCGGTAGAGTTGCGAAGCGTTTTCTACCAATGTGCCGCGCTTGATGTGGAAGACAGTGTGGCGCCACAAATTTGCCACACCGAGTGTGCAAAAACCTGCGCCAGAATGCAAAACAACGCACTACATCGCAAGACGTAGTGCGTTGTTTCTAAACAAAAACTTGGTGGAGAGGAGGAGGATCGAACTCCCGACCTTCGCATTGCGAACGCGACGCTCTCCCAGCTGAGCTACCCCCCCAATGTACAAATTATTCTAGCACAGGCATTTTCCGTTTTGCCAAGCGCCGCCGCGCGCCAAAACATCACTTCGATGGCGCGCCCGCCAGCACCCAATCGACCACCGTGCGGATGTCCGCATCGCTCATCGACTGATGCGCCGGCATCGGAATCATGCCCCATACGCCAGCCCCCCCGTCCTTCACTTTGCGCGACAGCTTTGCCGGCGCTTGCGCATCGCCCTTGTACTTCGTCGCGATCTGCTGGAACGATGGCCCGACCAGCTTGCGGTCCACCGCGTGACATCCCATACACGCATTCGCGTTTGCCACCATCTGGCCGCGCGGCGTATCAGCTGCCTGCGCCGTCGATGCAAAAGCACCGCCCAACACGCCAACCGTCAATACAGCGCCTGCGAAAGCAACGCCCCACTTCATGGCGTCGTCTTCGGATTGCCCGGATGCACCGAGCTCGAATTGCTGACCGGCGCCGGCGCCTGCTGCTCGAGCGGACGAGCGCTCACCGACGAATCCGGAATCGTGCCGACCGTCGGCGCGCTGGCGTCCGGTTGCGATGCAGCCACCGGCGCAGTTGCCGCAGCCGCGGCAGCCGCCGCCGCTTCCTGCGGCTGGATGTACTGGAACACCTTCACGACCTGCGTCACGCCCGGCACGCGGCTCGCCACATCCGCGCCGCGATTGCCTTCGTCCATCGTGACGAGACCCATCAGATACAGCGAGCCACGCTCGGCCACCACCTTGAAGTTGTTCGCCGAAATATTCTTCTCGGCGATCAGTGCGGTCTTCACGCGCGTTTCAAGGTACGTGTCATTGGTGCGCGACGAGAACGAGCTGGCCGGCATGATCGCGAGTTCGTTGACGATCGTGTTCACGTTGTTCAAGCCACGTACGATCGTCTCGGCCCGCTGCTTCGACACCTCGCCCGCCACTTCACCGGTCAGCAGCACGCGCCGGTTGAACACCGTCACGTTCACGTGCGCCGAGTCCGGCAAATTCTGGCTGATCTGCGCGAGCGCCTTCACCTGCAACTCGCGATCCTCGGTCTGCGCGCCGAGCGTGCGCCGGTCGGTCGCCACCAGCGCGCCGCCACCCGCTGCGCCAGCGAGGGCGAGGAAACAACCCTGCAACGTCGCGGACAGTCCCGCCGCGAACCCGACCACCAGCACGGTTCTCACCAGTGTCTTCTTGACGCGGAATACGCTCATCAACTAGCTCTCCTTCGGAATCAGTCTCAATCTTCGCCCAGCAACATGGCATCGATGCCGTCGCACAGACAATGGATGGTCAGCAAATGCACTTCCTGGATACGCGCGGTGCGATCGGACGGCACGCACACATGGATATCGGTGTCGCTCAAGACTTCCTGCATGCGCCCGCCGCCCTTGCCGGTCAGCGCGACCACGATCATTTCCCGCTCGTGCGCGGCTTCGATCGCGGCCAGCACATTGGCTGAATTGCCGGACGTGGTGATCGCCAGCAGCACGTCGCCCGACTGGCCGAGCGCCCAGACCTGCTTCGAGAAAATCTGCTCGAATGAATAGTCGTTGGCAATCGCGGTCAGCACGGACGTGTCCGTGGTCAACGCGATCGCCGGCAAACCCGGACGCTCACGTTCGAATCGGCCGATCAGTTCAGCGGCGAAATGCTGCGCGTCGGCTGCCGAGCCGCCGTTGCCGCACGCAAGAATGCGATTGCCGTTGGCAAGCGCGGTGAACATCGTGTCGACCGCAGCGGCGATCGGCATCGACAGGGTTTCGAGGGCTTCGAGTTTGACTGCCGCGCTGTCGCGGAAGTGTTGTTGAATGCGTTCGACTGACATCGAGTCTCTATTTTGTACCGCGAATGAGCCGCGCCATGCGGCCGTGTTGTGAAGACTGGGGTGCTTTCAGGTGGTGCTCCGCACTGCCCGCGCGGCGCTCATTTCGCTTCCGCGCGATACTCGCTTTGTGCTGACGCGTGATGCCGGCAACCCCGCACGTTCGCGAATACGTCGCAAAACGCGCTGCTTTTCTGCTGGCGCGCGTCGCTCGCGCACCCGCACGCGAGCGCAAGTTTATCGCACTCACACGCGTTCTCCGCGCACCGCGTCAGACTTCGTCGGCGCGAAACGCATCGCGCAGCCACACGAGCCGGCCGGCCTCGAACGCAATCACATCGAAACGGCACGCGGGTTCGTCGCGCGAATACCGGCCGCGGGTCGCCAGATAATGCCGTGCGGCGCGCACAATACGCTGCTTCTTCTGCCACCCGATGCTCGCCGCCGCGCCGCCATAGTGCCGCTGCGCACGCGCGCGAACCTCGACGAACACCAATGCGCCGTCACGTTCGCGCATCACGAGATCGATCTCGCCGCCGCGGCACATCACATTGCGCGCGACGAACCGCAGACGCTGCCGCTGCAGAAACTCCAGCGCACGCGCCTCGAAAGCGGCGCCGACGAGTTTGGACCGGGCAGGTCCCAAAAAGTTGTGCGCGCTGACGGGCAAGCTCGCCGGCGCGCGCGCCGCGGCGCTCTTCAATACGTTCATTGGCGTGCCGTTCGGTGCGGTCACCGCTCTGCCCGTCGGCGTGCTCATTGGTGTGCTCATTGGCGTGCTCATTGGTGTGCTCTTTGGTGTGCTCTTTGGTGTGCCCTTTGGTGTGCCCTTTGATGTGCCCTTTGATGTGCCCTTTGGTGTGCCCTTTAATGTGCCCTTTG
The DNA here is from genome assembly GCF_059422005.1 of Paraburkholderia sp. GW821-FHT02A12. NCBI lineage: Bacteria > Pseudomonadati > Pseudomonadota > Betaproteobacteria > Burkholderiales > Burkholderiaceae > Paraburkholderia > Paraburkholderia sp. GW821-FHT02A12. Next base: position 214,857 of record NZ_JBWKWA010000001.1, on the reverse strand, counting down.
GTGTGCCCTTTGGTGTGCTCTCTGTCCGGTTCATCGTTACGCCCTTCGGCACGCTCACCGCCGTGGCGCCGGCGGCATGTCGCGCCGTCCGCGCGCCGCCCGGCTCGCGCGCCGCTGCGTGGCACAATGGCGGCCTCGTTCTGTCTGTCTGCGTCTTCTGTCTCATGACTCCTCTCTTCGAACTCGCGCAAGGGCAACAGTACCCCACTGCCGCGCTGTATGTGGTGGCCACGCCGATCGGCAATATCGCCGACATCACCCTGCGCGCGTTGCATGTGCTCGGACTCGCGGACCGCATCGCCGCCGAAGACACCCGCAACACCGGCCAGCTGCTCGCGCGCTACGGCATCTCGAAGCCGCTCGTCGCGGTTCATCAGCACAACGAGCGGGCCGCGGCGCTGCGCCTGATCGAACATCTGCGAGCGGGCGAACGCGTGGCATACGTGTCCGATGCGGGCACGCCGGGCATCTCCGACCCCGGAGCAAAACTGGTCGACGCGGTTCGCGAAGCGGGCTTCCCGGTGATTCCGCTACCCGGCGCAAGCGCGCTCGCCACCGCGTTGAGCGCGGCCGGCGACTGGGTCGCGACGTTCTCGTTCCTCGGCTTCCTGCCGCCGAAAGCAAAACAACGCGCGACAACGCTGCAAACGCTCGCGACGCATCCGCACGCCATGGTGTTCTACGAAGCGCCGCACCGGATCGTCGAGACGGTGCAGGCACTGGCCGACTCGTTCGGCGGCGAGCGCAAGCTGTTGATCGCGCGGGAATTGACGAAGTTACATGAAGCGCTGCATCGCGGCACCCTGGCCGAAGGGCCAGCGTGGCTCGCCGCCGATCCGAACCGGCAACGCGGTGAATTTGTGCTGGTGGTGGAAGGCGCGCAGGCGGAAGCCGCCGGCGAGCAGGATCACGACGCGTTGCTGGGCATCCTGCTGGAAGAGCTGACGGTGAGCAGCGCGGCGAAAGTCGCTGCGGCCATCACCGGGGCGTCGCGCAACACGCTGTACACGCGCGCGTTGGCGCTGAAGAAGGACGAGTAAAAAACAAAGGGCCGCGCGAGGCGGCCCTTTGACTGAATCTTGCAGCACGGCAAGCGGGCGGTGCCGCTTGCTCGCCGGCGTTACGGCTGCGCCTGAAACACGCCTGCCGCCATCAGCTTATTTCTCGGCGCTCGAACCCGAGTTCGACGCCAGTATTTCGTTACGTGCAGCCCTTGCTTCCTGCCGCGTCAACCCTTCGATCTTGACCCGCGCGGTGCCGGCATGGCGCATGTCGAGCACGTTCGCGGCGGCCATCGACAGGTCGATCACCCGGCCGCGCGCGTACGGACCACGGTCGTTGATACGCACGACGACCGAGCGCGAGGTGGCCGGATTGGTCACACGCACAAACGAGCCGAGCGGCAGCGTACGATGCGCCGCGGTCAGCGCGTGCATGTCGTAACGTTCGCCGTTGGCGGTGCGGCGGCCATGAAAGCCGCGGCCGTACCAGGAAGCGCGGCCGGTCTGATGGAAGTCCGAAATGCTGGGACCGTCGTCCGTCAGCGGCTGCGCGTCGGCTAACGATAAGCCTTTGGCGGCGTCATTGGATGCCGGAGCGCCACCGAAGGCTTGCGGCCCAAACGAGCCCGCCTGCGCATTCTTCGTGCCGAGCGGCATGCCGCTTGCGGACGTGCTGCTGGCGCCCGGAGGCGTCGCGCAGCCGACCAGCACAAAAAAGGCGAACAGACTCCCGAGACCGCGGGTTAACCGAGTTTTCATAAGACGTGCAATCACATTGTCGAGCCGCATCACGCGAAAAATTGAGCGTGTTGCCTGCGACTCCGGCGGCAAGGGACGACAGCGCGCCGCGCAGACGAGCGCAGTACGCAGAAGCCCGGATGCGGCTCACACAGCCGCTACCGCACGGTTAATTTTCACGTCTGGCGCAACCTGTCCCCGGCAGCCTGACCAGACCCCACATGCCGCCATCGAACGTGGCAAACACGTTCTTGCGCGCGGAACTCAGCGTGCAGGAACGGCGGCGTAGGCCCCACCCAGCGTCACGGAGGTTAGGTCCGTTGCAGGCGCGCGGCGCCTGGCTGGGTAAGACGTGTGCATCGAATGCATCGATACTGGATTGCCGTCGGTAAAGCGCGACGGCACATACTTGAGTGGCAATTCTCGTGCCCATTTTTGATGGGGACGCATCACCTTGTGGCGGCACGGTGACCCGTGCACTGGAGGGCATTATACCAAAAAGAAATTTCTGAGATGGCAAGCGACTGAAAACCTTGATGATTTTTCACTATCGTTGCAAAAATGGGCAAGCGACGGCCCGCTGCAACAAGGTCTCGGCGCCCCCGGCGAGGGTAGGCGAGACGCCGGTACAATCAACGTTTTTCCAGCGGCGCCGTCATCCATGAAAGTCACCTTGATCCCCGTCACGCCGTTCCAGCAGAACAGTTCGCTGCTCGTTTGCGAGGCGACCGGACGCGCGGCCGTCGTCGATCCGGGCGGCGACCTCGATGTCATTCAGGGCGAAGTAGCGCGCCAGAACGTGACGGTCGAAAAAGTTTTCCTGACGCATGGGCATATCGATCACTGCGCGGGCGCGAAGACGCTTGCCGCGCACTACGGCGTGCCGATCGAAGGTCCGCATCCCGACGAGCGCTTCTGGCTCGACAAGCTGCCGGATCAAAGTACGCGCTTCGGCTTTCCAGCCGCAGAGGCGTTTGAGCCGGACCGTTGGCTGCAAGATGGCGACACCGTGCAATTCGGCGACGAAACCCTCGAGGCCTATCACTGCCCCGGCCATACGCCGGGACACGTGGTGTTCTTCAGCCGCAAACATCGGCTCGCGCTGGTGGGCGACGTGCTGTTCGCCGGGTCGATCGGCCGCACGGATTTTCCGCGCGGCAATCACGCCGATCTGGTGCGCTCGATCCGCGAGAAACTCTGGCCGCTCGGCGACGACGTCACCTTCGTGCCGGGTCACGGCCCCACCTCGACGTTCGGCGCCGAGCGCCGCTCCAATCCATACGTCGCGGACGGAGTAGAAGCATGAGCAGCGAAATCTATGTGAGCACCGACGTCGAAGCGGACGGCCCGATTCCCGGCCCGCATTCGATGCTCAGTTTCGCCTCCGCTGCCTATACCGAAGACAAGCAGCTGATCGCCACTTTCTCGGCGAATCTCGAATTGCTCGAAGGCGCCGCGCCGCATCCGGTGCAAGCCGCGTGGTGGAAGACGCAGCCCGATGCGTGGGAAGCCTGCCGCAAGGATTTGCAGCAGCCGGAAGCCGCACTGAACGCCTACGTCGAATGGGTTGAAGCGTTGCCGGGCAAACCGGTGTTCGTGGCGATGCCGGCGGGTTTCGACTTCACCTATATGTTCTGGTACATGATGCGCTTTGCCGGCCGTTGCCCGTTTTCCTGGTCGGCGCTCGACATCAAGACGCTGGCCTTCGCGATGACCGGCTTGCCGTATCGCAAGAGCATCAAACCGCGCTTTCCGAAACACTGGTTCGACGATCATCCGCACACGCACGTCGCGCTCGACGACGCGATCGAACAGGGCGCACTCTTCTGCAACATGCTCAAGGAGTTGCGAGCCACTCAGGCGAGTGTCGCAGCCGGTAAAGATGGGGACGACTCAGGGCAAAACACCGCTGAGGAACCGGTAAATTAGGTAATCTCCCTCGCCGAAGCCGTTTTGCATTGCGTTTCGTTTTCGAGCCCTCTACCATGCGTTGATACGGCGACGCAAACGGAGGCGCAGTTGACACTCGATACGTTCTCTCAAAAAATCCTGCGCCTGCTGCAACTCGACGCACGCCGCTCCGTGCAAGAGATTTCCGACCAGGTCGGCCTGTCGAGCACGCCATGCTGGCGGCGTATCAAGGACATGGAGCAATCGGGAGTGATCCAGCGCTACACGGCGCTGCTCGATCGCGAAAAGCTCGGGCTGCACGTCTGCGCGCTCGCACATATTCATCTGACACGGCACACCGAAGGCGGCGTCGAACAGTTCGAGCGGGAAATCGCCACCTGCCCGGAAGTCACCGAGTGCTACAGCACGACCGGCGAAGCCGATTACATCCTCAAGATCGTGGCGCCGGACATCAAGGCGTACGACAGCTTTCTGCACGAACGCATCTTCAAGATTCCGGCTGTTGCGCAGGTGCGTACGAGCGTCGTGCTCCGCGAGATCAAATTCGATACGCAATTGCCGCTGTGACACCGTGACGCCGAAGCTGGCGCGAGCTTTTCGCGCCCCACATCATGGCGGCGCGTTCAGGGGGCGTGGTGCGGCTCGGCGAGCCCGCCGCGTACCTTCGCCTCGCCCGCCCCGGCTTCCTTCGCGGAGCCTGTTTCAGCCGGCGCCGTATCCAATGCCCGCACCACATCGAGCTTGCGTGCGCCCAAGCGGCGCTTGAGCGCAGCCAGGTCGACGCGCGTGAGATTCTGCGCGTCGCTCTCGACGGCGCGCGAACCGGCGGCCGGCAAGGTCACTTCGACATCCAGCCCCGTACTCAGATAGTGGATATTGACCGCCGCAGCCTTTATACCGCCCTCGGCCAGCGCCGCATCGACTTCGGCGACTACCCGCTCACGCGTCGGCAGGTTGACCGGTGGCCGTGCGAGCGCATCGTTTTCGGGGTCGACATGGATGAGCGCGTCGAGCACGCGGTTGTCGGTCAACACGTGCAAGCGCGCCGACTCCGCGATGTAATGCCCTTCCGAAACCGAAATCAGCGGATCGACCAGAATGTGCGCGTCGACGAGCGCGAAATCGCCCATCTTGCGCGTACGCAGTTCGTGCACATCGCGCACGCCGGGGGTGGATAGCAACAGCTTGCGCATGTCGGCGGCCGCGGCTTCGTCGAGCGCGCGGTCCGACAGATCCTGCAGCGCGTCCCAGCCGAACGTCCACCCCATGCGCGCCACCATGAAGCCGACAATCGCCGCGGCGATCGGATCGAGCAGGCGCACGCCCGCGAGGCTACCCATAATGCCGATCGCCACCACCAGCGACGACGCCGCATCCGAACGCGCATGCCATGCGTTCGCAATCAGCATTGCCGAACGCACGCGCTGCGCTTCGCGCAACATGTAGCGAAACAGACTTTCTTTGGAAATCAACACGAGAACGGCGACTGCGAGCGCGCTCATATGCACGGCGGGAATGCTCTGCAAATCGGCAAGACGCGTACCGGCGCGCCATAACATGCCGACGCCTACCGCAATCAGCAGTCCGCCCAAAAATAATGAAGCGACGGTTTCATAGCGGCTGTGTCCGTAATTGTGACCGGCATCCGGCTTCGCGCCGCTGTGCCGATTGGCGACCAGTACGACAAAATCGGAAATCAGATCGGCAAGCGAATGGACACCGTCGGCGACCAGCGCCTGAGAATGCGCAAACACGCCGATGACGATTTGCAGCGCCATCAACATCGTATTCAGCGCAATACTGACAAAGGTGCTTTTGCGCGCAACGCGATGTTTCTCGGCGGACTGGACGGCGGTAGCGGAAGGCATCTGAAGCAGCGAGAAAAGGTTCAATGGCTGCATTCTACCCGGATCATCTCGAAATAGTTCCATCCAGACATTAAATTTCCCTTTTAAATCAGATGCTTATCTAAACGAAAAGCATTCGCGTTCCAATCGGATGGAGCACGTGTGACAAATGCATGTCAATTCGCCGGCGCAATAAAAAAAACCGCGCCCTGGACGGTGCGCGGTTTTCTTGTCAGCAGCGGTGCTGTAATGGCGCCACTGGTGTACTGCATTACTTCTGGATCAAAAACTTCTCACGATCGAGGCCTGCGATCCAGCGCGGCGGCTTGCCACGGCCGGACCACGTGCTGCCGCTGTCCGGGTCGCGATATTTCGGCGCAACGCCCGCGCGCGGACGACCGGCGGCTTTAGCGCCCTTGGCAGCGCGGCCGCCGCCGAGCTCGCTCAGCGTAATGCCGTAGTCGGCCATTTTCTGCTTGATCTCATTCAACACTTCCGCGTATTCACGCGACTTCGCTTCTTCGATCTGCTTTTCGAGCTTCTCGCGCTGGGCGAGTAGTTCCTTGTAGGAAGACATAGGTTCCCTTATGGTTTGGATAAATGACTGCCAGTCTTAAGCCAGCTTGCCCTTTGAAAGTGATCATGCCTCGGAATTTGATGGCGAGATTAACACAAAATAGAAAGACTGCAAAAGTCGCTTCGTAAAATTAATCCTATTTCGTTTCAAAAAATTTCCATCGACCGCCGCGTTACGCACAGTCTTTCAAATGGCTGGTTTCGTGTTTTGCTGAAAAACCGTAGCGAGGCATCAGTAATTATGAGATTAATTATCAAAAAATGAAAATTAAGATGGATATTTCGTACCAACATTTCACGGCATGAAAGCTTTAACATGAAGCCGTGTCACATATTGCGGTAGATGTCTCCGTCGTTATTGCGATATACGTGTTTTCCCCGAGCGGCAATCAAAGCAATCAAGCTTGATTCGCGTGGCGCTGGATGCAAACTTCGAGCGCGGCGTGCAAGGTTTCAGTATCGCGTATGGCGTCGTCGAAAATGAAACGGGTGCGAACGCCGTCGTGTTTCAGATCGACGCCGTATCGATCGACGCCAAGCAACTGGAGTTCGGCGGCATGCGCCGAATGCCGGGTGAAGTACTCGATCAACGCGCGCTCTTCATCGAAGCCGAGCGGCGCAAGCGGATCGAGTTCGGCGCCGTCGAGCCATCCCATCGAGCCGAAGCCGCCGATATAGCGCAGCCGCTCGATCTTCATCGCCCAGAACGTGAAGTCGCCGAGAACCAGGTAGCGTTCGGCGTCCGGGTGATAGCGCAGATAGCGGTCCACGACCTCGGGCGTCGAGTCGACCGGTTCGAAGGTGCCGAGCAAGGTAACGCGCTGGCTGCTCAGCACGTCGCCATCGGGCGCGTCGACGGCCAGAAAACCGGCGCGCGGGTCGGCGTGCAGATTGTGCGTATGCTCGGCGAGCCGGCTCACGAGAATCGTCGGACGGTGCCGCGAATCCGGCGCGAATGGCAGCACCGACGGGTAGGGAAAGCCTTGCGGCTGGCGCGCATGGGTCGCAAGCGTGCCGACAGCAGCGGTATGCAGCAGATGCAGCGGAGCGTGGGCGGGAATGTTCAAGTGCGCGTCCCTCAATGGATGACCGGCAAGATAACCGGCACACGGGTTGGGGGCGCACGTCTCTCATTTCACGCCGCCCCGAATAATCGTAAATACTAGATCACCGCGCTCCGGGCAGGAGACGGCACGCTTCGATAGAATCGGAAATTCGCTTTCAACGCGCTTTCTTCCGGCGTTCTCTCCCTCGACGAGATTTCAGTGCCCGACCGCTCTTCCGAATTCGCCACCCTCCCCGCCGCTCACCGCGACCTTTCCGGCACCGCGCGCCAGCGCGCCCGTTTTGCCACCATGGCGGTGTTTTTCATTGCCGGGATGATGTACGCATCGTGGGGGGTACATGTGCCCACCGTGCGCGACCGCTTCCATCTGAACGCGGCGCTGCTGTCGTTCGCGCTGCTGGCTGTGGCGGGCGGCTCGATCGGCGCGATGGCGGCGAACGCTTCGTGGATCGCGCGCGTCGGCACGCGCCGCGCCTGTCTTACGGGCGGCCTCGTCATGACGGTGTGCGCGGCGCTGATTCTGGTCGTGCCCGCTTACTGGCTGTTGCTGATCGTGCTGGCCATCTTCGGCGCGGGCATGGCCACACTCGACGTCGCGATGAATGCGGAAGCCAGCGCCGTCGAGAAGGCGCTCGGCAAGCCGATCATGTCGTCGCTGCACGGCATGTTCAGCGTCGGCGGGATGTTTGGCGCGGCGGTCGGCGGCGCGTTGCTGTCGCGCGGTATGGCGCCGGCGGTGCACCTTGCACTGGCCGCGGCGGTCAGCGCGCTGGTGCTGATCGCGGCTTGTCCTTCCGTGCTGCCGCATGTGCCGCACGCCGATCATCCGGATGCCGCCACGCCGCGCGCCAACCGCTGGCGCTCGCCCGCGTTGTGGGCGCTCGGCGCGATGGCGCTGGTTGCGCTGATCGCCGAAGGCGCCATGTACGACTGGGCGACCGTCTACATGCGCGACGTCGTGCTGGCGACGCCGGCGCTCGCCAGCGCGGCCTACGCGGCGTTCTCGGGCGGCATGGCGGCGGCGCGTTTCGCCGGGGACGCGGTGCGCGCCCGCTTCGGCGCGCCGCAACTGGTGATGGCGAGCGCGTCGCTCGCGTTTGCGGGGATGGTCGGCGCGCTGCTGCTGCCGAACGCGGCAGCCGCGCTGATCGGCTTCACGCTGATGGGCCTCGGGCTCGCCAACATGATGCCGGTGCTGTTCGCGGCGGCGGCAAGCGTCAAAGGAATTCATGCCGCCGAAGGACTCGCGCACGTCGCGGGGCTGGCGTACTTCGGCCTCCTGCTCGGCCCGGTGATCATCGGCGCGGTGACGCAGATGACCAGTTTGTCGATCGGGTTGTCGGTGGTCGCGGTGTGCTCGGCGCTGATCGCGGTTGCCGGTCCGAAACTGCTGCGTCGTTTGAAAATCTGATGCGGGATCGCGCTGTCGCTGCATCGGCGGACGTAACGGCACACGAAAACCCATTCACCAGCGTCGAAGGGGGGCGGCGAGCCGGGCAACCGGCTCGCCGTTTTTTTAACGCCGCGACAAAGCCGCCGACGCGCCGCGCGAATCCCTCACAGATCGTGATACGTATCGTAATTGCGCGAGAAATCGTTCCGCTGCAGAAAGTTGGTGAAAGTCATCGTCACCGACGCGTCGAGTCCTTCGACGTAATGCCACCAGCCGATCGGCAAAAACAGCAATTCGCCCGGCGCCAGCGTGCATTCGATCAGCTGCGCATTGCGCATCGACGGGAAACGCGCGTAATCGATCGCACTGCCGTCCGCTTGCGAATAACAGTGCAGATAATTGGCCATATGCGGCGTATCGGACAGCGGAACCAGTTTGATATGTTTGCGGCCGATCACCTGCGCCATGAAGTTATTGGTCAGATCATGGTGAAACGGCGTTCTGGTGCCCGCCGGTCCAAACCAGAAGAATCCGGTATCGGGCGACCCGGCATCGAGATATTCGCGAATGGTCGGCACATCTGACCATAACGCGGCCAGCGCCGCGCGATTGTGCGACGTGTTATTGGCCGTCATATAGAAATCGTTGGTCGAGCCGCTGCGCTCGACGAGATCGACATAATCGGCAAAGCGCATCATCCGCTTGAGCTTCGGCTGATTGATTTCATAGTTCGCATCCGACTCGCGGCCGAACTGCACCTCGACTTCGCAATCGCCGCAACACGAGCGAAAGTAATCGAAATTCCATTGGGTGCGAGCCGGCCAGAAATCGAAGGCGCCGGTGATGATGACCGGCCGGTTCTGAAAGTAGTACTGCTCAAAGAATTCATCGCGCGATAGACGCTCGCGCCGTTCGACCGTATCGCTGTGAGCGCGCAAACGGCTCAGCGTGCTGTACACGGACAACATCCAGTCGCGCTTGCGCAAACGATTGCGCAAGCGCGTGGCGCCCTGCAAATAGGGACTCGCGAGTGCGGCCTCGATTTCGCGCGCGGCTTCGGCCGCGTCGAAACCATGTTCAATCAGCACGCCATGGAGCGCCGACGGCGGTGCATCGAGCAGCAGATTCTCGGCAATCCAGCGGCGCCAGCCGTCATCGATCGAGCGGATCTCAGAGCTCACGTCATTCTCCCAGGCGGCATACAGCGGCATTCGTCAGACCGTCAGCGTCTCATGCGTCAAACCGTCAGCGTCTCATGCGTCCGGCCAAAAGAAAAGGCACGCGAGCCATGCGGCGCGCGTGCCTTCGAACCACTTGACCGGCGACACGCAAAGCTGTCGCCGAACACGCAGTTTTACATCTTCACAACGTCAAGCAGCGTCTTCTTGCCCGACTTGTAGTTGTACAGCGAGATCACGCCGTGCTGAAGGTCGCCCTTCGAGTCGAACGTGGTTTCACCGATCACACCCTTGTAGTCGGTCGTCGGCATGGCTGCCAGGATCTTCGCCGGATCGGTCGAGCTCGAACGCTTCATTGCGTCGACGACGATGTACACGGCGTCATACGTGAACGGAGCGTAGATCTGGATCGGCTGACCGAAACGCTTCTGATACTTGGCGAGGAACGCCGCGCCGCCAGCCATCTTCTCGAGCGCCATACCGGCTTCCGAGCAGACGATGTTGTCGGTTGCGTCGCCGGCCAGGTCCGACAGCTTGTCGGTACACACGCCGTCGCCTGCCAGCACCTTCGCGCGCAGGCCGAGCTGCTTGGCTTGCTTGGCGAACGGGCCGCCGGTGGCGTCCATGCCGCCGTACATGATCGCGTCCGGGTTTTCACCCTTGATCTTCGTCAGAATCGCGCGGAAGTCGACAGCCTTGTCGTTGGTCGCGTCATGCGACATCACGTTCAGGCCCAACGACTTCGCGGTCTTTTCGAATTCGTTCGCCAGACCCTGGCCGTAAGCGGTCGAGTCGTCGACGATCGCGACGCTCTTCACTTTCATGGACTTGGATGCGTAGTTAGCCAGTGCCGGGCCCTGTTGCGCATCGGTCGCCACAACGCGGTACGTCGTCTTGAAGCCCTGTTGCGTGTAAGCCGGGTTAGTCGCCGACGGCGAGATCTGCACGATGCCTGCATCGCTGTAGATCTTCGAAGCCGGAATCGACGTGCCCGAGTTCAAGTGACCGACCACTGCAACGACCTTATCGTCGACCAGTTTCTGGGCGACTTGAGTTGCCGTACGCGGGTCAGCCGCATCGTCTTGTGCGTCGAGTTGCAGCGTGATTTTCTGGCCACCGATCGTCAGGCCCTTGGCGTTGATTTCCTCAACCGCCAGGCGCGCACCGTTTTCGTTGTCTTTCCCCAGGTGAGCGATACCACCAGTCAGCGGTGCCACGTGACCGATCTTGACGACAGTGTCGGCCGCGGCCGTTGTTGCCAACGTCGCGAACAGCATCGCCGCAGCGCTGATCGGCAACAGCTTTTGAATCTTGATGTTCATGTAAGTCTCCAGTTTCGGTCCCAAAAACAACGTAATCGCCCTGTGCCCCCGCGTCCCTACACGTGTCGCTCAGTCCCGTGGACGACCACGCCGGTTGCATCGTTCATGCACTTGGCCAGCACGTCCGCCAACCTGTTTGTGGCAGGCGGCAAACCGTACTTGCGCGCAAGTGTAGGCCATCAAATTAATTTGTGGGACTTTTTTGAGAAAGTGGGATGAACACTAATAGCGTTTATCCAACAGGCGCCCGTTCCGACCGGGCAGACAGGCTGGAAAGCACCAGCCCATGCGGGTTTCCGCTATATGATGGGTTCGTCTGACGGCACGGCCTAAAGGTTTTAGCGTGTTAAACCGTTAATGTTTCAAATAGGCTTTGTGCGTAAAAAGCAGGCGCATTGCGGGCAGGCGCAAGAGGCGTACGAACCGCGTACGACCTGCGTTCGAACCGCGCCTGAACCGCGCTGAATCAGCGTTTGAGCGCCGCGATCCGCGCCGCCGCCGCAAGCCACTCCTGGTCGAGTTGCTCGACCAGTTCGGCGGCGCCCAGACCTTCGCGGCGCTTGCGGCCAAGCGGTGTACCCTGGCCCGACCAGAGCGACAGATAGTCTGCGTTTTCCGCACGGCTCGCGGTTTGACGCAGTTCCTGTGTCAAAGCGTTTTGCACCGGATACGGCGCGATCTTTTGCGCTGATTCGGTCAAGCGCTGCATCAGCGGATTGCGTATGCCGCGCGCATGGCGGCCGGTGATGGCGCGCGTGACGCTGGTCGCGGTGTCGGGCATCGAGCGCAAACGGTCTTTCCATGCCGGCGAGATCGCACTCTCCGCACATGTGATGAACGCACTGCCCATCATCGCCGCCTGAGCGCCCAGCGCCAGCGCGGCGGCCACGCCGCGTCCGTCCATGATGCCGCCCGCCGCCAGCACCGGCAGGCCGGTCGCATCGGCAAGCTGCGGCACGAGCGCCATGGTGCCGATCAGCGCGTCTTCGAACGCGCCGATGAAGGTGCCGCGATGCCCGCCGGCTTCCGCGCCTTGCGCGACGATCGCGTCGGCCCCTGCGTCGCGCCATGCCTGCCCTTCGGCGACATGCGTCGCGGTGCCTATTACATATAGACCCGCCGCGTGCAAACGCGCGACATCGTCTTTGGAGAGCAGCCCGAACGTGAAGCTGGCCACCGGCACGCGCAATTCGATCAGCGTATCGAGTTGCGCGCGGAAGTCGGGCGCGTAGCGTTCGAGTGGGCGGCCCGGCGCCAAACCGAGCTCCGCCCGTAACGGATCGATCGCCTCGAGCGCGCGGCGCACGGTCGCCTCGTCGGGCGTAGCGGTCTCCAGCACGAACAGATTGACGCCGAACGGACGATCCGTCAGCGCGCGAATCGCCGCCACTTCGCTTGCGATCTTCTCGGGCTGCAACGCCGCACCGGCCAGAAATCCGAGCGCGCCCGCATTCGACACCGCCGCCACCATCGCCGGCGTGGTCGCGCCGCCGACCATCGGCGCCTGCACAACCGGCACCCGCATCCTGAAACGTTCAGCAAACGGCGTCACAAAACTGCCTTCACTCATGATCGATTCCTTTTCCCACAAGACCCTCGCAGCACAGGCGAGCAGATACGCCTGACTGTACCCAGCCGCGCTGCAACGGAAAAATGAATTATCGAGAATGTTTCAATCGTCTTACGAGATTGCCGCGCTGCGTGGCTCGCTGTCAGGCCCCGCGGAGCCTCGCTGCACGGCGTTTCTTTTGATGGCAAACTGAGCGCCCGCTTCAGGCACTCGAGCCTTTGGCATTCAATCAGACCGGCCTCGCACAGCGAGCGGTGCGCAGGTCAATGGAGAGCAACATGAGCACGACTTCCCGATGGATCGATATCCCCGCCGGCAACGACAGCTTCGGCGGCTATCTGGCGCTGCCCAAGGGCGGCAAGGGACCGGCCGTCATCATCATCCAGGAGATCTTCGGCGTGAACAGCCACATCCGCTCGGTCGCGGATCAGTATGCGCAAGACGGCTACATCGCACTCGCGCCGGACATCTTCTGGCGCACGCAGCCGCGCGTCGAACTGACCTATGAGGGCGCCGACCGCAATAAGGGCATCGAGTTGCTGCAGAAGACCAACGTCGACCTGGCGGTCGCGGATATCGGCGCGGCCGCCGCGGCGCTGCGCGCGATGCCGGAAGTGACCGGCAAGATCGCCGCGATCGGTTTCTGCTTCGGCGGCCAGCTCGCCTATCTGGCGGCAGCGCAAGGCTCGCTCGACGGTGCGGTCGCCTATTACGGCGGCGGCATCCAGAACAAGCTCGACCAGGCCGCGAAGATCAAAGTGCCGATGCAATTCCACTACGGCGAACTCGACGCGCATATTCCGCTGTCGGCGGTGGGCCAGATCCAGGAGCGCTTCGCGGGTCGCACGGATGCGGAATTCAACATCTATCCGAACGCCGATCACGGCTTCAACTGCTCGGACCGCGCGTCGTACAACCAGCATGCGGCAGCGCTGGCGCACGGCCGCACGCTGACCTTCCTCGGCGAACGTCTGTAACTCGCGGATTTAACTCGCGGGCTATAACCCGCGGGCTATAACCCGGTTACTCTCTCGAAAGACGGCGCGCATCCGGTGCGCCGTCTTCCCCAGTACGCTGGCATGAATCGGGAACGACGGCACATCCGGCGCAGCAGTTCATCACGCCGCCATGCAATCGGCACGGTTCCAACACTCGATAGCGAGGGCTCATCCGTCGTGCATTCAGACTATCTCGCCTATGACGCCATCGGCCTCGCCGAACTGGTTCGCACCCGCGAAGCAAGCGCGCGTGAATTGCTGGATATCGCGATCTCACGCACCGAGGCCGTCAATCCCGCGATCAATGCGATTGTCCTGAAGGACTACGACGCGGCGCGTCAACGCGCATCGCGCGACGACGCGAACAGGGCGAATGGCGCGCATAGCGCGGATCGCAGGGCCGACGGAATCGGGCAAGGCGCGCTCGCAGGCGTGCCCTTTCTGATCAAGGATCTGGGCGCATCGGTCGCCGGGCTGCGCATGGCGATGGGCAGCCGTCACTATCGCCACTTCATTCCCACCGAGGACGCGCCGGTCGTCGTGCTCGCCAAAGCGGCCGGGCTCAACATCTTCGCCAAGACCAGCACGTCTGAACTCGGTCAGATGCCTTATACGGAGCCCGAACTGTTCGGCGCGTGCCGCAATCCGTGGAATCTCGACCACACGCCAGGCGGCTCCAGCGGCGGCGCGGCGGCGGCGGTCGCCGCGGGCATCGTGCCGCTCGCGCATGCGTCCGACGGCGGCGGTTCGATCCGTATTCCCGCTTCGTGCTGCGGACTGTTCGGCCTCAAGCCGTCGCGCGGACGGGTGCCGCGCGCGACGCCGACCGCCGCCGTTGGCGAACTCGGCATCGACCACGCGGTATCGCGCAGCGTGCGCGACAGCGCATTGCTGCTCGATTTGCTCGGCGGCAACGCGGACCGGCCGGCCGGCGCGCCGGGCACCTTCCTGGGCGCCGCGCGCGAGCCATGCAAGCCGCTGAACATCGCGTACGTCACCGAACCGATGCTCGCGCCGTCGTTATCCGCCGACGCGCGCGCCGCACTCGAGGACGCCGCGCAACTCGCGAGTTCGCTGGGTCATAACATCGAGCCGGTCTCGCTCGGCATCGATTTCGCGGCAGTCCGGCATGCGTTCCTGACGATCTGGTCGGTAACCGCCGAAGACCTGGTGCTGAACGCCAATCGCATCACCGGCCGCAAACCGCTGCGCACGGAGTTCGAAATTTCGACGTGGGCGATGGCGCACGTCGGCCGCAAGCTGGGTGAACGCGGACTGCCCGCCGCGCTGGAAGAACAGCGCCGCATCACCGAACGGCTCACCGGTCTGCTGAGCCGCTACGACGTGATTCTGTGCGCGACGCTCGCCGCCGCGCCGATCAAGATCGGCGAAATGCAGCCCACCTCCGTGGAGCGCATGCAGATGCGCGCCATCACCGCGATGCCGCTCGAACCGCTGATGAAGAAGATGCTCACCGAAGCGTCGAACAAAGCGTTCGCGTGGGCCGGCTGCACGGAAGTGTTCAATCTCAGCGGCCAGCCGGCGATGTCGATGCCGCTTTACTGGAATGCGCGCGGACTGCCGGTCGGCGTGCAGTTCGCCGCGCGTGACGGCGGCGAAGCAACCCTGCTGCGCCTTGCCGCGCAACTCGAAGCGGCGCGGCCGTGGTTCGACAAGCGGCCGCCGTTGATGCAGGCGCGCAGCTAGAGAGGGCGCCGTCGAAAAGCCGCCGCTAAAAGCTCCCTTCAGGCAGGCTTGCGCCGCGCGTCGAGATCCGCGTGGCGCTTGCCGGGGATGCAGGCCACTGCGACGATCGACAGCGCCAGTCCGCCCATCACGTAGTAAGTCGGTGCGAGCGGCGAACCGGTCGTGTTGATGAGCCACGTCACAATGAAAGGCCCAAAGCCGCCGAACAGCATCACCGCGATGTTGTACGCGAGCGATAAGCCAATCGAGCGCACGTTCGCTGGAAACAGTTCGGCGATCAACGCGCCGAACGGACCGTAGTAGCCGGACAGCGTGATCGACAGAAGCGCCTGCACGAGAATCAGTTTCGACACGGTCGGCTCCGCCGCGAGCCACGCGAACAGCGGGTAAATGATCACGAGCGTCAGCACCAGCGACCACAGCGAAAGCCCCTTGCGCCCGATCCTGTCGGACCATGCGCCGGTCAGCGGCGAGAGCACGGTCAACAGCAGGTTGCCGACGATCACCGCGTAAAAAGACTGCGCGTAGGGCAGCTTCAGTTGCTTGACCGCGAAAGTCGGCAGATAGCTGATCAGCACATAGATCGTCACGGTGAGCGCGATCACCGCGCCGAGTCCACACAGAATCTCGCGGCTATGGCTGCTGAACACTTCGCGCAGCGTCGCGCGGCGCGCGGTTTTTTGCGCATGCAGAAACGCTTCCGAATCGGCGAGATTCCGGCGGATGTAGAAGCCGATCGGCCCAATGATCAAGCCGAAAATGAACGGTACACGCCAGCCCCACGATTTCAGCGTTTCGGGCGGCAAGCCGCGTGTGATCAACGCGCCCGCCACCGCGCCGAGCAGCAGTGCCGCAGCCTGGCTCGCCATCTGCCAGCTGCCGTAAAAGCCGCGTTTCGAGAACGGCGCGGCTTCGATCAGCAACGCCGTCGAACTGCCGAATTCGCCGCCGGCGGAAAAGCCTTGCAGCAGACGCCCGAGCACGATCATCAAAGGCGCGCCAATGCCGATGGCCGAGTATGGCGGCGCGATCGCCAGCAGCAGAATGCCGAGCGTCATCAGCGCGATAACGAGCGACAACGCCGCTTTGCGTCCCGCGCGATCCGCATAGAGTCCGAGTACGATGCCGCCGAGCGGCCGCATGAAGAACGCGACGCCGAAGGTCGCGGTGGTGAGCAGCAACGATGAATAATCGTTGCCCACCGGGAAGAACAACTGGGCAATCACCACCGTCATGAAACCGAACACGGTGAAGTCGTACCACTCGAGCGCATTGCCGATCACGGCCGCCGCGACTGCCCGTGTATTGAGGCTCCTTGACGCTAGTGCCATTCGAATCTCCAGCCTGCGAAAGGTGTCCCGCGGTGCGTCGCGTGTGCGTGAGCGTATGAGAGAAAAACTGTGCTCGCCCACGCAATCGCATTGGAGTGTAAAGAGCGCGCAAGCTGTTTTCAAGCAACAAAAAGGCGTCTGTCGCGGGTTGCGGCAGACGCCTCGATGATCGAACTGCAATCCGAACTTCAATCGCGCGCCGGCATGTTGCGGCGCACTTACCGCGACACTTAACGTATACGCGGCCCGGACGCTATCAGGCCTTCTTGTTATATGCGCTGCACCAACCCTTGACCGCGACCTGCTTGCCGGGGAACATCGGACAGCCGGCGTAGGCGTCGGTGGGCTTGCCTTGATAGAAGCTGCAATTGCCGCAGTCCTGGCCTGGCGCGTACTTCGCGAACTTGGCCTTGTCGACTTTGCTGGCGTCTTCCTTGTAGCCGAGCGCTTGCGCGGTCGGATCGGATTCGGCGACCTTCGGCGCGTCGGCAAAAGCCTGGCGCGACAGTACAAAGCTGGATGCAACACCGATGCTGGTGATCAAAAACGTACGACGGGATGATTTCATGGGGACTCTCTCCATTTATATTGAACTGATCGCCGTTCTGATGACAGCGGTTCCCAAGGATAGCAATGAAGCCGCCGCGCGTGACGACTCAAATGATAGAGATAACCGAATTAGTACTGCGCGCGCCCGCCTATCGGGCGCGGCGTGCCGGATAGGCGCGCGGATGCCAATGCCTGATGAAAACCCGGGGTGGAGACTCGGGTGGAAACTCGCGTGGCAAGCTCGGGAGGCCTGCTCAGGTGGCCAGGCTCGGGTGGCCAGCTATCACGCGCGGCCGCTCAGTTCGCAGACGCGCTGCGCAATCGCCAACGACGCCGTCAACCCTGGCGACTCGATGCCGAACAGGTTGACGAGCCCGCGTACGCCATGCGCGGCCGGACCCTGGATCACGAAGTCCGCGGCCGGCTCGCCCGGGCCGGACAGCTTCGGACGGATTCCCGCATAGGCCGGTTGCAACGCGCCGTCCGGCAGCGCGGGCCAGTACGCGCGGATCGCCGCATAGAACGACTCCGCGCGGTGCGGATCGACATCGTAATTGATCGCATCGACCCATTCGACGTCGGGACCGAAACGCGTCTGCCCGCCGAGGTCGATCGTCAGATGCACGCCCAGGCCGGCTTCGTTCGGCATGGGGTAGATCAGACGGCTGAACGGTGCGCGGCCCGAAATGCTGAAGTAATTACCGCGCGCGAGATAGAGCGGCGGCACATGGCGCGCATCGAGCCCGCGAATCTTGCGGGCCAGCGCGTTCGCGTGCAAACCGGCGCTGTTGACGACGCAGGCAGCGCTGATGGTGGTCGGCGCACCGCCGCCCACCTTGATGACGAAGCGGCCGTTGCTCGCCTCGATCGCTTCGACCGGCGCGTGGAAGGCGCACACCGCGCCGTTGCGTTCCGCGTCGCCCTGAATCGCCAGCATCAGCTGATGACTGTCCACAATGCCGGTCTGCGGCGAAAACACCGCCTCGACACATTCGAGCGCCGGCTCGAGCGCCTGCGCCTGGTCGCCGGTGATCCGCATCAGGTCGAGCACACCGTTCTCGCGGCCCTTCGCCATGATGCTTTCAAGCTGCGGAATCTGATTGCGCGAAGTCGCGACCAGCAGCTTGCCGCAGCGGGAATGCGGCACGTTGTGCTCGGCGCAATAGTCGTACAGCATCTCGCGGCCGCGCACGCACAACGCCGCTTTCAGCGAGCCACGCGGATAGTAGATTCCCGCGTGAATCACTTCGCTATTGCGCGAGCTGGTGCCCACGCCGATCGCTTCGGCCGCTTCCAGCACGATCACTTCGCGCCCGCGCGCCGCCAGGGCGCGCGCCACGGCGAGGCCGACCACACCCGCGCCGATCACTACACATTCGATTTGATCCATATCCCTTGACGCGGCCGACTCCACCGCGCACTGCCTCGTTCACCCGATAAAGATGAAGACAGGATGCGGCTACCGAGTGCCGCACACCGCTCGCTGTCGAATGCACCTGCCCACACCTCAAAATTGTACGACGCTGCACAGACACAAATGCCCGCAGTCGAAAACGGCTGCGGGCATTCGGTCTTGAGCGGGTCTTGAGCATGTGGGCCGGACAGAATCAGTGTACGCCGTCCACAGTCGCCGCGCTCGATTCTTCATGCTCGCGATGGGCGCGCCGCGCCGCTCGCGCCTCGCTCCGCGTGCTGACGCCTTGACGCGACGCGCCCGCCACGTCGGCCTGCCCGTTTGCGCGCTTCGGCATCAACGCGCAATTGGAAACAATTGCCACGACATTCACCCTGTTTTGAGTATGTATTCCGTGAATTGAGGCAATAAAAGGCCGCCCGATGGCAGCCCGGATGCTTGAAACAGGCCAAAAAACATCAAAAAACATCAAAAACCGATCGGTTTTCGGCGATTTCCGTGGTCCAGTCGAATGTCGCCGGCTTCAATCCGATCGCGTCCGCCGATGCGCGCCGCGCCGAAGCCATTGAGAATCGCGCGCCGCATTTCGCGCGGTGATGCCCGCTTCAGCGCATCGAGCGCGGCGTCGCCCAGCTCGGCGGGAAAGCGCAAGCCCCAGGCGTGCGCCGAGCGGATTTCGTCGTAGATCGACTGCGCGATGCGGCGCGCCCCGTCCTGGTCGGGCGGCGGAATCTCGTACACGTTCATCCGGTTCAGGATCGGCTCGGGAATCGAACGCTCGTCATTCGCCGTCGCGATCCAGATCACGTGGCCCGCATTGATCGGAATCTCGGCGAATTCATCGATGAAGGCCTGCGCCGTATCGTGTTCGAGCAGCGCATAGAGCGCGCCGAGCGGATCGTATTGCGAATCGCCCGTGGCCTTGTCGATTTCGTCGACGGCGATCACGGGGTTCGCGTAGCTGCCGTTCACCAGCGCCTCGAACACCTTGCCCGGCTTCGCGTTCTTCCACTGCGACGAGGCGCCCGACAGAATCCACCCCGCCGTCAACGAACTCATCGCCACGTATTGATAGGCGGTGCCCAGCAGGCGCGCCAACTGCTTCGCAAAATGCGTCTTGCCGATGCCGGGGTCGCCGAGCAGCAGGATCGGCATCAGTTCGAGCCGGTCTTCGGTCTCGAGGCACAAGGCGACCTGCTTGCGGATATCGTCGAGCGGCTCGGAGAAGTTGGGCAGCGCGTCGATCAGATCGTCGATCGAGGGCATCCGGTTCGGCTTGACGCAAAAGCGCAGGTTGCCGGTCTTCAGCATCTTTTCGTACGTGGCGCGCAGCGCCTCGTTCGCGCCTTCGCCGAGATCGTTCAGCGCGGCTTCGACCCGATCGAGGTCGTACACCTGGCTGAAAGACGCCACGGCGATTTCCTGTTTGACCACTGCTGTTGTCATAGCTCACCCCGTCTGGCTGGCCCTGCTGCAGCGGCACCCTGCCGGGCGCCGTTTCAAGTCCAGTGTAACGAGGCCATATCCACGTGCAAGCCAGCAGTCGTGCGGCTCTGCTGCTAACAACGGGCTGTTTTCCGCGACGCCCCGGAGGAGGTCCCCTTGGGGGATTCGCAGCCCCACGTGAAATTCATTGTTGCCGAACCCGGCCCCCATTGAAGTGTCAGAAAAGCGTTCTGTCTATCAGGCGTAAGATGGCCGTCTGACTACTCGGGCGGACGCCATCCCGGACGCAGTGCCCCGGAGAATCTTCTATGTGGAAAACCAGTATCGTGGCCGTGCTGCTCGGCACTTCGTTGCTTGCACATGCGCAACAACGGCCGGCGCAGCAGATCGTGCAATGGCAGTTGCAGGTGATGCGCGACGGCCAGCAGATCGACGCATTCGACGGCACCACGACCGTCGGCCAGGCGCGCACCGATACCCATCACAAGATCGTGCAGCACAATGTTGGTTGCAAGGATCAGCCCGCCGGCAACATCGATCTGGCGCGCACGCTGACGGTTTCGCCGCTGCAAGCGGATGCGAACGAGGTCACGCTGTCGATCGAAGCGCAGGAAACCTTCGAGGAAAACACCCCGCAGCAAACCGACACCGGCTGCAAGCTGCCGCCGCAACCGCGTCAGGTGAGCGCGAGCCATCCGGGTCTGAAGGTGCCGGCCAGCCAGTGGACCAGTTGGACGATCGTCGACAAGAACCCGAATCTGGTCTACCGCGTGCGTGCGAGCCTCGCGAATAGCGCAAATTGAAGCGAATCACTGCAGCGGATAACTGAAGCCCTCAAACAGAACACGTGGATAACGCGGCATGCGAAACCCCGAAGAATTGATCCGCGAGAGCATAGCGCCCAAGGATTTCATTGCGGTGAGCTGGAACCTGCATAAAGGCCGCACCCCGCTTGGTTTTCAAGCCTGGAAGGCGATGCAGCGCTGGGTTCAGTCGACCCATGCGGACGCGTACTTTCTACAGGAAGCGATGGCGCGGCGCATGCCGTCACCGGTGCTGTCATCCGGATTCGGCGCACCGCTCACGGCCGATCCTTTGAGCGACGTCTGGCACTGCCAGGCCACCGAGATTGCGCGCGCGCTGGAGCTGGAAATCGCGCTCGGGCCGAATGTATTCAAGCCGTCGTGGCGGCACGGCAATGCGATCCTGTCGCCGCATCCGCTCGATCTCGGCGGACGCTGGGATATCTCCGCGCATCGCTTCGAGAAGCGCGGTTTGCTGGTGGCACGAGCAACCTTTGGCGGCCATTCGGTCACGCTGCTGTGCGCGCACCTGGCGCTCACGCGCTCGGCGCGTTTGCGGCAGATGAACTGGATCGCCCACTGGATTGCGAAGGAAGCGCCGGAGGGTCCGCTGGTGCTCGCCGGCGACTTCAACGACTGGCGCAATGACTCGGTGCCGCTCTTCCGCGAGCATGGCTTGCACGAAGTAGCGACGTTGCTCGGCGAATCGGGCCGCACGTTCCCGGCCTTCTCGCCGGCCCTCGCGCTCGACAAGATGTTCGTGCGCGGCATGCAGCCGATCGAATGGATCCAGCCGACCCAGGAAACGGCGTGGCTGTCGGATCACCTGCCGTATATGGCGCGCTTGCGGGTCGAATGAGTTGCGAGGGCGGCAGCGATTTCACATGGGTTTGCCAGTTTCATCAGCAGGGTCAATGCTGCGCCGCACGGCGGGTTTCGGTATCATTCTGAAAATGTTGCCCGCGCGGCGCGCCTATCCGGCGCATGCAGGGCAGCCGATGGCAGCCGCCCTGCGCGGCTTTCGCCCATCGCCGTACCCTTGCTGAAGCGCGGCTGCATCCACGCCAACGTACTTCGCGGCGCCCGATTGTATCGACAGCCGGCGCCGACGCTTCGAGGTCCGGTAGCCCGTTTGACCACAGTTATCGCGCTCAACCGCCACGCCGCAGCCCTCAGGCAGCAGGCGCGGTAAAATAGCCGATTACGCGTGATTCCCGACCACGGGTTAGCGCAGCATTGCCCTTGCCGTGCCGGCCGGCTAAAACGACTGGCCGCCTTTGTTTTCGCACTATCCAAGAAGCCATGAGCAACCTGAATCCACAAACCGTCCTGAGCGTCCATCACTGGACCGATACGCTTTTCAGCTTCACCTGCACGCGCGATTCGTCGTTCCGTTTCGAAAACGGCCAGTTCACGATGGTGGGCCTCGAAGTCGAAGGCAAGCCGCTGATCCGCGCCTACAGCCTCGCGAGCGCGAACTATGAGGAGCACCTCGAATTCCTGAGCATCAAGGTGCAGGACGGCCCGCTCACGTCGCGTTTGCAGCATCTGAAGGTCGGCGACGAAGTCCTGATCGGCAAGAAGCCGGTCGGCACGCTGATGGCCGACAACCTGCTGCCGGGCAAGACGCTATGGCTGTTGTCCACCGGCACGGGTCTCGCGCCGTTCATGTCGATCATCAAGGATCCGGACATTTATGACCGCTACGAGCGCGTGATCCTGACGCACACCTGCCGTTTCGTCGACGAGCTGGCGTACAAGGAATACATCACGGATCACCTGCCGGCTCACGAACATCTGGGCGAACTGGTGCAGGAAAAGCTGCTGTACTACCCGACCGTCACGCGCGAAGCGTTCCAGAACCGCGGCCGCATCACCGAACTGATCGAAACCGAAAAGCTGTTCGCCGACCTCGGCGTGCCGGGCTTCTCGCTCGAAAACGACCGCGTGATGCTGTGCGGTAGCCCGCACATGCTGCGCGACACGCGCGAACTGCTGGACAAGCTGGGCTTCCAGGAAGGCAGCAACAACTCGCCGGGCCACTACGTGGTCGAAAAGGCGTTTGTGGGCTGAGCCGGACATCCCGATCCGCGGCCGCCGCCGCGTACTCAGCAGAAAGGAGCCTTCGGGCTCCTTTTTTTATTGCGTCAGAAGTCAGAATGGCCAACAACCACGCACGAGGGAAACGCGTGTGAACTCTCGCCGACGCCGAAGGCCTCGCCATCTCCGTCGTCGTTAAAGAGTGGCGCACCGATGTGCCGACCCTGCGCCGCGCGCCCGCCGAATGGCGGCCCGAGCCACATACGTTCTGCCGTTACAAATGCCGTTGTATGTTTTGACATTTTTCGTCGGAATTATTCCTACAAGCACGACCTTGCCATACATCACCCATTGCGTGAGATTTAGGCGCTAAACCTTGGTGTACCTGCATTTTTTCTTTTTTTTGAGATATCATCGCGGCGCACGATCGGTCACTTTGACATGCTTGTCGTCGTACGACCCGTTTGTTACCGAATGTAAATTCCGTTACGCCGCGCTGTAGCAATTTGCCCGCCGTGCCATTGGCATCGCGGGCATATCTGGAGGCCAGAGACTCGCATGCGTTCTTTCGTCTTCGCGCCGCCGACGCACACTCGCTTCGCCGTTCGCACCGCTTCCTGAGAGGGAAAGTCATGGATACGTCGACTGTCGTCCCGTTCAGTGCGCACATTCCGCCCTCTCTGGGTCGTGATGGAGTCGTTGCGGCCGCGGCGGGCTCTTTCGCGGCCGACGTCACGGCCCGGCACGCCGCTTCAGCCCCAGTTTCGACGTCCGCGTCGCTTCACCGTCGCGCCGCGCAGCAATCCGCGCCGCCATCCGCCGCCGAGCGCGAACTGGCGCGGCTGCACGCTCGCGTGCGCGAACTGTCGGCCGAACTCGTGCAGGCACAGGAAGCGGCCTGCCGCCACGTGGCGCGCGAACTGCATGACAGCGTGGGCGCCGAGCTGACCGCCACGCGCTTTGCGCTCGCCAGCGTCGAGACCTGGCTGCCCGCCGACGCGCCGCCGCAATGCGCCGCCGCGCTCGAAGTCGCGAACCGTTCGCTCGACGCTGTCTGCATCGCGAGCCGCCAGGCCGTGGCGGAGCTGCATGCGCCGTCGCTGGATGCCGGCATCGTCGGCGCGCTGGCGCAATGGACCGGCGACTTCGCCACGCGCACCCAGTTGCGCACGAGTTTGGTCTGCGCCGCCGACGTGCGGCTCACACGCCTGCCCGCCGACGCGACGCTCGCCGTGTTCCGGGTCGCCCAGGAAGCGCTGAACAATATCGCCAGGCACGCGCGCGCCGAGGCCGCCGACGTGCGGCTCGAAACCAGCCGCCGTCATCTGACGCTGATCGTCAGCGACGACGGCATCGGCTTGACGCGCAACGCCCGCGCCCGCCGCGGCCATTTCGGCCTGAGCGGCATGCGGGCGCGCTGCGCCGCCTTCGACGGCACGTTGCGCATCGGCAGCGCCCGGCGCAGCGGCGGCCGCCGTGGCGAGAGCGGCAAGGAGATGCGCGGCACTGCCGTGTACGCACGCTTTGCGTGGGACGCGATGCTGGCGAGCGCGCCGGACGCCGACCGCCGCGCGCTTCAATCGTGAGTACGCCGTCATGAGCCTGCGCATCCTGCTCGCCGACGACCACGCGGTGGTCCGCCAAGGCGTCCGCCAGTTGCTGCTCGACCGCGGCGTGGCGCGCGAAGTCACCGAGGCGCAAAGCGGCGCCGAAGCGCTCGACGAAGTCGCCAAACACAGCTACGACGTGGTGTTGCTCGACATTTCGCTGCCCGACATTAACGGCGTCGAAGTGCTCAAGCGTCTGAAGCGCAAGGCGCCGCGCGTGGCCGTACTGATGTTCTCGATGTACCGCGAGGACCAGTACGCCGTGCGCGCCTTGAAGGCGGGCGCCGCCGGCTACCTGTCGAAAACCGTCGACGCCGCGCAGATGATCGGGGCGATCCAGCAGGTCGCGGCGGGCCGCAAATACGTCAGCCCGGCGATGGCCGAAGCGCTGGCCGATTACGTCTCATTCGACGGCGAGCAATTGCCGCACGAAAAGCTCTCCGATCGCGAATATCAGACGCTCTGCATGCTGGCGTCGGGCAAACGGCTGACCGACATCGCCACGGCGCTGTCGTTGTCGGTGAAGACGGTCAGCGTGTATCGGACCCGGCTGCTCGAAAAGATGAAGCTGCGCAACAACGCGGAGCTGACCTTCTATGTGATGAGCAACCGTCTCGTCGACCTGAATCCGGCGATGACGGGCTGAGGCCGGCCGCCTTCCACCTACCGCACGGCGTCTGAAAGCACTGTCCCAAAACGGTGCAGCGGCGCGCATCCGTTAAAATCGCGGGTTTCCCGACATTCGGCGCGCAAGATGCGTGCACTACTGGAGACCACCGCCAATGTCCCTGTTTCGCAAGAAGAGCGTCGAGCACATGCTCGCGGCGAGCGCTCAGAGCGCCGGCCTCAAGAAAGCGCTCGGCGCACTCGATCTGACCTTCCTCGGGGTGGGCGCCATCATCGGCACCGGCATTTTCGTGCTGACCGGCACGGGCGCGGTCCAGGCCGGCCCGGCACTGATGATCTCGTTCCTGATCGCGGCGCTCGCGTGCGGCTTTGCAGCGCTCGCCTACGCCGAATTCGCGTCGACGATTCCGGTTGCGGGCTCCATCTACACGTACTCGTACGCGACGCTCGGCGAGCTGGCCGCGTGGATCATAGGCTGGGACTTGATGCTCGAGTATGGGCTGGCGACCTCGGCCGTGTCAGTCGGCTGGTCGGGCTACCTGCAATCGTTGCTGTCGGGCTTTGGCGTAACGCTGCCGGTGGCGCTGTCGGCGGCGCCAGGCGCTTTACCCGGCCACGAGACGCTCTTCAATCTGCCCGCGTTCCTCGTGATGATAGCGATCACTGCGCTGTTGTCAGTCGGCGTGCGCGAATCCGCGCGGATCAACAACATCATGGTGGCGATCAAGGTTGTCGTGGTGTTGCTGGTGATTGCCGTCGGCGTATTTCACGTGACGCCGGCCAACTGGCATCCGTTCATGCCGAACGGCTGGAACGGCGTATTCGGCGCCGCGGCGGTGATGTTCTTCGCGTTCATCGGCTTCGATTCGGTTTCTTCCGCCGCGGAGGAAGTGAAGAATCCCAGGCGCGATCTGCCGATCGGGATCATTGCGTCGCTGGGCGTGTGCGCGGTGTTGTATGTGGCCGTGGCGGCCGTGGTCACGGGGATCGTGCCGTCAGCGCAGTTCGCCAATATTTCGCACCCGGTGTCTTACGCGTTACAGGTGGCGGGGCAGAAGTGGGTGGCCGGTTTTATCGACCTTGGCGCCGTGCTGGGCATGCTGACGGTGATTCTGGTGATGGCTTATGGCCAGACGCGGGTGATCTTCGCGATGTCGCGGGACGGGTTGTTGCCTGCGCGGCTTTCGCGCGTGCATCCGAAGTTTGCTACGCCGTTCTTTACTACGTGGATGGTGGGGATTTTCTTTGGCTTGATTGGCGCGCTGGTGCCGTTGAACGTGTTGGCTGAGCTGATCAACATCGGCACGTTGGCCGCGTTTTCGATGGTGTCGATTGCAGTTCTCGTCTTGCGGAAGACGCATCCCGAGTTGCCTCGCGCGTTTCGCTGCCCCGGCGTGCCGGTTGTGCCGGTGCTGGCCGTGGCGTCCTGTCTGTTTCTGATGGTCAATCTTCAGGCGGTGACCTGGGCGGCGTTTGTGGTTTGGCTTCTCATTGGCATGGTTATTTATTTTGGTTATTCACGCCGGAATTCGAAATTAGCGCAGGCGTGCTGAGGTTCGGGTTTTCTCCCCTGGCGGCCGCACTGGTCTATGTGCCTGCGGCCCGTGCAAAAAAACCAACACACTTCCCCTCATAGCGCCACCGCGCGATTTGTGCTTTACTTTTCGCCAGACCCATAAAAAAGAGAAAAACCCCGCATCGGACCCCACGAACTGGCAGCCGAAGGCAAGAAACAAAAAGGTCCGATCTCACCCCATCAGGAGACACTCCATGGCGATCAGCATCAGTCTGACGGTGAACGGCGCGCCCATCAGCGCATCAATCGAACCTAACACCCTGCTTGTCCAGTTCCTTCGCGATCAACTCCGCCTGACGGGCACGCACATCGGTTGCGATACGGCCCAGTGCGGCGCATGCACGGTCCACCTGAACGGCCGCGCGATCAAATCCTGCAATATCCTCGCGGTCCAGGCCGAGGGCGCAGAAGTCACCACCATCGAAGGGCTCGCGAAAGACGGCGCCCTGCATCCGATGCAAGCGGCTTTCAAACACTGTCATGGCTTGCAGTGCGGCTTCTGCACGCCGGGCATGGTGATGAGCGCCATCCCGCTCGTGCAACGCCAGCCCGACCTCACCGGCGACGAGGTGCGCGCCGAGCTCGACGGCAATCTGTGCCGCTGTACGGGATATCACAACATCGTCAAAGCCGTGCTCGAAGGCGCGGCTGGTATGAAGTCCTCCGGCACGGCCCACGCCGGCGCGTCGGCCACCGCCCAAGCCACCGCCTGAGGAGCCGACGATGAACGCACCCGAAACGCATCGCCTGATCGGCGCATCCGTAGAACGTAAGGAAGACTATCGGTTCCTGACCGGCAACGGCCAATATACCGACGACGTCGTCCTGCCCCGGCAAACCTACGCCGTGTTCCTGCGCTCGCCGCACGCACACGCGAAAATCAACAGCATCGACACCACCGCTGCCAAACAGTCGCCCGGCGTGATCGCGATCTTCACCGGCGCGGACATGGCCGCCGACAACGTCGGCGGCCTGCCGTGCGGCTGGCTGATCCACAGCATCGACGGCAAGCCGATGAACGAGCCGCCTCATCCGGTGATCGCGCATACGAAAGTGCGCCACGTCGGCGACCAGGTCGCGCTCGTGATCGCCGATTCGCTCAAGGCCGCGAAAGACGCCGCCGAACTGATCGAGGTCGACTACGACGTGCTGCCCGCCGTCGTCGACACCGCGCATGCAGCGGACCCCGGCCAACCGGCGGTCCACGACGAAGTACCTGGCAACGTCTGCTACAACTGGGGCCACGGCGACAAAGCCGCGACCGACGCCGCGTTCGCCAAAGCCGCGCACGTCACCACGCTCGACATCGTCAACAACCGCCTGATTCCGAACGCGATCGAACCGCGCGCGGTCAACGCGAGCTATTCGCCGCAAGACGACAGCTACACGGTCTACGTCGCGAATCAGAATCCGCACGTGGAGCGCTTGCTGATGGCAGCGTTCGTGCTGTCGCTGCCGGAATCGAAACTGCGCGTCATCGCGCCGGACGTCGGCGGCGGCTTTGGGTCGAAGATCTTCCTGTACGCCGAAGACGTCGCGCTCACGTGGGCCTCGAAGAAGATTCGCCATCCTGTCAAATGGACCGCCGAGCGCTCGGAAGCGTTCGTGTCGGATGCGCACGGCCGCGATCACGTGACCAAAGCCGAACTGGCCTTGGATGCCGACGGCAAGTTCCTCGCCATGCGCATCCATACGATCGCCAACATGGGTGCGTATCTGTCGACGTTCGCGTCGAGCGTGCCGACCATCCTGTACGCGACGCTGCTCGCCGGACAGTACACGACGCCCGCCATCTATGCCGAGGTGAAAGCGGTCTTCACCAACACCGTTCCCGTCGATGCGTATCGCGGCGCGGGCCGTCCCGAAGCGACGTATGTGGTCGAGCGTCTGGTCGAAACCGCCGCGCGCGAGATGAAGCTCGATCCGGCCGAAATCCGCCGCCGCAATTTCATCCGCACCTTTCCGTATGCGACGCCGGTCGGCCTCACCTACGATACCGGCGACTACGACACGATCCTCGCGCGCGCGCTCGAACTCGCGGACGTAAAAGGCTTCGAAGCCCGCAAGCAGGAATCCGCAAGGAACGGCAAGCGCCGCGGCCTCGGCTACTCGTGCTACATCGAAGCCTGCGGACTGGCGCCGTCGAACATCGCGGGTGCATTGGGCGCACGCGCGGGGCTGTTCGAAGTCGGCCAGATTCGCGTGCATCCGACCGGCACGGTCACCGTGTTCACCGGTTCGCATAGTCACGGTCAAGGGCACGAGACGACCTTCGCGCAAGTGGTGGCGGACCGGCTCGGCATTGCGCTGGAAAGCGTCGAGATCGTCCACGGCGACACCGGCCGCATTCCGTTCGGCATGGGCACGTATGGTTCGCGCTCGATCGCGGTCGGCGGCTCGGCGATCATGAAGGCGCTCGACAAGGTCGAAGCCAAGGCGAAGAAAATCGCCGCGCATCTGCTCGAAGCCGCGGTGGAAGACATCGAGTTCAAGGACGGCGTATTCCGCGTCGCGGGCACCGATCGCACCAAGGCGTTCGCCGACATCTCGCTCGCCGCTTATGTGCCGCACAACTACCCGCTCGACGTGCTCGAACCGGGCCTCGAGGAAAGCGCGTTCTACGATCCGAGCAACTTCACGTATCCGGCAGGTGCGTATATCTGCGAGATCGAGGTCGATCCTGAGACGGGCGTCAGCCAGATCCAGCAGTTCACCGCGGTCGACGATTTCGGCAACGTGATCAACCCGATGATCGTCGAAGGCCAGGTGCATGGCGGACTGGCACAGGGCATCGGCCAGGCGATGCTGGAGCGCTGCGTGTACGACAACGAGAGCGGCCAGCTGCTGTCCGGCTCGTACATGGACTACGCGATGCCGCATGCGTCCGATCTGCCGGACTTCACCGTCGAAACCGCGAAGGGCACGCCGTGCACGCACAACCCGCTCGGCGTGAAAGGTTGTGGCGAGGCGGGGGCGATCGGCTCGCCGCCGGCGGTGATCAACGCGATCATCGACGCGCTCGCGCCGCTCGGCGTGACCGACCTGCAAATGCCGGCGACGCCGCATCGCGTGTGGTCCGCGATTCGCGCCGCGCAGCAACCCAACTGAGATTCTGAGCGGGAGCATTCGACATGTATGCATTCGAGTATCAACGCGCCGCGGATCCTAAAGGGGCCGCCGCGGCCATCGCAGCCGACAGCGAAGCGAAGTTCATCGCCGGCGGACAAAGCCTGTTGCCGACCATGCGCCTGCGGCTCGCGCAGCCCTCGCAACTGATCGACGTGACGCGGATTCCGGCGCTCAAGGCGATCACCGTCGACGCAAAAACGGTGACGATCGGCGCCGCCGTCTGTCATGCGGACGTGGCGGAGCACGCCGAGCTTCGGCGCGTGTTGCCCGCGCTCGCGAATCTCGCCGCGCACATCGGCGATCGCCAGGTGCGCGCGCTCGGCACGATCGGCGGCTCGCTCGCGAACAACGATCCGGCGGCATGCTATCCGGCGGCGGCGATGGGTCTGGACGCCACCATCGTCACGGACCGGCGGCGGATTTCATCGGGCGATTTCTTCGTCGGCATGTACGAGACCGCGTTGGCGCCCGACGAGCTGATCACCGCCGTCGAGTTTCCGGTGCCTGAACGGGCGGCGTACGAAAAATTCGACAACCCGGCTTCGCACTTCGCGCTGGTCGGCGTGTTCGTCGCGAAGTTCGCAAGCGGCGTGCGCGTCGCGGTGACAGGCGCGGCGGCTTCGATATTTCGTGTGCCGGAGCTGGAAAGCGCGCTGACGGCGAATTTCACGCCCGAGGCCGCGCGCGCGGTCACCGTGCCGGCAGCCGATCTGAACACCGACATGCACGCGAGCGCCGACTATCGCGCGCATCTGATTCCGGTGCTGGCAGCGCGAGCGGTCGTGAAGGCGAACGGCTAGCCGTTCGCGCCGTTGGCGGCTGACGCGGCGTGCCTCGCACGACGCGACAGCCGCGTTCGCTCGCTCACGCGATACGGCCGCGCGCAGTTTTGCTTCTCACCGTGCGAATTCAGGAACGCCATGCAGCCTGCTTCAATCGACGACACCCTCGCGCAACTCGCCGCCCAGAACTACTTCGCCAGCCGCGAGCTGGCCACCGCGTTGTATCTCGCGTTGCGCATGGAGCGGCCCTTGTTCGTCGAAGGCGAGCCGGGCGTCGGCAAGACCGAGCTCGCGAAGGCCACGGCAGGCATGCTCGGCACTTCGATGCTGCGGCTGCAATGCTATGAAGGGCTCGACACCGCCAGCGCGCTCTACGAGTGGGACTATCCGCGGCAGATCATGGCGCTGCGTCTGGCCGAAGCCGCCGGCGAGCGGCCGGGCAACGACACGCTGTATCGCGGCGAATTCCTGCTGAAGCGTCCGCTGTTGCAGGCGCTGCTGCCCGACGAACATCATCCGGACGCGCGGCGCGTATTGCTGATCGACGAAATCGACCGCGCCGACGAGCCGTTCGAAGCGTTCCTGCTTGAACTGCTGTCGGACTTCCAGGTATCGATTCCCGAGTACGGCACGGTGCGCGCGGCGCAGCCGCCGCTCGTCGTGATGACGTCGAACCGGACGCGCGAAGTGCACGACGCGTTGAAGCGCCGGTGTCTGTATCAATGGATCGGCTATCCGGAGCGCGATCGCGAACTGGAGATCGTCGCCGCGCGAGCGCCGCAAACGTCCGCGGAACTGCAACGGCGCGCCGTCGATTTCGTGCATCGGCTGCGCGGCATGGATCTGTTCAAGGCGCCCGGCATCGCCGAAACGATCGACTGGTGCCGCGCGCTGGAGGCGCTGTCGGTGACCGAACTCGATCCGCAGTCGGTGCAGAACACCTTGGGCGTGCTGCTCAAGTATCAGGACGATCTGGCGCGCGTCGATGCCGCGCAGATCGCGCAATGTCTCGCGATGCCGGAGTAGCGGCGATGATTCAGCCCATCACCCAGGCGGTGACCCAAGCGAAGCACACGGGCAGCGGCGCTTCGGCAGCCGGCACGCATCGAACCGAAAAAGCCGGCGAGAAAGCCGGCGATGCAGCCGGCGCTCCTATCCTGGCTCGCAACGTCGTGCATTTTGTGCGCGTGCTGCGCGGCGCGGGCTTGCCGATGTCGCCCGCGCAAGCCGCCGATGCGCTCGCCGCGTTGCACTGGATCGGCCTCGGCCGGCGCGACGATGTGCGCGCCGCCCTCGCCGCGTTATTGGTCTCCGCGCCGGATCAGCGCGACCTGTTCAACGCCGCCTTCGAGTTGTTCTGGCGCGACCCGGACTGGGAAGGCAAGCTGCGTGCGCTGCTGTTGCCGAAAGTCCGCGACGGCTTGCCGCCGCCCAGGCGCAACAACCGTCTCGCCGACGCGCTCGCGGTACGCGCGCCGCCGTCGCCGCACGGCAAGCCGCCGCCGGAAACCGAGCAGCATGAACTCCACGCGCACGTCACCTTCAGCGCGGAAGAGCGGCTGCGTCATCGCGATTTCGACACCCTTTCCGCCGACGAATGGCGCACGCTGCGCCATCTGATCCGCAGCCAGCGCCTGCCGCTCGCCACCGAGCCGACGCGCCGTCTGAAGGCCGCCTCGCGCGGCACGCATGCGGACTTGCGCGCGAGCGCCCGGCACGCGGTGCGCGCGGGCGGCGACTGGACGGTGTGGAAGTATCGCGCGGTGGTCGAACGCAAACCGCCGCTGGTGCTGCTGCTCGACATCTCCGGCTCGATGAGCAATTATTCGCGCGCGGTGCTGTACTTTTGCCACGCGCTTTTGCAATCGCGCGAGCGCTTGCAGGTGTTCCTGTTCGGCACGCGGCTCACCAATGCGACGCGGGCGCTGCGCGAGCGCGATCCCGACGTCGCGATCGCCGCGCTCACCGATCAGGTGGTCGACTGGTCGGGCGGCACACGGATCGGCGCCGCGCTCGCCGAATTCAACCGACGCTGGGCTCGCCGCGTGCTGAGCGGCCGGGCCACCGTTCTGCTCGTGACCGACGGCCTCGATCACGAAGCGATCGACGTGCTCGACACCGAAATGGCGCGCCTGCGCCGCTTCGCGCATCGCATTATCTGGCTCAATCCGCTGCTGCGTTTTAGCGGCTTTTCACCGAAGGCGCGCGGCGTGCAGGCGATCCTGCCGTATGTCGATGCGCATCGTCCGGCTCATAATCTAGACAGTCTGGCGGCGTTCGGCCGCGACCTCGCGCAACTCACGCGCGCGCCTCGTCTCGCCGTATCCGCCACGACAATCGCAGGAGCAATGCCATGGAACTGACCGAAACCTATACGCTGCCGATTTCGCAGCAGCGCGCATGGGAGGCGCTGAACGACACCGGGATCCTGCACGCGTCGATTCCCGGTTGCGAGAGCATCGAGGCGGATGGCGAAAATGCGTACACGGTGGTGATGAGCGCGTCGGTGGGTCCAGTGAAGGCGCGCTTCAAAGGGCGTATGCTGCTGACCGATATCGACGCGCCGAACGCGTACACCGTCGTCTTCGAAGGCCAGGGCGGCGCGGCGGGTTTCGGCAAGGGCAATGCGCGCGTCACGCTCGAACCTGAAGGCGAAGCCGCGACGAAGCTGATGTACACGGCGAGCGCCCAGGTCGGCGGCAAGCTGGCGCAGATCGGGTCGCGGCTCGTCGACGGCGCCGCGCGTAAGATCGCCGGCGAGTTTTTCAAGCGCTTCAGCGCGCAGGTAGGCGGCGAACGTGACGGCGCGACTGCCTCGATTGCCGCGGATGACGGGCAAAGTGCGGCGGCGGAAACG
Source organism: Paraburkholderia sp. GW821-FHT02A12 (assembly GCF_059422005.1). NCBI lineage: Bacteria > Pseudomonadati > Pseudomonadota > Betaproteobacteria > Burkholderiales > Burkholderiaceae > Paraburkholderia > Paraburkholderia sp. GW821-FHT02A12. The sequence goes on along the minus strand of NZ_JBWKWA010000001.1, from coordinate 181,389 downwards.
GCGCCGCAGAATACGGAATCGACTGAGGCGGCGGACTCTGGGTCCGGCGGCAAGGAAACGAAAAGGAAGAGATCATGGACAGCGTGGATCTCGAGGTCCTGAAGTCCAGCGCGCGCTGGCTCGAAGAAGGGCATCGCGCGCTACTGGTGACGGTGGTGAAGACGTGGGGCTCGTCGCCGCGTCCCGAAGGCGCGATGCTGGCGGTGCGCGACGATGGTCTGGTGGTCGGGTCGGTATCGGGCGGCTGCATTGAAGACGACCTGATCGACCGCGTGCGGCAAAGGGGTATCGAGCAGACACATCCGGAGGCGGTCAAGTACGGCATCTCCGCGGAAGAAGCTCATCGCTTTGGCTTGCCTTGCGGCGGGACGATCCAGCTGGTGCTGGAGCCGCTGACGCCGCAAAGCGGCATTGCGGCGCTATGCCGCGCGGTGGAGGACGGCCGGCTGGTGGCGCGCGAAGTCGACATGGCGACGGGCGCTGTCCGGCTCGATGCGGCGCAGGCGACTGACGGCGTGCATTTCGACGGCGAGCGCCTGCTGACGATTCACGGCCCGCGCTACCGGATGCTGGTGATCGGCGCGGGACAGTTGTCGCGTTATCTGTGCCATATCGCGGTGGGGCTCGATTATCAGGTGACCGTGTGCGATCCGCGCGAGGAGTACACCGAGGAGTGGGATATTCCCGGCACGAAGATTGTCCGCACGATGCCGGACGATACGGTGATCGAGATGAAGCTCGATGAGCGGTGCGCAGTGATTGCGCTAACGCATGACCCGAAGCTGGATGATCTCGCTTTGATGGAAGCGTTGAAGACGCCGGCGTTTTATGTTGGTGCGCTGGGCTCGCGGCGCAATAATGCGGCGCGGCGCGAGCGGCTGAAGGAGTTCGATCTGAACGAGGCTGAATTGGCCCGGCTGCATGGGCCGGTTGGGATTTATATCGGTAGCCGCACGCCGCCGGAGATCGCTGTTTCTATTCTCGCCGAGGTGACGGCGGCTAAAAACGGGGTTTCTTTGCCGACCTTGCTTCAGGTAGAAGGCGCTAAGGCCGCGCGGGAGATTGCCGCTTCCGGAGGTGCGGCTTGTAGCGTTTGATGTTGCCCTTGGCGGCGGCATTTTTCTGTTCGCCCACGGCGCAGAGAAAAATGCCGCGCAGGCAAAAACCCAATCACATTAATCCGCAAACAACAGCGGCCGCCACAGAACCGCCAATCAAAACCACCCCAATCAAGCGACGCTTATTGAGTTCCGTCCACAACAAAACGCCGGTCAACGAAAGCAAAATCATTCCACCAGCGATCGTATCGATCAGCAAAACCCACCCGACGCTCAATCCGACACCGCGATGCAGATTATTCATCGTGGTAAGAAACGAGTTCTGCGTGCGTTTCACCGCGACAAACCCATTCCCAACCCAATACTCGGCCTGCACACTCTCAGCAGGCCCATTAATCCCGACTTGCCAGAATTCCGGCTGCATCGTACTGCGATCGCCCCAGGCGACAGGATGCGCGGGCTCGCGCTTCACTCTCCCCGGCTTGCCGTCAAATTTCAACTCGCCTTTGAGCCACTTCGCCATCTCCATTGGCGAGGTCAACTTCTTCTGCGGCAATGGAATCTGCATCTCCTCAACCTGAGGTTCCCCCGACGACACCTTCAACGGGCCGCCCCGGTGGTTCAGCAAAAACCCCGTCGCGCCGAACATCAAGCCAAGCACCGCGCCCCACAACCCAACCCAGCCATGCACCTTGCGCAGCCACTTGATGAAGTTCGCCCGCCGTGAACGCTGGCGCCGCGCGGCCTGCTCGGCATCGTCCATCAGGTGACGGCCGCGCTCCGGCGCATGCGCGGCGTAATGCGTGCTGCCAGCAGCCGCAGCAGGTTTCAGATCGGTCGATTCAGGCGCGTTCAAATCAAGGCTCCAGGCGCAGCGGTTTAAACCATCGCCGGTGCGCAACGGCCAAGCGCACGCTCACACCAGCGGTCATTGAAGTGTCGAAGGAAAGGGCCGGACAACCCGGCTTACGGTCCAGGCCGCCCGGCTGAGAGGCTGGCTGGCAGTCACAGAGGAGGAGAAATGTGACAGAAGCTGGCGATACCTTTCAATTGAGAATGGATATCATTACACAATTGACGCGTTTCCTCAATCGCAACGCGTTACATCAATGCAGCAGACGCTCAAACCGGCCAGAGCGGCCCTTCCTGCATCGCGCCAAGCTGCTCGCGCAGTTCGAGGATGCGGTCTTCCCAATAGCGTTGCGTGTTGAACCACGGAAACGCCGCCGGAAACGCCGGATCGTCCCAGCGGCGCGCAAGCCACGCCTGATAGTGAATCAGCCGCAGCGTGCGCAGCGCCTCGACCAGATACAGTTCGCGCGGCTCGAAGTCGCAGAAGTCTTCGTAGCCGGCGAGCAGATCCGTCAGCGCACGCGATGCTTCCGCGCGCTCGCCCGGCAGCAGCAGCCACAAATCCTGTATCGCCGGCCCCATCCGGCTATCGTCGAAGTCGACGAAATGCGGGCCTGCGTCGGTCCACAGCACATTGCTCGGATGACAATCGCCGTGCATTCGCAGCATGCGAATCTCGCCGGCCCGCTCGAAGGCGCGCTCGACGCCTTCGAGCGCGAGGTTCACCACGGTTTCCCACGCGGTGCGCACATCGTCCGGGACAAAGCGCTGCGCGAGCAGGAAGTCGCGCGGCTCGTAGCCGAACGTGTGGATGTCGAGCGTCGGGCGCTCGGTGTAGTTTTGCGTCTGCCCAACCGCATGGATGCGGCCGATAAAGCGGCCCAGCCATTCGAGTGTGTCGCGCCGGTCCAGATCCGGCGCGCGGCCGCCGCGGCGCTCGAAGATCGAGAAGCGAAAACCGTCGAACGCATGCAGCGTACGGCCTTCGAAGACGCGTGCGGGCACCGCCGGAATCTCACGCGCGGCGAGATCGGCGACAAAGTTGTGTTCTTCGAGAATGGCTTCGTCGCTCCAGCGCTCGGGACGATAGAACTTCGCGACCACCGGCGGGCCGTCTTCGACGCCCACCTGATACACGCGGTTCTCGTAACTGTTGAGCGGCAGCATGCGCCCGTCGGTGCGCACGCCGACCGTGCTGAGCACGCTGTCGAGCGCGTCGAGCACAATTTCCGGCTTGAGCCGGGCGAAAGGAACGGCGCTGTCGGCGCCGTCCTGTGAGTCGAGAATATCGTTCATGCCCGCATTGTGCGCCGCGCCGCCGTCAAAGACGAGGGCGGCGGCCCAGCTTGCGGGTTACAGCCACCTGCAGCCACCACGAATCATGCTCAAACTGCCTTCAATGCATCTGCGCGCTCGACGGGCGCACAAGCTCGCCCGTATCGATCAGGTCTTCAAGGAAAAAGGGTTCAGTGTTCAGTTGCGGCGAAGCGCCGGGCTCGCCGGCATACCACGCCACCATGGCCATGTCGCCGAGAATGCGCATGACGATCCCGCGCGCGCCTTGCGGCACGGCGATATGCACCGATCGGACAATGGAACCGATTTGCATGATGTTTCCCCGTTTCTCCCATAGCCGGCTTTATGGATTCCCTGCCGGTCAAGGTGATGATAAAAGCGCCGCTTCGCCTGTAACGTTGCGTACGCACCCAATCTGCTTCGCGTGATGCGCGTGAGAGGTTCGTGTCATTGTTCCCGTTTTGCGGGGCCATGGAAAGCGCGAACAAAAGGCAGTTCACCCGTCGGTTCGCCCTGTTCCGTTACGGCGCGCCAAGCCGTTGATCCGGGCACAACGCGTCGTAACGGGACCATCATAAACCCTGAGGCGGCGGGGTACCAAAATCGCGCACTCGCCTCGCCAACGCGTTTAGCGCAGCATGTACCGGCATCGTGGCGGCGATTCGATTGCGCGAATGTGAACGCGTCGTGGCATGACCGGCGATCTGCCGCGCATTGAAGAGGCTTGAAAAGTAAGGCCAGCGTAAGCAAACGCTTCACAGATCGAGGCCTGTTTGCTGCGTCGCAAGAATCGCTGAGCGCCTTGCCGGACTGGCTTCAGCGGTCTGCGAATAGGCGTTGCAGCGGCGCAAAGCGCCGTTATGCCGAGCTAACGGTCGCCTATACTCGAACCGGGCGTTGGCAGCGCATGACTCCAGAAATAGAGCCGCTGTCGCCGCTGATACCACATAAGGAGACGGGTATGACGACCTACTTCACGATCGGCGATTTCATCCTGGTCATTCCGATGGCGCTGGCTGGCGCTTTGTTTGTCGGTGCGCTCCCCTGCAAGACGGAATTGCGGCACAACGCGCTACGCGTGCTTGGCGCGCTCATCGGCGTGGTGTTCGCGGTCGTGCTGGTCGAAGGGTTGCCTGCGCTGGTGTAGCGGGGTCCAGCGAAGACGCTCTGATTGTCTCTGATTGCCATCGCAGATGGTTCGGTGGACTGAACGCCGTGGCTGCGGTCGCTGCGTTGAAGTTGCGCGCCGTTGGCGCGGCTATGAAGAAAGCCGCCGCAGTTCAGCACGGCGGCTTTTCCATGTCCATTCCCGCGATGAGAAAGCCGTCAGGCTCAGATCGCCTGATCGGTCGACGGCTTTTCCCACAGGTTGATGCCGCCTTCGGTCGCATAGCGGTCGATTTCCGCCAGTTCGTCTTTCGAGAACGCGAGGTTTTTCAGCGCACCGACGTTTTCGCGCACCTGCTCGGCACGGCTCGCGCCAATCAGCACCGACGTGACGCGCTGATCGCGCAACGCCCAGGCCAGCGCCATTTGCGCGAGACTTTGTCCGCGACGCTGTGCGATGTCATTGAGCTTGCGCACGTGTTCGATGTTCTGCGGGCTCAGGTGCTCCTGCTTCAGCGAACCGCCACCCGGCTTGTTGACACGCGCGTCTTCCGGCACGCCGTTGAGATATTTGCTGGTGAGCAAGCCCTGCGCGAGCGGCGTGAACGCAATGCTGCCCGCGCCGACCTGGTCGAGCGTATCCAGCAGTTCCCGCTCGATCCAGCGGTTGAGCATGTTGTACGCCGGCTGATGGATCAGCAGCGGCACCTTGTATTCGGCGAGCAGCTTCGCCATTTCGAGCGTCTTGGTTGCCGAGTACGACGAAATACCGATGTACAGCGCCTTGCCCTGCTGGACGGCGCTTGCCAATGCGCCCGCGGTTTCTTCGAGCGGCGTGTCGGCGTCGAAACGATGCGAATAGAAGATGTCGACGTAGTCGAGACCCATGCGTTGCAGGCTCTGATCGAGGCTCGCGAGAATGTACTTACGCGAGCCGCCGCCCTGACCGTACGGCCCCGGCCACATATCCCAACCGGCCTTCGACGAGATCAGCAGTTCGTCGCGATACGGTTTGAAATCGTCTCTGAAGAGCCGGCCGAAATTCGTTTCGGCGCTGCCATACGGGGGGCCGTAGTTGTTGGCGAGGTCGAAGTGCGTGATGCCCAGATCGAAGGCGGTGCGCAGAATGTCGCGCTGCGTGGAGATCGGCGTCGTGTCGCCGAAGTTGTGCCACAGGCCCAACGACAGCGCCGGCAGTTTAAGACCCGACTTGCCGCAAACGCGGTATTGCATGTCTGAATAGCGTGCTGAAGCTGCTTCGTAAGCCATTGCTGGAGTCCTTGATGGTGAGCCGCCCGACAGGTGCAGGCGCGGGGAGATCGCGTGCCGCGAGGCGACGCTTTGATCCGATGTTCGAGTGAAGCAGTTTTGTTATGGTAGCCAATCGGCGCTTTACATGCAGAAGCCCAGTATGCAGGATGGACGGTTGCTCGTTGGTCCCCTACACTTGCCCGATCGGATTTATCGGAGGGATCATGACGAAGGCGATTTCAATCGCGTTGATTGTCGGCGGGATTGTGTTGTTGTATTTCGGCGGCCAGGCGTTCAATTCTGTTAGCAGCGATGTTTCGCGCGTATTGACTGGGTCTCCGACCAATAAGGCGATCATGCTGATTGTGGGTGGCGCTATCGCCACTGTTGCCGGATTGACCGGGGTGGCTGTTTCGGGACGGAGGAAGTAAGGTCCTTTTGCCAGCGCGGCGCTGTATGTCTGTGCGCCCACGGCGTTGCCTTTTTCCTTGTTTTCTTATTGTGTTCTCGAGGCAACGCCGTAGGCGCACAAACAAATGCCGCCGCCAAAGGCAAGAAACCTAAAAAGCAATTTCGGGTTTGGCAGCCGACCTCGACCCCGGCAACGGGACATTACTCACCCCGTGATAGGTGAACACCAGCGAAAACTTAACCCGATCGCTAAGATTCTTCCCGGCCGAATGCAGTGTATTGCAATGAAAAAACACCACGTCCCCGGCCTTGAGTTCTGGCGAAACAGCGGTCCGAATCAGCGCCTGATTCTCCTCCAGATCGGAGCGAAAAAACTTGGCTTCATCAAACCGGTCAGAAGTGAAAGCAGCACTATGTGACTTCGGCACAAACCACAACGCGCCGTTATCGATAGTTTCGTCTCCGACAGCGAGCCACACGGAAACCAGATCGTCACGCTCGAACGACCAATACCTCACGTCGCGATGCCAGCCCGTCAAACTGCCATAGGCGGGGTGCTTGGTCATCATGCAGTTGTGATGCGCCCGCGATAACCGCGGCTCCTCACCGAAATACAACTCCATCCAGCCGCGAATTTCCGGCGCCGTCGCCCAGCGCGCAAAACTCGGATGACGCCCATACGCATCGAGCAACCGCCGCACCGTATGCCCGCCCGGCGCATATTTCGACTCCGGCGCACCCGGATAGCGCAGATCCGCTTCGAACTCGATCGGCGCCGCCGCTTCCTGCAATTGCCGCTCCGCAATCTGCTTCAGTTCGCCGCAACGCTCGGGCGACACCAGTCCCGGCACAACGACAAAGCCCTGCTCCCGCAACGTTTGAATCTGTTCTTTTTTCGAGTGAACTGACATGGGTGTTCCGTTACTTTCGACTGGCTGATGCTGGATTGTAAAACGGGCGCGATCGGGCTGCGCGCAGTTTCGCCCACCACCAAGCCGCAGCCTGACGCACGACTTCCATGCGCGACAGAATTGCACCGCACTTTGTAAGGGCAAGCGCGCACGATAGACGGGCGCAAAGGGCGCGACCCCACAGGCATGCAGGCTATTCCAAGCCCGTAAAAACCCGTATTCGCAGGGTAAAAACGGACTTTCTGACGTCACGAATCGCGTGTAGCCTGCATGCATGTCGATCGCTACTCCCGCACTTCGGCGGCGTGCACAGGCCGCCATGGCCGATTCCGCCGTTCTCCGTGCCCTTTCCAGTCGATTCCCAGGCTTACGCGCCGTCCATCGCGACACCGTCGTTGGCACATTTGGTGCTCCTTCTGATGCACCTTCCGTCGCGCGACACGTTGCCCACTTGTGAAGCCATGCATACTCTCCTGAGCACCCGCCTTACCCGCGCCGCGTTGAAAGCGGCGCGCCCCGCGCGCCGCCATGTGGTACGCGCGCTGCGTCACCACTCCGCCCGCACTCGCGCACTCGGTGAACAATGGCGCGACGCCAAAGCGGTCGACGGCATTCGCACCTGGTTCCACACCTTCTTTTCCGCGCTGCGCATACAAAGCGGCTCGCGCCGCTTTTCGCTGCGCACGCTGCTGCGCAAACCGACGCCAATGCGTGCGTTGACTGCCACACGCCTTGCACCGGTCGCCACGCTTCAGAGCACGAGCCGCCGGCCGCGCCGGATGTCGACGAGCGGCAGCACGGGCTGGTTTGCGTTCGCGTTCGCTAGCCGCTAAGCCAACCGCCAGCCGCGCCGTCAGCCCGCAGCTTGTTTGCGGCGAGCACATGGCGCGGCCCGCAAGCCGGCTCGCTGTGCGGCGTCAGGACCGTCCGCCCGACGGCAAGCCAGAGTATGCAAAGCCAATAAAAAAACCCCGCCTGGCTGGCGCCGGCGGGGTTTTCCGTTAGAGCGAAGCGCGGCGAACCGCGGCGAACTGCGCGCGCTTATTCTGCGAGCGCGGCGACCGGTTCCGTGCCGGCGGCTTCGGCGAGCGCCAGAGCCTTGTCCGTGGCTTCCCACGTGAATTCCGGCTCTTCGCGGCCGAAATGGCCGTAGGCCGCGCTCTTCTCGTAGATCGGGCGCAGCAGGTCGAGCATCTGGATAATGCCCTTCGGACGCAGATCGAAATGCTCCTGCACGAGCTTCGTGATCGTCGCGTCCGACACGCGGCCCGTGCCGAACGTATTGACCATCACCGAAGTCGGCTGCGCCACGCCGATCGCGTACGACACCTGAATCAGGCAGCGCGACGCCAAACCAGCGGCAACGATGTTCTTCGCCACATAACGGCCGGCATACGCCGCCGAACGGTCGACCTTCGACGGATCCTTGCCCGAGAACGCGCCGCCGCCGTGGGGCGCCGCGCCGCCGTACGTATCGACGATGATCTTGCGGCCGGTCAAACCGCAATCGCCTTGCGGACCGCCGATCACGAACCGGCCGGTCGGGTTCACCAGGAACTTGATGTCGCCTTTGATGAGCTCGGCAGGCAACGTCGGCTTGATGACTTCTTCGATCACGGCTTCGCGCAGCGTAGCCAGATCGATGTCTGGTGAATGTTGCGTGGACAGCACGACGGTGTCGATCGAATACGGCTTGCCGTCGACATAACGCACGGTGACTTGCGACTTCGCATCCGGACGCAGCCAGGGCAGACGGCCGTCGCGGCGCAGATTAGCCTGACGCTCGACCAGACGGTGCGACAGGTGAATCGGCAGCGGCATCAGTTCCGGCGTCTCTTCGCACGCGTAGCCGAACATCAGGCCCTGGTCGCCGGCGCCTTGATCGAGGTTGTTGTCGTGCGCGCGGTCCACGCCCTGGGCGATGTCCGGCGATTGTTTGTCGTACGCGACGAGCACCGCGCAACCGCGGTAGTCGATGCCGTAATCGGTGTTGTCGTAGCCGATGCGCTTGATCGTGTTGCGCGCGACCTGGATGTAATCGACGTTCGCGGTGGTGGTGATTTCACCGGCCAGCACGACCAGACCCGTGTTGCACAACGTTTCGGCTGCAACACGCGAATATTTGTCCTGCGTCAGGATTGCGTCGAGGATTGCGTCCGAAATCTGATCCGCGACTTTGTCGGGATGGCCTTCGGAGACGGATTCGGAAGTAAAGAGATAGTCGTTTGCCACGTTGCAGACTCCTGTTTTGTGGTTACGGTTGAGTTTCACGTAGCCAGCTTCGGGAGCCTTGAAGCGGCGACGCTTTAGCGGATTACATGACTGTCAGACGCGCCCCACATGGATCGCGCGCCTGGCAGCTTCGCCCCGCAAGTTGTCTATTAACTCGGCGAAGCCCTTATTATAGCGACTTCCGTTGATTGCCACAGAGTGTTCACCCGTGCCGTATTTCAACCCGTTTCCAGGTTTCTTGAGCAAAGCGTCGCTCGACGCCCCACACGGAGGGGCGGCATGCTGAGTCGTATTGGTGCCCACCTAGCCATTGGGCTGCTGAAATTTTTAGCGCTGCTGCCGTACGGCCTCGTTGCAAGAATGGGCGACGGGCTTGGCTGGCTGCTCTATCAGATCCCCAGCAACCGTAAGCGCATCGTTCACATCAATCTGACCTTGTGTTTCCCGGAATGGAGCGAGGAGCACCGCGCAGAGATCGCGCAAAAACACTTCCGCCATGCAATCCGCAGTTATGTGGAGCGCAGTGTGCAGTGGTTCGGCTCTGCGAAGAAGCTCGAAAAGCTCGTACAGGTGGATAGCGAGATCGACCTGCTGGATCCCGACATGCCGCCCACCTTGTTGCTTGGCGCGCATTTCGTCGGTATCGAGGCAGGCTCCGTGTTCATTAATCACGCACTGCGCCGGCAGTGCGGCGCGCTCTATCAGCCGATGTCCAACAAGGTGCTCGACGACGTAGCGATAGCCGCGCGCGGCCGCTTCGGCGCGGATATGGCAAGCCGCGCTGACAGCGCGCGCATCGTGCTTCGCTGGCTACGCGATCACAAGCCCGTCATGCTCGGCGCCGACATGGACTACGGCATGCGCAACTCGACGTTCGTGCCGTTCTTTGGCGTACAGGCATGCACGCTGACGGCCGTCGGACGGCTCGCCAAGGTCGGACAAGCGCAAGTGGTGCCATTCATCGGCGAAGTGCTGCCGAACTACAAAGGCTACCGGTTGAAGGTATTCAAGCCGTGGGACAACTACCCCTCCGGCGACGACGATATCGATGCGCGTCGCATGAACGCCTTCCTCGAAGAACAGATTCCCCACATCCCCGAGCAGTATTACTGGGTTCACAAGCGCTTCAAGACCCGGCCGCCGGGTCAGCCGAGCGTGTACTGAACACATCGCGTCGAAAAAGCGCCGAAACGCTGAAATAGCGCGGCGTTCGGCTCACCTGCCGGCGCGTCACTTACAATAGCGTGATGAAACTGAAATTCACCAAAATGCACGGCGCGGGCAATGACTTCGTCGTGCTCGACGGCTACACCCAACCGGTCAACCTGAGGCCGGAACAGGTGCGCGCGCTCGCGGACCGGCATTTCGGCGTCGGCGCCGACCAGTTGCTGCTGGTCGAAAAGCCCACGCTCGAAGGCGCCGACTTCCGCTATCGCATCTTCAATTGCGACGGCGGCGAGGTCGAGCATTGCGGCAATGGCGCGCGCTGCTTCGTCAAGTTCGTGCGCGATACCGGCTTGACCGACAAGCGCAGCGTGCGCGTGCAGGTTCAGAACGGCACCATCACGCTGACCATGCAGGAGAACGGCGAGGTGCTGGTCGACATGGGCACGCCGGTGTTCGACTCGGAGCGTGTGCCGTTCGCCACCAAGGGTCTCGAAGGCCGAGGCGAAGGCGCCGATACGCTTTGGCCGCTCGAGGTGAACGGCGCGACACGCTGGATCTCGGCAGTGTCGATGGGCAATCCGCACGCAGTGCAGGTGGTGGACGACGTCGAAGATTTCCCGGTGCTGACCGACGGCCCGGTGATCGAGCGGCATGCACGTTTCCCGCAGCGAGTGAACGCGGGCTTCATGCAAATTGTCGGCCGTAGCGAAATCAAACTGCGCGTCTACGAGCGCGGCGCAGGCGAAACGCTGGCGTGCGGCACGGGCGCTTGCGCGGCGGTGGCCGCCGGCATCCGCCGCGGGCTGCTCGATGCGCCGGTCCTCGTGCACACGCACGGCGGCAAGCTGACGATTTCGTGGGACAGCACGCAGGAAGGCGCGCCGCTCCTGATGGCCGGCCCTGCGGCAACCGTTTTCGAAGGCGAAATCGAACTGGCCGATTAACCGGCTAACCAGCCCACGGCCCACTCAACCCATTGACCGATGCGTCGCCCGAAGGCGTCGTCCCGTAGTCCTTTAGCCGAAACCATGAACGATCGCGAAGTCGCCGAATATCTGCTCGCCAATCCCGAATTCTTCGCCGAACACGCGGAAATGATCGCGACCATCCGGCTTGCGAACCCGCACGGCAAAGCCGCGGTGTCGCTGCAGGAGCGGCAAATGGAAATGCTGCGCGACAAGAACAAACTGCTCGAACGGCGTCTCGCCGAGCTGCTGCGCTATGGCCACGAGAACGACAGCATCGCGTCGAAATTCAATCGCTGGACCATCCGCGTGATGGCCGAGCGCGATCCGTATGCGCTGCCGCGCACGATCGCCAACGGCTTGCGCGAGATTTTCGATGTGCCTCAAGCCACGCTGCGTGTGTGGGACATTGCCGAACCGTACACTCAGGCCGACTTCGCGCGCCACGTCGGCGAGGAAGTGCGAATCTTCGCGAACAGTCTCACCACGCCGTATTGCGGCGCGAACACCGGCTTCGAAGCGGCACATTGGCTGGCGCCGGCAGTGTCGGCGGTCGCGGACGACGCATCGCCGGCGGCCGATAACGCAAGCGGATCCGTACACGTCACCGAGTCGATCGCGCTGCTCGCGCTGCGCGACCCCGAAGGCAAGGAAGAAGCGCCCACCTTCGGCCTGCTGGTGATGGGCTCAGCCGATCCGCGCCGCTTCCATGACGGCATGGCCACCGATTTCCTGACGCAGATCGCCGCCTTGGCAAGCGCGGCGCTGAGCCGTCTGCTGCCGCGCTGATCGCGCGCCGATTCCAGGCCGATTCCACGCCGATCCGCCCAAACGCCGCCCATCGTGACCGAAGCCGACCCGATCGCCGCCTATCTGTCGAATCTCGAACACGAGCGGCGGCTATCGGCACATACGCTGCGCGGCTACACCCACGAACTCGCGGAACTGAAGCTGCTGGCGAGAGGCCGGCCGCTCGAAAGCCTCACCGCCGTGGATATTCGCGGCGCCGTTTCCCGCGCGCACGCGGGTGGGCTGACGGCGCGCTCGATCAGCCATCGGCTCTCGGTGTGGCGCGCGTTTTATCGCTGGTTCGCGGGCCGCGTCGACTTGCCGGCCAACCCGGTCGCCACAGTACGCGCGCCGAAACAGGCCAGGACATTGCCCAAAGCGCTTTCCGTCGACGACGCAACGCGTCTGATGGAAAGCCCGCCCGCCGCCACGCTCGAGGGTTTGCGCGATCACGCGATGCTGGAGCTGTTCTACTCGTCGGGCCTGCGCCTGTCCGAACTGGTCGGCCTCGACGCCCGTTTCGCCGATGCCGACGGCTACCGCTCCGCGGGCTGGCTCAAGCTCGATTCCGCAGAAGTCGAAGTGCTCGGCAAAGGCAACCGGCGCCGCATCGTGCCGGTCGGCAGCAAGGCGCTCGAGGCGTTGAGCGCATGGCTCGAGGTGCGCGACCAGATGGTGAAGCACGATCCGCATCCGCTGTTCCTGTCGGCACGCGGCAATCGTCTGTCGCCGAACGTGGTGCGTGACCGGGTGAAGCGCGCGGCGCTGGTCGCCGGCATTCCCGCCAACGTGCATCCGCACGTGTTGCGGCATTCGTTCGCCACGCATGTGCTGCAATCGAGCGGCGACCTGCGTGCGGTGCAGGAACTGCTCGGCCACGCCAGCATCACCGCCACTCAGGCCTACACCGCGCTCGATTTCCAGCACCTCGCGCACGTCTACGATCAGGCGCATCCGCGCGCCAAAAAACGCGGCTGATTCCGCTTTTAGCGGTTGCGGTCTTCACCTTCGCTTCACCGCCGTGTGCACCACGCACGCGGCCCTTTGCTCTGCTGACACCCTGATGAATACCGTTACGCTCAAACCGTCGAAAGAAAAGTCGCTGCTGCGCCGCCATCCGTGGGTTTATGCCAATGCGATCGATCGCGTCGACGGCAATCCCGCGGCCGGCGCCACCGTGCTGGTGCGCGCGCACGACGGGCGTTTCCTCGCGCGCGCCGCCTACAGCCCGCATTCGCAGATCCGCGCCCGCGTGTGGAGCTTCGACGAAACCGAGCCGATCGATCACGCGTTCTTCAAGCGCCGCGTGCAACGCGCGCTCGCACATCGTCAGACGATGGTGCACGACACCGGCGCCGTGCGGCTGATTTTCGGCGAAGCCGACGGCCTGCCCGGCCTGATCGTCGACCACTACGTCGCCGAAGACGAAGGCCAGCGCAGCCAGCTCGTCTGCCAGTTCATGGCGGCAGGCGTCGAGGCGTGGAAGGAAGCGATCGTCGCGGCGCTGACCGGCGCGACGGGCTGCCCGAACGTCTACGAACGCTCGGACGTGTCGATCCGCCAGAAGGAAGGGCTCGAACAGATCACCGGCGTGCTGGCGGGCGAAGCGCCGTCGGAAAAGCTGATTTCGAGCGAAAACGGCGTGCGTTATCACGTCGACGTGCGCAACGGCCACAAGACCGGCTTCTACGTCGATCAGCGCGACAATCGCCTGCTGGTGCAGCAGCTCGCGCAGGATCGCGACGTGCTGAACTGCTTCTGCTACACCGGCGGCTTCTCGCTGGCAGCGCTCAAGGGCGGCGCCAAACGCGTGGTGTCGATCGATTCGTCGGGCGAGGCTTTGGCGCTCGCGCAGCAGAACGTCGCGGCCAACGGTTTCGATGCCGAGCGCGCCACGTGGCTCGACGCCGACGCGTTCAAGACCTTGCGCCGTCTTTACGACGACGGCGAACGCTTCGACCTGATCGTGCTCGATCCGCCGAAATTCGCGCCGTCGCGTGAACATGTGGACCGTGCATCGCGCGCCTACAAGGACATCAACCTGACCGGCCTGAAGCTGCTGCGCCCGCGCGGCCTGCTGTTCACCTATTCGTGCTCCGGCGCGATCGACTCCGAACTGTTCCAGAAGATCGTCTCGAGCGCCGCCGCCGACGCGCGCGTGGATGCGCGGATTCTCAAGCGGCTCGGCGCGGGGGTCGACCATCCGTTGCTCACCGCATTCCCGGAAGGCGAATACCTGAAAGGCCTATTGTTGCAAATCGCCTGATCGCCCATAGTTTCAGAGTTATTTCCCGCGCTGGCGGCGTGGGCAAACGCGGGTTCGAACCTCACCGCCAGCGCCGGCTTAACAGATATGTTTCAATAGCCGGCTAGACCGGGCCGCGCGCCACGAGGCCGCCGCCCGGTGTACGCACCCGCTTGAGCCCCCGATTACGCACCCGATACGCACCCGATTACGCACAGATTCACGTACATACAGGCGACCCATATGATTCCCGTCACTATCCTGACCGGCTTTCTCGGCAGCGGCAAAACCACCCTGCTCAAGCGCATCCTGAATGAAAAGCACGGCATGAAGATCGCCGTGATCGAAAACGAGTTCGGCGAAGAAAACATCGACAACGAAATCCTCGTGCATGACACGAGCGAGCAGATCATCCAGATGAGCAACGGCTGCATCTGCTGCACGATCCGCGGCGACCTCGCGCGCGTGCTGGGCGATCTGGCGGAGCAGAAACAGTCCGGCAAGCTGGATTTCGACCGCGTCGTGATCGAAACCACCGGTCTCGCGAATCCGGGCCCGGTCGCGCAGACGTTCTTCATGGATAACCAGATCGCCGACGAATTCCTGCTCGACGCGATCATCACGCTGGTCGACGCGAAGCACGCGAATCAGCAGTTGGACGAGCACGAAGTGGTGCAGCGCCAGGTCGGTTTCGCCGACCGCCTGTTCGTCACGAAGGCCGATCTGGTCGACGAACAGCACGTGGCCGATCTGCGCCATCGCCTCCTGCACATGAATCCGAAGGCGGCGATCAAGGTCGTCAATTTCGGCGAGGCGGACATCAAGGAAATCTTCGACCTGCGCGGCTTCAACCTGAATTCGAAGCTCGAGATCGATCCGGACTTCCTCGCCGAAGACGAACACGCGCACAGCCATGCTCACGCGCATGACGAGCATGGCCATACCCACGACGATCACGAAAACTGCAATCACGACCACGGCCATTGCGATCACGAAGGCCACGATCACGCGAATCATCGCCACGCCCACCACGACGACAAGATCAAATCGTTCGTCTACCGCAGCGACCGCGCGTTCGACCCGAACAAGCTCGAAGACTTCCTCGGCGGCATTCTGCAGATCTATGGCGAGCGTCTGTTGCGCTACAAGGGCGTGCTGTACATGAAGGGCGTCGATCGCAAGGTCGTCTTCCAGGGCGTGCATCAGATGATGGGCAGCGATCTGGCCGCGAAATGGCAGCCGATCGAGAAAAAGACCAACAAGATGGTGTTCATCGGCATCGAACTGCCGCAAGACCTGATCACCGACGGTCTGAACGCCTGTCTGGCGTAAGGCGCGAGCGGCGGCGGCACGTGCCGTGCCGCTCCGTTCAGCCGCGGGGGCTTTCGACGACATGGGCGCCACGTCAATCGTCTGCCGAATGCGCTGGACACGGCCGAAAGGCTGCTGAAAAGTCCTGCGTATGAAAAGCGCGTGAAAACCCTGCTGTATTAAAGCGTGCACGACCATCGCTTTTTGGTCGTCCGCGCGTTATATTTTCGGGATATCAGCGCGCTGCAGCGGGATTTCCACCAGTTGCGGTGCAGGATTGTGATTCAGTTACAATACGTGCCCACTGGAGAATGACAACGAATTGCCCGGTCAGCGCGTATCCCGCGCCGGGCCCGAAATGGCGCCGGAAAATCTTGTCCGGAAACACGCCGACAATGCCGGCTGGCACAGCCTGAACGGGTGCGCTGCCGGTAAGCACTGCCTCAGGAGCACTTGAGAATCGGTTTCCAGAGGAGTTCGGCCCCGCATTGGCGAGCGGCGCCCAGCGCGTAGGCGCTCGGCGTATCGACGCCCGGCGCTTCGGTGTCACGACAGTCCACCGTCCGTGTTCGCCCTGCGCTCATTGAGCGTCTTCGAAGCGCCTCTGCGGGCAACACGAAAGTGCGGGCACTATGTAAGAGTTTTGCCTCACATTGAAGAAGCAAGCCAGATGACGACGAAACGACTCTTGACCGAAGCCGAAATCCTGAAGATGAGCGACAAGGATTACATGAATGAGGATCAGCTCGCTTTCTTCAAGAACAAGCTCGAACAGCTGCAGGCGGAGATTCTCCGCAATGCCGGCCAGACGACCGAGAACCTGCGCGAAACGGTAATCGTGCCGGACCCGGCCGATCGCGCAACGATCGAGGAAGAGCATGCGCTGGAACTGCGCACGCGCGACCGCGAGCGCAAGCTGCTGAAGAAGGTGCAGCAATCGCTCGCGCGCATCGATTCGGGCGACTACGGCTGGTGCGAAGAAACCGGCGAACCGATCGGCATCCCGCGTCTGCTCGCACGGCCCACGGCCACCCTGTCGCTCGAAGCGCAGGAACGCCGCGAACTGCGCCAGAAGCTGTTCGGCGATTGAACGCCTGCGGCGCGGCCTCGGCTCCGCGCCCTGTTCCGCTGCTTCGTCGAGAGGCGCACGGTGAGCTGTGCGCCTTTTTCTTTTGCGCGACGCTTTGTAGCGTTCGCTGGAAACACGGCGCCAATCCTTTGCCGAGCGGTGGTTCCACGCCGTGCCGGCGCTGCCTCCGTCTCTTCCCCCTCTGCCGTGCGCCGTCCTGGTCGCGTGTTTTTTGTCTTATGCCGTTTGCCGGCTCTTGATATGACCGCGCACGCCCTAAAATAAATCGGACATGCGTTGTACGAGCGCGCGCCGGCCGGTTGGGTTTTCCGCGTCGCGCGCCGTCCGCTTTCCGGATTCATGCGGTAGCGTTGCGCTGCCGCGTCCTACCCGTTTTGCAAAGAGGAACGCATATGGAGCAATTTCACGGCACGACGATCGTCTCCGTGCGCCGCGGCGACAAGGTCGCGCTCGGCGGCGACGGCCAGGTGACGCTGGGCAACATTGTCATGAAGGGTGGCGCGAAAAAAGTCCGGCGCATCTATAACGGCAAGGTGATGGTCGGCTTCGCCGGCGGCACGGCCGACGCCTTCTCGCTGCTCGACCGCTTCGAAGCGAAGCTGGAAAAACATCAGGGCAATCTGACGCGCGCGGCCGTCGAACTCGCGAAAGACTGGCGCACCGACCGCATGCTGCGCCGACTCGAAGCCATGCTGATCGCCGCCGACGCCGCCACCACCCTCGTCATCACCGGTAACGGCGACGTGCTCGACCCGGAAGGCGGCATCTGCGCAATCGGTTCGGGTGGCGCTTATGCGCAAGCCGCCGCGAAGGCGCTCATGGACAACACCGAGTTGTCGCCGCGCGAAATCGTGGAAAAGTCGCTGGAGATTGCCGGCGACATGTGCATCTATACGAACCATAACCGCGTCATCGAGACGATCGAGTAAGGACCCACGATGAGCACCATGACCCCTGCCGAGATCGTCTCGGAACTCGACAAGCACATCATCGGCCAAGGCCGCGCGAAGAAAGCAGTGGCGGTGGCATTGCGCAACCGCTGGCGCCGTCAGCAAGTCGAGGAACCGCTGCGTCAGGAAATCACGCCGAAGAACATTCTGATGATCGGACCGACCGGCGTCGGCAAAACCGAAATCGCGCGACGTCTGGCGAAACTGGCCGACGCGCCGTTCATCAAGATCGAGGCCACCAAGTTCACCGAAGTCGGCTATGTAGGCCGCGACGTCGACAGCATCGTGCGCGATCTGATGGAGATTTCGATCAAGCAGACGCGCGAAACGGAAATGCGCAAGGTGCGAAGCAAGGCTGAAGATCAGGCCGAAGACCGCATTCTCGACATTCTGCTGCCCACCGCGCGCCCGGTCGGTTTCGGCGCGAGCTCGAGCGTCGCGGACACCGTGGATGAAAGCAGCCCCACGCGTCAGACCTTCCGCAAGCGCCTGCGCGAAGGCTTGCTCGACGACAAGGAAATCGAACTCGACGTCGAACAGCCGCAAGTCGGCATGGACATCATGGGGCCGCCGGGCATGGAAGACATGACCGAGCAGATCCGCTCGATGTTCGCCAACATCGGCGGTGGCAAGAAAACGCGCCGCAAGATGAAGGTGAAGGAAGCGCTGAAAGTCCTCACCGACGAAGAAGCCGGCAAGATGCTCAACGACGAAGAGGTGAAAACCAGGGCGGTGCAGAACGCCGAGCAGAACGGCATCGTGTTTCTGGATGAGATCGACAAGATCGCGTCGCGTAACGAAGCGGGCGGCGGCGAGGTGTCGCGCCAGGGCGTGCAGCGCGATCTGTTGCCGCTCGTCGAAGGCACCACGATCAGCACCAAGTACGGCATGGTGAAGACCGATCACATCCTGTTCATCGCAAGCGGCGCGTTTCATCTGGCGAAGCCGAGCGATCTGATTCCGGAGCTGCAAGGCCGTTTCCCGATTCGGGTCGAACTGGATTCGTTGTCGGTCGGTGATTTCGAATCGATCCTGGTCGCCACCGATGCAAGCCTCGTCAAGCAATACCAGGCGCTGCTCGAAACCGAAGACGTGCATCTCGAATTCGCCGACGACAGCATCCGCCGTCTCGCGGAGATCGCATTTTCGGTGAACGAGAAAACCGAGAATATCGGCGCACGCCGCTTGTACACGGTGATCGAAAAGCTGCTCGAAGAAGTCTCATTCTCGGCCGGCAATCATTCGGGCACGACAGTCAAGATCGACGCGGCATATGTCGATCGCGCGCTGAATGAAGTTGCGGAGGACGAAGACCTCTCGCGCTACGTGCTGTGATGTCGCTTATGTCGCATTAAAACCTGCGCCTCATCGCATCTTGTGTGAGGCGTAAAAAAACGGGCTGCCTTGCGAAAGGCAGCCCGTTTTGCTTGCTGGCTTGCTGACGAACGACCCAGCGCTTACTGCTTGACCGGCCGCTTGGCCAACTTGCGCTGCAACGTTCGACGATGCATGTTCAACGCGCGCGCGGTCGCCGAAATGTTGCCGCCGTGCTCAGCGAGCACGCGTTGAATATGCTCCCACTCGAGACGCGCGACCGACAACGGCGTGGGATGCTCGATCGCCTCTTCAGCTTGCAATGCGCTCGCTTCGCTTTGCAGCGCTGACAAAATCGTTTCGACGTTGGCGGGTTTCGCCAGATAGTTATCCGCGCCGTCCTTCACCGCTTGCACCGCAGTGGCGATGCTCGCATAGCCGGTCAGCACCAGCATCCGCGCGTCCGGCTGCAAGTCGCGCAACGGCGCGACGAGCGTGAGGCCCGAGTCGTTGCCGAGGTGCAGGTCCACCGTAATCTGGCCGAACTTCTGCTGGTTCGCGAGCTTGATCGCCTCGTCCGCGTTGTGTGCTTCGGCCACCGTGTAGCCGCGCCGCGTCAGACCGCGGGCGAGGATGCCGGAGAACACCTCGTCGTCGTCGATCACCAGAAAATTCATATCGCTCATGCCTGTTTCTCCGTGTTGGATGGCGCGGCGCCGCGACGGCCCGTGCCGGATAATTTGCGTGCCGCGAGCGGCAGCCGCAGCACTGCGCGCGTACCACGCGGCTTGATCTCACTGACGTCGGTCAGTTCGATCGAACCGCCCAGACGCGCTGCCGCAGAAAACGCCAGGTAAAGACCCACGCCGTGTCCGCCCTGCGTACTGTCGACCGGCATCACGCCGAGCGAACCGCGCAGCGTCGGCGGAATGCCGGGGCCCGCGTCGCATACTTCGAATTCGATCAGGTCGCCCTGCTTCGCAAGCCAGCATGCCAGCGTCACGTGATCGCGGCTCGCACGCGCTGCGTTGTCCAGCAAAATCGTGAGAATCTGACTGACGGCAACCGTGTCGTCAAGGCTGACCTCCGCAGGCGGCACGCCGAGCCGTTCGAATTTCACATGCGGATGGCGCAAGCGCCATTGTTCACCGAACGACTCGAGCCACTCGGCGACCCGTTGCCGAGTGCTCGACGTCGATGCGCGGCTGCGCAGCCGCGCGAGCGCCGAGGTACACAACGCCATTTGCTGTTCGAGCAGTTCGAGATCGGCGGCATAGGGCGCGAGGCCCTGATCCGTGCGCGCGGCGTCGCGCAATTCTTCGGACAGCATCGCAATGGTAGACAGCGGCGTGCCGATTTCGTGCGCGACGGTGGCGGCCTGCACGCCGAGCGCGACGGCGCGCTCGTCGTGCAGCAAGCGCTGCTGGGCGTCGCCGAGCGCTGCGTCACGTAGCCGCAGCGCTCGCGACATACGCGCCACGAACCATGCAATCAAGCCGACGCTGACCATGAAGTTCACCCACATGCCCGCGCGATAGTAATCGAACAGGTTGGCGGGGTTATCGAGATTGAGCGGGACCGAATCGAAACCAAGCACTGCATAGCAGGCCACCGCGAACGCCGCGAGCCACGCCATCAGCTGCCAGGGCAACACGGCCGCGGCAATCGCGAGAGACGGCAGATACAGCGACACAAACGGATTGGTCGTGCCGCCGGACAGAAACAGCAACGCCGACAACGCGCCCAGATCGACCCAGATCTGGCCGAACAATTCGAGGTTGGACTCGGGCCGTTGCTGCGAGACGCGCCACCAGGTGAGTCCGTTGAAGATTACTTCGAGCGAGATCACGAGCAACATCGCGGGCAACGGCAGGTGCACGCCGATGAAGGTCTGCACGAACGCGATCGTCACCAGTTGGCCGATGATGGCGAGGCTGCGCAGCCAGAACAGATGACCGAGATTGACCCGGCCGGTGTTGGTTATTCGATGCATGACGTCAGTTTACCTGTTCGGACTTGTCTGACTCACCGCGAGACGCCGCGCCGGTAATATGGAATTCTTGCGATAGCACCGCACGCGCCATCGCCAACCATCGGCTCTCCTGCTGTCCGAACACACTCATGCCGTCTACATCCTCCGATTCCGAGCGGGACATCTCGTCAGCTTTCCTGAATTTTCTGCGCCATGCTGTCGCAGATCAACGAAACGGCACCGCGCAAGCACAGGCCAGCTGGCTCGACGCTGCCGCGCAACTGCATCCACTCGACGACGCATCGCTCGAATCGATGACCACGGCTTTGCTCGGGCGCCACCGTCACGACGACGCCATCGCGCTAGCCGCCATTATTGCCCAACTCGATCCCAACCGCGCTGTTACGCACTTTCGCCTTGGCTACGTGCTGCAAATGGCAAGCCGGCATGGCGAAGCAATTGCACCGTATCGTCGCTCACTCGCAATCGATCCGAAGCTGCCAACATTGCGCAACAATCTCGCCGGCGCGCTGGCGCTCACCGGCGGCGACGTGAACGAACAACTCGCACTACTGGGAAGCGCAGTGCAAGACGAGCCTGACGAAGGCGACGCATGGACCAATCTTACGCAGGCAAGCCGCGTCAGTATGAATCTGCCGCGCGCGCTCGAAGCCGGCGCACGAGCCGTGCAATGCGCGCCGCACAGCCCGCTGGCGCACAACAACTATGCGCTGGCGCTGCGTGAAGCGCAACGCTGGGACGACGCGGAGCGGGCCGGAAGAACCGCCTGCGCACTTGCGCCCAACAACGCGACGATGCGCTCCAATCTCAGCATGTTGCAACTGATGCGCGGTGACTACGCGTACGGCTGGCCAGCGCACGAAGCGCGCTGGGAAGGTTCTTTGGAACTGGGCGGCAACCGTCCGAAGATGCCGGCGCCGACCTGGCAAGGCGAGCCGCTCGCCGGCAAAACGCTGTTAGTGTGGGGCGAGCAGGGCGTGGGCGACGTGTTGCAGTTCAGCCGCTATATCCCGCTGCTGGCCGCGCGCGTTCATCGCGAAGGCGGCCGTCTGATCTGGAATTCGTTTCCGCAGATGGGCGCGCTGCTGGTACGCAGCCTCGGCGAGCATGTGGACGGCTACACGGCGGGCGGCGGCGTCGAATTCCTGCCGCCGTTCGACTGCGAGATTCCGCTACTCAGCCTGCCATTCATATTCGACACGCGGGAAGAGACGATCCCCGCTGCAATGCCGTATTTGCGCGCCGACGCTGCCGCCGGCAAGTCATGGCGCACGCGCCTTGCCGGCGAAACCAGGCCCACGGTGGGACTGGCATGGACCGGCAGCGCCGGCCACCAGCGCAACCCGTTTCGGCGGGTGGGTTGGGAACGCTATGCGGCGTATTTCGGCGGCATGAAAGACGTCGCCTTTTATTCGCTGCAACCGGGCGCGGCGGCGGACGTTGCGGCGGCACAAGCAGCCGGCTTGCCGATGACCGACTTCACCGCCGAGTTCACCAACTTCGACGACACCGCCGCGTTTGTCAGCGCGCTCGACCTCGTCATCACGGTTTGTACGTCCGTGGCGCATCTGAGCGGCGCCCTCGGGCAGCGCACCTGGGTGCTGCTCGACGTCAATCCACACTGGGTCTGGCTGCTCGATCGCCGCGACAGCCCATGGTATCCGAGCGCGACGCTATGCCGGCAGCCACAGTTCGGCCAATGGGACCCGGCGCTCGAAGCCGTCGCGCGCGATCTGAGCGCGCTCGCGACCAGTCTGCGCGCGGCGTAAATCGCCATAGCGCACCGGTTTCAAGCCGGGTCCGCGCCAGACCCGGCTTGCGCGACTCGTGCGATCTCTGCCGCGAGACATTCAGGGCACAAGCAGCGGCCACTTGGATCCAGCCTGTCGGCCGGCAATGCCGGCAAGGCGCGGCACCAGCAGTCGAACGGCTGTTCGTGCATAGCGCAATCGAACGCGTTGCCGCAGCGCGGGCAACGCGCGCTGCTTTGGTGACGGGAGGCAGACGGTTTCATGACGGGCCGGATGGTCTCGCTGAGGCATCGGTCAGGAAATGATGCCACGACTGGCGAGGCTTCGTCAGTCGTCCGTTCGGCCTATTCACGGGTGGGTTCGGATCGCTGTACGCTTCACCTTCGCCAGCCTGCCAGAGCCGCCGATTGCGCAGTGCGCAAAGCACGCGCCGCCCGCCGCCAGCAGCGCTATCGAAAACCCTGTTGCAGCGCGCCAGTCCTGTACAATTCGCCCTGTTTCAACTGTTCCGTGCCCGAGCCTGCCGCCATGTCCGAGCTTCCCGACCTTTCGCAGATTGCGCCCACCCTGAAGGCTGAAATCCTGGCCGAGGCGCTACCCTACATTCGCCAGTATCACGGCAAGACCGTGGTCATCAAATACGGCGGCAACGCCATGACCGAAGAGCGCCTGAAGCAAGGCTTCGCGCGCGACGTGATTCTGCTGAAACTGGTCGGTATCAATCCGGTGATCGTTCACGGCGGCGGTCCGCAAATCGACCAGGCGCTGAAGAAAATCGGCAAACAGGGCACGTTCATCCAAGGCATGCGCGTCACTGACGAAGAGACGATGGAAGTCGTCGAATGGGTGCTCGGCGGCGAAGTGCAGCAGGATATCGTCACGCTGATCAATCATTTCGGCGGCCACGCGGTCGGCTTGACCGGCAAAGACGGCGGCCTGATCCACGCGCGCAAGATGCTGATGCCGGATCGCGACAATCCCGGCCAGTATGTCGATATCGGCCAGGTCGGCGAAGTCGAGGCGATCAATCCGGCGGTCGTGAAGGCGCTGCAGGACGACGCGTTCATTCCGGTGATCTCGCCGATCGGCTTCGGTGAAGACGGCTTGTCCTACAACATCAACGCGGATCTGGTCGCAGGCAAGCTGGCAGTCGTGCTGAACGCCGAAAAGCTTGTGATGATGACCAACATCCCCGGCGTGATGGACAAGGAAGGCAATCTGCTCACCGATCTGTCGGCGCGTGAAATCGACGGCCTGTTCGCCGACGGCACGATCTCCGGCGGCATGCTGCCGAAAATCTCGTCGGCACTGGATGCAGCGAAGAGCGGCGTGCGTTCGGTGCACATCATCGACGGCCGGATCGAGCATTCGGTGCTGCTGGAAATTCTCACCGAACAACCGTTCGGCACGATGATCCGTTCGCATTGATCCCCGCTTCGAGCACGGCATGCACGGCGCGTCCAACCTGCGCGCCATGCATGTCCCCACGCACGCTCGCGACGTCGATCGGTACACCACGCGCCGCCCAATCGCGCGAAAATAAACACCTCTGTCCTCCCGCCGCCCGCAACGCGAACCGCTCGCGTTCGTCGCACGGCGCGGCAGCACGCCGCTAGCCGGCTCCTCTTATCATGCGCACTCCCACTTCCCGGCGCCGTCGTCCGCACATCGCAGGCGGCCGTCCGGTCTGGCTGTTCGATCTCGACAACACGCTGCACCACGCGTCGCACGCGATCTTTCCGGCAATCAACCACGCGATGACGCAGTACATCATCGACGCGCTGCAAGTCGAAATCGACGAAGCCGACCGCCTCCGCACCGGCTACACGCAGCGCTACGGCGCGACCTTGCTTGGGCTCGCGCGGCACCATCCGCTCGATCCGAACGATTTCCTGAAGGTCGTGCACACGTTTCCCGATCTGGGTTCGATGATCCGCCATGAGCGCGGGATCGCGCGCCTCGTCGCGGCGCTGCCCGGCCGCAAGATCGTGCTGACCAATGCGCCGGAAGCCTATGCGCGCGCCGTGCTGGCCGAACTGCGCATCGAGCGCCTGTTCGAGCAGGTGATCGCGATCGAGCACATGCGCGACCGTCGCGGCTGGCGCGCCAAACCCGACCACGCGATGCTGCGCAAAGCGATGCGCGATGCGCACGTGTCGCTCAAAGACACGATCCTCGTCGAAGACACGCGCTCGCATCTGAAGAGCTATCGGCGGCTCGGCATCCGCACCGTGTGGATCACTGGCCATCTGCCGCGCAAGCCGCATGCGGACGGCGTGCCGACGCGTCTGCCGGGCACCGGCCGGCCGCACTATGTCGACCGATGCATTCGTTCGTTAAAATCGTTACGACTGGGCACCCGCTCGGTGCGACTGAAGGGACGACAGACATGCAGCCGATCGACAAGCCTGACGAAGCCGTAGCCGAACACGAGCCCGAACCCGCGGCAAACCCGCGTGCGCCGCGCCTGAAGCCGGGCGAGCGCCGCGTGCACATCCTCCAGACGCTCGCCGCGATGCTGGAGGCGCCGAAGAACGAAAAGATCACCACGGCGGCGCTCGCCGCCCGCCTGGGCGTCTCGGAAGCCGCGCTGTACCGGCATTTCGCCAGCAAGGCGCAAATGTTCGAAGGGTTGATCGAGTTCATCGAACGAACCATCTTCGGCCTGATCAACCAGATCGCCGACAAGGAAAGCAACGGCGTACTGCAAGCGCGTTCGATCGCGCTGATGCTGCTCAATTTCCCCGCGAAGAATCCCGGCATGACGCGCGTGCTGACATGCGAGGCGCTGGTCGGCGAGCATGAGCGGCTGACCGAACGCGTCAATCAGATGCTGGAGCGGGTCGAGGCGTCGTTGAAGCAGTGTCTGCGGCTCGCTCAAATGGAGGCCGGCGCAACCGCCGACGCGAGCGCCGGGAGCGTGAACCATGGCGTCCCGCTGCCCGCCGGCTACGATCCGGCGATTCGCGCGAGCCTGTTGCTGAGCTATATCATCGGCCGCTGGCACCGCTACGTGCGCAGCGGCTTTGCGCGCCCGCCCGCCGAACACGCCGACGCCCAGTTGCTGCTGATTCTTCAGTAGTCCGCGCGGGCGTGCGCGGTCTCATACGAGCGCCGACGACGCTGCCACGCGAGAATTTCCGCTATACTTTGCGCCTGACTGCGGCCCCTCGATGCGCTTGAGGCCGCAATCCAGAACACTCTGAACATCTCACGCGCCGATTTGCTGACTCGATTGCGGGCGCGCGAACTGCCGGGAACCATCCCGGGGTTCATTACAAATGCGGCTAAAGAGGTCGTCAGCCCCGCACACAGTCGCCTCCTCCGTGCTTTGCCGACGCCGTCTAGCCGCCCTCTTTTGTTAAATGGCGGAATGAATGGAATCGATCGGTATCGTCGCTCCCCAAAAAATGCATTTCAGCGAGCCGCTGCGCTTGCAGAACGGCAGTTCGCTCGCCGGTTACGACCTGATGGTCGAGACCTACGGCACGCTCAACGCCGCGCGCAGCAATGCCGTGCTGGTGTGTCACGCGCTCAACGCTTCGCACCACGTGGCGGGCGTGTATGCCGATAATCCGAAGGACATCGGCTGGTGGGACAACATGGTCGGTCCGGGCAAGCCGCTCGACACCAACCAGTTCTTCGTGATCGGCGTGAACAACCTGGGCTCGTGCTTCGGCTCGACCGGCCCGATGAGCATCGATCCGGCCACCGGCAAGCCGTACGGCGCGACGTTTCCCGTCGTGACGGTCGAAGACTGGGTCAATGCCCAGGCGCGCGTCGCCGATGAATTCGGCATCACGCGCTTTGCCGCGGTGATGGGCGGCAGCCTCGGCGGCATGCAGGCGCTCGCGTGGAGCATGATGTATCCGGAGCGCGTCGGCCATTGCATCGTGGTCGCCTCCACGCCGAAGCTCTCCGCGCAGAACATCGCCTTCAACGAAGTGGCGCGCTCGGCGATCCTGTCCGACCCCGACTTCCACGGCGGCAACTACTACGCGCACAATGTGAAGCCGAAACGCGGCCTGCGCGTCGCGCGGATGATCGGCCACATCACCTATCTGTCGGACGACGACATGGCCGAGAAATTCGGCCGGGCGCTGCGCCGCGCGGAAGGCGCGGTGGACGAGTACAACTTCAACTTCGACGTCGAATTCGAGGTGGAGTCGTATCTGCGCTACCAGGGCGACAAATTCGCCGATTACTTCGACGCGAACACCTATCTGCTGATCACCCGCGCGCTCGACTATTTCGATCCGGCCAAGGCCTTCGACGGCGATCTGACCGCCGCCGTCGCGCACACCACCGCGAAATACCTGATCGCCAGCTTCTCGACCGACTGGCGGTTCGCGCCGGCCCGCTCGCGTGAACTGGTGAAAGCGCTGCTCGACCACAAGCGCACGGTGACCTACGCGGAGATCGACGCGCCGCACGGCCACGACGCCTTCCTGCTCGACGACGCGCGCTATCACAACCTGATGCGCGCCTATTACGAACGCATTGCGAACGAGGTGAACGCATGAACCAGCGAGCTCTCGATTATCTGGCGCTGCGCCCGGACTTCCGCGCGATCGCCCGCTGGGTCGAACCCCGTGCCACCGTGCTCGACCTGGGCTGCGGCGACGGCTCGCTGCTGTCGCTGCTGACTGAAGAACTGGACGTGCAGGGCTACGGCATCGAAATCAACGACGCCGGCGTGCTGGCGTCGACGCAAAACGGCGTCAATGTGATCCAGCAGAACCTGGAAGACGGCCTGCGTCTCTTCGAGGACGCCAGCTTCGACTTCGCGATCCTCTCGCAGACGCTGCAAACCATTCATCAGACGGCCGCGATCCTGCGCGAGACGGTGCGGGTGGGCAAGGAATGCATCGTCTCGTTTCCGAATTTCGGCTACTGGGCGCACCGGCTCTCGGTGTTGCGGGGCCGCATGCCGGTGTCGAAGTCGCTGCCTTTTCAGTGGCACAACACGCCGAACGTGCGGGTGCTGACCATCAAGGATTTCGAGGCGCTGGCGCCGGAGGTGGGCATCGAAATTCTCGACCGCGTGGTGCTGCACGACGGCCAGGCGGTGCGGTGGGGCGTGAACTGGCGTGGTAGTCTTGCGGTCTATCGCGTCAAGAAAAGCTAACGCAAGTTATCCACATGTCGAACCCGCCGCACGAGGCGCCTGCACTTACCGCTCACGAAGAACATCCCGGCTGGCGCGCGTTCCTGAATACGCGCATGCTGATTTGCGTCTTTCTCGGCTTTACGTCCGGACTGCCGCTGTTCACGCTCGTCTATCTGGTGCAGGCGTGGTTACGCTCAGAAGGCGTCAATCTGAAGGAAATCGGCCTGTTTGCGCTGATTCAGTTCCCGTACACCTGGAAATTCGTCTGGGCGCCGCTGATGGACCGCTACGTGCCGCGTTTTCCGGGCTGGCGGCCGGGCAGACGGCGCGGCTGGATGCTGGTCACGCAGATTCTGGTCGCCGGTGCGATCGCCACACTCGGCTTCGTCTCACCCAAAGACGCGATCTGGACCGTCGCGGCCTTGACAGCGTTGGTCGCGCTCTTCGGTGCGAGCCAGGACATTGCGATCGACGCCTACCGGCGCGAGCTGCTGAGCGACACGCAGCAGGGTCTCGGCAATGCGGTGCATGTGAACGCTTACAAAATCGCCGCGCTGGTGCCGGGTTCGCTGGCGCTGATTCTGTCCGATCATTTGCCGTGGACCACCGTTTTCATCGTCACCGGTGCGTTCATGCTGCCCGGCATGATCATGACGCTGGTAGTGCGCGAACCCGAGGTACACGGCACGCCGCCCAAGAATCTGCGCGAAGCGATCGTGCAGCCGTTCAGCGAATTCATTCAACGCGACGGCTGGCGCGGCGCGCTGTTCGTGCTCGGCTTCATCTTCCTGTACAAGCTCGGCGATACGATGGCGACCACGCTGTCCACGTCGTTTTTCCTCGACATCGGCTTTTCACGTACGCAGATCGGCGTGATCGCGAAGACCACCGCGTTTGGCGCGAGTCTCGCGGGCGGGATTGTCGGCGGAATCTGGCTGATGAAGATCGGTATCGGCCGCGGCCTGTGGATCTTCGGCATCCTGCAGATGGTGTCGACGCTCGGTTTTGCCTGGCTCGCGCATCTCGGGCCGGCCTCGCCCGGTCTGACTGCGATTTACGACATCGCCGTCTGGGTAAGCCAAGGCGCGACCAGGCTCCTGGCCGTGGTGGGCGTCGACTGGGCCGTGCAGCTCGAACCGCGCTCGGTCGCGCTCGCACTCGTGTACGGCTTCGAAACCTTCTCGACCGGTCTGACCATGGCGGCCTTCACCGCCTACATCGCCAGCACCACCGATCCTCGCTACACGGCCACCCAGTTCGCGCTGTTCACGAGCCTGGCTTCGGTGCCGCGCACGCTGGCTTCAGCGGCAAGCGGCTACGTGGTCGCGAAGATTGGCTGGTTCGACTACTTCATCGTGTGTACCGCGCTGGCGCTGCCCGGCATGCTGCTTCTGCTGCGGATCGCCCCTTGGAGAAACCAGTCGTGACGGTGCGTCTGCCAAAGCGCGTGATGCGCGCGGATGCCTCTTCGGCCGCCTCCCGCAAGGCCAGCCGCGCCGTGTTGCATGCTGCAATGGCGTTCGGCTATGCCGGCGTCACGCTCGCCACTCCGTTGAGCGCACACGCGACGGCGACGGCGACGGCAACGCCCGCGGCCGCCACCAGTGCGCCGACGCCGGCCACCGTGCCGGCGGCAAAATCGGCGCTGAGCGCGGCCGGCCCCGAGAACCCGGCACCGGCGGCGCCCGGCGCGAATAACGCTGCAACCGCCGGCAGCGCACCCGCCGCCACACCGCCGGCTTCACCGCCGCCCGCGCCGCAGCCTGCGCCGGTAACGGCCAAGACGCCCGCGCCTACCGCACTGCCGCCCACCGCCGCAAAAGCGCCCGCCGCCACATCGGCGCCCGGCGCTTCAACCTCGCCTGGGGCCTCGTCGTACGGTCCGAACTCGCAATTGCGCTACGGCGGCTATGTGGTGTTCCGCAACCTGATTCCGTCGCCGATGCTCGAGGCGCAAGCCGCCGAAGAGTTCGACCAGATCGCGCGTGGCGCCGACCACGCGAACCGTCTGTACGGCGACACCAACGCGCACGTCACGCGCGTGCGTTCGATCACCGACAAGCTGATCCCTTACTCGCTGAAATGGAACGAGCGGGCGAAGGGCTGGAAGTGGGATGTGGCGGTGGTGCGCTCGTCCGATATCCGCATGTACTGTCTGCCGGGCGGCAAGATCGTCGTGTATAGCGGACTGCTCGACCGCGTGCGGCTGAACGACAACGAACTCGGCATGCTGATCGGCCACGAGATCGCGCACGCGTTGCGCGAGCATGCGCGCGAGCGGCTCGGCGAGCAACAGGCGGGACAACTGGGTTCGTCGGGCGCGATTCCGCAGCTGTTCGGGCTCGCCGATCTCGGCGCGGCGCCGCTCGGCATCGGCTCGCAGTTGCTGGAAATGAAGTACGAGAGCACCGACGAAACCGAAGCCGACGTGATCGGCAGCGATATCGCGTCGCGCGCCGGCTTCGATCCGCGCGCGGCGGTCACGCTGTGGGACAAGCTGGCGACGGCAACGCGCAGCAATCGCGAGCAAGGTTTCATCTATGTGCATCCGTACACGCAGGCGCGCCGCCAGGATATCGTCAAGCGCTTGCCGGACATGCTGCCGCTCTATGCCAAGGCAGCCGGCAAAAGCGTGGACGCGCTGCCGGACTATGCCGGTATGGGTCGTCCGCGCCGCAAGTTGGTCCGCGATTGAGTTTGGCGAGCCGCGCGTTCGCGGCTCGCTCGTCGTGCTTGCCGTGCTTGCGGCTCAAGCGGCTCAAGCGGCTCAAGCGGCTCAAGCGGCTCAAGCGGCTCAAGCGGCGCTCATTCTGTGATTACTTCTTGAGCTTGTGGTCGTAATCGACGGTCAGCGGCGCGTGGTCGCTGAACTTGATATCGCGGAACACGTCGGTGCGCTTCGCCTTGCCGGCAATGCCCGGTGTCGCGATCTGATAGTCGATCCGCCACCCGACGTTCTTCGCATACGCCTGGCCGCGATTGCTCCACCACGTGTACTGTTCCGGCCGCTGATCGAGCGTGCGGAACACGTCCACGTAACCGACTTCGTCGAACAGTCTGGTCAGCCACGCGCGCTCTTCCGGCAAGCAGCCTGAGTTCTTCTGGTTGCTCTTCCAGTTCTTGATGTCGATCTCTTTGTGGACGATGTTCACGTCGCCGCACACGATCACTTCACGCTCTGTGGTCAGTTCCGCGAGATGCGGCATGAACTCGTCCATGAAGCGGTACTTGGCCTGCTGGCGCTCATCGCCGCTCGAACCCGACGGCACATACACCGACACGATCGACAGCTTGCCGAAACGCAGTTCGACATAGCGCCCTTCGGCGTCGAATTCCTCGCTGCCGAAACCGATCACGACTTCGTCCGGCTCATGACGCGTGTACACGCCCGCGCCGCTATAACCCTTCTTCACCGCATGTTGAAAATAGCCGGTGAAATCGTGCGGCGCCATGAATTCGGGCGTCATGTCGTCCTGCGAGCATTTGATTTCCTGCACGCACAGCACGTCGGCTTTCTGTTCGCCGAACCAGTCGAAAAAGCCCTTCTTCGCCGCTGAGCGGATGCCGTTCAGGTTCGCGGTAATCACACGCAACATGTCGTTCCTCTTATGTTCAATTCGTTCAGTTCGTTCAATTCACGGCCAGGCCGAAGGACAGGTCACTCGACCCTGACGCCCTTCAGCGACTCTTTGGGCGGCGGATATTCGAGTTTCAACCCTTCGAACGTGCGCAACAGCAACTCGGCGATCATCACGTTGCGATGCGTCTTCGAATCGGCCGGAATCACATACCACGGCGCGTAATCCATCGACGTGGCGGCCAATGCGTCGAGGTACGCCGCCTGATACTTGTCCCACTGCTTGCGCGCGTCGAGATCGGACACATCGAATTTCCAGTGCTTGCTCGGATCGTCGATCCGCGCTTGCAGACGCGCACGCTGCTCGTCTTTCGAAATGTGCAGCATGCACTTGATGATGGTCGTCCCGCTGTATGCCAGCATCTCCTCGAACTGGCGAACGTGGCAGCAGCGTTGCTCGAATGCTTCGGCGCTCAGGTCGCCGAGCACAGTGGGCACCAGCAGATCTTCATAGTGGCTGCGGTTGAAGATGGTCAGCTCGCCGGCCGCCGGCACTTGTGCATGCACGCGCCACAGGAAATCGTGCGCCATTTCGACGGGCGTCGGCGCCTTGAACGGCACGATGCGCAAACCGAGCGGATCGACTTCATGAAACACCGCGCGGATCGTGCCGTCCTTGCCGCTCGTGTCCATGCCTTGCAGCACCAGCAACATGCGACGCTTCTGCTGTGCGTGCAGGCGCTCCTGCAACGTGTCGAGCTTCGCACCGATCTCCGACAAACGCGCGCGGTCGCCCTCTTTTGAACCGCTCGAAAACGGCTTCGCGGCCGGATCGAAATCGTCGAGTGAGAATTTGCTCTTCTTCTTGCCGTCGTCGAAATACGGTACGCGGAAATCGTCGAGTTCGGGTTGCTTCGCCATTCACACACTCCGTGATCTGCGTTTAAACGTGCGCGCAAAATGAAACGGGCCGTTGCCCCACTTTCGTTTCCGGCAACAGCCCGTGGCGGCTAAAGCGTGCGCTTCAGCCGCGTTTCTTCAACTGAGCTTCCCCTCAGCTTCAACTCAGGACAGCTTCTTCTTCAGCAGTTCGTTCACCTGCGCCGGATTGGCCTTGCCCTTGGTCGCTTTCATCGCCTGGCCGATCAGCGCGTTGAACGCCTTTTCCTTGCCGGCGCGGAATTCCTCGACCGATTTCTGGTTCGCGGCGAGCACTTCGTCGATGATCGCTTCCAGCGCGCCCGTGTCCGAAATCTGCTTCAAACCCTTCGCTTCGATGATGCGATCGGCAGCGGCTTCGTCGGTGGCCTTCTCTTCCCAGATCACGAGGAAAATTTCCCTGGCGATCTTGTTCGAGATCGTGCCGTCGGCGATACGTTGCAGCAGCAATGCGAGTTGCGCCGCCGAAACCGGGCTCCCGGCGATATCCAGGTCCTCGCGATTCAGTTGCGACGACACTTCGCCCATCAGCCAGTTTGCCGCGACCTTGGCCTGCGCCTGGCCGACCTTCTGCACTACCGCTTCGTAGTAAGCCGCCATCGCCTTGCTCGACGTCAGCACGTTGGCGTCGTACGGCGTCAGGCCGTATTGCGACACGAAGCGCTGCTGGATCGCCACCGGCAGTTCCGGCATCTCGCTCTTCACGCGCTCGACCCACGCCGGATCGATCACCAGCGGCATCAGATCGGGATCGGGGAAATAGCGGTAATCGTGCGCGTCTTCCTTGCTGCGCATCGAGCGCGTTTCGCGCTTGTCCGGATCGTAAAGACGCGTTTCCTGCACCACCGTGCCGCCGTCTTCGATCAGCTCGATCTGGCGGCGCACTTCGTACTGAATGGCTTCTTCGAGGAAGCGGAACGAGTTCAGGTTCTTGATCTCGGCGCGCGTGCCGAATTCCGCCTGGCCGACCGGCCGCACCGACACGTTCGCGTCGCAACGGAACGAGCCTTCCTGCATGTTGCCGTCGCAGATGCCGAGCCAGGTGACGAGCGTGTGCAGCGTCTTCGCATACGCCACCGCTTCAGCCGCGCTGCGCATTTCCGGCTCGGTGACGATCTCGAGCAAGGGCGTGCCGGCGCGATTCAAATCGATGCCGGTCATGCCCGCGAAGTCTTCGTGCAGCGACTTGCCCGCGTCTTCTTCGAGGTGGGCGCGAGTCAGGTTGACGACCTTCTCGTACGCTTCCTTGCCCGCTTTTTCGTTGGCCGGCACTTGAATCGTCACCTGGCCGCCCTGCACGACAGGAATTTCGTACTGGCTGATCTGATAGCCCTTCGGCAGATCAGGGTAGAAATAATTCTTGCGCGCGAAGATGCTGCGCGGCGCCACCGTCGCGCCGATCGCAAGGCCGAACTGAATCGCACGCTCCACCGCGCCGCGGTTCATCACCGGCAGCGTGCCCGGCAAAGCGAGATCGACGGGACACGCCTGCGTGTTGGGCGCGGCGCCGAATTGCGTGGCGGCGCCCGAGAAAATCTTCGATTTCGTCGACAGTTGCGCGTGGGTCTCCAGACCGATCACGACTTCCCATTGCTTGGTCATGGTGTTCACACTCCTGCCGGTGCTTTGCGGTGCCAGTCGGTCGCGCGCTGGAACGCGTCGGCCACCTGCAGCATCCGGGCTTCATTGAAATAGTTGCCGATGATCTGCAGACCCACCGGACGCTGCGCATTCGCGCCCGCGCCGAAACCGCACGGCACGCTCATGCCCGGCAAACCGGCGAGACTCACCGACAGCGTGTAGATGTCAGCGAGATACATCTGCACCGGATCGTCGCCCTTCGCGCCGATGTCCCACGCCACTGAAGGCGCCACCGGTCCCATGATCACGTCGCACTGCTTGAACGCTTCCTGGAAATCCTGCGCGATGATGCGGCGGATCTTCTGCGCCTGCAGGTAGTACGCGTCGTAATAACCGTGCGATAGCACATAGGCGCCGACCAGAATGCGGCGCTTCACTTCCGGGCCGAAACCTTCGGCACGCGACTTCTTGTACATGTCGAGCAGATCGCGATATTGCGCGGCGCGATGGCCGAAGCGCACGCCGTCGAAACGCGACAGATTCGACGAAGCTTCCGCCGGCGCGATCACGTAGTACACCGGGATCGACAGTTCGGTTTTCGGCAGCGAGACTTCGACCAGCGTTGCGCCGAGCGCTTCGTATTGTTTCAGCGCGGCGTCGATCGAGGCGCGCACGTCGTCGGCGAGACCTGCGCCGAAATACTCTTTCGGCAGGCCGATGCGCAGGCCGGCGAGCGGCTTGTCCGCGCCATCTTCTCGCCACGTCTTACCGAGGTAGCGCGTGAAGTCTTCGTCATCGCGCGTGAGGCTCGTCGAATCGCGTTCGTCGAAACCGGCCATGGCGTTGAGCAGCGTCGCGCAATCCGCGGCGGTTTGCGCCATCGGGCCGCCCTGGTCCAGCGACGACGCGAACGCGATCATCCCGTAACGCGACACGCGGCCGTAGGTCGGCTTGATGCCGGTGATACCGGAAAACGAGGCCGGCTGACGAATCGAGCCGCCGGTATCCGTGCCGGTTGCCGCGGGCGCGAGACGCGCCGCCACGGCCGCCGCCGAACCGCCGGACGAACCGCCCGGCACGGCCTGACGATCCCACGGATTCTGCACCGGGCCAAAGTACGAATTCTCGTTGGACGAGCCCATCGCGAACTCGTCCATATTGGTCTTGCCCACACACACCATGCCGGCATTCTGCAAGCGCGCGACCACCGTCGCATCGAACGGGCTTTCGTAGTTCGCGAGCATCTTCGAGCCGGCGGTGGAGCGCCAGCCCTTCGTCACGAACACGTCCTTGTGGGCGATCGGCAGGCCGACCAGCGGGCCGGCGTGGCCGGTGTGGAGCAGCGCGTCGGCGGCTTTCGCCTGCGCGAGCGTCAAATCGGCGTCGACCTGAATGAACGCGTTCAGGCTGTTGGCCGCG
This sequence comes from Paraburkholderia sp. GW821-FHT02A12, assembly GCF_059422005.1. Lineage (NCBI taxonomy): Bacteria > Pseudomonadati > Pseudomonadota > Betaproteobacteria > Burkholderiales > Burkholderiaceae > Paraburkholderia > Paraburkholderia sp. GW821-FHT02A12. Next base: position 146,070 of record NZ_JBWKWA010000001.1, on the reverse strand, counting down.
TCGATCCGCTTCAGATACAACTGTGCCAGTTCGACTGCGGAGCATTCCTTGGCAGCGAGTGCGGCACGCAGTTCGGTCAAGCTTTTTTCATGCATTGCGTTTCATCCTGAAGAGCGCGGCAGCGTGGGCAACGCTGCCGTGGAGGCATTCGGCTGCCCGCCGGCAAGCCAAGCCGAGGAGGCCGGATTCAGTGGACGTGCGAGCGCGAATCGGTCAGGCGGCGATCCGCTGGGCGGCGATCCGCTGGGCGGCGATCCGCCGGGCGGCAGTCCGCTGGGCGGCAGTCCGCTCGCACACCGCACCGGGCTTTATTCGATCACCTTCGGCACGAGGTACAGGCCGTCCTGGACAGCCGGCGCCGGGTGCTGGAAAGCTTCGCGTTGAACGGTTTCGGTTACGGCGTCTTCACGCAGACGCAGCGCGACGTCTTCGATCTGTTCGATCGGATGGGCAAGCGGCGCGATGCCGGTGGTATCGACTGCCTGCATCTGCTCGACGAGGCCGAAGAAATCATTGAGCTGGGCAAGCGTGTGCTCAGCGTCGGCGTCGGCCAGTTCGAGCCGCGCAAGATGCGCGATGCGTTTAACATCGGTCAGGGTCAGAGCCATGCAGTCACCGGAAAATGTGGTGGACCGCCGCAGCGCGGAAAAACAATGCTGCGACAGCGGGTTACGACACTGGAGGAACGCCTCGAAAAAGGGGCCAGCGGCGGCAAAAAGTGCCGTCCGTTTCCTTCAAAACAACCAAAATTATAAGGTATCATTACGCGTTCGACCCAAACCCGGACCGACTTACCCAGGCCTTTCTGAACAATTCCCACGGATAGTTCGGATTTCGCCGACATGGCTTTGCTCCGGCCTCCGGTAGACTCCCCCGCAGCTTCAAGTTCCTGTGGCGCCGCTTCCGCCCGGTTGAAGCTGTTATTTTTTCCGCTGCCGCCCTGCGCATACGTTGCGAGGCCCGGCGCCAAGCGAGACAGGATTTTGAATGTTCGGTTTTTTGCGCAGCTACTTCTCCAACGATCTGGCGATTGACCTTGGCACTGCCAACACGCTCATCTACATGCGTGGCAAGGGTATCGTTCTCGATGAACCGTCGGTGGTCTCGATCCGCCAGGAAGGCGGCCCCAACGGCAAGAAAACCATTCAGGCAGTCGGTAAGGAAGCCAAGCAGATGCTCGGCAAGGTGCCGGGCAACATCGAGGCGATCCGCCCGATGAAAGACGGCGTGATCGCCGACTTCACCGTCACCGAGCAGATGATCAAGCAGTTCATCAAAACTGCTCACGAATCGCGCATGTTCTCGCCGTCGCCGCGCATCATCATCTGCGTGCCGTGCGGTTCGACCCAGGTCGAGCGTCGTGCGATTAAAGAAGCGGCGCACGGCGCCGGCGCATCGCAGGTCTATCTGATCGAAGAACCCATGGCCGCCGCCATCGGCGCCGGCCTGCCGGTGTCGGAAGCCACCGGCTCGATGGTCGTCGATATCGGCGGCGGCACGACCGAAGTGGGCGTGATCTCGCTCGGCGGCATCGTGTACAAGGGCTCGGTGCGCGTAGGCGGCGACAAGTTCGACGAAGCCATCGTCAACTACATCCGCCGCAACTACGGCATGCTGATCGGCGAACAAACCGCTGAAGCCATCAAGAAGGAAATCGGCTCCGCGTTCCCGGGTTCCGAAGTCAAGGAAATGGAAGTGAAGGGCCGCAATCTGTCGGAAGGCATCCCGCGCAGCTTCACGATCTCCAGCAACGAAATCCTCGAAGCCCTCACCGATCCGCTGAACCAGATCGTGTCGTCGGTGAAGATCGCGCTCGAACAAACGCCGCCGGAACTCGGCGCGGACATCGCCGAGCGCGGCATGATGCTCACGGGCGGTGGCGCACTGCTGCGCGATCTGGACCGCCTGCTCGCGGAAGAAACCGGCCTGCCGGTGCTCGTCGCCGAAGACCCGCTGACGTGCGTTGTGCGCGGCTCGGGCATGGCGCTCGAACGCATGGACAAGCTGGGCAGCATCTTCTCGTACGAGTAAGCGAGCCCGTCTCCATGCCAGTAGCGCGGATCAGGCAAACGGCCCCTTGTGGGCCGGTTTGCCGTTGGCTGGGCCTACCAGCCGCCGCGCACTGAACGCGCGTCCCCCGCGCGCCGCCGTCTCACCCAACCGCTCACGCCCCCGGCGCCGACCATGGAATACAGTCCGCCGCCCCTGTTCAAGCAAGGCCCGTCCGCGCTCGCACGGCTGGTGTTTTTTGTCGTGCTGGCGCTCGCCCTGCTGATCTCCGACGCACGCTTCAAAACGCTCGAAATCGTTCGCGGCGTGCTCGGCGCGGGTCTTTATCCGTTGCAACGCGCCGCCCTCGTGCCGCGCGACGTCTTCATGGGCGCGGCCGACCTGGCCGTGACCAGCGCCACATTGCGCCACGAAAACGAAAAGCTGCGCACCAAAGATCTCCAGCTGTCGCAACAAGCCAATACGGCTGCCGAACTGGCCGCCGAAAACACTCATTTGCGCGCGCTGCTGCAGCTGTCGCAGCGCGCGACCACGCAATCGCTGCCCGCCGAAATCCAGTACGACACGCGCGATCCGTTCACGCAGAAGGTGGTGATCGGCCGCGGCGCGCAACAAGGCATCCAGAACGGCTCGCCGGTCGTCAACGAAGACGGCGTGATCGGCCAGGTGACGCGCGTGTTCCCGCTGCAGGCCGAAGTCACGCTGCTGACCGACAAGGATCAGGCGGTGCCCGTGCAGATCGTGCGCACCGGTTTGCGCAGCGTGATTTACGGCACGCCGAAGGGCGATACGCTCGATCTGCGCTTCGTGCCGATCAGCGCCGACGTGCAAGCCGGCGACGAGCTCGTCACCAGTGGGCTCGACGGCGTGTATCCGCCAGGTTTGCCGGTGGCGAAGGTGGTACGCGTCGATAAACAGGCCGACACGGCGTTTGCGCGCGTGATCTGCCTGCCGGTCGCGCCGGTGCGCGGCGCGCGCCAGGTGCTGGTGCTGCACTACCTGAACAATGTGCCGCCGCGTCCGGCGGAAGAGCCCGATGCGGCCGCCGCCGCGAAAGACGCGAAGAAGAAAGGCGCGAAGGCCGCGGACAGCAAGGCCGCCGCGGACAAGAACGCCGCGAAGCCCGCTGACAAGCCGACCGCCAGGGGCGCTGACAAAACCCCGCCCGCCAAACCCGCCGCCGCGGACAAGAAACCGGCCGCCGACATGAGCGCCAAGCCGCAAGCCACGCCGGGGGCGAAGCCATGAACCGTCCGCAATACATCCTGCAGCCGGTCAATCCGTACTTCATCGCCTTCAGCCTCGCCGCAGCGTTTTTGCTGAACCTGATGCCGTGGGGACGCTTCGCCGGCGTGCCCGATTTCGTGGCGCTGGTGCTGCTGTTCTGGAACGTGCACCAGCCGCGCAAGGTCGGCATGGGCATCGCGTTTTTCCTCGGTTTGCTGATGGACGTGCACAACGCCAGCCTGCTCGGCGAACATGCGCTGGCTTATACGCTGCTGTCGTATGGGGCGATTACGATCCATCGCCGCGTGCTGTGGATGTCGCTCGGCGTGCAGGCCTTCGCGGTGATGCCGCTGCTGGTGATCGCGCAACTGGTGCCGTTCGTGATCCGTCTGCTGATGGGCGCGGCGTTTCCGGGCTGGAGTTACCTGATCGACGGCTTCGTCGAGGCTGCGTTGTGGCCGATCGCCAGCATGCTGCTGCTGATGCCGCAGCGCCGCCCGGCCGATCCGGACGATACACGGCCGATTTGACCACGCATCGAGCGAACCGGCCGTTCTGATGGAACCTGCACTCCCGGCCCGCTCGACGCGCATCGCTGTTCATGCCTTCCGGTCCCGGCCGGATTGGGCGCACACTCATGATGGCCGTCACGCGGCCTTTTGCAGAATCGCATGACCGAATTCAAGGACACTCAGCAACAGCTCTCGAAGTTCCGCCTGCGCGTCGCAGCGGCGGGCCTGTTCGTGTTCGTGTGCTTCGGGCTGATCGGCTTCCGCTTCCTGTTCCTGCAGGTCTGGCACTACAGCAAGTACTCGCTGCAAGCGGACGAAAACCGCATCTCGGTCGCGCCGATCGTGCCGAACCGCGGCATCATCACCGACCGCAACGGCGTGGTGCTGGCCAAGAACTACTCGGCGTACACGGTCGAAATCACGCCGTCCAAGCTGAACGATTCGCTCGAAAACGTGATCGACAATCTGTCGACTGTGATTTCGATCGACGCACGCGACCGCCGCCGCTTCAAGAAGCTGCAGGAAGACTCGAAGAACTTCGAGAGCCTGCCGATCCGCACCCGCCTCACCGACGACGAAGTCGCGCGCTTCACCGCGCAGCGGTTCCGCTTTCCGGGCGTCGAAGTGCGCGCGCGCCTGTTCCGTCAATATCCGCTCGGGCCGACCGCGGCGCACGTGATCGGCTACATCGGGCGGATTTCGCAGCGCGACCAGGAGCGCATCGACGACGCCAGCGATCAGAACGACAGAGATCCGGAGCACTACGATCCGCGTCTGGACGCGAACAACTACAAGGGCACCGACTACATCGGCAAGATCGGCGTCGAGCAGAGCTACGAAACGGAACTGCATGGCCAGACCGGCTTCGAGGAAGTCGAAGTGACCGCCGGCGGCCGTCCGGTGCGCACGCTGTCGCGCACCCAGGCGACGCCCGGCAACAACCTCGAGCTGTCGCTCGATATCGGCTTGCAGCAGGTCGCTGAACAAGCCTTCGCGGGGCGCCGCGGCGCGCTGGTCGCGATCGAGCCGTCGTCGGGCGACGTCCTCGCATTTGTGTCGGCGCCGAGCTTCGATCCGAATTCGTTCGTCGACGGCATCGATCAGCAGACCTGGGACGAACTGAACAACTCGCCGGACCACCCGCTGCTGAACCGGCCGCTGCACGGCACCTATCCGCCGGGCTCGACCTACAAGCCGTTCATGGCGCTCGCCGCGCTGACGCTGCACAAGCGCACGCCGGGCTGGGGCTTCCAGGATCCGGGCTCGTACACGTTCGGCGGCCACACGTTCCGCAACGACATCCGCTCGGGCCAGGGCTGGGTCGACATGAACCGCGCGATCGTCGTGTCGAACGACACGTATTTCTACATGCTCGCACACGATCTCGGCGTCAACGCGATTGCCAACTTCATGAAACCGTGGGGCTTTGGCCAGATCACCGGCATCGATATTTCGGGCGAAGCGCGCGGCATCCTGCCGTCGACAGAATGGAAGCGCAAGGCGTATCGCAAGCCCGAGCAGCAGCGCTGGTACGAGGGCGAAACGATCAGCCTGGGCATCGGCCAGGGCTACAACTCGTTCACCATTCTCCAGCTCGCTCACGCCACGGCGACGCTCGCGAACAACGGCGTCGTGATGAAGCCGCACCTCGTGCGCGATATCGAAAACCCGATCACGAAGGACACCCGCGCGGTCGTGCGCGATCCGAGCGACAAGATCGCCGTGAAGCAGTCGGACATCGACGTCATCAAGCAGGCGATGCAAGGCGTCGTGACGAACGGCACAGCGTCGAAACTGTTCATCGGCGCGCCGTATCTGGCGGCCGGCAAAACCGGCACCGCGCAGGTGTATTCGCTGCAAGGCGCGAACTACAAGGGCCACGCGATCGCCGAACATCTGCGCGACCACGCGCTGTTCATCGCATTCGCGCCCGCCGAGCAGCCGAAGATCGCGCTCGCGCTGGTCGTCGAGAACGGCGGCTGGGGCGCGGAGGCGGCCGGTCCGGTCGCACGGCGCGTGCTCGACTATTACCTGGTCGGCCGGATGAAGCCGGGCGCCCAAGCGGCGGCCGTAGAGGCGGCAGCCTCGGCGACACAGGATGCATCCGCGCCCGAAGTGGGTGACGCACCGACGCCGCAAGAAGCGGCGCAGCCGGTCAAGATCGCGGCGGGCTTCACCGCGCTGCCGATGCCCGGCGCCGCTTCGGCGGCCGCGGCGGCCTCGGCTGCGGCTGCCGCGTCGGCTCCAGCCGCGACGTCGGCGCCTGCTGCCTCGGTTGCGGCATCTTCTGGTGCATCGGCCCCCGGTGCATCGGCCTCCGGTGTATCAACGACCGTTGCCGCGTCTGCGTCCAGCGCCGCAAAGAATCCGCCGCCGCGCAAGTCCGGCGGCCCGCGTAAGCCCCGCCCGAGCAGCGAAGCGGCGCCGAGCGCCGCCGCACGCCCCGGAGGAAGTCCCCTTGGGGAACCGTCGCGGGATGACGGCATTCAGTCCACGTCGCTACGCCAGCCGGTTTCCGGCGGCATCGACGAGTAAGGAGAACGGCATGCAATTCGACAAGCGCGCCTGGCTCGACCGCATCAAGCGAATGTTCGCGGGCTTCGATCGCCCGCTCGCGCTGATCGTGTTTCTGCTGTTGTGCGTCGGCATCGTCACGTTGTACAGCGCGAGCCTGGACGTCCCTGGCCGCGTGGAAGACCAGTTGCGCAACATCATGCTGACGTTCGTGCTGATGTGGGCGCTCGCCAATGTGCCGCCCACCACGCTGATGCGCTTCGCGGTGCCGCTCTATACGTTCGGTATCGCGTTACTGGTCGCGGTGGCGCTGTTCGGCTTGACGCGCAAGGGCGCCAAGCGCTGGATCAACGTCGGCGTCGTGATCCAGCCGTCCGAGATTCTGAAGATCGCCACGCCGTTGATGCTCGCCTGGTACTATCAGCGCCGCGAAGGCGTGATGCGCTGGTACGACTATCTGGTCGGCCTGCTTATCCTCGCCGTGCCGGTCGGTCTGATTGCCAAGCAGCCCGACCTGGGCACCGCCGTGCTGGTGTTCGCCGCCGGTTTCTTCGTGATCTACTTCGCGGGGCTGAGTTTCAAGCTGATCGTGCCGGTGCTGATTGCCGGCGTGATCGCGGTCGGTTCGATCGCCGCGTTCCAGGACAAGATCTGCCAGCCTGAAGTGCAGTGGCCGTTGATGCACGACTATCAGAAGCACCGCATCTGCACGCTGCTCGATCCGACCTCCGACCCGCTCGGCAAGGGCTTCCACACGATCCAGGCGGTGATTGCGATCGGCTCGGGCGGCCCGCTCGGCAAAGGCTGGCTCAAGGGCACGCAGGCACATCTGGAGTTCATCCCCGAGAAGCACACCGACTTCATCTTTGCGGTGTTTTCCGAGGAGTTCGGGCTGGCGGGCGGCCTCGTGCTGCTGACGCTCTATATGCTGCTGATCGCACGCGGCCTGTATATCGCGGCCAATGGCGCGACGCTGTTTGGACGCCTGCTGGCCGGTTCGCTGACGATGGCGTTCTTCACCTACGCGTTCGTCAACATCGGGATGGTGAGCGGAATCTTGCCGGTGGTCGGCGTGCCGTTGCCGTTCATGAGTTATGGCGGCACGGCGCTGACTACGCTGGGGGTCGCGATCGGCCTGATCATGAACGTCGCGCGGCAGAAGCGGTTGATGCAGAGTTAAAGCGGCTGAGTTAAAGCGGCAGAGTTGAAGCAGCAGAGTTAAAGCGGCAGGGTTAAAGCGGCTGAGTTGAAGCAGCAGAGCTGAAGCGACAGGGTTAAAGCCGGCCATGAACGGCTCAGAAACAAGAGGCGCGCACCGCAGGGAGCGCCCCTTTTTCATTTACTGCGGTTTCACTTCCTTCTGATCCCGCAATTGCGCGCTCAGTTGCTGATACTTCAGACGCGCCGCCGGATCGCCCTGCGCCGCCGCTGCCGCGTAGTACGCGCGCGCCACATTCAGATTCTTGTCCACACCGTCGCCGCCGCGCTCGTAGAACGAGCCGGTCACGTATTGCGCGGTCATGTCGCCGCCTTGCGCCGCCTTCTTGTACCAGACGAAGGCCTGCTTGTTGTCGCGCCCGGTGCCGCGGCCGTCGAGGAACTGGTTGGCAAGCGCCAGTTCCGCCTGCACGTGCCCCTGCTGCGCGGCCTTCAAAAACCACCGATGCGCCTCGACCGGATCGCGCCCGACGAACTCGCCATCGTCGTACATCTTGCCGTACACATACTGCGCGTGAGACATGTTCGCGTCGGCGGCCTTGCGCAGCCACTTCCTGCCTTCGTCGACATTCGCGGTGGTGCCTTCGCCGTTGAGCAGCATCATCGCGTAGTTGAACTCAGCGAGCCGGCTGCCGTGCTCCGCTGCTTGACGAAACTCGGCAAGCGCGGCCTTCAGATTACCCGCGTTGTAGTCGGCGACCGCGGTTTGCGTCTCAGGATCGTTCGACTTCGCGATCTTGTCCTGCGCATGCGCCGTCACGCTCGCCATCAACGCTGCTGCCACCGCCAGACGCACGACGACGCACTGCACCATCCCCATCATGACCTCACCTCCTGCAACGCCTGGCGAGTCGCGCGCAACATCCACATGACGTCCGCGGCCAGCGCGATAAAACGGAAACCGGCGTCGCGATACTGCTTCGCGCTCGCGACATCCATGGCAAAAATTCCGGCTGCGATGCCGGCCTTGTCGGCAGCGCTGACAATGCGCGCGGTCGCCGCCTGCACGTCGGCATGCTTCGAATCGCCGAGATGACCGAGGCTCGCGGCCAGATCGGCCGGCCCGACGAACAGGCAATCGACGCCCGGCGTCGCGGCGATCTTGTCCACTTCCTGCAAGCCGCGCGCCGACTCGATCTGCACGATGGTCGCGATCTGCGCGTTGGCCGTCTGCACGTAATCGCGCCGCATGCCGTACGACGCAGCACGCACCGCGCCCGCCACGCCGCGCAAACCGTCGGGCGCCTCGGTGGTCGGATATTGCGTGAGACGCACAGCGCGAGCCGCCGCCTCGGCGGATTCGATATTCGGGAACATCAGCGTGCGCGCGCCGGCGTCCAGCACGCGCTTGACGAGCCACGCCTCGCTCGCGGGCAGCCGCACGACGGGCTCGCTCGGCAGATGCGCGGCGGCGATCGCGCGCAATTGCGATGTGACGTCGGCGCTATCGTTAGGGGAATGCTCCATGTCGATCAGCAGCCAGTCGAAACCGGCGTGCGCGAGCGCCTCGGCAGCCGATTCGCTACCGAGCGACAGCCACAGGCCGAACAGCGGATCGGTTTCCGCCAGACGCTGCTTGAGGGGATTGGTGAAGGTGCTCATCGCCGCGCTCCCGGGCGATGGAACACATCGCCTGAAACGCGGGAAAGGACGCTGGTGTGGCGAACCTGATGGCCGCCAAGGCCGTGGCGGCCGACGTGCCTGTTGCGACGCAATGCGGTGACCGGCATGTCTCGCTCCGTGTGGTTATCGGAGCGATCATACCGTGACAATAACGCGGGGGTGGGTCGTACCGCGGGCCGTACCGTGGGTCGTACCGTGGGTCGTACCGCGGGTCGTGCTGCGGGTCGTACTGCGGGTCGTGCTGCCGACCGCAGCTTCAGTCGCGGACCACGTCGACCCAGCAGTTCGGCGTCTCGTACAGACGCACCTTGTGCAGGCGCAGATTGACGCCGTAATGCGCGTCATAGACGTTCGCGAGGATGTCGAACGCAACGGCGGCCAGGTTTTCGACCGTCGGAATGCGGTCGAGCACGACGGTCTTATGCCCCGCCATGGTTTCCAGAAAGCCGCGCACCTGCGTATCGCCTTCGTAGACGAGGAACGCATGGTCCCACTTGTCGACCAGATGCTCGACGGCGAGCGACTTCACGTCTGCGAAGTCCATCACCATGCCGCGGTCCGGCGCGCCCTCGGTGTCGACCAGGTCGCCTTGCAGCGTGATTTCGAGCACATAGCGATGCCCGTGCAGGTTACGGCACTGGCTGCGGTGGTCAGGGATGCGGTGACCCGCGTCGAATTCAAGTTTTCGTGTAATCGTCAGCACGGCAAATCAGGGAATGTTCAGATACTTGTGGGTCTGCATCGACAGGCGCCATTGCGGATGGCGTTTGCACCAGTCGATCGCGAGCCTGGTGTTGATGTCGCGCGACGGGCCGTCCATCGGCTGGACGAGGAAATACTCGAAGTCGAGCTTCGCATACTCGGACAGGCGCTGGTTGTCCTGCGGAATCACGACCTTCAGTTCGTTGCCTTTGGTGACGACGAGCGGCGCGTCAGCCTTCGGGCTCACGCAGATCCAGTCGATCGTCTCGAGCACCGGCAGCGAGCCGTTGGTTTCGATGGCGATTTCGAAATGGGCGGCATGCAGCGCGTCGACGAACGGCTGATCGATCTGCAGCATCGGTTCGCCGCCCGTGCACACCACGAAGCGTTCGCCCTCGCCTTCCGGCCACAGCGACGCGATCATCTGCACCAGTTCTTCGGCGGTGCGGTACTTGCCGCCGTTCTCGCCGTCAGTGCCGACGAAGTCCGTATCACAGAAGCGGCACACGGCTTCGGCACGATCTTCTTCGCGGCCCGACCACAGATTGCAACCGGCGAACCGGCAAAACACGGCCGGACGTCCGGCATTCGCGCCCTCGCCCTGCAATGTGTAGAAGATTTCCTTGACCGCGTACGTCATGCTGCTTTCTGCCTGTGTTCCTGAATGTGATTGCGTGTGCCGCGCGCGTCCGGACGGCACTGCTGCTTCAAACCGGCTCCGTGATCTTTTCGCCTGACAGATACGCTTCGTACCCACGCTTGCGCAAGCGGCACGCCGGGCACTCGCCGCAGCCGAAGCCCCAGGCATGCAATTCGGCACGTTCGCCGAGGTAGCACGTATGCGTTTCGACGCGCACCAGTTCGACCAGTTCGTCGCCGCCCAGCTCGTGCGCGAGACGCCACGTGTCGGCCTTGTCGAGCCACATCAACGGCGTTTCGAGCAGGAAGCGCTTGTCCATGCCGAGGTTCAGCGTGACCTGCAGTGCCTTCATCGTATCGTCGCGGCAATCGGGATAGCCCGAGAAATCCGTCTCGCACATCCCGCCGACCAGCACCTGCAAACCACGCCGATACGCGATGGCTGCGGCGATCGTCATGAACATCAGATTGCGGCCCGGCACGAACGTATTCGGCAACCCGTTCGCCGTGGCTTCGATCTCGATCTCGCGCGTCATCGCGGTTTCGCTGATCGAACCGAGCACCGACAGATCGATCATGTGATCGTCGCCGAGACGGTCGGCCCACGCCGGAAAAGCGCGCACCACGGCGTTACGAAAACCTTCGCGGCATTCGAGTTCGACCCGGTGCCGCTGACCATAATCGAAGCCGAGCGTTTCGACCGTTTCATAACGTTCGAGCGCCCAGGCGAGGCACGTGGCGGAATCCTGGCCGCCGGAAAACAGCACCAGAGCGCTACGTTTAGCGTCTTTGCGGATCACCGTGAAACTCCGTGAATGATGAGTGCCACGTCGCGCTGCGCGAGGTGCGCCATGCAAGCAACGCGGCGCGACGCGTGCCGGCACTGCTGCCGGCCCAAACCAGTATAGGCCGCGCCTTCCGCATGCAGAGTCGCTGGGCGCTTATACCGTTAATCGTCGGGCGATGGGTTCGGCGTCTGTTGCGAGCCCTGGCTTTTGCGACTGGGAAGCCTCGGAAGGCCCGCTCCAGAAAAGCGAAAGGACTTGCCTGACGCGGCGGCACCCGGTTGGCACCCGGCCGGCATTCAGGCGACACGCTCACGTGCAAGTCCTTGAACTGTCGCGATTTTATCACGCGACGCCGAACGTCGCCGGGCGCACCGCGCCCGCGTCATGCGCACAAGCCGGAAGCAATGAAAGCCCGTCAGAAAAGGAAAAGCCCCAGGAATCTTGCGATTTCCTGGGGCTGAATCCTGGTGGCCTGGGACGGAATCGAACCATCGACACGCGGATTTTCAATCCGCTGCTCTACCAACTGAGCTACCGGGCCAACGAAGAACGAAATCATATCAAAGGGTCAGCAGCACGGCAAGCCCCTTCCCGAAAAAATCTGCCGGGGCGAAATCAGCGCGCAGTGCGCGGCCCTTCACTCCCCTTTATTCTTGCCGAGATCCACACCGAGTTGCTTGAGCTTGCGATACAGGTGCGTGCGCTCCAGACCGGTCTTCTCCGCCACGCGCGTCATGCTGCCGTTCTCGCGCGCGAGGTGATATTCGAAGTACGCGCGCTCGAACGCGTCGCGTGCGTCGCGCAGCGGGATATCGAACGAGATCGATGCTGTTTGCGCCGCCAATGCGCCGCTGCTCATGCCGTCGGCCGACAGCATCGGCAACGCCGCCGCCGACGCCACTGCCGACGCGTTCGTCGGCAAGGCCGGCTTGACTGCCGCGCCGCCTGGCGCGCTCGCCGCATTGCCACGCGCCAGCCCTTGCTCGACGGCCTTCAACAGCTTCTGCAACGCAATCGGCTTCTCGAGAAAATTGAGCGCGCCGATCTTGGTCGCTTCGACCGCTGTATCGATAGTCGCGTGGCCGGACATCATGATCACCGGCATTGTCAGTTGCCCTTGCGCGGCCCACTCCTTGAGCAACGTCACGCCGTCGGTATCGGGCATCCAGATGTCGAGCAATACCAGATCGGGCGCCTGGCGCAAACGGAAGTCGCGCGCTTCCTGCGCGTTTTCCGCGGCCTCTACGACATGCCCCTCGTCGCTCAGGATCTCCGAGAGCAATTCCCGGATGCCCATTTCATCATCTACCACCAGGATGGTTGCCATTTACGCTGCCCTTGTCTGCACTGTTGCTTTTGTCGTTCCCTGCGACGCACCGCCGTGCGCCGCCCGCGGCCCCGCTTCAGGCGCCGCGGCATCGTCTGCCAGTTGAAGGAAGAGGATCGAAATCTGCGCGCCTTCGATCACATCGCCCGCTTTCATGCGGTTGCGAATATCGATCCGCGCGCCGTGTTCGTCGACGATCTTCTTGACCATCGCGAGACCGATGCCCGTACCTTTGGCCTTGGTCGTCACGTAAGGCTCGAATGCACGTGTGAGGATACGCGCGGGGAAGCCCGGCCCGTTATCCGACACTGTCAGACGCACCGCGACGCGCACCTTGCCTTCCGCGTCGGGGTCTCCGTATTCTACTGTCCTCGTCTCGAGCAAGACACGTGGTTGCTCGACGTCGGCCACTGCATCCTGCGCGTTCTGCAGCAGGTTGTGAATCACCTGACGCAATTGCGTCGCGTCGCCGCGGATCACCGGCAACTCCGCGAGCTCCACCTGAATCGAGCTCTTGCCTTCCTCGATACCGTACAGCGTGAGCACTTCGCTGACCAGATCGTTCAGCTGCAGATGCGCAAGCACCGCCGGCGGCGTACGCGCATAGTCGCGGAAATTGTCGACCATCTGCTTCATTGCCGCGACCTGGTTGACGATCGTGGTCGCGCCGCGCTTGAGCACATCGGCATCCGACGGCGAGAGCTTGTCGGCGAGCTTCATCTGCAAGCGCTCGGCCGAAAGCTGGATCGGCGTGAGCGGATTCTTGATCTCATGCGCGAGGCGCCGCGCGACCTCACCCCACGCGATCGAACGCTGTGCGGAGATCACGTCGGAGATGTCGTCGAACACGACGACGTAGCCCGAGGTCTGCATGTCTTCGGCGTCGCGTTCGGTGGCGGACACAAGGCGCGCGCCCCGCACGAGCAAGGTGAGCGGTTCCGTTTCGCCCGGCACCTGCACCGAGAACTGCTGCTGCCAGTGGCCGCGGTCGTCGTGACCGTCGCCGCTCGCGGCCTCGCGATCGGCAAAGGCCTTGCGCACCATGCCGCCGAATTCGCTCAACACGCCGATCTGCTCGAGCGCCGAACCCAACACCTCCTGGAACTGCTGGCGGAAGATCCGCTCGGCGCCGCGGTTCGCGGTGGTGAGGCGGAACTGCCGGTCGAACACGAACACGCCCGCCGTCAGGTTCGCGAGAATGCTTTCCAGATAGGCCTTCGAATGCTCGAGCGCGATACGGTTGTTCTCGACCGCCGCGCGCGCTTCGGACAACTGCCGCGTCATCGCGTTGAACGACTGCGTGAGGAAGCCCAGTTCGTCGCGCGACTTGATTTCGCGCTTCGGCGTGTAGTCGCCTTCGGTCACTTCCTTGGTGCCCTGCGCGAGCAGGAACAACGGCCGCGCAAGCTGATTGCCGAGCGCGAGCGCCAGCATCATCGCGATGAAGGTGGCAAGGAACAGCGCGAGCGTCAGCGTGCCAATGTACATCTTGCGCAAGCCGGTGCGGCCCAGCGCCTTCTCCTGATACTCGCGATACGCGCGCTGTACTGCATCGGCATTGCGTGCGAGCGAGGGCGACACCGGCTGCGTGAGTTGCAGGAACCGTTCGGTGGGTTGCAGCAGCGCCGCGTTCGAATCAGGAATACGCTGCACGACGCGCAGCCGCAACGCGCCCTTGCTGCCGTGCGCGTGCGGATCGCCGTCCACCTCACCTTCGATCGCGGCGAAACCGCGGCCGCGCGCCTGATCGATCATCAACGGCGTGGGCAAGTCGTTCGGCACGAGCGTCGCGTAATTGCCGGACGCCTGTGCGACCACGTGCATGTCCGGCGTCGCGCCCGACATGCTGCGGGTGGGTTCGACGATCGTCGCTTCCTGCACGCCGAACTGATCGCGCAAGCGCAAGAGCGTGAGCGTCGTGCCGGCCGCGTCCGCGCTCGCCAACTGTTCGGACATCAAACGGCCCTTGGTCTGCAGATCGGACAGCGAGGCGTCGAGCATGCCGCGGCCGAGATTCAGGCCCGAGGTCAGCGCGGTTTCGACGTTCACGTCGAACCACGACTCGATACTGCGCGACACGAACTGATACGACACGACGTAAATGATCCCGCCCGGCACCACGCCGACCAGCGCCATGAAGAACGCGAGCTTCGCTAACAGCCTGGTGCCGAACTTACCCTTCCGTAGCCGCGCGATGATGATGATGACGAGCGTGGCCACCACCAGCAGGAAGATCATCGCGACCGCGAGGTTGGCCGCATACAGCCACTGGTAATAGCGGTCGAAGAATTCGGTATTCGCGCTCGCCGCCGCCAGCAGGACGAGCAGCAACACGGCCGTCACGGCGACCGTCGACACCAGCACGCGCACGACGATGCTGCTGACACTGGTGGCTCGGCGCACTCTATTTAGCACGTTCGGTCACCGTGAAGGTAAAGCGCTTCCACTCCGAAGAGAGATTCCAGTCGCGGTTGTTCACCGCGTCGATCTGGAACGGCTTGGGCATCAGCGCGATGTCGAGTTGCATACGCACGGAGGCATTGTAAGTCTCGCCGGCATGCACCTGATTGCGGTCGATCACATGCCACGAGGTGACGTGCTTGATCACCGCGAGCGCGTCCTTGAGCGTCGTGAAGCCGAGCTGCAAACCGCCCGACGACACGCTCGACACGCGGTACTCACGCGTGAGCGGCTGGAACGACAGCCGAATGCTCTGCGACACGCTCACCGGTTGCTCGTCGAACCAGTACCAACGCGGCCGGCTCAGCTCGAAATCGGTCGTGAAATAAAGCGGAATGCCTTTATTGACCGCGTCTTCGAGGTTGCTGTTCAGATCGAAGTCGAAGCGCGCGTCCAGGCTCCAGCCGGTATTGTCGGCCTGCAGCGACGCACGCTGCACCGCGATCGGGTCAGCGTGCGCCGCGCCCGGTGCGGCAAGCCATACGGCCAGCGCGATCCAGAGCACGGCTGCGAGCCGAAGCGGGAAGAAGCGTTTGATGGTCACCGTTTCTGAAAGCGCGCGTAGAAAAATCCGTCGTGGTCTGAGTTCGAGCCGGCGCCATCTTCAGCGGCGTGTCCGGCATGGGAACCGGCCGATGTGTCGGCGGGCGCGCGGGCAACTGCGGGTAAAAGTTGCCCCGGCGCGTCCAATCGTACCGCATCCTGGTATTTGTCTCCAAACCACTGCGCCTGCAACTCGCCTTCTTCGGGGAAGATCGAGCACGTAACGTAGAGCAACTCGCCGCCTGGCTTCACGAGCGGCCACAGCGCGTCGAGAATGCGGCGCTGTTCGGCGACCAGCGCGGGAATATCCGACGCGCGGCGCAGCCAGCGAATATCCGGATGACGCCGCACGATGCCCGACGCCGAGCACGGCACATCGGCGAGAATGCGGTCGAACGGCTGGTCGATGTCGTCATGCCATTTTGACGGCTGGCCCGCGTCGCCGATGCGTACTTCCGCGTCCAGCTTGAGCCGCTGCAAATTTTCACCGATGCGGCGCGCGCGCGACGCGTCGCTTTCGAGCGCGATGAGCTGGAGGTTGGCCAGTTCCAGCAAATGACCAGTCTTGCCGCCAGGCGCCGCGCACGCATCGAGCACGCGCATGCCGTCGCGCACGCCGAGCAGTTGCGCCGCGAGTTGCGCACCGGCATCCTGTACGGACACGACGCCGTCGTTGAAGCCGGGGATACGGTCGACCGGCATCGGCGTGGCCAGCTTGACCGCGTAGTCGCCGGCTCGGCTCGCGGCGATGTGATGAGCCTGCAGCACTTGCAGATAGGCATCGACTGTCGAGCGGCGCGCGTTCACGCGCAACGTCAGCGGACCTTGCGTGTTGCCGGAGGCGAGCACCGCTTGCCACGCGTCGGGCCATGCGCGCTTGACTGCGTCGATCCACCACGCGGGGTAATTCCAGCGCGCCACTTCGTCGGCCTGCAATGCGCTGAGCAGCGTCTCACGCTCGCGTAAGAAATTACGCAGCACGGCGTTGACGAGTCCTTTCGCAAACGCGCATTCACGACGCGCAGCGATTGCGCTGACAGCCTGATCGACGACGGTGAACGGCGCGTAAGCAGCGCTCGCTTCATCGTCGACGAGCAAGGCGAGCGCACAGGCGAGCACGTGGCCGACGTGTGGAGGCGGCGCCTTCTTTACCAGCTTCGCGATCAGCCATTCGACAGTGGCCAGACGTCGCATCGTGCGATACGCGATGTCCTGCACCGCGCCGCGCGCCGCGGCGGCGTTGCCTTCAGGCGCGGACACGAACACGGATTGCAGGGCGGCCGGCAACGCCGCGCCGAGGCGCACGGCGCCGACGGTCTGGCCTGCGCAGTCGAGCGCAAAACCGAGCGATTCGGGCGCGAGATGCATCACCGACAGACGTGATTCGCGCGGGCGCGCCGATTGGGAAGCAGAACGCGAAGAAGGCTTTGGGATCATGAAAGAGGCAAAGGCAGGCCGCGCGGAGCGCGCGACGCAAACAGCACATTGTAGCGTGGTGCAGCGCGGGGGCCTCTGCGGCAGGACGGCCGGGCCGCGGCAACCAGCGCGTATGGCCCGAGAACCTGCTGCCGGCGTGACAGGCCTTCACATCGCTTGTATCCGGCGGCGCCGCCGCTCTCGCGCGCAATTTTCTCCGCTTCATAAAAAAGGCGAGCCCGCGGACTCGCCTTTCATCACACGGCGTGCGCGCCTCGCCGTTCGCGCCTCGCCATCGGCGCCGCGCGCCGTTATCCGTTATTCGAAGCGCCCGGTGCGCGCCATTTCCATCAACCGCGCGATGCGTTCCTCCGTGGCCGGGTGCGTCGAGAACAGATTCGCGATACCGCCGCCCGACAGCGGATTCATGATCATCATCTGCGCGGTGGCAGGATGCTGTTCGGCTGCGGGGAACGGAATGCCGCTCGCGTAACGATGGATCTTGTCGAGCGCCGAAGCCAGCGCTTGCGGGTCGCCGGAAATCTGCGCGCCGCCACGGTCCGCTTCGAATTCACGTGCGCGCGAAATCGCCATCTGGATCAGCGCGCCGGCGATCGGCGCGAGCAACGCGACTGCAATGCTCGCGATCGGATTCGTCGGACGGCCGTTTTCGTCGCGGCCACCGAAGAACATCGCGAAGTTCGCCAACGCGGAAATGGCGCCCGCCATCGTCGCGGAGATGGTCGAGATCAGGATGTCGCGGTGCTTCACGTGCGCCAGTTCGTGCGCCATCACGCCGCGCATCTCGCGCTCGGACAGCACGCGCAGGATACCCGTGGTGGCCGCGACCGCCGCGTGCTCCGGATTGCGGCCCGTGGCGAACGCGTTCGGCGCGTCTTCGTTGATCAGATAGACGCGCGGCATCGGCAAGCCAGCGCGGGTGGCGAGATCGCGCACCATCCGGTAAAACTGCGGCGCGCTCGTCTCGTCCACTTCCTGCGCGTTATACATGCGCAGGACCATCTTGTCCGAGAACCAGTACGAAAAGAAATTCATTCCGAGGGCGATCACGAGCGCGATCGTCATGCCGCGCGACCCGCCGATCATCCCGCCGATCACGATGAAAAGGGCCGTGATCGCGGCCATCAACATCGCGGTTTTGACCCAATTGAACATGTCTGCAACTCCTTGCCCTAACGCGGGTTCATATCTGCGCCGCGTCATCGCGGCGCCTGATTGTAAGCGAACTGTTAGATATGTGCGCGCGAGGAAAATTCAATCATCTTGATGCGGTGGCGAGCTTGACGCCCAAGCCGACGAATGCGCTGCCAACGCCGCGATCCAGCCACTTCTTCACTGACGGTTTGCCGGAGAAACGCCGCGTCACGCTTCCGGCGATCCACGCGACGAAACTGTTCCAGATCATGCTCATCACGACGAACACAACGCCGAGCGTGAGGAACGCGAGCGCTTTGTGGTCGCTGCCGGTCGTCACGAACTGCGGGAAGAAAGAGACGAAGAACAGCACCACCTTCGGGTTCAGCACGTTGGTCCAGAAGCCTTGCAGGAACAGCTGACGCAGCGACTTCGGCGCGCCCGCCGCACGCGCTTCGCACGCCGCCTCGTCTGCCGCGGGCTTCGCGAAAATCAGCCGCACGCCCAGATAAATCAGATAAATCGCGCCGACAAACTTGATCACGGTGAAAGCGGTGGCCGACGCGGCCAGCAGCGCCGTCAAGCCGAACGCGCAGGCAAGCGAATGGACGCAGCATCCGGCGGAGATACCGAGCGCCGACATCAGACCCGCCCCGCGTCCCTGCGCGACACTGCGCCCGACGATATAGGCCGTATCTGGCCCGGGTGTCACGTTCAACAAAAAAACGGCGACGACGAAAAACTCGAAATGGGTGATGCCGAACATGGAAATCCTCGAAAACTGGGCCGTTGCATGGAGGATTCTAACGCGCCGCAGGCGTGCGGCGGGGGCGCCGAACATCGGCCGAACGGACGATGTTCAGGACGCGCGCACCGCTGTTATTGTGCTTCGGGAAGCTGGAAACGCTGCCCCGCGGCCAGCGTCGCGCCGGCCAGAAATTCGCGTACCGGCAAGCGCTTGCCGCCGGGTTTCTGCAATTGCGTGACACGCAGCGCGCCTTCCCCGCAGGCCACTACAACGCCTTCGGGCGACACATCGGTAATCGTGCCGGGAATGCCGCCATTGCCTTGCGTTTGTGCCGGCACGGCCGCCCAGATCTTGATCGACGTGCCGTCTTCCAGCGTGGCCACGCCGCCGGGGAACGGGTCGAATGCACGGACCTGGCGCGCAAGAACGGCGGCCGGCCGTCGCCAGTCGAGCGCGGCTTCGTGCTTGCCGATCTTTTCCGCGTAAGTCGCGCCGTCCGCGGGTTGTGGCGTCGCCGGCAGCTTGCCGTTGCGCTCGAGTTCGCTCAGCGCGTCGACGATCAGCTTCGCACCGTCCTGCGCAAGCCGGTCATGCAAGGTGGCGGTGGTGTCGTCGTCGGAAATCAGCGTGCGCGCTTCGGAAATCATCGCGCCGGTGTCGAGGCCGACTTCCATCTGCATCAGCGTGATGCCGGTTTGCGTGTCGCCCGCTTCAATTGCCCGATGGATCGGCGCGGCGCCGCGCCAGCGCGGCAACAGCGATGCGTGAATATTGATGCAGCCATGCGACGGGATATCCAGCACTTCCTGCGGCAGGATCAGGCCGTAGGCGGCCACCACCATCACGTCGTGCGGCGTGGCGCGCAGCAGGTCGATCGCGGCTGCGGCTTCGGCCGGGTACTTGCCGGCACGGCGCAGCGACGGCGGCTGCGCGACGGCAAGGCCATGCTCCTGCGCATGGCGCTTTACCGGGCTCGCCTGCAATTTCATTCCGCGTCCGGCGGGCCGGTCGGGTTGGGTCAGCACGAGCGGTACCGGAAAACCGGCGCTGTGGATCGCGGCCAGTGCGGCCGCGGCGAACTCCGGCGTACCGGCAAAGATGACGCGCAACGAATGACTCATGAACGGGGGCAGTAGGCGAAATGGACGCGAATTACATCGCGTGGGCGAGCTTCTTCATCTTGCTCTTGATACGCGTCTGCTTCAGCGACGACAGGTACTCGACGAACACGCGGCCTATCAGGTGATCCATTTCGTGCTGGATGCAGACCGCGAGCAGCCCTTCGCAGCCCATCTCGAAGGTCTCGCCCTTCTCGTTCAGCGCCCGCACTCGCACTTTCTCGGCGCGCTCCACGTTGTCGTAAATGCCCGGCACCGACAAGCAGCCTTCTTCCGAAAGCTTCCGCTCATCGCTCGACCAGATGATTTCCGGGTTAATGAAGACGAGCAGTTCGTCGTGCGCGTCCGACACGTCGATCACGACCACGCGCTCATGCACGTCCACCTGAGTCGCGGCAAGGCCGACGCCGGGCGCGGCGTACATCGTTTCGGCCATGTCGGCGACGAGGCGGCGGATGCGGTCGTTGACCGCTTCGACCGGCTTCGCGATCTTGTGCAGCCGTTTGTCCGGGTAATTGAGGATGTTCAGTAAAGCCATGATCTTGAAGTTGATTTCAGGCGCCGCTGGCCGGTGGAAGGTTCGCGTTGGCCATTCGGCCAGGTTGTGAGCCCATCGCGTTACGCACAGGATAGATGGTGTCGAACCGGTTCGATTCAACGCGCCACTTGCGCTAGACGACGAGCCCGCGCGGGTGGGCGCGGCGCTGCGGTTATTTCGGATGATGAAAATTTTAGCATGGCGCCCGCCTGCCCGCTGGCCCTGTAGGAGGATCGACCGCAATGCACACGTTGCCCGCAACCCATATTGAACTCGCCGCCTGGCTGCGGCTATCGCTCGCGCCGGGGCTGAAACCGGCCGCGCTACGTTTGCTTCTGAGCGCTTTTGGACTTCCCGAAGCGATCTTTGATCAATCGCCAGAGGCGCTCGCCAGCATCGTCGGCGAGGCTGCCGCGCGCGCCGTGCTGGCCCCGGCCAGTCCCGACTTCGAGGCACAGCTTGCCGCAGTGGTTGCGTGGCGCGAGCAGCCCAGCAATCAGCTGGTAACGCTCGACGATCCTGCCTACCCGCCCACGCTGCTGACCATGCCCGATCCACCGCCGTTGCTATATATAAAGGGCCGGCTCGATCTGCTGCATACGCGGGCAATTGCCGTGGTGGGCAGCCGCAGCGCGACGCCGCAAGGTGTGGAGGACGCGGAGCGTTTTGCGCGTGAGCTTTCAGTGGCGGGAGTGACAGTTGTGTCGGGGCTGGCGCTCGGCATCGACGGCGCCGCGCATCGCGGCGGTCTGGAAGGCCCCGGCGGCACGGTGGCGGTCATCGGCACCGGGGCGGACCTCGTGTACCCGTCGGCGCATCACGCGCTGGCCCGGCAGATCGCGGTGCGAGGCGCGATCGTCTCAGAATGGCCGCTCGGCACGCCCGCGCGCGCCGCCAATTTTCCGCAGCGCAACCGGTTGATCGCCGGCCTCGTCAGCGGCGTGTTGATCGTGGAGGCAGCGATGCGCTCAGGCTCGCTGATCACCGCGCGGCTCGCCAACGAAATGGGGCGCGATATTTTTGCGCTGCCTGGCTCGATCCACGCGCCGCTATCGCGCGGCTGTCATCGAATGATCAAGCAAGGCGCCAAGCTGGTCGAAACGCCCGATGAGGTGCTCGAGGAACTCGGCTTCGCCAAAGCGTCGACGGCAAAGCCTGTTTGCACGCCGTCTGTGCAGCGGGATAGCGAGGTTCAGGCGGATTCGCCACCGGCAGCGGCGTCAGCTGCCGTCCGGCCAGCAATTACCGCAGAAGGTCAGCGATTGCTCGCCGCGCTCGGTCATGCGCCAAGCACACTTGAAATTCTTGCCACCCGCACCGAGATGGAGGGCGCAGTATTGCAAAACACATTGCTGCAACTCGAACTCGCCGGCCAACTGACCGTCCTGCCTGGCGGTCGCTTCATGCGGGCAAGCTACGGCTGACCCTGCATCGACCATGGATTGACCGCGGCTCGCGACCGGCCATGCTACATTCGCGCCAAAGCACCTGACAAAAGTACGCAAGGAACCATCATGCCCGCGCTGAATCTCGACACCGACCAAGACCGGATCGCCGAGCGCGTCAACGAACCCGACACGCTGTTCGTTGCCTGCCTGTGCGCGGAGTGGTGCGGAACCTGCCGTGACTATCGGGAAGTCTTCGACCAACTGGCGGACAAGCGCCCGGACATCTGCTTCGCATGGATCGACATCGAAACCCATGCCGACCGTTTCGATGACCTGGACGTCGAGAATTTCCCGACCATCCTGATTGAAGACTCGGTCACGACACGTTTTTTTGGCACGGTTTTGCCACAGGCGGCGATTGTCGAGCGGATGCTGGTCGACCTGACGGCCGTGCCCGGCATCAGCGGAGCGCCCAAATTGCGGCCCGCACTGGCAGTCGCCTGACGCGCAGCAACCGGCCGCACAGCCTTGCGGCACAGCCGCTGCAGGCTGTCCCGAACGCGCACGCCACGGCTTGCTCAACCGCTGGGCACGAAATTATGATGGCACGCATTTTTATGGCACTTGACACGCCGCTCTCGCGCCGTGTGCTATAAAGCGGTCGTTATTGGGTCGCAAAGGTCGCAAACGAGGGTCGCGCGCTAATTTCGCGCACTCAAGGCCATCAACCCGGATCTACCAACCTCACATCGAGTCATGTCCAAAGCACTGATCATCGCCGAAAAGCCTTCCGTCGCGAACGACATCGCGCGCGCTTTGGGCGGTTTTACCAAGCATGACGAATACTACGAAAGCGACGACTACGTCCTTTCTTCGGCAGTCGGCCATCTGCTGGAAATCGCCGCGCCCGAAGATTATGAAGTCAAGCGCGGCAAGTGGAGTTTCGCCAATCTACCCGTCATTCCGCCGCATTTCGACCTTAACCCGATCGCAAAAAGCGAGTCGCGCCTGAAGGTGCTGACCAAGCTGCTCAAGCGTAAAGACGTCGAACGCCTGATCAACGCATGTGACGCGGGGCGCGAAGGCGAGCTGATTTTCCGCCTGATCGCGCAGCACGCGAAAGCCAGGCAGCCGGTGCAACGCCTGTGGCTGCAATCCATGACGCAGGCCGCGATCCGCGAAGGATTTGCCCGCCTGCGCAGCGACGAAGAAATGCAGCCGCTCGCCGACGCGGCACGCTGCCGTTCGGAAGCGGACTGGCTGGTCGGCATCAACGGCACGCGGGCCATGACCGCGTTCAACAGCAAGGGTGGCGGCTTCTTCCTGACCACGGTTGGGCGGGTGCAGACGCCGACGCTATCGATCGTCGTGGAGCGCGAAGAGAAAATTCGCCGCTTCGTGCCGCGCGACTACTGGGAAGTGAAGGCGGAGTTCGTCTGCGCAGCCGGCTTCTATGAAGGCCGCTGGTTCGATCCCAAGTTCAAGCGTGACGAGTTCGATCCGGAAAAGCGCGACTCGCGTCTGTGGGCGCTGCCCGCCGCCGAGACAATCGTCGCCGCCTGCCGCGGCCAGATCGGCACGGTGACGGAAGAGTCGAAGCCGTCCACGCAACTGTCGCCGGCGCTCTTCGATCTGACCAGCTTGCAGCGCGAGGCCAATGGCCGCTTCGGCTTCTCGGCGAAGAACACGCTCGGTCTGGCTCAGGCGCTGTACGAAAAGCACAAAGTCTTGACCTATCCCCGGACCGACGCGCGCGCGCTGCCGGAAGACTATATGGAGACGGTCAAGCAGACACTCGGCATGCTCAAGGAGAGCAACAACTATCTGCCGTTCGCCAAGCAGGTGCTCGACAAGGGCTGGGTAAAGCCGAACAAGCGCATCTTCGATAACTCGAAGATCAGCGACCACTTCGCAATCATCCCGACGCTGCAAGCGCCGAAGAGTCTGTCCGAACCGGAACAGAAGCTGTACGACCTGGTCGTGAAGCGCTTCCTGTCGGTGTTCTTCCCGGCCGCCGAGTACCGGGTGACGACGCGGATCACGGAAGTGGTCGGCCATCACTTCAAGACCGAAGGCAAGGTGCTGGTCGAACCGGGCTGGTTGCAGGTCTACGGCCGTGAAATCAGTGGCGAAGACGCGAACCTCGTGCCAGTGCAGAAAAACGAGAAGGTCAAGACCGACAAGATCGCCGCACAGCAACTGGTGACCAAACCGCCCGCACGCTACAACGAAGCGACCTTGCTGTCGGCAATGGAAGGCGCGGGCAAGCTGGTCGAAGACGACGAACTGCGCGAAGCGATGGCGGCCAAGGGTCTCGGCACGCCGGCCACGCGTGCTGCGATCATCGAAGGCTTGCTCGGCGAAAAGTATCTGATCCGCGAAGGCCGCGATCTGATTCCGACCGCCAAGGCATTCCAGCTGATGACGCTGCTGCGCGGCCTCGGCGTCAAGGAATTGACCGCGCCGGAACTGACCGGCGAGTGGGAATACAAGCTCTCGCAAATGGAGCGTGGCAACCTGCCGCGCGACGCGTTCATGCAGGAAATCGCCCGCATGACGCAAACCATCGTCAAGCGCGCGAAGGAATACGATTCCGACACGATCCCGGGCGATTACGCGACGTTGCAGACGCCGTGTCCGAATTGCGGCGGTCAGGTGAAGGAAAACTACCGGCGCTTTGCGTGCTCCAAGTGCGAGTTCTCCATTTCGAAGATTCCGGGCGGACGCCAGTTCGAAATCGAGGAAGTCGAGGAGTTGTTGAAGAACAAGACGATCGGACCGCTGTCGGGTTTCCGCAGCAAGATGGGCCGGCCGTTCTCGGCAATCCTGAAGCTTTCGCTGGACGACGAGATCAAGAACTACAAGCTCGAATTCGACTTCGGCCAGGATTCGGGCGGCGAAGACGGCGAACCGCCTGATTTCTCCGACCAGCAGCCGGTCGGCGCATGCCCGAAGTGCAAAGGACGCGTGTTCGAGCACGGCATGAGTTATGTCTGCGAGAACTCGGTTGCGAACCCGAAGACGTGCGACTTCCGCTCGGGCAAAGTGATCTTGCAGCAGGAAATCGCCCGCGAGCAAATGGCGAAACTGCTGGAAGAAGGACGCACCGATCTGCTGACGAACTTCAAGTCGTCGCGTACCGGCCGCAACTTCAAGGCGTTCCTCGTCAAGCAGAACGACGGCAAGATCGGCTTCGAGTTCGAGAAGAAGGAACCGTCGGCGAAAACCGCCGCGAAGACTGCGGCGGCGAAATCAGCTGCCAAGGCGGCGCCGGAAGCGGATGAGGACGAGGCGGCAGTTGCAGTGAAGGCGGCGCCCGCGGCAAAAAAAACAGCTGCGAAGAAAGCGCCCGCTGCCAGGACCGCCGCGGCCAAGAAGGCGCCCGCCAAGAAAGCGGCGGCGCGCAAGACCGGCTCGTAATTGAAGCTGGGGGAATCCGGCAAGAATCTGCGGCAGGAATCTGTGGCAGGCATTCAGTTCGTGTCCAGCCAGCTTCGCGCTCGCTATAAAAAAGGCGCAGTCACTTGAAGTGACTGCGCCTTTTATTTACCGCCAGACTGCGTTTGTCGCCGCGCTTCCCGTCCAGGACGAACTCACAACGGCGACAAAGCCGTCGGTCGCGGGCGATTCGACGTCTTCGCCAAGGTCTTCGGCACTGGCGACAATTCGCTGTCGAGGAGCCGTGATAGCGGCTCGGCGCCGTCGAAGGCTTCCGGCGGCATCATCTCCGTGGAATCCACCGCGGCCGCCGTGGCAGGACGCACCAGGCCGTCTTTGATCCACTGCTCGCCGAGCAGACTGTTCGGCGTCTGGCTGAAATGATCGACCAGGTGATCGATGAACGTGCGCACCTTCGCCGGCAAGTGACGGCGGCTCGGATACGCAATGTTGATCTCCACCTGCGGCAAACGGTAATCGCCGAGCAGGCGCACGAGCCTGCCGCGCGTCATGTCGCGGCCAATCAGATAGCTCGGCAGAATCGCGATGCCCATGCCGAGCAGCGCAAACTGCCGCAGCATTTCCGTGTTGTTCGCCACGATCACGTTCGACGGACGCACCCGCACCTCGCCGTCCGGCCCCGTGAACACGCGCTCGTCGCCCCAGTACTCGGACGGCAAGCTCAGGCACGGATGCTCGAGCAGATGCTCAGGACGGGTGGGCGTGCCGTGCTTTTCCAGGTATGCGGGAGTCGCGCACACCGTCATGCAACCGGTGGTCAAACGCCGCGTGACGATGCTCGCGCTGCGCATCTGCCGCGCGATCACCACACCGACGTCGAAGCCTTCTTCGACCAGATCGACCTGGCGGTCCACCAGCGTGACATCGGGAATGACTTTCGGATAGCGCTCCGCATATGTCTGGAGCACCGGCGCCAGGTTATGCAACCCGAACACGACCGGCGCAACTATTCGCAAGGTGCCCACGGGTTCATGATTTCGCGCGACCACCATCTGCTCGACGTCTTCCAGTTCGTCGAGAATCTGACGCGCACGCTCCAGATAAACTTGACCTGATTCCGTCAGCGACAAGCTGCGGGTTGTGCGATTGAGCAGCCGCGTACCAAGACGGCCTTCGAGATCGGCAACGTGGCGGGTCGCGACTGCGTTGGAAATATCCATCGCGCTTGCAGCGCGGGCAAAACTGCCGAGATCCGCCACTTTGACGAAAACTCGCATCGACTGCAAATGATCCATAGGACAACTCCTGCCGTGTTACAGCGTCCTGACAATTAGTGAAAACCAGTGAAGCGAACTTGGAATTCTCCTACGACTCGCAAAATCGTGCAGAAGTTGCCCGTCAAAGCGGAAATTTTGTCGATATTTGTGCCACTGTGTTCCCTAGCGCGGGGCATGGACGCTCATTGTTCCCAGAAAGGCAACAATCTGCTGCACTGCAGCTTGCACTGTCTTTTTTGTTCGAGCAGACGCAACGGTCGCTCGAGTGTTGCTGAATCAGAAAAAATGCCTTGGGGGTCGAATTAAAAAACAAAAACCGCCCGAAGGCGGCTTTTGATACGAAGTGAACACTCACGTGATCAGGCCACGATTTTTCGCTCCAAGGCTGCTTTAGTCTGAGTCAAAGCCGGTGGCAACCCTTGCTGCAGTGTGTCAAACAACTCGGCATGCAGAACGAGTTCATCGCGCCAGGCGGCGGCGTCGACCGAGATCACCTGCTGGAATTGCCCGCGGCTGAAATCGAGCCCGCTCCAGTCGATGTCTTCATAGTGCGGCGAAATGCCAAAAGCGTGTTCCTCGCCTGACGCCGAGCCTTCAATGCGTCCGACCATCCAGCTCAACACCCGCATGTTCTCGCCAAAGCCCGGCCAGACGAACTTGCCGTCCGCGCCCTTGCGGAACCAGTTCACGCAGAAGATCTTCGGCAGCTTCGCGTTCAATTTCTCCAGGCGTTCACCGGTTTTGAGCCAGTGACCGAAGTAGTCGCTCATGTTGTAGCCGCAGAACGGCAGCATCGCGAACGGGTCGCGGCGTACGACGCCCTGCTGACCCGCGGCGGCCGCGGTCGTTTCGGAGCCCATGGTCGCTGCCATGTAGACGCCTTCGACCCAGTTGCGCGCCTCGGTAACGAGCGGCACGGTGGTCGAACGGCGGCCACCGAAGATGAACGCGTCGATCGCGACGCCCGCCGGGTTCTCCCAGTCAGCATCGATCGACGGACATTGCGAGGCCGGCGCCGTGAAGCGCGCGTTCGGGTGCGCCGCTTTGCGGCCGCTTTCCTTCGCGATCGCCGGCGTCCAGTCCTTGCGCTGCCAGTCGATCAGGTGCGCGGGCGGTTCGTTGGTCATGCCTTCCCACCAGACGTCGCCGTCGTCGGTCAGCGCAACGTTCGTGAAGATGACGTTTTCCTTCAGTGTGGCCATGGCGTTGAAGTTGGTCTTCTCGCTGGTGCCCGGCGCGACGCCGAAATAGCCCGTTTCCGGATTGATCGCGTACAGGCGGCCGTCCTTGCCCGGCTTGATCCACGCGATATCGTCGCCGATTGTCGAGATTTTCCAGCCGTTCAGGCCTTCCGGCGGAATCAGCATCGCGAAGTTGGTCTTGCCGCAAGCCGACGGAAACGCGGCGGCGACGTGATGCTTGCGCCCTTCCGGCGAGGTCACGCCGAGAATCAGCATGTGTTCGGCGAGCCAGCCTTCGTCGCGGCCCATGGTCGACGCGATGCGCAGCGCGAAACACTTCTTGCCGAGCAGTGCATTGCCGCCGTAACCCGAGCCATAACTCCAGATTTCCCGCGACTCGGGGAAATGGACGATGTATTTGGTGCTGTTGCACGGCCACGGCACGTCTTTAGCGCCCGCAGCGAGCGGCGCGCCGACCGAATGCACGCACGGCACGAACTCGCCGTCTTCGCCCAGCACGTCATACACCTTGCGGCCCATGCGCGTCATGATGCGCATGTTGGCCACCACATACGGGCTGTCGCTCAACTCGATGCCGACGTGCGCGATCGGCGAACCGAGCGGCCCCATCGAGAACGGCACCACGTACATCGTGCGGCCGCGCATGGTGCCGTCGAACAGGCCGTCGAGCGTCGAGCGCATTTCGGCCGGGGCGATCCAGTTGTTGGTCGGGCCGGCGTCTTCACGGCGCTGCGAGCAGATGAAGGTGCGGTCCTCGACGCGCGCCACATCGGACGGATCGGACCACGCGAGATAGGAATTGGGACGTTTGGCGGGATTGAGCTTCTTGAGGGTGCCGGCTTCGACCATCTGCGCGCATAAGCGGTCGTACTCCTCCTGCGAGCCATCGCACCAGACCACCTGATCGGGTTTGGTCAACGCTGCTACACGCTGGACCCAATCGATCAATTTCCGGTGTTTGACCCAGGCGGGCGCTTCGATGATGGGCTGTCCTTCGAATGAGGAATGATTCATCGACCTGTCTCCGTTTTGAAAGCAATAGAAAAACAGTACAAGCCCAGCGACGCTACGCGCGAGAGGCGGTCAATTCATCACACCGACGTTCTTACAACGCGCGCAATTGTTCAGGTTATCGTGGGCCACACACAGCCCGTTGCGCGGAAGCTTTTGCCGACAGCCTTCTGAAACCGTCTGTAAAGCGGCTTGCATCAACACGCAACAAACTGTTAAAAACGATGTCAATCCGCCTTGCCGTGGTGCTGCCGTTCTTCGCGGAAGCTACTACGGTACGGCATCCATCCAGACCACCATGTGACCTGGGTCACATGGTAGGACAGTCAGCATAACACTCCGTTTCGCACCGTCATGGTGCGCCGCAAGACACATACCATGAAGATTGCCATCCTCGACGATTACCAGGACGCCGTTCGCAAGCTCGATTGCTTTCAATTGCTGGCCGACCATGAGGTCAAGGTTTTCAACAACACTGTCCGTGGCTTGGGCCAACTGGCGAGCCGTCTTTCCGAAGTCGACGCACTCGTCCTGATTCGCGAACGTACCCGCATCAACTCGCAACTACTCGATAAGTTGCCTCGTTTGCGCATGATCAGCCAAACCGGCAAGGTGTCGAGCCACATCGATCTGCAGGCGTGTACCGAGCGCGGCATCGCCGTGCTGGAAGGCAGCGGCTCGCCGATCGCGCCGGCCGAACTGACGTGGGCACTCATCATGGCCGCTCAACGGCGGATTCCGCAATACGTGGCAAACCTTAAGCAAGGGGCCTGGCAACAGTCGGGGTTGAAGACGTCGGCATTACCGCCGAACTTCGGTTTGGGCCAGGTGTTGCGCGGCCAGACGCTGGGGATTTGGGGTTACGGCAAGATCGGGCGGCTGGTTGCCGGATACGGCAAGGCGTTCGGCATGAATGTGCTGATCTGGGGCCGCGAGCATTCGCGCGAAGCGGCTCGCGCCGACGGCTTCGGCGTCGCAGAAAGCCGCGAAGCGCTGTTCGAGCAGAGCGATGTGCTGTCGCTGCACCTGCGTTTGCATGACGACACGCGCGGCATCGTCAAGCAGGAAGACCTGATGCGGATGAAGCCGACCGCGTTGCTCGTGAATACGAGCCGGGCCGAACTGCTCGACGAAAATGCGCTGGTCAATGCGCTGTCGCACAACCGTCCGGGGATGGTCGCAATCGATGTCTACGAAAGCGAGCCGATTCTGCAGGGCTACAGTCTGCTGCGGATGGAAAACGTGATTTGCACGCCGCACATCGGCTATGTCGAGCGCGAGAGCTACGAGTTGTATTTCACCGCGGCGTTCAAGAACATTCTGGCTTTCGACGCCGGCGATACGGCAAGCGTAGCGAATCCGGAAGCGTTGCAGGGCGGCCGGCGGCGTTAAGCGAAGCGCGGCCGCGGGCTCGGGCCTGGCGGCGCTCAACGAAAAGAAACGGCGAAACGAAACCGCGCCGCCGCTCAGCGCGCTTCGTGCGCGGCGGCTTCGCGCAGATCGGGCATGCGTTCAAGGAAAGTCTCGCCGTCGGTGCGGCCGAGGTTGTACGCGTGGACCATCTGCGAGGGGCTCGTGTAATCCCAGCTCGAAATCGGCACCTTGCGCGAGGGCTGCACGTAGAGCCGTTGCTGCACGCCATGCGGCACGACGAACATCTGCGGACGCGGATAAAGACGCGTGACCATCACCAGCACGTTGCCCGGCGCGTCGGCATCGAGCGCGCCGACCGGCACGTTGTCGACCATCCCGCCATCCAGCACCGGCCTGCCGTGGCGCCGCAGAACCGGCGTGAACGGCGGCGTACTCGACGATTGCAGGATCAGATCCGCGAGGTCCTCGACCGTCGCGCAATCCTGCGCGCGCACGAATTCCGGACGGAAACCGAGCGTCTGACCAAGCGTCGGATGCAGCGTCTTGCGCACGTACTTTTCGATGTTGTACGCGATCAGCCCCGCGGCGACCGCGCTGCGTGCGCCGAGCCAACGCGGCAGATGCGACACGCCGATGCGGATTTCCGGCGCCTGTGCGAGCGTCGAAAACTTGTCGCCATAGATGTCGAGCAGAGCCTGCCGGTAGATGCGGTAATGCGGAAACACCGATTCGCCGCGCAGCAGGTTGCCCCAGTAGGCGTTGCGGGTGTTGTGGCGCAGCGCCTCTTCGTAATAGCGCATCACCCAGTCTGAATCGCGCGTGTAAAGCATGCATGCGGTGGCGGCGCCGGCCGAAATACCGGTGATGACGCGCGGACGGATACGCAGCTCCGGCTGCACGACGTCCCAGAATCCCGCCTGCCACCAGCAACGATTGCCGCCACCGGCGAATACGACCTGATCGAACATCTTGGCTTTTTCCCCTAATACGGCGTGCGGGCGCGTTGTTTTAAGTCGAATTGAGTCGTTTTAGTCGAGCAGCGCGTAGGTGGTCGTGGCGTGGACGGCCATGTTGCCGGTTTCATCAAGCAACTCGACTTCACCGAACACCAGATTGCGGCCCATGCGCAATACGCGCGCGGTAATCAGCACGTCGCCCTTACGGACCGCGCGCATGAAACTGATGTTGAGCGAGACCGTGGTCATCGGCTTGAAGCCGCCGAGCGCGGCCGCAATCGCGACGATCATCGCCGTATCGGCGGCCGCCATGAAGACCTGACCGCAGATCACGCCGCCCGAGTGACGCAGTTCGCCGGAAAACGGCAGGCGCAGCGTCGCGCCCTCTTCGCCGACCTTGACCGGTGTGAGCGTGAGCGTGCGCACCCACGGCGCGAGGACGCGGTCAAGCAACTCGAGAATCTCTTTATCATTCATGTTTGTCCCCGGTCGAGAGCCGCACGACGCTTCGCGCGGCATGGTGTCCGCGACATGATACCGGGACGCTGAGCGCAGCGCGTTGTCAGTGACAGCGCGTCTGCCAGGCAGATGTTCGAGCGCCCTTTAGCAGATTTTTTTAAGAAATCTGCTAAAGGGCCTTGGCAATCCCGGAAAGTTGCTGCATAATTTCGCTTCTGTTGGGGGCGTTAGCTCAGTTGGTAGAGCAGCGGACTCTTAATCCGTAGGTCGAGTGTTCGAGTCACTCACGCCCCACCAAGAAATTCAAGCACTTAGCTCAGTCCTCGTGACTGGGCTTTTTGCTTTCTGGATTCCGTGTAGGCACCGTGTAGGTATTTTGGGTCTGTATCAATCAATGTCGATCCATGTCGACGTGCTGGGCAAATGTAGCCGCGCGCAGCGCGCCGAGATATTCGGCCAACGACAAGAACCTGTTAGCGTTCAAACACTCCTGGCGCAGCCCCGGGTCCGGTAGGCACTTCGGCCTATGGTTGGACTTCCCTCGGAACGGTAGACAGATTCCAGCCTTACGCTGAGGCAAGTTCAAAGGCTTCAGGACCGCCGTCGAGCGTGCTGACGCAAGCGCGCGCGTGGTCACTCGAAAGAATTTACGCCAGCAAATCCATCAGCCCCGGCAGCCCTGCGCGAATCGCGTAGCCGTTATTGACCGGCGTCAGGTCCACCCGCAGCCCGGCCTCGCGCACGATCACCACGCCGGCCATCACATCCCAGGCGTTGATATGCGCCTCGACGTAGCCATCGAACCGGCCTGCCGCGACATACGCAAGACCGAGCGCAGCCGACCCGAGACGACGATGCTCGATGCCCTTCAGGTAAAGCTGTTCGATGGTACTCAGGTACGTCGACAACGCGGTACGCGCCGAATAGCCGATATTCACAAGCCCTGCCCCGGTCTGCAGCTTGCGGCCTTGCAGACGCGCCCCGTTCAGGTAAGCCCCCTCGCCCTTGCAGGCATGAAACAGCTCGTCGTTGACCGGATCGAAAATCACACCGAGCACCGGCTCGCCGGCGACAACGTAGGCAATCGACACGCACCAGTGCCGGTGCTGGCGCAGATAGTTGCTGGTCCCGTCGATCGGATCGACGATCCACATGCCGGCCTGGCCTTCGGTACGTCCGGTTTCCTCGCCAAGAAACCCGTCTTCCGGAAACTGCGTAGTCAGCACGTCGCGGATCAGCCGCTCGGTTGCCCGGTCAGCCTCGCTGACGAAGTCCTGCGGCCCCTTCTCGACGATGACGAGATCGTCGCGCTTCAGTCGTTCCTGAAACGACAGCGCGAGCGCACCGGCGTCCCGCGCAAGCTGCCTGGCCACCGCCAGGCGCTGATGCAATGAATCCATGGATAACGTCCGGAGAGTGGGTCAGTGGCGCACGATCAGTTGCACGTCGATCGTCTCGGTCTGCGCATCGCGCTCCGGGTGATCGATACGCCGCTTCAGCAGACCGACGGCGGCATCCGCCAGCTCGCGCGTCGATTGCCGGACCGTGGTGAGCTGGTAGCCGAGCCAGCTGGCCTGGGGAATGTCGTCGAAGCCCGCGATGTGCAGTTTCCGGAACCGCGCGGCGCTCAGCTTCTGCCGGAGATGGTCGATCAGTCCGAGCGCAAGGTAATCGTTGGTACAGAACACGCCATCCGGCAGAGCCTCGGCCTCGAGCAGTTCGCGTGCCGCCATGCCGCCGCCCTGGTAGTGATGCCGAGGCACGTGGACCCGCGAGGTCCGCATGCCCAGCGCCGCGGCCTGCTTCACGAACAGCCGCTCACGCGTCTGGATGCTGTAGGAACCATCTTCCGCGGCAACAACCGCAACATGCCGGCAGTCGGCCTGACGGAAGAAATCCGCGAGCAGCGAGATACCCTTCGCGTTGTCGCACAACACGCGGTCGACCATGGGAGGCTGATCCGCCTTGTTGATCAGAACCACCGGCATCTCGTGGCGAATGCACCTCCGGTAGATCTCGGCGGGCGGTGTGTCGGACGTGATGATGACGCCCGATACTGCATAGCGCATCAGCATGTCGATCACCTGCGCACTGTCGCGGCCTTCCGCGGTCGGGATCAGCAACGGGCGGAACTGCTGCTCGAGCAGTGCCTCGCTGAGGTCCTTCAGTTGCTGGGCGCGAAACGGGTTGTCGATATCGGCCACCACCAGGCCAACCAGATCGGACCGCTGCATGTTCAGGCCACGCGCGAGATGATTCACGTGATAGCCGAGCCTATCCGCCGCCTTGAGCACCTTCCGCCGCGTTTCCTCCGACACGTAGCCGCTATTGGAAAAGGTCCGCGACACCGCGGAACGGGAAACCCCCGCCGCTTCCGCCACTTCCTGGGCTGTTACCTGTTTAAGCATCCGTATTCGTACCCGTATTCGTGTCTGCGGTCCGGCCCGCTTCGCTCTGCAGCCAGGCTGCATAGGCGCGGCTGAACACGAACGGATCGTCAATATTCACCATATCGGGCTTCAGCGCAATCAGCGTCCAGGCATCGTCGGGGACTTCCGAGAAGAAGCGCACCATGATCCGTGCGCCCGCCGCACGCGCACGTGCGAATTCCGACAGATCGTCGATACGGTAATCGTATTCGATGACATACGGCTTTCCGGCTGCCAGCAGCGCGTCGAGACTCGTGAAATCCTGGCGGCGGCGCATCGTGCGCGCCTGCGGATAACCCGCCTGGATCCGGTCGATCACGGCGCTGTCTTCGCACCAGAAAAAGCAGTACGTCCATGCATCGTGCGCCGCCACTTCTTCCATGACCCGGCGCACATCCGCCGCCTTGATTTCGACGAAGAGTCCGCCACGGTGCTTCGCAAGGGAGAGGTAATCGCCGAGCGTGCTCACGACCTCGCCCGCATAACGTGCATGGAACCACGAACCCGCGTCGCAGTGCGCCAGTTCTTCCTGCGTGCGGTTGGCCACCGGGCCGTCAAGGTTCGTCGTGCGTGCGAGCGTGTCGTCATGGATCACGACCAGCTTCCCGTCCGAACTCGTGCGCACATCGAGCTCAACCCGCTGCGCGCCCATCCGGTACGCGAGTGCCGCACCGGCGAGCGTGTTCTCGGGCGCAACGGTATTTGCGCCGCGATGGCAGACGATCTCGATCGGATTGTCCTTGCTCGGGCGGTACCCACTGATCATTTCCGGCAGATCGCTGCAGATCGCCAGGATCGGCAATTTGCGGAGCGCGGCAATCTCGCGCTCACGCTCTTCGTGCCAGGCGACGATCGGCAGGTCGCGCCTGCCCGCCTCGGCCATCAGTTCGTCCGTCAGCAGTTCGTGCGGCGCATCCGACGCGCGCTCCCAGCACAGGTGGATCATATCGGCCCCTGCGGCTTCCGCCAGCGCAAACGGATCCGCCCCGACCGGCACCAGCACCGACAGCGGATACGGGCATGCCGCCTCGGCCAGCTCGGCCACCTGCGCGATATCGAATGAGCCGAGCACGGCACGGTCGAACCGCATGGCCTCGAGCAGTGCGACGACCTTGGGCCCGCTGCCCTTCGCCTTCAGTTCGACATACAGGCCGCAACCGGTACGCTGCGCAAGCTCGATCACTTCGCGCACGCTCGGTACGGGCTCGCCGTTATTCAGCTTGTATTTGCGCAGTTCGTCGAATGTGAATTGCGCGATTTCGACATCAACGCCCGCATGCTTGAGCAGATTGGCGTCATGACTCACCACGCAGATGCCATCGGCAGTGAGATGGACATCGATCTCCCACATGTCGGCGTTCAGGTGCGCGGCGAGCGCGAAGGCTTCGAGCGTATTCTCGAGTCGGTGGCCACTTGCGCCACGATGGGCGACACAGAGCGGCTCTGGGCGAGCCAGCGCGGCGATGGCCGGGCGGACGTGTTCACGCGACATGCAGACGGTCTCCGAGTGCATCGAAAAACAGGATGTCGTTCGCTTCGATATGCCACTGCACTGCTTCACCCGCCTTCAGCACCGGCCCGCCGGATTGCAGCGTGCGAATGATGTCGCCATTGGCCAGTTGCAGGTCGTACAGGATCTCGCGCCCCTGATGCTCGACAAAACTCACGGTCGCGGGATTCCCGCCCTCGGATACGAGCGTCACGTGCTCGGGACGCAACCCGGCACGCGCGGGACCCTGCGCCACCGCGCGCGTTCCGCCAAGCGCGATCCGCGCGCCGCCGCTCACGAACTGCTGCGCATCCACACTGCCGCCGATAAACGAGATCGGCGGATTGCCGAGAAAGCCGGCCACGAATTCGGTGCGCGGATTGCGATACATGTGTACCGGCGTATCGACCTGCACGATCCGGCCATGCTGCATGATTGCGATGCGATCGCACATGCTCATCGCCTCGACCTGGTCGTGCGTAACGAGAATCGCAGTGATGCCCGATTCCCGCTGGATGCGGCGGATCTCCGCGCGCATGGCCATGCGCAGGCTCGCGTCGAGGTTGGCGAGTGGTTCGTCCATCAGCAGCACATCCGGACGGCGGATAATCGCCCGCGCGAGCGACACGCGCTGCTGCTGGCCGCCCGACAGTTCGGCGGGCTTGCGGTGCAGCAGCGAGTCGATCCGCACGAGTGCAGCGATCTCGGCCACCTTGCGTTTGATCTCGCGGGGCGGTTCGCCGCGCACCTTTAGCGGAAAGCCGACGTTCTGCTCGACAGTCATGTGCGGATACAGCGCATAGGACTGGAAGGTCACGCCCACATTGCGTGTCTGCGGTGGTTCCTGC
This sequence comes from Paraburkholderia sp. GW821-FHT02A12, assembly GCF_059422005.1. Classification (NCBI taxonomy): domain Bacteria; kingdom Pseudomonadati; phylum Pseudomonadota; class Betaproteobacteria; order Burkholderiales; family Burkholderiaceae; genus Paraburkholderia; species Paraburkholderia sp. GW821-FHT02A12. The sequence goes on along the minus strand of NZ_JBWKWA010000001.1, from coordinate 109,700 downwards.
GTCACATCGCGTCCGCCGATCAGGATCTGCCCCTCGTCGGCGCGATGGATGCCGCTGACCGCGAACAGCGTGGTGGACTTGCCGCAACCCGACGGGCCGAGCAGCGCGATCATCTCGCCCTGCGCGATATCGACGTTGAGATTGTCGATGACGAGGGTTTCGCCAAAGCGCTTGGTGAGATTGAGAATCCGGATTCCGCTCATCCCTTGTTCCCCCCGCTATACATGTTCATCAGTTGCTTCTGGAATACGATGAAGAGAATCATGACCGGCGCAGCATAGAACAGTCCCACTGCCTTGAAGGTGGCCATGTCGTAGTTGTTGTCGTCAGCGATCAGGCCGGCGAGATAGACGGACAGCACCTGGACATGATTGCCCGGCGCCAGCACCTGCGGCAGCAGATACTCGCTCCAACCTGCCAGGAACGAGAATATCGCGAGCGGCAGCAGCGCCGGCCGCACCAGCGGCAGTACGATCTCACGCCAGACGCGGAAACGGCTTGCCCCATCCTGGATGGCGGCCATTTCGATTTCCCAGGGTACGTTGTCGTAGAAACCCTTGAGGATCCAGATGCCGAACGGCAGTTCGAGCGAAGCCTTGCAGAGAATCACGCCCGGCAGCGTGTCATAGAGGCCGATGTACTGCAGGATCAGAAACGTCGCGATCAACAGCGTGACGGTCGGAAACGCATGCAGCACCATCACGCCGCCAAGGAAGAAGCCACGCAACGGGATATCCATGCGCGACAGCGTGTAGGCTGCCGCCGACGAGATAACGACCACCAGCAAGGTGGTTGTGCTCGCAAACAGCAACGTGTTCAGCGTGACCGTCCAGATGTTTGGACGGCCCGGCAGGTCCTGCCACAGGAAATGCCAGTGCGCGAGCGTGAACGCGTGCGGCAGCCACTCGCCCGCACGCGTGTCGGTGAACGTATCGACCAGCAGGTACACGTACATCAGCACGAGCGGCACACTCGCCAAACCAAGCAGAATGGTGACCACAGGCAGCAGCACGTTCGATGGTTTATTGCTCATCGTCGGCTCCTAGATTTCAATGCGTGGCCGAACCACGAGCTTCGTGAAGCCGAACAACTTCAGATAGAGGCAGGACAGCACCAGGCCGATGCCGACCAGCACCATCGCGAGTGCTGCGCCATAGCCGTACTGCAGGTTGCCCGCATAGTTGTGCAGCGCGACGTGGAAGGCGCTCAGCGCCCAGACTTCGGTCGAGCCGCCGGGACCGCCGTCGGTCGCGAGCAGAATATATTCAAACGAGGTCAGCAGCGACAACGTCTGGTAGCACGTGACAAACAGCAGCGGCCAGCGCAATTGCGGCAACACGATATAGCGGATCTGCTGCCAGCGGCTCGCACCGTCCACGTCGCTCGCCCAGAAATGGCTCTTGGGAATGGCGGCCAGTGCCGATGAAAAGATCAGCATGCCCATCGAGGCACCCACCACACCATTGATCAGGAACACGAATATCCAGGCATTCGTGGCGGAATCGAGCATCCAGTTGCGCGCGGGTACGCCGAAAGCCGACATCACCATCGAGATGAAACCGGTGTCCCAGGCCAGCCACTTCCACAGCAGCACATACAGCACAGAAGGCGTGATGCGCGGCAACAGCCAGATCGCGCGCAGACCGCCCGACAGCCGGGCCGGCATGTAGTGCGTTGCAAGCGCGAGCACGAGCGCAAAGCCGATATTGAACAGGCTGAGCGTACCGAACACGTAGAACAGCGTGTTGCCGAGCACTTTCCAGGTGCCGGGCGAAGACACCATCCGCGCATAGTTGCCGACCGTCACGGTCCAGCCCGTATAGCTGGCCTTGACCACAGCCTGCTGCTGTTCGGGCGTCAGGGATCGCCCAGCGGCGGACACCGCAGCGAGCAGGCCGCCAGCACTGTCGTACTTGCCGTTGCCCGCTGACTGCAGGAACGCGTCAGCATCGCGCTTGAGCACGAACACCTCATCCGGCCGCCCCGGAAGCACGCGCAACGCGGACACGAGATCGTCACGCTGCCCGTAGCTGCGGCCCATGAGTTGTGCGGCAATCGCCTCGACAAAAGCACTGGGCGCACCATTGGCGTTGAGTCTATCGATGCCGTGCGCATCGACCCTGTATCCGGCCTGCCCAAGACGGGTGGCCAGGTCAGGTTGGTTGAACTCATTCGATAGGCGGGACAGGGCCACGGGGGTCAACTGGTACGTCCCGCGGCCAATCCCGGTGGCCGTGCTCATGTCCGTCATAGAGAACACGGCTGTCATCACGACCGGCAGCAGGAAGAAGAGCGACAAGAGAACCAGGGCCGGCGCGAGCATCGCCGGCCCCAGGGTGCGCGACCGATTTAGCACGCTCATTACCGGACTTCGACCTTGCTGGCGAAGCTGCTGGCGCGCACTTCCTTCTCGGCGTCGGCAGCGGCTTCTTCCGGCGACTTCGTGCCCGTCCATGCGGCCTCGAGACCCTTCCAGTAGATGTTCCACAGATTGCCGAGGTCACTGTCGTTCGGCATCGCATACGCATACGGCAACAGTCGCTCCGTGGCTTCGGCGGACCAGCGGTCGGCGCGGTAGGCTTCGACGTTATTCTCCGCCGGGCTGATGCCGAGGTGCGCCGACTTGAGCGCATGCAGCGCATTGATGCGCGGCTCGGAAGCGATTTCGATCAGCTTGGCTTCGATCGCCTTCTGCTTGTCGCTGCCCTGTTTCGTGATCAGATACACGAGCGGGTGCGTGAGGGTATTCGCCTTGCCGGTCTTGTCGCCTGCCGGGATCATCGAGTAGTCGACGTTACCGAAGAAATCCTTCAGGCCCTCCTTGCCCGTGTAGCGCACATAATGCCAGGTGCCGCCCTGCCAGAACACCGCCTTGCCGGCCGCCACTTCGTGATACCACTGGTCCCACGGCGTGCCGATCATGTTCTTGCGAGTTACGCCCATCTTCACTGCGTCAGCAAAGAACTGATAGGTCTTGCGGATCGCCTGCTTGTCGAACACGAGCTTGCCGGTCTTCGGATTCTGCATCTGGCCGCCGAAGCTCACGTAGTACTGCCAGTAGTCAGGGCCGGCCGACGGACGCGGATAGAAACCGTAGCCCGGCGCAACGAGGCCCTTGTCCTGCGCCTTCTTCGCATCGGCGAGCATGTCGTAGAGCGTGTATTCGCCTGACTTGATCTTGCCCGGCAGCGCATCGATCTGCTTGTCGCTATAGCCGATCGCGCGCAGGCTGCTCCTCCACATGAACATCGTGCGGGCTTCCGCGTCCTGCGGCACGCCATACAGCTTGCCGTTGTACGAGGCAACCTTCATCAGGTTCGGGTAGATGCCCTTGATCGACGGGGCCGAGGTCTCCAGGTAATCCTCGATCGGCACGATGATGCCCGACTGTGACCACGGTGCGATGTCTTCATGGCCAGTCACCACAATGTTCGGTGCGTTGCCCGATTCGGCCGACAGCGTGACTGCCTGCTTGAAGCTGTCCCAGTCGGAATAGCTGCGCTTTTCCACCGTGATCTTCAGATGCTCGCCCTTCGCGACGGCCTGCTTCATCAGCACGTCGGCGGCCATTTCGATCGCGTCGGTACGATAGCTGTCGTTCGGGCCCGAGCCGCCGGCCACCACCGAGATCGTGTAGTCCGCAGCCAGTGCGTGGCCTGCGAAAGCCAGCGCGGCAACCATCAGGCTGCACCTGAAAATCCGCTTCGTCGATTTGCTCATTTCCCTGCCCCTTCAACCATGTTCGAGATCACCCCGGCACATTCGGCATCGCCCCGGACCGATGTGCACACGTGTGCATGCCCGGCATTATTCTGGCGTTCCGTGAAAGATTTGTGATGGGCGGTCAGGTTTTTTCCGTCAGCTCCGAAGCACCTGGGCGACGTCCCGGCAGGTATGACTGTTGACGAGCGATCACGCGACTGTCGCAACAGCGTGTTCCCGAATTAGGAAAATCCTTCACATCGCTTCCGGTGAATGCTCAGAAATTCCCTAGTTTTCGCGCTATTTCCCGAAGATTCAATGTCATGAGGAATGCGACTCATCCGAGATTTCTGCGCCACTGTCACACACGCTTCATCGATTGACGTAAGACTGCGAACCGTTTCGAATCTGGATCGCCTGAAGGCACCGTGTCGACAGGTCGCAGAAAGGGGGCAAACGGCCCCCAATTTTTCGAGTTGTTGTGCACACGTGTTCAGTTTTGATTGAAGAAGGCCCGAAAGGATGAGGAACAATCGTTCTTTTTGCCATTTTTTCCGGCCCGAGACTGCACACGTGTGCACATCACGCACATACGGGGAACGAGCCACTGGGGCGCGGCCGCATCAACGGCTGCACTCCACGGATTTTCCTTCATGAACGACAGAGGGAATTTGGAGTTAATGGAACAATGAAAAAGTCATGCTTCGCACTGCTCGCGCTCGGTACGTTCGGCGCCGCCGCATATGCTCAGAGCAGCGTCACGCTGTACGGTGTGGTTGACGCCGGACTCGGCTACACGAGCGGCCAACGCGTCGTCGTCGCGCCCGGCAAGGCCGGTCGCCCGACCAGCTATCAGAACAAGCCGTTCTACGGCTTCGCAAGCGGTACGTGGTCCGGTCCTCGCTGGGGCCTGAAGGGCAGCGAGGATCTCGGCAGCGGTCTGTCGGCGATCTTCCAGATCGAAAGCGGTTTCAACATCGGCAACGGTCAGAGCTGGTCGGGCGACCGTCTATTCGGCCGCCAGGCCTACATGGGCCTGTCGAGCAAGCAGTACGGTACCCTCACGCTCGGCCGCCAGTACGACCCGATCGTGATGTACGTGGCCTCGATCGGTCCGGGTTCGTTCACGACCGGCGTGACCGCTCACCCGGGCGATCTCGACAACGAAGACAACCAGTCGCGTGTCAACAACACGATTCTGTATCGCACCCCGACCTGGAACGGCATGCAGTTCGGTGCTATGTACGGCTTCGGCAATCAGCCGGGCAGCGTGAAGGCCCGCAACATGTGGAGCGTGGGCGGTAACTACGAGTACGGCCCGTTCGCCGTCGGCGTGGCCTACCTCAATGCGACCAACAACAACACCCTGCCGAATACCGGCACATGGGACAGTTCGTATGACGGCTCGTTCGGTTCGTCGGTGACCGAGGGTTTCGCCAGCACCAGGGACTTGCAGATCATCGCTACCGCGGCTACGTACAAGGTCGGCAATGCACGCTTCGGTGTGAACTACGGCAACACGCAATACACGCCGGACGGTGGTTCCCTGTTCAAGCACAAGGAGACGTTCAATGCAGTGGGCGTGAATGCCGAATACAACGTCACGCCTTTCACGCGCGTCGCATTGGGCTACAACTACGCACGCGGCACCAGGATCGACGGCGCATCGGCACCGGCGTACCACACTGTCGGCGCGGGCGCGTTCTACTCGATGTCGAAGGCGACCCAGTTCTACCTGATCGGCGGCTACACGCACGCCGCCGGCAAGACGCTCGACCGCTACGGCAATCTGGTCGATGCGACAGCGACGATCGGCGACTTCACGAGCAGCACGCCATCGGCCACGCCGACGCAGACCGTCGTTCGTGTCGGCATGCGTCACTCGTTCTAAGCAAAACGGAAGCCGGTTCCCGCGACCGGACCATCAGGCAATCCGGCGCGGCCGCGCACTCGCGCGCCCGCGCCGCTCTCATTCGTGCAACATGGCCCTGCTTTTCAAACTTCTGACCCAGCCAATCGGCTATATCGCCGCGACCTGCACCACGGCCTCGTTCGTGCCGCAGGTGATACTGACCTGGCGCACCAAGTCCGCCGAAGGCGTGTCGTTCGGTATGTATGCGGTGTTCGTCACCGGCATCGCGCTCTGGCTCACCTATGGCACGCTGACCGGCAACTGGCCGGTGATCGTGGCCAACGCCGTCACGCTTGCGCTCGCGGCATGCATTCTCGCGATGAAGCTGCGCTATGACTGAAGCCACGCGGCCGTTACGCGGATGCTTTTGCGAGCTCGGCCCACTGTAACCATCAACGCAATGTCCCCCAGCGCCCGGTAGCGTCGCCCCTCCAAAGCAATTTCCTTCAATACACCCCACCCCGCAGCCCGATACCGTTGGCCGTCGCAAATCCTGCGCACCCACGTATCGAGGCATCAGATGACCGTCTTACTTTCCATGGCCGCCTTTGCGTTGGCCTCGTCGATTTCTCCCGGCCCCGTGAATGTCGTCGCGCTCAGCGCCGGCGCGCAGCACGGACTCGCCGCGAGCATGCGGCACGTCACCGGCGCAACCGTCGGCTTCACGCTGCTGCTTCTGCTCATCGGCCTCGGCCTGCACGAGTTGCTCGCCCACTTCCCCAATCTGATCACCGTCGTCCAGTGGGCCGGGGTCGGGTTTCTGCTTTACATGGCCTACAAACTCGCCATCGATAACGGCCAGCTCGGCGCCGACAAGCCCGCCCGAGGCCCATCCTTTGCCTACGGCGCCGCCATGCAATGGCTGAATCCGAAGGCATGGCTCGCGTCTCTCGCCGGCATGGGCGCCTACGCAGCCGACGGCGACGGCAGGCTCGTCTGGCAATTCACCGTCGTGTACTTCGTGATTTGCTATCTGTCGATTGCGAGTTGGGCGTATGCCGGCACGTTTCTGCGCCGATATTTGCAGGAACCGAAACGCGTGCGTCTATTTAATCGCGTGATGGCGGGTTTGCTGGCCGCTAGCGCCCTGTACCTCGTCATCGCGTGACACACGCGTCACCACGGCACGTGCGTCGCCATCCGTGACGCTTACTTCAACTGCGATACTGCCCCGGCGTCGCCGCAACCAGCCGCTTGAAGGTCCGCTGCAAATGCGCCTGGTCGGCGAAACCGGCATCGAGCGCGACGTCGGCGATCAGACGACCTCGTCTGAGCTGCGCGCGGCTGTACTGAATGCGCCGATTGATCAGATACGCGTGCGGCGTCATGCCGTAGCGCTGCTTGAACGCGCGGATCAGATGCGATGAGGAAAGATCCGCCGCCTTGCAGACGTCCGCGAGCTTCAGTGGACGAGTGCAGTTTTCGGCGATGAATTCAGCGGCACGCGTCAGTTGGCGGCTGGCGTCGTGATCCGGCAAGGGTGCCGGATTGAGGCTCTGCTGTACTTCAGAAAAGAACGTGACCGCAGCGCTTTCCTTGCGCATGGAATCGGCATTGCCGTCGACGAGAATCGCGTACAAACGGTTCAACCCGTCAAACAAAGCTGGCGCCGCCGACATCGTTTGCGAGAAAGCGCGGAACGCGTGGTTGTCGCTGAAACCCAAGTCGTGTTGCAGACCAGTTAGCCACGCAACATCGACATGCAGCATCCGATACGACCAGCGTTCGTCGGCAACCGGATTACATGCATGCACGTCGTCCGGGTTCATCAAGACGACGGCGCCGGCCCCAACCCACTCGCTCGCGCTGCGGTTCACGTACACGCTGCGCCCACCGGTCACGGCGCCGATCGAAAACGTTTCGTGCGAGTGTTTGGCGTAGCAAAGCTCGCGGCCATCTTCGATCGAGCGGGCTTCGAGAAACGGCAACGCCTCGTCGCGCCAGAACTGAGGCTGCGCGCCGCTTCGCGCGAAAACCGCTTGCTGCTTTGCATCACTCATTGCGCGTCTCCCGATTATTCACGTGACCCTGACCTCGGCCGCTGCGCCGCATGCATTGACTAGCCACTGCCGCAGCCTTGTCACGAGAGAATAGCCGGGAATCTCCTTCGTCGCCTGCCGAAAAGAACGGCTGTGGATATCCGGCGAGTTCGGCGAGACGCGCGACGTAATGGGGCGTGGTTCGCGGAACCACGCCCCATTACATTACTTCGGCGTCACATCAATATTCCCCAGATACTTCGCCGCCAGCGTCTTCACCGTGCCGTCGGCCTGTACCTTCGCGATCGCCGCGTTCAGCTGATCGCGCAGTGCGGTGTCGCCTTTGCGAATGCCATACGCGATGCCGCTGCCGAGAATCCTGTCGTCACGCACCGGCTGGCCGACAAACGCGAAGTCCTTGCCGTTAGGCTGCGACAGAAAACCCGCCTGCCCCGCCGGCGCCAGAACGAGCGTCGCATCGAGACGGCCCGCGACGAGATCCGTATAGACCTGGTTCTGGTCCTGATACGGCACAACAGAGACGCCCGCTGCTTCCCAATGCGCCTTCGCGAAGGTTTCCTGAATCGACGCCTGCAACACGCCGACACGCTTGCCCTTCAACGCTTCAGGGGTCGGCAGCAGCCCACTGTCGCGCTTCGCGATCAGTTGCGTCGGCACGCGATACACGACGGTGGTGAAATCGATCGCCTGACGGCGCTGCTCGGTCGCGTTCATCGCCGAATTGATGGCGTCGAACTTGCGGCCCTGCAACGCGGGAATCAAACCGTCGAACGACGTTTCGACCCATTTGCATGTCATATGCGCAGCGGCGCAGACGGCCTTGCCGACATCGATGTCGAGGCCTTGCAGCTCACCGTTCGGCCCTTTCGATTCGAACGGCGGATACTGCGCTTCGAGTCCGAAACGCAGCGTCGACGTATCGGCAGCGACGGCGGCCGACGACGACGCCACCGAGGCAAATGCACAAGCCAGCGCGAGTAGAGGTTTGAGCAACTTCATAGCAGGTCCCTTTCCCTTCGATTGTGTTGTGGCGCGAGCATGCATCGCGCTACTACGCCAAGGCGCGACGATCATACTGCGGCCAATAAAGCCGCTGGCTCGTGCCGCGTTCATCAGATTGCGCACAAACGCCGCGCGCCTTCGATCAGCGTCGCGTCGTCCTTCGAGAAGCTCAGGCGGATCAAACCGGAATCCGTGCCGTCGGTATAAAACGCCGACAACGGAATCGTAGCGACACGCGCGTCGCGAATCAGGCGCAGCACGAAGTCGCTGTCGCTTTCAGCGGAAAAGCCGCGAAAACGCGCGAGCATGAAGAAGCTGCCCTCACTCGGCAGCAACTCGAAGCGCGACTCGCGCAGCGCATGCGCGAGCAGATCGCGCTTCTTCTGATAGAACGCGGACAGGCCGAGGTAGCTCTCGCGATTGGCCAAAGCGTCGACGAACGCGTATTGCATCGGCGTATCGGCGGAAAACACCATGAATTGATGGACCTTGCGGATCTCGTCCATCAGCGCGGCGGGCGCGAGGCAATAGCCGACACGCCAACCGGTCACGTGATACGACTTGCCGAACGACGACACGACCACGCTGCGTTCCGCCAGTTCGGCGTCGCAAGCCATGCTTTGATGTCTGGCGCCGTCGAACACCACATGTTCGTAGACTTCGTCGGCGAGAATCACGATATCGGTGTTGCGCGTGATGGCCTTCAGCCGGGCGACGTCGGTCTCGCTGAATACGGTCGCGGTCGGATTGTGCGGCGTGTTGATGATGATCATGCGCGTCTTCGGCGTGATCGCGGCGGCGACCTCGTCCCAGTCCACGCGGAAATCGTCGAGCGACAGCTTGATCGCGATCGGCCTGGCGCCTTGCAGGCGCACGATCGGTCCGTAGCTGTCGAACGAGGGCTCGAAGTAGATCACTTCGTCGCCGGGATGCACCAGCGCGCTGATCGTCGCGTACAGGCCTTCGCTGGCGCTGGCGATCACGGTCACTTCGCTGGCCGGGTCGTAACGTACGCCGTATAACGTCTCGACCTTGTCGGCGAGCGCTTCGCGCAGCGCGCCGATGCCGGCCATCGGGGCATACTGGTTATGGCCGGCGCGCATCGCTTGCGCGACACCGTCGACCAGCTTCGCATCCGGCGCGAAATTCGGCGCGCCTTGCGACAGGTTCAATGCTTCGTATTGCGCGGCCAATTGACCGATCACGGTAAAAATCGTCGTGCCTACATCAGGCAGTTTCGAGCGGGCTTGCAAGGCGCTCTGCATAAGGCGTTCTCCCTTTCTCCATCCGGCAGCGAATTGGCGGACGGCCAACTGCGCGGCGGTCCCATCCGGTTCGATGATTAGGCACCAGCCAAAGAACCGTCACAATCGAAACTTTGTCATGCGCGGCATGCGTTTACGTCATGACTGCCGCAATGCCGCGCCGGAGCAGGTGAAGCCAATGAAATCGGGACTTTGAGGGAAGAAATGAGGCCGCGGGAAGAATGCGGAAAACGGCAGAGGTATGACGTAATGTGATGAACCCGAACGGCTGCGACCGGGTGAGCGCAGCCGTTCCAGGCGGATTTACTCGTCCATCATGCGGACTTTGACCTTCTTGCCCTTCACCTTGCCGGCGCTGAGCTTGCGCACCGCGTCGCGCGCGATGCTGCGCTCCACCGCCACATAGGTCGACATTTCCGTCACGTTGATCTTGCCGATCTGCGAACCGGCGAAACCCGCTTCGCCGGTCAGCGCGCCGAGCACGTCGCCGGGACGGATCTTCTCCTTGCGGCCGCCGAGAATCTGCAGCGTTTCCATCGGCGGCAGCAGCGGCTCGTTGCTGGCGGGTTTCAGATCCGCAAGCTTGTGCCACTCGACGTCGCGCTTTTGCGCCTGTTCGAGACTGCCCACGCGGCCCATCTCGTTCATGCTCGCAAGGCTCAGCGCCCAGCCTTCCTGATCAGCCCGGCCCGTGCGGCCGATGCGGTGCACGTGCACTTCCGGGTCCGGCGTCACGTCGACGTTGATCACCGCTTCGAGTTGCGCGATGTCCAGGCCGCGCGCGGCGACGTCGGTGGCGACCAGCACCGAGCAGCTACGGTTCGCGAACTGGATCAGCACCTGATCGCGTTCACGCTGATCGAGTTCGCCATGCAGCGCCAGCGCATGAAAACCTTGCGCGCGCAGCACATCGAGCAGATCGCGGCACTGCTGCTTGGTATTGCAAAACGCCAGCGTGCTTACCGGGCGATAGTGATTCAGCAACATACCGACCGCATGCAGACGCTCATCCTCGGTTACTTCATAGAAGCGCTGACGGATCTTGGTGTTGTCGTGACGCTCGGCGAGCTTTACTTCCTTCGGATTACGCAGGAATTGCTGGCTGAGTTTGACGATGCCTTCGGGGTACGTCGCGGAGAACAGCAGCGTTTGCCGTTCTTTCGGACATTGCTTCACGACTGTGGCGATATCGTCGAAGAAACCCATGTCGAGCATGCGGTCGGCTTCGTCGAGCACCAGCGTGTTCAGCGCCTGCAACGGCAGGCTGCCGCGCTCGAGGTGATCCATGATCCGGCCCGGCGTGCCGACCACGATGTGCGCACCGTGCTCGAGGCTGGCCGTCTGCGGACGCATCGGCGTGCCGCCGCACAGCGTGAGCACTTTGATGTTTTCTTCAGCGCGCGCGAGGCGGCGGATTTCCTGCGTGACCTGGTCGGCGAGTTCGCGCGTAGGGCACAGCACCATCGCCTGCACGGCGAAGTTGCGTGCGTCGAGGCGCGCGAGCAGCGCAAGCGAAAACGCCGCGGTCTTGCCGCTGCCGGTTTTCGCCTGGGCAATCAGATCGTGGCCGGCCAGCGCGATCGGCAAACCGGCGGCCTGGATCGGCGTCATCTCGACGTAGCCGAGCTGCGTCAGATTGGCGAGCGTCGCGGGCGGCAAGGGCAGCTCGCTGAACGGCGCGCCGGCGGTGGTGGGACTGTTCATATCGATAATGGCTCGCTGTCGGCTAAGGGCTGAAGGTCAGGGTCTAAACGGCCATGGGGCCAGGAGAAGGACGACCTTCGATCTGCTCGTAAAGCACCGAACCGTCGTCCCCGTCGAAGCGCTCGACATAATTGCGCGCGCCGCACATCGGACAACGGAACAGGAGCCCCTGCCCCTCGTTCTTGATGACGACGTCCGACTGCTCCCACTGCGCGCCGCAGGACTGGTTTCTACAGGTAAACACGATGATTCTCCAACTGGATTCGATGGTTTGTTGGCTGGGCCGTACGAGCGGCCCAGCCGTGAATTGCGGTCACTAATGTGGTCACTGCGGTGCTCACTACGGTGGTCACTGCAGCGGTCAACGATGCCATCACAACTGCGGTGGCTAAGGACGAAGCGCTTTAACCCAGATGCGTATGCCGGGCACGCGCCGCGCTCACGTCCATATCGGTGAGGCCCTGAACGATGCCGCAGTCTTCGACCGCCTGTTCGCCGGGGCATTGCTCGCGCAGTGTGGCCAGTTGCACTTTCAGTTGCTTCAGTTCGTCGATGCGCGTGTCGACATGCGCGATGTGCTCGTCGATTAATGCATCGATGGCGCCGCAGCCGTCCCCCGGGGCGTCGGTCAGACGCAGTAACGCACGGATTTCGTCGTGGGTCATGTCGAGCGCACGGCAATTGCGGATGAAACGCAGCCGCTCGACGTGCTTCGCCGTATAGCTGCGGTAATTCGCCTCGGTGCGCTCCGTTTCGGGCAACAGGCCCTCTTTCTCGTAGAAACGGATCGTTTCGGTCGTGCAATGGGCGATTTTCGCCAGTTCGCCGATTTTCATGGCGCCTCCGGATTGCGGCCTTGACCTTGTAGTGGCTTCAAGGTGTTTACTAGACCACAAATCGAACCAGGAAGCCACCATGCCACACGCCAGCCATGCCGAAGCCGAACGCCACGAACACGGCGAAGCCTGTGCCCACGGACATAAAGCGCATGCTCATGAGCACGATCACGGGCACGATCACGGTCACAGCCGTGGCGAAACCTGCGATCACGGCCGCGAAACGCACGTTCAGGAGCACGGACACGCGCATAGCCACGCCGACGCCGCCTGTTGCGGGGGCGGAGACGGGGGCGCGTTGCCATTACCGGGCGGGCTCCCACGAGCCGAAAGCATCGGCAGCGATGTACGCACCGCCATCCGCATCATGCAGATGGACTGTCCGACCGAAGAAGCGCTGATCCGCACCAGGTTCAGCCGCATGCCGGCCGTGCGCAGCATGGATTTCAACCTGATGCAACGGGTGCTGACGGTCGTGCACGCGCCCGATGCGCTCGGCACCATCCTCGCCGCGCTGCGCTCGCTCGACTTCACACCTGAACTCGCCGACGCCAGGCCAAACGCAGATTCAAACGCAAACCCGGCGTCCGCGGTCGCGCCTCACACGCCGTCCAGGCCGTGGTGGCCGCTGGCGCTGGCAGGCCTCGCCGCCGTGGGCTCGGAGGCCGCCGGCTGGCTCGGCGCGCCCGTCTGGCTGGCCGCGGGTCTGGCGATCCTCGCCGTCGCCTCCTGCGGCCTCACCACTTACAGGAAGGGCTGGCTCGCGATCCGCAACGGCAACCTCAACATCAACGCGCTGATGAGCATTGCGGTGACCGGCGCGCTGATCCTGCGCCAGTGGCCGGAAGCCGCGATGGTGATGGTCCTCTTCACGATCGCCGAATTGATCGAGGCGAAATCGCTCGACCGCGCCCGCAACGCGATCAAGGGCCTGATGCAGTTGACGCCCGAACAGGCGAGCGTGCAGCAGGCCGACGGCAGCTGGCGTTCGCTGGGGCTCAAGGCGATCGCGCTCGGCGCCGTGGTTCGCGTGAAGCCGGGTGAACGCGTCGCGCTCGACGGCGAAATCGTCGCGGGCCGTTCGAGCGTGAATCAGGCGCCGATCACCGGCGAAAGTTTGCCCGTCGACAAAACCATTGGTGACGCAGTGTTCGCCGGCACGATCAACCAGGCCGGTTCGTTCGACTATCGCGTGACGGCGGCGGCCAGCAACACGACGCTCGCGCGCATCATTCACGCGGTCGAAGAAGCGCAAGGCGCCAAAGCGCCGACGCAACGTTTCGTCGACCAGTTCGCGCGCGTCTATACGCCGATCGTGTTCGCGGCCGCGCTTGCGGTCGCGGTGCTGCCGCCGCTGCTGCTCGGCGGCCTGTGGCAGGCGTGGATCTATAAAGCGCTGGTGATGCTGGTGATCGCCTGCCCGTGCGCGCTGGTGATCTCGACGCCGGTGACCATCGTCAGCGGCCTCGCCGCAGCGGCACGTCACGGCATTTTGATCAAAGGCGGCGCCTACCTCGAACAGGGCCGCAAGCTGAGCTGGCTCGCGCTCGACAAAACCGGCACGATCACGCACGGCAAACCGGTGCAAACGGAGTTCGAAGCGCTGGCCGGTGTCGGTGCCGCCGGTTGCCGGTCGCTCGCGGCGAGTCTCGCGAGCCGCTCGGATCATCCGGTGTCGCTGGCGATCGCGGCAGCGGCCAAAGCCGAAGGCGTCAGGAGCGCGACGGTCGATGCGTTCGAAGCGCTGACGGGACGTGGCGTGCGCGGCGATATCGACGGTTTGCCGTATTGGCTCGGCAATCATCGGTTGGTCGAAGAACTCGGCCGCTGTTCAGCGCCGCTCGAAGCGCGCCTCGATGCGCTCGAACGGCAAGGCAAAACGGTCGTGATGCTGGTGGATGCCGAACGTGTGCTGGCGCTCTTCGCCGTCGCCGATACGGTGAAGGACACGAGCCGCGCCGCCATCGCCGATTTACATCGCCTCGGCGTACGAACCGCGATGCTCTCCGGCGACAACCCGCACACGGCGGAGGCGATCGCGCAGCAGGTCGGCATCGACGAAGCACGCGGCGATCAGTTGCCGGCAGACAAGCAGAACGCGGTGGCGAGCTGGTCGAAGGACGGCGCTGTGGTCGGGATGGTCGGCGACGGCATCAACGACGCGCCGGCGCTCGCACGCGCGGATATCGGCTTCGCGATGGGCGCAATGGGCACCGACACCGCGATCGAAACCGCCGACGTCGCGCTGATGGACGACGACCTGCGCAAGATTCCGCTGTTCGTACGGCTCTCGAAGGCGACGCGTGCCGTGCTGGTTCAGAACATTACCTTGGCGCTGGGCATCAAGGCCGTTTTCCTCGTGCTGACGGTCATGGGCCTGGGCACGATGTGGATGGCAGTGTTCGCCGATGTGGGCGCGAGTTTGCTGGTGGTGGCGAACGGGTTGCGGCTGTTGCGCAAGTGAGCGCGCTTTCACGCGGCGTCGACTGGTGCAAAAAAGGGCGGACCAAAGGCCGCCCTTTTTTCAGCGCATCGCGTTCAGAGGATCAGAACGCGGCGGTATCCGCGCCATATGCCTTGTCGTACGGCCCCGCCGGCAAGCCCGTGCCGAGCACGCCCACCGCCCGGAAATTCGCCTGACGTGCGAGCGGAATATAGTCCGGCTTCGCTTTCTCGATCGCCGCCGCGACCGCCGCCGAAATCAACACGCCGAGCACGCCGCCGCTTGTATTCACCTGCGGCGAATAATTCAGCACTTCATGGTTCTTCCACAGCTCTTCGCCGGTCGTGCCGCTCTTCAGCGAATAGTCGAGTTCGACGGTCGTGGTGGTTTTCAGCACGACATATTTCGACTCCCAATGCTTGATCCGGATGTACATAATCGCATCGGCACCGAACATCTTGCCGAGCGCGGCCGGATCGCTCGAGTGAACCATGTTCGCGTCGGACAGGCCGTCGTCGGCCATAACCTTCTTGGTCAGATTGACCGGAAACACGTAGTAACCGCGTTCAGCGATCGGCCGCGAGATGGTCGACAGGAAGAAGTCCGGTGCGCCGACGTCGACACTCTCGTTGACCACCGGCACCACCAGGATCGAATGCGGCGCCTGAGCTCGAAACGCGGTGTAGTCGGCGTGTTTCTGCGCGGTTTTGACCGGCGCGCAAGCTGCCAGCGCGGCCACGGCCGCAGCGGCAAACGCCGCACGAAGTATGGATCGAATGGACATCATGGCTTTTTGGTCGGGTTAGTGGACGCGAGGCGAATCATGTTCGTCATCAACACCGACGACTCTGGCCACGTAGCCTTCTCTTTCTCGAAGTATTGGGTCGCATTAGCGTTGTCGCCGGCTTCGAAAAGCAGCTCACCGTACTCGGCATACATGCCCGGCGGCACCTTCTTGTTCGCCGATTCCGACGCCTGAATCGCGGCCAGCAGCTTCGCCGCGAACGCGTGGCTGTCGGCCGGCGACTGGTAGTAGCTGTACATCGCCGACTCGTAGTCGCCCCAGTTGTACTTCGCGACCGGCTGTTGCACGCAGCCGCTGGTCAATGCAACCAACGCCACCCATGCGACGGCGCAGCCGCCCTTTATACCGACTCTCATCATGGTTGTCTTTCCCCGTTCACACCATTTGCTACGTCGATCTTGATCGTCTCTCCCGAGGCCGCGAAGACCTTCTTGCTGAGCACGATCCCTTCATTGCGCTTCACTTCGATCGTGTGCGCGCCTTCTTCGACCGTCAGCACGCGCCGCACGCCGTCATACAGCGACGCCTGGCCGATCACAGCGCCGTCGAGTACGAGCATCGCATCGGCGGGTGCGCCAATCAGCGCGAGCGTCGGCCGCGTGCCGCCGGTTTCCACTTTCGATGCCGGCATTGCGCAGCCGCTCAGCAGCAGCGCGGCGATCGCGCACGACATCCCCAGCGCGCCGAAACAGCGCTTCATTTGGCTTGTGAGCATGCGTTACTCCGCGACGTAGTAGGTGGCCGCGCTCTTCGCGGCAAGCGTGCCGCTCGTGACCTGCGCGACCGACCCTTCATTGGTTTCGTTGTCGCCGAACGAGCTGACCACGTGCAAGGTCGCGACCGGCGTGGCCGGCAATGCGATCTGGAAGCCGGTCTGGCCGCTTTGCACCGATTCACCCGGCTTGTACACGCGCAGCGCTGCGCCGGGCTGAATGCCCTGACGAGGTCCACCGGTGATGAACACCGTGCTGCCGTCCACTTTCAAAATATCGGTGCGCCATTGACGCTCGTTGAGTTTGGTCATCATCGCGCCGATCACGTCGGAGATCGCGGCGGAGATGGCCTTGTCGTTCAGCGTGCCGTCGTAGTCGGCGCGGCTGCCGAAGCCGGCGATCTCACCCGACTCGGTGCTCGCTTCGCCGCTGCCCTGCGCGGAGAAGAACACGTAGCCGGTCTTCACGTCGACGAGACGCAGTTCGACTTTCGCGTGCGCCGTCTGCACTTTCGTCGAGCTGAGGAAACCCGACTTGCCGGTCGTGCCGCGGCCGAATTCCGTCACCGAGCCGAGGATCAGCGTGTCGACGCCGACCATCTTGCCGTCCTTGTTCAGCCCCTGCTCCGCGGCGATCTTGCTCAGGTCCGGACGCTCGAACACCATGAACTGCTTCGATTCGACCAGACGCGCGGCGAGGATATCGCTGGCCTGCTTGCCAAGCGGATCGAGACTTGCATCGGTGACGAAGGTACGGCCATAGCGCGTCTCGTTCGAGAAGCGGCCAATCGCGATCTTGCGTTTGAAGGCCTTCACCGCCGGCGCGGCTTGCGCCTGTTGCGCAGCGGCCTGCTGGACACGCGGTTGCGGCGCTTCAACCTTGGCCGGTTGATCGGAAACCGTCGCGCAACCGGTCATCGCCATGACGAGCGTCACGGCGCTTAAGGTACGATTCTTCATTTTCCCCGATTTGCATTGTTATGTTGGCCCCGGCGGACTTCGATATACGCGGCGTTTGATTGCCGCCATCGAGTCTGCTCGTCTTTATGCGTGGCGGATTAATCGAATCCCGTCAAAAGACGAATTGTCCTTTTCGATCAAAGACTTTTTCGTTTTTTTATGTGATTCGAAAACCGCTCGATATCGCTTCGCACACCGTTAATATCGGCACGCAAATCCGAATCTTTAGGCTTTGCTAATCGAACGTCCAGAAACCCCATGCTTGATAGACGAACAGTGGATAAGCAAAAATGGGCTTCGATGTGCACTGATTGCATCAATTTGAAAAGCACGTGACGCGTACCGCCTGTTACGGCACTTCGCAGCAACGCTGCCGTCACACGCGAATGCGCTTATGCACTAATGAGCGAACGAACAGCTGTCGGTTTGGGTGCGGCCATTGATCGCCGCCTTCAACGTATCCGAAGGCCGCATTCCGAACAACTTCCGATAATCAGTGGCGAACTGGCTCAGATGCCAGAAGCCCCACGCCGCGGCCACATCCTGCACCGAACGCGACTCGCGCCACGCGCTGCATAAATCACGGCGCGCGCCGTTTAGCCGGATCGTGCGCAGATAGGCGGCGGGCGCCATGCCGAGCACGTCCTGAAAGCAGTACTGCAAAGTGCGCCGGCTCACATGCAGCCGTTCGCACAACTCCGGCACATTGACCGCGCGATCGCGATTGGCCAGCACATATTCACGCGCCTCCGACACGATCGACTGACGCCGCGGACGCGCAGGCATCGCAACCTGCTCCGAGCCCGGCAACGCGCCCACGTCGAACAGCGACGCCAGCACGGACGCCTGCAAATTGTTGCGCGCGAACGAAGACAGCGGCGCGGCGCTCGCCGCGCCGTCGTCGAGAAGCTGGCGCAGCGAAGCGCACAGCCGCTCCTTCCTCGCCATGCCGATCGGCACGACTTCCGTATTCGGCAAATGGTCCGCCAAGCCGACGCGCTCCACTTCGGCCGCGTAACGGCGCAGCACTTCGCCCTTCACCACCACGCCGAAAATCTCGTAACCCGCCGAGGTCAGCAGTTCGAACTCGATCCCGCCCGGACGAAATGCGAGCGCGTCGCCCGCGATCACCTGCGCGTCGATCCGCCCGGAGCCTTCCGGGCACGTGGGAATGCCAAACCAGTAGGCGTCTTTCTGCACTTCGCAGGTTTGCCGCAGCGTGTGACTGGTCGTTTCGACGAACACCTGCATGTGGTCGAGACGCAACTCCGTCAACCCGCCCACAAAGCGGCCCGCGGTCAACTGGTCGTAGGTCTGGCTCCAGCCGTGGAGGTTGCGCGCCTGTTCGTCGGCATCGTGGGCGACGCAAGTCTGCACGCAAAAGCTCGGCTGCGGCGCTGGGGGCCGGTCAGTGAAGCTGTCGCTTTGGCGTTCAATCGTCATACCGGATCTATGAGAACTGAATATCGAAGGCAAAAAGAAGGCAATTCCCATGCCGAACGCATTCGCAGCGTGCAGCATCGACAAGTGCCAACGCCCTGTTCAATTGATGAACAACGCTTTTCACATTGATCAGAAACGGGACAGAAGCGGGACAGAAGCGGGACGTTCATCCTTGGCAGATTGAACAGCGCATCGTGCGACGCGTCGCAACAGTGCCCGTTGCACGTGCGGGACTCACCAGCGCGGTGCATTGGCACACTTCTGGCTCTAGTCTCTCGCGGCCAAGCGAAATATCGCGCCGAATACAGCCCATTCAACATGTGAGGAGCACACAGATGAATCACGCAGAGATGCAATTTCTGACCACCGAATTCCCGTATAAAAAGCAGTATGCGAATTTTATCGGCGGTGAATGGGTCAAGCCTGTCGGAGGCGAGTACTTCGACAATATATCGCCGATCACCGGCGAGCCGTTCACGTCGATCCCACGCTCACGCGAGGCCGATATCGAACTCGCGCTCGACGCTGCCCATCGCGCGAAAGCTGCGTGGGGCAAGACTTCGACCACCGATCGCGCCAACATCCTGAACCGCATCGCCGATCGGATGGAAGCGAATCTGCAACGTCTCGCCGTCGCTGAAACGATCGACAACGGCAAGCCGCTGCGCGAAACCATGGCCGCCGACATTCCGCTTGCGATCGACCACTTCCGCTATTTCGCCGGCGCCGTGCGCGCTCAGGAAGGCTCCATCTCCGAGATCGACGACGACACCGTCGCCTATCACTTTCACGAACCGCTCGGCGTGGTCGGCCAGATCATTCCGTGGAATTTCCCGATCCTGATGGCGGTGTGGAAGGTAGCGCCGGCGCTGGCTGCGGGAAACTGCATCGTGCTCAAGCCGGCCGAGCAAACGCCCGCGTCGATTCTCGTACTGGTCGAACTGATCCAGGACCTGCTGCCGCCGGGCGTGCTGAATGTGGTCAACGGTTTCGGCCTCGAAGCGGGCAAGCCGCTCGCATCGAGCAAACGCATCGCGAAGATCGCCTTCACCGGCGAGACGACCACGGGCCGCCTGATCATGCAGTACGCGAGCCAGAACATCATTCCGGTAACGCTCGAACTCGGCGGCAAGAGCCCGAACATCTTCTTCGCAGATGTGATCGACCACGACGATGGTTACTT
The DNA here is from genome assembly GCF_059422005.1 of Paraburkholderia sp. GW821-FHT02A12. Classification (NCBI taxonomy): domain Bacteria; kingdom Pseudomonadati; phylum Pseudomonadota; class Betaproteobacteria; order Burkholderiales; family Burkholderiaceae; genus Paraburkholderia; species Paraburkholderia sp. GW821-FHT02A12. Next base: position 89,733 of record NZ_JBWKWA010000001.1, on the reverse strand, counting down.
CGACAAGGCGCTCGAAGGGTTCGCGATGTTCGCGCTGAATCAGGGCGAGGTGTGTACGTGCCCGTCGCGCGTACTGGTCGATGAAAAGATTTACGACCGCTTCATGGAACGCGCGTTGAAGCGCGTCGCCGCGATCACGCAGGGTCACCCGCTCGATACGAAAACGATGATCGGTGCGCAGGCCTCGCAGGAACAGCTCGAAAAAATCCTCTCGTATGTCGATCTCGGCAAGCAGGAAGGCGCCGAATGCCTGATCGGCGGCGAACGCAACACGCTGGGCGGCGAGCTGAGCAAGGGCTACTACGTGAAGCCGACCGTGTTCCGCGGCCATAACAAGATGCGCATCTTCCAGGAAGAGATCTTCGGGCCGGTGGTGTCGGTGACCACGTTCAAAACCGAAGAAGAAGCGCTGGAGATCGCCAACGATACGCTCTACGGTCTCGGCGCCGGCGTGTGGACGCGCGACGGCACGCGTGCCTATCGCTTCGGCCGGCAGATCCAGGCGGGCCGCGTGTGGACCAACTGCTATCACGCGTATCCGGCGCATGCGGCGTTCGGCGGCTACAAGCAATCCGGCATTGGTCGCGAGAATCACAAGATGATGCTCGATCACTATCAGCAGACCAAGAACCTGCTCGTCAGCTATAGCGAGAAGCCGCTCGGCTTCTTCTAAGCGTAACGATCCTGTTCGAGCGGGCCGCATTGCGCGGCTCGCTCTTTTTTCAGCGAGGGAATGTGATGGCTGATGAAAAGGAAGTCGCACGCGTGATCGCAACGCCTGCCGCGGTGGCGTTGATCGACGCGCTGCGTGCCGAGCATGGCGCAGTGATCTTTCACCAATCCGGCGGATGCTGCGACGGCAGCGCGCCGATGATGTTTCCGCAAGCCGAGTTCATGGTCGGCTCATCCGACGTGAAGCTCGGGACAATCGCCGGCGTGCCGTTCTACATGAGCGAATCGCAGTTCGAGTATTGGCAGCACACGCAACTGATCATCGACGTCGTGCCGGGCAACGGCGGCATGTTTTCTCTCGAAAGACCCAGCGGATTGCGATTCCTGACGCGCTCGCGACTCTTTGAGGACGACGAGAACGCGTGGCTGGAAACGCATCCGGTCGAACGGGCGGATGCGTGAGTTTCTATGACGCGTCTGAACTCGAATCGTCGCCGACTGCGGGTGCCGAGGGCGTGTGCGCGAGCGCCGCGTCGCTATCGTCTTTCAGACCAACGCCGGTAAGTCCCAATCTCCTTGCATGCGTCAGCAGGTAGTGCAATTTGTGCGCGGCTAACGCGTAGTTCAGACCTTCCGGCCGCACGTTCGAAATGCAATTGCGCTGCGCGTCGCTACAGCCTACTTTCGGCGCGTACGTCAGATAGATGCCGAGGCTATCGGGCGAACTCAAACCGGGCCGCTCGCCGATCAGCATCACCACCAGCTTCGCGCCCAACAACTCGCCGATTTCGTCGCCTAGCGCGACGCGCGCCTGCCTCGCGACCACCACCGGGCCGATCTTCCAATCCGTGAGTTTCGGACAGACGGCTTGCAGCAAAGGAATCGATTGCTTTGAAGCAGCGAACGCCGACAGGCCATCGCCGATCACGAACACCACATCGGGTGATTCGGCCGGAACCTGAGCGAGCGCTGCGCGGCTCTCTTCCGACAAACGCCTGCCGAGATCGGGACGCCGCAAGTAATGCTCGCGATCGGGTGCGGCGCTATGCACGTCGAGCGTGCGGAATTTCTGCGCCCGCAACTGTTCGTGCAGCACGTCGGTATCGAGCGGATGATGCACCGCGTCGCGCGCCTGGGCATGCGACAGGTTGAAGGCCAGCAACGGCGCGGTCGGCAAGCTGTTACCCGCGCGGCCCAACGCGATGCGTGCATTGGTGAACTGGCGCAGCGCATTCCATGGATTCTTTTCGAGGAAGTCGCTCATGCGATGCCCATCCAGTCGCGCGCGCCTTCCAGCAGCGGTTGTTGGGTCGATGCGCTGAGCAGTGCGCCGCGCGCGTCGGCGATCTGCATCGACTCGAGCCACTCTTCGAATTCAGGTGCGCGGCGCAGGCCGAGCACTTCGCGCACATACAGCGCGTCGTGAAATGAGGTGCTTTGATAGTTGAGCATCACGTCGTCCGCACCCGGAATGCCCATGATGAAGTTGATGCCCGCCACGCCCAGCAGCGTGAGCAGGTTGTCCATATCGTCCTGATCCGCTTCGGCGTGATTCGTGTAGCAGATATCGCAACCCATCGGCACGCCGAGCAGCTTGCCGCAGAAGTGGTCTTCGAGACCCGCGCGGGTGATCTGCTTGCCGTCGTACAGATACTCGGGTCCGATGAAGCCGACCACCGTGTTGACCAGAAACGGATTGAACTTGCGGGCGACCGCATAGGCGCGCACTTCGCACGTCTGTTGATCGACGCCGTGATGGGCATCGGCCGACAGCGCGCTGCCCTGGCCGGTTTCGAAATACATCAGGTTGTTGCCGACCGTGCCGCGTTTGAGCGACAAGCCCGCTTCATACGCTTCCTGCAACAGCGCGAGCGAAATGCCGAAACCCGAGTTCGCTTTCTCCGTGCCGGCAATCGACTGAAACACCAGATCGACTGGCGCGCCTTTTTCGATCGCGGCGATCGTGTTGGTGAGGTGAGTCAGCACGCACGATTGCGTCGGCACCTGATAGCGCTGGCGGAAGTCGTCGATCATCACGAGCAGCGTGGTGATCGCGGCGAGATTGTCGCTCGCCGGGTTGATGCCGATCATGGCGTCACCGCAGCCGTACATCAGGCCGTCGAGCATCGAAGCGGCGATGCCTTTGACGTCGTCGGTCGGATGATTGGGTTGCAGACGCACCGACATGTGACCCGGCAAGCCAACCGTGTTGCGAAAGCGCGTGATCACCGGACGCTTGCGCGCCGCCGCGATCAGGTCCTGATTGCGCATCAGCTTCGACACCGCCGCGACCATCTCCGGTGTGAGGCCCGCGCTGATACGCGTGAGCGCGCCGGCGTCGGTCGTGCTGCTGAGCAGCCAGTTGCGGAAATCGCCCACGGTCAGATGCGCGATCTCGGCGAACGCTTGCGGCGAGTGATCGTCGATCACGAGGCGCGTGACCTCGTCGCTTTCGTACGGGATCAGCGCTTCGTTGAGAAACGTGCGCAGCGGCACTTGCGCGAGCGCCATCTTGGCCGCGACGCGCTCCTCTTCGCTGGCCGCCGCGACGCCCGCCAACTGGTCGCCCGAACGCTGCGGACTGGCCTTCGCCAGCAGCGTTTTCAGGTCGGCGAAACGATAGGTGCGGCTGCCGATTGTCTCGGTGTAGCTCATCTTTACGACTCCATCGCCGCTGCATACGCAGCGGCTCGATCCGTCACTCTTCGAGCAAAGCGTCCGCCAGCGCCGTTTCGCGTTGATGGCGCGTCAGCAGGAAGTAGACGTAGCCAAGCGCGAGGAAAATCGCGAACACGATGGCCACCAGGAAATTGAAGTAGACCATCGTCGCCAGACAAATCACCGCGGCCACCAGCGCGAACGCCGGAAAGAACGGAAACAGCGGCGCGCGGAACGGACGCTCCATGTTCGGGTCCGAGCGGCGCAGCTTGAACAGCGCCAACATGCTGATGATATACATCACGATAGCGCCAAATACGGACATCGTCACGATGTTCGCCGTCAGCGTCTGGCCGCCGAACTGGATCAGCTCGTCGCTGTAAATCGCGGCGATGCCGACCACGCCGCCCGCGAGAATCGCGCGATGCGGCGTCTTGAAGCGCGGATGCACCTTCGCGAGCCACTCCGGCAGGAAACCCGCGCGAGCCAGCGCGAAGATCTGGCGCGAGTAGCCGAGGATGATGCCGTGAAACGACGCGACGAGCCCAAACAGGCCGAGCCACACCAGCATGTGCATCCAGCCGCTATGTTCGCCGACGATGAATTTCATCGCTTGCGGCAGCGGGTCGTTGATGTTCGACAGCTTGGTCCAGTCGCCCGCCGCGCCGGCAAATACCATCACGCCGATAGCGAGCACCACCAGCGTCAGAATGCCGGTCACGTAGGCGATCGGAATCGAGCGCTTCGGGTTCTTCGCTTCCTCGGCCGCCATCGCGACGCCTTCAATCGCGAGAAAGAACCAGATCGCAAACGGGATCGCCGCGAACATGCCGTGGAACGAACCCATGCTGAAGGTATCCGCACCGGACCAGCCGCCTTTCGTGAAGTTGGCCCACTGGAAACCCGGTGAGACGACGCCCATAAACACCAGCAGTTCGAAGATCGCGAGCAACGTCACGCACAACTCGAAGGCCGCGGCGATCTGCACGCCGACGATATTCAGCGCCATGAAGACGAGATACGCACCCATCGCCGCGTGCTTCGGTTCGAGGCCGGGAAACTGCACGTGCAGATACGCGCCGATCGCGAGTGCAATCGCGGGCGGCGCAAATACGAATTCGACCAGCGTTGCCGCGCCAGCCAGATAACCGCCGGTCGGACCGAACGCGTGGCGCGCATAGGCGAACGGGCCGCCCGCATGCGGAATCGACGTGGTGAGTTCGGTGAAACTGAAGATGAAGGTGGTGTACATCGCCGCGATAAAAACCGCGGTGATGACGAAGCCGAGCGTGCCGGCGCTCGCCCAGCCGTAACTCCAGCCGAAGTACTCGCCCGAAATGACGAGACCGACCGCGATCCCCCACAGTTGCCACGTACCGACCGTCTGTTTCAACTCGTGATGCGCGACCTTACCGACGTGTTGGTTCCTGGATTCTGATTTCATCGGGCACTCCCTGATGTTGCCGCTTGCTTGATGCCGCAAGGTTTTGCGGTGCATGGGCGGACAGGCTTCAGCCGATGGTAGTGAGCCATAAATCGAAGTGTTATCGAAATTCGGCAATTTTCAGACCGCAGGTGTGTCAGCGTGCGCTTAAATGCATCGACCCGCAGTACGCGAAATCCGCAGGATTTGGTAAATGGGGACGTGGTACTTTTGTCCGTATCCGTTTAGCAAACTTCCTTTGACCAGCTCATGAACGAATCGGGCAAGGCATTCGACACGCTGTTCGGTTGGCTAGCGAAACACAATCTGCTGGCGGCGCAGATGCGAATGATCGGGATCTACTACGACGATCCAGGTGTGGTGGCGGAAAGCGATTTGCGTTCGAAGGCCGGCGTGCTGTTGCCGCATCCGGTTCAGGCTTCGGTGACGGTCAGTCCGCCGGTTTCCGTGGCGCACGTGAAAGGCGGTCAATATGCGGTGCTGCGGCACAAAGGGCCGTATAGCGATATGCGTGCGGCGTATGAGTGGCTGTATGGAACGTGGCTGGTGCAGTCGGGACGTGAAGCTGCGGATGCGCCGATGTTCGAGGAATATCTGAATAGCCCGAAGGAGACAGCGCCTGCGGATCTGTTGACGAAGATTTGTTTGCCGCTGGTTTGATGCTTTGCCCGCACTGCTTGTCTTGTGCTCGCTTGCGCAGCGTGGTTCGCTGCTGCCTCTCTGGTTTTTATAGTCTTTGTATATGTATACGTAGTAATAGTTAACAAGCAGCGCGCCAGGCTGTGGATAACTTGAATCTTCGCTTACGGATCAAAGGTCTGCGGAATCGATAACCCTGCGGAGCATGAGCGGACAGGAGCACGGAGCCAGGGAAAACTTTTGTTCGGCGTTGCGAAGCCGCGCTTTTATCAACGTTTCGCCCACAGTGTGTCAGGTGGCTTTTACAAAAGTTGTCCAGAGGGGGCTGTGGATAAGTGGGGTTGCTTATGTCGCGCTCAATCCGCTAACTCGTACGACGTGCTGCGGCCCCCTGCTGCTGATTTTTTCAACACCCCTAATGCGAGGAGTTCGCTGATGTCACGCAATGCGGTATCCGGTGAACACTTTGCAATTGCAGCCCATTTGCTACTGGTTAGCTTTCCGTCGAAACCGTCGAGCAGGCGACTCATCAGTTTGACCTGCCGCTCGTTTAAAGGCGCGCCTGCCCAGCGCTGCCAGAAGCGCGCCTTCGACAGCACGAAGTTCAGCGTGAGTTGGGCGTGATCGACTGCGCGATGCAAAGCACCGAGGAACCAGGCGAGCCACTCGGTGACATCGAGTGAGCCTTTTTGAGTGCGCTCGAGAATGTCGTAATAATCGTTCCGCTCACGCTGGATCTGTGCCGACAAACTGTAGAAGCGCTCGGGGCTGCAGTCGGCACGCGTCAAAAGCAGATCGCCAATGGCCCGTGCAAGGCGGCCGTTGCCGTCGTCGAACGGATGCAGTGTGACGAACCAGAGGTGGGCGAGCCCAGCCTTGAGTACCGGCGGATCGGGTGAATCGTTATTCAGCCAGGTGAGAAAGCGGTCTGCTTCCAGATCGAGACGTCCGGCGGGCGGCGCCTCGAAGTGGACCTTCTGACGACCTATCGGACCGGAAACAACCTGCATCGGACCTTTGGAATCGTCGCGCCAGTTGGCGACGCTGATGCGGGACATGCCGCTGAACCCTGTTGGAAAAAGCGCGGCGTGCCATCCAAACAAGCGCTCTCTCGACACCTCGGCCGAGCAATTCAGGGTGGCGTCGAGCACCATTTCCACGACGCCTTCGACATGGCGGTCGACTGGCGCGAGCGCGCCAATATCGACGCCGAGCTTGCGTGCTATCGACGAACGCACCGATGCGACATTGAGCTGTTCGCCCTCTATCTCGCTGGTTTTGACGACGTCTTCGGTAAGCGCGACAAGACTGGCCTCGCCGCGTAGCGTCAGACCCACATCGGCAAGACGCCCGAACAATAGCCCTTGGGCTCGGGACACTTCCGCGAGCGGAGCCGCAAGGCGTGACAAGTCATAGCGCCATGCCGGCCACTCGGGAAATTCCCAGATGTATAACCAATCTCCGCGATTCATGCGGAGATTATGATCTATTTTCCCCGCAGATACAAATTATTCTCCGCAAAATCAGCGGAGAATAATGATGCTATTCGCCGCTCGGGGCCGTCGGCTCCTCGCGTGAGACTGATTTTTCGAACGGATTAGGCGGGATGAAATGCTGGGACATCTAAAGCCGACGATCTGCGCGATAACCGTTTGCGCAAGAAATCAGCGACTGGAGCAGGAGAAGATCAACTTCGGGTGGGTTGAGGCGGCGCTGCAAAACACGTAATAGCTGTGGCAACGTCAAATCAGAATTCGTTGTCGTACTTATCGGATAACGTCTGTGCGATCGTGGGGCCGTAAGGCCGCAAAGGAGATGTGCCGAGGCTATGGCGTCAATGTCAATTCGGCGATGCAAGCCGTCGGGAGGCCTGGGCGGTCTCGCCATAATTACGGCGCGGCAGTCGACATGAATATCACCGGGTACGTGGGCAAGCGAGTCAAGGATGCGACAGGCCATGACGTCGAGCTTAGGTCATTCGCTGACCTGAAGCACGTTGGCGATGGTTATGGGGTGACCTATTATCCTCACGAAAATATGCATTGGTCTGACACGGGTCATTAATCAAGGAAAATTATGAGAAGGATCGCAGTATCGGTTTTTGTCGCTTTGTTCTGCAATTTTGCGAATGCCCAACAAGCCCCGATTGTTGGCGTGTGGGAGCAGCTTCAGGGCGTAATTTACCACGGAACAGGTCACGAGGAATGTGACCTGCGCTCCACGGTGTATAGAATTTTTAGGTTGCTACATCACAAACAGACGGAGTCTGTAGCGAGACTCAAAACGTGAGATTTTTGGGCCCGTCAGACAAGGCCCTGCGGACTGTGGGACGCATCGGATGAGATTTGGGGAAGCATCGCGTGAGATTTTTTTGCACGCAGCTGAACCGGCATGACAACGGGGTACCTTCCTGGCGAAGCTCTCCCATCGCCATCGCCCATAGGGCCGTCGTGAGCGACCCATCTCGATGCACGCCGGCGGTCAAGAAATGTCCAAGTTTCTGAGACTGGCCTACTCACGCGCCAAGCAGACAGCGATGGCTGTTTAACGAAGCAACTACCGAGTTAAACCCCTCTCTATTTCGCCTCAGGCCAGCCGTTTCGGTGACTGGTCGAGGCGTCGGCGTCTGCCCGTCGCAACCCGACCTCGAGGGCACTCATGAAATCCCCCCGCCTCTGTCTCGCCTGTGGCAACGCGTTCGTGCCGCTGCTGCATGTTCCTCGTCAGCGTTACTGCTCGTCGGAAGCTTGCCAGCGCGCCCGTCGACGCGACTGGCAGAACCACCGGCTCCGTATCGACAGCGACTATCGCGACAACCAGGCCCGTGCTCAGGCGAGATGGCGCGCAGGCCACTCCGACTATTGGCGCGAATATCGAGCTGCACATCCAGCGTATCGGGAGCGCAACAGCAGCATGCAGCGGATGCGCAATGCACGACGGAGTTTCAAGCCGATTGCAAAGATGGATGTCATCGAACTCCCCCGGCCGCTGGGCTCTGGCTTCTACGTGCTGTGTCATGCGGATGATGCCAGCGCTGCAAAAATGGACGCGTGGACCGTCCACATCGCCGTGCTGTCTGCGCCGCCAGCACCGCCCATGTGATTGCAAAGAGATGACGTGATACACATTGGCGTCTGGCCTGCTACCTTTGCCTTGTCACCGTTCGCTTTCAAACCCCACCGCCTGATGTGAAGCCGCGGCGTTCGCATTTTGGGGCTCCCCTTGCGCCCGGTGCCTGCCGCGTGTCTGTGTCTGAGTTGCGGAGCGGAGCATGTCATTCAATAACGCGGGTGGAGCTGTCGTAGCCGGTTCCCTGGCAGGACGGGCGGCTGAGTACGTCCGCATGTCGACCGAGCACCAGCAGTATTCGACCGAGAACCAGCGCGACCGAATTCGGGACTACGCGACCCGCCGCGGATTCGAAATCGTCCGCACATATGCCGATGAGGGTAAAAGCGGTCTTCGAATCGACGGTCGCCGGGCACTCCAGAATCTCATCTCCGATGTAGTCAATGGCAAAGCCGATTTCGGCGTAATCCTCGTCTATGACGTGAGTCGCTGGGGGCGATTCCAGGATGCCGACGAGAGCGCGTATTACGAGTACATCTGCCGCCGTGCCGGCATCCAGGTTGCGTACTGCGCCGAGCAGTTCGAAAACGACGGCTCACCTGTCTCGACCATCGTGAAAGGGGTAAAGCGGGCAATGGCTGGTGAGTACAGCCGCGAGTTGTCTGCGAAGGTTTTCGCGGGCCAGTGCCGTTTAATTGAAATGGGCTTTCGACAAGGAGGCCCAGCGGGTTATGGGCTTCGCCGGGTATTGGTCGATGAGCACGGACTAATGAAGGCGGAGCTTTGCCGCGGCGAACATAAAAGCCTGCAGACGGACCGGGTAATCCTCATGCCGGGGCCGGAAAGCGAGGTGCGAACTGTCAATCTAATCTATAACTGGTTTATCGACGAGTCGCTCGACGAATACGAAATCGCAGCTCGCCTGAACGGCATGCACGTGCGGACCGACCTTGACCGGGAGTGGACACGGGCCACGGTACGGGAGGTATTGACCAACGAGAAATACATCGGCAACAACGTATACAACCGGGTGTCGTTCAAGCTGAAGAAGCTGCGGGTGACCAACACACCGGACATGTGGATTCGAAAGGAGGGGGCATTTCAGGCAATTGTGCCAAGCGAAACGTTCTACACGGCTCAGGGCATCATGAGAGCGAGGGCGCGGCACTACTCGAATGAGGAGCTAATCGAGCGACTACGCAACCTGTTCCGCAGTCGCGGTTTTCTGTCCGGCGTAGTGATTGATGAAACAGATGGCATGCCTTCTACGTCGGTCTATGTGTACCGATTCGGCAGTCTAATTCGTGCCTATCAGACAGTCGGTTTTACCCCCGGCCGAGATTATCGATACATTGAGACCAACCGCTTCCTGCGACAACTGCACCCGGAAATCGTTGCGCAAACGGAGAGGAAAATCGCGGATTTGGGCGGCACGGTGATACGCGACCCGGCAACCGACCTGCTGACCGTCAACGACGAGTTCACGGCCTGCATTGTGCTCGCGCGCTGCCAGGCGCATGACAATGGCCGAAATCACTGGAAGGTGCGCTTCGATACGAGCCTCCTGCCGGATATAACAGTCGCGGTGCGGCTTGACCAGACGAATGCTTCGGCGCTGGACTACTATCTTTTGCCACGTCTGGATTTTGGACAACCGCGTATTCACCTCGCCGACCAGAATCCAATCGAGTTTGAGAGTTATCGCTTTGATACGCTGGACTACCTCTATGGCATGGCCGAGCGTGCCCGTCTCAGGAGAGTAGCGTGAACGCGCGGCAACAGCCCGGAGAAATCCGGATGGTCCCCATCTCCCAGATTGAAGTCATCAATCCGCGAGAACGCAACGGTCGGGTTTTCAAGGAAATCGTCGACAACATCAAGACCATTGGTCTCAAGAAACCAATTGTGGTCACGCCGCGAGCCACGACCGGCGGCATAGAAAAATACCTGCTCGTGTGCGGCGAGGGACGGTTGAAGGCGTTCCGCTCGCTCGGGGAAGCGACTATTCCTGCACTCGTTGTAAGCGTGAGCGACGAGGACGCGTTCGTCATGAGTCTGACGGAAAACATCGCGCGCAGACAGTGTCGTCCACTCGAACGGCTCGCCGGCATTCGGCAATTGCAGGAGCAGGGATATGCGCCGAAGGTCATTGCCGAAAAGACAGGTCTTACGCCGGCTTACGTTCAAGGCATCCTCGCGCTGCTGCGCCAGGGAGAAGAGAGACTTGTCGTTGCGGTGGAGAAAGGCGTCGTCCCCCTGAATGCGGCCCTCATGATTGTTGGCGCCGGCGACGATGACGCTGAAATACAGGCAGCACTCCAGGAGGCCTATGAGTCGGGAAAATTGCGGGGCAAGCAACTGATGAGCGCTCGTCGCATCATCGAGCGCAGAAAAGCACTCGGGCGAAGCACAGCGCACAATATGACGAGCAAATCCGCGGCTGTCACCACATCGAGTCTCGTGCGGACGTATGAGCACGAGGTAGAACGTCAGAAGTCCATGGTGAGAAAAGCCGAGTTCACGCAACAGCGGTTGCTATTTGTGGTCGGCGCATTGAGGCAACTGTTTGCCGATGAGAACTTCATCAACCTGCTGCGCGCGGAGGGACTGGCCAGCCTGCCGAAGTATCTTGCCGAACGCGTTTGGCCAATCGGGAGTGCCACATGACTGGCGTAACTCTCGGATTCATCCCCGAGCCGTTGTCGGTACCGGTCTCCTGCATCTTGCCATCGCGCAGAATACCGGCGCCCGTGGTCGAATCGCGTAAATTCAAGCAGATAAGAACCTCCATTGAAGAGGTAGGCCTCATCGAACCGCTTTCCGTAACGCCTGCGGACCAGTCTTCCGGACAACATGTTCTGCTGGATGGGCATCTACGCTTACTTGCCGTCCAGGACTTGGGGCACGAGCGGGTTGCATGCCTTGTCGCGACCGATGACGAGAGCTACACCTATAACAACCGGGTCAATCGCCTCTCGACAATCCAGGAGCACTATATGATTCGGCGTGTAATTGACAGAGGTGTATCGCCCGAACGATTGGCGAAATCTCTTTCCGTTGATGTATCGCAGATTCTAAAGAAGGCGTCGCTGCTCGACGGCGTTTGCCCGGAAGCGGCTAAACTTCTCGTCGACCGGCAGTTCTCGCCGGAGCTTGTTCGCGCTATTCGCAAAATGAAGCCCACGCGGCAGGTCGAATGCGTTGAGCTGATGGTGGCCGCTAACAATGTGTCAGTCTCCTACGCCGAGGCATTGTTGGTAGCAACGCCTGCAGCGCGCCTTGTCGAGGGCAAGAAGCCACGCAAACTGACCGGCGTTAGCCCGGAGCAGATGGCGAAAATGGAGCGGGAAATGAGCAATCTGCAGGGGCAGTACAAGCTCGTGGAACAGACTTACGGTCAAGACGTGTTGAATTTAGTGCTTGCGAAAGGATATCTCGCCAAGCTCCTCGAAAACGATTCTGCACGGCAATACGTTGCCCAACACCATCCGGATTTGATGGCGGAGTTCGAGTCCATCATTGCAACCATCTCTCTCGACCAGCAGCAATTCGGCACAGTCCTCTAGCCGAACCCTGACATCGTGGCTGTAACACGCCGCGTGCGACGCACTGCGAGATGAGCACCATCGCTTTGACGTCTGCGCCACACAATGGCGATGCTGCGCCTTTTTCTGGTTTTTGCTCAACTGCGACGCCGTTTTACCTCGACAACATCGTTTAGAAGCAGGCAACCTCGACGTCCGCGGGCCAAACGGGTCGCGCCTTCTAAGGCCATTCCATCGGGCGGCATGCTTCGCCAGTCACACTTCCGCTACCACCGCTGCGCGAGCGAGTGGGCTGTCTGATGCGCTGTGGTAGGCGCCAAGTGCAAGCAACACCGCCAGAGCGAGGCCACTGTAAAAGCGCGTCTTCATCCTGATTCCGTCGGTTAGGTCCTTGCAAGCGACATCGGGCTGCCATCGATGTCTGTGGGCCAGACCGGCTCGCGGCTCGTTCGCATGCCGATGTAGTGCAACACCACCGTAAGAGCGATAAATGGCTTGAGCAGCCAGACCAGCAGCGTGGGAACAGCATTGCCTTCAGCGAGCAGTTTCTTGTCGGTGCGGAAGTATAGGTCGCCGCTATTCCGGAGGGAGACTTCAGTTGGAACCAACTCCGGGGCGGGCACAGCAGAGGGGCCACCCTCCATGTAACGGCGAATAAACTCGAACTGGTCGTTTAACCCATGCACGATGGAGCGCCCATTTTCTGTTGTCTCGTCGTCAATCGTGTACACGCGTCGGCCAACCGAGAACGACTGCATCACACGGCCTTCATCGTCGAGCACATGGCAGCGCAATCCGTATGGGGTTCCACGCGAAATCGGGTCTTTCGGACGCTGTTCGATGAAGAAGAAGGCTTTGTCCCAAGGAACCGAGATAACACCTTTCGAACCGGCACCACGAAAGGCGTGCACCATGCGCGTCTTGCGATTGAAGCGCACCGGGATTCTCGTCCAGGTGAAATTTTCCTGGTGGAACCCCCAGAGCGACACGAAAATGATGCCCAAACCGAATAACATGAAGCACACGACGAAGGCCATGGCAAGTACCAGTTCCGCGCCGCTCGTGTTGGGCGGCGGATTCAACATGGCCCATATCATCCCGCAAACGAACAGAACCCCAATTGCGAAGATAAAAATACAGCCGTAAGTCAGCGTTCCGCGCTGTGCGTAGGCAGCGTTGGTGGTCTCGAGATATCCGTCGCTCATCTCGAACACCGAAAAGTCGTCCTGCGCCTTTGTGCTGACCGCAGCATTGACCTTGAGCTGTCGCGCCTTCTCTTCATCGTTGAGCTGCCGGCGCAGCTTCACCCATACAATGCCATCCCATGCCATGGCTAGGCTCCCAATTCGCTATACGCTTTCTGTTCTTCCTGCAGCGTATGATACTTGTCGTCCTTCTTGTTGGTCCCAAAATAGCTCCGCCCCAAAAACTCCTTTACCTCGCGCTCCTTGAACCACATGACGACGAGCCCGATGACGATAAGCAGGATGGTCAACGGCAGTATCCAAGAGTGGCCATTTGACGGCGCACCAGGCCTAGCTGCCGCTCTGCCCCAATTTGCGAAGCGCCTTCGCATTCTCGATATCCTGCTTTTCCAGCGCGCGCAGTCCCGTTACGACGGCGTTGTCCGGGCCAAGATGGCTCTCAAGCAAACCGATAGACATCACGTGCGTGGCGCAGTCATGCAGCCTCGCCTTGAGCGTGCTCTCATCCAGCGCGTCTTTGCCATCATCGGTCTTCGCGTCTGACCATACCTCGCCTGACGACCAGGAACCACTTGCCCCATCCTGTTGGATGCGGGCGTGAATAGCATACTGCCCCGGCTTGAGCCCGATGCGCGCGGTCCAAGAGCGGTCGTCGTCCGGGAACTTGATGGCACACTCCTGCACGGCCGCGTCACTGTTATCGAGCTGAACCCACTGGGCATCATGCGGGGCCTCCGTCTTTGCAAGCGTGGCGGCTGCGCGAGCGAGTGGGCTGTCTGATGCGCTGTGGCAGGCTGTGAGGAGAATCAGCGTTGTGGTGGAGATGAGAAGACCGCAATTCTTTTGCATCGGATGTATGGCAAAAAGTTAAATGTGGACGTGCTTGCGCGCGCGAATTAGAGCCCGGAAGGGCGTAACGTTACGGCACGGGTTGACGCGCTGACCGCGGCCACGACGCAGGCTCCTGCAGTTCAGGCGATTCGGAGCCCCGGCCAGCCCGTTCGGACAGCAGGGAAGACTGCAATCCCAAGCTTGAGCCATTACGGTCGACCCTGAGTTGCCGCAGGCGGCTTCATCCGCCTCAACCTGGCGATTCAAGGCTACCCTGGTCACGTGGCCATAGATGCGCACTGCGCACTACTTTTAAGCCCGACCGGGTTCGGCATGTGGGGCCCGCTCGCATTCGCTTTCCACCTCCGGGGGCCACACGGGCTGCCAGCTGGTCCGTTGTCCGATGTAATGAAGCACGGCCGTAAAGTAGGTGAAGGGGCTCAACACCAGGACGAATAACGTCGTAAAAAAATTGCGCTCAGCCAGAATCGCCTTGTCGGTTCGCCCCCAGATACGCATCGAGTTGGCGAGGGAAACCTGAGTCGGCACCAGGTCGGGATAAGACAGGGCGCCCGGTCCCTGCTCCATGAAGCGCCGGATATATTCGAACTGACTGCTAAGGCGTTTGACGATAGACCGACCATTTTCCGTGTTTTCATCGGAGACGGTGACCACCCGACTACCGACCGAGAACGATTGGGCGACAAGCCCCCGTTCATCGAGGACGTGACACCGGATGTTGAATACATACGCGTGCGAAATCGGGTCTCGCGGACGCGGTTCAACAAAGAAAAAAGCCCTTTCCCATGGAACCGATATCACGCCCTTTGAGCCAGCACCCCGAAACGCATGGACCATTCGCGTGTGGCGGTTAAATCGCACTGGAAAGCGCGTCCAGGTGAAGTTCTCCTGATGCAGTCCCCACAGACCAACGGAGACTATTGCCAGTGAGACTATCAGAAAGAAGGTCGCGCTCGTGTAGGCCACTGCCAACTCTGGCCCCTGCACGCTCCCGTCGCCCGGTGGATTCTGCAAGCACCAGAGTGCAACCCATGCGAGAAACCCTGCCGCCGCGACAATCGCGAGGCAGCCGTACGTGAGCAGCCCTCGCTGCTTGAATGCCGCGTCGGTGCTCTCAAGAAAGATGTCGTTCATCGAGAACACGTTGAAGTCGTCCTTCGGCGTTTCGCTGGCGACCACGTCCACTTTTAGCTGGTGAGCCTGTTCTTCGTCGGTCAGTGGGCGCTTCAGCTTAATCCAAACGGTGCCATCCCAAGCCATAGTTACGCTCCAGGTTCGTTGTATGCCTTATGTTCTTCATCGAACGAAGTATGCCGAGCGTCTTTCTTGTTGGTTCCGAAACAGCTACGGCCGAGAAGGTCACTTATGACGGCCGGAGGTTGTCGCATGCTGCCTCGACGTCCTCCGACCATATCGGTTCACGACAGGTTAGCTGTGCAATGTAGTGAAGCACGGACAGCAAAAAAACCGGGACACTGAGTACGAGGGAAAAAATGCGGAGTCCCGCGCTAACGCCGCCAATGTCGCGCAGTCCGTAGAACCATAGGCTCATGGAGGCGCGAAGAGAAGGTCCGCGCGGCAAATACCTTTTCACAGGTGGCAGCGATTCCGGACCGCTTTCCATGTAACGGCGAATGAACTCGAAGTTGGCCTGGACCTGATAAAGCACCTGTTTGCCGTAGCGCGTGGACTCTTTCGCTCCGTTGACTGTCCGAAGCCCAAAGCTGAAGGTGTCAACGATTTTCTTGCCGGAGTCGTCAAGAACGAAACAGCGCATCAGAGTGGGGGCTCCGCCAAACGTGGCATTGGAGGGCAGCCGGTGTACAAAGAAGAATGCCTTATCCCATGGAACGGCGATGACACCGCCCGGGCCGTTGTGCCGAAACGCATACACCGTGCGAGTCTTGCGGTTGAACCGCACAGATTTGTGCCGGGAGTTGAAGCAGTCGCGCAGGAGAAGCAACACCGTGAACGCGCAGCTAAGCACTCCCACCACCGCAAAAACCCACATCCCGGCGCTGAAGGCTCCCTGCTCACCGTTCCTGACCACCGCCGGAGTTATCTCCACAGCGCCCTGTATCGCAGTGACCGTGAAAAATACGAACGCAGGGAACCCAATCAGGAAGGCAAGCAGACACCATCCAACCTGCGAATATGAGCCGTCACAAACCTCCAGGTACACATCGTTCATGCCGAACACGGTATAAGCGTCAGCAGCCTCGTCGGCGACCGGTTTGCGGACATCTATGCGCCGCGCCGCTTCACTCTCGTCAACTGGGCGATTCAACCCCCCCCTGGTCATGTAGTCATACGCCATATCTTCTCGCTTACGATGCCATAGCGATTCCTCTTAAGTTCCGAGGCCGCTCGCGAAACGACTCGGCGGGCACCAGCAGTTCACCCTAGTCGCGGCACTTTGTCCACGTCTTATCGACCGCCGACTCTCTTTGAATGAAAACTGTTAAGTCGACGCTAGACCGCAATGAGCTGGCGCCAATCAGGATGTTAGTGAGCCCATGGTCTGCGACGCCACCAGCTTCGGAAGAGGCTCGCATTTGCACTGGCATAAATCATTCTCAAGCGCGACCTGCTTGCCCATCACGCTCATCGTATGAGGCGAGCCATCGCTGACGATGATGCCCTCGGTGTTGCACGTGTGGCACAACACATGAGCCCCAAGATAGGCCAACGGCCGGCCGTCGAACGACGAACCGGCGATGCCGTCGAGCACCACACCGTTGTGGGTAGTCGTGTCGTCTTTCAGGATGAATCTGCGGGTCATGGTAAGACATCCTCCTTTCGCTCGATACATGCCGGTGAATGACGTAGCGCGTTTCTGCACCGAGACCCTTGCGGTCAGGACTCTCGGGAATCGCATCAAACGCGGCTTCGGGTTTAACGTCGGCGCTGACGGCGAATATCAGATGACCTCAACGCCGCTTCGGTGATGTCGCGATGCTGCGACCACGAATTAGCCGTTCGACGGCGCACCAGGCCTAGCTGCCGCTCTGCCCCGATTTGCGAAGCGCCTTCGCATTCTCGATATCCTTCTTTTCCAGCGCACGTAGTCCCGTTACGACGGCGTTGTCGGGGCCAAGATTGCTCTCAAGCAAACCGACGGACATTACATGCGTGGCGCAGTCATGCAACCTCGCCTTGAGCGTGCTCTCATCCAGCGTGTCTTTGCCATCATCGGTCTTCGCGTCCGACCATACCTCGCCTGACGACCAGGAACCACTTGTCCCATCCTGTTGGATGCGGGCATGAATAGCGTACTGCCCCGGCTTAAGTCCGATACGCGCGGTCCAGGGGTGGTCAGCGTCCGGGAACTTGATGGCACACTCCTGCACGGCCGCGTCACTGCTTTCGAGTTGGACCCACTGGGCGTCATGTGGGGCCTCCGTCTTCGCGAGCGTGGCGGCTGCGCGAGCGAGTGGGCTGTCTGATGCGCTGTGGCAGGCTGTGAGGAAAATCAGCGTTGTGGTGCAGACCAGAAAACCGCAATTCTTTTGCATCGGGTATATGCCGACAAGTTGAATGTGGACGTGCTTGCGCGCGTGTGAATTTGAGCCCGGAAAGGCGTGACGTTACGACACGGGTTGACGCGCTGACCGCGACCACGACGCGGACCCTTGCCGTTCACCCAAGCGATTCGGGGCAAGGCAGCAGCAGCACGTTCAGACAGCAACGGAAGCCCGCAACCTTAGGCTTGAACCATTGCCGTTGACGCTGAGTTGCCGCAGGCGGCCTCTACATCGGTCGGCCAAACTGGCTCCCGGCTCGTCAGTTGGGCAATGTAGTGCAGAATCGACAGCAGGAACATTGGCCCCGAAAGCAGTATGGTAAGAACGCGCATGGCACCGTTGGCGCTGCCGACAGCTCCGATGCCGTAGAACCAGACGCTTATTGAGGCGCGCAGCGAGGGGCCCCGCGGCAGATACCGCTCGACCTTCGGTAGCGCGCCCGGGCCCTGTTCCATGTACCGCCGGATGAACTCGAAGTTGGCCTGAATCTGATAGAGGACCTGTTTGCCAATTGGAGTGGACTCGTCTGCACCGTTGACCGTGCGAGCACCGAAGCTGAACGTGTTCACGATTTTCTTTCCAGCGTCGTCTAGCACGAAGCAGCGCATCAGGGTTGGCGCTCCCCCGGCCAGCCCGTTGGACGGCAGCCGGTGCGGGTAGAAAAACGCCTTGTCCCAAGGCACCGCGATTACACCGCCGGGCCCGTTGTGCCGGAAGGCGTACACCATGCGCGTCTGGCGATTGAAGCGCACCGCCTTGTGCCTGTAGTTGAAGCAATCGCGGAGCAGTACAACGACGGTGAGTACGCAGCACAACACCGTAATCGCGACGAAAATCCACATCACGGCACTGAACGACTCCTGTTCCCCGTTCCTGACCATGGCCGGCGTATCGACGACTGCGCTTTGAAAAAATTCAAAGGTAAGAAAAGCAAATGCCGGGAAACAAAGCAGAAAACCAAGAAGACCCCAGCCAACCTGCGGGTAGGAACTATCGCAGACCTCAAGATAGACATCATTCATCCCGAACACGGTGTACGCATCGGCGGCTTCATCAGCGACTGGCTTGTGAACATCAATCCGCCGCCCGACCTCTTTTTCGGTTAGTGGACGGTTGATTCGAATCTTTGTCAGGTAATCGTACGCCATGGTGTCTCGCTTATGATGTCAGCGCTTCAAACTGCTTGCGTTCGTCGAGTTCTGAGAACTTCTCCGCGGCCGTACCGAAGATGCACTTGCTGAGCCATTCCTCGATTTCCCGGTGCTTTTTCCATGCTATCAAAATGCCTATGACAACCAGCACGACCATTAGCGCAAAAACCAGGATGGTCGCACCGGCAATTACCGCCAGGCAAAGCAGGACGTTCGTAATGGCAGACGCACCATACAGGTAGGCCAGGCCTGCATGTCCGGACTGTCGCTCAGATTTGAATTGCTGGAAGTCATACCAGGCCCCAACCAGTCCCGCTACGGCGCCCACGACACGGAAGGCAAATTCGACAACGGTGCCCCATTTCAGCAAAAGCTGTGAATAGCGTCCCCCCAGCTTGCCAAACGCCTGCATGCCATGACCAACCGTCTGGAAGGTCGCCGCACACGTTGAGACGATAGCCGCAACGAACTTGTCATGGTTCTCCTTGCGGTTCAATGCACTGGACTTTGCCAATTCCTTGCTCGCCAACATCCAGTTCACCGCATTGAAGATAACCCCGATGATGCCGTATCCGGCTTCACCCTGTGTCGCAGCCCGAAATTTTGGAAGAAAGCTTGCATTGATGTTTTCTTCCGTAAGTACCGCGCGCACTCCCGGTGCAAAGATTGCCGCCCCCCTGCCACTGAGGGAATTAGCGCTCGCTGATGCCTGGACAGCCTCCTCGGCGTTGAAGACAATAAACTGCGGAACCTTGATAGGACCATCCTTGGGAGACGAGCTCTGGAAAGTTTTGCGGAGATTCGCGTTCAACGAACCCAGACTTGGACGTTTATTCGCGGGCATCTGTTCGTACATCTGGCGCGCCATATAGGAAATCCACTGGTTGACGGTTCCTTCGACGGGCTTATAGATGATGGTGGTGCGTGAACGCAGACTCATGCACGCCGTGAAAACCCGGACACTCGCTGTATCACCAGTCTTGGCGATAAAGCCGGCAATCGGGCCACCCAGCTCGTGCAGCATTCCAGCCACTGCCTTGTCGGCCCGCAGAATCAGGCCCTTATCTTCCTTCTCGAGAATCTCGTTGGCAGAGTGGTTCAACTCAATGAGCTTCGCACTGGGCTCCCGCAGTTCAAGCAGAGGGAATCCTGCTGCTTCCTTCAGTTTTTCAGCTGAGGGGTCGTGGTTCAGAATCATCGAACGCAGAAGCGGATTGTGGCGGTCCTTCAGGTCGCCCTTGGCCCATTCGAGGACCAGGTCATAGACCACTCTGCGGTCAGCCGACCCATATATACACGCGTAGAAGAGTTCGGCGTATTCGACGCCCTTTGCTACATCGAGCTCATGGTAGTCCCACGCAAACACCGTCCTGAGCTGCGTACCCTTTAGCCAGGCGACATAGTCGTCTGCGAGCGGGTTGAGCAGCGTGTCTTCTACCTGTTGCATCTGCGTCTTCATGTCATTGCGGAATTGCGTCACCGCATTCTCGCTGTAGGATTCGGTGTACGGCTTCCAGGCCCCTGCCTTCACCGAATCCATTTCCCGTTCCTTCTGCTCGTCGATGGACTTGACCTCCTTTTCGTAGGCCTTCCCGCCATCAAACAGGGAGTAAAGGGCGTACGTCTCAGCCGTCTGGCCCTTGAGCTGCTCGGCGGCCGAGTTCTCGTCCTCCTCTGCACTTTCTTCGATGGAGGACTTCATTCCGTCAATCGCGCTCGCCGTCCACATCTTTCTCTGATATGGCTTCATGGCCGCACCCATCGCTACAAACTGCTCGGCATTGAGCTCCTGCGTGATGCCAGCTGGGTCCCAAAGTGCGAAGAAAACGCCATTGCCCTTGTCGTGTGCGTCCGCAAATTGCTTGAGCCCGCTCGCTTCACTTGCACGGTCCTTGAAAGCAAACGGCGAGCAAGATGCTGCCACGTCCACGCCGCCCTTGTACTCGAGCACATAGTCGGTGACGTGTGAAATGGTCTGGGCATGCTTCTGTGAATGATTACCGCTCGCCCATCCCGCTGCATCGAAGAGCTGCATCCGGTGGTCTCGGCAACCATTTTCGTTGGCTTCATAGCGCTTGCGCACAGGGGCCGTCCAGCGTACGTCGCTGAAAGCCAGATAGACCTTGCCTGCCTTCTGCGGATGGTCGATGCTGATGCACTGCGCGAGTTCCTTGTGCCCGGTCTGCTGACAGTTGAATCCTTTCTCCTGCGTTTCGGGCAGGTCGACGTCGAGCGGGTAGTTGAAGACATAGCCTTCGGACGTCACGCCATAGATTTGCCACTTGCTTTGGGATGGGTAGAAGACGTGGATGAACCCTTTGCGCACCGAGCGCAAGAAGTAGGTCGCCTTCTTGGCACCTACGCCTGTGACGCCGTCACCAAACGGTCCCTTCGGTAACGCAAGCGCCGTGGCCGCGCCGAGATTGTGCGCATTGGTCGCGGCAGCTGCCGAATACCGTACCGGCAGAATCAGAAGACCCGTCTTTTCACACATGTTGCAGGACTTCTGGCACGCTGCATTGGCTTTGGCGTTTGCCGATGCGGCCTGGACCTTCGGAATGGTACCCATAGTTACTCTCTCTGCCTTGCGTTATGTGTTGTTGCGTTACGCGTACAGCGCCGCTTCCTGCGCAATCTGCGCCCAGTTTTCATCGGTCCACAAAGCGGTGATTTCCGAGTACGACGACGTCTGCCCCGGCTGAAGCGCCGCGGCGACCTTCGGATGTCGGTCGAAATTCGGTGAGACCAGCAAGCCCTGTACGGCAAACACCGCCAGGTCCTCTCCCGCGAGGCGATATCGGGCTCCCTTCGTGAACAAGGCGTCGAGCTGGCGAGGGGTCCGCTCATCAACGGGCTCCCCAGCGTCGCGTATGGACTTCAGCGCCTGCTCGATGAGATGCAGTCGGCGCAGCGTTGCCCACTGGTCAGTCGATGGCGACAGGTGTTCAGCGGGAGCGACTGCCGGGCGCTCCACCGTCAGCCACCCACTATCTGAGAAATAGCGCCAGCGCTGCACCGGTCTGAACATCAGCGATAGCTGCTCCGGTCGAAGAACCCATCCGAGGTTGCGAGCCACCCGAGGGTCGTAGAACCGGAATACCGAGTGGCCCTCAGGTTCGCGCGGCAGAGCAATCGTGTCACTGATGTGCCGCATTAATGTCTCAGTGCTTGCATCAGTCTCAATCAGCGCACAGACGCGCGGTGCAAGACCCTCCTGCAGGTCCCGAGCCGCAATGGCCTCGATAGCTGGAAGTTGCTGTTCGGGGTGCTCGACCGAGTAAAGCATCGGCATTACACCTTTGAGCTCCGGCATCGCAGCCGGAACAATCTCGCCGACTTCGTACATCCGTGGCGCCGTGCCAAGGTCAACGAGGCCGTTGTCGGGCTCCACAATCAGGTACTGGTCCATGGGTACGCCTAGTCGACAATGGCCGCACCGGCCTGCGAGGCAGAAGCAAATTTCTGCGCACACGCCTCAGTCACGGGCAGTTGTGTTGCGGCGTTCTCACTCGCCGGGCCTTGGAACGAATGCTGCGTACCTTTGATTTCGACCAGGCCGGGCGCATGCACATAGATGTTGCCCCCAGCCAGGCGAATCGTTGCACCACCCGCCATCAGTTTGATTTCCTTGTCTGCCATCACATTGACGGCATCAGAAGTCGACACAACCTTGACAGTCCTGTCGGCCGTAATCTCGACGTTATCGGACTGGGCCTGCAGCTCTACCTTTCCTTTGCCTGCGAATAGCTTCATGCCCGAGTTCTGCACGAAGAGACTGAGTTTTTCGCCCACGCTTGCGATGAGTGACTTGGACGCCGCAAGGTGCGTGCTGGCGCCACTCACGATGTTGACGTGCTCCGTCGCCGCGGCCTGGATGGATTTCTGCGTCGAAAGGCCGATACCGGAGGGGCTGGCGAGCAACATCACGGGCTGAGCGAATCCGTTCGCCTCGCCAGTTCCGCCACCGGCCGTGTTGCCGCCAGCCGAGTTTGCCTGCCGCGCGCTCTGCGTCGCGGCTGCGAAGTCGTTAATGGTGTCCTGAGCGTCCTGCAAGCCTTCGGCCTGACTGCCTGTTGCGACTTCGGAGCGCCGCTCAACGACACCGCCCGAGTCGACGAGGTGCTGATGTGCCTCCTTGACATCGAGCGGTTGGGTCGACGTGCCGACCCGCGCGTACGTCGACAGATACATACCCTGCGAAGCACGCACAGCGCCGTACGAATCGGTCTTCAGGTCGAAACCAGTCCCGAGATAGTTGCCGCGCGTATTGCCTTGCTGGTCAATGAGGTAACCGAGATGCAAGTAGCTCTGTGACGTGCTGCTGAAAAGCTGCGCCCGGTTCTGGCCCGTCGAATCGTCCATGACAAGCTGGTTGTAGCCTGTGCCCTGGAATTCCTTGGACTTGTAACCCGACAGCAAGCCGTTGGAGTGCCATTGCGGCGTCTGCTGTCCGTTGAACAGGCTTCCGCTCACTACCGGACGGTCGCAATCGCCGTCCAGATAGACGATTCCCACTTCGTGTCCCACGCGCGGGACAAATACGCCACCGAGCGTTCCACCAGCGTTTGGTGACATGACACGCAGCCAGCACGAAGCCTTTTCATCGCCGCCGTTCTCCCGGTCCCAGTGCATCAGCACCTTGACCCGGTTGAGGCTGTCCGTGAACACTTCCTCCTGATTCGGACCGACCACCGTCGCGGTCTGCGTATGCATGACAGGCTTGCGGTGTTCAAAGGGACTGCGAAAAGGAACGGTGCGTCGCTGCGTTTCCATTTCGACCAGAAAGAATCCCTCACCGCCCAACGCGTCCTTTACATTGAAAACGTCCGACGAACCCGCGTGATATGTGCGAGCTTCAGCAAGTTGTGACTGGAGGCTATGACGGAACTGTGTTCCGGTCGAAACGGGCAGATTGTTCTCGATGTACCAGGTCACTGCCAGAATCGCAAACTGGCGGTTTTCTGCGCTGTCAGATGCGAGAGCGGTTGCGCCTTCGAGCTGGAACCAGCGTCCCACATCGGCTCGCCGCACGCTGCCCGTCGCAAAAAAACGCTTCGCGCGCGACTCCCATTCTTCCATCCGGGTCTTGGACAAAGTGTCGCCACGAGCGCTGTCGCCGTAGGTATAAGCGCCCGTGTACTCGTAGACCTCGGCCTGGTCGGGCAGGTCGCCTTGCTTGTCGACTGTCGGCGTGGACAGCTCTTTGTTAAAAGTCGGATTCTTATAGTCGAATGTGCGCGTGGTATAGCTCACGCTCTGCAATGTGCGCGCTCCACCCCACTGAACTATCGCATCCGTTTCACTTCCTGCGCCCGCTCGATAAAACGACACATCTTGCGGAGCAAGGGCCTTAACGGTGTACAGGTCGTCGGTGATGACCAGCGTGTGCGCTTTGCCGTCTTCCGCCTGTTCAAAATAGCCGAAGAGCCCTTCGGCCTCCATAATCCGGTGCACAAAGTTCCAGTCGTCTTCATACTGGACGCAGAACGACCGCAGAGGTAACTGGCGACGGAGCTCAAAGCGATAGGCGCCGCGTGATTGGGGATGCTCGTCGAATACCGCCGCGATAATGTCCTCTGCCGTCTTGTCCTGGAATATCCGCGCGTCACTGCGAAATTTAAGGAAATGCAACCAGGACGAAAAACTAAGCTGGTAAAGCTGGACGCTACCGTCCGAACCCAGAAATCGCGCAGTGTGGACATAGCCGTGACGCGGCACATACGACGAGTCAGTCTGTTGAGTCCAGAGCGTCACCGGTTTCGCAATGAGGGATTTGAGCTCAATTGAATCCTTCAGGGAAGCGACATCAACTGTGAAGTCATAGTTGCGCCCGATACGCGAAGTGCCGACCACACGGACTGGCACCAGCACATTTCCGCCCAGAGCTGTATCCAGCTTCAACAAGCGTCGAGATTGGTCCAACCCCGCGCCCAGCACGGCTGCCCAGTCATTTACCGTCATTTTTAGACTCCCCTGCGGATTGCCACCCGGAATAATATGATGAAAATCTTTACCGGACAATTATTGTCAACGGACGCGTGCAATCAGCTTGCGATTCGGAATTATTTGCAGGCACGAACATGAAAGGTAGTTTTTTCCGCTCTGGCGTTTATCTGCACGGCGGGAGATAGTTTCGCTAAGCTAGGAGTAGGCCGCGTTGATTGTCGCAGCAATCTCCCGCAAAAATTGAAATATCGAAGCGTCCGAATCGTGGACAAACACAAATATCGCCCATACCGCGTACGCGCCGCGCTCCGACTGACGCGCCCTTTACGTTCTCAGCCAAAATTCGTTGCCCCATCCCGCATTTTATGGAAAAACAGTTTTCCGGGGTAACTACCGATGGATGACACATGATGTTCACCTAACCATCACGTTCAGATTGTTAAATATTGCAATCCACGGCCGCGATTTTCGTTTTGGATTCATAGTGCCTCGGTTTTCGGCAGGTCATTGGCGACAAGACTCCACAAGATTGAAAACGAGTACAACGTGCATGGATTTCACGGGCCAGCACCAGAATCAATCGATTTGCGATTTTTTATGCCAAATGAATAGAAAGAGAAGCGGAGGTCGTTATGTATCCACTAAGACATCCGCAAAGGCCACGCTTCTACCACCGACGCTAGAATCTGTTCGCTCGCGTTCACTGCGCAATCACCTTGCGCTCGCCGCATTACGAGCGGGCCGTGGAAACGGGCACCTGCTAAGCGACCTCATACGAGCGCTGTACCTAGCCTGGTATCTTCGTGAAGCAGGCTTCGGAACCGTTCACCACGCATTTTTTCCTGAAGCCGCCGAGGCGCTCGAGAGCAGCGCGGCGCGGGCGACAGCAGACGATGTCTGGCAGGTCAGTCCGGACGAAGCGGCGATTCTGGAACGGCTGCTGGCACTTCATGACGAGCAACTGGCAAATACGCCTGTCGGCGTCATGCTCGGGGCACAAAGGCGGCTATTGCGATTCGCAACGAGTGACCGGAAAACACCGTGGCAGGACGCGGGCCTGTGACCAGGGCAGACAGGCGCGTGGCGCTCATCTGCGCGACGGATGAGAGGCACGAGCTGTTTGCCTTTTCCGAATGCGTCGAGATGGGAGTCGAATGTCTGGTCCAGTAAAGGATTGTAGACTCCGACCATTCTGCCGCCGACGTAGGCGAATTGTTTCCCCTGACCGAGGGTCAGGATACCCGACTGGCGCACGAAGTTCATTGGAACAGTGGCACCCAGCGTCAAGCTGCGATGGTGGCTTCGGTCGCTCGGCGCTGCGGTGCAAATCCTGGCACCATCCACGCTTCGGGACGAGTTTGCGCGCGACGCTGCCGCGTTAGCGAGGTGCTACGACACGGCAACCTGAATCGCAGAAGTGATGTTCTTGCCCGGCACAGGTCAAACAACGCAATCGGAGTAGCAGGTGATTAACGACGATGCAATCAGACAGGCGGCTGCCTGGATTCGCGCCGCGGACGGGCTGCTCATCACTGCGGGCGCTGGCATGGGCGTGGATTCCGGGCTGCCTGATTTCCGGGGAACGGAAGGATTCTGGCGCGCTTACCCAGCGCTGCGCCATCATGGGTTTGCCTTCGAGGACATAGCCAATCCCGCCGGCTTCGCGAGCAATCCGCGCTTGAGCTGGGGGTTTTACGGGCACCGGCTCGCCCTCTATCGCGCAACCGAACCCCATGCGGGCTTCGACATTCTGCTCAGGTGGGCATCGACGATGATGCACGGCGCCTTCGTGTTCACGAGTAACGTCGATGGTCAGTTCCAGAAAGCGGGTTTTGATGCAGAACGCATTGCGGAATGTCATGGAACCATCCATCGGCTTCAATGCATCGAGGCTTGTACCGATGAGACCTGGCCAAGTGACGACTTCACGCCCATCGTCAATGACACAACATGTCTGCTCGAAAACGACATGCCGAGGTGCCCGCATTGCAATAGCCTCGCGCGGCCGAACATTCTGATGTTTGGGGACTGGCAATGGATAGCGAACTACGCGGACAGGCAGGAGAGACGACTTGCAACCTGGCTTGAGTCCGTTGGGCGCCCCATCGTCATCGAAATAGGTGCTGGCCGGGCAGTGCCCACCGTGCGGCGATTCAGCGAACGGAACGGCCTCCGTGTCATCCGCATCAATCCGCGCGATTACTCGATTTCACCTGTCATAGGGGTGGGAGTCGCGGGTGGTGCATTGGAGACGCTGCAACTACTCGATGACGTACTCGGCGGAAGCATGTGAATCGGGCATGTCTTGTTGCCCTCCATTCGAACCGAAGATGCAGGACCTTCGTGGTAAGAGGTACTTTGACGCGACCCTCTCGCTAACATTCAGGAATATCGAAATCGCGCCTTAATAATTTGCCGGGAGAGTATGTGAATCTGGAAGCGCTCGAATTGAAATGGAATGGCCCTAAAGGCGCGAATGAATCGGCTCAGAGCTGGGAGCCCATTGACGGGTTGACACCGTACAGAGACAAGTGGACTGCGGTTGTGGATGGCCCGGACCTGACTCAAGAGGAAACGCAACCGGAGCTCTCTACTGCATGCATTGATGTCGTCAGAAAATTGTGGCACGGCGCCGATTTTGCTGAGCATACGAATGGTAACCGCATCGACTGTGGAAACGCGGGTCATCTCCACTGTTACCAAACCAGCACTCGTGGGAAGGGGGCACTCGTCTTTTCAGACTGGCGTCGGCAGAGCGAAGGCTCGACCATCTGGTGGTGTTCAAGCTTACGGGAAGCCGGACTTCGCTACTCATGGTCGAACCATGCCGCGGGGACATTCGAACAATTGGGAGCCGCACTCCAATGCGCCATGCGCATCCGAAACGAAGTGACAACGAATGTGGTGTGCCGCAAGATTCTGGATTGGGGCGGTGTCCGCAACCGTCCGCACGCCGCACGCCTTGACTGGCTCGACGACCAAACGCAACGAGGAAACCTAATCTCAAGCATTCACGCCGCGACACGTGCTCTGCGTGCATCTTCAACGTCCAACCTCGATGCCCTATTCGCGGAGAACGGCATCCCAATGACATCCGGAACGACGAAAATTTTCGCGGCTGCAGCATTGGATTTTTCCGCTGGCTGGTCAGCGCCCACACAGGACGTGCTTATTTTCGACGGTCGCGCAACGGGGGCTCTTGGACTCATCGCACGACGCGTTTCTCACACACTGCCGGAAGCCTTCCGCTTCCCATCGAGCAGAGAATCGCAACGCCGGCGCGACCCATCCTGTGCTCATATCACGTTCCCGAACTTGCACACATTAAGCAATATCGAGCGAGCACGATTTGCGCGCCTGGGCGCTCACTGCATTGAGCGTGTCGTCGGCAAGTCCGAGTTTCTGCTGGCCGAAAAGGCACTGTTCATGATTGGTTATGATGTCAGACGCCGGTGCGACAACCAAAGCCGGTCTTGCCCCTAACGCCTTGATAACGGTTTCGCCAGTGTGGCCGCACTCTGTTCCAACTGCGGCTGACTCCCTTCGGTGTCCATCCACATTGCGTTGATTCTGCTCGAGCCAATGCAGCGTGTAGCTGTGTTGCAACGCATGAAAAGGTCGCATTAAATGCGAACCGTTTTTTGAACGATATATCGCGAATTGAAAGATTTATAAAAATCACTGCATGGTTCGGCGGATTTTGATGATAGGTTCCTTCCCGCGCCGACACATTGACGAGAGTTCTTTGTACCCTCCGGTTACCTTCGGCACCGCAGCCCTTTACTGAGCTATACCTTGGTCTAACGACACCGACCATATTCAACACATGATTGATTTTACGGACGAACAGATAGCTGCCAGAGAGCTCCGCAACGCGGCCTACCACGAAGCAGGTCACAAGATGCTTTATGAGCGCTTCGGCGGCGCTGGCGACGCGGTCGTGTGGAAAAACGAAAGTGGGAATCCAGAGGAGACGGCGTGGCGCGGCCAGTTCCGTCCCCGCACCTGCCCTGAGGTGATGCGCAAGACGGCGTTGGACCATGGGTTTGCCACTCCCGAGCTACCCGCGAACTGGAAGATACTCGTCGGCATGGCTGGCCTGTTGGCCGAGGATATCCTGAGCGGCGGGACGGATGATGCCGGCGCTATGGCTGATACCCTGTTCTTCAGAATTTCCAGTGGAGACGCCTCGGCCTCCGACCTCGCGCAAATGAGCGTCACGGACATCGATAACTGCGGACTGAGCCATGAGGTGGTCGAGGAAGCCGTGCGGCTCCTGCGCGAAGGATGGCCGGTCGTGCAGCAAAGGGCCGAATATTTGATAAAGTCGGCCGCCGGCTAACTTGGCTCGCTACGGAGCGGTGAGAGGCATTCGAGGGCGACCAGTGCCCCCCGCCAGTACCGAAGGAGCACGGCCGTCGGACATCGCGGGCGACAAGCGAAACCGCGCCGACACGGATTGTGTAGTGTTGGACGAACATCTCAGAATATCTCTCTCATACGTTATCCTCGTCGCTCTGATACCGCCTTTCAGCCATGCGGGATGTGACCATGTCATATGGTGTGCGTGATGGCCGCCTCCATGTCAATGACCTGACCGAGGATGAGCGCGCTGCGGCAGTGCGCTGCATCTGTCCGCGATGCCGAGAACCGGTTGTTGCACGCTGGAGAACGTTGAGTGGCTGGAGCCGGTCACCGATGCGCGGTACCTCGTGGAAGCGGGCTAATGTACGTGGCTCTTCGACTCGAAAGTCTCGACCGTAGCTGGCCCGCCGAGCTAAGCATCCGTCAGCCCGTCGACATTGCTGATACGACCGCTGATTCACATCGATGCTCAGCGGCGCGCCACGGACTGTCTGGCCAACGCGCATTCGGACATACATCGCAAGTCGGGAGCTGCGTAGTCCGCTTCGGCACCCCGATAAGGGCGGACTCTTGTGAAGGGCGAATCAGGACTGTGGCGCGATACGCCAATCAGGCGTTAGCGGGACTCAAGACGTCCGGTGCAGTACCGCCCGCCCTGGTCAGCCAGATGTCGACTTCAGATTCAACCCCGGGCCGATAGCGGATTGCGTTTGCGATGGCTGCCCGGTTGCCGTCGCACGACGGGGCGAGAGGAGTCGCGGGTGAGACACGCCAAGCTGACCAGGGTCGGCGGCCGCCGTCTGCTTCCTACGGTAACTCAAGACTTCGCGATGTTTTTCAGCCAGACTGGCGCCACATCAACACAGTTGCAAGCCAGTAGTTCGTGCCCATGCGTTCACGGGGCACCGAAAACCACGCGGTACAGAAGTTCGCCCACTTCGGCCCGCACTCGCCCGGCTATTTCGATTACTGAGTCTATATATATTAGGCAATGCGGCAGCCCGCAATAATTCCGTGAATCCCCGGGTTGTTTTTCGCGTCGACTTCGCGGGATGCGATGCAGAGTACAAGCTGGGGAGATGCGGAGTACAAGTGCCGGCGATGTACGGTACAAGCGACGCCGATGCAGAGTACAAGTCGCGCAATCTGCAGCCTGAGCGAATAACTACCCTGTTTTCCTGGGACATTTTAGAAAGTAGTGCTGCGAGGCTCATTTTTGTGATTTCGTGCCGTCCTGCGCGCATATACACAGGTATCAACAACCTGCATGTGTTCGCCATGACCAGACCAGATTCACGCCGCCAGCCTCACCTGGCTTGTCCTGCGAGCCGCCTGCGCGCTTCGCGGAGCGTGCCTTCCGGATTACACGAAGCCCGCATCGCTGACGCCGCGGCGCCGTGCACAACGACGAAAGTTACCGTCGAGCTCGCGGAGCAGCAACATGACTAGGTTGCGAGCGACACGACATCCAGGAGGCAAAGTCGCGCAACTGCGCGCTCTCGCGAATCTCACGGCCGACGCGGCACTTACTGCTGCTCCCGAGCAGCAGATGACTGTACTCGGTGCCGCGAAGCAGCTTCAGGACATCGCCGACGGACTCGAACGTCGGGAAAAGAAAGCGCTCGACCAACCGGCGGTCGCCGAACTTCCCGCGAATGCCACGGCGAACGAGATTCACCATTCGCGGCGGCGACAGGCTACCCGCGTGGGCACGGATGTGCTTCTGCCGGGCTGGTCAGCAACGGCGCGGGCGCTGCCAAACGCATTTCTCCGTTCAGCCCTGTTTTCGGCGGGGCGACGCGTGCAGACCGACAACGCAAACCTGCTCGCGGGCGGCTCGACATATCTGGTGGCAGAGAAGAAAATTGCCACGTTCCAGAACATGACCGTGACGTTCAGCGGGTATGGCCTTTGTCAGTTCGACAGGCTGGTCTACTCTACCTGCCTCGATTACTACCGCGAGGTACCTCTTTGCCCCGAAGAGAGTCTCCTGTATGCGCGAACTACTTTTTACGAGTTCGCACGCCGCATGGGAAACAAATACAGCGTAAAGGCGCACCGGGCCATTCGGGCGAGTCTGCTTCGGCTGAGCTTTGCGCAGGTACGCGTCCGCCACGAGCGCATGAACATTGAGGTGCCGAAGCTGCTGTCGGTGAAGTTCGAGGACGACGAGTCCTCTGAGAATTCCAGAGGCAGCGACGTGCTGTTGCTTCGAGTCACCACCTCTGTGGCGGAATTGTTCGGTCCGGGCGCGTGGACAGCTGTCGACAATGAAGCTGCGAGATACGACGGACTTAAAGGCTGGCTCGCAAACTTCTACGCGGGACATGCTCATCCGAAACCGCTGTCCGTTGAGCTGTTGCATCAGCTCTCCGGATACGTATCCAATAAGAGCAATTTCAGGGCTAGTCTCGTTGGTGCGCTGGAAAAGCTCAAGGACCCAAACACACCTGCGTGTAGCCGCGTATCGAGCCATCATTTCTCCAAAGACGGTACCAGGATTTACGTCGTCCGTTCCGCATGGGTGGCATGATTCACTGATTGGCGACGTAAGGATTATTGCTCGGGCCAGGACCCGCCGGCGACGCACGTAGTACGTCAAAGTCATCATGTCGTGTCTGACTATGAGGCCGGATACTGGGGAGGTTTGCAGTGGAGTCGAGAATTAACGCAAGGGGCCAGACCACTGTGCCGGCTGCAGTCAGAAAGGCACTCGGTGCAAAGCCCGGCACACGACTGACCTGGGTGCTCACGCCAGACGGATGTGTCCTGGTGCGCGCGAAATCTAGGTCTATTCTCGAACTGGCCGGAGTCCTGAAATCGGGCGCCACAGTCGATATCGAGCAGATGAACCCGTGGCGCGATTGAAAGCAACGCCATCGACGGCCAGTCCGGCTATGATGGAACACGGCGCTGCCTCGTCAGACCACGAGATGGAGTCCGAGCTATCCACTGCAACCCCGCCGGATACAGAGGAAGTTGTCGTTCCCGGCAAGCTCATCTGAGCAGCAGCATGACAATGACTGCGACGGTCCATGCAACTGCCAGAACCGAGACGCCTCCACTGAACCACATACAAACCGCCAGGCATCCTCGATGCGACATGATGAAGCAAGGGACCATGACGCGACTTTCACCCAGTTTTGTGAGCAAGCCTTGTGCGACATCGTTCCAACTCCTTTGTGAGCAAATTTATTTCGGCATGCATACCAGCTGCTCTCCGTAGAAGCTGACCAACTTCGTGCCAGTATGCATACCCTAAATCGCCGTCCTCCAAAGACAGTTCGTGAATCTTCCGAAGCGCAATCTCAAGGTCCAGATTAGTTTCCGAAAGCATATGTCCCTCCTCTGTAGTGACGTGCGATGGTCGCGCATTGAGACGGCCGGGCGTCGGTGGTCGACCGCCCAGTCGCAAAGACATTTCGGGAAGCCGTCGATGCCCATGTCGTTCCCGGCATAGCTCATCTGCGCAGCAGCATGACAATGACTGTGACGGCGAGCGCCAATGCAAGAATGGAGACCGTCCCACCGAGCCACATTGCGACGCGGTCGATGTTCTTCTGTGATGAAGCGAATTGGAGTAGCCATTCAGAAAAGCGATTGAGCCGCTTCACGTCTTACCTCCTCTGATTCCAGAATCAACCGAGCTTCGCTCGCACGAACGGCACGTTCCGAAAGATTGCATGGTTATGAATGGTTGAGCCTACTCGCGAAGAACACAGCTTGTCGGGCGACGCATGAAGCAGCGTCGCTTGAGCACAGTCTTTTGCGCGCGACGCAGCGCTGCCTTGAACATACGCCCGACGCGTCGCGACGGCAGCTCAAGCATGCTGTCGGCTTCATCCGGTGCTCGCATGCAAATGATGTATGCGACGTGGGCCATCTTCCGGGACATTCTGGCGCTGAGCCCCTTCGCCGGTCGCCCAGCGTCCATACGGCGGTAGCGGATGCGGGTACCACCCTGCCCACCAGAGCGAAGATATCTGACATCCTTGGTGTCAACGGCTCGCATTCCCGCCTCCTCCGCCATTCACCGCAGCCAACAGTAGCTCACGCGTGCGCTTCATTACCCACGCTATCTCAGCAGGAGAAAAATCCCACTGGCCGGCGCCAACCTTCCCTTTCAGACCTTCCTCGACCCGCCCCAGCGCGTCGTCCAGCGACAGACCAGACGCAGACATCTTTCGCGACGCGTACTGTGCGAGCTGACCGGCAAGGTCCTCGCACCCGTCATAACGTGTCCACAACTCTTGGTCTGTGGGACCAGTGTGATACCGCCCGTCCGTCTTGCGAACGAGAAGCTTGTGCTGAACACCGGGCACAGCTCCAGGCGCCTGCTCTCTCGGGAAATCGTCAGGAACCGCATGCCGTCTGGTCATCATCGTCTCCCTGACTGCGAATGTCGTCGGCATTGCCTCGGCCAGTGGCACCTCTCTGGCGACCTTGGGCTGCTGTTGACCCAGTCTGTCGGTGTTTCGGCGCAGCCCAGACGCCGGGTAACGCAGCAGCCGACACATCGAGGTCGATGTCGAGCGGGTAGTGCCTGAGCAGGCCTAGTGCCACCGTCTGGACAAGGCCCGCAATGGTTATCTCGTCGGCAGACGCGAGCATCTTCAACAGCTCTCGCGTATCAGTAACGGCTTTCGTGCGTTCATGTGGGGTCGTCATCATCAGCTCCCTCAAGTAGTCGTTCGGTGACGTCGGTGAACGATGTCACCTCGTACAGTTCGCACCACCGCACCCAGACGTACTCAACATTCAGTGACGAGCCTTTCCTGCCGATTAGCTCATAAATACGGCCCGTCTGAGTCGTACCCTGCATGGCGACCGGGTCGAACGTCACTATCGGGGAACTGACGCGCCCCGACCAGTCAAACATGTCTACGCCAACAAAATGCCGGCTCCCATCCTCCGTTTCGAATATGCGCCATCGCGACAACGGAATCCTCGGCAATTCGGAAGCGGGGCGCGGTTTCCAGATAGGCATCACAGTCTCCTGGTGGTGGAAGGTCATACGTTCCGGTTGCTGTCGTGAGCCTGGCGGCACCGCATGCGAGCCCCCCATGTCCCGACCGGCGCATACATGCCGGCCAGCGCACGGGGGTGGTTGGACGTGTCGCTGACCCGCTCATGACGTCAACGATGCGGGCACAAATAGGTCGTGTCCGGCTTTAGCACCGATAACCGCCAGCCGGCCGAGGTCGGCGATACGAATCAGCGCGCCCCGCGTGGCGCCATCAGGAAGTTGTTTCGCGCCGACCACTTCGACGCCGTGCAACAAGCGGGACAGCGCCGACGACCTCGTATCCATGGCACGGGCGAGGTCGGCCAGCGGAACATAGGCCTGCCGGAACTCCAGCAACTGGTGCGGCAGCACGACGCGACAAGGCTGGCCACGTCGTTGAATCTGTTCCGACGCCAGCAACCCTTCGTCCACCCAGTTCTGGATAGACTCCCACTTCCATCCGGTCGCTTTGGCGAGCTGCTGAATCGACATGCCGGCTTCGAGCAGCGGCGTGCCGAAATACGGCGACACGTCCGCCCTCAGGAAGGACATTTCACCCAGTGTCCGACCTCGCGCGACCGCTTTCACATTGCCGTTTGCAATGGCCTGCATCAGCGACTCGATGGCCCCTCGGTCACCCATCCGCCGGCTTGTCAGTTGCGCCCATGTGAGCGTCGAATCGTCGGCCATCGCATCAGGTTGGACCCAACGTTCCACACGCTCATACAAATCCGGAATGGACTGGCGCTCGACCGGACCGCCCTTCATGAGGTCTTCGCGCCAGAGGTCGTCTGAGCGGATTACGCCGGCTGCTTTCATGCGTTGGAGCACGATGGGTGGAACGCCCGCCAGTTCGCAGGCGTCAACGTCGGAAATCCACCCCGCGCGTTGCCCCTGTATGCGCTCAACCTCAGCGCACGGAATTTCGAACAACTGGCCACGGGTGCCAGTGCGTCGCGCACGGTGCTTGCACTCGCCAGCGTCAATCGAGTCGCGCAGACGCGAGACGCTGACGCCGATAGCCTTTGCAGCATCTGGCGAGCGCATGTATCCGGTCGCATCCTCGGCCATTTCTTTGGCCGAATCGAGGCCCAGGACACAATCGGACTTCCGGGCAGCGACGTCGATGATGATTTGGAGCAGAGGCTCGAGCGTGGTGCCCTGGCAAAGCTTGCGCAGACTGACGTACCAGTCCCCGAGCAACGTGTTCAGCGTGCGGGCGTCCTTGCGACCGGCGGCAATGCGCTGCTCGACGTGAGTCCGAAAACCCGTTGGCCAGTCGGCCAGCAAAGCTTCGAGCGGCGAGAGAAATTCGACTGCTTCGGTGACGAATTTCGGCAATGCTGCGCTGCGCGGCAACCCGGGGCGCGTCGGGTCCGCATATTGGCAGAGCGTGCGGATGACCTTCATCAGCACATTGATGTCCACGTCGCGCAGCGCCGGCTTCATGCTGCCAGACTGCTGCCCGTTGCTCGCAATCAGCGTCGACAGACACTGCTGTGCCCTTGTCGCGGGCACGCGCGGCAGGCTACTCAGGTCATGACCGCACGCGCACAATCCAATGTACAGCCGCTCCGGCGAGAGGTGCTTCCCGCAGGCGTTGCACTGGTCGACCAGCAGGATTCGATGTTGCGGACATGCCGTGACATAGGCGTGTTCCCAGTGGTGTCGCAGGTAAGGCGATTCAGCCAGACACGCCGGACACACGGCGTCAGAGTGCGCGCGGTGCAGACGTCCCAAACCCCGGCAGAGGTTTTCCCGCTGTCGGGTAAATTCGGTCCATGCCGGTTCCAGGCCGAGGTTACGGGCTACGTCGTCCGTGCGTGTAAGCAAGGCACGGCGATTCCGCTCGACACCCGCCGTACTTGCCAGGTCGCGCCAACTGAAAAACGCGTTGCCTGCGGCAAGGCGTCGGTAATAGCCCATCCCGGACTCGTCGTCCCTGGGCGCGTAGGTGAGAACGAGGCTCATTGTTTATCTCCTGATTTTTTACGAACTGGTACGGACGCCGCGTTGCTGGTTAGCACATGAACGTATGCCTGCTTCAGCGCCGCCGGCTCCACACCAGCGCCGTCGATGCCAGAATCCTGGAAAGCCTGTCTGTGCGGTGACCCCGCGTGGCTGACGTGTTCAGTGGCCCGCTGGCAGTCCGCGTATGTAATGGCGCGTGGCCCTTCGTTCGCCATCAGACTCGCCAGCTCGCGTACGAAGTCCGCAAGCACCCCTATCAGGCCGCCGGTGAGCAGATAGCTTTGCTGTGTCAGCACCCGTGCGGGCACGTCAATGGGGTAGCCAGCCGCTGAGAAAAGGCGCGCATAATTCACGACGCACGAGTTGTAGGCCACCATCTCGTCAACAATTGTTGCGTCGTACGGCAGGAAATTGAGCGCAGGACATGCGCGGCGACGCAGTTGCTCATTTGCCGAAAAAAGCCGCTCAAGTCGCGGAATGCCAAAGAGAATCAGCGTCATGCGGAGCGCGTCCGCCAGCGTTTTGAGCCAGTCGCTGGCCGCGCGCGGAGGCACCCGCGAGCCTTCATCAACGAGGTGCGATATCTCGTCGAAAATCACCACACGTGTGCGGGCCAGGCGAAGCTGCGTCAACATCAGGTCGAACATCGCGCCCGCCGTCATGCTGCCGGGAACCTGAATGCCCAACGCACGCAGCACACTCTTGGGAAGCAGTTTGGCAGTTGCCGAGTGGGGCACCTCGACAACCAGTACGGGGACATGGCGCCGTCCCTCAATGCGGGATTCAGGGTAGTCACGCGACAGGTTGGCGATGAGCGAGGATTTACCCACACCGCTCGGACCAGGGACGCGAATGACCTTGGGCGCAAAGCCAGTGAGGGCGTCGTCGATGCGCCGTTTGAGTACAGTGAGGTACTCCATAAACATGGGATGTGCGAGTTCGCATTCCTCAATGTCCTTACGCAGTTGTTGAGCTGGCGTCACAGCAGTTTTTCTCCAGTGTTTCTGTTTACGATATTCATTAAAGGCGCGTCGTCGTATGAGATGACGTCGGGCTGAAGGTCTTCCGCCGGCAACGACGGATTGGTCGAAGGCTCCGGCCCAAACGGCGCTGCCGCTGAAAGTGGCTGGTTGGCGGCCCGCTGGACGGCCGAACTGTTTTTGGCGCGGCGCACGGTTTCCTTGTTTTCCTCGCGCTTGCCGCGAGTCTTGCGCTTACTGGCTTTCCCGCTTCCGGTAACCGCCTCGTCCATGTCTCGCTGGAATTGGAGCTTTTCGTCCGGGACCGTCCAGTTAGCCATGCCTGAATCGAACCTGGCTTTGGCTTCAGCAAAGGTCCACGCCGGCGTATCCGGACGAACGTGGTGGTGCGTCAATTTGACAAGCGGAAGGTCATCTCCGTCGTACACGTACGCCTGACGGAAATCGTCGGGGTTGTAAACCACATGAAGTTGCTCATGGTCACCGTACTTGGCCAGCAGATACGACATGGCTTCGCCGGTGTATCTGAATCCACGCTCGACCGTAATGCCCGTCTTGGCGCTCAACGTGCACATCTTGTGCTCGAAGAGTGCAGCCATCCATTCCTGGCGCGGTGGCGGCAAGGAGATGGGCTGTCCCAATTCTTCGGTCTGGTGGGTCAGGCGCTCAAGCGGCGTCTTTCCCTTGACCGAATCGACCAGCAGTTCATCCCAGCGCAGCCGGTCGAGCGGGCTGTTGGCCCAGTCCTCATAGAGCCATCTCACAATCCACTTCTCGAGCACCTTGGCGGTCATCAACTCGTCGCCGAGTGCCTCTGGGTCACGCACGCCATCCTTCCCTTCGAAGCGCGTGCATCCCCCGAGACGCTGCAGCGCTTCCTTGAGCGACCTGTTCAGGCGCTCGATGAATGGCTTGCCTTGAGCTTCCTTTGCCTTGCAGTGCTTGACATCCATTCCTAGCCGCTCGAGGCGGACGATTCGTTCGCCTTTTGTCTCGGGGCCATTGTCGAAAATGACCTGTGCAGGCGTGCCATATATATTCAGCGCATGGTCGATGCCCAGCTCTTTGAATCGGGCCTCCTTGGCCGGCGTCAGATACATCTCGAGGCACAACAGCGAATCCATCTCTCGCGGTGAACCGATGACGAGATGCCATCCCACGGGATATCCAGTGCAGACATCAATTGCGAGGACCAGATAGATGGTGCGGGCGATTCCATCGGGTGTTGCTACAACGAATGGCAGGTGCACAGCGTCCTGTTCAATTCGGGCGAAAGGAAACGCCGCGCGGATACGCTTCTTCACGAACGATTTACCGGCGACCCTATCGAGCGGGTCCATCCGGTCGTATTCTGAATCGGCGGTCAGGTCATCAATCCTGGCGCACACGAACTTGCGGCTGATGTTGTGCCCGGCAACAAGCAGGCCAAGGCTAACGGCCTCATGGTTAATGTATTTCGTGAGGTCGAGGACCGTCCACTTGGACCCGGTTACCAGGAACAGGTCCTGGATGACCTCTTTGACGAATTCGACAAGGTCTTTTGAATACCTGGCCTTTGCATTGCCTTTATTTTTGTCACCCTTTAGAACCGGAAGGCCGAGCAGCTGGTTCGTGTGAGCCCGGTACAGGGTTGCGCGCGACGGAAACGGGCAGACAAGTGGCTTGTCTTCGTTTTCCATGAGATAGGCTTCACGGGCCAGTGGAATCGCTGCGTTAAACGACAGGCCCCGTTGGTCCCCGATGGCATCTATGCGCCGCAGTGTGTCGTTCAGCAGTTTGACCCTTGTGTGCAATTCCGGATTGTCGTACTGGGCGGCAATGCTGACGCGCGGCATCCCCTTTCGATGCAGGACCAGACTGCCTTCCGAAATCCGGGCGCGAATGTCGTCGTATTTGTCGTACCGGGCCTCACATTTCCCGGCGTCGAAGAGATGGATGAAGCCAGCATGCAGCCGACCGTCCACTACCTCGACGTAGCTCTCCGGCTTGCCGGGCAGCGCCAGCTTGTCGCCAATGCGGAGGTCGGACATCATGGCCGCAGCTCCTCAATCAGACAGAGATGGCTCAGGTCGCCATACGCGGCCGACAGTTCCAATGTGGCGCAAATATGCTGATGCGCGAGGTCGGCCTGCAGAACACCCCTGGCGAGCAGTGGAGGAATCAGGCCCGATGGAATCTCGAGGTCGGCGCACAGCGCGCGCTGCAGCACCGGGCCCGATTTGCAGTAGTTTTCGACCCGGTCGATGATGTCGGGCGTCAGGTATTCGCGGGCACGCGCCATCGCCGGTTTCAACAGTTGTGCGTTGACGACGACCGGGTGCCGCTCATCCGCAGGCACGACTACCGTGGATAGCGGATAGCAGTACGCCTCCATGATTTCCCGGGCCCGCTCGACCTTCGCCCAGTACCGGCCATCGCCCTCGAAGCCTTCGAGCTTCACCTCGTATGCGCGCTGCAGGCCGTCTGCCTGAACGGTGGCAAAGTCTGGCGTGTACTCCGCCTCCCCGGAGCGACTACCACGCGCCCTGCGCGCTTCGGACAATTCCTCACGCGTGAACAGCAGCCGTTCACCGACCAGGTCGACGGTGAACGGTTGCTGCCTGAAAGAGCGCACGCGCGGGTCAACGCACAGCATGTGCGCGACCAGGCGTTCAGCGTCGGAGTCGACGGTGATGTGGCCGGCGGCCTTATCGGCGTAGGTGCCGATGCGGGCCTTGCCATACGTCCGGGCCGTGAGCCGGACGCCGGCGCTCTCAGCACTCCGGCGACTACGGACGCCATAGGACGGTGCGCTTCTCATTTCGCACCTCCGACCGTAGTCCGCAGACGGCTGCGCGTCTGCCTGGAAGTCCCAGGTGCAGTTGCGGCCCGTTGGGCCGGCGAACCGGCTTGTAAAGTTATTGTCAGCATTCTGTCCTCGCAGAAAAATGTCTTGCTAAGGACGTGTAGGGCGCCCACCTTGGAATCGGTCGTATGCGACCGAAAATACCCGTGAGAGAATCCCGGCACCAGAAAAGCAGAGGCTCTAAAAAGTTTGGGGGGGAACGATGGAAGGACTGCCGCACAAGCGTGGTCGGCTGCCGGCTGAGCCGTACGGGCAGTGGGAAGAAGAAGCGAAGGGGCTGATAGAGGAAGAGATGATGCGGCGCGACATTCGCTACAAACAGCTTTCGCGAATGCTCGAGAAGCTGGGCATCTACGAGTCGCCGGACCAGCTCAACCGCAAAATCAATCGCAAGCGGTTCTCGGCGGCCTTCCTCATTGCCTGCCTGCGTGCCATGGGCGCGGAGACCATCGCGCTCCATCAGTTCACACCGGGACAGAACAAAGAGGGGTAGTTGACTGGTTACCCACGTCGCCGAATTCGTCCGCAGCCAGACCGGTTTCATCGCCTGCTCCCGCCGTACCCTCTCATAAAATGGGGGCCTGACCTGGCGGGCGGTCAACGCGACGAATGAAGGCTCATTCCTGGTACTGCGTGCCGGCATTGCACCGGCTTGGGTTTACCAACGTAGGCAATGCTGCTGGAATTTTCAAGCTCGCTTAAATTCCGCCGGCAGCGAGATTAACGTTTCCCGTCAGGCCGCCGCGTGGCCGCGCATGTGTTCAAGACCAAGGCTGCAGTCAAAAAGGCACCGAAGGCTGCGGCCGATGCACGTGTCCTGCACGACAAACAGGAAGTATCGATTGCTGGGACAGCCTTGTTCCCGCGCAGAGCAGGTTATGCGGTTGCGAGAGATGAAGTTGTCGGCAGAGCAGTACGATTGCACCTCAACGCCACTGGTATTGCCGAAGGCGGCGGACGTCTGGGCGCATCGAGAGCGAACGTGGGAACGAGACTAGCACTATCGAAGGTCACTTACGTAGTGACGCCCGTGAGTCAGATGAGCCTGCGATGAGCGGCCTCGATGTGACAGCCACAGATGCGGTAACGCCCTTAGGACCTAGGGCGGCAAGTTTGCGCACACAACGGGCCAGTAGTTCGGTTGGCGCTGCCGACGGGAATGTCTGGAAATTTTCGCAGGCTAATGCGCTTTCCTGTGTACCGCGAGGCAGCCTACTGTTGTAGAGGAGCCTCACGCTCTCCGTCAAACCGGTGGATTAGGCTGCTGTCGGATACGGATAGCTCATAGAGAAAAGTATCTCTGCGGCCGCCGAACAGCCGCTGCTAACGACCGCAAACTTCAGTCTGACGCAAAACAACATCTTCTGCACATGCGCTAGATAGGGCGGCCTTAAGGTTGTTAGTGTGAGTGGGTGTCCAGTAGCCGTTAACTACGAGGTAGGTTTGCGTGAAGCGCAGCTTCATGAAGCTCAATCCTTCCAGCAAGTCAGCAGTCCATCTGAGAATAGTAGTGGTTGGAACTGCCCGGTACTGCACGTCAACAAGACTAACCTCTGGTTGAAGTATGGACCAGTCGGCCAACGGCGGAATGCGAAAGGTTACCCGCTGTTGTGGTCGAAGAACCTGTCCGTCCAAGTCCGAATAGGCAGCGGCAGGCACTTGCGAAACATTACCGTAAGGAAGACTTGCACCGGCTCGCGTCGCGTGGAGGTAAGTGCTCTCCGTCGTCTTGAAGACAGCTGCGGACCCCGGTCTTGGCGTCACGCGCAGGTTCTCAATAGTCTGTGAGACGGTGCTGTCGTTTTCTGCAGTGAATTCGAAACCGGATGTCAGTGGCTTGGAAAACGAAACGATAACCTGGCCATTCAGGAAGTGAGTGATTCCACCGAGCACGGTTCCTACGATGCCGAGATTGATTAGAATCCACGCCCGCATCGAAAGGCTACGCAGTATGTTGAATGCGCGCCGCGACCAGTTAGCCGACTGGGGAAGCCGGCTTGCAGACGGCACCGCGGCGGATGTGGCTTGCGTCTGACGTTGATAAGTACCGGTAGGGGAATTCTTTCGTTTACCGTTTCTTTTCACTTGCTACTTCCATGTTAGGCGTTTGATTTGGACCACAGCCGCAGCTGGCGACACGCTCGACGGGTGGAACGCCAGGATAAGAGGCTTAGGGGGCTGGCGATGTAGATGGGGGGACCGGTCGAGTCGCCACTTTGAGAATATCATTCGTTCCTTTGTACAGAATCTCGGCCGATACTTGGATTGCCGACTCAACTTCGAGCAGGGACAAGATGTCTTCGAGAGCTTCCATGTTCGCGCACGGCCAGATAAAGCCTTTGTCGCTCAGCAAGACTGCTTTCATCGGGATATTCTTCGTGGCCCCCCGTTCCTTATGTGCCTGCGTGAGGAGCTTCAGATACACAGCCATCCGTTCGGGTCGCAAGCCGAACGAAAACGGCTCCTCGGTGTCATGCGTCTTGAACACTCCGTACATGAGAGCATTGATGCCGGCCCAGCTGCTCAGCTGGTAAGTCGACCCAGTCATCGCGACAGCAGCATCGTAATAACAAGCCGTGCCTACCTCCGTCGTAACGACTGGTAATCGACTGGGCAGCGGTCGAACAGCGAGCGGGCTCTTCCTCCCGCTCGCTCAAGTTCGCAACGTAGTTGCCGATATTCAGAGTGCCGTCTATGCAT
This sequence comes from Paraburkholderia sp. GW821-FHT02A12, assembly GCF_059422005.1. Classification (NCBI taxonomy): domain Bacteria; kingdom Pseudomonadati; phylum Pseudomonadota; class Betaproteobacteria; order Burkholderiales; family Burkholderiaceae; genus Paraburkholderia; species Paraburkholderia sp. GW821-FHT02A12. Next base: position 47,162 of record NZ_JBWKWA010000001.1, on the reverse strand, counting down.
TCAAACAGGAAAATAAAATGCGCACTCTGATTTCCCTGGTCGCCGCCGTCTCGGCGCTGGTCATCCTGCCTGGATGCTCCACAACTCAAAGTGTCACCGCAGGTCCTCAACTGAAAGACTCCCCGTTGACAACAGCGTGCTTTACCGCGCACGGAGGCAAGTCGGCTGATATGGACGCTGCAATCCAACGCAACCTGGAAAACCACGGCGTGTCGGTGTCGGTTGCCCCCGCGTGCGACAAAGCCGACATGAACGTCACCTACACCGACAGCTGGTTCTGGGACATCGTCATGTACCTGCGTTCGATGGACATTCGCTTTTACAAGGCGCCAAGCGGCGGCCTTATCGCGTCGGGGCACTGGAAAAACTCCGTGTTGCATCAGTTTCCAAATGCCGACGGCGTCGTCCAGGACTTGATGGACGACATGTTCAAGCAGACTGGCGAACCTGGTGCAGTCAGGACTAAGGCGGCTTCGAACTAGAGGCGCAAGTATGCTACTCGAATGTAATCCGCGCATCATTACCATTGACGGTGAATGGTATGGAGGCGTTTGGGTAGTGAAACGTACAGGACGCCGTCTTTAGACAGAAAGGTTGCGCTAATATAGTCGAAGTGAGAAGGCAACGATTGCGTATTCTTTATGCGGGTGGATTGAGAGTCGACCAGATTAGCAAAAACCTCATCCTCGATAACGTTAGGCAAGGTCCAGAATGCGAACCGCATGAGACGAGCTTGACCGTGAACGGAACGCCCTTCGCGTTCTTCGCTCTCATTGTTAGCGCTGACAGCCACTAAAAAATAGTAGAAAGATGCCTAAAGAAAAGACCATCGATGAACGGGAGCTGATTCGACGAATTAGCAACACGGCAAGCGTGTCAGTTAGGGCTGCCGGTGCTGCATTGAAGACCCTCGGAAGCGCCGTGCGCTCCGGAATGCGTGGAAGTCAAACCGTATCGCTTGTGGGTGTCGGCACCTTCTCGTCAACGCCATTTCCAGCGAAAAGGAATAGAGGGCGCCCGAATACCTTTGTTGTTGCAAATGAGGGAGTGTACTTTAGAGGGTCGACCACACTATGGGTCGAAGGTGAGCGATTTATGCGGCCTCGACGTTCGGTGGCTGCGATTCGGCCCTCGAGCGGCATTGTTAATACGCCGAAATTTCAACTTGTGGCTGCAGTCGCGGATGACGCGGGCGTCACGTGGGACGAGGCAAAGCGCGCGCTTGACGGAGTAGTCGAAGAAACCAGGCGGTCGCTTATTGCCGGGAATAATGTACAGGTTGGTGTGCTTGGAGTTCTTTCTCTTCACGCCGCATCTTCGATAGCAGGCTTTTCCGGGCGAAAAGGCGGCGGCAGTCAGAGCTCGGAATTGACTCGGCAGCATCCGGACCTGACTGGCTTGGATGCGACTTCCGTGGCCAAATCTGAGACGACTCCGCCCGTGACCGCTGTAGGTAAGAAGCAGCAATATGAACTGGTAAAGGTATTCTACGGGACAGACAGGCAAGCTAGTCCGAATCCAAAATCCCCACGCGAACATTTTGGGGATGCCCGCGGCCACAGCGTAACTTATGGCTTTTGTGAGGTGAGTATTCCTCGCAAACATAAAGCAGGAAAATTGGAATCCCCTTACTTCTTAAAGCAATTCTTTCAAGACCCTCGGAAACATGTCGTCCTAATGCGACTTGCAGAGTACACCGAGGATGTTTTCATTTCAGCAATATCTCATGCTCCACATTTGAGTGAAAAGCGACGGGCGCTAGTTTTCGTCCACGGATTCAATTGTAGCTTCGAGGATGCGGCGCGTCGAGCTGCGCAAATCGCTTACGATGTAGAATTTTCGGGCGTGCCGTTGGTCTATAGCTGGCCATCTGCAGCAGCGACAGTGGGATACGTTAGTGATGGGAGTGATGCGGCGCAATCAGCTTCATACTTCTACGAATTTATTCTTAACATCTTGCAGAAGGGAGGGTTTGACGAAGTCATCATCATTGCCCACAGCATGGGGAACAGAGTATTGGCTCGTGCGATAAATCTGTTGCAGAATAAAGCGTCGAACGAAGACTTGAAACGATTGACGGAATTGGTATTGGCTGCGCCTGACATCGATGCAGATGTCTTCAGAACTCAAATTGCTCCGCTTCTGCAGAAGTTGGCCATATCGACGACGCTCTACGCATCATCGAAGGATAAGGCGCTGAAGGCGTCAAAGGTGATGAACGGTTACCCTCGTGCCGGTGATTCAGGCGACGGAATTCTTGTTTTGAATGGAATTGAGACAATCGACGCTAGCAATGTCGACACTAGTCTGTTTAGCCTTGGTCATTCGTACATTGGCGATGCGGTCCGCTTAACGTCAGATTTATACTATCTGATTGAGAAAGGAATGCGAGCCGATGTAAGGCATGGCCTCAAGAAAATCTTGGGAACGCTCGGACCGTATTGGAAATTCAAACGTTAGCCTTTTCAGATGGGCATATGAGCTCCGCAATCAATAAGCGCCACTTTTCGGTTGATTTTTCAGGATTGACGACGTGCTCAACTATTGCACCTAACACTGCATCGACGGCCCCTTTCGGGACATAAAAGATAACACCACTTCTGCTGAGAATGGCCAGTGCCTTATACGCACCGACTGGCAAGGTGAATCCGACAGGTCCGACGAAACTCCGCATCCCGGACCCGTCGCCCCCATCAGTCGTGCATCCTGTTCCGCTGAACGACTTGCCGGGCGGCGTGCGGCGCTGCCCAGTAGTTCATTCACGGTAACGGTTCGTTACTGCCCTGTTGTCCAATCGACGCTCTAGCTGTCGCTCTCGTGACTACTGCTGGAAAGTCGCGTCGGACCGGCTGTAACATTCAGTGTCCCCATTCTTATCGACGTGATGTGCCGGATGCGCGTAATTCCTAACAACCTCTCGAATCATCTGCTCGCGCTGAAGTGTGGACATGCTTGCCTTCTGCTTCGGGAATAACGACATTGCCGCCTTCGTGGCGTCCTCTTCGCCCAGAATAGCTTGTACGCTCTCGACGGCCTGACGGCAACGAGCAACGACCCCGTCATACTCGCCATTTAACAAATGCCGATTGGCGCTGTGTAACAGCTCGATTGCAGAACGTACCGGGGAAGATTCCTTGGCGCTAGGAAGATGAACTCCCAGCACAATCACGTCGCCATGACCAAGTTCACCTAGGACTCGCGACCAGTCACTCAGGCTCAGCCTGCAGACGATATCGTCAGTGATGACTTGCTGTCCATATTGAGAGGAATAGCCGGTGGCAACAAGGCTAAGGTTCAGTTCGACGTTTCCGCCTTTCCGTGCCTCCTCGATAGCGAACAACTGAGCATCACTCAGGGCAATGGAAAAAGTCTGATGGACGACACCGCCATGGGAACTGGGAGCTAACTGGACCGGATGGTCCGGATGAGCGCGGCCTAATTGGCCGGCACTCCCGGAGTCAGCCCTCAGGCTCAGAACTCCCCACACTACATTTGCAACAATTTGAACTTCCGCGCTTGCCCAAGGTGTCCTGTTGAATTCAACGTTTATTCGCAGAACACTTACCCCCAACCCCTGCATGCCGTTGATGTTGGTGATGCGCGCGTCCGCAATGACGCGGGAACTGTAGTTCAGGCTCATGCCGCTTTCCAATTAAGTGACTAGTATCGGTTCCGTCGCCGGGCCGCGAGTTCGGTGCGACTGCGTCGTGGGGAACAGGATGCGATACGGTCGAATATTCGCCTACCACCAACCCTGCTGGCGGCTGTGATAACTATAAGCGTGTGCGGACATACTCTGTGTCCAGGGCGTCGTCCTGCTCCAAAGCGCTCAAGCGAACGGGCGCCCTTCGACGCCTCAACATCGCAACAAAAAACTGCTCGATTCCAATGATGACTGCGAGCAAAGGCAGCTCATCGGATGTTTCCAGCGAAAACTGCTGCCATTGGCGGACATCGACGCTCGAAGGCGACGGGCATGTCTCAGGATGCGAATGCCACTCGCCCAGATATCCTGCCTCCCTACGCGACGCCTTCCACAGCTCAATCGCCTGTTCCTGATGTCCGAAGCTTTCTCGGACAAACGATGTGCGAGTGTCCTCGGCCAACAGGCCAGCCATGCCGACGAGTATCTTCCAGTTCGCGGGTAGCTCGGGAGCGGTAAACCCATGGTTCAACGCCGTCTTGCGCATCACCTCAGGGCAGATGCGGGGACGGAACTGGCCGAGCCACGCCGTCTCCTCTGGATTCCCACTCTCGTTTTTCCACTCGACCGCGTCGCCAGCTCCGCCGAAGCGCTCATAAAGCATTTTGTGACCCGCTTCGTGGTAGGCGGCGTTGCGGAGCTCTCTGGCAGCTATCTGTTCGTCCGTAAAGTCAATCATGTTCGTTGAATGTGGTCGGTGTCGTTAGACCAACGTATAGCCCAGTGAAAGGGCTGCGGTGCCGAAGGTGACCGGAAGCTAGAAAGAGGTCTCGTCAATGTGTTAGCGCGGGAACGTGCGACTCGCATGAATTGCCATGGATTGACGGCCGCGAGGCACTATCCGTGGGTGTCGACCCAGGCGCGTGCCCAGCCTAGTCCCGCGAGCTGAGCCTCTTCTTCCGTATCGAAAACACCGACTACCCCGGAGGCTTCAACCATCTTTGTGTCGCGGGTGATGGTCCCGCTGCCTGCGTATCGTTCAGGCGAAAGGATGTCCTCTTGCTGAAGTATGGCGTGACCGAAGATGCGGTATCCCTTGTAGCTTCCCGATTCCATCAGCGCACGACCTCAACATGCGAGCCGTGAGCATCAACGCGCAGCACATTCCCCTCGGGCGTTATCAGACGGGGAATTTCCGACACGTCAGGAGTAACGCGTCGCGTACCTGCACCGGCAGCTCCCTGCTTCACGGCCAGCTTCGTGGCGGTGGCCGGCGTGCGATGCGCCCGTGTTTTTAACAAATGGGGCACACGCCGCTTATGCGGAAGCGACTTCGGCGCGCCTGCTCCCTGAAGCAATCCACCCCGAGCTTCGGGCGGATTCCAGATTTCTATGTAGCGCTCACCTGCAAACGCGGACGAAGTACACGCCAGTAAAAGCAACCCGCATCCAACCAGTTTCACTATCGTTTCTCCTTGGTGACGCGCTTCAGTCTGTCGCTGCAGGATACATCCCCTCCGACGCACGACCCGTCGCAACCGTCACAGTAGTGGCGGTCGCGCACGGCGCCGTCAACCCGCCAGACATCCGTTTCCACCGGATTAGCGGTACCCACCGAGCGGCCATTTTCGCACGCAAAGAACGTCGGTTCCCCGGCTCGGCCGTGACGAATGGCTTCATCGATTTCCTGCTCGCCAAACGCAGATTTCATGCTGGCGACAAACGCTGCAATCTCGGGCATTGGATGGCTGGCCGGCTTGCGAACGCGCCTATCCATGAAGTTTCACCCCAAAAAAGTGTCTGTTCGCCGCTACGGAAATCCGTGTAGGATACTGTACATCCATACAGGTATTTTCGCAATCCAATGACTGTCCCGTCCCCCATTCCGGAAGCTATTCACCCGTCGCTATGGCGGGCGTCTCAGCTTGCGCGTGGCCGCGGCCGTACGGTCGAGACCGGATATGCGGCGCTGTCGGCCGAACTGCCTGGCGGTGGATGGCCCATTGGCGCGCTCATCGACCTGCTGGTCCAACAGGCCGGTGTGGGTGAAATGCGGCTGCTGCGTCCTGCGCTTAGCGAACTGGGCAAGCGACCAGTTGCGATGGTGCAGCCGCCGCACATTCCCAACGGGCTTGGCCTCGAGTACATCGGGCTGTCGCCAGAGCAACTGATGCAGATTCGGGCCTCGAAGACAGCGGACGCATTGTGGGCAGCAGAGCAGATTCTGCGCGCCGGCAGTTGCGGCGCATTGCTGTTCTGGGCGCAATATGTTCAGACCTCTTCGCTGCGTCGGCTGCATCTCGCAGCACAGTCTTCGGAAACGTTGTTCTTCATGGTCCGCCCACTGGCGGCAGCACAGGATGCTTCTCCAGCGGTTTTAAGACTGGCGCTCCGGCCGGAACGCGACGGTCTGACCGTCGACATTACGAAGCGACGAGGTCCAGCACGCGCAGAACCTCTGTCCATCCCACTTCAACCAACACCTGTCCTGTTTTCGCACCATGCGCGTATTTCTCGCCGTTCACCTGCCCCGGTTGCAACTCGAGGTCTTCCGACCCAAGTGGCTGCCTGAGCCCGCACACGGCTGCGTGGTCCTGGACAGGGACACGGTACTCATTGCAGACGGGGTAGCCAGGTCTGCGGGCGTGCGGGTTGGCATGAAGCGCGGCGGTGTGTTGACGCTCGCGCCGGAGGTAGAGATGTACGAGCGCGACCCCGGCCGTGAACATGCCGCGCAACGCGAAGTGGCAGTGGCGCTCATGCGGTTCTCACCCGATGTCGCTGTGCTCGAAGAGGCTGTTGTCGTAGTCGACATCGGCGCAAGCCTGCGTCTGTTTGGAGGATTGCTCGCTGTCTGCCGGCAGGCGAAAGCAATACTTGAAGCCATTGGACTGACCGCACGGATAAGTGCCGCGCCCACAGGGCAAGGCGCATGGCTGCTGGCAAAGCACCGGAGCCGGCGCGTACTCAAGATTGACTCACTTGAACGGCAACTTTCCGCTTTGCCACTGCTATCAGTACCGGAAGTTCGACCGTTCGCCGACTGGTTTACAGGGCTTGGCTGCGAGACCATAGCGGATGTCCGGCGGCTGCCGCGCGCGGGCCTGCAGCGCCGTTGCGGCGAACACCTGCTCGATTCGCTGGACCGCGCTTTCGGCACGGCGCCGGAGCTGTTTGACTGGCTGGAACTGCCCCCGACGTTTTCTGCACGCATCGAAATGCCGGACCGCATCGAGCATGCGGAAGCGGCGCTTTTCGGTGCCCATCGCCTTGTTGTGCAGCTTTGTGGCTGGCTTTGCGCGAAGCATCTGGCACTCACAGGCGCGACGCTTCTGCTTGAACACGAGCGCGGCAGGCAGGCGATAGACCCTACGCCAATCGAAATTGCACTGGGAGAGCCAACATGGCGCGAGGACCATCTTGTACGGCTCATCAAGGAACGCCTTGGCCGGATTGAACTGACTGCACCTGTCATCGCGCTGCGACTCGATGCATCGAACGTGCAACCGGCGGTACCAGCATCGGACACTCTGTTTCCGGAGCCCGGTGGCTCCGCAGAGGACCATGCCCGTCTCGTCGAATTGCTGGTCGCAAGGCTTGGCGAAGACAACGTACTCAGGCCAGCGCCAACGGCAGACTACCGACCGGAAATCGCGAACCGATGGGTGCCGGTCGGCAGCGCGTCGAAAAGCACCGCGCTTCCAGAGGGGCTCCCACGGCCAACCTGGCTGCTGGAAAAACCCGTGCGCCTGCTGATGCGGAAGCACCGGCCCTTCTATGGCTCACCGCTGCGCCTTGTGTCACCGGGAGAACGCATCGAGAGCGGGTGGTTCGACGGCGAACTCATGACGCGTGATTATTTCGTCGCTCAGGGCGAAGACCAGAGCTGTTTCTGGATATATCGTGAGCGCAAAAGCAGCCGCGACGCAGAAGAAGAGCAGCGCTGGTTCCTCCATGGACTGTTTGGATGACGCGCCATGGACACAACCTTCAACGTTCTGCCGGCGTACGCCGAGCTTTTCTGCTTTTCAAATTTCACGTTCCTGCACGGCGCTTCTCACGCAGAAGAACTGGCCGAGCGCGCGGCTCAACTCGGCTACTCGGGTCTGGCGATAACTGACGAATGCTCGCTCGCGGGTATCGTGCGGGCGCACGTCGCGGCCAAGGAAGCGAAGCTTCCGCTCGTCATCGGCTCGTACTTCCGGCTCGTCAATGCCGACGGCTCACCGGCGTTCGGTCTCATCCTCCTCGCCCAGAATCGTGAGGGATACGGGAATCTGTCCGAGCTGATTACGCTCGCACGTACGCGTGCGCCCAAAGGCCAATATCGGCTGACGCCACAGGACCTGTCGCGACCGGACCGGGAAAACAGCCACCAGCGCGGTATGCCCAACTGCCTTGTGATACTGGTTCCCAACTTTCCCGCGAAAGAGGATGTGCTCGATGCGCAGCTTGAGTGGCTCGACCAGACGTTTCCGGGGCGCGCCTGGTGCGGGCTGGTGCTGCATCAACGCGCGATGGATGACATTCACCGCGGCGCCGTTGAGTACGTTGCCGACAGGCACGGCATACCCGTCGTCGCGCTCGGCCACGTGGTGATGCACGTGCGCTCGCGCAAACCGTTGCAGGACACGTTGACGGCCATCCGTGTCGGCAGACCGGTGCACGAGTGTGGATACGACCTGGCTCCGAACGCAGAGCAGCATCTGCGGTCCCGGCTGCGACTCGCAAACCTCTATCCGGAGTACGCGCTCAGCGAGACGACCAACATCCTCGCGCATTGCAGTTTCTCGCTCGACGAGCTTCGGTACGAGTATCCCGACGAACTGGTACCACCCGGATTTACGCCTGCGGCCTATCTGCGCCAGGAGACATACGTCGGCGCACAGCGACGTTTCCCTTCAGGCATTCCTCACAACGTTCAGGAACAGATTGAACACGAACTTGAGCTGATTTCGGACCTGCAATATGAGCCTTATTTCCTCACGGTATATGACATCGTGCGGTTCGCGCGCAGCCAGCACATCCTGTGTCAGGGGCGTGGCTCGGCCGCCAATTCGGCTGTTTGTTACTGCCTGGGCGTGACCGAAGTCGACCCGGCGCGCGGCAATATGCTTTTCGAACGTTTCATTTCGAAGGAGCGCGGCGAGCCGCCAGATATCGACGTTGACTTCGAACATCAAAGGCGCGAGGAGGTTATCCAGTACATCTATCGCAAGTACGGTCGGGACCGTGCCGCAATTGCTGCGGCCGTATCGACATACCGTGCGCGCGGCGTGTTGCGGGAAACAGGCAAGGCGCTCGGTGTCGACATGCAGATAGTGGACGCGGTGGCGAAGTCGCATCAGTGGTTTGATAACCGTGCAGACCTGCTCAAGCGCTTTGAAGAGTTCGGGCTGAATCCGGAGACGCCTATCATTCGGGCGTGGGCATCACTGGCGGCGCAACTGTATGGCTTCCCCCGGCACCTGTCGCAGCACTCTGGTGGTTTTGTCATCAGTAGGGGAAAGCTCACGCGCCTCGTGCCCGTAGAAAATGCTGCCATGGCCGACCGCAGTGTTATCCAGTGGGATAAGGACGACCTCGAGTCACTGGGCCTCCTCAAGATTGATGTGCTGGCGCTCGGCATGTTGTCGGCTATCCGCCGCACACTTGACCTTGTCTCGGAGCAGCGTGGCGAGCGTTTTGAGATGCAGGATATTCCAGCAGAGGACCCACAGACCTATGAGATGATTTCCCGCGCGGACACCGTTGGCGTATTTCAAATCGAGTCGCGCGCGCAGATGTCGATGCTGCCACGATTGAAACCACGTACGTTCTATGACCTGGTTATCGAGGTTGCCATCGTCCGCCCTGGTCCGATTCAGGGTGGCGCCGTTCATCCGTATCTGCAGCGTCGCCAGGGATTCGAGCCGGTGATTTATCCCAGTGCGGCGCTTGAGACTGCATTGGGCCGCACGCTGGGCGTTCCTATTTTTCAGGAACAGGTGATGCAAGTGGCCATCCTGGCGGCCGGATTCACTGCCGGAGAAGCAGACCAGTTGCGAAGGGCGATGGCCGCCTGGAAGCGCAAAGGTGGTCTGGATAAATACTACGACCGCATCGTCAACGGCATGCTCGAGCGCGGGTACGACAAGACCTTCGCGGATGGCATCTTTCAGCAGATTCTCGGCTTCGGCGAGTACGGTTTTCCGGAGAGCCATGCGGCCAGCTTCGCGCTGCTGGTGTACGCGAGCAGCTGGCTAAAGCGTCACGAGCCGGAAGCGTTCCTCGCAGCGATGCTGAACTCCCAACCAATGGGCTTTTACTCGCCGTCGCAACTCGTTCAGGATGCGAAGCGCCATGGAGTCCAGGTACTGCCGGTGGATGTCACGATAAGTGGCTGGGGCTCGTCGCTTGAGCACGTAGATGGAGCTGCGAAACCAGCCGTCAGGCTTGGCTTGTCGTTGCTCCGAGGCATGCAAGACGGTGCCGCGGAGCGGATAGAGAATGCGCGAGCCGTGCGGCAGTTTACGACCGTGTCCGACCTCGCGCGCCGCGCGCAACTGGACCGTCACGACCTGCAGGTGCTTGCGGCGGCGAACGCACTGTCATCTCTTGCCGGAAATCGGCGCGAAGCGCTGTGGCAGTCGGTTGCCTCGGTGCCTGACAAAGACATGCTCTCGGTTGCGAAGGTTGAAGACGAAACACCAGAGCTGGGTGCGCCCTCCGAAGCGGAAGATATCGTCGGCGACTACCGGTCGATGGGGCTAACACTGGGACGACATCCTCTTGCACTACTGCGGCCTCAGTTGCTTGCCAACAAACTGATGCCAGCCTCAACGTTGCAGACCTATCGGAACGGCCGGCTCGCTCGCGGCTGCGGCATCGTCACCGTGCGTCAACGGCCAGAGACTGCAAAGGGCGTTATTTTTATCACCATTGAAGACGAGACGGGCAACGTCAATGTCATCGTCTGGCCCAAAGTGCTTGAGAAGCAGCGCAAGGAAGTCCTTGGCGCATCGTTACTCGGAGTGCTTGGCGTATGGCAGTGCGAAGGTGAGGTACGACATCTCGTGGCTCAACGCCTCATCGACATGTCGTATCTGCTCGGCGAACTGCCATCCATGAGCCGTAATTTCCATTGATTGCTCAATCCTGGGCATGAGACTGCCGCCAGGCACGCGTTGTTGTTTCAATCGATTCGTTTCAACACACGAATACATCCCTAGTTCATCGACTCAAAGACGACGCGCTATGGCAGTCACTCGTTGTTGAGCTGACTGCCCGCGAGGTGGGATTATCATGGAGACGCAAACCGGAGGTTCACATGTGCTATTCGGCTCAGATTCTGGCTGACTACCGCAAGTTCGTGCGGATGTTTGGTGCGACGATGAGCATCAAGGAATTCGCGCGCCTGTTTTTCGAGCGAGCGGAGGGCAGCAAAGCGAAAATACCGAAAGCTATGGAAGACGCGTTTTCGGAGCCTCAGTCTGATGCCGAGCGCGAGGTGAAGGCTCTTATCGACCGGTTTAATGCGGAGCAGGCGACCAAACTTGAACAGGACCTGTTCAAGCAACGTAAGCGGCTAGCGGACGCGGAACGTTCACTCCGGACAAAAGTGACCAAGGCAGCCGCCGAGAGTGAGCGGATTGCCACCGACAAAATTGCGTGGACCCTCGGTAAGCTTGATGACATTCAACGAACCGAACCAAAGGCCCGTGACTCGCGGATATTTCCCGGCCACTATGCGCCCGTCATGGTGATGGAAGATGGCCAACGCGTCATCAAACCGATGCGCTATCAATGCCGCATTGCTGGCAAACCGGCGTCGTATGACGTCAAATTCCCCGGCACCTATAACGCCCGAATAGATAACCTGGAAGGTTTTTGGAAGCCTCTGTTCGGTTACTCGCACGGCATCCTTGTAGCCAGCGCCTTTTATGAAAACGTCGGCCGCGCCAAGATGGAGGGGCGTGAGCTTGCTGAAGGCGAGAAAGATGAAAATGTCATTTTGGAGTTTCACCCTATTCCTGCGCACGACATGCTCATCGCATGCCTGTGGTCCCGTTGGTCCGCGCCGGGTGAACCTGACTTGTTGTCCTTTGCTGCCATTACAGATGAGCCGCCTCCGGAAGTTGCGGCGGCGGGGCATAACCGATGCATCATTCCAATAAAGCCAGAGAACGTCGATGCGTGGCTGAGTCCGGATGCGTCGGACTTGGCGGCACTGTACGCGATACTTGACGACAGGGACCGGCCGTACTACGAGCACCGGCTGGCTGCTTAACGCAAAGATGCGGCTCCGGGCCCTATTGAGTGACAGGGAATCTTCGTCGAACGTCTTTCCTGCAGCGACGCACCTTAAGGTGTTCCATCACGAGCTGTCAGCAGCAACGCGTCTAATGCGCTCCTTGCGTCTTGACGATGCGAACAGTGCCGACAACCACGCGGAGCGCCGCGGCGGTCGCACCGCCCACCAAGGCTACGTGAGCGCCACCTTGCCCGTAGGCTGCGGACACGCGCCAGCGACACCGGCCCTCATGCGCAGCCCGCGTAGTCCTGCTGGCCCCACACAACTCAGAAAGCATGCGCGATTCCGACTACCACCGCGAGTTGGTTGGCGCCGGTCGCGACTGGGGTGGTCGACCCTGTCGCACTCAAGGCAGACTTCGCGCTGTTGATGACGTACGTGGCATCCGCGTACAGTGTGGTGCGCTTGGATAACAGGTAGTCTGCGTTGACGCCTGAACTGATGGCATGCGCCGAAACCGTCCGAAATGCATGATAGTACGACCCCGCCGAAACTTGAAACGCCGGCGTTATCTTATAGCGAAGGCCTCCAAATGCCATGGTCTGCGGCGGTGACGCCGCGAACGTAGCGGCAATGTCGTTCAGAAGGAGTTCGTAACCAGCGTACAGGGTCGCATTGCCGATAGTCCACGAACCGCCCGCGAGATAGCGCCGCTCGCTGTCGCCGGACGAGGCAACACTCGTCCCTTGGCGTTGCTCATAAACGAAGGTCAGGTTAAATGGACCCTGGCGATACCGGCCACCAATATCAAATTGCTTGCCAACGCGGAACTCTCCCGGCACCTGGGCACCATTCGCAATCGTCGAATCGTAGCCAAAACTGTAGAGCGCGTTCAGCTCGAACGGACCGGCGTGCCCCAGATACTCGAGCGCGTTATCGGCCCGTCCAACAAACTGCGCATCCTGGGCCGATAAGCCATAGCTGGAGTAGTTGAGAGGGTCGAGCGCCAGGAAGAAGCGGTACATAGGCGTCATCTGCCGGCCAGCCATCACCGCACCGAACTTATCGCTCTCCAGGCCAACGAACGCCTGGCGGCCGAACAACCGTCCTCCCTGCTGCAAAGTACCGTTATTCGTTGCGAAGCCCGATTCGAGCGTGAATATCGAGCGCAGACCTGCCCCAAGGTCTTCCTTGCCAGTGAAACCCCAACGAGAATTCATGCGATTGCCGGTGTCAACACGAAACAGATTACCGGAGCCTTGCTTGGCTGCATGGGTGACGTACTCGACGCCAGAGTCAAGAATGCCGTAGAGCGTTACCGAGGACTGAGCGTGAGCTGCAATAGTTGCCGACGAGCATATCGTAGCAGCGAGAACTGTCCTCAACAGTCGCGTACCGTGATTCGATTTCAACCTAGTCTCCTTACTGTAAGTAGTGGTACTAATGAAATATTCTGACAACACGCCGATTTTGCTATTTGCATCCGACCGCGCGGGCCGAATTAGACCTGTGCGATGCGTTTGCTCACGAACAGCATCGCTACAAGACCGATGACCGGCCCGATGGCGAGCGTAACAACTGCAAGCACAATTGAATGTGTGCCGCCATAGACGTGTCCGACAGCCAGAGGAGACACAGCGCTACCCATTTGCCAAATGGCGTTAGTCCATCCAGCGCTCGCTCCAGCCAGACGTTTTCCGGATGCGTCGCTCACCTGTGCCATGAGCACCGGTAGGTAACCATATGAAAACGCGCCAAGAACCGGAGCGACGATATAAAACTGCGTGACAGTCGAGCACATGCCGAACACCACAAGAGTGATGGCAAACGCGACCAGAACCAGAATGGACATGAGCCGACGCGAGATTCCAGGCAGGTCGGAAATCCAACCGAGCGTGGGTTTCGCAATGACCGCGCCGATGCCGAAAGACGCGATAATCGACCCAGCCACGACAGGAGAAATACCGTATTGCCGCGTCATCAGTGCATTTCCCCATGCGCCGAAGCCAACAGTCGCCCAGAGACCGCCGCAACCAGCAATGGAAAGAAAAATCAGATTGCGATTGCGCAAGAGGCCAAGCATCTCTTTCGGACTGTTGCGAGCCGGAGCTCGCTCGCCAACCGGGCGATTCTTGAGAAACAGAAGCGAGACGATGCCCCAGGCGAACGTGGCAATGCCGAGCATGCGAAACGCGCTGGCCCAGCCGTACTGTGCGGAAATAGTGGGCACGATTGCATTGGCGAGGACCACGGCGAGCGATGTTGCCGTGGTGTAAATGCCCATTGCTCGACCGCGGTCTCGCGTGAACCACGCAGGAATCACCTTCATCCCGGCCGAATAGTCAGCTCCGGCTGCAAAGCCCATTGCCAGTTGAATCAGAATGCCCACCGTCAACGAGGTCGTCTCGCCAAAGAAGAACGTGAAGACACCCAGCGGAAGCAAGGCGAGCGTCATCATGGCCCGACCGCCGAGAAAATCGGTCAGCATGCCTCCGATGATGTTTGCAACCACGTATCCGGCATAGAACGCCGTAACAAAGGCACCAAGTAGCGACACCTTGATACCGAGCGATGCGCCAACAGGCGCTGCGACCGTGCTCCATGCGACGCGGTCGACGTAGCTGAGAAGAAATGCTGCCCACACGATGAACAGAGCAACCCAGCGGTAGGGGCTCGCCGCCGTTTCACGGACGCTTGACGCGGCCCAGTCCGCGCCCGATGCGTTAGTCGATGACGTCAGGTTTTTTCCCACGACTCCTCCATGCACGGCGTGCGTACGCCGCCCGTTTTCTTATTCCGTTTTGACATCCGGCAACTAAGGCGCGCCGGGCGTGTGTTGCGGGGTTGCAGCGTTACAGGTCCAGCACAAGTCTCCTGGACTTCGAGCGCGAGCAGCACGGTAGAAACTGGTCGTTTCGCGACTGCTCTTCCGGAGATAGAAACAGGTCTCGATGTTCCGGCTCGCCGTCGAGAACGCGGGTAAGGCAGGTTCCACAAATGCCCTGCTCGCACGAAACGGGTACGTCAACTCCAGCGTCCGCGAGCGCCTGCGTCACCGTGCGGTCTGCGGGGATGGTCACCGTCTTTCCAGTGCTTGCAAGGCATACTTCAAAGCTGCCATCGGCCGACGTGTCGACGGTGGGAGCCGAGAAGAACTCGTAATGCATTCGACTCTCTGGCCACCCGCTCGCACGCGCCGCATCAAGCACCGCGTTCATGAAGCCTTGCGGCCCGCAGACATAGAGATGCGTGTCCGGGGTTGCGTCTTTGAGTAGCGCATCAAGACGAAGGCGTTGGTGCTCATCCTCGTCGTCGAAGTGATAGTGAACGCGCTCAGCCCAGGACGCGTCCGCGAGCCGCTGGAGGAAAGCCGCACGCGAGCGCGAGCGTGCACAGTAGTGCAGTTCGAAATCTTTACCGGTACGGTCGAGGTGCTGTGCCATGCAAAGCAACGGAGTGAGCCCGATGCCCCCGGCCAGCATCAGGTGCTCCGCAGGAACGGACGCGAGCGCGAAGTGATTGCGAGGCATACTGACGCTCAGTTCGTCCCCTTCGCTAACTGCGTCGTGCATACCTGCCGAACCACCTCGCGACTGCTCTTCGCGTAACACGGCAATTAGATAACGCGAGCGTTCGTGGGGCGCGCTGCAAAGCGAATACTGCCGCACATGCCCCGTTGGCAAATGGACATCGATGTGTGAGCCAGCATCGAACGCCGGCAAATCGCGACCGTCCAAACTTGCGAATTCAAAACTGACGATGCCGTCAGCCTCGATATTGCGCCGCGCAACTCGCACCATTATTGTGGAATTCTTCATGGCCACCACCGTCACATAATCGACAAGCCGCCGTCGACCA
Organism: Paraburkholderia sp. GW821-FHT02A12; assembly: GCF_059422005.1. Classification (NCBI taxonomy): domain Bacteria; kingdom Pseudomonadati; phylum Pseudomonadota; class Betaproteobacteria; order Burkholderiales; family Burkholderiaceae; genus Paraburkholderia; species Paraburkholderia sp. GW821-FHT02A12. The sequence goes on along the minus strand of NZ_JBWKWA010000001.1, from coordinate 31,428 downwards.
TCAGCGTGGTGCCGGTGATAAACGATGCCTCATCGCTCGCAAGCCACAGAATCGGCCATGCGACTTCCTCAGGAGACGCCCAACGTCCCAACAACGACGTGTCTTGCCTTTGTGTTTTGAGCACCTCTACACTCTTTCCAGCAGCCTGCGCCCGATTGACGTGAAAATCAGTTAGCGTCGAGCCCGGGCATATTGCGTTGGCACGGACACCGTGTGCAGCCTCCTCGAAGGCAAGCGTGCGAGTCATGGCGAGCATGCCAGCCTTCGTTGCATCGTAGAGGCCCATGCCCTTGCGGCCGGTGACCGCGTAACAGGACGATACGTTGACAATGCTCGCCGAACCCGCCGCACGCATCAACGGCAAAGCAGCCCTGCAGTAGTTCGAGGTGCCCACCAGATTCACTGACACCATGCTTTGCCATTCCTCCGGCGTCGCGTCGGCGAGCGCGCTGTAGTTACGCATCGCGGCATTGTTGACGAGCACGTCAAGCCGGCCGAATACACGTTCGGCAAGCTCGACGGCCGCAACAGCCTGGTCGGCGCTCGCCACGTCAGCGACATACGTTTCAATCCTTGCTGCGGCGTCCCGGCTGAGCAGGTCGTCTGCGACGTTCGCGAGCGCTTGTGGATTTGCGTCGATGAGGACGACCGCAGCGCCTTCGTCACAGAACACACGTGCGGTGGAAGCACCAATGCCGCCTCCGCCGCCCGTAATCAGCGCGACTCTGTCTCTTAGTCTTGAACCTTGCATCTCACGCCGGCGCGGTGCCGGCCTCCTTATGCAGAGTTGAATAATGAGCAATGAGCTCGCTTAGATGGAGTAAATCGGCTGGCCCTTGCCATCCGAAAGATGGATGACAGCCCACTCTTGCGGTTTCTGGTCGCGCGGGAGCAAGGCGCCGGCCGCGCGCACGCGCTGCTGGTCTGCATCGATTGCGGGCGGGTCGGTGTCAACCTGCAACGCGGTAGCCGCTTCATAGAGCATGCGTCGAGCCATTACGATGGCGCGGTCCGTCGGCAACAGCTTCTCCTTGCTGTGGTCCTGAATGGGGCCCATGCTTTCCTGCAGCGACGCGTCCTGCATCGCGAAGCCGAAGACGCCTGAATATGCGCGCTTGTCCTTTTGGGCCTGACGGTCAATCAGATAGTCGTTGTTCTTGTTCGCCCTCGGACGGAACGTGCCCGGCTCGTATTCGCAGTGAATGCCCTTACCTGCGTTCAGGTCGCTCATCTCTTCCTCGGACAACGGACGGTCCGGACGGAAGTTGATACTCCACGCCCAGCAGGTGTGGTCGTCAATCGGCACCCAGACGTGACCTGCTAGCGAGTGGTCGCCAAACGGCGGAATGAGCGTGTACCACGGGAAGAGGTACTGCGTGATTCGCCAGTAGTAAGAATCGGGCTCGCCATTGCGACGCCCGAAGAGCCTGAGGCCGAACGGCTGTTTCTCGATTTCGAAGATGACGTTCCCATCCGCCTTGATGTACTCGAGCGCTTTGGTGCCTTGGTGCATCGGGTCTTCGTCGACTTCGTAGCGGTGCACGTACGAGACGTGGCTCGTGTCGATGCCGCCTTCCATAGCTTGCAGATAGTTGGACTCCTGCAGACGTTTGGAAACGAATACGTGGTCCGCCGGCAGGTTGCACCATTCGAGGTCCGGCGGTGCCGGTTGCTTGTCTTTAGGGCCCATGTAAGCCCAGACAATGCCGGCGCGCTCGATACACGGGTATGCCGTGATGCTCATGTGCTTGCACGCTTGCGGCGCGGACGGCACCTCGACGCAGTTTCCATTTCGGTCGAATTTGAGGCCGTGATACGAGCAGCGGATGCCGTTCTCCTCGTTGCGCCCGAAATAGAGGGACACACCGCGATGCGAACAGAACTCGTCAATCAGCGCCGCATTGCCGTCGGAATCCCGAAACGCCAGCAACTTTTCTCCAAGGATTTGCACGCGCACCGGCGGGCAGTCTGGCTCCGCAATTTCGCTTACCAGCAGAATCGGCACCCAGTAGCGCCGCATCAGGTTACCCATTGCTGTGCCGGGACCAGTGCGCACAAGCGTTTCCGACATGTTCTTGTCCATGCTCAAACTCCAAATCGTATGTGGGTTGTCCGTCTGATGAGATTGTGTTCTCATTCTACGGACACGAGATTTGAAGTCAAGCATCGCCGACTAGGTAGTTTCTCTACAATGGCGCAGACGGCATTGCCCAAGGGGACAGCGGAACATGGAAGAAAAAAAGGGGCACGAGAGCGTTCGTGCGGTTGAGCGAGCTTTAGAAATACTTTTGGCGTTCAGGCCGGGAGATGAATCTCTAACCGTCGCTGAATTGCTCGGGCGAGTGAACCTTAGCCGTCCGACGTTGTATCGGCTGCTAAACACATTGGAGCAGGCCGGGTTCCTTGCATCGTCAGGTGAACCGCAGCGGTTCCACCTGGGAAGCTCGGTGGCTCAATTAGCCCACGTCTGGCTAAGCGAACACAGAATCGCCGAGCTGGCGCAGCCGGTGCTGCGCAACCTCTGGGAAGCGACATCCGAGACCGTGGCTCTGTTTGTTCCAGACGACACGTATCGACTTTGCGTGGCGGAACTCGAGAGTCATCAGCCGCTTAGTTTTCGGCGCGGTGTCGGATACCGCGAAAAGCTCGTGCGCGGCGCCAGCGGCCGCACCATTCTTGCGCAGATGCGACTCACACCAGACGAACTAACGCGTTATCTCGTCGACCCTACCCAGGATGTGTCGGGGTTGATTCAAGACATCGAACAAATCCGTTTAAAAGGGTTTGGTACGAGTCACCACGAATTGATTGATGGCGCCGTCGCTGTGGCGGCACCTTTCTTCAACGGGGCCAATCAAGTCGCAGGCTCGCTATGCATCTTTGGTCCGAGCGTCCGGGTCACCGAGCAGCGGGTCGAACAGTTCGCAGAGTTGCTCAAGCGTGCAACCGTCGCTCTATCTCGGCTTCTCGGCCAGCAAGTGTCCTGAGAATTTGGGACCATGGCCCAACATGGACAGCCTCATTGCACAGTTCAAACCTGAAGGCAATGTACGCGATACTTGATGACAGAGTCCGGCCGTACTATGAGCATCGGCTCGCGGCATAGTGATTGGCCGGGCGAACATCGGTGGTGGCGGGGACGGTGCGCACATCGGTGGTCGTGGCATTGGCGGCAGCGTCGTCGTGATTGTCGCGTACTGACTTACTGACGCACCCCGACGAAGCAAGGCGCCTGCTCGCTCAGGCACTTTGTATTTCAGCGCCAGGTCGCGGAACGCCTCACTTGCGCTAGACTGGCTTGAGCAACCGGAAGGAGACCTGGATGATACGCAAGACGCTCAATGCTTCGCAGCTACAGCAGGAGGTCAACCGGCGAATCCATCGACTGCAGGAAATCGTCGAGGATGGCGTGAAGATTCGTGTGCCGCGGCCGCAGTTGCAAGAGCCTGACAAGACAGGCTGCAACTGGAACATGACTCACTTCGGCAACGCGGTCGGCTTCGAGCGCGACATCGCGGGCGTGCTCAAGGCCGTGCGTGCGGAATACAACCTCAATACCGAAGTGAAAGACACCGGTAACCCGTTTGGGGACTAACCGCGAAAGACATCGATTCGTTGTTCGTTTTTGATGGCGTGGGCACTAATGGTGCGCTTAACTCAACTGGTCTACCCTGCGACGCCCCGTCGCAGATATTCCTCGCTTTGAAACCTATGCTTTCTACGAGCACCGACTTGCCGCATGTCGCTCGAAATTGCCGACAACTGACGAATGGACCTTTGGATTCAACCCAGCGCGCAGTGCGCTGACTTGTACGGTACCCGGGCCGGCCGCGTACGGGCTTTGATTGCGAATGGTAAAGATTGGAGCTAGTTACCGATTGCGGGCGGCGCCGACAATGCCTTTGCTATCAATGACGGCGCACGGGGACTTCGGCGATTGCTCAAAGTACGGCATTCAGAAGCCAAGAGCCATCTGACTTGATGAATTCGTATGTGAGACCTTGGCTCTCGCCGCTCTCTTGGCTGTAGTAGACGGCCCTAAACGTGAATGCATTCAGGGACTTCTGCGTCCACGAATCCGTTCGCAATACGCTCAAACAGCGGTTCTTTGGGGCATACCTCATGCTGCTGTACGGCGCCGGGATATAGCCATTTCCAAGTTGCGCAGACGTATACATGCTAAGGACCCGAGAAGCGTTCCACTCGTGATAGCAGGCTGATTTCGACATCACAGCCACTAGCACAGGCTGCGCCGAACCAACCATGCTGCGCAGCCCAGCATCCCTTGAAGATAGCGATGCGCTAATGGCGTCGCGCATCTGTCCTTGTTGTTCGACCGACAGCGATGGTCCGAACATCGCAGGCGTGCCGTTACCGTTCGGAGCGATTGCCTGATTAACTTGGCTGAGTCCGTTGTTCAGACTTTGCAGAGCTGCGCCCGTCTCGGCGCAACCTGCGCATGCGACCGCAACAGCGGCCAGAGCAAAATGCGACTTCACGCGTTGGTCCTTTTCTATGAGTTTCGACCTCTGGTTATCGGCTAGCTCGACCTGAATCTTTAGGTTCTTCAATGAATGTGTTGCAATCGAAAATGGAGGCGAGGGATTACCTTGGAAGAAGAGCGCAAGGCGGGGATAATCCTCATCGTTTCGTTCGAAAAGAGACTAAATAAATATCCAAGATGCATAGGGGTGCATGAATGTTGAAACTTAGTGTTGTCGCCGTTGTTTCCTCTTGCCTGTTCGTCTTGTCTGGCTGTGGCAGCAAGCAAGACGCGAACAAAAGCAACTTTCAATCCGCTATCCAGGACTACCTCGATACCACGAAGGGCGTTTGCGTTATGCTGCCGGCAAAGGACGTGCCTTTTACCCTTCAGAAGACTGGCGGTATGAATTTCATTAACGAACCGGAGAAGGCTGCAGCCTTGGTGCGCGCCGGTTTGCTCTCAGCGAAAGACACTGAGGTGAAAGCCGCCTTCGGCAACCAAATGGTTGCCGGCGTCCAATATTCGCTGACCGATGAAGGCAAGAAGTATCTAGTCAAAGGCGCTGCCGGCAATCTCGGTAACTGGGACGCGTTTTGTGGCGGAAAATACAAAGTAAAGGAAGTGGAGAACTTCACGCAGCCGGCAGATATGTTTGGCACCAAGATATCGCAGGTGAACTACACCTACGTCGTGGACGACGCGCCGAACTGGCTCAAGCAATCAGCCATTCAGTCCCAGTATCCGAATGCCAAAGCCGGCCTTGACGAACCGGCACCCTACAAGGCAGTTTTGGTTGCGACCAATGAAGGGTGGATGCACGAGCGCTTGTTCAAGAGCAAGGGCGGTTGACTTGGCGCAGCGGGCAACTCGCGTCCCATAGATGGCCGCGCTTTTGACGCGGCTGCTTCGGTGGGCCTTTCTTTGTAGCGAGGTCGAACAGGCATCGAGGGCAAAGTGAGGCCAACCGCTCGTTCAAGTTCGCGACGTAGCTGCCGATATTCAGAGTGCCGTCTTTGCATTCAAATAGGAAAAATAAAATGCGCACTCTGGTCTCCGGTATCGCCGCTGTGTTGGCGCTCGCTATTCTTTCTGGATGTTCAACGACTCAAAACGTCACCACTGGTCCGCAAGCGAAAGGCTCGCCGATGACAACAGCGTGCTTTACCGCGCACGGTGGCAAGTCTGCTGACATGGACGCGGCAATCCAACGCAACCTGGAAAATCATGGTGTGTCGGTATCGCTTGTGCCGGCATGCGACAAGGCGGACATGAATGTCACCTACACCGACAGCTGGTTTTGGGACATCGTCATGTACCTGCGTTCGATGGACATTCGCTTTTACAAGGCACCCAATGGCGGCCTTATCGCGTCAGGACATTGGAAAAATTCCGTGTTGCACCAGTTTCCCAATGCTGACGGCGTAGTGCAGGACCTGATGGACGAGATGTTCAAGCAAACCGGCGAGCCATCGGCCGTCCGAACGAAAGCAGCAGCGAACTGACGCCCCCCACGGGTTTGTCACTCACCGTGCGGCAACGCGTCCGTCGGCGAGTGATGTGCCGGTGGTGTGCCGGAATATCTTGCAACACGTTGACGTGCTCCGCAGCCTAGAGAAAGGAATGCCATGAAGAGAATTTTACTGGCAGTGGCTCTGATGAATTTCTTTTGCGCTCACGCCCAGGAATCACCGTCTGGTCCCATCGCGCAAGCGAATGCAGCTACCCGGTTGTTCATGGACCTGTGCATTCCATCCGCTGGGGACACTGCAAAGCTCCGCGAGCTGGCAAACCATTACCATCTACGCCATACCGACGTTTCGTTCTCGCAAAAGGTGCTTCGTGGGAAACCCGGCGAAGTATGGTCTGCTTCGAGTTCCGTTGGTCAATATGTGGTGATTTCGCAGCCTGACAATTCATGTTCCGTTTGGGCGAGGAGAGCCGATGCGGCTGTATCAATCGACCAGTTCAAACGCATTGTCCTCGGAACGCAGCGACCTGGGCTCCTGGTGAAAGTTCTTGAGGACAGGGATATTGAAGGACAGGGCGGCACCTATCACTATCTGTCCTACCTCTTGTCAAAGGACGGCCGGCAAAGCGGGCTGTATGCGAGCGCTATAGCGTCAGCGTCACCGACTGCAGAGGTGCAGGTCCGCTTGAGGCTCATGCCAGCAAAAGCCGAGTAAGGTAGCATCGGTGGGTTCCCGGACTCTAACAGGGCCGCTGTGTCATGATGACAAGAGTGGAAACTCAAAAGGCGGTTACATGGCCCATCTGCCACAGGAGGTCAAAGTGACTGATGACAATGGGTTAGCTGGCAGCCCCGAGCACGTACCGGAACCGCTGCGAACGCTCGCCGAATATTTAGAGCGGGCTCTCGATAGCGCCGCGAGCATCGTGATGATGCGCCCCACCAGCGGTGTCTGTATCGTGTATTTGGGCGACCCTACGGGTCTGCGTGAAAACCTGAAGCAGATTGGCACGATTGCAACTTCGCTTGCAAACGAAATGCTTGAATTGACCTCTTCGGGCGCGAATCAGATGCATGTCGGTGGTCAGGCCTATCGCTTTGTCCGCAGCTTCACGCAGGTCGGCGACATGGCGGCAGTCGTCTTTTCCGCAGATTAGCCGCGGGGCATCGCTTGCAGGGTGAACGGCCGCGTTGGCGAGTCGCAGGTGACACGACGTCGTGCGGGCACGTCGAATCGTCGTCGTGGCAACTTGGTCGGGGTCGTACGGTCCAAGAGCCGTGGCCCATTGGCCGCCCTCTGCGGGTGGCGATGTCGTGCCACCGCTGCACGCCCATCGGGCTCAACGGAGGACCAGTGTATCTAAGACGACATTTGGCATTGCTGCTGTCACTGATAGCTTTGGGTTCAACCGGAGCATGGGCGAGCGATATTCAATGTGCAAGCACGCGGCAACCGGCTGAGCGCGTGATATGCGACCACGCCATCCTGAACAATGAATACGACGGTATCTTCGCGCAGCAGCGGGCTCTGCTGACCAGTGGGAAGCTCTCGCCCGAACAACTCGCCCAGTGGAGGCAATCGCGCGACGCTTGCACTGACGTCCATTGCATCGACAGGGTATTTGCTCGGTGGGCGGCGATGGCCAAGGCTGTCGAAACCAATTCCCGCGCTGCAGTGGCTCCGGTTATGGCCTCTGCTACTGCCATGGCCCCTGTCGGACCTACGTCGGAAGCAATTGTCCTCCCCACTTCCCAAGCATTGCCGACATCGGAAGCATCTCTCGTTCGTCAAGGGAGTGCCGCCGGCGTGGCGCTTCCGAAACCCGTGGAGACTCAAGCCTCTTCACCTACGGTCGCTTCTGCTCCTTCTAGCGCAAGTGAATCCCGCAGCGCGACCGGCATGAGCGCCGGCTTGATGGCGGCATTGCTTGTCGCTGTTGGATTCGGCGCTCTCTTCCGACGCAGGAGGAGCGGTGGAAGTACCGGGGAACCACCCAGTAATGCTCGCGGCAAGGACAAGCCTTGAGCGGACCGCGTTGAAGTGCACGGAGCGCGGCGACGCAGTCGTGTGATTTTCGGTGATACGCCGCTCCCGTCCATGCACTAGCATTTTCCTGTGCGCCCATGGCATATTGCGGCCACGTTCATAAGGAGGTCACCTGATGGCAACGGCTTTGGAAGCAATCCAGGCGAAGATTAAAAAACTGCAGGCCCAAGCGGATGCGCTGATTGCAAAACAATCGTCGGGCGTCATCGAAAAGATTCGCGAGTTGATGGCGAAGCACGGCCTGACCACTGCCGACATTGACGCGCACTCTGACCGCAAGCGGCGCGCCGCGAAGGCAGTTGTTAAGACCATGAACAATGGCAGTGTTGCTGCGGTCAAGTATCGCGACCCGAAGAGTGGTGCAACTTGGACCGGACACGGCCGGGCACCAAGTTGGATTGCCGCCGCGAAGAACCGAGACAAATTCCTGGTTGATGGAAGTACGGGGACAACGAAACCGGCTTCCGTTAGCAAAGCGAAGGCTGCTGGCAACTATGTCCGTGGGCCGCAGCCGGCGATGTACCAGGACCCAAAGTCGGGCGCGACGTGGAGTGGACGCGGCCGCGCGCCGGCGTGGATTGCCGAAGCCAAAGACAGGAGTAAGTTCCTGATTGCAGGTGGTGTTGAAGCAACTGTTGCGACGAACGCAGCTGTTGTGAGCAAGACGAAGGCTGCGGTGAAGAAGGCGTCGAAGGCAGTTGGCGCGACTTCTTCCAAGGGTCAGCCGAAAGGTCCGCAGCCGCCTAAGTATCGCGACCCGAAGTCCGGCGCGACCTGGAGCGGACGCGGTCCAGCTCCGACATGGCTAGCCGGTGCGAAAGACCGGACGAAGTTTTTGATTGATGCCGTTAGCGGACCTGCGGATTCTAGCGTTGCGAGCAAGCCGAAAGCCGTCGCGAAGAAGCCCGCGACAAACACGGCGGTAGCGAAGAAGGCCATGGCGCAGAAATCGGTTGTCGCTAAGAAGGTCAGCGCGACGACGAATGTCGCGGCCGCGCCGGAAGATGCGGCTGCTTAGTTGAGCGTGTAAGCGGGTTCACAGAGCTCGTTTTTCGTTGCGCCAGCACGCGCGAATGGCGTGACTTACCTCGAGCGCACCTGCAATGCGTCGAGACGGGCGGCGCATTTCGCGTTGCCGCATCCCACCTCGCGATGGTGCTATCGGAAAGAGGCAGGAACGAGCGAGCTTACTTAGTGCTCAGTCGCCCCGATGGTAGATGCAGTTCCGCCCGAGCGTGTGCGATATAGGCCAAAGGCAGTAGTTGCTGGCTGCCGGTCAACCCGCGGACGGCGGTCAGTGACTGGTACGCCGTCGCTGCATATTGCAGGCCAGCAGCAGTGGCCACTGAGGCGGTCCCGACATCTCCCGATTTTATTGCTAGACCAGTTGCAAGCAATGGCATTAGCGACCCAAATGCTATCTTGGTCCAGTTCGGCCTCATGGCATCGACTAGCTCGTCTACTTGGTGTCGTGACTCATCGATTAGCTGCTGAGTCGCGATGAGTCGATGCTCTACATCGTCCAATTCGGCAATGAATGCACACCGCGCCTCCACGAGCTGGCGCAGTGTGGGGAGCAAGTGACCGTAATGCTGCTTAAACGCGACCAACTGGTCCAAGGTGACTGGCTCATCGGGAAATGGTAGGAGCGCAGTCAGTACGACCTCCCGAGCCTTCTGCCGGTGCAGAATGCGTTTCTCGGTTCGTGGGTGATTGCGCACGCCAAACAAATTCGCAAACGCCAATTTGTTTGTCACGGGCGCAGCATCAATTTCCGGGATGCTGCCGAGACACGATGCGAGGTATGCCATGAAAATATTGGCAACCGGTTCATCGACGTCGTACCACGAATAGTTCACCCGCGTGGCCAGACCCCGGTCGACCAGATACTCCGGAATATTTCCGAGCTTTTCGACATGTATGCGCATGCGTCGTACGTCGTGTTTCCTAGGTAACACATGCTTTCCCCGCATCTGCCGGTCCACGAGTTCCACAAACAGCTTCTCAAACTCGTCCATGTATCGCAGATACTGTGCCGGAAATAGCTGCTCGACCATCCCCGCCTGCACTAAGCTGCGCATGAAGTCGTCGAGCGACTCGGGGCGGTCGATGTACTCCATTGGTACGATAGACGACAACTTGTCCCAATAGAGCAGGGTCTTCATTGTCCAGCGCTCGTTGGGAACCGAGATATAGGGAAAGTAAAGCGCGTTGTTTCGCATCTTGGGCCGAGAGAATTAGCAGCGGAGGTCTCACATGCTAACAAGCTTCCGCGTGAGGCATCTTAACTACGTCAGACCGCAAACAGACCCGGATTGCGCAGCCTATAAGTTTCATTGCTGCGTCGGCGAATGCGTCGATTTTTGCGGGTGCTTTCTACTTCCGCTTGCTGCACCTGTCTATCAGCTACGCCGCGCTCGCGGTTAGGCGGTCAATATTGGTTGTGACGAGCCGGATATGCGCATGCCGCGCTATGCCATAGGCATCGCGCGGCCGGCACCTGTGTTCTGGACGCAGCTAGAGCGCAGAAGCCGCGTGTCGTGGGTGACTCTTTACACCCGACACCGAAGCGTTATGCGTTTCGAATCAAGATTCGCCCCATCTGCTTCCGCATCGCTCCTTGCTTCTGGCCCGCGACGCTGGCGGGCTGGTCTTCTGGTCTTTTGAAGACCCACGGTAGATAATGACGCGGCAAACCTTACATCCTGTGACGGTTTTCTCCTGCAAGACATGTAAAAAATAGCGCTGCTGACCGTCCCGGTCAGCTGAGATTATTTTGGATGGACCGGAGCATCGCCGCCAGAGCCGATACAACAGTCTCCGGTCGTCGATGCGCAGACGGGGGCATCGTGATTCAGACAGATTACGGGTCGTTTGATGGCACAAGCTGGGAGCAACTGTGCCAGTTAGCTTTCAAGCTCAAGTACGGAACGGCGTACCAGCACATGCCGGCGTCGCCAGGGGACTTCGGCATTGAAGGTTGGACAACCGACGGACTTGGGTTTCAGTGCTACTGTCCAGAAAAGCACTATACGCAGAACGAGCTATACGAAGCCATCCGCGACAAAATCACGGAAGACGTGGGGAAGCTTAAGCTCTATGAGACTGAAATCGCGGAGCGTATCGGCTCTACAAAAATTCAGAAATGGCTTCTCGTCACGCCAATCGTTGAGCACAACAAGCTTCACAAGCATGCTCGTAAGAAGGAAAAGGAGGCTCGGGCGTGGGAGGTATCCATCCTCACGCATGACTTCGGCATCTACATTCAGGACGCGGGCTTCTATGCGACCGAGTTCGAGCAATGCAAGCGCAACGAGGGGGCTTCGTTGCAACTTGGGCCCGCACTATCGCCTGCAGAAGTGCTAACGCAAGCACCAGAAGCGTATGACCAGCTCATTGACCGCAAGAATCGCGTACGTCTTAAGAGTAAGCAGGGTAGCCCGGCGTTCGAACAAGCGCTCGTCAAGCTGAACCAAATTACTGAAGACAAGTTTCTTCGGTGTGACCATCATCTCGCCACAATCGAGCGAGCTTCACCGCAAGCCTACTATCAAATCATCCGCATCATTGGCCACTATGCTGATGAGTTGGAGGAGCTGAAATACACCTGGGCGGGCGAGCCAAACGAACTCGTTGATGAAGTCAAGGCCCAGCTTTGCCAGCGCATTGAAAGTGAGCTTGTCGGCAGAGTGACGTTCAGCGACGCCAAAAAAATTTCCGACCTCGTCGTATCGCGATGGCTCGCGGTGTGCCAACTGGATTTCGCGGAGTCCCATCAATCATGACTTCCCTTGCATTCAAGGTGCGTCCGTCCGCCGTACTTCCAGACCACCGACCGTTGTACAAAATCACGCAGGTCCTGCTGATTCTATTGCTGGCGTCTCGCGGGAAGAAGTCAAGTTTCGTCAGGCTACAGCTCTTTAACTGGGCACTCAAAGACGAGGCACGGCGCAACAAGCTGGCGCTGGCGTCGGTGAATAAAGAGATTGAGTTTCCGGCATGGGGGCTCGACCCGACTCTGGATACCGCTCTAGCATTAGCGAAAGCCGATGCTCTTGTCGCGACAACTGCCAAGGTGGTCGAGCTCACCAAGTCGGGGCGGGAATTCTGCGAGCGTGTGCTGCAAGAGCATTTGTACGAAGAGGACGCCGCCTACCTGCGTAATCTTGGGACGTCTATTACAGAGACGATGGTGGACGCTATCGTGAACAGGTGGGCTTAACATGTTCATCCGTGCAATTGAGATTCGAATTAATAGCAACGGGGAATCGTTCGGGTTTAGGTGTCGGCTTGAGCGGGGACTCAACATCATCAAGGGACGGAATTCCTCCGGAAAGAGCACGCTGGTCAATACGCTTTTATACGGAATGGGGCTGGAGGAACTGGTTGGCGCAAAGGGTGAACGCGTCCTGACCTCCGCCGTCCGAGATAGTTTTCAATACGACGGCACTACGCGACGCATCGACGAGTCAGCTGTGTTGGTCGAACTGCAAAACGCAGCCGGACAAATCGTGACGTTTAAGCGTCCAATCCGCAATCCGGCCAAGGCGACGAAGCTGGTAGAGGCATTTGAGTGTCCCCTCATTACGCAACAGCCGGCGGCCGAAATCGAGGCAAAGCCGCTCTTCGTCCATGACGCCGGCTCCGCGTTGTACGAACAGGGGTTTCTGCGATATTTCGAGACGTTTCTAGGGATGAAGCTTCCTCGCGTTCAATCGTCGACGGGTGGTCTAACAAGGTTGTATCCCCAAGTCGTCGCAGCAGCTCTCTTCATTGAACAGAAGCGCGGATGGACCGACTACATCGCGAACATCCCGTTTTACCAGATTCTTGGCGCGCCAACGCGAGTGGTTCAATACCTGCTGGGCTTGGACAACTTTAAGCTCGAGGAGGAGAAGGCGCTCAACGAGCAGTTAATCAACCGACTTCAAACCAGCTGGACCGACAACGTAGCTGACCTTCATGCAACTGTTCGCACGGCTGGCGCTACGATGCGTGGCGTGCCGAAGGCACTTCATCTTTCGTTCGAACCTCAACACGCGTCGCTATGGGTCAAGGTCGAGGGCGAGGATGTTCCGGTGCCTAGCGCCGTGTCGACCAAGACCACCCAGTGGCACGTGATTGAGGACCGCAGGAAGCAAGGGCCTGTTTCCGCTTCTCCGGACGTCATCGAGCTCATTGATATCGAAACAACAAAGCTTGACACGCTCATGGCGAGGTATGAAGCGTTGTCGAGTGAGTCCAGATTGCGTACCCGTAGCTTGACTGAGTTTCGAGAGCTCCTGCTGGAAGCTGAGTCTGACTTACGGAAGAACAAAACGACTCGTAAGTTGCAGGAGTTGGGTGCGTCCATGCAACTCGCGACTGCGGAGGGGCACTGTCCGACGTGCGGCTCCGAGGTCGAAAATACCCTTGTGCCGCACACGGATGGCGTCGCGCCGATGGACCTTCAGTCGAACATCGACTATCTGGAGGCCCAAATACGGATGCTCAAGCGACAAATATTGGGGCTGGAGAGCTCGCTGAGCGAGAGCGCCGGTTCGCTCTTTACGCTCGCCAAGGAGGCGAGCGAGCAGCGCAGCTACGTTCTTAATCTGCGAAAGAATGTCTCGCAGTCAGACGCAACTCTGGAGGCGGACATCAGAAAGCAGATATCGCTGGAAAACGATATTAGGGTACTTCAGGCCGCGCAGTCTCGCCTCGTCAAGTTCTTGGAACGAGCGGGTGAGCTGTTGACGCAGCTCACGGACGCGCATGCCACCCAGAAGAAGTTTCCGAGTGACTTGTACACCAAAGCCGACCACATCAAGATATCACTCTTCGAGAAAAACTTCCGCGCTAACGCCCAGTCCTTCGGCTATACCAGCGCGGAGATTGACGAAGTCCGAATCAACACCGGCACGCTCCTGCCAGCCTTGGGCGACATCACCTTGCGCGCGGTTCTGCAGAAGAACGTCAAATCGGAATCTTCTGCGAGCGACTTTGTTCGACTCATTTGGGCGTTCTTGCTGGCAATCTATCAGACATCGTCGTCGCGCGACTTCCCGGGGAATCATCCCGGCGTGCTTCTTTTTGACGAGCCTGGACAGCATTCCATGAGCGAGCACAGTCAGAAAGCCTTGGTGAACATGCTTAGCGGCTCACGCCAACTCCAAAGTGTTCTGGCAGCATCATTCGATGAGAGCGCGCAGTTGTTCGAAGAGGTGACTGAGGGCAGCAAGTTCCACCTCGTCGAGTTACCCGAGAAAATCGTCGGTCCGCTCGACCACAACGGAGTAATGTAGCTCGTCGGGGTTCGTGCTTGATTCCTCGTCAAAGTGCATCTGAAAAGAGAGAGGACGAAGGCTGTGCAACCACCGCTTGTTAGCACTAGCGTCGCCGATACACTACGACTTCATTGTGGCCGAATCGCCGTATGACGAAATGCGCCTCGCATCAAACGCAATATCAGCTTCAAATGAAATCTGAGAGAAAGTTGGACGGGGGAAAGCTTGCCGCCGCCTGACCACATGAATTGGTTTCACGTTCATCCGGACGTCACGACTGAGGAAGGTAAGGTCGTAACTATCGTTGAATTCGTGCATCAACCAGACGCGAACGTGCTGTCGGTATGGGCGAAGCACTTTCGCGAACACTATTGTCTCGATGACGACATCGACATACTACGGTCAGGAACCGATTTATCTCGAACCGACTTTCTGAGACAGTTGGTTTTCCCTAGCACTAACGTGCCACCGGGGCCCTCTGTGCGCAGTGGCGATTTTGCCGAGATTTTGGTCTCCGACTTTCTCGAATATAGCTTGGGACACTGGGTGCCAAGATGGCGCTTCCTGGGAAAGGATTCGCCGAACGAGTCTGTGAAAGGGACCGACATCATTGGCCTGAAGCGCTCTGACAACGGGAATTCCAACGAGGATAAGTTGACGACGTTCGAGGTCAAGGCACAGCTTAGCGCCAGCCGCCCAGCGAGTCGACTGCAAGTCGCCGTTGACGATGCAGCGAAGGATAAGGTTCGGCAGGCGTACACGTTGCTGGCAATGAAGAAGAAGGCGCACGCCCTTGGCGATGTTGACAAGGTGCAGTTGGTTGAGCGATTTCAGAGTAAGCCAGACCGGCCCTTCATTGAGCAAACGGGGGCGGCCACAGTGTTGAACAATGTCGCATACGATGAGGCGCAAATAGTCGCAACATCAACTGCGAACCATCCCGATGACGCGGTGCTACTACTGTTGGTGATTCGGGGGCAGGAAATGATGACGTTGGCGCATAGTCTCTATGAGAGGGCTGCAAATGAGGCCTGAGTTCAATTCGAGACGGTTGTATGGCATTACCCAGGCCAAAGCCCGGATGTATGAGTATTCGGTTCCCGAAGTGGACCACATTGACATCCCTGCAGCGACTCATCCGGAAGACCTGTTTGCCTTGGCTATCGGCATTGTCGGCGATGCAGCAGGCGAGCTCTGCGATGAATACATCGAGCGCGGTACGCTGCTCGGGGAGTTCGTGGCGGCTGACGGTCCCAACCTCAGATTCTGTGCGTCGTTCTTCTACGCTTACGTGGAGTCTAAGCTCGATTCAGACCTCGATGAAGAGTTGCTGACCCTCGCTGCCGCCACGTTTTATCTGGCCGAAACACCTGGAAGCAGCGTGGTCATAAGCAAGTACCTAGCTGAACGCCCTTTGGCGCCAGACGATTCGCTGGTGACCGTGCTGCGCCATGTTCTTCTGAACGACTGGCATGATGCTGACGAGATTCAAGAGGGGCGCTTTGGTCGATGGATTCAGCGGATGGTCCGCTCTGGCGCGGAGCTATTGGCCATCGAAGGACAGGACCAGCGAATCCTCTTGAGAAGCTGTGCCGAGTTGCGAGCGCAAGTCTACCGGATGGGGACGGCGCGTGAAATTGCATTTGTTGACCTGTGTATTGCAGTGATTCTGAGAAAGGTCGCCAACTCGAGCCGTCTCAGTTTGCCGCGATACTCACGCCTTGACGAAGAGGCATGGTCGGAGGTGCTTGGGAAGCCGGGATTCGTGACTGAACTGTGGCCTGCGCAGCGTCTTCTCGGGAAGGCAGGTCTCTTTTCGGGCACGTCAGCTGTGATTCAAATGCCGACAAGTGCCGGGAAAACGCGCGCTGTTGAGCTACTGATTCGAAGTTCTGTTCTGGCCAATCGTGCCCGTACAACGGTCATCGTCGCGCCGTTTCGGGCACTCGTGAGCGAGATATCAAATTCCCTTCGTGACGCATTTGCCGGAGAGCGCGTATCTATCGATGAGCTCTCCGACGTTCTGCAAATGGACTTCCTTGAGTCGCTTCGCGAGCTCCTTGGGGAAGTTATTCAGCAACGCCCACAGATTATCGTATTGACACCAGAAAAGCTCCTCTACGTTCTTCGACAGGAGCCGAGGATTGCAGCGGAAATCGGCTTGGTCGTCTACGACGAGGGTCATCAGTTTGACACGGGAAGTCGCGGCGTCACTTATGAGCTGCTTTTGACGACATTGAAGGAGCTACTGTCTTGGCAGGCGCAGATTGTGCTCGTGTCCGCGGTTATTTCAAATGGCGAACAGGTCGGCAAGTGGCTGATTGGCGAGCACGCAAAGGTCGTCGACGGCAAGGATTTAATGCCGACGCAACGCGCGGTCGCCTTCGCCAGTTGGCAACACCGCGGCGGTAGCGGGAGGCTTGAGTTCGTGCCAGTCGGTGACGGCGAAGAGTCCTACTTTGTGCCACGGGTAATCGAGTCGTTCGAGTTTTCTCTCCGCGGAAGAGAACGGACGGTGAGAACGTTCCCCAAGCGCGAAGACTCGTCAGAAATTGCCCTGTATTTGGGTCTTAAGCTCGCAGCGCAAGGCAGCTCGGCGATATTTTGTGGGCAGAAAGCGAGTGTGGCGGGGATGATTCGCGATGCTGTCGGCTATTTCGAGCGAGGACTTCCGTATCTGCCGCCTGCAGATGTGGCTGACGGAGTCGAGTTATCAAAGCTCGTCTACCTCCACGAACTGCACTTTGGGGTGGACGCGACCGCGACGAAAGGAGCACGGCTTGGTCTTCTCGCTCACCATGGCAACACCCCACAGGGGCTGCGGTTGTCAATTGAGCACGCTGTAAAAGAGGGGCTCGCGCCGTTGGTGATATGCACGTCGACCCTCGCTCAAGGCGTGAACCTTCCGCTGCGATACCTCATCGTTTCGACGCTGATTCAGGGGGACGAGCCGTTGACCACGAGGGCATTCCAGAACCTCATGGGACGAGCGGGGCGAGCGGGGATGCATATCGAAGGTTCAGTGATTTTTGCGGACACTCGTGTATACGACGGTCGTTTGATGCGCAGTGAGCGTTGGCGTTGGCGCAATGTCAACGGATTGCTTGACTCCGCACGGGTTGAACCGATTACAAGCTCGTTGCTTAGTCTGATTGACCCGATATGGAACGACGATAAGTCACAGGTGGTGCAAAACGCTTTTGATGCGATTGTTGCTTTAGTGGCAGATGAGGACAACGCGCTTGCACAACTGAGCGATGATTTGGACTATCTGGAATCCATCGACGCATCACCGAAGGAAGTCGCAACGCAAGTGCGGAAGAAAGCGCGGCTGGTGAATGCCGTTGCAAGCTTTCTGCAGTCGAGCAGAGGCAATATGGAGTTCGAGCAGTATGTTGAGGTCGCCCGCCGCCTATCCGCTAGCACTCTTGCTTACTCGCTTGCTACTGATGCACAGAGGGAAACACTAACTGATAGCTTTGTAGAAATTGCCCGCGCTGTTGAGCGGCGTGTCCCCGATAGGGACGCGCAGAGTCGCAATTCGCGGACTCTGCTCGGTTTGAATGCTCTGAACAAGATTGACCGCTGGTGTCAGGACCACGGCAACGAAGTGCTAGTGTCCTGAGTTAGAAGTTCGTTGAATCAATCTTCCGCTCTATCCGAAATGACGAAATGCTGATTAAAAAGCCGCTCGGACTCGCGCAACCCTTCTTCGGTAAAGATCACGGATTTCGTCTTGTTGACCGGATCATCAATGAAGCCGCGTTCGTAGAGCCGATTTAGCACATCCCAGTCGAAACCCTTCCATGCGCGGTATCGATCATGCAGGGTCAGGTAGAGGAGTGCCAGGGCGACTTCATCAATTGCATCGGTATTGATTTTCATGGTGCTACTCCCGCGGCCTTACGAACCCGCACACAAAACCGTTCGAGGCTGGCCAGGATCTCGTCAGCCGACTTGCTCCAGGCAAACGGCTGGGGATTAGCGTTATAGGTGTCCAGGTAATGACGAATCGCGTCTTCGAGCTGACGTGTCGATCGATGCGTGCCGCGTCGAAGGTATTTTTCAGTGAGCGTGGCGAACCAGCGTTCGACCTGATTAAGCCAGGACGCCGAAGTGGGCGTGAAGTGAACATGGAAGCGAGGATGGCGAGCGAACCAGGCTTTGATCGAGGGTGTTTTGTGCGTCCCATAGTTGTCCATCACCAGATGCACATCCAGACCGGATGGCACGCTGGCTTCGATGGTACGCAGAAAGCGCAGGAATTCGCTGCTGCGATGGCGCCGATGTACCTCCCCGATCACTTCACCAGTAGCAATGTCCAGCGCAGCGAACAGCGTGGTCGTGCCGTGGCGCATGTAATCATGCGTGCGTCGCTCAGCGATGCCGGGTGCCAGTGGCAATATGGGTTGCGTGCGGTCCAGCGCCTGAATCTGGCTCTTCTCGTCCACGCACAGCACCATGGCCTTGAGCGGCGGATCCAGATAAAGCCCGACGATATCTCGCACCTTGTCGACGAACATCGGATCGCTGGAGAGCTTGAACGTTTCCTGCCGATGCGGTTGCAAACCAAAAGCACGCCAGATTCGCGTGACTGCGGTCTGCGACAATTTCATCTCATGAGCCATCGTGCGCGTGCTCCAGTGAGTAGCTCCGACAGGAACGGACTCGAGCGTCTTCGCAAT
Source organism: Paraburkholderia sp. GW821-FHT02A12 (assembly GCF_059422005.1). Classification (NCBI taxonomy): domain Bacteria; kingdom Pseudomonadati; phylum Pseudomonadota; class Betaproteobacteria; order Burkholderiales; family Burkholderiaceae; genus Paraburkholderia; species Paraburkholderia sp. GW821-FHT02A12. The sequence goes on along the minus strand of NZ_JBWKWA010000001.1, from coordinate 12,476 downwards.
GACAGCATCGACGCGCGCGTCATCGATCGTTCTCGGCGCGCCGGGCCGAGGCGCATCAAGCAGTCCGTCCAGACGGTGGATCACGAACCGCGCCCGCCACTTCGAAACCGTTTGCTGAGTGACCCGCTGTTTCGCCGCAACTGTCTTGTTATCCATACCATCGGCACAAGCCAGTACGATGCGCGCCCGCAATGCCAGGGCCTGTGCCGTCTTGCGTCGCATCGTCAGCGCTTGCAGTTGTTCGCGTTCCGATTCGCTCAGCACGAGTTCTCCTTTGGGCCGTCCGCTCATCGTTACCTCCCGTATCAAGTGCCACACAAGACACTTTAGTACGGGATTGACATCTTTCAATGAATTTCTAACTCAGGACACTAGCTGCGCGCAATCAGAGCGAGTTGCTGGCGTCAATCTGGCCGATTTTGCAGGTCGTCGCAGAGGACGACCTCTTCGCTCGTTGCATCGGGAAGAATCAGTTGTTAGACGTGGCGCAACTCTGGTTATCCGGTCGACCGTACTATGAGATTGGTCAGTTTATCCAACAAGCAGGGATTGCAAAGCGCCATGGAGAAGGCGCGCGTCGATTCACGCCCGAGGACGTCGTAGACATTTGTGATAATTGCTTTGGATATGAATTCTCTCTGTACCTGACCGCTCTCATTACCTATTTTGAACACAACAACGAAGGTGAGGCAGCCGCGACGATTGATTTGCTGAAGATGCTTCAGAGCGGGCTGAAGTATGGCCTTCCTGACGCACTCTCGGTCGCTATTCTGGAGTCAGGGCTTTCAGACCGTATGCTCGCACAAGCGCTTCGGCCGCAGCTGGAGGGCGTCTTTCCTTCGAGAGCAGCTGTTGCCGCATATATGCACAACAACGAAGCGCCAATCCGGCGGATTCTAACGCGATTTCCGTCCTATTTCGAGGGCGTGTTTGCGGCTCAGCTCGGCGCTTGACGAATGTGTACATAGACGCGAGCGTCACGGCTTCTCGCGTTCGTGTTGCACCCAGCTGCCCGTCGGCTGACTGCCAGTTGGCCGACGGGTTTAGTCGTCTCAGGTCCTCTCCCACCGTGTGCTCCGCATCTCTGTGTTCACCTCTTCGTTGCACGCTGCTTAGCTGTTCGGCAGGATGGCGCCTGTTGCGACCCGCTCGGCATCGTATGAGCCCATGGCCGAACTCCAGAGTGCCGCCCCGGCCGTGGCGATATCCTCCCAAACGTCAGCGGGAACTTGTCCGTCTATTCTCGCAAGCGTACGCGCGAGAATGGCCAGGGCGGGCATTGGCCCAGGGGCATCATCTGAAGCAATCGCGCCCATGCGGGAGCCATCGCTGGTTCCATGTCGCATACCTCACCAGAGCTGAAGAGGACAGGATGCAAAATCCTGCGCGTTCCAGCAAGGCGATTCTCGATTCCGGCGTCGACTGGTTTGCATACTGTGATTGTTGTCCCCGGCGTTGCCATGTACAGCAAACTGCTGTCAACGTACCTAGGCTGTCTTGTTCACGATTGGACTCATGGGGTGATGGTCAATCATCGAGCGAGCCAATTCGGCATGGAAGCCGCTGGTGCCGAGGAATATGTGAGCGGTCCGCGCCGACATGGTGGGATTCCGGAGGTCGCCGGGATAAAGAATGACCTCTTGGCGAAACCCGTAACCCACATTGTCGACAGCTGACAGCGTTAGCCCAATTTTTGTGTCTTTTACGAGCTGGTAAATCTCCTGCTGCTGCGGGACAGGTGTCCGCTCGCCGAGCGCGACCGACACGATGGCTTCTTGAGGAATATCCGCAGTGAAGACCGGGAACCCTCTCATGTCGGGCTTTTCCATCTTCTTGCAGTCCCGAAGGGGGCGCACAATCCGCACTTCTTGTTCGTATTTCCACTCGATAGACTTCGCGCAAAGCTCGGCCAAAGGAACAGGCTCGGACTTATACGAGTCGATGTGTTTCTTCGGACGCTCTTCAACGTACTCGACCTCGATTCGACCGGCGAAGAACTCATGGTCGGCGTCGAAGGCGATGACCGCACCTTGGTACTGGTCAGCGTAATGCGACCACATCAAGATTGAATTGGGAGCCTTCGACAGACAAAGAATGCCTATCTGATGATTGAGTTCATCGAGTATGTGTCGTGACGTGATATCGCTGGCCACCTGTCGGTCAGTGAGCTGAACGACCGCGACCAGCGGGGTCTCGCGCCGGGGCGCGTGGATGTCGAATGAAAAGCTGATTGGTTTTCCCGCCTGGTCAGCCGGGACGATTATCTCTGGCAACAGTTCGAATGGGTCGTTGAACGCGCCCGGCTGGGTCATGCGAATGGACCCTCCGAGTATCCTCTTTAACGTGTCGATGCCGACGTACTTGTGCAGCCGATGCTTGACCATCACTACCTCGTATCTAAGTGTCGAACGTACATTGAGTATCTGCGGGCCATAGTCCTTGTGTTCGAGGTCATGCGCAGTTTGCGCGAACGAAGCAATCGCGCAGCTGCGCAAGAGCGAAGCAAATCAGCAGGCGCGCACGGAGAAAAAAAGCGGTACATCGAAGTTTCTCTTCCTATACTCGACTGAGCATGTCGCCTATCGTGTCCGTAGGACTGTTGTATTATTCGGCGCTTCGCAAATTTCGCGCGCCTATCGTCGCGTAAATATTACCTAATCAGCTTCGGCCCATGCAAACCATGTACGCTCATATCGCGGGCGAAGTCCGCGAGCTGACACTGCCGCCGGTGCACGAAGAGGTGCTTCCCGGGCTTCCGTGGGGGGCATTCGACGAACTGATGACGCCAGCATATTGGCGCGGTCAGGCGTGGCAACACACTGAGTCTGGGATGTTCTGCGATTTCCGCCTCGGTCGTACCTTGCAGGAAGAGGTTGCGGCCTGCCTGCTCGGTGGCTGGGGCATGCCAGCAGAGTTGGCGCTGGCCGCCTACTCGCGCGTTCGCGAGAAAGACATGCTGCGCGCGGGCACAACGGCGCAAGAGCTTGAAGAGGTTCTGAGCGAACCGTTCACCTTCCATGGTCGAGCCCGTAAATACCGATTCATACGACAGAAAGCCAAGTATTTGAGCGGCTGTCTTCAGCGGTTGCACTCTTTCACTCCACCCGAGGACGACATCCTCTTCCGGGACCAGTTGAATGAGCTTCCCGGTATCGGGCTGAAAACAGCTTCGTGGATTGTTCGCAATCTGCGTCCGCAGAGTGAAGTCGCGATTCTGGATATTCACATCCTGCGCGTAGGCCAACATCTCGGTCTCTTCCCGGAAGAATGGCAACCTGAGACTCACTACCGGAAACTGGAGGCACGCTTCATTGCCTTTGCACGCGCGATTGATGTCTCGGCCGCGACCCTTGACGGACTGATGTGGGACCACATGCGCCAGCTCTCAGTCATTATGAGGAAGGCACAAGGACAAGCTGCCGAGCAACTCGACCTGTTCGGGAACGCCCACTGACCGACGTTGCTGCGCCTAAGCAAGTCAGGCCGACCGTCCGATAGCAGCCGCACCGACAGCAAGTAGCTGGTCGGCCCCGGGCAAACCGCCAACGACCTCGCTGCCAAGAATTCCCAGCGGGCAGAATCCTAGCCCGTACGATTCGGAAGCGAGCGCGAGTGTCTGGAGCAACGCTCCCGAATCACGCCACACCAGCGATTCGCTGTTCTCGTATGCAACCATTGGCCTCGCCATGTCGGCGATGAGCACAATGAACGCTCCATCAGCTGCCGGAAGCACGCGTTGGCATTTGCTCACCCAGCTTGTGCGCAGCACGGACGGGATGTGCAGTTCTTCAAGAACAGACTCGTCCGCGTTCACTCGATAGACGGCGACACCCGCAATCAACAAAACTGAGATTGGATGTAGTGCCCCCGCGGAAAGCGCGGGGCGGCGACTTCGCAGGAGCGGGTCGCCGTCCTTCCAAAACCTCGGCACCAGGGCGAGACGCAGCACATCGACGAGTTCTTCGAGCGGTGCTGATGTCATTTCTCGAGCCGAGCGTCGACTTTCGAAGACATCCAGGAAAGACCTCTCGGCCGGCGCGCGGTGCTGTCCAAAAGGTACAGTCCGCAAAATCGGCCAGGGATAGTCCTGAAACGGACCATCCCCCAGAGGCAGAGGGTCTTCAGTATGGGTCAACGCCGAGTTCCTCCAGGACCTCATAGTGCTTCGCACACCCTCGACACATTCCGCAAGCCTCATTGGCAACATGGCAAGAGTGTGCCCACGCGAGAACATCAGCGGGAACGCCTGAAGCCTTGATAAGCTCTGCGCCACTTAGCTCGATTGCCGGTGCGGCGAGCGCTATAGAGCCCTCCTGGCAGGCGAGGACAGCGTTCATCGCCGCCAGGAATTCCGGTTTGCCATCGGCATGCATTCCATCGGTACGAAGGGTTCCGATTAACAGAGTGTTCACGTTTAGCGCGACCGCTTTCATTGCGGCCAACGTGACTAACATCTGATTACGGAACGGCCACCATTCTGAAACCGGCGCAAGCTCAGACGCTGCTCGACCGGCCATGTCACCACTGCCGAGTGCTCGAAGGTCAGCTTCGATGACATGGTGTTCAATACCCAACGCTTCGCATACCGCGCCGGCTGCGCGCAGCTCGGCTTGTGCGGCACATTGACCATACGCGACCGTGATTGCGACCTCGGGCTTCTTCCAATACGCGATGGCTATCGAATCCATCCCACCAGATAACAGCAGGGCCGTTCTCATGCTTTCCATGCCGTGTGATGCAACGCGGTGACAAAGTCGAAGAAGACTTTGCAGATGGAGCCGGTGACCATCTTCAGGTCTTCCTCGGTTACCGACTGGGCAAGAACGTATACGGGGAGATTCTTCGCTCTGGCATATCCAGCCTCGAAGACAGTGCCCGCATCGAGGCCATCCAATATCGCAAAGACCCGGTCACACGTATCGAGCGCAGCCAGGTCCGCAGGTCCAACTACTTCTGCAGGGCCAGCACCGACGTCGTGCACTGGAGAAAACACCGTCAGCCCTAACTCGGTCAGGTAGCGTCGTGCTTCGTCGACAAGCCAACGCTGCCCCAGGTTGAAGAAGGGGCTTGCGAGATAGACCTTCCCCGGTACGGTTGACGCGGGCACGCGCTGCGCCTTTGAAAGCTCAGTAGCTGGTGCGGAGGGCAACGCCATTGTCTCCGCATACTCTGAAACAGCGCGCGAAGCCAATTCTGCCGCAGCCTCGGGGCTTTCGCGGTGTACGGCCCATCGTGCTGCAAACACAGCTGCGAAGACGTCTCCGGAGCCGATGGTCCACACGAGGTCGCTGCGGTACGCCGGAATCAGCGTTGGGTTCGCAGCCGCAGTATGGACATATGCGCCTACCGGGCCCGATTTGACAACCACGACCTCAGCGCCGAGCTGAATCAGCTTGGCAGCGGCTTTCACTGGGTCGGGCTCGCCCGCCATTGCAATGATTTCGCTGCGGTTCCCCACGATGGCGAGATGCTCGGTTTTACTGCCGTTATCCCAGAATGACTCTGGGTCAAATGCCGATTGCGGGTCGTACACACACCACGCGGCGTCAACTTTTGCCGCCCCCTCCAACATGCCGAACCGCAGCACCGCTTCGTCTTGCACTTCGATTGGCGCGTGCTTTGGGATGGAGGACAGCGCTGGCCGCAGCACCGGCGTCGACATGCAATGCACATATTCGAACGAAATCCCGGTCTCTGCTGGTGTCGTGACTAGGTCGAACTTGAAGACCTCCGCTGCCGTACGAAACTCATCCTCTAGTTCCTTGCAGGCATACGTGCGTAACGTCACCTTTCCGACGTGACCGACAATTGCCGTCGCGGCTCGCCCACCGGAGCCATAGATTTGGTCCCACGCCGGCCAGAGGCACTGTTCGTGATAAACGCCGCCGACTACGGTTATCGCATTCGACGTCATTTCAACCTCACTTTGACACTGCACGTTCCGCCCTGAACACTCAAGACCTCGGCAACATACTGTCTACCGCTCTGGATGCACTGAATGAATTGCAGCATGGAGCGCGACGTGATGGAGCCGACCGTGTTTCCGCCGAGGTCCTGCGCAACCAGGCGAGGAGGTGGTCCAGGAATGAACGCAACAGTCAGGAGGTAGCCCGTACGAGCGCTTCGAAGCGCGGCGGGGTTTACGGAATTGAGGCTCGTGACTTCTTCAATGACGCAGGGGTCGACGACCCCACCAACTCCGCCGCCGGCTCCGACCGGATTCGGCGCTACCGGTGCCTTTGGTTCAGGCCGCCAGTTCCCGCCACCACCACCACCTCCAGACATAACGACCCCTTTTGATTATTTAGAGCGGCCCACTAAACAGCAGGCACAAAACGACTCCACGCCTTGCTGAATCATTTGAATCAGGGCGTTAGTTTCGTGTTCGTCAGGTGAAAGCTTTGACGGTGATTCTAATTATTAATACGACGTAGTCAAATGAAAGTTTTTCTGTGAATCTGATGAAGGACAAAGATGCGTCGCCCAATTATCTGACAGGCGCGACACGCAGCGCCTCTCTCCCTGAAACATGGGTCGGGCAAACAGCCTTTGCAACGGGCTTCGAAGTCTCCGAGTCTTTCGAAGAAGCCCCGAGGACGGTTTGTTATTTTGTGCGGTGCGACATCGCGGCGACGACACAGCCTGCGTGAAACCAGGAAATCTGGAGGGAGTCGCAAAAAAGGGGCGCTGGAAGATGCTCCAGCGCCCCTTTGACATTAATTCTGGTTACGCCTTGTCAGGTAAGGCTCAGCGGCAGGTAGGAGCCCCCGTAACCAAAACTGAATCGAGGTCTGGTAACCAAAACTAATGCATCTCAGCATGTTGCGCAAATACGCCGCCCCCAATCGCCTCACTCACTCCACCGTCACCGACTTCGCCAGATTCCACGTTTTTGCCGGCGTCAGATAGGAGTGCATCAACGGCCGTCGCCGCCCGGAATCCTTCAGAGGCGATGGGCGCCGTGCGTCTATCTACAAACAAGCGCATTCGCTAGAGCAGCAAACCGGGTCACCACGACTACGATGTTCTGGCGACCAACGAAGCCTGTGCGTGAGCTGGGCGATGCTGTCGCAGGCGGAATCGCTTTCATTACTTTGGTCCGGAGCACAGGCGAGAAGCGCCGACCAGCGAAGGCAGCAGAAGTCGGGCTGAAAAGCCCCCCTATGATTGTTGCCCGGACCGAGAAAACGACGGCCGTCTCAAACGCTGTGACCGTCGTTCCTTCGGCTGTGACGCCAGTTGGGTGCCGTCATGTGAGCTATCGGAGCGCATCCATCGATAAATGTCTCAATGGATGCTTCCCAAAATCTCAGGTTATGGCTCCCGCTACAGAGTCCTCAAACATCAATATTCCCCGCCCTCAACGCATTCGACTCGATGAAAGCCCGCCGCGGCTCCACATCATCCCCCATGAGCGTCGTAAAGATGCCATCGGCCGCGATAGCATCCTCAATCTGCACACGAAGCAAGCGACGCACCGTCGGATCCATCGTAGTCTCCCAAAGCTGCCCAGGGTTCATCTCACCGAGGCCCTTATAGCGCTGCTTGGAAATATTCCGTTCAGCATCAGCCAGCAACCACTTCATAGCGCTCTTGAAGTCGGTAACAGCCATACTCCGCTCACCACGCTTGATCACCGCACCCGTGCCAATCAACCCCTTAAACGTATTAGCGGTATTGATCAGCTGTTGGTAATCCGCAGTCAGCTGAAAATCCTGATCCAGCACAGAAATCTTCTGATTCCCATGATGCGTCCGAGCGACGCGCAGCGAGCGCAACTCCCGCACCGGGTCATACATCGTCGTGACCTTAACCTCAGGCTTCAACGCATCATCCCGCAGCTTCGCTTCCAAAGCCTTAGCCGAACCCTCAGCCGCTTCCTCACTAGACAGGTCAATCCCAACCCCATCCATCACAGCCTCGAGCGCCCCAGCGTCATACAACCGGCTCAGACGATTCACGACAGCTTGCGCAAGCAAATAAGCCCGAGCCAACTCACCCAATGCATCCCCCGTAATCGGCGTAGCGTTTTCAGAAGCCAAAAGCTCCGACCCCTGCAACGCCAGCTTCAGGATGTGAGCATTAACCTCAGCCTCATCCTTCAAATACCGCTCATCCTTACCCGCCTTGATCTTGAACAGCGGCGGCTGCGCAATATAGATATACCCACGCTCGATCATGTCCGGCATCTGCCGATAGAAGAACGTCAGCAGCAGCGTCCGGATGTGCGCGCCGTCCACGTCAGCATCGGTCATGATGATGATGCGGTGATAACGCAGCTTGTCCAGGTTGTAGTCTTCCTTGCCAATCCCACAACCCAGCGCGGTAATCAAAGTCACAATCTGCTCCGAAGAAAGCAGCTTGTCATACCGCGCCTTCTCAACGTTAAGCACCTTGCCGCGCAGCGGCAAAATCGCCTGAAACTTCCGATCGCGCCCCTGCTTCGCCGACCCGCCTGCCGAATCACCCTCGACGATATAAATCTCTGACTTCGCCGGGTCCTTCTCCTGACAATCCGCCAGCTTCCCAGGCAAACCAACGCCATCCAGAACGCCCTTACGCCGCGTCATCTCACGCGCCTTGCGCGCCGCATCCCGCGCCCGCGCGGCATCAACAATCTTGCCGCAAATGATCTTCGCGTCGTTCGGCGTTTCCAGCAGGAATTCTTCGAGCGCCTTCGCGACCACATCCTCCACCGGCGCGCGCACTTCCGACGACACCAGCTTGTCCTTGGTCTGCGCGCTGAACTTCGGCTCCGGCACCTTCACCGACAGCACGCACGAGAGCCCTTCGCGCATATCGTCGCCGGACGTCTCGACCTTCGCTTTCTTCGCGACTTCGTGATCGTTGATGTACTTGTTCAACACGCGCGTCATCGCCGCCCGCAACCCGGTCAGGTGCGTGCCGCCGTCGCGCTGCGGAATGTTGTTCGTGAAGCACAGCACGTTTTCGTTGTAGCTGTCGTTCCACTGCATCGCCACTTCCACGCCCACGCCGTCCTTCTCGCCGCTCACGTGGAAAATGGTCGGGTGCAGCACGCTCTTGTTCTTGTTGATGTACTCAACAAAACCCTTCACGCCGCCCACAAACGCGAAATCTTCTTCCTTGCCGCTGCGTTGGTCGGTCAGGCGAATCCGCACGCCGTTATTCAGGAACGACAGTTCGCGAATCCGCTTGGCCAGAATGTCGTAGTGATATTCGACATTGCCGAAGATCGTGTCGTCAGCCAGGAAGTGCACTTCGGTGCCGCGGTTCTCGGTGTCGCCGATCACCTGAATCGGCGACACAGCCACGCCGTCGATCTCTTCGATCACGCGGTTCTGCGGCACGCCACGGTGGAATTCCATGAAGTGCTTCTTGCCGTCGCGGCGCACCGTGAGGCGCAGCCACGCGGAGAGCGCGTTCACGCACGACACGCCCACGCCGTGCAGGCCGCCGGACACCTTGTAGCTGTTCTGGTCGAACTTGCCGCCGGCGTGCAGCTCGGTCATCACGATTTCAGCGGCGCTGCGCTTCGGATCGTGCTTGTCGTCCATCTTGAGACCGGTCGGCACACCGCGGCCGTTGTCGGTAATGGAAATCGAGTTGTCCGCGTGGATGATCACCTGGATATCGTTGCAGTGCCCGGCCAACGCTTCGTCGATCGAGTTGTCCAGCACTTCGAATACGAGGTGATGCAGACCGGTGCCGTCCGATGTATCCCCGATGTACATCCCGGGACGCTTGCGCACCGCCTCCAGACCCTCGAGGATCTGAATCGACGAGGCGCCGTAGCTGTTATCGGGTTGCGAATTGTTCAGTTCAGTCATGGATTTTTTCCGGTTCTGCGTTACTGCAAGGTTGCTGCTCGGGACTTTTCAAAACACCATAAAAACGCCAAAGGGGCGCTGCGCCCCTTGGTGTGTTCTTGGTTTTTGGACGCGTTAGATGCGCATCGGCATCACGACGTATTTGAATTCGTCGTTCTCGGGAATCGTGATCAACGCGCTGGAGCTGGCGTCGCCCAGGCTCACTTGCAACATGTCGACCTTCAGGTTCGCGAGCACGTCGAGCAGATACGTGACGTTGAACCCGATATCGACGCTGTCGCCGTCGTATGCGATTTCCAGTTCTTCCTGCGCCTCTTCCTGATCGGCGTTGGTCGACATGATCTTCAACTGGCCCGGCTCGATGATGCAGCGCACGCCCTTGAATTTGTCCGAGGTCAGAATCGCGGCGCGTTGCAGCGAACGCTGCAGTTCTTCACGGCCGATCACGAACTGATTCTTGTGCGACTTCGGAATCACGCGCTGGAAGTCGGGGAATTTGCCTTCCACCAGCTTCGACACCAGTTCCACCTGGCCGAAGGTGAACTTCACCTGCGTGGGCGCGATGTCGATCTTCAGCGTGTCGTCGATGTCTTCCAGCAGGCGCTGCAGTTCCAGAATCGTCTTGCGCGGAATGATCACTTCCTGGCGCGCGAACGAGCCTTCGATCTTCATCGACGAGAACGCCAGACGGTGGCCGTCGGTCGCGACCGCCATCAGCTGGTCGCCGTCCACCACCAGCAGCATGCCGTTCAGGTAGTAGCGGATGTCTTGCTGGGCCATCGAGAAGTGGACCATGCCGAGCAACTGGCGGAACGTCTTTTGGGGAACCACGAGGTTCGCGCCGTAGTCTTTAGCCTGAGCGACGGTCGGGAACTCGTCGGCCGCCAGGGTTTGCAGCGCAAAGCGGCTCTTGCCGGATTGCACGGTCAAACGCTTGTCGTTCAGCGTGAGCGTGACCTGCCCGTCGGGCATGGCGCGCAGAATGTCGAGGAGCTTTCTCGCTGCCACGGTGGTGGCGACCGAATCGCCGCCCACGCCGAAATCCGCGCGCGTAGTGATCTGCAACTCGAGGTCGGTCGACAGGAACGACACGTCCGGGCCGTTCTTGGTAATCAGCAAATTGGCGAGGATCGGCAACGTATGGCGGCGTTCGACGATGCCGCTCACGGTTTGCAGCGGCCTGAGGAGGTTATCGCGTTCGGTCTTGACCAGTTGCATAGAGTTCCTTCGTTGATATGACGGCCTGCGCGCCTTGCCAGGCAGCTTTCCAGCACGCAGCCGTGGCTCCCCGCCGGCGCCACGCAGCGCCTGTCACGGCGTGAAATCCGCCCGCGGCCGCCGGGCGGTTAAACCTGTATTGTGCCTGAAAACGGAACCGCCTCACTAAAATGGGGGCGAGTTTGGAAATAAACAGGTCGATTTTTCCGTCCGGGCCGCTTAGCCCTTCAGGGTCTGCTCCAGCACGTGCAGTTCGTGGTTCAGTTGCGCGTCCTTGCTGCGCTCGTCGGCAATCTTGCGCACCGCGTGCAGCACCGTGGTGTGGTCGCGCCCACCGAACAATTCGCCGATTTCGGGCAAACTTTTCTGCGTCAGCTCCTTCGCCAGATACATCGCGATCTGCCGCGGCCGCGCGATGTTCGCCGGACGCTTCTTCGAATACATGTCGGCCACTTTGATGCTGTAGAAGTCGGCCACCGTCTTCTGGATGTTTTCCACGGAAATCTGCCGGTTTTGCACCGTCAGCAGGTCTTTCAGCGCTTCTTTCGTCAGTTCGATGGTGATTTCGCGGCCGTGGAACTTCGAGTACGCGAGAATCTTGCGCAGCGCGCCTTCGAGCTCACGCACGTTCGAGCGCAAATGTTTCGCGACGAAGAACGCGACGTCTTCGTTCAGGCTCACGAACTCCGATTGCGCCTTGCGCATCAGAATCGCGACGCGCATTTCCAGCTCGGGCGGCTCGATCGCCACCGTCAGGCCGGAGTCGAAGCGCGAGATCAGGCGGTCGTCGATGCCCGAAATTTCCTTCGGGTACGTATCACTGGTGATGATCACCTGCGCCTTGTTCGCGACCAGCGCCTCGAACGCGTAGAAGAATTCTTCCTGCGTGCGCGACTTGCCTGAGAAAAATTGAATATCGTCGATCAGCAGCAGGTCGAGCGAGTGGTAGTAGCGCTTGAAGTCGTCGAACGCCTTGCGCTGGTACGCCTTCACCACGTCGGACACGTACTGTTCCGCGTGGATGTAGCGAATCCGCGCGCCGGCCTTGTCCATCAGGAGCTGGTTGCCGATCGCGTGGATCAGGTGGGTCTTGCCGAGACCCACGCCTCCGTACAGGAACAGCGGGTTGTACGAGATGCCCGGATTGTCCGCGACCTGGATCGCCGCGGCGCGCGCCAGCTGGTTGGCCTTACCGGTCACGAAGTTGTCGAAGGTGAGCACGGGGTTCAGCTTCGAGCGCTCGTACATCGAGTCGTTTTCGCCGCTGTTGGCGCTCACGCTCTGGCCCGGACGCCACGTGCGGCGGGCGGCAGCGGCTTCGTTGGCGTCGAGGCTGGGGAGGTCGAGGTCGGCGGAATCTTCGGCTGCAGCCGCCGATGCGCGGGCGTTCGCATTCTGCTGCGCAGCCGCGTTGACGCCGCCGGCGCGCGCGGCCTGCGCCGCTTGCAC